>NZ_JBYNWH010000001.1:7500-4807500 GCF_057786115.1 Mesorhizobium sp. P170090
CGCTCGACGACCAGACCCCGGCTTTCGCCGAGGAAATCATTCCCTTCACCAGGGACCGCGACATTGCCGAGGCTTTCGCTGATTCGGGCTATACGGGCGATGACGCCACCGGCATGGCGGAGGCGATCGGCAAGCTGCTCAACGCACCGGCGCTGAAGGCCGGAACCGTGCTGCGGGTCGGGCTCGAGGTACATGGCGACGCCGCCAAGGTCGTTCGCACCAGCGTCTATGACAAGACAACGCACATCGTCACCATCGCGCTCGACGACCGCGGCCAGTATGTGCCGGCGCAGGAACCGGAGCCGAACCCCGAATTGCTGACCGCGTTCGACGATTCGTCGGCACCGGTGGTGGTGCGCGGCAATCTGCCGAACGTCTATGACGGCATCTACCGCGCCGCCTATTCCTATGGCATGTCGAAGAAGCTGACCCAGCAATTGGTCAAGCTCCTGGCCTCCGGCGTCGACTTCCAGTCCAGGCTCAATCCATCGGACCGCATCGACGTGCTGTTCTCGCAGCCTGACGGCGACGACCAGGCCTCCGACGAATCGGAACTGCTCTATGTCTCGTCGACCTTCGGCGGCCAGACACGCAATTTCTACCGCTTCCAGATGCAGGACGGCTCGACCGACTATTTCGACGAGGATGGATCGAGCGCCGAGCAGTTCCTGCTGCGCAATCCCCTGCCGGCCGGGAAATTCCGCTCCGGCTTCGGCGCCCGCCGACATCCGATCCTCGGTTATGTCCGCATGCATACCGGCGTCGACTGGGCGGCGCCGATCGGAACGCCGATCATCGCCGCCGGCAACGGCACCATCGAAAAGGCCGGCTGGGCCGGCGGCTACGGCAAACAGATCATCATCCGCCATGCCAATGGCTACGAGACCTCCTACAATCACCAGAGCGCCTTTGCCAAAGGCATCGAACCGGGCGTTCATGTCCGCCAGGGCCAGACCATCGGCTTCCTCGGTCAGACCGGCCTCTCCACCGGTCCGCATCTTCACTACGAGCTGATCGTCAACGGCACCAAGGTCGACCCGATGCGCGTGCGTCTGCCGGTCGGCAAGGTGCTGAAGGGCGACGACCTGGTCGCTTTCAAGCGCGAGCGCGAGCGCATCGATGAACTGCTCAAGCAGGAAGACAGCAATCCGCTGAAGGTCGCGAGCGCCAAGATCGAAGGCTAATGCATGTCGCCCAGAAGTGTGCCGCGGCTCTGGGACAAGGACATGTGTCAAAACAAAGACTTAAAGCGCGTCGTATGAATCCGTTTCAGCGCGACGCGCTTTAAGCCGTCACACTCGACGCCGGCGAATCATAATCGCCCCATCAGAGCATTCCGAATCGGGTCGGCTCCGAATCAGGTCGACTGCTCCTCTTCGGCTCGTGACCAAGGCAGCTTTTGCCCCGAAACGGTGGCCCAGGCGATAATAGCGGCAAGGAGGCAAAGCACGGCCGTCACTGTCGACACGGCCGCGAACGCCGCATCGCTGGCGGCGAGCCGTGTTGCATCAAGGTCTGACGCCAGGCCGGCCAATGCCGGTTCTCCGAACCCCGGAATGCCCGGCCTGACGCTGGTATCGAGCATCGTCGAATAGACCCAGGCCGCGAGCGAGCCCATCGCCGCCACAGCAATCAGCCCGCCAATGCGCGAAACCGCATTGTTGATGCCGGAAGCGGCGCCGGTATCCTTGTCCTCGACCGCGGTCATGACCGCCGTCGACAGCGGCGACACCACCAGCGCCATGCCGAGCCCCATCACCGCCATCAGCGGAAAGATACCGGTCCAGAAATTGTGCATGCCGGCATGAGTGAGCAAAGCCAGCCCGGCAAAGGCGATGGCGACCACCAGGCAGCCGCTGGCGATCGGAAAACGCGGACCGATGCGATCCGACCACTGGCCGACGAGACCCGACAGCAGCGCGATCAACGCCGACAGCGGCAGGAAGATGAAACCGACCTCTTTGGTGCTCAGCCCCCATCCGGCGATCAACAGCATCGGCAGGTAGAACAGATTGGCCGACAGCGCGAAATACAGGAAGAAGGTGGCGAGGTTGGCGCCGGCGAAGGCGCCGATCCGAAACAGCTTGAGATCGATCATCGGCTCGCGCTGCCGAAGCTCGAAGACGATGAAGATGATAAGCAGCACGGCGCCTGCGGCGATGCTCGGCCCCGACATCAGCCCGCTGCCTTCGGCGCTCATCGAGGTCAGTCCGTAGGCAAGCGCCCCGAAGGCAAGCGTGGCGAGAGCGGCGCCGCCGAGATCGAGGCTTCGCTTCTCCGTCGGCGCGTCGGCGGGAATCTTGGCCAGCAGGAGATAGATCGAGATCAGCCCGAGCGGCAGGTTGACGGCGAAGATCGCCCGCCAGATACCGCCGCCAAAGGCCGACAGGACGAAGCCACCGAGCACTGGACCGAGCGCCGTCGTCAGCGCCGAGGCGGCGGCCCAGATGCCGATCGCCCGGCCGCGCTCCTTCTTCGGATAGGCCTTGGCGATGATGGCGAGGCTGCCCGGCACCATGATCGCCGCACCAAGGCCCTGAATGGCGCGAAAGGCGATGAGCACCAGCGCATTCGGCGCCACCGCGCAGGCCAGCGAAGCGACGATGAACAACGCAATGCCGGCAACGAAGGCGCGCCTGAGGCCAAACCGGTCGCCGGCGGCGCCCCCGGCCAGAATCAGCGCCGACAGCGTCAGCGCATAGGCGTTGGAAATCCACTGGACCTCGGCCAGGCTGGCGCCGAGGTCGACGCGCATTGCCGGCATGGCAATGGCCAGGATCGACCCGTCGATGAAGCCGAGCGCTGACGCAAGGATCGCCGCAACCAGCACGAACTTGCGCTGCGACTGCGGGCAAAATGTACCGTTGGAAAGCGACCTGGTCAGGGGAACGGCTGCGGCTTCACTCGGAGACTTCATCAGCGCCTGCTTAGACTTGTTGCGGGCCGGCAACAACCAGCCAGCGCCCTGCGCTCATGAATCCAGCTTAGATGTCGGCCTGCCTTATGGGCAGGCCGACATCACTGCGCTGGAGCGCTCACTTGCTCCACAACATCATCGGCCGAGGGACCGCCGACGAACTCGACGGTGACGCCCGGCGACACCAGCTTGGCCAGTTCACGCGCATCCCAGTTGGTCAGGCGCACGCAGCCATGGCTTTCGGTCTTGCCGATCTTGGAGGGATCGGGCGTGCCGTGAATGCCATAGGTCGGCTTGTCCAGCGCAATCCACACCGAGCCGACCGGGCCGTTCGGACCCGGCGGGATGGTCAGGATCTTATCGTTCTGGCCCTGCTTGAAATTGATGCTGGGGTTGTAGGTGTAGTTCGGATCGAGCGCGACGCGCGACACCGTATGAGTGCCGGTCGGCGAGGGCGTGTCGGCTGAACCGATGGTGGCCGGATAGGCCGCGACCAGCTTGCCACCGGCGTCATAGGCGAACACCTGCTTCTTGTCCTTGTCGGCGACGATGCGGGCAACCGGCGTCGCCACCAGCCTGCCGAAATTGGCGACCTTGATGATGGTGCCGGGACGGCTGAAGTCGGCCTCGGGATTGAGCCCCTTCAGGTAGTTCTCGTCCATGTGGAACCGTTCGGCCAAGGCTTCGGTGACGGAGGTGTAAGCCATGCGGTCGAGCTGCGCCTTCTGGCTGTAATCCTCCGGTATCGAGGCGACATAAGGCCCGGCCGCGTCCTCGGGCGTGATCGTATAATTGGCGAAAGCATCGCCACCGGTCTGCGCCAGCGCAGCCTGGATGCCGACCGCGTCGGTCGAGCGCAGATTGCTGCCGGTGATCTGGTTATAGGCGGCAAGCGCCTTGTCGACATTGGAGCCGAAGCGCCCGTCGACGACGCCAGGTGAAGCGCCGGCGCGGTCGAGCAGCACCTGCAAGGCGGCTACATCCTGGCGTGCGCCGAGTGAAAGCGAGGAATCGACCACGGTCTTGCCACCGGCTTTCGGCGGCAGCGCGGCCTGGTCGGCGGGCGCCGCCGGTTCGGCGGGATCGATAGAGGCTTCGTTCAGCGGCTGGCGCTTGACGGGCCGCGGTTCAGCGGATTTCGGCGCTTCCGGATAGGTGTCGCTGTCATTGGCATCATCCTGCGGAGCGGCCCCCAGGAATTTGTCGCTTTCAGGATCGTATTCATCAACCGGCGGGCCGGGGATTCGTCCCTGATCGTCCAGTTGCCTGCGGCGGAAACGCGCCATGTCTTCGGGATCGTCGAGATAGTAGCGGTCGTCGTCTTCGACCGGTGCGCGTCCAAGCTCACGTGCCCGCATTTCCCGGCGCAGCGCGCGGCGGTCGAGCCTGGTCTGCGGCGGCTGGATGGCGATGACCTTGCCGGTCTCGGCATCGACGATGACGCGGTTGCCCCTGGCGTCGTAATAGATGTCGAGATTGCCGTCCTGGGCAAGCACAATGCCGCCGCTATCGGCGGCGCGGACGGCCGGCAGTGCGTTGTCCACAGTCGGCGATGCCATGGCGCTGGACGTGAGCAGCCCGGCGGCGAGCACCGAAAAGGCAAGGATCGTGCGGAACATGGTGGTCAAACTCTCCGGTACTTACAGCGCCGCGCGTCCGGTTGGACGCGCAAAGGACGCTGTAACACTTCATGTCTGCGCATGATCCTTTCCGAAAATCGAATTTCGATTTTCGGGGTCATGCGTAATTGCCGCCGCCCGGCAGTGTTCCCACCAGAACGTTCTCGCCACCGTTTGGATGCGCAAGGAACGCCCTGATCGTCAAAAGCCTGCAGGCAAACCCCTTCGCCAGCAAACCACAACATAAGCTTTCCAACATGAACCGGGCATGAAGATGGCGGATTACTGGTTGCTACAGGCCCAATTCCTTGCGCGTCTGCTTCGTCAGCTTGAGGACGACGAGGCGGTGGCTTTCGCCGAGATAGTCCTTCAGCGCATCATCATCCATGCTCTGGCTTGTCTGACGCTGGATCCATTTCATGCCGCGCGAGGCGAGATAGGGCGCCGGCCGGCAGCCGGGCTGATCCTTCAGCACGTCATAAGCCATTTCAGAGCATTTGAAGGTGACGAAGACGCCACCCTCCCGGTCATGGCCGGCGATGGTGAAGACCTTGCCACCGACTTTCCAGACATCGGCCCCGCCCCACTGCACGACATGCGTCGTCTGCGGCAGCGAGGCGCAGAAGCTGTTGTAGTCGTCCAGCGTCATCTGCACCCCCGTCAAAGGATTGTTGTTTCATAAGAAAATGCCGCGCGTCCGGTCGGACGCGGGGCGTTGGATCAGGCTGCCGCGTCGGTCGGCACCACAGTGGGCCTGGACCGGAAATTCAACCGGTCGGAGCCGGCGGTGACCTTGACGGTCGAGCCGTCGAGTATCTCGCCAAGCAGGATTTTTTCCGCCAGCGGATCTTGCAGGTCCTTCTGCATCACCCGCTTCAGCGGCCGCGCGCCATAGGCCGGGTCGTAGCCCTTCGCCGCCAGCCAGTCGATCGAATCCTGGTCGAGCGACAGTGTGATCTTGCGGTCGGCGAGCAGGCTTTCCAGCCGCTTGAGCTGGATCTCGACGATGCGGCCCATATCCTGCCGGCGCAGCCGGTGGAACAGGATCACCTCGTCGACGCGGTTGAGGAACTCCGGCCTGAACGAGGCTCTCACCACGCTCATAACCTCGTCGCGCACGGCATCGACGTCCTGCTCTTCGCCGAGATTGACCAGATATTCGGCGCCGAGGTTCGACGTCATGACGATCAGCGTGTTGCGGAAGTCGACCGTGCGGCCCTGCCCGTCGGTCAGCCGCCCGTCGTCGAGCACCTGCAACAGCACGTTGAAGACATCCGGATGCGCCTTCTCGATCTCGTCGAACAGCACAACCTGATAGGGCCGGCGCCGCACCGCTTCGGTCAGCGCACCGCCTTCCTCATAGCCGACATAACCGGGAGGCGCTCCGATCAGCCGGGCGACCGAGTGCTTCTCCATGTATTCCGACATGTCGATGCGCACCATAGCGCTCTCGTCGTCGAACAGGAAATTGGCCAGCGCCTTGGTCAGTTCGGTCTTGCCGACGCCGGTCGGTCCGAGGAACATGAACGAGCCGATCGGCCGGTTCGGATCCTGCAGCCCGGCCCGGGCACGACGCACGGCCTTGGACACCGCCTGTACCGCTTCGCCCTGGCCGACGACTCGCTTGCCGATCTCGTCTTCCATGCGCAGCAGCTTGTCGCGCTCGCCCTGCAGCATCTTGTCGACCGGAATGCCGGTCCAACGCGACACGATATGGGCGACGTGGTCGGGCGTGACCACCTCTTCGACCATGCCGGCCTTGCCGTCCTGGGCTTCGGCTTCCTTCAGCTTCTTTTCCAGTTCCGGGATCTTGCCATAGGCAAGCTCGCCGGCGCGCTGGAATTCACCCTTGCGCTGGGCAATGGCGAGGTCGTTGCGGGCCGCGTCGAGCTGCTTCTTGAGGTCAGCGGCGAGGCCAAGCTTCTGCTTCTCCGACTGCCATTTGGCGGTGATCTCGGTCGATTCCTCCTCGAGGCCGACGAGTTCCTTTTCGAGACGCGCGAGCCGGTCCTTTGACGCCTCGTCCTTCTCGACCTTCAGTGCCTCGCGCTCGATCTTGAGCTGCATGATGCGGCGATCGATTTCGTCCAGCGCCTCGGGCTTGGAATCGACCTGCATCCTCAGCCGCGACGCGGCTTCGTCGACAAGGTCGATCGCCTTGTCCGGCAGGAAACGGTCGGCGATGTAGCGGTTGGACAAGGTCGCCGCCGCGACCAGCGCCGAATCCGAGATGCGCACCTTGTGGTGCTGCTCGTACTTCTCCTTCAGGCCACGCAGGATCGACACGGTATCTTCCACCGACGGCTCGTTGACGAAGACCGGCTGGAACCGGCGGGCAAGGGCCGCGTCCTTCTCGACATGCTTCCTGTATTCATCGAGCGTGGTCGCGCCGACGCAGTGCAGTTCGCCGCGCGCCAGCGCCGGCTTCAACAGGTTCGAAGCGTCCATGGCGCCATCGGCCTTGCCGGCGCCGACCAGCGTGTGCATCTCGTCGATGAACAGGATGATGCCGCCGGCCGCCGAGGTGACTTCGTTGAGCACGGCCTTCAGCCGCTCCTCGAACTCGCCGCGATATTTGGCGCCGGCAATCAGCGCGCCCATGTCGAGCGCCATCAACTGCTTGTCCTTCAGCGATTCGGGCACGTCGCCATTGACGATGCGCAGCGCCAGACCTTCGGCGATCGCCGTTTTGCCGACGCCCGGCTCGCCGATCAGCACCGGGTTGTTCTTGGTACGCCGCGACAGCACCTGGATGGTGCGGCGGATCTCGTCGTCACGGCCAATCACAGGGTCGAGCTTGCCGGCGCGGGCATCGGCGGTGAGGTCGCGCGCGTATTTCTTCAGCGCGTCATAGCCCTGCTCGGCGCTCGCCGAATCGGCGGTACGGCCCTTGCGGACGTCGTTGATCACCTGGTTCAGCGCCTGCGCTGTGACGCCGGCCTTGGACAGGATATCGGCCGTCTTGGCCGACTTCTCCATCGCCAGCGCCTGCAGCAGCCGCTCGACCGTGACAAAACTGTCGCCGGCTTTCTTGGCCAATTCCTCGGCGGTCGAAAACACCTTGGCCAGCGGCTGCGCCAGATAAAGCTGGCCGTTGCCGCCTTCCACCTTGGGCATGGCCTCAAGGGCGGTCTCGACGCCAAGCTTGACGTCGCGCACGTTGCCGCCGGCGCGCTCGATCAGCGAGGCGGCCAGCCCCTCGTCGTCATCGACGAGGACCTTCAGCATATGTTCGGGAGTGAATTGCTGGTGATTGCGCGAGAGCGCCATGGTCTGGGCGGACTGAATGAATCCGCGGACGCGCTCGGAGTATTTCTCGAGGTTCATATCTGTCTCCTTCCATCACCGGCCCGCTTTGCGGCACCGGATCAGATTGCGGTGACGGACCCGCTCATCCGAGCCGGGTCCAGTTCACGCCAGATATGGGGCGCAAGCCATTGCCGCTCAAGACGTCCGGCTGATGATATTGCATGGCCGAGCAAACGAAAACGGCGGAGATTTCTCTCCGCCGTTTCATCGACTTATGTCTTGTGGGTCAGTTGTTGGCGTCGACGGCGAACGGGTCGCCGGCAGGGCTTTCGGCCGGCGCCGCATCCACCACGTCAATAGCGGCAGCGGTCTCGCCGGCGCCATCCACCACCTGGCCACCACCAGACTGTTCGTCACCGACCTGATCGGCATTGTTGCGCGGGCGGCGCGGACGCCGGGCGACGGGCAGCGCCGCTCTCGGCGGCTGCCTCATTGAGTTCGGCCCGGGCGGCAAGAGCCGCCGGCGACAGGTTCTCGTACAGCGGCGCCGGCTCGGAGAAACCGCTCTCGGCTTCCGGCTCAACGGCGGAAACGGTTTCCGCCTGTGCCGGGGTTTCGGTGAAGCGCTGCTGGTCGCCGCGCTGGCCGTTCTGCTCGCCACGCTGGGCAAAGTCGCCACGCTGGTCGTTCTGGCCATAGCCGCCATTGGGGCGGCGGTCACGGTTGCGGCCATTGTTGTCGCGGCCGTTGTTGTTGCGGCCATTATTGTCACGGCCATTATTATCACGGCCACTGTTGTTCTCGCGGCCGTTTTCCTGGCCGTATGCGAGTTCGGCCGGCGTGCCCTCAATCGTCGGCTGCGGACCGTTGCCGTGGTTCGCCATCGGCGCTTGCGTCTCGCCGCCATTGCCGCTGCCGGCATTGTCAAAATCGTCGCGATCTTCATCGTCGTCGAATTCGTCGCGGTTCTGCGGGGCATTCTGGATCGGCATCTGCGCCTGTGCGGCGGCAATGATGCGGTTGTAGTGCTCGGCGTGCTGGAGGTAATTTTCCGCCATAACCCGGTCGCCGGAGCTTTGCGCATCACGGGCCAGAGTGGCGTATTTTTCGGCGATCTGCTGAGCCGATCCACGGATTTTCACGTCCGGGCCGTTGCTCTCGTAGTTGCGCGTCAGGGGATTTGGGCCCTTGCGGTTGTTGTTGTTGTTATTGTTGTTGTTGCCACCGCCGCCGCCATTGTTGTTGCGACCGCGCATGCGCCTGTTCTGCTGTTGTGGCCTCATAAGACTCTCTTCATTTTGAAATTTTCGAAAACGTTTTACGAACGGAGGCGCTCATGCAGCCAGCCGTTTCGTTTCTTCACCGGCGTTCGCCCGCATCAATTGCGTTGGCGCCACGTGTCATCCTGTTCCGGTTACATCACTTGCCGGACGATTCCCGCACGAAGCTTGGGCGTCGTTTGCGCAAGAAGGCAGCTATTTCCGAGGAAAACCGAATCGCTAAGAGCACTGCCTGCTTCGTCTCATCCGGTTAGGGCGGACCCTAGCCGCATTCCCCGGCATTGCCAAGCGCTTTTTTGCACTGCGTCAAGGCTTTCCCTTTTCAAACATAAGAACCCTGTCGTTTCCGCCAAGGTCGACAAATGCCCCGGCCAGCCTGTAGCCGGCTGCCGCGAATATGTCTTTGACCTCATTGCGCTGCGTGTGGCCGATCTCGACCGCTATCTTGCCTTGTGCTTCCAGAAACTTTGCCGCCTCGGCGGCGATGATCCTGTAGGGGCCAAGACCGTCCACACCGCCATCAAGGGCTCTGTGCGGATCGAAATCGCGGACCTCGTCCTGCAGATTTCCAATGTCTCCAGACGATATATAGGGAGGGTTTGCGGCAATTACATGGTATCGGCCCGAAACTTTTTCGAACCAGTCGGACTGCAGCCCCACGAACCGGCCGGCGAGACCAAGTTGCTCGGCATTGCATATCGCGGTTGCCAGCGCGTCGTGCGAAATATCGACCCCGGTGGCGGTCGCGGCCGGAACCGCGCTGAGCAGCGCCAGCGCAATCGCGCCGGTACCGGTGCCGAGATCGAGGATACGGCATTCCCCCAGCCTTTCGGCCGTCGCGCCGGCAAAAGGCAGGATCGCCTCGACCAGCGTTTCGGTGTCCGGCCGCGGCTCCAGCGTTTCCGGCGACAGCGACAGCCGCAGGCCGTAAAACTCGCGAAACCCGAGGATGCGGTGAACCGGTTCGCCGGCCATGCGGCGCTGCAGAGCAGCGCCGATTGCGGCAACCGCACCCGCATCGACCGTCCGTTGCGGGTCGGCGATCGCCTGCGTACGGTCCGTGCGGGAAAAATGCTCGACGATAAGCCTGGCATCCAGCGCCGGGTCGGGAAGGCTGGCCGCGGCAAGCCGCTCCCGCGCCACCCGCAACAACGGCCCGAGCGCGCCGGGCAACATGTCAGCCATCGAGGCCAATATCGGCGAGCAGCTTCGACTGATGGTCGGCAATCAGCGCATTGATGACCTCATCGAGCTCGCCCATCATCACCCGGTCGAGCTTGTAGAGCGTCAGGTTGATACGATGGTCGGTAAGGCGGCCCTGCGGGAAGTTGTAGGTGCGGATGCGCTCCGAACGGTCGCCCGAACCAACCTGCGATTTGCGTGACTCCGAGCGCTCCTCGTCCGCCTTGCTGCGCTCGAGGTCGTAAAGCCGCGCACGCAGAATCTGCATGGCTTTCGCCCGGTTCTGATGCTGCGACTTCTCCGCCTGCACCACCATGATACCGGTCGGCAAATGGGTGATGCGCACGGCCGAATCGGTGGTGTTGACGTGCTGGCCACCCGAACCCGAGGCGCGCATCGTGTCGATGCGGATGTCTTCGGCGCGGATGTCGATGTCGACCTCTTCGGCTTCCGGCAGAACGGCCACCGTCGCCGCCGAGGTGTGGATGCGCCCGCTGGCCTCGGTCGCCGGCACGCGCTGCACGCGGTGCACGCCGGATTCGAATTTCAGATGGGCAAAGACGCCCCTACCGGAAATGGTGGCGATGATTTCCTTGAAGCCGCCGGCATCGCCGTCGCTGGCCGACACCGTCTCGAAGCGCCAGCCGCGTTCGGCGGCATAGCGCTCATACATGCGAAACAGGTCGCCGGCGAACAATGCCGCCTCATCGCCGCCGGTGCCGGCGCGGATTTCAAGGATGGCGTTCTTGTCGTCGGCCGCGTCCTTGGGCAACAGCAGGATCTGGATGTCCTTCTGCAGCTCTTCGATACGCGCTTCGACGCCCGGCAAATCTGCCTCCGCCAAGGCCCGCATCTCTGCGTCGGTGCCCTTGTCGGCAAGCATCGCCTCGAGGTCGGCTTGCTCGCGCTCGACTGAGCGCAGTTCCCTGACCTTGGCCACCATGTCCTGCAGCTCGGCATATTCGGAAGCCATCTTCACATAGGCATCGGCCGCCGGGCCGGCCGACATCTGCGCTTCGAGCATCTCGAAACGCTTGACGACCTGATTCATACGCTCGCGGGGAAGATTGACCATGGCTAATGCTATAGCGGGATGGAGCGGTCGTCGGCGAAGGCCTGCAGCAGCGCCCGCATCGGCAGCCCTTGAGCTGGCGCCATCAGATTGTCGGCAAAGAAAGCCTCCAATTCCTCCAGTGGCAGTTCGGTCAACATCGCCTTGACCGGGCCGATCGAGGCTGGAGACATCGAGATCGAGCGGTAGCCGAGGCCGATCAGCGCCATGGCGGAAATGGGTTTTCCGGCAAGCTCGCCGCACAGCGTCACCGGCGTGTGGTTGCGAACCCCGGCGTCGGCGATCTGCTTCAGAACCCGCAGGAACGGCGTCGACAGCGTGTCGAAGCGGTCGGAGAGCTGCGTGTTCCCCCGATCGACCGCCATGACGAACTGGAACAGGTCGTTGGAGCCGACCGAGACGAAATCGACCGCCTTCATCAACTCGTCGAGCTGGAACAGCAGCGACGGCACTTCCAGCATGGCGCCCACCTTGAGGCTGGTCGGCAGATGGTGGGCAAAGCGGGAGAGATGCCGCACTTCGCGGTCGATGATCTCGCGCGCCTGGGCGATTTCGCCGAGCTCGGTCACCATCGGCAGCATCAGCTTCAGTTCGCGCCCGCCGCAGGCCTTCAGCAGAGCGCGGATCTGGGTCCTGAGCAGACCCGGCCGGTCGAGCGTCAGCCGGATCGCGCGCCAGCCGAGCGCAGGGTTTTCTTCCTGGACAGCGCCCTTGAAGTAGGGCAGCACCTTGTCGCCGCCGATGTCGATGGTGCGGAAGGTGACCGGCTTGCCACGCGCCGCGTCCAGCACGTCGCGGTAGAGCCGCTCCTGCGCCTCGGCGCGCGGGAAGGTCGAGGCGACCATGAACTGCAATTCGGTGCGGAACAGGCCGATGCCGGCCGCACCCGCCTCGGCCAGCTGCGGCAGGTCGACGGCCAGGCCCGCATTCATCAGCAGGTCGACCTGGACGCCGTCCTTGGTCACCGACGGCTTTTTGCGCAGTTCCCGGTAGACTTCCTGCCGGCGCGCCCGGAAGCGCACTTTTTCGGCATAGGCAGCTTCGAGGTCGGGCTGCGGCCGCAGATGGATGGTGCCTTCCTCGCCGTCGACGATGATGGCATCGCCGTTTTCCGCCATGGAAACGGCGCCCTTCATCTGGCCGGCGACCGGAATGCCCATGGCGCGCGCTACGATGACGACATGGCTGGTGGCAGCGCCGTCTTCCAGCACCACGCCGCGCAGCTTGTCCCTGGGATAATCGAGCAGTTCGGCCGCGCCCATCGAGCGCGCGACCAGGATGGCATCCTTCGGCAGTGACGCCGCGACGTCGTCAGGCCCGCGCCCCATCAGCTGGCGCAGCAGCCGGTTGGCCAGATCGTCGAAGTCGCTCATCCTCTCGCGCAAATAAGGATCGGTCATGTGCAGCATGCGGGCGCGCATGTCGCTCTGCACCTTTTCCACCGCCGCTTCCGCCGTCAGGCCGTTGCGGATCGCCTCTTCCAGCCGGCGCACCCAGCCGCGGTCGTTGGCAAACATGCGATACGCTTCGAGCACCTCGCGATGTTCGCCCTCGAAGGCGACATCGCGCCGCTCCAGCATGTCGTCGATAGAAAGCCTGAGCGAACCGAGCGACGTCTCCAGCCGGCGCACCTCTTCCTCACTGTCCTCGTTGAACAGATTGGTGACGACGATGCGTGGCTCATGCAGCACGACATGGCCGAGGCCGACGCCCTCGTTGAAGGACAGGCCGGTAAAGCTGACGGGACGGCGCAGATCGAGTTCGAGGCCGGGCCGGGTCAGGCGAGCGAGATCACCGGTGGCGATCATCTCGGCGATCACCATGGCGGTCGTTTCCAGCGCCTCGACCTCGTCGTCGCGGTAGTGGCGCATGGTCTTGTTCTGCACCACCAGCACGCCCAGCGTGCGCCCTGCCCTTAGTACCGGCACGCCGAGGAAGGAATTGTAGATCTCTTCGCCCGTCTCCGGCAGGTAGGCGAAGGCCGGATGTTCCTGTGCATTGGAGAGGTTGAGCGGCCGCGCGCTCGCGGCAATGGTGCCGACGAGGCCCTGCCCCAGCCGCAGTTGCGCCAAATGGACGGCGTTCGGGTTCAGACCTTCGGTGGCATAGAGTTCGAGCACCGAATCGGCGCGCAGCACATAGAGCGAGCAGACCTCGGCGACCATGTTGGAGGCGATGTCGCGCACGATCCGGTCGAGCCGCTCCTGCGGCTCCAGCGGCTCCTGCATGAGCTCGCGGAGCCGTTTCAGCAGAACGCGCGGGCCGCTGGCCGTATCACGCATCGCGGCTTCTTCTCCAATGGGCATTTTGCCCGCCGCAGTTTCCACTGCGACCGGCGCACACGCAACAACTCAAATCGCTCTCGCTACTGCTTATCCAGACCGTACACGGAATGCAAAGTACGAACCGCGAGTTCCGTGTAGGGACCGTCAATCAGTATCGAAATCTTGATCTCGGAGGTAGTGATGGCGCGGATGTTGATCGCCTTGTCGGCCAGCGCCTTGAAAGCGGTGGCGGCCACACCGGCATGGCTGCGCATGCCGATGCCGATGACCGAAACCTTCGACATGCCGGCTTCCGACTGCACCACGTCATAGCCGATCGAAGCCTTCAGACGCTCCAGCACGGCCAACGCCTTGTCCACGTCGCCGGACGGCACGGTGAAGGTCATGTCGGTGAACTTGCCGTCCTCGGAGATGTTCTGGACGATCATGTCGACATTGATGTTGGCCTCGGCCAGCGGGCCGAAAATGCCGGCGGCAACGCCCGGGCGGTCGCCGACGCGGCGCAGAGAAATCTGCGCTTCGTCCTTGGCGTAGGCAATTCCGGTGACGACCTGCTGTTCCACGATCTCTTCCTCGTCGCAAATGAGCGTTCCCGGAGGATTGAGCAAATCCCCCATTCCGGGCGCATCGGGATCGTCGAAGGACGACCGCACGAACGTACGCACCCTGTGCACCATGGCAAGCTCGACCGAGCGCACCTGCAAGACCTTGGCGCCGAGCGAGGCCATTTCGAGCATTTCCTCGAACGAAATCTTGTTGAGCCGCCGCGCCTTCGGCTCGATGCGCGGATCGGTGGTGTAGACGCCGTCGACATCGGTGTAGATGTCGCAGCGGTCGGCCTTGACCGCCGCGGCAATGGCCACCGCGCTTGTGTCGGAGCCGCCGCGGCCGAGCGTGGCGATGCGGTTGTCCGGGCCGATGCCCTGGAAGCCGGCGACGACAGCCACCTGGCCCTCGCCGAAGCGCTTGATCAGGAACGCGCCGTCAATGTCGAGGATGCGCGCCGCGCCATGCGCGTTGTCGGTCTTGATCGGGATCTGCCAGCCCTGCCAGGAGCGGGCATGGACGCCCATATTCTGCAGTGTGATCGCCAGCAGGCCGGCAGTCACCTGCTCGCCCGAGGCGACCACGGCGTCATACTCGCGCGCGTCGTGCATGGGCGAGGCTTCGCGCGTCCAGCCAACCAGTTCATTGGTCTTGCCCGCCATCGCCGAAACCACGACAGCGACCTCATGGCCGGCATCGACCTCGCGTTTGACGTGACGCGCCACATTGCGGATGCGGGCGATGTCGGCGACGGAGGTTCCGCCGAATTTCATCACGATGCGCGCCATGGAAGCGAAATGCCTTTGACTGAAGCCGGCCCAGGACCGAAAGGGGAAGTAAGCGCTCGACAGAAGCCGGCCGCTGAATGCGCGCCTCCTTAGCCAAATGATCACGGTTTCGCAAGGCTGGCGGCGGATGCCGGCTTCAGGATCGCGGCATATTGCGTTCGGCCCCGCCGCCGCTTACCAAATGCTGCCCGCGGGAAACTCCTTTTGGTCCGGCATATCGAATGATTGTTCGCCTTCGACGCGCCATGCGGTGGCAATCGCTGCCGCTGTTCATCGGCTTCGCCGTGCTGGCGTTGATCGTCGGCACACGCGCCGTGCTGGTCGAGACCCAGAGAGCCAATCGTGAGGCCGCGCGCCAGGCGGTCGAGTATCAGGAATTGCTTTCCGGTTTGCTTACGATGGCTCAGGAGGCCGAGACCAGCCAGCGCGGCTATCTCCTGACCGGCGAGAAATCCTACCTCCAGCCTTATCGGCAGGCGGTCGACGCCATTCCGGGCCAGCTTGCCCGCATCGACGGCATGACCGCGCCCGACGACGAACTCGTGCAGCAGATCAACCACGTCAAGGACGCGCTTTCACAAAACCAGGCCGAATTGGCTGAGACGATTGCACTCTACGATCGCGGCGATGCGGCAAAAGCTCTGGAACTGGTCCGCAGCGGCCAGGGCAAGGCCGCCATGGACCAGATCCGGGCCAGCATGGACACGATCCGGCGCATTGGCGGCGCAGCCATCGCCGCGCGCGACGCTCATACCGACCTGGTCGAAAACTGGCTGCGAATCGGCTCGATAGCGGCGCTGCTGGCGATCTTCCTGCTTGGCGCCTACACGGTTCGCCTTTCGCGCCGCCGGTTCCGCGCAGTGGCGATCGCCCAGGAAGAGCTGATGCGCAAGAACATCGAGCTCGGCAACGAAATCCAGACGCGTGAAAAGGCCGAATCGCAGATCCGCCAGATGCAGAAGATGGAGGCTGTGGGCCAGCTGACCGGCGGTATCGCCCACGATTTCAACAACATGCTGGCGGTGATCATCAGCGCCATGAACCTCGCCCAGCGCAAGCTGACGCGGGGCGAGCACGACATCATGAAATTCATCGAAGCGGCGACCGATGCGGCGACCCGGGCCGCAAACTTGACGTCACGGCTGCTTGCCTTCTCGCGCCAGCAGCCGCTCGCGCCTCAGGTTGTAGACGCCAATCGTCTGGTCGCCGGCATGTCGGACCTGCTTCGGCGGGCGCTTGGCGAAACCCTCCGCATAGAAACCGTGCTGGCTGGCGGCCTGTGGAAGACCCATGCCGATCCGAGCCAGCTCGAAAATGCCATTCTCAACCTGGCGGTCAATGCGCGCGACGCAATGGGCGAGGACGGCAAGATGACCATCGAGACCGCCAACAGCCACCTCGACGAGGGCTACGCCGCCACCCATGCCGAGGTCAAAGCCGGCCAGTATGTAATGATTGCGGTCAGCGACACCGGCGCCGGCATGCCGGCGGACGTCATGGAGCGGGCTTTCGAGCCATTTTTCACCACCAAGCCAGTCGACAAGGGCACCGGCCTCGGGCTGAGCCAAGTGTTCGGCTTCGTCAAACAGTCCGGCGGACACGTCAAGATTTACTCGGAACCCGGCCAAGGCACCACGATCAGGATCTACCTGCCGCGCTTCTTCGGCCCGGAAGAGGCCGCCATATCTTCGGAACGAGCCGGAAATCCTGCCGTGCCGGTCACCGAAACCATCCTTGTCGTGGAGGACGATCCACGCGTGCGGGCTTCCACCACGGATGCCATGCGCGAACTCGGCTACACCGTCATTCATGCCGCAAGCGGCCAGGAAGCGCTGGAAAAGCTGGGCGACAACCCTGGTGTGGCGCTCATGTTCACCGATATCGTCATGCCGGTGATGAATGGGCGCAAGCTCGCCGAGGAGGCGCTGGCGCGCATGCCGAAGCTGAAGGTGATCTTCACCACCGGCTTCACCAGGAACGCCGTCGTCCACAATGGCGTGCTCGACCATGACGTGCATTTCCTGGCCAAGCCCTTCACCATCGAGCAGCTGGCGGCGAAATTGCGCGACGTGCTGGACGCAAGATGACCGAGACCCTGGAAATCGTCACCTTTCGCCTCAAGCCTGGAGCGGAAGCGGCCTTTGCCGCCGCCAACAACCTGGTCGCCGACTGGCTGGCGCGGCAACCTGGTTTCGTAAACCGCTGCCTGGCGCGGCGGGACGATGGCGGATGGGTCGATGTGGTGCGCTGGCGAAGTCGCGAGCAGGCTCTCGCCGCCGCGGGCCGCATCATGGCCGAGATCGGCGATTGCGAAGCGATGCGGGCCATCGATCCCGCAAGTGTTGCGATGGAACATTCGGCAATTGTGATCTCGAGGCCATAGGTCGACTAGCCAGCAGTCGCAAAAACCGGCCTTGACTTTCTTGCCCCGGCACCCGACTTCCTAGCGTCCGAGGAGACCCGCCCCATGCCAGAGGCCCGACGATCGACAATCGATGCCGGAGAAGTGGAACGCTTTTCCGCGCTTGCCGCCGAATGGTGGAACCCGAACGGCAAATTCCGTCCGCTGCACAAATTCAACCCGGTCCGGCTTGCCTATATCCGGGACCAGGTGGCGGCGCGCTTCGGCCGCGATCCGCGGGCGGCGCGGCCGTTCGAAGGCCTGCGTTTCCTCGATATCGGCTGCGGCGGTGGGTTGTTGTGCGAGCCGATGGCAAGGCTTGGCGCCGAAGTGGTCGGCGCCGACGCCTCGGCAACCAACATCGAGGTGGCGAAGCTGCACGCGGCCGAAGGCGGCGTGACGGTGGATTATCGCGCTACGACCGCTGAGGATTTGGCCGATTCCGGCGAGAAATTCGACGTCGTCCTCAACATGGAAGTCGTCGAGCATGTTGCCGATGTCGACCTGTTCATCGGCAAGTGCGGCGAGATGGTCAAGCCCGGCGGCATCATGTTCGTGGCCACCATCAACCGCACGCTGAAGGCACTGGGCCTGGCCATCATCGGCGCCGAATATGTGCTGCGCTGGCTGCCGCGCGGCACCCACCAGTTCGGCAAGCTGGTGCGGCCCGAAGAGCTTGAAAAGGCGCTCGGCAGCGCCGCCATGACCATCATCGACCGCACCGGCGTGACCTACAATCCTCTCGCCGACCGCTGGGCACGCTCCAAGGACATGGACGTCAACTATATGGTGCTGGCGGAAAAACGATCGGTCTGAACGAAGGGGCGGCCGTGGACACTATGAGGGCCCGAGAGCTGGCGCTCGATCTGCCCGAAACGGTCGAGCAATCGCATTTCGGCAAGGCTGACTTCCGCGTCCGCAACCGTATCTTCGTCTCGCTGCCCGAAGCCGACCGTGCTGTCGTCAAGCTCGACCGCGACCAGCAAGAGATGATGGCCGCGGCTGAGCCATCGGTTTTCAGGCCCGTGACAGGCGGCTGGGGCCAAAAGGGATGGACGTCGATTATGCTCGAAGCCTGCGACGAACAGACATTCCGCAGCGCCGTTCGGACGGCCTGGCGAAACGTCGCCCCGCCGGCGCTACGGAAGCGCCTCGACGCGAGCCAAATTTAAGCTTGAGCAGTTCGAGCAAAGTGTGAAGCGGTTTTCCCGGGAAAAGCGCATAGCGCTTTGCCTAGGGAATTGCGTAAACCAAAGACCCTATGCCTTCTGGCTCTGCGCCTTGGTGGTGATGATCACGCCGATGGTGATGATCACCGCGCCGGCCCAGGTCAGCAACTGGTAGTGCTCGCCGAGGAAGATGGTTCCGGCAAACAGGCCGACGGCCGCCGCCACATAGCCGATCTGGCTGAGATAGACCGGACCGCCCACGGCCTGCAGCCGGAAGAAGAAGGCAAACATCGCCGAGGCCGAAGCGACCTGCGCCACGACAACCAGCGGCACGGCGCCAAGCGGGGCGAAGGCACTGAGGCCGAACAGCGCGAGAATGCCGATCAGCAGCAGCGTCGCCGAGGCCAGGTGGCTGCCGACGGCCAGTTCGATCGGACCAGTGCCTTTGGGCCAGTCGACGGTGCGATAGATATTGCCGGCGGCAAGGCTGACCGGGATCAAAAGTCCGACCAGTACCCAGAAGAAATCGGCCGGCTGGCCGGCCTCGCCGCGCGTCACCGCCACCATGACGGCGCCGATGAAGCCGACGGCGATTCCGATACTGCCGAGCATATTTGGCCGTCGAACGCCAAGCAGGATCGAAAACACCAGTGTGATGACCGGCGACAGCGTGAACATGATGCCGGTATAGCCGGCGCCGAGATGCGGGATTGCCGAAAACATCAGCAGATTGGGCACGGCGTAGGACACGGCGGCGGTGATGAAGAAATAGCGCAGTCTGTGCGAGGTGAGCCGCATGCGCTCGCCGTTCGCGAGCAACGCGCACAGCAGCACGCCCCCGGCGCCGAACGAGATGACGAAGGCCCAGACCATGGCCGGAACGCCGGCAGCCGTCGCCAGCTTGCCGAACGGCAGGGTCAGGCCGAGCAGGCCGCCGGTGACGACCAGCAGGCCAAGCGCCGATTCCCAGAGAAATTTCATCGGATGGTCCCGTCACTCACTTGCGGCACTGGGTCGAAACTGTATCTTGAGGTAGCATACCACAAAGATTCTTAACGTCAAGATACTTAGCGGTGAGACAGATGGATCGCGCAGCAAAGGCGGTGGAGCAATGGAAGCGGGAACGGCCGGACCTGGAGGTGTCGCCAATGCTGGTGCTTGGGCGGCTGAACGAAGCCTCGTCGCTAATCGCCCGCGAGCGCCTCGCCCCGCTGTTTGCCCGTTTCGGACTGCAGGCCGGCGAATTCGATGTGCTGGCGACGCTGCGCCGCTCCGGCCAGCCTTACGCGCTGACACCGACCGCTCTCTACGAGGCGACGATGGTGACCTCTGGGGCCATGACCAACCGGCTCGACCGGCTTGAGAAGGCCGGACTGATCCTGCGCGGCCCGCACCCCAACGACCGGCGTGGCATTGTCGTGCAACTGACCGAAAAAGGTCTGGCCTTGATCGACGAAGCCCTGACCGCCCACGTCGCCAACGAGCATGAAATCCTCGCCGGGCTCACCGGCACGGAGCGGGGGGCACTGGCTCAGTTGCTTGGCAAATTGATCGATAGCGCCAGCTGATCGCTCAATTGCGCTCCTCGGGAAAACTCGGGATCGGCATGAAATCGATGCCATCCTCGGCCAAGCTCTTGGCTTCGTCCAACGTCGCCTCGCCATAGATGCCGCGCGCATCGCTCTCGCCGAAATGGATCTTGCGCGCTTCCTCGGCAAACTTGTCGCCGACATAGTCGGCATTCTCGCGCACCTTCTCGGCCATCGCCTTCAGTTGCGCCAAAGCCTGCTTCTGGGTTTCGCCCATGGCCAGCGCAATTGTTTCCTGCTTCCGCGCGGTGGAGACGGCTGGCGCCATCAGCGCCTTTTGCACCTTGTGCGAGCCGCAGCTCGGGCAATCGACGAAGCCGCGCTTCTTCTGCGTGTCGAAATCGTCATTGCTGCGAAACCAGCCCTCGAATTCGTGCTCGTGCTCGCAGATCAGGGCAAAGCGGATCACGAAGCCGCGCCCCTGAGCCGCGGCGCTTCCACTGCGCCGGCATTGACGGCAAAATCACGCGCGTTCTTGAGATTGGGGATTTTCTTACGCGCGGCCGACGACTGCGCCGTGTCGATCTCGGCGATGATCACCTCCGGATCGTCATGGTCGGCCTCGGCGAGAATTCGACCCCATGGGTCGACGATCAGCGAATGGCCATAGGTTTCGCGGCCATCCTCATGCAGGCCACCTTGTGCTGCAGCAACCACATAGGCGCCGTTCTCGATGGCACGGGCTCGCAGCAGCACATGCCAGTGCGCTTCGCCGGTCTGGCGAGTGAAGGCGGCAGGCACCGACAAGAGGTCGGCGCCGGCCATCGCCTCGGCGCGGAACAGCTGTGGAAAGCGTAGATCGTAGCAGACGGCAAAGCCCAGCCTGGCGCCGTCGATCTCGGTGACGACCGCTTCGGTGCCCGGCTCATAGGCGGCGGATTCGCGCCAGCTTTCGCCATTGTCGAGATCGACGTCGAACATGTGGATCTTGTCGTAGGTGGCGAGCGTCGCGCCGTCCGGCCCAAACAGCAGCGCCCGGTTGGCGAGCTTGCCGTCGGCGCGCAGGATGGCGGTAGAGCCAATATGCAAGAAGACGCCGAGTTCGCTGGCGAGCTTGCGCGCGGTCGCCACGACGATGTCCTTGTCTTCCGAGGTGAAGGAAGCAGCCCTGGCTTCCTTGTCGCGGATCAGCGCACCGGTCATTTCCGGGGTCTGGATGTAGGTTGCACCGAGGCCTGCCGCCTCGCGCACCAGCCGTTCGAGATCGATCGCGTTGCGCTCAGGGCTCTCGCCCGAACGCATCTGGATCGCCGCCGCCTTGAAAACACCCATCGTCACGTCCTCTTTGAGCAATTCCAGGAAAAGTGTGTAACGGTTTTCCGTCCGGAATTGCGTAAAAACAAAGACATAGAGCGGCGCTACGAACCGCTCTTTGTCGTCGAGCCGTTGGCAAGCAGCCTATCCAGCTGCCCCCGTGCCTCCAATTCGTGGAGGTCGTCGGAGCCGCCGACATGCGTGTCGCCGATGAAAATCTGCGGAAAGGTCGAGCGGCCATGCGCCCGCGAAATCATTTCCTGGCGCAATTCCGGCGAAAACGAAGCGTCATGCTCGGTGTAGGCGACGCCCTTGCGGTCGAGCAACCGCTTGGCCGCCGCGCAATAGCCGCACATCATACGGGTGTAAATCGTCACATCGAGCATCGGTCCGTGCCTTTCCTTGACCTTATATAGTCGCGGACTCGTCGGCCCGAAAGTCCCCCGGCAGGACACGCGCAAAGGTCAGCACATCGACCGCTCCGGCGCCGCCCTTCTTCAGCGCCTTGGCGACCGAGCGCACGGTAGCGCCGGTGGTGTAGACATCGTCGACCAGAAGCACGCGGCGCCCAGTGATCTCGATTTCGGCTTCCGCAGGCACACGGAAGGCGGCGCGCACATTGTCCTCTCGCTCCTGCCGCTCCAGCCCGACCTGCTGGCGCGTGAGCTTGACGCGCCGGACCGCCGAGGGCGAGAAAGGCAGCCCGCTAAGCTGCGAAACCGCCCTTGCCAACTCCGCCGACTGGTTGAACTGCCGTCGAAAGAAGCGCCGCCAGTGCAGCGGCACCGGCACGACGACATCGGCGTCTGCAACTAGCTCGGCCCCGGCGCGGAGCATCCAGCGCGCCATCCATGGCGCCAGATCGGTGCGGTCCTGGTATTTCAGCCCTTGCACCATCTGGCGGGCGACACCGGAATAGGCCACAGCCGCCCGCGCCCGCTCGAACGGCGGCGGATCGGCGATCGCCTCGGCCGACAGGAACCCCTCGCCCATATCGTGGGTGAATGGCGTGCCCATCACCGCGCACCATGGCCGCTCCAGCAGCCTCAGCTTCGGCCAGCAGGCACCGCACAAAACGCCGGGTTGCGAGACGTGCCTGCGACAGCCGGCACAGACCGGCGGGAACAGCATCCGCGCCGGCCAGTCCAACATGGCCAGTTTCAACATGATTTGAGCGAGGCTCTTGATCTCCATCACCGGATCGGCCACGTGGTTTTGTCGTCCGCGCCAGGATATCACTAGACAGACAAACAGGGATGTCTACCGTTGCAGCCGATCATCGATACTGAACTTTGGCTGGTGCGCAAGCGCAGGGCGCTGGCCCACCCCGTAGCCGGCGCGGATTTTCTGATGCGGCGGGCGGCGGAAGACCTTGCCGACCGGCTCGGCGCGGTCGAGCGGAAATTCGGCAAGGCCGCGGTGCTGTTTTGCCAGACGCCGGACGCAACGGACGTGGTCGCTGCAAGCGGCAAGGCAGCGGAGATCGTGCGCGTCGAGGCAGATCCAGCGTTTCTGGACGGCCGGCCAGGGCTGATAGCACCGCTGGAAACAGTGCCGTTCCAGCCGGAAAGCCTCGACCTCGTCGTTTCACTTCTGTCGTTGCAGGCGATGAACGACATTCCCGGCATGCTGGTGCAGATCCGCCGCGCTCTGCGGCCCGACGGGCTTTTCCTCGGCGCCTTTGCCGGCGCCGGCACGCTTTCCGAATTGCGCGAAAGCCTGCTCGCCGCCGAGACCGAACTCTATGGCGGCGCCAGCCCGCGTGTCATCCCCTTCACCGATGTTCGCGACGCCGGCGCACTGCTGCAGCGCGCCGGACTGGCGCTGCCGGTGGCCGACGTCGAAACGGTGACCGTCCGCTACGATACCCTCTTCGACCTCATTGCCGATCTCAGGGCGATGGGCGAAACCAGCGCGCTGACCGATCGCAGCCGGCGACCGGGAGCGCGAAAGCATTTTACCCGTGCCGCCGAAATCTATGCCGAACGCTTTTCGGACGCTGATGGCCGCATCAGGGCAAGCTTTTCCATCGTCTGGATGTCGGGCTGGGCGCCCGATGCCTCGCAGCAAAAGCCCTTGAAACCGGGTTCGGCGAAGGTCTCGCTGAAGACGATACTGGAAAACCCCGGCGGGCGGTGACGGCGCTCCGGATCAGTGCTCGGCGAAGGCGTTTGCGAGCCTGCTGTTGTTGTCGCTGAACAGAAACTGGATCGCATTGCTGGCCTTGCCGACACCCCCGACGATGGCAAGCGACAGCACCGCAACGATCAGGCCATATTCAATGGCCGTGGCGCCTGTTTCGTCCTGCAAAAATCGGCGCAGCAATGGCTTCATGATCGTCGATCCCTCTCATCCCCGACCATATCGCCGACCTGTTAAGAAAGGTTAACGGCACAAGCTTAACAGGCTGTGAAATGGGCCTGCGTTGAGGAAGTTCTCAAGCTGGTGTCGACCTTGTTGGTCAGCAGTCGCCGCTGCGTTGGCCGTCGGCGCGGATGATGCAGACTGAGCTCGGTGAGGGCTGCAGCACGCTTCTGCGCAGCGTATAGGTGGCCCGCGAGCCGATCGAACCCGTGCTCATCGGGTCGAGACCGCCTGCAAGAGCATCGCGGCTGGATGATCGCGTCTGGTTGTCCAGCACGGGGACCGCGATCAGCGCCAGCGCCACTGCGGCCGAGCCGAACAACAGCGTGACGCGCAATAAGCCGACGCCGGCGGCGCGAAAGCTGCGATCTGGCCGGATCGAGTCCCATTCCCTGTCGAGGCTCATGCAATCGCTCCCCGCGAACCCGCTTTGCCGCAATTTTTCACGACGAGATAAATCTTCCATTAACGCTGGCTAGATCAGACCGCGAAATGGCTTTGTATCACAACAGGTCGATGAGGAACTGGATTAGCGGCGCGTCGGCCGGCGGCATGGGATAGTCGCGCATCTGCTTTGGCCGCACCCATTTCAACGCCTGCCCTTCCCTGGGCTGCGCGATGCCGCGGAAGCGGCGGCAGACGAACAGGGGCATCAGGAGATGGAAATCATCATAGGAATGGCTGGCGAAGGTGAGCGGCGCCAGGCAAGGAATGTCAGTCTCGATGCCGATTTCTTCCTGCAGTTCGCGGATCAGGCATTGTTCCGGCGTCTCGCCTGGCTCTACCTTGCCGCCGGGAAATTCCCACAGGCCGGCAAGCTGTTTGCCCTCGGGCCGCTGCGCCAGAAGCACCCGCCCATCGGTATCGACCAGCGCGCACGCGGCGACCAGCAGCAGGCGTTTGCCGGTGATCTCGCTCATGCGCCCGGCGGCCGGCGATAGTGGTAGCGATAGACTTCGTCGAAGCCCAGTGAGCGATAGAGCGCCAGCGCCGGCGCATTGCCGGCCTCGACCTGCAGCCAGGCTTCGCGAGCGCCACGCAGCCTCGCCCACTTCAGCGCCGACAGGATCAGGTTGCGGCCATGGCCCTGATTGCGCGCCGACTTGGCGGTGGCGATCTCGAACAGACCGGCAAGATCGCCGTCATGGACGCAGATCAGCACCGCCAGAGGGTCGGCCCCTTCCTCCAGCGCAAACAGCCCGACTTCGGGTTGGATAGCGCCGATGATTTCCGAAAGACCGGGCCGCAGCGATGCATCCGAGCCGCTGACCTTGAGCGACGCGCCGAGAAAGCGGCTGATATCCTTCAGCGGAATCTGGTCCATGGCCGGCGCCAGTTGCGCGTCCGCCAGCGGCAGCCGCATCACCAGGGATTCGTCGAATGTGCTCCAGCCCTCATTGTCGAGATGCTTGGCTAGGTCCGGCCCCGACAGCGGCGAGATGCGGAAGGTCAGCGGCCTGCCATAGGCGTCGAAGCGCCGGCTGGCGCGGCCGATGCGCTCGGCAATGTGCTGGGTGTCGCCGGGATCGAGCGGGTTGACCGAGTTCAGCCGCTTGGCCGGATGGCCGGCTGTCAGCCGCACCACCCAGGTGCCGTCATAATGCACGGCCGCCGCCGGCCAGGCGCGAAAACCCGCCGCCTCGTAGCGGCGCACGATGGCCAGCATGCTTGCCGGATGCCTGGAAGCCAACCCATCAACTCCGGTAATCGCCATTGATGGCGACATATTCCTTGGTGAGGTCGCAGGTCCACACCGTCGCCTTGCCGCGGCCGATACCGATATCGGCGCGGATGCGAATGTCGTCGCGCTTCATATAGGCCGAGGTCGCTTCCTCGGAGTAGCCCGGGTCGCGTTCGCCCTCATGCGCCAGACGGTTGTCGCCGAACCAGATCGACAGCCGGTCGCGATCGGCCGGCTCGCCGGCCTTGCCGACGGCCATGACGACGCGGCCCCAATTGGCGTCCTCGCCGGCAACCGCCGTCTTGACCAGCGGCGAATTGGCGATGGACAGCGCGATGCGCTTGGCCGAGCGCGCCGATTTGGCGCCGGTAACGGTGACTTCGACCTGCTTGCGGGCGCCCTCGCCGTCGCGCACCACTTGCAGCGCCAGCGATTTGAGCACCTTGCCCAGCGCCCGGCGGAAGGCGCCGAGACGGGCATCCTTGGGATCGCTGATGGCGGGCGCGCCGCGCTTGGCAGCGGCTCCGGTGGCGAACAACAGCAGCGTGTCGCTGGTCGAGGTGTCGCTGTCGACGGTGACGGCGTTGAAGGTCTTGGCCGTGCCGCGCGACAACAAGTCCTGCAGCACGGGGGCGGCGATCGGCGCATCGGTGGCGATGAAGGACAGCATAGTCGCCATATCGGGCGCGATCATGCCGGCGCCCTTGGAGATGCCATTGATGATGACGTCGGTGTCGCCGAGCTTGACCGTCGCTGTCGCCACTTTCGGATAGGTGTCGGTGGTCATGATGGCCTTTGCCGCCTCGGTCCACAGATCCGGCTTGCCGTCCTTGACCAGTCCGGCGAGCAAATGGCTGAATTTGGTGGTGTCGAGCGGCTCGCCGATTACCCCGGTGGAAGCGAGGAACACTTCGCCTGGCGTGCAGCCTGCGGCCTTGGCCGCGGCCTCGCCGGTCAGTTGGGTGGAGGCGCGGCCCTTCTTGCCGGTGAACGCGTTGGCGTTGCCGGAATTGACGACCAGCACCCGCGCCTTGCCGGCGCCAAGGTTCTCGCGGCAGAAGTCGACCGGTGCCGAGGGGCATTTCGACTTCGTGAACACGCCGGCAACCGCTGTGCCGGCATCGAAGACCATGGCCAAGAGGTCGGTACGGTTCTTGTACTTGATCCCGGCCTCGGCGGTGGCGATGCGCACGCCCTCGATGGCAGGCATTTTGGGATATTTCTTCGGCGCGAGCGGCGAAATCGTTGCGGACATTGGAGACCTCTGGCGAGGGAAAAACGCTGGGCGAAGGCCGGTTTGCCCGATAGCACGGCCCGGCGCAAGGGCGTTTTCTTGGCCGCCGCTGTCGGCAAGCCACCAGGGATTAAGCTTGCATTTCAAATCCGTTGGCGTCACCGGGGCCTCTGGCGTTATGATATCGGCCATGGGCAGGCTGGTGATCTTGGCGGTGGCGTATATGGGGCTTTTGCTCCTAAGCGCCGATGCGCAGCCGGAACGGCGCGTGGCGCTGGTCATCGGCAATGGCACCTATGCCGAAGCCGGCACGCTCACCAATCCGGTCAACGATGCCCTCGATATTGCCGGCAAGCTGCGCTCGATCGGCTTCGACGTCATCGAGGGCAACGATCTCGGCAAGCGCGAACTCGAGCGCAAGATCGGCGAATTTTCCGACGCGCTGGAAGGTGCGGGCGTCGGGCTTTTCTATTACGCCGGCCACGGCCTGCAGGTGGAAGGGCGCAACTACATCGTGCCGGTCGACGCCCGGCTCGACATGCCGGTCAAGCTGCAGCTCGAAGCCGTGCCGATCGACGAAGTCCTCGATATCATGGAGCAGCAGACCAAGGTCAGCCTGGTCTTCCTCGACGCCTGCCGCAACAATCCCTTTGCCCGCAGCCTGAGTCGCACCGCCACCACGCGCTCGGCAACGGCGCTTGCCGGTCTGGCGCAGTTCGATTCGACGCGCGGCTCCTTCATCGCCTTCTCGACGGCGCCAGGCGCTGTCGCCATGGACGGCACCGGGCGCAATTCGCCGTTCGCCGCCGCCCTGCTGCGGCACATGGCCGAGCCCGGCCAGAGCATCAACGACATGATGATCGCGGTGCGCCGCGACGTGGTTTCCGAAACCCGTGAGGGCCAGCGCCCATGGGAACAGGGCTCGCTGCTCGAACGGTTTGAGTTTGTGCCTGACGGCGAAACGGTTGCACAGCCGAAGCCCGCCGTCCCCCCGGCGCCCGAAACAAAGGTTGCGGCACTCGAACGGTCTGTAGGCGACGACAAGACCGCAATCGAGAAATTCCTGCGCGACGACTATCTTGCGCCCGATGCCGCGGCGATCGGCGAGACCGTCAAGCGGCTCTATGCGCCTTCCGCCACGATCTTCGGCACGCGCTATGACAGCGACGCCGTCGTCAAGCTCAAGACGGGCTGGTTCGCGCAATTTGCATCCTGGTCGTTCAGTCTCGAGCCCGGCAGCCTCGAGGTGACGCCGCAGGGCGAGAACCGCGCCGAAGCCGTGTTCGCGATGAGCTACGACTATATGCCGAAAGACAAATCGGCGGCGCGCATGACCGGCAAGGCACGCGTCACGCTTGGGCTGGTGAAGAGCGACGGCCAGTGGCGGATCGCCTCGGAAACCTCGCAAGCGATGAACTGAAAATCCCCGCGCAGGGCGAACGTGAGGCCTGCTTCTACAAGCGCTGGAAACGGGCCGTTTAGTTTGCCTGCCAGCTCACCTATATTGCCGGCGAGATTGTTGGCCAGGATTGCCGGCGAGATTGTTGGCGAGGACAGACATGGGCGAGGATCCGGCGCGCAGATCGATCGGGGCGCGGCGCAACCCAGACAGCGCCGAGGCCATTCTCGAGGCCGCGGAGGCGGTGCTGGTCGAGGCCGGCTATGCCGGCTTCTCCATAGAGGCCGTGGCGCGGCGGGCGCGCGCCGGCAAACCCACGATCTATCGCTGGTGGCCGAGCAAGGCCGCCTTGCTGTTAGAGGTCTACAAGCGGCAAAAGCGTGTCGACGTCCCCGATACCGGCAGTCTCGAAGACGACCTCGTCGGTTTCCTGAGGAACCTCTTCGCGCATTGGCGCGACACATCCTCGGGCAGCGTATTCCGCTCGCTGATCGCCGAGGCCCAGTCGGACGAAGCGGCGGCCGCGGCCCTGACTGGCTATGCCGATGGGCGCGTGTCCCACACCGCT
The DNA here is from genome assembly GCF_057786115.1 of Mesorhizobium sp. P170090. NCBI lineage: Bacteria > Pseudomonadati > Pseudomonadota > Alphaproteobacteria > Hyphomicrobiales > Phyllobacteriaceae > Mesorhizobium > Mesorhizobium sp. P170090. The sequence continues at coordinate 36,098 of NZ_JBYNWH010000001.1, forward strand.
CGGATCATCGAGCGCGCCAAGGCGCGCGGCGAGGTTGCGGCCGATATCGACGCAGCGCTGGTCGCCGACCTCATCGCTTCCTATGCCTGGAAACACCTTTTGACCAACCGGCTGGACGAAGATGAGGCGACAATCCGTGCCACTGTCCGCTATGTGATGTCAGGCATCTCCCGCAATTGAAAAGGGCGCCGAACGGCGCCCTTTGCATGTTTTTTCGGTGCCGGCCTTACTTGCCGGCTTCCATCGTGTCGACGGCCTTCTTCAGATTGGCGTCGGGGATTTCGACCTTGGCGGCGCCGCGCAGCTGCTTGACCAGTGCGAAATACTTGTCGCGGATCACCGCCTGCTTGGCCTGGTCCTTGACGTCGTCGAAGGCCGGCGGCTGTTTGGTGCGCTTGTCCTCGAGCTTGATGACATGCCAGCCGAATTGCGTTTGCACCGGCTCCTTGGTGTATTTGCCGATTTCGAGCGCAACTGCCGCCTTGTCGAATTCCGGCACCATCTGCCCCGGGCCGAACCAGCCGAGATCGCCGCCATTGGTCTTGCCCGAGGGATCGCTGGTATGCTCGTTGGCGAGCTTCTGGAAGTCGGCACCGCCATCGAGCTGCTTGATAATCGCCTCGGCCTCTTCCTTCGTCTTCACGAGGATGTGACGGGCATGAATCTCATTGACCGGCGGCGTGCTGGCGATTTCCTGGTCGTAGCGGGCGCGCACCTCGGCATCGGTAACCTTGTCGACGACGCCCTTCTCGACCATCTCGCCATGCAGCGCGCGCTGCTGCAGGAACGCCATGCGGCGCTGGAATTCGGGATCCTTGTCGAGCCCGGTAGCGACCGCCTGGGCGGCCATGACGCGGATTTCGATGGCTGCCGAAAGGGCGGCGGCGCGGCGCTGCTCGGGTGGCAACTGCGAGAACTGCTGCGACAGCTCGCCCTCGGCAAGCCCAAGGTCCGCCTCGGTCAGCTTCTGGCCATTGACGGTAGCGATGACGGCGTTCGGATCGACGGGGGCTGCCGCCGGCACTGCTGCGGCAGCGGCCGGGGCGGGAGCGGCTTCCTGGGCCATCAGCGGAGACAGCGACAGAGCCGACAGGCCGAAAGCCAGGCCAAGGCTGGCGAGCGACGCACGGCGAAACAGTAGGGACATCAAGATTAACTCCAAGGGGGGATTGGTAGGGCTTGCAGATCAGCCGGATTGTGGCGGAATTTGGCGCTGCCCATAGGGCTAACGCGGCGTTGACATCAGTTGAGCCCCCTCTTATCTGTCCAACGACTTTGCGTCCAGAACCGTTTTCCGGGCGCTTTTTGTGTTTGTCCGCGTTTCACGCGGAATTGATGGGGCCGGCCGGCGCTCATCTCAAAATTGAGAATTCTATCGAAAGGACCATCGGATGGTCAGTCTCGGCGGTCTCGCCCGTAAGGTTTTCGGTTCCTCCAACGATCGTCGCGTAAAATCGACCCGGCCGCGTGTCGAGGCGATCAACGCCATGGAAAACGAGATGCGGGCGCTGTCCGACGCCGAGCTTCAGGCCCGCACGGAAAAATTCCGCCAGGATATCGCCAACGGCGCTACGCTCGATGACCTGCTGGTGCCGGCCTTCGCCACCGTCCGCGAGGCATCCCGCCGCGTGCTCGGCATGCGCCCGTTCGACGTGCAGCTGATCGGCGGCATGGTGCTGCACAATGGCGGCATCGCCGAAATGCGTACCGGCGAGGGCAAGACCCTGGTCGCCACCCTGCCCGTTTATCTCAACGCGCTTGCCGGCAAGGGCGTCCATGTCGTCACCGTCAACGACTATCTCGCCACCCGCGACTCCGAATGGATGGGCCGCGTCTACAAATTCCTCGGCCTCTCGGTCGGCGTCATCGTCCATGGCCTGTCCGACGAGGAGCGCCGCGTCGCTTACGCGTCCGATGTTACCTATGCCACCAACAACGAGCTCGGCTTCGACTATCTGCGCGACAACATGAAGTATGAGCGCGCGCAGATGGTGCAGCGCGGCCACAATTACGCGATCGTCGACGAAGTCGATTCCATCCTGGTCGACGAGGCGCGCACGCCGCTGATCATTTCCGGTCCGCTCGAGGACCGTTCGGAAATGTACAACACCATCGATGCCTTCATGCTGCAGCTCGGCCCGGCCGACTACGAGATCGACGAGAAGCAGAAGACCTCGATCTTCACCGAGGAAGGCACCGAGAAGCTGGAAAACCTGCTGCGCGCGGCCGGCCTGCTCAAGGGCGAGTCGCTCTATGACGTCGAGAACGTCGCCATCGTCCACCACGTCAACAACGCGCTGAAGGCGCACCGGCTGTTCCAGAAGGACAAGGACTACATCGTCCGCAACGACGAGATCGTCATCATCGACGAATTCACCGGCCGCATGATGCCGGGCCGCCGCTATTCGGAAGGCCTGCACCAGGCGCTCGAAGCCAAGGAGCATGTGGCGATCCAGCCGGAAAACCAGACGCTGGCATCCGTCACCTTCCAGAACTATTTCCGCCTCTACAAGAAGCTGTCCGGCATGACCGGCACGGCGCTGACCGAGGCCGAGGAGTTCGGCAACATTTACGGCCTCGAAGTCACCGAGATCCCGACCAATCTGCCGGTCATCCGCAAGGACGAGGACGACGAGGTCTACCGGACGGTCGAGGAGAAGTACAAGGCGATCGTCAAGGAGATCAAGGAAGCGCGCGCCAAGGGCCAGCCGACGCTGGTCGGCACCACCTCCATTGAAAAATCCGAGCAGCTGGCCGAGCGCCTGCGCAAGGAAGGGTTCAAGGATTTCGAAGTGCTGAACGCCCGCCATCACGAGCGCGAAGCGGCCATCGTCGCCCAGGCCGGCAAACCCGGCGCCATCACCATCGCCACCAACATGGCGGGACGCGGCACCGACATCAAGCTCGGCGGCAACGCCGAGATGCGCATCGAGGACGAACTGGGCGACATGCCTGCTGGTCCCGAGCGCGAGGCGCGCGAAAAGGAAATCATTGCCGATGTCGAGCGCCTGAAGGAAAAGGCGCTGGCCGCCGGCGGCCTCTACGTGCTGGCCACCGAGCGCCATGAATCGCGCCGCATCGACAACCAGCTCCGCGGCCGCTCCGGCCGCCAAGGCGACCCCGGCCGTTCGAAATTCTTCCTGTCGCTGCAGGACGATCTGATGCGCATCTTCGGCTCCGAGCGCATGGACGGCATGCTGCAGAAGCTTGGCCTCAAGGAAGACGAGGCCATCATCCATCCGTGGATCAACAAGGCGCTGGAAAAGGCGCAGAAGAAGGTCGAAGCGCGCAACTTCGACATCCGCAAGAACCTGTTGAAATACGACGACGTCTCGAACGACCAGCGCAAGGTGGTGTTCGAGCAGCGCATCGAATTGATGGACGGCGAAGGCCTGTCCGAGACGATCGCCGAGATGCGCGAAGGCGTCATCGAGGAGATCGTCACCAAGAACATCCCCGAAAACGCCTATGCCGAGCAGTGGAACGTCGCCGGCCTCAAGGCCGAGGTCGCCGAATTCCTCAATCTCGACCTGCCGGTCGAGGACTGGGTCAAGGAAGAAGGCATCGCCGAGGACGACATCCGCGAGCGCCTGACCAAGGCCGCCGACGCCGCCGCCAAGGAGCGCGCCGAGCGCTTCGGCCCAGACGTGATGAGCTATGTCGAACGCTCGGTGGTGTTGCAGACGCTCGATCATCTGTGGCGCGAGCACATCGTCAACCTCGACCATCTGCGTTCGGTCGTCGGCTTCCGCGGCTACGCCCAGCGCGATCCGCTGCAGGAATACAAGAGCGAGGCGTTCGAGCTGTTCCAGGCGCTGCTCGGCAATCTGCGCCAGGCCGTCACCGCGCAATTGATGCGCGTCGAACTGGTCCGCCAGGCCGCCGAAGCACCGCCGCCCGAAGCGCCTGAAATGTTCGGCAGCCACATTGACGGCACCACGGGCGAGGACGATTTCGAGGGCGGCGAGACCGCACTTCTGGTCCGCCAGGAGAGCAACGCCATCGTCGCTCCCGAAGACCGCGATCCGAACAACCAGGCGACCTGGGGCAAGATCGGCCGCAACGAAGCCTGCCCCTGCGGCTCCGGCAAGAAATACAAGCACTGCCACGGCGCGTTTGCTTGATCATTAGGTCGGCGGGACAGCACCCCCCTCTGGCCTGCCGGCCATCTCCCCCTCAAGGGGGGAGATCACGCAGTTGCGGGCCCCACTTCCTTTTCAACTTCGACAATTGGCGAAAGCCTTGATCACAGCCAATCTCCCCCCTTGAGGGGGAGATGTCCGGCAGGACAGAGGGGGGTGCGAAGGATCGCGACCTCTCGGTCCAACCCTCGTCAAAACCTCACAACAACCCCGAATCGCGCGCGGTCGCTGTCGCCTCGCCGCGCGACACCGCATCCAGCTTGCCCAGCACCGCCGAGACATGGTGATCGACCGTCTTTGGCGAAATCGTTAATTGCTCGGCGATCCGCTTGTTGGAGAGGCCGCGTTCGATCAGCTGCAGCACCTGCATCTGGCGCAAGGTGAGGCCGGCGAGGTTGGCGCGCGTCGAGCGGCGCGGGCCGCGGGCGATGCCGCCAACGCCGTTCTTGCGCATGATATCGCGCAGGCGCTGGGCTGCCGGCCTTGCCCCCAGGCCGTCAAAAATATCCAATGCCAGCCGCTGCCCCTCGTCGTCGCCGAGGATGAGCGCCAGTCCGCGCTCGTATGGCGCATTCAATTCGGCCCAGAGTGCCGAAGCCGAACGCCAGTCGCCGGTTAGAAGCAGCCGGTATGGTGTCGCCATGTCGGCGGTGTCGCCGGCCGGCATATCGGGAGAGAGCAATGTTCGCCACAAAGCCAGCTCCCCGACATGGGCACGCGAGCGCACCGGCGCTTCCGCGCGGGTGATCAGCGCCAACGCCTCTTGCCTGTCGGCCAGGCCCAGCCATGCCTGCTCCGCCATCAGCGCCGCGTAAGAGCTCAGCATCTGCAGGTCGCCGCCGCTTCCGACCAGGCGCGCCATTTCGGCGAACAGCGGCTCGGCCGAGGGATCGCCGCGCCTCAGGCGCAGTTTCGCCAGTGCCAGCAGCGCCGGAAACCGGCCCACGGTGGTTGTCCGCTCATTGTCGATGACATCGCTTGCCGTCGCGGCGGCCTCATCCCATTGGCCCTGACGCAGTTGCACATCGGCCAGCATGCCCCTGAGATAGTCGCGCCAGGTGCCGAGGTCGTTCTCGGTGCAATAGTGGATGCCGCTCTCGAGCACCGGACGTGCCGCGTCGTAGCTCATCTGGGTGATCTCGAAACAGGCGCGGTTGGTGAAGGCGCGCGCGGCATGTTCCTGGAAATTGCCTTGGAGCGCAATTTCAAGGCTTTCGTCGAGGCGCAGGCGTCCCGCATCCGGATTGAGCCACTGCTCGACGCAGCCGACATTGTTGAGGGCATGCGACGCGATGTCGGGACGGTTCATCCGCGCAGCCAGCGCCGCTGCCTTCTCGCCATAGAACAGCGTGTCCTCCACCCTCTCCGACAGCATCGCCAGATGCGAAAGGTTCGAATAGGCCATGGCGAGTTCGGGACCGGCGGGAGCCGCTTCCAGCATCGCCACAGCCTCGGCGCCGAAGGCGGCCGCCGCCTCGCGGTCATCGCCCATTTCGCTCAGCCGGGAGAGCCATCTCAGGCTGTCGCCCTCCTTCAGCCTGTTGCCGTCTGCCTGATGCAACCGGCGCGCCTGTCCCTGCGCTGCAAGCGCATCATCGATCTTGCCGATGAGATGGCACTCGAAGGCATGACTTTCGTAGAGCGCGGCGCGCTCGATCACCGGCAGGCTGTCGGCCTGCTGCAAGGCGATCTCGTAATAGCCGGCGGCATCGCGATGGGCGCCGACGCGCGACGCCTCGCGCGCGGCGATTGGCGCAAGTTCGCGCACCGCCGCCAGATTGTGCGCCTCGACCGCATGATGCACCAGGCGGCCTGTGGAGACGTCGCCATTTTCGAGCAGTGCCGCCAGCGCACGCTGGTTGAACTGCCGCCTGTGCGACGTCGTCAGCATCATTTCGATGGCGCGTCGCGCGATGTCGTGGCGGAAGGCGTAGCCGTCGCCCAGATCGTCAAGCAGGCCGTTGGCGACACACTCGGCCAACTGGCCGGCGCTGGCGACGCCGCACAGGCCTTGCAAGGCCCAGGCGTCGGCGCGGCGCGGAAACACCGACACCGCGTCGAGCATGGCCCGGGCGCCAACCGACAGCCGCTCGGCCCGCGCCAGCACCGCGTCGCGCACGCTTGCCGGCAGCGCCATTTCGTTTTCGGCGCACAACAATTCGGTGACGAAGAAGGCATTGCCTGCGGTCGCCCGGTAGATGGCGTCGCCATCGCGGCCGGCCGCATCGGCGAGCGACAGCACGGCCGCCTCGCTGAGCAGCGGCACGTCGATGCGCGCCACGCTGCCGGCCGGGATTTCGCCCAGGGCGCGGCGCACCCGCATCTGTCCTTCGCTGCGGTCGGTGCGGGCCGTCAGCAACAGCAGGATGTGGGTGTTGACGATACGCCGGCCGAGGAAGCGCACGAAATCGAGCGTGGCATCATCGGCCCAGTGCAGGTCTTCGATCACCAGCAGGCTCGGTCCCTTGGCCGCAAAGGCGTCGAGCGCATCGGAAAACAGCGGCAGTCTCTGCCCATGCCGGGCGTCGATTGCGCGCGGCAGCGCCCATTGCGCCTCACGGGCCAGATCGTAAAGCGGCCCCAGCGGATCGGGGATCGACAGATCCTCGCAAGCGCTGCGCAACATTGCCGCGCTCTGCCCGACACGGGCCGCGAACGCCTCGACAATCGCCGTCTTGCCGGCGCCGGCCTCCCCCGCCAGCACCGCGACTCGGCCATGGCCGCCTATTGCATCGCCAAGCAGTGTCTCGAGCTGCTGCAGCTGCGTCTGCCGTTCCAGAAGCATCATTGTCATCGTCTCACAGGATCGGAGTTTTCCCACCATGGCGGGCCGCTCACGATTAGCCCGTGAAGAAAGCGACGCAATGTGACTTTGCACACATTGCCGTGCCTCTTTCCACAAAGAACGACGCCAATATAGGGAATCGTCCCGTCCAATATGGGGAATCGTTCCGATGCGCGGGCCGGGCCGGCGTGGTCAACGTCCAGCCGCGCTCCGATCGAGCGTGAACCAATGGAAAAGGAAGTCTTCCATGCCTCGCTATCTGATTGAACGCACATTTCCGGACGGCCTCAACATTCCGATGACCGACATCGGCGCCACTGCGGTCGGCGGCGTCGTCATGCGCAATGCCGAAAAGGGCGTCACCTGGATCCAGTCCTTCGTCACGCCCGACAAGAAGCACAGCTTCTGCATCTACGACGCGCCGACGCCCGAAGCGATCCGCAGCACCGCTCAGAAAAACTCGCTGCCGGTCGACAAGATCACGGAGGTGCGGGTTCTTGACCCTTACTTTTACCTCTGATCCTGCGTTCGGTCGCCACGACGATGAGCATCAAACTGTCCTTCGCGGCCGTGGCGAACTGCCTGATGGCCTGCCGCTCGGTGGAATCGGGCCTGTCCTGGGAAAGACCGGCCGGCCAATCTCCGTGCTCGGCCGTCTATGGCGGTTCGCGTCGAAGCTGCCTGCGTATCTGTCTGAAAGGCGGCGCTTGCCCCCGGAAGGCGACTATCTGAGGCGCGACATCGGGCTCTCGGAGCGGGACGTCCCGCAGGAATATTGGCAATATTACTTTTGGGATCGTTGATTTTGCACGGTTTTTAAGGGCTGCGGCCAAAGCCCGGCAACGGAAGCCGCATCGCATGAACCGGGACGGACAAACCAAATCCTAAACCAACGCCGCAGCGTTTCGGGCAGCCTGATCGGCCGCCGTCGCCTCGAGCGTCAACAAACGGACGGAAGACCATGACCATAACTCTTTGGACGACACGCTTCGCGGCTTTCGCCGCCATCTCGATCGCGGCGGGTGCGGCCGCCCAGGCGCACGACGCCAACCCGCTGGCCGAAAAGGTGCGCGCCGCCAACAGCCGCTTCGAGAATGTGGCAACCGCCACCGCCGAAGGCTACGCGCCGATCCCTTGCGCCAGCGGCATCACCGGCGGCGCCATGGGCATCCACTATGTCAACGGCGCCTATCTCAAGGACGATGCCGTCGATGTCGCCAAGCCCGAGGCGGTGATGTACGAGCCGATGGCCGACGGCGGCCTGAAGCTGATAGCGGTCGAATACATCACCTCGAAAGGCCCGGCCTCGCTCGAAGGCCAGCTGTTCAACTTCAACAGCGCCCCCAACCGCTACGGCCTCGGCCCGTTCTACGAACTGCATGTCTGGGCCTGGAAACAGAACCCGACCGGCGCCTTCGCCGACATGAACCCGAACGTGTCCTGCGACGCGATGAAGGGGATGTAACGTTCCCGATGTGACATCCGGCACCGGACACACCCGATGCCTGCCTTCCCCCTTGGCGGGGGAGGGGCGAGCGAAACGCCGACCGGCTCCCCAGTCTTCCCCGGCGTTCGCTCGCCTTTTATTATGCCCCGGCATACGATGACGCACCTTGCACACGCGGCCGTCCTTGGCCCCTCGGCGCACCCGCACCTGCCCACCCTTTCTTAAGGTGTTTCGGATACATCGAAACCTTGAAAAGAGGCGGAAAACGGAGAGACATCGGGGTGCGCTTTTCCGCGGCGACGACGGCCGGGCGGTTCTTGCCGCAGCGTTTGGCGCTGCGCATGGGGCCTCTGCTTGACCGCATCGATGCGGTGCTGTTCACCGCCGACGAGCGCGGCGAAGCCGGCCGCATGTCGCTGATCGCCTTTGCCATCCGCATCGTCAGCGCCGTCATCGCCTTCATCAGCCAGGTGCTGATGGCGCGCTGGATGGGCTCGTTCGAATACGGCATCTTCGTCCTCGTCTGGGTGACGATGGTCATCGTCGGCAACCTTGCTTGCCTCGGCTTCCACACCTCGGTCATCCGCTTCATCCCCGAATACCGCGAACGCAACATGCTGGCCGAGCTGCGCGGCATCGTGGTCGCCAGCCGCCTGTTCGTGCTGATTGCCTCGACCGCAATCGCCGGACTAGGCGCACTGGGCGTCTGGCTGTGCGCGAACTGGATCGAGAGCTACTATGTCATGCCCTTCATCCTCGGCCTGTTCTGCCTGCCGATGATCGCCATGGGCGACCTGCTGCAAGGCCAGTCACGCGCCAATTCCTGGGCGCTGTTTGCGCTGTCGCCGACCTATCTGGTGCGGCCGGTGCTGATCCTGGCGCTGATGGCGCTGATGCTGGCAATGGGCTATGCGCCCGACGCCAGGACAGCGATCTTCGCTTCGATCGCCGCCACCTACGCCACCACGCTCGGCCAGCTCATCGGCGTGACCACGCGCATGGGCAGGAATATCCCGGCCGGGCCGATGAAGGTGCATTTCAGCGAGTGGTTCATCGTCTCGCTGCCGATCTTCCTGGTCGAAAGCTTCTTCTTCCTGCTCACCAACGCCGACGTGCTGATGGTCGGCGCCTATCTTCAGCCCAACGACGTCGCCGTCTATTTCGCCACCGTCAAGACGCTGGCGCTGGTGCATTTCGTCTATTTCTCCGTCAAGGCCGGCGTTGCCCAGCGCTATGCGCAGTTCACCCATGGCGAGCCGGAAAAGCTCGCCGCCTTCGCCCGCGAGACAGTGTCATGGACGTTCTGGCCGTCGCTGCTGATGGCGCTGCTGGTGCTGGCGCTCGGCGAACCGATGCTGGTGCTGTTCGGCCCCGAATTCACCGCCGGCTATCCGCTGCTGTTCCTGCTGGTGTTCGGCGTCGTGGCGCGCGCCGCCGTCGGCCCGTGCGAAAGCCTGTTGACGATGAGCGGCAACCAGAACATCTGCGCCGCCGTCTATGCCATGACGCTGGCCTTCAACATCGGCCTCAACGTGGTGCTGATCCCGCTCTTTGGCCTGTGGGGGGCGGCGATCGCCACCAGCCTCGCCATGGTCTTCGAGGCCAGCGCCCTGTCCTTCACCGTCTGGCGCAAGCTCGGCATCGTCATGCTGATCTTCGTGCCCGCTGCCGAGGGAGCCGCCTGATGGCCGCCATCCCGCTGATCGAGGAAACCAGCGGCGGTCCGGCCGGCGCCATGGTGTCCGGCCTTGCCGGCCTGGCGCGCGACGCCGATCCGGCGCATCTCGAGATCCTCGCCAACAACCGGCCGCTGCGCAAGCTGGCGATCTATCCGGCTTCGGCCGGCTTCGAACTGGTCGAGGAACTCGACTATCTGTGCACCCGCACGATCGAGCCCAACGTCTTCTTCAACCCGCGCTTTCTGGCGCCGGCCATGCCCCGGCTGGAAGATCGCGAGGTCAAGCTGGCGGTGATCCGCGACGGCGACGAATACCGCAACCGGCTGCGCCTGCTGGTGCCGTTCTCGGTCGAAAGGCCGGCCGTGCCGCTCGGCGTTCCGGTGATGCGCACCTGGTCGAGCCCGTTCGGCCCGATCGGCACACCGCTGGTCGACCACGACGACCCGATCGGCGTCGTCGAGGATTTCTTCGGCATGCTGTCGCGGCCGCATCTCAAGCTGCCGAAGGTCTTCGTGCTGCCCGACATGCGGCTCGACGGCCCATTGGCCAGCGTGCTGGCCACCGTTGCCGAGACGCGCGGCCTGACAATGGTCACCACCGGCAAGGCGGACCGGCCGGTGCTCGAAAGCACCCTCGACGGCGAGGCGTATCTGAAAGCATCGCTGCGCGCGCACCACTACCGCGAATTCCGCCGCCTGAAGCGGCGCCTGGGGGATCTCGGCAGGCTGGAGCATGTCGTGGCGCGGGGACCGGACGAAATCCGCCACGCCATCGAAAGTTTCCTGACGCTGGAAGCCGCCGGCTGGAAGGGCCGCGAGCGCACCGCCATGGCCATCGACCGCTACCGCGCCGCCTTTGCCCGCGAAGCCGTGCACCGGCTGGCCGAGCACGACATGTGCCGCATCCATTCGCTGACGCTGGACGGCCGCACGATCGCCTGCCTGGTCGTCTTCGTCGAAGCCGGCGTCGCCTACACCTGGAAGACCGCCTATGACGAGACGCTGGCGACCTATTCGCCGGGCACGCTGCTGATGATCGAGGTGACGAGGCAGCATCTCGACGACCCCAACATCATGATGACGGATTCCTGCGCCGTGCCCGACCACCCGGTGATGAGCCGGCTGTGGAGCGAGCGCAAGCCGATGGGCTCGCTGGTGATCGGACTGACGCCGGATGCCGACCGCCTCGCCCGCCAGGCCGCCTCGCAGCTGCATCTCTACCGCGAGACCCGCAACATGGCCCGCCTGCTGCGCAACCGCGTGAAGAGTTTGCTGGGACGGCGATAGAGCCGAACGGCAAATTCTGAAAACCCTTCTTGAGCTCCACCGTTAAGCCTCACCAATACAAACCAAATCTCGCTGATTGTTGCACTTCAGCAACAATCTATTAACAATCGCTGATCCCCAGTCGACTCGGTTGCAATCCGCAAATATCTTCAACTCGAGGGTTGATTGATGGGGGATTGAAATATGCGGGAGTATTTCAAGAGAGCGTACGCCGATTGTGCGGATAAGGGCTGCTCCGTTAAAATTTCGAAATCGGCCAACGGATTGAAAGCCCCGCGCGGCACGATGGCAGCGCTTTTGATCGCCAGAACCATCACGCTGGCTGGGATACCGACGATCGCGCTGTCAGGCCTGCTTTATGGAACCCACTCCGCCAGCGCCGTAAATGCAGTTTGCGTAGACGGAAACACCATAAATTTGGGTGACGATGAAGATTGCGACGCGTTTCTCGCCGAACAGACCAGTTTCGATATCAGCGGAACCGACCTCACAGTCGGCGCTCTTGAGACCGGCGGCGTCCATCTGAATACCGGCGTTAATGGCCTCTCCACTTTTGACGACAACGTGAATATGGATGGCATAGTCCAAATACACGAAGCGGTGGTCAACATTGGAGCGTTCGGCGGCAGCTTGAAAGCAGTCTCAGGCGCCAATGTCGATATGGACGGAAACCAGATCCACAATGTCGGAACGCCGACAGCTGGGACCGATGCCGCAAACAAGGACTACGTCGACGGCGTTGTCGGTGCTGGTGCGGCCAAGAACGTTGAGCAGGATGCCAGGCTCGACGGCGTCGAGGCCAAGAACACAGAGCAGGATACAACTCTCGCGAATCACGAGACTCGCATCACCCAAACGGAAGCGAAGGACGTGCAGCAGGACGGCCGCCTTGATGGGCACGACACCATGCTCGCCTCGCTCGACACACGCGTCACGACAAACACCGCCGATATCACTGCTCTTGATGGACGGGTCGGCGCGCTGGAGGACAGCTTCGGCGACCTGGGACGTACTATCTCTCAAAACCGCACCGAGGCACGGCAAGGTATCGCGGCAGCCATAGCGATGACAACGGCACCGATGCCGTCTGCTCCGGGCCGCACGAGTTGGGCCAGCAACGTCGGTTATTTCAAGGGCGCGACAGCTTTCGGCGGTTCGCTGGCTCATCGCTTCGATTTCGACGAACCTTTCGCATTCACGGCAGGCTACGCGTACGGCGGCGGCAGCAGCCATGGCTTCCGCCTCGGGCTGGCGGGCGAGTTCTAGGCTGACGGCATTGTTGGCTGCGGCAGGCAGATCCGGGATGGTTCGATTGGGATGGTTGCTGGCCGTAGGCGTTGTAGTCTTCGGCGCATGCTCATCCCCTGCATATCCTCAGGTGAAGAAAGAAAACCGTAGCGCGGTCAAAGCGTCCGACGCGCCAAAGCCGGCTGACATCGACCGAAACGGGATTTTGATCCTGGTGCGATCGATCCTGCTTGCGCTCGACCAGGCCAACAAGACAGGAAATTATTCTGTCTTGCGCGATCTGGGCGCGCCGGCTTTTCAAGTTAACAATGCGGCCCGTTTAGCCGAGGTTTTTTCCACTCAGCGCAAAGAGAAGTGGGACATGAGCGGCGTGGCAACGCTGGAGCCGCAACTGACTCAACCGCCGCAGATCGAATCCAACGGGATGCTGCATATTGTTGGATTCTTTCCCTCCGCCGCTGCCCAATTGAACTTTGAATTTCTCTTTGCGCCGGATGACCGGCAGTGGAAAATCTCCGGCATGGCGGTCAAGCTAGGCTCCACTGCTCCACAAGCACCGGATAATCCGCCGATCCCAAGCCCCGCGCCATCGACAGAAAAGCCCGATGCGCCGAGCGGAGATATCGTCATAGGGAAGCCCGCAGGCAAGAAGTAGTTCACGCAACCGCGTGAAAGCTTGAAGAAAGGCGCTGGATCAACGCTAAAAGCCCAGCTATGGCTCCGGCGGCAATTTCGGCCGGCCTTCACGACAAGCCATCCTGATGATCAGAACCTTTTTGCGTCACGCCGGTCCCCGTGCGGCCTTTTCGCTGCTTGCACTGCTGCCTGTCCGCGCCTGGGCCGATAGCTGTCCCGAGGATTGCAGCGAGCCCGCGCCGTCCATCAACATCTACAGCCACACCGCCGCCGGCCATCTCAGCCCGGCCACGCTGGGTGCACTGCCGCGCGTCTATGTGCCGAACCGCTCCTCCAACAGCGTCACGGTGATCGACACCATGACACTCAAGGAAGTCGACAGGTTCCCGGTCGGCAGCAAACCGCAGCACGTCGTGCCGTCCTGGGATCTGAAGACGCTCTGGGTCGCCAACAATGGCACCGGCAAGAACGGCAGCCTGACGCCGATCGACCCGATGACCGGCAAGCCCGGCCCGCAGATCGCCGTGGACGATCCCTACAATTTGTATTTCATGCCGGGCGCGGCCATCGTCGTCGACGAAGCCCTGGAGCGGCTCGATTTCCGCGATCCCGACACCATGGCGCTGAAGTCGAGCCTGCCCACACCCACTTGCCCCGGCATCAACCACGCCGATTTCTCGGCCGACGGCGCCTACGCGATTTTCACCTGCGAATACGGCAATGGCGGACTGGCCAAGATCGACCTGAAGAACCAGAAGGTGCTTGGCCATCTCGACTTTTCGAAAATGGGCATGCCGCAAGACATCCGCCTCTCGCCCGACGGCAAGGTCTTCTACGTCGCCGACATGATGAATGACGGCGTGTTCCTCGTCGATGGCGACAGTTTCAAGGAGATCGGCTTCATTCCGACCGGCATCGGCGCCCATGGCTTCGTCGTCAGCCGCGACGGCAAGCGGCTTTACGTCTCGAACCGCGGCTCGCACAAGATGGAGCAGGGCAAGGCAAAGGGCCCAGGCAGCGTGAGCGTGATCGACTTCGCTACCCGCGCGGTCGTCACGCAATGGCCGATCCCCGGCGGCGGCAGCCCCGACATGGGCAACGTCAGCGCCGACGGCAAACAACTATGGCTGTCCGGCCGCTTCGACAGTGCCGCCTACATGATCGACACGACATCAGGCGCGGTGACCAAGTTTCGGGTTGGCTCAGAGCCGCACGGCCTGACGGTGTGGCCACAGCCGGGGCGGTATTCGCAAGGGCATACGGGGAATATGCGCTAAGTCCGTGTTCGAGGCGCGGCTCGCACGCAAAAGGTCGCAAGGGCAACCGCCCATCGGCCGGGACCCGGAACGAGCAGGGGCTTTCCTTGGAAACCGCGAAGCTGTAGCTCCACACACTGGTTTCGGATACTGCCAGAAGATGAACCTTCGCCGCATCGTCCTCATCGTCGCGCTTCTCAATCTTGCCTATTTCGGGATCGAGTTCGCTGTGGCGCTCGCCATTGGATCAGTGTCCCTGTTCGCCGACAGCATCGACTTTCTTGAAGATGCTTCCGTGAACCTCCTTATCCTGCTCGCACTTGGGTGGTCTGTGCGCTCCCGTGCGCGGGTGGGGATGGCATTGGCGCTCATCCTTCTCATGCCGGGTCTGGCAACGCTCTGGACGGCTTGGGAGAAGTTCAACGTGCCGGTGCCGCCGCAGCCCATCGCCTTGACCTTGGCGGGACTTGGCGCTCTCGCCGTCAACCTGTCCTGCGCCTACATGCTGGCCGCGCACCGGCATCGTGGCGGCAGCCTCACAGAGGCGGCCTTCCTGTCGGCCCGCAACGACGCCTTGGCCAACATCGCCATTATTGCCGCAGGGTTGGTCACGGCCTTGCTCTGGCATTCCGCGTGGCCCGATTTGGCGGTGGGATTGGGGATCGCGGTCATGAACGCCGACGCGGCCCGCGAAGTGTGGGAAGCTGCCCGTGAAGAACACCGTGCGGCGGCCTGAGAGCACGTAGAGCGGGGCTACCGGCCGCCGCTGATTGGCGCTATCGCTGTCATCCTCAGCAGCCGCGGTTGGCTCTGTGTTCGAGGCACTGTTCGAACCCGGAGGGTTCGCAAGGGCGACCGCCCGTCGGCCGGTCAGGCCGCCCCATCGGAGCCCATGAGCGAAGCGAACTGGCGTGAGATCAAAAATGGTGCCCCTAGCCGGAATCGAACCAGCACTCCTTGCGGAACTCGATTTTGAGTCGAGCGCGTCTACCAATTCCGCCATAGGGGCTCAGGCCCAAAGGCCTGGATGGGCGCGGACTATACGGTTGGAGGCCTGTTCGTCAACTGGCCAAATGCGCCGCCGTGCCCTGCTTGCGGCAAAAGCCCGCCTTTCTGTTTCGTGACGCTCCTGCCATTGTGCGGCGCGGAAAATCTTTCTAGACAGACGCGCATCAAAGCGCGTTGCGTGTGGCAACCTGCATCCAGGAGAGCCGATGCTTCGCGGACTTTACGACTGGACCTTGTCGCTGGCGGCCCGCAAATCCGCCGAATGGTGGCTGGCCTTCATCGCTTTCGTCGAAAGCTCGGTGTTTTTCATACCTGCCGACGTCTTGTACCTGCCCATGGCTTTGGCGCGGCCCGAACGCGCCTATCGCTACGCGCTGACCGCCACTGTCGCGTCGGTGCTGGGCGGCATTGCCGGCTGGCTGATCGGTTACTATGCCTACGACACGATAGCACGGCCGATGCTGGAGCACTTTGGCGGCCTTGACGCGTTCGAGAGGTGGCAGTCGGCCGGCACCGGGCTGATGCTGGTGCTGCTCGTCACATCGGGTGCCGCCCACCTGCCGCCGATCAAGGTGGTCACCATTCTGGCAGGCGCCCTCCACGTCAATCTTTTCGTCTTCATCGTCTCCGCCATCCTGGCGCGTGGCGCTCGTTTCCTGCTTCTTGCCTGGCTGCTGCGCCGCTATGGCGAAGAGATCAAGGAATTCATCGAGAAGCGTTTGGGATTGATCGTCGGCGCCGGCGCCGCCGCCCTGATTTTGCTCTATATCGTCGTCAAATACGCCTTCTGACCGCCCAAGGCGGGCGGTGGGTCAGGACTATGCCGGCGGACGGCGAATTCAACGGACGAAACATGACAGCCACGATGACAGCCGATACCGGACGCCAGCGGACGCGCACCGCTTTGTTTCTCGCCGTCGCCATGGCCGCCACGGTCGGCTCCGCGCTCGCCTTCCAGCACATAGGCGGCTACATCCCCTGCCATCTGTGCCTGGAGCAGCGCACGCCCTATTATATCGGCGCCCCGCTGATGCTGCTGGCGGCGATCGCCTCGATGTTCAGCGCACCCGCATGGCTGACGCGCGGCCTGCTTGCCGTCGGCGGCCTGCTGATGCTCTACGGGCTCTATCTCGGCGTCTATCATTCGGGCGTCGAATGGGCCTGGTGGCAGGGCCCGGCCGATTGCACGGCCGGCGCCGGCCCGGTCGACACCGGCGGCAAGGGCGTGCTCGACGCGCTCGACAAATTCGTGCCGCCATCCTGCGACAAGGCAGCCCTTCGTATCCTCGGCCTGTCGCTGGCCGGCTGGAACGCCATAGCCAGCTTCATCCTCGCCGCCGTCGCCTTCCGCGGCGCGCTGGCGCGCGACTGATCTAGCGACGCGAGAAACAGAACTCGCACCGCCCATTCTGCGGCTGGGCTTGAACGGTTGCGCCGCCCCTCATTGCCCTGCCGGGCATTTCTCCCCGTATAGCGACTGGGAGAAAGACACTTTCATCCATGCTTTCGCCAATTTTCAACGTTGCAGAACGAGCGCCGAGGTTGCAGCCAATTCCCTTTTCCCCGTCACTATAGGGGGAGAAGGTGGCGGCAGCCGGATGAGGGGCAGCACCTGACATCGGCGATTGCCCTGGCAAGGCCGATCGCGCCAATCCCTACGGCTCCAACTCCACATCCCAGTAGAGATAATCCATCCAGCTTTCATGCAGATGGTTGGGCGGGAACAGCCGGCCATTGTTGTGCAGGTCGTGCACGGTCGGCTGGTATGGCTTCTGCAGCGGCCACATCTTGGCGTGCGCCGGCATCATGCCGCCCTTCCTCAGATTGCAGGGTGAACAGGCGGCCACGACATTCTCCCACGTCGTGGCCCCGCCGCGATGGCGCGGGATGACGTGGTCGAAGGTCAGATCCTCGGGCGTGCCGCAATACTGGCACTGGAAGCGGTCGCGCAGGAACACGTTGAAGCGGGTGAATGCCGGGTGCCTCGACGGCTTCACATAGGCCTTCAGGCTGACGACGCTGGGCAGCTTCATCGAAAAGGTCGGCGAAGACACCGCATGCTCGTATTCGGCGACGATGTTGACCCGGTCGAGGAACACCGCCTTGATGGCGTCCTGCCAGGACCAGAGCGACAAGGGGTAATAGCTGAGCGGACGGTAATCCGCATTCAGCACCAGCGCAGGAAGCCCATCCGGAGATACGGCAACCGTCACCTTGTTGACCTCCTCGTTCTAGAACCGATCGGCGCGGATACTGTAAGCCCGACATGACAGGGATGTGAAGCGGATTGTCATCAGCCAAAAGCGGCAAAAATGCAGGATTTTCATGCTTTTTTACGGTTTCAGGCCGGAGGTGCTGCGTCCCGGCCCCTGGTTTCGCGATAATAGGACCAGAAAAGCCGCGATGCGACGCCTCGCCACGGGCTCCATGATTCGGCCAGGGCGATCAGCGTTTTCTCCGGCGGACGCGGCTCTATGCCGAGCGCGTGGCCAACCGCGCTCTGCAGCGCGACGTCGCGCGCGGGGAAAATATCGGGGTGGCCGGCGGCAAACAGGAGATAGACTTCCGCCGTCCACGGGCCGATGCCCGGCACCGCGATCATAGCCGCGATCGCCTCTTCGGCGTCGAGCGAACAGAGGTGATGCAGGTCGAGCCCCTCAACCACGGCCTGCGCAACCGCGATCAGACCGCGCTGCTTCGGCCGCGACAGCCCAGCCTCACGAAACATGTCCTCGCCGGCGGCAAGGATCGCCTGCGGCGTTAGCGGATCGACCAGTTTCACCAGCCGGCCGAAAATGGCATCGGCGCTCGCACGGGATACTTGTTGCGAAACGATAATGGAGGCCAGGCTTCGAAAGCCGGGCTCCGACAGCCGCAGCGGCACCTCGCCGGCCATGCCGCGCACCTTTTCCAGGCGCGGATCGATTGCGCAAAGCGCATCCAGCCCGCGCGCAATATCGTCCAGTGTCGCGATGCGTTGCATGTTTTCTTGTTCCTGAACCGACCTCACGGTAGCAATTGGCAAAACCGCTGCACAACCCGATTGCCGCTTGTGAGATGACGCTCCTGACATTCCGCTTCGCGCCGAGCCCGAATGGCGAACTGCATCTCGGCCATGCCTATTCGGCACTGCTCAACCAGCAACTGGCGCGTGCGGCCGGCGGCCGCCTGCTGCTGCGCATCGAGGACATCGACACGATCCGCTGCACGCCTGAATTCGAGGCCGGCATCTTTCGCGACCTCGAATGGTTAGGTCTCGAATGGGAACAGCCGGTGCGGCGCCAGGCCGAGCATTTCTCCGACTATCAGGCCGTGCTCGACGGGCTGGTCCGCGAAGAACTCGTCTACCCTGCCTTTATGAGCCGTGGCGAGATCAGGGCCTTCATCGCCGACAGCGAAAAGCGCGGCCGCGGCTGGCCGCGCGACCCGGACGGCGTGCCGCTTTATCCCGCCGCCGACAAGGCGCTGCCGGTCAGCGAACGCAACCGCCGCATCGCCGAAAATGCGCCCTTCGCCTGGCGCCTCGACATTGATGCAGCGCTGGCGCGCGTCGGCACGGATTTGTCCTGGCGCGAATTCACCAACGAGACGCTTTCGGCGACGCAGCGAGTCGAGGCGCGTCCGCAGGACTGGGGCGACGTCATTCTGGCGCGCCGCGACATCCCGACCAGCTATCACCTGGCCGTGGTCGTTGACGACGCTCTGCAAGGCGTCAGCCATGTCGTGCGTGGCCGCGACCTTTATTCCGCGACCGGCATCCAGCGCCTGCTGCAGGAACTGCTCGGCCTCGGCCAGCCGCAGTATTTCCACCACCGTCTCATACTCGGACCGGATGGGCGCAAACTGTCGAAGAGTTTTGCTGATACCGGCCTTGCCGCGCTGAGGCGGGCAGGCATGTTGCCGGACGATGTCAGGCGGCTGGTCGGGCTCTGACTAAAGCCGGGCCAGCCCCGCCTTGAGCAGCGCCAACGCGCCTATAAACGCGAAGGCGCCGCCCAGTCCCCAGGCAACCGCGAGCTTCAGATCTCTCAGGACGATGCCATGTTCGTTCGCGGCCATGACCGCGGCGAAAAAGCCGAGCGTGAACAGCAATGTGTTGCCGGTCGACCCAAAACCGTCCTCCTGCATGATGGCGTCGAGCGCTGAACCGAAGAAGAAGCCGAACACGGCCACACTGGCCACCGTCATCAAAAGCCAGCTTGTGTCGAGATGCAACAGCATGCGCGCTCCCTGTCGAAGCCAAAACGCCATGTCGCCGGATCCATCGACAGAAGTCGATTGCCCTGACGCCGCCCTTTGAATTCGGCCACCTCCTACATCAGGATGAGCTTATGTACCAATTGTTTCGCTTTGCTTGCCGGATTGAACCGCATTAGAGCAATTGCCGTATTTGTCTCTTCACCGAATCGGACCTCTCCACCGGAAACGGCTTCCCCGAAAATGCACAGTCTCAAGCGGTTCATCCCCGCCTCGTTTGTCGTCCTGTGGGCGACAGGTTTCATCGGCGCGCGCTACGCCATGCCCTGGGCGGAGCCCTTCACCTTTCTGGCGGCCCGCTTTGTCATCGCCGCCTTGCTGCTTGCCGGGCTGATGCTCGTGCTTGGCTCGAAGC
This sequence comes from Mesorhizobium sp. P170090, assembly GCF_057786115.1. Taxonomy (NCBI): domain Bacteria; kingdom Pseudomonadati; phylum Pseudomonadota; class Alphaproteobacteria; order Hyphomicrobiales; family Phyllobacteriaceae; genus Mesorhizobium; species Mesorhizobium sp. P170090. The sequence continues at coordinate 56,197 of NZ_JBYNWH010000001.1, forward strand.
GAGCCACAAGGGCAGAAGCGCTTCACGCCACGGTCGCCGGCATCCTCATGCATGGCATCTATCTCGGCGCCGTGTTCTGGGCGATCCACAGGGGCATGCCCGCCGGGCTTTCGGCGCTGATCGTCGGCCTGCAACCGCTGATCACCGCCGTGCTTGCCGGCCGGTTCCTCGGCGAGGACATCCTGCCGCGCCACTGGGCCGGCCTTGCCGTCGGCCTTGTGGGAGTGATCATCGTGCTGTGGCCGAAGCTCGGCGCTCTCGGCGGCGGCGTTACGCCCGAAACCCTGACGGCGTCGCTGGTCTCGGTGCTGGGCATGAGCGCCGGGACCATCTGGCAGAAGCGCTATGCCTCGGGTGGCGACCTGGTGGCGGCGACGATGTGGCAATATATCGGCGGCGGCTCGCTGATGATCCTGGCTTCGCTGGCACTGGAGACCCACACGGTGATCATCAACGGCGAACTGATCTTCGCCATGGCCTGGCTGGTCCTGGTGCTGTCGATCGGCGCCATCTTCCTGCTGATGGTGATGATCCGCGACGGCGAGATGTCGAAGGTCGCGTCGCTGTTCTACCTGGTGCCGGCCGTCACCGCTGTCATCGCCTGGGCGCTGTTCGGCGAACAGCTCAGCCTCGTGCAGATCGTCGGCATGGCAATCGCGACGCTCGGCGTCGGGCTGGCCACGGCTCGGCCAGCCAAAACCTAGCTGCCGACCCGTGCGCGCGCTTCGAGAAAGCGGCTGATCGCCGCATTGAGTTCGCCGCCGAGGATGAAGATCGCCGACAGCATATAGAGGAAAACCACGGCGATCATGATCGAGGCGAGGCCGGCATAGGTCGTCACATAGGACGAGAAATGGTCGAGGTAGGTCGCGAACATCGTCGAGCCGACAAGCCACGCAGCCAGAGTGAAGATGATGCCAGGCACCAGCGAGACAAAGCGGCGCTTGCCCGCCGGCAGCCAGTAGTGGACGGCAAACAAGCCACCAATGATGACGGTTGAGGCGATGACGTAGCGCCACAGCGTGATCGTGCCCGTATAGGGTTTGATCCACTCGAAATGAGCTTCCGCCAGCCGCGCCAGCAAAGGCGCAAAGACCAGGAGCACGCTGATCGCCAGGAAACCGGCCGTCGCGATCAGCACGAAGAAAATGCTCTGCACCCGGCGGTAGATGATGCCGCGCGTTTCGGCGACGCGGTAGGCGCGGTTGAGCGAGGTGCGCAGCGCCTCGATGCCGTTGGAGGCGAAATAGGCCGCCAGAAGCACGCCGTAGGTCAAAAGATCGGTGCGCCGCACGGTCAGCACGTTGAGCACCTCGCGCGCGATAGGCTTGGCGATCTGTTCGGGCCAGGTGTCGAAGACCAGGTGCACGGCAGTATCGGCGAACGCCTGCGCACCGAGGAAGCTCGCCAGCGTGGTGGCGAAGATCAGGAACGGGAACAGCGCCATGAGCGAAGTGATCGCCAGATGGCTGGCCATGGCCCAGCCGTCATCGGTGTTGAAATGGCCAAGCGCGTCATAGAGCACGCGGCGCAGCACGACGATATTCCGCATCAAGAGCCGCGTTCCCTTCGATTGTCTCGACGCCGCGAATATGGGAAGGGATTGTGGCAAATGGCAACCCTTGCTCAAACCACGATGCCGCCTGCCAAAGAGTTGCGCACCATCATCGTCACCGGCGCCTCGTCCGGGATAGGCGCCCACTGCGCCCGTGCGCTGAAGGCGGATGGCTGGCGCGTGTTTGCAACGGCGCGCAAGCCGGATGACATAGCCGCACTTGAAGCCGACGGCATCGAGGCCTTTTATCTCGACTACCGTGAGCCGGATTCCATCGCAGCACTTGCGGCATCGGTGCTGGAGCGGACAGGCGGACGCCTCGACGCCCTGTTCAACAACGGCGCCCATGCACAGCCCGGCGCCGTGGAAGACCTGCCGGTTGCGGCATTGCGCGAGCAGTTCGAGGCCAATTTCTTCGGCTGGCACGACCTCACCCGACGCATCGTACCGGTAATGCGTCGCCAGGGACATGGCCGCCTCGTTCATTGTTCCTCGATCCTTGGGCTAGCGCCGGTGCCTTTTCGCGGCGCCTACTCAGCCTCCAAGCACGCGCTCGAAGGCCTGATGCTGTGCATGCAGCAGGAACTCAGGGGCAGCGGCATCCATGTCTCGCTGATCGAACCGGGGCCGGTGACCTCGAAAATCGCCAGCAACGGGCTGTTCTGGTTCCTGAAAAACATCGACCACGAGAATTCCGTCCACCACGTCGCCTATGCCGCGCAGCTGGCGCGGCTTCGGGCCGGCGGCAGCTCATCACGGCTGAAAAAGGGGCCGGAGGTGGTCTATGCGGCCTTGCGCCATGCACTTCTGTCGCGGCGCCCGCGCCCGCACTATGTGGTAACAGTGCCGGCCAGGATTGGCGTGATGCTCAAGCGCATCCTGCCGGCATCGATGCTCTACCGCGTTCTGGCCGGACGCGCCTGATCGCAACAGAACTGGGAACAGATCATGGCAACCGTCATCAAAGTCCTCCTCGTCCTCGTCATGGTCGCCGTGGTGATCGTGCTTGTCCGCGGCCTCATCAACATGATGCGCGGCGGCTCCGGTGTGAGCTCGAACAAGCTGATGCAGGCACGCGTGCTGCTGCAGGCGCTGGCGTTGGCACTAATCCTGCTGGTGGTGTATTTCACCCGCAAGTGACGGCCGTTCGGGAGGCGACGTGGTCAAGCTCAACAAGATCTACACCCGCACCGGCGATGACGGCACCACTGGCCTCGGCACCGGTGAACGCAGGCTGAAATCCGACCTGCGCGTCGATGCCTACGGCACCGTCGATGAAGCCAATGCCTGCATCGGCATCGCCCGCCTGCACACAGCGGCAAGTTATCCCGCCATCGACGCCATGCTGTCCCGCATCCAGAACGATTTGTTCGACCTCGGCGCCGATCTCGCCGTGCCCGACGACGGCAAGCCGCTCGGCTACGAGCCGCTGCGCATCATCGCCTCGCAGACCGAGCGCGTCGAAAAGGATATCGACCTTCTCAACAAGGATCTGCAGCCGCTCAAATCCTTCGTGCTCAATGGCGGCACGCCGGCGGCGGCAGCACTTCATCTTGCCCGCACCGTGGCGCGACGGGCCGAGCGGATCATGGTGGCACTGGCGCAGGACCCGGCCGAACATGTCAATCGCGAGGGGCTGAAATACATAAACCGCGTCTCGGACTTTCTGTTCGTCGCCGCTCGTGCGGTCAATGACAACGGAAATGCCGACGTGTTATGGGTGCCCGGCAAGAACCGCTGAATTTTCGAAGGCGGGAAAGGGCTTGGGGCATGTTCATCCCGCTTTACGACTCCAACAGGTTGCGCCACATCCGGCTGCAATATGTGACGATCGGCCTGATCGCGGCCAACGTGTTGGTCTTTCTCATCACCACGATCGGCGGCGAAAATTTCAACAACGCCGCCGTGCTCGGCCTCGGCTTCATCCCTTCGGTTGTCCACGACACGGCAGAACTCTCGCCCCAATTCGTCGTCATTCCGGAGAGCCTGAGTTACCTCACCTATGCCTTCCTGCATGCCGATATCTTTCATCTCGGCGGCAACATGCTGTTCCTGTGGGTGTTCGGCGATAATGTCGAGGACGCACTCGGCCACATCCGCTACCTTATCTTCTACCTGCTTTGCGCCATCGCCGGCGCCTTCTTCCAAGGGCTCGTCGCCTGGAGTTCGGAGGTGCCGCTGATCGGCGCCTCCGGCGCCATTGCCGGCGTCGTCGCCGCCTATCTGGTCCTCTACCCCCGGGTGAAAGTGTGGGTGCTGGTCTTTGCCCGCATTCCGCTGCGTATCCCGGCCTTCATCCCGCTGATCCTGTGGATCGGCTTCCAGGTGGTGATGTTTGCCGCCGGCGGCGAAAACCAGATATCCTGGGCCTGCCATATTGGCGGCATCATTGCCGGTGGCGTGCTGGTGCTCATCATGCGCAGCCGCGGCGTGCCGCTGCTCGCCGGTGACGACGGCGAGCCGGAACCCGCCGATCAGCCAGCCGCTTCTACTGGGCCGGCGCCAGCCGGTCCCGCTCCCGTGCAACCTGAGACGCGTTGGGGCCGGGGTGGCGCTTCCGGTCACAAGTGAACCGATTTGGGTGGTTTGGCCGCTGCCGTGGCATATTGACGTGTTGCGTCGCCACAACTACGGAGAGCGCCACCGCTAGGCGGCAGAAGACCAGAATTCGTCCGGCCAGGATTCCGTTTGGCCGGAATTCAGTCAGGAATGTCGGCTTTCGACAACTCTGCGGAGGCGCACGCTGCTATAGCGCGCCCGGATATCTCAGGAGAGGTGACAGACAATGAAGATCCTTGTGCCCGTGAAGCGGGTTGTGGATGCGAACGTCAAGGTTCGCGTCAAGGCCGATGGTTCGGCGGTGGAACTCGCCAACGTCAAGATGGCGATGAACCCGTTCGACGAGATCGCGGTGGAAGAGGCGCTCCGGCTGAAGGAAGCCGGCAAGGCCGAAGAGATCATCGTCGTTTCGGTCGGCCCGCAGCAGGCGCAGGAAACGCTCCGCACCGCGCTCGCCATGGGCGCCGACCGCGCCATCCTGGTCAAGACCGACGAGCAGACCGAGCCGCTCGGCGTCGCCAAGGTGCTGAAGGGCGTCGTTGACGCCGAACAGCCCGGTCTCGTGATCCTCGGCAAGCAGGCGATCGATGATGACTCGAACCAGACCGGCCAGATGCTGGCCGCCCTGCTCGGCTGGGCACAGGGCACTTTCGCCTCCAAGGTCGTGCTCGACGGCGACAAGGCCAAGGTGACGCGCGAAGTCGACGGCGGCCTGCAGACGGTGGAACTGAAGATGCCGGCGATCATCACCGCCGATCTTCGCCTCAACCAGCCGCGCTATGCCTCGCTGCCCAACATCATGAAGGCCAAGAAGAAGCCGCTCGACGAAAAGAGCCCGGCCGATTACGGCGCCGACGTCAGGCCGCGCCTGAAGGTGCTCAAGACCGAGGAGCCCAGCGGCCGCAAGGCAGGCGTGAAGGTCAACAGTGTCGCCGAACTGGTCGACAAGCTCAAGAACGAAGCCGGCGTGCTCTGAGACTGGAAGGAACAGATAAAATGACCATTCTCCTCATCGCAGAACACGACAACGCCAGCCTTTCCGACCAGACCGCGAAGGCGCTCTCGGCGGCGCTGCAGATCGGTTCGGACGTGCATGTGCTGGTCGCCGGCAAAGGCGCCAAGGGCGCGGCCGACGCCGCTGCCAAGCTCGAGGGCGTGAGCAAGGTGCTGCTGGCCGAGGCCGACGAACTGGCCGAGCGCCTCGCCGAACCGCTCGCCGCACTCGTTGTCTCGCTGGCCGGCGCCTACGACACCATAATCGCGCCGGCGACCTCGTCGGGCAAGAATGTCGCGCCGCGCGTGGCGGCCCTGCTCGATGTCGCGCAAGTCTCCGAGATCATCGAAGTGGTTTCACCAGACACGTTCAAACGGCCGATCTATGCCGGCAACGCCATCCAGATGGTGCAGTCGAGCGACGCCAAGAAGGTCATCACTGTGCGCACCGCCTCCTTCCAGGCTGCCCCGGAGGGCGGCTCGGCAGCTGTCGAGACGGTCAAGGCCGCGGCCAATCCCGGCCTCTCCACTTTCGTCGAGAACAAACTCTCGGAAACCGACCGTCCGGAGCTGACCTCGGCCAAGATCATCATTTCGGGCGGCCGCGCGCTCGGTTCCTCGGAAAAGTTCCAGGAAGTCATCCTGCCGGTCGCCGACAAGCTCGGTGCAGCCGTCGGCGCCTCGCGCGCTGCCGTCGACGCCGGCTACGCCCCGAATGACTGGCAGGTCGGCCAGACCGGCAAGGTCGTGGCGCCTGACCTCTATATTGCCGTCGGCATTTCCGGCGCCATCCAGCACCTTGCCGGCATGAAGGATTCGAAGGTCATCGTCGCCATCAACAAGGACGAAGAGGCGCCGATCTTCCAGGTTGCCGATTATGGCCTGGTCGGCGACCTGTTCGTCATCCTGCCGGAACTGCAAAAGGCGCTTTGACGCTTTCTGCCAAAGCGTATTAAATTGTGAAAGGGTGGGGTAGACGAAGCTGCCCCACCCTTTTAGTTTGCACTGCACAAAAAGCAGGCCGCAAAGGCCTTTTCGACGGGATCGCTGCAAATGGCCAAGATCGAGACGATCGGCATCATCGGCGCCGGCCAGATGGGCGGCGGCATCGCGCATGTATCAGCACTTTCGGGTTTCAAGGTGCTGATCTACGACGTCTCGCCCGACCGTATCGAGAAGGGCATTGCCACGGTCAGCGGCAACATGGCCCGCCAGGTCGGCTCCGGCAAGCTTGAGGAAAAGCTGCGTAACGAAGCGATGGCGCGCATTTCCGCAGCCCCCACCATGGCTGATCTCGCCGGTGCCGATCTGGTTATCGAGGCGGCGACCGAGGACGAGACGGTCAAGCGCAAGATTTACGCGCAGCTCTGTCCCCAGCTCAACCCGGAAGCCATTCTGGCGACCAACACCTCGTCGATTTCGATCACCCGGCTTGCCGCGCAGACCGACCGTCCTGAGCGTTTCATCGGCATACATTTCATGAACCCCGTGCCGCTGATGAAGCTGGTCGAACTGGTGCGCGGCATCGCTACCGAGGATCAGACCTTCGAGGCGGCCAAGGCCTATGTGAAACAGCTCGACAAGACGATCACCGTCTCTGAAGATTTTCCGGCCTTCATCGTCAACCGCATTCTGTTGCCGATGATCAACGAGGCGATCTACACGCTCTATGAGGGGGTCGGCTCGGTCGATGCCATCGACACCGCCATGCGGCTCGGCGCCAACCATCCGATGGGACCGCTGCAGCTCGCCGATTTCATCGGCCTCGACACCTGCCTGTCGATCATGCAGGTGCTGCATGACGGCCTGTCGGATTCGAAATATCGCCCCTGCCCGCTGCTGGTGAAATATGTCGAGGCCGGCTGGCTCGGCCGCAAGACCGGGCGCGGCTTCTACGATTATCGCGGCGAGCATCCGGTTCCGACGCGCTAACCCACAAAAACGGTAACTTAGTTCCGCCCTCGGGACGCCGCTGCAAGCGGCGGCTCTGCTTGGCCGCTTGATCCGGTATCGTCAGGCGCCACGGAAACACAGCCGCGGCCGGCGGCCTTGGCCGCATAGCAGGCAGCATCGGCCCGGGCGATGATCTCGTCGACTTCACCGCTGTTGCTGTGGATCGGCGCCAGCCCGATGCTGGCGTCTATCGCATGCGGCCGGCCGTCCCAGGTGAACTGCAGGGCGCGGATCGCTTCAATGATCGAGCGCGCGGCAATCCTGGCGCCGGCGCTCGAGCCGGCTTTTAGGACGACCGCGAATTCGTCGCCGCCGAGGCGGGCCACGATATCCTCCGGCCCAAGCGCACCGCGAATGGCCTCGGCAACCCGCTTCAGCAAGGCGTCGCCGGCGGCGTGGCCGCCAGTGTCGTTGACCAGCTTGAAATGATCGAGATCGATGAACATGAAATGATGCTCGCCCGCCGGCCTGGCCGTGCCGGCCTTGCGGCTCCGGTCGACCAGTTCCTCCATGGTGCGGATAAAGCTCGAACGGTTGGCAAGGCCGGTCAGCGCATCATGCGCGGCGGCATAGGCGAGTTGGCGCTGCAAGGCGCGCGCATCTGTGAAGTCCTGGAAGACGATGACCAGGCCACAGAACTCCTGGCGGTCGTTCATGATCGGCGACACCACCTGGCGGATGCTGCAGCGCGTGTCGTCGCGACGGATGAGGACGGCGCGACTGTTCTGGTCGGCAGGGCTGGCGCTGCCGAGCGCCGGCCGCGTCATGCCGATCCTTTGCCCGGTTTCTTCGTCCACCGCCCAGTAGACATGGCCAAGCGTCTTGCCGAGCGCCTCTGCGCCAACAACGCCGGTGAGCTTTTCGGCGACAGGGTTCATGAAGGTGATGCGGTTTGCGGCATCGGTGCAGATGACGGCGTCGCCGATCGACTGCAGCGTCACCCTCAGCCGCTCCTTCTCGTCGGCCAGCATTGCCGCCGATACGATGAGGCTTTCCTCGGTTTGCTTGCGCTGGGTGATGTCGGTCAGGCTGCCGATGGCCCTGACCAGCCGTCCGTCCTTGTCGCGTTCGAGCGTCTTGCCGCGGTCGAGGATCCAGACCCAGTGGCCATCCTTGTGGCGCATCCGGAACTCGGCTTCGAAGAACGGTGTCCTGCCCTCCAGATGGGCACGATCAGCTTCGGCGACGTTTTCGCGATCGTCGGGGTGGATCATCGCCAGCCAGCGGTCGGGGTCGCCGTCCAGCTCGCCATCGGCATAGCCCAGCATCTTCACCCAGGTGGCGGAGTAGGTGGTGCCACCCTTGCGCATGTCGAGGTCCCAGACGCCTTGTCCGGCGCTGGCCAGGGCAAAATTCCAGCGCGTTTCGGCCTCGGCTATGCGCGCCTCGGATTGCTTGCGCGCATCGATATCCTCGATCTGGGAGACCAGGTAGAGCGGGCGGCCGCTCTTCTCGTCGCGAATGACGGAACCGGCAAGATGGGCCCATACCGGCGTGCCGTCCTTCCTGAGGTAGCGCTTTTCGAAGTGGAAGGCGTTGACGGTGCCCGCCCGCATGCCGTCCATCGTCTCACGGCCGATCTGCACATCGTCGGGATGGGTGATCTGGAAGAAGGTCAGCGCCTCGATCTCCTGCTTGCTATAGCCGAGCATGGCGGCGAAGGCCGGGTTGGTTTCATGGATGCGGCCGTCGAGGCCGACAATGGCGATGCCGATCGCCGAATCCTCCATGGCGCGGCGGAAACGCTGCTCGCTTTCGGCGATCTGCCGGCGGTCGTCCAGTATCCGGTAAATGAACAGGGCGGCGAGAATCAGCGCAACGGCGGCGACCGGCACCGATATCTGCAGGCAGAGTTTCAGCACTTCGGCGCTGACATCGAGCCGCGACAGCAGGAGCGCGACCACGGCAGCGCAAAGCCCTCCGGCCGCAAGCACCAAAGCCACGTGACTGTCAGCCCGCAGGCTTTTTCGCTCTCGTCGCATCACTGTGCATGCCACCCCATGCGCAACACATTTCTGCAAAAAACACTGGATGATCGATTTTAAGGAAAGGTTGCGCCGGAGCCACCGGCAACACGGTGAACCCGCAAACAATTCCCGGCATGATTAAGGATCGGTGATTATTGGGCGATCTTGGACGGCCCGGTCACCAGCGCACGAAGAACCGTCCCCCGAGCGCGCCCAGACCGGCGAGGACGGCGATGGCGAGCGTGTACCAGGTGGCGACGAAAAGCGGCGAATCGTCGAAGCAGTGCGCGGCGTAGAAGGTCGCCGCCAGGCCGCCGGCGAGCAGTCCCGCGACCGCCCCGGCCAACACCGGCCGCGTCGGCGCGCCATAGCGCAGCATCCACAGGAAGACGGCAAGCGGGCCGATTCCGATCAGCGGGATGAAGCCCATGCAGATCATCATGTTGGAGCCGACCATGCGCGTGCTCCACATCGGCTCCGGCACCATGAACAGTTCGAGAGCCACCGCCACGGCCACCATCAGCGGCGCCGCCAGCACCCAGGCCGCGGCTCTTGCCGTCGAAGCGCCCGGCGTCGACAACGCCCGGACCAGGCCAAAGGCGGTGACGGCGAGCACGATGGTGAACACGAACTTCGCCAGGAACCGCATCGTGTGCATGGCGGTCATGATGTCGGGACGCGGGCCGATGGTGAGAAAGAAGACCAGAGCCGCGATCACCGCCGCGGCTGCCGCCGCCATCAACCAGGCCGAGCGCAGCGGCATCGCCTTGCTGCTTGTGTCGGCGTCGAGTGCCTTGATGAGATCCTCCGTCCTCATGTCACTGCCGCCCGAAGCGCCCCTGCCCAAATCGCTTGGCGATCGCGGCAAGCCCGCGATGCAGCGACACCCGCACCGCCGTCTCGCTGACGCCGAGCCTGGCCGCCGTCTCGCCGATGGAGCGGCCGTCGACCGAGATCGAAGAAACGACGGAACGCTGCGCAGCCGGCAGTCCGTCCAGCGCCCGGTTGATGTCGCGTTCGCTGACGGTCTCGGTTTCCGGCTCGGCAAAGGTCTCGGCGATCTCGTCGATCTCGATTTCGATGCGCCGTCCGCGCCGCCGGAAAGCATCGATCAGCTTGAAGCGGGCTATCGCATAGATCCACGGCAACACCGGCGCGTCCTGGCGCCAGGTATGCCGTTTCACATGAATGGCCAGCAAGGTTTCCTGCACGACATCCTCGGGATCGACCCCGCCCTGTACGATCTTGCGCCTCGCAAAGCCGCGAACCAGCGCGGCGATCCGGTGCAAAAAGTCGGCGTAGGCCCTTTCATCTCCCGCGATCGCGGCCCGCATCAGCCGGGAAAGCTCGGCCTCATCCTTGCCGCTCACAAGAGTTCACTCCCCGATCTTCGCGCCTCGGCACCGATTTGTTACGTGTCCGGCGAAATAATGTCCAAGCCAAAGTGCCGCAAAATCACGAAAGTTTGCGGGAGCGGCGACCGATTGAAGCAGCCGAGCAATGTTGACTACTGCTGTCAGGTATCGATAGGTGCAGCCTGCGAAACCAGAACCACCGAGATTGAGGATGACGCCATGAGATACACGCTCTCCACCCTAGCGGGGGCCACAGCGCTGGCCGTTAGCATGATCGCCGGGCCGGCGATGGCCGCGGATGCCGGCATCATCGTCTACAACGCCCAGCATGAGAGCCTGGCCAAGGAATGGGTCGAAGGTTTCACCAAGGAAACCGGCATCAAGGTCACGCTGCGCAATGGCGGCGACAGCGATTTCTCCAACCAGATCGTCGCCGAGGGCGCTTCTTCGCCGGCCGACGTGTTCCTGACCGAGAACTCGCCGGCCATGACTCTGGTCGAAGCGGCGGGCCTTTTCGCGCCGGTCGACGCCGACACGCTGGCGCAAGTCCCGGCCGAATTCCAGCCGAGCAGCGGCAAATGGGTGGGTGTCGCGGCGCGCAGCACCGTCTTTGCCTACAACAAGACCAAGCTCACGGCCGAAAAGCTGCCCAAATCGATGCTCGATCTCGCCGATCCCGCCTGGAAAGGCCGCTGGGCAGCCTCGCCTTCCGGCGCCGATTTTCAGGCCATCGTCAGCGCGCTGCTCGAGCTCAAGGGCGAAGCCGCAACCGCCGACTGGCTGAAGGCCATGAAGGAGAATTTCACCGCCTACAAGGGCAACGGCACGGTGATGAAGGCGGTCAATGCCGGCGAGATCGAAGGCGGAATCATCTACCACTATTACTATTTCGGCGATCAGGCAAAGACCGGCGAAAACAGCAAGAACGTCGAACTGCATTATTTCAAGAACCAGGATCCCGGCGCTTTCGTCTCGATCTCCGGCGGCGGCGTGCTGGCCTCGAGCAAGCACCCGAAGGAAGCCCGGGCGTTTCTCAAATGGGTGACCGGCAAAGGCGGCCAGGACGTGCTGAAGACCGGCACATCCTTCGAATACGCTATCGGCAAGGGCGCGCAGTCCAATCCCAGGCTGGTGCCGCTGGCCGACCTGCAGGCGCCGAAGGTCGATCCGGCGACACTGAATTCCAAAAAGGTGACGGACCTGATGACGGCAGCCGGCTTGCTTTAGGCTGGGTTCGTCCTAAAAGGGCAACGATTGCGCTCCTGCCGGACTTTCCGCAGGAGCGCTCTGTTTTCGAGATGGCATTGTCCATGACGACACATTGCGTTTCCGGCCGCGCCTGCGGCGCCCCCGCCCCGGCGGCAGTGGCGCGGTCGAGCTGATGCAAACTGCGGTCGATCTCGCACGTTCAGGCCAGACAGTCGGGCGGTCCCGCCGGAAGCCCATGTCCTGGATCGCGCTTGCCGCCATAATCGTCTCGCTGCTGTCGCTGCTGCCGCTGGCGTTCATCATCTGGATCGGTGTGCAGACGGGCTGGGACACCGTCTCGGCTCTGATCTTTCGGCCGCGCGTCGGTGAACTCCTGGTCAACACCGTGCTTCTGGTGGCGCTCACCGTACCGATTGCCGCTGTGCTGTCGATAGCGCTGGCCTGGCTGACCGAACGCAGCGACCTGCCCGGCGCCCGCCTCTGGGCCTGGCTGTCGGTCGCGCCGCTCGCCATCCCCGCCTTCGTGCACTCTTATGCCTGGATTACCCTGGTGCCGGGGCTGCACGGCCTGTGGGCCGGCGTGCTGGTGTCGGTCCTTGCCTATTTCCCGTTCCTCTATCTGCCACTAGCGGCCGCATTGCGCCGGCTGGATCCCGCCCTGGAAGATGCGGCCGCAGCGCTTGGCCTCGGACCATGGCGCGTGTTTTGGCGCGTCGTGCTGCCGCAGCTCAGGCTCGCCATTTGCGGCGGTGCGCTGCTGGTTGGACTTCATCTGCTGGCCGAATACGGCCTCTATGTCTTCATCCGCTTCGACACTTTCACCACCGCGATCGTCGACCAGTTCCAGTCGACCTTCAACGGCCCAGCCGCCAACATGCTGGCCGGTGTCCTGGTGACATGCTGCTTCGTGCTGCTCGCTCTGGAGGTGCTGGTGCGCGGCGAAGAGCGCTATGCCCGCGTCGGCTCAGGCGCGGCGCGCCACCGGCAGCGCTCGAGGCTCGGGCGCGCCACGCTGGCTTGCCTAGCTCTGCCTACCGTCACCACGCTGCTCGCCATCGGCGTGCCCTTCGTAACCGTCGGCCGCTGGCTGGTCGCCGGCGGGGCCGATGTCTGGCGTTTGGACGAGATCGGCCTGGCGCTGGGCCAGACGCTGTTCCTGGCGCTGGCCGGCGCCTTGCTTGCGACCATCGCCGCCATGCCGATGGCCTGGATCTCGATCCGCGCGCCGGGACCGCTGCAGCGGCTGCTCGAAGGCTGCAACTACATTGTCGGTTCGCTGCCCGGCGTGGTCATCGCGCTGGCCTTGGTCACCATTACCGTGCGCATCGCCATGCCGCTCTACCAGACGCTGTTCACAATCCTGGTCGCCTATGCCCTGATGTTCCTGCCGCGCGCCTTGATCAGCCTCAGAGCCTCGATCGCACAGGCGCCGGTCGAGCTCGAACGCGCCGCCGCCAGCCTTGGCCGGCCGCCGCTGAAGGCGCTTTGGTCGACAACGATTCGCCTGTCGGCGCCGGGGGCTGCGGCCGGCATGGCGCTGGTCGCGCTCGGCATCATGAACGAGCTGACCGCCACCCAGATGCTGGCGCCCAACGGCACGCGCACGCTGGCCATGGCGTTCTGGTCCTATAGCGGCGAGATCGACTATGCGTCGGCCGCCCCTTACGCCTTCATCATGGTGACGATGTCGCTGCCGCTGACCTGGCTGCTCTATGTCCAGTCGAAACGGATGGCCGGGCGATGAGCTTTCTCGAAATCAGTGGCCTCACCAAGCACTACGGCCCGGTCGCAGCCCTTGCCGGCATCGAGCTCAGCGCCGCAAGCGGCAGTCGCACCGCGATCGTCGGCCCGTCCGGCTGCGGCAAGACGACGTTGCTGCGGCTGATCGCCGGCTTCGAGGCGCCCGACCAGGGCCGCGTCGTGCTCGACGGCGAGGTGCTGGCCAATGGCGGCCAAGCGGTGCCGGCGCACCGCCGCGGCATCGGCCTGGTGGCGCAGGACGGCGCCCTGTTCCCGCATCTCAGCATCGGCGACAATATCGGCTTTGGCATGGCCCGCGGCGAGGACCAGCGCGCCGAGCGCATCGCCGAGCTCGCCTATACCGTCGGGCTGGACAAGGCGATCCTCAAGCGCCGCCCGCACCAGCTCTCCGGCGGCCAGCAGCAGCGCGTGGCGCTGGCCCGCGCCATGGCGATGAAGCCCAGGCTGATGCTTCTCGACGAACCGTTCTCGGCGCTCGACACCGGTCTGCGCGCCTCGATGCGCAAGGCGGTCGCCGAACTACTCGAAGCCGCCGGCATCACCACCATCCTGGTCACCCACGACCAGGCCGAGGCGCTGTCCTTCGCCAGCCAGGTGGCGGTCATGCGCGACGGAAAGTTCTCTCAGATCGGCACACCGCGAGAACTCTATCTGCAGCCGAAAGACCGCATGGTTGCCGAGTTTCTTGGCGACGCCATCATCTTGCCGGCAAAGATTTCAGGCGGCTTCGCCACCTCCTCGCTTGGTCGCATAGCCGTCGACTCGAAGGAGCGGCGCGACATCGCCCGCATCATGCTGCGACCGGAGCAGGTGCAGGTGAAGCGCACGTCGCGCGAAGGCATGTCGGGTCCTGCGGGCACGATATTCGCCGAGGTGACGGACTCGGAATTCGCAGGCTCGATGTGCACCATTGCCGTGCGGCTGTTGAACAACCCCGATCCGCCGGACGCCGCGGCGATCGGCAGCACACCGCTGACCTTACGCAAGCCGGGAATCGACGCACCTGCCGTCGGCGAGATCGTGCGTCTGACAGTTTCCGGCAAGGCGCATGTCTTCGCCTGAACTGCCGATGCGTCGGATTGGCGCGAGCGGCTGCGTCAATCGACTCGTTTCCCAGCATTGTCGAACCAATGCAGCTTCTCGGCCCTGGCCACGACGCGCAGTTGATCGCCGGGTTTGGCCGTGGCGCGGCCGGCCACACGCACGACGATGCGGTTGCCGCCGGCGGCACAGTGAAGAAAGCTTTCGGCTCCCACAGGTTCGACCGCCTCGACCGCCGCAGGCAGAATAAGCGCGCCGGATGATGCCTCGGCACTGAAGGTGACGTCGGCATCCTCAGGGCGGAAGCCAAGCGTGGCGGCGTTCGTAGGCGCGAAGTCAACCGTCTTGCCGTCGGTCAGCGCCGGACCAGCCGGTCCTTGCGAAAGAGGCAGAAGGTTCATTGGCGGCGCTCCGATGAAGGAGGCGACGAAGGTCGATGCCGGCTTCTCGTAGATGTCGAGCGGCGCGCCCGTCTGCTCGACCAATCCGCCATTCATGACGACGAGAGTATCGGCCAGCGTCATCGCCTCAAGCTGGTCATGGGTGACGTAGACCGAGGTGACACCGAGCGAGCGCTGCAAATTCTTGATTTCAACCCGCATCTGGCCGCGCAGTTTGGCGTCGAGGTTGGAAAGCGGCTCGTCGAACAGGAAGACTTTCGGATTGCGCACGATTGCGCGACCCATGGCCACGCGCTGGCGCTGGCCGCCGGAAAGCTCGCGCGGGCGCCGGTCGAGCAGCGCCGTGAGCTCCAGCACCTTGGCGGTCGAGCGAACCCTGCTGTCGATCTCGTCCTTGGGAGTACCCCGGTTGCGCAACCCGTAGGCCATGTTGTCGTAGACCTTCATATGTGGATAGAGCGCATAGTTCTGGAACACCATGGCGATGTCGCGCTCGGTCGGACCGATCGTGTTGACGATCTTGCCGTCGATGGCGACGGTGCCGGAAGAAATGGTCTCAAGCCCGGCGATCATCCGCAGCAGCGTGGACTTGCCGCAGCCGGACGGCCCAACCAGCACGCAAAGCTCCTTGTCGGGAATGGCGATCGAGACACCCCTCACCGCCTCGACGCCGCCGGGATAGACCTTCTTCACATCCTTCAGATCGACGGTCGCCATCGGCTTCTCACTTTTCGGAATCGACAAGTCCGCGCACGAACCAGCGTTGCATCAGCACCACGATCAGGATCGGCGGCAGTATGGCCAGCATCGCGGTGACCATGACCAGATGCCATTGGGTATCGGCATCGGCGAAGGAGACCATCTTTCTAAGTGCGATGACGATGGTGTTCATGTCGTTGCTGTTGGTGACGAGCAGCGGCCACAGGTACTGCGTCCAGCCATAGATGAAGAGGATGACGAACAGTGCTGCGATGTTGGTGCGCGACAGCGGCAGCAGGATGTCGAAAAAGAAGCGCCATGGTCCGGCGCCGTCGACACGCGCCGCTTCCACCAACTCACCTGGGATGGTCATGAAGAACTGGCGAAACAGAAGCGTGGCGGTGGCCGAGGCGATCAGCGGAATGATCAGGCCGGCATAGGTGTCGATCATGCCGAGATCGACCATCACCTTGTAGGTCGGCAGGATGCGCACCTCGACGGGAAGCATCAGTGTGATGAAGATCAGCCAGAAGAAGACCATCCGAAGCGGAAAACGGAAGAACACGATCGCATAGGCCGAAAGGATCGAGATGAAAATCTTCCCCACCGCGATGCCGAGCGCCATGATCGTGGTGTTGAGCAGCAATCGGCCGACACTGACGCCGCCGATGCGGCCGACACCGCCGAACAGCGCCTCGCTGTAATTGTTCCAGACCTGGTCGCCGGGCAAAAGAGGCAATGGCGGCTTGAGGATGGTCTGCAGCGTCTGCGTGGAGGCAACGAAGGTGTAGTAGATCGGGAAAGCGACGATCAGGATGCCCAGGATGAGCACGGCGTGGGCGATGAGGGCGCGAAGCGGGGACTGACCAATCATCGCTCGCGCTCAACCGTAGTGGACTTTGCGTTCCACATAGCGGAACTGGATGGCCGTGAGTGAGATGACGATGACCATCAGGATGACCGACTGCGCGGCCGAATCGCCGAGGATCAAATTGACGAAACCGTCATTGTAGACCTTGTAGACCAGCGTCTCGGTGGCCTTGCCCGGCCCGCCGCCGGTGACGGCATGGACGATACCGAAAGTGTCGAACAGCGCATAGACCGTGTTGACGACCAGCAGGAAGAAGGTCGTCGGCGCGAGCAGCGGGAAGACGATGGTCCAGAAGCGCTTCGTCTCCCCGGCGCCGTCCATGGCCGCCGCCTCTATCAACGTCTTCGGCACCGCCTGCAGCCCGGCGACGAAGAACAGGAAATTGTAGCTGATCTGCTTCCAGGCAGCCGCAGACACCAGCAGGATCATGGCTTGGTTGCCGTTAAGCAAAGGATCCCAGGCAATGCCGAGACCTCTCAAGGCGTAGGCCAGCGAACCGATCGAGGGGTTGAACAGAAACAGCCACAACATGCCGGCAATCGCCGGCGCCACCGCATACGGCCAGATCAGCAGCGTGCGATAAAGGCCTTTGCCGCGCACCACCTTCTCGGCCATGACGGCAAGCAACAGGGCCACACCCATGGCGACCATCGCGGTCGCCAGAGAGAACACCAGCGTAACTTTGATCGAGTTGAGGTAGGCCGGGTCGGCCAGCACCTTGCGAAAATTGGCGAGCCCGACGAACTTGCTCTTCAGCCCGAACGGGTCTTCCCTAAGCATCGACTGGTAGAGCGCCTGCCCCGTCGGCCAGTAGAAAAAGATCAGCGTAATGGCGAGTTGCGGCGCCACCAGCAGGTAAGGCAGGGTCTTGTTGGGAAAGACGACGCGTGGAGACAGTGTGGTTCCCTCGCTGTTCAGGAAGTCGTCCACGCGGGTCCGCGTGGACGAGGTTCAACTGACAAATCGCTTCAATTTCCGATCGCTTCCTGAATCGCCTTGTTGCCGCGTGCGACCGCGTTGTCGAGCGCCTGCTGCGCAGTCTGCTGGCCGGCCAGCATCTTCTCGAACTCCTCGTTCTCGATGTCGCGCACCTGCGGCAGGTTGACGAGGCGCACGCCCTTCGAGTTCTCGGTCGGCGCCTTGCCCAGCATCTGCAGGATCGGCGTCTCACGGCCCGGATTCTTGTCATAGAAGCCGGACTTCTTCGTCGCCTCATAGGCAGCGAGCGTCACCGGCAGATAACCCGACTTCTGGTGCAGATACTCCTGCACTTCGGTCTTGGACAGGTAGGAGAAGAACGCCGCGACGCCCTTGTATTCCTCGTCCGATTTGTTGCCGAACACCCACAGGCTGGCGCCGCCCGGCGTGGTGTTCTGGGGCGCGCCCTTGGCGTCACTATCATAGGGAAGCTGGCCGATGCCGTAGTTCATGCCCGACTTGACGATGTCACCGAGACCCCCCGACGATTCGGTGAAGATGCCGCATTCTCCGGCAAGGAAGATCTGCTTGGCTTCGGATGTACGGCCGCCATATTTGAAGGTGCCGTCCTTGGCCAGGTCGGCGAGGGCCTGGAAATGATTGACGAAGATCGGCGCATTGATCTTGAGCTCGACGTCGGTTCCGGCAAGTCCGTTCTGGTTGGTGCCATAGGAAACGTCGTTCCAGGCAGCGAAGGCCTCAAGGTGGATCCAGGTCAACCAGGTCGAGGTATAGCCGCAGGAAGCGGCGCCGCTCGCCTTGATCTTCTTGGCGGCTTCCCACACCTCGTTCCAGGTCTTTGGCGGATTGTTCACATCAAGCCCGGCCTTCTGGAAGATATCCTTGTTGTAGTAGAGGATGGGCGACGAGGAATTATAGGGGAAGGACAGCATGGTCCCGTCCGGCTTCGAATAGTAGCCGACGATGCCGGGCAAATACTGGCTCTTGTCGAAGGTCACGCCGGCGCTGGTCAGCACATCGGCCACCGGCTTGATCGCACCTTCGGCGGCCATCATGACGCCGGTACCCACGTCGAACACCTGGATGATATCGGGCGCTTGCCCCGCACGAAAGGCAGCGATGCCGGCATTCAGCGTTTCGGGATAGGTGCCCTTGAAAACAGGGAGAATTTCATAGTCGCTCTGGCTGGCATTGAAATCCTTGGCGATCTTGTCGACCACCTCGGCATTGGCGCCGGTCATTGCATGCCACCAACTGATCTGGGTGGCGGCGAAGGCGGAGGTGGTGGAAAGCAGGGTCAAGGTGGCGGCAACACCGGCCGCAAAGCCGAACAACTTCATGTTTCATCTCCCGTTTGTCATTGGCGAAAGGGGCACTCCCGCAAAGGCAATATGTGTCGCTGATGACAATCGGACAACGGATTTGTTGCTGTTTCGTGAATTTCATACCCGGCTAACTTCGCGCCCCCTCGCTCTGCAACGAGGACAGAGAGAAATGCCAAGCCGGCTCAGCGATACATGGGCGCGGTGGGCCTGCGACGATCGCCGACCGCCGGCGATGCATGAAGGGCCCCCGTGACAGCGCCACGCACCTGTACCATGCGGCCGCCATACCGGCGCTCGGCCAGATCGAGATCGGTAGAGCGGCATCGCGCCAAGCGCTGCTGTGACCCTGTCTGGAATGAGACAGGATCGCCGCAAGGTACAACCCGAAAAACCCGCTGTAGTTGTAGTTCGCATAACCGATTCTTCGTCAAGCGCGACATACTAATCAAGTGGACGGCTTGATTGCTGTGGGAGAGCAGGTGGGGCGAGATGCTGACGGTCTATAATTGTATCGTGCATGAGCACGATCTGAGACTGGTCGCACTGGCAGCGCTCATTTGCGGTATTTCTTCCTTCTCGGCGGTCAACCTGCTTCGCCATGTCGACCGCTCGAGCGAGCGCAACCGCTATACCTGGCTGATGATAGCAGCCACTTCCACCGGCTTCGGTATCTGGGCGACGCATTTCATCGCAATGCTTGCCTTTTCTCCCGGAATCCCCAACGCCTACAATGCGGAAATGTCGGCGCTTTCGCTCGCCGGTTCCGTCGCCCTGACCGCCGCGGGCATGTGGATCGCCACCTTGCGCCGGGGCATCGACTACCCTCTGGTCGGCGGCGCCGTCCTCGGCGCCGGTATCGCCGCCATGCACTATATCGGCATGGCCGCCTTCGAGGTCGAAGGGCGCATCGTCTGGAACCCGCTGCTGGTCGGCGTCTCGGTGCTGACAGGCGTCACCCTCGCCGCGCTGGCGCTGCTGGTCGTGTTGCGACGGCCGTCCATGCAGGCCACAATCGCCGCCGCCATCCTGTTGACGCTGGCGATCTGCAGCCTGCACTTCATCGCGATGGGCGCGGTGTCGATCTTCCCGGACTCCTCCATCGAGATATCGCAGTTCACGGTCGAACCGATGTCGCAGGCCTTCGCCGCCGCTGCTGTCAGCCTGGCTATCCTGGTGCTTTCAGCCGCAGCATTGTGGATCGACCTGCGCTTCCGTCGTCACAAGATCGAGGCCGAGCGCATGCACGGCCTCGCCAACGCCGCCGTCGAGGGCCTGATCGTATGCGACGGCGCCCGCATCGTCAGCGCCAATGACAGCATCGCCGCGCTAACTGGCATTGCGCCGGAAGTGCTGAACGCGATGCTGCTTGGCGACCTCTTCGGCGAACGCACCGCGGCCGGCATGTCCGACTGCAGCGGACAGGCACAGGAAGCGGAGCTCAGAGCCCATGACGGCGCCACCATCCCCGTCGAACTTATCGCCAGGAGCATCGACTATTGCGGCAAGCGGCACAGCGTGGTCGCCGTGCGCGACATCCGCGAACGCAGGAAGGCCGAGCAGGAGATACTGCGCCTCGCCCATTTCGACCCGCTGACCGGGCTCCCCAACCGCCGCAGTTTCTCCGGCCGGCTCGAGGCCGAAATTGCCGCAATGGACCGCGGCGGCAAGGGCGGGCATCTTGCGCTGCTGCTGCTCGACCTCGACCGCTTCAAGGAAGTGAACGACCTGTTCGGGCATGGCGCCGGCGATGCCATGCTGCAGAAGGTGGCGCTATGCGCCTCCGCCGTGCTCCGCCACGGACAGATGCTGGCGCGTCTCGGCGGCGACGAGTTCGCCATCATCGCTCCAAACCTTCCCGATCCGCAGGCGGCCGGCCGCATCGCCGAGGCGGTGCTGGCGGCCATGCGCGAGGAAAACCGGCTGTCGGTCGGTGGCGGGCTGGTGTCGGCCAGCATCGGCATTGCACTTTATCCGCTCGACGCCGATGAGCCGACACTCCTGGTCAGCCACGCCGACACCGCGCTCTACCGCGCCAAGGCCGAGGGCAAGGACACTTACCGTTACTTCGAGGCCTCGATGGGCGCCGAGGCGCGAGACCGGCGCGTGATGGAGCACGAACTGCGCCAGGCCATGGCGCGCGATGAGTTTCGCCTCGTCTACCAGCCACAAAAGGAGATCAGCAGCGGGCGGATGGTTGGGTTCGAAGCGCTGATCCGCTGGCGCCATCCGCAGCGCGGCGACGTGTCGCCGGCGACCTTCATCCCGGTGGCCGAAGACAGCGGCGTCATCATCCAGATCGGCGAATGGGTGCTGGCGACGGCCTGCGCCGAGGCAGCGCGCTGGAAGAACCCTCTCACCGTCGCGGTCAATGTCTCGGCGGTGCAGCTCCACAATCCGAATTTCAGCCGCAAGGTGCATGAAGTCCTGCTCGGCTCCGGCCTGACGCCCGGCAGGCTCGAACTCGAGATCACCGAAACGGCGCTGGTCAAGGACATGCCGCGCGCGCTGGCGACCTTGCGCCAGGTGAAGGCGCTTGGCGTGCGTGTGGCGATGGACGATTTCGGCACCGGCTACTCCTCGCTGTCCAATCTCCGCGCCTTCCCATTCGACAAGATCAAGATCGACGGCTCATTCATCAAATCAGTCGACAGCAACGGCCAGGTGGCAGCCATCGTGCGCGCCGTTCTGGGGCTTGGCCGCGGTCTCGGCCTGCCGGTTCTGGCCGAGGGCGTCGAGACGCTGGGCGAGCTGAAATTCCTCGACGCCGAGGCCTGCGAGATCGGCCAGGGCTACTATCTAGGCCGGCCGAGCCCGATCGAGGCGTTCAGCGAACTGACCAGCGTCGCGGCGCCGGCGGCACACGACGACGCCAGCGTCAAACAACGCGGCGGCAGCATCTTGATGCTGCCGCCGGCGGCGGCCCTGCGCTCATCCTAAGGGGCGAGTGCGGCCTCGACCAGGCGCTTGGCATCCGGTCCCGACCATTCGGCCGGTCCGTTCATATGCGCGATCAGGCAGCCTTCGCCGTCGATCAGCATGGTGACGGGGAGGCCTAGCGCCAAGCCACGCGTCTTGACGTCGTTGAACAGCGCCAGCGTCGAATCGCGGTAGTAGCCGAGCGACCCGATGCCGATATCGGCTAGGAACTTCTTCGGCTTCACATCGTCGCCGGCATCGACATTGACCGCGACCACTTCGAAGGCATCGCTGCCCTTTTCCTTCTGCAAGGCGTCGAGAGCCGGCATTTCGGCGCGGCAGGGCGCGCACCACGTCGCCCACAAATTGAGCAGCACGGTCTTGCCGGCATGATCGGCGATCGTCATCGGCTTGCCGTCGGGACCGTTGAAGGCGAGACTTTTCAGCGATTGCGGCGGATCGGCGGGCAGCAATGCCGCCACCTGGCCGGTGGCCGCGGCGGCAACCTTTTTGGCGCGGTCGCTCTTGGCGGCGCAGGCGACGTCGTCCTTGCTGTTGCCCGCGCCGGCCGCAGGTGCGCTGCCGGTGGCTGCGTTGTTGCCAGACCCGCTCTCGCTGACATATACCGCGACCACGCCGGCCAGCACGCCCGCCAGCAAAGCGGCGAGGATCAGGCGCGGGGCCGGGAAGTATCTGCTACCGTCTGCCATTTTCTAAGACTGCTCCGGAGCACGGGTTATAGCGATGAGCGACAAGAAGGCCAGCAACCAGATGTGGGGCGGACGTTTTGCCTCGGGTCCGGCCGCGATCATGGAAGCGATCAACGCGTCGATTTCGTTCGACCGCAAACTCTATGCCCAAGACATAAGAGGTTCGGTCGCCCACAGCGAGATGTTGGCTGAAACGGGCATTATTTCGGTGGCCGATCAAGAAAAAATCGCTCACGGGCTGAACACGATCCTGAAAGAGATCGAGGCCGGCACGTTCGAGTTCTCGACCCGGCTGGAAGACATTCACATGAACATCGAGGCCCGCCTTGCCGATCTGATCGGCCCGGCCGCCGGCCGCCTGCACACGGCGCGGTCACGCAACGACCAGGTGGCGGTGGATCTCCGGCTCTGGGTCAAGGACGAGTGCTTTCGCGTCGCCGAGGCGCTGAAGGGGCTGATCTCAGCCTTGCTCGACCGCGCCGAGGAGCATGCGGCGACCGTGATGCCCGGCTTCACCCACATGCAGGCGGCGCAGCCGGTGACCTTCGGCCACCATTGCATGGCCTATGTCGAGATGTTTTCGCGCGACCTGTCGCGCGTCCGCGACGCCATCGAGCGGCTGGATGAAAGCCCGCTCGGCGCGGCAGCGCTTGCCGGCACCAGTTTTCCGATCGATCGCCACAAGACCGCCAAGGCGCTCGGCTTCCGCGAGCCGATGCGCAATTCCCTGGACAGCGTCTCCGACCGCGATTTCGCGCTGGAGTTTTTGAGCCTGGCGGCGATCTGCGCCACGCATCTGTCGCGGCTCGCCGAAGAAATCATCATCTGGTCGACGCCTCAATTCGGCTTCGTTAGGCTGTCGGACAGTTTCTCCACCGGCTCCTCGATCATGCCGCAGAAGAAGAACCCGGACGCCGCCGAACTGGTGCGCGGCAAGACCGGCCGCGTCACCGGCCATCTCGTCGGGCTGCTGACCGTGATGAAGGGCATGCCGCTGACCTACGGCAAGGACATGCAGGAAGACAAGGAATCGGTCTTCGACGCTGCCGAAACACTCGATTTGATGCTGGCTGCGATGACGGGCATGGTGCGCGACATGACGGTCAATGCCGCCGCCATGAAAAAAGCCGCCGGCTCGGGCCACGCGACCGCGACCGACCTCGCCGACTGGCTGGTGCGCGCGCTGGGCCTGCCCTTCCGTGAGGCACACCATGTCACCGGCGGCGCGGTGGCGTTGGCCGAAGAGAAGAAGGTGAGCCTTGAAAAGCTGTCGCTGGAGGATCTGCAGTCGATCAACCCCGGCATCACGGCAGACATCTTCTCGGTTCTGGCGGTGCAGAATTCGGTCAAGAGCCGCACCAGTTTCGGCGGCACCGCGCCATCGGAGGTCAGGAAGCAGATCCGCAGCTGGAAAAAGCGCATCGCCAAGGCATGATGCCGGGGTGCAATGCGCCTAAAACTCGGTTAAAAGCGCAGCACATAAAGTTTCGGACGGATGTATCGATGACCGCGAGCAGGATTTTGGTGACGCTGACGCTGCTGACGGCGATGGCTGCCGTGACCGCTTGCGGCCGTAAGGCTGGTCTCGACACGCCCTATGAAGCGGCCGTCCAGGCCCGCAAGGACGCCGAGCGCGCCAAACAGCCGGTGCCGCCAGAGCCGGAAAAACCGGTCGTGGACAAGAAGTTCATCCTGGACCCGCTGATCTAGAGCCGATGAGACCGGCTTGGTCTTTCTGGCCTGGTCTCGTGCTCCAACTTCCGGAAACACTCTCGTGAACCATTTCGACTACCGCGACGGCGTGCTCCATGCCGAGGACGTGGCGATACCAGACATCGCCGCAAGCGTCGGCACGCCGTTCTATTGTTATTCGACGGCAACCTTGACGAGGCACTACCGGGTGTTCGCCGGGGCTTTTGCCGGTCTCGACACGCTGGTCTGTTACGCCTTGAAGGCGAATTCCAACCAGGCGGTGCTGCGGACGCTGGCAAAGCTCGGCGCCGGCGCCGATACCGTCTCGGAAGGCGAAATGCGCCGCGCGCTCGCCGCCGGCATCCCGGCCAGCAAGATCGTATTCTCGGGCGTCGGCAAGACCGCGCGCGAAATGGATTTTGCGCTCGAGGCCGGCATTCTCTGCTTCAATGTCGAATCCGAGCCGGAGCTTGAATTGCTGTCGGCCCGCGCCACCGCGCTCGGCAAGGTGGCGCCGGTCTCGCTGCGCATCAACCCGGATGTCGACGCCAGGACGCACAGGAAGATCTCCACCGGCAAGGCCGAGAACAAGTTCGGCATTCCCTGGCAACGGGCGCGCCAGGTCTATGCCCGCGCGGCCGGGCTGCCGGGCACCAAGCCCATCGGCATCGATACCCATATCGGCAGCCAGATCACCGAGTTGCAGCCCTTTGACGATGCTTTCGCGCTTCTGGCGGAACTGGTCGGCGCGCTGCGCGCCGATGGCCATGCCGTCGAGCATGTCGATCTCGGCGGCGGCCTCGGCATCCCCTACCGCACCGACAACAGCCCGCCGCCTTTGCCCGATGCCTATGCCGAGATCGTCAGGAAGCATCTGACAAAGCTTGGAGTGAAGGTGATGTTCGAGCCGGGCCGGCTGATCGTCGGCAATGCCGGCATCCTGGTCTCGGAAGTGATCTTCGTGAAGGAAGGCGACGCCAAGAACTTCCTCGTCGTCGACGCCGCCATGAACGATCTGATCCGGCCGACGCTCTACGATGCCTTCCACGACATCAAGCCGGTGGTGCAGCCGCCGGCCGACACGCCGCGCATGGCGGTCGATGTCGTCGGCCCGGTCTGCGAGACAGGCGACTATCTCGGCCTCGACCGTGACCTGCCCCGGCTCAAGTCTGGCGACCTAATTGCCGTCACCACCGCCGGCGCCTATGGCGCGGTGCAATCCGGCACCTACAACACCCGCCTACTTGTGCCTGAGGTTCTGGTCGACGGCGACCGTTTCCACGTCGTGCGCCGGCGCCAGACCTATGACGAGCTGATCGGCCTGGATTCGGTGCCCGACTGGCTGAAATAGAAGCCGCAGCGCCGGCTGCGCTACAGCCGGTTCTGGATGAGCATCCTTGTGTCGGCGATCCTGTCCTCGTCGCGGCGGTAGAACGTCCATTGCTTGATGCGCTTGGGGCGCAGCAGGCCGGCCTGGGTAAGCACGCGCATATGTTCGGAGAGCGTCGCCTGCGTAATGCCGAGCTTCTCCGCGATCAGCAGCGCGCAAACGCCGTCCTCGACCAGATCGCCGTCTGCCTGGGCCGGGAAATGCGCCTGCGGATCCTTCAGCCAGTCGAGGATCTGCAGCCTGCGTTCGTTGGCGATCGCCTTGAAGACATCAACCTCTTGCATTTAGCCATTTTGCCAAGTTACTAATTGCTGTCAATCCCAAGGAGATGGTCATGACGAACGGCAACACCGTCACGCGCGAACGCATTGCCGCGATGGAACCGCGCATCCGCCGCTATATCAGGCACACGCCGGTGCTGCGCGTCGACATGGCCGATTTCGACCGGCCGCCGCTGGCGGTCGACCTCAAGCTCGAATGCCTGCAGCATTCCGGTTCGTTCAAAGCGCGCGGCGCCTTCACCAATCTGCTCGAACGGCCGGTGCCTGCGGCCGGCGTCGTCGCCGCATCGGGCGGCAATCATGGCGCCGCGGTCGCCTATGCCGCCATGCGGCTTGGCCACAAGGCGACGATCTTCGTTCCCGAAGTCAGCCCGGCGGCCAAGCTGCAGCGCATCCGCGGCTACGGCGCCGAACTGATCGTCGGCGGCGCCCGCTATGCCGAGGCGCTGGCCGCCAGCGAGGCTTTTGCCGAAAAGACCGGCGCGCTGCAGATCCATGCCTTCAACCAGGAGGAAACATTGGTCGGCCAAGGCACGCTCGGCCTCGAAATCGAAAACGATCTGCCCGACATCGACACGCTGCTGGTCGCTGTCGGCGGCGGCGGCCTGATCGGCGGCATCGCCGCCTGGTTTTCCGGCCGCATCAGGATCATCGCCATCGAGCCCGAAGGCGCGCCGACGCTGCATCACGCCTTCGAAGCCGGCCACCCCGTCGATGCGCCGGCCGAAAGCGTCGCCGCCGATTCGCTGGCGCCCAAACGCGTCGGCGAGATGATGTTCCCGATCGCCGAGGCCTTCGTCGAACGCTCCATCCTGGTCACCGACGACGCCATCATCGCCGCGCAAAAGGCGCTGTGGGAGCGGGTGCGGATCATCGCCGAGCCGGGCGGCGCAGCGGCCTTCGCAGCGCTGCTGTCCGGCCGCTACACGCCGGCGCCGGGCGAGCGGATCGCCGTCCTTGTCTGCGGCTCGAATACCGATCCGGCGAAATTCTAAACCTTGCTTCGACTGAAGTGGGACGCAAACCCGTCAAAGCTTTTCAAGTTTTCCGGAACCGCCTCGCCTTTGCCGTGTTTGCTGGTAAACTTCTGCTTGTTGAGTCCGGGCTATCCCGCCCGGGCAGGAAGGGCCGATGACGGAACGCCCCATTTCCAGTGGCGATCGCAGCCTGGCCGGGCGGCTTGCCCTGAGCCGGCTGGCGACACGGGTCTCGATGACGGTCGAGCGCGGCTGGCCGCTGCTTCTGCCGCTGCTCATCATCGCCAGCCTGTTTCTCAGCCTCTCCTGGCTCGGCCTTTTCCCCCGGCTGCCTGACATTGCGCGCATTATCCTGGTCACTGCGTTCGGTATTGCCACGCTGGCGGCGCTCTATCCGCTGCGTTTCTTCAAGCTTCCATCCTCCGCTGAAATCGACCGCCGTATCGAGGCCGCCAACCAGCTGCAGCACAGCCCGGTGCTGGTGCAGACCGACCGTCCCAGCGGCAAGGAAAGCATCTTTTCCCAGGCGTTGTGGCGCGAACACCAAAAGCGCATGGCCGACAAGCTCGGCAGCCTTGGCGCCGACCTGCCGCGTACCCGCGTGCCGGAGCGCGATCCGTGGGCATTGCGTGCCGTGGCGGCGCTGCTGTTGGTCACCGCTTTTGCCTTTTCCTTCGGACCGTCCGGCGGCAGGCTGTCCGATGGTTTCAGTGCCCATGCGGCGCGCGACATCGTACCGCCGCGCATAGATGCCTGGGTGACCCCGCCGGCCTATACCGGCAAGCCGCCCATCTTCTTGACCGCGCCAGTCATCGATGGCAACGCCAAGCAGGCGGTTGCCACCTTCACCGTGCCGCAAGGCAGCGACGTCTCGCTGCGCGTGACCGGCGGCTCCGGCGAGGAAACGCTAAGCTTTGCCGACAAGGGCGGCAATGCTCGCGCCATGAACCCGTCGGGACCACAGGTGGCGGCCGTCAAGGCAGCGGCGGTCAACCCCGCGACCCCCAAGCTGCGCCAGTTCACCGGCAAGCTGACCGCCGACGGCACGCTGACGCTGAAGTCGGGCGAAGCCGATCTCGGTCGCTGGGCCTTCGCGGTGATCCCCGACAAGCCGCCGACGATCCGCTTCGTCGGCGAGCCCAAGCGCGCCGTCAACGGCGCCTTCGAGCTCAACTACCAGATCGACGACGACTATGGCGCGGCCACCGCCAAGGCGGTTTTCGCGCTGGCCGATCCGGCGGCGCCCGATGCGCATCCGCTCTACGGTCCGCCTGACCTGCCGCTGGCGCTGCCGCGCCGCGGCGGCAAGGCGAACGCCGCCAAGACCACCAAGGACCTCACCGAGCACGTCTGGGCCGGCGCCAGCATCAAGCTGTCGCTTGTCGCCACCGACGATGCCGGACACACCGCGACCAGCGAGACCAAGACTATTGTGATGCCGGAGCGGCCCTTCGCCAACCCGCTGGCGCGGGCGGTGGTCGAGCAGCGCCGCCTGCTGGCGCTCGACGCCAATGCCAAGCCGCGCGTGCTCGACCTGATGGACGCCATCACGCTGCGGCCCGAGGACACGTTCAACAACATGTCGCATTACCTCGCCATCATGAGCGCCCGCAGCCGGCTGAAGATGTCGGACAGCGACGATCAGTTGCGCAACGAGGTTGCCTATCTCTGGGAAATCGCGCTCGGCATCGAGGAAGGCAATCTCTCGTCCGCCGAAAAGCGGCTCCGCCAGGCCCAGCAGGCGCTGCAGGACGCCATCAAGCGCGGCGCCAGCGACGAAGAGATCGAAAAGGCGATGAAGGAACTGCGCGAGGCGATGAACGAATTCCTGCAGGAATTCGCCGAGCGCGCCAAGCAGAACCCGAACGCGCCGCAGATGCAGCAGAATGGTCGCGAGCTGCGTCACAGTGATATCGACCGCATGATGGACCAGATCGAGAACCTGGCGAAGTCGGGCGACCGCGACAAGGCGCAGGAGCTGCTGTCGCAGCTGGAAAACATGATGAACAACCTGCAGGCCGGCCGTCAGCAGCAGGGCGGCGAGCAGGACAGCGAGATGCGCCAGCAGATGGACAAGCTGGGCGAGATCATGCGCCGCCAGCAGGAGATGATGAACGACACCTACCGCATGGACCAGATGCAGCGCGGAGATAATCAGCAGCCCGGCGAAGGCAATGGCGACGACCCGGACCAGCCGGGCGTCGGCAAGGATCGCGATCCCCTCGCCCGGCCGAAGTCGATGACACCGCAGGAATTCGCCGATGCGATGAAGCAGCTGCAGGAAGGCCAGGGCCAGTTGCAGAGCGAACTCGACAAGCTGAAGAAGGGCCTGGAAGGCATGGGCATGCAGCCCAATGAGGGGTTTGGCGACGCTGGCAAATCCATGGGCAATGCCGAAAAGTCGCTTGGCGAAGGCGAAGGCGACCAGGCAGTCGGCCACCAGGGTCGCGCGCTGGAAGCGCTGCGCAAGGGCGCCAAGGAGATGATGAAGCAGCTGCAGGCGATGCAGGGCGACCAGGGTGGCAGCCAGGAAGGCGGCCGCCAACAGGACGCCGGCCGCGATCCGCTGGGCCGACCGCGCGCCAGCCGCGGACCCGATTTCGGCGATTCGGTGAAAGTGCCCGACGAGATCGACGTGCAGCGCGCCCGCCAGATTCTCGAGGCGATTCGCAAGCGGCTCGGCAACGCGCTCAGCCCCGACATCGAGCGCAGCTACCTCGAGCGGCTGCTGGAGCTGAAGTAGCCTCCAAGGCAACATCCGTCGAACTGAATGGTATCAGCGCCATGCCGAAACTCGGTGCCGTCACGCCCATCCTGCGCATCTTCGACATCGCCAAGGCACGCGAATTCTATGTCGACTTTCTCGGCTTCAAGGTCGAGTTCGAGCACCGCTTCGACGACAATGCGCCGCTCTACATGGGTGTAATCCGCGACGGCTGTGTCCTGCATCTGAGCGAACATCATGGCGACGGCGCGCCGGGTATAGCCATGCGCATCAAGGTCGAGGACATCGCGGCATTGCACCGCGAACTGATCGGCAAGAGATACCGCTACGCCCGGCCGGGCCTCGAAACCACGTCGTGGCAGACCCGTGAAGTGTCGGTCGGCGACCCCTTCGGCAATCGCCTGCATTTCTACGAGGATGCAACAGACTAAGCCGGCCGGTTGACGAACGCCTCGCGGATCGCCTCCTGCATGCCGTCGATAGCTTCGCCTGAGGCATTTGGGCTGCGGTGCATCACCACATTCGAGGAATCGATATGGCCGAACCCGTCAGCGGCGGTGAGTTCACGACAGCCATCCGGAATATTGCTGTGCGAGATCGGCGCGATCGCCAGGCCGGAGGTGACGGCGAGCTTCAGGCCGCCGGTGGTGTCGCTGGTATAGGCGACACGGTAGGCCAGCCCACGCTGCTCCAGCGATTTGATGGCGAAGTCCTTGCACCAGCCGGCTCTGTTGTAGAGCGCGATCGGCACCGGCCGCTCCTCATGCATGTGATGCAGGCTCGATGTCACCCACACGGTCGGATCGTGCATCAGCACCTCGCCGCCGGAAGGATCCTGCCATTCGAACACCACGGCGAGGTCGAGTTCACCGGCCGCCAACGCCGCCAGCTGGGCGCCCGAATGTGCATAGCGCACGGTGACCTCGACCTTGGTGTGACGCTTCGAGAAGGCGCCGAGCGCGCGCGACAGGATGGCGTGACCATATTCCTCGGGAATGCCGATGCGCACCGGCCCGCCAAGCGGTGCCGCCGCCATCCACGCCGCCGTCTCGTCGAGCAGCGAGACGATGCGGCGGGCATTGACGATCAGCTCGCCGCCACGGCGCGTCAGCGCCACGCCGCGCGAGCCGCGTTCGAACAGGCTGTCGCCGACCAGCTCCTCGAGCTTCTTCATCTGCATCGACACCGCCGACTGGGTGCGCCCGGCCTGCTCCGCCGCCCGGGTGAAATTGCCCGCTTCGGCAATGGCGACGAAGGTGCGCAGGAGATCGCTGTCGAGGGCTGGCCGCATCGAATCCGTCATAAGCAAATTTGATCGCTGGTATCATTCCAATTCGTTTGCAACATGTCAAACGCCGCAGCATAGTCCGCTCACCCATTGGATATGCCGCCGCGAAACCGGCTGCGGACCAATCAAAGAGTCCTCACTCATACCCGCTGCCCGAAACGGTGGCGGGCTCTTTTTACCCCATGGCCGGGCGGCTGCGGGCAGTCAAGGCAAGGGCCGGCAGAACAACATGCGCAACCGGATCGTTCTCGGCATCATCAGCCTGTGCCTTGGCGTGCTGGTGTTCTCGCTCCAGGACCCGCTGGTCAAGGCGGTGTCGGCCGGCTATCCCGTGACCGAGGTGATGTGGATCCGCTCGATCGTCGCTTTGCCGATCCTGGTCGTTCTCGTTCGCGCCGATGTCGGCCTGCGGGCCATTGTCTCGAAGCGGTTCGGCCTGCTGACGATACGGGCCTTCGTCCAGTTCTCCTCCTATACGGTCTACTATCTGGCGATCGCTGCCTTGCCGCTCGCCGACGCGGTGGCGCTCTATTTCATGGCGCCCCTGTTCATCATGGCGATAGCCGGGCCCTATCTCGGCGAGCGGGTATCCTGGCAGGCTCTCGCCACCGTGCTGATCGGCATGCTGGGCGTGGTCGTGATGCTGCGCCCGGGCGCCGGCCTGTTCGACTGGGCGGCGCTGCTTTCGTTGGGCTCGGCTTTGCTCTACGGCTTTTCACAGCTGATGGCGCGCAAGATCGGCGACACCGAATCCTCCACCGTCATGGCCTTCTACCAGAACGGCGCCTATCTGGTCGGCGCCGCTGCGGTTGCCGGCACATTCTGGCTTGCCGCCATAACCCATGCTGTCCACCCCAGCCTCGAATTCCTGGTGCGGCCGTGGGTCTGGCCGACGACCCCGGATTTCCTCAAGATGGCGGCCTGCGGCTTCGTCGCTTCGGCCGGCATGATTCTGCTGTCGCAGGCCTACAGGCTGGCGCCCGCCAACCGCGTCGCCACATTCGAATACACCGGGATTATCTGGTCGCCGCTGTGGGGCTTCCTGTTCTTCGACGAGGTGCCGCGCTCGACCACCGCCATCGGTGCGGCGCTGATCATCGGCGCCGGTCTGCTGGCGCTCAACACCGAACGGCGCCGGAGCGCTGCGCCTGTCCTCGCCGCGTCTCAGGATGCCGCCTGAAGCGTGTCAGGCGAAGCAGGCGAGCGCCTGGTCGACCCGCGAGCGGATTTCGGCCAGCGTGAAAGGCTTTTGCACGACGTCGATAATGATGCCGTTCAATTCCTCGGCGCGCTCGCGCTGGTCGGCATAGCCGGTCATCAGCAGGATCTTCATGTCAGGGAAAAGCCTGGCTGCGGCGATCGCCATCTCGATGCCATCCATTTCCGGCATGCGGATATCGGAGACGACGAGGTCGTAACCGCCGCCTGCAGCACTGACCATCGCCAGCCCCTGCGCGCCGTCGGCGGCGATATCGATCGAGTGCCCGGCGCGTTCGAGCGCGCGGGCGGCGAGGGTGCGGACGGACTCATCGTCCTCGACGATCAGAAGCTTTGCCATGGGCCGGAATTTGGCGGGCAAAAGTTGACTTTTTCTGAAAATTTGAAGCGTCGGGCCCTTTTCTCAGGCATCGCCTTTGACCACACCGACAAACGGCAGTTCGCGAAAAGCGTGAGCGACGTCCATGCCGTAGCCGACGACGAAGTAATCGGGACAGTCGAAGCCGACATAGTCGGCGTTCAGCTCCGTCTGGCGGCGCATGCGCTTGTCCAACAGCACCGCGATGGCGCAGCTTTTGGCGCCGCGCGACAGCATCAGGTTGCGGGTGAAGGAGAGCGTCTTGCCCGACTCCAGGATATCGTCGATCAGCAGCACGTCGCGGCCGGCGACCTCATTGTCGATGTCGCGCAGCACCCTCACCTCGCCGCTGGTGGTGCCGGCGCCATAGCTGGAAATGAAGATGAACTCGACCTCCGGCGACAGCCCGACATCGTGCATGGCGCGGATCAGATCGGCGGCGAAGATGAACGAGCCCTTCAGCACCGAAATCACCAGCAGGTCGTGATAGTCGTGCTCGGCGATCTCCTTGGCGAGTTCGAGATTGCGCCGCGCGATCGCGGACGCCGAAAACAGGACCTCGATGTCCTTGCCGCGCACAACTGGCATCAACAACCTTTCCAGAGAACCGACTAGCCGGCGAAGGTGACCGCCACGGCCTTGACGCCGTTTCTAGGCACATCGAGGCGGCTGGAAAAGCCGAATCTTTCGCCGGGCGCCAGAGAACGGTTGGATGTCCCCAGAGTATAACGGGTGATGCGGCTGTCATTGCCGGTGACACGTATCTCCAGCGGCGGCAATTGTCCCGCCTTCAAACCGTCATTGACGGCCTCGCCATCCACGAACAGCACCGGGGCGGGTCCTGAGGCGTCGACACGCGACGTGACGCCGGCAATGCTGAGTACGGCGCCCTCCGGCTGTTCGACTGACCAGAACGGCGTCTGGCGCACCAGCGCGTGGCCACCCGAGACCCAGAAGGCGGCAAGCGCCGCACCGATGCCGGCAATCCAGAAGATCGGCCCGCCACGCGATGCCGGCCGCCCGGCTGACGCATCTGATTTGCGCAGCATCTCCATGCCTTCCATCGACGGCGTCGCGATGTCGCGCGCCGGCGTCGGCATGGCTTCTATCAGTGGGATCAGCTGCGGCAGCACCTCATAATCCGCATCGACGATGTCGGTCGCCACAGGCCGCGATTCCGGTGCGACACTTGTCCCGGTCATGATTTCGCCGGAAACCGGGCGCGCGGTTCGTTGCTCAGCCATCATGGCCCCGCTGTTGCCTCTTCGTTTCTTTTGCGTAAATGGAAATGGTTAACGCTTCCCCACCGGAACCCTTGTGACGCACTCAAAAACAGCGAAAATTAACCGACGGTTAACCATGGCGGCCGATGGTCGTTGGACAGAAAGGGCTGGCACGCCGCCGCCACACACCTCAGGTCGTCGCACGTGATCCGCTTCGAAAATGTCGGCCTCCGCTATGGCATGGGTCCGGAAATCCTCCGCGACATCTCCCTGCACATTCCGGAGAGCTCCTTCCAGTTCCTGAGCGGGCCCTCCGGCGCCGGCAAGACGACGCTGCTGCGCCTTCTGTTCATGTCGCTGAAGCCGACACGCGGGCTGATCACCATCTTCGGCAAGGACCGCTCGCGCATCTCGCGCGCTGAACTGCCGCATCTCAGGCGCCGCATCGGCGTGGTGTTCCAGGATTTCCGCCTGCTCGACCACATGACCACCTATGAGAATGTCGCTCTGCCGCTGCGCGTGCGCGGCCGCGAGGAAGCGAGCTACCGCACCGACGTCACCGAACTTTTGAAATGGGTTGGCCTGGGCGAGCGCATGCATGTGCTGCCGCCGGTCCTTTCGGGTGGCGAAAAGCAGCGCGCGGCAATCGCCCGGGCCTTGATCGAACAGCCCGAAATCCTGCTTGCCGACGAGCCGACCGGCAATGTCGACCCGCCGCTGGCACGCCGGCTGCTCAGGCTGTTCATCGAGCTCAACCGGCTCGGCACCGCGGTGGTGATCGCCACTCACGATCTCGGCCTGATGGAACAGGTCGACGCGCGCCGCATGATCCTGGCCGGCGGAAGGCTGGATATTTATGACTGAAGTATCGGCCGAACAGCTGCATGAAGACGCCGCCGAGCCCGCGACGACGACGCAGCGCGTCCAGCGCCGCATGGCGCCGATCGTGCCGGCGCAGAATATTGCCGGCCGCGCCTTGGTGCTGGTCATCGCCATCATGACCTTCCTGTCCTGCCTGACTTTCGGCGCCGTCACGCTGGTGCGCGACACTGCCTCGGTCTGGGAAAACCAGATCTCGCGCGAGGCGACGATTCAGATCAAACCGGTCGACGGCCTCGACATGGAGGCAGCCCTTGCCCAGGCCTCGCAGATCGTCGGCGAATTCCCCGGCGTGAAGGAAACCCGGATCATCGATCGCGACGCCACCGCGCGTCTGTTGGAGCCATGGCTGGGCTCGGGCCTGAATATCGACGAATTGCCGGTGCCGCGCCTGATCATCGTCACCATCGACGAGACCAGTCCGCCCGACTTTAGCGCCATCCGTGCGGCGCTCACGCCCAAGCTGCCGAGTGCTTCGCTCGACGATCACCGTACATGGGTCGACCGGCTGGTCGCCATGGCCCGCACCACGGTCACCATCGGCATCGCCGTGCTGGTCCTGATGCTGTCGGCGACGGTGCTGACCGTAGTGTTTGCGACGCGCGGCGCTATGGCGGGTAACGGCCATATCATCGAAGTGCTGCATTTCGTCGGCGCCGAGGCGCGCTTCATCGCGCGCGAATTCCGCTGGCATTTCCTGGTCACCGGGATGAAGGGCGCGGCCGCCGGCGGCGCAGCCGCGATCCTGGTTTTCATCGTCTTTTCCTGGTGGTCGTCGCGCAACATGGCAACGCCGCAGGCCGACCAGGCCACCGCTTTGTTCGGCAATTTCGCCATCGGATCGGCCGGCTATCTCGGCGTCGGGCTGATGGTGCTGGTGATCGGCGGACTGACGGCGGCGACCTCGCACGCAACCGTCGTCGCCTACCTCAGCGACATCGATGTCCGCCAGCCGGATGCGGGGTGAACCGTGAGGGCAGAAGCGAAAACAGTTCGGGGGCAAGGACAGGAATGGAAGGGACGATCACGGATCGAAAACCGACGTAACGCAATGTGCGCTTTTTTCCTTACCAAAAAGGCATTTCAGGATTAACCATAGGACGATGAACGCGCGGGAGTCGACCGGAACGGCTGGACAGATGCCAGTGGTGCGTTCGCGTGTGCGCACTGGGCTGGGCCGTTTGCGCACCGCCCTGCGTCTCGCCTTCCTCTGTCTACTGCTGCTGGTGGCCCTGTTTGCCGGTGGCTTCGGCTGGTTCGCCAGCAAGGTCAGCCACATGACGACTCCGGCCAACCCGGCCAAGGCCGATGCGATCATCGTCTTGACCGGCGGTCAGGCCCGCCTCGACGCAGCACTCGATCTGCTTGCCTCCGGCAAGGGCGAGCGGCTGCTGATCTCAGGCGTGCATCCCTCTGCCAGCCGCCGCCAATTGCAGGCTGCTACCGGCGGCGACAAGGCGCTGTTTTCCTGCTGTGTCGACATCGACCGCGCCGCGCTCGACACGATCGGCAATGCCGAGGAAAGCGCTAAATGGATGGAGAGCCACGCCTATGGCAGCGTCATCCTCGTCACCAACAATTACCACATGCCGCGCAGCCTGCTCGAGATGGGCCGCCTGCTGCATGGCGCCAGGCTTGAACCCTATCCGGTGGTCAACACCAATCTGGACAATGGCGACTGGCTGACCAAGCCAGAAGCGCTACGCGTGCTTCTGACCGAATACAGCAAATACCTGCTGGCGCTGGCGCGCGGCGTCGTCCCGGTCCGCCAGACCGCCGACAGCGTCGCTCTGGCCGAGGTTTCGACCGCCAAGGACTGAGTCGATTACCCCTTGGCCGTGCCGTCTTCCGCGCCACGCAGCCGCGCAATCTCCTGTTCGAGGCTTTCAATCCGCTTGTCGCGTTCGGCGAGTGCGGCCGCGACATCGGCGGCCTCGAATCGCTGCGGAATGTGTTGCGGGCAATTGGCATCCCAAGCCGAGACGGTGAACAAGATGACCTGCTCGGGGCGCGCCTTGTAGTCCTGCGGCATCAGCCTTGCCAGAAGCTCGGCATCGTCCTCGACGACCCGCGCCGTGCCCCAGATCTTGACGCGCTGGCGATGCGCATAGTCGATCAGGAACAGGAATGCCTGGTTGTTGTCGGCGAGATTCCCTTGCGTGATGAACTGCCTGTTCCCGGAGAAATCGGCAAAGCCGATGGTCTTTTCGTCCAGCACCTTGAGGAAGCCGGCTGGCCCGCCGCGATGCTGGATATAGGGCTGACCCTCGCCATTTGCCGTCGACAGGAAGACGCTGGTCTGCGCCGCGATGAAGTCGGCGAGGTCGGGCGTCATATGGGCGCGCCATCCGCCGCGCTCCTCGGCGCTGGCATAGCCCTTGCGCGAACCTTTGCGGGTCTGGATCGCCTTGACCGTCGGCGTGAAGGCGACATCGCTGGTGAAAGTATGAGCATTCATGGAAGCCTCCGCGAGGCCGAAACACGGCCATTGTACGCGAAGAGGTAGATCCTTCCATGTTTTGGATGTAGATGGCATAGTTGCAAGCTATCCTTCCAATTTCCGGAAGAAAGTATGGATCGTCTCGAAGCCATGTCGCTGTTCGTCGCCGCGGTGGAAGCGGGCAGCCTTTCCGCTGCCGGCCGCCATTTCGGCATTCCACTGGCAACGGTCAGCCGCAAGGTTTCCGACCTCGAAAAGCACCTTCAGGCGCGCCTGCTGAACCGTTCGACCCGGCAGC
The DNA here is from genome assembly GCF_057786115.1 of Mesorhizobium sp. P170090. NCBI lineage: Bacteria > Pseudomonadati > Pseudomonadota > Alphaproteobacteria > Hyphomicrobiales > Phyllobacteriaceae > Mesorhizobium > Mesorhizobium sp. P170090. The sequence goes on from NZ_JBYNWH010000001.1 coordinate 93,220, forward strand.
TCACGCTGACCGATGCCGGCCAGGCCTATCTCGCCGCCTGCCGCCGCATCCTCGGCGAGGTCGGCGAAGCCGAACGCACCGCTGCCGGCGAATACAGCACGCCGACCGGCGACCTGTTCATCACCGCGCCGGTCGTCTTTGGTCGCCTGCACGTGCTGCCTGTCGTCACCGAATTCCTGGCGGCTTATCCTCAAGTCAACATTCGCCTGGCGCTGGCTGACCGGATAACCCAACTGGCGGAGGAACATCTCGACCTTGCCATCCGCATCGGCGAGCTTGCGCCTTCGAGCCTCATTGCCATCCGCGTCGGCGCGATCCGTCGCGTCGTGTGCGCCAGCCCCGCCTATATCGCCGCGCATGGCATGCCGCGGACGCCGGACGATCTGGCCGCGCATGAATGCATCAGTTTCGAAGGGCCTGCAGCGCTCGCCAGCTGGAGCTTTGCCGGCGACAAGGGCGAACTGATCGTGCCGATCCACTCACGGCTGCGCGTCAACACGGCGGAAGCTGCAATCGATGCCGCGATTGCAGGCGCCGGGATGACGCGGGTGCTCTCCTACCAGATCGCGGACGCAGTACGTTCCGGCGTGCTCGTCCCGGTCTTGCGACCCTTCGAGCCGCAGCCGTGGCCGGTGAGCCTCGTCCATGCCGGCCAAGGCCTGCTGGCGGTGAAACTAAGGGCGTTCCTCGATTTCGCCGCTCCGCGGCTGAAGCAGCGGCTATTGCAGGCGACGTGGTGAGTTGAGACTGGCTTGAGTCAGTGGCGAGCCGGCCTATGTCAGGCCATTGCGGCGTTTCCTTTTTGCCCGCGCTTGGTGTAACCAACGCACACCTCCTCAACGGGCCCTTCCCCGCATGCTCTATATCCGCTCGCTGGCGTTCAACTTCGTCTTCTATGTCAATCTGATCGTCCAGATGGTCCTCTGGACCCCTTACTACTTCCTCTCGCCACGCCATCGCGCCTGGTTCGTGCCGAAATTCTGGTCGCGCACCAGCCTGTGGCTCTACGACAAGATCGCCGGCACCAGGAGCGACATCACCGGCGTCGAGAACCTGCCGGAGGGCTCTTTCATCCTGGCGCCGAAACACCAGTCGTTTTGGGACGCGATCGCTTTCTTTCCCTTCCTCCACGATCCGCTTTATATCCTGAAGCGCGAGCTGACCTGGATCCCCTTCTTCGGCTGGTACATCCTGAAGATGCGGATGATCCCGGTTCACCGCGGCAGCCGCTCCAAGGCGTTGAAGCAGGTCGTTGCATCGACAAAGCAGGAGATGGGGCGCAATCCGCGCCAGCTGATTATCTACCCCGAAGGCACGCGCCGAGCGCCAGGCGACGAGCCGGCTTACAAATACGGCATTGTCGAGCTCTATACGCAGCTTGGCGTCCCGGTGGTACCGGTCGCCCATGTCGCCGGCCTCTATTGGCCTCGCCGCAAATTCTTGCGCTTTCCCGGCACCATCAAGGCCCGCTTCCTGCCGCCGATTCCGCCCGGGCTCGGCAAGGACGAATTCATGGACCGGCTGATCGGCGATACGGAAGTCGCCTGCGACCAGCTGCTGATCGAGGCATCGCAGGCTCCTAACCCGCCGCAAATGCCGCCGACGGCGATCAAGCGGCTGGCCGAACTCGCCGCGGCCGCCAAAGCAATTCCAGGAAAAGTGTGAGCGGTTTTTTCCGTCCTGAATTGCGCCAAAACAAAAAAGACCAAAGCTTGATCTCTTCTGCGGGCCGGCTCAAGGCCACGCCGCCAGCGCCGTGGTCAGCACCAGCGTCGCCGCGAAGGCCAGATTGATGATCCGCGACGCCAGCGGCTGGCGCAGGGTGCGGGCGAAGGCCGCGCCGGCCAGCAGCCACAGCATATGGATGGCTACGATCATCAGGGTGAGAACCGCCAGCCTGGCCGGGATGCCGAGAGCATCGGCGCCGGCTGCGGTCGCGGAGCCAGCAAGGACCGCAGCAATCGCCACATAGGCTTTCGGGTTGGCAACGGCGAGCAGGAAGCCGCCGAGGAAGGTCGGCAGAACCGCGCTGCTGTCACGCGCGGCCAGCGGCGGCGCTGTCGCTATTCTGTAGGCGAGGTAGAGAATATAGGCGGCGGAAGCGACCGCCAGCACTGGCGCTACGCCCGGCATCGAGGTGAGGATAGCCTTGATGCCGGTGGCCACTACCAGCAGCACCGCGACCGTGCCTAAAATCATCCCCGATGTGTAGTGAAGCGAATTGCGCAGGCCGAAGGCGGCCCCTATCGCCGTGACGCTGATCGTCGCCGGGCCAGGACTGCCCATGACGACGGTTGCCGCCAGCACCAGCGCCAGCAATTGCTGCCAGGGCTGCGCCTGCGAAAGAATGTCTGCGGCCATGCTGCCTCTTCTCCCAATAATGGAGAACAGTGTGGCAAGGCGGACAGCCGTCGTCTTGGACGATCGTGCCGAACCTGCGCGGCTAGGCGCTGGCCTTGTCCAGCGCCACGAGATCCTCCGCGCTGAGCTTCAGCGATGCGGCGCGCACCAGGCTGTCGACCTGGTCCAGCGTCGTGGCGCTGGCGATCGGCGCGGTGATGCCGGGCTGCGCCATCACCCAGGCGAGTGCTACTTCCGCCTGCTTGGCCGAATGGCGCGCCGCCACAGTGTCGAGTGCGGCCAGAATGCGCATGCCGCGCGCATTGAGATAAGCCTTCACGCCGCCGCCGCGTTCACTTTTGCCGAGATCGGCCTCGCTACGGTATTTGCCGCTCAAAAACCCCTTGGCGAGGCTGAAATAGGTGATGACGCCGATATCCTCGGCCACGCACAGATCATGCAGCGGCCCGTCGAAGGATGAGCGGTCGTAGAGATTGTATTCCGGCTGCAGCACGCTGTAGCGCGGCAGCCCGCGCAGGCTGGCAACATCGAGCGCGGCGCGCAGCTGGCCGGCGTCAAGATTCGAGGCGCCGATATGGCGGACCTTGCCGGCAGCGAGCAGCTTCTGGTAGGCGCCGAGCGTCTCTTCGTAAGGCGTGGTCGGGTCCGGCCAGTGCGACAAATAGAGGTCGATCACATCGGTCTGCAGCCGCTCAAGCGACGCCTCGACCGCCCTTTCGATATGGGCAGCGGACAGATCCTTCTTGCCTTGTCCCATATCCGAGCCGACTTTGGTGATGACGATGATCTTGTCACGGTTGCCGCGGCTTTTCATCCATTTGCCGATGATGGTCTCGGACTCGCCGCCCGCGTGGCCCGGCACCCAGCGCGAATAGGCATCGGCCGTATCGATAGCGTTGAGGCCGGCGTCGCCGAACCGGTCGAGCAGGTCGAAGGAGGTCTTCTCGTCCGCGGTCCAGCCGAAGACATTGCCGCCCAGGACCAGCGGCGCGATGGAAAGGTCGGTTTGACCGAGACGGCGTTTTTGCAAGACGGGGCTCCGTGGGCTGGCGGCGGGCGGCCCGAATGCTTCGGGCCGCAGCTAAGCTAGGTCTCGCCGCGCCGAGGTCAAAGGCCTCAGCCAATTTTTCCAGCGGGCCAGCGCTTCACAAAGGCGCGAGCGCTTCGCCTGCAGGCTCGCCGTGGTCTACCGGCTCACGAGGCGATCCGCTTCGCCACCTCTTCCAGCCAGTGGTCGCTGATACCCAGCGCCGCGAGATGCTGCAGCGTGTTGAGCACATAGTCCTCGTTGTTTCCGGACTGGCCGACGGCGCCACGGATAACACCTGCCGCATGCGCGGGGTCGAGCCCGCCGGCATACTGCTCATGCTGGCGGTCGACGATATAGGCGACCGCTTTCACTCTCTCTCCCGCGGCCGCCCCATTCCCGTCGAGGCTGATATCGAGCACACGCTCGAGATAGACGCTGGTCACCAATTCGCGCTCGCGCAGATAGGTCAGCACCTCATCGCGCAGCTCGCCGGGCACGCGAAACGCCAGCCCGATGCAGGAGCCGCCACGGTCGAGGCCTAGCACCAGGCCCGGCCGCTGGCGCGTGCCGCGATGCACGAAGGAATAGACGCAGAGCGACCGGCGGTAGCCGTAAAGCCGCGCGCGCCGTGTCTCGACATGGGCGAATCCCGGTCGCCAGATCAGCGAGCCGTAGCCAAAAACCCAAAAATCGCCCATATCGCCAAGCCTGATTGCACGAGAGTGACGCCGCCGCATCGGAATCGGTGCTCTTCTGTTCTTTTTGCTTGTTGCGTAAGCCACAGTCCACCCGCAACACGCCCGCGTTAATGAAAGCCGCAGCATGACGTCAAGTGACGAGCGTCCGTCGAAGTTTCGCCGCCGGCTGATGTGGCTCGCTGCCTTGGTCGTTATGCTGTTCGGCGTCTACAGCGCGGTCTGGTTCTATGTCGCCGGTCGCGTCAGCAGCGAAGCCGACAAGGCGGTGGCCTCGCTCAAGGACAAAGGCATCGAGGCCGGCTGCGCCAACCTCACCGTCAGCGGCTACCCCCTGAGTTTTGCCATCTCCTGTGACAATCTGGCTTACGAGGACGACGCCAGGAACGTTGCCGCCTCGGCAGGCAGCTTCAACTTCGTTGCAGAACTCATCCGGCCTTTGTCGCCTGCCGCCGAGTTGCGTGGGCCACTGCGGACCTCGGTGCCCGGGATGGCGCCGCTATGGATCGATTGGGACAATCTGCAGGCCAATGCCAAGCTCTCCTGGCCCCTGCCCCGGAGCATTTCGCTGCAGGCGGAGAGCTTGTCCGGCCAGACGGATCCGGCCGACGACACTGATCCGGTTTCACTGTTCAGCGCCGGAACCGCGGCGGGCGAGTTGCGACCCGACGGCCAGGACATCGGCTACGTCGGCAGCTTCACCGATCTTGAGATCGACGCCGACGCGATCGGCGGGCGCGTGCTGCCGCCGCTCGACGGCAGCGGCGACGCGACGCTGAAGAACGGCGTCGCGCTGATGAAGACGCAGGCCAGGAGCCTGCGCGGCCAGGCGGTCGACATCCACAAGCTCGATCTGTCGTCGCGAACCGCGCGCATCACCGTCTCCGGCCCGGTGTCGGTCGACGCCAACGGCCAGGTCAATGCCGACCTGACGATCAAGCTGCAGGATCCCAAAGCCGTGGCGGCAATTCTCGCCACCGCAATCCCCGAGCAGAAGAGCCAGATCGAGCAAGGCTTTGCCGGTCTGGCGCTGCTCGGCAACGAACCGTCGATGCCGCTCAAGGTGGTGAAGGGCAAGGTCTCGCTCGGCTTCATTCCGCTGGGCAAGATCAAGCCGCTCGATTAGAGCAATTCCAGGAAAAGTGTGAGCGGTTTTCCGTCCGGAATTGCGTTAAAACAAAGAGATAGAGCATGATCGCAAAGAGCGGGAACGGCTTTTGGGGAGAGATCATGCTCGAGCAAGCCGACGCATGAACCGACCGGTGAAACTGCTGAGCGTTGGCGCGCTGACGCTGGATACCATCCTGCGCGTCGAAACCCTGCCCACGCATCAGGGCAAGTTCATCGCCTCGGACGGCATCCAGATCGCCTCGGGCATGGCGACAAGTGCTGCCTGCGCCGCCCGCCGTCTCGGCGCCGAGGTGTTCCTGTGGGCAAGTGCAGGTGACGATGCCGTCGGCGACCAATTGCTGGCCGGCATCGAGGCCGAGGGCGTCGATTGCCGCTTTGTCCGCCGCGTCGAAGGCGCCCGCTCGGCGCTGGCCGCGATCCTGGTCGACGCTCATGGCGAGCGCATCATCGTGCCCTTCTACGACCCAAAGGCGCAGGCCGACCCCGAGGCGGTGCCTGTCGCCGATCTTTCCGGCTTCGATGCCGTGCTGGTCGATGTGCGCTGGCCGGGCGCCGCCGCTCTTGCCTTGACCGCCGCGCGCGACGCCGGTTGCCCGGCAATCCTCGACGCCGACACGGCGCCGCTGGAGGTGCTGGAGCGTCTGTTGCCGCTGGCTTCGCACATCGTCGCTTCGGAGACGGCTGCACGCATTATCTGCGACCACGCGCTGGATCCCGAAACCGCCTGCGCCGACCTCGCCAGCCGCACAGACGCCTTTGTCGCGGTGACCGGCGGCGCCGCGGGAAGCTGGTGGCATGACCGGTCCGCCGGATGCGTGCGCCACATCGCGGCGCCGAAGATCAAGGCGGTCGACACGCTGGCCGCCGGCGACGTTTTCCACGGCGCCTTTGCTGTCGCGTTGGCGGAAACCATGCCGATCGAGCAGGCGTTGCGCTTTGCCAGCGCGGCGGCCGCGCTCAAATGCCAGCGCTTCGGCGGCCGGCTGGGGGCGCCAAACAGGGACGAGGCAATGGCCATGGTCGCGGCGACCTGGCCCGTCTGAAACAGATTTAACTTTTCACCGGGTGCTCGACCGCCTGCCGGCCGAAATCCGGCACGTCGATATCCTGGCCGGCCTCGATGATCGAACGGCGAACGGCCCGGGTGCGGGTGAACAGGTCGAACAGCTTGTCGCCGTCGCCCCAGCGGATCGCCCGCTGCAGCGAGGCGAGGTCCTCCGAAAAGCGCGCCAGCATTTCCAGGATGGCATCCTTGTTGTGCAGGCACACGTCGCGCCACATGGTCGGGTCGGAGGCGGCCAGACGGGTGAAGTCGCGGAAACCGGAAGCCGAATATTTGATCACTTCCGACTTGGTCACCGATTCCAGATCGTCGGCCGTGCCGACGATGTTGTAGGCAATGATGTGCGGAAGATGCGAAACGATGGCCAGCGTCATGTCATGATGCTGCGGGTCCATCGTGTCGATGTTGGAGCCGCAGCGCCGCCAGAATTCCGACAGCTTTTCCAGCGCGGCCGGATCGGTTCCCGGCAGCGGCGTGAAGATGCACCAGCGGTTTTCGAACAGCTCGGCGAAACCCGCATCCGGGCCCGATTTCTCCGTACCTGCCAGCGGGTGCCCCGGAATAAAGTGCACGCCGTCCGGTACATAGGGCTGCATTTGCGCAATGACCGAGGCCTTGGTCGAACCGACATCGGTGAGGATGGCGCCCTTTTTCAGCGCCGGCGCGATCTCTTGCGCCACCTCGCCCGACGATCCCACTGGCACCGAGACGATGATCAGGTCGGCATCGCGGACCGCTTCCCTGGCGTCGGTGGTGTAGCTCTCGCCAAGACCGAGCTCCTTCGCCCGTGCCAGCGTGGCCGGGCTGCGCGTCGCGATGGCGACATGGCGGGCCAGGCCCTCGCGGCGGATGATGCGGGCCAGCGACGAGCCAATCAGGCCGATGCCGACCAGCGCGATCTTTTCAAACATCGGTGCTGTCATTGTTTCAGCTTTTCAGGAATGTCGTGAGGGCATCGATGACGCCGCGATTGGCTTCTTCGGTGCCGACGCTCATGCGCAGCGCATTGGGAAAGCCATAGCCGGTAACGCGCCGCAATATATAGCCGCGCTGGGTGAGGTAATCGTCCGCCGCCTCAGCCGAATGCCTCTTGTCGTCGGGAAAGTGGATGAGGACGAAATTGCCGACGCTGGGCGTCACGCGCAGCCCAAGCTTCGTCAGTTCTTCATTCAGCCAGGTAAGCCAGGTCTCGTTGTGCAACGAACTGCGCTCGACATGGGCGCGGTCGCGGATGGCGGCAATGCCGGCCTCGATCGCTGTTGCGTTAACGTTGAAAGGGCCGCGGATGCGGTTGATGGCATCGACGATGTGCAGTGGGCCATACATCCAGCCGATGCGCGCGCCGCCAAGGCCAAGCTTGGAGAAGGTGCGGGTCATGACCACATTCTGTGCGCTGCCCGCCAGCTCGATGCCGGCCTCATAGTCATTGCGCCTGACATATTCGGCATAGGCCGCGTCGAGCACCAGAAGCACGTTGCCCGGGAGAGCGGAATGCAGGCGGCGGACCTCCTGGAACGGCAGATAGGTTCCGGTCGGATTGTTGGGATTGGCGAGGAAGATGATTTTGGTCCGCGGCGTCACCGCGGCCAGGATCGCGTCGACGTCGGCGCGTTCCTCGGTTTCCTTGATCGTCACCGGTGTCCCGCCGGCCGACTGGATGTAGATCTTGTAGATCATGAAGGCGTGTTCGGTGATGATGGCCTCATCGCCGGCCGCCAGATAGGTCTGCGCCAGCAGGCCCAAAATCTCGTCGGAACCGTTGGAGCAGATGATGTTTGCCGGGTTGAGGCCATGCACCTCGGCGATCGCCTCGCGCAGCCGGCGGGCGGTGCCGTCGGGATAGACATCGAGCTTGCTGGCCACTTCGCGCGCGGCCTCGATCGCCTTCGGCGACGGGCCGAGCGGGTTCTCGTTCGACGACAATTTATGGACCTTGGCGACGCCGGCCGGTGCCGTGCTCTTGCCCGGCACATAGGCGTCGATGTCCATAATGCCCGCGCGGGGAGTCGGCCGTGCCTTGTCCGCTGTCTTGTCCATGTCGCAAATCCATCGAGAATGCCTCCGTCCGGAGGCCGCAGCGGAAATACAAGCCGTAGCCGCGAATGTCGAGAGGCGGGCAATAGCTGGCCGTTGACGCCGGGCCGCACGAGTTCTAGAAGAACGCAACAGTTCCGTGGTGATTTGGCCGGTCGGCTTGCAGCCACGTTAAACAACTCGCTAAAGGGCCGTTTGCGTGACGTAACCGGCTTTGCGATCGCATTGCCGGTTTTTTATTGCCTGACGGCGGGCAAGGAGAGTCACATGGCCGCGCTCCGCGCTACAAAAACCAACAACGAGGCCGACAACCCGTCGAGCCCTGTGTTGCGTTTTGGCCCTGACAAGCCGCTGAAGCTCGACGCCGGCACGCTTTTGTCGCCGTTCCAGATCGCCTACCAGACATATGGCGACCTCAACGATGCCCGCACCAACGCCATCCTGGTCTGCCACGCGCTGACCGGCGACCAGCATGTCGCCAGCACCAATCCGGTGACCGGCAAGCCCGGCTGGTGGGAAGTGCTGATCGGTCCCGGCAAGATCATCGACACCAACCGCTTCTTCGTCATTTGCTCCAACGTCATCGGCGGCTGCCTCGGCTCCACCGGTCCGGCCTCGACCAATCCCGCCACCGGCAAGCCCTACGGCCTCGACCTGCCAATCATCACCATCCGCGACATGGTGCGGGCGCAACTGATGCTGGTCGACCATTTCGGCATCGAAAAGCTGTTTTGCGTGCTCGGCGGCTCGATGGGCGGCATGCAGGTGCTGGAATGGGCGTCATGCTATTCCGAGCGCGTCTTCTCGGCCCTGCCGATCGCCACAGGCGCACGCCATTCCTCGCAGAACATCGCCTTCCACGAGGTCGGCCGCCAGGCTGTCATGGCTGATCCGGACTGGCATGGCGGCAAATATTTCGAGCACGGCAAGCGCCCGGAAAAGGGGCTCGCCGTGGCGCGCATGGCCGCCCACATCACCTATCTGTCGGAAGCCGCCCTGCACCGCAAATTCGGCCGCAATCTTCAGGACCGCGAAGCGCTGACCTTCGGTTTCGACGCCGACTTCCAGATCGAAAGCTATCTGCGCCACCAGGGCATGACATTCGTCGACCGCTTCGACGCCAACTCCTACCTCTACATGACCCGTTCGATGGATTATTTCGACCTCGCCGCCGACCATGGCGGCCGGTTGGCCGACGCGTTTGCCGGCACCAAGACCCGCTTCTGCCTGGTGTCCTTCACCTCGGACTGGCTGTTCCCGACCGAGGAGAGCCGCTCGATCGTGCATGCGCTCAACGCCGCCGGCGCATCGGTCTCCTTCGTCGAGATCGACACCGACCGCGGCCATGATGCCTTCCTGCTCGACGAACCCGAACTGTTTGCCGCCATCAAGGGCTTCATCGGCTCGGCCGCGCGGGCGAGAGGGCTCCGCGCATGACCCCGAAAAGTTGCAGACTTTTCGGACAGGGATCATGCGCCAGGCAAGGGGCGAAGCCATGAGCGTCAATGGCAGCCAGCGCGTCGACCTCGAAGTCGTGGCCAACCTGATACCCCCGCAGTCGCGAGTGCTCGATGTCGGCTCCGGCGACGGCCTGCTGCTCGAACTCCTGCAGGAGACCAAGCAGGTCGACGGCCGCGGGCTGGAGTTGTCACAGCGCGGCGTCAATGAATGCGTTGCGCGCGGCCTCTCGGTCATCCAGGGCGATGCCGACACCGACCTCGAATTCTATCCGGACAAGGGTTTTGACTTCGTCGTCCTGTCACAGACGCTGCAGGCGACCCGCAACCCGAAGCTGGTGCTCGACGAACTGCTGCGAATCGGCAACCGCGCCATCGTCTCCTTCCCCAATTTCGGCCATTGGCGGGTGCGGCTGTCGCTGTTCGTCAAGGGCCGGATGCCGGTGACCGCGGACCTGCCCTATTCCTGGTACGACACGCCCAACATCCATTTCTGCACCATCCGCGACTTCGTCAATCTGGTCGAGGAACTCGGCGCTTCGGTCGAGAAAGCCACCGCGCTCGACGGCAACGGCCAGAAGATCGGCCTGTCGATGCCATGGTGGTTCTGGAATTTCTTCGGCCAGCAAGCGGTGTTCTTGCTGAAGCGGTAGTTTGCCCCTATTCCAGCACGTCCGTCGCCTTGTGCGGGTGCTGAACGCCATCGGCGATGATCACATCGGCGTGGGAGTTGTCGGTGCGCAAGGCCAGAATCTCCCGATAGGCTGATGAATCGTACCAGCCCCACGCATGCGCCCTGTCCGGAAACTCGATGACGATCAGATGCCCGGGCCATTCGTTTTCGACCACGTCCATGTCGCCGCCGTGGACAAGGAAGCGGCCGCCGAACGGCTCCAATGTGGCGTCGATCCTCTGCAGATACTCGACAATCTGCGGGCCCATTGTGACTTGACGCATATGGGCGACGGCGTAGGCGGCCACGGCTGAACTCCCTGTGAGATCGAAGCCCGACGACCGGCTTCGTTGGCGCAATCTGCAGACATGATGGCCATCGGTCGATTACGTCTGGGGTAATCGGCCGGCTTACGGCGTCCTGGCTCAACAGTTTGTGATGACATTGCCGCTGGTTTTTTGTAGCGTCGAATCGAATGCCATCCCGGGGTAAGGCTTGGACGGCGACCATCAAAACCTCCGGCCTCCAGGCATTTCGGGGCACAATCGAAGCAACATGTCCAAGGCAACCGACCTCGCTCCGCTGATCTCGGTGATCACACCGACGCACAATCGCCGCAGCAAGGTGGTGCGCGCCGTGGAGAGCGTGCTGGCGCAGAATTTTCCCCGGTTCGAACACATTGTCGTCGATGACGGCTCGACCGACGGTACGGCAGCCGCACTTGCCGAAATCCGCGATCCACGGCTGATCTATGTTGGCTCGAAATGGCGCGGCGCCAATGCCGCCCGCAATGCCGGCATCGAGCGGGCGCAGGCGCCGGTGGTGACATTCCTCGATTCCGACGACGTCTATTTGCCGGATCGCCTGGCGCGGACGCTGGAGCAGTTCGACAACAATCCCTCGCTCGAAGTGCTGATCAGTTCCTTCGTGTCGCTGAAGGGCAATCGCCGCACCAACTGCGTCAACCGCGAGGCGCTGCTGAGCCGCGACTCGCTGGAGCGGGCCCTTGTCGCGCAGACCATCTTCATTGCCGGGTCGGCAATCACCGCCCGGCGCGAGTCGCTGCTGGCCATCGGCGGCTACGATAGTGACGTCACGCGCATGCAGGATCGCGAATTGTTGCTGCGCTTTGCCCGTCGCAGCGGCGCGCAGCTGTCCGAAGTGATCGACTGGAAAAAGTACAACTCGGAGAATTCGATCTCCGGTCGCCGGGACGGCTATGTCGAAGCCTATGCGAGCTTGATCGACAAGCACCCCTATATCGCCGACCGCTACCCCTACATTCCGCCTTACATGATCGCCCGGCAGCTCATCGCCGATGCACTCAAGGGCAGGGTTTCGCAGGCGTTCTCCGGCTATATGGCCAACCGGTCGTCGAAGGCGCTTGGCTATTCGCTGCCGCAGCTGTTGCGTGGCTATGTCGGCGGCCGGCGCTGGCGCCGCGATCTCTATGCCGAATTTCGCGACAAATACGGTGCACGGCCGGCCTGAAGTTTGCCGACAAGCCGCGCAGCGGCTTTCCCCTCCGAACTGCCTCAAACCTCATTTGTCGAGTTCCGGCAGATATGGGTCGGAATATAGCCGCCGGTCGCGTTCGCCCTGCAGGCAGTCCATGGGTGCAGCGGCATCGATCGGGACCACGGTCGCATCGGCGATGCCGCTCACCTCCAGGATCAACTTGCGGCGTATGGCGGTGGCGAATTCCGAGGCCACATAGATCGGCAAAACGAAGGAGCCGGGCCCACCGGTGACGCAGTCGTCATAATACTGGTCGAGATGGCTGAAGGTCGGCGACGGGCTGATCAGGATCGGCAGGCCGTTGATGACGATGCCCTTGGCCACCGCCGCATCGCGTGTCGTGGCGACGGGCAGCCCGGTGTTGTTGGGACCGTCGCCGGAAATGTCGATGACGCTGCGTGGCGCATCGAACCCCGTGCCCTCGAACAGCCCGGCGCCGAAGGCAAGCGCACCGGAAATCGAGGTGCCGCGAAAGCTGCGGAACGGCCGCGCTTCTATTCTGTCGGCGAAGGCGTTGGCGCTCTCTGCGCTGTCGATCACCTGCCAGGCGATGACGCCATCCTCGCGCACGACGCCCGCCCATTCGAAATAGGCAAGCGCGATGCGCCCGGTGGTTCCCGAGCGCACGGCCTTGATGAAATCGGGATGCCTGAGCGCCTCGACATAGCCAGCGCGCTGCAGCGCGAACTCCCTCTCGTCCATCGACTGTGAGATGTCGACGGCCAGCACCAGTTCGACATCCACGGCAACGGCCGGGGCAGCCACGGGCGTGGTGCAGGCAAGGCAGGCAAGCAGGCTGAGCGCATCGAGCATGGCCGCACCACGGATGTTTCGACCCGTGAATCTTCGCCGCGATCGCGGCGAAATAAAGCCCCTTCTACTTCTTTCGCCGCACGGCCGCTTTCGGCGGCGGGTCGATGGCGCCGGTCCTGACTCGGGCGGGTTTCAGTGGCGCAGCACCCGTATCCTTCACGATGTTCAATGCGCGTGGAAAGAAATGACCATTGTGCAGTCCGCGCCCGATGTTGAGGATCGCGGTTTCCGGCAGGCGTTTCTCCAGCATGGACAGTACCCTTCGCAGCGAAGGACCATCGAACGCGTCCATCGCTTCGTCGATGATCACCCATTTCGGCTGCCGCAAGGCCAGCCTGGCGAAGGCCAGCGACCGCTGTTCGTCATCGTTGAGTTCACGCTCCCAGCGTGCGGAACGGTCGAGCGAGGATGACAGCCGCTCGAGGCCGACCTCGGCCAGCACCGCCCCAAAATCAGCATCGCCAGCCGGCGCCGAGCCATTTGGATGCAGCACTTCGCGTAACGTGCCGGCAGGAAAATACGGAACACGCGGCACGAAAATCGGCGTTTCTCCGGCCGGCAAGCCGATCCGCCCGCTGCCCCAGGGCCAAAGGCCGGCAATGGCGCGGAAGAACAATGTCTTGCCGGCGCCTGGGTCGCCGGTGATCATGACGCGCTCACCGGGATGGATCTCGACATGGCTGCCTGAAAGTTTGGTGCAGCCCTCCGGCGAGGCCACTTGGAGCTTCTCGAAGGTCAGGCTGCCATTGGCGTTATCGCCGAATTCGATGCGCTTTTCCTTGTCGTGCAACACATCGGTTTCATCGAGCGCAATGCGGAAGTCGGCAACGCGCATCAGCGTGGCGCGCCAGTCGGCGATGCCGCCGATATTGTTGATGAACCAGCGCAGCGACGAGTGCACCTGGTTGAAGGCGCCGACCGCCATCATCAACCCGCCAAAGCTGATGTCGCCTGAAAAATAGACCGGCGATGCAACCAGGATCGGCGCCACCACGGTGATCCAGCCATAGGTATCGGTCACCCAGGAAAGGTTGATCTGCGCTTTGTAGATGTTTCGCATCGCGCCCAGCACCGTGCCAAGGTCGATTTCGAGCCGTCTCTTGGCATCGGCTTCGCCGTGATAGAGCGCGATGGCGTCTACATTCTCGTTGACGCGCACCATCCCGGAACGCAGCTCGGCCTCGCGGGTGTAGCGGTCGCTGTTGAGGCGGATCAGCGGCCGCCCGACCAGCCAGCTCAGCCAGGAGGCGATGCCGGCATAGAGGAACGCGGCCCAGACCATGTAGCCCGGTATCGCCAGCGACCAGCCGTTGATGTGGAAGACGAAGCCCGACGAGAGTTGCCAAAGCACGCCGACGAACGACACCAGCAGGATGAAGGATTGCAGCAGGCCGACGCCGAGGTCCGTCGACAGATCGGACAGATGCGCGGCATCCTGCTGCATGCGCTGGTCGGGATTGACGCCGATGGCGCCGGCATTGGCGAGCCGGAAGGCCCGCGCCGGCCGCATCCATTGGTCGATCAGGTCGAGCGTCAGCGCCTCGCGCAGCTTCAGCCGGATCATCTGGTTGAGCCAGGTCTGAGCGATGTTGAGCAGCAGCAGCGTGCCGGCAATCACGGCAAAGATCATCAGCTGATGCAGGAAGGCCGCCATGTCGCGACGCGCCAGCGCATCGTAGAAAGGCTGGTTCCAGCGGTTGAGCAGAACCTGGCCGATCGACGTCGCGACGATGACCGCCATAATGCCGACCGACGTCCAGACCAGCCACTTGCGCACCGGTGAGCCTATCAGCGCCCGTTTGATCGTCGCTACCTGATCGCGCAGGCTGCTGGCTTCGACGGTTACCGGCTGAACGGTGGCGGACTTGTCCGGTTGATCAGCCATGCACGAGGTCCTTGCGTTCAGAAGCGTTGCTGAAACCAGATGGAGAGACTTGAAGGCATCCGCCGCTCAAACGGACCGCGAATGCATCTGCGACAGATAGGTGGGAAAAACCCACGCAACACCAGTTTTCATGATGATCACGAAGGTGTCACCTGACGCGTCGTCGATGTCACCCCTTCCGCCCGGCGGCCAAGCCGCGTCGCACCGTGCGGTGACAGTACCGGCACGAAGACACGGCGCGAAGCGCGCTGCGCGACCGGCACGCCCTGATAGAGCCGCTTCTGCGCCTCGACCACGATGACGCCGGAAAAGATCGGCCAGAACCGCCGGCCGGCGCGCTCCAGCACATTGTGGAACCGCATCATGAAGCGCCGCGGCGATGGCGGGAAGAACAGCGCGTCGGACCAGGAAGCCGGCGTGAAATTCGCCTCGCGCAGCAATTCTGTCAGCTGGCCGCGCGAGAACGGCCGGCCATTGCCGAACGGCGTGTGCTCGAACCGCGCCCAGACACCGCGCCGGTTGGGCACGACGATGACGACGCGCCCTGCCGGCGACAGCACCCGCCAGATCTCGTTCAGCGTCTCGCGCGGGTTTTCGACATGTTCGAGCGAATGCACGAGCAGCATGCGGTCGATGCAGGAATCGACCAGCGGCAATTCCTCGTCGAAGACCAGCGCCGTAGCCGTCGGCCCGTTCGCCGGCCAGACGACGGCGCCTTGCGTAGCAGGCATGAAGGCAAACACCCGCTCGGCATCGGTGCCGAACCGCTCCAGCCACGGCAAGGTATAGCCGAGCCCGACCAGCCGCTCATTCGGCACTGTTGCCCATATTGAGGACAGCGCCATGGTGATCGAGCGTTCAGCCAGGCGGCCGAGCGTGGTCGAATAGAAGGAGCGGAGATCGACGATATCGGAATGCATGCGCGGGACGGTAGCTGCGATGCCGCCCAAGTTCAACAAAGCCGCCACGTTCTGCAAAGCTAGAGTGACATCGGCGGCCAAGCGCCCTATGTCTGCGCCAACAGATGGAGAGATGCCAATGCCCGTCGAAATCGAACAGTTCATGTGCCGCAGCGACAATTTCGGCGTGCTGGTGCATGACCCGAAAAGCGGCGAGACCGCCATTATCGACGCGCCCGAAGAAGCGCCGATCATTGCCGCGATCGAGCGCACCGGCTGGAAGCCGACGATGATCCTGACCACCCACCACCATGTCGACCATGTCGAGGCCAATCTGGCGCTGAAGGAGCGCTTCAAGCTGCGCATAGTCGGACCGGAGGCTGAAAAGGAAAAAATTCCCGGCATCGACGAGACCGTCGGGCAAGGCTCGGTCGTCCATCTCGGCGGCGAGCGGATCGATGTCATCGCCACGCCCGGCCACACTGCGGGCCATGTCTCCTATCATTTTCCGGCCTCGAAAGTGGCGTTCACCGCCGACACTTTGTTCGCGCTCGGCTGCGGCCGGCTGTTCGAATGCAAGCCGCCGGTGATGTATGAGTCGCTGAAGAAGCTGGCGGCACTCCCGGCCGACACGGTCATCTATTGCGGCCATGAGTATACGCTTTCGAACGCCCGCTTTGCGTTGACCGTCGACCCGACCAATTCGGCGCTGAAAGAACGCGCCGCCAAGATCGAGACCCTGCGCGCCGACAACAAGGCGACGCTGCCGACCACGATCGGCGAGGAATTGTCGACCAATCCGTTCCTGCGCTGGCACGACCCGGCGATCCGCAAGCATCTCGGTATGGAGGCGGCCCCGGACGCCGAAGTGTTCGCGGAAATCCGCAAGCGCAAGGACAATTTCTGAGCATCGTTCCGGGATCAGCCATGACCAGCGCCGCTGAAATCATCGCCACGCTCGGCCTCAAGCCGCATCCGGAAGGCGGCTGGTATGCCGAGACCTTTCGCGACGGCGCCGGGCGGGGCCATTCGACGGCGATCTATTTCCTCCTTGAACAGGACCAGATTTCGGCCTGGCACCGGGTCAAGGACGCGGCCGAGGTCTGGCATTTCCATGCCGGGGCGCCGCTGGCGCTGTCGATGTGCGAGGAAGGCAGTCCAAAGGTTAACCAGGTGATCGAGCAGGTGCTCGGCATTGAACTTGCGGCGGGCGAGCGGCCGCAGATCGTCGTGCCGGCCGGCTGGTGGCAATCAGCGCGCAGCCTCGGCGAATGGACGTTGGTCGGCTGCACCGTGGCGCCGGGCTTCGACTTCGCCGCGTTTGAAATGGCCGAGCCGGGCTGGCAGCCTTAGGCCAGAAGAAAACCAAGAGTTATGCAGAGCTGGGCGGCATAGTACAGCACCCAGACCGCATAACGGATGCCGGCGCGATAGGGTGCTATTGCCGGAACCAGGAATTTCTCCGCGGCAAGCAGCCCGTCCGATGCCATGAACATAACAGCGCCGCCGATGACCCACGGATTGTCGAGCGTCAACGCCGAGATGCCCATCGCCAGAATGGCCGCGATATAGACGGCGACCGGCACCCGCAGGCCGGGACTGACACGGCGCCAGAGCGCCGCCAGCATGACGACTGCGAAGGCCGCCATGGCAAGCGCGATGGCGCCGCGCCATGTCTCGGTGCTGAGCACATCCAGCCCGCCGCCGCCGCGCAGGAAGAGCGGCACATAGAGGACATGCGCCGCAAGGAAGCTGGCCAGCCCGCCGAGGAAGGCCTTTTCGCCGTCACGCGACAGGAAGGCGTCGCCGACGGCGCTGAGCGCCAGCGCCGCGACGAGCAACAACTGCCCACCTTGCATGAAGGCCAGCGCCGCAAGCATGGCCACGGACAGCGTCTTTGCCGCCGAGCGGGCCAGCGTCGGCCGCATATCCAGGGTGAGGGCGTAGATCACCGCCGCCACCAGCGAAAAAATCAATGTGGCGTTGGCATTGGCGTCGATGCCGCCGGCAAACGGCATCGTCATGCGCTTGCTCCACCCGTTGCCGCCTTGCGCAGGAACAACGATTTCGCCGCCAGCGCCGCGCCGCCGGTGATCAGCACGCAGGCCGCCAGGATACGCAGCGACGGCTCGGCAACGCCCGCCGCGATCAGCACCAATGTCGACAGCAGTGGCGCCGCATAGCTTGCCGCGCCGAGCACCTGGATGTTGCCTCGTTTGACGCCGATATCCCAGGCGTAGAAGGCGGCACCCACCGGCATCAACCCCAAACCAACCACCGACAGCCACTGGCCGGGGCCATCGGGCAGCACCGTCTTTTCCAGCAGAAGATGGCAGATGAGGGACAGGGCTGCCGTGGCGGCGCAGAACCAGGTGACGATCGAGGTCGGCACCGCCGGAAAGCGCCGCGACAGCAGCGAATAGGACGACCACAGCAGCGCACAGACGGCCGCCATCGCATAGCCGAAGGTGTAGCGAGCATCGAAGGCGAGGCCGCCACCCTTGGTGACGATCAGCACGGTCCCGGCGAGCCCGAGCAGCGCGCCGACGACATGGTTCCAGGCCAGCTTCTCGCCCGGCATCAGCGCTGATCCCAGCACGATCAGCAGCGGCCACAGATAGGCGATCAGGCTTGCCTCCACCGCCGGCGCGTTGCGCAGCGCGGTGAAATAGAAGAAATGGTAGCCGAACAGTCCGGCAATGCCGATCACCCAGACCTGGCGTGGGATCTTCAGGCTTTTATCGGCCGCCGGCATGAACAGCCGGGCAGCCATCCCGACCGCGGTGCCGATGGTGAAGGTGATGGCCGAGAGCAAGAATGGCGGCACGGCGCCCGACGCATCGGTGAGCAACGCCAGCAGCGCCCACATGGCGACCGCCGAGAAACCGATCAGTGTTGCGCGCCCCATGCCCGTCTCCGGCGACTCGCCCCATTCTATTCGGGTGGGCGCGTCTATTCAGTAGCTTCGAACCGCCCCGCGCTGACAGTCAAGGTGCCGATCTGCGTCCCGACCGTGGCGTGGATCGGCGCATATATGCCGGTTTGGCCGAGCGGTGCAAACGTCACCATCATCTGGCTCTTCTTCTTCAGGTAATTCAGCGCCTTGCGGCCCTTGCGGTAGCCTGCCACCGGCTCGAAGCTCATCTTGCAGGTAACGGTGTCACCCTTGTAGCCCTTGACCGAGATCGATCCTTTCGAGGCGTAGGTCAGCGTCAGGTCGGCGCGCATCTCGCCGTCATAGAATTTCACCTTGCGCCCACAGACCTGGTCGAGGCTGTCAGCATGGATGACGGTAGCCGCCATCGGATCGAGCACCGATGCCAGATCGTTGCTGCCCAGCGGTATCCAGTTTTTGGGATTGCGCTTTTTCGGCTCGGGAATGATCTGGGTGGCGGTCACCGCGCCATTGGCAAAGCGGATATCGACCATGGAAGCCTTCTTGCCGGACTTATAATCGGCGCGAAATACCTGCGGCTGCATCTGCTTGCCCAGGATCTTGCCCTTTGACGAGATCGTGCCGCTCGTGTCGTCGAACAAGGTGGCGAGACCCGCGCTGGAGACGGTGCCGTCTATGGAATAGCTATCGCCTTCGTAGTGGCTGGAAAATGTCGCCTTGGCCACGGAAAGGCCCAGGAACGACACCGTGTATTCGCCCTTGAAGGACTGTGCGGTGGCTGCGGGCGCGGCGGCAAGGGTTGATGTTGGCAAGGCGGCGACAAATATGGCGACAACGGCATGTGACGGGCGAAGCATGGCGGGCTCGGTCCTTGATTTTTTTAACCGGAGGCGGGCGACTCCGGCTTGAAATGTCCCTGTCCGACCGCTTATAGGCTGAATTCCGGCCTTTATGTGAAACGCCCGTCACAGTCGTGGGCAAGCCGGAGCTTGACGCATTGGCGAAATGCAACTAAGGAACGCCAACTTTTCCATAAGGCCGCCTGACTGAAACCGCGCGCCACCCGGCGCGGGCGAACAAGGTTTGGCAGGCTAGACAGAACTGAAGGTTAGAACCATGTCCCGCACCTGCGAACTCACTGCCAAGGCAGTCCAGACCGGCAACAATGTGAGCCACGCCAACAACAAGACCAAGCGCCGCTTCCTGCCGAACCTCGTCAATGTGACGCTGATTTCGGAAGCGCTGAACCAGAATGTGCGCCTGCGCATTTCGGCCAACGCGCTGCGTTCGGTCGAGCATCGCGGCGGCCTCGACGCCTTCCTGGCCAAGGCCGACGCCAAGGAACTGTCGCAGCGCGCGCGCCTGTTGAAGAAGCAGATCGCCAAGAAGCTGGCCGACCAGCCCGCCGCTTAACGATATCAAGGCGGGGGACGACCGCCCTGAGCATCGGAGCAATCCGATGCTCAAAACTTCTAAGGCAGCAGCATCGGAGCAATCCGATGCTCAAAACTTGCAAGGCAGCGCGATCCGGATTTCGGCTAGCGCCTGGCTGGTTCCATTACCCAGGATAAAAAAATGACTTCCTTCTCGCGATATCTGCCCTTTGTGGCCGCCATGGCGCTTGTCGTCGTGGCATCGAACATCCTCGTGCAGTTCCCGATGCAGGGCCAGGCCGGCGGTCTGTCGCTGGGCGACATCCTGACCTGGGGCGCCTTCACCTATCCCTTCTCCTTCCTGGTCACCGACCTTGCCAACCGCCGCTACGGGCCGACCGTTGCGCGCCGCATCGTCCTTGTCGGCTTCATGACCGCTGTGGTCTGCTCGATCCTCGTCCCGCCCTTCCTGTTTCGCCACGGCCTGATCGAGTTCGAGACATCAGCCGACCGGCTGGTGCGCATCGCCGCAGCTTCCGGCGCGGCCTTCCTTTGCGCGCAATTGCTCGACGTCACCGTGTTCAACCGGTTGCGCCGGCAGAGCTGGTGGCGCGCGCCGATCGTCGGCACGCTGGTCGGCTCGGTGTTCGACACCCTGGTGTTCTTCAGCATCGCCTTTTCGGCCGCCTTCGCTTTTGCCGGCCCGAACGACGGTTTTGCGCTGGAGACGGCGCCGCTGATGGGCGTGCTGCCGGTCGAGACCATGCGCTGGGTCTCCTGGGCGCTGGGCGACCTTTCGGTGAAGCTGATCATCGCTGTTGTGGCCCTGATCCCCTACCGGCTGCTCGCCGCCCACTGGAGCCAGCCGACCGTGGCTGTCTAGGCCGTGATCCCTTGGGTCCAGCTCGGCTCGGCCAAAACGCCTGACGGCGGACAGGAACTGCGCCTCAAGCAGCGCGGCAGCGAATTCTCGATCATGCTCGGCACCAATGAGCTGATGAACAGCCGCCTCAGCGGCTCCGAGGAAGCGCTGGCCAAGCTCTCCTGTGAAAAGATCGGCGGCCGCGCCCAACCGAAAATCCTGATCGGCGGCCTCGGCATGGGTTTTACACTGCGCGCTGCGCTTGCCCAAATGGGCGCCGACGCAGGCATCACCGTTGCCGAGCTTGTCCCCGCCGTCATCGCCTGGGCGCGCGGCCCCATGGAGGCGGTCTTCGCCGGCTGTCTCGACGATCCCCGTGTGACGGTTCGCGAAGCCGACGTCGGGCACATCATAAGATCCGACAAGGCAGCCTGGGACGCCATCCTGCTCGATGTCGACAATGGCCCCGAAGGCATCGTCTACAAGGGCAACGACGCCCTCTATGGCGCTGCCGGCCTCGGCGCGGCGCGTGCAGCGCTCGGGCCCGGGGGCGTGCTGGCTGTTTGGTCGCAAGGCCCCGATGCCGGCTTCACACTTAGGCTCAAGCAGGCGGGCTTTGTCGTGGACGAGGTGAAGACGCGCGCCAATGGCAAGCGCGGCGCGCGCCACGTCATCTGGATCGCCACCAAGCCTTAGGGCTCTCAATCCTGGTGCAGGATGAATTCCAGATAGAGGTTGCGCTGCAGGATCGAGTGGTTGTCGTCCGAGATCAGCGACACCATCAGCGCTCCGTCATCGCGGGTCCAGACGTCGAGTCCTTCCATATTGTCGATCTGGTAGCCCATGTCGGCTTCCATCAGCACCGGCCCGTCGGCAACCGCGCCCTTCTCGACGCTTTCGCCATAGATGCGCCTTAGCCGCATCCTGACACCGCCGGCCATCGAGAAACTGCGCTCCAAAAGCAGCAGGTCGCCATCCGGCAGGAAAGCGCCGTCAGTGATGTCGAAATCACCGTTGCGCTTGACCGTGAAGACGCCCTTGTGCGGCCCTTCGATGATGGCGGCATAGATGTTGCCAGCCTTGTCCAAGCTCTTTTCCGAGACCACGACGAGGCCGCCCTCGTGCTGGCCGTTGGGATTGGCGTGGGTGACGGTCTCGAAACCGCGGTTCTGTCGCAGTTCGCGGGCTGGAACCAGAAAGTTCAGTTGCTTGAACGGCGCCGTCATGTTGCTGGGGTCAATCTTGAACTGGGCGACGCGGTGATCGCGCTCGAAGCCGACGGTGGCGATGCCGTCCTTGACTGCAAGGCCCTCGGCATCGACTTCCCATTTCCTGTCGATCGGCCGGCCCTTCTCATCGACCATCTGCTGCATGCGGAAATTCTGGATGCCGGACGGCCGCTTGTCGGCATCATGGGTGATCGAGCCGAAGAACCAGAAGCCCGTATCGGCGACGCCGATGAAATCGCTGCCGGGTTTGACGAACCGAAATGCCGACAGCGCGCCGAAATCGCGCGTCGTCGAGTTCATCTCAAGACCGCCGACGAATTCCAGCGGCCCAAACTGCTTGTCGGCGCTGCCGATATGGAAGGTGGTGATCGGCCGCGCCGAGACTTCGACCGGCTCGACCGCGCTTGGGCCGGCGGCGATGGCCGGCGCAAACGCCATGCCGGACAAGGCAGTGACCGCGAAGAGCATCTGCCGAAACCCGCCGCGCAAAAAAATCATCCGGCGCGCCGGTAGCCGCCGCGGCGTGTGTCGCGCACGTTTTCCTCGGCGAACAGCGAGGCCAGCTGCTCGGTCATGGCGCCGGCCAGTTCCTCGGCATCGACGATGGTGACGGCGCGCCTGTAATAGCGGGTGACGTCGTGGCCGATGCCGATGGCCAGAAGCTCGACCGGCGAGCGCGTCTCGATCAGCTCGATGACGGCGCGCAGATGCCGCTCGAGGTAATTGCCAGGATTGACCGACAGCGTCGAATCGTCGACCGGCGCGCCGTCCGAGATCATCATCAGGATCTTGCGCTGTTCGGGCCGGGCGATCAGCCGGTTGTGCGCCCATAACAACGCCTCGCCGTCGATGTTTTCCTTGAGCAGGCCCTCGCGCATCATCAGGCCGAGATTGCGCCGGGCGCGACGCCACGGATGATCGGCGGATTTGTAGATGATGTGGCGCAGATCGTTGAGCCGGCCGGGGTTCGGCGGCTTGCCGTCCTTCAGCCACTTCTCGCGAGCCTGTCCGCCCTTCCACGCCCGCGTGGTGAAGCCGAGGATCTCGACCGAGACGCCGCAGCGCTCCAGCGTGCGCGCCAGAATGTCGGCACAGGTGGCGGCAACCGTGATCGGCCGACCGCGCATCGAGCCCGAATTGTCGAGCACCAGCGTCACCACCGTGTCGCGGAATTTGGTGTCGCGCTCCTGCTTGAACGACAACGGCTGCATCGGGTCGATGACGACACGAACCAGGCGTGCCGGATCGAGATAACCCTCTTCGAGGTCGAAATCCCAGGAACGGTTCTGCTGCGCCATCAGGCGGCGCTGCAGCCGGTTGGCGAGCCGGCCGACGACGCCGGAGAGATTGGCCAACTGCTTGTCGAGGAAGGCGCGCAGCCGGTCGAGTTCTTCCTCCTCGCACAGCTCTTCCGCACCGACCGTCTCGTCGAAGGCGGTGGTGAAAACCTTGTAGTCGATCTCTTTCGGCAGGTTGGCGAAGGGGTTGTCGTTACGGCGCGCCTCGCCCGGCGTCTCGGCGTCCGCATCGTCATCGTCGGAAAGATCGTCGGCGGTGGCGTCGGACGCCTCCGTCTCGGACGACTGTTCGTCATCAGCCGAGGCCTCGGCATCCTCGGACTGCGACTGCTCGGAGCCGGAATCGTCTTCACCGCCCTCCTCGCTCTGCTCCTCGCCTTGCGGCTGGTTGTCGTCATTGTCCTCGGAGTCTTCAGTTTCCTGGTCGTCGCCGAGTTCCTCGGCCATCTCCATGGACGCAAGCATCTCGCGCACGACGCGGGCAAAGGCCTGCTGGTCGCCAAGCTTGGCCGACAGTCCGTCGAGATCGGCCTTGGCTTTTTCCTCGACCCAGGGCCGCCAGAGGTCGACCAGACGCTCGCCGCTCTTCGGGATCGGCCGCCCGGTCAGCTTCTCGCGCACCATCAGCGCCAGCGCTTCCTCGATCGGCGCGTCGGCCTTGTCCTTGACGTCGACAAGGTTGGCCTTGGCGTATTTGTCCTCCAGCATCGAGCCGATATTGTCGGCGACGCCTTGCATGGCGCGGCTGCCGATCGCCTCGACGCGGGCCTGTTCCACGGCGTCATAGATCGAGCGCGCCAGCTTGCCTTCCGGCGCCAGTTTGGTGTGGATGCGCTGATCGTGGCAGGCGCGCTTCAGCGCCATGGAATCGCCCAGGCCACGAGTAATCGCGATGTCTGTCTTGGACGCTTTCTTCGGCAGTTCGGGCAGACGGGCGCGGCTGCCGGCGAGCGCCGGGCGGTCCTTGGCGAAACCGACTTCGAGCTCCTTGTCGCCGGCGATGGCGCGCATGCAGACGGTGACGGCACGCTTGAAGCTGTCGGCTTCAGACCCCGTCTTCGACTTGTTGCGCGTGTTGTCGCCCGGACCCGCCATCGAGGCTCTGCTCAGCCCAGCACCACGTTGGCGGCGCTCTCGGGCAGGTCCTCGCCGAAGGCGCGCTGGTAGAACTCGGCCACCACCGAACGCTCCAGCTCGTCGCACTTGTTGAGGAAGGTCAGCCGGAACGCCATGCCGATATTGCCGAAGATCTCGGCATTTTCGGCCCAGGTGATGACGGTACGCGGGCTCATCACGGTCGACAGATCGCCATTGATGAAGGCCGAGCGCGTCATGTCGGCGACCCGCACCATCTTGTTGACGATGTCCTTGCCCTTGCCGTCGCGATAGTGCTTGGCCTTGGCCAGCACGATGTTCACCTCATTGTCGTGCGGCAGGTAGTTCAGCGTGGTGACGATCGACCAGCGATCCATCTGCGCCTGGTTGATCTGCTGCGTGCCGTGATAGAGGCCGGTAGTGTCGCCGAGGCCGACCGTGTTGGCGGTCGAAAACAGCCGGAACGCCGGATGCGGTCGGATGACCCGGCTCTGGTCGAGCAGCGTCAGGCGGCCCGACGATTCCAGCACGCGCTGGATGACGAACATCACGTCCGGACGGCCTGCATCGTACTCGTCGAAGCAGAGCGCGACATTGTGCTGGTAGGCCCAGGGCAGGATGCCGTCGCGGAATTCGGTGATCTGCAGGCCATCCTTGACGACGATGGCGTCCTTGCCGACGAGGTCGATACGGCTGACATGGCTGTCGAGGTTGACGCGCACGCAGGGCCAGTTAAGGCGGGCGGCGACCTGTTCGATATGGGTCGATTTGCCGGTGCCGTGATAGCCAGACACCATGACGCGGCGATTGTAGGCAAAGCCGGCAAGGATCGCCAGCGTCGTCGCCTTGTCGAACAGATAGTCCGGATCGATGTCCGGCACATGTTCCGAGGTCACCGAATAGGCCGGCACCACCATCTTGGACTCGAAGCCGAATTTGTCTTTCACCGACACCGTCGTGTCGGGCAAATTGGCGATGTCGCGATCGACCTTGTTCATCTCTATCCAAGTCTCCACTGGCGAAATGCCTGATTTCGCCGGCAATCGATTTTGTCCGGGGGCGGTCTTAGAGCCTTTTCCACCCTTATGAAAGTTGGAAAACGACACGAACCGTTAGGTTGCTCAGCACAAACCCGCCTGCTTGAGCACGCGATAGGCCTGCAGCACATCGCGGAACCGGTCTTCCGAACCTCTATCGCCGCCATTCGCATCCGGATGGTGGCGCTTCACAAGTTCCTTATAGCGCGCCTTGATGTCCTTGCCAGTCGCCTTTGTATCAAGGCCAAGCGTTTCCAGCGCCTTGGCCTCAAGCGGCTTGGCCTTGCGTTCGCGCGCCTCGCGCGGGTCCTTCGGCCCTTTGAACAGATCGAAGGGATCGCGCATGCGGTTGTAATAGCCGGCGCGACCGGAACGCTGCTGGGCGAAATCGGGCGAGGAGCGCGTCGAGGCGCCGGCGACGCCCATCTTCCATGTCGGCCGGTGGCCGGTCATCGCTTCCTTCTGGAAGCGGGCTATCTCGGTGTCCGGCACGCCGGAGAAGTAGTTGAAACCCTTGTTGTATTCGCGCACATGATCGAAGCAGAACTGAAAATACTCGCCTTCCTTCATGCGTCCGACCGGCGCCCGGTGGGTACCGGCCTCCTTGCAGCCGTCCCACTGGCAGATCGGCGAGTGCGACTTCAGCTCCGCATCCTTGTCGGGACGGACCCGAATTTTCTCGAAATATTTGGGGTACGGTTTCATCTCACCCATTTATGGGCTGTTCGCACGTGCGAAACAAGAATTGACATTTTCGCGATCATCGCCCTAACCGCTGAATCGCGGCATAAAGCAGGGCGAATGGCGATTTTTGAGGCGGCCCAGCGGGATCGATCCCGATTTCCCGATCACGCCTTGCAGATATGGTGAAGGGAGATGGCGATGTCCATACAGGCGACGATGGAAGACAAGCTGAACAAGGCGTTTTCGCCGGAGCGGCTGGCGATCGTCAATGAAAGCCATCTCCATGCCGGTCATCACCACCACGGCTCCGACCATCACGGTGCCTATGACGGCACTGGCGAGACGCATTTTCGCGTCCGCATCGTCTCATCCGTCTTTGCCGGCATGAGCCGCATCGACCGCCACCGCGCCGTCAACGAATTGCTGGCAGCGGAGCTGCAAGGCGGCGTCCATGCGCTGGCAATCGAACCGGCTGCACCCGGCGAAAAGACCCGCTGGTAAGTCTCTTCCGCCTCAGATCACCGCTTCGATGAGAAACGGTCCCGGACGCGACAGCGCACTGTCGAGCAGCGCGTCGAACCGTTCGCACGTGTCGGCGCGGGCCGCCTCGACGCCCATGCCTTTGGCCAGCGCAACCCAGTCCAGCGCAGGATGGTCGAGATCGAGCATGCGCTTGGCGTTCTCGCCGATTTCATTGACCCCGACATTCTTCATTTCGCCATGCAGGATGGCGTAGGTCCGGTTGGAAAAGATGATGGTCAGCACGTCAAGCTTTTCCCTGGCCTGGGTCCACAGTCCCTGCACCGTGTACATACCGCTGCCGTCGGCTTCGAGATTGATCACCTTGCGGTCCGGGCAGGCGATCGCTGCGCCGGTAGCCATGGGAATGCCGCCGCCGATCGATCCGCCCGTACCCATCATGTAGTCGTGCGGCGCCGCAAAGGCGGATAGCGCGAAGAACCGTCTCGCCGAGGTGACTGCTTCGTCGCAGACGATGGCATTGGCCGGAAGTTTGCGCGCTATCGACAGCGCGATGGCATCGTCCGTCAGTCTCCCGCTCAGCGTCGTTTCGTCTGGAAAGGCGGTTGCCGCGGTGAATTGCTGCGTCGGCTTGATGCCGAGTTCGTCGGCCAGCGCCTCCAGCGCCGCTTTCAGATCCTGGCCATGCGCCGCCAGCGAAAGCACCTTGCAATCGTCCCGAACCAGCCGCCCGGGCTTGCCGGGATAAGCGAAGAAGGCAACCGGCTCCTTGGCGCCGACCAGCACCAGCAAATCGATATCCCGGAGCGTGGCCGTCGCCGCATCGACCGGATAGGGAATGCGGGTCGGGGCGAACCGCCCGCGGCCGCGCTGCATGCGGGCGATCAGAACCTCACTGAACAGCCTGACATCGCTTCCCGATGAGATTCTCCCTGCGATTTCAAGTCCATCGGCGCGCGCCGCCTGCCCACGCACCACCATGCCGACACGGCCCGGCGCGGCGCGGATTGCTTCGGCGATCGTGCGCACAACATCCATGTCGACGGCGGGCGGCGGCTCCAGCTTCACCTTGCCAGGCGAAATCGCAGCAACTTCGCCCCAGGCGGCATCCGCAGGCAGGATCAAGGTCGTGACGCCAGGCGGCGTGAGTGAAGCGCGGAAAGCCGCCTCTGCGGCCGGCACAATATCGGCCGGCCCCTTGACGCGGCCAACCCAGTTCGACATCGGCGACGCTAGGCCTTCTATGTCGCTGGTCAGCGGGGCATCGAGCGGCAGATGGTAAGAAGCATGGTCGCCGACAATGTTGATCATCGGGCTGCGCGCACGCCTTGCGTTGTGCATGTTGGCCAAACCGTTGGCGAGACCCGGTCCGGTATGCAGCAACGTTGCTGCCGGGCGGTCGGTCATGCGCGCATAGCCGTCGGCGGCGCCGGTCACCACGCCCTCGAACAGGCCGAGCACGCAGCGCATCTGAGGTTTGCGGTCCAGTGCGGCAACGAAATGCATTTCGGATGTGCCAGGATTGGCGAAGCAGACCGTGACGTCATTGGCCAGGAGCACGTCGCACAGCAGATCGGCGCCATTCATGATTTTCTTTCCCAATCGACAATTCAGGAACAATTGCACCTGTAGGCGCCGGGTCGGCAATGTCCCGCCGGGGCTTTTGGTCTGATCCAGGACGCCTCGCGGGGATCCGGGATCAACCGACGGTCGCATTCAGGAAGGCCAGCATCGCGGCGGTCAACGCGTCGACGTCCTCGCCGAAGTCGTGATTGATCGACATATGCGTGTAGGCGTTGCCGTCGAACAGCGTCACTTCAGTGCCGGTGGCGCGCAGGCGCTTGGCAAAGCCTTCGATTGGTCGTCGCAGCCTTCGGCGCGCGAATAGGCGATGAAGGTCGGCGGATGCTTGTGTCCATCGAGATAGCTGGCCGGCGACAACGCCGCCCATCAGCGCCGCAGCACCGGGCAACCCGCCATTCCAGCCACTCCGAATGTTTCCTCCCAAGCCTTCTACCCGGATTGCAGCCACTCTCCTTCATGTGAAGGGAACCAACAATGCTTTCCGACAGTTGAAGGTGATGAGGCGATTGGAATCCAGATCGGCTCCGAGGGCAGAACATCATGCGTGCAACCCAATCCGACGTCTTCGATCTTTTTTCGGAAATTTATGCCAATGCGGCGGACGAAGAGGTCAGCATCCAACAGTATCTTCTTGCCTGTCGGGAAGACAAATCGATGTACGCTTCGGCTCCCGAAAGGATGGTCGACGCAATCGGCGAACCAAAACTGGTTGACACCAGCAAAGACGAGCGGCTCGGCCGCATTTTCGCGAATCGGACCCTCAAGGTCTACCCTCATTTTTCCGACTTCTATGGAATGGAGGATACGATCGAGCGCATAGCCGGGTATTTCCGCTATGCCTCGCAGGGGCTCGAAGAACGCAAGCAGATCCTCTATCTCCTCGGCCCGGTCGGCGGCGGCAAATCCTCTCTGGCCGAGCGCCTGAAGAAACTGATGGAGCAGCGCCCGATCTACACGCTGAAGGTCGGCAACCAGATCAGCCCGGTTTTCGAGTCGCCGCTTGGGCTGTTCCATCCCGATCACATGGGTGATCTGCTAGAGGATAAATACGGCATAGCCCGGCGCCGGCTGAACGGATTGATTTCGCCATGGGCGGCCAAGCGCCTCGACGAATTGTCTGGCGACATTTCCAAATTCAGCGTCGTCAAGCTGATGCCTTCGCGGCTGCGCCAGATCGGCATTGCCAAGACCGAACCTGGCGATGAGAACAATCAGGATGTCTCGGCCCTGGTCGGCAAGGTCGACATCAGGCAATTGGAAAATTTTAGCCAGTCCGACCCCGATGCCTATTCCTATAGCGGTGGCCTGAACCGGACCACGCAAGGTCTGCTTGAATTCGTCGAGATGTTCAAGGCACCCATCAAGGTTCTGCATCCGCTGCTGACCGCGACACAGGAAGGCAGCTACAACGGCACTGAAAATTTCGGCGCCTTTCCCTACCAGGGGATCATCGTCGCCCATTCCAACGAGTCGGAATGGCAACAGTTCAAGAGCAACAAGAACAATGAGGCGTTTCTCGATCGCATCCTGGTGGTCAAGGTACCCTATTGCCTGCGGATCACCGAAGAGAGGCAGATCTATGAGAAATTGCTGCGTGAGAGCGAGTTGGCCGCCAGCCCCTGTGCCCCTGAAGTTTTGGACATCCTCAGCCGCTTTGCAGTTTCGACGCGCTTGGCCGAGCACGACAACTCGCCGCTCTACACCAAGATGCGCGCCTATGACGGCGAAAATCTGAAGGAAGTCGATCCCAGGGCAAAGTCGGTCCAAGAGTATCGCGACGCCGCCGGCGTCGATGAAGGCATGACGGGCGTCAGCACGCGCTTTGCCTTTAAGATCCTTTCGCAGACATTCAACTTCGATAATGAGGAGGTGGCCGCCGATCCTGTGCATCTGATGTACATTCTGGAGGAGGCGATCAAGCGGGAGCAGTTCCCGAAGGAAACGGAAGCGGCCTATCTTGAATTCATCAAGTCGGAGCTTGCGGCGCGCTACGCCGAGTTCATCGGCCACGAAATCCAGAAGGCCTATCTGGAGTCCTATAGCGAATACGGCCAGAACCTCTTCGACCGCTACATCGCCTATGCGGATGCCTGGATTGAGGACCAGGACTACAAGGACCCCGACACCGGCCAGATCCTCAACCGGGAGATCCTGGA
Organism: Mesorhizobium sp. P170090; assembly: GCF_057786115.1. Lineage (NCBI taxonomy): Bacteria > Pseudomonadati > Pseudomonadota > Alphaproteobacteria > Hyphomicrobiales > Phyllobacteriaceae > Mesorhizobium > Mesorhizobium sp. P170090. The sequence goes on from NZ_JBYNWH010000001.1 coordinate 123,473, forward strand.
CAACGAACTTTCGCAGGTCGAGAAACCGGCAGGCATCGCCAATCCCAAGGACTTCCGTAACGAGGTGGTGAAGTTCACTCTGCGCGCTCGCGCAAGAAACCACGGCCGCAACCCGTCATGGACCAGCTATGAAAAACTGCGCGAGGTCATCGAGAAGCGGATGTTCGGACAGGTCGAGGACCTCTTGCCGGTGATCAGCTTCGGCTCCAAGCAAGACAGCGTTACGGAAAAGCGCCATAACGAATTCGTACAGCGCATGATCGAGCGTGGCTACACAGAACGGCAGGTACGCCGGCTGGTGGACTGGTACATGCGGGTGAACAAGGCGGGTTGACAGAGCCGGATGGTTCCATGCCGATCTTCATCGACCGTCGCCTGAACCCCAAGGACAAGAGCCTTGGCAATCGACAGCGCTTCCTCAGGCGTGCTCGCGAGGAGTTGAAGCGGAGCATTCGCGATCAAATCCGCACTGGCAGGATCGCCGACGTGGATACCGAGCACGCCGTGCCCATGCCTGAAAGGAAAACGGCCGAGCCGAGCTTCAACGATGACAGGGCCAGCGGACGGCGCCGACACATCCTTCCGGGCAACAGGCATTTTTCCCCTGGAGACCTGCTCCCGAAGCCGCATGGGGGCGGCGCGGCGTCGTCGCCAGGAAACACGGCGTCGGAAGACGATTTTCGTTTCGTGCTGTCACGCGAGGAGGTGCTCGAACTCTTTTTTGAGGATCTCGAACTGCCCGACCTGGTTAAGCTCAATCTCAAGGAAATCCTTGCCTTCAAGCCGCGCCGGGCCGGCTTCGCGGCAACCGGTTCCCCGACCAACATCAATGCCGGCCGCACCATGCGCAACAGCCTAGGCCGGCGCATTGCGCTGAGGCGCCCCACGCAGCAGGAACTGGAGGCGATCCTCCGGGAAATCGTCACGCTTGAGTCGGCCCCGGCCGGCGCGGCGGTGCGCCAGCGCATCGCGGAATTACGCGACGAGCTTGACCGGCTGGAGCGACGGCGCAGGCGAATTGCCTTTGTCGATCCGGTCGATATCCGATTCAACCGCTTCGACGCCCGGCCGGTGCCGAATGCCAATGCCGTCATGTTCTGCCTTATGGACGTGTCCGGATCGATGGGCCAACGCGAAAAGGACTTGGCCAAACGCTTCTTCGTGCTGCTGCACCTGTTCTTGAAACGGCGCTACGAACGCACGGAGATCGTCTTCATCCGCCATACCCATGAGGCGCACGAAGTGGATGAGGACACGTTCTTCTACAACACGCAGAGCGGCGGTACGATCGTCTCCACCGCGCTCGACGAAATGCACCGCATTATCGGCCAGCGCTATCCTGCCAGCGAGTGGAACATTTACGCCGCGCAGGCCTCTGACGGGGACAATTTCACCACCGATTCCGAGCGATGCATAGAGCTCATGAACGGCAAGCTCATGCGCCTGTGCCAGTATTTTGCCTATGTCGAGATCATCGACGAACGCGAGAGCCACATATTCGGTGCTACCGAAAACGGGACGTCGCTTTGGCGCGCCTACAGTACGATCGAGCTGAAATGGCCCAACTTCCAGATGAGCCGCATCGCTGCTCCCGCGGATATTTACCCGGTCTTCCACCGGCTCTTCGCCAGGCAGCCGGTGGCCATCAAGAGCGCTTGAGAGAGAGAGATGGTCAGGCGAGCCAACGAAACGAATTTGTTGTTTTCCGGTTCCGACTGGAATTTCGAGAAATTATCGCGGGCTTTTGAAGAGATCGAGGCGATCGCGGTCGACGAGTTGCATCTCGATACTTACCCGGTCCAGATGGAGATAATCTCCTCCCAGCAGATGCTCGACGCCTACTCATCTATCGGCATGCCACTGATGTATCGGCATTGGTCGTTCGGCAAACATTTCCTTCACCAGGAGCTTCTTTACCGTAAGGGTGGTCGGGGGCTGGCCTATGAACTGGTCATCAACTCCAATCCCTGCATCGTCTACCTCATGGAGGAAAACACCATGGCGTTGCAGGCCCTTGTGACGGCCCACGCGGCGCTTGGCCACAATCATTTCTTCAAGAACAATCATCTGTTTCAGCAATGGACCGACGCCGGGGCAATCCTGGGTTATCTGGACTTCGCCAAGGGCTACATCGCCCGGTGCGAGGAGCGGCACGGCCTTGCAGCAGTGGAGGCCATTCTCGATTCCGCCCATGCGCTGATGGAACAAGGGGTGTTCCGCTACCACCGGCCGCCAAAGCTCTCGTCGGAGCGACAGCGCGAAGGGCTTCGCGAGCGCCTCGAATACGAAGAGCGCTCCTACAACGATCTGTGGCGCACGCTGCCGCCGTCGCAGAACAAAAACAAGTCCGGCAATGAGGATCAAGGGATGGCGGAGCGCAAGAGATCGCTCAACCTTCCCGAGGAAAACCTCCTTTATTTCCTCGAGAAGAACAGCCTGATCCTGGAACCCTGGCAGCGCGAGATCATCAGGATCGTCCGCGTCATCGCGCAATATTTCTACCCGCAGCGACAGACTCAAGTCATGAATGAAGGCTGCGCCACCTTCGTGCATTATACCCTCATGAACATGCTATTCGATCGTGGCCGGATCGGCGAAGGTGCCATGCTCGAAATCCTGCGCAACCATTCGAACGTGATCTTCCAGCCGGCCTTTGACGATCCCCGGTTTTCAGGCATCAATCCCTATGCCCTCGGCCTCGACATGATGCAGGACATACAGCGCATTTCGACCGAGCCGACGGCGGAGGACCGCGACTGGTTCCCGGACATTGCAGGACATGGCAACTGGCGCGAGGTCCTGCTTGAGGCCTGGGCCAACCACCGCGACGAATCCTTTATCCGCCAGTATCTCAGCCCGAGCTTGATCCGAAAATGGCGGTTCTTCGTGCTTGGCGATGGAGCCGACAAACCGCATTTCGAAGTCGCGTCGATCCACAACGAACGTGGCTATCACAAGATACGCGCCCAGCTAGCCCACAGTTACGACCTTGGAGCGAATCGGCCGGACATCCAGGTGATTGATGTCGACCTGCTCGGCGACCGGCAGTTGCGGCTGCAACACAGGGTAAAGGATGGTGTTGTGCTCGAAGGGGCCAGCCGTGACGCGACGCTACGCCATGTCCGCAGCCTCTGGGGCTACGAGGTCAGCCTGGTCGCAGTTGACGCTCAAACCGGTGCGACCATCCACGAACGGTCTACGAGCCAGATCGCGGCATAAGCTCGGCAAAGAGCGTCATGTGGCGGGCCTGCTCGGTACCTTTAAGATTCGCCCGCCGGCCTGATCCTGATTCTGGCGATCCGGTTTTTGTCGCGCTTCATCACCACGAAGCGCTTGCCGTGGAAGGTGAAAGCCTGCTTTTCCTCGGGGATCGATTGCGTCTCGTGGATGACCAGGCCGGCAATGGTGGTCGCTTCCTCGTCAGGCAGGTTCCAGTCGAGCGCCCGGTTGAGATCGCGGATCGGCACGGTGCCGTCGACGACCACGGAACCGTCCGCCTCCTGCTTCACGCCCTGAATGTCTACATCGTGCTCGTCGGCGATCTCGCCAACGATCTCCTCGATAATGTCCTCCAGCGTCACCAGCCCTTCGACCTCGCCATATTCGTCGACGACGATAGCGAAATGCGCCTTGGCGCGCAGGAAGGCGTTGAGCTGTTCCTGCAGCGTCGTGGTGTCGGGCACGAACCAAGGCTTCGAAGCGATCTTCATCACGTCGATCCGGGAAAAGTCGTTGCCGACCTCGTTCAGCGCTCGCAGCAGGTCCTTGGCGTGCAGCACGCCGACAATGTTGTCGAGAGAGCCTTTCCACAACGGCATGCGGGTGTGCGGGCTTTGCAGGATCTCGCGCACCACCGCTTCCGGCCCATTGTCGGCATTGACCGAGCGCATATTGGTGCGGTGGACCATGATGTCGGAGACTTCGAGCTCGGCGAGATCGAACAGCCCGCCGACGCGGTCGCGGTCCTCACGCACCATCTGGCCGTCGCGGCGGAAATCGTCGACCGCGCCGCGCAACTCGTCCTGTGTCGAGCGCTGCGGCTCGATGCGCGACAGCTCATAGCCGAACATGGCAAGCAGGCGCGTGCGCACGGCCAGGACCAGCAGGATGAGGATGGCAAGGACGGCGACGACGGTCCAGCCGGGCTCGTTGATCATCGCTGCCGGCTTTCCTGGCCCGGGTGGTTCTCCCTGAGGAACGAAAGCACTTCCGACGCCGGTACATCCTTGGCAATAAAAGCTTGGCCAACGCCGCGCGTCAGGATGAATGTCAGCGCGCCGCGCGACACTTTCTTGTCCTGGGTGATGAAGCCAAGCAGCGCCTCAGCATCGGGCAACTCACCAGGGATGTCGGCCATCCGCCAGGGTAGACCGACGGCGCGAAGATGCGCCTCGACCCGCGCCGCGTCGTCCGGGCTGGCCAGATTGAGCCTTGCGGAAAAGCGGTGCGCCAGCGCCATGCCGATGGCGACGCCTTCGCCATGGACGAGGCGGGCGCCATCATACTGTGTGGCGCCTTCCAGCGCATGGCCGAACGTGTGGCCAAGATTGAGCAGTGCGCGGTCGCCGGTTTCGAACTCGTCGCGGGCGACGACATCGGCCTTGGCGCGGCAGGCCCCGGCGATCGCCTCCGCCCGTTCCGCACCACCGGCGAACACCTTTTCCCAGTTCGCTTCCAGCCAGGCGAAAAACGCCGGTCGGTCGATCAACCCGTATTTGGCAAGCTCGGCATAGCCGGCGCGAAATTCGCGGATCGGCAGCGTGTCGAGCACTTCGGTGTCGGCCAGCACCAGCTTCGGCTGATGGAAGACGCCGACCAGATTCTTGCCGCGCGGGCTGTTGATGCCGGTCTTCCCACCGACCGAGGAATCGACCTGCGCCAGCAGCGAGGTTGGAATCTGGACGAAATTCATGCCGCGGCGCACGATGCCGGCGGCAAAGCCGGTGAGGTCGCCGATGACGCCACCGCCGAGCGCAATGACGACATCGCCGCGCTCCAGCTTGGCGGCGAGCACGCCGTCGACCACCTCTTCGAGATGGGCAAAGCTCTTGGTCTTTTCGCCGGCCGGCAAAGTGATGACGGCAGGCTGGATGCCGCCTGTTTCCAGACCGGCCTTCAGCGCGTCGAGATGTGCCGCCGCGACATTGTCGTCGGTGACCACCGCCGCCCTCGCGCCGGGCAGGCGGCGCGAAATCTCGGCGCCGGCGCGCGCCAAAAGGCCAGGGCCGATCAGGATGTCATAGGCACGCTCGCCAAGGCCGACCTCGACAGTGACCGGTTCGCTCACAGCCGCACCTCGCCTGGCGCAGTCGGAGCCGGAATGCCGAAATGCCCGCACAGCGCGTCGACAACCTCCGTCGCAATGACCTCCTTGCGGTCGTCGCGTGTCGGCACGGTGATGTTGGACGTGGCATAGACCGGGTAGCGCTCGCCCATCAGTCGCTCGAGCACGGCGCGCGGATCGGCGCTTTTGAGCAACGGCCGGTTCTGCTTCTTGGACACGCGTTCCATCAATAGGTCGATCTCGGCCTTCAGCCACACCGACACGCCATGCCCGGCGATCGCTTCCCGCGTCTGCGCATTCATGAACGCGCCGCCGCCGGTCGACAGCACCTGCGGCCCACTCTCCAGCACGCGCAGGATGACGCGCTGCTCCAATGCCCGGAATTCGGTCTCGCCATAGCGTTCGAACAGTTCCGGCACCGTCATGCGCGACACGGTTTCGATCTCCTGGTCGCTGTCGACGAAGGGCAGCGACAGCATCGTCGCCACCTTGCGGCCGATCGCCGTCTTGCCGGCGCCCATCAGGCCGACAAAGACGATCGAGCGGCTGCCCAGCCTGTCGAGCAGCGCGGCATGGCTATCGCCGGGAGGATTTGCTGGTAACGCGTTCATGAGACCATGCTGTTTCTAAGCCGTCTTTGCCGGCGTATCGACATCAAAAGCCCGTTTGCGTCAAGCATAGCGCCTTTCGCACGCAGAGCCCTTCGTCCTTGAATTGACGGAATTAGCGTCCCATAAGGACACAGGGCTTGGAATCGCAGAGTAAGAAGACGGGCGAAGATTGATGCCGACACTGTTCCGCTTTGTCGTGACGATGACGATTCTTGCCGGCATTGCCTATGGTACGATGGTGGCGTTGGCGATGTTCGTCGAGCCGAAAAAAGCCGAAATCACCGTGCGCATTCCACCGGAAAAGCTGAACCCCAAGAAAAACTGACCCAAAACTGACCCCTGGAACATGAACAGCGCGGCTCGCATCGAAGCCTTTCTCGAGATGATGAGCGCCGAACGCGGTGCCGCTGCAAACACGCTGTCTTCCTACCGCCGTGATCTCGAAGACGCTTCGCAGCAGATTGCCGGCGGGCTTGCCGCTGCCGCCGCAGCCGACATCCGCGCCTATCTCGACGATATCGCGGCGCGCGGCTTTGCGTCGACGTCGCAGGCGCGCAAACTGTCGGCGATCCGCCAGTTCTTCAAGTTTCTCTACGCCGAGGGCTTGCGCGGCGACGACCCGACCGGCACGCTGGACAGTCCGAAAAAGGGCCGGCCGCTGCCCAAGACGATGAGCGAGGCCGATACCGGTCGGCTGCTCGACCGTGCGGCGCTTGAGACAGGCGATGGCGTCAATGGCGACCGGGTGGCGGCACTTCGCCTGCACGCTTTGGTCGAGGTGCTCTATGCCACCGGCCTGCGCGTCTCCGAACTTGTCGGCCTGCCGGTGACCGTCGCCCAGCGCGACGACCGCTTCTTCATGGTGCGCGGCAAGGGCGACAAGGAGCGCATGGTGCCGCTGTCGGCCAAGGCCCGCATGGCGATGCGGGCATGGCTCACGGCCCGGGCGTCGGTGCCGGCTTTCGCCGACAGCCCGTTTCTGTTCCCGGCCGCCGGCGACAGCGGCTTTCTCTCCCGGCAGGTCTTTGCCCGCGACCTCAAAGGCCTTGCCGCGCGGGCCGGCATATCGGCGGCCAAAATTTCGCCGCATGTGCTGCGCCATGCTTTTGCCAGCCATCTCCTGCAGAACGGCGCTGATCTCAGGGCGGTGCAGCAGCTGCTCGGCCACGCCGATATCTCGACCACGCAGATTTACACGCATGTGCTGGAAGAGCGGTTGGTGCGGCTGGTCAACGATCATCATCCGCTTGCCGACTAGGCCTCATATCGCTATGTGAGGGCAACGTGCCCGCGCGGAGCCTACATCTGCGCGATGTTTGCCTTCCGACGCATCGGTCCGCTCAAGAATGTACAATTACCTCGATTTCGAAAAGCCGGTGCAGGACCTTGAACTCAAGATTCTCGAGCTGAAGAAGCTTGCCGAGAATGGCGAGGCGGTCGACGTCGGCGACGAAATCAGCCGGCTCGAGAAGCGCGTGCGCGACGCGCTGCGCGACATCTACAAGGCGCTGACGCCGTGGCAGAAGGTGCAGGTCGCGCGCCACACCGACAGGCCGCATTGCCTCGACTACATCAAGGGTCTGTTCAGCGATTTCACGCCGCTCGCCGGCGACCGCAATTTCGGCGAGGACCAGGCGATCATCGGCGGCTTCGCCCGCTTCCGCGGCGAACCGGTGGCCGTCATCGGCCAGGAAAAGGGCTCCGACACGGCGAGCCGGCTCAAGCACAATTTCGGCTCGGTGCGCCCTGAAGGCTACCGCAAGGCCGTGCGGCTGATGGAACTTGCCGACCGTTTCCAGATCCCACTTCTGACGCTGGTTGACACCGCCGGCGCCTACCCCGGCGTTGGCGCCGAGGAACGCGGCCAGGCTGAAGCCATCGCCCGCTCAACCTCGGCCTGCCTCGGCCTCAAAGTGCCATCGATTTCGGTTGTCATCGGCGAAGGCGGTTCGGGCGGCGCCATTGCGATCGCCACCGCCAACCGCGTCTACATGCTGGAACACGCCATCTATTCGGTGATCTCGCCGGAAGGCGCTGCCTCGATCCTGTGGCGCGACACCACGCGCTCGAAGGATGCGGCGACCAACATGAAGATCACCGCCCAGGACCTTCTGGAAATGAAGATCATCGACGCCATCATTGCCGAGCCGCTCGGCGGCGCCCAGCGCGCGCCCGAAACGGTGATCGCCGCCACCGGCGACCTCATCGCCAAGACGATGAAGGATTTTGCCGGCGCCAACACCGATTTTCGCGAACAGCGCCGCGAAAAATATCTGGCGATGGGCCGCAGCCTCTGATTTTGGCCGGCAGCGCACCGCAATGTGGCGTCAAGGAGCAATTTCGCCACAAAAATGCCGCCGCATTCGGCTCAATAAAAAATCCGTGACACCGGGCGAATTGCCGTGGGGGGCGCCGTCCGACGCTTGCGGTAAGGAATTTTCAAGGTTAACGGGCTTAGGGTCCGTCAGTGTTCAGCATGCAGGCCCGGGCGCTATCCGGCCGTGCCGCGAGAAAAAGACATAGCCGTATCCATGTTTACCAAGCTTGCCCGCACTGGACTTCTGATCGCCGCGCTTGGCGTTGCCGGCTGCAACAATTCCTCGATGAAGAATTTTGCGCCGGAAGCCAGCAAGCCGCTGCCGGACAAGATCCTGGCCGACATGAAGGCCAAGGGCATGATCCGCACCTCGTCGGTGATGGCTCGCATCTTCAAGGAAGAAGGCAAGCTCGAAATCTGGAAGGCCAAGACCACCGGCCGCTACGAGATGGTCGCCAGCTACGACATCTGCAAATGGTCGGGCAAGCTCGGCCCGAAATACACCGAGGGCGACCGCCAGGCGCCGGAAGGTTTCTATACGGTCCGCCCGTCGCAGATGAATCCGCGCTCGAACTATCACCTGTCCTTCAACATCGGCTATCCCAACGCCTATGACCGTGCCAATGGCCGCACCGGTGCCAATCTGATGGTGCACGGCGCCTGCTCGTCGTCGGGCTGTTATTCGATGACCGACCCGCAGATCGAGCAGATCTACGCTTTTGGTCGGGATGCCTTTCAGGGCGGCCAGACCGAGTTCCAGATCCAGGCCTTCCCGTTCCGCATGACCGCCGCCAACATGGCGCGCTACCGCAACGACCCGAACTATGAGTTCTGGAAGATGCTGAAGGTCGGTTACGACAACTTCGAGATCACCAAGGTGCCGCCGAAGGTCGATGTCTGCGACAAGCGCTATGTCTTCAACCAGGTGGCGCCTGAGGGCACGACATTCGATCCGACTGGCGCCTGCCCCGCGACCACGCAGCCGGATTCGCTGAAGAGCGCACTCAACGCCTATCAAAGCAGCTATGACGCGGCCTTCACCGGCGCGGTCAAGGCCAGTGTTCCGGCGCCCAAGCCGACCATTGCCGGCATCAAGGAAGCCAGCATCGTTTCCGACTGGTCGAAGCGCCGCGCCCGGGGCGAGCGCGTGCCGATCGAACCGCCGTCGCTGAATTCCGACGGCACGCTGACCGAGACGGCGCGTATGGGCCGCATCAATTCGCCCGCCGGCCGCAAGATGGCGGCGCTGGACGCAGAGAAGGAAGCCAAGCGCAAGGCCGAGGAACAGCGGGTTGCTGCCATCGAGGCTGCGAAAGCCGCCAAGGCCCAGGCACTGGCTGAAAAGCAAGCGGCAAAGGCCCAAGCGCTGGCCGAAAAGGAAGCAGCCAAGCAGGCCGCCCAGCAGCCGGTCGCCACTGCGAGCGTCGAGGCGGCGCCTGCGGAACCGCCGGCGGACGAAAGCCGGATGTCGAAGATCAAGAACAAGCTGCTAGGCATGTTCGGCGGCTGAGGTTTTCGCCTTGCCGATGCATGCCGCCCAAAAGTGCGCAGCGGTTTTGGACAAAGACATGCATGAAAACAAACAAACAAATCACACCGCAATCTATGACCTCAAGGGCCTGAACTGCCCCCTGCCCGTTCTCAAGGCGAAAAAACGCCTGGCGGCAATGCAGCCGGGCAGCCGGCTTTGGCTGGAGACCACCGATCCGCTGGCGGTCATCGACATCCCCGCCTTTTGCGCCGACGCTGGTCACCAACTGGTTGAAACGTCAGCCGTCAGCGGCGGCCACCGCTTCCTGGTCGAACGCGGCGCATAGCGAGCCTGAGAATCAGCCCCCGGCTATCGCCAGCGGATTGCTCTCCAGCGCCGCGCGATCCGGCGTGTCGATTGACGGCCGGTTGGTGAAGGCGGAAAACAGCCGGCGCACATAGTCTTCCGGCATATCGAGCGTGATCAGCACCAGCCTGGTGCCGCGCTGGCCGTCCGGCCAGGCCAGCAGCCGCGCCGGCGGGTGCAGGATCTTCTGCACCCCGTGGACGACAAGCGGCCGCGACGGGTCCTCCGCAAGCTCGATGACGCCCTTCATCCGCAAAAGCTTGTCGCCATGCGCAGAACGCAGCAGGTCGAGGAACATCTCGATCGCAGAGAACGGCACCGGCCCATCATGGACCAGCGAGTAGGAGCGCACGCGGGAATCGTGGCGGTGGTGGTGCTCATGTTCGCCGTGGTCATGATCATAATGATGGTGGTGCTCATGGGCGGCTTCTTCGCCGAGCCAGCGCCGGACATCGGCGGATTTGGTCGCCGGATTGTAGAGGCCGCAGTCGAACAGCGCCGCGACGCCGGTTCGGCCGTCGCCGGCCTCCAGCACCACGGCGCCTGGATTGAGCTGATGGAGTCGCGTTCGCAAAGCATCGACGTCGGCGGGATCGCTGGCCAGATCGACCTTGGTCAGCACGATGCGATCGGCGACCGCCACCTGCTTGACCGCCTCGACATGGCCGTCGAGCGTCGCATTGCCGTTGACCGCGTCGACCAGCGTGATGACGCCATCAAGTCGGAAGGCCTGCACAAGGGCGGGATGCGCCATGATCGACTGCAGCACCGGCGCCGGATCGGCGAGCCCGGTGGTTTCGACGACGACGCGGGCAAGGCGGGCGATACGGCCGGTCTGCAGCCGGTCGACGAGGTCAGCCAGCGTATCGACCAGTTCGCCGCGCACCGTGCAGCACAGACAGCCGTCGGACAACTGGATGATGCCGTCCGAGGCCTGCTCGACCAGCAGATGGTCGATCGCCACCTCACCGAATTCGTTGATGATGACGGCCGTGTCGACCAGTGCCGGATCTTTGAGCAGCCGGTTGAGCAATGTCGTCTTGCCGGCGCCGAGGAAGCCGGTGACCACCGTGACGGGTATCGGAAAGCCAGCCATCGCCTAGTTCGCGGCTTTGACCAGCTGGTCGCCCTGCACCGCGGTTGCCTGGCCCACCACGGCCGGTTCGGCCCCCTTTGGCGCCGGAATGTCTGGCCGCCAGCTCGGCAGCGGCACATCGGCGTATTCCTGGCCGCCCTGGTCGAGCATCGCCTTCGGCGCCGGCCCGGTGGCGCCGCCGAGGCCCACGGCAACCAGCGTCGGCACGTGGTCGAGCTTTTCCTGATAGGGCGATTTCGGCACGTCGGCACCCTTCGCGGCCACCGGCGGAGCCGCCTCGGACTGCTCGTGCGGCGCTTTCTTCCTGCAGATCTCATCATGCATGTCGTTGGGTGACATTGTATCGCCATAGGAAGGCATGGCCGCGACCGTGAGCCAGTTCGGGTCGGGCGTGGCAAAGCCCTGGTCGAGCAGCCTGGCGGCGGTCTCGGCACGGCTGATCGCCGATCTTTCGCCGAGCACGACCGCGACCAGCGTGCGGCCATTGCGTGTCGCCGAGCCGATCATGTTGAAGCCCGAGGGACAGACGAACCCGGTTTTCATGCCGTCGGCGCCGGGATAGCGCCCGATCAAGAGATTGTAGTTGGAGATCGCCTTCTTGCCGACGGCAAGGCCTTCGATCGAGAACCAGGGGGCGTATTGCGGGAATTCCTTGCGGATCGCCATCACCAGCAGGGCAAGATCGCGCGCCGTCGTATACTGCTCCGGCGAAAACAGTCCGTTCGGATTGACGAAATGCGTTCCGGTCATGCCAAGCCGCGCCGCCTCCGCATTCATGCGAACGGCGAATCCGGCCTGCGAGCCGCCTATGTTTTCGCCGATGGCCATGGCGATATCGTTGGCCGATTTGACCAGCATCATCTTCAACGCATTGTCGAGCCGCATAACCGAGCCCGGCTTGAAGCCCATCTTGCTCGGCGGTTCGCCCGCCGAATGCTTGGTCACCCTGATCGGTGAATCGAGCTGGACCTCGCCGGCGGCAATCGCCCGGAAGGTGACATAGGCGGTCATCAGCTTGCTCAGCGAAGCGGGATACCAGCGCTTGAATGCGTCCTGGTGCTGCAGAACCTTGCCGCTGTTGAGGTCGAACAGGATCACCGGATTGGCCAAAGCTGGCCCAGCCAGCATGGGTAGCGCCAAGCCGCCCGTTAGCAGTAATTTGAGGATATGGCTGTGCCGCATCATGGAATCCGAAATCGCCTCTTGCCGTAGTCGCCCCTGGCTCCGTAAGATTTCGTTACGCGATGGCCAGCATGACCTGATCCGGCCCTCAATTTCCGGATCACATTGTCTGGGGTGCTATTTACCCTATGTGACGCCAAGATGGCAAAGTGCCAAGATGGCAACAAGCATGGCAATCACAATTGCAATCAAGCAGGCCAGATCGTCTGCTCCAACAGCGAGATGGAACCATTATGCCGATTCTCAACCGCGCCGCCGAGATGCAGGATGAAGTTGCCGGCTGGCGACGCCATCTGCACCAGACGCCAGAACTGAATTTCGATGTCTTCAAGACCGCCGCCTTCGTCACCGAGAAGCTGAAGGAATTCGGCTGCGACGACGTGGTGACGGGCCTCGGCAAGACCGGCGTCGTCGGCATCATCCATGGCCGCAAGGGGCAAGGCGCGACCATCGGCTTGCGCGCCGACATGGACGCGCTGCCGATCAACGAGATCACCGGCAAGCCCTATGCCTCGACCGTTCCCGGCAAAATGCACGCCTGCGGCCATGACGGCCATACGGCGATGCTTTTGGGCGCCGCCAAATATCTGACCGAAACGCGCAATTTCGCCGGTTCGGTCGCGGTTATCTTCCAGCCGGCCGAAGAGGGCGGCGGCGGCGGCAACGAGATGGTCAAGGACGGCATGATGGAGCGTTTCAATATTTCGCGCGTCTTTGGCATGCACAACATGCCGGGCCTGCCGGTGGGCCAGTTCGCCATCCGGCCGGGTCCGATCATGGCGGCGACCGCCGAGTTCACCATCACCGTGAAGGGCCGCGGCGGCCATGCGGCGATGCCGCACGGCACGATCGACCCGATCGTCATCACCAGCCAGCTGGTCGGCGCCCTGCAGACGGTCGCTTCGCGCAGCACCGATCCGGTCGAGGCGGTGGTGGTTTCGGTGACGAAATTCCACGCCGGCGACGCCTATAACGTCATTCCCGAGACCGCCGAGATTGCCGGCACGGTGCGCACACTGAAGAAAGAGATCGCCAAGAAATCGGAAGAGCGCATCCGCACCATCTGCGAAGGAATAGCCACCGCCTTCGGCGCGACGATCACCGTCGACTATGACGCCAACTATCCCGTGACCTTCAATCATCCGGAAGAAACGGTCTTTGCCGGCGATGTCGCGGCAAATGTCGCCGGCGACACCCAGGTCCACCGCGCCATCCAGCCGGTGATGGGCGGCGAAGACTTCTCCTACATGCTGGAAGCCCGACCTGGCGCCTTCATCTTCATCGGCAATGGCGAGACCGCCGGCCTCCATCATCCGGCCTACGACTTCAACGACGAAGTCATACCGCACGGCATGAGCTACTGGGTGAAACTGGCCGAAGCGGCGCTGGCAGCCTGACCTGCCCCGACGAAAGGCCGGCCGATTAGCCTTCGGCCGGCCTCTTCATTGCCTTCGGCGAGCCTCTTGGCGAAACGATCGGAAGCGGCTATGTGTCGGGCCGCGTGGTCCCGTAGCTCAGTAGGATAGAGCGGCAGATTCCTAATCTGTAGGTCACAGGTTCGATTCCTGTCGGGATCACCAGCAAGATCAAAGGCTTGGTGACTGAGATAGCCTGTCCGCATGTTGCAGCACTGATGGACTGGTCTTAGGTGATTTTCACGGACGCGACCAAGCAAGCAGCCTGACTTTAGTTCCATAGAAAAAGTCCATCCCTGAGGTCTCAGGAGCGAGGTTTAAGCATCTACAGCCGCGAAGAGAATCGACCTCTTGCAAGTACAATTCCAGATCGAGCGATGGTTCCCAGTCGATCCGTTACGGTCTGAGTTCGGCGCCGCCAACTCAACCAAGCCGGCCGTATCCTAGCTGGCAACCAGGGGCACCGTGACGGTCGTGGCGTAATTTATCGGATACTGGTCGAAATACGGGAAAGCGATGACGAAGGCATAGCTGGCGGTCAGATGCGCCATCTTGAAACCGCCGCTGGCAGGGTCGGTCGCGATCGTCACAATGACGTTCTTCAGACCCAGGTTCACCAATTTCTGCGTGGCGATGGCCTGGATGTCGCTCTGCGAAAGCGTGTTGTTCAGCTGCAGCGCCCGGGAAGAGGTTTCCAGTGTATAGCGGACGGTCGACACGGCATTCATGGCCCAGCCGAAGGCGAAGATTCCGAACAAAAGCATCACCAGGAAAGGCGCGATCAAGGCGAATTCCAGCCCGGCTGCGCCGGAGCAGTCACGGCGCCACCTGGATCCGATCCTTTCAGCGGACACGGATCACCTGCTGATGACTGATCGCGCGCGGGTCCGGGAAGACACCGAAGTTAAACGGGGGCACCCAGGTGCCCGTCGCCGTTATCTGGACGAAGATTTTCTTTCCGCCGCAGATGGTGGTCTCATCCACGACCGTGGCGCCGCACAAATAGGAGCGGACCAGCACGACCGCGGCGTCCTCGGGCTTGTCGTTCCAGCTCGAAAGCGCGACCGCCTGCGTCCCGGTGTCATTGGACGCGCCGGCCATCACGAGATTGGCCGCGGTTTTGACGCCCGCGCGCATCTGCAGGTAACTCGTCACGTAGGACCAGCCATCGGCGATGCCGAGGCAGACCAAGCACAGGACGGGCAGCAACATGGCAAACTCCACGGCGGCTATCCCGGATTTGTCCCGGACAATGCGCAAGGTCCGCCCACCCATCCCGCTACTCGACAAGCTGAACGGACAGTGCCGCCGGAATGTCGTCCATCCCGAGGCCTTTGCAGTTCTGCTTGATCGTCGTACTGCCTGACCACTGGATAGTGTCGGCGACGACCTGAGTGCAGCCACCGTTCCCCGAGAAGTTGCCAAGGTAGTTGACCTGCTGCCTGGGAAAATAGATGGCGCCGGTCAAAAGCGAGTCCGCTGTGCCGTTGAAGGTGCTCTGTGCCGCAGTCCCGGTCCTGTCGCCGTAGAACAGCACGCCGGAATAGGCTCCGGAGGTAGGCGCGCTCAGCGTCACCTTGGCGTTGCCGTTCATGCTGACGGTGTTGCTGCCTGCCATGAAGATGGTTACCCCGCTGCCGGCGACGACCGCGTTGGCGTTGACCTTCATACCGCCCTGCACGACGTAGACGCCGGGCTGCAGGGTGACGTTGCCGCTGAGGCTCATGCCGCTACAGTAGGTGCCAGGCTGGAGTGTTTGCGACGTCTTGTTGCCGTTGACATTCTTGCAAGGGTTGCCGGCTGTCGGCGTCGCCAAGCCGGAGAAAGGATCGGCTGCCGGCAAGGCTCGGGTGATGTTGGACTTGCAGACTGTGGTCGCTGGATTGTTCAGCACCATGCCGCCGACCGTGATCAGGCAGTCGGCCTTGAGCACCGCCGAGCCCTGCGTCTTTATCGCGTCCGAGGCAATCGAGTCCGACATGACCGAACAGCCGGTGAGGTTGACGGTGGTGTTGCCGGAAAAGAGCGCAGCCTGGGAGGCCGACGGACTGAGCGCCAGCACGCAAGCTTTGGAGGCGTCATTGATCAGCGCCACCGCCCTTGCCTGTTCGGCAACGGGCGCCTGGTTGAAAATCGCCGTGAAGTAGCGGTCGAGGTTCTGCTTGACGATGACCTCCACTGCCTTCTTCGCGGTGTTCGGGCCGGACAATGGCGGCGTGTTGACCTGGATGGTGCCCGGCGTGGCAAAATTGTTCGAGGTCGCGGACTGCGTGGCGGCGGCGATGATGGTCGGGTTATCGGAACCCGCGACTTTCTCGAGCGCGCCGGCATAGGCCGCGGCATCGGCAACGGCCTGCAGCTTAAGGCTGCTGTAATACCAAAAGGATGTCTCCACACCGAGGCCGGCGCCGCCAACCACGACCGGCAAGGTGAAGGCAACGATGACGGCAACGTTACCGTTCGTGGCGCGCCTTAGGCGGCTCAAAGCAAACCAAATCCGGGTGAACGCGTTGGATGCCATATGTATTAGAAACCACGAATAGATAAACGAATGTCTAAAAACTCCATTCCGATTCGACGTAGTCGAACGGGCTAGCTAGGCGCAAGTTGCAGCGACCGCGCAACATCCTGTCGGAGGTTCCGCCCCAATCGACGAATGCGAAATATGCCGCTATCCCGAACTTTGTTGTCGACCAAGTGACATTTAAATGCCCCCTCTGCGAAGAAGCTATCGAGAAGACAGGGGACACCGCGCTGCCGGTAAGGGGAAAGATCGGCTCACGCCGCCTCAGGAACTTTGTGCAATCCGTCCGGGGCTGGCTCTGAGGGCCACACACGCCCGAAACCAACCACTCCAGCCACGATCAGTCCGTGAGGCGCCCACGAAACAACGTGGTGCCGTCGGTCAGCTGCGACCTGGAGATATCCCGGAACCCAGCCCCGGCCATCCACCCGCGATACTGACCTTCCGTGTACGATTCGCCTGTGCGGTAAAGGTTCAGGAAGGTGAGATTGAGAAAGACACCCTCAGGCGGGCCGAGACGGTCGTCATCGACGACACCCCACCCCGCAATTGCGATCTCGCCTCCTTGGGTGAGGCAACGCGCCGCGTTCAGGATCGAACTGCGCGCCTGGTCCGGCGGCAGGACCTGGACGACAGCCTTCAGGATTGCCAAGTCATGCCGGCCGGTCGATGGCGCGACCGTTATGTCGCCTTCTTCGACAACCACATCGCCGGCACCGTATTCCGACAGGATCGCTGGTGCGACCGCCGCGACCGTCGGGAGTTCCATCAAAGTCGCCGCAATATGCGGCCATCGCTCGCGAAGACCGACCAGAATGGTCCCGGCGCCGCCGCCGATGTCGATCACCGAACCGACCGCCGAGAAGTCCAGTTCACGGGCGAGATTTCGGCCGAAAATCACCCCTCCCGGTGCGAGCATGCGGCTGAAGGCCGCTGCGGATTCTGGCCCCGCTTCGGAAAAGTCGTGCAGCGCGGCCGGCCAATTCTGCCGCAGCGACTCTGCGGTCAAAAGGTCGGCTCCCCAGAGTTCGCGCAGCAGCACATGATCGCCGCCGCGATAGGTCGGCTTGGACGCGTCAAGAAACTCCGACGCTTCGGCTCCGTTGCGAAACTGACCATCCTCGACGTCGAGGAGACCGATGCTGGCGAGCGCGTAGAGGAGCCGCGACAGACGAGCGGGCTCGACTTTGAGCGCTGCCCCAAGGCTGTCGGCAGTCGCAGCATCGCCGCCGAGCCAGGTGAAGATGCCAAGGTCCAGCCCGGCACGAAGCGCCAAGGCGGGGGGCACCCCTGCGATCAGCTTGTCGATCCGATCGGAATCCACCATGTCATATCCCGTTGTGCGATCCAGGATCGACTTTGAACAGCTCGGCCAACCTCGTCAAATCAGTTCGCCAGCGCGCCGCTCTCCGTCGAGCAGGTTCAGCTTGGCGGTATCGGGTTCGACGTAAAGCGTATCTCCGGGGCCAGCGCTGATCCTACCAGCGCCCGCGACCGTTGTGCGCCGGCCCGGCATACCTCAAAAATCCGGCTGTGATAATGGCTGGTCGCGCCTTCGGACGCTACGCAGGCAAGGCCAGCAGCGCCAGTCCGGCCAGCGCCGAGCCGGCCAATGTCGGCAGCATGCCGATCCTCAGTTTCAGCATGGCGACCATGGCGGCCGCCGCCAGCAGCGCGGCGCGCCAATCCAGCGACGACAGCACCGGTAGCTCCATCCCAAGACCAAAACGGTGCAACGCGCCGAAGACGACATGCAGTGCGAACCACAGCGCAAGGTTCATCACCACGCCGACCACAGCCGCCGTGATCGCACTCAGCGCCGCCGACAGCGCCTTGTTGCCGCGCAGCGCCTCGATGTAGGGGGCACCCAGAAAGATCCAGAAGAAGCACGGCACGAACGTCACCCAGAGCGTCAGCAATGCGCCGAGCGATCCGGCCACAAGCGGTCCCATCGCACCGGCGTGACGATAGGCGGCGACGAAGCCGACGAACTGCAGCACCAGGATCAATGGTCCCGGCGTCGTCTCGGCCAGACCAAGCCCATCGACCATTTCACCCGGCGCCAGCCAGCCGAACGAGGTCACCGCTGCCTGCGCGACATAGGAGAGCGCAGCGTAGGCGCCGCCGAATGTGACCACCGCCATCAGGCTGAAGAAGCCGCCAAGCTGTGCCCAAACACTGGCAGGGCCGGTCAGCGCCAGGATCAGTACGACCGGCCCGAGCCAGATCGGCAGCCAGATCGCGATGGTGCGCGGCGCGTGCCATTTCGTCGGCTTGGTGTGAGCGAGGTCGCCGCGTTCGAACATGACGTCGACGGCGCCCCTGACATCGGGCAAATTGTCCTTGCCGCGTGCGGCTCCGGAAAAACGCGCCGGTGCCAAGCGGTTGCCGATCCAGCCGGTCAGCCCTGCAACCAGGATGATCAGCGGAAACGGCAGCCTGATGACATAAATGGCAAGGAACGCGGCCACCGCGATCGCCACCATCACCCGGTTCTTGAGCGCCCGTTTGCCGATGCGGAGGACCGCCTCGACGACGACGGCCAGCACCGCCGCCTTGATGCCGAAAAACAGCGCCTCGATGACAGGCGCATCATTGTAAAGCACGTAGAAGATGCTGAGGCCCAGCATGACAAACGCACCGGGCAGCACGAACAGGATGCCGGCGACGAGGCCGCCGGCGGTCCGGTGCAGCAGCCAGCCGATATAGATGGCGAGCTGCTGTGCCTCGGGGCCTGGCAGAAGCATGCAGTAGTTGAGCGCATGCAGGAACCGCTGCTCGCCGATCCAGCGGCGATCCTCGACCAATTCCTTGTGCATCAGCGCGATCTGTCCGGCCGGCCCGCCGAAGGAGAGCAGGCCGATCCTTGCCCACAGTTTCGCGGCTTGGCGGAAGGTCGGGACGACCGGAGCCTCGGTAGCCTGTGCATCGTCGTCCGCGGCGAGGGCGCTCATGGCGCTTTGCCCGCGCTGGGCCAATTGTGGGTTTCGTCAGTGGCATCGCGGCACCATCTGAAGAACGCATCGTAGAGCAGCATGCCGGCATCAAGCTGTTCGAGATCGTCGCGGAACATGCGCGACAGCCCGAGCGATGCAGCGAGGAACCCGGCCGCCTGCGGTACGAGATCGAGGCGCGCCGTATCGGCTGCACGCACGATCAGCGCAAGGCGATCGAGCGCTTCGGACCGCAACCCGAACTCTTCGATCATCGTGTCGAAGGTGCAGCGCTCGCCGCGATGGCTCCAGAACACGTCGTCGATGTCGAAGGCAACCGCCCCAAACCGATCGGCGGCCGCCAGCACTTCAGACGGCTCGACAAACAGGAACACCGCCGAGGGATCGACGAAGCGGCGGATCAGCCAGGGACAGGCGATGCGGTCGACCTTGGGGCGGGCACGCGTCACCCAGACCGTGCGGCCCTTGTCGTCGCGGGGCGGTATCTTGTCGGCCTTGACCAGAAGTCCCTTGGCCGCCTGCCACGCCTCGAAGCCGCCTTCAAGGGATTCGGCAGCAATGCCCTCATGGCGCAGCCATGCGGCAACGCCTTGCGAGAGCTTCAGCCCCTTCTGGCAGATGACGACAGCATGAGCCCCCGTGAACTCGGCCGCCCAGCTCGAAACAGACTTGAAGTCGCGCCGGCACGAGGCCGGAAGCAGCCGCGGATCGGCGTCGTAGTCTTCGTCGATGCGGACATCGACAAGAACAGGCGCGTCGGACAGACCGACAAGGCGGGAAAGCTGCGCTACGGTGATTGCGGTTGTTGACGGCATGGCGTCCACCTCCAGAGTGAGAGTTTGGACGCGATCATTGGGCTGACGCCTCACGGGGTCGTCGCGAAGGAACCCCTTGCCACAATGCTGGATTGATCCTTCGTCTTTGTCAAGGAAAGAGCGGCGCCGGGGGACCGCGCCTACTGCGCCGTCCAGCCGCCATCCATCGGCAAAGTCGTGCCGGTAATCTGCCTGGCCGAGTCCGAGCACAGAAACAGCGTCAGCGCGGCGAGCTCCTCCACGGTGACGAATTGCTTCGTCGGCTGTGCCGCCAGGAGCACGTCGCGCTTGACCTGTTCCTCGGTCATGCCGCGCGCCTTCATCGTGTCGGGGATCTGCCTTTCGACCAGTGACGTCCAGACATAGCCGGGCGCGATGGCGTTGACGGTGATGCCGTCCTGCGCGACTTCCAGCGCTACCGTCTTGGTCAGACCCGCTATGCCGTGCTTGGCCGAGACGTAAGCCGACTTGAACGGCGAGGCGACCAGTGCATGCGCCGACGCGGTGTTGATGATGCGGCCCCATTTGCGCGCCTTCATGCCGGGCACCACGGCCTTGATCGCGTAAAAGGCGGCAAGCAGATTGATGCGGATGATGGCTTCCCACTTGTCGTCGGGAAACTCCTCGATTGGCGCGACATGCTGTATCCCGGCATTGTTGACCAGAATGTCGAGGCTGCCTAAGGCCTGCTCGGCTTCGCGCACCATGGCGGTCACCGCTGCGCCGTCCATCATGTTGGCGCCGGAGTAGCGGCACTGGACGCCGAAATCCTTCTCGATGCCGGCGCGCTCCTGTTCGATCGCCGCGGCTTCGCCAAGGCCGTTGATCGTGACGTTGGAGCCCTCGGCGGCAAGGGCGCGGGCAATGGCCAGGCCAATGCCGCTGGTCGATCCGGTGACGAGCGCATTCTTCGAAGAAAGGGAACCCATGGAGATCTCGCGACTGTTAGGAGGACTACAAAGGCACATAGTTTGTGCGCCGCAACATGACAATGCCATAACCATATGCCGGCGCCATCACAGCCCTAAAACGCGCTTTGCCGGCCTCGCCGAGCGCCGTCTCAAGGCTGACACGTCAAGGCTGGCACGGCAGTGTTATGGTGCGGCGCAACATAGTCGGCCGCGCATTCGCGCAGTCATTCCTGAAGCATCGATCCAACGAATCAGGGGGGCTGTAGCTTGAAATCGCCGATGTCGTGATGCGTGCCTATGCCATGCCGCTCACTAACCGTCCTTTCCGCCCGGCCCGTATCGCTTCTTCGACCGCGACGCCCTAAGCTATCCCGCAATCTCCAGTAGGGCCGATACCAGCAAGTGGCGTTCGTCGGCGGACAGCACGTCGGAATCGAAGAGGTTCATGCTGCGCAGCCCTTCGATGGCCAGAAAGCAGACCAGCAGCGTCTTGAGGTCCGGCGTCTCGCTCTTCAGCCGCTGCAGCAGCTGTGACTTGAAGGCTTTTATCGGCGTCAGGAAATCCGGATCCTCGGCGATCGCCGAGAATATCCACGAAGCCGTCGGCTTCGGCTCCTCACAATCATCCGCCGAGAGCCGGATATAGGTGGCGAGCAGGCTCTCGCCGCTGGCGCCGGCGACACGGCCCGATTCCAGCGCCAGCTCGAACGCGCGCAGGTAATTCTCCACCAGGCCCTGCATCAGTTTGGCCTTGGTCGGAAAGTTATATAACAGGCCGCCTTTCGACACGCCGGCGCGGCTGGCGACGGCGTCAAGCGACAGGCTGCCGGGACCGGTCTCGCGTGCGACATCGGCGGCGGCGGCGAGTATCTTGTCGCGCGAATTTGCCCTTTGGGTCTTCATCGATCCCTTCCCCCGCACCAGCCTAGGCGGAATTGACAAGACCGTCCAGACGGTACAGTAAGTTCGCCGTCATTTGTAATCGGGACCTGGCGTCGATAAGTGTCCCGCTATTCGGCTATTTTGCCGGACACCGGCCGAGGGGACAGTTCGTGAAGCGCTTCATCTCTATCACCGCAATTCTGCTTCTGCTCGCTCTGGTGTGCGTCGGCGTTGTCGGCTTCAACCTGTTCCGCGACAACGCTATCAAACAGTATTTCGCCACCATGAAGCCGCCGGCGACGACCGTATCGACGGTTGTCGTCAAGCCTTCCGACTGGACGCCGGGCGTCGAGGCGATCGGCACGGTACGCGCCGTGCGCGGTGTCGACCTTACCGTCGAGACCAGCGGCATCGTCAAGGACATCCTTTTCCATGCCAACCAGAAGGTGCCGGTCGATTCGGTCCTGCTGCAGCTCGACGATGCCGTCGAACGCGCGGATCTGGTCGCGGCCAAGGCGCAGTCCGTGTCCGACAAGACGGCGCTCGAACGCGCGCTGGAGCTGCAGCGGCGCGGCGTCGGAACGGATGCCACGCTCGACACCGCTCAAGCCGCTGCATCGGCCTCCGCCGCGCAGGTCAACAAGCTGCAGGCCGTGCTCGATCAGAAGCAGCTGACGGCGCCGTTCGCCGGCACCGTGGGCATCCCCAAGATCGACCTCGGCCAATATCTCTCGCCCGGCAACGCAGTGGTGACCTTGCAGGATCTGGACACCATGCGGGTCGATTTCTCGGTACCCGAACAGCAGCTGCCGCTGCTCAAGATAGGCCAGGCGGTGCGGCTCGGCCTCGGCGGCACCGGCGGCGGCGCCGACATGCCGTTTGCCGGCTCCATTCGCGGCATCGATCCCAAGATCGACGCTTCAAGCCGCCTGGTGTCCGTCCGCGGCGAGGTCGCCAACCCTGACGGCAAGCTGACGCCCGGCCAGTTCGTCCAGGTTCGCGTCGAGCTGCCGCAGGAGAAAAACATTCTGTCCTTGCCGCAGACGGCATTGACGTCGAGCCTCTATGGCGACTTCGTCTTCGTCGTCGTTCCGGCGAAGCCGGCGGAAGGCGCCCCAGCCGCGAAACCCGAGGAAAAGCCTGCCGCGGGGGCCGACGCAGCAAAGCCGGCGGCAGATGCAAAGCCGGCAGACGCGAAACCGGCTGCCGAAGACGCCGCGGCGAAGCCCGCGGCAGAACCGGAAAAGCCGGCGCTCGTGCTGTCGCAGGTGTTCGTGAAGCCCGGCCGCCGCAACGACGGCATGGTCGAGATCATCGAGGGCATCAAGGCCGGTGACGAGGTCGTCACCGCCGGTCAGAACCGTCTCTTCAACGGCATGTCCGTCGCTGTCGACAACACCATTGACCCCAGCAAGTCGGCTAACCAGCAGGCTCAGCAATGAACTTTTCCGACATCTTCATTCGCCGGCCGGTCCTCTCCACCGTCCTCGCCTGCATGATCCTGCTCCTGGGTTTCCAGGGCATCTTCAACCTGTCGATCCGGCAGTATCCCAAGGTTGACGAGACGGCGATCACCATCACCACCGCCTATCCCGGCGCCAGCGCCGACCTGATCCAGGGCTTTATCTCCGCCCCGATCGCGCGGGCCGTCGCCTCGACCGAGAACATCGACTACGTCACCTCGTCCAGCCGGCCGTCTTCGAGCACTGTGGTCGTCCAGATGAAGCTCGGCTCCAATCCGGATGTCGCGCTCACCGAGGTCCTGTCGAAGGTGCAGGGCGTACGCGGCACCTTGCCGGATGCATCCAAGGACCCGGTCATCGTCAAGGGCACCGGCCAAGAGTTCGCGATGATGTACATCTCGATGCAGAATCCGAACATGAGCAAGGAGCAGCTCACCGAATATATCGAGCGCGTCGTGCGGCCCCGCATGTCGACGGTCGAAGGTGTCGCCGACGTGCAGATCTTCGGCGCCGAGGAATATTCGATGCGGGTCTGGATCGACCCGGTCAAGCTTGCTGCGCGTGGCGTCACCGCCGCCGAAGTGCTGGCGGCGATCAACAACTCCAACTTCCTGTCGGCGCCCGGCAACACCGAGAACGAATATGTCGTCTCCTCGATCACGGTTCGCTCGACGCTGCAGACGCCTGAGGCCTTTGCCGAGCTTCCGCTGCGCTCGACGGACGGCCAGGTGGTGCGCTTGCGCGACGTGGCGCGAGTCGAGCTTGCCGCCGAGAGCACCGACACGAGGGTGAGCTTCAATGGCAAGCCCGGCACCTTCCTCGCCATCTTCCCGACGCCGGCCGCCAACCCGCTGACAACGGCGGAGGCGATCCACAAGATCGTGCCTTTGATTCAAGAGACGCTGCCGAAAGGCATGACCATCGAAATCGTCTACGATTCCACCGAACAGATCAGCGCCTCGATCGATGAAGTGTTCAAGACCATCGCCGAAGCCGTCGCCATCGTCGTCGTGGTCATCCTGTTGTTCCTCGGCTCATTCCGCTCGGTGATGATGCCGATCGTGACCATCCCGCTGTCGCTGGTCGGCGTCTGCTTTCTTTTGTTTGCGGTCGGCTATTCGATCAACCTTCTGTCGCTGCTGGCCATGGTGCTGGCCATCGGCCTTGTCGTCGACGACGCTATCGTGGTGGTGGAGAACATTCATCGCCACATGGAGGAGGACCACATGTCGCCGATGCAGGCGGCCTTCAACGGCATGCGCGAGATTTTCTCCGCCATCGTGGCCATGACCATCACGCTCGCCGCCGTGTTCGCGCCGCTGGCCTTCACCGGCGGCCTGACCGGCGCGCTGTTCCGCGAGTTCGCGGTGACGCTCGCCGGTTCGGTGGTGCTGTCCGGCCTCATAGCCGTCACCATCACGCCGATGATGGCGGCGCGTCTGCTCAAGGCGGGATCGCACAGTCGCTTCCAGCGCGTCGTCGACGGAACCTTCAGCCGTGTCGAGCATGTCTATGAGCGGGCGGTCACCGCCTCCTTGAGAAATCGACCGGTGACACTGCTGATGGTCGTGGCGCTGGTTGCGCTCACCGGCTTCATGTTCACCAAGACCTCGAGCGAACTGGCGCCGGAAGAGGACCAGGGCTTCCTGTTGTCGATCGTGACGGCACCGCGCTACGCGACCTCGGACTACACCGAGACCTACGTCAACCAGATCCTCGGCCTGGTGAAGGACATTCCCGAAACCAGGGCGCAATTCTCTGCCGTTGCCTTTGGCGGCGCCACCAACGGCGCCTTTGTCGGCTTCGCCTTCAAGGATTGGGCCGAGCGCCAGCGCAACTCAAAGGAGCTTCAAGCCGATATCCAGGGACGCCTCGGCAAGGTGGCCGGCGTCGAGGCCTTCGTCTTCGCGCCGCCGACGCTGCCGGGCTCCGGCGGCGGCCTGCCGATCTCCATGGTGGTGCGCTCGACCGGTGGTTCCGCCGAGGTCTACGAGGCGGCCGAGCAGATTAAGAACAAGGCGCAGGCCTCCGGCCGCTTCATCGTCGTGCAAAACTCGATGTCCTTTGACGCTCCGCAGGTGACGGTGACCATCGACCGCGACCGCGCGGCGGCTCTCAACCTGCCGATCGCCGACATCGGCCAGACGCTGACGCTGCTGGTCGGCGGCGCCGAAGTGGCTCAGTTCGACCGCGACTCCAACAGCTACGACATCATCCCGCAGGTGCCGAAGGAATTCCGCGACAATCCCGAGAAGCTCGGCGAATATTTCGTGCGTAGCGTGACCGGCGAAATGGTGCCGCTTTCAGCGGTAGTGAAGATTTCGACCAACGCCGCGCCGGCCGCGATCGAGCAGTTCAACCAGCTGAACTCGGCGACGATATCAGCGCTGCCGCTTCCCGGCGTCACCACGGGCGACGGGCTGCAGACCCTGGAGAACCTTGCCAAGGAGAGCCTGCCCGATACCTTCTTCATCGATTATTCCGGCCAGTCCCGGCAGGAGAAGGAGCAGGGCAACACGATCCTTATCGCGTTCGCAGCCGCCGTAATCGTCATCTATCTGGTGCTGGCGGCGCAGTTCGAAAGCTTCCGCGACCCGCTGATCATCATGATGGCGGTGCCACTGTCGATCTTTGGCGCCATCGTGCCGCTCAATCTGGGGCTTGGAACGCTCAATATCTACACGCAGGTCGGCCTGATCACACTGATAGGTCTGATCACCAAGCATGGCATTCTTCTGGTCGAGTTCGCCAACCAGCAGCGCGAGCTGCATGGCATGAGGCGGCGCGATGCGATCGTCGCCTCGGCCAAGGTGCGCTTGCGGCCGATCCTGATGACGACAGCGGCGATGGCGCTCGGCGTCGTGCCGCTGATCGTGTCCAGTGGTGCTGGTGCGGCGGCGCGCTATTCGATGGGCCTCGTGATCTTCACCGGCATCCTGGTCGGAACCATGTTCACCCTGTTCGTGGTGCCGATGTTCTACACCTTCATCGCCAGCAAGGACCTGCCGCACCACGCCGAAAAGCCAGACCCGAAGCTGATGCCGGTGCACGCGGACTGAGCTGCGAACGGCGTTAGCGAACAAACGAAAAGAGGCCGGAAATTTCCGGCCTCTTTTTTGACTGGATTGATTTACCGCGAAGCTCTGATGGAGCTTCAGGCGGGAACTTGCGGTGCGGCATGACCTGGCCGGCTGCGCTGCACCATCGCTCCAAACGCAGTCTGCTACTTGACGATGACGATGCTGGTGTTGGTCGGGCCGAAGGTTTCGACCAACTGGTAGAAGT
Organism: Mesorhizobium sp. P170090; assembly: GCF_057786115.1. Classification (NCBI taxonomy): domain Bacteria; kingdom Pseudomonadati; phylum Pseudomonadota; class Alphaproteobacteria; order Hyphomicrobiales; family Phyllobacteriaceae; genus Mesorhizobium; species Mesorhizobium sp. P170090. Next base: position 150,049 of record NZ_JBYNWH010000001.1, read on the forward strand.
CGGCGGCATTGTCGGGATGCAGCCGCACGCAGCCATGCGACGCCGGCCGTCCCAGCCGCTTGATGGCGTTGGTCGCATGCACGGCGTAGCCGCCGCTGAAGAAGACCGAATGCGGCATCGGCGCGTTGTCGTATTTCTTCGAATGCCACATCTCGTGCATGCGGGTCGGCTTGAACGAGCCGGTCGGCGTGACATGCCCACTGTCGCCGGTCGAGACCTTCCAGGCGAAAGTCGGCCGGCCATCGACCAGCACTTCCATGGTCTGCTGCGACAGCGAAACACGCGCCACGATCTGGTTTGCCGCGGCATGGGCGGTGCTGTTGGCGGTGCCAAGCAGAAGCGCGGCGCCGCCGGCTGCGGCGGTGACGTTGATGAGTTTGGCGGAAATGGCTTTGTACATGATGGCTCCTCTTTGCCGGTCCTGCCGGCGTCAATTCGGTGGCCGCCTTATCCCCGCGCCATGTTTCAGACTGACTTCGCTGAGGCTCGTTTGTGTTTCGAATCTGTTTCCTCTGGTTAACAAGCAAGGTGGACAAGGGAAGCGTGCTCCGCCTTCGCTGCGCACTCCCGATCACGCACCGCGCCCCCAAACGAAAGTGCTGATGTCCTTATATGAAAGAAGATTGGCTTCGCTCGAAACCGACTTGCAACAAAGCGCGGCCTGGGCGGCATGATCTGGTTACAGGCTCGCGGCACAGTCATCCCAACGAGAACAGCCGGCGCCAACGAAAATGAGCATCAAATCGACCACCCTGTCCTGGCTCTTCAGGATAAGCATCGCCGCATTTGTCGTCGGCGGCATCGGCACAGTAGCCGGCACCCCGATGACGAAACTGGCGGTGATGAATTCGGGTGAGATTTCGACGCTGCATGCCGCGCTGTTCATAGCCTTGGTCTGGATTGTCTCCAGTCTGCGCATCAACCGTCTCAGGGCCCTCTGGCGGGTCGGCCTCGGGTTGAAGTGGATGCGCGGCCCCTCCGGCAACTTGCTGCCGAGAGGACCGAAGGCCCGCGTCGCAACGGGGGGCTCCGTGGGCGACGCGGGCACTTCGGGTTTATCCTGAAGCACCCGCGGTTCTGATTTTTGGGGACAACCGATGAAGACGAAATCTGCAGCCTCCGTGCTTTCGGTACTGCTCTATGCACAAGGCCTGCTCGGCTTTGCCGGTCTCGCCACGGTTCTCCTGAAGGACCGCGCGCATGCCGCCAGCGAAATCGTAGTCGCCAGCGAATTGCCGTCGGGACCATCGCTTCTGGTGGTGCGCTGACGCCTATGCATGGCGCCCGAGATTGCGCAGCTTTTTTGGGCGAGCCGAGGAACAATCCAGCCTCCCGACCCTCAGTCGGCGCGCTGCGTCGGCGGGTCGAACCGGTAGCCTGCGCCGCGTATAGTTGTGATGGTTTCGGTGTCGAGCTTGCGGCGCAGCCGCACGATGCGCGAATCGATCGAGCGGTCGAAGGCATCGGCATTTTCGGCGGGCGCCGCCGCAATGATGTCGTCGCGCGTCAGCACCTTGCGCGGGCTGGCCAGAAACAGCCTGAGCAGCGCCACCTGGCCCGGCGACAGCTGTTCTTCCGTACCCGAACGGTGCATGACGATGGCCGACCGCAAATCGACGGTGGCATTTTCCAGCACGATCAGTTCCTGGGCGGACCTGCCGCGCCGCGTCAGCAGGCCGCCGATGCGCGCGGCAAGCTCCCTGACATTGAGCGGACTTTCGACGACATCTGCGGCGCCAAGCTCGAGCGCCAGCACCTTGTCGACCAGATCGGCCGGCCGGCAGATCAGGATGAAATCCGGCCCCGCCTTCCCGTCCGCGCTCTGGCCGCCGCCATAACGCCTGAGCAGGTCCCGCCCTTCCGCCTGGCTGAGGCTGTCGCCGACGATGACGATATCGATGCCTCCGGCCGAAAGCAGGGATTCAGCTTCCCAGGGCTGCCGCGCCTCGCGCACGTCATGGCCGCGCCGGTCGAGATGATCGGCAAGATCGCCGGCCACCACATCGGCGACGGAAACCAGCGCGATGACGGATCGTGCAGCCATGTTTTTCTTCCCGTTCCCCCGCAACCGGATATGAGTGCTGGACATCATGTTTATACCCAATCTACTTTCCGCTGAAAGCGGGAGCGAGGCCATAGTGCGGGCACGGATTGTCATCGTCGAGGACGAGCCCGATCTCCGGGACGCGGTCGCCGAGTATCTCGGCGCCAACGGCTACGATGTGACCCAGGCCGGAAGCGCGGCCGAGGCGCGCGCCTTGCTGGAGACGGAATCGTTTCATTTGGCCATTCTCGACATCGCCATGCCGGGCGAGGACGGACTGTCGCTCGGCCGCTGGCTGCGCTCGAAAATACCGGTCGGCATCATCTATGCCACGGCTGCCGGCACCGCACTCGACCGCATTGTCGGGCTGGAGCTTGGCGCCGACGACTACATCGTCAAGCCCTACGAGTTGCGTGAGGTGCTGGCTCGTGTGCGCAGCGTGCTGCGCCGCGTTCCGCAGCCGAGCCCGCCCCAGGCGGCGAAGACACAAGCCGATGGCGGCCGCCGCCTGACCTTCGGCCCGTTCCAGGCCGACCTCGACGGCAGGCTTGTCACCGGCGCCAACGGCGCCGTCATCGACATGGCCAAGAGCGAGTTCGATGTGCTGGAGGTTTTCCTGACCCGCGCCAACCGGCTGTTGACGCGATCGGCGATCTCCGAGGCGATTGGTTTTGTTGAGGATCCTGAATCGTCGCGCGCCGTCGACATTCGCATCATGCGGCTGCGCAAGAAGATCGAAACCGATCCGGCCAATCCGAAATTTTTGCGCACAGTGCGCGGCGAAGGCTATATCTTCTCGCTGCCGACCGGTGACGGGCACTAGAGCAATTACAGGAAAAGTGTACGCGGTTTTCCGCCCGGAATTGCGTAAAAACAAAGAGATAGAGGCTTCTCCGTTTCCGTGAAACGGTGAAACGCTCTAGCAATCCAGGAACAGTGCGTAGCGATTTCCGTTCGGGATTGCATTGAAACATGGAGCGTTTCACCTTTTTCGTGAAATGCTCCATAGCTGCCTAATTCGACGGCCCTTTACTGATGGCTGACATGACCGCTGAACCAGCACCACGTATGGACCCGCAAGGCGCTCGCCAGAGCGCCGCGATGGCGGCTGTGCGCGTCGTCCGCCGGTTGCGCGATGCCGGCGACTGGCAGCGCGAGATGGAAACCATCCTCGAAACGCTCTGCAGCGCCATGAATTGCCAGCGCGGCATCCTGTTCAGGCTGCGCGAATTGCCCGGCCAGGGCTTCGCCCAATCGGTCGCCGCCTACTGGATCGATCCTCGCTTCGGCGGCGAACTGGCTTCGCCGACGGTGATCATGCAGTCGATCGTCGATACCGATCCGCTGCTGGAGCGGATTGGAGAGGACGAGCGGCAAGGCAAGATCTTCGCCGGCCATACGCGCGATCTCGACGGGTTCCTCAGGGCCGATTTCGAAAAGCAGCACATCAAGTCGTTCCTGTCGGTATCGGTGTTCGCGCACGGTCATCTGTGGGGCACGTTCGCGGTCAATGACTGCCTAAACGAGCGCGAATGGACCGAAGAGGAAGAGGCGACGATGCACATCATCGCGCTCGCCATCGGCGACGCCATCGAGCACTCGCCGTCCGACGCCCATGCCAGCGAAGTCATCCGCCGCACCATGCTGCAGGCGTCGCTCGACGCCATCATCGTCATCGACGAGACCGGCTCGATCATCGAATTCAATCCGGCCGCCGAAAAGATGTTCGGCTATCAGCGCAGCGACATCCTCGGCAAGGACCTGCTCGATACCGTGGTGCCGGAATATTACCGCAAGGGCTATGTCTCGGGCGCCGAATACATGTCTGGCCGCGGCGCGCCGATGGTTGGCCAACGGCTTGAGACCGTGACACAGAATGCGGCCGGCGAGGTGTTTCCCATCGAATTGACGGCGACCGAGATGCGGGTGGCTGACCGTCAGCTCATCTTCGGTTCGATCCGCGATCTGCGCGATAAGCTGCGCGCCGAAGAAGAGATCAACCGCCAGCGCGAAAAACTGCACCAGAACGAGAAGATGGCGGCGATGGGTTCACTGCTGGCCGGTGTTTCGCACGAGCTCAACAACCCGCTCGCCGTGGTCGTTGCGCAGTCGACGCTGCTGCATGAATTCGCCACCGACCCGCAGACCAAGGTTCGCGCCGAGAAAGTGCGCGCCGCTGCCGAGCGCTGCGGCCGCATCGTCAAAAGCTTCCTGTCGATGGTGCGCCTGCATCCGGCGGCGCAGGCCGAGACCGATCTCAACCAGGTGATCCGCGCCGCACTCGAAGTAACCGCCTATGGCGCACGCTCGAGCGGCATCATCATCGACACCGATTTCGCGCCCGGCCCGCTGCTGGCGATGGCCGATGCCGACCACGTCACGCAGGTGGCCGCCAATTTCCTGATCAACAGCCAACACGCTCTGGCCGGTATCGGCGGCGACCGCCTGATCAAGGTGCGGACATTCCGCAGCGATCGCGGCAACCCCGGGTTTTCGGTCGAGGACAACGGACCGGGCATTCCCGAGGCGATCCGCAGCCGCATCTTCGAATCCTATTTCACCACCAAGCCGGTCGGCGTCGGCACCGGCATCGGCCTGTCGATCTCGAAATCGATCGTCGAGCGCCACAACGGCAATATCTGGTTCGAGGAGGTGCTGCCGCGTGGCGCGCGCTTCGTCGTCCAGCTGCCGGTAATCACCGGCGGCGCGGCAGCAGCCGGCGACAGCCCGGCTCGTTCCAGCGGCTTGCGCCATGCGCTGATCATCGACGACGAACCCGACGTCGCCGGCTCCCTCTCCGACATCCTGGAACTGATGGGTATCAAGTCGCGGGTCGTGCCGGCCTGGACGTCGGCGGCGGCGACCTTGACCGGCCACATGCCGCCAGACATCGTCTTTTCCGACTTGCGCATGCCCGGCACCAGCGGCATTGCCATCTACCGCGAATTGCTCGCCGACAACCTGGCGCTGGCCAAACGCTTCGTGCTGGTCACCGGCGACCTGATCGGCGCCAAGGCCGAGATCGAAGCCTTGCCGGCGCCGCAGCGCCCGCAAATCCTGGAAAAGCCGTTCTCGACGCTGGACGTCCGCGGCGTACTCTCGGCAATAGCCGACCAGGTCGCCGCCGCCGGCTAAGTTTTCGGAAGCACCCATGTAGGGTCTATCGAGATTCGGGTCAGGCCGAGTCGAGAATGGTGGTTCCCGAGAACCGGAGCGGAGCGTACTTGAAGTACGCGAGCACCGGAAGCGCAGGGAACCTCCATGCGCAGGCCGGCCTCACCCGAATATCGATAGGCCCTAAAAAAGAGGCTCCCGACCGAGGGAAGCGGCGGGAGCCAAGAACGAGCGCGGGAGGAAGCGCTCGGGAGGTTCAGAAAACGTTGGGTGTCGTGGTCAGCGGCGCTGCGTTGGCGATCATGCGGACGGAACGCGCCTTGTGCACGCCGGACTGGGCGGCGATGACGCGCAGGCACTCCGCGCTCTCGGCGCCCCAGGCCTGACCCTGGCAGGCAAAATCGATTTCCGGCTCCGGCAGCCGGGCGGTCTTGATGGTGGTCGGCGCGCCCTGGACAACATTGGCCGGCGGGTTGAGCGAAGCAAAAGCCGGACCGGAAGCCGGTGTCAGGAACATGACGGCCAGAGCGCAGGCGCCCAGCATGGAGAACATCGCAACCGGATGGTCGCTGGCGCGCTGACGCAGTGCCAGTTTGGCGCGTCGTTCGTTGCTAGTGATCTCGACTTTCGTATGCATTGCTGCTCCCCTTCGTTTTCTTATGAAACGAACCTAAGCGCGCCTGGTAACGGGCGAATGATGCGCTTGGCTTGCCCGCGTAACAGGTTTGAAACAAGAAATTCGGGCATATCCGGACAGATCCGGTCATGTGCCGACGGCAAGATGCGTTTGCGAAGCTGTTTCATCCGGGCAATCAAATGTTGACGACAGGCGGGCCGCGAACGCACCAAGCCCGCTTCCTGTCGGCCGCACTATGAACAAGCTCACACTGCGGATCGAATTTGCGGACGCCAGGTATTTTCGTCTCGGAGCGGGCCGTGTTTGCAAGCTCGGCACGGCCAAATCCGCATGCCGGACAGCTATTTCACGCCCCCGGTTAACGCCCGGATATTCCGGGATTTTCTGGCTTTCAGCTGGTCCTGTTGTGCCGACTTGAAAAGTTGTGATTTCTACAAGCCATTGCATTTCAATGTAAAATATGGTTTTATTGAATGAGTATTCAATAAAAGAAGAGCTTTTTTATGAACCCGCATCTCCGTGACGTGGCGATCCCCAATGATTGGGACCGGCGGGGTCTGCCGGGCTGGAGTTATCACTCCGACGCGCTTCTCGAACTTGAGAAGGAATACGTCTTCCGCAACCATTGGCAGATCGCCGGCCATGTCTGCGACGTGCCGAATGCCGGCGACTATCTGACTATGGACGTGGTCGGCGAGCGGGCGCTCATCGTGCGCGGCAAGGACGGCGTCGTGCGCGCCTTCAACAACATGTGCCGGCATCGCGGCAGCCGCGTCGTCGCCGACAGCCAGGGCACCTGCAAGAACGCGCTGGTCTGCCCGTTCCATGGCTGGGTCTACAATCTCGACGGCACGCTGCGCGGCGCCGCCCGGCCGCGCTCCTTCCCCGAGCTCGACAAGACCGAATTCGGCCTGATGCCGCTCGACCTTGAGATATGGATGGGCTTCATCTTTGTCCGCTTTCGCAAGGGCGGCCCGCAGCCTTCGGTGGCCGAACTGTTGAAGCCGATCGAGGCCGAGATGGCACACTACAACGTGGCCGAGATGGTGCCGTCCTGGGGCATCTGGACACAGAAAACGCCGGTCAACTGGAAGTCGGTGCGCGACGTCGACAATGAAGGCTACCACGTCGCCATGGCGCATCCGGCGCTGCAGGATCTCTACGGCTCGACCTATTTCGACGAGCCGTTCATCAACGGCGTGTCGCGCTCGTTTGCCACCTACAATCCGCATGCCGGCCGGCGCTGGAGCGTGCGCGAATACATCAAGCTCACGCCCGATGCCTCACACCTGCCGGAGCATCTGCGCAGGGCCTGGATCTATTACGGCATCTTCCCCAACAACGCGCTGTCGATCATGCCGGAATCGGTGCAGTTCTATCAGGAGTTCCCGCTGTCGACCGGCGAGACGCTGCTGCGCGGCGCCATCTACCGCTACCCCGACGAGACCCGGGAACAGGCGGCCGCCCGCTATCTCGCCTACCGCATCGACCGCGATACCATGAACGAGGACGTGCAGCTTTCCGTCTGGTCAAACGAGTCCATGATCTCGGAGGCCTTCGAGGGTTTTTATCTCTCCGACCTCGAATACGGTGTGCGCACCCACCACGACCATCTGCGCAAGCAGATCCCGGTGCTGGGCCTGGAGACGGCGCCGGAGGAGAAGGACATGTGGAACCTCAATGAGGCTATGCGCTCGCAGGTGTAGGGGCGGAACTGCCAGTCACCCCTGCCACACGCCCTCTTTGCGCAGATCATCCATGGTCCGCGAAATGCCTTCGCGCAGGATCGCCACCATGTCGTCGATCTGCTCTCGCGTGATGATCAGCGGCGGCGACATCACGCACATGTTGATCAGCGGCCGGACCAGGAGGCCGAGTTCGTGGCAATGCGCGTCGATGCGCTTGCCGACATCCTTGTCGAGCTGCAGCGGATCCTTGCTTTCGCGGTCGGCTACGCACTCGACGCAGCCCATCAGGCCCATGCCGCGGACTTCGCCAACCAGCGGCAGTTCCTCCAGCGTCTTCAACTGCGCCTGGAAATAGGGCGCGACATCGCGCGTGTGGGCCAGCACGCTGTCTTCCAGGATATCGAGGTTCTTCAGCGCCACCGCGCAGCCGATGGGATGACTGGTATAGGTCAGGCCATGGCCGAACATCGCATCGGGATGGTTGGAACGGCGCATTTCCTGAAGCAGCCGCTCCGAGATGATGACGCCGCCAAGCGGGAAATAGCCTGATGTAACGCCCTTGGCGAAGGTGATCATGTCGGGGTCGATGCCGAAGCCATCGCCGGAGGCAAAGACATGGCCGAGCCGCCCGAAGCCGGTCACCACCTCATCGGAGATATAGAGGATATCGTTGTCCCTGCAGATTTCGCGAATGCGCTGGAGATAGCCATCCGGCGGCACGACGACGCCGCCGGATGCCTGCACCGGTTCGCCGACGAAAGCACCGATCTTCTCTGCGCCGACGCGGGCGACCGTATCGCGAAACTGATCGACCAGGAAATCGCAGAAGGCGGCGATGTCAATGCCTTTCGGCCGCCGGAACGGGTCTGGCGAGGACAGTTTGACGACCAGATCGTCGGCGCCGTCCATCCAGTCGCGGTCGCGCGGCCGGCCGTTGAGCGAGGCCGACAGATAGGTCGAGCCGTGATAGGCGCCGCCGCGGCTGAGGATCAGCTTCTTTTCCGGCCGCCCGCGCACATTGTTGTAGAACTGCATGAAGCGCAGTGCCGTCTCGACAGCCGACGATCCGCCGGTGGTGAAGAAGGTATGGCTGAGATCGCCCGGCGCATGATCGGCGAGGCGCTTGGCGAGCTCGGCCGACGGCGCATTCATCGTATACCAGGGCGTGTTGTAGGACAGCATCATCGCCTGGTCGTACATCACCCTGGCCAGCTCCTCGCGGCGGTGGCCGACATTGATGCACCACATGCCGGCCGGCCCGTCGATCAGTCGCTTGCCTGTTACATCGGTGATGTAGATGCCATCGCCCTCGCCGATCAGCGCACGCGCTTCATTGCCGACCGAGCCGGCATAAGGCCAGGGCTGGATGAGATGGCGCTTGGCCAGCTCGACCGCATCGCCACCGTCAGCCATTTCCATCGCTCTTAGGTCTCTTGCAGCCGCCATCATTGCCTCGCATCGTCTGAGCGTAATTTCACCGGACAGAAAGCGAAGCGCCAAGGGCAGGAAAGCCGGCTTTCTTCACTTCATTTTGAATGTCCGTTCAATCAATATTACAGAAATAGCGCTTGATTTCAATGCACGGATGCGCTCATGATGAAAGAAAGCCGGCAAGCTTGAGCGCAACCAGCAAAGCGCGCTCCGCAAAAATTGGGAACAGGCAGCCGGCCCGGTCGATGGGAGCATCATGGCGGAACAGTTCGAGCCAGCAACCGAGATCACGCCCGGGTCGCTGCAATGACGGTAGCTGCCGAAGGGGTGCCCACGCGGCGCATGACGCGAGCAAGGCGAAACGCCCTTCTGCAGTCCGAGTCCGTCCAGGGCCTTGCCCTGATCAGCCCGACCTTGGTCTACGCTTTGATCCTGCTGCTGGTGCCGATCCTGGTGGTCTTCGCCCACTCCTTCTGGACGCAGAACTACCTCACCATCGACCATACATTCACGCTGGAGAATTATCGCATCGCGCTGACCGAGCCGATCTACCGCGATCTGCTCTGGCGCTCGCTCTACATTTCGCTGACGGTGAGCTTTTTCACCGTCATCCTCGCCTATCCGATCGCCTATTTCATCTCGTTCCATGGCGGTCGCCACAAGAGCCTGTGGCTGTTCCTGATCACCATCCCGTTCTGGACCAGCTATCTCCTGCGCGTGATGTCATGGAAAGTCATCCTCGGCTATAATGGCGTGCTGAATTCCGGCCTGATGGGCCTCGGCATCATCGACGAACCATCGACCGCGCTACTCTACAATTCCAGCGCCGTCATCATCACGCTCACACACGCCTGGGCGGCCTTTGCCATCCTGCCGATCTTCGTTTCGCTCGAGAAGGTCGACCGCACCTTGGTCGAGGCTGCCACCGATCTTGGCGACGGCCCGCTGCGCTCCTTCCTGCGCGTGACGCTGCCGCTGTCGGCGCCCGGCGTCATCTCGGCCGCTCTCATCGTCATGATCCCCACCGTCGGCGACTACGTCACCGCAAGGCTGGTCGGCGGCAAGGATGGCGTGATGATCGCCAATGCCATCGAGTCGCAGTTTCACAAGGCCTCCAACTGGCCACTCGGCGCGGCACTGTCCGTGACCACCATGCTGGTCGTGACGCTGATGGCGGGCGCCACCGTGCTCATCATCCGCGCGCTGCAGAGGCTGGCGCAATGACGGCGAGGCGGCGCCTTTTCCCCGGCGGCTGGCTGTCCGCCTACGCCCTCCTCTACGTCGTCTTTCTCTATCTGCCGGTGATCTTCCTGCCGATCTTCTCGATCAACACCGCGCCGACGCCAAAATTTCCTCTCACCGGCTATACGCTGAAATGGTACCAAGACCTGCCGAAGACGCCGGCGCTGCTTGACGCCGCCTGGAACAGCCTGATCGTCGGTATCTCGGCATCGGTGCTGTCGACGCTGCTCGGCATCCTCGCCGCCCGCTCGATCACCCGCTACCGCTATCCCGGCCGCCGCACAATCAATGGCCTGATCATGGCGCCGCTGGTGCTGCCGGAAATCATCCTCGCCATCTCCATGCTGCTGGTCATGCTGCAGTTAGGCCTGAGCCTGTCGCTGTTCACCGTCGTGCTCGGCCATGTCCTGATCTGCATTCCCTATTCGATGACGGTGCTGACCGCCGGTTTCGAGGGCTTCGACCGCAGCCTCGAAGAAGCCTCCGCCGATCTCGGCGAGAGTGCCTTCGGCACCTTCCGGCGGGTGACGCTGCCGATGGTGGCGCCGGCGATCATTTCCAGCCTCCTGGTCTGCTTCACCATCTCGCTCGACGAGTTCGTCATCGCTTTCTTCCTGACCGGCACCGAGACGACGCTGCCGATCTATATCTGGGGCCAGTTGCGCTTTGCCGCCAAGCTGCCGGGTGTGTTGGCGCTGGGCACGCTGCTGCTGGTTGCCTCTTTCGTTTTGATGACCGTTGCCGAGATCCTGCGCCGTCATGCGGCCAGACGCACCCAGAGCGAGGGAGGCCTCTATGCCTGAGCAGTCCCGGGCCGAACGGCCTCAGGATGAGCCATCCAAGCAAGATAAGTCCGAGCGGGCCCAATCTGATCGACCCCAAACCGACCGAGCAATGATCGAAATCCGCAGCGTTACCCGCAGCTATGGGGCGTTCAAGGCGCTCGACGACGCCTCGCTGACCATCAAGGAGGGCGAATTCTTTTCGCTGCTCGGCCCTTCCGGCTGCGGCAAGACCACGCTGCTGCGCATGATTGCCGGTTTCGACAACCCGACCAGCGGCTCGATCTCGGTCGGCGGCCAGTCGATGGAAGGCATCCCCGCCAACCGCCGGCCGACCAACATGGTATTCCAGAGTTATGCCATCTTCCCGCATCTCAATGTCGAGCAGAATGTCGCCTATGGGCTGAAACGGCTCAGGCTGGGAGGAACGGAAGAAAAGCGCCGCGTCGAGGAAGCGCTGGCGCAGGTGTCGCTCACCGGCCTCGGCAAACGCCTCGCCACCGAGCTTTCCGGCGGCCAGCGCCAGCGCGTGGCGCTCGCCCGCGCCTTGGTGATGCGGCCCAAGGTGCTGCTGCTCGACGAGCCGCTGTCGGCTCTCGACAAGAAATTGCGCGAGCAGATGCAGGTCGAACTGCGCCGCCTGCAGCAGGCGGTCGGCATCACCTTCGTGCTGGTCACCCATGACCAGTATGAGGCGCTCGCTATGTCCGACCGCATCGCCGTAATGTTCGGCGGCAAGATCGCCCAGGTCGCCTCGCCCAAGGAAATCTACCAGCGGCCGGTCAACCGCCAGGTCGCCGATTTCCTCGGCGGCATGAATTTCGTAAAAGCGCAGATCATAGAGGAGAATGCCGCCTCGCTGGTCGTCGACACGCTGGGCTTCGGCCGCGTCAGGACCGACAAGCCGAAGGCCTTCATGCGCAATGGCGGCGGCGCCACTCTGGGCATCAGGCCGGAGCGATTGCGCGTGCTGTGGGACAATGCGACGGCGAAATTCGAAGTGGCCGGCAAGGTGGTCGAACGCCACTATTTTGGCGAGATCACCCACCTGATCGTCGAGATACCCGGATTGGAAAAGCCACTGTCGGTCACCGAGACCAACGACTTCGGCGCCGACGATATCCCCGTCGGCACGTCGGTCCGCCTCGGCTACGATCCCGAGGCCCTGGTGGCGATGGCGGACTGAGCATGATCCCGAAAAGTGGGAACCGATTTTCGGAATAAGATCATGCTCCACTAAGAATTTTAAGTTCCGTCGCGATCTGTTTGGCTGCGATCCGCCCCATCACGATGGCGCCTTCGACATAGCCCGGGAATGACGGCGACAGTTCCGACGATGCTAAATGAACCGGGGCAGCGCCGGCACGGATCGTGCGCTCGGCATCCCGTGCCGTCACATCGACAATTAGGTCGCTGTAGGCGCCGCCGCTCCAGCGGTCATCGATCCAGTCGCGCTGGCTGAAATCGATAATGCCGGCCGCCTCCGGGCCAAGGGCATCAACGAGCCTTGCCGTGACCTCCGCACGCAGCGCCGCGTCCGCGAGCGGACGCCAACGCAACGCCAGTGGTCCGCCGACGAAGACGACCAGCGCGGCATGTTGCGCATCCTTGCTGGCGTCACAGGCGAACAGGCCCGGCAGGTCGCGCCACATCACCATGCCGCACAGGTCGCGCTCGCGCCAGAACGGCGTGGGATAGCGCACCAGGATCTTGATCACCGCACCGCTTTCCCAGACGCCGAGCGCCTTTGCGAGAGCCGGCGGCAGAGCGGGCGCGAAATCCAGCTTCGCGGCCGTCGCCGGCGGCAGCGCGACCAGCACTTTTCGCGCTTCGATGGAGCTGCCTGCCGAGACGGCACGAACCCCTTGCGGGCCGTGCTCGATGCGCGTAACCGGCTCGTTCAGCCAAACCCTGTCGCCGAGATCTCCGGCCATATCCTCGGCCAGCGACTGCATGGTTTCGAGCAGCGAATATTGCAGCTCAGGCACCTCGTTGGTGATGCGGCGGTCATTGTCGATGAGGTACCACAGCGGCACCTTGTCCATCGCCAGGCACCACAGGCCTTCGATCATCGAGCGGAAAGCCGTCTTGGCGTCAGTGGGATCATGCTGGCGTTCGAGCCAGGCGGCAGCGCTCATGCCGGCGATCGAGGGATCGTCCGGCTCGATCGCATTCATCCGCTCGCGGATTGCCATCGCGCCATGATAGGTCCGTTCGGCCTCTTCGACCGACAGCGATGGATGGGTGATGAAATCGCCATTCACATAGGTTTCGACGAAGGCCTTGCCACGGGACGCGGCCAGCGCCGTCACCTCCGGCATGTCTTCGCAGAAAAACTGGCCGCCGCTGTCGATGCGCTCGCCAAGCCCGTTGCGAATAGCCTCGACCCTGCCGCCGACGCGGTCGCGTGCTTCGAGCAGCACGACATCGATGCCGGCCTTTCTCAGCTCAAGCGCAGCCGACAGGCCCGTGAAACCGGCGCCGACGATGACGACATCGGTTCTTTCAGTCCTGTCGCTCAATAGCCGGCCTTGATCTTCTCGAATTCCGTGACCATGCGCTGCTTGAGCTCAGGCGGCACCGGCTGCTGGAACAGCGTCTTGTCCAAGAACTTGTCGAGATTGTCGAAGCCACGGTCGCTCAGCACCTGATGGTCGATCGCGGCCATCCCGGCGCTGTTGCCGTGGCCGTAGCCGAAGGTCTTGACCAAGTAATCGGACACGGCATGCGCGTTGACCGCACTGAGGAAATCATAGGCCTGATCGAGCTTGCCCGGCGCATCCTTCATCAGCACATAGCCGCACACCCAGGTGGATATGCCTTCCCTCGTGTCGCGGTTCATGGCGATCGGCATGCCTTGGCCCTTGAGCGTCACGAAGGTCTCATTCCAGCCCCAGACGAGGTCGACCTCATTGCCGGTAAAGGCCTGGTTGAGGTCGGTGTCGTCGGTCCAGTAAAAGCGGACGTTCTTGTGGACGTCACGCAGGAAGGCGGACGCCTCCTGGAACTGCGCGTCGGTCATCTTGGTCCAGTCCTTGAGGCCGATGACCAGGCTGGCCAGCGCATAGGCGTCATCGACATTGTCGCCGATGGTGACGCGGCCCTTGAATTTGGGATCGGCGAAAATCTTCAGCGACTGCGCTTCCTCCGCCGTGACCTTGTCGGTGCGGTAGAGCAGCGAAGTGTTGCCCCAGTCGAACGGCATGAACCAGGCCTTGCCGTCGGCGGTGACGGCGAGATCCTTCATCGCCATGATGCCGGGATTGAGATCCTGCCAGCCGGCGATCCGGGAGGTGTCGAGCGGCTGCAGAATGCCGGCCGCGCGCCACTTGGTCACGCTTTGCGAGCAGGGGTGGGCGATGTCGGCCTTGAAGCCGGCGCGCATCTTCTGGAACGCTTCCTCCTCGTCGCCGAAGAAAGCAAAGGTCGGCTCGGCGCCGTATTTGGCGGTGTAGTCGGGGTGCAGCAACGGATCTTCATAACCCGACCAGTCGAACACGACGAGGTCTCCGCCGCCTTCGGCATAAGCAAGCACGGCGCCTGCGCCGACCGTAAGGGCGGCAGCAAGAGCAAGGCGGCGAAGCATGGAATTCATGGCGCGAAACTCCTCATCGCGAAAAGCGGCCGGGCGACGTTACGGAATTTCAGCGGCCTTGGCGAGACCGTCTGCCCGGCGCACTGACAGGCAGACGGAGGAAGCCGGACAGAGCTTTAGTACCCCGCCTTGATCTTCTCGAATTCGGCGATCATCTTGAGCTTGAGCGACGACGGCACGGGCGATTGGAACAGGGTCTTGTCGACGAATCTCTGCACATCGTCATAGCCCTTTTCTTTCAGGATCGCCGGGTCGACGCCGGCCATGCCCTTGGCGTTGACCTGGCCATAACCCCAGTCCTTGACCAGCACCTTGGCGGTCTCGGGATCGTTGATCGCGTTGAGGTAGTCATAGGCCTTGTCGACATTGCCGGGTGCGTCCTTGAACAGCACGTAGCCGCAGACCCAGGTCGAGATGCCTTCGTCCGTATCCTTCTTGGACTTGATCGGCACACCGGCAGCGACGGATTGTACCGTGGCATCGTTCCATGCCCAGGCGAGATCGACCTCGCCGCCGCTCAGCAACTGGACGACGTCCGTGGTATCGGTCCAGTAGGAGCGGACATTCTTGTGCACCTGGCGCAGGAAGTCGGACGCCTGCTTGAACTGGTCGTCCGTCATCTTGGTCCAGTCCTTGAGCCCCATGGCAAGGCTGGCCAGCGCATAGGCGTCGTCGACATTGTCGCCGATCGAGACCCGCCCCTTGAACTTGGGATCGGCGAAGGCCTTCAGCGACTGCACATCCTTCGCGTCGATCTTGTCGGAGTTGTAGGTGAGCTGGGTGTTGCCCCAGTCCCACGGCATGAACCAGGCCTTGCCGTCCGAAGTGGTGGCCAGATCCTTCATCGCCATGATGCCGGGATTGAGATCCTTCCAGCCGGTGATCTTCGAGGTGTCGAGCGGCTGCAGCAGCCCCGCCTCGCGCCACTTTGTCACGCTCTGCGAGCAGGGATGACCAAGATCGGCCTTGAAGCCGGAGCGCACTTTTTCGAAGGCTTCGTCCTCGTCGCCGAAGAAGGCGAAGGTCGGCGAGTCGCCGTTCTTCTCGACATATTTGGGGTGGAAGCTCGGGTCCTCATAGCCGGACCAGTCGAACACGATCAGGTCCTTGTCGGCGGGGACCGCAATCGCCGCGGCCGAACCAGCCAGCGTCGCCGTCAGCGCCAATGTCAGTGTCAGGCGTCGGGCTATTCTTTTCATGCTGTTCCATCCTCTTTGTTTCTGATTGTTCGCTCCGGCTTGGATCCGCCGGTTGTTGTCAACGTCCGCTGTCCGGCGGGTAGTGCTTCGGAAAGGCGGCCGACAGGAATTCGTTTGCCGCCTGTAGCGCGCTCTCACGGGTGACGTCCTCGGTCCCCATCATCAGCCGCAGCCACAAGCCCTCCAGCATGGCGCTGAGCGCCAGCGCCATGACCTGCGGCTCATAGCCATAACCACCGCCCTGCTTGAGCGTGGCACAGAGGTCGATGAAGATCTTCTGGTAGGCCGCGTCGCGCGCGCCGCACAGCGCCTGGTAGGTCGGCCGCGACTTGGCCTCGCCCCAGAACGCGCACCACGCCGCGAGCTTGCGCTTGTTGCAGATCGAACGGTCGAAATCGGCGGCGACCAGCGCCCGCAGCTGCCGGGCTGGATCCTCGCCGGCCTTGGTCAGCGCGACGCGCCAATGCGCCGCATATTCGTCGGCCATATAGGCCAGCGTGGCGACGAGCAGCTTCTCCTTGCTCTCGAAATGGAAGTTGACGATGCCGCGCGACAGGCCGGCGCCGTCAGCGACATCGGCCATCGTCGTTTCCGAATAACCGCGCTTGGCCAGCGAATCGATGGTCGCTTCGATCAGCTGCTGTTGCCTGACCTCCTTCGACGCCTTGCGGCCGCGTTTTTCCGGCTCGGTTTTTCCAGACGTGTCGGAGGATCGCTCTTCGCGCGCTGCAGCTTTCATCGGTGCCGTCATGCTCCACATTGCCGGCTATCCCACCACAGCCGGCTTCCACCCGCGAAGATGAGTGGGACGGTGCTCGCCACTGTCAAGCACCTTCTGCATGGCTTCCCAGGTCTTGATGTTCTTGTCGACATAGGCCGCTCCGACCGCGACTGCCGCCGTCTCGTAGAGCGGGCCTTCAGCCTTTCCAGCTCGCCGCGTGCGACCTCGCGGTACCAAGAATTGCGGTCCTTCACAGTGACATCGGCAAAGCCGGCGCTGCGCATCGCTTGCGCATAGCGTGCCGGCGAGGCCATGGCGAAGGACAGGCCTTCGGCCGCGACATAGGCCTTCATCTCAGATGACGGCTCGCCGTCATGGCCGATCAGCCAGTCGGAGGCGGCAAGGACGCCGCCCGGCTTCAGCACGCGGAAGATTTCCGCAAACAGCGCGTCCTTGTCGGACACGTGCACCAGCGCATCCTTGGAGAAGACGACATCGAACGAAGCGTCGGCAAAAGGCAGCGGCCCCGGCGGCGCCTGGACGAAGCTGGCGCGGTCTGAAAGCCCTCGTGCAGCGGCATGCTTTCTGGCCGCCTCGATCACCGGCCGCTCGATGTCGAAGCCGGTGGCATGAGCAGCACCGTGGCGCTCCACCAGATGCAGCGCGATGCCGCCGGAGCCGCAGCCGATGTCGAGGATCGTCTTGCCCCTGAGCGACAGCCCTTCGACCACCCGGTCGACCTCGTCTGGTCCGCCCGGCGACAGATAGCCCTCGCCCCACAGCGCCTCGAGGAAGCGGATCGCGGCGTCGTCATATTCCGGCTCGCCATCTGCCGTTTCGATCATCAGACCTTAAGTCCCGTCAGCCGAATTGCGCAGGTTCGAATGCCGGCAAAGCGTAGCGTATTAACAGGAAAACGCAATATCATTTGTTGAACATTCATTCAGAATGGCTGGACAGAATAGCCGCTGCCGTGCCAAATTCCGCGCATTCGGCGACAAATCACGCGAAAATGAAGGGTCGAGCACCATGAAGGCTGGGCGCGAATGAAAGCTTGGGATGCGATCGTCATCGGCGGCGGACACAACGGCCTGGTCAACGCCTGCTATTTGCAACGCGCCGGGCTCGACGTGCTGGTGGTGGAAAAGAACGACTGGGTCGGCGGCGCCGCCACCAGCCGCGAGCTGACGCCGGGCTTCCTCTACTCCAACTGCTCCTATGTCTGCTCGCTGTTTCGCCCCGAGATCATGCGCGACCTCGAACTGCCGCGTCTCGGCTTGCAGGTTATTTCCTATGAAGGCGGCGCCGTGTTCACCCGCGACGGCGACTACCTCGCCAACTACCGTGACCACGATGCGCACCGGCGCGAATTCGCCCGCTTCTCCAGGCGCGACGCGGAGGCCTATGACCGCTATTCGCGCGACGTGACGCGGCAGTGCCGTTTCATCCAGCCGCTGCTGATGCGCACCGCACCGGACCCGGCCAGTCTCAAGCCGCGCGACCTCGGAGAGCTTCTCTATCTCGGCAAGAAATTCGTCGGCCTGTCATCAGAAGAAATGGCGCTGACGCTGCGCTTCTGGACCATGTCGATCTCGGAATTCCTCGACGAATATTTTGAGACCGATGTCATCAAGGCGAACTTCGCTTTGTCCGGCATTATCGGTACCGCGCTCGGGCCGATGTCGCCCGGCACAGCCTACGTGCTGCTGCACCATTATATGGGTGAGGTCGACGGCTCGGTCGGCGCCTGGGGCTATGCGCGCGGCGGCATGGGCGCCGTCACGAAGGCGCTCGCCGCTTCCTTCAAGGCGTCCGGCGGCGCTATCCGCACCGGCGCCGAGGTCGACCATGTGCTGGTGAGCCGAGGCAAGGCCAAGGGCGTGGTGCTGGCCGGCGGCGAGGAGGTCTACGGCAAGCTCGTCGTCTCCAACGCCGACGTCAAACGCACATTCCTGAAACTGGTCGAGGAGAAGGAACTGCCCGACATTTTCCTGCGGCGGGTCAGGAACTTCAAGATCCGCGGCTCCTCCGGCAAGGTCAACATCGCGCTGGATTCTCTGCCGGAATTCCCGGCACTGCCGAAGGATTCACCCGTTTATCGCGGCGACATGCATTTCACCGATTCCATGGAGCGCATGGAGCGCGCCTATGACGACTGGAAGGTCGGTCGCTGGTCGGCCGACCCATTCCTCGACATGGTCATCCCAACGACGCTCGACCCGACCATGGCGCCGCCGGGCAAGCATTTCATGAGCTGCTTCGTGCAGTACGCACCGCCCAAGGTGAAGGGCCAGGACTGGACCGATGCCGACCGCGACGGTTTCGCCGAAAGCGTAGTTGCGCAGATCGCCGAATACTCGCCAGGCTTCCGCGACCGCATCGTCCATATGGAGGTGCGCACGCCACGCGAGATCGAGGCCGAGGTTGGGCTGACCGAAGGCAATATTTTCCAGGGCGAGCTGACCTTCGACCAGCTGCTGTTCAACCGGCCGGTGCCGGGCTACGCACAATACCGCTCGCCGGTCGGCGGGCTCTATATGTGCGGCTCCTCGACACATCCCGGCGGCGGCGTCATGGGCGCACCCGGCCGCAATGCGGCAGCCGAGATCCTGCGCGACCTCGCCAAATCGACCTCCCATATGAGCGCGGCCCATGACGTCATTTGATGCCATCATCATAGGCGGCGGCCATAACGGCCTTGTCGCTGCCGCCACTCTGGCCAAGGCCGGCCGCAAGGTGCTGGTGCTGGAAGCGGCCGGCGATGTCGGCGGCGCGGCGCGCACCGAAGAGTTTGCGCCGGGTTTTCGGGTCTCCTCGATCGCGCATGTGCTGAACCGCCTGCACCCCGACGTGGTGAAGACATTGGAGCTGGAGAAACACGGGCTGCAGGTCACCCGTACAGACTTCATGCCGTCGGTCGCCTTGGCGAAGGACGGCCCGCCGCTTGTCCTGCACGGCGCCTACGGCGAGGTGCTGACCGGTTCCACTCCGTCCGAGCAGTACGCCTGGAGGGAATTGCGCGCGCAACTCATGCGCTATGCCGGCATCCTGAAACCGTTCCTGTCGCGGCGCCCGCCCGATCTCGGTGGCATGTCGCTGCTTGAAACCGCAGCGCTCGGCCAGACGGCCGCGGCGCTGAAAAAGCTCGGCAAGGAAGACATGCGCGACTTCCTGCGCGTTCTCCTGATGAACGTCGCCGACCTGCTCGACGAGCAGCTTGCCGATATCAGGCTGAAGGGCCTGCTTGCCTTCGACGCCACGCTTGGTAGCCATCTCGGTCCGCGCTCGCCGACCTCCCTGCTCGGCCTCTACTATCGGCTGGCCGGCGAGACCGGCGGCAAAACCGGCGCGCAGATGCTGCCGAAAGGTGGGATGGGTGCAGTCGTCGCCGCGATCCGCGCGGCGGCGGAGAAAGCCGGCGTCACCATCCGCACGGCAGCGCCCGTGGCCAGGATAGTCGTCGAGAAAGGCCGCGCCGTCGGCGTGACCCTCGACAGCGCCGAGGTGCTGCACGCCAGAACGATCGTCTCCGCCATCAACCCGGCGACCACCATGCTCGGCCTGGTCGGGTCACGCGAGATCGGCACCGGCTTCGTGCGCAAGGTGAAAAACATCCGCATGAGGGGCGACGCGGCGAAGCTCCATCTGGCGCTCGATCGGCCACCGCAATTTTCCGGCGTCGACACCGATAATCGGAAGGGCCGTCTGGTTATCGCGCCCTCGCCCGACCATGTCGAGCGCGCCTTCAACCCGTCGAAATATGGCGAGTTCTCAGCCGAACCAGTGATGGAGATCACACTGCCGTCGCTCTCCGACCCGTCGCTCGCGCCAAGCGGCGCCTGTGTACTGTCGGCTGTCGTGCAATACGCGCCTTATGCGCTGAAAGAGGGTTGGGACGCCGGCAAGCCGAAATTCCTCAGAGCTGTTATGGCGCAGCTCGAAGCCTACGCCCCCGGTATCGGCAAGTCCGTGCTGCATGCCGAGCTTTTGACGCCAGCCGATATCGAAGCCAACTGCCGCATGCCGGGCGGCCACTGGCACCACGGCGAATTGCAGGCCGACCAGATGTTGATGTCGCGGCCGGTCTCCGGCTGGTCGGGCTACGACACGCCGATCGAGGGGCTGTTCCTGGCCGGCGCCGGTTCGCATCCAGGCGGCGGCGTTTCGGGTGCTCCCGGTTTGAATGCGGCGCGGCGCATCATCGCGATGAAGGGATGATCGGATGTTTCAGCCAGTCAACGCCGCACTCTACGGCAAAGGAATGCCGTCATGACGAGTCCGATCAACAACGCCGCCCGCACCACAGCGCAGTCGCATTTCCGCACACTGCGTCTCGGCACGCCGTTCCAGCCGCGCATCGATGCGCTGGCCAAAACTCAGGACTGGTACAATTGGGCCGGCTATCGCGCGCCGCATTCGCTGTGGGACGAGGAACTCGAATATTTCGCCATCCGCAGCCAGGCGGCTTTGTTCGACATCTCGCCGATGACCAAATACCGCATCGAGGGGCCGGATGCCGAAGCCTTCCTCGATCGCGTCACGCTGCGCGACGTCGCCAAGCTCAAACCGGGCCGCGTCCACTACACCGCATGGTGCGACGACGAAGGTTTTGTCCTCGATGACGGCACGCTGTTCCGGCTGTCGCCGACGCGCTTCCGCCTGTGTTCGCAGGAACGGCACCTGCCCTTGCTGCTCGACAGCGCCATCGGTTTCGAAGTGACCGTCGAAGAAGAGACTGAAAGCGTCGCTGGTCTCGCTCTGCAAGGCCCAACCTCCTTCGCCGTGCTGCACGAGGCCGGCTTTGCCGGCGTTGAAAAACTCAAAGTGTTCGATCTCGCCGAGTTCCCGCATGACGGTAGCACCGTCACCGTCTCACGCACCGGCTTCACCGGCGATCTCGGCTACGAACTGTTCGTGCCGGCCGAAAAAGCGCTTAGCCTCTGGGACCGCCTGATGACGGCAGGCGAACTGCGCGGCATCCGCGCCATCGGCTACGCCGCCCTCAACCGCGCCCGGCTGGAAGCCGGCCTGATCGTCGCCAATGCCGACTTCACCACCGCAGACCATGCCATTCGCGCCGACCGTCTGCGCATGCCGGACGAGATCGGTCTCGGCTTTATGGTCGACCTGGGAAAAGGCCATTTCAATGGCCGCCGCGCCATGCTCGAAGCGCGCGCCAAACGCAAGCTGCGCCATGTGCTGGTCGGGCTGGAGATCGAAGGCAACATCCCGGCCGAACACGCCATCGTCTATCACAAGAAGCATCAGGAGGTCGGGCTGGTCAGCGCCGCCATGTGGTCGCCGATGGCCAAGCGCAATATCGCCATCGCCTCGCTGACGCGTCCCTATGGTGATAGGATGGTCGAAGACCTCTGGGTCGAGATCTACGCAATGCGCGAGTTGCAGTACCAGAAGCTGATGAAGCGGGCCAAGGTGGTGGCCCGTCCCTTCATCAAGCTCGACCGCCGCACCGCCAATCCGCCGGCGGATTTCTGATCATGGCCAACGAACCGGATGATGAGGCGGAAGCCGCCGAACAGTGGCAGCTGGTCAACACGCCGCTCGGCGAAAAATGGTCGGGTCGCGCCCGCTATGCCGCCGCCATGTACTTCTACAAGCGCGGCGAAATGAGCGCCGAGACGCTCGAAGTCTACCGCATCTGCGCGCGGCTGGACTGGGAGAACCCGCTGCCGATGATCAGGGATCGCGCCGGCCAGGATTGGCTGAAGCGCATGGGCGCTTAAGCCTCAGCCTATGGTTCTTTCGAGAACGCTCAGCCAGTTGCGATAGGCGATCTTCTCGATCAACGCGCGTCCGAAACCGCGCGCGGCCAGCGCATCTATCAGCTTCGGCAGACCGGCAACGTCGCCGATGACCGCCGGGATCATGGCGCCGTCGAAATCGGAGCCGAGACCGACGCCGTCCTCGCCCAGCGCCTGCAGCAGCGAGTCGACATGGCGCACCATGATGTCGAGGCTGGTGTCCGAGTTCATCCGTCCGTCTTCGCGCAGGAAGCCGGTGGCGAAGTTGAGCCCGACCATGCCGCCGGTCTCGCGGATAGCGCCGAGCTGCCAGTCCGTCAGGTTGCGCGAATGGGTGCACAGCGCATGCACGTTGGAATGAGTGGCGACCAGCGGCGCATCGCTGAGCGCGGCGACATCGCGAAAGCCCTTTTCGTTGAGATGTGACAGGTCGACCATGATCTTGAGCTGATTGCAGGCCTTGACCAGCGCCTTGCCGGCATCGGTCAGCCCCGGTCCGGTATCGGGCGACGACGGAAAGCGGAACGGGACGCCATGGCCGAAGGCGTTGGGTCGGCTCCAGACAATGCCGAGCGAGCGCAGGCCGGCTTCGTAGAGCACGTCGAGCAAGGTAAGTTCGGGATCGATCGCCTCGACGCCTTCGATGTGAAACACCGCCGCGATCGAACCTTTCGCCATCGCCTCGCGAATGTCACCGGCACTGCGGCAGACGGTCAGCGCCCCCGCTCGCTCCAGCCGAAACAGGATCGAGGCCATGCCGATGGTGGAATTGAGCGCATCAGCGCGTGGCAGTTCCGGCGGCAATGGCTCATTGTCGCTCGGCGCCGGCGGCACCGCAGAGCGTTTGCTCTTCTCGACCGGCGGCGGGAAGATCGCGAACATGCCGCCGGCAAAGCCGCCCTTCTTGGCGCGCGGCAGATCTATATGACCGCCCTGCGTCCCCTCGATGAACAGCTTTTCGACGTCGGTGTCTTTCGACTGGTACAGTCGCAGCAGCGTGTCGTTGTGGCCGTCGAAGACGGGGACGAGATCGGATTCGGTCATCAGGAAGCCATTCGGTCAGTTGGCAGGAGCGGACGAACCGCAGCGAACTGTGTACTTAGGCAAGAAGGCCGAACTGCGCAAATGCCAGAGAGGCGTTCGCTCTTGTGGCTGAGCGACTCCGACCACCTGCCGGGTCCCCGCTGCTTCGCAGCGTCCCGGCGTTCGCCGGCCTTTCATCGTGCCACCGGCACGATGAATTCGCCTTCGGCGACCGGCAACTCACCCCACAAGGGGAGAAGGGAAAAAGGTCTATTGCTTCAGCACATCCGCCCATTCCGGATGGCGGCGGAACTGGGCGTTGGCGAAGGGGCAGAGCGGGATGATCTTCTTGCCCACTGCCCGCGCGTCCTCGACGGCGCGTGTGACAAGCCGAAGGCCGGCGCCCTGGCCGCGAAACACGTCCGGCACTTCGGTGTGATCGATGATGATCTGGTGCTCGCCGACCTTGGTGAAGGTCATTTCCGCCTCGGCGCCGCCGGGTCCGCGCAGCACATAACGTCCCTTCGAGCCGCGGTCCTCGAGTTCGATCTCAGGCAATTCGTCAGGCATCGCTTGCTCCTTCAACCGGCGCATCGGCAAAAAGCCGCCTCGCCGCTTCGATCTCGTTTGGTCGAATTTCGTGGCCGCCATCGTGCCACTCCACTGTGACATCGGCGCCATCGGCGCGCAAATAGGCCTCCAGCCGGGATGTCAGGTTGGGCGGGCAGATCGGGTCGCGCTTGCCGGCGGTGACCAGGATGCGGCGTCCGGCAAGGCTGCCCTGCACCTGCGGTTCGAACGGGATCAGCGGGTGCATCAGCACCGCCGCATCGAACAGCTCGGGCGCGGCGAACATTACGGACGCCAGGATGTTGGCGCCGTTGGAATAGCCGAGACCCAAGACCGAAGATGGCCTTGCCGCTGCCACCTGCGCCTTGATGAAACCGGCCATCTTGGCGGTCGCCCGCGCGAGGTCGTCCATGTCGTAGACGCCCTCGCCGGTGCGGCGGAAGAAACGCGCCGCACCATGCTCGGAAACATCGCCGCGCGGCGATACGATCGTCGCCTGTGGCGCGAGGTCGCGCCCGAGCGACAGCAGCTGGCTCTCGTCCGCGCCGGTGCCGTGAAAGACGAAGAGCAGCGGGCCGCCGGGCGAACCCGGCAGCGCCTTATGGATGTAAGCTTCCTTGCTCATCGTCTCAGCCTTCCAGCTTCTGCAGATGCTCTTCAAGATAGGGCCGCAGATGCTGGTGCTGCGTCGGCAGTTTCAGGGCTTCGCCGAGATGGGCGGTGTCCTCGTCGCGGTCGAAGCCCGGCTCATTGGTGGCGACTTCGAACAGCACGCCGCCCGGCGTTCGGAAGTAGATCGCCCAGAAATAGTCGCGGTCGATCACCGGCGTCACGCCATAACCCGTATCGATCAGCGCCTTGCGCACTTCGAGCTGCTGGGCGCGGTTCTCCACCGCGAAGGCGACATGGTGGACCGAGCCGGCGCCGAGATTGGCAAAGCCCGCGGTAGGAAGCGATTCGATATCGACGACATCAGCGCCGTTGCCGTTCTTGATGGCGAGCCGGCTGACACTGCCGGACTTGTCCACTTGCTCATAGCCCATGAACTTCAACAGCTCTTCCGTGGCGCCACCATCCTTCAATCTGAGCGAGACCGAGTGGAAGCCGCGTATCGCCTCATCAGCGGGAATGCCGCCTTTCAACCATGGCGCGCGGCTGTCCGCCTTGTCTTCGACCAGCGCGAAACCGTCGCCGTCGGGACCGGCGAAGGCCAGCCGCTTCTCGCCGAACGTCTCTTCGCGGGAGACACCCGCAACGCCTTCATCGGCGAAGCGCTTTTCCCAATAGCCGAGCGTGCCGGCCGGCACCGAATAGGCCGTGGTACCGACTTCCCCGACGCCATGGCGGCCCCTGGCAATGTCCGGGAACGGAAAATAGGTCATCACCGAGCCGGGCGTACCGTGCTCGTCACCATAATAGAGGTGATAGACATCTGGCGCGTCGAAGTTGACGGTCTTCTTGACCCGGCGCAGGCCGAGCTTGTGCGTGAAGAAATTATTGTTCTGGCGCGCATCGCCGGCCATCGACGTCACGTGATGCAGGCCCTTGATCTGGTCGAGCATTGTCTTGCTCCTTCCCTTCGGTTTGCGGCTCTTGCCGCTGTCCACGCCTATATGAGGGGCCGCCTGGCAATGGCAAAGGCGGCAAACTCAGAATGGACTGTATCCCAATAGTGAACAGCAGGAAATTTTCGTTCACCATTTAAGCAAGACTGACAGGCTTGCGCTGCCGCCAAATTCCGGTTCATTGAACGTCTTCCCGACGTGACAGGATAGAGCATTGGCCGCGAAAAGCAGACGCCCGAACATCCTATTGATCTCCTGCGACCAATGGCGGGGCGATTGCCTGTCGGCTGCCGGCCATGCCGTGGTGAAGACGCCGAATGCCGATGCGCTCGCCGCCGAAGGCGTCCTTTTCATGCGGCATTACGGCGGCGCGGCGCCCTGCTCGCCGGCCCGCGCGTGCCTCTACACCGGCCTCTACCAGATGAACAATCGCGTCTGCCGCAACGGCACGCCGCTCGACGCCCGCCACGGCAACATGGCGCTTTCGGCCCGCGCCCTCGGCTATGATCCGACTTTGTTCGGCTACACCGACGTCTCGCCCGATCCGCGCACGATGGCGCCGGGCGATCCCCGGCTGAAAAGCTATGAGGGCGTGCTGCCCGGCTTCAGCGTTCGCCAGTTCCTGCCTGAGCATCAGAAACCATGGCTGTCATGGCTGAAGGCACGTGGCGTCGACACCAGCGCGGGCTCTCCCGGCATTCACCGCCCCGTGGGCGGGGAAGCGGGCGACGCCGTGACCAGCGCGCCGCCTGTCTATTCCAGGGACGAGACGCCGACCGCTTTTCTTGCCGGCGAATTCATTCGCTGGCTGGACGAACAGGATTCGCCATGGTTCGCGCATGTCTCCTTCATCAGCCCGCATCCGCCCTTTGTCGTACCGCGGCCCTACAACACGCTGTATGATCCGGCGGACGGACCGCCCTTCCGCCATGTCGAGACTTGGCAGGCCGAGGCGCAAAGGCATCCCTATCTGGCTTACGACCTTGGTCGCCAGAAGCGGAGAAGCTTCCGCCCCGGCACCGACGGCCACGTGCGCGACTGGGGCGACGACAACATCCGGGCCATCCGCGCGATCTATTACGGCATGATCTCGGAGGTCGACGCGCAGCTTGGCCGCATCTGGCAAGCGATCAAGACGGCGAATGCATGGGATGACACCATCATCGTGCTGACTTCGGACCACGCCGAGATGATGGGCGACCATTTCATGCTGGGCAAAGGCGGCTTCTTCGACGGCAGCTATCACATCCCATTGATCGTGCGCGACCCGCGTCACGGCAATGCAGCCGGCTCGACCGTCAACCACTTCACCGAGGCCGTCGACATCTTCCCGACCTTGCTCGATCTGCTGGACGCCGACGCCCAGCTGCATCTCGACGGCCGCTCGCTAAAACCGTTCCTGCAAGATGAACCGCCTAAGGATTGGCGCGACGCGGCGCATTGGGAGTTCGACTTCCGCTCGATTGCCAGCGGTGAGGCCGAACGGCATTTCGGCATCGGCTCGCGCCAGTGCAACCTCGCCGTCATCCGTACGGAAAAATTCAAATACGTGCATTTCGGCGGCGGCCTGCCGCCGCTGCTCTTCGACATGCAGAAGGATCCGGGCGAACTGGCCAACGTTGCCGCCGACCCGGCCTATCTCAGCGTGCGGCTTGAATTTGCCGAGCGACTGCTTGCCTGGCGCGCCGAGCATCTTGACCAGTCGTTGGCGCTTGCAGAGCTGACGGACGAAGGGGTGGTGGATATGTGGTAGGCAGTAGGCAGTAGGCAGTAGGCAGTAGAATGTTCTGGCGGCCTGATGCCTAGTCGCTTGGTTTTTCGCCTACTGCCTAATCCCTACTGCCTATTCCCTTACTGTACCATCATCCGCTGCTGGTCGCGCTTCTCAGCATAGCTGCCCTTGTCATACGCAGCCTGCGCCTGCAGCTGCTCCTTGGTGAAGTTGGTGTAGAGATATTTGTTGCCGTCCTTGTCGGTCATGAATTTGAGCTTGTCCATGCCGACCGCGACCTCCTTGGCGCCGATGCCTAGAAAGCCGCCGACATCGATGATGACGGCATCCGGCTTGCTGTCGGGCGTGAGCACGACGTCGCCGATCTCGCCGACCTTGGCGTCGTTGGCGCCATAGACGGTGGTGCCCTTCAGGTCGTCGCCTCTGATGTTACCGACCGGCATTTCGGTCAATGTGGACTTGTCGATCGCTGCCGTTTGCGTCGGATCGGTAGCCTTTGTCCCGGCCGGAGCTTCCGCGGTCTTGTCCGCTGGCTGAGCATTGTCAGCCGGTGCAACGGCCGTCGGGGCAGCCGGAGCAGTCGGCTGCGTCGCGTCGGAGGTTGTCGTCACGGGCGCCGGATCATAGGGCTTCCGGTCGAAATCAGGCTGCGCCTGCAGTTCCTCCTTGGTCGTCTGCGCCACCAGCCAGCGATCGCCGTTCTTTTCGGCCCACCGCGCCTTGGCGAAATCATAGGTGACGTTCTTTTCACCCATGCCGAGGAAGCCGCCGACGCCGATCACCAGTGACTTCGCCTTGCCATCCTTGGTCAGCACGATGTCGTTGACGTCGCCGATATTCTGGGCATCGTCGCCAGTGCCATTGTAGACATTCTCGCCGATGATGTTGGTTGCGAGATTGCCGTCAGCGCGTTTCACCGCCGGTTCTGACGGCGCGGCGTTGAGATCAACCGGCTTCTGCGGGTCGTTCTGCGCCGTGGAAGCAGGCGCCGAGGCCGGATCGTAGGGCTTACGGTCGAAGTCGGGCAGCGCCGTCAACGCTTCTTTCGTCGTCTCGGCGACGAGCCAGCGGTCACCATTCCTCTCGACCCATTGCAACTTGCCGTAGTCGAAGGCGACGTTCTTGCTGCCTATGCCGAGGAAGCCGCCAACGCCGATAATGGCGGATTTCGCCTGGCCGTTTTCATCGAGGACGACGTCGCTGACGTCACCGATCTTCTGCGCATCGTCGCCAGTGCCATTGTACACCGACTCGCCGATGATATTGGTCATCAGCGCGCCGTCGGCCTGTTGCGGCGCCGGCGCGATGGTGGCAGGGGCTTCAGCCGGCGCTGGGGTCGTCGCCGGGGTCGTCGTTGACTGCGCAAACGCACCGGTAGCGATCAGCGTTGCGAGTGCGGTCGTCGCGAACAGTGTGCGGATCATGATTAAGTCTCCTCTTGCGTGATCTCGTGCGCGCCGCAATCGGCAAACCACTTGCCGGGAGACCGAAGGCGGCGCCTCCAATGGGATCACAACGTTGTGACAAGGCGCTTGTTCCGAAAAAACGGGAGCATCGAAATACCCTGGGCAAGTCCGCGGAATCGCCTGACATTCCCGCCCGGCCGATGGAACCTTTGCCAAGCTTGCCCGTTTCAGCCTGCGGCTGGCATTCCGGCCGCTAAAAAGAATACGGAGTGGGGCATGCGATTTGCAGCGGTGCTGAACCGGGACGGCGGCACCTTGCGGACCACCGATCTTTCAGCGCTAACCGACCGGATGCGCCAGACGCTCGAGGCGGCTGGTCACTCCATCGAGATCGACATCGTCGCCGGCAAGGAGATTGTCGCGGCGCTCGACAAGGTCGCCGCGCGGCGCGACATCGACGTCGTGCTGGCCGGTGGCGGCGACGGCACCATTTCGGCCGCCGCGGGGCGGCTGATGAATGGCAAGAAGGCGCTGGCCGTCCTGCCTGCAGGAACAATGAACCTGTTCGCCCGCGGCCTTGGAATTCCGCAGACCATCGATGGCGCGCTGAAATCCTTTGCCGACGGCGAGATCATGGCGGTCGATATCGCGAGCGCGAATGGCCGGCCGTTCGTGCATCAGTTCTCGATCGGCCTGCACGCCAGCATGGTGAAGCTGCGCGACAATATGGAATACGCCTCGCGCCTGGGAAAGATTCGCGCTTCGGCCAAGGCCGCCTGGACTACGATCAACAATCCTCCCGCCATGAAGGTGACATTGACGGTCGGCGAAGCCGAGATCGTGACCCGCATCAGCGGCATCGGGATTTCCAACAATCTGTTTGGCGAAGGCCATCTGCCTTATGCCGACAATCCTGCCGGCGGCGTGCTCGGCATCTATGTCACCGTGGCGCGGCAGCGTGGCGAGCTGGTCAGGGCGCTCTTCGACATGGCTCGAGGCAGGTGGCGCGACAGCGATCATGTCGAAACTCATCAGGCCGACAAGGCAATCGTGAAGATCCATACCGGGAGCAAGAAATTCGGCGCCGTCATCGACGGCGAACTGGTCAAGCTGGAGCGCGAAACGACAATCCAGATCCACCCTGGCGCACTGAACGTCCTGGTTCCGGCGCAAGCCGCCCAGGCGAAGGCCGCCTGATGCGATTACGAATGACGCGGAAAACCCTAGCCGCCCGACTGCCCCTCGCCGGCTGGCGCGCTCTGGTTGGCCGGCGCGCTCTGGCCGGTGGGCTGCCCCTGGCTTTCAGGGGTATCTGGATCGATCTTTTGGCCATAAATCTCGGCCGCTCCCCAAGCAATGAAAGCCAGGAGCAACGCGGCGACCAATATGCGCAGGCCGTGCCAACCCCAGCGCCCCTGACGGGCTTTGTTTTCAGGGGCGATCTTGGTCATTGGCGGCGTTCCTGTCGTGCAACCGGGATGGTGGATAAAACCATCGCCGGCGAAACATGGTGGGGTAACGATTGCTTGCTACAAAAGTTCCGGCGCGCGACGGCCGCGCAAGGTGCGCGCCACCGCGGGTGGGGCCTGCAAGCGAGGGGGCTTGGTGGATAGCAAGGTGGCGAAGCAGGCTGGTTTGCCGGTTGAGGTCCGCCGCGCCGTGGCGTCGCCGGAGCGGCTTGCCGTACTGCACGGGCTTGACGCGATCGACACCGACTCCGATCCCGACTTCGATCGCATCACCGGCCTTGCCGCAGCCGTGATGCAGGCGCCGATCGCGCTCGTCACGCTGCTCGACACCGAACGACAGTGGTTCAAATCCTGTGTCGGCTTCAACGAGACCGAAACCGCGACCGACATATCGTTCTGCGCCCATACCATTGCCGCCGGCGACGAGCCCATGGTGGTGCCGGATGCCAGCATCGACCCTCGCTTCTCCCGCAACCCGCTGGTCACCGGCGAACACCATGTCCGCTTTTATGTCGGCGCGCCGATGGTGGTCGCCGGCGCGCGCGTCGGCACGGTGTGCGTACTCGACCGTGAGCCGCATGAATTTCCGTCCGCTGCCGCGCTCGATCATTTGAAATCGCTGGCCAGCCTCGCCGCCAGCCTGTTTACCCTCAAGGACGCCACCCGCAGCGGCGCCATTGCCACGGCTGCTTTGGCGCAGGAGGAAAAGCGCCGAGCCATAGCGCTCGATGCCGCCTCGCTCGCCAGTTGGGCCTGGGATATCCGCACCGACATGATCGAATGCGACGTGCGTTTGTCGGAGCTGTTCAACCTGCCGCGTTCGAACCGGCTGCGGGCGCGCGACATTTTGGCCGCCATCGACCCGCGCGACGTCTACCAGACCGAGACGCGCTTTCGCGATGCCCTGACCGGCAGCGACGACTATTTCGGCGAATACCGGGTCAAAGGCTTCGATCCGCCGCGCTGGATAGTCACCCGCGGCCGCGTCATCGAGCGCGACGGCGAAGGCAAGCCGACGCTTATCTTTGGCGTCAACTACGACATCTCGGAACGCAAGCTCGGCGAGGACCGGCAAAGGCTGCTGCTGCGCGAGCTCAACCATCGGGTCAAGAACACGCTGGCGACGGTGCAGGCGCTGGCGACGCAGACCGTTCGCCACGCTCGCCGCCCAAGCGAATTCCTGGAAGCCTTCGGCGCCAGGCTGCAGGCGCTGGGCGCTGCCCATAACCTGCTGTCGGATCGCGAATGGCGCGGCATCGGTATTCGCGAACTGATGCAGATCGAGGTCAAGCCGTTCGATTCGGCAGAACGGCCGCGCATCGTGATCTCCGGTCCGGATCTGCTGCTTTCGCCCGACCAGGCGGTGGGGCTCGGTTTGATCATGCACGAACTGGCCAGCAACGCGCTGCAATACGGATCGCTGTCGGTTGGCTCGGGGAAGGTCGATGTCGACTGGAAGGCGGCGGGCAAGAAAGGCGCGCGCCGCCTTGTGCTGACCTGGAGCGAAAGCGGCGGGCCGAAAGTCGACCCGCCGGAACGCCAGGGCTTCGGCTCTATCCTGATCCGCCGCAGCCTTGCCAAGGTTTTATCGAGCGAGGTGACCCACGAATTCCGCAGCGAAGGCGTGTTCGCCGAAATATCGATGCCGCTTGAAGATCTGCCGGCTTAAAGCAATTTCAGAAGTGCGAAGCGGTTTTCCCGGGAACAGCGTATCAGCGCGACGC
This sequence comes from Mesorhizobium sp. P170090, assembly GCF_057786115.1. Lineage (NCBI taxonomy): Bacteria > Pseudomonadati > Pseudomonadota > Alphaproteobacteria > Hyphomicrobiales > Phyllobacteriaceae > Mesorhizobium > Mesorhizobium sp. P170090. The sequence continues at coordinate 181,753 of NZ_JBYNWH010000001.1, forward strand.
GCTTTAGTCGGCTTCGCTGTCTGGATCGCCCGGATCCGGTTTGACGTTCTCGCGGTAGATGGCATAGGCCGCGAGCGCGATCATCGGGCCGAGAATGACGCCCTTCCCGCCTTTCCCCTTGAGCAAGGCCGGCAGCACGGCAAGCGCCGCGGTGATACCGAGCGCCTTCAGGTCGGCATTGCGCCTTCGCGCACGTCGGCGTGCACGCGTTCCAGCCGCAAGTTGATGAATGAGCACGATAAGCCCGGCCAGTACCAGGAAACCAGCGGCGAAGCCAAGACAGGCGGCCATCGAGCCATAACGGTCAGCCGCCCAGATGTAGGCCGCCCCCAGGAGAAACCCGAGGCCGCACAGGGCAGCCACGGCGGCGAGCCCGTAGACGATTGCCGCCGTGCGCGCGCGGCGCATGGCGGCAATGGCTTCACCCGAGGCCAAGGCCGAGATAAGCGGTGCCAGCATGCCCATCTCTGTCGAAACTAGCGCCGGGCAAGAAGCGCAAACAGGAAGCCGACGCCGGCCGCGATCGCCAGTGAAGTGACCGGCTTCTCGCGCACATTGGCCGTGATCTGGGCCTCAAGATCCTTGGCGTTGCCACGCAGGCTGTCGAAGACGGCTTCACCCTGGGCGCGCAACTGGTCGACGCCTTCGGCAGCAGCGCGCCGCGCCGTGCCGTAACCATGTTCGCCGGTCTTGGCCAATTGCTTGGTCAACTTTTCGATATCCGCCTTCAACTGCCGAATGTCGGCTTCCAGGTCGGCGTTCGTCTGACTTTCGTTGGCGGTTTTTCCTGCGGCAGTTGCCATTCTAAACTCCTTGCGTTTGCTTGGCTTCAAACGCCCGACACACGTCATGGTTCCGAAATCGGAGACCGTATCCATGAAAGGGTGTTTGCAAGTGCGAGTCCAGCCCCAGATGGAGGCCTGCCTGTCAGATCAGCGGCCGACGACCTTCGCTTAGGCCCTCCCAGCGCGCGAGATCCTTCAGCCCCTCCCCGTCGATCACTTCGCAACCGCCGTCGCGCCAGGCGATCAGCTTGCGATCGATGAGCTTGCGGATCGTCTTGTTGGTGTGGACCAGCGACAGGCCGAGCGTATCGGCGACATGCTGCTGGGTAATCGGGATTTGCACCGGCGCCTTGCCGTTGAGCCCGACTGCCGCCGCGCGGCTGGCGATGAAGGCAATGAGATAGGCGGTGCGCTCGACCGCCGTACGCCGGCCGACGCTGAGCAGGTTCTCGTCCAGCATGCGCTCCTCGCGCGACGCCAGCCAGGTAATGTCGTAGGCAAGGCCCGGATGGTTGCGGTAGAGCTCGTGCAGGTTTTCACGCTCGAAGACGCACAACAGCATGGGCGACAGCGCCTCGACCGAGTGCTGCATTTCGCCCATCAGGCTGCCCTGCAGCCCGATAAGATCGCCGGGCATGGAGTAGTTCAGGATCTGGCGCCTGCCGTCCGACAATAGTTTGTAGCGGAAGGCCCAGCCCGAAAGCACGGTGTAGAGATGAGCACTTTGGCTGCCTTCGACCAGCACTGTGGCGCCCTTGTCGACGGCCAGTTCGCCCTTCTTGAACATGCTGACATAGGCAAGCTCCTGCTTCTCGAATTCCCGGAACACCGGCAATGGCCGAAGCGGGCAGATCTCGCATGGGTACTGACGGCTGGAAAACGAACGACCATTCTGGCCAGACATTTCGATCCCTCTTTCGAACGTCTCTTGCCAGAGACTGAGTGCTACGCTTTTGCAAGGCCGCGGTTCCGCTGCCGATGGCATGTCTTTTTTAAATGACAGGATGGCAAATAGCGATCATGACTCGCTACACTCCACTGAGGCGAATTCGAAGCCCGCTTGTGGAGTAGAGCCGGTGGGCGAACTTTTCGGATTAAGGCCTGACCGATCCCCCAAGGTCCGCGATGCGGTTGACTGGAGTCACTGTACCCGATGCTGCAAGAATTGAGGAGAGATTGCCAAGTGCCGCCATTGCTTGAGGGATTGCGAATTCTTGTCTTGGAGGATGAATTCCTGATCGCCATGGATGTCGAGCAGCTTTGCCGCGACCATGGCGCGAACGACGTAGTGATTGCCCGCGCTCTGGCCGAGATCGATGAGCAGAAGGTCGTTGGCGAGTTCGACGCCGCTATCGTGGACCTCATGCTGGGCGGAACGTCCACACTCGATTTTGCCGCGCGGTTGCGCCAATCGGGCCTGCCGTTTGTCTTTGCCTCCGGCTATTCGGACCCCGATGAGATCAAAGGGTCTTTTCCCGGCATCCGCCTGGTCACCAAGCCCTATTCGGGGACCGATCTCGTCGAGGCTCTGGCGGCGGCCTGCGGCCGCGCGCCAGTCTGAGATATCTTCGATGCGTATGTGTAGAGAGCCCAGGCCCGCAAACGGGGCCTCCGCCGTCAGGCAGCGTTTGAACCCGTCACCTGGGACGAGATCGCGTCCGGCCCGTATTCGTCTTCGCCGGAGATTTTGAGGATCTCCTGCAACCGCGTGCGGGCCCGGCTGACCCGGCTCTTGATCGTTCCGACCGCACAGCCGCAGATTTCGGCAGCCTCTTCATAGGAAAAGCCTGAAGCGCCGATGAGGATGATGGCTTCGCGCTGGTCCTCGGGGAGTTGCTCGAGCGCGCCGCGGAAATCCTTGAGGTCAAGCTGGCCGTGCTGAGCCGGATGAACGGCAAGCCTGGCCGTCATGATGCCGTCGCTGTCCTGCACCTCGCGGCCGCGCTTGCGCATCTGGGAATAGAACTCGTTGCGCAGGATGGTGAACAGCCATGCCTTGAGATTGGTGCCGGGCTGAAAGCTCTCATGCTTGTCCCAAGCCTTGACCAGCGTCTCCTGCACCAGATCGTCGGCCTTGTCGGCATTCTGCGTCAGCGACACGGCAAAGGCCCGCAGGCTTGGGATCGAGCCGAGCAGGTCGGTCTTGAACCCTTGTGAGACAGCTGCCATGCCTCAGTCCTTCTTCTGTGCGGGTTCGGCCTTTTCCAGTTGGCTGAGCAACTGGGCAAAGCGATCCGGCACATTGTCCGAGACCAGCTCGTCATAATACTGTTTGAGTTTACGGCCAATTTCCGAATTCGCCCCGAGCGGGTCGCCGGAATTGGCCCGGCGCCTGTCAGCGGCGCCAGCCAGCGTTTCTTTATTCATGTCCTTCATTTCGCCCTTAAATCCAGCGCCCCGAGCCGCCCCATTACACAACGCAAAGCGGCCCCCTCGTCTGGTTGCCCATCGCACCACAAACGTCGCCCGTGCAGTTTCGTTCCACAAGTGTCGGAACTTTTTCGCAAAACCCGCGTTTGGGTGTTGGGGCTTGCAATCAGCTTGACCTGCAATCTATGCAATCACGTCATCTGAGGGAGACGTCTACCATGAGCCTTTCCGCAACCATCGCTCCGCACCTGCCGTTCCTGCGCCGCTTTTCACGGGCCGTATCCGGATCGCAGGAGAGTGGCGATGCGCTGGTCGCCGCGATGCTCGAAGCCATCATCGCCGACGTCGACATCTTCCCGCAAGCGTCAAGCGACCGCATCGCGCTCTACAAGGTATTCGCCAAACTGTTCACCTCCATTGCCATCCGCGTTCCGCAGGAGCAGGCACAATCGGCATGGGAGCAGCGCGCCGCCGCCAATCTGAACGCCATTGCGCCACGGCCACGCCAGGCTTTCCTGCTGGTCGCGGTCGAAGGCTTCGGTGAAGACGAGGCAGCTGAAATTCTCGATGTCGACGCCAAGGAATTCTCCGAACTGCTTGCCCAGGCGAGCAACGAGATCTCTCGCCAGGTGGCGACCGATGTGCTGATCATCGAGGACGAGCCGCTGATCGCCATGGACATCGAGGAAATGGTCGAGAGCCTCGGCCACCACGTGGTCGGAACCGCGCGCACCCATACCGAGGCGGTGGCGATGTTCGGCAAGACAAGGCCGAAGATGGTGCTGGCCGACATTCAGCTTGCCGATGGCAGCTCGGGTATCGATGCGGTCAACGAAATCCTGTCGTCGACTTCGGTGCCGGTAATCTTCATCACCGCCTTCCCCGAACGTCTGCTGACCGGCGAGCGGCCTGAACCGGCCTTCCTCGTCACCAAGCCGTTCAATCCCGACATGGTCAAGGCGCTGATCAGCCAAGCGCTGTTCTTCGACCGGCAGGCCAAGGCCGCCGCGTGAAGTAGGGCCTTCAATCTCCAACTTTTCGCCGCCTCGCAGCGTTGCCGGCACTGGCGATCGCCTAGCCCGGCGATCGGCGGCTGCCCGTCGCTCCGTATGGGGCGCACGCGCGTGAATCAATTCGCACCGGGCCTCTTCCAAAGACCTTCTTTTTCGGCAAATGGTGGAACAAACAGCAATCACTCACGTTCTTGATTCAGTATCGGAAGGAGACAGATCATGCTCTACTGGGCGCTCGTATTTCTCGTCGTGGCGATCATCGCCGGCGCGCTTGGTTTCGGCGGCATCGCCGGTACCTCGGCCGGTATCGCGCAAATATTGTTCTTCATCTTTCTCGCCTTCCTCGTCATCTCGCTTCTGGCCGGCCTGTTCAGACGGGCATCGTAGGAGCGGGCGAACACTGGAAGCCGCACCCCTCAAACGGTTTCCAGCCACCGCCGGGCGATGTCCTCCAACGGGACATCGTCCGGCGGACCTTTTCTGGGGACCTACTCAGGAACTGAGTCCAAGTGAATCGTTCGGTCCTGATCAGGTGGACAGGTGATTGATGCGTTCCATTGGCGGAGGCGAGAGCGGACAGGGCGACGAGGTGATCGCACTGCACCCGGCTGAAAGCGGAATGCAGCTTGGCCGGGCCTTGCTTCACGCTCTGCACAATGCCGGCATTTCCGTCCTCTATCAGGATCGTGAATTGAAGACTGTATGGGCCCGCAACATGCGTGCGCCGTGGGTTTCCGACACAGCCGACAGCAACGGCGCGTTGCCACCGGCGCAAGCTGAGCAAATCGCCGCCGCCAAAAGCAATGTGATCGCTTCCGGCAATCCGGAACGCCTTGAACTGAGTGTTGCCGCCGGTGATGGCATGCGCTGGTTCCAGGTATGGGTCGATGCCGATCGGGGCCATCGCGGCGACGTGCAGGGCGTCGTCACCACGATGGTGGAAACCACCGAGCAGAAACGCCGCGAACAGACGCTGAAGACGCTGTTGCGCGAAGTCAGCCACCGCTCCAAGAACCTGTTGGCCATCATCCAGAGTATTGCCACCCAGACCGGCCGCTATTCCGAGACACCCGACGATTTCCTGAAGCGCTTTCGCGGCCGCCTGCAGTCACTGGCTTCCTCGCAGGATCTGGTGACGTCGTCGAACTGGCGGGGTGCAGCACTTCGCGAGCTTATCCGCGGCCAGGTCGTCCGCTACGGCGCCGATCCCGCGCAGAGCCTGCGCTTTAATGGCGTCAACCCCTACCTCAATCCCAACGCGGCCATTCATATCGGCCTGGCTATGCACGAACTCGCCGTCAATTCATTCAGCTACGGCGCCCTGGCGCGGCCCGACGGCTTTGTCGAGGTAACCGCAGATCTGTCGAACGTCGCAGAGGCCGCAGACAAGCCGGCTTTGTCGCTGACCTGGGTCGAGGCCATTGTCGCCAATGATAACAGGCGCACCGAGAAACGCTTCGGCAGCGTTGCCCTCGAACGTGTCGTGCCGGCATCGCTGAACGGCACGGCGACGCTGGAGATCACCAGTGACCGCCTCGAATATCGCCTCGTCGTTCCGCACGGCAATTTCGAAACCGAATGAGCGGCGGGATTCCTTAACCGGCTGTTCACCATAAAATCCGATGCTGTGGTTCCCAGAGATTGCTGGATCTTGACCGATTCAACTGATGTTTCGGCCGCAGCCTGCAACGCGAGTATGGGAGGAATGATCATGACGGTTGCCGATATGAACAGGCTGGAGCAGGCCGCCCGGGTCTCGATGAGCGGCTTTCAGGATCCTGATGCTTCAGCCTCGCCTTTGCAGCACGCCTGGCATCCCTTGCTTCGCTTCGCCGCTGTCGCGCTCGTCGCCGCTGTTGTGCTGATCGTGGCGTCGCAATTGGCCTGAGCCAGATGCTCAGGTTCACGCCGCTCTCAAGCAGCCCGGCTCAGAAGCTGTCCAGTTCGTAGCCAACCAACTATTAGCACTCTTTGCGGCACAGGAACTTTGACGGCTGTGGACCGTTCTTATGGCGAGAGGACGTGTCGCCGTGGAACACATCGCCGCTTTGCTTTTGGTAATTGGCTGTTCGAACAACATGACCGAATGCCGTGAACTGCCGGTGCCGGTCAGCGTTTTCGAAACCGCCGAAGCATGCACGGCAGAACGTCCATTCGCTGCCGGCGACGTGCAGGATCAGGCCGAGCACGTCGTTGCCAAATGTCTTACGGTCGACCCCGCGCTGGAGGATGATTACGACCAGATTGTCTGGAACGTGCGCCCGGACGGTTCCCTCGACGCGTCTTTGCAGATTTCCAGTGTCGTGGTCGCGTCGAACGCCACGCGCCGCGAAAAAGACTCTCTTAGCCAACAATAAGATCGAGCGGGCAAAGGCTGCTGTTTCGTGCTAAATAGCGGCTGGAGCTTACTAAAGTGAGGACAAAAGTGAGGAGAGATTCTATGCGGAAATTGATTATTGCCATGGTTGCGGTGGTCGCCGTCAGCGGCTGCAGCACGACCGAGCAGGATGTCGGTGTCGGCGCCGGTGTCGGTGCTTTGGCCGGCGGACTGATCGGCGGCGGCAAGGGTGCGCTGATCGGCGCAGCCGTTGGCGCCGGTTCCGGCCTGCTGGTGCGCAACCTGCGCAACGGCTATTGCCAGTATCGCGACAATCGCGGCCGGCTCTACACCGCTCGCTGCTGATCCGCTTCAAAAGCGTCAGACAATCGCGACGGAGACCGGTCAGCCGGTCTCCGTTTGTTTGACTGCATCAGGCTGCGGGATCCTGATTTCCACCGTAAGCCCATCGGCGCGAAAATCTCGGGCAATCGTGCCGCGCAACTCGCGCGTGACATTGAGGTCGATCAGCTTGGTGCCGAAGCCGGTCTTCGCCGGCGCTTCGAGTTCCTTCTGCCCGGCCTCGCGCCAGTTCAGAACCAGCATCCGCTCGGACCCGCGCCCCTCGAACGACCAGTCGACCTTCAGCGCACCCACGGAATTGCCGGCCTCGCCATATTTCAGCGCATTCGTCGCCAGTTCGTGAAAGGTCAGGCCAAGCGCCTGCGTCGTCCTCTCGTCGAGCAGCACCTGAGGCCCTGACAATATCCCTTCCGGAAGCTCCTTGCCGAATACCTGGCCGAGCTCGATGCGCAGCAGGTCGCCAAGATCGGCCTTCTGCCAGCGCGAACGCGTCAGCATGTCCTGGGAAGCCGCCATTGCCTGCAGGCGGGCCGAGAAGGAAGTTGAGAACTCCTGCACGTCGGTTGCTTGCGCCGCCGTCTGGCGCGCAATCGCCAGCACCCGCGTGATCGAATTCTTGATTCGATGCTTCATCTCCTGCAGCATCAAATCCTTTTCGAGCAGGCTTTTTTCCGTCGTTTCATGCAGCAGCGACTTGGCGTCGTAGGCGCGCTCCTGGTAGCGGGCCACCAACGCTATGGCGCCGGCCAGAAGCAGGCCGAACAGCCCGAGCATGACCGGAATGGCGCGCGAGGACGGTTGCGAAAATGCACTTGTCGGCCGAAACAGCACCGTCCAGGGCCGACCGGCGACGATGATCTTGCGCGTCACCAACAGCCTGTCGCCAAAGCTCGCAACCGGCGGCGTCTCCGACTGGAACAGAAGATTGTCGGCGTCGGCCGTGCCGTCATAGATCGCGGTGTTGACCGGCAGCAAAGGCGTGCGGCTGAGCGCGGTCTGGAACAGGTCGCGGGCGCGGAAGGCCGCGTAGAGAAGGCCTGATGTCGATGATCTGGACGCATTGATACCATCCGGCGCGGTTTCGACATTGAGCCTGACGAAGACCAGGAAACCGGTAAAGGTCTGCGCCGCGCCAGTGTCCTGGCCGAGCTGGACCAGACCGCTTGCGTGCTGTGCGTCATCGGCCATCGCCTTTTCGATCGCCTCGCGCCGCACCGGCTCGGTGAACATGTCGTAGCCGATGGTGGATTCGTTGGCAGGGTCGAGCGGCTCGAACAGCACGACGGGCGTGCGCCATGGCTGTGTCGTGTCCGGATAGACCGTGTGGGCGGCGCCGCGGTCGCGCAACATGTCGCGCTCGACCGCCGCTTCGTCACCGGTCTTGGCCAGCCTGAGATAGCCGATGCCGCGCAGGCCGGCGAAATTGTTATCGACATCGAGGGCGCTGAAGAAGGCCTTGAATTCGCTACCTGAAATCTCGCCATTGCGGGCGTCGAACAGCGCCTGCGTCGAGCGCAGCAGTGACAGATGCAGATCGATACGGCTTTCGATGCGGTTGAGCGCGTCGTCGGCCGTCGCCTCGAACTTGATGCGCGCCGCTTCCTGGGTCGCGAAATAGGCGAAGCCCGCCATCGTCAGGCTGATCAGTGCAACGGCAATGAAGGCAAGGATCGGGAAAAACTTCTTCAACGCAGGCCCATGGACGGTTCGGGACCTTTATGGGCAAGTCGCCGCGGCAAGACAATGGCGCGGCCAAGCCATAATGACAGCTGGCATATCATGCATATTTAGCCGGCTTATCGATCTCGAGCATCAGTGAATACGACAGCTGACGATAGCGTGGTCTCAGGCCGCGATCTTCAGCGCACCCGGACCGGGAATGGCGCCGGGCGGGCACTTTCCCAGGATGATCATGCCGAGCACTTCGTCCTGGGTCACATCGGTGGTGCGCGCGGTGCCGACGACCTGGCCGTTCTTCATTACGCAGACTCGGTCGGCAAGCTCGAACACGTCGTGAATGTCGTGGCTGATCAGGAAAATGCCGATGCCGTCGGCCTTGATCTGCTTGACCAGTTCGCCGACCTGCGCCGTCTCCTGCGGCCCAAGCGCGGCCGTCGGTTCGTCCATGATCAGGATGCGGGCGTTGAACAGGATGGCGCGTGCGATCGCCACCGACTGGCGCTGGCCGCCCGACAGCTTGATTACCGGCTCCTTGAACCGCTGGAAGCGCGGATTGAGCCGGCTCATCACCTTGCGCGCCTCGGCCTCCATGGCGACATCGTCGAGTGTCCCCCACGCGGTCATCAGTTCGCGGCCGAGGAAGAGGTTGGCGGCAGCGTCGACATTGTCGGCCAGCGCAAGCGTCTGGTAGATCGTTTCGATGCCGTATTTCTTGGCGTCGCGCGGAGTGGAGATCGAGGCCTCCTGGCCGTTGACCAAGATCTGGCCGGCATCGCGCTTGTAGGCGCCCGACAGGATCTTGATCAGCGTCGACTTACCGGCGCCGTTGTGGCCAAGCAGCGCCACCACTTCGCCCGGGAAAAGATCGATGGACGCATCGTCGACGGCGCGAATGCCACCGAACGCGATCGAGATGTTGCGCATGTCGATCAGTGGCGTACCAGTGGGAGCAGTTTTTTCCATAATCGTTCCTCCCTAGACGCGCTTGCGGTAGACGGTGTCGAGCCAGACGGCGATGACCAGGACAGCGCCAACGACAATGCTCTGCAGCGGCGAGTCGATGCCGAGCAGCACCATGCCGGATTGCAGCGACTGCATCAGAAGCGCGCCGAGCATGGCGCCCATCACCGTTCCGGCGCCGCCCGCGAGCGACGTGCCGCCGATGACAGCGGCCGCGATCACCAAAAGCTCGTCCAGTGTGCCCAGCGCATTGGTTGACGCATTGAGACGGGCCGACGAGATCGCCGCGCTGATTGCAGCCAGCACACCCATGATCATGAACACCTTCATGGTCACCCAGCGCGTGTTGATGCCGGCGAGTTCCGCTGCCTCCGGATTGCCCCCGATGGCGAAGACATAGCGGCCGAAACGCGTGCGCTTGGTGATGAACGTCATGATGATGCCGACAATCACCGCCATCAGCACCGGTATGGCGATGCCATGCGCGATGAACAGCCCGCCTTCGGGAACGGTGATGCCGTTCTGCTGTGCATACTGGCGCACGATGCCGATCGGCCATGGATAGGAATTGGCGATCCACACGGCGCCGAGGATGGCCGCGCAAGCGACCACGCCAAGCAAGGTCTCGGCCCAGACGGGGCGCAGTGGAAAGCTGAAGCGCTTGCGTTGCGAGCGGCCGTTGAGCAGCGCGAAGGCGACCGCTGCGCCGGCGACGATGCCGACGATCCAGCTGGCAGCGGCGCCAATCGAGCCGCGTGGTCCGCCGCCCATCAGCTGGAAGGTGGCGTCGAGTGGCGCGACCGTGCGCCCGCTGGTGATGAGCCATGCCATGCCGCGCCAGACCAGCAGGCCACCAAGCGTCACGATGAAGGCCGGAACCTGCATATAGGCGATGATGAAGCCCTGGAACGCGCCGATCAGCAGACCAAGCACCACGCCGGCGGCAAGCGCGATGATCCAGAGCCAGGGGTTTCCAAGCTGGAAGCCGATGATGCGAATCAGGAATTCGGCCTGTGCCACGCCCATGATCATGCCGATCACGCCTTCGGCGGAGCCCACCGAAAGGTCGATGTTGCGCATGACGATGACCAGTACCATGCCGGTCGCCATGATCGCGACCGAGGACGTCTGCACCGACAGGTTCCAAAGATTGCGCGGCGTCAGGAAAAGCCCACCCGACAGGATATGTATGCCGACCCAGATGACCAGCAGCGCGCCGACCATGCCGAGCATGCGCGTGTCGAGCTCGGTCGCTTTCAGGAACCGGGCGACCGCGCCGAGTTCAGACGCTCGTGCCGTATCGGCCTGCGGATTTGAGGTCGTGTCGGTCATGATGTCCTCCAGCGGCTTGCCGTCTGGCGCGGATGCCGGACCACAGCCTAGAAGTTTGCCGCCGATGGCGGAAACACACAATTCTCGTAGAGAAAACGCCGCGGCTTGACAGCCGCGGCGCCTCATTTCTTCAAGTCGTCGAGATCAGTTGCAAGCCGCGACGCTGCCGGCGGCGACGCCCGTGCAGACTTCGTCCTTCTTGATCCAGCCGGCGTCGATGACGACGTTGAGGTTGTCCTTGGTGATCGCGACGGGGGTCAGGAACAGCGACTTGACGGTGTTGCCGCCAGGCGTGGTGAAGTCCTTGGCGCCGGCAATGTCGCCCGTCTTCTTGCCATCGGCAAGCTGCGAGGCGATCTCGGCGGCGTTCTTGCCGAGTTCGCGCGCGTCCTTCCACACCGACACCGTCTGCGTGCCGAGCGCGATGCGGTTCAGAGCGGCATGGTCGCCGTCCTGGCCCGAGACCGGAACCGTTCCGGCAAGGCCCTGCGCCGTCAGCGCGGCGACAACGCCGCCGGCTGTGCCGTCATTGGCCGCAACCACGGCATCGACCTTGTTGTCATTGGCGGTCAGGAACTGTTCCATGTTCTTCTGGGCATTGGCCGGCAGCCAGCCATCGGTATAGGCCTCGCCGACATTCTTGATCTTGCCCGAGTCGATGGCTTCCTTGAGCACTTCCATCGAGCCCGAGAACAGGAAATCGGCATTCGGATCCGAGCCAGAGCCCTTGATAAAGACATAGTTGCCCTCGGGCTTCGCCTTGAACACTTCGCGGGCCTGCATGCGGCCGACTTCTTTGTTGTCGAAGGTCAGGTAGAAGACGTCCTTGTTCTCGATCAGGCGGTCATAGCCGACGACCGGAATGCCTTCGTCCAGCGCCTTCTGCACCGCCGGGCCGATGGCCGACGCGTCCTGCGCCAGGACGATCAGCGCGTTGGCGCCTTGCGAGATCAGGCTTTCGACGTCGGTCAGCTGCTTGCCGGGATTGGACTGCGCGTCGGCGGAAATGTACTTGTCGCCGGCGGCTTCGATCGCCGTCTTCATCGCCGCCTCGTCCGTCTTCCAGCGCTCTTCCTGGAAGTTCGACCAGGAGACGCCGATGACCTTGTCCTTCGCCTGCGCGACCGAGACCAGCGTCAGCGACATGGCGGCGCCCGCCAGCATGGCGGCTGCAAATCTGTTCATGATAAACCCTCCCTGCGCCGCGCGCGGCGCGACAAAACTGGCCCGAAGGCCTGCACACAGAGGCTCCATTTTTTCGAGCCTCGAAAAAACACTGGTTCAATGATAAAGCGCTGTCAACATGGTTTCTGATGGCCTTGCCGAATTTTTTCGAGCTCCGCAATAAACAATGACAGGGCTGCCGGCGTCTGCCAATATTTGGCTGGTGCCGTCGAACGCCTTCACTATCATGAGGCGCGAGGAGGCCGGGAGGAAACAAATGTCGGTTGGAATCCGCCACGACGATCTGCGCCGTCGCAACCGCGCGATGGTGATTTCGGCCGTGCGCCGGGCCGGCCAGCCGTCGCGGACCGAGATTGCGGCGACCACCGGCCTCAGCCATTCGACCATATCGGCAATCTCGTCTGATCTGATTCAAGAAGGCATCCTGATTGAAGGCAAGCCTGGCGAGACCGGCTCGCTGAAACGCGGCCGGCCGCAGGTCGGCCTTGGCCTCAATCCGGAAGCGGCGGCGGTGATGACCGTGGTGCTGTCGCTGAACTTCCTCTCCGTCACCGTCATCGACTATGCCGGCCAGGTGGTCGCGGAAGAACAGCGCCGGCTCGACACGCTGACCATGCCGCGCGACGAACTGATCGGCGAATGCGTAGCAATCGTCCGGCGGCGTCTCGAGGACCCGGACCTGGACGTCCAGAGCATCGCCCGCATTGCCATGGGCATCCAGGGCATCACCGATTCGCAGGCGCGGGCCATGCTGTGGTCGCCAATCACGCCACTGACCGACATTGCCTTCGCCGACATGTTGGAAGCGGAATTCGGCATTCCGGCCACCATGGAGAACGACTGCAATATGATGGCGGTGGCGCTGCAATGGCGCCAGCCCGAGCGCTACCGCGACAATTTTATCGCCATCCTCTTATCGCACGGCATCGGCATGGGACTGGTGCTGAAAGGCGAACTTTTCACCGGCACCCATTCCTCGGGCGGCGAGTTCGGCCACATGATCCACCGTCCGGGCGGCGCGCTCTGCCGCTGCGGGCGGCGCGGCTGCGTCGAGGCCTATGCCGGAAACTACGCCATCTGGCGCAGCGCCAAAATGATGGGCGAGGATGCCGAGCCGGTCGATATCGGCGACGCTGATATGCGCGCACTCGCCGCGCGCGCCCGCGAAACCGACGGCCCGGAGCGCGAAGCCTATCGCAAGGCCGGCGAGGCGCTCGGCTTCGGCCTCGGCAGCCTGTTTGCGCTGATCGATCCGGCACCCGTCGCCATGGTAGGCGTCAGCGCCGCCGCCTTCGACTTGATCGAACCGGCATTGCGCGAAGCGATCGCCCAGACCGCCGGCGGCCAGCACTCGAAATCGATCTCCTTCGACACCGAGCCCAACGAGCTGCCGCTGATCCGCGAAGGCTGTGCCATGCGCGCGCTCGGCTTCGTCGATCAGGAGATTTTCGCGCCGGGCATTCAGGCCAAATCCGGCAAGCATGTCGCCTGAATGGCCGGCAACGGCGCGACGCGCAGCATCCTAGTCTTCCCTGATCGCGTAGCCGGCGCCGCGAATGGTACGGATGACATCCGGCATGCGGCCGTTGTTGACCGCTTTGCGTAAGCGCCCGACATGGACGTCGACGGTTCGCTCGTCGATATAGATCGTCTCGCCCCAGACATTGTCGAGCAGTTGGCTGCGCGAGAACACGCGGCCGGGATGGCGCATCATGAATTCGAGCAGCCGGAACTCGGTCGGTCCGAGCCTGATCTCGCTCTTCTTGCGGTAGACACGGTGCGACTCGCGGTCGAGCACGATGTCGCCGACCTTGAGCACGCTGGACAGCACTTCCGGCTTGGCCCGGCGCAGCAGCGCCCTCACGCGCGCCATGAACTCCGGCGTCGAGAATGGCTTGACCAGATAGTCGTCGGCGCCGGTGGACAGGCCGCGCACGCGATCGCTTTCCTCACCGCGCGCGGTCAGCATGATGATCGGCAGCCGCTCGGTTTCGGGCCGCACTCTAAGGCGCCGGCAGAGCTCGATGCCGGAAACAGCGGGCACCATCCAGTCGAGCACCAGGAGATCGGGCACGTTTTCCTGCAGGCGGATCTCGGCCTCGTCGCCGCGTGTCACCACCTCGACGTGATAGCCTTCGGATTCGAGGTTGTAGCGGAGGAGCACGCCTAGCGGCTCCTCGTCCTCCACGACCATGATGCGTGGCGCGATCATCGGCAGTTCACCCTCATCAGGCCGGCATGGCCATCGCCGTCTCGTCCTGCTTCGGACGATTGGCGGGCAGTTGCTGGCCGGTCAGCACATAATACGCATTTTCGGCGATGTTGGTGACATGATCGCCGATGCGCTCAAGATTCTTGGCGCAGAACAAGAGATGCGTGCAGGCGGTGATGTTGCGAGGGTCTTCCATCATGTAGGTCAAGAGCTCACGAAACACGGACGTGTATTTGACGTCGATGCGCTCGTCGTCATTCCTGAGTTTTGCAAGCGCTGCCGCATCGGTGGCGGCATATTCCTCGACGACGCCTTGCACCTGGATCAGCACCAGCTGCGCCATGGCGTCGATGGAGTGCGAGAGGTCGCGCGGCGTGACGCTCAAGCCCACGGTGCCGACGCGTTTGGCGATGTTCTTGGCGAGGTCGCCGATGCGCTCGAGGTCGCCCGCCATGCGGATCGAGCCGACCACGGCACGCAGATCGTTGGCCATCGGCTGACGCTTGGCGATCAGCGTGATGGCGCGGTCGTCCAGTTCGCGCTGGCGCGCATCCATGATGGCGTCGTCGGAAACGACACGCTGTGCCAGCGCATTGTCCGAATTGAGCAGCGCCCTGGTCGAGCCGCTGACCATCGAGCCTGCCAGATCGCCCATGTCGCGGATCAGCTTGCTGATCTGCCCGAGCTCTTCATCGAAGGAGGCGACGGTATGTTCACCCATGATCTTGGTCCTCGTGCCTGAAAATTCACCCGCCGGACGGCTCAGCCGAAGCGGCCGGTAATGTAGTCCTGGGTGCGCTTGTCGTCGGGGTTGGTGAACATCTTGTCGGTGGCGCCCTCCTCGACGAGATAGCCGAGATGGAACATCGCCGTGCGCTGCGACACGCGCGCCGCCTGCTGCATCGAATGGGTGACGATGACGATCGTGTAGTTCTGGCGCAGCTCGTCTATCAGCTCCTCGACACGGGCGGTGGCGATCGGATCGAGCGCCGAGCAGGGCTCGTCCATCAGGATCACCTCCGGCGACACGGCGATGGCGCGCGCGATGCACAGGCGCTGCTGCTGGCCGCCGGACAGGCCGGTGCCGGGCTCCTGCAGGCGGTCCTTGACCTCGTTCCAGATCGCCGCCTTCTTCAGGCTCTGCTCGACGATCTGGTCCATGTCGGACTTGCGCTTGGCCAGCCCATGGATGCGCGGGCCGTAGGCGACGTTCTCGTAGATGGACTTCGGGAACGGGTTGGGTTTCTGGAACACCATGCCGACGCGTGCGCGCAGTTCGACGACATCGATGTTCTTGTCGTAGATGTCGTCTTCATCGAGCGTGATCTTGCCGGTCACCCGCGCCGAATCGATGGTGTCGTTCATGCGGTTGAGGCAGCGCAAGAAGGTCGACTTGCCGCAGCCGGAGGGGCCGATCAGCGCCGTCACCTGGTTCTGGCGGACGTCGAGATTGACGTCGAACAACGCCTGCTTCTCGCCATAGAACACGCCGACCTTGTCGCCGCGCATCTTGATCACTTCGTTCGACTTGGCGTTCATTTTGTCGCCCACTGCATTCTCAAGGGACTGTTCGGTCATGATGTTCATACCAAATTGCCTTTTTTCTACCAGCGCCGCTCGAACCGGCGCCGGAGCACGATCGCGGTGATGTTCATGGCCATGAGGAAGACGAGCAGGATGATGATGGCGCCGGACATGCGCTCGACAAAAGCGCGCTCAGCCTCGTTTGCCCACATATAGATCTGAACCGGCAGCGCGGTCGCCGGATCGAAAGGCGTCGTCGGATAATCGGCGACGAAAGCGACCATGCCGATCAAGAGCAGCGGTGCTGTCTCGCCGAGCGCACGCGCCAGGCCGATGATGGTGCCGGTAAGGATGCCTGGGGCGGCAAGCGGCAGGATGTGATGGAACACCATCTGCATCTTGGAGGCGCCGAGACCTAGGGCCGCCGAGCGGATCGACGGCGGCACCGCGGCAAGGGCGGCGCGCGTGGCGATGATTATGGTCGGCAATGTCATCAAGGTCAGCACCAGGCCGCCGACGAAGGAAGCCGAGCGCGGCATGCCGAGGAAGTTGATGAACACGGCAAGGCCAAGCAGACCGAAGACGATCGACGGCACCGCCGCGAGATTGTTGATGTTGACTTCGATCAGGTCCGTAAAGCGGTTCTTCTTGGCGAACTCCTCCAGATAGATGGAGGCGGCGACGCCGATCGGCAGCGCCAGCAACAGCACGATCACCATCATGTAGAACGAACCGATGATGGCCACGCCCATGCCCGACGTCTCGGGCCGGCTGGAGGCGCCATAGCTGAACAGGCCGGTGTTGAAATGCTCGGCCATCGCGCCTTCGGCTTTGAGCTTGTTCATCCAGTCGATCTGCTGGTTGGACACCTTGCGGCGCGCTTCATCGACGCCGAGGTCGATCTGGCCCTTGAAGGCCGAGTCGAGATTGGCGGCGGCCAGGATGTCGACGTCACGCGTCGTGCCGATCACCGACGGATCGGCGGAGACGATGTCGCGCAGCTGGACGCGGGCGCCTTCCGACAGGAAGCCCTTGAGCTTCAGCATCATCGGCTTGTTGGCCGGATCGATGCCGAGCTTGGCCACCAGCGCGTTTTCGGCGAGCTTGGGATAGTTCGCCTTGATCAGCACATTCGGGTCTGTGGCACGCTTGTTCGAGGGGTCGATGACCTTCTCATCGAAGGTGATCGGAAGCGTCACCGTCGTCTGCCAGAAGGCGGTGTAGCCTTTCGAGACGATGGTGATCAACATGATGGCCAGGAACGCCAGGCCCACCGAGATCGCAATCACGCCATAGATGCGGAACCGGCGTTCGGCGGCATAGCGCGCCTTCAGCCCGATGTCGCGGCGCGGACGCGCGACGGCACCCGCCATCGTGTCCAGGGGGATGTCGGTCATTCGTACTGCTCCCGGTACTTGCGCACAATGTAGAGGGCGACGATGTTCATCACCAGCGTCAGCGCGAACAGCGTCAGGCCGAGCGCGAAGGCGACCAGCGTCTGCGGCGAGTTGAACTCGAGATCGCCGGTCAGCTGGTTGACGATCTTGACGGTGATGGTCGTCATCGCCTCGAACGGATTGGCCGTCAGATTGGCGGCGACGCCCGCCGCCAGCACGACGATCATCGTCTCGCCGATGGCGCGCGACGCCGTCAACAGGATGGCGCCGACGATGCCGGGCAGTGCCGCCGGCAGGATCACCCGCTTGATCGTCTCGGAGCGCGTGGCGCCGAGGCCGAGCGAGCCGTCACGCATTGCGCGCGGCACCGCGGTGATGATGTCGTCGGACAAAGAGGACACGACCGGGATCAGCATGACGCCCATCACCAGGCCGGCGGTGAAGATGCTCTGGCCCTGGATGAAGGGCGAGCCGCCGGTGAGTGCCGCCGACAGGTCGCGCAAGAACGGTCCGAGCGTGACCACGGCGAAGATGCCGTAGACGATGGTCGGGATGCCGGCCAGCAGTTCAAGCGCGGGCTTGACCACCGACCGGACGCTGCGCGAGGCGTATTCGGACATGTAGACCGCCGACATCAGCCCGACCGGCACTGCGACCAGAAGCGCGACGGCGGCGATGTAGAGCGTGCCGGCGAGTAGCGGGATCAGGCCGAACTGACCCTGGCTGCCGCCGGAACCGGCGGCGGCGAAACGCGGATCCCACACCGTGCCGAAGAAGAAGCTCATCGGTGATACGCTTTCGAAGAAGGTGATCGTCTGGAACAGCATCGACAGCACGATGCCGACCGTGGTCAGGATGGCGATGGTCGAGGCCGCAAGCAGCCCCCACAGCATCAGCTTCTCGACATTGTTGCGCGCCCTGGCGCGCGGCGCGATCTGCCTCAGCGCATAGAAGGCGCCGGCGACCGACAGCGCGAAGGTCAGCACGGCGCCGAACAGGCCGAGCCGGTCCTGGACCTGGTTCGCCTCGACCGCGATCGGGATCATGTAGTCCTGTGTGTCGCTGGCCAGTGCCACGCCCTTGGCGGCGAGCAGCGGCTGCAATTCGGCGAAAGTAGCGGGAAGTGCGGTATCGCCATCGAGCCGGCGCAAGCCCTTGGCCAGGCTCTTCACCAGGCTGGCGTCGAGCGCTTCGCTGGCGACCTTTGTGTCGGCGGTGCGCTCGGGCAAAGCGGCATGGATATGCCGGTCGAGATAGAAGGAAGAGCCGATATCCCAGACGGCGAGCAAAAGGACGGCAGGCAGGACCGCGAGCAGAAAGGCCCACCAGCCATGATAATGCGCGCGCGAATGCGGCTTGACCTTGCCGGTATCCTGCGCCGCGGCGCGCTGGCGGCCGACCACAAAAGCGACCACGCCTATGGCGATGACTATGGCGAGTACGAGCAAGGACGACATAACCCACCCCAGGGAAAATTCAGATCGCCGCAGCCGTTGCGGCAAGCGGCGAAGTCAGGGCGCGGAGTTCATCCGCGCCCTGATCCGTCCGTTGATTACATTGTCTTTCCAGCGGCGAAGGCGTCGCGCTGGCCCTGACGTTCGGCGTCGGGAGCGGAAACCAGGCCGTACTGGGCGAGCGGGCTTTCCGGGCCGATCATCTGGTCATCAAGGAAGAACTCGACATATTCCTTGAGGCCGGGAACGACGCCCAGATGCGCCTTCTTGACGTAGAAGAACAACGGCCGGGACACGGGGTACGTGCCATCGGCGATGGTCTGCGTCGAAGGCACGATGCCTTCCACGGTAGCGACCTTCAGCTTATCGGCATTGTTCTCGTAGAAGGCGAGGCCGAACACGCCAACGCCGGTCTTGTTGGAGTCGATGCGGGCCAGCGTCTCGGTGTAGTCGCCGTCAATGTCGACAGCCTTGCCGTCTTTGCGGATGGCGATGCAGGTCTTGCCGATTTCCTTGTCGTCGGCGATGCCGGCAGCCTTCAAAGCGGCCTTGTCGCAGCCGGCGTCGAGCAGCTTGGTCTCGAACACTTCACGGGTGCCGTGCTTCTCACCCGGGATATAGGCGGCGATATCCCAGTCGGGCAGCTTCGGATTGACCTGGTTCCACTTGGTGTTCGGGTTGTCGACCAGCTTGCCGTCGACCACCAGCTTGGCGGCGAGCGCCTTGTAGATGTCGGCGGGAACCAGCGCCCAGTCCGGACCCTTGATGTCGGTGGCAAAGACGATGCCGTCATAGCCGATGCGGACTTCCTGGACGTCCTTGACGCCGGCGTCGGCGCAGGACTTCAGCTCGTCCTTCTTGATCGGGCGCGAGGAGTTGGCGATGTCGATCGTGTCTTCGCCGACGCCCTTGCAGAACTCCTTGATGCCGGCGCCGCTGCCGCCGGACTCGACCACCGGGGTCTTGAAGTTGGTGAAGGTTTCGCCGAACTGCTCGGCGACGATCTTGGCGTAAGGCAGCACGGTCGACGAACCGGCGACCTGGATCTGGTCACGCGCAGCGGCGACACCGGACGATGCGGCGAACGCTACCGCCACGGCCGATGCCGTAACGAGGAATTTCTTCATGTGGCCTGCTCCTGTTCGGAAGATGGTCTCTTGGCGCCCTCTTCAAACCGGCGCCCGCTGAGGCCAATAGCCTTCGATTATTACAGTCGCATGACAGTTTCGTGTCAGCCCGGTAACGTCGCACAGACGTCTTGTGGGCCGCACTCTTTAAGCCGGTTGGTGGGAATGGAAGTTGCCGCTGGAATCAGACGCTTGCGCAATTCGTGCTGGCATCAAGTCCCGGCACACCGCAGGCCGCGATGCCGAGAAAGAAAAACCGGACGGGAGCGCGTTGCCCGTGGCCAGAGCGAATCTTGGCCGAGCCATCGCCAAAAACAGGTCCGTTGGGGTAGATTCGACGCTGTTTCTTGTCGGCGGTCGCTTGCTCCCGCCCGTAACTGAATGAGCGGTTTCGTTGCGACCATTGTCCTGACTGGGCGCTAGCTTTGATATGGTGCGATCGCACCATAGCCTTGGCTGTTGCGGCGCGGCCGAATCCCGGCCGGCGCCGTAGGTTGCTATCCAACGTCTCGTTGGGCTTCGCCTGATATGCCGACCCAGCGCTCGACCTTTTCGAGCAGCGCCCTGGGGCTGATCGGCTTGGGCAGATAGTCGTCCATGCCGGCTTCCAGGCAGCGCTCACGGTCGCCCTTCAAGGCATGCGCGGTGACGCCGACGATCGGGATATGCATACCCGTATGTTCTTCCAGCCGGCGAATTGCGGCGGTGGCCTCGAGCCCGTTCATCTCCGGCATCGAGACGTCCATCAGGATCATGCGCGGAGTAAGCCGGCCGAAGGCGTCGAGCGCCTTGCGGCCGTTGCCGACGATTTCGAAACTGTAGCCGGTTTCGCCGATTATCTGGGTGAACACCATCTGGTTCACCTCATTGTCTTCGGCAACGAGGATGTCGAGCCGGCGTTCGTCCCCGGCGGCCCGGGCGCGGGCACGAACCGGCGGCGGTTGCAGCAAGGCGCGTTCCGATGCAGCGAGCGGCGGCTTTGCCGGCGACGGTTCGTTCCTGCCGCCGCCGGAACCGCTGCTTGCCGCCGGCAGCACACGGCCGTCCGTGATATTGTGATGGTGCCGCTGGATGGTGGCGACCAGCGTTTCCAGAAGCACCGAGGAACGCGCCGGCTTGATCAGCTGGGCGTCGATGCCGAGATCGCGATAGCTGGTGTTGGCGAGCGACTGGTCGACCGAGGTCAGCATGATGATCGGCGTGTCGGCCAGCCCTGCGGTGTTGCGCACGACGCGCGCCATTTCGGCGCCGCTCATCCCCGGCATCTGATAATCGAGCACGACGCAGTCGACCGGCACGCCGTAGGCAGCCGCGGCGACCAGCACCTTGAGCCCTTCGGGTCCGCTTTCGGCGGCGCAGGAATCGAAGGTCCATGACGCCATCTGCTCGCTCAGGATCGATCGGTTGACGGCATTGTCGTCGACGATCAGCACCCGTGAGCCGGTCACGTCGACCGGCATGATCCGCCGTCCGGTCTGTTCCTCGGCCCTGGGCAATGTCACGGTGAACCAGAAGGTCGAGCCCTTGCCTTCGGCGCTCTCGACACCGATCTCGCCGCCCATCAACTCGACCAGCCGCGAGGTGATGGCGAGCCCGAGCCCTGTGCCTTCGTGGCGTCTGGTCGACGAGGTGTCGGCCTGACTGAATTTTTCGAAGACGAGCTTTAATTTCTGCTGCGGAATGCCGATGCCGGTGTCGGTGACCGAAACGGTAAGCTTTGTCCCCGTCGGCCCCCTTTGTCCGGTCACGTCGACCAGCACGTGGCCTTCGTCGGTAAACTTCACCGCGTTGCCGACCAGATTGGTGACGATCTGCCTGACGCGACCGACATCGCCGACGAACAGGCTTCCCAGGCCCGGCTCGACGCGCACGATGAGCTCGAGGTCCTTCTCCTTGGCGCGCGTCGATATCAGCGTCGCCACATCCTCGATCGCTTCGGGCAGGTTGAAGGGCGCAGGGTCGAGCACCAGCTGTCCGGCATCGATCTTGGAGAAGTCCAGTATGTCGTTGATGATGGTCAAGAGCGCGTTACCCGATTTGACGATGATGTCGGTGAACGTCTTCTGCTTGGGATCGAGGTCGGATTTTGCCAGCAACTCGGCCATGCCGAGCACGCCGTTCATCGGCGTGCGGATTTCGTGGCTCATATTGGCCAGGAATTCCGACTTGGCGCGGTCGGCCAACACGGCGCGCTGCCGCGCCTCGCGCAGTTCGGCCTCGCGCAGCTTCAGTTCGGTGATGTCGGTGGTCGACCCAATCAGATAGAGCGAACCATCGGACGCGATCATCGCGCCCTTGCGGGCGAACTGGTGGCGCACGCTGCCGTCGGCAAGCGTCACCGTTTCCTCGATCTCCTGTGTATCGCCTGTGCGCAGCACGGCGAGATCGCTGTTGACGAAGGCTTCGCCGTCCTCGCCGAAAATCTCGATGTCCGTCTTGCCGATCGCGTCTTCCCTGCGGAGGCCGGTGAGGTCGCACCAGCCCTTGTTGACGTAGAACTGCCTGAGGTCGGAGCGCTTGGCGTAGATCGACACCGGCACGTTGTCGATGAGATTGCGGAACACCTCGTTCTCGCGCATGCTCTCTTCCAGCGCCTGCTCGCGTGCCTTGACGTCGGTGATGTCGGTGCTGGAGCCGACCAGGTGCACCGACCCATCGAGCGCCACCAGCCGGCTCTTGCGCGTCATCAATTGCCGCACCGTGCCGTCGCGGTGGGTAACGGGCTCCTCGATCTCGCGGCCGCGGCCGGTGACGACGACCTCGGTGTCGTCATGGGTGTAGGTTTCGGCGTCGTCGATGCCGAAAAGCTGGAGATCGGTCCGGCCGATGACTTCCTCCTTGGGGATGCCGGTCAGCGCGCACCAGGCCTTGTTGACGAATTCCATGCTCAGATCCTGCGCCTTGATGAAGGCTGCGACCGGCAGTTCGTCCATGACGTGGCGGAACAGGTCGATCTGGCGCATGCTTTCCTGCAGCGCCTTTTCGCGGCTCTTGATCTCCGAGATGTCGACGCGCACGCCGATGAAGGTGCCGTCCTCGGTGCGCATATCGTAGACCTGATACCAGCGGCCGTCGGGATTGCACCGTTCGTAGGAGGAGTTCGGCAGGCGGTAGCGGGCGAGAATGGCATCCAGCCAGATGTCTCGATCACCGTCATAGAGCTTGTCGGTCTCCGGATCGCCGCTGAAGCGGAAATATCCCACGGAATGTCCGAGTTCCAGGGCCTCGCGGAAGCTGCGGCCGGGCTGCCATGCCGGTTTCAGCTCCGGCAGCGTGTCCTGCAGCTTGCGGTTTGCAAAGACGAACTTGTCGTCGCGGTCATAGATGATGACGGCCGCCGGCAGCGACTCCAGCACCGTGGTGAGGTTCTTGCGGGCGTCCTCGGCTTCGGTCTCGCGGCGCTTCATGTCGGAGATGTCGAACAGGAAACCGGCGACATAGTTGCGGCCGCTGGGCATGCCGACGCGGTTCTTGCGCACGATGCGCGAGCGGCTGGCGCCCTCGGCGTCGAAAGTCTCCTCGACCTCGTAGGGCGTGCCGGTCGCCAGCACGGCGCGTTCGCTGTCTTCGAATTGGGCGGCGTCCTTTTGCTTGAGGAAGTCGCCGCCGGGCCTGCCCAGCATCGCTTGCGGGCTCTGTCCGAACAGTGCCGAAAACGCCTCATTGACGAAGACGAAACGCAGATTGTCGTCCTTGACGAAGATCGGGTCCTTGACGCCGTTGATCACCGCCTCGGCCAGCCGCGATTTCTCCAGCGCTAGGGCGAGTTCAGCCTCGCGATCTTTCATGTTGGTGACGTCGACATAGGAGATCAGCCTTTTGCCGCCGGCGAGCGGCGCCAGCGATGCAATCAGCGTACGGCCGTCATTGCGTGGCAATTGCCTGGAGCCCACCAGGCCGGCCGAGATTTCTGCTTCGCGCTCGGCGATGTGGCCCTGCCATTCGGCATCGTCAGCACCGTAAGGGTCCATATCGCGGCTGGCCTGCATCAGTTCGCGGAAGCCGCAGCCGATGCCGGCGCGTCGGGGATCGATTTCCCAGAAATCATAGAAGGCGCGGTTGATCACCTCCGCGCGCATCTCCGCATCGAGGACGAGCACGCCGATCGGCATCTGGTCGACCATCGTGCGAAGATTGGCGAAGGTCTCCGTAATTTTGGCGTTGGCACTCTCGATCTCGGCGTCGCGACGCTTGAGCTCGGAGACGTCGTAGTAGGTCAACAGCCGCTTGCCGCCGGACAACGCCGTCACGGAGAACATCATCGTCCTGCCATTGGCATGGAGAAATTCGCGTGGCGCAACCGAGCCGGCGCTGATCTCCTCGATGCGGGTGGCTAGGTAGTGCTGCCACTGCTGTTCATCGAGATCGCCGTAGATGCCGTTGCGGCGGTTGAGTTCCATCAACAGGCTGAACGGCGCGCCGACCGTGACGGCGCCGTCGGGAATCCTGGAGAGCTCGCGATAGGCCTTGTTGACGATGAGCGTGTCGAACTTCGCGTCAAGCACCACGACGCCCATATGCATGGCATCCATTGTCCGCTCGAGATCGGCGAGGTGCTGCGTAGCCTCGCCGGCCGGCGGATCGCTCTCGTCCTGCCGCAGTTCGTCCAGCGCACCGGCCAGTGCCGTGACGTTGCGGCCGATCCCGCGATAGCCGATGAATTCGCCTTCGCCGTCGAACCGCGGGGAACCGGTGATCGAAACCCAGCGGCAGCCGGGACGGCCGCCCTTCAACTCATAAACAAAGTCGCGAAACGGCCGATGCGCCTGCAGATCCTCCAGATGCGCGGCGGCGTGTCGATTGCCGTGCACCATCTGCTTGAGGAAATCGAAGCGGAAACGGCCAAGAATGCTGGCGGGATCGATGCCGGTGGCGGCCTGGTAGTTCTCCGAAAGCCAGGAAAAGCGCAGCTCGGCGTCGGTCTCCCAGACCCAGTCGGCGCCGGCCCCGACCAGTTCGCGCAGCGCTTCGGGCGGACCCCCGACGGACGTATCCTCGCCGTTCACCACCCCTTTTCGGGAACCGCGTCCGCCGCGTGTTCCAACAGTCCCGTCAGCCATCCCGTTCCCACCCCGAAAGCCAAGGCCGAACCCCCTCAGCGGTTCGCCGGCGGAATGTGCCCGAGAAGCATTAATGATCCGCTAACCATAACCAATCCAGACTGCGGCCAGAGCCACATTGCCCTGCGGTATTCCGCCGGTTGTCGGCGGAACCCCGGCCGGGCTATAAGTCGGCGGGGGTGTTGCTGATGACCGGTTGGATCGTGCCTTGTTTCCTGTGCATGGCGCTGCTTGCGGGCAGCGGCTGCGCACGCAGCTATGACGGCACGGTGGTGATCCCGAAGCCGCTCGATATCAGGCGGGTCTGGGATCGCGATCCGTCGCAGACTGAGGCCAGCCGGATGCAGGCGGCAGCCGGTGTGTTTCCGACGCCGCCGCCGCAGGAGCCCTACCGGCCCGCGGCACGCAGGCACACGACACAAATAGCTGCGCCAAGGCGGCACGTCAGGTCCAGCCCTCCCAGCATGGCTTCCGAACCGGCCAATCCGCTCACCTGCAAGAATGTCAGCGAACCCGGCAAACGCTACAGGATGGTTTGCGAATAGCTGGTACTAGTGCAATTCCAGGAAAAGTGTGAAACGGTTTTCCGTCCGGAATTGCGTAAAACAAAGACATAGAGCGGTTCGCCGTTTCGGTGAAACGGTGAAACGCTCTAGGCGCAGGTTACTCCGCCGGGAAGAAAGCCGGCCCGACCACCCTGACCGGCCGCGAGCCGGCCAATGGCTCGACCGATTGTCGCTGGGCGGCGCCCCTGGCCTCTGCAGCGTCTGCGCCAGGCTGGAGAAGTTGCGCCACGGTGCCAAGATCCGGCTTCGCTGACGGCAAAGGAATGATCGCGTTGGCCATATTGGCTGGCGTCACCGTGCGCGCTCTCAGTTCGGCAACGCGCCGGTGATAGCGCTTGAGGTCGCAGGCCCTGAAGTTCGCATCATCGCGATATTTGAAGGCCGTCGGCAGGTCCTTGTAGGATGTGCGCGTATCGAGCGCGACCATCTCTTCGGTTTCAAGGCTTGGGTCACTGAGCATGTACAGGTCGACGCCGGCATCGTCGCAGATGTAGCGGCACTGATCGACCATCTCCTTGACATCGCCGCCTTGCACGAACTGCGATTTCGGCGCCGGGAAGAAATAGCCGTCGGAGAGACGAACGCAAAACAGCATCGAATTGCTGCCGATCATGGCACCAGCCGGACGCTGTCTTTGTTGCCCGGCGGCGGGCCTGCAGCCGAGCGCGACGAGCCTGGCCTGCAGTCCGGACGTATCCCGGCGCGAAATCGCGGCGCCGGCGATCTGGCGTTGCACCCGAGTGTATTATGCCGGTTCCTGTAAATTCGCTATTACACTTTTGTTTCAAGATGAGACGAAGCCAAGCTCGGGCGAGCCAGGCCGCCCGCAACCATCGATCCCGCGTTATCGGCCCTTGCGGATGAAACCTTTCTCCGGTGTCTCGCGTTGTGTCGGGCAAAGGAGACGAAGATGTCTATTCACTTCACTGTCTCTGGCCTGACCAGGAACCTGTTCCACTCGCTGGGGCTGGACCATGAGCGGGCGCCGAGAGCGCTCGATCCCGAACAGAGCCTGTTGCTGGAATGCTATCTGGCCGGACAGATTCCGGAATCCGCCTGGGCCGACTACGTCTTCGAGACGCCGGAACTGCAGCGGCATGTCGATATCAGACGCCCGCACAACTGATCAGAGCAACTTCAGGAAAAGTGTGAGTCGTTTTTCCGGGAAAAGCGCGTAGCGCTTTCCCCTGGGAATTGCGTCAAGACAACGAGAGAGGGGGTCGCCGTTTCTGTGAAAACGGTGAAACGCTCGCCCGCTCGCCTACTGCTTGGGCGAAGCGAATTGCACGGTGAAGACATTGCCCGCGACGCCTTGCGCCAGCGTCGGCGAGAAGCTCAACGGGAGGCACTTTTGCAGGGCAGTGGTTGCGGCGTCGACGAACGGCTTCCTGGTATCGGCATCGCCATCGACCTTGATCGCCGTCGGCCGCGGCGGACCGATCAGCGTGCCGTCGCGCTTGAAGCTGAAGCTCAAGGTGACGCTGGCATTTCCAACACCCGCCGGCGGCGTCCAGCACGCCTGGATGGCATCGCCGACCTCCGCCATCGTGTCGAGCGGCGCGGCATTGCACGGGTAGCCTCCGACCAACACAACACCGGCAATCGCAAACACTCTCGCTACGCCCTTCGTCGCAAAGCTCCTCGTGTGTCGTCCGCCGACCATGATGGTAGGGTCGAAGCAGACGATGGCAATATGCCTGATGCCAGACTTTACGGCATGAGACGCGCCTGATGGCGCATCGGCGAAAAGCAAAAGGCCGGCATTGCGCCGACCTTTCCCTTCACCCTTGCGCCAGTACATCCGTGGTCGCGCGGTGCCTTCAATAGACAGCGTTTTGGTTAATGAATCCTTAGCGTTGCGCGTTGGCCTGCGACTTCACATAGGCAATGTAGCCGCGCACGTCGCCGGCCGGCTCGGCATAGGCCTGGCCGAGTTTCTTCTCCATCGCAGCGACATACTCCATGGCCCATTTGGGCAGCGCATAGTCGATGACGGCCAGGAACTCCAGCGTCGATGCCAGGCGTATGTCGGCGATCGACGGGTGCTTGCCGCCGATGAACGGCTTGCCGTCCCTGAAGAAGGAGTGAAACACCTCCAGCGGCTCGGCAATTGCCGCCATGGCGGCCTTCTGCGCCTCGGACTTCTTCTCCGGATGGGCGTCGCTATGGCCGACCTCGCCGGCATAGTGCGGGAAACCCAGCGCCGGATAGGTGGCGCGCGCCACATACGGGTAGAGCGTGCCGATCAGGTAGAACATGGCGCTGTCGACCATCGCCCGCTTGGCCGGCGCCTTGGGATAGAATTTCTCCAGCCCGTGCTTGTTGGCGAGATACTGCATGATGGCGCAGCTCTCCCACAGCACGCCGCGCGGCAGCCCCTTGTCCTCGATCATCGGCGTCAGATGCGCCGGATTGCGCGCCATATATTCCGGCGACCGGGTATGGCCCCAGGCGTCGGTCTCGGCGGCGTCGAACCCGGCCGCACGGGCAAACACCCGAACGGTCATGTTGTTGACGCTTGGCTTCAGCATCGAGAGCTTCAGCGCCGGTTTTTTCGCCGCCTTGGCCTTCGGCGCGGATTTCTTGGCAGCCGGCCTCGTCGCGGTTTTCGCGGCCGGCTTTGCGGCTGCCTTCGGCGCGGCCTTTACCGCCGCTTTTGCCGCCGGCTTCGCAGCCGCTTTTGCCGCAGGCTTGGGCGCTGATTTGCCAGCGCTCTTAACTGTCTTTGCCATTGTGGTCCTCCCCTTTTGCTGGCCGTCAGTATGGATTCTTCGGCGTCCGGTCGTCCGACAAGGTCGCGCGCGACCGTTCGACCAGCGTCTGGATCGCGTCGGCAAGGTGCACTTCGGCGATGTTGTAGTCGCCGCGCGCAACGCGCAGCTTGTGCGCCTGCATCAAGACGTCGGCATGGGTGAAGCCGGCCGGCGGCTCGAAGCGGTAGGACGCCAGCTCGATCAGAAGGCCGAGCGGATCCTCGAAATAGATCGAATCCATGAAGCCGCGATCCTTGACGCCGCTGTGCTTGATGGCGCGCTCGTCGAGCCGGGCGACCGCCTGCAGGAAGGTCACGCGCGACACCGAGAACGCAATATGATGGACGCAGCCCGGTTCGGTGGGCGTGCGCCGCTTGACCGGCGTGCGGCTCTCGTCGGTGAAGACGGTGATCAACCTGCCGTCGCCGGGATCGAAATAGAGATGACTTTCGCTTGGCTTGTCGAGGTTGGGCTGCTCGAAGATGAACGGCATGCCGAGCACGCCCTCCCAGAAATCGATCGAAGTCTGGCGCCCGGCGCCGACGAGGGTGATGTGATGGACGCCCTGCGACTGCAGTTTCTGCATCGGTCTCCTCCTCGCCGACCCTCGCCTATGTTCCCCGGCGTCTTGCGCGCCGCAACGCCCTTTGGCGAGGCTTCGTACATGATGCTAGTGCAATTGGCAGCGCCGCGCCAGAAGCTCGCGGAGACTGCCGGCGCTGGATGGTGAAAGGGGTTTGAGTTGCATGACCTGAGGCTATGCAACGGCTCTGAGATCGGCTTCCGCCAGCGTTCCCAGGCCCGCGCATTCGGCGCATGCCATCGTCTGCCCGGGACAGCCGGCCCGGTGCGTGCCTTGCGGGCAGCAATGCCCTTTCGACTCACGCCATTTCAAGCAATCGAAAACCTGCCCGCTGCCGTGACAGCACGGGCATATCATTTTTGCCGAATTCATGCCTGCTATGCCAAACCAAATCCGCGTTGCCGCAGATGCTATCCCCGCACCGCAAGTAACAGAGATCGCTACGCTTTCAAGCGTCGCGGCCTGACTTAAATTGGGTGTATTCGGGTGCGCGGACTTGCCGAATTTCGCTGATGCGCCGACCCTCGCGGTCACACGCGATCCGCGCGGCTGCTGCCCGAAATTTTCGATGATGCGGAAGGAAAGTCGTTGCTTGGTACGCCCAAGGGGAATCGAACCCCTGTTCCCGCCGTGAGAGGGCGGTGTCCTGACCGCTAGACGATGGGCGCGTTCAAGAACCGGCGATATAGGCTGACGGTTTGGAAAAAGCAACTGGGCTTGGAACGGCCGGACCGCTTCTGTGTAATGTCGCTTCGCGAACCTAGCGTTTCGGCTCGATCAGGTCCCACAGATTGCCGTAGAGATCGGCGAAAACCGCCACGGTACCGTAAGGCTCATGGCGTGGCGTTTCGTGGAAGTCGACGCCGTTTTCCAGCATGGTCGCATGGTCACTGTCAAAATCATCGGTTTCGAGAAACAAAACCACGCGGCCTCCGGTCTGGTCGCCGACGCGGCTCTTCTGCACATCGTCCAATGCTTCCGCCAGAAGCAGCCGGGGCCCTTGCCCGACCGCCGGCGTTACCGTCACCCAGCGCTTGCCGTCGCCGAGCTCGATGTCGTCGCAGAGGACAAAGCCAAGCTTGCCGACATACCAGGCGATCGCCTCGTCATAGTCGGCGACGACGAGCGTGATGGTTGCGATGCGGCGATGTTCGGCAAACCCGGTCATAGTTTCGGCCCGGCTATTTGTTGCGGATGGCGAAGCGGCCGATGATACGGCGCTCGGCGATGTCGTAGACGAAGATGGTGCGGCTGCCGTCGCTGAGCTCGGCGTCGATCGAAATGCGATTGCCCGACAGAGCCTGGCTGATCACCTTGGCTCCGACCGGGAGCACTATGTCGGCCGCGAGCGGCTCGCCGGGCGGAACTGGAATGTCGTTGGCGAGCGGCGGGTTCGCGGGCGGCGCCTTGCGCGATTTGTAGACAATGGCCGCGATCACCACCATAAGGGCCAGCAAAAGCAGGCCGATATTGATGGCCATGAAGCGGATGAGCCTGCCGCGCACC
This sequence comes from Mesorhizobium sp. P170090, assembly GCF_057786115.1. Lineage (NCBI taxonomy): Bacteria > Pseudomonadati > Pseudomonadota > Alphaproteobacteria > Hyphomicrobiales > Phyllobacteriaceae > Mesorhizobium > Mesorhizobium sp. P170090. The sequence continues at coordinate 211,940 of NZ_JBYNWH010000001.1, forward strand.
TTTTCGATCTCGGGATCGAGCGGCTTTTCTTCTTCATCGGCAACGGGCCGGGCCATGGCAGAACTTTCCGGAACTTTTTCGATGAGCGCTCATAACGAAGAGACCCCTGAATTGATAGAGGCTGGACAATTCATAGAGGCGGCGCCGACCGTGCTCGAAGCCGGCGCGGAAGCGGCCGGCCAGCGCCTCGACCAGTGGCTGGCGAGCGCCCTCGGGCCTGACATGTCGCGCAGCCGGGTGCAGATGCTGATCCGGCAAGGTGCCGTTTCGATCGACGGCAAGCCGGTCGACGAGACCAAGCGCAAGATGAGTGCCGGCGAGCGCGTATCGGTCGTCATGCCCGAGCCGGAACCGGCCGAACCGCAAGGCGAGGCCATCGCGCTCGACGTGCTTTATGAGGACGACGAGCTGATCGTCATCAACAAGCCGGCCGGCCTCGTCGTCCATCCCGGCGCCGGCAACTGGACCGGCACGCTGGTCAATGCCCTGATCCACCACTGCGGCGACAGTCTTTCAGGCATTGGCGGCGTCAGGCGGCCGGGCATCGTCCATCGGCTGGACAAGGAAACCAGCGGCGTCATGGTGGTGGCTAAGACCGACCGCGCCCACAAGGCGCTGTCGGAGGCCTTTGCCGACCACGGCCGCACCGGCGACCTCGAACGTGCTTATTTGGCGCTGGTTTGGGGCATCCCTCCACGGCCGACCGGAACGGTCGACGCGCCGCTTGGCCGTGCCGCCGACCGCGTGCGCCGCGCCGTCGTGCCGGAAGGCCGTGACGATGCCCGCCGCGCCGTGACCCATTTCACCGTCAAGGAGCGTTTCGGCGAGGGCCAGCAGTCGTTCGCCACCGCCAGCCTGGTCGAATGCCGGCTGGAAACCGGCCGCACCCACCAGATCCGCGTTCACATGGCCCATATCGGCCATCCCGTCATCGGTGACCCCGATTACGGCCAGGCCTTCCGCACCAAGGCCAACCGGCTGCCCGAACTGCTGAAGGGTCAGGTCAAGGCATTTTCCAGGCAAGCTTTGCATGCCTGGCTTCTTGCATTTCGGCACCCGGCTACCCATTTATCGATGAGGTTCGAGGCGCCGATACCGGGGGACATGGAGGAACTCGTCGGCGGCTTCCGCAAGCTCTGAACCAGCCAGCTAAAACCTGAGCGGCATTGTTCACTTCAGCGTGACACACTGTTTCGTGTTGAACAAATGCCTGTCTTTTCTGGTTTTGTTCCTATATAAATCAGTTGCCGCGGGCGAGCCTTTTGGTGCTCGCGTCACATGCCCGCCGCGTTTCGGGGGCATAACTCCAATAGAGAGGGGGCGCAATCATGGCCCAGTCACTACCCAGTATTGTTTCCGGCGAAGGCGGCCTCAGCCGCTACCTGGAAGAAATCCGCCGCTTTCCCATGCTTCAGCCGCAGGAAGAGTACATGCTCGCCAAGCGCTACGCCGAGCATGAAGACACCAGCGCTGCGCACAAGCTCGTCACCAGCCACCTTCGGCTCGTTGCCAAGATCGCCATGGGCTATCGCGGCTACGGCCTGCCGATCGGCGAAGTGATCTCGGAAGGCAATGTCGGCCTGATGCAGGCCGTCAAGAAATTCGAACCCGAGCGTGGCTTCCGCCTCGCGACCTACGCCATGTGGTGGATCAAGGCCTCGATCCAGGAGTACATCCTGCGCTCGTGGAGCCTGGTCAAGATGGGCACGACCGCCAATCAGAAGCGCCTGTTCTTCAACCTGCGCAAGGTGAAGGGCAAGATCCAGGCGCTGGACGATGGCGACCTCAAGCCCGACCAGATCACCGAGATCGCCACCAGGCTGAACGTGTCGGAAGCCGAAGTCGTGTCGATGAACCGCCGCCTGTCGGGCGACGCGTCGCTGAACGCGCCGATCCGCGCCAGCGAAGGTGAATCCGGCGAATGGCAGGACTGGCTGGTCGATGACCACGAAAGCCAGGAAGACATGCTGATCGAGCAGGACGAGCTGGAAAACCGCCGCGGCATGCTGTCGGGCGCTCTGGCCGTGCTCAACGATCGTGAGCGGCGCATCTTCGAGGCCCGCCGCCTCGCCGAGGAGCCACTGACGCTGGAAGAGCTGTCGTCCGAGTTCGACATCAGCCGCGAGCGCGTGCGCCAGATCGAGGTGCGCGCCTTCGAGAAGGTGCAGGACGCGGTCAAGGCCGCCGCCAAGCGCCAGATGCAGGCGCTGCGCACGATCGAGGCGCAGCCCGCGGCGTAAAGCCGGGTTCGGCTAAGGAACAGAAGGCGGCGTCGGGAAACCGGCGCCGCCTTTTTTGTTTTGTCGTCCGTCGGCGGTTAGCGAAAGTCGGGCAACAGCTGATCTCCCCCCTTGAGGGGGAGATGTCCGGCAGGACAGAGGGGGGCGTGACGGATCGCAGCTTGCGATTTTAACTATCCCCAACCTGGAATTGTTCGAGCACACAGCAAAGGTCGGCGGGACAGCACCCCCCTCTGCCCTGCCGGGCATCTCCCCCTCAAGTGGGGAGATTGGCAGCTTCGGCGACGGCGCCTACAGCATGAACCGATCTACAGCCCATCCAGCGGAAACTTGAGATACCTTCGGCCATTGGCCTCTGGTTCCGGCAGCCTCCCGCCATTCATGTTGACCTGCAGCGCATGCAGGATCAGCCGCGGCATCGGCAGTGTCTTGTCGCGCGCTTCGCGCAAGGCGACGAACTCGGCTTCGCTGCGCGCCGCAACGAGGTGGATATTCTTTGCCCTCTGCTCGGCGACCGTGCTCTCCCAGCACGGCTCGCGCCCGCCGGCCTGATAGTCGTGGCCGACGAACACGCGCGTATCGTCCGGCAGCGCCAGAATGCCCTCAATCGAATGCCACAGCCGCGCGGCACTGCCGCCGGGAAAGTCCGTCCTTGCCGAGCCGCTGTCGGGCATGAACAGCGTGTCGTGGACGAAGGCTGCGTCGCCAATGACATAGGTGATCGAGGCGAGCGTGTGGCCGGGCGAGAACAGCACCTTGACCGGCAGGTTGCCGATCATGAACGTTTCGCCTTCCCCAAACAGCCGGTCCCACTGCGAGCCGTCTGCGGGGAAATCCGGCCAGTTGTAGATCGCCTTCCACAGCGCCTGGACTTCGACGATCCTGTCGCCGATCGCCGTCGGCGCGCCGGTCTTTTCCCGGAGATAGTGCGCCGCCGAGAAATGATCGGCATGCGGATGGGTGTCCAGAATCCACTCGAGCTCCAGCCCGTTTTCGCGGATAAAATCCAGCAAGGCGCCGGCATTCTTCGTCGCCGTCGCGCCGGATTTTTCGTCGAAGTCGAGGATCGGGTCGATGACGGCGCAGCGTCTCGTCACCGGGTCGGTGACGACATACTGGATGGCGCCGGTCGGCTTGTCGTAGAAGCCGGCGACCTCAGGTTTGGCCGAAGCGATGTCCAATGTCCGGCCCCCCTGCCCCTTGCCCGACAGGAACCGTTTTCTCCGTCGGGTTGAACAACAGCATGGTCATCTGGCAAAGCGCGCCGGTCAAGCACGCCTTGCCAGAAATAGGACTGAAGCCCGAAATAGCTCCGACGGAGAAAACCTAGGCTGACGGCTGCTTGGTCTTCCTGAGATAGGGCAGGATCGTCTCGAAAGCGCCAAAACGCTTGACCGCATCTTCGTTCGAAACTGCGGCGGTGATGATCACATCCTCGCCCTGCTTCCAGTTGGCCGGCGTCGCCACCTGGTGCTTGGCGGTCAGCTGCATGGAATCGACCGCGCGCAGGATCTCGTCGAAGTTGCGGCCCGTCGTCATCGGGTAGGTCAGCACCAGCTTGATCTTCTTGTCCGGCCCGATGACATAGACCGAGCGCACCGTGGCGTTGTCGGCCGGCGTGCGGCCTTCCGACGTCTCGCCGGCGCCCGCCGGCAGCATGTCATAAAGCTTGGCCACCTTGAGGTCCTTGTCGCCGATCAGCGGGTAATTCACCGTCTGGCCGGTCGCCGTCTTGATGTCGGCCTGCCACTTGTCGTGGCTCGCAACGGGATCGACGGAAATGCCGATGACCTTGACGTTGCGCTTCTTGAACTCGCCTTCGAGCCCCGCCATCGTGCCCAGCTCGGTGGTGCAGACCGGGGTGAAATTCTTCGGATGGCTGAACAGGATCGCCCAGCCGTCGCCGATCCAGTCATGAAACTTGATCGGCCCTTGCGTGGTCTCGGCGGTGAAGTCAGGCGCGATGTCGTTGATACGAAGGCTCATGGCATTATTTCCCCAGCAACAGATTTCGTCAGGAGCGGCCGTGGACGGCGTCAACGCTCCGGCATTCCCGCATCTTAGCGCAAAAATCGCGGCTGCAGGACAATAGGAAACTATTATTGGCGACGGAACGAGCACTTTCGTTCTACGGACCGACGTTGGGCCGACAATCTTTCGTTTGTGCGGGGAAGGCTCAGGCCTTGTTGACCGCCAGCGACGTGGCCAGGTCTTCCATGCGCTGGGCGAGCGCGCCGAGCGCGCTGGTCAGCACGGTGTCGTTCTTGTCGGCCTTGGTCAGCGCTTCGTCGCGCGTCTTGCGCAGCGTCTGCACTTCGGTCTCCATGCCCTTGACCCGCTTCTGCAGCTCCGAAAGCTCGTCCATCACCATGATGCCGGCCATCACCGTCAGCCGCTGGTCGCCGATCTCGCCGAACGAATCCTTCAGATGCGAGACATAACGGTCGAACCGCTCGGCGAGGTCGATCAGGTGCTCTTCCTGACCCTCGTCGCAAGCCATGCGATACTGCTTGCCGTCGATGGAAACCGTGACCTGTGCCATGGCCTGCAGCTCCTACCTGTCCAGCACCGCGCGGATGGTTTCCATGGCGGTCACCAAGCGGCGCGACACTTCCTTGTTGGCATCTTCCAGCCGTTCGGCGCGGGCTTCGGAATTGTCGAGTTCCTGCGCCAGCCGTGAACGGTCGGCGTTCATGCGCTGCACCTCAGCCTCGGCTTCGGAATAGTCGCGCTCGTGCTCGAGCTTGGCCGCGACGGCGTTTTCCAGCCCCTCGATGGCCTTGCCCAGCCTGTGGATGACTTCCTTGAGTGTGGTTTCGCCGGTCATGGCCTTCGTCCTGTGCCCTGCCCATCACCGAATCGCTTCGCGTTCAGAACGCGTTAACAAGGAAACATTAGGCACCGGGTGAAGGCAACGTCAACAAAGCTCTCGCGACTGTCCCCCGCTAACGCTAATGTAGGTCGCCCCATAAGGTCTCAAAGCCATCACAAGACCGGCAAATGTGCAGCCGATTTGTTGACTAAAAGCCCGTGGCTGCTATGTGTCGCGCACTCTTTCCTGGGCTCTGCCAAGCCCACAAATCCCCACCCCGGAGGTACCATGACGTCGCGTGAACAACATGACCGGATGGCCAATGCGATCCGTTTTCTCTCCATGGACGCCGTCGAGAAGTCCCAGTCCGGCCATCCCGGCCTGCCCATGGGCTGCGCCGACATCGCCACAGTGCTGTTCACCCGCTTTCTGAAATATGATCCGAAGAACCCCCATTGGCCGGACCGAGACCGCTTCATCCTGTCGGCCGGCCACGGTTCTATGCTGCTCTACTCGCTGCTGCATCTGACCGGTTACGAGGACATGACCCTCGACCAGATCAAGCATTTCCGCCAGCTGGGTTCCAAGACTGCAGGCCATCCCGAATACGGCCATGCCACCGGCATCGAGACGACGACCGGCCCGCTCGGCCAGGGTCTCGCCAATTCGGTCGGCTTCGCGCTCGGCGAGCGCATCATGAACGCCGCCTTCGGCAACGACCTCGTCGACCACTACACCTATGTGCTGGCCGGCGACGGCTGCCTGATGGAAGGTGTTTCCCAGGAAGCCATCGCGCTGGCCGGCCACCTCAAGCTCAACAAGCTGATCGTCTTCTGGGACAACAACAACATCTCAATCGACGGTCCGGTTTCGCTTGCAGACAACACCGACCAGGTCGCCCGCTTCCAGGCCTCGGGCTGGAACGCCAGCCACATTGACGGCACCGACCCCGAGGCGATCGCCTACGCCATCGAAGCCGCCCGCCATTCCGACAAGCCGACGATGATCGCCTGCAAGACGACCATCGGCTTCGGCGCCCCGACCAAGGCCGGCACCAACAAGGCGCACGGTTCGCCGCTCGGCGCCGACGAGATCGCAGGCGCGCGGAAATTCTTCAACTGGGACTCGCCGCCCTTCGAAATTCCGGCCGACATTCTCGACGCCTGGCGCACCGCCGGCAAGGCCGGCGTCAAGCCGCGCACCGACTGGGAAGGCCGCCTGGCCAAGGCCAAGCCTGAGTTGAAGGCCGAGTTCGAGCGCCGCCTCGCCGGCAAGCTGCCGTCGAATTTCGATGCCGTCATTGCCGACTACAAGAAGAAGCTGTCGGCCGACAAGCCGAAGGTCGCCACCCGCAAATCGTCGGAAATGGCGCTGGAAGTCATCAATGGCGCGGTGCCGGAAACCATCGGCGGCTCTGCCGACCTCACCGGCTCCAACAACACTAAGACCAGCCAGACCAAGAACATCACGCCGGACGATTACGGCCAGCGCTATGTCCACTACGGCATCCGCGAGCATGGCATGGCGGCCGCCCTCAACGGCCTGACGCTGCATGGCGGCCTCATCGCCTACGGTGGCACCTTCATGTGCTTCTCCGACTATGCCCGTCCGTCGATGCGGCTGGCGTCGCTGATGGGCATCCGCTCGATCTTCGTCATGACCCATGATTCGATCGGTCTGGGCGAAGACGGCCCGACCCACCAGCCGGTCGAGCATCTGGCGGCGCTCCGCGCCATCCCCAACCACAATGTCTTCCGCCCGGCCGACGCGGTGGAAACCGCCGAATGCTGGCAGATTGCCATTGAATCGGAAAAGACCCCGTCCACCCTGGCGCTGACCCGCCAGAACCTGCCGACGGTGCGCACCGAGCACTCGGCCAGGAACCTCAGCAGCCAGGGCGCCTATGAACTGGCCGCGGCGAGCGGCGAAGCGGCGGTGACGATCTTCGCCACCGGCTCCGAGGTCGAGATCGCGCTCGGCGCCCGCGAACTGCTGGAACAGCATGGCCACCCGACCCGCGTCGTCTCGGTGCCTTGCTTCGAACTGTTCGACCAGCAGAGCGACGCCTACCGCAAGGAGACGATCGGCAACGCGCCGATCAAGATGGCGATCGAGGCTGGCATCCGTCAGGGCTGGGATCACCTGATCGGCTCCGACGGCATCTTCATCGGCATGACCGGCTTTGGCGCTTCCGGCACCATCGAGCAGCTCTACCCGCATTTCGGCATCACCGCCGAAGCCGCGGCCAAGGCGGCGGAAGCCCGCCTGCACGGCCAGTAAGATCAGGGTCAGTCCCGCGCACCAAGGCGGATTCGCGGGGCTGGTCCAACCTAATCGATTTAAATTCGGCCTTCTGCGGCTGGATTCTTGTGCCATCCGCCGCTATGAAGCTGCGGACCCATCTGCCGCCTCCAGCTCCCAGGGAGAGTAAAATGACCGTCAGAGTTGCCATCAACGGATTTGGCCGCATCGGCCGCAACATCCTGCGCGCCATCCATGAATCCGGCCGCAAGGACATCGACGTGGTCGCCGTCAACGACCTCGGCCCGGTTGAGACCAACGCGCATCTGCTGCGCTATGACAGCGTGCACGGCCGCTTCCCGCACGAAGTGTCGGTCTCGGGCGACCAGATCACCGTCGGCAAGGAGACCTTCAAGGTCACCGCGATCAAGGACCCGGCGCAACTGCCGTGGAAGGAACTCGGCATCGACATCGCGCTCGAATGCACCGGCATCTTCACCGCCCGCGACAAGGCTGCCGCGCATTTGACCGCCGGCGCCAAGCGCGTCGTCGTCTCCGCGCCTGCCGAAGGTGCTGACCTCACCGTCGTCTACGGCATCAACCACGACAAGCTGACCAAGGACCACATCGTCATCTCGAATGCGTCCTGCACCACCAACTGCCTGGCGCCGCTGGCCGCCGTGCTGCACGAGACCGTCGGCATCGAAAAGGGCATGATGACGACGATCCACTCCTACACCGGCGACCAGCCGACGCTGGACACCATGCACAAGGATCTCTACCGCGGCCGCGCGGCTGCCCTGTCGCAGATCCCGACCTCGACCGGTGCGGCCAAGGCGATCGGCCTGGTGCTGCCCGACCTCAAGGGCAAGCTCGACGGCATCTCGATCCGCGTGCCGACCCCCAACGTCTCGGTTGTCGACTTCAAGTTCATCGCCAAGCGCGCCACCACCGTGCAGGAGATCAACGAAGCGGTGATCGCTGCCTCCAACGGCAAGCTCAAGGGCATTCTCGGCGTCACCCATCATCCGAATGTGTCGATCGACTTCAACCACGATCCGCGCTCTTCGATCCTGGCGCTCGACCAGACCAAGGTCATGGACGGCAACTTCGTTTCGGTGCTGTCCTGGTACGACAATGAGTGGGGCTTCTCTAACCGCATGGCCGACACCTCGGTCGCCTTTGGCAAGACCATCGCCTGACCTGAAGGCATCGTCTCGCAGCTTCGAACGCCCGGCTTGTCCGGGCGTTTTTCGTCAGGGCGGCGGGCAAGGCGCGCCAAGCCGCCAAACGCCGGAAAATCAGCGGCATCAGGCAAAAAGCCATCCTTGCGCCTTGCACCGGCCATGCCTTCGCCCCACTCTCCCGTGAATCGGTAGAAAGAGGAATTCGAGGGGCAAATCACGGATGGAGCATGCGATCTATCTCGTCACGCTGGTCGGCACAGCGCTAGTCGTCGCCGCAGCGTTCTCGAGCCTGATCGCCTTCCGCTTCGGCGCCCCTTTGCTGCTGCTCTTCCTCTGCATCGGCCTCGCCAGCGGCGTCGATGGTCTCGGCATCGAATTCGACAATGCGCGCGTGGCATATTTTGCCGGCTCGCTGGCGCTGGCGGTCATCCTGTTCGATTCCGGTTTCGGCACGCCGCTCAACGCGCTGCGCCAGGCGGCCGGACCGGCGGTGTCGCTGGCGACCTTCGGCGTAATCCTGACCACTGGCCTGTTCGGCGCCGCCGCCTATTACCTGCTCGACCTCAGCTGGCTGGAATCCTTCCTGCTCGGCGCCGCGGTCGCCTCGACCGACGCGGCTGCGGTGTTCTTCCTGCTGCGCGCCGGCGAGATCAATCTGCGCGAGCGCGTGCGCGCGACACTGGAAGTCGAATCCGGCACCAACGACCCGATCGCCATCTTCCTGACCATCACGCTGGTCGAGATCATCGCTGCCCACGCCAATCCCGAGACCCATGTGCTGGTCACCGACCTGATCCTCGGCTTCCTGCTCAATATGGGGCTCGGCGCCGTCGTCGGCGTGCTTGGCGGGCTCGGCATCGTGCGCCTCGTCGACCGGCTCAACCTCGACCATGGCTTGCTGCCGATCTTCGTGCTGACCCTGTCGCTGATGGTGTTCGCCGCCGCCGGCGCCATTGGCGGCTCGGGCTTCCTGGCGGTCTATCTCGCCGGGCTGATTGCCGGCAACTCCGACATCCGCGCCGTCACCATCCTGAAGCGCTTCCAGGACGGCATGTCGTGGCTGGCACAGATCATCATGTTCCTGATCCTCGGCCTGTTCGCGACACCCTCGCAGTTTCCGGCGATCATGGTGCCGGCGGTGCTGCTCGGCCTGTTCCTGATGTTTGTCGCGCGCCCTGTCGCCGTCTGGCTCTGCCTGATCCCGTTCCGCCTGCCGCGTCCCGAGATCGCCTTCGTCTCCTGGGTCGGCCTGCGCGGCGCCGTGTCCATCCTGCTTGCCATCACTCCGCTGCTCGGAGGGCTGGAGAACGGCCGCACCATCTTCAACGTCGCCTTCATCATCGTTCTGGTATCGCTGGTGGTGCAGGGCTGGTCGGTCGGTCCGCTGGCGCGCCGGCTCGGCCTGATCGTGCCGGCGAGACTCGGGCCGCTCGACAAGGTCGAACTCGAACTGCCGGGCTCCGCCCACCACGAACTGCTCGCCTACCGCGTCGCGCCCGGCAGCCCGGTGGCGCGCGGCGAGCGCATCCCGCGCTGGGCACGGCCCTCGCTGGTGCTGCGCGACGGCCGCTCGATGCGTTTCCAGGACATGGGCCGGCTCGCGGCCGGCGACCAGGTCTACATCTTCGTGCCCGACCGCTATCCGCGCCTGCTTGACAAGCTGTTCGCCAGCCGCGCCGTGGTCGACCCCGAGGATGCCGACTTCTTCGGCGCCTTCGCCGTCGATCCCGCCCGCTCGGCCGCAGAGCTCGAGGCCGCATACACTCCGGGATTGAGCGAAGCCGAGCAGAAGCTCACCGTCGGCGCGCTGGTGACGGCGCGGCTCGGCGGCCATGCCGAATATGCCGACCGGGTGCTGATCGGCCCGATCGAATTGATCGTCCGCGACGTCGACGACAAGGGCAAGATCACCGGTCTCGGCCTCTCCTTCGAGCCGACCGCGCCGGTGGCGCGGGTTCCGGTGTTCCTGAGCGCCGGCGAGATCGGCGATCGTGTCTCCGCCTTCATCCGCAACTGGCGCAAGCCGACCGAGACGCAGACTGCAGAGGCGACAGCCAATGAGAAGGCCCTTGAGCCGACGGCGGAAAAGATAACGACCGAAGGCTGACAAGCGATCGGTTCACGCTGACGTCCCGCATCATCACGACAGCCTTCGCCTTGATCTCAAAATTTAGCTCGCACCCCGGCTCAAGCCTTGCATCGTCATCGATGCGAGGTATGGTCCCGGCGATTTTCCACGGAAAGGAACCCGCATGGCCGCCTTCAAGACACTCGACGATATCGGCAATATCAGCGGCAAGCGCGTGCTGGTGCGCGTCGACCTCAACGTGCCCGTCGCCGACGGCAAGGTCACCGACGCCACCCGCATCGAACGCATCGCGCCGACCATCGCCGAGCTGTCCGGCAAGGGCGCCAAGGTCATCCTGCTCGCGCATTTCGGCCGCCCGAAGGATGGTCCCTCGCCCGAATTCTCGCTGGAGCCGATCGCCAAGGCTGCCGCGGAGGTGCTTGGCCGCCCCGTCGGCTTTGCCGGCGACTGCGTCGGCGACACGGCGGGCAGTGCGGTCGCCGCCATGAACAAGGGCGATGTGCTGCTGCTGGAAAACACCCGCTTCCACAAGACCGAGGAGAAGAACGACCCGGCCTTTACAGAGCGGCTCGCCGCCAATGGCGATATCTTCGTCAACGACGCCTTTTCCGCCGCCCACCGGGCGCACTCCTCGACCGAAGGCCTGGCGCGGCTGTTGCCGTCCTATGCCGGCCGCACCATGCAGGCCGAGCTCGAGGCGCTGGAGAAGGGGCTCGGCAATCCGGTCCGCCCTGTCGTCGCCATTGTCGGCGGCGCCAAGGTGTCGACCAAGATCGACCTGTTGATGAACCTGGTGAAGAAGGTCGACGCGCTGGTGATCGGCGGCGGCATGGCCAACACTTTTCTCGCCGCGCGTGGCACCGCTGTCGGCAAGTCGCTGTGCGAGCATGACCTTGCCGCGACCGCCAAGCAGATCATGATCGAGGCCGCCGAAGCCGGCTGCGCCATCATCCTGCCTGTCGACGGTGTCGTCGCCAAGGAATTCAAGGCGGGTGCGGCCAGCGAGACCGTTGCCATTACGGATGTCCCGGCTGACGGCATGATCCTCGATGTCGGCGAAAAGACCGTGAAGACGATCGGCGAATGGATCGACCGCGCCGCGACGCTGGTCTGGAACGGCCCGCTCGGCGCCTTCGAGATCGAGCCTTTCGACCACGCCACGGTGGCTGCGGCAAAGCACGCGGCGGCCCGCACCAGGGCCGGCAAGCTGGTCTCGGTCGCCGGTGGCGGCGACACGGTGGCCGCCCTCAACCATGCCGGCGTCGCCGACGATTTCACCTATGTCTCGACCGCCGGCGGCGCTTTCCTCGAATGGATGGAAGGCAAGCCGCTGCCCGGCGTCGACGTGCTGAAGAAACAAGCCTGACCGGGACGAGGGCGTCAAACGAGGCGCTGGAAACTTTCAATCGATTCGAGCTTTCCGATGCCATTCCTTTGGCGGTAGACTTCCCTTAAGCGCGGAACAACACCGTCAAGGAGAAGAAAAATGAGCGAACGTCTCGAAGACATTGCCGCCGCGATGGTGGCCGGCGGCAAGGGCCTGCTGGCCGCCGATGAGAGCTCCGGCACCATCAAGAAGCGCTTCGACGTCATCGGCGTCGAATCGACCGCCGACAGCCGCCGCGACTACCGCGAGATGATGTTCCGCGCCAAGGACGCGATGACGAAGTACATCTCCGGCGTCATTCTCTACGACGAGACCATCCGTCAGAAGGCTGCCGACGGCACGCCTCTGGTCGACATCATCAAGGCGGCGGGCGCCATCCCCGGCATCAAGGTCGACGCCGGCGCCAAGCCGCTGGCCGGCTTTCCCGGCGATACCGTTACCGAAGGCCTCGACGGCTTGCGCGAGCGGCTCGCGGATTATTACAAGCTCGGCGCCCGCTTTGCCAAATGGCGCGCGGTGATCGACATCGACAGCGGCAAGGGCGTGCCCTCGGTCAATTCGATTGCCTCCAATGCCCATGCGCTGGCCCGCTATGCCGCACTGTGCCAGGAGGCCGGCATCGTGCCGATCGTCGAGCCGGAAGTGCTGATGGACGGCGCGCACGACATCGACACCTGCTACGACATCTCGAAGGCAACGCTGATCAAGCTCTATGACGAGCTGCATGCGGCGCGCGTTGTGCTGGAAGGCACCATCCTGAAGCCGAACATGGTGCTGGCCGGCAGGAAGTCGGGCAAGGTGAGCAGCCCCGAAGAGGTCGCGGAAAAGACCATAAAACTGTTCCGCGAAACCGTACCGGCAGCGGTGCCGGGCATCGCCTTCCTTTCGGGCGGGCAGTCGGACGAGGAGGCTACCGCCAACCTCAACGCCATCAACGCCATCGGCCCGCATCCGTGGAAGCTGACCTTCTCCTATGGCCGCGCCTTGCAGGCCGCCCCGCAAAAGGCCTGGAGCGGCAAGGCATCGAACGTCGCCGCCGGCCAGGCCGCCTTCACCCATCGTGCCCACATGAACCATCTGGCGGCGCTGGGACAATGGACGGCGAGCCTCGAACAGGCCGCCTGAGCGCAGTCCTCCCGTTGTCATACAACCCGGGCCGGTGCGCCCGGGTTTGTTTATGCAAAGCCCGGCTTGGACGGAGTTCGTCCATCCTTATCTCCTTTCGGCAAAAGCTGACGGCGATGTCGGTTTCTGCCCACCCCAAACGTCCTTGGGTGAACAGACAGGGAGAACTTCATGACTCGCAGCAAGGTGGTTTCGCGTGAAGACTGGTTTGAGGCGCACAAGGCGCATCTGGCGCGCGAGAAGGAATTGACACGGTTGCGTGAGCGCATCGCCGCCGAGCGGCGTGAACTGCCCTGGATGAAAATCCGCAAGGACTATGTCTTCGAGACCGAGCAGGGTCCGAAGAACCTGGCCGGACTGTTCGGCGCCAACAGCCAACTGATCGTCTACCACTTCATGATGACGCCAGGATCGAACCACCGCTGCGAAGGATGCTCCTTCCTTGCCGACCATATAGACGGCGCCGATCAGCATCTCAGGCACCACGACGTGTCGCTGGTGGTGGTTGCGCGCGCGCCGCTGGCGGAACTGCTGCCTTACAAGCAGCGTATGGGCTGGAAATTCGACTGGGTGTCGTCCTACGCCTCGGATTTCAACTTCGACATGCAGGTCTCCTTCACCGACAAGCAGATCGCGGCCGGCGACACCACCTACAATTTCGAGACGCGTCCGCGCACGTCAAAGGACCTTCCCGGCACCAGTGTTTTCTACAAGGAAGAGAACGGCGACATATTCCTTACCTTTATGTCGCGCGCCCGCGGCGGCGAGGCCCAGATCGGCACTTACGACTATCTCGACATGACACCGAAGGGCCGCGGCGAAAATGGCCCTTATCATAGCCTGATGGACTGGGTGCGGCTGCATGACGAATATCAGGACAAGCAGGCGGACAAGCCGAACTGCTGCGACTAGAAGCTCGTTCACCTCAGGCGAAACTTGCGCTAAGGCTGCGGCTTATCTCTAAACGGTATCGCCATGCGCTTCCCGGCCCTTCTTACCTGGCTCGCCTACCCCGTTTATGTCTGGCAGGGCCTCGGCGTGCGCCGCCGCACCACCCGCATGCTGCCGGCACAAGGGCCGGTCATGCACGAAATATCGGGCAAGGCGCCGGCCATCTCGCTGCTGGTGCTGGGCGATTCCTCGGCCGCTTCCGTCGGCATCGGCAATTCCGAGAACGGGCTTGCCGCGCAGCTTGCAATGCTGGTCGCAAAACGAACCGGCCTTGCCGTGCGCTGGCGCGCCGCCGGGTTCAACTCGGCAACGTCGGGCCAGATCCGCGACCATGTGCTGCCCAATCTGTCGGCCGATCGGTGGACGCATATAGTGCTGGCCATCGGCACCAACGACACCAAGAATTTCCACTCGGTGCCGCGCTTCAAGAAAGAGTTCGGCGGCCTGCTTTACGCGCTGCGCGCCAAATGGCCGGAGGCCCGCGTCGTCTGGTCGCCGGTGCTGGAATTCACCCGTGCGCCGGCCATGCCGCCGCTGCTCGGCAAGATACTCGAAATCCGCGCTACCGCAATGAACCGCATGGGCGAGCGCCTCTGTTTCGAGCGCGGCGCCGTGCCGGCGCCACGGCTGCCGATCACCAACCCTGAGGCCGGCTTTGCCTCCGATGGCTTTCATGCCTCGGAAGCCGGTTACCGCGCCTGGGCCGAACATCTGGTCGGATGGGTGCTCGCCGATTGACCTGAGGGGGCACAAGCTCGGACTGGTGGGCTTCAGAGAACTGACGCGAGTATTTCCAAATACTGTTGATTGCAGCCTGCTTCCAATGGATCTGAGCCAGAATATAATCCAGCAGCAATGGATGAGCTACGGCCTGGATTCCGAAACCGGCAACGACACCTGCACGCTGACCGGCAACCGCGCCGAATCGAGCAAGCATGTCATTCCGGCCGGCCCGGCCAACGGCACGCCTTTTATTGCGGCGAACCTGCCGGAATTCATGACGACGCGCGGTGGCGATTACTTCTTCGTGCCCAGCCTCAACGCCATCCGGATGATTGCCATGGGAACGGTGGACCCGACCTGACCCTCAAGGCTATGCCCAGTGCCCCAGCGCACCCGCCAGCGCGATGGCCGCCATGGCGATCAGGGCCAGCTTCCAGAAATCGCCGCGCCGCTTCAGGCCCGGCCAGCCGAGCGGCTTGATCAGCTGAATGGCCATCATGCCGATGATGACGAGCGCGAGGAGTTTCGACATGCCCGCCTTTGAGCAGCATCGCGACAGGCTGTCAAAGCGGTTCTTGCATGGTCTCGGTCGACTTGGCCATTCCTGACAAAAGGCTCGTTTCCGAACCGACCGCCAAGCACCTCGCAGCTTTCTTCAACGAGCTGACATGCTCCTGACAGACTGCTGTCAGGAGGGGTATGCGATAGTGTCTCCATCAGAGAAGAGGAGATGGTCATGAACAGCTTTGGTATTTTGAACAGCGTACAGCACTATGTCGGCAAGATCCGCACGATGCGCAATGAAGTCCGTACCCAGCGCTTCCTGAACTCCTTGCCGGCGGACATCCGCAAGGACATTGGCTGGCCGGATATGTATGAGGGTCACAGCCGCATTCGCGAGATCTGAGGCGTTTTACATGACAATGCTTGGATGCGGACCCCGCAACGCCCGGATCATTGACATGGACCCCCGGGCAGCGACCCCTCGGGCTGGCGCAAAAACTTTGGCGCCTGCTACGGACAATGCTGAAGGCTCCTGACAGAATGCTGTCAGGAGCACCATGCCATAAACGTGTCAGGAGACATGAATGGTGAAAAGCTGGAACGACAGGCTGAACACGCCGGGCGTCAACGGCGTGAAGCCGACGCCACGCACAATGGGCGACGTCGTCGAGGGCCAGCCGATGCTGGTGCCGACGGCCCGTCAGGTCGATGATTTCATCCGCACGATCCCCAACGGCCTCGAGATGGATGTACGCGCCTTGCGCACCGCGCTCGCCATCGAGCATGGGGCGCAAGTGACATGTCCGGTCACCATCGGCTATCATCTGCGAACCGTCGCCGAAGCCGCCAATGAGGATCTCGAACGCGGCATGACGCTGAACGATATCACGCCGTACTGGCGTGTGCTCGACGTGAACACGCCGACAACGAAGAAGTTGTCCTTCGGCGCGGAATTCGTCGCCGTGCAGCGCAAGCGCGAAGGACTTAAACCATAATGCGTGTCGCCCAAAAGTGCGCAGCGGTTTTTGGGAGAACGACAAGCATAAAACAGGACATGGATGTCACCCGGAACCGGTTTTGGCCCCATGACATTCATAGACAAGCAGCCGAGGGACCATACGATGCGACGTGCCGACAGGCTCTTTCAGATCGTGCAGCACCTGCGTGGCGGCCGGCTGGTCACCGCCCAGAAGCTCGGCACATGGCTCGAGGTTTCCGAGCGGACCATCTACCGCGATATCGCCGATTTGCAGTCGACCGGAG
This sequence comes from Mesorhizobium sp. P170090, assembly GCF_057786115.1. Taxonomy (NCBI): domain Bacteria; kingdom Pseudomonadati; phylum Pseudomonadota; class Alphaproteobacteria; order Hyphomicrobiales; family Phyllobacteriaceae; genus Mesorhizobium; species Mesorhizobium sp. P170090. The sequence goes on from NZ_JBYNWH010000001.1 coordinate 228,462, forward strand.
TGCCGATCGACGGCGAGGCCGGCGTCGGCTACATGATGAGGGAGGGTTTCGACCTTCCGCCGCTGATGTTCACGCGTGACGAAATCGTCGCGCTGGTCGCCGGCGCCCGCATGGTGCGGGCCTTTGGCGGCGCGGCCATGGCGCGTGCGGCCGACGAGGCGCTGGTCAAGATCGGCGCCGTCCTGCCCGACGCCGAGAAGGACCGCATCGCCCGCACCGAGATCCACACGCCGATGTGGGTGGTGAGCGACGCCGCGCGTGAGGCGATCGACGTGATCGAGCGCGCTGTCGAGAAGCGACAGGTGCTGACCATCGACTACCGCGACGAGGCCGGCCGCGGCACCGGGCGTGACATCCGTCCGCTCGGTCTGTGGTTCTGGGGCAAGGTATGGACGCTGGTTGCCTGGTGCGAGATGCGCGACGATTTCCGCGCCTTCCGCATCGACCGCATCGCCTCGGTGGTCATCGCCGGCCGCATCTTCAAGCCTGAGCGAGGCAAGCAGCTTGCCGACTTCTACCGCGCCGTCGAACGCTCGGAGGACTATGGCATGACGCCGGACCGGGCGGCGCGCAGCTGAGACTTCGATAATCAATGAAAAAGCCCGCTCGAAGCGGGCTTTTTTGATGAACTGTCGCAAACCTTACTCGTCGTCCGCATCTTCCTTCTTGGACTTGAGCGCCGAGAGCTTGGCGAACACGGCGTTTGCGTCGAGCTCGGCATCCTCGTCCTTCGGCTTCTCCGGCGCCGGCACCAGGCGCTCGGTCACGGCAGCCGGCAGCAGCGTGTCGCCGACAGGCTGCGCCTGCTCGCGGCCGCGCGAGGCGCGGTTGACTTCCATGTCGAGGTCGATCTGCGAAGCGAGACCCAGCGTCACCGGGTCCATCGGCTGCAGATTGGCCGAATTCCAGTGCTTGCGCTCGCGGATCTGTTCGATCGTCGACTTGGTCGTGCCGACCAGGCGCGAAATCTGCGCGTCCTTCAATTCCGGATGGTTGCGGACCAGCCACAGGATGGCGTTGGGCCGGTCCTGGCGCTTCGACAGCGGTGTGTAGCGGGGACCCTTGCGCTTGGATTCCGGCACCCGCACCTTGGGGTCGGACAGTTTCAGGCGCTGGTTCGGATCCTTCTCGGCGCGCGCGATCTCGTCGCGGGTCAGCTGTCCGGTCATGATCGGATCCATGCCCTTGATGCCCTGCGCCGATTCGCCGTCGGCGATCGCCTTGACCTCGAGCGGATGCAACCCGCAGAACTGCGCGATCTGCTCGAAGGAAAGCGCGGTGTTGTCGACCAGCCAGACGGCGGTCGCCTTGGGCATCAGCAGCGTATTGGCCATTTCAAAAATCCTTCTCGTTCGCCCGCGTTCCCGCGCGGGCGGTGGTTTAGAGCCACCAAAATGGGAAATTCGCGGCCTGTATAACCGCTCCGCTGCCGTTTCGCAATGTTTTTGGCGCAGGGCGCAGCCGTCGGACACCGGACAGCGGGGGAGGCCAGGAGGACCTCGGCTCCGGCGATCATTGATGCCGAGTTGTACAGGGGGTCCAAGACGACAAAACCCGCCGGACAGGGTCCAGCGGGCTCGGAACCGGCGACGGATACCGTCTGCGGCGGCTCTTGCTTCTGCCGCGTGGTCAGGCCTCATCGGCCGACCAGGCTTCGAATTAGATGGCCTTGCGGGCAATCCTCTCGATGTCGCCGCGGCTGATGCCGAGGTCGCTGAGCTGACGGGCGTTGAGCTTGTTCAGCTCGCGCACGGTTTCGTTGTACATACGCCAGTTACGGAAAGCGCGGATCGGGTTCATGGTTGTCCTCCAGTTGTTGGATCAAATCGTTTCGATGACGCTTAGATAGGCAGTGCTGCCCACGAATTGAACAGACGTCTTTGCATAGCCGCAATGCAAATGCTGCATTGCAGCATTAAGCTTGTGTTCATCTTGCCGACAGGCTGAGCGCGGAGCATGGCGCGAGGTTCAGGTCAGGCCGAGCAGAGAATGGCGGCTCCCGAGAACCGGAGCGAAGCGTACTTCAGTACGAAGCACCGGCCTACGCCGGCCGTAGCCTTAACTGCCGCAACGCCTCATGAGGGCTTCGGCCGGCGAAGGCCGGAAGCGCAGGGAGCCGCCATTCGCAGGCCGGCCTCACCTAAATCTCGCCCCATCTAGCCGACGTCGAGAACGATCTTGCCTATATGCTCGCCCTCTTCCATGCGCTCATGCGCCCGCCAGGCGTCGGTCAGCGGGAAGATCATGTCCATCACCGGCGCTACCTTCCGGGTGCCGAGCAGCGGCCACACCTGTGCTTCCAGTGCGGCGGCGAGCGCCGCCTTGAACTCGACCGTGCGAGGCCGCAGCGTCGAGCCGGTGTGGGTCAGCCGCTTGACCATGATTTTCGAGAAATCGGCGCTCGCCACCGCGCCGGCCTGGACGGCGATCTGGACGATCCTGCCCTCGACCGCGGCGGCCTCGTAGTTGCGCGCGATATAGTCGCCGCTGACCATGTCGAGAATGACGTCGGCCCCCTTGCCGCCGGTCGCATCCTTGACCGCCGCGACGAAATCCTCCTCGCGGTAGTTGATCGCCCGGTCGGCGCCGAGTTTCAGGCAGGCGTCGCATTTTTCCTTGCTGCCGGCGGTGGTGACGACATAGGCGCCGAAGGCCGACGCCAGCTGGATCGCCGTGGTGCCGATGCCCGATGAGCCGCCATGGACCAGCAGCGTCTCACCCTTTTTCAGGCCGCCGCGCTCGAACACATTGTGCCAGACGGTGAAATAGTTTTCCGGAACCGCGGCCGCCTCCGTGTGGGTGAAGCCGGCGGGCAGCGGCAGCACGCTGCCGGCATGAACCTTTACATATTCGGCATAACCGCCCCCCGGCGTCAGCGCGCAGACCCGGTCGCCGATGCGCCAGCGCGATATGTCGTCGCCAAGGACGGCCACTTCGCCCGATGCCTCGAGACCGGGCAGGTCGGAAGCGCCGGGCGGCGCCGGATAGGCGCCCTTGCGCTGCTGCACGTCGGGGCGGTTGACGCCGGCCGCACGCACCCGGATCAGGATTTCGCCGGGACCAGGCACCGGCACGTCGCGCGTTTCCGGTTTCAGCACCCGCGGCCCGCCCGGTTGCGAGATTGCAATGGCCGTCATCGTGGCTGGAATTTTATGTCCGCTCGCCATGAAATTTCCCGTCTCGGTCCGCCGGCTGCCAGCTTCTTGCCGGCTGTTTGCATCTACGCCCCTGCCCTATGTATGCTGATTGCCGGATCAGGCAAATGGCCAAATCAGCCCCAATACTGAATAGGGAGGAGCGACGATGGCGATCTTCGACGACGAACCCAAGAAGAAAGCCCGCCCGCATGAGATCGGACAGGATCTGTCGCTGCTTTCGGTCGGTGACCTGACCGAACGGATCAGCATCCTGCGCGAGGAGATTGCCCGGCTCGAAGCCGAGCTCCAGACCAAGGGCAGCACCAAATCGGCGGCCGAAGCCCTGTTTCGCCGCGGCTAGTTTTCGCGTTAGTTTCGGCGTTGAGCATCCGCCGCCGAAAAGCCCGAATGCGCCTGTCTTCAGACCCCGCCACCGAATCTCCAGACGGATCAAACAATGTTTGCAAGCTACAGGCCGATCCTCTCGCTGCTTCGCGGCACCGCTTTCCTGCTCGCGGCTTCGGGATTGCACGGCCTGTTGTTGCCGTTGCGCGGCCAGCTCGAAGGGTTTTCGACCGCATCGCTCGGCCTGATGGGCACGGCCTGGGCCGGTGGCTTCGTCACCGGCTGCTTCTTCGCACCGCGCCTGGTGCGCCGCGCCGGCCACGTCCGGGCGTTCGGCGCCTTTGCCGCTTCGGGCGCCATCGTGGCGTTGCTTACCGGCCTGATCATCGACGAATATGTCTGGATCCTGCTGCGCGCCTTCACCGGCTTCACCATGGCCGGAGCCTTCATGGTCATCGAAAGCTGGCTGAACGAGAAGGCCACCAACGAGAACCGCGGCACCGTCTTCGGCCTCTACATGATGGTCACCTATGCCTCGATCATGGGCGGCCAGATGATCGTTGCCGGCGGCGACGTCAGATCGGCATCGCTGTTCATGATCACCGGCATATTGTTCTGCCTGTCGCTGATCCCGACCGCGGTGTCGTCGGCTTCGTCTCCCAAGCCTTTGCAGGACGTCAAGCTCGACGTCAAAGGTCTCTACGCCAACTCGCCGGTGTCGGCGATCGCCTGCCTGTTGGTCGGCATCGCCAATGGCGCCTGGGGCACGCTTGGCGCCGTCTACGGCGCCCGTATCGGCATCTCCACCGCCCAGATCGCACTGATGATGAGCCTTGTCGTTATTGCCGGCGCGGCCATGCAGCTTCCGGCCGGACGCCTCTCGGACAAGACCGACCGCCGTTTCGTGCTGGCGGGCGCGGCTTTCGGCGCCGCACTGTTCGCCATCCTGATCTTCCTGTTCGAACCGCGTTCCGCCGTCCTCGTCATTGTCTTCGCCGCTGCCTACGGCGCCTTTGCCTACACGCTCTATTCGATCGCCGTGGCGCATGCCAACGACCACGCCCGATCGGAGGATTTCGTCAAGGTCTCGGGCGGCCTGCTGCTTCTGTATGGCTTCGGAACCATGATCGGGCCCTTGCTGGCTGCCGCCCTGATGGGCTGGCTCCGCCCCGAAGGCCTGTTCCTGGCCACCGCGCTGGCGCATCTCAGCCTCGCCGCCTACACGTTGCTGCGCATCAGCCGCCGCGCGCCGGTGCCGATCGAAGACCGCGACGCCTTCAAGACCCAGCCGGCCGATCGCTCGGTCACCCCTGAAGCACTGCGGCTCAGAAAAGCGGAAGCCGACGGTTGAGATTTGAAAAGCTTTGCCCCACAAGTATAGGCATGATCTTTTCTGACGCCTTCATGGCGATTGCCGACCCCAACCGGCGCTATCTTCTGGAAGAGCTCCGGCGTGGCCCGAAAACCGTCAACGAGCTGGCTTCGGGCCTTCCAGTCTCCCGCCCGGCCGTGTCCCAGCATTTGAAAGTGCTGCTGGACGCCGGTCTGGTTCAGGCCAGGGCCGAGGGCACGAGGCGGGTCTATACAGTCAGCAGTGCCGGCTTCCTCAAGCTCAATATTTGGCTTGATCAGTTCTGGGAAGCATAGGCCGCGATTCCAGCTCGCCTCCCTGGCTTTCAAGTGTCCGTTGCCAGCGCCTTGCCCAGCGCATCGAGCAGGAATCCGGTACCATGCTCGCGCGATGACGGTGTGTCGTGCCCATCGAGAAACGCGCCCTGCTCGGTGAGCACCAGACGCGTGCCCGTGCCTTCCGGGCGAAGCTCAATTGTCGCCAGCGAAACCGAGATTCTGACATCACCGAACAGCATGTCGTAGCTGTAGACGATGCGCTGGTTGGGCACGATGTCCTGATAGGTGGCGGTATAGGTGTGGATCGGCCCGTCCTTCGGCCCGCCGGCATTGACCTCCTGGCCGCCGACGCGAAAATCCATTTCGTGCCTGTGGGTCATCGGGTTGTCGGGGTCGGCGAACCAGCGCCGCTTGGCGGCCGGATCGCTGAGCGCGAAATAGACTTTCGCCGGTGCAAATGGATAGAGGCGCTCGAGGACGAAGGTGGAGTGGACGACGGATCGTTCGGCCATGGTCAGGTCCTCTTGGTCAGCTTGATGGTTTCTGCGCGACGAAGACGCCGTCGCGATAGGACGCGCCGAAATAGACTTCGACGGCGCGCAACCTGTCGTCATGGAACAGATGCAGTTCGGTGTTGCGGAAGGTCTTTCCGTCCGCCGTCTCGCAGCGATAGAGGACAAAGGCGGCGTCCTCGTCCTCGCATATCCGCTCGATGACGATCGAGCTGAAGGCCGGGCTGTCCGGCCAGCAGCGCTCGAAATAGGTCGCACGGTCGATGGCGTCGTCATAAGGGCTGGTGAAGGTGAAATCGTCGGCGAGCACCGCCGCGACGGCAGCCTTGTTATTCGCCTGGTAGGCGGAAAAATAGCCGCGGATCAACTCCGCTCTGCTTTTGCCGGGCATGGTCATTTCTCCTCTGCTTCAGGTCATTCGGTCCCGGCGAGAAAATCGCCGAGCCGGTCGAGCCGACGCTCCCATGTCAGCCGCCGTTCGTTGATCCAGTGTTCTGCACTACGCAGCGCCTGCGGCGCGATCTGGCAGGTGCGCACGCGGCCGAGCTTTTCCGAGCGCACCAGCCCGCTTGCTTCGAGCACGTTGAGATGCTGGACGACGGCCGACAGCGACATCGCCAGCGGTTCGGCCAACTGGCTGACCGAGGCCGGCCCACGCGACAGCCGCTCGACCATGCTGCGCCTGGCCGGGTCCGCGAGCGCCTGGAACATCAGGTCGAGCTGGGCGGGATCGTGCAGCATCGCGATCAGCCGTTATTGTAGGGAAAGAACTTGAAGTAGGGCTGCGCCTCCTCGACCACCCGGGCGAAGGACGGCCGCTTGAGCAGGCGGTCGTGGTAGTGTTTCACGGCCGGATAGCTGTCGCCGAACGGCTCGACCTTGTTGGCGTAGAACAGCGCCGGCGAGGCCGCGCAGTCGGCCATGGTGAAGGTGGGGCCGGCCGCCCAGATTTTCGAACGCATCTCCTCCTCGATGATCGCATAGGCGTTGCGCAGTTGCGCGCGCGCCTCGTCGACCCCGAACGGGTCGGTCCGGTCCTGCGGGCGCAACCTGTCGCCGACGATCTTCTGCATCGGCGCCTGCACGTAGAAATCGTAGAAACGGTCAGCCTGGCGGACCTGGAGAGCAAGGTCGGCCTCGGCCGGGATGAGCTCGACCGGCCCGGGATAATGCGCGGCCAGATATTCGATGACGATGGTCGATTCCAGCACCGTGCGATTGCGTGCATCGTCATGCAGCGCCGGCATCTTGCCGGTCGGCGACACCTTCAGGAATGCTGCCCGCGACTGCTCGTCGCCGAGGTCGACGATAACCGGCGTGAAGGGCGTGTCGTTCTCGTAGAACGCAATCAGCGGTTTCCAGCAGAACGATGCCAGCGGATGGAAATGGAAGGTCAGGGACATTTTTTGCTCGTCTGTTTGTGGTTCGCCGATGCTGGAGCGGTGCCAGCCAGCGCCAACACTGAAGCATTTACTTAACTATTCCCGTGAGGCGAATGTGTCAAGGTTCGAGACTGCCTTCAGGGCTTGGTATGCGTGACGATGGCGGCAACGATCGTGCCCCAGTCGTCGGGATGCAGTTCGTGGCCACCGCCTTCGACGCGGACAAGCCGCCCGCCGGCAACAGCGTCGGCAAGGGCTGCGCCATGCTCGACCGGAAAGATCGGATCCGATGTCCCGTGAATGACGAGCAGCGGAACCTTGATCTCGCGCAGGCGTCCTTTCAGATCCTCGCAGCTCTTCAGCATGAAATGGTTAGTCGCGCTCAGGAAGGACGAACGCGCGCATCGCCTTCTCGTCGAACGGATGCGCGGTGCTGGCGATCGCACGCGCATCCTTGACGACGAAGCCGACCACCTGGTCGCGGTCCGACCAATCGACCTTGGCGCCATCGGCCGAGTGCTCCATATAGGCCTCGGTCGTTCCCGGCAGCTGCGATGTGTCGATCCCCACCGGCGAACTGCTGATTACGGTCAGCGAGATGACACGCGAGGGATGTTTCAACACCAGTCGTTGCGCGATCATGCCGCCCATCGACATCCCGACCACATGCGCCTCGCCGATGCCGCAACCGTCGAGGACGCGCACCGCATCGTCCGCCATGTCGTCGAAGGTATACGGCGGCTCGCCCGGCGCATATTTGGTCGACAGGCCGGTATCGCGATTGTCGTAGCGGATCACGAAACGGCCCTCGCCGGCGAGTTTTTTGCAGAGCGCCTCCGGCCCCCACAGCATCGAGGCCATGGCGCCCATGACCAGCAGAACGGTTGGATCGCCGGGATCCCCAAACGTCTGGGAGACGATTTCGGGTGCTGCGGCCCGTGTCATGGGACTCTCCTCGCATCGGCCAATCAAAGGCCAACCAAACTGATTGCGTTTTGCAATCGGTTGCACGATAATAAAACTGGTACGATAATGCAACTGGTTTTTGAGGAGAGTCGGATGAAAACCGAACACCGCTCGGGATGCCCTATCAATCTGTCGCTGGAAGTGTTCGGCGATCGCTGGAGCCTGATCATCCTGCGCGACATGATTTTTGGCGGCAAACGCCACTTTCGCGAACTGCTCAACGGCTCGATCGAGGGCATCGCTTCCAATATCCTGGCCGACCGGCTGAAGCGGCTGATGGAACTCGGCATGCTGACCAAGGCCGACGACCCCTCGCACAAGCAGAAGGCGATCTACAGCCTGACCGAGATGGCCATCACGCTGGTGCCGATCATGGCGCATCTCGGCGCTTGGGGCCGCGTCTGGCTGCCGGTGAGCGAGGAGCTTTCGATCCGGGCCGAGCTGCTGGAGAAAGGCGGACCGCCAATGTGGGAGCAGTTCATGGACGAGTTGCGCCACGACCATCTGGGCACGCCTGTCGCCACACCCGCGCAGCCTTCCGTCCGCGCTACATTGCAGGCCGGATATGAGGCGGTGGTAGCCCGCAAGGCGTCGAGCGGCATCGAGGCCCCGGCCGCTTGACCAACTTATTTCCCCATTATCAGGCCGGCTCTGCTATCAAGGGGCTGAAAAACATAATTTACGGGATTGGATAACGCTCTTGGTCGAGAACTCTAAGGATACTGCCCGCGCCAGGGCAGATATGCGTTTCAAGAAGCAGGAAGAGGCAGCCACGGTGCGGCAAAAGGCGATGGCGGAGTATGTCGCCGAGGCCGACGCCCGCCAGGCCAAGACCAACAAGCTCCGGGCATTGCGCCTTGCCAAGGAAGCGGAAGACCTCGCCAACGCCCCTGCCGTTCCGGTCAAGAAAGCGCCCCGAGCCAAGAAAAAATAGCGCGGCCTTCTTCATCGACGCCCGATCTGGATGCCGGCGGATCGTATCCGCCATGTGCCACGATCAGCAATGCCCGCCATTTCCGCTTTCCCACGCGAAGCAATTTCAACCGCAACCGGGATTTCGCATCCCGCATGTCAGGCGATGATTGACGCGTTTTGATCAGGAGACAGCCATGACCGCACTGACCCTCGAAAAAGCCAAGCACATCATCGACGCCGCCTTCGCCAAGGGCGCCGAGCTGAAGCTCAAGCCGCTCGGCGTTTCCGTGCTGGACGCCGGCGCGCATCTCGTCGCCTTCCAGCGTCAGGACGGAGCCTCGTTCCTGCGCCCGCAAATGTCGGCCGGCAAGGCCTATGGCGCGCTCGCCATCGGGATGGGCTCGCGCCGTGTCGAGGCTTTCGCCAAGGAGCGGCCGCATCTCGTCGCCGGCATTTCCGACGTCTCGGGTGGACGCGTGTTGCCAGTCGTCGGCGGCGTGCTGATCCGCGACAAGGCAGGCGCCGTCATCGGCGCCGTCGGAATTTCGGGAGATACGTCGGACAATGACGAAGCCGCCGCCATCGCCGGCATCGAAGCGGCGGGCTTCACCGCCGATCCGGGCTGAGGGGGAGCTTCGCCATCCCAGGGCGAAGCAGGAGCGAAGCTCCGTCGCGAAGACCCCGGGATCCATGCCGCGACCTTTGCCGCAAGTGTAAGCGGAGCAGAATTCTGAACCGTTGCAACGCCTTAGCTTCACGGAATGGATCCCAAGGTCTGCGCCGCGTCGCTTCGCTCCTTGCTTCGCCCCAGGAGGACCAGAAAGAGCAGCCACGCCAATCGCGAACGGATGCGACCATCCAACGAAGGCGGCTAGTTCAAATTTATGTCTCTACTCGCCGACCGCATCGACACCGAAAACCCGGCCAGCACATCGAACAGGGCGATCACCATCAGCGTGAAGAAGACGGAGTGCGCCGCGCCCTTCACCAGCAGGAACTCGACCAGGAACGCCACGAAGACCAGCGTCGACAACAGATGGTCCATGATCGAGGCGTTCGTGGTGCGCACCGACTTCACCATTTCGAGGAACAGGAAGATCAGCCCGATCACCACCATCAGGTCGCCGAGCGTCATCGAGAACACCCCGCCCGACATCATGCTGAACGAGAAGATCTCGGTCGCCCACGGATCGTCGCCGCTGCCGAATATTCCGAGGAGTCCGAGATTGTAGGCCACGAAGGGCACGATCAGCAGCGGGATGGCACCGAACATCAGGCGTCTCCTCTAGCAATTCCAGGAAAGCGGTTTCCCAAGGAATTGCCTAAACAATGGGGGCACCTTCTGTAGAATGCCCCGCAGGCACGCCGTCAAGATTTTTCGCTAGCGCCCGCAAACACGGAAAAAGACCGCGCGAAACAACCCTGTCAGCCACAGTTGCCCCGGCTGACCACCGACACGCCGGGATTCAGCGCTTGAACTGGCCTGTCCGCACGGCGGCGCCGATAGCGTTGAGGATGAAAAGGCCGGCGGTCATCGAGGTGATCTCGTTGACGTCGCGCGCCGGCGCGATCTCGACGATGTCGATGCCGACGACACGTCCCTTGGCGAACAGCCCCTTGATCAGTTCGATCGTCTGCCGGTAGCTGATGCCGCCAGGCGCCGGGCCTTCGACCGCCGGCATGACAGCGGGATCGAGACCGTCGGCATCGATGGTCAGGTAATAGCGGCCACGGTCCGGGATGCGCTTGAGCAGCGCCGCCGTACCGATATCCTGCCATTCATTGGCGGTGACGATGTTGGAGCCGTAGGCGCGGGCCGCCTCGACCTCCTCGAGCCGGGCGCTGCCCTGGCCGCGGATGCCGAGCTGGAAAATCCCGGCTATATGCGCCATCTCCGAAGCGCGGCGGATGGGGCTGGAATAGCCTTCCCTGACCCCGTTGACATTGTCGCGCCAGTCGAGATGGGCATCGATCTGAACCAGGGTGATCGGCCCTTCGCCGTCAAGCGCCCGCAGGATCGGGATCGGAATGCCGTGATCGCCGCCAATGGTGATCGGCAAGGCGCCGGCGACGCGGATCTTTCGGATCGCCGCTTCGGCCAACCTGTAGTGGCCGCCGGCGGCATCGCCGGGGACATCGCCGACATCGACCACCTTGACGTCCTGCCCGTCAAACAGGGTTCCGCCAATGTCGAAATCATAGCGGTCGAGCCCGAGGCTGATGCGCTGCGAGGCGCGCCGCACCGCCGTCGGCGCGTTGGTCTGGTCGTTGACCAACTCGTCGATCGTGTAGGGACTGCCGTAAGGCATGCCGATGATGGCGACATCCGCCTTCAGCGCATCGAGGTCCTCGACCAGCGGGAAGTTCATGAAGGTCTGGAAGATATCGCGCGGTGCTGTGGTGAGCTTGGTCATGCGGTCCCTCTGAAGCCGGCCGATCATCGCGCGGAAGCGCCGCGACAAGGCATCACTCAATACAGCACCGCCGCCGCAGCTTGTATCGCCACGGACGCCCGGTCTTTGGCATAGTTGGCGGCGCGACGCGCACCAAACGCAAAAAAACCGGCCAATGGCCGGTTCTTTTGGCATTCAAACCCTTCGAAAGCTGGTCTCAGCTTTCCTTGGGCGTCAGCACCTGGCGACCGCGATACATGCCGGTCTTCAGGTCGATATGGTGCGGGCGGCGCATTTCGCCGGAATTCTTGTCCTCGACATAGGTCGGGGCCTTGAGAGCGTCGGCCGAGCGGCGCATGCCGCGCTTGGACGGAGAGGTTTTTCGTTTCGGAACGGCCATGGATATGCTCCACTACATGGTCAAAATGCCCCGATAGCCCTCGTGAAAGGGCCGCGTCAGGGCCATAATCTGAGAAAGTCGGGTGCCTATACACGCCCTGCGCCGTTTTGGCCAGCACCGTGGCGATTTTTTTTGAACTGGCAGCGGTTCTACCTAATCAAGACAACCGACATACGCGCCCGAACGGCCGGCGCGGCGTTCGATCAGCGACGCCAGGCGCCGCAGACCCGGACCGGGCTTGGCCGGATTGCGGGCGATCGGATTGGGCAACGAGACGGCGAGCAATGCCGCCTGCCGCCGCGACAGCTGTTTGGCCGAAACGCCGAAATGATGCTGCGCCGCCGCCTCGATGCCGTAAATGCCCGGCCCCCATTCGGCGATGTTGAGATAGATTTCCATGATCCGCCGTTTCGACATCACCGCATCGAAATAGACGGCCAGCGGCAGTTCGACCACCTTGCGCACCGAGCCCAGCGGCCGCGACCACAGGAAAAGGTTCTTCACCGTCTGCATGGTGATGGTCGAGGCGCCGCGCGTCGCCTCGCCGGCCAGCGCATCGTCGACGACGCCGCGCAATTCGCCGAGATCGATGCCGCGATGGAAGCAGAACTGACCGTCCTCCGACATGATCACCGAATTGGCCAGCACCGGCGACACATCGTCGATCGACACCCAACGCCGGTCGTAACCGGAGAAGGTCGCGAGGTCTTTGACCATCAAGGTCGATATCGGATGCACGAAGGACGGCAGATAGAGGAAGGTCAGCCCAATGGGTATCGCCGCCAGCACGACGGCGACGACCAGGCCGCGCCGTGCCAGGCGCTTCAGACCGGCGCGGTTCACGCGCCTTGGTCGCGCCATCTCAAACCCTTCGGTTTCATGATCGACGATCGGTTCCGTCAAGCCGCCCCCACCCGCGCCACTCTCCCGCCTCCGGCATAATGGCGCGAGGCTTCTTGCGCAACGTCTGAGTGTCGGCTACCGCTCCCGGCCATGACGAAAGACGAGCAATTGGCCTTTGAGGCCGCACTTCTGGGGCGGGCGGCGGCGATCGAGGCCGGGCTCAGGCTGCTGCTCGACGGCCGCACGCTTGCCGGCGAGATCGCCCGGCCGGAGCGCTTGATGGCTGCCATGCGCCATGGCGTGCTGAACGGCGGCAAGCGACTGCGCCCCTTCCTGGTCATGGAAAGTGCCGCCCTTTTTGGCGCCGATGGCGAGGCGTCGCTTCGCGTGGCGACAGCGCTCGAATGCGTGCATTGCTATTCGCTGATCCATGACGATCTGCCTGCTATGGACGACGACGATCTGCGCCGCGGCCAGCCGACCGTGCACAAGGCCTTCGATGAAGCCACCGCCATCCTTGCCGGCGACGCGCTTCTGACGCTTGCCTTCGATGTCCTCGCCGATGAGGCGACGGCGCTGCCGGCGGAGCGCAGGGCGGCGCTGGTGCTGGCGCTGGCGCGCGCCGCCGGCACGGGGGGCATGGTCGGCGGGCAGACGCTCGATCTCGAAGCCGAGCGCAACAGGCCGGACGAGGCCGGCATCGTCCGGCTGCAGGCGATGAAAACCGGCGCGCTGATCCGCTACGCCTGCGAAGCCGGCGCGATCATTGCCGGCGCTGCACCGCAGGACCGCGACCGGCTGGCCGAATTCGGCTCGGCGGTCGGGCTTGCCTTCCAGCTTGCCGACGACCTGCTCGACCTGACCGCCGATGCCAGCCAGATGGGCAAGGCGACCGGCAAGGACGCAGCCGCCGGCAAGGCGACGCTGGTCGCGCTGCATGGCGCGAACTGGGCGCGCAGCCAGCTCCATGGGCTGGTCAAGCAGGCCCATGAATTGCTTGAGCCTTACGGTGAACAGGCAGCCTTGCTGAAGGCAGCGGCAAGCTTCGTGGCAGTCCGCAACAACTGAGGTTTGGGCAATCGGATGCCGAACCGTTTTCGGAATTTGTCGGCCTTGCGCTGCCTTGCTTGGTGTCTCTCAAATGCCCCAAAGCAACTGGGCGCGCTATCTGACCTTGACGACGACCTTGCCCTTGGCGCGTCCTGTTTCGACGTAAGCCAGCGCCTCATTGGTCGCTTCAAAAGGAAAGACCCTGTCGACGACCGGGCGAATCGCCCCATCTTCGATGAGGGACGTGATTTTGCTCAGCTGCTCACCTTGCGCCGACATGAACAGGAACGAAAATCCCACGCCCCGGCGCTTGGCTTTGGTCCTGATACCACGGCTCAGCAGCCGCAGCAGCAGCCTTAGCACCACGTTCAGTCCCTGTTTCCAGGCAAATTCGGGATCCGGAGGACCGGAAATCGAGATGAGCTTCCCACCCGGTTTCAGCACAGTCAGGGATTTCTCAAGCGTCTTGGCGTCCTGGCTGTTCAGGACGACGTCGTAGCCCGACAGGATTTTCTCGAAGTCGTCCTTCCTGTAGTCGACGACGACATCGGCGCCGAGATCCCTGACCAGATCGTTGCTTGCCGCGCCCGCTGTTGTCGCAACGATCGCGCCGAGGTGCTTTGCCAACTGGATGGCGAATGTCCCCACGCCGCCGGAGCCAGCCTGGATGAAGATCTTCTGGCCTGTCTTCAGACCCGCCCTCTCGATGAGAGCCTGCCAGGCGGTCAGACCGACCAGCGGGATCGAGGCCGCCTCTTCCATGCTGAGGTTCGCCGGCTTCAGCGCCACGTCGGCTTCATCGATTGCGATGAATTCGGCGAATGTCCCGATCCGGCCGTCGCGCGGCCGCGCATAGACGGCGTCGCCGGGTTTGAATTTGCGGACTTTCGAGCCCACCCTGACAACCCTTCCAGCCACGTCGTGACCGAGGATGAAGGGCCGGCGATAGGGAAGGACGAGTTTGAATTCGCCGGTCCTGATTTTGGAATCCAGCAGGTTCACCCCGGCGGCATGGACCTCGACCAGGACGTCATTGTCCAGCAGCTCCGGCTCCGGCATCTCGGCCAGCCGCAAAATGCCTTTCTTGCTATATTTATCGACAACGAATGCCTTCATGGCAGTGACTTTCTGAGAGTGTCCGTTGGTGTGCCGTTTGTGTGTGAAATTCTCCGTCCCACCGTTGTTCAGACCGGCAGGCGGAATTGCTTGCGCAAGGTCTTGTCGAACATCCCCGCGGGGGCGAAGCGGCGCAGCAGGCTGACCTGGCGCGCTGCCTTCCCTGCGGTATAGCGCCGTCGCGGACGGGCGTCGGTCGCTGCCTTGACGACCACATCCGCCACCACTTCCGGCCGATCGGCTTTGGGCATCACATCGGCAAGCAGCGCCTTGAGACCGGCGCGCGCCTGATCGTAGTCCTTCAACAGGGAATCCGGCTCGATGCCGTTCTGGTCGAAGACGGTGCGCACGAATGCCGGCTCGATGACCGAGACGCGAATGTTGAAGGCGCGAACCTCATGATCGAGCAATTCCGAATAGCCCTCCAGCGCGTGCTTGACCGCCGAGTAGTGCGCTGAGTATGGCGCGGGCACCAATCCTAGAATCGAGCCGATGTTGACGATGCGCCCTTGGCCGCGGCGCCGCATCGACGGCAACACCGCATTGGTCATGCGCATGACGCCGAACAGATTGACGTCGAACAGAGCCTGCACCTGTGCGACCGAAGATTCCTCGGCGCCGCCAAGCAGGCCGACACCGGCATTGTTCACCAGCAGATCGATACGACCGGTCTGGGCCAGCACGGTTGCAACGAGGGCGCTGACGGACTCCCCGTCGGTCACGTCGCAGGTCAGCATGGACACCTTAGCCGGGCCGTTGCCGGCCTTGCTGCGGCTTGTCCCGAAGACGGTATACCCCGCCCGCGCCAAGGCCTCGGCACTGGCGCGGCCGATGCCCGAAGAGGCTCCGGTCACGACTGCGGTTCTTCCCGAAAGGGTACTCATTTGATACTCCACAGACATGAGGGCTAGCTTTTTGCCGTTGATTGAATTATGATCGTAATATCACATTACACCTATAATGCAATAGCAGAAAGGAAGAGCGCCATGCGCTACGAAAAGGGCCGAAAGGACGCCTCCCGCGATCGCATCGTGGAGGTCGCAGCCCAGCGTTTTCGCGGTGACGGCATCGCCGCGTCCGGACTGGCAGCCATCATGGGCGACGCCGGACTGACGAACGGAGCCTTCTATCCGCATTTCCAGTCCAAGGCGGAGCTTGTGCGTGAAAGCCTTGTAGCGGCACTGGAGGCCCAGTCGCAGCAACTGCAGGAGGTATTGGCAGCCGGTGGTCCGGAGATGGGCATAGCGGCGTATCTGTCAGCCGGGCACCGGGACAATCCGGGAGCCGGCTGCGCCAACGCCGCGCTGCTCCCGGAACTCGCGCGTCAGCCGCTCGAAACGCGACAAGTCTATACCGAACGCTTGCTGGTTCTGGTGCGTCAGCTGTCTGCAGCGCTTCCGCAGGCCAGGGATCCGGAAGGCGTTGCCATGGGCGTCTTTGCGACCCTCATCGGCGCGCTTCAACTGGCCCGCGCGGTGGCAGGGACCGAATTGTCGGATCGCTTCCTTGCGGCAGGAGCAGATGCCGCGCGCAGGCTGATCCAGCCACGTGACGGGGAGAAGGCATCCTAGAGGTCGGTGGCGGCAGCGGCAAAGGGCAGCCCTGACATCGTCCTCGGGTCGCACACAGGAAGGGCCGGCTTTTGGAGGCGGGCCGAACCGGTATTTCGCTCCGATTCAATCGGGTCTAACGCAGATGCCTGAGCTTGTCGGGATTGCGCATGACATAGACGGCCGCGATCTTCCCGTCCTCGATGTCAAGCGCGGTCGTCTGCAGTTCGCCATCGGCCTCCCGCGTGACGAACCCCGGCAGTCCATTGACGAAGCCGATGCGCACCAGCGTCGAGCGATTGTCGCGCAGCCAGGCCGCGACTTGCGCGTATTGCTTCATGACGGCGTCGAAGCCCAGCACCGGCGCCAAAGCCGCCGGACGCTTGCCGCCGCCATCGGCATGAGCGCTGACATCTTCCGTCAGCAGCGCGCCGAGCGCCTGCATGTCGCCGCTGCGCGATGCCGCGAAAAAGGCTTCGGCGATCTCCAGGCCACGCTGCTTCGCCACCTTGAAGCGAGGCCGCGCCTCGCGGACATGGCCCCGTGCGCGAGCGGCAAGCTGGCGGCAGGCGGCTGAATCGCGCTCGATGGCGGTCGCGACCTCCTCGAATTCCAGCCCGAACACATCGTGCAGCAGAAAGGCCGCCCGCTCGAGCGGCGAAAGCCGCTCCAGCGCCAACATCAGCGGCAAGGTGACATCTTCAAGATCGTCCTCTTCGACGATCGGCTCGGGCAGCCAAGGGCCGATATAGGTCTCGCGCTGGCGCCGCGTGGATTTGAGCTGGTCAAGGCAAAGCCGCGTCACCGTGCGGCGCAGGAACGCTTCTGGCTCGCGAACCTGCGAGCGGTCGGTCCCCATCCAGCGGATGAAGGCATCCTGCACGACATCCTCGGCGTCGCTCACCGAGCCCAGCATGCGATAGGCGACCCGCATCAGCTTCGGACGCAGCGGGCCGAAGCCCGCTGCCGCGTCGTCGGGTGCCGTCGCCGTCATCAGGCCGCCTTGGCGCTGGCGCGTATCGTTGCTGCGTCGGTGTAGAGCCCGAAGCCAACGGCGATGCGGTTCCAGCCATTGATGATGTTGATCAAAACGGTGAGCTTCACCTGCTCCTCCTCGGTGAAATGCGCCTTAAGATCATCATAGGCGCTTTCGCGGTCCTGTCCTTCCGAGAGGCGCGTCAGCGCATCGGTCCAGCCGAGCGCGGCACGCTCGCGGTCGCTGTAGCAGGGCGCTTCGCGCCAGGCCGGCAGCAGATAGATGCGCTGCTCGGTCTCGCCATTCTCGCGCGCTTCGGTGGCATGCAGATTGATGCAGTTGGCGCAGCCATTGATCTGCGACGCCCGAAGCTTCACCAGCTCGTTGAGGCTGTGCTCGAGCCCGGCGGCGACGGAGAGTTCGGTCGATGCGCGCTGCCACTGCTTGATCAGCGCAGGGGCGGCGGCGAAGAGGTCGATCTTGGCGGTCATGATTGCAGTCCTTGTGTTGGGTACGCCATCATGACGAGACAAGACCGGCCGGTGTGACATTCAGGCTGGATTTTTTCGAAGGTGCTTTCCCGGCGCGTTCAATCGTCTTTGATCAGCACGATCTTCGCCGGATCGAAATCGATCCCGACCATCGTCCCTTCCGCCACGGCGGGTGTGACATCAGGCGATGTCGCGAACAGTTCGACCGCCGGATCGCTGATCGCGATTCGGTATTCCATGTGGTCGCCGAGATACGAGCTCTTGACCACCTGGCCCTTCATGGTGCCCGCTGGCTGGCCGGGCAAGATGCGCACGGCATTCGGGCGCACAGCGAGGATCGCCGGCCCCGGAGCGTTACCGCGACCCGGCATGTCGAGCAGCAAGGGTCCGACCTTGACCCTGGCACTGGTCGCATTGCTGGAAAGCACCTCGACATCGAGCAGATTGGCGTCGCCCATGAAGTCGGCGATGAAACGGTTGGTCGGCTCGTTGTAGAGGTCGCGCGGCGTGCCGTCCTGGGCGACGCGAGCGGCGTTCATGACGATGATGCGGTCGGAGACGGCGAGCGCCTCTTCCTGGTCATGCGTGACATAGACCATGGTCAGCGCCAGATCTTGCTGGAGACCGCGGATTTCGTCGCGCACCCGCCGGCGCAGCTTGGCGTCGAGATTGGACAGCGGCTCGTCGAACAACAGCACCTTCGGCTCCAGCACGATGGCGCGCGCCACCGCGACGCGCTGCTGCTGGCCGCCGGACAACTCGCTCGGCTGGCGCTTCTCGTAGCCGGACAGGCCGACAAGCGACAGCTTTTCGGCGGCGCGCTCGGCTGCCTGCGCCTTGCCAAGCCCCATAGCCCGCAAGCCGTAGCTGACATTCTCCATCACGTTCATGTGCGGGAACAGCGCATAGGACTGGAACACCATGGAGACATCTCGCTCGGCGGCGGACAGCAAGGTGACGTCCTTGTCGTCGATCAGGATGCGCCCGGTGCTGGTCTGTTCCAGCCCGGCGATCAGCCTGAGCGTCGTCGTCTTGCCGCAACCCGAGGGCCCGAGCAGCGTCACCAGGCTGGCCGGCGCGATGTCGAAGCTGACATTGTCGACGGCGATCACCGCGCCGTATTTCTTGGTGACGCCCTCGAACCGCACGGCCGGCCTGTCCGTGACAACCGGGGCAGCATTCTTCGCCGTCTGATCCACGCCGCTTCTCCCCATCAGATTGCTGCCACAACGGCTTCCGGACCAGGCCGGCGCCGGCCGAGCCGGCGTTCGCCGACCAGCAGCTGGATGCCGATCAGGATGACCATCATGACGACGATCATCACCGCCGAATAGACAATCGCGATGCCGTATTCGCCGACATCTGCGCGCCCGACAATGTAGACCGTGGCAAGGTTGAACCGGCCGCTCGCCAGGAAGATGACGGCGCTGACCGCCGTCACCGCGCGCACGAAACTGTAGATCATCGCGGTCACGATCGCCGGCTTCAGGATCGGCAGGATCACCCGCCGCAAGGTAGCAAAAGACCGCGCCCCAAGCGTCAGCGATGCCTCGTCCAGGCTCTTGTCGATCTGGCCCAGATTGGCGAGCCCGGCACGGATCGCCACCGGCATGTTGCGGAAGATGAAGGAGATCACGATGATCAGCCCGGTGCCGGTCAATTGCACCGGCGGCACGTTGAAGGCAAGGATATAGCTGACGCCGATTACCGTGCCGGGAATCGCGAAACTCATCATGGCCAGGAACTCGAACATGGTGCGCCCGGCGAAACGCTGCCGGTCGAGCAGATAGGCCGTCAGGATGCCGAGCGCCGCGGTGAACGGCATCGCCACCAGCGCCAGGCCGATGGTCATCAGCAGCGACGGCCAGGCCGAGCCGCTGAAAAACCAGCCATTGACGCCTTTCTCGATCGAAAAGGCGGTGAGGAAATATTCGAGCGTCGGCGTGTTGTCGCGCCCGATCGATTGCACGAAACCGCCGCTCAGGATGATGCCGTAGACCACGATGGTCAGAACCAGCCACGGAACGACGGCGGCGTAGCAGCCGATCCGCAAGGCCTTGGGCAGCGTCGCCGGTACGCCGCCATCGCCCTTGCCTGCGACGGTGACGTAGCTGCGGCTGCCGATCCAGCGGCGCTGGATGACGAAGGCTGCCAGCGTGAACATCAACAGCACGATCGCCAGCACCGCCGCGCGGCCCTGGTCGTGCGCCGCGCCAACCACCGCGAAGAATATATCGGTCGACAGCACGTTGAAATTGCCTCCCAGCACCAGCGGATTGGCGAAATCGGCCATGCTCTCGATGAACGAGATCAGGAAGGCGCTGGCCAGGCCCGGCCGGATCAACGGCCAGGTGACGGTGCGAAACGTCCGCCAGCGACTGGCGCGCAAGGTCTGCGACGCCTCCTCCATGCTCGGGCTGACCCCTTGCAGCACGCCGACCAGAACCAGGAAGGCGATCGGCGTGAAGGCCAGCACCTGCGCGATGGTGATGCCGGCCATGCCGTAGATCCAGCGGCTGCGCGGAATGCCGAGATGCACCGACATGAGGTTGGTGACGATGCCGGCGCGGCCGAACAGCAGGATCAGCGCCAGGCCGATGACGAAGGGCGGCGTGATGATCGGCAGGATGGACAGGCCGCGCAGCAGCCATTTGGCCGGCAGCTTGGTGCGAAGCGCAATCAGCGCCAGAGCCAGCCCAAGCGCCGTGCAGAAAAAGCCGACGAGGACTGCGATCGCCACCGTGTTCCACGCCACGCCGCAGGAGCCCTCGCCATAGAGGCAGCGCAGGCTCCATATGTTGGCGCTGAAGATCTTTTCGAAGAACAGCGCCGGCACGACATTGCCGTCATTGTCCTTGATGGCCGAGGTGAGGATCGACAGCAGCGGATAGGCGACGAACAGGATCAGCGAAGCAATCACGATTGAGAGCGAGCCGACGACGAAACGGTCGCCCTTGCACCAGCCGCGCGCGGCGAGCGCCTCGGCGATGAACATCAGCATCGCCACGGCATAGAGCGCCGCACCCCAGCCGAGCCCCGGCTGTATCGGTCCCGGCGTGCCGGCGATCTGGGTAAGCAAGCCAAATCCCCAGCCCGAATGGATGATGGAAAAGCCTTCGATGGCCAGCCACAGCAGGCCCGCCGCGCCTGCAACCGCAAGGCTCTTGGGGTTGTTGCGCGCCACCAGCCAGCTCGCCAGCAAAAGCGGCAGGACAAGCGGCAACAGCCAGGGCCGGCCACCGAGCGCCAGGATGATGGCCGGCGTCGCATCCGCCGGCTGTGCCAGCCAGTCGAACGACAGGAAGCCGCCTTCGACCTTGTACCAAGGCAAGAGCACGAAGCTCGCCCACGCGGCCATTACCCAGGCGAGCGCGCTGCGTCCAGGAGCGGAACTGACCATGGAACCGGCCGCGGCCATTCAATGTCTTTCTGTTGCCAAAGGATGGTGCGCCGGCTGCCGCGAGGGGCAGCCGGCGATCAGATGCTAGAGTGAGCGCAAAAAAACGCGCTCAGCCGCCATTGCGAACCTCGTCGGTGAACTTCTTCAACAGCCGCTTGCGTTCGGCCGACGAGCCATATTTGGCGAAGTCGTAGTCGATCAGCTTGATCTTCGAGAGGTCCGGCGCCTCGGGCGGCACCGGCGTGGCGCTGTTCGACGGGATCTGGAAGCTGCCGTTCGGCGCCGCGAGCTTCTGCGCGTCCGGGCTCAGCGCCCAGTCGTAGAATTTCTGCGCCTCTTCGACATGCTTGGCGCCCGTCACGATGCTCATCGAGCCGATCTCGAAGCCGGTGCCCTCGCAAGGCGAAACCACCTTCACCGCCGGGTTCTGCTTGGCCGCGTTGATGACGTCGTGCTGGAAGGAGATGCCGATCAGCGTCTCGCCCTTGCCGACGGCGAGCGCCGGCGCGGCCCCTGCCTTGGTGTATTCGGCGATGTTCTTGTTGAGCTGCTTGAGATAGTCGAATGCCTTGTCCTCGCCCATCAGCTGGACGATGGTGGCAAGCATGGTCCAGGCCGTGCCCGATGAATTCGGGTCGGCCATCTCGATCTCGCCCTGGAATTCCGGCTTGACCAGATCGGCCCAGCACGCCGGCGCGGTCAGCCCGCGCTGCTTCAGATCTTCCTCATTGTAGCCATAGCCGAGTGCACCGAGATAAATGCCGACCGTGCGGTTCTTCGACCTGTCGGCCTGCTTCAGCGCCCAGTCGCGCAAGTTTGCCAGTTGCGGCGACTTGTATTCCTGGGTGAGGCCCTCTTCCGCCGCCTGCAGATGCGGGTCGCCGGTGCCGCCCCACCAGATATCGGCTTGCGGATTGTCCTTCTCGGCCCGGAGGCGGGCGTAGATTTCGCCGGCGCTCATGCGGGTCATGTCGACGCTGACGCCCGTCTCCTTCTGGTAGGTGGTCGCCATCGCCCGGCACCAGGCCTCGTCGACGGCGCAATACATTGTGAGGCTGCGGTCGGCCGCCTGGGCGGCACTCGCCAATCCGAACATGGCCAGCGCCGCGCCAAGGCCAAGCCAGGCGGCGCGCAAGCCTCGCTTACTGTCAAATGTCTTCATCGATATTCCTCCCTGTCTTCTCACTGGAAACGATCTACCCGTCGTCGAGCGGCACTCCGATCACCTGGGACAATGTCGCCGCAACGCCGGGTGCTGCCGCTAGCACGGGATTGCCCTTCGCCATGCCGTCGCCGTCGAGGAACCGGTTCACACGGCCGCCGGCCTCCTCCACCAGCAGCAATCCGGCCAGGCAGTCCCACGAATTGATGTGCAGCTCGGCATAGGCATCCGAGCGGCCGTCGGCCACATAGGCCAGCCCAAGCGCTCCGGAGCCGGAGCGGCGTACATTGGCGCCGAGCGCCCACACCAGGCTCACCTTGTCGAGATACTCACGGTTCGGAATCCTCGGCGACCAGCCGAACTCGACAAAGGCACGGTCGAACGCTTGCGTCGGCGAAACATGGATCGGCGCGCCATTGCGTGTCGCGCCTTGCCCGCGACGGGCAAAATACGTTTCGCCGATGGCCGGATTGGCAATGCCGCCGATCTCGCTGCGGCCGTCCTCGACGAAAGCTATCGAAATGCAGAAATGCGGAATACCGCGCATGAAATTGGCGGTGCCGTCGATGGGGTCGACGACCCACATGCGGGCAGAGCCGATGCCACCGCCTTCCTCGCCCAAAAACCCGTCCTGCGGAAAAGCGTCTGCCAGCGTCGCGCGGATGTGCTCCTCGACCTTGCCGTCGGTTTCAGTGAGAAAATCCTGCGGGCCTTTCATCGCCACCGGCTGGACGGCGCCCTGCCGGGCATAGCCTTCCATCGCCAGTTGCCCGGCCGTGACAAGCAGTTTCCGGCAGACCTCGGCACGCCTGTCCATCTCGGCCTCGGACAGCCGGTCCGCCTTCGGATGCGCCGCCGCCCTGCTCATGCAGCCGGTCCGGACAGTCGCGCCCTCAATGCCGTCTTCGGCGAAATGGACAGGGTATTCCTCCGATGCCACTCTTGAGCCGGGTTGTATTGCACGGCTGTGCAAAGCTGTTGCATTCCGCCATGCCTGTCAAGTGCGGTGGGTGGCAATGGCAGAAGAGTTGCATTACATTGCACGGGCGTGCAAAGAATCACGAAAACAGCAGCGAGAGCGTTCGCTTGACGGTTCCGAGAATCCGCACCGGTTTTTCCAGCGCCCAGCAGGTTGCCGACCTCGCCGGGGTTTCGCGCTCGGCCGTGTCACGTACCTTCACGCCCGGCGCTTCCGTTTCCGGGGAAACCCGCGAACGGGTGATGCTGGCGGCCGAGCAACTCGGCTATCACGTCAACCATCTGGCTCGCGGCCTGATGCGGGCTTCGACCGGCATCGTCTGCCTCATCGTTGCCGATGGCGACACGCCCTATCATGCCCGCCTGCAGAAGGCGCTGACCCAACATCTGCGGGACGCCGGCAAAATGGCCATGGTGTTCAACACCTCCGGCCCCAGCCACCATGTCGACCAGGCGCTGCGCAACACGCTGAACTATCGCGCCGATGCGAGCATCGTTCTGTCCGGCTCGCCGCCGCAGTTGCTGATCCGCACCTGTCTTGAGAACGGCCAGCGGCTGGTGCTGATCAATCGCGATGACCGCTTCGACGGCCCGCACAATATCGGTGTCGACAACGCTGCAGCCGCAGAGGCAGCGCTGCATGCCTTCATCCGGGCCGGCTGTACCCGCCCCGCTTTGGTGACCTCGGCTGCCGGCACGCCCAGCCTGCTCTCCCGCGAAACCGCCTTCCTTACCGCCGCGCAGAAGGAAGGGCTGGAGGTGACCGTGTGGCGCGAGGGCCGCACCGGCTATGCCACCGGAGCCGATGGCGCCAGGCGACTCTTTTCCGGCCGGCAGCGGCCGGATGCGGCGTTCTGCGTGACCGACCTGATTGCGTGCGGCTTTCTCGATGCGGCCCGCCACGAGTTCGGCATCAGCGTACCCCGCGATCTCTGCGTCATCGGCTTTGACGACATCGAACAGGCCGACTGGGCCTCTTACCGGCTGACGACGTTCTCGCCGCCGATCGAGGAGATCGCCAGGCGCGCCGTGCGGCTCGCGACCGGCGCGCGGGAGGAGGCTGGCAGCCGCCTGATCTGCCATGCGCCCATGGTCTGGCGCAGCACGGTGAGGCCGGGCCAGGGCTGATGCGAAACATGTGTCGGTCAAGACGGGAAACGTACTGATGTCCAAGAAAAAGGCCAGGAAGACCCGCCAGGCGGCAAGACCGGTGGAGATAGCTGTAGGCCCCGAAATCCGGAGCATGATGCGCAAGTTCGGCCTGACCGAGGAAGAAGCACTGCGCATGATGCGCGAATGCGATGCCACCCTCTATGGCGCCAACTCCGGGCACGTGCAGCCAGGATCTTGACGGCCCGCCAGGCGCGAACGGAATTTTAATGTAAATCAAGCGTAATCCCGACCGTTAAAATGATGCGTATGTGTTGGGGTTGCGCATGCCGGAATATTCTTTCTTCATCCGCTCGATCCGGATCCGCTACATCTCGGGATTGCTCATCTTTGCGCTGGCTTCCACCGCGGTGATGTTTGCGCTCAATCGCGTCAATTCCTTCCGCCACGACATCGACGCGCTGAGCAGCAATCTCGTCGTCTTCACCCGCGACCTGCGCAACGCCTCCAGCTTTGCCGAAACCGCCAGCACGACCTGGCGCACCGAAACCCGTGACGGCCTTGCCGCCGCCGCGCGCGGCCATTCGCAACGCCTGACCGGCGAGATCGAAACACTGTCCGCGGAGTTGGCCGCGATCAAGCCGAGCCTGTCGGCCAAAACGCTGGACGAACTCTCGTCGGCCGCCGTCAACGGCGACCTGTTCTGGTCGTCGCGTGACATCGTGCGCAACTTCAACCTGATGTCGGCGGCGCAACAGACCGACGAATGGAGCTCGCGCGAAATCCTCAACCAGAACGACCTGTTCGTCCAGCCGATGCTGATGCGTGTGCGGACCGCCATGGATGGCGAACGCCATCTGGCCGACGCATCCAGCGACAGGCTGCTGTTGTGGGCAAGCGGCCTTCTGTTCGCGGTTCTTGCCATCGTTGCCCTCTGGATCTTCCGGCCGATGGAAAAGGCGATCCGCCGCGCCTTCACCGAATCCGCCGTATCCTTGTTCAAGGCCGAAGCGGCCGACCGCGCCAAATCGGAATTCCTGGCCAATATGAGCCATGAGATCCGCACGCCGATGAATGGCGTGCTGGGCATGGCCGAACTGCTCGCCAAGACCGAGCTTAACGCGCGCCAGAAGACCTTCACCGATGTCATCGTCAAATCGGGCAATGCGCTGCTCACCATCATCAACGACATCCTTGATTTCTCCAAGATCAATGCCGGTCAGCTGACGCTCGATCCTGCACCCTTCCGGCTTGCCGAAGCGGTCGAGGACGTGGCCACACTGGTGTCGGCGCGCGTCGCCGAAAAGAACCTCGAGCTGATCGTGCGCGTCGACCCGCGCCTGCCTGCCCATGTCGTCGGCGATGCCGGACGGTTCCGTCAGATCGTCACCAATCTGCTCGGCAATGCGGTGAAGTTCACCGAGAAGGGCCATGTGCTGATCGATGTCGGCGGCGAGGTGGTCGACGGCATGGTCCAGCTCAAGGTCCGCGTCGAGGACACAGGCATCGGCATTCCTGCCGAGAAGCTCGAGAACGTGTTCGAGAAATTCGCGCAGGTCGACGGCTCGTCGACGCGCCGCCATGAAGGCACCGGCCTCGGCCTTGCCATCGCCGCCCGCCTCATCGACCTGATGGGCGGCAAGATCGGCGTCGAAAGCGAGATCGGCCGCGGCTCGGTGTTCTGGTTCGCCGTGCCGCTGCCGGCGCATCAGCAGGACACGCGCAACGAGATCGTGCCGGTCGATGTCACCGGCGCCCGCGTGCTGGTCATCGACGACAACCCGGTCAACCGCGAGATCTTGCTGGAGCAGCTCAGAAGCTGGAGCTTCGACTGCGCGGCCGCCGAAAGCGGCGCCGTCGGCCTCGCCTTTCTAGACCGGGCCAGCCAACTCGGTGCTGCGGTCGACTGCATCATCCTCGACTACCAGATGCCCGGCATGAACGGCGCCGATGTCGCCAAGGCGATTTCCGCCGACAGCCGTCTCTCCGCCATCCCGGTGGTGCTGCTGACCTCCGTCGACCAGGTCGATTTCGGCAAGATGGTCATCGATTTCGGCATCGCCGCGCATCTCACCAAGCCGGCGCGCTCGGCCATCCTGCTCGGCACCGTCATCTCGGCCATCCAGAAAGCGCGGGCCCAGATCGGCAAGGCCCAGTTCGTTCGCGAGCCTGTTGTTCAGCAGGCGGCACCCGTGACGCCACCCGCCTTCACCGTCATTCGCGGCCCGGCAATTCCGGCGGCCACAGTGCCTGAATCGATCGCCACGCCAAACGGCCCGATCGATATTCTGATCGCCGAGGACAATGACGTTAACCAGCTGGTGTTCGGCCAAATCCTCAATGGGCTTGGCCTCAGCTACCGCATCGCCAGCAATGGCCGCACGGCCGTTGAGATGTACCGGGCGCTGCGGCCGAAGCTGATCCTCATGGACGTCTCCATGCCGGAGATGAACGGCTACGAGGCGACCCGCGCCATCCGGGCGGCGGAGGCAGCGAGTGGCAATCACACACCAATCATCGGCGTCACCGCTCACGCACTGAAGGGCGACCGCGACAAATGTATCGAGTCCGGAATGGACGACTATCTGCCCAAGCCGGTGTCGCCCGACCGCCTCGGCAGTAAGATCGGCACATGGCTCAGCGAAACGGTCGCGGTAAAGAGGGCTTGATCAAATCGCCGCGTCCAGACGATAGCGGCGCATCCAGTCCAGACTAATCTCGTCCGAGAGCTTGGCGACGCCCGGCTTTACGTCGGCGGCATTCGGCGCCGGAACGCCCAGGGCCTTGCAGATGGATGCCAATGCCGCTGCCGGATCGCCTGACAGGCGCTCATAGCCGATGCGCAGCGGGACGATCCCCTGCTCCGCGAACCAGACGTTCCAGCCCGCGTCATAGGCTTCGAGTTCGGCAAGCTCGCGCTGGATCCGCTTGAAATCGTAGCGGGGTTCCTGCGGCGGTGCGACCCGTTCGATCTCGGTTCCGTCGGGCGCGATGTGCCAAAGCCCAGTCTGCTCGGCCTTGATCAGCGACACCGCCTGCGCCAGCTTGTTTTCGCGCGAAAGATGGATGTAGAGGATCCGGCCGAAGGCCTTTTCAAAGCGTGCTTTGTCCGATGGCAGGTCTGGGTAGATCCGGTCGAGGATGGCCGAGAGTTCACCCAGGTTTTCCCGCATCAGGCGCAAGCCGAAGACGGCTGTTCCGCCCTTTCCCGCGCTGATTGCCGCCTTGAGGTAGGCGACATCGAAGTCATGCGCGCTCATCGTATCGGGATGCGGCAATTTCCACTCTTCTGCCCATTCCGCCTTGTCCTGCCGCCGGTAGAACGAGTGCGGATCGCCGGCTGTTTTCGTCGAGGCCAGAAGGCCGCACAGCAAGGTGCTTCCGGTTCTCGGCGTGCCGCAGATTATGTAGCCGTCACGCATCTCGGGGCTCTGTCGCTTGTCATGGATTGGGCTAACCTCGCCAGGCGCGGTGACACGCGCGCTTCGCGAAGGACTCCAGTCTAGCCGCGCCGGAAGGGATAGAGGAATTGCTGCCAATATCCGTTCGGAACGGGATGTCCGTGAATGCCGTAGCCGTTCGGCCAGCGCCCTTCGGGCATATGGTGGGTACCGAACAGCCGGTCGAGCAGCGGGAAATGGATGGCGAAATTTACGTCGATCGCTTCTTTCTCGAGGCCGTGATGCCAGTGGTGGTAACGCGGCGACACCAGCATCTTTTCGACTGGACCGAAACTGGTCCCGATGTTGGAATGGATGAAAGACGAATAGACGTAGACGATCAAAATATACGTCTGGATAGCCGATTCATCGAACCCCAGCACGAACATCGGGGTTGCCGTCAGGCTGCGCAGCATGATGATTTCCAGGAAATGCATGCGCGCACCGGCAATCCAGTCCATCGACTTGGCGGAATGGTGCACGGCATGGAACTTCCACAGCCAGGGAATGCGATGAAAGGCCCGATGCACCCAATACTGGGCAAAGTCGGTCAGGAACATTACCGCCAGCAGTTGCACCAGCCACGGCAAGTCGTGGACCCAGGCGCGCACCGAACCAAGGGCGCCCTGCGCATTGACGAAGTTGGACGGCGCCAAGGTCAGGTAGGTCAAAATCTGCACCAGCAGCGATGAGACCAGATAGTAGAACAGGTCCTCGCGCCATTCGTCGCGGAACACGGTCTGATCCTTGTTGCGCGCGAAAAGACGTTCGAGCGGAACGAACAGCACACCCATGAACAGGGCGTTCAGGATGAAGAAATCAAGCCCGAAGAACACCCCTTCGATGTGCAGTTGATGGCGCACCGGAAGCATGCCGACCAGCGACGCCAGCAGCACAGTGAACATCGCTGCCGCGCCGAGCGTCTTTTGCCTGCGCAGCGTCATGCTGAGGATCGCCAGGATATAGCCGGAGATGAGGACGAAATAGAGCACCGGCTTGAAGAACAGCATCTGGTGGATGGGGGCCAGATCCGGCATCGATGTGAGCGACGGGTAGCGCAGCACGATGACCATCAGCAGGGCGGTGACCCCGGCAAGCAAGCCAATCGAGCCGGACAGCCAGCCAGAACCGAACGGCCGTTTGGCGCGCGGCGTTTCAAGTTCACTTACAACGCGTCTAAGGAAATTTGCCACCGCCCCCATGCCCCGCCTTTTTGACGATCGCAAAAGCTCTCGTCGAGATATCGACCTACAGCAGGGCTCATTAATATTTAATCGCCACGACCCTGCACATGACGGGTGACTATCGCTTTTGGGCGATTGGAAGAGCCATGATTGCAACAAAAGAACACCGGCCACTATAGTCGGAATCTTTCCTGGATGCGACGGGCGCATTCAAGCGGCGTCAGCCGGCTGGTGTCGACTTCGAGGTCGTAGTCCATGCCCTTGTGGACGCGTCCATATTGCCAGCGCGCCAGGCCAGGCAGCCTGTCGGCGCGCGCGGCCTCGCGCGCTTCCAGCACCTCCAGCGGCGCCATGACGCCGACCAGATGCAGGTCAAAGCTCGACAGCAACTCGACATACTCCGCTATCTCTTCATCGAAGATCACGTCGTCGACAATGAGATTGTTGCCTTGCCCGGCCATGGCGGCGATGGCATGGCGCATGCCGCGCATGGTTCGTGCGCCGACCGGTCCGCTCCTGATCACCACCGACGGCCTGCCGTCTTCCAGCACCGTCTCAAAGGAAAACCCGTCGGCATGATCCTGCAGCGCCGGCGGCAGCATGTCGATGAAAGCATCCATCTGGACATGCAGGAACCGTTCAGTGGCGATCGTTTGCAGCGCCCTGGCGATCGAGCTTTTGCCGGCGCTGCCGACGCCATTGAGCAGGACGATTTTGGCCGTCATGTCGCCCCCTCGGCCTATCGGTTGCGCACGACGATACAGGCGCCGCCGACGCTTTGCAGTTTCTGGCAGATGACGTTGGCGGCGGCACGGTCGTCGACACCGATCCTGACGGCGTAGATGCCGCGTCGGCCGATCGGCGTGCGCACCCGGCTGACCACCGGGTCACGACCGGACAGCAGCGCCGGAAACCGGCTCCTGACCCGCAGCCACTGATTGATCGCAGCTCCCCTGCGGAAATTGCCGGCCACCTGGACGCCCCATGGCTTCACATTGATCGAGGCCATCGCCACGGTTCTGGACATGATCACCGGCAGCTTGCGGCAGGCGACGGCAAAGCTGGTTTTCGCGTCGAGCGGCTCGATCGTTCCGGCGTAGGCGCTGTCGGAGAACTTGTCGGCCGGTTCGCCCATGATGTCGAAGACGTAGCTCTCGGTCTCCATGGGCAGGAAACCGCCGGAACCCAGCCAGCGCGAAACCCGGCTCTCGCCGGCATTGTAGGCAGCCGCCGCCAGGCCGAGATTGCCGAAGCCGGTCTTCATTTCGGCGAGATATTTCGCCGAAGCCGGGATCGCCTGGTCGATGTCGAAAGGATCGGCCAGCCCGCGCATCTTGGCGGTGCCCGGCATGAACTGGGCGATCCCTTCGGCACCGACCGGGCTAACCGCATTGGGATCGAAGCGGCTTTCTTTCCAGATCAGCCGGGCGAAGTAATCCTTCGGCAGGCCGTTCCGCTCGGCATGCGTCTCGATCAGGTCACAGACACGGCCAATCAATCGTTTCGCCGCCGAGCGCGATTGCGGTGGATCGGCGAGCGCCTGTCCGGCACCCAGCCCGCAGAGCAGGATCACACCGGCTTTGAGCAGCCCCCGCATGGCTTATTCGGCCGCAGCCTTGCCGTGTTGGCCAAACCGCTGCTCGATATAGTCGGCAACCATCTTCTCGAAATCGGCGGCGATCGACGGACCGCGCAGCGTCGCCGACTTCTTGCCGTCGACGAAGACGGGTGCGGTCGGCGTCTCGCCGGTGCCGGGCAGCGATATGCCGATATCGGCGTGCTTGGATTCGCCGGGGCCGTTGACGATGCAGCCCATCACCGCGACCTTGAGGTTCTCGACGCCGGGATATTTCTCCCGCCAGACCGGCATGTTCTTGCGCAAATCGGCCTGGATGTTCTGGGCGAGCTCCTGGAACACGGTGGAGGTCGTGCGACCGCAGCCGGGGCAAGCGGCGACGATCGGCACGAACTGACGGAAGCCCATGGTCTGCAGCAGTTCCTGCGAGACCTGCACCTCACGCGTGCGATCGCCATTCGGCTCCGGCGTCAGCGAGATGCGGATGGTGTCGCCAATGCCTTGCTGCAAGAGGATGCCCATGGCAGCCGACGAGGCGACGATGCCCTTGGATCCCATGCCGGCTTCGGTGAGGCCAAGATGCAGCGCATGGTTGGAACGCGTGGCAAGCTCGGTATAGACCGCGATCAAATCCTGCACGCCGCTGACCTTGGCCGACAGGATGATCTTTTCGCGGGCGAGGCCTATCTCTTCGGCCATTTCGGCCGACAGGATGGCCGACTGCACGATCGCCTCGCGGGTTACTTCCTGCGCCGTCAGCGGGAAGCCTTGGCTCTGGTTCTCGTCCATCAGCCGGGTGAGCAACTCCTGATCGAGCGACCCCCAATTGACGCCGATGCGCACCGGCTTGTCGTATCTGATCGCCATTTCGACGATCGCTGCGAACTGGCGGTCCTTCTTGTCCTTGAAGCCGACATTGCCGGGATTGATGCGGTATTTGGCCAGCGCCTCGGCGCAGGCTGGATGGTCGGCCAGCAGCTTGTGCCCGATATAGTGGAAGTCGCCGACCAGCGGCACATTGATGCCGAGCCGCTCGAGCCGTTCGCGGATGCGCGGCACGGCGGCGGCGCTCTCGTCACGATCGACGGTGATGCGCACGATCTCGGAGCCAGCGCGATGCAAAGCCGCAACCTGCGCGACGGTCTGGTCGATATCGGCCGTGTCGGTGTTGGTCATCGACTGCACGACGACCGGCGCGCCGCCGCCGACGACCACGCCGCCGACATCGACGCCGACCGATGTCCGGCGCGCAAAGGGGGAGGAAAAATACCCGGTCATGCCGGCAGCCTCTTGATCACCCGAGCGACACACGTCCACGTCGACGCACGCTCAATCAGCTATCAGCGCATAGCGCTGAGGTTCGGGCATGAGGTGGAGGAGCAAAGATGGCTTGTCAATGGCGACAGACAAGCAGAGCCGCCAAATCGCAGCAGCGCGGCGACCCCACAGACGGGTTTCGCCGGCCAACAGTATGGGAATTAGTAGCAAAAACAGGCCTCCGGCGGCATGTCGCCACCGGAGCGATAGTCACGCGCCAAGGCGGCGCGTCTAATCCTGGAAGGGCGTCAGTGTCTCGTCGGTTTCGCCTTCAGTTTTTCAATCTCGTCCTTGAGTGCCAGCTTGCGTCGCTTCAGATTCACGATTTCGAGGTCGTCGACCGATGGATGGTTCATCGCATCGTCGATCTCGCGTTCGATATCACCGTGTTTCCGCTGCAACTCATCAAGATGGGATGCAAGAGACATGATTGGTTCTCCCTTTCATGGTTTCCTCGATTGCAGCCGTCAAAGGCACGTCCACCGCAGGTCGCATCTGTGACGGCACCATGACAGTCTGCCACCATCCGGCTGCGATGTCGAATGCTGCGTGGTAGCATTCCACGACAATGTGATATGTGATATTGGCTGCGCGCCGGCGGCAATTGATGCCGCCCCCGCCCAATCATGCCCATTGCCGGGCGCCGCAGACATGCAGACGGTAGAGAATGTCCGACCAGGAAAAGGCCGATGTCCGCCTCGAATTTTCCCGCCTGAAGCAGGAGCATGCCGATTTCGACGCGGCCATCAATGCGATGATCGCCATGGGCTGCGACCCCTTGCAGATCCAGCGCATGAAGAAGAAGAAGCTTTTCCTCAAGGACCGGCTGATGGCGCTGGAAGACAAGATCATTCCGGACATCATCGCTTAGCCGACGGCCTCGGGGCCTAACTGCTCACCCCGCTATCGACAGCCGCGCCGCGCGATGGCGCAGCAACGTCAGCAATTCGTCGGTCTTCTCCGCTGAAGTGTCGATCGGCACC
Source organism: Mesorhizobium sp. P170090 (assembly GCF_057786115.1). Taxonomy (NCBI): domain Bacteria; kingdom Pseudomonadati; phylum Pseudomonadota; class Alphaproteobacteria; order Hyphomicrobiales; family Phyllobacteriaceae; genus Mesorhizobium; species Mesorhizobium sp. P170090. Next base: position 261,317 of record NZ_JBYNWH010000001.1, read on the forward strand.
ACCAGGCACATCGTCGCCTCGACCTTGCCGGCGGCCGCGAAGACAGGGGCGGCCAGGCATTTGGTGTAGGCGTCGACCAGCCCCGAAGTGATGCAATAGCCGGTCGTTCTGGCCGTCGCGATATCGGCAACGAAGTCGTCGAACTGCAGCCTGCGGCCGTCGGGCAGCAAAAGGTCGTCTTCCGAGACCATGTCCTGGATGGCGGCCCTTTCCAATCCGGCCAGAAGCAGCCGCCCCGATGCCGTCCATGGCAGCGGGATCTGCAGGCCGGTGGCCGAGCTGATGCGGAACGGCCTGGTGCCGGGGCTGGAATGGACGATGGTATAGCGCCCGCTTTGCAGCATGCACAATTCGGAGGTCTCGCCGGTCTCGCGCGACAGATTGTCGACCTCCTGCCGGCCCCGCCTAAGCAGGTCGTTGCCCCTGACATAGTCCATTCCATAGAGGTAGAGCTTCTTGCCGAAATAGACCCGGTTGCCGTCGCCCTCCATCTCCAGGAGACCCGCATCGACCAGCGAACGCACCAGCGTATAGGTGGTGGAGCGCGGCGCATTCACCCCCTTGGCGAGATCGCCAATGCCGATGGCGCGCTGCGTAACATGCAGGAAGTCCAGGATCTCCAGCACCCGGTTGAGGCCCTTCTCGCGCGAGCCGGAGGTCTTGTCGGGCGTCGGGCTCCCGGCTGGACCAAGCTCCGCCCGATCCGTGAGTCCATTGCTGTCTTGCATAACTGATTCCTGATGTTAGTATCTGTCTTGTATAGGATACATGTGTCTATTGTAAGAGACAATCAGGTCGGCGACACGTGTGTCTGTAAGGGGAACTCAAACAACAGGAGGTCGCAGTGAACGACGCATCCAAGCGAGATTTTCTGAAACTAGGCATGGCCGGGCTTGCAACGGCGGGCGTGATGACCGCTGTCAGCGCCGAAAAGGCGGCGGCACAAGCCGCATCCGACAGCGTTCTGCGCACCGCGCTTGACCGCGGAAAGCTGATCGTCGGCACCGGCAGCACCAACGCGCCATGGCATTTCGAAAACGATGCCGGCGAGCTGGTCGGCATGGACATCACCATGGGACGCATCCTGGCCAAGGGTCTGTTCGACGATCCGAGCAAGGTCGAGTTCGTCATGCAGGATCCGGCGCAGCGCATCCCCAATGTCACCACCAACAAGGTCGACATTACCATCCAGTTCATGACCATGACCGCGCAGCGCTCGCAGCTGATCCACTTCTCCAGGCCATACTATGTCGAGGGCGTCGCCCTGCTGACGCTGCCGACGGCGGAAAACAAGACCTTCGACAAGCTGCTCGCCGGTGGTTCGGCGACGCGCATCTCGATCCTGCAGAATGTCGATGCCGAAAGCTCGGTCCATTACGCCCTGCCGGAGGCGCAGGTGCTGCAGATCGACACCCAGGCCAATGTGCTGCAGGCACTGGAATCGAAACGCGCCGATGCCGCCGCTGTCGATCTTTCAACCGTGCGCTGGCTGGCCTCGCGCAACCCCGACAAATATTTCGATGCCGGCAAGAGCTGGTACTCGATGCTCTACGGCGCGGCGGTCAGGCAGGGCGACCTGGACTGGCTGACCTTCGTCAACCAGACCTTCACCATCGCCATGTTCGGCCATGAGACCGCACTCTACGACGCCGCCTTCAAGGACTATTTCGGCCAAGAGCCGCCGGCCCGCCATCCCGGTTTCCCGGTTGTCTGACAAGTGCTGGCGGAAGGGTTAGCCCTTCCGCCTTCTAGTTCGCATCCCCTTGGTTATTGCGGGAGACGCATGGGCTATACGCTCAACTTCAACCTGATCTGGCGCCATTTCGACAAGCTGTGGGGCGGCCTTCTGCTCAGCCTCGAGCTTGCCGTGATTTCGATTGCCATCGGCGTCGTCATCGGCCTGGTGCTGGCGGTCTGGTATGTCTCGGCCGGACGCGTGGTGCGCGCCATCATTGCGGCTTACGTCGAATTCATCCGCAACGTGCCGCTGATCCTGCTCGTCTATCTTGTCTTCTACGGCCTGCCGACGGTGATCGACGTCGCCTACGACGCGCCGACCTCGTTCGTGCTGACGCTGTCGGTCTATAGCGGCGCCTATCTGGTCGAGGTGTTCCGCTCCGGCCTGGAAGCCGTGCCGCGCGGCCAGCTCGATGCCGGCAAAGCCATCGGCCTGACGCCCTGGCAGCGGCTGGTTCATGTGCGCCTGCCGACCATGCTGCGCATCACGCTGCCGGCGCTGTCCAACACCTTCATCTCGCTGTTCAAGGACACGTCCATCGCATCGGTCATCTCGGTGCCCGAGCTTACCTTCGGCGCCCAGTGGATCAACTTCAACACCTTCCGCATTGTCGAGGTCTATCTGGTGACGACGGCGATGTACCTGGTGACCGGTTACACCCTGCTCTTCGGGCTGCGGCTGGTCGAACGCCGGTTCAGGGCTGCGCGCTGACATGCTGAGCCAGATCCTCTACGCCGTACCGTTCCTCGCCCAGGGCTTCGCCATCACCTTGTGGGTCTCGCTGCTGGTCGTGGTGCTGTCGCTGATTGCCGGCGTCGCGCTCGGCGTCGGCCTGGTCTACGGCCCGGCGCCGGTGCGCTGGGCCGTGCGCATCTTCTCCGACACCATCCGCGGCATCCCGATCCTGGTGCTGATGTTCTTCGTCTATTACGGCCTGCCGGCCATCGGCCTGCATCTGCAATCCTTCTCGGCGGCGGTGTTGGCGCTCACCTTGTTCAAGACCGCGCAGGTCATTGAGTATCTCCGCGGCGCCGTCGGCTCCATTCCCAAAGGGCAGTCCGAGGCGGCGATGGCGATTGGGCTGACTTTTCGCCAGCGGCTCACCTACGTCATCTTTCCGCAGGCCTTCCGGCGCTTCCTGCCGCCCTGGATCAACGGCGTCACCGATGCGGTCAAGGGCAGCGCCCTGGTCTCGCTGCTCGGCATCACCGACCTGATGCAGGCGATCAACCAGGTCATCGGCCGCACCTATGAGGCGATGCCGCTCTACATCCTCGGCGCCTTGATCTATTTCGCCGTCAACTATGCGCTTTCCTACGCCAGCCGGCGGCTGGAACGGCGCTTTGCCTTCATCCGGGACTAGCACGATGGCCACAAGCTCGAACGACAATGCTGCCCTTCTCGACATTGCCGGGGTCTCGAAAGCCTTTGGTTCGGTCGAGGTGCTTCGCTCGGTCAGCCTCAAGGTGGACAGGGGCGAGGTGGTCACCGTCATCGGCCCTTCCGGCAGCGGCAAAACCACCCTGCTGCGCTGCGTCAACTTTCTCGAAAGCTACGACTCAGGCTCGATCCGCATCGACGGCAAGGAGGTCGGTTTTCGTGAGGCCGGCGCGCGCCAGCGGCGCAGCGAGCGCGACCTTGCCAAGCGCAGCGAGCGCGACCTTGCCAATATGCGCGCCGAAACCGGCATGGTGTTCCAGAGCTTCAACCTGTTTCCGCACCTCACCGCCGCCGGCAACATCATGCTCGGCCTCACCAAGGTGCGCGGCAAGAGCAAGGCCGAGGCGCGCCAGATCGCCGAGCATTGGCTGAGCCGCGTCGGCCTCGCCCACAAGGCCGACAGCCTGCCGGCGGAACTCTCCGGGGGCCAGCAGCAGCGCGTCGGCATAGCGCGGGCAGTCGCCATGGAGCCGAAGATCCTGCTGCTCGACGAGATCACCTCCGCGCTCGATCCCGAATTGGTCGGCGAGGTGCTGGCCGTTGTGCGCAGCCTGGCCGAAGACGGCATGACAATGGTGATGGTCACGCACGAGATGGCCTTTGCCCGCGACGCTTCGAGCCGCATTGTCTTCATGGCCGATGGCGGTGTCAGCGCTGTTGGCCCGCCGAAGGAGATCCTTGCCGAAGAGACCACCAATGAGCGCCTGCGCTCTTTCCTGGCGCGGTTCCGCGCCTCGCATTTCTGACATGGGCGGCCCAAAGCAATTCCAGGAAAAGTGTAAGCGGTTTTCCCGGGAAAAGCGCGAAGCGCTTTCCCTTGGGAATTGCGTAAAACAACAGGCCGGCCCAAGGAGAATTCTTCCATGACGCCTTACATCCGGCTCGCCGAGCTCGGCCTAACGCTGCCCGAGCCGCCGACGCCGATCGCCAATTTCGTCACCCATGCGGAAAGCGGCCGGCTGATCTTTCTTTCGGGTCAAGGGCCGCTGCGCGCCGACGGCACGCTGTGCACCGGCAAGGTCGGCGAGGACGTCACCGTCGAGCAGGCCTATGAGCATGCCCGCCTCACCGGCCTCAACCTGCTCGCCGTCATGCACGCCGCCGCCGGCGATCTCGGCCGCATCGTGCGCGTCGTCAAATTGCTCGGCTTCGTCAATGCGACGCCGACCTTCAGCGACCACCCGAAAGTGGTCAATGGCTGCTCGGACCTGTTCGCCAGCGTCTTCGACAAGATCGGCGGCCATGCCCGCTCGGCGATCGGGGTCGGCTCGCTGCCTGGAAACATCACCGTCGAAATCGAAGCGGTCGTCGAGATCGCCGCCTGACCGTCAAGGGATTGCTGAACATGAAAACCTATTCCGACACCGGCTCCAACACCACGATCCGTGAACGGCTGGGACTGCGGCCGATCATCAACGTCTCCGGCACGATGACGACGCTCGGCGCCTCGATCATCGTTCCCGAGGCGATCAGCGCCATGGCCGAGATCGCCTCGCAATGGGTGGAGATGGACGATCTGCAGCGCGCCGCAAGCGTGATCACCGCCCGCCTCACCGGCGGCGAGGCCGGCTTCATCACCGCCTGCTGCGCCTCAGGCATCACAATGGCGATCGCCGGGGCGATGACCGGCACCAATTTGCTGGCGATCGAACGGCTGCCCGACGATACCGAAGGCCTGAAGTCCGAAGTCGTCATCCAGCTTGGCCATATCGTCAATTACGGCGCACCGATCGACCAGTCGATCCGCGTCGCCGGCGCCAAGGTCATTCCGGCCGGCACGGTCAGCGTCACGCAGGATTATCATGTGCGCGAGGCTATCAACGAGCGCACGGCGGCGGCGCTCTACGTCGTGGCGCACCACACCGTGCAATACGGCATGCTTTCCCTTGAGGAATTCTGCGATATCTGCCACGCCAGGGGCGTGCCGGTGATCGTCGACGCGGCTTCCGAATATGACCTGCGCAGCTTCCTGGCGCGCGGCGCCGACATCGTCGTCTATAGCGGCCACAAATTCCTTTCGGGGCCGACCAGCGGCATCGTCGCCGGCCGCAAGGATCTCGTCCGCGCCGCCTATCTGCAAAACCGTGGCGTCGCCCGCGCCATGAAGGTCGGCAAGGAAAGCATCGCCGGCACGATGGCGGCGCTCGAAGCCTGGGAAAAGCGCGACCATGCCGGCATCCGCCGACGCGAGGAAGCGGCGCTCCATCTGTGGAGGGATTCGCTGCAGGGAATACCCGGCATCGTCGCAAACATCATTCCCGACCCGACCGCCAATCCGCTCGACCGGCTGCAGATCTTCGTCTCCCCCGAAAGCCGCTTCAGTGCCGCCGGCCTCGCCTCGGCATTGGCGGCCGAATCGCCGCCCATCATCGTGCGCAACCACGAGGTCGAGCGTGGCCATTTCTTCCTCGACCCCTGCAACCTGCACCCAGGCGAGGCCGAGATCGTCGCCGAACGCCTCCGCGCCGTGCTCACCGCGGCCGACAGGCCGGCGGATGCGATGAGACAGCCGCGAAAGGATTCATCCGGCGCCCTGCGCTGGCCGGACTAGGCTGCGGCGGCCGCCATCCTTGCGGCTTCGCCCGAATTCCGCTAAGGCGCGCCTTTACCGCCGGGAGCATGCGCTTGACCGACCACCGCGCCGACGTCGCCATCATCATGGGCAGCCAGTCCGACTGGGCGACGATGCGCCACGCCGCCGAAACGCTGGAGGCGCTGGGCATTCCGCACAAGCGGCTGATCGTCTCCGCCCACCGCACCCCGGACCGCCTCTATGATTTCGCCAAGGGCGCCAAGGCGGCCGGCTACAAGGTGATCATCGCCGGCGCCGGCGGCGCCGCCCACCTGCCCGGCATGACGGCGGCGATGACGCCGCTGCCGGTGTTCGGCGTGCCGGTCGAATCGAAGGCGCTGTCCGGCCAGGATTCGCTGCTCTCCATCGTCCAGATGCCGGCCGGCATTCCGGTCGGCACGCTTGCCATCGGCAAGGCGGGTGCGGCCAACGCCGCCCTTCTGGCGGCCGCCGTGCTGGCGCTGAACGACGAAGAACTTGCCGCCCGCCTGGATGCCTGGCGCGCCGCCCAAACCGCCAGGGTCGCCACCGAACCGACGGACGCGCCGTGAGCCTGCCCGCGGGATCGAGCATCGGCATCATCGGCGGCGGCCAGCTCGGCCGCATGCTGGCTGTCGCCGCAGCGCGCCTCGGCTACCGCACAATTATCCTCGAACCGCAGGCCGATTGCCCGGCGGCTCAGGTCGCCAACCGCCAGATCACCGCCGCCTATGACGATGCGGACGCCCTTGCCGAACTGGCGGCAGTCAGCGCCGTCGTCACCTACGAATTCGAGAATGTGCCGGTAGCGGCTGCCGGCGCGCTCGCCGCCAAGGTCCCGGTCTATCCGCCGCCCAGGGCGTTGGAAGTCGCCCAGGACCGGGTGGCGGAGAAGCTATTCCTTAACAGCATCGGCATCAGGACAGCGGATTTCCGCTCCGTCGACAATGACGACGAGCTGACGGCGGCGCTGAGAGAGTTCGGTGGCAGCGGCATCTTGAAAACCCGCCGCATGGGCTATGACGGCAAGGGCCAGCGCGTCTTCCGCAACATGGAGACGGGCGGCTTTGCCGGCACATGCGAGACCATGGGCAATGTGCCGCTGATCCTCGAATCCTTCGTCGCTTTCGAGCGCGAAATCTCGGTCATCGCCGCGCGCGGGTTGGACGGCGCGGTCGCCGCCTACGATCCGGCTGAGAACGTCCACCGCGACGGCATCCTGCATACCTCGACCCTGCCGGCCCAGATCAGGCTGGAGACGGCGGCGACGGCACAGGGGGCGGCGGCGAAAATCCTGTCGGCCCTCGACTATGTCGGCGTCATCGGCGTCGAGTTCTTCGTTCTTGCCGATGGCACGCTGCTGGCCAACGAAATGGCGCCGCGCGTGCACAATTCCGGCCACTGGACGGAAGCCGCCTGCATCGTTTCGCAATTCGAGCAGCATATCCGCGCCATTGCCGGCCTGCCGCTGGGCAACCCTGGCCGGCATTCAAACTGCATCATGGAAAACCTGATCGGCGACGATGTGCTGCGCGTACCCGCTTTGCTCGCCGAGCCCGATCTGATGCTGCATCTCTACGGCAAGGCGGAAGCGCGCCCAGGCCGCAAGATGGGCCATTTCACGCGCATCAGCCGCCGTAGCTAAGCCATTCCGGCACTTTGCGCGAGGGCGTGGCTCGAGCCTATTGCAGCTCGTCGTTCAGATCCCCGTCCTCGTCGGGGCTGGCGCAACTCGCATCGCCTTCCCTACAATTGGCGCCCGCGGTGAGCTGTTTGATGCGCTGGTCCGTCAGTTCGGTCAGGCATTGTGAAACCTCCATCGGATGGATGGAGCCGCCTTCGCTGTCTGTCGTCGTATAGGCGCATTCGGCGTCGCGGAAGGCGATCCAGGCGCGTTGCGCGACCTGCAGCAGCTTCCTGCCCTTGTCGTCGTTGCGACCGACGAGATCCTTGTAGGCCTGGTTGAGCTTGGCATCGGCGGCCCGATAGTCCTCGCCGGCGCAGATGTTCATCATCTGCTGGCTGTCGTCGTTGCGGTCGCATTCCTGCGCCTGCGCGATGGAGGCGGCTGCCATAACGGCAAGGCTCGCGGACACAAACAACAGGCGCATAGAGGTCTCCAAATCGGCTTGCGGGTGCCGCACCATTCCAGCCCGCCTTCGGCCGCGCAATGGCGTGGAGCCGAGATGGCGGATATTTGATGGCCAAAGCCATTCTCGGCCTCTATCCAGCACGCTTGCGGTTGACACGGGCAAGGCTCCTCGTTTATGAGCCACCGCAAGTTCAAAGGCGCGCTTTTCAGGCGCGCCTTAATAATTCGGCCCGGACAGGGCCCAGACCGACGGGCAAGACCATGAAGATCAAGAATTCGCTCAAGGCGCTGAAGGCGCGTCACCGCGACAACCAGCTGGTTCGCCGCAAGGGCCGCGTCTACATCATCAACAAGACCGCTCCACGCTACAAGGCGCGCCAGGGCTGAGTGTTCGGCCGGAGGCTCGTTGCCTCCGTCCATACGATGGTAATTGCCTGGTTTCAGGCACTTTCACGCTAATTTCAGTTTGACGATCCGCCGTCCGGGGTTAGATTCCGGCGATGCGGATTCTTTTTGCATTTTTGGCGACCCTGTTTCTTTTCGGCGTCGCTCCGGCGTCGGCGGACGATCCGCCGGCAAAGCCGCCGGTTGCCCTGACCAGGGAAGCCAGGCTCGACCAACTGTTTGCCGAGCTGAAGCGCGAGCGCAACGAAAAGGCGGCCGAGCGCATCGCCGGGCGCATCTGGGGCGAATGGTTCCAGTCCGGCAGCGCCTCGATCGACCTGATGATGCAATGGTCGCAAAAGGCGATGGACGACCAGAAGTTCGACGTCGCCCTCGACTTCCTCGACCAGGTCGTCGTCCTGCAGCCAAAATATGCCGAAGGCTGGAACCGGCGCGCCACCGTGCATTACATGATGAAGAATTTCGGGAAGTCGATGTCCGACATCGACCAGACGCTGCAGCTGGAACCACGCCATTTCGGCGCGCTTTCCGGCCTGGCCCAGATCATGGCCGCCACCGGCCACAAGCAATCGGCGCTGGAAGCCTGGCAGAAGGTGCTTACCATCTATCCGATGATGCGCAGCGCCCAGGACCAGGTCGCGGCAATTTCGGAAGAGCTTGCCGGCGAAGGAATTTGATTAGGCAGTAGGAATTAGGGATTAGTGAGTAGTCAGTAGAGAAGATTGGTCGAGACGCCACCTCCCTACTCCCTACTCCCTACTCCCTACTCCCTACTCCCTACTCCCTACTCCCTACTCCCTAGAACTTATCCCCCTCCACCCCCGTATCTCCGCGCATGAACCTCATTTACGCCGCCTGTGCTTTGCTCCTCGCGCTCGTCTTTGCCCTGGCCGGTGTCACCCGGGCCGGCGCGTGGCTGATCGAGTGGCGCAACCCGCCGGCCGGCGAATTTGCCGACATCGACGGCACCCGCATCCACTATGTCCACGTGCCGGCTCCGCAAAATGCAGAGCTGCCGGCCATCGTCTTCATCCACGGCGCCAGCGCCAATCTCAGGGATCAGATGCTGCCGATCAGGCCTTTGCTCGAAGGCCGCGCCGAGATGGTTTTCCTCGACCGGCCGGGCTTCGGCTGGTCGGCACGCGGCCCCGGCAACAATGAGAGCCCGTCGGCGCAGGCCGACACCATCGCCAGCCTGATGGACCGTCTCGGCATCCACAATGCGATCATCGTCGGCCATTCCTATGGCGGCGTGATCACCGCCGCCTTTGGCCGCGAACACCCGGAGAAGACGCTCGGGCTGGTCTTTCTGTCGCCGGTCAGCCACCCCTGGCCGGGCGGCGCGACCGCCTGGTACTACAAGCTGACCGCCACCCCCATCATCGGCTGGCTGTTCTCGCAGACATTGACCTATCCGGCAGGCACGCTGCAGATGGACGGCGCCACGGCCTGCGTGTTTTCTCCCAACAAGGTGCCGGAAGGCTACGTCGACAATGCCTCGATTCCGCTGGTGCTGCGTCCCGGCGCTTTCCGCGCCAACGCCATCGATGTCGCCGGCCTCTACGACTATACGCTGAAGGCCGCGCCGCATTACCGCGACATCACAGCGCCGACGATCGTCATCTCGGGCGATCGCGACAAGGTGGTCTATGCCTCGATCCATTCGGTCGGCCTGGTCAGGGACATCCCCGGCGCCGAACTGATCTGGGTCCACAATCTCGGCCACAAGCCGGATTGGATCGCCTCCGACCTCGTCGTCGGCGCGATCGAGAAAGTCGCCGGCAAGGTCGTCGACCTGCAGGCAATGGCAAAAACCGTGGAAGCACGCATCGCCGGCGATGCGTACAACGGTGCACAGTGCCCCGACATTACGGTGCCCGACGCGCAACTCGCCCCGACGTGACGGCCGCATGTATGTCCTGAAGCACGGAATCAAGAAAAACCCCGAAGCGTTCTGGGCGCTACCGGATCGCATCTTCTTCGGCTACGGCGCCTGCCACATCCTTGCGGGCACCTTCCTCAGCCATCCTCCCCTGGACGGATTCTACGGCGAACGGATCATTCCGGGCGAGGATTTCTACGGCAACCATATCTATATGACGAACGGCGTGATCGCCTTCGACTATCACGGCTATTCCAGCCGAGCGCGGCTTCTGCAGCACCATGGAAGGGGATGGGCTTCGCATAGCGCAGGCTGGCACTGCACGCTGGAAAGGGTCGATTTCGACCTGCTCGACACCGCCGACCTCAACCGGCGAAAGATGCGCGGCCCGGATCAGTATCTCTATGACCCAATCCCTCGCGCACACCGCTTCCTTCGGCGCATCGATCACGCCGAAGGTGCGGCAAGAGCGCTGCGAACTGTGATGAGTTGAAGCCTCTGTCAACCTATGTTGCGGGTGGCCTGCACGTCCGACCCGACATAGGCGATGCGCAGCATGTTGGTCGAACCCGGCGTCCTCAGCGGCACGCCCGCCGTGATGATGACGCGGTCGCCCGGCTGACCGAACCCCTCTTCGAAAGCGATGCGGCAGGCGCGGTCGACCATGTCGTCGAGGTCGCTGGCGTCGGGCGAGACGACGCAATGCGTGCCCCACAAGAGCGACAGCCGCCGCGCCGTGTTGAGGATCGGCGACAGCGCGATGATCGGCACTTGCGGCCGCTCGCGCGCGGCGCGCAGGCCCGTGGTGCCCGACGCCGTATAGGTGATGATCGCCGACAGTTTCAGCGTCTCCGCAATCTCGCGGGCGGCGAGCGAAATGGCGTCGGCGCCGGTTGCTTCCGGTTCCGAGCGCTGCGCGTTGATGATGCCGGCATAGGTCGGGTCGGTTTCGACCTTGGTGGCGATGCGGTTCATCATCGCCACCGCCTCGACCGGATAGGCGCCGGCAGCGGATTCGGCTGAAAGCATGATGGCGTCGGCGCCCTCGAACACGGCGATCGACACGTCGGACACCTCGGCGCGGGTCGGCACCGGCGCGGTGATCATCGATTCCAGCATCTGCGTGGCGACCACCACCGGCTTGCCGGCGCGGCGCGCGGCGCGCGTGATCTGCTTCTGGATGCCGGGCACCGCTTCCAGCGGCATTTCCACACCGAGATCGCCGCGGGCGACCATCAGCGCGTCGGAGAGTTCGATGATTTCGGCCAGCCGGGCGACCGCCTGCGGCTTTTCAATCTTGGCCATGATCAGTGCCCGGCCGCGCGCGATCTTGCGGGCTTCCGCCAAATCCTCCGGCCGCTGCACGAAGGACAGCGCCACCCAGTCGACGCTTTCCGCCAGCACCGCATCGAGGTCCTTGCGGTCCTTTTCGGTCAGCGCACCGACCGGCAGGTCGGTGTCGGGCAGGCTGACGCCCTTCTTGTCGGAAATGGTGGTGCCGGCGACGACGGTGCAGGTGATAGACTTGCCGTCGCTCTTCACCGCCCTGAGCTCCAGCTTGCCGTCATCGATCAACAGACGGTGGCCGGCCTCGACCGAACTCAGGATTTCGGGATGCGGCAGGTAGACCCGGGTCGACGTGCCGGGCTCGGGATTGTTGTCGAGGGTGAAGGTCTGGCCCGGCGTCAGAACCTCCTTGCCGTTGGCGAACTTGCCGACGCGCAGCTTCGGTCCCTGCAAATCGGCCAGGATGCCGATCGGACGGCCAACTTTCTCCTCAACCGCGCGGATGCGGCCGACCAGCGTGCGCATCAACTCGTGATCGGTGTGGCTCATATTGATGCGGAAGACATCGGCCCCGGCTTCGAACAGCTTCTGCAGCATCTCCTCGGACGAGGAGGCAGGACCGATGGTGGCGAGGATCTTGACCTTGCGGCTACGTCTCATTGACTGTTTGTTCCCGGGGCGGCTGGAGCGCCTCCCGTTGTGGACTCATCGGTCAGCTGGACCATCCAGCTTGCCTGCTCGCCCGTGTCATATTCCTGGAATCCGGCGCGCTGGAAGCCCCGGGCGACGCAATCGGTAACGCCTGCGATCTTGAACTCTTTTTCAGCCACGCACATGTTGATCGGGCCATCCCAGCGCCCGCCGCGCTCGGCGTCTTCTGCATAAAGATAGTAAAACCTTGATGACAGCGGACCTTCGATCAGCGTCTTGCAGCTCGATCCTTCGATGTGCCACCACCCCTCGGTGATCCAGCCTGCCTTGGCGCGGTAGCCGATGCCAACGCCGACCAGGTTCTGCGTGGCGTTGCAGACGCGGAAATCGGCGCGGGCAGGCGAAGCCGCGACCAGCGCGGTGAGCCCTAGCGTCAGGGTCAGGAGCGGCACGGCAAAGGCGGTGCGCGCACGCGGCCTGCCGGCGGAACCCATCCCGAAACCCCTCAATAACGTCATCTGCATCTCTCAACGCCCCTTTTCGGAAAAGTCCGGGCGCATGTCAACGCGCCGTTCTGTCCAATTCCAATCGATTTAGAAAGGCCCCCGACACGCGATCTGCCGCGCGTCACAGGATTTTCGCAGAAACCGTGGCCAAACAACGGCATTGCGCAACAATCCTCTTCGTGGGAATGACGGTACCACCCTCCCCGGAAGCCAGCGAACAGACCTTTCCAGCCAATGACCCGATCCACAGTTTTCGCGCCTTTCGATATCGTCGAAGGCGACCGCAAGCGAGGCATCGTGCTTGTCGCCGACCATGCCCGCCGCGACCTGCCGGAGCAGTATGGCAGTCTCGGCCTGCCGGCGGCGGAACTCGATCGCCATATCGCCTACGACATCGGTGTCGAGACGGTGACGCGCGAACTGGCCGCAGCGCTCGACGTGCCGGCGGTGATCGCCAATTTTTCGCGGCTGCTGATCGATCCCAATCGCGGCGAGGACGACCCGACGCTGATCCGCCAGCTCTATGACGGCACCGTCGTGCCGGGAAACTATCCTATGGCACCGGCCGAACGCGAAAGGCGGCTCGACGGCTTCTACCGGCCTTATCAGGACGCGGTCGGCGCCATGATCGCGTCGGTGGCGCACGCCTCAGGCAAAGCGCCGTTCATCTTCTCCGTACACTCCTTCACCCCTGTCATGCAGGGCTTCATCCGCCCTTGGCATGTCGGCATATTGTGGGACCTCGACGACCGCGTGGCGCGGCCGCTGATCGACATGCTGGCGCAGGATAAAAACCTCGTCGTCGGCGACAATGAACCCTATGACGGCGCGTTGCGCGGCGACACCATGTTCAAGCACGCCATCGTCAACGGCTTTGCCCATGCGCTGATCGAGATCCGCCAGGACCTGATATCAGACCGCAAGGGGGCGCTGGCCTGGGCGGAACGGCTGGCGCCGATCGTTGACGCCATCGACCGCCGTCCCGATATACATCAGGTGAAGATGTTCGGCTCGCGCACCGGGCCGCTGTGAGGATCCAAGGCAATGACCGAACTCAGCGATGACCAGAAACGCGATTTCGAGGCCGCGGCCTTCCGCCGGCTGGTCGAGCATCTGCGCGAGCGCAGCGATGTGCAAAACATCGACCTGATGAACCTCGCCGGCTTCTGCCGCAACTGCCTGTCGAACTGGTATCGCGAAGCGGCCGAGGCTGAGGGCGTCGATCTCGGCAAGGATCAGTCGCGCGAAATCGTCTACGGCATGCCCTATGCGCAATGGCAGGCGCTGAACCAGACCGAGGCTTCGGACGCCAAGAAAGCGGAGTTCGAGGCAAGACGGCCGAGGGATCACTGAAGTAGCGCGCGGTTCACAGGATTGACGTCGGCGGGACAGCGCCTAACGGTTTCCCCTTAGATGTGGCCCACAAGCTTTTCGCAGCCAAGCGCTTGACGAGAAATTGAATCGATCTAATTTGCCGCGCAAAGCCATTCTTTGACCGGATTCGGGCCATGAACGCGCAAGACACCATGCAGAGCGCCCTTCAGGGGCGATGGGCCGTAGCAGCGATCTTCCTCGCCAACGGCTTCCTGACCGGCAGCTGGGCGCCGCAGATTCCGGTGTTCCTGACCCGGCTCGACATCTCGAAATTCACCCTCGGCCTGCTGATCCTTCTGTTCGGCGTCGGCGCGGTCGCGGCCATGAGCTGGTGCGGCCATCTGATCTCCAGGCATGGCTCGCGCACCGTGTTGCGCTGGTTCGGCCTGTGCGGCAGCCTCGGCCTGCTGATCGTGGCGCTGGCGCCCAACGTGCCGCTGGCGTCGATCGCCATGATCATCTTCGGCGGCTCGATCGGCGGCATGGATGTCGCCATGAACGCCAATGCCGTGGTGGTCGAGCGCCGGCTGTCCCGCGCCATCATGTCGTCCTCGCACGGCTTCTGGAGCCTCGGCGGTTTCGCCGGTGGCGGTCTGGGCGGTTACGCCATCCAGACTTACGGCCACCTCGCCCATGCGGCTGTGGTCACGGTCATAGCTTTTGCCGTCATTGCCGTGGCGGTCGGCTACCTCATCGCCGAGGACAAGCCGCAGGCCGCCGAGCATCACAGATTAACGCTGCCGGCCAACCCGCTGGTCTATCTTGTCGGGCTCATGGCGCTGCTGACGATGATTTCCGAGGGCGCCGTGCTCGACTGGGCAGCGCTTTATCTCAGGCAGGAGCTCGGCGCCGACCTCGCCATCGCCGGCCTTGCCTACGCCGCCTTCTCCGGCGTCATGGCTGTCATACGCTTTTTCGGTGACGGCGTGCGCAACCGCTTCGGCGCGGTGGCCACGCTGCGCGGCTCGGCGGTGGTCGCCGCCGCCGGCATGCTGGTCGCCGGCCTGTCGCCTTCGCCCTGGATCGCCATCGCGGCTTTTGCTCTCTGCGGCTTCGGCATCGCCAATATGGTGCCGATCATCTTCTCGGCCGGCGGCAACCAGGAAGGCATGTCGTCGGGCACCGGCATGAGCGTCGTCACCACCATGGGCTATTCCGGCATATTGGTGGCGCCGTCGGCGATCGGCTTCGTTGCCGAGCATTCCAGCTTCGGCCCGATCTTCGTCGCCATGTCGGCGCTGCTGATCGTCGTGCTGTTGATGGCCGGACTCGCTCACCGCGCCGAATTCGCGGCCGCCCCCGCCGAATAGCGCTTCAGCTCCTCATAGAGGAAATCCGCGACGCGGCGGATGCGCACGCTGGTGCGCACGTCGCGATGCATGGCCAGCCACACCGGCAGGCTGGGCAGTGGCAGGCCGGGCAGCAGTTTCTCCAGCGACGGGTCGCTGTCCGTCAGCGGCTCCTGGCCAAGACCGACGCCGTTTCCCGCCCGCAGCGCTTCCCACAGAACGATCTGGTTATCGGTCCTGAAGCGGAAACTGCTTCGGGTGACGGGGATGCCGGCCTGGGTAAAGCCCCGGATCATCTCGTCGCTGCGGTCGAAGCCGATCAGCGGATGGTCGAGAAGGTCGGCGGGCTTGAGCGGGCGTCCGTGCCTGTCGAGATAGGATTTCGCCGCGCAGCAGCAGAGCTTGATATCGCAGACCTTGCGCGCCGTCAGCTCGTTCTGCGCCGGCTTGACCATGCGGATGGCGATATCGGCATCCCTTCGCAGCAGGTTCTCGACCTGGTTCGAGGCGACGATCTCGACCTCGATGCCGGATTCCTCGATGCCGAGCCGCGCCGTCATCCTCGGCAGCACATAGGCCGCCACCACCTCGCTGGCGGCAATGCGCACCGTGCCTTCGATCGCCTCGACCGAGCCCAATGCCAATAGTGAGAACGCGCTCGCCTGCTCGCTCACGGCCTTGCCGCGTTCGAACAGCGTGGCGCCTGCTTCCGTCAGCGCATAGCCGCGCCGCCCGCGCCGGAACAAGGTGACGCCCAACGCCTGTTCGAGCTCACCGATGTGACGCCCGAGCGTCGGTTGGCTGGCCGACAGTTTGCGCGCCGCGGCCGACAGGCTGCCGGTCTCCGCCACGGTGACGAAACTCTTGATCAGGTTCCAGTCGATATCTTCCATTCAATTATGAATAACAAAGCTGCATCCCTAGTCAATTTTCATTCGCATATGGAGGCATCATATTCGCCGTGCAAACACAAACACGGAGAAGAAAATGACCAAGATCGCAATTCTAGGCGCCAATGGCCGGCTCGGCCGCGTGGTTGGCAAGGCCTTCATCGACGCCGGTTTCGACGTCCGCGCCGTCACCCGCAGCGGCAAGGTCCCAGCCGAACTCAAGGGCGCCACCGCCGTCGCCGGCGATGCGCTCGACCGCGAGGCGCTGATCCGCGCCACGCAAGGCGTCGACATCATCTTCAACGGCCTCAACCCGATCTACACCGACTGGGGCAAGTGTCTGCCGATGGCGGAGAACGTCATGGCCGCCTGCCATGCCAATGGCGCGCTGCATCTTTTCCCCGGCACTGTCTACAATTACGGCTCGCCGATGCCTGAGGTGGTGACCGAAGACACGCCATTCCGTCCGACCACCGAGAAGGGCCGCATCCGCTGCGCCATGGAAGCGCTGTTTCGCCGCGAGGCCGATGCCGGCCGCGTCCGCACCATCATCCTGCGCGCCGGCGATTTCTTCGGCGGCACCGGCAGCGGATCATGGTTCGACCTCGTCGTCGCCGCCAAGATGAGCAAGGGCGTCTACACCGCGCCTGGCCCGGCCAACCTCGTGCACGAATGGGCCTATTTGCCGGACTTCGCCATCGGCTTCGTCGGCCTGGCGCGTAATCAGGGCAAGCTCGGCTTCTTTGAGGCGCTCAACTTCCCCGGCCACGCCGTCACCGACATGGACATCAAGGCCGCGGCCGAGAAGGCGCTGGGCCGTCCGCTGAAACTGACCTTCATGCCCTGGTGGGTGCTGCGCGCCGGCAGCCCGTTCGTGGCGATGTGGCGCGAGATCGTCTCGATGTCCTATCTGCGCTTCGAACCGCACCGGCTCGTGTCCGACCGGTTGGAAGGCATCATCGGCGAAGTCCCGCACACCCCGCTGGACGAGGCCGTGGCCGAGGCCTTGAAGGACATCGGCATCAGCCTCAACAATGCAAAGACGCCGCCTAGACAAAATCTCTCGCGGTGCTGGCCCAATCGCTGGAAATCAGCAACCGGATGGTCATTATGAGGAGACTGTTTATAACGGTCGGCGAGATCACCATCACCAAGGGGAGACGATGCGTTACATACGTCCGCTTTCAATCGAAGACGCCGTTGGCCTGCTGGCCGACGCTTCCGGCACATCAGCCATTCTCGCTGGAGGCAGTGACCTCCTCGTTCGGATGAAGGGCGGGTTTGTCGATCCCGACCTGATCGTCGACATCAAGGCGATCGAGGGCTTGAGCGAGATCAGGGAGACGGCCGACGGCTTCAGCATCGGCGCCACCGTCCCCTGCGCCGTCCTGGGCGAGAGCTCGGTTCTGAAGAAGGCCTGGCCCGGTGTCGTCGAAGCGTCGAAGCTGATCGGCTCGAAACAGGTCCAGGGCCGCTGCACCATCGTTGGCAATCTGTGCAACGCATCGCCGGCCGCCGACAGCGTCCCGGCCTTGGTGGCCGCCGCCGCCAAGGCCGTGGTTGCCGGCCCCTCGGGCAAGCGCACCATTCCTGTCGAGGCCGTGCCGATCGGGCCCGGCAAGACCTCGCTCACCAAGGGTGAGATCGTCGAGGCGATCCTGCTCGGCAAGCGGGAGCCGCGTTCGGGCGACGCCTATCTCAGGTTCATTCCGCGCACCGAGATGGACATCGCCGTGGTCAGCGCCGGCGTGAAGCTGTCGCTCGACGAGCATGGCGTCATCACGGCCGCGCGCGTCGCGCTGGGCGCCGCGGCCCCGACCGTGCTTCTGGTGGAAGAAGCAGCCGAGGCTCTCATCGGCAGGAAGCTGGACGAGGCGGCACTTGAGCGGCTCGCCAAGATCTGCGCTGGGGCCTGCCGCCCCATCGACGACAAGCGCGGCACCATCGAGTTCAGACGAAAAGTTGCGGGCGTGCTGGCCGGACGGGCCGCGACGACCGCCTACGCACGCGCAGGAGGCAAATGATGGCCGGTGTAGCAGTTTCAACGACAATCAACGGCGATCACGTCGAATACCTTTGCCAGCCCGACGAGACGTTGCTCGACGTCCTGCGCGATCGGCTCGGGCTGACCGGCGCCAAGGAAGGCTGCGGCACCGGCGACTGCGGCGCCTGCTCGATCATTCTCGACAATCGGCTGGTCTGCTCCTGCCTTGTGCTTGGCGCTGAAGCCGAAGGCCGGCATATCGAAACCGTCGAGGGCATGGCGCATGGCGATCAGTTGCATCCGCTGCAGCAGAAATTCCTCGAGCATGCAGCCTTGCAATGCGGCATCTGCACGCCGGGCTTCCTGATCGCGGCGAAGGACCTTTTGGCCAAGAACCCCGATCCGACCGAGGAAGAAATCCGCTTCGGCCTCGCCGGAAACCTCTGCCGCTGCACCGGCTACGACAAGATCGTGCGCGCGGTCCAGGATGCGGCCAATGTGATGAAGGGAGCGCACGCATGAACTTCGATCCACGCTTTTCGGGCCGCAAATTCTCCTCCGTCGGCACGCGGCCTATCCGTCCCGACGGCGTCGACAAGGTGACGGGACGCGCCCGTTACGGCGCCGACTTCAACATGGCGGGACAGCTGGTCGGGCGTGTCCTGCGCAGCCCGCATGCGCATGCCAGGATCCTCAAGATCGACACTTCGAAAGCGGAAAAGCTGGCCGGCGTGAAAGCGGTGATCACCGCCGCCGACCTGCCCGACCTCACCGATGGCGACGCCGCCATGTATGACGTCCTCGACAATTGCATGGCGCGCGGCAAGGCGCTCTATGACGGCCACGCCGTGGCCGCGGTCGCCGCCGTCGATGCCCGCACGGCCAGGCAGGCGCTGAAGCTCATCGAGGTCGAATACGAGCTGTTGCCGCATGTGACCGATGTCGACGAGGCGATGAAGCACACCGCCCCCTTGATCAACGACACGATCTTCACCGAGGGTCTCGAGGAAAAGCCGGCAAAGCCGTCCAACGTCACCAAGCGCAGCCAGTTTGGCCATGGCGATGTCCATCAGGGCTTTGGCCACGCCGATGTCATTGTCGAGCGCTCCTTCAAGACCGAGCAGACGCATCAGGGCTATATCGAGCCGCATGCCTGCGTGGCGAGCGTCTCGTCGGACGGCACCGCCGACCTCTGGGTCTGCACGCAGGGCCATTTCGTCTACCGCCAGCATTGTGCGCAACTGCTCGGGCTGGAAGCCTCGAAGCTGCGCGTCACCTCCTCGGAGATCGGCGGCGGCTTCGGCGGCAAGACCCATGTCTGGGCCGAGCCGGTGGCGCTGGCGCTGTCGCGCAAGGCCGGTCGGCCGGTCAAGCTCGTCATGACCCGCGACGAGGTGTTCCGCGCCTCGGGTCCGACCAGCGCCACCTCGATCGACGTGAAGATCGGCGCCCGCAAGGACGGCACCATCACTGCCGCCGAAGCGACGCTGCGCTACACCAGCGGCCCCTATGCCGGCACATGGGCCGAGATCGGCGCCATGACGGCCTTCGCCTGCTACAAGCTCGATAACGTCAAGACGGTCGGCTTCGAAGTGCTGGTCAACCGGCCGAAGACCGCGGCCTATCGCGCACCCTCCGCACCGATGGCGGCGTTCGCGGTGGAAAGCGCTGTGGATGAGCTGGCCAAGGAACTCGGCATGGATCCGGTCGAGTTCCGCATCAAGAACGCCGCGCAGGAAGGCACCCGCTCCTCCTACGGTCCGGTCTACGGCCCGATCGGCATCGGCCCGACGCTGGAGGCGGCCAAGCACCATCCGCACATGAAGGCCCCGCTGGGCAAGAACCAGGGCCGCGGCATGGCCTGTGGCTTCTGGTTCAACTTCGGCGGTCAGACCTGCGTGGACCTGAACATCGGCATGGACGGCTCGGTGTCGCTGGCCGTCGGCACGGTGGACGTCGGCGGTTCGCGCGCCTCGCTGTCGCTGGTGGCGGCGGAGGAGCTCGGCATCGACTATGCCCAGCTCAAGGCGGTGGTCGCCGACACCTCCTCGCTTGGCTACAACGACATGACCGACGGCAGCCGCGGCACCTTCTCGTCGTCGATGGCGACGATCTCGGCCGCCCGCAACGCCATCAAGATCCTGCGTGAGCGCGCGGCGCAGACGTGGGACATCCCCGTCGACGACGTGGTCTGGGAAAACGGCCACGCCATCGCCAAGGGCGAGAAATACGGCAATCTTGCAGCCCTGTCGCTGAAGGAGATCGCCGCGGCTTCCGGCAAGACCGGCGGCCCGATCGCCGGCCACAGCGAGCTCGTCGCCGACGGCGCCGGCGTCTCCTTCGCCACCCATATATGCGACATCGAGGTCGACCCCGATACCGGCTCGACCAGGGTGATCCGCTACACGGTGATCCAGGATGCCGGCAAGGCGGTGCACCCGACCTATGTCGAGGGCCAGTACCAGGGCGGTGCCGCGCAAGGCATCGGCTGGGCGCTCAACGAGGAGTATATCTACGGCAAGGATGGGCGTCTCCAGAACGCCGGCTTCCTCGACTACCGCATCCCGGTCTGCTCGGACCTGCCGATGATCGACACGCAGATCCTCGAGATCCCCAACCCCAACCACCCCTATGGCGTGCGCGGCGTCGGCGAAACCTCGATCGTGCCGCCGCTGGCAGCGATCGCCAACGCAGTGTCGAACGCAGCCGGTGTGCGCATGACCCACATCCCGATGTCGCCGCCAAGGGTCCTCGCCGCGATCGAGGCGGAACGGGGAGCATGAGGGGGCTAAAGTGCGCAGCGGTTTCGGACACGCTCCAATGAGGCTCTGATGGTCGAAGTCACGCTCTGGGGCGCGCTCGGCCAGCTCGCCGGCGGCCAGAGCAAGGTCGAGGTCGAAGCCAAGGACATAAGGGAGCTGTTCAGGAAATTGGCTGAACAGTATCCCGGCATCGAGCCCTGGATCGAGAAGGGCATCGCGGTGGCGATCGACGGGACCATCTATCGCGATACGTGGTCGAAGGAACTGCCGCAGGGGGCGGAGATTTTTCTGCTGCCGCGGTTGGCTGGGGGGTGACGGGGGGTGTCGCCCTACGTCCCAGAGCGGACCGGCATCCTCGGTCTGCGAACTTCAAGTGCAATGTCGGTCCTCGCCTAGATGCCAGTTTTGCTGACCGCGTCTTATCGGCGGCGGGTTGGCCAACAATCCAGAGAACCTGATCCGCTGGATTACTATCGACAAGGGACATCAGTCCGCACACGGCTCTGAAGTGACTCGAGCGGGTCACCGTTTGACGGACAACACCGGCCCCTTTCTGGAGAGGCCGGCTATCGTTGATCCAGGATCATCAAGCTAGGTTTGGCGCTGAGACGTATCGGAAATTCGTTCGCGCACGGCATGCTCGGTCTTGTCTGCTGTGGACTTCACGATCTCGCCGAGCTGATCGGCTATCGTGTCTGCTTCCATATCTTGCCGGCCAGCTTCCTGCTTGATGGTCTCATAGGCGTCGGCGGCGACCTGCTTGGCCTCATCGAGGCCCCTGTCGAGCAAAGTTTCGGCGGAATCGCGAAGCTTGTCGCCATAGGCGCCTAGTTGCTCGTCCTCCGTTGCGGTATGGGGCAGCATTGCACCTATAGCGGCGCCGATGGCGAGACCGACGGCCGCTACGGCCAAGGGTTGATCCTCCAACAGATCTTGCGCGGAGCGGCTGGCTTTCGCCGCCATGTCCCCAGTCGTCGAGCTTGCATTGGCAGCGCTTCCCGTCAGACCCGCCGCAGCGGCTCTTGCGGTGCTCGATATGGTGTCGCCGACGCTGGCAGCGCTCGAGGAGAGCGATTCCGCGGCGTCGGAGAGCGTGCCGCCCAAGCCGCCGCGCTCCCCTGCTACATCATGTCGTCCTGGCGCTGAAGGCAATGGATAGCCAGCCGAACGGTGGGCGGTGTTTGAGGTACCGCTGCCGAACATCAGCCAGGCCAGACCTGCGCCCACCATGGTGACCGGCAAAGGATTATCTCGGACCTGCGTTCTGAGATTGCTGAGCATGGCCGCGCTCTCCCCTCCCGAGAACAGCCCGGTGAACTCATCCAGCAATTGTCCAGGCGTCATCTTGCCTCGAATGGATTCGGCGGTCTCCATCACCCGAGCGCGAGCAGCCTCGGCCTCGCGTTCAAGTTCGGCTGCGGATTTCTCGTTCATCTCACCTGTTCCTTAATCGCGCTCGCGTCGCGCTTGAGCTGTCCCTGGGTCCGGTCGGGGGTAAGTTCCGAAGGCGCCATGCTGGCCGTCCCGGTCCGCAGCAGGATGACGCCGAGGACCGCCACGACCACACCGACCAGCAGGGAAGACCACCCCGCGCCAAGCCCTGCCCGCGTCAGCGCGATAATGAGCGCCTGCAGCAACACCAAGAGCGCGGCGAGCAGGCAAATCGCGCCGCCCAGCACTTCCGCGGCACCTGCTCCGGCTTTGGTAAGCTTTTCAGAGAGCTCGGCCCGAAACAGCCTCGCCTCGGTTTGCACCAGAGTGGTGACATTCTGGGCCAAATCGGTGACTAGCCCGGCAAGGCTGGGATTGTCCTGGTTGTTCATCTGTCCTGCTCCGCGATCTGCGTGGCCCCATCATCGCCGACCACGCCAAAATCTTGTGGACGATCAGCGGACCAACCCTGTGGCTGATCGGTGTGTGATCTGAGGCCTCCCGGAGCGGCCTCAGAATCGGGCGTTGCCGGCGGAGAAGCCTTGATGAACCGCCCGAGAGCCAATCCGGCCAACACCGATCCCGCAAGCAGGACACCGGGATTTTGCCGGCCGAAGGACTGCACGTCATCAAGGACTTGGCTAAAGGGCTTCTGTTTCAAGGACGATGAAAGCCGCTCAAGGCCACTGGCAGCATCCAAAGCGAACTTCGATGCGTTCCTTTCATCGTTGCTGGCAAGGTGATCGCTGGCCGCTCGCAGTGCACCACCCAACGCCGCCAAGCTCGATCCGATGTCGCGCTGCGCCTCCTCCGCCTTGTCGGAGATGACCTGCGTGGCTTCAGATGCATAGTCGCCAGCCTTACGGGTCACCTCGTCCCGCGCGTCGTGAAGCAACTCGCTGGCACGCTCATTTTCCTGGCGAAGTCTTTCGGAGACGTCGCTTTGCGCCTTGTCGAATTCGGTGGGCTGTCCGCCCTGATCCTTCTCATGCTGCATGAGGCCACCTAGTGAAAACCGAGGAAGGAGAGGACCGCGAGCACGACGACGATAAGGCCGATAAGATAGATTACACTGTTCATGTGCACGTCCTCCGTAGCTTTCCAACTTCGACGAACCTGCGATGTTCCGTAAGTGAGAGCATTTATCTCAGCCGAAACGAAGAGCTTCGTCAGGCACGCACCCAGTCACCAGTGAGTTGCCCTGTCCCTCGTGCGGAGCGCCAGTTGCTCCGTCCGAACGGGTGCGCCCGACCCTGCGGGAACGAGTGCCGGCTGCCTCCTCTATTGCAATCTTTGCCTATTCGGCGACCCCGCCTCGGCGTACCGGCGACCAAGGAGAACTCTCCCTTGCCATCAATTGACGGTCCGTCGCTCCAACGGCCCCGCGCTGGTTCGGCACCTTCAACGAAGCAATGATGAAGGCATAGGATACGGCTTGAGGGGCAAAGCGGCTTGTCATGCATGCCTGAGCTAGGCTACTGGCGAACGCGTCTCCAAGGCCAAGTCTCTACTTTGCAGAACGCCTCCCTACGCCCCCAGCGTCGGCTCCGTGTTCACCTCCAGCGCCTCTTCCGCTTCATCCTCTTCACCCAGCACCTCGCCATGAACCCCCAGCGGCCGCCCGATCCAGATCGGATCGACCAGATGGTCGCGCTTGGGGTTGGTGGTGTTGGGGTGGATGAGGATGCTCAGGCCGCCATGGTTCAGCATCAGCCAGGGGACGAGTGTGGCGAAAATCTCGGTGGCGAAGGAGACTTGGTACATGGCCTGTTCGTGCGGGCCGACCGGCTCGTCGCGCCAGTTGCCCAGGCGCACGCGGAAGCGTTCGCCGATGCGCAGGCGCAGCCATTCGGCGTGCTGCCGCTCGGCTTGCCCGTCATAGTAGATGTGGGCGTGATAGCTGGCGATCTCGGCGAGAGGCCTTGGCGGGCTGGCGGTGTTCACCTTGATGGCTCCCTCGGTGATTGTCGTGCGGGCAGCGTATACGCAAGGGTGCGGGGTGGCCAAGGGGGCACAGCGTGTGCTCGTCATCTCGATTTCGGGCCAATCGCATATGGCGCTCCCGCACTCCGTCTCGGCTTCGCCGAGCCACCTCTACCCCCACATTCGTGGGGGAGAGGAAATGCTAACCGCCGAGGTCGTGGCCTTGAAAAGCTTGGCATTTCCTCTCCCCCATGGACATGGGGAGAGGTGGCCGCCCAGCGGCCGGAGTGGGGGTTGGCACCGCCGTGTGCTTATTGCCAGCGCTTCATCGGGAGAGGAAACGCTGATCGCAGAGGTCTCCTGCCACGATCAAACCCTGCCCATCAGCACCAGGATCAGCAGCACCACAAGCACAACGCCGACTATTCCGGACGGCCCATAACCCCAGGAGCGCGAATGCGGCCAGGCCGGTACGGCGCCGATCAGGATCAGGATCAGAACTATGATGAGAATGGTGCTGACGGTCATAAGAGTCCCTCGCTTTGCTCTTCAGATGCGAGGGGACAATGCAAAAGGCCGCCCGGTTGTTCCGGACGGCCTTTTGTCTGCCTGGGGAAAGCTGGGCTATTCCGCGGCTTTGGGGAAGGCGATTGCCGGCTCGTCGAGCGGACCCGGTCTTGGCCCTGCGGGCGCACTCGGCTTCTTGTCGCGTCCGAACAGCCGGCGGAAAAAGGCGTAGAAGCGGCTGTTCTTGCTGCGCGTGAAGATCATCAGCATGGACGGCGTCACCACCAGCGTCAGCAGCGTGGCGAAGGACAGGCCGAAGACGATGGCCGAGGACAGCGAAATCCACCATTGCGTCGACGGCGCGTTGATCGTCGTCTCGTGATGGAAGATTTCAAGGCCGAGGCCAAAGGCGATCGGCAGCACGCCAAGGATGGCCGAGACCGCCGTCAGCACCACCGGACGGGCACGTTCGCGGCAGGTCTGCAGCACCGCCTCCATCTTGTCCCAGCCCTCTTCGCGCAGCCGGTCATAGGTGTCGATCAAGACGATGTTGTTGTTCACCACCACGCCGGCCAGCGCGATGACGCCGATGCCCGACATGACGATGCCGAAGGCTTCGCCGGTCAGCAGCAGCCCCAGGAACACACCGATCGTCGCCATGACCACGCAGGACAGCACCAGAAGCACGCTGGTGAACTTGTTGAACTGCATCAGCAGCACCAGGAAGATCAGGAAGATCGCCGCGCCGAAGGCCTTGCCGAGGAAGGCGCTGGCTTCGGCGCTGTCCTCGTTCGACCCCGCCAGCTTCCAGCGTATGCCGCTGTCGAGCTTCATGTCGGTGACCGCCTTGGTCACCTCCGCCTGCACCGCCGCAACCTGGTTACCGGCGGCGACGTTGGCCTGGACGACCACTGTGCGGGCGCCGTCGATGCGGTTGAGGATGCCGACGGTCGGCTCCGGCTTGCGCACGACGAAGTTCGAGATCGGCACCGAGCCTTGCGCGGTCTGCACCCGGAGCTCGTCGAGCGTCGATAGCGTGCGCCGGTCTTCGGGCAGGCGCAGGCGGATATCGACGGCATCGTCGGCGCCGGCCGGCCGGTACTCGGACAGCTTCAACCCATTGGTCACCAATTGCACCACGGTGCCGACGGCGGTCGGGCTGATGCCGTACTGCGCCGCCTTGGCGCGGTCGACCTCGAGCGCCCAGTCCACGCCGGGCGGCGGCAGGCCGTCGGAAACGTCGATGACACCGGGCACCTTGGCGATGCGCGCCGCGACCGCACGGGCCTGGTCGTCGAGCCCTTTGGGATCGATGGCCGAAAGCCGGAGCTGCACCGCCTTGCCCGTGGGAGGACCGGCCTCCGGCACGCGCACCTCGACATCGACGCCGGGAATGCCGGCCATGACGGTGCGCAGCTCATCCAGGATATGGTTCGCCGATTTGCGCTCGCGCCAGTCGATGAACTCATACTGGATGACGCCGACGACATCTTCCGGCACGTCCTGGCCGCCGCCTTGCGTCTTGCCGACGCGGGTGTAGACCGATTTGACGCCGGGCCAGCCGAGCAGCCGGTTTTCGGCGATCCTGGTCGCCGTATCCATTTCGGCCAGCGAGAGATTGCCGCGGGCATGCACATAGAGCAGGCCGTAATCGGGCTCGACGCTGGGGAAGAACTCGACGCCGGCGCCATACTTCGAATAGGCGAAGCCGACGCCGGTGAGCAGCACGGCTGTGAGCACCAGCACAGTGATGGGGAAGCGCACCGCCTGCTTGACCAGCGCCATGTACCAGCCGTCGCGATTGTGTTCCTCGTGATGCTCCGGCGCCTTGGCGAAAAGCGCGCCCAGCGTCGGCGCGAACACCAGCGCATAAAGCATCGAGGCCGACAGCGTGACGATCAGCGTGATCGGCATGTATTTCATGAAGTCGCCGATGATGCCGGGCCAGAACAGCAGCGGCGAAAACGCCGCGATGCGGGTCATGGTCGCGGCGATGACCGGACCGGCCATGCGCTTGGCGGCCAGCGTGAAGGCTTCCGCCTTCGGCATGCCTTCGCCCATGCGCCGTTCGGCAAATTCGGTGACGATGATGGCGTCGTCGACCAGCATGCCGACCGCCAGGATAAGGCTGAACAGCACGATCATGTTGATCGTGTAGCCCATCATCGCAAGCAGCAGGATGCCGATCAGGAAGGATGACGGAATGGCAAGCCCGATCAGCAGCGAGGCGCGGCCCGACAGCGCATAGAGGATGACGATGAACACCAGGATGACGGCGATCATCACGTGGTTCTGCAGGTCGCCCAGCAGCTGGTTGACGAAGACAGACTTGTCCTGCGTGTAGGTGATGTTCATGCCTTCCGGCATCGTCTTGACGTAGGCGTCGGACACTTCCCGCACCTTGGCCAGCGTGTCGATCAGGTTGGCGCCGATGCGCTTCTTGACTTCGATGGCGATGGCCGGCTTGCCGTTGAGGCGAGTGATGGTCTCGGCGTCGGCGAAGGTCGAACGCACCGTGGCGATGTCCTTCGCCTGCACGACGGCATTGGGGCCGGCGACCACCGGCAAGGACGCGACATCCTCGGGTGTCTCGATCAGCGACGGCACCTTGACCGCGTATTTGCCTTCCGAACCCTCGATATTGCCGGCGGCGACCAGGCTGTTGGAAGCGCCGACCGCGCCGATCAACTGGTCGAGCTGCAGGCCGTAGGAGGACAGCTTCATCGGGTCGATGACGACCTCGACGAGATCGTCGCGCGCGCCTTGTATGGTGCCCTCAAGAACGCCCGGGACTTCCTCGATGCGGTCGCGCAGTTCGCGCGCCGCCGCCGTAAGCACACGCTCGGGCACATCGCCGGACAGCGTGACGACCAGGACGGGAAACTCGGAAATGTTGACCTCGGTAACAACCGGTTCTTCTGCCGCTTGGGGAAGGTCAGCCTTCGCGTCCTGAACCTTCGAGCGTGTATCAGTCACCGCGGTGTCGACTTTTATAGACGGCAGAAACTCAAGGAAGACAAAGGCACCGCCCTGATAGGCGGATGATTTCATCTCCTTTAACCCCTTGAGACTCTTAAGCTTTGCCTCCAGAGGCCTAAGCAGAAGTCTTTCAGCGTCTTCGGGCGCGATGCCTTGATAGGCAACATTTATATAAACATAAGGGGTAGGAACGTCGGGTTCCGCTTCCTTCGGTGTCGACTGATAGGCGACCCAGCCCGCCAGCAGCAGGAAGACCAGCACCGCAATGGTCAGCCGGGCATTGTTGATCGCGAGTTTGACGATATCCATGGCCTGTTCTCAAGATTTCAGGAGCCGCATGGCGGCCGGTTGTCCCCGCCCGGGGCCACCCGGCGCTACTGCGTTGTCGCTTCGCCCAACAGTTTCTGGATGGTCGCCTGGTCGGCCTCGACCGGCTTGACGACGTCCCCTTCCTTGACGAGTTCCTGGCCGGCGACGATGACGCGGGCATCGGCGGGAATGCCGCCAAGCACCAGGCCCTTCGGCGAGTCATCGACCAGGTCGATCGGGAAGAACACCACCTTGTTGTCCTTGTCGACGGCGCGGATGCCGAGGTCTCCCTTGTCGCCCAGCGTCACCACGGAGCGCGGCAACATGACGGCGTCGGTCGGCTGCGCGCTGAGCGCAATCTCTGCCGTCATGCCGGCCGGCACCGAGCCGTCGGCATTGGGGACGGCGATCTCGACGCGGAAGGTGCGCGTCGCCGACGAGGCGTCGCGGCTGATGTAGCGCACGGTGCCTTCGACGGTCTGGCCGCTGACCAGCCGCACAGCAGCCTTGTCGCCGAGCTTGAGATAGCCGAGGTCGCGTTCGCTGACTTCACCGCGCGCAATCACCGGATCGAGCTTGAGGATGGTTGCCACCTCGCCGCCCTGCATGACGGAACTGCCGAGCTCCACCGGCACCCGGTCGATGACGCCGTCGAAGGGCGCCTTGACCAGATTGCGGTCGAGTTCGGCCTGCGCCGTTTCCAGCTGCGACTGCGCAGCGGTCAGGTTCGAACGCGCCGTGTCGAGCTGCAGCTTGGGCAGATTGCCGGTCTTCATGAGCCGAAGCGACGCTTCGAGTTCAGCCTGGCGCTGCACGACGAGCTGCTTGGCATTGTCGACCATCGAGATCTTTTCTTCCGCCGCAAGCATCAGCACCAGATCGCCGGTCTTGACGTGATCGCCCTGCTTGACCGGCAGCTTTTCGATGACGCCGGCGACACGCGTCGCCAGCACGGCGCGCTTGTCGGCCTCGGTCAGCCCGGAAATGCGGATGGCGCGGGCATAGGTCTTGCGCGGCGGCGTCACCACAGCGACGGTCCGCAGCGGCGCCTTCGGTTCGGCCTCGGCCGCCTTGGCTGCATCCGGCGCCTTGGCCTGATCGCCCGGCTTGGCCTGATCGCCTGCCTTGCCAGCACCTTCGACAGCGGCGCTGCCGACCGACGAGAACGCGCCTGTTCCCATCCAGGCGGCGAAGCCGATGAGCACGACAATAGCGGCAAGCTTGTGAAACCTGATCTTCGGCATCATTGTTTTTCCACTGCGGGGTTCGGCCAAGTCGTTATCCAACAGGAGTCCGTCGTCTAACAGCTACCGTGTCTTCCAACTCGGGCGCGTCGCCGATATGGGTGCGCGCCAGGCCGTGTTCAATTTGCCGTGAACGGCGAAGCCGCGCTTCTACATCAAAGTTGCATCGCAATACAGTCGAAAAGTTGCAGGAACATTGTGCCAGGCGATGTAGTGTGGCCAACGAGAAACGGTTTTGTCGGCGCCCCGTCATTCGACGGAACCGCAGCCCCGGCGCCGCACGGATGCTGGAGCCGACTTGTTTTCAAGGCGTTACGAGCGCTGACATCACCCTGTGCCCCCACTAGTTTTTGACGCTCAAATGTGGGCGCGACCTGCGTAGCCACTCAGTGAATGGCAGCAGGCGTCAGTATGATTTTGTATACCGTCACACGCAACGGTTGTTCCGGGACGGAAAGTCATCGGCGCTACTCCGATTTGCCGAACACTTCGCTGATCGTCTTGATCGATCCGGGCGGACTCAGGCCCGCCGGCGTTCCGCCTCCGGCTTCTTGCGGGCGGCGAGGAATTCCTTCACCCGCCGTCCCGGTGCCGGCCCGCGCACCGGTTTGAAGCCGTCATCGAGTTCGCCGGAAAGATCGAGCGTCGGCCGCTTGCCGACGGCGTCGTAATTCTCCTCCAGCCAGTCGCTCGCCGCTATGCGGCCAAGGTCGCGCAAATAGGTCAAAAAAGCCCATTCGGCGTTGACCTTAGACGACGCCGACAGATCCTTGAACGCCTCGTCGGCATCGATGCGGTGCATGCGGATGTCGCGGTATTCGCCAGGCGGCAGCCGGCCGGCGGCGATCAGTTCCTTGACGAAGGCGATCGAGCGGAATTCGTTCAGCAGCCCGGCATTGAAGGTGATCTCGTCGATGCGGTTCTGGATTTCGTTGGCGCTTTTCGGCGTGCCTTCGCGCACCACCGGATTGATCTGCACCAAAAGCACATCCTCCGTCGCCGCCGTCTTGAAGAACGGAAACAGCGCCGGATTGCCGCCATAGCCGCCATCCCAATAGGGCACGCCCTTGATCTCGACGGCGCGGAACAATTGCGGCAGGCAGGCCGAGGCCATCACCGTGTCGAGGTCGATCTCGCCGTCGGAAAAGACGCGCAGCTGGCCGGTCTCGACATTGGTCGCCGAAATGAACAGCTCCATCGACTTGCAGGCGTGAACATTTTTGAAATCGATCTCCTGCTCGACCACGTCGCGCAGCGGGTTCAAGCCCAGCGGATTGGCGACATAGGGCGAAAACACTCGGGACATGGTGTCGAAGAAGAAATAGCCGGGCGTGTTCTCGATCGACCAGTTGCCCCAGGCGACGTCCCACGGCATGCGCTGCACCGGGCTGAAGCGGCCCTTGGCCGCCACCGCGCGCCAGAAGTCGTCGAGCTTTTGCCGTGCACCCTCGACGCCGCCGCGCACAAAACCATCGGCCAGCGCCACCGCATTCATCGCGCCGGCGCTGGTGCCGGACACGGCTGAAATGTCGAGCCTGCCATCCTCCAGCAGCCGGTCGAGTACACCCCAGGAGAAAGCCCCGTGCGAGCCGCCGCCCTGCAGCGCAATGTTGATCTTCTTCGTTTCCTCCGCCTTGCCGTTTTTGGTCATGGCGTTCCTGTTCAGTTTGGTCGCTGCTGCCTCATTCCGCCCGGAAATCGGGCGGGTTCGACGGCAGCGGACTTATATTGCAGTGCAGCATATAAGGGATGACCAAGGCAAGAACACGAACACGGTCGCGTGATCACATGAAATTTTGGTCATGGGGAATGGTCCTCCACGCCCAGGTCTTCGCCCTACGAATACCCCCACCCTTGATCCCTCCCCACAAGGGGGAGGGAGACTTGGTAGACGCTGATCTCAGCAAACCACCGACGTTTCGGCGGCGCGCGCCAGCTGCCCTCCCCTTGTGGGGGTCCGAAGGACGGGCGAGATTCGTGGCTCGCCCCGGCAAGCTAGGGTGGGGTCCTCTTCGCAACAATCTGAACTTGGAACCTCAGGCCACGAGGTCCGGCACCGGCCCGACATAGCGCGACTGTGGACGGATCAGCCGCCCCGTCGTCTGCTGTTCGCGCGCATGCGCGATCCAGCCGGCGACACGTCCGGCGGCAAAGACATTGCTGAACGCCTGTGGCGGAAAGCCAGCCGCCTCAAGCACAAGCGCTGTGTAAAACTCGACATTGGTCTGCAGCGAGCGCTGCGGCTTGGCGATCCGCAGCACTTCGAGCGCCGTGTGCTCGACCTTCTCGGCGAAGGCCAGGCGGCGGCCGGCTTCGCCCTCGCTGCCGAGCTGCCGCACGACGGCTTTCAGTACATCGGCGCGCGGATCGCGCACGCGGTAGATACGATGGCCGAAACCCATGATGCGCTCGCCATGCGCGACCTTCTCGCGCAGCCAACCGGCCGCGTCGCCATGCGCCTGGATTGCATCGAGCATCTCGATCACCGGGCCGGGCGCGCCGCCGTGCAGCGGCCCCTTGAGCGCGCCGAGCCCAGCCAGCACCGACGATGTCAGCCCGGCCAGCGTCGATGCGACGACGCGGGTGGCGAAGGTCGAGGCGTTGAGGCCGTGATCGCAGACGGTCACCAGATAGGTGTCGAGTGCCCTTGCCAGCGCCGGCGACGGGACGGATCCCTCGAGCATCCTCAGCATGTCGGCGGCATGATCGGCCTTCGCGTCAGGTGCGATCGGCTGCTCGCCACGCGCCAGGCGCAGCAGAGCCGGCGTCAGCACGGCGGGCGCCGCGATCAGCCGCAAGGCGTCCGTCGGTGTCTCGCCATCCGGCAGCAGCGCCATGCCGGCGCGCATGGCGCCATAGATCTCAATCGGTGCGAGCAGCGGCAGCGAGGGTGCAAGCCGCTCGAACAGCTCGACGCGAGCCTTGCCCAGCCTCGCTGCCAGTTCGGCATCGCCGGGAAGGCCGTCGAAGAAGCCGTCGAGCAACAGGCGAACCACTTGCGCATAGCGCCAGCGTCCCGCCAATTCCGGCAGCGAATGACCGCGGATCGTCAGGCGGCCGCCAAGGCCATCGACATCGGAGAGCACGGTCTCCGCCGCCACCACATCATCGAGCCCGTTCGCCATATCTCATCTCCTTGCAGCTTTTCTGCATGGGAGATAAGGGTTAGGCTGCGCCTCGATCAATCTTGATCAATATAATCAATGTATGGGCTGAAAATGTCCGAATGGCTGTCGCGGGAAGAGGCGCTGGAAAGGCTCAAGGTCCGGCCGCAGACGCTCTACGCCTATGTCAGCCGTGGCCGCATCGGCATGCGGCCGGATGAGAGCGACCCGCGCCGCAGCCAGTACCGCGCCGACGACATCGCCGCACTGGCGACCCGCCGGGCGCGCGGCCGCAGTCCGTCGGCCATCGCCGAAAGTGCGATTGCCTGGGGCGAACCCTCGATTGTCACCGCGATTTCGACTGTGCTGCACGGTCGACTGATCTATCGAGGGCAAGACGCCGTTGCGCTCTCCAAAGCGGCGACGCTGGAGGAAACCGCTGCTGTGCTCTGGGCCTCGCCTGAACCGGTGGCTTTCAAAGCTCCGTCATCTGAAGCGCCTCATCCAGTCGGCCGCGCCTCGGCCTTTGCGCAGCTTGCCATGCTTGCAGGCCACGGGCGGCCTTCGCTAGGACGCAGCGCCGCCTCGCTGTGCACCGAGGCCGCGCGCACAGTCGGAGCGCTGGCGCAGTCGCTGGGCGCCGAAACCGGCACAGCGCCCGTCCATAAGCGCCTGGCGCAGGGCTGGTCGGTGGATGATGCCGGCGCGGAAGCGATCCGCTGCGCCCTCGTCCTGCTCGCCGATCATGAACTCAACGCATCGACCTTCGCCGCCCGCGTCGCAGCGTCCACAGGCGCCTCGCCTGCCGCATGCCTGCTGGCCGGCCTGGCAACGCTGTCCGGTCCGCGCCACGGTGGCGCCGGCGAAGCGGCGATGCAACTGGCTGAAGATGCAGCAGCCCACGGCGCGGATGCGGCGATCCGGCGCTGGCTCGGCCATGATCGGCCCTTGCCGGCGTTCGGCCATCCGCTCTATCCCGACGGCGATCCCCGTGCCACCGCACTTCTGGAAGTCATCCCTGTCGACGAGACGCTGCAACAGCTGCAAAAAGGCGCCATGGCGGCGGCCGGTGCCCAGCCCAACATCGACTTCGCCCTGGCCGCACTAACGCGCGGCCTTGGCTTGCCGCGCGATGCACCGTTCAGTTTGTTCGCGCTTGGACGCAGTGTCGGCTGGGCCGCGCATATGGTCGAACAGATCATTAGCGGCAGCATCATCAGGCCGCGTGGCCGCTATGAGGGGCGCGTGACTTAAGCCGACCTGGCCGTGTTCCCGAACCGCGCACGGTACGCGACGGGCGTCGTGGCGAACTGCTGACGAAAATGATGCCGCAGCGTGCCTGCCGCGCCAAAGCCGGCGGTCTCGGCAATCCGTTCGATCGGCATGGCGGTGTCTTCCAGCAGCGTGCGCGCCCGCGAAAGCCGTTCCGACAGCAGCCAGCGCGCCGGCGTGACGCCGGTCGCGGCCGCGAACCGGCGCAGGAACGTCCGCTCGCTCATCCCGGCAAGCTCGGCCAAGATGGCGACGGGATAGTCGGCAGAAATATCGGCGCGCATCCTGTCGATCAACGGTCCAAGCCGGCTGCGCTCATGTGGCTCGGGTACGGAACTCTCGACATACTGCGCCTGGCCGCCGTCGCGATGCGGCGGCACGACCAGACGGCGCGCCACCATGTTTGCAGCCTTGGTGCCGAAGTCGCGCCGAACCAGATGCAGGCAAAGATCGATGCCCGCTGCACTGCCTGCCGATGTCAGCACATTGCCCTCATCGATGTACAAAACGTCCGGAATCACGGTGATGTCGGGGTACATCTCCGTCAGCTTCTCGCTGTAGCGCCAATGCGTGGTCGCTCTTTTGCCCGCCAGCAGGCCGGCGGCGGCAAGCACGAACACGCCCGAACAGATCGAAAGAATGCGAGAGCCGCGCTCGTGTGCCTTTCGAAGCGCCTCGATCAGCGCCGGCGGCACCGGAGCCTCCGTTCCGCGCCATCCCGGTACGATCACCGTGCCGGCCTGGCCGATCAGATCGATCCCGCCGTCGGCAACAATACGCACGCCGCCCAGCGCGCGCATTTCACCGGTATCAATACCGGCAACCGCAAAACGGTACCAATCCTCACCCATTTCCGGCCGGGGCAAGGCGAAGATCTCAACCGCCACGCCAAACTCGAACGTGCACAGCCCGTCATAGGCAACGGCAACGACAAGAGGGTTGGCAGGGCGCGGATTCGCAGAGGATGGCATGATCTTGACGATATATGGCAAAGCTGCCAGCTGCAATCGCCCTGCTTCCTGTCTTATCTCTCCGTCGCATCAGCAATGGAGATACGAGGATGAGCCACGTGACAGACATTCCGGCGGCATCGCCGGATATCGCCCGCGACCATTTTCTGCGCCGGCTTTCCGTCGAGACCGACTGTTCCGACGTCGCCGCCGCACTGCGTGCCGGAGAGCCGGACTTTGTTCTCCTGCATGTGGTCGGTTCGCCGGAAGCCTATGGACGCCGCCATGTGCCGGGCGCGCTGCATCTGCCCCACCGCGAAATATCGGCCGGGCGGATGGTGCAATGGCCCGAAAGGACGCTGTTCGTCGTCTATTGCGCGGGACCGCATTGCAATGGCGCGGATCAGGCGGCCTTCAAGCTGGCCAGCCTCGGTCGTCCCGTGAAGATCATGATCGGCGGCATAACCGGTTGGCAGGACGAGGACCTTCCTTTCGCTTCAGGCAAGGAGCCCGGTGTCTTGCACGCGTGAGGCCACGCGATATGGTCGGCCTTGAAGACTGAGCAAGCATGCAGAAGGCGATGGTTAGAATTCGTCCATTCGAGCGCCAGGATGTCGGTGCGGTGCTCGCCCTCATGCGGGCGCTAGCTGTCTTCGAGGGTTATGACGACAAGCTTCGCGTCACCGAAGCGAACCTCATCGAGCACGGGCTGGGGCCATCGCCCCGGTTCGGCGTGTTGGTGGCGGAGCGAGAGGGCGTGATCGTCGGCATCGCCGTCCACTACCTCATCCCCTGGACCTACGACCTGAAGCCGGTTGTCTGGCTGAAGGAACTCTACGTCACTGAAGCGACGCGCGGCATGGGGGTCGGCCATGCGCTTGTTGAACAGCTTCGCCAACACGCTTTGAGCATTGGCGCCTCCGCCATCAAATGGACGGTGCTGAAATCCAACTCGCCGGCCAAAGCCTTCTACCGCTCGCTCGACGGCCAGCCCGACGATATCTGGGAACCGTGGCAGCTGAAAATCGACCCGTGACAGCCGCCTCGACCAACTGAGGGCGGTCGACCATGCGGCGGTCGCTTACGACATGGTGTCGAGCTTGCG
Organism: Mesorhizobium sp. P170090; assembly: GCF_057786115.1. Lineage (NCBI taxonomy): Bacteria > Pseudomonadati > Pseudomonadota > Alphaproteobacteria > Hyphomicrobiales > Phyllobacteriaceae > Mesorhizobium > Mesorhizobium sp. P170090. Next base: position 296,992 of record NZ_JBYNWH010000001.1, read on the forward strand.
CTGCATGGCGGCGATCTGTTGCTTCAGTTCCTGAAGGTCGTCGCCGCTCTTTTCCGGGACGTCCTTGCGGGCCGGCTCGGGTGCAGCCGCGGCCGCAGCATTTGTGGCGGCGGTCGGGAAGGGCGTGAACAGGCGCATCGCGTTCTGGAACATTTCCATGTTGCGGCGTGTCTGCTCTTCCAGCGCCTTGATCGGCGTGGCGATCTTCATCACATCCAGCGGCGACTTGCCGATCGCGCCCTTCATCTGCTCGCGGAACCGCTCCTGTTCCTTGGAGAAGGCCATCATCGACTGTTCGAGGAAGCTCGGCACGATCTGCTGCATCTGGTCGCCATAGAAAGCGATCAGCTGGCGCAGGAACGGGATCGGCAGCATGTTCTGCCCATCCTTGTTCTCCAGTTCGAAGATGATCTGCGTCAGCACCGGATGGGTAATGTCGTCACCGGTCTTGGCGTCCTGGACGGTGAACTCCTCGCCCTTCTTGACCATCTCGGCCAGATCCTCGAGCGTGACATAGGTGCTGGTGCCGGTGTTGTAGAGCCGGCGATTGGCATATTTCTTGATAATGATAGGGTCGTCTTTCGCGGCCATCAGCATCCTCCCGGGACACCGGCGCGCCTGAGTAAGCCGCCGGTAACGATTGCGCCATTTTTAAGGATATGCGCAAAAGCTCTATAATTCCAAGCGCTTTGTGCAGTGCGGCATCATTTATTGCTGCATGGCGGGCTAATTATGCTGCGCAGCAAAGGTTGGGCGATCCCGCCGGCCGCCCGCGCCCTGCTTGCGGCGCTTGGCCGGCATGCCCATTTCCGGTTTGACTTGGGGTGTGGAACGGGCAAGAAAAGTCCCAACAAGCCCCCAAGAACACGACACCTCGAAGTCTGGAGAGAAAAATGTCCGCTTCCAATTCAATCGTCGTTGCCAGCGCCGCACGCACGGCTGTCGGCTCTTTCAACGGCGCCTTCGCCGCCACCCCGGCGCATGAACTTGGCGCCGTCGTCATCAGGGAGCTTTTGGCGCGCGCCGGCGTCGAGCCGGGCGAAGTCGACGAGGTCATTCTCGGCCAGGTGCTGACCGCCGCGCAGGGCCAGAACCCCGCCCGCCAGGCGTCGATCAATGCCGGCCTGCCCAAGGAGACGACCGCCTGGGGCCTCAACCAGGTTTGCGGCTCGGGCCTGCGCGCCATCGCGCTCGGCATGCAGCAGATCGCCGCCGGCGACGCCACGGTGATCATCGCCGGCGGCCAGGAATCGATGTCGCTGTCGCCGCACGCCGAGCACCTGCGCGCCGGCGTCAAGATGGGCGACTACAAGATGATCGACACCATGATCAAGGACGGGTTGTGGGACGCCTTCAACGGCTACCACATGGGCAACACCGCCGAGAACGTCGCCCGCCAGTTCCAGATCACCCGCGACGACCAGGACCAGTTTGCGCTGGCCTCGCAAAACAAGGCCGAGGCCGCGCAGAAGGCCGGCAAGTTCAAGGACGAGATCGTCGCCTTCACGATCAAGGGCAGGAAGGGCGACACTGTCGTCGACCAGGACGAGTACATCCGCCACGGCGCCACCATCGACGCCATGTCCAAGCTGAAGCCGGCTTTCGACAAGGACGGCACCGTGACCGCCGCCAACGCGTCGGGCATCAATGACGGCGCCGCCGGCGCGCTGCTGATGAGCGAGGCTGAAGCCACAAGGCGCGGCATCACCCCGCTGGTGCGCATCGCCTCATGGGCGACGGCCGGCGTCGATCCGGCGATCATGGGCACCGGACCTATTCCCGCCTCGAAGCGGGCGCTCGAGAAGGCCGGCTGGTCGGTCAAGGACCTCGACCTTGTCGAGGCCAATGAAGCCTTCGCCGCGCAGGCCTGCGCCGTCAACAAGGGCATGGGCTGGGATACGTCGATCGTCAACGTCAATGGCGGCGCCATCGCCATCGGCCATCCGATCGGCGCGTCGGGCGCCCGCGTCTTCAACACGCTGGTTTTCGAGATGCGCCGCCGCGGCGCCAAGAAGGGCCTTGCCACGCTGTGCATCGGCGGCGGCATGGGCGTCGCTCTGTGCGTGGAAGCGCTGTGAACGAGAAGTGAGTAGTGAATAGGGAGTAGTGAATGGGGAAGAAGGAGCAGCGCGGCGGGATATCGATCCCTACTCGCTACTCCCTACTCCCTATTCCCTTCTTCCGACCAAAGGGAGGAAGAACTTTCAATGACCAAAGTAGCGCTCGTCACCGGTGGATCGCGCGGCATCGGCGCCGCCATATCGATCGGCCTGAAGAATGCCGGTTACACCGTTGCAGCCAACTATGCCGGCAATGACGAGGCAGCGGGGAAGTTCAGCGCACAAACCGGCATCAAGGCCTACAAATGGTCGGTCGCCGACTACGACGCCTGTGCCGCCGGAATCAAACAGGTCGAGGCCGATCTCGGCCCGGTCTCGGTGCTGGTCAACAATGCCGGCATTACCCGCGACGCCATGTTCCACAAACTGACGCGCGAGCAGTGGAAGGAAGTCATCGACACCAATCTGTCTGGGGTCTTCAACATGACGCATCCGCTGTGGGGCGGCATGCGCGACCGCAAATTCGGCCGCGTCATCACCATTTCCTCCATCAACGGCCAGAAAGGCCAGGCCGGCCAGGTCAACTATTCCGCCGCAAAGGCCGGCGACATCGGCTTCTCGAAGGCGCTGGCGCAGGAGGGCGCGCGCGCGGGCATCACAGTCAATGTCATCTGCCCCGGCTACATCGCCACCGAGATGGTCAAGGCGATCGACGAGAAGGTGCTGAATGAACGCATCATCCCGCAGATTCCGGTCGGCCGCCTCGGCGAACCGGAAGAGATCGCGCGTTGCGTCGTCTTCCTCGCTTCCGAAGACGCCGGCTTCATCACCGGTTCGACCATCACAGCCAATGGCGGCCAGTATTTCGCCTGAACGACAGCATTTCGCCCGGTAGGACGGGCCGGCTTATGGCCCGTTTTTTCATCGCCGGCCGGCGATGTTCCCGGGCTGCGCGCTAGACATTGACCCGTTCCGGCACGCAAAGATTAACGATTTCCAGGCGCCCTGTGCAAAACCCGGTTCGCAAGCTGTGAATTCTCGGTGGACAAGCTGTGGATAACACAACATGTTGGGGTGAACAAACCAGGAAAATCCCGCCATCGCTGATTCATAGCCGATTCGTTCCGGCTTTGAGCGCAACGTTAACGACCAAGGCCGAAAATCACCGGCAAATGGTTAAGGCCGATTAAGAAAATTCAACAATTTCATAATGTTGGCCGAGGCGTATCGGATCACGACGATGCTCCGCCGGCAAAGGTTAACGCCAATGGTCGCCTTGCAGGAATCGGGCCAGTTTCCGCGATTCAGCATATGGTGAGACTCAGGCTCGCAAAATCCACATGTAGCCGTGAACAAAAGCTGAATCTACCGGAGTCACTGATTCGTCGCCGATTCGTTCCAGACTCGTTCCAACTGTTAATTGAGACCTCAAAGACGAACCGTGGGATTGCCGGCCGGAACATTCCGCTTTCGCTTCGCGCCTGAAATCCCTATGTGTCGCCTGTCATACGCGCCACGCGAGGCGCGCTCCCGACAACACGATGCAGAAAGCCTCATCTCCAGGCCGATGAACATCCAGCCGAAACACACCGAGCCGCTGATCCTGTCGGGCCGCGACGTGACTGCCGTGCTGGGTCCGACCAACACCGGCAAGACCCATCTCGCCATCGAGCGCATGGTGGCGCATGAGAGCGGCATTATCGGCCTGCCGCTCCGCCTTCTGGCGCGCGAGGTCTATGCCCGCGTCTGCGAAAAGGTCGGCGCCCACAAGGTGGCGCTCATCACCGGCGAGGAAAAAATCCAGCCGCCCGGCGCGAAATATTCGGTCTGCACCGTCGAAGCCATGCCGCGCGAGACCGACGTTGCCTTCGTCGCCATCGACGAGGTGCAGCTCGCCGGCGACCTCGAGCGCGGCCACATCTTCACCGACCGTATCCTGCACCTACGCGGCCGCCAGGAAACGCTGCTGCTCGGCGCGGCCACCATGCATGGCATCCTGCAAAAGCTGCTGAGAGGCGTCTCGGTGGTGACGCGCCCTCGCCTGTCGCACCTGGCCTATGCCGGTTCGAAGAAATTGACCCGCCTGCCGCGGCGTACGGCCATCGTCGCCTTCTCCGCCGACGAGGTCTATGCCATCGCTGAGCTGATCCGCCGCCAGCAAGGAGGAGCGGCGGTCGTGCTCGGCGCGCTGTCGCCCCGCACCCGCAATGCCCAGGTGGCAATGTTCCAGGCAGGCGACGTCGACTATCTCGTCGCCACCGACGCCATCGGCATGGGGCTCAACCTTGATCTCGATCATGTCGCCTTCGCCCAGAACCGCAAATTCGACGGCTATCAGTACCGCAATCTCACGGCGGCCGAGCTCGGCCAGATCGCCGGCCGCGCCGGCCGCCATCTGCGCGACGGCACCTTCGGCGTCACCGGCCAGGTCGATCCGCTGGACGAGGAGTTGGTCAAGCGCATCGAGGGGCACGAGTTCGATCCGGTGAAGGTGCTGCAATGGCGCACCGCGCATTTCGACTTCGCCAGCCTCGACGCGCTGAAGCGCTCGATCGAAACCAACGCGCCGGTCGAAGGCCTGACGCGGGCGCTGCCGGCGGTCGATGCCCAGGCGCTCGAACATCTCTCCCGCGACGAGGACATCCGCGCGCTGGCTACCAATGCCAAGCGCGTCGCGCTGCTGTGGGAAGCCTGCGCGTTGCCGGACTACCGCAAGATCGCGCCGGCCCAGCACTCCGACCTGATCGCTTCTATCTACACCGACCTCGCCCAACACGGCCATGTCGACGAGAACTACATGGCCGAGCAGGTGCGCCGCGCCGATACGACCGAGGGGGACATCGACACGCTGTCGCACCGCATTGCGCAGATCCGCACCTGGACATTCGTGTCCAACCGGCCGGGCTGGCTGGCCGATCAGGCACACTGGCGGGAAAAGACGCGCGAAATCGAAGACAGATTGTCGGATGCGCTGCATGAGCGGTTGACGAAACGGTTTGTAGACCGCAGGACTTCCGTCCTCATGCGGCGCCTTAGAGAAAATACAATGCCTGAAGCCGAAATCAGTCCTACCGGAACCGTCCTTGTCGAAGGCCATCATGTCGGCGAGTTGCAAGGGTTCCGCTTCACCGCCGATCAGAGCGCCGGCGGCGAAGACGCCAAGGCCGTGCGTACGGCAGCGCAAAAAGCGCTGGCCGCCGAGTTCGAGGCACGTGCCGAACGCTTCGGCGCCTGCGCCAATGGCGACCTTGCGCTCGGCTCCGACGGCACGCTGCGCTGGATCGGCGCGCCGATCGGCACGCTGGTTGCCGGCGAGGACGCGCTGAAGCCGCGCCTGGTGCTTTTGGCCGACGAGCAGTTGACCGGTCCCGCCCGCGACAAGGTCGCCGCGCGCGCCGAGCGCTTCGTCAATTTCCAGATCGAATCCTTGCTGAAGCCGCTGGTCGACTTGAAGAATGCCGAGCAGATCGCCGGCATCGGCCGTGGCATCGCCTTCCAGCTCGTCGAGCATTTCGGCCTCATCAACCGCCGCGACATCGCCGAGGAAATGAAGTCGCTCGACCAGGAGGGTCGCGCCGCCTTGCGCCGGCTCGGTGTGCGCTTCGGCGCCTACCACGTCTTCGTGCCGGCGCTGATCAAGCCGGCGCCCGCCGGACTGATCACGCTTTTGTGGGCGCTGAAGAACGACGGCAAGGACAAGCCCGGCTTTGGCGACGTGGTGCACGCGCTGGCCTCCGGCCGCACCTCGGTGGTCATCGATCCGGCTTTCGACAAGAGCTTCTACAAGCTCGCCGGCTACCGCAATCTCGGCCGCCGCGCCGTGCGCATCGACATTCTGGAACGGCTGGCCGACCTGATCCGGCCTGCGACCAACTGGAAGCCCGGTCTGGGACAGCGCCCGGACGGCGCCTATGACGGCCAGTCCTTCATGGTGACGCCGCCGATGATGTCCATCCTCGGCGCAACCGCCGACGACATGGAAGAGATCCTGAAAGGCCTTGGCTACCGCGCCGAGCCGAAGCCGCCGGCAGAGGTCAAGGCGCGGCTGGAAGCACAGGACAACGCGGCGCGGGAAGCGGCTGCCGCCAAGCTGGCTGCGGACGCGGCTGCAAAAGCTGAACAGGCCAAGGCGACGGAAGCCGCTGCAAGCGAAGCCGTCGCTGAAGCGCCGGCCGTTGGATCGGAGCCGGATGCGGTTGCCGCCGCTGAGCCTGCGGCTGAGCAGCCCGTCGCCGAAGCCGCAGCGGAGGCTGTTGCTGCGGACGCTCAGCCGGGCGCGCCTCCCGAGGGTTCGGAGCCAACTGCGGCCGTTGAAGCCACCGCCGAAGCTCCAGCCATCGCGGAAGCAACGGCAGAGCCCGTCGCGGAAGAACAGGTCGAAGCTCCCCAAGTCGAAGCCCCCATAGAAATCACGGAAGAAGCTCCGGCTGTTGCGGAAGCTGACGACACCGTCCCCGAAAGCGCCGACGCCACCGTCGCCGAAAACGCCGACGCCCTTACCTCCCCCTCGATGGGGGAGGTCGCGGCGCGAAGCGACGCGGGTGGGGGTGACAGCGTTGACGAAGCAGGTGCAGACACAGCAGACACTTCAGGCGCAACCGCCGACGCCGACGCTGCCCCCACCCCGGCGCTGCGCGCCGACCCTCCCCACGAGGGGGAGGGTGGAAGCGCTGAGCCTGTCCCCGAGGCCGAAGCGCCAAAGCCCATCTTGCTGTGGCGGCAGGGTCGTTTCGAGCAGCGCCCGCGCCATCGGCAAGACAACCGCAGAGACAATCGCCCGCGTAACGGCCAGGCTAGCCGCGCCGATGCGCCGGCCGACGCTGCCGGCGGACAGCCGGCACCGGGCGAACGGCCGGCCTATCAGGGCCGGCGCGACCAGCGCGACGGTGCCGCCAAGCCACGCTTCGACCGTTCGAAGTTCAAGCCCAAGCCGCAGGCCGAGGGCGAACAGCGCCGCGACGGCAAGCCGCAAGGCGAGCGTCCGCGCGAGGGCCGGCCTGACTGGAAAGGCGGCAGGCCGGAAGGCAAAGGCGGACCGCAAGGCGCCAAGCCGGCTTTCCAGGCCAAGCCACGCGAAGAACGCCCGGCGCGCTTCGATCCGGACTCGCCCTTCGCCAAGCTCGCCGCCTTGCGCGACCAGCTGAAGAAGTAGGCTCTGAGCATGATCCCGAAAAGTGGAACCGGTTTTCGGACAAGATCATGCTCCAACAAGAGATAACTCGCTGCGATGGTTGCTGAAGGTCGTCAGCGCATCGACAAGTGGCTGTTCTTTTCGCGCGCGATAAAATCGCGCTCGCTGGCGGCCAAGCTGGTCGTCGCCGGACGCGTCCGCATCAACAGCGACAAAGCAGCGCAGGCCTCCGATCTGGTCAAGCCTGGCGACGTTTTGACCATTACGCACGAGCGCCGCATCTTCGTTTGGAAGGTGCTTGGCACCGGCGTGCGTCGCGGTCCGGCCGAGGAAGCGCGCACGCTCTACGAGGACATGTCCCCGCCGCCGGTCCCAAAAGGCGAGGCTGTTGCCGATGCCATTCCGGCGCTGCGCGACGCCGGCAGCGGCCGGCCGACCAAGAAAGAGCGCAGGCAAACCGACCGGCTGTTCGGCGAAGACTGAAGCCTTGGCCGTCTGCGCCATGCCGGCGGTCTGGAATTTCATTCCGGACACGCGGGCCCCGCCTGCAACGGCTGCCCTTGCAAGCGGCAGGCAAAGGCGTTACCTCACCAAAAAAGCCGCCGCATCGGCCCGAAAATCGGAAATCGATTTTTCGGAAGGCACGATGCGCAGATTCAAAGTGTTAGAGCGTACTTTATGCGTCCAATTGGACGCACGTCGCTCTAGCAAGAACGGGACGTCCCGGAGCCGACCAATGACCTATGTCGTGACCGACAACTGCATCAAATGCAAGTACATGGACTGCATCGAGGTCTGTCCGGTCGACTGCTTTTACGAGGGCGAGAACATGCTTGTCATACATCCCGACGAGTGCATCGACTGCGGCGTCTGCGAACCGGAATGCCCGGCCGATGCAATCAAGCCCGACACCGAGCCGGGCCTTGACAAATGGCTGCAGGTCAACACCGAATACGCCGAGAAATGGCCCAACATCACCGCCAAGAAGGAGCCTCCGGCAGATGCCAAGAGCTTCGACGGCGAGGCCGGCAAGTTCGAGAAATATTTCTCCGCCGAGCCCGGCGAAGGCGACTGAGCGCATGACCCTGGAATCGGAATCGATTTCGGAAAGGGTGATGCGCAAAGCAAAAAAGTGCGGCCTATTGGATCGTCATAACGCTGCGTAACGCGCATCATACATTAACTGCCTTGACAGGCGGCGATGTCGCTCGACCTTCGCGTTTGCAGCAAAACCTTGATTCTTCCGACTTTTTGTGCTACACCAGTTGAAACATGCCGGTGACACAACGTCGATTTATGGCGCAAGCGCCCCAAATCACTGAAAGGTGAAATCCCCAATCGGACCAGAGCGATCTGGGCCAGGCAGTCGCTATGTATGCGGTTTGCCGGTCCCGGCTTTTTCCGATGGGTTCATCTGTTGTGCGGCTAACGATCGGTGTCCCCGGTCGCATGCGTTCGGACCGGCAGGCCGCCGGTGCCACAACAAGGAGTTCAGGGCGTAATGGCAACGATCACCCCGCAGAAGAAGTCCACCTCGGCACGCCACGGTTTCAAGACCGGCGAGTACATCGTCTATCCGGCGCACGGCGTCGGCCAGATCGTCTCGATCGACGAGCAGGAAGTTGCGGGCCACAAGCTGGAACTGTTCGTCATCGACTTCCAGAAGGACAAGATGCGCCTGAAGGTTCCGGTCGCCAAGGCGACCTCCATCGGCATGCGCAAGCTGTCGGAAGAGGATTATGTCGAGCGCGCGCTGAAGGTCGTCCAGGGCCGCGCCCGCGTCAAGCGCACCATGTGGTCTCGCCGTGCGCAGGAATATGATGCCAAGATCAATTCGGGCGACCTGATCTCGATCTCGGAAGTCGTGCGCGACCTCTACCGTGCCGACAACCAGCCGGAACAGTCCTATTCCGAGCGTCAGCTCTATGAGGCGGCACTCGACCGCATGGCGCGCGAGATCGCGGCAGTCAACCGCATGTCGGAAACCGAAGCCGTGCGCCTGATCGAGGTCAACCTCAACAAGGGCCCGAAGCGCGGCGCCAAGGCCGACAATGAGGAAGCCGAGCAGGAAGAAGCTGCCTGATCGCTTTCACCGTCGAATTCATGAAAAACCCGGCCTTGTGCCGGGTTTTTGTTTTTACCCCCTTGTGGGGTTCCAAGGACGGGCGGGACCCGTGGCTCGCCCAGGCAGGTGGCTGCGAAGCAGCGAGGATGGGGACGACACCAGACCGCACCCGGACCTTCCGTCCGACCTCTTCACAAGGGGAACGTAGAAGGCTCAGCCGCCGGCTTCCTTCTCCGCCTCCTGCTTCAGCGTCGCAATAAAACGCTTGGTCCGTTCACGCTCCGGGTTGGAGAACACCACGGCGGACGGCCCCTTCTCGACGATGACGCCGGCGTCGAGGAACACCACCTCCTGCGCAATCTTGGAGGCAAGGCGAAGGTCGTGCGTGGCCATCACCATGGTCGTGCCTTCGCTGGCGAGTTTTCCCAGCACGTCGACCACTTCCTGCGCCAGTTCCGGATCGAGCGCCGAGGTCGGCTCGTCGCAAAGCAGCACTTTCGGCGACGGCGCCAGGGCGCGGGCGATCGCCACACGCTGCTGCTGGCCGCCCGACAGCGTTGCCGGCCAATCGTCCGCCTTGTGCGCCATGCCGACCTTCTCGAGCAGCGCCAGTGCCCGCTCGCGCGCCTTTGCCGTCGGCCATTTCAGCACCGTCACCAAGCCTTCCATGACGTTCTCGATCGCGGTGCGATGCGGGAACAGCTGGAAGTTCTGGAACACCATGCCGGTCTGCAGCCGCAGGCGCTGGATGTCGCGGCTGGGGATCTTGATGCCGGGACGGGATTCCAGCGTCTCGTCGCCGATGCGCACCATGCCCGAGGTCGGGATCTCCAACAGGTTGATGCAGCGCAGCAGTGTGCTCTTGCCGCCGCCGGAGGGGCCGACGAGCGCGGTGACGCTGCCTTCGGCAATGGTGACCGTCACGCCCTTCAGCACCAGATTGTCGCCGAAGCGCTTTTCGATGTCGGTGAGGCCGATCATGAGCGCGCCTCCAGGAAGCCGCCATAGCGGTTGAGCCGCTCCTCCAGCCGCGTCTGCAAGGCCGAAAGCACCGAGCTCATCGCCAGATAAAGGATCGCCGCCTCGACATAGAGGATCAGCGGTTCATAGGTGGTGGCGACGATGCGCTGCGCCGCCTGGAACATCTCCGGCACAGTGATGGCGGCGGCCAGCGACGTATCCTTGACCAGCGAGATGAAGGTGTTGGACAGCGGCGGCACGGCGACGCGGCCGGCTTGCGGCAGGATGGTGCGCCGCATCGCCTGGCTCCAGGTCATGCCGATCGAATAGGCCGCCTCCCACTGGCCCTTCGGCACCGAGCCGATCACGGCGCGGATAATTTCCGAACTGTAGGCGCCTATGTTGAGGGTGAAGCCAATCAGCGCCGCCGGAAAAGCGTCCAGCAATATGCCGACCGAAGGCAGGCCGTAAAAGATCAGGAACAGCTGCACCAGAAGCGGCGTGCCGCGGAAGATCCAGACATAGAAGCGGACCACGGCAACCAGAGGCTTGGGACCGAACAGCCGCACCAGGGCGACAACCAGGCCGACGAACAGGCCGAGTGCGAACGACAGCAATGTCAGCGGTACGGTGAAGATCAACGCCGCCCACAGCAGTGTCGGCAACGAGTCCAGCATCAGGTGTAGCCAGTGCGGCACGAACGGCTCCTCCCCCACAGACCGCCGCGGTGACGGCAGTGCGATTGTGTGCTTCTCATATCATGCGAAAAACGGCGAGCCGTCAAAGACGGCCCGCCGCTATTGGTCATTGCCGGCAAACCGCCGGGAGATGGTCTTTACTGCGAGACATCCTGGCCGAAATAGGTGTCGGCGATCTTCTTGTAGGTGCCGTCGGCCTTGATGTCGGCCAGCGCCTTATTGATCGCCGCGACCAGCTCCGGATCACCCTTGCGCACGATGACGCCGGAATAGTCGGCGTTCTCTTCCTGCGCGGCGATCTTCACATTGGCGTCCGGCTTGTGCTTCTTGAAGTCGAGGAAAGACAGGCTGTCATTGATGGTGGCGTCGGCGCGGCCGGTGAGCAGCAGCTGGATCGACTGGTCGAAGCCGTCGGTGCCGACGAGTTCGGCGCCGTTGGTCTCGGCGAGCTTGCCGAAATTCGATGTCAACGACTGTGCCGACTTCTTGCCCTTGAGGTCGGCGAAGGTCTTGATGTCGGTGTTGTCGCCGCGCACGATCAGCACGGCCTTGGAGGCGATGTAAGGATCGGAGAAATCGTACTTGGCCTTGCGCGCGTCGGTAATGCCGACCTCGTTGATCACGGCGTCGTAGCGGTTGGCGTCGAGGCCGGCGATCAGCCCGTCCCATTTGCCTTCGAGGAACTCGACCTTGACGCCGAGCTTGTCGCCGATCGCCTTGGCGATCTCGACGTCGAAGCCGACCAGCGCGCCGGAAGCATCATGATAGGTGAAGGGCGCATAGGTGCCTTCGGTGCCGACTTTGAGGGTGCCGGCCTGCTTGATCTGGTCAAGATTGGCGCCGGCATGGCCTGATGTAACAGCCAGAACCTGAAGCGTTCCGGCGACGATGAGCGAATTGAGCCATTTCATTTCTGTGTGATCCCGTCCTTGGCCGGTGTCCGGCGCTTGTGAGAGCCGGAAACTGACAGATACAGCGCAGCAAAATAAGGAACCAGATTTCAAAAAAACGACGATCCAGAAATCAGATTCTCAAAGCAGCTCGGATCGGTGCCAATAGTCCCGATCTGCGGTGTCGATGCGCCCTGTCGGACCGCACAAAACAACCGCCATCGGCGGCGGAACCAATCCCCGGTGTGGCACGTTCATGGCTTGTTGTAGGGCGCCGCGTTTCCATTTCAAGAACCCTTGGCTGCGCTAGGCCCGAAGCAATTCCAGGAAAGTGGGAAAGCGGTTTCCTTCGGAATTGCGTCAAACAGAGATAACGGCCGCCAGGCCGTCCGAAAATGTCCGGGAGCAGGAGCGCGGCATGATCGAAGACACGGCAGGACGGACCATGGTCCGCACGGCAATGAAAGCCCCCTACCTCGAGCGCGATGAGGAACATGTTCTCGCCTTGCGCTGGAAGGAGGACCAGGATCAGCAGGCGCTGCATCAGATCACCGTCGCCCATATGCGGCTGGTCATCTCCATGGCTTCGAAATTCCGACATTACGGCCTGCCGCTCGGAGATCTGGTCCAGGAGGGCCATGTCGGGCTGCTGGAAGCAGCCGCGCGTTTCGAGCCGGAGCGCGAGGTGCGCTTCTCGACCTATGCGACATGGTGGATCCGCGCTTCGATGCAGGACTATATCCTGCGCAACTGGTCGATCGTTCGCGGCGGCACCTCTTCGGCGCAAAAGGCGCTGTTCTTCAACCTGCGGCGCCTGCGCGCCCGTCTTGCCAATGGCGCCGAGCCGATCTCCAACGCCACGCTCTACCGCGAAGTCTCGGTAGCCCTAGGCGTCTCCGAGGCCGATGTCGCGAAGATGGATTCCAGGCTTTCAGCACCTGACTCTTCGCTCAACGCACCGCTCGCCGACGAAGCCGGCACCACCGAGCGGATGGACTTCCTGATTTCGGACGATCCATTGCCTGACGAGGTCGCCGGCGACACCATCGACGTCGAACGGCGCCTGATGTGGCTGAAGACGGCGCTCCGCGCGCTCAATGCCCGCGAACTCAGGATCATCGAGGAGCGCCGGCTGACCGACGAAGGTGCGACGCTTGAGGCGCTCGGCGAGACCCTCGGTATTTCCAAGGAGCGTGTCCGCCAGATCGAGGCCCGCGCCATGGAAAAGCTCAAGCTCGCGCTGGTCAAGCAGAACCCCGAATTCATGGCAGCGTGAGATTGCCAGGAACAGGGGTACCGCCCCGAGTTATCTCAGAAAAGTTATCTCAGAAAAAAGCACTACGAAGGCTGGGGTTTCTGACGAAGACCGGCGCTATCTGTCCGTAACGATCTTGACCTTGTCGCCGGCCGAAACCGAGGCGCCCGGCGACATCGCGTTGAGCACGCGGAACAGATCGAGCTTGCGGTCGACGCCGACCATCTGCGCCGAAAGTGTGCCCATCGTCTGCCCGGCCTGTACCGTGACGACGCGGATATGCAGCGGCTTCAGTGCCGCTTTCTCGGCGGGGCTGAGCACGCGGAACGAACCGCTGACCGAGCGTGCCACCGGATCGAGTGTCGTGCTGGCCGAGGGGGCGGCCGTCAGCAGGCGATAGACCTGGCCGCCGGCGCGGATCACTGCAATGTCGAACTGCCAGCCATCGGCGCCGGCGTGCGCTGTCGCCGCCTCGTTGCCGTCGATCGTCTCCTGGCGCACACTGGTCTCGTCGAGACCGGCCACCCAGCCGCTTCTGATGTAGTCGGTCAGCGCACGATCCTTGTCGATCGACACACCGTCGAAGCGGATCGCCATGTCGCCGGGACCGGTCGCCGTCACCGCCGCTGCCGAATTGTCGATGATGAAGCCGTCGGGCACGGTGAACGAAACGCCGAGGCCCGGATGCAGGAAGGTCTGGCCGCGCACATAGCCCTCTTCCGGCGTGTCGCCATAGAGCAGGCCGTCTATCCCGGCCAGGAAGGAATCGCGGTCGCGGGTGCCGATGCCCGGCGCGCCGAACTGGCGGGCGTGGCGCTGCGCCAGATCAATTCGCTGCGGCGTGTTGGGGTGCGTGGCCAGGAAGTCGAGGCTGGCGTCGGTGGCGCCGCTGATCGAGCGGAAATCGGTATAGGCCGACATCGACTGCAGGAAACGCCCGGCGGCATAGGGATCGTAACCCGCCTCGCCGATCGACTTGATGCCGATCGCGTCTGCCTCCAGCTCCTGGTTGCGCGAGAACTGCGCCAGCCTCAGCTTGCCGCGGATCAATGCCTGCTTGGCGGTCGGGCTGTCGCCCAGCACATCGGAGACCACCTTGGTCGCCAGGCCTTCCTCGGCCTCGAGCTGCTGTCGCTGCAGACCGTGATTGGCGGTGACGTGGCCCATCTCATGCGCGATGACGGCGGCGAGTTCGGCCGAATCATTGGCCAGCGCCAGCAGGCCGCGGGTGACGTAGAGATAGCCGCCCGGCAGCGCGAAAGCGTTGACGTTTGGCGAATTGAGGATGGTGATGCGATAGGTCTGGGTCGGATTGGCCGACACCACGGTCAGGCTGCCGACAACCTTGGCCACCATGCGCTCGAGCTTGGGATCGGAATATTCGCCGCCATAGGTGGCAAGGATGCGCGGATGCTGTGCCTTCGCCAGTTCGGCAAGCTTGCTGTTGGCGGCGACATTGTCGACCGTGATCGGCTTGTCGGAAGGCTGGAAGCCGGATTCCTGCACTTCGGGAGGCGTGAACATCTGGCAGCTGGCCAGCGCCACGGCAAGGCCGACCAGCGCGAGGAAGCGCACCAGCGGTCTGCGTTTCAAAGTGTCAGTGCCGGTCGGCAGCACGGCGTTCCTTCAGCTCTCGGCGCATGATTTGGACCGGGGTCCGCGCCAGCGAAAAATCGGTTTTCGTTGGCAATCCTGCACACATCAAAAAACCTACAGCGTTTACGCATCCGGCCGGATGCGGCGCTGTAGGGGGCAAATCACGGCTCGTGCCGGACCAGTACTAAGCGGACCTAGCCACATCAGCTGGACCATGGCAAGCAAGCGCCACATCACCTGTAGCCGGTTTGGTCGTAAATTATGTCCGCTTCCGGGCAATATCGCGTGATCCGCCCGAACTTGCGCCGATATAGCGCCGAAACGCTTCAGGGCCAGTGCCGTCGAAAAAATCGGCGGCAGGTCCCGTCGCGGCAACCCTGCCATTGTCCAGAAAAACCATCTGCTCGCCGATACGGCGAGCGTCTTCCGGCTGATGCGTGACGAACAGCACCGTCATCGCCCGCTCGGCATGAACGCCGGCCACCAGGTCGAGCATGTCGTCGCGCAGTGCTGGCCCGAGCGAAGCGAACGGCTCGTCGAGCAGCAGCACCGGCCGGTCGCGCACCAGAACGCGGGCGAGCGCCACGCGCTGCCTTTCGCCGCCGGAGAGTTCGCGCGGCAGGCGCATTTCCTTGCCGGCCAGGCCGACGCGGTCAAGCGCCTCGGCGATTGCGGCGCGATCGGCGTCGGTCAGGTTGAGCGATGGCGAGCGGCCGAGCCCGACATTCTTCTCCACCGAGAGATGAGCAAACAGATTGTTTTCCTGGAATACCATCGACACCGGCCGCGCCCAAGGCGGCTTGGCGCCGACATCGGCGGCGCCGATCAGCACGCGACCGGACTCCGGCGTCTCGAAACCAGCCACCAGATTGAGCAAGGTCGATTTGCCCGAACCACTTGCCCCCATGATGGCGGTGATCTTAGATGTATGGAATTCGACATCGAACAGGAATGACGTTTCGCCATAGCTGAACGAGACCTTGTCCAGCCGGACAGTCGTGCCTTTCTCCACAGCGGACGTCACGATCTCTCTCCCCGTCCCAGCCAGTCTGCCGCGACCACCAATGCAAGGCAGACCGCCCCGAGCAGCAAAGCCAGCCCGGCAGCATCGGCCGTGCGATAGCTGCCCATGCGCGCCAGCAGGAGATAGGGCAAGGTCTGCACCGAATCGCTGCCGAACAGCGCGATGACGCCGAGATCGCCGAGCGACAGCGCCATGGCGAAGGCAAAGCCGGTGGCCAGCGGCCGCCGGAGCGATGGCCAGTCGACCAGAAGCAGCCGGTTCCAGCCCGCAATGCCGAGCTGCGCGCACAGCTTTTCGTGGCGCTCGCTCGCCGCATCATAGGCCGGGCGCATCGCGCGGATGGCAAAGGGCATCGCCATCACCGCATTGACGGTGACGACCATGACCGGCGCGATGGCAAAGACATCGCTGACCGTGCGCAGCAGGAGAAACCAGCCGGCGCCGATGACAATGGGCGGCACGACGAGGACGAAGCCGGCGCCGGTGTCGGTGGCATGTTCGAGCAATGAACGGGCACTGGACCGGCGGCGCAGCGACAGTGCCCGCCGAGCCATGATCAGCGACAGCGACAGCGCCACCGAAAGTAGCGCCGCCGAGAGGGCGAGACCGGCGCTGGTCAGGGTCGCCTGACGCACGGCACTCTCGCCCGCCAGCCGGCCGAGATCGGCGCCGAGGCCGGACGCGACGGTGGCCGCCATTGGTCCGGCGACGAACAGCAAGGCGAGCACGATCAGGACGGCGTTGAACGCTGTTTCTGCTTTGCCGGCCAAGTGATAGCGGCGCGGCGCGACAGGCAAATTGGCGTCGCCGGTCATATTGGCGCCGAGCCGCGTCAGCGCCAGCATGACGGCAAAAGTCAGCGCGATCTGCAGCACCGTCAGCGTCACCGCTCGCGCCGGATCGAAGTCGAAACGCAGCGCCTGATAGATGGCGACTTCCAGCGTCGTCGCCGCCGGCCCGCCGCCGAGGATCAGGACGATGGTGAAGGAGGTGATGCAAAGCATGAAGACAAGCCCGGCGACGCCCGGCAGCGCGGCGCGCATCACCGGCCACTCGATCAGCCGGAAGGCTGGCCTCGCTCCCATGCCGAGCTGGCTTGCCAGCCGCCATTGATCGGCCGGCACCGTGCCCAGCGCTTCGAGGAACAGCCGGGTGGCCAGCGGCAGGTTAAAGAAGACGTGGGCGACGAGGATGCCCGGCAGCCCATAGATGTCGGGCCAGCTCTGGCCACCGATCGCGGCGAAATAACCGGCGCGGCCGTAGAGCGCCAGTATGCCCAGCGCTGCGACAATCGCCGGCAAGGCAAGGGGCACAGTAAACAGCTGCAGGATGAAGCCGCGTCCGAAGAAGCGCGGATGCCGCGACAGCGCGCGGGCGACGAACAGCGCCGGTACGACAGAAAGCAGCATCGAGAGCGCAGCCTGCCAGAGCGTGAAGCGGACAACGCGCAGGAGATAGAGGTCAAAGGCGGACGCGGCGCCGGAAAGGTCGTGCGCGCCTTCGCGGATAAGGCCGGCGAAGGCGCCACCGATCAGCAGCGCGATTGCCGCAAGCGCGACAATGCCGGCCGTGATGCGGGGGTCAGAGCGTTGCACTCTTTACCGGGCGTCGCGTTCCTTCGCGCCCCCCTCTGTCCTGCCGGACATCTCCCCCACAAGGGGGGAGATCAGCTATTTCCGCGCCCCGCTTATTCCTGCAACCTTGGCGACTGGCGAAATCGCCGACGATAGCCAATCTCCCCCCTCGTGGGGGAGATGTCCGGCAGGACAGAGGGGGGCGCCGTAGGGCACTCATCTTTCGATCATACAGCCAAAGCTATTTGCTCATCACCGCCAGCCATTCATCCACCCAGGCCTTGCGATTTGCCGCGACCTCTTCCGGGCTGAACAGCAAGGTCTTCGCCGGCTTGACCAGCCTATCAAAAGCCGGATTGAGCGGCTTGTCGGTTTTCCCGGCCGGGAACATCCAGTTGGTCTCCGGAATGACATCCTGGAATTTCGGCCCGGTCATGAAGGCCAGGAACTTCGCCGCCAGCGGATTCTTCGCGCCCGTGGTGGTGATGCCGGCGACCTCGATCTGCAGATACTCGCCTTCCTCGAACGAGGCCGCCTGGTAGCGCCCGGTGTTCTCGGCCACCATGTGGTAGGCCGGCGACGTCGTATAGGAAAGCACCATCGGCGCCTCGCCCTTGGTGAACAGGCCATAGGCCTCGCTCCAGCCGGGCGTCACCGTCAGCACTTTGCCCTTGAGTTTCGCCCAGGCTTCCGGCGCCTTGTCGCCATAGACCGACTTGACCCACAGCAGCAGGCCGAGGCCCGGCGTCGACGTCCTCGGATCCTGGATGACGATCTTGTCGGCGGCATCGCCCTCGACCAGTTCCTTCAGGCTCTTCGGCGGGCTCTTCAGCTTTTCGGTGTCGTAGACGACGGCGAAATAACCATAATCATAGGGCACGAAAGTGTCGTCGCTCCAGCCGCCCGGCACGTTGTTTTCAGCCACCGCGCCATGTGGGACAAACAGGCCGGAAGCCTTGGCTTCCGCAGTGAGGTTGGTGTCGAGACCAAGCACGATATCGGCCTTGGTCGAGGCACCTTCGAGCTTGACGCGGTTGAGCAGCGCGACGCCGTCGGCCACCGAGACGAAGTCGACGCTGCAGCCGCACTCGGCCTCGAATTCCTTCTTCACCTGGGGGCCCGGACCCCAGTCGGCAGTGAAACTCTCATAGGTATAGATCGTGAGTTTTTCCTGCGCGGACGCAGAGCTTGCCAGTAGCGAAACAGCAAGCCCCAGCGCTGGGACAAGACGGGACAAAAACATGCGCATCGGCGCCTCCTTCATTCGTGTTGAAAGGAATTGAGGCGTCGGGCTGTCCGAAGCGTCTAATCCCTCCGCCGGTACAAACCGGATCAGGTTCAGCGGGTTGGCGAGACTGCCTCTCAGCCGGTCCGCGAAGATCGCGTCCGGCACCCCGTTAGAGCGTTTCGACACATAGGCCCGGCCAAGGTGCCACGCAAGTGGAAGTTTGCCCGAGCATGATCCCGGAAAGTGGAATCCGTTTCCGGAAAAAGATCATGCTCCAACAAAGAGTGACGGTGCCGCTCGGCCTTCCGTTTCGTCGGCGGGGCTGGTAAGGGCCAGCGGATATGAGCACATTCACCATCCTGCTTGGCGGCGATCTCGTCCGCACGCCGCGGCTCGACCGCCAGGTCGCGGGCACGCGCGTCATCGCCGCCGACGCCGGCATCGATCATGCCCGCCTGCTCGGCCTGATGCCGGAGCTGTGGGTCGGCGATTTCGATTCCGTGCCGGCGGACCTGCCTGCCGATCTCGCCGCCGTGCCGCGGGAGGTGTTTCCTCCCGAAAAGGACAAGACCGATGGCGAACTGGCGATCGCGGCGGCATTGGGACGCGGCGCCACCAGCCTGGTGCTGGCCGGCGCTTTCGGCGGCAAGCGCGCCGACCACGCCTTCCTGCATCTGGCGCTCAGCCTGCGGCTGGCCGAGGCCGGCACAAAAGTGCTGTTGACCAGCGGAGCGCAGGAAGGCGCCCCTCTGCTGCCTGGCAAGGCCGGCTTCGACTATGCCGACGGAACGCTGTTTTCGGTGCTCGGCTTTTCCGATCTTTCGGGCCTCACCGTGTCCGGCGCGAAGTGGCCGCTCGACCATGTCGAGGTCGTGTTCGGCTCGTCGCTGACCATCTCGAACGAGGTCAAGTCCAACACGACCGGGGGCGGCCTCGAAATCGCGCTCGGCCATGGCCGCGCGCTGCTGCTCGCCCACCCCTACCCCTTGCCTGAAAGCTGACATGGCCCCGCCCCTTCTCAACCTCGACGGCATAAGACTGACCTTTGGCGGCACGCCGCTGCTCGACGGCGCCGAACTGACGGCGTCCGCCGGTGACAAGATCGCGCTCGTCGGCCGCAACGGCTCCGGCAAGTCGACGCTCCTGAAGATTGCCGCCGGTCTGATCGATCCGCAAGACGGCGAGGTCTTCCGCCAGCCTTCGGCAACGGTGCGCTATCTCCCGCAAATGCCCGACATGGACGGCTTTGCCAATGTGCGTGCCTATGTCGAGGCCGGGCTTGGGCCTGCCGACGATCCCTACCGCGCCACATATCTGATGGAGCATCTCGGCCTCGCCGGCACGGAGAACCCCAACGATCTCTCCGGCGGCGAGGCGCGCCGCGCAGCACTTGCCCGCGTCATGGCGCCCGAACCCGATATTCTGCTGCTTGACGAGCCGACCAACCATCTCGATTTGTCGGTCATCGAATGGCTGGAAGAGGAGCTCGTCCGGACGTCTTCGGCGCTGATCGTCATCTCGCACGACCGACGCTTCCTCGAACGCGTCTCGCGCGCCACTGTCTGGCTCGACCGTGGCCAGACCCGCCGCCTCGACAAGGGCTTTGGCCATTTCGAGGAATGGCGCGACCTTATGCTGGAAGAGGAAGAGCGCGAACAGCACAAGCTCGGCCGCCAGATCGTGCGCGAGGAGCATTGGCTGCGCTATGGCGTGACGGCTCGCCGCAAACGCAACATGCGCCGCCTGGGCGAACTGCAGACCATGCGCCAGCGTTTTCGCGGCCATCGCGGCGCCGAGGGCTCGGCCACCATGGTGGCCAGCGACGCCGCCGAATCCGGCAAGCTGGTGATCGAGGCCAAGAACATCGAAAAGAGCTTTGGCGACCTCACCGTGGTCAAAAGCTTCTCGACCCGCATCCAGCGCGGCGATCGCGTCGGCCTTGTCGGGCCGAACGGCGCCGGCAAGACGACGCTGTTGAAGATGCTTACCGGCGAGATGAAGCCCGACGCCGGCTCGGTGCGGCTCGGCACCAATCTGGAAATCGCCACGCTCGACCAGAAGCGCGAGGCGGTCGATCCGGCCGAGACCCTGGCGCAGTATCTCACAGACGGGCGCGGCGAAAACCTCGTCATCAATGGCGGGCAGCGCCATGTCGTGTCCTACATGAAGGATTTCCTGTTCAAGCCGGAACAGGCGCGCACCCCGGTGCGCGAGCTGTCCGGCGGCGAACGGGCGCGGCTGCTCCTGGCGCGTGTTCTGGCGCGGCCGGCCAACCTTCTGGTGCTCGACGAGCCGACCAACGATCTCGACATGGAGACGCTGGAACTGTTGCAGGAACTTGTCGCCGGCTTTGCCGGCACGGTCATCCTGGTCAGCCACGACCGCGACTTCCTCGACCGCACCGTCACCAGCATCATCGCCCCGGACGGAGGCGGCCGCTGGATCGAATATGCCGGTGGCTATTCCGACATGCTGGCGCAGCGCGGCGGCACCCGGCTCGACGACCGCAAGGCGCGCGCCAAGGCCGAAGCCAGCGATGCGCCGGCGCCGGGCAAGAGCGAGCCGACAGCGCCAAAAGGGCCGTCGAAGAAACTGTCGTTCAAGCAGAAATTCGCCCTGGAATCCTTGCCCAAGAAGATCGAGGCGGTAATGGCCTCGATCTCGCGTTTGGAAAACAACATTGCCGATCCCGCCTATTACGAGCGCGACCCGGCCTCGTTCCAAAAGACCATCGCCGCCCTCGACAAGGAACGCGCCACGCTGGCCGCACTCGAGGAAGAGTGGCTGGAGTTGGAAATGCTGCGTGAGGAGATGGAGGGGTAGCATTGCCTGCGGTCTTTTATGCGCGTATATTGTGCGCATGAAAGGAGGCATCTCCGTGCTTCAATCGTCGCCAAAAACTCAGCGGGCCTCTGTCAACACGTCCATTGACTCTCAGTTGATCAAGGACGCCAAAGCGTTGGGCATCAACATCTCCCGCGCTGCCGAAGCAGGGATCGCGAAAGCGATTGCGGCGGAGAAAACGCGTCGATGGCAAGAAGAAAACAGGGAAGCCATCGAAAGCTCCAACGAATATGTCCGAAAGAACGGACTGCCATTGGCTAAACACCGGCCGTTCTGATGGCGCGTTACGATTTCTATCGGAGTACCGAGAGCGACGGTTATCTTCTCGACGTGCAGTCAGATATGCTTGAAGGGCTGAGCACGAGGGTGGTCGTTCCTTTGATGCCGCCCGAGGTAGCCCCGCTTCCTGGCCGCCGCCTGAACCCGACCTTCGCTATAAACGGCAAAGATCTTGTGATGGTCACACAGTTTGTGTCGGCCTTCAGCGCGTCCGAATTGCGGATGCCAGAGGGAAACCTTTCTAGACATCACGACGACATCGTCGCCGCGCTCGACATGCTGTTCCAGGGCTTCTGAGCGAAGGCAGCCGCTACTGCCGCCCGTCAACCTGCCGTCTTCGCCTGCCAGGCCTTCAGCGCCTCGTCGAACACCTTCTCGCCCGGAATGCCCTTTTCCATGGTCAGCAGCGCCCGGCGTCCGGTCTTGTAGACCACCGGCACGTCGATCCAGTCCTGGCCTCGAAGCAAGGTCATATTGGCGTCCTCGTCGGCCTTGGTGTCGTTGAGCGCCACCAGGAAGAAGCCGTCGGCGATCTTGGCCGGAATGCCGATCAGCGGGCTGCCGGCATCCTGTTCCGAACTCTTCATGGCGACGCGCAGGATGTTGTCGACGCCACCGCCGTCAAAGCCCTCGGGCGTCAGGAAGATCATCTCGATGATGTGGCTGGCCGGCAGCGTCTGGTCGGTATTGCGGCGGATGGTCATGCGCAGCTGGATGTCCTTGCCGGGAATGGTCGCCTCGGCGCGGATCGCCGGCTCGGGCGGCAGGTCGCCGCCGGGCGATTCCTGCACCAGCGACCAGACGATGCTGCCGGGTTCGGCCGAACCTTGCGCGGTCGAGGTGCGTTCCTCGTAGAAGATCGCCTTCTGGCCGACCGCAACGGTCGGCGCGGGAGCGGCGGCCGCCGGCGCAGCGGGCGGCGTGC
This sequence comes from Mesorhizobium sp. P170090, assembly GCF_057786115.1. Taxonomy (NCBI): domain Bacteria; kingdom Pseudomonadati; phylum Pseudomonadota; class Alphaproteobacteria; order Hyphomicrobiales; family Phyllobacteriaceae; genus Mesorhizobium; species Mesorhizobium sp. P170090. The sequence continues at coordinate 319,521 of NZ_JBYNWH010000001.1, forward strand.
CGACCGCGGGCGGCGTGGCGGCGGCATCAGCCGGTGCTGCCCCGTTGGCCGGCGGAGCGACGCCATCGGCGGGCGGCGTTGCCGGTGGCGTGGCGGAAGCGTCGGGCGCCGGCGTGGCGGGCGCGCCCGTGGCTGCGGCGTCGCCGGCCGGCGGGGTCGCAGGCGCTGGAGCCGCAGGTGGCGCTGGAGCCGGGGGTGGCGGTGTGGTCAGCGCGGCGACGGACTCGCCCTCGCCGATGCCGCTTTGACCGGCCGCGGGACCGGGGTCGGTTTCACCGCCTTCGGGCGACAGGCGCTGGGTGAACTTCGTTCCCTCGCCGGCAGCGGCCGGTGCCGGTGCATCGGCCGCGGGCTTGGCCGGCGCCGGCTTTACCAGCGGTTCGGTCGAGACCGTCTTGGTGTCGCCGCCGAGGCCCAGCATCGAGCCAAAGGCATCCTTGTTCAGCCAGATGCCATAGCCGCCGCCGGCGACCACCAGAAGCGCGACGACAGCCGCGATCAACCCGCCATAGCTGCGCCTGCGCTCGGCGGGGCGCAGGCGCTGGAACGTGTCCGCCGCCGGCTGCTCGTCATTGGCAAAGACATCGGCGCTATCGTCGTCAGCGTCCAGCTCCGCGGCTTGCTTGTCGATGGTTTCTGCACGCCCTGCAGGCGGTGTCGGCGCGGGCCTCTGCCAGCTCGGCTCTGTCCTGGCGGTCGGCGCCGGCTGCACGGATTTCGCCGGCTGCCAGGCCGGCGCAGGCGTGGCGGAAGGCTTTACATGACTGGACTGGTTCTTGTTGCGGTCGATGGAGGAGAAGATGTGCTCCAGCTCCGCCAGCGGATCGGATGCCGGCACCGCCCTGGCATAGTCGCGCTCGACGCTCGAGATGGCATCTTCCAGGGATCGCTTCTGCGTGCTTATGGCTTCGGCGGCCAGCGGCGGCGAATACTCCGCAAGCTTCTTCGCCAGCATGGTACGAACGCTGTCATAGATCCGCGTACGCTTTTCGGGCGTTTCGTCGCCGTGCTTGTCGAGCGCCTTTTTCAGAATAGCAACGAAATCTGCCATGCTTCAGTCGACCTGTATTTTGTTTCCGCGCCGGCCCCCGCAAATCGGCCGCGATGCCCGGAAAGGCTTCAGAAAACTAGTCTTGAAACGGATCGGTCACAAGTATCGTGTCGTCCCGTTCCGGGCTGGTGGAAAGGAGCGCGACGGGTGCGCCGATCAGCTCCTCGATGTAACGGACATATTTGACGGCCTGCGCCGGAAGGTCATTCCAGCTGCGCGCGCCGGCGGTGGTGCCTTTCCAGCCTTCGAGCGTCTCGTAGACCGGCTCGACACGCGCCTGCGCGCCCTGGCTGGCCGGCAGATAGTCGATCGTTTCGCCGTCGAGACGGTAGCCGGTGCAGACCTTGATCTCATCCAGCCCGTCGAGCACGTCGAGCTTGGTCAGCGCGATGCCCTTGATACCGTTTACGGCGACGGCCTGGCGCACCAGCACGGCGTCGAACCAGCCGCAACGGCGCTTGCGCCCGGTGACGACGCCGAATTCGTGGCCACGCGTACCGAGAAATTCGCCGATCTCGTTCTTCTGCTCGGTCGGGAACGGGCCTTCGCCGACACGCGTCGTATAGGCCTTGGTGATGCCCAGGACATAGCCGATGGCGCCGGGGCCCACCCCCGAGCCGGCGGCTGCCTGGCCGGCAACGGTGTTGGACGAGGTGACGAACGGATAGGTGCCGTGGTCGATGTCGAGCAGCGTGCCTTGCGCGCCCTCGAACAGGATGCGTTCGCCGGCGCGGCGCTTGTCGTCGAGGATTTTCCAGACGCGGTCCATATAGGGCAGGATCTCATCGGCCACCGAGGTCAGCTCGGTCATGATCGCCTCATGCGTGACTTCGCCATGGCCAAGCCCGCGACGCAGCGCATTGTGATGCGTCAGCAGCCTGTCGACCTTGAGGGGCAGCGTTTCCAAATCCGCCAGATCCATCACCCGAACCGCGCGCCGGCCCACCTTGTCTTCATAGGCTGGGCCGATGCCACGACGCGTCGTGCCAATTTTCGTCCCGGAATTGGAGGCGGCGTCCTCGCGGAATCCGTCCAGCTCCCGGTGCAGCGACAGGATAAGCGCGGTGTTTTCGGCTATTTTCAGGCGGTCCGGCGTGACCTCGACGCCTTGCGCCTTGAGTTTTGCCACTTCGGCGACAAAGGCGTGCGGGTCGAAGACGACGCCATTGCCGATGATCGACAGCTTGCCTTGCCGCACCACGCCCGACGGCAGCAGCGACAGTTTGTAGACCTTGCCGTCGACGACCAGCGTATGGCCGGCATTGTGGCCGCCCTGGAAGCGCACGACCACGTCGGCGCGCTCCGACAACCAGTCGACGATCTTGCCCTTGCCTTCGTCGCCCCATTGCGAGCCGACGACCACCACATTGGCCATGTTTCTTTTCCCTTGAGATGCCGCCCTGGCGGCCTGGATATGGTTCGAAACGACAGGCCTCTATAGCGTCAAGACCTCGCAAGCGCGACCTTTCTTTGCCGCCGAAAATGCCCTGAGGCACAACAATTTTCGGCTTTGACATCATTTACTTGCGTCGGCGGGGGCAATAGGCCGGCAAACACAACTCCCCAAGCGGCCGGAATCCCGCAATGCATCGACGCGCCTACCTGTTCCTGCTGCTGACCACCTTGTTGTGGGGCGGCAATTCCGTCGCCGGCAAGCTGGCGGTCGATCACGTCTCGCCGATGACGCTGGTCTTCCTGCGCTGGGTGCTGGCCGTCGCGATCCTGCTGCCGATCGGCTGGCGCACGATCAGGGAGGACTGGCCGGTGGTGCGCAAACACTGGTTCGTCCTGGCTGCACTTGGCGCCAGCGGCTTCACTCTGTTCAACACCATTTTTTACACCGCGCTCAACTACACGACGGCGATCAATGTCTCGATCGAACAGGCGGCGATGCCGGTCTTGATCATCATTGCCAATTTCTTCTTCTTCCGCCTGCGCGTGAGCTGGGCTCAGATTGCGGGCGTGGTGCTGACCATCTTCGGCGTCATCTTGACTGCCTGCCACGGCGATCCGCGCCGGCTGCTCACATTGGAACTCAATTTCGGCGACGCCATCATGCTGGTCGCGGTCGTCCTCTACAGCGGTTATTCGGTCGGGCTGCGGCTGAAGCCGGTGATGCGCTGGCAGAGCCTGATGTTGTCCCTGGCGATCGCTGCCCTCATCACCTCGCTGCCGTTCTTCCTGTGGGAGGTCGCCACCGGCAAGGTTATCGTCCCCGATATCAGCGGCTGGGTGGTCATCGTCTATACCGCGATCGGCGCTTCGGTCATTTCGCAGATCACTTACATCAGGGGCAACGAACTGATCGGCGCCAACCGTGCCGGGCTGTTCATCAATCTGGTGCCGATCTTCGGCACGCTGCTGTCAGTGCTGATCGTCGGCGAGACATTCCAGCTCTACCAGGCGCTGGCGCTTGCCCTGGTGCTGGGCGGCATTTCGCTCGCCGAATACAGCGGGCGCAAGATGTCGGCACCGAACCGCTGCGGATAACATTTGGCCGCTGCCGCGCTGCGCCGCCGTCGCGATAACTGCTGCCGCGCGCCGACCTGGAACATTTTACCTCTGGCGGAGTTTGCTTGCGTGGGAGGCAACAAGATGAGCCATAACCCTCGCAGCACAGCAAGCATTGCCGGTCACCCCATTCATCCAATGCTGATTCCGTTTCCGATCGCCTTCTTTGTCGGTACCTTCGTTTGCGATCTGATTTTCTGGCAGACAGCCGATCCCAGGTGGGTCACCGGATCGCTTTGGCTTCTCGGCGCCGGCCTGATCATGGGCGCCTTGGCCGCTCTTACCGGCCTGACGGATGTTCTCGGCGATGTTCAGATCCGCAATCTCACGACGGCATGGCTCCATGCCGGCGGCAACGTGCTCGTCGTGCTGATCGAGCTTTATAACTGGTACTCTCGTTATGTCGGTGGAGCGGCGGCTGTGATCCCGACCGGCTTTATCTTATCGCTGATCGTGGTTCTGATCCTGCTGTTTACAGGGTGGAAGGGCTGGGAACTGGTCTATCGGCATCGCGTGGGCGTCTCCGACGGCTCAGACGAATTGACCTGAACCGGCCTCTGCGACGGCCGCCCAATGATGGGGGGAGGACCGCCGCATCCGCCACGCCGTCAACTACATTGCGTTGACGTCGAACTGCAGCCGCTTGGCCGAGTCGATGGACTTGTGCGCCTTGACCTGTTCCAGCACTTTCTCCGGGAACGGCGCGTCGAGATAGAGCAGCGCGATCGCGTCGCCGCCCGGCCGGTTGCGGCCGAGCTGGAAGTTGGCGATGTTGACGCCGTTCTCGCCGCACACCGTGCCGAGCAGGCCGATAATGCCGGGCGCATCGGCATTGGTTGTGTAGAGCATGTGCTGGCCGACCTCGGCGTCGAGATTGATGCCCTTGATCTGGATGAAGCGCGGCTTGCCGTCGGAGAAGCAGGTGCCGGCGATCGAGCGCGTCATGTGCTCGGTCTTCACCGTCAGCTTGATGTAGCCGTCGAACACGCCCGACTTGTCGCGCTTGACCTCGGCGACGATGATGCCGCGCTCCTTCACCATGATCGGCGCCGACACCATATTGACGTCGGCGACCTGCGGCCGGATCAGTCCGGCAAGCGTGGCACTGATCAAGGCACGCGTGTTCATCGTCGCGGTCGAGCCGTCGAACAGGATCTCGACCTCGTTGATCGGGTCCTCGGTGACCTGGCCGACAAAGGCGCCGAGCACTTCGGCGAGCTTGACGAACGGCTTTAGCCGCGGTGCTTCCTCGGCCGTGATCGAGGGCATGTTGATGGCATTCGAAACCGCGCCCTTGATCAGATAGTCGGCCATCTGCTCGGCCACCTGGAGCGCGACATTTTCCTGCGCTTCCGCTGTCGAGGCGCCGAGATGCGGCGTTGCCACCACATTCTCCATGCCGAACAGCGCGTTGTTTTCCGCCGGTTCGACCTCGAACACATCGACGCCGGCGCCCGCCACCTTGCCGCTCTTCAGCGCCGCGACCAGGTCGGCTTCGACGATGAGCCCGCCACGCGCGCAATTGATGATGCGCACGCCGTTCTTCATCTTGGCGATCGCCGCCGCGTCGATGATGTTGCGCGTCTTGTCGGTCAGCGGCGTGTGCAGCGTGATGAAATCGGCGCGGGCGAAAAGCTCGTCCAGCTCGACCTTGTCGACGCCGAGTTCCTCGGCGCGCTTGTCCGACAGGAACGGGTCGAAGGCAACGACATGCATCTTCAGGCCGACGCCGCGCGTGGCGACGATCGAGCCGATATTGCCGCAGCCGATGACACCCAGCGTCTTGCCGGTGATCTCGACGCCCATGAAACGGTTCTTTTCCCATTTGCCGGCATGGGTCGAGGCATTGGCCTCCGGGATCTGCCGTGCGAGTGCAAAGATCATCGCCACCGCATGTTCGGCCGTGGTGATCGAATTGCCGAAAGGCGTGTTCATCACGATGATGCCCTTGCGGCTCGCCGCGGGGATGTCGACATTGTCGACACCGATGCCGGCGCGGCCGACGACCTTGAGTCTTGTCGCTGCGTTGATCAGTTTTTCCGTGACCTTGGTCGCCGAGCGGATGGCAAGACCATCATACTGGTCGATGACTTCGAGCAGCTTTTCCTTGTCCTTGCCGAGATCGGGCAAATAGTCGACCTCGATGCCGCGGTCCTTGAATATCTGGACGGCGGTGGTGGAGAGTTTGTCAGAGACGAGAACGCGGGGCGCCATGGCGGCCTCCTTGAACTGGATTGTCGGGAAATGGCGGCCCGCAGGCCGCCACGAATTCTCAGGCTGCTGCCTTCACCGAAGCCTTCTGCGTGGCGAAGGCCCAGTCGAGCCAGGGCAGCAGCGCCTCGAGATCGGAGGTCTCGACGGTGGCGCCGCACCAGATGCGCAGACCGGAAGGTGCGTCACGATAGGAGCCGATGTCGTAGGCGACGCCTTCCTTGTCGAGCACAGAGACGATCGCCTTGGCGAAGGCCGCCTGCCCGTCGGCGTCGAGCGCCGCGACATCGGCGTCGGTGAAGGACAGACATACGGACGTGTTGGACCGTGTCGCCGCATCGACCGCGAGATGGCCGAGCCAGGACGACTTGTCGACAAAGCCATCGAGCACGGCGGCATTGGCATCGGCTCTGGCAATCAACGCATCGAGACCGCCGATCGACTTCGCCCAATGAAGCGCATCGAGATAGTCCTCGGCGCACAGCATCGACGGCGTGTTGATGGTCTCGCCCTTGAAGACGCCTTCGATCAGCTTGCCGCCCGAGGTCAGGCGGAAGATTTTCGGCAGCGGCCACGCCGGCTTGTAGGTTTCCAGTCGCTCGACGGCGCGAGGCGACAGGATCAGCATGCCGTGTGCGCCCTCGCCGCCCAGCACTTTCTGCCAGGAGAAGGTGACGACATCGAGCTTCTGGAAATCGAGCCTCTGCGCGAATGCGGCCGAGGTCGCGTCGCAGATGGTCAGGCCTTTGCGGTCGGCTGGAATGAAATCGCCATTCGGCACGCGCACGCCTGAGGTCGTGCCGTTCCAGGTGAAGACCACATCGCGGTCGAAATCGATCTTGGTGAGATCCGGCAGTTCGCCATAGCCTGCCTCGACCTTTCTGATATCGGCGAGCTTCAGCTGCTTGACGACATCGGTCACCCAGCCCGAGCCAAAGCTTTCCCATGCCACCATGTCGACGCCGCGTTCACCGAGCAGCGACCACAGCGCCATCTCGACAGCACCCGTGTCCGACGCCGGCACGATGCCGATACGGTAATCGGCCGGAACCTGGAGAATCTCGCGCGTCAACTCGATGGCCTGTTCGAGCTTGGTCTTGCCGATCTTGGCGCGGTGCGAACGGCCGAGCGCAGCATTCTTCAGCGCCTCGACCGACCAGCCGGGGCGTTTTGCGCAGGGACCTGAGGAGAAATTGGGGTTTGCCGGACGGAGTCCGGGCTTCGTATGCGTCGTCATCGTGGTCTATCCTTCCAGATAGTGGCCCCTCGTTGGGGAGGGGTGGCCCACGGACGGCGATATGCGTTCAGCCCTCAGGCGTCAAGAGGAAAGTTTTTGTCGCTGACAAGATAGAAGCAGTCCGGGATCAGGATTTCGTGAGCCCAAACGCAAACGGCGGATCGAAGAGATCCGCCGTCGGGTTTCGTATCTGCAGCCAGCCTACCAGAGGTCGTAGCGCAGCCCGAACTTGACCGTCTGATAATTGATGCCCTTGTGGATGTTGAAGGCGCCGCTGTCATAAGCGACGTATTTGGCGCCCGGCACCGAGAAATATTCGTAGCCAAGGTCAACCGACACGTTCTTGGCCACCTGATAGGAAAGACCGCCCCCTATCGAATAAGCAAGGTTGAATTTGCCCTCTTTATCCGTTGCACCCTCGTAGCCGGCCGGATCATCACAAGAGAACCCGCCCGTGCCGGACGAATTGGGGGCCACTTCCACGCAATCCTTCGCCCCAATGCTCCTGTAATATTTATTGTATGCGACACCGACCCCTCCGCCAAGATATGGAGTGATTCCAACATAGGTGCCGAGATCGACATAGCCATTGGCCATGATGCTGTAGCCTTTGTTGGAAGCATTGTCGGAAAGATCGCATGCCTGCGTAGCCGCGACGGAATTGATGGTGCCAAAACCGTCGTCCACAAGCGTATGGCCGTCGCAAGTGGCTGCCAACTTGGCGTGTTCCCCGAATTTGTCGGTCGGAAGAATCCCGCCGTTCAGCTCGACCCGAAGATAGTCGTTGACATGATACCCCATACCGAAACTGCCCGTGAAAAGGCTGCTCTCATCGGTAAAGCTGTTAAGCGGGCCGGTTGTCGCTTCCTCATGCTCGAAGGGATGGCTGAACGCGTAGCCGACATCCCCCCGCAGATACCAGCCCGAGCCGACCTCGACCGGTTGATAGTCCGGCGCCTGATCGACATAGATCGGCGGGTCGTAGTCCGCGGCTTGCGCCGGCGTCAGCAGCGCTAGCGCGAGTGCGGCAAGTGCCGGCGCTGTCAGCAATTTGAAATTCATGGGTCCCCGGCTCCTGAAATTGGCGCTCTTCATTTTGATCGCAAGCGCCGTTTCAGTAGGCATTGTTAACCATAGTGGTTAAGTGCGGGTTAAGGATAACGCGACGTTACCGATTTGATTTCGATAGGCTTTCTCTCCGCACGCCGCGGCCTGGAAGTGCACCGCAATCGGCAAACAAAAACCGCCCGGCATGGCCGGGCGGTTCGCAAATTCCTGGATTTCGAAGCGACTACTTGGTGTAGACCGGCTCCGGTTCGGGAACGTAGGGCTCCGGCGGCGGGGCGCAGTCCGACCGGCCGAACTGGTAGCGCAGGCCGCCGCGCACTTCGTGCACGTTGATGCCGCGATCGAAGCCCGGGCCGACATCGCTGTCGGAGGCGTAGTTGAACATCTTGCCACCATTGATGTGGCTGTAGCGATAGCCGAGATCGAGCTTGACCCGGTCGGTCAGGCAGTAGGAGGCGCCGGCCATGAGGGCATAGGCAAAGCGCCAGCCCTTGCCGCCGCTGTGCTCGAAGGAGCCATCGAGATCGGTATTGTGCAGCGTATCCCACTTGACCCAGGCACCACCGATGCCGGCGCCGACATAGGGCGTCACGCCGTGCCAGGTGCCGATATCGACATAGGCATTGGCCAGGAGCAGCATCGCCGAATAGGACGATGTGTCGACGGAGGTACAAGCTATGCCGCCGCCGCAGAAACCATTGGTCGAGCCGCGGAAATTGGACTTGCCCATCCAGTCGAAGGTCAGATCGGTGCGGAAGTACCGGTTGACCTGGTAACCGACACCGGCGCCGGCCGAAAAGGAACTCTTCAACTTGCCGGAGGCGAACGAACCGGGGAGTTGGGGCGGTGCCGGGCTGTAGGTGGTGTAGTCACCACCGCGGAACTTCGACCAGTGATAGTCGATATCGCCGCGGATGTACCAGCCGCCGAAATCGGCCGGCTGTTCATAGGCGATCGGCGCCGGCGCCTCTTCGACCACTGGCGGCTCCGCCAGATCGGCGGCGAATACTGGCCCGGCCACGCCTGCGAACAGCGCGGCAAGGAAAGCCATTTTTGCTGCATTGAACATGTTTGTCACCCCTGAGAACCCGTCGGAACTTTGAATCCGCTCGAATGTGTTTGACCTCAGTTGTGGATAATGAATTGCAAAAGTTAAAAGGCGTTTAACCCTGTCGATTAACCACGAATTCTCGACATTTTAGCAAACGGCCTCCGCCGCCATGACGCTGGGACCAACCCTGGCCGAAACAAAAAGCCCGCCTGCAGGCGGGCTTGAAGTCTTGAGCCGGCAGTTCGCCCCTCCCGTCGGAGGCAGCGCAATCAGGCGGCGCTGCGCGTTTCCGAGATGATGTCGACGATGTCGTTGACCACGGCCTCGACCAGCTGTGGGTCGTCGCCCTCGGCCATGACGCGGATCAGCGGCTCGGTGCCCGAGGGCCGGATAACCAGGCGGCCGGCCTTGCCTAGACGGTTGCGCGCATCTTCGATCGCCGCCTTGACCAAGGCTTCTTCAAGCGGCTTGCCGCCGGCGATGCGGACATTCTTCAACAGTTGCGGCACCGGCTCGAATTTCTTCGACAATTCGCTGACCGGCCGGTTCTGCCGCTTGATGCAGGCCAGCACCTGCAGCGCCGAGACCAGCCCGTCGCCAGTGGTCGAGAAATCGGACAGCACAATGTGGCCCGACTGCTCGCCGCCGACATTCAACCCGTGCGCGCGCATATGCTCAACGACATAGCGGTCGCCGACCTTGGTGCGATGCAGCTGCAGCTTCATGTCGCCAAGGAAGCGTTCGAGGCCGAGATTGGACATCACCGTCGAGACGACGCCGCCGCCGGCCAGTCGCCCGCTCTGGTGCCAGGACTCGGCGATCAGCGCCATGATCTGGTCACCGTCGACGATGGTGCCGTTCTCGTCGACGATGACGACACGGTCGGCATCGCCGTCGAGTGCGATGCCGATATCGGCGCGCACTTCATGCACCTTCTTCTGCAGGCCGGCCGGATGGGTCGAGCCGCATTCCTTGTTGATGTTGAAACCGTTCGGATCGACATTGATGGCAATGACCTCGGCGCCCAGTTCCCAAAGTGCGGCGGGCGCCACCTTGTAGGCTGCGCCATTGGCGCAATCGACGACGATCCTGAGACCCGACAGCGACATCGAGCGCGGCAGCGTGCGCTTGGCGAATTCGATGTAGCGGTCATGCACGCCGTCGACGCGCTTGGCGCGGCCGAGCCCGTCGGAATCGGCGAGCGCCAGTTCGATATCCTTGTCGAGCATGCTCTCGATGCGCTCCTCGATCTCGTCGGAGAGCTTGTAGCCATCGGGACCGAACAGCTTGATGCCGTTGTCGTAATAAGGGTTGTGCGAGGCCGAGATCATGACGCCGATATCGGCGCGCAGCGAGCGCACCAGCATGGCGACCGCCGGTGTCGGGATCGGGCCGAGCAGGAACACATCCATGCCGGCCGCGCACAGGCCGGACACCATGGCGTTTTCGATCATGTAGCCGGACAGCCTGGTGTCCTTGCCGAGCACGACGCGGTGGCGATGGCTGCCGCGCTGGAACGACAGGCCGGCGGCCATGCCGACCCGCATCGCGATCTCAGCCGTCATCGGAAACTTGTTGGCGCGCCCGCGAATGCCGTCGGTGCCAAAATAACGTCCTGCCATGCTTGCCAGAATCCCCGTCGGTTTTCAGCCGGCTCGTAATGCCACAATTGGTCCGAGCCCGACTATCACATTGTGTGATTGTATATTACCAATTCTTAGAAAATCATTGTAGCAGGCTGTTCGGAGCGTTGGCAGCGTATCATGACACGGTGTTGCCGCAATATAGCATTCACACTGGGCCACACTGCGCAGATTGGGCCGGTAAGCCGGACTGTTGGAGCGGCAGATCGCAAGGGTCCATCACCTTATCGGGAGAACGCCGTTTAGCATCTGGCGCAGCCTAGCGTTGAGAGCTATTGATTGACACAGGTACAACCTATGGGCGCAGCAACGGGAGAACGCCATGCTCATCCACCGACTTGCAACTTTGACGGGTCTTGCCGTCGCAACCTTGTTCATGGCGGCGCCCGCCAGCGCGCTGACCATGGCCCAGTGTAGTACCAAGTATAATGCCGCCAAGGACGCCGGCACGCTGAACGGCCAGACCTGGAATCAGTATCGGAGGGCCGAGTGCGGCACCGACGCGGCGGCCACCACCGAGACCGCAAAGCCGGCGGCCAAGAAGGCCGCTGCGGCCAAGACGGACACGACCAAGGCCGCCGCCGCTGCTGATGACGGCGCCAAGGGTCTGACGGCCAAGGAATGCAGCGCTAAATACCAGGCTGCCAAGGCCGCCGGTACGCTCAATGGCGCAAAGTGGAACGACTTCCGCAAGACCGAATGCGCCGCCGGCGCATCCGCCGCGGCAGAACCCGCCAAGGCCACGACCAAGGCCGCAGCCACAACCGACGATGGCGCTAAGGGCCTGACGGCCAAGGAATGCAGCACCAAGTACCAGGCGGCAAAGGCCGCCGGTACGCTCAATGGCGCAAAGTGGAACGACTTCCGCAAGACCGAATGCGCCGCCGGGGCCTCGGCCGCGGCAGCACCCGCCAAGGCAACCACCAAGGCAGCTGCCGACAGCAGCGGCAAGGGCCTGAGCATGGCCGATTGCAGCGCCAAGTACCAGGCTGCCAAGTCTGCCAATACTCTGGGCGGCAAGAAGTGGAACGACTTCCGCAAGGCCGAATGCGGCGCAGGCGCAGATGACGACGACACCGTGCCCGCTCCGAGCGAGGCGACCTATACCAGCGAGCCCGAGAAGCCCTCGGTCACCGCTCCCAAGGGTGTGAAGTTCCCGGCCGCGATCTCGAAGAAATACGCCGGCGAGACGCCGGCCAAGGGCCGCATGCACACCTGCCTCGAGCTCTACTACGCCAATAAGGATGCCAACACGCTGAATGGCCTGCGCTGGATCCAGAAGGGCGGCGGCTTCTACAGCCTCTGCAATGCCAAGCTGAAGAGCTGATCGCGTAGCCATATTCTCCAGACAGAGGCCCGCGCATCGCAGCATGCGCGGGCCTTTTTATTGCGCTCGAACACACCCGGCGTTGATCGACGTCTACATATCGCGGAAGCTGTCGGCATCATCTATTCGCCCACACTGCCCACCCAGACATATCGGTGGTTCGCAAAGATTCCAATTGAACATATGCAGAACAAATGGTATACAAAAGGACATCGAACTTTTGTCAACCAGGAGAGTCTTATGTCCAGATTGAAATTGGCGGCATTGGCTGTGACGGCATGGATTGCGTGGAGCGTCGCCCCTGCAAGCGCACTGACAATGAAGGAATGCGGCGAGGCTTATCGCACAGCCAAGGAAGGCGGCACTCTGAACGGCATGGATTGGACCGCTTTCCGCACCGAGAAGTGTGCGACGTCAGCTGCGGAGAGTGCCAGTACGGATGCGGTCAAAACCCAGCCGCAGCCGAAGAAGGAAACCAGCGCGGCGGTCGCCCCCGTTGTAGCGCCGACGGGCGTGACATTCCCGACCACCCTCGCCGCCGAATTCAAGACCGAGAAGCCCTCGAAGGCGCGTATGAAGACCTGCCTGCAGGGCTACCACGGCAACAAGGACGCGGGTACGTTGAACGGCCTTCGCTGGATCCAGAAGGGCGGCGGCTATTACAGCCTCTGCAACGCCAAGCTGAAGAGCTAATCGACCAGCAGCGTTTGAAGATCGAAGGCCCCCAACCGCAAGGTTGGCGGCCTTCTCTTGGGTCTTGCGCCGTCAAGCGCCTTGTTTCGAAAGCTGGAGCAGTGCGACCAGGCTTGTAAGATCGGCATTGGCCTGGCCGGCAGCCACCCCGCGCTTCAACAGGCTTTGCATCGGCAGGACGAGTTCGGTGCTGACATCAGCCGACCTGCTGGCATCGATGAGATTGACGTAGGCATCAGCCTGCATGCCCAGGTTGGAAACGACATTGCTGGTGTGATCGCCATTGTCGATCTGTTCGGCCCACTTCGGCAGCAGGCCTTGCATCGAATGAAGCCAGGAGGCCAGCAGCGGCATGAACTCGCCGGCCGGGATTCCTGCTGCGCCCGTCAATGCCAACGCCTGCCGAACGCCCGCGAACATGCCGTACATGCCGGTCAGAAGCGAGATATCATAGAGCGGCGCGAGGCCAGCATCCTCACCGAGGAATTTGCTGGTGCCGAGCGCTCCGAGCTGCCCCGAACAGGCATCGAACGCCTGGCGCGAACCGCTGTAGAGAATCAAGGCGTGCGGCCCGCCGATCATCGGCGGCACCGCCATGACGCCGCCGTCGATATAGCTGGCGCCCTGGCTCACCGCCCAGCCCGACATCGCCCGCGCCTGCTCGGGCGTGCCGTTGGTGAGATTGACCAATGTGCGGCCCGACAGCGCCGCTCGGCTTGGGTCGAGCACCTCACCAACGGTGTCATAGACAAGCAGGCACGCCACGATCAGTGGACTCGATCTAACGGCTTCCTCGACACTCTTGGCCACAATGGCGCCCTTGGCTGCCAAAGCCTCAGCCTTTGCCGGAGAACGGTTCCACACCGTCACCGCATGTCCCTGGTTCAGAAAGGCTTCGGCAAGCGCAGTGCCCATGGCGCCGAGACCGATTACTGTTATGTCGCTCATTCTGCTTCTCCTTGGTTTGTTGCGCGGTTACGCCGGTGTCGGGCTCAGGTCCTGGCCAAGGCCACCGTCCACGGTCAGCCGCGCGCCCGTGGTGAAGGTCGCGTCGAACGCCAGGAACAGCACTGCGCGCGCCACCTCCTCCATCGTGCCGTGGCGCTTCATCGGTGTGACCGCGTCGCCGATCGCCATGAAGGCGGCCCGCTCCTCGGCCGAGGCGTCGGCCACACCCATCGTCGGCGTATCGATGAAACCAGGGCTGACCACATTCACGCGGATGCGGCGCGGCAGAAGCTCGGCCGCCAGGACCTTGGCGAAGGCGCGCAGTGCCGCCTTCGATCCGGAATAGACGCTCATGCCGCCGGTGCCGGATTCGTCGGCGATCGACGAGGTGAAGACTATGGCGCCACCATCCCTGATGAGGGGCAGCAGGCGCTGCGCGGTGAAGAAAGCGCCTTTGGTGTTGATGTCGAAGGTGCGATCGTAACTGTCCTCGGTGACCCGCTCCACGGGTTCGAGATTGGCCACCCCGGCATTGACGTGAAGGAAGTCGATCTGGCCAAGCTTCTGCCCCACTTCGGCACCGAGCGTGACGATATCGGCCATGTCTGAGATATCGGACCGCACGACATGAGCTCGCGAAAGCAGCTTGGCTCGCGCGGCCTCGATGTTGCGCTGGTCGCGGCCGGTGACCAGGACCTCGGCGCCGCTTTCGATCAGGGCTTCGGCAACGGCGAGCCCCATGCCGTGCGTCCCGCCGATGACAACGGCCTTCTTGTTTGCGTATCGTGTCATGATCCATCCCTTTTTGACAAAATCCGGCCGCCGACGGCCTTTGCAGGTCGAAGCGAGGTACCGATATGAAGTTGTGGTGTTCGCCGATGCCGGCGAGCTGGTTTGAAGCTATGGACCGGCTTGGTTTTTCTCAAGTACCGACAAAAATGTAAGCTACCCACCGATTGCTCAGAATTGGATGAAACATGGGAAAGAAACAGCCAGATAGTTGCGGATTGGGGCCGGCGCTGGAGGTCATCAGCGGCAAATGGAAGGCGCTACTGCTCTGGCAGATTCACAAGGCGCCGGCACGATTCGGTGAGCTGAAGCGGCTGGTGCCTGACATCAGCGAAAAGATGCTGATCCAACAGCTGCGCGAAATGGAGGCCGACGGCATCGTCCATCGCGAAATCTTTCCCGAGGTGCCGCCGAGGGTCGAATACTCGATTACCGAATTCGGCATCGAGCTGGACAATGCCCTGATCCCGCTGGCCAGATGGGGCAAGCAACATGCTGGCCGGACTGACGGTGTGCGCCCCGGCCAAGCAAATGCATCCGTCCCGCATGCTCTTTGAGAGACCCTGAATAGCAAAACGCCGCGGATTGAGCCGCGGCGTTTTCTTGCATCAAGTGATGTCAGCTCAGCTCGATGGCTGAGGCTCCATGCCGCCTTCGGGCTCGGGACCCTTCTTGCGGCGGCCGGACTTCGGCACAGCCGAGCCGCGGCTTGTGGGGGTGTCATCCCCCAAATCTCGCGCGGGCTTCTGCCCGGCGATCAGCTGCTTGATCTCTTCGCCCGAAAGCGTCTCGTATTCGAGCAGGCCCTGCGCCAGAGCGATCCATTCCTTCTTCTTCTTGGTCAGAATGGATTTGGCCGTGACATAGGCCTCGTCGATCAGGCGGCGTACTTCGGCGTCGATGATCTGCGCAGTCTCTTCCGAGACGTTCTGCGTGCGCGCCACCGAATGGCCGAGGAAAACCTCTTCCTGGTTGTCGCCATAGGCGACGTGGCCGAGCTTGTCGGAGAAGCCCCAGCGCGTGACCATGGCGCGCGCCAGCTTTGTCGCCTGCTCGATGTCCGAGGACGCGCCGGAGGTGATGTTCTCCTTGCCGAACTTGAACTCCTCTGCGACGCGGCCGCCCATCATGATGGCAAGCCGCGAGATCATGTATTTGTAGCTCATCGAATAGCGGTCGCCTTCCGGCAGTTGCATGACCATGCCGAGCGCGCGACCGCGCGGGATGATGGTCGCCTTGTGCAGCGGATCGGCCGACGGCACGTTGAGCGCCAGGATGGCGTGGCCGGCCTCGTGATAGGCCGTGAGTTCCTTTTCGGCCTGGGTCATGGCCGACGAGCGGCGCTCGGCGCCCATCATGATCTTGTCCTTGGCGTCCTCGAACTCGGCCATGGTGACAAGGCGCTTGTTGCGGCGCGCCGCCATCAGAGCGGATTCATTGACAAGGTTCATCAGGTCGGCGCCCGAGAAGCCCGGCGTGCCGCGTGCGATCACCTTGAGGTCGACATTCGGTGCCAGCGGCACGTTGCGCACATGCACCTTGAGGATCTTCTCGCGGCCGACGATGTCGGGGTTCGGCACCACCACCTGGCGGTCGAAGCGACCCGGACGCAGCAGCGCCGGATCGAGCACGTCGGGCCGGTTGGTGGCGGCGATCAGGATGATGCTCTCGTTGGACTCGAAGCCGTCCATCTCGACCAGCAGCTGGTTCAGCGTCTGTTCGCGCTCATCATTGCCACCGCCGAGGCCGGCGCCGCGATGGCGGCCGACAGCGTCAATTTCGTCGATGAAGATAATGCAGGGAGCATTCTTCTTGGCCTGGTCGAACATGTCGCGCACACGGCTTGCGCCGACGCCGACGAACATCTCGACGAAGTCGGAACCCGAAATGGTGAAGAACGGCACATTCGCTTCGCCGGCGACGGAGCGGGCGAGCAGCGTCTTGCCGGTGCCGGGAGGTCCGACCAGAAGCACGCCGCGCGGGATCTTGCCGCCGAGGCGCTGGAACTTCTGCGGATCGCGCAGGAACTCGACGATCTCTTCCAGATCTTCCTTGGCCTCGTCGACGCCGGCGACATCCTGGAAGGTGACGCGGCCATGCGCCTCAGTGAGAAGCTTGGCCTTCGACTTGCCGAAACCCATGGCGCGGCCGGAGCCGGACTGCATCTGGCGCATGAAGAATATCCACACGCCAAGGATCAGGATCATCGGCAGGTAGGAGATCAGATAGCTGAACAGCGAGTTGGAACCGTCCGACTCAGGCCGCGCATTGATGGTGACGTTCTTGTCCTGCAGCCGCGAGACCAACTGCGGATCGCCAGGCGAATAGGTCTGGAAGCCATTGGCGTTGTCGGCGTAGGTGCCCGTGATGCGGGCGCCGGCGATGACCACCGTCTTGACCCGGCCGGCCGCGACCTCTTGCAGGAACTGCGAATAGGGAACGTCGGTCGAGGCCCCGCGAGTCTGCGGCGTCTGGAACAGATTGAAGAGAGCAATGAGCAGGACCGCTATGATCGCCCAGAGCGCGAGATTGCGATAATTCGGATTCATCAATTGTCCCGTTGGTGCCCGCTGGGACACGCGTCATGAGAGGAAACTTGCGCCTAACATAGGGAGAGCGCCCCCCCTTGCCAAGCATAACAGCACGTCTGGGTTAAGCTTTCGCGCCATGATCAACCGGCACTGTGGCGGCCAAAGGGCAAGCCGAGACAGGCGGTGCGCCGATCAACTCGGCCACGGCCTGCGCCAACACCAGATCGAAGCACGGCAGAAAACGGGCAAAGGGCGCAACGGCGGGACTGACGGCGATTGCCGCCGCCGCCGCTACATCCCCTGCAAAACCAAGGCATTCGCCGCCGCGCCATAGCGCCGGTTCCGCAGCCAGGGCGGCGCGCACAAGGCTTGGCGGCGCGCCACCCCCGGCAATCGGCGTTTTGGCGGCGGCAGCAGCGCCAAGCGGCGCGATCAACCATGCACCCGAACTGTCGCCCAATGTGATCGCCCCGGCTTCGATGTCTGGCGTGATCCGCCGGCGACCGTCCCAAAGCAGAGTGCCAGCTATCGGCGCGGAACGCGGCAGGTCGCGCGATTCACGGCGCAGGAAGATGCCGTTTCGCCTGATATCGACGACCGCCCGCGACAATGTGGCGCAAAGCCGACCGGCCCGCATTTGCTCGAACAGCGCTTCGCCGCGCGCCTGGTCCGGCAACAAGGCGGTGCCGCCCGTCGCCGCCAGCAGGACACGCAGCGCATAGACCGCGGCTCGCGTGTCGTCAGCTTCGGCAAGACCGGGATCGAGACGGATGAGACCCCTCGCCGGCCGGCTGGCAAATTCATCGATCAGGGCGGCGGCGCGGCGACCGAGTTGTTCGCGCTCGCCGGCGGCCCGCCTGGCCAGGCCGATCGCTTCGGCAAAACGCTGCCCGCTCCGGTCTTCGCCGAGCACGGCCCGGATGCGCGGGCGTTCGAAATTCGTGTCGATGTTGGTCGGATCCTCGACCCAGCCGACATGTTCGCGCTGCAGGAAGGCGCGCAACGCCGCGCGCCGCGCGCCGAGCAGCGGCCGCGCGATCCAGGTCCGCCAGTCATAGAGAGTGGCCGGCGCCATGCCGGCGAGACCTCGGCCTGCCGTTTCACCGAACTCTCGCCCATCATTCCGCGCGGCTCGCATCAGGACGGTCTCGGCCTGGTCGTCGGCGGTGTGGCCGGTCACGATCACACCAATGCCTTGCGCCTGCGCTGCCTCGGCCAGCAACCGGTAGCGCGCCTCGCGCGCCGCCGCGGGCAGGCCGGCCGACGGCTTGGCGCCGGACCAGTTGAGCGTCCGGTGCGTGATGCCGCGCTCGGCACAAAGCTTTGCCACGCTGTGCGCTTCGACTGCTGCTTCCGGACGCAGGCCGTGGTCGATCGTCACCGCCAGCAGCCGGGCTGTTGGGGCGCTGCGGTCGAGGTGAGCCTTGAGGAGAAGAAGGAGGGCGGTCGAGTCGCTGCCGCCGGACACGGCCGCAAGCGCGCCGTTGGTAAAGTCGATCTGCGAAAAATTCGAAAGGTCAGGCTCGGTATCGAGCATCAATGCATGTCGCGCAAAAGTGGTCCCGGTTCAGGGACGACACGGCAAAGACTAGCACGCCGCCAGCGCCCTCTCCTGCTTGACGCGTTCCTTGAGCGCGGCCGAAATATCGGGATAGCGCTTGCCGATCTCGCCGAAGGTGGCGCAGGCGACATCCTTCTGCTTGAGGCCGACCAGCGACACGCCAAGCTTCAGGAGCATGTCAGGCGCCTTCTTGGCCTTCGGATAGTCCTTGCTGGCGGAGAGGAAAACCTCGGCAGCGTCATGATACTTCTGCTGGCCAAGCAGCGATTCGCCAAGCCAGTAATGCGCGTCCGCCGCCTTGGCGTCCTTCGGGAACCGGGCGATATGGTCGCGAAAACCCTGCTCGGCGGTGCTGTAGTCGCCCGACAGGATGAACTGGTAGGAGTTGCGGTAGATCTCTTCCGGGTTGTTGGTGGCAGGCAGCGCCGCCACCACCGTGCCGTCGGACTTGCCGGTCTTAGCCCCGGTAGCCGGCGCCTCGGCGGCGGGAGCCGCACCTTCCGCCGGCGCGGTTGCCTGCGTGTTGCCGCCGGCGTCGATTACATTGCCGTTCTTGTCGACGGTGATGGTGCCGAAGGTCTTGGGCGGCGTGCCGTTGATCACCTTGCCGGGATCGCCGGTCTGCAATTCGACGATGACCTCGCCGACGCTCTGGCCGCCATCCGGCTGCGCGCCGGCATCGGCCGGCGCCTGGTCTGCCGGGGCCTCGGCGACGCCGGTGCCCGCGCCACCGTCCTGCGGCGCGGCCTCCGATTTCTTCTGGGCCGGCGGCTGCCCGCTGGAGCCGCCTTCCAACTGCTGGAAGCGGAACTCGTTGTCTTCCTGCTGCTTGCGCATCTGCTCCTGCATCTGCAGGATCTGGAAGTTGAGTTCCTCGAGCTTGCCGTTCATCTGCCGGAGCTGATCTTCCAGCCCCGCGGCGGCGGTGCCGTCCTGCTGCTGCGCGATCTGTTGCTGCTCCGGCTTCTCCTTCTTGCCGAAAATGCCGAGCGTCGGCAGATGGAAGGAAAAGCCGCTATCCGCGGGTTGTCCGGTGCCGCTCGCAGAAGCCGCGAAGCCTGATACGAGCAGCAGCGCAAGCGTGCCGCTCAAGACCGATCTGAAATGCATGTGCCTCTCGCCGTGAATATCGTGAGCCTGTTCGCGCCTTCCGATCACAGTGGGACCGGCACGACGCCCTCGGCTCTTAGCAGGAGGCGAGACTTCGGCCAAATTTTGTTTCCGGGTTTGTTTCCGGGACCGAAACTGAAAAAGGCGGCCACAAGGCCGCCTTTCGCATGGAAGTGTTGCAATTATGCGACTAAGGCCGCCGTCTTACTCATCAGGAGCCGGCGCCGGAGAGCGTGGTGACGGCGCGGCAATTCTGCGACCAGCAGGAGATGTCGTCGCAGACCGCGACCGGACGTTCCTTGCCGTAGGAAATGGTCTTCAGGCGGCTCGCCGAAACGCCCCTGGCGACCAGGAAGTCGCGGGTGGCGGCGGCGCGGCGGGCGCCGAGAGCCAGATTGTATTCACGCGTGCCGCGTTCGTCGGCATGGCCTTCGACGACGATGGCGTACTGCTTGTACTGGTTGAGCCACTGCGCCTGGCGCGACAGCGTCGTCTGCGCATCGGCGCGGATCGCGGTCGAGTCCGTGTCGAAGAAGATGCGGTCGCCAATGTTGACGGTGAAGTCCTGCGCCGAGCCCGGCGTTGCCGCACCCGCGCCATTGAGACCGAGATCGGCAGCGTTGTTCGGGGTTTTCTTCGAGGCGCAACCGGTGACGGCGAGCATCGCGATCAGGGCGATCATCGCCGGGTTTCTGGTAAGTGCTGCGATACGGCCCATGCCGCCTCTCCTTCGTATTCGAGTGACTTCGTTGATCACCCAGTAACCACGTTTGGGTTAACCGGCATTCAAGAAACACGGTTAAAATTTGGTTTCAGCCGCCGTCCCAGCCAAAATGACCTGATGCCACAATGGTCGCGGACCGTAGGCGGAAATGCGGCCAAAACGCGACTTTGGCGTGAAAAAAGCCCCAAAACGGGGCTTTTAAGGTAGTGTTGCCGAGTTGCAACGAAGCGAGCGGGCCAGGCCGAAACTTAGTTACTCCAGCAGCGGCGACCACGCCGGGTCGGAAGCAAAATTCGCGGTCGGGATCGACTGTTCGTTGCGGCCGGTGAGATCGACGGAAACCAGTTTTGGGCCGCCGGCGGAGTCGCGGAAGAACATCAGCACGCGGCCGTTGGGCGCCCAGGTCGGTCCCTCCTGCTGGAAGCCCGAGGAGAGGATGCGCTCGCCCGAACCGTCGGTCTTCATGACCCCGATCTGGAATTCGCCGCCGGTCTGCTTGGTGAAGGCGACGAGGTCGCCGCGCGGCGACCACACCGGCGTCGAATAGACGCCGTCGCCGAACGAAATGCGGGTCTGGCCCGAGCCGTCGGCGCCCATCACATAAATCTGCGCACGGCCGCCACGATCGGAAGTGAATACCACCTTGCTGCCGTCGGGCGAATAAGAGGGCGAGGTGTCGATGGCGGTCGAGTTGGTCAGCCGGGTGGTCGAGCGGCTTCGCAGGTCCATGGCGAAGATGTTGGAATTGCCGTCATCGCGCAGCAGGCTCATGATCACCTTCTGGCCGTCGGGCGAGAAGCGCGGCGCAAAGGTCATGCCGGGAAAGTTGCCGACCAGTTCGCGCTGTCCGGTCTCGATCTGCAGCAGATAGACCCGCGGCTGGCCGCTTTCATACGACATGTAAGTGATTTCCTGCCGATTCGGCGAGAAACGCGGCGTCAGCACGATCGAGCGGCCATCGGAGAGATAGCGCACATTGGCGCCGTCCTGGTCCATGATGGCGAGCCGCTTCTTACGCGCATTCTTGGCGCCGGATTCGTCGATGAAGACGACGCGTGTGTCGAAATAGCCCTTCTCGCCGGTGAGCTTCTCATAGATCGCATCGGCGATGATGTGGGCGACACGGCGTTGATTTGCGTCGTTGGCGAAAAACTGCTCCCCGGCTATCTGCTGGTTGCCAAAAATATCCCATAGTCGGTACTGGGCGCGGATTCGGCCGTCCGCCTCCTTGCTCACGCTGCCGGTGACCAGCGCCTGCGCATTGATCACCTTCCAGTCGTCGAAACGGGGCTGCGCATCCGGATTGGCGATCTTCTCGATGAAGGCGTTCTTGTCTATCGGTGCGAAGAGACCGGAGCGCTTCAGGTCGGCGGTGACGATCTCGGAAATCTGCGCGCCGAGCCCTCCCTGGAAATCTGGGATGGCGATCGGCATCGGTTCGACATTGCCTTTGTTGACGTTGAGCTCGAGGGTTGCTCGAGCAGGCAAGGTGACGACGGCGTTCATGCCCATCGCCATCGCGGCGACCATCAGGAGCGGCTTGAGGATGGATTTCATGTCTTCTCGCTTCTCTTGCTGATTTCTGGGTGCTCAGGCTACAGGCCAAGCATCGCTCTGGGATCGAAGTTGACGCGAACGTCGGACCAAATGTCATGCTTTCCGGCGGGCACCTGCAGGCCGGCGACATCGCATTTCTGCACAGCGCGAACCGCGCTGCTGTCGAACTGGGGGTTGCCGCTGGACTTCTCGACGGTCGGACGGCCCTCCAGCTTGCCGGAGGCATCCAGGCTGAAACGGATCACCACGGTGAAATCCTCAGAACCCTCAAGCCCAACCGGGAGGGTCCAGCAGCCACCGAGTTGTTCTTCCAATGCCCCTTGCTCGGACTTCGACAGCTTCTGGCCTTGATCCTTGTCGCCGCCTAGCGATGCCTGCTGGGTCGAGCGCTTGGCGCCGCCGCCGGATGGCTTCTGCTTGTCGAGCAAAGCCTTGATGTCAGCCTCATTGAACTGCTTGTCATCCAACTTCGGCTTCGACGAGGCTTCCTTGACTGGCTTGTCAGCGTCCTTGCGGTCCGGTGCCTTGGCGCTTTCGGCCTGCGCCGGCTGCGGCTTCGGCCGTGCTTCGGGAGCAGGAGCGGAAGTCGGAAGCTGCGCTTCTTCCAGAGGCTGCTGATCCGATATGGCTTCGGCGACCGCGTCGGGCTTCACGCGTGGCTTCGGCTCTATGGCGGCGGTCGTGTCCGGCTGCGGTGTTGGTGCAGGCTCCTTCACCGGGGTCGGCTTCGGTTCAACCTGCTTCACCGGCTCGGGCTTGACCTCTTCCTTCGGCTGCGGCTCCGGCGCCACCTCCGTCGCAGGTGTCGGCTTCGGCGCTTCCTTTGGCTTCGGCGTGTCCTCGGTCTTCGGCTTTTCGGTCGGCGTCGGCGCCGGAGCAGCCGTCGCTGTTTTCTCCACCGGCTTCGGCTTGGGATCGTCCGTCACCGGCTTGTCGGTATCAACGCTGTTCTCGCCGATTTTCTGTGCATCTGGCACGATGTCGGGACGCTTGGTCGGCATCGGCGCCGGCTTTTCATGCATCACCGCCTTCTTGTCGCCCTGCAGCGTCTGCGCAATGGCTTCCATGGGAACGATGTCGACCGCTATCGACTCGACATCCGTAGACGGCAGCGCGGCCGGCGCCGACAGGGTGAACAGGCCGAAAGCCAGTGCCACCGTATGCAGTATCACCGATGTGGTGAGGCCGGTCTTCATCGTGCGTCTACTGATCCTGTTGCTGCAGTGAAATCAGGCCGATATTCTTGTAGCCGGCGGCCTGGATGAGGGCCATGACCTCCATCGCGGCGCCATAGTTGGTCGCCTTGTCGCCGCGGATGAAGATGCGCTCTTCGTAGCCGGTCTTGGAAATCGCCTGCAGTTTGGCGACCAGCTCTTCCCTTGGGATTTCGGTCTCCTGCAGGAAAATCTTGCCGGCCGCGTCGATCGAAACGGTGATCGGCTGGGTGTCGGCGTTCATAGCCTTGGCCTTCGTCTCCGGCAGGTCGACCGGCACTCCGACCGTCAACATAGGTGCGGCGACCATGAAGATAATCAAGAGCACCAGCATCACGTCGACCATCGGCGTGACGTTGATTTCCGACATCAATGCATGGTGGCGGCCGCGCCGCCTGTGTCCGCGCCCGCCGCGTCCTGCCATGCCAACCGACATACCCATCTTCTTACCTCAGCCCTTAGGCGCTACTTTTTCATCGATTTGGCGCGAGAGTATGGCGGAGAACTCGTCCGAGAACCCTTCCATCCGCACCGCGATCTTGTTCGCGTCGGATGACAGCTTGTTGTAGGCGATAACCGCCGGTATGGCGGCGAGAAGACCGATGGCCGTCGCCAGCAGCGCTTCGGCAATGCCGGGTGCAACAACCGCGAGACTGGTGTTCTTCGAACCGGCAATCGCCTGGAACGAGGTCATGATGCCGATGACGGTGCCGAACAGGCCGATGAAGGGTGCGGCCGAACCAGTGGTGGCGAGAAAGCCGAGACGGCCCTCCAGCTTCTCCATCTCGCGCGTCAACGCCAGGTCCATCGCCTTGTCGATGCGGGTCTGCAGGCCGAGCGGCGATTTGGCCCCCTTCTCGAAGCTCTTCTTCCATTCGCGCATGGCCGCAACGAAGATCGCACCCATGCCCGTGGTCTTGCGGTCGGCAAGCGTGCGATAGAGCTCTTCCAGCGACTGCCCCGACCAGAACACCTGTTCGAAGCGATTGAGCGACAGACGCATGCGGGCATAGCTGACCAGCTTGTCGACGATGATCGCCCAGGTCCAGACCGAGGCGCAGAGCAGACCGATCATGACCAGCTTGACCACCCAGCTGGCCTGTGTGAACAGCGCCCAAATCGACAATTGCGCTGCCGGATCGGCGAGTGCGGTAGTTTCCATGCTTCAGTCCTTAAGATTTTCCGGGCATCGCTGGCGGCTGGCCCATGGGCATCCTTGTGGTCCGTTCGCGCTTGGCTTCCGGATTAACCCCAAAATGCACCGTTGGCGGCCTTTTCAGGGCAAATATTGGTGAAAGGAAGGCGCGCGGATTCTTCCAATCTTCACCGATCTCTTCATGAACCGTTATGGTTAAGGATGGGTTAGGAAATATGGCGCGGCGCATTGCCGCGCCAAGGCACGACGCGGGCCATCCATCCACAATCGAATGCGCTGCCGATTGGCCGCTCGTTGCCGGCCGGCAGGCCTGGATATCAGCTTGCTCCTGGTAGAAAGGCCGCGATCCATTCTTTCGGAAAGCGCTTCGGCCGGCCGTTCTCGCCGATGATCGCCGCCTCGACCTTTGCTTCGACCAGAACCTCTGTCCCGCGTTTCAATTGCTGCGCCATGACGATGCGGGCGCCGGAAATATCCTGCGTTGATGTGTCGATGGTCAGGATATCGTCCATGCGGGCAGGCGAGCGGAAATCTATCTCCATCCGCCGCACCACCCAGACGATCCGTTCGCCGTGCTTGCCTTCGTGAAGTTCTGTGTGGTGGACGCCCGCCAGCCTGAGATAGTCCGAGCGGCCGCGCTCGAAGAATTCGAGATAGCGCGCGTGGTAGACGACGCCGGAAAAATCGGTGTCGGCATAATAAACTCGCGCCATCAGCCGATGGCCGAATTCCGTCAAGGCTCCGGAAAGCCCGCCGGCAAGCGCCGCCAATTCACCATGATCGTCCATCGCGCTTTCCTTTTTGCCCCCGGCGGGGCACCTGTCTTGCCAAAATCACCAGCGCAGCAAACCGGATGGCACTGTTGACGGCGATGATCAAGACCGTGATGGCAGCGCTGCTGGTGCTGGCGGCGTCTGCGCTTCCCGGTCAGGCCGCGAGCTTTTCGATGAAGCGCGGCCTCAACCTCGACCAGTGGACGACCTGGGTCGGGGAAGACAAATGGAACGACCGACAAGCCATCCTGCCCTATCCGGAATGGCGCAAGTTCCTCAACGAGGATGACCTCAAGGCGCTGAAGGCCGCCGGTTTCGACTTTCTGCGCATGCCGGTCGATCCCTCGCCGTTTATGTCGGATCAGACACTGGCGCTGCGTGACGACCTTTATGCCAGCGTGCGGGACTCGGCGCGCATGATCAACCGGGCCGGTCTGAAAGTGATCGTCGACATGCACCTGATCCCGGCCGGCGGCGGCCGCGAGATCGGCATGGGCCAGGTGATGGACGATCCCGCAACCTTCGACGCCTATGTCGAGGTCGTCCGCAAAATGGCGCGCACGCTTGCCACTGAGGACCCGGCGCAGGTCGCTTTCGAGCCGATGAACGAGCCTATCGTCGACTGCGACAGCGATGGCACCAGCCTGTGGCCGGAGCGTCAGCAAAAGCTGTTCGCGGCCGCGCGCGCCTCGGCCACCAGGCTGACGCTGATCCTGACCGGCGCCTGTTATTCCAATGCGGCTTCGCTGGTCAAGATCGATCCGAAGACCATCCCCGACGACAACCTCATCTGGACCTTCCACTCCTACGACCCGTTCCTGCTGACGCATCAGGGCGCGACCTGGGCCGGCGATTTCATTCTTTATGTTACCGGGCTGCCCTATCCGCTGACCGCGGTGCCGCGCGCCGAGCTCGATGCGACGCTGGATGCGATCCGCGCCAAGATAAAAGCCGAGGCGCCATGGACCAGACGGAACGGCCTGCTCGCCTATCTCGATGAACAAGCCGCCAGCATGGACACGGACGAAAAGCTGCTCGGCGTCATGGATGCGCCGTTCGAAAAGGTCGAGGCCTGGGCGAAGGCCAACGCCATCAAGCCGGAAAACATCACGCTGGGCGAGTTCGGCATGATCCGCCAGGAGTATGGCAACCCCTATGTGATGCCGCCCAAATACCGCGCCGCCTATGTCAAGGACATGATCGCGCGCGCCGAGGCGCATGGCTTCTCATGGTCGGTGTGGAGTTTTGGCGGCGCCTTCGGCATCGTCGATGCCTTCAACGGCGAAAAGGCCGAACCCGCCGTGATGGATGCAATCCGCTCGCTCCATTAGCCCTAGGGCATGTCGAGATTTCAGGTCAGGCCGAGTCGGAAACGAGGGGTTCCGAGAACCGGAAGGGAGCGGACTTTGGTCCGTGACTACCGGAAGCGCAGGAACACCTCATTTGCAGGCCGGCATCACCTGAATACCGGCATGCCCTAACCGAGGTCGATCTGCAGGATCTCCGGCCGCATGCCAAAGCGCACCGGCGCGATGCTGAAGCCGAGCCCGCCTGATACAATCAGGTTACGGTCTTCATTCTCGACGACATGGCCATAGGCGAAACGGTTGCCGAAGCTGGACGGCACCACCGGCGAATAGCCGAACAGTCTGACCTGCCCGCCATGGGTGTGTCCCGACAGCGTCAGCGAAACCCGCCACGGCACTTTCGGAAAGATGTCAGGCTCATGCGCGAGCAGGATGACGGGTGCCTGGTCGGTGATCTTGGCCAGCGTGCCGTCGAGATCGTCGAGGCCTTCAAATTTGTCGCGGCCTGCGGCCTTGTTCGGTAACAGGGCCAGCTGGTCGGCGAGTCCGGCGATCCAGAAGCCGTATCCATTCTTTTCCAGACGCACGGCGTCGTTCTCCAGAACCGAGATGCCGGCTTCCTCCAATGCCTTGCGTGCCACAGTCGGCCCCGCTCCGGCCTTCTGCGCGAAAGGATCGTGCCACCAGTCGTGATTGCCGAGGATCGACAGCACGCCAAGCGGCGCCTTTAGTCCTGACAAGGCCGGCGCCCATTCATGGGCCTCCACCCGGTGCATCAGCAGGGACATGCCTGAGATATAGTCGCCGAGCAGTACGATCAGATCGGGCTTCAGCACGTTCGCATCCTCGACGAGCGAAGCGATCCGCTCAGGCGTCATCCAGGGACGGCAGGCGTGAATGTCGGCAAGTGCTACGACGCGCAGCTTCAGACCTGCCGGCCAGTGCGGCGGCGTCAGCCGGTAGCGCTTCACATGGGTCAGCAGCATCGGTTCGATGCCGACCGCATAGGCACTGAGCGAAGCCAGCGAGAGGAACGAACCTCCGGCGAATTTCAGGAACCCGCGTCTGGTGATCACTTTTCTGGCTCCGACGTTTGATCGGAGCAGTTCGCGCCGACATTGCGACGCCCGATACAATCCAGGAATGCGCCTTCACGCTGGCAGGCCTGAGGAGATTCTGCGCAGGCGGCCCGTTCCGAAGAACAAATCTCCGTTACTCTTCCTGGAACAGGTTGATCTGCTGCTGCGCCAGATCCTTCGGCGCGTCGAGGCCGAGATGGCGCCAGGCATTGGCGGTCAGCACGCGGCCGCGTGGCGTGCGCTGGATGAAACCCTGCTGGATCAAATAGGGTTCGATAATGTCCTCGATGGCGTCGCGCGGCTCGGACAGGCCGGCGGCGATGGTTTCGATGCCGACCGGCCCACCACCGAAATTGCGCGCGATCATCGAGAGATAGCGGCGGTCGAGCGCGTCGAGGCCGAGCGCGTCGACCTCCAGCCGCGTCAGGGCTTCGTCGGCAACCTGCTTGTCGACGTGACCGTCGCCGGCAACGGAGGCGAAGTCGCGCACCCGGCGCAGCAGCCGGCCGGCGATGCGCGGCGTGCCGCGGGCGCGACGTGCGATCTCCAGCGCGCCGTCGTCGCCAAGCGGCATTTGCAGGATGCGGGCGCCGCGCCGCACGATCTGCTCCAGTTCCTCGACAGAATAGAAATTGAGCCGCACCGGAATGCCGAAACGGTCGCGCAGCGGGTTGGTCAAAAGGCCGAGCCTGGTGGTGGCGGCGACGAGCGTGAAGCGGGCAAGATCGATCTTGACCGAGCGTGCCGCCGGACCTTCGCCGATGATCAGGTCGAGCTGGAAATCCTCCATCGCCGGATAGAGGATTTCCTCGACTGCCGGATTGAGCCGGTGGATCTCGTCGATGAACAGTACATCGCGGTCTTCGAGATTGGTGAGAAGTGCGGCGAGATCGCCGGCCTTGGCGATCACCGGACCGGAGGTCGAGCGGAAATTGACGCCGAGTTCGCGCGCCATGATCTGCGCCAGCGTTGTCTTGCCCAGTCCCGGCGGCCCGACGAACAGCACGTGGTCAAGCGCCTCGCTGCGGCCCTTGGCGGCCTCAATGAAGACCTTGAGATTGGCCCGCACCGCGGCCTGGCCGACGAAATCGGCGAGCGTCTGCGGCCTCAAGGTCTGCTCAGCATCCTCGCCGCGCTTTTCCGGGGCAATGAGGCGGGGTGAAAGGCTCATGCGGCCTTCCTCGCACAGGGCAAAGGACCGGACAAGCAATCACTCACCGCGCCAGTTCCTTCAGCCCGAAACGAATGAGCTTCGGGGCATCGGCGTCCTCGCCGGCCGTCTTCAGCGCCGCCGCGACCGCATTGGCTGCTGTGTCGCGCGAATAGCCGAGATTGACCAGCGCCGAGACGGCGTCGGTAATCGGCGCCGGCGCCACCCCTTCGCCGAGCTCCTGCTTCAGGCCGATGGTGCCGGAGGCGGTTCCGGCATAGGCCGGCGCCTTGTTCTTCAATTCGGTGACGATGCGCTCGGCCACCTTCTTGCCGACGCCGGGCGCGCGGCTGACCATGGCGATGTCGCGCAGCGCGATCGCATTGGCGAGGTCTGCCGGCGCCAGCGTCGACAGGATGGCCAGCGCCACCTTGGCGCCGACGCCTTGCACATTGCTCATCAAGAGCCGGAACCATTCGCGCTCAAGCACCGACTGGAAACCGTAGAGCCGGATCATGTCCTCGCGCACATAGGTCTCGATGAACAGCACCACCGCCTCGCCGGGCGAAGGCAGCGCGGCCAGCGTGCGCGCCGAGCAATAGGCGACATAGCCGACGCCGTGCACATCGACGAGGCAGAAATCCTCCTCGATCTCGTCCAGCGTGCCTTTCAATTTGCCGATCATGCGTGATCCCTCATGCCAGCGCCATCCTGTAGGCGACGCTTTGCCGGTGATGCGCGTGGCAGATGGCGATAGCCAACGCGTCTGCGGCATGTTCGGTGTCGAAAACGGCTTTCGGCAACAGCACCTTTACCATCATGTGGATCTGCTTCTTGTCGCCATGGCCAACGCCGATCACCGCCTTTTTGACGGCATTGGGGGCATATTCGGCCACAACAAGGCCGGCGCGCGCCGGCACCAGCATGGCTATGCCGCGCGCCTGGCCGAGCTTCAGTGTCGCCACCGCATCCTTGTTGACGAAGGTTTGCTCGACGGCCGCTTCCTGGGGCATGGCCGCATGCAGGATCTCGGCCAGCCCGTCATGCAATTGGCAGAGCCGTGTCGCCAGCGCCGCCTTGTCGTCGGAGCGTACAGTGCCGGAGCTGATAAAGCGCAGCGAGTTGCCGAGGCTCTCGACGATGCCCCAGCCGGTGCGCCTCAGCCCCGGATCGATACCGATAATGCGAATCGCTTCCCTCATGCGCGAAGTCTACCTCCGGCGCACAGCGATGTCAGCGAAATGTGAACAAACCGGAAACGGAGGCGTTTAACCTCGAGCGAAAGCCGTGTTCAGCAGCGTGATCTGGTCGGAAACCGGATTGGCGCGGCGGGCGGCGGCAGGCGTCTCGGCAAACGCGCCGCCATAGATCTCTTCGTCCATGCGGCGCACCAGCGCCTGCAGGCGCAGCGAGCGGGTGACGAGGTCGAGGAAATCCTTCGGCAGTTCGCCCCAGCCGACCGCTTCGTCATGCGCCGAGGCGGTGTCGAGACGCACCTTGGATTTTTCCGAAGCGACCTGGTCGCGGGTCATCTCGCCGGAATTTGCCGCCCGCTGCAAAAGCAGCCAGGAGGCGACTTGCATCAACCTTGTGGTCAGCCGCATCGATTCGGCCGCATAGAGCGTCGCCGCCAGCCTGGACAGCTTCTTGGCCTCGGCCCGGCCCTTGCCGTCAAGATACTCGGCTGCCTGTTCGACCAGGCCCATGCCTTCCTGGTAGAGCGGTTTGAAGGATTGGGAGAAAACCCGGCGTTCCGCCAGCTTGATGGTTTTCGCGATGCCCTTCGAAGGCTCGTTCATCGATACGCCCCTGCACTGCCCCGTCGGCTGATTCGGCTTCTCGCCGTCACGCCGGCACCCTAGATGACTGAAGCTTGAAAATGCGCTTCGCCGCCGGCGAAGGCAAGCACATGTTTAACAAACGGTTAACGCCTGCGCAGGGGCGCCAAGCGGACCAAAAGCAGACAAAAAAAGAGCCGCGGATAAGGCGGCTCTCAGGAGTTTAACAGGGAGGCGTCAAACGAAGTGGCTCCAACCACTCGGTAAGAATCCAGATCACTGGATGGACATAGTAAACACCTGTAAAGCTTAATGAACCCTTAACGGCGCCGATATTTCTTGATCGACCGCTGCCCTTCTGTGCCGTATCAGCACAACGGTGCCCTAAGCCTGATCGTCGGCTTGTTCATGCCTTCTTCCACACAGCCGGCAAGGAAATGAAGGCGAACAGCAGCATTGCCGCATAAAACCCCATCGAGGAGGAAGCCAGCACCGGCTCGATCTCCGGATGGCCGGCAAGTTCAAAGTAAAGCCCAATCATCAGTGCGATGCCGCAGATTGCCGTCAGCCAGAAATGCACGACGGCAATCGTCTTTTGCCCGACCGCTGGAAACAGGTGGTAGAAGAAGGCAAACACCGCCGACATCAGCCAGCCCGCCACCATGGTGTGCGCGTGGGTCGGCATCTGCCCATGGTCATTGGAGATCGCCATATGCAGGCCGAGCGCCATGCCGCACAGGGAATAGATGACGGCCAGGGTGAAGAAATTTCGTGCTACGCCTTGCATGGGATACCCTCGTTGGTTGTTGCAGACTTGGTCCGACCGCGCGCGGCCAAAATGGAGCGTCGGTCGCGAGCGGCTTAGTCCCCGCAGGTTTCAGGATCATGCCGCGAAACCAGCCAATGCCGACACGGCGTCTATCCGGCAAATGCCGGGTATTGTGCGGGCTGGCGGTAAAATCCGGCGACGGCGCCACCGCAACAAGCCGGCACCCACGCGGCATCTTCTGGATACATGTACGGAGATAATCCGCCCTCCTTCGGAAGCAGACGCGCGATAGCAGCGTTTACCCCCGGAACGATGCACAAGGAGCGGCAATGGACTGGTATTCTCTCTTCAAATTCCTGCATGTCATGGCAGCGATCCTCTGGCTCGGCGGCGGTTTCGCCATGCTGCTGGTTTCGATACTCGCCGATCGCGACGGCGACGACGAGACGCTGATGGTCATGCTGAGAACGACGGACAAACTCGGCTTGCGTCTGTTCGTGCCGGCGTCTATCGCGACCCTGGCTTCTGGTCTGGTGCTGACTTCGCTATGGACCGGCTTCTCCGACCTTTGGGTCGTCATCGGCCTTTGCGGCTACGCCGCCGCGTTTCTGACCGGTATCCTCGTGCTGAAGCCTTCGTTCGAAAAGCTTGCCACAATGCTTGCCGCGGACGGCATGACCCCGGCTGCCATAGCGTTTGGGCGCCGCATGATACGGATCGTCAAGTTCGATTTCGTCATCATGATCGTCGTCGTCGCCGACATGGTGCTGAAGCCGACCGCGCACGACATCGCCACTCTCGGCGCCATGGCGGTCGTGGTCGTTGGTGGTGCATCGCTGACCTTTGCGAGCGCCCCGCGAACCAAACCGGCAGCCGCCTGAGCGGGATTTAGAGCAGGCCGGCGATCCCGTCCCAAAGCAGCTTGACCGCGACCACGGCCACGGTCGCGTAGGTGAAGGGATAAAAAATCTCCGGCCGCATGCGCCGCACCAGCCAGGCGCCGGCGATGGTGGCCAGCGGCGCCAGCGGCATCAGCACGGCCGACGCCGTCAGGTTGGCGGTGTCGAACTGGCCAAGCGCGAAGTAGGGGATCAGCTTCAGCGCGTTGGTGGCGGCAAAGAAGATCGCCGATGTCCCCGACAGCACCTTCGGATCGAGCCGGATCGGCAGCGCATAGACCTGGAAGGGGGGCCCGCCGACATGGGCGACGAAGCTGGTGAAGCCGGCGACGGTGCCCCAGAAGGCGGCGGCGATGCGGTTGGGCGCCGCCGCATGGTCGGAACCGTGGCGGAACTGGAGATAGAGCCAGCGCAGCACGAAGATCAGCGCGACAGCGCCGACGATCAGCCGCACCATCTCTTCGGTTACGAGCGCTGCCGTCAGCCAGCCGAGCCCAATGCCGATCACCGCGCCCGGCATCATGTCGACCAGCATCTTTCTGTCGTAGACGCCCCACCACGTCCACACCGAAACGATGTCCATCAGGCACAGGATCGGCAGCAGGATGGCCGCCGCCTGCACCGGCGGCATGGCCAGCGCCATCAAAGGCACGCCAACGAAGCCGACAGCGCCGCCGAAGCCGCCTTTCGACAGCCCGACAAGTATCACCGCCGGAATGGCGGCGGCATAAAACCACGGATCGGCGAGCAGACCTGACATGAACTGGAAATGCTGGAGGGAAGACGGTTGCCCTGCAATAGCCCAGAAACCCTTGCGCCGCGACCGGGAAAATGCCGGCCGTGTCGATCAACTGTGCGTAAAGCGACGGTTCCGGATTTACGGCAAGATCGCCGCCGATGCATAAGGGCGCCGTCCGATGCACATCAGGTTTTGACCCCAGGTTTTGGCCCCAGGTTTTGACCCCAGGTTTTTGACCCCAGGTTTTTGACAATGAGCGAACCCCACATCCGCCGCGCCGAAGCGGCCGACCTGCCTGCCATCGTAGCCATGCTCGCCGACGATCCGCTTGGCCGCAGCCGCGAGGATGCGACCGAGCCACTCGCCAAGGCCTATCGCGACGCCTTTGCCGCCATCGACGCCGACCCCAACCAGTTTCTTGCCGTGATGACGGATAGCGGCCGCGTCATCGGCACGTTGCAGATCAGCTATCTCGCCGGGCTGTCGCTGCAGGGCGCCTTGCGCGGCCAGATCGAGGCTGTGCGCGTCGCCGCGGACCGCCGCGGCGAACGGCTGGGACAGCGTCTGCTGGAATGGGCGGTCGAACAGTGCCGTGAACGCGGCTGCAAGATTGTCCAGCTGACCACCAACAAGAGCCGCCAGGACGCGCATCGCTTCTATGACCGGCTCGGCTTCAAGGCCAGCCACATCGGCTACAAGCTGGAGCTTAATTCAGTGGCGGCGGACGGCGCCGGATCGGCTGCGCCTTGATGATGGCGGTGCTGGTCTCCGCCTTGTCGGCGATGCGGTCGAGAAGCTTGTCGAGCTCGCCGATGGAGCGCACGTAGAGCCGGGCCACGAAACAGTCGTCGCCGGTGACCTTGTCGCATTCGCCGAATTCCGGGATCTCCTCAATCAGCTTCTGCACGATGTGCAGCTTGCCCGGCAGTGGCCGCACCCGCACGATCGCCTGCAGCGGAAACCCCAGCGCCTCCGGGTCGATCTCGATGGTGAAGGCGCGGATGACGCCGCGTTCCTCGAGCCGCCGCAGCCGTTCCGAGACGCTCGGCGACGACAGCCCGACCTGCTGCGCCAGATCCTTCAACGAAGTCCGCGAATCCAGGATCAGGATGTCGAGAAGCTTTCTGTCCAACTCGTCCAGCATTTTCATCTCCTCGCAAAAGGGCAGCGCGCGCCTTATTAAATAAGGTGTTGTGCCCTTATCACCTTTCATAGGGCATATAAACCCTCAAGGCGGCATGAGATTATGGCCTCAACAGATAGAGGTATTGTCATGGACAACACGGTACGCGGCACGATCGAGATGACGGCGGCGATGACGATCGTCGGCACGATCGGCTGGTTTGTCGTCATGTCGGGCCAGCCCGTTATGGACGTGGTGTTCTGGCGCTGCGCCTTCGGCGCGGTGGCGCTGCTGATCACCTGCGCGGCACTCGGGTTGCTGCGCGGCAGGCTGACGCTGCGCATTGTTGCCATCGCCGCTCTTGGCGGCGCGGCCATTGTCATCAACTGGCTGTTGCTGTTCAGCGCCTTCTCCCGCGCCTCGATCTCGATTGCCACGGCGGTCTACAACACGCAGCCCTTCATGCTGGTCGGCTTCGGCGCGCTGTTCTTCGGCGAGCGGCTGACCCTGGCCAAGCTGACCTGGCTCGGCATCGCCTTCGCCGGCATGCTGCTGATCGTGCAGACAGGGCCCGATGCGGGTGTCGGTTCCGGCATAACCGGCACAGATTATGTCATCGGCATCGTCATGGCGCTCGGAGCGGCCTTCTTCTGGGCTGTCGCGGCAATCGTCGCCAAGAAGCTCAAGGGCACCCCGCCGCATCTGATCGCGCTGATCCAGGTCTGCGTCGGCGTCGTCATGCTGGCGCCCTTCGCCAACCTCTCGCATTTGCCCGCAGATGCCTGGAGCTGGGCCATGCTGGCCACGCTTGGCGTCGTTCACACGGGCCTGGTGTACATATTGATGTACGCCGCCATCCAGAAACTGCCGACGCATCTGCAGGGGTCGCTGTCCTTCATCTATCCTGTCGTGGCGATCCTGGTCGATGTCATGGCTTTCGGCCACCGGCTGCATCCGGCCCAGCTCGTCGGCGCCGCCGCGATCCTGGTCGCCGCCGCCGGCATGAACCTCGGCTGGACTTTGTGGAAAGCCAAACCAACGGTCGAAAGCCCGCAAGCCGTCAAATGAGCGGCAGAGCGTCTTCTTGCGGGCTATCGTAAACCAAAGCCATCTCATCGATCCCCGCCCGCCTGTTCAAGGCGGGCGCTTTGTTCTATGCCGCAATGCAACCATCTTCGCCCGGCATAGGCGAAACCCGGGATCGAAAGCCATGAACGACGCAACACCCCCCAACCGCTGCCGCATCGTGCTGATCGCACCCAAGGACGCTCCGGCGCAGCGCATTGCGGCTGCCTTCGACGGCGGTGATATCGCTTCCCTGATCCTGCCTGAGAACGGCATGGACGAGGCTGCCTTCCAGGCCTTCGCAGAACAGATCGTACCGGCCGCGCAAGCGGCCGGCATCGCCGTCATCATCGCCGGCGATACCCGCATTGCCGGCCGTGTCCAGGCCGACGGCATTCATGTCGAGGTTTCCAAGGACGCGCTCGCCGAGACCATCGAACACTTCCAGGGCAAGATGATGGTCGGCGCCGGTGGCGCCAAGACGCGCGACGACGCGCTGGAACTCGGCGAAACCAGGCCCGACTACATCTTCTTCGGCCGCTTCGACTACGACAACAAGCCGGAACCGCATCCGCGCAACCTGTCGCTCGGGCAATGGTGGGCGGACGTGATTGAGATCCCTTGCATCGTCATGGCCGGTTCCGCCATCGCTTCGGTAGAAGCGGTGGCCGCCACTGGCGCCGAGTTCGTGGCGCTGTCCAGCGCCGTCTTTGCCGAAGGCGCCGATCCGAAGGCGGCGATTGCTGCCGCCAATGCGCTGCTCGACCAAACCGCGCCGCGCTTCGAGGGCTGACGTGGGCCGACCTGGACTTCCTCTCGCGGTTCTCGTTGCGGCCTTGATGAGCGGGGCAGCGATCGCGGCGGAGACCGTTCCGCTGCCGCAGCCGAGGCCGGACACCAGCGCGCCCGCCCTCAGCGTGCCGGATGCGGTCGCCCCCGATGCGGGTGCCCCAAAAGCCGGTGCCACGGATTCCGGCGTCCATATCGACAAGCCGATCGACACCCCGCTGCCGCAGCCGGCGACAACCGCGCCGCTGCCGTCGGCCGACGCGATCAACCCCGAACGTTTCGGCGCCAAGCCGGCGGACCCCGCCTATGGCGCTTTCCAGCGCGGTCTTTACAAGACCGCCTACAATCTGGCGTTGGTGCGGGCCAAGAATGGCGACCCGGCGGCGCAAACGCTCGTGGCCGAGATTCTGTCGCGCGGGCTGGGCGTGCCGCTCAACCCGGCTGAGGCCGCCAAATGGTATGCGCAGGCCGCCGAGCAGGGGATTCCTGAATCGCAGTTCCAGTATGCGCTGATGCTGCTCGACGGCCGCTACGTCAAGAAGGACGAGAAGGGAGCCTATGCGCTGATGCAGGCCGCCGCCGAGGCCGGCAACCGGCTGGCGCAGTTCAACTTCGCGCAATTGCTCGTGCAGCAGGATCCTGGCGATGCCGGCATCGCCAGGGCTGTGCCTTATTATGAGCGTGCCGCGGCGACAGGGCTTGCCGACGCCCAGTATGCGATGGCGCAGGTCTATGCCAATGGCGTCGGCGGCAAGACGCGGGACGATGCAAAGGCGCGCAGCTTGCTGGCACAGGCTGCCAGGCAGAACTACGACACCGCGCAGATCGATCTTGCCGCCTGGATGATCGAGGGCCGGGGCGGTGTTCGCGACCTGAAATCCGGCTTCAACTGGATGAAGCAGGCAGCTGAAGGCGGCAATGTCGCTGCCCAGAACCGGTTGGCAAAGCTCTATATGGGCGGCATCGGCACCGACCCCGACCTGATCCTGGCCGGGGCCTGGTATGTGGTCGCCCGGCGCGCCGGCCTTATCGATCCGGAGATGGACGATTTCCTGCAAGGGCTGACCGACGACCAGACAAAGCAAGCCTTGCAGAAGGCCAACCGCCTGCCCTGACACGCAACGTCACTGTGTATGATCCAGCACGACCTTGCCGAAGGGAGAGCCGTGTTCGAGATGGCGAAGGGCCTGTGCTGCCTCTGCCCAGGGGAAGACCCGGTCGATCACCGGCCGCAGCCGATGGACGGCGAGCGCCCGGTTCATCGCTTCGAAGGACTCGCGCGAGCCGACCGGTATGCCGCGTGCTTTCACCTGGCGGCGGAAGATGTCGAGCGGATTGATCACCCCTTCGCTGCCGCCGAGATAACCGATGACGTTGATCTGGGCGCCGCGCGCCGACGCCTTGAGCGACTGCGCGAAACTTTGGGGACCACCGACTTCGATGATGTGATCGGCGCCGCGGCCATCGGTCAGCGCCAGCACGGCCGACGACCAATCCGGATCGTCGCGGTAGTTGACGCCATCATGCGCGCCAAGCCCCTTCGCCCAGGCAAGCTTCTCATCGCTGCTCGACGTAACAATGACGCGCGCTCCGGCCGCCCTTGCGAACTGCACGGCAAACAGCGACACGCCGCCGGTGCCGAGGCTGAGCACGGTTTCGCCTGGCTTGAGCTTGCCCTCGGTGAACAACGCATGCCAGGCAGTGACGGCGGCGCAAGGCAATGTCGCCGCCTCTACGTCGCTGAGATGCGCCGGCGCGATGACAGCCGCCTGTTCGTCCAGCCGGGCGAATTCGCTCAGCAAACCGTCGATCGGGCCGCCGCGCTGGTAGGAAGGTTCGGCCATGGCGAAGCTGCCGCCGACCCATCGCTGCCAGAACGTGCCGCAGACCCGGTCGCCAACCTTGAAGCGGCTGACCTCGGGGCCAAGCGCGACGACCTCGCCGACGCCGTCGGAAAGCGGCACCAGCGGCAAGGGGAATGTCGTGTGATAGCTGCCGCGCGCGATCTCGACATCGCGATAGTTGAGCGCCGTCGCCTTGACGCGGACGATCATCTCCTGACGGCCGGGCTCCGGCATTGGTCGTTCGACCATCTTGAGATTGTCGATGCCGCCTGGGCTCTGCAGTTCGATTGCCTTCATTGTCGTCGTCCTTTCGTTTGAAAGGAAAATTGCTTGCCAGGCGATGGATTTCAAATTCATAATGTTTACAATGATTATGCTTACGAGACATAGTTCTAGCTATGCTTGAGGAATTGCGCACGCTCGCCCTGTTTGCCGAGGAGGGCTCGATCCAGAAGGTCGCCCGGCGCCTGCCGCTGACGCAGCCGGCTGTGACCCGGCAAATCCAGCGGCTGGAGGACATGCTTGGCACGACGCTGCTCGACCGCCGGCAAAAGCCGCCGCGACTGACGCCGACGGGGCTGGAAGTGCTGGCGCGCGGCCGCGATATCATCGCTTCCGTAGAAGCGCTGAAATCCTTCGCCGGAAAGACCGAGCCGGAAGGACTGTTCCGCCTGGGTCTCGCCCATGGCCTCTCGGACCGCGACATAGCGGGGGCCATCGCCAACGCCGCGGCGGCGTTCCCGAAAGTGTCGCTACGGCTCAAGACCGGCTGGAGCGCCGAACTGATCGATCAATTCGAACGCGGCGAGCTCGATGTGACGATTGTTCTGCGATCGCCGGATAAGCCAGGTCCGGAAGCCCTTGGCACTGAACGTCTTGGCGTCATAGCTGCGTCCACCGTCCCCGATCCGGAAGACGGTGGCCGGACACCCATGCCGTGGGTGCTTAGTCCGGCACCTTGCGACGCGCGCCAGAAGCTCACGTCCGTTCTGGTCGGCGGAAGGCGTTATTTCGAGATCGCGGCGGAGATACAGGACCCGGCCTTACAGATGGAATGGGTCCGTCGGGGGCACGGCCTTGGGCTGATGCCGTTGCGTCTTGCAAGGCGCGGACTTCCCGACGGCCTCATGCTCGTCAATACGGAAGATGTTGACCTTTCCTTGCAGGTCGCCGCACTTCGTTCGCCTCATCTCAACCGGCTGACTGAGGCTGCGGACGCCATCGTCGAGGCCGTCGGCAAAGTCATTGCGGCCCAGGTTTGAGGCTACCGGCCCTTGTCGGGCGATCTGGCATCCCTTGCCTCTCCTGCCGATTTGTGGTCTTGGGAGCCCGAAATCGCTTGTCCAGCGACCATCCCCATACCAACGGCCAAGCCGTTGGTAGCATCCCGGATCAATCTCATCATGGCCAAGATCAATGGCAACGAAATCCGTCCCGGCTATGTCATCGAGCACGATGGCGGCCTTTGGGTGGCGGTCAGGACCAACACCGTCAAGCCCGGCAAAGGCGGCGCCTACAACCAGGTCGAACTGAAGAACCTGATCAACGGCACCAAGCTCAACGAGCGCTTCCGCTCGGCCGAGACCGTCGAGCAGATCCGGCTCGATCTGAAGGATTTTTCCTTCCTCTACGCCCAGGACGACGCGCTGGTGTTCATGGACACGCAGAGCTACGAGCAGCTCGAGCTGGCGAAGGATTTCGTCGGCGACCGCGCCGCCTTCCTGCAGGACGGCATGATGGTGACGGTCCAGCTCTATGAGGATAGGCCGATCGGCATTTCGCTGCCCGACCAGGTGACGCTGACCATCACCGAGGCCGACCCGGTGGTGAAGGGCCAGACGGCCGCGTCCTCGTACAAGCCGGCGGTCCTGGAAAACGGCATCCGCGTGCTGGTGCCGCCATTCATCGGCGCCGGCGAACGCATCGTCGTCGACACCAACGAACTCACCTACATGCGCCGCGCAGACTGACACGTAGGCAGGAACAGATACGATGGCACGCTCCGCACTTCTCAATGTCATGGTCCAGGCCGCCATGAAGGCCGGCCGCTCGCTGTCGCGCGACTTCGGCGAGGTGCAGAACCTGCAGGTGTCGATGAAGGGACCGGGCGACTATGTCAGCCAAGCCGACCGCAAGGCCGAGGACATCCTGTTTGCCGAACTGTCGAAGGCACGGCCGGGCTATGCCTTCCTGATGGAAGAGCGCGGCATGATCGCAGGGGACGACGACCAGCACCGTTGGATCGTCGACCCGCTCGACGGCACCACCAATTTCCTGCACGGCATTCCGATCTTTTCCATCTCGATCGCGCTGGAGCGACAGGGCCAGTTGGTCGCCGCCGTCATCTACAATCCGGCAATGGATGAGCTCTACACCGCCGAGCGCGGCGGCGGCGCCTTCATGAACGATCGCCGGCTGCGCGTTGCCGGCCGCAGCAAGCTCACCGACTGCGTCATCGGCTGCGGCGTGCCGCATCTCGGCCGCGGCCAGCACGGCAATTTCCTCGTCGAGTTGCGCAATGTGATGGCCGAGGTCTCGGGCGTGCGCCGCCTGGGTTCCGCCGCGCTCGATCTCGCTTATGTCGCCGCAGGCCGCATGGACGGCTTTTGGGAAACCGGCCTGT
Organism: Mesorhizobium sp. P170090; assembly: GCF_057786115.1. Classification (NCBI taxonomy): domain Bacteria; kingdom Pseudomonadati; phylum Pseudomonadota; class Alphaproteobacteria; order Hyphomicrobiales; family Phyllobacteriaceae; genus Mesorhizobium; species Mesorhizobium sp. P170090. Next base: position 359,841 of record NZ_JBYNWH010000001.1, read on the forward strand.
CGGCCTGGGACATTGCCGCCGGCCTGCTGCTGATCCGCGAGGCCGGTGGCTTCGTCTCCGACATGGATGGCGGCCAGGATATGCTCGAGGGGGGTTCGCTCGTCGCTGGCAACGAGGTCATCCAGCGCGCGCTGCTCAAGGCCGTGAAGAAGCCGCTTTCGGCGCGCTGATCACTTGGCATGCCGGCGCGGCGCGCTGAAGCGCCGCAGTCGCAAAACCGCAATCAAAGCTTGAAATACTGCCCGGCGGCCGCCCAGATAAGGGTGACGCAGGATCTTTTATGACGAGCATACCTTCACTATCCTCGCGAGAAGCGCAGCCAGACCAGCCAATTGAAATCCCTTTTGTCGGGCGTTGGCACTATTCGCGTGCGGAGATGATCGCCGATGGCATCGTCCACGCGGTCGGCATCGTGCTGGCGATAGCCGCCGGCTCGGCGTTGCTGGCGCTGGCCGCCTTCCATGCCGGTCCCGGCGAATACATCGCCGCCGCCTTCTTCGTGGTGTCGCTGCTGACTGTGCTGTCGATTTCGCTGACCTACAATCTGTGGCCGGTGACGTCGCCGGCGAAGTGGATCTTGCGGCGCTTCGATCATGCGGCGATCTATCTCCTGATCGCCGCGACCTACACGCCCTTTCTGGCCCAGCTCGACGGCTCGCCGCTGGCGCTGCCGATGATTGTCCTTGTCTGGACCGCTGCTTTGACCGGCATTGCCATGAAAGTGTTCCTGCCCGGCCGCTTCGATCGTCTGGCCATTGTCTTCTATCTCGCCATCGGCTGGAGCGGCGTCGTCCTGGTCAAGCCGCTGGTGGCGACGTTGCCGACGACCTCGATCGCGCTGATTGTCGCCGGCGGCATCGTGTACTCCTGCGGCGTCATCTTCTTCGCCTGGAAACGCCTGCGCTTTCACAATGCCCTCTGGCACGGCTTTGTCGTCACCGGCGCCGGGCTGCATCTTGCCGCCATGGTCGACTGCCTGGTCGTCAACCGCCTCTGAACGGCGTGGTGCGGCCCGACAGTCGGGCAATATTGCCAAGCGCCATTCAATTTGGTCACAATTCCGTTTAGAGTCGCGAATTACGTGATCGGCGGCACTGGAGCGGTTCCAGGGAAGTATGAGCGGCTTCCCGTTCGGAATTGCGTCAAGGCAAATAGAGCATCGGAAACGGGGCACGGATGGCTTTTCTCAGATCCTTCGGCGTGGGCAGGCGTTCTGATGTCCTGATGTACGATCCGCACAAACTGTCGAGCCCGCAGGTCTTCCTCCTGACCATGGTCATCTTCCTGGTCATCGTCGCCTTCATCGCCGCCATCCTCACCCGCCAGATCTCGACCGCTTTCGGGAGCAATCCCGGCCTCAACGGCCTGATCGTCGGCGTCCTTGTGGTCGGCATCCTGCTTGCCTTCGCCCAGGTCGGACGACTGTTTCGCGAAGTGCGCTGGGTCAATTCCTTCCGCGCCGGTTCCGAAACCACCGAGCCGGTGCTGCTGGCGCCGATGAAGGCGATGATCGGCCGCTCCTCGACGGTCGCCTTCTCGACGTCTTCGATGCGCACCATGCTGGATTCGATCGCCACCCGCCTCGACGAAAGCCGCGACACCTCGCGCTATCTCGTCGGGTTGCTGGTGTTCCTCGGTCTGCTCGGCACCTTCTGGGGCCTGCTCAACACCATCGGCTCGATCCGCGAAACCATCGAATCGCTCGATCCCGGCACCGGCGACGCCGCCGCCGTGCTCGATTCGCTGAAGCAGGGGCTGTCGGCGCCGCTGGCCGGCATGGGTACGGCCTTTTCGTCCTCGCTGTTCGGCCTTTCCGGGTCGCTGGTGCTAGGCTTCCTCGACCTGCAGGCCGGCCGCGCGCAGACCCGCTTCTATACCGAGCTTGAAAACTGGCTGTCCTCGGTCACCGATCTCTCCTCCGACATCGCCGTCGCCGACCCGGCCAAGACTGAATCCTCCGACGAGATCCGGGTCCTGTCGGAACGGCTGCGCAGCATGCAGGAAAGCGGCGGCGGCTCCAATCCGCGCGTCGCCACCGCCATGGCCAATCTCGCCGACGGCATTTCCGGCCTGGTCAAGAACATGCGCTCCGAGCAGCAGATCATGCGCGACTGGGTCGAGGCCCAGTCGGACGAGCAGAAGGCGATGCGCAACACGCTGGAAAAGATCGCCGACGCGCTGAAGAAACCCGGGGTCCACTAGCATGGCTCTCGCCAGGGGCCGGCGCACCGATCGCCGCATCGACTATTGGCCGGGCTTCGTCGACGCGCTGTCGACGCTGCTGCTGGCCATCATGTTCCTGCTCACCGTTTTCGTGCTGGCGCAGTTCCTGCTCGGACGCGAACTCTCCGGCAAAGATACGGCGCTCACGCGCCTCAACTCGCAGATCAACGAACTGACGCAGTTGCTGGCGCTGGAGCGCTCGAGCGCGCAGGACAAGGACGATTCGCTGGCCAATCTGCAGGCGTCGCTGTCGGCCGCGGAAGCTGAGAAGAGCCGGCTCGAGCAGCTGCTGGCACAAGGTGCCGGCGCCGGCGACGCCGCCACCCAGCGCGCCGCGGAACTCGGCGGCGAACTCGACAGCCAGCGCCAGATCAGCCAGCAGGCGCTGAGCCAGGTCGAGATCCTGAACCAGCAGATCGCAGCACTGCGCAAGCAGATCGGCGCGCTCGAGGACGCCCTCAATGTGTCCGAAACGCGCGACCGCGATTCCAACACCAAGATCGCCGATCTCGGCCGTCGGCTCAACGTCGCGCTGGCGCAGCGCGTGCAGGAGCTGAACCGCTATCGCTCCGACTTCTTCGGCCGCCTGCGCGAAATCCTCGCCGACCGCGAGAACATCCGCATCGTCGGCGACCGCTTCGTCTTCCAGTCGGAAGTTCTGTTCCCGACCGGGTCGGAAGTGATCAACGATGCCGGCAAAGTCGAGATGAAGAAGCTCGCCGATGCCATCATCGAGTTGCAAAAGGAAATCCCGCCCGAGATCAACTGGGTGCTGCGCGTCGACGGCCACACCGACAACAAGCCGCTGTCCGGCGCCGGCCGCTATCGCGACAATTGGGAATTGTCGACGGCGCGTTCGACCTCGGTGGTCAAGTTCCTGATCGAGAACGGCGTGCCCGCCAACCGGCTGGTTGCGGCCGGCTTCGGCGAATTCCAGCCGCTCGACCCCGCCGACACCGAAGACGCCCGCAACAAGAACCGACGCATTGAACTGAAGCTCACCGAACGGTGATTTTCAGTCACGCGAAATTGTTTGCCGGCTCAACTCTAGAGCGCAACGCCAGGTCGGCAAGGCCTGAAAACATTATCTTTCTTTAATTACACTTCGCGTTTCCGGGCTCCTACTTTGACGCGCAGGGCCGAGAACCGCCGGCGATGCCTCCCATCGCGACGCGACGGAACCGGACGGCCCGCTTCCGGAAGGCGGAGCGAAAGCGCTTGCCCCTTCCATAGCAGGAGGAGACGCACATCATGCGCTCTTTGAAGACTCTCAGGACCGCAACCCTCACGACACTTCTGATCACTGTTCCACTCGCCGGCGCCTATGCCGCCGGACATCACAAGGGCGCCCTCGACGCCAGCGACCCGACCGACATGACCGGTCCGCGCGTGACCGGCCTGATCGAGCAGGTGCGGGGCGTCGAACAGGGCATCACGGATGCGCGCGAGACGAAGGGCATCTCGACCTCGGAAGCGCAGTGGCTGCATCTGCGTGCTGCGCATATCGGCCAGCCCGCCGAACGGGTCGCCGCTTCGGACCATGGCCGGATCCCGGCCGCGCAATATCACGATCTGCTGCGCCGCCTCGACAATGTCGATCAGAGGCTGATGTCCGACACCGGCAGCGGCTTCATGATCGGTGATGGCTCCGACGGCGGAAATTATCCGAACGGCTGAGATCCGCTCTGATATCTCCAGGAATGAGGAAGGGACTGTCTGACGCCCCCGGATCTGGCTCCGAGGGCGTCTTTTTTGTCACCAGCCCAGCCACAGCGCAGCGAGGGCCAGCACCGCCGGCACGGTCTGAATATAGAGGATCTTCCGGCTGGCAGTCGCCGCGCCATAGAGGCCGGCGACGGCGATGCAAAGCAGGAAGAACACCTTGATCTGGAATCCCGCCGCGCCGAGATAGATGCCCCAGATCAGCCCGGCGGCAAGGAAGCCGTTGTAGAGCCCCTGATTGGCGGCGAGCACCTTCGATGCGCTGGCGAAGTCCGGCTTGAGGTTGAACGCCCTGTGCCCGCGCGGTGTGTCCCACGCCACCATCTCCAGATAGACGATAAAGAGGTGGATCAGGGCCACCAGCCCGACCAGGATATTGCCGATCATCTTAGTCTCCCCTCCATGGCGGTGTTCCACCGTCAGCCAGCATTCCACGCACCAGCTCACCGGCGCAAGCTGCATAGCCACCTTTGAGGGTTGCCAATCCTGGCGCGTTGGTATCTTTTCCCGCGGTCCAAAACGCGGAACCTGTCATGTCTTTTCAGAAGCTCGATGATCTCGGCCACAAGCTCGAAGCGCTGGAACATGCGCTCGCCATCCTCGGCGCCGACGAGGCGACCCACATGGCCGTCGGCGGCGGCGAGAAGCGCGCCGAAGCGATGTCTTCCCTTGCCGGCATGCTGCATATCAGGGCTACCGCGCCGGAGATCGCCGACTGGCTCGCCGCTGCAGAAGCTGAAGCGCTCAACGAGGAGCAGCAGGCGGCGGTCCGCGAACTGCGTCGCCAATACACCAACCTGACCTGCCTGCCGGTCGAATTCGTCGAGCGCCAGACGGTAGCGCGCATGCGCTCGGAGCAACTCTGGCGCGACCTGCGCGCCAAGAACGACTGGGCCGGATTCCTGCCGGCGCTCGAAGGTGTCATCGCGCTGGTGCGCGAGGAAGCCGCTTTGCGCGCCGACGCGCTCGGCCTCGATCCCTACGACGCACTGATGGAGCAATACGATCCTGGCAACCGGGCCGCCGACATCACGCCGGTCTTCACCGAGCTGAAGACATTCCTGAAGGGCTTCGTGCCGGAAGCGCTGGCCGTACAGGAAGCGCGACTGGCCAAGCGCCCGCTGAAGCCGCTCTCCGGCAGCTATGCGATCGACAAACAGCGCGAGCTTGGTCTCGCCATGATGGCTTCGGTCGGCTTCGACCTCACCCATGGTTCTCTGTCGGTATCGCACCATCCTTTCTGCGGCGGGGTGCCGAGCGACGTTCGCATCACCACCCGCTACAAAACGTCCGATTTCCTGTCGGCTTTGATGGGCGTGCTGCACGAGACCGGCCACGCGCTCTACGAGCAGAACCTGCCGAAGGCCTGGGCGCACTGGCCGCTCGGCAAGGCGCGCGGCATGGCGGTGCATGAAAGCCAGAGTCTGTTCGTCGAGAAACAGGTCGGCCGCAACCCCGAATTCTGGCGCTGGGCGCTGCCCGTGGTCGAAAAGCATCTCGGCGAAGCCTGGTCGCTCGACGACATCCTGCCGCATGTGCACCGGGTCGAGCGCGGCCTGATCCGCGTCGACGCCGACGAGGTCACCTACCCGCTGCATGTCATCCTGCGCTACGAGTTGGAGCAGGAGCTGGTCTCGGGGCGGCTGCAGGCGGCCGACCTGCCCGAAGCCTGGGACGCCAAGATGCGGGAGTATCTTGGCCTTTCGACCATCGACAACCCAGCCGACGGACCGATGCAGGACGTGCATTGGCCAGGCGCCGCCTTCGGCTATTTCCCGTCCTATACGCTGGGCGCCATGATGGCGGCGCAGCAATGGGCTGCGCTGACGCGCGACCATCCTTCAGCCGACAGCGACCTCGCCAAGGGCAATTTCGCCGCCATCAATGACTGGCGCCGCGACAATATCTGGTCGCAGGGATCGCGCTGGTCGACGCCCGAACTGCTTGAGCGCGCCACCGGGGAAAAGCTCAACGCCGCGTATTTCACCGAGCATCTCCGCAAGCGGTATGGTCCCACCTGATTGCGGGTTGCTACTCCGCGGCACCCCTGAAGGCGCTTGCTCCGGTTTCGAACTGCAGCTTGGCCAGCCTTGCATAGATTCCGCCCTTGGCGACCAGACTCTGGTGCGTGCCTTCCTCGACGATGCGGCCGCCCTCCATGACCAGGATGCGGTCGGCCTTCAGCACGGTCGCCAGCCGGTGGGCGATGACGATGGTGGTGCGGCCCTGCATCAGCCGTTCCAGCGCCGTCTGCACCAGCGTTTCGCTTTCGGCGTCGAGCGCCGACGTGGCTTCGTCGAGGAGCAGGATCGGCGCGTCGCGCAGGATGGCGCGGGCGATCGCCACGCGCTGACGTTGGCCGCCGGACAAGGTGACGCCGCGCTCGCCGACCTGGCTGTCGTAGCCCTTGTCGAGCCTGAGGATGAATTCGTCGGCCAGCGCGTCCCTGGCGGCGGCCTCGATCTCGGCATTCGTCGCGCCCGGCCGGCCAAAGCCGATATTGTCGCGCGCGCTTGCCGCAAAGATGGTGACATCCTGCGGCACGATGGCAATGCGCTCCCGCACTTGAGCCGGATCGGCTTCGCGCACGTCGACGCCGTCAATGGCGACGCGGCCGGTTTCGGGATCGTAGAAGCGCAGGATCAGCGAAAAGACGGTGCTCTTTCCGGCGCCCGACGGGCCGACGATCGCCACCGTCTCGCCGGGCTCGACCTGAAAACTCAAGCCGTGGACGGCGGCACGGTCCGGCCTTGCCGGGTAGGAGAAGGAGACGTCGTCGAAACTGATCGCGCCTGTCGCCTTGGCGGGCAGCGGCAGCGGATTGGCCGGAGGTTGAATCGCCGGCGTCTCGTCGAGTATCTCGGTCAGCCTTTCGGCCGCACCCGCCGCCTGGGCAAGCTCGCCCCAGACTTCCGACAGTGCGCCCAGCGCGCCTGCGGCAAACACGGAGTAAAGCAGGAACTGGCCGAGCGTGCCGGGCGACATCGTGCCGGCAAGCACGTCACGCGAGCCGAACCACAACACCGCCACGACCGAGGAAAAGATCATGAAGATGGCAAAGAAGGTGAGCAGCGAGCGGGAGAAGATCGACGAGCGCGCCGCCTGGAAGGCGGCTTCCACCGCGGCCGAGAACCGCCCGGTGACCAGCGTCTCGTTGGTGAACGCCTGCAACGTACGCACCGCGCCGATTTGCTCGCTGGCATAGGCGGTCGCTTGCGCCAGCGTGTCCTGCGCCTGCCGTGACCGGCGCCTCACCGAACGGCCGAACGCGACCAGCGGCAGCACGATGAGCGGAATGGCCGCGATCACCAGGCCCGACAGTTTCGGGCTGGTGACGATCATCATCGCCACCGCGCCAAGGCCGAGGATGACGTTGCGCAGCGCCACGGAGGCAGTGGCGCCGACGGCGGATTTCACCTGCGTGGTGTCGGCGGCAAGCCGCGAGACGATCTCGCCCGACTGGGCGGTGTCGAAGAAGGACGGCGAAAGCGTCGTGACATGCGAAAACACGTCGCTGCGGATGTCGGCAACGACCCGCTCGCCGAGCGTGATGACGAAGTAGTAGCGTCCGGCCGATGCCGCCGCCAGAATGGCTGCCATCGCCACCAAAGCGGCGAAATATTCGGCGATGAAGACGGTGCCGGAAGCGCTGAAACCGTGGTCGATCATGCGCCGCACGGCCAGCGGCAGCGCCAGCGTCGTCGCCGCGGCGATGGCGAGCGAAATGAGGGCGCCTATGACCAGTTTGCGGTAGCGGAATATATAGGGATATAGGCGCCTGAGCGGCCCGAGCGAGCGCCTGCGCCCGTCTTGCTCGCCGCTGATGTCCGCCATGACCGTTTCCTCTGGCCGCTCCAGGTGGGCGCGTTCAATATGCGCCTGCCGTGGCCTTGTGATTCAATTCCGGCTGATGTATAGGCTCGCCGACCGTTTTAGAAGCCGTGGCTTTTCAATAGCTGCGGCTTCGAGTTTTAAAAAAGGGGCGCATCGACGCAGGCCACGAGCCGTCGGCAGCGCCACAAGCCAGGAAGCACGACAATGAAGGCCGATATCCATCCCGACTACCACACCATCAAGGTCGTCATGACCGATGGCACCGAATACTCGACCCGTTCGACCTGGGGCAAGGAAGGCGATACGATGAACCTCGATATCGACCCGACCACGCACCCGGCCTGGACCGGCGGCCAGCAGACCCTGCTCGACCGCGGCGGTCGCCTGTCGAAGTTCAAGAAGCGCTTCGAAGGCTTCGGCCTCTAAAGTTTACCTGTATCGCTGAATAAAGAACCCGCCTTTGTGGCGGGTTTTTTGTTGCCGCCAAAGTCAGTCGCTTCAAGCTAACGCGCCGATACCTCCCGCTTGTGGGGAGGTCGGCCCAAGGGTCGGGTGCGGTCCGACGCCTCCACCCTGCTGCTTCGAAGCGACCCTTCCCAGAGTGGTGCGAGCCTACCCGTCCACCAATTCCCGCAGCGCCATGCGCTTGTAGGCGGCGACCAGCCTGTCGCCCTCCTGCCGGTCGACCGAGATCGCCAGCCGCACGGCAGCCTCGCCCATCTGCCAGACGAGGAAGGCCGTCGTCTCCAGCGCCACCGGATCGGCACCGGGATGCAGCCGCTTCAGCACCGTGGTCAGGAATTCGGCATTCGCCCGGCTGTCGGCAAGTTCGAGCTGGCGCAGCGCCTTGTCAGCCTGGGTGCCCGACCAGATGTCGCGCATCACCGGCTCGGCCAGGAACAGCTGGTAGTAGATATCGACCAGCTCCGAAAACGCCTGCCGCAGGCCCTCGGCGTCGACGACATCCTTGAGCGCCGAGGAGATGCAGGCCTGGCTTTCGGCGGTATAGCGCTCGGCCAGCGCCCAGACGATCGCCCGCTTGTCGGGAAAGAACTGGTAGAGCGAGCCGATCGACACCGCGGCCCGTTCCGCTACCTCGCCCATGCGCATGGCGTCGCTGCCTTGCTCGGCAATCAGCGCCGAGGCTGCGGCCAGCATGCGCTCGACCCGCTCGCGGCTGCGCTGCTGGGTGGGCGCCCGTCGCGGCGATGCGACCTGCTCCTCAGATGCGGGCGTTGCTGTGTCTTCCATGACGGCCCCCGGCCTCGACAAAATCTGCCAACAAACGACTTGACGCGCAAAATACGAGGGTTTATCACGTTTTGCAAATGTGAGTATTACTCACATTTCTAAACAAAGGAAAGCCACAATGACTAACACCAAACCAGTCCTGATCCTCGGTGGCACTGGCAAGACCGGCCGTCGCCTCGCCGAGCGGCTGACCTCACAGGGCATTCCCGTGCGCATCGGCTCGCGTTCCGGCAGCCCCCGCTTCGACTGGGAGGTTCCGGCGACCTGGGAGCCTGCCATGCAGGGCGTGGGCGCCGTCTACATCAGTTACTATCCCGACATCGCCGTGCCGGGCGCCGCCGAGACCGTCGGCGCCTTCGCCAGGCTTGCGGTGGCAAATGGCGTCACCCGCATGGTGCTGCTCTCCGGCCGCGGCGAGACCGAAGCCCAGCGCGCCGAAGAGATGGTCAAAGCCTCGGGCGCTGACTGGACGATCCTGCGTTGCGCTTGGTTTTCGCAGAATTTCAGTGAAGGTTTTCTCGTCGAGTCCTTGCGGCAAGGCGAAGTGGCTTTGCCTGTCGGCCCTGTTGGCGAGCCCTTCGTCGATGTCGACGACATCGCCGATGCTGCCTTGGTTGCGCTGACCGAACCGGGTCATGTCGGCCAGCTCTATGAGTTGACCGGGCCGCGGCTGCTAAGCTTCGCCGACGCGGTTGCCGAGATCGCCAAGGCGACCGGCCGCGACATCCGCTATATCAAGATCTCGCATGACGAATTCACCGCCGCGACGGCGGCATACGAACTGCCGCCCGAAATCGCCTGGCTGCTCAACGAGCTGTTCACCGAAGTGCTTGACGGCCGCAACGAGACGCTGACCGACGGCGTCCAGCGTGTGCTCGGCCGCGCGCCGAAAGACTTTTCCGCCTACGCAAACGAAACCGCTGCAACCGGCATCTGGAGCAACTGAGATGAGCAAGCTTCTTCCCACCCTCACCATCATCGCCGCCATCGGCTCGGGCGTCGTCGGCGGCGTGTTCTTCGCCTTTTCCAACTTTATCATGTCGGCGCTTGCCCGGCTGCCGGTCCCCCAAGGCATCGCAGCGATGAATTCGATCAACATCACGGTGATCACGCCCACCTTCATGACGGCGCTGTTCGGCACCGGCCTGCTCTGTCTGGTGCTTATCGCCGCCGTTCTCATGGGGTGGAGCCAGTCCGGCTCATACTGGCTGCTTGCCGGCGCCGTGATCTATTTGATCGGCAACCCGATCGTGACCATGGTCTTCAATGTGCCGCTCAACGATGCGCTCGCCGCCGTCGACCCGGCCAGCGCCAATGGCGCAGCCGTGTGGGCGAACCATCTGAATCAATGGGTGATGTGGAACCAGGTCCGCACCATCACCGCCATCGTGTCGATGGCCTGTTTCATCTTCGCATTGCTATGAAAAATGGCACTTCGCAAACGCAAGGACCTCGCCTCAAGAGGGGTCGTTTTGCGTGTGACCCTTGCGGTCGGAATGGCCTAGATCCCGGTCCGGATCGATGACGTCGCGCACCAGCTGCTTGAGCTTGGCGGCATCGGGAAAGCCGCCGTCGCGCTTGCGGTCCCAGATCAGCACATCGTTGCAGGAAACGGTGAAGATGCCGCCTGTGCCCGGCACCAGCGTCACTTCACCGAGATCCGTGCCGAAGGTGGAGAGCAGTTCCTGCGCCATCCAGCCGGCCCGCAGCAGCCACTGGCACTGCGTGCAATAGGTGATGACGATCCGAGGTTTATCAGGGAGGCTCATTCATGTGTCTCGCGGGTGCGAACGGTTGTGCCGGCAACCCGATCATGGATCGGCTCATTGCCCAACGCTATCGTTATTCCGATCCAGACCGGCCAGACCAAAGACAAGCCGATCGCGACCAAGGCGGGCACGAATTCCAACCAAGCATTGCTCGGCGCAGGTCGCGGAAAGCTCCCCCAGGTCTGAAAGGCAAACCAGGCCCCCGTCAGTACGACGGGGAAAGTGCCGAGAAACTTGATCACCTGTCGACGAAACGCCTTTCGCAAGGGCAAGCCTCTTCTCTGCCAGTCATTCTCGTCATAAACGACGAGCACCAAAGCCCGCTTACCGACTGATCGGCCCGAGGCCATCTCCATAAGAAGAAGATAGATCGCCAGAGCGGGTACTTGGAGGAAACCTAGATCCAACGCCGTAGGTCGAAAATTCCCCTTCGAATTAAGATCGATTGAAACTGTCTCGGGCTTCGCAGACTGGGTTTCCTTCGCGGTACCAACTGCCCAATCGGCTACTGGAAAGCCGAAGAGAGAAGACTTGCACACCTGCCAATCGTACCGTCCAAGCGACGGACCGCCGTGCACCTTGGCCGAGCTGCATATTCTTAGGAAGAGCCAGAAGTGACCTTTCACCCCACCGTCGGTCAGCGCGAACAAGCCAGCCACCACAAAATAGAGAGGTATCAGCACGACAAGGTAGTCGATAAACGAAGCAAGGAACCGACGCCAGAAGCCACCGCGGCGAGGCCAAGCCATCGCAGCGGCAAGTGGAATCCCTTCGTCGGTCATCTCCCCTCCCGTCGATCACTGACTGATCTATACGTTGGGTGGGGAGTCCCTGGCTACGGCGTTCGCCTACACTTCCGTGTGACGGTCAGAAACTCATGCCGCGCTGAGCTTGGCCATGGTCTCGTCGTCGACCTCGAAATTGGCGTAGACGCTCTGCACGTCGTCATCGTCCTCGAGCGTTGCCACCAGTTTCATCAGCGATTGCGCCCGCTCTTCGTCGACCGGGACATTGTTCTGCGGCTGCCAGATCGGCTTCACCGATTCGGCCTCGCCAAGCGAGGCTTCCAGCGCCTTAGACACTTCGCCCATACTCTCGAACGCACAGTAGATGGTGTGGCCTTCCTCGTCGGACTCGACGTCATCGGCGCCGGCCTCGATCGCCGCGTCCATCACCTTGTCGGCGCTGCCGGCGGAGGCCGGATAGTAAATCTCGCCGGCGCGGTTCCACATGAACGACACCGAGCCGGTTTCACCAAGCGCACCCCCGGCTTTGGTGAAGGCGGCGCGCACGTTCGAGGCCGAGCGGTTGCGGTTGTCGGTCAGCGCCTCGACGATCAGCGCCACGCCGCCTGGCCCATAGCCTTCATAGCGCACCGCTTCGTAATTCTCGGCATCGCCCATCGATGCCTTGTTGATGGCGCGCTGGATGTTGTCCTTCGGCATCGACACCGCCTTGGCGTTCTGAATGGCCAGGCGCAAACGCGGGTTCATCGACGGATCCGGTGTTCCGCTCTTGGCGGCGACGGTGATTTCGCGCGCCAGCTTGGAAAACATTTTCGACCGCACCGCGTCCTGCCGGCCCTTGCGGTGCATGATGTTCTTGAACTGTGAATGGCCGGCCATGGCACCCCTGTCGTCTTCGGCTAGAGCATCCCGAAGCGAGGTGGTCTCACCTCGTCCTCCCGGGTACTCGAATTCAAATTTTCAGAGCCGTCCAAGGTGCAACGCGATGGATGCACGGCGTTCTCTGTCGGAATGGCCGGCTTATAGATAAATCGGCTCAATTCGTCCAGCCGCGCCGGTTCAGCCCTCCAGATCGGACTTCAGCCGGTCGATAATGCTGAGCGCATGGCCGGCATACTGGCTGATCCAGCGGTCGTGGATGTGCTTGATCGGCAGCGCGTTGAGATGGTTCCAGCGCTCTCGCCCTTGGCGCTTTGCCACCACCAGTTCGGCTTCTTCCAGCACCTTGAGATGCAGCATGACGGTGCAGCGATCGATGTCGGGAAACGCCTCGCACAACATGCCGGTCGTCTGCGGTGCATCCTTCAGCCGATCCAGCAATTCGCGACGGCGCGGATGCGCCAACGCCTTGAAAACGTGATCGTCTGCGGTTTGGCTTGACATGTTATGTTTCTATAACATATCGTCGAGCCAATCAAGGAAGGAGCTGTGGATATGTCTCTTGGATTCAGAGTTTCCGGGCGCATCGGCAAACCGGTCGCCGAAGTCTTCGACGCCGTCGTCAATCCCAAAAAGCTGAGTGGCTATTTCACCACCATCGGCGGCGCCAGCGCGCCGCTGAAGGCCGGCACCGGGGTGGTCTGGTGGGGCAAGGTGCCCGTCGAAGTCGATGAGGTGATCAAGGACCGCCATATCGTGCTGCGCTGGGATGCCACCGATGCCGAATGCAAGCCCGCCTACAAGACACGCATCGAGATGAACTTCGAGCCGCTGGACGATGGCGGCACCCTTGTGACCATTGCTGAATCCGGCTGGCCGGAAGGCGTGGTCGGCCTGCAGAAATCCTACCTCAATTGCGAGGGCTGGTCGCAGATGCTGGCCTGCATGAAGGCCTATGTCGAATACGGCATCAATCTGCGCGACGGCTACTACCGCGGCGAGATGAGGGGCGAGCCGGCCAACGAGACAAACAGATGAACAGCGCAACGGAGCCCGCAATGACCGCGAAAATGACCGGCGGCATCAACATCGCCATGAAAGTGCCCCCGCATCAATACGAGGCGACGATCGCCTTCTATCGAGATGTCGTCGGCTTGAAGCCATTCACCGCCAAGGCGCCGGCCATCGGCTTCGAGCTCGGCCCCAACCGTCTGTGGATCGACGAGGCGCCGATGCTGAGCCAGGCCGAAGTCTGGCTTGAGCTTTTCACCGACGATTCTGCAGCCATTGCGGATCATCTCGCCAAGGCCGGCGTCGTCCGTTGCGACGCGGTCGAGCCCCTGGACGAAGGCTTTCGCGGCTTCTGGATCGCTAACCCGGCCAGCATCGTTCACATGGTGCGCGAGCCTGACGCTTGGTGAGCGCAAACCGGACAAAGAAGCAGCATCGATGGAAATTCACAAAACGCCGACTGCCGAAGCCGGCATGCTGATCAGGCGGCCGGTCGCCGAGGTCTTCGAGGCGATCGTCAACCCGGCCATCACCACGAAATTCTGGTTTACCCACAGCAGCGGCCGGCTGGATGGCGGCAAAGAGGTTCGCTGGGAGTGGCGCATGTACGGCGCCTCGGCGATGGTCAATGTCAGCGAGATCGTCGAGAACAAGAAGATCGTCATGCAATGGAGCGATCCGCCGACCACTGTGGTCTGGACATTCACGGAGATGCCCGGCGCCGAAACGCCTGACGGTGCGACCTTTCTTGAGGTCAGCAATTTCGGCTTCGCCGGCACCGCCGACGAGCAGGTCAAGCAGGCGGTCGGCTCGACCGACGGCTTCGCACTGGTTCTTGCCGGCGCAAAGGCATGGCTGGAACAGGGCCTGTCGCTTGGCCTGATCGGCGACCGCTACCCAAACGGCGTGCCGGGGCGCTAGGGCCGCCCCTGCGACGCCAGCCTCAATGCCCGCCGCCGGATTTCTTGCGCCGCCGCGCCAGCATGTTCAGGCCCTCGACCAGGGCGGAAAAGCCCATCGCCGCGTAGATGTAGCCCTTCGGCACATGATAGCCCATGCCGTCGGCGATCAGCGTCATTCCGATCATCAGCAGGAAGCCCAGCGCCAGCATGACGATGCTCGGGTTCTTGGCGATGAAGTTGGCCAGCGGCCCGGCCGCCAGCATCATCACGCTCACCGCCACGATCACGGCGATGTACATGATGGCAATCTCGTCGGTCATGCCGACGGCGGTGATGATCGAATCGATCGAAAAGACGAGATCGAGCAGCAGGATCTGGAAGATGGCGCCGGCAAGCGAGATCTGCAGCGTCTCGCCCATCATCGTATCCTTGTGGTCGTCGGGATCGACGGTGTGGTGGATTTCCTTGGTCGCCTTCCAGACCAGGAACAGGCCGCCGGCAATCAGGATCAGGTCGCGCCAGGAAAAGCCATGGCCGAACGCTGTGAACACCGGTGTGGTCAGCTGCACGATGATGGAGATGGTTGCGAGCAGCACCAGCCGCATGATCAGCGCCGCCGAGATGCCGAGACGCCGGGCGCGGGCGCGCTGCGCTTCCGGCAATTTGTTGGTCAGGATCGAGATGAAGATCAGATTATCGATGCCGAGCACGACCTCGAGCACGATCAGCGTCAGCAACGCGACCCACGCGGTTGGATCGGAAACAAACTGAAAATGCGGCGCAAAGAACTCGATCAGCTGCATGGAGGTCGTCCCCTCTTTAACGATCTAGAGCAGTTTCGTCGCCAGTTAGGTACTTTACTCGACTATATCAATGTCATGACCAGAAGGATGGCGCGGTTTCTTCGAGCCGCGGCCCGCGACGAAAAGGCGCGATCTTCTCGGTCAGGCCGGTGCGGTCGGAAATAGTGACGCCGACGCCGCACAATGTCGCCGGTCCGGTCGCTGCTTCGAAGCGGCCCTTCGGCACTTTCGACAGGAAGCGGTTGAGCGGTTCTTCCTTGTCCATGCCGAGCGAGGAATCATAGTCGCCGCACATGCCGGCATCGGACATGTAGCCCGTGCCGCCATTGAGGATCTGGTGGTCGGCCGTCGGCTGGTGCGTATGGGTCCCGATGACGAGGCTGGCGCGGCCGTCGACGAAATGCGCGAAGCACATTTTCTCCGAGGTCGCTTCGGCATGGAAGTCGATGACCACGGCATCGGCCTGCTCGCCCAGCGGACAGGCGGCCAGCTCGCGCTCGCCGGCCTGGAACGGATCGTCGAGCTCGGGATGCATGAACACCCGGCCCATAATGTTGGCGACCAGCACGCGCGCGCCGTTTTTGGCGATATAGACGCCGGAACCGCGCCCCGGCGTTCCCTTGGGGAAGTTGGACGGGCGCAAAAAGCGCTCCTCGCGCGGCGCGAAGATCAGTGCGTCGCGCTGGTCCCAGACATGGTTGCCGGTGGTGACGACATCGGCACCGGCGGCGATGGTGTCGCGAAAAATGTCTTCGGTGATGCCGAAGCCGCCGGCGGCGTTCTCGCCATTGACGATGACGAAGTCGAGTTTGAAATCCGAGATCAGGCCGGGCAGTTGTTCCCACACCGCCGTACGTCCCGATTTGCCCACCATGTCGCCGAGGAAGAGAAGTCTCATGCCCACTTCTATCCAGAGGCACGGACGCTAGGCAAGCGCTACCCGGGCGATTGGCGCTAACGCCGGCCGAAAGTACCACGCTGCTGTTGAGGCGGCTTGGCGCTCGCGCCCGCAACGCGAACTGCCGAAGGCATCATCGGTGACGCCGGCGGCGCGGTGCGTCCGCGCAGCCAGAAGAACCACACGTAAAAAACAGTGAACCCACCAGTAGCGGCCAGGAGCAACAGCCCGCCGCGCCAGCCCTTCATCGCCGCGGTATCGAGGATCGATGGATTGGCAGGGTTGTAATACAACTTCACCGCGTCGCCTTTGGACGCCGTGTAGAGGCCGATGTCCTTTCCCTTGCCGGACCACGTCATCGGTGCATCGTTCGCGACATAGGTGACAGCGACGTTGATGCCTTTCGCGGTGAGGCCATTACCCTGGGCTTCGCTGTAGGAACTGACATCCGTCACTGTGGCAACCGTCTGATGCCAGGCGAACTGGTGGTGCAGGGCCGTTCCGGAAATGTGCAATGCCATCGCGAACAGCGTTACCGCGATGAGGACGAACGGCATCAGCAGGAAGCGTGCGAAGACAAACATGATGGCCGCCATCGGCTCGGACTGTGTTGCCGGAATACTATCCGGCACGTCTTGGAAACGCGTTAAGCGGGATCGCGGTCTTTTAAGCGATGTCGAAGCGGCGCAAACCGCTCTCGGTGAGTATTTCCGGGATGATGACGTCGTGCGCCTCATCCGGCACGAGACCCACCTCCTGGCAATCGAAAGCGATGCCGATCAGTCGTGGCGGCTGGCCCTTGTCGATCAGCCTGGCGATGGCGCGGTCGTAATAGCCGGCGCCATACCCGATGCGATGACCGCGGCTGTCGAAGGCCGCGAGCGGCACCAGCATCACCGCGGGATCGAGAACCTCGGCCTCCGCATGCGGACCGACCGTGCCAAAACCCATCTCGACCATCGGCGCGCCGCGCACCAGTTCGCGAAAGACGATGGTGGTCTTGTCGAGGATGGCCGGCAGGCAAAGCCTGGCCCCCTTCTCGCGCAAGGCGAACATCAGCGGCCTGATGTCGACTTCCGATCGCATCGGCCAGAAAGCTGAAACGATCTGACCCGGCTCGATGGCGAGGTGGTCGCGCGCCGTCTCGGCCATCTCAAGCGCGATCTCCACCCGCCACAGCGGATCGAGCGCATCGCGGCGGCCGAGTGCCTCGAGGCGCAGCTGCTTTTTCAGGGCTTTGGGAGATGTCATCCGCGGACGATAGAAAAGGTCGGATCTGGGTGACGTTTCATGAGCGACGTTTTCTACCACATCATCCGCCAAACTGGGCGGATACAGGTAAGTGACGATCCACACAACCGGTGGAGAGAGCGATCCCGGGAACCTACAAAGTAGGTGGGCGCCGTATGAGAAAACCCACGGGTCTTCCCAGGGACAGCTCCCTAAGGATCGTTAAGGCCCCGGGGAAAATGTTCTCCTGCCGGGAAGCGCAGACCGCCAAGCCCAATATAGGCGGCTGGTCGGTCAAGCGCTAGTGACATGAGCCGATGTTTCCATTTCGATCTCACACGCTTTCGTCGCAGCCGGCTCGCCCTTGCACAGGTCAAGCAGCGTCCTTACGGTCGCGCTCACCAACCGAGGAGCAAGTATGCGTTTCGAAGGCACGGCGGCCTATGTCGCCGACAAGGATCTGATGGTGGCGGTGAACGCCGCGATCGCGCTGGAGCGGCCATTGCTGGTCAAGGGCGAGCCGGGCACCGGCAAGACCGAGCTTGCCCGCCAGGTGGCATCGGCGCTCGGCCTCGACCTGATCGAATGGCACGTCAAGTCGACCACCCGTGCGCAGCAGGGACTGTATGAATATGATGCTGTCTCGCGGCTGCGCGACAGCCAGCTCGGCGATGCCAGGTTCAACGACATCAAAAACTACATCAAGCGCGGCAAGCTCTGGCACGCCTTCGCGGCCGGTAAGAAGGTCGTGCTGTTGATCGACGAGATCGACAAGGCCGATATCGAATTCCCCAACGACCTGCTGCAGGAACTCGATCGGATGGAGTTCTTCGTCTACGAAACCGGCGAAATGATCCGCGCCGCTGTGCGCCCCATCGTCATCATCACTTCCAACAATGAGAAGGAACTGCCCGACGCCTTCCTGCGCCGGTGCTTCTTCCACTACATCCGCTTTCCCGATGTCGACACGCTGCACAAAATCGTCGACGTGCACTATCCCGGCATAAAGCAGAATTTGGTGCGTGCTGCCCTGACCCAGTTCTACGAGATCCGCGATGTGCAGGGGTTGAAGAAGAAGCCGTCGACCTCCGAGGCGCTCGACTGGATCCGCCTGCTGGTCGCCGACGACATCGCACCCGAGGATCTGCGCGCCGACCCCAAGAATGCGCTGCCGAAGCTGCACGGCGCACTGCTCAAGAACGAACAGGACGTGCATCTGTTTGAACGCCTGGCCTTCATGGCCAGACGGCAGGGGTGAGAATCGAGGGTTGGCTGACAGCTACGGGCGGCTTTGGCCGCTTACTCCGCGGGAGCAAACCCTCTCTCCTGCGGCGCGACGCGCTTCGGCCCGAAGATGACGAAGCCGATGACCGACAGGGCGAGAACGCCGATCCCGCAATAGAGCATGACCCAGCCGAAACCGTTGACCAGGGCGGCATGCACGATGGCGCCGGATGGGTCGAGGGCTGCGAGCTTCGGCGTCCCCTGCGCAAGGCCCTCCAGATTGCCGGTGGCAACCCTTTCCGCCAGTGCCCGCAACTTATCCGGCTCCAAAGCCGCGCCGAGTGTGGCCCGCAGGTGGGAAACGATACCTTGCGTCAGCAGCAGGCCGAGCACCGCGATGTTGATGGCAAGCGTGATCAGGCGTGCGCTGATGTCGATGCCGGACGCCATGCCGGCACGATCCGGCGATACCGCGCCGGTCGTGGTATTGGTGGTCGGCGAATTGGTGAGACCGATGCCGATGCCGGCAATCAGCGTGCCGGGCATCATGGTCAGCCAGGTGGCGCCCTCGAGCCCGGAGCCGATCCACATGGCGATGAAACCGATCCCTAGCGTCAGCAGACCGAGCGGGATGGCAATTCGCGCCTGATAGCGCGCGCGAATGCGCTCGGCGATCGGCGGCATCACCATGAAGGGCAGCGTGTAGACGAGCAACAGCAGGCCGGTCGTCGTGCTGTCGTAGCCGAGAACGCCCGAATAATAGATCGGCAGATAGATGATGAACGGCCAGTAACTGAAATTCATGCCGATGGCGCCCATGATCGCGCCGGAAAACTGGCGGATGCGGAACGCGGAGAAATCGAACATCGGATAGGGATTGACCCTCTCGGCCACAAGGAAAGCGATGAACGCAGCCACGGAGGCTAATATCACGCCGATGCGGGCGCTGGTCCCGAGATCCGCACCCTGCGTGATCAGATAGGAGAAGCCGAACACAGAAACCGACAGCGTCAGCATGCCGGCCCAGTCGAGCTTCTGGGCATTGTGATCGCGCGATTGCGTGACACCGGCGCCGATAAAGGCGAGCGCCAGGAGCGCCAGCGGCACGTGGATGAGGAACACCCACTGCCAGTTCGACAGCGCCACGATCAGGCCGCCAATGGCGGGACCGAAACCAAGCCCGATGCCTGAGACGACGCTCCAGGCAACAAAAGCCTTGCCGCGTTCGCGGCCATCCTGGAACTGATGCGACAGCACGGCGACGCTGCAGGTCAGCATCGCGCCGCCGGCGAGACCTTGCAGGAAGCGGGCGGCGATCAGCAGCGCCGCACTCGGCGCCAGGCCGCACAGCAGCGAGGCGAGGCCGAAGGCGACGGTGGTGATCACCATCACGCTCTTGCGGCCGAAACGGTCGGCCAATGTCCCTGTCGCCATCAGCACCGTGGTGCAGGCAATGGTGTAGGCGTTCATGATCCATTGCAGGTCTTTGAAATCGGCGGCGAGCACGCTTTCCAGTTTCGGCAGGATCACCGGCACGCTGGAGATTTCGAGCCCGAACAAGAGCGACGCCAAGCACACGCCGGTGAGCGCGATGGTGTTTCGTTGAATTGGCATATCGATCTCTTTCCATCGGAACATGCGGCGCTCTTCAAACCGCGACCAGTTTGACATAGAGGAGACTTGACCATGAAAAAAGACTATGCTCGGCTATATCAGAAATGACAAAATCGAATGGTTGGCCAATGGAGTGCTGCGATGACCAGTCTTGATGTGGACGCCGTACGAACCTTTGTGATGGTGGCCGATCTGCAGAGCTTCACCCAGGCGGCCACGGCGCTGGGCAGCACCCAGGCGACAATCAGCGTCAAGCTGCGCCGTCTTGAGGAAAAGCTCGGCGCGCGATTGATCGAAAGAACGCCGCGCCGCGTCAGCCTGTCGACACGAGGCGCCGTCTTCCTCCCCGCCGCGCGCGACTTCCTTGCCGCGCACGAGCGCGCCATGGCGGAGTTTGCATCAGCACCGTGCCGGCTTGCGCTCGGCTTTGTCGATCATGCCGCCGGTCCGGCGCTGTCCATTCTGATTGCCCAGCTCCATGCGCACGATCCATCGCTGACGCTCAGTTTGAGGATCGATACCAGCACGGTGCTCAAGGAAGCTTTCGATCACGGCGAGCTCGACGCGGTTATCGTGCACCGCGAAGGCGACAGCCGTCCTGGCCGGACCTTGTCGCGCAACCACTATGGCTGGTTCGCCGCACCTTCCTTCGAGTGGCAGCGCGGAACGCCGTTGCGCCTCGCGCTCTTAAGCACCGTGTGCAACTGTCCGGATCGTGTGCGGGCGGTCGAGGCGCTGGACAAAGCAGGCATCGCCTGGGAGGAGGCCTTCGTCGGCGGCGGCGGCGCGGCCGTCAACATTGCGATATCGGCGGGCTTTGCCGTTTCGGCGCTGGCTCACTGCGTCGCTCCGCCCGGCCTGATCGAGGTTGGCCGCAAGCTCGGCCTGCCGTCGCTTGACCCCTCCGAAGTGGTGCTGCATTCGCACAATCTGGCGCCGCGGGCGCGTGACGCGCTGCAAATGCTGGCGACCGCATTTCGCGAGTACAATTCGCCGGTGGGTTAGGCGATGGTGTTTCCGATCTGATTCCGCCGGAATCCGATAAGGCTTTGGAGGAACCGAAATGACCGAGATCACCGTCCGCCCGCTGGCGCTGGCCGACCATGCCGACTGGCGGCGGCTGTGGACTGCCTACCTCACCTTCTACGAGACCAAGCTGCCGGACGAGGTCTACGACATCACCTGGAAACGACTGTTCACGGAAGGTGAATTCGAACCGAAGGGGTTTATCGCCACGCTCGACGGCAAGGCGGTCGGCCTGACCCATTATCTCTATCACCGCTCCGGCTGGTCGGAGAAAAACAACTGCTACCTGCAGGACCTGTTCGCCGACCCTGATGTGCGCGGCAAGGGCATCGGTGCGGCCCTCATTGAAGCGGTCAAGCAGGAAGCCGGCAAGATCGGCGTCAAGAACGTCTATTGGATGACCCACGAAACCAACGCCACAGCGCGCAAGCTCTACGACCATGTCGCGCGGCGGACAGGTTTTATCGAGTATGATCTGCTATGATGCGAGCGCGATCGAAATAACGCGGAAGGAGCCGAATGATCCGCTATGTCGGAATCCTGGATGGCAGTGACGGCGTTTGGGGAGTGCGGATGCCCGATCTCGCCGGCTGCCACGGGGCCGGCGCAAAGCCGGCGGAAGCGATAGCCGATGCCGCCTCGGCTATGCGCGAATGGGCGGAAGCCCGCATCGCAAAGCACTTGCCCATGCCCAACCCACGTACTGTGGCAAATCTTCTGCAATCCGGCGAAATCGACAGTGCCCGTGGCGACTCCGCCGTGTCCGTTCGGCATAGATAACGGCCAACCATGTTCATCCCCTTCTTCCTCGAACTGAAGGCCGCGCGGGTTCCCGTTTCGGTCAGGGAATATCTGTCGCTGCTGGAAGGGCTGGAGGCCGGGCTTGTCGACTATGACGTCGAGGGGTTTTACTACCTCGCGCGCGCCGCTTTGGTGAAGGACGAACGCCATATCGACCGCTTCGACCAGGTGTTTGCGCATGTCTTCAAGGGGATCGAGGCGCTCACCGGCCCCGATGCCGTCGGTGTCGCCAACATCCCTGAGGAATGGCTGCGCCGGCTCGCCGAAAAGCACCTGACCGAGGAAGAGAAGAAACTGATCGAGGCGCTCGGCGGTTTCGACAAGCTGATGGAGACACTGAAGCAGCGGCTGGAGGAGCAGAAAGGCCGCCACCAGGGCGGCTCGAAATGGATTGGTACCGGCGGCACCTCGCCTTTCGGCGCCTATGGCTACAATCCCGAAGGCGTGCGCATCGGCCAGCATGAAAGCCGCAATCGCCGTGCGGTGAAAGTCTGGGACAAGCGCGAGTTCAAAAATTTCGACGACGCCGTCGAGCTCGGCACCCGCAACATCAAGGTGGCGCTGAAGCGCCTGCGCCGCTGGGTGCGCGAGGGTGCGGAGGAAGAGTTCGACCTGCCCGGCACCATCCATGCCACCGCCGAGCACGGCTATCTCGATGTGCAGACGCGACCCGAACGGCGCAACGCCGTGAAGCTCTTGATGTTCTTCGATGTTGGCGGCTCGATGGACGACCACATCAAAAGCGTCGAGGAGCTGTTTTCGGCCGCCCGCGCCGAATTCCGCCGGCTCGAATATTTTTACTTCCACAACTGCCTTTACGAGGGCGTCTGGAAGGACAACCGGCGCAGGCATGCCGAGGCCATCCCGACCTTCGATCTGCTTCACAAATACGGCCCCGACTACAAGGTGATCGTCGTCGGCGATGCCTCGATGAGCCCTTACGAGATCGCGCATCCCGGCGGTTCGGTCGAGCATTGGAATCCGGAAGCCGGCAGTGTCTGGCTTGGCCGCCTCATCCAGCAATGGCCGAATGCGGTCTGGCTGAACCCCGAAAACCAGAAAAACTGGGGCTTCACCCATTCGATCGCGATGATCCGCGATCTCTTCGGCGGCCGCATGTTCCCACTGACGCTGGCCGGGTTGGAAGCCGCGACGAAGCAGCTCTCACGCAAGCATTGATATGAGAGGAAAACCGATGACCTGCTTTCTTTGCCCGCAATGCGGCGTCCAGTTCGCGGCAACGCAGACCCCTCCAGAAAATTGCCCGATCTGCGAGGACGAGCGGCAATATGTGCGCTGGGAAGGCCAGGCCTGGATCACTGGGGAAGAACTCTCTGCCGGGCATAGGCTTGTGATGAAGGACGATGCCGGCGTTCTCGCTTTCGGCATCGAGCCGCGCTTTGCTATCGGCCAGCGGGCGCTGCTGGCGCAGACGCCGCACGGCAATGTGCTGTGGGATTGCATCTCGATGGTGAGCGACGAGGCGGTAGCCGAAATCAACCGTCGCGGCGGCCTGGCCGCGATCGCCATTTCGCACTGCCACTATTATTCGGTGATGGTCGAGTGGAGCGAGGCGTTTGGCGGCGTGCCGATCTATCTCCATGCCGACGACCGCCAGTGGATTATGCGGCCGCACAACGCCATCGTCAGCTGGGCGGGCGAGACGCTGGCCATAAACCCGTCGCTGACACTCGTGCGTTGCGGTGGCCATTTTGCCGGCGGCCAGGTGCTGCATTGGAAACGCGATGACGGTAACGCCCTGCTGTCCGGCGACATATTGCAGGTGACGCCGACGCGTCGCCATGTCAGCTTCATGTACAGCTATCCGAACTACATTCCGCTCAATGCGCCGGCCGTGCGACGCATCGCGGCGGCACTTGAGCCTTTCGAATTCGACGACATCTACGGCGCGTGGTGGCAGCAGAACATCATCGGCGGCGCAAGAACGGCATTTCATGCGTCGATCGCCCGCTATCTTCAGGCGATTGGGTAGGAGCTCGGCTGAAAATGCGAGCAAAACACGTAACAAACGCCTATCTCTAAGCGAATATAGCTTGCAACCAACAACAAGCCGCCAAGGCTGAGGAGATCAAATGGACACCCACACCTACCCTGTCACCCGCACCGACGCCGAATGGCGCGCCCGCCTGACGCCCGAGCAATATGCGGTCATGCGCGGCCATGGCACCGAACGGCCCGGAAGCTGCGCGCTGCTCTACGAAAAGCGCGCCGGCACCTTTTCCTGTGTCGGCTGCGACCAGCCGCTGTTCGAATCCAAGCTCAAGTTCGAGAGCGGCACCGGCTGGCCGAGCTTCAATGATCCGGTGCCCGGTTCGGTCGAAAACACCGTCGACCGCAGCTACGGCATGGTCCGCACCGAATGCCACTGCGCCCGCTGCGGCAGCCATCTCGGCCATGTCTTCGAGGACGGCCCGCCGCCGACCGGCCTGCGCTATTGCATCAACGGCGTGGCGCTGAAATTCGAGCCGGCGGCTTAAGCCGCGGCTTGACCACCATCTTCAAAGGGCGGCTTCGGCCGCCCTTTTTCGTGTGAATCTTCTCAGACAACCACCACCAGGATCAGCCAAAGCGTAGCCCCGAGCGTCATCAACGAAGCCTTGGCGCCACTGGATTTTTCCGTGGTTCGCCAGACGGCAAAGGTCAGAAAGATGTTGTAGGGCACGGGCGCGAAATGCACCGCCAGGACGACGGCGAGCGGCAGCTTCAAGCCGAGCAGAATGAGCGCGGCCACCGACGAGGTGATGTTGATCGCCGTGCCGACAAGGACTAGATCGCGCCAGAACAACCGCTCGACCGGAACCGCGCCTTGCCAGCGCGAGCCGAAGAAGGATCCGATGCTTTGCACCAACACCTAATAGCTATCCCTCTCTCAGCACGTCGGTGACGGCGCGCTCGAAGCGCGAGCATTCCGTCACCAGCCAGTCGGCCATGGCCGGCCAGTTGTCCTCGGCATAGCAGTTCACCCGCCACATCGAATTGATGCCGAGGGCCTCGCAGCTCTGCTCCGGCCTGAGCTTCAGCCTGTCTTCGATTGCCGGTTGGAACGGCTTCAGCCGCGACCAGACCCCGGTCGCGCCGAACTTCTCGTTACGGCCGAAAAAGACGCCAACTTGGCTTTGCGCCGGCGCGACATACATGGACAGGACCAGAGCGAAGTCGGGCAGCCCGCGCTGCCAGAACCAGGGTCCGCGCCGCGCCATGGAAGCGCGTTCCTCCGGATGCCGTTCGGCGAACAGCGCCCAGAAGCTGCGTTGGCGGAATTCAGAGGCGCGGCGGGCGCCGAAGTCGAATTCGCTCATGGTTCGATGCCCGTTCCAGCATCATTCCTTGGCCCGAGACTGTTTCGAAATTCGCTCTGGCGATATCAGCCGGAGTAGAATTTCCAGACAGCCTTACACCATGCCGAGCGCGGCCTTGTAGAGATCGAGGATGGTTTCCTCTTCCTGGCGCTCGGCCTGGTCCTTCTTGCGCAGCCGGATGATCGACCGCATCGCCTTGGTGTCGAAGCCGGTGCCCTTGGCCTCGGCGAACACTTCCTTGATGTCGTCGGCGATGGTCTTCTTTTCTTCCTCGAGCCGCTCGATGCGCTCGATGAAGGCGCGCAACTGGCCGGCGGCAACAGTCTGGCTGGTATCTGTGATGTCGTCGGCCATGTTTTTTCTCCGCTACTTTTTAAGCACCGCGATTCTGGCGCGGTAAATTGGGAGCGGGTTCGATGCCCGAGCAGGCGCGGCGGGTCAAGCCATTATCGATGCTCCATCAACGGCTGCTGCCAGCCGTCCCCAGTGTGATGGATCCGCGCGTCAGCCAAACGCGATCAACAGATCCTTCGCATCGATCTGATCGCCGGCCTTGACCAGCACTTCGGCCACTGTGCCGTCGCGCTCGGCATGCAGGGCCGTCTCCATCTTCATGGCTTCGATCGACAACAGCACGTCGCCGGCCTTGACCGCTTGGCCGGCGGCAACCGAAAGGGCGGAGACCACGCCCGGCATCGGCGCGCCGACATGCGCCTCGTTGCCGGGCTCGGCCTTGCGCCGAGCCTTGGCCGCCGAGGCGCCATGCGCCCTGTCCGGCACCCGGACACGGCGCGGCTGGCCGTTGAGCTCGAAGAACACGGTGACCATGCCCTTCTCATCGACGTCGCCGATCGCAAGGCAGCGCACCACAAGCGTCTTGCCTTTCTCGATGTCCAGGAAGATCTCGTCTTCCGACTTCATGCCGTAGAAATAGGTAGGCGTCGGCAGCACACTGACCGGCCCGTAGGTTTCCTGCGCGGCGGCGAAGTCGGTGAACACCTTCGGATACATCAGCCAGGAGGCGAATTCGTACTCCGAGAGCTTGCGCTCCAGCTTCTGCTCGATCTCCTTGCGGCTGGCCTTGAGGTCGGCTGGCTTGAGCAGCGAGCCCGGGCGCTCGGTGATCGGCTTGCTTTCCTTCAGTGCCTTCTTCTGCAGCTTCGCAGGCCAGCCGCCGGGCGACTGGCCGAGATCGCCGCGCAGCATCGAGACGACCGAGTCCGGGAAGGCGATGTCCTTGGCCGGGTTTTCGACGTCGGCAACCGTTAGATCCTGGCTCACCATCATCAGCGCCATGTCGCCGACCACCTTGGACGACGGCGTCACCTTGACGATGTCACCGAACATCAAATTGACGTCGTGATAGGCTTGTGCCACCTCGTGCCAACGCGTTTCCAGCCCGAGCGAACGCGCCTGCTCCTTGAGATTGGTGAACTGGCCGCCCGGCATTTCGTGCAGATAGACTTCCGAGGCTGGCCCCTTGAGATCGCTTTCGAAGGCCGCATACTGGTTGCGCACCGCTTCCCAGTAGAAGGAGATGTTGCGGATCCATTGCGGATCGAGGCCGGGATCGCGCTCGGTTCCCTTCAGCGCCTCGACGATCGAGCCCAGGCAAGGCTGCGAGGTGTTGCCGGAGAAGGAATCCATCGCCGCGTCGATGGCGTCGACGCCACTTTCCACGCCCGCCAGCACCGTCGCCGCCGACAGGCCTGACGTGTCGTGGGTGTGGAAATGGATCGGCAGGTCGGTGGCTTCGCGCAGCGCCTTGAACAGCACGCGGGCGGCGGCAGGCTTCAAAAGCCCGGCCATGTCCTTGACGGCGATGATATGGGCGCCGGCTGCCTGCAATTCTTTCGCCAACCCGACATAGTATTTAAGGTCGTATTTGGCGCGCGCCGGATCGAGGATGTCGCCGGTGTAGCAGATCGCCGCTTCGACCAGCTTGCCCTCCGCGCCCACCGCGTCCATGGCGACGCGCATATTCTCGACCCAGTTCAGGCAGTCGAAGACGCGGAACAGGTCGACCCCGCCGGCCGCTGCCTGGCTGACGAAATGTTGCACGACATTGTCGGGATAGTTGGTGTAGCCGACGCCATTGGCGCCGCGCAGAAGCATCTGCAGCAAAAGGTTGGGGGCCGCTTCGCGCACTTTGCTCAACCGCTCCCACGGATCCTCGGTGAGGAAGCGCATGGCGACGTCGAAAGTGGCGCCGCCCCAGCATTCCAGCGACAGCAGCCGCGGCAGCGCGCGCGCATAGGTACCGGCAATGCCGGCAATGTCATGCGTGCGCATGCGGGTGGCGAGCAGCGACTGGTGACCGTCGCGCATCGTCGTGTCGGTGACAAGCACCTCTTTTTGCTCACGCATCCAGGCAGCGAATTTCTCCGGCCCCAACGCGTCTAGCTTCTGCTTGCTGCCATCAGGCACATTGCCGTTGAGATAGGGCACGACAGGCGCTGCCGCATCGGTCTTGGGCATCGGTCGGCCGCGGGTTTCGGGATGGCCGTTGACGCTGACGTCGGCCAGATAGTTGAGCAGCTTGGTGGCGCGGTCCTGCCGCTTCACCTGCGCGAACAGCTCCGGCGTCGTGTCGATGAACCTGGTCGTGTAGGAATTGTCGGCGAAGCGCGGGTGGTTGATGATTGCCTCGAGGAAGGTGAGGTTGGTGGCCACGCCGCGGATGCGGAACTCGCGCAGGGCCCGGTTCATGCGGGCGATCGCCTCGGCCGGTGTCGGGGCCCAGGCAGTCACCTTCTCCAGCAGCGGATCGTAGAAGCGGGTGATGACCGCGCCCGAATAGGCGGTGCCGCCGTCGAGGCGGATGCCGAAACCGGCGGCTTCGCGATAAGCGGTGATGCGGCCGTAGTCCGGAATGAAACTATGCTCCGGATCCTCGGTCGTAATGCGGCACTGCAGCGCGTGACCGTTCAGCCTGATGTCGGCCTGCGCCGGCACGCCCGACTCTTTCGTGCCGATGGCAAAGCCGTCCAGTATGTGGATCTGCGCCTTGACGATGTCGATGCCGGTCACCTGCTCGGTGACGGTGTGCTCGACCTGGATGCGCGGATTGACCTCGATGAAGTAGAATTTGCCGGTGTCGGCGTCCTGCAGGAATTCCACCGTACCGGCGCCGATATAGCTGGTCTCCCGCGCGATCTTGAGCGCATAGCCGCAAAGCTCCTGGCGCAATACCTCGCTGAGATAGGGCGCCGGCGCCCGTTCGACGACCTTCTGGTTGCGGCGCTGGATCGAGCAGTCGCGCTCGAACAGATGTACAGCGTTGCCATGCGTGTCGCCGAGCACCTGGACTTCGACATGGCGGGCGCGCTCGATCAGCTTTTCGAGATAGACCTCGTCCTTGCCGAAGGCGGCCTTGGCCTCGCGCTTGCCTTCCATCACCTCGCGGGCGAGGTCGGCTTCCGTGCGGATGGCGCGCATGCCGCGCCCGCCCCCGCCCCACGATGCCTTGAGCATCACCGGATAGCCGACTGTCTTGGCGAGCTGCTTGACTGCTTCCATGTCGTCCGGCAGCGGTTCGGTTGCCGGCACCACTGGCACGCCAACCTCGATGGCCAGATTGCGCGCGGCGACCTTGTTGCCGAGCCGGCGCATCGTGTCGGGTTTCGGTCCGATGAAGATGATGCCGGCCTCGGCGCAGGCATCTGCGAATTCAGGGCTTTCCGACAGAAGGCCATAGCCTGGATGGATGGCGTCGGCGCCGGACAGCCTGGCGACGCGGATCACTTCCTCGATCGACAGATAGCTTTCGATCGGCCCCATGTCCCTGGCCAGATGCGGCCCGCGCCCGACCTGGTAGCTTTCATCGGCCTTGAACCGATGAAGCGAATATTTGTCCTCCTCGGCCCAGATCGCCACGGTTTTGAGGCCGAGCTCGTTTGCCGCGCGAAAGACGCGGATGGCAATTTCGGACCTGTTGGCGACGAGGATCTTCGTGATGGCCAAGGAAGGAGGCTCCGGACAGGGAGGGATGGGGCAGAGGCATGATTAACGCGAAAATGCTGCAGTGCAACCAAAATCGGGGAGAGATTAAACCGATTTAAAAGGGATTCTAGCACCTCTGCTCGAAAAGCTGCGTGCGATTGGCGTCGCGAGGTGACGCTAATTGTCGTGCCCGCACAAATTCGACCCCGGCTAGCGGCTTATCCAGCCACCCTCGCTTTGCCCTGTCACCAAAGAAAAATGCCCGGCGCGAGCGCCGGGCATTCCATAGAGCTGTGTTCCGAATTACGACTTCGGGAACCAGGAGATCTTGCCGTCCGGACCCTTCTTCCATTCGTACATGATGTAGCCCGGGAGCTTCGGATCGCCCTTCGCGTCATAGGCGAGATCGCCCAGAACGGTCTTGAACGGGCCCTTCTCGTGCAGCGCCTTGGCCACTTCCACGGGGTCGTTCGACTTGGCCACGGCAGCGGCCTCGGCGATCACCTGCATGGCGGCGTAGGAGTAGAGAGTGTAGGCTTCCGGCTCGAAGCCCTGGGCGCGGAACTTCTCGACAAGTGCCTTGTTCTCGGGGATCAGGCGCGGATCGGGACCGAAGGTGTTGAGCGTGCCGATAACCGCATCGCCGGCGATCGCAGCCAGCTCGTCGGTGACGATGCCGTCGCCCGACATCAGGGTAGCCTTGAGGCCCTGGTCCGCCGACTGGCGGATGATCAGGCCGGCTTCGGTATGCAGGCCGCCCCAATAGATCAGGGTAACGCCGGCGTCCTTCATCTTGGCAATCAGCGCCGAGAAGTCCTTGTCGCCGACATTGACGCCTTCGTACATGACTTCGGTCAGGCCGGCTGCGTTCATCGCCTTCTTGGTCTCGTCGGCAAGGCCCTGACCATAGGGGGTCTTGTCGTGGATGACGGCAACCTTGGCGTCCTTGAAGTTGGTCGCGATATAGCCGCCGGCGATGCCGCCCTGCTGGTCATCGCGTCCGCAGGTGCGGAACACGTTCCACAGGCCGCGCTCGGTGAATTTCGGGTTGGTCGCCGCAGGCGTCACTTCGACGATGTTGTTGTCGACGTAGACTTCCTGCGAAACCGGGATCGAGACGCCCGAGTTGAAGTGGCCGATCACGAATTTCACGCCGTCGCCGACGAACTTGTTGCCGACCGAAATGCCCTGCTTCGGATCGGAGACGTCGTCGCCGACTTCGAGCTTGATCTGCTCGCCGTTCATGCCGCCTGCGGCGTTGATGTCGGCAACGGCCGCTTCCGCACCCTTCTGCAGCTGCGCACCGAAGGCCGCATTCGGACCGGTGATCGGACCTGCGACGCCGACGATAACGTCAGCCCATGCATTGCCACCGAACGCGACAAGCGCGGTCAGGGCAACGGCGGACAAAAGTGATTTCTTCATTTAAACGCTCCCATTTACGAGGTGGGCGTGGATGAAACTTTCATGCGATGCCCACCCTTATCGCAGAAAGCGTACTTTGCCGATTTTCAGGCCCTTGTCACGCCGATTCATCCCCGGGACGGCGTTAATGATGAACGTCAACCTTTCGGTTTCCAGCTTAAGATCGAAGCCCGTTCGTAAAGCCAATTATACTGCGTCACCATCTGGTTCGTACGCGTGTATTGATAGCCGACAAATCCCAATATCATGAGCACGATTGTGTCCACGACATAGTATTGCAGCGAAAACATCGTGCCGCCGAACAAGGCATGATGGATGAACCTGATGCCTATGCCGAGACCCAGCAGATAGGCGAACAGCGCCGGCAGGCTGCGCCATGTCTGGGCGCTGGCCTTGCCGGTCATCCATGCCGCCCAGCCGCCGAGCAGACAGGTGACGAAGAAGAACTGCCAGATGGAAGGTTCCTCGTGAAGAATGCCTTGCATGATGAAGACTCCCTAGCATGATCCCGAAAAGTTGCAGACTTTTCGGACAAAGGTCATGCGACAAACAAACAAGTTGGAGCGGAATACCGTATGCATACATTCCGCTCCAAAATCAGTGATGGCCGCCTTCGAGATAGGCCGCCCGCACTTCCGGATTGGCGAGCAATTCCTTGCCTGTGCCGCTCATGGTCACGTTGCCGTTGACCATGACATAGCCGCGCGTGGCGAGTTTGAGCGCGCCGAAGGCGTTCTGCTCGACCAGGAACACGGTCAGCCCTTGCGTGCGGTTCAGCTCGCGGATGGCATCGAAGATCTGCTTGACGATCAGCGGCGCCAGACCCAGCGACGGCTCGTCGAGCAACAGCAGCTTAGGCCGCGCCATCAGCGCACGTCCGATCGACAGCATCTGCTGCTCACCGCCCGACAGCGTGCCGCCGCGCTGGGCAATGCGCTCCTTGAGGCGCGGGAACAGCGCGAACACCTTCTCAGCATCTTCGTCATAGTGCTTGAGATTGTCGAGACCGGCGCCCATCTGCAGGTTTTCCATCACCGTCATGCGCGGGAAAATGCGCCTGCCTTCCGGCGACTGCGCAATGCGCATGCGGGCGATCTCGTGCGTCGGCATCTGGGTGATGTCGGTGCCGGCGAAAGTGATTGAGCCGGCACGAGCGCGCGGCGCACCGAAGATGGTCATCATCAGCGTCGACTTGCCGGCGCCGTTGGCGCCGATCAGCGCGACGATCTCGCCCTGGTTGACGTGGACATCGACGCCGTTCAGCGCCTTGATGTTGCCGTAGTAGGTCTCGACGCCCTTGATGTCGAGCAGCGTTGTCTCGGCCATCACTTACGCCCTCCGCGCGGCTTGCCTGTCGGGGATTTGGTGGCCGCCGGTTTGGACTTGGCCGTTAGACGCTCGGACGGTGCTCTTGGCGCGGAGTTGGCTCTTGTATCGTATTGGGTGGCCTTTGAAGCTCCCTTCGACACTGTGACCCGCTCGCCCTGGCTGTGGCCGATCGTGTCGCTTACCGGGCCGGCGAGATAGGAAGACGATGTGCCTGGTCCGTGAGCCGAATCCGGCCCGATGTCCAGCTGCTCGATGACGTCTTCATCGCCGACCTCGGTCAGCACCGTCTCGACCTCCTCGTCGTCGACGCCGAGATAGGCGGCGATGACGCGCGGGTCGGTACGCACCGATTGCGGGCTGCCGTCGGAAATCTTGCGGCCATATTCAAGCACCACGACATGGTCGGAAATCTGCATGACCACCGACATGTCATGTTCGATCAGCAGGATCGAGGTACTGCTCTTGATGTCCATCAGCAGCGAATTCAGCGCAGCCGACTCCTTCGGATTGAGACCGGCCGCAGGCTCGTCGAGGCACAGAAGTTCGGGCCCAGTGCACATGGCGCGCGCAATCTCGAGGCGCCGCTGCGCGCCATAGGGCAGGTCGCCGGCCGGATCGTCGGCGCGATCGACAAGGTCGGCCTTCTCCAGCCAGTGCTTGGCAAGCTCCACCGATTCAGCCGAGGCTCTGCGGTAGCCGCCGATCCCGAACAGGCCCAGGATCGTGTAGCCGGATGCCTTCATCAGCTTGTTGTGCTGGGCAACCAGCAGATTCTCCAGCAGCGTCATGCCCGAGAACAGGCGGATGTTCTGGAAGGTGCGCGCCACCTTGGCGCGCGCCGGGATCTCATGATTGGGCAGCCGTTCGAGCAGGAAGCTCGAGCCGTCGGCCCGGTTGAGCGTAATCATGCCTTCCGACGGCTTGTAGAAGCCGGTGATGCAATTGAAGACGGTGGTCTTGCCGGCGCCATTGGGTCCGATCAGAGCGGTGATCTCGCCGCGCTTGGCCTGGAACGACAGGTCGCCGATGGCGATCAGGCCGCCGAACTTCATCGAAAGATGCTCGACCTGGAGGATGGCGTCTTTCATACCCGGATTGGTCTTCTGAATGGAGGTCGCGCTCATCAGCCGTGCCCTTCCTTGGTGAAGGAGGAGGAGACCGCTTTTCGTTCACTGAGGAATGCCGTCGGTTCACGGCTGCCGACAAAGCCGCGCGGCTTCCACAGCATGACGATGACCATCGCCATGCCGAACAAAAGCATGCGGTAAAGCTCCGGGGTGAAATCTTTTCCGAAGACACTTTTCAGGAAATCGAGTTCGCGCAGCGCCTCGGTGCCGCCGATCATCACCAGCGCGGCGACCGCGATGCCGACCAGCGAGCCCATGCCGCCGAGCACCACGATGGCCAGGATGATCGCCGATTCGAGGAAGACGAAGGATTCAGGGCTGACGAAGCCTTGCCGTGCGGCGAAGAAGGCGCCGGCAAAACCGCCGAACATGGCGCCGGTGGCAAAGGCGGTGAGCTTGGTGGTGGTGGTGTTGATGCCAAGCGAGCGGCAGGCAATCTCGTCCTCGCGCAGCGCCTCCCAGGCGCGGCCGACAGGCATGCGCCTGAGCCTGATGGTGACGAAGGCGGTCAGCAGCGCCAGGCCGAGAATGAGATAGTAGAGGAAGATCTTGTAGTAGGCGCTTGACTGGGCGATGTGCAGCACCTTGCCGATGTAGTTCGGGTCCGTCGAATTGAACGTCATCAGGCCGAAGAAGGTGACCTTCGGGATGCCGGAGATGCCGGCCGAGCCGTTGGTGACTTCACGCCAGTTGATCAGCACCAGGCGGATGATCTCGCCGAAGGCCAGCGTCACGATCGCCAGGTAATCGCCACGAAGCCTGAGCACCGGAAAGCCGAGCATAACGCCCCAGAAGGCGGCCATGGCGCCGGCGGCGGGCAGCAGGATCCAGAACGACAGGCCGTATTGCGAACCGAGCAACGCATAGGCATAGGCGCCGACCGCGTAAAAGGCGACGTAGCCGAGATCGAGCAGGCCGGCGAGGCCGACGACGATGTTCAGCCCCCAGGCCAGCATCACATAGATCAGGATCTGGATGCCGAAATTGTCGACCCACTTCAACGAGCCCTGCAGGCCGCCGGTTATCGACCACGCGTAGATCGACAGCACAACGACGACGAGGATCGGGTATAGCACCAGCGCCGCAATGCCGAGCTTGGTGAAATTGGCGTGGATGAAGGAGCGGAAATAGAAGATCACGCAAGCGAGCGCGTAAATGACGGCCAATGCGCGCAGGAACTGAAGGTAGCCGGCCAGATCGGGTCCCACCAACGCCGGCAGGGCGCTGCCGAACGCAACCAGGACAACCGCCAGCACGACGGCGACGATGAAGGCCGGAAGCAGGAAGAAGCGCGACGCGACGCTCGCCGGCAACAGGCCGGTGGCGACATTGGTGATCTTCTGATTGGCCATGAACGGCTGGCCATATGCAATGTAGAAGAAGCGGCCAAGCATGGTCAGCACGACCACGGTGATGAGCAGCAACCAGCGCTGCACCAGGATCAGCTGGTTGCTTATGTTCTGGTCGGTCTTCAGGCCGATGAAGAGAATGAACAACCCCAGCGAGATGGCGCCGGCATAGAACGCTTCGCGCGATGCACGCTGCACGGGGGAGGCGACGGTGTCGCGCTCCGAGGATACGGAAACCGCCATTGTCTCAGACCTTTTCGACTTCTGGCCGGCCCAAAATGCCGGAAGGCAGGAAGATCAGCACGATCGCCAGGATCGAGAACGCCGCGACGTCCTTGTAGTCGATCGAGAAATACGCCGACCACATGCTCTCGATGAAGCCGATCAAAAGCCCGCCAAGCACCGCGCCCGGCAGAGACCCGATGCCGCCGAGAACGGCCGCGGTGAAGGCCTTGACCCCCGGCACAAAGCCGTCGGAAAAGGCGATGACGCCGTAATACATCAGGAACAACGTGCCCGCGACGGCCGCAAGCGCTGCACCCATGATAAAGGTGATCGAGATCGTACGGTCGACATCGACACCGAGCAGCGCCGCCATCTTGCGGTCCTGCTCGCACGCCCTTTGCGCCCGGCCGAGGGAAGTCCTGTTGACCAGGTACCAGAACAGCGCCAGCAGCAGGGCGGTGACGACGACGATGATGATCTGCTTCAGCGACACGCTGATGCCGTTGATGTTGTAGACTTGGCTGACCATCGGCGGGATCGGCTTGTTGCGCGGACCTTGCGTCACCTGGATGAAGTTCGACAGCGCGATCGACATGCCGATGGCGGTGATCAGCGGCGCCAGCCGGAACGAACCGCGCAGCGGCCGGTAGGCCACCTTCTCGATCGTCCAGTTGTAGAGGCTGGTGAGCAGCATCGCCACGATCATCATGATCAGCAGCGCCAGGACGACCGGCACTGAATAGAACAAGGAGCCGAGGATGAGGAAGACAACGAGGGCGGCGAATGCCCCGACCATGAAAATGTCGCCGTGGGCGAAGTTGATCATGCCGATGATGCCGTAGACCATCGTGTAGCCGATTGCGATCAGCCCATAGATCGATCCCAGCGTCAGCCCATTGATAAGCTGCTGGACAAAGTACTGCATGTGTACATGGCTCCCCTGGAATGTCGCCCATGCAGACGCATTCCTTTTCGTATTTCCCCTAGTCGTAAAGTTTCGAGCCCGGATTGCAACGTGATTTTTCAAACGTCGAGCGTGTTTTGCCGGCACGCCTTCCGATTGCCCGTTTTTTTGCTCCCGACCCCTGGACTATCGCGGACCCTACCATTGGCATAACGCAATGTCTTTGACGATTCAGCCGGGCCAGCGACCTCATTTCGAAGAAATCCCGGTCAAAATTCGATGATGAGACGAATCCTTGCGTTGTTGGCGGGTTTCGTTTTTTAGCCACATTCCGTACTGACCAGCTGCAACATGGGTTACTTCCCGACTATGGCGGTGGATGCCTCGCCCAACGCGCTAACCTTTCGCTGACTGGTTTCGCCAAGAGGTCCCGCTCTGGGTCCAAGTCTTGGGTCTCGGTGGATGATCGGCAGCCTACCGTATCACTTAACCACAAAACCGTGCGCGAACGGATCGCGGTCGTCGATGAAGATGGTGTTCAGGCCGGTCATCCGCGCCCAGCCGCCGATCGAGGGAATGATGGCCGGCTTGCCGGCGACGGTGACGTCCTTTTCGACCTTGCCCTCGAACAGCGAACCGATGATCGATTCATGGACGAAGCTGTCGCCTGCCTTGAGCTTTCCCTTGGCATGAAGCTGCGCCATGCGCGCCGAGGTGCCGGTGCCGCAAGGTGAACGGTCGATGGCCTTGTCGCCATAGAAGACGGCGTTGCGCGCATCCGCGCCCGCTACCGTCGGCTTGCCCGTCCACAGCATGTGGGACAGCCGGTTGATGCCGGGGTTTTCCGGATGCACGAACGAGTACTTCTCGTTGAGCCGCTGCCGCACCACAGGGCTCCAGGCGACGAAATCGCCGGCGGAATAATCAGCCATGTCGCGAAAATTCGCC
Source organism: Mesorhizobium sp. P170090 (assembly GCF_057786115.1). NCBI lineage: Bacteria > Pseudomonadati > Pseudomonadota > Alphaproteobacteria > Hyphomicrobiales > Phyllobacteriaceae > Mesorhizobium > Mesorhizobium sp. P170090. The sequence continues at coordinate 396,343 of NZ_JBYNWH010000001.1, forward strand.
TGCGGCTCGACTATTGCGTAGAAATTGCCGCCATAGGCGACATCGACGGTGATCTCGCCAAGCTGCGGGCAGTCGACCGTCAGTCCCTCGGCATAAAGGAAGGACGGTACATTCGTGATGCGCACCTCCTCGACATAGTCGCCGACTTGCTTGTATTCGGCGATGACCAGCCCGGCCGGTGTGTCGAGCCGGAGCACGCCGGGTGTCTTCGGCTTGATCAGCCCATGTTCGATGGCCATCGTCACCGTGCCGATCGTGCCGTGGCCGCACATCGGCAGGCAGCCCGACGTCTCGATGAACAGGATGGCTATGTCGCAATCCTCGCGCGTCGGCGGATAGAGGATCGAGCCCGACATGACATCGTGGCCGCGCGGCTCGAACATCAGCCCGGTGCGGATCCAGTCATACTCCGCCAGGAAATGCGCCCGCCGCTCCATCATCGTCGACCCCTGAAGCAAAGGGCCGCCGCCGGCGACCAGCCGCACCGGATTACCGCAGGTATGGCCGTCGATGCAAAAGAAGGATTTTTTGGCCATGATTTCCTCGAACTCAAAACCGTTGCGGGCTGAAGGGAGCAAGATCGATCGGCGAAGTTTGCCCGAGAACAAGATCGCGAATCAAGCGGCCGCTGGCCGCCGCCTGGGTCAGGCCGAGATGGCCATGGCCAAAGGCGTAGACGACGTTGGACGCGGTGCCCGCCGTGCCGATGACGGGCAGCGAATCCGGCAGCGACGGGCGACACCCCATCCACTCGCGGCCACCTGACGCGTCCAGCCCCGGAAGGAATTGTCTGGCTTTTTCCAGCATGGCCTTCGAACGCGCAAAATTCGGCGGCCGGTCGAGACCGCCCAACTCGACGGCGCCGCCGACGCGCAAGCCCGTCTCGAGTGGCGTGATGACGAAGCCATGGCCGGAAAAGATCAGCATCCGCTGCACGTCGAAAGCGGTCTTCGGCAGTGTCGTGTTGTAGCCGCGCTCGGTTTCGAGCGGGATGGTGTCGCCAAGCGCCTTCGTCAGCAGATGCGACCATGCCCCGGCGGCCACGACAAGATGTCTTGCCTGCCTGGTCGTGCCGTCCGTCAGCGTCAGCGTCGCGCCATCAGGATTGGCGGCGACGCGCTCTATGCGCGCCTTTTCGAAACGCGCGCCCAGCCTTTCGGCATAGGCCCACACCCCCTTGCCGAGCAGTTTCGGATCGGCGACCGTCTTCCAGCCCGGCACGAAGGTGCCCTTGATGAAGCGCGGCGACAGTCCCGGCTGCAGCCGCGCCAGTTCGTCGCCTTCGACATGGCGAAAGCCGATGCCGAAGCGCTCGCGCGCCGCCCAGCCCGGCAGCCCGGCCTGAAATTCGGCCTCGCTTTCATAAAGCTCCAGCGAGCCGTCCTCGCGCAGCATCAGCCGCGTGCCGGAACGGTCGAGCAGGCCCATCCATTCAGCCTCGGCGAGCTTCATCATGCCTGCCTGAGCAGCAAGGCTCGCCTCATATTTTTCTGGTGCGCCAGCGCGCCAGAAGCTGAACAGCCAAGGCAACAGCTTCGGCAGATAGGCTGGCGGGATGCTGAGTGGTCCGAGCGGATCGGCAAGCCATTTCGGCAAGTGCCGCATCATGCCCTTATGCGCCAGCGGCAGCACGTCGGAGAAGGCGAAGGCGGCGGCATTGCCGGAGCTCGTCTCCTCGCAGATGCCGGTGCGGTCGAAGACCGTGACGCTGCGCCCGGCCTCGGCCAGCATGGCCGCCGCGCAGATGCCGACAATGCCGCCACCGACAATGGCGATATCTACCCTTTCTCCCCGTTCACGGGGAGAAGGGGCCCGAAGGGCGGATGAGGGGCGGCGGCCCTCCTCTGTGTCCCTGGAATTTCCTTGCACGTCGGCGCTGCCCCTCATCCGGCTGCCGCCATCTTCTCCCCGTGAATGGGGAGAAGAAAGCCTTCAGAACTGCGGCAGCTTCGGCCGTACCGCCAGCGCGTCATTGATGATCTTCTCGACCGCTTTGCGGCGCTCGCCCGACAGCGGCTGGCGCGGCATGCGCACGCGGTCATTTGTGTCGATCGCAAGCACTTCGGCAAGCTTGATGTTTTGGACCAGATAGGTCGAGACATCGAGATCGAGCAGCGGCCGGAACCAGCGATAGATCGAAAGCGCCTCCTCGCGGCGGCCCTGCTTCATCAACTGGTAGATGGCGACTGTCTCGCGCGGGAAGGCGACGACCAGACCCGCCACCCAGCCGATGGCGCCCACCGACAGCGCCTCGAAGGCGAGATTGTCGACGCCGGTGAACAGATCGTAGCGGTCGCCGAAGCGGTTGATGATCTCTGTCGAGCGGCGGATGTCGTCGGAGGACTCCTTGATGGCGACGAAGCGCTTGTCGGCGGCCAGTTCCTCCATCTGGTCGACGGTGACGTCGACGCGGTAGGCGAGGCGGTTGGAGTAGATCATCACCGGCAGGTCGCCGGCCTGAGCGACGGCGCGCAAGGCGGCGACCGTCTCTTCCGGGTTGGTGTGATAGATCGGGCTCGGTACCACCATCAGCCCGTTGGCGCCTTCCCGGCTCGCGCGCTTTGCGATGCTCGCCGCCTCGCGGGTGCCCGCCTCGTTGACCGTCAGCAGCACCGGCTTGTTGCCTGCAACTTTCTGGGCAGTCTTCAGCACCTCGATCTTCTCGTCATGCGACAGCATCGGCCCTTCGCCAAGCGAACCGCAGACGATGATACCGTCGCAGCCTGCCTCCATCTGCAAAGCAAAGCAGCGCTCCATCTCGGCATGATCGAGGCGGTCGTCATCAGTAAACTTGGTCGTGACGGCGGGGAAAACTCCGGTCCACATGATCGTCTCTCCATCTGATATATCAGCCGTATATCTATTTGAAAACCGGTTGTCAACGCGGAATTCGTTATGATATATGTGAGATATATCAGGAGCCCACCTTTGATATCCAGTGAGACAGCATACCCCGAGCCGGCCGCCGCCAAGGCCTACCATGTACTCGAGCATATGATCGTGACGTTGGAACTGGCGCCGGCGAGCTTTGTCACCGAAGGCGCCCTCATCGAGAAGCTGGCGCTAGGACGCACGCCGGTGCGCGAAGCGATCCAGCGCCTCGCCTGGGAAGGACTGCTGGATGTCAGGCCACGCGCCGGCATCGCCATTGCCCCGCTTCATCCCGGCGACTGGCTGCGCGTGCTGGATGCCAGGCGCGGCGTCGAGGTGGTGCTGGCGCGCTCGGCCGCCCGCTTCGTCACCCGTGAGGCCGCCGACCTGTTTCATGAGGCAGCCCTTGCCATGCAGAAGGCCGTCATCTCGGGCAATGTGCTGGCCTTCATCCAGGCCGACAAGGCGCTCGACGAGGCCTTGGCGATGGCCGCCGACAACCCGTTTGCGGCCCGTCTGGCCGCGCCCCTGCAGACCCACAGCCGCCGCTTCTGGTTCCGCTACAAGGCCGACACAGGGCTGGCCGAATTGGCCGAACACCACGTCGCGCTAATCCGCTCGATCCTGGCCGGTGACGAAGAGGCTGCCGCCAAGGACGCCAAACGCCTTATGGCACTGCTGCGCGGCCATGCCGAAGTGGCCGCCACACGCTGAACTCCGTCTCTGCTCCAGACTTCCGACCGGTCTTTATCAGGTGCCCGGCAAGACTGCGGCCATGGTCGCCCCGTCCCAGCCTTCGCCAGCCGTGATGATGCAGCTTTGGCCGTGTGTGTCGGTGGCCAGGATGGTCCAGGTGCCCTGGTCGGAGACGAATATCTCAAGCACCACATTCGGGTTCACCAGGCCACGAGCGGCTTGGTTTTCGTGGAACTTCTCGCCGAGCGCCTTGACCAAGTCGGTCCGCGCCGCGCATTGATCGGCTTTAGCCTGGGCGATGCCGGACATCGCGAACACCGCAAAGAACATAGCCGCCACAAGACGTCGTGTCATCTGACACCTCCTTGCGCCAGACGAGAACCCCGGCTGCTACCGGCGCTATTTTGATGGCCTGCACCACGGCAGGAATGCAATTTAAGGCAGATGACAGGCTCTTGGTTCCATCGCTTAAACGTGATGGCCAATGTCGGTTTCGTACAAAGAAAGGCCCGGGACGTTCAACCCAGGCCTTCTTGCCGATCTTCGAAATCGTCCGGTCAGTTCATCGTCGGGATGACGAACTCGGCACCGTCCTTGATGCCTGAGGGCCAGCGCGAGGTCACCGTCTTGGTCTTGGTGTAGAAGCGGAACGCGTCCGGGCCGTGCTGGTTGAGGTCGCCGAAGGACGACGCCTTCCAGCCGCCGAACGTGTAGTAAGCGATCGGAACCGGGATCGGCACGTTGATGCCGACCATGCCGACCTGGACGCGCGAAGCAAAATCACGAGCAGCATCCCCGTCACGGGTGAAGATGGCCACGCCATTGCCCATCTCATGATCGTTGGCGAGCTTGATGGCGCTCTCATAGGTCGGCGCACGCACCACCGACAGCACCGGGCCAAAAATCTCTTCCTTGTAGATGCGCATGTCAGCGGTCACATTGTCGAACAGGCAGCCGCCCATATAGTAGCCATCCTCGTAGCCCTGCATGGAGAAGCCGCGGCCATCGACGACCAGCTTGGCGCCTTCCTTGACGCCGGTGTCGACATAACCCTTGACGCGTTCCAATGCCTGCGCCGTCACCAGCGGGCCGAAATCGGCGGACGAATCCGTCGACGGGCCGACCTTGAGGCTTTCGACACGCGGGATCAGCTTTTCCATCAGCCGGTTGGCGGTGTCGTTGCCGACGGGAACGGCAACCGAGATCGCCATGCAGCGCTCGCCGGCCGAGCCGTAGCCCGCGCCGATCAGCGCGTCGACGGTCTGGTCCATGTCGGCATCGGGCATGATGATCATGTGGTTCTTGGCGCCGCCGAAGCACTGCACGCGTTTTCCCGCGGCCGTGCCGCGCGAGTAGATGTAATGCGCGATCGGCGTCGAGCCGACAAAGCCGATAGCCTTGATATCAGGATCGTCGAGGATGGCGTCGACGACATCCTTGTCGCCATTGACGACGTTGAGAACGCCAGCCGGCAGGCCAGCCTCGAGGAACAGTTCGGCGATGCGCATCGGCACGCCAGGGTCACGCTCGGAAGGCTTCAGGATAAAGGCGTTGCCGCAGGCCAGCGCCGGGGCAATCTTCCACAACGGGATCATCGCCGGGAAATTGAACGGGGTGATGCCGGCAACGACGCCAAGCGGCTGGCGCATCGAATAGACATCGATGCCGGGGCCGGCGCCGTCGGTGAACTCGCCCTTCATCATGTGAGGCGCACCGATGCAGACTTCGACCACTTCGAGGCCGCGCTGGATGTCGCCCTTGGCGTCGGCGATGGTCTTGCCGTGCTCGCGCGCCAGGAGATCGGCCAGTTCGTCATAGTCGCGAGCAACCAGTTCAAGAAACTTCATCAGCACGCGCACACGCCGCTGCGGGTTGGTCGCAGCCCATTTGATCTGTGCTTCCTTGGCGTTCAGCACAGCCGCACGCAGTTCCGCCGGCGACGCCAGCGCCACCGTGCCGCGCACCGAGCCGTCCATCGGCTGCATGACGTCCTGCTTGCGCCCGCTGGTCCCGGCGACATGCTTGCCGCCAATGAAATGACCGTATTCGATCATGGTTTCTCTCCCTGAGTTTGTGATGAAGCATTCAACGCCTTTGCAGGCGCGAAGGCAACGCGAGGGGAAACGCAACCGTTGTGCGGTAAATAGACAACGAAGGACGAGTGTGCATTAATTGCCGCAAATTACAGATTGCTGAAAGGCCCGAAGGTTGCGCTCCGTCACACCCCCCTCTGTCCTGCCGGACATCTCCCCCGCAAGGGGGGAGATCAGATGTGGCTGCCGCCTTCGCAAATCTTCAACGCAGCAAAAGAGACGCAGGCGGCGGAGCTGCCAATCTCCCTCCTTGCGGGGGAGATGGCCGGCAGGCCAGAGGGGGGTGGGCGGGAACGCCGCCTTCGCCGCTAGCCCGGACCACCCCCATGAACTGGGATGATGTCCGCATCTTCCTCGCCGTGGCCCGCGCCGGGCAGATCCTTGGCGCCGCCAAGCGGCTGGAACTCAATCACGCCACCGTCTCGCGCCGCATCGCAGCGCTTGAGGATGCGTTACGGACAAAACTGTTTCGCCGGCTTACCACCGGCAGCGAGCTGACGCCGGCCGGCCAGCGCTTTCTCGACATTGCCGAGCGCATGGAAGCCGACATGATCGCCGCGCGCTCCGCCGTGTCGGGCGAAGGCGACGATATCTCAGGCACTGTGCGCATCGGCGCCCCCGACGGGTTTGGCGTCGCATTCCTCGCCACGCGTCTTGGCGCGCTGACCGCGCTGCACCGCGAACTCACCATCCAGCTGGTGCCGGTGCCGCGTTCCTTCTCGCTGTCGCGGCGCGAGGCCGACATCGCCATCACCGTCGAGCGGCCGAGCGAAGGCAGGCTGGTGGCGGGAAAGCTGGTCGACTACACCCTCGGCCTGTTTGCCTCGCGCGCCTATGCGCAGGCGCACGGCTTACCCGAGACCGCTGCCGAACTCGGCCAGCATACGCTGATCGGCTATGTCCCAGACCTGATCGTCAGCCCGTCGCTCGACTATGCGGCGGAGTTCAGCCCGGACTGGCGCACCAGCTTCGCCATCTCCTCAGCGCTGGGCCAGGCCGAAGCGGTGCGGTCGGGCGCCGGCATCGGCATCTTGCACACCTTTGTCGCCCGCTCGATGCCGGAGCTGATCCCCGTCGACATCGTGACGCCGATCCGCCGCGCCTACTGGCTGGTCTATCATGAATCGGTCCGGCCGCTGCGCCGCGTGCAGATCGTCGCCAACTTCATCACCAAGGCGGTCGAGAGAGAGCGCGGGCTGTTTGTCTGATGGCCGCGCCGCCTTGCCTTCGCCACAAAATCGGCCAGTGTGGCAACAAGCGCGATGTCGCCTATCATTAGGGATTGGCTGCGCCGGGTGGGACACTTTTTTGCAAAGCTGGTGCGGATCAAAATGCGAGCGGTGCTCGCCATCTTGCCGCTTGTCGCGCTTTCCGCCTGCGCCAATCCATGGACCGCAGTTCCGGAAGCCGAACTGCCCAAGCCGGTCCGCATCGCAATGGCCCGCCCGTCGCCTTTCGTCTTCGGCAATTACTGCGGTCCCGGCACCCGCACCGGCGACCTCTCGGCTCGCCCTGTCAATCGCCTCGACAGCGCCTGCCAAATCCATGACGCCTGCTACATCGCGCGCCATAATCATTGCGACTGCGACGGCGCGCTCGTCGCCTCGGCAAAGGCGATCCGTGATGACAAGACAGCGCCGAAAAAGGTGCGCGGCGAGGCCGAGCTTTTGATCGCCACTTTCGCACTTCCCGTCTGCAAGGTCTTTCCGCAAGGCTTTATGCCGCCGCGCGACCCGGCTGAGCTGAAGACGATGAACGGGGCCACGGGATGAACCGCGCCATCTGCCTGGCTCTGGCCGGGCTGGGGCTGGCGGCCCTTGTCGGTTGCGCCGCCCCGATCCGGCACAGCTGCGATTTCTTCCCCGATGCGAAGGATTGCGGCCGGCCGTCGGTATCGGCCGGCACGCCCGGACCGCAGACTGCAGCAGCAGCGTTTTTCGGCGATGCCGGTGCCAGCGACTATGAAAGGCAGTTCCTGGCGCTGCTCGCCCACAACCAGATCGGCGCCATCGACAGGGCGAACGGCACCGGTCCGTTCGGCCATGACCGCCACGCCATCGCCAACCGCGATTTCCAGGCCACCTACCGGACGCTGGAACAGCTGGCGAAGCCGGTTAGCGCCGAACAGATGCCGGCAGGTAGGGGCACCGGCGAAGGCCATTTCAACGGCCGTTGGCTCGTGTCGCGGCAGACGCTCGATGTCAACGCCGCCGCGCGGCCCTCCGCGCCAAAGACGTTCAGCTTTTCCGGCCTGCAGGCGCGCTCGATCGAGATCGTGATGCCAGGCGGGAAAGCAGCCGGTTGAGATATCTGGCGCCTGCGACGGGGCGCTGGCGATTCGCGCCGGCGGTGGCTCGCGCAGCGTGGCGAGCGGTGCCGCCTTCCGCCTCCGCCTGTCGGCCGGGCAAACCGCCAGCCTGTTCCCCAGCGATGGTTTGAACCGTTGCAGCCTCAAGCTCAGCTCCAGTCTGGCGCCGGCAGGCGCCCCGCTCACCATCCTGCGCGAAGAGGTTGCCTATCCGGCGATAGCCGCGCTCGACAGCCGCTACGAGCGTTGTCCAGTGCCCGATCCATCCCGCCTGGATAAGCATGCCAGCGTCTTTTACGCCGGCCGCTGGCTGTCGCAGAGCTGTTCGCTGCCGCTCGGGTCACCGCGCCTGTTACGCAAGTCGCGCGACGGCTTTAACGCCAAGGTCGAAGCGCTGCTCGGCGCGCCTTTACCCGACAGCGCCTTCGACAAGGCCGACCCCGAACTGCCGCTCGATTTCTCGCGCGCGCCGAAACTCAAGCTGGTCTATCTGTCGTCGCTGGAGTTCAAGGCCGATTTTTCCGGCCGCGTCATCGAGCGGCTGATCCGCCATCACGCAGGCCTCGGCACCAAAGTGCGCATCATGGTCACAGACGTGCTGGAGCGCGACAAGGACGACGCGCTGCTGCACCGGCTGGCGGCCGATTATCCCAATGTCGAGTTGCAGGAATATCGCTGGCGGGCCGACCACGGCGCGCCGGTCGACGAGCAACTGTCACAGCTGCACAAGACCCATCACGTCAAGATGCTGGCGACACTTGCCGAGGATCCCGCCCGCTCGCGCGTCATCATCGGCGGCCGCAACATTCATGACGGCTTCCTGTTCCACAAGCCGATCGACCTGTCGCGCTATCCGAACCTCGAGCAATACGGCAAGACCGACGGCCTCTCGCTCAACTACTATTCGAACTGGAGCGATTTCGACATCGAGTTTGCCGACCCGGCCACGGTCGAGACGCTGGCCGCGCATCTCTCGACATTGTGGCTGCGCGACGCCGACACCAACATCGCAAGACCCTTCTCCATTCCGGTGCGCTCCGACAGCCGGCGCCCGCCGGGCACGGTGCGCCATTTCATTTCCGTGCCCTACGAGGACAACCATGCGCTCGAGACCTATTTCGTCGAGCTGATCGACACTGCCCGGCACCATATCGAGATCGTCAATCCCTACCTTAATCTGACGCCGAAGCTCAGCCTGGCCATCGAGCGGGCGCTGGCGCGCGGCGTCAGGATCGACATTGTCGGCCGCATCGACCTCAAGGGCGATATTGGCGGCAAGCTGCTGACCGCGCTCAACAAGCTGTTCGTCGAGAAATATGGCGACCGCATCAACATCCGCGAATTCAAGGCGCCCGATGTCGTGCTGCACTCCAAGATAATGATGATCGACGAAAGGCTGGTGACGATCTCGTCGGTCAATCTCAACAACCGCAGTTTCTTCCACGATCTGGAGAACGGCATGACGGTGCTCGACCCTGCCTTCTACGCCAGGATGCAGCCGGTCTATGACGACTATGTCGCCCATTCGAACCCGGTATCGACCAAGGTGACGATACCGTGGGCCTACCGATGGCTGTTCTCGAAGGGTTGGGTGAAGGAGGCGTTTTGAGGGGCTGGCGAGGCTGAAGGAATGCCGTTCTGTAGCGATCCTTTACACCCCTCTGTCCGGTAGGACAGAGGGGGTGCTGGCCGCCAGCTTTAAAAAGCACCCCTACCTCAAATACCGCTCCGGCCCCAGCTCCCGCACATCGATATCAGGCACCTTGCTGGAGATGATGTCGGACAGCACCTTGGCCGAGCCGCAGGCCATGGTCCAGCCAAGCGTGCCGTGCCCGGTGTTGAGATAGAGGTTGGAGAACTCGGTGCGGCCGACCAGCGGCGGCCCGTCCGGCGTCATCGGCCGCAGCCCGCACCAGAAGGACGCCGCCTTGAGGTCGCCGCCATCCGGGAACAGATCGCCGACCGAATGTTCGAGGGTGCGCCGGCGCGATTCGTGCAGCCTGAGATCGAAGCCGGAAATCTCCGCCGTGCCGCCGACGCGGATGCGGTCGCCGAGCCTGGTGATCGCCACCTTGTAGGTTTCGTCCATTACCGTCGACACCGGGGCGGCGGCCGCGTCCTTGATCGGAACGGTGATCGAATAGCCCTTGACCGGATAGACCGGGATCGGGCGCCTGAGCAGGCGCATGAAGCGCGCCGAATAGCTGCCCAGCGCCAGCACATAAGCGTCGGCCGCGCGCGAGCGCTGGTCGGTGCCGACGCTGACGATGCGATTGCGGTTCTTGGAGAAGCGCCGGATCTGCGTACCGTACTCGAACGTGACGCCGCGCGCCACGCAGAGCTCGGCCAGCCGATCGGTGAACATCTTGCAGTCGCCAGTTTCGTCGCCGGGCAATCTCAGCCCGCCGACAAACTTTTCCCGCACGCCGGCCAGCGCAGGTTCGGCGCCAATGCAGCCTTCGGGATCGAGCAACTCGTAGGGAACGCCATATTTCTTCAGCACCTCTACATCGCCGCCGGTGCCGTCGAGCTGCTTTTGCGTGCGAAACAGCTGCAGCGTGCCCTTGGTCCGCTCATCATAAGCGATGCCGGTCGCCTCGCGCAGCGCCTTCAGCGTGTCGCGGCTGTATTCGGCGAGCGGCACCATGCGCGCCTTGTTGATGGCATAGCGATCCGCGGTGCAATTGCGCAGCATCTTGATGAGCCATGTCCACATATACGGATCGAAGGCCGGCCGCACCACCAGCGGGCCGTGCTTCATCAACAGCCACTTGATTGCCTTCAGCGGAATGCCGGGGCCGGCCCAGGGCGAAGCATAGCCCGGCGAGATCTCGCCGGCATTGGCGAAGCTGGTTTCCAGCGCCGGCCCTTTCTGGCGGTCGAACACCGTCACCTCGTGGCCGGCCTCAGCGAGATAATAGGCAGTGGTGACCCCGATAACGCCGCCGCCCAACACGAAGATCTTCATCGCATCACTCTCCACGACGACTTCCGTCAGAGGGCCGCCGCCTCCTGTCTGCCGGATTCTGCGGCGTCCGCCAAGGGGCGGCGTGTCGCGGCTCTATTCGTTGATATAGCGGCGGTGGAAGCGGGGGCCGAGACTGGTCAGGATTTCATAACCGATCGTGCCGGCATGACCGGCGGCGTCATCGACGCTCTGCGAGGGGCCCAGGAGTTCGACAAGGTCGCCCTCGCGCAGCCGGCCGGCCGGCAGGGCCGAGATGTCGAGTATGATCGAATCCATCGACACCCGCCCGACAAAGGGCAGTCGCACGCCGTCGAGCCAGGCAGCCGAAGCCGCGCGCCGGTGCCAGCCATCGGCATAGCCGAGCGAGATCGTGGCCGCGCGCAAGGGACCGCTGGCCAGAAACGCATGTCCGTAGCCGACGCCCGCGCCCTTATCGATGCCGCGTGTCTGGATGATCTTTGCCTCGAGCCGCACCACCGGCAGCATCGGGTTCGCCTCATCAGGCGTCGGATTGATGCCGTAGAGCGCAGCGCCCGGACGCGCGAGGTCGTACTGATAGCGCGGCCCAAGAAAGATGCCGGAGGAATTGTCCAGCGACGCCGGCGCCTTGGGCAGCATTTTGCGCAGCCGTTCGAACTCCCTGAGTTGCGCGTCATTGGCCGCATTGGTCGGTTCGTCCGCACGGGCCAGATGGCTCATGACGAGAACGACATCGACGCCGGCGAAAGCATCGGCCGTAAGCGCCTCGACCTCTGCCGGCGCCATGCCCAGCCGCGACATGCCGCTGTCGACCTGGATGGCGGCCTTGAGCTTGCGGCCGGCCTTTTGGCCTGCCTCGCTCCACGCCTTCAATTGTCCGCCACTGTTGATGACGGGAACAAGGTCGGCAGCCACCGCTTCGGGTTCCGAGCCCGGCGGCAGCCCGTTCAGCACATGGATTTCCAGCTTCGGTCCGAGTGCGTCGCGCAGCGCGACACCCTCGGTGAGATGAGCGACAAAGAAGCTGTCGCAGCCTTCGGCAACCAGTGCCGCCGCCACTTGCCGCGCGCCGAGCCCGTAACCGTCGGCCTTGACGACGCCGGCGCAGCGCACGCCGCCGAGCTTCGCGTTCAGCCGTCGGTAATTCTCTCGGATAGCGCCGAGATCGATGGTGAGAATGGCGCCGGCCGCCGCTTCGCTGATCGGCTGCAAGCCGGCTTCCGGTGCAGAATGCAATGACTTCCCTGAGGCGCTGCTCATCCCCGCTCCTGACCAGAGCACGAAACAAACCCTATCAGTAAGGACAGATCATGGACGTCGCAACAGCGAGCCGCCTAAGCCAAATGCCGGAACGCCGTCACCACGTCCTCATAGACCTTGCGTTTGAACGGCACTATCAGATCGGGCAGGTCCTGCATTGGCCGCCATGCCCATTCATCGAATTCGGCGGTGTGGCCGCCCGGCGGCGGATTGATCTGGATCTCGCTGGCCTCGCCGTGAAAGCGGTAGGCGAACCATTTCTGCGTCTGGCCGCGATAACGCCCCTTGAGGGCTATGCCGACCAGATCGGGCGGCAGGTCGTAATTGATCCAGTGCGGCGCCTCGGCGAGCAGCGTGACCGAGCGCATGCCGGTCTCTTCATAGAGCTCGCGCCCGGCCGCCTGCAGCGGCTCCTCGCCCTCGTCGATGCCGCCTTGCGGCATCTGCCAGAGCTGCGTGGTCCCGGCGAATTCGCTGTCCGGCTCGGCGATGCGGTGCCCAACCCAGACCAGCCCGTCGCCATTGAGGATCATCAGCCCGACACAGGGGCGGTATGGCAGCGTCTCGGGGTCGACAGGTTTCTTCGTCATGATCAGCCTTTTTCCGGGTCGATGGCCACCGCCGAGATCGGCACGATCTCGATGCCGCGCTTTTTTGCTTCGACCGCCCAGGACGCCACGGCGTCGACGGTGAGGTCGAAGGCCGAGCCGATGCCGACGGCGGAGCCTTTGGCACGCGCGGTCGCTTCCAGCGCGTCGAGCTTTTTCAGGATGGCGCCGCGGTCCTGCACGGCGTCGATTGCCGTATCGCCGGCGACGAACGGCACACCGTCCTTCAAGGCGAGATCGGACGCCAGGCTCCGCGCGGACGAGCCGTCATCGATATAGGCAAGGCCGCGCTTGCCAAGCTCGGCCATGAACGGCCCCATCGCTGTCGCGTCGGCCGAAAAGCGCGCCCCCATATAGTTTATGACGCCGGTATAGTTGGTGGTCCGCGACAGCGCCCAGCGCAGATTCTTCAGATTGTCGTCCTGGCTTGCCGCCACCGTCAGCGTGTTGCGGCCGGGATTGACGTTGGGATAGTCGAACGGTTCGAGCGGCACCTGCATGACCACCTCATGCCCGCTCTGCCGTGCCGCCTGCATCCAGCGGCCGATGCTGTTGCCTTGCGGCGCAAAAGCCAGCGTCACTTCGGCCGGCAGCTTGGCGATCGCGGCCTGCGTGCCGGTCTGCGACACGGCAAGCCCGCCGATGACGATTGCCACTCGAGCGCCACGCGAACCCGACCACGGCCGCGCATAGACATCGAACGGCCGCCGGCCGTCAGCGGCGCGAACCGGCAACGGGCCGGTGTCGCTGGCCTCGATCAGCGCCCTGTCGGGGATATGCGCGATCTTCAGGTTCTGGCCGATCGTCGACGGGTCGTGGATGACGATGGCTGCATTGGGCGGGCCATCACCCTCCTGGGACTGCACATGGATGATCTGCGGACCGCTGGCCTTGGGCGTTTCCGCCTTCGGCGCTGCCGCCGTCGCTTGAGCAGTGGGCGCTGCGGCCGCGGGCTCGGCCGCCGCCGTCACCTTCGGCGTCGAGAGCGCGATGGCTTCCGGTTTGCGGAACGGCTTCTCGCGCAGCGCGATCGCACCGGAGATGCCGGCCGCGGCCAGCACGACCAGCGTCGCCGCGACAGCGCCAGCGCTGATCCCGCGCGACGCGGCACGCGGTCGGACGGTCTGTCCGAGCGGGCGTTCGATGTCCTTGCCGACGTCAGCCAAGCCGCATCCCCCGGGCGCGTGATCAGCGAAATCTTTTCGCCATGCGCAGATCCAAAACTGACGGCGCGTCCCCTGCGCCTTTTGAGGCGCAGCGCCCAGCGGTCCCCGAATCAAACTGCCGGAACCTCACGGTCCCGGCAGCATTGCATCGCTTCGATTGGGCAGCCAGAGCTACCAGTCGATTTTACTGGTTGAGCACTGCCTTCTCCGGATTCGGCGGGAATGCCGGATCGGTCTTCTGGCCGCGCAGCAGCTGTTCGGCATAGATCAGCTGCAGATCGTCCTTCGGATCCGGCGGCACATAGGCAGCCGAGCCCGAGCCGGTATCGCTCTCGTCGGCGCCCTTGATGTGGCCCTTGAGGTCCGATTCGCCGCGCGTCAGGTCCCTGCCCTGCAGTTCGGGCGGCAGCGGCTGGTCGACCTTGATGTCGGGCGTGATGCCCTTGCCCTGGATCGACTTGCCGGACGGCGTGTAATAGAGCGCCGTCGTCAGGCGCAGCGCGCCGTTCTCGCCAAGCGGGATGATGGTCTGCACCGAGCCCTTGCCGAACGACTGCGTGCCGACCACTGTGGCGCGGCGCAGGTCCTGAAGCGCGCCGGCGACGATCTCGGAGGCGCTGGCCGAACCGCCATTGACGAGCACGATCAGCGGCTTGGCGCCGATGTCGTCGCCTGCCTTGGCGTCGAAGCGTGTGACGTCCTTCGGGTCGCGGCCGCGGGTCGAGACGATCTCGCCACGGTCGAGGAAGGCGTCGGACACGCTCACCGCCTGGTCGAGCAGGCCGCCCGGGTTGAGGCGCAGATCGAGCACATAGCCCTTGAGCTTGTCGTTCGGCACCTGCTTCTTGATGGTGTCGATGGCATTCTCGAGGTCGTCATAGGTCTTTTCGGTGAAGGAGGTGATCTTCATGTAGCCGATGTCGTTCTCGACCCGGAACTTGACCGCCTTGACCTTGATGATATCGCGCACCACCGTCAGCTCGATCGGCTTGTCGGCGCCTTGGCGCAGGATGGTCAGCTTGATCGGCGTGTTGACCAGGCCGCGCATCTTTTCGACTGCATCGTTGAGCGTCAGGCCGCGAACCTCTTGGCCGTCGATCTTGGCGATATAGTCGCCGGCCAGCACGCCTGCCTTGGCAGCCGGGGTGTCGTCGATCGGCGTGATCACCTTGACCAGGTCGTTCTCCATGGTGACCTCGATGCCGAGGCCGCCGAACTCACCCTTGGTCTGCACGCGCATGTCCTGCGCCTGCTCGGCATTCATGTAGGAGGAGTGCGGGTCGAGCGAGGTGAGCATGCCGTTGATGGCGTTTTCGACCAGCGACTTGTCGTCCGGCGGCGTCACATACTGCGCCCGCACGCGCTCGAAGATGTCGCCGAAGATCGCCAGTTGCTTGTAGGTCTCGGAGCCTGCAGCGTTCGCCGTCGAGCCGGGGGCGCCATAGACCAGGCTCATCGCTGACGCGCCCATCAGCGCACCGGCAATAAGAAGCGACAGTTTCCGCATCATTTCACGTCCTTCCAGAGAAGCGGTCCGCCCACCATGGGGTCGGATCGACGGGTTTTCCATCCTTGCGGAACTCGACATAGAGTTCCGGCGTGGCATTTCCATTCTTCGAGGCCGAGGTGCTTGCCACCCGGGCCTCTCCCATCGCGCCGACCGGCTCTCCTGCGAGCACCGACTGGCCAGACGCGACGCTGATTCTGCTCATCCCCGCCAGGACGACATGATAGCCGTCTCCCGCATTGAGGATCAAGAGTTGACCATAGGAGCGAAAAGGCCCCGCATAAAGCACATTTCCGTCCGCCGGTGCCGTGACGATGGCTCCCGATTGTGTCGCAACCATGTCGCCAAGCATCACCGCGCCGTTACCGTCATCGGCCCCGAAACGCAGCTTGATCTTGCCGGTGACCGGCAGCGAGACTTGTCCCTGAAGTGCCGAAAACGGCGCGGCGGCGGTGAGGCGGTTGCCTTCCGGCACGGGCAGCGAAGCCAGCTCCGTCGACGCGGTTGTGCCTGCATCGGCGTTATCGGCGTCCGGCTTATCGCTGTCGGCCGCTTTCTGTTCGCCTGCCTTGACGGCATCCGCCGCCTTGCGGCTCTTGTCGGCTTCAAGCGAAGCGATCAGCTCTTTCAGGCTGCCGGCCTTGGCCGCAAGCGCCTGGGACCGCTGCTTTTCAGCGGCCATCGCCGTCCAGGTGTCCGCCTCGAGCTTCTGCTTGGCTTCGAGCAGCATGGAGAGGCGTTTCTTTTCCGCCGTCTGCTCGCCGACCGCCGCTGTCAGCCGCGTCCGCTCGGCCTCGATCGAGGCCGTCACCCGGGTCTGTTCCCTGAGGTCGGCCAGCAATTTGTCGGTCTGCTGGCGCAGTTCCGGCACCACTGCGCCGAGCAGGATGGCGCTGCGCACCGACGACAGTGCGTCTTCCGGCTTGACCAGGATCGCCGGCGGCGGATTGAGCCCCATGCGCTGCAGCGCCCCCAGCACCTCGGCCAGCACGTCGCGCCGCGCCGCCAGCGAGACACGGATCTTCTGTTCCTCGCCCTTCAGTCCTTCGAGCCTGGCGCCGATATCCTCGATGTCCTGGCCGAGCTTCTGCTCGGTCATCGCCGACTGGATAAGCGCCGCGGTGATCGAGGCATGGTCCTTCTTGACCGAAGCAATGTCGGCGGCGAGCTTGGCCAGCCGTTCGGACGACAGCGTGATCTCGGCCGACACCTTCTCATATTCGGCACGGCTCAGATCGGGGTCGGGCGCCACGTCCAGCGTATTTTCGGCCCGCGCAAGCCCGAGCGACAGCAAAACCACTGCTGCAGCGATGCCGCAGCGCGCGTGCCGGAAGCCCGTTCGTGATTTCCCGTTGTCAGCCATTGAAGCCCGACTCTATGCGTGGCTTCGTTAACGAACCATCAACCATGATCGAACCGAAGCCTAGCACAAAACAGCCGCGCATTGGGGCGGAAATCCGGACGATTGATCCTCGACCCACTGATTTACGAACGGTGGTAGGGATGTCCCGAAAGAATCGTTGCCGCCCGATAGAGCTGCTCGCCCAGCATGACGCGCACCAGTTGGTGCGGCCAGGTCGCCGCGCCGAACGAGACTATCAGCTCAGCCTGATCGCGAATCGACTGGTCGTGCCCGTCGGCGCCGCCAATGGCGATGACCAACGCCTTGCGTCCGCCATCGCGCAGCTGGCCGATACGGCTGGCGAAATCGTCTGAGGACAGGTTTTTGCCGCGTTCGTCGAGCAGGAACAGCGCCGTGCCCGGCTGCAGCTGTGCCTGCAGCTTCTGGCCTTCCTCGCGGCGGCGCTCATTGGCGTTCTGGGCTCGTCCCTCGGCGATCTCGGCGACACCAGAGAATTCGAACCCGATCGCCGGGCCGCTCTTGGCGAAACGCTCGAAATAGCGGTCGGCGAGTTCTCTCTCGGGGCCGGCCTTCATCCGGCCCACGGCATGAACTGCTATCTTCATCCCTGCCTCGGCGAGCTTTCAATCCATGTCGCACCCAGGATGGTTACGACATGAGACGGAGCTCAGTGCAAGGTCTCTTCCTCGAGGTCCGGCGCCTGCCACATCTTTTCAAGATTGTAGAATTCGCGGACTTCTGGGCGGAAGACATGGACGATGATGTCGCCTAAATCGATCAGGACCCAGTCGGCGCCGGACAGCCCCTCGACGCGCGCCGTGCCGAGACCGGCATCCTTGAGCGCCTTGAGGAGGTGGTCGGCGACAGCCGAGACATGACGGTGCGACCGGCCCGACGCGATGACCATATAGTCGCCGAGGCTCGATTTCCGCTGAATGTCGATTGAGACAATATTTTCGGCCTTGGAGTCTTCCAGACTGGCAAGGACTGTCTTGATGGCACGGGACACGGCGTCATCTACGCTGATCCTGGCCGGCGAAGGCATGATGTCAGCCTTCTTCCGCAATGCTGTTCTCAGTGTATTTCCTTTCGCAGCAAGAACAACCAAATCACCCACGAAATCAGGTGACACCCTATAGATAGGCAGAGTTCCCTTGCAGTTTCAAGACGGGAGGCCCTGCCAGCGCGAACGCAGTGCACGACTTCCGGTTCCGGAGCCTTGAGAAAAATCGGAACCCATGGCCGCGGCAGAGGTTATCGACACACCCCCAAACGGATTTTCCTGATGCCAATCGACCCCCAGAACACGCTGCTCACCGTGCAGGCTGGCCTTGCGCAACTCAGCACGCTGATCGTTTCCTATTCCTTCTCCGCCATCGGCGCCATCATCCTGCTGGTCGTCGGCTATCTCGTCGCCGGGCTCGCAGAACGATCGATCTCAGCCGGCCTCGGCCATATCCATGGTTTCGACGCGACGCTGCGCCATTTCTTCTCGAAGATCGTGCGCTACGCCATCCTGATCCTGGTCATCATCATGGTGCTCGGCCAGTTCGGCGTTCAGACGGCCTCGATCATCGCCGCCATCGGCGCCATCGGGCTGGCAATCGGCCTGGCGCTGCAAGGCACGCTGCAGAACATCGCCGCAGGCATCATGCTTCTGGCGCTCAGGCCATTCCGCATCGGCGAATATGTCGAGGTCGGCGCCATTTCCGGCACCGTCGAGGAAATCGGCCTGTTCGCCACCAAGCTCCGCACGACAGACGGCGTCTATGTGCTGGCGCCCAATTCGACGCTGTGGAACCAGCCGGTGCGCAATTATACCCGCAATGGTGTGCGCCGCGGCGATGTCACGCTGACCATCGGCTCCTGGAACGACATCGACCTGGCGCAGAAAACCATGCTGGGCGTTGCCGGCAGCGAGCGCCGCGTCAAGCGAGAGCCGGCGCCGATCGCCTTCGTAGCCACGGTAGGCGATGCCAGCGTCGCCATCACCTTGCGCTACTGGACCACGGCGGCGGATTTCTTCGCCACCCAGATCGATCTCACCAAACGCGTCAAGCAGGCCTTCGACGCGGAAGCCATTTCGGTTCCCGCACCTCCGCCGGAGGCCCGACAGGAAACTGCCGCCACCAGGCAGTAGGAGCTGTGAAACCGTTCAGCGCTGATCTTCCGGGGCGTAGGCGAGCTCCACCGGCAACGGCGCCTGCGCCGACATCGGCGCGAAACTGCCGGTCGCCGTGGCGGGAACGGCCTGCGTCGTCGCCACTCGCCACAGCACGAACAGGCAGAACACGGTGGCGATGATGATCGCCACATAGATGAAGGCCTGCGTTCCATAGACGGCCGACAGGGCCGTCACGATGCCCGGCACGATGAAGCCCGACAGCGACCACGCAAACAGCAGCGAACTCGACAGCGCCACCATGTCGTCCTTGCCGGCGCGATCGGCGGCGTGTGCGCTGGCCAGCGAATAGATCGATTCCGAAGCGCCGTCCCAGATCACATAGATCACCACCAGCACCGCCAGAGCGCCACCGTCAAAGCCGACAGCCAGAATACCGGCAACGATGGCCAGTGCCGCAGCGCCGGCCAGCACGTAACGGCGATCGGTACGGTCGGAAATCCAGCCGAGCGGTATCTGCAGGATCAGCGTGCCGACGGGCATGGCCGACAAAAGCAGCGCCACATCGGCCTGGCTGTAGCCCTTGGCCGTGGCATGGATCGGTGCGAACCCGGCGATCGCCATCGACAGGCCGCCGACGGCCAGCATGCCGGCCACTCCGACCGGCGAAATCCGCCAGGCGCGACCGAGCGCCACGGAGGCTGCGCGAGGTGGCGGCGGTTGAGCCAACCGCGTCATGCCGACCGGCAGGATCGACACCGCGGTGAAGGCAATGCCGATCAGCGGCGCCTGCGCCGTCGCGATGTCGACCGCCGCCAGCAGGGCATAGCCGACGCCAAGTCCGGCGACATAGGCGACGTAAAACACCGCCATCACCCGGCCGCGAATGGCGTTTGCGACGGCATCGTTGAGCCAGCTCTGGGCGACGATGAACAGGCCGCATATTGCAAAACCGTAAAGCGCGCGCGCCGCGATCCACAGCAGCGGGTAGGTGCCGGCGCCAATGGCAGCATTCGACAGCGCTATCAGCGCCGACAGCACCATGAAGGCGCGGGCGTGCCCGACGCGGCGCACCAGCGGCCCGGTCAGGATACAGCCGGCAAGTCCGCCGGCGGAAAGGCCGGTGATGATCAGCCCGGCCCAGGTCGGATCGAAGCGCTCGACCCCAAGCCGGACCGGGATATAGGCGAACATCAACCCGTTGCCGACCGCGATCAGCGCCATCGACACGATTACGCTGGCAATGGCGATCACGGGCGCCGGCGGGGCGCCATGATTGTGGTCGATGTCGGTCTGGTTCACTGAATTGGCCATATCCAGCGCAGCATCGCCCAGCCAATCGCGAAAGGCCGCCGTAAAAGCGACATCGGCGATCTGGTCTTACGGAGTTACCCCTTGGCTTGCTGGCGAATAGCACTCGATGACAGCGACGAGCGTGGGCCGTGGATGAAGGTCCAGGCCGGCGCCTTCATGCGGGCGAGCCGGGGCGCGTCACCCTCGTCGACGCGGGCATAGTCGAACGTCTTGGCCACGACCGAGGACAGGAAGGACAGCGTCGCGCCCGGGCGGTCGATGACGGCGATGGGGAAGGTCATGACGATCTGGCGCCAGCGCTGCCAACGGTGGAAATCGCGGAGTGAGTCGGCGCCCATGATCCAGACGAAGTCGACGCCGGGATTGCGTGCCTTGACCAGCGCCAGCGTGTCGGCGGTGAAGCGAATATGATGCGCCGCCTCGAAGGCGGTGACCTTGATCTTCGGGTTCTTGGCGACCTGCTCCGACTGGAGCAGCCGGTCGCTCAGCGGCGCCAATTCCCTGGTGCTCTTCAGCGGATTGCCAGGCGTCACTATCCACCACAATTGGTCGAGCGCGAGGCGCCGCAAGGCAATTTCCGCCACCAGCGCATGGCCGGCATGCGGCGGGTTGAACGATCCGCCGAACAGGCCGACGGCGAGGCCTTTCTCGGCATGCGGCATACGGAGGTAGTGCGAGGGGATGGCGGGCTGAAGGGACGACAGCATGGTGCTAGGCACCCCCCTCTGCCCTACAGGGCATCTCCCCCGCAAGGGGGGAGATCAGCAGCTTCGGCAAAGGCACTTTTCTTGCAACGTTAGTGATTGGCGAAAGCGGAAGAAAAAGCTGATCTCCCCCCTTGCGGGGGAGATGTCCGGCAGGACAGAGGGGGGTGTCTGGGCTCAATGCCTCAAGCCCTGACGCGAATGATTCAAGGCCTCACCTGTCCCGACCCGCGCACGCGGTATTTGAACGAGGTCAGCTGTTCGACGCCGACCGGACCGCGCGCATGCATCTTGCCGGTGGCGATGCCGATCTCGGCTCCCATGCCGAATTCGCCGCCATCTGCGAACTGCGTCGAGGCATTGTGCAAAAGGATCGCCGAGTCGATCTCGTTGAAGAACCGCTCGACCGCTTTGGTATCCTCGGCGATGATCGCCTCTGTGTGGTGTGAGGAGAACGTCTCGATATGGTCGATGGCACCGGCAATTCCGTCTACCAGCTTTACCGCGATGATGGCCTCGAGATATTCGGTCACCCAGTCGGCATCGGTCGCCGGCTTGGCGTCGAAGAACAGCTTCATCACTTCCTGATCGGCATGGATCTCGCAGCCGGCGGCGCGTAGCGCGTCGAGGATCGGCACCAGATGCGTGGAGGCCACCGCGCGGTCGACCAGCAAAGTCTCTGCAGCGCCACAGACACCGGTGCGCCGCATCTTGGCGTTGACGGCGATCCTGACCGCCATGTCGAGATCGGCCGAGCGGTCGATGTAGAGATGGCAGATGCCTTCAAGATGGGCAAAGACCGGCACCCGCGCCTCGCTCTGGACGCGCCCGACCAGGCTCTTGCCGCCCCGCGGAATGATGACGTCGAGATTGCCGGAAAGCCCTTTCAGCATCTCACCGACGGCGGCGCGGTCAGTGGTCGGCACCAACTGGATGGCATCCTCAGGCAAACCAGCGGCCTTCAGGCCCTCGACCAGGCAGGCATGGATGGCGGCGGATGAATTGAGCGAGTCCGAGCCGCCGCGCAGGATCACCGGATTGCCGGCCTTGAGGCAGAGTGCGCCGGCATCCGCCGTCACATTCGGCCGGCTTTCATAAATGACGCCGACAACGCCGAGCGGCGTGCGCACGCGCTCGATCTGCAGGCCGTTGGGGCGATCCCAGGCCGCGATCACATCGCCGACCGGGTCCCTGAGCTCGGCGATTTCACGGATGCCATCCGCCATGGCACGGGTGCGCGCCGGATCGAGCTTCAGCCGGTCCATGAACGAGCCGGACAATCCCGATTCGTGGCCATTCGAGACATCGATGGCGTTGGCGTCGAGAATGTCCTGCTCACGCGAAATGATCGCGTCGGCCATGGCGACGAGTGCGGCATTCTTGGCGTTGGTCGTGGCGATAGCCAGCGGTCGGGCGGCGGCGCGCGCATTGCGGCCTATCCGTGCCATCAAACTGGCTACATCTTCGCCTTGGTGTTTGTTCAACATCTGACCGCTCCGGTGAAGCCTGGTGGATTTACACGCGGCCGGCCTTCGCGGCAATGGCCGCAAATTCGGGAGAGCAGAATGAAGAGCGCCGCAGTCTTGTTTGCTTTGGCCACGATGCTGGCGCCCACCGGCCTTCGCGCAGCCGATTACTGCGATGACAAGATCGAACTCGGCGAGAGCCCCGATGGCCTGGCCATGACCATGGTAGGTTCGATGATGTCCCTCGTACTCGCTGAGCGCTATTGCGGCGCGCTACCGACGCCGTTTTCCCAAATCTACGTCGTAGTTGAGGAGGGACATGGATGTGGGCCGCGTGTGAGGCTTGAAGCAGAATTCAAGAAAAAGATGGAGGAGGAAAAAGCGACAGACGCAATGATGGCCGACTCAGTCATGCACGACCTCATCGCAGACGGGACGGACCTCCCCCAAGCCGAAATGGATAAACGTGCCAAGGCTATCATTGAAGGACAGTTGGGAGGTTGCAGCAAGCTTCTGAAAATTCAACGGGACGTTCAGGAGAGGTACCGCAACCCGCCCAAATGGCCGCGTGAACCTGACAAGTAGCGCGCCGTCAATCGCAGGGCCGCGCCTCACTCGGCCGCGCCGCTCACTACCAGATCGTCGCGGTGAATCATCGCCGAGCGCGCCTCGTAGCCGAGCACGGTTTCGATCTCGGCGGTCTTCAGGCCTGCGATCCTTACGGCATCGGCGGCATCATAGGCAACCAGCCCGCGCGCGATCTCGCGCCCTTCGGGCGACAGGATCGCCACCGTGTCGCCGCGCGAGAAATTGCCGCTGACCAGCCTGACGCCCGCCGGCAGCAGCGATTTGCCGGACAGCAGCGCACCGATGGCGCCGGCGTCGACGGTGAGCCGCCCGGCCGGTTCGAGCTGGCCGGCGATCCAGGTCTTGTAGCCTTTCACCGGATTGGCGCTCGGCCTGAAGAAGGTGGCGCGCTCGCCACGCTCGATCGCCATCAGTGGCGACAGCCTGGTGCCCGAGGTGATGATCATGGCGGTGCCGGCGGCGGTGGCGATCTTGCCGGCATCGAGCTTGGTGCGCATGCCGCCGCGCGACAGTTCGGATGCGGCCGCCCCGGCCATAGCCTCGATATCGGGCGTGATGCGGTCGACCACCGAAATGAATTTTGCATCGGGATCGCGCGCCGGCGGCGCCGTATAGAGCCCGTCAATGTCGGAGAGCAGCACAAGCAGGTCGGCGCCCATCATCGTCGCCACCCGGGCCGCCAGCCGGTCATTGTCGCCATAGCGGATTTCGGAGGTCGCTACCGTGTCGTTCTCATTGATGACCGGCACCGCCTTCATCTTGAGCAGCGTCGAGATCGTCGCGCGGGCATTCAGATAGCGTCGGCGCTCCTCGGTGTCGCCGAGCGTCAGCAGGATCTGGCCCGATTTCAGCGCACCCTTGCCCAGCGCATCCGACCATGCGCCGGCGAGCGCAATTTGCCCGACGGCGGCCGCCGCCTGGCTCTCCTCGAGCTTCAGCGCCCGTTTTCCGAGACCGAGAATGGTGCGGCCGAGCGCAATGGCGCCGGACGACACGACCAGGATCTCGGCGCCGCCATTGGCCAGCACCGCAATATCCTCGGCAAGCGAAGCCAGCCAGTCGCGCTTCAGGCCGCTGGTGCGGTCGACCAGCAAGGCCGAACCGATCTTGACCGTGATGCGCCGGTATTTTGTCAGCGACCGCGCCGTCATCGTTATCGGTCCCAGCGGGTCTCGACGGGAGCGGCAGCCCTGTCGCGCGCTTCGCCGACAACTGCCATCAGCGCGCGCAGCACCGCTTCGACGCCCTCGCCGGTGGCCGCCGACAGCAGCATCGGCGCGCGGCCGGCAGCGCGTTTGAGGGACGCAACCTTCTTCTTGCGCTCATCGGCGTCAAGGATATCCACCTGGCTGAGCGCGACGATCTCGACCTTCTCGATCAGCCCATTGCCATAGGCGTCGAGCTCGGCGCGCACGGTCTTGTAGGCCTTGCCCGGGTTTTCCTCCTGCGCCGAGACCAGGTGCAGAAGTACACGCGTGCGCTCGACATGGCCGAGGAAGCGGTCGCCGATGCCGACACCCTCATGCGCGCCCTCGATGAGGCCCGGAATGTCGGCGATGACGAATTCGCGCGCATCGATGCGGGCAACGCCGAGGCCGGGATGCAGCGTGGTGAAGGGGTAGTCTGCGATCTTCGGCTTGGCCGCGGTGACGGTTGCCAAAAAAGTCGACTTGCCTGCATTGGGCAGCCCGACCAGGCCGGCGTCGGCAATCAGCTTCAGCCGCAGCCAGACATTCATCTCTTCGCCGGGCTGGCCGGGATTGGCGCGGCGAGGCGCCTGGTTGGTCGAGGTCTTGAAATGCTGGTTGCCGAAACCGCCATTGCCGCCCTTGGCCAGCAGGAAGCGCTGGCCGACCACGGTCAGGTCGCAGATCAGCGTCTCATTGTCCTCGGCAAACACCTGGGTTCCGGCCGGCACCTTGAGCGTCACATCGGCGCCCTTGGCGCCGGTCATGTTGCGGCCCATGCCGTGGACACCAGTCTTGGCCTTGAAATGCTGCTGATAGCGATAGTCGATCAGCGTGTTGAGACCGTTGACCGCTTCCAGCCAGACATCGCCGCCGCGGCCGCCGTCGCCGCCATCCGGGCCGCCGAACTCGATGAATTTTTCGCGCCGGAACGACACAGAGCCGGCGCCACCGTCGCCGGAGCGGATATAAACCTTGGCTTGATCGAGAAATTTCATTGGACTACGCAGTTTCTGTTGGCCTTGCGGCTTTGCTCTAGATCTTGCGCCTTGCTCTAAACCAAGGCGCGGCCAAGGGCGAGGCCGTTTTGCGACTAAAGCGCCGGATGCCCTTTTGTCGGGGACGCGGTAGCAGTGTTCGCGGACGGAGCTTGAGGGGCGCGGGAATGAAGGTTGTGAGCTACAACATCCAGTACGGTATCGGTCTGGATGGCCGCTACGATCTCGGCCGCATCACCGAGGCGGTTCGCGGCGCCGACGTGATCGCGCTGCAGGAAGTGACCCGCAACAATCCGAGGAACGGCAACCGCGACATGGTCGCCGAGATCGGTGAGGCGCTGCCCGAATATTTTGCCGCCTACGGCAGCAATTTCGAGGTCAATGTCGGCTCGCGCCTGGAGGCCGGCCGCGCCATCACCACCACTTTCCAGCTCGGCAACATGGTGCTGTCGAAGACACCGATCCATCTGTCGCGCAATCTGCTTTTGCCGCGCAGCCGCAGCCTTGAGGCGATGAACTTCCAGCGCGGCGCACTCGAGGCGCTGGTCGAGACCCCGCTCGGCTTCATCCGCTTCTATTCCACGCATCTCGACCATCGCAGTCCGGTTGAGCGCGCCAGCCAGATCCGTTTCCTGCGCCAGCGCCTGTTGAACTATGCCTTCGAGGGCGGCGGTCTCTCCGGCATTCCCGAGATCGGCCTGCCGGACCTGCCCTATCCCGAAGCCTTCATCGTCATGGGCGACTTCAACATGCTGCCCGGCTCGCCCGAATATGTCGAACTCGTCGGCCGCCCGGACCATGAATTCGGCATGCCCTTGACCGCCGATCTCGCCGTCGACGTCGCCCAGCGCCTGAACACACCAGACGTCGTCACCTGGGTCGATCCCACGCGACCCGAAGACACAAGCCGCCACAAGCGCATCGACTACATCTTTACCTCGGCCTCGCTCGCCGGATCGCTGAAGCGCGTGTGGGTCGACCCGCAAGCGGTCGGTTCGGACCATCTCCCGATTTGGGTCGAGATGGGCTGAGTTGAGCCCGATCCACAACCAACGTTTCCAAACCTGTCGTTTGGAGGCACGCGCCTAGGTGTTGAGATTCAGGTCAGGCCGAGCCGAAAACACTGGTTTTCGAGAACCGGAGCGGAGTGTACTTAAGTACGTGCACCGGAAGCGCATAAAACCCGCGTTTGCAGGCCGGCCTCACCTGAATATCAAAACACCTAGAAATGCACCCAGTTTCGAAGACTGATCCAGGTCTTTCTGTCCAGCCGGTACCGCTCGACCGGCACCTGGCCGGCGACGATCGAGTTCAGCATGCCCTGGCCGGCATACTGGAAGCCGCATTTGTGGATGACCCGGCGCGAGGCCGGATTGATCACCCGCGTCGAAGCCTGCAGCACGTGGATCGACGTCCGTTGGAAGGCAAGGTCGACCAACGCGTGCGCGGCCTCCGTCGCATAGCCGCGCTTCCAATAGGGCTCGCCGATCCAGTAGCCGAGTTCCAGCCCGCGATCGGTCATGTTGAGGCCGGCGCAGCCGACGAAAATGTCGGTGCCGGCGAGCGTCAGGGCGTAGGCGATGCCGGCCCGGCGCGACCGGGTCATAGCCAGGAAGGCGCGTGCCTCGGCCTCGCCATAGGGGTGCGGCATGCGGGCCAGCATCTCGGCGACGTGACGGTTGTCGGCAAGCTCGACCAGTTGCGCGATGTCGGCTTCACACGGGGCGCGCATCACCAGCCGCTCCGTGGCCAGCACCGGGCAATCTATCGCGTAACTTTCGTCTTCGGTGTCTTCCGCTTCGGCAACCATTCGACGTCCTCCAGGCAAGAAAAAAGGGGAGATGGAAAACCCATCTCCCCTGATCCTTTTCCTGGCTCCATTCACTGGTTTGGCCAGACACCGGTTCCCGAGATGGGCGCCGGTTTTATAGTGCGGAACCGGCTACTCCGCGGCTTTGGTAATCGGGTTGACCGATACGTAGGTTCGGCCGTTGGCTTTTTTGTTGAAGGTGACTGCGCCGGTCTCGAGCGCAAAAAGGGTGTGGTCCGTGCCCATGCCGACATTGACGCCGGGATGCCAGGTGGTGCCGCGTTGACGGATGATGATGTTGCCCGGGATGACGGCTTCGCCGCCGAACTTCTTCACGCCCAGACGCTTGGAATGCGAGTCGCGACCGTTGCGCGACGAGCCGCCAGCTTTCTTGTGTGCCATCTAACTAACTCCGATGCGCCCTGGGGCGCTTGAATGGTCTTATGAACGCGTTCGCGTTCCGTTTCAAGTCCGATCCGGCGACCTTGTCGCCGGTTCGTTTTACTTCTTCGCCAGTTCCTTGGCCTGCTCGCGCCAGTCGTTGATCTGGTCGGTGCTGAAGGGCATGTGCGCGTCGATCTTGGCCACGTCCTTGTCCGACAGCTTGGCAAGCTGGGCGAAGGTGGTGATGCCCTGCTCGTGCAGCTGGCCGGCGGCAACCGGGCCGATGCCCTTGATCACGGCCAAATCGTCCGGCTCGCCCTTCGGCGCCTTGAACAGCGGCGCGGCGACGGCGGTCTCCGTCTTGGCTTCATCCTTCGGAGCAGCCTCGGCTTTGGCTTCCTTCTTCGCCTTGGCTTCCTTCGGCGCGGCCTCGGCCTTCGCCTCGGGCGCTACGTCAGCCTTGACTTCCACCTTGGCTGAGGCCTTCTTGGAAGGCTTGGCGCCACCCAGCAGGATCTCGGCGATCCGCACGGTGGTCAGAAGCTGGCGGTGGCCGATCTTGCGGCGCGAATTCTGCCGGCGGCGCTTCTTGAAAGCGATGACGGTGCGGTTCTTGCCCTGCTCGACGACTTCCGCCGTGACCAGAGCGCCATCGACGAACGGGGCGCCGAAGGTGACATTTTCGCCTTCGCCATGGGCGAGGACGCTGCCGATTTCGACGATATCGCCGACATTGGCTTCGAGCTTCTCGATCTTCAGGAGATCGTTGGCGGCAACGCGATACTGCTTACCGCCCGTTTTAATGACTGCGAACATTTTTTGCCTTTCGCTGTTCGGTCGGCCTCGATGAGCCGCGTCACGCGGTTCGGCCGTCTTTTTGTCAGTCTGCGGGTTCGAAAAACAAGCGGCGTGGAAGAACCCTCCACGCCGATTGCGCGCTTCCCCTAACCGAAGGTTCGGTACGAGTCAAGGCAAACGGGCGGAATCCTTGGCCACGCCGCCTCCTTGCCGCCCCCGATCTCTCCAGTCGAGGACCGGTTGGCCCCATCTGCCGACGTGGCCGCAACGCAGCCCTCCAGACAGAGCCCGCACAGGAAGCTGAATTCCCCCGCGGATTTGGCCTTGTAACCTGCCCGCCCAGCCGTTATCTAGTGCGCCGCGCCGGCAACGGCCGACCATGACCGCGGAGAGGTGGCAGAGTGGTCGAATGCACCGCACTCGAAATGCGGCATGGGTGCAAGCCCATCGGGGGTTCGAATCCCTCCCTCTCCGCCACCCTACGCCCTGCGGGCTTCGGGTGGCAGGCCACCCGGCACCGCATCTGGGCGTAGGAGTGTCGCCCGAAGCTACGAAGTAGCGTAGGGGGGACCGGAACGAAGCAGGATGCCCTCCGAAGCTTCAGCGTAGAGGCTGCCGCTAGGCAACAAGGCCTTGCCTTATTTGGTTAACCTCTTCGATCGGGACTGGATGCCCGGTGAGGAAGCCCTGCATCAAATTTACCCCCAGGCGCTGCAGCAATATGTACTGCTCCTCCGTTTCGACGCCCTCGGCGAGCACGACATGGCCGAGATTGCGAAGCAGCCCGACCATGTCCCGCAACAGGCTCAAGCCGCGAGAGGTCTGGCAATCGTGGAGGAAGCTGCGATCGATCTTGACCACGTCGAATTTGAAGCGGCGGAGCCATGTCAGGCCGGCAAATCCCGTTCCGAAGTCGTCCAGCCAGATCTGAACGCCGAGTTTTCGCAACCGCTCCACGTTTCTTACCGCTTGCGCCTCCAGAAAGATGTCACTGCCTTCGGTGATTTCGATGGCCAGTTTCTGGGGCGCAAGGCCGTGCCTGCCAAGGATCTCGGTGATCCGGAGTGAAAAGTTGGGAGCCTTGAGCTGAAGAACGGAGACGTTCACCGTCACGACCGAGCCCAATCCGTATTCCGCCATGTCACCGCAGGCTCGATCGATCAGCCACGTACCCAGTTCCACGATCGCTCCGGTCTGCTCGGCAACGGGTATGAATACGGACGGACTGATCATGGTGCCGTCGAAGTCGCATACCCGCATCAGAACTCTCGTGGCCCAGCACGCGTCCCGACGCCAGCTCGCGAATTGGCTGGTAAGCGACAGAAACGAGCTGGTTGGAAACTGCCACCTTCAGCAGTTCTGAAAGATTTTCGCCGGAGCGATCCTGGCTGGTGGCATGCGGGTCGTAAATCGTGAACGTAGCCCGACCGGCAAACTTGGACGCGTAGAGCGCGCGGTCAGCTTCCTGCAGCAGGATTCTAAGCTCTATGCTCTGATCGGCGCGCGTCAACGACGCCCCGGCACTGATCGTTACGATGTTGAGCTTGTCGCCCCGATCAGGGTGGTAGATATCCAAATCCTCTACAGCGCGACAGAATTTCTTCGTTATCTCATGAAGGTGAGCCCGCCCGGTGACCTTGCAGAGAATGACGAATTCTTCTCCGCCATAGCGGGCCGCGATGGCGTTGTTGGCAGCCGCCATCTCGGAGAGGACATGGGCGAGTTTGATCAGGCAATCGTCGCCGGCCTGATGACCAAGTCCGTCATTGAACCTTTTGAAGTAGTCGACGTCGATCAGAATGAGCCCTATCTCGTCGTCGTCCGCGGCCCAGTCTTCGCGCAGCTCCGAGAATTCTCGAATGATCGCCCTGCGGTTCTTCATTCCCGTGAGCGGATCGGTGTCGGCGATTTCGGTTAGCTTCTGCCCCTTCTTGATAGCAGCCTGCTCCTGGAACTGCGCCCGAAGCGCGTGCAGGAAGGTCTGGTACCGCTCCAGGCTCAGCCGCCACGAAAGATAAAGCGACAAGACGAGGCAGTTCACGAAATAGGCCGACAGCACGATGCGGCCGGCGATGTCGGCCTGAAGGGAGAACATCGCGGCGTACACAAAGCTTGCGGCGACCGTCGCGGAGGCAAGGGCTGAAAGCCAAAAACGGAAGTTGAAGAACAGATTCGCACCCAGGATGAACACTGTGCCAAAAACCATGAAATGGGAGAGGGCATCCTGATGCTCTGTTCCAACAGCGGAGACGAGCCACCCAAGGGCACCGGAGACAATCGCCAGCGCTGCTACAAGGTGCAAGGTGGCAAGGGCAAAGCCCCGTCGGGCGACAAATTCGACAAGCGCCAGGGAAGTGACCCCTAGCGTAACGCGCGTCAAAACAAGCCGGCCGGCGACATCCGGAAAGAGAAACCAATCGAAAAGGCCATAGGCCACATAGCTGAATACAGCAGCCGCAATACCCCATCGCACAAGACTGCGATTCTCATCGGCATCCTTCTGCAGGAACAGTGTCAGGAGTTCCGGATCGGCGGAATGCCACCGCGGACGTCCAATCGCTGCCGCCACCTTCTGGGCAACGTCCTCGCTCAGTTGCATCGCAACGCTCCTCCGGGATCTGCAGTAGCGAATGCAACAGCCGACGTCGCCTGCGGTCGGGGAATGAAGACGTCCCTGTCCGCAAGAAAAGTCAGATGTCGCTAACCGAGGGTAAACGGGCGGTTCGGATTTAGCCAGTTTGCAGGATTGATGGCCATTCCGTTGATTCAAATTTTACTAAAATTTTATTAAAATTGTTAGCATTGGTTGGCGGCGCACCTATGCTGCTGGCCGGGGACCGGGGCGGTAAACCGGAGAGTAAACGGCATGCCTATCAAGCCAAAACTGCAGCTCGACCAATACAGCCTGGTCACCACCAGGCTGATGAAGAAACATGTTGCGACCTCCGAAGAGGCGGCTGACTCCGACGAGTTGAGGGACAGCACGGCCCAGCTCGCCCTGATACTGGACCTTGCTCATCAAGCCTTTGCGCGAAACAAACCGGCCGCCCCCGTCGTCCATCGTTTGGCGGGGCGACTCCACAAGCTCCGCCGGCAGGTTGCTACCGCGGTTTGGCAGAAACTCGTTCCTTTGGCTCAGCAGCATCGGGTCGCGGAATATTTGCTCCAGGACCCGTTCACGCGGTGGTCGGTCGAAAAACCGCGCGGGTATTCGGGCGATGCAGGCCTGCTGGATATTTACTACAAGCATCCGATCGCCGACGAGATCGTGGCCTCGTCGACCTTACTTGGTCGGCAAATCTATGCGTACACCAGTGAAGCTGCCAGTTCGGTGGCGGGGCGCGAGCGGCGGGATATTCTGGCCAGGACCGTGGACGAGACGGCCAGCAGTGTGGAAAAGGCTGAGGTGCTGGCGATTGCCTGCGGCCACCTCAGGGAAGCCGAACGCTCCGACGCGTTGGCCAGGCATAAACTGCAGCGTTGGATCGGCCTGGATCAGGACCCCGTCAGCGTAGCCACGGTGAACCACGACTTTGCCGGCACGGCAGTCGAGGCAGTCCAGGGTTCCGTACGCGGCATCCTGCGCCGCGCCTACGCCCTTGGCACATTCGATCTAGTCTACGCATCGGGGCTTTACGATTACCTGCCGCGTGCCATCGGCGTCCGCCTGCTTCAAAGAGCCATGGAACTCGTCAAGCCCGGTGGCGAATTCCTGTTTGCCAATTTCAGCGACGAGATAACGACGGATGGTTACATGGAGACTTTCATGGATTGGCCGCTCATCCTACGTTCGGCCGACGATATGTGGGACATCATCAATGCCGCCCTCGGCGGGAGTCCTTTCGACGCGAAAGTCTACTATGGCTCGAACCGGAATATCGTTTACGGCAAGGTGAGGAAGGGCGATCTCTAACTAGGCGCGGGAATCGCGCGCGCATCCCCGTAACAAGGTAGGTCTGCCATGACGAGGCCATGCCTTCGCCGGCTTTCCGGCGACGGGCGAGCAGGTCGTCCGGGCTGCGGGCGGCCTACGCCGTGTTCGTTCTGCTTGCCGCCATACAGATGTGGCGGCGGTTCCAGCAGCACGACGGTGCTGCCCGCTCGGCGGGCTGCGTCTGGCCGTGTTGCTGGCACTGCCGCTGATCGCCAGGCTGTCGGTCGTGCAATGCAACGCGACTGGCCGGCCTGATCAGGCCTCGAAATAGCGGGCACGATCGAGAT
The DNA here is from genome assembly GCF_057786115.1 of Mesorhizobium sp. P170090. Taxonomy (NCBI): domain Bacteria; kingdom Pseudomonadati; phylum Pseudomonadota; class Alphaproteobacteria; order Hyphomicrobiales; family Phyllobacteriaceae; genus Mesorhizobium; species Mesorhizobium sp. P170090. The sequence continues at coordinate 428,754 of NZ_JBYNWH010000001.1, forward strand.
CGGCGATGAGCCCCGGCCCGGTCGGCTGCCATCCCAGCGCAGTGCGGGTCTGCTCACTTGACGCCGACAAGTCCCCGCCGATGAAATGCCCGAGAAAGCCGAAATGCGCAGCCGCGTCCTCGGGGCCTATGGAAACGACCGGCAGGCCGAGCCGGCGGCCGATGATCTCGGCGATCTCTTTGCTCGCCACGCCCTGTTCGGCAACCGCATGATAGCTGACGCCGCCCGCCCCCTTCTCCACCGCCAGCCTGTACAGGGTGGCGGCGTCGAACCGGTGCACCGCCGCCCAGCGATTTGCGCCGTCGCCAACATAGGCCGAGACGCCCTTTTCACGCGCAATGGCAATCAGCATCGGCACGAAACCGTGATCGCCCTCGCCATGGACCGTCGGCGCCAGCCGCACCGTCGATGCGCGCACCCCGCGCGCTGCGAACGCCACGGCCGTTGCCTCCGAAGCGCGCGGCATGGAGGCCGACGGCGGCGCGGGTTTGTCGTCTTCGGTTGCCGGCCTTCCCTGCGCAAAACCGGCGAGGCCGGAGGTGACAAGCAGCGGCCGCTCGGAACCCTCGAGCGCCGCGCCGAGCGTTTCGATGGCGCGCTGGTCAACTGCGCAACTGGCGGCGAATCTCGAAAAGTCGTGGTTGAAGGCCGTGTGGATGACGCCATCCGATTGGGCAGCGCCGCTGCGCAGGCTGTCGAAATCCTCGATATCGCCGCGATGCACCTCGGCACCCGCTGCCACGATCGACTTCGCACCTGCTCCCGACCGTGCGAGGCCAAGCACCTGATGGCCCGCCCCGAGCAATTCCCGCACAACCGCCGAACCGACAAAACCGGTGGCGCCCGTAACGAACACACGCATGATCATTTCTCCTTGGTTTTTGTCGAACGCCGTAAAGGCAGCCCGTTGCGAAGGAGATAGAAGTTTGAGATCATACGATCTATACTGTAAAATCCGAGATATCTTCGCAATCGTCCGAGAACGCTCATGGATCCGCTGTCAGACGTGCTGTCGCTACTGAAGCCGCGCAATTACCTGTCGGCTGGGCTGGAAACCGGTGGCGACTGGGCGATCCAGTTTCCTGACCAGCAGGCCGCCATCAAATGCGGCGCCGTGGTGTCCGGCCGATGCTGGCTGTCGGTCGAGGGCGTCCCTGACGCGGTGCGGCTGGACGTGGGCGACTGCTTCCTGTTGCCGCGCGGCCGGCCTTTCCGCCTTGCCAGCGATCTCGGCCTGCCGACGGTCGATGCGCGAACGATCTTTTCACCGGCGCGGACCGGCGGCATCACCGTCCATAATGGCGGCGGCGATTTCCTCCTGGTCAGCAGTCGCTTCACGCTGTCCGGCGACCATGCCGGCATCCTCTTGCGGATGCTGCCGCCCATCGTCCACATCCGCGGCGAGAGCGACCATTCGGCGCTTCGCTGGCCGGTGGAGCGGATGATGCAGGAATTGCGCCAGCGGCGTCCCGGCGGCTTTCTCATCGTCGAGCACCTCGCCCACATGATCCTGATCGAGGCCTTGCGCCTGCATATGACCGCGCAAGGCAATGTCGGCTGGCTGTTCGCACTTACCGACAGGCAGATCGGCGCGGCGATCGGCGCCATGCACGAGGACCCGGCGCATGGCTGGACATTGCAGCAACTGGCGGAGCGCGCGGGCATGTCGCGATCGACTTTTGCGCTCAGATTCAAGCAGACGGTCGGGGCCTCACCCCTGGATTATCTGACGCGCTGGCGCATGATGCTGGCCGGCGACAGGCTGATGCATTCCGGCGATCCGGTTTCCGTCATCGCGCTGGCGCTCGGCTACGAATCCGAAAGCGCCTTCAGCACGGCATTCAAGCGCGTCATGGGCTGTTCGCCGCGGCAGTACAGCCGCCGGGAGCCGGACCTGACTGCGCAGGCCGAACGCGAAGCCGCCTGAGGCGGCGATCCGATCGCCTTGATCACCTTGCCCTTAAAGGCTGAAGCGCGAACGAAACTCGGTGAACGACATCGCCAGATGGTTCTCGTCCACATGGCCGGTGATTCCGTCCACACTGCGCGAGTCGAGTTGTAGCGGGCGAGCCAGAGCGGACAATTGCCGAAGCCGCTCGGATTTTCCAGCGCGCTTCGACCGCTGCGGCCCTTCTGCTCAGATCGATCCCTTGCTTGCTCCATGGCATGCGCTTGACAATCGACTGATTCGCAACCCTTCGGGAATATAAGTATTTCAGTTAACTTAGGGATAATCGGCAGCAGGAACTAGATTTCAGACGCTCAATTGGCACGAGCAAAATCGCGTTTTTCATGCTTTCAGAATGACTTGCTCGCGTGCTGGCGGTTAACCGGCACCAACTTCTCCGATTTCCTTGCCTCTACGGCTGGGTAGCGCAATAGGGTTAATTGCGCGATTGCTAATATGCCTATATCTTAGGCGGCGCGGGGGGCCTCATATCTTCCCGCAGTGGCCGGTGCGGTGAAGCCCCACAAGCATGCCCAACCTGCACCGGCCATTCCCTATGGCTGGGTATGGTGTTCCCGCTCGGCAATCTTTTCCAAGAGCTTCCGTGAAGCCTCTAGGACGCGTCGCGTTTCGGCGATGGTCGATTGCAGGGAGTCCAGTTGGCTCTCCGCTCGGAGCTGGCTACGGCGGGCGCTTTCAGTGAACTGGTGGTCAGGTTCCCACCGGTCTTTCATCGGGCTTAGCCTCTCTACAGACGAACGAACTTGTCGAGAAGCAGGCGTATCCGCTGGCCCTCAGCATAGGACAGCGCAAACGGTTCAATCACGAATGATCGGGTAATTTCCTGGTCTTCCTTGGCCACAGGAACGGACCATTCGCCGCCGGCTTCGACCACTTCCACGCAAGGCAATGCTTTGCGGATTGGACCCACGTTTCCACCACAGCCTCTATACGAAAAGCAATGGTAACCTCGAGTTTTATACTCCCGTCGAAAGCGGGTTTTCAACAACAAAGATGGTCTGAATCATACCATTCGGCTCAGCGGATCGCGGCTGCCGACGTAGCGTCTCCAAGGCCGAGAAAACCGCCACCCGCGCGCAACAGCGGGTTTCCATAATCACGGCTACATCCGAGAATCGACCGCTTAGATTCAGGAATGTGTGGTTTGTCGTCACGGTTCCATACAATTTGGAAGGCCATTCCCCTACGGCAGGGTAGCGCCAAAATGAAAGGATAAGCGGGCGGGCAAGTTGAAGGCGTACTGATGCCGGATCGGGCTTTGGTCCAGCAACACCCTTTCAGCCTGGCGTCTCGGAAAGGTGCGCGGCAATGGCGCTGACAAAAATCGCGCCGAACTCCTTGAGCTTGGCGGCGCCGACGCCATTCACCCCGGCGAAATCGTCGAGGTCTTGCGGACGACGCTCGGCCATGTCGATCAGTGTACGATCCGAAAACACCACATAGGCCGGCACCTGGCGTTCCTTGGCCAGACGCAGCCGCAGCGTCTTGAGCGCCGCGAGCAGCGACGCATCTACATTTTCGCTCTGGGGGCTCTGCCCGGCGCGAGCCGCGCGGCGCGCGGCGCGCGTGCGCATCTCGACCCGATACTGGAACGGCACCTCGCCCCGGCCGAGTGCGTGGCCCTTGTCCGCGATGGCCAACCCGCCATGGCCGGCCGGGTCCGGCATCAGGAAACCGTTCGCGACCAGCTGGCGAATCATAGATTGCCAAAAATCCTTCTTGTGCGCGGTGCCATTGCCGAAGGCTGCCAGCCTGTGATGCCCCCTTGCCGCGATCTTTTCAGTCTCGTGGCCGATGAGGATGTCGATGACATGGCCGGCGCCGAAGCGCTCGCCGCTCTGCGCCACCGCCGCCAGGATGAGGCGCGCCTCGGCGGTGCCGTCGGCGCGCGGCGCCTGTTCCAGGCAATTGTCGCAATTGCCGCAAGGGACCGCCTCTTCACCGAAATAACCGAGCAGCACCTGGCGGCGGCACTCGGCCGTCTCGCAATAGCCGATCAGCGTATCGAGCCGGCCATGCGAGCGGCGCTTGTGTTCGACAGCGGCGTCCTCGTCGTCGATGAACATGCGGCGCATGCGGATGTCGCCAAGGCCGTAAAGCATATGCGCCTCCGCCGCCCGGCCGTCGCGACCGGCGCGGCCGATTTCCTGGTAATAGGCTTCGAGGCTGCCCGGCAGGTCGGTGTGGAAGACATAGGCGACATCAGGCTTGTCGATCCCCATGCCGAAGGCGATGGTCGCCACCATGACGACGCCCGACAGCGTCATGAAGGCGTTCTGGTTGGCATCACGCGCCTCCTTGCTCATCCCGGCGTGATAGGCGAGCGCGGTCACGCCGTTCTTTTCGAGGAATGCCGCCATCTCTTCGGTCTTCTTGCGCGACAGGCAGTAGACGATGCCGCTGCGCCCCTGATGGCGCTCGATGAAATTGAGCAACTGCCGCTTGCTGTCCTGCTTGGGCTCGATGGCAAGCTTGATGTTGGGCCGGTCGAAGCCAAGCACCTGCGTTTCGACACGCCCGCCAAACAGCCGTCTCTCGATGTCTGCCCGCGTCGTCTCGTCCGCCGTCGCCGTCACCGCAATGATCGGTACGTCGGGAAAGATGCCACGCAGCTGCGACAGGTCTTCATATTCGCGCCGGAACGCCGGCCCCCACTGCGAAATGCAATGCGCCTCGTCGATGGCGATCAGGCTGACATCGAGCCTGGCAAGCGCATCCAGCATCCGCTCGGTCATCAGCCGTTCCGGCGCGAGGTAGAGCAGCCGCGTCTGGCCCGACGCGACGCGGCGCCATGCCGCGACATTGGCATCACGGTCGATCGAGGAATTGATCGTATCGGCGGCGACGCCGGCGAGGCGCAGTGCCGCGACCTGATCCTGCATCAGCGCCACTAGCGGCGAAACGACAATGGTCAGCCCACCCTTGACCAGCGCCGGAACCTGGTAGCACAGCGATTTGCCGGCACCCGTTGGCATGACGGCCAGCACATGGCGGCCGCCAAGCAGCGCCTCCATCACCGCGGCCTGTCCGGGACGGAAATCGTCGAAGCCGAACACGTCCTTGAGGACGCGCCGTTTGGGATCGTGCGTTGGCACGCTTGTCGTCGATATCTGCATCACTGATGTTTTTGCGATCGGCCGCCCGAAGCAGCGGCGTGGACAGAACGACTAGCGCAGCCACTGCGTGACCACAACAAGCAGCAGCAACACCCCACCGGCGATCGACCTGATTGGCATCGTTAAACCTATCTTCACCATGTTGCGGCACCGTCCAACCCTGCGGCGATGTTTCGAGTACCGCTGCGCCACGAGCGCACAGGCAACAGCCCGCGCCTCCCCAGGAGGCGCGGGTTTCCTGTTTCTGGAATTGCCGAAAAAGGTTCAGGCCAGGAAATCGGCGCGGTGCGGGGTAAAGCTGTCGACCAGGCGCCCGGCCTCCAGCGCCTTGACGCCGTGCACCAGATTGGACGGCACGATGAAGCTGCCGCCGGTCTCGATGGTCGCGGTGCGGCCGTCGATGGTCACCTCGAAGCGACCTTCGGCGACATAGCTGGCCTGGACATGCGGGTGCGAATGCAGTGCGCCGACGCCGCCCTTGTCGAAGCCGAACTCGACCATCATCAGCTCATCGGTGGAGACGAGAACGCGGCGTCTGTTGCCGTCCGGCGTCGGCGTCCAGGCGCTCTCGCCGGGCTGTGCGAAAATCTTGGCTTCAATCATGACCATCTCCTCATCGCGCCAGCCAGCCGCCGTCCACGGGAACCACCGCGCCATGCATATAGTCGGACGCTGGCGCCAGCAGGAACACGGCGGCATCGCCTATGTCTTCCGGCCCGCCCCAACGTCCCGCCGGAATGCGCGCCAGGATGGCAGCACTGCGGTCGGGATCGGCGCGCAACCCCTCGGTGTTGTTGGTTTCGATATAGCCGGGCGCAATCGCGTTGACGTTGATGCCTTTTGCCGCCCATTCGCAGGCCAGCAGCCGGGTTATGCCGAGCGCGCCATGTTTCGACGCGGTATAGGACGCGACGCGGATGCCGCCCTGGAAACTCAGCACCGAGGCGATGTTGACGATCTTGCCGCGCCGCCTCGGGTCGGTCAGCACGCGCCTGGCAAAACCCTGGCTGAGAAAGAACAGCGTCTTCAGATTGACGTCGATGACGTCGTCCCAGTCGGCCTCGGAGAAATCGACCGCATCGGCGCGGCGGATGATGCCGGCATTGTTGACCAGCCCGTCGATCGGGCCGGTCTTCTCCCACACCTGGTCGAGCATGGCCTTGGCGGCAACATGATCGGCGAGATCGCACCGCACAGTCTCGAACTGGCCGCCGGCTTCCGCGACTTGTCTTTCCGTGTCGTCCATCGCCGAGCGACCGACACCTATGACGGTGCCGCCGGCGCGCGCGATCGAGACCGCGATGCCCTGGCCGATGCCGGTGTTTGCGCCGGTGACCAGGACGCGCTTGCCGGCCAGGCTGAAGGAGGAATGGCCGCTCAACGCAGTTCGCCCAGCGGCACCGGGTCGACATCGGTGTAGTCGACATTGTCGCCGGCCATCGCCCAGATGAAGGAATAATTCGAGGTGCCTGCCCCTGAATGGATCGACCAGCCCGGCGACAGCACTGCCTCCTCATTGGCCATGACGATGTGGCGGGTTTCGTCCGGCTCGCCCATGAAATGGAAGACGCGCGCCGTCTCCGGCAGGTCGAAATAGAGATAGGCCTCCATGCGCCGGTCATGCACATGGCAAGGCATGGTGTTCCACACCGAGCCCGGCGCCAGTTGGGTCATACCGACCACCAGTTGGCAGGTCTTGACGCCATCGGCATGGATGAACTGGAAGATGGAGCGTTCGTTGCAGGTTTCCTTGCTGCCGAGATCGAGGCGCTTGGCATCGCCAATGCGGATCAGCCGGTTGGGATGGGTGTGATGCGCAGGCGCGCTGAGCAGATAAAATTTGGCCAGTGCGCCCTCATCGGCCGATGCGAACGAAACGTCGGTGCTGCCCATGCCGAGATAGAGCATGTCGCGCGCCTGCAACTGGTGGGTCTCGCCATTTGCCGTCACCGAGCCGGCGCCGCCGATATTGACGATGATCAGTTCGCGGCGGTCGAGAAAATTCTTGGTGCCCGTCGGCTTGATCGCTTCCAGCGGCAGCGGCGCTGCCGCCGGCACGGCGCCGCCGACGATCATGCGGTCATAATGGGTGTAGGTCAGGCTGATGCGTCCCTGCTGGAACAGGTCGTCAATATGGAAATTGTGACGCAGTTCGTCGGTGCCCATGGAAGCAGCGGCGACCGGGTCGATGGCGAAACGCGAGGTGAAATCGGTATGCGGGTGACTTTGAGTCATTGCTGCTCCAGCTGAATGAATGGCTATTTGGTTGCCGACGCCTTGACCGAGTCGGCGTAGTAGACCTGGCGGGCGTGCAGCCGCTCGCGGTAGCGCTCTTGGCTGGCGGTGAGATGAGCGCGCATCGCCTCGCGCGCGGCTTCGGCGTCGCCTGAGGTGATCGCATTCAGGATCACCAGATGCTCGCGCTGCAGCCCGCGCTGATAGCTGTCGGATTGCACAAGTTCCGTCGACCAGGGCGAGGTCACGTCGCAGGGAATGGCGCGGCGGCCGAGCACATCGAGCATCTCGACATAGAACGGGTTGTTGGTGGCGCTGGCGATTGCCCGGTGGAAGGCGAGATCGGCCGGACCGGTCGGCTCGCTGTTGAGAAGCAGCCGTTCGAATTCGAAGAACGCTTCCTGGATCGCTGCTTCCTGCGCGGCGTTGCGGCGAATGGCGGCGAGCCCGGCCGATTCGATTTCGACGGCCAGGCGCACTTCGAGCACATTGAGCGCGATGGAATCCTTGCTGCCCATGTCGGCGGCGAGCGCGCCGAACATCGTTGAGATGTGCTCGGTGACGAACACGCCTGCGCCCTGGCGCGCCTCGACCAGCCCGTCGGCGGCGAGCTTGGCCAGCGCTTCGCGGATGACGGTGCGGCTGACGCCGAAGGTCTCGGTCAGCTGGCCCTCGGTCGGCAATTTGTGGCCGGGCAGGATCTCGCCCGCCTGCAACTGCTTGCGGATCGCCGCAACGACGGTCTCCGACAGTTTGGGTTTTCTCTCGACCCTGAGATCAACAGCGCTATCCGATGCCATATCGCACCCCTGTTTGAAGACGCCTATTTGAACACGCTCGGCAACCAGAGCGAAATCGCCGGAATATAGGTCACCAGCCCCAGAACCACGATGCCCGCGCCATAGAACGGCCAGATCGAGCGCATCGCTTCCCAGACCGTAATCTTGCCGACGGCACAGGCGACGAACTGCACCGTGCCGACCGGTGGCGTGTTGAGGCCAATGCCGAGATTGAGGATGGTGATGACGCCGAAATGCACGGGGTCGACGCCGTAATGGGTGACCAGCGGCAGGAAGATCGGCGTGCAGATGATGATCATCGGCCCCATGTCCATGAAGGTGCCGAGCAGCAGCATCAAGACGTTGAGCAGAAGCAGCACCACCAGCGGATCGGTGGAGATGGCGTTCATGCCTGCGATCAGCAACACCGGCACTTTGAGATAGGCCATCAGCCAGCTGAACGAGGCCGCCGTGCCGATGATCAGCAGCACCATTGAGGTCGTGCGCACCGCGCCCTTTGTGGCATGGACGAAATCGCCCCAGGCCATCGACCGGTAGACGAAGACGGTGACCAGCAAAGCGTAGATGATGGCGATGCAGGAGCTTTCCGTCGCCGTGAAAATGCCCGAGCGAACGCCGCCGAAGATGATCCCGATGAGCAGAAGTCCGGGGATGGCGATGACCGCCAGCTGGCCGACACGCGAGAAGCCGGGAAAAGCCTCGACCGGGTAGCCGCGGCTGCGGGCGACGAAATAGGCGGTGACCATCAGCGAAGCGGCGAACAGCAGACCAGGCAGGATACCGGCGGTGAACAGGTCGGCGATCGAAATCTTGCCGCCGCCGGCGATCGAATAGATGATCATGTTCTGCGACGGCGGCAGAAGCAGCGCGATCAGCGCCGCCATCGAGGTGACGTTGACGGCATAGTCGGCTCCGTAGCCGCGCGCTTTCATCTGCGGGATCATCAGCCCGCCGACGGCAGCGGCTTCCGCCACAGCCGAGCCGGAAATGCCGCCGAACAACGTCGCGGCGATGATGTTGACCTGACCGAGCCCACCGCGGACATGACCGACCAGCGAGCCGGCAAAGGAAACGATGCGCTGCGCGATGCCGCCGCGCACCATCAGGTCGCCGGCAAAGATGAAGAACGGGATCGCCATCAGCGAGAACGCCGACATGCCCGACTTCAATTGCTGGAACACCACCAGGGGCGGCAGGCCGAGATAAAGCACGGTGGCGAAGGACGCCGCACCCAGGCAAAAGGCGATCGGCGTGCCGGCAAACATCAAAAGCGTGAAGACGCCAAACAGGATCCAGAGTTCCATCTAGGCCTCCTGCACGGCCGGCATTTCCGGCACTTCTTCGAGATTGATATCCTTGTCGATGTCGGCGCCGGACCAGCGCAGCGCGATGCGTTCGGCCGAGAACAGGCAGATCAGAAAGCCGCCGGCAACCAGCGGCAGATAGTCGAAACCGCCGGGAAGTTCGAGCGCCGGGATGACAGTGTGCCAGGTCAGCCCGACCAGCTTGCAGCCGTACCAGACCATGCCGAAGCCGAAGCCGAACGCGATCAGGTCGGACAGGGTGCGCAGCGCCCATTTGCTGCCCTTGGGCAGGATATAGAGCAGCACGTCGAAGCCCATATGGTAATTCTCGCGCACGCCGACGGCAGCGCCCAGGAAGATGAACCAGTTCATCAGCATGATGGCGGTGACTTCGGTCCAGCTCGGTGACGCGTTGAGCACGAAGCGGGAAAACACCTGGTAGGCAACAAGCGCGGTCATGGCGACCATCCCGATGCCCGCGAGATAGAGCGCACCGTCGCAAATCTTCGAAAGCACCGCGCTGAAGCGCGGTGGCGCTCCGCTCCTGGCCGTTCCCGCAGTCATCCGATCCTCCCGGTCTTTCCGTCCCCTAAAAGCGATTGGCGGGGCGGCGCCATGCCGCCCCGCCAGAAAATCACTTGGTCGCCTGGATGCGCGTCGCGAGGTCCTTGAGCTCCGGCGTCTTCAGATACTTGTCGTAGACCGGCTTCATCGCATCGATCAGCGGCTGCTTGTCGATCTCGCTGACCTTGACGCCGGCCTTCTCGACGATCTCTCGCGACTTCTTCTCCTGCGCGTCCCACAATTCGCGCATCTTGACGACGCTATCCTTGGCCGCCTGCTTGACGATCGCCTGGTCTTCCGGCGTCAGTCTGTCCCAGCTCGATTTCGACATCACCAGCACTTCCGGCACGATCTGGTGCTGGTCGACGGTATAGTGCTTGGCGACTTCGTAGTGCTTGGCGGATTCGAAGCTGGGCCAGTTGTTCTCGGCGCCGTCGATGACGCCGGTTTCGAGCGCCGAATAGACCTCGCCATAGGCCATCGGCGTGGCGTTTGCGCCAAGCGCGTTGACCATGTCGACGAACACGTCGGACTGGATGACGCGGAACTTCATGCCTTTCAGATCGGCGATCGAGGTGATGTCCTTCTTGGTGTTGTAGAAGGAACGGGCGCCGGAATCGTAGAAGGCAAGGCCGACCAGATCATGCGTCTCGAAGGCCTTGAGGATCTCGTCGCCGATCGGCCCGTCCATGACATGGCGCATGTGCTCGACCGAACGGAACATGTAGGGCAGCGACGGCACCGCGGTTTCCGGCACGATGCCGTTGAACGGACCCATCGAGACGCGGTTCAGATCGATGACACCGGTCTGCGTCTGCTCGATCGTGTCTTTTTCCTCGCCGAGCTGCGCCGAATGATAGACCTCGACCGAATAGCGGCCGGCGGTGCGCTCCTTGATGAGCTCGCCGAGATATTTGACCGCCTCGACGGTCGGATACCCGTCCGGATGGGTGTCGGCCGAGCGCAGTACGGTCTGGGCGCCGGCAACGCCGATCATCAGCGAGCCGAAGGCGAATGTGGCTGCCATCAGTTTTGAAAAATGCAACATGACTGTCTTCCTCCCTTTTAAAATTCCACGCGCCCGGCTCACAGCCGGTACGCCTTCTTGGCAAGCGTGTAGGCAAGCTCCCGCGCCAGCTCATGCGCCTCGTCCTCACGCAGCCGGTGCTCGGCGACGAGACGGGCGAGAAAGGCGCAGTCAACCCGGCGCGCCACATCGTGACGGGCGGGAATCGACGGAAAGGCACGGGTGTCATCGTTGAAGCCGACGGTGTTGTAGAAGCCGGCGGTCTCGGTGGTCATCTCGCGGAACCGACGCATGCCTTCCGGACTGTCGTGGAACCACCAGGCCGGCCCGAGCTTCAACGCCGGATAGACGCCGGCCAGCGGCGCCAGTTCGCGCGCGTAGCTGGTCTCGTCGAGCGTGAACAGAATGATGGAGAGGTCGCGCTCCAGCCCGACGCAGTCGAGCAAGGGTTTGAGCGCCGCGGCATAGTCGGTGCGGGTCGGAATATCGAAGCCTTTGTCGCGGCCGAATTTTTGGAAAACACCAGGCGAGTGGTTGCGCCAGGAGCCGGGATGGATCTGCATGACCAGCCCGTCGTCGCGGCTCATCTTGGCCATTTCGGTCAGCATCTGGGCGCGAAACAGCTTGCGCTCGCGCTCGTCGTCCGAGCCGCGGCGGATGCGGTTGAACAGCTCTTCCGCCGCCGCATCGGAAAGATTGGCGGTCTCGGCCGTCGGATGGCCGTGGTCCGACGAGGTTGCGCCGAAGCTTTTGAAGAAGGCGCGGCGCTGGCGATGCGCGTCGAGATAGCCGGCCCATGTGCCGGTGTCGCAGCCGGCGATCTCGCCCAGACGATCGAGATTGGCCGAAAATCCTTCGAAGTCGGGATCGACGACGGCATCCGGCCTGTAGGCAGTGATGACGCGGCCCTGCCAGCCGCTGTCGCGGATCGTCTTGTGCCATTGGAGATCGTCGAGTGCGCCCTCGGTCGTCGCGATGACCTCGATGTTGAAGCGCTCGAACAGCGCGCGTGGGCGATAATCGTCGCGCTGCAAAAGCGCCGCGATGGTGTCGTAATGGCGGCTAGCGGTGCTGGCGTTGAGCGGCTCTTCGATGCCGAACAGATGCTCGAGCACATGGTCGAGCCACAACCGCGTCGGCGTGCCGCGGAAGAGGTAATAGTGCTCGGCGAAGCGCCGCCAGATCGCCCTGGGATCGGTCTCGACCGGCGAGCCGTCGAGGGTCGGGACGCCGAGATCTTCCAGCCGCACGCCCTGGCTGAACAGCATACGGAAAATGTAGTGGTCGGGCACCACCAGCAATTGCGCGGGATCGGGGAATGGCTCGTTGAGCGCATACCAACGCGGATCGGTGTGGCCGTGCGGGCTGATGATCGGCAGGTCCTTGATGCCGGCATGGAGATCGCGCGCGATCGACAGCGCGCGCCCTTCGGCGGCAAAAAGCAGATCCGGATCGGTCAGTCCCGCCACGTCGTTCCTCCCAGGGGCGATATCGGTAGGATTGGAAAGAAATAATGTCAACATACAAAAACTGGATTGTTGTATGATGACTTTTAACCGGCGTCAGGTCATTGTGCGGCGGAAGAGCGGATGTTACGCCGCTAGCAGATCCCGCCCCGCACACCATCCAGCGACAAGCCGCGCCCAACAAGCCAAGCCATGACCAGCAGACGCCTTTCCAACGCAACAGTGCAATCCTTGCCGGCCTCGGTCGCGGTCCCCCCCTATGATCGCGCCAGTGTCGCCCCAGGCATCGTCCATCTCGGCGTTGGAGCCTTCCACCGTGCCCATCAGGCCGCCTATGTCGATGACTGCCTAGCGGCCGGCGAGACCGGCTGGGGCATTGTCGGCGTCTCGCTGCGCAGCCCCGACACGCGCGATGCGCTGACGCCACAGGACGGGCTCTACACGCTGGCGGTGCGCGGCAGCGATGGCGAAGCGCTGCACATTATCGGCTCGATCCAGTCGATGCTGGTCGCGCCGGAAGACCCCGGCGCGGTGCTGGCCGCGCTGACCGACCCGCGCACCCGCATCGTCACCCTGACCATCACCGAAAAGGCCTATCTCAGGGCCGCCGACGGCAGCCTCGACGAAAACCATCCCGATATCGTCCACGATCTGGGCAATCCCGGATCTCCCAGGACAGCGCATGGATTCCTGGCGGAAGCGCTGGTGCGACGCCGGGCCGCCGGCACGCCGCCCTTCACCGTGCTTTGCTGCGACAACCTGCCGGCCAATGGCGCCACGCTGCACCGGCTGCTGGTCGGGTTTGCAAAACTGCGCGATGCCGGCGCTGCTGCTTCAGGCGACGCTGCCCTCGCCGGTCATATAGCCGATGACGTTGCATTCCCATCGAGCATGGTCGACCGCATCGTGCCGGCAACCACCGATGCCGACCGGGCGCGCATCGCGGTCGAACTCGGCCTCGAGGACGCCTGGCCGGTGATGACCGAACCGTTCCGGCAATGGGTGATCGAAAACAGGTTTCCAGCCGGCCGCCCGGCCTGGGAGAAATTCGGCGTCACCATGGTCGAGGATGTCCGGCCGTTCGAGGACATGAAGCTTCGGCTGCTCAACGGCGCCCATTCGGGCATCGCCTATATCGGCCTGCTCAGCGGCCACGTCACCGTCGACCGCGCCTTCGCGGATCCCGCGATCCGCGCGTTCGTCGACCGGCTCTGGGCCGAGGCCATCCCGACATTGCCTGGGGATGCCGGGCTCGACACGTCAGCCTATACGGCCGAACTTGCCGAACGTTTCTCCAACACCGCGCTGGCCCACCGCACCGCGCAGATCGCCAATGACGGCAGCCAGAAATTGCCGCAGCGCATTGTCGCTACCGCCATCGAGTGCATCCAGGCCGGCCTGGTCCCGGAGCATCTGACGCTGGTGATCGCCGCCTGGATCGCCGCCTGCGAGGCGCGCGGCAAGGACCTGCCGGAAGCCCACTTTACCGATCCGCTCGACGCGGCGCTGGCGGCGCTCGACGAACGACGGATGCTGGAACGAGTAGCGGCGGTGTTCGACTGGGCCGGCTTCGCCAGCGGCAAGCCCGAGCGGCAGACGCTGATCGAACTGGTCGCCGCTCATCGCGAGCATATCCTGCAAGGCGGGATCGTGCTTGCGCTCTCAGCGCTCGGCATACCGGAGCCGACAAACGTAGGCTGAAGCTGGTCCGGAACCGCCCATTTCAAGCCTATTGTCCCGCCGGAGCGTCCAGCCTCTGCCGCGACGAATACTCCGTGCCTTGCGAATTCCAGAACAGTCGCACTGCCTTGCCGACCAGGTTTTCGGCAGGAACGAAGCCGACACTGAGCCGGCTATCGGAGGAATTATCCCTGTTGTCGCCAAGCACGAAATAGTGGCCTTCGGGCACGTCGAACACCCGCGTGTTGTCGGTTATTGAATTGTCCGTAAGACTGATGACGGAATAGGAAACGCCGTTGGGGAGGGTTTCACGTTGCAGTCTGGCGCTTTGGGGAGAGTCCTCGGAGCTGTACGGACCAACATCCTCGAGTTTGACCGCCACACCATTGATGCGAAGGATTCCGTCGACCATCTGGATTTTGTCGCCCGGCAGTCCAACGACCCGCTTGACGTAGTCGATGCTCGGATCCGCTGGAAATTTGAACACCACAATATCTCCGCGCTTCGGCTCGGCGGCAAAGATCCGGCCTTCGAAGGGCAGCAGCCCAAGAGGAACACTGTAGCGGCTGTAACCATAGGCAAACTTCGAGACGAAGAAATAGTCGCCGAGTTCCAGCGTTGGTGTCATGCTGCCTGCCGGGGTCGAAAACGGCTGGAAGAGGAATGTGCGGATCGCTAACGCGGCTCCGTAGGAGGTCAGCACGGCCAACAGCAGCACCGAAAGGCCGTGTGAATACCACCGGTTCGGTCTGTATCGTGACGCGAAAGGCACGACGAGCGCTACCCACAGGACCATGAGACCTAAACTGGAGAGATCCACCAGCCAGGCGAGATCGACCCCCGGCAGAACCGGGAATCCCACATATGTCAGCGCAATGCTTATGGCGCTGATCACCACCAGGCTGGCAACCGCCGGCCGGCCGGCGCCGATCCAAAGGAACCCGCCGAACGGACCGCCAAAGGCCGCGATCAGCGCCGTCGTCCACCGGGATCGCGAGGCCGCTTCCGGTTGCGTTGTCTGTTCCGTCATCGGCCACCCCAAATCGATAGACAGCCGGACTGTCGAACAACCAGAAAGCAGGGGCAAGCCCCGATCCGACTGTACCGCCGCAGCCAAATCGCGGTTCCGCCGGCGCCATCGCCTAATACAAGCTCATCTCGCCCTGACTGGCAGCCGGCATGCCGCCACCCGATCTGATCATGCTGGCTGCCCGCCCTGAAATCCCGCCAAGGCCCTGCGCCTATGCGAGACGATCCAGGATGGCGGCCGCAACAAAAAAGCCGGGCTGAGCCCGGCCTTTTCTTCAAGTCATTCTGCGGCTTACGCCGGCAGCAGCGCGCCTTCGAGCGTGGTAAGCTGGCTAAGGAACTGCTCCGCCTTGCTGCGGCTCTGGTCGTCCTTGGCGTCGGCGGCGTCTTCCTTGGCTTCCTGGATGCGGCGGGCGAGATCGGCGCGGTCGATATCGCCGACGGCGACCGCCGATTCGGCGAGCAGCGTGCAGCCGGCAGGGACGATGTCGGCAAAGCCGCCGAACACCACATAGCGCTCTTCCTTGCCGCCGGCGGTCTTCAGCGTGACGACGCCCGGCTTGATCGTGGTCATGACTGGCGCATGGTGCGCCATGACTGTCATTTCACCTTCGGCGCCTGGAATGACGACGGACTCGACCTGCTCGGAAACCAGGAGGCGCTCCGGCGAGACCAGTTCGAACTTGAAAGCTTCAGCCATGTCAATTTAGTGAGTAGGGAATAGTGAGTAGGGAGTAGGGAGAGGACAGCTGTCCTGATCACCCGGCCGCTATTCACTACTGACTACTGACTACTCCCTATTGCCTTGATTACGCTGCTTCAGCCGCCAGGCGCTGAGCCTTCTCGACCGCTTCGTCGATGCCGCCGACCATGTAGAAGGCGGCTTCCGGCAGGTGATCGTAGTCGCCGTTGCAGAGGCCCTTGAAGCCCTTGATTGTGTCGGCGAGGTCGACCAGCTTGCCCGGCGCACCCGTAAACACTTCGGCGACGAAGAACGGCTGCGACAGGAAGCGCTCGATCTTGCGGGCGCGGGCCACCGTCTGCTTGTCCTCTTCCGACAGCTCATCCATGCCAAGGATGGCGATAATGTCCTGCAGCGACTTGTAGCGCTGGAGGATCGACTGCACCTGGCGGGCGACGGCATAGTGCTCCTCGCCGACGACCAGCGGATCGAGCATGCGCGAGGTCGAGTCGAGCGGATCGACGGCGGGGTAGATGCCCTTTTCCGAGATCGCGCGGTTGAGCACGGTCGTCGCGTCCAGGTGGGCGAACGAGGTCGCAGGCGCCGGGTCGGTCAAATCGTCGGCCGGCACGTAGATCGCCTGCACCGAAGTGATCGAACCCTTGGTCGTTGTGGTGATGCGTTCCTGCAGCGCACCCATGTCGGTGGCCAGCGTTGGCTGGTAACCCACGGCCGAAGGAATACGGCCGAGCAGCGCCGACACTTCAGAACCGGCCTGCGTGAAGCGGAAGATGTTGTCGACGAAGAACAGCACGTCCTGGCCCTGGTCGCGGAAATATTCGGCGACCGTCAGGCCGGTCAGGCCGACGCGGGCACGCGCGCCCGGCGGCTCGTTCATCTGGCCATAGACCAGTGCCGCCTTGGAGCCTTCGCCGCCGCCCTTCTTGTTGACGCCGGACTCGATGAACTCGTGATAAAGATCGTTGCCCTCGCGGGTGCGCTCGCCGACGCCGGCGAAGACCGAGAAGCCGCCATGCGCCTTGGCGACGTTGTTGATCAGCTCCTGGATCAGAACCGTCTTGCCGACGCCGGCGCCGCCGAACAGGCCGATCTTGCCTCCGCGGGCGTAGGGCGCCAGAAGGTCGAGCACCTTGATGCCGGTGATCAGGATCTGCGCTTCCGTCGACTGTTCGACATAGGTAGGCGCCGGCTGGTGGATGGCGCGCATCTCGATGCCGTCGACCGGGCCTTCTTCGTCGACCGGTTCGCCGATGACGTTGATGATGCGGCCGAGCATGCCCGGGCCGACCGGAACGGTGATCGGCGCGCCGGTGTCATAGACGTCCTGGCCGCGAACCAGGCCTTCGGTGGAATCCATGGCGATGCAGCGCACGGTGTTTTCGCCCAGATGCTGGGCAACTTCGAGCACCAGGCGGTTGCCGACATTGGAGGTTTCGATGGCGTTCAAAATGGCCGGCAGATGATCGCCGAACTGCACGTCGACGACGGCGCCGATGACCTGGCGAACCTTGCCGATGGCGCCGGTCTTCTTGACGGCAACGCTCGTCGTCTTCGCTGCCGGGGCCGCGGCCTTGGCGGGCGCGGCCGCCTTCTTGGCCGGAGCGGCCTTCGCCGCTGCTGCCGGAGCCTTTGCGGCCGCTTTGGGGGCCGTCTTCGCGGGGGTCGCTGCTTTCGCCATCGTCTTTACCCTTCTCGTCCTTTGTTTCTCACGCTCCATCAGAAGGTCGATGACCTCCTGGCGGTCGCGCCTAGAGCGCTTCGGCGCCCGAAATGATTTCGATCAGTTCCTTGGTGATCTGCGCCTGCCGCTGGCGGTTATAGGTGATCGACAGTTTGTTGATCATGTCGCCGGCATTGCGCGTTGCATTGTCCATGGCGCTCATTTTGGCGCCCATCTCGCCGGCTGCGTTTTCGAGCAGCGCGCGGAAGACCTGGACCGAGATGTTGCGCGGAATGAGGTCGGTGAGGATCTCGCCCGGCTCCGGCTCGTATTCGTAGACGGCATTGCCACCGGCGGTCGCTTCGGCGGGAGCCGAAGCCACGCCGGCAGGAATGATCTGCTGCGCGGTCGGAATCTGGCTGATCACCGACTTGAACTGCGAATAAAACAGCGTGCAGATATCGAAGCCGCCTTCGCCGAACAGATGGATGATCTTACGGGCGATCGCATCGGCATTGACGAAGCCGAGCTTCTTGACATCGCGTAGGTCGACGCGGTCGATAATCAGCGAGGCATAGTCTCGGCGCAGAATGTCGAAACCCTTCTTGCCGACGCAGATGATCTTGACCTGCTTGCCGTCGGCCAGAAGCCGGCGGATATGGTCGCGGGCCAGACGTGCGATCTGCGAGTTGAAGCCGCCGCACAGGCCGCGCTCGGCCGTGCAGACGACGAGCAGATGCACATCGTCCTTGCCGGTGCCGGTCATCAGCGCCGGGGCATCGCCGCCGCCGCCGATCGCCTGCGTGATATTGGCCAGCACCGCACCCATCCGCTCGGAATAGGGACGCGCCGCCTCCGCTGCTTCCTGCGCGCGACGCAGCTTCGCCGCGGCGACCATCTGCATCGCCTTGGTGATCTTCTGCGTCGCCTTGACCGAGGCGATACGGTTACGAAGGTCTTTTAATGAAGGCATGCTTCAAACCTGATCCCGAGCGTCCGGCTTCTTCTCAAGCGAAGGTCTTGGCGAAGGCGTCGATCTCGGCCTTCAGCTTGGCGCGCAGATCGTCCGACAGCGCCTTTTCCTTGCGGATGCCGTCCAGCACGTCCTTGCCGGCCGAGCGCATATGGCTGAGCAGGCCGTGCTCGAACTTGCCGACCTGGTTCAGCGCCAGCTTGTCGAGATAGCCGTTGACGCCGGCGAAGATCACCGTGACCTGCTCCTCGACCTTGAGCGGCGAGAACTGCGGCTGCTTCAACAGTTCGGTCAGGCGCGAGCCGCGGTTGAGCAGGCGCTGCGTGGCGGCGTCGAGATCGGAGCCGAACTGCGCGAACGCAGCCATTTCGCGGTACTGCGCGAGCTCGCCCTTGATCGAGCCGGCGACCTGCTTCATCGCCTTGATTTGCGCCGACGAACCGACGCGCGACACCGACAGGCCGACGTTGACCGCCGGACGGATGCCCTGGAAGAACAGGTTGGTTTCGAGGAAGATCTGGCCGTCGGTGATCGAGATCACGTTGGTCGGGATGTAGGCCGACACGTCGTTGGCCTGCGTCTCGATGATCGGCAGCGCGGTCAGCGAACCGCCGCCCAGATCGTCGTTGAGCTTGGCGGCGCGCTCGAGCAGGCGCGAATGCAGGTAGAACACGTCGCCCGGATAGGCTTCGCGACCCGGCGGGCGGCGCAGCAAGAGCGACATCTGGCGATAGGCGACGGCCTGCTTCGACAGATCGTCATAGCTGATCAGCGCATGCATGCCGTTGTCGCGGAAATATTCGCCCATGGTGGCGCCGGTGAACGGCGCCAGGAACTGCATCGGCGCCGGATCGGAAGCTGTGGCGGCGACGATGATCGAATATTCAAGGGCGCCGCGCTCTTCGAGAACCTTCACGAACTGCGCGACCGTCGAGCGCTTCTGCCCGATGGCGACGTAGACGCAGTAGAGCTTTTCCTTTTCTGGCCCGTTGTCGTGCACGGCCTTCTGGTTGAGCATCGTGTCGAGGATGATCGCGGTCTTGCCGGTCTGGCGATCGCCGATGACCAGCTCGCGCTGGCCGCGGCCAACGGGGATCAGCGCATCGATGGCCTTGAGGCCGGTCGACATCGGCTCGTTGACCGACTTGCGCGGGATGATGCCTGGCGCCTTGACGTCGACGCGCTTGCGTTCGGTCGCCTTGATCGGGCCCTTGCCGTCGATCGGATTCCCGAGCGCGTCGACGACGCGGCCGAGCAGGCCCATGCCGACAGGCGTATCGACGATGGCGCCGGTGCGTTTGACGATGTCGCCTTCCTTGATGTCGCGGTCGGCGCCGAAGATGACGACGCCGACATTGTCGGCTTCGAGGTTGAGCGCCATGCCGCGGATGCCGCCGGGGAATTCGACCATTTCGCCGGCCTGGACATTGTCGAGGCCGTAGACGCGAGCGATACCGTCACCGACGGACAGCACCTGGCCGACTTCGGAGACCTCGGCCTCCTTGCCGAAATTCTTGATCTGGTCTTTGAGAATTGCGGAAATTTCCGCGGCGCGGATGTCCATCAGCCGACCTCTTTCAGTGCAAGCTTGAGCGAATTGAGTTTGGTTTTGAGCGACGTATCGATCTGGCGCGAGCCCATCTTGACCACCAGCCCGCCGAGCAGCGACGGATCGACGGTAACAGTGATGGCCACGTCCTTGCCGGCGACGCCTTTCAGCGCGGCCTTGAGTTCGGTCTGCTGGGCAGCCGTCAGTTCATGCGCCGAAGTGACCTCGGCTGATGTCTCACCGCGCTGTTCGGCGGCGATCTTGCGAAAAGCCTTGATCATGCCGGGCACCGCGAAGAGCCGGCGGTTGCGGGCGACGACGCGCAGGAAATTGCCGGTCAGGCCGGTGATGCCGGCCTTGTCGGCGATCGACGCGATTGCCTTGGCCTGGTCCTCGCTGGAGAACACCGGGCTGTTGATGAGGCGCGTCAGGTCGGCGCTGTCATCCAGCATCCTGGCGAAACTGTCGAGGTCGGCCTCGACCTTGGCCACCGAATTCGACTGCCGCGCAAGTTCGAACAGCGAACCCGCGTAGCGTTCTGCGACACCCGAGATTGGCGATGACGATTGAGCCACGGACCGTCTTTTCTCTTGTCTGAGGGGCCGCAGATTGTTGGCGCGAGCAAAAACTCTGGCTAAATCTTTGACCTTACTAAGTTTTTCCAAGCACGGAGGCGCGGCTTCCGCTATCCCCGGCCGAAAGTCGATTGCCGTCTAGCACAGGCATTTTAAGACCGCAATGCGTCGTCCCGCATGCTTTTCGGGCACTATTGTCGCATCCGGCCGCAGAGTTCAACCGAAGCCTTTGGATTGGCTGCCGATTCAGGGCAGAAAGCCGAAGACGAAGGCAAGCGGCAACGCGGCCAGGACGAGTTCGACGACGATCGACGCCCAGTTGAAAGGCGTGTTGGCGCCGTCCGACATCATCGACAGCAAACGGCCAAAAGCGGTGAACAGCCAGGAAAAGCCGAGTGCCATATAGAGCCACGGCTGCGCCAACAGAATGCAGCACAGGCTGACGCCGAGATAGAAGCCCGACATCCGGCCGCGCCCTTCCGCGATTGCCGCTGCCCTTTCGGGCCGGACCTGCAGCCGCAGAATCCGAAATGCCAGCCCTGGCGCGAGGAAAAACAGCAGACCGAGCGCCAAGGTGACGACGGCGCTGGACCAAGCCAGCCATTCGCCCTGGCTGGTCGGCCACGGAAACGCAAATTCCATCTTGCTTTCATCCCCTCACAGCAATGCCGGATGTATTGAATGTCGCTGCAAAAAGAAGTCAAGCGCGCGGCAGTTTTGGCACGCAATTCGTGAAGGAGCGGAAGGCTGTTTAGGCCGCGCGCGCGTCCGGCCAGCATCGTGGCCAACCTGTATTGTCAGGCGACGCCTCACTCCTATCTGCAGGACCGGTTTTGCACAGCCAAAGGCCCCGACACCGATCGCCTTTATTTCCTGACCGGGCACCTCAATCTGGCCGGCACGGAAGCAGATCGATGGAAGCTGAAAGTGGTCGGCAGCGGCAATGTCGCCGTGGCCGCCCAGCCCTGATCTCTGTTTTGGCCCTTCAGGGCAGCATGAATGCGACCGCCGCCTCGGCATGGATGCGCGTGGTGTCGAACACCGGAATGTCGAAATCGCGCTCGCCAATCAACATGGTGATCTCGGTGCAGCCCATGATGACGCCATCGATCTTCTCATCGCGCCGCAGACGGGCGACCTCGTCGATATAGGCCGCCTTCGATGCCGCGCTGACGATGCCCCGGCAGAGCTCGTCGTAGATTACCTGGTGCACCATGTCGCGCCCGGCCTGGTCCGGCACCACGGGCTGCAGCCCGTATTTCTCCGTCAGTCGGCCCTTGTAGAAATCCTGCTCCATGGTGAAGCGGGTCGCCAGCAGCGCCGGCCGCTTGACGCCGGCGCCCTTGACCGCGACGGCCGTGGCGTCGGCAATGTGGATAAGCGGGATCGACACCGCCGCCTGCACCCGGTCGGCGAGCTTGTGCATGGTGTTGGTGCAGATCAAAAGCCCCTCTGCGCCGCCCGCCTCCAGCTTGCGCGCCGCATCCGCCAGCAGCACGCCCGCACTGTCCCAGTCGCCATGATGCTGCCGGTCGGCGATTTCGGCGAAGTCGAAGGAATAGAGCAACAGCTTTGCCGAATGCAGCCCGCTCAGCCGCTCGCGCACGATCTCGTTGAGCAGGCGATAATAGATCGCCGTCGATTCCCAGCTCATGCCGCCGATGAGGCCAAGGGTTTTCATGCGCTGAGCCTCGAGCAGGACCGAACGATCTCTCTCACAGAAAAGCTTTACGGGTCGATGTCAACCTTAACGCGCGCCGTACCACGCTCTTCGGCCCGCCTCCACAAACATCACCGCGCGCCCGATTCGGTCATCCTCGCATTGGCGCCGAGATGATGCAGGCTTTGTGTCGTGTGCCTTGAACTCCAGGCAACCGGCGGATCGGGCAGATCGAGATCGAACTGTGCCCGCCCGAGCAGCGAATTGACGATCTTGGCGCTGCGCCAAGCCATCAGGCTGAGCTGCGGCTCGGCTATGCCATGGCTGAGCCGGCCGGCATTGAGCGCGTAGATCCGGCGGTCGTCGGGCCCGTCCCATTCGACCTCGAAGCTGGCGTTGAGCCTGTAATGACCGCGCTCGTCCAGCGCGATCCTGTTCATGAGCGGCGCCATGCAATCAGGAATGGCAAAGGCATAGCCGGTGGCCAGAACCACCGCATCGACGGTGCGCGTCTCGATGGCGCCGTCGAAGCCGTTGCGCATGATCAGCCGGTATTCGCTGCCTTCCCGCGTCACGTTCAGCACTTCGCGGTGCGGCGTCATGTTGACCGCCGTCGTTTCCTCCGAGAGGTGCCGCAGCGTGTAAAGCTGGCGATAGATCGCCTTCAGTGTGCTCGTCGATGCGCCGTCACCGGCAAGCAGTTGCTGTTCCAGGATCGTCTCACGCCGCCCTTGCGGCAGCCGATGGAAGCTTTCGACATAGCCCGGCGTGAAGAGTTCGTCGGTGAAAGGCGAGTCGTCCAGTGGCAGGAAATTCGGCCGCATCGAGATCCACTCGATTTCGCGGCCGGCGAAGCGGTCGGAGGAGATCAGATGCAGAAGCACTTCGGCGCCGCTCTGGCCACCGCCGATCACGGCGACACGCTGTCCGCTCAGGCGATCGAGGCGGTTGGCGGCCTGGGCGTTGTGGAAGCATTGATCGGAGGCCGCCGCCCGCGCCCAGGCGGGGATGTTGGGCACCAGCCCGACGGCAATGGCGAGATTGCGCGCGTTCACCTGCTCGCGGCCGATACGCAGCCTGAAATTCGTTCCGTCGAAGTCGATCCGGTCGACGGCGCTGGCGAAGCGCAGCGAAGACAAGTTCTCGCCGACCCATCCGAGATAGCGGGCGAATTCCGGCCGCGGGATGGCTGAGAAATCCGCGTTGAGGAATTCATAGAACCGCTTCTGCGCGACCAGATAGGACATGAACGACCATGGGCTGGTCGGATGCGTCGCGGTGACGAGATCCTTGAGGAAGGATGTCTGCAGTTCGACGCCCGGCAGCATCATACCCGGGTGCCATTCGAGCCGCGTCGCCCGATCGAAGAAGCGCGCTTCGACGCCGTCCACCGCATCGAGATGGGCGGCGAGGCTGAGATTGAACGGCCCGATGCCGATGCCTGCGAGGTCAAGCGTATGGGTCATGGCGAACTCCTTATGGAGCTGGCTGGGCTGATGGGAGATCGCCGGGCTGACTCGGGGTTAAGCGGATTGTCGAGCGGTGTGCCGAGGTCCGGCAGAGGGCGTTCGCCGCTGTCACCGTACCCGATCGCGAAGCGCACCTTGTTGATGGCGATGCGCGGAATCTTCGGCGCAAACAGATCGAACAGCACGAACCGTTCCGCCAGCTCGGTGTTCTGCGCCTGGTAGCGCCGGATGGCGCCGGCGAGGATGGCGTAGAAAGTCCTCTCGTCGAAGCGGTCATAGGCGGCCAGCGCCTCGGACAGGAAACGCAGAACGCTGACGATGTGTCCCGTTTGCAGATGCTGGAGAAGATGTGCCGGGGGCCGGCGCTTCAGCGTCGACAGGATTTTGGGGTCGAGGCCGGCCAGTTCGGGAAACGGCTGGTCGACGAGATCGAGGTCGCCCTGGAAATCCTTGACCGCCACGCCGAGAGGCGTCGCTCCGTCGAGGATGATGGTGACGTTCTGGCCATGGGCGATGAAGCCGACGCCGTAACGGCACATGAAGTGGTAGAGCGGCACGAAGGCCGTGGAGAACAGGCGATCGAGCCATGCCTCCGGACCAAGGCCGGACTGCTCCATCAGGGCGCTGGCGATCGGCCTGCCGTGGGCGTCGCGCTGCGGCAGGGCGCCCATCATCATCGGCCGCTGGCCCGCTGTCAGATCCTTTTCGGGGCTTTCGCGCCATATGGCGCCCAGCATCTCGCAAAACTGATAGGGCGCGCCTTCAACGCCGGTATAGTGCGGATGCGGATAGAAGGCGCCGGCGACTTCCTTCAGCACCTTGACGTCCTTGAGCACCGGGTCCGCGGCCGCCACCGTGGCCAGCCAGCGCGACAGATCGGCGCCGATCGCCATGTATTTGCCCGGCACGCCGCGCCACGCTGAGGTGTTGAGGACGGTCAGCGGCAGCTTGACGTGCAGCGCCTCGGGCCGTGCCACATTGGCAAGCGTGCGCAGCGACTGCAAGGGCAGGAACGGATCGCCGAACTGGCCAAGCGGCACCAGCCGGCCGGCGGCGATCTCGCTACCATATTGCGAGGCGATCATCGCCTGCCACTGCCAGGGGTGGACCGGCAGCAGCCTATGCGTCGATCGCGAGATCCCGGCGGCGCTGAAAGCCGCTTCGAGCCTTGCGCGCTCGTAGTCGCCGAGTGCGGCCTGCAGCAGCGCCTCTTCGTCGAGCCCGCAGTCAAGCGCCAGCAGGCAGCGATCGCTGGCGGCGGCAAGCCAGAAGAGCTGGAATGCGGTGGCCGATTCTGGCGCGTAGCGCTCGAAGTCGTCCCGTCCCCAGCCAAGCCGTCCCTTGTTGGCAGGGGCCTTCGGATGGCCGTCGAGCAATGCCTGCAACTCGGTATCCGGCAGCGCGGCTAGATCGGCGGCCGGTCGATTGCCGCGTGCCTTGGCGATCCGCATGTCGGCCATCAGCGTGTTGTAAAGCTCCTTCGCATAGGTGCAGAATGTTGCCGGCGACATGCCGAGCGTCTCGCGCGCGTCGGCGAAGAAGGCGACCGCATCGTCGACCGGCAGCTCGATGCCGGCGTCGCGAGTCAGCGTCTCCGGACGGACGGCGATCTGGCCCCACAGGCGCCGCGTCGCGGCAAAGCGATAGGTCACGCCGGGGCCGGGCGTCAGCTCCCATCGGCCGGGCGAAAGCTCGCGCGGCGACAGGCACTCCTCGAAGGTCAGTTCGGAAATGGCCTTGGCGACGGCGTCGCGGTTGATCGCGGCCCAGCGTGTCGCCTCCCCCGCTTTGGCAATCGGTTGCTGCACCGTCACAGCGGCACCTCGCGGAAGAAGCGCTCGCGTTCGCAGCAGACCAGCGCCGCGCGCTTGTGCGGGAAGTCGAACTCCTTGACCTTGTCGTAGGCGGCGCCGGCGCAATAGCTCAGCATCTTCTGGTGCGCGGCGCGTGGCTCGCCGACGACGCGCTGCGTGCGCGGCTCGTCGAGGAACAGATAGTGGGTGACGGAGCGGAACAGTGACAGCGTCTTCGGCCGGCCGAGATGGCGCATATTGCCGATCAGCCCATGCCAGCCGCGGTCCCAGTCGAGCGGCTCATAATAGGGCCCGAGCCGGTCCTCCTTGGCCCAGTAGAACTCGAAATAGCCGGTCGGCTCGCCGTCGAAGCTGGCGATGACGCCGAAAATATGCGGATCGCTTTCCTGCTCGGCGAGATATTTGTCGAGATCCTCATGGCTCTGGGCAAGTTCCCAGAAGAAGGCGACACGGCCATCGTTCATCCAGCGATGGAAGAGGTCGAGATCGGTCCGGCGATCGATCGGACCCAACGACACGGTGAGACCGAGCTCGGCAATCCAGCGTTCGTACATCGGGCCGCAGGGGCGCGGTTGGCGCAATGGCGGCAGCCGGTCTTGCGGGCCGATAGCGGTCATCAATGCCGGATAGGTGACATGCGAGGCCTGGCTGCGCCACAGCAGCGGCAGCTGGCGCAGGACCGAGCGATGGATGACGGCGCGTTCCGGTTCACCCGGAACCGTCTCGGTAGCCAGCGCCGAAACCGGCCACAGCGTCTTGGCCGCCGGCAGGAAGGCGCGGTCGAAGGTAGGATGCAGGCGCAGTGCCGCGTCAACGAGGCCCGCCAGGACCTGCGGCTGATCGAGACGGCCTCCCGTGAACGCGACGTCATCGATGAGCAGGCGGCCATCCGCGATGGAGATGCGGGCCTGTCCCACCGCTGTTCCCTCAGCGTTGACCAGGCTGACATGGCCATCGCCGGCACGGATGGCGAGCGGCTCCGCGGCCGAGGCCAGATGCTGCCATCCTTCGTTGCCGGCGACGGTGGCGGGTGACCAGTTTTTCGCAGCCTCGATGTTCATGCGTATTCTCTCACATACAGGGGGTTGGGAAGCTCGACGTAACCGGCCAGCGGATCGGTCACCTCGGTGTTCTCATTGATGTCGCGCAGCGCGATCAGGAAATTGCCCTTGGCAGCCAGCGTCGGCGCGTTGAGCAAATAGTCGACGCAGGACCGGTCAGCCATCGGCGTGGCGGCCAGCCGCTCGAGCGAGCGGCGGAATATCGCCAGCAGATCGTCTTCGTTGGTGAGGCCAGCGGCGGCAAGGGCTGCGACGGCGGCGAAAGCGCCATTGACGACCAGATAGTAGCCGAACAGCTTCGCGGCCGCTTCCGCTGGGAAGACATGATCGCCCGCCTGACCGGCCTCGGGCAGGAATTCGCGCAGCCTGGGCAGGAATTCCTCGACATAACCGGTGCCCTGGCAGTCGCGAAAATAGAGCGCATTCGGCCAGCCGCCGGCGAGGCCGACGACGAGGTTCTGCTGATGGGCGCCGAACAGCAGGCCGAATTCCGAGAAGGCAACGATAAACGGCTCGATGGCAGCATGAAGGAAACGCTCGAACCACAAACGCGCCGTTTCCTCGACAGGTCGCTTCTCGTCGCGGGCGATACGGTGGACCAGGTCGGACAGATGGCTTTCGGTACGGCCGGGATGGCGCTCGCAAAGCGCGCCGAGAACGGCAGCCGACGGATTGCCCGTGCCGCGAAACGGATTTTCGCGAAACGAGACGATGGTATCCGTCATCAGCCGGCCGTCTTCGTCACGCAGGCCGAACCAGGCGGGCTCACCCAGCACCGTCATGGTCGGGCAGCGCCGCTGCAAGGCATAGCCGAGCTTGCCCTTGACCAGCCGGTGCACCGAAAGGCCGCGCCGGCACTCATGCTCCTCGACGATGCGCCTGGAATTGGTCAGGCGCAGGCTGAGCGAGAATTTCAGCATCCACTCGGCTTCAGCTGAATGAACCGTGCGCAGCGAGGTCGTGGCCCGCCACGCTGGTCCGCCGAGCCCAACATCAACGATACGGCCGGCGCGAAACAGGCGCTCGACGGGGTCTTCCAGCACGAGCCGTACGGCCTGCCACGGATGCATCGGAACGAGAACCTTGCCCTGTTGCTTGCCAGCCCGAGCAAGCAGCTGCGGATCGCTGGCGGCAAGCCCGCGGACCATCTCGGTGACATCTAGCGGCTCGACGCTGCCCCCAGTGAGGATGGTCGGGTCGACGGCCCACCAGCGCAGTTTGAACGCATTGCAGTATTCATGCCCGAAGCGCGCGGAATCCGTGTGCGTGAACTCTTCGCGACTCATCGGCGCCGGATGCACGGCATGGCCGAAGCGCAGGGCGCTTTCGGCATCGATGAAATCAGGATCGCCTTCGGAGAAGGGCCGCGACGATCCACGCGCCGCAGTCGCGTCAGCGATTGCGGCGATGCTGGCCAGGCTGCGGCGCAGGAAGGTCAGTCGGCTTTTCGCTGTCGCCCGGCCGGCAATGTCGGGATCCGCCAGGATCAGCGCCAAAAGGCTGAAAAGGTCGATCTCGGTCGCTTCGCCATCGGCCCCCTCGTTACTAATATCGAGGCGCCAGAGCGGCATCGCTAAATCGTGGTAACCGACCTTCGAGCGATGCCGCGCTTCGACGAGCACCGCCGCGCGCGAGGCAGGGAAATTCAGACGCAGCACGGCTGCCTGCGGCCGAAACAGCGCGGTTTGCCTGGCGTCGACGAATTCCCAGCCATTCCATTCCCGCAGCAACGCGTTGAGTAACGGGCTTAATGCAGAGGAAGATTCTGGTCCTACTTGTTCCATGTGCATCTCGATAAATCCTAATAATACTGCAGATTACATCTATAAGTCGTCGTCTTTAAACATTTATGTTGATTAACTATTATAAACAAGAAATAAGCTTGGTCTTATGACGACCGGTATGAAAAATCGATCTTCGCTTCTGCGCCGCCTGGCGATCGCGGTCTCGGCAATCGGCTTCGGCCAGTCGGCCTTCGTATCGCTCGTTCCCCTGGTGATGGAGCGGCTGAGGCTCGACACGTTTGCCATCGGCGCGGCAACTGCTGTCGGCGCGGCGGCCTTTCTGGTCGGCTCGCCGCTGTGGGGTCGCATGGGCGAGCGGCTTGGCCATGCCAGGCTGCTGCGCTTGCTCGGCCTCGCCATGCTGGCCGGCCAGGCGGTGTTCGCCATTCTGCTGATAGCCGGCACGGGAGCCGCGCTGGGCATCGCTTTGCTGATGCTTTCGCGAACCGTGTACGGTTTTGCCGCGTCCGGCGTCATGCCGACGGCGCAGGTCTGGGCCAGCCGCTCGGTTGCCGATGACAGGCGACAGGCCGCGCTGGGACTGCTTGGCGCCGGCGTCAGCATGGGGCGGCTGGCCGGCGCGCTGGCGGCAACGGCTGCCGTCCTGTCGCCGCTGCTGCCGCCCATCCTGTTCCTGTTCAGCCCGCTGTTGCTGTGGCTCGCGCGGGGCAAAGGGGAAGCCGGCGGACGGACCGACGGCAGGGCGGCCGACGTTGGCCGTGGAATATCGCCCTTCGATCGCCGCGCTCTGCCTTGCCTGGCGATGGGCTTGTGCCTGACGCTCGGCTTCGGACAGGTGCAGATGATGCTCGGCCCGATGGCCCAGCAGCGTTTTGGCCTTGGTGCGACGCAGGCCACGACGGTGACCGGCCTGGCCCTGATGCTGGTCGCCATCGTCATGGTTCTGGTCCAGGGACTGCTCATGGCGCGCCTGCGGCTGGCGGAGCGCAACAGCGTCGTCGTCGGCTGTCTCATGGTTTGCGTCGGCATGACGGCGCTGGCCGTCACGGCCAGCCATGTTGCCTCGGCAGCGTCTCTGGTGGTGGCGGCGGCCGGCATTGCCCTGGCGACACCCGGCTACACCGCCTGGCTGATGAAGCGCCTGGAGCCCGGCGAGCAGGGCGCGGCGGCCGGCTGGCTCACCAGCACCCATGTGCTCGGCCAGAGCATCGGCGCATTGGCCGGCGGCTTTGCCTTCACGCTCTGGCCCTTTGCGCCGCTGGCCGACTGCGCGGCGCTGGCGCTGGCCGCTGCCTGTCTCGCTGCCATGGTTCGCAAGCACTAGCCAAACCGCGCTCATTCGGCGAGCTCCGGCAATGGCGGCATCGGAGTACCCGGTTGGGCTTTTGCGGTATCGGCGAAATGGGCATTCAACATGCGATAGGTCGCCACCACGGCGATGCCCGACAGCACGGTCGCCAGGGTGAACAGCGCGGAGTAGCCGAGCATGTCGGCGAGGCGCCCGGCAAGCATGGAGCCGACGAGGTAGACGATAAGCTGGGCGCAGGACAGGATGGTGAAGTCGGTGCCCGGCTGGTCCGACGACGTCACGGCCATGAACAGGCTATAGAGCGCCACGATCTCCATGTAGCGCACCAGCGTCTGCAGGAACGAGGCGCCGAAGATCGGCCAAAAGCCGGCAATAGTGCCGAAAGCATGCAGCGCGAAGATCAGGAAGCAGATGGTGCGCAGCGCGCCGAGCAGGCCCAGCACCGAGGCGGCGCCGCGCTTGTGCAGCAGCCACGCCGCCAACGCCGAGCCGCCAAGCCCGACGGTGAGCGCAGCACCCCCCGAGAGATAACCGATGATGTCGAGCGGCACGCCGGCATCGACGAGATAGGAGCCTTCCATCGACTTCACCAGCCCCTCGCTGGCGCGGTAGATGAGCGCGATCCACAGGATCTGGCGTGCCTCGGGCCGGCGCA
This sequence comes from Mesorhizobium sp. P170090, assembly GCF_057786115.1. NCBI lineage: Bacteria > Pseudomonadati > Pseudomonadota > Alphaproteobacteria > Hyphomicrobiales > Phyllobacteriaceae > Mesorhizobium > Mesorhizobium sp. P170090. The sequence goes on from NZ_JBYNWH010000001.1 coordinate 459,117, forward strand.
GGAAACGCATGATCGAGGGGCGGTCGATGGCCGCCTGCAGCGCGCTGGCGACGGGATCGGTCTCGCGCATGGCGAAGGCGGCGACCAGCGGGATGATGGACAGCGCGGCCACCATGGCCACCATGGTTTGCCAGCCGGCATGATGATAAGCCAACAGGCCGAGCGTGCCGCCGAGAACGACGCCGAGCGCGACGGCGCCGCCCTGGATCGCATTGCCGATCGGCCTGTCCTTCGGGTCGAGATATTTGGCCGCGTAGCCGTCGGTGGCGATGTCCTGGGTCGACATCAACAGGCTCACGACAAGGCCGACGGCAAAGATACCGGCGACATCGGTCGGCTCGATCCAAAGCATGGCGGCGATGCCGGCGATGACGCCGATCTGGGTGATGATGACCCAGCCGGCGCGATGGGCGCGGGCCATTGGCCGAAAGCGGTCGACCAGCGGCGCCCATAGGAATTTCAGCACCAGCGGCAGCATCAGCAGCGCCATCATGCCGATGGCGGTGCGCGACACGCCTTGCTCGCGCAGGATCGGCGGGATCGCCGCGGCAAACAGATAGCTCGGGATGGCCTGCGCCAGATAAAGGCAGGCGAGAACGACGAAAAGCCGCAGGCGCGAAAGCCCGGCGGGCGCCGGCCGGTCTGCGTCGGCGCTCATTTGACATAGTCCTTCGGTGCGTAACCGTTCAGGAAGGCGCCGGCCTCCGCCCGGCTGCGGGTGACGAGCACTGGAAAGCCGAACAGGCTTTGCCAGACGCGCTGCATGTTCTCGTCGGCGGCGGGGCGCACCAGCGCACAGGCGCGGCAGGCTTTTTCGAGCTGCTCGCGTTCCGCCTTGTACCAGAGGTTTTGCGCCTTGCGCTGGGCGTCGCTCAGCGCGATCTCGATGCGGATATCGACCAGGAGCACGAACGGCTCCCGTTCCTGCGAAAGGCGGCCGAGCGCCTCGATATAGCGCGCGCCATCCGCCGGATCGGCTGGCGCTTCTGCCAGCAGCGAGACCAATGCACCGTTTCGTTGGAGAGACACCGCCACCGCCGCCCCTCAGAATGTGATCTGGTAGGACCACGCAACCGAACGTCCCAGACCCGGAACGTCGGCGCCGCGGGTCGCCGATGCGGAAGGGTTGATGTAGTAGGTGTCGAACACATTGCGCACGGCAAGGTTCAGCACGCTTTCATTGCCGAACGTCTTCGAGACGGCGAGATTGACCAGTGCTGCACCGTCCAGTTCCTGGGTGGCGATGCGGTCGCGTCCGGAAAACAGCTCCAACTCGCTGCGCAGGGTCAGCTCGTTCTCGAAACGGGTGGTGAGATAGACCAGGCCCTTGTAGGTCGAGGGGACACGGTTGTTCGGCAGATACTCGTTCGCTTCGATGTGGCCGTCGCGATCCGCGTCGTATTTGCCTTCGACATAGCCGACCGATCCGCCCAGCGTGAACATGCCGCTGAGGTCTGCCTCGAGATTGGCTTCGACGCCCCAGATACGTTCCTTCTGCTGCGATACCCGGTTGTTGACGATGTCGTAGCTGACGCCGTTGTCCGAGGTCGACAGATAGGTGCTGACGCCGCCGCGATAGTCGCCCCAATCGCCGCGCAGACCGGCTTCCCAGGTGTTCACCAGCTGGGGTTCAGGCGCGATATCGGCATAGCTGATCGCGTAATCCGGCGCGTTGGTGCACGGCAGCAGCGGCCGGATGGCGGTGCCATAGGCGTCGCAGGTTTCGGCGTTGGAGTTCAACCCGGCCCGGCGGGTGAAGCCGCCAATGTCGGTCAGGCTGTAGCCTTGCGAGAAATTGCCGAAAAGCTGCATCCTTTCGGTCAGATCGTAGACGGCGCCGGCGTTGAAGGTGACGGCGTCGTAGTCGAACGAGCCGCCGGTCACCTGGATCGCCGGCAGGCCGATAATGTTCCGGCCTAGCAGAACGGCAGCGGCAGGCCGGGTGAAGTCTTCAACGTTGAGATAAAACTGGTCGTAGCGCGCGCCGCCGCTGATGCGAAAGCGATCCGTCACCGGAATTTCGCCCTGCGCAAACAAGGCGACCGAGTTCTGGGTCGTGGGCGAGATGGCGTCCTGACCGTTGGTCAGCTGCTGATCGGTGGCATCGAAGACGTAGTCGGCGCCCCAGGTCAGCGTGCTGCCCTGAGTGATAAAGTCCATCGGCGTGTTGACGGTCAGGTTGACGCCGCTGCGCCGCGATTGCAGCGCCGTCTGGTTGAAGTCGGCGGTCGGGTCCGTACCCGGCGGCAGGATCACCGGCCGCGTCGGGTTCGTCGGTAAATACACCTGGCTGTTGACGGCCGAGAATTTGGTAAAGGGCGACTGCTTGAAGATGTCGTTGTAGAACGCCTTGACCTCGAGGTTTCCGAGCGCGAAGTCGCTGTCGGTGTATTTGGCGGTCAGATATTTCGAATCTTCCTTCAGCGGCTTGCCTTCATAGGGATCGCCGAAATCCGGGGAGACGGGATTGGTCGTGTAATCGGTGAACCAGTCCGGCTTCTGGTTGGCATAGGTCCAGTCGACGCTGGCCTCGAAGCGCCTGGAATCGAACTGGTAGCCGGCCACGCCGAAGAGATTGCCCGTGCCGGTGCGGTCGCCGCCGCCTTGCCCAAGCATGGCGTCCGAAGCCATCTCGTTGCCGTGGCCGTCATAGGTGCGGCGCGACAGATCACCGGACGCCGAGAAGAAATAGTCGAAATCGCCTTTCTTGCCCTCGACCGAGACACTGGTGCTTGGCCCGGCCGACTTGCCGGGGTTTTCGGTGAAGGCGGTGACGCCGGTGCGCACCGTCACCTTCGGCTTGTCGCTGTCGCCGCGCTTGGTGATGAAGTTGATCGTGCCGCCGGTGGCGCCGGCGCCATAAAGGCTGGACGCGCCATTGATGACTTCGATGCGCTCGACCGAATTCAGGTCGATCATCGACAGGATGCGTGAGACGTCCCGCAGCGGTGTGTTGCGCGGCACACCGTCGACCATGATGAGAAGACTGCGCCCGCGGAAGGTTTCCGAAGCGCCGGAAATGGTCTGGTTGCGTGGCGCGTAGCCGGGGACGATGCGGCTGATCAGGGTCGCGGCGTCGATATTTTCCTGCGCGGCTTCCTCGACCTGTTCCTGTTCCACGACCTGGACAGACTGAGCGACGCTGGAAATCGACCTTTCATTGCGGCCGGTGACCAGTATCTGATCGAGCACGGTGGCTCCCTGCTGGTCCGTCGGAGCGGCTTCCTGGGCAAACGCCGCGCCTGCCATAATCGACGAACCCAAAGCCGATGACCAAAGAAGCGTACTGAAAAATCTGCGCATGCTGTCCCCATCTATGCCCTGGTCCCCAGCGCCAGAGCGGAAAGGCCCAGTTATAATTCATGATAAAACGAGTCAACATTTATTTTGTGGCTTTTCAAATCAGGATTAGTCAGCGAACGGATGGGAGCCGGGTACATGAACGGCGCGCATTTTAGCCGGCGCTAAGATGTTGAGCTTTCTTGACAAAACGGCATAGGGCAGCCGGCGGCGTCGTCAGCCTTTGTGCTTACAAGAAGCTCTGCGGATCGATGTCGACCTGCACGCGAACCGAGCCGCGCTGCTTCGGCCCTTCGGCCAGCATGGTGCGGATGAAGCCTTGGATGTCGGCGCGCTTTTCACCCTGGATCAGCAAGCGGAAACGATGGCGCCCACCAAGCAGCGACAGCGGCGCCTCGGCCGGGCCGAGCACGAACAGGTCGCTGGCCTGGGGTGCTGCACGGCGCAGGCCGCGCGCGTGGCCTTCGGCCTCGGCCCGCGTCACCGCACTGACGATGACGCCGGCAAGCCTGCCGAAGGGCGGCAGGGCGGCCCGTTCGCGCTCAGTGATCTCGCGTTCGTAAAAGGCCTCGGCATCGCCCGAGACGATCGCCCGCATCACCGGATGGTCCGGCTGGAAAGTCTGCAGCAGGCCGAGGCTCTTCTTGCCGGTGCGGCCGGCGCGTCCAGTCACCTGGCTGAGCAATTGGAAGGTCCGTTCGGCGGCGCGCGGATCGCCATTGGCGAGGCCGAGATCGGCATCGACGACGCCGACCAACGTCATGTTGGGAAAGTTATGGCCCTTGGCGACCAGCTGCGTGCCGATGACGATGTCGGCCTCGCCATTGGCAATGGCCTCGAGCTCCAGACGCAGCCGGCGCACTCCACCCATCAAATCGGACGACAGGACGATCGTGCGCGCGTCGGGGAAATGCGCCACGACTTCTTCAGCTATCCGCTCGACGCCAGGCCCGCAGGCGACCAGATGGTCGAGCGTGCCGCATTCCGGACAAGCCTCCGGCCGCTTCTCATTGTGCCCGCAATGATGGCAGACGAGTTGGCCGCGAAAGCGGTGCTCGACCAGCCAGGCCGAACAAACCGGGCAGCCGAAGCGGTGGCCGCAGACGCGGCACAGCGTCAGCGGCGCATAGCCGCGCCGGTTGAGGAACAGCAGCGACTGCTCCTTCTTCTCCAGCGTACGTTGCATCTGGTCGATCAGCAGCGGCGACAGAAAGCCGCCGCGGGCCGGCGGCGCGCGCCGCATGTCGATCGTCTTGAGATCGGGAAGCGCGGCTTCGGCAAAGCGCGCCGACAGCACCGCCCTGCTGTAGCGGCCCTGCTGCGCATTGACCCGGCTTTCGACCGATGGCGTCGCCGACGCCAGCACCACCGGGAAGCCGCTGATATGGCCGCGCACCACCGCCATGTCGCGGGCATTGTAGAAGACGCGGTCCTCCTGCTTGTAGGCAGGGTCGTGCTCCTCGTCGACGACGATCAGCCCGAGCTCGCGGAACGGCAGGAACAGCGCCGAGCGTGCGCCGGCGACGACGCGCACGCCGCCTTCCGCCACCTGTCGCCAGACCTTTTCGCGCATTCGGGGCGGCAGGTCGGAATGCCATTCCGCCGGCTTGGCGCCGAAGCGCTGCTGGAAGCGTTCGAGGAAGGCATGCGTCAGCGCGATCTCCGGCAAAAGGATCAACACCTGCTTGCCCTGGTCGAGGGCTGCCGCCACCGCCTCGAAATAAACTTCCGTCTTGCCCGAGCCGGTGACGCCGTCGAGCAGCGTGACGTTGAAAGCAGCGGCCGCGACATTGGCGCGCAGCATGGCGGCCGCGTCTGCCTGGTCCGGCATCAGCTCCGGCATGGCGTAGGAGGGATCGGGCGCGGCGACCACCGGTCGAGGCGGGATCATCACCGTCTCGAACACGCCTTGCGCCTTGAGTCCCTCGACCACCGTCGACGACACGCCCGCCGCGTGCGCGAGGCCGGATCGCGTCCAGGCAAGCCCCCCTTCCGCCGTCTCCAGCACGCGCGTCCTGGCATCCGTCATCCGGTCGGGCATGACGAGGGTCCGCTGCAGGCCCTCGATCCATGGTTCGGGATCGAACGCCTCCGGCGCGCGCAACAGCATGCGCGCCACCATGCCGGGCGGCGACAGCGTGTATTGCGCCAGCCAGTCGACGAAGCGGCGCATGCCGCGGTCGATCGGCGGACAGTCGAAAACCTGCTCGATCGGCCGCAATTTCCTGGCGTCGACCTGTTCGGTCACGCCATCCCAGACGATGCCGGCAACCTGGCGCGGTCCCAGCGGCACGCGCACGATCGAGCCCGGCACCACGCGCATGCCGGCGGGCACAGCGTAGGTGTAGGGCCGTTCGGCCGGCATCGGCACCAGCACCGGCGCGGCCGCGACAAAGGGCGAATCTTCGATCATCGGGCGTGACCTTGCCCCGACTTTGGTCTAGATCAAAGGGCAACCCCGAATGTGCATGGCATGCACATGGAAATCTTTCAGGAGACCCCCATGAAATTTTTTGTCGACACCGCTGACATCAAGGACATCAAGGAACTGAACGATTTGGGGCTGCTCGACGGCGTCACCACCAATCCCTCGCTGATCCTGAAATCCGGCGGCAAGATCGCCGAGGTCACCAAGCAGATCTGCGACATCGTCAAGGGTCCTGTCTCGGCCGAGGTCGTGGCGTCCGAATACAAGGACATGATGGCCGAGGCCAAGGTTCTGGCCAAGATCGCCGACAATATCTGCATCAAGGTGCCGCTGACGCTGGACGGTTTGCGTGCCTGCAGGACGATCCGCACCGAAATGAACCGCATGGTCAATGTGACGCTGTGCTTCTCGGCCAACCAGGCGCTGCTGGCGGCCAAGGCCGGCGCCTCGTTCATCTCGCCCTTCGTCGGCCGCGTCGACGATACCGGCGCGGACGGCATGGAGCTGATCCAGGAGATCCGGCAGATCTACGACAATTACGATTTCGACACCGAGATCCTCGTCGCATCGGTTCGCACCGTGAACCACGTCAAGCAGGCAGCCCTGATCGGCGCCGATGTCGTTACCGCGCCGGCCGCGACGCTGAAGGCGCTGGTCAAGCACCCGTTGACCGACAAGGGCCTGGATCAGTTCGCTGCCGACTGGGCCAAGACCGGCCAGAAGATCGGCTGAGATCGGTTCGATACAAACGAAAAAAGGCCGGGAAACCGGCCTTTTTGTTGCGGACTGCTAAAAGTCTAGTTGGCAGCGCCAGGGAATGCTCAGGCCTTCTTGCCGTGCCTGACCAAGTCCTGGGCGACCGACAGGCTCACCATTTCAGCCAGTTCACGCGCGGCGCGGTTCTCGGCGTCGAGCTGTGCCCGGTAGGAGGCGAACTCCTGCGTCGGCTTGTCGAAGGATGATGGGATCGACCGTTTGCCGGTTGCGATCACCACGCCGGTCCTGGCATCGGTCAGCACATAGTTTGCGGTCAGCGTCACCGTGCCTGCCGTCGGCTCGTCTTCGTCGGTCTGGATCTGCACCACCGCGGCCAATTCGACCAGTTCGGTGACGCCGAGATCGAGCATGTAGACCGGTGCCGTCGTCTCGCCGGCACCCTGGCCGAAGGCGAAGATCAGATTGTTGCGGACCTGCTGGGCATAGCGGGTCTTGACCGGCTTGACCGCGATCGAGGCGAGCTCCGCCGACGCGCTGACAGTCGAGCCTGCCGTCAGCGGCGCGCTCGAATAGAGCGGCCTGACCGTGCAGGCCGAAACCAGCGTCATCGAGGCCACCAGCCCGCAGAGCGCGGTGCGGCGCAGCACATGCGTCGTCTTTCCGAAGTCAAGCCCCGTCTTTTTGAAATCAGGCAACGACATTGACGATCCTCTGCGGCACGATGATCACCTTGCGGGGCGCCTTACCTTCCAGCGCTTTCTGCACGAAGTCGAGAGCCAGAACCGCTTTTTCGACCGCACCTTGGTCCGCGTCGCGGGCAATTGTCAAATCGCCGCGCTTCTTGCCGTTGACCTGAACCGGCAGCACGATCTCGTTGTCGACCACCAGCGCCGGGTCGTAGACCGGCCATGGCCGTTCGGCGACCAGATCGGTGCCGCCGAGCGTGTGCCAGCACTCTTCGGCCAGATGCGGCATGACCGGCGCGACCACATGCACAAGGATCTCCACCGCCTCGCTGCAGGCGCCTTTCAGCGCCGCATCGGCCTTGCCCTCGGCAACGTCGTTGAGCGGCGTGTTCAAGGCATTGGCAAGTTCGTAGATGCGGGCGATGGCCCGGTTGAAGCCGAGCTTCTCGATATCCTCGCCGATCGCTTTCAGGATCTTGTGCGCGGCCTTGGAAACGGCACCGGCCTCGCCATCCTGCGCCGCCTGTGGCTTGACGCCATCGAGCGTCTCGGCGGCAATGGACACCAGGCGCCAGACACGCTGGATGAAACGGTGCGCGCCGGCGGCGCCATCGTCCGTCCACTCGACGTCGCGCTCGGGCGGCGAATCCGACAGCATGAACCAGCGTGCGGTGTCGGCGCCGTAGCCGTCGGTGATGTCTTCCGGGCTTACCGTATTCTTCTTCGACTTCGACATCTTTTCGAGTGAGCCGATCGCCGCCTCTTCGCCGGTGGCGATCTCGATGGCGCGGCGCTTGCCGCCGACATCCTCGATCCTGACCTCAGCCGGCGACAGCCAGCGGCCATTGTTCGACGCACCGCCGACGCGGTAGGTCTCATGCACCACCATGCCTTGCGTGAACAGGCCCTTGAACGGCTCGGCCAGGTCGAGATGCCCGGTCGCGCGCATGGCGCGGGTGAAGAAGCGCGAATAGAGCAGATGGAGGATCGCGTGCTCGATGCCGCCAATATACTGGTCGACGGCCAGCCAGTCATCGGCAGCCTTCGGCTCCGTCGGCTCGTTGGCCCAGGGCGCTGTAAAGCGCGCGAAATACCAGGACGAATCGACGAACGTGTCCATCGTGTCGGTCTCGCGGCGCGCATCCTTGCCGCATTTCGGGCACTTCACATGCCGCCAGGTCGGGTGGCGGTCGAGCGGATTGCCGGGACGGTCGAACTCGATGTCGTCGGGCAGCTTGACGGGCAGGTCGGCCTTCGGCACCGGCACGACGCCGCAATCCTCGCAATGGATCATCGGGATCGGGCAGCCCCAGTAGCGCTGACGCGAAATGCCCCAGTCGCGCAAGCGGAAGTTCACCTTGCGCTCCGCCATTGGCCGCCCGCCTATGGTCTTCTGCTCCAGGAGCTTTGCCACCTCGTCGAACGCCTGCTCCGGCTTCATGCCGTCGAGGAAACGCGAATTGATCATCACGCCGTCATCGACATAGGCCTCTTCCGTGACCTGGAAGGTCTTGGCGTCGGCATCCTCCGGCATCACCACCGGGATCACCGGCAGGCCGTATCTGTTGGCGAAATCGAGGTCGCGCTGGTCGCCCGACGGGCAGCCGAATATGGCGCCGGTGCCGTATTCCATCAAAACGAAATTCGCGACATAGACCGGCAACGTCCACGAGTCGTCGAACGGATGCACGACGCGGATGCCGGTGTCGAAACCTTTCTTCTCGGCCGTCTCCAGTGCGGCCACCGACGTGCCCATATGCCTGATTTCGTCGATGAACTTGGCCAGATCGAGATTGGTCTCGGCGGCCTTCCTGGCCAGCGGATGGTCGGCGGCAACCGCCATGAACGACGCGCCGAAAATGGTGTCGGGCCTGGTCGTGTAGACCTCCAGTTCCTTCGCATCGCCAACCGGAGCGGCCAGCGGCCAGCGGATCAGCAGCCCTTCCGAGCGGCCGATCCAGTTCTGCTGCATCAGCTTGACCTTTTCCGGCCACTCGCCGAGACCATTCAGCGAGTCCAGCAGGTCCTGCGCGTAGTCGGTGATCTTGAAGAACCACTGCGTCAGCTCGCGCTGTTCGACCAGCGCGCCCGAGCGCCAGCCACGGCCGTCGATGACCTGCTCGTTGGCGAGCACCGTCATGTCCTCCGGGTCCCAGTTGACCTTGGAGGATTTGCGCGTCACCAGCCCCTTTTCGACGAAATCGAGGAACAGCATCTGCTGGCGGTGGTAATAGTCGACGTCGCAGGTGGCGAACTCACGCGCCCAGTCCAGCGACAGGCCCATCATCTTGAGCTGCTCGCGCATGGCGGCGATGTTGGCGTAGGTCCATTCCTTGGGATGGACCTTGTTCTGCATCGCCGCGTTTTCGGCCGGCATGCCGAAAGCGTCCCAGCCCATCGGGTGCAGCACGTTGAAGCCCTTGGCCCGCTTGTAGCGCGCCACCACATCGCCCATCGTGTAGTTGCGGGTGTGGCCGATATGGATCTTCCCCGAGGGATAGGGGAACATCTCCAGCACGTAGTATTTCGGCTTTGGATCGTTGTTATGCGCTTCGAACAGCTTCTTTTCGGCCCAGGCCTTCTGCCATTTGGGCTCTGACGCGCGCGGATTGTATCGTTCGGTTGCCATCGGATGATTTTCACTTAAAAGCAGGCGCAGACCGCCGGACAAGGCCCGGTGGCCAAGGTAAATGTCGTCGCGGTGTTCACCATGGATTGCCGGACCCGTCAACTGCGGCGAGCCGGCCAAGACGATTAAAGACAGGCAGGATATGGACATGGCCAGCGCCGTCGAACAGTTTTTCGCCGTCAAGACGAGGATCGCTGCCGCCGAGCGCGAGGCCGGCCGCGACGCCGGTTCGGTGACGCTGGTTGCGGTGTCGAAGACTTTTGAGGCCGACGTCATCCGCCCGGTCATCGAGGCTGGCCAGCGCGTCTTCGGCGAAAACCGCGTGCAGGAAGCGCAAGGCAAATGGCCGGCCTTGAAAGCGGAATTCCCTGATATCGAACTGCATCTGATCGGCCCGCTGCAGTCGAACAAGGCGAGGGAAGCCGTCGCTCTCGCCGACGTCATCGAGACCGTCGACCGCGAAAAGATCGCCGCCGAACTCGCCAAGGAAATCGTGCGCCAGGGCCGCACGCCGAAACTCTACGTCCAGGTCAATACCGGCTCGGAGCCGCAGAAGGCCGGCATCGAGCCGCGCGACGCCGTCGCCTTCGTCGCCCGCTGCCGCGATGTCCATGGCCTCGCCATCGAAGGCCTGATGTGCATCCCGCCGGCCGACGAAAACCCCGGCCCGCATTTCGCCCTGCTGGAAAAGCTCGGCATGGAGGCCGGCGTGGCAAAACTGTCGATGGGCATGTCCGGCGACTTCGAGACCGCCATAGCCTTCGGCGCCACCAGCGTTCGGGTCGGGTCAGCGATTTTTGGAAGCCGGTAGCCTTCGGCTTCGTGAGACACCTGTCGTTCCTCGGCTATTCGAGCTAATGTTTCGAGCACATCCGGCGAGTTAGCGAGGACTATTCTTCTTGGACTGGCACCTCAGGGACGCGAGAAACAATCTTTCGAAGCTTGTACGACAGGCGCACGAAGAAGGGGCGCAAACCATCACCTTGCGCGGAAAGCCGGCTGCCGTCGTATTATCTCCTGATGACTATGACCAACTGATCGGCGCAAAGCCTTCGCTTGCCGAATATCTTCTCTCCGGTCCCGCGTGGGACGACGATTTCGACGAGGAGGTCAACCGCCGCTCAAAGACGATGATCCGACCCGTGGAATTCTGATAGGTTTTTCGGCATGAAGATCTCGCGACGGTTGACGGGCTCTATGAGCCAACTGCGCTAGGTCGATTGCGCCACGACTGGAAACGAAACGCGCCGTTCCTATTTGCTTGGCGTCATCACCAATCTGCTGGAGCCACCATGCGCTACAATCAACTCGGAAATACGGGGATGTTCGTCTCCGAACTGTGCCTCGGCACCATGACCTTCGGCGCCGCCGGCGAGAATGCCCAATGGGGCCTGATCGCCAGCCTCGACCAGAAGGGCGTCAACGACATCGTTGCCCGTTCCATCGCCGCCGGCGTCAATTTCTTCGACACGGCCGACGTCTATTCATTCGGCCAGTCCGAACGCCTGCTTGGCCAGTCGCTCAAGGATCTTGGCGTCAAGCGCTCGGACGTCGTCATTGCCACCAAGGTGCATGGCGCCATGGGCCAGGGCCCGAACGAGCGCGGCTCTTCGCGCGGCCACATCATGGATTCGGTCGAGGGCAGCCTGGAACGGCTGCAGCTCGACCATATCGATCTCTACCAGCTGCACGGCACCGATACGGTGACCCCCATCGACGAGACGCTGCGGGCGCTCGACGATCTCGTTGCCAGCGGTAAGGTCCGCTATGTCGGCGTCTCCAACTGGGCGGCCTGGCGCATCGCCAAGGCGCTGGGCGTTGCCGAGCGCAAGGGATTTTCCCGCTTCGAGACCATCCAGTCCTATTACTCGATCGCCGGCCGCGACCTCGAGCGCGAGATCGTGCCGCTCATCCACGAGGAAAAGCTCGGCCTGATGGTCTGGTCGCCAATGGCCGGCGGCCTGCTGTCGGGCAAATACGGCCCCGGCGCGCCCGGCAATGGCGAAGGCCGCCGCGCCGCCTTCAACTTCCCGCCGGTCGATGAGGACCGAGCCTGGGAGGCTGTCGCCGTGATGCGCGAGATCGCCCAGAAGCACGGCGTCAGCGTCGCCACGGTGGCGCTCGGCTATGTCCTGGCCAAACCTTTCGTCATGAGCGTCATCATCGGCGCCAGCCGCATGGAGCAGCTCAAGCAGAACCTTGCCGCGGCCGAGGTGAAGCTCGACGCCGACGATCTCGCCAGACTGGATGAGGTCAGTGCGCTGCCGGCCGAATATCCCGGCTGGATGCTGGAGCGTCAGGGCGCCGGTCGCCGCCCGGCGCCGTTCACCCCGAAGAAATAGTCATCGCTGTCGCCTGATGCTTGGGGGGTCATCTGGCTCCCCAACGTCTTTTCAGCTCATCCGCACGCTCTCGACCAGAAAGTCGAGAAACGCCCGCACCCGTGCGGGCAAATGCCGGCCCTGGCCGACATAGACGGCGTGGGTAGGCTCCTCGTCGCCCGGATTGAAATCCTCCAGCAGCGCCGTCAGCCGCCCCGCCGCGATGTCATCGGCCACATGCCAGTGTGCCAGCCGGGCGATGCCGGCGCCGCCGACCGCCATCAACCGCATCGACTCGCCATCGCCGACCAGCGTGTTTCCCACGATGGGAACCGTGATGGCATTGTCAGCTGCGTCGACAAACTGCCAGCCATCGACATGCCGGACAAAGCCGAAAGCCATGCGATTGTGCCGGCTGAGATCGGCTGGAATCAGCGGTGTGCCATGTGTCTTGAGATAGGACGGTGCGGCAACGACCGTCATCCGGGTTTGCCCGAGCTTGCGCGCCACCAGCCGCAATTCGCCGAGCGGCCCGGCGCGGATGGCGACGTCGGCACGCTCAGCCATCAAATCGATGACGCTGTCGGTCAGCACCAGATCGACCGAAATCTCGGGATAGCGTTCGAGGAAATCAGGCAGCAGCGGGATCAGCCGATGCACCCCGAAGGGCACATAGGAGTTGACGCGCAGCCGTCCGCGCGGCGCGGCACCCACGGCCGCCTCGCGCTCGGCCGCCGCCATATCGGCCAAGATGCGCACCCCGCTGTCATAGAACGCCGTCCCTTCCGGCGTCAGCTGCAGCTTGCGCGTCGAGCGGGTGACCAGCCGCGCGCCGAGCCTTGCCTCCAGTCGCGCGATCAGCTTGCTCACCGCCGACGGTGTCATACGCAGCGAACGAGCCGCAGCCGAGAAGCTGCTCGCCTCGACGACGCGGACGAACACTTCGATCTCGCCGGAACGGTTGATGTCGGGTCTGGCCATCTGTGAATCTATTTCACAGGAAATATGCCCAAGGCAAGTCTGGTTCACAAGGCATGGCAACACGATCTCTGCGGTCGGGGCGCGGATCTGGACAGCGCGTTCATTCGAGTTCGAACTGGAAACCGCCATGCCTCTTGCTCTCTACGCCCTCGCTGCCGGCGCCTTCGGCATCGGCGTCACCGAATTCGTCATCATGGGGCTGCTGATCGATGTCAGCAAAGATCTCGGAGTCTCGATCTCGGCCGCCGGCCAGTTGATTTCGGGCTACGCGTTGGGCGTCGTCATCGGCGCGCCGCTTTTGACCATCGCCACCGGCAACTGGCCCCGCAAGACCGTCCTTCTGGCCCTTATGGCGATCTTCACGCTCGGCAACCTCGCCTGTGCGATCGCCCCCGACTACTGGACGCTGATGGGCGCCCGCATCATCACCGCCTTTGCCCATGGCACTTTCTTTGGCGTCGGCTCGGTGGTCGCCACCGGCCTGGTCGCGCCCAACAAGAAAGCCTCGGCGATCGCGCTGATGTTCACCGGACTGACTATCGCCAACATCCTCGGCGTGCCCTTCGGCACCTGGCTAGGCCAGGCCTTCGGCTGGCGCGCCACCTTCTGGGCGGTAACCCTGGTCGGCTTGGCAGCCTTTGCCGTCATCCTGCTTCTGGTGCCGCGCAGCAAGGAAGCGCCCGAGAAGACCAATCTGCGCGCCGACCTCGCCGTGCTGCGCCGCACGCCGGTGCTGCTCGGCCTCGCCACCACCGTGCTCGGCTATGCCGGCGTCTTCGCCGTCTTCACCTACATCGCCCCGCTGCTCACCGAGATCACCGGTTTTGGGGAAGCCGCCGTGTCGCCGATCCTGCTCGTCTTCGGCGGCGGTCTTATCGCCGGCAATCTGCTTGGCGGCAAGGTCGCCGACCGCTGGTTGGTGCCGGCGGTGCTCGGCAGCCTCGTGGTGCTGGCGTTGGTGCTGGCCACAATGACCTTCGCCGTCCACAGCCAAATCCTGGCCGTCACCTATGTCGGCCTGCTTGGTGCCGCCGCCTTCGCCACCGTGGCGCCGCTGCAGATGTGGGTGCTGGAAAAGGCGCAAGGCGCGGGCCAGAGCCTCGCCTCGTCCTTCAACATCGCCGCCTTCAACCTCGGCAATGCCGCCGGCGCTTGGCTTGGCGGCGCGGTGATTGCCCATGACCTCGGCCTCGGCTCACTAACCTGGATCGCCGCTTTGCTGCCGGTCGCGGCTCTTGGCGTCGCTGCCCTGGCGCTGCGCCTCGATCGCGCCCCCACAATCGGGGTGCCGGTCTGCGCCCAGTCATGAGCATCACGCGCAATCCTTCTTCGACATCATCAAGGAGCATAAAATGGATTATCGACGTCTCGGCGCATCGGGCCTGAAAGTGCCCGCACTCTCTTTCGGCGCCGGCACTTTCGGCGGCTCCGGGCCGCTGTTCGGGGCCTGGGGCAACAGCGATGCCAAGGAAGCGCGGCGGCTGATCGACATCTGCCTCGAGGCCGGCGTCAATCTGTTCGACACCGCCGATGTCTATTCGAACGGCGCCTCCGAGGAAGTGCTTGGCGAAGCCATCAAAGGCCGCCGCGACGCGGTGCTGATCTCGACCAAGACTTCGCTGCCGATGGGCGACAGACCGGCCGACTACGGCTCGTCGCGCTCGCGGCTGATCAAAGCCGTCGACGCCGCCCTGAAGCGCATGGGCACCGATTACATCGACCTGTTGCAGCTGCACGCCTTCGATGCCGGCACGCCGATCGAGGAGGTGTTGTCGACGCTGGACGACCTCGTGCGCGCCGGCAAGCTGCGCTATGTCGGCGTCTCCAACTTCTCCGGCTGGCAGGTGATGAAATCGCTGGCGGAAGCTGACAAGCATGCTTATCCGCGCTACGCCGCGCATCAGGTCTACTACTCGCTGGTCGGTCGCGACTATGAATGGGAGCTGATGCCGCTCGGTATCGACCAGGGCATCGGCGCGCTGGTGTGGAGCCCGCTCGGCTGGGGCCGCCTGACCGGCAAGATCCGCCGCGGCCAGCCCCTGCCGGAAAAGAGCCGGCTGCACGACACCGCCGATTTCGGCCCGCCGGTCGCGGACGAACATCTCTACCGGGTCATGGATGCGCTTGATGCGATGGCTGAAGAGACCGGCAAGACCGTGCCGCAGATCGCCATCAACTGGCTGTTGCGGCGCCCGACCGTGTCCTCGGTCATCATCGGCGCCCGCAACGAGGAACAGCTGCGCCAGAACCTCGGCGCCGTCGGCTGGGCGTTGACGCCGGAGCAGGTCAAAAAGCTCGACAAGGCAAGCGAAGTGGCCGCGCCCTACCCGTACTTCCCCTATCACCGCCAGGAAGGTTTCGCCCGGCTGAACCCGCCTGCGGTGTGATCGCCGACGTTGAAGCTGCCAATCTCCCCCCTTGCGGGGGAGATCAGCTATACTGCCGCTCAGTGCAGCACGAACTCCCCATCCACCTTCCGCCATTCGTTCGGCGCGATCAGCTTCTGGTGCGTGTAGCTGATCGAATGCAGCGGCCCGTCGAGCCTGGCCTTCCAGAACTCGATGAACTTGATCAGCACCGGAAACTTCGGCGCCAGATCGTAATCCTGCCAGATGAAGCTCTGCAGCAGATGCGGGTGGTCGGGAAAATGGTACAGAATCTTGGCCGTGGTCAGGCCATACCCCTTGAGCATCAGGTCCATTTCGGAATGATCGCGCATGACAGCCCCTTGGCCTAGTTGATTCTCCATTCCTCCCAACACCGAATTGTGCGCGCCGTTCCTTAACTGTCTATGATTTTCCTGATCCCAGTCGGGTTTTATGCACGAAAACATGCAGTTAGCAGCGACCGCTGCCGAGTGCTGATACAACCGAAACGGGAGCTGCGGCATCCCGCCACGCGAATCCAACGTCTAATGTTGCCGTCAGCGCGGAACTGTTAATAATGCCGCCGAATTCGCGGCTGCGTCGCCGTGATCCTGGCTGTGGTCAAGCCGGCGGGGTGGTTTGGGAGGAAAGTGAAGACATGTCCGAGGTGAAGATCCACCGCGTCCAGCCGGCGTGGAAGAAGAATGCGCTGATCGACAACGACACCTACCTCAAATGGTATGCCGACAGCGTGAAGAATCCGGACAAGTTCTGGGGCAAGCACGGCAAGCGCATCGACTGGTTCAAGCCGTTCAGCAAGGTCAAGAACACCTCCTTCGAGGGCAAGGTCTCGATCAAATGGTTCGAGGACGGCGAAACCAACGTCTCCTACAACTGCATCGACCGCCATTTGAAGAAGCGCGGCAACCAGACAGCCATCATCTGGGAAGGCGACAATCCCTACGACGACAAGAAGATCACCTATAACGAGCTCTACGAGCATGTCTGCCGGCTCGCCAATGTGATGAAGAAGCACGGCGTCAGGAAGGGCGACCGCGTCACCATCTACATGCCGATGATCCCGGAAGCGGCCTACGCGATGCTGGCTTGCACCCGCATCGGCGCCATCCACTCGATCGTCTTCGGCGGCTTTTCACCGGACGCGCTGGCCGGCCGCATCGATGACTGCAAGTCGACCTTCGTCATCACCGCCGACGAAGGCCTGCGCGGCGGCAAGCCGATCCCGCTGAAGGAAAACACCGACAGAGCGATCGAAATCGCCGCCAAGGCCGGCACCAAGGTCGATAAGGTGGTCGTCGTTCGCCGCACCGGCGGCAAGACCGGCTGGGTCCAGGGACGCGACATCTGGTACCATGACGAGATCGCCACGGTGAAGGGCGACTGCAAGCCGGAGAAGATGAAGGCCGAGGATCCGCTGTTCATCCTCTATACCTCAGGTTCGACCGGCAAGCCGAAGGGCGTGCTGCACACCACCGCCGGCTATCTCGTCTATGTCTCGATGACCCACCAATATGTCTTCGACTACCATGACGGCGATATCTACTGGTGCACCGCCGATGTCGGTTGGGTCACCGGCCACAGCTATATCGTCTATGGCCCGCTCGCCAACGGCGCCACCACGCTGATGTTCGAGGGCGTGCCGAACTACCCCTCGCAGTCGCGCTTCTGGGAAGTCATCGACAAGCACAAGGTCAACATCTTCTACACCGCGCCGACGGCACTGCGCGCGCTGATGGGCGCCGGCGACGAACCGGTGAAGAAGACCTCGCGCAAGTCGCTGCGCGTGCTGGGCTCGGTCGGCGAACCGATCAATCCGGAAGCTTGGGAGTGGTATTTCAACATCGTCGGCAACGGCAAGGTGCCGATCGTCGACACATGGTGGCAGACCGAGACCGGCGGCATTCTGATCACGCCGCTGCCCGGCGCCACCGACCTCAAGGCCGGTTCGGCGACGCGGCCCTTCTTCGGCATCAAGCCGCAGCTGGTCGACGGCGAAGGCAAGGTGCTGGAAGGGGCGGCCGACGGCAATCTCTGCATTGCCGATTCCTGGCCCGGCCAGATGCGCACCGTCTATGGCGATCACGACCGCTTCGTGCAGACCTATTTCTCCACCTACAAGGGCAAATACTTCACCGGAGACGGCTGTCGCCGCGACGCCGATGGCTATTACTGGATCACCGGCCGCGTTGACGACGTCATCAACGTTTCCGGCCACCGCATGGGAACGGCCGAGGTCGAATCGGCGCTCGTCAGCCATGAGAAGGTGTCGGAAGCAGCTGTCGTCGGCTATCCCCACGACATCAAGGGCCAGGGCATCTACAGCTACGTTACCTTGATGAAAGGCGTGGAGCCGAGCGAGGAACTGCGCAAGGAGCTCGTGGCCCATGTCCGCAAGGAGATCGGCGCCATCGCCTCGCCCGACAAGCTGCAGTTCGCGCCCGGACTGCCGAAAACCCGCTCCGGCAAGATCATGCGCCGTATCCTGCGCAAGATCGCCGAGGACGATTTTTCCGCACTCGGCGATACCTCGACACTGGCCGATCCGGCCGTGGTCGATGATCTGATCGCCAACCGCCAGAACAAGAAGGGCTGAGGGGATTTCATGGCTGCACTGGGCGCAGTCACGGAGCTCTGGCGTTACCCCGCAAGTTCGTTTGCCGGCGAACGCCAGGACGCCATTTCGGTCGGCCTTGAAACCATCGACGGCGACCGGCTGTTCGGCCTTGTCGATGTCTCGGACAATGAGATCGCGCGGCCCGACCGCGACGCCAAGTGGCACAAGGTGCCGCGCATCCGCACCCGGCTCACCAACGGTCGCGAACTGGAGATCGCCGTTCCCGACGGCGACTGGCTGGCAGTGCCGGGTGCGGAATGCGACCAAGCCATCTCGGCCTATCTCGGCTTCGCCGCCTCGATCCGGCCGTTCAGCCAGGACAACGCCCCCGGCTACACCGGCCCGCTCACCGCGGCGCGCTACCGCAAAGCGCCGATCCATCTCTTGACCACCGCATCGCTGGCGCGGCTCAAGGCGCTGCACCCTGAAGGCATTCCCGATCCGCGCCGCTTCCGCCCCAACATCGTTATCGACATGGAAGCGGTCGAAGGCTCGTTCCCCGAAACCGAATGGATTGGCCGCAAGCTCGCAATCGGCGACCTGCTGGTGACCGTCTCGGAGGCCTGCCGCCGCTGCGGCTTCACCATCATCAGCCAGGACGGCTTCGACCACGATCCCGGCATCCTGCGCAATCTGGTCCGCCACAACGCGCACAATCTTGGCGTCTATTGCACTGTGGACAGGCCTGCCCGTGTCGAGATCGGCGCGCCGATGCGGTTCGTGTAGGCCTCTACCGCGAGGCAGCAAATCGCAGACCTTGGAAAGCGTGGGGTTCGGCCCCGAATCCTATCTCTACCGATACAGATCCGCCCGTGTCGGCGGCAGCCCGCTCGGGCCGCGTGCGCGTTTGGTGACGACGGTCTGAAAAATCTGCGCCGAGGCGCGCTCGAAGGTGATCGAGCAGCCGGTGAGATAAAGCAGCCACAGCCGTGCCTTGGCCTCGCCGACTTCGGCGACCGCCTCGTCGAAGCGAGCCTGCAGCCGCTCGGCCCACAGCCGGCAGGTGCGCGCATAGTGCTCGCGCAGATTCTCAACGTCGTAGACCAGGAAGCCATGCGCCTCCAGATTGCCCAGCGTCATGCCGATCGTGTCGAGTTCCCCGCCGGGGAAAATGTATTTGAGCAGCGCCTTGAACTCCGGCCCCTTGCGCAAGGTTTTCTTCAAGTCGCCCTTGCTGCGCCTGGTGATGGCGTGGTGCAGATAGATGCCGCCGGGCTTCAGCAAGCGATGGATGGTCTTGAAATAGGTGGCGTGGTTGGCGAGGCCGAGATGCTCGAACATGCCGATCGACGATATCTTGTCGAAGGAGCCTTTGAGTTCCGCATAGGATTTGATCTCGATGGTGATGCGGTCCTGCAGCCCTTCGGCGCGGATGCGCTCGCGGGCGAGATCGGTCTGCGCCTGCGACAGCGACACGCCATGGCCGACGACGCCATAATTTTTGGCCGCATGGATCAGCATGGCGCCCCAGCCGCAGCCGATGTCGAGCAGCTTTTCGCCCGGCTTCAGCCGCAGCTTGCGGCAGATATGGTCGAGCTTGTCGGCCTGCGCCTGGTCGATGCCATCGGCGAAATCCTTAAAGTAGCCGCAGCTGTAGACCATGCGCTCGTCGAGGAAGAGCCGGTAAAAGGCGTTCGAAATGTCGTAGTGATGCTGGATCGCCTCTTGGCTCGACCCGCTGACATAGGGGTTGCGACCCGACAGATCGGTGCGTGCACTCATCTGCTTGCGTGACAGGAGCACCGCCGGCAGGTCGCGCAGGATCGCCAGCTTCGGCAGCGACTTGAGCTTGGTCCTGAGCTTGCCTTGCGACGGCAGTGCATAAAAATCGAAAATCGTCCCGTCTTCGATGTCTATCGTCTTGGAAATCCACATCTCGATCAGCGTCGACAGTGATGGCCGCTTTACCACCTGCCAGACGATGTCCTGGTCGTTGATGGTGAGCACGGGCCCGGTGGCGGGACCGATCCGCTCGCCGGTCCACAGCTTGACCGCAAAACCCGGCTTCAGCGTTTCGATCACCGTTCGCACGATGCGCGCGGCCTTCTCGGCTGCCTCCATGGCAATCCTCCCGAGTCCTGACAATCCACCTTGCATGGATTTTGCCCGCCCTCGCGGCTCTTCGCAACCCGGCGCAAAAGGCGGCTCGCCAGCTATTTCAAATCGGCATCTTGTTTTTTGCTGCAACGCACCCCATCATCTGTACGTGTTCAACAAATCGAAAGGAGGTGATCCGATGTCGAGTGATTTCGTTTTCCAGAACGTGGCCTCAGCGGATTGCACTTTCGGGAAGCAGTCTTCCCGTTAAGGCGCGATAAGCGCGGCGGGTGACCTCGGTCGCCGCCATTGGCCGCGCCACGGACGGAAACACGGAAGGCCGCCGGCTTCGTCAAGAAGCGGCGGCCTTTTCCATTTCCGGATTGTGTGTCGAAGCGAATCAAAATCCGGTCACGCCAGCATCCGCGCACTGACGGTCTTGTCGACGCCGTGATAGGGCGGGTTGAACAGATTGCCTTCCTGCTCATAGGTCCAGACCTTGAACAGCGAAAGTTGGTGCGGGCCGAAGCTGTGCAGCAGCGGCACATCCGTGGCATCACGACCGCGCGCGATGACGACGCGGCCTATCCTCGGACGATTATGACGCGGGTCGAACGTGTACCATTTGCCGTCGAGGAACACTTCCATCCAGGCCGAAAAGTCCATCGGCGCCGGGTCGGCCGGTACGCCGATGTCGCCGAGATAACCGTTCACATAGCGGGCCGGGATGTTCATGCAGCGGCAGAGCGTGATCGCCAGATGGGCGAAGTCGCGGCATACACCAACCTGCTCCTCATGCGCTTGGGCTGCGGTGCGCGTCGACCGCGCATAGCCATAGCCGAAGGACAGCCGGTTGTGGACATAGTCGACGATCGCCTGCACCCGCGCCCAGCCGGAGGGAACATGGCCGAAAAGCTGCCAGGCCAGACTGCTCAGATGATCGGTCTCGCAATAGCGGCTGCCGAGGAGGTAGCCGAGCACATCGTCCGGCAGTTCCGCCACCGGCACTTCCCTGGCCAGCGTGTTGACCGCGTCAGGCTCGCCGCTGTCTTCGACGGCTGCGTCATAGAGAATGCGGAAATTGCCGGCGGGTACGGTGAAGCGGCGGCAGGTATTGCCGAACAGATCGTGATAGACCTTGCTCGGCACTGAAGGCGACGTCAGCACGCGCGTCTGCCGTTTGATGTCGGCCTGACGATCCCTGTGGATATCAAGCAGCGAGATGACCGGCGTGGCGCCGACGCATTCAATGGCGATTTCGTAGCCGAGCCGGATCAGCACAATGATTGCCCCTTCGATCCCGTGGAAAACAGTATGCTCAAAACGCCAGAGGCGGGACCATGGTTCCCTGGAACTATCGAAAAGGCTCTCCCGCGGCTTCCCAGGCAGGCGTGGCGACGTTACGGTCGCACGACATGTTTCGACCCTCCCGAAACGATCCCTAACCCCGTGGAAAATCTGATGTTTGCAGGCAGAAAATTCGCCGCGTTCCTGTTCGATATGGATGGCACGGTGCTCAATTCGATCGCCTCGGCCGAGCGCGTCTGGGCGGCGTGGGCGCTTAAGCACGGTCTCGACGTCGAAGCCTTCTTGCCGACGATCCATGGCGTGCGGGCGGTCGAGACCATCACCAGGCTGGCGCTTCCCGGCGTCGACCCTGTTCATGAGGCGTTTGTGCTGTTGCAGGCCGAGTCGGACGATGTCGAAGGCGTGCTGCCGATCGCCGGCGCCGTGCCGTTCCTCAACGCTTTGCCGCCAGAGCGCTGGGCGATCGTCACCTCGGCGCCGCGCCCGTTGGCGCTGCTGCGCATGCGGGCCGCCGGCATCCCGGTTCCCGCCTTGGTGGTCGCGGCCGAGGATGTGTCGCACGGCAAGCCGGCGCCCGACTGTTTCCTGCTGGCGGCAAAACGGCTCGGCGTCGATATCGGCGACTGTCTGGTCTTCGAGGACGCACCGGCCGGTATCGCGGCGGCGGAAGCAGCGGGCGCGTCGGTGATGGTGATCAGCGCCACTCACCAGCATCCAATGACGACTCAGCACAACTCGATTGGCGGCTACGAAACCGTCTCCATCGCCATCGATGACAGCGGCTGGATGACGCTGGGGGCACAGCGCAGCGCGGCCTGAGGACTGGAGGACTGGAGGACTGGAGGACTGGAGGACTGCTATGCGCCTTTTTCTTCAACTCTTCAGTTCACCAGTTCCCCAGTTCTTCCGTTCCTGAACCCCTAGAAATCGCTAGCCAGTCCCTTCACTTCCCAGTCGCCGTAGCGGCCGGGTTCCTTGCCGCCGCGGCCGCCGATTTCCTTCGGCAGCGCAGCTTCCTTCTGGCGATACGCTTCACGGCGCGCCTCGGCTTCAGCCAGCGCCCGGCTGGCCGCCGGCGTCAGGTCCTTCTCCCGGTCGGCATCGGCTTTGCTGGGTTGGTCGGTCATGCGATAGTCCGGGCGGATTGAAACGAAGGGCGGCGTTTCCCATCATATAGCCATGAGTTCACCCGATCGACCTTTTTTTGCCACGGCCGCACAGGGAGCAGATGATGAGCACGCTACGCACCACCATGCTTCTGGCCGCGATGACGGCGCTGTTCATGGGCGTCGGCTTTCTGATCGGCGGCACCGGCGGCATGATGATCGCCTTCCTGGTCGCCGCGGGCACCAATCTGTTCAGCTACTGGAATGCCGACAAGATGGTGCTGTCGATGAATCACGCCGTCGAGGTCAACGCGAAGAACGCGCCCGAATTCCACGCCATCGTCGAGGCGTTGGCCAAGCAGGCCGGCCTGCCGATGCCCAAGACTTATCTGATCGACAATCCGCAGCCGAACGCCTTCGCCACCGGCCGCAATCCCGAGAACGCCGCGGTCGCGGCCTCGACCGGGCTGCTGGAGCGCCTGTCGCATGAGGAGGTGGCGGCAGTCATGGCGCATGAGCTGGCCCACATCCAGCATCGAGACACGCTGACCATGACCATTGTCGCGACACTCGCCGGCGCCATCTCGATGCTCGGCAATTTCGCCTTCTTCTTCGGCGGCAGCCGCGACAACAACAACCCGTTCGGCTTTGTCGGCGTGCTGGTGGCGATGCTGGTCGCGCCCTTCGCCGCCATGATCGTGCAGATGGCGGTCAGCCGCACCCGCGAATACGAAGCCGACCGGCGCGGCGCCGAAATCGTTGGAAATCCGCTTTGGCTGGCATCAGCGCTTGACAAGATCGCCCGCGGCGCCGAACGCATCCGCAACCCGGATGCCGAACGCAATCCCGCGACCGCGCATCTCTTCATCATTAATCCTCTTCACGGCGAGCGAATGGACAGCCTGTTTTCGACCCACCCGAACACCGACAACCGCATCGCCGCGCTGCAGGCGATGGCGCGCGACATGGCAGGCCGCCAGCCGGCGCCGCGCCAGGCGCCGACGCCAGAGCCGATCGAAGAATTGCCGGCCGATGCCGAGCAAGGTCCGTGGGGTAAGGCAGCACGCCCCACGCAGCCGACCAAACCGGCCAAGCCGAAAGCCAATCCGTGGGGCCGCAATCCGACCGGACCCAAAGGTCCGTGGTCGTGAGCGGCGCCAGATCCCGGCCCGCACATTCAGGCGATCGCGAAAACAGCTCGGACGAATTCGTCGCCGGCCTCGCCGCGCGCAAGGCCGCGGCGCGGCTGCTGGCCGCCGTTATCGACGCCAAAACGCCGCTCGACGGGCTGACGGACCACGAGAACGGCCATCCGCAATACAAGGTGCTCGACTTGCGCGACCGCGGCCTGGTGCGCGCCATACTGGTAACCGCGCTGCGCTACCGCATGACCATTGCCGGGCTCCTCGCCCGCCGCCTTGAAAAGCCGCTGCCGCCCAACGCCACAGCGCTGTCGCACATCCTGCATGTTGCGGCGGCGCAGATCCTGTTCCTCGACATCCCCGACAGCGCCGCCGTCGATTTGGCTGTGACCCACGCCAAGTCGGACCCACGCACGCAGCGCTTTTCCGGCCTCGTTAACGGCGTGCTGCGCACTTTGGTGCGGGCCAAGGAGACCGAACTGCCGGCAGCTCTTGCCGCCACCGACGAGGCGCCAAAATGGTTCTCCGACCGGCTGAAGGCCGCCTATGGCGCCGAGATGACCAGACAGATCCTGGCGGCGCATCGCGTTGAGGCGCCGGTCGATTTCACGGTCAAGGCCGATCCCGAACTGTGGGCCGAAAAGCTCGGCGGCATCGTGCTGCCGACCGGCACGGTGCGAGTGGAAAAGCTCAACGCCTCCGTCACCGAACTGCCGGGCTTCAGCGAAGGCGCATGGTGGGTCCAGGACGCCGCCGCCAGTTTTCCGGCGCGGCTGTTCGGCGATGTCAAAGGATTACGCGTCGCCGACCTCTGCGCCGCCCCCGGCGGCAAGACCGCTCAGCTGATCCTTGCCGGCGCCAAAGTCACCGCCGTGGACACCTCGAAGAACCGGCTGGCGCGGCTGACGCAGAACCTCGAACGGCTCGGGCTGTCCGCCGAGATCGTGCAGGCCGATCTGCTGAAATACCAGCCGGCGGAGCTTTTCGACGCCGTCCTGCTCGACGCGCCCTGCTCTTCCACCGGCACGGTTCGGCGCCACCCCGACGTGCCATGGACCAAGACGGCAGCCGACGTCGAAAAGCTAGCCGATCTGCAAGCAAAGCTGCTCGCCCGCGCCGTCACTTTGGTCAAACCGGGCGGTCGGATTGTTTTTTCCAACTGTTCGCTGGACCCAATCGAAGGCGAGGATCTGTATCGCGTCTTTCTGGCCGGCAACAAAACCGTCGCCGACGATCCACTGCAGCCCGGCGAAATCGCCGGCATCGACGCTTTCCTGACCCCGCAAGGCACGCTGCGCACCACACCCGCCGATCTTGACAGTGGTTCGCCAGGGGTTTCCGGCCTGGACGGCTTCTTCGCAGCCCGCATGCGACGTCTGGCCTGACTCCGACGCGACGACATGCCTAAAGCATGTCGTTCAAACTCCAGTGCTTCCCCCACCTTGCATCGATCTCATCATCCACATTCTGGTAGCGGATATCGGTGGAGAGCCGGATACGCCCCTCCGCACTCTGGTTGGTCGTCGAGGCGTGGATCATATAGGGCGAGTGGAGGACGACATCGCCGGCCTCGAAATCCGCGATCAGCCAGCGTGTATCGAACCGCTCCGCCATGTCGGGCAGGTCCTTCGACACCCAGCCGCCCTCGCTCATGTTCCTGTTGTAGGCGCTGATGCGCTCCTGCGGGCTCAGCCCGGCATTGTCCCTGGCGAACCGGGCTTCCATGTCGAGGCCGATGGCGTGCGATCCCTCGAGATAGACCAGGCCGCCCATGTCGACGGGAACGTCGCCGATCGGGATCCAGGCCGTGACGATGCGGCTGGTGCCGCCGCGAAGATAGACGAGATCGTAATGCGCCGGCGTCGCCACGGCGGTGCCCGGTTGGGTGAAGCGCATGATCTTGCGCTTGTGCAAATAGGACAGCCCGCCGACAAACCCATCCATCAGCCGCGCCATCCGGGGCTGTGCGCAAAACCCTTCATAGGCGGTGGAGCGAACCAGCGCCATCAACCGGCGATCGGCGAGCTGACGGTCGAACGTGCCGGCCGCCAGGCCAAGCGCGGGATCGGACCCGGGCTGCAGCAAGCCGGTGTCGGCCAGATACGAAAACACCCAGCCGCGAAAATCGATGACGTCGCGGCGCGGCAGCATACTTTTCAGCCAGACATAGCCTTGCTCGGCAAGGAGGCCGCGAATGGCATCGATGCCGACCCCGGCGTCGGTTGGCACGAGATGACCCAACCGGTTCGGCGCCATCGATAATGTCTTGCCGTTGGCGTTCAGATCGATTGACGCAACAGGAATCTGTCGTTGCGTGCCACCTGTTGAGCTTGACATTTCAGCCACCTGCGATTTTTCATCCTTAGCTGGAAATGTCATACTGTTCGCAGACTCGCCCATGGACAGAACGAAGCCATGGACTTTTCGCTCATGAACGATCTCTCTTACGCACTCTACAGATCCGCACCGGCCGCGGCCGGCGGCCTGTCGGTTACAGGGATTGGTCGGCATCGCGTCACTCAGGCGATCCAAGCGCGCAAATTGCCGGAATTCGCCGTGGTGCTGATTGAGAACGGTCAAGGCTGGCTTGAAACCAGGACTGCCGGCATGCAGACGATCCAAGCGCCGGCCCTGTTCTGGCTGCTTCCCGGGAGAATGCATTCCTACGGGCCGGACGCATCGGGCTGGCTCGAACGCTGGGCGCACTTCGACGGGGCCTTGATACGCGATTTCACCCGGCTGCGGCTGATCGCCGAGGACGCCCCTGTCGTCCCCTTGCGCGACCTCGGCAAATGCAGCGGCTGTTCGACAGGCTGCACGGTGAGCTGTCGCTCGATACGATGCTGAGCCAGGCAGAAGCCGCCGCCACGATGCATCGCATCGTCGTGCGTGCTGCCCGCCAGGCAATGGATTGGAACAACCGTCAACGAAATCCCGGCTTCCAGCATGCCGACATGCAGCCCATCATCGACGAATTGCGCCGCTGCGCGTGCGACCCGGTGGATCTCGATGCCTTCGCCGCGAAATTCTCGATGTCGCCGGCAACCTTGCGGCGCAGATTTGCGCGGGCAGCCGGCATGTCGCCCAAGGCCTTCCAACTGCGCACGAGGCTCGACCGCGCCAAACAGATGCTGGCCGCCTCCGATTCGCCCATCGAGTCCATTGCGGCCGCCGTCGGCATCCACGACGCCTTCTATTTCTCCCGTCTGTTTCGCGACCGCGAAAACTGTTCGCCCAGCGAATTTCGGTCTCGCCACAACCGCAAGTGAGTGCCGGATTGCCGGGCTTAAGCCCGCGAAGCGCTTGACTTTTTTCGGGGTGGGTCGGTGGCCGGCAGCGTGAGGCGCTTCACGTCGGCGGAATTCGACTTCGCATAAGTTCTTGAATCATATAAGCTTGTGCTGGGGTACCGGAACATGATGCCGAAAAGTGTGACGCGGTTTTCGGGCGACAGCATGCTCTATCTCCAGGCGACGAGGAGGGGTTTTGGCACTGGCTGCCGGCAGCACGACACGTCTGTGGACGCTTGTCGCTAAGGAGTTTTGGCGCAAGACGCGCCGGCGCCTTCGCGCAGGGCCAGTCTATCGCTGGCGCTATTCCGGGCGCACGCCCGAACGCGTCCTGATTGCACCGCCCGACCTCAGGCTCGCCGATCCGCAGATCGCGCTCGAGATTTATTATGGCCGCTATCCGCTGTCGGGACATCTGGTCGAGACCGGCGGCAAATCTCCATTCCAGATCGATGTCGCCAATCGCGGCTGGGTGAAGACGCTGCACGGCTTTCGCTGGCTGCGCCATATGCGCGCCGCCGGCACCGAGCTGGCCGCCGCCAATGCACGCGCGCTTGTCTCCGACTGGATCGCCATGCATGGCAACCAGATTTCCGGCATAGCCTGGGAGCCCGGCACCACCGCCAAGCGAGTCATTGCCTGGTTGCAACACTCCTCGGTTGTCCTACAAGGGGCCGAATTTCCGTTCTATCGCGCCTTCCTGAAATCGCTCGCCGTGCAGATCCGCTATCTCCGCTCGATGGCGCGCGAGATGCCGGAC
Organism: Mesorhizobium sp. P170090; assembly: GCF_057786115.1. Classification (NCBI taxonomy): domain Bacteria; kingdom Pseudomonadati; phylum Pseudomonadota; class Alphaproteobacteria; order Hyphomicrobiales; family Phyllobacteriaceae; genus Mesorhizobium; species Mesorhizobium sp. P170090. The sequence continues at coordinate 486,823 of NZ_JBYNWH010000001.1, forward strand.
GGCAAGGACAGGCTGCGCGCTCGTATCGCGCTTGCCTTCGCCGCGCTGTCGCTGCCGGCGCCGGCCTCGGCACTGCGCGGCGCCACCCGCAACCTGGCGGAAGAACTCGACCGCCAGATCCTTCCCGATGGCGGCCACATTTCGCGCAACCCGATGGCGGTGCTCGAATTGCTCGCCGATCTCCTGCCGCTGCGTCAAACCTATGCCAACCAGGCCGAAACGCCACCGGCCGCCCTGATGGGCGCCATCGACCGCATGCTGCCGGCGCTCCGTTTCTTCCGCCATCAGGATGGCAGCCTGGCCCGCTTCAACGGCATGGGCGCGACCATCCACGACCGCATTGCCACCATCTTGCGCCACGACGACACCGCCGGCGCGCCGCTGCTGCACGCGCCGCATTCCGGCTATGAGCGCCTGTCGATGGGCGGCGTGACGGTGATTGCCGATACCGGCCCGTCGCCGGCCGTCGATGTGTCCAACGCCGCGCATGCCGGGTGCCTGGCCTTCGAACTCTCGTCCGGTCGCCAGCATTATATCGTCAATGCCGGCATCGACACCTATGGCGCCGCCGAGTTCCGACCGCTGGCCCGTGCCACCGCGGCGCATTCGACCGCCACCATCAACGACACCTCGTCGGCGCGGTTTTCCCATTCGTTGCGCGTCAACGACCTGCTCGGCTCGCCCTTGCTCGGCGGCCCGCAGCATGTGCCTTGCAAGCGCATCGACCAGAAGGGCACGCAAGGCTTCATCGCCCGCCATGACGGCTATATGCAGCGCTTTGGCTTCCTGCATGAGCGCGAGCTGAAACTGTCGAGCGAGGGCAATGTGCTCGCCGGCAGGGATCGCTTCCTCCGCCCGGGCGGTGCGGCGATCCGCAACAATGGCCGCGACTTCGTCGTGGTGCGCTTCCACACCCACCCTGACATCAACCTTTTGCAGGACGAGCATGACCGCCTGGTGCTGACCGCCGACCAGGCCGACACCTGGGTGTTCACCTGCACCGAAGTGGTGCCGGAGGTCGAGGAATCGATCTATTTCGCCGGCCTTGGCGGCCCGCGCCGCAGCCGCCAGATCGTGCTCGCCTTCAAGGCCTCGGAGATCGCCGAAGTGCATTGGCAGCTCACGCGCACCGGCATCGCCGGCTATCCCGAGCACAGCTGAGCGTCGTTGCCGGCGCCGGCTTGGTCGAGCTTCCGGCTTGATTTCCTGATGTCATGTGCTACGGCCCGGCAACGCTCTCCAATCAGCCCTGAAAGGCCGCCAGCCCATGGCCGTCGCCGCCAAGAACATTCCGGCACCCGACCTCCTTCCGGTCCGCCGCGCCCTGCTTTCCGTCTTCGACAAGACCGGCCTGATCGACTTCGCCAAAGGGCTGGTCGCGGCCGGCGTCGAGCTGGTCTCGACCGGAGGCACGGCAAAGGCGATCGCCGAGGCGGGGCTGGCGGTGCGTGACGTCTCGGAACTGACCGGCTTTCCCGAGATCATGGACGGCCGCGTCAAGACGCTGCACCCGTCGGTGCACGGCGCGCTGCTCGGCGTGCGCGACGATCCCGAACACGCCAAGGCGATGCACGATCACGGTATCGAGCCGATCGATCTGCTCGTCTCCAATCTCTACCCGTTCGAGGAGGTCCGCCGTTCCGGCGCCGACTATGCCGCTGTTGTCGAGAACATCGACATTGGCGGCCCGGCGATGATCCGCGCTTCGGCCAAGAATCACGCCTATGTCGCCATCGTCACCGATCCCGGCGACTACGCCTCGGTGCTGAACGCGCTGGAGATGAACATCGGCTCGCTGTCGCTGGATTTCCGCCAGAAGCTGGCGGCCAAGGCCTTTGCCCGCACCGCCAGCTACGATGCGGCGATCTCCGGCTGGTTCGCCGAAACGCTTGAGATCGAGCACCCGACCTGGCGCGCCTTCGGCGGCAGGCTGGAAAGCGTCATGCGCTATGGCGAGAACCCGCATCAGAGCGCCGGCTTCTACGTCAATGGCGACAAGCGGCCCGGGGTCGCCACGGCTCGCCAGTTGCAGGGCAAGCAGCTGTCCTACAACAACATCAACGACACCGATGCCGCCTTCGAGCTGGTCGGCGAGTTCGACCCAAACCGCTGCGCCGCCGTTGCCATCATCAAGCACGCCAACCCGTGCGGCGTCGCCGAGGACGCTTCGCTGGCTGCTGCCTATGCGAGAGCGCTGGCCTGCGACCCGGTTTCGGCCTTTGGCGGTATCGTTGCCATGAACCGCATCCTCGATGCCGAAGCGGCTCAGGAGATCGTAAAAACCTTCACCGAGGTGATCATTGCGCCGGACGCGTCGGAGGACGCTGTCCGCATCGTCGCCGCCAAAAAGAATTTGCGACTGCTGGTCACCGGCGGTCTGCCCGATCCGCACGCCGGCGGCATCACTGTGAAATCCGTCGTTGGCGGCATGCTCGTCCAGGGCCGCGACAACGCGGTGGTCGACGATCTCGAGCTCAAGGTGGTCACCAAGCGCGCACCGACTGCGGCCGAGATGGCCGACCTCAAATTCGCTTTCCGCATCGCCAAGCACGTCAAGTCGAACGCCATCGTCTACGCCAAGGACGGCGCCACCATCGGCATCGGCGCCGGCCAGATGAGCCGCGTCGATTCCTCGCGCATCGCCGCCCGCAAGGCCCTCGACGCGGCGGAAGCAGCTGGCCTCGCGGAGCCGTTGACCAAGGGCTCGGTGGTCGCCTCCGACGCTTTCTTCCCTTTCGCCGACGGGCTCATATCCGCGATCGAAGCCGGCGCCACGGCGGTGATCCAGCCCGGCGGCTCGATGCGCGACGACGACGTTATCGCCGCTGCCGACGCGCATGGCATCGCCATGGTGTTTACCGGCGTGAGGCATTTCAGGCATTGAGCGCCTCTGCCTTTTCCCACAAGGGGAGAAGGAAAAGTGCGTCGCTATTCCACCGGCTGATCCGCCGGGTACGGCGTCCAGATCAATATCGCGATCCCAACGCCCAGGAACAGCACGATGGCCGCCATGCCGAGCCGCGCCGAGCCGCTGGCGAGCGTGATCGACGCCACCATGAACGGCGCCAGGAAACTCGTGGCCCTTCCGGCCAGCGCATAGATGCCGAAATAGCGGCCGGATTCGGCTGCGGTCACGCTGCGCGCCATGTAGGAGCGTGACGACGCCTGCACCGGTCCGAACGCCAGCCCGATTAACAGGCCATAGAAAATGTAGGCCTTTTCCGCCGCCGTGCCGAACAGGCCGCCACTATCGGCTCCCGGCATCATCCAGGCGCCGAACAACGTGTAGCCTGGCCCGGTCGAAACGATGCCGATGGTGGCGATGCTGAGCAGGACGAGCGAAATCATCACGATGGTCTTGGAGCCAAGCGCGGTGTCCAGCCATGCGGCAACCAGGCAGCCGACGATGGCGACGACGTTGAGGATAATGCCGAACATGCCGATCTCGGTGATCGACCAGTGGAACATCGCTGCCGCAAATGTGCCGCCCAAAGCGAGCAGCGCATTGACGCCGTCCTGATAAATCATGCGGGCGACAAGGAAGCGGAAGATGCCTTTGCGCCGGCGCACTTCAGTCAGCGTCGACTTCAGTTCCGACAGCCCCTCGCGCACCGCCGGCCCGATCGGAACGCCTTTGATGGCGTCCGGCGTGAAGAAGAACATCGGCAGGATGAACAGGAAATACCAGCCGGCCGACAGCGGCCCGGTGGCGCGCGCGTCCTCGCCGAGTTTCGGGTCGAGCCCAAAGAGCGGGTCGATGCCGATGATCGTCTTGCCGGTCTCCGGCGAACCCGCCAGACAGGCGACGACAAAGATCAGCGCGATCATGCCGCCGAGATAACCAAGTCCCCAGGCAATGTTGGAGACGTGGCCGATCTCGCTCTTCGGCACCAGGCGCGGCATCATCGAATCGTTGAACACGGTCGAGAATTCCGCCGCGACCGAAGCGAGAGAAAAGAACAGCACCACCAGGAAAAGGTTCGAGCCGGGAGCGGCGAACCATAGCAGGCAAAGGCTGATGATCTTGATCGAGGCGAAGAACGCAATCCACGGCTTGCGCGGCCCGGTCTGGTCGGCAATCGAGCCGAGGATGGGAGACAGCACGGCAATGACCAGGCCCGCAACAGCGATGCCGTAGCCCCAGGCCGCCTGGCCTGAGACCGGATCGCTCGCCATGCGCGAGACGAAATAAGGCCCGAAGATGAAGGTGGTGACGACGGTGAAAAACGGCTGCGCCGCCCAGTCGAAGAACATCCATCCCCAGATGCCGCGCCCGGATGCCCGCTGCACTGTTTCTACCGCCGCCATGATGATTCCCCGGGACACCGCGCTTGTCGGATGCCATGTCTGCATGTTTCGAATGCTCATGCAAACCGCCAAAGATTCGCGCTGCCCCTCACCTGGATGTCGCCGCTGTCTACCTGCATAGAGACGCGAAGAAAGGCGCCGCGCCCCTACCTCCCCCTTGTGGGGAGGTCGGACCGAAGGTCCGGGTGGGGGTCGGTGCCGCACCCCCACCCCGCTGCTTCGCAGCGACCCTCCCCACAAGGGGGAGGGTAAAGTCCCGAGCCTCACATCCCCGTCAGATCGCTCATCAGCCCCGAAGCCACCGACAGCCTGGACACGGTGATATCCCCGCCTTCGGTCAGCGCCTGCAGCCGCTCGCGGATGCGCGCCACGCGCTCGCCTCCGGCTTCCAGCCAGGCCGCCACAGGATCCGCCGTCCCGGCATGGCCGGCGAGAGCCGCCACCGCAATGCCGCGCCGCGCCGCGCCGATCGTGTCGGTGGCGCGCGACAGCGCCAGCTGGTCGTAATAGTCCGACGGCGTGATTGAACGCGCCGCCTCTTCGACGCGCGGAATGCGGAAGGCATCGCTGACGGCGAAGAACGCCTTGGCCGAGGCGACGACGTCGGCATTGGCCGTGCGCGCCGTCAGTGCGATGTCGGGGATCAGTCCCGCCACATCGGCCATTGCCAGCTGCCCGGCGAGCTTTTCCGGGGCGCCGGCCTTGAACAGGCCATCCCGCCTCTCCTCGACCCGCTCGCGGGAGAAGGCCGGCAGCAGCGAGAGCAGCTTCGGCTCCAGCGCCATGCGCGCCTCTTGCAGTTCGGCAATGCGCTGGCCGAGCGCTGCGGTGCCGGCATCGTTCTTCAGGTACCAGCCGCTGGTCACGAAGATAAGCCGGCTGACGGACTGGTAGAGATCGAGCTGCGCCTGGCCGTCGATGTGGCTGTCCAGCGCATCGATCTCCCGATAGAACGCCGGCAACGCGAAGCCGTCGCGCACCACGGCGAAGGTGCGCACCACGTCGGCCGCGCTGCGCCCCGTGGCTTCCTGCAGCCGGTTGACGAATGACGGTCCGCCGCGATTGACGAGATCGTTGGCGACGACGCGGGCGATGATTTCGCGGCGCAGCCGGTGGCCATGGATCTCGGCCGCATATTTCTTCGTCATCCGGTCAGGGAAATAGCCCATCAGGTCGCGGTCGAAATGCGCGTCGTCAGGCACGTCGCTGGCGACGATGTCGGAAAACAGCACGATCTTGGCATAGGCGAGCAGCACGCCAAGCTCCGCCCGGGTCAGCGGCTCGCCACGCGCCTCGCGCTCGGCAAGGGCGGCCGGCGACGGCAGCGTCTCGACAGCGCGGTCGAGCAGGCCCCGAGCCTCCAGCGCCGCCATGAAGCGGCTCTGGTGCGCGATGTCGGCAAGGCCGCGCTTGCGGGCGATGGAAAGCGCCAGCGTCTGTTCGTAATTGTTGGACAGCACGAGGCCGGCGACCTCGTCGGTCATCTCGGCTAGCAGCTTGTTGCGCGCCGGCCGGGTCAGCGATCCCTTGCGCATGGCGGACGCCAGCGCGATCTTGATGTTGACCTCGACGTCGGAGCAGTTGACGCCGCCGGAATTGTCGATGGCATCGGAGTTGCAGCGACCGCCATTCATGCCGAATTCGATGCGGGCACGCTGCGTGACGCCGAGATTGGCGCCCTCGCCGATCACTTTGGCCCGCACATCGAGCGCGGTGATGCGGATGGCGTCATTGGCGCGGTCGCCGACTTCGGCATTGGTTTCGCCCGAGGCCCGTAAGTACGTGCCGATGCCGCCGAACCACAGAAGGTCGACGTTCGCCTTGAGGATGGCGGTCATGATCTCGGCCGGTGTCGCGGTGGTCTTGGCGAGGCCAATCGCCGCCGCCGCTGCCGCAGGCAGCGTGATCGACTTCTGGCTGCGCGAGACGATGACGCCGCCTTCCGACAGTTTGGTCTTGTCATAGTCCTGCCAGGACGAACGCGGCAGCGCGAACATGCGCTCGCGCTCGGCCATCGACGCTACCCTGTCTGGATCGGGATCAATGAAGATGTCGCGATGGTCGAAGGCGGCGATCAGCCTGGTCTGCGGCGACAGCAGCATGCCGTTGCCGAACACGTCGCCCGACATGTCGCCGACGCCGACGACGGTGAAGGGGGTGGCCTGGATGTCGCGGTTGATCTCGCGGAAATGCCGCTTGACCGCTTCCCAGGCGCCTTTGGCGGTGATGCCCATCTTCTTGTGGTCGTAACCGGCCGAGCCGCCGCTGGCGAAGGCATCGTCGAGCCAGAAACCGTGTTTCTCCGAAATGGCATTGGCGGTGTCGGAGAAGGTTGCCGTGCCCTTGTCGGCGGCGACGACAAAGTAGGGATCGTCAGGATCGCGCCTGACGACGCCGGCTGGGGGTATGACGCCATCGAGGCCGATATTGTCGGTGATCGACAGCAGGCTGGAAACGAAATTCTTGTAGGCCGAGGTGCCGGCCTCGAAGATGGCGTCGCGGCCGGCGCTCATCGGCAGCTTCTTCGGATAGAAGCCGCCCTTGGCGCCGACCGGCACGATGACGGCGTTCTTGACCTGCTGCGCCTTGACCAGGCCGAGCACCTCGGTGCGGTAATCCTGGGCGCGGTCCGACCAGCGCAGGCCGCCGCGCGCAACCGGGCCGAAGCGCAGATGCACGCCTTCGACCTCGGAACCATAGACGAAGATCTCGCGCCACGGCCGCGGCGCTGGCAATCCTTCGACCGCTTGCGAATCGAGCTTGATCGCCAGCGACTGGCCCCGCGCCTTCGTTCCCGCAACGAAATGGTTGGTGCGCAACGAGGCTTCGATCAGGTTGAGATAGCGGCGGATGATCGTGTCGTCATCAATGTTAGGGACTTCCTCCAGCGCGTCCTTGATCTTGGCCTTGAGGTGCTTGGCGGCGATCACGCCTTCCGTCTCGGCGGTCGGGCCGAGACGAGCGACGAACAGTGCATGCAGGCCGCGCGCAATGTCGGGATAGCGATTGAGCGCGGCCGCGATGAAATCCTGGCTCTGCGGGATACCGGCTTGCTGCAGGTAGCGGCCATAGGCGCGCAGAATGCTGACTTCGCCCGACCACAGGCCGGCGGTCTGGGCAAGCCCGTTATAGCTGTCATTGTCGATGTCGCCGCGCCAGACCGACAGGAACGCGTCCTCGAACAGCGCGCCGCCATCGCTGAGGTCGATCGGCTTGCCGTAGCTGTTCTCCAGTTCCATGTCGTGGACGAAGACGGTGTCGCCGCCGTCCTCGCCAACTTCGAAGGTGCGCTCGCTGATGACGCGGAAGCCGATGTTTTCCAGCACCGGCACGCGACGCGACAGCGCTACCGGGCTGCCGTGGTGGTAGATCTTCAGCGCTGCCTGATGCGGTTTCTGCTCGGCATGGCGGTAATAGTCGATGGCGATCGGGTTGGCGGTGCTGATGCCGGCGATGCGCCCCGCATCCTTCAGCGCGACGGCCGCGCTGAAGGAATCGCGATAGCTCTCAGGCAGACGCGCGGCGATCGCCTTCAGCGATGGATCGCCGCCGACGGCTTCCGCGGCTTCGGCCAGCGCGTCGTCCCAGGTTCGCACGATGTCGCGGATCGCCGCTTCGATCACAGCCTGCTCGACCTTCGGCGTCTTGCCGCCGGAGCGGCCGATGATGAAATGCACACGCGCCAGCCCGCCCTCGGGGAAAGCCGGATAGTAAGCCGACAAACGGCCCTCGAAGACGGTCTTGAGATAGGTGCCGATCTTCTCGCGCACGACGCTGTCATAGCGGTCGCGCGGCACGAAGACGAGGATCGAGACGAAGCGGTCGAACTGGTCGGCGCGCACCAGCGCCCGCACCCGCGGCCGCTCGACCAGGCCGAGAATGGCCGAGGCGTGCTTCTTCAGGATCGGCACCGGCACCTGGAACAGTTCGTCGCGCGGATAGCTCTCCAGAACGTTGATCAGCGCCTTGCCGGAATGGTCGTGCCGGTCGAAGCCGGACTTGGCGATGATGGTCTCGGCCTTTGACCTCAGATACGGGATTTTCATCACCGAGCGCGTGTAGGCAGTCGAGGTGAACAGGCCGACCATGCGCAACTCGCCGGCAAGCGTGCCCTTGGCGGTGTAGGTTTTGACGCCGATATAATCGAGATAAATGCGGCGGTGCACCAGCGACTTGGCGTTGGCCTTGGTGACGATCAGCGGCTCCGGCCCATGCAGGAAGGCGCGGATTTCGGGCGTCGTCGTCACCGCCTCGGTGCCGCGCCGGAGCACCAGCACATCCGGGTCGGCGAGGATGCCGAGACCGGGTTTGTCAGCGCGCTCCAGATTGCCGCTCTCCGCGCCGCCGGAATATTTGAACTCGCGCATGCCAAGGAAAGTGAAATTGTCGTCGCGCAGCCATTCAAGGAAGGCGATGGCCTCGGCAACGCTCTTCTTGTCGAGCGGCACGGCGGAATAGCGGAATTCGGAAATCGCCTGGTCGAGACGGGCGAGCATCGGCTTCCAGTCGCTGACGGCGGCGCGCACCTGGTTGAGCATCTTGCGCAGGCGGTCGGCCAGCGCGTCGGCCTGCTCCGCCGTCAGGCGCGGAATATGGACATGGACGACGCTCAGGCGGTCGTGATTGCCATCGTCCTTGAGGGCGCTGCCGTCGCCGAGGATCTCGTCGACGCCGGCCTTGCCGTGACGCACGACGATGACCGGATGGGTGACCAAAGTCGGTTCGCCGGCAGTTTCTGTGATCTCGCCGAGGATCGAATCGAACAGGAACGGCATGTTGTCGTTGACGACGGTGATGATCGTCATCGGGCGGCCCTCGCGGGAGACGCCCGACCCGGCATCGACGGCGACGACACTTTGGCCCTTCTTGTGGGCGGCGACCGCACGTCCTGCCAGGTCGGCGGCTCGCTCCAGGTCGGCGGCGTCATAGGCGGCAATGTCTTCGGCCGGCGCGCGGGCCAGCAGATAGTCGGCGAGCCTGGCCGGCTTCCCGTCGGGTTTCACCCCGGCAGTGGCTGTTTTCTTCGGCTTAGCTGCGGATTTCACGCTCGCCATGTTGTCCTCCCGTCACATGCTTTTACGACTATGGTAGCAGATGACCGCTGTTTGGCGACAAAGGTTTGACGGCTCGATAAGAATTACAGGAATTCGACGGTCAGGCGGCGGTGAACGAGGAGGAAGACCCCATGTCCGGCAAAATCAGCGCACTTGACTTGGGTATCGCCGAACTGAGCGAGGCGACAAAAGCCTATTTCGCCAAATGCGAGGAAAAGCTCGGCCTGGTTCCCAACGTGCTTCTTGCCTATGCCTTCGACGAGAAGAAGCTGCGCGCCTTTACCGAAACCTACAATGATCTGATGCTGGGTGAATCCGGCCTGTCGAAGCTGGAACGGGAGATGATCGCGGTCGTCGTCTCCTCGATCAACCATTGCTATTATTGCCTGACCGCGCATGGCGCGGCGGTGCGCCAGATCTCCGGCGATCCGGCTCTCGGCGAGATGATGGTGATGAACTTCCGCGCTGCCAATCTTTCACCGAAACAGACGGCGATGCTCGAATTCGCCGTCAAGCTGACGGAAGAGCCGGCAAAGATCGTCGAGGCGGACAGGGAAGCACTGCGCAACGCCGGCTTCACCAACCGCGACATCTGGGACATCGCCTCGACCGCCGCCTTCTTCAACATGTCGAACCGCGTGGCGGCGGCCATCGACATGCGCCCGAACGACGAATACCACGCCATGGCGAGGTGACCAATGACGATAGATACGTCAGGCAAGTGGTGGGTTGGCAGCGAGCCCACTGACATCGGAGAATACTTGGAAGCCTATGGCGCCGACAACGCCGAGGTTCATGACTTCAGGCTCGCCCGCTGCAAGTGCGGTTCCATCTCGTTTCTCCTCGATGCCGACGATGACGAGGGTGTGGCGCGACGAACGTGCACGGTCTGCGGATCCGAGCATCTTATCTGCGACAGTGCGGAATTTTGGGACGAAGCCCAGCCGGAACGATGGGCGTGCACCGAGTGCGGCTCCGAAGCTGCAAACATCGGCGTCGGGTTTTCCATCTACCCGGAACGTGACGGCGTTCGCTGGCTGTATGTTGGCGTACGATGCGCGGCCTGTGGCGTTTTGGGATGCTTCGCCGGCTGGAAAGTTGGCACGTCTGATAGCATGGATCTATTGGACAAAGTCTAGCTTTGAGGTTCCCATAGAAAGGCGGTCAGGATCGCGCCGCGATGGCCCCGGCAGCGCCGGCCATCGTCGTGGCGCTGATGCGGTTGGCGATCTTCATCGCACGCTTGCTCTTCAACAGTTTGCGCGCCTGTGAGGCCGCGACGACCCAGGCGAGATCGATGGCGATCAGAACCACCGCCATCGTCGCCGTCAGTTCGACCCAGCCGATGACACTCACCGAAGCGAGGTCGATGATCGTCGGCAGCAGCGCCAGATAGAACATCATGATCTTGGGATTGCCGAGCGTCACCGCCATGCCGGCAAAGAACAGCTTTGTCGCCGAATCCTCGCGCGGCATCTCGCCTTCTTTTGCGTCGACAGGTGCGGTCCACATCTTGAAGGCGAGGTAGGTGAGGTAAGCGACGCCGATCCATTTCACGACGACGAAGGCGAAATGGAAGGTCTGCGCCACGACCGCCAGCCCGAACACCGCCAGCGACAGCCAGATGGCCTCGCCGATCCACATGGCGAGCAGGAACGGAAACACGTCACGAAAGCCCTTCGAGATGACGCGGGCAACCAGTGCGGCGATCGACGGTCCGGGCGAACCGGCGGCGACGAACAAGGCGGCGGCGAAGATCAGGAGCGAGGTGAGGTGCATGACGGAGCCTTCGAGCGTTGGATGGCGAAGAATATCCGATCGGCGTCAATTTGGCACCCCTCTGCCTGATGAGCCAACGAACGCGACACATTTCGGAGATCGGACTTGCCCGTGCCAGCGGTTTGAGAAAGGATCGCGGCCGTGAAATCAATCGTCATCCACGCCGCAAAAGACCTGCGCATCGAAGAGACCGATTCGGGCGCGCCTGGCGCCGGACAGGTCGAAATATCGGTCGAGGCCGGCGGCATCTGCGGCTCGGACCTGCACTACTACAATCATGGCGGCTTCGGCGTGGTGCGCCTGCGCGAGCCTATGATCCTCGGACATGAGGTCGCCGGCACGGTGAAGGCGCTTGGCGCCGGCGTCTCCAGCCTCGCCGTCGGCGACCGCGTCGCTATTTCGCCCAGCCGGCCCTGCAATGCGTGCCGATACTGCCTGCAGGGCGTGCAGAACCAATGCCTCGACATGCGATTCTACGGCAGCGCCATGCCGATGCCGCACATACAGGGGGCCTTCCGCCAGCGCCTCGTCGCCGAGGCCTGGCAGTGCCACAAGATCGCCGACCATGTCTCCATCAACGAAGCCGCCTTTGCCGAGCCGTTCGCGGTAACGCTGCATGCCGTCAACCGCGCCGGCTCGCTGCTCGGCAAGCGGGTCTTGGTCACCGGCTGCGGGCCGATCGGTGCGCTCAGCATCCTTGCCGCACGTGTCCACGGCGCGCGTGAGATCGTCGTCACCGATGTCATGGACGCGGTTCTGGCCAAGGCCAACGAGATCGGCGCCGACCGCACCATCAATGTCGCCACAGATGCCGACAAGCTCGCTGGCTACAATGTCGAGAAGGGCAGTTTCGACGTCATGTTCGAATGCTCCGGCAATGAGCGCGCGGTGCGAGCCGGGCTCGATGTGCTGAAGCCGCGCGGGGTGCTCGTGCAGCTCGGCCTAGGCGGCGACATGTCGCTGCCTCAGAATCTCATCGTCGCCAAGGAGATCGAAATGCACGGCTCCTTCCGTTTCCACGACGAGTTCGCGCTGGCCGTCGATCTGATCAACAACCGTCGCGTCGACGTTAAGCCGCTGCTGACCGGCATCTATCCAATGGACGAGGCGGTTGCGGCATTCGAGATCGCCGGCGACCGCAACAAATCGATGAAGGTACAGATCGCCTTCGCCTGAGCAGGGCGAGACACCCTATGAACCTTGCCCGCTCGGCATCTTGCCGCTAGAAGAACCGTCCCGACATTCATTTCGAGCTTCATTTTGCCTCAGTAACCGCCGGTCTCGCCAACTCCCCTGATCACACTTGGCAGGGCGCCGCATTAAGCGGTGCCTGCTCCATTTCACGTGTTCCTCAGGCGGCGGTTCGAGACCGGTTTGGCACTGCTGAACCGTTGTCGCGCGCTTTGCCGCCCGTGACAGCTGATTTCCGACATAGCTAGCTCTCGCCACGCCGTGCCCGCATGGGCATCTCGCCATTGCCGGCCTGAAGAACTTCCACACTGGAAGGTCTTCCGGCTTGTCCCAACATCTCGCTATCCACTGGGCAATCGCGCCCGAAATCGCACCTCGACCCCTGATCCACTGCAACCGCTGCGGCGCCGTGAAAGCCTATCGCTGCAGCGACAAATTCCGCGTCAACGCCAATGGCAAACGCATTGATGTCTGGCTGATCTATCGCTGCATCGACTGCGACAATTCGTGGAATTTCGGCATTTTCGAACGCTGCAACCGCCGCGACATCGAACCCGCGCTGCTGGCAGCGCTCGAAAGCAACGATCCGGCCCTCGCCCGCCGCCATGCCTTCGATGTCGTGGCTTTGCGAAACCGGGTCGGCCGCGTCGAAGAGTTTCCCGATGTCGCCGTTCACAAACACCGGCTCGGCGGCGAAGGCCGACCCGCAGCCGCGCTTGAAATCAGGCTTGGGCTGGAAATGCCGACATCGCTGCGGCTCGACCGTCTGCTCGCCGGCGAACTCGGCATCTCGCGGTCGCGGCTTCAGGCACTGGAGGAGAAGCTGGTGTTGACCGTCTTTCCGGAGGGAGCCAAGGCTTTGCGCAAGCCGGCTCGCGAGGGGACGACCATCCGCATCGACCTAGCCGGCGAAGCGGATCGCGAAGTCATCATCTCGGCGGCCGGAGGATGAGCCGCTGCGGCCAGGGGTTAATCGCTCTCTTCAGAGGTCGAAGCGATCAAACCCTTGGCCGCTTCGAGATCGCTGTCGGCGACCTGCACATGGGTCAGGCTTTGCCCGCTCGTATCGAGATGCGCCGAAAATGCATAAATCCCGTAGGCTTGAAGCATCGATATGCAGACCGCGGCCTCGGGCCGATTGTCGAATACCGCAGCCGTGACCAGTTTGTCGCTCATTGCGCGCCCTTAAGCTGCACCGACCACCTTGGCCGACCTTTCGAAACGCATCCTATACGGCTTCCAACTCCTTGGCATTTTTCCGTCGTTCAGACGCGCCAAGGAACCGCAGAGGAAAAGTAAGCATCCATAGATTGGGATGTGCCCTGCGCATCATTTTCCATGCGTAGCGGTCTGCCTGCTTTTCCTGATCGGGGTCTTGTCCCATTTCGACATGCTGCAGCGCATGGTGGCCTATTTCGTGATAGAGCGTTTTCTCGATCATGAATCTGCGAAATGCGTTGCCAATCCAATGTTTGGATGGGCGTCGCCAGACAATCTCGATGACCGATACTGTCTGGAGGTAAGTGCCGGCGAACTCGGGTTCGGGGATTTCCGGGATTATATAGATTCGCGAAATGCCAATCAGATCGGCTGCAGGTACATTTGCAAGCCAGTGGCCAATGTGCCGCGCCGCCTCCAAACCACTGTCGAGCTTGCCATGCTCCAGAACAGTGATGTCGCCAACTGAAGACCGCAGCCAGTCGTCCATCGCAAAGCGAACGATGCTGCGGAGCGCAGCGCGCATAAGGGGAGTTATCGGTCCTGCAAGCGAATCCGAAATATATCGTCGAGATGCATCTTCGTTAATATCGTGCAGGGCAGTAGCGAGGCCCGCCACAACCGTTGAAACTTCGCGATGGGAAACCTTACCCAGATCGATCTTTGCCAGCTCATACTCGATCGCCGGCAGTGCCGCGTTGCCAAATCCAACAAGCTTTTTGTGGGCTGCGAGCCTTCGCCGCGTGTCGTCTTGCATAAGACTCCGCACGAAATCCCGAACGGCATTTCGCACACCCGTTTCCTCGCCTCCACCCACAGCTAGCATACCGTGCGGAGGAGTGAGAGGAACGAGAATATCATGACACTATGAGCTTCCGCTGTGGTCCTTTGAAGAGACACCGCTGGGCTGGCTGGGCGCCAGGCTGCTCCCAGTGGGAAGCCTGTCCCATTCGGCGAGACGATGGGTTGGGTCGTCCCCATCTCGCCAAAACAAAAACCGTTACGCCGCGCCGACCACTTTGGCCGACTTCTCGAAGCGCTTGCGCTCGTTCGGGTCGAGATAGAGCTTGCGCAGGCGGATGGTCTTCGGCGTCACCTCGACCAGCTCGTCGTCCTGGATCCAGGCCAGCGCGCGCTCCAGCGTCATGCGGATCGGCGGCGTCAGCTTCACCGCCTCGTCCTTGCCGGCGGCGCGGATGTTGGTCAGCTTCTTGCCCTTCAGCACGTTCACTTCGAGGTCGTTGTCACGGCTATGGATGCCGATGATCATGCCCTGATAGACCTTGACGCCCGGGTCGATGACCATCGGGCCGCGGTCTTCGAGGTTCCACATGGCATAGGCCACTGCCTCGCCCTGTTCGTTGGAGATCAGCACGCCGTTGGTGCGGCCCGGCAGTTCGCCCTTGTAGGGCTGGTAGGCGTGGAACAGCCGGTTCATCACGGCGGTGCCGCGCGTGTCGGTCAACAGTTCCGACTGGTAGCCGATCAGTCCGCGCGTCGGCGCGTGGAAGACGATGCGCTGACGGTTGCCGCCCGAAGGCCGCAGCTCGACCATCTCGGCCTTGCGCTCCGACATCTTCTGCACGACGATGCCGGCGTGCTCCTCGTCGACGTCGATGACGACTTCCTCGACCGGCTCCAGCAATTCACCGTTCTCGCCCTTCTGCATGACGACGCGCGGACGCGACACGGCGATTTCAAAGCCTTCGCGGCGCATCGTCTCGATCAGCACGGCCAGCTGCAATTCGCCGCGGCCGGAAACGAAGAACGAATCCTTGTCGGGCGATTCCTCGATCTTGAGCGCGACATTGCCTTCGGCTTCTCGCAGCAGGCGGTCGCGGATGACGCGGCTGGTCACCTTGTCGCCTTCAGTGCCGGCGAGCGGCGAATCATTGACCAGGAAAGACATGGTCACGGTCGGCGGATCGATCGGTTGCGCATGCAACGCCTCGGTCACCGCCAGGTCGCAGAACGTGTCGGCGACGGTGCCTTTGGACAGGCCGGCAATGGCGACGATGTCACCCGCCTGCGCCTCTTCGATCGGCTGGCGCTCGAGGCCACGGAAAGCGAGGATCTTGGAGATGCGGCCGGTTTCGATCTGGGTGCCGTCATGGTGCAGCACCTTGACCGCCTGGTTGGACTTCAGCGTGCCGCTCTCGATACGGCCGGTAATGATGCGGCCGAGGAATGGATTGGCTTCCAGGATGGTGCCGATCATGCGGAACGGGCCGGGATGAACGGTCGGCTCCGGCACATGCTTGATGACGAGGTCGAACAGCGGCGCCAGGCCCTGGTCCTTCGGGCCTTCCGGATTTTCCGAGACCCAGCCATCGCGGCCAGAACCGTAGAGGATCGGGAAGTCGAGCTGCTCGTCGGTGGCGTCAAGCGCTGCAAACAGGTCGAACACCTCGTTGACCACTTCGACGTGGCGGGCGTCCGGACGGTCGATCTTGTTGATGACGACGATCGGCTTCAGGCCGACCTTGAGCGCCTTGCCGACGACGAACTTGGTCTGCGGCATGGGGCCTTCGGCGGCGTCGACCAGCACGATCGCCGAATCCACCATCGACAGGATGCGCTCGACCTCACCGCCGAAATCGGCGTGGCCGGGCGTGTCGACGATGTTGATGCGGGTGTCCTTCCAGTCGACCGAGGTCGCCTTGGCCAGGATGGTGATGCCGCGTTCCTTTTCGAGGTCGTTGGAATCCATGGCGCGCTCGGCGACGCGCTGATTGTCGCGGAAGGAACCGGATTGCCGCAGCAATTGGTCGACGAGGGTGGTTTTTCCATGGTCGACGTGCGCGATGATCGCGATATTACGAATTTTCATTTTGTGGTCTCGGGAGCGTTGCAGGCAGCAGGCCAGAAGGCGCCGCCTCTTTCGGTTGCGCGGCTCATACAGGGTTTTTCGCAATTGCGAAAGAGGAGGCGCACCACCAAATACTCATCAAATCTTAAGCATCTCGGTGTGAGATGGTTTTGTTAACCAAGGCGGGAACCTTTCTGGGCCCGGGTAGTTCGAAATTCATGACCGACAAACTCAACCGATTTTGGCCCCTCATCGCTTCGGTCGCATTCGCTGCCGTGCTGGCGGCCAATGCCGCTCAATCGGCCGCCACGGTGAAGGAAGCCAATCCGGCGTCGTCGCCCGACCGGACGGCCGAGCAGATGTTTGCCGACGCCCCTGATGGCGTCGACCCCGTGGTCACCGGCCCGGTCAGCGCCTCTTTCAAGCAGAGGCAGCGGGTTGCAGGCTGCGACAGCGCGGTGTGGCCGAAGATTCCGACGGTTTGCTACCCGGACTGACGGCTGCCCATTCCAGGCATAGCGATCCTTCGCACCGGCCCAAAGGCTTACGCCGACCGCACCGGATCGAGCGTCACCTTGTAAAGCTCGATGTCGTCGCGATCCATCAGCCGCACGGTCAGCTGCTCTGTCGCCCCTGAAATGTCCACCAGGCCAAAGAACTGCAGGCCGGCCGAGGGTGGCAGGTTCTGGCCCTGTTCGGTGGTCGGCGCCTTGATGAATTTCAGCTCCGGGCCGAAGGTCATGTCGAAATCATTGGGACCGAAGGTACCGGCGTGGATCGGGCCCGAGACGAATTCCCAGAAAGGATTGAAATCCTGGAACCGCGCCTTGTCGGGGTTGTAATAGTGCGCCGCCGTGTAGTGGACATCGGCGGTCAACCAGACCGTGTTGGTGATGCCGGCAGTCTTGATGTAGCGCAACAGGTCGGCGATCTCGAGCTCGCGGCCTTTGGGCAGGCCATTGTCGCCATTGCTGATGGCTTCCGCGCCGACCTTCTTGGCGCCGTCGTCCCAGACGACGAGGCCGAGCGGCATGTCGGCGGCAATGATCTTCCAGGTCGCCCTGGAATTCGTCAGCTCGCGCTTCAGCCATTTCGTCTGCTGTTCGCCCAGCATGCGTGACTGCGGCGTCATGTCCTCCTGCATGTCGGGGCCGTTCGGGCCGCGATAGGAGCGCATGTCGAGGAAGAACACGTCGAGCAGCGGCCCATGCGCGATCTTGCGGTAGACGCGGCCGGGCTCGGACGGCTCGTAGCGGATCGTCGTCATCTCATGGAAGGCGCGCGCCGCACGCGCCGCGAGCACATGGATGGATTTTTCGGTGTAGCGGCTGTCGGCGCCGAGATTCTTCGAATCCGACCAGTTGTTCAGCACCTCGTGATCGTCCCACTGGTAGAAGGTCGGGCAGATGGCGCTCAAGGCCAGAACGTTTTTGTCCATCATGTTGTATTTCCACTGGTCGCGGTACTCATCCAGCGTCTCGGCCACCTTGCGCTTGCCGTCGATCAGGACGACGTTTTTCCACTTGCCGCCGCCAGGCAGGTCTACCTCGTCCTTCATGGCGCCATCGGCATAGATGGTGTCGCCGGAATGCAGGAAGAAATCCGGCGTGTGCCTGGCGATGGTGGCGTAGGTTTTCATGCCGGTCTCATCGATTCCCCAGCCCTGGCCGGCCGTGTCGCCCGACCAGGCGAATTTTATGTCGCGCTTCGAGGCGGGTGCTGTGCGGAAACGGCCGACGATCGGTTCGGAAACGGCGTTGATATCCGACAGGTCGGCGGCAGTCATCCGGTAGAAGATATCCTGGTCGGAGGCGAGGTCGGTAAGCAGGCGCTTGACCGTGAAGTCGCTGGCCGGCGAGGTATCGAGCGGCGCCAGCCGCGTCGCATTGGCGAAGTTTTCCGTCGACGACACTTCGAACATGACGCGCGAAGGCCGGTCGGTGCGCGTCCACACCATGCCGCTCGAGGAATCGACATCGCCGGACTGGACGCCATGGGTGAAGGCCGGGCGCTGGCTGGCGCGCGAATAATAGGGCAAAGCGAGCCCCGATGCGCCGAGCAGACCGGCGGCGCTGGCAGAGGTGACGAAAGCGCGGCGGGTCAACGAGATCTTGTTCATGGCTGTCTCCTGATGGCTTCGAACGGTGCCAGCAAGCTCCAGCTTCAATGTTTCAGCCACATCCCGGGAAGATGAAACTTTGATAACAATCGACAGGTGATCTCCGCCCTTGAGGGGGGAGATGTCGCCGAAGGCGACAGAAGGGGGTCGCCTCGCTTGGAGCGCCGACCTCTGCGCAAGAGGCTGAGTCCGGTCGCACGGACCCCCTCTGGCCGCTTCGCGGCCATCTCCCCCCTGAGGGGGGAGATTAGTACCGCGCCTTACGCCGCTTGCGGCTCCGGATCGAAAGCCGGCCTGCTCGTATTGATCAGCAGCGACAGACACGCAGCCACGATCGCCGTCATGCCGGCGATCAGGAAAGCCAGTTCGTAATTGCCCTGCAATTCGCGCATGGTGCCGCCGAAGGCGGCGGCGGTGGCGGCGCCGACTTGGTGGCCGGCTACGATCCAGCCGAACACGATCGGGCCGCTGCGGTCACCGAAGGCCTCGTTGGCGAGCCTGAGCGTCGGCGGCACGGTGGCGATCCAGTCGAGACCGTAGAGCACCGCGAAGATGATCAGGCTGGTCGCCGAGAAGCCGGAATAGGGCAGATAGATCAGCGCCAGACCGCGAATGCCGTAGTAGACGCCGAGCAGCTTGCGCGGGTCGAAACGGTCGGTGAGCCAGCCCGAGAGCGTCGTCCCGATCAGGTCGAAAATGCCCATAAGCGACAGCAGGCCCGCGGCCTGTACCTCGGGGATGCCCATATCGCCGCAGAAGGAGATCAGATGCGTGCCGACCAGCCCGTTGGTGGTGAAGCCGCAGATGAAGAAGGTGGCGAACAGATACCAGAAGACGCGGGTGCCGGCAGCGCGGCGCAGCGTGTTGAGCGTATGCGCCAGGAAATTGCCTTGCGATGCCGGCGATACCGGCGGCACGTCATCGGCCCCGGCGCCATAGCGCACCATGCCGATCGAAGCGGGACGCTCCGGAACCAACAGCCAGACCAGCGGCAGAAGACAGGCGGTGGCGATCGAGACGGCGGTAGCGACGGGCTGCCAGCCGCCCGACTGGGCGAGCGATGCCAGCAGCGGCAGGAACACCAAGAGGCCGGTGGCGCTGGAGGCCGACATCAGCCCCATCACCAAGCCGCGATTGGTCTTGAACCAGCGGTTGACGATGGTGGCGCCGAGCACGGTGGCGACCGCGCCGGAGCCGATGCCGGAAAACACGCCCCAGGTGAGGAACAGGTGCCATGGCTCGGTCATCAGCAGGCTGAGCGCGGTCGAGCCCGACATGATCACAAGCGAGGCAAGCAGCGTGCGGCGCAAGCCGATACGCTCCATCAATGCGGCGGCAAACGGCCCGGTCAGGCCGTAAAGGAAGATGCCGATCGCGGCGGCAATCGAAACCGTATCGCGCCCCCAGCCGAAGCTTTTATCCAACGGCAGCATCATCACCGAGGGTGCGGAACGAAGCCCGGCCGCGATCAACAGGCAGAGGAAGATGACGCCAACCACGACGAAAGCGTAGCGCTGGCCAAACGGACGGGATTGAGCTATCATGTTACTGACCGGTACGTTGCAGGGTGAGGACCTGTATACGTACCGATCGGTAACACGTCAATCGAGTCATACCATGCCAACGGACAAAAATTTTGAACTGACCATCAAGGACGGTCATGCAGTGGCACCGCCCAAGGCTGCCAAGAAAATCCTCGACGTGGCGTACGACCTGTTCTACCGCCGCGGCATCCGGGCGATCGGCGTCGACGAGATCGTCAAGCGCGCCGGCGTCACCAAGCCCAGCCTCTACCGCAGCTTTCCCTCCAAGGACGAGCTCGCCGCTTCCTATCTCAGGCAATATGACCGTGAGTATTGGGAGCGTTTCGACGAAGCCGTGGCTGCCCACCCCGGCGACCCGCGCGCACAGCTCAGGGCTTTCCTGACTCGCGTCGGCAAGCGCACGCAAAGGCCGGACTATCGCGGCTGCGGCATGACCAACGCGGCGGTGGAATATCCCGAACATGGCCATCCGGCGCGTGTCGTCAGCGAGGCCAACAAGCAGGAGTTGCGCCACCGCCTGCGCGCCATGGCCGCAGCGATGGGCGCTAAAGACCCTGACACGCTCGGCGACGGCCTGCTGCTGTTGATCGAAGGCGCCTATATCAGTGGCCAGCTCTTCGGCCTCGGAGGCCCGGCGGCGGCGGTCGCCCACAACGCCGACCTGCTGATCGAGGCGAGCTTGAAGAAATAACATTTCGAACGTTGGCGCCGCCCCTCACCTGCCGGCATCCTTTCCCGGAAATGGGGCGAGGAACGCTCTCATCACGATTTCGCCAATTGCCAGCGTTGCAAGGTTGTCGCCAGCGGCGCAGCCGGCCACTTTCTCCCGTTCAGGGGGAGAATTGCCCGGCAGGGCGATTTGGGCGGCGCCAACGTTGAGATTGGCACGCTAGGCCGGCCGCAAATTTGGCGATAGGCTGGGGCCAACCTCAAGGGAAAAGTCCGCATGCGAACCCTGCTGCTTGTTCCATTCGCCCTCGCCGCCCTCTGCCAGGCAGCCCATGCCGATGGCATATCCAGCGTCTACACCGACCTCGACTCGCAAAAGGATTGCGTGACCTATGCGCAGGCCGAGGAAGGCGATGGCGACTGGGCCGAACTCGCCTGCTCCGGCTATCGCGGCTATCCCGTGCTGATCGCCTACGACGATGCGCGTGAATCGCTATTCTACGGGTTTCCGCCCGGCGGCGAGATGACCTCGGTCTGGGAGAGCTTTTCCGGCTTCAACTCGTCCGGCGCCAAGGTCGAATGGCGCATCGAGACCAAGGGCGACGTTGCCGTTCCCTTCGCGGTGATCCACCGCCGCTCGATCAGCAATCCCGAGGATGAGAACAAGCCGACCGAAGTGCTGCTCGTCGCCAAGGTCGCCCAGATGGAAGCCCGCGACGGCTGCACCATCGGCCTCGTGCTCGCCACCGGCAACCCTCAGGCCAACGACCAGGCGCGCAAGCTGGCGGACGAAAAGGCGAAGAGTTTCGCCTGTGGCAAGGACAAGCACACCGTCATCGGCAACGTGCCGGCGTTTGGTCGGGTGGATAACTAGCCACGTGGGTGCAAGGCACCCCCCTCTGCCCTGCCGGGCATCTCCCCCTCAAGGGGGGAGATTGGCAGCTTCGCTGGCGGCGCTTTTCTTTCGGCGCTGAAAATTGACGAAAGCCGTTGCGACATCCGATCTCCCCCCTTGAGGGGGAGATGGCCGGCAGGCCAGAGGGGGGTGCCTCGCGCTGGCGTTTGCCGCTTACTTGAACGAGACGCAGGCCTCTCTCGGCGCTACTTCGCCGCCTTCGCCCGTGCGATCGCGTCGACGATCATCTTCTTGGCGTATTTCGAATCGTGCCAGCCTTCGATCTTGACCCATTTGCCGGGCTCGAGATCCTTGTAGTGCTCGAAGAAGTGCTGGACCTGGTCGCGGGTGATCTCGGGCAGCTGCGTGTATTCGGTGACGTTTTCGTAGCGCAGCGTCAGCTTCGGCGAGGGCACGGCAATGACCTTCTCGTCCTGGCCGGCATTGTCTTCCATCACCAGCACGCCGATCGGCCGCACATTGATGACGCAGCCCGGCACCAGCGCGCGCGTGTTGCAGACCAGCACGTCGATCGGGTCGCCGTCGCCCGACAGCGTGTGCGGCACGAAACCGTAATTGCCGGGGTAGCGCATCGACGTATGCAGGAAACGGTCGACGAACAGCGTGCCGGCCTCCTTGTCCATCTCGTACTTGATCGGCTCGCCGCCGATCGGCACCTCGATGATGACGTTGATGTCCTCGGGCGGGTTCTTTCCGATGGCAATGGCTTCGATTCGCATGGCTTAAATCCCTCTCTCGATGTCCAAGATCGATAGCGGGCGGCGCGGCATGGTGCAATGCGGCGATTGGTGCGAAGCGCTAACGGAAGCGCACGGTTTATGATGATTTGTAACCGAGGCCGGTCATTCCCAGACGAAGGCGACCTTCTTGAGCGCCCTCTGCTCGAAAATCTCGACGCCTTCGGCGACGTCACGGCCACCCGCGCCGGCATAGAAGGAAAGTGCGTTCTGGTTGTCTTCCAGCGCCCACACCACCATTCCCTTCAGCCCGTGGTCGGCAAGCCGCGCCCGCGCCGCCTTGAACAGCCGGCTGCCGAGCCCGATGCCCTGATATTCCGGACGCAGGTAAAGTTCGTAGATTTCGCCCTGTTGCTTCAGCTCGCGGGCGCGGTTCTTGCCGATCGTGGCATAGCCGGCGATGGTGCCGCCGATCTCGACCACCAGAACGGTGGCGGCGCGGCGGATGGCGTTGGCCCACCAGTCGGCGCCGCGGCGGTTGATCATCGAGGTCAGCGAGCGATGCGGGATGATGCCGGAATAGGCGCCCTCCCAGGCCAGCTGGTGCACGTCGGCAATGGCGCCGGCGTCGCGCGGTTCGGCTTTCCTGATGTCGATGCTCAGCGTATTCATGATTTGTTAACCATAAACCCGCATCGGCCATTTGCAAGACTCGAGGTCAGCCCGCCGACCGCTTTCTCACAGCCGATCGCGACACTGCTGACAATGGGCAAAGCCTGCCTGGAAAACGCGCCCAGCCGGCGCGGTCAGGCGTCCGTCCGGGTAGCGCGTGCAGGCTCTTCAGATCTCGACGAGATGATCGTCCAGCTCATTGGCGTCGCCCGACGTCACCGGGAAATGCTCGGCCAGCACCGCGCCGACCTGCCCGATCGCCTTGACGAAGCCGTCGGCGAGCCGGTCGTCACCGGCATGCTGCAGGAGATCGCGCACCACGCCGTCCCAGACATGCTGGCCGACCTTGCTGTCGATGCCCGAATCGGCGACCACTTCGGCATAACGCTCGGCGATCGACACGAAGACCAACACGCCGGTGCGCGCCGTGGTGCGGTGGACATTGCGGGCGAGGAACTGCCTGAGCGCATTGTGATGTGCCGCCTGATAACGCTGCCGGCGCGGCACCAGATGGATGCGCAAGCCCGGCAGCGCCCACAAAAGCACCAACACCGAGGCCAGTGCCAGCAGTTGGACAATGACGAAATGCGGCAGCCGGATCGACAGCCACCAGGCTTCCAGCCCATAAGCGACGGCGAGGCTGGCAATCAGCATGCCTGATGTCGCCATGAAGGCGGCGGGAAAGAAATAGCCGTCGCTGGCATGCGCAACGACGCAGTAGATCTCGCCGTCGGTTTTGGCCTCGGCCGCGCGGATCGCGGTGGCGATGCGCTCATGGTCCTGTGGGCTGATCGGTCGTGTTGCCATCTTCTCTCACCAGCTCCCTGAAGACCCGCCACCGCCAGACGAACCGCCGCCGCCTGAAAACCCGCCGCCGCTGCTTGAGCCCGAAGACCAGCTGCTGCCCGAACTTCCCGATGACCATCCGCTGCCCGACGACGAACTTGTTGTCCAGCTGCTGGAGCCCGAGGACGATCCGCTCGGCCCCTGGCCGTAGCGAAAGGTCATGCCCAGCCATTTATACACGCCCGGCGACAGCTTGGTGCCGAAGATCGGCGGCAGGAAGGTCATCGCCAGGCCGCCGAAGAACATCGCCGCCCACAGGATCAGGAAGACCGCGACGACGGGATCGATGGGCGTGCTGCGGTCGGCCGGGTTGCGCTTGCCGCGCGCCTCCAGCTCTTCCGGGTTGCCTTCCAGCACCATGACCATGTCGTCGACGGCCTTGGAAATGCCGCCGGAGAAATCACCGGCACGGAACGCCGGCACCATGTCGTTTTCGATGATCAGTTTGGTGTGCAGGTCGGTCAGCGTGCCTTCCAGCCCGTAGCCGACCTCGATGCGCATCTTGTGGTCGTTCTTGGCCACCAGCAGAAGCACGCCGTTGTTTTCGCCGGCCTGCCCGAGTTTCCAAAAGCGGAACAGCCGGTTGGCGTAGGGTTCGATCTCCTCGCCGTCGAGGCTGTTGATCGTGGCGACGACGATCTGGTCGGAGCCTTTGGTCTCGAAATCCGCGAGCTTCTGCGTCAGTGCCGCCTTGGTCGCGGCGTCGATAATACCGGCATTGTCGACCACCCGCCCGGTGAGTGCCGGCAGGTCTGCCGCCAAAGCTACAAACAGCATGGTGAGCATCGTCAACAGCGCGATGCCGATCGTCGCGGCTGCGCGGCCAGGTCTTGGCGGATTGAAGACGCGTACTGTCATGCCGTCACCAGTTCCCCTCAACCACCATGACTGTCCTCAATCACCATGATCATGTCGTCGACCGCTTTGGAAATACCGCCGGAGAAATCCCCGGCGCGGAAGGCCGGCACCATGCCTTCAATGATCCGTGTGGCGTGCTGGTTGGTGAGCGTGGCTTCCAGCCCGTAGCCGACCTCGATGCGCATCTTGCGGTCGTTCACGGCCACCAGCAGAAGCACGCCATTGTTCTTGGCCTTCTGGCCGAGCTTCCAAGCGTTGAACAGCCGGGTGGCGTAAGGCTCGATCTCCTCGCCGTCGAGGCTGGGAACCGTCGCGACGACGATCTGGTCGGAGCCTTTGGTCTCGAAATCGGCCAGTCTTTGGGTGAGCGCCGCCTCGGTCGCGGCATCGATGATGCCTGCATTGTCGACGACACGACCGGTGAGGGCGGGCAGTTCCGCCGCCAGCGCCGCGAAGCTGACGAGCAAGACCAGCAAGGCAGCGCCGGTCATCGTGGCGAAGCGGCCATGCCAGGGATTGGCGATGCGTGTTGTCATCTCGTCACCAGCTTCCCGAGGAGCCGCCGCCGCCGGACGAACCGCCGCCGCCGGAAAAGCCGCCACCACCGCTTGAACCCGACGACCAGCCGCCCCCGCCCGAAGACCAGCCGCCGCTGGACGACCGCCGGCCCGGCTCGAATGTCATGCCGAGCCAGCGATAGCGGCCGGGACCGAGTTTTTGGCCGAAGATCGGCGGCAGGATGGAGGCGGCCATGCTGCCGAAGAAGATGATTGCCCAGATGCTGATGAAGACGCCGAAGAACAGATTGTCGGTATTGATGGGCGGCTTCTGGTTGCGCTCGCCGCGCGCCTCCAATTCCTCCGGATTGCCTTCCAGCACCATCACCATGTCGTCGACGGCCTTGGAAATGCCCCCGGAGAAATCGCTGGCGCGGAACGCCGGCACCATGTCGTTTTCGATGATCAGCTTGGTGTGCAAATCGGTCAGCGTGCCTTCCAGCCCATAGCCGACCTCGATGCGCATCTTGCGGTCGTTCGGCGCCACCAGCAGCAGCACGCCGTTATTTTCCTTGGCCTGGCCGAGCTTCCAGAAGCGAAACAGCCGGTTGGCGTAAGGCTCGATCTCCTCGCCGTCGAGGCTGGGGATGGTGGCGACGACGATCTGGTCGGAGCCTTTTGTCTCGAAGTCGGCGAGTTTCTGGGTGAGCGCGGCTTTGGTTCCCGCGTCGATAATGCTGGCGTTATCGACGACGCGGCCGGTCAGCGCGGGGAGGTCGGCGGCGAAGGCGGTGAGGGGCAGGAAGACGGCCAGAAAGGCGAGAAGAACACCAAGGTTGGCGTTCCTTCGCGTCCCCCTCTGTCCTGCCGGACATCTCCCCCTCGAGGGGGGAGATTGGCAATCTCGCTGCCGACGCTCAGCCGGCAACGCTGATATTTGGCGCAAGGACAGAAGACAGCTGATCTCCCCCCTTGAGGGGGAGATGTCCGGCAGGACAGAGGGGGGTGTGAAGGAACGCAAGGCTGGCAAAGGCCAAGCTCACCCAGACGTCATCACCCGCCCTGCTTCGTGCCGAAATCGACCTTCGGCGGCTGCATCTTGTCTTCTTCGACGGTGAAGTTGGCGAAGGGCTCGTTGCTGCGGAACCAGAAGGTTGCCCATAGCACCGACGGAAAGGTCCTCAGCGTCAGATTGTAATCCTTGACCGCCAGGATGTAGTCGCGCCGCGCCACGGCGATACGGTTCTCGGTGCCTTCGAGTTGCGCCTGCAGCGCCAGGAAATTCTGGTTGGCCTTGAGGTCGGGATAGGCCTCCGACACCGCGATCAGCCGCGACAGCGCGCTGGTCAGCCCTGATTGCGCATCCTGGAACTTCTTGAGCGCTTCGGGGTCCTTCAGCGTTTCCGGCGTCACCGTGATCTGCGTCGCCTTGGCGCGCGCTTCGACCACCGCATCGAGCGTGTCCTTTTCATGCGAGGCATAGCCCTTCACCGTCTCGACCAAATTGGGAATGAGGTCGGACCGACGCTGATACTGGTTCAGCACCTCGCTCCATGCCGCCTTGGCGTTTTCCTCCGCCGTCGGGATGGTGTTGAAGCCGCAGCCGGCGAGCAGAGGCAGCACGACGGCCATCATCAGCACGGCCGGCAGACTGCGGAAAGGGAAGGCAAGGCGCTGGGCAAACATGGTGAGGTCCCTCGACAGAAGTTGCATGCGAAGCATTAGCACAATCCGCGCTCAAGAAAATGTCTGCCGCTGGCGCGCATTCCTGGCGCGCATTCATGCGCCGGCGAGGCCCTGTGATTGATCGCGCGAACACGGTATGGTTCCCGGCAAACAGGACAGGATCATGGCGGAACGCCACGACGATGACAGCGAATCGCGCCGCATTATCGAGCGCGTGGCGAACGAGGGCGGCCTTGGCGGCGCATCGCTGGTGTCACGGGCAGCGAAAGGCGCGCGCGATCATGTTACCGCAGCGGAGGCCGACCGATCCGATCCGATCGAGGTCTGGGGCACCCGCATCGGTCGCGCACTTGGGCTCATCGTCGCCCTCGGCCTTTTGATCTGGCTCGTGTACTACGTCTCCCGGGGCAGCTAGAGCATGATCCTGAAAAGTGGGAACCGGTTTTCTCGGACAAACGGGAACCGTTTTGTCCGGAGATCATCCTCCAACCAAAGAGATAGATCAGGATGACGATTCAACGAAAAATTATCCGTATCTAGGATTTTCCATGAACCGCGAAAAAGCCGACGCGCCGCGCGCGGTCATCGTCATTTCCAGCCATGTCGCCCGCGGCTCGGTCGGCAACCGCGCCGCCGTGTTTGCGCTGGAGACGCTGGGCTTTCCCGTGTGGGCGGTACCGACGGTCATCTTGCCCTGGCATCCGGGCCATGGCCGCGCCACGCGCATCGTGCCGCCGCTCGACCAGTTCAAGGCGCTGATGGCCGATCTCGAGCGCGCGCCCTGGCTGGGTGAGGTCGGCGCGGTGCTGTCGGGCTATCTTGGCGAGGCCGGCCAGGCCGAGGCCGTCGCCTCGCTGGTTGCGGCGGTCAAGGCCAAGACGCCGGACGCGATTTATATATGCGATCCGGTGATGGGCGATTCCGGCGGGCTCTATGTGCCCGAGCCGACGGCCGCCGCGATGCGCGACCGGCTGATGCCGATCGCCGACATCGCCACCCCCAACCGCTATGAGCTGGAGTGGATGGCCGGTGCGCCTTTGCCCGATCTGAAATCGGTGATCTCGGCCGCCCTCCATGCCGGACCGTCAACAATGCTGGTGACGTCGGCACAGTCGATGATGACCGGCGGCACCGGCAATCTGCTGCTTGACGGCACCCAGGCGCTGCTGGCCGAACACCGCCTCATTGACAAGCCGCCGAATGGCCTCGGCGACCTGACTGCGGCCGTCTACCTCGCCCGCATCCTGTCGGGGCAGCCGCCGATCAAGGCGCTGCAATCGACCACCGCCGCCGTCTACGAAATCCTGGCGCGAACCGCCAAGCGTGGCGGCGACGAGCTGCAGCTTGAAACCGATGCCCAGAGCCTGTCGCACCCGATGGCGATGGTGCAGCTGCGCCACCTCACCCATCCGGGGCGGGACCGCCGGGCGTGACCTCGACCCTGGTCGTCGGCGTCGACGGCTGCAAGGCCGGCTGGATCGCCGTCCGCCGCGATCTGGATGCCGCGCCGTCAGTCCGCGTCTTTCCCAGCTTTGCGACCCTGCTCGACGCCTTGCCCGCCGATGCGACAGTGGTCGTCGACATGCCGATCGGCCTGCCGGACGTCTCGCAAAGAGGCGGGCGCGGGCCGGAGACCTTGGTACGGCCAATGCTCGGAGCACGGCAATCCAGCGTCTTCTCTATCCCGTCCCGCGCGGCCCTCTACGCCGACATCAGCGACTTCACCACGGTCGAGGCCTGGTATGAGGCGCATCGGCGCGCCAGCGAGGTGGCCAAGGCGACCTCCGATCCGCCACGCGGCGTCTCGATCCAGGCCTTCGGCATATTTGCCAAGATCCGCGAGATCGACGCGCTGCTGATTGTGCGTCCGGAACTGCGCCGCCGCGTCTGCGAATCGCACCCCGAAGTGGCCTTCTGCCGGCTGAACGGCGAACCCGATGACGCTGCCGAAGAAGATCAAGGGCGCAGTCAATCCTGCCGGGATGGAAGAGCGCAAGGCACTGCTCTGCCGGCACGGCTATACCAGAGCTTTCCTTGACCAGCCGCCGCCACGCGGTGCTGCCGCCGACGATTTCCTCGACGCCGCAGCGATGATGCTGACGCATTGCCGGCGGCGAGGCAAAGCCGTTTCCCGACCCGCCGCTTGCCGACCGTTTGGGCATTCCCCTGGCGATCTGGGCGTGAGGCGAGCGGCGAGCCATGCGTGCGGCATGGCGATTTGCGACGAAGCCATCCGCAATTCGGCATTGCCCGCGACGGGCATTTGCCGTTAGAGCCTTTCTAACTTGAAATGAGCTGCCGTCGCTAACCCCGAAAGGCTTCATCCCTAGCCCATGCCCCATCTCCCCGAACATCTTTGGACCGGCTACCGCAACTTCATGAATGGCCGCTATCTCACCGAGAGCGGACGCTATCGCGAGCTCGCCCGCGAGGGGCAGGCGCCCGAAACCATGATCGTTGCCTGCTGCGATTCCCGCTCTGCCCCCGAGGCGATCTTCGACGCCGGTCCGGGCGAACTGTTCGTCCTGCGCAATGTCGGCAATCTGGTGCCGCCCTATGCACCGGACGGCGAGTTCCACTCGACCTCGGCCGCGCTCGAATTCGCCGTGCAGAGCCTGAAGGTGAAAAACATCGTGGTGATGGGCCATGGCCGCTGCGGCGGCATCCGCGCCGCGCTCGACACCAATTCGGCGCCGCTGTCGCCCGGCGACTTCATCGGCAAATGGATGAGCCTGATCGCGCCGGCGGCCGAAACCGTTTCGTCCAGCACGTTCATGACGGCAACCGAACGGCAGACGGCGCTGGAGCGGATTTCCATCCGCTATTCGATCGCCAATCTCAGGACCTTCCCTTGCGTCTCCATCCTCGAAGGCAAGGGGCGGCTGTCGCTGCATGGCGCCTGGTTCGACATCTCGACCGGCGAGCTCTGGGTGATGAACAAGGACACCGGCGACTTCGAGCGGCCGGATTTGACGTAGACCCATGATCCCGAAAAGTGGGAACCGGTTTTCGGATAAGGGCATGGTCAAATAAGAGGAGGCAAGAATGCGGGTTTGGCCTGCGATCGCTTTCGCCGTAGCGGCGCTGCTGATTTCGCTCGTCCCTGCCCGCTCCGATGACGGCGCCATTATCGACCGCTGGTATTCGGCGCTGCTGGTCGCCGATCGCACCGAATTGTCGGACCTGCTCGCCGACGATGTCCGCATCAAGCTCGACGATCTCGGCGTCGTACAGTCGAAGCAGGAGTTCATCGCGTCGATCGACGAATGGAAGGGCGCGGTCGCCGGAGCCGCAATCCGGCATCGCGTCGAAAAGAGCGAGGCCGGCGTCACAACTGTCATCGCCTGCTATGATTTCCCCAACAATGACATGCTGATGCAGGAGACGTTCGCCGTCACCGGCAACCGCATCACCGCCAGTTCGCAAGCGGCGATCGCGGAAAATTGCGACGGCTTCTGACGCGGGCTTGAACGGCCGCGCTGTTGCGCCGCGCCAGTCATCGCCCTACATCGGTCAGCAAGCTCCGCCAATCATCGAAAGATCCCCCATGCCGTCCACGAAAACCGTCGATCTCGCCGCCCATCCGCTGACCAAATGGCAAGGGCCGCTCGGCCTGCCGGATTTTGCCAGCATCGGCGACGACGATTTCTCCTCGGTGTTCGACGCGGCGCTGAAGGCACATGAGGCCGAAATCGATGCGATCGCCGGCAACAAGGATGCGCCGACCATCGAGAATACGCTGGCAGCCCTCGAGCTCGCCGGTGAGCCGCTCGACCATGTCTCGTCGATCTTCTGGTGCCGGGCCGGCGCCCACACCAACGATGCGATCCAGGCGCTGGAGCGCGATATCTCGCCAAAAATGTCGAGGCATTTCTCGGCGATCTCGATGAACGAGAAATTGTTTGCCCGCGTCGACGATCTCTACCAGCGCCGTGAGACGCTCAAACTCGACGCCGAGACGCTGCGGGTGCTGGAGAAGACCTGGAAAGGCTTTGTGCGATCGGGCGCAAAACTCGACGCCGACGGCAAGAAGCGGCTGGCCAACATCAGCGAGGAGCTGTCCTCGCTCGGCACGACCTTCGGCCAGAACGTGCTGGCCGACGAGCGCGACTGGGCGCTTTTCCTCGACGAGGCTGATCTTGCGGGCCTGCCGGACTTCGTGAAGAGTTCGATGGCCGAAGCCGCCGAGACGCGCGGCCAGAAAGGCCGCTACGCAGTCACCTTGTCGCGCTCTATCTATGAGCCGTTCACGACCTTCTCCGAACGCCGCGACCTGCGCGAGAGCGCCTTCCGCGCTTTCACCATGCGCGGCCAGAATGGCGGCGCCAGCGACAACACCGCAGTGGTGCGCGACATGCTGAAACTGCGCGCCGAAAAGGCCAGGCTGCTAGGCTATGCCTCGTTCGCCGCGCTGAAACTCGACGACACCATGGCCAAGACGCCGAAGGCGGTGCACGACCTCCTCGACCCGGTCTGGGAGAAAGCGCTGGAGAAGGCCGCCGCCGACCAGAAGGAGCTGGAGCGGCTGGCGACCAAGGCAGGCAGCAACGAAAAATTCGCCGCCTGGGACTGGCGCTTCTACCAGGAGAAATTGCGCGCCGAAAAATTCGCCTTCGACGAGGCGGAACTGAAACCCTATCTGCAACTCGACCGCATCATCGACGCCTGCTTCGACGTCGCCACAAAACTGTTCGGCATCACTTTCGAGGAGAAGAAGGGCATCGCCGCCTGGCATCCCGACGCGCGCGTCTTCGTGGTGAAGAACGCCGATGGCAGCGAGCGCGGCCTGTTCCTCGCCGACTATTTCGCCCGGTCCTCGAAGCGCTCCGGCGCGTGGATGAGCGCGCTGAAGTCGGGCTACAAGCTTGGCGATGGCTCCAAGCCGGTGATCTACAATATCATGAACTTCGCCAAGCCGCCGGCCGGGGAAGCAGCGCTGTTGTCGGTCGATGAGGCCAAGACCCTGTTCCACGAGTTCGGCCATGCTTTGCACGGCATGCTGACCGACGTCACCTGGCCGTCGGTGGCGGGCACCTCGGTTTCCCGCGATTTCGTCGAACTGCCTTCGCAGCTCTACGAGCACTGGCTGACGGTGCCCGCAGTGCTGGAAAAGCATGCGCTGCATGTTAAGACCGGCAAGCCGATGCCGAAGTCGCTGCTCGACAAGATGCTGGCCGCCCGCACGTTCGGCGCCGGTTTCGCCACGGTCGAGTTCACAGCGTCGGCGCTGATCGACATGGCGTATCACGCGCGGCCGGATGCGCCGGCGGAACCGCTGCGTTTCGAAGCCGAAACGCTGGAAAAGCTTGATATGCCCGACACCATCGCCATGCGTCATCGCACCCCGCATTTCGGCCATATCTTCTCCGGCGACGGTTATTCAGCCGGCTACTATTCCTACATGTGGTCGGAAGTGCTCGACGCCGACGCCTTCGCCGCCTTCGAGGAGACCGGCGATCCCTTCAACCCGGCGCTGGCGGAACGGCTTCGGAAGAATATCTATGCCGCTGGCGGGTCGAAGGATCCGGAGGAGCTGTACACGGCGTTCCGCGGCAAGATGCCTTCGCCGGAAGCGATGATGGTGAAGCGGGGATTGCTATAGCGCCGCCTTATCTCCCCCCTCGAGGGGGAGATCACCAGCGCCAAGGATCCGCCACCCGTGGCCACACCGGCCGCGTCAGCTTCCTGTAATCCGTCACCGCCGGATTGCTCGGATACGAGCTCGGCGCCGAGACATAGATGATCTCCGCCGCGATCGGTTCAAAGCCGGCGTAGAAATGGTTGGTTGACTTGATCAGCAATATGTCCTTCGACAACGGATCGACACCGATGTTGGAGAAGACATCCGGCTCGAAGGTCTGCGTGCGGTTGGTGTTGAGGATGATGTCGATTTCGGTGCCTTCGAGCCGCACCAGCGCCGTCGGTCCGAGCGTCACCCGGCTCGGCCCGAAGCTCTGCCAGCCCTCGGGGACGGCTTTCAACACCTTGACGCGCGCATCGATCGGTTCGCCGGCCAGCGGCCCGGCCTTGCCGCCGAAGCGCAGGTCGATGACGGCGCCTTCGCCTGCCGCCTGGCAAAAGGTGACAGCGATCGGGTCCCAGATCGTCGCCACGCCAAAATTGTCCACGCCCTGTTCCAGCATGGCGCGCAGCACGACCGTACCGTCGCCGGCGACGCCACCGCCGGGATTGTCCCAGATGTCGGCAATCACAACCGGCTTGCCGGGATTTTCCTTGCGCACGGCCAGTGCCCGCGCGATGCCGTCCTCGGTGTTCAGCATCGTCATCGCCGTCCTTTCGCGGATGGCGTAAAGCTCGTGCCCTAGCCTCTCCGCCAGCGCATCGCCCTTGGCCTTGTCATTGTCAGTGACGACCAGGATGCGCGTGCCCATTTCGGGCACGTCCGCCGCCATGAAGCCATGGATGACCGAGACCGACAGCACGCCGTCCTTGCCGTGCAGCGCCTTGATGCGGTCGACGAAGGAGCGCATCGGCTCGCGGCTGGTCGGCAGCACCTGGATCATGCGGCAGTCGAAGGTCGAGATCACCGGCCTGATCTCGTCGCGCGCCGCCGCCAATCCAAGCTCGACGACATGTTCGCCGCGCTCATAGAAGTCGGTGTGCGGGAATTCGAGGAAATAGGCCATGACATTGCATGCCGCGACGCGCTTTGGGGTCAGATGACTGTGCGGGTCGAGCTCGACCGCGATCACCACGTCGGGCCCGACGATTGCGCGAACCCGTTCCAGCAGATCGCCTTCGCAATCGTCATAGCCTTGCGCCACCATGGCGCCGTGCAGGCCGAGGATGACGGCGTCGACCGGCAAGGCTGCCTTCAACTGGCCGAGAATCTCGTCACGCAACGCCTCATAGGTCTGCCGCTGCACCAGCCCGCCCGGCTCCGCCCAGGTGGCGGTGCCTTCGATGACGGTCAGCCCTTCGGCAGCCGCACGCCGGCGCAGCGCGACCATCGGCGAGGAGCACAAGGTCGGTGTATCAGGATGCTTGCCCGGCCCGGCATAGAACGCCATCTCGAACGACGCCCGGTCGGTCGGCACCGGCGAGAAGGTGTTGGTTTCGGTCGCCAGCGAGGCGGTGAAGATGCGCATGAAAACTCCGTACGGCTATTTGTTTTTCGCAATTCCGGACGGAAAACCGCTCCACACTTTTCCTGGAATTGCTATTTTACGGCCCCGAGCGCCAGCCCGCGGACGAGATAGCGCTGCAGCCAGATGAACAGGATTGCCACCGGCAGCGTCGCCAGCAGCGTCGCCGCCATTACATGGTGCCATTCGATCGTGTAGCGGCCGGCGACCAGCGAGAACACCTGGATCGGCAGCGTGTAACTTTCCTGGCTGCGCAGCATTGTGAGCGCAACGACGAACTCATTCCATGCGTTGATGAAGGTGAAGATGGCGGTCACCGCGATTGCCGGCAGGCAAAGCGGCAGAAACACTTTTCGCAAGGTCAGCCAGCGGCCGGCGCCTTCCATCCACGCTGCTTCCTCGAGATCGCGCGGGATGGTGTCGAAATAGCTTTGCAGCATCCACACGGTGAAGGCGACGTTGAAAGCCATGTAGATGACGCCGAGCGCGGTCGTGGATTCGATCAGACCCCAGGCCGCCATCAGCCGGAACAGGCCGAGCACCAGCACGATCGGCGAGATCATCTGCGAGATCAGCAGGAACTGGCGGAAGGCGCCATAGCCGGCAAAGCGAAACCGCGACATGGCATAGGCGGCCGGCACCGAGATCAGGATGGCGCCGACGGTGGCGATAACCGAGACATAGAGCGAATTGGCTAACGCCTGGCCGAATCCCGTCGCCACCCACATGTCGGCAAAATTCGACCAGTGGAATTCGCTTGGCCACCAGGTCGGCGACAGCACCTCCTGCCGCGGTTTGACCGCGGTCAAAAACATTACCGCGAAGGGGAAGATGGTCACCACGAGCAGCGGCGAAAGCAGCAGCCATGCGATGATCGTACGCTTCAGCTTGGGCGTCATGTGCGCTGCTCCCGCATGGCAAGCCGCACATAGATCATGGTGAAGATCAAAAGGATGGCGAACATCAGCAGCGACACCGCCGATGCTTCGCCCAGCTTGCCGATGCGGAAGGCCAGCTTGTAGAGATGGGTGACCAATATGTCGGTCGAGTTGGCCGGCCCGCCCTGCGTCATCACCCAGATGATCGGGAAGGAATTGAAGACGTAGATGGTGTTGAGGACGATGGCGATGTTGATGAACGGCTTCAGCAGCGGAAAGGTGATCTCGCGGAACTGCTGCAGCGGCGTCGCCCCTTCCAGGGCGGCCGCCTCGTAGAGGTCGTCGGGGATCGACGACAGGCCGCCGAGGAAGATCGTGGTGGTGAACGGCACCGTCACCAATATGCCGATCAGCACCTGCATCGGAAAGGCGGTCTCGGCGCGCGCCAGCCACTGGATGTTTTCATGTATCAGGCCAAGCCCGATCAGCGCCGAGTTCAGCATCCCGCTTTCGCCGTTGAGCGCCCAGCGCCAGACCACCGCCGTCATCGTCAGCGACACCGCCCAGGGCAGCATGATGATGACGCGGGCAATGCCGCGGCCGTAGAAATCGGTGTTGAGGATCATCGCCACGGGGACGGACAACAGCAGCGCGCCGCCGACCACCAGCACGGTCCACAGGCCGGTGCGCCAGAGTGCCGCCAGGAAATCGGGATCGGCGAGGAAGGCGGAATAATTGGCGAAATCGTTGAAGTCGCGCAGCTGCCCAAAACGGCTGACATCATGCGTCGATATCTGGATCAGGTCCCAGACCGGCCAGAAGATGACGACCGCGGCCAGAAACAGGCTGGGCAAGGTCAATAAATAGGGCAGGTAACGATTTTGCATCGGCCGGATTCGTACCGTGTTGGACATAAGTGGCGCTGGCGCGCCAGCTCGGATCAATCTCGCATATCGGTCTAAGGCAGCGCTTCAGGGTTTGAATCTCCTGCGGACGTTTGCGCTGCCCCTCACCTGCCTGCCCATCCTCCGCAGCGGTTGCGGAAGGGAGCCCTTCCTCTCCCCCGTTGATCGGGGGAGAGGTGTCGAGCGAAGCTCGACGGAGTGGGGGTCGACGGAGTGGGGGTCGACGGAGTGGATGTCGACCCTTGGGGCGCAAGGCGAGGTGATGTTTGCCCCTATTGCCCTTCCTATGTCCGTCGCGGCGGTTGCCAGGTGGTTCCCCCACTCCGTCTCGGCTTCGCCGAGCCACCTCTCCCCCTCCGGAGGGAGAGGAAAGTGTGGCGCGCCCGATCTCAGGGGCGCGCCGGGCGCAGGGAGATACGCCCTATTTCTTGATCACGGCGTTGGCCTTGGCAGCCGCTTCCTTCAAGCCTGCCTCGGGGTCGCCGCCAAGATAGATCTTCTGCATCGCATCCGACGTGATCTGGGCGACTTCTTCCCAGCCCGGGATGATCGGCGCAAAGCGGGCGTCAGGCAGCAGCGCGGTGAACGCTGCCAGATCGGCATTGTTGACGTAGTAGTCCATCTTGGCCTCTTCCTTGTTCACCGGCAGGAAGCCTTCCCCTTGCGTGAACTTGGCGCGCTGTTCAGTGGTGAACAGGAAGTCGAGCAGCTTCCAGGCCTCATCCTTGTTCTTGGAATTCTTGAACATGATGATGGAATCGGTGACGCCGTACGTGCCGCGCGCGCCGGTCGGTCCGGCGGGGATAGCGGCCACGCCATATTTCAGGTTCGGCGCCTCGTCCTTGATCTGGTTGGACAGGAAGGGCGCGGTGATCATCATGCCGACCTTGCCCTGCTTGAACAGGTTCTGGACGTCCTCGCGGTTGTTGGAGGTGACGCCGGGTTCCGTCAGGCCTTCGTCGATCATCGACTTGTAGAGCTTGGCGGCTTCGAGCGCGCCGGGCGTGCCGAGGCCCGACGTGCCATCCTTGTTGAGGATCTCGGTGCCTTGCGACCACATCGCATAATAGTAATAGACGTCGGTCTCGATCTCCTTGCCCTGCAGGCCGAAGCCGAAGGATCCGGTGCCCAGTGCCTTGATCTTGCGCGCATCCTCCTGCAGCTCGGTCCAGGTTGCCGGCGGGTTGGCGATTCCGGCCTTCTCGAACAATTCCTTGTTGTAGTACATGGCGCGCGCCGAGGCCGCGATCGGCAGGCCGTAGGTCTTGCCCTCCATGATCGAGGGCGACAGGAAGGTGTCGATGAAGCGGTCCTTGAACTCCGGCTTGATATAGCCGTCGAGCGGCTCGGCGACATCCTGCTGGACGAAATCGATCAGCCAGCGGGTGCCGATGATCGACAGGTCGGCATTGGTGCCGGCCGTGATGTCGGTGGTCAGCTTCTGCAGCAGCACGTCCCACGGCACAACTTCGAACTTGACGGTGATACCCGGGTTGGCTGCCTCGAATTCCTTTTTCACCGCTTCGAAATACGGGCCGGTCTTGGCGCTGTATTCGGCGACGGTTACGCGCACCTCGCCGGCATCTGCCTGCGCGGCCAGGGCGAGCAGGCTCATTCCGGCCATCAGGCCGACAGTCCATTTTGCAAGCTTCATTCGATCTCTCCCATTTGATGGCGCCTGCGCTCTTGCGGCTTTCAGGCGGCCAAGACTTTATGTGACTTTCCTACATTATCCTTCATTTTACGCCGTGCAAGCGGATTATCCTGTT
This sequence comes from Mesorhizobium sp. P170090, assembly GCF_057786115.1. Classification (NCBI taxonomy): domain Bacteria; kingdom Pseudomonadati; phylum Pseudomonadota; class Alphaproteobacteria; order Hyphomicrobiales; family Phyllobacteriaceae; genus Mesorhizobium; species Mesorhizobium sp. P170090. Next base: position 524,324 of record NZ_JBYNWH010000001.1, read on the forward strand.
GCTTAATTACATTTCCTAAAATAGCGTTTTCCGACTATCGTGGATCCCAGGGAGGCGCGCAGGGTGGTTTCAACGGCCGAATTCGCGGGCAAGACCGTGCTGGTGACCGGCGCCGGCGGCGGGCTCGGCTCGGCTATTGTGGCGCTGCTGGCCGAACGAGGCGCGCGCGTCGTCGGCTGCGACCAGTCGCAAGACCAGCTCGGCAGTCCGCATCTGGCGTCGGGCCACGTCTTCGACCTTCTCGACCGGATCTCCACCGATGCCGCGATCACGGCGATCCTCGGGAAAGACGGCGTGCCCGACATCCTGATCAACAATGCCGGCTGGACGCGCGCAGAGACGCTTGCCGCATTGACACCCGATAAGATTGAGCACGAGCTCGACCTCAATCTGACCGGGGTGATGCTGTTCGCCGATCCACTGATCAAGGCGATGGCCGCGCGTGGTTCGGGCAGCGTCGTCTTCATCTCTTCCGTCAACGCCATCGCCCACTTCGGCAACCCGGCCTATGCCGCGGCCAAGGCCGGCATCAATGCCTATGCCAAAGCGATCGCTGTGGAACTCGGCCGCAACGGGCTGCGCGCCAATGTCGTCTGCCCCGGCTCGATCCGCACCGCCGCATGGGACCATCGGCTGGCCAAGAACCCGGATGTTCTCGGCAAGCTCAAGCGGCTCTATCCGCTCGGCCGCATCGTCGACGCCACGGAAGTGGCCGAAGCGGTGGCCTTCCTTGTTTCGGATCGCGCATCGGGGATAACCGGCGCGGTGGTGCCGGTCGACGCCGGACTGACCGCCGGCTTCCTGCCCTTCATCGACGACATATTGGGAGCCTGACGATGACCGATGTCGAGTTCCGCGACCTGTCGAAATCTTTCGGACGCCATAAGATCCTCGAAAACATCAGCCTCGACATCAAGAGCGGCGAGTTCGTCGTGCTGGTCGGCCCTTCCGGCTGCGGCAAGTCGACCTTGCTGCGCATGCTGGCCGGGCTGGAGCCGATCACCTCAGGCGACCTCTTGATCGGCGGCGTGCGCGCCAACGATTTGCCGCCGCAACAGCGTAACATCGCGATGGTCTTCCAGTCCTATGCTCTGTTTCCGCACCTGAAAGCGGCCGACAATATCGGCTTTGGTCCCAAGATTCGCGGCGAAAGCCGCACGGCAATCGACGACAAGGTGAAAAAGGCGTCCGGCGTCCTCAACCTGTTCTCCTATCTCGACCGCTATCCCCGGGAACTGTCGGGCGGCCAGCGCCAGCGCGTCGCCATGGGCCGCGCCATCGTGCGCGAACCCTCGGTGTTCCTGTTCGACGAACCGCTCAGCAATCTCGACGCGCAATTGCGCGTGCAGATGCGCACCGAGATCAAGGCGCTGCACCAGCGGCTGAAATCGACCATCGTCTACGTCACCCACGACCAGATCGAGGCCATGACCATGGCCGACCGCATCGTGGTGATGGACCACGGCAAGATCCAGCAGGTCGGCGCACCGCTGGAACTCTACGACCGTCCCGCCAACAAATTCGTCGCCTCCTTCATCGGCTCGCCGTCGATGAGTTTTGTCTCCGGCGCCCTGAAGACGACGCCCGAGAAAAGCTGGTTCGAATCGGCCGGCGGAGGGCGACTGGCGCTCGGCAGCAAGACGGTGCCGGCTGGCAGCACGGTCGAGGCCGGCATACGGCCCGAACACTTCGTCATCGGCGAGGCTGTCGACGCGATGGCGATCAAGGTCGATGTCGTCGAGCCGACCGGCTCGGAAACCCATGTCTATGGCGCCATCGGCGCTGACACGGTGCGCGCCGTATTCCGCGACCGGGTTCAGGTCAAGCCCGGCGAAATGCTGCCGGTCTCCGTCGCGCCGGGCAACATTCATCTGTTCGACACGGCAACAGGCCTGCCGCTATGAAGGCAGCGCTATGAAGACGACAACCCAGAAATGAAAACGCCGGCCGACATCATCACGCGCCTGCAGCTGATGTCGCAGGACGGCACCAAATCGGACCGCCGCCTGGCCGGCCTCGTGCTGACCGATCTCGACTTCGCCTCCAAGGCGGCAATCTCCGAGATTGCCGCGCGCGTCGGCGTCAGCGAGCCGACGGTCACCCGTTTCTGCCGCAATCTCGGCTGCGAGGGTCTGCGCGATTTCAAATTCTACCTGGCGCAGGCGATCGCTATTGGCGGCCAGTATTTATCGCCCGAACCGCTGAACCGGGACGCGCGCGAGCAGCGCATTGCGTCGGCCATCACCGAAGCGGCAATCGCCGCCATCCAGCGCGCCAGCGAAAACCTCGACATGAAGACGCTGGTGGGCGTGGCCGCGCGCATCGTCAGTTCGGGCAATGTGCTGTGCATCGGCTCCGGTGGCATTTCCTCGATGATGGCGACCGAGATGCAGAACCGGCTGTTTAGGCTGGGCGTGCCGGTGCTGGCGCAGATCGACGGGCAGTTGCAGCGCATGTATGCCGCGGTCGCCACATCGGAGACGACGTTGATCGCGTTCTCGGTGTCCGGCTATGCGCGATCGGTCATCGACGCCGTGCAGGTCGCCCAGCAATATGGCGCCACCACCATCGCCGTAACCCCGCCGGAATCAGCGCTCGCCAAGGCCGCCGATACCGTCATCCAGTTCCAGTCGCTGGAGGACGGCAACATCTACAAGCCGACCTCGTCGCGCTATGCTCTGCTGTCGATCGTCGACATGATCGTCACCTCCGTGGCCGAGACGCGCGGACCCAGGGTTCTCGAAAACCTGCGCCGCATCAAGCAGAGCGTGAACACGCTGAAGGTCGACGATCCGAAGCTGCCGCTGGGGGACTGAGGATTATTCGGCGGCCAGTGCCTCGATGCTCTTCACCAGCGTCGATGGTTCGCCAACCACACGCACCGTCTTCAGCCGCGCCGTGCCGCCTGCAATGACCGACACGACCGATGCCGGAACGCCCAGCGCCGTGGCCACCAGCCGTTCCAGCGCCGCATTGGCCGCGCCATTCTCCGGCACGGCGCGCACGCGCGCCTTCAAATGGCTGCGCCCGTCGGCCGATACCTCGGCGCCTTCGAGCCTGTCCACCGAAGACTTCGGCGTCAGCCGGATAAACAGGTCGATGCCGTCAGCGCGCAAGCGGAATGGCGCGTTCATGCCATCGTCGGGTTCACAGGACCAGCGGCGCTATCGTGGTGAGAATGAGCTGCCTGAGGAAGAACAGGAGCAGAAGCAGGATGATCGGCGAGATGTCGACGCCGCCAAGGTCGGGCATGAACCGACGGATTGGACGCAGCGCCGGCTCGGTCAGCCGGTAGAGCATGTTGCCGATGCTGCCGACGAACTGATTGCGCGAGTTGACGACGTTGAACGCATAGAGCCAGGAAAAGATCGCCGAGGCGATGATGACCCACCAGTACAGGTCCAGCGCCATGACGATTGTTTGAATGAGGGCTAGCATGCCGGTCTCCGATTGTTGCCGACATGTAGCCATTGAGCGCGAAACCGGCAAGGGCCGGTCGCCTACAAGCATCGGGCACAAGGGATTTCGGCAAAACCCCGCCTTGACAGGAAACCGCAGCCTTCGATAAATGCGCCATCCGCTGGACGGGGCTGTAGCTCAGCTGGGAGAGCGCGTCGTTCGCAATGACGAGGTCAGGAGTTCGATCCTCCTCAGCTCCACCAGCGGAATTTTCCTGCCTGTCGACACATCTAAGTTCCGAGACGTCTCGTCAAAGCCCCGCCTTCGCTGCGAGATAGGGCGCCAGGGCAAGCGAGTAGCTGGCGGTCAGATGATGACTGTCCCGCCAGACGATGATGTTGCCGACAACTGCCGGGCATAGTTGCGGCCCGCAAATGGCATCGAGCATATCGATGGCGCGCACATTTTTCTGTCCTTCCGCGGCCAGCGCCAACACGTTGCTCCGCTCAATATCGCTCAGTTTGGTGACGCATTTCGTTGGGGTCGAACTCAGGCATTCGCCCGGGTCGAATTTCATATAGGGCGTGTTGCGGATGGCAACGATTTGCGAGCCGGCGTCCGTCAGCCCGCCCCAGAGACTTCGCAGCCCCTCGATCATCACGTCTTGCTGAACCGCTCCGTAATTGGACTGGCTGGTGAAGATCAGATCCGGTTTCAGCTTTAGGATCTCGGCCAGCACCTTTTCGTGCCACTGCGCGCATAAGACGTTGGGTTTGCCATCCGCCGTGATGGCCACGCGGGTGAATGGGCAGGCGGATTTTGTAAAGGTAACCAGTTTGAAGTTGCGGTCCTTTGCGATCTTGTCCAGTGCCGGCACCCACTGGGCTGCATGAGAATCTCCCACCAGAACCATTGTTTTCGCACCCGTGGGATCGCCTAGAGAGCATCGTTTGGGCTCCGAGCTTTCCTCCTGGTGGCACTTCCTTGCATACACGACCGGCACGTCCCGCCTCAGCCGGGCCAGCGGCGGCAGAAGGTTCACACCGTCCGGGACCACGGCGCCGGAGACGAGAGCGGCGGGCCCAGGGTAGGAAGGCGTGCCGATCAGCGCGGTGTCGATGCGTTCGGTCTTCAGAAAGAGCAGCAGGCTGCCGGATGCGGCCACGCATGTGAGAACCGCCGCGGTGCCGTATCCCAGCGGCTTCCACCAGGCGCCGCCCCGAGCTTGCCGGTAGCGCTGCTCAACATATCGATAGGACAGATCCGATAGAAGCAGGGTCGCCGCAATCAGGCCGAAACCGCCGGCAAGGGTCAGCGAATGACCCTGCGCCTGGGAGATGGTGATCAGCGGCCAATGCCATAGATAGACCGAGTAGGAGCGATCGCCGATGAAACGAAGTGGCAACGAATCGAGCCCACGAAACCGGCCGACTTCAACCTCGCCAGCCAGGATGACCAGCACTGTGGCCAAGGTCGGCAACAACGCACTGACGCCGGGAAATGGAGTTGCAGCGGAAAACAGCAAGGCGGACGCAACGATGCCCAGGATGCCGGCGATCGCCAGCCACTGTCTAGTGAGTGCCGCCAGTCGAAACTGGTGTTCGGTCAGCACCAGCAGACCACCCAGCGCCAATTCCCACAGGCGGGTATGGCTGACGAAATAGGCCTGGGCCGGATCCGTCGCCGTCAAAACGACAGAGGCAACAAGTGATGCCGCGAAAATGAGCGACAACGCCCCGATCAAGCAGGCCCTCAGCGGAAGGTCACGGCGGCGCGCCAGCCAGATCACGCCGATCATCACCAACGGCCAGGCGATGTAGAACTGCTCTTCGATGGAAAGCGACCAGTAGTGTTGCACCGGGCTCGGCAAGGTGTCGGCCTCGAGATAGCTGACCGCAATCGAGGCCAGCCGCCAGTTCTCGACATAAAGAGCGCTCGCCACGATCTGGTTGCCTATTTCCTCCCAGCGCGCCTTTGAGATGAAAAGCAGCGTGCCCAGCAATGCCACCAGCAGCACCAGGGTTGCTGCCGGCAACAACCGTCGCACCCGTCGCGAGTAGAATTCGATCAGTGAAATCCGGCCGCCGCGCAGCGCCATCTGCGCCAGCAGGCCCGTGATCAGATAGCCCGAGATGACGAAAAAGACGTCGACGCCGACATATCCGCCAGGCAGCACATCCGGCCATATGTGATAGACCACGACAAGCGCGACCGCCAAGCCGCGCAGCCCCTGTATTTCGGGTCGAAACCGACGGTTCTGATCGATTGTCACCGGATATCCCCAACAGTCTCAGCCGGCCTGGATCAACCGGCCAGTCCCCGCCACGATCTTCATAAGGGCAGAGTGCCGTGAAGCAAGAGCCGATCGCAGCAGCTCATTCTCTTTCCGCCTTCAGCCCGCTTACCAGCGTGTCGACGAAACCCAGCAGCTCACTTTCGAGATCGGTGGACGCCAGGCCAATGAAACGGTCTTCGAGCGAGATGGTGACGATCCCATGCACGGCGGAGAACAGCGTGCGCGCGCGGGCCAAAAGCTCCGGCGTTGCCGCCGCCGGGAGCAGCTGGGCCAGCGGCTCGACCAGATGCTGGATCAGCACGGCATGTTCGGCCAGATGCCATCCGGGCACCGCCACGCCTGGCGCCATGCGATGCTCGAACAGCGCCTTCCACGCCATGCGATTGCCGCGGGCGAAGCCGAGATAGGCCTTGGCCAGTGCCTTCAGCTTGGCCCTTGGCTCGGCGGCGGCGGTCGCCTCTTGTTCCAACGCCGCCCCAAGTCTTGCCAGCGTGATCGAATTGACATGCAGGATGAGCTCGTCCAGGTCGGCGAAGGCGGTGTAGAGCGCGCCCAGCGCGCAGCCGGCATCGGCCGTGATGTCGCGCGCACGCAGACCGGCGAGCCCCGAGGACTGGATGCGCGCTTGCGCGGCCTCGATCAGCCTGCCTTTGAGGTCCTCGCGTTTGGCGTCCCGTTTTGCGGTCATTAACCTTCTCTTATGCGCAAGCATGAACACCGTTCATTTTCTCCTTGAACGCCGTTCACAATGTGCTACTTTGCCTCATGAACAACGTTCATAGAGGAGAAACGGAAATGTTGAAACAGTTTTTTGCTCTCGTTCGCGGCCGAAGCTACGAAGCCGCCGAGGCGGTCGTCGACCGCAACGCGCTGATAATCCTGCGCCAGCAGATCCGCGATTGCGCCGACGCTATCGCGGCCGCCCGCCGGGCGGTTGCAATTGCCATCGCCCAGAATGAACAGGAAGTCGCGCAGTACAAGAAGCTTGTCCTCCGCATCGACGATTTGGAGAAGCGCACGATCGCCGCGATCGAGCAGGGACAGAATGAACTGGCCCGCGAAGCCGCCGAAACCATCGCCATGCTGGAAGCCGAACGCGACGCCTCCGCCGAGGCGCAGAAAAGCTTCGGCGCCGAGATCGAGCGTCTCAAGCGGATTATCCGCGTCTCCGAAATGCGCCTGCGCGAATTGCAGCGCGGCCAGCGCATCGTTGCCGCGGTCGACTCGACCCAGCGCCTGCGAGAAAGCGCGCCCGGCTCCAGCCTGTCGGCGCTCAGGGACGCCGAGGAGACGCTGCTGCGCCTGCGCACCAGGCAAAAGCAGATCGACGCCACCGCGGCCGCCATGGCCGAGATGGAACAGTCGGGCGATCCTGCCGCGGTCTCAGAGAAGCTTGCGGCCGCCGGCTGCGGCGCGCCGCTGAGAAGCAGCGCCGACGCCGTGCTCGAACGGCTCACGAAGACCATGACCAAGCCGGCCTGATCGTACCCGGCCTGATTGTTATCCAGTCTGATTGTATCCGGCCTGATTGTATCCAGCCTGAAACAGACCCACGCCCAACCAACCTAACCTTGAAACGAAAGGACCATATCGATGACCCCGAACACCTATTCCCCCAAGGACTCAAGCGCCTGGAAGACCTTCACCATGGCCAGTTTCGCCGTTGCCGCCACGATGATGGCCGGCGGCATCTACTTCATGGAGGCGAGCTTCGCCGCCAAGGGGTTTTATGCGATGGCCGCCATCATGCTCGTGCACACCTCGATCACCATCACCAAGACGCTGCGCGACTCGGAAGAGGCAAGCCGCTTCATCAACCGGCTGGAAGACGCCAAGACCGAGAAGTTGCTGATGGAAGTCAGCCGCAGTAACGAAGTGTAACCGGGTTCCCGCTAAACAAGGCTCAACGCGCAAGACCGCTGATCAATCCAGCCAGGATTTTAATCGGTCTTGCCCAATGGAAGTCGCCGCTATGGAAATCGCCCCGATCAATCGTCCGACAGCTCATCTGATGACATCCAGGCGCTTTGCGCCCTTGTTCTGGACGCAGTTCCTGTCCGCCTTCAACGATAATTTCCTCAAGAACACGCTGGTGTTCCTTATTCTGTTCACGCTGGCGGCGGACCAGGCGGCATCACTTGTCACCTTGGCGGGCGCCGTCTTCATGGCCCCCTTCCTGCTCCTGTCGGCGCTCGGCGGCGAGTTCGCCGACCGCTTCGACAAGGCTCTCATAGCCAAGCGTCTGAAATTCGCCGAGATCGCCGCGGCGGGTGTCTCCGTCGTCGGCATCGCCCTGTCGTCCATTCCCGTGCTGATGACGGCGCTGTTGATGTTCGGCGTTATCTCGGCGCTGTTCGGACCGATCAAATACGGCATCCTGCCCGATCACCTCGAACGCAAGGAACTGCCCAAGGCCAACGCCTGGATCGAGTCAGCTACGTTTGCCGCGATTCTCGGCGGCACCATAGCCGGCGGCGTCGTTTCCGCCGATGGCATCGGCGTCGCGGTGTTCGGACCGATCATGATGGCGCTCGCCGTCGGTTGCTGGCTCGTCAGCCGCTACATCCCGTCGACCGGTTCGGCGGCGCCCGACCTTGTCATCGACAAGAACATCTTCCGCTCGACCTGGCGCCAGGTCGCCGAATTGCGCACCGACACGCGCATCTGGCGCGCCGGCCTGATGACGTCGTGGTTTTGGCTGATCGGCGCCATCGTGCTCTCGCTCCTGCCGGTGCTGATCAAGGATTCGCTCGGCGGCAACGAAATGGCCGTCACCGTCTACCTCGCCGTGTTCGCCGTCTCGATCGCCATCGGTTCGGCCATCGCCGCCTGGATGTCGCAGGGCCGCATCGTGCTGTTGCCGGCACCGGTCGGCACGGCGCTGCTCGCCCTGTTCGGCCTGCATCTCGCCTGGACCATCTCCGGCATGACGCCGTCGCCCCAGGCGGAAACCCTTGGCGCATTCTTCGCCGGCCCAAACACGGTCCGCGTCGCCATCGACCTCGCCGGCATGGCCATTGCAGCCGCTTTCCTGGTGGTGCCGACCTTCGCCGCCGTGCAGGCCTGGTCGCCCGAAGCGCGGCGCGCCCGGGTTGTCGCCGCCGTCAGTATCGTCAATGCCGGCTTCATGACTGGCGGCGGCATCATCATGGCCCTGATCCAGACAAAGGTCTCGACCGGCGGCATCCTGTTCGGCCTCGCCGCGGCCAATGCGATTGCCGCCTGGCTGATGCTGAAATATTTGCCGACGAACCCCTTCCGTGACTTCGTCTCCATCCTGTTCCGCGCTTTCCTGCGCCTCGAAGTCGAGGGCATGGAAAACCTCAAGGCGGCCGGCAAGGCACCGATCCTGGCGCTTAACCATGTCAGCTTTCTCGACGGTCCGCTCGCCTTGACGCTGACCGATGAGGAGCCGGTCTTCGCCATCGACTACACCATTGCCCAGGCTTGGTGGATGAAGCCGTTCATGAAACTTGCCCGCGCTTTGCCGCTCAACCCGGCCAAGCCGATGTCGACCCGCACGCTGATCAAGATCGTGCAGGGCGGCGACCCGCTGGTGATCTTCCCGGAGGGACGCATCACCGTGACCGGCGGCCTGATGAAGGTCTATGACGGCGCCGCCATGGTTGCCGACAAGACCGGCTCGATGGTTGTGCCGGTGCGCATCGACGGGCTGGAGAAGACCTACTTCTCGCGGTTGAGCTCGCAGCATGTGCGCCGCCGACTGTTCCCGAAGGTCAAGGTGACCATTCTGGAACCGGTCAAGCTCGAGGTGCCGCAAGAGCTGAAGGGCCGCAAGCGCCGCGCCGCGGCGGGTTCCGCGCTCTACCAGGTGATGTCGGATCTCGTTTTCCGCACCCAGGACATCGACAAGACCGTACTGGAAAAGATCATCGAGACGGCGAACGAACGCGGCATGAAACAGCTCGCAGTTCAGGATCCGGTCACCGGTTCTCTCAGCTACAGCAAGCTGCTCACGGCTGCCGCCGTGCTTGGTGAGAAGTTCCAGAACCTTTATGCCGACCAGCAGACGCTGGGCATCATGCTGCCCAACGCCAACGGCTCTTGCGCGACGCTGCTCGGCGTCATGTCCGCCGGCAAGGTTCCGGCGATGATGAACTTCACCGCAGGTGCTGCCAATATTCTGTCCGCCTGCAAGGCCGCCGAAGTCCGCACCGTGCTGACGTCCCGCGCGTTCGTCGAACAGGCAAAGCTCGGCGCCGTGGTCGAGGAACTCGGTCGCTCGGTCGACATCGTGTGGCTCGACGATCTCAGAAAGACCATCAGTCTCAAGGATAAGCTGCTCGGCTTGCTGCGCAAGTCGACGCCGCGCGCGAAACGCAAGCCCGGCGATGCGGCGGTGATCTTGTTCACCTCGGGTTCGGAAGGCACGCCGAAGGGCGTCGTTCTGAGCCACCGCAACATCCTGGCCAACGCCGCCCAGGCGGCGTCGCGTATCGACTTCCATTCGGGCGACAAGGTGTTCAACGTGCTGCCGATCTTCCACTCCTTCGGCATGACCGCGGGCACGGTGCTGCCGTTGATCTCCGGCGTGCCGGTCTATTTCTACCCCTCGCCGCTGCACTACCGCCTCGTGCCGGAACTGATCTACGGCTCGAACGCGACGATCATCTTCGGCACCGACACCTTCCTCTCCGGCTATGCGCGCACCGCTCACCCCTACGACTTCCGCTCGATACGCTATTGCTTTGCCGGCGCGGAACCGGTCAAGACAGCGACGCGCATGACCTATATGGAGAAGTTCGGCCTACGCATCCTCGAGGGCTACGGCGTCACCGAGACGGCGCCGGTGATCTCCATCAACACGCCGATGTACAATCGCTCCGGAACCGTCGGCAAGATCATGCCCGGCATGGAATACCGCCTCGATCCGGTCCCCGGCGTCGACGAAGGCGGCCGGCTGTTCGTGCGCGGCCCCAATGTCATGGCCGGTTATCTCCGGGCCGAGAAGCCCGGCGTGCTCGAACCGCTGGAGGACGGCTGGCATGATACGGGCGACGTCGTCGCTATCGACGAAGGCGGCTTCATCACCATTCGCGGCCGCGCCAAGCGCTTCGCCAAGATCGGCGGCGAGATGATCTCGCTCGCCGCTGTCGAAGCGCTGGCCGGCGAATTGTGGAAGGGCTCGCTGTCGGCGGTCGCCACGGTGCCCGACGCGCGCAAGGGCGAAAAGCTGATCCTCATCACTGAGGCATCCGGCGCCACACGAGCGGAATTCCTCGCCTACGCCAAGGCCAACGGCGCCATGGACCTGATGGTCCCGGCCGAAGTGCGGGTGGTCTCAAAGGTACCGGTCCTTGGCTCCGGCAAGCTCGACTTCGCCGCCGTGACAAAAATGGTGCGCGACGAAGAGGCCTTGAAGACCAAGGCCGCCTGACCCGGCTACGGCAACGGGCCGACGCAAGAGCCGGCCCGTTCAGATGATCAACCCTTCGCATGCCGCTGCGAGATCAGCATCGCCATGCGCTGGACTGCCCGCAGCTCCATTTCCACGCCCGGCGACGATGCCAGCGCCGGCATGTTGAGCGCCACCACGGTCAACGGCTCGAGCGTCGCCAGCAGCACATGGGTCGCCTCAAATTTCTCGAACAGCCATGCCAGCTGCTCGCGTATATCCTGGTCGACTGGCGCCCCCGGCTGCGTATCGGCGAGCGAGCGCACGGGCTCCTGCTCCAGTGCACGGGCCAGCACCTTCAGGTCGAAGTCGCCGAGGTCCCCTGCCGGCAGGATCAGCGCGCCGTCGACAAGGATATGGCTCTGCAGGCCGCGCAGGAAGCGCGCCGAGTCGGTGAGATCACCCTCGGCCATGTGCTTCAGCAACGAGTCGCGGCGCTTCTCCGCGGTGAGGCTGACGCTGTCATTGTAGATGACTGCCAGCAGCGTCGCCGACAGCACGATCACCACGCCCTGCACACTGCCGCGCCAGCCGAGATCGTCGATGCCGCCCAGCGCCAGCCCGGCGAAAACCGAGCTCAGCGTAATCACGGTAAAGGCGCCGATCGTGTCGCGATGGCCGAGGCTGGCGCGTCCAAGGCCGATCGTCAGCCAGCACAGGAACAGGATGGCGATGCCGCCAAGCCGAACCGGCACTTCGAACAGGCCGGGCCGGTAGTCGGTGACCATGAACGGAATGATCAACAGCAGCGACAGCGCCATGCGCTCGACCGTGCGGTTTTCGGCCGCCGACAGGCTGTCGCGATCGCGCGTCATCACCAGCCAGCCGATGGCGAGAAAACCTCCGAACTGGAAGGCAAGTAGTACCGCCATTCGCCATGGTTCAGCGAAACGTGCCGGGATCGGCGCCAGAAGGAAGAACAGCAGGGCACCGCCGGCGGCGAACAATTTGAGAGCGAACGGCGCGTGCCGGCGCAGCAGGCCTTCGGTCAGCAGCAGTGCGGCCAGCGGCAGCAGACCCGCCGCCGTGATGGTGACGAACCGGAAAAAGGCAAGACCCGTGGTCCAGTCGAGGATGCGGCAGGCAAGCAGCACTGCCAGCACCTTGAGGCCGAATAGAAAGCGCCGCGACAGCGGATCGCCCGTGTCGCGCCCGCCTATGATCGATATCACGACAAGCAGGCCAACCAGCGCCGCTAGCGAGGTGATGGTGTCGGCGACGAGCGTGCCGTCGAGGTTCATCATCGGCCGGCTGCCATCAGCTTGCGGATAAACCGAGACGCCACGAATGAAGCCATCAGCGTGTCCATGGTCTCAGCACATTCCATTGGCGGGTGCTATCGGCCCAGTGAACCACCGGCAGCACCAGCCGCTGCAGCGTGGCGGCCGCGCCGGCCACGGCAAGTGCTGCAAGCGAGCGGCGCGGAACCGTGTCGGCGAGAAAGGTGCGCGCCGACTGGAAGCTCATCTGGCCGATCTGCAGCACATCGTCGCCGCGCCCGTAGTCGAGTTCCTTGCGGCAGAACTCGTTAAAGGTCTCCTCGCGGTGCTTGGCCGTCTCGTCGAAGGTTTTCTTCAGATCGTCCGAGCCGCCCGTATAGGCATTGGTGATGACGAAACGCTCTTCGTCGAAACCCGCTTCGGGGCCGACGCCGAAGACATGGCGGTGCCGCGCCATGATCTGCCGCGCCAGAAGCACATGGGTCAGCGAGCGCCGCGCGCCGGCATGCGGTCCTGGGAACACATTGCTGAACGCCTCCGCGACCATGCCGACGACAGCGGGTACCTGGGTGACATTGGAAATCCAGATCGGCCGCAGTTGATTGCGCAAAAACATCAGGAAGCAGGTCAGGCCGTAGAGGATCCAGCTCAGCCCGCGGCTGCGCTCGTCGGGATCGATCATGACCAAACCGAGGTGCAAGACTTCATAGGGCTTGCCGGCGAGCGATATCTCCATCAGCGCCAGCGAGTTGAAGGCGATCGGCTGCCGGTCGCTGCGCCGGTAGATAATGGTGATGATGGAATGTTCCAGCCGGCTGCGGTCGCCGGAAAACACGCCATAGGTCAGGCTGCCGAACTTCAGTGTCTTGGACGCTACCAGCCGCAGATCGCTGCTCAGCTGCTCCAGTTCGGCAGCCTTCATCCAGCGCCCGGGCCGCTCCACGACGCGCGTCTCGTAGTCGGCGGATACGCGCATGCGCACATCCATGAACCGACCCGGCAGCAGCTGCAGAACCGCCTTGAGCACTATTTTTCCCCGTGGCAAGAACGCCGACCGTATAGTGGCCGCCGTCCACCTAAGACGCGGTAAACCCGAGACGGCAGTTCTTGGTTGTACTCAACAAAGTAAAAGAACAGCTGCCAGCCAGTGCGGGCTCAGCTTTCCGCAGCAACCAGATGGCCGTTGCCGACATCGTTCAGAGCCAGCTTCAGCGGCGCCTCGCCGATCCTGCGGGTGGCGCTCGGTATCTCCTGGTCGAGGCGGGCGAAGCGGCTTCTGCGCTGGGCCGGATCGGGCACCGGCACCGCTTCGATCAGCCGCCTCGTATAGGGATGGCGCGGGTTGGAAAACACCTGGTCGCGCGTGCCCATCTCGACGATCTGGCCGAGATACATGACGGCAACGCGGTCGGAAATGTTCTCGACCACCGCCATGTCGTGCGAGATGAAGAGATAGGCGACGCCGAATTCGCGCTGCAATTCCTTCAGCAAATCGAGCACACGCGCCTGCACCGAGACGTCGAGCGCGGAGACGCTTTCGTCAGCGATGATCAGTTTTGGTCGTAGCGCCAGCGCTCGGGCGATGCAGACGCGCTGGCGCTGGCCACCGGAGAATTCGTGCGGGTAAAGCTCCATCTGGTCGGCCGACAGGCCGACACGCTCGAACAGCGCCCCCACTCGTTCGCGGCGCTCGTCCTTGGAGGCGATGCCATGAATCACCAGCGGCTCGGCGACGAGCTCGCCGACGCGCATGCGCGGATCGAGCGAAGCGAAGGGATCCTGGAAAATCATCTGGACGTCACGGCGCACCGCCTTGCGCTCGTCGCGGCCAAGACCGGAGAGATTGCGCCCGCCAATGACGATGTCGCCGCTATACGGCGCCAGTCCGGCCAGCGCCTTGGCGGTCGTCGACTTGCCGCAGCCGGATTCGCCGACCAGAGCAAGCGTTTCGTTGGGCGCGATCGAGAAGCTGACGCCCTCGACGGCGTGGACGCGGCGGGTGACCTGGCCAAAGATGCCGCCACGCAGATCGAAGCGGACATGCAGGTCGTTGATCTCGGCGACATTGGCCGGTTTCAAGACGTCAATCGCATCCCTGGATTTCTGTCGACCGACGCCACTGCCGATGCGCGGCACGGCAGCCAGCAGTTCGCGCGTATAGTCGGCCTGCGGCTGGACAAAAATATCCGATGTCGTGCCTTCTTCGACCATGCGGCCGTCGCGCATGACGATGACCCGGTCGGCCATTTCGGCAACCACGCCCATATCGTGGGTGATCAGGATGACGCTGGTGCCATGCTGGCGCTGCAGGTCGCGCAACAGCTCCAGCACTTCGCCTTGCACGGTGACGTCGAGCGCCGTCGTCGGTTCGTCGGCGATCAGCACGTCGGGCTCGAGCGCCAGCGCCATGGCGATCATCACCCGCTGGCGCATGCCGCCGGAGAGTTCGTGCGGAAACTGCTTTAACCGGCTTTCCGCCTCCGAAATGCGCACCGCCTTCAACGCCTCGATGGCGCGCCGGCGGGCTTGCGCCGACGACAGGCTGGTATGCGCCTCGATTGATTCGGTGAGTTGCCGGCCGATCGACAGAACCGGGTTGAGCGAGGTCATCGGCTCCTGGAAGATCATGGCGATGCGGTCGCCGCGAATGCGCCGCATCTGGCGTTCGTCGAGGGTTGCTAGGTCGGTGTCGCCCCGATTCCCATCCCGAAGACGGATCATGCCTGACGATATGCGCGCCGCCGGCTGCGGCAAAAGCTGCATGATCGCCAGCGCGGTCATCGACTTGCCGGAGCCGGATTCGCCGGCAATGCAGAGCGTCTCGCCGCGCGCCAGCGTCAGCGACAGGTTGGAGACGACATCGCGCTCGCCGTCCTCGCCGCGCACGCTGACGGAGAGGTTGGCGATGGAGAGGATGGGGTTGTCGGCGAGGGTCATGGTGGGTGGAGCCCTGCGACGGATTGGTTCCGTCGCACCATTCGCACAAACCTTGGCGCTGACCCCCACCCGGACCTCCGGTCCGACCTCCTCACAAGGGGGAGGTAGGGTGGCAGCGCTTTACCCTCCCCCTTGTGGGGAGGGTCGCTGCGAAGCAGCGGGGTGGGGGTGCGGCGCCGACGTACCGTCATTCAAACACGCAACGCGGAAAATAGAACGACACCACCCAGTTCGGCATGTCGACGATCTCGCTGATGCGCAGGTCCCCGCACACCGAGGCCAGCATATAGGCCTCGACCGGATCGATCTGATACCGCCCAGCAAGCAGATCGACCATCTGCGCCACCGCCTCCTTGGCGCCGGTCATCAGGTCCGGCCCGATACCCGTCGTCACCTCATAGCCCTTGGCGTCGAGATGGCGCGTCACCGGACCGGCGGTGGTGAAGCGCGGCGTCTTCAGCCTGGCGTCCTTGACAAGGTCGAGCTTGAGCACGACGTCCATCGGGCTCTCGATCGCCGTGCCGCAGACCTCGCCATCGCCTTGTGCGGCGTGCGTATCGCCGACCGAGAACAGCGCGCCGGCCACCTCAACCGGCAGATAGAGCGTCGTGCCGGCAGCGAGATCGCGGATGTCGAGATTGCCGCCGACCCGCCGTGGCGGCACCACCGAGTGAAGCCCCATCTCAGCCGGCGCATTGCCGATGGTGCCGGCGAACGGCTTCAGTGGTACGCGCGCGTTTTTCCCGAACAGCGCCGGTTCGAGCGCGGCTGCATCGTATTTCCAGATGTTCAGCGCCGGTTCCGTGAAGTCGTCGGCGAGCAGGCCGAAACCCGGAATGTTCGCCGTCCAGCCGAAGCCGGACGGTTTGAACATCTCGATCGTCACCTTGAGCGCGTCACCCGGCTCGGCGCCCTCGACGAAGATCGGCCCGGTCACCGGGTTGACCCCGGCGAAGTCGAGCTTGGCGATTTCGGCAACCGTGCTGTCGGCGTTCAGCTGGCCGCCGGCGGCATCGAGGCACTGGAACTCGATGGTCGCGCCGGGCGCCACCCGCTCGGCCGGGACAAAGGAATTGTCCCAGCCGAAATGGTGGTGGCGCCCATGGATGGTGTAGTCGCAGTTATTGCACATCTTTTACGTACACATTGTCGTAGTTGATCGGGATATGGACCGGGTCGACATAGAGGTTGTCGGCGCCGCCCATGCGCGCGGATTTCATGGTGAAGCGCTGTTCGTTGAAGACCGGCGCCCAGGGCGCGTCTTCCATCACCTTGTCGTAGATGGCGCTCCACATCTTGTCGCGTTCGCCGGCCTTTGCCGGGTCGACCACCGAATCCGCCTCGGCCGCCTTGGCGTCGAGATCCTTGTTGCAATACCACGACCAGTTCCAGCCGCCGGGCACCGCGCCGGCGCAGCCGAGGATCGGGCCGTAGAAATTCGACGGATCGGGGAAGTCGGCGATCCAGGCCATGCCGCCCGACCAGATCATCGGCGCGCCGGCCTTGTCACCGCCGGCGGCGATGACATTGGCCTGCGCCAGCGACTGGATGCTGGCCTTGATGCCGATCGCCGCCAGGTCCTGCTGGATCGCTTGGGCAATGCGCGGGTTGGGATCGGTGTTCATGGCGAACAGCTGCGTGTCGAAACCATCGGCATGACCGGCCTCGGCCAGCAGCGCCTTGGCTTTGGCTACGTCATAGGGATAACCCTTATAGTCCTTGTCGTAGCCCGGCATCGACGGCGGCAGCGGCTGATTGGCCGGCACGGCGCGGCCGTTGATGATCTGGATGATGCGCGCCTTGTTGAGCGCCATGTTGACGGCCTGACGCACCTTCACATTGTCGAACGGCGCCATGGTAGTGTTCATGGTGACGTAGCCGGTGTGCAGCTGACCGCCTTCGACGACACGCGCCTTCTGCTCGGGATCGGCCATCACCTCCTGGAACTTGGCCGGCGGAATGCCGTCGCCGGGAACATCGATCTCGCCCTTCTGCAAGCGCAGCAGCGCCACGATCGGCTCCTGGCCGATCTCGAAGGTGATCTTGTCGAGATGCGGCAGGCCCTTGTGCCAATAGTCCGCATTGCGCTCGAAGACGATGCGCTGTCCCAGCGTCCACTCGGCGAGCTTGAAGGCGCCGGTGCCGACCGGATGCTTGCCGAAATCGGCGCCATATTTCTCGACCTCTTCCTTCGGCACGACATGGGCGAAATTGATGGCCATGACATGCAGGAAGGTGGCGTCGGGCCGGGTCAGTTCGAACTTGACCGTGTAGGGGTCGATGACGGTGACACCGGACAGGCCTTCGGCCTTGCCGGCGGCGACATCGTCATAGCCCTTGATCGAGCCGAAGAAGCCGGCGCCGGGGCTCTGCGTCTTCGGATTGGTGACGCGGTCGAGCGAATATTTCACGTCGTCGGCCGTCATCTCGCGGCCATTGTGGAATTTCACGCCATGGCGCAGCTTGAAGGTGAAGGTCTGGCCGTCGGGCGAAATCTCGTAGCTTTCTGCCAGATCGGGCTTCAAATTGGTGGTGCCTGGCTCGTAATCCATCAGCCCATCGAACAGGCTCTTGATCATCGACCAGTTCTGCCAGTCATAGCCGATCGCCGGATCGAGGGTCGCAACATCGTCCTTGTAGGTGATGGTGATGGCGCCGCCTTGCTTGGCGTTGGGATCGACCGTGTCTTCGGCGCGGACGCTTGTCATGCCGAGCATGAGGGCCAAGGCCGATGCCGCGACTGTGGATGCGAGAAACTTTTTCATTGTTGTGTTCCCTTTCTCTGTTTCATTTTCATCTGAGCTTGATGCGGGGATCGATGAACGGCGCGATGATGTCGGCGAGCAGATTGCCGAGCACGATGGCGAAGGCCGACACCAGCGTGACGCCCATGATGATCGGAATGTCGACGCGCTGGATCGCCTGCCACGCCAGCTGACCGATGCCGGGCCAGCCGAACACGCTTTCGACGACGACGATGCCGCCCATGAAGATGCCGATGTCGATGCCTATCATGGCGATGACCGGCAGGATGGCATTCGGCAGTGCGTGGCGGAATATGATGGCGCTGCGCGCCAGGCCTTTGGCCCGCGCCGTGCGGACATAATCCTGGCGCAGGACGTCAATCATCGACGAGCGCATCATGCGCGCGTACCAGCCGGCGCCGAGTATGCCCATCGTCAGCGACGGCAGCACCAGATGGCGCCAGGTGCCATAGCCGCCGATCGGGAACCAGCTGAGACGCACGGCAAAGACGTAGAGCAGCAACAGGCCGACGACGAATTGCGGCGCCGAGACGCCGACGAAGGAGGCCACCATCAGGGTCTGGTCGGTGGCGGTGCCGCGCTTGACGGCGGCGATCAGGCCCATGGAGAGCCCGATCAGCAGTTCGCACAGGATGGCGCCTACCATCAAAAGCAGGCTGGCCGGCAGCCGCGAGACGATGAGCTCGGTGACCTCGGAGCGCTGTATGTAGGAGCGGCCGAGATCGCCGCTGACGAGCTTCATCAGATAGTGCCAGTACTGGACGACGAAAGGCTGGTCGAGGCCGAGCTGCTGGCGGATGTTTTCCACTGTCTGCGGCGTAGCACTGCGGCCGGCGATCTGGCGCACCGGATCGGCCGGCAGCAGATAGAGCAGCGCAAAAGTGATCAGCGAGACGCCAAGCAGGATGAGCAGCGACTGGATCAGCCGGCGGCCGAGATAGGCGATCATGACCGGCCCCCCATTATTCCTGGCCCCTTTGCGTCGGATCGAGGATGTCGCGCAGCGCGTCGCCGATCAGGTTGAAGGCCAGCGCCAACGCCAGGATTGCGGCGCCGGGGAAGAACACCAGCCAGGGGGCGGCCTGGAAATAGGTCTGGTTCTCGAAAATGATGTTGCCCCACGACGCCGTCGGCGGCTGCACACCGATGCCGAGGAAGGAAAGCGTCGCCTCGAGCAGAACCGTGGTCGAGATGCCGAGCGTGCCCCAGACGATGATGGTCGGCAGCAGATGCGGCAGGATGTGGCGAAACAGGATGCGCGGCGCACTCGCCCCGATGCTGCGCTCGGCATCGATGAACTCGCGTTCGGCCAGCGACGATGTCTCGGTGTAGATGACACGCGCCGTCTGCACCCAGTTGACCAGCGCGATGACCATGGCGACGATCCACAGGCTGGGCTGAAACACTGCCGCCAGGCAGATGGCGAGCAGCAGCGCCGGGAACGCCATCATCAGATCGGTGAAGCGCATCAGCGCGCTGCCGATCCAGCCGCGGAAATAGCCTGCGGTGACGCCCACCAAAGTGCCGATCAAAAGCGCCACGCCATTGGCGACGATGCCGATGATCAGCGAGGTGCGGGCGCCGTAGAGGATGCGGGTCAAGAGGTCACGTCCGAGCAGGTCGGTGCCGAGCCAGTACTGGGCGCTGGGCGGCAGCGGCGAGCCCTCGATGGTCAGGCCGTCGAACATCTGCTCGTTGGGGTCATAGCCGGTCAGCCGGGGCGCCAGCACAGCGCCGGCAAGGACAATGGCGACGATGACCAGGCCGAGCAGCGCGAGGCGGCGTTTCACCAGCCGGCGCCAGACACCGGCGCGCGGCTTGACCGGCATGCGCACCGGCAGATCAGGCGCGATGGGACTGGTCATCGCCGCCTTCTTCCCCCGTCGCTTCCTCGCTTGTCATTGCCACGATCCGACGCGCGGCATCCTCGACGCTGATCTGCCAGCTCATCGCCAGCGAACGCAGCTGCGCATAGGCGCGCTCGTCGTCGCTGCCTTTCGACAAGGCCGTCACCGCGCGCACGATGGTCTGGCGCTCGGCGACGCGCTGGCGCAGCGACGCTATCTCGCCGGCTAAATGTTTTCGGGCCTCGAAACTCTGTCTCGCGATCAACAGAGCGCTGTAGACGCCGGCATTGCCGACCGGCTTCAGCAGCTGCGCATCGGCCTTGTGCGACAGCGCCCATTCGATACGCCCCGGCGCCTCGGAACCGATCAGCGCCACCAGCGGCATCGGCGCCTCACCTGCTTTCCACGGGAATTGCTCGTCAAAGCCGAGATCGGCATCGAAGAAAACGAAATCGGCGGCGAGAGCTTCCGGCGGCAATTCCGGCCAGCAGTCGATCGTAGCCAGGCCGATGGCCGACAATTGCCTGGTGATGGCCTGCACCGTCGGATGCGGGCGATGCAGGATGAAAGCCCGCGCGCCGCCGAGATTGGGGATGCGCGTCCGGGTCATGACACCACTCTCAGACGCGGACGGCCGAACGTCTTGGCGGGGTCGTAGCGCGACAGATATGGATCCGGCGCGACCTCATCCTCCTGGCTGACGACCTCGAAGAAGCCATCGGCGATCCGGCCGATGATCACCGGCAGCGTCGCGTGCTGGGAGTGGGCGTCGATGGCGATCGGCCCGAGCCGGGTGGAGAAGCGCCGCTCGGCGAAGGCTTTGGAAAATTCCGCCGGGCCGGCATCGGCATCGCGCGATAGCACGTCGGCCATCACCTGCACCGAGGCATAGGCGGAGGCCTCGAAGGACGAAGCGAAGGCAGCCGGCCGGGGCGCGAAATAGGGCCCGACCGACAGATGCCCTTTCCCTGTCTCGCCGATCGCCGGCAACTCGCCTTCGGTGAGGTTGCAGGAGATGACGGGGCAGTTTTCCGGCCTGAATGCCGCATCCTTATCGCCCAACTCGCGGTAAGCCGCCAGGAAGGCATACGACGAGGTGCCGATCAGATTGTTGAGGATGAAGCTCGGCCTCGTCGCCCGGATTTCCGCGATGAGCCGCGACACGTCAGTCTCGCCGATGCGCAGATAGCGCTCGCCCAGCACTTTGCCGCCGGCATCCGCGATCAGGTCGCGCGCCACGCGGTTCATCTCCCAGCCCCAAATGTAGTTCGAGCCGAGCAGGAAGCCGTTGGCGCCGAAACGCGGCACGACATGCGCCATCAGCGGAACCAGATGCTGGTTGGGGCAGGCGTGCATGTAAACGACATGCTCGTTGGCCTCGAACCCTTCATAGGGGCAGGCATACCAGAGCATGCCGCCGGCCTTCTCCAGCACCGGGATGGTTTCCTTGCGGCTCCACGAGGTGACGCAACCGACGACATGGCGCGCGCTGCTGGTCCTGAAAATGTCCTCGCACAAAGTCGCGTAGCGATCGGCATTACTTTGCGGATCGCGCTCGACCGGAACCAGTTCGATGCCATAGCTCCGATCGGCATTGATGTCGGCGATGGCGCGCATGGCGCCCATCCGGCACGCATCGGAGACCAGCTGGTAGCTGCCCGAACGGGAATACAGGATGCCGATCTCGATACGCCGTTTCAAACCGATCCTCAGAAATGACAATGCCCCGCAGCCAGCGCCGGAGGGCGAGGCATGCGAGGCATATTTGCCGCCCGGCGACCAAGGCCGGTATTTTGCGCTAGCGTATTCGGTCCGGCGGGTCAGTCAAGCGGGAAAGTACGTGGTCATGGGATCGGCCTTGTCCGGCTGCTTCTAGTTCCGCAGCGTGAACATCAAAGGCGCCACGACAGCCGTACCGGCCTTCTCAGGCGGTGGCGCGGGCACCGTCGCACCCTGCAGAATGCTGAGCGCGGCGCGATCGAGATCGGCGTCCCCCGAAGATCGTGTCAGCCGGACGGAGGTCACCTTGCCCGAAGCGCTGACGACGAAGGTCACATTTGCGGTACCCACGGCGCGCCGCGACCTTGCCGCGCTCGGGTAGCGCTTGTGCCGATTGATCCATCCGATCAGCTGGGAGTTCCATTTGCTTGCACTGACTGATGATCCTCTCGATTGCGAAGCCTTCGGCGCCGACGCCTTCGCCGCTGCCTTTTGATCGACACTGGCTGTCACGACCGCTTTCGCCGGCGCGGCCTTTTCCTTCTTCTCTTTCTTCGGTTTCGGCTTGGGTTTTTCGGCAGCCTTCTTCGCCTTCTCGATCGGCTTGTCCTCCACCGGCTTGTCCTCCGCCGGCTTGGTCTCTACCGGCCTGGTCTGCAGCGGAATGACCACATCCGGCGCTATGGTCGGGACGATGTCGGGCACCACCTCATCCAGCGGCGGCGATTGATCGGGCTGCTCGGCCGCTGCCGTCTCGATCGGAGCGGCGGGTTGAACCGCTTCCGTCTTCTCGGCGACCGGCTCCGGCTGACCGGGCTCGGGCTCCACGACGGGCTTCAGTTCGGCAACCGCCTCCTCGATCTGGTTCGGCGGCTCAGGCGTCACCACGTCGGCCGCTAAGTCCTCCTGCACCGCCGGCGCCACCATCATCGGCGACAGCTCGATA
The DNA here is from genome assembly GCF_057786115.1 of Mesorhizobium sp. P170090. Lineage (NCBI taxonomy): Bacteria > Pseudomonadati > Pseudomonadota > Alphaproteobacteria > Hyphomicrobiales > Phyllobacteriaceae > Mesorhizobium > Mesorhizobium sp. P170090. The sequence continues at coordinate 546,869 of NZ_JBYNWH010000001.1, forward strand.
GCCACAGCCAGCGGCGGGCCGCCATCGGCCATGTTGGCCAGGCTGAAGCTCTGGACTGCATAGGCGATCGCGACATGCGCGCCGACAATGACAATGGCCGCAGCCGCCCACAAACCGATCTCGCGCGCGCCGGCGCCCGGCGGGTCGGCGGTGGGAACGGCCGCGGCCAGTTGCGTCATGGGGCGGCGCCTGGTTGCGGCGGGGATGCGTCCGCTGGCACCGTCTCCAGCCCGACCAGCGCGATCTTCAGATAACCGGCGCCGCGCAGCAGGTTCATCACCTCCATCAACTCGCCATAGCCGACCGCCTTGTCGGCACGCAGGAAGATGCGGGTCTGCTTATCGCCCTTGGTTCTGCCGTCGAGCACGGAGGCAAAAGCCTGGCGCGGCACGCTGTCATTGCCGATCGCGAGCGTCAGATCGTCCTTCAGCGTCAGGAACAGCGGCGTTTCCGGCCGCGGCGCCGGTGTCGCGGTCGAACCCGGCAGATCGACATTGACGTCGACTGTCGCCAACGGGGCAGCGACCATGAAGATGATCAGCAGCACCAGGATGACGTCGATGAACGGCGTCACGTTGATCTCGTGGCTTTCCTCGAGATCGCCGTCGACAGTCTCGCGAATTCTAGCCGCCATGGCCCATCACTCCGCCGCCAGCGCGGGCGCCTGCGGCACCGTGCGGAAATCGAGATCGCGGCTGACCAGCCGTTCGACCCCGGCCGAGGCATCGGCAAGGAGCTGCCGGTAGCCGGCTATCGACCGCGCAAAGACGTTGTAGATGACCACCGCGGGAATGGCCGCGACCAGGCCCATCGCCGTGGCGAGCAGCGCCTCGGCGATGCCGGGCGCGACGACCGCGAGGTTGGTGGTCTGCGCCTGCGAGATGCCGATGAAGGCGTTCATGATGCCCCAGACGGTGCCGAACAAGCCCACGAAGGGCGCCGTCGAGCCGATCGTCGCCAGCACGCCGGTGCCGCGCGACATGCGCCGCGCCGCCGCCGCTTCGATGCGCGACAGGCGCGACGTCACGCGTTCCTTCAGCCCGTCGCCGGTGACATGGCCGAGCGCACCGGCCGAAAGGGCAGTCTCTTCCTCGGCCGCCCGCACCAAAAGCGCACCGGGGCCGCCACTGTTGCCAAGCGCGCGCCCGGCCTGGCGCAGCGTGGCGGCATTGCCGATGGCGCGCGCAGCGCGACGGGCGCCGAGCTTGCCGAAGAGAATCTCCAGCGATTTGGCCAGCCACACCGTCCAGGTGACCAGCGAGGCGAAGGCCAACCCGATCATCACCGCCTTGACGATGATGTCGGCGGCCATGAACATGCCCCAGGGCGACAGATCGTGCGGCAGCGTCAGCGATATTGCCGAAGGCTCGGTCTGCGCGGATGCACCGGGCTGGGTTGCCGGCTGTGGCGCGGTCGGCGCCGCCTGCCCGGCAGTTGGCGAAGCCGGCGCGACAGGCGCAGCCGGTGCGGGCCGTTCGACTGCGACCGGGGCAAGCTGGGCCGCCGACCGGGCAGCTGCAGCGGGTTCCGTCGTCACCCTGGGCTGCGTGTTTGGCTGCTCTTGCGCAGCAGCGCTGCCGGCCGACAGCATGACCGCGGCCAGCGCCGCCAACAAACCATTTCTGGACACGCTTCGTCCTCGCTTCGTCATTGCACGTACCGATCGGCTGGTCGGTGACGGAATGTCGACCCCGAAAATCCAGCCACTGGTTCTGGCTTCTCTCAAACGCGGCACAGCCGCTGGAAACAATTCAGGCGGCCGAGTGCCCTGCTTGACTATAAAACATGATTTTACTAGTCAACAAACAAGATGGCTTTTTTGGCCAACGATTATCGGCGCGATGTCTCAGCGGCACATCGTCCTGGCGTCGGTCTACCTGGTGTCGTCGCACTGAGGGATGGACGGCCGCAGGGTTGCTGGGCCACGATACCGGGCAGCAATTGAGGCAGGCTGCGATGATCAAGGCGATACCGTTCGATTTCCCCTATGACGGCCGGCTGGTGCCGGCAAACACCGCGCTGCTGGTCATCGACCTGCAGGAGGATTTCCTCTCGCCGACCGGCTATTTCGCCAGGAAGGGTTATGACCCCGCGCCGCTGCGCGCCATCCTGCCGACAGTTAACCGACTGATATCAGCGGCACGTGCGGCCGGCCTCACCATCATTTACACCAGGCAGGGATATCGCGGCGACATGGCCGACATGACGCCGTACGAGAGATGGCGCCGCAAGCGGGCGGGTCACGAAGGCACCGACGTGCTGCTGCGCTCCGGCCCCGGCTTTCAGATCGTCGCCGAGATCGACGTCGCGCCGCACGACATCATCGTCGACAAGACCTGCAACAGCGCCTTCACCTATACGGATCTGGAGCTTGTGCTGCGCGCACGCGGCATCACCCATCTGATCTTTTCCGGCTGCACGACCGATGTCTGCGTGCACACGACGCTGCGCGAGGCCTGCGACCTCAATTTCCAGTGCCTGACCATCGCCGACGCCTGCGCCAGCGGCGACAAATACGCGCATGACGCGGCGCTGCATATGGTGACGGTGGAGGACGGGGTGTTTGGTGCGCTGACGGAATCTGGCGCGGTGCTGGAGGCGCTGGCAGTGCTGAGTGGTGATTAGACGCTGGCGGGACAGCACCCCTCTGCCCTGCCGGGCAGAGGGGGGTGTGACGGAACGCTACGAAATAGCTTTCATTCCACCCGCAAATTCACCCTGCGTGAATATCCGACCCGCCCCGCGAGGCAAACGCGCCGGGCTGCGGCACCTCCGCCTCCCGGCGTGCCAGCGAGTTGCGCAAGAGCGCGATCGTCTCGCGGCCGACGCTGGCGATCTCGCGCGGCCGGTCGACACCGACGATCATGAACTCGCTGATGCCCAGCGCCGCATAGGGCAGCAGCGACAGGGCGATCTGCGCCGGTGGTCCGGAAAGTTCGACCGCCTTGTGTCCGACGGTAGAGGCGCCACCCTCCGAGCGGACCCGGACCGGAAGCGCAAAACGCAGCTTGCCGGCGCGGCCATGCTCGGCGGCGGCGCTGCGCGCCCGTTCCATCAGCTGGCGGATCTCGTCGAGCGAACCAGCCGTGAGTTCAAACACGTCGGCATGGCGGCCGGCGACCTTGAGCGCGGTGCCGGACTGGCCACCCATGCGGATGATCACGTCGACGCCATGCGGCCCCTTGCGCGGCACATAGCCACCCTTGATGCTGTAGAACGCACCTTCATGGTCGAAGGGCCGGTCGTTCGACCACAGCCGCTTCAGCAGCACCAGATATTCGTCGATGCGCTGCCAGACCACGGTGTGGCCGACCGGACGCGTCTCGGCATCGTCGTCATCCAGCGGCTCGCTCAGCATCCTCAGCGCCAGCCGGCCGCCGCTCCTGGCGTCGAGCGCCGCCAGTTGCCGCGCCGCAACGGCTGGCGCGATCACGCCGGCCCAGTGCGTCAGCACCACTTCCAGCGACGAGGTGCGGTCCAGCGCCTGGGCGGCGATGTCCATATTGGTCAACAGCCCGGCCGGGTCGTCGACGACGATGTTCTGGAAGCCGAAATCCTCGATCAGCGACAGCTTGGTCGCCGTCTCGACGAAATCATAGAAGAACGGTACGGCCGAACCGGCATCGGCGGCGTGCGTTTTACCGGGAACATGCGTGAACTCGATCGGCATTGCCATCTCCTCCATCACGTTGGATGTATGTCGCCCCCGGTTTTGAGACGACGACATGCGTAAAAACAAGCATCAGCGCCAAAGCGCGTCCGCGTTCGGTTCATCAACTCCGGTCACTCACTGAAAGCGCTAGGTCGCCACCCTTTCGGCCTGATCGGTCAGGGAATCAAGCCGAGCACGACTGCCCCGGTGAACACGAACGCAAGGGCAAAGACGAGATAGGCGAAAGCGCCGGCATAGGCCGGGCGGAAAGCCTGGCTATTGGCCAGCCTCTGGCTGGTGCGGTCCGTCTCGGCGTTCTGGATATAGGACATATCGACCTCCGTCTTGCGGATTAATCTATAAAATCAGTAGACTTTGTCGAGTGCTATTTTTTGGCGATATGTAGAACGATTTTCTCAGTATTCCTTATTATTTGGTTTGGGATTGCTGGGAGACCCCTGTTGGCGACAAGCGAGCGACAAGCTTGGCCGACATCTGCATAGGCGATAGCATCGCCATTCCGGCGTAAATGCGGATCATTTCGATCGGGAACGGGGAACAGAACATGGGTACAAGACTAGCCGGCAAGATTGCAATCATCTCGGGCGGCGCGACCGGAATGGGCGGAGCGGCCTCGGAATTGTTCGCCGCCGAAGGCGCCAAGGTGGCGATCATCGACCGCAATGGCGAGGCGGCGGCAGCCACTGCGGCGGCGATACGCGCGCGGGGACATATCGCCGAACACTGGGTGGCCGACGTCTCGGACGAGGCGCAGGTCGAGGCCGCAGTGAAGGCGGCGACTGCCAGGCTCGGCCCGGCCACGGTGTTGTTCAACCATGCCGGCACCATCGTGATAAAGCCGTTCCTGGAGACGACAGTGCAGGAATGGGACTGGCTGCATGCGGTCAATGTCCGCTCGATGTTCCTGATGACGCGCGCCGTGTTGCCGGGCATGATCGCTGCCGGTGGCGGTTCGATCGTCTGCACCTCGTCGATCTCGGCTGTGGCGGCCACACCCATGGAGGTGCTCTACGACACCACCAAGGGCGCCTGCCACATGTTCGCGCGCGCCATCGCAGTCGAATTCCGCGACCGCAACATACGCTGCAACGCCGTCTGTCCCGGCTTCATCCGCACGCCGCACGGCCTGCGCGAGGTCGCCGATCTCGGCAAGCTCGGCGTCGACGTGTCGGACGCCGCATTGGCCGCACAGCAGGGCCGCATCGGTGAGCCGGAGGAAGTGGCCAAGGCAGCGCTGTACCTCGCCAGCGATGAGTCCAGCTTCGTTAACGGGACGCATCTGTTTGTCGATAATGGTTTTACGGCGATGTGAGTATCCCAGGCTTGGCGCCCTTCCTCTCCCCCGTCGATCGGGGGAGAGGAAGGGCGCCAAGTCCTACTCGCCTTACCGCTCTTCTCGTCGAAACGGCTTCAGCAGCGCCGACGGCGCAACCGCGTTGCGTGACATCACGGCCATCGCGACGATGGTGAAAATGAAGGGCAGCATCAAGAACGCCTCATAGGGAATATGCCCGAGGCCGCTCGCCTGCATGCGCAATTGTAGCGCATCGACGAAGGCGAACAGCAGCGCCGCGCCCGCAGAGCGCCACGGGTCCCAGCGGCCGAACACGACCAGCGCGATCGCCACCCAGCCACGGCCCGACACGACACCAAAGGTGAAGGCGTTGAACTGTGCCATGGTGAGGAAGGCGCCCGCAAGCCCCATCAGCGCACCGCCGAGGATGACCGCCTGGAAGCGCGTGGCGATGACGCTGACCCCAGCGGAATCAGCGGCGCGCGGGTTCTCGCCGACCATCCGCACCGACAGCCCCCAAGGCGTGCGGTAGAGCACGAAAGCAGCGACCGGGATGGCAATGATTGCCAAGTAGACCAGCGCAAACTGGTTGAAAACCGCTGACCCCAGAACCGGAATATCCGACAGCAGCGGGATCGGCAGCGTCTGAAAACCCTTGATGCTGGGCGGCACCGATTGCTGGCCGAAGGTCAGACGGTAGAGGAAATAGGCAAGGCCCGACGAGAACAGGGTGACGCCGATGCCGCAGACATGCTGGCTGAGGCCGAGCGCCACCGTGAACAGCGCATGCAGCGCGCTCATCGCCATGCCGGTCAACACCGCGGCCAGCACCCCGAGCCACAGGCTGCCGCTGAGGCTGGCGGCGGTAAAGCCGGTCATCGCGCAGAGCAGCATGATGCCTTCGATACCGAGATTGAGCACGCCGGCCCGCTCGGAGAACATCTCGCCCAGCGTGGCAAATGCCAGCGGCGTGGCGATGCGGATAATGGCGGCGAGGAAGCCGACCTGAAAAATCTGTTCGAACACCGCGCTCATAAGGCGGCACCGACGCGGCGGATGCGATAGGCCGTGAACAGCAGCGCCACCAGCATGGCGAGCAGCGCCGTGCCCTGGATGACATCGCTGAGGAACGCCGGCACGCCGGTGGCGCGCGACATCGCTTCGGCGCCGGTCATCACGGCGGCCAGGAAGATCGCCGCCGGTACGACGCCGAGCGGATTGAGCCTGGCCAGCATGGCAACGACGATGCCGGAATAGCCATAGCCCGGCGAAATGTCGCTCATCACCTGGAAATGCACGCCGCCGACCTCGCCGACGCCGGCAAGCCCGGCCAGCGCGCCCGACAGCAGCGCCGTCGAGATCAGCACCCGCTCGACATGTATGCCGCCATAGCGGGCGGCTTCCGGGCTTTCGCCGGTGACCCTGATCCGGAAGCCGAGCGTGGTGCGCACGATCAGGAACCAGATCAACGGGGCCGCGATCAACGCGGCGATGACACCCAGATGCAGCCTTGTGCCTTCGAGCAGCACCGGGAAATTCGCCGAATCCTCGATCGGCGGCGAGATCGGATAGCCGCTGAACGAGTCCTTCCACGGCCCCTCGATCAGCGCCATCAGCGCATAGTAGATGACCGAGTTGAGCAGCAGCGAGCTGACGACGTCATCCACCTTGAATTTGACCCTGAGCGTCGCGGGCACCAGCGCTACCGCGGCACCGGCAGCAGCGCCCGCCAGCGCCATCGACAGGATCGCCAGCGCGCCCGGCATTGGGATGGCGCCGACGAAGCAGCTGGCCACGGCGCCGGCCAGCAATTGGCCCTCGGCGCCGATGTTCCAGAATTTGGCCCGGAAGGCGACGGCCACAGCCAGCCCGGTGAAGATCATCGGGGCGGCGCGCACCAGCGTTTCGGTGATGGCATAGCTGTCGCCGAACGAGGCCGACAGCATCACGCCATAGGCCTCAAGCACGCCGGCGCCTGCCAGCGCGATGAGGCCGCTGCACAGGACCAGCGCTGCGCCGATGGCCAGCAGCGGCAAAGCGAGATTGAACCAGGCGGGGGTGGAACTGCGGGCTTCGAGGCGGAACATCAGCTATGCCCCTCCGCCGCCCAGACGGTCGCGCCGCCCTTCATCCGCCTGCCGGCACCTTCTCCCCGAATAGACACGGGGAGAAGGGATCCGGGCCCTATGCAACTCCCCTCTTGCAGCTGTGGTGATTGGCGAAACCATGGGTGAGAGCCCCTCTCCCCGTCTCTATACGGGGAGAGGATGCCGGCAGGCAGGTGAGGGGCAGCGCTGACGCTTAAAGTCAGCCAAAAGCGGGCAGTATTATTTGAGGTTTCTGCGAGGAACCGAGTGAGAAAGTCCATCTAGGCTCTGCCCTCCGCCCCGGTCATCAGCAGCCCAAGCCGCGCGATGGTCGCATCGGCGCTGTCCAGCGTGCCGGCGATGCGGCCCTCATACATCACCGCGATGCGGTCGCAGAGCACCAGCAGCTCTTCGAGATCCTCGCCGATGACGATGATCCCGCAGCCCTTGGCACGCATGTCGAGGAATTTTTCGTGGATGAAGCGGGCGGCACCGATGTCGAGGCCGCGCGTCGGCTGCGAGACGATCAGCACCTTCGGGTCGAAAGCCAGTTCGCGCGCCAGCAGCGCCTTCTGCAGATTGCCGCCCGACAGCGCGCCGGCGCGGGTCATCGGCCCGGGGCACCTGATGTCATAGGCCTTGATCTGTTCTTCGGCGAAGGCGCGGATCGCATCTGGCTTGAGCAGGCCCCGGCTGCTGAAAGCCGCAGTACCAATGCGCGGCAACACCATGGAATCGGCGAGCGGCAGATTGGTGACCAGCCCGGTCGTCATACGGTCTTCCGGGATGCGGCCAAGGCCGAGCGCCTGCACCTCGCGCGGGGAGAACCGCGTCACAGGTTTGCCGGCTATCGTCATCACGCCGGCGTCGGGCGCGCGCGTGCCGGAAATCACCTCGGCCAGTGCCCGCTGGCCATTGCCGGAGACCCCGGCAATGCCGAGGATTTCGCCCGCGCGAACGGCAAGCGATACATCGCGCAGCGGCGTCCCCGAATGCCGTGAGGTGGAAATACCGTCGAGCGTCAGCACCGCCGCGCCTGGGGTCGAAGGTCCTCTTGCCGGCGGCACGATCTCATGGCCGCACATCAGCTGCGCCATTTCTGCCGATGTCGTGTTCGCCGGATCGTCGACACGGCCGGCGACGCGGCCGTGCCGCAACACGGTGCAGCGATGGGTGAGCGCCCGCACCTCGTTCAATTTATGCGAGATGAAGATGATGCCGAGCCCCTGCGCCGCCATCGAGCGCAGCGCCGAAAACAGCCCGTCGACCTCGCTCGGCGCCAACACCGCCGTCGGCTCGTCGAGGATCAACAGCCTGGCGCCGCGAAACAGCGCCTTGACGATTTCGAGCCGCTGCTGCTCGCCGACCGACAGCGCGGAGACAGGCAGGTTGGGGTCCAGCGTCAGCCCATACTGACGGCTGATGTCGGACAACCGGGCAAGTCCGCCGGCGCGGTCGATGCGGCCGGATTTGCCGGGAATGCCAATCAGAAGGTTTTCCAGGACCGTCAGCCTTGGCGCCAAATGAAAATGCTGGTGCACCATGCCGATGCCGGCGGCCAGCGCATCGGCCGAACTGGTGATCCGCACGGTCTTGCCCTGGATAAGAATTTCGCCGGCATCCGGCGCATAGGCGCCGAACAGCACATTCATCAGCGTCGTCTTGCCGGCGCCGTTTTCGCCCAGCAGGCCGAGGATCTCACCTGGGGCGACGCTTAGATCGACAGCCTCATTCGCCTTGACGGCGCCGAAGCTCTTGGTGATGCCGCGCATTTCGATGAGAGGGGCGGACAAAGGTGCTCCTGCGGAGATACCCCTCCCCCTCGAGGGGAGGGTGCCGAGCGAAGCGAGGCGGGTGGGGTCACCTCAACTGCCTCAACCCATGACTTAGCAGGATGGAGCACTTCGCGGAGGACCCCACCCGGCCCTGCGGGCCACCCTCCCCTCAAGGGGGAGGGTACGCCGAGCTAATCCGAAACCGGCGTGTTCTCATCCACATCCACCCGGAAATTGCCTTCCAGGATCTCGGCCTTCTTCTTCTCGACCAGATCCTTCACATCCGCCGGCAGCGTCTTGTCGAATTTATGGTAGGGCGCCAGGAACGACCCGCCCTTGGCCATGCGCGAGAAATCGCCATAATCCTGCGCGGTGAAGACACCGGCCTTGACCAGCTTGATCGCCTGCTCGACCGTCGGATACATGTCCCAGACCGGCCCGGTTATGACCGTGTCGGGGCCGAGGCTCGACTGGTCGGACATGTTGGAGATGGCGAGGATCTTCTTGTCCACCGCCGCCTCGATGACGCCGAAGCGCTCGGCATAGATGACATCGACGCCGGCATCGATCTGGGCGACCGCCGCTTCCTTGGCCTTGGGCGGATCGAAGAACGAGCCAATGAAGGCGACCTTCTTCTTGATGTTGGGATTGACCTCCTTGGCGCCGGCAAAGAAGGCGTTGACCAGCCGGTTCACTTCCGGAATGCCCATGGCCGCCACCGCGCCGATCGTGCCCGACTTCGACATCTTGCCGGCGATCATGCCGGACAGATAGGCCGGCTCGTGGATCCAGTTGTCGAAGACGCCGAAATTGGGCTCGGCCGGGCCGGCGCCCGAGCCGAACAGCCATGCCGTCTTCGGGAACTGCTTTGCCGTGCGGCGCGATTCACGCTCGGCGGCGAAGGCGTCGCCCAGCACCAGCTGGTACCCGCCTTGCGCATATTCGCGCATGACGCGGCTGAAATCGGCGGTCTGCACCTTTTCCGACCATTTGTATTCGATGCCGAGTTCCTTCTCGGCCTTCTGCAGGGCGACGTGGATCTGGTTGTCCCACGGCTCCTCGATCGGCGTGGCGAAGATCGCCGCCACCTTCAGCTTCTTGTCCTTGGCGAGGGCTGCACCCGGCAGCATGGCTGCGGCCAGGCCAAGTGCGCCGAGTTCCAGCACGTCGCGCCGCGACAGGCCGGTCGATTGCGATTTGTTTTTCCGGTTTTCCATCTAGTGCCCCTCTGTTTGACAGCCGTGTCGAGCCGACTGTTCCGAAATCAGACGCGGAACTATGGAACGGGTGCGGACTTTTGTCCACATGGTCAAATTTGGCGGGACTGCTGCCGGGCTCACGCCTTTTAGCGCAGCGCTTTCTCGCCGCCGGCTACGGTGATGACGCCGACGATGATCAGCCCGGTCAGCAACAGCCGAACGCCGGCGCTGACGCCGAACGTGTTGAGCATGGTCAGAAGCAGCACCAGGAACAGCGCCGCGCCCCAGACACCGGGAACATTGGCCTTGCCACCGGCGACCGAGGTGCCGCCGATGACGACGACGGCGATCGAGGCCAGCAGGTACTCGTTGCCGATATCGACATTGGCGCCGCGGAAATAGCCGGCGAGCAGCGCCCCGTCCATGCCGCCGAGCGCGCCCGACAGCGTGTAAGTCAGGAAGCGGGTGCGGCCGACATTGACGCCGGCAAGCCACGCGGCGCGGATGTTCTGGCCGATCGCCAGCACCGAGCGGCCATAGATCATGCGCTGCAAGGCGATGGCCGCACCGATGCTGAACAATACGGTAAGGATCGCCAGCACTGGAATGCCCAGGATTTGCCAGTTCGCAAAATCGGCAAAGCCGGGCGGCGGCTTGATCTGCAGGCCACGCCCATAGCTGATGTCGATCGACTGGATGATGAAGCTGGCCGACAGAGTGGCGATGATCGGCGGGATCCTCAGCGCCCAGATCAGGAGATAGTTGACGGCACCGATGGCGGCGCCGCAGGCGAGCGCGGCGAGCAGCCCGACCACGATCATGGAATCGCTGCCGCCCATGACCTTCATGGCGACGGCACTGGCGAGCCCGATATTGGCCGGCAGCGACAGGTCGACATTGCCTGGCCCGAGCGTGATGACGAACATTTGGCCGACTCCGACGATGACGGTGAACACCGCCAGCGACAGTGCCGCCGTGACCATGCCACCGCCGCCATAGCCGCCGGTGAAAGCGATGGTCGCCAGCCAGACGAACATCGCGCCGATGAACGACCATATCCAGGGTTTGGCGGCCAGCGATTTAACCAGCGTCATCGCTACCTCTCCCTGCGGCTGATCAGGACGCGGGCTGCCAGCACGATGATCAGGATGGCGCCGTTGGCGGCGACCTGCCAATCCGGCGGAATGTGCATGAAGGTGAGCAGAGGCGATGCCGCCAGCGCCAGTGTCAGCGCGCCGAGCACGGCGCCGATCGGCGACACCCGGCCGCCGACGAACTCGCCGCCGCCGAGAATGACGCCGGCGATCGCCAGCAGCGTGTAGCCATTGCCGATATTGGCGTCGGCCGAGGTGGTGATGCCGATCAGCGCCATGCCGGACAGAACGCCGAATAGGCCGGTCAGCGCAAACAGCACGATCTTGGTTCGAAGCAGCGACCAGCCAGCGCGCCTGAGCGCCGCCGGATTGCCGCCGGATCCCCGCAGGATGACGCCATAGGAGGTGCGCATCAGCCCAAAATGCACCACCGCTGCGATCGCCAGCGCGGCGATGATAGGGAACGGAATGAAGGGCGGCTTGAAGGCCATCAGCGACAAGAGCCAGTCCGGCGCCTTGCCACCGGGCTTGGGCAGCACCAGAATGGCAAGCCCCTGCCAGACGAAGCTCATGCCCAGCGTCACCACGATCGACGGCAGATTGCGCAGATGGATCAGTGCGCCGAGCAGCGCATAAACGCCTATGGAGCCGAGCAGGATGATCACGCCGAGCAGCGGCGCGTCCTTCAGCCAGGTCGCGGTGACGCAGCCGACAAAGCCGACAAAGGTGCCGATCGACAGATCGAGCTCATTGCCGGCGATGACGAACATCTGGGCGATCGTCGCCAGCGCGATCGGAATAGCGAGGTTCAACATCAGGCTGAAGCCGAAATAGCTGATGGCGCGTGGGTTGAGCCAGGCGATGGCGATAACCACCAGCGCCAGCGACAGCGCCGGCAACAGGCTGCGCAGCAGGCGCGCGCGGGCCGCGCTGCTGCGCGGCGAGGACGTAGGGCCGGGAGCGACTGCCGTCATCTCAGGCCGCGTCGCCGAATGAGGACTGGATGATCTTTTCCTCGGTCAGCTCGTCGCGCGTGAGATTGGCGACGATGCGGCCGTTCTTGAAGACATGGATGTGGTCGCAATTGTCGAGCTCTTCGGTCTCGGTGGTGTACCAGAGGAAGGTCCGGCCCTTGGCCGCCTCCTCGCGCACGAGATCGTAGACCTCAAGCTTGGTGCCGATGTCCACGCCGCGCATCGGATCGTCCATCAGCACGATCTGCGCATCGGAACCCAGTGCGCGGGCAAACAGCGCCTTCTGCTGGTTGCCGCCGGACAGCGAGAAGATGTTGTTGGTCATGTCAGGCGTGCGGATGCCGATCTTCTGCTTCCAAAACTCAGCAAGCTCGGCCTCGCGCTGCGGCGAGATCAGCAACCCTTTGCGCAGCCGCGCCAGCGAGCGGATGCCGATGTTTTCGGCAATAGACCATTGCGGGAAAATGCCGTCCGATTGGCGGTCTCCGGCCACCAGCGCCACCGGGGCGGTCACCTCGATATCAAGCCTTCTACGCGTCGCGGCGGCAAAGATCGCCAGCAACAGGTCGGTCTGGCCATGGCCGGCAAGCCCGGCAAGCCCGATGATCTCGCCGGCGCGAGCGACAAGCTCCTTGCCGTCCTGCTGCCGCTCGGGCCGCGCCCGCACCCTGAGCGGGCCCGCCGCCGGCCTGGCGGCGATCTCCGCCGCGATCTTCTCGCGCGCTTCCGCGCCGCCCATGGTGGCCACCAGCCGGTCGCGGTCGAACGCTTTTGCAACGTCCGTGGCGACCACCTTGCCGTCGCGCATGACCACGATGCGGTCGGCATTCTGCAGCACCTCGCCCAGCACATGCGAGATCAGGATGCAGCTGCCCCCGGTGGCTACGAAACGGCGCACGAAGGCAAGCAGCTGGCCCGCAGTATGCGCGTCCAGCGAAGAGGTCGGCTCGTCGAGAATGACCAAGTCGAGCGGATCGCGCGTCACCGTGAAGGCGCGCGCCACCTCGACCATCTGCCGCCGGCCGATGGAGAGATCGCCGGCAATGTCGTCTGCCGAGATGCCGTGATCCGGAAAGATTTCGTCCAGCTTGGCGGCAATGAGAGCAGCCGCCTTGCGTCGCCAGCCGAAGCCGGTGAGCGCCGGATGGTTGATGCGCGTATTCTCCGCGATACTGAGGTTAGGGCAGAGCGACAGTTCCTGGAACACGCAGCGTATGCCGAGTTTCAGCGCGCGCGCCACCGAGTAGTCGGTTTCGGCATTGCCACGCACCGCGATCTCACCGCCATCGGGCTGCAGCGTACCGGCCACCATATGCATCAGCGTCGATTTGCCGGCTCCGTTGTGGCCGACCAGCCCGACGCATTCGCCTGATACAACATGGAAGTCGACGCCGTTAAGCGCCCGAACGGCGCCGAAATGTTTTTCGGCGCCGTTCAGCCTGATGATGTCCAAATGGGCGGCGCCGAAATGTTTTTCGGCGCCGCCCAGTCTGATGATGTCCGTATTGGCCTCAGGCATGCTCAACGATATCCGGTCGGTCATGCCGCTGGCAATGAATGCAATGCATCACTTGATATTGGCTTTGATCGCCGCGATTGCGTCTTCCTGGCTGTATTCGTGGGTGGCGACGCCGCCCTCCTTGATTTTCGGCAGCTCGGTCTCGAAATTGTCCTGGGTAAAGGCGAGATACGGCACCAAAAGGTCATGCGGAATGTCGGTGCGGCCGTCGAGCACCTGCTGCGCCACCCAGAAGGCCAGCGACGACACGCCGGGCGCGATCGAGGCCGACCAGGTCTGGTAGCCATCCTTGTCCTTCTGCTCCTTCCACCATTTCAGCTCGTCCTGGCGGTTGCCCATGATGATGGTCGGACGCGGCTTGCCTGCGGCGGCAAAGGCTTGTGCCGCGCCATAACCGTCACCGCCCTGGTCGACGATGCCGACGATGTCGGGCAACGAAGGCAGGATCGTCGCGACCGCCTTCTGCGCCGTCGTCTGGTCCCAGTCGCCGGTCACCGAACCGACGATCTTGAACTCGGGATGGGCGGCGACGCCTTCCAAGATACCGGCATGGATGGCATCGTCGATCGAGGTGCCGGCAAGGCCGCGGATTTCCAGCAAATTGCCGCCCTTGGGCTGGAACTTGGCCATCTGCTCGACTTCCTGCTTGCCCATGTCCTTGAAGTCGACGACGACGCGGTAGGCGCAAGGTTCGGTGACGGTCCCGTCGAAGGAGACGACGACGATGCCGGCATCGCAGGCCTGCTTGATGGCGCCGTTCAGCGCATCCGGCGATGCGGCATTGATGACGATGGCGTCATAACCCTGCAGGATCAGGTTCTGCACCTGGGCAGCCTGGGTCGGCACTTCCTTGTCGGCGGTGGTGAAGATGTCGGCGGCGCCGACGATCTTATCCTCCACCGCCTTCTTGGTGACGATGCCGTAGCTGTCGAGCATCGCCTGGCGCCACGAATTGCCGGCGTAATTGTTGGAGAAGGCGATCTTCTTGCCGCTGGTGTCGGCAAGCGCCGTGCCCGAGGCGAGCATCGCCGCCAGAGCGCTCAGGACGAGCAGTGTCTTCATGTCATAATCCTCCCATAGATTGTCGGCCCCGCCGACTGTTGCAGATGGTTTTGGCGTTGTCTGCCTGTTTTTTATCTATTGTCAGACAAATTCAGATACGCCCGCTTGTCAACTGCGATCGATCACGCTTGGACGATCAACTTCAGGTGCGGCGGTTGAAAAGCCTTCGCGTGCTGGTCTAGGGAAGGGTCCAGGAGACCATGCATGGCAGCGATGCCGCCGACCCTTCCCCCCAGTGCACCCAAAAGAATGGGCGCCCCCGGAATTCCGGCGCGCTGGACGTCAAGCGCCAAGAGCGGCGTAGGTGCCGCGCTTTCGCCGGCGAGCCGCGTCTGGTTCACGCTCAGCCATGGCATCGTCAATGAAGTCTACTATCCCGGCCTCGACAGCGCCTGCACGCGCGACATGGGACTGCTGGTCACCGGTCCCGGCGGCTGGTTTTCCGAGGAGAAGCGTGACGCCACGCATGCCATCGAGCCGTTCGAGGACGGCGTGCCCGCCTACCGGCTGGTCAACGCGACGGCGCGTTACCGGATCGAAAAGCGCATCCTGGCGGATCCGGCGCGCCCGGCCCTGCTGCAGGAAATCAGCTTCACGGCACTCGAGGGCGTGGCCACGGACTACCGCGTCTACGCCCTGCTGGCGCCGCATCTGGTCAATGCCGGCATGGGCAACACCGCCTGGATCGGCGTGCACAAGGGCAAGCCGATGCTGTTTGCGTCCGGGCGCGGCGCCTGCTTGGCGCTTGCCTCCTCGCTGCCCTGGGGCGACTGCTCGGCCGGCTATGCAGGCTTTTCCGACGGCTGGCAGCAACTCAGCCGCGCCGGCCGGCTCGATCCGACCTGCCAAAGGGCGGACGACGGCAATGTCGCGCTGACCGGCGAGATCGGCTTTTCCTTACGCAACAGCAAAGCCTTGCTTGCGCTTGGGTTTGGGGCAACGCCGGATGAAGCGGCCGAAAACGCCGCCGCCAGCCTGAAACGCGGTTTTGAGCCGGCGGCAAAGGCCTATGTCGCGAAATGGCGGAAATGGCAGGCAGGCCTGACGGCGCTCGACCACCATGATGCATCCGGCCTCAACACCTACCGCGTCAGCACAGCGGTGCTGGCGACACACCTGTCGCTGGCGAGGCCCGGTGCGGCCGTCGCCAGCCTGTCGATCCCCTGGGGGTTCAGCAAGGGCGACGACGACCTTGGCGGCTATCATCTGGTCTGGCCGCGCGACCTTGTGGAAACCGCGGGCGGCTTCCTCGCCGCCGGCGATCCGGCGCAGGCGCTTGAGATCCTTGCCTATCTCCGTTCCATCCAGCAGCCGGACGGCCACTGGCCACAAAATGTGTGGCTCGACGGCTCGCTCTATTGGCCGGGCATCCAGATGGACGAATGCGCCTTCCCGCTGCTGCTTGCCGATGCGCTGCACCGCGCCGGCCACCTGCCGCGCGCCAAGCTCGCCGCCTTCATGCCGATGATCGAGAAGGCCGCGTCCTATGTCGTGCGCAATGGTCCCGTCACCGGGCAGGACCGCTGGGAAGAGGATGCCGGCTACAGCCCATTCACGCTCGCCGTCGAAATATCGGCACTGCTTGGCGCCGCCGATCTGTTCGACGTTGACGGCAAACCGGAACCGGCTAACTATTTGCGCGAGGTCGCGGATTGCTGGAACGACCAGATCGAGCGCTGGACCTATGTCAACGGCACACCGCAGTGCCACGAGGCTGGCGTCGACGGCTACTACATCCGCATCGCGCCGGCCGACGGTTCAGGCGCCGCATCGCCGAAGGACGGCTTCGTACCGATCAAGAACCGTCCGCCGGGCGATACCGACAAGCCGGCCGAAGCGATTGTCAGCCCGGACGCGCTGGCGCTGGTCCGCTTCGGCCTCAGGGCCGCGGACGATCCGCGCATCGTCGGCACGGTCAAGATCATAGACGCGCAACTGCGCTGCGACCTGCCGCAAGGGCCTCTCTGGTATCGCTACACCAGCGACGGTTATGGCGAACACGCCGACGGCGCGCCCTTCGACGGCAACGGCCAGGGCCGGCCCTGGCCGTTGCTGGCCGGCGAACGCGCCCACTACGAGCTGGCCGCCGGTAACAAGGACAAGGCGGCAAGCCTGCTCAGGACATTCGAGGCTTCGGCTGGCGTGGGCGGTCTGCTGCCGGAACAGGTCTGGGACCGCGCCGACATACCGGAGCGCGAATTGTGGCTGGGCAGGCCGTCGGGCAGCGCCATGCCGCTGGTCTGGGCGCATTCGGAACACATCAAGCTGTTGCGCTCGCTCCGCGACGGCGCCGTCTTCGACATGCCGCCGCAAGGCGTCAAGCGCTATGTCAGGGACAAGACCGGCTCGCCGCTGAGGATATGGCGCTTCAACAACAGGCTGCGCACCATGGAAGCCGGCAAGACGCTGCGGGTTGAACTGCTGCAGCCGGCACTGATCCGCTGGAGCGGCGACCAGTGGCAGACCAGCCATGAAATCAACACGTCCGTGAATGTCTTTTGCGTCCATCTGGCGGATCTGCCGGTGGCCGATATTCCGCGAGGTAATACGATCGTCTTCACTTTTTTCTGGCCCGACGGCGACCGTTGGGAGAATGTCGACTTCACCGTCGGCATTGAGAACTAACTCGCCAGCAATTTTCTTTCCTCAAGCGACTAGGACAAGACCATGCAGATCGGAATGATGGGACTAGGCAGGATGGGCGCCAACATGGTGCGCCGCCTGATGCGCGACGGCCATGAATGCGTCGTCTACGACATCAACCCGGCAAGCGTTGCCGGCCTGGTTGCCGATGGCGCCATCGGCGCCGCATCGATGGAGGAGTTCGTCGGCAAGCTTTCCAAGCCGCGCAGCGCCTGGCTGATGCTGCCAGCGGCGATCACCGGCAAGATCGCCGACCAGGTGGCGGCGCTGATGGAACCCGGCGACATCATCATCGACGGCGGCAATTCCTATTATCACGACGCGGTCGACCAGGCGGCCGAACTCGCGGCCAAGGGCCTGCACTATGTCGATGTCGGCACCAGCGGCGGCGTTTGGGGCTTGGAGCGCGGCTACTGCCTGATGATCGGCGGCCCCGATACGGCGGTCAAACACCTCGATCCGATCTTCGCCACGCTGGCGCCCGGCGCCGATGCCGGCGCCACGCCCGACAAGGCGGGCGGGACCGCACCCTTTGGCTACCTGCATTGCGGACCGAGCGGCGCCGGCCATTTCGTCAAGATGATCCACAACGGCATCGAATATGGTGTCATGGCCGCCTACGCCGAAGGCATGAACATCCTGAAATCGGCCAATGCCGGCAAAAGACAGCGCACTGCCGACGCCGAGACCAGCCCTTTGGAAAACCCGCAATACTATCAGTTCGACATCGACCTGCCGCAGGTGGCCGAGGTCTGGCGCCATGGCAGTGTGATCGGCTCCTGGCTGCTCGACCTCACCGCCGGCGCTCTGAAGAGCGACCCGGCATTGGCCCAGTTCGGCGGCCGCGTCTCCGATTCCGGTGAAGGCCGCTGGACGCTGAAGGCGGCGATCGACACCGGCGTGCCGGCGCCGGTTCTGTCCTCGGCTTTGTTCGACCGCTTCTCCTCGCAGGGCGAATCCGAATTCGCCGACAAGCTGCTGTCGGCCATGCGCTATGCCTTTGGCGGCCATGTCGAAAAGCCGAAGGCCGGCAAGTGAAGGCCGCAGGGGAGACTCGCAAGATGAGCCCGGAACGGTCCGACACGCTGGTGCTCTTCGGAGCAACCGGCGACCTTGCCCACAAGAAGATATTTCCGGCCCTCTACCAGATGGTAGCCAAGGGGACGCTGACCGAGCCGGTGATCGGCGTCGCCTTCGATGCCTGGGACATCAACCAATTGCAGGCGAGGGCCCGCGACGGCATCGTCAACGCTCTCGGCAAGATCGACGAAAAGATCTTCGCCAAATTCGCCAGTCTGCTGCGCTATGTCAGCGGCGACTACCGCGACGGCGCGACCTTCGAGAAGCTGAAGACGGCGCTCGGCTCGGCGCAGCGGCCTCTGCACTATATGGCGGTGCCGCCGACCATGTTCGAGACCGTCGTCCAGGGGCTGGAGCAATCCGGTACCGCGCATGGCGCGCGGCTGATGGTGGAAAAGCCGTTCGGCCACGATCTCCAATCGGCGCGCTGGCTGAACCGCGTGCTGCATCTGGTGTTCGAAGAGCAGTCGATCTTCCGCATCGACCACTATCTCGGCAAGGAGGCGATCCAGAACCTGCTCTATTTCCGCTTTGCCAATTCCTTTCTCGAGCCGATCTGGAACCGCAACTTCGTCGAAAGCGTACAGATCACCATGGCCGAGGACTTCGGCGTCGAAGGCCGTGGCAAATTCTATGACGATGTCGGCGCTATCCGCGATGTGATCGAGAACCATCTGCTCAACATCCTTTTGCTGCTCGCCATGGAACCGCCGGTCGGCCGCTCGGCCGACGATCTGATCGACGAGAAGGTGCAGGTGCTGCGCGCCATCCGCACGCTGACCAAGGACGACGTCGTGCGCGGCCAGTTCACAGGCTATCTCGCTGAACCCGGCGTGAAGCCGAACTCGCCGGTCGAAACCTTTGCCGCCGTGCGCTTCATGGTCGACACCTGGCGCTGGCAGGACGTGCCCTTCTTCATCCGCACCGGCAAGAACATGCCGGTGCATGTGACCGAAGTGATCGTGCGGCTGAAGCGGCCGCCGCTCGACGTCTTCGATCCGATCAAGCCCAGCGACGCCAATTACGTGCGCTTCCGCATCGACCCGCAGGTGGCGATCTCGATCGGCGCGCAGCGCAAGGCGCCCGGCGACGACATGGTCGGCGAGCAGGTCGAGCTCACCGCGCTGGACGATTCGAAGGGCGACATGCCGCCCTATGAGCGGCTGATCGGCGATGCCATGAACGGCAATGGCCAATTGTTCACCCGCCAGGATGCCAGCGAGCTTGCCTGGCGCATCGTCGGCCCGGTGCTGGGCGACACCACGCCGCCGCATATGTATGAGCCGAAGACCTGGGGGCCTGCCGACGCCATGGCCAGCTTCGGGCCGCCCAACGGCTGGATCAATCCGAGTTGAGCAATTCCAGGAAAAGTGCGAGCGGTCTTTCCGTCCGAAATTGGGTAAAACAAAGAGTTGGAGCATTCCCCCGTTTCCCTGAAACGCGGGAATGCGCCAAGTGAGCGGAGGAAACGACATGGCCAAGGCAGCCAGGCCCGCGAAGGCCAAGGCTGAACCGATCGTGCTGACGATCGATGTCGGCGGCTCGCATGTGAAAATCCTCACCAGCGCAGGCGGCGAGATGCGCCGCGCCGATTCCGGACCGGACCTGACACCGCAGCAGATGGTCGCCACGGTGAAGACGCTGGCCGAAGGGCTGGCCTATGACGTGATCTCGATGGGCTATCCCGGCCCGGTCAAGCACAACAGGCCTTCGCTCGATCCCGCCAATCTCGGCAAGGGCTGGGACGGCTACGATTTTGCCGCCGCCTTCGGCAAGCCGGTCAAGGTCGTCAACGACGCGCTGCTGCAGGCGATCGGCAGCTACGATGGCGGGCGCATGCTGTTCCTCGGCCTCGGCACCGGCCTGGGCGCGGCGATGATCCTCAACAATGTCGGCCAGCCGATGGAACTGGCGCATCTGCCGTACCGCAAGGGCGGCAGTTTCGAAGATTATGTCGGCGAGCGCGGCCTGGAGAAATACGGCAAGAAAAAATGGCGCAAATACGTTTTCGACGTCGTCGGGCGGCTGCGTGCGGCGCTGCAGCCGGATTATGTCGTCATCGGCGGCGGCAATGTCGACAGACTGGATGAATTGCCCGCCACATCCAGGCGCGGCGACAATACGCGCGCGTTCGAGGGCGGTTTTCGACTATGGCGCGACAAGGCGCTGATCGTCTGATAGTATTAGAATCCAGTATAGTTGTTCAAAATGACGTGTGGCGCGATACGAAGTCATTGCGTTACGCAGATTTGGCGATTAGAGCGGTTGCACCGGATGGAATCATCTGGCGCAACCGCACATATGCGGCAAGACAAATGACTAGAGCGGATTTCCGGCTCCGCTGGGACCACTCTGGGAGTTTCCGCCACCCCCCTAGCGACGGAGAGATAAATTGGCCGACGACAGCAACGACTCTGACAAGGACATCGACCTGCTCGAGCTTACCGCCCATATCGTGTCCGCTTACGTCGAGAAGAACCGCTTGCCCGTTGCCGGCCTGAGCGATCTCATCGCCAGCGTTGCGGCGTCGATCGGCGGGCTCAGCCAGCCGCCGGCCCCAGTGGCGGCGCCGCAGATCCCGGCCGTCAATCCCAAGCGGTCGGTGACGCCGGATTACATCATCTGCCTCGAAGACGGCAAAAAGTTCAAATCGCTGAAGCGCCATCTCGGCGTCCATTTCAACCTGACGCCGGAAGCCTATCGTACCAAATGGGGCCTGCCGGCCGACTATCCGATGGTTGCCCCCAACTACGCGGCGTCGCGCTCCGAGCTGGCCAAGTCGATCGGCCTCGGCCGCAAGGCCGCAATGGCG
This sequence comes from Mesorhizobium sp. P170090, assembly GCF_057786115.1. Taxonomy (NCBI): domain Bacteria; kingdom Pseudomonadati; phylum Pseudomonadota; class Alphaproteobacteria; order Hyphomicrobiales; family Phyllobacteriaceae; genus Mesorhizobium; species Mesorhizobium sp. P170090. Next base: position 568,081 of record NZ_JBYNWH010000001.1, read on the forward strand.
CCGCCAGCCAAAGCCAAGGGTCGGAAGGCCAAAGTCCCGGCCTGAGTGGGCTCAGCGCCTCGGCGCTGAGCCAATCGTTTGGACGACTGGAACAGAAGCCTGCCAGCGAATGAGCCTTGGCAGGCTTCGTGCTTTTGTGGCTTGGATACACCACAGAGATTGCTTTGGGGGAGCAGCGATGAACTACGCCAGAATGGTGATCGAGAAAGAGGCGCCGGAGGAATACGGCTACGATCGCATTCGGTTCAATCTCTCCGAAAGCTCGATCGCCGATCAGAAACTCTCCGACGTCGGCCTGTCGCTGCCGGATCTCACGCTGTTCTACGGCGAGCATCGCGGCGACAAGGAGTTGCGGGCGCTGATCGCGGCGCAGGATTCCGGCATTTCGCCTGACGATGTTCTTGTGACCGCCGGTGCGGCGGGCGCGCTCTTCATCATTTCGACCTCGCTTCTGTCGGAGCGCGACCACCTTGTCGTCGTCCGGCCGAACTACGCCACCAACATCGAGACCCCCAAGGCGATCGGCTGCGCCATCTCCTATGTCGATCTCGATTTCGACGCAGGCTTTGCCATCGATTTCGGCCGCGTCGCCGCCAGCATGCAACCGAACACCAAGCTGATCAGCGTCACCTGCCCGCACAACCCGACCGGCACGATGATGGGCCGGGCCGATCTCGACGCGCTGATTGCGCTGGCCGAAGCGAGCGGCTGCCATCTGCTGGTCGACGAGACCTATCGCGACCTCTCCTATGGACAGCGCCTGCCGGCGGCGGCTTCTCTCAGCCCCAAGGCGATCAGCGTCTCGTCGCTGTCGAAAGCCTTCGGCATTCCCGGCATCCGCATTGGCTGGCTGATCACCAGCGATGCCGAACTGCAGGAGCGCTTCCTCGCCGCCAAGGAGCAGATCGGCATTTGCGGCAGCGTCATCGACGAAGGCATTGCGCGCGGCATGCTGGGGCGCCGCGACGCTTTCTTGGGCGCGCTGCTGCCCGAGATGGCGAAACGCCGCGACATTGTGCAAGACTGGATCGACCGCGAGCCGCTGGTCGACTGGGTGCGGCCACAAGGCGGCGTCGTCGGATTTCCCAGGCTCAATGTCAGTCCAGACTTCGACCTCGACCGTTTCTACGTCAATCTCTTGGAAAACCACGGCACCTATGTCGGTCCCGGCCACTGGTTCGATATGCCCAAGCGCTTCTTCCGCGTCGGTTTCGGCTGGCCGAAAGAGGCGGAATTACAGGGCGGCCTCGACGCCATCACCGCCGCGCTGAGGCAGTAACGTCCGCGTGCAATCGGGCGAGCGGCTGGAAAACCGCTTGATCCAGGCCCGATTTTCACGCATACGCGCCCCGAACTTTGATAAGTTTCATTGGCCGGAACAGCGCCCATTTCCGGGAAGTGCCCCGCCGGCCAATGCAAGCAACGGGGCCTGTATCCATGACATCCCATTCCCATACACCGCCTGACCGGCGTTACGCCGCCTTCCGCCATCGCTCCTTCCTGAGCTATTGGGCGGCGCGTTTCCTGACCACCTTCGCCACCATGATCGTGTCCGTCGCCGTCGGCTGGCAGATCTATGATCTGACGCGCGATCCCTTCGATCTCGGCATTGTCGGCATCGTCCAGTTCCTGCCGTCGCTGCTGCTGGTGCTGGTCACCGGCGTTGTCGCCGACCGTTTCGGCCGCCGCCTGATCATGGCGCTGGCGACGGTAGTCGAGGCAGGTTGTGCGCTTGTCCTGTTGTACTTCACGCTGCGCGGTCTCGTCAGCCCGCTGCCGATCTTCATCGTGCTGGCTATGTTCGGCCTGGCGCGCGCTTTTTATGGGCCGGCCTCGTCGTCGCTGTTCGCCAACCTTGTTCCGCCGGAAGATTTCGGCAATGCGATCGCCTGGAACTCGTCCGCCTGGCAAACGGCGACCATTGTCGGCCCGGTCGCCGGCGGCCTGCTCTATGGCGTCTCGGCCGAAGCCGCTTACGCCGTTGCCTCCGTGCTGATGCTGGTGGCCGGTCTGCTGATCTTCACCATTCCGAAACCGGCCCAGCAGAGCGCCACCGACAAGCCGACGATGGAGACGCTGTTTGCCGGCTTCCGATACATCTGGAGCGAGAAGGTCGTCCTGGGCGCCATCTCGCTCGACCTCTTCGCCGTGCTTCTGTCCGGTGCCTCGGCGCTGCTGCCGGTCTATGCCCGCGATATTCTGGAACTCGGCCCGTGGGGCCTCGGCCTGCTGCGCTCGGCGCCCGGCATCGGCGCCATCTGTGTCGCGGTCTGGCTTGCCGGGCATCCGCTGCGCGAAAGTGCCGGCAAGATCATGCTCGGCTTCGTCGCCGGGTTCGGCGCCTTCACCGTGCTGTTCGGCGTCTCGACCATCACCTGGCTGTCGATCCTGGCCCTTGCCGGCCTCGGCGCCACCGACATGTTCAGCGTCTATATCAGGGAGACGCTGATCCAGCTGTGGACACCCGACGAGGTGCGCGGCCGCGTCAACGCCGTCAACCAGGTCTTCGTCGGCGCCTCCAACGAAGTCGGCGAGTTCCGCGCCGGCACCATGGCGGCGCTGATCGGCACCGTGCCGGCGGTGGTGATCGGCGGCGTCGGTGCGATTGCCGTCGCCGGACTGTGGGCGGTGCTGTTTCCGCAACTGCGAAGGGTGCGGCATCTCAACAGCCGCAACTGATCGAGTAAGCCGCAGGATCCGGCGCTCGGTCCAAATCAGCTGCGCCGATGACGGCTGAGATGGGCCGGAAGCGGATGGGCCGGTTCTGGGCGAACTAGCCAGATGGCGGGGCAGCCACAGGGTGGACATTTCAGTCCATATGGAAAATGATTATGTTGCCATGCACAATACTGCAGTGCTCTGGTCTCGACGAGAAACCTTAAATATAGAAGAGAACCACCCGACCTCCGGGTCCAGCTAGCGGGGACGCAAATGGACACTTCAGGGAATCGGCAATCGCATCGCGACGCAAGCGGGCGACCCAGCCGATCGGTCGGCTGGCTGGCCCGCTCCGCCGTCCCAGTGGCATTCCTGCTCGGCATGGCTTTCAGCAGCAACGCGTTTGCGCAGGACCAGCAACTGCCGGTGGTGACGGCGGCCAAGCCGGTGGTGCGTGAAATCGTCGAAGACGACGAGTTCGTCGGGCGCTTCGAAGCCGTCGACGAGGTCGCCATCCGTTCGCGCGTCAGCGGCTATCTGGACAAGATCAGCTTCCAGGACGGCGCACTGGTCAACAAAGGCGACCTGCTCTTCACCATCGACCAGCGTCCGTACCAGGCGGCCTACGATGCCGCCAAATCGCAAGTGGACGTCGCCAAGTCCCTGCTCGAATTCTCCAAGATGCAGCTGGATCGCGCCGATGCGCTCGCCAAGACCGGCAATATCTCGGCCGCGACGGTCGACGACCGCCGGCGGGAATACCTTTCGGCGCAGGCGCAGATGCAGGGCGCGACGGCGGCGCTGACGACGGCCAACCTGAACCTGGAGTTCACCGAGATCAAGGCGCCCTTGTCCGGCCGCATCGACCGCCGGCTGGTGTCGGTCGGCAACCTCGTGCAGCCGGATTCCACCTTGCTGACGACCATCGTCACGCGCGATCCGATCGACTTCTATTTCGACGTCGATGAGCGCCTGTATTTCAGCTACGCCCGCGACGCGAAGGAGCGCGGCGGCAGCATGCAGGAAGGCGCCGGCGGGCTCGAGGTGGTGGTTCGCGTCGCCGACCGCGCGGAGGCGGTATTCAAGGGCAAGCTCGATTTTGCCGAGAACCGGATCGACAACGCGACCGGCACCATGCGGGTGCGTGCAAGGTTTGCCAACGCCGACGGCGTTCTCCAGCCAGGCATGTTCGGGCGCATCAACGTGCCGGGGTCGCTGCCGCATAGCGGCGTCCTGGTGCCCGACGAGGCGGTCGGCGCCGATCAGGATCGCCGCATCGTGTACCTGGTGGATGAGGCTGGGATGGTGTCGGCGAAGCCCGTGCGCACCGGCCCGCTTCTCGACGGCTACCGGGTGATCCGCGCGGGCCTGACCGGCGACGAGACGATCATCGTCAATGGGCTGATGCACGCCAGGCCCGGCACCAAGGTGAAAGTCGAGATGGTGACGTTGCCGCCCAAGGTCGAGACCGCCGGGTTGCAGCAATGAGGTTCGCCCATTTCTTCGTCGACCGTCCGATCTTCGCATCGGTGGTTTCGATCGTCCTGCTGATCCTCGGCGGGATTGCTTATACCCAGCTGCCGATCGCGCAATATCCCGAGATCGCGCCGCCGACCATCGTCGTTCGCGCCCAGTACCCGGGCGCCGACGCCGAGACAGTGGCAGCGACGGTGGCAACGCCGATCGAGCAGGAGATCAACGGCGTCGAGGGCATGCTTTACATGTCGTCCTATTCGTCCGGCGACGGGGCGATGGCGCTGACCATCACCTTCAAGCTGGGCACCGATCTCGACCAGGCGCAGGTGCTGGTGCAGAACCGCGTCTCGGTCGCCGAGCCGCGCCTGCCCGAAGAAGTCCGCCGCCTCGGCATCACCACCATCAAGAGCTCGCCCGACCTGATGATGGTCGTGCACATGCTGTCGCCCGACAATACCTACGACCAGCTCTACGTCTCGAACTACGCCCGCTCGCGGGTGCGCGACATATTGCTCAGGTTGGACGGCGTTGGCGACCTCATCATCTTTGGCGAACGCGAATATTCGCTGCGCATCTGGCTCGATCCGGAAAAACTGTCCGCCTTGGGGATGACCTCGGGCGATGTGGTGCAGGCGCTGCGCGACCAGAACGTCCAGGTGTCGGGCGGCTCGATCGGCGCGCCGCCGACCAATACCGGCACGGCGTTCCAGTACACGGTCACCACGCAAGGCCGCTTCAACGACGCACGCGACTTCCGATACGTGATCGTCAAATCGGCCGAAGACGGCCGCCTGATCCAGCTGCAGGACGTGGCGCGCATCGAGCTCGGCGCCAAGGATTACGTCACCAACTCCTATCTCAACGGCAAACCGGCGGTGGCGCTCGCCATCTTCCAGCGGCCAGGCACCAATGCGCTCGCCGCAGCCGCGGAGATCCAGGACAAGATGAAGGAGCTTTCCCAGGACTTCCCGAAGGGGTTGAGCTACGACATCGTCTACAATCCGACCGAGTTCGTCGCCGAGTCGATCCAGGAGGTCTACAAGACGATCCTCGAGGCGATGGTGCTGGTCATCATCGTCATCATCGTCTTCCTGCAATCGTGGCGGATGGCGATCGTGCCGATCGTGGCGATCCCCGTGTCGCTGATCGGCACGCTGGCGGTGCTTTACGCCGCCGGCTTCTCCCTCAACATGCTGACGCTGTTCGGCCTCGTGCTGGCCATCGGCATCGTCGTCGACGATGCGATCGTCGTGGTCGAGAACGTCGAGCGCAATATCGCCAGCGGGCTGGCGCCCAATCCGGCGTCGCATCTGACCATGGACGAAGTCGGAACGGCGGTCATCGCGATCTCGCTGGTGCTGATAGCGGTGTTCGTGCCGACAGCCTTCATTCCCGGCATTTCCGGGCAGTTCTACCTGCAGTTTGCGATCACCATCGCGGTGTCGACGGCGATCTCGGCATTCAATTCGCTGACGCTCTCGCCGGCCTTGGCCGCGCTGCTGTTCAAGCCGCACCACACTGCTGCGGCGCCGCCGCGCTTTTTCCTGGCGCGGTTCGGACGGGCGCTCGCCGACGGCTTCAATCGCGGCTTCGACAAGGTCGCCCATTGGTATTCGAGCATCGTGCGCGTGCTGGTCGGCTCGCGGATAGCGATCGCCGCCACGCTGGCCGTTTTCGCGGCCCTCATCTACGCCACGGTCTATATGGTCCAGACGGTGCCGCGCGGTTTCATTCCGTCGCTCGACCAGGGCTATGCGATCGTCGTCGTCCAGTTGCCGGACGGCGCCTCGCTATCGCGGACCGATGCCGTCATCCAGCAGGCGTCGCAGATCATCCAGAAAACGCCGGGCGTCGACTACGCGGTCGCCTTCGCCGGCTTCTCCGGTGCCACCTTTACCAATGCCAGCAACGCGGGCGTGATCTTCGCCAGGTTCAAGCCGTTTGACGAGCGACTGGAAGCCGGCCAGTCCGCGACCCAGGTCATCGGCAATTTGTTCGGCAGCCTGCAAAGCATCAAGGAAGCCTTCATTATCGCACTGCCGCCGCCGCCGATCCGCGGCGTCGGCAATGCCGGCGGCTTCAAGCTGCAGATCCAGGAGCGCAACAGCGCCGACATGCGGCAGATCCTAGCGCTTGCCTATGAAATTGCCGGCAAGGCCAACAAGACGGCGGGGCTGACCGGCGTGTTCACCACCTTCTCCGCGTCCAGTCCGCAATTCTTCCTGGCGATCGATCGCGACAAGGCGCGCATCCTGAACGTGCCGATCCCCAACATCTTCGAGACGCTATCGATCAATCTGGGTACCGCCTACGTCAACGACTTCAACGCTTTCGGGCGCGTCTACCAGGTGCGCGCGCAGGCCGACCAGGCGTTCCGCCTCGATCGCGCCGACATCTTGAAACTGAAGGTGCGCTCGGCGACCGGCGCGCTGGTTCCGCTGGGCACGTTGATCGAGATCCGCGACGTCACCGGCCCGGCGCTGGTCCAGCGCTACAACATGTACGTCTCGGTGCCGCTGCAGGGCAACGCCGCGCCCGGCGTTTCCACCGGCGATGCGCTTGCCAAGATGGAAGCGATCACGGCACAGACGTTGCCGGCCGGTACCTCCTACGAATGGACCGAACTCGCCTATCAGGAGCGTAACACCGGCAATGCCGCTGTCTATATCTTCGGACTGTCGGTGCTGTTCGTGTTCCTGGCGCTGGCGGCGCAATATGAAAGCTGGGTGCTGCCGTTCGCCATCGTGCTGGTGGTGCCGCTCGGCGTGCTCGCGGCGTTGCTCGGCGTGTCGTTCCGAGGGCTGGACAACAACATCCTCGTGCAGATCGGCCTAATCGTGCTGATCGGACTTGCCGCCAAGAACGCGATCCTCATCGTCGAATTCGCGCGGCAGGCGCAGGAACGCGGCCTGTCGGCCGCCGAGGCTGCCGTCGAAGCCTGCCGGCTCAGGCTGCGGCCGATCCTGATGACCGCCTTCTCGTTCATCCTCGGCGTCGTGCCGCTGATGATCGCGACAGGCCCGGGCGCGGAAATGCGCCAGTCGCTCGGCACCGCGGTGTTCTCCGGCATGCTCGGCGTCACCTTCGTCGGCCTGTTCCTGACGCCGGTGTTCTACGTCACGCTAAGGTCGCTGTTTTCACGGCGCAAGCCGCATGCCGAGGCCGAGCCTTCGGCACCGGCAGAGGTGCCGTCGGAGACGGCCGCCGAGTAGTGTTACACGGGCAGTTCGTGGCGCTGCCGACTATTTCGTTTTGGTGTTGAATTCACGGTTTGCGGCATAGTCGATAGTGAAGGTGCCCGCAGGAGCGCGAACGCCCTGCTTCACGTTGGATATGGTGACTGTCGAGGTAAGGCCCCTCTCGTCAGTCAGGGTCCATCTGCGTAGATCGAGCGATTCCCTGTCAAACACCATAGTGATATTCGAATTGCCGAAGGCCGACTTGTCGGCCAGCCTGATGATCACCTGGGCGCCATCGTCCTTGATACTTTTGAGGCGATTGCCGGAAAAGTTGACCTGATTGTCGAGGAGCAGCTTGAGCGGCGTCTTCGAGAGAGCATAAAGCCGCGATGTCTTGAGCTTCTTGTTATAGACCACCAAGGATTTTCCATCTGCAATTACGCTGACCCCTGATTGGCCTGCATAGTTGAACCGGATCTTGCCCGGCCGCTGGAGGAAAAATTTCCCTTTGGTCCTTTCCGCTCTTGGGCCCGACTGGACAAAGTCCCCGGACATGGACTTTACCGATGAGAAGTGATCGGCAATCGTCTTCGCTTCTACAGGTGCGGCCAAGGCCGCGGTCGAAAGTTCGGCGTTTATCGCGACAGCGCTGACAACGGCGAACCAGAAAGCCCGCAGTCTTTTGCTGTTATATGCCATTCAGTTATCCTACCCCGAAAAGACGCGTGATCGAAAGAGATCACGCGTCTTTGAGATCAGTAGCCGTCCGGGCACTGAGCAACGTAAACTCGACCGTTCCGACCGCGATATCTGCACTGGCCGGCTTCGCTGGCGTGCCCGATGACCGCCCCGGCCAGCGCTCCGACCGCCCCGCCAACAACCGCCCCTTTTACCGGGTCGCCGGCCACTGCTGCGCCTACAGCTGCGCCACCCAAACCACCGACGGCAGCGCCTTGTTCGGTGCGGGAGCATGCCGCGAGCGGAATGAGTAGGCTCAAAATGAGCAGCGTCTTCTTCATTGGTTCTCTCCTGGGGCCGTTATTAGCCGAAGCTTAAATGCGCCACGGAGCTTTTCGATCCATCGGAGTGTTTGGGGCGCAATCCAAATCTGCGGGAACGGGCTAAGGTCCCGGATCCATCGTACACGCCTCCCAGAGGTAAGTCGTCTTTGGGCAAGCTCGGCCGTTCAGAGTAGTTGGATTTTGCTCTATCCCTCAGTAGGCTTGCCGAAGATCAGGCTCAAAAATTCGCTCAGCCAGCGCTTGAGGTGCATATCCCAGATCAGCCGGCCGCCGAGATGGTCGCGGCCGGGCTGCGCGCCGGGCAATTCGAAACGGTGCGCGCCGCGCACCACCCAGCGCTGCATCATCAACCGGGTCAGTTCGCCATGGAACTGGATGCCCCAGGCATTGTCGCCATAGCGAAAAGCCTGGTTGGGGTAGGTTTCCGCCGTCGCCAGCAGCGTCGCATCCCTGGGCAGCGAAAAGCCTTCGCGGTGAAACTGGTAGACCATGTCGGGCCAAGGCAGCAGCTTCTTGCCGGCTTCGGTCGGCTTCAGCGGATACCAGCCGATCTCGACCAGCCCCTCGCCATGCCCCTCGACCTTGCCGCCGAGATGATTGGCCAGCATCTGCGCGCCAAGGCAGATGCCGAGGAAGGGCCGGTTCTCCTTTAGCGGAACATTGAGCCAGTTGGTCTCGCGGCGGACGAACTCATCTTCGTCATTGGCGCTCATCGGCCCGCCGAACACCACGGCGCCGGCGTGTCCCTCCAGCGTCTCCGGCAGGCTGTCGCCGAGAGGCGGCCGGCGGATGTCGAGGTCGAAACCTTCCTCGAGCAGCATGTGGCCAACCCGGCCGGGGCTCGAAGTCTCCTGATGCAGCACGATCAGGACTTTTGGTTTCGAGCTCGGTCTGGGCGGCATGGAAAGGCGGAATCCTATTCGTCGCTCGACGTTCCCCTGGCGTCGGGCGCGGCGGCCGCCGCCTTGCGGCGCGCCTCGACGCGATCCTGGCGCTCGACGCCGATCAGTTCGGCAACGCGCCAGACGGTGTTGTCCTCCAGTTCATGCAGTTCGCCGTCGGCATAGACGATTTCCCACATCAGGCCGATGAAAGCCTTGCGCGCCTCGGCGTCGAGATGGCGCTTCAAGACGCTGGTGAAGGCATAGAGGTCGATCGCCTCATTGTCGGCGCGCTCGCCGGCGGCAGCCAGTGCATCGAGCTCGTCGCCGCTGATCGAATAGCTCTGCGCCAGCACCTGCTTGAACCGCTCCCACTCGACATCCTGGCGCACGCCGTCGGCATTCATCACATGATAGAGCAAAGCCGACGCCGCAACGCGCGGATCGTCCGCATTGGCGCGAGCCCCAGCCCCGGAGGGCAGGTCTTTCAGAAAGGCCAGGACGCGTTCGAACATGGTGCTCACTTCACATTATTGGAGCATGATCTTTTCCAAAAACCGGTATCCACTTTTTGGGATCATGCTTCAGGGATCAAAACAGGCGGAAGCGGCGCGGTGACTTCTCCGCTTCGTCATCGGGGTCGACGCCGGGGTCGTCGGGCAGCCGCGCCAGTTCCTCGGCAGGTTCGACGGGTTCGGCGTCGTTGGGTATTGCGGCGAAAGCGGCGGCGGTGACCGGCGTGACCTGGTCATCGCCCACAGCGGGCTTCGGCTCGATCGGCGCCTCGCTGCTCGTCCTGGCGATGGCCGGATGATCGATCACTTCGGCTTCCTTTGCCGGTTTGGCAGGTGCCGCAAGCACCGGCACATCGGCTTCGTCTTCATGGCTGTCGATGAGCTGGCCCAGCCGCTCCATCGGCGCGCGCCAGGCGAAAGCATCGAGCTTGCCGCTGACCGGCGATACCGGCGCCCAGCGTTCGGAGACGACGCCGTCGGCGACCCAGGCCGGATCGCGCGGCGCCCTGACCGCCTTGGACAGCAATTGCCTGATCTTGCCCTGGTCGCCGGTCTCTGCCTCCTCGATATCGGCCAGCAGCAGGTAAGCGCCTTCCCGGCGATCCATGCGGATCGCCGCTTCCGCCTCGCCGCGGGCGGTGGAAAAATCCTGCGCATCGAGCGCGGCGCGCGCCACCGTCATCGACGATTCGGCATTGTTGCGCTTCAGCTCCTGCAGCTTCTTCGCCCGGTTGAGACGATCGACCACGGCATCTCCCGGCCTTGCATGGGTGTAGAGCTCGGCGATCTCGGGATGCGGCTCAGCCTTCCAGGCTGCCTCAAGGATCTTCGAGCCTTTGCGCACATCGTTCTGTTTGAACAGAAGATTGGCGGCTGCAACCGCGGCCGGCGCGAAATCGGGCGCGAGCTTGTTGGCCTCGAGAGCGGCTGCCTTGGCTGCATTGGGGTCGCTGTCGGTCAGCGCCTGCGCCTTGGCGGTCAACAGCACAGCGCGGCGGCGATTGGCGGCGTCGCGTTCGATCTGCCTGGTCGACTTCTGCGCCTCCACCAGCTTCAGCGCGCCGTCCCAGTCGCCGCGCCCGGTCAGATCCTCCAGCGTCGATTCGGCGGCCCAAGCCAGTTGCGGCGCGACGGAAGCGGCGCGGCCGGCATAGTGACGCGCGGCGTTGCGGTCGCCGAGCCGTTCGGCTTCGAGATAGAGCCCGCGCAGGCCAAGCAGCCGCATTTCGGGGTCGTCGAGCATGGCCTCGAATTTTTCGCGCGCGCCCTCGTGGTCGCCTTCGAGCAGCGAGGCTTGCGCTTCGAGCAACTGGATCAGCGGCTCCTGGTCGGAGCGGATCAGCTTGGCGGCTTCCTTGGTCTTCTTGCGGGCTAGCGCGCCGTCGCCGGCGCCGGCTGCGATCATGCCGGTCGACAGCGCCTGGTAGCCGCGGTCGCGGCGGCGCACGCGGAAATAGCGCGAGATCGTGTATGGGCTGTTCCACAGCGACTTGATCAGCCACCAGACGATCATCACCGCTGCGACGACGGCAACGATCGCCACCGCAGCCACCATCAGGCTGACCTGGTATTGGTAACCGTTGAAGGTGACGACCATCTCGCCGGGACGATCGGCCAGCCAGGCAAAGCCAAGACCGAGGGCGAAGACGGCGCCGAGAAAGATGAGAATGCGGATCATCGTGTCGTCCTCATGCCTTCATCGCACCTGCAATCAGCGCGTCGACCTGCGTCTCGACGTCGATGCGCGCCTTCAGTTTGCCGGCAAAGTCGGCGCCGGCGGCCTTGACCGCATCCGGCAGCGTTGCGTATTCGCTGAGCGCCTTGGCGTAGTCGCCCTGATTGACCGCCACTTCGATGCGCGCCACGGTTTCCGGCGCGCCGGCGCCTTCGACGGCGCCGATCGGCCGAACCTTGACCAGCGATTCGGCGCTCGACAAAAGGTTCTGGAAGAAGCCGGCATTTTCATCGACCGGCGTCGCCGCCGCGACCATCGCATTGGCCGCGGCGTCGGCCTCGCCGGCAATCTCGGTGCGGGTCGGGACGCCCTTTTCAGCGTAGGGGCGCAGCGCCGCAATCTGCGGTGCATCGGGCGAGATCGCTGCGAAGGTCTCCAACTCGGCGGCGAACGGCGCGCCGCGGTCAAGCGCCGCCTTCAAGGCCGAAGCGGCGATGGCCATCGCGATCTTTGGCTGCGAGGCCTGCGCATCGACCTTGCCGGCGAGCTGCGTCACCGACTGCTCCAGCGCGGCGATCTTGCCTTCCTGCGTCTTGGCTGCCTCACCGGCCGATTTCACCAGTGCGTCGAGGCCCGCCAGTCTTTCATTGAGCGGCGCGAGATCGACGGGCGCTGCACCACCGGCCTGGCCAAGGGCGGCGACCGCGGTCTCGATCTGCTTGACCTTGTCGCCAAGCGAGGCAAGCCCGGCATTGTCGCCGGCGCCGCCCCTTTCGACCGCCGATTTCAGCGATGCGACATCGGCCTTGACCTGATCCAGCGCCGAAGACAGCCCGTCGACCTTGGCCGTTGCGGCGCCATTGCCGCTGGCTTCCCTGAGGTCGGCGATTTCGCGCTTCAGCGAAGCGATCTCGCCATTGACGCCGTCGAGCGAGACCGTGCCCGCCCCTGAGCCCGGAGCGCCAAGCACGCCGGCAAACTGCAGCCCCCCGGCGGCAGCCAGCGCGATGACACCGCCGATGATGCCGGCGGCAATGCCGTTCGTGCGCTTCGGTTGCGCGGCCATGGGCTGGTTCCCGGCTGTCCTTGGGGTTTCCTTGGGTGCACCCGGCTTGGGCGAGGCATCCTCGAAACTGTAGTCGGAGGTTCTGGCGCGCGGTGGCGCATCCGAAGCGGTGGGGTAAGGCTGCTCCGCCTGGGTGGACGCCTTCGCATCGGCGCTTTCGGGAGCGGCCTGCGCCGCGGCATCGGAGTGCTCCCACGGCTCGAGATCGGCCTGATCGGCATGAACGGGCTCGTCAGGCGTCTCCGGCTGCGCATTGGCCATGGCAGCGGCATCCTCGGCCGCAACCGACCCTGCCGGGGCCCCGGCGTCGTCCGAGTTGGCGACATCCGTCTTGGCGGCATCCGCATCGGCAATGCGCGAGACAGCGCCGGGTTCGAGTTCGATGGTCACCGGCTCGCGGTGGCTTTTCGAATGTCGCATCTTCGGCGTCTTGACCATGCCTGGGCTCCGCAATCCTGCTTCGTCTGGGCGCCCGACGGCGCGTGATGGTTTGAAAAATGGTCTAGCACATCATCATCAGGTGAAAAGGGGCGGCGTGATGACACGGCGCTCAGTCGCCGCGGTGCAACAGCTCAAGCAGCGCCTCCTCCTGCGGTTCCCGCGCAATGCGTATTTTTTTGCCGGCGGCATTGTCAAACGCCGCTGCCACGCGCTCGGAGAGCGCAAAAGCCTGCATGTTTTCAAAGAGATCGCGCAGTCCCGCCCGGCTGGCCAAGGCCTGCAACGTTGCCGCCGCCTTGGCTGAATAGAGCAGCACCGCGTCGACCGCCTGATCGGACAGGCGTGTACGGATTTCAGCATCGGAATAATCGAGCGAAATCGTGTCGTAGGTTTCGACGGTGCGGACCTCGACGCCGGCCTTTCGCAGCCGCGCCTCGAATGCCGGAAACCGCACGCGCCCTGTGAGATAGACGACCGCCTTGCCGGAAAGGCCGGCAGCAATCGCCTCGGCCAGCCGCTCGGCGTCGCCCGCCCCTTCGCTGACCGACAAGAACCCTGTCGAACGTGCCGCTTCAGCCGTCCTGCGTCCGACGGCATGGCAAGGCAAGGCGGCGAGCGCACGAATGAGTTCTTTCGGCGCATGCCGCACCGCATTTGCGCTGGTCACAGCGACGGCCACGGCATTGTCGCTCGCAGCATCGGCGCCAACCCGCAGTGTCACCGTTTCGGTCAGCGGCAGAAGGAGCGGCTCAAATCCCAATTCCTGCAGCCGCCGCATGGTTCGCGACGCCCCAGGTTGCGGCCGCGTCACCAGGACACGCATATCAGACCCAGCCGTCGAAGAAGGTTTCGCCCGCTTTGACCCGCACCATCCTGGCCGCGTCCGTGCCGATGTCAGCGGCATCCAGCGCCAAGCCTTCGGCCTTGACCTCATGCGATTGCGTGCCATCGGGCGAAATGATCAGGCCGGCGAAAACCAGCCTGCCGCCCGATATCATCGCATAGCCGGCGATCGGCGTGCGGCAGGAGCCATCGAGCGCCGCCAGGAAGGCGCGCTCACAGGCCAGCGCCTGGCCTGTCGGCACATCATGGATGGCCACCAGCATCTTTTCGACCTCGCTGTCGCCGATGCGGGTTTCGATGCCGATTGCGCCTTGTCCCGGCGCCGGCGGAAAAGCATCGAGCGGCATCAGATCGGTGACGACATGGCCGAGCCCGAGCCGCTTCAGCCCGGCATAAGCGAGGATCGTGCCTTCGGCGACGCCTTCCTCCAGCTTGCGCAGCCTGGTCTGCACATTGCCGCGGAACATGACCACGTCTAGGTCCGGCCGCATGCGCCGGATCAGCGCCTGGCGCCTGAGCGAAGACGACCCGACCTTGGCGCCTTGCGGCAAATCAACAATGCGCTCCACCGCCTTGCCGATGAAGGCGTCCCGCGCATCCTCGCGCGGCAGGAAGGCGGACAGCTCCAGCCCGACCGGCAGCACTGTCGGCATGTCCTTGGAGGAATGCACGGCGATATCGATCGTGCCGGCCAGCAGCGCCTCTTCGATTTCCTTGGTGAACAGCCCCTTGCCGCCGGCTTCCGACAGCGGCCGGTCCTGGATGCGGTCGCCGCTGGTCGAAATGACGACGACCTCGAAGGCTTCCGCCGGCATGCCATGCGCTTCCATCAGCCGCGCCTGCGTCTCATGCGCCTGGGCGAGCGCCAGCGGGCTGCCGCGTGTTCCTATTTTCAAAGTTTGCATGGCGCGCGGTCCGTGATAACCCCCGGCTGGCTTTGCGTTTCCGGCGCTCTCCCTAGCGAGGCCCGCCTCTACTAACTAGGAAAGTCCGGCGACACAATCTCTGGAGACAGCGACGAATTGATCCGCGTTCTGGGCATTGAGACGAGTTGCGACGAGACCGCCGCCAGCGTGGTGACGCTGGACGGCAATTCCGTGCCGGTGATTGCGTCCAACATCGTGCTCAGCCAGATCGAGGAGCACGCCGCCTTCGGCGGCGTCGTGCCGGAGATCGCCGCGCGCGCCCATGTCGAGGCGCTGGACGGCATTGTCGAGGCCGCTCTTGCGGATTCGGGCGTAGCCCTGGCCGACATCGACGCCATTGCCGCCACTGCGGGCCCCGGCCTGGTCGGCGGGCTGATCGTCGGCCTGATGACGGCCAAGGCGATTGCAGCGGCCGCCGGCAAGCCGCTGATCGCCATCAACCATCTCGAAGGCCACGCACTGACCGCAAGGCTGACCGACGGGCTCGACTTTCCCTATTTGCTGCTGCTGGTTTCCGGCGGCCACACCCAGATCGTCGCCGTGCGCGGCGTCGGCGACTACCAGCGCTGGGCGACGACCATCGACGACGCGCTCGGCGAAGCTTTCGACAAGACGGCCAAAATGCTCGGCCTGCCCTATCCCGGCGGCCCGAACGTCGAAAAGGCGGCAATGTCGGGCGATGCGACGCGCTTTGCCTTTCCGCGGCCGATGAGGGGCTCGGCGCAGCCCGATTTCTCCTTCTCCGGCCTCAAGACCGCCGTGCGCCAGGCGGCGACCGCCATCCAGCCGCTAAGCGAGCAGGATGTCGCCGACATCTGCGCCTCGTTCCAGGCGGCGGTAGCCGACGCACTTGGCGACCGCGTGGCCCGCGCGCTGGCCCGCTTCCGCGACGAATTTCCGGACAAGGCCGAGCCGGCGCTGGTCGTTGCCGGTGGCGTCGCCGCCAACAGAGCGATCAAGGCGACGCTGCAGAAGCAGTGCGCCGGGGCCGGCTTCGCCTTTGTCGCGCCGCCGCTCAAACTGTGCACCGACAACGCGGCGATGATCGCCTGGGCCGGCATCGAGCGGTTGCGGGCAGGCCTGTCGCAAGAGAACGGCTTCGATTTCGTGCCGCGTTCGCGCTGGCCGCTGGACAGCATTTCGGCCCCGATGGTCGGCTCCGGCCGGCGCGGAGCAAAAGCATGAGCGCCGGCAACACAAGCGGCAGGGACAGAACCGGCTGGCGCGTCGCCGTGCTCGGCGGCGGCGCCTGGGGCACGGCGCTAGCGCTGGCGATGCTGCGCGCCGGTCACGATGTCCGGCTCTACGCCCGCGACGAAGAGACGGTTTCCGCGATCCGCCGCGGCGAGAACCCGCGTTATCTCCCCGGCATCGCCATTGAAACAGGCATTGCGGCGACGAGCGATATCGGCACGGCCCTGACCGATGCCGATTGCGCGCTGGCCGTGGCGCCGGCGCAGGCGCTACGCGCCATGCTGACGACGGCAAAGCCCCATATGCCGAAAGGCATCCCGCTGGTTCTCTGCGCCAAAGGCATTGAGCGCGACACCGGCGCGCTGCTGTCGGCGATCGTTGATGAGATTCTGCCCGAAACTCCGGTTTCGGCCCTGTCCGGTCCCAGCTTTGCCGCCGACGTCGCCAGGGGTCTGCCGACCGCTGTCGTGGTTGCTGCACGCGACGACGCCTTGGCGGCCGAGCTTGCCTCGCGCTTTTCGGCGCAGAATCTGCGCTGCTATTCCAGCGACGATTTGATCGGCGTCGAGATCGGCGGTGCTTTGAAGAATGTGTTCGCCATTGCCGCTGGCGCCGTCACCGGCGCTGGGCTCGGCGCCAGCGCGCAGGCCGCCATGGTGACACGCGGCTTCGTCGAACTGCGCCGCATCGGCGCGTCCTTCGGCGCCAAGCCGGAGACGCTGATGGGGCTTTCCGGCCTCGGCGACCTTTTGCTGACCTGCTCTTCCGCCCAGTCGCGCAATTTCGCCTATGGGCTGGCGGTGGGGCAAGGTAAGCCCTTGTCCGGACTGCCGCTCGCCGAAGGCGTGCCGACGGCGGCGATCGCCGCTCGCATCGCCACCGAGCGCGACATCGACGCGCCGATCATCGCAGCGGTGTCGGCGATACTGGACGGCACGATCACCATTCGGCAGGCTGTGTCCGCGCTGATGACGCGACCCCTGAAAACCGAAACCGACCTCTGATCCCCTACAAACCGGAGTTTAACATGCTGTTTGCGTTGATTTGCAAGGACAAGCCGGGCAGCCTGCAGGTGCGGGTCGATACGCGGCCGGTCCACGTCGCCTTTCTCGAACGCCTGAACGCCGACAACAAACTGGCCTTTGCCGGCCCGTTCCTCGACGCCGAGGGCAAGCCCAATGGCAGCCTCGTCGTCGTGGAAGCGCCCGACCTCGCCGGTGCGCAGGCGCTGTCGGCTGCCGACCCCTACGCCAAGGCCGGGCTGTTCGAAAGTGTCGAAATCCGCCAGTGGAACTGGACCTTCAACAAGCCGGCGGCTAGTTAGTTCCGGCGGCGCCTAGAGCGATCCCAGGAAAAGTGTGTAACGGTTTTCCGTCCGGAATTGCGCAAAAATAGTAGTTGGAGCAAAGACATGAACTACTGGCTGTTCAAATCCGAACCTTCGGTCTTCTCCTTCGAGGCGCTGAAGGCCAAGGGCAAGGCCGGCACGCAGTGGGACGGCGTGCGCAACTATGCAGCGCGCAACAACATGAAGGCGATGCAGATCGGCGATCTCGGCTTCTTCTATCACTCCAATGAGGGGCTGAACGTCGTCGGCATTGCCGAGGTCTGCGCGCTTGCCCATCAGGATACCAGCACCGACGATCCGCGCTGGGAATGCGTCGACATCCGAGCCTTCAAGGATGTGCCGAACCCGCCGACGCTGGAACAGGTCAAGGCCAATCCGAAACTCGCCGAGATGGCTCTGGTGCGGCTTGGACGGCTTTCCGTACAGCCGGTGACGCCGGCCGAATGGAAGGAAGTCTGCCGCATGGGCGGCCTGACGCCGGCTCCGTGACGGCCCTCACGCCGAACAGCGCGAAAAAGTTCATTCTCGACAACACGGCGCTTATGTCGCCGCCGCATGTGCCGGAGATTGTCCTCAATCTTGCCGACGAAGCGCATGACCTCTGGCAGCGCACGGAGAACGAGCTGATCGAAATCGGCCTGCCGCCGCCGTTCTGGGCCTTTGCCTGGGCCGGCGGTCAGGGCCTTGCCCGTTACGTGCTGGACAATTCGTCGGATGTGCGGGGCAAACGCGTGCTCGACTTCGCCTCCGGCTCCGGCCTTGTCGCCGTCGCCGCCGCCAAGGCGGGTGCGGCGCACGTGATCGCCGCCGACATCGACCCGTTCTGCGAAACGGCGATCCGCCTCAACGCAGAGGCCAATGGCGTTGCCATCGACTTTTGCGGCACGGACTGCATCGGCACCGACGCCGGCTGGGACGTGGTACTGGCGGGCGACGTCTTCTACGAAAAATCCTTCGCCGACACGCTGATGCCGTGGTTTTCGACACTGAAGGCGCGCGGCGCTGACATCCTCGTCGGCGATCCGGGCCGCTCCTACATGCCGAAGGCGGGACTGGAGCCGCTCGCAGTCTACGAAGTGGCGGTGACGCGGGCGCTGGAGGACGCCCTGGTCAAGCGCACCACGGTGTGGCGCTTCGCTTGACGGCATTGCCGAACAGGCGTTCCATCGCGCATTGATTTGAAGAATACGCATGTCGTTATCCCAGAACCGTCAGGCTTTGGGCGGCTTGCTTGAGGGGAGGACTTTATGGATTTTTCAGTGGTGAACTGGCTGGCGGTGATTGTCGCGGCCGTCGCGGCGTGGCTGTTTGGCGCCGTCTGGTACACGGCCCTCAGCAAGCCTTGGATGAGGGCGGCCAGGATCGATCCGTCAACGTCAAAGAAATCGATATCGCCCTTCATCATCTCCTTCATCGCCGAGCTGATCATGGCGCTGGTCTTAGCCTTGGTCGTCGGCGCGATGACCGGCGGCGAGCCGGTCCTTGTCGCAGGGCTGGTCTTCGGCTTCGTCCTCTGGCTGGGTTTCGTCGCCACGACGCTGACGGCCAACCATCGCTATGAGAATTTCGGCTGGGACCTGACCCTGATCGACGGCGGCCACTGGCTCGGCGTGCTGTTGATCATCGGCGCGGTGATCGGCTGGTTCGGGGCGCCGGTCGCCGGCTGAGGCCTGCAGAAGTCGTCAGGTCTGCGTCCTGGCGACTTCGTCGAGGATCCATTCGCGGAAAGCGATGATGCGCGGATCGTTGGCAGTGCTCTCGGGATAGACCAGGAAGTAGCCGAACTCCGGCCCCACGCGCAGACCGAGTTCAAAGGGCTGCACCAGCCTTCCCTGGGAAAGGTCGTTTGCCACCATGGCGAACTCGGCGAGCGCCACGGCATTGCCGTCGAGCGCCGCCTGCACGGCATCGGTAGAGGTTCCAAACACGATAGTCCGACTGTCGTCGAAATCGTTGATGCCGGCCGCCGCCATCCACATGCGCCAGTTCGGCCATGTCACGCCTTGGCGCGACCATTCGATATGGGCAAGCGTGTGGTTGAAGAGGTCGCGCGGTTCGCGCAGCGGCGGGCCGGAGGTCAGCAGGCTCGGGCTGCACACCGGAATGAGGATGTTGTCGAACAGGCGATGGGCGCGAAGCCCCGGATACTTGCCGACCCCGAACCGGATGCCGACATCGACGTCGTCGAGTTCGAAATCGCGCACTTCGTAGCCGATGTCGAACCTCAGTTCGATACTGGGCTGAAGTTTGCGAAAATCGTCGACGCGCCGCATCAGCCATTTTGACGCGAACTGCGCGTCGAGCGTCACCTTCAGCAATGCCGTGCCGCGCGTCAGCTTGCGCGCCCGCGACACCGCCCGGTTGAGCAGGTCGAGCGCATCGATCGAGGCCTCGAACAGCACCGTACCTGCCTCGGTCAACCGGATGGTACGACTGGTTCGCGTGAACAGCACCAGCCCGAGCTGATCCTCGATTTCCTTGATCTGGTGGCTGACCGCCGCCGGCGTCAGCCCGAGCTCGTCGGCAGCGCGGGTGAAATTGAGGTGGCGGGCGGCGGCTTCCAGAGTCCTCAGCGCGCGCGTTCCGGGCAACAGACGGGACATCACCTTATCCTCAAATAAAATTTGACGATCCGAAAAGAACTACTCGTTTCTCTCATGGATTTCAATGCGGGATGATGCACCCATCGAAACACCATCAAGCCGGATTTGATATCCGGCGGACACGGAGCGCATCATGTCCATCTTCGTTTTGAACTCGCCAGCAGCTCGCTCGAACTGGTTGCATGCCGTAACGGACTGGCTTCGCCAGGCGAAAGTCGCCATCAACCTGCCGCGCCAGGACGTGGAGGACCTTTCGGATCGCCAACTGCGCGACGTCGGCGCGCAGCGCAAGGACGTGACGCGGGCCGTGGACCGGGAACTCGGCCGGCTTGGATTGCTGGACACTGGGTGGCAGAAGCCGAGAAGGCGTTAGGCAATGGTGAGTAGGGAGTAGTGAGTAGTGAAGGATTGAAACGACGCCGAGACCATCCTCCTCCCTACTCCCTACTCCCTACTCCCTACTCCCTACTCCCTACTCCCTACTCCCTACTCCCTACTCCCTACTCCCTACTCCCTACTCCCTACCTCACCACCCTCACCACCGTCCGGTCCGACACCAGCGGCAACAGCCGCGCCATTGTCCGCGCTGTCACCGCCACGCAGCCTTGCGTCGGTGTGAAGCCTGGGCGGGTCAGATGAAAGAAGATGGCGCTGCCGCGGCCGCGCCGGCGCGGCGCCATGTTCCAGTCGAGCACAAGGCAGGCGTCATAGAGGCGGTCGTCGCGCCGCATTCGCTCATGGCTGGCGCCATAGGGGATTTTCACCGGCCGGTTGTAGTTGCGGTCGTCCGGCACCTCGCACCAGCCGAGATCGGCGCCGATCGGCGCCATCGCCAGCCGGGTTTTGCGGCCGGCCGCGAAATGATCGCCCCGAAAATATCCTGACAAAATCCGCATCTCGCCAAGCGGCGTCGCACCGTCGCCTTCGCGCTTATTGGCCGAGATGCCGCCGCGTCCGAGCGCACAGGCAAACACCTTGCTGCCGGCCTGCAATATCCCCTGGCTGGGGTTGCCCGGCCTCGCCCGAACCACCAGCACACGCAGCCCTTTCGGCAAAATTGCGCCGGCTGCATTGCGATCGCGTTTTTTCTTGTATGATCGTGTCACGGAACAAATCACTGTGATCGGACTGTTGCGCCGGTCAGCTTCCGCATAAATGGGGGGCGGTCAACTGAAAATTCTTTTCAAAACAATGGATTGATCCATGACATCACGTACCATTCTGATCGTTGACGACGATGACGACCTGCGCGGAACCCTCGTCGAGCAACTGGCCCTTTACGAAGAATTCGACGTCTTGCAGGAAGCGACCGCCGCCAAAGGCGTCGCCGCGGCGCGCGGCGGGCTCATCGACCTGCTCATCATGGATGTCGGGCTGCCCGACATGGATGGCCGCGAGGCGGTGAAGATCCTGCGCAAGGGCGGCTACAAGGCGCCGATCATCATGCTGACCGGCCACGATACCGATTCCGACACAATTCTGGGCCTCGAGGCCGGCGCCAACGACTATGTCACAAAGCCGTTCCGCTTCGCCGTGCTGCTCGCCCGCATACGCGCACAACTGCGCCAGCACGAGCAGAGCGAGGACGCCACCTTTTCGGTCGGGCCCTACACGTTCAAGCCCAGCCAGAAGCTTCTGATCGACCAGCGCGGCGGCAAGGTGCGGCTGACCGAGAAGGAAGCCTCGATCATCAAATATCTCTATCGAGCCGACCAGAAGGTGGTGACGCGCGACGTCCTGCTCGAGGAAGTGTGGGGCTACAATTCCGGCGTCACCACGCACACGCTGGAAACTCACGTCTACCGGCTGCGCCAGAAGATCGAGCGCGATCCTTCCAATGCTGAAATTCTTGTGACAGAAAGCGGCGGCTACAAGCTGGTTCCTTAAACTTTTCATTGTTCAATAAGCGGTCGGGGCGGGACTGTTTCGGGGAGGATCCGGCTGGGGGAGCCTGGATCGGCCCGCTGCGCAGATTGAAGTGTTAGAGCGTCCTTTGCGCGTCCAATTGGACGCGCGGCGCTCTAAGGGAGGGATTGGACTGACCGTTCGGGGACGCAGCTAGAGATGGCGCTGGATGACGACATCCGCATCCTGTCCGCCGTGAAGCTCTTTGAGGGTTTCACGCAGGAACAGCTGCGCCTGCTCGCCTTCGGCGCCGAAGCCACCCATCTGCAGGCCGACCGCAAGCTGTACCGCGAGGATGACGAAGCCGACTCAGCCTATATCGTGGTCAGTGGCCGCATCGTGCTCTACCGGGAGCAGGATGGCGACCGCATCCCGATCGGCACCGCCGGCCCCGGCACGATCCTCAGCGAACTGGCGCTGATCGCCGACTCAAGACGGCTGACCAGCGCCTCGGCCGAGACCGATTCGGAAGTGATAAGGTTGAGCCGCAAGATGTTTCGCCGCATCCTGGAGGAATATCCCGAAGTGGCGGTGAAACTGCACCAGCGAATCCTCGATGATTTTCAGGCCATGATCGCCCGCATCGAGAAGCTGGCCCCAAGGTTTGGCGGGTAGGTCCCCGCGACCGCGCTCACGCTTGGGTATGTCGAGATTCAGGTCAGGCCGAGTCGAAAATGGCTGATACCGAGAACCGGAGCGGAGCGTACTCAAAGTACGCACCGGAAGCGCAGGTATCGGCCATTGCAGGCCGGCCTCACCTGAATATCGGCACGCCTAATCCAGGTCGAACCGCGCAATCACCGGCACATGGTCCGAGGGCCGCTCCCAGCCACGCGCCTCTCGCAGGATCTCATAGCCGGCAAAGCTCGGCACCAGGTTCGGTGACGACCAGACATGGTCGAGCCGGCGGCCGCGGTTCGAGGCTTCCCAGTCCCGCGCGCGATAGCTCCACCAGGTGTAGAGCTTCTGGTCTGGCGGCACGTCGAGCCGCATCAGGTCGACCCAGTCGCCGGCGATCCGCATCGCGTCGAAATTTTGCGTCTCGACCGGCGTGTGGCTGACGACGTTGAGCAATTGCTTGTGCGACCAGACATCGTGCTCCTGCGGCGCGATGTTGAGGTCGCCGACCAGGATCGAAGCCGACACCTGGTCATGCGCGGCGCGGATGGCGTTCATCTCGGCAACGAAATCGAGCTTGTGGCGGAACTTGCGGTTGATCTCCGGATCGGGCTCGTCGCCGCCGGCCGGCACGTAGAAATTGTGGACCAGGATTGCCTTGCCGCCGGCCTGCACCTTGACCGACAGATGCCGGCTGTCATCGATCTCGCAGAAGCGCCGTTTCTCGACAATCTCGATCGGCCGCCGCGCCACCGTCGCAACGCCGTGATAGCCCTTCTGGCCATGGAATGCGATGTGCTCGTAGCCGGCCTTGCGGAACGCCTTTTCCGGAAACAGCTCGTCGGGAACCTTCGTCTCCTGCAGGCAAAGCACATCGGGCGCCTGCTCCGTCAGCAGCCGCTCGACGATCGGCATGCGCAGGCGCACGGAGTTGATGTTCCAGGTGGCGATGGAGAAGGGCATGCGGCGGTCCGAACAAGGTCGCCGATCTACTGCCAGCCGAGCGCCACAAACACAAGCCAGCCTTTGCGGGCGGCGGCCCTGATTCAGGTCAGGCCGAGTCGAAAATGGTGGTCTCCGAGAACCGGAGCGGAGCGTACTTAAACCACGTGAGCGCCGGAAGCGCAGGAGATCGCCATTTGCAGGCCGGCCTGACCGGATCTAGCGGTGGTTGGTGTTCAGCTCGCGGTTCGCCGTATAGTCGATGGCGAAGGTGTCCGCAGGGAAGCTGACGCCTTCCTTGGTGTTGTAGATCATCACCGTGGTGTCCTTGCCCTGCGCGTCGGTGATGGTCCACTGGCGCAGATCATAGGATTTCGGATCGAACATCATGGTGATCTTCGAATTGCCGAACACCGACTTGTCGGCAAGCTGGATGGTGGTGAGGTCGCTCTCTTCCTTGATCGATTTGACGCGGCCGCCCGAGAGGTCGATCTTGGTGTCGAGCAACAGCTTCAGCGGTGTCTTCGACAACGGATAGAGATCGGACGTTTTCAGCCGCTTGTTGAGGATGACCACCGACTTGCCGTCGGAAATCACCCGGAAATTCGACTTGCCGTCATAATTGAAGCGAATCTTGCCTGGCCGCTCAAGGAAGAACTTGCCGCCGGTCTGCTGGTTGTTGGGGCCGAACTGGACGAACTCGCCGCTCATCGATTTGACCGAGGAGAAATGGTCGGCGATCTTTTGCGCCGTCGGCGGCACCGCCGCCTGCGCCGAGGCCAAGAGCTGGAACCCCGGCACGACGTTGATGGCCGCGGCGCCGGCAAGCATCAGGCCAAGGCCGAGCAACCGGCGACGGTTTGGAGCGAAATCGCTGATCGCGGAAAGATCGTTTTTCATGCCGGTCACTCTCGTGTGGTGTGTGTCTCGTTGCAGTCCGTGGACCCCCAGTTAGACTTAAGTTTGGCGGGCCGGACAGCGCTCAGTCGCTGTAACGCGCCAAAAGGTTCAAGGTTGCCGCCGGGCCGTATCGGCTGATCAGAACTTGTCGTCCTCGGTCGGCACCAGGATTTCGCGTTTGCCGGCATGGTTGGCCGGGCCGACAATGCCTTCCTTCTCCATCTTCTCGATGATCGAGGCGGCGCGGTTGTAGCCGATGCCGAGCCGGCGCTGGATATAGCTGGTCGACGCCTTGCCGTCGCGCAGCACGACCGAGACCGCCTGGTCGTAGGGATCGTCGGAATCCTCGAAATTGCTGTTGCCGCCACCGCCAGCGCCGCCCTTGCCCGACGGCTCGTCATCGTCCTCGCCGTCATCCTCGGTGATGGCGTCGAGATATTCGGGCACGCCCTGCAGCTTCAGATGGGCGACGATCTTCTCGACCTCGTCGTCGGCGACGAACGGGCCGTGCACGCGCTGGATGCGGCCGCCGCCGGCCATGTACAGCATGTCGCCCATGCCGAGCAGCTGCTCGGCGCCCTGCTCGCCCAGAATGGTGCGGCTGTCGATCTTCGACGTCACCTGGAAGGAGATACGGGTCGGGAAATTGGCCTTGATGGTGCCGGTGATGACGTCGACCGACGGACGCTGCGTCGCCATGATGACATGGATGCCGGCCGCGCGCGCCATTTGTGCCAGGCGCTGCACCGCGCCTTCGATGTCCTTGCCGGCGACCATCATCAAATCGGCCATCTCGTCGATGATGACCACTATGTAGGGCATTGGCTCGAGATCGAGGTTCTCGGTCTCGTAGATCGCCTCGCCGGTCTGGCGGTCGAAGCCGGTCTGCACGGTGCGCGAGATTTTTTCGCCCTTCTTTTCAGCCAACTGCACGCGCGCGTTGAAGCCGTCGATGTTGCGCACGCCGACCTTGGACATCTTGCGGTAGCGGTCCTCCATCTCGCGCACGGTCCATTTCAACGCCACCACCGCCTTCTTCGGGTCGGTGACCACCGGCGTCAGAAGGTGCGGGATGCCGTCATAGACCGAAAGTTCCAGCATCTTCGGGTCGATCATGATCAGCCGGCAGTCCTGCGGCGTCAGCTTGTAGAGCAGCGACAGGATCATGGTGTTGATGGCGACGGACTTGCCGGAGCCGGTGGTGCCGGCGACCAGCACATGCGGCATCTTGGCGATGTCGACGATCACCGCCTCGCCATTGATGGTCTTGCCCAGCGCCAGCGCCAGCTTGGACTTGGTCGTCTCGAAATCGCGGCTGGCCAGGATCTCCCGGAGATAGACGGTCTCGCGCTTGGCATTCGGCAATTCGATGCCGATGGCGTTGCGGCCGGGCACCACGGCGACGCGGCAGGCAATGGCGCTCATCGAGCGGGCGATGTCGTCGGACAGGCCGATGACGCGCGACGATTTGATGCCGGGCGCCGGCTCCAACTCATAGAGCGTGACCACCGGGCCGGGCCGTACCGCGATAATCTCGCCCTTGACGCCGAAATCCTCCAGAACGCCTTCGAGCAGGCGCGCATTCTGCTCCAGCGCGTCCTTGGACAGGCTGGCGTCGCGCACCACGTTCTTCGGCTCCGACAGGAAATGCAGCGACGGCATTTCGAATGTTTCCGAGCCGATCAGCGAGGTCTGCGCCTCGCGCTGGACGCGCGCGCCGGGAGCGGGACGCGGCGCAGGTGCGGCGACGCGGGTCGCCGCATCTGACCGGAAGTTTTGCACCTTGGCGTTCGGCGCGGCACGGCGCGGGACCGGCTCGTCGTCGAGTTCGACCTCCTCGTCGCCATTGTCGAAACCGGCATCGAGGACGTCGTCATCGTCCGGATCGACGGAAACGCTGCGGTCATTGACCATGGCGGCGAAGAATTCCGGCTCGACGCGGGCGCGGCCATCCGGGCTCATCCGCGCTTCGGCGAATTCCGCTGATTCGACCCGTTCGGCGGCGCGGCGCCATGCGGTGGAGCGCTGCTCTATCTCCGGCTCGAACTCGTCGCGCTCCTGCTGGCGGCGCACAGCCCGGCGATGCATCCAGGCGCGGAAAGACAGCCACCAGTGGGTAATGGCGCCGAGCGCCAGTATTCCTTCGTCGCCCTCGTCGTCGTCTTCGTCGAAGAGCAGGTCGTCCTCTCGGGGATCGGGCTCCGCGGTGCGCTCCATGACGGCAAAGCCGTTCTTGCGCGCAATCAGCGCCGAGCCATAGGCAAACAGCCACAGCGCCGGCGCAATGAGCACCATGGCAATGACGCTGGCAACGATGCCGGTCGGGTAGCCGCCAATGACCAGGCCCGGAATATTGAGCACCATGTCGCCGAACACGCCGCCGAGGCCGGTCGGCAACGGCCAGGTCTTGGGCGGCACCACGCAGCCGGCCATCGCCGCCGCGAGCAGCGCGAAGCCGAACCAGGCAAGGCCGCGCTTCGGCAGCCTGTCGACGCCGCGCGCCGAAAACAGGAGAAAGCCCCAGATCACCGCCGGCACCAGGGCGGCGACCGCGGCAAGGCCGAAGAACTGCATGGCGAGGTCGGAGAATACCGCGCCCGCATAGCCCATGGCGTTGGTGACGATGTTGTCGGTGGCGTGCGAGAAGCTGGGATCGGCGACGTTCCAGGTCGCCAGCGCCGCGACGCCAAAGGCGACCAGCGCAAACAGGCCGGCGCCGACCAGCCGCCCGACCTGGCGCCGCGCGAATGCCTGGATGCCGTGCCCCGTATCGGTCAGCGCGAGCGGTGCTGAAGCCCCTGAACGCATGCTTCGTTCCCCGTCTGTCATGGACTGGCCGGGCGCATGACGCACTCCGGCAGATTCGGATGTCAGACTATCGGGGGGAAGGTTAAGGCCGCATTAACTATACGCACCCAGAGCCACGATCTTGCTCACTCCACTGTAGGCAGTCTCAACAGTTCGGAACCAATCCGGTCGACGTCTCCCCGCCGGCGGCCATCACTAGAACGTGATTGCGCAGGGACCGAGGCCTGCCAGCACGGTTGCCAAAAAGAGAGGCCCGGAATGACCCGGGCCTCAAAGCGTGAACTCCTTTCGGGAGCGTCACGACGGGATGGGAGAATGCGGGGCGGCCGAGGCCGCCCCGCAAGGCTTACGAGTGGTAGGCCGCTTCGCCATGCGAAGTCAGGTCGAGGCCTTCGCGCTCGGCGTCGGCTGTCGGACGCAGACCGATGATCAAGTCGACGACCTTGTAGAGGATTGCGCTGCCGATGCCCGACCACAGCAGGGTTACCAGGACGCCTTTGCCCTGCGCCAGGAGCTGCGTGGCCGTGCCGGCATAGCCGGCGGCGAAGTCGGCCGTCGAATAGTCGACGATGCCGGCGCCGCCGAGGGCGGGATTGACCAGAATGCCAGTGCCTAGCGCACCGATGATGCCACCGACGCAGTGGACGCCGAAGACATCGAGGCTGTCATCATAGTCGAACGTGTTCTTCACCACCGAGACGAAGAAGTAGCAGACGAAGGTGGCGACAATGCCAAGCACGATAGCGCCCATCGGGCCGGCAAAACCTGCAGCCGGCGTAATCGCGACGAGGCCGGTGACCGCGCCCGAAACAGCGCCGAGCATGGAGGCTTTGCCGCGCAGCAGCGATTCAAGCACGATCCAGGCCACTGCCGCCGCCGCCGTGGCGACGAAGGTGTTGATCATCGCCAGCACCGCATAGGCGTTCGCTTCGAGGTTCGAACCGGCGTTGAAGCCGAACCAGCCGACCCACAGCAATGAAGCGCCGACCATGGTCAGCGTCATCGAGTGCGGCGCCATGATGTCCTTCTTGTAGCCGATGCGCTTGCCGATCATCAGCGCGCCGACGAGGCCGGCAATGCCCGCATTGATGTGAACGACCGTGCCGCCGGCGAAGTCGATGGCGCCGAAGCTGAAGATCAGGCCGGACGGGTCGGCATAGGCGCTCGGGCCGCCCCAGAACCAGACCATGTGCGCGATCGGGAAGTAGATGCACGTCACCCACAGGATAACGAAAAGGATCAAGGCGGAGAATTTGACGCGTTCGGCGAATGCGCCGACGATCAGGGCGGGCGTGATGCAGGCGAAGGTCATCTGGAAGACGACGAACACCAGTTCAGGAATGGCGACGCCCTTGCTGAAGGTTTCCGAAAGCGTCGATACGTTGACGCCGGAGAGAAACATCTTCGAAAGGCCGCCGACGAAGGCGTTGCCCGGGGTGAAGGCGAGGCTGTAGCCGTAGAAGACCCAGATGATCATGACCACGCTGGTGATGGTGAAGACCTGCATCAGCACCGACAGCATGTTCTTGGTACGAACCAGGCCGCCGTAGAAAAGCGCAAGGCCGGGAATGGTCATCAACAGCACCAGCACGGTGGAAATCATCATCCACGTGGTGTCGCCCTTGTCGACGGTAAAAGCCGGCGCTGCTGGCGCTGCCGCCGCGACGGCGGGAGCCGCCTCCTGCGCGAAGGCAGCAACCGTGCCCAATGCTCCGAGCGCTAAGGAGCCCAGCAGCGCGGAGCGCGCCACTGACTTCAAGGTGGAAGGTATATTCATTGAACTCTCCATTGGAATACGTGTTCGCCGCTCAAAGTGCGTCGGTGTCTGTTTCGCCGGTACGGATGCGCACCGCCTGATCGATGCCGAAGACGAAGATCTTGCCGTCGCCGATCTGGCCGGTCTTGGCCGCCGCCGTGATGGCTTCGACGGCCTTGTCGACCAGATCTGTGCTAACCGCGACTTCGATCTTGATTTTCGGCAGGAAACTGACCGCGTATTCCGCCCCGCGATAGATTTCCGTGTGTC
Organism: Mesorhizobium sp. P170090; assembly: GCF_057786115.1. Lineage (NCBI taxonomy): Bacteria > Pseudomonadati > Pseudomonadota > Alphaproteobacteria > Hyphomicrobiales > Phyllobacteriaceae > Mesorhizobium > Mesorhizobium sp. P170090. The sequence continues at coordinate 597,107 of NZ_JBYNWH010000001.1, forward strand.
CCTTCTGACGCCCGTAGCCTTTGACTTCGGTGACGGTCAGGCCCTGGATGCCGACGGCGGTGAGTGCTTCGCGCACCTCGTCGAGCTTGAACGGCTTGATGATTGCCATCACGATTTTCATAAGGTTTCACCCTTTGCTGTTGCGGTCCCCCGCGTTTGCACACCTTCACCGATCCCAAAAAGCCCGGAGAGTGCCCAACAGGATTCAAGCTCCGTGCCAGTTGCCGAAGCAGGGTGTTAACTCATTGTAAATAAACGGATCGCTCGAGTCGCGGCGGCACGATGGGCACTGTCAACGGACAGTCACTGATTAAAAAGTAGGCAATTTTTCGAAAATGCCTATTCGGCAGGCGGCCGCTTCAGCCGGATCAAGCCTTCCTGGGCAACCGAGGCGATCAGCGTGCCGTCGCGGGCAAACAGCGAGCCGCGGGTGAAGCCGCGCGACCCCTGCGTCGACGGGCTGTCCTGCGTGTACAGGATCCAGTCATCGAGCGGATGGCTGCGATGGAACCACATCGCATGGTCGAGGCTCGCCGCCTGGATGTCGCGGTCGAAAATGGCGCGGCCGTGCGCAAAGGTCGAGGTGTCGAGCAGCGTCATGTCGGAGAGGTAGGCAAGCACCGCCGCCTGGATGCCGCGGTCGGCCGGCACCGGGCCGGTGGTGCGGATCCAGATGTTCTGCTGCGGCTCCAGCTTTTCGCGGCTGGTGTAATGCTTCAGCATCACCGGCTTCATCTCGATCGGCCGGTCACGCTCCCAGTAGCGCTTGATGCCGTCCGGCACCGCCTCGCCGAACTTGCCCAGCAATTCGCGCTGCGACAACAGGCTGTCGGGCGGCGGCACGTCGCGCGGCATCGGCAGCTGATGCTCAAGGCCAACCTCGTCCTGCTGGAACGAGGCTTCCAGCGAAAAGATCGCCTGGCCGTGCTGGATCGCCACCACGCGCCGCGTGGCGAAGGAGCCGCCATCGCGGATGCGGTCGACCTCGTAGACGATCGGCACCTTGGTGTCGCCGGGCCGCATGAAATAGCCGTGCAGCGAATGCACGTGGCGCTCGGGCTCGACGGTGCGCTGCGCGGCGACCAGCGCCTGGGCGATGGTCTGGCCGCCGAAAACGCGCTGCCAGTCGAGCTTGGGGCTGCGACCACGGTACAGATTGTGTTCCAGCTGCTCGAGGTCGAGAATGCTGAGAAGCTCGTCCATGGCCGCCGTCATGCTTCGTGACCTCGCCGTAAGATGCTATGGCGGTTTCCGACAGGAATGGCGGGCAGTCAAGGCCGGAATGCCCCAGTGGGCGGGGATGGTCGAGACTTCGAAAGGAATTGACATGGCGAACCGCAACCCGGACGCAAAAACCCCGCTCGACGTGCTGGTCGCTGGCGCCGGCTATGTCGGCCTCGCCGCCGCCGTGTCGCTGAAACAGGCGCGGCCGGGCCTCGCCGTGGCGGTCGTTGATGCTGCCCCCGCCGGCGTCTGGCAGAAGGACCGCCGCGCCTCGGCGATCGCCGCCGCCGCCTGCCGCATGCTCGACCAGCTCGGCGTCTGGCAGGAAATCGTCGGGCAATCGCAGGCGATCACCGAGATGATCGTCACCGATTCGCGCACCGCCGATCCGGTGCGTCCGGTGTTTCTCACCTTCGATGGCGAGGTCGCGCCGGGCGAACCGTTCGCCCACATGGTCGCCAACAAGGACCTGAACAGCGCCTTGCGCCGCCGCGCGCAAAAGCTCGGCATCGACATCATCGAAGGTGTCGCGGTCGCATCGTTCGACGGCAATGGCGCCGGCATCACCGTGCATCTGGCCGACGGCGCGGCGATTGAGGCGCGGCTGCTGGTCGCCGCCGACGGCGTCAATTCCAAATTGCGCGACATGGCCGGCATCAAGACGGTGAAATGGGAATATGGCCAGTCCGGCATCGTCTGCACGGTGGCGCATGAGCGCCCGCACAATGGCCGCGCCGAAGAGCATTTTCTGCCGGCCGGCCCGTTTGCAACGCTGCCGCTCAAGCCGACCGAGGACGGCACCAACCGTTCGTCGCTGGTCTGGGTCGAACGTTCCGAGGATGCCGAAAAGCTGGTCTCGGGCGACGACCTCGTCTTCGAGCAGGAGCTTGAATTGCGCTTCGGCCTGAAGCTCGGCGAAATCCGCGTCACCGACAAGCCGCGCGCCTGGCCGCTCGGCCTGACCATCGCGCGCGCCTTTGTCGCCCCGCGCATCGCGCTTGCCGGCGACGCCGCGCACGGCATCCACCCGATCGCCGGCCAGGGCCTCAATCTCGGCTTCAAGGATGTGGCGGCCCTTGCTGAAGTGGTGGTCGAGGCCGATCGCTTGGGACAGGATATCGGCGCGCTCGACGTGCTCGAGCGCTACCAGCAATGGCGCCGCTTCGACACGGTGCAGATGGGCGTCACCACAGATGTGCTGAACCGGCTGTTTTCCAACGACATCGGCCCGCTGCGCCAGCTCCGCGACATAGGCCTCGGCCTTGTCGAACGGATGCCCAGGCTGAAGGAGTTCTTCATCCGCCAGGCGTCGGGGTTGTCCAACGGCACACCACGGCTGCTCAAGGGTGAGGCGATTTAGCAGCCAGACAAGGTAGTAGAAGACCACAATGGCGACCAGCGTGCCGACCACCAGCCTGCCGGCGCGGGATTTGCGCAATCTGTCACCAAACAGCATGCCGATCAGATCGGCCAATTCCGCAGCCACGTACGCAATTGCTTCCATCTGTGCCTTGACGGTTTGGGGGTACCGTCCCATTGATGTGGGGACGACCGCCTTCCGTTCAAGATCAATGTTGACCGAGGTCAGTTGACCTCAAACCCCAGCTTCTGCCGCAGTCGCAGCATGCGTTGGTCGGCGACCTTGAAACTATGCTCGCCGCTCTTGGCAACACGATCCAGCATCTGCAGCAGATCTTCGCGCTCGTGGGGATCGAGGCGCTCGCGCAGGAAGGGCGCCAGCTTGTCGATGACGATCGTCGTGTCGTCGATCTGCGCCGCGGCCCATTTGGCGTAGACGACGGCTTCATCGGTCTTCTTCTGGTTGTCCGCAATCTGCGAGATCACCTCGCGGATGACCGTTTCGCGCTTCGGCAGGATCGGGCCGTGCTCCGCTGCCAGTGCGGTGATCAGCGTTGCCGCCGCCACCACAGGATCGTCGATCGCCGTCAGCGGCGACAGCGCCGCCTGCTTGCGCAGCTTCTTGCGCCTTATGTTGCCCTGGACGCGGCCGACGACGTCGGCGACCTCGCGCGCGGCTTCGTTCATGGCCTTCATGCGATACCACCAGAACGCCCCGGCTCCCAGCACGCCGAGAATAGCAATCAGGAAAGGCATGTCGAATTCCCCCGAAAATTGCGGCGACGATAGGAGAACTCCGGCGTTGCTTCAACACGCAAGAATTGTATCTGATGAGAAACAGAGCGGCCCCCTGATCATCCAGACGCCGAGATCGGACGTCCTGGGTTCAGGTCGCTCGTCACGGGCAATAATGATGCAACCGCTTGGCGATAACGCCGACTTCGCATCCACCCCACCCCACCTGCAAGATATTTCACATACTGATATTTCGTTCGCCATCATTGACATGCCATAAATCCCGCCGTATTCAATCTCGCCAGAGATTTCATCTTATGAAATTTCTTGCAAAGCTGATGCGACGAGGCTTTCATCGTCGGGGAACCCGGAGGAGAGAATGAACAGGATTGGGCTGGTGGGCGCGCTGAGCGCCGCTGTGATGACGTTGACCCTGGCGATGCCAGCGTCGGCAGAGAGCAAGTTTCAGTGCAAGCCGGATGAGACCTACGTGATGAACGTCATGGTCTCCGCGCATCCCTATTGGGTGCCGGTCTATCAGGGCTTCAAGCAGGCGGCCGCGGCGATGGGCTGCAAGACAGTGTTTTCGGGCACGCCGGACTATGACATCGCCAAGCAGATCGCTTCCTTCGAACAGGATCTGATCAAGAAGCCGGCCGGCGTGCTGCAGGCCGATCCGTTCATCGAGCCGATCAACCGCGCCATCGAGAACGGCACCACCGTCGTCACCTTCGCCGCCGACTCGCCAAAATCCAAGCGCGTCTCCTACATCACCTCGGACAATCTGGCGGAAGCCAAGTTTGCCGCCGAGGAGATCGTCAAGCAGGTCGGCGACGACGCCGAATATGGCGTGCTTGAGAACCCCGGCCAGAGCAACCACGATCTGCGCGTCACCGCCTTCATCGACTATCTCGCCAAGAACTATCCGAAGATGAAGCTGGTCGGACGCCAGGCCTCCAATCAGGACGCCAATGTCGCCAACAAGGCGGTGGCCTCGATGCTGCAAGCCAACCCGAACCTCAAGGCGCTGTGGATTCCGGAAGCCGGTTCGGCCGAAGGCGCGGTCGCGGCCGTTCTCGAAGCCAAGGCCAAGGTGCTGATCATGCACGCCGACATCACCCCGGCGACGCTGGAGCAGATCAAGGCCGGCAACATCCACATGGCGCTGAGCCCGAACCAGGGCATGCAGGGTTATCTCGGCTTCGTCGCCACCTTCATGGCGGCGCATCCGGAGCTGATCGACCCGTTCAACGACTACAAGACGTCGGGCCACAACCCGATGAGCATCCCCTTCGCCGATAACGGCTTTGCCGTCATCACCAAGGAGAATGCCGACTCGTTCGACCTGAACAAGTACATGCAGGGCCGCGATCCCAGCTGATCCGACCATTGGGCAGCCGCGCCGCTTGGCGCGGTTGCCTCCATCTTCCTGTGCAGTCGAGAACCTCCGTGGAAAAACCGGCCCTCCTCAAAGTATCCGGCCTCAGCAAATCGTTCGGCCCTGTCCGTGCGTTGCGCGATGTTGGTTTCGAGCTGCGCGCCGGCGAAATCCACGCCATTGCCGGCGAGAACGGCGCCGGCAAGTCGACGCTCATGAAGGTTATCGACGGCATACTGCCGCCCGACAGCGGCGACATCCAGATCGACGGCCGCTCCGTTTCGATCCGCTCGCCGCTGGTGGCGCAAAAGCTCGGCATCGGCTTCGTGCACCAGGAGATCGCGCTCTGCCCCGATGTCTCGGTGGCCGAAAACATCTTCATGTCGATCACCAACGCCAGCAAGGCGCTGCTGATGAATTATCGCGACCTCGAGAAACGTGCTGCCGCGATCCTGGCGCGGCTTGGCAAGATCGATCCGACCGCGATGGTGCGCAGCCTGTCGATCTCCCAGCAGCAGCTGGTCGAGATCGCCAAGGCGCTGACGCTCGATTGCCGCATCCTCATCTTCGATGAGCCGACGGCAGCGCTGACCGAGCGCGAGGCCAAGAAACTGTTTGAGATCATCCACCAGCTTGCCGGCGAAGGCATCGGCATCATCTACATCTCGCACCGCATGGCCGAAATCTTCGAAAACTGCGACCGCGTCACGGTGCTGCGCGACGGCCGGTACATCACCACGCTCGACATATCGGCGACGACGCCAGAACAGGTGGTGGCGTCCATGGTCGGCCGCGTCATCGACAGCCTCTATCCCGAGAAGCTGCGCGGCGACGAGCGGGCTGAGGAGATCCTGCTTGAGGTCAGCAACCTCTGCGAAGCAACCACCTTCCGCGACATCAGCTTCCAGTTGCGCAAGGGCGAAATCCTCGGCATTGGCGGCCTGATCGGCGCCGGTCGCAGCGAGATCGTTCGGGGTATCTGCCGGCTGGAGGGTCAGGTGACCGGCAATGTCAGCCTGCATGGCAAGCCGCTGTCGCTGGCCCATTATGGCGACAGCATCGCGGCCGGCATCGTCTACCTCTCCGAGGACCGCAAGGGCGACGGCTTGTTCCTCGACATGTCGATCGCCGCCAACATCTCGGCGCTGGCGGTGGACCGGATCTCGACCCGCTTCGGCCTCATCAACGATCGGCGCGAGAAGCAGCAGGCAGAGACCATCGGCAGCCAGCTGTCGCTGAAATGCGGCCATGTCGGCCAGCCGGTTTCGACGCTGTCTGGCGGCAACCAGCAGAAGGTGGCGATCGCAAAGATGCTGTCGGTCGACCCGAAAGTGATCTTCCTCGACGAGCCGACGCGCGGCGTCGATGTCGGCGCCAAGGCCGAAATCCACCGGATCCTGCGCAAGCTGGCGCGCGACGGCGTCGGCATCGTGGTCATCTCGTCGGAACTGCCGGAACTGATCGGTGTCTGCGACCGGGTGCTGATCGTACGCGAGGGACGCATCACCGGCGAGGTCACCGGCGCGGAAATGACCGAAGAAAACATCATGGTCCTGGCATCGCTTGCCGATCACGGCCGGCAACGGAGCGCCGCATGAGCATCGTGGGGGAAAGCATGGACAGCGTGACGCCGCCGGCCCGCATCGGGTTCGGTGAAAGGCTTGGCAGCCTGATCAGGATGCGCGAGACCGGTCTGATCCTCATCATCGCCGTGCTCTTTGCGGTCATGTCGTTCGCATCGCCGTACTTCCTGACCTGGGACAACATGCGGGCGATGGCGATGGCCTTCGCGGTCGAAGGCATCGTCGTCGTCGGCATGACGATCCTTCTGATCTCAGGCGGCATCGACCTTTCGGTCGGTTCGGTCACCGCACTCGCCATGGTCATTGCCGGCCTGCTCTTCCTCGGCGGCGTCGACCCCTGGCTGGCATCATTGATTGCAATAGCGGCCTGTGCAGGCATCGGCGCCTTTATGGGCTTCTTCGTCACCCGAGTGGGGCTGCACCACTTCATCGTCTCGCTGGCGGTGATGGTGATTGCGCGCGGGCTCTGCCTGCTCGGCACCGGCGGCCGGCCGCTCGGGCTCTACACGCTGCCGCCCGAGTTCAAATTCATCGGCCAGGGCGCCATTGGCGGCATTCCGGTCGTCATCATCATCTTCATCGTCTTCGTCATCCTGTCCGACTTCATGCTGCGCCGCACGACGATGTTTCGCAAAGTCTTCTACACCGGCAGCAATGAGAAGGCCGCCGCCTATTCCGGCATCCGTACCAAGAAGGTCGTGTTCCTGACGACGACGCTCTGCTCGACCCTGTGCGGCTTTGCCGGCGTGATCTACATGGCCCGTTTCGGCTCGGCCCAGCCGACCTTCGGCTCCGGCATGGAACTAAACGTCATCGCCGCCGCGGTGATCGGCGGCGCCAGCCTGACCGGCGGCTCCGGCACCATTCTCGGCGCCATCCTCGGCACCATCCTGCTCTCCGTCGTTTCAAGCTCGCTCGCTCTGCTCGACGTGTCCGTCTATTGGCAGGACATCATCCGCGGGTCCATTCTGCTGACGGCGGTCACCGCCGATTACTACTTCAACAAGCGGCGGGGCTGAGATGGCGGACGGCAGGGAAGATTTCGAGGCGATCCGGCAGATCCACACCGTTCTGGTGCTGCACTTCGTCGACGGCATGAAGCAGAACGACATTGCAGCGGCGCTCAACCTTTCGGCGTCGAAAGTCAATCGGCTGATCGCGCAAGGGCGCAAGCTCGGCATGCTGAGGATCGCGGTCGAGAGCCCGTTCCAGCGCCTTGTCGACATCGAAAAGCAGCTGATCGAGGTCGCGCAACTGGCGGCCGCGATCGTGACGCCGACCGTGGCCGGCAGTCCCGACAGCACGCTGCAGCAAGTGGGACGCGCGGCGGCCAACCAGTTGCTCGAGACCTTGCGCGACGGCGACGTCATTGCCATCACCGGCGGCAAGGCGATCAGCGCGCTGGTCGAAAACCTGCAGCCCGAGCGCGCCTTCGACGTCACCGTCGTGCCGCTGACCGGCGGCGTCCAGGGCAAGCACTATACCGACGTCAACCATCTGGCGACGCGGCTGGCCGAACGCCTCGGCGGTACCAGCATGCTCTTGCACGCGCCGCTCTTTGCCGAAAGCCGCGAGCAGCGCGATCTCCTGCTGGACATGGCCTCGGTGCGCGAAATCTTCGACCTGGCGCGCAAAGCCGCGATCGCGCTGGTCGGCGTCGGCTCGATTCAGACGCCGGGGTCGAGCTACTACGACCTCCACCCCGGCCTCGATCCCGACCGCGAAAAACTCGCCGCCAGCGGCGCGGTCGGCGAGTTCCTTGCGCATCTGATCCGCGACGACGGCACGCTGGCCGACTATCCGCCCAATGACCGCCTGGTGGCGCTGGCGCCGCCAGAACTCGGTCGCTGCCGGTCGGTGATGGGGGTGGCCAGCGGCGCCGAGAAAGTCTGGCCAATCCGTGCCGCGCTTCGCGGCAACTATCTCAAATCACTGGTCGTCGACGAAGAGACGGCCAATGCAGTCCTGAGCAATGCGGGGAGCATACGCAATGTCGCCTGAAATGTTGACGCGCACCATTGGCGCGTCGGGAATATCCGCCTCCGCAATCGGCCTTGGCACCTGGGCCATTGGCGGCTGGATGTGGGGCGGCACCGACGAGGCGCAATCCATCGACACCATCCGCGCCTCGATCGACGAAGGCGTTTCGCTGATCGACACCGCGCCGGCCTACGGCAAGGGGCTGTCCGAGGAAATCGTCGGCAAGGCGATCAAGGGCCGCCGCGACAAGGTCGTGCTCGCCACCAAGCTTGGGCTGATCTGGCACGCGAAAAAGGGCAACCACTTCTTCGACTATGACGGCGCGCCTGTGCATCGCTATCTCGGTGCCGACTCTGTCGTCTACGAAGTCGAGCAGAGCCTGCGCCGTCTCGGCACCGACCACATCGACCACTACATCACCCACTGGCAGGATCCGACGACGCCGGTCGCTGAAACGATGGAAGCGCTCGACCGGCTGAAAACCCAGGGCAAGATCCGCTCCATCGGCGCCAGCAATGTCAGCGTCGCCGATGTGAAGGCCTATCTCGCGGCCGGCCAACTCGATGCGGTCCAGCAGGAATACAGCATGGTTGCGCGCGACATAGAACAAGACCTGTTGCCCTTCTGCGCCGGGAACAACGTGTCGGTGCTCAGCTATTCCTCCCTGGCGCTCGGTCTGCTCTCGGGCAAGATCGGTCCCGACCGCGTCTTTACCGGCGACGACCAGCGCAAGGACAATCCGCGCTTCTCGCTCGCCAACCGCCGCAAGGTGGCAGCGCTGATGGAAGCGATCAGGCCGAGTGCCGAGGCGCACGGCGCCAGCGAGGCGCAGGTGGTCATCGCCTGGACGCTGCAGCAGCCCGGCATCACCTTCTCACTCTGCGGCGCGCGCAGCCCGCAGCAAGCCAGGGAAAACGCGCAGGCCGGCCGCATCAGATTGTCCGGTGACGAGTTGAACCAGATCAGTGAGGCCGCCAGCCGCCATCTGACCAATCTCGACGCCTGACCGCCACCAGTAACCCGAACCAAGTTGAGCTGCCGTCCACCGGACAGCAGAACGGCCCAACCTTGCCCGGCAAAGCCATGCCTGATCAGAGAACCGTCATCCTCGACACGATCCGCCGCAACGGCGCGTTCGATGTCGTCGTCATGGGCGGCGGCATAAACGGCATCGGCGTTTTCCGCGAACTGGCGCTGCAGGGTCTCCGAGTTCTGCTGGTCGAACGCAACGATTTCTGTTCGGGCTGCAGTGCGGCACCCTCGCGCATGATCCATGGCGGCCTGCGCTATCTCGAGAATGGCGAGTTCGGCCTGGTGCAGGAATCGCTGCGCGAACGTGACGCGCTGCTGGCCAATGCGCCGCATATGGTGCGGCCGCTGCCGACGACAATTCCGATCCGCTCCGTCTTCTCCGGGCTGATGAACGGCGCGGCAGGCTTTCTCGGCTTTTCGGAAACGCCTTCCAGCCGCGGCGGGCTGGCGATCAAGGCAGGCCTCGCGCTCTACGACTGGACGACGCGCAAGCGCCGGGTGCTGCCGCGCCACAGTTTCCGTGGCGCCAGGGCGACCTTCGCGCAATGGCCGGCGCTCGATCCCAAACTGCGCTTTTCCGCTACTTATTACGACGCCTGGATCAGCTACCCCGAACGGCTCGGCATCGAATTGCTGCTCGATACCGCACGCTTGGCGCCCGACAGCCTCGCGCTCAATCGCGCCGAGATCGCGCGGGTAGGGTCGGCCTTCGAACTCACCGACACGGCTGGCGGAGAACGTTTCGCCGTGACCGTCAAGGCGATCGTCAATGCGACCGGTGCCTGGCTCGATTCGGCGATCGCCCGGCTCGAGGCCTCCGAAAAGCCCGCGGCGCCCCTGGTCGAGGGCACCAAGGGCTCGCACCTCATCCTCGACAATGAGCCGCTGTACCAGGCGCTCAGTGGCCACATGATTTTCTTCGAGAATGCCGACGGCCGCGTCTGCATCATGTTTCCCTATCTCGGCAAGGTGCTGGTCGGCTCGACGGACATCCGCGTCAGCGAGGCCGGGCGCGTGCGCTGCGAACCGGCCGAGACCGACTACATATTGGCGGCGGCGCGGTTGGTATTCCCGTCCATTCCGGTCCGTGCCGCCGACGTCGTCTTCACCTATAGCGGCATCCGGCCGCTGCCGAAGAGCGACCATGCCTTCACCGGCAGGATATCGCGCGGCCATTCCGTGCATCGCATAGCCGGCGACATCCCGCAGTTCTGCATGATCGGCGGCAAGTGGACGACCTTCCGCGCCTTCGCCGAACAGGCGGCCGACGAAGTGCTGGCCGAGCTTGGCCGCGAGCGCATTCGCGGCACGCTGGCGCTGCCGATAGGCGGCGGCCTCGGTTTCCCCGCAGATCCGGCATCGATGGCAGCCGATCTCGCCGGTGAGTTCGCGATCAGCACCGACCGCGCCGCGTATCTCGTCGATCGCTACGGCAGCGGCGCGCGCGACATCATCCTGTTCTGCCTCGGACGTCCCGACGATATCAGGCTCGACGACAGGACCGAAACCACGACGGCCGAGATCGTCTATCTCGCCCGGCATGAGTTCGTGACCTGCCTCTCGGATGTTGTCTTGCGCCGCACGTCGCTTGCCATTGCCGGCGACATCTCGACGGTATCAATCGAGCGCATCGCCGATGTACTGGCCGCCGAACGCGGCTGGAGCGATCCGTACCGCGACGAGGAGATAAAAAGTCTCATCGCCGAACTCGACACCTATCACGGCGTCTCGCAAGAGATGCTCGACCAACGCACGATCCCAGGAGCAGAACATGAAAGTCAGCACCAAGGCCCGGATGAACCGGATGTTCACCAACGGCAATTGCCTCGACGTGGCGCTCGATCACGGCGTCTGCAATGAACCGGGGTTTCTCATCGGCCTGGAGGACATGCCACGTGTCATCGACACGCTGATCGCGGCAGGGCCCGATGCGCTGCAGCTCGCCTATGGCCAGGCCGATCTGCTGCAATCGCGGCCGGACAAGGACAAGCCGGCGCTGGTCATGCGCATCGACATGGGCAACCCCTACAATGCACAGCGCCACCGGGTGATGTGGTCGATGCTGCAGAACCATGACGAGCCGATCATCGGCGCGCTGGAAATGGATGCGGCCTGCGTCGTCGTCAATCTGTTCATGCTGCCCGACGAGCCGGAGCTGTTTCGCCAATGCGTCGAAAACATCGCCAAGGTCCGCGCCGCCTGCCAGCGATACGGCATGCCCTTGATGATCGAGCCGCTGGTCATGCTGCCCAACGATATCAGAGGCGGCTATCAGGTCGACGGCGATGCGGAAAAGATCGTGACGCTGGTGCGGCTCGCCGCCGAAATGGGCGCCGACATCATCAAGGCCGACCCCACCGAGCACGCGGAAGATTTCCACCGCGTCGTCGAGGCGGCACGCGTGCCGGTGCTGGTGCGTGGCGGCGGCAAGGATGATCTCAAGACGGTGCTGGCAAAATCGTCAGCCCTGCTCAGACAAGGCGCCAAGGGGCTGGTCTATGGCCGCAACATCTATCAGCATGCCAATCCGAAGGCGGTAGTGAGTGCGTTGATGGCGATGATCCACAACGACGCCGGCGGCGAAGAGGCTTGGGACATCTACAACAATGGCTGATCAAGCCGCCTATCTGCTCGGCCTCGACGCCGGCAACACCATCATCAAGGCGGTGCTGTTCGATCATACGGGACGGCAGCTCGCCATGCATGCGGTCGCCGGCCGTTCGCACACGCCGCAGCCGGGCTATGTCGAGCGCGACCTCGGCGGCATGTGGGCCGCTGCGCGCGACGCCATACGAGCCTGCATCGCGCAGGCCGGCATCGATGCCCGCGAGATCGCCGCCGTCGGCTGCGCCGGCCATGGCAACGGCCTTTATCTGGTCGACCGTGCCGGCGAACCGCTGATCGGCATCCAGTCGCTCGACACGCGCGCCGCCGGCATGGCGTCGACGCTGGCCTCGCGCAACGCCGCAGCGCTGCACGCGATCTGCCTGCAAAAGCCGTGGCCGGCGCAGACGCCGACCTTGCTGGCCTGGGTCAAGCAGCATGCGCCCGACCTTTATGCCGCAACCGGCACGGCGATGCTGTGCAAGGATTTCATCGCCTACCGCCTGACGGGCGAGCGGGTCAGCGATGTCTCCGACATGTCCGGTTGCGGCCTCGTCCGCATGCCCGAAGGCGTCTATGATTCCGAGCTTCTCGCGCTCTACGGCATCGAGGATGCACAGGCCAAACTGCCTCGGCTGCTCGACAGCGCCGACATTGCTGGCGCGGTCACCGCGCAAGCGGCTGAAGAGACCGGACTGGTTGAAGGCACGCCGGTCATCGCCGGCTATTTCGACGTCGTCGCCAGCGCCATGGGAGCCGGCGTCGTGCGTCCCGGCGAAGCCTCGATCATCGCCGGCACATGGTCCGTCAATCAGGTCTTCTCCATCGCGCCGGTTGCCGACCCAGATGTTTTCATGGTGGCGCGCTTCGGTCCCGGCCGTTTCGTCAACATCGAATCCAGCGCTACATCGGCCGCCAATCTCGAATGGTATGTACGCGAACTCGTCGAGCGCGGTGCCCATTATGACGATCCGTTCGGCCACTGCAACGCGGCTGTCGGCGCGGTGACGCCAACCTGGGACGATCCGATGTTCCACCCGTTTCTCTACGGGTCGGGACAAGGGGCGGAGTTCCGCGCCGGCTTCTACGGCCTCGCCGGTTGGCATAGGGAAGGCCATATGCTGCGCGCGCTGTTCGAGGGCGTGATGTTCGAGCACCGGCGCCACATCAATGTCCTGAAGGACGCCGGTGTCAGCTTCGACAAAGCGGTGCTGTCCGGCGGCGGTTCGCGCAGCGAGCACTGGCCGCAAATCTTCGCCGACGGGCTTGGCGTGCCGATCACCGTCCCTGAAGCACGCGAGACCGGCGCACTTGGTGCGGCGATCGGCGCCGGGGTCGCGGCCGGCCTGTTCGCCGACTACGAGGCCGGCGTCGACGCCATGACCCGGTCAAGCGCCGCCTATCGTCCGAACCCGGCCATGCAGGACCATTACAACAGGCGTTATCGCGCCTATTGCGGCCTTGCCGATACGCTGCGATCGTTCTGGGCCGAACAGGCGGCAGAACCGAGTAGAACACCGCCGAGTAAACCACCGCAATGACCCAACGGCTCGATGGCGACTACGACTACATCATCGTCGGCGCAGGCACCGCTGGCTGCGTGCTGGCCAATCGCCTGAGCGAAAACCCGGCGACGCGTGTGCTGCTGCTCGAGGCCGGCGGCAGCGACAATTATCACTGGGTGCATATCCCGGTCGGCTATCTCTATTGCATCGGCAATCCGCGCACCGACTGGATGATGAAGACTGCCCCCGAAGCCGGCCTGAACGGCCGCTCGCTGGTCTATCCCCGCGGCAAGGTGCTGGGCGGCTGCACCTCGGTCAACGGCATGATCTACATGCGCGGCCAGGCGGCGGACTACGATGGCTGGCGGCAGATGGGCAATGTCGGCTGGGGCTGGGACGATGTGCTGCCCTACTTCCTCAAATCCGAGGACCATCACGGCGGCAAGACCAAGCTGCACGGTTCCGGCGGCGAATGGAAAGTGGCGCGGCAACGCCTGTCCTGGCCGATCCTGAACACGGTGCAGGAGGCGGCCAAGGAATTCGGCATCATGCCGCGCGAGGATTTTAACGACGGCGACAATGAGGGGTCCGGCTTCTTCGAAGTCAACCAGAGCAAGGGCGTGCGCTGGAACACAGCCAAGGCATTCTTGCGCCCGGCGCTGCGACGGCCGAACCTGAGGCTGGTCGTCAACGCCCATGTCGAGACGGTGTTGTTCGAGGGCAAGCGTGCTATCGGCGTTTGTTATCGCGCCGGCGGCCGAACCATTGAGGCAAAGGCCAGGAGCGAGGTGCTGCTGACCGCCGGTTCGATCAACACGCCGAAACTGCTGGAGCTTTCCGGGGTCGGCGAGCCGGATCGCCTCGCCGCGCTCGGCATCGATGTGGTTCACGCCAGCCCCGATGTCGGCGAGAACCTTCAGGACCATCTGCAGATCCGCACTGTCTACAAAGTGTCGTCGGCGCTGACGCTCAACACGCTAGCCAACAGCCTGAGCGGCAAGGCGAAGATCGCGCTGCAATATGCCTTTGGCCGCTCGGGACCGATGTCGATGGCGCCGAGCCAGTTCGGCATGTTCTCGAAATCCGGTCCGTCGATGGCGACGCCGGACCTGGAGTACCACGTCCAGCCCTTGTCTACCGACCGGCTGGGCGACCCGCTGCACCCGTTCCCGGCAATCACCATGTCGGTCTGCAATCTGCGGCCCGAGAGCGTCGGCTCGGTGCACGCCACGACCCGCGACCTGGCGGTGCAGCCGGAAATCCGGCTGAACTATCTCTCGACGGTGCGCGACCGCGAGATCGCGCTGCGTTCGGTGCGCCAGGCGCGCGGCATCATGACCGCCAAGGCTCTTGCCGGCTTCCATCCGGAAGAAATCCTGCCTGGTCTCGCCCACCAGTCGGACGAGGACCTGCTGCACCAGATCGGCTCGATCGCGACGACCATCTTTCATCCGGTCGGCACCTGTAGGATGGGTGTCGACGGCCGCGCCGTCGTCAGCCCGGACCTGCGCGTGATCGGTGTCGAGGGCCTGCGCGTCGTCGACGCCTCGATCATGCCGCGCATCGTCTCCGGCAACACCGCCTCGCCAGTGGTGATGATCGCCGAGAAGGCGGCGGATATGATCCGCCGGCCTGCATAGATGTGTGAGGGAGCGGGGGCTAGTTTAAGACCCCGGCACGTCGTAGATCGCCCTGACTTCGACGGTGCCGATTTCGGCCAGCGGAATTTTGCCGGCGATCTCCAGCGCCTGTTCGAGAGTGTCGGCTTCGATCATGACGAAACCAAGCAACTGCTCCTTGGTTTCGGCAAACGGACCGTCAGTGATCAGCCGCTTGCCTTGGCGCCGCCGCACCGTCTTCGACGTCTTCACCGATTGCAGCGCCTGCGCGATGATCAGCTTGCCTTGCTGGTCCAATGACCGATCATAGGCCATCGAATCGGCGTCGAGCTTGGCCAAACGCTCCGGCGTCATGGCATGGAGGTCCTTTTCCTCGCCGTAGACCAGACAGACATATTTCATTTCCAGCTCCCTTGCTGTGACGAAGCATATGCGATCACGGCGCCGGCGGCATCCCTGCCGGCAGCAGCGTGGTCGAGCACGCAGACCGCAATGCCGATCACAGCGACCGCAGCAAGCAGCCGGCCGAAGCCGGAAGGTCGCGAGCACTCGATCTCGTGTAGACGCGCGCTTTTGTCGGCGTCGTTCCAATGGGCAGAAAACAGATTGTTCATCTTGGATCTCCATCCGCCACGAGAATCCGTGGACGCTCGCAGGACGGCCGGCGCCGATGCAAGTCGACATTTTTGCACGCACATTTTTCAGAAAAGATTTGCAGGGCTCGCCGGCGTCGCATCCGGCCGAAACAGCGCGGTGGTCTTCCCCTGCCGCCGCGCTATAGTTGGAGGGAACGCCGCGTGGCCGGCGCTGTCGCTGTAATCAAGGAGAATTCTATGGACCGTACCGCAAACGCCGTCTGGAAAGGCAATCTGAAGGAGGGCACGGGCACGCTCGACAGCCAGAGCGGCACCTTGAAGGGCACACCCTATTCGTTCAAGGCTCGCTTCGAGGACGAGAGCGGCAAATCCGGCACCAATCCCGAAGAGTTGATCGCGGCGGCACACGCCGGCTGCTACGCCATGCAGCTGTCGCATTTCCTGGCCGAGAAC
Source organism: Mesorhizobium sp. P170090 (assembly GCF_057786115.1). Classification (NCBI taxonomy): domain Bacteria; kingdom Pseudomonadati; phylum Pseudomonadota; class Alphaproteobacteria; order Hyphomicrobiales; family Phyllobacteriaceae; genus Mesorhizobium; species Mesorhizobium sp. P170090. The sequence continues at coordinate 613,175 of NZ_JBYNWH010000001.1, forward strand.
GGCACGCCCGCCACTGAACTCGACGCCAAGGCGGTGGTGACGCTGGTCCCCGGCACCGGCATCACCGGCAGCGCCATCACCCTGATCGGCAAGGTGCCGGGCATTGATGCGGCGAAGTTCAAGGAACTGGCCGAGAAGGCCAAGGCGGAGTGCCCGGTTTCGAAGGCACTGGGGGCCATCGCAGTGTCGCTCGACGCGAAGCTGGGGTGATCCGCCGATTTTGCCCGGGGTAGCAATTCTTCGCGCCCCCCTTCTGCCCTGCCGGGCATCTCCCGGGGAGATTGGAAGCTCGGTAGCTGGCACTTTCTTTCGACGTTCGTGATTGGCGAAGGCCGGCGTGACACCTGATCTCCCCACTTGAGGGGGAGATGGCCGGCAGGCCAGAGGGGGGTGCTGTCCCACCAACGTCTCGGATAACTATTAGGCGCCCAGCGCATCAAGCCGGGCGCGAAGGGCTGCGACTTCCTGCTCCAGAGCCTCCAATCTCGCTTCCAGGTCGGAAGCAGGCAAGGCCGGCGCGCTCCGCTGCACCGATAACGCCGCGACGTCCACCGGTCCTGCGAGCAGATGCACGTAGCGGTCCTCGCGCTGGCCTGGCCCGCGCGGTATTTCCTGGATCAGCGGCGGTCGGCGGCCGATCAGCATGTCGAGTTCAGCGCGCAGGTCTTCGATCGACGAAAACCGCGCCATGCGCTCAGCTCGCGCCAGCAACTCATGCGCCGTCTGCGGCCCGCGCAGCAAAAGCAGGCCGATCACCGCAGTCTGCGGCCTCGTCAGCGAGAAGCGCTGCGCCATCTGATGCTCATAGCGCTCGACGCGCGAGCCGAACATCTGACGCACCAGCCCCTTCTGCTCGAGCAGCTTCAGCGTCCGATGCACCTCTGTCGGCTCGAGCGCCATCACAGGCTCGCGCGCCGTCTTCTGGTTGGCGGCTGCAAGTGCTGCATTCAGCGTCAGCGGATAGACATCCGGCGTCAGCTCCTTCTTCTCGATCAGGCAGCCGAGCACACGGACTTCGATCGGATTAAGGATTGGAAGCTCTTCGCTCATTGGGTTGAGTATCCTTTCTAGCGCCGGCGAGACAGCGCCCACCTCTCTGTCCTACCGGATATCTCCCCACCCGTGGGGAGATGTCCGGCAGGACAGAGGGGCGCGCGAAGGATCGCCGCGTTCGAGATTGCCGCGAGCGAACTCGCCTCAACTAAACCCGCCGCTCCACCATCATCTTCTTGATCTCGGCAATCGCCTTGGCCGGGTTGAGCCCCTTCGGGCAGGTCTGGGCGCAGTTCATGATGGTGTGGCAGCGGTAGAGCCGGAACGGGTCTTCGAGATCGTCGAGCCGTTCGCCCGTGGCTTCGTCGCGGCTGTCGATCAGCCAGCGATAGGCCTGCAGCAACGTCGCCGGGCCGAGATAGCGGTCGCCGTTCCACCAATAGCTCGGGCACGAGGTCGAGCAGCAGGCGCACAGGATGCACTCGTAGAGCCCGTCGAGCTTTTCGCGATCCTCATGGCTCTGCAGCCATTCCTTGGCCGGCTCTGGCGACACTGTCTTCAGCCATGGCTGGATCGAGGCGTGCTGGGCGTAGAAATTGGTGAGGTCGGGCACCAGATCCTTGACCACCTGCATATGCGGCAGCGGGTAGACCTTGACGGCGCCGGAAATGTCGTCGCAGCCCTTGGTGCAGGCCAGCGTGTTGGAGCCATCGATGTTCATGGCGCAGGAGCCGCAAATGCCTTCGCGGCATGAGCGGCGCAAGGCAAGCGTCGGATCGATCTTGTTCTTGATCCAGAGCAGCGCGTCGAGCACCATCGGCCCGCAATCGTCCATGTCGACGAAATAGGTGTCGATGCGCGGGTTCTCGTCATCGTCGGGCGACCAGCGGTAGATGCGGTATTCCCGCAGGTTGGTGGCGCCCTCCGGCTTCGGCCAGGTCTTGCCCGGCTGCACCTTGGAGTTCTTGGGAAGCGTGAGTTCGACCATTACCTCAGATCCTTTCGGATGACGGGCTTCGGCACCATGGTCAGTACACCCTGGCCTTCGGCGCGATCTTGGCAAGACTGATGCCGCCGTCCTTTTCCGCCACCAGCGGCTCGGTGTGCACGGGACGATAGCTGAGGCTCACCTGGCCGTCCTCGCTTAGCCGGGCCAGCGTATGCTTGCGCCAGATAGTGTCGTCGCGGGCCGAGAAATCTTCGCGCGCATGCGCGCCGCGGCTCTCCTTGCGCGCCTCGGCGCCGTAGACCGTGGTGATGGCGTTGGCCATCAGATTTTCCAGCTCCAGCGTCTCGACCAGGTCGGAATTCCAGATCATCGAGCGGTCGGAGACTTTCAGGTCCTTGAGCCCGGTCCATATCTGCGAAATGCGCTTGCAGCCGTTTTCGAGCGACTCCTGTGTGCGGAACACGGCGGCGTCTTCCTGCATCGCCTTCTGCATTTTCTCACGCAGAACGGCGGTTGGCGTCGAGCCATTGGCGTGGCGCAGCCGGTCGAAGCGGTCCATGATCTTTTCGACCGAGGCTTCGTTTGGCGAAGGGATCGCCGAATTGCGGTCGATGACCTGGCCGGCGCGGATTGCGGCGGCGCGGCCGAACACCACCAGATCGATCAGCGAGTTCGAGCCCAGCCGGTTGGCGCCGTGCACGGAGGCACAGCCGGCCTCGCCGACCGCCATCAGCCCGGGTGACACCCGGTCAGGATTCTCGACAGTCGGGTTCAGCACCTCGCCCCAGTAATTGGTCGGCACGCCGCCCATATTGTAGTGCACCGTCGGCAGCACGGGGATCGGCTCCTTGGTCAGGTCGACGCCGGCGAAAATCCTGGCCGATTCCGAAATGCCCGGCAGCCGCTCATGCAGCACGGCCGGATCGAGATGGTCGAGATGCAGGAAAATATGGTCCTTGTTCTTGCCGACCCCGCGGCCTTCGCGGATCTCCAGCGTCATGCAACGCGAGACGACGTCGCGCGACGCCAGGTCCTTGGCCGACGGCGCGTAGCGCTCCATGAAGCGCTCGCCCTCGGAATTGACGAGATAGCCGCCCTCGCCGCGCGCGCCTTCGGTGATCAGGCAGCCGGCGCCGTAGATGCCGGTCGGATGAAACTGCACGAACTCCATATCCTGCAGCGGGAAGCCGGCCCGTGCCGCCATGCCGCCGCCGTCGCCTGTACAGGTGTGCGCCGACGTCGCCGAGAAATAGGCGCGGCCATATCCGCCGGTCGCCAGCACCACCATCTTGGCGGAGAAGCGATGGATGGTGCCGTCGTCGAGGTTCCAGGCGACGACGCCGGTGCAGGTGCCGTCCGGTTCCATGATCAGGTCGAGCGCAAAATACTCGATGAAGAACTGTGCATTGTTCTTCAGCGACTGGCCGTAGAGCGTGTGCAGGATGGCGTGACCGGTGCGGTCGGCGGCAGCACAGGTGCGCTGCACCGGCGGGCCGTCGCCATAATTCATCATGTGTCCGCCGAACGGCCGCTGGTAGATCTTGCCCTCTTCGGTGCGCGAGAACGGCACGCCGTAATGCTCGAGCTCGTAGACCGCCGCCGGTGCCTCGCGCACCAGATATTCCATGGCGTCGACGTCGCCCAGCCAGTCCGAACCCTTGACGGTGTCGTACATGTGCCACTGCCAGGAGTCCGGACCCATGTTGGACAGCGACGCGGCAATGCCGCCTTGTGCCGCCACCGTGTGCGAGCGGGTCGGGAACACTTTGGTGATGCAGGCCGTGCGCAGGCCCTGCTCGGCCATGCCGAGCGTGGCGCGCAGGCCGGCGCCGCCGGCGCCGACGACCACCACGTCGAACTTGTGGTCGACAAAGGTATAGCCGGTGGCCGATTTCGCGTCCTTGGCCAAATCAGCCTCCGAATGCCAGTTTGAGCAGGGCGAAGATCGAGGCGACGCCGACCGCTATGGTGAAAAACGTGCTGAGTGCGATCAGCGCCAGCTTCATGCCTTCGGCATGCACGTAATCCTCGATAATGACCTGCATGCCGACACGCATATGGGTGAGACCGGAAACGAGCACCAGCGCCAACACCAGCGCCACGAACGGACTGGCGAGCGCCGCCCGCACCTCGGCGAAGCCGGCGCCATTGAGCGCGATCAGGAACCCGACGAAGAACAGTATCAGCGGGATGTTGGCAATGGCCGTCAGCCGCTGTCGCCAGAAATGCCCGGTGCCTTCGCGGGCCGAGCCCAGACCGCGGACCTTGGCCAGCGGCGTGCGCATATCGTTGTTGTTCGTGCCGCTCATCACAAGGTTCCCCGCGCCATGTAGCCGGCGACCCAGATCAGCAGCGTGAGCAGGATGGAACCGGCGAGCGTCGCCCAGGCGATCTTCGATGCCGTGTGTTTCTCCAGCCCGGCGCCGGTGTCCCAGACGAGATGGCGCACGCCGCCCAGCATGTGGTGCATCAGCGCCCAGGTGTAGCCGAACAGGATGAGCCGGCCGAGCCAGGTGCCGAAGGCCCAGTTGATCCAATCGAAAGCGCCTTGCGAACTCGCCGCCGCCATCAGCCACGCGGCGACCAGCAGCGTGCCGAAATACAGCGCCCCGCCAGTGATGCGGTGAATGATCGACATCGTCATGGTGATCGGTGGGCGGTAAATCGTCAGGTGCGGCGAGAGCGGCCGTTCACGTCTGGCGGTTCGGGTGGCTGGTGATTTGCTCATGGCTGCCCCAGTTCGATGTCCGGAGCCGCGGTGGAAAGCGGCACTTACCGCCTCGATATATGACTTCAGACAGCCGGTTTCTAATGCTCTTTTTGCACCGCGTCAAAGCCGGAAAATCGTTTTGAAAACGTCATTTAGTCTGACAAAAGGCTGCTGTTTCGCTTCAATCGATTTGGCCACCGTCGAAAGCGAGCGCACCGTTCGCTGCAGTGCGGCATTTCCTTTGCAATCGACGCCAGGCTATCGTTTGCAGGTCTGTGGTGTCGAGCCCCTCTTCATCACCAGCGCCTCGCGCGCGTCGATCACGATTGCGTCATGCGACGCAGCTTCCTGGTAGCGGCTGGACTGGTTGGCGGGTGATGCGGCAAACTCCTCGGTCGTGCCATCGGGCCTGACAACGCGCAACGCCGTGCCGAGGTTCTGGATGGTGATCATGCCGCCATTGCCGCATCTGTAAGTTGCCGTGCCGACAGCAGACCGCGGCGCGGTAAGGTCGGTGACGATCTTGGCTGAAGGTGCGGCAGGCGCTGTCGGAGCCGTTGCGGAAGCCGGGGGCGCCACAGGTGCGGCGGACTGCTGAGCCGGCACGGGCGCGACAGTGGGTGGTACGGTATTCACCGCCGTCGGCGCGCCGTTCTGCGGCACGCAGGCTGCGGCAGTCAGCAAGGGGATCGACAACAGCGTCACCCGAAACGTCCGGCGTAACGCCATATGCTGTCCTCCTGCGCGGCTAACTAGCCGCGATGTTCCACCAAGATCAAGCTCATCCGACGTCAGCGTAGTTGTGTGCGTCGCGGCCGATGGTGCGGGCAAGCATGGCCGAATGATGACGCCCGGGTTTCCATCCCGTCGGATATTAACCATGTTTGGCGAGAGATCGCCGCCGGATGCGCCTGCCCTCTTAACAAAGGTTAAGAAAAGGTTAATTTCCGATTCGATCGGGTCCACAGCAGAGAGGACACCATGCTTTCGAATTCAGGAAGAGCGCGCCTTGCGGCGCTTGTGCTGGCGACAGCCAGTCTCGGCTTCGCCGCCCCGGCAATGGCCTGGTCGCGCCATCATGACCGCGTCTATGCCGATTCCCTAGGCAATCTCGTCATCGACAGCGCCGCCGGCTACAAGCGCATCATTGCCGGCCAAGGCAGGCTGGCCAAGAAATTGTCCGACTACACCAGCGCCGGGCAGCCGGAAGCGGAACCGGAAGTCCTTTATGAAGACGAGGCGGATCACATCTCCAGGCGTGGCTGCTACCAGCCGCCGGTGTTCGTGAAGGGCCGCTCCTATATGTACGGCCTCTCCGATGGCGAAATGCCCAACCTCAGCCCTTGCCGCTGATGATCCGGCACGGCCGAGAGGCCGTTTAAGCGAGACGCTAACCGACGCTGCCTGTATCCGGGATGAACACCGTTTCCGCCCGCTCATAGGACAATCGCACGCTGTCGCGGCCGTTCTTCTTGGCCTTGTAGAGCGCTTCGTCGGCGCGCCGCATCAGCGGCTCCAGCCCTTCGTCGCCGGTGCGCGCCGCGACGCCGAAGCTCGCGGTCACCCTGGTGCCCGGCGGCAACCCGTCGACACTGCCGGCCGAATAGTGCGTGCGCACGGCTTCGGCAAACAGCCGCGCCGTGGCAAGATCGCTCAGCGACAGAAGCACAGCGAACTCCTCGCCGCCGATGCGGCCGGCAACCGCACGCGTGCCGGCGGCCGCGCGAAGCTTGGCGGCGAAGTCGGCGATCACCTGGTCGCCCGCGGCATGTCCGTATTTGTCGTTGAGCGCCTTGAAGTGATCGAGATCGGCCAGCACCAGCGCGACCGGCACCTTGGTAACAGCGCAATGCTGCAGCACCAGCAAGGCGCGCTCCTCGAAACCCCTGCGGTTGAGCAGGCCAGACAGCGGATCGGTGTGCGTCTCGGTCTTCAGCGCCTTCATCACGTCGAGCGCAGCTGCCGAGAACAGGCAGAGCGCGATCAGCAACGACAGCAGCGCGTGCGTCAAAAGCGCCGTCGTCCAGTAGGACGAGCCATAAAACCCGTCATAGCTGGTGAACGGCCCGTGCGAGATGACGACGAGCAGCGTGCGGCCGATGAAGTTCAGCCCGGACAGCAGCGACAACACGAACAGGATTTTTTCCGTCGGGCCGTTCTTGCGCACGGCGCGCAGCTCGGCAGCGACCAGCAGGCTGAGGCCGCCAAAGCCGAAATTGATCGACAGGATGCGCCAAGTCAAGTCCGGCTGGACGAACAGGAACCAGCAGAATGCCACCATCCCGCCACCCGCCAGAATGCCGATCGCGATATAGGGCACGCGCCTGCCGTAGCGTGAGATGATCGCACCGACGAGGCAACAGGCGGCGAGCGTGAAGCAGAGGTTGGAGACCAGCTTGGTCAGCACCATGCCGCCGGGCAGCGTGAAATACTGCAGCAGGAAGCCGGGCGCGGACACGCAATAGCTCGTGCCGAGCACAGCCAGATAGGGCCGGTGGCGCTGATAGAACCACAGCACGAGGAACGCCGCGCCGAGCGCCAGCGCGATCGTCGGATTGAGCAGCGCTATGAACAGGCCGGTGTCCAAAGGACGGTGACTTCCCCGCTTGACGTCAGGGAAGACCTTAGAGCGCAAGCCCCAACAAGCGGTTAAGCCGGGACGAATATGCAAGTCGCCACTCATGAAGCTGGTGCACGGAACCGGGACCTGAGGCCGGCGTTTCCTGACAGCAATCAAGGAGAAGTTGTTCATGGCCGACACGATCACGCTGACCGATCACGAAGCAATTCGCTCATGGGCCGCAGGGCGCGCCGGATTTCCGGCGATCGTCGATGTATCGCCCGAAACCGGAACGCAGCCGTTGCTGAGGCTCGTCTTCGGCCAGCACGCCTATCAGGACCAGGATCAGCCTGAACGCCCGGTCAACGCAGGCGGCTACGAGCTGGTCGAATGGGACGAGTGGTTCAAGATCTTCGACGAGCGCGAACTGGCGCTGGTGGTCGCGACCGACGAACCCGGCAGCCGGGAGGAATTTCATGAAATCATCCGGCGTGCCGGCTAGGGCATAATACCCCAAGGGTCTTAGAGCGGCGCGCTTTAAACAAAACCCCGAACGGTTTTGCCGTTCGGGGTTTTGCATACGCTCAGATCAGGCTTGAACCAGTCTGCGCTATTTCCAGTCGCGGATGTCGACGAAATGGCCGGCGATCGCCGCCGCCGCCGCCATTGCCGGCGATACCAGATGGGTGCGGCCCTTGAAGCCCTGCCGGCCTTCGAAATTGCGGTTCGAGGTCGAGGCGCAGCGCTCATGCGGCTTCAGCCGGTCGTCGTTCATGGCCAGGCACATCGAGCAGCCCGGCTCGCGCCAGTCGAAACCGGCGGCAATGAAGATCTTGTCGAGACCCTCGGCCTCCGCCTGTTCCTTGACCAGACCGGAGCCCGGCACGATCATCGCATCGACATGCGCACTCACCGTCTTGCCTTCGACCACCTTGGCCACCGCACGCAGATCCTCGATGCGGCCATTGGTGCAGGAGCCGATGAAGACGCGGTCGAGCGTGATGTCGGTGATCTTCGTGCCCGGCGTCAGCCCCATATAGTCGAGCGCGCGGATCTTTGACGTCCGCTTGTTCTCGTCCGTGATCTCTTCCGGATTGGGAACGACGCCCTGCACCGAAACGACGTCCTCGGGCGAGGAACCCCAGGAGACGATCGGCGGCAGCTTGGCCGCGTCGAGCACGATCACCTTGTCGAAATGCGCGCCCTCGTCGGACTGCAGCGTCTTCCAGTATTCGAGCGCGGCGTCCCACGACGCGCCCTTCGGCGCGCGCGGCTTGCCCTTGACATAGGCGAAGGTGGTTTCGTCGGCCGCGATCAGGCCGGCGCGCGCGCCGCCCTCGATCGACATGTTGCAAATCGTCATGCGGCCTTCCATCGACAGCGCGCGGATCGCCTCGCCGGCATATTCGATGACATAGCCGGTGCCGCCGGCGGTGCCGATCTCGCCGATGATGGCCAAGATGATGTCCTTGGCGGTGACGCCTTCCGGTAACTGGCCATCGACACGCACCAGCATGTTCTTGGCCTTGCGCTGGATCAGCGTCTGGGTCGCCAGCACATGCTCGACCTCGGAGGTGCCGATGCCATGTGCCAATGCGCCGAAGGCGCCATGCGTCGAGGTGTGGCTGTCGCCGCAGACAATGGTCATGCCAGGCAGCGTGAAGCCCTGCTCCGGCCCGATGATGTGGACGATGCCCTGGCGGATATCGTTTTCGGAGTAATATTCGACGCCGAAATCCCTAGCGTTCTTGGCCAAGGCCTCGACCTGGATGCGGCTTTCCTCGTTCTTGATGCCGAACTTGCGCTCGGGCGAGGTCGAGACATTGTGATCGACCACGGCCAGCGTCTTTTCCGGATGCCGGACTTTTCTGCCGGTCATGCGCAGACCTTCGAAGGCCTGCGGGCTGGTCACTTCATGGACGAGATGGCGGTCGATGTAGAGCAGACAGGTGCCATCATCCTGGCGGTCGACGACATGGTCGTCGAAAATCTTGTCGTAGAGGGTGCGCGGTGCGCTCATGTGCGTAAATCCGTCGATTTGCAAAAAGGGGAAGGGCAGACGCGCGAAGCCTTCGGCGCGGCGAAAGCGGCTTAGCTAAGTCGGCTGGTGAGCGCGCCGGAAATGCGCGAAGAGAAACGCGACGGCAGGCGTTTTCTGTCCTGCAGCACGAAACCCTTATAGGCCGGATCGCCAAAAAGCTCTTCCATGGCGTGGCTCATACCAATGTTTTGGCTTTTCGGCAATTGCGGCGTGTTTTCGCTTCTCCCCTTGTGAGAGAAGGCGAAGAGGGCGGCGCTCAAAGCACCTCGAACACAAAAGTCTTCACCAGCGCGTCCGGCTCGGCGATCGCATAGCAGCGGAACCATGGGCTTTGCTCGGCCGGCCGCCATTTCACGGCCCGCTCCAGCCCGTCGAACACGTCCTGGAAGCCGCCGCTTTCGAAAACCTGGTCGCGCACGGTGAAGATGGCGTGGCCGCCTTTCCTGGTGATGCGGACAAGCTCGTGCAGGCCGGACGCCGGCGCATGGCCGATGGTGAACACGCCAGTCGAGAAGAAGGCGCGGAAATGCCCGTCCGGCCAGGGTAGCGGCCCGCCGAGCATGGCCTGCTTCAGATCGCCATAGGCATTGCGGCTGCCGGCGATCTTCAGCATGTCGTCGGAGAGGTCGAGGCCGGCAATGTCGTGATAACCCAGCGCCTTCAATGACGGGCCTGACAGGCCGGTGCCGCAGCCGGCGTCGAGCAGCGGGCCTTCACCCACCTTCACATGGCGCGCCACCCAGGCGGTGATCAGGAACGGCAGCAGATAGCCGAGCGAAGCGGTCTCGCCGTCATAGGTCGCGGCCCAGTCTGCATAGGCCTTGGCCAGCCCTTCCGGCGTGTCGGCCGAATAGACGGTACCCAGCGCCGCATTGGCCTTGTCGATCGTCATCGCCTGCATCCTCCGGAATCCTGTCCTCCGCGATCGTAGCCGTGCCCGCGTCGGACTTCTATTCCTGCTGCGCCCGCCGCAGTCGTTGCTCCAGCCCCCGCAGCGCCAGCGACAGGCTGACGGTGAGGATGAGATAGATATAGGCGACGATCGAATAGGTCTCGAAGAAGCGGAACGAGCCGGCGGCGTAGATCTTGCCCATCTGCGTGATGTCGGCGACGCCGAGCACCGAGACCAGCGAGGAATCCTTGACCATGGCGACGAAGTCATTGCCGAGCGGCGGCAGGATGGTGCGGATCGCCTGTGGGAAGACGATCAGCCGGAAGCGCTGCGTGCGCGTCAGCCCGAGCGCCTTGGCAGCCTCGATCTGGCCTTTCTCGACTGACTGGATGCCGGCGCGGAAGACCTCGGAGATGAAGGCGGAATAACCGATGGTCAGCGCCATGATCGCACGCCACAACAGCGACACGTCGCGCACCAAAAGCTCGCCGAGATAGCCGGCGTTTTGCAGCGGCGCGGTCAGCGCATTCCACGCAGCCACGAAGGCCGGCGCGCCGGCGAAGGCGATCCAGAACAACAGCACCAGGATCGGCACGCCGCGGATGATCTCGACATAGAAACGAGCGATCTGCTTGAGCCAACGCGACCCCGACAACCCCATCAGCGCAATGCCGAGCCCGACGGCGGAAGCCAGCGCGAAGGCGACCACGGTGACAAGAATGGTGATGCCGATGCCTTTGGCGACGGTGGCAAAAACCTGGGCGTAGAGATCGCTGGCGGCAATGGAGAGCGCAGCGACGACGGCGAGCGCGATCGCGGCGGCAAGCCACCAGGGAAAATCGGGTTTTGAGGTTGAGGCGAGCATCAATGCCCAACGCTGGTGAACAGCTGCGCTCGCAAGATCTGCCGATCTCCCCCCTTGCGGGGGAGATGTCCGGCAGGACAGAGGGGGGTGCTGTCCCTCCAACCTGTCAAACGGTTACAGTCACAACCTTTGGCCTCTTTGGAAAAGCTCAAAACAAAAGGGAGGCGATCCTTCACACCCCCCTCTGCCCTGCCGGGCATCTCCCCCGCAAGGGGGGTCAGCGGCCGTCGCGCCAAGACGGCCTACTGCCCCATCTTGTAGTCGAGAAACCACTTCTTGTTCAGCGCCTCGATCGTGCCGTCGGCCTTCAGCGCCGCGATCGCCGCGTTGACCGGCTTCACCAGGTCCGAGCCCTTCGGGAAGATGAAGCCAAAATCCTCGGTGCCGAGCGGGCCGCCGATCAGCTTGAGCTTGCCGCCGGAGGCATCGACATAGCCTTTGCCGGCGGTGCCGTCGGTCAGGACGACATCGACGTCGCCGGATTTCAGTGCCTGCACCGAAGCGCCGAAGGTCTCGAACTGCTTGATGCGCGGGTTCTGCTCATTGCCGTCGAGCACGCTGTAGACGGCGGTGTAGAACGGCGTCGTTCCGGCCTGCGCGCCGATCAACCCGTCCTTGAAGGCGGCGAAGGTCTTGGCGTCGGTGAAGCGGCTTTCATCGGCGCGCACCAGCATGAACTGCTCCGAACGCATATAGGGGTCGGAGAAATCGACCTTCTCCTTTCGGTCGTCCTTGATGGTGATGCCGGTCATGCCAATGTTGTACTGGTTGTCGGAAACCGCCTGGATCATCGCGTCCCAGGAGGTGTTCTGGTACTCCACCTCGAAGTTCAGCCGCTTGGCGATTTCGTCCATCGCGTCATACTCCCAGCCGATCTGCTTGCCGGTCTTGGCGTCGATGAACTGCAGCGGCGGATAGGCGTTTTCCGTCACCACCACGACCTTCTTGCCGCCGAGATCGGGCAGCGCATCGGCCGCCCATGCAGCGACGGGCGCGAGGAAACAGGCCGCGAGGGCGGCCAGCAGCAGCTTCGATTTGGTCATGACACGCTCCAGGATGAGAAGCCCGCTTGCAGCCGGGCTCGCATGAAAATCCAGGCGCGACTTTAGCCGTCCGCAGACGGCTTGCAAGCCGGTCCGGTGCTCAGCGTCCGGTGAAAGCGGATTCCAATGCCTTCAACCAACGCGGTTTTAGAACGCCCCGTGGTCGGAATTATTCCGTGATTGCGCCGCCGGCAAACCAGGCCCCTCCTGGACACGGGAACCCGTCAGATGACGGATCAGGATGGTGACGTAGCCTCACGCAGCTTGGCGACAAATCCGGTCAAGGTCCGGTGCAGCGACTTCAGCTCCTCGACTTCCAGCGGCATGGCGCAGGCAAGGCCTGCGGATACGTCCTTGATGCGGGCGCGCAGCGCCTGGCCCTTGGCAGTCGGTTCGACCAGCACGCGGCGCTCGTCGGCCGGATCGCGACGGCGGGTGACGAGACCAGCCGCTTCCATCCGCTTGAGCAGAGGCGTCAATGTCGCCGAATCCAGCCCCAGCGCCTCGCCGAGTTCGCCGACCGTGCTCGGCGCATGCTGCCACAGCGCCAGCATCGCCAGATATTGCGGATAGGTCAGGCCGAGCGGGTCAAGCAGCGGCCGATAGAGCTTGGTCATCAGCCCGCTCGCCGAATAGAGCGCGAAGCAAAGCTGCTGGTCGAGGCGCGGAACGGCGATCCTCCCGGCCGTGTCCGCCGGGACTTCGCTGGCCCTGGTTTCGGTCTTCGTCGTCATGCTGCCTTTGCCGGAAGCGCCACGGTCGAAAGCGCCACCTCGACATTGCCTTTGATCGCATTGGAATAGGGGCAAATCTGATGCGCGGCCGATACAAGCGCTTCCGCCGCCGCCTGATCAAGGCCTTTGGTCTCGGCGGCCAGTGCGACACCAAGTTTGAAGCCTTCACCATTGGGAAGCAGGCTGACGGTGGCGCTCACCGCCGCATCGTCCAGCGGCAGCTTCTGCTTGCGCGCGACGAAGCGGATGGCGCTTTCGAAGCAGGCGGCATAGCCGACCGCGAACAGCTGCTCGGGATTGGTGGCGCCACCCTGTCCGCCGAGCTCCTTCGGCAAAGCGAGGTCGACCTTCAGCAGGCCGTCGCTGGTCTCGCCGTGGCCGGCGCGGCCGCCGGTGACGCGAGCCTGTGTGGTGTAGAGTGCCATGTCAGTTCTCCATTTTATTTGTACACTATCATTTAGTGTACAAGATAATTCGAGTCAACAGCCATGGCCAAACTCTCGGCCGGCAATCGTTCACAGTCTGGTGAAACGAAAAAAGGCGGCCGAAGCCGCCTTTTCAAAATCCTTGGACCAGGTTTATTCGGCCGGGGTCGCTTCCGCCGCCTTTGCAGCCTCGTCGGCGGCCTTGGCGGCTTCGTCGACGGCCTTCTTCTCGGCAGCTTCCTTGGCGGCCGTCTCGGCGGCCAGCGCCTGGGCAGCGGCAACCTTCTCGGCTTCGATGCGGGCCTTCTCGGCGTTCAGCGCGTCGCGCTCCTCATCGTTGAGCTTGCGGGCGCGCACGCCGGTGTTTTCCGAAATACGGGCCGACTTGCCGCGACGGTCGCGCAAATAATAGAGCTTGGCGCGGCGCACCTTGCCGCGGCGCACGATCTCGACGCCTTCGACCATCGGCGAGTAGACCGGGAAAACGCGCTCGACGCCTTCGCCGTAGGAGATCTTGCGGACGGTGAAATTTTCCTGGAAGCCGGCGCCGGCGCGGGCGATGACGACGCCCTCATAGGCCTGGACGCGGGTGCGGGTGCCTTCGGTCACGCGGACCTGGACGCGCACGGTGTCGCCGGGCTGAAACTCGGGAAGCTTGCGCTTGGCTTCGATCTTGGCGGCCTGTTCGGCCTCGAGCTGACGGATGATATCCATCTCAAAAGTCCACTTCTTGTTCTTCCGACAGTCAGAGCGTCCGACACTCGCCTTGCAGTTCCATTGACCGCTCGGCTATGCCCTTTGTCCCCGAGACATCTTGTCTTCGAAACATTGGGCAGGGGCGACTACACCGTCATTGTTGACGGGTCCGGGAGATTTTTCTCGCCAGTACGGGCGGGCACATACAGCTATTTCACTGACTTGTCACGCCTTGGCCCTGTCTTTTTTGGTCGCATGCCACCACGCAATCGTCCAGTGCAGGGTTGCGCCGGCCCTTCAAGCTTCCTAATCCGGGAGCAGCACACTTGTCCGGCGGCCTCACAATGTCTGTTTTCGACGCAGTCCTGCTCTTCCTCGCGGGTTTTCTGTCAGGCGCCGTCAACGCGGTTGCCGGCGGCGGCACCTTCATAACCTTCGGCGCCATGACGCTGGCCGGCCTGCCGCCGATCGTCGCCAACGCCACGTCCTCGGTAACGCAGTTTCCCGGTTACATCACCTCGACGCTGGCTTACTGGACCGACATCAAGCATTTCTGGCGCGGCGCGCTGCTGCTTTGCCTGATCTCGGCTTTGGGCGCGCTGGCTGGTGCGCTCATCCTGCTGGCGCTCTCAAATCCGTCGTTCCGCGCCCTCGTGCCGTGGCTGCTGCTGGCCGCAACCGCCTTGTTCGCCGCCGGGCCGTGGCTGAAACCAACGCCGAAGCCTGGGCATGAAGCCACGGTCGGCTCTCTGGCCGGTTCGCTGGCGCAGTTCGCTACCGCCATCTATGGCGGCTTCTTCGGCGCCGGCATGGGCGTCATGATGCTGGCGACGCTCGGCCTGACGCAATCCGGCGACTATCACCGGCTGAACGCGCTGAAGAACATGCTGGCCGTGGTCATCGCCGCCGTTGCCATACTGGTCTTCGTTTCCGGCGGCGTTGTTGCCTGGCCTCAGGCAATCGTCATGATCCCCGGCGGCGCGCTCGGCGGCTATGCCGGCGTATGGATCGCCAAGCGCGTGCCGCAAAACGCAGTACGCGGCTTCGTCATCGCCGTCGGCCTGTTTCTCGCCGTCTACTATTTTGCCAAGGGCTGAGCGGCGAGCAAATCCGGCCGGCGCTCCCTGGTCAGCTTCTCGGACTCCGCACGCCGCCAGGCGGCGATCTTCTTGTGGTTGCCGGAGACCAGCACGTCGGGGATCGGCCTGCCCTCGAACTCCTGTGGCCGCGTGTAATGCGGGTGTTCGAGCAGGCCGTTCTCGAAACTTTCTTCCTCGCCCGACACCGCATTGCCCATGACGCCGGGCAACAGCCGCACAACGGCGTCGAGCAGCACAAGCGCCGCCGGCTCGCCGCCCGACAGGATGAAATCGCCGATGGAGACCTCTTCCAGTCCACGCGCCTCGATCAGCCGCTGGTCGACGCCCTCGAACCGGCCGCAAACGATGACGGCGCCTGGCCCGCCAGCCAGTTCGCGCACGCGCGCCTGCGTCAGCGGCTTTCCACGCGGGCTCATCAGCAAACGCGGCCGCGGATCGCCCGCCGGCGACGTGTGGTCGATCGCCTTGGCCAGCACATCGGCGCGCATCACCATGCCGGCGCCACCGCCGGCCGGCGTGTCGTCGACGGTGTGATGGCGATCGCTGGCGAAGTCGCGGATCTGGATAGCTTCCAGCGACCATGTCCCGACTTCGAGCGCCCGTCCGGCCAGCGACAGGCCTAGCCCGCCCGGAAACATCTCGGGATAGAGCGTCAGCACCGAAGCCTTGAACGTCACCGGTTGCCCCCGGCGTCGCGTGGCCCGCGCGGCCGGCCCTTCGCGTCGAAGTCTTCTTCGCGCGGCGCCTCGCCATCCTCGTCCTCGACCAGCCCGGCCGCCGCCGGATCGACACGGACAAAACCTTCGGCAACCACCACCTGCGGCACGGCGGCCTGCGTGAACGGGATCAGCACGCCTTTGCGCCCGCCAAGCGTGACATCGAGAATGTCGCCGCCGCCGAAATTGTGTACCGCGACCACCTTGCCGACAACCGCATCCGTGTCGTCGCGGACTTCCAGCCCGACGAGATCGGCGTGGTAGAACTCGTCCTCTTCGCCATCGTCCGGCAGCATCGAGCGGTCGACGAACAGCTCCGTGCCGGCCAGCGCCTCGGCGGCGTTGCGGTCGGCAATGCCCTTGAAACGCACCACGACGACAGTGTTTGCCGGCCTTATGTCGATGATCTGGAAGGCGCGGCCGTCCTTGGCATAGAGCGGGCCATAATCCGCCAGCGCCAGCGGCTCGCCGGTGAAGGTTTTCACCCGCAATTCGCCCTTGATGCCGTGGGCGGCGCCGATCACGGCCATTTGCACGGGGTTCTGGGGCTTCGACATGGCTGATATCCTTTGCCCTGCTCTAACGCCCTACCGGCGTCATTTCAATGATCGCCCGTGGCCAGTTCAATGACAGGTTCTTCACCGCTTCCTAACCCGGCTGCCTGACAATGGCGGCATGCAGGAATTTCTCATCCCGGCAAAACCCGACCTCCAGGCAGCGCGCGAAAGCTGGCTGAAGATGCTGGCGCGCGAGCGTCGGCTGTCACCGGCGACTGTCGAGGCCTACGAGCGCGACACGCGCCAGTTCCTGCATTTCCTGACCGGACATTGCGGCGGCTCGCCCGGCATTTCCGACATCGCAACCTTACGCCCGGCCGATCTGCGCGGCTTTCTTGCCGCGCGGCGCAACGCTGGCGCTGGCGCCCGCACGCTCGGACGCGGCCTCGCCGGCATCCGTTCGCTGCTGCGTTTCCTCGAACGGCGCGGCCTCGCCAACGCCGCGGGTGCAGCAGCTTTGCGCGCGCCGCGCCAGCCGAAATCGCTGCCCAAGCCGCTGACCGCCAGCGATGCCAAACATGTCGTGTCGGTGGAAGGCCAGCTGGCTGAAGAGCCCTGGATCGCCGCCCGCAACGCCGCCGTGCTGACGCTGCTTTATGGATCGGGCCTGCGCATTTCCGAAGCGCTGGGCCTCAGCGCCGCCGACCTGGCATCGGAAGCCGACACCGTGCTGCGCGTCACCGGCAAGGGTGGCAAGACACGGCTGGTGCCGGTGCTGCCGGTGGCGCTCAGGGCAATCGCCGAATACCGAAAACTGTGTCCCTACCATCTCGATCCCAAGGGCCTGCTGTTTCGCGGCGCCCGCGGCGGGCCGCTCAACCCGGCCATCGTCCAGCGCGACATGGCCAGGCTGCGCTCGGCGTTGAACCTGCCCGACACCGCGACGCCGCACGCGTTGCGCCATTCCTTCGCCACCCATCTGCTCGGGCGCGGCGGCGACCTGCGCACCATCCAGGAACTGCTCGGCCACGCCAGCCTGTCGACGACGCAGGTCTATACCGGCGTCGACACGGCAAGGCTGCTCGAGATCTACGAATCTGCCCATCCCCGCGCGTGACACTGTATAAGTCCAGGACAATTTCCCCACGCCGGTTAACCGTTTCGCCGCTTTTCAGTCCTAGAACCGCACCATGAAACGCGCCCTTGCCATCGCCGACCGCGCCGCCCTTGTGTCGCTGAAGCTGCTCGTCGCGCTCAACGCCCTGTTTTTCCTGTCTTTCCTCATCGTGCTGCTGCTTGCCATGGGCAGGGCGCATGCCGAAGCCCCGGCCTGCGCCGGCGCCGATCTGCTGTCGGCCCTGCAGAAGGAAGACCCCGCCACCTATTCCAGGATCAAGACGGAAGCAGCAGCGACGCTGAACGGCAAGGGCCTGTTGTGGAAGCTGGAGAAATCAGGCGAAAAGCCATCCTTCCTGTTCGGCACCATGCACATGACCGACCCGCGCGTGACCACTCTGCCGCCGGCAGCCAGGAAAGCCTATGGCGCTGCCGGCACCATCATCATCGAGACCACCGACGTGCTCGACAAGCAGAAGATGATGGAGGCCATGCTCAAGGAACCCGAGCTGATGATGTTCACCGACAACACGACGTTGTCGTCGCTGTTGTCGCCGGAGGATGCGGCGGTGGTGAACAAAGGGCTCGATGCGCGCGGCATTCCGCCGGCGAGCGTCTCCAAGATGAAGCCGTGGCTGCTGTCGGCCATGGTCGCGCTGCCGGTCTGTGAGGTCGCCCGTCAGGCAGGCGGCGCACCGGTTCTCGACGTCAAGCTGGCGCAGGACGCCAAGGCTAATGGCAAGCCGGTGGAAGGGTTGGAGACCGCAGCCAGCCAGCTGCGCGCCATGGCCTCGCTGCCGCTTGCGTTCCACATCAAGGGGCTGGTCGAGACCCTGAAGCTCGGCGACAAGATAAACGACATCAACGAAACCATGATCGTGCTTTACCAGCGCGGCGACACCGGCACCTTCTGGCCGCTGTTGCGTTCGATCTCGCCCGACGAAGACGACGCAGGTTACGCCGAATTCGACCGGACGATGATCACCGGCCGCAACAAGGTCATGGCCGACCATGCCGCACCGATCCTGGCCAAGGGCAATGCCTTCATGGCCGTCGGCGCCATGCATCTTCCCGGCCCCGAAGGCCTGGTCGAGGATTTTCGCAAGGCCGGCTATACCGTCACCGCCGTCGACTGAGCAGCGCCCGTCTTGAATGCCGAATCACGTAAGCCCGGCTCTGTGCGGTGCGCAACTGATTCGCAAAGCGGAGGCGGTTGGCCCTATTTTTGGCGGAAAAGGCCAGCTAAGCTCGTTCTACCTCTTTCGTGATTGATTTTGCGGGGGAAATACAGGCCAACAAGCGGTTGCGAATCAGAATTTTCCTGCGTTCGTCAATTTGAAGGCCTAGTATGAACCCGTTCAACGGTTGCGCGTTGAGGGGTGTTGATTGATGCTTTTCATCCACGGAGGACACTTTTATGGCGAACCCTAACGATCCAGCGCCCAGGTCGGGTGGTGGCAGCGGCTGGCTGATTGCGCTGGTCGTCGTCATCCTTGCGATTGTCGCGTACTATGTTTTCGGCAGAAGCGGCGAACATCCTGCGCCCGCAGAGCCGCCGGCAGCCAGCACACCGGCGCCCGCACCTGCACCGGCTGAGCCGATGAAGCCCGCCGAACCGGCTCCCGCACCAGCCCCTGCGCCCGCACCGGCTCCTGCGCCAGCCCCGGCGCCCGCGCCTGCTCCGGCGCCGAGCCCGTAATCTGGCCAACTGATCTGGCATCTTGCTTCCAACCCAAGAACGGCCCGCTGAAAAGCGGGCCGTTTTGTTTGGGGCACCTATCGGCGAGCGTCGCGATTCTTCACCGCCCCTCTGTGCTGCCGGACATCTCTCCTCAAGGGGGAGATCGGCTGTCTCACGAACAGCCCAGGTTAGAAACGTGAGAAACTTGAAGGCTCGCGACGCGGCGGTGAAGTCCAATCTCCCCCGTTGAGGGGGAGATGGCCGGCAGGCCAGAGGGGGGGTGCTGTTCCTCCAGCGTTTCCTTAAATATGGATCGGCTTGAAGAACGTCGCCAGCGCCGCTTCCTTGACCGCTTCCGACATCGTCGGATGCGCGTGGCAGGTGCGGGCGAGGTCTTCCGAGGAGCCGCCGAACTCCATCAGCACCGCCGCCTCATGGATCATCTCGCCGGCGCCGAAGCCGACAATGTGGACGCCGAGCACGCGGTCGCTGGCTTTGTCGGCGAGGATTTTCACGAAGCCGTCCGTGTGCAGCATGGCGCGCGCGCGGCCGTTGGCGGTGAACGGGAATTTGCCGGTTTTGTAGTCGATGCCGGCCTTCCTCAGCTCTTCCTCTGTCTTGCCGACCGAAGCGATTTCCGGGCTGGTGTAGACGACGCTCGGAATGACGTCGTAATTCACATGGCCGGCCTGGCCGGCAATGGTCTCGGCCACCGCCACGCCTTCATCCTCGGCCTTGTGCGCCAGCATCGGCCCGGCGATGACGTCGCCAATGGCGTAGATGCCGGCCACGTTGGTCCTGAGATGCCCGTCGGTCTTGACCCGGCCGCGCTCGTCGACCTCGACGCCGGCTTCTTTCAACCCGAGGCTGTCGGAATAGGCCCGGCGTCCGGTCGAGATCAGCACCGCGTCGGCCTCGATGGTCTCGGCCGCACCACCCTTGACCAGTTCAAACGCAACGGCGGCGCCCTTTTTGGCCTTGGTCACCCCTGTCACCTTGGCGCCGAGCTTGAACTCGAAACCCTGCTTGGAAAGCAGGCGCTGGAACTGCTTGGAGACCTCGCCGTCCATGCCGCCCAGGATGGTGTCGAGGAATTCGACCACGGTGACCTTGGCGCCGAGCCGTGCCCAGACCGAGCCGAGCTCCAGACCGATGACCCCACCGCCGACCACCACCAGATGTCCCGGCACTTTCTCCAGCGACAGCGCGCCGGTCGACGATACGATCACCTTCTCGTCGATGTCGACCTTGACGCCGGGAATGCCGGCGACATCGGAGCCCGTGGCAATAACGATGTTTTTCGTCTCGATCTCCTCGACCTTGCCGTCCTCAGCCGTCACCAACACCTTGCCGGCCGCAACCACCTTCCCGGTGCCACGGAAACTATCGATCTTGTTTTTCTTGAACAGGAAGGCGACGCCATTGACGTTGGCCGAAACGGTCGCGTCCTTGTGCGCCATCATCTTCTTCAGATTGAGTTTCGGCGCCGGTATCTCGACGCCCAGCGCATCGAAGGAATGGCCGGCCTCGGCGAACATCTCCGAGGCATAAAGCAGCGCCTTGGATGGGATGCAGCCGATGTTCAGGCAGGTGCCGCCGAAAGTGGCGTTCTTCTCGACCACCGCGACCTTGAGCCCGAGCTGTGCCGCCTTGATGGCACAGACATAGCCGCCCGGTCCCGACCCTATGATAACGACATCATAAGCCATGTTCGTTTCCCTTAGCTTGGGGCTCAGCGGCCGCCGCTTACATTCAGGATTGCGCCCGTCGTGTAGGACGCTTCATCCGACAAAAGATAGAGAACGGCATGCGCGACTTCATCCGCCGTGCCGGCTCGTTTCATCGGCAGCATGTCGCGGAACCGCTCGACCCGGTCCGGCTGGCCGCCCGAAGCGTGGATCTCGGTGTCGATGATGCCCGGCCGTATCGCGTTGACGCGCACGCCTTCGGTCGCGACTTCGCGCGCCAGGCCGAGCGTAAAAGTGTCGATCGCCGCCTTGGACGCTGCATAGTCGACATATTCGCCGGGCGAGCTGTGTAGCGACGCCGCGGACGAGATGTTGACGATGGCGCCGCCCTGGCCGCCATGCTTGCTCGACATGCGTTTGACCGCTTCGCGCGCGCACAGGAACGAGCCGATGACGTTGATGCGCATCATGCGCTCCAGCCGCGCCAGGCTCATCTCATCGACGCGCGCCTTGACGTCGACGACGCCGGCATTGTTGACCAGCGCGTCGAGCCGGCCATAGGCGCGATCGACGGCTTCGAACATGGCGACGATGTCGGCTTCGACGCCGACGTCGCCCTTGACGGCAAATGCCTCGCCACCCGCCGCCTCGATTTCGTCGACCAGCGCCTTGGCGGCAGCCTCGTTCGAGGCATAGTTGACCGCGACCCGGTAGCGCGCCTTTGCCGCAAGCCGGCAGGTGGCCGCGCCAATGCCACGACTGCCGCCGGTGACCAGAAGCACCTTCTTGGACGCGCTCATTCCTGGCAACCTTTCAGCAGAAACACGTCCCATGGCAGTTTTGAGAAACCGTTCGGGCCGAAGGCCGTCGACATCTGCAGCGACGGCCCGAGATCGGGGAAGATCAGGCTCTGCGGCGCGTCCGTGCCTTCCGCCGCCAGGAGCGCGATGTTGCCCTTGTCGTCGGCGCTGTAGATGACGCCATGCCAGACCGTGCAGGCGGCAAGCTCGTCACCGGTGACGTCGCCGGTCGGGCATTTGTACATCAGCGACCCTTGCGGTCGCGAAACACCGGATGTCCACATGACAATGCCGTCGAGAACGACACCTTTATCGAGCACCATCGTGAAGGAGTTGGTGACGGTGACCGCATCCGTCGTCGGCCGGAAATCGATGCCGGCATCGCTCTCGGCATCGCCATAGACGGCGAGAGCCAGCGGGCAGGCGGCCTGGGCGGGGATCGGCGTCGCCACCGCTGCTGCTAGCGACAGGGCCAGAACACGCTGCGAAATGCGGAAGGACCGGATTGTCATTCGTCGCCCTGAACATCCCGGTCGACAAGGAAGACCGCTGCTAGAAAGTAATCTATCTCAAAGACAATTTTCGCATCCCCGTCCACCGGAATGGTGTTGATCTCATACTTGAGGGTCAAATAGCGGGAGCCTTCCGACAGTTCGATATAGATGTCGCGCTCATCGCCGCCACCGATTGTCCAATTGAACTCAGGCTTGTTCAGGACCTGCAGCGCTTTCGGCAACGCGTGAAATGCAATCGGGTCGTTGCCAGCCAGAATGGTTGGATGTCTTCCCAGATTGAGTTCGAAATCGCCGCGCCAGGTCGCCATCATGCCATTGAGTGCCAAGGCGGTCTTGGAGGGCTCGACGCTGATCGATCGCAAGCGAAAATCGGGGCTGAAGAAGAATTCGCAATTGGCGCCATAGATACACCACGCGGACTCCGTGTCCCCGTGGCGATAATGACCGTCCACCCGCACATCCTCCGCGTCGATCAGTTGTCGAACCGCCTCACGGCTGCTTTTGCCGAGTTCGAGAGGACCCGCGCGGCCAGTCGTCAGGAGTTCGAACAGGTCGATCGGCTGGGCGGGCTCGGCCATCCCGGATCACTCACAGATCGAGCACCAGCCGTTCGGGATCCTCCAGGCTATCCTTGACGCGGACCAGGAAGGTCACGGCTTCCTTGCCGTCGACGATACGGTGATCGTAGCTCAGCGCCAAGTACATCATCGGCCGGATCACGATCTGGCCGCCGACCACGACCGGCCGGTCCTGGATCTTGTGCATGCCCAAAATGCCGGACTGCGGCGCATTGAGGATCGGCGTCGACATCAGTGAGCCGTAAACGCCGCCATTGGAGATGGTGAACGTACCACCCTGCATGTCGGCGACCGACAGCTTGCCGTCCCGCGCGGCAATGCCCAGCCGGCCGATGTCCTTTTCGATCTCGGCAATCGACATTTGGTCGGCATTGCGCACCACTGGCACGACGAGACCCTTTTCGGTGCCGACGGCAACGCCGATATGGGCATAGTTCTTGAAGATGATGTCGGTGCCGTCGATCTCGGCATTGACCGAGGGGATTTCCTTCAATGCGTGCGTAACCGCTTTGGTGAAGAAGCCCATGAAGCCGAGCTTCACGCCGTGCTTCTTCTCGAAGATGTCCTTGTACTTGGTCCTGAGCGCCATCACCGCCGACATGTCGACCTCGTTGAAGGTGGTCAGCATGGCGGCGGTCGACTGCGCTTCCTTCAGCCGGCGCGCAATGGTCTGGCGCAGCTTGGTCATGCGCACGCGCTCCTCGCGCGACGCATCGTCGCCCGAGGACGGCGCACGCACGGCGACCGGAGCCGGTGCGGCCTTCGGAATTTCGGCCGGCTGCGACGGCGCGCCCTTGGAAATCGCGTCGAGCACGTCGCCCTTCAGCACCTGGCCGCGCTTGCCCGAGCCAGAAACCTGGTCGACCGACAGATTGTTCTCGGCGATCAGCTTTGCGGCAGCTGGCGCCGGCGGCATTGTGCGCGGCTCGACCGGCCCGGCATCGCCGGCTATCTTGGCGGTCTCGGCCGCGGCCTGCTTGGTCGTATGTGCCGCGTCGGGGCTCGACGCCTGCGACACAGCTTGCGGCTTGGTCTCCTGCTTGGACGCCGGGGCGGCCGTGGCGACGCCTGCCGAGATCGAACCCAGCAACGCGCCGACGCCGACGGTCTCGCCTTCCTTGGCGGTGATCTCGCCCAGCGTGCCGGCGGCGGCGGCAGGCACCTCCACCGTCACCTTGTCGGTTTCGAGCTCGACCAGCGGCTCGTCGACGGCAATGGCATCGCCGACCCTCTTGAACCACTTGCCTATGGTCGCCTCGGTGACGGATTCGCCGAGAGTGGGAACGCGGATTTCGGTAGCCATTGTGCCTGTCCGTTTCTTCTCTGTCTGTTCTATTCGCCGGGTTTGTTCTATTCGCCGAGCGCGTCTTCGAGCAGGGCAGCGAGCTGCGCCAAATGCTTCGACATCAGACCGGTCGCCGGCGATGCCGCCGCCGGACGTCCGGTATAGCGCACCCGCTGATGCTTGGCGTCGATATGAGCCAGCACCCATTCCAGATACGGATCGATGAACGACCAGGCGCCCATATTCTTGGGTTCCTCCTGGCACCACACCATCTCCGCATTGCGGAAGCGCGACAGCTCGGTGATCAGCGCCTTGGCCGGGAACGGGTAGAGCTGTTCGACGCGCAAGAGATAGATGTCGTTGATGCCGCGCTTCTCGCGCTCCTCGTAGAGGTCGTAATAGACTTTGCCCGAGCACAGCACGACGCGGCGGATTTTGGAATCCTTGGTGAGCTTGATCGCCTGGTTCTGCAACAGCTGGGCATCGTCCCACAACAGCCGATGGAACGAGCTTTCGCCCGAAATCTCCGGCAGCGTCGACACTGCCCGCTTGTGGCGCAGCAGCGACTTCGGCGTCATCAGGATCAGCGGCTTGCGGAAGTCGCGCTTCAGCTGCCGGCGCAATATGTGGAAGTAGTTGGCCGGCGTGGTGCAGTTGGCGACTTGCATATTGTCTTCGGCGCAAAGCTGCAGAAAGCGCTCGAGCCGGGCCGAAGAATGCTCTGGACCCTGACCCTCATAGCCATGCGGCAGCAGGCAGACCAGGCCTGACATTCTGAGCCACTTGCGCTCGCCCGACGAGATGAACTGGTCGAACACCACCTGGGCGCCGTTGGCGAAATCGCCGAACTGCGCTTCCCAGAGCGTCAGCGCCTTCGGCTCGGCCAGGCTGTAGCCATATTCGAAGCCAAGCACCGCCTCTTCCGACAGCATCGAGTTGATGACTTCGTAGCCGGCCTGTGCCGCCGACAGATTGTTGAGCGGGATGTAGCGGGTCTCGTCCTTCTGGTCGTAGAGCACGGAATGGCGCTGCGAGAAGGTGCCGCGTTCTGAATCCTGGCCGGAGAGCCGGATCGGATTGCCGTCGAGCAGGATGGCGCCGAAGGCCAGCGCCTCGGCCGTCGACCAGTCGATGCCTTCGCCGGAGTCGATCGCCTGGCGGCGGTTTTCGAGGAAGCGGATGATGGTCTTGTGCGCCTCGAAACCTTTCGGCACCTCGGTCAGTTTCTTGCCGATGTCCTTCAGCACCTTGACCGGCACGGCGGTCTTGCCGCGGCGCTGTTCGTCCTGGTTGTCGGCGGTGCGCAGACCAGACCAGGCGCCGTCCAGCCAGTCGGCCTTGTTGGGCTTGTAGTGCTGGCCGACTTCCCATTCGGACTCCAGATGGGCGCGCCAGTCGGCCTTCATCTTGTCGAGTTCGGCCTGACTGATATGGCCCTCGGCGATCAGCCGGTCGCCATAGATCTGCACCGTCGTCTTGTGGTTGCGGATGTTGGCGTACATGACCGGCTGGGTGAAAGCCGGCTCGTCACCCTCATTGTGGCCGAAGCGGCGATAGCAGAACATGTCCACCACCACCGGCTTGTGGAACTTCATGCGGAATTCGATCGCCACCTTCGTGGCGTGCACCACCGCTTCCGGGTCGTCGCCATTGACGTGGAAGATCGGCGCCTCGATCATCTTGGCGACGTCGGATGGATAGGGCGACGAGCGCGAGAAACGCGGATTGGTGGTGAAGCCGATCTGGTTGTTGATGATGAAATGCAGCGTGCCGGCGACGCGGTGGCCGCGCAGGCCCGACAGGCCGAGAATTTCCGCGATTACGCCCTGGCCAGCAAAGGCGGCGTCGCCATGCAGAAGCAGCGGCAGCACCTTGGCGCGCTCTTCCAGCGGCACGATCTCCTCGCGGCTGCGGCCGAACAGATAGTCCTGCTTGGCGCGCGCCTTGCCCATCACCACCGGATCGACGATTTCCAGATGCGATGGGTTGGCGGTCAAGGACAGATGCACCTTGTTGCCATCGAACTCGCGGTCCGACGAAGCGCCGAGATGGTACTTCACGTCGCCCGAGCCCTCGACCTCGTCAGGAGCGGCCGAGCCGCCCTTGAACTCGTGGAAGATGGCGCGATGCGGTTTGGCCATCACCTGGGACAGCACGTTCAGCCGGCCGCGATGCGCCATGCCGAGCACGATCTCCTTCATGCCGAGCTGGCCGCCGCGCTTGATGATCTGCTCCAGCGCCGGGATCAGGCCTTCGCTACCATCGAGGCCGAAGCGCTTGGTGCCCTTGTACTTGACATCGATGAACTGCTCGAAGCCTTCGGCCTCGACCAGCTTCTGCAGGATCGCTTTTTTTCCCGTAGCGGTGAAGGAAATCTCCTTGTCGGCGCCCTCGATGCGCGCCTGGATCCAGGCCTTCTCCTCGGGATCGGAAATGTGCATGAACTCGACACCGAGCGTCGAGCAATAGGTGCGGGTCAGAATTTCCAGCATCTGCCGGATGGTGCCGAATTCGAGGCCGAGCACATTGTCGAGGAAGATCGGCCGGTCGTAGTCGGCTGCGGTGAAACCGTAATTCTCCGGCGACAGCTCGTTATAGTCCTCAAGCGGCTTGGCGATGCCGAGTGGGTCGAGATTGGCATGCAGATGGCCGCGCATGCGGAAGGCGCGGATCATCATGATGGCGCGCACCGAATCGCGCGTCGCCTGATGCACGTCGGCATCCGACAGCACGACGCCATTGGTGACCGCCTTGTCCTTGACCTTCTTTTCCAGATGCTTCTCGACGATGCCCCAATTGCCGTCGAGCGCCGACACCAGTTCGCCATTGGCCTGCAGCGGCCAGGAGGGCTTTGCCCAGGAAGCGCCCTTGGCGTTCTTGCGTACATCGCCGGCGTCGTCCTTCAGCCCGGCGAAGAAGTCCTGCCATTCGGGGTTTACCGACTCCGGATCGTCCTCATAGGACGCGTACAGCGCGTCGATATAGTCGGCATTGCCGCCATAGAGGAAAGAGGTGAGCGAAAATTGGTCGTTGGCCTGATCTTGTCTTGCCATTTTTGTCCGCGGAGCCTGGCTCCGTCTCCTTTTCAAAAGCGAATAGTGAGTAGCGAGTAGCAATTTTTCCCGGGTCGCGCCGTTACTCTCTTTTGCTATTCACTACTCGCTACTCACTTAGCCTTGATCGCCTCGACCAGCGTCGTGCCCAGCCGGGCCGGCGATGGCGATACCTTGACGCCGGCCGATTCCATCGCCGCGATCTTGTCTTCCGCGCCGCCCTTGCCGCCGGAGATGACCGCGCCCGCATGGCCCATGGTGCGACCGGCCGGCGCGGTGCGCCCGGCGATGAAGCCGGCCATCGGTTTCCTGCGGCCGCGCTTGGCCTCGTCCTTGAGGAACTGCGCGGCGTCTTCCTCGGCCGAACCGCCGATCTCGCCGATCATGATGATCGACTTGGTCTCGTCGTCGGCGAGGAACATTTCGAGCATGTCGATGAACTCGGTGCCTTTGACGGGGTCGCCGCCGATACCGACGGCGGTGGTCTGGCCGAGGCCGACATTGGTGGTCTGGAACACTGCCTCATAGGTAAGCGTTCCCGAGCGCGAAACAACGCCGACCGAGCCCTTGCGGAAGATGTTGCCGGGCATGATACCGATCTTGCATTCGTCGGGGGTGAGCACGCCGGGGCAGTTCGGGCCGATCAGCCGCGAGGTCGAGCGGTCGAGCCGCGCCTTGACCCTGACCATGTCCATCACCGGAATGCCTTCGGTGATGCAGACGATCAGCGGGATCTCGGCTTCGATGGCTTCGAGGATGGCTTCGGCGGCGCCCGCCGGCGGCACATAGACAACCGAGGCATTGGCGCCGGTCTTTTCCTTGCCCTCGGCAACGGAAGCGAAGATCGGCAGGTTTTCGCCCTTGGCGCCGGTCCAGGTCTCGCCGCCCTTCTTGGGATGGATGCCGCCGACCATCTTGGTGCCGTGATAGGCCAAGGCCTGCTCGGTGTGGAACGTGCCGGTCTTGCCGGTCAGGCCCTGAACCAGCACCTTGGTGTTCTTGTCGATGAGAATGGACATCGGAGCCCTTTTCTAAAAACCGTTGATCGAGGAAGGCGAAACGCGCCGGTAGACGCCGCTCACCATGTCTTGCCAGCTGTCGCTGCCGGCAGGTTTGAAATGCAGTCGCATCCGGTAGGCATCGGGAGTGTCGAAAATATACGTCACGCGCGCTGAGCCGCGCGGCGATGACCGCTCCAGAATCAGTTCTGCGCCGTTCCATGCACCTGTGGCCGGCGAGGCCGGCATAAAACCCATGGAATCGAACTGATGCATGGTGACGAGGCTGTTTGGCTGGTCGAAGCCGAACACTGAGTGCGACCCGAACGAGACCGTGCCGTCGCGGCGCTGGCGATAGCGCTGCACCACGAACAGGCCGCCGAACTGCGCCTCCGCCAGCACCTCCGACGTCGCCGTGCCGCCATCGGCCCATTGCGTTTCCGCCACCTCTTCCTCGCCGCGCCACGCGCCGACCAGCGCCTGCAGGCGCTGGTGATCGGCCGAGAGCGAGGAAAAGGAAGCCGCGTTCATGGTCAGAGCCGCTTCAGGTCGGTGACGGTGAGGTCGCTCTTGGCATTGCCGGTGTTGAGTGTCGTTGCCGGCTCGAACATCAGCACCACGGGCTCGGCGGTCAGCGACCGCGGCCGGTGCTCGACACCCCTTGGCACGACGATGAAGTCGCCCTCGCCGAGCTCGACCGGACCGTCGCGAAAATCGATGGCGATGCGTCCGCGCAGCACGAGAAAGGCCTCGTCCTCATGCTCATGTGCATGCCAGTCGAAGGTCTCGCCGAACTTGGCGACCTTCGCCTGGCTGTCATTGACGTCGCCGGCGATATGCGGATCGAAGACCTTGGTGATCGTTCGATCCGCCGCCTCGACCAGGTTTATCTTGCGCGGAGGCATTCGCCTTCAGCCCTTCACCGCCGCCACGATCTTCTTGGCTGCGTCGTCGAGATCGTCGGCCGACACGACGTTGAGGCCGCTGTCGTTGATGATCTTCTTGCCGAGTTCGGCGTTTGTGCCTTCGAGGCGCACCACCAACGGCACTTCCAGGCCGACTTCCTTGACCGCGGCAATCACGCCCTCGGCGATGATGTCGCACTTCATGATGCCGCCGAAGATGTTGATCAAAATGCCTTTGACCGCCGGATCCCGGGTGATGATCTTGAACGCCGCCGTCACCTTCTCCTTCGACGCGCCACCGCCGACATCGAGGAAGTTGGCGGGTTCGGCGCCGTAGAGCTTGATGATGTCCATCGTCGCCATGGCAAGGCCGGCGCCGTTGACCATGCAGCCGATATTGCCGTCGAGCGCGACATAGGCGAGGTCGTATTTCGACGCCTCGATCTCCTTCTCGTCCTCTTCGGTGGTGTCGCGCAATTCCATCAGTTCGGGGTGGCGAAACAGCGCGTTGTTGTCGAACGACACCTTGGCGTCCAGCACGCGCAGGCGGCCGTTTTTCATCACGATCAGCGGGTTGACCTCGAGCAGGCTCATGTCCTTCTCGACAAAGGCCTTGTAGAGGATCGGGAACAGCGTGCCGGCATCCTTGGCGGCATCGCCGTTTAGTCCCAGCGCTTCCACCAATATGTCGACGTCGGTGGTCGTCACGCCGGCCCGCGGATCGATGGCGCGGGTGATGATCTTTTCCGGTGTGTCGTGGGCGACGCCCTCGATGTCCATGCCGCCCTCCGTCGAGACGACGAAAGCGATGCGGCCGACCGAGCGGTCGACCAGGATCGACAGATAAAGCTCGCGCTCAATGTCGGCGCCGTCCTCGATATAGAGGCGGTTGACCTGCTTGCCGGCGGGGCCGGTCTGCTTGGTCACCAGCGTGTGGCCGAGCATCTCATTGGCGTTGGCAACGACTTCGGCAACCGACTTAGCCAGCCGCACGCCGCCCTTTGCGTCGGGCGACAGTTCCTTGAACTTCCCCTTGCCGCGGCCGCCGGCATGGATTTGGCTCTTCACCACATAGAGCGGACCGGGAAGCGCTTGTGCCGCGGCTTCCGCTTCGCTTGCCTTGAACACCGGCACGCCTTCGGCCACCGGCGCGCCAAACGACTTCAGCAGCGCCTTGCCTTGATATTCATGGATGTTCATCTGGATGGTCTCCGGAGGATTATTTCGAGGCGAGATGCGGGGCGATCTTGACGCAGGCCTCGGTCAGGCCCTGCACCGTCGCCACCGAAGCGTCGAACATCTTCTGCTCGGCCTTGTTGAGGTCGATCTCGATGATGCGCTCGACGCCGCCGGCGCCGATGACCACGGGAACGCCGACATAGGTGCCCTTGACGCCATACTGGCCCGAGAGATGCGCAGCACAAGGCAGCACACGCTTCTTGTCCTTGAGGTAGGATTCGGCCATCGCGATGGCCGAGGCGGCCGGGGCGTAGAAGGCCGAGCCGGTCTTCAACAAGCCGACGATCTCGGCGCCGCCGTCGCGGGTGCGCTGCACGATCTGGTCGAGCTTTTCCTTCGAGGTCCAGCCCATCTTGATCAGGTCGGGCAGCGGAATGCCCGACACCGTGGAATAGCGGATCATCGGCACCATGGAATCGCCGTGGCCGCCGAGCACGAAAGCGGTAACGTCCTCGACCGAAACCTTGAACTCCTCGGCCAGGAAATAGCGGAAGCGCGCGCTGTCGAGCACGCCGGCCATGCCGACGACATGGGTCTTGGGCAGGCCGGAAAACTTCTGCAGCGCCCAGACCATGGCGTCGAGCGGGTTGGTGATGCAGATGACGAAAGCCTTGGGCGCGTATTTCTTCAGCCCTGCGCCGACCTGTTCCATGACCTTGAGGTTGATGCCCAGCAGATCGTCGCGGCTCATACCCGGCTTGCGCGGCACGCCGGCAGTGACGATGCAGACATCGGCGCCCTCGATCCCGGCATAATCATTGACGCCGGTCAGCCGGGAGTCAAAACCGTCGACCGGCGAAGACTGCGCGATATCGAGCCCCTTGCCTTGCGGAATGCCCTCGGCAATATCGAACAGCACCACGTCGCCGAGGTCCTTGAGGCCGATCATGTGAGCGAGCGTGCCGCCGATCATGCCGGAGCCGATAAGCGCTATCTTGTTGCGTGCCATGTGAGGAAATTTTCCCTTTGTCTGTGACGACGCCCAAATCCCTGGCGATCTGTTGACGGCGTCGAGGAAGAGGCCGGAATGCTGTGGTCTCAGCGAGATTTCGCCGCATCCAGTAGCCCTGGTGGAAAATATATTCAATCGGTTATTTTCGAGTGAATAATTTCAATCGGTTAGAAACATTGGGATTTACGTAAACGTCAAAGTTTGTAAGCCGACTTGAGAGGTTTTACACAATGAACGTGGAAATCAGAAGACTCTATCCAGGCGATGACGCCCTTGTGAAGCGCATCGCCGAAGACGTGTTCGATGAACCGGTACGGGCCGACAGACTGTCCGCCTACCTCGCCTCCTCAGGTCATATGATGATTGTGGCACTGGCCGATGGCGTCGTCGTCGGCCAGTGTGCTGCCGTCATCCACCGCCACCTGGACAAGGTCAGCGAACTCTACATCGACGAGGTCGGCGTCTCACCCGCCTACCAGCGCCATGGCATCGCGCGAAAGATGCTCGACGCCATGTTCGCGCTCGGCCGCGAGCAGGGATGCGGCGAAGCCTGGGTCGGCACCGAACCGGACAATGTGCCAGCGCGCGCGCTTTATGAATCGCGCAAGGAGGTGCATGGGCCGGCGGAGTCGTTTGTGATGTATGTGTACGAGCTTTAGGCGTCGGCGGGACAGCGCCCCCCCTCTGCCTTGCCAGGCATCTCCCCCACGAGGGGGGAGATCGGACGTCACGCGACCTTTCGCCAATCTCCAATGGCCGCATGAATGAGCGGAGCGCCGAAACCGCCAATCTCCCCCCGTGTGGGGGAGATGTCCGGCAGGACAGAGGGGGGCGCGAAGGATCACTACATAATGACCTCTTGGAACCCTCAGACCTGCGCTTCCGCGTTGTCCTTCTGCCGTTCCGCCCAGTCCTCCAGCCAGTCGCGGCTTTGCATCTCGATCAGCCGCGAGGCGGTGCGTTCGAATTCGAACACCTCGACGCCGCGCCTGGCCGTGTAAAGCTCAGGCGGGGGAGCCTCAGCGCTCACCACCAGCCGCGTGTGATGATCGTAGAGCGTGTCGATCAACAGGATGAAGCGCTTGGCCTCGTTGCGCTTGCCTTCGCCCAGCACCGGCACGTGATCGATGAAGACGGTCGAGAAGCGGCCGGCAATGGCCAGGAAATCGCGTGCGCCGAGCGGCTTTTCGCAGAGGTCGGCGAAGGAAAACCGCGCTGCATCCCCGGCGGCAGCCGGTATCCTCACTTGCCGCCCCTTGAGCGTCAGCGAGGTCTCGGCCGTCAGCGCTCCACGCGTCATCGCCTGCCAGGCCTCGTCGAGCACACGGTCGGCTTCGGCATCCGCCGGGGTGACATAAACCGGCGTGCGGGCGAGCTTTTCCAGCCTGTAGTCCTTGTCGGCATCAAGCGTCAGCACATGGGCGTGGCGCTCGAGAATGCTGATGAAGGGCAGGAAAAGCTGGCGGTTCAGCCCGTCGCGATAAAGGTCCTGCGGCGCGACATTCGAGGTGGCGACCAGAACCACGCCATTGGCGAACAGCGCCGAAAACAGCCGCGACAGGACCATCGCATCGGCAATGTCGGTGACCGAAAACTCATCGAAGCACAGCACCCAGGCCTGTTCGGCAAGCTGAAGCGCGACCGGCGGGATCGGGTCGTCCTCCTTGACGTCGCCGTTCTTGCGCGCCTGCCGGTGCTTCTGGATGCGGTCCTGCACATCGGCCATGAAGTCGTTGAAATGAACGCGGCGCTTGCGCCTGACCGGCAACAACTCGAAGAACATATCCATCAGCATGGTCTTGCCGCGACCGACGTCGCCATGAATGTAGAGGCCCTTGACGACCTCGCGCGTCTCGCGCTTGCGGGCAAACAGCCAGCCGAGCGCGCTCGACTTGTGCGCCAGCCGCTTGACCGAGATCTCGTCGGTCAGCCGGTCGAGCGCGGCGGCAATGCGCTCCTGCGCCGCATCGCGCTCGATGGCGCCGGTTGCGACCAGATGGTTGTAGCGCTGCCTGACGGTCGCATGGGTCTGGAGGCCGTCACGCAGATGCATCGGTCACGTCGCTGTCTAGGGATAGGCAGCCTATCTTGTAAGCGATATCGGCAAGCCGTTGGTAGTCTGGCCGTCGAATTTCGAACCGCCCGAGGAATAGAGCCGCGCCAGCGTGCCGCCATTCTCGTCATAGAGCGTCAGCTGCTTGCCGGCGACGTTCCACGATTTGATGCCGTCGATGGGCGGCGGGCAATGCAGCGGCCCGGCGCGGAAGCCGGCGCCGAATTTGGTCTGCGGCGTCGCCACCTTGCAGCTCTGTCCGGACACGCTGGCGTTCCAAACGCCGGCAACGCTCGCAGCGGTAAGGTCGGAGGCTCCGGCCGGCGCCGATCCGTCCGGCGGCAGCGAGGCGACCTGCGCGCCTGCCGGCGCGGTCGGGAATTGCGATGGGTCGGTGGTGCCCGGCGCTGCCGGGGGCGGCAGTTGGCTTCCGCTCACCGTGCCGGCGGGCGCGGGCTGCAGCGGGGCGGGCTGCTGGTCATCCATCGATGAAAAACGCGAGGTCGAACAGCCGCTCGCAACGAGCGCTGCCAGCGATACGGCCATCAGCCCGCTTCTCGAAAAAATCATTCCAACCTCCGTCGGATCCGGCTGGGGGGAAGCCGTCCGCACAATCTCACCCCTCACCAAGATGGAGAAGGTGGCGAAATTTCAACCCGATATGGTTAAAATAGGGTTTGCACCACGAATTGTTGTAAATTTGTCGCAAAATGGCTGGCGGACAAAAGGCATGTCTTCGCTCTAGCGCGGTTCCAACCGGTACATTGGTTGCGAAAGCGGCACCGGAGCCCGCGGCAGGTCGGCGCATCGGCGGTCGAGCGCAAATGCCGGCGCAAAACTGACTGAAGCGCTTGAGGCGCAAGGCCTGGGTGAGCGGTTTCGCGCCTTCCGTCCGGGCGAGCTTTGGGACGTTCCCGAGATCGAGCGCGGCTGAAGTCTGCATTTGGCCGTTTACGGCACTGCCGTTTTAGCCGATGGTCTATCGCAACAGGGGGAACAGATGAAATCAATCTTGGCAGTTTTGATCGCGCTGGTAATTTCGACGCCGGCCGCTTTCGCGGGTGAAATCACCGATCGCGCCGCTGAAGCCGAAAAGGCACTGCAGGCGGGTGATGGTGCCGGCGCGCTGGACAAATTCCGCAGCGCCGAGGACGCTCTGTGGCAAGCGATGCCGCTTGGCGTGCAAAATGTGAAACACATCATGTCGGCCAGCGGGTTCGGGGCCTACGCCGAGCGCCCGAACCATGTCTACAAGCCGGGCGAAGAGATTGTGCTTTATATGGAGCCGGTCGGTTACGGCTACGGCTCGGATGGGCTCGGCAACAACCAGATCGCGCTTTACGTTGACCTTACCGTGCTTTCCCAGTCGGGCGAGAAGCTGGGAACCGTCGAAAAGCTTGGCCGGGTCCAGCTCGCCTCGCGCTCGCATAACCGAGAGATGTTCTTCAAATTAAACGTCTCCCTGGATGGCGTTCCCCCCGGCAAATACCGCGCGGATTTCCTCATGCACGACGAGAACTCGCAAAAGACGGCGCCTTTCACGACCGACTTCGAGATTGCCGAATAGCGCGCCCAGTCGGAAAGAGCCTCGCGGCAACGGAACCAGAGCGCCGCAGATGCGTTCTTAAGCCGGCTGCAGGCCAGTCAATTTGCGAGGCATTGTCCATGATCAAATGGATCATCATTCTTCTCATCGTTGCTGCCGCCGCCAGCCTGCTCGGCATGCCGGCGCTGGCCGGTGCCGCCGCCACCGGCGCGCGCGTGCTGATCGGCATCGTTCTCGTCATCTTCCTGCTGATCGTGCTCGGCGTTTTCGCGGTAACCTAAACGCAGCCCACACTGGTAATTCCCGCCCGTTTCCGCCATATAGCGGCGAAACGTACAGGAATTACCTCAGATCATGGCAGGCACTGCCCCCTTCGCCAAGATGAACGGCATCGGCAACGAAATCATCGTCGCCGACATGCGTGGCCGTGCCGATAGGGTCACGGCGGCGTCGGCTGTCGCGCTGAACGCCGATGCGGCGACTAGGTTCGACCAGATCATGGCGATCCACGATTCGCGCACGCCGGGCACCGCGTTTTACATCGACATTTTGAATTCCGACGGCTCGGGCGCGCAGGCCTGCGGCAACGGCATGCGCTGTGTCGTCCAGGCGCTGGCCGCCGAAACCGGCCAGAAGACTTTCACCTTCGAGACCCGCGCCGGCATCCTCAACGCCGTCGAACATGCCGACGGCACCATCTCGGTCGACATGGGCACTCCGCGCTTTGGCTGGCAGGACATTCCGCTGGCCGAGGAATTCCGCGACACCCGCATGATCGAGTTGCAGATCGGCCCCATCGACGCGCCGGTGCTGCATTCGCCTTCGGCTCTCTCGATGGGCAACCCTCACGCTATCTTCTGGGTCGACAACGATGTCTGGTCCTACGAACTCGAGCGTTTCGGCCCGCTGCTCGAAAACCATCCGATCTTCCCCGAGCGCGCCAACATCACCATCGCCCAGGTAACGTCGCCGGAGACGATGATCATCCGCACTTGGGAGCGCGGCGCCGGCCTGACCAGGGCTTGCGGCTCGGCCGCTTGCGCTTCCGTCGTCGCCGCTGCCCGCACCCGGCGCACCGGCCGCAGCGTTACGCTGATGACGCCCGGCGGCGGCTCGCTGCATGTGGAATGGCGCGACGACGACCACGTCATCCTGACCGGCGCTGCCGAATGGGAGTTTTCCGGCAATTTCGATCCGTCGACCGGCACCTGGGCCCGCGACACCGAAAGCGCGGCCTGATGTCTGCGCTTGCCGATACCAAGGGCCCCAACTCCCAAGGCATAGACGTCGTCACCTTTGGCTGCCGTCTCAACACCTATGAATCCGAAGTGATGCGCCGCGAGGCCGAAAGCGCAGGTCTCGGCGCGCTCAAAGGCGGCGCCATTATCTTCAACACCTGCGCCGTCACCGCCGAAGCGGTGCGCCAGGCCAGGCAGTCGATCAGAAAGGCCCGCCGCGAAAATCCGGCGGCGCGCATCATCGTCACCGGCTGCGCCGCGCAAACCGAACCGCAGAATTTTGCCGCCATGGACGAGGTCGACCTCGTGCTTGGCAACGAAGAGAAGCTGAAGGCCAACTCCTACCGCGCGCTGCCGGATTTCGGCGTCAACGACAGCGAGAAGGCGCGCGTCAACGACATTTTCTCGGTGCGCGAGACCGCCGGCCACATGGTCGACGCCATTGACGGCCGGGCACGTGCTTTCGTCCAGGTGCAGAACGGCTGCGACCATCGCTGCACCTTCTGCATCATCCCCTATGGCCGCGGCAACTCACGCTCGGTGCCGATGGGCGCGGTTGTCGAGCAGGTCAAGCGTCTCGTCGGCAACGGCTACGCCGAGATCGTGCTGACCGGCGTCGACATGACCTCTTTCGGCGCCGACCTGCCGGGCGCGCCGAAGCTGGGAAAGCTGGTGAAGACCATCCTGAAGCAGGTGCCTGATGTGAGG
This sequence comes from Mesorhizobium sp. P170090, assembly GCF_057786115.1. Classification (NCBI taxonomy): domain Bacteria; kingdom Pseudomonadati; phylum Pseudomonadota; class Alphaproteobacteria; order Hyphomicrobiales; family Phyllobacteriaceae; genus Mesorhizobium; species Mesorhizobium sp. P170090. The sequence goes on from NZ_JBYNWH010000001.1 coordinate 649,751, forward strand.
CGGCTGCGGCTGTCCTCCATCGATTCGATCGAGGCCGACGACGATCTGCTGGACGCCATCGCCACCGAGCCCAGGCTGATGCCGCATCTGCATCTGTCGCTGCAATCAGGTGACGACATGATCCTGAAGCGCATGAAGCGCAGGCATTTGCGCGACCAGTCGATCCGCTTCTGCGAGGATGTGCGCAAATTGCGCCCGGCAATCGTCTTCGGCGCCGACATCATCGCCGGCTTCCCGACCGAGACCGAGGAAATGTTTCAGAATTCGATAAAGATCGTCGAGGAATGTGGGCTGACGCACCTGCATGTCTTCCCGTTTTCGCCGCGCGAAGGCACGCCCGCCGCGCGCATGCCGCAGGTCCGCCGCGAATTGGTCAAGCAGCGCGCGGCCCAGCTGCGCGCCGCTGGTGAGGCTGCGTATCGCCGCCATCTGTCGTCGCTTCCCGGAACGCGCCAAACGATCCTTATCGAGCGCGACGGCGTCGGCCGCACCGAAGGGTTCACGCTTGCCGGGCTCGGCACAGGCGCGCCGGGCGAGATCGTCGAGGCAGACATCACCGGCCATGACGGCGTGCGCCTGATAGCGGCCCCGCTCACTGCCCGCGCCGCCTGCGACGATTGAAGCATGGCCGGTTTTTTCAAGAACATATTTTCGTTCGGCAAGAAGGAAGTCGTCGAGGAGCGCATCGACGAAACCGCTCCCCTGCCGCCGATCAAATGGGATGCGCTTGAGGCGCTGAAGCCGGCGGCCGAGCAGGTCGTTCCGGAGTTCTTGAAGCGCGAGGAGCCCGAGCCGCCGACGCCCCACCCTCCCCTCGATGGGGAGGGTCGCCACGAAGTGGCGGGGAGGGGTGAGAGCGCCGACGCCGACGCCACTCACCCCCACCCCCAAGCTTCGCTTGGGGCCTCCCCCATCGAGGGGGAGGTAAAGCCTGCGCCGCAGTCGGCGCCAGAAGAACCGAAGCCCGAACCCACGCCGACCATCCCGCCCGCGCCGGAACCGGTCGTCCCATCCGAGCCGGAACCGTTGCCGGAGCCCGCGCCGGTAGAAGAACCGCAGCCTGAGCCGGAGATACCCGAGCCGCCTGCACCGGAAGAAGTTCCTGCGCCGCCAGCCGTTCCGGAGCCGGCTCCCGAGCCGCAGCCCCAAGAAGTGCCGCCGGCGCCGGCCGAGCCGGAGATCGAACCATCGCGTCCGGAACCGCAGCTGGAGCCCGCTCCCGTCGAAGTGCCGACGCCTGCCGAGACTCCCGCAGAACCGGCCGCCCCGATCGAAGTGCCGCAACCGTCCGCGCCTCCCGCACAGCCTACCTCAGAGGTCAGCGCCGCCCCTCATCCGCCTGCCGGCACCTTCTCCCCGTATAGCCACGGGGAGAAGGACGAGGCGACCCACCCTCCCCTCGATGGGGAGGGTCGACGCGAAGCGGCGCGGTGGGGTGACAGCGCTGACGCCAGCGCAAATCACCCCCACCCCCAAGCTTCGCTTGGGACCTCCCCCATCGAGGGGGAGGTAAAGCGCACTCCGGTCGAAGCCACACCCGCGCCGGTCGAAGTCCGGGCTGCCACGGCGGGGGTTGCGCCCATGCCTGAACCGGGTTTTCCGCCGACACCACAGCCGACACCGTCAGTCGGCAAAGTCACCGTCACCAGAAAGGTCGAGCAGAAAGCCGAGCCGCAAAAGGCGCCCGAACCGGCGCCGCGACGCTCCTGGTTCCAGCGCATGCGCGACGGGCTTGCCCGCTCCTCGAAAGAACTCACCGGCAACATCGCCGGCGTCTTCACCAAGCGCAAGCTCGACGAGGAGACGCTGCAGGATCTGGAGGACGTGCTGATCCGTGCCGATCTGGGCATGGAAACAGCCTTGCGCGTCACCGATGCCCTCGCTGCCAGCCGCTACGGCAAGGATGTCTCCGACGCGGATGTCCGCACCATCATGGCGGCCGAGGTGGAGAAGGTGCTGGCCCATGTCGCCATGCCGCTGGAGCTCGACCTGTCGCACAAGCCGCATGTCATTCTGGTGGTCGGCGTCAACGGCACCGGCAAGACCACGACCATCGGCAAGCTCGCCGCCAAACTGACCGATGGTGGCCTGTCGGTGATGCTGGCCGCCGGCGATACCTTTCGCGCTGCAGCCATCGAGCAGCTGAAGATCTGGGGCGAGAGGACGAAGTCTCCGGTCATCGCCTCGAAGATCGGCGCGGATGCCGCCGGCCTTGCCTACGACGCTTTCGAACGCGCCAAGGAGGCCGGCTCCGACGTACTGATCATCGACACCGCCGGCCGGCTGCAAAACAAGACCGAACTGATGGCGGAGCTGGAAAAGATCGTGCGCGTGCTGGGCAAGCTCGATCCGGAAGCGCCGCATACCGTGCTGCAGACGGTCGACGCCACCACCGGCCAGAATGCGCTCAATCAGGTCGAGATCTTCCGCAATGTCGCCGGCGTCAACGGCCTGGTGATGACCAAGCTGGACGGCACGGCGCGCGGCGGTATTCTGGTCGCGATCGCGGCAAAGCACAAACTGCCGGTCTACTTCATCGGCGTCGGCGAACAGGTCGACGACCTCGAACCATTCTCGGCCGGCGAATTCGCCAGGGCGATCGCCGGCGTAGCGTAACAGGCAATGATCCCGAAGAGCTGACGGCTTTTTGGACAAGATCATGCGTCAGAAGGAAGTCATGAACCCACCCATCCTCGAACGCGACCCGTCCGACCCGCGAAAGAAGAAAGAAAGCGTCAATCCGCTGCTCAAGCTGGTGCTGGAACTCGGGCCGCTGATGGTGTTCTTCTTCGCCAATGCACGCGGCGCCTGGCTGGTGCAGAAATTTCCTGTCCTGGCCGAATTCGGCGGGCCGATCTTCGTCGCCACCGGCCTTTTCATGGCGGCGACGGCGATCGCGCTGATCGCCTCCTGGCTGCTGCTGCGCACCTTGCCGATCATGCCGATGGTCTCGGGCGTCGTCGTCTTCATCTTCGGCGCGCTGACGCTCTATCTGCAGGACGACGTGTTCATCAAGATGAAGCCGACCATCGTCAACACCCTGTTCGGCGGCGTGCTGCTCGGCGGTCTGTATTTCGGCCGATCGCTGCTCGGCTATGTCTTCGATTCGGCCTTTCGCCTCGATGCCGAAGGCTGGCGCAAGCTGACTTTCCGCTGGGGCCTGTTCTTCCTGTTCCTGGCTCTTGCCAATGAAGTGGTGTGGCGGAATTTTTCCACCGACTTCTGGGTTACCTTCAAGGTCTGGGGCATCATGCCGATCACCCTGTTGTTCACCTTCAGCCAGATGCCGCTGATCCTGCACCATTCGATCGAGGATAAGGCCGAGAAGGTGGAAGAAGCCGGCAAGTAGAGCAATTCCAGGAAAAGTGTGAAGCCGTCCGGAATTGCGTCAGAATAAACGGAGACGGCCATGGAATTCGTCACCACGCGCGATGAACTGAGGACGATCTACAAGACCCCGCGGCCGACCGACACCTCGATGCGCAAGGAACTCAGGGCGCTCGACGGCCACTGCCGCTCTTTCATCGGCAAGAGCCCTTTCGTGCTGATCGGTTCTTCCGACGGCGCCGGCAATGCCGACGTGACGCCGAAAGGCGACAGACCGGGCTTTGCCCTTGTCCTCGACGACAGGACCATCGCCATTCCCGACCGGCCCGGCAACAACCGGCTGGACACGCTGGAAAACATCCTGCTCAACCCTTCGGTCGGGCTGCTTTTTCTCATCCCCGGCATGAACGAGACGCTGCGCATCAATGGCGACGCCCGCATAACCGTCGATGCCGGTTTGCGCGAGCGCCTCACCGTCGACGGCAAGCAACCGCAAAGCGTCGTCGTGGTGAGCGTCAAGGCCGCTTACATGCACTGCGCCAAGGCCTTCATGCGCTCCGAATTGTGGAAGCCGGACAGCTGGCACGACCGCGCGACGTTGCCGACGCTCGGTCAGATCCTGTCCGATCAGATGGCGCATGCCGAAACTGCCGACGATTTCGACCGCTCGCTGGACGAAGCCTACAGCAAGACCCTGTGGTAGATTTCGGGTACGATTCGCCATTGCGGTCCTTTGCCGGTTTTCCCTAGCCCTGTTTCCCCGTGATCGAACTCCTCGCCATCTCCGGCAGCCTGCGCGCCGCCTCGACCAATTCGGCGCTGCTGGCGGCGCTGTCCGCGAACGCGCCTTCGGATTGCCGCGTAACTGTCTATGACGGGCTCGGCCTGCTGCCGATCTTCAACCCGGATGACGAAGGCGAGCGCACACCGGCCGAGGCCATGCGGCTGATCGAGGCCGTCACCAGCGCCGATGGCATCATCGTCTCCTGCCCCGAATATGCCCATGGCGTGCCCGGCGGCATGAAAAACGCTCTCGACTGGCTGGTCTCGCGCGACGCCGCAGTCGGCAAGCCCGCCATGCTGGCCCACGCCTCCGCGCGCTCGCTCTATGCCCGCGCCGCGCTGGCCGAGATCATGCGCACCATGTCGTTCGCGCTTTGTGAGAATGCGGTTCTGGAGATTGCCTTGCTCGGCAAGAAACCGCCGGAGATAGAAGCGATCCTGGGAGAGGACGAGAACCTGCGGGCCATGCGCGAAGCGGTGCAGGTTTTCGCGAGTTTTATACGCGCAAACGTTGCCTCGTCATCCTAGGGCGGAGCAAGGAGCGAAGCGACGCGGCGCAGACCCTAGGATGACGAACGAAAGGGTGCGGCGCACCCCAACGTGCCGCTGTGCTACCCCTTCCGCAACGTCTCGACATCGGTCACACCGACATACCAGTCGCGCGCGTTGACCTCTTCGAACACCACCCAGACGTCGTCATTGCTAAGCCCGGTGGCGTCCATGATCGCCGCCGTGACCTTTTTGGCAATGTCGGCCTTCTTGCCAGCGGGATCAGCGGCGATCACTTCCTTGACGATGCGGATGTTGACGAATGGCATGACGTCCTCCCCTTGAATTGTGTCTGATACCGCCGCCGCTGGGCGGCTTCGAAATCCGCTCCGGCGAACCGCTTGGCGGTGGTTCCGCGGCCGCAGCGCTACAGGCGCCGCCGGCAGGCGCAGAAACGCCATCAAGGGCCGCCAGAGAAGCGTTTCCAGCAGCCTCAATACGTCTTCGCCCCGTTCACCATCAGCCGCACCATGTAGAGCGACGTGGTGCCGGCGATGTAGAGGCAGTTCAGCTTGTTGCCGCCGAACACGCAATTGGCGGTCACTTCCGGCACCTTGACCTTGCCGATCAGCGTGCCGTCGGGATCGTAGCAATGGATGCCGTCGGCGGCACTGGTCCAGATGCGGCCGGCCTCGTCGAGCCGGAAGCCGTCGAATAGACCGGCCGTGCAGTCAGCGAACACCTTCCCGCCCGAGACCTTCTTGCCGTGCTTGCCGACGTTGAAGACCCGCATATGCGCGGGGTTCTGCGCGCCATGGGTGCGGCCGGTGTCGACGACATAGAGCTGGCTTTCATCCAGTGAAAAGGCAAGCCCGTTCGGCCGGACCATGTCGGTGATGACGGCCTCGACCTCGCCCGTATCCGGATCGACCCGGTAGACATTGCAAGCGCCGATCTCGCTTTCGGCCTTGTCGCCCTCATAGTCGGTGTCGATGCCGTAGCTCGGATCGGTGAACCAGATCGAGCCGTCGGATTTCACGACCGCGTCATTGGGCGAATTCAGCCGCTTGCCTTTCCATTCGGCCGCGATGGTGGTGACGGAACCGTCATGCTCGGTGCGGCTGACGCGGCGGCCGGAATGCTCGCACGTCACCAGTCGGCCCTGGCGGTCGACGGTGTTGCCGTTGGAATTGCCGGAGGGCTGACGGAAGACGCTGACATTGCCGTCGGTCTCGTCATAGCGCAGCATGCGGTTGTTGGGGATGTCGGACCAGACGACATAGCGGCCGGCGGCGAACCAGGCCGGCCCTTCCGCCCACTGACATCCGGTAAACAGCTTTTCCACCTGGGCGTTGCCGTTGAACAGCCGCGCGAAACGCGGATCCAGAATTTCGTAATAGTCTGCGGTCGCCATGCATTTCCTCCGGGCATCACGTGACGCGCGGATCAAGCCAGCCTGCGGGCGCGATGGCAAGGTGGCGCAGGCGCAATTTGTAAGACAAAAGGTGCCCGGCCGGCATGGCCCGCCAGCCTGTCCGGCCGTTTATGGTGCTGGAGCGCTGTATTAACCCGCTATGCGCCCTGTGCAATGGTGCATTGCAACATCTTCTTTTTGCATCGCACCATTCCTATGTCATGGTGCGAACGACCAAGGGAGGAACAAATTCACCGCTGATATGCGGCACGAAAGGACCCTTGCTATGGCTTTTGACAACCTCTTCTCCCGCGCGCGCACCTCGATGGCCAAGCGCCGCCACTATAACCGCCTCGTCGCGGAAATCGAAAACCTGACGAGCCGCGATCTGGCCGACCTGCGCGCCGACCGCTCGGAAATGCTCTACCAGGTCCACAGGCAGATCTACGGCTGAGCATTTCAGACCTCAGCGGGGCACCGCCCCCTCACCCGGATTGCCAAACCGAATTGCATGAGCAATTCGGGCAATCCGACCTCTCCCCCCGGGGAGAGGAGCTAGCCTGTGCCGATGCTTCCCTCTTCTCCCCCACGGGGAGGAGGGGGCGCGTAGCGGCCCGATGAGGGGGCATGGCGCCAACGTCAGCTCGGTGCCGCGAGCGCCTTTTCAATCTGCGGCAACAGAACATCCCTCGCCGACTCCCCTGTCAGCGGCCCGACATGCTTGTAGGCAATCTTGCCGTCCTTGCCGATGACGAAGGTTTCCGGCACGCCGTAGACGCCCCAGTCGATGGCCGTGCGGCCGGCCTCGTCGACACCTATCGCCTGGAACGGATTGCCGAGATCACCAAGGAACCGGCGCGCGTTTTGCGCTTGGTCCTTGTAGTTTAGCGCGGCCATGACGAAGCGCTTGTCCTGCGACAGCTGCAAGAGCACCGGATGCTCTTCCCGGCACGGCGCGCACCACGATGCAAAGACGTTGACCAGCGTTACCTTGCCGGCGAAGGCTTTCGAATCCAGCCCGGGCAGGTTTGACCCTTCCAGCGCCGGCAGGTTGGTCTGCGGCGCCGGCAGGCCGATCAGCGCCGACGGCACTGCCGCCTCATCGCGTCCCGACAAAAGCTGCGACAGGAACAATCCGGCGAGGCCGAGAAAAACCAGCAGCGGCAACAGCACGATCAGGCGGCGGCGCGGCGACGCCGTCGTTTCGCTTTCCGTGCTCATGGCTTGCTGGCCCCAGTGCTGGCCCCAGTACCGGCTTTGTCCGAGCGACGCCGCACGCCGGCCGCTTCGAGGTCTGCCAGTTCGCGCTTGCGGGTCCGCTGGTCGAGCAGGATCCAGCCGATCAGCCCGGCCAGCACGATCACCGTGATGCCATAGGCGGCCGCGACATAGAGTGCGTGTGCACTCATGCGCTTCGCTCCCCTTCCACCGTCACTTCGTCGTGCTCGATCATGGCCTTCCCATGGCTTTGCGGCTTTCTTAGCTTTGCGGCTGGGGCTTCGCAATTGATCGTCGCGCCGCAGCGGTCATATCAATCCGTTCCATGCCGCAGCGCCAGTGCTGCCGCCACCGGACCCAGCACGGCAAGAAACAGCGTCAGCGCGGCAAGAATGAGGAAGGGCTGCAGGAACGGATCAGGGTCGGCCACCGCGCCGTAGCTCGCCGACACCCCGAAGATCAGCACCGGGATGGTCAGCGGCAGCACCAGCACCGAGATCAGCAGACCGCCACGCGGCAGCGCCACCGCCACCGCCGCCCCGACCGCGCCGATGAAAGTGATCGCCGGCGTGCCGACCAGCAGCGTGAGCGCGGTGGCGCCGATGCTGAGCGGCTCCATGTTCATGAACAGGCTCAGCAGAGGTGCCGCAACCACCAGCGGCAGAACGCTGCCCGCCCAATGCGCCAGGCACTTCACCAGCACCGTCAACGCCAGCATGTGGCGGTCATTGCCCAGCACCAGAAGATCGAGCGACCCGTCTTCGCGATCGGCCTGAAACAGCCGGTCGAGGCCGAGCAGGCAGGCGAGCAGAGCGCCGATCCAAAGGATCGCCGGACCGATGCGGGCGAGCAGCTTCAGGTCCGGTCCGACACCGAAGGGGATGGTGGCGATGACGGCGAGGAAGAAGATGACGCCGGTGAGCGCTCCGCCGCCGGCGCGGACGGAGAGGCGGATGTCGCGCAGGAAGAGGGCTAGCATTGCCAAGCCGCGCCTGCGGTTTGATCGCCATCTTGCCGAAGGTGGCGTTCCTTCACACCCCCCTCTGTCCTCCCGGACATCTCGCCCGCAAGGGGGGAGATTGGCAGCTCCACTGCTGACGCCTCTTTTTCAATGCCGGTGATTGGCGAAAGCCGGCATGACATCTGATCTCCCCCCCTGCGGGGGAGATGCCCGGCAGGGCAGAGGGGGGTGGGCGGGAATGCCGACATCACCCTGTTGCTCCCATCCTCAATTCCTTCGCCCCATCCAATCCGAGCGGCAAATGCGTCGCCGCGACAATGATTCCACCTTCTGCGCAATGCCTCGTCATCAGCCCCGCAAACCGCGCCTCCGAAGCCTTGTCCAGCCCGGCCGTCGGCTCATCCAGCAGCCACAGCGGCTTATGACTGACCAGCAATTTCGCAATTGCCGCGCGCCGCCTTTGCCCGGTCGACAGATAGCCGAAAGGCAGATGGCCGATGCCGCCGAGACCAACCGTCTCCAGCGCCTCTTCGACACCCGACTGCCCATCGCCGTTGAAATCGCGCCAGAAGCGCAGATTCTCCGCCACGCTGAGCGCCGTCTTCATTGCATTGAGGTGGCCGAGATAGTGGACCGCCGAAGCGATCGTCGGAAACGTCTCGCCGCCGCCCTCGATGCGCACGTCGCCTTGCGCCTTCGGCAGCAGCCCGGCGATGACCCTGAGCAGCGTCGATTTGCCCGAACCGTTCGGCCCGGTGACGACCAGCACCTGGCCCTTGTCGAGCGCAAAACCGATGCCGGAAAAGACCGTCTCGCCGCCGCGTTCGCCGCCCAGATTTTCGGCAATCAGCCGCATGCCTGCCCGTCCCGAAAACTTTACCGCGCGATAGCTGCCGCATCGCACAAATTTGCTCCGCAACTGTCTAGAACTATTCCAGAAAATTCTCTATATGCGGGACATCCGTGCCAGCGGTCGGCACGGGAACAGAATTTGCGCCGAACCAGCGCACGCGCCGCCTTGAACGGCTCGGGTTGGCTGGGAACGGACAGCGGAAATGGCCGTACCCGCACCTTTGCGCGTGATTGCATGCCCATCGGCGTCCGTTCCCTTTCAGGCTGAACAGACAAGGACGGACCGCACGTGTCAAAATCCCTCGACAGTTTCAATTGCCGCCGCACCCTCACCGTGGGTGGCGCGGACTATGTCTATTACAATCTGATCGAGGCCGAGAGGAACGGCCTCACCGGCATTGCCCAGCTGCCTTATTCGATGAAGGTGCTGCTGGAAAACCTTTTGCGCAATGAAGACGGCCGCTCCGTCACCAAGGACTCTATCCAGGCTGTTGCCGGCTGGCTGACCGACAAGGGCACCGCCGGCGTCGAGATCGCCTATCGCCCCGCGCGTGTCCTGATGCAGGATTTCACCGGCGTCCCGGCGGTGGTCGACTTGGCCGCCATGCGCGACGGCCTCAAGGCGCTCGGCGGCGATCCGCAGAAGATCAATCCGCTGGTGCCGGTCGACCTCGTCATCGACCACTCCGTCATCGTCGACGAATTCGGCACGCCACTGGCATTTGCCAGGAATGTCGAGCTCGAATATGAGCGCAACGAAGAGCGCTATAAATTCCTGAAATGGGGCCAGCAGGCGTTCCGCAATTTTCGCGTCGTCCCGCCCGGCACCGGCATCTGCCATCAGGTCAACCTCGAATATCTCGGTCAGGTCGTCTGGACCAACACGGAAGACGGCGGAACGACCGCCTATCCCGACACCTGCGTCGGCACCGATTCGCACACCACTATGATCAACGGCCTTGGCGTGCTCGGCTGGGGCGTCGGCGGTATCGAGGCCGAGGCGGCGATGCTCGGCCAGCCGGTTTCCATGCTGTTGCCCGAAGTCATCGGCTTCCGCCTTACCGGCAAGCTCAGGGAGGGCATCACCGCCACCGACCTCGTACTGACCGTCACCCAGATGCTGCGCAAGAAGGGCGTCGTCGGCAAGTTCGTCGAGTTCTTCGGCCCGGGCCTGTCCAACATGACGCTGGCCGACCGCGCCACCATCGGCAACATGGCGCCCGAATATGGCGCCACCTGCGGCTTCTTCCCGGTCGACGGCGAGACCATCCGCTACCTCACAATGTCGGGCCGCGAGGAAAGCCGCATCGCCCTGGTCGAGGCCTATTCCAAGGCGCAAGGCATGTGGCGTGACGCCGGCTCGGCCGACCCTGTCTTCACTGACCTGCTCGAACTCGAGCTCGACAGCGTCGTGCCGTCGATGGCAGGTCCCAAGCGCCCCGAAGGCCGCGTTCCGCTCGAAGGCATTCCGGCCGGCTTCGCAAAGGCGATGGAAACCGAGTACAAGAAGGCTGCCGAAATCCACAAGCGCTATGCCGTCGAAGGCACCGACCATGATCTCGGTCATGGCGATGTCGTCATTGCCGCCATCACGTCCTGCACCAACACCTCCAACCCGAGCGTGCTGATCGGCGCCGGCCTTTTGGCGCGCAACGCCAACCGGCTCGGCCTCAAGCAGAAGCCGTGGGTGAAGACCTCGCTGGCGCCGGGCAGCCAGGTGGTCGCCGAATATCTGGAAAAGTCCGGCCTGCAGAAGGAGCTCGACCAGATCGGCTTCAACCTGGTTGGTTTCGGCTGCACCACCTGCATCGGCAATTCCGGCCCGCTGCCGGCGCCGATCTCCAAGACCATCAACGATAAGGGCCTGATCGCCGCCGCAGTGCTCTCCGGCAACCGCAACTTCGAAGGCCGTGTTTCACCTGACGTGCAGGCGAACTATCTGGCGTCGCCGCCGCTGGTGGTAGCCCATGCTTTGGCCGGCACCGTCACCAAGGACCTGACCACCGAGCCACTCGGCGAAGGCCGCGACGGCAAGCCGGTCTATCTCAGGGATATCTGGCCGAGTTCGGCCGAGATCCAGGAGTTCATCGAGAAGAACGTCACACGTGAGCTATTCGCCCGCAAATATGCCGACGTCTTCAAGGGCGACGAATACTGGCAGAACGTCAAGGCGCCGGAAGGCCAGACCTATGCCTGGGACGACAACTCGACCTATGTGCAGAACCCGCCCTATTTCGCCGGCATGACCTCCGGTTTCGGCAAGATCGGCGACATCAAGGGCGCGCGCGTGCTCGGCCTGTTCGGCGACAAGATCACCACCGATCACATCTCACCGGCGGGTTCGATCAAGGCCGCTTCCCCGGCCGGCAAATACCTCACCGACCATGGCGTCGGCGTTGCCGACTTCAACCAGTACGGCACAAGGCGCGGCAACCATGAGGTGATGATGCGCGGCACCTTCGCCAACATCCGCATCCGCAACCACATGCTGGGCGAGAACGGCCGCGAGGGCGGCTACACCATCCACTACCCGTCGAAGGAAGAGGAATCGATCTACGACGCGGCGATGAGATACAAAAAGGAAGGCGTGCCGCTGGTCATCTTCGCCGGCGTCGAATACGGCAACGGCTCCTCGCGCGACTGGGCAGCTAAAGGAACGAATCTCCTCGGTGTCCGTGCCGTCATCGCCCAGTCCTTCGAGCGCATCCATCGCTCCAACCTAGTCGGCATGGGCGTCATCCCCTTCGTCTTCGAGGAAGGCACCTCATGGGCCTCGCTCAACCTCAAGGGTGACGAGCTGGTCGAGATCGACGGCATAAGCACCATCAAGCCACGCCAGACGATGATCGCCAAGGTGACCTATGGCGACGGCACCGTGAAGAACGTGCCGATCATCTGCCGCATCGATACGCTGGACGAACTCGACTACTTCAAGAATGGCGGCATTTTGCAATACGTGCTGCGCGATCTGGCCGCGTAGCGGCCAGGGCTTAGGCAGTAGGGATTGGGCGGTAGCGGGGAACGACATCCCCTACTCCCTACTCCCTACTCCCTACTCCCTACTCCCTACTCCCTACTCCCTACTCCCTACTCCCTACTCCCTACTCCCTACTCCCTACTCCCTACTCCCTACTCCCTACTCCCTACTCCCTACTCCCAGTCTTTCCAAAGCATTGCCCGACCCGATCGAAGCCCCGCCCTGTACGACAGGAGTAAAAACCGGCTGGGCTCAGCAAGATCTGCCCCACGCTCCTGATGCCATGCTCCCGATCGAACCGGGCGGTGAAGTGCTCCCCCTGTGATGCCATACCCATGGTTGCGGCAGCAAAAATTTCACCGCAACGTGACTTCCCGTTGACTGTCGCTTCTGCCACAAATCTGGGCAACCAGAACAAGGCCGGCGTCACCGGCGGGAATCGGAACGATCATGGCACCTCGACAACCTCTGCGGCTTGCGGCTTTTGCGCTGGCCTTCTCGGCGCTTGCCGGGACCGGGTTCGCCGAGGAATCGGGAACGACCCAGACCGACAAACCGCAGATTGACAGGCCCTTGGGCGTGGTCGAGCTGTTCACCAGCCAGGGCTGCAATTCCTGCCCGCCGGCGGACGCTTTCTTTGCCGAGCTGGCGGCCAAGGACAACGTCGTCGCGCTCGCCTACCACGTCAATTACTGGGACTATCTCGGCTGGCAGGACACGCTGAGCAGCAAGGACAATACCGACCGGCAATATGACTATATGCGCGCCTTCGGCACCCGCTCCGTCTACACGCCGCAAGCCGTCATCAATGGTCGCAGCCATGTCAACGGCGCCAGCCGCAAGGAGGTCGACGGCGCGCTTGCCCGCATGGAGAAATCCGGTGAAGGCATGCGGGTCAGCGTCAAGGTCAGCCGCACCAGCGATCGCGTCATGATCGATGCCGGCGACGCCGGTAGCGGCCCGAGCGACGCCCATGTCGTCATCGTCTATTTCGAACCACCGCAGACGGTGACCATCGCCAAGGGCGAGAACACCGGCCGCAGCATGACCTACTGGAACGCCGTCACCGGCATCCAGACCGCCGGCATGTGGCACGGCAAGGCGCAGCGCTACGAATTGCCGATGACCGAGATCGCCAAGAAAGGCGGCTGCGCCGTGCTGCTGCAATCGGTTGGCAAGGACGGCCTGCCGGGGCCTATTCTGGGCGCGGCGTTTATTCACAAGCCTTAAGAGGCTGGTCCATACCTTTTGATATCGGCGGGACAGCACCCCCCTCTGGCCTGCCGGCCATCTCCCCCGCAAGGAGGGAGATTGGCAGCTTCGCCACATCCGCCATCCTGTCCCACGTTTGAGATTGGCGAAAGCAAACGCGAAATCTGATCTCCACCCTTGCGGGGAGATGTCCGGCAGGACAGAGGGGGGTGTGAAGGATCACGACGACAAGTGTCTGGCGCCGCCCAACAAAAAAACCGACGTCAGCTTGCTTCTGACGTCGGTCATTTAGGCTTTGGGATCGTCGCACCCGGTCTCTCCCTGAGGAAAGTCCGAGGTTGGTTCGATCCGACGCAGACCCGTGGGCGGGGGGCTTGGGGTTTACGAGCCGGTGCCGGACCGAACCGTCTCAGGCAACGCCGGTAAATTCGTCGGACATTGGGGCATGAGCGCGGATAAAAAAGGGCGGAAATGTGGCGAGGCATCACCAATTCAAACACCGCGTTTTATAAAAGTGACTGGACGTTGCGAAAACAGCGCGGTCCCGGGATGGTTAGCCGGGCCTTGCAATTCCACGGCGAACACGCCAACTTCTGCAAGCGAGATTCATTTTCAAAGGGATCGCGGGATGACCGATCGCAGCGGTGGGACGGAGGATGGGGACGCATCCGCAATATTGATCCCGCTGCACGAGGCGCGACGCGAACGCCTCGACCAGCCGGTCCGTTTCGACCGGCGTGAACTCGATGAGATCCTGAGGCTGTACGGACGCATGGTCGCCGCCAACGAATGGCGCGACTATGCCATCGATCATCTGTCTGATCGGGCTGTGTTTTCAGTCTTCCGCCGGGCCAGCGAAGTGCCGCTGTTCCAGATCGTCAAGGATCCGAAACTGGCGCGCCGGCAAGGCGCCTTCGCCGTCATCGCCGCCGGCGGCCGAATCCTCAAGCGCGGCCAGGAACTCGGTCGCGTGCTCAACGTCTTCGATGCTAAGCTGAAGATTGTCCAGGCCTAATTGAGAATTGGGGAATTGAAGAATTGAAGAATTGAAGAATTGAAGAATTGAAAAAAGAGGATGTAACGGTCGAAATACCGCCGGGTTTGTTGCTATTCGAATCCTCAATTCTTCAGTTCTTCAACTCCTCAATTCCCGCTCCTCAGGCTCTCACGAAACTTCCGCTCCGGCAGCGAATGCGGATCGGGCGGAACCGTTGCGCCGCCATTCAGCGACAGCTGCATGAACACCGTGTCAAGCCAGCGCCCATGCTTGTAGCCGGAGCCTTCCAGGCGACCGGAATGGCGAAAGCCGAGCTTTTCATGCAGCCGCACCGAGGCGCTGTCTGCATGGCCGTCACCGATCACCGCGACGATCTGGCGAAAGCCCGCCATACGGCAGGCTTCAATCAGCGCCTGCATCAGCAGCAGCCCGACGCCCTGGCCCTTCGCATCAGGCGCGACATAGACGGAATCCTCTACGATGAAGCGGTAGGCCGGGCGCGGCCGGAACGCGCCGGCATAGGCGTAGCCGAGCAGCGCGCCATCTCGTTCCGCCACCAGATAGGGAAAGCCCCCCGCCGTCAGGCTGTCGAAGCGCCCACCCATCTCAGTGCGGCTGGGCGGCTCGAGCTCATAGCTCGCGGTGCCATGCGTCACGGCATCGCCGTAGATCTCGGTGATTCGGCCGAGGTCGCCTTCCAAGGCCGCGCGGATGGAAATAGTGCTCATGATTTATGCAGACGATTCATCTGCCTCCATGACAGCAAAGGCCGGCACAAAAGAAAAGGGCGGCCGTTGGCCGCCCTCTTGATATCCGCTGGTCCAGTTGCCTGATGGGAAGACCGCCTAGCGGCGATCGCCCATGAACTGCAGCAGGAACATGAACAGGTTGATGAAGTCGAGATATAGCCTCAACGCGCCCATGATCGCCTTGCGGCCGGCAACGTCGGCCTGATCGCCTTCGTAGTACATTTCCTTGATGGTCTGCGTGTCATAGGCGGTGAGCCCGGCGAAGATCAGCACGCCGATCGCCGAGATGGCGAAGCCGAGCGCCGACGACTGCAGGAAGATGTTGATCAGCATGGCGATCACCAGGCCGACCACGCCCATGACCAGGAACGAGCCCAACGCCGAAAGGTCGCGCTTGGTCGTGTAGCCGTAGAGCGACAGCGCGCCGAAGGCGGCCGCCGTGGCAAAGAAGGTCTGAGTGATCGAGGCGCCGGTGTAGACCAGGAAGATGGTCGACAGCGACAGGCCGACCAGGCCCGAATAGACCCAGAAGGTGGTTTGCGCCGCGGCCACGCTCATCGACTGGATCCTGAACGACAGGAAGAAGACGGCGGCGAGCGGAGCCAGGATGACCACCCAGCGGAAGGCGCTGGCATAGATCAGCGTGCCGAAAGCGGTCAGCTGTCCGTCGCCGGTGACGGCGAGCTGGAAAGCGCCCCAGGCGGCGACGCCGGTGATGAGGAGGCCAAGCCCCATCAAATTGTAGACCTTGAGCATGTAAGTGCGCAGGCCTTGGTCGATGTCGGCGCGCGCGCCCGGCACGGCCGAAGTCTGGTAGTTGCGAATGGGCTCAGCCATTGGAATCCTCTGTTGCTTCTGCCCCGTACGGTGTCAGGCCCTTTCGGACCTGGGCGCCGCTGGCGGGGCTCCAGCATGCCTGTGGCGAAATATGATGGTTCTTGACGTCAAGAACAAGACCGTAACGGGCTGCAACGCTTGGTGAATCTCCGGAAGCCGGTTTTCTTGGGCTTCCATGACTGCACATTACCAAGATTTAATCGGAAACGGCAGATTCGGCCAACCTTGCCGTTTTGGGCCTAGAGGTCGCGCAGCACCGGCGCCGCCTTGTGCCCGAGCACCCGCCAGGTGCCGGCAAGGCCGATGCCGACCGTGATCACCAGCGCAAACACCAAGGTCGCCACTGCCACCTCCGGCATGAAATGCGACGGCAACGTCATGATGCGGGCAACGATGTACCAGGCGGCGATGCCACCGGCAGCCAACGCAAACACCGCGGTGGCCAGGCCGATCAGCATGTATTCCAGCGAAAACGCCGCGATCAGCGTGCGCCTCGTGGCGCCCAACGTCTTCAGCACCACGGCATCGTGGATGCGGGCGCGATTTCCCGCGGCGAGCGCGCCGGCCAGCACCAGCACCGAAGCGATCATCGCCACGCCGGCCGCGGCCCGGATCGCCGTGCCGAGCTGGCCGACCAGCCGGTTGACGACGTCGAGCGCGTCCTTGACCCGAACTGTCGTCACCGCCGGGAAGGCGCGGGTGACGGCGTTGAGCAGGCGGGCATCCTCTGCTGCCGTGGCATCCTTTTCGGTCAGCGTCGCCAGCCAGCCATGGGGCGCGCCTGCAAAAGTGTTGGGCGAGAACACCATGACGAAGTTGATGCCCATCGTCTCCCATTGCACCTCTCGGAAATTGGCGATCCTGGCCGTCACATTGCGTCCGAGCACATTGACGGTGACGGTATCGCCGAGCTTCAGGCCGAGCGCCTTGCCTTCATCGTTGGAGAACGAGACCAGCGGTTCGCCGCTGTAGTTCTCCGGCCACCAGCTGCCCTCGGTCAATGTCGCATTGGCCGGTTGTTTGGCGTCGTAGGTCAGGCCGCGATCGCCGCGCAGCACCCAGGCGCCTTCCGATGGCACATTGGCCTTGTCGACACTAACGCCGTTCAGCGCCATCACCCGGCCGCGCAGCATCGGCACCTTGACCAGCGTTCCCTTCGGCGCCTCATTGCCGATCAATGTCGAGAAGGCATCGACCTCGCTATTCTGGATGTCGACGAAGAAGAAATTCGGCGCCCGTTCCGGCAGACTGCCGGAGATCTGCTGCCTGAGATTGCCGTCGATCAGCGCCAGCGTCACCAAAAGCGTCAGCCCGAGGCCCAGCGACAGCACGACGGACGGCGTCAGCGCGCCGGGCCGGTGGATGTTGCCGATGGCGAGCCTGAGCGCGACCGAGCGCACACGCGGGCTTTTGCGCGCCACCCACTGCACCAGCGCACCGACCAGGCGCAACACCAGAAAGGCAAAGACCGTCGCGCCGACGAAGATCAAGGCGATGCGCCGGTCGCCGGAAAACAGGATGGCGAGCGCCGCCAAAGCGACCGCGATGCCGACCGCCGTGGCAAGATAGGGCAGGCGTGGAAAGCCGCGGCCCTCAAAACCCATTTCGCGAAACAGCGCGGTCGCCGGCACATCGCGGGCGCGGCCGAGCGGCAACAGCGCGAAGGCAAGCGTCACCAGCAGCCCGAACAGCGCGGCAAGAGCCAGCGCACCGGGATAGAAGCCGCCTTCAGCCGGCACCGGAATGACCGACTGGAGCGCAGCGCTGGCTGCAAACGGCATGGCGGCGCCGAGGATGAGGCCAAGCGCGATGCCGAGGCCGGCGATCATCAGGATCTGCACGAGATAGACGGTGAAGACGAAGCCGCCCGAGGCGCCAAGGCTCTTGAAGGTGGCGATGACGCCGCGCTTGCCGTCGAGATAGGCGCGCACCGCATTGGCAACGCCGACGCCACCGACGACCAGCGCCGTCAGCCCGACCAGCGTCAGGAATTGCGAGAAGCGCTCGATGTTGGAGGACAGCGCCGGCGCGGCGTTCGAGCGGGTGCGGATCGACCAGCCGGCTTCGGGGAAATCGCTCGCCGCCCGATCCTGGATGGCCTTGAGATCGGCCTCGCTGGCGCCGGCCGGCAGCCGAACCTTGTAGGCATTCTCGACCAGGCTGCCTGGCTGGATCAGACCAGAGGCGGCGAGCCCTTGCATCGAAACCATCAGCCGCGGCGCGAAGCCGAAACCGTCCGACACCGCATCCGGTTCGCTCACCAGCCTGGCCCGCAATTCGAATGTCGCGCTGCCGACCTTCAGCCGGTCACCGATCTCCACATTCAGCCGGTCGAACAACAGGTCGGGCGCGGCGGCGCCAAAGACGCCTGATTTCTCGCCGAACAAATCCTCTCTGCCAAGCTGCGGCGCGGTCTCGAGCGCGCCATAGAGCGGATAGGCGTCGTCGACGGCCTTGGCCTCAACCAACGCCTGGTCGGAGCCGTCATCCAGCCGCGCCATCGAGCGCATATTGGCGCTGTGCGACACAGTGCCGAGGCGGTCGAGGAAGGTGCTTTCGGCTGGCGTCGCATCGCGCTGGTTGAGCTGGAAGCGCAAGTCGCCGCCAAGCAGCGTCTGGCCCTGGTCTGCAACGCCTGCGGTGATCGCCTGCGCCACCGAATTGACCCCGCCGATTGCAGCGACGCCGAGCGCAATGCAGGCAAGGAAGATCAGGAAACCCGACAACCCGCCGCGCATCTCGCGCAGCGAGAAGCGGAACGCGAGCTTCAGCGTCTGCGACAGTGGCATCAGGCCGGCACCTTGACCTGCGCTACCGGCGCATCCTCGATGCGGCCCGAGCGCATCGACACCTGGCGCGAGCAGCGCGCCGCAAGGGCCGGATCGTGCGTGACCAGCACCAAGGTCATGCCGCGCTCGGCCGCCTTGGCGAACAAAAGGTCGGCAACCTGCCGCCCCGTCGCCTGATCGAGATTGCCGGTCGGCTCGTCGGCGATGAGAATGCGCGGCGACGGCGCCAGCGCGCGGGCGATCGCCACGCGCTGCTGTTCGCCGCCGGACAGCTCGCCCGGATAGTGGGTGACGCGGTCGCTCAAGCCCACCGCTGCCAGCTCGCGCGCCGCGACACCGAACGGATCGGCATGGCCGGCCAGTTCCAGCGGCACCGCGACATTTTCGAGCGCCGTCATGTTGGGAATGAGATGGAACGACTGGAAGACGATGCCGATGTTTCGGCCCCGAAACGATGCGATCTCGTCCTCGCTTTTGCCGTTCAGCAATTCGCCGGCGATCCGCACCGTCCCCGAATCGACCTGCTCCAGCCCGGCAAGCACCATCAGCAAGGTCGACTTGCCGGACCCCGAAGGGCCGACAATGCCGGTCGCCTCGCCGCGCGTCACGTCAAGGCTGACGCCTTTCAGCACATGCACGGACGAAGCCCCTTGGCCCAGGGTCAGGGATATGTCTTTCAGCGCGATGACGGCTTCTGTCACAATTAAAGCGTCCTATATCAGGATGAAGGCTCTGCTTGCCGGAAGCCGTCGCCGGAAGAATTCCTCGGGTATATGGGGCCTGCCACATGTCTTTCAAACGCAAGATATCTTTCAAACGCTTGAATGCCGCAGGGCTCGTCCTTTTCGTCACCCTTTGCGGCGCCATTTCGTCCGTGCGCGCCGAGACGTTCACCATCGTCGGCTTCGGCGACAGCCTGATGGCCGGTTTCGGCCTCGGGCCTGGCGATGGCTTTACCGACAAATTGCAAGCTGCGCTGCGCGCCAAAGGCCATGACGTCACAGTAGCCAACGCCGGCGTTTCAGGCGACACCTCGAGCGGCGGCTTGGCGCGGCTTGACTGGTCGGTGCCGGATGGGACAAGGCTGGTTATCCTCGAACTCGGCGCCAACGACATGCTGCGCGGCGTCTCGCCTAGCATTACGGAAAAGAACCTGGACGACATGCTGGCGAAGCTGAAAGCGCGCAAGATCGCGGTGCTTTTGGCCGGCATGCGCGCCGCTCCCAATCTCGGCGCCGACTACCAGAACGCCTTCGATGCGATCTATCCAAAGCTGGCCGCGAAATACGATGTGCCGCTCTATCCGTTTTTTCTCGATGGCGTCGCCGGACAGTCCGGCCTGCAGTTGGAGGACGGCCTGCATCCCAATCCGAAGGGCGTCGCAGTGATGGTCGAGCGCATCCTGCCCGCCGTGGAGAAGGCTGTTGCGGCAGTTCAGGGTGGCGGTTGAACGCCGGCCTGACGAGAATAACGCGGCGTTCGCCTCGCGCGAACTTTGAAACAAAAGACCGGGCTGCCGATGACCCGAGTCATTCATGCTGCGCTCGAAGAGCATATGCAGCATCTGGGTAATGCAAGCGCCGAAGCGGCACGGCAATAGTGCTTATTCATCGCTTGGAGGCGCCTGTTCGTAAAAATGCCTGCAACCAACAAACCACTTGCCCCGTTTGACTATCGATGATTCGCTAGGGGCACAGTTCGATTCGAGGAAGGGAGGCTCACCATGCCGCGTCTTTTCACCGCCCTCGAAATACCGCGTGACGCCGCTCTTTCGCTGTCCCTGCTCAGGGGCGGCCTGCCCGGAGCCCGCTGGATCGATGTCGAAAACTACCATCTGACGCTGCGCTTCATCGGCGACGTCGAAGGCCATATCGCCGACGAAATCGCCAACGCGCTCGACCGGGTGCACCGCCCATCCTTCTCGCTCACCCTGTCCGGAGTTGGCGCTTTCGGCCAGAAGAAGCCGCACGCCGTCTGGGCCGGCGTCTTCGCCTCGCCCGACCTTTCGGCGCTGCAGAGCGAAATCGACCGCATCTGCCAGCGGCTCGGCCTGCCCGCCGACCCGCGCAAGTTCACCCCGCATGTTACGCTGGCACGCTTGCGCAATTCGAGCCCGCTCGACGTCGCCCAGTACCTGTCGGCGCGCGGCAATTTTGCGACGCTACCGTTTCGCGTCGGCCGCTTCGTGCTGATGTCGTCGCGCGATTCGGTCGGCGGCGGTCCCTACATTGTCGAGGAGGCGTGGCCGCTCTCCGGCGTCGACGCCCGCGCCACCAATCTCGTCGCCAGCGCCTCCGACGCTTCGCGGATCATGCGGTAGACCGAAGCGAACGCTTCGGCCCCGTCATAATAGGGATCCGGCACGTCGCGGGTTTTGCCCTGCGCAAACTCTGCCAAGAGATGAATACGTTCGCGCGCACCGGCCGGCGCCAACGCCTTGAGGTCGCGGACATTCTGCCGATCCATGCCGAGGATCAGGTCGAAGCGCGAAAAATCCCCCGGCCCGACCTTGCGTGCCCGCTGCCCTGATATGTCGATGCCGTGGCGGGCCGCAATCGCGATCGAGCGCGGGTCGGGCGCTTCGCCGAGGTTCCAGCCGCCGGTCGCCGCAGAGTCCAGCACAATATCGTCCAGCACCATGTCGCGGCCGCGCTCCGCCAGCACGGCGCGAAACACGCCTTCGGCCAGGGGTGAACGGCAGATGTTGCCGAGGCAGACGAAGAGTATGGAATTTATCGGCTTTACGCTCATTCGATATGCGCCGTTCGTGCATTTGGAAGCCCAAAACGCAAAGGACTTTTGGGCGACTTGCATTATGGTGAGGGTCGATATCTGGGATAGCACGGGAAATCATCATGAAGAGAGAGAAGCTCAGCAAGGACGCCATCGCCGCCGCACTGGCCGAACTGGCCGGCTGGTCGCAGGCAGCCGATGGCGCCTCCATCAAGCGCAGCTTCGACTTCAAGAATTTTTCCGAAGCCTTCGCCTTCATGACCCGCGTCGCGCTGGCCGCCGAGAAGATGGACCATCATCCCGACTGGTCGAACGTCTACAAGACTGTCGACGTGACGCTCAACACCCATGATGCCGGTGGTGTCACTGCGCTCGACATCGCGCTGGCCAAGAAGATGAATGGGTATGCTGGCGGCTGAACGCTGGGGCGGCAACGCCAAATCGGCTCCATCCTCTTGCAGTGGACCGGGACTTTCACCACATTTTCCGTGGCGGCCGCGCGCAACGCGTAGCGCGACGGCCGGCAAGGAGAGGATTGATGGCGCAGCAGCCCGGTTTTGATTTCTTCGGCTTCGGCAGCAAGCTCGGCGACGAGAGTGAAGTGCGCGCCAAATTCTGGCGCACGGCCAAGAAGGCCGCCCGGCAGATTCCGTTCATGGAAGAGGTCGTCGCCGGCTATTATTGCGCGCTCGACAGGAAGACGCCTTTGCGTGCCAAGGGCATATTGCTGGCAGCGCTTGGCTATTTCGTGCTGCCGGTCGACGTCATACCCGATTTCGTCTTCGGCCTCGGCTTCACCGACGACATCGCCGTGCTGACCGCCGCGATCTCCACGGTAAGCGCCCATATCACCCCTGCGCACCGCAAGGCCGCCAAGGAGGCGATCGCCGACAAGAGCTGAATCGGCGTCGCGTTGGCAACTGGGTTCAGAAGAAATCCTCCGCTCAAACAGGACGATAGCGGCTTGGCTTCGGGTTCCGCTGCGGCCGTTGGAAAAGTCAAACTCTTGCCGCTTTCGTGGCCTCCAAGTCGCCGCAGGGACATTGCGAAAGCCGTTTTTTCAAGAAGCGGCGCGGAAATGGCGGT
Source organism: Mesorhizobium sp. P170090 (assembly GCF_057786115.1). NCBI lineage: Bacteria > Pseudomonadati > Pseudomonadota > Alphaproteobacteria > Hyphomicrobiales > Phyllobacteriaceae > Mesorhizobium > Mesorhizobium sp. P170090. The sequence goes on from NZ_JBYNWH010000001.1 coordinate 672,175, forward strand.
GGTTTCCATGGGTGAATGTCCTTTTCCGAGGGAAATTCACCGTTTGGTAACCCAGATTAAATCAAAATGAAGCGACGGGCAGGACGCCAAGCCGGCCTGCCCCGCACCATTTGGAATACGGGAAAAGCGATGCGCGGATTGATTGCACTAGTCTCGAGCCTGGTCCTGGTGGCTTTTGCCGCGCCGGCGCTGGCGCAGCAGGCGACCAAGATCGGCCAGCACAATGCCTGGGGCACCTACAGCTACCAGGCGCAGGGCGGCAAGGTCTGCTATGTGCTCACCGTGCCGACCGACAAGCAGCCGCCGACGCTCGATCACGGCGACATGTTCTTCTTCGTCAGCCAGCGGCCGGGCCAGCAAGTGTCCTACGAGCCGCAATTCATCGCCGGCTACACATTCCAGGAAGGCTCCAAGGCCACCGTCACCATCGACAAGAAGACGTTCTCGATGTTCACCCGCGGCAAGTCGGCCTGGGTCGAGAACGCCGCCGAAGAGCCGGTGCTGATCGCCGCCATGAAAACCGGCACCGACATGAAGGTCTCGGCGAAGTCTGGCCGCGGCAATCCGACGACCTATGTGTTTTCGCTGAAAGGCATCTCGGCCGCGCTGACGTCGATCGCCAAGTGCAAGTAGGCTAGCGCGGTTCCCGCCGCATGACTCTCGCCGCAACCTGTGCTATGCGCCGCGCTTCTTTTCGGCACGATGGATGAAATCGGCCGCAATTCGCTTATATTGGCGCTGATATGACCCTTTCCTTCGATCTCACCACTGAGGGCGCACGCGATGCGTTGCGCGCCCGCGCCACGCCCGAGAAGCCGTCGCTGATCGGCCTGACGCGGGCCGAGCTCGGTGACGCCCTCATCAGTGCCGGCATCGTGCCCGAGCGCCAGGCGAAAATGCGCGCCCAACAGCTCTGGCACTGGATGTATGTGCGCGGCGTCTCCGACTTTGCCGGCATGTTCAACATCTCCAAGGATCTGCGCGCCGAACTGGACAAGCATTTCACCGTCGCCAGGCCCGAAATCGTCGAGGAGCAGATTTCCTCCGACGGCACGCGCAAGTGGCTGTTCCGCTTTCCGCCGCGCGGCGCCGGCCGTCCCGTCGAGATCGAGACCGTCTACATCCCCGAAGAAGGCCGCGGCACGCTATGCATCTCATCGCAGGTCGGCTGCACGCTGACCTGCTCGTTCTGCCACACCGGCACGCAGAAGCTGGTGCGCAATTTGACGGCGGAAGAGATCCTGGCGCAATTGCTCACCGCCCGCGACCGGCTCGGCGATTTCCCCGACCGCGACACACCCGACGGCGCCATCGTCCCTGCCGAGGGCAGAAAAGTCTCCAACGTCGTCATGATGGGCATGGGCGAGCCGCTCTACAATTTCGAGGCGGTGAAGAAGGCGCTGCTGATTGCCTCCGACGGCGACGGACTGTCGCTGTCGAAGCGCCGCATTACGCTCTCGACCTCCGGCGTGGTGCCCGAGATCTTCCGCACCGGCGAGGAGATAGGGGTCATGCTGGCGATCTCGCTGCACGCCACCAATGACGATCTGCGCGACCTGCTTGTGCCGATCAACAAGAAGTATCCGCTGAAGGAACTGATCGAGGCCTGCCGCGCCTATCCCGGCCTGTCCAACGCCAAGCGCATCACCTTCGAATATGTGATGCTGAAGGACGTCAACGATTCCATCGAGGACGCCAAGGGGCTGATCAAGCTGCTCAAAGGCATTCCAGCCAAGATCAATCTGATCCCGTTCAACCCGTGGCCGGGCACCAACTATCAGTGCTCGGACTGGGAGACGATCGAGAAATTTGCCGACTACATCAACAATGCCGGCTATGCCTCGCCGATCCGCACGCCGCGCGGCCGCGACATCCTGGCCGCCTGCGGGCAGCTCAAATCCGACTCCGAACGCATGCGCAAGGTCGACCGCCTGGCGCTGGAAGCCATGATGATTGCGGGGCATGGCGAGGCGTGAGCCGCCTCTTCGCCTATATCCTCCGTTTCGCTGTCATCCTGTTCGGCTATGTCGTCGCCTCATTGGCGGCGAGCGCCTTTCTCAACGTGCTGTTCCTGGCTTCCGTCGGTTATATGCCGGACGATGCGCACCCAGCGGCGGCCGCGGCGCTGTATTTTTCGATCCCGTTCGTGGCGCTGTTTGTCGCCTATTTCGCTTTCATACCGGCGGTGGTCGCAATCCTGATCTCCGAGGTCCTCAGCCGCCGCGACTGGCTGTTCTATGCACTCGCGGGCGGCTTGGTGGCCGCGGCCTTCCTTGGCTTCGTCCACCAGAACGTGGATTTCGACGTCACCGAACCGCGCGCCATCGCCGCGGTGATCGGCTGCGGCATGGTCGGCGGCATCTTCTACTGGCTAAGCGCCGGCCGCTGGGCCGGAAGCTGGTGGCAGGCCGCTACTTCGCCTGAGCGGTCAGGATCTTGAGCGCGAAGGCCGAAAACACACCGGCAAAGAGATAGTCTACCACCCGCGTCACCCGCGGGCTGGCCTTCATCGCCGCCGAAAACCTTTCCGCAGCAAACACCATCGGCGCTGTCACCGGGACCGACAGCACGATGAACATGAGGCCGAGGAAGAACAGTTTTCCCGGCGCGTTCGGATCGTGAGCGGAGACGAACTGCGGCAGAAACGTCATGAAGAACAGGATGATCTTCGGGTTGAGCAGATTGACGCCAAGCCCGGCAGCCCAGCTGCGGAACAGCGAAATCTGCGGGCCATTCTTCTTCTGCGGTGAAAACGCCGAGCCCTTGGTCATCGCCTGCCAGGCCAGGAACACCAGATAGACGGCGCCGAAGATTTTCAGCACCAGGAAGGCCATCGGCGAGGCGACGATCAGCGCCGAGATGCCGACCGCCACCAAAGTTGTATGGATCAGCGTGCCGAACAGAGCACCCGCCAGCGAGGCAAAGCCGGCGGCGCGGCCCTGGCTCAGTGTTCGCGAGACGAACAGCGTCATATCCGGCCCCGGCGTGATCGCCAGGATCATGGTGGCGATGGCGAACTGGATCAGTGTTGTGGTGTCGGGAATGAAGGACATCGGTGGCCCCTGGCGAATGATCGTCGGTCTATAACGCAGCCTCCCCGCTCACGCCAGCAACTGACTGGCGTGGCATCTGGTCCAGCGGCTGCGGCGGCCGGCGCCCGTTCATCCCTTGCGCTGGCCGGAAATGCCGTGATACCTCGCCCGCGAAACTCACGCGCGGAACCGCCAAAATGTCCCCAGCAATGCCCAAGACAAAAGACGTCAAGAAGGTCGTGCTCGCCTATTCCGGCGGTCTCGACACCTCCATTATCCTGAAATGGCTGCAGACCGAGCTCGGCGCCGAAGTCGTCACCTTCACCGCCGATCTCGGCCAGGGTGGCGAGTTGGAGCCGGCGCGCAAGAAGGCCGAGATGATGGGCATCAAGGATATCCGCGTCGTCGATGTCCGCGAGGAATTCGTCGCCGACTTCGTCTTCCCGATGTTTCGCGCCAATGCCGTCTATGAAGGCACCTACCTGCTCGGCACCTCGATCGCCCGGCCGCTGATCTCCAAACACCTGGTCGAGATCGCCCAGGAGGTCGGCGCCGATGCTATTGCGCATGGCGCCACCGGCAAGGGCAACGACCAGGTGCGTTTCGAGCTGTCGGCCTATGCGCTGAATCCCGACATCAAGGTCATCGCGCCGTGGCGCGACTGGTCGTTCAAGTCGCGCACCGACCTGATCAACTTCGCCGAGCAGCACCAGATCCCGGTGGCCAAGGACAAGCGGGGGGAGGCGCCGTTCTCGGTCGACGCCAACCTTCTGCACTCCTCTTCCGAGGGCAAGGTGCTGGAAGACCCGTGGAGCGAGCCGCCGGAATTCGTCCATCAGCGCACCGTCTCGCCGATGGAGGCGCCGGACAAGGTCACCGAGATCGAGATCGAATTTTTGAAGGGCGATCCGATTGCACTGAACGGCAAGAAGCTGTCGCCGGCCGCCATGCTGACGGCGCTTAACGATCTTGGCCGCGACAATGGCATCGGCCGGCTCGATCTGGTCGAGAACCGCTTCGTCGGCATGAAATCGCGCGGCGTCTACGAGACCCCCGGCGGCACCATCCTGATCGTCGCCCACCGCGCCATCGAATCGATCACGCTCGACCGCGGCGCCGGCCACCTCAAGGACGAGTTCATGCCGCGCTACGCCGAGCTGATCTACAACGGCTTCTGGTTCTCGCCCGAGCGGCTGATGCTCCAGGCGATGATCGACAAGAGCCAGGAAGACGTCGAAGGCACGGTGCGCCTGAAACTCTACAAGGGCAATGTCATGGTCACCGGCCGCAAATCCAAGAAGACGCTCTATTCCGACGCGCTGGTCACCTTCGAGGATGACCGCGGCGCCTACGACCAGAAGGACGCCGCCGGCTTCATCCGCCTCAATGCGCTGCGGCTGAGGACGCTGGCGGCAAGGAGCCGCAAGGGTGAACCAAACTAGTGTTCCAGGAAAACCCGGCGGTCACGCAGGGTTTTTATTTGGTACCTCTAATATAAGAGGCCAAGCTGGCTGACATGGTTTCCGTTTGACCTTTTAAAAGCCTCATCTAAATTCCTTCGCGGGACGGAGGGATTCTGATCGTGAAAAACGCCATTTTTCTCATGCTTGCGGCGGCCATCGTCTTTACCGGATGCCAGTCCTCGCAGGCGGCCGCAAAACGCGAGCAGGACGGGTGCATCTCCGCCGTCCATCTATGGAGCATCACGTTCAAGCACGAAATCGCCTCTTTCATGGGCGTCTCGCAGGAGCGCATGCCGGCCCTGTTCTGCCAGCGCATCACCGAAGGAGTACGCAGCGGGCGGATCAGCTACTCCGATTTGAACAGAGTGCAGCTAGACCTGCCGACCGAGATATGGCTGGTCATCAAGGGCAAGTCAAAGGCGGCTGCCAGGGCCGCGCCGGTGCTGCGCAACTCCAAATTCCGGAGCTGCAAAGGTACTGAAGGCGCCTTCGAGGTTCCTATTTCCGAGAAGTGCCCGTTGAGCGGCTACGCACATTATTGAGAGCCCAGTCGCTCAGCCGGCATTTGCGCCAACGATCGAGCAATTCGAGAAAGAGCATGCCCGACTTCGTCCGTAACTGCGTAAAAACAAAGAAATAGAGCGCCGGCAAAGAACTCAGTGCTTTTCCTGCTTGATCTTTTCGGGCCCTTATCTAGCCTCCTCACAATCGATGGGGGCAGCTGACAATGAAGCCGTGGTTTGTGGCGCTGCCTGCAATGGTCGTCATGCTGGCCGGTTGCCAGACTGGGCAGGAGCAAGTGAAACAGGATCCCGAGGCGGCATTCGATCGCTGCATCACCAAGGTGGCCATATCGAATATATCGGCCAAACACGAGATCGCCGCTTTTATGGGCGTTTCCCTGGAGCGCATGCCGCCACTGCTGTGCCGCCGCCTTGTCGATGCCATGAAGACCGGCCGGCTGACCTTCTCCGACATAAACCGCCTCCAGTTCGACCAGTCCACGGACATCTGGAAGGTCATAAAAGGCGGGTAGCCGCTCGGCTGCTGAACGGTTTGAACGCCAAAAGCTCCAGTCCTTGCAGAAAAGCCCGGCGCATGGCCGGGCTTTCCGTTCTTCGATCTGGATATTTCTATCAGCCGCCGTCGATCGCGTCGGCGATCTGGGCGATGGCCTGCTGGTAGACGCTGGCGGAATTCCAGCCGGCGATGGCCCCCATATTCGCACTCGCGCTCGCACCCGCCCGCCAGCCATGAGCCTTGAGAAAGTTGGCCGTCGAAGCCAAGGCCGTCGCCTTGTCGCGCAGATTTCCGTTGCCGACGCCATACTTCAGGACATTGCCGGGCAGGAACTGCGTATGGCCGATCTCGCCATGCGCAGCGCCGACCGACGAGGCGCTCAGCGCGCCGCGATCGACCAGCTTCAGCGCCGCAATGGCATGCGGGTAAAAGAAGCCCGGGCGACGGCAATCATAGGCAAGCGTCAGAATGGCGGAGACCGTGTTCTGGTTGCCCAGGGAGGCTCCGAAGCCGGTTTCCATGCCCCAGATGGCCAGCAACACGCCCGGCGACACGCCGTAATTGCTCTCGATCCTGTCGAACATCGCCGCATTCGACTTCTTCAGCGCACGGCCCCTGGAAATGATCGCAGCTCCGCCACGGCGCTTCATGAAGGCGTCCACCGAACCGCTGAACGCCTTGTGGATGGCGCGGTCGACGGAGATTGTCTTTGTCGCGTAGCTGGCACCGGCCAGAGCAGCGAGACCCTTCCCACCAACACCTTCGGACCTGGCCTGCGCGGCAAAGTCCTGCTTCCACGCTTCGAAGCCCGCGCCGGTCTTGCCGCAGCTGGCCGCCGCCTGCGCGCCCGTCGCCAGCGCGAGTACCGCGACCACCGCGGCAGCAATAATCTTTCCCTTGGCAAGCAATGCCATGCTTTCTCTCCTGATTGCCTGAATCACGTCCCGGTTGCGAACTTGCCAGCGAAACGCGCCATTGTCACCGTACCCCCGGCGCTACCCTGGCCAATGCAGCGGAATTTGCTTACGATCAAGTGCTTATTGTGGCCGAAACGCCCGGCGCCGGGCAGGCGAATTCGCTGCTCGGGTAAAAAGAGGTGACGGGGGCATGGAACGGCGGCCCGTGGCGGGCGTTTGGGCGAGGCGCCGCTCCGCACCATATTCCTCCTCTGACGCCATACGCCAACGCCTGACGCATCGAGATCGACATGAAACTGTTCGACTGCCCGCATTGCGGCCACCGCCTCTACTTCGAGAATGCGCAGTGCCTGAATTGCGGGAGTCTCGTGCTTTACGATCCTGAGCATGCGCGCTTTGCCTTGTCTGACGTCGACGGCATCTTCCACTGCACCAATGCGGATGAATGCGCCTGCAACTGGATGGCCGAACCGGGTCATACCTACTGCCGCGCCTGCGTGCTGAACCAGCTGATCCCCGACCTCTCCGTCGACGGCAACCGCCGCCGCTGGATTCGCGTCGAGGCGGCCAAGAAGCGCGCCGTCTATTCGCTGCTCGCCTTCGGCCTTCCGGTCGCGCCCAAGCACAAGCACGGCGACGAAATCGGCCTCGCCTTCGACTTCATTGCCGATCCGATCGGCGGCGGTCCCGGCGGCGAACGCATCCTTACCGGCCACGACAACGGCCTGATCACGCTCAACGTCGCCGAGGCGGACTCGGCCGAGCGCGAGCGGCGTCGCGTCGAGATGGGCGAAAATTACCGCACGCTGCTCGGTCATTTCCGTCATGAGCTTGGCCATTACTACTGGGACCGGCTGATCCGCGACGAGCCGCAACGGCTCGATGCCTTCCGGGCGCTGTTCGGCGACGAACGCCCCGACTACGAGCAGGCGCTGAAGGCCTATTACGCCAATGGCGCTGCGCCCGACTGGCAGCAGAACCACATCTCCGCCTATGCGACGTCGCATCCATGGGAAGACTGGGCCGAGACCTGGGCGCACCATCTCCACATCACCGACACGCTGGAGATGGTGCACGCGCTGAATTTTCCACTCGGCCAGCTTGAGACGATGGAGACCAATGTGCTGCCGCAAGGCGACACCGGCGGCCGGTTGCAGGCGGCGCCCGCGGAACCTGACGCCGTGCCCGAGCCCTTCGAAAAGATTCTCGCCCGCTGGCTGGTACTCTCGGAAGCCTCCAACTCGATCAACCGCTGCATGGGCCTGCCCGACCTTTATCCCTTCGTCATTTCGGACGTGACGGCGCAGAAACTCAGCTTCGTGCATGAGCTTTTGACCGGTTTGCCGAAAGAAACCGGAACAAATCGTGAGCTGGCGTCGGTATTTTAGCCGGAACGCATGCGTTCTGGTTTCGTTTGGTGTCGCGAGGGACCATGAAAGGGAGAGAAACCATGAGACGCATATTGTTTCCGGCCGTCGCCGGGGCGCTTGTCGCGATGTCGGGTGCGGCACTCGCCGATACCGCCGTCTCGGCCGTCACCGATCTTAATGTGCGCGCCGGCCCCGGCCCGCAATATCCTGTGATCGGCGTGCTCGCCGCCGGCCAGTCGGCGACGCTCAATGGCTGCATCGAAAACAGCAAATGGTGCACCATTGCCGAAGCCGGAGGCCAGGGCTGGGTCTATTCCGACTATGTCACGGCCGATTTCGGCGGCAACCGGGTCGTTCTGACACGCCGCCCCGCCGACGCCGCCATCACCGTGGTTACACCGCCGCAGGATGATTATCCCGATACCTATACCGGTGCGATTCTGTCCGACGACGGCCCCGTCGACGCCATCGACAGGCCACCGGCGGAAGTCGGCACCTATGTCAGCACGCACCGGCTCGATCCTGTCTATCTCGAGGGCGAGGTGGTGACCGGTGCCACCTTGCCCGACACGGTCGAACTGCGCGAAATCCCCGACTACCGCTACCGCTACGTCTATGTGAATGGCCAGCAGGCGCTGGTCGACCCGCAGACACGGCGCATCATGTACGTCGTGCGCTGATTTTGCCTGGAAAGAATGACAAGTGAACTCGTGCCGCCCTCCTGCCGAGGCTGAGGGCGGCAAAAGGGCCGCTGAACAGCAGCAATTGCGCGAGAGCCGACGATCCCCTAGATCATGCGACCCGATGCGTTCGGCAGAGGAACTCGCGTGATATCAGATCCAGCCGCCTTCGAGCGCTATAGCAACACGGCCACCGAAAAGACGAACCTGCCGCGGCTGATAATCGGAACGGCGGTCGTCGTCCTGTTCTGGGTGGCGATCACCCTGGTTGTGGTGCTTGGCGGCACCTATGTCGCGATCGTCTGGCATGTATTGCCGGACGATCCGCGCGGGCCGCTTCAGGGCTTTCTGGCCTCGCCCATCGGCATACTCGCCGCACTCACCTCGTTTACCGGCATCTGGCTCGGCCTCTGGCTTGCCATGCGTTTCGTCCATGGCGAGCCGCTCTCGGCGCTTTTCGGCGCCAGTCGCCGCGTGTCCTTGTCGGGCTTCCTCAAGGGCCTGGTCGCGGTGCTGATCACATCGGCGCTTTCCGAAATCCTGCTCTACTGGCTACAGCCCGAAATCGCCCGCGGCACGATCAACCTGTCGACCTGGCTGCTGTTCCTGCTCCCGATCGTGGCGCTGACCCTGCTGCAGACCTCGTCCGAGGAGATGCTGTTTCGCGGCTATCTGCTGCGCGGCCTGGCCAGGCGCTTCGAGAGCCCTTACGTGTGGGCGCTATTGCCCGCTTTGCTGTTCACCTCCTTGCATTGGAGCCCGGGCTCGACCCCCGCCATCAACGCCTGCGTGCTGGCCTCGATCGCCGCGTTCGCCTTGCTGTTGACGCTGGTGGTTTATGTCACCGGCAATCTCGGCGCCGCCTTCGGCGCCCATCTCGGCAACAATCTCACCGGCTTCCTGCTGATCTCGCATCAGGAGAACTACAATTCCTTCGCCCTGTTCAACGCCAAGCCGCTGGAAGGTCCGGACTGGACGACGACGGATGCCGTCATCATCGCCGGCATCGGTATCGTCTGCACCTTGCTGACGATGCTGCTGCTTCTGCACCCGCGCTCGCCGCTGAAGGTTACGGCCGACCCTCGGGATGCAAGGTGAACTAAACAGGGACCGACCCAGAGACCGGCAAGCCGCCCTTGTCTTGACTCTTCGGCCGATTTCCTGTCTACAGCCCCGAAATCCGCGACGAGTATCCCTCCGAGCAAGCCGACCAGGACGCCAAAACCTTTTGAGGTGGGTGCTGTAAACAGATCCTGGAGGCCAACACCCGGCAGCGCTGAGCGCCCCCGGGTGCTTTTTGGTTTTGAGCTTTGCTTGGATGAGCGGCGCGAACGCACTACCTCTCGGGCACCATCGGGGTGCCTGAGAAAAAGGAAACGGAATGTTTGAATCGCTGCAGGAGCGCACAAGAGGCGTGGAGGGCCATCGGCCCGACAGGGATCACCATGAATCCAAGGCGCTCTCGCGCGGCGGGTTGACCAATGTTTGAATCACTTCAGGAGCGCCTTGGCTCCATCCTGAACGGCCTGACAGGCCGCGGCGCGCTGTCGGAGGCTGATGTCTCGGCGGCGTTGCGCGAGGTGCGCCGTGCGCTGCTCGAGGCGGACGTTGCGCTGGAAGTGGTGCGTTCCTTCACCGACAAGGTGCGCGAAAAGGCCGTCGGCGCCGCCGTCGTCAAGTCGATCAAGCCCGGACAGATGGTCGTCAAGATCGTCCATGACGAGCTGGTCGACATGCTCGGCGCCGAGGGCGTCGCCATCGACCTCAATGCGCCGGCGCCGGTCGTCATCATGATGGTCGGGCTGCAGGGCTCCGGCAAGACGACGAGCTCGGCCAAGATCGCCAAGCGCCTGACCGAGCGCCAGAACAAGAAGGTTCTGATGGCCTCGCTCGACACGCGGCGGCCCGCGGCACAAGAGCAGCTGCGCCAGCTCGGCGAGCAGGTCAAAGTCGCGACGCTGCCTGTCATTGCGGGCCAGAACCCGGTCGACATCGCCAGGCGCGCCGTCCAGGCAGCCAAGCTCGGCGGTCATGACGTCGTCATCCTCGACACCGCCGGCCGCACCCATATTGACGAGCCGCTGATGGTGGAGATGGCCGACATCAAGAAGGTGTCGAGCCCGCACGAAATCCTGCTGGTCGCGGATTCGCTGACCGGCCAGGACGCCGTCAACCTTGCCAAAAGCTTCGATGAGCGCGTCGGCATCACCGGCCTGGTGCTGACTCGCATGGACGGCGACGGCCGTGGCGGTGCCGCGCTTTCGATGCGCGCCGTCACCGGCAAGCCGATCAAGCTGATCGGCACCGGCGAAAAGATGGACGGGCTGGAGGAATTCCACCCCAAGCGTATTGCAGACCGCATCCTCGGCATGGGCGACATCGTCTCGCTGGTCGAAAAGGCCGCCGAAAACATCGACGCCGAGCAGGCGGCGGCGATGGCCAAAAAGATGCAGTCGGGCAAGTTCGACCTGAACGACCTTGCCGGCCAGCTTCAGCAGATGTCGAAAATGGGCGGCATGGGCGGCATCATGGGCATGATGCCCGGCATGGGCAAAATGAAGGACCAGATGGCGGCCGCCGGCCTCGACGACAAGATGTTCGGCCGCCAACTCGCCATCATCTCGTCGATGACCAAGGCCGAGCGCGCCAATCCGGACATGCTGAAACATTCGCGCAAGAAGCGCATCGCCGCCGGCTCAGGCACGGATGCGGCCGAGATCAACAAGCTCTTGAAAATGCATCGCGGCATGGCCGACATGATGAAGGCGATGGGCGGCAAGGGCAAAGGCGGCGGCTTGATGCGCGGCATGATGGGCGGCCTTGCCTCCAAGATGGGCCTCGGCGGCATGATGCCTGGCGGCATGGGTGGCCCCGGCGGCATGATGGGTGGCGGCATGCCCGACCTCTCCAAGATGGATCCCAAGCAGCTCGAAGCCTTGCAGAAGCAGATGCCCGGTCTTGGCGGCATGAAGGGCCGGCCCGCCCCGAGCGGCGGTGGCCTGCCCGGTCTGCCCGGCGGCATGAAGCTTCCCGGCCTTGGCGGCGGTGGTCTGCCCGGCCTCGGAAAGAAGAAGTGAGGACGCTATGAACGAAGAAAAAGACATGGCCGACGCACGCACCATCCTGGCCGGCTATCGCGCCTCGATCGACAACATCGACGCCGCCCTCATTCATATGCTGGCCGAGCGCTTCCGCTGCACCAAGGCGGTCGGCGTGCTCAAGGCCGAGCATGGCCTGCCGCCCGCCGACCCGGCGCGCGAGCAGGAGCAGATCACCCGCCTTCGCCAGTTGGCGAAGGACGCCCATCTCGACCCCGATTTCGCGGAAAAATTCCTCAACTTCGTCGTCCGCGAAGTGATCCGCCATCACGAGCAGATCGCCGCGTCCAACGGCGCAAGCAAAACCGGCTAACAAAGTGCATGTCGCCCAAAAGTGCGCAGCGGTTTTGGGACAACGACCTGCACCAGACAAAGCCATTAACCCAACACTGAGATCAGAAATTTTAGGAGAAATGAAATGCCCTTGAAGATCAGACTGGCCCGTGCGGGCTCGAAGAAGCGCCCTTACTACCACGTCGTCATCGCCGACGCCCGTTCGCCGCGCGACGGCCGGTTCATCGAGTCGATCGGCTCGTGGAACCCGCTGCTGCCCAAGGACGGCGAGCGCGTCAAGGTCGACGCCGACCGCGTCAAGCATTGGCTGTCGCACGGCGCCCAGCCGACCGACCGCGTGCTGCGCTTCCTCGATGAGGCCGGCCTCCTCAAGCGCGAAGCCCGCTCCAACCCGAAGAAGGCCGAGCCCGGCAAGAAGGCGCAGGAACGCGCCTCTCTGCTGAAGAAGGCCCAGGAAGACGCTGCCGCCGCCGTTGCCGCCGCTGCTGCAGCCCCGGCCGAAGCGGAAGCCGCCACCGCAGAATAAGCATCGCGTCATCGCATCGACAAAACGGCGGGCCTGTGCCCGCCGTTTTGCTAATGTGCGGCGATGTCATATGCGTTCGAACGAAAGATGACTGAGCGGACCGTCACGGAAGAGACCCTTTTCGGCGGCGTAGCCGGAACGCTGTTGCGATGCGCCGGCGCCACGACAGGCGTCGTCGTGCTCAGCGGATCGAGCGGCCGCATCGACGTCACCCGCGCCCGGCTCTTTGCCAAGGAACGAGCATCCGCTCTCGCGCTGCAATGGTTTGGCGGCGAAGGTCAGGTGCCCGGCATTTGCGAGATCCCGCTCGAAACGTTTTTCGCGGCGACCGACTATCTTGTCCAGATGGGATGCCGGCGCATCGTCTATGTCGGGACCTCGAAAGGCGCCGAGGCCTCCCTGCTTGCGGCGGCTCACGATCCACGCATCGGCCTCGTGGTTGCGATCAGCCCGACATCGGTGGTCTGGGGCAATATCGGGCCGGGCCGCGACGGCGTCAGCTGGCCGGAACGATCGTCGTGGACGCTCGAGGGGATTCCTTTGCCGTTTGTCCCAAGCAGTCCCGCTTGGAACGCTGAGTATGTCGATGGTCTGGTGTCCTACCGGGGGCTCTTCCTACGTGCCTTGCAAACCTTCAAGGACGCAGCGGCCAAGGCTGCCATTCCCGCCGAAGCTATTTCAGCCGACATTGTTCTGGTTGCGGGCGGCGACGACGCGCTATGGCCATCGCTGGATTTTGCCCAGTCGATCGTTCGGCGTCGCCAGGACACAGCAATGACCACCTGCCTCGTCTCAGTGCCCGACGCCGGCCACCGCATTCTGCTGCCGGGCGAAAACACGCCGCGCTCGGGGCTGCAACGCCCATGGCGGCAATGACGACGCCGACACACGCCTGGGCCGCCTGGCTTGGGAGCATATCCGGGGATTGCTGTAGCGCAGGCAGCCATGGTCCAGCTGCCTTGGGCAACAGCGAAACCGGCGATCTATAGCCGCCGGTTTCCGATGTTGGACCTGGCTGTGTTCAATAACCGTCGGGGCAGCTGGCGATGTAGGTGCGCCCGTTGCGGCCGCGGTAGCGACATTGACCGCTTTCGCTGGCACGGCCGATCAGCGCGCCGGCCACGGCGCCGACGGCGCCGCCGACGACGGCGCCCTGAACCGGATCATTTGCCACAGCTGCGCCAACCGCCGCGCCGCCGAGGCCGCCGACCGCGGCACCCTTTTCGGTTTGCGAGCACGCACCCAGTGCGGTCGCCAGTACCAGAATGATCATCGCTCTTTTCATTATCGTTCCTCTCTCACGCGGATCGCCGTCCTCGCCGCCACGGCTCTAACTCCCAGACGGCTGATTTGATCCCGATGACGTGAGAGATCGCGGTGTCCGCGCCGGTCACATTCGTGCCGACCGCCGCCGAGCTTGTTGAAAATCCAGGCTTTTCTACCTTTCGGCTGCCTTTTTCAGATTGGCGAGGCCAGCCTCGAAATCCTTGCCGATCAGCGTATCGAAACTCATGAACAGGCCCATCAGCTTGGCAATGAAGGGCCGGCTGCCGCGCATTGCCCAGGTGACTGCGGTGGTGTCGCCCGAGGGCTTCAGGGTGAAGTCGACGCTGTTGCTGGCCCGGAACGGCTTCTCGAAGTCGAGCATCAGCGACACCAGCGAGGATGGCACGGAATTGACGATCTCCATGCGTCCCTTGCCGGCCTTGGCATTGCCTTCCCAGGCGTAGGCGGCGCCCTTGCCGGCATCAGCGCCCGACAGCGTGCGCTTCATCAGCGGGTCGAGCTTTTCGTAGGGTGACCATTCCGGCCAGTGCTTGAAATTGTTGATCAGCGGAAAGATCGCTTCCGGCGCGGCCTTGATGCTGGCGGTGCGGGCGGTGACGAAATCATTCGACCTCGTCGCCGCATAGATGAGCACGGCGGCGATGATGACGACCAGGAGGATGAGAATGGTGCTGAGCATGTTTTTCTCCTCGCTTAACGGCTGAACGGGATCAGGGCGCGCACGCTTGGGTCGCGCAGATAGAGACCGCCCCACAGGATGATGCCGAGATAGACGCTAAACAGCGTGTGCGAAAACAACGGGCTGCCGACGCGCATATTTGTGGCGATGGCGCCGCCGAGATAGCCGGTGAGCAGGATGGCGCCGAGCACCGAGGTGCGGGGCAGCGCATAGAGCGCGGTCGAGATCAGCCCGATAATGCCGAGCGTGCGCGCGACATTGACATCGGCCGGCCAGCCGAGCGGCACCATGGTCTGGGTGACGACATCGAGCGGCGGCAGCTTGATGACGCCGTCGAAGATCATAAACAGGATGATGAGGCCGCTGAGCACGCGGCCGGTCCACAGGGCGCCCGATGAGACGGGCATGGTTTGAGAAATACTCACGGGTGTTCCCTCCTAAGCGGTTCGAGCCGTTTGCTGGCTTCGGACCAAGGACGAGCGATGGGGCGGCGATCCTACAGGGTGCGGATTCTTTTTGGGTAGCAGCAAGCAAAAGCCGCTGCGTGGCGATCCTTCACACCCCCCTCTGGCCTGCCGGCCATCTCCCCCGCAAGGGGGGAGATTACACGCTCGACCGCTTCGGCAATGTTCCATGAATGAGCGGAGCATCGAAACCGCCGATCTCCCTGGTTGCGGGGGAGATGCCCGGCAGGGCAGAGGGGGGCGCTGTCCCTCCACCTTGACGGACTATCGACATCCACCAGTCACGGCTATTGATAGGGCTGGGCGAGAGACGAGCGAATGGCCGGCGAGACTGATCTGAAAAAGCTGCTGGCGGCGATGACGCCGGAACTGCTGCCGGACGTCTACGTGTTCGCTACGCTCACACCTGGAATCAGCCGGCAGGCAGGCCTCGATCCCGTGATGGTCTTTCGCGAGCGCGAGGGTGTGACACTGATCGTGACCGAGGACGCGGCACGGGCGGCCGGGCTGACCGCTTCGTTCCGCTGCCGCATGATCACCCTGAACGTCCACTCCTCGCTGGAAGCCGTCGGCTTCCTCGCCGCCATCACCGCCCGGCTTGCCGCCGCCGGCATGGGCGTCAATCCGGTCTCTGCTTTCTATCATGACCATCTGTTCGTGCCCGCTGAGCGGGCCGAGGAAGCGATGGAGTTATTGCGCCAACTGGCCAAGGATAACGCCGGCTGAATATCAAGCTCGACGCACGTAGAGAATATCCGGCAGGCCTTCTTCGTTGGTGGTGCCCGCGCCGAACGCCTCGGGGCGAAAGCCATGGCGCTCGTAGAAGCGACGCGCGCCGGTGTTGGCCTGGAAGCAATGCAGTTTAACGATCCGTAGCGCGGCGGTCGCTTGCACCAGCAGCCGGCTGCCTATGCCTTGCCCCGTCCAGGCGGGGTCGAGATAGAGCTGTTCCACCCAATCGCCGCTCAGGGCAATGAAGCCGACAATGCCGGTGCCGGCCTCGGCGACCGTCACCTGCTGCCGGGACAGCACGATCTCGCGGATGAAGGCAAGATCCTCATCCGGCGTGTGGATGACCGGCATCCAGGAGAACGAGCCAAGTGCGGCCCGCATGACAATGGCGATGGTCGCGGCATCCAAAGCCGTGGCGGGGCGCAGCACGATTTTGGTGGGATCGTTCAAAGGCGTTTCTCAACAGAGGTCAGCGCTGCCCTCATCCCCCTGCCGGGACCTTCTCCCCGTGAACGGGAGAAGGAAGGCTTCGGCCGAAGGCCGAGCCCGCGACTGCGGGCCGCCGGCTTTCCGGCGCCCCCGCGGAGGGCCCGCCGCGGCAGCGGAGATACGGCCCGTGAGCGAATAAACTATGCCGCCTTCTTCTTCGGCTGGATCAGGCCGCGCTCGACCAGAAGCTCGGCGATCTGCACCGCGTTGAGCGCCGCGCCCTTGCGCAGATTGTCGGAGACAATCCACATCGACAGGCCGTTGTCGATGGTCGAATCCTCGCGGATGCGCGAGATGAAGGTGGCGTCCTCGCCGGCCGATTCCAGCGGCGTGATGTAGCCGCCATCCTCGCGCTTGTCCAAGACCTGGCAGCCCGGCGCTTCGCGCAGGATATCGCGCGCCTCGTCGGCGGTGATCGGCTTTTCGAACTCGATGTTGACGGCTTCGGAATGGCCGATGAACACCGGCACGCGCACACAGGTCGCCGTCAGCTTGATCTTGGGGTCGAGCATCTTCTTGGTCTCGGCGACCATCTTCCACTCTTCCTTGGTCGAGCCGTCGTCGAGGAAGACGTCGATATGCGGAATGACGTTGAAGGCGATGCGCTTGGTGAACTTCTTGACCTCGACGCCATCGGCGACGAACACCGCGCGGGTCTGTGTAAAGAGTTCGTCCATGCCTTCCTTGCCGGCGCCGGATACCGATTGATAGGTGGCGACGACGACGCGCTTGATGGTGGCGACATCGTGCAGCGGCTTCAGCGCCACGACCAGCTGCGCCGTCGAGCAGTTCGGATTGGCGATGATGTTCTTGCGGGTGAACAGCGAGATCGCATCCGGGTTCACTTCCGGCACGATCAGCGGCACGTCCTGATCATAGCGGAAGGCCGACGAGTTATCGATGACGACGCAGCCCTGCTTGCCGATCTTCGGCGACCACTCCTTCGAGACGTTGCCGCCGGCCGACATGATGCAGATGTCGGTGTCGGAAAAATCATACTGGTCGAGCGTCTTGACCTTCAGCGAACGGTCGCCGAACGACACTTCGGTGCCCTGGCTGCGCCGCGAGGCCAGCGCCACGACTTCGCTTACCGGAAAGCCGCGCTCTTCCAGTATGTTGAGCATTTCGCGACCCACATTGCCCGTGGCGCCGACTACCGCAACCTTGAAACTCATCAGAAATCTCCTGTCCCTCTCCGCTTGGTTTTTGGAGAAAACCCGCCGGCCAATGCGGGTTTCGTCCCCCGGGCCGGACCCGGGAGAGGGTGGTTAGGCCAAGGGAATCACACCGTTTTGGTGGTGGTTTTGGCCATAGTTTTGCTGGAACGGTAAGACGCGCCAACGCGCCCGGCCCCATGATTGTGGCCGGGGAAGTCGAATGCAAGAAGAGCCATCAGAAGGCCGCGCATCGAAAATGATCCCGTTCGATGCCGGCTTTTACGCGGTTTGCGTCAGGAGTCAATTGCGGCCAGGCATACGCCTGCCCTGTACAATAGCGGCCGCAAGAAGTACGAACGCCCAAATAGTGTTTGGCTGGCGTGCGTCAGCCCCGGCATGTGCTCCATGATGAGCCCAGACCCTGAATTCCGAAAGAGTGAGATGTCCAATTTCGAAGCTATTGTTCCTGCGCTGGCAGAAGCGCTGGAAAAACGCGGCTATACCGAGCTGACGCCAGTGCAGAAGGCGGTGCTGGAGCTCGGCGAGTCCGACGCTCTGGTGTCGGCGCAGACCGGCTCAGGCAAGACTGTCGCCTTCGGCCTCGCTTTGGCGCCGACCCTTCTTGGAAGCGCCGAGCGTTTTGACCAGGCTGGCGCACCGCTGGCGCTGGCCGTGGCGCCGACGCGCGAGCTCGCTCTGCAGGTGATGCGCGAATTGCAATGGCTCTACGCGCCGACCGGCGCCACCGTCGCGTCCTGCGTCGGCGGCATGGACATGCGCTCCGAACGGCGCGTGCTGGAGCGCGGCGCCCACATCGTCGTCGGCACGCCCGGCCGCCTGCGCGACCACATCACCCGCAACTCTCTCGACATGTCGGCGCTGAAAGCCGTGGTGCTGGACGAGGCCGACGAGATGCTCGACCTCGGCTTTCGCGAGGACCTCGAATTCATCCTCGATGCCGCACCGGCTCAGCGCCGCACGCTGATGTTTTCGGCCACCGTGCCGCGCTCGATCGCCACGCTGGCGCAAGGCTATCAGCGCGACGCCGTACGCATCTCGGCCGGCGGCGAGGAAAAGCAGCATCTCGATATCGAGTACCGGGCGCTGAATGTCGCCAATCCCGACCGCGAGAACGCCATCATCAACGTGCTGCGGTTTTACGAAGCGAAGAACGCGCTGGTGTTCTGCAACACCCGCGCCGCCGTCAATCATCTGACGGCACGCTTCAACAACCGCAATTTTTCCGTCGTCGCACTGTCGGGCGAGCTCAGCCAGAACGAACGCACCCACGCGCTGCAGGCGATGCGCGACGGCCGCGCCAAGGTCTGCATCGCCACGGATGTCGCGGCGCGCGGCATCGACCTGCCCAATCTCGAACTGGTCATCCACGCCGATCTGCCGACCAATCCCGAAACGCTGCTGCACCGCAGCGGCCGAACCGGCCGCGCCGGACGCAAGGGCGTCAGCGCGCTGATCGTGCCCAACGGCGCCCGCAAGCGCACCGAGCGCCTGCTGCAGAATGCCGGCCTCAAGGCGACATGGGCGAGCCCGCCCTCCGCCGACGACGTGATCAAGCGCGACGACGAGCGCATCCTTGCCGATCCAGCCTTCGACGAGCCGGTAGCCGAGGACGAGCGCGGTTTCGTCGACACGCTTCTGGCCAGGCATGGCGCCGAACAGATTGCGGCCGCCTTCGTGCGCCAATGCCGCGCCAGCCGCTCGGCGCCCGAGGAGCTTACGGATGTCGCACCGTTCACGCCTTCGCGTGACAAACCGGCGGGCGAAAAATTCGAGCGCCGCGATGAAGCGCCAAGCCGGCGCGACGACTTCGGCGACAGTGTCTGGTTCTCGCTGTCGATCGGGCGCAAGCAAAATGCCGAGCCGCGCTGGCTGATCCCGATGCTGTGCCGCACCGGCAACATCTCCAAGCGCGAGATCGGCTCCATCAAGATGCAGCAGGATGAGACCTACGTGCAGATCGCGGCCGACTGGGCCGATCGCTTCCTCGCCGCCATCGGCCCCGACAAGAAGCTGCAGGGCAACATCGTGGTGAAGCGGCTGGACGGCACGCCCGACCTGTCGCGCGCCGGCTACCAGGCGCCGAAGCCCGACAAGAAGCCGCATCGCGGCAAGCGCCCGTTCGAGGCGCCGCAAAGCGCACACAAGCCGAAATTCGAGAAGCGGGAACGGCCCGCCGGCGATGCAAAACCTTGGGCCGGGAAACCGAAATTCGACAAGGCGGGACCGCCGAAGAACAAGAAGCCGAAGAAGCGGCCGGTTTGAGGCTCTTATCGGCCAATTACAAATGCAGGCGCTGCCCCTCATTGCCCTGCCGGGCATTTCTCCCCGTATAGTGACGGGAGAAAGGGCGGACCGCAGCCTTGGCGCTCTTCTTGCAGCGTTGGTGATTGGCGGAATCGTCGATAACAGCGACCCCTCTCCCCGTCACTATACGGGGAGGGGATGCCGGCAGGCAGGTGAGGGGCAGCGCCAACGCACCGGAAAATAAAGCAACTCATGCCTGAACCGTTTGCCCTCCATTTCGTCCACCCCCTTGCAGTCCGCCGCAACTTTGAACAGTCTGTGCCTGTACGGGGGCGAGGCTAAATGCGCGGCGAAGTTCTTCACTATGACGAGGCCCAGGGTTTCGGCTTCATCACCGGGGCGGACGGCAACCGCTACACCTTCGCGCGCGAGGATCTGCGCCGTGATACCGTGATCGCGAACGGCGCTGTGGTCGAGTTTCTGCCGGCAAGCGGTCAGGCGCGCGACGTTTTTTCAATCCGCGCCCAGCCCGCCAGTCCCGCCACCGCTGCGCCAGCGGCAAGCGCCGCGCCGCCCAAGGCGGCTGTCGCTTCAGCCGCGCCACAGCATTTCGGCCGCCTGGCGGAAGACGGCGCGGTTCGCGATAGCGGACTGCCGGGTTATTTCTGGCGAGGCGTGACGCGCAACTACATCAACTTCGCCGAACGCGCCCGCCGCAAGGAATTTTGGGGCTACTGCCTGTTCTGGACCGTCAGCTTCATCCTGGTCGGAATTGCCGGCGCCCTCGCCGACCAGGCCGTCGGCAATTTCGATGCCGGCAACTGGCCGATTGTGATGATCGGCGTCTGGGGGCTGTTTTGGCTAGCGACGTTCCTGCCCTGGGTCGGGCTCGTCGTGCGCCGCTTGCACGACATCGGCCTGACCGGCTGGCTGGCAATACCTTACTTCGCAATCACCTTCATGTTCGCTCCGGCCACGCTGATCCTCGCCCTGATCCTCGGATTGATCCCGACTCAGGACCACGAAAACCAGTGGGGGCCGGTGCCGCACGGCGTTGCGGTCTAGAGCCACCTCCAGTGTTGAAATCGCATGCAACCTTAGATAGTATCATCCGTGCGAGACAAGGGGTAGTCGCATGCGCGGTACGGTCTACCACTTCGACGAAGGTCATGATTACGGCTACATCAACGGCTTCGACGGCAAACGCTATCTGTTTACACGCGCCGACTTTCGCCATGGCGCGCTTCTTGCCAGGGGCACAGCTGTCGAATTTGAGCCTGATGATGGCGCCGCGCATGACATAGTTGTATCGGCCACATCGCCAATGAGCGCCGAACGCCCGGCACAATCCGGCCATGTGGTGGCGGATCAGCCTGCGCTGGGACTATGGGCCTATTTTCGCGCGCTGTGATAGCGGATTACGCCAATTTCAATGGACGCGCGCGCCGAAAGGAATTCTGGGCATTCTATTTCGGCTTGATCATCTTGTTTGTCGCTTTTTTCGGCTTCGGCGCTCTCTACTTAACCTTGCGATAAGCGGTTTTGGAAATGGTCCCAGGACCTCCATCGGTTATATCCCCGCCCTGCTTTTCGTGTTCGCAATATATGTGCCGCTCGTCGCCCTTTCCGTCCGTCGCCTGCACGACATCGGCCTCAGCGGATGGTTCGCCCTGCTTTGCTTCGCCCCGGCTCTGAACGCCATCGCCTTCATCGTTCTCGGAGTGATCCCCTCTCAACTCGGCGAAAATCGCTGGGGACAGATGCCAACTGGCGTAGGGATCTAGCTGCGGTTCCCTTCATCCCAGGAACTTGGCGATGATGGCATCGCCCATTGCGACAGTGCCGACTTCGGTCATGCCCTCGGACAAAATATCCTTCGTCCGCAGCCCGTCGTCGAGCACGGCGGCGATTGCGCCTTCGAGCTTGTCGGCCTCATCGACCATGCCGAAGGAATATCGCATGCACATGGCAAACGACGCGATCATCGCGATCGGGTTGGCGATGCCCTGTCCCGCAATGTCGGGCGCCGAGCCATGCACCGGCTCGTACAGCGCCTTGCGCTTCCTGGTCTTCACATCGGGCGCGCCGAGCGAGGCCGACGGCAGCATGCCGATCGATCCGGTCAGCATGGCGGCGATGTCGGACAGCATGTCGCCAAACAGATTGTCGGTGACGATGACGTCGAACTGCTTTGGCCAGCGCACCAGCTGCATGCCGCCGGCATCGGCCAGCATGTGGTCGAGCTTGACGTCGGCATAGCGAGTCTTCTGGGTCTGGGTGACGACCTCGTTCCACAGCACGCCGGATTTCATGACGTTGCGCTTCTCCATGGATGTCACATGGTTCTTGCGGGTGCGCGCCAGCTCGAAGGCGACGCCCGAAATCCGCTCGATCTCGAACGTGTCGTAGACCTGCGTGTCGATGCCGCGCTTCTGGCCGTTGCCGAGATCGATGATCTGCTTCGGCTCGCCGAAATAGACGCCGCCGGTAAGCTCGCGCACGATCAATATGTCGAGGCCTTCGACCACCTCCTGCTTCAGCGAAGAGGACGCGGCCAGCGCCGGATAGCAGATGGCGGGCCGGAGATTGGCGAACAGCTCCATATCCTTGCGCAGCCGTAGCAACCCGGCCTCGGGACGCACCTCGTAAGGCACCTTGTCCCATTTCGGCCCGCCAACGGCGCCGAACAGCACGGCGTCCGCAGCCATCGCCTTTGCCATGTCGGCATCCGAAATCGCCGCGCCATGCGCATCGTAGGCGCAGCCGCCGACCAGACCCTCATCGGTGACGAAATCACTGCCGAGCTTTGCGTTCATGGCCGCGATCAGCTTCTTCACCTCGGCCATCGCCTCGGGGCCGATGCCATCGCCGGCGAGCAGGAGAAGATTTTTCGAAGCCATGGAGAACCGTCCCAACACTGTTTGGAGAAACCGCGGCCTTGCTAAACGCCAAGAGCTTGCGGCGCAAGGGGATGAAGAACGCTACGACGGTGCCCGCCTCTCAGAACCTGGGTTCCTCGCCCTCGACAGAGGCGGGGGAGAGGAACAAATCACTTATGGGACAAAATATTCACCAACCGGCCGAACGGATCGCGCACATAAAACCGCCGTACGCCCCACGGCTCGTCGGCCGGACCGTATTCGACGGCAAAGCCGGCGGCCTTCATGCCTTGCAGCGCCGCATCGACATCGTCGACCTCGATGGAGAGGTCCGGCACCGGCGTGCCGGAGCCGCCCTGGGCCATGAAGCTGATCTGCACCTGCATCCGTTCGTCGGACCCGTAGGTGACGATCCAGCCCTGATCCATCAGCACATCGAGGCCAAGCACGTCCTGATAGAAGCGTTTCGCCGCCGCCGCGTCCTGCGTCCCGATATTGGCTACGATGCGCCGGACCGTCATGGCTTTGGCCTCTTCAAGCCGTGCGCCGCAGCGCCGTGACTTCGATCTCGATCTTCATTTCCGGCTTGTTGAGCTGGCACACGATCATCGTCGCCGCCGGCCTGATCTCGCCGAAAGCCTCGCCGAGGATGGGGAAGACGACGTCCACGATGGCCCGGTCTGTGATGTAGTAATGCGCCCGCACCACATCGGCCATGTCGAAGCCGCCATCCCTCAGCGCCTCCGCGATGGTCGCCAGGCAATTGCGCGTCTGCGCCTCCACCGTTTCCGGCATGGTCATCGTCGCATAGTCGTAGCCGGTCGTTCCCGACACGAAGCACCAGTCGCCCTGCACCACCGCGCGCGAATAGCCGGCGGTTTTTTCGAAGGGCGAACCGGTGGAGATGAGTGTGCGCATGGAGCCTCGCTGTGGTTTCGGACACTTTGCAGGAAAGGGCCGGCCAGACCATGGGCCAAGTCAGGTGCAAATCTTGGTCGTCGGCGGGACAGCACCCCCCTCTGGCCTGCCGGCCATCTCCCCCTCAAGGGGGGAGATTAGCAGTTCGGACGCCTTTCTCGCTTTCCACATTTGCGATTGGCGAAAGCCAGAGTGACGTCTGATCTCCCCCCTTGAGCGGGAGATGCCCGGCAGGGCAGAGGGGGGTGTGACGGATCGCGACGGAACAAGCATGAACACCGAGTGTTCGCCGCGCTGCCGCGAACTCTAGTTCCCCGACTCCTGCGCCTTGTCCATTGCTTCCTTCACATCCGCAGGCCAGGTCTTCACGTCAGGCCACGCCTGCGGCTCGCCATTGTCGCCGCGCCGGGCGAAGTAGAGCGTGTGCTTGGCCGGGTCGACCGCCATGAAACCGTCATTGCTGCCGCATGCGTGCGGCACGCAGCCGGTGGCGTAGAAGGCGCCCGACGCCGTCTTTGCGGTGCCGCCGCCGACCAGCAGGCTGGTCGCCATGTCGGGCATGGTGTCGCCGAGTAGCGTCTGCGCCGCCTTGTAGACGGCCTCATTGTGGAAGGCGTCGATGATGTTCTGGTATTTGGCCGGATCGACGTCCTTCCAGTCCGTACCCGGCTCCGGCGCGTAGGTCAGGTCGCCCGAGATCGTCAGCCCGTCGCTGGGCGACCATTGCAGCGCTTGCTTCGTATCGCCCGGCAACAGATACGGCACGAAATAGATGGCGTTGTCGGCCACCGCCGCCGGCGGCGCGCCGCATTCGTCCTGTTCGACCTTGAGGCTTTGTATCTCGCCGCCTTCCGGCTTCCAGACGATGACCTTGGCCGGGCCGCACTGGTTGCCGCCGTCGCCGACATCGACCAGCGCCACGTCGACGCCGCCGACCTTGACTGTTCTGTCGAAGAACACGTCGTAATTGCTGGCCAGCTGCTTGCCGTCATAGGCCAGCACCTTTTCGCCATCCTGCTCCGGCTGGGTGATGATCAGCTGCCCGCCCTCGAACGGGACCGGCCCTTGGCTGTCATCGTCCGCCAGGGCCGCATTGCTCGACGCGCCCGGATCGGCGGCGGACGGATCTTCTGCCGGCACGAGGACCGTGTCGGTCTGTGCTTGCGCGCCGGCCACCGGCATCAGCATCCACGCCAGCGCGCAGGCGCCGGCAAGAAGAAAACGTGTCATGACTGTCCCCTCCGTTCAGCCGCCACGAACCCGGCTTTGTGGCGGCCGGGCCATCTCGTACCACTCAGGCCCAAGGACGCTCGGCAGCGTTCTTCTTCTCGAACGAGGCGATGGCGCCGGCCTTCTCCATGGTCAGGCCGATATCGTCGAGACCGTTCAGCAGGCAGTGGCGCTTGAAGTCGTCGAGGTCGAAGGTGACCACGCCGCCGTCGGGGCCGCGGATTTCCTTGGCCTCGAGGTCGACCGAAACCGTCGCATTGGAGCCGCGCGAGGCGTCGTCCATCAGCTTCTCCAGATCTTCCGGACTGACGGTGATCGGCAGGATGCCGTTCTTGAAGCAGTTGTTGTAGAAAATGTCGGCGAACGACGTCGAGATGACACAGCGAATGCCGAAATCGAGCAGCGCCCACGGCGCGTGTTCGCGGCTCGAACCGCAGCCGAAATTGTCGCCGGCGACCAGGATCTGCGCCTTGCGGTAGGCTGGCTTGTTGAGCACGAAGTCGGGGTTTTCCGAGCCATCGTCCTTGTAGCGCATTTCGGCGAACAGGCCGCTGCCGAGCCCGGTGCGCTTGATCGTCTTGAGATAATCCTTGGGGATGATCATGTCGGTGTCGACATTGACGATCGGCATCGGTGCGGCGACGCCAGTGAGCTTGGTGAATTTTTCCATGGCTTTTGCCCGTTCTTGATCGAATTCGTTGCGTCAGGGTTTGCTGCGCCCGGTTTACACAAAGCCGCCGGCAAATAAAAGGCAACTGTTGGTGCGCGGCCCGATCGAAAGATCGGCGCGGCACTGTCTTTAAAACCGGCTGCCGTTGGTGCACCTTACGCCCATGACCGCACAATCGAAGATTATCTATGCCCGGGAGCCTGAACTCGACGTCGCCGAATTCCGCCGCGTTCTGGTTGAATCCACGCTCGGCGAAACACGCCCCGTCGATGACGACGCCCGGCTGCAGGCGATGCTTTCGGGCGCGAACCTGGTGCTGACGGCGCGGCTCGACATCGAAGGCAGGCCGCTGATCGGGGTTATCAGGGCCATCACCGATTTTTCCTGGGTGTGCTACGTCTCAGAGCTCGCCGTATCCCAATCTGCGCAAGGCCTCGGCATCGGCAAGGGCCTGATGGACGAGGCCCGCCGGCAGCTTGGGCCTTCGGTCGCCATCAGCCTGATCTCGATGCCCGACGCCGTCGGCTTCTATGAGCGTATTGGCATGACGCGAATCGCCGACGCGTTCTGGTTCTCCCGCGAGGGCTGACGAGCGTCGGGCGCAATTGCCGATCGGGTTGGGAGTCAAGGCGGGCAAGGTTCTCGGGCAATGCGGAACGGTGTTCAGGACCCCGCGGAACAACGCCGGCCGGCGCCGCCCTTGACCCGCGCTTCATCCGGTCCACATCCCCAGCATGGGAAATCGCCGATCTCTCATAGGCACCGCCGGCTGGGGAATTCCGTCTCGATACAAGGCTGACTTTCCGCAGCCCGGGTCGCATCTCGAACGTTACGGAAAACGCTTTCCGGTCGTCGAGATCGACACCTCGTTCTACAAGCCGCACCGCCGCGAGACCTATGAGCGCTGGGCGCACGCCGTGCCGGAGCACTTCCGCTTCGCGGTCAAGGCACCGAAGAGCATGACCCATGAGCATCGCCTCGCCGATTGCGAGGGGCTGACGGAGGACTTTCTCGGGCAGGTCGAAGGTCTCGGCGAAAAGCTGAGCGTGCTTCTGGCGCAGCTGCCGCCAAGCCTGCCCTTCGAGCCGGAGGTCGCCGGCGGTTTCTTCGACATGTTGAGCAAGCGTGTCCGGGCAAGGCTGGCATGCGAGCCGCGCCATCCCAGCTGGTTCGGTGCCGAGGCGGACGCACTGCTCGCCGGTCACCAGGTCGCACGGGTCGCCGCCGACCCGGCTTCGGTTCCGGAGGCAGCAGGGCCGGGTGGCTCGCCCGGCCTTGCCTATTTCCGCTGGCACGGCGCGCCGCGCATCTACTATTCGGGTTACGATGCCGAAACGCTCGACCGGTTTGCGCGGCAAGTGGAAGCAGCGGCCGCTTCCGGTGCCGAGGTCTGGGGCATTTTCGACAACACGGCCGCCGGGCATGCACTGGGCAACGCGATGGCTGTCAGTGCGATGGTTGCTTAGACTCTCGCGGGACAGCACCCCCCTCTGGCCTGCCGGCCATCTTCCCCGCAAGGGGGGAGAGATCAGATGCCGCGACCGCTTTCGCCAATCGCCGACGTTGCAAGAATGGCGCCTTCGCCGAAGCTGCCAATCTCCCCCCTTGCGGGGGAGATGCCCGGCAGGGCAGAGGGGGGTGGGCGGGAACTCGACAGTGAGCTTTTGCCGCCTCAAATCACATTCAATTCCCGGAACGCCCTTCCTTCGGCCACTCTGGCGTACCCAAACGCCGAGCAATCCACCGTCCGATACCCGCCATGCACCAACAACTCCGCCAGCGCCTTGCCGACCGCCGGCGCCTGTTGCAGGCCGTGGCCGGAAAATCCGTTGGCGAAGATGAAGTTGCCGACCTCGGGATGCGGTCCGACCACGGCGTTCTGGTCGAGCGTGTTGTAGTCGTAATGGCCGGCCCAGGCGCGGGTCGGCTTGATCGCCTCGAAGGCCGGGATGCGGGTTGCCAGCACCGGCCAGATCACCTCTTCGAACAGCGGCCAGTCGACGCCGAAATCCCTGGGGTCGGCGGGACCGTCACCCTCCTCCGGCTCGGCGCCGCCGGTGAGATAGACCGAGCCTTCAGGCCGGACATAGATGCCGGATGGGTCGACCAGCAGCGGCATGTCGGCGTATTTTTCCCGCGCCTCGAAGACGAAAACGTTGCGCTTGCGCGGCTCGACGGGCAGCACGAGTCCCGCCATGCCGGCCACCTTGCCGGCATTCGGCCCGGCGGCGTTGACGACGATGCCGGCTTGCAGTCTTTCGCCATTGTCGAGGTCCACTCCGGTGGCGCGGTTGCCCTGCCTCTCAATGCCGGTGACGTCGGCGGCGATGAAATCTATTTGTCTGTCACGCAATGCCTTGCGAAACAGCGTCAACATGGCATGAGCGTCGAACCAGCCCTCGCCGGTACGGCCGAAGGCGCCGGCGCTGATGCCTTCGGTCGACAGCCATGAAAAGCGCTTTGCCAGCTGGTCGGCGTCCTCGAGCAGAATGTCGGCGCCCTCGGCGACCTGCGCCTCGTGGTTGGCTTTCAGGATCGGCAACCCGGCGTCGCCGGCCAGGATGAGATAGCCGCCTTCGCGAAAACCGATATCGGCGTCGGTGCCGAAGGTCTCCTTCAGCCGCCGGAACAGGTTGAGCGTGAACTGCGACAGCCGGATATTTTCCGGAATCGAGAATTGCTGACGGATCGAGGCCATGGACAGCGTCGTTGCCGCATTTGCGAATTGCGGGTCGCGTTCGATCAGCGCGATGGAGCCGGAAAAGCCTTCCTCGCGAAGGTAGTAGGCGACCGAGGAGCCGACGATGGCTCCGCCGATGATGACGATGTCGTAGCGCACTTTGTTCTCCGATCCACCAGCCCTCACGCGGCTGGCAAGGAAATCTCGAAGCGCGTGCCGCGCCCGGAGTCAACCAGCGCGATCGTGCCATCATGCGCTTTCAGGAGGGCCAGCACGATGCCGAGGCCCATGCCGGTGCCGCCGGACTCGCGCCGCGTGGTGAAAAACGGCTCGAAAATGCGCGCCCTGTTGCTCGGCGAAATGCCGGCGCCATCATCGCTGATCGCAATCGTCACTTTGCCGTCGGCGCTGGCAGCCGCCAGCAAAACCTGGGTCGCGCCGTGCCTGGCGGAATTGTCGATCAGGTTGGCAAGCACGATCGCCGCATTCTCGGCCGAGATGCGCAGACCGGTTTCGCCGCCCGTCTCGATGGTCACAGCCAGCCTGCCGTCCACCGGCAGCAATGCCAGCGCCGCATCGAGCGATGTGCTTTCGCCGCTCGGCGCCAGGTTTTCCGCGCGCGCCAGATCGAGCAGGCGCCGTACCAGCAGATTGAGCCTTCCGGCATCGTTGACGATGTTGCCGGAAAACCGCTTGCGCTCTGCCGCGTCCATCGCCTCGCCGGAATCGCGCAAGAGTTCGGCCGCGCCCTGGATCGCCGTCAGCGGCGATTTGAGCTCGTGCGAGACATGGGTGGCAAAGGTCTGGATCGAGTCGGAGCGCGCCTGCAGCTTTTCGGCCATGTCGAGAAAGGCCGCGGACAGCTCGGCCATTTCGCGCGTGCCGTGATGGTCGAGCGGCCGGATGGCGTCGCGGTCGCCGGCGGCGATGCGCCTCGTGCGCTCCATCAGCGCGTAGATCGGCCGGCTGACGGTGCGCAGGAACACCAGCGCGATCAGCAGCATGCCGAAGAGCATGGCGATAGCCGCCAGCGTCACCTTGCCGCGCTCACCATAGAGATGCTTGACGATGTTGTTCGGCGTTCGAGACAGGTAGATCACGCCGGCGACATGGCCGTCGACCGCGATCGGCATGGCGACAAAGACGCGAACTTTCGTGCCGCGGCTGACCGAATAGAGCGGCGGTGGCGGCTGATCGGGAATTCGTTGCCTGAGCGCGCTGGCATAGTGGCCGGCAAGGGCGGTGCGCACCTCCTCGACATTGGCCAGCGACAGGCCGACCTCGTCGCGCCCGGCAATGACGACGCCATGCGGGTCAAGCAGCCGGAAGCCGGCCAGGGTGGTTTTCTGCGTGGTGTCGAGAATGCCGGACAGGCTGGCGCCGATCGCCGCGAAGGCTGGATCGGTGGCGCCAACAATGCCGGCGGGCCGGGTCGGCAGCAAATAGTCGGAGGCGAGATCGAGTGTCGGCTCGATCGGCTGGTAAGGCGAGTCGTCGCCGCGGCTGGCTTCGCCGCTGTCAGCCTGCATCGGCACACCAAGCTTCTCCGGGGCAATGCCGGCGTCACTGGTATTCTGTGCATAGATGGCGGCGATGACGGCGCCTTGCGCGATCAACTCGCCCTCGGTCTGGCGGATCAGCTGGTTTTCATAAAGCCGGAAGAAGAACAGGCCGACCAGCGGCAGCGCCAGCACCATGATGAGGATGGCGAGGACCACCGTGGCCAGCCTTGGCCGCCATTTGGTGCCGATCCATTTGGCGTCGCTCAGGCGCCGCATCGGCCGAGCCGGAAACCGACGCCATGCACGGTTTCGATGGCGTCGAGACAGCCCGCCGCCGCCAGCTTGGCGCGGATGTTGCGGATGTGGCTATCGACGGTACGGTCGGCGACATGGATGTTGGCGGCATAGGCGCTGGCGACCACCAGGTCGCGGCCCAGCACATGCGCCGGCCGCGCCAGAAACCCCTTCAGGATCGAGAACTCGATCGCCGTCAGCGCCAGCGCCTTGCCGTCGAAACTGGCGCCGTGGCTGGCCGGCACCAGGCTGAGCTTGCCATGCGCAAAGTTCTTGTCACCGGCGGGGTCCGGGGCCACCGGGCGGGCGCGGCGCAGGATGACGTTGACGCGCGCCACCAGCTCGCGCGGGCTGAACGGTTTCGTCACATAGTCGTCGCCGCCCATTTCGAGCCCGAGGATGCGATCGATTTCTTCGTCGCGCGCGGACAGGAACAGAACCGGCACGTCGGAGCGTTGCCTCAGCCGCCGGCAGACTTCCAGCCCGTCCATCTCCGGCATGCCGATGTCGAGCACGACGAGATCGGGCACGCGGCGCTCGATCGCCTGCAGGGCCGCGGCGCCGTCGGACACGGCTTGCGTCTTCATGCCGGCCTTCTCCAGCGCAAAGCAGATGATCTCGCGTATGTGCGGATCGTCGTCGGCGACCAGGATCTGATGCGGCATGGATCTAACGGTCCGGCACTGAAGGTTGCGAGGGCTGGGTAGGTGGAGGAAGCACGAGCGGACCTCTCTTGTCGAGAACCTGCAGGAGCCTCCAGCCGCGAAAGCTCCAGGCGCGCCACTGCTTCTGCTCGGCGATAGTGTCGTCGATCATCATTTGGTCGGCCAGACAGGTGGTTTGGTTTCCGAATTGGTGCATGTAGAGGCGGTCCAGCGCCGGCATGGCGGCAGCGCCGAGCGAGCGCAGATATTCGGTATCGATAGGCGTGCCGTCGCCGGTCATTTCAAGGGAATGGTCGACATTGAAATTGGCGATCGCTGCGGCGAAGTTGATGAAGCAGCAGGCATAAAGCGTCGCCGATAACGTCGCAAGATTGGCGGAGAGCAGCCATTCGTTGGATTTTCCAAGCGCGATGCGGACAATGATCAGTGCAAGCCCTGACGCCACCAACCCCATCCAGACGAAGGCGGCGATGCGCCAGTAGGTCAGTGCATAGACGCCGATATAGAGATCGAGCCTGAGAATCGACGAGATGACCAGCACGATGTTCTGCGCCACCCAGGCATAGACCAGCCGGCGGATCAGCGGATCGCCTGAGGTTTCGCTGCCCGGCCGCAGCGCCGCCAGCACGAAGCCGGCGGCCAGCAGCGCGGTGGCGATCAGCGGATACGCGCCGCGATGGGCATAAGCGGCATAGCTCAACCCGTCGGGAAGGGCGGCCCCGCCCCAGAGATAGGCGGCGTCGAGCCCGGTCTGCAGCGCAAACAGGGCATTGAAGACGATCAGCGCGCGCAAGATCGCGGCCTTGCCGAAGACGACGGCCTCGATCGTTGTCGCTGGTTTAGTCGCGGCCGGTGCGGCCACGGCTGCAGGCGGCGTCAAAGGTGGAAGGCGGCGTGGAAGGCGGCGCGGGAAACGCGGCAGGCGAGGCCGCAGGAAAGCCCAGACGCCGGCGAGCACGAACAGCCAGAAGACGATCCGCGCCAGTTGGATGAGATCGAGCAGCTTCATCAGGTCGATCAGCGACAGCCAGTATTCGATCACCGGATTGGCGGCGCCGAACAAGAACAGGAACACCGCGCCCAGCGTCACCGGCATGACCCAGACGATGATGGACGCCAGGCGGATGCGGCGGCCGCCAAGCCGGCGCACCGTGCGGCGCCAGTGGAAAAAGTCACGGATAAGGCGCAGCGGCGCCGCCAGCAGGAACAGCGCGACCTGGCCGGCAATGCGGGCGATGCCGTGCCGTAGCCGCCCGGACAGGGACAGCGCAAACACCACCAGCGCCACGACAGCTATCGCCACCGACAGCGGGCTGACGTTCTCGGCCAGCGGCAGCAGCGCGACGAACAAAGCGGCCGGCTTGAGCCAGGGTCGGGTGGAATTCAGCGCGGCAGGATGCACAGCGACCACCGCGCCGGCGATCAGGATGGCAAACAGCAGGACAGTGATCCCGGCGGGCTGGCCATAGAAGAAAAAATCCGCCAGGGCGACGAGCAGGACGGCGATGCCAAAGCGGCTGGAAAAGCTTGCAAACGATGTCATGCGCGGATTTTCCTGACGGGCTTGGTCCGCTCGGCCGGTGGGCGGATAAAAGGGAGCAGGCTCGCTTCCAGGTAAGGGCGGGCCTCCGTCCGGGGCGGATCCACCAACCACCAGCTTTCGCTGCGCAGGCGATAGGGCAGGGACCAACGGTGAGCGTTTCGCTGTTGCATGCCGCTGTTGTCGCGGGCTCGCATGGAAACGGCGGGGCGGAGCGGAGGAGGTTTTCCGCAGGGATGTGCAGTTTTCGTGCAGGACCTGCGCTTACGGCCGGGGCGCTGCCCGCCATCTTTCCGGACGTTGGCGCTGTCCCAGCCAGGCTCCTTTCCTCTCCCTCCGGAGGGGGGAGAGGTGGCTCGGCGAAGCCGAGACGGAGTGGGGGAACCACCTGGCAATCGCCGCGAACGGACATCGGAAGGGCACTGAGCGCATTGCTCGCGTTGCGCCCAAGGGTCGACCCCCACTCCGTCGAGCTTCGCTCGACACCTCTCCCCCGATCGACGGGGGAGAGGAAAGGCCCCCCTTCCGCAACTGCTGCGGGACGGGCGGGGCAGCGCAAGCTTTCGCAGTTGGCTCGTCATCAGGTACCGGTCGGACGCTTGCCTCCCCCGCCCCCACGCGGCATAGATCGGCCATGACAAGCGAACCTTACCGCCCGCGCCGCTCGGTGCTTTACGTCCCCGCCTCCAATGACAAGGCGCTGGCCAAGATCGCGACGCTTGCCTGCGATGCCGTCATCATCGACCTCGAGGACGCCGTTGCCCCCGCCGACAAGATTGCGGCGCGGGACAAACTGGTCGGCATCTTCGCCAGCCGGCCAGTTGCCAATCAGCATGGGCGCCGCTGCGAAATGATCGTGCGCGTCAACGCGCTGTCCAGCGAATGGGGCAACGATGACCTGCTGACCGCGGCGAAATTCGAGCCCGACGGCATCCTGTTGTCCAAGGTCGCCACGCCGCGCGATATCCTCGAAGTCGGCGACGTGCTCGACGATAATTTTGCCCCCGACAGCGTCAAGCTCTGGGCGATGATCGAGACGCCGAAGGCCATGCTCAATATCGGCGCCATTGCCGAACTCGGCCGCGACCCGGCCTCGCGCCTAGCTTGTTTCGTTGCCGGAACGAACGATCTGGTCAAGGAAACCGGCATTCTGGCGACGCCTGATCGGCGCTACCTCGTGCCTTGGCTGATGCAGATGGTGCTGGCGGCGCGGGCCGGCGGCATCGACATGCTCGACGGCGTCTCCAACGATTTTCGCGACCTCGACGCGTTTGCGCGCGAATGCACGGAAGCCGCTGCCATGGGGTTCGATGGCAAGACGCTGATCCACCCCGCCCAGATCGAAACCGCCAACCGAGCCTTTGCGCCCGCGCCCGAAGCTCTGGCCGAGGCGCGCGCGGTGAAGGATGCCTTCGCCTTGCCGGAAAATGCCGGCAAGGGCGTGATTGCTTTGAACGGCAGGATGGTCGAGCGGCTGCACCTGGCGCAGGCCGAGAAATTGCTGGCGAAGGCCGCCGCCATCGGCGCATGATCCGCCCCGAAAAGACGAACTCACGACAGGACCTGACCCATGAGACTTTACCGCTTTCTGTCCGCCCCCGACGATTCAACCTTCTGCCACAAGGTCACCGCGGCGCTGAACAAGGGCTGGCACCTGTACGGCTCACCGACCTACGCCTATGACAAGAAGACCAAATCGATGCGCTGCGGCCAGGCGGTGGTGAAGGATATCGACGGCCAGGAATACGGGCCGGATACGAAGCTGAGTGATTGGTAGGCGAGCTTTGCCAGCCTGTCTAAGACAGCGCTAGGCTGCCTCGGCAATATCAAGACGCACTGTAAGTCCGGCCTGTGTGGCCAGATTGATCAAGGTGTCCAGACTAAAATTCGCGATCCTGCCCCGCAGAAGATCGCTAAGGCGTGGCTGGGTAATCCCGAGCCGGTTGGCTGCTTCGGCTTGGGTAACGTCGCAACTCCGCACCCGCTGTTCGATCGCGATCAGCAAATTGGAGCGCATAGTCATGTTGGCGGACTGAGCCGGGGTGTCTTCCAGCGCATCCCAGACATTTTCAAAGCTTTGACGTTCCATGAGCATGTCTCACTGAATTTGCCTGAACCGCGATGCGGCAAGAGCCAAGTCTCGTTTCGCCGTCTGTTGCGTCTTCTTCTGGAAGGCGTGCAAGACAAAGACGGCGTCACCTATGCTGGCGACGTAAAGCACCCGGAACGCGCCAGCATCGTCTCGGACACGGATTTCCCGTACGCCTAGGCCTATCGTCGTCATCGGCTTCCAATCGCTTGGCTCAAATCCGAGTTGAACCTTGTGCAGCGCCCGTTTCCTTGCGCACCGCCTCTGGAAAAGCCCGGAGCTTGGCAAGAGAATGTCCAAGAAACTCCAGTCGCTTGGTCGGCATACAGACTTTATATCAAAACTTGTATAATTTCACAAGCAGGCTCGCCACCTGAATATCGCACAGCCTTACTCCGCCGCCTCTTCAAGCTTTTCCATATCGTCGTCCGACAGGCCGAAATGGTGACCGATCTCATGGATCAGCACATGGGTGACGATGTCGCCCAGCGTCTCTTCGTTCTCGGCCCAGTAGTCGAGGATGGCGCGGCGGTAGAGGGTGATGCGGTTCGGGCCTTCGCCGGTCTGCGGGTTCCAGCGCTCGGCGATGCCGCGGCCCTCGAACAGGCCGAGCAGGTCGAACGGCGTCTCCAGCGACAGATCGTCCATGATCTCGTCGGTCGGGAATTCGGCGATCATGATGACGATCTCGCCGGTCAGCTTGCGAAAATCGTCGGGCAGATGTGCGTACGCCTCCAGCGCCAGAAACTCGATCTCCTCGATCGAAGGCGAGAGTTCATCGTGCCAGGTGCGGGTCTTGTAGATGCGGGCCATGCTTTGTCCTTTGATGCCGGCATATAGGCTTTCCCTCCGGACTCGGCAAATGGACGGGTACCTGGCCAATGACTGTTTCTTTGCGCCGAATGGCTGCGACCAAAGTCCAAGGTTGGCCTCGCCACCTTTGATCAAGGAATAAATTCCTTCTGACTCCGCTTGACTCTTCCGGCACCCTCTGGAATCTATAGGAACATAACAGGAACAGTTGTGAGAGAAATTGACCGTCATGGCGACATCAGCCGTGGCGCGGGAGACTGTTTTTGCCCTGCGCCGCCAGATCGCGAAGATCGAGGGAACGCTGCCCGAGCGCCTGGCCGCGCCGGCTGGCGAGGGGCTGCGCGCGGGTCCTGGCGGCGGTCTCGACGCCGCGCCTGAACCCGATGCCGATGTCACCATCATCCGGCGCGGGCTTGCCGTGGCTTCGCCGGATGCTTTCCTGGCCACCGGCGTCGAGCGCCTCGATGCGGCCCTCAGCGGCGGCCTTCCGAAAGCCGCCTTGAGCGAAATCCATGGCCTTGAGACCCGCAATGCCGGGGCCGTCGCCGGCTTTGTGCTGTCGCTTGTCAGCCTGATCCTCAAGGGCCAGCCCTTGCCCGTGCTGTGGATCGGCACATCGGAGATTTTTCGCGAGGCCGGCTTTCCCTATGCCAGGGGATTGCAGGGCATTTTCGGTATCGCACCGGAGCAATTGCTGTTTTCCGAGGCGCCGAAACTCACCGATGCGCTGTGGGTAGCCGAGGAGGCCGCGAAGATGACGGCGCTCGCCGCAATCATCCTCGAAATCCGTGGCAGCCCGCAGCGGCTCGACCTCACCGCGACGCGCCGGCTGCACGCGCGCGCCCAAAACGCCGGCCGGCCGGTGTTCCTGCTGCGCCAGGCCGGCGAAGCCGAGCCGACCGCCGCCCCGGTGCGCCTCATCGTGTCGGCTGCACCAGCGGCGAGCCGCCGGACGATCGCCGGGTCGCTCGCCGGCTCGATCGGCCGGCCTGCCTTCACCGTCAGCATCGGCAAGAGCCGCACCGCTCTGCCTGGACAATTCACACTGGAGTGGAATCCCGATGAACACGCATTCGAAGAAAGAAAGCCCCGCGAAAAACGGGCAGAGAATTCTGTCGCTGTGGTTCCCGCATCTGGCGGCAGAACGGATCCTGCGCCAGCGCCTGGGACGGTCGTGGCGTTCCCGGCCTTCGGATCATCTGCCGCCATCTCACCCACCGCTCGTGATCAGCCATCGCGACCGCAACGCCCAGCGCATATCGGCCCTCGACGAGCGGGCTGAGGCGCTGCATCTGAAGCCTGGCATGGGCATTGCCGATGCGCGCGCCATGCATCCCTCGATCGACATCGTCGAGGCCGATCCGGACGCCGATCGCCGGCTGCTCGAAGGCCTCGCCGACTGGTGCGATCGCTATACGCCGCTGGTGGCGCTCGACGGTACTGATGGCCTTTATCTCGACGTCACCGGCTGCACGCATCTGTTCGGCGGCGAGCGCGCCATGCTGGACGACATCCTTGCGCGGTTTTTCCAGCAGGGTTTCGATGTCCGCGCCGGGTTGGCCGCGACGCCGGGTGCAGCCTGGGCGGCGGCGCGCTTCTGCGGCAACCGCATCGTTGTCTCCGGCGAGGAGGAAGCGCTGCTCGCCCCCTTGCCGCTGGCGGCACTGCGCATCGAAGCCGATATCCGCGCCAGCTTGGAAAGCGTCGGCCTGCGGACCGCCGGCGCGATCATGGCAGCGCCGCGCGCGCCGCTCGCCCGTCGCTTCGGCGCGACCTTGCTGTTGCGGCTCGACCAGGCGCTCGGCCGTCTCGACGAGGCGGTATCGCCGCGCCTGCCCGTGGCCCCGCTTTCGGTCGAACGCCACCTGGCCGAGCCGGTCGTGCTGACCGCCGAGATCGAACGGCTGGTGCTCTTGCTGGCGGTGACGCTGAAGGCCGATCTCGAACGCCGCGGCGAGGGCGCAAGGATGCTGGCGCTGCTTTTGTTTCGCGTCGACGGCGCCGTCAGCCGCATCGCTGTCGGTACCTCGCGACCGTTGCGCGAACCCAAGCTTATCCAGCGCCTGTTCCATGAGCGGCTGGCCGCGCTCGAACAGGACATCGATGCCGGCTACGGCTTCGACCTGGTGCGGCTTTCGGTGCTGGCGGCCGCCGGCTTCGACATGCAGCAGGCCGATTTGACCGGCGAGACCGAGGATGACGGCGCCGACATGGCACTCTTTGCCGACCGCATCCGCGCCAGGCTCGGCGACAGTGCGGTGCTGAAACCGGTCGCCCTCGAGAGCCATCTGCCGGAGCGCGCCATCGCCACCATCCCGTTCTCGGAAGCGCCACAACGCAAAACACCGCTCAGGAAGCCGGGCTCGAAAGACGCGCCGCGCGCAACCATCTTCCCGCCGGAACGGCCGATCCGGCTGTTCCGTTCGCCCGAGCCGATCGAGGTGCCGGCCACCGAAATGCCTGAGGGTCCGCCGATGAATTTCCGCTGGCGCCGCGCGCTCTACCGGGTCGCGCGCGCCGAGGGGCCGGAACGCATCGCGCCGGAATGGTGGCGTGAAACGTCAAGCGATCCGCTCACATCGACGCGTGACTATTTCCGGATCGAGGATGCCGACGGCCGCCGCTACTGGCTCTACCGGCAAGGCCTCTATGGCAACCCGCAGGTGCCGCCGCGCTGGTTCATGCATGGGGTCTTCGCATGAACGCGCTGACCGTCATCCCCTATGCGGAATTCGGCATCCAGTCGAACTTCTCCTTCCTGCGCGGCGCCTCCAAGCCGGAGGAGCTGGTGGTGGCGGCCAAATTCCTCGGCTTTTCCTCGATCGGACTGGCAGACCGCAACACGGTGGCCGGCGTCGTGCGCGCCTGGCAGCAGGCCAAGGTCGAGAAGCTCGCCTATCACCCCGGTTGCCGCCTGGTGTTCGGCGACGGCACGCCGGACATTCTCGCCTATCCGCAGAACCGCAAGGGCTGGGGCCATCTCTGCCGCATGCTGACGCAAGCCAATTTGCGCGATGAAAACGAGAAGGGCGCGACCCTTCTCCAGCGCAGCGACCTGCTCGAATGGGGCGACCTGCTGTCGCTGGCGGTGCTGCCGGACCTCTCGGCGAATGCCGACGATCCCCTGGCATTGGTCCGTCAACTGAAAGACCGTTTCGGCGCTAATTTGCGGCTAGGCATGGCGCCGGATTATCGCGGCAATGACCGTTTCCGCATCGAGCAGGCGGCGGGCATGGCGGACATCGCCGGCGTGCCGCTGATGGCGACCAACGACGTGCTTTATCACAGCGCCGAGCGCCGCTCGCTGCAAGATGTGCTCACCGCCATCCGCCTCAATTTGCCGGTCGCCGAGGTCGGGCTGGAGCTGACGGCCAACGCCGAGCGCCATCTGAAGCCGCCGCTGGAAATGGCCCGTCTCTTCCGCCGCCATCCACCGGCGCTGGCCGAGACGCTGCGCTTTGCCGGCGAACTGACCTTCTCGCTCAGCGACCTCCAGTACAATTATCCCGACGAGCCGACGCAATCAGGGCTTGGGCCGCAGGCCGAGCTAGAGCGTCTGGCCAGGGAGGGGGCCGCCACGCGCTATCCGGCGGGCGTCCCCGCTTCCGTCTTGCAGCGCATCAGTGAGGAGCTCGCTCTGATCGAGCGTCTGAATTATGCGCGCTATTTCCTGACCGTTTACGACATCGTCCAGTTCGCCCGCAATGAGGGCATTCTGTGCCAGGGCAGAGGCTCGGCCGCCAACTCGATCGTCTGCTACTGCATCGGCATCACCGAGGTCGGCCCCGAGCGCATCGACACGTTGTTCGAGCGCTTCATTTCCGAGGAGCGCAACGAGCCGCCCGACATCGACGTCGATTTCGAGCATGAGCGGCGTGAGGAGGTGATCCAGTACATCTACTCCAAATACAGCGCCAAGCGCACCGCGCTGGCTGCCGCCGTCATCAGCTATCGCGGCCGCTCGGCGCTGCGCGAGGTGGCCAAGGCCATGGGCCTATCGGACGATGTCCGCATTGCGCTCTCCAGTTCGATCTGGGGCTGGTCGACCTCGGAGCTCGGCGAGAAGGAGGCGCATGCCGGCGGCCTCGACCGCAACGAGACCTCGACCCGTCACGTGATCGCCCACGCCAACG
Organism: Mesorhizobium sp. P170090; assembly: GCF_057786115.1. Lineage (NCBI taxonomy): Bacteria > Pseudomonadati > Pseudomonadota > Alphaproteobacteria > Hyphomicrobiales > Phyllobacteriaceae > Mesorhizobium > Mesorhizobium sp. P170090. Next base: position 711,061 of record NZ_JBYNWH010000001.1, read on the forward strand.
AGATCATGGGCTTTCCCCGGCATCTGTCGCAGCATGTCGGCGGCTTCGTCATTACCCGCGACCGGCTCGACGAGATCGTCCCCATCGTCAAGACGGCAATGGACGAGCGCAAGATGGTCGAGTGGGATAAGGACGATCTCGACGCGGTGAAGATCCTGAAGGTCGATATTCTGGCGCTTGGCATGCTGACCTGCCTGAAGCGCGCCTTCACCTTGCTCACCGACCATTATCCGAAGGCTCGGGATGATTACGGCCGACCCTATGTGCTGGCCACCCTGCCGCCGGAAGAGAACGACGTGTACGACATGATCTGCCGCGCCGACACGCTCGGCGTCTTCCAGATCGAATCGCGCGCGCAGATGTCGATGCTGCCGCGTCTACGCCCGCGCGAATTCTACGACCTGGTCATCGAGGTGGCGATCGTGCGGCCCGGCCCGATCCAGGGCGACATGGTGCACCCCTATCTGCGCCGTCGGCAGGGCAAGGAAGCGGCTGAATATCAAAAGCCAGAGCTGGAGGCTATTCTCAAGAAGACACTCGGCGTGCCGCTGTTTCAGGAACAGGCGATGAATATTGCAATCGTCGCCGGTGGTTTCAAACCCGGCGAAGCCGACGAACTACGCCGCGCCATGGCCACCTTCAAGCGCACCGGCACCATCGGCAATTACCGCCAGCGCATGATCGACGGCATGGTCGGCAAGGGATACACCAAGGACTTCGCCGAGCGCTGCTTCAAGCAGATCGAAGGCTTCGGCGAATACGGCTTTCCCGAAAGCCACGCCGCCTCCTTCGCTTTGCTCGTCTATGCCTCCTGCTGGTTCAAGACCTTTTATCCCGACGTGTTCTGCGCCGCGATCCTGAATTCGCAGCCGATGGGGTTTTACCAGCCGGCCCAGCTGGTGCGCGACGCGCGCGACCATGGCGTCGATATCCGCGACGTCGATGTCAATTTTTCCGACTGGGACTGCACCCTGGAGAAAGCCCAATTCGATCCAGGCCGCATCCTGGGGCGCCATGCCGAAATGCGCGGTGTCATCAAGACCCGGTACGCCGTCCGGCTTGGCTTCCGTCAGATCAAGGGCTTGGCCGAGAAGCGTATGGAAGCTTTCACCGCGCGGCGCGGCGCCGGCTATACAAGCGTCAGGGATGTGTGGCTGCGCTCGGGCCTCAATGTCGGCGAAATCGAAAGACTGGCGCAGGCTGACGCCTTCCGCTCGCTCGGCCTCGATCGTCGTGAAGCCTTGTGGGCGGTGCGCGCGCTGGATGGCAAGAGCGCCGCCGAACGTCTGCCGCTGTTCGACCAGCCGGCGATCCGGCTGCGCGAACTCGAGCCCGAGACAAAACTGCCGACAATGCCGCTCGGCGAGCACGTCATCCACGACTACCGCGCGCTCGGCCTGTCGCTGAAGGCGCATCCGGTCGCCTTCCTGCGCGAGCGGCTCGACCGCGCCGGCGTCATTCCCAATGCCAATCTCGGCTCGGTGCGCGACGGCAGGCGGGTCTCGGTCGCCGGCCTGGTGCTGGTGCGGCAGCGGCCCGGCAAGGGCAATGCGATCTTCCTGACGCTGGAAGACGACAAGGCCGTCGCCAACGTCATTTTCTGGGAGCGGACCTTTACCCGTTTCCGGCCCATCGTCATGGGCGCGCGCTTCGTCAAGGTCACCGGCAAGCTGCAGTCGGAATCCGACGTCATCCACATCGTCGCCGAAAAGATCGAGGATTTGACGCCGTGGCTGACGGTGCTGCTGGAAGAGATGACGCCGGCTGCCCGGCCCGACATTGCCACCCTCTCGGACAAAGCTGAAAGGGTCATGCCCAAGGGGCGGAATTTTCAGTAGGCGCAGCTTATTCATCGAATGCGAAGCGACGATGATCCTTCGCGCCCTGCTCTGCCCTGCCGGGCATCTCCCCACACTTGGGGGAGATCGGCGGCTTCGCCATCCAGCCAATTTTTCAACAATAAAGACTGGCGAAGCGGGAGCGACAAGCAATCTCCCTCCTTGTGGGGGAGATGTCCGGCAGGACTTCAGGGCGCTGTCCCGCCAGCCTTCAGCAAACTTCAGCGACGCTCTGATTCAGCCCGGCCCACCCAATCGCGGCGGCGACAGCACGTCTTCCGCCGAAATAGTCCGCGCCTCCGAGGGCAGCATGATCGGGATGCCGTCGCGCACGGGATAAGCGAGCTTGGCAAGCCGCGAGATCAACTCGCCGCGCACCGGGTCCCAGGCCAGCGGCCCCTTGGTCAGCGGGCAGGCCAGCAGCTCCAGCAATTTTGGATCGACATTGACCGACTTGCCGTCACGCCCATCCGCAGCCATTGGATCCCCCTTCAGCCATCGGCTCAGCCCCTATTGCAGGCTGGAACCAAAGTCCTCATTCTCGCGCGCCAGCGCCATTTCGGTGATCGCGATCAGCGTCTCCGCGCGGGCTTTCAGGTCGGGCGCCTCCAGCAGCGCCTGTTTCTCGGCCGGTCCGTAGGGCGCCATCATCGACAGCGCATTGACCAGCATGGTGTTCTCGGCGCGGCTGACGCTTTCCCAATCGGCTTCGAGATCGTTGGCCTGCAGATAAGCGCGAAACGCTTTCAACAGCGCCGGCCGGTCGACCTCGCTTGCCGCCTGGTCTTCGGCAAGATCGGTGAGGAACGGCGCCAGCTTGCATTGCCGGAAAGGCGTCTTCACCGGCAATTCGCTGGTGATGCGGAAACGGCAGACGCCCTGCAGCGAAACCAGATAGCGGCCGTCGCCGCTCTCGGCCATCGAGATGATGCGCCCGGCGCAGCCGACATTGCACAGTTCCGGCTCCCCGTCGGCGCGCAACGCGCCATTGAGGCTGGGCTGGACGATGCCGATCAGCCGCGCGCCGGCGATCGCCTCATCCACCATCTGCAGATAGCGCGGCTCGAAGATGTTGAGCGGCATGCGCCCGCCCGGCAGCAGCAGCGCGCCGGCAAGCGGAAACACCGGAATGGTTGCCGGCAGATCCTTGCCGACCCGGTAAAATGCGTTTCCGACCTGCACCTTCACTCCTCCGACCCGCTTCGGGCGCGATGTTATCGGCCTAATCTGGCGCGGCGGCCGCCGACCGCAAGGCCCGACAGCCACGCCCCGGCAATTTGGCCGGCAAACGGCTCAGGAAAACAGCAGCGACGACAATTTGCGCCGTGCCGCCAGCGTCGCCTCGTCGGTCATGCCCCAGGCCTCGAACAGTTTCAGCAGCTGCGCCCTGGCGCCGTCCTCGTTCCACGTCCGGTCGGCTTTTATAATCGCCAGAAGATTGTCGGCCGCCGCATGGCGCTCGCCCCTGGCGTTCTGGATCATGGCGAGGTCGAAACGCGCCTGGTGGTCGCCGGGATTGGCGGCCAGTCGCTGCTCGAATTCAGCTGGATTGCCAAGTGCTGCCGCTTCTGCAGCCAGCGTCATCTTGGCACGCAGCGCGGCAAGTGCCGGCGCATTTTTCTTGGCCTCCGGCGCCGTTGCCAGCAGCGCCTCGGCGCCGTCGCTGTCGCCGGCCTCGAACAGAAGCTCGCCCAGCCCGGCAATCGCCTCGATCGTCTCCGGCGCTTGCGCCAGGATGGCGTCGTAAATGTCGGCTGCGGTCTGCGCATCGCCCGCCGCATGCGCTTCCGCCGCCGCGGCCAGTGCTTCGGCCACCGGCGGCGCGCCATTGCCCTTGCCGCCGACCTTGGTGATGAACTCGGCAATCTGGCTCTCGGGGATGGCGCCCATGAAGCCGTCGACAGGCTGGCCGTCCTTGAAGGCGATGACCGCCGGGATCGATTGGATGCCGAGCTGGCCGGCGATCGAGGGATGATCGTCAATGTTCATTTTGACCAGCTTGACCTTGCCGCCGGCGGCCTTGATCGCCTTTTCCAGAAGCGGCGTGAGCTGCTTGCAGGGCCCGCACCACGGCGCCCAGAAATCGACCAGTACCGGCTGTTTGCGCGATTCCTGGATGACGTCGGCGGCGAAAGTGGCGGTCGTGGTGTCCTTGATCAGCTCGCCAGCGGCAGGTGCTGCGCCGGGTGTCGAGCCAAGTGCCGACTTGGCCGGCTCGGCGCCGCCATATTGCACGGACGTGGTGTACTGGCCAGAATTGCCGCCGAATTGGCCGCCAAACGGATTGTTGTTGTCGCTCATGTCGTCGCCCTTCCGATCGCGCCCCGCGGAGCAGCGCGACGTCCTTAACTAGAGATCAGTTTTCGCCATCCATGTGGCGATCAAGCCGAGACTTTCAAGATAGCAGCATCATGTCCGGTTGCCTCGACGAATTTGATGAGGTCGGCGGACGCGATCGACGTCGTCGCCTCATTGGTCAGCGGATGCGCGTTGACTGTCGCATGTGCTATCAAATCCTGGTCGAGCACCACCTTGACCCGTCTTTCGGTGTCGTTGATCAGCCCGAACACGGTGACCGCGCCCGGAATGACACCGAGCAGCTCCATCAGCATCTCCGGCTTGCCGAACGACACCCGGCCGGCGGCGCCGATGATCGTGTGGATCTGCTTCAGGTCGACGACCGCCTCCTCGCCGACGCTGACCAGGAAGAAATTGTCCTTCTTGTCCTTGAGAAACAGATTTTTCGTGTGCCCGGCCGGTATCTCGCCGCGCAGCGACTGCGAATCGGCCACCGTATAGAGCGGCGGATGACGCACGGTCGACACGTCTATGCCGAGATTGGCAAGAAAGGCGAGAAGCTCGGCTTCGGTCTTCGGCATTGGTGGTCTTCCCCTGTATCGGCGCGCGGCAAAGCCGTTTACGGCCAATGGTGCCGCCGAGACAAGACCGTCATGCGGGAAGTCGATGAACCACCCGCGTGGCCGACAAGGTTCGGCCAGGCGAATTTGGCGCGGCTAAAAAGCCCGTCATTTCCCTGTTGCAATCGCCGCGCTCTTCAGCCATATAGGCCCGGCTTGCGGCCCCGAGGGCCGTGTGAGCGGGTGTAGCTCAGGGGTAGAGCACAACCTTGCCAAGGTTGGGGTCGAGCGTTCGAATCGCTTCACCCGCTCCAGTTTCCTCTAGGGGAATCAAGCGATGAAGAGGCGCCTTTCGGGGCGCCTTTTGCTTTTTCCAGACCGGCGATGTAAGCGCGTTGCGGGACACTTGTTCTCCCTCAAAACCAGGCGCGGGTAGTACGGCGTGGCGAATAATCCCTTGGTTTCCAGTTCGGCGAACGGCGGCACCGCATCCGAAGCGCTTGCTTGGCTGGCGTTGCGGAACGCCGCGTCCGAATGCGGCTCAGGCTCGCGCTCGATCGACCCGCAGCCCCTGCGCGCGCTCCCGGCGGGACGCAAGTGGGCGCATGAGATTGCCAAGGTAATCTTCGATGGCCTCATGGCAGGAAGCCTGTCGGTGCCGGCGCAATTGGCTGCCGGATGGGCGAGGTTCGGCAGCGCAACCACCGCGTTGATCATCGAACTCGGCAAGATCTGGGACAATCCCGCAGCAGCTCGCCGCGTCCAGTACCAGCTTGAGCAAATGCTTCTCGAACCCGACGATCTTGCCACGCCGCGCAGGCTGGCGCGAACGCTCGGAATTCGCGTCGACGCTCGCAATCCGACCGCGACCGAACTGCCGGAAGGCATCGATCAGATCTATGCCCATCTGATGCTGGATGGCCGGATCGAGGCTGTAGTGCAGTTCGGTGCACTCGGGACGGTGACAAGCGATCATTGGATTGAATTGATCCTGGATGTAGTGCCTGCTGAGCGGCTTGCGGGAGGATCGCCTGCACCGCAAAAGGGCGCCGGCGCGACCACGTCAAACACGCCTGCAGCCGAGGCATCGTTTGCCATGGCGGGAAGCGAGCCCGATCCGGACAGCCACTTCGGCAAACTCGCGCAATTGGCCGCACAGGCGCATGACCTGGTTCGGTCGAGCGCTGAACCGTCAGAGCCTGTTGCGCCGCGCCGCGCACGGGTCGCGGACAAGCACGACAAGGATCGCACGGCGTTCTGGAACAGCTATTTCGCGACCGAGGATCCGTGGAACTACGGTTCGTCCTATGAGCAGGAAAAATACGAGCGCCAGCTCGAAATCCTGCCTCCCGGTCCCATCGGGCGGGCGCTCGAGTTGGCCTGCGCGGAGGGCCACTTCACGCGGCAGCTGGCGCCTCGCGTCGGCCATTTGACCGCAACCGACATTTCCGCCATAGCCGTCGGGCGAGCCCGCGCCCGATGCAACGATCAGCCGAATGTCGAGTTCGGCGTACTCGATTTCGCTGCCGACACGCTGCCGGGTGAGATGGATCTGATCGTCTGTTCGGAAGTACTCTACTACCTCGATGATCTCGCCGAGCTACGGCGCATCGCCAGGAAATTCGCCGAGGCGTTGGCGCCTGGCGGCAGCTTCATCAGCGCACACGCATTCGTGTTGCGTGACAATGTCGAAAAGACGGGCTTCGACTGGAACACATTCGGTGCCCAGGCGATCTCCGAGACGCTGGCAGCGACCGAAGGCCTGGTGCTCGAGCAATCGATCCAGACCGAACTCTACCGCATAGACCGCTTCCGCCGCCTGTCGCCGGGCGATGTGGCGACGGACCCGGTGATCGATCATGTGCCGATCCGCGCGCCCATCGAAATCGGCGTCGCGCGAAATATCGTCTGGGGTGGGGCGCGAGCCTTGCGCCGCGACGTCGCACGTAACGAGCAGCGCCAGCATATCCCTGTCCTCATGTATCACGGCGTTGCCGATGAAGGTCCGGCCGCGCTCGCTCGCTTTCGGCTCACGCCCGCCGCATTCGCCAGCCAGATGGGATGGCTGCGCGCCAATGGCTTTCACGCCATTGGCTCCGAGCAGCTGGAAGCATCCATCGCCAACCGTCAGCCTTTCGTCGGCCGCCCGGTGCTCATCACTTTCGATGACGGCTTCCAGAACTTCGCCGACCATGCCTGGCCGATCTTGCGCGCCAACGACCTGAACGCGGAAGTGTTCCTGGTGACGGACCTGGTGGGCGAAAGTGCAAAGTGGGACACCGACATCGGTCCGCCGACGCCGCTTATGGGCGCCGGGACGGTGCGACGCCTCGCTGCCGAAGGCGCCTTCTTCGGCAGCCACATGGCGACGCATCGCGCCATCGATGGTCTGTCGAGCGCTGACCTGGCCGCCGAGCTCCTGCGCTCTCGTCTGTTCATCGAACGCTGGACCGGCCGGCCAACCAGGGCGTTCGCGGCACCCTTCTCCGTCACCGACGAGCGGCTTGGCCGGCTGGCCAGGGAGTGCGGCTATCGAGTAGGCTTCGGCCGCAGGCACGGGCCGGCGGACCTCGATAGCGATCTCATCGACCTTCCGCGCATCGAGATTCGCGGCGACCGCTCGCTCGATGACTTTGTCGCCACTGTCGAGGCCGTGCTCGGATAAACGGTGAACTTGTCAGTTCATTATTGGGCGACTTGCGACACGGCTGACATCAGCTCCTTCGGGTTTGGGGCGCCAAACATGTATCGCCCACCCTCCGGGACCTCCGTGAAGCTCCAGCGGACGATCCCCTGCCGGTCCAGCAGGAACTGACCAACCAGTTGTCCGTGTCCCGTGGCCATCATCTGCTCGTCGGCTTCGGTCAGTTCGTAGTGGTCCTTCTTGTCGAGGATTGCGGCGGCTGTCATCGGATCCATGGGACCGGGCAATTCGCCAGGTATGTCGACCCGCATGTCCTGTGCCGCTGCCATCGCGACCTTGTACGGCCAGTTCGTCTCGTTCTCGGTGAATTCGAGATTGGGCAGTCCAAAAGCACGATGTGAAGCGCGTTCCGGGTCCGACGCCGCAAGCAGGTTCGGCATTGGATGGTAGCGGAAATAGAGCCGCGCCCGTTCGATCGGCGTGTTGACCACCGTCAGGCTCTCCACGCCCTTTTCGCGCAGCTCCGGATCGAGACGCGCCTGAGCGGCGATGTGGCGCCGGCAAAACGCACAATGCAGACCTCGAAACAGGCCGACCAGCACCGGTTTTTGCCCGCGAAAGTCGTCAAGCGCAATCTTGCCTTCCTGGGTAATGGCGTCGAGTATCAGGTTCGGCGCCCGGTCGCCCGGTTGAAGCGGTATCAATCCACTAGGCGCGGACATGTCCAACCCCCTATCCCGGCTAGTCGAGAAAAGGCAGCACCACAAGCGCTTCCGGGTCGAGCCCGTGCTGGGCGCATATACCCTGCGCCAGGGAAAAGTAGCGTTCGGCCTCGGCCAGATTGTCGAGGTCGAGATTAAGCGTTGCGAGTCCATCATAGCACGGAAACAGCAGTTGGGGCTCGCCCGTTTCGCGGGCTACCTCCAGTGCTTCGTGGAACAAGCCGATCGCCAGTTCCGGATGGCCGTTGCACTGGTGGATCTGCCCAAGCACGATCAACGGCACTGGCAGGTGCTCGCGCTGGTCGAGCGCCCGGTCAATCTCGATGGCCTTCTCGGCAGCAGGCACGCCCTCCGTTGGACAGCGATCCGTGAAAGTACAACAAGCTACCGCCAGATTGGCGAGGAGGCGCGCCTGGAAACCCAAATCGCCAATACGGCGCGCCACTTCAAGACCGCGCCGACAGACCTCCATCGCCTTCGCCGGATCGATGGTCGTGTAGAGCACCCCGAGATTGGTGTAGCCGCGGCAGGCCGCGCCCAGCAGACCGGCGGCTTCGGCCAATTCAATGCTGCGCTCAACCTCACGCACGGCTTCATGGTTTCGCCCAAGGCGAGCCAGCGCAACAGCCTTGGTATTAAGTGCCTCGGCGGTCACGAGGGTGGCATCATCGGAGACATGTTCCGTTGTCAGAGAGCGTACGCAATCCAGCGCCGCGTCTGCCCATTTTGCCGCGAGAGTGTGATCTCCGCTGCGGAACGCCTGTCGGCCACGTTCTTGCCAGAGATGCGCCTGCTCGATCGGGGCATCCGCTCCATCGAGGAGCGCTGCCGCTTCAGCGTAGCGCGATTCCGCGTCGTCCCGCTTGCCCACGTCCCAAAACAGCCGACCGATCTTGCGCAAAACGCGCGCCGCCGCGACACGATCGGCTGACTCGCGATAGGCCTGCAGCACCGCCTCGTAGTGGCGGTGTGCAATCTCGCGGCGGCCTGCCGGGCCGCTCAAATCGGCAATGCGCTCTGCAATTGCCAGTTTGAGCGGTGTTTGCCCGATCGCGCCCAACGCAGTCAGTGCTCGCTCGTAGAAACGAAGGGCGTCGTCATTGGCGTATATCATGCGAGCGCGATCTCCCGCCGCCTGCAGGTAATGCGCGCCCCTCTCCCGCTCGGCGCTCTGAGCGAAATGATGACCGAGCACGGCCAGATCCTCGAACCGTTCCGGCTTGTCGCCGCACAGTTGCTCCAGGGCGGCACCTACCCGGCGGTGGATGTCGGTCCGGCGTTGCAGGAGCAGATTCTGGTAGATCACGTCCTGCAGCAATGTTTGCGTAAAGCGGTAGCTTTGCGACGAGACCGAGCCTGATCCGGCAACTTCCTCGATGATTTCCGCATCGCAAAGCAGTTCGCAGCCCGCTTCCAGTCGGCCGGGGTCGGCTGCCACGGCTTTCAGAAGCGTGGCATCGAAGCGCGGGCCGATTACCGCGGCTTCCTGGGCCAACCGGCGCACCTCTTGCGGCAGCCGGTCGACGCGAGCAAGCAACATTGCCTGGATCGTGGCGGGGATGCCGGTTGCGACTTCGCCTGCCACGGTCCGCCATTGCTGGCCCTCGCGCACCAATACACCGCGATCGATAAGGCCGCGAACGATCTCCTCCAAGAAAAGCGGGTTGCCGCCCGCGCGCTCGAGGATCTGGTCGAGAAGCCCTCCTGCGGCGTTTACCCAGCTCTCGCCGAAAAGCGCCGCCACCAGGCGGCGTCCGTCATCGCTGTCGAGCGGCGAAAGCCTGAGCGCTGTGTGGCTGACCCGACTTGAGTCGAGTTGGTCGTTGTCCGACGCCGGACGATGCGTGACCAGCAACATCAGCCGCGTGCGTTCCAGTCTGTCCATCACGAAACGCAGTGCCTCGAGCGAGACGGAGTCGGCCCAGTGCAGGTCTTCGACGACAATCAACAGCGGCGACAACGCAAGCCGCCGTTCCATGATTGTGCGGACCGCGTAGAGAATTTGCCGCCGCAGCTGCTCGGGCTCGACATGCTGCAAGGTGGCATCGGGGTCGCCGAGGCCAAGCGCATGGTAGAGCAAAGGCATCAGCCGCTTCGCCTCCTCGCCCTGCAGGCCGAGATCGGCAAGCAAGGCTGCGAGCTTGCCCCGCATTTCGTCCCCATTGTCGTTTTGCATCATCCCGGCAGCGCTGCGCACCACTGCACCCAGGGCGCCAAATGATTGTTCACCCAGCGGTGAGCACGTGGCCTGCCGCACGGCGACGTTGCGAAAACGATCCTCGTCGCCGACGCGGGCGACGAACTCCTTCACCAACCGCGACTTCCCGATACCGGCTTCGCCGACGAGGCGGACAAGCTGGGCCGAGCCGCCGCACGCCAAGTCAAGGCTCGCCAGCATTCTGTTGAGCTCCGCATCACGACCTATTATGGGCGCACTGAGGCCGAGCGCCTCGAGCCCGCGCGCTGCACGCGGCGCCGCAAGCGGTGCATCCAGTCGGTGGACGAGCACACTGCCAGCCTTGCCGCGAAAGACGACATCGCCCAGCGACTCGTACGAGAAGGCATGCCGGGTCAGCCTGTGCGTGAGTTCGCCCACCAGCACCTCACCCGGTGCAGCCAGCGATTGCAGGCGTTGCGCCGTATTCACCGTGTCGCCGGTCACCGAATAGGATTTGGCGGTGCCGATGCCCAATCCGCCAGTAACGACCGGACCCGTGTTTATGCCTATGTGGAGCAGCAGCGGCGAGCCGGAGTGGCGGGTGCTTTCACCGAGCCGCGCCGTCCGGGCGATCATGTCGAGAGCGGCTCGAAGCGCACGTTCCGGATCGTCCTCATGCGCGACCGGCGCACCGAATAAGGCGAGCAGAGCGTCGCCGATGAATTTGTCGACGAAACCACCAAAGCCTTGCACGGCCGCCGTCAATTCCTTGAACAGTTCGTTCTGCAGCGCCTGCATGACCTCGGGGTCGAGCTGCTCGCTGAGTGTCGTGAAGCCGCAGAGATCGGCGAACAGCACCGTTACCGTTCGTCGATCGGCGTCGGAGACGGAATGCGGCCCCTCTTCGCTTTCGATGTTCGGCGATGGAGCTCGAGAGGGCTGCGCAATGGTGCGGCTTGGTGTCGGAGCAGGCCGTTCGGCAGCTTTTGCGGACGCACCGACGCTTGCCCCACATTTAGGACAGAACTCGAAATCAGGTGCGCAGGCGTAGCCGCAACTGGCGCATGGCACGGGCTGGCGGCGGCCACACTTCGGACAGAAGGCGTAACCGCCCTCGATCTCGAAACCGCAGCCCGAGCAGTTCATGGACACCTCACCAGAGCATGATGCCGAAGAGTGTGAAGCGGTTTTCGGACGACATCATGCTCTATCTCTTTGACCTTGGGCCATGACGCGTGATCTCGCCACGCTCGTCACGGCCGGGGTATTCACAAGGATGAACCGATAGTCGTCAACCGGCAAGCGGCAGCGCAAATGGGCATCGGTCTGGGTTCGGCGGTGGAGCACTGCCGATACGGGCGGCCGCGTGGCCGTGATTTGCGAAAATTCCCTCGTCCCGCCGTCTTCCTGCTATGATGGAGATGAGGAGGCGACCCATGAGCGAGAACCGTAAGCTGGCCGCAATCCTGGCTGCAGATGTGGTCGGGTACAGCCGGCTCGCGAGCGCGGACGAAGATCGTACTTTGGCGAGGTTGCGGGCCCTGCGCAGCGACCTGATCGATCCGATCATTGCAGTGCACCACGGGCGGGTTATCAAGCGTACCGGAGATGGGGCGCTGGTTGAGTTTCGCAGTGTGGTCGATGCCGTGCGCTGCGCCGTTGAGATTCAAAACGGTATGGTTGAGCGCAATGCCGGCGTACCGCAGGAGCGCCGCATCGAGTTCAGGATAGGCATCCATCTGGGCGACGTGGTCGAAGAGAGCGATGGCGACCTGATGGGTGACGGCGTCAACATCGCCTCGCGTCTGGAGGGCGTTGCGGCGCCCGGCGCCATCTGCCTGTCCGAGGATGCCTATCGCCAGGTCAAGGCCAGGCTTGACCTCTCGGTCAGCGATCTCGGCAGCACACAGCTCAAGAACATCGCCGAGCCGATCCGAGTGTATTCGCTGCAAGTCGGCGCCGGGGCCAAGGTGGCCGCGACCTCGCAAACCCCGACGAGCCCTCCGGCTGCGGCAACGCCGCCGAAACTGTCGATCGCCGTGCTGCCGTTCGCCAATATGAGCGGTGATGCCGAACAGGACTACTTCGCCGACGGCATCTCCGAAGACATCATCACGGCGCTGTCCAAACTGTCACAGCTCTTCGTCATCGCTCGCAATTCGTCGTTCATCTTCAAGGGCCAGAACGTCCATGTGCAGGACGTCGGCACGAAGCTCGGCGTGCGGTATGTCCTTGAAGGCAGCGTACGCAAGTCGGGGAACAAGGTACGCATCACCGCGCAGCTCATCGATGCAATTTCAGGCGGCCATCTTTGGGCGGAGCGGTTCGATCGCGATCTGACCGACATATTCGCCGTGCAGGATGACGTGACGCAGCACATCGTCGGTGCGCTGGCGCTCAATCTGACCGACGATGAACGTCTGCGGCTGGCGCCCGAACACCAGCGCAACCCGGAGGCGTATGACTGTTTCCTGCGGGGCCGGGAGCTGTGGCACCGGCTGACGAAGGACACGAACGTCGCGGCCCGCGAGCTCTTGCAGCGGGCCATCGAACTGGACCCGAAATTTGCCTCTGCCCACGCTTTCCTAGCCCTCACGCACGGGCTCGATTACCTCAACAGGTGGGGTGCGTCGGACTCGATGGCGCAAGCGGAAGAGGCAGCAACGCGAGCGGTAACGCTGGATGACAGCGATCCCTGGGCGCACTGGGCGCTGGCATCGGCCAAGCTTTACACACGACGGCACGATGAGGCCATCGGCGAGGTCGAGCGCGCGATAGCTCTCAATCCGAACTTCGCCGAAGCGCACGTCGCCCGCGGCGAGGCGCTGTATTATTCGGGTAGACCCGCGGAGGCGCTAGAGAGTTTCGCCCGGGGAAAGACCTTGAATCCATACTTTCCGGATGTGCTTCTGCACTTCCAGGCTTTGGCATCGTTTCAACTGGGAAGGTACGAAGAGGCCGTCGACCTCTTGCTGCAACGGCTGGCTCGCAACGCTGTCACCGACGTCTCGCGTGCGCTTCTGGCCGCATGCTACGGCCATCTGGGCCGTTTGGAGGGGGCCCATACGGCATGGCAGGACCTGCTTCGCGTTAATCCCGCCTATTCGCTGGAACACCGTCGCAAGGTCTTGCCTTACAAGAACCCTGCCGATTTCGAACTCATGGTCGAGGGGCTCCGCAAGGCCGGCGTGGTGCAATGACGGGCTAAAGCCCGGCCGGATCAGAGGCCTGAGGCCCGGCCGATCTTGCGCCATCGGGCGTTTTCGCGAACCGGTTTCAGGTCATCGGTCGTCTCGGCAAATGTCCGCAACCGGTATTGCCGCAGCAGGTCCGGGAACAGCGCCCCTTCCGGCAGTCCGGCAAGCTGCTCGCGGACCGAGATTTGTTCATCGATGACCCGCATGCCCCAGGCATTTTCCCGAACCTGCAGCTCGGCGGCCAGATCGCGCTCTTCTGGCGCGTTTTCATCAAGCGCAGCCAGCAGGATCGAGTGAAAAAGCGCGACATAGCCAATCTGTCTCAGGCCGCCCACAACCCGCACGCGCGGCAATATGGCAAGGGCAAGGAACATCAGGAACAAGTCCGGCAAAAGCATGCCGTCCAGCAGTGCCTGCTGGAGATGCGGCCGCTCGAACGGGATGGAAAGACCATGCGGCCTGTCAGGCTCGATCAGCCGCCCGTTCTCGAGGACGAGCTTGCGCACGCGCTGCTCGCGGATGCCCCAGAAATAGGCCGTGGCATTGGGCAGGAACCTGCCAAATGGGCCCGATGCGGCTTCTTGCAAGGCATGGTCGAGACGCCGGCGCCTTGCGGGCTCGAGGAGCAGCCTGGAAAGAAGACTGCCTTCATCTTCCAGATGCCGCGCCACGACAGTCGCGGCCAGCCTATCATCGATGAAAACCGGCCGGGCCATGCCGGAACGATCCCAATCGGCGACCAGATGCTCGTTGAGTTCTGTCAGCGCATCGGCGGCTGTTGCAAATACCTTGTCCTGGCTGGCAAGCAGCGTGCCGAGCCAGCTTCTGGCATCCGTCTCATTGCCCACCGTTTCGAGCGCGCGCCCGTTGAGGGCGACGGGACCGGCCGCGCAGGCGCTTTTGCGGCACAGTTTGTGGCGGCCCATGCCAAACAAATTGACCTTGTCGTCGCCGACATCGAGCCATCCCGGCCCCTCCCGGCCGGTTGTCTCCATGGTCATCGTCGTTCCCATGAAGCCGAAAAAAGCCGACAGCCCGTTTTCGACCGCGCCGAGCCAGGCAAGCAGCAGGGCATCGAAGGTGATGCGATCCATCAGAAGCAGGCAGTGCAGGCCGGACTGGATAACCGGTCTGTGGTCGAATTCGTCGAGGGCCTTGCCGATCGCTTCAGGCTGCATGATCGCACCGAGGCGCTGCTGCAGGACGTCGCGCAGGATCGAGCGGGCAGCGATCGACGGGGCCGATCCAGGCCTTGCCACCGGCCGCCACAGATGGCGGGCATAATCGGAAACCGGTGCATTCCAGTTCTGCTCGATGTCACGCACGACCTCCGGGCAGAGCAGCGACAGCACGGCCAAAATGTCCACCGGAGGGGCAAGGGCAGGGACGGTGGTCATCAGAACCGCAGCCGGGCCATGCTCAGGAGGTCGTGGTACTGCCCGTCGGTAAAACCGGCCTTCACATGCCGTCCCTCGACCTCGAAGCCGTGGCTTGTGTAGAGACGGATGGCCGGTTCGTTGTCGGCATAGACGCTCAATTCGACCCGCTTCAGGGCGCGCCAATTGTCGGCCACGTCAAGCAGCGCGCCAAGGATGGCAGAGCCGATGCCTCTGCCGACAAAGCCATCGTCAAGGCCGATATTGATCTCGCCGATATGCGAGCGGCGCGACGAACCCTGCGCGACCAGGCTGCCATGGCCGACAACCTTGCCGTCCAGCTCCGCAACGATCCAGGTGGTTTCCGGGCCGGACTTGGCGATGCGCCGCTCCACCTGCTCCACCATCTCGAACGGCATCCTGAGCGTGCCCCAGCGGAAGCCCGGCATATTGAAGATAGCGCACAGCGCCTCGGCATCGCTTGGCCGGACGGCCCGGAGCTGCGGCTGGATTTTCTCTAGGGGTGGCGTGCTGGTCATGGCTTTTCCGGCTACAGCAATTCCAGGAAAAGTGTGAGCGGTTTTCCGTCCGGAATTGCGTCAGAACAAAGGACAGAGGCAATATGCCCGGCACGATGCACCGGACGTCACCTGAAAATCCAGCCGTCTCTGCGACCTATGCCGATTGCGCGGCAAAATGCCGGGGGGCGGCGCAGAGTTTGAGGATACCGCTGATGCCGATCCAGCCGAAAAGGGCAAGCCAGCACAATGTCCCGGCCGCCGTCCAGTCGATCCGGTGCACGGCAGCATCGGTGATGACGAGGCCAAGGACGGCAAGCAGGCCAACCAGAAACTGCGCCAGGCCGAGCACCAGCAGTTCCTCACGCGGCGCACTTCTCCAGACGAGATAGGTGCCGCCTGCACCCGCGAGGAAGATAGCGCTGTAGACCTGGGCGTGAAAAGCATCGATCGGCCATGGCCAGAAGCCACCGAATGTCAGGGGAAACAGCAACAGGCCGACGCCGTACACCCCGAGGATCGTCATTTCCACCGGTAGGTAGGCGCGCCATGCGGGGTTTAAGATCACGCCCTTTGCAGAAGGGCGGGCCCTTGCCCGCCACAGGAACAGCCCGGATACCGCGGCTGACGCAAGATAGACCAGAAACCAGAGCCAGGGGGCTTTGCGCTCGAAGTTGAAATAGCCGAGATTGATGAACGAAGCCGCCGACACGACGACGGTGAAGATGAAGGCCATGACCAGCACGAGCCTGCCGGGCGACCAGCGATTCCAGACCAGCAGCGCCGCCATCACTGCCATTTCGGCGGTGTAGAAGCCGCCGAGGAAGCGGGCATTGAACGGCGTGACGGCCCAGGGCCAGCGCGGCTTGACCAGCCCGGGCGCGAAAAACAGGCCGGCCCCGACGATCAGGACGATGATGACCCCCGCCGAGAAAAGGCGCAGGGCCGCCGGAAATGGCGGGTTGTCGCGTGTCGGCATGGAGAAAACCCCAGAGATGAATGCCCCATGGGCTATCATAGTTTGGAATTCAACAAATGGAAATTGACCTGTCACCAGGCTTGTCCATTCGAATGGCCGTACGGTCCATTTCGCAGTATGATGGAGCGTTCGGGTCGAAGATCGGTCCGGCCAACACGCCTAGAGCCGGATGATTTCAGGTCTGTCCGACCTGAAATCTGAATCCGCCTCTAAATCAGGAAATAGAGGATGATGTCGTCCGAAAACCGCTTCACACTTTTCGGCATCATGCCCTAACGGCGCAATTTCCGGAGCCTGCACGATGACCGAAGCTCAGGATCTGTTCTCGCTTCTGCGGCAATCGACCGATGTCGATCCGCAGGCAATCGACGCAATCCGGCAAACCATCGCCGAGGGCAAGGACCGCGAACTTTGCCGCATCAATGCGCTGGCCTTCGCCAGCAAGCATGGCCTCGACGAGGAACGCACCATAAGCGCCTTTCTCCATGCGGCGCGGGTGGGCATCTTCGACATTTCCTGGAATGTTCTGTGCCCCGGCTGTGGCGGCGTGCTCGACACCAACGCCACGCTGAAAACCATGCAGAAGGACGAATACACCTGCGCGCTGTGCTCCCAGGGCTATTCGCCGACACTCGACGAGATGGTCGAGGTGACATTCACCGTCAGTCCCCGCGTGCGCAGGATTGCCGCCCACAATCCACACGAACTGCCGTTGGTGGAATATTACCGCCAGATCTACTGGGCGTCCGGGGCCGATCTGCCGGACGAGGATCTGGCGGAAAAGATGGAAGCGTTCTCGCTGGAAGATATCGAGCTTGCGCCCGGTGAAAAGGCGGTTCTGCACATCCAGCTTCCGCCCCAATTCATCATCGTCTTCGAGCCGGTCACGCATTCGGCCCAGTTCATTGACGCGAAGGGCGAACCGGCAAAAGAGCGGCGAAACCTCTCTCTGGCCTTCGACCGCGACCATGTCCAGAGCCAGACGCTGGAGATGCAACCCGGCCCATTGCGCATTTCGCTGGAAAACAGGACCGACACGCGCGTGCTGCCGACGGTCTTCATCGCCTGCCCGGTATTGCATGATTTCCTGGGCAAGCGCCGGCCCTTCGCGACCGCCAAGCGCCTGCTCACCAACCAGACGTTCCGGGATCTCTATCGCACGGATACGCTCGATATCAACCAGCGCCTGAAGATCACCAGCCTGACCTTCCTGTTCACCGATCTGCGCGGATCGACCGAGCTTTACGAGCGGGTGGGCGATCTTTCAGCGTTCGATCTCGTGCGCGAGCACTTCCAGGTTCTGCACGAGATCGTCGCGGCGGAGGCAGGCGCGGTTGTGAAGACGATCGGCGATGCGGTGATGGCGACCTTCGCGACGCCTGACCGTGCGATTGCCGCGGCGCTGCGGATGCGCGACGCCATGCGGGCCCTCAATGACAAAAGCGGGCGCGAGGACCTTCTGCTCAAGATCGGTGTTCATGCCGGCCCCTGCATAGCCGTGTCAATGAACGAGCGGCAGGATTATTTCGGCCAGACGGTCAACATTGCTTCGCGGGTCCAGAACCTCGCCAACGCACAGGCGATCTTCGCCACGCGTACGGTGGTCGATGACAATCTCACCGCCGATCTGTTGCACAGGAACGCGCTGACGCCGGTGCCGCACGAGGTCTCGCTGCGCGGCATCGAGCGGGAGATAGCGGTCTATACGATCCCCTGAAGAGTTCTCTACCGCTCACACGCGCTTGCAGAGGAAATAACGGTCGGCGGGCTCCGAAGTGGGCGCCGGGAGATGTTGCAGCAGCGGGTGATCGAGCGGCGTGCCACTGACCGCGAAGCCGCCGACGCGAAGCAGGCTCGCAATCAGATCGGGAAGCCAGGTAGCGGTCACTGCATCGCGATCGTCATAGCCGGTGCCAATGTCGGCATGAACAAGGGCGGCTTCGATGCCAATGAACTTGCGGCCCGTCTCGCGTATTTCGCCGAGCACGAGGTTTTCAGCTTCGGGAATTGAGCTAGTGTGCGCGCCAACTTCGCGGTCGAACACCACGATCCGGCGCCCGGGCAGAAGCTCGCGCAGATGGTGGAATGTCCGGCCATTGCCGAGGCCGAGCTCAAGCACAAGCCCCTCCATCTTCGCCACCTCGGGGCAGATTCGATTAAGAATGTCGCGCTGCGCGGTCATCCTGCTGATGAAATTATCGAGGCGACTCATATGCGATTGTGTGTCCTGAACCAGATCAAGAGATCGGTAACGCCCGCGACAAGAACTGTTCACGGGTGAATCCCGAAGCTGACGCGCTAAGCTCGATTGCGAGTCGGCACATATAGGGGCGGACAATAAACAGTGCAACAACCGTACAGGAGGCCGGCAAGCGACATTCCGGGTGGCGTCGGCGGCACTATGCGTGGCGGAATGGCGATCTCACTTGTAGGGGTCCGCGGCGTCCCGCAAGCCGTCGCCGAGGAAGTTGAACGCCATGATGACGAGGATGACGGGCAGCATCGGCAAAAGCAGCCATGGATAGAACGCGATCACGCTGACGCTGCGCGCCTCGGTGAGCAGGATGCCCCAGCTGGTGATCGGCGCTCTCAGGCCGAGCCCGAGGAAGCTCAGCGCCGTTTCGCCCAGGATCATGCCAGGGATGGAGAGCGTCGCCGTCGCGATCAGATGCGACATGAAGCCGGGAATGAGATGCCGCCTGATGATGCGGCTGCTTCCGGCGCCCATCAATTGCGCCGCCAGAACGTAATCCTCCTCGCGCAAGGCCAGAAGCTTTGAACGCACGGCGCGCGCCAGTCCGGTCCAGTCGAGCAGCCCGAGGATGACGGTGATGCCGAAATAGATCAGGATCGGACTCCAGGTTATCGGCATGATCGCCGCCAGGGCCAGCCATAGCGGAATGCTGGGAATCGATTGCAGGACTTCGATTATTCGTTGAACGATCAGGTCGAAGATACCGCCGTGATAGCCGGCCAGTCCGCCGATGACGATGCCGAGCAGGAAGCTGAAACTGATGCCGACGAGGCCGATAGTCAGTGAAATGCGTGCGCCATAGATCATGCGCGAGAGCACGTCGCGCCCCAGCCTGTCGGTGCCGGCCAGAAACAGCTGCCCGTTTTCGGCAGGACAGACAAAATGCCTGTCACCTTCGATCAGGCCCCAGAACCGATAAGTGTCGCCCTTGCAGAAGAAACGGAGCCGCTGAACATCGTCGTGGTTCTCGATGTAGTTCCGCTTGAGCGTGTCCATATCCAGCGTCATCTGGCGGCCATAGACGAACGGCCCGACGAACTCGCCATTGTGGAACAGGTGCACGTGCTGCGGCGGCGCATAGATGTAGTCCATGTTGCGCGAGTGCAGATTGTAGGGCGCCAGGAACTCGCAGATCAGTATCCCGGAATACAGCACTGCCAGGAATATGCCGGATATAAGCGCAAGCCGGTGTTTGCGGAATTTCCACCACATCAGCCGCAACTGCGATGCCTGAAAGACCTTCGATTGCTCCGGCGTCATCGCCTCGACCGACTGCAGGTCGAAGGGCGCGCCGGAAATGTAGTGTTGCAGTGGAGCACCCGGAGCGGGCAGCGGCGAGTCCTGCTTCATTTGGTGCTGCCACCCTGCAAACGAATTCGTGGATCAAGCAGCGCCAGCGCCAGGTCGGAAATCAGCACGCCGATAACCGTCAGGAAGGCAAGGAACATCAGGAATGACCCTGCCAGATACATATCCTGGCTTTGCAGCGCCTTGATCAGCATCGGCCCGGTCGTTTCCAAAGACAGAACGATAGCCGTGATCTCAGCGCCGGAGATGATGGCTGGCAGGATCGAGCCGATGTCGGAAATGAAGAAGTTGAGTGCCATGCGCAGCGGATATTTGACCAGCGCCTTGAACGGATGCAGGCCCTTGGCGCGCGCCGTCACCACATATTGCTTGTGCAGTTCGTCGAGCAGATTGGCGCGCAGCCGCCGGATCATGCTCGCCGTGCCTCCGGTGCCGATGATCAGGACCGGGATCCAGAGATGGGCGAGGATCGACTTCGCCTTGGCCCAGCTCATCGGCTCGCCGAGATATTGCTGGTCCATGAGATGGCCGATGGAGGTGCCGAACCAGATGTTGGCGAAATACATCAGGATCAGCGCCAGCATGAAATTCGGAATGGCAAGGCCGAGAAGGCCGAAGAAAGTCAGGCCGTAGTCGCCCCAGCTGTATTGATGCGTGGCGGAGTACATGCCAATCGGAAAGGCGATGAGCCAGGTGAAGATGATCGTGACGAAGGAAACCAGCACGGTCAGCCACATTCGGTCGCCGACGACGTCGCGAACCGGCAGCTCATATTCGAAGGAATAGCCGAAATCGCCGTGCAGCATCCCGCCCACCCAGTAGAAGTAGCGAATGACCGGCGGCTGGTCGAAACCATATTCCTTGCGCATCATCTGGATGCGGTCGGAATCCACCGCTTCGCCCTGGGCCCGAAGCTCGGCGACATAGCTGTCGAAATAGTCGCCCGGTGGAAGTTCGATGATGGTGAACACCAGCGCCGATATGACCAGCAGCGTTGGAACCATCACGGCGATGCGCCAGACAAGATATCGAAGCACGCTCAGGAGCCTCCAAGCCAGAATGTGTCCAGCAAATAGACACCGAAATAGGAGGTCGGGTCGTAGCCGTAGAGTGCTTTGTCAGGCAGGTTGCGCAGCCGCGACGATACCAGAATCGGCTGAAGTGTTTCGTTCACCGTACCGATAGAGAACACCTGATCGGTGTAGATCGACAGCATCGAGTTCCAGATTTCGGCGCGCTCGCTGGATTCGGTCGACCCGTTCCAGCGCTTGAGCAAAGCCATTAACTCAACGACTTCAGGAACATCGGGTGCCTCACCCATCTTGCCATGCGACAGATAGTAAGCGCCCCAGAGCGGCCATTGCAGCTGGTCGTCGATGGTGGGGGCCAGCTGGTATGGATTCATGTCGGCGGTCGGCACGCCATTGTCGATGCCCGACGACATCGACATCAGGATCTGGCCGCCAAGCGCACGGCTGCGGAAGATGTCGCGCTGCGAAGTCCGGATGAACAAAGCGATGCCGATCTTGCGCCAGTGATCGGTGATGAGTTCGAGCGCATCGGTTTCCAGCGTGCTTTCGCCGGCCGTTTCCACGATGATCTGCGCCGGGCGTCCATCGGGAAGTAGCCGCAGGCCGTCATCGTCACGGGCCTGAAGCCCGACCTCGTCAAGCAGTGCATTGGCCTGGTCGGGATCGTGGGCGACCCAGGCTTTCGCGAATTCCGGCCGGTAGAGCGGGCTCTCCGGCAAGACCGTATCGGCGCTTTCCTGCGCCAATCCGTAGAAGACGGCCATGTTGATCTCGCGCCGGTCCACAGCGAGCGAAAGTGCGCGGCGCACGCGCACGTCACGCAAAAGGCCACGCCACACCGGGTCGGCACAATTCAGATTGGGCATGAGCGCCAGCCGCGAACCCTGTGTGCGTTTCCACAGATGCATCTTCACCGGGTAGCGCTTCTCCGCGTCCTTCAGGAAGGAGTAATCGCTGAAGTCGATTCCCATGCATTGTAGGTCGCTCTCGCCCGCACCGGTCTTGGCGGAGATGATCGCCGACGAGCTGACATTCATGATGATCCGGTCGACATAGGGCAGTTGCCGGCCGTTCTCGTCTGTTCGATGAAAGAACGGGTTGCGCTCGAAGATGAACTGCTCGGCCGGCGGCTTGGTTCGGTTCTGCCAGGGGTCGAGCGTCGGCAGATCCGGGTTCTCCGGGCGATACTGCCGCGACATGCGGATGTGCAGGAGCGTCCATTTTGCGGTCCGGTTCTCCTTCATCAGGCCGGCGAGCCGGAATGGATCCTGATATTTCTTGTGGAACTGCTTGAGATAGGCGGCCGGCAAAACAAGCGGTGTCGGCGAAGCAGCGGCAAGTTTGGGCAGGAAGTCGGGATTGGGCGCGTCCCAACTGTAGCGCACCGTCAACGGATCGACGATCTCGAAACGTGGCGGCTTGCCGTCCGCCAGCAGGGCAGGGGCGAGCCCCCCTTGCGAAAGCTCATCGTTCAGCCAGACATCTTCCCAGCAATAACGAAAATCCTCCGGCGTCAGCAGGCTGCCGTCTGACCATTTATGGCCTTCACGAATCTTGAACGTGAAGACGCGATCATCCTTTACGTCGAAACTTTCGAGAATGTCGGCCTGAAAGTTAAGCTTTTCGTCATAGCCGACCAGCCGGGAATACCCGTAGATCGTCATCATCCGGATATCTTTCTGGCTGCCGATGATCGTACGCAGCGTGCCGCCATACTGGCCGGGCTGCCGGCCCATCGCCGCGAGGTTCAACGCGCGCGGGCTTTTGGGCAGGCGCTCCGCGAGTGGCGGCAGAGCCCTGGCTTTCAGCTGCGGCTGAAGAAAATCCGGCTCCAGATCGCCGGCGCGCGCCGTGCCCGGCAGAAATGCCGAAGCCATGAGACCAAGGACAGTGCGGCGGCTGATCAATGGCGTAACTCGCTGACATCGGCCGAACGTCGGGCCAGCACGAGATGGCCGCCGCCGAGATCGAGCGGCGACAGCATATCCTCTTCGCCCTCGTCGCGGAATTGCGGGCCCCATGCGCTGGTGTCGGAAGCGCCGCCGAGCTTCAGCGTCTTGAAATCCATCGGCCGGTCGAGATCGGGGAAGGGGACTGCGGCGAGCAGCGAGCGCGTGTAGGGGTGGATCGGTTTCCTGAGCAGAATTTCGCGCGGTGCAAGCTCGACGATACGCCCGCCGCACATCACCGCGATGCGGTCCGCCATGTAGTCCACCACCGCCAGATTGTGGGATATGAACAGGTAGGTCAGGCCCAGTTCCTTCTGCAGGTCCTTCAGAAGGTTCAGGATCTGCGCCTGCACGGAGACATCGAGCGCCGAAACCGGCTCGTCGCAGATCAGCAGTTCAGGCCCCAGCGCCAAGGCGCGCGCAATGCCGATACGCTGACGCTGCCCGCCGGAGAAGCTGTGGGGATAGCGCTGGATGAAGCGCGGATCGAGCCCGATTGCCTGCATCAGGCTCTTGACCGTGGCTAGCCGGGACGCGGCATTGCCACGTTGATGGATTTCCAGCGGCTCGCTCAAGATGTTTTCCACGGTCATGCGAGGCGAAAGCGACGAGACCGGATCCTGGAAAACCATCTGGAGTTTCGCCCGCAGCAAGCGCAGGGCGTCTCCCTCGGCTTCCAGGACGTCGATCGGTCCGTCGCGGCCGTTGAAGATCACGGAGCCGCAGGTAGGGGTGACGGCCCGCATCAGGATCTTGCTGACGGTGGTTTTGCCGCAACCGCTTTCGCCAACCAGGCCCAGGCACTCACCTCGCCTGATGTCGAAGCTGACGCCGTCCACGGCGCGAACAGAGGTCTGATGGCTCCCGCTGAACCATCCGGAGTTGCGGATGGTGTAGACCTTTTTCAGATCCCTGACCGACAGCAGAATGTCGTCCGGCCCCTTCGCTTCCGGCGCCGTCTGCTTGCCCAGCAGGGTCCCGACATTCACCGGCACCTCGCGGAGCGCCTTCAGCCTTTCGCCAGGTTTCAGGTCGAAATGCGGGACGGCTGCCATCAGGCCCTTCAGGTAAGGGTGGCCTGGCCGGCGGAATATTGCCTCCACAGGGCCCGCTTCCATGATCTCGCCATGGTACATGACCACCACCTCGTCGGCGACATTGGCAACCACGCCGAGGTCGTGTGTGATCAGCAGCATTGCCATGTTGAGCTTGGTCTGGAGTCCACGAAGCAATTGCAGGATTTGCGCCTGGATGGTGACGTCCAACGCCGTTGTCGGCTCATCGGCGATCAACAGAGCGGGCCGGCAGATAAGCGCCATGGCGATCATAGCGCGTTGCCGCAATCCTCCCGAAAGTTCGAACGGATACATGTCGTAGGCGCGCTTGGGATTGGGAAACCCGACGAGGCCGAGCATTTCCTCGGTCCGTGCCTTGCGCTCCGTCCGGTCCATGTGCGTATGAATCTGCAGGGATTCGCTGACCTGGTTGCCGATCGTGTGCAGCGGCGACAGCGATGTCATCGGCTCCTGAAAGATCTTGCCGATGCGGCTGCCTCTCAACGCCCGGATTTCGGGTCCGTCTCGCGGCATCTGCAGGATATCCTGCGTCGTGCCGGGCTTTTTGGGATCGGAAAACAGGATACGGCCGCGAACATGGGCCGTGTTCGGCAAAATGCCCATCACGGCCTGGCTGAGAACCGATTTTCCGGAACCGGACTCACCGACAAGCGCGGTGACCTTGCCGGGCAGGACGCGAAGATTTGCCCGCCTGACGGCATGCAACGGTCCCCCGACAATGGCAAAAGAGATGCCAACATCCTCGATCCGCAGCAGATCAACGCCTGCATCCATTCCCACACCAGCCCCAATCTGGCGCCTCCCGACCGGCCCCAAAAAGCAAGACTAGCGCATTGTCAGCGCAGAGCAACTTGGATTCGAAACGAATTCCCCGGCGACCGGCGGCCGGACAGCATACCAGGGCGTCCAGATCGGATGGTGGTGACTACTGGAGCTTCCTCCGGTCGCCCGCCGACAGCCGCGCGGCATCGCGATGAAGTAGCATGACCTGCTCGGCGTCCGAGATCCGATCGTGAAACGGCTGCAGCGCAGCGTCTTCATCGAGTGCGAGAGCACCCGACAGATCGGGTGAAAGCACCGTCAGCTTCTGCTTGCTGCCCGCCAGTTCCTCCTCGCCGAGCGTCAGCCAACTGTTGGCCCCGCAATAACCGGCGAAGTCCTTGCTGGCGAGAACGCTGTGCGGATATTTCTTGGTGAGGGTCTGGAGACGCTGGACCTCGTTTACAGCCGAGCCGAAGACGGAGAATGTGAGTCGGTCGGTAAGCCCGACATTGCCGAACATCACATTGCCGACATGCAGGCCGATACCAAATTTTATATCGCCCAGTCCTTGCTCTTTTCTGCGCAGATTGAGCTCCATCATGCGCATGCTGGCCTTGTGCGCAGCCGCAAGAGCAGCCTGGCAGGCGATCTCTGACTGCGCGCGGTGCCTTTCGCAGGGGTAGACGGCAATGAATCCATCCCCCAGGAAACTCATGATCTGCCCGCCTTTGCGATTGAAAGGTGCTGCGATGGCATCGAAAAACTGGTTCAGCGTATCGATATAGACTTCGCGGCCGGAGGTTTCGGCGAGCCTTGTCGACCCGCGCATATCGCCCATCACCAGCGCGGCCCGGATTGTATCGCCCTCGCCGCGCTTGATCTGGCCGTCCAGCACGCGCCTGCCGGCGTCACCGCCGAGATACGTGGTCATCATGTTGTCGGCGAGCTTGGTGAGCACCGCCATCTTGCTTGCTATAGCGAGATGGTTCTGGATCCGCAGCAGCGCCGAAATCATGCTGTCGCTGAAGCCTGAAGCACTGTCGGTGGACCAGGACCCCAACATGCCCTGACTTGTATCGCCGTTGAAGGGATGGACGAAAGCCATGTAATCGGTGACGCCCATAAGCCTGAGCTCATCGAAAACAGGAAACTCCGACCGCACCGACGGGTCGAGCCGGCGCCGCAGATGGTCGAGCTTGTTGCTGAGCAGATGGTAGTATGGGCTGGTCAGGAATCTGTCGGAATGGACGCCGTTCTCACTCCGGAAGCCTTCCACTTCCAGGCCTTGGCCGCGAATCCAGGTGAAACCGAGCGCGTCATAAAGCGGATGCAGCATCGAAAAGCTCAAATGCACCCGCTTCAGCGGCAGGCCGGCAGCAGCCAGCCGTTCACAAAAGCCCTTGACCAATGTTTCCAGGTCGTCGCCCGCCAGCGCCGACTGGGTCAGCCAATCGGCAACCTTATCCATGAGAATGTTGGAAATTTCTGCTTGCGCTGTGCTCATGCTATCTCGAAACCCGTCGAAGACGAGCCATCTCCTTTGATCCGCAAAATTCTCGAAGTCAATGAAGCCGGCTTCGGGGGCAGAAGCCGGCGAAGAATATCCCAAATGACTGTCCTTGCAGGAAGCAAGCAGACGTCGACCGCACAAATCACCTGCGACACTATGTGGCGAGGCTGCCGGCGAAGTGCAATCCCGATCCTGACATCGCGCAAAAAATTGGTCGGCTCAGGCACCGTCGGGCTCGCCGGGTCTCAAGAACCATGGCCGAGGCGTATTGCGGAAAATCGATTTCCCCAAGCCGTCGTCAGACCGGCGCCTTCGCCTTCAGGCTTGCGGCAGCCATTGCATAGCCGCCGGCGGCGCCATCGATGAAGTGAACATGATCGCGCTGCAGCGGCGAGATGACGAGGCATGTCATCAAGGCCGACTTCTGGCGGTGCAGGCCATAGTTGCAGATGCCGGCCTCTTCCGCCTGTTTCAGCCGGTTCTCGATCCGCTGCAACACATCCGCGTCGACGTCGATGGTCATCTTCAAGCCGTCGTCGAACTTGCGGAAATCCGAATTGCTGGCCACCTCGCGTTTGTAGACCTTCGGGTCGAAACCGCCGATCGTCCAGCCCAATTTGTCGGTGACGGCCGTAAGCGTCATCAGGAAGATCACCCACAGCTTGGCCAGCCACCGCCGCCCCGGCGGCGCCGTGGCCCGTGCCTCGACATCGAGACCGGCGGGCAAGAGACTATAGGCCGGACCGTCCACCGGCACCGGGTGGCCATCGCGCTCCTGCCTGCCGGCAAGGGCGATGATGTCGGAAGCCAGAAACTGGAAACCACGCAAGTCGCGCGATGCCCCCGGCACGGCTATGATCGAGACAATTTCGCCATGCCGGGCTTCGATCGGGTTCCAGCGGCAGGAGAGGCCGGTCAGATCCGGCCGCGCGCCGGCCGGGGCGGGGTCGACGCGGTAGCGCCCGGCTTTCATTTCGGCTTCCGCCCAACTGCCGCCGCCGCCGGCGAACATGGCATAGAAGGCTGCTTCGGAGGCCTGGAACCTCGCCACGCGAACGTCGAGGCCTTGCGCTCTTATGTCCTTTATCGGCACGATTGCGGCACGCAAGGTCAGGTCCAGTTCGTCCGCCACCCATCTCTGGACAGAAGCCAGCGCGATACGGGCGATCTCCAGCGCCGAGCCGGGAAACGCCACGAGCGCGCCGTCGCCGCCGAAGACGAAGGGAAGATCTTGCCGGCCCAGCGCGTTGAGAAGCGCCGAAATGACGCTGGCGCCGGCCATATTGACGGTTTTGTAGCGCCCGGCTTCGATCTCCTTGGTCGAGCCGACGATGTCGGCGGTGGCCAGGGCCCAGCCATCGGGGAGAGGCCGATAGTTGTCGATATCGGCAACGCTTTCGAACTTTGCGAAGACCGGCAAAGAAGCGACGAACGGGTCGGACGCGACTGCTGTTTCCATAAGCATCAGATAGCACATTCCAGCGCTTGAAGGTGAAGTCAATCATGCCTCGAAATTGACTTGGGCAGGCTTTGCGATGATAGGATCGCGCGATGCGAATTGCCTTCTACGCCCCGCTGAAGTCGCCCAATCATCCCGTTGTCTCCGGCGACCGCCAGATGGCACGGATGCTGGTCCAGGCGCTGCAGCATGGCGGGCATAGCGTCGAACTGGCATCGGAGTTGCGCTTCTATCTACGCCAGCCGGAACCGAAAAGTTTCCATGCGCTCGTGATCGAGGCGCGGGACGAAGCCGCGCGACTGACAAGGCTTTGGGACCGTGACGGCAAGCCCGATCTCTGGTTCTCCTATCATCCCTACTACAAGGCGCCCGACCTGATCGGGCCCGGGCTGGCGTTGGCCTTTGCCGTCCCCTATGTGACGGCCGAAGCCTCCTATTCCGAACGGCGCAACGCCGGTTCGTGGGCCGATAGCCAGGCATTGGTGGCGCGAGCCATCGAACAGGCGGCGCTGAACATCTGCTTCACGCAAAGGGATCGCCAGGGGCTGGCGGATGCTGTTCCCCACGCCGCTCTCGGTATGCTTTCACCCTTCATCGACACATCGGCATTCCACGAAATGCCGCTACTGGATTATCCGACGCGCCTCGTGACCGTCGCCATGATGCGCCCGGGCGACAAGGTCTTGAGCTATCGCATGCTGGCGCAGGCGCTCGGGTTGATCGGCCACCTCCCCTGGACGCTGTCGGTCGTCGGGGACGGACCTGCCCGTGACGAGGTAAAGGCTCAATTCGCCGGCTTGCCCGCCGACCGTATCGAATGGCTTGGCGCGATCGAGCCGGTCGCCGTGCCGGATGTCCTCTATAGCGGGGGAATCTACGTCTGGCCGGGTTACGGCGAGGCCTATGGCATTGCCTATCTTGAAGCACAGGCCGCCGGCCTTCCGGTGGTGGCTCAGGACATTGCCGGCGTGCCGGAGGTCGTGCGGCATGGCCAGACCGGGTTTCTCACCCCGCCGGGCGATGTGGCGGCGTTCGCTTCCGCCATCGCAAGGCTTCTGGCCAGTAATGACGAAAGAACCATCATGGCTGCAGAGGCCAGACGTTTCGTTCTGGAAGAACGCTCTCTCGGTGCTGCAAAGGCCCGTCTGGCGGAACTTCTCAAGATGATCCCGTTGTCATGACATCCGACCCGACTTGGCAGCCCCTGGTGGACGAGCTGGCGCACCGGCAACGGGCGGGCCGCAAGGCAGAGTTCTGGCTGCGCGACGACGACGCCGTGGATCCGACGCCGGCGCTCGATCGGTTGCTCGACCTCACCGGTGACTTCGCGGTTCCGGTCACTCTGGCCGTCATTCCGGCCCGGACCGACGGGAAGCTTGTCGTCCGGCTTGACGCCGCGCCGCATGCCACGGTCGCCATTCATGGCTGGGCGCACCGAAATCATGCGCCCGAGGATCAAAAAAAGCAGGAGCTCGGCGCGCATCGGCCACGCGAGGTGGTGCTGGATGAGCTGGCCGGCGGGCTGTCGCGTGTAACCGGCCTGCACGGCGCACGTGCGGTTCCGATGCTGGTGCCGCCCTGGAACCGGATCGACGCCGGTCTGGTACCCGACCTCGGATCGATAGGATTTGCGGCATTGTCGGTGTTCGGGCCGGCAAGGCCGGCTTCCCTGGCGGTCATCAACAGCAATGTCGACATCATGGATTGGCATGGCACGCGCGGCTGCCGCGATCATGGTCTGTTGGTTCAGGCCATCGTCGCGCAATTGCAGCGTGCATTCGACGGCGGCGAACCGGTCGGCCTGCTCACCCACCATCTCGTCCATGATGAATCGGCCTGGCTTTTCCTCGAACGGCTGTTCACGATCACCGCGCGGGCAGAAGCCTGCGCATGGCTTCCGATCAGCACACTGACAGAACGCAGCGCCGGAAAATAGCTCAGCGCTTTTTGTGCAAGACTGGAAATGTGAGCGTCTGGCCATCCCGCGCCGCAAAAGCGCCGGCAAATCTGTCCTTGGCCAGTTTCTCCATCTCGTCCAGCTCATCGTCTGTGCGTGCCGGATCGTGGTGAAACAGCGCAAGCCCGCGCGCGCCGGCCGCCTCGCAGAGCTTGACGCCCTGTTGCCATGTCGAGTGCCCGTTGCCGCGGTAGCGCTCCATTTCCTCCTCGGTGTAGGTGCAATCGTAAATGACGAGGTCGGCATTCTCGATCAGACCGAGCACCGCCGGATCGAGTTTGCCCGGCTCGTGCTCGGTGTCTGTGATGACCGCCACGACGCGGCCCCCCCATTCGACCCGGTAGCCGATGCAGCCGCCCGGATGGGTAAGACTACCGGTTCGTACAACAACTCCTTCGCGTGGCCGAAGCAGGTCTCCGGATGCGAAATCGCGGCAGTCGAGGCTCGCCTTGCAGACACCGAGTGTCACCGGAAACCATGGCGGCCGAATGAATTCATCGACCATCTGCCGCGTCGTCATGCGTCCAGCGAGATGCCCGGACCAAAGCGTAACTTTGATGCCTCGTTCATAAATAGGCTTGAAAGCCGGCAGCCCGATGATGTGATCGTAATGGCAATGGGTAAAAAACAGGTCGAAATCGGTGACGCCCGACGCTCGAAGCGTCCTGCCGGCAGGCCGCAGGCCGGAGCCCGCGTCGAACAGAAGCGTATGATTGCCGCATTGCATCTCGATGCAGATCGTGTTGCCGCCATAGCGAGCAAATTCTGGCCCCGACACCGCAATGCTGCCGCGCACGCCCCAAAACCTGACAAGGAAGAAATCGTCGTCCATGCACCCTTTCGCCCATCGTAGCCAACCAACTGCTGCCAGAGTCGTTCCAGGAAAGGTGTGACACGGTTCCGGAAACTGCATCCAAACAAAGAAACAGAGCGGCTCGCCGCTTCAGTGCAACTGTGAATCGCTCTCGGCCGTTCGTGCGTCGATCAGGTCCGCGGTCGTACTGCTTAGCCTATCGGCAAGAACCCGCAATATCTCGATGGTCATTTCGGGAAACTCCTTCATAAGCCTCAGGAAATGGTCCTTGCGGATTCTCAAGGCCTCCAGCTCACTTGCCGCTTTGACGGTGGCAGTACGGGAGCTGTTGCACAATATGGCAATCTCGCCAACGATCGAATTTGGCAGCAATTCGGCAACTTTGATCGGCCCATTGTCGGAATCGACCAGAATATCCGCGCTGCCAGAAAGGATGACATAGGCGGCGTCTGCCTCGTCGCCCTGCCGGAAAAGAATCTGGCCGGCACTGTAGTTCACGCGATCGGACGTGAACGCGAGCAGCTTGAGCTTTGTCGGCTCGATGCCAGAGAACAAGGGAACGCGTTGCAGCATTCCAACTTCATCCTTGAGCAGCATTGTCGCAAACCTTCCTGAATTCGCGTTTGCCAGACTATGACACAAGTTCCTTGAAGATACCGTTTCCCGCCAAGAGTGTCTCATGTGTTCCGTCTTCCACCAATTGGCCTGAGTCAAAGACCACAACCCGGTCGAACATCGTCGCCATTGCCGGATTCGTCACCACCCACACAATTGCCGGCGAATGGCCGTCGCGTCTGGCTTCGTCGAGCACATTCCGCAGCACCTTGTCCTGCACGCGCTGGTCGAGCGCCGACAGCGGCCGATTGAGAATGAGGAAATCGGGACGCTTGAGCAAGGCGCGGGCAACATCGAGCTTCTGTCGCTGTCCGCCGGTCAGCCGCCTGCCGGCGGCGCCGACGTTGAAGTCCAGGCCGACATCCAGAAGCTCGGCATAAAGCCCCAGTTCGTCAAGAATATCATAGACGATGGAGCGAATGCGGTCCGGCGCGTCGGGATGGTTGTTGCCGACACGCCCGAACAGGACGTTGTCCATGACGGTGGCCGCGGCGATGTATTTGGCAGGGTCAAACCGTTCGACAGCTTTCTCCAGCTCGGCCGGCAGGTTTTCATAGAACTGGTTGCGTGCAGCGATGATCTTGCTCATCAGCTCGTCGGTCAAGAGGCCGAAGCGATGCCGGGGCTCGATATAGGCAAAGCTCAACGTGACCATCATGGCGCGGTCGTTCTCCGAAACCGCATCGTAGGGGCGATTCTTGAGCCGTTGCAGCAAGGTTTCGTAGGCGGGTATCTCCTCGGCGCTCATGAAGGCGAGCTGCTGGAAGAACTGGTGTTCGGGCGGCAGGTCGGCAAACAGCTCGATCGCCTGTTCGGCGATCTCCATGCCCATTTCGTAGAGCGTGCGGTCGAGGCCGGCTTGCTTCAGCACGGAAGCAAAATAGGGATTGGACGCCAGTGCCTTGTGAGCCAGTTCGGGGCCGGCCGCAGCGCCGAAGAGCAGGTTCTGGCCGATCGTCGCTTCCTTGTTGTAGGCGCCCGGTTCAAAAGGAACCACCAGCGCGCTCAGGCCTTCTTCCTCCAACCGGGTTCGCAGCGCCGCACGCAATTCGACGATCCGCCCGGCAAGCTTCGTGTGGCGCTTGAGGTCGGCCGAAGAGCGCAAGCCTAGATCCAGAATGTCGCGCGACAGAAGAACCGCGTCGAGCACCCGGCGCACGGCTTCGAAGAGGTCGTGCGGGCCGGTGGCGCCGGCGGAGGCATAGTTGATCCAATCGCTGCGGATATCGAGATCCGGATTGCCCGACCGGCGCGCCTCGTCGATATTCCAACGGTGCTGGTCCGCCGCGGCGCCGTCATATGTCACCGATGTCAGCGGCGCATGCTTCAACCCGTAGAGCAAATTGTCGCGCAGGCTTGCCTGGAACAGGAAAACATCCGACGAAGCGTAGGACATGCGCCGGCCGGTCACGGCTTCGGGGAGATCGAGCAAGTCATCGGAGCCCGAAACGATCCTTCCGCTGTCCGGCCAGGTCAGCCGCGCAAAGGCTTCCGCAAGCGCCTCCGCTCCCCCTGTTGCGGTGCTGACCAGCGCCACCGTCTCACCCGGCTTGACCTCGAGCGAGATGCGATTGAGGAGCATTGCGCCGCCATCGTCTGCTATCGACAGGCTGACCGCCGACAGCGGCTTGGTCATCGGATCGGGATCGTCGACCGTCAGTGCTCCGATTTCCGGCGCGATGATATTCTCGACGGTGAACTGTTCGACGACCTGCTGATATTTGACCTGGACATCCTGCCGGTCCTGATCCCAGTCGATCAGTTCCTTCATCGGTCCGGGCAAGTCCTTGTAAGCGCCGATCACGGCCACGAGCTGGCCGACATCCAACCGCCCCTGGATGACCAGATAGCCACCGATCATGTAAAACAGAAAGGGCGTGAGCTGCGCGAGAAAATTGTTGAGGAACTTTACCATGAATTTCCATTGGTAAAGATCGAAGCGGATTTTGAAGATGAGCCCGAGCCGGGCTGCTATGTCGGCGCGCTCGTAGTTCGACGTATCGTGGACGTGAACCGCGCCGATGCCGTCGACGATTTCGCCAACCCGGCCTGAAAGCGCGCGCGCCGTCAACTGCCGCTGGCGCCCGAGCACGAGCAGCCGCCGCCGCATTCGCGGGATAAGCACGATCTGGATCGCCACGATCACGACCGCTATCATTCCGAGCCAGACGTTCTGGACCATGATGAACAGCATGGCCGTCAGCGCCTGGCCGCCGAGCAGCACCGGCTGCAGGAAGGCATCGCCAATGAAGCCGCCCAGCGGCTCCACCTCGTCCTTCACCATGGTCGCCACTTCGGCGGATTTCACCCGCTTGAAGTAAACCGGCGGAAACCGCAGCACACGATCGACCAGATCGAAACGAATACGCCGCAGCATGCGTTCGCCGAGCCGGCCCTTGTAAGTGTTGATGTAGAGCTTGAACAAGCCGTTGATGACGACCAGCAAGAGGAACACAAGGCTGAGCGCAAGCAGGGTCGAGGTGCGGTCCAGTTGAAAACCGGAGAAGAACTGGACCTCGCCGATGAACGGCAGGTTATAGTGCAACCGCATGAATGGCAGGGTCGCGCCCGGTTGCTCGAACCCCTTGCCCTGGATCGGGCCGTTGACGATCAGCTTCGGCAGGTCGAACGACATGAAATACGGGACCATCGAAAGCACGACGATCATCAATATCCAGAGCTGCTGCTTCCTGGTGTGCGTCCAGATATAGCGGGCTAGGCTGGTTTCCATATGCGATTGTCAGTTTGAAGGATGCGGAATGTAAAGGCACCTGCTGGCAAATGGTGTATCGGCCATGTCTTCGCCGCCAACGACGAGCTCAAAGCGGCAGCTGCGCGCCAGGCGGATGGGCGCCGATGGTCCGGACAAATTCAATCGGCCTCCTCCGGGCAATGGCGAAACGGCTTGCGGCACAGTCGCGTCCGCAAGTCGAACAGGCAAGAGGCAAGATTGCGTTGTGTCGCCGGAAATCCCAACATAGAAGACGAATATGATGGATGTCACGCAACCACGCAATGCCGGCATGGGTGGGCATGAGCAAGCCCTGGACCTCACGCGGGGAATTGCCGCCTACGTCGACCACCCTCTCGTGGCCGGGCTGGCGCGCGTCATCGCCAAGCATCCGCAGGCCGATATCGCCAATGCCTTCAACCACAAGCAGGTCGCCTGCAAGATGTGGGCGCTCGACAGGCTGTTCGAAAGCGACGGCGGCCGGTTCGAACGCATATGGGTTCTGGGTGGATGGTACGGCGTATTGCCGGCGATGCTTTTCAACGACGCCCGCTTCGACATCGCGGCGATCGACAGCATCGACATCGATCCCGAAGTCGGCGCGGTCGCCCGGACACTCAACCGGCAAGCCGGCGAGCGGTTTCAAGCGCTGACGGCAGATATGTACACACTCGACTATGCCGCCGGCGGGCCTGACCTGGTGGTCAATACGAGCTGCGAACACATAGCCGATCTCAGCGCCTGGCTTGCCCTGCTTCCGCGGGGTACGAACGTGCTGCTGCAGTCGAACGATTATTTCAGCGAGCCGACGCACATCAACTGCGTGGCGTCACTTGCGGCCTTCGAAGCCATGGCGGCGCTGCGGCAGATCAGGTTCTCCGGCGAATTGCCGACAAAAAATTATACACGCTTCATGCTGATCGGAGCTGTTTGAAGCGCTCGCGCAGGATTTGCGCCGAGCGCCGCGCCCCTTCCAGATCGAGACGATGCGCGGCTGGCGGCGGTCCGGCAAGCGCCTGCTCGATCGCATGCGCCAGACCTTCAGGCGTCAGGTCCTGTTCCGTCAGCACCGTTGCAAGACCGAGCTCTTCGAGCATCAGAGCGCGACGCGTCTGCTCGGTTTCCCCGCCGGCTGCAAATGGAACGAGCAGCGAGCGACACCCCGCGCGCATGACATCGCAGACCGTGTTGTAACCCGCCTGCGAGACCGACAGGCGGGCGCCGGTCAGCAGGCTGGCGAAATCCCCGCGGAACCGGAAGATGGACAGGCGTGGGGAGGCATCGCGTGAAATCGCGTCAAACTCGTCCTTCGGCAGGTTTGGGCCGGTGATCAAACACCATGTCCAGGCGTTATCGGCACTTCGCGCCGCCGCGACGGTGGATCTGACAAGGCTCTTTCCGGCCGCCCCGCCGCCAACCGACACCAGAACGTCGAAGCGCTCTGAGGCCGCTTGCGCCGGCGGCGCGGCAACGAGCCCGGTGTAGGCGACCTCGGCCCTGATCGCCCCAGCCAGCGGAAATGTCTTGTCGATGGTTGCGAAAGCCGGATCGCCATGGACCATGACAAGATCGAAATGCCTGTTGACGATATCGACCGTTTCTTCGTTTCGGCTCGGCTTCACGCGCTCCTGAAGGATGTCGCGGACGGACGCCGCCAGCAGCGGTCTGGGCGATGTCGCTTCGATGGCCTCGATCAGTGGCAAGAGTTCGAAACGCATCTGCCGGCGTCCAAAGGGAAACGCCTCGATAATGACGATGTCGGGCCTGTAATCCCGGAAAGCCTGCAGCAGCATCTCTGAGCGCCGCGTCTTGAAATCATCGTCGATGGCTTTGCCCTGCAGGTCGACAAGTCCGGAAAATCCTTCGTCACCGGAGGTGACAGGCGGCAGGGTCACGGATTTTACACCCGATCCCGGAAATCCCGCGATCGGCGCTCCGCCGGTCACGACGGTGACGTCGAACCCGTCATCGACCAGAGCCGCCGCAATGCGGCTGGCGCGCGCGAGATGGCCGATGCCGAGCAGGTGCTGAACATAGAAGAAAGCGCGCAGCCGCTTCATTCGGCGGCCCGCCACTCCCGCTCGAACAGTTCCTTGAGCTGTCCAATGCCTGCCACATGATCGAAATTGCTTCGCACGCGCCGCTCCGCGGCGTCGCCGAGACGGGCGCGGAGGACGGGATCGCGGATCAGGCGCTCCAGCGCCTGTGCCAGGGCAGTCGGGTTTTCCGAGGGAATCAGCAGCCCGGTTTCATCCGACGACAAAAGCTCCGGCACGCCGGAAATATCGGTCGACACGCAGGCAAGCCGCTGGCTGGCCGCCTCCACCAGAACATTCGGCAGGCCGTCCCGGTCGCCATCCGCGGTGATCCTGCAGGCCAAAGCGAAAATGTCGGCGCTGCGGTAGTGCTCAAGCACCTCCTCCTGCGCCAGCGCGCCTTTCCAGGAGACGCGCCCCTCCAGCCCGAGCCTTTGCGCCAGCGCCTTCAGCCGGTTCAGTTCCTCGCCGCCACCGATATGCTCGAAACACCACGCCAGATCGCCAGGCAAGAGGGCAAGAGCCTCCAGCAACGTATCATAGCCTTTCTTTTCAACGGCGCGTCCGACACTCAAGATCATGACCGGTTCGGCCGGCGCCGAGCCGTCACGCTGTTTTCGCGCCTCGCCGAAACTGCCGAAGCGGTCAAGGTCGAGCCCATGATAGCTCAGATGCACGGACGAACTGCCGTTGGCGAGTTTTTTCAGATGGTCGAAGCCGGTTTTCGTGCACGTGACCGTCCAGCGCGCCGAGGAAAGCTTGCCGGCCAGATCCCAGTCCGCCGACGTCCAGATGTCCTTGGCATGGGCTGAGCAGCTCCAGGGCAAGCCACGAAGCTGGCTGGCATAGCGCGTCACCGATGCCGGCGTGTGCGCGAAATGGGCATGCAGCCATCCGGCATCTTGCGGCCATTCGGCCGCCAGCACCAGCGCTTGCCCGAAGCGGCGCGCGCGATTGCGCGTAAAGTCGCGGCGGATATCGGCAGCGAGCGATTTGAGCGCGCGCCAGAAGCCAGGCCGCGGCAGACAGGCAAACAGCGATCGAACCACGCGCAGCGGCTCTCTGTGCAGATATTCCGGCAGATAATGGACGGGGGCCTTG
This sequence comes from Mesorhizobium sp. P170090, assembly GCF_057786115.1. Classification (NCBI taxonomy): domain Bacteria; kingdom Pseudomonadati; phylum Pseudomonadota; class Alphaproteobacteria; order Hyphomicrobiales; family Phyllobacteriaceae; genus Mesorhizobium; species Mesorhizobium sp. P170090. The sequence goes on from NZ_JBYNWH010000001.1 coordinate 747,954, forward strand.
ATCTCGTCATGCACGGGATGACGTTTTGCGTCGGTCGGCCGCCTGAGCGCGAAAAGTATCAGGTCGAACCCCGCACGCTCGAGACCGAGCAATTCCTGCGCGATGAAGGTTTCCGACAGCCGCGGATAGCCCTTCAGAACCACGACGATCTTGCGGTGTTGCAACTCAGTTCATGCCTTCAATGACCGAAAGGTGATGGCCGGCCCGGCGGTCGAGCAGTTCCGCGACGATTTCGGAAATATGAGGCAGCCCTTCCAGCGTCAGATGCGCATTGCTCTGCGATGGGCGGGGCCGGCCCGGCAAAACCTGCAGCGCATCGGCAAACCGTTGGGCATCCTCGGCCTCCTCGGGCAAAAGCATCTCGATGAGGCCGAGTTCGGCTGCGCGCCGTGCCCGGATCAGCTGTTCCTCGCGCGGCGTGACGCGCGGCACGATCAGCGCCGGCTTGTCGAAAGACAGTATCTCGCAATAGGTGTTGTAACCGCCCATCGCCACCACCGCCTTGGCGCCGGCAATCAGCTCTTCCATGCGGTTGTCGAATTCGATGATCTTGACATAGGGGATCTTGGCCCCTTTCCTGACCAGCTTGTTGCGCTTGCGCGCCGGCATGTAAGGCCCAAGCACGATCAGCGCCCTGTGCTGCAATAGCGGATCCTGCTGATAGGCCTCGATGACGTTGTGGATCAGGTCGGCGCCGTCACCACCGCCACCGGTGGTAACCAGGATATAGTCGCCCTCGGGCCGGTGGCCGGGCAATTGGTTCTGCTGCAGGCTCCGTTGCAGGAAACCGACGAACTTCATCTTTGCCCTGACCGCCGGCGGCACGTCCAGGCCGGTCAACGGATCGTAGAAATCCGGCGGGCCATAGACCCAGACCTTGTCGTAGAACAGGCCAATCTTGCGCATCACATCCCTGCGTGCCCACTCCGCTTCGAGCAAATGCGGCGCGTCCATCACCTCGCGCAGGCCAAGCACGAGCGTGGTGCCCCGCGTCTTGAGGTAGGACAGCGTATCCTCGATCTCTCCGCGCAGCCCCAGCGGTTCCTTGTCAACGATGAAGATATCCGGCCGGAAGCTCTCGGCTGTGTGGCGAATAATCGACTGCCGCATCCTGAGCGTCTCATGCAGATCGATGTCCTTTTCCAGCGAGGTGTATTCGCCGTTGCGCAACTTGATGACGCTGGGGATCTTCACGAAGTCGACGCGGGCGCGGTAGTCGAAGGCGCCGGCGATGGTGGCGCCCGAAATGATTAGCACCTGAAGTCCGCGGAAATCCCCGACCAGCGAATGCGCGATCGTTCGGCAACGCTGCAAATGGCCGAGCCCGAACGTGTCGTGGCTGTACATGAGAATTCGTGCGTCTTTTGCGTGCTGTGTCATTGTGAACGTCTTTTAGAATTCTCGCCGGACCGTGGGCAACCCCGCAGGCTTCGAAACCATTCTCACGGGTCTATCGACCTGTTTTGAAACATGGGGGCGAGAGGTACGCAACGGCATTCTTCACCAGGTCACGAATGCCAGGGGCGCTGATTGTGGCGCCATGCCTTGTCTTCGCCGACGATAGACGGCCCGAGCACAAATCTCTGTCATGAGGCTTGACCCCGTGGAATTAAATGCCCTGCGGCCTGAGGCAGGCAAAGCGCACATTGCGAAAAATCAAGGGCGACCAAGGCGAAACGAGGCTGCCGCACATTGTGAGGAGAACCCGCACCTTGGGAAAATGCTTCATAATCCATCGAAACACAACGGCCGCCAGAGGCCGCACGTTGCGGCCTTTTATCCTGCCATCAGCCTTGGCCTGTGGCAAGCGTCCGGTCCGTGCACCGTTGAAGCTGGTGCAATCTCGCGTCATGCCGGCTTCGTCCGTCATGTGGAGCATAGCTGCGGCCCCAATGAGATTCGTCAGCCAGGCGACCCATTCGCCAGTTCCGCCCAAAGCTTTGCGTGAACACGCCGGCCGGAACGGCGGCTAAGCCAGCCGCGCCCTTGTCGTCCTCGGCGTTGCCAGCAGCAGACTTGTCTCGCTGCCGGTTATCCCCGGGATGAGCCGTATCCGCCTAAGCACCGCGTCGAAATCGGTGAGCGACGCCGTTCCGAGTTCGACCACCAGGTCCCAGCGGCCATTGGTGGTGTGAATGGTCGAAACCTCGGCGAGGCCGCCGAGCGCCCGGACCACGCGGTCGGCGGCATGGCCCTCGATCTCGATCATCATCACGCCGCGTATCCGCTGGTCGACCGCGTCGGCGCGCAGCACCACCGTGTAGCCGATGATCTCGCCCGTTTTTTCCAGTCGCTCCATGCGCGCCCTGACCGTGGCGCGCGACACCCCGAGATCGACCGCGAGATCGGAGATGCTGCGCCGGGCAACATGCCTGAGCAGCGTGACCAGCCTTTCGTCGAGCAAGTCCATGATTCTATCCACTTTGACCAAAGCGACTTATCGGAATGATAAATCATTCTTCTCGAAATGCCAATTTCGCCTGTTCATACTGCCGGGCCGGGATGGTTCATTCCACGCATCAACCGCCCAATCAATTTGCAAGGACAACAAGAACCATGCGCTGCAGGATCGTTGGCGCGCCGGTGCAGGACGGCGCCGGCAGGATGGGATGCGAGATGGGGCCGAGCGCGCTGCGCACGGCCGGGCTTGTCTCGGTGCTGTCGGAACTCGGCCACGAGGTCGAGGACTGGGGCGCGGTGCAACCGGCCGCCGTGCGCGCAATCGTCCATGGCAATCTCGCGCTGAAGGCCCTACCGGAGATTTCCGCCTGGACGGCGGCAATTGCCGAGACCGCCTATGCGGCTTCGCGGGACGCCATGCCGATCTTCCTTGGCGGCGACCACGCGATATCGGCCGGCACGGTGTCGGGCATAGCCCGCCGCGCCGCCGAACGCGGCCGGCCGCTCTTCGTGCTGTGGCTCGACGCACATCCCGATTTCCACACGCTCGATACCACCGTCAGCGGCAATCTGCACGGCGTGCCGCTCGCCTATGCCAGCGGCCGGCCGGGCTTCAACGGTTATTTCCCGGACCTGCCTGTCGCCGTCGACCCTGCCCACATCTGCGTCATGGGCCTGCGCAGCGTCGATCCGGCGGAGCGCCGGGCGCTGAGCGAAGCGGGGGTTACCGTGCACGACATGCGCACCATTGACGAGCACGGCGTCGCACCTTTGCTGCGCGCCTTCCTGGCCATCGTCGAAAAGGAAAACGGCCTGCTGCATGTCAGCCTCGACGTCGACTTCCTCGACCCCTCCATCGCGCCGGCCGTCGGCACCACCGTGCCCGGCGGCGCCACCTTCCGCGAGGCGCATCTGGTGATGGAGATGCTGTCCGACAGCGGCCTGGTCTCCAGCCTTGATCTGGTCGAGCTCAACCCGTTCCTCGACGAGCGCGGCCGCACCGCCACGCTGATGGTCGACCTCGCCGCCAGCCTGATGGGCCGGCGCATCATGGACCGCCCCACCCGCAGCCATTCCGGAAGCATTGCATGACCCAGCCTTCCCGCCTTGCCATCGTCCCCTTCGTCAGCGTCGACCGCATGATGAAGCTGGTGCTGACCATCGGCGTCGAGCGGTTCCTCACCGAACTCGCCGCCTATATCGAGGAGGATTTTCGCCGCTGGGAGCTGTTCGACAAGACGCCGCGCATCGCCTCGCACAGCCATGACGGCGTCATCGAACTGATGCCGACCAGCGACGGCCGGCTATACGGCTTCAAGTATGTCAACGGCCATCCGAAGAACATGCGCGAGGGGCGCCAGACCGTCACCGCCTTCGGCGTGCTCGCCGATGTCGGCTCCGGCTATCCGATGCTGCTGACCGAAATGACGATCCTGACGGCGCTGCGCACCGCGGCGACCTCCGCTGTCGCGGCCAAATATCTGGCGCCGAAAGGCGCGCGCTCGATGGCCATCATCGGCAATGGCGCCCAGTCCGAATTCCAGGCTGTCGCCTTCAAAGCGCTGCTCGGCGTCGACCGGCTGCGGCTCTATGATATCGACCGCTCCGCTTCGGAAAAATGCGCCCGCAACCTCGCCGGCAAAGGCTTCGACATCACCATCTGCACAACGGGCCAGGATGCTGTCGAAGGCGTCGACATCATCACCACGGTGACCGCCGACAAGCAGTGCGCCACTATCCTCACCGACAACATGGTCGGTTCCGGCGTGCACATCAACGCGGTCGGCGGCGACTGCCCCGGCAAGACGGAACTGCACCGCGACATCCTTTTGCGCTCCGACATCTTCGTCGAGTTCTCGCCGCAGACGCGCATCGAGGGCGAAATCCAGCAGCTCCACGCCGACCATCCGGTGACCGAGTTGTGGCAGGTGATGACCGGCAAGGCGGAAGGCCGCAAGACGGCGGAACAGATCACCTTGTTCGATTCCGTCGGCTTCGCCACCGAGGATTTTTCCGCACTGCGCTATATCAGAGACCAGCTTCAGGCCACCGGCCTCTACGAGGAGCTCGACCTGCTCGCCGATCCCGACGAGCCGCGCGACCTCTTCGGCATGCTGCTCAGGGCAGCGCTGCAGCCGGCAGCCGCCTGAGGGGCTTCAGCCGCGCAACGGCGCGCAGCTCTCCCGTTCGACGAGCACCGGGGTGAGCACTTCGCGGCGCGAATGCGCCGCCGGCTCGGCAACCCGCTCGAGCAGCAGGCTGACGGCGCGGGTGCCGATCTTCTCGACCGGCTGTGCGATCGTCGTCAGTGGCGGCCAGGTGGTGACGGCATAGGGTATGTCGTCGAAGCCGATCATCGACATGTCGCCGGGGACCCGCAATCCGCGCCCGCGCAGCACTGTCAGCGCGCCCATGGCCATCAGATCGTTACAGGCAAACAGCGCCGTGATCCCCGGCGCCTGCGCCATCAGCCGCTCCATCGCCATGCGGCCGCCGGCGAAGTGGTAGTCGGAATCCACCACCGAGGCCGGCGGCAGGTCGAGGCCGGCTTCCTGCAGCGCCCTGGCGAAGCCGCGCAGGCGGGCGGGGCTGGAGCTGGAATCGCGCGGGCCGCCGATGACGCCGATCTTCTCGTGACCGAGCCCGGCCAGATAGCGGCCGGCGAGATAGCCGCCATAATCGTGATCGACCAGCACGGAATCGACATTGACCGAATGGATCTCGCGGTCGATCAGCACCGCCGGGACGCCGGGCAGAAGGCTGGAGAACACCCGCGCATGATCGGACGAGCCGGCAAAGATCAGCCCGTCGATCTGCTTGGCCATCAGCACCTGGAGGTAGCGCTCCTCCTTCTCGGCGCTGCCGTCGGAGTTGCACAGGATCACCGTATAGCCGGCAAGGAAGCCGGCATCCTCGATCTGGCGTGCCACGCCGGCGAAGAACGGATTGGAATTGTCCGGCAGCAGCAGGCCGATGGTCTTGGTCTCGCCGCGCCTCAGGCTGCGCGCCAGCGTGTTCGGACTGTAACGCAAGGCGGCGATGGCCGAATGGACGCGCTCGGCCGTCTCAGGCTCGACATGGCGCGTGCGGTTCATCACATGCGAGACGGTTGCGACCGACACTCCGGCATGGCGCGCGACATCGGCAATCGTCGTCATTTCTTGTCCTCTGACTCGATTAGCCTAATGATTGCGTAACCGGATGTGTCGCACGCTAGAGCGCAGCTTTCGAGTGTCAATGTCCCTTTGAGCAACCTGCTGAGCGGAGCGATCTGCCGCCAAGAAAAAGCCGCAAGGCTGGGTGTTTGGTGGTCGACCTGTTGTCACAACCGGATAAGGTTCGAGAGCCGCGAACTGCTCAATCGCCAACCATCGGAACAACGATGCGACTTCTCCTTGTCGAGGACGACCCACGCACCGCCGACTATGTCGTCAAAGGCCTTGGCGAGGCAGGCCATATCTGCGACCTCAGGCGCGATGGCCGCGACGCGCTGTTTGCCGCGACACGCGATGCCTATGACGTGATCGTCGTCGACCGCATGCTGCCCGGCCTCGACGGCCTGTCGATGATCAAGGCGGTGCGGGCAGCGGGCGTGCGTACGCCGGCGATCTTTCTGACCTCGGTCGGCGGCGTCGACGACAGGGTTGAAGGGCTCGAGGCCGGCGGCGACGACTATCTCGTCAAGCCATTCGCCTTTTCCGAACTGCTCGCCCGCATCAACGCGCTAGGCCGTCGCCCTGCGGTGCAGGAGCTGAAGACGACGCTGCGCATCGCAGACCTCGAAATGGACCTGATCCAGCGCCGCGTCACCAGGCAGGGCCAGGCGATCGACCTGCAGCCGCGCGAATTCAGCCTGCTCGAAGTGCTGATGCGCGGCGAGGGCCGCGTCATCACCCGCACCATGCTTCTGGAACGGGTCTGGGATTTTCACTTCGACCCCAAGACCAGCGTCGTCGAAACCCATATCAGCCGGCTGCGCGCCAAGATCGACAGGCCGTTCCAAACCACGTTGATCCACACCGTGCGCAACACTGGCTACAGTGTTCACGACTGAGGCGCGGCATGACAGAAACTTGCCATGACTGAAGCTTGCCATGACTGAAACGCACTATGACTGAGACAGGCTCTCGCCTGCTGCGCAGCACGCCGTTTCGGCTGGCCCTGACCTTCGCCTTGCTGTTCGTGCTCGCCTTCATCCTGTCAGGCGCCATCGTCTACCAGCTGATGAGCGCGGATCTTGCCGAGCAGCTCGACCAGTCGGTCAAGGAGACCTATTCGGTCGTGGCGGTGACCTATGCCGGAAACGACCGGGAGGATCTGGTTTCGGCAGTCGACAGCCACGCCGCGCTCAGCCCGAGCAAGGAACAGCTGTTCTCGCTCACCGATCCCGCCGGCAATCGCCTGGCCGGGAATTTCACCGCCGCCGACCTTCCCGATGGCTTTTCGGATTTTGCCGCTTCCCTGCCTGGCGTTGCGCCGGACACTATGTACCGCGCCTGGACCGGTTCGGTCGGGCCCAACAGCCTGACAATCGCCTTCTCGCTCTCCGAAACCGAGGAGCTGGAACGCATCGTTTTGATGAGCTTCGGCTGGGCCACCCTGATCATTTCAGGGCTGGCGGTGGCTGGCGGCGCCTTGCTGGCGGCGCGCGTGCAGCGCCGCCTCGACGGCATTGCCACCACCATGGACGATGTCTCCAACGGCCGGCTCGACGCCCGCATTCCACTGCTCGGCAATGGCGACGACATTGACGGCGTCTCGCGCCAGGTCAACGCCGCGCTGGAGCGGCTGGCGGCGCTGGTGGACGGCATGCGCCAGGTCAGCGCCGACATCGCGCATGATCTGAAGACGCCGCTCAACCGGCTGCAGATGATTTTGGAAGCTGCGGCCGACAGGACCGCGCAGGGTGAGGCCGTTGCCGATGAGCTGGCGGAGGCACGTGGGGAAAGCCTGCAGATCAACGATACTTTCGATGCGCTGTTGCGTATTGCCCAGATCGAGGCCGGCGCTCGCAAGGCGCGCTTTGTCGATCTCGACCTCAACGGCGTCATCGATGCCATTGCCGAAATCTACGCCGGTGTCGCCGAGGATGACGGCAAGTCGCTGTCGGCCACGATCGTCCACGGCACCCCATGCCTGGTCCACGGCGACTGCGACCTGCTGACGCAATTGTTTGCCAATCTGGTTGAGAACGCGCTGCGGCATTGCCCCGATGGCACGGCGATCCTTCTATCGGTGCGGCGGCAAGGCGACCGCATTCTGGCTGAGGTCGCCGACAATGGCCCCGGCATCCCGGCGCAGGAGCGCGAAAAAGTGTTCCAGCGGCTCTACCGGCTCGACTCCAGCCGCACCACGCCCGGCAGCGGCCTTGGCCTCAGCCTGGTGCGGGCAATCGCCGACCTGCATGGTGCAACGATTGCGCTGGAGGATCGCCGGCCTGGGCTGGCGGTAATTGTCGGGTTTCCTCGGGCGGAGGGCACCGGTCCCGGCTTGAAATGACAACGCCAGAGCCAGGTCGACCCCACTCCGTCGAGCTTCGCTCGACACCTCTCCCGCGATTAGCCTTGCACATGTTTCCACCCGGAACGGCTGCGGGTTGATCAAGATGACCGTTGAACCTATCGGCCCACCGCACCCCGGCGAAAATCCGAAGGCGACATCCCTGCCAGCTTGCGGAAGGATTTGTTGAAGGCGCTGAGCGAGCCAAAGCCTGAATCCATGGCGACGCGCAGCACATTGGCGTCTTCATGCATCAAAAGCGCCTGTGCATAGCTCAGCCGCAACAGGTTCATATATTCGTTGAGCGTCATGCCGGTCGATTTCTTGAAAATGCTCATGGCGTATTTGGGATGGATGTCGGCCGCCGCCGCGATGTCGACGCAGTCTATGTCGTAGAGGAAATTCTCGGCGATGAAGTCGCACATGCGCCCGACATTGCGCAGCGATTGCTGGTCGAACGGGCCGCCGGGTTCCTGGCCGATGGCGGTTTCCGGCACCAGCCGGTAGGGCTCGAAGCGCACCCGCTCCAACCGCAGCAGCAGCTCGTTCACGGCGTGCTCGGTTATCGCCGGATCGCCCGAGCGGAAATAGCGGTTCCAGCGTTCGAAATTGTGATGGTCGGCCTGGTCGGTCGCCGATGTCACCAGCGTGGCTCCGGTCATCAGCCGGTGGCGGACATCCGTCGGCAGGTGCAGGCGGAAGAAATGCACCAGCGGCAGATGCGCGCCGGCATAGATGGCGTCGTCGGAGAGATCGTCCATCTGGTGCGGCAGCCCGCCCCAGAACAGGCACATGTCGCCCGCCGTGAGCGCGATCTCGTGCTCGTTCATGCGGTAGTGCACGCTGCCGCGGACGATGAAATTGACCTCGACCTGGGCATGCCAATGCGGCTTCAGCATCACCAGCGGATGGTTGTGAAACATCTGCAAAGCCATCGGCAGGCCTTCGACGCTGCTGGCGCCAGGCTGGTAAAACGGCCGTTCCGGCATCTTACTTTCCGCCCATCTTTTATTCCCGTTGTCAGGGACAAGCCTTCCGCGCCGCCTAGTCTAGCCATGCTCGCGAAGAGAGAGCAAATGAAATGGGAGGATTTCAATGCGCACGACACTGATCTGTGCCGCGCTGGCGCTTGGCCTGGGCTCAACCCCGGCTTTGGCGCAGTCCGGCGAAATCACGATCTGGAGCTGGAATATCGCCGCTTCGTCGCTGAAGGCGACGGTGGCCGGCTTCAACAAGCAGCATCCCGACGTCAAGGTCACCGTTCAGGATCTCGGCAACCAGCCGACCTATGACAAGTCGATCGCCGGCTGCGCGGCCGGCGGCGTCGGCCTGCCCGATATCGTCTCGATCGAAAACGGCGAGGCCGAGAATTACTGGAGCCAGTTCCCCGATTGCTTCGTCGATTTGCACACGCTGGGCTACACCGCCGACGACCAGAAGAAATTCCCGGACTTCAAGCGCACCGAACTGGAGGTCGGCGACAAGGCCTATGCCATGCCGTGGGATTCCGGCCCGGTAGCCGCCTTCTACCGCCGCGACTTCTACGAGAAGGCCGGCGTCGATCCGGCCTCGATCAAGACCTGGGACGATTTCATCGCCGCCGGCAAGAAGGTCCAGGCCGCCAATCCCGGCGTCACCATGACCAATGCCGATTTCAACGGCGACACCGAATTCTTCCGCATGATTTCCAACGAACAGGGCTGCGGCTATTTCGCCGCCGATGGGCAGTCGATCACCGTCAACCAGCCGAAATGCGTCGACACGCTGGCCAAGATCAAGGACATGAAGGACGCCGGCATCATCTCGTCGGCCGACTGGGGCACCAAGATCACCAACAACACCGCCGGCACCGTCGCCACCCAGGTCTATGGCGGCTGGTATGAGGGCACCATCCGCACCGAATCCGCCGGCGAAAACGGCAAATGGGGTGTCTATCTGATGCCGAGCCTGACCGCCGACGGCCCGCGCGCCGCCAATCTCGGCGGCTCGTCGCTCGCCATCACCTCAGCCTCGAAGAACAAGGAGGCCGCCTACGCCTATCTGAAATACACGCTCGAGACCAATGAAGGCCAGATCACCATGCTCAGGGATTTCGGCCTGGTGCCGTCACTGATCTCGGCCCTCGACGACCCCTACGTCTCGCAGGGCCTGCCCTATTGGGGCGGCCAGGCAGTGTGGAAGGACATTCTCGCCACGCTGCCCAAGGTGGTGCCGAGCCGCGGCACGCCGTTCCAGAGCGACGCCGAAATCATCATGCGCGCCGTGCAGACCAAATATCTCGGCGGCGGCTATCCCGATGCCAAGGCCGCCCTCGACGACGCCGCCAGCCAGATCGCTTCGGCGACGGGACTGCCGATCAAGTGACCAAGGCGGTGATGCTGGCGGGCCAGATATAGGGCAATTTGCCGGACTGTTGGCGCTGCCCCTCACCTGCCTGCCGGCATCCTCTCCCCGTATAGTGGCGGGGAAAGGGACGCTCTCGCCCAACAGATCGCCAATTGCCGGCGGCGTCCGCCGGCTAACAACACGCCGGATATCAGCCGGGAAAGAGGAAGGAGGAGGAACCATGCGCTACCAGAACGCCACGGCCTATCGCTTCCTCACGCCCTACCTCCTGATCTTCGCCATCTTCTGGGTGTGGCCGATCATCTCCTCGTTCATGATTTCCTTCCAGGCGACGCGCACGGTGCCCTGGCGCTTTGCGCCGACATTCAACTGGGGCCGCCTGATCGGCGACCCCGCTTTCTTCAACGCGCTGAAGAACACGCTGCTCATCCTCGTCATCCAGGTGCCGGTGATGATCTCGCTGGCGATCATCATGGCGGTGCTGCTGAACTCGCCGCTGCTGAAAGCACGTGGCCTCTACCGCTTCGCCTTCTTCGCTCCGGTGGTGGTCGGCGAGGTCGCCTATTCCGCCGTGTTCCGGCTGATGTTCAATCTCGATTTCGGCATCATCAACAAGCTGCTCGCCGGCATCGGCCTGGCCAAGATCGACTGGTTCTCCAACGTCACCCCGGCCATGGCGCTGATCATGATCGCGGTGACCTGGCGCTGGGCCGGCTACAACGCCATCATCCTGCTCGCCGGCCTGCAGTCAATCCCCGAGGATGTCTATGAAGCAGCGACGCTCGACCGCGTCAGCAAGCTCAAGCAGTTCTTCTACATAACGCTGCCGCTGCTCAAGCCGGTCATTGTGTTTTGCGCCGTGCTGTCGATCATCGGCACGATGCAGCTGTTCACCGAGCCGTTCCTGATCACGGAGCGCGGCGGCCCCGGCGGCGGCACCGAGACGCTTGGCCTGCTGCTCTACCGCCAGGGTTTTCGCTCGCTCAATTTCGGCTACGCCTCGGCCGTCGCCTACACCATGGCGGGGCTGGCCATCGCCATCACGCTGGTGCAGCTGTGGCTGACAAGAGAGCCGAAATGAGTTCGCTGTCGCAACGCCGGCTCGGCCGCAGCGTCCTGCTGCATCTGGTCCTGACACCGCTGGCGGTGATCTGGCTGTTTCCGCTGTGGATGATGGTGGTGTTTTCGACCATGCCCGACAACGGCATTTTCAGCCCCGGCATCGAGCTTCTGCCGCACGGCAATTTCGTCGACAATTTCAACAACCTGCAGCGCGACACCAATTTCGTCGGCGCTATTGGTATTTCGGTGGCGGTGGCGGTGACCTACACCTTCTTCTCGGTGCTGCTGACCTCGATGGCCGGCTGGGCGCTCGCCCGCTATCAGTTCTTCGGCAAGGGCGCGGTGGTGGCGATCATCCTCGGCACCATCACGCTGCCCTATGCGGTGGTGCTGATCCCGCAATTCATCATGGTGGCGCGCGACTTCCAGCTCGCCAACACCTGGATTGCGCTGATCGTGCCACCCTTGTTCAATTCGCTGGGCGTGCTGTTCATGCGCCAGGCTTTCTCGATGATGCCGGCCGACCTTTTCGACGCGGCACGTGTCGAGGGCGTCAAGGAATGGCGTATCTTCCTGTTCGTCGCTTTGCCGCTGGCGCGGCCGATGCTGGCCGCACTCGCCATCATCCTGTTCCTCGCCTCGTGGAACAATTATCTCTGGCCGCTTTTGATCAACAGCCAGCCCGGCGCGATGACGGCCCCTGTGGCGCTCGGCACGCTGATCGGCCTGACCAAGGTCTCATGGGGCGGCATCATGGCCGGCGCCGTCATGCTGACCGTACCGATGCTGGTCGTCTTCGTGCTGCTGCAGCGCCATTTCATCGCCGGCATCGCCGCCGGCGCCGTCAAGTAGGACTAGAGCGATATGGCGGCAGTCACCCTCACCAATGTCGTAAAACGCTTCGGCGTCTATGAGATCATCCATGGCGCCAACATCGATATCGCCGATGGCGAGTTCGTCGTCTTCGTCGGCCCGTCGGGTTGTGGAAAATCGACGCTGCTCAGGATGATCGCCGGGCTGGAGGATATCAGCGGCGGCGAGATCGCCATTGGCGGCAAGGTGATGAACGATGTCGAGCCGGCCGAGCGCGGCATCGCCATGGTGTTCCAGTCCTACGCGCTCTACCCGCACATGAGCGTGGAGCAGAATCTGAGCTTTGGCCTCAGGATGACCGGCAACCCCAAGGAGGACACCGAGCGGCGGGTGAAGCGGGCCTCCGAAATCCTGCGCATCACAGAGTTGATGGCGCGGCGGCCGAGGCAATTGTCCGGCGGCCAGCGCCAGCGCGTCGCCATCGGCCGCGCCATCGTGCGCGAACCGCAAGTCTTCCTGTTCGACGAGCCGTTGAGCAATCTCGACGCCGAGCTGCGCGTCCAGATGCGGGTCGAGATCTCGCGCCTGCACAAGGAGCTCGGCACGACGATGATCTATGTCACCCACGACCAGACCGAGGCGATGACGCTGGCCGACCGGATCGTGGTGCTGCGCGGTGGCCATGTCGAGCAGATCGGCCGGCCGCTCGATCTCTACGACAATCCCGACAACCAGTTCGTCGCCGGCTTTGTCGGCTCGCCGAAGATGAATTTCATCAAGGGCCGCGTCGTTGGGCGCAACACGAGCAGCGTCACCGTCGAGCTGGCGGGCGAGGAAAAGACCCGCATTATGCAACCGTTGACCGGCGCCGTGCCAGAAACAGGAGCCAAGGTCATTGTCGGCGTGCGGCCCGAACATTTCGGCAATGGCGGCGAAGGCGAAGCCGACCTCACCGTCGGCATCGACGTGGTCGAGCATCTCGGCGGCACCAGCTTCATCTATGCCAGGACCGCCCATGGCGAAGACCTGGTGATCCAGCGCGACGCGGCAAAGGTCCCCGACACCCAGGAGATCACCGTGTCCATCCGCAAATCCTATCTGTTCGATGAAGACGGCCAGCGGCTGCGCTGAGCGATTCCAGCCTTGCAAGGAGAATGATCATGACTGCAACCGCGCCCCTCCGCTGGGGGATACTTGGGCCCGGCGACATCGCCAAAGCGTTCGCCCGCGGCGTGGCAGGCTCGCGCACCGGCACGATCGTGGCGCTCGGCGCCCGCAATCCCGGCAAGGCAGGCCTGGCCGAGACGTTTCCCGGCGCCCGCATCCTCGACGGTTACGACGCGCTGCTCGCCGACCCCGAGGTCGACGCCGTCTATATCGCCATCCCGCATCCCGGCCATGCCGAATGGGGAATCAAGGCGGCGGAAGCCGGCAAGCATGTGCTGTGCGAAAAGCCGCTGGCGCTGACCGCCTTCGAGGCCGACGCCATGATCCATGCCGCGCGCAAGGCCGGCACCTTCCTCGGCGAAGCCTTCATGTACCGCCTGCACCCGCAGACGGCGAAGCTGGTCGAGGTGATCCAGTCGGGCGTCATTGGCGATGTCAGGCTGATCAAGTCGAGCTTCGGCTTCGCCATGCCGGGCTTCATGCCCGAGCACCGGCTCTACGCCAACGATCTCGCCGGTGGCGGCATTCTCGACGTCGGCGGCTATCCCGTCTCCATGGTGCGGCTGATCGCGGGCGCTGCCACAGGCAAACCCTTCGCCGAGCCGGACAAGGTTTTCGGCACCGCCCATCTCGGCAAGTCCGGCGTCGACGAATGGGCCTCGGCGCTGCTGCATTTTCCCGGTGGAATCGTTGCCGAGGTATCCTGCAGCATCTCGCTCAAACAGGACAATGTCCTGCGCATCCTCGGCACCAAGGGCCGCATCGAGGTGCCGGATTTCTGGTTCGCCGGCGGCGGCAACCGCGATGGCGGCCCTGGCCGGATCGATGTAATTCTCGCCGACGACACGCGCGAGACCATCAGCCTCAACGAAACCCGCCATCTCTATTCCTTTGAGGTCGACGCCGCCGGCGAGGCGATCCTGGCCGGCAAACAGGAATTCGCCTGGCCGGGCATGGGCTGGGCCGACAGTCTCGGCACGCTGCGTGTGCTCGACAAATGGCGCGCTGCCGTAGGGCTCGAATATGAAATCGAAAAGCCGGCTAAGCGAACCAACACCCTTTCGGGCCGGCCGCTGCGCACCGGCGGCACCGCCATCGGCAAGCGCAAGATTCCGGGCCTGTCGAAGCCGGCCTCCGTGGTGGCGCTCGGCTTCGAGGATTTCCGCACCTTCTCGTCGGGCGCAATCCTGCTCGACGCCTTCTTCGAGGCCGGCGGCAATCTGTTCGACACCGGCTATGTCTACGGCGCCGGCTACACCGAAACGCTGCTTGGCCAGTGGCTCAGGAATCGCGGCGTGCGCGAGCAGTCGGTGATCATCGCCAAGGGCGCGCACTCGCCGCTCTGTTATCCCGATGTCATCGGCAAGCAGCTCGCCCAGTCGTTGGACCGGCTGCAGACCGACCATGTCGACCTCTATTTCATGCACCGCGACAACCCCGATGTGCCGGTCGGCGAATTCGTCGATGCGATGGACGCCGAGGTCAAGGCCGGCCGCATCCGTGGCCCGTTCGGCGGCTCGAACTGGACGATGGCGCGCATGGACGAGGCGATTGCCTATGCCGAGCGCACCGGCAAGCAGAAGCCCGGCGTGCTCTCCAACAATTTCTCGCTGGCCGAGATGCTGGAGCCGATCTGGGCCGGCTGCATCACCTCGTCCACCGACGACTGGAAATCCTGGCTGACGAAAAGGCAGATGCCCAACTTCGCCTGGTCGAGCCAGGGCCGCGGCTTCTTCACCGACCGCGCCGGCCGCGACAAGCAGGACAATGAGGAGCTGGTGCGGGTCTGGTATTCCGAGAAAAATTTCGGCCGCCGCGACCGCGCCATCGAGCTGGCGCAGCGCCTGGGCAAAAGTCCGATCCACATCGCGCTCGCCTATGTGCTGGCGCAGCCTTTTCCGTCGGTGCCGTTGATCGGCCCGCGCACGCTGGACGAGTTGGAGGACAGTTTGAAGGCGCTGGATATCAAGCTGTCGGCGGAGGATGTGGCGTGGCTGGATAGCGGGCCGGAAAGGCGGCGGGCTTAGGGAGCAAGCTCAGATTTGGAGGTTGGCGAAAGCCAAGGCGAAGGCTGATCTCCCCCTTGCGGGGGAGATTAGCGGCTCATGCGTTCCACCTACCGATCGATCCGTGTCGACAAAATAATCGACGACGACGTCCGCTCGACCCCGTCCATCGCCCCGATCTCGTCCAGCAACGCATCCAGATCCCTGATCGACGGCGCGTCGACGATGACGATCATGTCGAAATTGCCGCTCACCGAGTGCAGCGTCCGTACCGGCGGCAGCGCTTGCAGCGCCCGCACCACCTTGTCGGCGAGCTTGGGCGTGACGGTGAGCAGCACATGCGCCCGCACAAGCCCCTGCTCGTAGTCCGGCGCCATCCGCACGCCATAGCCGGTGATGATGCCGCGCTGTTCCAGCCGCTCGATCCGGCTCTGCACCGTCGTGCGCGAAACGCCGAGCTGGCGCGCCAGCTCAGTGGTCGACGCGCGGGCATTGGCGCGCAGCAGGGAAAGCAGTTTTTGTTCGGCGTCACTGAGCATTTCGACGAACCTCGTCGGCGTATCGTTCAATTGCAGGGTTCATTTCGAACGATCCCACGCTTCCTTTCGACAGGCAAGCTGCGATTCTTGAAGGCATCGCGTCCACCGCGCGGCGGTCTGGGCCAAAGAGTTTTCACGAGGGGCAAGGTCATGAAGAAAATCATCGTCGTCGGCGCCGGCAAGATCGGCTCCACCATTGCAGGCATGCTCGCCGACAGCGGCGACTACCACGTCACCGTTATCGACCGCGCGGCGGCGCAGCTTGCCGCGGCCGAACTTCCCGCCGGCGTCGAGGGGCTGGAGCTCGATATCGCAGCGCCGGGCGCACTCGAGGCCGCCCTTGCCGGCGCCTTCGCCGTGCTGAGCGCCGCCCCCTTCCATTTGACCACGCGCATCGCCGAAGCGGCCGCCGCCACCGGCGTGCACTATCTCGATTTGACCGAGGATGTCGTCTCGACCCGCCGCGTCAAGGAGCTGGCCAAGTCGGGCAACAGCGCCTTCATTCCGCAATGCGGCCTGGCGCCGGGCTTCATCTCGATCGTCGCCAACGATCTCGCCAGCCGCTTCGACACGCTGGAAAGCGTTCGCATGCGCGTCGGCGCGCTGCCGCAATACCCGTCCAATGCGCTGAACTACAATCTGACCTGGAGCACCGACGGCGTCATCAACGAATATTGCGAACCCTGCGAGGCGATCGTCGAGGGCGAGCTGATCGAGGTGCCGCCGCTGGAGGAGCGCGAAGAGTTCTCGCTCGACGGCGTCACCTATGAGGCCTTCAACACCTCTGGCGGTCTCGGCACGCTGGCCGAGACGCTGAAGGGCAAGGTGCGCACGCTGAACTACCGCACCATCCGCTATCCCGGCCACGCGGCGATCATGAAGGCGCTGCTCAACGATCTCGGCCTGCGCCACCGCCGCGACGTGCTGAAGGATATCTTCGAGAGCGCCCTGCCGGCAACGCTGCAGGACGTGGTCATCGTCTTCGTCACCGTCTCGGGCCGCCGCAATGGCCGCCTGCTGCAGGAAACCTACGCCAACAAGATCTATTCGCAGCGCATCGGCAACCAGGTGCGCAGCGCAATCCAGATCACCACCGCGTCCGGCATCTGCGCCGTGCTCGACATGCTGGCCGACGGCACCTTGCCGGCGACCGGTTTCGTCAAGCAGGAAGACATCGCGCTGGATGCGTTTCTCGCCAATCGTTTTGGGCGCGCTTATGCGCAGCACGAGATGGTGAGCCGGCTCGCAAGCTGAGCTACTTCACCCTCCCCCTTGTGGGGAGGGTCGGCGCGCAATCGGAGCGAAGCGGAGATGGCGAGACGGGGTGGGGGTGAGCGCTGACGGTCGGCGAGGACCCCCACCCCGCTCCGCTACGCGGATCGACCCTCCCCACAAGGGGAAGGGTAAGCGCACTTCAAATATGCAGCGCGTGGCCCAGCGCCTTCAGCGCCGCTTCCTGGAAGCCTTCGCCTTGCGTCGGATGCGCATGGATGGTCCCGGCGATATCCTCCAGCCGCGCGCCCATTTCCAGCGCTAGGCCGAACGCCGCCGCCAGTTCCGACACGCCTTGCCCGACCGCCTGGATGCCCAGCACCAGATGGTTGTCCGCGCGGGCGACAACACGAACAAACCCGTCCTCGCCGAGTTTCGTCATCGCCCGGCCGTTGGCGGCGAAG
This sequence comes from Mesorhizobium sp. P170090, assembly GCF_057786115.1. Taxonomy (NCBI): domain Bacteria; kingdom Pseudomonadati; phylum Pseudomonadota; class Alphaproteobacteria; order Hyphomicrobiales; family Phyllobacteriaceae; genus Mesorhizobium; species Mesorhizobium sp. P170090. The sequence goes on from NZ_JBYNWH010000001.1 coordinate 765,462, forward strand.
GGGAACTGGCCGATCTTGATTTCGCCTGAAGCCTTCGCCTCCTCCGGCGTTAGCCCTGCCGTCACCAGCTCCGGATCGGTGAAGCAGACGGCCGGGATCGAGCGCTTGTCCCAGCTGCGCTTGTGGCCGGCGACGATCTCGGCCACCATTTCGCCTTGCGCCATCGCCCGGTGCGCCAGCATCGGCTCGCCGGTGACGTCGCCAATGGCATAGATGCCGCGCATCGAGGTGCGGCACTGGTCGTCGATCTTGATGAACTTGCCGGCCATGTCGAGATCGATCTGATCGAGGCCCCAGCCCTCCGTCACCGGCTTGCGGCCGACCGTGACCAGGATCTTGTCTGCCGCGATTTTGGTGCTCTTGCCGTCCGCGGTCTCGACCAGCAGCGCGTCGCCCTTGAGCCCCTCGGCCTTGGCGCCAAGCATCACCTCGACGCCGAGCTGGGCCAGCCGTTTCACCACCGGCCGGGTCAGTTCCGCATCATATTGCGCCAGCACGCGCGGCAGCGCCTCGACCACGGTCACCGCGGCGCCCATTTTGGCGAACGCCATGCCTAGTTCCAGCCCGATATAGCCGCCGCCGACCACGGCGAGCTTTTTCGGCACCTCGCCGAGAGCCAGCGCTTCTGTGGATGAAATCACCGGGCCGCCGAACGGCAGGAACGGCAGTTCCACCGTCGCCGAGCCGGTGGCGATCACAACCGTTTCGGCGCGGATGATCTGGGTGCCGGTCTCGGTCTCGACCGCGACGGTCTTGCCGTCGCGGAACGTCGCCCAGCCATAGACGGTCTTGACCTTGGCCTTCTTCAGTAGCCCGGCAACGCCCCCGGTCAGCCGGCTAACAATGCCGTCCTTCCACGCAACCGTCTTGCCGAGATCGAGCACCGGAGCCGCCACAGAAATGCCGAGCGGACTGCTGCCGCCGGCCATATGCGCGACCTTCTCGAACTCTTCCGCCGCATGGATCATCGCCTTGGACGGGATGCAGCCGACATTGAGACAGGTGCCGCCCGGTTTGCCGGCTTCGACGATCACCGTATCGATGCCGAGCTGGCCGGCACGGATAGCGCAGACGTAGCCGCCGGGCCCGGCGCCGATGACCAGCAGCTTGCAGGAGATTTCTTTCATGGCGTGACCCTTTGATGCGAGGGAATGTTCCGTCGCGATCCTTCGCGCCCCCCTCTGTCCTGCCGGACATCTCCCCCACGAGGGGGGAGATCAGCAGCTTCTTCGCTTCGCTCATTCCTGCAACGATGGAGATTGGCGAAACCCTGCGTGACGTCCAATCTCCCCCCTTGTGGGGGAGATGCCTGGTAAGGCAGAGGGGGGCGCTGTCCCGCCGTCATCTCGGTCGTTCCGCCCCTCAATCCACAAATATCAGCGCTGGCGTCTCAATCAGCGCCTTGATCCGCTGCACAAACACCGCCGCATCCCAGCCGTCGACCACCCGGTGATCGAAGCTCGATGACAGGTTCATCATCTTGCGCGGGATGAACTGGGTGCCGTCCCAGACCGGCCGCACCATCATCTTGTTGACGCCGACGATCGCCACCTCAGGATGATTGATGACCGGCGTCGTCGCCACGCCGCCCATGGCGCCGAGCGAGGTGATGGTGATGGTCGATCCCGACAACTCGTCGCGGCTGGCCGTGCCGGACTTCGCCGCTTCGGCCAGGCGGTTGAGCTCGGCCGCGCAATCCCAGAGGTCGCGCGCCTCGGCGTGCTTGACCACCGGCACCACCAGGCCCGACGGCGTCTGCGCGGCAATGCCGATATGGACGCCGCCATGCTGATGGATGATGCCGGCCTCGTCGTCGAACAGCGCGTTGATGTTGGGCTGGTCGGCAATCGCCTTGGCCATCGCCCGCATCAGGAACGGCAGCAGCGTCAGCTTCGGCCTCTCCACACCCTTGCGCTTTTCCTTGTTGAGCGCCGCGCGCAACTCCTCAAGTGCTGTGACGTCGATCTCCTCGACATAGGTGATGTGCGGGATGCGTGACTTCGCCAGCGACATTTTTTCGGCGATCTTGCGCCGCAGTCCGATGACCTTGATATCCTCGACGCTGTCATTGCGCGCCAGACCCGACGCCTTCGCTACCTGCGGTCCGCGTGCCAGGAATGCCTCGATATCTTCGTGGCTGATGCGGCCGGCAGGGCCGGTACCCGACACCTGGCGCAGATCGATCCCCGCCTCCTTCGCCCTGAGCCGGATGGCGGGCGACGCCAGGGGCTTTTCGCCCTCCGGGCGCGGCGCGCCGGAGGGTGCCGCACCTTTAGATGTCGGCGCAGTACCCCCGCCCCTGGCCCCTCCCCACAAGGGGGAGGGGGATTCAGTCTCAGCTGCCCGTGCGCTTTTGGCTGCTGGTGCAGGTGGTGGCGACTTGGCGTCGGATTTCGTGGCCGAAACGCCTCCCTCTTGTGGGGGTCCGGAGGACGGGCGAGACCCGTGGCTCGCCTCGGCAGGGGTGGGGGTGCTCTTGGCGCTGGCCTCGCCCGGCAGCGCATCCTTCACATTGCCTTCACCCGCCACCTTCAGCCGCACGATCGGCGAGCCGATCGCCACCGTGTCGCCGATCTCGGCGCCCAGCCACAGGATCTCGCCATCGACCGGCGAAGGTATTTCCACCGTCGCCTTGTCGGTCATGACGGCGGCAAGCACCGAGTCCTCGCGCACGAGGTCGCCGACCTTGACGTGCCACTCCACAAGTTCGGCCTCGGCGACGCCTTCGCCGACATCCGGCAGCTTGATGATGTGTTCGCCCATCCCTAGGCTCCCATGGTTTCGAGAAGCGCGCGGCCGACACGGGCCGGCCCCGGGAAATAGTCCCATTCCTGCGCATGCGGGTAGGGCGTGTCCCAACCGGTGACGCGCGCCACCGGCGCTTCCAGATGGTAGAAACAATTTTCCTGCACCAGCGCCGACAGCTCGGCGCCGAAGCCGGAGGTCAGTGTCGCCTCGTGCACGACGACGCAGCGTCCGGTCTTCTTCACCGAAGCGACTATCGCGTCGAGATCGAGCGGCAGCAGGGTCCGCAAATCGATGATCTCGGCATCGATGCCGGTTTCTTCCACCGCCGCCTGCGCGACATAGACCATGGTGCCGTAGGCGAGCACGGTGACGGCCGAGCCCGCCCGGCGGATCGCCGCCTTGCCGAGCGGCACCGTGTAATGGCCGTCGGCGACCTCGCCCAGTTCATGCTTCGACCATGGCGTCACCGGTCGGTCGTGATGGCCATCGAACGGTCCGTTATAGAGCCGCTTCGGCTCCAGAAAAATCACCGGATCGGGATCCTCGATCGCCGCGATCAGCAGCCCCTTGGCATCATGAGGATTGGACGGCACCACCGTCTTCAGCCCCGACACATGGGTGAACAGCGCTTCCGGGCTCTGGCTGTGCGTCTGGCCGCCAAAAATGCCGCCGCCGGTCGGCATGCGGACAACGATCGGGCAGGTGAAATCGCCGTTCGAGCGGTAGCGCAGGCGTGCTGCTTCCTGCGTCAGCTGGTCGTAAGCCGGGTACATGTAGTCGGCAAACTGAATTTCCACGCATGGCTTCAGCCCGTAGGCGGCCATGCCGATGGCCGAGCCGACAATGCCGGATTCGTTGATGGGCGCATCGAAGCAGCGGCTCTTGCCGTACTTCGCTTGCAGGCCTGCCGTGCAGCGGAAGACACCCCCGAAGAAGCCGACATCCTCGCCATAGACGATGACGCGTTCGTCGCGCGCCATCGACACGTCCATGGCGTCGCGGATCGCCTCGATCATGGTCCGTCTCGGCATGGTCAGACTCCCGCCTGCTGGCGCTGGCGCCTGAGATGCGGCGGCATCTCGGCAAACACGCCCTCGAACATCTCGCGCGTCGACGGCTTGCCGCCGGCATGCAGCGTGCCGTTGCTTTCGGCCTCCTTCTGTGCGGCGATCACCGTCTCCAAAATTTCGGCCTCAGCCTGGGCGTGACGCTCGTCCGACCAGACGCCGCGTTGGATCAGATGGTTCTTCAGCCGCATCACCGGATCGCCGAGCGGCCAGGCGTCGGATTCCGTCTTCGGCCGATAGGCCGACGGATCGTCCGAGCTCGAATGCGCGCCGGCACGGTAGGTGACATATTCGATCAGCGTCGGCCCGAGATTTTGCCGCGCCCGCTCCGCCGCCCATTTGGCCACGGCATGCACGGCGAGATAATCATTGCCGTCGACGCGCAGCGCCGGAATGCCGAAGCCGAGGCCGCGCGCGGCAAAGGTGCCGGAGCCGCCGCGCGCAATGCCTTGAAACGTCGAGATCGCCCACTGGTTGTTGACGACATTGAGGATGACCGGCGCCTTGTAGGTTGAGGCGAACACCAGTGCGGAATGGAAATCGGATTCGGCCGTCGAGCCGTCGCCGATCCACGTCGCCGCGATTTTCGAATCGTTGCTGATAGCGGAAGCCATCGCCCAGCCGACCGCCTGGATGTATTGCGTCGCCAGATTGCCGGAGATCGAGAAGAAGCCGTGCTCCTTCGACGAATACATGATCGGCAATTGCCGCCCTTTGAGCGGATCGGCCTCGTTGGAATAGATCTGGTTCATCATCGTGACCATCGGATAGCCGTCGGCTATGAGCAGGCCGGCTTGCCGATAGGTCGGGAAATTCATGTCGCCCGGCATCAGCGCCTTGCGGAAAGCGCAGCTCACCGCCTCTTCGCCCAGATGCTGCATGTAGAACGAGGTCTTGCCCTGGCGCTGCGCCATCTGCATGCGGGCATCGAAGCTGCGCAGCGTCATCATGTGGCGCAACCCCTCGAGCAGCTCCTCGTCGGTGAGCAGCCCGGCCCACGGCCCGACAGCCTCGCCGGTGCGGTTGAGCACACGGATGATCGAAAACGCCATGTCGCGGATGGTGCGCGGATCGACATTGATGTCCGGTCGCGGCACCGAGCCGGCCTTGGGGATAGGCACGTTGGAGAAGTCGGGCGTTCCGCCCGGCCGCACTTCCGGCTCCGGCACATGAAACCGCAACATCCCAGCATCGGTCATGACCATGGTCCTCCCATTTGCCTGGCGTCGATATTTGCACATCCGCGCGCCCGGCACAGCGCCAATTCATGGGGCGCCGCAACCCATCCGGCGTCACGGCCGGCAGGCGACGCCAAGATGCAGATATGTCAGCGAAATTTCTTGTCGATGTTGGGGAGCAGCGCGCAATTAGGCGCAAAGTTTGCAGGATTTCCGGCAGATAGTCACTTCACGGCCTCCGGGAGAGATGAACGCACCAAGGTCGGCGAACTCGCGCTTTCCTCTCCCCGTGATCGGGGGAGAGGTGTCGAGCTAAGCTCGACGGAGTGGGGGTCGACCCTTGGGCGCTAGGCAATGCTTGAGATAGTGCCCTTCCTTTGTCCGTTCGCGGCGATTGCCAGGTGGTTCCCCCACTCCGTCTCGGCTTCGCCGAGCCACCTCTCCCCCCTCCGGAGGGAGAGGAAGGGCGCCAAGGTCTCGAACGCTTTGGAGAACGTTCACTCAGCGACCGCATCATGCTAACCACCCTCCATGGCGCAGAAAAAAGGATACGAGGTCGATTCGTGGCTGGCGAAGCCTGACGCGCGCATATCGATCGTCCTGCTTTACGGACCCGACCGCGGCTTGGTCGCCGAGCGGGCCAAAACCTTTGCCGCGAAAACCGGCCTGCCGCTCGACGATCCGTTTTCCGTCGTACGGCTCGACGGCGCGGAGGTCGATCGCGACCAGGGCCGGCTGCTGGACGAAGCCCGCACCGTGCCGATGTTCTCCGACCGGCGGCTTCTGTGGGTGCGCAACGCCAGCGGCCAGAAGCCGCTGGCTGAGGACGTCAAGGCGCTGACCGCGGAGCCCGCGCGCGACGCCATCATTCTCATCGAGGCCGGCGACCTGAAAAAGGGCATCGGACTGCGCGCGATCGTCGAGGCCGCCGACACCGCCATGGCGCTGCCTTGCTACGCCGATGAAGCCCGCGACATCGACAGCGTCATCGACGACGAGTTGCGCAAGGCCGGCATGTCGATGGCGCTCGACGCACGCCAGGCGCTGCGCCGCAATCTCGGCGGCGACCGGTTGGCCTCACGCGGCGAGATCGAAAAACTGGTGCTTTATGCCCACGGCCAGAAGGACATCAGCCTCGACGACGTAAGGGCGATGTCCGGCGACGTCTCCGGCGCCTCCTTCGACGACGCGGTCGATGCTGTGCTGGAGGGCAGGATCGGTGACTTCGACACCGCCTTCACCCGCCACTGCCTGTCCGGCGGCCATCCTTTCCTGGTACTGTCCTCGGCGATGCGGCAGCTGCAGCAGCTTCAGGTCATGCGCGGCCAGATGGACACCGCCGGCCGCAACGCCGCCTCGGCAGTGGCCGGCGCCCGTCCGCCGGTGTTTTTCTCGCGGCGCAAGCTGGTGGAGAAGGCGCTGGAGCGCTGGAACGTCGAGGCGCTCAGCCGCGCGCTGAACCGGCTGCAATCTGCCGTGCTGCAGACCAGGCGCAGGCCGGATTTGTCGGAAGCGCTGGCGCGGCAGGCGCTGCTCGCCATTGCGGTGGAGAGCGGGAGGCTGGCGCAGCGGTGATCTCCTCCCTTGAGGGGGAGATGTCGCCAAAGGCGACAGAGGGGGTCGCGGCGCGTGGAGCGCTGGCGCCTTTCGCAACGACAAACGAGGTCGGCGCTTGATGGGAGACGACCCTTCTGGCCTGCCGGCCATCTCCCCCTCAAGGGGGGAGATCAGCAGTTCGATCCCTTCGGCAATCGCCAATAAAAAGAAGGGCCGGCAACCGCCAAGCCCTTTCTTCATCCTAAGCCAGAACTTCATTCGCCGGCTAAATATGGCGCAGCCCCAACCCTCTACCGCTCATCCTTCAACCGCCGGCATAGCTCGTCGAGCTGCTCCAGACTGCGGTAGTCCACGCGGATCGCGCCGCCTTTGCCCTTGTGCTCGATGGTCACGATCATGCCGATCGTGTTGGTCATCAGCCTTTCCAGCGCCAGCGTGTCGGCATCCTTGCCCGATGCGCCGTGTGCTGGTTTTGCCTTGGGCGGCGTGCCGCCCGCCGGCATCTGCGCCAGCGCCTCGGCCTGGCGCACCGAAAGCCCTTCTTCGACGATCTGCTTGGCTAGCCCGGCGGGATCCTGCGCCGTCACCAGCGTCCGGGCATGGCCGGCCGACAGCACGCCGTCGACCAGCATGTCGCGGATTACGTCGGGCAGCTTCAACAGCCTGAGCGTGTTGGCGACGTGGCTGCGGCTCTTGCCGATGACATTGCCGAGGTCAGCCTGTGTGTAGCCGTGGTCGTCGATCAACTGCTGGTAGCCGAGCGCCTCCTCGACCGGGTTGAGATCGGTGCGCTGGACGTTTTCTATGATCGCCAGTTCCAGCGCTGTGCGGTCGTTGACGTCGCGCACGATGATCGGGATCTCGGTCAGCCCGGCGCGCTGCGCCGCCCGCCAGCGGCGCTCGCCGGCGATGATCTCGTAGCGCCCGGCCTGCGTCGGCGAAGGCCGCGCCACTACCGGCTGCACGACGCCATGTTCGCGGATCGATTGCGCGAGATCCGTCAGATCGGCGTCGCCGAAATGCCGGCGCGGGTTTTTCGGGTTCGGGCTCAGGAACTCTATCGGCACCTTGCCGTCCGCATTCAAGCCCGGCTTTTCGGCTGCCACCGGGCGGTCGATCTCGCCGATCAGCGCCGCCAGTCCACGCCCCAGTCTCTTTCTCGAAAGGTCTTCGCTCATCTCAATTCCAGATTCTTGATCGTTTCGGTGACGGATCGGCTTTGTTTATCGACCCTGCCTAATCAAGCGGCGCGCAATTTGCGCTCGCGGCGGATCACTTCGGACGCCAGCTGCAGATAGGCCTGGCTGCCTGAGCACTTGAGATCGTAGAGGATTGCCGGCTTGCCGTAGGACGGCGCCTCGGACACCCGCACATTCCTAGGAATGATCGTCTCGTAGACTTTGTCGCCCATGTGTGCCCGCACGTCCTGCACCACCTGGTTGGCGAGGTTGTTGCGGCCGTCATACATGGTCAGCACGATGCCCTGGATGATCAGGTCTGGATTGATCGAACGACGCACCTGCTCCACCGTTTCCAGGAGTTGGCTTAGCCCTTCCAGCGCGAAGAACTCGCACTGCAGCGGCACAAGAACAGAATCGGCTGCCGCCATTGAATTCAAAGTCAAAAGGTTGAGCGAGGGCGGGCAGTCGATCAGCACATAGCCGAACGGCGCACCGCGCTCGGTGGCGGCGCGCAGCGCGTTGCGCAGCTTAAGCACGCGATCCGGCGCCGAGGCGATTTCCATCTCGATGCCGAGCAGATCGAGCGTCGACGGCACGATCGACAGGCCGGGCACCGCCGTTGGAATGGCGGCCTCTTCCAGGCCCAGTTCGCCGGTCAGCACATCGTAGGAGGAGACGGTGCGGTCCTTGCGGTCGATACCGAGACCCGTCGAGGCATTGCCTTGCGGGTCGAGATCGACGATCAGCACCTTTTCGCCGATGGCGGCCAGCGCCGTGGCCAGATTGATGGCGGTGGTTGTCTTGCCGACGCCGCCCTTCTGGTTGGCGACGGTGATGGTGCGAGGTCCGGTTTTCATGGGTCTGTGCCAGGTATTCATGTGGGCCAGGTATTCATTGCGTCGCCAAGGTTGCGAAGGAGAGCTTACGCAGTCTGCAGATCGGTCACTTCGAGGATGACGCCATGGGCGTCGGTCATGCTCGGATGTTCTACCAGATCGAAAGCCCAGCGGTGAGTGCTTTCTTCCACCTCGGAGCGATAATCCCGGCCTTTGTGGAACAGCGCCCGCGATCCCTTGGTCAGCCACGGCGCCGACAAATCGAGCAGCGCCGGCAGCGCGGCCAGCGCCCGCGCCGTGATGATTTCCGGTTCGGAAACAAGCGCATAGCTGTCCTCGATGCGCCGGGCGACGACCCGTGCCGGCAAACCGAACTGGCCAATGACCGCCTGTAAAAACGACGCTTTCTTGCGGTTGCTCTCGACCAGATCGATCGACGCGCCATCGCGTTCGACCAGCAGGAAGGCCATTACCAGGCCCGGAAAACCGCCGCCCGAACCGAGATCGGCCCAGCGTTTGGCCTGCGGTGCGATTCGCGCCAGCTGCGCGCTATCCAGAATATGGCGGCCCCAGACATCGTCCAGCGTCGACGGCGCGGCCAGATTGATGTTGCGGTTCCATTTCAGGAACAACCGTTCGAACGTCACCAACCGATCGAATGTTTCACGTGAAACCGGTCCCGCGGCCTCTTGCAGACTCGCCCATGAGGCAGCGCTCACGCAACGGCCCTTTGGGCGGCCGATTCGGCGTTGCGGACGTGCGCGACGATGATGGCCAGCGCCGCCGGCGTCATGCCTTCCATACGCTGCGCGTCAGCGATCGACCGGGGCTGACGCGTTAGCATCTTCTGCTTCAGCTCATTGGACAGGCCAGGAACATCGGCGAAATCCACCGACGCCGGGATTAGCCGGCTTTCCTCGCGGCGGATCTGTCCGACATCCGCCTGCTGGCGATCAAGGTAAACCGAATATTTCGCTTCCGTTTCGAGCCGCTCAGCGGTTTTGACGTCGATTGCGCCAAAGGCCGGCGCAACACGGGCCAGCCAGGCTATATCGACGCCGGGATGAGCGAGCAATTCATAAGCGGAGCGGCGCACGCCGTCCCTGTTGATCTCCAGCCCATGCCGCGCCGCTTCGTTGGGCGTCATCGTCGTCGCAATTGCGAGTTTTCGCGCCCTATCAAGATCCTGTGTGACTTCATTGAACCGCCGCGTTCGCTCCGGCGACACGATACCAAGCCGATTTGCCAGAGGCGTAAGCCTTTCATCGGCATTGTCGGCGCGCAGCGATAGGCGAAACTCCGCCCGCGAAGTGAACATGCGGTAGGGCTCGGCAATGCCGCGGCTGGTGAGGTCGTCGACCATCACTCCGATATAGGCTTCGGTGCGGCTGAGCACGATTTGGTCGTCGGCCGCCGCCTTGCGCGCGGCGTTGAGTCCGGCGAGCAGGCCCTGCGCTCCGGCTTCTTCATAACCGGTGGTGCCGTTGATCTGACCGGCGAGGAAAAGCCCCGCAATACGTTTGGCCTCAAGCGTCGGCTCCAACTCGCGCGGATCGACATGGTCGTATTCGATAGCGTAGCCGGGCTGCAGCATGGTCGCCCGCTCTAGCCCGGGTATAGTTTTGAGAATGTCGAGTTGCACATCCTCGGGCAGGGAGGTCGAAATGCCATTGGGGTAGACCGTGTCGTCGTCCAGCCCTTCCGGCTCGAGGAAAATCTGGTGGCCTTCGCGATCGCCGAACTTGACGATCTTGTCTTCGATCGACGGGCAGTAACGTGGACCTACGCCTTCGATCGAGCCGGAATACATGGCGGAGCGGCGGATATTGGCGCGGATCAGCGCGTGCGTCGCCGGCGTCGTACGCGTGATGCCGCAATGGATTTGCGGATTCTTGATTGTGTCGGTGAGCAGCGAGAACGGCACTGGATGTTCGTCGGCCGCCTGGCTTTCCAGCGACGCCCAGTCGATGGTTCGGCCATCGAGCCGCGGCGGCGTCCCGGTCTTCAGCCGTCCAAGCGCGAAACCGGCGCGGCTCATCGTCGCCGACAGGCCAAGGCTCGCTTGCTCGTTCATCCGCCCGGCGACAATCTTCCTGTCGCCAATGTGAATAAGACCGCGCAGAAAAGTGCCGGTGGTCAGCACCACGGCGCCGCACGCCAACCGGCGCCCGTCGGCCAGGAGCACAGCGGCGATGCGTCCATCCACGATGTCGAAGTCCAGAACCTCGCCTTCGACGACGTCGAGACCGTTCTGCTGCCGAATCGCTTCCTGCATGGCCAGCCGGTAAAGCTTGCGGTCGGCCTGCGTGCGCGGCCCGCGCACGGCAGGGCCTTTGCGGCGATTGAGCAGGCGGAATTGGATGCCGGCAGCATCGGCTATGCGGCCCATCAGCCCGTCCATGGCGTCGATCTCACGCACCAGATGGCCCTTCCCGAGGCCGCCGATCGCCGGATTGCAGGACATGACACCGATCGTGTCGAAGCGCAGCGTGACCAGCGCGGTCCTGGCGCCAGCGCGCGCGGCAGCGCTCGCAGCCTCGCACCCGGCATGGCCACCGCCCACCACAACCACATCATAGTGATCGATCATTGTCCCTTCCAGATTCCGAGATTTCGCGACACATGTCCCCACGAGAGGACGCTGTCAAGGATTGCAGGTTGATTCGTTCACGGGGAACGGAGTGCTGAAAGCCGCAGAGGTGTTTCACGTGAGTCGGGAAGCGGCGACAATTACCTCGGCTGGCGCTGCCCCTCATCTGCCTGCCGGCATCTTCTCCCGGTGACGGGGAGAAGGGTAGAGCTCAAGCGCTGGCGCGCTTCGGTGGTTGGCGAAATCCCGGATAACAGTACCTTTCTCCCTGTCACTGTACGGTGAGAAATGCCCGGGAGGACAATGAGGGGCGAGGCCGCCCTTCGGCACTTGGCGTTTTTGCCAAACTCCTCATTTCACGTGAAACACGCACTTGGGCGGCCCCCTGTGTTTCACGTGAGTCACTCACACGCCCCCCCTGTTTCACGTGAGTCACTTTCCAATGCAAAACTGCGAAAAGATCACGTGCAGCAGGTCCTCGACATCCACCGCGCCGACAATCCGGCCAAGCCGGTCCGCCGCAAGACGCAGCTCCTCCGCCCGCAGCTCCTGGCCGCGCTCTTGCCCCGACAAAGCCGAGATCAGAAAGCGCCTGGTCTCATTGAGCAGCTCCACATGCCGCAACCGAGACGGCAGGATGTCACCGGCATCGCCGATAGCAGCTGCGGCGCGCCTGCCGATCTCGGCCAGGAGTTCAGCCAACCCAGTGCCGTCCACCGTCGAGATCAACGCATCATAGGCCTCCAATCGCGGCGAACCTTTCAAGAGATCGACCTTGGTGCCAATTCTCAAAACCGGGGCGTCGACAGGCATGTTGCCGATCGCAGTCGGGTCCGCCAGATCTTCCAGCAACAGCACCAGGTCAGCCGTGTGCGCCTTGGCCCGCGCCTTTTCGATACCGATCGCTTCGATCTTGCCGGGCCCCTCGCGCAGGCCCGCGGTGTCGGTTACCCTGACCCGCACTCCGTGGAGATCCAGCACCACTTCGAGCAAATCCCGCGTCGTGCCGGGCTCGTCGGTAACAATCGCCGCCTCACGCCTGGCTAGCACATTGAATAGGCTGGATTTTCCGGCGTTCGGTGCACCGAGGATGACAACCTCGAACCCGTCACGGATGATCTCGGCGGCATGGAAGCCATCGACATGCCGGCCGATCTCGCCCGCCATCGCGCGCACATCGGACCAAACCGTATCCGAAACGGAACCGGGCACGTCGTCTTCGTCGGCGAAGTCGATTTCCGCCTCAATCATCGCCCGTGCATGGATCAGCCGACGGCGCCAGCCAAGATAGAGTTCGCTTTGCACTCCTTCGGCATTCTGCACGGCAAAGCGCCGCTGCGCTTCGGTTTCGGCGTTGACCAGATCGGCCAACGCCTCCGTCTCGACCAGATCCAGCTTGCCGTTGACAAGAGCCCGGCGCGTAAATTCACCAGGTTCCGCATGACGCACGCCGTCAAACCCGGCAATGATCTCCAGCATCTTGCCGGCGACGGCGCGGCCGCCATGGACGTGGAACTCGGCGACATCCTCGCCGGTAAAACTGTTCGGCCCCGGAAAAAACAGCACCAGGCCGTTGTCGATAAGCGACCCGTCCACCGTTCGGAGCTTGCGCAGGGTCGCAACCCGGTCCTTGACCGTGCCACCGGCCACCGTTTCGACAACGAATCCAGTCCTCGGTCCGGAAATGCGGATGACAGCGATGCCGGCGGGCAGGCGCCCGCTGGAAAGCGCAACGATCGAATCGCCCGAAATCATTTGCCCCTTCTCACCGGTCGCCTAGCTATCCAGTCAACAATCCCACAGTGTCGCGGCCGTCATGAACCGCCTGTTCGTCAATATCAAGGTCGATCGCGAGGAGCGGCCGGATTGCCAAATCTGTATGGCCACCTTGTCATCCATGGGGGAGCAGGCGGGTGACCGCTGACCATGGTCCTAATTCCGACGCCAAGCAGTTCTGGGCGGGCCAGCAAGCCCTACGCAGGCCGCATCGTTAACGCCTGTGCCTGGCCCGGACCGTGAAGCTGGATCCCATCGCCCCCCGCAGGCCGGCCTCGTTCCGGTTACGAATCGAATCCCGACCCGCGTCACGCCGATATCGTCTCCGCGATCGGAACGGATGCGAATCAACTTAACATCGGCTTGGTATCCGGCCGCCGACCGGCAGACCGGGGCTATGCACGGCTATCCTGCCGGTGGCGCCGGATCCGTAGGAACCGAGCCGCTGTTGCGACGCCGGTAGCTCAACCCGTGTTTCCGTCCAAGGCCGAAGGAAGCGGCGTCACATCAATGGATGGCGGCCGCGGCCCGAACAGCAAATCCTTGGCGGCGACCACCGCTCCGACCGTGATCAGGATGCAAGCAACAGCCACCGACCAGTGAAACACACCAAAGCCTGCCAGCAGAAGCACGATGACCGAGAAGAGGGGCGCCGCGTAGGAGAGGGCGCCGAGGATCATGATGTCCCCGTGCTTGCAGCCATAGTCCCAGGCGTAAAAGCCGGCGCCTAGCGGTATTACGCCCAAGATGACGATGGCGCTCCACTGCGTCGCCGTCTGTGGCCAGACGGTGGTCTCAAGGGTGAGGTGCAGCATCAAGGCGACCGCAGCCGTGATGAAGCAGTAACCGGCGACCACATCGGTCGGCACCTTGCCGAAGCGGCGCGACAAAACCGAATAGCCGGCCCAGATGAAAGCGCAGAACAGCGCGATGACATGCCCCTTCATCACACCATTGGCCAGTCCGATCGTGCCGCCCTTGGTGATCACCACAATGGCGCCGGCAAGGCCGAGCATGACGCCGGCGATGTGATGGGCCCTAAGCTTTTCTCCAGGCAGGAAGGCGGCAAAGACGACGATCAGCAACGGCCAGAGATAGGCGATCAGGCTGACCTCGACCGGCGGCGCCGACTGGATGGCGAAGAAATAGGCGCAGTGATAGATGCACAGCCCCGCTGTGCCGAGCGCCCAGACCTGCCACGGCTGGCGCAGCGACTTGATCGCCGCCGGACGGACAAGCCAGCTCGACGCGCCGACCAACCCGCCGAGCAGAAACGTCATCGCCGCCAGCTGAAAGGGCGGAATCGGTCCCGCCGCAGTCGAAAGCAGCGCCAGGAACGACCATGTCAGAATGGCCGAGAAGCCGATCAGGGTCGGAATGTTTTCTTCACGTCGCACGTTCCCAGCCCCGAAACACCGAAAGCGCGTCGCATTTGAACCGACTCAGGCGACGCGCTTTAGTCTTTGTTTTATGCATGTCGTTGTCTCAAAACCGGGGTCACGGGGTCACTTGAGCGACATGCGTGAGTATTCGCATAAAGGCGGTGCCCCACGCTGCCGCAAGCGGCCGTTCGATATCGGGAATGCTACCCGCCCAGCAAAAAACCCCGTCCCAGTTCCCGGAACGGGGCTTCAATGCATGACCGATGGCCCGACGAGAAGCTTACGTGTTCATCGAATCGAAGAAATCGGCGTTGGTCTTGGTCTGCTTCAGCTTGTCGATCAGGAACTCGATCGCATCCGTGGTTCCCATCGGCGCCAGGATGCGACGCAGGACGAAGATCTTCTGCAGATCCTGCTTGGAGACCAGCAGGTCTTCCTTGCGGGTGCCTGACTTCAAGATGTCCATGGCCGGGTAGATGCGCTTGTCGGCGACCTTGCGGTCGAGCTGGATTTCGCAGTTGCCGGTGCCCTTGAACTCTTCGAAGATGACTTCGTCCATGCGGCTGCCGGTGTCGATCAGCGCGGTGGCGATGATGGTCAGCGAGCCGCCTTCCTCGATGTTGCGGGCCGCGCCGAAGAAGCGCTTCGGCCGCTGCAGCGCGTTGGCGTCGACACCGCCGGTCAGTACCTTGCCGGAGGACGGCACAACGGTGTTGTAGGCACGGCCGAGGCGGGTGATCGAATCGAGCAGAATAACGACGTCGCGGCCATGCTCGACTAGGCGCTTGGCCTTTTCGATGACCATTTCGGCGACCTGGACGTGGCGCACCGCCGGTTCGTCAAAGGTCGAGGACACGACCTCGCCCTTCACCGAACGCTGCATGTCGGTCACTTCTTCTGGCCGTTCGTCGATCAGAAGTACGATCAGATAGCATTCCGGATGATTGGCCGTGATCGAGTGGGCGATATTCTGCATCAGCACCGTTTTACCGGTACGCGGCTGCGCGTTGATGAGCGCGCGCTGTCCCTTGCCGATCGGCGCCACCAGGTCGATCACCCGCGACGAGATGTCCTTGCCGGTCGGATTGTCGATCTCCATCTTCAGCCGCTTGGTCGGATAGAGCGGCGTCAGATTGTCGAAATGGATCTTGTGACGGATCTTTTCGGGATCGTCGAAATTGATCGTGTTGACCTTGAGAAGGGCGAAATAGCGCTCGCCCTCTTTTGGGCTGCGGATCGGCCCTTCGACGGTATCGCCGGTCTTCAAGGAGAAGCGGCGGATCTGCGAGGGCGAGATGTAGATATCGTCGGGACCCGGCAGATAATTGGCGTTGGCTGAGCGCAGGAAGCCGAAACCGTCCTGCAACAACTCGACCACACCATCGCCGATGATCTCGACGTCCTGGGCGGCCAGTTTCTTCAGGATGGCAAACATCAGTTCCTGCTTGCGCATGACGCTGGCGTTTTCCACTTCGAGCGATTCGGCATAGGCGATCAGCTCTGGCGGCTTCTTGTTCTTGAACTCTGCGAGTTTCATTTCTTGCATAGACGGACTCTGAATCTGCTTTGGGGAAAATATATCGGCTGGATGCGATAAATGCCGGGCGCGGCCGAAAGCAATCAAGGGCGGCGCATGACGGGAAGGAAGACCCGTCTTTTATCGTCGGTCGGGGGAAAGAGCAAGCTGCGTTTTGTCGACCGAAATGGGCCTAGAACGGCTTGACGACAACCAGGATGACGATGGCGATCATCAGCAATGTGGGGATCTCGTTGACGATTCGCCAGTGCCGCGCCGGTTTTTCATTGCGGTCCTCGGCGAATTTCCTGACAGCACCGGCCAGATAGCCATGCACGCCCGACAGCAACAGCACCAAGCCCATCTTGGCGTGCAGCCAGCCGCCGTGAAAGCCAAACACTTTCCAGGCAAGCCAAAGCCCGAACACCCAGGTGACAATCATCGCCGGATTGATGATGCCGCGCAGCAGACGCCGCTCCATCACCTTGAAGGTCTCCGATTGGACGGACCCCTTCTCTGCGTCGGCGTGGTAGACCAGCAATCGCGGCAGATAGAGCATGCCGGCCATCCAGGAGATGACGGCCAGGATATGGATTGCCTTCGCCCAGGGATAGAAACCCTCAGGCGCAAAGAAAAACAAAAGTGCGGTGAGAACAACCAGCACTCCGATGCCGATGGTCATGCGCATCATCGCCCCACGAGTGCTGTTGCCGCCCGTATTATCCGATTGAGCCATCAGCGTGTCGCGCTCCGCACCTGCTTCACCATCGCCTCGACATGCGCCACCGGCGTCTCCGGCGTAATGCCATGGCCGAGATTGAAGATCAGCGGTCCGTCGCCCAGCGCCTTGAGGATCGCATCGACGCCGTCCGACAGGGCTTTGCCGCCAGCCACAAGCCGCAAGGGATCGAGATTGCCCTGGACCGCACCTGAATGCTGCAGTTCGTTCGCAGCCGACAGGGGCACGGTCCAGTCGATCCCCAGCCCCGTCACCCCGGTCTTCTCACGATAGGTCTCGTAGCGGGCGCCGGCGCCCTTGGGAAAGCCTATGATCGGAACATCGCGATGAACCGCACGAACTTGCCTGACGATCTCCGCCACCGGCTGCACGCAGAACTGCTCGAAAGACGCATCATCAAGCACGCCGGACCAGGAATCGAAAATCTGCACCACGTCGGCACCGGCTTCGATCTGGCGGATCAAATAGGCCGCGGAGTGATCGGCGAGCACTTTCAGGAGATGCTTGAAGGCCGTCGGTTCGCGATAGGCAAACAGCCGCGCCGGCGCTTGGTCGGGTGTGCCGTGGCCGGCGATCATGTAGGTCGCCACCGTCCACGGCGCGCCGCAGAAGCCGATCAGCGTGGTCTCGTCAGGCAATCTTGCCCGCAGCCGGCGAACCGTCTCGTAGACCGGTTCGAGATTCACGTGAAACGTTTCGCCGTTGAGAGCCGAAATCTCAGCTGCAGTGATTGGCGTCAGCAGCGGCCCGCGGCCCTCCTCGAAGCGGACATCGCGCCCCAGCGCATGCGGCACGACCAGAATGTCCGAGAACAGGATCGAGGCATCGAAGCCAAAGCGCTCGATCGGCTGCAGCGTCACCTCAACGGCCAGATCAGGATTGTAGCAAAGATCGAGGAAGGACCCGGCGCGCTTTCTGGTCTCGCGGTACTCCGGCAGATAGCGCCCGGCCTGGCGCATCATCCAGAGCGGCGGCGGAAACACTGCCTCGCCTCTCAGCACGTCCAGCACGATGCGGTTCTCGGGCATTGAGCGCTCTCTTCCCTGCCTTCTCTAAAATTAAATAGTCTATTTCTAGAATCTTCTGATTCTAAGAGTTTGTTGGTATCGGTGGTTGTCACCTGTCCCGCTTTGCCCTGGAAAAGGCCAGCCAGCATTTTGTCGCGTGTTTCTTCCGCCGGATTGGCAAAGAGTGTGGATGACCAGGATTCCATCACTGGAGTCAATGGTTTGACGTAGCCGCTGAAAAACCGCCTCTGTGGATGAAGCGCTGGCAAAAACGCCCGTCCCCAGATTTGTCCCCAACCGCACAGTGAAGCTGACAGCGCATCGAATTGTGGACAACTGGCCTTCTGATACAGTCGCCTCCAGCCGGTCGCCTTTGCGGCCCCGGTTTATCCACACAAGCCCACAGCCTGAGGCGCCCCCTGTGAACAAACCCCAGAGCTTCTTTCACCTGCACCTGATTTCCGACGCCACCGGCGAGACGCTGCTGGCGGCCGGCCGAGCCGCCTCGGCGCAATACAAGGATGCGCGCGCCATCGAGCATATCTATCCGCTCATCCGCACCGAAAAGCAGGTGGCGAAAGTCTTCGAGGACATAGAAGAGGAACCGGGCATCATCCTCTACACCGTCGTCGACCAGAAGCTGGCGCGCGGTATTGACGAGCGCTGCGCCGCCATGGGGCTGCCCTGCGTTTCGGTGCTGGAGCCGGTCCTCACCGTGTTCCAGTCCTATCTCGGCACGCCGGCCGGCCGCCGCGTCGGCGCCCAGCATGTGCTCGATGCCGATTATTTCCACCGTATCGACGCACTCAATTTTACGATGGAGCATGATGACGGGCAGCTGCCGCTCAACATGGACGACGCCGATGTCGTGCTGATCGGCATTTCCAGGACATCGAAGACGCCGACCAGCATCTATCTCGCCAACCGCGGCATCAAGACCGCCAACATCCCGATCGTGCTCGGCGTGCCGGTGCCCGAAAGCCTGGCCGCTGCTACCAAGCCGCTGATCGTCGGGCTGATCGCCACCGCCGAACGCATCTCGCATGTCCGGCAGAACCGCGTGCTCGGCAACAGCAGCACCTACGAAGCGACCGATTATGTCGACCGTGCCTCGATCGCCGAAGAGCTCGCCTATGCCCGCCAGATCTGCACCCGCCACAATTGGCCGATGATAGACGTCAGCCGCCGTTCGATCGAAGAGACCGCGGCAGCCATTGTTGCCCTGCGGGGGAAGAATAGATGATGGGATGGCAACGCGACCTCCTGCCCCAATCAACCACTATCGACCAGGCCCAGAACCCATGACCGAAAAAATCATCCTCGCCTCCGGCAGCCCGTTCCGCAAAGCAATGCTCATCAATGCCGGGCTCGGCATCGAAGCGGTGCCTGCCGATGTCGACGAGCGTGCGCTCGAGGCGCCGTTGCAGGACAGCGGTGTGTCGCCGGAAGATGTCGCCCTGATACTCGCCGAAGCCAAGGCGACCGAGGTCAGCGAACGCAGACCGGGCGCCCTGGTGCTCGGCTGCGACCAGACTTTGTCACTGGGAGATGAAGTGTTCCACAAGCCGGCCGACATGGAAGGCGCCCGCCGCCATCTGCTGGCGCTGTCGGGCAAGACGCATCAGCTGAACAGCGCCGCCGTGCTCTGCCGCAACGGCAAGGTGCTGTGGCGTCACGTCGGCATCGCCAGCCTTACCATGCGCAAGCTCGATCCGGCCTTCGTCGGCCGGCACCTGGCCCGCGTCGGCGCCAAGGCGTTGTCGAGCGTCGGCGCCTACCAGATCGAGGGCGAAGGCATCCAGCTGTTCGAAAAGATCGAAGGCGATTATTTCACCATTGTCGGCCTGCCGCTGTTACCGGTGCTGGCGGAATTGCGTGCGCTCGGAGCCATCGATGGTTGAGAAAAAAGCTTTCGTCACCGGCCATCCGATCGCGCATTCGCGCTCGCCGAAGATCCACGGCTATTGGCTGAACACATACGGCATCGACGGCAGCTATCATGCGATCGATGTCGCGCCGGCCGATTTTCCCGAGTTCCTCTCTTCCCTCCAGGCCAATGGCTATCAGGGCGGCAACGTCACCATTCCACACAAGGAAGTCGCCTTCGCCCGGGTCGAGCGCCGCGACGAGGCGGCGGAGATGATCGGCGCGGTCAACATGCTGTGGCTGGACGACGGCGTGCTGTGGGGCGGCAATTCGGACTGGATCGGCTTTGCCGGCAATCTCGACGAGCATGCCCGGGGCTGGGAGAGAAACGCTCCGGCCGTGGTGCTCGGCGCCGGTGGCGCGTCGCGCGCGGTCATCCACGCGCTTAAATCGCGCGGCATCAAAGATATCCGCATCGTCAACCGCACATTGGCGCGGGCGCAGGAACTCGCCGACCGCTTCGGGGCCGGCGTCTCGGCGCATGGCGCGGTCGGCGACTTGCTTGGCGATGCCGGCTTGCTGATCAACACGACGGCACTTGGCATGCATGGCGATGCG
Source organism: Mesorhizobium sp. P170090 (assembly GCF_057786115.1). Lineage (NCBI taxonomy): Bacteria > Pseudomonadati > Pseudomonadota > Alphaproteobacteria > Hyphomicrobiales > Phyllobacteriaceae > Mesorhizobium > Mesorhizobium sp. P170090. Next base: position 785,523 of record NZ_JBYNWH010000001.1, read on the forward strand.
ACGCTGGCCGCCGATCCGGCCGGCCTGCCAGCTCACGCCATTGTCGCAGACATCGTCTATGTGCCGCTGGAAACACCGCTGCTTGCCGCTGCCCGCGCGAGAAACTTGAAGACGGTCGACGGGCTCGGCATGCTGTTGCACCAGGCTGTGCCCGGTTTCGAACGCTGGTTCGGCAAGAAGCCGCAGGTCACGCCTGAGTTGCGACAGATGATCGTCGCCGACATCGTCGCCAAATGATGGGTCGCGAATGATGGGCGCAAAATGATGATCGTGCTTGGCCTCACCGGGTCGATCGGCATGGGCAAGTCGACGACGGCGAAAATGTTCGTCGACGCCGGCGTGCCGGTGCATGACTCCGACGAGACCGTGCATCGCCTCTATGCCGGCAAGGCAGCACCTCTCGTCGAGGCGGCCTTTCCCGGCACCGTGATTGCCGGTTCGGTCGACCGCACCGAGTTGGCGCGCCGCGTGCTCGGCAACGCTGCTGCGCTGAAGACATTGGAGGCGATCGTCCATCCGCTGGTGCGGGCCGATGCCGATGCCTTTCTGGCAAGGCACCGCGCCGCCGCCGCGCCGCTCGTCGTGCTCGACATTCCGCTGCTGTTCGAAACCGGCGGCCGCAACCGTGTCGACAAGGTCGTCGTCGTCACCGCGCCGGCCAATATCCAGCGCGCCCGCGTGCTGGCGCGTCCTGATATGAGCGAGGAAAAGCTGGCGGCCATCCTGGCCAAGCAGGTGCCCGATGCCGAAAAACGCCGGCAGGCCGATTTCGTCATCGACACCGGTGAAGGCATGGACGCCGCCCGCAGCGCGGTCGGCGCGATCATTGCCGAGCTCTCAGGGCGCTGAGCTCGCCTGCTAACTCCTGGGGGATAAGTCGCGCCCATCAGGCCCCTGACGGCAGGCTGTCGGCATTGCCCATTGCCATTTTGTTGCGCTCCATGATTCTACTCCTCCAGGAGTGAGTTGATTCTATGCGTGAGATCATTTTCGATACCGAAACCACCGGACTCGACATGCGCGACGACCGCATCATCGAGCTTGGCGGCGTCGAGCTGGTCAACCGCTTCCCGACCGGCCGCACCTTCCACAAATTCATCAATCCGCAGGGGCGCGCCGTCCATGTCGAGGCGCAAGCCGTGCACGGCATCAGCGCCGCCGACCTCGTCGGCAAGCCGACCTTTGCCGAAATCGCCGAGGAATGGCTCGCCTTCACCGACGGCGCCAAGCTCGTCGCCCACAACGCCAATTTCGACATCGGCTTCCTCAACACGGAATTCGGGCGGCTCGGCCAGCCGGCCATAGACACCGGGCGCGTCGTCGACACGCTGGCGCTGGCGCGGCGCAAGCATCCGATGGGCCCCAATTCGCTCGACGCGCTCTGCCGCCGCTACGGCATCGACAACGGCCACCGCACCAAGCACGGCGCGCTGCTCGATTCCGAGCTCCTGGCCGAGGTCTACATCGAACTCATCGGCGGCAAGCAGGCCGCACTTGTCCTCGACGCGGTCGTGGTGCAGCTCAACAGCAATGGCGACGTTGCCGACATCGACATCTCGATCGCCGCCAGGCCAATCGCCCTGCCGCCGCGCCTGACTGAGGGCGAGCGAGCGGCGCATGCGGGGCTGGTGGCGACGCTGGGTGAAAAGGCGCTGTGGCTGAAGGTGGCGGCGGGGTGAACGGATCGCGGAGGTAGCGTTCCGTCACACCCCTCTCTGGCCTGCCGGCCATCTCCCCCTCAAGGGGGGAGATCAGCAGCTTCGCCGCTCCAGCCCATTCCTGCAACGTCTAAAGTTGGCGAAGGTCGCGATGAGGGGGAGATGCCTGGCAAGGCAGAGGGGGTGCTGTCCCGCCAGCATCTCAGTATACAAAAAGCCCGGCACGAAGCCGGGCTTTCAACTCATGCGCGTGACGCTTGCCTTCAGCTCACCTTGACCTTCGATGCCGCCTGGTCCTCGGCCAGCTTCTGCTGGAACATCTGGGCAAAATCGATCGGGTCGAGCATCAACGGCGGGAAGCCGCCATTGCGGGTGGCTTCGGCGATGATCTGGCGGGCGAACGGGAACAAAAGCCGCGGGCATTCGATGAACAGGATCGGCAGCATGTGCTCCTGCGGGAAGCCGGCGATGGCGAAGACGCCGCCATAGACCAGTTCGACATTGAACAGCACTTCCTGGTCGAAGGACGCCTTGGCGTTCAAGGTCAGATTGACGTCGAACTGCTTGTCGGAGAGCGGGTTGGCATTGACATTGACGTTGATCGCAATGCCTGGGGCCTTGTCGCGGCCGCGCAGCGAGTTCGGCGCGCCGGGGCTTTCGAAGGACAGGTCCTTCACATACTGGGCAAGCACGTTGAGCGACGGCTGCGCCGTTTCGCCGTTGCCGTTGGCGGCGCCGACCGGCGCGTCATCTTTGCTGGCCATGAGCCTTGTTCCTTTTGCCTGGACAGCAGCGCTGACCGAATTGAAATCGGGCGTTGGCTAGCATGGTCGGCAAGACAAGACAAGGTTTGCCGCCTTCAGGCCGAAAGGGGTCAATAGTCAGTCGTTGGCAAGGTGACGTTCAGTCGTCCTTCAGGCGGCGCCACGGCGAGTTATGGTCGGGACCGCGCTTGAAATCGTCCTCGCGCGAATAGTCGCGGTCGTCGAGGTCGATGACCTTGTCGCGCGACCTGCCGCGAAAACCGCCGGCGGTGAAATCGGTCGCGACGACGATGCGGCCCTTGAGCCTGCGCCAGGCAAGGTCGCGCACCGGCGGCAGGAACAGCAGCAGGCCGATAATATCGGTGATGAAGCCGGGGATGATCAACAGGATCGCGGCGACCACGATCATGGCGCCATGCGCGAGCTGGCGGCTGGGGTCGCCGCCGCCGGCCATCTCGGCGCGGACCCGCGCCATGACGCCAAAACCCTGGTGCCGGAGCAGAAGCACGCCGGCAATGCTTGAAGCCAGCACCAGGCCGACCGTGGCGAGCGCCCCGACCTCGCGGCCGACAATGACGAAACCGACGATTTCCAGCAGCGGCAGCGCAAGCAGGAACAGAGGAAGGAAGGAAATGCGCAAATCTTGACCGATCGTTTCCATGTTTGCCGGGCGGCGCATAATCGCCGCTGGCACTGAGGCCGTTAGATAGGTATGCCTGCCTTTGATTTGAATGATTGCGCCATGCGTTCTATATGCTTTGCATGTTTAACGCCATGCGACCGCCGCCCGATTGGCTGGCGGTCCCGGCCAGGTCAGGGATTGATTGGCGAAAGATATGGGATTCTTCGACTTCGGCACCATTTTCTTTCTGATTGCGGCGGTGGTGATCTTTTTCCAGCTGCGCAACGTGCTTGGCCGCCGCACGGGCAGCGAGCGCCCGCCCTTCGATCCCTACACGGCCAGCCGCACCGAGAAGGACGCGACCCAGAAGCCCGAAAATGTGGTTTCGCTGCCACGCAAGCGCATGCCGGGCGAGACGGCTGCCGAGACCTATGCGGCCATCGATGCCTTCGCCAAGCCCGACACCGACCTCAACAAGGGCCTGCGCGCGATCAAGGACAATGATCCCTCCTTCGACCCCAAAGTCTTCGTCGACGGCGCCAAGATGGCTTATGAGATGATCGTCATGGCCTATGCCGATGGCGACCGAAAAACGCTGAAGAACCTGTTGTCGCGCGAGGTTTTTGACGGCTTCGTTGCCGCGATTGGCGACCGCGAGGCGAAAGCCGAAAAGATCCAGTCCTCCTTCGTCGGCATCGACAAGGCCGACATCGTCTCGGCCGAGATGAAGGGCGGCGAGGCCCACATCACGCTGCGCATCGTGAGCGAACTGATTTCGGCGACCCGCGACAAGGCGGGTGCCGTCATCGACGGCGATCCCGAGACGGTGGCCGAGGTCAAGGATGTCTGGACCTTCGCCCGCGACACACGCTCGCGCGATCCGAACTGGAAGCTGGTCGCCACCGAGGAAGAAGACTGAGCCTATGCATGTCGCCCGGTGCGGGCAGCTTTTTTGGGATAGCGACATGCAGGCAAACATGGGCAGTGGCGAGGCTGAGGTGTCGCTCTCGCCGCTTTTCGTGGAAAAGTCCTTCGATGATCTTCCCGGTTGGAATTCCGATGACCATCTGCCCGCTTTCGAAGCCTTCCGCCGTTCGGCCTTTCATGTCCTGAACAAGCCCTACCGCACCGGTTCGTTGGGCGTACGGTTCGACGCGTTTGCCGGCGCTTATGACGAGGCGCGCACCGTTTCGCCGGCGAATCGGTCGGCGGCCAAGGCTTTTTTCGAGCGCCATTTCGCCCCAGTCCAGATTCGATCCGAAAACCCCGGCCTGGTCACCGGCTTCTACGAGCCGGAGGCCGAGGCCTCGCCGGTGCGCACGGATGAACTCACCGTGCCGCTTCTGGCGCGACCGGCCGACCTCGTCGACATCGATGACGCCAACCGCCCCAAGGGCATGGACGACTACCTGGCCTTCGCCCGCGACACGCCGCAGGGCCCGGTTGAATATTTCAACCGCGGTGAGATCGAGAGAGGCGCGCTGGCCGGCCAAGGCCTGGAAATCGCTTGGCTTGCCGACAAGGTCGACGTCTTCTTCATCCATGTGCAAGGTGCGGCCAGGCTGAAGATGACCGACGGCCGGCTTTGCCGCGTCACCTACGCCGCCAAATCCGGCCAACGTTTCAGCGGTCCGGGGAAGATTCTCGCCGAACTCGGCGAAATCCCACTGGAAAAAGTGACGATGCAGTCTATCCGCGCCTGGTTCAGGGCGCATCCGGATCGCGTCGACGAGATCTTCTGGCAGAACCGCTCCTACATCTTCTTTCGCGAAGCCGATGTCGACGATGCCGCACTCGGTCCTGTCGCCGCCGCCAAGGTGCCGTTGACGCCGGGCCGTTCGCTCGCGGTCGACCGGCTGCTGCACACATTCGGTACCCCCTTCTACATCGACGCTCCGTCGCTGACCGCCTTCGACGGAAAACCGTTCCGGCGGCTGATGATTGCGCAGGACACCGGCTCGGCCATCATCGGACCGGCGCGGGGCGATCTGTTCGCCGGCTCCGGCGATGCGGCCGGCGAGATCGCCGGCGTCGTTCGCAATGCGGCCGATTTCTATGCCTTGGTTCCAGGCGCTCTCGTTTCGGGGAGGAATCGATGAGCAAGCGCCCCGATAAACTCAACGAAGACGATCGGGTGCTGTGGAACCTGGTGGCGCGCACCGCCCGACCGCTGAAGGGCAGGACCGCGGTCGAGATTCCCGACATCGTCGTAGACCCTAAGCCGGCACAGACGCCGGTCGCTGTCGGTCCGGTCCTCGCCGCCAAGCCGAAGGCGCAGCATGTATCGCACGCGCTGGACGAGCCGACATTGGACAAGCTGAAGAAGGGCCGGCTGCCGATCGAAGGCCGCGTCGATCTGCATGGCATGACCCAGGACGAGGCCTATTCGCTGCTGTTTTCGTTCCTGCACCGGGCCCATGCCGGCGGCATCCGTTATGTCCTCGTCATTACGGGAAAAGGGTCGTCGTCGGGCGGCGACGGCGTCTTGCGGCGCGCCGTGCCTGCCTGGCTGTCGACGCCTGCCTTCCGGCCGCTGGTCTCCAGCCACGATCACGCCGCCCGCAACCACGGCGGTTCGGGCGCGCTCTACGTTCGACTCAGGCGAACCCGCTGATGACGCCCTTCGGCGAAAAACTGCGGGCGCTTCGAGCCGAGCGCGGCTTGCGCCAGAAGGACATGGCGCAGGCGATCGGAGTCAGCGCCGCCTATTTGTCGGCGCTGGAACATGGCCGCCGTGGCGCGCCGACCTGGACGCTGATCCAGAAGATCATCGGCTATTTCAACGTCATCTGGGACGATGCCGAAGAGCTGGCGCGTCTGGCCGAGGCCTCACATCCGCGGGTGAGACTCGATACGTCCGGCCTCAGTCCTGCCGCCACCGAGTTGGCCAATCTCCTGGCCGAAAACATCGAGAAGCTGGACGAAGCCGAGCTTGCCCGCATCACCGCGTCGATCCGGGCCGCACTGGAGCGGCGAGAGTAATCCGGTAAGCGATGCCAAGGCGCAAGGTTTGCTTGCGCTGTTCCTGAAAGCGATGCCCGCCGGCCGATAGCCAGCGGGCATATGTCACGATTACTTCGCGCCGGCCTGGCCGCCACGGCCGCCAGTGCTGTCATGATCGCCGCCGCGGCCACCGCCCAGGCAGTCCGAGTTGAGCTCGCAACAGCGATTGCCCCAGTTGTTGGTCTTGGCGCAACCGGTCTGATCGGCCATGGCGGATCCGGCCAAGGAAGACACCGCAACAACGGCGAGGAAGGCATTACGAAGGAAAGCAGTCATTTGAAGTCTCCATGTTTGGGTGGTTGGGTTCTGGTTACGGCTGTGTGTCGCCGCTGGAGACGGTTTGGTTCACGCAGGTAGCGAAATTTTTTGAGGAGGCGTTTCGAGAGATAAGATTTCGAGGGCAGCGCTGCCCTCATCCGCCTGCCGGCACCTTCTCCCCGTAGTGACGGGGGAAGGGAGATAGCCGCTGCGCCGGCACCTATTCCGCAGCGTTGATGAGGGGCGGCGCTGACTCATCCTGAAGATGGCGCGCGGGCCGATATCCCGCTCGTTCGAAAGCGTCGTGTCCTTACTGAACCGCGCCGACCAGTACCTGCTGGCCGCCGCGGATCGAGACCCAGCGGCCGGTGTTGTCGATGGCCTGCCGCTTGAGGAAGCGATAGCCGGTGGCGTCCCAGATCTTCACCTTGTCGGTCAGATTGTCGAGGACGTAGTCGCCCTTGTCGGTGCGCACGGTCAGCACGGCATGGCCTTCGCCGTCCGGCTTGCGCACGACGGTGATCAAGAGATCGGCCAGCGACACGCCAGAGCGCGAGAGCTGGCGGCGCTTTTCCAGCACATAGTCTTCGCAATCGCCGACGCCCTTGTCGGGATAGGCCCAGACCTCGTCCTTGCCATAGATGTCGTAGTCGCTCATCGGCTTGACGGCGGCGTTGACCCTTGACGTCACGTTGATCAGCTTGCGCATGAAGGCGTCGGTCATCGCGGCGGGGTTGAGGTTGCTCGGCCGGATCGAGCATTCGCCGGGCTGGGTTTTACAGAAATCATAGTGGCCGATCGGCTGCGAGGTCATGCCGCCCGTCGCCATGGCGCCGCCTGCAAGTGCCGGCACTGCCCAGCACGCAGAGATCGCCAGCCCTGCTGCCGCCCACAAGCGCAGCGTCCGTGCCATCGGTGAGGAAGTCATTGTCCCCGTTCGCCCTTGTTCTTAACGAAAGGTTAAAGGGGATTTACACTCCGTGTCAATTATAAGGGGAGCCAGATTCTTCGGCATGGTTACCCGCGCCCGCCCAACAGCGTCTATTGTGCAACAGAACGCCTGTGGCGCGCAAAATCGCCCCGCTTTTGTGGGCAATGCACGCTGCAGCCGGATCGAGCCTCAGCTTTTGGCGGAGCGGACCAGCCTTGGTTTCACCGCAACCCGGTTCTGGCGGCCGTAGCTGGTGATGAAATCGACGATGCGCGGCACGATTTCCGAGCGGAATCGCGACCCGTTGAAGACGCCGTAGTGGCCGACGGCCGGCTGCATGTAATGCGCATGCCGGTCAGCCGGGATGTTGGGGCAGAGATCGTGGGCGGCCTGGGTCTGGCCGAGACCGGAAATGTCGTCGTTCTCGCCTTCGACCGTGAACAGCGCGACATTGCGGATCGCCTTGGTGTCGACCACCTCGCCGCGATGCGTCATCTCGCCCTTGGGCAGCGCATGGCGCACGAACACCGTGTCGACGGTCTGCAGATAGAATTCCGCCGTCAGGTCCATCACCGCCAGATATTCGTCGTAGAAATCGCGGTGCTTCTCGGCATTGTCGCCGTCATGCTTGACCAGATGCATGAAGAAGTCCTTGTGGGCGGTGATGTGGCGGTCGAGGTTCATGCTCATGAAGCCCGACAGCTGCAGGAACCCCGGATAGACCTCGCGGCCGAAGCCCGGCACCGGCCATGGCGCATGCATGATGACGTTGTCGCGGAACCAGTCGATGCCCTTTTCCTTGGCCAGAAGATTGACTGCGGTCGGGTTGCGGCGTGTGTCGATCGGCCCGCCCATCAGGGTCATGGTCGAGGGCACGAAGGGATCGCCGCGCTTTTCCATCAGCGCCACCGCTGCCAGCACCGGCACCGAAGGCTGGCACACCGCCATCACATGGGTGTCCGGCCCCAGCGCATGCAGCATGTCGATGATGTAGTCGATATAATCGTCGAGGTCAAAATGGCCGTCGGTCACCGGTACCATGCGGGCATCGACCCAGTCGGTGATGTGCACGTCGGCATAGGGCAGCATCGCCTCGACCGTGCCGCGCAGCAGCGTCGCATAATGGCCCGACATCGGCGCCACGATGAGAAGCTTGGGGTCGGCCTTTCGCCCGGCGGGCACCGACCGCTCGAAGCGGGTAAGATTGCAGAACGGCTTCGACCACACCGTCTTTTCGCTGACCTCGACGCTCTTCCAGTCGACCACGGTCTTGCTCAGGCCGAAATGCGGCTTGCTGTAGCGGCGCGTCGTGCGCTCGAACAGTTCGGCGGTGGCGGCGACCGAGCGGCCCCACGGCGTATGCGAAAACGGATTGAGCGGGTTGGTGTAGAACAGCCGCACCGCATCGGCATAAAGCCGCGCGGGCTGCAAGGCGGCATGGTTCATTTCGTAGAGCTGGTAGAACATCAGGTACTCCGCAGCTGCCGTGACCGAAGGGACGACGGACAGCGCCGAGCCTTGAATGTCTCGCGCGGAGGTTAACAAGATATTGCTGCGATGCAATACGTCACGTGGCGTGACATATGCCAATCTTTCGTCCAAGGCCTTGAGAAACCGCGTTGGGCGGGTGCAGCCGGCTCAATGTGCACTGCAAAATGCAAGGCTGTTGGACAACGGGGCAGGATGTGTCCGGCCCGATCGGGCCGGACTTGGACAGATCTAGACGCGCGCCATGCACACCGAGGTATGGCCGGAGCCGATGAAGCCGAGTTGGCCGGCGGCGCCCTTGGACAGATCGAGCACGCGCCCTTTGATGAACGGGCCGCGGTCGTTGATGCGCACGATGACGCTGCGGCCATTATTCTGGTTGGTCACTTTCAACTTGGTGCCGAAAGGCAGGCTGCGGTGCGCGGCGGTCAGCGCCGACGGGTTCATGCGTTCGCCATTGGCGGTCCTGGAATGCAGTGCGTACCAGGAGGCGCGGCCGCACTGGCCGGCGGCGGAGGAGGCGGACTCACCGACCATTAGGCCAGCCGCGACCGTTACCGCGACAAGCGCGGTCTGGTTTGTTTTCTTCATGTTGGGGGGATTGGCTCCGTTTTCGACAGACCCCAGCCGTTAAGTGTCGAATAAGGCAGGAAATGCGGCAAGCATCGGGCAGTTCCGTGGCACTGGCACACGTTTGGAGTCGCTGAGAAACAGTTTGTCAGGCATCTTTCGTGTGGCGCGGCCGTATCGCCGGCGATATTGCGAGCTGTTTCACAGATTCCGTGAGCAAGGCAGGACGTTATAGTACAAGTAGAAGAGAGCGCGATTGGGCGCCGTCCTTTCGCTCTGTCATCACGGTCATGGCGCAGGTGACGATCGACTTCGGAAAGGAATCTTGGCGATGAGACTGTTCAGATATCTGCTGGCGCTGATCGTGCTCGCCATTGGCGCGCTGTGGTCGCTGCAGGGCATTGGCGTGGTCGGCGGCAGTTTCATGACCGGCCAGTCGCAATGGCTCTATATCGGCATCGTGACCATGCTGGTCGGTTTCGCCGGGCTGGTATGGGCGAGCCGTTCGCGGGGGTGAGTTGCGACGAAAAATCGACCCACACAGATCGACCCCCACTCCGTCGAGCTTCGCTCGACACCTCTCCCCCGATCGACGGGGGAGAGGAAAGGCGGAGTGGGGAAGGCGCTGGTCAAACCCGCAGTCGCAAACAGGGCCAACTCGGCGAGCAAGAAAACAGCCACCCATACTGCCGGTCCATTCTGTTACCGATCTATCCGGTTCGGATAGAATGCCCTGCCCGCGACAGCACTACCCGAACAGCTGATCCAGAATCCTGCCCTCCAGCCTGGCAAGCTCGACCGAACCGCGCCGGCGCGGCCGCGCCACCGACACGTCGAGATCGAGCGCGATGCGGCCCTCGTCGATCACCACCACCCGGTCGGCGAGCGCAACCGCCTCGGCGACGTCATGCGTGACCAGCACGGCGGTGAATTTTTGCTCCAGCCAGATGCGTTCCAGAAGCTGCTGCATTTCGATGCGGGTCAGCGCATCGAGCGCGCCGAGCGGCTCGTCGAGCGCCAGGATCTGAGGCTGGCCGATCAGGGCGCGCGCCAGCGCCACGCGCTGCTTCTGGCCGCCCGACAGCACCGAGGGCCATTCGTCGGCGCGGTCGGCGAGGCCGACTTCACCCAGGATGGCGAGCGCGCGCCGCCTGGCTTCCGCACCGGTGGCAAGCCCGGTCAGCCCGACCTCGACGTTTTTCACCACGCTGGCCCAGGGCAGCAGCCGCGGCTCCTGGAACATGAAGCGGCTCTCTTCGCCGGCGCCGGCCTTCGCCTCCGGCCCGAATGTAAGGGATCCAGCGGTTGGCCGATCGAGCCCGGCCAGCAGCCGCAACAGCGTACTCTTGCCGCAGCCGCTCTTGCCGATGACGGCAACGAACTGTCCGACGGGCACATCGAGATCGATGTCGTCGAGCACGACCTTGTCGCCAAAGCGCTTTTCCACGCCCTTGAAGGCAAAGGCGCGCTGCCTTTCGACGGCCTCCTCCGGCCGTGACGGTTCCGGCGCGGCGACGAAGGAACGGATGGCGGTCAGGCTGGCGGTTGGCATCGAACCCTCAGGCGTTCTGGAAGGCGGGATGCCAGCCGAGCGACAGCCGCTCGAGCAGGCGGGCGAAGCTGTCGGCAAGCTTGCCGAGCAGCGCATAGATCAGGATCGACAGCACGACCACATCGATCAGCAGGAATTCGCGTGCCTGCATGGCCATGTAGCCGAGGCCGGAACTGGCCGAGATGGTTTCGGCAACGATCAGCGTCAGCCACATGATGCCCAGCGCATAGCGCAGGCCGACGAAGATCGCCGGCAGCGCGCCGGGCAGGATCACCTGAAAAAACAACGCGCGGCGGTCCATGCCGTAGACCCGGCCCATCTCGACCAGATGCGGGTCGACGCTCTGGATGCCGAGCAGCGTGTTGACGTAGATCGGGAAGAACACGCCGAGCGCCACCAGGAACAGTTTTGCTTCCTCGTCGATGCCGAACCACAGGATGACCAGCGGGATCAGCGCCAGATGCGGGATGTTGCGGATCATCTGCAGCGTCGTGTCGGTCAGGCCGCGGCTGAGCGCCGACAGCCCGTTGGCAAGGCCGAGTGCAAAGCCGATCGAGCCGCCGATGGCAAAGCCGGCCAGCGCGCGCAGCGTGCTGACGCCGATGTTCTGTATCAGCTCGCCCGACAGCGTCAGCCGCCAGAAGGCCTCGGCCACCGCGCTCGGCGCCGGCAGCACATTGGCCGGCATCACGCCGGCGCGGCTGGCGGCTTCCCAGCCAATTATGACCAGCGCCGGCAGCAGCCAGCCGATGCCGTTCTGTTTGACGCGCCGGGCAAAACTCACGACGAGGCCTGCAGGCGGTTGGCGCCGTGGAAGCCGACGGCGAATTCATTGGCGATGTTCTCATGCGCCCGTGCCCGCCTGGTGCCCAGGCCGAGACGCGGGAACAGAAGCTCGGCGACACGGTAGGCTTCCTCGAGATGCGGGTACCCAGAGCCGATGATGGTGTCGATGCCGATCGCCTGATACTCGCGGATGCGCTCGACGATCTGCTCGGGCGAGCCGACCAAAGCTGTGCCAGCGCCGCCGCGCACCAGGCCGACGCCGGCCCACAGATTGGGCGAAACCACCAGCCTGTCGCGGCGGCCGCCATGCAGTTCGGCCATGCGCCGCTGTCCCACAGAGTCCATCTCCCTGGTGAAGCGGGCCTGGGCATTTTCGATCTGGGCATCGGTGACGTGGCTGATCAGCCGGTCGGCGGCGCGCCAGGCCTCTTCCTCGGTCTCGCGCACGATGAAATGCAGCCTGATGCCGAAACGCAGTTTGCGGCCGCGCCGTTCAGCCTTGTTGCGCGCCGCGCTGAGTTTTTCCGCCACCTGCGCCGGCGGCTCGCCCCAGGTCAGGTACATGTCGACGAGATCGGCGGCGAGCTCCTGGCCGGCATCGGACGAGCCGCCGAAATAGAGCGGCGGCCGCTCCTGTTGCGGCAGAAGGTCAAGGCGGCCATTGTCGACGCGGTAATATTTGCCGTTGAAGTTGACGCTCTCGCCCGACACCAGCGCGCGCCAGATGGTCAGAAACTCTTGCGCCTGCGCATAGCGCTCGTCATGCGGCAGGAACACGCCATCGCCGGCAAGCTCGGTCGGGTTGCCGCCCACCACGACATTGAGCAGCAGGCGGCCATTGCTGAGGCGATCAAGCGCCGCCGTCTGGCGCGCCGCGAAGGTCGGCAGCGTCACGCCGGGCCGCAGCGCCACCAGGAATTTTAGCTTTTCCGTCAGCGCTGCAAGGCCGGAGGCGGTGATCCAGGAATCCTCGCAATTCTGCCCGGTCGGCAAAAGCACGCCGGGAAAGCCGAGCCGATCGACGGCCTGTGCGATCTCCTTGAAGTAAGCGAACTCCGGCGGCCGCTGCTGCTGTTCGGAGCCGAGATAGGAGCCGTCGCCATGCGTTGGAATGAACCAGAAGAAATCGAGCGGGCTGGCTTGCGGATTGGCTGGAGCGGTCATGGCGAAATCCCTGAAGCGGAAACGGCAAAAAGGCGCCGGGCGTTTTCCGCCCGGCGCACGTGAAAGTTCAATTGCCCGGTGCGGTCCACACGGCGTCGGAGATGCGCACCGCGTTCGGGATCAGCTTGAGCTTGTAGAAGCGATCGGCGGTCGCCTGCTGGCCGGCGATGATCTCGTCGGTGATCGGGAAGATGCCGAATTTGGTGCGATTGGCGGCGATGGTCTGCGCGTCGAGCGGCACGCCGGTCACCTCATGCAGGGCGGCGGCGACCTTGTCGCGATTCTGGTCCGCCCATTTCGCCGCCACGCCGAGCGCCGCTATCGTCGTGGTGATCGTCTCCGGATGCGCCTTGGCAAAATCCTTGTTGGCGAGGAAATAGGTGTTCACCTTCAGCACCTCGCTGGAGCGCGCCAGCACGCGCGGCTGGTAGCGCGTCTCGGCGATGGCGTAGAACGGATCCCAGACCGCCCAGGCATCGATCTGGTCGCTGGCGAAAGCCGCCGCGGCATCGGCCGGGCTGAGATAGACCGGGGTGATCTGGTCGAAGGGGATGTTTGCTTTTTCGAGCGCCGCGACCAGCAGATTGTGCGCGCTGGTGCCTTTGCCGACGCCGATGCGCTTTCCCTTGAGGTCGGCGAGCGACTGGATCGGCGATGCCGGCTTGACGAAGATCGCTTCGCCGTCGCCATTGGCTGGCAGTGCCGCCGCATAGACGATGTTGGCGCCGGCCGACTGGCCGAAGATTGGCGGTGCGTCGCCGGTCCAGCCAACATCGATGGCGCCGACATTGAGCGCCTCGACCAGCGGCGGGCCCGCGGTGAATTCGACCCATTTCACCGCGACGCCCTTGGCGCTCAGCGCCTTCTCGATCACCTGCTGCTGCCGGGCGATGACCGGCAGGCCGGTCTTCTGATAGCCGATGTTAAGCTGCTTCAACTCCTGCGCCGAGGCACTGAGCGAGGCAGCAATGCCCGCCGCCAACAGGCCGAAGCCGAAAACGCGTCTGGTCAGGCTGAACATGATCCGTCTTCCTTCGCTGCGAACCGGCGCCGGGAAGGGCTCCCTGCCGTGGATGAGAGACAAGGCTAGGTAGGTCTATAAATTTAGTAGAGAAACGATTTTGCGAGATGAATAGGCGGAACGGAATTGTTTTCTACGGGCGGGTCGAGAAAGCCTCTTTCTCGCCGTTCACGGGGCGAGGAGCGCCAATCACCTCACTGCGACCAATACTGCCAGGCCCAGTAAAATCCCTCGTCGCGCGGCGGCAGGCGGTCGCGTTCGGCGTCGAGTTGCACGGGGGCCGGCGATTTCGGCTGCGGCTGCGACGATGAGTTCTCCCGCCAGGCGAGCAGCCAGTTGCCGAGATGGGCGAACAGCACCGCGGTGGACTGGGTCATGACATCACTCCTTCTGTTCCGGGGTCGGCGGTCGCCGTGCTGCGAAGGGAAGCAGCCGGTCAAACCGGCAGAACTTGTTGTCATTCCTTTCCCGCCCACGGAACCAGCTGACGCTCGATTCGGCGGATAATGAATTCCAGCACGAAGGCTATTGTCGCGATCACCACTATTCCCATCACCACGACATCGGTGACCAGGAACTGGGCGGCCGACTGGATCATGAAGCCGAGGCCGCGCGTTGCCGCCACCAGCTCGGCTGCAACCAGCGTCGACCAGCCGGCGCCGAGCGCGATGCGCAGGCCGGTGAGGATCGACGGCAGCGCGCTGGGCAGGATGACATGGCGCACCACTTGGCGCTGCGTCGCACCAAGCGAACGGGCCGCATCGATGCGCTCCTTTGAGACACCGCGCACGCCCGAGGCCGTCGACAGCGCCACCGGCGCCAGCATGGCGATTGCGATCACCAGGATCTTTGACGGCTCGCCGATGCCGAACCAGATGATGACCAGCGGCAGATAGGCGAGCGGCGGGATCGGCCGCAAAAATTCGAGCAGCGGATCGAAGATGCCGCGCCCAATGGTGCTGATGCCTATGGCGAGACCGACGGGCACGCCGACGATGATGGCCGCGACCAGCGCCGCGAACACGCGGCCGAGGCTGGCGACGATGTGCTGGAGCAAAGTCGCGTCGACGAAGCCGTCCTTGATCACCACGATGAACTTGGTCCACACGGCGGCGGGCGACGGCAGGAACACCGGCGACACCAGTTGCAGGCGCGCAGACAGCGCCCATGCCGCCAGCACGGCCAGGATGGTGACGGCGCTGATCGCCCGCGAGGAAACCCCGCGCCGCTTCCGCACCGGCCGCGACCACGGCACCGAAATGGCATCGGCCTCGCCGGTCCCGGTGGCCGGCCGCTCGCTGTAGGAGGTTACGCTCATGCCGCCTCTCCTTCGAAGATCGCATCGGTCAGCTCGCCGCGCGCCGCGGCAAAGGCTGGATCGGCCTTGATGGCGCGGATCGGCTCGCCTGCGGCATAGCGCCGGCTGAAGCCGGTTTCGAATGTCCGCACCACGCGGCCCGGTCCGGGCGCCAGCACGACGATGCTTGTGGCCAGCACCAGCGCCTCCTCGATGCCATGCGTGACCATCAGCACGCCGACCCGGCTTGCGGTCCACAGGTCGAGCAGCGTCGTCTGCATGCGCTCGCGCGTCAGCGCATCGAGTGCGCCGAGCGGTTCGTCGAGCAGCAAGAATTCCGGCTCGGCCGCGAGTGCACGGGCGAGGCCGACGCGCTGGCGCATGCCGCCGGACAATTCCCAGATGCGTTTGTCGCCGACGCCGTCAAGCTTGACCAGCGCCAGCAACTGGTCGGCGCGGCGCGCCCGCTCCGCTTGCGGCACGCCGCGCAGCCTGAGCGCAAAGGCGACGTTTTCACGAGCCGTCAGCCAGGGAAACAGCGCGTCGTTCTGGAACACGACCGCCCGGTCGGAGCCTGGGCCGGTGATCGGCCTGCCGCCGATCGTGGCGACCCCGCGCGCGGGCTCGACCAGGCCGGCGGCGACATTGAGCAGCGAGGTCTTGCCGCAGCCGGAGCGGCCGACCAGCACGACGAAATCGCCCTTGGCGACATCGATGGAAACCCGGTCGACCGCCGGCGCTGCCTGGCCGTCATAGTGAACCGAGACCTTGTCGAGTACGAGATGCGGGTCGAGTACGAGATGCGGCATGAAAAGGGGCTCCGGAAGAAAATCAGCCTGCCCCGGCCCTCGTTAAGCGGATCCGGGACAGGCAGCACGCGGCGTCAGGGAAGAAGAAACCGCGCGTGTTCAGGGCAATTCCAGGAAAAGTGTAAAGCGGTTTTCCGTCCGGAATTGCGTAAAACTGAAGATCAGTTCGAGGCCAGAGCCTCGGTCACGTATTTCGACGACACGTATTTCGAATAGTCGGGCAGCACGGCGTCGATCTTGCCCTGCTCCTTGAGGAAGGCCGAAGCTGCCTCGATCGCCTTGACCGTGCCGCCGCCGAGGAATTTGTCGGAAGCCTGCTCTTCCAATGTCGGGAAGACGTAACCCTTGAGGAGCTGCGGCACCTCTTCCAGTTTGGCGCCGGTGATCTTGGCGATCTTGGCCGCTTCCGGCGACGAAACCGACCATGCCTCGGGCTTGGCCAGGAACTGGGCATAGGATTCGCCGGTCACCTTGACGAAATCGCGCACGGCGTCCGGGTTCTTTTCGGCGAAGTCGGTGCGCACGATCCAGGCGTCAAAGGTCGGCGCGCCCCAGGCGGCAACCTGCGAGGAATCCAGCACCACCTTGCCTGTCGTCTTGATCTGGCCGAGCGCCGGATCCCAGACATAGGCCGCGTCTATGTCGCCGCGAGCGAACGCGGCGGCTATTTCCGGTGGCCTGAGATTAAGGATTTCGACCGACTTCGGGTCGACGTTTTCGTGCTTCAGCGCGGCAAGCAGGCTGTAATGCGTGGTCGACACGAACGGCACCGCCACCTTCTTGCCGGCGAGGTCGGCGATCTTCTCGATGCCGGATCCATTGCGGGCGACCAGCGCCTCGGACTGGCCGATCAGGCCGACGACAAAGATGGTCTGGATCGGCAGTTCGCGGCTGGCGGCCGCGGCCAGCGGACTCGAGCCGACATAGCCGATATCGACCGAACCGGATGCGACGGCGGCGATGACATCGGCGCCGGAATCGAATTTGCGCCAGTCGATCGTGGCCTTGGTCGCCTTTTCATAGGCGCCGTCGGCCTGCGCTACTTTGGAAGGTTCGACCACCGTCTGGTAGCCGATGGTGATGTTGAGGTCCTGCGCCTGGGCCGGGCCGAGGAAGGCCGCACCCGCCAAAGCTGCCGACGACAGGAGGACAATGCGTCGCGAAATGCTGGACATGAAAGGCTCCATGAAAAATGAGAAAAACCGGGTGCCTGTTCATAGTCAGCTAATTCTATCATTCTTGTAGAGTTAAATCCTTCCAAGCAAGAAGCACTTGTTAGAAAAAAACCACCGGCTGATGCGGGCGCGGTGACCGGCCCGTGCCGAACCTTGCGCAAACGCAAACGGCGCCCCCAAGGTGCTGAAGAGTTGGTGGTCCTGCCAACCCTCCTACGGAAGAGGCCTGATTTGGTGCTCGGCGCGCCGCTTGCGGCCTGCCGCAGGATCGATGTCGAGCCGTTGAGCCTCACCGACTTCCGCAGCGACGGCCACCGCTGGATGCTGCGCTCAAGCGGCGTGCCGGTGGCCGCCAAGGCCGCCCGGCCTCAGAGCGGCAAGGCGGCGTCCTGATATCGGGCGCAGGGCGGCGCCCGAGTTGTCGGGAGTCATGTTTCGCCGATCCGCGGGCTGCGACCCAAAATTCCCGGCAAAGCCCCAAATGGCGCAAATCCATGCTGTAAAAGACGGTTGATTTGAAAACACGTTCCGCGTGTTCGAGGGTAAGTATAGTAATCTTATCGACATTGGGAGCAGGAGCCGCCGCTCATCGCCGCAATCGCTCGCGGCTGGCTGTGACCGTAACGGCACAAAGCCTTGCTAAAGTGGCCCCTGCGGCGTGAAAACGAAGCAAAATCAAGGTTTCTCGGCTTGTATATCATGTCAGTAGAATTTATGTGTCGAAGCAGCTTGCACGCGGCGGGGAGGCACGTCAGGCGTTTCGCAACCGATGGTTTGGGCCATCGCCTGACAGAGAAACATTCGGTCTATGCTCACCAAAAAAGGCAAGTACGGCCTCAAGGCGCTGGTCCATCTGGCGCATCTGCCGGTGGGACAGCTCGCCTTTGTCGGCGACATCGCCAGCGGCAACAACATTCCGAAGAAATTCCTCGACGCCATTCTGGGCGAATTGCGCAATGCCGGTTTCGTCCAGAGCCGCAAGGGCAAGGATGGCGGCTATCGCTTGGCGCGCCCGGCCGACGAGATCAAGGTCGGCCATGTCGTGCGCGTGCTCGACGGACCGCTGGCGCCCATCCCCTGCGCCAGCCGCACCCAGTATCAGCGCTGTGAAGACTGCAATGAGGCGACATGCCAAGTCCGACATCTGATGCTCGAGGTCCGGCAGGCGATCGCCGAGGTGCTCGACCAGCGCACGCTGGCCGAAATGCGCGACATCGTCCTCGACGACCTTCCGGTCGCGAGGGACATCGACGAGCTTGCGCCGGCGCAAAAGGTCCCCGCCTGATCTTGAGCGTGCTCGCATGAGCGTCGCGCGCGCCAATTCGATCATCCCCAGCTCGATCATCATCGTCGGCGGCGGCGCCAGCGGCGTCGTGTTGGCCGCGCATCTGCTGAAGTCGCCCAACCCGGACCTTCGCGTCACGCTGATCGAAAAGCGTCCGCATTTCGGCCAGGGCATCGCCTATTCGACGCTTTTGTCGGCGCACGTGCTGAATGTCAGCGCCGCGGGGATGAGCGCCTATGCCGACGATCCCCTGAATTTCTGGCGCTGGTTGCAGGGGCGCGGCCTGATAAGCCAGGAACAGACGCCGCAGACACCCTTCTATGCGCCGCGCAGCGTCTATGCCCGCTACCTCAAGGAAGTGCTCGACGAGCTCGAAGCGCGCGAAAAGGAAACCGGCCGTCTCAGGCTAATTCGCGAGGAAAGCCTATCGATCTCGCCGACATCGTCCGGTGTCGAAGTGGTGCTGGCCAACGGCACCAGCGTCGTCGCGCATCTGGCGGTGCTTGCCACCGGCCATGACGAGCAGCCCGGCGCCGGCCAGGGCCACGCCATCCGCATGGGCACCGAGGCCGACACCGCGCTCGATCCTGAAGCCCGCGTGCTGGTGCTGGGCACCGGGCTCAGCATGGTCGATGCCTTCCTGTCGCTCGAGCAGCGCGGCCATCGCGGCGAGATCGTCGCCGTATCGCGGCGCGGGCTGCTGCCGTCGCCGCACCGCAAGGGCAACCCGATCAAGCTCGACGTCGCCGACATTCCGCTCGGCACGCAGCTCTCCTATTTCGTCGGCTGGTTCCGCGACCTGATCCGCGAAAACCAGAAGGCCGGCATCGACTGGCGCGACGTCGTCGATGGGCTGCGACCCTTCAATCAGAAGATCTGGCAGAACTGGCCGTCCTCGGCCAAGCGCCGCTTCGTTGAGCACACCAAGGCCTGGTGGGACATCCATCGCCATCGGCTGGCGCCCGAGGTGCATGCCCGCGTCACCGAAGCGGTGCGCACCGGCCGCATCCGCCCGGTCGCCGGCCGTGTCGTCGGCATCGAGGCTGGCGATGGATTCACCGTCGGCATCCAGTCTCGCCACACAAAGGCGCTGGAAACGCTGCAGGTCGCCCGCATCTATGATTGCACCGGCATCGCCCGCGACATCTCGACGACGTCGAACAGCGTCGTGCGCTCGCTGGTCGACCGCGGCCTGGCGCGGCCCGACCCGCTGCGGCTTGGCCTCGATGTAACGGCCAAGTGCGAAATCATCGCCGGC
This sequence comes from Mesorhizobium sp. P170090, assembly GCF_057786115.1. Classification (NCBI taxonomy): domain Bacteria; kingdom Pseudomonadati; phylum Pseudomonadota; class Alphaproteobacteria; order Hyphomicrobiales; family Phyllobacteriaceae; genus Mesorhizobium; species Mesorhizobium sp. P170090. The sequence continues at coordinate 805,164 of NZ_JBYNWH010000001.1, forward strand.
GACGGCACCGCATCGGCCAAGATCCTCGCCGTCGGGCCGCTGACCCGCGGCACCTTCTTCGAGATCGACGCCATCCCCGACATCCGCGTGCAATGCGCTAGGCTGAGCAAGCAGCTGCTAGGGTAAAGCTGTTGACGTCGGCGGGATAGCACGCCCCTCAGAGGGGGGTGGGAAGGATCGCTACGGAGGGTGTTGGGCTTGAGTCCAAAGCCGGCCTAAAACTGGAATTCCATTCCCCCTCTCGCCGGTTGATTGGCACGATCTACCTTCTTTCCGACTGCAAACGGCCGGAAAAGAAGCTACGCTGCCGCTCTGCCCCCGAGGCGGTCGCTTGTTCAAGGGAGCACATCGATATGAGCGAGCACGGAAAAGCTGCGCCAGGCAGTTCGGACGGCGCGTTATCCCGCCTGCGTCCGCCCTACGCCTCGGTGCTCGACCTCATCGGCCAGACGCCGGTGGTCGAACTGACCAAATTCGACACCGGCAAGTGCCGGCTGTTCATCAAGCTCGAAAGCCAGAATCCAGGCGGCTCGATCAAGGACCGCATTGCGCTGTCTATGATTTCCGCGGCCGAGAAGGAAGGCAAGCTCAAGCGCGGCGGCACCATCGTCGAGGCGACCGCCGGGAATACCGGCCTCGGCCTCGCCCAGGTCGGCATCCCCAAGGGCTACCGCATCATCCTCGTCGTGCCCGACAAGATGTCGCGCGAAAAGATTCAGCATCTGCGCGCGCTCGGCGCCGAAGTGCGCATGACGCGCTCCGATGTCGGCAAGGGCCATGCCGAATATTACCAGGACATGGCCGAGAAGATCGCATCGGAAACGCCCGGCGCCTTCTACGCCAACCAGTTCGCCAACCCGGCCAACCCCGAGGCGCATGAGACCACCACCGGACCGGAAATCCTTGCCCAGCTCGATGGCGACCTCGACGCCGTGGTCGTCGGCGTCGGCTCCGGCGGCACGCTGACCGGGCTTGGTCGCTACTTCGCCAGAACATCGCCGAAGACCGAAATGGTGCTGGCCGATCCCGTCGGATCGGTGCTGGCGCCGCTGATCAAGACCGGCAAGATGGAAGAGGCTGGCAGCTGGACCGTCGAAGGCATCGGCGAGGATTTCGTGCCGCCCAATGCCGATCTGTCGCTGGTCAGGAAAGCCTATTCCATTCCAGACAAGCAGAGCATGCTGGCCGTGCGGGACCTGCTTTCCAAGGAAGGCATTCTCGCCGGCTCGTCTTCCGGCACGCTGCTGTCGGCCGCGCTTCGCTATTGCCGCGAGCAGACGACAGCAAAACGCGTCGTCACCTTCGTCTGCGACAGCGGCAACAAATATCTGTCCAAGGTGTTCGACGATTTCTGGCTGGCCGAGCAGGGGCTGGCCGAACAGGAACAGCATGGCGATCTGCGCGACCTCGTCATGCGCTCGCACCGCACCGGCGACACCGTTTATGTCGGCCCCGACGAAAGCCTGCTCAACGCCTATGGGCGCATGCGCCGCTCCGATGTCTCGCAGCTGCCGGTGCTGGACAATGGCAAGCTGGTCGGCATTATCGATGAGGGCGACATCTTGGCCAAGGTCGACGGCCCCTATGACGGCCGCTGGGACCGCTTCAACGCCCCGGTGCGCACCGCCATGACCTCCAATCTGCACACGCTGCAGCCCAATCAGACGCTGGATGCGCTGCTGCCGGTGTTCGACCGCAACGAGGTCGCCATCATCTTCGATGGCGACGAGTTCGTCGGCCTGATAACCCGTATCGACCTGATCAACCATTTGAGGCGCGCACGATGACTGCTGAAACATCCCCATCGGGCAAGAACCGCCTGGCTTTTTCCACGCGCACCATCCATGGCGGCCAGAGCCATGACCCGCTGACCGGCGCGGTGATGGTGCCGATCTACGCGACCTCGACCTATGGCCAGCAGTCGCCCGGCGTGCACAAGGGGTTTGAGTATGCCCGCAGCCAAAACCCGACCCGCTTTGCCTTCGAGCGCTCGGTGGCCGATCTCGAAAGCGGCTCGGCCGCCTTTGCATTCGCGTCCGGCCTGGCGGCGATCTCGACCGTGCTCGAGCTGCTCGACAGCGGCGCCCATATCGTTGCAACCGACGACATCTATGGCGGCTCGTTCCGGCTGATGGAGCGGGTGCGCAGGCGCTCGGCCAATCTGCAGGTGAGTTTTGTGGACTTCACCGATCTGGCGGCGGTGGAAGCAGCGATTCGCCCGGAGACAAAACTGCTCTGGGTCGAAACTCCGACCAATCCGCTGCTGCGTATCGTCGACCTCGAAGGCGTTGCGGCACTCGCCAGGCGCAAAGGGGTTTTGACGGTCGCCGACAACACGTTCTGCAGCCCCTACATCCAGCGGCCGCTTGAACTCGGCATCGACATCGTCGTCCACTCGACGACGAAATATCTCAACGGCCATTCCGACATGGTCGGCGGCGTCGCCATCGTCGGCGACAACAAGGATCTAGCGGCCCAGCTGAAATTCCTGCAGAACGCCATCGGCGCCATCTCCGGTCCCTTCGACAGTTTTCTCGCGCTGCGCGGCATCAAGACACTGGCGCTCAGGATGGAGCGGCATTCCACGAACGGCCTGAAGATTGCGCAGTGGCTGGAGGCGCGAAAAGATGTGCGCCGCGTCGTCTATCCCGGCCTGGCCAGCCATCCGCAGCACGCCATCGCCGTCCAACAGATGCATGCTTTCGGTGGGATGATCTCGGTCGACCTCGACCGCGACCTCGCCGGCACCAAACGCTTCCTCGAACGGACGCAACTGTTCACGCTGGCTGAAAGCCTCGGCGGCGTCGAAAGCCTGATCGAACACCCGGCGCTGATGACGCACGGCTCGATCCCGGCGGAAAAGCGCGCGGAAATCGGCATTTCGGATTCGCTGGTGCGGTTGTCGGCGGGGATAGAGGATGGCGATGATCTGATCGCCGACCTGGACCAGGCGCTGCGGGGGTAGGCGTACCGGATGCGTACCGATGACAATGAGGGGCGGCGCTGACCGTCGAGATTAAATCCCAATCCGCCGCGCGTTAACACATTCAGCAGCTTTTGCTTAACTCTTCGCCGCTATGTCCCGCCCCGGGGAGGCATGGCGAGAGTGAGTGTGATGGACAACAACCCGGAAAAGCGCAGCGAATGGCGCGCCATTTTTTATGTGCAGGCCCGCGTGGCCATCCTGTTTGTCCCGGTCGTCGCCAGCCTTCTGATCATTGCCGCTCTTGCCGGCAACGACCACAGTTCCGACGCCCTCGACCGCACGGTTACGGGCTCGGTGAAATAGCGGCACGGCCGTCGGCTTGCCTGCCCGGGAACGGCCGCCTCAGAAAAACTTCGGGATCGGGCCGTTCTGCGGCGTCACGTCGCCTTCCAGGTCGATGAACGCCTCGTCGACAAAGCACCAGGCCCAGCCTTCCGGCGGGTCGTAGCCTTCGATGACCGGATGCTTGGTGGCGTGGAAATGCTTGGTGGCGTGGCGGTTGGGCGAGTCGTCGCAGCAGCCGACATGGCCGCAGGTACGGCAGAGCCTGAGATGCACCCACATCGAGCCGCTCTTCAGGCACTCCTCGCAACCGAGCGCGCTCGGCGTCACAGTCTTGATGTCGCGCGTGTGTTTGCATTCATCCATTATGCTCTCCTGGCCAGTTCGGGCGCTGCTGCGTCGGGTCGCGCGAGATAGGCGTGCAAGGCAGCCACCACCTGGGCGCCTTCGCCGACGGCGGCGGCGACCCGCTTGACCGAGCCTGCGCGCACGTCGCCGATGGCGAACACGCCGCTGCGGCTGGTCTCCATCTGGCCCGCCCCTATGTCGGCGCCGGTGCGCACGAAACCCCTGGCGTCGAGCGCGATATCGCACCCAGCCAGCCAATCGGTGTTGGGGTCGGCGCCGATGAACAGGAAGAGATGCTGGATCGGGCGCGTCTCGACGCCGCCGGGGTTGCGCCAGCGCAACTGGGTGAGATTGCCGCCTTCGCCTTCCAGCGCCTTGATCTCTGTCTCGCCAAGCACCTCGATGTTCGGTTGCGCCTCGATACGCTCGACCAGATAGCGCGACATGGTTTCCCTGAGGCCGCCGCGGCGCGCCAGCATCGTCACCTTGCGGACCTGGCTGGCGAGATAGACCGCCGCCTGCCCCGCCGAATTGCCGGCGCCGACCAGCGCCACTTCTTGCCCTGTGCATAGCCGCGCCTCGATCGGCGAGGCCCAGTAATGCACCGACGTGCCCTCGAACTCGGCCAGCTTGGCGATGTCGAGGCGGCGGTAGCGGGCGCCGCTGGCGATCACCACCGTGCGCGCGCGCAGGCTTTCACCGTCGCCGACGGCGAGCGTGTAGCCCTCGCCTGCTGCACCGAGCAGCTTGGCCTCGTCGGGGATGACTATTTCGACGCCGAATTTCTGCGCCTGGTTGTAGGCGCGCGCCATCAGCGCCATGCCGGAAATGCCGGTGGGGAAACCCAGATAGTTCTCGATGCGCGCGGAGGCGCCGGCCTGGCCGCCGAAGGCGCGGCAATCGAGCACGATGGTCGACAGCCCTTCGGATGCCGCATAGACCGCGGCCGCCAGCCCCGCCGGCCCGGCGCCGACAATGGCGACGTCATAGACCATGTCGGGATCGATCGGCCGCAGCAGGCCGATGCAGCGGGCAAGTTCGGTTTCGCCGGGATTGTGCATCAGCTTGCCGTTGGGGCAGAGCACGATCGGCAGATGGTGCGGGTCAACATGAAAATGCTCAATCAGCGTCTTGGCGCACGGGTCGCTGTCGGAATCGAGCGCGCGGTGCGGCTGGCCGCTGCGGCGCAGAAACCCCTGCAGCCGCAGCGTGTCGCCATTGCCGGCCGGGCCTACGACGATCGGTCCGCTGCTGCCACTTTCCAGGAGCCCGACGCGGCGCAGGATCAGCGCCCGCATGATCCGCTCGCCAAGGCTTGCCTCCTGCACCATCAGGTCGCGCAGCCGCTGCGAGGGGATGACGAAGGCCTCGACCGGCTCGGCCGCCTCCGCATTGACCAGCGACGGCCGGCTGGAAAGCTGCGCCAGCTCGCCGATGAAATTGCCTGGGCCATGGGTGACGATGGTCTCGCGCCGGCCGGGCCTGACATCCTGGGTGATATCGGCCGTGCCCGACAGGATGACGATCAGCCCCGGCGCCACAGTGCCGGCGGTGACGATGTGCTCGCCGGCGGCATAGGAACTCGCCTCGCCGAACCGGCGCATGCGCTCGATATCGGCGTCGCCCAGGATGGGAAACATCTGGTCGCGGCGGGTGACGGTGATCGGCTGGGTGGGTGGGGCCATAGGTAGAACGTAGCGCCGAGACGGCCGGGTTTGAAGTGGTTTGTTGGAGGACTGGCCGGAAGGGGAGGTGGCTCCCGCGCCAACTGGTTCGGATGCTTCGCATGGCCCCGCGCTGCAAGGCAAACAGCGCGCCGACCAGTGCGACCTTTATAAGGGCGAGCCCGAGCAGTACCGTCGGCAGTCCTCGCTCACCAGTATGCTGCAAGAGCAGCGCGCCGACGGACGGCGCCGCGGCTATCGCGTTACGCCAAGCGCCTGAGGTGCGGTGGTATCCTCGGGCTCCCCGAAGGCAGATCCTGGCGAAATCCCATTCGTCACATCTTTGTAGAGCGCTATCGGATGCGGGCGCCCCACCAGATATCCTTGGATTTCGGGACATCCTTCCTTCATCAGGAAGGCACGCTCGTCCTCTGTTTCGACACCCTCCGCGATGACAGGCAAGGCCAGCGCATTCCCCAGGCTGAGTATCGTGCGCACGATGGCGGCCGATTGGACATTCGAGCCGACACCCGAAACAAAACTGCGATCGATCTTGATCTTGTCGAAGGGAAACGCCTGCAACGAGGACAGCGAGGCATACCCGGTGCCAAAATCATCCATCGAGACCCTGACGCCCAACGCCTTCAACCTCCGCAAAACCGACAAGGCAGTTGCCCGGTCGCGGATGAGAACCCCTTCCGTGATTTCCAGTTCCAGCCGCCCCGGAGCAAGGCCGGTCTCGTAGAGGATAGAATGAACGAGGCCTACCAGGTCCCCGAAACGGAATTGCACGGGAGAGAGGTTGACGGCGATCTGCAGCGGTGAGGGCCAGGAGGCCGCGTCTCTGCACGCCTGCCTGAGCGTCCATTCACCTATCTCAACGATCGTGCCATCCTGTTCGGCAAGCGAGACAAACGCGTTTGGCGAGATGAGCCCATGCTTTGGATGGTGCCATCGGGCGAGTGCCTCGAAACCGAAGATTTCGCCGTCCATCCTGGCTTGCGGCTGATAATGAAGCACAAGTTCGCCATGGGCGACCGCAGAGCGCAAATCTCGCTGCAAGGCGTAGCGCTCTCTTAGCCTCTTATCCATCTCAGGATCGAAGAATTGCACCATTCGACGACCGTCCGCCTTGGCCCGGTACAGCGCTGCGTCGGCATTTGCCATCAGCGCCGCGGCATTCTCTCCGTCTTTCGGATAGATCGCCGCGCCGATGCTCACCCCGATCGAAATGTGCTGGCCTCGGATTTCGAATTTGCCTGCCGCCGATTCGAACAGACGGTCCGCAACGTCCTTGGCACTCGCGGACCGGTCATCCATGGCCAGGACAACCGTGAATTCGTCGCCGCCCATGCGCGCGATAAAGGCCTCAGGCGCCGCGGTTTGGAGACGCCGGGAAATGGTGCAAAGCAGATCGTCGCCGGCGGCGTGCCCGAAAACGTCGTTCGCCTCTTTAAAATGGTCAAGGTCGATGCTGAAGACGGCAAAGCTGGCGTGCGTTGCTTTTGCGCGCTCGAGCGTCGTGGCCAGGTGTGCTGCAAGCGCGGCTCGGTTCGCTAGGCCGGTAAGCGGATCGTGGTGCGCGAGATGCGCGATTTCCTCATGCCGTGCCATCAGTTCGGTGCGCGCTACGTTCATGTTCTCGCGCGCGTCGTCCAGGCCGTGGGCGGCTTCCCTCACCTTGTCCTGGAGCAGGTTGAAGCTTTCGGCCATCTCTCCAAGTTCGTCACGAGAGTTTACCGTAACCGGCATGATATTCACGGAGGCATGCGCCGCCGCGAGGTCTCCCCGCCCCAGGGCGACCATGGCCAGAGAGAAGTCCTTCAGCGTTCCGGATGTCAGACGCTTTGCCGCGTTGCTCACCTCTGTCGCCGAATGGGTGATCATTCCCGGCAAGATCAGGCCAACGCTGATGGTCAGCAGCGCGACAACGACAAAAATGTCCTCCAGCGCGGCGACCAATGAAGTGTCGCCTTGGGGAACGCTGCCGATCGCCAGGAAATAGCCGGCACCGTCAAGCACGAGCACAAAAAGCATGGCTCCGGTAAGCTTCAGGTGAAGCGTATGTGGCAGCAAGGGTAGACCGAGTGCGTATCGATCCTCCATCGTGCGCCAGGCGTAGAGCGCAGCACCCGAATATGCCAAAGCCAGACCGAACAGGACGGTAGGAAGGCCAAATTGCTGAAATCCCAATATGGCGGTCAACAGCCATATTGCAGCCGCGCCTACGCCAAGGATGATCGTTCCCCTGGGAGCCCGGAAGGGTCGCTCGGCTTCGGGACTGTCACGGCGCAAGAGCCAGACTGCGATGTTTGGCATGCAGATGCTGATCAGGTACGTAAAATTGGCCGCGGCGATCATCCAGAGCGGATACCCGCACAGCATGAAGCCGATTGCCGCGGCAGCTGTGAGCAGCGTTGCCGCCCAGGGACAATCTGTTGAGGTGCGCCTGGCCAGGAAGCTCGGCAGCAGGCCGTCTTCGCTCAGCTGCGCAAGGGTCCGCGCGGCGCCTGCCAATGGCTGCAACGTTCCATGGAACATGTTCAGCATGATGAGCCAGATGGCGGCCGCCTTGCCGAAACTCCCCAACAAGGGCGCAAAGGTGGGCCCGAGAGCTATGGCGAGGTCGGTGCCGAGCGGCTCCGGTCCAAGCACACCCAGCCAGACAACCGGCAGGACCAGGAAATAGACGCCCGCCATTGCGGCGCTGGCCCACATCGCCAGAGGAATGTTGCGGTTGGGATCGATGGTTTCGCCAACATGGCAGGCTGCAGCCTCAAATGCCGGTGCGGCAAACCCGATCAGGTACAGTCCCGCCATCACCGACGTGATGTCGCCGAACAGGCCGGTAAACGGGCTGGTCAGGGCAAAATCCGTCGCCTGCCGCCAGTCGACCGAGCCACTGATGACCGGGACGAGGGATGAGAGAAACGCAAGCGTCGCGGAGGCCGTGGCGATCGGGATCGCCAGTTGGACCACCCACTTGATTCCACACAGGTTGACCGCCGTAAAGAATGCGATAAGCCCGCAGGCGACCGCCTCCACGGGGAGGCCCGGCAGGTACCATTGCTGGATTGCAGACGCTGAAAGAACCGCTGTCAGTCCGCAGGTCGGCACCCAACCCCACCAATAGCAGGTGCCCGTCAGAGCCGAGAGAACGGGACTGTAAGGTCGGAAGGCTTCGGCGCACGCTGCGGAGATACCGCCGACGCGGTTTGGCCACATGAGAACCAATTCGGTCCACGCCGGTGCGGCGGCCCAGCTTAGAAGCAGACCAACAACGAGCAAAGGAACCGCGGCGCTTCCTTGACCGGGAATATTCCCCTGGCCGACAAAAAGGGCGGCAATCAGAAACAGGCTTTGATTGCTGCCACCCATGGCGAGCGCTGTCGTGCCCATCCATCCCAAGGTTCTCGGGTGCGGTCGTGAAGGCGTGAGGCCCGGCATTCAGAGACATCCATTCGAGTGCGGAGCGCTGTCTGACTGGCGAATGTAACCTGCGGAGATATGTCTGTCGAACGTCGCGCTCCCGAAGTCAAAGTTGGACCTTAGGTGAGACGTATTAAGACTTCGTACAAAACCAGATCCGCCCGATGATCGCTGTCAACTTGCGGTAGCTGCGGTTCAATCATGCTGATGCCGGCCCGAATGGATCGATCTCCTCAAATCTGGGATATCATATCAATTTTATCTAATCGCCCACTATGAGGGATAGTCGCGAATACAGCCTAATATCGATTATTATCGACAAATCTCGCGATTGCGGCGCTATCATCCGAAGGCGGCTGAAATCGACTGTAGATCGCTAATCACATTGACCGCTTTTGACTTCGTACCTCGCCATCGCGGGCAAAGACCAAGACATCACGCCGTGCCTCAAGCTGGAGCTAACTTGTGCGAGCACGCCCATAGCCCTGCGTTGCAGGGCAACAGCGCGCCGACCACGCTGGGCGCGGCGGTCGGTTTTGGCGCGCTGGTGGGTCCTTCCCAGGCCGGCGCCCGTACGGTCGATATGGCGATCGCCCGCTACCATCATCCGATCTGCACCAAAATGGCCTCGGTGACATTTCTGACCATAGGCGTGGCGACGCTCTGGACCGGCCTGCCCGGTTCTGCCGGCCGCGGTGATTTTCTATGGCGCCCGCATCGGCTAGCATGGCCGGGTATCGTCACATGCGGCGACATGGTGTTCTGGACGATGCTTGAGCGCGACGCGACCTCGCCAGCGGGCACGCCTTCGACGCCGGCCCGTAGCAGGAATGTGTTCAGCACCAGAACACTTGGGATCAGCGTTGCGGGAGCCTGCACACGTGAGTACTCCGCCTCACGAGCCTTCCGGCTGGTCCTCGAGGACGAACGACGCTGCAATCAGGTCATCGCCGCTGATGCGGCCACTGCCGCCAACCATGATGGATGCGACTTTCTGAAAGGTCTTCATGTCGGCCTCTGTTATGCGCGCATCGCGCATTCTCGCCCTGAGAGAACCCAAGCGGGTATCAAGGGCTGGCGATGTCTCGACGTCATCGATCATCTTCGATCATCCTGGATCGCAATGTGAAATCCGCTGCCCGCCGCCATGGCCGGCGGCGGGCGGCAGCTATTCGATCAGTCGTAGACCTTCACAATTTTCCGGGTGCTGGGATCGACCAGGACGGTGCGGTTGTCGACCACGACGTAGCGGTATTTGACGTTGGGAACTTCGTGCAGCTCGACCGTATCAGGCAAGGCACTGCCGACGTTCAGCTCCACGCCCGGGATCTTCACCGAGGCCAGCGGCTGCTTTTTTACGTATTCGCGGACGACCGTATCCTGCTCCGGTGTGATGACGACATCCTGAGCTGCGGCGGCGCCGACCCCAGCCAAAAGCAACAAGCCTGCAGCGGCACTTGCAAAGTGGATTTTCATGGTTTTCTCCTCGCGTAATCCGGCGACGGCACCACGCCTGTTCGCCGAGGGACCGAACTTGAGATCAGCCAGATTGTTCCTGTGACTTCAGTCCGCGGCGAACCAGACCAAAGTCGGATATCAGCTAAGACCCAAGTCCCGAGGCGGAACGTTCAAGCGGGGCAGGCGTTTCCCAAATGCAACTAAATAAAACAGGAGAGGAACACATGGCCGACGGCCCAACTGTTGTTAATTCTGGTGGTGGGGGCGGCACTGCAATTGCTGTTGTTCTTGCACTTATTGCAGTCGTAGTATTGCTTATTTTTACCGGCGTCATCAATATCCGCGGCGACGGCGGCAAGGATATCAACGTCAAGGTTGAAGCGCCAAAGGTGGAAGCTCCGGCTGCACCCGCAAAGCCTGCGGCACCTGCCCCAGCCCCTGCGAGTGGCGGCTGATCTGCTCGTATCCACGCTTCCGAACTGACCTATGAAAAGGAAATTCCCATGACCAGATATTTCGTCAGCGCCGCCGGCGCCCTCGTCCTTATGGCGGGCATCGGCACCTCGTTTGCCGAGGACGTTATTGTTCTCAAGCCCGAACAACAGACGGTCATTCGCGAATATATCCATAAGCAGAAGCTGGCCTCAGTCAGTTTGCTCGGCGTCGAACTCAATGTCGGCACGGCACTTCCAGACACTGTCGAGCTCCACGCAATCGACGTTCCGGATGTCCGCTACAAGTATACGGTTGTCGGAGATCATGCGGTTCTCGTCGATCCCGACACGCGCAAGGTCGTGCAGATCATCGAATAACGCGCGAGCCCGCCGCTCCGGTCTGGAGCGGCGGGCTGTGGCTGCCCTGTGAAAGTCTACGGGCAGCCTTTTCTCAACGGGAGGATGTCTGATGTTTAGCGACAAGGAAACTTGGGTCCTGGAAGCTGCCTTACTCGCGGCAATTCCAATTTGCGTAGCCGTCACCGCACTCGTGGCATTTTTGACCGCGGCCTGGATATGAATCGCTTCCTGTTTGTGATGGGCGACTTTCTATCCCGGCCACCGGGCTTCTATGTCCTTCTTGTAGCCATGCTGCTCTGTACTGCATTGGTGCCATTCGGCCTGACCAATGTGGTCACCTACGCATTGTCGGTAGCGGCCATCGTGATCACCGGCGTTGTGCTGATCCAGGGTTACCGCGACACGGCCGCCATTCACGCCAAGCTTGATGAGATTATCGTTTCGCTGAATGAGACCAGAAACGATGTCGTCGGCTTGGAGCATGCCGAGCCGGAGGAGATTCGGGAGAAGCTCCAGACACTCGAAGAAGAAGCAATGAAAGCGGTTCGCCCGCCGCATTGACCCTCCGCTGGACTATCTGTCATCCATCAACAAAAAAGCCCGGAAAACCGAGCTTTTTTGCTTCGCGTCTAAATCATTTCGGACTTATCCGAAACGGGAATTTGGTGCCCAGAAGAGGACTCGAACCTCCACTCCTTGCGGAACACGGACCTGAACCGTGCGCGTCTACCAATTCCGCCATCTGGGCTGGTGCGGGCTCATGTAAGCGGGCAAACGATATGTGTCAACGCGCTTTTTCGAGGGCCGCAGCCTGCCGGCTTAGTTTCCCGGGGGTCAACGCCGCCCCTCACCTGCCTGCCGGCATCCTCTCCCCGCACAGTGACGGGGAGAGGGGCGCTCTCATCGATGATCTTCGCCGGTCACCTGCGTCACAAGAAGAGCGCCGAGGCTGGCAATGAGGGGCAGCGCCGACTCGGCGAATGAGTTGGCCGAAAACCTCACCCCTCCAGCACGTCCTTCGACGCCACACTGGAATCGGCGTTGAGCTTGTAGATCACCGGCACGCCGGTGCCGAGCTCGAGCTTGACGATCTCCTCGCCGCTCTTGCCGTCCAGCGCCATGATCAGTGCGCGCAGCGAATTGCCATGCGCGGCGACCAGCACGGTGCCACCCTTCAGCACATGCGACTGCATGTCGTGAAGATAATAGGGCCAGACGCGGGCGCCGGTGTCCTTCAGGCTTTCGCCGCCGGGCGGCGGCACGTCGTAGGAGCGGCGCCAGATGTGCACCTGCTCCTCGCCCCACTTCTGGCGCGCGTCGTCCTTGTTGAGGCCGGAGAGATCGCCATAGTCGCGCTCGTTCAGCGCCTGGTCGCGGATCGTCTTCAAATCGCTCTGGCCGACCGCGTCGAGAATGTGCTGGCAGGTCTTCTGCGCCCGGATCAGCGCCGAGGTGAAGGCAATGTCGAATTTCAAGCCGCGTGCCTTGAGCTTCTGGCCGGCTTCCTTGGCCTCCTTGTGGCCCTGCTCGGTAAGGTCGACATCGCGCCAGCCGGTGAACAGGTTCTTCAGGTTCCATTCGCTCTGGCCGTGGCGCACGAGCACGAGAGTTCCCGACATGTTTGCTCCTTCAAAATTATGGATGGTTTAGCTCAAGCCGAGCACGTCCCGCATGGAATAAAGTCCGGGCTTTTTACCGCGCGCCCAGAGCGCGGCCTTGACCGCGCCGCGGGCAAAGATGGCGCGGTCCTCGGCATGGTGCGACAGCGTGATGCGCTCGCCGGTCCCGGCCAGGATGACGCTGTGGTCGCCGACCACCGAGCCACCGCGCAAGCTGGCAAAGCCGATCGTTCCTGGCTTGCGCACGCCGGTATGGCCGTCGCGTGACCGCACATCGTTGCCGGCAAGGGAAATGCCGCGTCCCGCCGCCGCCGCTTCGCCGAGCAGCAAGGCGGTGCCCGAGGGCGCGTCGACCTTGTGCTTGTGATGCATTTCGAGGATCTCGATGTCGAAATCCTCTGGACCGAGCGCGCGCGCGGCCTGCCCGACCAGCACCGCCAGAAGATTGACGCCGAGGCTCATATTGCCGGATTTGACGATCGTCGCGTGGCGCGCCGCGGCCTCGATCCTGGCGTCGTCTTCCGCCGAGCAGCCGGTGGTGCCGATGACATGGGCAATGCGTGCCTGCGCGGCATAGCCTGCGAATTCGACGGTGGCTGCCGGCATGGTGAAATCGAGCACGCCGTCGGCCTTGGCGAACACCGGCAGCGGATCGTCGCCGATCGTCACATTGATGATGCCGATGCCGGCAAGCTCGCCCGCATCCCTGCCGAGATAGGGCGATCCGGTTCGTTCGACCGCGCCGACGACGCGGGCGCCGGGGATCGAATGGATGGCGCGGATCAGCGTCTGGCCCATGCGGCCGGCCGCCCCCACCACCACCAGGCCCATTTCGCTGGATTCGCTCATGCTGTTCTCCCCACCGCCTTCTTGGCGCGGCTGCGCCGGACCGGAGTTTGGACGGGCTTCGAGTCGTCGACAAGCCCCAGTCCGTTCTTGCCTTGAATGCGGTGGAAGCGGGCGTAGACACTGTTTGGATCGGCCATCAGTGCGGCATGGGTGCCTTCCTCGACCAGGCGCCCCTCTTCAAGCACGATAATGTGGTCGGCGTTGACGACCGTCGACAGGCGATGCGCTATCACGATGGTGGTGCGCCCTTCCATCACATGGGTCAGCGCCTCCTGGACGCGCGCCTCGGCCTCGTTGTCGAGCGCCGAGGTCGCTTCGTCGAGCAAAAGGATCGGCGCGTTGCGCACGATCGCCCGCGCAATCGAGACGCGCTGGCGCTGGCCGCCGGAAAGTGTCGAGCCGCCCTCGCCGACGGGCGTGTCGTAGCCCTGCGGCTGCTGACGGATGAACTCGTCGGCCGCCGCCAGCACCGCCGCCCGCTCGATCTCGGCGTCGGTCGCCGAAAGTCGGCCAAAACGGATGTTGTCGCGTATGCTGCCTTCGAACACATAGGGCGCCTGCGAGACATAGGCGATCGAGCCGCGCAGCGAGTGCTTGGTGACTTTGGAAATGTCCTGGCCATCGATCTCGATCGAACCCTTGTCGACATCGTAGAAGCGCTGCAGCAGCGCCACGAGCGTCGTCTTGCCGGCACCCGAGGCCCCGACCACCGCCGTAACCTTGCCGGCCGCGGCGGTGAAACTCAGGTTCCTGATCACCGGCATGTCGGCGCTGTAGCCGAACGTCACATTGTCGAAGCGAACCTCGCCGGTGGTGATCCTGGCTTCGACCGCGTCGGGCGCATCGCCCTGTTTAGGCTCCAGGTCGAGCAGCTCGTAAATCATCCGGGCGTTGACCAGGGCACGTTCCATACCGACCTGCGTACGAGCCAGGCGCCGTGCCGGATCGTAGGCCATGATCAGCGCGGTGATGAAGGAAAACACAGCGCCTGGTGGTTGTCCGAGCACCAGCGCCCGGTAGCCGGAATAGGCAAGGACGGAGGTAATGGCGAGACCGCCCAAAATCTCGGAAATCGGCGACAGCCGCTCCGCGACCCGGGCGATCTTGTTGTTACGCTGCTCGGCCGTATCGGCCATGATGCCGATCCGGCGCGCCAGCTCGGCTTCCAGGGTGAAGGCCTTGACGATGGCGATGCCTTGCGTGGCCTCCTGTACGGACCCGTTCAGCCGCGAGTTGATCAGCACCGATTCCCGGTTGATGCGCCGCAATCGGCGGGTGATGTAGACGACGGCCCAGATCAGCGGCGGCCCGATCAGCAGCGAGCTGAGCGACAACACCGGATCCTGGTAGATCATGACGCCGACGAGGGCGATCAGCGAGACCGCGTCGCGGCTGATGGAGGTCAGCGTCAGCGACAGCAGATCGCGAACGCCGCCGACATTCTCGTTGACCTGTGCCGCCAGCCGACCGGAACGCGTATCGTTGAAGAAGTCGACGCCGAGCTTCATCAGATGGTCGAAGCTGCGCTTCTGGTAGCGGGCGACCAGATTGTTGCCGATCTTGGCCAACGCGACCGCCTGGCCGTAACCGGCGAAGCCGCGCAGCACGGAGGCGGCCATGAACCCGGCGCAGATCCAGACGATCATGTCGCCGCGTCGTTCGTAGAAGATCTCGTTGATCATCGGGGCCATGATCCACGCCGTGAAGGCTGTGGTGGCGGAAACAATCAGCAGGCAGCCGACGGCAACGACATAGGTCCAGCGATATTCACTACCGTTTTCGGCCAGGATGCGGCGCAGCACCGCAGTGACCTCAGCTGGCTGGACTTTCAGTTTGAGTGGACTTTGAGCGGTCAAATCGCGGGCGCTTCGTGGTTTGCTAGAGCATGATGCCGAAAAGTGTGAAGCGGTTTTCGGACGACATCATGCTCTATCTCTTTGATTTAGAGCCGGATTCAGATTTCAGGTCAATTCGATCTGAAATCATCCGGCCCTAGGGATGCCAGGCTGGAATTCGGCCCCTCTTAGCGCCCCGGCTACGGCTTGCCTATGGCGAAACTTCGTCGCGGCCCGAGGTTGGGGTCACGAAAGCGGCAGCCATTTCCAGGAAAATACCCGTTTTCGGGACGAAATGGATCATGCCCGCCAGCGCCGCCCCGCGGTCTGGACGCCGAACAGCGAAGGGTTGCGGGCATAGGCGGCAAGGCCCAGAAGTGCCGCCAGCGGGTGGGTGATGACATAGACCGGCATCGAGGCCATCAGCGCGCTGTGCGGCGCCTTGTCCTCGAAGGCGGCGCGGAAATTGCCTTCCTTCAGCGCGGGCACGATCTTTTGCGCGATGCCGCCGGTCAAAAACACGCCGCCGCGGCTCATGAACACCAGCGCGAGGTCGCCGGCGGTGCGGCCGAGGCAGGTGACGAACAGCGCCAGCGCTTCCTCGGCAACCGGGTCGGTCTTGGCCAGCGCCGCCCCGGTGATTTCGGCCGGCGTGGTGAACGGCGCCGGCTTGCCGTCGGCCTTGGCGGCCGCCCGGTAGACATTGACCAGACCGCGCCCGCACAGGATCTGCTCGCCCGAAATGCGGCCGTCCAGCTTTTCGATATGCGGGAACACCTCGAAATCGCGCGGCGTCCGCGGACCGATATCCATGTGGCCGCCTTCGCCAGGCACCGGTATCCAGTGATGGAGGGCATGAACCAACCCGGCGACGCCGAGGCCGGTGCCGGGACCGAGCACGACGCGTCCGGCATTCTCCTCCGGCGTGCCGCCGCCGATCTTTTCCATGTGCTCTTCGCCGAGCGCCACGACGGCCAGCGCCTGCGCCTCGAAATCGTTGAGCACGACGATGTCGCCCAGGCCCAGATTGGCAAACATCTGCTTCGGCTTCACCACCCAGGGACAATTGGTAAGCGGGATCTCGTCGCCATCGACTGGTCCGGCGATGGCCAGCACTGCCGAATTCGGCCGGATGGACGACTGGTCGAGCACCGCCGCCTGGATCGCCTCGTCTATGGTGGCGAAATTGGCGGTTTGCACGATATGCGGCTCACCGGCTTCCGAATTTGCGTCGATCACGATCGAAAAGCGCGCATTGGTGCCGCCGATGTCGCCGATCAGCACTGGAAACCGCAACGCGGTGTCGTCGTCGCCTGACATGCTCTTGCTCGTCCCCTTTGCGGCGCCGTTGCGACCGTTTCAATCGCCCGGTTTTTCAATCGCCCGGTGTTCAATCGCCCGGTGTTCAATCGATTGACTAGCGCATGGCCCCGGAAAGGGAAAGCGTCAGTTCGCCATCACTGTCCGACGTTTGCCGGCGGCCGTCGCCTTGGCAGGGGAATGCCGATCTCCGGCGTGGCGGTGAAGGCGTTGGCTGCGTTTGGCAAGCCGCCCGCATTGCCCGCAATAGGCGGAGGCGCGTCGGGTTCCGGCGCCCTGGCGGCGATCGGCACGCCGCCGCCGCGATAGGTGACGGCTTCGGCCGAGTCCGCGTCGGGCTGGTCAAGCACGAACTGGCATTGTTTCGGCAGGTTCGCCATCGTCATCAGGTCGCGCGCCTTGGGCGCATCCGGGTTCTTGTTGGGGCGCCACGGCTCCTCGGTAAACCACCAGGCCAGCGGCTTGCCGCAGCCGTCATCGTCGGGCGTCGCTTCCTGTCCCTTGCAGTTGGGCGAACCCGGCTGGCAGCCGATGCGGATGTGGAAATGATAGTCATGGCCCCAGAACGGCCGGATTTTTCTCAGCCAGGTACGGTCGCCGGTGACGGTGTCGCACAGCTTCTTCTTGATGCCTGGATTGACCAGGATGCGCTCGACTTCCGGATAGCTCGCGGCGCGCTTCAACAGCTTGGTATGTATCGGCTTCCACAGCCTGTCCTTCACCAGATGCGTCTTGTCGTCGACCATCAGCGTGGCGCTGATGTTTTCGCGCTCCTGGGTCGTAAGCTTGCGGTCGGGCATCGGCGTCAGCCAGATGTCGGCGTCGAGGCCGATCTGGTGCGAGGCGTGCCCGGTCAGCATCGGCCCGCCGCGCGGCTGCGAAATGTCGCCGATCAGAAGCCCCGGCCAGCCGTCGGCGGCGGCATCGCGCGACAGTTTCTCGATCAGCGCAATCATCGTTGGATGACCCCAGCGCCGGTTGCGCGAGGGACGCATCACCTCCCAGTTCTGGCCGTCCATCGGAATGGCGACGCCGCCAGTGAAGCAGCCCTTTGAATAGAAGCCGAAGGATTGCGCCGCAGCCACCGCCGGCAGCTTCTTGGCGCCGAACAGGTCTTTTGCCCGTGGCTCGGCCGTGATTGCGCCCGCCACCAGCCCGGCCAGCGCCACGATCGCCAGCGCCGCCGTCAGGAACGGCCGTCTGCCAGTCAAGGATCGCATCGAAATCGTCATGAACCCCACTGCAAAAGTCCGCAACACAATCGAATCATATCACCCTCGGGCTCGCGTTTCGATTATCTACCTTCATCGGGCTGCGCGGCTCGCCGTCGCGCCAGCTGCCGTCGGCCCACATCCGATCGAACGCCTGGCGGTAGTCCGGATAGCGGAACCGGTAGCCCGCTGCCTTGATCGCGGCGTTGGCGACGCGCTTGTTCTCGCCATAGAAGGACCGCGCCATGGGCGAAAGTTGGGCGGTCTCGAAAGGAATCTCCGGCGGCGGCTCGACGCCCATCAGCGAAGCGGCATAGGCGACGACATCCTGCGGCGGCGCCGGCTCGTCATCGGTGACGTTGAAAATGCCGCCTCTATTGCCACCGATGAGGTGCCAGAGCGCGCCGGCGATGTCGTCGCAATGGATGCGGTTGAACACCTGGTCGGGCTTGACCAGCCGCCTGGCCGTGCCGTTTTCCAGATTGACCAGCGCGTTGCGACCCGGCCCGTAAATGCCGGAAAGCCGCAGGATCGCCACCGGCTTGCCGGTCTCGAGGCCAAGCTGCAGCCAGTCCCGCTCGGCCGCCACTCGCATCGACGAGCGTTTCGACACCGGCCGGCACTCGGCCGTTTCATCGACCCAGGCACCGTCATAATTGCCATAGACGCCGACGGTCGAGAGATAGCCGATCCAGCGAAGCGCCGGCATCGCCTCGATCGCCTTGCGCGCGGCGAGAAGCACAGGGTCGCCGGCCTCCTCCGGTGCCACGGAGACGACGAGATGGGTGGTCTTTTCCAGCGCATCGCCGATTTCAGGGGTCAGGGCGCCGTCGAACAGCAGCGGCGCGATGCCGGCCTGCCGCAGCGCGTCGAATTTTTCCGATGAGCGCGTGGTGCCAAAAATGAGATTCTTGTGAAGAGGGGCGCCCACACTACCCCTCCCCACAAGGGGGAGGGAACGCTGCCGCGCGCTCTTACCGATCCCAGTCGCTGGGTCTGCCAATGTAGGCGCTTCCGCGAGTTCCCCTCCCCCTTGTGGGGAGGGGTTAGGGGTGGGGGTATTCGTAGTGCGCAAACCGTGCCAGCCCGCATTGGCCCGTGCAAAGGCTTTGCCCGAATAGCCGGCGCCGAAGATAAAAACCTGTTTTTCGCTCATGCGTGCGCCTCAATTGGCAATGCGGACAGCCATTCCTCCCGCACTGTCGTGTCGGTTTCGGTGTTCGAGTAGATCGCCGCCTGCCTGTTGAATTCGGCGGCCGGCACCAGCTGCGCCAGCGCCCAGATCGCCGCGCCGCGCACCAGCGGCGAGGCATCGCCAAGCAGATCGCGCACCGGGCCGGCCAGCGAAACATCGCCGGAATTGCCGGCGGCAACCAGCACGTTGCGGACAAAGCGATCGCGGCCGATGCGCTTGATCGGCGAGCCGGAGAAAAAGGTCCGGAACGCCGTGTCGTCCAGCTGCAACAGTTCCGCCAGCGGCGGTTCGCGCAGTTCATCGCGCGCGGCGAGCTTGGCCTCCGAGGCGGCGCGGGCGAACTTGTTCCACGGGCAGGCGGCGAGACAATCGTCGCAGCCATAGATGCGGTTGCCGATCTTTTCGCGGAATTCTTGCGGGATCGGCCCCTTGTTCTCGATGGTCAGGTAGGAGATGCAGCGCCTGGCATCGAGCCGGTAGGGCGCCGGAAAGGCATCGGTCGGGCAGGCGTCGAGACAGGCGCGGCAGGAACCGCAATGGTCTACCTCGGTCGCATCTGGCGTGAGCTCCGCCGTGGTGAAGATGGTGCCGAGAAACAGCCAGGAGCCGTGCTCGCGGCTGACCAGATTGGTGTGCTTGCCTTGCCAGCCGAGCCCGGCGGCCTCAGCCAGCGGCTTTTCCATAACCGGGGCCGTATCGACGAAAACCTTCACGTCGCCGCCGGCCCGCGCGACGATCTTGCCGGCGATCTCCTTCAGCCGGCCCTTCATCACCTCGTGATAGTCGCGGTTTTGCGCATAGACCGAGATCGCGCCGCGATCGCGCCTTGCCTGCAGCGCACGCGGATCGTGGTCGGGGCCGTAATTCATTGCCAGCACGATGATCGAGCGCACCTCGGGCCACAGCGTCGAAGGCTCGCTGCGGCGTTGAAGCGTCTCCGCAATCCACGCCATCGAACCGTGAAAACCATCGGCGACGAATTCGGCCAATCTGGCTGGCGCCAGCGGGATCGCATCGGGCGTGGTGACGGCAACCGCATCGAAGCCGGCGCGCCGCGCCTCGGCGTCGACCAGCGCGCGCAGGGTTTGGCTTCTAGAAGTCGAGGTCCGCATAATGCGACACCGGCGACAGGCCGCGCACCCGGTCGGAGAGCAGCGGCCGGAACGACGGCCGCGATTTCACCCGCGTGTACCATTCGCGCGCCGCGGCATGCTCGCGCCAATCGATCTCGCCGAGATAATCCAGCACCGACAGCGTCGCCGCTGCCGCCAGGTCGGCATAGGTGACCTTGCTGCCGGCCAGCCAATGACGGGTGCCGGCCAGCCAGTTGGTGTACTTCATGTGCTGGCGAATGTTGGCGCGCGCCGCGCGGATCGCCGCCGAATCGGGGGAACCGCCGCCCGCCGTTTCCGGCATCACCGGCTTCAGCACGCGCTCGCGCACCAGATGCCGGGTCACTTCGCTCTCGGCCTTGTTGAGATACCAGTCGGTCAGGCGGCGGATTTCGGCGCGCTGCATCGGGTCTTCCGCAAACAGGCGCTTGTCGCGCTTCAGGACACCACGTGTTTCGTCGAGATATTCCGCGATCACCATGGCGCCGACGATCGGCACGTCGCCTTCGGCCAGCAGGATAGGCAAGGTGCCGGCGGGGTTCAGCGCCAAAAACTCCTTGCGCCGCGTCCACGGTTTTTCCTCGATCAGCGCCAGCTCCTCGCCATATTCGCCGAAGGCGAGGCGCACGAAGCGGCAGGTGGCGAACATCGGGTGATGGAAAAGCGTCAGCATGATTCCGCGATATTAAGGCGCACTGGCGAATCGCCGTCCGCACCGGTAAGTCTTGGCGGCCCGTCATGCGGCCGTCACGGTGCTGCGACCTATAGGGGGACTTCCGCGCCGTGACAAGCAAGCCCTTTTGCCAGCCGTTTCCTTCCGTCCCTTGAATCCCGAGGTTGCCATGGATAGCCACACCATCGTCGAAGCCCTGCTGCTCGGCCTGCTGGAGGGGCTGACCGAGTTCATCCCGGTCTCCTCGACCGGCCATATCCTGCTCGCCGGCCATTTCCTCGGCTTCCATTCCACCGGCAAGGCCTTCGAGATCCTGATACAGCTCGGCGCCATCCTGGCGATCCTCAGCGTCTATTTCCGCCGCCTGTGGCAGATGCTGCTCGACCTGCCGCATGATCGGCTGACGCGGCATTTCGTCATCGGCATCCTGATTGCCTTCCTGCCGGCCGCCATCATCGGCGCGCTGGCGCATGATTTCATCAAGACGGTGCTGTTCGAATCGCCAAGGCTGATCTGCATCATGCTGATCATCGGCGGCGTCGTGCTGCTGGTCGTCGACCGCATGAAGCTGCAGCCGGTCTACCGCGACGTCGAGCGCTTCCCGACAAGGCTTTATTTGCAAATCGGCCTGTTCCAGTGCCTGTCGCTGATCCCCGGGACGTCGCGCTCCGGTTCGACCATCGTCGGCGCGCTGCTGCTGGGCGTCGACAAGCGCGCGGCGGCGGAATTCTCCTTCTTCCTCGCCATACCGACCATGGTCGGCGCCTTCGCCTTCGATCTGTTCAAGAACCGCAACGTGCTGAGCAGCGCCGATCTGCCGATCATCGCCATCGGCTTCGTCGCCGCCTTCGTTACCGCGCTGATCGTCGTGCGCTTCCTGCTCGATTACGTCTCGCGCAACGGCTACTCGCTCTTCGGCTGGTGGCGCCTGGTGGTGGGCACTGTGGGGTTGGTGGCGCTGATGATCTGGGGGTGAGCTTTACCCTCCCCCTTGTGGGGGTCCGAAGGACGGGCGAGACAGGCGGCTCGCCCCGGTCAGTCGATCCGCAAAGCGGATCGGGGTGGGGGTCGGCGCCACACCCCCGCCCCGTTTCGCCAACGACGCGTCGCTTGCTCACCGACCCTCCCCACAAGGGGGAGGGTAAAGGCCGCTAACTCCTCCCATAAAACGCGTTCTCGACATGCACAGGCCAGCGCCAGGGCAGCACCGCGATCATGTCGAAGCGCATCGACAATCTGCCATAATCCGGTTGGCGCGACAGCCAGATGTCGGCCGCGCCCTCGATGCGGCGCTCCAATTCGTGGCCAATCGCCTCCATCGCTTCCATCAGCGTGCGCCGCGCCTTGACCTCGACGAACAGCACCAGGTCGCCGCGCCTGGCGATCAGGTCGATCTCGCCGAAGCGGGTGCGATGCCGGCGGGCGAGGATGCGATAACCTTTCAGCATCAGCGCCGCCGCCGCCAGCCACTCGCCGCGATGGCCGCGCCGATAGGCTTTTTGGCGGCTGGCGGCCGGGCGCTCAGCCACCTTCGCCTTCTCCAACCGCATCCCTGAGTTCCAGCAGCCGGCGGTAGAGCGACTGCTTCTGCCCGCCTGTCATCTTCGCCGCTTCCGC
The DNA here is from genome assembly GCF_057786115.1 of Mesorhizobium sp. P170090. NCBI lineage: Bacteria > Pseudomonadati > Pseudomonadota > Alphaproteobacteria > Hyphomicrobiales > Phyllobacteriaceae > Mesorhizobium > Mesorhizobium sp. P170090. The sequence continues at coordinate 827,556 of NZ_JBYNWH010000001.1, forward strand.
CGCCGCCTTGGACGCCGGCATTTCGGCGGCCAGCGACAGCAGCAGCCTGTCGATGTCGGCGGGTTGGTCGGCCTTGATCTCGGCGGGCCCGACGCAGATGACGATCTCGCCCTTCGGCGTGTCAGCCGCCGCATAGTGGTCGGCCAGCGCCTGCAGCGTTCCCGTCCGCATCTCTTCAAAAGTCTTGGTCAGCTCGCGGCCGATGGCGGCCTTGCGCCCACCACCCAGCGCCTCGACCATCGCAAGCAGCGTATCGGCCAGCCGGCGTGGCAACTCGAAGAAGATCAGCGTTGCCGGCACCGTCTTGAAGGTCTCCAGCCTGGTCAGCCGCTGCCCAGATTTCACCGGCAAAAACCCCGCAAACAGGAAGGCGTCGGACGGCAGGCCCGACGCAGTCAGCGCCGCCAGCGGCGCCGATGGGCCGGGGATCGGCACCACGCGCAGGCCGTGCTCCAGCGCTTCGCCGACCAGCCGGTAGCCTGGGTCGGAGATCAGCGGCGTGCCGGCATCCGAAATCAGCGCCACGCTCTGCCCGGCCTCGAGTGCTGCGATCAGCTTCGGTCCCGCCTCGCCGGCATTGTGTTCGTGATAGGCGGTTGTGCGCCTGCGGATGCCGTAGCGGTCGAGCAGCACGCGTGAGACGCGGGTGTCCTCGCAGGCGACTATGTCGGCGGCAGCCAGCGTTTCCAAGGCGCGCAGCGTGATGTCGGAGAGGTTGCCGATCGGCGTCGCCACCAGATACAGCGCCGGCGCCAGCGGCCGGACTGCGACCTCGGTCTGCCCGATCACATAGCTGCGTTTCTCGCCGGTCACCGGGTCTCTCCATTTCGCCCTGTTTGGCATGGCGCGCGCCGGGTTGCAAAACTCCCGAACGTCGGGCCAAACCTGACGCCGATGTAACCCGGCGGCCATGTCTTTGCCACAGTGGGGAACGAAAGCGTGGCTGGCGGATTGAATACCTGAGTCTCTTGAGGAGGAGGACAGGATGGACAGCCTGGAATTGCAGGACGTTTTCGAGCCCTATTATGCCGAGCGCAAGCGCTTCACTGCGCGAAAGGGCAAGCGTGCGCTCGCCGAAAGCGACACCGGCCTGGCCAGTCGGACGGCCACCGCCTTGCCGACGAATGTCAGGCTTTCGGACAACAAACCGGACAGCACGACGGAGCACTGACCGTACGATGCCCAATCGTTTCGATATCTTCATCACCCGTCTTGAAACGAAGAGCGCCCGCGAAGGCGCGCCGCCGCATCCGATGAACGACCAGAACAGCGTCCGCCGGGACAAGAGCGACGCCAAGCCGGCCCGGACCGGAGAGGCGCATGCCGAGAAACACCGCGGCAAGCGCCGCTTCAAGCACGACGCTTGACCTTCGCGATTGGCGAGGACCACCCTCACTTCGTCATCACGGGCGAGCAAGGAGCGAAGCGACGCGGCGCAGACTCGAGGATGACGAACGCGTGGTTGCGAAGCCCCCATAGTTCAATCGAGATATCGCGAAGCCCGTGCCTTCAGAAGGTCGATCAACTCCGGATCCATGGATCCGTAGTCATCCGGGATGTCGAGGCAGATGACGCGGGCCTTCTTCAGGCTCTCCTTGAATTCTTCTGCAGCTTGGTGCGGTGCGCTTTTTCCATCACGAAGACGATGTCGGCCCAGGCGACCAGTTCATGCGTCAGCGGCGTGTCTGCATCGTGATTGGTGCCGGCCGACTCGACCTCGATATCCCTACGTTTGGAGAACACCTGCTCGGCGGTCGGGCTGCGCAAGCGGTTCTGGCTGCAGACGAACAGGACGTTCTTCACCGACTACTCATCCCAGATCTTACGCAGATTTTTGCTGAGAGGGATGTACTGATCAAATGTGAGTCCATTCAGATCAAACTCGAGCAACTCATCCTTGGCGATTCCGCGAAGCTTATTTCCAATATATGTTATGAAACTGAGGACAACGCTGAATTCGCTCAAGTGGGTCAATTTTAGTTTCGATGTGACCGTTGCGTTCCTGATGAAAATCGCCTGAGCCTCAAAGAGGTCGTCTTGCTCTGGAGATCTCAAGATTTCGGTCAATCCAAACTCGAACACATCATCCGTGTTCAATGTCATCAAGGTCTCGTGGATCAGGAACGTCATCGCAGGAGTCACCTCGGATGCGGCGCTGGCACGCCAGCGGTTCAACAAGTCGACTTTCTAACATCCTTGCTCAAGCCGATAAATCGTCCAACAGCCCGGCCATTTGCCCTGTGGGCTCACCGCGCCAAATCCGCCACCACGGCATCGAGCACGATCATGCCGGCTGGCGTGGCGCGTAGCCTGGCATTGCCGATCGGCGCCACCAGCCCCTCATCCTGCAGCACGGTCAGCCGGGCGCTCGACAGGCCGCGCCCGGAAAACGCCTCGTAGCGGGAAAGGTCGATGCCTTCGGCCAACCTCAGCCCCATCAGCAGGAACTCGTCGGCCTCTTCGGAGCGCGTCAGGATCTCGCCGCCGGTGACGCCATGGCCCCTGGCCTCCACCAGATTGGCCCAGGTCTCCGGCATCCGCTCGGCGATCGTCACGGTGCGGTGGCCGTTCTCGATAAAGCGGCCATGCGCGCCCGGTCCGACGCCGACATATTCGCCATAGCGCCAATAGGTCAGATTGTGCCGGCTCTCGGCGCCCGGCCTGGCGTGGTTGGAAATCTCATAGGCCGGCAGGCCATGCGCTGCGGTGATCTCCTGCGTCAGCGCATAGAGATCGGCGGCCCGGTCATTATCGGGGATGATGAATTTGTTCGCCGCATGAAGGGCATGGAACGGCGTGCCTTCCTCGATGGTCAGCTGGTAGAGCGACAGATGGTCGGCGGCATGGCCGATCGCCTGTTCGAGCTCCGCCTGCCAGTCATCCAGCGTCTGGCCGGGGCGGGCGTAGATCAGGTCGAAGGAAAGTCTTGGGAATATGTCCCGTGCCAGGCCAATTGCATGCAGCGCCTCGTCGACATTGTGCAGCCGGCCGAGGAAGCGCAGATCCTTGTCGTTCAGCGCCTGCACGCCGAGCGACACACGGTTGACGCCGGCGGCGCGGTAGCCGCGAAATCGCTCGGCCTCGACCGAGGACGGATTGGCTTCCAGCGTCACCTCGATGCCGTCGGGCACCGTCCAGTTCTTCGCCACGGCGTCCAGCACCGCCGCCACCGTCTGCGGCTGCATCAGCGACGGTGTGCCGCCGCCGAGAAAGATACTGGTCACTTCGCGCGGCCCGGTCCGCTCGCTCATGGTCTTCAGCTCGTTCTCGAAGGCGCGGGCAAAGCGCTCCTGGTCGACCGGCTGGTGACGGACATGGCTGTTGAAGTCGCAATACGGGCATTTGGCGGCGCAGAACGGCCAATGGATGTAGACCCCGAAGCCCGGGCTGCGGTCCAGCGACATTAAGCTGAGCCTAACCTGGCGCGGGCGAATTTCTGGAAGGCGCGGGCGCGGTGCGACAGCGCCGTCGGCTGACCGGGCTTCCAGCCGTGTTTTTCCTCAGCGCTCATCTCGCCGAACGTCTTGTCGAAACCGTCGGGCAAAAACACCGGGTCGTAGCCGAAGCCCAGTTCGCCGCGCGGCGGCCACACCAGCGTTCCCTCAGCTTCGCCGCGATAATATTCAGCCTCGCCATTGGGGAAGGCCAGGCAGATGACGGCGACGAACCGCCCCTTGCGCTGCGCTGGCTTGGCGGCGCCGACCTCCTGCAAGGCCACTTCGGTGCGCTGCATGGCCATCCCGAAGTCGCGGCTGCCATCGGGAGCTTCGGCCCAATTGGCGGTGTAGACGCCGGGGGCGCCGTCGAGCGCGTCGACGCACAGGCCCGAATCGTCCGACAGCGCCGGCAGGCCGGTCGCCTTAGCCGCGGCGAAGGCCTTGATGTAGGCGTTTTCCTCGAAGGTGGTGCCGGTCTCCTCCGGTTCCGGCAGGCCGTAGTCCTTGGCCGACTTCGCCTCGAAGCCGAACGGACCCATCAAATCGGCGAATTCGCGCAGCTTGCCTTCATTGTGGCTGGCAACGACGATCTTCTTTCCATCGAGAGAATGCATCAAAGGCCCCAGATCCTTGGCTCGGCGAATTCGATCGAATTGCCCGAGGGGTCGCGTATGTAGATCGAGCGCCCGCCCTGCGGCCATTCGAATTCGCTTTCGATGGCGATGTTTTTCGCCTCAAGTTGCGCCTTCCACTGTGCGAGTTCATCCTCACTTGCGGCAAAGCAGAGATGGCCCTCGCCGACCGTGCCATGCGGCGGCACTTTCAGCCGCGCATCGGGCGCCGGCGGGATTTTGGTGGCTTCGGCGTTGAAGATGAGCAGCACGCCCGGGCCGCAGCGGAAGAAGAGATGGCGGCCGTCGACCTTGCCGAGGAGAGGGAGGCCGAGGACGTTGGAGTAGAAGGCTTCGGCAGCGGCGAGATCCGTGACGTAAAGCGCTGACTCAAGAATAGCGGAGGGTTGCATCAGGCACCCCCCTCTGCCCTGCCGGGCATCCCCCCCGCAAGGGGGGAGATTGGCAGTTCCGCTGGCGGCGTCTCAACGTTGATGGTTGGCGAAAACGGTAGCGACCTCTGATCTCCCCCCTTGCGGGGGAGATGGCCGGCAGGCCAGAGGGGGGTGTGAAGGATCGCCGACGTCATCACGTTAAATTCAATCAAGCCACAGCCATCTGCTGCAAGCTCACCAGCCGCTGAATGCCCTTCTTGGCAAGGCCCATCAGCTCCGCGAACTGCCCTTCCGAGAAAGGCTCGCCCTCGGCGGTGCCCTGGATCTCGACGATGCCGCCCTTGCCGGTCATGACGAAATTGGCGTCGGTGCCGGCAGATGAATCCTCGATGTAGTCGAGGTCGATGACCGGCTGGCCGTCATGGATGCCGCAGGAAATTGCCGCGACATGGTCCTTCAGCACCTTGGCAACACTGGCCATCTGCCGCGCTTCCATCCAGCGCAGGCAATCGTAGAGCGCCACCCAGCCGCCGGTGATCGACGCCGTGCGGGTGCCGCCATCGGCCTGGATGACGTCGCAGTCGACGGTGATCTGCTGTTCGCCCAGCGCCTGCAGGTCGACAACGGCGCGCAAGGAGCGGCCGATCAGCCGCTGGATTTCCAGCGTGCGGCCGCCTTGCTTGCCGGCCGAAGCTTCACGGCGCATGCGCTCGCCGGTCGAACGCGGCAGCATGCCGTATTCCGCCGTCACCCAGCCCTTGCCGGAATTGCGCATCCAGCCCGGCACCTTTTCCTCCAGGCTCGCCGTGCACAACACATGAGTGTCGCCGAATTTCACCAGGCACGAGCCTTCGGCGTGTTTGGAGACGCCGCGCTCGAAGGAGATGGCGCGCATTTCGTCGGCTTGGCGTTTGGAAGGGCGCATCGAGGCCTCTTTCTGTTCTTTTATGGTTTCGTCGGCGGCTTGTAGACGCATGCAGCCCATGGCGCAAAGGAAAAGGCCCCCATACAGACGCCGGGTTGCGCGGGGGCGAGGGAAGTCTATATCCTTGGGCCGGAGGTTTTTGGCTCGAATGACCAAGGCAGTCACCGAACCCAGTCTGCTGGCGCCCGCGCTGCAATCGCTCGACATGCGTTCGCGCGACATTTTTAGGCGCATCGTCGAATCCTATCTGAAGGACGGTGAGCCTGTGGGATCGCGCAGCCTGTCGCGCATCCTGCCGTCGTCGCTGTCGCCGGCCACCATCCGCAATGTGATGAGCGACCTCGAACATCTCGGCCTGATCTATGCCCCGCACATCTCGGCCGGGCGCCTGCCGACCCAGACCGGCCTGCGCTTCTTCGTCGATGCCTTCATGGAGCTTGGCGATCTCTCCGACGAGGAACGCCGGGTCATCGAGGCGCAGGTGCGCGCCTCCGGCTCGGGCGCGACGCTGGAACACATGCTGACCGAGGCCAGCCAGATGCTGTCGGGCATGTCGCGCGGCGCCGGCCTGGTGCTCGCCACCAAGAACGAGGTGGCGCTGAAGCACATCGAGTTCATCCAACTCGAGCCGACCAAGGCGCTGGCGGTGATGGTGTCGCAGAATGGCGATGTCGAGAACCGCGTCGTCGACCTGCCGGCCGGCATCACCGTCTCGCAGCTGCACGAGGCCTCCAACTTCCTCAACGCCCATATCAGGGGCCGCACGCTCGCCGAGGCGCGCATCGAGATCGCCCGCATCAAGGACGAGACCAGGGCAGCGCTGGACACGCTGTCGCAGGATCTGGTCGAGAAAGGCCTGGCGGTGTGGGCCGGCGCCGACAGCGGCCTGCCGGCGCGCCTTATCGTGCGCGGCCGCGCCAATTTGCTCGAAAACGTCACCGCCCAGGCCGATATCGAATTGCTGCGCCACCTGTTCGAGGATCTGGAGACGCAGGACGGGCTGATCCAGCTGCTTGACCTCGCCGAGGACGGCCCCGGCGTGCGGATCTTCATCGGCTCGGAAAACAAGCTGTTCTCGCTCTCCGGCTCGTCGCTGGTCGTGGCGCCTTACCGCGACAAGGACGCCCGCGTCGTCGGCGCGCTCGGCGTCATCGGCCCGACCAGGCTGAATTATGCCCGCATCGTGCCTATGGTCGACTACACTGCGCAATTGATTACCCGGATGTTAAGATAATTCCGAAGCCGGGATCACCGTAAAGGAGGGCGCAGAATGGCGCTTGAATCGTTCAAGGCCCAGATCAGCATGCTGCTCGAAGAAATGGTCAACCAGCCGGAGGACGAGCACGAAATCCAGGAGCAGCTGCGCGAAAAACTGCGCGAAATGCGCGCCATGGGCTTGCCGCTGCCGGAAGATCTCGTCGCATTGGAAAAGCGTCTCGACGACGATCTGGACGTCGAAGAGGAAAGTTGAGCGGTTCTCTCGTCGAATCTGCGCGCGCACGCTTCTCTTTTGCGGCGGCCGCACAATATCTCCCTTGTCGTGACGCGCCGACCGGCGCGAGTTCGAGGAGAACAGCATGATCCGGATTGCCGGCTTCGCAGGCCTTGCCCTGCTTCTGGCCACCAGCGCCTTCGCCCAGCAGGCTGATCAACTGCTGCTGACCGGCAAGGACGCTTTCGGCGACTGGAAGGCCGACAAGCCAGGTGTGCGCCGGCTGATTAGGCCGGATGATCTGAAAAGACCCAACATCACCGAATCCGCCTCCAACAGCGCCGGCCTTGGCGATCGGCCCGAGGGCGCGAAGCCCGTCCTGCTGCCTGGGTTTTCGGCCGAACTGGTTGCTTCCGGCATTTCCAATCCGCGGGTCGTGCGCGTGGCGCCGAACGGCGACCTGTTCGTCGCCGACAGTGACGCCAACCAGATCCGCGTCTATCGGCTGGCCAAGGGTAGCGCGAAGCCGGCCGAAGAGGGCATTTTTGCCGACAATCTCAACCAGCCCTATGGCATCGCCTTCTACCCGCCTGGCGACAAGCCGCAATGGGTCTACGTCGCCAACAACGACAGCGTGGTCCGCTACGCCTATCGCGACGGCGACCTTAAAGCCTCCGGCGAACCGGAGACGATTGTCTCCGACATCCCTACCGGCGGCCACTGGACCCGCGATATCGCCTTCTCGCCGGACGGGAAGACGCTGTATCTCTCGGTCGGCTCCGGATCGAACGTCGCGGAGGGCATGCAGAAGGCACCGAAGGGCGGCCTTGACGCCTGGGCAAAATCACAGCCACTCGGCGCCACCTGGGGTTCCGAGGATGGCCGTGCCGACGTGCTGGCCTTCGGCCCCGACGGCAAGAATGGCCGCATCCTCGCTACCGGCCTGCGCAATTGTTCGGGCATGACCGTGCAACCGGCCACCGGCGCGCTGTGGTGTGTCGTCAACGAGCGCGACGGTCTCGGCGACGATGTGCCGTTCGAATATGCCACCTCAGTCAAGGACGGCGCCTTCTATGGCTGGCCCTGGTATTATATCGGCGCCAACGAGGACCCGCGTCACGAGGGCGCGCGCCCAGACCTCGCCGGCTCGGTCACCGTGCCCGACGTGCTGATGCAGGCGCATTCGGCGCCGCTCAACATCGCCTTCTATGACGGCGGCAATTTCCCGGCAGAGTACAAGGATGACGCCTTCGTCGCCCTGCACGGCTCCTGGAACCGTGGTATGAGGACCGGCTACAAGGTGGTGCGGCTGAGATTCAGCGACGGCAAGCCGACCGGCGAGTACCAGGATTTCATCACCGGCTTCGTCCTCTCCGACGACGCCGTCTGGGGCCGGCCGGTCGGCGTCGCGGTGGCCAAGGACGGCGCGCTTATCGTCACCGAGGATGGCAACGGCACCATCTGGCGCATCACCCATGTCGACGGCCCGTCCTGAGCCGGCGAACTGCGCAACCGGCCCTAATGTACGTCCCGATGGATCACCTTGGGATAGGTATGGATCACCTCGGCCGATGAGACACGGTCATCGAAACCGGTATCCCTGAGATTGAAGAGGCCGACCGAGCCGAAGGACTTCTTCGCCCCTTGCGCGAAGCGGCCGTCGCTGAAATCGTGTTCGTAAAGCGTCACCGTGACGTGGCCGGCATTGAGCTTCGGCACGTAAACACTGCTGATGGTGTCGTTGGCGAGGCCAAGCTGGTTGACGTTGAAGCGATAGAGGTCCTGCACCATGCGCCGGGCCGCATTGCCATTGATCATCCAGTATTCGCGGCGCGAAGCGCGGTTCGGGTCGATGAGTTTGAGCGGCGCCTTGCGGCCAAGCCCGAGCCAGTGCTCGAACACCATCACATTGGCGCCCCACGGATAGGGATAGTTGGATTTGTCGATGATGCGTGGCGGGCCATCCTCGGCAATCTCGGCGGTATCGACATAGTCCAGCCATTGCAGCTGGAACGACGCTTCCACGTTGAGGTCGGTATTGCGCGGATCGGCAGCGATGATGCGCCAGTCGGAGACCGGCGGATATTTGGTGTCGAGGTCGATGTAGAATTCGCCTTTGGCGGTGTCGTCGGGGTCTATCTTTTGCGGTCCGTCACGCTCGATCGCCACCAGCCGCACCTTGAAGGGGTTGTTGACGACCAGCGGATAGATCATCGGACGAATGGGGTGAGCGCCAGGGTTTCGGCTGTCGGTAAAATATCCAGTCTGCGGAACGACATCGCTATCGCCCTTGTCGAACAGGCTGAAAGCCTGACGCCCCTCGAACCACAGATACCATTCCAGCTCGTGGACGTGACCGCGTGCTTCGGAATAGTTGTTGGGCATCCACTTCATGAGCTGGATGTGAAGTCTTTTGGCTAACATGGGTGCTCCTGCCGTTCGGAGCCATGCGAGATAGCCGACCGCCTTCGGGACGTAAGTGAACCATCTCTCGCTTTCAGGCGAGGATGACCGGCTTTCATGTCCTGCTTGGCGCAATCGAATCCGTTTTGCCGTTGCAGGCTTTCATGGCATCAGAGTCGTTTCACGAGGTGCGACCGTCATGACCCTCACCGGCTTCCTTGCCTACAGTGCTGCGCTGGGCATCGCCGCCGCCATTCCCGGCCCCGGCGTCACCGCGCTTGTGGCGCGGGCGCTCGGATCCGGCTTCCGCTCGTCGCTGGCCATGTCGTTCGGCCTGATGCTCGGCGACCTCATTTATCTCACCGCGGTGGTGCTCGGCCTTGCCTTTGTCGCGCAAAGCTTCGGCATGGTGTTTCTCGCCATCAAATGGCTGGGCGTCGCCTATCTCGCCTTCCTCGGCTGGCGTTTCTGGACGGCCGGGATCACGCCCGAGACTGTCGAGGCCAGGAAAGGCAAGGGCGGCCTGGTATCGAGCTTCCTTGCCGGCCTCACCGTCACGCTGGGCAACCCGAAGACGATGATCTTCTACCTCGCCATCACGCCGACCATCGTCGACCTGAAGACCATCACGCTCGCCGACTACGGCATCCTGGTCGCGCTCACCGTCATCGTGCTCTTCGTGGTGCTGGTGCCATATCTTGCGCTGGCCGCCAAGGCGCGCTGGTTCCTGAAATCGCCACGCGCGCTGAAGGCGCTGAACCGCACCGCCGCCGGCTTCATGGTGGGCGCGGCCGCTGCCATTGCCGCACGTCAGTAGATCGGTTCAGGCCCATCCATTCCGCCGATCGGTCCATCCGGAAAATGCGGCTTGAGGAGACAAGCGTTTTCAGCAAGCGGCCCACTCGATATTTTCGGCCGGCAGCCTATCTTGCGCGGGCGAAAGCCCTATTCTGTCCGCCGACGCCAATTGCCTGATCTGATTTGGGAGCGAAACCAATGAACAAGCCTTCCGCGCGCGTGCCCGGCCGCGGCCGTGTCTACAACTCGATCACCGAGACGATCGGCGACACGCCGCTGGTGCGGCTCGACAAGTTCGCCAAGGAGAAGGGCGTCGTTGCCAACCTTCTTGCCAAGCTCGAATTCTTCAATCCGATCGCCTCGGTCAAGGACCGCATCGGCGTTTCCATGATCGAGGCGCTGGAAGCGTCGGGCCGGATCAAACCCGGCAAGACGACGCTGATCGAGCCGACCTCGGGGAATACCGGCATCGCGCTCGCCTTCGCCGCCGCCGCCAAGGGCTACAAGCTGATCCTGACCATGCCCGAAACCATGTCGGTGGAGCGCCGCAAGATGCTGGCGCTGCTCGGCGCCGAACTGGTGCTGACGGAAGGGCCGAAAGGCATGAAGGGCGCCATCGCCAAGGCCGACGAATTGGCCGCCACCCTGCCTGACGCCGTCATCCCGCAGCAGTTCGAAAACCCGGCCAACCCGGAGATCCACCGCCGCACCACCGCCGAGGAGATCTGGAACGACACCGATGGCGGGGTCGACATCTTCGTCGCCGGCATCGGTACCGGCGGCACGATCACCGGCGTCGGCCAGGTGCTGAAGCAACGCAAGCCCTCGGTGCATGTCGTCGCCGTCGAGCCGGAGGCCTCGCCGGTGCTGTCGGGCGGCCAGCCCGGCCCGCACAAGATCCAGGGCATCGGCGCCGGCTTTGCGCCCAAGATCCTCGACACCTCGATCTATGACGAGATCGTCAAGGTCTCCAACGAGGATTCGGTCGCCAACGCCCGCCTCGTCGCCCGCCTTGAAGGCGTGCCGGTCGGCATCTCGTCGGGCGCTGCCCTGCAGGCCGCCATCGCCGTCGGGTCGCGGCCGGAGAACAAGGGCAAGAACCTTGTGGTGATCATCCCGTCCTTCGCCGAGCGCTATCTGTCGACGATCCTGTTCGACGGGCTGGGCGCTTAACGTCTCAACGAGATAGGCGGCGATCCTTCGCACCCCCCTCTGCCCTGCCGGGCATCGGGGGGTGCTGTCCCTCCTACATCGGAAGTCTCATGGCTGGACCGCAGAAAACCCGGCTGTGGCGTCCGCCACCGGCTTGAGCGGGAGGCGGCTTCAGGGTCAAATCGCCCCGGCCTGCTTCGCGCGGGCAGGGGGAGAATCACATGTACAAGCTTTACACGCGCCCAGGCAGTGGCGGTTTCGTCGTCGAGGCCGCATTGGCGCTGGCAAACGCGCAATTCGACCAGATCGATGTGCCGAAGAAGGATCCGCCGGACCCGGCTTTCCTCGACATCAGCCCGTTGAACCAGGTTCCGGTGCTGACCTTGCCCAACGGTCAATCGATAACCGAATCGGCGGCGATCTGCATCCTGCTTGCCGAGCGCCATCCGGAGGCGGGTCTGGCGCCGGCCGCCGGATCGCCGGATCGCGCCGGTTTCCTGCGCTGGATGGCGTTCATGTCATCGGTGCTCTACCCCGCCATCCTGCGCCTCTACTATGCCCATCGCTACACCACCGATGCCGACGGCAAGAAAGCCGTCAAGCAGGCAGCCATTGCCGAGATGGACCGCGGCTTCGCCATTGTCGATGCAGCTCTCGAGGGGCGCGGCTGGCTGGTCGGCGACGCGATGTCGCTGGCCGACATCTACCTCGTCATGCTGGTGGCCTGGCACCCCGACATGGACAAGGCGCGAGCCGACTGGCCGAACATCGAACGCTTATGGTCGGCGCTGCTCGCGCATCCGCTGATGAAACGGCTCAACACCACGCATGAGATGTGGCCGGCCTGAACGGACGCTTCAATTTCGCAGGATCGCCCGTTTCGCCTGCAGGAAGCGGCGCACGGCGGGGTCGCGTTCAAGGCCAATCGCCCGGTCATAGGCTTCGACCGCTTGCGCCGCATTGCCGAGCCTGGCCAGCAGGCCGGCGCGAGCGGCCCAATAGGGCTGATAGTCGTTGAGCCGCTTGTCGTCGCCCAGCACGTAGAGCGCCGCCAGTCCTGCCGCCGCCCCATCGGCCTCGGCAATCGCCACGGCGCGGTTGATCGAAATCACCGGCGAGCCTGATATCGCCGACAGCGCATCGTAGAAGTTACGGATCGCCGCCCAATCGGTTTGGCCGGTCCGTCGCCGCGTCGCATGCACCGATTGTACCGCCGCTTCGAGCTGATAGCGGCCGATGACGCCCATGGTGGCGGCGCGGCCCAGCAGCGCCTCGGCTTCGTCGATCAGCGCGTGATCCCAAAGAAGACAATCCTGGTCGGCGAGCGGCACATAATCTCCAGCCGCATCGCGCCGCGCCGAGCGCCGCGCCTCGGCAAACAGCATCAGCGCCAGCAGGCCGAGCGCTTCCGGTTCGTCCGGCATCAGGGATGCCACCAGCCGCCCGAGCCAGATGCCTTCGGTCGCCAGATTGCGCGCTCTCGTCTCGGTCCCTGCCGGGTCGGTCCAGCCTTCGGCGAAAGCCGCGTAGATCGCTTCCAGCACCGTTTCCAGCCGCTCGCCGAGTTCGGCGCGATCCGGCACGCGGAACGGAATGCCGATCTCGCGGATGCGGCTCTTGGCGCGCACCAGACGCTGGCCCATCGTCGCCGGCGAAACCAGGAAGGCCGAGGCGATCGTCGCCGCGTCGAAACCCAGAACCGTTTGCAGGATCAGCGGCGCCCGCACGCTGGCTTCGATTGCCGGATGCGCACAGGCAAACATCAGCCTGAGACGTTCGTCGGGCAGGTCTTCGTCTTCCATGCTCGCCTCCATCTCCTCGGCCATCAGCTTGAGATGGTCGCGGCTCGCCTCGCTGGTCAGCCGACGGCGCACCGCATCGACACCACGGCGGCGCGCGACGGCCAGCAGCCATGCCTCAGGCTTCTCAGGCACGCCGGTCTGTGGCCAGCGCTCCAGCGCCGCGGCAAAGGCCTCGGCCAGCGCGTCCTCGGCGCCGGCCACGTCGCGGGTGCGCGCCGCTAGCCAGGCGACCAGCTTGCCGTAACTCTGCCGGGCGGCCGCTTCGGCCGCCGCCCGCGCGATCTCCGGGCGACTGTCCATCACATTGTCATTTCTTGGGCATGTAGTCGGCCATTTCCCAGATCGGCCGCAACTCGACCGTGCCGGCGCTCGCCGCCGGACAGCGCGCCGCCCAGTCGATGGCGGTATCGATATCGGCCGCCTCGATCATGTAGAAGCCGGCAAGCTGCTCCTTGGTGTCGGCATAGGGGCCGTCGATCACGTTGGTCTTGCCGTCTGTGATCCGCACCGAGGTGGTCGCCTGGGTCGGGCGCAACCGTTCGCCGGCGAGCCATGCGCCGGATTTCTTCAACGCTTCGGTATAGGCGGCATATGCTGCGCTCATCTGCTGAGCCTTCTCGATTGGCGTGTTCGCCTGCGCGGCTTCGTCGCTGTTGATCAAAAGCATGTATCGCATGGGTCTTCTCCCGTGGTTTCGAAGGCCGCGTCCTAGCGGGGCCAGACGTATGTCGCGCGGCGGCGGCCGATTTCGACAGGCTTCAGAAAAAACTTTCGCCTCCGCCAGGAGATTTCGCAAGGACCAGATGTTCCTCCGTCTGCTGGCGGATGACCGGCAGCGGACTGGCCGTGGCTCCGCACAGCACTATCCTCTGTCGTTGGCGGGCACGTCACACGAGGCATGGGAGAAGAGAATGGAACTCGTGACCCACAAGAAATTCAAGAACGGCCGGTTGATGCCATGGGGCAAAGGCACGGTCGTCAGCGGTGCGAAAGGCACCGTCTATCTCTGCGGCAACACCGCGACATCGGCTGACTACGATCCGGCCGCCAAGAAGGGTGGCGGCTTCGCCGGCGATGCCGCGGCGCAGTGGCGGGAAGTTCTCGGCAACATCAAATCGGATCTGGAAGAACTTGGCAGCGGGCTCGACCATCTCATCAGGCTGACCTTTTTCGTCAAAGGGCCATTTCCCGACGGCGGCGTCCTCAGCTCGCCTAATTTTCGTCTCGACGTGCTGGACGCGTTTTTCGCCGAGCATTGTCCGAAGCATTGCAGCGACAACAATCCGCCTCCTTCGGAGGTAATCGGCGTCGCAGCGCTTGCCCAGGCAGACATCGTCATCGAGATCGTCGCCGTCGCGGCGCTGCCGGACTGAGGCGCGAACGAACAGGCCGGCCTTGCGCGAGGTCACTGTTGCGACCGAAGCGCGCGCGCCGGCACGAGCTGCGCCGCCGCGCCGGTGCGGGCGTTGCACAAGGCCTCGGCTTTGGCCAGTGAGCGCCCGGCGACGAGCAGGATCAGGCGTGGCTCGCTCTCCAGCAATTGCACGATGCGGCCGCCGAAAATGCCATAGCCGCCAACGACCAGAAGCCTCATCGCGCCGCTCTTTTGCGTATGTCGTTTTCCCGGAATCGAGGTCACTTTTGGGTGACATGCGATTAGCCGATCACGCGCGCACGTATCGCGGCGGACAGGATCTCGCAACTGTCCTTGCGGCCGAACGTGGCATAGCGGTTTTTGGCGATGCGTTCGTAGAGCCAGTCACGCAAGGGGCGCGGGATGAGCAGCAGGGCCTTCGCCGCCCGCCACGGCCAGCCGAGTTCGGCCATCACCGCGATGAAACTGTCCAGCCGGATGAAGGGAGCGCCGCCGACAAGGACCAGATTGGTCTCGTAGCTGTCGGTGCGCAGCCCGTATCTCTGGAACAGCGCCTCGCCGAAGGGCGACTGCGCGGTGGCGAAGCGGAAGCGGTTTTTGCCGTCGATCCCGACCACCGTGCGTACGAAGCCCGAGCACAGCACGCAGACGCCGTCGAAAACGATCAATGGCTGGCTGGCATCGAAGGGTTCAGGAGAAGAAGTCACGGGACGTCCGGCAGCTTGTGTCTTCAGACACTAAGCCCGCCGGCAGCGGGATCAAAGCCGCGGCGTTGTCGCACGGCTTCTCGCGGCCAGCGCGGGGCGCTCGGCGCGATAGGTGGTTGCGCGGGGATCGGCCTCCGGTCTGCAGATCCGGCTGTCGTGACGCGTTTCGAACGTCATGATCAATGCGCGCCAAGCGAGCTGCCGCGACGGGCGCAGGCCGGACCCGGGCCGCGCATGTAGTAGCGCTCCGGCCGATAGGTCGGCGCGATGAACTCGCGGATGGCGGCGGCATAGCCGGCGATGTGGCCCCAGAATTTCATTTTACTCAAGTCCCTGTCCCGATTTTCGGATGTCCCGTCCGATTGCGGGGATCATAGCGTCCAGGCGTGAATAGTCGGTGAACACGATGTTAATCTTTGGTCGAAAACCCCATGCTTCGTGGCCGGAATGCGGCTGTTTGGGGGTCTTTCGGTGTGGTTCGTCGCCATTTCCGGCATTGTGACTTTTGCATCACATATGTTTCGTCTGGATGTCGCTTGAGCGCGGTTCTGTTTCAAATTTGGCGAGCCTCTCGAAATTTCCATGCTCGCTGCCGAAATGCCCCTGGTTGCGCGCCCGGAACCGGAACGGGCCTTGCCCGTTCTCGCTTGAACCGCATCGCGCAGGAGTTCGCCATGGCACCTCGCCCCGCCTGGAAGGGCTATCTGAAACTGTCGCTGGTCACCTGCGCCGTCGAACTGACCAACGTCGTCACCCACGCCGAAAAAGTTTCGTTCCGGGTGCTCAACCGCAAGACCGGCAACACGGTCAAGCGCATCTATGTCGATTCTGAAACCGGCAAGCCGCTGGGCGATGGCGACGAGATCAGGGGCTATGAGGTGAGCCCCGGTGAGTTCGTCCATATCGAGGACGAAGAGATCGAAGCGGTGCAGATCGAGTCCTCGCACACGATGGCGCTGGACGGCTTCGTCGACAAAGCCTCGATAGAGCAGATCTATCTCGACACGCCCTATTATGTCACGCCCGCCGACAAGGTGTCGGAGGAGGCCTTTGCCGTCATCCGCGATGCCATGGCGGACAAGAAGATGGCCGGGCTGGCGCGCGTCGTGCTTTATAGCCGCGAGCGGCCCGTGGTCATCGAGCCGCGCGGCAAAGGCATGGTGCTGACCACCTTGCGCTACGGCAACACGGTGCGGGAGCCGGAGAGCATCTTCGGCGACATCAAGGCGGTGAAGACCGACCAGGAGATGACCGATATGGCCGAACGCATCATCGACAAGAAAAAGGGGAAGTTCGATCCGTCGACATTCGAGGACAAGTATGAGGACGCGCTGCTCGAACTGATCCGCGCCAAGAAGGCCGGCACGAAGGCGCCGAAAGCGCAGGCCGCGCCCAAGCCGTCCAATGTCGTCAATCTGTTCGACGCGCTGAAGAAGAGCCTGTCCGATGGCGGCCAGGCGGAAGGCCCGGCGAAGAAGGCCAAGCCGGCGGCAAAAAGCGGCAAGGCGAAAGCTTCTGCGCCCAAGCGCAAGTCGGCTTGAGGGTCGGCGCCGTGGCCAGCCTCGAACAATATCAGTCCAAACGCGATTTCAAGAAGACGGCCGAGCCGGCGGGCAAGGTCGCGCGCGGCAAGCAGCCCGGCGGCATCTTCGTCGTCCAGAAGCACGACGCGACCAGGCTGCACTATGATTTCCGCCTCGAGCATGAGGGCGTGTTGTGGAGCTGGGCGGTGACGCGGGGCCCGAGCCTCGACCCGCACGAGAAGCGGCTGGCCGTGCATGTCGAGGACCACCCGATCGACTATGCCGGCTTCGAGGGCACCATTCCCAAGGGCGAGTATGGCGGCGGCACCGTCATCGTCTGGGACGAAGGCACATGGACGCCAGAGATCGACCCGGCCAAGGCGATGAAGAAGGGCCATATCGACTTCGAACTCAACGGCCAGAAGCTGAATGGGCGGTGGCATCTGGTCAGGTTAAGACCCCGCCCGGGCGAAAAGCGCGACAACTGGCTGCTGATCAAATCCGACGATGCCGCCGCCCGCCCCGGCGAGGATATCCTGAAGGACGCACCGAAATCGGTGAAGTCCGGCCTGACCATCGAAGAGGTCGCGGAAGGCAAGACCGCCGACGGCAAGAAGCCGAAGGTCTGGCACTCCAACAAGCCCGCGGCATCCAGCAAGGCGAAAGCCGGCAAGCGCTTCGACTTCGTCGAGCCGCAGCTGGCGACGCTGGAGCGCGAGGCGCCGCCCGGCGAGGACTGGCTGCATGAGGTGAAGTTCGACGGGTACCGCATGCAGGCGCAGATCGCCGGCACGGAGGTGCGGCTGCTGACCCGCACCGGCCTCGACTGGACGGGGAAATTCGGCCCCGAGATCGTCGCGGAACTCGCCCAGCTGAAATGCAGCGACGCCATCATCGATGGCGAGATCGTCGTGCTCGCCGACAGCGGCGTTTCGTCCTTCTCGCTGCTGCAGCAGGATCTCTCCGCCAATCGAACCGACCGCTTCACCTACTATGTGTTCGACCTGATGCGGCTTGACGGCAAGGATTTGCGCCGCGAGCCGCTGGTCGAGCGCAAGCAGGCGCTGCAGGAGTTGCTCGGCGAGACGGCCGAAAATGCCGCCGTCCGCTTCAGCGACCATTTCGCTGAGCCCGGCAAGATCATGCTGCAGCACGCCTGCCGCATGGGCCTCGAAGGCATCGTCTCCAAGCGCGCCGATGCGCCCTACCGCAGCGGCCGTGGCCCAAGCTGGGTGAAATCGAAATGCACGGCCCGCCAGGAATTCGTCATCGGCGGGTATCTGCCCTCGGACAAGACCGGCCGCGGCCTGCGTTCGCTGCTGCTCGGCTACCACGAGGGCGGCAAGCTCCACTATGCCGGCCGCGTCGGCACGGGCTTCACAGCCAGGAGCGCCACCGATCTGAAGAAAAAACTCGATGCGCTGAAGGCAGACGCCTCGCCCTTTGCCGCCGCCGTGCCGAAGGGCAAGGGTTTGGTCTGGGTCAGGCCCGAACTTGTCGGCGAAGTGGAGTTCCGCAGCTGGACGTCGGACCGTATAATACGCCACGCGTCGTTCCAGGGACTGCGCGAGGACAAGCCGGCGGAGGAAGTCGTGCAGGAAAAGCCATCGAAGGCGGCGAACAAGGCAAAGCCTGCGGCAAGCGGCGCCGGCAAGGCCGCCGGGGCTAAGGCGCCCGCGACGATCACGACCAGGGTAAAACTATCCCATCCCGACAAGCTGCTGTGGCCCGAGGAAAAAATATCCAAACAGGCTTTGCTCGAACACTACGCGCTGGTCTGGCCGCGCATGGAGCAGTTCATCATCAACCGGCCGCTCAGCCTAGTCAGGGCGCCGGATGGCATCGGCGGTCCGCGCTTCTTCCAGAAACATGCTTCGGCCGGCATGAGCGACAAGATTGCCCGCATGAAGGACCCGACCGATGGCGAGGAAATCCTGTTCATCCGCGATTTCGACGGCCTTGCCGCTCTGGTCCAGTACGGCGTGGTCGAGGTCCACATCTGGGGCTGCAAGATCGATGAGCTGGAAAAGCCGGATCAGATCATCTTCGATCTCGATCCCGATGAAGGCGTCGACGTCAAGGCGGTGCGCGAGGCCGCGCTCGACATCAGGGGCAAGCTTGACGATCTGTCGCTGCCGAATTTCGTCAAGCCGTCAGGCGGCAAGGGCTATCACGTGCTCGTGCCGCTGAAGCCGTCGGCGGATTGGGAGGCGGTCAAAACCTTCTCGCATGATTTCGCCAAGGCGCTAGAGCAGGCCGCGCCCGACCGCTACACGGCGACGCTGTCGAAAAAGGCGCGCACTGGAAAAATCTTCGTCGACTATCTGCGCAACGGCAGGGGCTCGACCACGGTCGCGCCCTACTCTTCCCGCGCCAAGAAGGGCGCGACGGTGTCGGTGCCGGTAACGTGGGCGGAGGTTGAAAAGGGGCTGGCGCCGAATTCCTTCCCGATCGGCGACAAGACGACGCTGAAGGAGTTGGAGAAGGCCGATCCGTGGGCGGATTTCTTCGAGCAGGCGAAGGTGCTGAAGCGGGGGTGAGCGTCGCGCGCCTCACCTGCTACGCAAGCGTTCCGTCACACCCCCCTCTGTCCTCAAGGGGGGAGATTAGCAGTTTCGCCGTTCCTGCCTTACAGCGTTGATGGTTGGCGAAAGCGACCAGGCGTACAATCTCCCCCCTTGAGGGGGAGATGGCCGGAAGGCCAGAGGGGGGTGCTGTCCCACCAGCGTCGCCCAATTAGCGCCTGCAAACTAACCCAAAAACACCCGCTCGAACGCCTGCTTCCCCGGCGGTGAAAACACCACCGCGCGGCTGTCCTTCTCCCGCCTTGCCCATTTCTCCGACAGGATCTTGTCCAGAATAGCCGCGCCGAGCGTTCCCGCAAGGTGCGAGCGGCGCACGCTCCAGTCGAGGCAGGCGCGGCAGACCGGCCGGCGCGGCCTGGCGCCGACATCGATGCCGATGGCGGAAAAATGCGATGCGGCCGACGGCCCGAGCCGGATCTCCCCCGGCCTGGTCTCCCCGAGCCTGATCTCAATGTCGTCGCGCAACAGGATGCCGCGCGCGACGAACCGGTCCAGCATCGCCACCGCCTGCTCGCCGGCGAGGTGGTCGTAGCAGACGCGGGCCACGCGCATGGCGCCGTCGCGCGGGCCGGGCCGCACCCGCTTGGGGCCGACCGCTTCGGCCACCCCGGTGATCGCCTCGATCATGCCGGCAACCTGCGGCCCGGCGAGGCCGTAATAGCGATGCCGTCCCTGGCTGGCCAAAGTTAAAAGCCCGCCCTCCATCAGTTTCGACAGATGCGAGGACGCCGTCGGCAGCGAGACGCCGGCCTCCAGCGCCAGTTCGCTCGCCGTCAAAGCCGTGCCGCCCATCAGCGCATTCAGCATGTTTGCCCGCGCCGGATCGCCGACCAGGCTGGCGATGCGGGCAATGTCGGGTCCTTCACGCATAGTTAGGCCTCCATCGAAGCATTCTCGTCAGATAAGCATTATTGTCGGGCGGGATCAAGGAGAACGCCGATGCCAACCGCTTCCGCCCCACTCGCCAGCCGCCGGCCGTTCCCGTTCGTCACCTGGCTGCAACGGCGGCTTCTCGCCCGCTGGTACGACCGCCATCTGCAGCGGCTAGACCTCGCGGAGGTCAACGACCATCTGCTGCGCGATCTCGGCCTGACCCGTGAGGATGTGCGCCGCGAATGCGCAAAATCCTTCTGGCAGGCCTGACCGCCAGCGCTTTTGCTTAGCAGACCCTGCGGCACAACGTTTCGACGCCGCTCGAACTATCGATGCGAAACCCAAGGAGATCACGATGACCATCACCTGCTTCATCCGCTATGAGATCGACCCGTTCGGCAAGCCGGCCTTCGAGCAATATGCCAAGGCCTGGGGCCAGGCGATCCCGCGCTGCGGCGCCGATCTGATCGGCTACTACGCCCCGCATGAGGGCTCGGCCACCACCGCCTACGCCGCCTACAGCATCGACAGCCTCGCCGCCTACGAAGCATATCGCGCCCGTCTCGCCGCGGATCCGGCGGGCAAGGCCAATTACGAATTCGCCCGCCGCGAAAAGTTCATCTTGAAAGAGGACCGCATCTTCCTGAAGCTGGTGTCGGGGCCGCATGGACCGCGGCAGCTGTTCCAGACCGCGGTCAAGGAGGAGATATGATCGCTGTCATCTTCGAGGTGCAACCGGCTGAGGGAAAGCGCGATGCCTATCTCTGCATCGCTGCCGAACTGCGGCCGCTGCTCGACGGCATAGACGGTTTCATCTCGATCGAGCGCTTCCAGAGCCTGGGCGATCCCAACCGGGTCCTGTCACTGTCCTTCTGGCGCGACGAGGAAGCGGTGAAAGCCTGGCGCAATACGGAAGAGCACCGGCAGGCGCAGCATGCGGGCCGCGGCGGAATATTTGCCGGCTACCGGCTGCGGATTGCGCATGTGGTGCGGGATTACGGGCTGACGGAGAGGGACGAGGCGCCAGAGGATAGCAGGGCGGTGAATGGGTGACTAGGTATCGGCGTCGCGCCAGGCCCCCTCATCCGGCCGCTTCGCGGCCACCTTCTCCCCGCTGGGGAGAAGAGACTGGCGCAGGCTTCGAAAATCTCCTCTCCCCTCGGGGAGAGGTCAGCCGAGCGAAGCGGAGGCTGGGTGAGGGGGCGCTTGGCGCTCACGCATTCCCGATCAGCACCCCGGCCGCAAACACCAGCGCCCCGCCCAGCACCACCTGAAACGCCGCGCGCAGGAACGGGGTTTGCATGTAGCGGTTCTGCACGAAGGCGATCGCCCACAATTCGAAGAACACCACCACGGCCGCCACCGCCGTCGCCGTCCAGAAATGCGGGATGATGTAAGGCAGCGCGTGGCCCAGCCCACCCAGCGTCGTCATGATGCCGACGGTCAGGCCGCGCTTGATGGGCGAGCCACGCCCCGACAGCTTGCCGTCGTCCGAAGCGACTTCGGTAAAGCCCATCGAGATGCCGGCGCCGATCGAGGCGGCGAGGCCGACCAGCAGCGTCTGCCAGGTGTCGTGCGTGGCAAACGCGGCGGCAAAGATCGGCGCCAGTGTCGACACCGAGCCGTCCATCAGCCCGGCCAGTCCCGGCTGCACATAGGTCAGGATGAACTGGCGCTGCTCGGCGCTGGCTTCCTCGTCCTTCACCTCGCCCGGCACAAGTTTCTGCTCCAGCCGATGCGCCGAATTCTCATGGCTTTGCTCGGCCGCTGCAAGGTCGTTGAGCAGTTTTCGGGTCGAGGCGTCGCTGGTGCGCTTGGCCGCCTCGACATAGAAGCGATAGGCCTGCCGCTCCATCTCTTCGGCTTGGCGGCGCACATGCTCGATGCCCAGCGGCCGCACCAGCCAGTCGGGCTTGCGCTCGTAATAGCCTTTCACGTGCTCGCGGCGCAGCAGCGGAATGCGCTCGCCGAAACGCTTGCGGTAGAGCTCGATCAGGGAATCACGATGCCCGTCCTCCTCCTCCGCCATCGCCTCGAACACTTTCGCCGATTGCGGAAAACTGTCCGCCAGCCCGTCGGCATAGGCGCGGTAGATGCGCCCGTCATCCTCTTCGGACGAAATTGCCAGCGCCAGGATCTCCTGTTCCGACAGCGTTTCGAAAGGACGGCGGCCGAAACCGAAGACACGGGAAAGCATGAGAAATTCACCCCAGTTTAGAACAATTCTAAACTAGGCGCTGCAGTCTCCGCGGTCAATCACCAGTCAAGAAATGTTGAAGCGCCGGATTGCAACGCGCTCTTCATTATCGGCAAATGTTCACCTATATTGTCGCGACACGCAAGCGAAAGGCATGAGCAAGATGACGGCAAAGCCGCACGACCACTTCGATCCGAAACCCGTCCTCGATCTGATCGCCAGCATCGAGGCCGATTTGCAGCGGCTGAAAGGCCTGGTCGAACAGCAAGTCGAAAAATTCGACCCCGCCAATCCGCACAACAAGGCGCCCGACGGCAAGCTGACCGAGGAGGGCGTCGAATGCTGCTACCGCCTGTTCGACGAAGGCAGGTCGCGCTACTCGGTCGCCCAGCAGATGAAGATCTCGTTTGCCGCCGCGACGCACCGGTTCAACTCCTGGCGCAAGGCGGGCGGGCCGAAGCGGCAGAGGGCGTTGCTGGGCTAATTGGCGAAAGCCGCGGGGAAACCCGATCTCCCCCCTCGTGGGGGTTGAGGAGTGGTCCGCGCAGCGGACGGAAAGCCAACTGCTTGGCTTTCCGAGCGACGAACGGCCGGCAGGCCAGAGGGGGGCGCTGTCCCGCCGACCTTTCCCTGCCCTAAAGCCCAGCACCGTTCAGGATGCGCCTCCAAGCCCAGCCGCAATCACAACATGCTGGCAGACATTGTCGATGTCGCGGATGACGTCGTCATTCCAGAACCGCAGGACGGTCCAGCCATCTTGTTCGAGGTGCGATGTCCGCGTTTCATCCCCGGCAGCCGCGCCGGCGTCCGTATGCTGGGAGCCATCGACTTCGATGACCAGCTTCTTCTCGGGACAAGCGAAGTCGACAATGTAGGCGGCAATCGGAAATTGTCGTCGGAAGCCAAGCCCCATCAGCCGGTGAGCACGAAGTTCGTTCCAGAGCTTGAGCTCGGCTGGCGTCAGCACTTTGCGCATCGATCTGGCGTTTGCGCGATGTCGAGGCGGTAGAGGCGTGTGCGGCATTACGATGCTCGGTGGTTGCCGAGGCTTGCGCTCTACGGCGCCCCCCTCTGTCCTGCCGGACATCTCCCCCACTTGGGGGGAGATTGGCTTTACTTCCTACGGCGTCAGTTCAATCTCTTCCGTCTCGCCGCCATTGCAGGTGTAGCAGCAATCCTCGCATCTTTCCTTGTTGTTGGGGCCGACGCCCCAATAGGTTCCCTCGTCGCCGTCGACCCAGGCGCCGTAGCAGATGGACTCGCCCTCGTCGCACGACACCGGGATCTGCTTGGTCTCGCCATCGTCGAGATAGAAATCCTTGTCATTGCCCGGCCAGACATAGTCGCGGTCCTGGCTGTAGAGCTCGAGGCGCATGGCGTTGGGATGGCTGTTCTTGACGGCGAAGGTGATGTCGGCGGCGTAGGCCGACGGCGCAAACAGCGCGGCAAGCGAAAGCGCAACGACGATGCGGCGCAGACAAGTGAAAGACATGGTGTTTCCCCCGAGGCAAATCGGCCCCCCGGCCGAGGGAATCAGCATCGCATGATGGCGGCGGAGATTGAAGGGCGGGGCGTGACTGATTTTGGGGGGATTGGGAGAGGTTGGTGGAGCTGCTGATCTCCCCCCTCGTGGGGGAGATGCCTGGCAAGGCAGAGGGGGGCGCTGTCCCGCCGACCTCTCATTCCTGCAGCCGCGCCATTTCAATTTTAGGCTTGCTGATCCATACGCTGGCGATCCTTCGCGCCCCCCTCTGTCCTGCCGGACATCTCCCCCACGAGGGGGGAGATCAGCAGCTTCGGCGCCCCGCCCCTCACTCAACCAGATCGATCGTCTCGGTCGTCTTCTCCACGCAGATGAAGCAGCACGTATCGCACGGCTGGTCATTATCCGGCCCGACGCCGGCCGAAATCGCATCATTGCCATTCACCCAGGCGCCGTAGCAGATGTTCTCGCCCGGATTGCACGAGATCGGCACCGACTTCTGCGAGCTGGGTTCGATCAGAAACACCTGGTCGCCGCCCGGCCACGACATCTTGCGGTCACGGCTGAACAGCTCCACCGCCACCGCTTGGCTGCGCAAATTCTTGACGAAGAACGCCATATCGGCGGCATGCGCCGGCGTGGCGATGAGGAGGGCGGCAAGGGTGAGGCGGAGCATGATGGGCGGTCCCGAATTGGAGATGCGAGGGTCGCACGCCGCGAGGGCCGGGCCTAGAGCCACGGCTAGGCAA
Organism: Mesorhizobium sp. P170090; assembly: GCF_057786115.1. Taxonomy (NCBI): domain Bacteria; kingdom Pseudomonadati; phylum Pseudomonadota; class Alphaproteobacteria; order Hyphomicrobiales; family Phyllobacteriaceae; genus Mesorhizobium; species Mesorhizobium sp. P170090. Next base: position 852,003 of record NZ_JBYNWH010000001.1, read on the forward strand.
GTCCCCCTCACCCGGACTGCCAGCCGAATTGCGAAAGGCAATTCGGGGCAATCCGACCTCTCCCCGAGGGGAGAGGAGCTCGCTCGGCGCTGGTGCTCGCCTCTTCTCCCCAGCGGGGAGAAGGTGGCCGCGAAGCGGCCGGATGAGGGGGCGGCCTCGTGATACCCTACGCCCCCTACTGCCCCACTTCACATGCGGCGCCAGCCGTCGGATCGCGTCAATCACCTCGGCGACTTCAGCAACGTCCATATCCAGCCGGCAAAAGTCAGCACCAGGAACGATAGCCGGCGGCGGGCAGCGGCGCCGAGGTTGGCAGCAAGGGAGAGCCCCACAGCACCATGGCCACCGTCACCACAAACAGCACGGCGGCGATGAGGCCGGTGAGCCGCATCCAGAGTGCAAAGGTGTTCGCCGCGCCGATCAGGACCAGCGCTGCCGCCCACAGCGAGATGCCGCCGACATAGGAGGGAACGCTGGCCTCCAGCCCCGCCGCATTGCCTGATATGATCAAGCTCTCGCCGACGAGGAAGGTGAGGAACCCGGCAGCTATGCAGTCATTGCCCAGTCGCTGGTATTTCATGGTGAGCAGCGCGGTTGCCACCACAAGCGCCACGCCATCGATCGCCCAGAATGTTTCGCGGAGCGGAGCGCTGGAGACGAAGGTGCCGGCCAGGCCGAAGGCACCGCCTATGGCGAGGCCGATGGCGGCGACGGTGTCGGAGGTGGTGCGCATGTGATGTCTCCCTGAGCCGGGCGGGGATACCGCAGGGTAGGGTGATCGCAAAACTTGGCGATGGTCGCCTTACAATAAAGCGTCAGTGATGTGGACCTATGTTGCAGTGCGATAGAATCAGACCTCTTCATGATGTTTGCTTTTTAGAAAACAAGAAGTATTGTTCGTCGGAGCGGGATCGCTTTGCGCTGAGTTATCCCCGCTGGGAGGAGTTGCGTAAGCGCTTGTACTTAGTGGGGAAATCCCGAAACCATTAGCTTCCGTTAATGGTTTATTAGTCATGCCTTGACTCTCGGCATAGCTTAACCGCATCTTGAAGCCGTCCAGAATCAAGAAACCGCCGCAAAGCTGGCGAGCCGCGACGGTTTCAGAGTTCTAATCCGCACAAGATTGGACGTCAGGCGCGGGGTATGGCGTATTTGGTACACTGATGTTGAATCAGAATAATCCGCCATGGTCAAGCCTGACGTTCGCTTACGCCAATCAAGGAGTGACTCCTATGGCGCAGCGTACTTACCCCTCGTACTGGTTGTACAAGGACAATCGTGGTGAATGGCGTTGGACATACGAAGCTGCGAACGGCGAGACTATCTCCGTAAGCAGCGAAGGCTACAAGCGCCGTGTCGATGCCGAGCGCGGTATCGACATCATGAAAGCGTCTACCAACAGCCTGGTCTGGTACCCGGCGAATCTCGAGAACGCCGCATGATGAATATGAAATGGCCCGCTGCCAGCGGGCCATTTCATTATTCGAGGGTCTGAGAAGGGCGCATCCAATGCCATCTTTTGGAATTTCTGCCTTCCTAAGAGTTGTCCATATGAACGATCGGCCGCAGCGAACTGAGCTGCGTCGAAGATCTACGCCAAGAGAGGGAGGCTATGATTTTCATAGTAGCCTTCGCCGGTCCTGCCGGCGCTTGATGGCTGGAGAGCCATTAGAAAGTTTGCTGGCGGCGACACTGGCAATTACAAAAGCGCCGGAGAGGCGATCTGCGCAACTTGGTCTCGAGCGGCTGAATGCCTGGAGAACTTTGAATCCAGGCGCAGTTTTGGAATTCGCTGCGGCTACGGTGCGAAGCCCTGAAGAAACGTTTTCAGTCAACTTCACGCCGAACTTTGGCCTCCGGGTTGGAGACCAGTCTGTCGCAATACATGTTTGGAATACCGCGACGCCACGACTGGAACCAAGATTGGTCCGAGCGATCCTATCTTCAATTCAGCCAGCCTATCAAGCAGCGGACAATGGGCCTGACGATATGGCTGTCTTGTGCCTGAGGACCATGCGCTTCATTCGCCTTGGCGACGCGTCGGACGTTATTGACCTGGGGCGACTGATTTTCACGAACGTAGACGGGATCTTCCGAGAGATCGCTGCCGCTTTGGGCGAACCTCCGCCTCCCCCCGAGGATCACCCCGCGCCGCCGCCCGGAGAATAATGCCACGGCGCAGCTTCAGCGCCGCGCTGGCGTGGAGCCCGCCGCCTCCGGCAGCTCCCCCGCTTTCGAAGCCTGTCATCGATCCACCGGATCGATGACTTGGCGCGCTCTGCGCGCCAACCGGCCTCTCAATCCCCCATCTTCAGCGCCTGGATAAACGCCTCCTGCGGAATATCCACCTTGCCGAACTGCCGCATCCGCTTCTTGCCTTCTTTCTGCTTGTCCAGCAGCTTGCGCTTGCGGGACACGTCGCCGCCGTAGCACTTGGCGGTCACGTCCTTGCGCAGCGCCGAGATGGTTTCGCGGGCGATGACCTTGCCGCCGATCGCGGCCTGGATCGGGATCTTGAACAGGTGGTTCGGGATCAGCTCTTTCAGCTTCTCGCACATCTGGCGGCCGCGCTTTTCCGCCGCGGTGCGGTGGACCAGCATGGACAGCGCGTCGACCGGCTCTTCATTGACCAGGATCGACATCTTCACCAGGTCGCCTTCCTTGTAGTCGGTCAGATGATAGTCGAAGGAGGCGTAGCCCTTGGAGATCGACTTCAGCCGGTCGTAGAAATCGAAGACGACTTCGTTGAGCGGCAAATCGTAGATCAGCATGGCGCGCTTGCCGACATAGGACAGGTCGGCCTGGATGCCGCGCCGGTCCTGGCAGAGTTTTAGAATACCGCCGAGATAGTCGTCGGGGGTGAGGATGGTGGCGCGGATCCATGGCTCCTCGATGGCTGAAATCTTCACCACGTCGGGCATGTCGGCGGGGTTGTGCAGCTCCTTCGTCGAGCCGTCGGTAAGCAGCAGCCGGTAGACGACGGACGGAGCCGTGGCGATCAGGTCGAGGTTGAACTCGCGCTCCAGCCGCTCCTGGATGATTTCGAGATGCAAAAGGCCGAGGAAGCCGCAGCGATAGCCGAAGCCGAGCGCGGCACTGGTTTCCATTTCATAGGAGAAGGAGGCGTCGTTGAGGCGCAGTTTGCCGACGGCGGCGCGCAGATCCTCGAAATCGGCGGCGTCGACGGGGAACAGGCCGCAGAACACCACTGGCTGCGCCGGCTTGAAGCCGGGCAGCGCATGCGCGGTCTGGCGCTTGTCCTCGGTGATGGTGTCGCCGACGCGGGTGTCGGCCACTTCCTTGATCGAGCCGGTGAAGAAGCCGAACTCGCCGGGGCCGAGCTCGTCGACATTGATGCGGGCGGGCGTGAACACGCCGGTGCGCTCGACCAGGTGTTTTGCGCCGGTGCCCATCATGCGGATGGTCGCGCCCTTCTTCAGCACGCCGTCGATGATGCGCACCAGGACGATGACGCCGAGATAGGCGTCGTACCAGGAGTCGACCAGCATGGCTTTGAGCGGTGCTGAGGCATCGCCCTCGCGCGGCGGCGGCAATTGGTGGACGATTGCCTCCAGCACGTCGGGAATGCCGAGGCCGGTCTTGGCCGAGATCAGCACGGCGTTGGAGGCGTCGATGCCGATGACCTCCTCGACCTGCTCGCGGATGCGCTCGGGCTCGGCGGCCGGCAGGTCGACCTTGTTCAGCACCACGACGATCTCGTGGTTGTTGTCGATGGCCTGGTATACATTGGCCAGCGTCTGCGCCTCGACGCCCTGGGAGGCGTCGACGACCAGCAGCGAGCCCTCGCAGGCGGCCAGCGAGCGCGACACTTCATAGGCGAAGTCGACATGGCCGGGCGTGTCGATGAGGTTGAGGATATAGTCCTCGCCATTGTTGGCGCGGTATTTCAGCCGCACGGTCTGCGCCTTGATGGTGATGCCGCGCTCGCGCTCGATGTCCATCGAGTCCAGCACCTGCTCCTTCATGTCGCGCAGCTCCAGCCCACCGGTCGACTGGATCAGCCGGTCGGCAAGCGTGGATTTGCCATGGTCGATATGGGCGACGATGGAGAAATTGCGGATGTGGTCGAGAGGCGTGCTCATGATGGGGCGGCTTTAGCAGGGGCGGGTTGCAGGGGCAAGCGGGGTGGCGGTGCCCTTGCCTTCTCCCCTTGTGGGAGAAGGTGGATCGGCGCGCAGCGCCGAGACGGATGAGGGGTGTTCCAGCTTGACGCCGGCGTTCTTTCACCGCCATGGCTGCAAACTGACATCCCTTACATAAGCGATTATCGTGGTGCAGACGCTGTCCATGTCTTTCAGGACATCGTCGTTCCAAAAGCGCAACACACGAAAGCCTCTCGCCTCCAGTTCCGTTCTACGGGCCTGGTCTGACTCTGAGTCCGCATGCTGACTCCCATCGATCTCGATGATGAGGAGTGATTCAAGACAAGCGAAATCGGCGACGTATTTTCCAACAGGAACTTGGCGCCGAAATTTGATCCGATCGAGCCTGCGGTCACGTAGTTCGTGCCACAGTTTGTCTTCCGCCTCCGTCATTTCACGTCGGAGCGAACGGGCAAAGTTTCGTTTGGCAGGAGCGACGGGCTGATGTGGCATGACGTTAGATTAACCAACGTCTCACTCCGCTGGAACACCCCTCATCCGTCTCGGCGCTTCGCGCCGATCCACCTTCTCCCACAAGAGGAGAAGGCAACGACGCGTCCGCCCCCAATCACGAAGCGGTGAACCATGTAACGAAGCCTCTGGCAGCGGCGAAGTGTGGGAAGAACCCGCCGCAACGGAGACCCCCAATGACTGGATCCAACCCAAAACGCGCCGGCATGCTGGCTGCCGTAGGCGCCGCGCTGATGATGCTTGGCGGCACCGCCTTCGCCCAGCCGCTCACCGTGGTCGAATTGTTCACCAGCCAGGGCTGTTCGTCTTGCCCGCCGGCCAATGCCAACCTGATCAAGGTCAAGGACGAGCCGGGTGTTCTGGCGCTGTCGTTCAACGTCACCTACTGGGACTATCTCGGCTGGAAGGACATTTTCGGCCGCGAGGAATTCACCCAACGCCAGGTGCGCTATGAGCCGTCGCTCGGCCGTTCCGGCCCGTTCACGCCGCAGGTGGTGGTCAATGGCGGTGCCGATGCGGTGGGCGCGGCATCAGGCGAGATCGAGCAGCTGATTTCCGCGAGCGGTCACACGAACGGGCCGACGCTGTCGCTCGACGGCGGCAAGATCAGCATCGGCGTCGGTTCCGCGCCGGCCGGCCGCGCTGATGTCTGGCTGGTCCGCTACAACAAGGGCGTCGTCGAAGTGCCGGTGGCGCGCGGCGAGAATACCGGGCGCACGCTGCCGCATGCCAATGTCGTGCACTCGCTGGAGAAACTCGGCAGCTGGAGCGGCGACGCCACCACACTGCCGCTGCCGGCGGCAAGCGGCGGGCTGAGCACCGCGGTGCTGGTGCAGTCGCCGGGTGGTGGGCCGATCCTGGCTGCAGCCGCCGACTGATTCTTTTTCTACGCAACGCCGCTAGCGCGGCATAACCGGGCTCGCATCCGCGCGCCCTCTTCAAGGAGGAAATACCATCATGACCAAGACCCTGACCGCGCTCGCTTTTGCGCTTTCGATGACCGCCTTCGCCTCCGGCGCCCGCGGGGACGAAGCGACCAGCGCCATGAAGCCGGCGATGGCAACCGATGCGATGAAGCCCGCGACCGATGCCATGGCGCCGGCGACCGATGCCATGAAGCCAGCCGATCCGATGGCGACGAATGCAATGAAACCCGCCACCGACGCCATGAAGCCGGCCGATGCCATGAAACCCGCAACGGATGCGATGAAGCCGGCGGACGCCATGGCGCCCGCGCAATAAGGCTGGGTTCCATGGCCCGGCCGCACAGTGGCCGGGCCGGCGCACGGCAATTTGAGAAACCAGGCGGGACGTTCTGTCGTATAGTCTTCGCCAGCATCAAGGAGATCAGACATGACCGGCATTGCAAGGACGAGAACGCCGATCTTCAAGAGCGCGCTTGCCGCGCTCATCGTCGCCGCCGCCGCGGCCGCCTTCTGGCAGAGCCCGGCGCGCTCGGCCGAGGACGCGGTGGTGATCCCGCCGCCGGCAGTGGACGAGAAGGCCGCCAGCGGCAGCGAGAAGGCTATCTTCGCCGGCGGCTGCTTCTGGGGCGTGCAGGGCGTGTTCCAGCACGTCAAGGGCGTGACCAAGGCCGTCTCCGGCTACACCGGCGGCGCCAAGGATGACGCCGTCTACGAAACGGTGGGCAGCGGCCGCACCGGCCACGCCGAATCGGTCGAGATCACCTACGATCCGTCCAAGGTGACCTATGGCCAGCTGCTGCAGGTCTATTTCTCGGTCGCCCACAACCCGACGCAGTTGAACTTCCAGGGCCCGGACTCGGGCACCCAGTACCGCTCGACCATCTTTGCCGAGAATGACGAGCAGCAGAAGATCGCCCAGAGCTACATCGCCCAGCTCGACCAGGCCAAGGTGTTTTCAAAACCCATCGTCACCACGCTGGAGACGGGCAAAACCTTCTATCCGGCCGAGGAATATCACCAGGACTTTCTGACGCTGAACCCGACCTACCCCTACATCGTCTACAACGACCTGCCCAAGGTGGCGAATTTGAAGGCGCTGTTCCCGGGGTTGTATAGCGAGAAGCCGGTGCTGGTGCTGGCGGGGAAGAGCTGAGGGGCGATAGGACTTGGCCGGACGCAGAGAGCGGCGACGCCCTACCTGAGACGCCAGCGGGACAGCACCCCCCTCTGCCCTTCCGGGCATCTCCCCCTCAAGGGGGGAGATTGGCAGCGTCGCTGACGGTGCTCATCTTGCAAGGTTGGCGAAGGCCGCAGTGAGTAGCTGATCTCCCCCCTTGAGGGGGAGATGGCCGGCAGGCCAGAGGGGGGTGCCTCGCGCAAACCGCGATTAGAGAGCCCTTCAATCATACGTCAGATCCGTCGCCTTCCCGCCGAACACCCGATACGCATAGAACGAATAGAAGATGATCACCGGCAACACGACGACCGTGCCGGCGAGGATGATGGCCAGGCTTTCCGTCGCCGACGCCGCCTGCCAGATGGTCAGCCTGTCGGGCACCACGAAAGGATAGAACGACCAGGCAAGCCCGGCAAAGCCGAGCGCGAAGATGGTGGCGAGCGTCAGGAACGGCCGCAGCGCATGGCGGTCGTCGGGCTTGGGCAGGTGGAAGGTCTGCCGCCACAGCCACATGAACAGCAGCGCCGACAGGATCGGCAGCGGCGACAGATAGAGCATTTCGGGCCAGACGAACCATTTGGCGAAGATGCGCGGGCTGGCGAATGGGGTCGCCAGCGACACCGCCGCCATGCCGAGCGCGGTCAGCACCAGGGCTGTCCGCAGCCAGGCCACCGCCTTCCTCTGCAATTCGCCCTCGGTCTTGTAGATGACCCAGGCCGCGCCCATCGCTGCATAGGCCGCCGACAGGCAGAGCGCCACCAGCGCGCCGAAAGCGATGCCACCAAAACCGACATCGAGGCCAAGCACATAGACGCCGAGCATATAGCCTTGCGCCACCGAGGCGATGACGGAACCGAGGAAGAAAATGCGGTTCCAGCGATGCTTCTTGCCGGCCGGCACCTTGGCGCGGAAATCGAAGGCGACGCCGCGCAGGATGAGGCCGACCAAAAGCACGAAGACCGGAATGTAGAGCGCGGTGAGGATGACGCCATGCGCCAGCGGGAAGGCGACCAGGAGCAGGCCGACGGCCAGCACCAGCCAGGTCTCGTTGGCATCCCAGAACGGGCCTATTGCCGCGATCATGGTGTCCTGCTCGGCATCTTCGGCGACCGAGAACAGGATGCCGATGCCGAGATCGAAACCGTCGAGAATGACGTAGATCAGGATGGCGAGGCCCATCAGGCCGGCGAAGATCAGGGGCAGCGCGGTTGGCCAGTCGAAGCTCATCGGTCTGTCATCCCTCTCATCAACGGTTCTGCCCTTCGCTATGGCTCCGGGCGTTCGTCATTCGAAAAGCCGAATCGTTGGCTTTTCGTCGGCTACGCGGACCATTCCTCACTCTCCCGCGGCCGGTTGCGACATGGCCGTCTTCATCACCCCCGGCAGCGGCGAGGTATCGCCGTCCTTGGCGGCCTTCAGCGCCAGGTGCACCAGCACGCCGAGATAGGCGATCAGCAAAAGCACATAGAGGATAAGATAGATGGAGAGCGTCAGCGCGACATGGCTGCCGGCGACCGGGCCGATAGCGTCGGCGGTTTTCAGCACGCCGGTGACCAGCCAGGGCTGGCGGCCGATTTCGGTGGTGTACCAGCCGGCCAGCGTCGCCAGCCAGCCGGAGAGCGCCATCGGCACCATCAGCATGGCCAGCGGCCTCGGCAGGCTGTGGCGGCGCTTGAGGAAGAAGGTCGCCGACCACGAGACGATGAGCATCAAAATGCCGGTGCCGACCATGATGCGGAAGCCCCAGAACACCGGGAAGACCGGCGGATGCAGGCCGGGATAGTCGTTGAGCCCCGGCACGATACCGCTGGTGGAATGGCGCAGCACCAGGCTGGCGCCGTCGGGAATGGCGATCTCGAATTTGTTTTCCTTCGCCGCCTCGTCGGGCAGCGCAAACAGCACCAGCGGCACGTTGGGGCCGGTGTTCCAGTTCGCCTCCATGGCGGCGATCTTCTGCGGCTGGTGCTCCAGCGTATTCAGCCCGTGCTGGTCGCCGGCGAAGATCTGGATCGGGATCAGGATGGCGGCGGTGAAGACGCCGGTGCGCAGCGCCTTCCACATCGATTCCGACCGGTCGCCGGTGAGGTAGCGCAGCGCCGACAGGCCGGCGATCAGGAACGACACCGTCAGGCCGGAGGCAAGCAGCATATGCGTCAGACGGTAGGGCATGGACGGGTTGAAGACGATCGCCCACCAGTCGACGGGATGCGCCTTGCCGTCGATCATCTCGAAGCCGGCCGGCGTCTGCATCCAGGAATTGAGCGCAATGATCCAGAAGGCCGACAGCGTGGTGCCGCCGGCGACCAATACCGTCGCCAGCGTGTGGACGCGGTTGGAGACGCGGCGGAAGCCGAACAGCATGATGCCGAGGAAGGCCGCTTCGAGGAAGAAGGCGGTGAGGATCTCGTAGGCAAGCAGCGGCCCGGCGATGTTGCCTACATGCTCCATATAGCCCGGCCAGTTGGTGCCGAACTGGAAGCTCATGGTGACGCCCGAGACCACGCCCATGGCGAAGGACAGCGCGAACACCTTTACCCAGGTGAAATAGGCGCGCATCCAGGCGGAATCATTGGTGGCGTTGTAGCGGAGCTTGAAGAACAGCAGCACCCAGCCAAGCGCAATCGTGATGGTCGGAAACAGGATGTGGAACGAGATATTCGCCCCGAACTGCATTCGCGACAGGATGAGCGGGTCCATGCGGGCTCCGGCTGCTGTTTGTTGGCGCAGAATAGGCGGCGGATGCGGTCCGGTCAAAGCGGCTTGGCGTCACGCGGGGCGCGTTGTCGCAGCAGATCGTATCAAACCGTCAGCGCCCCGACACCCCATGACGAAACGGCAAAAGGGGAACGTTTGTCCACAATTGTCAGCAGCGGCATTGACTTCCGAGCCTGCACACCGACATTCAGCGCAATAATAATCCCCGCCTCTTTCAAACAGTCGTTTTCGGCCTCATGTCTTCCACGAATTTGCCTTCCATCATTTCGATTGCCGGGGTCACCAAGACCTACGCCACCGGCTTCAAGGCGCTGAAGGAAATCAACCTCGACATCGAACGCGGCGAGATTTTCGCGCTGCTGGGGCCGAACGGCGCCGGCAAGACGACGCTGATCTCGATCGTCTGCGGCATCGTCAACCGTTCGTCGGGAACGGTGACCGTCGACGGCCATGATATCAACCGAGACTACCGCGCGGCGCGCAGCCTGATCGGGCTGGTGCCGCAGGAGCTGACCATCGATGCGTTCGAGAGCGTCTGGGCAACCGTCACCTACAGTCGCGGCCTGTTTGGCAAGCCGCCCAATCCGGGCTTCGTCGAAAAGGTGCTGCGCGACTTGTCGTTGTGGGACAAGAAGGACGCCAAGGCGATCACGCTGTCGGGCGGCATGAAGCGGCGGCTGATGATTGCAAAGGCGCTGTCACATGAGCCGCGCATCCTGTTCCTCGACGAACCCACGGCCGGCGTCGACGTCGAACTGCGCCAGGACATGTGGGCGATGGTGCGGCGGCTGCGCGACGATGGCGTCACCATCATCCTCACCACGCACTATATCGAAGAGGCCGAGGCGATGGCCGACCGTGTCGGTGTCATCAACCGCGGCGAGATCATCCTGGTCGAGGGCAAGGCCGAACTGATGCGCAAGCTCGGCCGCAAGCGCCTGATCGTGGAATTGCGCAACCCGCTCACCGCCATTCCCGATGCATTCTCGCACTACGCGTTGGAGCTGTCGGACGATGGCACACAGCTGACCTACACCTATGACAACCAGAGCGAACGCCCCGGCGTCGCATCGCTGCTGCGCGAACTCGAGACGGCCGGCATCCAGTTCCGCGACATGGACACGCAAAACAGCTCGCTCGAGGAGATCTTCGTCAATCTGTTGAGGCAAGAGCCATGAATTGGCGAGCAGTATGGGCGATCTACCGGGTCGAGATGGCGCGTGCGTTCCGCACCGTGCTGCAGAGCATCGTCTCGCCGGTGATCTCGACATCGCTTTATTTCGTCGTCTTCGGCTCGGCCATCGGCTCGCGCATCACCGAGATTGACGGCATCAGCTACGGCGCCTTCATCGTGCCGGGGCTGATCATGCTGTCGCTGTTGACGCAGTCGATCTCCAACGCTTCCTTTGCCATCTATTTCCCGAAATTCGTCGGCTCCATCTACGAGCTCTTGTCGGCGCCGGTGTCGTATCTGGAGATCGTCATCGCCTATGTCGGCGGCGCCGCGACCAAGTCGATCATCCTCGGCTTGATCATCCTGGCGACGGCCTCGCTGTTCGTGCCGCTCACCATCCAGCATCCGTTCTGGATGCTGGCCTTCCTTGTCTTGACGGCGGTGACCTTCAGCCTGTTCGGCTTCATCATCGGCATATGGGCGAAAAGCTTCGAGCAATTGCAGCTGGTGCCGCTGTTGATCATCACGCCGCTGACCTTCCTCGGCGGCAGCTTCTATTCGATCAACATGCTGCCCGAGACCTGGCGCACGGTGACGCTGTTCAACCCGGTCGTCTACCTGATCAGCGGTTTCCGCTGGAGCTTTTACGGCAAGTCCGATGTCTCGGTCGCCGTCAGCCTGGGCATGACGATGGTGTTCCTCGCCATCTGCATCGCCATCGTCGCCTGGATCTTCCGCACCGGCTACCGGCTGCGCAACTGACCCTGCCGCTCTAAAGCGCGTCGCGTTTGAACGGACTCAGGCGACGCGCATTAGGTCTTTGTTTTTATGCATGTCGTTTGCTCAAATCGGGACCACTTTTGAGCGACATGCAAATAGGCGATCGCCCGTGCGCCGGTCAAATCAACAGTTTTGCTGGGGGCAAATTGGCCACGTTGGCCGCCACGCTTCTTGCTAGATCGCCTTGATGAGGCGCAGCAACCCCAGCATCTCGATCAGCCTGCCCTCGCGGAAGGCGATGTAGGTCGGTTCTTCGACGCCATGGAAGCGGCGCTTGAACGCCGCCTGGCCCTTGAGGTTGAACTTGCTGCGGTTGACCCAGGGCGACTCATAGGCCCGCTCGAAGGCGTTGCGCCAGAAGCTCGATTCGGCAAAGCTGTTGTCTCCGACATCGAGCATCGGCGACAGGCCGAGCGTGACGACCGAAATGCCCTCATTGCGAAACCGGTCGACGGCGAATTTGGTCAGCCCGATTTCGGCATGCGGCGAGGCATCGATGTGCTTGCGCTTGAACGAGGTGGTATAGCCGATCACCTTGCCATCCCGGAACATCGGATCGAAATCGAGCAGAGCGACGAGCTCGCCTTCCGGGCTGTAGAGCACGAAACGGCGCATATCGATGCCGAGATGATCGGCAAAGGGGCGGTTGAGGAACGCCATCTCCCAGCGCTTGACGATGCGGTCGGCCCGCCAGTTCTGTGACAGGCGCTGGACCTCGTCGAGATAGACCGCTCCTTCGCCAAAGGAAAACCCCTTCTTCAAGAGCCAGCGTTCGGAATAGCGCACGGTTTCGTTGCGCTTGCCGGAAAAATCGTGAGCCGGCAGCTCCAGCCGCGTGTCGACGCCGAGGCGGTTGACCTGGTAGCCAAGCCCTGCCAGAACGCGCGCCGTCGGTTCGCCGATCTGCACGAACCACGGGCTGTCGGCGGCTTCGACAAAGCGCCTGATATAGTCGGGCCGATCGGCCGGATGGGCGACCGGGTCACCGAGCGCGAAATGGTGCTTCATCTTGGTGCCGAAGGCGATGTAGCCGTCGGCGTCGCCGAAATAGGACAGTTTTTGCTGCACGGCGGTCGAATAGGCCAGCGAGAAGTCGCCGTGCTGGCGGACAAGCGCCAGCCGCTCGACATGCGAAAAATCCTGGCGCGGCACCTTGGCTGCGGCGCCCTCCAGCAGTCTGTCGAGAAAGATGCGCAAGGAGGGCATGGTCGAGCTTCCGCGTGCCGATGATAAACAGAGGCTTGCCCCCAAGGCCTCGAATCAGTCGCATTGACGCGACCTCATTATCGATCATATCGCCCCTGTGCCATATGGGACGTGCCATATAGGACGGGTCCCCATGGCGCACCTGAAAGGAAATCTCGACCGAATGGAGGCTACGACAAGCGAAACGATGCCTATCGTCCTGGGGCCGAAAGGACCCGACTATACGGTTATCGTCATCGGCGCCGGAGCGGCGGGGCTGGCGGCCGCCGACGCGCTTGGCCGGCGCGGCGTGCGGGTCGTCGTGCTTGAAAAGGAGCCGCGGATCGCCGAACCGTGGCGACGGCGGCACGAGAAGCTGACCCTAAACACGCATCGCGCGCTGTCGACCCTGCCCGGCCTTGCCTATCCGCCCCGCACCGCCGCCTTTCCGAACAAGGATGCCATCGTCGGTTATCTCGAGGATTTTGCCCGCGCGCGCGGCATAAGGGTCGAATTCGGCACCGCCGTCGAGCGGATCGAACGCAGAGGCAATGGCTGGCTCGTCCATACGGGCCGGGAAACGCTGAGCGCCCGCAATGTCATCGTCGCCACCGGCCGCGACCGCTTGCCATGGACGCCGGACTGGCAAGGCAAGGCGACTTTCACCGGCAAACTTGTCCACGCCGCCGATTTCGGCACAGCACAGGACTATGTGGGCAAAAGCGTGCTGGTGGTCGGGGCCGGAAATTCCGGCTTCGACGTGCTCAACCACCTCGCCCGTGCCGACACCAAGGCCATCTGGTTGTCAGCCAGGCAGGGTCCGTCGCTGATGCCGAAACGGATCGGCAAGGTCGCCGTGGCGCGCTTCGGCGGTTTCATGGCGATGCTGCCGACGTGGATTGCCGATGCCGCGATTGCCGCGACGCAGCGGCTGGTGTTCGGCGACCTCGCCCGCTTCGGCCTGCCGCCGGCGCCGAAAGGCGGCGCCAGCCGGCTCGGCGTCGAGCAGATCGCTATCGCCGTCGACGACGGCGCCGTCGCAGGAATGAAGGCCGGACGGATTTCGGTGGTGGCGCCGGTGGCGGCTTTCGAAGGCGCCGGCGTGCGGCTGAACGACGGCACGGTGCTCGAGCCGGATGTGGTAATCGCGGCAACCGGCTATCGCACCGGCCTGGAGGCCATGCTGGGCGATCTCGGCGTGCTCGACGCCAAGGGCGTGCCGAAGGCCAATGGCGGCACCCCGAGCGGCCAGCCCGGCCTGTGGTTCATCGGCATGCGGCCAAGCCTGACCAGCTATTTTCACAGCGCCGGCCTGCAGGCCGAAGCGATTGCCCGTCAGATCGCCAAGGGGTTGTAGACGAGCGCTTCTGGACGGAGAACCACCGCACTTCGGGCTGCTGCTGTGGCGCGGACTGGTGGTTCAACGCATCTGCAAGACGGGATCGAATATCCTGGCGATTGGGCGAAAACGCCATCCCGTCGTCATCCACGGGCGAAGCAAGGAGCGTAGCGACGCGGCGCAGACCCGAGGATCCATGCCGTGACTTCTGAGCTACGCTGCGTTGCAGGTTCTGCTCCGCTGCTTCCACGGCCAAGGCATGATCCCTGGGTCTCCGCGACGGAGCTTCGCTCCTGCTTCGCCCGAGGACGACGAAGTCGAGATGCTTGCGGCCAACCTCCAAAGCAGGCGCTTGAACTCGTTCATTGCATCATTATATAACATGTTATACTTATCCAGGAGACGGATCACCCATGGAAGACATCATTCGATCCCTCGGCTACCTCACCCTCGGCAGCAGGCTGAAGCGTATCGGCGAGCAGTTGCAGGCCGATACGCAGCGCATGCTCGATGGGCTGGAGGTGCCGGTGCAGTCCAGCCAGTATCCTCTGCTGGCCGCGCTCGACCGGCTCGGGCCGCTGCCTGTCGGCGAGCTGGCGCAGTCACTGGGGATCACCCAGCCGGGGGTGACGCGCAGCGTGGCGCTGCTGGCCGAGTTGGGGCTGGTCGAGGCCGCGCCATCGAACGACGACCAGCGCCGCAGGATGATCTCGCTGACCGCGAACGGCCAGCGCCTGGTCGATAAGGCGAAGCGAGACGTTTGGCCGCGCATCGAGAACGCCGTTGCCGACTTGTGCAAAGACCTTGCAGGGCCGCTTCTCGAACAACTCTCGGCAATAGAGGACGGCCTGGCGGCGGCCCCGCTCGACCGTCGTGTGAAACAGGATGTCGCGCCATGAGCCATGTCCTCGATCGTCCGGTCTGGAGCGCGCTCGACACGCGGCATCGGATCTTTGCGTATGGCGACAGGCTCGCCAGGCGCTATCCCTCCTCGATCGTCCCCTTCGCGGCTTCCGGGGCAGACGACGCTGAGAGCCTGCAGGCGCTCGCAAGCCTCATTCCTGCAGGTGAGAGCGTGTTCATGCTCCAGGCGGACCCCATTGCCTTGCCGCCGGAACTGACCGCGACCGTGACCGCCTTCGGCGTTCAGATGGTTGCCGAGGCGCCATTGCCTTCCGTGTCGGACGAGCGTGTACAGCAGCTGACGCAGGACGACGCGGCCGAGATGCTTGCTTTGGCGTCACTGACCAAGCCCGGCCCGTTCACGCTCAAGGCGCTGAGCCTCGGCGAGTTCTGGGGCGTGAAGATCGACGGCCGGCTGGCGGCGATGGCCGGCGAGCGCATGAAGCAGCCCGGCTACAGCGAACTCAGCGGCGTCTGCTCGCATCCCGAATTTCGCGGCAGCGGCCTCGGCCGGCTGCTGTCGGTGTTCGTGGCCAACCGAATTTTTGCGCGCGGCGAAGTTCCCTACCTGCATGCCTATGCCAGCAATGCCGGCGCGGTTGGGTTGTACGAATCCATCGGCTTCAGGCTGCGGGCAGAGATGAATGTGGCCGTCGTGCAGCGCGCCGGCTAGAGCGTTTCACCGTTTCACGGAAACGGCGAACCGCTCCTAGGCCTTTATTTTTACGCAATTCCGGACGGAAAACCGCTTCACACTTTTCCTGGAATTGCTCCAGGCCGCCTTGCGGGCCTCAGGCTGATTTCGGCTCCAACCTGCGGAAACCCACGGTTTCCATAAGCATATCTTCCTCGATCATGCCGGCATTGTGGAGCGCAAGCAGGTTCAGCGCGATCTCCCGCGCCTCCGCCGAATCGGGATGCACGTCGCGCCTGCGGCAGGCTTCGTCGAACACGCGTTGCAGCCTGGCGATGTCGTCGGGTTTCAGCAGGCCACGGTCATAGACGGACTTTGGCATGGCACTCTCCTCCAGAAGACGTAGGGCGCCATGTTTAAATGTCCATTCTTATCCGGGGCTTGGGTGGGCAGCTGCCTGGGTTTGCGTTAATCCGGCCCGAGCGTTGCAATCAGACCGCGATCGTGCTGCCATTCATTCAGCCACCTCTCGTCATCGTCGGGCCTGTCTCGCCGCAGTCTGCTTGACGTGTCGGCGCGCTTGCGAAACAAGGGCTGCCACAAACGACAGCGAGGCACAAAAGTGAGTTTCTGGGGACTGGCGCAGCTCGTCATTTCGACGGTGATTTTCCTGCTGGCGGCAATCGCGGCCAAGCAATGGGGGCTGGCGCCAAGCCTTGGCAAGATCGTGCTGACACTGGCGCTGTATACGGCGGGCAATCTGATGATGCTGCGGCTGGTTCGTGAGTTCGGCATGTCGGTGTCGTTCAGCCTGTCGGCGGTGATCCAGCTGGTGGCGGTCAATGTGGTGGCGCTGGTGTTCTTCGGCGAACGCGTCAATGCCTTGCAAGCGACCGGCATCGTGCTGGCCATCGCGGCGGTGGTGCTGATCTCGCTCGGGCCTTACCTGCAGGGGCGACTGTAATCCGATGAAGACCCCGCGTGCGTTCACCAACTGGCTTGAATTTCCGGTGCTGCTGGCCGGGCTGGTGATAGCCGCCGGGCTGTGGGGCTTCGAGGAACTGATGGAGGTGGCGCGGGCCACCACGCCGCACGCTTTCGATACTGAGATCCTGCTCGCTTTCCGAAAAGTGGGTCAGCCGGATGTTCCCGTCGGCCCGGCATGGCTGGAAGGCGCGATGCGCGACATCACCAGCCTCGGCAGCTCCAGCGTGCTGGTGCTGATCGTAACGGCGGTGATCGTCTACCTCCTGCTGATCCGTAGGCCGAGGACGGCGCTGCTGATCTTTGTCGCGGTGGCCGGCGGGCAGCTGCTGTCGACCTTGCTCAAGGCCGGCATCGACCGGCCGCGCCCCGATCTTGTCTCGCACCTGGCCAACGAGACGTCGCTGTCGTTTCCCAGCGGCCACGCCATGCTGTCGGCGGTGACCTATCTCACGCTGGGCTCGCTGGCAGCGCGCTTCCTGCCGGGACGAACGACGAAAATCTATGTCCTCAGCCTGGCGGTGCTGGTAACGCTGCTGGTCGGCGTCAGCCGCGTCTATCTCGGCGTCCACTGGCCTTCCGACGTGCTGGCGGGATGGTGCGCCGGCTTCACCTGGGCGACGCTGTGCTGGCTGGCGGCGCGAATGCTGCAGCGGAACAAGGCGGTGGCCGATGGCAACGAGCCCGAAGACTGACGATCCGGAGCGACATTCAAATCAGCCGGTTGATCAGCCCGTGTCCGCAGCCTGCCAGCAGAAAAACCGCCGACAGCAAGGCTGCCGACGTCGTCAAGGTCCTGAAAATCTTCAACGGATATTTCCCCGCCAATAAGAGCCAAGGCGGTAGCGTAGCATGCTCATCCTGTATCCCGCCATCCGGCTTTGTGGAGAGATCATGTTTCATGTATGCTTTATGATGGTTGAAACATCACTATGATTGTATTACACGTCGTCTCCGCAGACTCAGACGGGGGTTCCGACCGATGATCACTGCCGCGCAGATGCGCGCCGCGAGGGCGCTGGCCGGCATCGATCAGAAGACGCTCGCCGAGCGTGCCGGCGTTTCGCTTCCGACAATCCAGCGCATGGAAGCGAGTGACGGCGTGGTCAGGGGTGTGGTCGATACGCTGATGAAGGTTATCCAGGCTCTCGACGAGGCCGGGGTGGAGCTCATCGGCGAGAACCAGACCAGCGAGCGCGGCGGCCGGGGCGTGCGCCTCAAGCCGGTCGCGCCGCCGAACCCGCAAGGCTGAGCCGGCATATAGTCGCGACGGCGACCGCCGACAGTCCTGCCGACGATCCCGCCGCCTTCACGCAAGCGGAAGGCAGTCCATGGATCAGATCCGGCGGGCAGTGCATCAACCGGCCCAGAAGTCGGCAAAGCCGACATTTTCAGAGCTGTTCACGCCCAAGCTGGTGACGGTCTGGCGCGAAGGTTACCGCCTGCCGCAGTTCAAGGCCGACTTCATGGCCGGGCTGACCGTCGCTATTGTCGCGTTGCCGCTGTCGATGGCGATTGCGATTGCTTCGGGCGTGACGCCGGAGCGCGGCCTGTTCACCGCCATTGTCGGCGGCTTCATCGTCTCGGCGCTCGGCGGCAGCCGCTTCCAGATCGGCGGCCCGGCCGGCGCCTTCATCGTGCTGGTGGCGGCGACGGTGCAGCGCGAAGGCGTCGACGGACTGCTGCTGGCGACGATGATGGCCGGCATCTTCCTGCTCGCCATCGGCTATCTCCGGCTCGGAACCTATATCAAATTCATCCCTTACCCGGTGACGGTCGGCTTCACCGCCGGCATCTCGATCATCATCTTCTCCGGCCAGATCGTCGAACTGTTCGGGCTGAGGCTTGCCGGGCCGGAGCCCGGGCCGCTGCTGCCGAAACTGATGGCGATCGGCCACGCGGCCGGCACGCTCAACATCTCGGCAACGCTGGTGGCGGCGTTGACCATCGCCACCATCGTTGGGGTGAAGCGCTGGCGGCCCGGCTGGCCGGGCATGCTGATCGCCGTCGGACTGGCCTCCCTTGTCGTGGCGATGCTTTCGCTGCCGGCGGAAACGATCGGCACCCGCTATGGCGGCATTCCGCGCAGCCTGCAATTTCCGGCGCTGCCTGTGTTCAGCCTCGACAAGGCGCTTGCGGTGCTGCCGGATGCGGTGGCTTTTGCGCTGCTCGGTGCCATCGAATCGCTGCTCTCGGCCGTGGTCGCCGATGGCATGACCGGGCGGCGTCACCGTTCCAATTGCGAACTGGTGGCGCAAGGCTTTGCCAACATCGCGTCTGCCCTGTTCGGCGGCATCTGCACCACCGGCACCATCGCCCGCACCGCCACCAATGTGCGGGCCGGCGCGCATGGGCCGGTTTCCGGCATGCTGCATTCGCTTTTTCTGCTGGTCTTCATGCTGGTGGCCGCACCGCTGGCCAGCTACATCCCGCTTGCCGCCCTTGCCGGGGTGCTGGCGGTTGTCTGCTGGAACATGTTCGAGAAGCAGGCCTTCGCCACGTTGCTGCGCGCTTCGCGCGGCGATGCCCTGGTGCTGATGGCAACCTTCCTGATCGTCGTCTTCCGCGACCTCACCGAAGGCATCGTCGTCGGCTTCGCGCTAGGCTCGATCCTGTTCATCGACCGTATGGCCAAGTCGATCGCCGTGGAGGCGGATTTGCCGCTGGTGCAGGACGATGTCGCCGACAGCAGCGGCCGCGCCTACGATGCAAGCGAGGCAAGCGACGCCGACACCGTCGTCTATCGCATCTCCGGCGCCTTCTTCTTCGGCGCCGCCTCTACTGTCGGCACGGTGCTCGACCGCATCGCCGACCAGCGCAAGAACTTCATCCTCGATTGTTCGGCGGTGCCCTTCTTCGATTCCACCGCGGCCAATGTCATCGAGGGCGCGGCGCACAAGGCGAAACGCGCCGGCGTGCGTTTCATCATCGCCGGCGCCTCGCCGCAGACACGGCGCATGCTGATCAACCACGGCGTCAAGCGGCCGCTGGTGACCTTTGCCGCCTCGATCAAGGATTCGCGGGCGCAACTCAAAGCCGCGCCCGCTGGCTGAGCCGGCAAGTGTGCGCCGTCAGTCCAGGCTCAGCACCGCGATCTCGCCCTCGTTCATCAGCGGCACGAAAATCCGCGTGCCGTCTGTGCCGATATCGGCGCTGCCCGGCTTGAACTGCTCTACAGCCTCCGGCGCCTCGCCGACTTTGTACCGATAGAGCGTGCCGGTCATGAAGGCGGTGGCGTAGATGCTGTCGCCGATGGCGACGACGCCATCGAGGTCGGCAAAGTTTTGTGCGCCAGGCAGCGGCGTCACGGCTTTCGTCGCGAGATCGACCGACAGCAGGCCCCCGGGCGCGGCAGTGCTGAAGTCCGGTTTGATGCCCTTGCCCCAGGACGCCACGATCAGCCGATCGCGATCGGCAAAGATGCCGTTGGGCGCGGCGAGCTTCGCATCCTTCACGAACAGTTCCGGCTTGTCGCCGTCAATGCGGTAGATCGCATCGGCCAGCATGTCGGTGACATAAACCTTGCCCGAACTGTCCGATGTCACGTCGTTGAGGAAAACGGCGCCGGGCACATCGATGGTCGAGATGAGCTTGCCGCTGGCGAGATCGACGATGCGCACCTTGGTGATATCGGCGACGTAGAGCTTGCCGCCGGAGATCGCCGAGCCTTTTGGTGCATCCATGCCGTCGGTCCAGTGCTGGCTAATGATCTTGCCGTCCAGCGACAGCACCGAGAGATAGCCGTTGCCGTCGGCCTCCCCAGGATTGCCGACGATGTTGGAGACGATGATGCGACTGTTGGCGGCGTCGAACAGCGCCGATTCCGGTTGCTCGAAGCCCGAGGCGCGCCAGAGTTCGGCGGCCTCGGCCGCAGGCACGAGCGCGATAGCGAAGGCGGCGAGACAAATAGAGGGGATGAGGGTTTTCATGGCCAGGTCTCCTGTGATGGATGGCGGAGAGCTAGGATTTTCGATACTTTTCCGGAAGGACGATTCGAGCTAGTATCGGAAACCGATACGAAATGGCGCAAAAGAGGTGCATTCCATGAACGGCCTGATCTTCGAGGCGCTGAAGCGGACGCTGAAGGCCAAGGGCGTCACCTATCGTGAGCTTGCCGGGCGGATGGGCGTTTCCGAGCCGACGGTCAAGCGCATCTTCCACGAGCGCAACTGCAAGCTCGACCGTCTCGTCGGGATCTGCGCTGCCGCCGGCGTCGAGCTGGAAAACGTGCTGGGGTCGATGAATCGGGGGCCGGGACCGGTCAACCGCATCGCGCCAGAGGTCGAGCGCAAGCTTGCCGGACTGCCGGCGCTGCTGTTCATCTTCGTCATGCTATCGGAGAAATTCACGCCCGAGGGCGTCATGCGCTCGCAGGGCTTGAGCGAAGCGTCGATGTTCCTCTATCTGCGCGATCTCGAAGCGCTCGGCCTCATTGCGCTGGGCAGCGGGTTGTCGGCACGGCTGCTGGTCGACACACCGATCCAGTGGAATTTCGAAGGGCCGCTCAGGCCGCTGTTCGAGATGACAAACAAGAATTTCATCGGCTGGGCGATCACCCATCTGGAGCGGGAAGCGACCTTCGTCTCATTCTCCAGGCGGATGCGGCCGGAGACGGCGGAGATGGTGAAGCGCGAGGCGGAGGAACTGGCCGAGCGCGCCAAACTGCTCGCCCATCACGACCAGAACACGACGCCGGAAGACGGGCTGACCGGCTACAAATGGACGTTTGCTTTTGGCGCAACCCCGTTTCCGGCGATCATGCCGATCGGCCCGCACCCCAGGGATGCCGGTGCGTCCGACCGGCCCACCGCTCCGGCAAAGGGACGCCGCCCGTTGCCGGCTTGACGCGCCAGCCGCGTTTCAAAAACGAAACCATGATAGAGTTCGCGCGCTGATTTGCCAGACTGTACGGGGCGGGTTTGCCGAATGCGTGGCCGTCCCCGCAAAATCGAAGTGATCCTATGCCGACCGCGCCAACACTTGAACTTCGCCGCTATTCGCGCCTGAAAAATTTGCGGGAGCGCGCAGAACGCCAGGGTGCTGCATTGCAGTTCTGGGCGCGCACGGCATCGCTCGCCGTGATCTCCTGCTTCTTTTCCTTGATCAGCCGCTGGGATGCCTCGCTGCTCTTCGTGCTGGCGGGCCTCGCGCTGTTCCAACTCGTCGGCCTGATCCAGTTTCGCTTTGCGCGCCGTCGCAACGCGCCATGGTGGATCGGTTACCTCGTCGGTACGCTGGACATCATTCTGTTGACCGTTCTGCTGGTAACGCCCAACCCGTTTTCCCTCGAGGTCGCGCCGGCCGCGATGCAACTGCGCGAGGGCAGCTTCAAATTCCTGCTGATTTTCGTATGCCTTGGCGCGCTGACCCTTTCGACACGATTGGCGCTCTATCTCGGCGCGCTCGCGGCCTTGACGTGGACGATCGGGGTGGGATGGGTGGTTTTTCATGCGGGAACCGTCATTCCGGCAACGAACCTCTATTCGCTGCCGATGACAGAGCGACTGAATCTCTATCTCAACCCCAATTTCGTCGATACGTTCGCGCAGGCGACCAATGTGTTGGTTGTCCTGATTATCGGCGCGATCATGGCGCTGGTCGTCTCCCGTTCCCGGCATCTGTCGGAAGACTATGTCAAGGCAGAGCGCGCCCGCGCCAATCTCGCCCGGCATTTTTCGCCCAATGTCGTCGACCAGCTCGCCTCGGATGACGAGCCCTTCGGTCCGGTCCGCCGGCAGGATATCGCGGTGCTGTTCGCCGACATCGTCGGCTTCACACACTATTCCGAGGATCATCCGGCCGAAGCAGTGTTCGAACTACTGCGTCAGTTCCACCGTCGCATGGAGCAGGTCGTTTTCGACCACCATGGCACCGTCGACAACTATATCGGCGATTGCATCATGGCGACCTTCGGGGTTCCGCAAGCCAGCCATGACGACGCAACCCGGGCCATCCGGTGCGCTGAAGCGATGATCGCCGCTATCGAAGACTGGAATGTCCAGCGTGTGTCCAGGGGATATCCGCCGCTGGACGTTCGGATCGGTGCACAATATGGCGCCGTCGTCCTCGGCGCGGTCGGCAGCGAGCGCAACCTGTCCTTCGCGGTGGTGGGCGACACCGTCAACGTCGCCAGCCGTTTGCAGGCGCTCTGCCGGGAGCTTCAGGCGAATATTTGCTTTGGGTCACGACTGATTGAGGCCGCGAAGGGGGAATCGCTCGGGACACAGCTGAATGCGCGCGATCATGGACCGGTTAGCATCCGCGGCCGGGACGAACCGGTCCATGTCTGGGTCGAACACAGGGCCGAAAACCAGGGCGCCATCGCGGTTTCGGCGTGATGCAGGCCGCCATGTGAGACGCCTGCACCTCATGACTCAGGCCGAAGCCATCACGTGTCTGAGGCGATTGCGCCAGCCTTCGCGGCTGCGGCGTCGGTGCCTGCCTTGTCCTCCCAGGTCACCGCCCGGTAGTCGAAACCATATTCCAGCGTCGGTTTGACGATGCGGAAGAATGGCGACAGGTCGAAGTCGCGCGGCGTGTAGAGCGAGTAGTGGCGGATGTGCAGGATTTCGCGGCGCGAATAGTTCGACTGCGCCGAGGCGCGCCCGGGCGCGCGGGTGATCTCGGGCAGGATCGGATAGCGGATCTCGCCATAGGCTTCGGCGATCAGGGTCGAGCAGATGGCGCGCGTCGGGTCGCCGGAGCCGAAAGCCAGCATGCGGCGGCGCCAGCGCACCGGCACCGGTGGCGTCGGCAGGAAAAAGCGCAGCATGTCGAAAATGTTCTTGAGATCGTATTTCAGGCCGAGCTTGCCGATCATGAAGGCGACGACATGGTCGCGGTCTTCCGGGGTCAGCCCGCTCGCCCGGCAGATACGGGTGTTGTAGGTGCGGTAGCGCGACAGCGGCACGGCGACACAGCCTTCGCCGAGCGTGACTTCGATCAGCCGACGCCGTTCCGATCCGTCCTCCGGCTCGGACAAGGCATCGCCGATATAGAAGGCCGCATGCGACCAGGTCGACTGGGTCAGGTATTTGATCGCCGCCGAGATCTTCTGGTTGCCTTCGATGAGCAGGATGTCGCCGGGCTCGAGCGTGCGCCGCAACGTCTCGGCGTCGGACGGCGTGTAGGGCTCATAGCCGGAGGATTCGTCCTGCAGCCGGCCGGCAAGCCAGCGGCCAAGTCGGTCGAGAAGCGTGTCGCGCGGCGCGGTCATGGTAAAGTGTGACTAGCACGAGGTGACGTCCTCGGCCATGATCAACCGACCGGGACCTCTTTCGACAATACCGGGCCGGCGAGGTCGTCGCGCGCATTGCGCGCGAGTTTCTTTGTCGAGCGCTTGGGGCTGTCGCCGAACAGCTCGGCCGCTCCGGCGAGGCAGCTCTTCTTCAGGCTTTTTTCCGAGCGCTTCAAAAGCTTGCCAAGAAGCCTTGTGTCCTGCGCATCGCCGAGCGGCTCACCGTCGGCCTCGAGCAACACGCGCATGACGAAGACGTCGTGCAGTTCGCCGAGCCTTTCGCCCAGTTCGTCGACCGCCTTGCGCCGCACCTTGATCGGCGTCGGCCACAGCCGGCCGAGCAGCGACAAATGCATCGAATGGGTCTTGGCAGCCTTGCGCAGATCGTGGAAATCCTCTGCTTCGCCGCGCGATCCCGCCCGGTCCAGCGCCTTCCTGGCACGGCGCAAGGTCTTGCGAGCGCCTTCCGCAAGCACATCGGCTGCATGCTCAGGCAGATCGGGGAGCAGCAGCCGCTCTATCCTGATGAGGCCTTCCTCGCAGGCGGCGGTGGCCGCGCCTATGGCGGCGTCGAGGCCGGCGCCGGCATGCATTTCATGCTGGCGGGCAATCAGCCGGTCGCGCACGCTGTCGAGGCCGCCGCCGGCAACCTGCTCGGGAAAGGCGGCTGCCAGCCGGTCGACGGTCTCGACCAGCGCGGTCGCCTCGCGCGGCCCGGCAAGCAGCGCCGCCACCTGACGGTAGCATTGGTTCTCAGTCCGACAGAATGTTTCATTTCCGGAACGGACCAGCCGCAGCAAGGCGCGCGCGCTCTTCAGCCGCTTGCGGCATTTGTGCAATGCCTGCTCCGGCTGGTCGCGCACGACGGCCAGATGGGCAAGCGCCTTGCCGATCTCCTCGCCAAGGATACGCCTGACCTCGCCGGTCAGCGGCAGGCGCGGATCGATGCGAAAGCTCATGCGGCGATCTCCGGAATCCCCCTAGAGCATGATGCCGAAAAGTGTGAAGCGGTTTTCGGACGACATCATGCTCCATCTCTTTTGATTTAGAGCCGGATTCCGATTTTAGGTCGACCCGACCTAAAATCATCCGGCTCTAGGGCGAGCGACGCGTTGTAAAATCTCTGCTCGCCGGTCACTTCGCGGCCGAGCCAATCAGGCAGCATTTCGTCAGGTACATCCTCCGGCGTCTCCAGTTCGGCCACCACAAGGCCGGCTAGAATCCCGCCGAAAACATCGACTTCGTAGAGATAGCCGCGATGCCTAACATGGTGGCGTGTCTTCTCGATGACATGTCCGATGGCGAAGGCCAGCATCTCCTCTGCGTCCGCCAGTGGAATTTCATATTCGTATTCGTCACGCTCGCGGATCTTGCTGCCGAATTTAAGCGTCAGCTTCGCCGAACTGCCGTCGCTGATGCGCACGCGCACGGTGCGGCCGGGTGTTGCGGCAAGATAGAACTGGCGAATGCGTATATTCGCCTCGGCCATTTCCAGCCATTCGGCGCTGGAGACCAGGAACTTGCGTTCGACTTCCTTGCCCATGGCCGCCCACTAAAGCGTCTGCGGCCCGACATGGCAAGCCGCCGCGGATAATCAATTTGACTTTAATCAATCGATTGATTAAGTGCCCAGCATGATCAAAACCGTAGCCGATAAAACGCCCCGCCAGGAGACATCCCCCGCAGAGCAGACGCGCGCCGCACTCGTGCTTTCGGCGCTCAAGCTGTTCGGACGGCAAGGGTTCGACGGCACGTCGACGCGTGAGATCGCCGCCGAGGCCAAGGCCAACATCGGCTCGATCGCCTATCATTTCGGCGGCAAGGAAGGGTTGCGCGCGGCCGCCGCCGACCACATCGTCGAAACCATCCAGTCGGTTGCCGGCCAGGCGCTCGGCGGCACGCAATTGCCGGGTCAAGCCGGCCCGGAGGCGGCGAGGGCACAATTGTTCGCCGCGCTGGAAGCGACGGTGGCGTTTATCGTAGCCAGACCGGAAGCTGGCGATATCGTACAATTTGTACTTAGGGAATTGACGCATCCGACCGCCGCACTCGACCGCATCTATGACGGGGTGTTCGAACCGACGCATCGCCGCCTCTGCCAGATCTGGGAACAGGCGACGGGCGAGCCGGCCGAAAGCGAGGCCACCAAGCTCGTGGTCTTCACGCTGATCGGCCAGGTCATCTATTTCCGCATCGGTCGCGAAGCAGTGATGCGTCGTATGGGCTGGCGCGAGATCGGCAACACCGAGGCCGCCAAGGTGGTGGCGGCGGTGACAGGCAATCTTGGCGCCATACTGGCGGCCCGCAATCCGGTCGCCCGCAAGGAGGGCAAGCGATGAGTTTTCTCTGTTCCCTGCCGCTCGCGGCCCAGCTGTTCGGCGCCTGCGCGCCGGCAGCGCCGCTTGCCGTCGGCTATGTCGAGGGCGACTATGTCTTGCTGGCGCCGATCGAAGTGGCGCAGGTCGAGACCGTCGCGGTCAAGCGCGGCGACCGTGTTGTATCAGGCACGCCGGTGGTGACTCTCGAAAGCGCCGACGCAAAAATCGCCGTCGCCCAGGCAGAGGCCGCGCTCGCCCAGGCGCAGGCGCAGCTTGCCGACCTGCAGATCGGCAAGCGGCCGGAGGAGATCGCGGTGCTGAAGGCCGAGGTCGACATGGCCAAGGCCCAGGCCACGGATGCCAAGCGCAAATACGACCGCGCCGCCGACCTGTTCAAGCGTGGCGCCGGCACGCAGGCCGACTACGACACCGCCGCCGCGACGCTGGAGACCGCCAATGCGCAGGTCGGCCAGGCGCAGGCCAACCTTGCCGTCGGCGGTCTGCCTGCGCGTCCCGAAACGATCAAGGCGGCAGACAATCAGGTCAAACAGGCGCAGTCGGCGTTGAAGCAGTCTGAGTGGCGGCTGTCGAAGCGCGTGCTGGCGGCACCCTCGCCCGGCCGCATCAATGACGTCATCCGCAATCCCGGCGACACCGCCGGTCCGACCGCGCCTGTCATTTCGATGTTGCCGGACGGTGCGGTAAAGCTCAGCGTCTATGTCCCGGAAAGTGCGTTCTCGTCGATCAAGGTCGGCACGCTGCTTGTCGTCCATTGCGACGGCTGCGGGCCGGAGGTGAAGGCGCGCGTCAGCTATGTCTCGCCCGACCCGGAATTCACCCCGCCGGTGATCTACTCGCTCGAGAACCGGCAGAAGCTGGTCTACCTCGTCGAGGCGCGGCCTGAGGGCAAGGCGCAAGCGCTGCAGCCGGGACAGATCGTCGATGTCGAGCTGGTGGCCTCCGCAAAATGAACGCCATCGACGTTCATGGCCTGGTCAAGCGTTTCGGCGACAAGACTGTCGTCGACCATGTGACGATGACGGTGGCCGAGGGCGAGATCGTCGGCTTTCTCGGGCCCAACGGGTCCGGCAAGACGACGACCATCCGCATCATGTGCGGCCTGCTGACGCCCGACGACGGCGAAGGTACGGTGCTGGGTTTCAACATCCGCACCGAGTCGCTCCGCATCAAGCGCGAAGTCGGCTACATGACGCAGAAATTCTCGTTCTACGAGGATTTGACGATCGGCGAGAATCTCGAATTCGTGGCGCGGCTCTACCGGCTGAAGCCGGTCGAGGAGCATGTGTCGAAAACGCTGGAAGAGCTTGGCCTGACGAGCCGCCGCAACCAGCTCGCCGGCACGCTGTCGGGCGGCTGGAAGCAGCGGCTGGCACTGGCCGCCTGCATCATGCACAAGCCGAAGCTGCTGCTGCTCGACGAGCCGACCGCCGGCGTCGATCCGAAGGCGCGGCGCGAATTCTGGGACGAGATCCACCGGCTGGCGAGCGGCGGTCTGACCGTGCTGGTCTCCACCCATTACATGGACGAGGCCGAGCGCTGCCACCGCATCAGCTACATCTCCTACGGCAAGATGCTGGCCACCGGCACGGTGGACGAGGTGGTGACGAATGCCGGTCTGACCACCTTCGTGCTGCAGGGACCGCGCCTCGACCAGGTCGCCGATGCACTCAGGGACCGGCCCGGCGTCGACCAGGTGGCGCCGTTCGGCGCGACGCTGCATGTCGTCGGCTCCGACAAGGCAAAGCTCGAAAAGGCGCTCGCCGATGTCGAGAAGGAGCACAAGGGTGTCAGCGTAAAACCCGGCGAGACCAGCCTTGAGGACGTCTTCATCCAGTTCATGTCCGGCTCGAAGGACAATATGGCATGAACAGCGTCTTCTCCTTCGCCAGGCTAGGTGCGCTGCTGATCAAGGAATTCATCCAGATGCGGCGCGACCGCATCACCTTCGCCATGATGCTGGGCGTGCCGCTTTTGCAGCTGGTGCTGTTCGGCTACGCCATCAACAACGATCCCAAAAGCCTGCCTGCCGCACTGGTGGCGACCAGCAACGACCCCTACACCCGCGCCATTGTCGCGGCCCTGCAGACGACCGGCTACTACCGCTTCGACCATGTCGCGCAAAGTGCCGAGGATGCTGAATTCCTGATGGCGCGCGGCGATGTCGCCTTCGTCGTCACCATCCCGGCCGATTTCGGCCGCCGGGTGGAGCGCGGCGACAATCCGCAGATCCTGATCGAGGCCGACGCAACCGACCCGGCCGCCGCCAGCGGCGCCATCTCGACGCTAAGCAAAGTGGCCAGCCAGGCGCTGCTTCGGGCGCAAGGCATGCAGGAGGCGGCGAGTGAGGCCGCCAGGGGCCAGCTCGATGTGGTGGTGCACCAGCGCTACAATCCGGAAGGCATCTCGCAATACAACATCGTGCCCGGCCTGCTCGGCGTCATCCTGCAGATGACCCTGGTGATGATGACCTCGATCGCGCTGACCCGGGAGACCGAGCGCGGCACTATGGAAAACCTGCTCGCCATGCCGTCCAGCCCGTTCGAGATCATGCTGGGCAAGGTGCTGCCCTATCTGGTGGTCGGCGGCGTCCAGGTGGTGGTGGTGCTGGCGGCGTCGAAGCTTCTGTTCGCCATTCCTTTCACCGGCTCGATGTCGCTGCTGCTTACCGCCGTATTGGTGTTCGTGCTGGCGCTGGTGCTGCTTGGCTACACCATCTCGACCATCGCCCGCACGCAGATGCAGGCGCTGCAGCTGACCTTCTTCTTCTTCCTGCCGTCGATCCTGCTGTCCGGCTTCATGTTCCCCTATCGCGGCATGCCGGGCTGGGCGCAGACCTTCGGCGAGATTTTCCCGCTGACGCATTTTCTGCGCATCACCCGCGCGGTGATGCTGAAGGGCGCTGAACTGCCGGCGGTTGCGGGCGAGATCGCCTGGCTGGTCGGGTTCGTGGCCTTGTTTGCCGGCGTCGCATTGGTGCGGTTCAGGCGCACGCTCGACTGAGCGTTCAGGAATTGAGCGATCGCGGACCGCTGACGAACGGGCTGCCCCTGACATAGAACCGCAGCGGGCGGTCCGCATCCTTCGTGATGCCGATGCGGATGCCTTGGCCGATGTCGCTGGCCTGATGCTCGTCGGCTGCCAGCCATAGCGGGCCTTGGCGGCACAGATCGAGGCCGTCCAGCGAACGGTCGATCCGCAATGCCTGGGCGAGCCGCCCCGGCCCGCGCGCCAGGTCGCGCAGGCGCTCCACGCCCCGGTTCAGCCGCATGATGGCGATGCCTTCGAGCGGCTCCAGCGCCCGGATCAGCACGCCGGTGCCGGTGCCGGGCCCCTCGCTCGAGACATTGAGCATCCAGGAGACCCCATAGGCGAGGTAGACGTAGGCGTGTCCGGGCCCGAGGAACAGCGAACGGTTGCGCGGCGTCATGCCGCGATAGCCGTGCCCGGCGGCGTCGCCGGTGACATAGGCCTCGGTCTCGACGATACGGCCGCTGACGATGCCTTCCGGCAGCTCCCGCACCACGAGCTTGCCGATGAGATAGCGGGCGAGATCGGCCGTATCATCAGGCAGTTCGGCACGATCGAGCGGATGGTGGCCGGTCATGCTACCGCCGCCGTGTTTCAAGGTATCCGTTCGACCCATTGCGCGCGCGACTGCCCCGGCTCGAACGGATCGCCGAAATACTGGGTCTCGCGAACCACCTTGCCATCGACGAACTCCATGATGCTCACCGTATAGGACGGAATCCCGTCATAGGTCAGGACATATTCGGTGATCCAGAGGTCGCCTGACCCGGTGATCCGCCGCACGGCAAAGCGCTTCCGGTTGGGCTGCGTGGCGCGCGACGACTGGATGTTGTGCCGTCCGCTGATGCGCTCGCCTGATTGCGGATAATCGAGCACCGCGTCCTCGCGATAGATCTGATGCTCCGTCTCGAGATCATTGGCATCGGAGGCAGCCCAATGGCGATCGAGAGCCGCCCTTATCTCAGCGTCTGCCATATCGGTTCTCAGGCCGCGGCCATGATCTCGGCATAGGTGGTGAAATCGACATTGCCGCCTGACAGCACGACGGCGACGCATTTGCCCGACAGTTCGATCTCGCCTGACGAGAGCGCCGCCAGCGCCACGCAGCCGCCGGGTTCGACCACCAGCTTGAGATGGGCCATGGCGTCGCGCACCGCCTGTGCGGCCGCCTTGTCGGAGACGGCGATGGCGCCGGCGAGGTTCTTGCGGTTGATCTCGAAGGTGATGGCACCGGGCTCTGCGGTGAGGATGGCATCGCAGATCGAACTGTGGCCGGGCTCGTTGGAAACCCTTTTTCCTTCGATCAGCGAGCGGCGGGTGTCGTCGAAATGCTCGGGCTCAACGGCCCAGACTGCTGTGGCCGGCGAGGCATCCTTGACGGCGATCGAAATGCCGCTCGTCAGGCCGCCGCCTCCACAGGGAATGACGACCGCATCGAGGCTGACGCCGAGCGCTTTTGCCTGGCGCATCAGTTCGAGACCGATCGTGCCCTGGCCGGCGATGATGGCCGGATCGTCGAAAGGAGGCACCAGCACCATGCCCTTGTCCATGTAGGGTCGCACCACCGTCATGCGGTCGTCGCGAAAGCGGTCGAACGGCACCACTTCTGCGCCCATCTTGCGAACATTGGCGATCTTCATCGCCGGCGCGTCGGCCGGCATGGCAATGACCGCCTTGACGCCGAACATGGCAGCCGCCGCGGCGACGCCCTGAGCATGGTTGCCTGAGGAGAAGGCGACGACGCCGCGGCTGCGCTCTTCTTCGCTCAGCGAAGACAGTTTGTTGTAGGCGCCGCGGAATTTGAACGAGCCGGTGCGCTGCAGCGTCTCCGGCTTGAACAGGATGCGGCCGCCGAAGCGTTTGTTGAGTTCCAGCAATTCGATCAAGGTCGTTTCGGCGATCAGGCCGGAGAGCCGCGCGGCGGCGGCATGGATGTCGGCGATGCCGGGAAGCGTGGTCATGGCGAAGTCCTGAAAGGGATGAGATCGGCGCATGGTGCACGCAAAGGCAGGCCACGCACCAATGAAAAAATGTGACCGTTACAAAGTTTGGCGGGCATGAGCGGCGACGAGGGTCAAACTGGCCCACCTCTCCCGCCTTTATCCGCCGGGCCGTATCGGCTAAGGGCGGGGGAGCAGAATCCCGGACCGCCAGACATGACCGCCAAGCCAAAACCCCTGTTCCTCGGTATCGACACCGGTGGCACCTATACCGATGCCGTGCTGTGGTCGGAACAAGGCGGGCCAAAAGGCAAGGTGCTGGCCAAGGCCAAGGCGCTGACCACGCGGCACGATCTTGCCGTCGGCATTTCCGGCGCGGTCGATGCGGTGCTGGGAAAATCGGCCACCGATCCGGCCGCGATCAAACTCGTGTCGATGTCGACGACGCTCGCCACCAATGCGCTGGTCGAGGGCCAGGGTGGGCGTGTGGCGCTCATCATGATCGGCTTTACCGGGGCCGACCTTGCGCGCGACGGGCTGAAGACGGCGCTCGGCACCGATCCGGTGGTGTTTTGTCCGGGCGGCCATGACGTGCACGGCAATGCGGCCAAGCTCGATCTGTCGGGGCTGGAAGCAGCACTCCCTGAACTCGGCGCCTCGGTGTCGGGCTTTGCCGTCTGCGCCTATTTCGCCACCCGCAACCCGGCGCATGAACTCGCCGCGCGCGACCTCATCCGCGAAAAGACCGGCCTCCCGGTGACCGCCAGCCATGAATTGTCGGCCAAGCTCGGCGGTCCGCGTCGCGCGCTCACCACCTTGCTCAACGCCAGGCTGATCTCGATGATCGACCGGCTGGTGGCGGCAACCGAAGGATTTTTGGAAGCCCGCAACATCGCAGCGCCCTTGATGGTGGTGCGCGGCGATGGCGCGCTGGTTTCGGCGGCGTTTGCCCGCCAGCGGCCGATCGAGACCATCCTCTCCGGCCCGGCCGCCAGCCTGGTCGGCGCCCGCCACATGACGGGCCTGGACAACGCCATGGTGTCGGACATTGGCGGCACCACCACCGATGTCGCCGTGCTCGACGGCGGCCGTCCTCGGCTCGATCCCGAAGGCGCCACCGTCGGCGGCTTCCGCACCATGGTCGAGGCGGTCGCCATGCGCACCTTCGGCCTCGGCGGCGATTCCGAAGTGGCGCTGGAAGATGGCGCGCTCAACCCGAAAATCCTGCTCGGGCCGCGCCGCCTGGTGCCACTGGCGCTGGCCGGCATGATGCATGGTGCTTCAGTGACATCGGAGCTCGAGCGCCAGCTCAGGGCGCCCAACCCCGGCCGCATGGACGGCCGCTTTGCGTTGCGCACCGGCGTGCCGGACAGGCTCGCCGCCGGCCTGACCGCGCCCGAGGCGAAACTGTATGAACTGATTGGTGCCGTGCCGCTCGCCATCGACAGGCTGCTCACCTCGAACGCCCAGAACGCCACGCTGAACCGGCTGGTCTCGCGCGGTCTTGTGCATATCTCGGGCTTCACCCCTTCGGACGCCGCCCATGTGCTCGGCAAGCAGGCCAACTGGGACCCGCTTGCGGCCCGGCTCGGCGCCGAACTGTTTGCCCGCAAGCGTGATGGGCGAGGCCAGTACATCGCGCCGTCTCCGGAGGTGATTTCCGAACGCGTGCTGCTGACGCTCACGCGCTGGTCGGCCGAATACATTCTGGAGACAGCCTTTGCCGAGGATGGGCTGGATGGCGCCGCCACCGTCGCGCATGCGCTGGTGCAGCGCGCCGTCGATTCCCATCCCGGCATCGCAAGGCTCAGCGTCGCGCTCGATCGTCCGGTCATTGGCCTCGGCGCCTCGGCGCCGCTGCACTATGCCGGCTTGGCCGAGCTGGTCGGTAATGAGTGCGTGGTGCCGGAGGATACCGATGTCGCCAACGCGCTCGGCGCCGTCGTCGGCCAGGTCCGCGTCTCCGCCGAAGCCCGCGTCAGCCAGCCCAGGGAAGGTTTGTTTCGTTTGGGGTCGGGGCAAACGGTGCGCGACTTCACGGACGAGGCCGAGGCGATCGCGGCAGCGGAGGCTGATGTGCGGGCGATCGTAGCCGCGCGCGCGAAGGATGCCGGCACGGATAATGCCGAGATCGACGTTTCGACCGAGTTCAAGGTGTCTACGGTTGAGGCCCAACGGATGTTTATCGAAGCGCATGTGGTGGCGGTTGCATCGGGTCGGCCGAGGATTGCGGTTTAATGCATGTCGCCCAGAAGTGTGCCGCGGTTCTGGGACAACAACATGCATCAAAACAAAGACTTAAAGCGCGTCGTATGAATCCGTTCAGCGCGACGCGCTTTAGGGTAATCTCCCCCCTTGTGGGGGAGATGGCCGGCAGGCCAGAGGGGGGCGCTGTCCCGCCGACCTCTCATCGACGCTCAACCCCGCGACTCGGCCTGTTCGATCGGTCATGGAAAGGTTTGCGTTCCTTCGCGCCCCCTCTGCCCTTCCGGACATCTCCCCCACGAGGGGGGAGATCAGCAGCTTCAAATTCCCCGCCTTCACCCTAAGCTGAATTGACCCCTCACCCCCGACATGCCAAAGGCCGCAAAGCCTTTCATCTGGAGAAGCCCTGATGACCGATCGCGTCGAGATCGCCGGATTGCGGATTGCCCGCGAACTGCATGACTTTGTCGGCGAAGCGCTGCCGGGTACCGGCATTGCCGCCGACGCCTTCTGGAACGGCTTTTCGGCCATCGTCCATGATCTCGCGCCGAAGAACCGGGCGTTGTTGGCCAAACGCGACGCCATGCAGGAACAGATCGACGCCTGGCACCGCGCCAATGGCGCGCCCATCGATATGGAGGCCTACAAAACCTTCTTGCGTGAGATCGGCTATCTCGTGCCCGAAGGGCCGGCCTTTTCCGTGTCGACCGACAATGTCGACCCCGAGATCGCCACCGTTGCCGGGCCGCAGCTGGTGGTGCCGGTGATGAATGCGCGTTATGCGATCAACGCCGCCAATGCCCGCTGGGGCTCGCTCTACGATGCGCTCTACGGCACCGACGCCATTGCCGAGACCGGTGGCGCCGAGAAGGGTAAAAGCTTCAACCCCGTGCGCGGCGCCAAGGTGGTTGCCTGGGCGAAGAGTTTTCTGGACGAGTCCGTGCCGCTCACCTCGGGCAAATGGGCCGGCGTGAACGGGCTGACGGCTTCGGGTGGCACCTTGCGGCTCGGCGCCGGCGCCGGCGGCACCACGCTGGCCAACCCGAAACAATTTGCCGGCTATCGCGGCGACGGCGCCAACCCGGAAGCCATCCTGCTGGTCCAGAACGGCCTGCACATCGAGATCCTCATCGACCGCACCAACCAGATCGGCCGCACCGACCCGGCCGGCATTGCCGACGTGATCCTGGAATCGGCGCTGACCACCATCCAGGACTGCGAGGATTCGGTCGCGGCGGTGGATGCCGAGGACAAGGTTATCGTCTACCGCAACTGGCTCGGCTTGATGAAGGGCGATCTGGCGGAGGAAATCAGCAAGGGCGGCAAAACCTTCACGCGCAAACTCAATCCGGACCGCGCCTGGACCGCGCCCAGTGGTGGCGCGCTGAGCTTGCCTGGCCGCTCGCTGATGCTGGTGCGAAACGTCGGTCACCTCATGACCAATCCGGCCATCCTCGACCGCGATGGCAACGAGGTGCCGGAAGGCATCTTGGATGCGGCGATGACGGCGCTGATCGCGCTGCACGATGTCGGCGCCAACGGGCGTCGGATGAATTCCCGCGCGGGCTCGATGTATGTGGTGAAGCCGAAGATGCATGGGCCGGAGGAAGTCGCCTTCGCAGTCGAGATTTTCGACCGCGTCGAGGCGCTGCTCGGCATGGCCAAAAACACTATCAAGATGGGCATCATGGACGAGGAGCGGCGCACCACCGTCAACCTCAAGGAAGCGATCCGCGCGGCGAAGGAGCGCGTCGTGTTCATCAACACCGGCTTCCTCGACCGCACCGGCGACGAGATCCACACCTCGATGGAAGCCGGGCCGATGATCCGCAAGGGCGACATGAAGCAGGCCGCCTGGATTTCCGCCTATGAGGCGTGGAATGTCGACGCCGGGCTCGAATGCGGGCTGGCCGGCCATGCCCAGATCGGCAAGGGCATGTGGGCGATGCCCGATCTGATGGCGGCGATGCTGGAACAGAAGATCGCGCATCCCAAGGCCGGCGCCAACACCGCCTGGGTGCCGTCGCCGACGGCGGCGACGTTGCACGCCACGCACTATCACAAGGTCGATGTCCATGCCGTCCAGGCGGCGCTCAAGAGCCGGCCGAAGGCGAAGCTCGATGATATAT
Source organism: Mesorhizobium sp. P170090 (assembly GCF_057786115.1). Classification (NCBI taxonomy): domain Bacteria; kingdom Pseudomonadati; phylum Pseudomonadota; class Alphaproteobacteria; order Hyphomicrobiales; family Phyllobacteriaceae; genus Mesorhizobium; species Mesorhizobium sp. P170090. Next base: position 887,331 of record NZ_JBYNWH010000001.1, read on the forward strand.
TGTCGGTGCCGGTGGCGGTGCGGCCGAACTGGACCCCCGACGAGATCCAGCGCGAGCTCGACAACAATGCGCAAGGCATTCTGGGCTATGTCGTGCGCTGGATCGACCAGGGCGTCGGCTGCTCGAAAGTGCCCGACATCAACGATGTCGGCCTGATGGAAGACCGCGCCACGCTGCGCATCTCCTCGCAGCACATCGCCAACTGGCTGCACCACAAGGTGTGCTCGCAGATCCAGGTGATGGATTCGCTGCGGCGCATGGCGGCGATCGTCGACCTGCAGAACGCCGGCGACCCGCTCTACCGCCCGATGGCCACCGACTTCGACGCTTCCACCGCCTTCCAGGCCGCCTGCGACCTGGTGTTTAGAGGCCGCGAACAGCCGAACGGCTATACGGAGCCGGTGCTGCACGCGCGGAGGCTGGAGCTGAAGGCGAAAGAGCGGGCGAATTAGCGCCTGCGTTTCCCTCCCCCTCGAGGGGAGGGTGGCCCGAAGGGCCGGGTGGGGTCCTGCGTGAAGTGCGGCGACTCCCTTCGGACGACACTACAAGCAATGTCATCGCAGAGGCCCTTTCTCGGCTCGGCTTCAAAAAAAAGATCGAGCATTCTTCGGCGACCCCACCCGGCCGCTTCGCGGTCACCTTCCCCTCAAGGGGGGAGGGTTAAGCCGCCTGCGCTACCCGCTCCGACATCATGCGGTAGGAAATCGCCTCGGCCAGGTGAATGCGGCCGACGGTTTCGCTGGCGTCGAGGTCGGCCAGTGTGCGCGCCACTTTAAGCACGCGGTGATAGGCGCGCGCAGAAAAGCCGAGTTTCTCGCTGGCGTCTTTCAGCAGCGACAGGCCGGCTGCGTCCGGCGCGGCGATGTCCTCGATGACAGAAGGCGAGCAATGGGCGTTGGTGGTGGCGCTGGTGACGCCCAGCCGCTCGAAACGTTCGCGCTGGATGGTGCGGGCGCGCGCCACGCGCTGGGCGACGGCTGCACTTTTCTCCGCCCGGTCGGGCCGGATCAGGTCGGCGGCCGAGACCGCCGGCACTTCGATCCTGAGATCGATGCGGTCGAGCAGCGGGCCGGAGATGCGCGCCTGGTAGTCGGTGCGGCAGCGCTCGCCGCGCAGGCAGCGATAGCCGGGCTCGCCGGCCATGCCGCAACGGCACGGGTTCATCGCCGCCACCAGCTGGATGCGCGCTGGATAGGTGACGCGGTGGTTGGCGCGCGCGATCATGCAGTCGCCGGTCTCCAGCGGCTGGCGCAGCGCATCCAAGGTCTGCGGCGTGAATTCGGGAAACTCGTCGAGGAACAGGACGCCGTTATGGGCAAGCGATACTTCGCCCGGCCGCGCCCTGATGCCGCCGCCGACCATTGCCGCCATCGAAGCCGAATGGTGCGGGGCGCGGAACGGCCGCCGGTCGGTGAGCTTGCCTTCGCCGAGCTCGCCGGCCACCGAGGCGATCATCGAGACTTCAAGAAGTTCCTTGGGCGCCAGTGGTGGCAGAATTGAAGGCAGCCTCTGCGCCAGCATCGATTTTCCCGAGCCGGGAGGCCCGACCATCAACAGATTGTGGCCGCCGGCCGCCGCCACTTCCAGCGCCCGCTTGGCGCTTTCCTGGCCCTTGATGTCGGAAAGGTCGGGCAGGTCGCGCGCCGAGACATGGATGCCGGGCTCGGGCCGCGACAGCACCTGCGTGCCGCGAAAATGATTGGCGATGGCAATCAGGCTGCGCGGCGCCAATATGTCGAAATCCTTGCCCGCCCAGGCCGCTTCCGGCCCGCAGCCGAACGGGCAGATCAGGCCTTTTCCCTCGGCATTGGCGCCGATCGCCGCCGGCAGCGCACCGGCGACCGTGGCAATGGTGCCGTCGAGCGACAATTCTCCGAGCACGACATAGGAGGCCAGCATGTCGCCCGGAATGGCGCCGAGTGCAGCCATCAGGCCGAGCGCGATCGGCAGATCGTAATGGCTGCCTTCCTTGGGAAGATCGGCAGGCGCCAGGTTGACCGTCACCTTCTTCGACGGCATCGACAGCCCCGACGCATGCAGTGCCGCCTGCACGCGCTCGCGGCTTTCGGCCACCGCCTTGTCGGCCAGCCCGACGATCTGCATGCCGACCTTGCCCGGCGCGATCATCACCTGGACATCGACCGGCACGGCCTCGATGCCCTGGAAAGCCACCGTGCGAACCCGCGCCACCATCTTGCTCTGCCCCCGGATACCGGCTCGCCTCGGCCTTGTGGTTCAGACCGCGAGCGACGTCAGGACAAGACAACCATAGATTTTAGGCCAAGGCAAGAACATTACAGGAACATGCATTCGTGGTGGTTGCAGCGCGCTGTGCCGGTTGCAAAAACGGAAGATGGTTAAGCAAAATGGAACGGCTGCTCCGCCTCCTCGACCGCGTTTAACAAGGGCGACTAGGCCCTTCGGCAATCTGAGGGTGTTGCTTCTAAGCGGTGATGAAGGCATCGACCGAACCTGAAAGCGATCGATCGATCGCGACCTGCGGTGGAAGCCACTCCATGACAGGATATCGGAAAGGCCAAGGCATGGCGATCCGGCGCGAAGAGCCGCTCTCCAGAAAAATCTCGTTTACAAGGTCTATGAACCGCCCGCGGTCTCGTTCGATTCGTTTCAAAGTTTGCGAACGAATGTAATCCCGGGGAATTCGTCGCTCCTTCAGCGCTAAGACAGCCTCCGCGATGGATCGAGGATCGGGTGGAACTGTGAGCGAATAGTCGTCATCCAGATAAAGGTCTCGGCCGCCATGGTTCGGCGTCGTGACCACTGGAAGGCCCGCGAGAAGATATTCCGTGCTGGCGAACATTGGTCCTTCCAGGTGAGAGAGACAAATTCCCACGGCTGCACGATTTAGATGCGTGTTCACCTGAGCCGGTGCCAATCGGACCGGCTTGCCGGTGCCGTCAAACTCGTTGATAAAGACGTGATGCGGCGCGAGCTCCCTATGCCGATTTATTCGCGCTCTTTCCGACTCCGTCGTGGAGGATCCGCTTGAATCTCGATAGAAGACAAATGCGCAACGCTGGATGCCAAGCGACAAGTCATGGCGCTTCCACGGAGCCAGCTGCGCATTGTAGATTGCATCAAATTCTACAGGGACGTCATCGAGAGGCCTGAATATGTGTTCGGAGGTTGTTGACGTCTTGTTGTGCAGGACGGCGGCCTCGCCGGACTGGTTCAACAGATCAGCCTCTGCCTGAGTGTTGGATAGGAAGATTAGCGCGTGACGGGGGTTCTTGAGTCTATGCAGAACGGCATAGGTCCGGATGGTTTTGACGCTAGCACTGTTTTCGATGGACCAGGTTGGCGAGATGAGAAACCAGGCGCGGTGGCCGCGTGGAAGAAAAGGCATATGACTTGCTAATCCGAGCGGCGTACCGGACATTCCCGAATAGGATATGAACGGATCGTTCGACAGCATACTGGCCTGAAGAGCAGGTTGCGACTTCGCGGAAGGGTGCCCTTTTCTGAGCTTGTGGCCATGACGCAGCATGGCTCTGACAATCTCGAATTTGGTAGGAGGGCGATACCCGTGCTGTAGGGTCAACATGCGGCAATTGCGATCTTGAGTGCGGGGCAAAACTCGCTTCGACAGAGAGAAATTTGGCAAAGAAACATCGCCAGTTGATCGACGGAATATCTCAGGCGATCAAATCTGGTGTACGGAGAAGCGCCTCTTGAAAGAAAACATCGTCCCAAGCGGGGCTGGTTCTCACATCGCGCTACCAACCGTATCCGTTTGCGTAGGCTGTTTCAATCAAGAGGCATTCATCGACACTGCGATCCGATCCGTAGCGGCGCAGACGTACACTGCGTTCGAGTGCGTGGTGGTCGATGATTTTTCGACTGACGGTTCCCGCCGAAGGATTGAAGAGTGTCTGTCCCAGCTTGGCGACAGTCGTTTCCGCTTTCTGCCCCGACTGCAAAATGGCGGGCAGTTGGCAACAATGATGACCGGGCTTGACGCGACAGCCGGGCCCCTGATCTCGTTTCTTGACGGTGACGATGCTTGGCATCCTGACTTCATAGAATGCCATGTGAGAGCGCATCTCAGCCACACCCGTATCGCGGCAATGTCGAGCTCCGATGAGGTGGTGATAGATACGGCCGGCAACCTGCTTGCGGGCGGTCATCCCGTATTCCACCTGAATGACCCGCGATCGATGCCGAAAATGAGCAGCTACCTGCATGTCGACACCGAAGCTGACCCGACATTATTATTTATTGATCGGGGTACCGTGGGTTGGTTTTGGTCAACCACATCGGGGATGATGTTTCGTCGAGCTCCGCTTGAAATCATGCGTCCATCCGATCCGGACGAAATAAAGATATGTGCCGATGGTTATATGGCTCGTGCCGCCCATATGATCGGCGGAACCGTGAGGATTGGGCGGGCTCTTGGCAGTTATCGGCTTCACGGCGGCAATGGCTGGGCGGACGGGCGCATCCTGGGTACCGGAGTTGGCCTCGGCAGGATGTCGCCTGATACTGAAATAGCGATACGGCGGGCACTGGCCAATCGTTGGTGCGAAGTGGCGCCGGGACTGGCGCATTTAATCTCCCGCCACTCAATGCGCAGGACCTTGGTCGACCTGATCGGACTGTCTGCGGCTTTTGCATTGCTGGAAAAGAACTCCGATGCGGGTTTTCTGCTGAAAGACTGGGCAACACCACAGCGAAAATTGCAGACCAGACTTATCGGTCTCCTTCCTCCGAAACTGAGGCCTCGGCGCTTCCGGGACATAGTTTGATTTGATGAGCCGCTTGCTCGGCAGTCTTACCCGATAAAGAGCATCTTTCGATGCTTCTCTGGACCCACCAAAGTCCTCCGTAGCAACGCACACTACGCGGCCAAATTCCGCCGCTTCGCCTCTACCGCGTCCCAGAACAGGCTGGCGATATCCGCGCCACCAAAGCGTTGCACTTCGCGCACGCCGGTCGGCGAGGTCACGTTGATCTCGGTCATGTAGTCGCCGATCACGTCGATGCCGACCAGGATGAAGCCGCGCTCTTTCAGCGACGGGCCGATGCGGGCGCAAATCTCGCGTTCGCGCTCCGTCAGCTCAGTCTTTTCGGCGCGGCCGCCGACATGCATGTTGGAGCGAGAATCGTGTTCGGCCGGCACGCGGTTGATGGCGCCGACCGCCTCGCCGTCGATCAGGATGATGCGCTTGTCGCCCTTGCGCACATCCTTCAGATAGCGCTGGACGATATACGGCTCGCGTGACAGCTGGGCGAACATTTCGAGCAGTGAGGCGAGGTTGCGATCGTCTTCCTTGAGATGGAAGATGCCGGCGCCGCCATTGCCATAGAGCGGCTTGACGATGATGTCGCCGAATTCCTTGCGGAAGGCCGCGACCTCCCGGGAATCCTTGGTGATCAGCGTTTCGGGCATCAGATCGGGGAATTCGGTGACGAAGATCTTTTCCGGGCTGTTGCGCACCCAGGCCGGGTCGTTGACGACCAACGTCTTCGGGTGAATGCGCTCCAGAATGTGCGTGGTGGTGATGTAATTCATGTCGAAAGGCGGATCCTGGCGCAGCAGGATCACATCCATCTCCGACAGGTCGGTGCGCACCTTGTCGCCCAGCGTATAATGATTGCCCTTCTCGTCGCGGAGCTTCATCTCTTCGATGCGGGCAAACACCTTGCCGCCCAGCATCGACAGCCGGTCGGGCGTGTAGTGGAACAGCTGGTGGCCGCGCCGCTGCGCCTCCAGCGACAGCGCAAACGACGTGTCGCCGGCAATCGAGACGGTAGAGACATGGTCCATCTGGACGGCGATCTTCAGGGGCATCTTCCGGTCTCCAGCAGGCTCTGTCGCCGATATACGGAACTTGGTGGCTTCTGCCAATCGCGCTTGCTTGGCCCAGACCTTTAACGGTCGAAGACCAGCCGGGAGTAACCGAGGAAGGACAGCGCCATGGCGAACAGCGAGGCGACGGCAAGTGCTGCCAGCGGCGGCATTGCCGGCAGCGCGAACAGGATGGCGCAGTAGACGAGATAGTTGACGATGCTGGTGGCAATGCCGACGCCGCCATAGCGTGCACCCTCCTGCGCCACGCCGCGGCTCGATGGCGAAAAGGTCAGGTGCCGGTTGATCTGCCAGGTGACGCACAGCGCAAAGCCGATCGACAGGACACGGGCGACGAAGGGACCGAGCGGCGTCACCGCCAAGAGCAGCCAGAGCGCCGCGGCATCGGCGACGAAACCAACGCCGCCGGCCAGGACGAAGCGGACGAGCCGGCTCACGGCCTCAGGCGGCCCGGGGCGTCTTGCCCGGTTCGGCCTTCGGGATTTCACCAGTGCGTTCGCGCCGTTCGACCCGGCCTGACGGCACCGAGAGATAAAAAATGCGCTTCTGCTCGGCGCGTCCGCGCGATACCGAATCGAGGATCAATCCGGTCACCATCGCAAGCATCGAGAGCAGCAGCAGGCCGACCGACAGCACCCAGGTCGGCATGCGCGGCACGAGGCCGGTCTGGGCGAATTCGATCAGCACCGGCGTCATCAGGGCAAGGCTCGATGCCAGGAAGAAAATCGCGAAGGCGCCGAAGAAGCGCAGCGGCTGCGTTTCCTTCATCAGCATGGCGAACATCCACAGGATCCTGGCGCCGTCGCGATAGGTCGACAGCTTCGACGACGATCCCTCAGGCCGGCGGCCATAATCGAGCGCGATCTCGCTCACCGGCAGTTTGAGCTGCGAGGCATGCACCGACATTTCGGTCTCGATCTCGAAGCCGCCGGAAACCGCGGGAAAGCTCTTGACGAAACGCCTCGAGAAGACGCGGTAGCCGGAGAAGATGTCGGTGAAGTCGGCGCCGAACAGCCGCTTGTAGAGGCTATTGAAGATGCGGTTGCCGAAGGCATGGCCGGAACGGCCGGCATCGTCGGTGACGCCGCGCCTGGTGCCTACCACCATGTCGCAGCGCTCGGTCTGCAGGATGTTGATCAGCAGCGAGGCATCTTCCGGCGCATAGGTGCCGTCGCCATCGGCCATCAGATAGATGTCCGCATCGATGTCGGCGAACATGCGCCGCACGACATTGCCCTTGCCCTGGCGCGGCTCGCGGACGACGATGGCGCCCGCTGCGCGCGCCTTGAGCGCGGTCAAATCCCTGGAATTGTTGTCATAGACATAGATCTCGGCCGACGGCAGCGTCTCGCGAAAGCGCCGCACCACCTCGGCGATGGTCAGTTCCTCATTGTAACAAGGCAGGAGCACGGCAATGGCCGGCTCATGGCGGACTTCGTGCGGCATTTCCGTCTCCCGACGCCCGGCGGAGCCTCCGGCCGCGCTCATATGCGGCCTCGCTCAGGCGACTTTACTATTTATTGAAGCTGTTAAGGCTAGGTTTAAGGCCGCAGTCTTTCCGACGAAGGTCATGATGATGAACGCAGCCAAGGCGGGTGCTTCCTCCTGGAAGTCCGATATGACGCTGGCGCTGCTTGCCATGCTGGTGGTGCTGGCCGTCAATGCCGCCACGGGCTTTCGCGAATTGAGCAATGCCGGCGGCGACAATGACAGCCTGCTGCGGCTGGTCGAGGTTCGCGACATGCTGGCCGGCCAGGGCTGGTTCGACCTGCATCAGTACAGGATGGGGCCGGAAGGCGGTTTCGTCATGCACTGGTCGCGGCTGGTCGACGCACCGCTCGCCGCCATCATCCTCGCCGCCTCGGCGCTGACCGGCAGCATGGCCATGGCCGAAGCGATCGCACAGGTGCTGTGGCCGTCGCTGCTGTTTTGCCTGGCGGTGTTTTTTACAGCCCGTGCGGCACGAAGCTTCGCCGGCGTCGGCGCCGTGCTGCCCGCTATCGTCATCGGCGCGGCGGCGCTGCATTTCATCGGCATTTTCTTGCCGGGTGCGCTCGATCATCACAATGTCCAGCTGACGCTGACCATGGCCAGCCTCAGCCTGCTGCTCGAGGCGCCGGCGCGTCGCTGGGCGGCGCTGATTTCCGGGCTGTGTGCGGCCCTGACGCTGGCCGTCGGCATGGAAACCGCGCCCTATGTCGCCACCATCGGCGCCTGCATCGCTTTGCTGTTCGTCGTCGATCCCGGCGGCGAACACCGGATCGCCAGGGATTTCGGTCTCGGCTTTGCCGGCGTTTCAGCCCTCGTCTTCGTCAGCACCATCCCGCCATCGGCCTGGGGCCAGGCGCAGTGCGATGCCTTCTCGGCCGTGCAATTCGTCGTCGCGGCAATCGCCGGACTGGGCCTTGCCGCCGTGACGTCGCTCAAGGTGTCCAACGGCACGGCCGGACGCCGCCTGATTTCGCTCGGCCTGCTCGCGCTTGTGCTGGGCGCCGTTGTCGCGGCGCTGTTTCCGCAATGCCTTGCGGCTCCCTACGCAAATCTCGATCCGCGCCTCAAGGAATTGTGGCTCGATCACATCGACGAGGCGCAGTCGCTGTTCAGTATTGCCGCCAGCGAGCCGGCCTCGCTGGCGGCGCGCTATGTCACGCCGCTGGTGGCGATCGCGCTGATGGCGCTTCGCCTGCGTGGGCCATGGCGCCGCCAGGACAGCCTCGTCGGCGCCTTGCTGGTCGGCGCCTTCATCGTCAGCGCCTGGCAGGTCCGCGGCTCGACATTCTCGATCGCCTTTGCCGTCATCCCGCTGTCGGCCTGGATCGCAAGCTGGCGCGAACGGGCGAGGATCAGCCCTGCGCGCAGCGTATCGCTGCGCATGGCGGCGGTCTGGGTGGTGTCGGTGAATGCCGTCTGGGCCGGTGCTGCCGCCGCGACGTCGAGCGTATTCGAGGCCAACAAGGTCTCGGTCGAGGCACAGGACACCGACAGCGATCCGTCCTGCGAGCGCAAGGCCTCCTTCGCGGCGTTGGCCCGGCTGCCGCACACCACGGTGCTTGCCATCTCCAATCTCGGCTCGCCCATCCTGGCCTATTCCGGGCACCGCGTCTTTGCCGGCCCCTATCATCGCAACATCGCCGGCGACCTGCTTGCGCTCGATGCCTTCCTCGGATCGGCGGACCAGGCGAGGACGATCGCGGCGGCTCACCACGTCGGCCTGATGGCGCTCTGCCGCGGCAGCGCCGAAAGCAAGATGCTTGCCGCCAAGGCGCCGCAAGGCTTCCTGGCCGGGCTGATGCAGGGAAGCGTCCCCGATTGGCTCGAACCGGTGGCCGAAACGCGCGGAACCCCGGTCGAACTCTACCGCGTCCGCTAAAGCATCATTCGCCAGCGAAAAATCGATTTCGCGATACGCTTCCTAAACGCTTTGCTGCCAGTCTCAGCCTAAATTTCGGGCGTCACAAACAGGGATACCGATGCAAACGACGTTTGGCACCGGGCAGGCAAGCAGGGAAAACTCGGATCTGGCGTTCACCGATGCGCTGACCGGGCTCGGCAACCATCGCCGCTTCTTCGACAAGGTCGATCGCCTGATCAGCGACCGTGCAGACGATCCCGCGCCGTTCACGGTCGGCATTCTCGACCTCGACGGCTTCAAGCCGATCAACGATCTGTTCGGCCACAAGGCCGGCGACGACATATTGATCCAGGTGGCGATGCGGCTGCGCGCCTCGATGGACAGCCACTCTACTGTCTGCCGCATCGGCGCCGACGAATTCGCCTTCCTCTACCCGATGGTGTTCTCGGAGGAGGCGGCGGCCGAGAAGTCGCGCATGATGATCGAAATCCTGTCGGCGCCCTACGATGTCGGCGAACGCACCGCCAGGCTTTCGGCCTCGGTCGGCTGCTCGCTCTTTTATTCCGGCGACGAAACCACGGAAATCCTCGTCAACAAGGCCGAAACGGCGCTCTACCACGCCAAGCGTTCGGGCCGTGGCCGCGTCGTCGTCTACACCCGCGAAATGGAAGAGGCGGCCAAGCGCGTCACCCGCATCGAACAGGCGCTGCGCCGCGCCGTCTCGGCCGGTGAGGTCGAGCCGCATTTCCAGCCCATCGTCGATCTGACCACCCGCCGCACCATCGGCTTCGAGACGCTGGCGCGCTGGACCGATCGCGACCTCGGCGTCGTCCCGCCGACCGTGTTCATCCCCATCGCCGAAGAGCGCGGCATCATCGGCCCGCTATCGCAGCTGGTGCTGCGCAAGGCGACCGAAGCGGCGCGCAGCTGGCCGAAGGACCTGTTCCTGTCCTTCAACCTGTCGCCCTCGCAGCTCGTCGACCAGAACACTGGCCTGCACATATTGTCGATCCTCGACCGCACCGGCTTCGATCCGCGACGGCTGGAGATCGAGATCACCGAAACCGGCCTGATGAACGATCCGGCCTCGGCCGAGAAGATCGTCGAGGACCTGCGTCGCGTCGGCATCCGAGTCTCGCTCGACGATTTCGGCACCGGCCAGTCCTCGCTCGGCCGCTTGCGCGAATTCCATTTCGACAAGCTCAAGATCGACCGCGCCTTCGTCTCCTCGATCCTCGACGACCGCCCGTCGGAACACATCATCCGCGCCATTCTGGCCATGTGCGAAGGGCTCGGCATGGATGTCGTCGCCGAAGGCATCGAGGAGGAGGCGCAGGCCGACCGCCTCGTCCAGTTCGGCTGCGCCGGCGGCCAGGGCTATCTCTTCGGCAAACCGGTCGACGCCGACGCCACGCTCGGCTACCTCCGCGATTCCTATCGCGGCGCCCTCTACGCCAAGGCAGTCTGACCGGCGGTCTTGCCTGCGTCGAGCAAGTCAGCGGTGCGAGCCAAGATCGACTGTGGCCGCCATCTTGCGTCCTTTTGTCTGACATAAGCCAAACAAATCGCCGTTTTCGCCCTTGCTCCCCGGACTTGGCTGGATAGGATGCGCGCCGACCGGATCGGGAGAGAAAAATATGATGCCATCGGCCGATTTTGCCGACCTCAGGGGAGCCTCGGTGCTGATCACCGGCGGCGGTTCCGGAATTGGTGCGGCACTGACCGAGGGCTTCGTTCGCCAGGGCGCCCATGTCGCCTTCATCGACATCGCCGATGGCCCAAGCACGCTGCTTGCCGACCGCGTCGAAAAAGAACTTGGCCGGCGACCGCTCTACCTCAAGACCGATTTGCGTGACGTCGAGGCGTTGCGCGCTTCGGCCGCCAAAGCGGCTGAGGCGCATGGCGACGTCACCGTGCTGGTCAACAATGCCGCCTGGGACGAACGCCACGAGGTCGCCGACGTTACCGTCGAGTTCTGGGACAACAATCTCGCCGTCAATCTGCGCCCGCATTTCTTCACCGCACAGGCGGTCGCGCCGGGCATGAAGCGGGCCGGCGGCGGGTCGATCATCAACTTCACCTCGACCTCCTATCTCATCAACCACCCCGATATGCCGGCCTACACCGCCGCCAAGGCCGGCATACTCGGCCTCACCAAAGGTCTCGCGGGCAAGCTTGGGGTCGACGGCATCCGCGTCAATGCGATTGCGCCGGGCTGGGTGATCACCGACCGGCAGAGGGAACTCTGGGTCACCGAGGAGAGGCTCGCCGCCCATGTCGCCAAGCAATGCATCAAGCAGGTCATGCAGCCCGACGACATCGTCGGCACGGTGCTGTTCCTGGCCTCCGACGCCTCGCGTATGCTGACGGCGCAGATGTTGATCGTGGACGGGGGTTTCCTGTGAGCCCGGTGAATCAAAATCCGGCAAAAGGCACGCCGGCAGTCGCCGCCGTCGACTGGGGCACGACCCGCATGCGGGTCTGGCTGGTCGACGAGGCGGGCGGGGTGCTTGCCGAGCGTCGCGGCGATGATGGGTTGATCACCGCGCAGCAAAAAGGCTTTTCGACCATCCTCGAGGGCCATCTGGCGGCGCTCGGCGCACCTGACACACTGCCGGTCATCATCTGTGGCATGGCCGGCTCGCGCCAGGGTTGGCTGGAAGCGCCTTACGTCACCGTGCCGGCGCCGCTCAGTGCCATCCTCGCGGGGGCCGCCCGCATTCCCGGCCAGAGCCGCGACATCCGCATCGTGCCTGGCCTGGCGCAGCGCCTGGAAGATGCGCCGGACGTAATGCGCGGCGAGGAAACCCAGCTTGCCGGCGCCGGTTTGCCGGCAAAAGGTCGCCATCTCGTCTGCATGCCCGGCACCCATTCGAAATGGGTTCTGGTCGAAGACGGCGCGGTCGACGGCTTCTGCACCTGGCCGACCGGCGAGCTGTTTTCGGTGCTGGCCACTCACTCGATCCTGCGCCATTCGCTGGGCGAGAGCCCGAAGCCGGTCATTCCGGACAATCCGTTCTTCCAGGAATGGTGCCGCAAGGCTTTGGCGGAGGGCGGCGATGTCACCTCGCGGCTGTTCTCGATCCGCGCCGCCGGCCTGCTGCAGAACCTCAAGGCCGACGATGCCGCCGCTTGCCTGTCCGGCCTGCTGATCGGCGGCGAGATCGCCTCGGCGGGCCGCCGCTATGGCGAAAGCACCACTGCAATCGTGCTGGTCGCCTCGGGGTCGCTAGCAGCCCTCTACCGCCAGGCGCTCGACCTTGCAGGGCTTGCCGTCAGGACGGTCGACGCCGACGAGGCGGTGCGTGCCGGCCTTATTGAGGCAGCGCGCGAAAATGGCATGATCGCCAAATGACCACCAGAGTGGAGTGACAGCGTGACCCAGACCGCCCCCTTCCCGAAGCTCAAGCGTGGTCTTATCGCCATTCTGCGCGGCCTCAAACCCAGCGAGGCGGTTGCCATCTGCCAGGCGCTGTTTGACGCCGGCATCGAAGCCATCGAGGTGCCGCTCAATTCGCCGGAGCCGTTTTCATCGATCGCCAGCATTGTCACCGCATTGCCCAAGACAACGCTGGTCGGCGCCGGCACGGTGCTGACTTCAGCCGATGTCGACGCCCTGGCCAAGGCCGGCGGGAGGCTGCTGGTCAGCCCCAACATCGATGCCGAAGTCATGGCCCGCGCCATGCACCATGGCATGGTGACGATGCCAGGCGTGTTCACCCCCACCGAAGCTTTTCAGGCGATTAGGCTTGGGGCTTCGGCGCTCAAATTCTTCCCGGCAAGCGTGCTCGGGCCTAGCGGCATTTCGGCGATGCGGGCCGTGCTGCCGGCCGATACCGTGGTCGGCGCCGTCGGCGGCGTTTCCGACAAAGACTTTGCCGGCTACAAAGCCGCTGGGGTGACTGCTTTTGGTCTTGGCTCCAGCCTGTTCAAACCTGGTATGAGCGTCGACGAGGTGGCCTCGCGCGCCCGGGCGGCGGTGACGGCCTGGGATGCGGCCTTCGGCGGAGCGGCATGATGGAAAACGTTTCGGTTTTCTCGGACCATGTCTGCGAGCTCGGCGAGGGGCCGAGCTACGATCCCGCCACCGATACGCTGTTCTGGTTCGACATTGTCAACGGCCTGCTGCTGGAGCAGGGTGTCACGTCCGGCGCGCGGAAAGTCCATGAACTCGGCCAGATGGCCAGCGCCATCGCCATTGTCGATGACAATCGCCAGCTCATCGCCACCGAGACTGGCCTGCATGTCCGCGACGTCTCGACCGGCAAGCTGACGCTGCATACGCCCATCGAGGCCGACAATGCGCTGACCCGCTCCAACAATTCGCGCGTCCACCCTTGTGGCGCCTTCTGGGTCGGCACGATGGGCAAGGGTGAGGAGAAGGGCGCCGGCTCCATCTACTGGTTCTTCAAGGGCGAGCTGCGCACGCTTTACACCGGCATCACCGTGTCGAACTCGATCTGTTTCTCGCAGGATGGAACGATCGCCTACTACACCGATACCTCGACCGGCCTGTTGATGCGTGTCGCCTGCGATCCGGCGACGGGCCTGCCGATCGGCGAGTCGAAAGTGTTCGTCGACCATCGCTCGTCCAAGGGCTTTGTCGACGGCTCGGTCGTTGATCGCGACGGCGTGCTGTGGAACGCCGTCTGGGGCGGCAAGGCGGTCAAGGCCTATTCGCCAGATGGCACATTGTTGCGCGAAATTGCCGTGCCGGCGGGGCAGTCCTCGTGCCCGGCCTTTGTCGGGGCCAAGGCCGATCGGCTGGCGGTGACCTCGGCCTGGAAAGGCAAGGACGACAAGCAGCGCAAGCTCGACCCACAGGCCGGCATGACCTTCCTACTCGACATCCCCGTCAACGGCCGCTTCGAGCCGCGCGTGGTCATCGCCTGAGCGCTGTCGCGCAGGCGTCCGCCTCGGTCGGTTTCGCGCAAGTCTGAAGCAGGGGCCATGCCATGGTGGGACAACACCACCGAAGGTCCTGATCCATGCCGCGCCCGACCCTGATCCTCGTCCATGAGCCGGAAAAGGCCTGTCTCGACCGGCTGGTCGCCGACGGCTTTCCCGCCGAGCGCGCCCTGGAAATCTCGTCCTATCTGGCGCAATCGACCGATCTCGCGCCCGAATTCGATGAAATCACCGCCGCTTGCGGGCGGCGCGGCCTCGCCTTCATGCCGGTTGCACTCGACGATGCGTCAAGCGCGCTGGCGAAGGCCGATCCCGCAACCACGCTTGTCTGGACGCTGACCGACGGCATTGCCTATTTCCGCGGTGCTGCAGCGCCCGCACTTGCCAGGCTGAATGGGCTTAGAACCATCGGAGCCGACGATGCGCTGTTCGCGCTTTGCCAGGACAAGTTCCGCTCCGGCGCCGTGCTTTGCGCGCTCGGCCTGCCGGCGCCGCAGGCAGGCCTGGCCCGCGACGGCCGCTGGCTGGCCGACCCGCCAGCTTCGGAAGCCGGCTGGTTCGTCAAGCCGAACCGGCTCGGCTCCAAGGTAGGCATCTGGCCGGATTCACGCTGCAGCGACCTGGCCCATGCGCTGGAGCTTAGCCGGCGGGTCTATGCCGCTTATCGCGACGATGTCGTCGTCCAGCCCTATGTCGGCGGTCGCAATGTCCGCGCCAGCTTCCTTGGGCTGCACACGGATGCCGGGGCGGAAGCGCTCGGCATTGCGTTCGTCGACTCCGGCGGCGATTTCCAGACCATGGCGGACTCAATGGCGCTTTACGGCGACACCGGCGAGGCCGCCAAGGCGGCTGGACTATACAGCGAGCCGGTGCTGGAGCCGGTCGCCGACACCCACCCGGCAGCCGCGGCAACCATCCGCCGCATCGCCGAGCGGCTGGTCAGCTGGCTCGGCCTGCGAGACGTGTTTTCCCTCGATTTCAGGGTCGAGGCTAACGACCATGTCCACCTCATCGAGTTCGAGGTCTGTCCCGGCCTGCCCTGCTTCGATTTCCGCGCCTATTGCCTGATGCAATGGAGCATGACGCTTGCCGATGCGGTTGCCGAGACGGCGGCGAACCGACTGAACCGACAGGCGATCTGAAAGGCCGCGGGGACCGGCACGACCTACCGCGCCTTGACGGCTTTTGCTCCACCTTTAGTGTCGCGGGACAGTCCTCAGGCAAGGCCGCGCGATGAGCACACCAGCAAGCTCCCTCCATCATCACATAAGGCGCATGGCCGGGCGCGATCCGCATGAGGCGCATCGCGTCGCCACGCCGCTCGAGCTGCTGTTCGATCTGACCTTCGTCACCGCCTTCAGCCTTGCCTCGTCGCAACTGGCGCATGCCTTGGCCGAGGGCCACTACGCGGCGGCGCTGATCGGCTTCGGCTTTGCCAGCTTCGCGATCTGCTGGGCGTGGATCAATTTCTCCTGGTTTTCCTCCGCCTATGACACCGACGATTGGATCTTCCGCCTCGTCACCATGGTGCAGATGATCGGCGTGCTGGTGCTGGCCATCGGCCTGCCGCGCATGTTCGCCTCGATCGAGCATGGCGAACACCTCAACAATTCGGTGATGGTGCTGGGCTACGTCATCATGCGCGTCGCCATGATCTTCCAATGGCTGCGCGCGGCGCGGCAGGACCCTGGGCGGCGGCGTGCCTGTCTCACCTATGCCATCGCCATCGCGATCGCCCAGATCGGCTGGGTGGTGCAGATCCTGGTCGATTTCTCGCTGGCGACGAGCCTGGCTTTCGGCGCGGTCCTGCTTCTCATCGAGCTTGCCGGACCGGTCATCGCCGAACGCCGGGATGGCGGCACGCCCTGGCACGCGCATCACGTCGCCGAGCGCTACAGCCTCTTCGCCATCATCGCGCTGGGCGAAGGGGTGGTCGGCACGCTGGCGACGCTGTCGGCCGTGGTCGAGGAGCAGGGCTGGAACCTCGATGCCGCCTTGATCGGCATTGCCGGAATGGGTCTCACCTTCGGCATGTGGTGGGTCTATTACATGCTGCCCTCGGGGACGGTGCTGCACCAGCACCGCAATCGCTCTTTTGTCTGGGGCTATGGCCAGATGCTGATCGTGGCGGCCATCGTCGCCACCGGCGCCGGGCTGCATGTCGGGGCCTATTTCATCGAGCACAAGGCCCATATCGGCCCGGTAGCGACCCTGCTCTCGGTCGCCATTCCGCTAGGCGTGTTCCTGGGGGCGATCTACGCGCTGTATTATTATCTCGTCCAGCGCTTCGATCCCCTCCATGTCTGGCTGCTGGCGGGAACGGCTGCGGTCGTCGCACTTGCCATCATCGCCGCCCTTGCCGGCGTCGACATGGCGGTCTGCCTCATCTTACTCACGCTAGCGCCGGCCGTCACCGTTGTCGGCTATGAGCTGTCGGGGCACCGCCATCAACTGGAGGTGCTGGCGCAGGAGGAAGCGCCGCACTGAGCAGAGCAGCTTCGCGCGTCAGATACCCTCGACCAGCACGATCTCGCCATCGGCTACTTTCTGACGGATGGCCACGGCGCGCTGGTACTCCGGCGAGTGGTAGCAATCGTGCGCCGCGCTGAGCGATTCGAACTCGATAATGACATTGCGGGCGCGGCCAGGCCCCTCGGCCTTTTCATGCTCACCGCCACGGGCAAGGAACTTCACGTCGAAACGGTCGAAAGCGAGCTTGGCGGCAGCGACATAGTCCTTGTAGCCTTCGGCGTCGCGCACATCGACGCGGGCTATCCAGTATCCCTTGGGCATTTTCTTCTCCTCGTTACGCGGCGCGCATCTCTTCCAGTATGGCTTCCGCCGCCGCGCGCCTGTCGCTTGCCGCCACGATTGGCCGGCCCACAACAAGATGGCTGGAGCCGTTGCGGATCGCCTGGCCGGGCGTCACCACGCGTTTCTGGTCGCCATGGTCGCTGCCCTTGGGCCGTATCCCCGGTGTCACCACCGCCAGGTCGGGTCCGACGATGCGGCGCACCGCTTCCGCCTCCTCGGCCGAGCAGACGACGCCGCCCATGCCGGCATGCAACGCCTGTTCGGCGCGTCTCAGCACCAGCGTGTGAGGGTCGTATTCATAGCCGGCGTCGATCACGTCCTGCTCGTCCATCGAGGTCAGCACGCTGACCGCCAGCAGGCAGAGGTCGCTGCCCCTGGCGGCCTCCACCGCGGCTCGCATCGCCTTGGGATAGGCGTGGATGGTCAGCATGGTCATGCCCATGCGCACGATGTTCTCGACACCCTTCGCCACCGTGTGGTCGATGTCGAGCAGCTTCATGTCGAGGAAGATCTTCGTGCCGCCGCTGGCCAACTCCCTGGCGAAGTCGAGCCCGCCGGCGAAGGCCAACTGATAGCCGATCTTGTAGAAGGAGACGACGCCGTCGAGTTCGCGCACCGCCTGTTCGGCCTCTTTCACCGTCGGCACGTCGAGGCCGACGATCAGCCTGTCTCTCATCGTATGGGCCTGCATGGCTGTGGAAATCATGCCCCGGTCCGGGTCGACAGCATGCGCGAGGTTTCGATCAGCGTGCGGCATAGGTGCTCCATCGATTTGGTCAGTCTATCATCCCTGAAATTGCCGTCGCCGTCGAAGGCACTGCCGCCATCGGATACCGAGCATTCCGGCGTCACCATCTCCAGCTGGCAGCGCACCAGCACGGCGCGCAGATGGTTGATGCAGCGGATCCCGGCGAAATGTCCGTTCGAAGACGAGCACAGGCCGGCGACCTTGCCGACAAATGGCCTCACCGGCCAGCCGCCATCGAGGCGCACCCGGCTTACCCAGTCGATCGTGTTCTTGAGCAGTGGCGGGATCGAGCCATTATATTCCGGCGTCGCGATCAGCAGCCCGTCATGGGCGGCGATCAGCCGGCCGAGCTTCACGGCGTTGTCGGGAACGCCTTTTTCCTTTTCGAGGTCCTCGTCGATGATCGGCAGCGGATAGTCGGCCAGCGAAATGCGCGTCACCTCGGCGCCTTGCATGGCCAGCTCCTTCTGCGCCACATCGGCGGTCCTGCCGCTGAAGGCGCCGCTGCGCACCGAGCCGGCGAAGACGAGGATTTTCGCGATCACAGCCATTGGCCACTCTTGTTCCCGGACAGGTACAGCCAGAGGCTGCGCAAATCAACGCACTGGCTCAAAAAACGGAAACGATCGGGGGGCAAGCGCGCGAAGGTGTGCCGAGCAGCTGGGCTATTGCTAGTGGGTGACCGCAATTCTTGCACTCAGCGCGATGAGTGCAACTCCGAGCAAGGCATCTATCGGCCTGCGGACGCTGCCATATACCGACCGAACCTTTCTTGTGGAGAACATTAGCGCGACAAGCCCAAACCACGCCATCGCGACCAGCCCGATTATGGCCAGCGACACTGCCTGGACCCAGATCGGAGCCTGCATCGGCAATACCGATATGAACAGGCTCGCGAAGAACGCGGCCGTCTTCGGATTTGTAATTCCGACAACGAATCCGCTTCGCCAAGGAGCCGTAGTCTCTGCGCCACCGACGGCCAGCGGTGGCCGCGCCTGCCAAGCCGACAAAAGGATCTTGCTGCCCAGGTAACCGAGATACACGGCACCGGCGATCCGGACGGCAAGGTGAGCCCATGCAATCTGCGTCAGTACGAGGCCCAGGCCACACATCGCGAGAGCCGCCCACACCATGATCGCTGCGGCAATGCCAAGCGCCACATGGAACCCCGCGCGACGGCTGATCAGCGCATGGGAAGTCACGGCTACAAAATCGGGTCCTGGGCTCATGGCGCCGAGCAGGAAGACCGAAGCAAGGGTCAAGAATTGCGGAAGGTAGCTCATGCGATACTCCAGTTTCAGTCTCGTCGTACCGCACGCCTGCATGCCGGAGAGGCCAGGAAAGCCGCTCGCCGATTTCGAGGGTCGTTTCCCTCACCTTCACAAAACCTACAGCGCTCTTTAATATGAGCGAAATGAAAGATATTTCGGCAGCCATGAACAAAGCTAATATCAACATCACGATGGTGCGCGTCCTGACATCGCTCAGCGAGACGCGCAGCTTCACCAAAACCGCCGAGCGGCTCTGTCTTTCTCAATCGGCCATAAGCCATGCAATGAAGGCGCTGGAGGAGATCGTTGGCGCGCCCCTCGTCATACGTGATCGGCGCGGTGTCGCTTTCACCGCAACCGGCGAGGCGGCTTTGGACGCGGCGCGCGCCGCTTTGCATGCTTTAGGCCGTCTTGTCGGCCTACGGGAACACTCCATCAAAGGCAGAGTACGACTCGCGCTGGTCAGCAGCGCCTCGGTAAAGATTGCTCCATATGCGTTGAACATTACTTCCGTCCGGCACCCGGAGCTTGCTGTCGAACTGCTCTTGGGCACGGATACCGAGGTGGCGGAGTGGGTCGATCGCGGTGCCGCCGATATTGGACTGTCCTACATCGCCGGCAATTGCCAAGCCGAGGAACTTGTCGACGACGAACTCTTTGTGGCGTCATCGCAAAAGAACTCAGTCCAAGGCGGGTCATTTCCGATCCGCGCTCTCGACGGCCAGCCATTCATCATGTCGAGCGGCGGCTGCGGACCAATGCTTGCCGAATTGTTCCAGGATTTTGGCGTTGCGCCAGTTATCATCCTGTCGGCGAGCGATATGGCGGCGCTGCTTGCTCTGGTCGGGGCCGGGCGCGGTTTGTCGATTGCGCCAGGCCTGGCGTTTCCGGCCGATTGGCAGCGAACCGTCGCGAGGCGTCCTCTTGAGCCGCGTGCGCGTCGGCCTCTGCTGCTTCTGCTCTCCAGCAGCGCCGAAGCAACGGCCGTGCGGGCCATGTGCGCGGCGATCAGAGAAGTCGCCACGAGTTTGCGAGGCGGATAACAGTCAAGGATGTGGATCCTTTCTGGAGCGTCGATCCTCTATAAGGCGCCAGAGACTTCTCCCGCCCTCGATACCAAGCTAATGCGCTTCCCGCCGGTAGATCCACAGCTGCGTCGGCGGGATGTTGCGGAAGATGAAGTCGAAATGCTTGACCGTGTAATTGCCGCGGCCGGGCGGGATCGGCGACAACGGCCCATAGGTCAGCTGCACGATCGGCCGTCCAACCGGGATGCGGTCTAGCAGGCTTTCAATATAGGCGATCCGCTGTGCGACCGGGAAATTGAGCAGCGGCACGCCGGAGACGACGGAATCGAAAACCATCCCGCTCTTCTCGCCAAGCGTGGCGTTGAGATTGAAGGCATCGCCCTCGATGACGTTGACGCCGGGATAGAGCTGGCGCAGATGGCGCACGAAATCGGTGGAATATTCGACCGCGTAGAGGTTTTCGGGCTTAACGCCCTGGGCGAGGATTGCACGGGTGATGACGCCTGTGCCGGGGCCGACTTCAAGCACCGGCAGGCCGGACTTCGGATTGACGATGGAAGCCATCTTGCGGGCGGTGACGGAGCTTGTCGGCACGATCGAACCGACCGACTTCGGCTTGTCGATCCAGCCTTTGAAGAATTTGAGTTCGTCGTCGAACTTTTCCGCCAGCGCCTTCCGCAATCCCGGACCACGTGCCATGCAAGTTCTCCTCAACACTCCCCGAACGCTACTTAGCAGCTAACAGGTCCAAGGCAAGGCGCGATCTGGCATAAGATGTTGATGACGTTCGGGAAGCGTGGCGGCCTTGGTTTGGGTTCAGTGCTCGCCGAAGGATTCGAAAAAGTCCTTCATGCGGGCGAAAAAGCCGCTCGACTGGGGCGAATTGTCCTTCGACGACAGCTGCTCGAACTCTTCCAGCAACTCGCGCTGGCGGCGCGACAGGTTTTGCGGCGTTTCGACCGCGGTCTGGATGTAGAGGTCGCCGACATTGGGCTGGCGCAGCACCGGCATGCCCTTGCCCTTGAGGCGGAACTGGCGGCCGTTCTGCGTGCCTTCGGTCACTTTCACCTTGGTCTGGCTGCCGTCCAGCGTCGTCACCTCGAACGAGCCGCCAAGGGCGGCCGTCGTCATCGATATCGGCACCTTGCAGTAGAGATCGGCGCCGTCGCGCTGGAAGAATTCATGCGGCTTCACCGCCAGGAAAATATAGAGGTCGCCCGATGGGCCGCCGCGCAGGCCCGCCTCGCCCTCATTGGCAAGCCGGATGCGGGTGCCGTCCTCGATGCCGGCCGGGATATTGACCGACAGCGAGCGTTCCTCGGTGACGCGGCCCTGGCCGGCGCATTTCGGGCACGGGTCCTTGATCGTCTGGCCGCGGCCTTGGCATTGCGGGCAGGTACGCTCGATCGAGAAGAAGCCTTGTGTCGCTCGTACCTTGCCGTGGCCATGGCACATCGAGCAGGTCACCGGCTGGGTGCCGGGCTTGGCGCCGGTCCCGGAGCATTCCGTGCATGAGATCGAGGCCGGCACGCGGATTTGCGCGGTCTTGCCGGCAAACGCTTCTTCCAGCGTGATTTCCATATTGTAGCGCAAATCGGCGCCACGCTCGCGGCCGCCCGACGAGCGGCGCTGGCGCCCGCCCATCATGTCGCCGAAAATATCCTCGAAAATGTCGGCGAAGCCGCCGGCGCCAAAACCTTGCGCGCCGCCATTCATGCCGCCCTGCTCGAAGGCGGCGTGACCGAAACGGTCATAGGCCGCGCGCTTCTGCGGGTCCTTCAGCGTTTCGTAGGCTTCGTTGATTTCCTTGAACTTGTGCTCGCAGGAGTGATCGCCGGGATTGCGGTCGGGATGGAACTGCATGGCCAGCTTGCGGAAAGCGCTCTTGAGCTCCTTCTCGTCGGCGCCCTTTTGCACGCCCAGCGTCTCGTAGAAATCAGCTTTCATCTTTTCCCGCAGTCCGGATGCTCAACGTCTTGATGCATGTTGCGTCGTTTGCCGGCACGTTGTCTCGATTTAGGAGCGGTGATGCCCGGATGCTAGGGCCGGCGCGCTTGTGCCTGTGTTTTTCAGTGACTTTTTCGGCAAGGCCCGCACTTTTTCAGCGAGGGTTGCAAAAAAGCCCGGCTTTGCGCCGGGCTTTCCGCTTTATTTGCCGTCAACCGGTCAGGCCGACTTCTTCTTCTCGTCGTTTTCGTCGATTTCCTCGAAATCGGCGTCGACCACGTCGCTATCCTTGGCCGCGTCCGCCTTGGCGTCGGCTTCCGCCGCTTCCTTCTGCGAAGCTTCGTACATGGCCTGGCCGAGCTTCATGGATGCTTCGGCAAGCGTCTGCGACTTGGCCTCGATGTCGGCGGCATCGTCGCCTTCGGCAGCAGCCTTCAGCGCCGTGATAGCCTCCGATATCGCCGTGCGCTCGGTTTCCGAAACCTTGTCGCCATATTCCTTCAGCGACTTCTCGGAGGAGTGCACCAGCGCCTCGGCCTGGTTGCGGGCCTCGACCAAAGCACGCCGCTGCTTGTCGGTCTCGGCATTGGCTTCGGCGTCCTTGACCATCTTCTCGATGTCGGCGTCCGAAAGGCCACCAGAGGCCTGGATGCGGATCTGGTGCTCCTTGCCGGTGCCCTTGTCCTTGGCCGAAACGTTGACGATGCCGTTGGCGTCGATGTCGAAAGTGACCTCGATCTGCGGCACGCCGCGCGGCGCCGGCGGAATGCCGACCAGGTCGAACTGGCCGAGCGCCTTGTTGTCGGCAGCCATTTCACGCTCGCCCTGGAAGACGCGGATGGTCACGGCCGACTGACTGTCTTCAGCGGTCGAGAACACCTGGCTCTTCTTGGTCGGGATGGTCGTGTTGCGTTCGATCAGGCGGGTGAACACGCCACCCAGCGTCTCGATGCCGAGCGACAGCGGCGTCACGTCGAGCAGCAGCACGTCCTTCACGTCGCCCTGCAGCACGCCGGCCTGGATGGCGGCGCCCAAAGCGACGACTTCATCCGGGTTGACGCCCTTGTGCGGCTCCTTGCCGAAGAACTGCTTCACGATCTCCTGGATCTTGGGCATGCGGGTCATGCCGCCGACCAGGACCACTTCGTCGATCTCGCCAGCCTTCAGCCCGGCATCCTTGAGCGCCGCCTTGCAGGGCTCGATGGTGCGCTGGACGAGATCGTCGACCAGCTGCTCGAACTTGGCACGGGTCAGCTTCAGCGTCAGGTGCTTGGGGCCGGTCGCGTCGGCGGTGATGAAGGGCAGGTTGATTTCCGTCTGCGTCGTCGACGACAGCTCGATCTTGGCCTTTTCAGCCGCCTCCTTGAGGCGCTGCAGCGCAAGCTTGTCGTTCTTCAGGTCGATGCCCTGTTCCTTCTTGAACTCGGCCGCCAGGTATTCGACGAGACGCATGTCGAAATCCTCGCCGCCGAGGAAGGTGTCGCCATTGGTCGACTTCACTTCGAACACGCCGTCGCCGATTTCGAGCACCGAAATGTCGAACGTGCCGCCGCCAAGGTCATAGACGGCAATGGTCTTGCCATCCTTCTTGTCGAGGCCGTAGGCAAGTGCTGCAGCCGTCGGCTCGTTGATGATGCGCAGCACCTCAAGGCCGGCGATCTTGCCGGCGTCCTTGGTGGCCTGGCGCTGGGCGTCATTGAAATAGGCCGGAACGGTGATGACCGCCTTCTCGACCTTCTCGCCGAGATAGGCCTCCGCCGTTTCCTTCATCTTCTGCAGGATCATGGCCGAGATCTGGCTGGGCGACTGCTTCTTGCCGCCGGCCTCGACCCAGGCATCGCCATTGTCGCCCTTGACGATCTTGTAGGGGACAAGCTTCTTGTCCTTCTCCGTCACCGGGTCGTCATAGCGGCGGCCGATCAGGCGCTTGACCGCGAAGATGGTGTTTTCAGGATTGGTGACCGCCTGGCGCTTGGCCGGCTGGCCGACGAGACGTTCGCCGTCGCCCGAGATGGCGACGATGGAAGGCGTCGTGCGCGCGCCTTCCGCATTTTCAATGACCTTGGGCTCCTTGCCATCCATGATGGCGATGCAGGAGTTGGTGGTGCCGAGATCGATACCGATTACTTTTGCCATTTTTCTAGTCTCTCCGCTAAGCAGGCTCTCAGGACCCTTAAGGCGTTCCGACGAAAGCCCCTGTTCACAAGAAATTCCGCTCCGGCAACCGGCATTCCGGCACTGGGCGGCTTGGCGCGTATATAAGAACAGGCGGCATCGGGCGCAAGCATTCTGCGCATGGCATCCACCGCGCCGCACTTGGCGCCTTTGAACAGCCGCCCAGCGGCCCGGATGTGCTCCAACCGCGCTCAAAACCCCAGGATCTGCGCGATCCCCCGGCGAAGCGCCCAGTCAGGGCTTCGAAACCACAAGAAAACGTCACCTATGCGTGAGAGAGGCGGCTCCTGGCTGAGGAAGGCGCCTGCCCACAGCAGACACAGGCAAAAGCGTCACGCGGCCTGCGACAGCGATTTATGCGCCTCGGCCAGGATTTCGAACGAGCGCACGCGTGCCGCATGGTCGAAGATCTGCGCGGTCACCATCAGCTCGTCTGCGCCGGTGCGGCGCACGAACGCGTCTATGCCTTGCCGGACGGTTTCGGGAGAGCCGACGACGGCGCAGGACAGCGCCTGCGAAATCATGGTTTTTGCCATCGGCTCGAGCGTCTGGTCATAGCCCTCGACCGGCGGCGGCAGGCGGCCGGCCCGCCCGGTGCGCAGATTGACGAAGGCCTGCTGGAGCGAGGTGAACAGCAGTTTTGCCTCTCCATCGGTCGGTGCGGCGAAAACGTTGAGGCCGAGCATGACATAGGGCTTGTCCAGCTGTTCCGAAGGCTGGAAGCGCGAACGGTAGATCTCCAGCGCATGGTCCAGTTCGGCCGGCGCGAAATGCGAGGCGAAGGCATAGGGCAGGCCGAGCATGGCGGCGAGCTGCGCGCCATAGAGGCTGGAACCGAGGATCCAGACCGGCACCTTCTGGCCTTCGCCGGGCACGGCGTGGATACGCTGGCCTTCCGCGGCCGGCTGGAAATAGCCCATCAGCTCGACGACATCCTGGGGGAAATTGTCTGACGCCTCGAGATTGCGGCGCAGCGCGCGCGCTGTTCCCATATCGGTGCCGGGCGCGCGGCCGAGGCCGAGGTCGATGCGGCCGGGGTGCAGTGCCGCCAGCGTGCCGAACTGCTCGGCAATCACCAGCGGCGCATGGTTGGGCAGCATGATGCCACCGGCGCCGACGCGGATGGTCTTGGTGCCGCCGGCGACATGGGCGATGACGACGGCGGTCGCCGCGCTGGCGATGCCCGGCATGTTGTGGTGCTCGGCCAGCCAGTAGCGCCTGTAGCCGAGCCGCTCGGCATGGCGGGCCAGGTCGAGCGAATTTGCCAGCGATTGCGAGGCGTCGCTGCCTTCGACGATCGGCGACAGGTCGAGAACGGAAAGTGCGGTCATGGGCCTCAAGCCTTTACGATGTTCAACTGCCTGACCCTGGTTTCGAAGGCGCGGTCGGGAATGACGATGTCGAGCTGGTGCCAAGCAACGGGTCCATATTCTCGAACGGGATCGCCTGCGGACGCTGGCGATGCGGCGCGCTCAGCGTGCCGAGCGGAGCATCGATCGGGCCGCGATAGCCGATGCGGTCGAAATAGGAATCGAGGTCGAAGGAGGCATCTTTCATCGCAGGGTCCGGCTTGACCGGCTCGATATAGGCACTCCGCCTGAAGACAACAAATGCGCGATGACGGGCAGGCGCGGCAAGCTTATGCCGCTGCCTTTCCGTTCTCTTCGGCCGCTTCTTCCTCCACCACGGCCGTCTGCTGTGCGGCGAGAAAATTGCCGACATGGCTGAGGCCATCGAAATGATCGCAGAACACTTTGACGACGACCAACAGCGGCACCGCCATCAGCGCGCCGACAAAGCCCCAAAGCCAGGACCAGAAGGCGATGGCGATGAAGATCGCCACGGCGTTGATCTCGAGGCGTCGGCCGACAACCATCGGCGTAACGAACTGGCCTTCGACGATGTCGCACAAAAGCACGAAGCCCGGCGCCAAAAGGGCGTAGGTGATCGAGTCGAAGCTGATCATCGCAATGACGCTGACCAGCACGATGGTGATCAGCGCGCCGACATAGGGCAGGAAGTTGAGCAGCGCCGCCATCGTTCCCCAGACGAGCGGGTTGGGCATGCCGAGCGCCCACAGGCCAAGGCCGATAACCGCGCCGAGACCGGCATTGATGACGGTGACGGTGAGCAGATAATGCGAGATTTCGCGCTCGACGTCATAGACGACGCGCAAGGCCCGCTTCTTCTCACTGAGGCTGGCGAAGGACTGGATGATCTTCTCATAGAACATCGTGCCTGACGCCAGCAGGAACAGCGACAGCACGAAGATGATGGTCAGGCTTGTCCCCGCCGACAGGACGTTGCTGGCGGCGGCCGACAGGACGCCGGACTGTGCCATCGCCACCTTCTGGATGCCCGGCTCCTGCGAGGTCTCCGTCATCTGTTCGATCTGATGCGAGATCTGCATGATCCTCTCGAGCGGACGCCGTAATTGCGCCAGCCGTTCGGTAAGTTGTTGGCCGATCGACGAGGTGTTGTTGAGAAGGTCGATGACCGGGCCGCTGAGCAGATAGCCGGCAACGCCGAAGACGCAGATCGACAGCACGACCAACATTGTCGCCGAAACCACTTCCGGAATGCCGCGCTTGCGCAGGAAGCGCACGATTGGTGTCAGCGTCAGCGTCAGCAGGAAGGCGAGGATGACCGGCATGAAGAAAGCACGCGCGAAATACAGCGCGTAGATGGCCATGAACAGGAAGATCCCGATGAGCAGCGAACGCATCAGATGCGTGTCGGCACGCGCCACAACTCTCGCCTCTTCGGTTTCGGCAAGGCCAGCACCCAAAGCGGCGGGTTCGGCTTTCATGATTTTCCCTCAGCGGCGCACCGCAATTGGTGCATTCCCCTGACGGAAACGCCTCTGCAAGCCCAAGGTTCCGTTAGCCGGCAAGGCCCTCAATCCGGGCCGCCCGTCGCTCAGGCGGCTGGCGCTGCGACGGCGACGCCGGGCTTGGCGGTCTCCTTGCGCACGATCGGCGCCACCTTGGTGCCGTAAAGTTCGATCGCCTTCATGATCTTGGCGTGCGGCATGGCGCCGATCGCCATCTGCAGCAGGAAGCGGTCATTGTTGAAGATCTTGTGCTGGGCGACGATCTTTTCCGCCACCTGCTCCGGATTACCGACGAACAGCGCGCCGTTCGGACCACGCGACTGATCGAAATGCGCCCGCGAGGTCGGGCCCCAGCCGCGCTCGCGGCCGATGCGGTTCATCACTTCGGCCTGCGGGCCGTAGAAATCGTCGGCCGCCTGTTCAGTGGTCCCGGCGATGAAGCCGTGCACATTGATGCTGGTGGCAAGGCCCGAGGGGTCGGTACCGGCCCGCCTGGCGGCATCGCGATAAATGTCGAACAGCGGTGCAAACCGCGCCGGCTCGCCGCCGATGACGGCCAGCGCCAGCGGCAGGCCGAGCACCCCCGCGCGGGCCGCAGACTGCGGCGTTCCACCTATTGCGATCCAGATCGGCAATTTGTCCTGCAGCGGCCGCGGATAGACGCCGCGGTCGTTGATGGGCGCGCGCAGATTGCCGGACCAGGTGACCTTGACGCTGTCGCGTATGGCCAGCAGCAGGTCGAGCTTTTCGGCGAACAGCTCGTCATAGTCCTCGAGATTGTAGCCGAACAGCGGGAAGGATTCGATGAACGAGCCGCGCCCGGCCATGATCTCGGCCCGGCCGCCCGACAAAAGGTCGAGCGTTGCGAACTGCTGGAAGACACGCACCGGATCATCGGAGGACAGCACGGTGACCGCGCT
The DNA here is from genome assembly GCF_057786115.1 of Mesorhizobium sp. P170090. NCBI lineage: Bacteria > Pseudomonadati > Pseudomonadota > Alphaproteobacteria > Hyphomicrobiales > Phyllobacteriaceae > Mesorhizobium > Mesorhizobium sp. P170090. Next base: position 915,157 of record NZ_JBYNWH010000001.1, read on the forward strand.
GGTCAGCTTGATGCGCTTGGTGCGTTCGGCGGCAGCGGCCAGCGCCACCACCGGCGCGGACGCGGCATAGTCGGGGCGGTGATGTTCGCCCAGACCAAAGACGTCGAGGCCGACCTGGTCGGCCAGCTCGACCTCCTCGATCAGATTGCGTAGTCGCTGATGCGGGCCGATCGCGCCGGGGCCGGGCTCCGGGCTGACGTCGGCGAAAGTGTAGAGACCGAGTTCCATGGCATGTCATCCAAATGTTCTGATTTGCCGCTAGAGGTAGCGGCGAGCCGCCCCGGCCGCCAGAGGGGCGGATGGTGAACAGTGCATGTCGGTTTCGGCCGGCTTTGTTTCAGGGGAAACGCGTCTCCCGGCTGCAACAGCATAAACTTTCATGGCTGGCATACCGTTTTGGCGCTTGAACTCTCGGTTTTCGCGCGTATGTAAGCGTCGCGAATTGACTTCAGGGAAGTGGACTTGGCTATCTACAGGGAAAAAGACATTTTCGAGCGGCGCAATGCCGCGAACGAGGCAAAGAAGGCGCTTCTGGAGCGCTTCAAGTCAAAGCCGGCGGCTGATGATCCTGCGGTTCTGGCCAAACAGGCCGAACGCAAGGCGATTCTTGAGGCTCGCGAGATACGCGAGGCCGAAAAGGCCAGGCTGAAGCAGGAAAAGCTGGCACGCGAGGCGGTCGAGAAGGCCGAGCGCGAGGCAGCAGCCGAAGCGGCGCGTATTGCGGCCGAAGAGGCAGCGCAGGCTGAAGCGAAGATCAAGGAAGCCGAAGAAAACGAGCGCATCGCCCGTTTGCTGGCCGACGAAGCCGAACGCAAGGCCAAGCGCGACGCACGCTATGCGGCGCGCAAGCAGCGTACCGGCAGGACGCCTCCGGGCTTCTCCGCCCGCTAACGCTTCGATCGAAACGATCGGACATCAGGGTCGCCTTCAAGCGGCCCTGAATGTGTTTGTGCGTCGATTTCCTTGGTTGCTTTGCTCAGGCGGCGAGCTTCAGCCCCATAATGCCGCAGACGATGAGCGCAATGCAGGCGAGCCGGATGGCCGTCGCAGGCTCGCCCAGCAGCCAGATGCCAAGCAGCGCCGTGCCGACCGTGCCGATGCCGGTCCACACCGCATAGGCCGTCCCGACAGGCAGCATCTTGAGCGCTAGGCCGAGCAACCCCAGGCTGATGATCATCGAGGCGACGGTGAGCACCGTCGGCAGCGGCTTCGAGAAGCCGTCGGTGTATTTGAGGCCGATCGCCCAGCCGATTTCGAACAGACCAGCGAAGAACAGAAAAATCCACGACATCGGGATGCACTCCTTCCATGAGGATGGCGGGGCGTCCCGGCCGGATTTTTGAGAAAGGCGCGAGGTCGTCCTCGCCGCTTCGACACAAGCGGCTGCGCCGGTGCGATCAACAAAAACACCGGCCGCATCGTTCATGCCGCCGGTGTCAAAATCTGCGCCGAAACGGTTTGCCCGGATCTCAGCCGTCCCAAGATATTGACGACCTAAGGCGGGCTTACTTTTCCTTGAGCCTCATCGCCTTCACGGGCGGCGCCTTGAGTGCCGGAGCCGCTGCGGGCTTCTTGGCGTCTTTTTTCGGCTTCCGAGCTTCCTTGCCCGCCTTCATCGCACCTTTAGCCATGATTCGTTCCTCCAGTTGCTGGGAGGCCAAGTGAAACAAGAGAAACGCCGGACTGCAAGGGGGCGGGCGTCTGTCGCCGGCGCCGTCGGGCCGCTTTCAACCGGTTTCTAATTTGCTCGTAAACCATTCCGGTCCGTGCCATGGTTGCCTTCGCACTGCAGCATCGGCCATGCCTTCGCCCGGCGATGATCAGGCAGTGCGGTCAGGACGACAATGCGAATCCGCATCGGCAGCGAGATGAGTTTCGATTTTCCGCAGGAAACGCCGCTCATCGCGATGCTCAACGTCCACTACTCCAGGGCCTCCGATCTCGAGCGCCCGGATTTCCTGACCTCCAACCCGCCGGTGCCGATCCAGAGCTACCGCGACAGTTTCGGCAATTGGTGCAACCGTTTCGTCGCCCCGCCCGGACGCTTCACCTTCGGCACCGATTCGGTAATCCGCGACCCCGGTACCTTCGAGATGGGCGACCTGATGGCCTGGCAGCATGAGGTGCGCGACCTGCCGTCGGACACATTGCTGTTCCTGTTGCCCAGCCGCTTTTGCGAGAGCGATCTGCTGGCCAGCGAAGCCTGGCGGCTGTTCGGGCACACTCCGCTCGGTATTGCCCGCGTCCAGGCGGTCTGTGATTTCGTCCACAACCACATCGTCTTCAGCTACGGCAATGCCCGACCGACGCGCACCGCGGCCGAAGCCTATCGCGAGCAAAGCGGCGTCTGCCGCGACTTTGCCCACCTTGCGGTCACCTTCTGCCGTGCGCTCAACATCCCGACCCGCTACTGCACCGGCTACATCAGCGACATCGGCCTGCCCAAACCTTGGGCGAGCATGGATTTCGCAGCCTGGATGGAGGTCTATCTCGGCGGCCGCTGGCATGTCTTCGATCCACGCAACAATTCGCCGCGCATCGGCCGCATCCTGATCGCGTCGGGTCGCGACGCCGCCGACGTGCCGCTGACCCACATCTTCGGACCGGGCACGCTGGCTGGTTTCAAGGTGTGGACGGACGAGATCATCGAATAGGGGCGTGTTTCCGCAAGCTGGCCTACAAGACCCTGAACGACCGGGCGATTCGTGCGTTGTGATGCCTGTGGAGCTCAGGGGCGTTACATCAGGTTCCTTGGAGGGACAGCATGGCAGCACATGGCGGGTCGAAGACGGTCATCTACGCGGCGCTCGCCGGTAATCTCGCTATTGCTGTGACCAAATTCGTCGCCGCCTTCTTCACCGGCAGCTCGGCGATGCTGTCGGAAGGCGTGCACTCGCTGGTGGATACCGGCAATGGCGGGCTGCTGCTCTACGGCATGCACCGCGCCGCCCGTCCGCCGGACCGCACGCATCCGCTCGGCCATGGCCGCGAGCTTTATTTCTGGAGCTTCATTGTCGCCCTGCTCGTCTTTGCGCTCGGCGCCGGCGTGTCCTTCTATGAAGGCGTCGTCCACATCATGGCGCCTGAGCCGGTCGCCAATCCCAAAATCAACTACATTGTGCTGGGCCTCTCAATGCTGTTCGAGGGCAGCTCCTGGTACGTGGCGCTGAAGGAGTTCCGCCAGCAGAAGGGCAAGCAAGGCTGGCTGCAGGCTGTGCAATCGAGCAAGGATCCGAGCGTCTACACGATCCTGTTCGAGGACAGCGCCGCCCTGCTCGGTCTGTTCGTCGCCTTCGCCGGCATATTGGCGGCCGAACTCCTCGACATGCCCGAACTCGACGGCGTCGCCTCGATCGGCATCGCGATGATCCTCGGCGCCACCGCCATCTTTCTGGCGCGCGAAAGCAAGGGATTGCTCATCGGTGAGCCGGCGTCGCCGGAAGTGCAGGCCAAGGTGCTGGCCATCGCCCAGCAGGATCCGGCGGTGCAGCGGGCCAACGGCGTTCTCACCGTCCATCTCGGCCCGCAACAGATCGTCGCTGGGCTGAGCATCGAATTCGAGGACCATCTGACGGCGCCTGAGATCGAAGCCTGTGTCGAGCGCATCGAGGCGCTCTTGAAAAAAGAAATACCGGAGATCACCAGACTGTTCGTCAAGCCGCAGACGACCGGAACCTGGGAGCACCGGCGCAAGCAGGTCGAGGCGGCGTCGGACTCGTTCTGGACCAGCAGTCCACCGTTGGCCCCGTCGCCTGGTCCCGCTAAGATCACCCGACGGATTTCGGAGAATCAACCATGAAAATCGATGGTGGGTGCCATTGCGGCGCCATAACTTATGAAGCAGACGTCGACCCGGAAAAGACCTCTATCTGTCATTGCACCGACTGCCAGCAACTGACCGGTACCGCCTTTCGTGTCACTGTTCCCGCGCCTGAGGATCATTATAGGATCACAAAGGGCACACCGAAGGTTTATATCAAGACGGGATCGAGCGGCGCCAAGCGTGCCCAGGCGTTCTGCGGCGACTGCGGTTCGCATCTTTACGCAACGTCGGTTGGCGACGGGCCGAAGGTCTATGGGATCAGGGCGGGGACCGCGCGGCAACGCGAGGATCTCGTTCCGACCCAACAGAAATGGCACCGATCGGCCCTGCACTGGCTTCCGGATTTCGAGGGCGTAAGCATCGTAGAGGCGCAGTAGCACCTGCCTCCCGGTTAAACGCGGCCCAAACCAGCCAATAATGTGCTAGGCTAGCCATCAAACGGATGGCGGGGGATAGCAATGTCGGAAACGGACAAAGTGTTTGCCGGCTCGATTCCGGAAAACTACGACCGCTACATGGTGCCGCTGATCTTCGAGCCGTTCGCCGCGGATTTGGCACGACGGGCAGCGTCCTTGTCGCCCGGCGCCGTCCTGGAAGTCGCCGCCGGCACCGGCGTTGTCACCCGCGCATTGGCTCCAAAACTGTCTCCCGGCGTAAGCTATGTCGTGACCGACCTCAACCAGCCTATGCTCGACTACGCGGCCTCGCGACAAGCTCCCGACAGTCGTATACATTGGCGTCAGGCGGATGCTCTGGCGCTGCCGTTCGAAGATGCGGCTTTCGATCTCGTTTGCTGTCAGTTCGGCGCGATGTTCTTTCCCGACCGAGCCGCCGGCTATCGCGAAGCAAAGCGGGTCCTGAAGACCGGCGGCCATTTCCTGTTCAACGTGTGGGATCGCATCGAAGACAATGTATTCGCCAATGATGTGACGAATGCTCTTGCGGAGATTTTTCCGAACGATCCGCCCCGCTTTCTCGCCCGCACGCCGCACGGCTACAATGACATTGCATTGATCCGCGGCGAGTTGGAAGCCGCAGGTTTCTCCCGTGTGGTGATCGACACGAGGGCCGAACAAAGCCGTGCCTCCTCGCCGCGCCTTCCGGCGGTTGCCTATTGCCAGGGAACTCCGCTTCGCAACGAAATCGAGGCCAGAGGAAAACTGGAAGCCGCAACCGATCACGCCGCGTCCGTGATTGCAGCCAGACACGGCAGCGGCGAGGTTGCGGCCAAGATCCAGGCGCACGTGATCGTGGCTACGGTCTAATGCATGGCGCCCAGAAGTGTGCCGCGGTTCTGGGACAACGACATGCATCAAAACAAAGACTTTTAAAGCGCGTCGTATGAATCCGTTCAGCGCGACGCGCTTTAATCGTCGCCTTCGACGACACGTAGCCTGAGCTGCCCCGTCTTGGAATCCGCCACCCGCACCCCGGCTTCGGCCTTGGCGGGTCCGCCACCGCGCACTTCGGCTTCGCTTTCGCCAAACTCCAGCGCTTCGATCTTTTGGCCGCGCTTGGTCACCTTCGACGTCGACACCAGTATCTCGTCGATATCCTTGGCCGACTGGCCAAAATGCGTCTGCAACCGGCGCACGCGTTCGTCGACGCGCGCGACGTCTTCCATCAGCCGGATCACCTCGCCCTGGATCAGATGCGCCTGTTCGCGCATGCGGGCGTCCTTGAGGATGGCCTGGATGACCTGGATCGACAGCATCAAAAGCGACGGTGAGACGATGATGACACGCGCCCGGTGCGCCTTCTGGACCACGGCGTCGAAATTCTCGTGGATTTCGGCGAACACCGATTCCGACGGCACGAACATGAAGGCGGTGTCCTGCGTCTCGCCCTGGATCAGGTATTTTTCCGAGATATCGCGGACGTGAATTTCGATGTCGCGGCGGAAAGCCTGGGCCGCGATCTTCTGTTGTTCGGCGCCATCGGCGGCGCGGATGGCGTTCCAGGCTTCCAGCGGAAACTTGGCGTCGATGGCAAGCTGCGGCGCACCGTTCGGCATCCTGACCAGGCAGTCGGGACGGCTGCCGTTTGACAGCGTTGCCTGGAACTCGTAGGCGCCCATCGGAAGGCCGTCGGCGACGATCGCCTCCATGCGCGACTGGCCGAAGGCGCCGCGCGTCTGCTTGTTGGACAGGATCGCCTGCAATTGCACGACCTGGCCGGCCAGCGACTGGATGTTGCCTTGCGCGGTGTCGATGACCGCCAGCCGTTCCTGCAGTTTGGCGAGGCTCTCATGCGTCGATTTGGTCTGTTCGGTCATGGTTTGACCGAGCCTGCCGGTCATGGCGTCGAGGCGCTGGCCGATCGACTGGTTGAGTTCGGCCTGCCTTGCGCCGAACACGTCGGCGATGGCGCCCATGCGGCCCTGCATCTCGGCCTGGCTTTGCAAAATGCCGGCCATCCGCGCCTCGGCGTCGCGGGCGTGGTCGGCGGCTTCCGCCGCGGCGATGGTGCGCGCCTTGGCCGATCGCCACAGCGCCACGACAAGCGCCAGGAACAGGCCGAGAAACACCAGCGCGCCGAGGGTCAGTGCATGGCCGAGCGTGATCGTCGTGGCGCCAAGCCGGGCAACGGGTTCGGAAAGGATGGTGCTCAGGTCGTTCATCCCGCCAGCATAGCCGATTCGCAGACCTGGCACAGATCAAAACGTGAACGAGACCGATTCGCACCGGTTGACGCTTCTCCTGCGACGTTTTAGGTGAGGCGCCATGTCGATCAAGCCGCTCATCATCCTTCCCGATCCCATCCTGCGCCAGGTTTCCAAACCAGTCGAACGCGTCGACGCGCCTTTGCGCAAACTGGCCGACGACATGCTGGCGACGATGTATGATGCGCCGGGCATCGGCTTGGCCGCAATCCAGATCGGCGAGCCGCTGCGCATGCTGGTCATCGACCTCGCCAAGGAAGACGAGCCAACGGCGCCGCATGTGTTCATCAATCCCGAAATCCTCGAAAGCGCCGACGCCCGCTCGGTCTACGAGGAAGGCTGCCTGTCGATCCCGGACTATTACGCCGAGGTCGAGCGTCCCGCCTCGGTGCGCGTGAAATATCTCGACCGCGACGGCAAGCTGCGGGAGATCGAGGCCGAAGGCCTGATGGCGACCTGCCTGCAGCACGAGATCGACCATCTCAACGGTGTGCTGTTCATCGACCACATCTCGAAGCTGAAGCGCGACATGGTGGTCAAGAAGTTCAAGAAGCTCGCCAAGGACAAGGCGCCGGGCAAGCTGGTGGGATAGGGAAGATGCCGCTTCGCGTCATCTTCATGGGCACGCCGGAGTTTTCGGTGCCGGTGCTGCGCGCGATTGCCGGGCACGAGATAGCAGCCGTCTACACCCAGCCGCCGCGCGCCGCGGGCCGCCGCGGGCTGGAACTGACACCGTCGCCGGTGCAGCGCGAGGCTGAGCGGCTGGGCATCGAAGTGCGCACGCCGCTGTCGCTGAAGGGCGAGGCCGAGCAAGCTGCTTTCCAGGCGTTGCGTGCCGATGTCGCGGTCGTCGTCGCGTATGGTTTGCTGTTGCCGAAGGCTATTCTGGAGGCTCCGCGCCTCGGCTGCCTCAACGGCCACGCCTCGCTTTTGCCGCGTTGGCGTGGTGCAGCTCCCATCCAGCGCGCCATTATGGCCGGCGACGTCGAGACCGGCATGATGGTGATGCGCATGGAAGAGGGCCTGGACACCGGTCCGGTGGCACTGGTTGAAAAATGCGCCATAGAGCCCGATATGACGGCCGGCGATCTGCACGACCGCTTGATGAATATTGCTGCCACGCTGATGGTGGAAGCGCTGTCCCGATTGGAGACAAATACCCTGGCATCGACTTTGCAGGCGGCTGACGGGGTGACCTACGCCAGGAAAATCGATAAGTCGGAGACACGTGTGGACTGGACGCGCCCGGCTGCGGAGGTCCACAATCACATTCGCGGGCTGTCGCCATTCCCCGGCGCCTGGTGCGAGGCCGACATCGGCGGCCGCACGGAACGGCTGAAACTGCTTCGCTCGACGCTTTCTGAAGGTACGCTTTCTGAAAGCATGGGCGAGTCGGGAGGAATTCTCGATGACCGGCTGACGGTCGCCTGCGGGTCGGGCGCGGTCAGGCTGGTCGAAGTTCAACGGGCGGGCGGAAAGCCTGCTGCCGCGAAGGAGTTTCTGCGCGGGGCCAAGATCGAAAAAGGAATGAAGTTCTCATGAGCATGATGTCGATACGCGGCGCGACGCCGCGGGACCGCGAGGCCATACGCCTGGTCGAGGAACACGCATTCGGCCAGCAGGCGGAGGCCGGGCTGGTCGACGCTCTGGTCACCGGCGGCGACGCCGTTGTCGAACTGGTGGCGGAAGAAGACGGCCAGGTGGTCGGCCACATCCTGTTTTCCAGGCTGTTCGTCCAGAACGGCGGCAAGCAGTTCGCAGCCGTGGCGCTGGCGCCGTTGGCGGTGGAACCTTCGTTCCACGGCTCGGGCATTGGCGGTGCGCTGATCCGCGAGGCGCATATCCGCCTCAGGGATGCCGGCGAGACGCTCGCCGTTGTGTTGGGCGATCCGGCCTATTACGGCCGCTTCGGCTACAATCATGCGCGGGCCGAAGAGTTCGAGAGCGAATATCAGGGCGAAGCGCTGCAGGCGCTGGCCTGGGGTGACGCACCCGAAAAAGGCAAACTGGTCTACGCCCAGGCCTTTACCGCACTCGCCGCCTGAACGAAGGGTGTATGCCGCGTTTTCGTCTCGATATCGAATATGACGGCAGCCTCTTCGCCGGCTGGCAACACCAGGCGGATCAGCCTTCGGTGCAGCAGGCGATAGAGCAGGCGATCGAGAAATTTTGCGGTGAGGCGGTGCGGATACGCGCCGCCGGCCGCACCGACGCCGGCGTGCATGCGACCGCCCAGGTGGCGCATGTCGACCTCGCCAAGGCATGGCCAAACGACAAGGTGCGCGACGCCGTCAACGCGCACCTGCAGGCGGCAGGCGCGCGCATCGCCATCCTGCAGGCCACGGTTGTCCCCAATGAGTTCGACGCCCGTTTCTCGGCCACCGGACGGCACTATCTCTACCGCATCCTCAACCGGCGCGCGCCTGCAGCGATGGAAAAGGGCAAGGTCTGGTGGGTGCCGAAGCGGCTCGATGCGGACGCCATGCACGAAGCGGCGAAAGTCCTGCTCGGCCGACATGACTTTACCACCTTCCGCTCGACGCAATGCCAAGCCAACAGTCCGGTGCGGACGCTGGAGCGGCTCGATGTAAGCCGCCAGGGCGACCTGATCGAAGTCAGGGCCTCGGCGCGCTCTTTCCTGCACAACCAGGTGCGCTCCATGGTCGGTTCGCTGAAACGCGTCGGCGACGGCGGCTGGACCGCCGCCGACCTCAAGGCAGCGCTCGCGGCGCAAGACCGCGCCGCCTGCGGCCAGGTGGCGCCGCCCGACGGGCTTTTTCTCGTCGGTGTAGACTATCCGGAAAAGTTCTAAGCCGGAGCGGCGGTCGGCACAGTGATGCCGAGCAGCGCCACCAGGCCGAACAAGACGGCCAGAGACACCACCAACATGCCTGCGAACATGGCGCTGCCGACAGCCGCGCCCTTGCCGATCGCGGCGTTGGTCATCCGCCAGGAGAGTACCAGCGACAGCACCACCAGAACCAGCCACACCAATTCGGCAACCGGGTTGCCAGACGGCAGGAAAAGCCTGATCAGCGCTGAAGGCAGCAGCATCCAGGCAGTGATCGCCGACGCCCAGTTGCTGGCGACGACATAGTGGACGAAGCGGTCGCCGATGCCGGCGCGCGATGCGACCAGGGCAAGCACAACCAGGGGCAGCAGCCACGAGCCGAGGTCGACGGTCGCCAGGCGAATCAACATGCCCAGCCGGCCGGCGAACGCATTGGGATCGCCGATCTCGTTGGCCGTGCCGACCCAGCCGACGATCATCGCCGGCGCGGCGACGACGATGGCGAAGAAGGAATTCCAGAAGCCGTCCGCCGAAAGGTCGAGCAGCCGCAAGCCGTCGGCCTTTCCGAGCATCAGCCGCCAGGCGCCGTTAAGCGATGAAGAGGTCTCGTCAACCGAAAGCATGATCAGCCCTGCTCGAACCAGTCATCGATGAAGCGCTGGTAGATTTGGGTCAGCGTCTCGAGGTCGGCCAGTGCGACGCGCTCGTCGACCATGTGCATGGTCTTGCCGACGAGGCCGAACTCGACCACCGGGCAATAGTCCTTGATGAAACGCGCATCCGAGGTTCCGCCCGAGGTGGACAGCGCCGGCTCCTTGCCGACTGTCGCCTTGATCGACCCGCGCAGCGTCTCGATCAGCTTGTCGTCGCGCGTCAGGAAGACATGGCTCGGCCGGTCGCGCCAGATCAGCTCGTAGTCGACCGGCGTCTTGCCGGTCCGGTATTTCTTGCGCTTCGCCGCCTGGTCGAGGCGGTTATGGATCTCGGCCTGCACCGTCTCGGCAGTCCATGTGTCGTTGAAGCGGATGTTGAAGGTGGCTGTCGCCTTGGCCGGAATAACATTGGTCGCCGGGTTGCCGACATCGATCGAGGTCACTTCCAGATTGGTCGGCTGAAAATCCTTCGTGCCCTTGTCGAAGACGGGCGACAGCAAGGCGTCGACCAGGCTGATCAGGCCGCGCACCGGATTGTCGGCGAGCAATGGATAGGCGACATGGCCCTGGCGGCCGTTGACCGTGACACTGCCCGACATCGAGCCACGCCGGCCGATCTTGATCATGTCGCCGAGCGTGTCCGGATTGGTCGGCTCGCCAACGATCGCGGCGTCCCATCTCTCGCCCCTGGCCGCCGCCCAGTCGAGCAGTTTTGTCGTCCCGTTGATCGCCGGCCCCTCCTCGTCGCCGGTAATCAGCAGCGAGACCGAGCCTTTCGGACCACCCTTTTTCTCGACATGGCGCGCCACGGCGGCGATGAAACAGGCGATGCCGCCCTTCATGTCGACGGCGCCGCGGCCATACATCTCGCCCTTGGCGATCTCGGCGGCGAAGGGCGGATGCGTCCACGACGCCTCGTCGCCCGCCGGCACCACGTCGGTATGGCCGGCAAACATCAGATGCGGCCCATTGCCGGAGCGACGCGCGTAGAGGTTCTCGATGTCGGGGGTGCCGTCTTCGGAAAACACCGGGCGTTCGACGGAAAAGCCGAGCGGCTTCAGCATGCCTTCCAGGGCAGCCAGCGCGCCGCCCTCGGCGGGCGTTACGGAGGCGCAGCGTATGAGGGTCGCGAGGTTGGCGGCGGGATCGGTCGGCAGTTTCATGGGCAAAGCGATAGTCGAAAGCGAAAGGCCTGTCACGGCCAGAGATGATGACCGGTCCTGCCGCCGACATTATGGTTTTCCTGTCGTATAGTGCAGGCCAACACGAGATAATCGCATGGCCAACGCCGAAAAGACCATCGTCATTGCCGGCGCCGGCAGCATAGGCTGCTATGTCGGCGGCTGCCTGGCGCTGGCCGGACGCAAGGTGGTGTTTTTGGCGCGGCCAAGCATCGCGACGGTCTTGCTGGACGGCGGCCTGCGCATCACCGATCTCGATAATCGCGACCGATCCATCCGGCCGGAGTCCGTCACCACTGATCCCGCCGCTGCCCTGGCCAGTGCCGACGTGGTGCTGGTGACGGTCAAGAACGGCGCTACCGAGGAGATGGCGTCGCTTGTTGCCGGACATGCGCGCGGCGAAGTCGTGGTGGTCAGCCTCCAGAACGGCGTCGGCAATGCCGACCGGTTACGCGCCGGGCTCGGTGGACGGACTGTGCTCGCCGGCATGGTGCCGTTCAATGTCGTCCAGTCGGCCATAGGCAATTTGCAGCTTCACGTGCATCGCGCCAGCAACGGCAAGGTCATGATCGAAGATGGCGTGACCGGCCTTGCCGGCCTTCTCGATGTCGAAGGGCTTGGCGTGGAAACCCATCCCGACATGAAAGCCGTTCAGTGGGGCAAGCTGCTGATCAACCTCAACAACGCGCTTGTCGCCTTGTCCGGCCTGCCGCTGGCGAGCGAACTTGCCGACCGCCGCTGGCGGCGGATCCTGGCCGGTCAGATCGACGAGGCCTTGGCGGCGATGAAGGCGTTACATATCGCGCCGGCGCGGATCGGCGGCTTGCGTCCCGGCCTGCTGCCGAAGCTGCTCCGGCTGCCGGACTGGCTGTTCCGGCTGGTCGCCCGCCGCATGCTCGCCATCGACCCGCAGGCGCGCTCGTCCATGTGGGACGACCTCCAGCGCGGTCGGCCGACCGAGATCGGTGACCTGCAGGGGGCCGTCCTGAGCCTCGCCGAAAAGGCCGGCACGCCGGCGCCTCTGCTGAAGCGGGTCACCGTGCTGGTGCGGCAGGCCGAGCGGGAAAAGCGCGGCTCACCCGGGCTGACGCCGGAAGCCGTCACTGGATAGTCTACTTGCCGCGAGCCTCGGGCCTTGGCCCGCATAGCCCGAAAAGAGGCGCGTGGGCCCGCCGCGTCACAGCTTTGGTGCGCGCCTCGGAGCCGGCGCTTTGCTCGCCGGGGCTGGCGCCGGCACGGGCTGCGCCGCCGGGTGGTTCTCGATCAGCGTGATCTTCTGCCAGATCTTGCGCGACAGGTTGGACGCCAGGTTCTCGACGTCGTTGACGCCGTCGATGACCACATCGTCATTGACCGACTGCGCAAACAGCGCCGCGATCTTGCCGGTGATCGACAGCATTTCCGAGCAATAGTCGAGGTAGCGCGCCAGGTCGGCGGCATTGGTGATGCGAGCCGGCGAATGCGCGGTCGGCCTGAAATTGGCGGACAATGCTGCCGGATCCTTGGTCAGCTGGTGCATGTCGATGACATGGATCAGCGATCTCAACCCATGCAGCTGGCGAAACACCCGCTTGCGCTTGATGCGCTCCTCGGTGCGGATCAGCGCCAGCAGGCCGAGCACGGCAAGGATCATCATGTTGATCGTGGCTTCGATGCCTTGCACCGACTGCACCGCATCGTCGGCCTGCGAGATATGGATGAGCGGCAGGATGGTGCCGACGAACAGGAAGATCAGCGCGCCGGCGGCAACAGCGGCGACGATGGCGCCGCGCAGCCACCAGATCGGCGCTTCCAGCGCCTGCGCCGCCTTGGCCAGGTCGCGCGACAGCGACACCAGTTCGGCGGCGACGCCGCGCAGGCCGGCATCGGGAAAACGCTCGGCGACGCGCTCTTCCAGCCGCTCGGCGGTGTCGATGATCAGTTTCGGATCAAGCGTGCGGTAGCGCATGGCGAGATATCCGGTCGGCGCTCATGGTTCAGCCGGCGCGTTGCTGCGTTTGCCGTAGCGGTTCGGACCGGGGTCACCGCGGAAACACGCTAGAACGATGAGAAGAATGGGGCCGATGATAAGAGAGATCAACGCGTAATAAGTCGGCTTGCCGAAATCATGAAACCGCTTTGCGGTTACCGCAAAGCTCGACCATGTCGAGATGAGCAAAACGACCCAGAACACAAGTGCCCAGTTCTGGCTGGTTGCGGTGCCGGGTTCCAGTCTCGACAACTGGTAGAGCGGGAAAAACTGTGCAAGCACCAGCAGCAGCCCGGCGAGCACGTAGGCACTTGGGCTGACGCGCCCTGAGAGGCTGAAGAAAAGCCAGGGAAGTGGTGGTGTGTTGGGCAATCTGGAGCGCTCTGGTTGCTCGGACAGGATCAATCACGCAGCAGTTCGTTGATCGAGGTTTTCGACCGGGTCTTGGCATCGACGCGCTTGACGATGACGGCGCAGTAGAGGCCAGGGCCCGGCTCGTTGTTCGGAAAGGCCTTGCCCGGCATCGAGCCGGCGACGACGACCGAATTCGGCGGCACCTCGCCATAAAACACTTCGCCGGTGGCGCGGTCGACGATCTTGGTCGACTGGCCGATGAACACACCCATTCCGAGCACCGAGCCTTCGCGCACGATGCAGCCCTCGACCACTTCGGAGCGCGCGCCGATGAAGCAATTGTCCTCGATGATGGTCGGGCCGGCCTGCATCGGCTCCAGCACCCCGCCGATGCCTACGCCGCCCGAGAGGTGCACATTCTTGCCGATCTGGGCGCAGGAGCCGACCGAGGCCCAGGTGTCGACCATGGTGCCGCTATCGACATAGGCGCCGACATTGACGAAGGACGGCATCAGCACCGCGCCCGGCGCGACATAGGCCGAGCGGCGCACGATCGAAGACGGCACGGCGCGGAAGCCTGCCTTCTCGAAATCGACCGCGCTCCAGCCGTCGAACTTCGACGCCACCTTGTCCCACCAGACCGCCTGGCCGGGGCCGCCCTTGATGATCTCCATCGGATAGAGCCGGAACGAGAGCAGCACCGCCTTCTTCAGCCATTGGTTGACATGCCATTTGCCATCGGCCTGGCGCTCGGCAACGCGCACGGTGCCACGGTCGAGCAGGTCGAGTGAGGACTGGATGGCGTCGCGCGTTTCGCCCCGGGTCGCGGTCGAAATCGTGTCGCGCTCCTCGAAGGCCTTCTCGATCGTCTTTTCGAGGCTGGCCAGATCAGGCTTCGACATGAATTCGCTCCGTTACCACGCTGTTAAGGCCGTCGGCCTTAACCTTGTTTTGAAAGTCGCGCGGACCCTATGTTAAGGCGTATTGGGGGTCAATCGCGCGTGCGCCATGGGACGGCGCAAGTGAACTGTTGGGACGGGTAGAAAGCATATGACTCCTATGGAAAAGGCGGGATGGACGCCGCTGCCGCATTCGGACGAGGATCTGGAGCGCTCGAAAAGCGTTCCCGACACGCCGCAGACGCGCGCCGAAACCTACCGGCTGGCCTGGAACGATCCCGACTTCATGACGCGCCGGGAATTGCGCGCTGTGCGCTTGCAGCTTGAGCTCTTGAAACCCGAAATGATCCTGGCCGAGCGCGGCATCCGCTCGACGGTCATCCTGTTCGGCGGCGCGCGTATTCCCGAGCCCGGCGGCGAGGCCTGGGCCGCCAAGAACGAGACGCAGAAGAAAAACCTCGAGGAAAACAGCAAATATTACGAGGAGGCGCGCAAATTCGCCCGCCTCTGCTCACAGCAATCGGCCACGTCCTACTACCGCGAATTCGTCGTCGTCACCGGCGGCGGTCCAGGCGTCATGGAGGCGGGAAATCGCGGCGCCGACGATGTCGGCGCGCCGTCGATCGGCCTCAACATCGTCCTGCCACACGAGCAGGCGCCGAACGCCTATGTGACCCCGGAGCTGTGCTTCAACTTCCACTATTTCGCCATCCGCAAGATGCATTTCGTCATGCGCGCCAAGGCCGTCGCGGTGTTTCCGGGCGGCTTCGGTACCATGGACGAATTCTTCGAGACGCTGACGCTGATCCAGACCGGCCGCATGGAGCGCGTGCCGGTGATCCTGTTCGGCAAGGCGTTCTGGCAGCGCGCGATCGACCTCGATTTCCTGGCCGAACAAGGCACCATCACGCCCGGCGACCAGGATATCATCGACTTTGTCGACACCGCCGACGAGGCCTGGGGGATCATCAGCCGCTTCTACAAGTTGGGGGAGTAGGGGAACCGGGAATTGAGGAACTGAAGAATTGAGGAAAGGGAGGTCCGGATCGTTCTCCCTTTCACCAGTTCTTCAATTCTTCAGCTCCTCAATTCCTCTACCCCCTCCACTATCCCCGTCAGAAACGTCGCCAGATCGTCGGTGACGAAATCGACGTCGTCCTCATTGGCCGGATCGCGTTCCCAGATTTCAGCAAAGGTCGGCTCGAAATTGCGCGGCACCACCAGCACCGTGGTCATGCCCAGTGATTTCGGCACCTCGAGGTTGCGGGCGAGATCCTCGAACATCACCGCATTGTGTCCGGTGACGGCGTGCAGTTCGGCAAACTTCTCATAGGTCTGCCGCGACGGCTTCGGCGTCAGCCCGGCGGCGACGATATCGAAAATGTCGTCGAAATGGTCGAGTATGCCGAGCTGGCGCGCGGTGCGCTCGGCGTGCCTGCGGTCGCCATTGGTGAAGATGAACTTGCGGCCGGGCAGCTGGCGGATAGCGGTGCCCAGCACCGGATCCGGCACCAGCCACGAATAGTCGATATCATGCACCTTTTCGAGAAAGTCGTCGGGGTCGATGCCGTGACGCGTCATCAGCCCGTTCAGCGTCGTGCCATATTCGAGATAGAGTTCCTTCTGCAGCTTGCGCGCTTCCTCGCGCGGCAGCGTGAGCAGTTCTCCGACATAGGCCGTCATCTTGACGTCGATCTGCGAAAACAGATTCGAATGGTGCGGATAAAGCGTGTTGTCGAGGTCGAACACCCAGTCGGTGACATGGGCGAAGCGGGCGGGATCGGGCAGCGTGGTCATGGCGTCCTTATGGCATGAAATATCTGCCGTTCGAACCCCTTTCTGATGTAGAGCTTATCCACAACCTATGTGCATCTAGAGTTGTAAAAATGGGCTCACCATTCAAATTTTAGCCATCACGGAAAGGTGGCCTTCAGGGCTTGCTGGCACAGAGACGGTTCAGTGGGAGCCAGCGATGAGTCGCATAGTCTTAAAGTCCGCCGCGGTCGCATTCGGCTCGGTAGCCATCTCGCTTTTGCTGACGCTGATCATCGTTCCGGCCATGGGTTTTCCGGTCGACCGCACTGTCTGGCTGACATCGACGGTGTGCCCGCTGGCGCTCGCCTGGATCGCCTGCGCCAGCACCTTCTGGCAGAGCGACCGACTGAAAAACGCGCATCGCGATCTCGCCCGCGCGCATGCCCAGCTCGCCGCCGCGCATCGGCGCCTGTCGGCGAAGGCGAGCCGCGACGACATGACCGGCATGCTCAACCGCGAGAGCTTCTTTGCCGCGTTGGACGGCTCGCGGCGCAAATCCGATCGCGGCGCGCTGCTGATCATCGACGCCGACCATTTCAAGGCGATCAACGACAGTTTCGGCCATCTGACCGGCGATGACGCACTGCTGTTGATCGCCAGCGCCATCGAGCGCGGCGTCCGCAGCGGCGACGTGCTCGGCCGCATTGGCGGTGAGGAGTTCGGCGCCTTCCTGGTCGGCGCTACGGAAGCCGAAGCCCGGCGCGTGGCCGAGCGCATCCGCCGTGAAGTCGAGCTGGTCCGCTTTCGTCCGGTCGACGAGCGCACGGTGCCGCTGACCGTCTCGATCGGCGGCATCACCTGTGCGCAAGATGCCGATGTCTCGGACCTGATGCGCGCCGCCGACCGCCGGCTCTACGAGGCCAAGCACCGCGGCCGCAATTTGTCGATCCTCGACCGGGACATTTCCGAAGCTGCCTAGGTGTTGGTGGTGGGGCTGTTAATGGTTCGCCAACATTGTTTCCACGCAACTGCGCCGTTTACCGGGGTGTAACTCGTTTACAGGCAAGGCTTGGCACGGGAATGGCATGTCTGGCCGGTACCTGTGCCGTTCAGGGAACGCCAGGCGTGGATTGAAGCCCCCATCCAGAGACGTGTCATGAGTTTCTTCATCAGGAAAATATCGCGCCGCACCATCGTGCAGGCGCTGATTGCGATGCCGGCGCTACAGCTTTTTCGCAAGCTGCCTGACAGCGACCGCCCCCCGGCCGATCCCGACGAGATCGTCGTGGTCAATGGCTGGATCCTGAAGCGGAGCGACCTGGCATGATCTTCGACAGCTATGAGGCGTTTCGAGCCTCGGATTTCAAGCCCAAGGTCTGCATTCTCGGCTCCGGGCCGGCCGGCACCACCATTGCCAGAAAGCTCGGCGCCGCCGGCATTCCGGTCGTGGTGCTGGAGGCCGGCGCACGCGAATTCAGCGACGAGTCGCAGGATTTCTACCGCGGCTCCACGGTCGGCGATCAATATTTCGATCTCGACATCACCCGGCTGCGCTTCATGGGCGGGTCGTCGAACCACTGGGCCGGCTGGTGCCGCGTGCTCGACAAGCAGGACTTTGAGCCCAAGGCATGGGCGCCGGACACCGGCTGGCCAATCGCCCGGACCGACATCGAGCCCTATCTGTCCGAGGTGCACGACATACTCGAGCTTCCCGACTTCAAGCCCGATGTGCCGATTTCAGACGACATACGCTGGGTGCAGCTGATCAAGAGCCCGGCCGTGCGCTTTGGCGAGAAATTCTCCGACGAGCTCGACAAGAGCAAGAACATAGCGCTCGTGCTCAACACCTATGCCACCGAACTTGCCGGGGACGGCAAACGAGTGACCGGCGCCAGGCTGTGGTCGAACGGCAAGGATGCCGGCGCCTTCAGCGCCGATTATTTCATCGTCTGCGCCGGCGGGCTGGAGAATTCGCGGCTGCTTCTATGGTCGAACCAGCGCTCGAATGGCGGCGTGGTGCCGAACGCCACGGCACTTGGCCGCTACTGGATGGAGCACCCGACCTTCGAGGGCGGCAATGCCATCCTGGCCGATTACAGGGAGTTCGAGGTTGATGCCGTCAACGAGGCGTTCTTCTCGCCGACGCTCGCCGCCATGGAGCGGCTGCAGATCATGAATTTCGGCATACGCCTGATCGAGACGCCCTATGCCGGCGTCAAGAGCCTGATTGCCGACCTCGCCTGCACCGCGCCCGAGGCCGCCGAATGGATCGCCTACCAGCTCAGCCAGAACCTGCGCTGCGCCGCCCAGCTCTACGTCGCCTGGGAACAGGCGCCGCTGGCCTCGAACCATATCGAATTGTCGAAGACCGATGTCGACCGTGCCGGCGTGCCGCGCATCGAGCTGCACTGGAAGAAGTCGCCGTTGGAGCGCCGCACCATCCTCGAGGGGCTCAAGCTGTTCGGAACGACGCTGATCGAGAAGGACCTCGGCCGCGTCCGCATCATGGACTGGCTGACCAATGGCGAGGACTACCCGACGGATGAGGAACTGGCCGGCCACCATCATATGGGCGGCACGCGCATGGGCACCGATATCACCAAGAGCGTGGTCGACGCCAACTGCAAGGTGCACGGCATGGACAATCTCTATGTCGGCGGTTCCTCGGTATTCTGCACGTCGGGCGAATGCAACCCGACGACGACGATCACCGCACTTGCCTGCCGGCTAGGCGACCATCTGACCAAAGTAATCACGGTGTGACGAAGTCATCCCCCCGGTGTGACGAAGTCATCACCGTCTGATTGTCAAAAAAGCGAACGGCGCGACAGGATTTCTACCGGCGCTACCCATGCCTTGGTGTCGAAACCCTCGGAAATCAGCGCCAACGAGATCTCCCTCCCCCTTGTGGGGAGGATTAAGGGTGGGGATAGGTGCCGCGCAAACCCTTCAGGATTTGCTAAACCGTCGCTGGATCCAGGGTCGGCTGCCCCTTGCGGCGGGCAACGATCGCCTTGAAATCGGCGGTCCGGAACGCATCGCGCAGCACGTCGAAGGACGGCAGCACGAAATAAGCGCGCTGGAACTTGTCGATCTCGTAACCGGTGCGCATTACCGTTTCGAGGTCGAAGGGCACGTGGTGCGCGTCCGGGCTCGCGACGGCGAACTGCAATTCGGTGAACGACGACATCAGCCCGGCGCCGAAAGCTTTCAGCTTCTGGCCCTCCTCCTGTATCAGCCCGTATTCGGCGGTGTACCAGTAGAGCCGGGTGATCATCTCGTCACCGCCCAGCGCAATCACGCTCTCGGCCTTTTCGCCATACATCTGCATGAAGTCGGCAAACACCGGCTGTGTCAGGATGGGCACATGGCCGAAGAAGTCGTGGAACATGTCGGGTTCGACGATGTAGTCGAGCTCGTCCTTGGTGCGCAGCCAGTTGGTCACCGGAAAGCGCCGGTTGGCGAGATGGTCGAAGAAGGGCGCGGCCGGGATGAGGCCAGGCACGGCGACGATTTCCCAGCCGGTCAGCTTGCGCAGCCTGTCTGAGACCGCGCCGAAATCCGGGATCTTGTCGAGCAGGCCGAGTGCGGCGACGCCATCGAGATAGGAATGGTGCGCCAGCTTCTGCGTCAGCTTGGTCTGCCGGTCGCACAGCGTGCGCCACACCGCCTGTTCGTCGGCGCTGTAATCATAGCCCTGCGCCACGGTGAAATCGGAACGGCACACTGAATAGTCGCCACGCAGGCCTTGCGCCGCGCAATCACGGGCATATTCGGCAACGCTCATCGTCGTCATGGTTCTTCTCCCCTGATCGTGACACTTGAATCTGTCCGCAGAGTTTAGCGGCGGCCGGCGAGGCAATTCAGCTTTGATGATGGCTTGGGTCCATGATTTGAGGTAAAAATCACCAAGCAGAAGCTGAAAGAGAGTGAAAATGCCTCAGTTCGACGATTTCGAGATCAAGATGCTGGATGTTCTTCAGCGCGATGGACGCAAGCCCGTGTCCGAACTGGCGCAGGAGATCGGCCTGTCGACGACGCCTTGCGCCCGCCGCTTCGAGGCGCTGCAGGAGGCCGGCATCATCAAGGGCTTTGCCGCCGTGCTCAACCGCCGCGCCGTCGGCCTGATGGTCGAGGTGTTCATCCAGGTGCGGCTCACCAGCCACAGCGACGGTTCGCCCGAAACCTTCATCGCCGCCGTGCAACGCATGGACGAAGTGTCGTCATGCTGGACGATGACCGGCGACCACGATTTCCTGCTGCACGTCATGGTGCCGTCGGTCGACGAACTCAACGCCTTCGTCATGCACCGCCTGATGCGCCTTGCCGGCGTGCGCGACGTTCACACCCAGCTGGTGCTGCAGAACATCAAGGGCCCGGGCCACGTGCCGCTCGCCCACCTCAGGCGGTAGGACACGCACCGCCATTTCTGCGGAAAAGCTGCACGCAAACTGCTGAACGGAGCCCAAATGCGAAACTGAAACGCCGGCTACGCCATGCGGACCGTCGCTCAAAGGTCCGTCATGAACATCGTGCTGATCAATCCGCCGCACACCGCCATCGGCAGCCGCGTGCCCGATGACCATCTGCCACCGCTCGGCCTGCTGGCTGGGCGGCCCGCTTATCGACGCCGGCCATAAAGTCCGGCTGGTCGATGCCGAATTCGGGCCGATGCCGTTGGAAACTCTGGTGCGCGATGCGCTCAGCGGCCAGCCCGATTGCATCCTGATCGGCCACTCCGGCTCGACCTCGGCGCATCCCACCGCGCTCGCGATCGCCCGCATGGTCAAGGCGCTCGAGCCGGCGACGCTGGTGATCTATGGCGGCGTGTTCCCGACCTATCACTGGCGCGACATATTGGCGGCGAGCGATGTCTTCGACTTCATCGTGCGCGGCGAGGGCGAGGCAACCATCCTTGCCCTGGTCGTGGCACTGGACAATCGCCGGCCGCTGGGCGATGTCGCGGGTATCGCCTATCGCGACGATCTCGGCCGCCCCTTCGCGACGCGGCCGGCCGGGACCACTGCCAATCTGGACGAGTACCGCGTCAGCTGGGAGCTGATCGATCACCGCCGCTACAGCTATTGGGGCGGCAAGCGCGCCGTGGTTATGCAGTTTTCGCGGGGCTGCCCGCATCTGTGCAACTATTGTGGCCAACGTGGTTTCTGGACCCGCTGGCGGCATCGCGACCCCAAGAAATTTGCGCAGGAGATTGCCTGGCTGTACCGCCAGCACGGCGTCGAACTGATCAACCTCGCCGACGAAAACCCGACCGTGTCGAAGAAGGTTTGGCGCGCCCTTCTCGATGCGCTGATCGCCGAGAACGTGCCGGTGCTGATCGTCGGCTCGACCCGGGCCGACGACATCGTGCGCGATGCCGACATCCTGCACCTCCATCGCAAGGCCGGCGTCATCCGCTGGCTGCTCGGCATGGAAAACACCGACGAACAGACGCTTCAATTGATCCGCAAGGGCGGCAGCACCTCATCCGACCGCGAGGCGATCCGGCTGCTCCGCCAGCATGGCATACCGTCCATGGCGACCTGGGTGGCCGGGTTCGAGGATGAGACCTTTCGCGATCTGTGGCGCGGCTTTCGCCAGCTGCTTGCCTACGACCCCGACCAGATCCAGGCGCTCTATGTCACGCCGCACCGCTGGACGCCGTTCTTCCGCATCGCCAGGGACCGCAAGGTGATCCAGACGGATGCCCGGCTGTGGGACTACAAGCACCAGGTGCTGCAGATGACCCGGCTGAAACCGTGGATGCTGTTCTTCTCGGTGAAGCTGATCGAGGTCGCGGTGCAGTCGCGGCCGAAGGCGCTGGCGCGCATTCTCTTCCACCCCGATCCCGAACAGCGCCATTCGATGCGCTGGTACACGCAAATGGGCCGCCGCGTGTGGTTCCGCGAGGTCTGGGGTTTTCTGGCCCGCAACCGCCGCCTCAAGGATGGTCCGACGCTGGCTGAGTTCTGGGGCGCTCCGCAGGATGCCGATGAGGAATCCATGGTCGTCATGCGCCCGTCGCGCAAGCCGGCCGAAGCGGCTGTCGCGATCTCGGCCGGCGCCTGACGGGCTCGCTGCCCTTCATACCTACCGCATGCGTATTGACATACGCAGCGTATGTACCCACCTCATGCATACGGGACGTATGTGAGTGCCCCGGACAATGGAGTGAAAATGACCAAACGTGACGCGATCTTTCCTGCCGGCAGGCAGGCTCTCTACGAGATCAATCGCTATTCTGCTGCAATCCGATCGGGCGATCTTTTATTCGTCTCGGGCCAGGTCGGCAGCCGCGAGGACGGGTCGCCCGAACCTGTCTTCGAAAAGCAGGTCCAGCTTGCCTTCGACAATCTCGCGGCAGTGCTGAAAGCAGCGGGCGCCACGTTCGACGATATAGTCGACGTGACCACCTTCCACACCGATCCGGCAGCGCAATGGCCCGTGATCGATGCCGTTCGGCTGAAGGTGTTCGGTGAACCGCCCTACACCAATTGGACGGCGGTCGGCGTCAACTGGTTAGCCGGCTTCGACTTCGAGATAAAGGTCATCGCGCGCCTGCCCCAGCCTGCCTAACGGCTGGCCAGCCGATCGACTGGCCGCCAAGCCATTTGCCGATCAGGGCACGATTAGCGTGCCGGCGCCGTGTTCGGTGAACAGTTCCAGAAGCACCGCATGCGGCGTCTTGCCGTTGAGGATGACGACGCCTTCGACGCCGCGCTCGATCGCCTCGATGCAGGTCTCGACTTTGGGGATCATGCCGCCCGACACCGTGCCGTCCTTGATCAGCGCCTTGGCTTCGGCCACCGTCAGCTCGTCGATCAGCTTCTTGTTCTTGTCGAGCACGCCGGGCACGTCGGTCAGGAACAAAAGGCGCGTCGCCTGGCAGGCGCCGGCGATGGCACCGGCGAAGGTGTCGGCATTGATGTTGTACGTGTGGCCGTCGCGGCCGGGCGCCACCGGCGCCAGCACCGGGATCATTTCCGAGCGTGCCAGCAGGTCGAGCAGGGTGCGGTCGACCTCGACCGGCTCGCCGACGAAACCGAGATCGAGCACACGCTCGATGTTGGAGTCCGGGTCGATCATGGTCTTGCGCGCCTTTTCGGCGAACACCATGTTGCCGTCCTTGCCGCACAGGCCGATCGCCCATTCGCCCTCGGCGTTGATCAGCGCGACGATCTCCTTGTTGATCGAACCGGCCAGCACCATCTCGACGATCTCGACCGTCTTCTGGTCCGTGACGCGCAGCCCGCCTTCGAACTTGGATTCGATGCCCATCTTGGCCAGCATGGCGCCGATCTGCGGCCCGCCGCCATGGACGACGATCGGGTTGACGCCGGACTGCTTCAGCAGCGCGATGTCACGGGCGAAAGCCTTGCCGAGCTCGATATCGCCCATGGCATGACCGCCATATTTCACCACCACCGTCTTGTGCTCGTAGCGCTGCATATAGGGCAGGGCCCGCGAGAGCAGGGCGGCCTGCATTTCGGCGGTGGCGGTGATCTCCGTCATCGGCATGGTTCCCTGGATGCGGGTAAGGACGGCGGCGTCTTAGCGGGAATTGGCCTAGGCCGCAAACAGCTTTGCTATCACGATGATGAAATCTGCCGGATCAGGCCGGCACCTTGAGCGGCGCCCGCCGCGTCAGCCAGCCGGAAATCTTCTCCATCTGCGCGGCGAGCGACAAGAACGTCTGCTCGTCGCCGGGGCGGCCGACGCCCTGGATGTCGAGCGGCAGGCCATTCTGGATCGCCGGCCAGTGGTGAACCACAGGCTCTTGTCCATCAATTGCCCAAACAGGGATCTGATCTCCAAGAGACGGGTCAAATGCAATTTGTCGAGCAGGTTTTCGATGAGCTCGCGGCCCCCTTCGGGTCCATGGCGCCTCAGGCAAGCGGCGGATGCGCAATGATCGGGTTGCCTCGGCGCGCGCGATCGCAGCATCGACAAGGTCCGGCGGCGAGATCTCGCCTCTATGCACCAGCTCCGCCAAGCCGGTTGCATCGTTCTCCCACAGCATCTGTTCGGCCGACATTGCTGTTCCCCTTTCTGCGGGAGGCTAACGACAGCCGATTTCCTTGGCACCGACCGGCGATTACTGGCGATCGGGCGCGGACATCGTTTGCGTGGACAACAAGATTTCTGCCTTTGCAAATAAATCGTGATCGCTTAGCTTGTCCGTATGACGCCGCAGGATATCTCCACCCTGATTGTCCGGACCTCGATGAAGGATCGGACTGCGTTCGATCTGCTTTACCGGCAAACCAGTGCGAAACTTTTCGGCGTGTGCCTTCGTGTATTGAAGGATCGCGGAGATGCGGAAGAAGCGCTGCAAGAGGTCTTCGTCAAAGTGTGGACGAAGGCGGACCGTTTCGCTGTTTCCGATCTAAGCCCAATCTCCTGGCTGGTGGCCATAGCACGCAATCATGCGATTGATCGCATCCGGTCGCGACGCAAGCCCGCTGCCGATATCGATGCCGCGCTCGACGTGGCTGACCCCGGTCCGGGGCCAGAGGCTATGGTTGTTGCGGGCGGTGAATCCGAGCGCATCTATCAGTGCCTTGAAGAGTTGGAACAAGACCGGGCGCAAGCCGTTCGGGGTGCTTATTTGAACGGCGAAAGTTACGCCGAGCTCGCGGAACGTCACAAGGTTCCGCTCAACACGATGCGGACATGGCTGCGCCGCAGCCTGTTGAAACTTAGAGAATGTCTGGAAAGATGACCCTGGCAGAAGAAAATGGACCGGAACGTGGAGGCGACGACCTGCTCGCAGCCGAATACGTTCTCGGCGTGCTGCCGGCGGATGAGCGCCAGATAGCCTCCGGACGCATCGACGCGGAGACCGGCTTTGCCCGTCTCGTCGATTCCTGGGAAGTGAATCTCTCGCCGATGGCTGCCGCTTATGCTGAGGTAGAGCCGCCGGCCACCATCAAGCCGGCTATCGATCGCCGGCTGTTCTCCTCCACCGCGGCGTCGACGACGGCCCCGAGCGGCAGCCTGTGGTCCAGCCTTAGCTTCTGGCGCGGCCTCACCGCAGCGGCTCTCGCGGCCCTGGTGCTCTATGTCGCCGTGCCTTACGTCAGGTCGCCGGTCGTCGTGCCGCAGGAGCGCCTCGTCGCCTCGCTGGCTGCCGAAGGCAGCGATGTCAAATACCTCGTCGTCTACGACGCTTCCCGCCGCGATGTCGGCCTGTCGCTGGTTTCGGGCGAACGCGCCGCCGGCAAGGACTTCGAACTGTGGATGATCGAAGGCAAGAATGCGCCGGTCTCGATGGGTGTCATTCCCGCCGGCCAGGTCACGCACATTCCGGTTACCCCGGCAGTGCAGCAGAAGCTGGCGCAAGGCGCCGTGCTTGCCGTCAGCGTCGAGCCGACGGGCGGTTCGACGACCGGACAGCCGACCGGACCGGTCGTTGCCGCGGGCGACCTGAAGGGCATCTGATAAATCGTAAAACCATGACGTCACAATGAAGACAGCGGAAGTACATCTTCCGCTGTTTTCGTTTTGGATACGCTGCTGGAGATTAGAGGTTCGATCTCCGGAGATTAATTCGTCGACAAAATAAAGGAAATTTTTCCCGGCGCGCGGAAACTCAGGCAGTTCTATTTCGTATCTCCTCATGTTCCGAAAGAGGAAACAATAACCCCGAGGAGTTCGAACACTATGCGTAGAATCGCCACCCTTTTGCTCGCCGGTACCATTGCCGTCTCCGCCCTCGCCACAATCGCCTATGCCGAGAATCCGATGGTTGGCGGCGCCGCCATGTACGCCAACAAGAACATCGTCGAGAACGCCGTCAATTCGAAGGACCACACCACGCTGGTCGCCGCCGTCAAGGCTGCCGGCCTGGTCGAGACGCTGCAGGGCGCAGGCCCGTTCACCGTCTTCGCGCCGACCAATGAGGCCTTCGCCGCGCTTCCGGCTGGCACGGTCGAGACGCTGCTCAAGCCCGAGAACAAGGACAAGCTCACCAAGATCCTGACCTGCCATGTCATCGGCGCTAAAGCGATGGGCGCCGATGTCGCCTCGATGGCCAAGGCCGATGGCGGCACCCATAAGGTCAAGACGGTCGGCGGCTGCGAGCTGTCGCTCAAGGCTGACGGCGGCAAGGTCACCGTGACCGACGAGAACGGCAATGTCGCCAATGTGACGATCGCCGATGTCGAGCAGTCGAACGGCGTCATCCACGTCATCGACAAGGTCCTGCTGCCGAAGATGTAACAAAGCCCTTGCCGCCGACGAACAGGCGGTAAGCTCCCTGCAGATTGCGCGGCCCCGCCCCCGTGGGCCGCGCAAACGACCGATCGCTCCATCCCGTCCGCAACAAGCGCGGAGCCGGTGTGGAGCGTTCGTCTGCAGGACAACCGTCACCGGCTTTTGATTTTCCAGTGGCGGCTAAATCTGGCAAAACAACCCGCAGGAGGATTTCTGTCATGAACCGTCGCGACTTGCTTTTGAGTGGCGTCGCCTTTGCCGCCGGTGCCGGCGCGGTGGCAACGCTGCGCATGGGCGGACCCCAACCCGCCAGAGCTGCCGAAACCTTCGAGGTCACCAAGACCGACGCCGAATGGCACGCCATCCTGTCTGACGAAGCCTTCAACGTGCTGCGCAAGGAAGGCACCGAATATCCCGGCACCAGCCCGCTGCTGAACGAGCACCGCAAGGGCATTTTCGCCTGCGCCGGTTGCGACCTGCCGGTCTACCCCTCAGACACCAAGTTCGAGTCCGGCACCGGCTGGCCGAGCTTCTGGCAGGAGATTGCCAACGCCGTCGGCAAGACCGAGGACCGTTCGCTCGGCATGACCCGTACCGAGGTCCACTGCCGCCGCTGTGGCGGCCATCTCGGCCATGTCTTCGACGATGGCCCGGCCCCGACCGGCCTGCGCCATTGCATCAACGGCGTTGCGCTCAGCTTCAAGCCGGCCACTGCCTGACCGTTCGGCGTCTTTTAGCGGGGTGGGGATTTGGCGCCGGCGTGACGACCGCCTCCTATCTGTTGAAATGGGGCGAAAACAGTCAACTTCAAGAATTGGCAGACGGCTTTTTATGCGTAGATTCCGCAGCCCTTAACGAGAGGGCCAGGACCTATGCAACGAACTGAAGCACGGGCTCGCGACGGCGAGCCCAAATCGAGCGCCAAATCGACCGACGGTGTTGATGCGGACCGGCCGCGAATATCCCATTCCGTGGTGATCGCCGGCGGCGGCCCGACCGGGTTGATGCTGGCCGGCGAGCTTTCCCTGGCCGGCATCGATGTCGCCATCGTCGAGCGGCGCGAGAACCAGGATCTCGCGGGCGCGCGCTCCGGCGGCCTGCATTCGCGCACCATCGAGATCTTCGACCAGCGCGGCATTGCCGATCGGTTCCTGTCGCAAGGCCAGACCGCCCAGGTCGCGGGTTTCGCCGGCGTTTCGCTTGATATCAGCGACTTCCCCACCCGCCACAATTACGGGCTGGCGCTGTGGCAAAAGCACATCGAGCGCATCCTTGCCTGCTGGGTCGATGAACTTGGCGTCACGGTCTACCGTGGCCGCGAGGTGACAGGCTTCGTGCAGGATGCAGGCGGCGTCGATGTCGCGCTGACAGATGGCGGGTCGCTTCGTGCCGATTATCTTGTCGGTTGCGACGGCGGCAGAAGTCTCGTGCGCAAGGCGGCTGGCATAGAGTTCCCCGGTTCCGAGCCGACAATCAGCAATTTGATTGCCGAGGTCGAGGTAACAGAAGAGCCGCAATGGGGTATCCACCGCGACGCCATCGGAATTCACGGCCTCAGCAGACTGGAAGACGGTACGGTACGGGTGCTGGTGACCGAACGCGAGGTCGGGGCCGGCGGCGTGCCCACATTGCATGAGCTCAGCGAGGCGCTCATTGCCGTCTACGGCACCGATTACGGCGTCCACAATCCAACATCGCTGGCCCGCTTCACCGACATGACCCGGCAGGCAGCCTCATACCGCAAGGGGCGGGTGCTGCTGGCCGGCGACGCCGCGCACGTGCATCCGCCGGACGGTGGACAGGGGCTGCAGACCGGCGTGCAGGACGCGGTCAATCTGGGCTGGAAACTTGCCCAGGTGGTCAGGAAAACTGCGCCCGAAAGCCTGCTCGACAGCTACCAGGCAGAGCGCCACCCGATTGCCGCGCGTGTGATGAAAAACACCATGGCGTCGGTCGTGCTCCGTCGCGAAGACGAGCGCACCAAGGCGCTGCGCGATACAGTGTCGGAACTTCTCGGCATGGAAGAACCGCGCAAGCGTTTTGCCGGCATGTTGTCCGGCCTGGACATCCACTACGATCTTGGCGAGGGGCATCCGCTGCTGGGGCGTCGCATGCCGGATCTCGACCTCGTCACCGCTGCCGGTCCGCTGCCGGTTTTCGCCCTGCTGCATGACGCCCGGCCGCTGCTGCTTAATCTTGGTGAGCCCGGCGCTTTTGGTATCGGCCAGTGGGTGGAGCGGATTCAGCTGGTCGACGCCAGCTACGATGGCGCATGGGAGCTTCCGGTGCTGGGGGCAGTCGAAGCCCCACGCGCAGTGCTGGTCCGGCCTGACGGTTATGTGGCCTGGGTCGGCGGCCCTGAAGCAGCCGGGCTAACCGACTCGCTGACCAAATGGTTTGGGCCGCCTGCCGCAGCATAGCGCGCCGGGTGTTCGACCAAGGAGCTTGATAACGATCGATGCTTAAGCGTGACCCCGGAAATCGGGGGTGATTTCCGGGGTCACACATGAGGGCGCCAGGCGGGGGGGTCCGGCGCGCTCAATGGCCTCCGCCACCGCTGCCCGCGGGCGGCGCCGGCTTGGCGATGACCAGGGTGAAGACCGCCATGGTCGCGAACAGCACGGTCAGCATGGTGAACACATCCATGAACGACAGCAGCGACGCCTGCTGCTGGACCATGCCCGACAGTTTGGAGATCGCGGCCTTGGTGGCGTCGAGACCAGGCGTCTGCTGGAAGTCGAGCGTCATGTTCTGCAGCTTGGTCTGCGCCGCCGCACTGCCCCATTCCACATGCTCGGCCAGCCTGGCGTAGTGGAAGGCGCTGCGATCGATCAGCACGGTGTTGATGACGGCAAGGCCGACCGCACCGCCGAGGTTGCGGGTCAGGTTGAACAGGCCCGACGCGTTCTTCAGCCGGTCCGGCGGCAAGGTGCCGAGCGCAATGTTGTTGATCGGCACCATGCACAGCATCATCGAGCTGCCGCGCAGGATCTGCGGGATCAGCAATTCCCAGAAATCCCAGTCGGCGGTCAGATGCGTCATCCACCATGTGCCGGCAGCGAAGCCGAACAGCCCGATCATCATCATGATGCGCAAATCCATCTTGCTCGACAGGATGCCGGAAATCGGCGCAGTGACGAACATCGCCAGGCCGCTGACGAACAAGGCTTCGCCGATCATCATGGAATCGTAGCCGCGGATGCGCCCGAGGAACACCGGGTAGAGATAGGTCAGACCGTACAGGCCGATGCCGATGACGAAAGAGAACAGCGAACCGAAGGCGAAATTGACGTTGGTGAAGGCCCTGAGATCGACGATCGGCTCCTCGGCGGTGAAGGCACGCCAGAAGAACAGCGCCGCACCGACAACCATGATGATGGCGCAGATGAACACGGCCTGTTCCTGCAGCCAGTCATGGTTCGGACCTTCCTCGAGCACATATTCCATGCAGCCGAGAAACGCCGCCATGCCGGCAAGGCCCCACCAGTCGAACTTGCTGAACAGGCCGAGATTGGGCTTGTCGAAATCGATCAGGGTCCAGGTCGTGACCGTCACCAGAATGCCTGGAATGACATTGATGAGGAACAGCCAGTGCCACGACATGGCATGGCTGATATAGCCGCCGACGGTCGGGCCGATGGTCGGCGCCAGCGTCGCCACCAGGCCGATCATCGGCGACACCATGGCGCGGCGCGACGGCGGGAAGATGGTGAAGGCGGCGGCGAAAACGCTCGGGATCATGCCGCCGCCGATAAAGCCCTGGATGGCTCGGTAGACGATCATCTGGTCGATGTTGGTGGCGGTCGCGGCCAGCGCGCTGGCCGCCGTGAAGCCGGCCGCGGCGCCTGCAAACAGCACGCGCGTCGACAGCATCCGGCTGAGGAAGCCCGACAGCGGGATCATCACCACCTCGGCGATCAGATAGGCGGTCTGCACCCATGGAATTTCATCGGAACTGGCGCTGAGGCCGGCCTGGATCTCGGCCAGCGAGGCTGAGACGATCTGGATGTCGAGGATCGCCATGAACATGCCGAACACCATCGCCAGGAAGGCGATGAGGCGGCGCGTCGAGATGGTCGTCGGCACCGCCGGCATGGCAGGCGCCGGCGCCGCTCCTGCGGTTATGGTTGCGGTTGCCATGGCGTTGCTCCCGGCTTTCGCTCAGTTCGCCGTAGCCGGAGCCGTGCGGCTGTCGACGGCGACGACCACGCTCAGGCCGGCGCGCAGCCTGCCTGCCTTCAGCACATCGGCCGGAACGTCGATGCGAACCGGGATGCGCTGCACCACCTTGGTGAAGTTGCCGGTGGCATTTTCCGGCGGCAGCAGCGAGAACACCGCACCCGAAGCCGGCGCCAGCGACGACACCGTGCCTTCGAAATCATGGCCGTCCGTGGCGTCGACCGAGACCCGCACCTTCTCGCCGGGCACCAGCTTGGCCAGCTGCGTCTCCTTGAAGTTGGCAACGATGTAGAGCTTGTCCAGCGGCACCACGACGGCGAGCTTCTGGCCCGGGCTGACGAGGTCGCCCTGCTCGACCGAGCGGTTGCCGACGACGCCGTCATAAGGCGCCTTGAGCACGGTGAAGGACAGATCGCGCGCGGCCTTGTCGCGGTTCAGCCGCAGCGAAGCCAGCGTGCTGGCCGATTCGGCGCGCTGCGCTTCGAACACGCCGATATTGGCCTGTGCGGCTGCAATCTGCGCGTCGGCGCCGACGAGGGCCGCATTGGCCTGGTCGAGAGCGGTCTGGGCATCGTCCAGTTGCGCCTGTGTGCCGACATGCGTCTTGACCAGTTGCGCGGCGCGCTGCTGGGCGCGAGCGGCGTTGTCGGCTGCCGCCTGGTCGGCGACCTTCTGCGCCTGCGCCTGTTGCAGCGAAGCTTGCGCCGCCTTGGTCTGCGCGTCGATACGGTCGAGCGTCTTGGCCAGCGTGGCGATCTGCGCCTCCGCCTGGGCAACGGCTATTCTGTAGTCGCCGTCGTCGATCGTCAGCAGCGGATCGCCGGCCTTGACCTGCTGGTTCTCCGAGACCTTGACTTGATCGACATAGCCGGAAATCTTCGGCGAGACGAACGACATGTCGGCCTGGACATAGGCATCGTCGGTCGAGATCAGGAACCGGCCGTCGGTCCAGTAATTATAGCCATACCAGGCGCCGGCGCTGAGCAGAGCGAGGCCGATGATCGGCAGCATGAACGAGCGAGCCGACCGCTTCTTCTTGGCCGGCACCTCGGCCAAAACTTCGGCGGCAGGCTTGATGGGCGCTTCCGGCGCTTCGATAACCGGCGAGACCTTGGCGTTGGGAAAGGGGCGGACTTCGGCGGTGGTTGGCGTGTTCGAGGACATGATATCTCGCTACCGTAGCTACATAAGGAAAATGTGTTATACTGAACCGTTCGGTTCGATGCGAACGTTGACATAGCGCTAAAGCAGGCCCATATCAAGAGCAATCGAACCGCTCGGTTCGAATTATTTCGCGAGGTGTGACTTTAATGGCCGACACGTTACCCGACGTCGAAAATGATCCGTGCGATGTGCTGGATAGTGCGCGTCGCGGCCGCCCGGCGGCGGGCCAGGATCCGGTCAAGCGCAGCCAGATTATCGAGGGCGCGCGGCGCGTGTTCATCGACAAGGGCTTCGAAGCGGCGTCGATGAACGACATTACCCGCGAGGCCGGCGTCTCCAAGGGCACGATCTATGTCTACTTCGCCAACAAGGAAGAGCTGTTCGAGGCGCTGATCGAGGAAGAGCGCGGCACCATCTTCAAGAACATGTACGACATGCTCGACCGCGCCGACGATCTGCGCCAGACGCTGGTGAAGTTCGGCAAGGTGCTGTCGATGAAGATCACCTCGGCCAAGGTCATCCAGGCGCAACGCACCGTGATCGGCGCCTCCGACAGGATACCGGACATGGGCGCGCGGTTTTACGAACGCGGCCCCAAACGCGGCCACGACAAGGTGGTCAAGTTCCTCAATGCAGCCATAGAACGCGGCCTGCTCAAGATCGATGATGTCGATCTTGCCGCCTATCAATTCACCGAACTGTGCCTCGCCGGCCTGTTTCGCCAGTGCATCTTCGCCTACCGCACCAAGGCGCCGAGCCAGGATGAAATCGACCACATCGTGCGGTCGGGCGTCAGCCTGTTCCTGAAGTCCTACGGCACCGAAAAGCTTGCCGAGGAAGAAAGCCACCAGATGATCGCGCTCGAGGCGAAGTCCAAGGCAAAGGCCTAGTTAGCCAAAGGTCTTTTTTCGCAACTCCGGACGGAAAACCGCTTCACACTTTTCCCGGAGTTGCTTTTAACCGCCATTGGCCGCCAGCACGATCGCCGCGCGCAGTTCGTCCAGACCCTCGCCCTTTTCCGACGACGTGGCGAGCACGAACGGAAACGCCGCCGGCCGCTTCTTGATCTTCAGTAATGTCTCTTCGATCAGCTGCGGCACGCCGGCGGCCTTGATCTTGTCGGTCTTGGTCAGCACGATCTGGTAGGACACCGCCGCCTTGTCGAGCAGCGACAGCACTTCGTCGTCCTTGGCTTTGATGCCATGGCGGGAATCGATCAGCACATAGACCCGCTTCAGCGTCACGCGGCCCTTGAGATAGTCGAAGACCAGCTTGGTCCAATCGTCCACCTTTTCCTTCGGCGCGCTGGCATAGCCGTAGCCCGGCATGTCGACCAGCGCCATTGGCGGCAAGTCGGTGCCTTCGCCGGAAAACCCGCCCGGCACGAAATAGTTGAGCTCCTGCGTGCGCCCCGGCGTGTTGGAGGTGCGCGCCAGCCCGTTATGGCCGACCAGCGCATTGATCAGCGACGACTTGCCGACATTGGAGCGGCCGGCAAAGGCGATCTCCGGCGGCCCCTCCGGCGGCAGGAACTTCATCGCCGGCACGCCGCGGATGAAGATCCACCCCTTGGTGAACAGGTCGGTTCCGATGACGGTGTTGCCCAGCGCGTTCAAATCGCTGCCTCCAGCCTGGAAATATCGGCGCCCCGAATGGCGTTGAGGTTGCGGCCGATCTTGTCCACCGGCCAGTTCCACCACGCCACGGAAAGCAGCCGCCTGACCGTCCTGTCGTCGAAACGCATCTTCACCACCTTTGCCGCATTGCCGGCGACGATCGCATAGGCCGGCACGTCATGCGTCACCACCGATTTCGCCGCCACGATGGCGCCATTGCCGACCGACACGCCGGGCATGATCACCGCATCCATGCCGATCCATACATCATTGCCGACCACCGTGTCGCCGCGCAGTTCCTGCGACCACGTCTTCGGGTCGAAGCCTTGCTCCCAGCCATGGCCGAAAATGTTGAACGGATAGGTGGAAAAGCCGGACATGGCATGGTTGGCGCCGTTCATGATGAAGCGCGCGCCCTCGGCGATGGCGCAGAACTTGCCGATGATCAGCTTGTCGCCGATGAAGGGATAATGATGCAGCACGCACCGCTCGGCGAATTTGTCCGGTCCGTCAGGATCGTCATAGTAGGTGAACTCGCCGATCTCGATATTCGGCGCGGTGACCAGGGGCTTGAGGAAGCCGACGCGGGGGTGCATCGGGATCGGGTGTTTGATGTCTGGGTTGGGTCCGTCCATGGCGAGATCCGTCGAGAGTGGCGCAAATTAAAGCCGCCATTCGAGATGGCGTGATCCGCCCTATAGCACCAATCGCCCGATGAGCGAGCCCTGCTGGGCTTCGATGTTCAGTTCGTGCCGCGGCAGATCACGATCAGGTCGACCGCCGCCGTCGGCTAAGGCGCCCTGAAACAAAAAAAACGGGGCCCTGCGAAGGACAAGCAGGACCCCGGTGGTGTCGAAGACGGCTTCAAAAGAATGGCACCTCCTCGTGAGGTGGGGAAGGCAGACCGAGAAAGCCCGTCGCAGCCCGCCGTCATTCCCCGTTGCGTAAAGCCGTTACTTCGGCAACAGCACCTTGTTGACGACGTGGATGACGCCGTTCGACTGGTTGACGTCGGCGACCGTTACCTTGGCGGCGCCGCCGGATTCGTCGACGATATAAAGCGCGCCTTTTTTTACCTCGGCGATCAGCGTGTCGCCGCTGACGGTCTTCATTTCATACTTGCCACCCATCGCCTTGGCCTTGGTCATCATATCCTTGGCCGAGATCTTGCCGGCCACGACATGGGCGGTCAGGATCTTGGTCAGCTTGTCCTTATTTTCGGGCTTCACCAGCGTGGCGACGGTGCCGGCCGGCAGTTTCTTGAAGGCGGAATCGGTCGGCGCAAACACCGTGAAGGGTCCCGCGCTTTCCAGCGTGTCGACCAGGCCGGCGGCCTTGACGGCGGCAACCAGCGTCTTGTGGATCGGCGAGTTGAGGGCGTTCTCGACGATGTTCTTCGAGGTCAGCATCGCAGCGCCGCCAACGGCGGGATTGGCGAGCGTATAGGCCGTCGTAGCTGCGAGGCCCGATAGAGCCAGGCCGGCGGAAAAGCAGAATGCCTTGAGGATGGACTTTGCCATTGGAGAACCCTTCTGGTGCGACAATTGTTGATTCGATTGTCGGGAAGAGTTACGCGGCGATTGCGGGAAAGTTTCGGTGCAGAGTAAAAAAGGATAATGATAACAAATATTTAAAGACGAATGCCCATTCCACGCGCCGCATCCCCGCGATGGACATGACGGGGTCACGGATCAAAAACAGCGGTCTTCGGATTAGAGCTGATCGGTGTTGATCGGCCTTGGCGGTACAAGCAGCAGCCACGCCGGTTGCACGCCGCAAGTTTCGCGCCTCACGGGAACGTGATGCGCGCCTCGTCCACAAAAACACCGGACGAGCCGGGGCTTTGATTGCCACGCTGTTTATTCAGCTGGCGAGGGTTTCTTTCGGAACAATGCCGTCAGATTGTCCCACAATTCGATCTTGGCGCCCTGGCGCTTCATGATCACGCCCTGCTGCAGGATCGACAGCGTGTTGTTCCAGGCCCAGTAGATGACGAGGCCGGCCGGGAAGCTGCCCATCATGAAGGTGAAGATCACCGGCATCCAGGTGAAGATCTGCGCCTGCGTCGGATCCGGCGGCGTCGGGTTCATGCGCATCTGCAGGAACATGGTGATGCCCATGACCACCGCCCAGGCGCCCATATGCGGCAGGAATGCCGGCGGCGCGAAGGGCAGCAGGCCGAACAGGTTGAAGACCGAGGTCGGATCGGGCGCGGCCAGATCCTGGACCCAGCCGAAGAACGGCGCGTGCCGCATCTCGATGGTGATGTAGAGCACCTTGTAGAGCGAGAAGAACACCGGGATCTGCAGCGCCACCGGCCAGCAGCCGGCGAGCGGATTGATCTTCTCGGTCTTGTACAGCTCCATCATCGCCTGTTGCTGCTTCATCTTGTCGTCCGCGTATTTCTCGCGGATCTCGAGCATCTTGGGCTGCACCTTCTTCATGTTCGCCATCG
Source organism: Mesorhizobium sp. P170090 (assembly GCF_057786115.1). Classification (NCBI taxonomy): domain Bacteria; kingdom Pseudomonadati; phylum Pseudomonadota; class Alphaproteobacteria; order Hyphomicrobiales; family Phyllobacteriaceae; genus Mesorhizobium; species Mesorhizobium sp. P170090. The sequence continues at coordinate 950,873 of NZ_JBYNWH010000001.1, forward strand.
ACGCATAGGATTTGTTGGCGAGCGGGAAGAAGAGGGTTTTGACGACGACGGTGGTGGCAAGGATGGCCAGACCGAAATTGCCGAAGAATTTGTACAGCGTGTCGATCAGGTAGAACATCGGCTTGGTGATCCAGATGAACCATCCCCAATCGATCAGCCGGTCGAACAGCCTGATCTGGCGATCCTGGGCGTAGGCGTTGATCTTGTTGACTTCCTTGGCGCCGGCGAAGATCTCGGTCTCGACCGTCGCCGACTGGCCGGCGGCAATGGTGATCGGGTCGGTGAGGAAGTCCGACTGGTAGCGCGGGCGGCCATTGTCGTAATAGGCATAGTGCGGCTGGAAGGGCTGCTTCTCGGTCGGCACCAGGGTGACCGCCCAATATTTGTCGGTGATGCCAAGCCAGCCATCGGTCGATTTGCTCGGCGTATAGAGCTTGTTCTTCTCGATGTCGGCGTATTTGTGCTCCTGCAGGCCTTCGGTTCCCGTGACGCCGATCAGGCCTTCATGCAGCACATAGGAGCTGGCGACGGCCGGCTTGTCGAAACGGATGACGCGGCCGTAATTGGACAGCGTGACGGGGGTCGAGCCTGAATTCTGCACCGCATCGGAAACGGTGAACATGTAGTCGCCGTCGACGGAGATCGTGCGCTTGAAGGTCAGGCCCTTGTCGTTGGTGAAGGTCAGCGTCACTGGCGTCGCCGGCGTCAGCGTCGCATTGCCGTCGACGCTCCAGACCGTTTCCGGGCCCGGCACAGTGCCGGTCGTGTCGCTGCCGACAAAGCCGATCTCGGCATAATAGCCGGTGGGCAGCGCCTGCGGATTGAGCAGCTGGATCTGCGGCGATGTCTTGTCGACCGTCTCGGTGTAGTGCTTGAGCTTTAGGTCGTCGAGGCGGGCGCCGGTGAGGTTGATCGAGCCCGACAGGCTCGGCGTGTCGATGTTGACGCGGGCCGTCTTGGCCACTTCCTGCGCGCGGCCTTCCGGCGTCGTGACATAGGTGCCGGGCGCGTTTGGAATGGCGCCGGGCGCCGCGGGCGCCGGCGTGCCGCCGGGATTGGCGGCCTCGGCCGCCTTCTTCTGCTCCGCCGCCCGCTGCTCTTCGATGCGGGCCGCCTCGCGCTGCTGTTCGCTCCGCGGCAGCACATAGAAATATTGCCACAGCCCGAGGATCAGCACCGACAAGACGATGGTGATGTAGAAGTTCCGGTTATTTTCCATCGAAAGCCCTTGGCCTATCGTGTTCCGCTGAGACGGCGGGAGAGTTCGGCCTTCAAGTGGCCGAACGGAATGGTGAGCACGTCTTCACGCCCGACAATGACATAGTCATTGCCGGGCGCCATGTCACTTGCGGCATGGGTGCGCACGGCTTCTTTCAGCCGCCGCCTGACGCGGTTGCGCACAACCGCATTGCCGACCTTCTTGGTGACGGTGAAGCCGACGCGCGGCGGCAGACCGTCTTTGCGGTCGAGAACTTCAACGAGAAAAAGCCGCCCGCGCCGCTTTTCACCGCGGCGGACGGCCAGGAATTCCGCACGTTTCAGAAGCCGCTTGGGGTTTGGTCCCACTGGCTTGCCGGTTGCGGGCAACGATCTCGTCTTCCGTTCAGGCGCTGAGCCGCTTGCGGCCGCGGTTGCGGCGAGCTGCGACGACGCCGCGACCACCCTTGGTGGCCATGCGAGCACGGAAACCGTGCCGGCGTTTGCGGACGAGTTTGGACGGTTGGTAGGTACGCTTCATTTGTTTTAATACCGCGGGGTGCGGCCCTTCTTGATTCTGTCACTGTGTAACAGGAGCTTTGCCGGGCCGGCATTGGCGCGATCGAAACCGCGCCGGGACGAATGGCCCGAGCGTGAGCGGCTTATAGAAAGAAGGGTTTTGGGAGTCAATCCAGCGCGAACTATGAGTTCGTCGCAGCGCGAACGCCAGTTCGTCGCAGTGCGAACTGCCAGTTCGTCACGACGCGACACCCCGTTCGTCGCGGCGCGAACACCCAGTTCGAGGCTATCTTTATTGCTGGCACCATCGTCCAACGAAGGATGAAATTGGCAAAAAAGCCGCAATCACCTAATCTCAACCGATCAAGCGTTTGTGAAGACAGGCCTTAATGAGCGAAGTTGCATCAGCGGATGAAGGGAGCGGCCCGGCGACAGCCGATGCCAGCCCGGCGACCGTTCGCCCGGTTGCGAGCCGTTCGGTGCCCAATCGTTCAGTGCCCTTGGCGCGCGGCCTGTCGACCAAGCTGCTCTTGCTCACCATTGTCTTCGTGCTCCTGGCCGAAGTCCTCATTTTCCTGCCCTGGATCGCCAGCTACCGCCTGGCCTGGCTGAAGGAGCGGCTAAGCACCGCTGCCGCGGTGTCGATCGTGCTGGTGCAGGGCGAGCCCAATTCGCTCTCCCGCGCCGCCCAGAACGACGTGCTGATGGCAATCGGCGCCAAGGCGATCGCGGTGCGCGACGGCGGCGTATCGCGCCTGCTGGTGGTGGCCGAGATGCCGCCGCAGGTCGACGAGCATATCGACATCGCCAATGTCGGCATGATCAAGGGCATGACCGGGGCGCTGGATACGCTGTTCTTCGGCGGCAAGCGCATGCTGCGGGTGTTCGGCCCCGTCGGCGACAGCGACAAGGAATTCGAGCTGATCATGCCCGACTATTCCCTGCGCAACGCCATGCTGCGCTATTCGCGCAACGTCGCCTTCGTCTCGCTGCTGATCTCGCTGTTCACCGCAATGCTGGTCTATGCCGCGATCGACCTGATCATGATCGGCCCGATCCGCACCATGACGCGCTCGATGCTGTCCTTTTCCGAGGCGCCCGACGATCCAGGGCGCATCATCCACCCGGCCGCCCGTGCCGACGAGATCGGCGTTGCGGAGCGCGAACTGTCGCAGATGCAGGAACGGCTGCAAAAGATGCTGTCGGAGCAGAAGCACCTTGCCGACCTTGGCCTCGCCGTCTCCAAGATCAACCACGACATGCGCAACATCCTGGCCTCGGCGCAGCTGATGTCGGACCGCCTGCGCCTGGTCAAGGACCCGACGGTGCAGGCCTTCGCGCCAAAGCTGTTGCGCGCGCTCGACCGAGCCGTCTCCTATTCCGAAGGCGTGCTCCACTATGGCCGCACGCAGGAGCCGGCGCCCTCACGCCGCCGCTTGCGGCTGCGCCAGCTGGTCGACGACGTCCACGGCCTGCTCGACATCGAAGATGGCATCGAGTTCGTCAATGCCGTCGAGCTCGCCTTCGAGGTCGATGCCGATTCCGACCAGCTGTTTCGCGTGCTCACCAATCTGTGTCGCAACGCGGTCCAGGCGATGGCGGCCGACGCCGAGAGCGCGCTGGTGCGCCGGCTCGCCGTATCGGCCGAGCGCATAGGCAGCGTAAGCCGCATCATTGTCACCGACACCGGTCCCGGCCTGCCGGCGAAGGCGCGAGAAAACCTGTTCGCGGCGTTTCGCGGCTCGGCCCGCAGCGGCGGCACCGGCCTTGGCCTGGCCATCGCGCATGAACTGATCCGCGCCCATGGCGGCACGGTGGAGCTGGTCGAATTGATCGGCGGACGCACCACCTTCGCCGTCACCATCCCCGACCAGCCGGTCCGCCTCGACCAGGCCCGCAGCGGCCTGCGCCGCCCGGCCTGAGCTGTATTTGATATTCAGCCGAAGCCGGACTTAGCTGAATCTCAGCACCCCTTGATCGGACCGTCGAAGCAGCTGCGACAAAACTTTTGCCGGATTGGCTTGCTTTTCGGAAATTCAGTCGCTAGGGAACACGTCTTGTCGCGGCCGGTCGTCAGGATCGGTTAGCGGGGCTATGTAAAGCATGGCCTGTTGCGCGCCCGTAGCTCAGCTGGATAGAGCACCAGACTACGAATCTGGGGGTCAGGAGTTCGAATCTCTTCGGGCGCGCCATTTCCGCCGAAACTGTGATTTCCTGCGATCCGCTAGCCGGTCTTGGCCTCACATATGAAGAGCAGGTCGCGGAACAGGTTGCCGAGCACCGCCTCATTCGAGTGCTGGGGAACTGGACGCCGCCTATTCCAGGCTTCTTCATGTATTACCCCAGTCGCCAGCATCAGCCTGCCGCACTAACTGCGCCAATCAACGCGCTGCGGTGTTCTTGAAATGGGCCGGTATGCGGCGACCGTTATTCCGCCTATCCCGGATCGGCCTCGCACCAGCCAGATACCGCATATTGTCGAACGGCTCTGCCTGGTTGCTGTCCGGGCTCCACATGTGGCGGTGGGTCTCCGTCAGATTGCCGAGATAGACATGCAGTGCGCCCGAGCGGGCGCTGCCGGTGTTGGCGACCGCATGCACCGTATCCGGGTTCATATGCACCACCGCGGGCGCCGCGATGTCGTGGCGTTCCGGCGCATCGATCTCGCTGCCGTCGACGGGATAGATGAAGTTGGTCTCGCTGCCCTTGTAGATGCCGATCAGCGCATCCATCAGATGGTTGTGCGGCGGGTACTGCAGGCCGGGCGACAGCGTGATGTGGTAGATGGTCAAGTCAGGGCTGGCATGCAGCAGCACCTCATCGTCGTCTTCCTCATGCGCGAGCACGCCTGATGCATGGAAGCGATCGGTGTGTTCGCGCAGCACCGCCTTGACCCGTTCGAATGCATGAGCACCTTTGGCTGCGTTGACGATATCGGCGGTTACGGCGTAGAGAGGCGAGTTGGCGGCAAGAGACATTTGTCGTCATCTCCATTGGCAAGCTCAACCAATACAACTGAGATGCTCAGGCTAGCGAATGCCGGCAGACCCGTCAACCGGATGGTCGAACGGGCAAGCAGACTACGCGGGCAGACCACGCGGGCAGACCACACGGGCAGGCAGATATGGCTCCTCCGAAATCAGTGTCACCGTCCGCCGTCAAGGCGCCGTCGACCGCCGACATATTGCGCAGCGAGGAAGCTTATGAGCAGCTGAAGAGCGACATCGTCGCCTGCGTCCTGCAACCCGGCGAAAGCCTGACCGAAAAGCAGATCGGCGACCGCTACCAGATCAGAAAGGCGACGATCCGCTCGGCTTTGGCCCGCCTGACGCAGGAAGGGCTGATCAAGAGCGAGCCGCGCCGCGGCTATGTCATCGCACCGCTTAGCCTGCGCGACGTCAACGAGATCTTCGACCTCCGCAGCCTGATCGAACCGGAAGTGTTCCGGGTGGCCGCGGCAAACCTCACCGAACGCGGGCTCGACGACATCAGGCTGGCGGCGCAGAAGGTGCTGAAGCCGGAGACGCTGCGCAGCCATGTCGCCTTTCTGGCGGCCGACCGCGCCTTTCGCCTGGCCCTGGCCGAACTCTCCGGCAATCTGCGGCTGGTTCGCCTGCTCGACCAAACGCTCGACCAGTCGGAGCGTGTCCTCCATCTCGGCTTCAAATCGCGCGACTTCACGCAAGCGATCATCGGCCAGCAGAAGGAGTTGGTGCTTGCCTGCGAGCTGGCCGAAGTCTCGGCCATCGCAAAGCTTGCCCGCTCGCAGTGCCTGTCGCTCAAGAAGCAGGTGCTCGAGGCCTTGCTCGCCGGCTCCAAGCTGCAGGACGCCAATTTGCAAAGCTTCGCCTGAGGCGCGAAGCCCGCGCTCTCTGGCCGATGCTTACTCGTCGATGAAGCGGATGTCCGCATCGGCAAGGCAATAGGGCGCGTAGCGGAAATCGCGGATATGGCTGACCTTTCCATCCTGCCAGTCGACCAGCATGAAGCCGCGCACGGCGTCATCTCCCGCTTGCGGGCTGCGGATCAGGATGGCCGGCCTGCCGTCGACGAAGCCGAGCGACAGCGCCCAATCCTGGACACGGTCGTAATTGCCGAAATAGTTGGAAACCTGCGCCTTGCCGCGCATGCGGGTGCGATTGACGACTTCAAGCTGGATGTCCTCGGCGATCAACGCGCGCACGGCGTCGAAGTCGCGCGCGTTGAACAGGTCGACATAGCGGCGCAGGCGCCGCTCGTCACCGGCGTCGAGTTTTGGGGCAGGCGCCTGCTCGTCCTGTGACGCCAGTAGGCGCAGCTGCGACCGCCCGCGATGCAGCGCTGCCTTGGTCGCGGCCAGCGTCGCGCCGGACACTTCGCAGGTTTCGTGCAGGCTGAGGCCAAGCACGTCGACAAGGATCACGGCGCTGCGCTGCACTGTTGCCAGCTGCATGAAGCTTCGCAGGCTGGCGGCGGTGGCGAGCCTCGCATCGGCGCTTGCGGAGGGGTCTTCGATCGTCGTCATGTCGGTCTCGCTCATGCGCGCCTGCTCCCGCTGGCGCCGGCGCAGATAATCCTGCGCGGCATTGTGGGCTATGCGGAACAGCCATTGCTCCGGACGCCCAACGGTGGCGTCGCCGTCGATGGCCTGCAGTGCCTTGATCAGTGTCTCCTGGACGATGTCCTCGCCATCGATCACCGAGCCGGCCATGCGGGCGCAGTAGCGGTGCAGCTTCGGTCGCAAGGCGCCGAGCATCGCCTCCAGGGCAACGCGGTCGAGTTTTGCTGTGTTCATCCTGTCCGTTCCCAAAATGCCGGTCTTTGCATTCAAGCCGGCACGACCTCGCCGGCCAGCATACGATAATTGCCGACGATCTTTGCCGGCGATCTGGCAAGCGGCGTCGAGCGGCGCCCGGCATGATCGGCGCTGAAGGCCTTGAAGGCTGCGAGCCCCGTCAGGCCGTCGCCATCCTGGCTGACAAGATGGATGAACTCGCCATTCTCCAGTTCCAGGACGAGGTAGCGCACGGATTGCGGCTTCGTGTCGTCGAGTGCCTCGAACACCTGTGCAACCAGCATACGGTTCTCGGCGATGCTTTCGTCCTTCACGCCGTAGCGGATGAGATTGTAGCCCATTGTCGTCTCCTGTTTTTCAACTCTGCACGGAGAAGACGTTTCGCGGCCTCGAAAAGATTCGTCGCCCGGCGAATCTTTTCGATCGTCCGGATCGTCTTTCCCGTCGACGGCTGCGCGGCAGCCGTCCAGGAGCAGGAGAGACCCATCATGCACATCCAGTTTGCCGAATTGCCGGTGTTCGACCAGGACCGCGCCAAGGCCTTCTACACCGGACATCTTGCTTGCCAGGTGGCGGAGGACCAGCTGATGGGCGACAGCGGCTGGCGCTGGATCGAGCTGACATTTCCCGGCGCCGTCACCAATTTGCATTTCGTCAAACGCCCCGATGACACGCCGGGCACTGAGCCCGTGCTGGTGCTCGTTGATGGCGATGTCGAGGCAACGGTCGCGGGCCTGAAGGCGCGCGGCGTCGAAATCATCACCGAGCCGCAGGAAGCGCCTTGGCAGCCGGGCCGCACGGTCGCCGAATTCCGCGACAGCGAGGGCAACCTCATGGTTGTGACCGGCAAATGATCGGACCCGGCGCAAACCCGAACTTTGACATGAGAACAACAGGAGAGATGGACATGACCCCCCAAACGTCGACGCTGAAAGTACCGGGCGCCAGCCTCTATTATGAGATGCGCGGTTCCGGCCCCGTACTGTTGATAATCCCCGGCGGACCGCAGGATGCCGGCGTCTTCGCCGATGTCGCGGGCTACCTCGCCGACCGCTACACGGTGGTCGCCTATGATCCGCGCGGCAATTCGCGCAGCACCTTCGACGGAGAGCCGCAAGAGCAGGACCTCGATGTCCATGGCGACGATGCCGCGCGATTGATCGAGGCGCTTGGCGCCGGACCGGCCTATGTGTTCGGCACCAGCGGCGGCGCCCAGATCGGGCTCAACCTCGCCGCCCGCCATCCCGGCCGGGTTCGTGCGCTGGTGGCGCATGAGCCGCCCAGCATGATGCTGCTCGACGACCCGTCGCCGTCACTGGCCGGCATGCGCGACCTGCACGACACCTATCGCAGCCAGGGCGTCGAGGCGGCGATGCAGAAATTCTTCAGCGAGAACGGCCTGTCGGAAGGGCCGGACCAGGGTGAAGCCGGACCGCACGAGCCGCAAGACGGACCGCCTTCGTTCGAACCGTCGCCCGAAGAGGCCGAGACCTTTGCCAGGGTCAGCGGCAATTTCGAATACTGGCTGGCGCATGGCGTCATGCCGCTGTCGCTCTACCATCCTGATATCGAGGCGTTGCGCGGCCGCCCGGTCGTGGTCGGCATCGGCGAAGAGTCCATTGGCCAGCCGATCGACGGCATGGGCAAGGCGCTGGCCGACAGGCTCGGCAGCAAGCGCGCCGCCTTCCCCGGCGACCATATGGGCTTTGCGCCCTATCCCGATCGCTTCGCCGAGACCTTGCACCTGACGCTCAGAGGCGCGTGAGATCGTCAGTCCAATAGGAAAGGAGCGTCCGCATGCACAATGCGGACGCCCTTCTCCCATGAAATTACCGGCTAAGATTGGTGTATCAGACGGCCTCCCAGCCTTCCTTGCCGCCGGCGCGGAAGATGGCGTCGATGACCTTCTGGTTGAGCACGGACTCCTCCAGCGTGAAGACACGCTCCTTGCCGCCCTGTGCCGCCCTGGCAAACGTCTCGACCTCGCGCCGGTATTGCTGGGTGCCGGGAAAGCGGAACACCTGCGCCTCCGTATGGTTCTGGTTGTGCAGTTCGATGCGGTGATGGTCGTAGAGCCCGGCATTGAACGGCGAGAACACCTCGATGAAACCCTTCTCCCCGTGAAACACCATCACCTGCCGCGCCGCCATCTGCGTCGAGAGGTAGAAGGACAGTTCGAAGTCGCCGAAATCGACGCGGATCGAGGAGTAGATGTCGGTGCCGAATTTTTTGTCGCGCTCGATCGTCGCCTGCACGCGGAGCGGCTCCTTGCCGGTTGAAAACCGCGTCGACACCGTCGGATAGACGCCGATATCAGGCAGCGCGCCGCCGCCGAGATCGAGCTGGTTGCGCATGTTGGTGGGATCGACATTGTAATAGGAGAAGGCGCCCTGCACATGGCGCAGCCGGCCGATGGCGCCATCGGCGATGAGATCGCGCACCTTGATCCATTGCGGGTGGTAGATGACCATGAAGGCCTCGCAGACCAGCACCTTCTTCTGGTCGCGCAGCTTGATCAGCGGCGCGATGTCCTTGGCGTCGAGCGCCAGCGGCTTTTCCACCAGCACATGTTTTCCCGCTTCGATGGCCTTGGCCGTCCATTCGACATGCTGCGATGTCGGCAGCGGGATGTAGACGCCGTCGACGTCTTTCGAAGCCAGCAGCTCCTCATAGGAGCCAAAGGCATGCCTGGCGCCGAACCGCTCGCCCAGGGCCTCGGCCTTCGACAGGTCGCGGCTGGCGATCGCGGACAAAACGCCATTCTCGGCCTCGACGATTGCCGGCAACAATTGCTCGCGGCCGATCTTGGCCGTCGACAAAACACCCCATCGGAACATCAGGCTTCTCCTATCGATTTACAGGCGAGGAGGTTTGCCCGAAATTGCGGGAAAAGCCAATGCGGATCGCTGGTCCTGCTAGCCTCGCTTGCCCGTCAGCGTCATGTCGAAATCGACAATATTCGAATAGATCGGCGTGCCGACATCCATGCCGTAGCGGGAGCGCAGCACCTTGCCGGTGACGTGGAATTTAATGACGCCGCCCTTCAGCCCGCCGAGCTCGGCAGTGAACTTTTCCGCAAACGTCTTGCCGCGCGCCGTCAGCCGGCCGCTGACCAGCGCCGTGGTGTCGCTGGTTCGGGTTACGCTGGTCGAGCGGAACTGGATTTCGGGGCTGTTGGCGGCGTCGAACACCGCATCGGAGCGCAGGAAGGCGTCGATGCGGCCCTGGCCGGTGCCGACGCTTTCGGGATAGATGGTGAAGTTGACCGCGGAACGGCCGACATCGCTGTTGTCGATGCGGATGGAGCCCTTGAAGCGGCCAAAGGCGCCGTCGAGGCCGCCGCCACCGACCTTGCCGATGGAGAAGCGAATGCTGGAGCTGGCCGGGTTGACCGTGTAGCTGCCGGCGGCGTCGCCGAGGTCCACAGCGGCGGAGACAGGCATGGCAAGGCAAGCGGCAACAGCCGCCAATCCGAAGATGCGCGCATACATGGGTTTTGTCCTTCTGGGGCAGGCGAAGTGTTGCGCCCTCACTCCAATGAACGAATGCGCGGCGCGCGCTATTCCATGTCCTGATCTGACGAAGGCGTGATCATGCGCGTGAGCACGCTGTCGCGCAGCCAGAAATGATGCCGCAGCGCCGCCAGCGCATGCAGCGCAACCAAGGCAATGCCGGCATAGGCGAGATACCAGTGTGCTAGCGCCCAGAAGTTTTCCGCCTCGTCGGACACGCCGAGCGGCAGGTTCGGCATCACGAAAAGGTTGAACGGCATGCTGGGGATCTCCAGCATCGACACCGAAACCAGTGCCCAGCCGGACAGCGGCACCGCGAGCTGGAAGCCATAAAGTGCCAGATGCGCCAGCGGCGCCGTCCGACGCTCCAGGCCTCCGACCGAGGCCGGCAAGGCCGGGGCCGCATTGCCGAGCCGCCAGGCAATGCGCAGGATGAGGAGGCCGAGCAGCAGGAAGCCGAAGGATTTGTGCAGCTGGATCAGCTCGAAGGCGGTGCGCTGGCTGGTCAACCGCACCATGATGAAGCCGAGCATGAACTGGCCGATGAACAGGATGCCGATCAGCCAGTGGAGGACGATCGCCGCCCAGCCGTAGCGGGTTGAGTTGTTGGTGATGAATGCCGGCATGGTTGGTGAACGAATGGCAGCTGGGCTTTCTTCCACCCTCCCCCTTGTGGGGAGGGTCGGCGCGAAGCGACGGGGTGGGGGGTAGCGCCCTACGAAGACCCCCACCCCGATCCGCTACGCGGATCGACCCTCCCCACAAGGGGGAGGTGGCTAAGCACCGACCTTGAAGAAATCCACAAACGCCCGCAGCGCCGGGCGCATCTGGCGGCGGCTGGGGTAGTAGACGAAGAAACCGTCGAAGGGCGGACACCAGTCTTCCAGCACGCGGATCAAGCGGCCGTCGGCGAGCGGCGCGCGCACATAATCGTCGAAGACGAAGGCGAGCCCAGCGCCGTCGACCGCCGTCTGGGCGATCAGATGGTCTTCGTCGAGGATCAGCGGCCCTTGCGCCGCGATCTCGATCTCTTCGCCTTCCTTCTCGAATTCCCAGCGGTAAAGAATGCCGCTGGAAAAACGGAAGCGGATGCAGCGGTGGTCGGCAAGATCGCGCGGATGACGAGGTCTTGGCATGGTCGCGAAATAGGATGGCGCGCCGACCACGGCGCCGCGAAGGTCCGGTCCGATGCGCACCGCGATCATGTCGCGCTGCAGGCTCTCACCGAGCCGCACGCCGGCATCGAAGCCGCCTTCGACGACGTCGGTGAAGCGATCCTCGATGACGATTTCCAGCACGATGTCGGGATAGGCCGCGGCAAAGCCGCCGAGCCTGGGCGTCAATGCCAGGTGGGCCGCGGTGCGCGGCACGGTCAGCCGCAGGTTGCCGGCCGGCCGGTCGCGCGCCTCAATCGCCGTTTCCAGCGCCAGATCGATCTCGGACAGCGCCGGCCGCAGCCGTTCGAGCAACTGCGCGCCCTCTTCCGTTGGCGCTACGCTGCGGGTGCTGCGCGCCAAAAGCCGCACGCCGAGCCGCGCCTCCAGGCTGGAAACGGCATGGCTCACTGCCGAGGGCGCGATGGCCAGTTCGCGCGCCGCGCCACGAAAACTGCCGCATTGGGCGACTGTTGCCAGTACAGCCAGTTGAGAAAGATGCGCTCGGTTCATTGCTCTTTTTATAGAACAGCCCGTGCGAATGACAGCCGATTATCGAACGTAAAGCCAGGCGCTATCTCCCTTTCATCGCAACAAGGAGACGCGCCATGAAAACCCGCAAACTTGGTACTGAACTCGAAGTCTTCCCCGTCGGCCTCGGCTGCATGGGCATGAGCTTCGCCTATGGCGGTCAGGCAGAGGTTGACGCAATCGCCACGCTGCGCCGCGCTGTCGAGATCGGCGTGACGTTTTTCGACACCGCCGAAGTCTATGGTCCCTTTGAGAACGAGATCCTTCTCGGCAAGGCGTTGAAGCCGGTGCGCGACAGGGTGACGATCGCCACCAAATTCGGCTTCAAGATTTCAGAGGAAGGCTCAGGCCTCGAACGCATGGTCGGCGTCGACAGCCGCCCGGAGCACGTCAAGGCGGTGGCGGAAGCCTCGCTGAAGCGGCTCGATACCGATGTTATCGACCTCTACTACCAGCACCGCGTCGATCCCGACGTGCCGATAGAGGACACGGTCGGTGCCATGGCCGAGCTGGTGCGCGATGGCAAGGTGCGGGGGCTGGGCCTGTCGGAGGTCAGTGCCGCCACCATCCGCCGGGCGCACGCCGTGCATCCGATCGCTGCCGTGCAGAGTGAGTACTCGCTGTGGAGCCGCGACCCCGAAGACGAAGTGTTCGATGTCTGCCGCGAACTCGGCATCGGCTTCGTCCCCTACAGCCCGCTCGGTCGCGGCCTGCTCACCGGCACCATCGCCAAGCCCGAGGCCCTCAGCGACGACGACTGGCGCCGCACCTTGCCGCGTTTCCAGGCCGACGCCATGGCGGCAAACGCCAAGGTCATTGCGACGCTGGAAAAGCTGGCGGTGGAAAAAGGCGTCACATCGGCACAGCTGGCGCTGGCTTGGGTGCTGCACCAGGGCGACTTCATCGTGCCGATCCCCGGCGCAAGAAAGATACGCCATCTCGAGCAGAACACGGCGGCGGCCGGGATCGAGCTGAGCGCGGCCGAGGTGGCGGCGATTGGCGACGCGCTGTCGCCGGATAAGGTGGTGGGTAAGCGCTATACGGAGGAACTGTTGGCGCTGGTGAATGGGTGAGTGCCTTTACCCTCCCCCTTGTGGGGAGGGTCGATCCGCGAAGCGGATCGGGGTGGGGGTCCTCGTGAGGCGCACCCCCACCCCGTCTCTCTGTCTCCGCCTCGCTGCGACAGCGAGCCGACCCTCCCCACAACGGGGAGGGTAAGTCTCACCAAGGCACCACCGTAATCTCCGGCCAGCACGCCTTCGCCCTCGCCCCCTTGGCCTCATGCGTGCGCCTGTTATCCATCAGCCGGTTGGGCGTGATGCGAAACGCGAAGAGGTCATCCAGCCCGAACGGCGCCACGACCTCAAGCTGCCCGTCGGCATCGTATCGCACCCCGACCGCATGCGTCTTCGAAGCAAAATAGCTCACCGACTCGCTGGAACTCGTATAGCGCGGGCAGGGCTGGCCGAATTTCTGCGGATACCACAGATGCACCCGTGCCTGGTTGCGCACCTCGGCCGGCAGAGCCAGCCCCTCGAAATGCTGCGCGGCCCGGCGGATGACCGCGTCCTCGGCCTCGTAGGACAGGTCGCTGTCATCGAAGTAGAAGAGATCGACATCCTTGATGCCGTAGCCCGGCGGCTTGCCGGTCAGGTGGTTCCAGATGCTGTTGTAAAGCGCGCCGGACACCACCAGCCAGTCCGGCAACGCCAGCGTGCGGGCCCGCTCCAGCGCGTCGCTGACGAGCGCATCCGCCAACACGATGGCGAGAAACGCTCCGCGCTGGGCTTCGAACGGCAGACCGGAATAGCGCAGATGGTCCATCGCCCTTTGGAGAGCGATTCGCAACTGCCGGCAATCCTCAGAAGCAATTCCAGGAAAAGTGTGTAGCGGTTTTACTGGGAAAGCGCGCCGCGCTTTCCCTAAGACGCGCTTTCCCTAAGAATTGCGTGAAGTCGAAATACGTAGGGCGGCGTTAGCCGCTCTACGTTCTCAGCATGCCGCCCGTTTGCTTGCCAACATTGTCGACGATGCGCTTGGCCAGCGCCTCGAAATCCTCGTCGGTGAGCGTCTTTTCAACCGGCTGGATAGATACTTCGATGGCAATCGACTTCTTGGCGGTCCCGAGAGATGCCCCCTCGAACACATCGAACACCGAAACGCCGGTGACCAGCTTCTTGTCGGCGGCGAGCGCCGCGCGCACCAGCGCGCCGGCCTCCACCGTCTTGTCGACGACGAAAGCAAAGTCGCGCTTCACCGCCTGGAAGGCGGACAGCTCCAGCTTTGGCTTGGTTTTCGTCGGCTTGGCCTTCGGCTCGGGCACGGCGTCGATATAGACCTCGAAACCGCAGATCGGTCCGGAAACGTCCAACCCCTCCAGCGTCTTCGGGTGGAACTCGCCGAAGGTGCCGAGCACCGTCTTCGGGCCGAGCTTGATCGTGCCGGAGCGGCCGGGATGATACCAGGCCGGACCGCCTGGCTCGATCTGCAGCCTGTCGACCGGCGCGCCGCAGGCTTCCAGCGCCGCAATCGCGTCGGCCTTGGCGTCGAACACGCCGACCGGGCCGGAATTGCCCGCCCAACTGCGGCCGGAGCCGTCGAGCTTGGCGGTGCCGCGGCGCACGCCGGCGGCAACGCGCCGCTGCTGGTCGGGGCCGTCGCCCTCATAGGTGCCCGAAACCTCGAAGAGCGCCACATCGCCAATGCCCTTGTCGGCATTGCGCTGCGCGGCGACGATCAGGCCGGGCAACAGCGAGGGCCGCATATCGGACATGTCGGCTGCAATCGGATTGGCGAGCTTCAGCGCCGTCTGGCCACCGCCGAACAGTTCGGCGTGCCTGGCCGGGATGAACGACCAGGTGACGGCTTCCATCATGCCGCGCACGGCGAGCGAGCGCTTGGCGGTGCGGGTGCGGACCTGCAGCGTGGTCAGGATCTTGGAATTGACCGCATCATGCGCGCCCAGCGGTTGCGGTGCGATGTTGTCGACACCGTGGATGCGCATGACTTCCTCGACCAGGTCGGCCTTGCCGTCGACATCCGGGCGCCAGGACGGCACCGCTACATCGACGACATCGCCCGAGCCCTGCGGCTTGAAGCCGAGGCGCGACAGGATGTCGAGGCTCTCCGCCCTGGGCACCTCGATGCCGGTCAGCCGCTTCACTTCCGAAAGCGGGAAGGAAACGGTCTTCGGCGTATGGCCGGCGTAGCCGACGACCTCGATTTCCGTCGGCTCGCCGCCGCAGAACTCCAGCACAAGCTTTGTCGCCAGCTCGACGCCGGGCACCATGAATTCTGGGTCGACGCCACGCTCGAAACGGTAACGGGCATCGGTGATGATGCCGAGCGTACGGCCAGTGCGGGCCGTGGTGATCGGATCCCAAAGAGCGGATTCGATCAGCACGTCCGTGGTGCTCTCGTCGCAGCCGGAATGCTCGCCGCCCATGACACCGGCGATCGATTCGACGCCATTATCATCGGCGATCACGCACATCTGCGGCGTCAGCGTGTATTCGCGCCCGTCGAGCGCCAGCACCTTCTCGCCGTCGCGTGCGCGGCGCACGACGAGATTGCCGGCGACCTTCTTGGCATCGAACACATGCAGCGGCCGGCCACGGTCGAAGGTGACGTAGTTGGTGATGTCGACCAGCGCGCTGATCGGGCGCAAGCCGATGGCGATCAGCCTTTGCTGCAGCCATTTCGGCGACGGCCCGTTCTTCACGCCTTTCACCAGGCGCAGCGCGAAACCGGGGCAGAGCTCCGGCGCCTCGATGGTCACCTTGACCGGCGTTTCACCTTTGCCAAGGACCGCTTCGACCGGCGCGGTCTTGAGCCGGCCAAGCCCGCTTGCCGCCAGGTCCCGGGCGACGCCGTAAATGCTGGTCGCATCCGGCCGGTTCGGCGTCAGATTGATCTCGATCACCGGATCGTCGAGATGCGCGTAAGCCGCGAAGCTGGTGCCGACAGGCGCATCGGCCGGCAGGTCGATAATGCCATTGTGCTCATCCGACAGCTCCAGCTCGCGCTCGGAACACATCATGCCATGGCTCTCGACGCCGCGGATCTTGCCGACGGTCAGCGTCACGTCGATACCGGGCACATAGGCGCCGGGCGCGGCGAAGGCGCCGATCAGGCCGGCGCGGGCATTCGGCGCACCGCACACCACCTGGACAGGGGCTGCGCCATTGCCGGTGTCGACGGTCAGCACCCGCAGCCGGTCGGCGTCGGGATGCTGCACCGCCGTCAGCACCTTGGCGATGACGAACGGCTTCAGGCCGGCCTTGTCGTCGACATGCTCGACTTCGAGGCCGATCGAGGTCAGCCTCTCGACGATCTCGTCGAGCGTGGCGTCGGTGTCGAGATGATCCTTGAGCCAGGAAAGGGTGAGTTTCATCACTATGTTCCGTTTTGTCTGTACCCGCCCGGACCTTGTCCATCGGGTCTGGGCACGCTTGTCTTCAAATGGCGCGGCAAGTCGTCGGGCATATGCACGAAGGGCAGCTGCTCGCGCACATAGGCATGGTGCGTCGGCCGGAAATAGGCCGGCATGTCCATGGCGCCCAGCATGAAATAGATGTGGTCTTCCAGCCGCTCGTCGACATAGGCGATAGGCGAGCCGCAAATGCCGCAGAACGAGCGCGTCACCGGCCCGTTCTCGTACATCTTCAGCGCCTTGCCGGTGAAAGCCACCTGCTCGGTCAGGAAGCCGACAAAGGCCGACACCGGCGCGCCGCTGGCGCGCCGGCAATCGCCGCAATGGCAATAGCTGATATGGTGCGGTTCGACTGATGCCTCGAACCGTACCGCGCCGCAGCGGCAGCCACCCGTGTGCGGCGCCGTCATGCGGAAAGACCTCCGAACAGCGTCGGCATGTCGAGCGGCCTGAAACCGTAATGCGACAGCCAGCGCACATCGGCGTCGAAGAAGGCGCGCAGGTCCGGCATGCCGTATTTCAGCATGGCGATGCGGTCGATGCCCATGCCCCAGGCAAAGCCCTGATATTCGTCGGGATCGAGCCCGCCGGCGCGCAGCACATTGGGGTGGACCATGCCGCAGCCGAGGATCTCCATCCAGTCGGAGCCTTCGCCGAATCGCACTTCGCCGGGCCGCGAGCGGTCGCACTGGATGTCGACCTCGAGGCTGGGCTCGGTGAACGGGAAAAAGGACGGCCGGAAGCGCATCTTGACCTGCGGCACCTCGAAGAAAGCCTTGCAGAATTCTTCCAGCACCCACTTCATGTTGGCGACATTGGCCGATTTGTCGATCACCAGCCCCTCGACCTGATGGAACATCGGCGAGTGTGTAGCGTCGGAATCCTGCCGGTAGGTCTTGCCGGGAATGACGATGCGGATCGGCGGCTTCTGCTTCTCCATGGTGCGGATCTGTACCGGCGAGGTGTGCGTGCGCAACAGCTTGCGCTCGCCCTTTTCGTCCGGCTGGAAAAAGAAGGTATCGTGCATCTCGCGCGCCGGATGCCCTTCGGGGAAATTCAGCGCGGTGAAATTGTAATAGTCGCTCTCGACATCGGGACCTTCTGCGATGGCAAAGCCGAGATCGCCGAAGATCGCCGCGATCTCGTCGATGACCTGGCTGATCGGATGGATGCGGCCGCGCTCGGCCGGCGATTGCCGCACCGGCAGCGTCACGTCGACCGTCTCGGCGGCAAGGCGCGCCGTGACCGCCACATCCTTCAGCTCGACCTTGCGTGTCGTCAGCGCTTCGGTGACGCGGTTCTTCAGGCCGTTGATCGCGGGGCCCTTGACCTGGCGCTCCTCGGCGCTCATCGCGCCCAGTGTCTTCAGCAATTCCGAGATCGACCCCTTTTTGCCGAGAGCCGCGACGCGCACGGCTTCGATAGCAGCCTCATCGGCGGCCGACGCGACGTCGGCCATCAGGGAGTTTTCGAGAGTATCCAAGCCGGTAGCTATGTCGTTCACGGTCAAACTCGCTGTGTTGGGAGTCAACTTTGAGGTGAAAGTCACTTTCAAGTTGAAAGTTCAGCCATAAGAAAAACCCGCGCCAGCCGTGCCAGCGCGGGTTCCCCAATCAGAATTGCGAATGCTGGGAAGCGCTGGGCTCGGAGCCCGATCCCGAAAAGTTGCAGACTTTTCGGAAAGATCGCGCTCCTCGCTAAATTTCCCTGAGCATGATGTTGTCCAAAAAGTCAGCAACTTTTTGGCATCATGCTCTAGGCGACAGCGCTTTCAAAAGCATTCGGGGTGGTGTTCTTCAGATATTCGAGCGCGACCTTGGCCTTGGCCACGAGTGCGGCGAACGCCTGCGGTTCATGGATGGCCATGTCGGACAGGATCTTGCGATCGATCTCGATACCGGACTTGTTGAGGCCGTCGATGAAGCGGCCATAGGTCAGGCCATGCTCGTGCGTCGCGGCGTTGATGCGCTGGATCCACAGCGCGCGGAACGAGCGCTTGCGGTTCTTGCGGTCGCGATACGCATACTGCATCGACTTTTCGACCGCCTGCTTGGCGATGCGAATGGTGTTCTTGCGGCGGCCGTAGAAGCCTTTCGCGGCTTTCAGGACCTTCTTGTGCTTGGCGTGCGAGGTGACGCCTCTTTTTACGCGTGCCATGTCATGATCTCCTTAAACGCTGTTCCTGAAACCGAATGCTCAGAGGCCGTTCGGCAGAAAATTCTTGATGACCTTCTTGCCATCCGGTTCAGCCAGAACCATCGTGCCGCGGGCATTTCGAATGAACTTGTTGGAACGCTTGATCATGCCGTGACGCTTGCCGGCCGCAGCCGACAGGACTTTACCCGTACCTGTGATCTTGAACCGCTTCTTGGCGGCCGATTTGGTCTTCATCTTGGGCATTTTGCTACTCCGTATTGGTGGCGCACAATCGCGCTTCTTGTTCGCTTCGGGCGGACCAAAAGCCCGAAAAGCAAATGAAACCGCCACGGCATGCCCTGCCGGGCGGTTTTCTTGGAACGGCGGTCCTATACTTCAAAGCGGGCTGGCGCGCAACACCCGAGCGGCTGCGACGCTCTGTCTTAATTCACGGTGCAAGCCTGGGCTCCGATAGGTGGGTCGAGATTCAGGTCAGGCCGAGCCGAAAACGGCTGATGCCGAGAACCGGAGCGGAGCGTACTTAAGTACGTGAACACCGGAAGCGCAGGGATCGGCCGTTTGCAGGTCGGCCTCACCTGAATATCAGCCTACCTAGGGGAGCCTGAACAGCACCGGGAGTATACCCGATTGCTGGGCGCCATCGATGGTCTCGAACACCGGCAACGCCACCAGAAACACCAGCCCGTCGAGCAAGGTGGTCAGCAAGAGGCGCGGCTTGAAGCTGCCGGTGTCGCCTTCCTGGTAGAGCGACAGCTGGGGGAAGAAACGCGGCACCCGCGCCAGATAGGCTGTGTAGGGCGCGCCGAGAACCTCCTTGAGATACCTTTCCTCGCGCAGGATGACGATGTGGAAGGCGCCGGCGCACAACAGCGCAAACAGGACGATGCCGGAGAACGAGCCGATCTGCGCCCCGACGCCGGCGGCGGCAACGGTCGAGAACACGTAGAGAGGATTGCGGGTGATCGAATAGGGTCCGCCGGTGACCACTTCGGAGGATTTGCGCCCCCCGATATAGAGTGTCGACCACAAGCGGCCGACGACGCCAAGGAAGATCAGCAGCACGCCGACCATCTCGATCGTTTCATGCACCGGGGTATCGGGCGGGAAGGTCGACTGGCCGAACAGCAGTGCCGCAAACAGCACCACCACCAGCACCGCAAGCACCATGCGGCGCATGTGCTGGTAGCCGCCCAGCTCCTTGATGGGCGCAGGGTTGATTTCATTGGCCATGTCGGGAATCCGATCGTCGAGAAGCTTTGCCGGCGATCGCGGCGTCTGGACAGGAGAATTGGCGTCCCGCCGATCGCCGGGACGCCATGAGACAGGATTCAGGCGGATTTAGAGCGCAACGCCCGAACTGATCTAGCGCGGGGCCAGCACCATCATCATCTGGCGGCCTTCCAGCTTCGGCTCGGCTTCGACCTTGGCGATGGTAGCCGTCTCCTCGCGCACCTTGTTCAGGAGCTGCATGCCGAGTTCCATATGCGCCATCTCGCGGCCGCGGAAGCGCAGCGTCAGCTTGACCTTGTCGCCTTCCTCGAAGAAGCGCCGCACGGCCTTCATCTTGGTTTCGTAGTCATGGCTGTCGATGTTCGGGCGCATCTTGATCTCTTTGATCTCGATGACCTTCTGGTTCTTGCGCGCCTCGGCCGCCTTCTTCTGGTTGGCGTATTTCAATTTGCCGAGATCGAGGATCTTGACGACAGGCGGCACCGCATTGGGCGAGATCTCGACCAGATCGAGCCCTGCCTCTTCGGCGAGCAGCAATGCGTCGTTGATGGAAATATCGCCGCGGTTCTGGCCATCGGCGTCGATCAGCTGGACCCGGGGAACCCGGATATCACGGTTGGAGCGCGGGCCATCCTTGGTGGGCGCCGCTGCTTTGAAAGGTCTGCGAATGGTCGTGGTCTCCTTGGCCGTTTCGTTCAGGGTTCAAATCTAGAAATGTTCGGGACGCGCCAATGTGGTGAGCGCGCGGGCGGAGTCAATAGCACAGCGCTGACAGAAAATCACCCTGATCGCAGGCCTGCACCAAACAAAGGATGTCGCGAGCACTTTCCGCCTCGCCTGTGCCTGTGTCAAAAGACCGGCGAGTAAAATCAGGCTCCCGCAATCAGGCCCCCAGAACCAGGATTGATCCACAGCCATGACCGCGACCACCCCAACCCTGCTGGATGTCGACGGCATTGATATCGCGGTTCGCCATTCCTCGGGCGCAACGCCCGGCATCGTCTGGCTCGGCGGCTATAAATCCGACATGCTGGGCACGAAGGCGCAGACGTTGTCGGATTGGGCGGCAAGGGAAGGCCGCGCGTATCTGCGCCACGACTATTCCGGCCATGGCGAATCCGGCGGCGCCTTTGCCGACGGCACCATTTCGAAATGGCTTGGCGAGAGCCTCGCCGTCTTCCGGCGTTTCACCGAGGGCAAGCAAATCCTGGTCGGCTCGTCGATGGGCGCCTGGATCGCGCTGCGCATGGTGCAGGAACTGCGCAAGGCGGGCGACAGCAATGTGGTTGGCCTGGTGCTGCTCGCGCCGGCGCCGGATTTCACCGCCGAGCTGGTCGAGCCGGCTCTGACGGAGGAACAGAGGCGCGACCTCCGGGAGAAAGGCTTTTTCGAAGAACCTTCGGACTATTCCGCCGAGCCTTACATCTACACAAGCGCGCTGATCGAGGACGGCAGGGCGAACCGGGTCATGACCGGGCCGATCGATACCCATTGCCCCGTCCACATCCTGCAGGGCCTGGCCGATGCCGACGTGCCGGCAAGCCATGCGCTGAAGCTGGTCTCGCTGCTGCCGGCCGACGACGTCACCTTGTCGCTCATTCCCGACGGCGACCACCGCCTGTCGCGGCCGCAGGATCTCGACATGCTGCTGAGGGCGGTGGGCGACATGGTTCAGCGGGCGGGGTAGGCGAGAATGCGCATTTCCATCCCGATATCCGCCTTTGTCGCGGCAATCGTCGGCTTCGGCGGCACGCTGGCCGTCGTCATTGCCGCCGCCAAGGCGGTTGGCGCCACGCAAGCCGAAACCGCGAGCTGGGTGACGGCAGTGTGCGTGGCGATGGCGATCGAATGCTTGTGGCTGTCCTGGCGCACGAAAATACCCATCATCACCGCCTGGTCGACACCGGGCCTGGCGCTGATGGCGGCATCGAGCGGGTTTACCATGGCCGATGCGGTCGGCGCCTTCATCGTCACCGGCCTAATGTTGATCGCCACCGGCCTGTTCAAGCCGCTGACCCAGCTGATATCAAGGATACCGGCGTCAGTCGCGTCCGGCATGCTGGCGGGCATCGTCGTCACCTTCGCGCTCAATGCCGTCAAGACCATTCCGGTCGACCCCTGGCTGATCCTGCCGCTGATCGCGGCCTTCTTCGTCATTCGCCTGTTCAACCCGGCGCTGTCGGTGCTGGCGGTGCTGATCGGCGGCGGCATCGCCGCCTTCCTGACAGGCCGCGTCGGCGGACTGCCGGCACCGGAACTGTCGACGCTGACGCTGATTGCTCCGCATTTCAGCGCCGCAGCTGTCATCGGCCTGGCGCTGCCGCTCTACCTCGTCACCATGGCGTCGCAGAACCTGTCGGGTCTCGCCGTCTTGCGCGCCGCCGGCTATCACCCCGAACCCGGCCCGCTGATCGGCGTCACCGGCCTGTTCTCGCTGCTGTCGGCGCCGTTTGGCGGCTCGACCACCAATCTGGCCGCGATCTCTGCGGCGATCTGCACCGGGCCGGACGTCCATCCCGACCCGGCCGAGCGCTGGAAGACCGGACCCTTCTATGCACTTGCCTATCTGATCTTCGCGGTTTTCGGCGCCTCGCTGGTGGCGATCTTCGCAGTGCTGCCGCAAAGCCTGATCGTGCTGGTGGCCGGCCTGGCGTTGATGGGGTCGCTGGCCAACGCGCTGGCGATCGCGCTCAAGGACGAGGACCAGCGCATGGCGGCTACTGTCACCTTCGTTGTCACCGCGTCGGGGCTGACTTTGTTCGGCGTTGGCGCCGCCTTCTGGGGTCT
This sequence comes from Mesorhizobium sp. P170090, assembly GCF_057786115.1. Taxonomy (NCBI): domain Bacteria; kingdom Pseudomonadati; phylum Pseudomonadota; class Alphaproteobacteria; order Hyphomicrobiales; family Phyllobacteriaceae; genus Mesorhizobium; species Mesorhizobium sp. P170090. The sequence continues at coordinate 973,166 of NZ_JBYNWH010000001.1, forward strand.
GGTCGCCGGCCTGGTCGTGCTTTTCCTCGAAGCGGTCAAAAAGCGATAATCAATTCAGGACCTTGTCCGGTTTTGGCGGACGTTGTCTTGAATCGCCGTTTTTCTCATCCCATTTCGAATCCACGCAGCCGCTCTTGGCTGTCTCCAACCGAAGGAATGGGAGAAAATGAACACATCCGCATTGATCCGCCCGGCCTGGACGCCGGCGACCATCGCGCTGATGGTGATCGGCTTCATGGTGTTCTGGCCGCTTGGCTTCGCCATGCTCGCCTACATCATCTGGGGCGACCGGCTTGACGGCTTCAAGCGCGACGTCAACCGGGCCACCGACGGCATCTTCGCCGGCTGCCGCCGCGGTTCCGACAAGGCCGCGCGCTGGGGCCACGGTTCGGCCCGCACCGGCAATGTCGCTTTCGACGACTGGCGCGAGAAGGAACTCGAACGCCTCGCCGAAGAGCGTCGCAAGCTCGATGAGATGCTGAGCGAGTTCGACGAGTACGCCCGCGAATTGCGCCGCGCCAAGGACCAGGACGAGTTCGACCGCTTCATGGCCAACCGCAACAAGTCGACAGCGCCTGCGAAGACAGGCTCGGCCGAAACGGCCAAGCCCGCGACGCCCAAGCGCAAGGGCCCGAACCTGCTTGACGACTGAGGCTGCGCGCATGACCCCGAAAATCGAAACCGATTTTCGGAAAGGTTCATGCGCCGAATTAGAGTGCTACAGCGTCCTTTGCGCGTCAGAGACGCGCGGCGCTCTAAGACAGGCCTTGGCATGATGGACGGCGTCGCGCGAGCGGCGCCGTTTCTTTTTTGTTCTGGTCGTTTTCCTCGAATCGCGTATCGTTCAGCCATGTCCTTCGGCTTTTTCCGCAACCTGACCAAACCAAAACCCTCGCCTGTCGAAGAGCGAGAGCACGTCGTTGCCGGCCGCACACTGCCGCTCAGGATCGTCGAGAGCGCCCGCGCACGGCGGCTGACGCTGCGCATCGATTCGGGCGGCCAGGGGCTGCGCATCACCGTGCCGCCGGGCCTGCGCCGCGGCGAGGTGGAGAAATTCCTTCACCGCCATCAGGGCTGGCTGGAGCAGCGTCTGGCCAAGGTACCGACACGGCCGCAAGTGCGCCCCGGCATCAAGATCCCGATACGCGGCGTCGCGCATCGCATCGTCCACGAACCGTCGAAACGCGGCACCGTCACCGTGTCGCGCGACGAGCGCGGTCCGCTGCTGATCGTCCATGGCGAGCGCATACATTTGCCGCGCCGCATCGCCGATTTCCTCAGGCGCGAGGCCAAGAAGGACATCGAGAAGCTGGTGGTCAAGCATACCGAGGCCATCGGCAAGCGCGCCAAGGCTATCCGCTTCAAGGACACGTCGAGCCGCTGGGGCTCCTGCACTTCCGACGGCAATTTGTCCTTCTCATGGCGCATCATGATGGCGCCGACGCCGGTGATAAACTACTTGGTCGCGCATGAGGTGGCGCATCTCAAGGAGATGAACCACGGCCCGAAATTCTGGAAACTGTGCGAGCAGCTCTGCCCCGACACCGACCGCTGCAAGGACTGGCTGAAGCGGAATGGTGGGGCATTGCAGGCGATTGTGTTCGATTAGCCTTCGCCGGCGGCGCGCTCAATCATCATTGGCCGCATTAAGCTCTTCAGGCCGCAGCCCTTCGTCGCCATGGCGCGGCCAAGGCAGGAAATTCTGCTCGAACGCATCGCTGCCGAAATAATCCAGGACCCGGTGCGCTTCCGCCCCGTCGAAGGCGGCCTTTTGCATCAGATGGGCGATGACGTCGCGCGCTTGCGCGATCTTCTGCCTGAGTTCGGCTATGCTCTGGTCGGCCATTCGTCTGCTCCGCCTTGCTTCTCCCATCAATAGGTAGCGCCTTTGGCGTTGCCGGCAAACAGCATGCTTTTTCTCGACTCTTGGCCGGTTTCGTGCCAAGCCCCGCGCCATGGCGCTCGATATCAAGATCTGTGGATTGAAGACCGATGAGGCAATGGCCGCGGCCCTGGCCGGCGGCGCCAGCCATGTCGGCTTCATCTTCTTTGCTAAAAGCCCGCGCTATGTCGAGCCTGCGGCAGCCGGCCGCCTGCGCGAGGCGGCAATCGGCAAGGCCAGGGCGGTCGCCGTGACGGTCGATGCCGATGACGCGTTCCTGGACGAGATCGTCGAAAAGATGCGCCCCGACATGCTGCAGTTGCACGGCACGGAGACGCCCGAGCGGGTGGCCGAGGTGAAAGCTCGCTACGGCCTGCCTGTCATGAAGGTGTTCTCCGTCAGTGAGGTAGCCGATCTCGAGCGGCTAAAGCCGTTCATCGGCGTTGCCGATCGCTTCATGTTCGATGCCAAGCCACCAAAGGGCTCGCAACTTCCGGGCGGCAATGGCGTCGCCTTTGACTGGCGCATCCTGGCCGGCCTTGACGCCGGGCTCGATTACATGCTTTCCGGTGGGCTCAACGCCGCCAATATCGGCGACGCCCTGATATCAGCCAATCCGCCCGCGATAGACATTTCGTCGGGGGTGGAAAGCGGCCCGGGCGTCAAGGATCCGGCGCTGATCGAGCAGTTCTTCCGGGCCGTCAGGGCCGCGCGCGACGACCGCGCTGCCTGAGGCACTTCTTTCGAACCCGAGCATGTTCCGGAGAAGTGGGAACCGGTTTTCCGATAAGACATGCTCAGAACCAAGACCAGGAGATCGGCGATGAACAAGCCGGCGACACCCAATTCCTTCCGCACGGGACCCGACGAACAGGGCATGTTCGGCATCTTCGGGGGCCGCTTCGTGGCCGAGACGCTGATGCCGCTGATCCTCGACCTCGAACGGCACTGGAACGAGGTCAAGAACGATCCGGACTTCAAGGCCGAACTGACCGACCTGTCGACCCATTATGCCGGTCGGCCATCAAAGCTGTATTTCGCCGAAGGGCTCACAAAACACCTTCGTGAGGTTTCCTCGGCGAAGGGCCTCGGGGGCGGCGCCAAAGTCTACTTCAAGCGCGAGGATTTGAACCACACCGGTTCGCACAAGATCAACAACTGCCTCGGCCAGATCCTGCTGGCCAAGCGCATGGGCAAGAAGCGCATCATCGCCGAGACGGGCGCTGGTCAGCACGGCGTTGCCGCGGCCACGGTCGCGGCGCGCTTCGGCTTTCCCTGCGTCGTTTATATGGGCGCCACCGATGTCGCCCGCCAAAGCCCCAACGTCTTCCGCATGAAGCTGCTCGGCGCCGAAGTGCGGCCGGTGACCGCCGGTCACGGCACGCTGAAGGACGCCATGAACGAAGCGTTGCGCGACTGGGTCACCAATGTCGAGGACACTTATTACCTGATCGGCACTGCCGCCGGCCCGCATCCCTATCCGGAGCTGGTGCGCGACTTCCAGTCGGTGATCGGCATCGAGGCGCGCGCCCAGATCCTCGAACAGGAAGGCCGGCTACCCGACACCATCATCGCGGCTGTCGGCGGCGGCTCGAACGCCATCGGCCTGTTCCATCCGTTCCTGGATGACAAAGAAGTCCGCATCATCGGCATCGAAGCCGGCGGCCGCGGCCTTGACGGCATCGAGCATTGCGCCTCGATGAATGCCGGCGCGCCCGGCGTGCTGCACGGCAACCGCACCTATCTCTTGCAGAACGCCGACGGCCAGATCCTCGACGGCCATTCGATCTCAGCCGGCCTCGACTATCCCGGCGTCGGCCCCGAACATTCCTGGCTGCGCGATTCCGGCCGCGTCGAATATGTGCCGATCCTCGACGACGAGGCGCTGGAAGCCTTCAAGCTGACGACGCGCGTCGAAGGCATCATCCCGGCGCTGGAATCCGCCCACGCCATCGCGCATGCGGTGAAGATCGTGCCTGATATGGACAAGGACCAGATCGTCATCGTCAACCTGTCGGGACGCGGCGACAAGGATGTGCACACAGTGGCCTCGATGCTGGGCATGGAGATCTGATCATGGTGACCCGCATCGACCGCCGCATGGCAAAACTGAAAGCCGAGGGCCGCCCGGCGCTCGTCACCTATTTCATGAGCGGCGACCCCGACTATGACACCGCTTTGTCGATCATGAAGGCGCTGCCCAAGGCCGGCGCCGACATCATTGAAATGGGCTTGCCGTTTTCCGATCCGATGGCCGATGGACCGGCGATCCAGGCCGCTGGCCTGCGGGCGCTGAAAGGTGGCCAGACCCTGGTCAAGACGCTGAAGACGGCGGCTGATTTCCGCGCCACCGACAATGAAACGCCGATCGTGCTGATGGGCTACTACAACCCGATCTACATCTACGGTGTCGATCGCTTCCTCAAGGACGCCATCGCCAGCGGCATTGACGGGCTGATCGTCGTCGACCTGCCACCGGAGATGGACGAAGAACTCTGCATTCCGGCGCTGAAGGCCGGCATCAACTTCATCCGCTTGGCAACGCCGACCACCGACGACAAGCGCCTGCCCAAGGTGCTGCAGAATACGTCGGGCTTCGTCTATTACGTGTCGATGACCGGCATCACCGGCTCGGCTTTGGCCGACACCGGCAAGGTTGCCGCCGCGGTCAAGCGCATCAAGGGCCACACCAATCTGCCGGTCTGCGTCGGCTTCGGCGTCAAGACCGCCGAGCAGGCGCGCATTATCGGCGCCAATGCCGATGGCGTCGTCGTCGGCACCGCGATCGTCAACGCGGTCGCCAATGTGTTGGGACCGAAGGGCGAGAAGACCGCCGACCCGGCCGAGGCCGTCGCCACTCTGGTCAGCGGCCTGGCGCAGGGCGTGCGTTCAGCCCGCCTTGCTGCTGCCGAATAGTTCTCCTACTTAAAGTCTCGTGCAAGTCGTTATCCCAAAACCGGTTCCCACTTTTGGGCGACATGGACTAGCCAACTCTTCGTCAGGACAGGAGCCGAAGCGATGAACTGGATCACCAATTACGTTCGCCCGAAGATCAATTCGATGCTCGGCCGGCGCACCGACATGCCCGAGAATCTCTGGATCAAGGATCCCGAGACCGGCGAGATGGTGTTCCACAAGGACCTGGAATCCAACCAGTTCGTCATCCCGTCATCGGGCCATCACATGAAGATTTCGGCCAAGGAACGGCTGAAATTCTTCCTCGACGACGGCAAATACGAGCAGCTTGAGAACCCCAAGGTCGTGCAGGACCCGCTCAAGTTCCGCGACGAGAAGCGCTACACGGACCGGCTGAAGGACGCCAAGGCCAAGACCGGCCTGGAAGACGCCATCATCAACGCGCTGGGCACGGTCAAAGGCCTGCCGGTTGTGGTGACGGTGCAGGATTTCGCCTTCATGGGCGGCTCGCTCGGCATGGCCGCGGGTGACGCCATTGTGCACGGTTTCGAGGTCGCCTTGCAGCGCAAGCGGCCGCTGATCCTGTTTGCCGCCTCCGGTGGCGCGCGCATGCAGGAAGGCATTCTGTCCCTGATGCAGTTACCGCGCACCACGATCGGCGTCGACCGGCTGAAGGAAGCCGGCCTGCCATACATCGTCGTCTTGACCAACCCGACCACCGGCGGCGTTACCGCCTCCTACGCCATGCTGGGAGACGTCCACATTGCCGAGCCCGGCGCGCTGATCGGCTTTGCCGGCCCGCGCGTCATCGAGCAGACCATCCGGGAGAAACTGCCGGACGGTTTCCAGCGCTCCGAATATCTGATGGAGCACGGCATGGTCGATATGGTGGTGTCGCGGCTGGAACTGCGCGAGACGATTTCACGGCTGTTGAAAATCCTGCTCAAACTGCCGCAGGAGCAAAAGCCGCTGGAGCCGGAAATCCTGCCGCCGTCGGTCATCCCGACGGAAGCCCGCCCGCAAGCCTGACGCGACATTTCTGGCCGCAAACCGCGATTGCGTGCACCTGCGCGCATGCGTAGGATTCGCTCATGACAACGCTTGCCGCAGATCGTGAAATCGAAGCCCTGATGGCGCTGCATCCGAAAGGCTTCGACCTTTCGCTCGACCGCATCACAAGGCTGCTCGAACGCCTCGGCAATCCGCAGGAGCGGCTGCCGCCGGTCATCCATATCGCCGGCACCAACGGTAAGGGCTCGTGCGCGGCCTTTTCGCGCGCGCTGCTCGAAGCCGGCGGCCACCTTGTCCATGTCCACACTTCGCCGCATCTGGTGAACTGGGCCGAGCGCTACCGGCTGGCGGCCGAGGGCGGCGGCCGGCTGGTCGACGACGAGACCTTCGCCGAGGCCATCGCCCGCGTCGCCCGGGCCAATGCCGGCCAGAAGATCACCGTCTTCGAAATCCTAACCGCCGTCACCTTCATCCTGTTTTCCGAGCATCCGGCTGCCGCCGCCATCATCGAGGTCGGCCTTGGCGGCCGCTTCGACGCCACCAATGTCGTTGCCCGGCCGGCGGTGTCGGTGATCATGCCGGTGTCGATGGATCACGAAGCCTATCTCGGCGACCGGGTCGAACTGATCGCCGCCGAAAAGGCCGGCATCATGAAGCGCGGCTGCCCGGTGGTCATCGGCGCGCAGGAGAGCGAGACGGCGCTGCAAGTGCTGATCGAAACCGCCGAGCGGCTGGATTGCCCGACCTTCGTCTACGGCCAGGATTTTCTCGCCTTCGAGGAAAACGGCCGCATGGTCTATCAGGATGAGGACGGGCTGATGGACCTGCCGCCACCGCGCCTGCCCGGGCGCCACCAGTTCGCCAATGCGGCGGCAGCGATTGCCGCCGTCAAGGCCACCGGTTTCGAAATCAGTCATCGCGCCACTGAGAAGGCGATGGCGAGCGTCGCATGGCCGGGCCGCATGCAGAAACTGGTACAGGGCCGGCTGATGGAGCTGGCGCCCAAGGGCGCCGACATCTGGCTCGACGGCGGCCACAATCCGGGCGCCGGCATGGTCATTGCCGAGGCGCTGGCCGAGCAGGAGGAAAAGAACCCGCGGCCGCTGTTTCTGATCTCCGGCATGATCAACACCAAGGACCAGAGCGGCTACTTCCACGCCTTCAAGGGCCTGGCTCGGCACGTCTACACCGTGCCGGTGAGCATGAGCGATGCCGGCGTGCCGAATGACGAGCTGGCGGTGCGGGCGACCGAAGCCGGCCTCACGGCCGAACCGGTCAGTTCCGTCGCCAGTGCGCTGATGCTGCTGCGCGACACCTGGGACGGGCCGGCGCCACGCATCCTGATCGGGGGGTCGTTATATCTCGCCGGCGCGGTGCTGGCCGAAAACGGCACGCCGCCAACCTGAAGCCATTTCACTGCGAGGAGCCCATCATGATCAAGGTCAAGCAACTCGCCCATGTCTGCATCTTCGCGCATGATCTGGAGGCGACGCGAAGCTTCTACCGCGACGTGCTTGGCCTCGACACGCAGTTCAATTTCCTGCGCGACGACAAGGTCTTCGGCTTCTACCTCAATTGCGGCGGCCGCAGCCATGTCGAGGTGTTCCAGAAGGACGGCACTGCATACAGCGAGCAGAACCAGATCAACCATTTCTGCCTGGAAGTCGAAGATCTCGACGCGGCGATCGCCCATATCAAATCGAAGGGCATCGACGTCACCGCCAAGAAGCACGCCTGCGACGACACTTTTCAGGCCTGGATCCGCGATCCCAACGGCGTGAAGATAGAGCTGTTCGAATACACCGCCAAAAGCGCGCAATTTACCGGAGGCGACCGCATCGCCGACTGGTGAGCTGTGTTGGTGTCGACGAGGATCAAAGCTCCGGCCCTGTATGGACCTTGAGGCTTTTCCGGATGATTTCTTCCAGATCGATATCCGCGCCACTGCTTGCCGTCAGGCGGGAGTAGAAGGTGGACGCCGGTTCTCGCCCCGCCTCCCGAATCTCATAGGATTCAAGCGCGCGTTCGACGATATCCGCTATCGAGCGGTTTTCGCGATGAGCAAGACGATGCGCAAGATCTCGTGCTTTTGCGCTGCGGGCGGAAAGCCGGGGTTCGGCCATTTCAAAATACCTTCGAGAAAATATATCCCCCATTTAGGACGAGCCATCAAGATGGCAGAGGATGGCAAGCCATCACCTTAGCTCAATCTCGATGAAGGCATACTCGCCGTCATTGGCGCTAATGACGTCGTGTTCGACGCCCTCCTTTCGGAAATAGGGCGCACCCTTCTTCATCTCGGCAAAACTCTCGCCGTCCTTGGTCACCAGCTTCACCTTGCCGTCCATCAGCGGCACCACGACATAGTCGTGGCCGTGGCGATGCCAGCCGGTGTTGTCGCCGGGCTGGAACCGATACTCGGTGACGATGACGCGCTCATTGTCGATGAAGACGGTGGCCTTGGCGGATCCGGTCATTCTGTTTCTCCCTGTCCTGCCTCAAGCAGATGACATGGAGTGCGCCGATGCGAGGGCCAGAGGCGGCCGGGCGATGACGCCAAAGAAAAAGCCCGGCGCGAGGGCCGGGCTTCGATCTCGGGAACTAATGCAGGTCGCCCAAAAGTGGTCCCGGTTTTGGGAGGACGACATGCATCAAAACAAAGCCAGATCAGGCGAGGCTGCCATTGATCCAGTGCGACAGCGCGGTCTTCGGCGCGGCGCCGACCTTCATGTCGGCGACTTCGCCGCCCTTGAAGATCATCAGCGTCGGGATCGAGCGCACGCCGAATTGGGCGGCAAGCTCGGGGTTCTCGTCGATGTTCAGCTTGGCGATCTTGATCTTGTCGCCGAGCTCATTGGCGATCTCTTCCAGCGACGGACCGATCATCTTGCAGGGGCCGCACCATTCGGCCCAGAAATCCACGACGACGGGCTGCGAGGCGTTGAGCACATCGGCCTGGAAATTGCTCTTGTCGACCTTGACGGTGGCCATACGAAAATCCTTTCGAAATTTATCTCGCACCAAATGTGGTGGTTCAGCAGCCCTTCTTCAAGCAGAACTTGTGTCACGCTCCCGTGAGTCGGGCAAGGGCGTCATCCATCGCCTGCGCCGGCAGTTCGATAAGCCTCGGTGCCTCGGTGAACAGCAGTGCTGCCGTCACCGCGCGGCCGGGGTAAAGCGGCTTCAGCAGCGCGCGGTAGAGCGCCAGCTGTAGTATATAGGCCGGCGGCACCTGGGCCAGGCCTGCGGGCGCCGGCCGGTTGGTCTTGTAGTCGACGATCGATACGCGCCCGGGCGTCACCGCCAGCCGGTCGATCTTGCCGGAGATCGAGCGCAGTCTGCCCTTGACCTCAAGGCTGCCCATCACAGCAACTTCGGCGCGGGACGACGGCGAAAACAGCCCGGCAAAACGCGAATCTCTGAGGATCGCCATCACCGAAGCCAGCGCCTTGTTGCGCTCGGCCTCCGGCCAGTCGGCGCCGGCTCGAATGAGATACTGCGCCGCCGCGCCTTGCCGTTCGTCTTCGGCAAAACCGGGCAGCATCTGCAGCAGCTTGTGCAGCGCCAGCCCGCGCATCACGGCAAAACCGGGCTCCGCTTCGCTGTCCAGCACCGGCGAACGCGTATCGACGACCGCCTCCTTGCCCTCGTCGATCAGCGCCGAAGCGCCAGAGGGCGATAGCGGGCGCGGCAGTTCTTCATAAGGCGGCAAAGGGCGAAACAGGTTTGCCGGCAAGAACGGCAAAAGCGGTTGCGGCAGCCGCGCCTCGTCGGCGGCTGCCAGCGCCACCGGCGGCAGCTTGGTGATGACGAAGCGATGCACCGGCTCGCCGCTGGCGGGATGATGGCGCTCCGTGCTTTCCGGCGCGGCAAGCAGCGCGCGGCTGACAATCGAATGCCAGGTGCCGGTGCTCGGCGAACGCTTGCCGTGATAGCCGCAGACGATCAGCCGGTCCTCGGCGCGCGTCATGCCGACATAGAGCAGCCGGCGGTATTCGTCGTCGGCAAGCTCCCGCGCCCTGGCCGAGGCCGCCTTGGAGAAGCCGTTCGCGACATCGGCGGCCGAGCGCCAGAGATAGCCCTTGCCGTCGAAATTGCGGCCCGAAGCGTCGAACGGCATCAGCCGCGGCAGATGCTGGTCGCTGAACGGCGCCGACCCGCCATCGACCAGGAAGACAACAGGCGCTTCCAGGCCCTTGGCGGCGTGCACGGTCATGACGCGGACCTCGTCGCGCGTCTGGTCCATCTCGCGCTTGATCTCCGGGCCGGTGTTTTCCAGCGTCGCCAGGAAGGCCTCCAGCCCCGGCAGTCCGGTGCGTTCCTCGGCCAGGCAGAAACTCAGGAATTCGTCGAGGATGTCGCCGGCTTCCGGTCCAAGCCGGGCGATCATCTTCTTGCGCAGGCCGTCGCGCGCCAGCACCCCGGCGTAGAATTCGAACACCGGCCGGAACGCCGCCTCGTTGGCCCAGCCGTCGAGCCGGGCAACGACATCGGTCAGCGCGGTATTGTCGCCAGCATGCTGGCGTAGTGAGGCGATCAGCGATGTTCCGGCTGGCCGTCCGGCGCCAAGCGTAAAAAGCGTCTCCTCCGACACGTCGAAAACCGGGCTGCGCAGCACGGCGGCGAGCGACAGGTCATCCTGCGGCTGGATGAGGAAATGGCCGAGTGCGATCAGGTCCTTGACCGCGATGTGGCCGGGCAGGCTCAGCCGGTCGGCGCCGGCGACGGGAATATCGCGGTCCTTCAGCGCGCGCGACAGCGCATGGACGAAGCGGTCGCGCTTGCGCACCAGCACAAGAATGTCGCCGGCCCTCAGCCTGCGTCCCTTGCCCTCGATGATCTCGCGGTCCTTGAGCCAGGTCTGGATGGTCGCAGCCACGTGCTCGGCCACCCGCACAGCCGGCGCGCTGGCATGATTGACCGGCAACGTCCAGTCGTCGGGCTCCTCGACGGCGTCAGCGCCGAGCGACGGCCAGACCTCGACATAGCCAGGCGCGTCGTTGCGGATCGCCTTGTGGTCGAGCGGATCGGGGTCGTGGCTGATGCCGCGCCGCACGCCCGGATCGGCAAAGACGCGGTCGACTGCGGCAAGCACGTCGTCGGTCGAACGGAACGACCAGGTCAGTTTCAGGTCGGCAAACGAAGCATTGGCTGCGTTCACGCGTCCGGAAAACAAGAGCCGGCTGTCGGCAAAGGAATCCGGTGCGGCACCCTGGAAGGAATAGATCGACTGCTTTTCGTCGCCGACGGCAAACACCGTGCGATTGGCCGTGCCGCGCTGGCCGTGGCCGGCAAAGAACTCCTCCGCCAGCCGCTTCACCACCTCCCATTGGTCGGGGCTGGTGTCCTGCGCCTCGTCGAGCAGGATGTGGTCGATGCCCTGGTCGAGCTTGTACTGCACCCAGGGGCCGGCATCGGGCCGCGCCAGAAGGTTGACGGTGCGGGTGATGAGGTCGTTGAAATCGAGAAAGCCGCGGCTGCGCTTCAGGCGCTCGTACCGCACGATCAGCCAGTCGGCTATGGTCAACGCCGCGACCGTGCCTTCCAGCATCCGGAACAGCGCCAGCCGGTCGGAGACGTCTGTTATCGACTTGACGGCCGCCAGATAGCGCTCGGGAAGGTCGGGCAGCCGGCCGAGCAGCGCCTTCTTGAACAACTTTGAGGGATCATAGGGGTCGCCATCGGCCTTGAGAAAGGCTTTGCCGAGCATCTGCAGCCGGCGGGTCGGGTCCGTCTCGGCAAAGGCCAACCGGGCATAGGGCAAGAGATTGTTGAGCACGGTGCGGGCGTCGGCGGCCTCGGCGGCACTGGCGAACACTGCAAAGAAGTCCGGCAGGAAACCCGGCAGCGGCCATACCGATGCCGCTATGTCTTCGGCGCTCCGCCCGGGGCGAAAATGGAATTCGTCGAACAGGGCCTGAAAGCCGCCGCCGTCGCGCCGGACCGCATCGATGAAGCCGCGCAGCCCGTCGCGCTTGCGCACGATTTCGGCGAGCAGCGCATCGAGCCCGTGTTCTCCGCCGCGCTCCAGCACGGTGGCAAAGGCCTCGGCCAGTCCGGCGTCTCCGGCTGACGTGCCCGAAATCATGTCGCGGCGGGCGCCAGCAAACAGCGAGGCCTCCATCTGCGGATCGAGCATTTCGAAATGCGCCGGGATGTTGGCCTCCAGCGGAAACTGGTGCAGCACCGATTCGCAGAAGGCGTGGATGGTCTGGATCTTCAGCCCGCCCGGCGTTTCCAGCGCTTCGGCAAACAGCCGGCGCGCCCGCCGCATCGTGTCGCGGTCGGGTCGGCGGCCGTCCACCGCCTCAATCTTTGTGGCAAGCTCGGCATCGCCGAGCGCCGTCCATTCCGACAGGGTCGAGAACACGCGGTTCGACATGTTGGCGGCGGCCGCCCGCGTATAGGTCAGGCACAGGATCTTCGACGGATCGGTGCCGTTGAGCAACAGCCGGATGACGCGCTGGGCCAGCACATGCGTCTTGCCGGATCCGGCATTGGCCGACACCCAGGCCGAGTTCTTCGGGTCGGAAGCGCGCGTCTGGCTGGCGGCGGTTTCGCCGGGAATGGGATAGGCTTTTTTCATGCCTCCCCCGCCTCGTCATCGCTGTCGCCGCCGGCCGACCATTCGAGCACGCGCGCCAGGTGGTCGTAGTCGCCATCGCTCTCGCCTTCGCGAAACGGCAGCGCCCGCGACAGATAGCCGGTCGCCGGATCGGCATAGTGAATGAGCAGTTTTTCCAGCCGCGCCCAGGCCTCTTCGGCGAGGTCTTCTGCGGTCCGGGGCTGGCGGTTGTAGTCGAGGATGGATTCCTCGAACACTTCGCCATTCGGCTTCAGCCGCACGAATGCAAGCTGCGAGGGTTCGCGCGCGCCAAGCCCCTTGAAGGCGCCGCGCCGGAGCAGCGCCCCTTCGAGCGCCAGCTGTGGCGCCAGCAGCGTGTGCGCCTGCGCCTTGGACGGCGAGGAGCCGGTCTTGTAATCGAGAATGTCGGCCATGCCACCGGCCAAAAGGTCGACGCGGTCGGCATAGCCGGACAGCGTCACACCGGTACGGCCGACAGCCGTCTTTTCGGCGCGCTCCTCGGCATGCCGCCGGGCGACGGCAGGGGCGCGGCCGCGCTCCCATTCGATGATGTTGGCGGCGAGCTTTTCGAAGCGCGGCCACCACACCGCCTCGACATCGGCGGGTAGGGCAATGTCGGCGAAGCAGGTCCGGCCGGCAGCGATGAGGCGTTCCAGAGCTTCGGGCGCGCGGGGATCCGCCACCTCTGTCGAGAACAGATGCAGGATGTCATGAAACAGCGTGCCGCGCTCGGCCGCACCGGGATCGCGGATCACCGGCTCGAGCGGCAGAAGGCTCAGAATACGCTTGGCATAGACCGCATAGGGGTCGCGGCGCAGCGTCTCGATCTCGGTCACCGAGAAGTGGGTGGGCCGCATGCTCAGCGGCGGTTTCGGCTGCGGTCGCGGCGCGAAATGCTGCCGCTCGCCGGCATCGAGCGCGCGCGCCCAGGCAAGCAATTCGTCGCCGCGCCCGCGCAATGCGGCCGCCGGATCCTTGCCGATGAAGGTGAGGATGCGCTGCAGCCAGCGCGACGGCACCGCCGGTGCGTCGCCGGCTCGGGCGGAGCGCGTCAGCACCACCTTTTTCGCCCCCATCGCCATCTGGAAGTCGTGGGCGGCAAGGCCGATACGGCGCTCCGGCGGCTCGAGATCGATGCCGGTCTTCATCAACCGCGACATGAAGCGATCGCTTTCCGGCTTGCGTGGCCACACGCCCTCGTTCAGCCCGCCAATGACCAGCGTGTCGACATTCTGCAGCCGCGCTTCCAGCGCCCCCCAAATGGCGATGTTGCGGTCGGTGCCTTGCCCGGGCTTGACCGTTTCCGGTGCTACCAGCGCGTCCATCACATCAGGCCATTCGTCGGCCGGGAAGTCGAACGAGGCCGAGGCCGCGACCACACCGCGCAGCAGCTCGGCGAGTTTCTCGCCGGCGTCGCCGGCATAAAATTCAGCCAGGCTGCGCTCCGCCGTGCGGCCGAGATTTTCCAGCGCGGCGACGCTCGCTCTGGTCAACGCGACAAGATCGGCATTCTCTTCACCGCGAAAGGCGGTCAGCGGCGCCAGTGCCGTCACAAGCCGGCTCAGCATATCGCGGGCATCGTCGATGCCGCGCACGCTCAGGCGCGAAAACCAGAAGGGCTGGCGCTTGTCCCCGCTCAGCCCGGCGAGACGCTCCTCGAACAGTGCTGGCAAGGCGGCGATGTCGGGGCGTCCGGTGCCGCCGCGCAGCGCCACGAGTTCGATGAGCTCGGCGGCATGGCGCACGCCGGTGCGCTCAAGTCCGAGCCCGAGCAGCGGATGCTTGAGCAGCGACAAAAGGCCGACGGGATCGCCGGGCCGGAATACCGCTTGAAGTGTGAGCCGCAGCAGGCTGGCGGCAGGCGTGTTGGCGAGCGGCGTGCCGCCGGAATCGTCAGCGATCACACCGAAGCGCAACAGCTCGGCCGAGACGCGCCGCGCCAGCCCGCGGTCGCCGGTAACGAGCGCTGCCCTGTGCCCCGGCTGTTCCACGGCGGTTTTCAGCGCGATGGCGATCGCCGCCGCCTCGTCGCGTTCGCTGGCGGCTTCGACCAGCGTCACATCGGCGAAGGCCTCGGCGATATCCAGGGCGTTGAAGCGTATGCGGGTCTCGGCCCATAGTTCCGTGGTCTCGGCCGGACGCAGCGCCTCGCCGACAAGGGCCGCGCGGAGCACCAGTGCGGGCTCGGCGGCGACCACTTCCTCGACATCGCCACGCAGCACGCCAACCTTGCCGATCAGCTTGGCCATGCCGTATTGTGGGTGGCCGAGCAGTGCCGGCCGCGCACCGGGCGCCGCAATCGCGGCAAAAGACGGTTCGTCCAGCATCCCATCGAGCCCGGGCAGCACCACGGCGCCGTTAGGCAGGCTGGCGACCGTGGCAAGCAGTTCAGCCGTGGCCGGAATAGAGCCCGTCGAGCCGGCGGCGATCACCGGGCCTTTGGGCGGGTTGCGTTCCAGCCGCTTCGCCTCGCGCCGGATCAGCGCATTGCGGTGCGCGGCCGGGTTGGAGCGGTCGCGCTCCTCCAGCAATTTCGGCCAGGCCTCGGTGACGATACGGAGGAAATCGAGCGTCACCAGCCACCAACCGGCAAGATTGCCGGTGACCAGATCGGCAAGCCTGGTCCAGTCCGTGCCTTCGGTTTCGATTTCGTCCATGAGCCGGGCGAGGTCGCGCGCCAGCCAGATCGCATCGGCGGCGGAGGCCGGCACGACAATCTCTTCGTTGAACATATCAAGGACATGCGCCGGCAGGGTGCGCTTCCAGGCCTGCACCAGCGGCGCCAGCAGCAGCAGGCGTTCGATGGCTGCGATCGGCGGCGCCATTTCAAGCTCGGTCGGCGTGCCGGCGTCGAAGGCGGCTTCGTCCTGGTCGAACTCTCCGAGCGGGCGGATGACCGGCAGGATCGCCGAACGGCGGCTCCATCCCGGTCCCGAAAGCGCGTCGACAAAGGCGCCGCGCAGCGCACGGGCCGCGCGCCGTGTCGGCACATAGATGGTGACATCAGCCAGCGCCAGCGGATCGCCGTCGAACCGGAAGCCGGGCACCAGCCGTCCGGCCAGCAAGGCCTCGGCCAGAGTCGGCAGGAATGGCGCTCCGGGCGGGATCGAAAGAACGCGGCGCGCGCCGCTCATACCACCTTCGCGAGAGCTTCGGCGGCGGCCGCTTCCGCCTGCGGAATGGCGTCGGGAGTGCCGACGGTGATCCAGCTTCCGCGCATCTGCATGCCGAACAGACGGCCAGAGGCGATTGCCTTGTCGAAATAGGTGTTGAGCGAATGCGCCCCGGCCGGCGCATCCCTGAAGATGGCGGGATTGACGATTGCCGCTCCGGCATAGATCAACCCGGCCGGATCGCCTTTCGAGCGCCGCAGGCCGCCATCCGGCGCCATCAGGAAATCCGTGCCGACACCGTGTCCGGTGGCCGAGTCGAGATCGGTAAGCATCAGCAGAATATCCATTTTCGCGCCGTCCCATGCAAGGGCAAGGCGCTCGAGGCTGGGCTGGCCGCTGTCGATCCAGAACGTATCGGCGTTGATGATGTAGAAGGGGTCGCTGCCCAGCAGCGGCAATGCCTTGACGATGCCACCCGCCGAATTCAGCAGTGCGTCGCGCTCGTCGGAAATGACGATCTTTGGCGCCCGCCTGTGGGCGATATGGGCGACGATCTGGTCCGGCAGATAGTGCACGTTGACGATGGCTTTCTCGACGCCGGCCGCTTCGAGACTGTCCAGCCCCCAGTCGAGCAAGGTCCTGCCGGCGATCCGCACCAGCGGCTTCGGCATGGTGTCGGTGATCGGCCGCATGCGCTTGCCAAGACCCGCCGCCAGCACCATCGCTGTGGTCAAGGTCACGGGAGCCGTTCCTCCAGCAGGCCATGTGCCATGTAAAACTCCTTCAGCTGAGCCAGCGCCGGGTGCGCCAGCGCCCGCCTGAGATAATCGCGGATGCGCGGCAGGTGTCGGAGATAATAGGGCTTGCCGTCGCGCTTTTCGAGCCGCACGAAAATGCCGAGGATCTTCGAATTGCGCTGCGCCGCCATGATCGCATAGGCCGCGCGGAAGGCGTCCTCATCGAAGCCGCCGGCGGCGTGGCGCGCAGCGACATAGGCGTCCACGGTCCGCTGCTCGATATCGGGCGAAACGGTGACGCGGGCATCCATGGCCAGCGACGCAACGTCATAGGCCGCCGGACCCATCAGCGCGTCCTGGACGTCGACGATGCCGAGGCGGTCGTGGCCTTTGCGGTCACCGCGCCAGATGATGTTGGGCGAATGGAAGTCGCGCAGCATCAGCGTGTATTCCTGTGTGTCCAGCCGATCGAGAACCGCGTTCCATTCCCTGTGATAGCCGGCGCGTAAAGCCTCGCTTGCCGGGCTGCCGGTCACCATCGGCACATACCAATCGACCAAGAGATCGGCTTCGATCAGCATGGCGTCGCGATCGAAGGGCGGCACCTCGTGGAAGACGCCTGGGACGGCTTCCATGCGCTGCAGCCAGGTCTTGCCATGCATCATGGCCAGCAATTCGGCTGCTGCCGTGTAGCGCTCGGCCGCCGGCTCACCATTGCCGTCGAGAAAACCTTCCGAGCCCAGATGCTCCAGCAGCAGAAACCCTTGCTCGAGATCCTCGGCATGGATTTTTGGGACACTGACACCTTGCGCCAGCAGCGCCTTGTCGATGGCGACGAAGGCGGTGACCGACTGCGCGGTGTGGGCGATCACGGCATAGGGCTTGCCGTCGCGCACCGGCGGCCCCAGCACCAGCCGCGGCGAATTCATCAGCACGCGCGGCGCAAGGCCGGCGCGCGAGACGATCTCATAGGAGCGCGCCGAGGCGTCGCCGACGAAATGGCGCCGCGCGGCGTCGCCCCAACCGGCCGTTTTGAGGAAATCGCGCATCGCCAGCGATCGGGCCACGCGTTCGAAGGCAACGCCTTGGCCCGATAGTTTCGCCAGGCGGCCTTCGCCCTGATGGACGAGTTCGATCCAGATCGACGTCCTGGGCAGAGCGGCCTCCGCCCGTTCCGGCCACTCGACAAGGGCAGCGCCCTGCAGCAGCGCCTCGTCGAAACCCAGCTCGTCCATCTCGCCGGCCGAGGACAGGCGATAGAGATCGAAATGGTGCACGGGGATGCGCGTGTCGTAGCTTTGCACCAAGGTGAAGGTAGGGCTCGGCACATCGAGGCCGGCATCGTCGGCCAGCGCCCTGATCAGGGCCCGCGCCAGCGTCGACTTGCCGGCGCCGAGATCGCCCTTGAGCGCCAGCACGTCGCCCGGCCGCAGCGCCATGGCCAGGTCCTGGCCGAGCCTTGCGGTCGCAGCCTCGTCGGCGAGAAAACGCTCCAGCACAACAACGGTCATCGAGCGCGCTACTCGGCCGCGGCGCGGATGCCCGACGGTGCATCGGGGAAGGTGCAGATGACGGTGGTGCCCTTGTCCTTGCCGGTCTCGATGCGCACGCTGCCGCCGTGCAGCTCGACAAAGCTCTTGACGATCGACAGGCCTAAGCCCGCACCGCGCCGGCGCCCGCCATTGGTGCGCGGCTCGAAGCGGCGGAACACCGAATCGAGCAGGTCCGGCGGCATGCCGGGGCCGTTGTCATGGACGGAGAATTCCACACCTTGCTCCAAATGCCGGCAGGCAAGCGTGATAGTGCTCGCCTCCGGCGCGTAATTGGCGGCGTTGCTGAGCAGATTGTAGAGGATCTGGCGAACCCGGGTCTCGTCGCCGTGAAAACTCTTCGGCGCCGCAGCGGCGTCGATCCGGAGCTTGATCGAATGCTCTTGCAGCCGGTCGGCGACCAGTTCGGCCGCGGCCTCGATGGTGCGCTCGACGCTTACTTCCGAAATGTCGAGCTGCATGATGCCGGCGTCGACGGTGGCGAGGTCGAGTATGTCGTTGACGATGGTGAGCAGCACCGAGGATGACGAGCCGACATGCTCGACATATTCGCGCTGCTTTGGGCTGAGCGGCCCGGTCGCCGGCAGCGACAGAAGCTCGGTGAAGCCGATGATGTTGGTCAGCGGCGAGCGCAGCTCGTAGGAGACATGCTGCACGAACTCGTTCTTCAGCTGGTCGGATTTCTGCAGCGCTTCGTTCTTGTCCTTCAGCGCGCGCTCGACATTGACGCTGTCGGTGACGTCCACAAAGGTCATCATCACCTGGCCGTTGGGCAGCGGGATGACGGCGTAGCTGAGCACTGTGCCGTTCTTCAGTTCGGTCTGGCCATGGCGGTCGCGGCGCTCGTCGTCGAAACCGGTGATGGCGGCGACGAACCCGCCCCACGGGCTGTCGACGGCGCGCTGGTCGCTGAGATCGCGGATCGCCGAGACATGGACGTTGGGCTTGATCACATCCTGGCTCAGTCCCCACAGCGCGACAAAGGCCGGGTTCGACAGGCGCAGCCGCCCATCGGGACCGAACACGGCGACGCCTTCGGCCAGATTGTCGAGCGTTTCGCCCTGGACCCGCACCGCCGTCTGGTAGCGGCTTTCGAGGTCCATCTTCTCGGTCAGGTTCTCGAACACCCAGGTCACGCCGCCCTTCGGCTGCGGGTTGGCCACCACGCGGATGGTCTTGCCGTCGGGCAGATGCCACCAATGCTCTTGCGATTCCACCGCGCGGTAGGCGCCAAGCAGGCCTTCTTTCCAGCGCCGCCATTCCGGCTGCTCGGCGATCTTGCCTTCGCTGCGCAGCCGGTCGAGCAGCAGCGCATTGTCGGGCGCGCTGTGCAGGAAGCCCGGGTCCAGCCCCCACAGTTTCTGGAACGCCTGGTTGAAGAAGCGCAACTTCTCGTTGGCATCGAAGATCGCCACCGCCGTGTTGAGCTGGTCGAGCGTGTCGGCATGGCTGCGCACCGTGCGCTCATATTCGCCGCGAATGGTTTCGGTGGCGCTGGTGTCGCAGGCAAGACCGGCCGAGCCGTCGGCACCGGCGAAGTCGGTGACGGCGAACACCCGGCGGTCGCCCTCGATCACCGTCGACAGCGTCTGTTCGAAGATCGGGCGCGATTTGTGCTGCGCGGCGATCTGTTCGCGCGCTTGGGCGCCGAGGAATTCCTTGGCTTCGCGCACGGCGGTCTCGGCGTTCGGTGCCTCGACCGCTCCGGCATAGGCACGGTTGACCCATTTCAGCCGCCCGTCGGTGGCGCGCAGCCAGGCCGGCATCGGCAAGGCGTCGAGCAGGCCGATCATGGTCTCGTAGTCGGCGGCCAGACGCTGGTTCTCGATCTTCAGCCTGGCTTGGCTCCTCTGAGTTTCCGACAGCGAGACGAAGCGCACCAGCACATGCGCGGCGCTCTTGCGGCCATGCACTTCAAGCGGCGCCCCGGCCTGCGATTCGATCACGAGATCAAAGGGTTTCGCTTTCTCGCGCAGACCAGCGACGGCATTTTCGAGCGCCGCCGCCGAGCGCGGCATCAGCCAGCGGCCGAAGGCGAGGAAGGCTGCACGGTCGTCCGGCGCACCGCTTTCCAGCGGCAGCGTGCCGATCAGCTCCGGCTTCTTGTTCTCCGACGCCCAGACGATGACGCGCTGGTCACGCAGATTGAGCAGCGCCTCGGAGCGCTGCAGCGCCGCATTGATGTCGGCAATGCGGGCTCTGAGTTCGACATTCTGCGCCGAGGTGCGGGCTCTTTCGCGGATCAGGAAGATGGCCGAGACCAGTGCCGCGCCCATGACGCCGACGAACATGGCGAGCTGGATGACTTCGACCGCGCTGACCGACAGTCCGGCCTTCTGCGCAATGGCCGGCTCGGCATGGGCGGCAAACGAGGTGAGCGGGCCGGCAAGAGCTGAGGTGGCAAGAAAGCCGGCGGTGCGGGCGCCAACGCGCCTCTTCAGGCCACCGCCTGTCGTGACGGAGCCATTGCTATCGGAATCGTCATGGCCGCCGGAAACGGCCGATCCCGCGCGAGGCGGGTTTTCCCCCGGCATGCCTTGGTCCTCTTCGCCGCCTGAATGCAAGACCGCCTAGATCAGGATCACGTTTGATGAAACGCCCTTCTGACCTAACTCTTTTCTAAAGAGCATGATCTTTTCCGAAAACCGCTTCCCACTTTTCGCTGACGCGGTCCTTCGGTTCGAATCATGCTCTCGATGCGTACGCCGGCCTCGTCCCCGGCCCACGAATCAGCACAATAGCGCGTGCTGGAATCGGCGTGAAGAATCATCCGCGCAAAAAAGAAGCCGGGCGAAAAGTCAATCGCCCGGCTTCAATATCTAGTGGTAAACGCCGCTTTGGCTAATAGCGGTAGTGTTCCGGCTTGAACGGACCCTGCGGGGTCACGCCGATATAGGCGGCCTGTTCGCCGGAAAGTTCGGTCAGGCGGGCTCCAAGCTTGTCGAGATGCAGACGCGCCACCTTCTCGTCGAGGTGCTTGGGCAGCACATAGACCTGGTTCTGGTACTGGCCGGGCTTGGTGTAGAGCTCGATCTGCGCCAGCACCTGATTGGTGAACGAAGCCGACATCACGAAGCTCGGATGACCGGTCGCGTTGCCGAGGTTGAGCAGGCGCCCCTCGGACAGCAGGATCATCCGCTTGCCGTCCGGGAAGGTTATCATGTCGACCTGCGGCTTGACGTTGGTCCATTGCAGGTTGCGCAGCGACGCGACCTGGATCTCATTGTCGAAGTGGCCAATATTGCCGACGATCACCATGTCCTTCATCGAGCGCATGTGGTCGAGGGTGACCACATCCTTGTTGCCGGTGGTGGTGATGACGATGTCGGCGGTCGGTGCGGCATCTTCCAGCGTGACGACTTCAAAGCCGTCCATCGCCGCCTGCAGCGCGCAGATCGGATCGACTTCGGTGACCTTGACGCGGGCGCCGGCGCCCTTGAGCGAAGCCGACGAGCCCTTGCCGACGTCGCCGTAGCCGCAGACGACCGCAACCTTGCCGGCCATCATGGTGTCGGTGCCGCGGCGGATGCCGTCGACCAGCGATTCCTTGCAGCCATATTTGTTGTCGAACTTCGACTTGGTGACCGAGTCGTTGACGTTGATCGCCGGGAAGGGCAGCAGGCCCTTCTTCTGCAGCTGGTAGAGTCGGTTGACACCCGTGGTCGTCTCTTCGGTGACGCCGCGGATGGCTTCCTTCTGCTTGGTGAAGAACCCGGGCGAAGCCTTCAGCCGCTTCTTGACCTGGGCGTAGAAGTATTCCTCTTCCTCGCTCTGCGGGTTGGACAGCACGTCCTCGCCGGCTTCGGCGCGGGCGCCGATCAGTATGTACATGGTGGCGTCGCCGCCATCGTCGAGGATCATGTTGGAAAGGCCGCCATCGGCCCACTGGAAGATCCTGTCGGTGTAGTCCCAGTACTCCTCGAGCGACTCGCCCTTGACGGCGAACACCGGGATGCCGGCCTCGGCGATGGCCGCGGCCGCATGGTCCTGGGTCGAGAAGATGTTGCACGAGGCCCAGCGGATATCGGCGCCAAGCGCCTTCAGCGTCTCGATCAGCACCGCCGTCTGGATGGTCATGTGCAGCGAGCCGGTGATGCGCGCACCTTTCAACGGCTTCTTGTCGCCGAATTCCTCGCGGCAGGCCATCAGGCCCGGCATTTCGGTTTCGGCGATATCGAGTTCCTTGCGGCCCCAGCCGGCAAGCGAGATGTCGGCGACCACATAGTCCTTGCTACCTGTCATGGCAGTGCTCCGGTGTGATTTGTCTTCAGAATGCGCCTGCGCCACACGGCGCGTCGAAGGGCGCGGAATGCCGGCCTGACTAGCAGATCGCCGCCAAGACGACAATGGGATATAAAGAAATCTTTATGCGCGTATGTGTTTACGGGGATGCATGCCGCCCAAAAGTATCCCGCGGTTTTGGGACAACGGCGTTCAAAGCAAAAACTTCAGCACTCTTCGCCGAAGCGCGAGGCGACCAGCTGCTCCAGCGCGTCCATCGCCGCTGCGGCTTCAGCGCCGCTGGCTGTGACGCGGATCGAATAACCGGGGCTCGCCGCCAGCATCATCAGCCCCATGATCGAGGTGCCGCCGACCTTGAGACCATCCTTCTCGACATGGACGGTGGCGTCGAAGCCGCTGGCGACCTGGACGAACTTCGCCGAGGCTCGCGCATGCAGGCCGCGCTGGTTGACGATCGGGAACTCGCGCACGATCTCACCGGGCGACAGCGCGTTCATTTGCTGCTCAGCAGCTGACTTGCGACGTTGATGTATTTGCGCCCCGCAGCCTGCGCCTCGTCGAGCGCGGTCGCCATGTTGTCGCCCTTGCGGATCGACGACAGCTTGATCAGCATCGGCAGGTTCATGCCGGCGATGACCTCGGTGCGACCGGATTCCATCACCGAAATGGCAAGGTTGGAAGGCGTGCCGCCGAACATATCGGTCAGAACGATGACCCCGGTCCCGGTGTCGACGCGGCCGACGGCGTCGACGATATCGCGCCTACGCTGCTCCATATCGTCATCGGCGCCGATTGCCACGGTTTCGAAATTGTCTTGTGGCCCCACGACATGTTCCACGGCATGGCGGAACTCGGCGGCCAGTTGACCGTGCGTTACAAGCACGAGTCCGATCATTCTATGGTGGCTCCCGTCATCGCCGCTTCACAGGCGCTTTTTATGCTCGCCGGCCATCCCAGGCGGCGGGAGCGCTATCTTGTCGACGCGCGGCGCGTTGACAAGCCCAAAATTGCGTCGGCCATGGCCAATTTGACGCATTGCAGCAAAAAACCGGCGGCGGATCATACGAAAGGCGCAATCGCCAGCCGCGCCATTACCGCCGGCAAAGCCGCAGTGACGTTGCGCTGAACGAGGTCGATGCGCGGCACCACACAGCCGGCAATGGTCGCGCTCGCCTCTTCCTGGAAACGCTCCACAGCGTTTGCGGCAACCAGCTGGATCGTAAGGTCGATGACCCCCACGGGTTCGAACAAAAGCGGCTTCGGACCAAGCCCGGGCACCTCTGCGAGGCCGGCAATGCTGGCGGGCGCATGGCAGACCAGCCGCCCGAAACGCGCCGCGACAAACAGCTGGTCGTCGCCGATCAGCCGCGCAAACAGCCCGAGCCGGCTGAAATGGTCGATGAGCGCCAGCGCCAGCGTTGTCTTGCCCGAGCCGGACGGCCCGGTGATCAGGACGCCCCGCTCGCCAATCAGGACTGCGGTGGCATGGATGTTCTCGGGTTCCGCGGTGGGATCGGGCATGCGCAGCCGCGATCAGCCTTCGGCCGGCAGCGTAACGACGAAGCGCGCGCCCTTGATGTCGCCGGGCTTGGTGCCGGGGATGTTCTCGGCGGTCAGCGTGCCGCCATGGGCTTCGACGATCTGCCTGGATATCGACAGGCCAAGCCCCGAATTCTGGCCGAACGCCTCGCCCGCCGGGCGGTCGGTGTAGAAGCGCTCGAAGATGCGGTCGATGGCGTCGGCGCGGATTCCGGGGCCGTTGTCGTCGACGGTGACGATGTTGACCTTGCCCGAGCGTGCCAGGGAAATGGCGATATGGCCGTGGTCCTCCGGCACGAAGGAGCGGGCATTCTCGATCAGATTGGTGATGACCTGGCCGATCCTCAGATCATGGCCGGTGACGAAATAGCCTTTGACGCCTTGCGGCAGCTTGGCGGCCTTGAATTCGATCTCGACAGCCTTTTTGTTGCGCGTCGCTTCGCGCGACACGGCGACGAGATCGGTAATGAATTTCTTCAAATCGACCGTGGCGGCATCCTCACGCGCCAGTTCGGCGTCGAGGCGCGAGGCATCGGAAATGTCGGTGATCAGCCGGTCGAGACGCCGGACATCGTGCTGGATGATCTCCATCAGCCTGCCGCGTGAATTGTCGTTCTTGGCCAGCGGCAAGGTCTCCACCGCGCTGCGCAGCGAGGTCAGCGGGTTCTTCAGCTCGTGCGAGACATCGGCGGCGAAGCTTTCGATCGCCTCGATGCGGGCATAGAGCGCGTTGGTCATGTCGCGCACCGCGACCGACAAATTGCCGATCTCGTCCTGGCGGTCGGAAAAGTCGGGGATCTCCTCGCGGCTCTTGACGCCGCGCCGCACCCGCACTGCCGCCGCCGATAGCCGGCGCAGCGGATTGGCGATGGTGGATGCGAGCAGCATCGACAGGATGGCGGTGACCAGGGCGGCGATGCCGAACACGCGCAAAATAGCCTTGCGCTCGGCGGCGACGATCTTGTCGATGTCGCCGCCTTCCGTCGACAGCATCAGCACGCCGAGAACGGCGCGGAAGCGCTGGATCGGCACCGCCACGGAAACGATCTGCTCGCCCTGTTCGCTCACCCGCACGATCGTCGATGGACTGCCGGTCAGCGCCTTGACCACTTCCGGGAAGGCCGCACCGTTGCCGCCGGGCTGCTCGTGGTAGACGGGCAGGTCCTTGTTGCGGAAGAAGTCGAAGACGAATTTCTGCACGCGCTCCAGCATATCCGGCTGCTCGTCCTCGACCGGCGGCAGGTCGTAGCGCAGGATCTGGCCGCGCGAATAGAGATGGCGCGAATCGAGCAGCAGATTGGCGTCGCGATCATAGATGCGGGCCCGGGTGCGCGTCGGCGAAATCAGCCGCCGCAGCACCGGCGCGACGCGCTCGGGGTTGATCGGGAAATCCAGATTGTCGAGCTGGTCTGAGCCCGGCCCGAGGCTTTCACCGGCCTGCAGTTCGAGCAGTTTTTCCGGATCGATGCTGATCGAATCGGTCTCGACCGTCGCCGACGCGGCAATGGCGCCGGCGATGATCTCGCCCTGCGTCATCAGGCTTTCGACGCGGGCGTCGATCAGCCCGTCGCGGAAGGTGTTGAGATAGAGGATGCCGGTGACCAGCACGGCGAGGCCGGCTAGGTTGAGGAACAGGATGCGCCGGGTCAGGCTGGAAAAGATGTGGTGGCCGAGGAAGCGGCGCATCGGCACCGTCAACCTCGACAGGAATGCGGGCAGAATCCGCGACCGCCTGACAGCGCTCGGTCGCCTGCTCCGCTGTACATCCACTGCCATCGAATAGCAGCTCCCGCCTAGTCTTTGGTTTTATGCATGTCGTCGTCCCAAAAACCGCGACCACTTTTGGGCGACATGCATCAACTCAAGCTTCGCGGAACCGGTATCCGACTCCGTAAAGGGTTTCGATCATTTCGAAGTCGTCATCGACGGCCTTGAACTTCTTGCGCAGCCGCTTGATGTGGCTGTCGATGGTGCGGTCGTCGACATAGACCTGCTCATCATAGGCCGAATCCATCAGCGCATCACGGCTTTTTACCACGCCGGGGCGCTGCGCCAACGAGTGCAGGATGAGAAATTCGGTGACCGTCAGCGTCACCGGCTCGCCCTTCCAGGTGCAGGTATGGCGTTCCTGGTCCATGACCAGCTGCCCGCGTTCCAGCGAACGGGCCTGCTGGCTGGGCGCCTTTGCCGCAGCTTCGCGGGCGCTGGCGCGGCGCAGCACGGCGCGCACCCGCTCGACCAGCAGGCGCTGCGAGAACGGTTTGCGGATGAAATCGTCGGCGCCCATCTTGAGGCCGAAAAGCTCATCGATCTCATCGTCCTTCGAGGTCAGGAAGATCACCGGTAGGTCGGACTTCTGCCGCATCCGGCGCAACAGCTCCATGCCGTCCATGCGCGGCATCTTGATGTCGAGGATGGCGAGATTCGGCGGCCGCGCCGCCAGGCCTTCCAGCGCCGACGCACCATCCGTGTAGGTCTCGACGCGATACCCCTCGGACTCGAGGGCGATCGACACCGATGTCAGAATGTTGCGGTCGTCATCGACAAGCGCGATTGTTGCCATTTCAAGCGGCTCCCTCATGAGCTGTCCCTTCTGTCTTAGAGAAGGGGCTTTTGCAGGACAAATTAGGTACAAAATGTGGCACAGGCTCCACCCGCTGTCGCGGACGGCTTGCCGGCGGCCCCATCGGAACCTCTACACGGGTTGGACGAACACTGTGTGCCAATCCTTTGGGGAACCACCGTGATTTTTTGCACATATAAACGATTTAAACAACTTTCAAAATTTTTAAATCGATTAATGATTTGATATCATTCGAGTTTTCTGGTTCTCACCGTCTCAGCCCCTAACGCGGGCTCGCCGGAAACGCGCCGGCAAAGTGCGGCGAATCCAGAAGAAGGGACCCTTGATGTCGGAAGTCGGCAAACGCAATTCTGCTTGCGCGATCGATCGTATCGGCCTGAAAACCACCGGCACGGTGCATTATAATTTTGGTGCGGCCGCCCTTTATGAGGCAGCGATCCGTCGTGGCGAGGCCCGGTTGACCGCCGGCGGCGCGCTGCTTGCCGAGACCGGCCAGCACACTGGCCGCTCGCCCAAGGACAAGTTTGTCGTCCGCGATGGCGCCACCGAGCCCCATGTCTGGTGGGACAACAACAAGGCGATTTCGGCGGGCCAGTTCGAAATGCTGCTCGCCGATTTCCTTGTCCACGCCGCGAATAGCGATCTCTATGTGCAGGACCTCGTCGGCGGCGCCGATGCCGAGCTGAAGCTGCCGACGCGGGTCATCACCGAATTCGCCTGGCACTCGCTGTTCATCCGCAATCTTTTGATCCGCCCGCAGGCCGCCGAGCTCGAAGATTTCGTGCCGGAGATGACGATCATCGACCTGCCGTCCTTCCGCGCCGATCCGGCCCGTCACGGCAGCCGCACCGATACGGTGATTGCGGTCGATCTCGCCCGCAAGATCGTGCTGATCGGCGGCACTTCCTATGCCGGCGAGATGAAGAAGTCGGTGTTCACCATGCTGAACTATCTGCTGCCGGAAAAGGGCGTCATGCCGATGCACTGCTCGGCCAATGAGGGCCCGGGCGGCGACGCAGCGATCTTCTTCGGCCTGTCGGGCACCGGCAAGACGACGCTGTCGGCCGATCCGTCACGTACGCTCATCGGCGACGACGAGCACGGCTGGGGACCGCACGGCATCTTCAACTTCGAAGGCGGCTGCTACGCCAAGACGATCCGGCTGTCGGCCGAGGCCGAGCCGGAGATTTTCGCCACCACGCAGCGTTTCGGCACGGTGCTGGAAAATGTCGTGCTCGACGCCGACCGCGTGCCGGACTTCAACGACGGCCGGCTCACCGAAAACACGCGCTGCGCCTATCCGCTCGACTTCATTCCCAATGCCTCGAAGAGCGGACGCGCCAGCCATCCGAAAAACATCATCATGCTGACCGCCGATGCCTTCGGCATCATGCCGCCGATCGCACGGCTGACCCCGGCGCAGGCGATGTATCACTTCCTCTCCGGCTACACCGCCAAGGTGGCCGGCACCGAGAAGGGCGTTACCGAGCCGGAAGCGACTTTCTCGACCTGCTTCGGCGCCCCGTTCATGCCGCGCCACCCCAAGGAATACGGCAATCTGCTGCGCGAGCTGATCGCCCGCCACGGCGCCGATTGCTGGCTGGTCAACACCGGCTGGACCGGCGGCGCCTACGGCACCGGCAAGCGCATGCCGATCAAGGCGACGCGCGCCTTGCTGGCCGCAGCGCTTGACGGTTCGTTGAAGGCGTCCGGTTTCCGCACCGACGCCAATTTCGGCTTCGAGGTGCCGGTTGCTGTGCCTGGCGTCGACAGCGCCATTCTCGACCCGCGTTCGACCTGGGCCGACAAGGCAGCCTATGACCGGCAGGCAGCGCGATTGGTCGGCATGTTCGCCGTCAACTTCGAGAAATTCGAGAGCCATGTCGATGCCGTCGTGCTCGGCGCAGCACCCCGCCTGCAGGAAGCTGCGGAATAGTCCAGGCATCTTCACCGAAGCATCCTTGAAAGGCGCGGTCTCGATCGGGCCTTTTCTTTTTTGGTCCGCCGCGCCATGACTGCGGCATGCCTATCGACGACATCATCATATCAGACGAAGCCGTAATCCATCCGGGCGACCTGCACGAGGATTTCATCCGCTCGTCGGGTCCCGGCGGCCAGAACGTCAACAAGGTGGCGACCGCCGTCCAATTGCGCTTCGACGCCGCCAATGCAGCTGGCCTGTCCGAACGCGTGCGCGCGCGCACGATCAAGCTCGCCGGCCAGCGCGCCACCAAGGACGGCGTCATCGTCATCGAGGCCGGCCGCTTCCGCACCCAGGAGCAGAACCGGGCCGATGCCCGGGCAAGGCTGACGGCGCTGGTCGCCAAGGCCGCGGAACCGCCGCCGCCGCCGCGCAAGAAGACCAGGCCGTCGAAAGGCTCGGTGGAGCGGCGGCTGCAAAGCAAGGCAGGGCGCGGCACGATCAAAAAGCTGCGCGGCCGGGTAGAGAACGACTAAGGACCGCGCCGACTGCGTGCATAAAGCGGCCTCCCCTGCCGCAGCCGCAAGGTTTCACCATTGCCACAGAAAGGGAGGCCGACAACGGTGGCTTTCGGGTCGCCGTTTCTGATTGGCGGTGGCATGGTTTCAGTATCAACCGGAGGCGAAGTCATGCTCGTTCTGCCCAAAGGCGTCCGCCACATGCCTGGTTATCTGTCCCGCGCGGCGCAGGAAGCGCTGGTCGAAGAGGTGAGGACAATTGTACAGCGGGCGCCGCTGTACGTGCCGGCGATGCCGCGGACCGGCAAGGAGATGAGCGTGCGCATGACCAATTGCGGCACGCTCGGCTGGGTCACCGACAAGGAGCTGGGCTATCGCTACCAGCCAACGCACCCACTCACCGGAGAGCCATGGCCGCCGATCCCGGACGCGCTGCTGCAATTGTGGCGGGAGGTCGCCGCCTATCCGAATCCGCCGGAGGCCTGCCTGGTCAATTTCTATACGCAGGACGCCAAAATGGGTCTGCACCAGGATCGCGACGAAGCCGATTTCTCGGCCCCAGTGGTCTCGGTGTCACTTGGCGACGATTGCCTGTTCCGGGTCGGCCAAGTGACGGGCAGGGGGGCCACACGCGACGGCGGTACCAAATCGTTCCGCCTGAAAAGCGGCGACGTCGTCGTGCTCGGCGGCGAAGGCCGGCTCTGCTTCCACGGCGTCGACCGCATCTATCCGTCGACCTCGGCGCTGCTGAAAAATGGCGGCCGGATCAATCTGACGCTGCGGCGGGTCAACCGTACCCTGGAGTAGCAGGGGTATTCTTCGACTTACTGTTTATTAAAGTATAGGTGCGACACAAAGGACTGTTCTCAAAAAGATTGGGGCCGTTCCTATGGCTTCTTCTGAAATCGTGCAGAGTCCTTCGCATGTGGACCGGTTTCCCGCATGGCTCGCGCGTGAGGGCCGCCGCAGTGCAATGATCTTCGCATTTGTCGTGTTGACCTTTCTCATCGCGACAATCAGGGGCGATTCGATCCTGCCCCATATTGTTGAATATACCGGTCGAATTGTGCGCTTTTTGCCTTTGCTGGGCTCTATCCTTGTTGCCGTGGTTGGTTCCTGCGCGCTCGTTCAGGGTCGCCATGGGTCACCAGTCAGCATCGCTATCGCTTCCCTCGGAGGCATGTCGAATACCCTTGCGCGGGGTTTCTGCGCTAGCGTCGTGTTGGCTCTCTTCATGGCGGCATTCCTCTACAACAAAATGATGATTCCGATTGTCGCCCCCTTCCAGTGGGACGAAACTTTCTCCCACTGGGATGCAAATCTCCTGGGTGGGAATCAGGCGTGGCAAATCATTCAGCCGGTCGTCGGCATGCCTTGGGTAACTCGCCTGTTGGACATAGTGTACACTCTGTGGATGCTGCTGGTGTTCTTGTTCTGGGTGGGGTTGCTTGTCAGTCCGCGCGTGCCTGAGCGGATCCGCCTTCGCTACTGGCGGGCGACGGTCATTTCGTGGATCCTGATCGGCCTGGTCATAGCAACGTTGTTCTCCTCGGCAGGACCTTGTTACTTTGCGGAAGTGGTGCCGGGCGCACCCTCGCCATATGCCGATCTGATGCGCTATCTCGACGAGGTTGCGTCGATCTATCCGCTGTCGTCATCCTTGACACAGGATTTTCTTTGGGAGGTCTATACTGGCCGTGTCGATTTGCCCGGTGGCATTTCGGCCATGCCCAGCATGCACAACGCGCAGGCGGCGCTGTTTGTGGCTGTCGCGTACTCAATTGATCGCAGGTTCGGTCACGCCATGCTGGCCTTTGGCGCCTTGTTGTTCTTCGGCTCGATTCACCTCGGATGGCACTATGCCGTGGACGGAATTGTCGGCATTGCCGCGGCGCTCGCCATCTGGTGGGGCTGTGGCAAATTGGGGCTGGCGAATGACGACACTTTCTTGAGCGCGCGCGTCCTCGCACAGCACTAACCGATTCTACAGATTTTCCTTATAAAGTGCCCGGGCATTGCAACGTCGGCTCGGGACAATGACAAAGAGCAGTGTGGTTTTCCGTCAGTTGTGGGCAGTCATCAAACAAGCGATCCCGCTGATTCGCCGGGATTCAGGCGTTTATCTGTTCATAGTCGTCTACACATTGGCCGGACTGGTTTTTCTGTATGCAATAGGCGCGGCCGACCGCAGCGCGTATTCGATATATTTCGGGCGGTGGATATTATTGAACGGCCTGATGCTGCCGACCTTCGCCATTATTGTTGACATAAGCCTGCTTATACATCGCTTCGACAGCAGGCGCCGTCTGGCGGCGAAATATGTGTTCTCGACATCGCGGCTGGCATATTCGCTCTCGGGTCTATGCCTCCTCATGGCGCTCATGATCTTTCAAGGCACATTCACCTCGGTGAAGAACGGAATGCCGGTCTGGCAGGACGGCTTTCCATTTGACGTGCTGCATGCCGACATCGATGCGTTCCTGCATTTCGGCGCCGATCCGTGGCGCTGGCTCTATCTGGTGGCAAAAAATGATTTCGTGCGGGCCGCCATCGAGTGGAATTACAACGTATTCTGGTTTGTTCTCAATTTTGGCGCCTTGTTCTTCGTCGCGACATCGCCCCGGACGGCGTCGGCTCGAACGCGCTATGTCATCTGCTTCATGGTGGTTTGGATCGTCGTCGGCAACATATTGGCTGGACTGTTCCTGTCGGCTGGTCCGGCGTTTTACGGAATGGCCACGGGCGACACGGCGCGGTTTGGCGAACAGCTCGCATTCCTGGCCCGCGGCGCCGAATCCTCCAATTCCGCTGTTTCCTACCAGCAATATTTGTGGAGGCTTCATGAGGCCAGGCAGACCGGTTTCGCGTCAGGCATTTCGGCCTTTCCCAGCGTGCATGTCGGCCTGGCGATGCTCAACGCGCTTTTTGCATGGGAGTACAATCGCCGTCTCGGCGCTGTAGCGTTTGTCTATGTGGCCTTTGTTGCCGTCAGCTCGGTCTATCTGGCGTGGCACTATGCAATCGACGGCTATGCCGCAGCAGCTGTCTCGGTGATTGTCTATGTCGCGGCGCGCAAACTCGTCCCGGCCGACCGGCACTATCTCCGGCGACCGGCGCTGGATACGCAACCGGCCGATATCGCGACCAGCCCGGAGGCGGCGGTCACAGTTTCCTGAGCGCCACTTCCTCGACCAGATGATTGGCGCCCTTGCGCAGGATGAGGTCGGCCCGCGCTCGTGTCGGCACGATGTTCTCGCGCAGGTTTTTCAGGTTGATGTTGGCCCACAAGCCTTCCGCAATGGCACGCGCGGCGTCTTCCGAAAGCTGCGAATAGCGGTGGAAGAAGGAGTCCGGATTGCGGAAGGCCGTCTCGCGCAGGCGCATGAAGCGGGCGATGTACCATTGGTGGATCAGCTTTTCGTCGGCGTCGATATAAATGGCGAAATCGAAGAAATCCGACAGGAACGGCACTATCTTGCCGTCCTTCGGCAATTTGCCGGGTTGCAGAACGTTGATGCCTTCGAAGATCAGAATGTCTGGCCGGTCGATGGTGACGAACTCGCCGGGAATGACGTCATAGGTCAAATGCGAATAGACGGGCGCGCGGACATTGCGCTGGGCCGACTTGATGCCCGAGAGGAAACGCAGCAGCGCACCGACATCGTAGCTGTCGGGAAAGCCCTTGCGCTCCATCAGATTGTCGCGTCGCAACACCTTGTTGGGCAGCAGGAACCCGTCGGTAGTGATGAGATCGACCTTGGGGCTCGACGGCCAGCGCGCCAGAAGCTCCTTCAGCACGCGCGCCGTGGTCGATTTGCCGACCGCAACCGAACCGGCAATGCCGATGATGAACGGTGTCTTGACCACATCCAGCGCGTTGAAGAAGGCCTGGCGCTGGCGAAACAGCAACTGGCTGGCCTCGACATGCGCCGAAAGCAGCCGCGAGAGCGACAGATAGATGCGCTTGACTTCTTCCAGGTCGACCGGATCGTTCAGTGAGCGCAGACGGTTGATCTCGTCTTCGCCCAGCGTCATCGGCGTGTCGGCGCGGAAGTTCGACCATTGCTCGGCCGAGAAGAAACGATAGGGGGAATATTTCTCGGTCGGAGCGAGCTGGTCCATCGAGTTTCCTGCCCTCTAGAGCATGAGGCCGAAAAGTGTGAAGCGGTTTTCGGGCGACATCATGCTCCCTCTATCAATTTAGAGACGGATTCAGATTTAAGGCCTCGGCCCGAAATCATCCGGCTCTCGCGGTCAGCCTTTCGGCCGGGATGCCTTTTCAGTGACGCCCGAACGGCCGGTACGGCCCTCAAGCTCCTTCAGCACCTCGCCCAGCGAAACGCCGGCCATGCCAAGCACAACGAGCCAATGATATATGAGATCGGCACTTTCGGAAACGAGGGCTTTCTCGTCGCCCTTGACGGCGGCAATGACGGTCTCGACTGCCTCTTCACCAAGCTTCTGCGCCGCCTTGTCGATGCCTTTGGCGAACAGTTTTGCCGTCCACGAGTCCGGGTCGCCGGAACGGGCGCGTTCGCCAATGATCGTTTCCAGATCGGACAGCGAAAATTCAGCCATGACGCAGTCTACAGCCTTTGTGGAGTGGATTGAACCGGATAGTCCAGCCGCATCGGCAGCCCGGCCTCGGCCATATGCGCCTTGGCTTCCGTAATCGTGTAAGTGCCGAAATGGAAGATCGAGGCGGCGAGCACGGCGCCGGCATGGCCGTCGCGAATGCCCTCGACCAGATGATCGAGCGTGCCGACGCCGCCCGACGCGATCACCGGCGCGCGCACCGCATCCGCTATCGCGCGGGTCAGCGCAATGTCGTAACCGGCCTTGGTGCCGTCACGGTCCATCGAGGTCAAAAGAATCTCGCCGGCGCCGCGATCGACCATTTTTCGCGCAAACTCGACCGCATCGATGCCGGTCTTTTCACGGCCGCCATGGGTGAAGATCTCCCAGCGGTCGGCTTCATTGGGTGCCGACACCTTCTTGGCGTCGATGGCGACGACAATGCACTGGTTGCCGAACTTGTCGGCGGCTTCCGCGACGAAATCGGGGTTCTTCACCGCCGCAGTGTTGATCGACACCTTGTCGGCGCCGGCCAGCAACAGTTTGCGAATATCGGCCACCTGGCGCACGCCGCCGCCGACGGTCAGCGGCATGAAGCATTGTTCGGCGGTGCGGGCGACGACGTCGAAGATGGTTTCACGGTTGTCGGACGACGCGGTGATATCGAGAAAGCAAAGCTCGTCTGCGCCGGCCGCGTCATAGGCTTTGGCCGCCTCGACCGGATCACCGGCATCGATGAGGTCGACGAAATTGACCCCCTTGACGACGCGGCCGTTCTTGACGTCGAGGCAAGGGATGACTCGGGCCTTCAGCATCAGCCCTTCTCCATCGTCGCCAGCAACTCGCTGAGCAGTTCGCCGACCAGCGGCGGAACCTCGGCCTGCGCATCGAACGCCGGATCGTAGGCGGAAATGGTGATGCCGGAAATCGGCAGCAGGCCGGCCATGCCGCAGACAGCCTGGCGCAGCTGTTTCGGCTCCGGGCCGCCGGGCGTGGTGTAGCGGTTGGCCTGCAGCGCCCCGGGGTCGTGCACGTCGAGATCGAGATGCAGGTGCACCCGCTTCGCGTCCGGCGCCTTCAGCCTGCCGCACGCCGTCGCCCAGTCCGGGCATTCGGTGCGGATGACCGGCAAAGTCTTCAACAGCTCTGTTTCGGCCGGATCGAGATCGCGCGCGTTGACCAGCACGCAGCGCGCAGGATCGATCGGCTTGAAGCCGGGGATGGCCGAGGCCATCGGCTTCCAGCACAGGCCGAGAACCGTGGCCAGCGCCATGCCGTCGAGAAAGCCGAAGATGGACGTCTCCGGCGTGTTGAGATCGCCATGCTGGTCGGCCCAGATGATCGCATCGGCATCCTCGCCGGCAACCGCACCGGCCGATGTCAGACAATTGCCGGCCAGCACGATGGGAAGCCGGCCGCGGTCTATGGCGATGCGGACCTCGCCGGAGACGGCGCCGCACACGGCAAAGCCGGTGGCGATCTCGCGCTGCTGTTCGTCGCCAACCCTGCCGATATCGGTGACGACGACGTCATGCCCGGAGAGCGTCAGCGCGTCGACCAGCCCGCCGGCGACGAGTGCATCCGGGCCTCGGCCCATGCCGCCGTGATAGTGGCCGCTGTCATAGGAGGCCAGGATGATGGAGATCTTCAAGATCGGGCCTCCATCGCCTTGCCCTGCAGCACCGCAAGCGCCTCGGCCGGATCGATGCGCCCGTCATAGAGCGCGCGGCCGGAGATGGCGCCTTCGAGTTTCTTTGCGTCGGGCATGGTCATGCGCACGATGTCGGCGATCGAGGCCAGCCCGCCCGAGGCGATGACCGGGATCGACACCGCGTCGGCGAGATCGATCGTGGCATCCCAGTTGATGCCGGTCAGAACGCCGTCGCGGTCGATATCGGTGTAGATAATGGCGGCAACGCCGGCGCCTTCGAATTTCCGCGCCAGTTCGATGACGCCGAGGCTGGAGGCCTCGGCCCAGCCTTCGACCGCCACCTTGCCGTCCTTGGCGTCGATGCCCACGGCGATCTTTCCAGGAAATTCCTTGCAGGCTTCCCGGACCAGGTCGGGATCGCGCACCGCCACCGTGCCGAGGATGACGCGGGCCAGCCCGCGGTCGAGCCAGTCCTCGATCTGCGCCAGCGTGCGGATGCCGCCGCCGAGCTGCACCGGGTTTTTCGTCGCCTTGAGGATGGCGCCGACCGCCGCGCTGTTGACGCTTTGGCCTTTGAAGGCGCCGTTGAGGTCGACGACATGCAGCCATTCAAACCCTTGCTCTTCGAAGGCCTTGGCCTGGGCCGCAGGGTCGTCATTGTAGATGGTCGCGGTCGCCATATCGCCGTGCTTCAGCCGCACGCACTTGCCGTCCTTGAGGTCGATGGCCGGAAACAGGATCACCGTTCAGACCCCTTCCACAATGGCGAAATGCGAGGTCGAATAAGCGCGCCGGAATTTCAGCGCTGCCTGGTATTCGGGGGAATGGAAGCAAGCCAGCGCGACCTCGTAGCTTTCGAACTCGACGATCACATGGCGATTGCCGGATGGCCCTTCCGGGCTTGACGACTGACCGCCTCGCGTCAGGAATTTCGCGCCGTATTTGTCGAACGCCGCTTTGTTGGCGGCGATGTATTTCGGATAGTTTTCCGGATCGGTCACATCGACCATCGCCATCCAGTAGCCCTTCTTGCTCATCTCAAGGCCTCCAGCGCAGGAAGTTGGTGATCAGTGCCAGGCCGAGCGCCTGGCTCTTTTCCGGATGGAATTGCATGCCGGCAAGGTTACCGCGCGCGACCGCCGCCGTTACCGGGCCGCCATAATCGGCGACGGCCAGCACTTCGTCCGGCCTTGTCGCGTCGAGATGGTAGGAATGAACGAAATAGGCGTGCAGACCCTTGGGCCCGGTCGCAATACCCGAAAACAGCGGGTGCTTGCGCTCCAGATCGATGGTGTTCCAGCCGATTTGCGGGATCTTCAGTGCCGGATCGGCGGGCGTGATCTCCTTGACGTCGCCGGCAATCCAGCCGAAGCCCTTGGTCACGGTCTTTTCCAGGCCGCGCTCCGACATCAGCTGCATGCCGACGCAGATGCCGAGGAACGGCCGCGCCTTGGCGATCGCTACCTCTTCCACCGCTTCCCACATGCCGGCGACGCCGCGCAGGCCCGCCGCGCAATCGGCATAGGCGCCGACGCCGGGCAAAACGATGCGGTCGGCGCTGCGCACCCGCTCGGCGTCGGCGGTCAGCTCGATGGCAGCGGCAATGCCGGCTTCATGCGCGGCGCGCTCGAAGGCCTTGGTGGCCGAGCGCAGATTGCCCGACCCGTAATCGATGATGGCAACCCGCATCTCAGGCTTTTCCCGGCGTATGGCTCAGGCCCAGCGTCAGCCCGGTCTGCGTCGGCCGGGCCAGGCTGGCGTCCGGCACGATGCGCGGCAGCGGCGCCGGCTCGTCGGCAAGCGCCTCGGCGTCCAGTGTCTGGCGGATGTCGGCATCGTCAGGATTGTCGGCTTCGACGACGCCCCATTCATGCCAGCCGCGGCAGCGCAGCGCTGCGATCCGCAGCCCTTGGCCTTCCAGCCCGATATAGAGCGAGACCAGTAAAGACAGTGCGGAGCCGGCCCAGTCCAGTCCCAGCCATTGGCCGAGCACCGAGATGAGCCCCATGGCGACGAAGGCGAGCGCGGCCTCGATCCACAGCCTGTGCCAGGCGAGCCACAGCGGCGCCACCAGGAAAGCCAGCCAGGAAAAACCGTCGCGGACCAAAACGGTTGCGTCGGCCGCCTCGGTGCGGCCTGGCGGTTCCATCACGACATAGATGGCCATCAGCCTACCCTTTCAGAGATCCCTTGGTGGAGGGAACCGCTTCCGGCTGGCGCGGGTCGCGCTCCAGTGCGAAACGCAGCGCGCGCGCCACCGCCTTGAAGCAGGTTTCGGCAATATGGTGATTGTTGGCGCCATAATGGTTGGTGACATGCAGCGTGATACCGGCATTCTGCGCCAGCGCCTGGAAGAATTCACGCACCAGTTCGGTGTCGAACGTGCCGATCTTGGGCGACGAGAAGGCGACATTCCAGACCAGGAACGGACGGCCCGACACGTCGATCGCGGCCCGCGTCAGCGTCTCGTCCATGGCAAGGTCGACAGAGGCGTAGCGCATGATGCCGCGCCGCTCGCCCAGCGCCTTGGCCAGCGCCTGGCCGATCGCAATGCCGGTGTCCTCGACCGTGTGGTGGTCGTCAATGTGCAGGTCGCCCTTGGCCTTCACCGTGATGTCGATCAGCGAGTGGCGCGACAGCTGGTCCAGCATGTGGTCGAAGAAGCCGACGCCGCTCGACATGTCGGATTTTCCGGTGCCGTCGACATGGACCGAGACGCTGATCTCGGTTTCCTTGGTCTTGCGGCTGACTTCGGCGGAACGGGACGCCATTACCTTGTCCTTGGCTGAGGGGTTCGAAACTCAAGACGGGGTTCCAAGCTGTCATTTGCTTGAAAACGAAAGCCTTCTAGCAGCATGATCCGGCGATTGCCAGTTGCGATGCGGACAGCCACCGGCCATGGCGGACGCCGTTTGCAATCACCCGCCCCATGCATACATATGGCCGATCGAAATCACTCTACCGCGCGCCAATCGCCTTATCGGGATCGCGCGAATCGGAGCTAAAAATGTCGAATGAACTGAGCATGCACGCCACGACCATCGTGACGGTGCGCAAGGGCAACAAGGTGGTGATCGCCGGCGACGGCCAGGTCAGCCTTGGCCAGACCATCATGAAAGGCAATGCCAAAAAGGTGCGCCGCATCGGCAAAGGCGGCAATGTCATTGCGGGTTTCGCCGGCGCCACGGCGGATGCTTTCACCCTTCTGGAGCGGCTGGAAGCCAAGCTCGAACAATATCCCGACCAGTTGACGCGCGCCTGCGTCGAGCTCGCCAAGGACTGGCGCACCGACCGTTATCTGCGCCGGCTGGAAGCGATGATGCTGGTGGCCGACAAGTCGGTTTCGCTGGCGCTCACCGGCACCGGCGACGTGCTGGAGCCCGAATTCGGCGTCATGGCCATCGGTTCCGGCGGCAACTATGCGCTGGCCGCTGCCCGCGCGCTGATGGACAGCGACAAGGATGCCGAGGAGATCGCCCGCAAGGCGATGCAGATCGCCTCCGACATTTGCGTCTACACCAACAACAACTTTGTTGTCGAAACGCTCGATGCCGGCTAACCCGCCGGTGCTCTATGATTTTCGACCGGTTACCGAAAAAGACCTGCCGATGATCGCCGGCTGGCTGGCCGAGCCGCATGTCGCCGAATGGTGGGACGATCCGGAGACGGAAATCGCCGAAATCGGGGAGCACATCGACTCTATTTCTGTAGAGCCGCTGATCGTCGAGCTCGACGGCAGGCCGATCGCCTATCTGCAGAGCTACGATCCGCATCTGGAAGACGGCCATCCCTATGCCGACCAGCCGTTCGGCACGCTCGGCATCGACCTGTCGATCGGCGTGCCGGACCTGGTTAGCAAAGGTCATGGCTCGGCGATCGTCAGGCAATTCGTCGAGCAACTGTTCGAGGAAGGCGCGCCGCGCGTCATCATCGATCCGCATCCCGACAATGGCCGCGCCATCCGCGCCTATGAAAAGGCGGGCTTCAGGGCTATCGGTCGCAGACACTCTAGATATGGGGACGTCGTGCTGATGGCTGTCGATGCCAAAGACAGCGACGCGGAAGAAGGGGAATGAGTTGATGGCGACACCGGGCACTGCCAAAAATTACTCGGCCTACGAAGACAGCTGGCGGATGGGGCTTCTGCTCGTGCTCGCTCTGCTCATCTTCCAAGCCGGCGCGCTTTACGGCATGGGCCGCACGCCGATCTGCACCTGCGGTTACGTCAAACTCTGGCACGGTGTGGTGAACAGTTCGGAGAATTCCCAGCATATTTCCGACTGGTACACGTTCTCGCACATCATCCACGGCTTCCTGCTCTACGCCTTGGCCTGGTTCCTGTTCCCGCGCTCGCCAATCGGTCTGCGCCTGGCATTCGCCGTCGTCATCGAGGGCGGCTGGGAACTCCTGGAAAACAGCCCGTTCATCATCGAGCGCTACCGCGCCGGCACCATCTCGCTGGATTACTATGGCGACTCGATCATCAATTCAGTGTCCGACACGCTGGCCATGGTGCTGGGATTTGTGATGGCGCGAAAGCTACCTATATGGAGCATCGTCGGCCTCGCCCTCATCTTCGAACTGGGTGTCGGCTACCTCATCCGGGACAATCTGACGCTCAACGTGATCATGCTGCTGCATCCGTTCGAGTCCATCAAGCAGTGGCAAAGTGGAATCTAGTGATATGACCACCTTCTCTCCCCGTGAAATCGTTTCGGAACTCGACCGCTTCATCATCGGCCAGAAGGACGCCAAGCGCGCCGTGGCCATTGCCTTGCGCAACCGCTGGCGCCGCCAGCAGCTGGAAGGCCAGATGCGCGAAGAGGTGATGCCGAAGAACATCCTGATGATCGGCCCGACCGGCGTCGGCAAGACCGAGATCTCGCGCCGCCTGGCGCGACTCGCCGGTGCGCCCTTCGTCAAGGTCGAGGCCACCAAGTTCACCGAAGTCGGCTATGTCGGCCGCGATGTCGAGCAGATCATCCGCGACCTGGTCGAGATCGCCATCGGCCTGGTGCGCGAGAAGATGCGCGAGGACGTGAAGGCGCGCGCGCACCTCAATGCCGAGGAGCGCGTGCTGGAAGCCCTGGTCGGCAAGACGGCGAGCCCGGCGACCCGCGATTCCTTCCGCAAGAAGCTGCGCGACGGCGAGCTCGACGAAAAGGAGATCGAGATCGAGGTTGCCGACACCGGCACCGGCGGCATGCCCGGCTTCGAGATCCCCGGCATGCCGGGCGCTAATATCGGCGTGCTCAACATCAACGACATGCTGTCGAAGGCGATGGGTGGCAAGAAGACCAAGGCGCGCAAGACGACGGTCAAGGAGTCCTACGCGCTGTTGGTCAACGACGAGTCCGACAAGCTGCTCGACCAAGACGAGGTGGTGCGCCGGGCGCTCGACGCGACCGAAAATGACGGCATCGTCTTCCTCGACGAGATCGACAAGATCGCCTCGCGCGAAGGCGGCATGGGCGCCGGCGTCTCGCGCGAAGGCGTGCAGCGCGACCTGCTGCCGCTGATCGAAGGCACGACGGTGGCGACCAAATACGGACCGTTGAAGACCGACCACATACTGTTCATCGCCTCGGGCGCCTTCCATGTCTCCAAGCCGTCCGACCTGTTGCCGGAATTGCAGGGCCGCCTGCCGATCCGTGTCGAGTTGCGGGCGCTGGAGAAGGACGATTTCATTCGCATCCTCACCGAGACCGAGGCCAGCCTCATCAAGCAGTATATCGCGCTGATGAAGACCGAAGGCGTCGACCTCACCTTCACCGACGATGCCATCGATTCGCTGGCCGGCATCGCTGTC
Organism: Mesorhizobium sp. P170090; assembly: GCF_057786115.1. Classification (NCBI taxonomy): domain Bacteria; kingdom Pseudomonadati; phylum Pseudomonadota; class Alphaproteobacteria; order Hyphomicrobiales; family Phyllobacteriaceae; genus Mesorhizobium; species Mesorhizobium sp. P170090. The sequence goes on from NZ_JBYNWH010000001.1 coordinate 1,013,800, forward strand.
GACCTCAACGCTAGCGTCGAAAACATCGGAGCGAGACGCCTGCAGACGGTGATGGAGCGCGTGCTGGACGAGATCTCCTACGACGCGCCCGACCGCAACGGCACCAGCGTCGCCATCGATGCCGCCTATGTGGAAAAGCATGTCGGCGACCTCTCGCGAAACACAGATTTGTCGCGATTCATCCTTTAAACGAGGGCGCCGGTTCATCCGGCGCCGGTATTAGAGCGCCGCGCGTCCTTTGGACGCGCAAAGGTCGCTCTAGCAGTATTGAATCGACGTATCGGACTTTCCAAAAATCGGTTTCGATCTTTGGGCCGATGCTTAGGCAACAATCCGGCTAACAGGTTGATGTGTGGCCGGATGGTATCATCGGACCACCTTTCGTCTTGCCGGCTGCAGGGGCGCTCTCGACTCGACCGGGAGCTTTACCTAGTTTGCGCGGCAATTCTCTAGGCGGCGGCGCATGAAAAAACTGATCCTGCTCATTCTCGGCTTGACGCTGGCGGCGACGCTGTTCGCGGCTGACGCGGCGACATTGGTGCCGGCGGGCAACCGCAATGCCGTGCAACCTGACATACCGGGCGCCTCGAGCCGCCGCACCCAGGCGACCAACACCACTTTCCAAGCCAAATACCGCAAGGTCTACGCCTTGCTTCAGAACGACGCCGAACTGCGCGCCAAGATCAGGAAGGCCGCCGCTGCCTACGGCATCAATCCTTTGCACATCGTCGGCGCCATCGTCGGCGAGCACACCTACAATGTCGACGCCTACGACCGGCTGCAGACCTACTACGTCAAGGCGATCTCCTACCTCTCCAGCAAGCTGTCCTTCGCCTATGACGGCGAGGACATCACCGATTTCGTGCAGCGGCCGGAATTCAAGAAATGCACGATGTCGGACAGCTACGACCTGTGGGAATGCCGCGAGCAGGTGTGGAACCGATCCTTCCGCGGCAAGACCGTCGACGGCACCAGCTTTCCCAACGACCGCTTCGGCGCCACCTTCTTCCAGCCCTATTATGCCGGCCAGACCTTTGGCCTCGGCCAGCTCAACCCGCTGACCGCGCTGCAGATGAGCGATCTGGTGCACAAGGTGTCGGGGCTGCCCGAACTCGATGTCGGCGATCCCAATGGGGTCTACAAGACCATCATGGATCCGGATCTGACATTGCCCTACGTCGCAGCGACGATCAGGAAGTCGATCGACGCCTACAAAAACATTGCCGGCTTCGACATCTCAGGCAATCCGGGGCTGACCGCCACGCTCTACAATGTCGGCAATCCCGAGCAGCGCGCCTATGCGCTGAAAGCAGAGAACGACAAGCGCCGCGCGGCGGGTGAGACGGTCAAACTGCCGGAAGAGAATTATTACGGCTGGCTGGTCAACGACAAGCTGGACGAGCTGAAGGCGCTGTTTTAGCGGGCTTAGCTCAGCCGTCTACCTCCCCCTTTGTGGGGAGGTCGGACCGCAGGTCGGGGTGGGGGCCGGTGCCGCACCCCACCCCGCTGCTTCGCAGCGACCCTCCCCACAAGGGGAGGGTAAGTCAGTCCTTCACGCTGCCAGCAACGACTTCAGCTTCACATCCGGCGACCCCAACGCCTCCGGCGCCGGCCTAGCCCGCTTGGCGATCAGCATCTCGGCCAGCCTGATGTCGCGCGCCACGGCATTGCCCGTACCGAGGCCGCTCGCCGCCACCAGCCTGCCATCCTCGGCCAGATGAAACAGAATAAAAGCACCGTCGCCGAGATCGCGGCGGACCGTGCTTTTGCCCTCGTCCGAAAGGCCGGCGATCTGCAGCGACAAACCATACTGATCCGACCAGAACCATGGCACCGCGGCATGCGCTTCGCGGGCGCCCAGCATGTTCTTCGCGGCCAGCGCACCCTGTTCCTGCGCATTGCGCCAGGCTTCCAGCCGCACCCGCCGGCCAGCATAGACAGCGAGCGGAAACGAGCAGCAATCGCCGGCGGCGAAGATGTCGGGATCGATTGTTTGGAGTTCGCCATTGACGGCGATGCCGTTATCGACGGTCAGGCCCGCTTCCGCGGCAAGCCCGGTCACCGGCACGGCGCCGATGCCGATGACGGCGAGATCGGCGACGATGTCCTGCCCATCGGCGAGCATGATGTGCACCTCAGCGCCGTCGTCGGCGATATCAGCGATGCCCTGACCGGTGAGCACGGTCACGCCTTCGGCCTCATGCGCCTGATGGATGATTTCAGCGATCTCCGCCGGCACCCCGCGCATGAGGATGCGCGGCTGCGCCTCAATGACCGTGACGCTGGCCCCGAGCTTGCGCGCCGAAGCGGCGAGCTCCAGGCCGATAAAGCCACCACCAATGATGGCGATGCGGTTTGCCGGGCTGAGGTGGGCGCGAATGGCCAGCGCGTCGGCAAAGGTGCGGAGGTAGACGCAGCGCGGCCCCAATCCCGGCATCGGCAGCTTGCGCGGTGTCGAGCCGGTCGCCAGCAACAGCTTGTCGTAGGGCAGGGCCGAACCGTCCGACAGCCGCACCGTATGCTCCGGCCGGTCGATCGCCACCGCTTGAACGGAATGGATATGCCGGATGGATTTCTCGGCCAGGATTTCGTCGCTGGCGATCGTCTTGATCTCGGGCGCGTCGCTCGTCATTGCGTCCTTGGACAGGGGCGGCCGCTCATAGGGCAGATGGGGTTCGTCACCCACCAGCGTCACCGGCCCGTCATAGCCCAGTTCGCGCAGAGCAAGGGCTGCCCGCCCGCCGCACTCGCCGGCGCCAATGATGACCATTCCCGCCTGCATGGTCCTACCCGATCTGGATCAGCACTTTGCCGGCCTCGACCTTTACCGGATGCGTGGCGAGATTGACGCAAACCGGCGCGCCGCGTGCCGCCCCCGTCTTGTAATTGAAGCGGCCATTGTGCTTGGGGCACTCGATGATGTCATCCATCACCAGCCCGTCGGCCAGATGCACCTTTTCGTGCGTGCACAGGCCATCGGTGGCGAAGTAGTCGTCATCGGGGCTGCGATAGATGGCGAAGGTGCGGCCGCCATGATCGAAGCGCATCACATCCTCTTCATCGATGTCGCCGGCAGCACAGGCCTCGACCCAGTCGCTCATTTTTTCTCTCCCAAAGCAATTCCAGGAAAAGTGCGTAGCGGTTTTCCGTCCGGAATTGCGTCAAAACAAACAGTCTAACAGGATCGTCATTCCGCCGCGGCGGCGACGGCGTCGTTGTGGAATTCCTCGCGATAGGGCCGCGCCGTCGGCGGCAGTTCGCGCTTGAGGAAATAGTCCTCGTTGCGCAGCTGGCGCAAAAAGGCCGGGATCATCTCGCGGTAGCCGGCCAGGATCGACGGCGTCGGCGCCGGCAGATCGTGCTTGATCAGCGCATGCAGTTTGGGCAGCGCATGATAGGGGACCATCGGGAACATGTGGTGTTCGACGTGATAGTTCATGTTCCAGTAGATGAAGCGGCTGACCGGGTTCATGTAGACGGTGCGGCTGTTCAGCCGGTGGTCCACGACATTTTCGGCGAGCCCGCCATGCTGCAGCAGGCCGACCATGACATGATGCCAGGCGCCGTAGAGCCGGGGCAGCCCGACCAGCATCAGCGGCAGCCATGAGCCGAAATACAGTGCGATCGCGATGGTGACGGCATAGATGGCCGTCCAGATTCGGGCGATGCGAATGGCTTTAGGCTGCTCCTGTTCGGGGATAAAAGTCTTTTCCGCCGCGCTGATATTGCCGGCGGCGTTGCGCAGCATGTCCGACATCGCCTTCCAGGCGTCGATCACGCCGACGAAAGCAAGCGCGACGCGCAACAGGTCCGGCGGGCGCATCACCGAGATTTCCGGGTCGCGGCCGACGATGATGGTGTCGGTGTGGTGGCGGGTGTGGCTCCAGCGCCAGGTCACCGGATTGCGCATGATCATGAAGCAGGCGATCTGGTAAACCGCGTCGTTCATCCACTGGGTGCGGAAGGCGGTGCCGTGGCCGCATTCGTGCCAGCGTGAGTCGGTGGAGGAGCCGTAGAGCACGCCATAGACGAAGAAGAACGGCACGCACCACCAGCTGCCCCAGAACCAGGCGCCGCCGGCGGCACTCAGGATCAGCGCGGCGAGCCAGATCGTGGTGTCGCGGATCGCCGGCCCGTCGGAGCGCTGCATCAGCTCCTTCATCTGCTTGCGCGGAATATCGGTGTGATACCACTCGGCCGCCGACAGGCCGGTCTCGACGGCGAGCTTGGCGTCGCGGCCGATCAGGCTGTAGTCGCGCCGGGACGGTGGTGTGGATAGTGTCGCTTCCATAGAGGCTGCCTCCGTCGGCCACAGCATCCGTCAGGACGGATATGTCCATTACAGGCGCCTGTGTCCGAGCGCAAAATAGCGCCATGCGGTGATAGTCTCAATATCACAAAGATAGTTTCTATCATTTTCCATCAGAACGATGTAAGCAGTTGCAGGCACTCATGCGGGACAGTCATGGCAAAACGGCCAACCATCACCGATCTGGCGCGCATCTCCGGCGTTAGCGTCGCCACTGTCGACAGGGTGCTGAACAACCGGCTGCCGGTGCGCGAGGAAACCGCGCGCCGCGTCTATGAGGCGGCGACCGGCATCGGCTACCACGCCGCCGGGCTGATCAAGCGGCGCATGCGCCAGGAATTGCCGGAATACCGCCTCGGCTTTCTGCTGCTGCGAGGCAATGATGTTTTTTACGGCGATTTCGCGAGGGAGCTCGAAATGGCGGTCTCGCAATCGCAGCGCTTCCGCGGCGTCGCCACCATCGATTTCGCCAGCTCGCTTGCCGCCGACGAGATCGCCGCCCAGATGCGCAAGCTGGCAGCGAAATCCAGAGCAATCGCCGTTGTCGGTCCGGACCATCCGACGCTGACGGCGGTCGTGGAGTCGCTGAAAGCGAGGGGGCAACCTGTCTTCTCGCTGCTGTCCGACTTTGCCGCTGGCATCCGTGAGGGATATGTCGGCCTCGACAATCGCAAGGTCGGTCGCACCGCGGCCTGGATGATCGCCAGGGCGGCAAAGAACCCCGGCAAGGTCGCCCTTTTCGTCGGCAGTCATCGCTTCCACGGCCATGAACTGCGCGAGATCGGTTTTCGCTCCTTCTTCCGCGAACATGCGCCGGACTTCACGGTGATGGAAACGCTGGTCAATCTGGAAGCCAACCAGGTCACCCACGATGCGATGATCGATCTCCTGGTGCGGTATCCGGATCTTGCCGGCTGCTATGTCGCCGGCGGCGGCATGGAAGGCGCGGTGTCGGCGCTGCGCGCAGCGGAGCCCGCAAACATGCCGGTGGTCGTCTGCAACGAGATCAACGCCGAATCGCGCGCGGCACTCGCCGACAACATCCTGACTATGGTGATCTCGACGCCGCTCGCCGCCTTGTGCCGCGAGCTTGTCGACCTGATGGCGCATTCCATCGAGGCCGGCGCCGCCAACGCGCCGGGCCAGACCTTTCTGCCCTTCGACATCTATCTGCCGGAAAATATCTAACGCGTTGCCGCGCTGACCCGTTCGGCGTGGGCTCTCCGGCGATGATAGAATCTATCAATTCTGCCTTCAGACTCGGCCTGGGCCGCTGCCGGCCTTGATTCGACGTGAAATTGCGGCGCGGCGACCGAAATCCGCTTTCCGACTTAGGAATCGCTCTTGACGTCTCGCGAAAAAATGGAATAAATATTTCATCAGATTGGTATTTTGGTTCTTTCGTTCCGGAACATCTGTTTCAAACTGGGAGCCTGGCGTTCCATCCCTTGGACAAAACGCCATACGGAACAGGAAGGCATCAGGGAGAGATTCCTCGGGCTATCGGGGATTCCGGGTAGATCGGTGCAGCCGGACACCAATGTGGAGGAGAAACACAATGAAGAAACTGATTTTGGGCGTCGCCTTTGCGGCGCTGATGAGTTCGTCCGCTTTTGCCGCCAAGGTCGGCGTGTCGATGGCCAAGTTCGACGACAACTTCCTCACCGTGCTGCGCAACGGCATGATCGAGCAGGCCAAGGGCATGAGCGGCGTGGAGCTGCAGGTCGAGGACGCGCAGAACGACGTCGCCAAGCAGCTCGACCAGATCAAGAACTTCGCCGCCTCGGGCGTCGACGCCATCATCGTCAACCCGGTCGACACCTCGGCCACGCAGGCGATGTCGGACGCCGCAGCCGCCGCCAAGATCCCGTTGGTCTATGTCAACCGCCAGCCGGTCAATGTCGACACGCTGCCGGACAACCAGGCCTTCGTCGCGTCGAACGAGGCCGATTCCGGCACGCTCGAGACCAAGGAAGTCTGCCGCCTGTTCACCGAGGCCGGCAAGAAGGAAGCCAATGTCTATGTCATCATGGGCGAGCTTTCCAACCAGGCCGCCGTGCAGCGCACCAAGGACATCGAAGAGGTGATCGCCACGCCGGAGTGCAGCTTCATCAAGATCATCGACAAGCAGACTTCGAACTGGAACCGTGACGAAGCGCAGAACCTGATGACCAACTGGCTGTCGACCGGCAAGCCGTTCGACGGCGTCATCGCCAACAATGACGAAAGCGCCATCGGCGCCATCCAGGCGATGAAGGCCGCCAACATCGACATGAAGACGGTCGTCGTCGGCGGTGTCGACGCCACGCAGGACGCGCTTGCCGCCATGCAGGCCGGCGACCTCGATGCGACCGTGTTCCAGGATGCGGCCGGCCAGGGCGCCGGCGCGCTCGACGCGGCACTGAAGCTCGCCAAGGGCGAGAAAGTCGAGCACAAGGTCTACGTGCCCTTCCAACTCGTGACGCCAGCCAACATCGACAAGTTCCTGAAGAAGAACTGAGCCGGCGACTCGTTCGACTAACGGAGCGGCGCATCAATCGCGCCGCTCCCGTTTCCCTCACCGCCCTTACGTGCGGGAGGGCAAATGCCGCCTCACGGAGGACAGACATGTCACAGACATCTCATGGCGTCGGCGGGGTCAGCTATGACGCGAAGAGGCGGACATGGCCGGCCGAATTCAACGTCTTCCTGGCGCTGGTCATTCTGGTCGTCATCTTTGAAATGATCGGCCGCATCTTTCTTGGCGACAGCTTCCTGTTCAACACGCGCGACAACGTCGCCGGGATCTTCAATGAGGCCCGCCTGCAGATCATCATCCTGCAGGTGTCGATCGTCGGCATCATCGCCATCGGCGTCACGCAGGTGATCATTTGCGGCGGCATCGACTTGTCCTCGGGCTCGATCGTCGGCGCCACCGCCATGATCGCCATGAGTTTTGCCCAGGTGGCGACGGTCAACGGTAACCCCAACCCCAAGGCGATGTTCCTGGCGCAAGGCTGGACCGACCTGCCGGTCATCGTGCCGGTGCTGGTCGCCATCGGCTGCGGTCTGCTCGCCGGTCTCGTCAACGGCTCCTTGATTGCATACACGCGCATTCCGCCGTTCATCGCCACGCTCGGCATGATGGTGACCGCGCGCGGCATTGCCAAATGGTGGTCCAAGGGTCAGCCGATCTCGTTTCCGACCGAAAGTTTCGCTGGTATCGGCAAGGGCCTGATGCCGGTCATCATCTTCCTGTCGCTGGCGGTGCTGTTCCAGCTGATCATGACCTACACACGCTACGGCAAGCACTGCTACGCCATCGGCTCCAACGAGGATGCCGCACGCATGTCCGGCATCAAGATCGCCAACCACAAGATCCTCGTTTATGTCATTGCCGGCATCCTCGCCGCGCTGGCCGCCGTCGTGCTCTCCTCCAAGAACCTGACGGCACAGTCCGGCATGGGCGTCATGTACGAACTCGACGCCATCGCCATGGCGGTCATCGGCGGCGTCTCTTTGTCGGGCGGCCGCGGCTCGATCGTCGGCACCGTGATCGGCTCGCTGATCTTCGGCGTCATCATTTCCGGCTTCACCTTCCTGCGCCTCGACGCCTACTATCAGGAGATGGTGAAGGGCGTGATCATCGTCGGCGCGGTCGTTCTCGACCAATGGCGCCAGCGCATGCGGGCATTGAGGGCTTGACCATGCCAGATATCTCCACGACAGACATCGTCCTGAAGACCGAAAACCTGACCAAGCGTTATGGCGGCGTGCACGCGCTGGAAGGCGCGAATTTCGAGCTGCGCAAGGGCGAGCATGTCGCCATCATGGGCGACAATGGCGCCGGCAAATCGACCTTCGTGCGCCAGATCACCGCCGTCGAGCAACGCACCAGTGGCCAGATCTGGTTCGACGGCAGGGAAGTGAATTTTGCCGGGCCGATCGAAGCGCGCACGGCGGGCATCGAGACCGTGTTCCAGAACCTGGCGCTGGCCGACGATCTCGACGTGCCGTCGAACCTGTTCCTCGGCCGCGAAAAGGTGTTTTTCAATCTCGGCCCGTTCTCGATCCTCGACCGCAAATACATGCGCAAGGCGACCGAGGCGGCGCTGATCCGCACGGCAGTGAAAATCCCCAATTTGTCCAACACCATTCGCCACATGTCGGGCGGCCAGCGCCAGTGCGTTGCGATCGCCCGGACCGCGACCTTCGCCTCCAAGCTGATCATCATGGACGAGCCGACGGCAGCCCTTGGCGTGCAGGAGACGGCGCAGGTCGAAAACATCATCCGCACGCTGAAGGACAATGGCGAGCCGCTGATCCTGATCAGCCACAACATGCGCCAGGTGTTCGACCTGTGCGATCGCATCGTCGTCTTCCGGCGCGGCCGCATCGTCGCCAACCTGCGCAAGGAAAACACCGACGGCAATGACATCGTCTCCTACATCACCGGCGCCAAGACCGGGGAGGCGGAACTCGCGGCCTGAACAGGATGGTCATCCTGTTTTCTGGCGTGCTCGAAAAATTATCTTGCCACCTTTCTCAAAAGGAAGGTGGAGACACAACTCTCTCGAACCCATCCCCCTAGAGGAAATACCCCATGACTGTTCGTTTCGCCCTCCTCGGTGCCGGCCGCATCGGCAAGGTCCATGCCCGCGCCGTCGGCTCCAACCCGCAGGCCAGACTGGTGGCCGTTGCCGACGCTTTTGAAAAGGCGGCGACCGAGTTGGCAACCGCCTATGGCGCCGAAGTGCGCACCATCGACGCGATCGAGAAGGCCAAGGACATCGACGCCGTGGTCATCTGCACGCCGACCGACACCCATGCCGATCTGATCGAGCGTTTCGCCAAGGCCGGCAAGGCGATCTTCTGCGAGAAGCCGATCGACCTCGACGTCAAGCGCGTCGAGAAGTGCCTGGCCGTGGTCGACAAGGCCAAGGCGACGCTGATGGTCGGCTTCAACCGCCGCTTCGATCCGCACTTCGCCGCCGTGCGCAAGGCGATCGACGACGGCGCCATCGGTACTGTCGAGATGGTCACCATCACCTCGCGCGATCCGGGCGCGCCGCCGGTCGATTACATCAAGCGCTCGGGCGGCATTTTTCGCGACATGACCATCCACGATTTCGACATGGCGCGCTTCCTGCTCGGCGAAGAGGTGGCGGCGGTCAGCGCCCATGCTTCGGTGCTGGTCGACAAGAAGATCGGCGAGGCCGGCGATTTCGATTCGGTCAGCGTCATCCTCGAAACCGCGTCCGGGAAGCAGGCCGTCATCTCCAATTCGCGCCGCGCCACCTATGGCTACGACCAGCGCATCGAGGTGCATGGCTCCAAAGGCATGGTCGCCGCCGAAAACCAGCGGCCGGTGTCGATAGAGGTCGCCAATGAGAAGGGCTATACGCGCCCGCCGCTGCACGATTTCTTCATGACCCGCTATCTCGACGCCTACGCCATCGAGATTGCCGCTTTCATCACTGCTGCAACCTCGGGCAAGAAGGCATCGCCGAGCGGCGCCGACGGCCTCGTGGCGCTGAAGCTGGCCGATGCCGCGCTGAAGTCGGCGACATCAGGCAAGACCGTCCGTCTCGACAAGTAAGAACCGGAACCAAGGCACAGGAGCAGAGCGATGAGCACATCCGCCGATCGCAATTCGAACACGCGCGCCATCGTCACCGGCGGTGCGCAAGGCATCGGCTTTGCCGTCGCCGAAGCGCTGGCCGACGAGGGCTGCAAGGCGCTGGCGCTCATCGGCCGCTCGCAGGAGAAGGGCGACAAGGCGGTCGCCCACTTCAAGAAGGCCGGCGTCGATGCGATCTTCATCAGCGCCGACGTCTCGAAAGTGGCGGACTGCAAGCGTGCGGTGGCAACCGCGATCTCGCATTTCGGCACCATCAACGCGCTGGTCAACGCCGCCGCCACGTCCGCGCGCGGTTCGCTGGTCGAAACCTCCGAGGAGACCTTCGACCAGATTTTCCAGACCAACGTGCGCGGCCCGTTCTTCCTGATGCAGGGCGTGGTGGCCCATCTCCTGGACAAGAAGGCGCCGGGCTCGATCGTCAACGTGCTGTCGATGTCGGCACATTGCGGCCAGTCGTTCCTTGCGCCCTATTCCTCCAGCAAGGGCGCGCTGGCGACGCTGACCAAGAACGTCGCCAACGCCTATCGTTTCAACCGCATCCGCTGCAACGCCGTGCTGCCGGGCTGGATGGACACCGAGGGCGAGGACATCGTGCAGAAGAAATGGCACGGTGCCTCCGACGACTGGCTGGCAAAGGCAGAGGCCGGCCAGCCCATGGGCCAACTGGTGAAGCCCGACCAACTGGCGCGGCTGATCAGCTACATGGCCAGCCCGCAATCCGGTGTCATGACCGGCTCGCTGGTTGACTACGACCAGAACGTCGCGGGGACCTCGCCGGAGTAGCCTCAAACCCTGTTGCAGCAACATCGCCATTCCCAGATAGTCATGATAGTCATGATAGTCGCGAGGGATGCGATGCTAACGTCATCCAAAGGCACCAACTGGACGGTTGCCGGGGCAAAAGCCCGGCTCTCCGAGGTCATCGAGCGCGCGCAGTCCTCGCCGCAGACGATCACCAAGAACGGCAAACCAAGCGTGGTTGTCGTCTCGGCCGAGGAATGGCAGCGCAAGATCGCACGCAAGGGTACGCTTGCCGAGTTCCTGCTGGACTCGCCGCTGCGCGGCGCCGATCTCGACCTTGAACGTCAGCGACGAACCGCGTGACCTGCCGCGGTGAGACTGCTGCTCGACACGAATGTCCTGTCCGAGGTGACGAGGCCAGCGCCTGTCGCACGTGTCCTGGGCTGGCTGGACGAGCTTGATGAGGACCGCTCCTTCATCAGCGTAGTGTCGATCGCCGAGATCCGGCGCGGCGTCTCTCTGATGGATGAGGGCCGCAAACGCGAGGCGCTGGCCGAATGGCTCGCCCGGGACCTGCCCCAGCGCTTCGAACAGCGGGTTTTGCCGGTGGACGATGCGGTTGCCTTTGGCCTGGGGCGACCTGATGGGTTTTGGCAAGCGCCGCGGTCGTGGTCTATCGTCGATGGACGGCCTGATCGCAGCCACTGCGATTGCGCACGAGCTCACCTTGGCAACGCGCAATACGAAAGATTTCGAAGGCTTGGGAATTGAACTTTTCGATCCCTGGACGGCATGAGCCGCTCCGCGTTATACGTGTTGGCGATTGGCGAAACCGCCGGCACTTCGTCATCCACGGGCGGAGCAAGGAGCGTAGCGACGCAGCGCAGACCCGAGGATCCATGCCGCGACTTCAGAGCGCTGCTACGGTCCAGAATTCTGCTCCGCCGCACTCCACGGCCCAGGTCACGGAATGGATCCCAGGGTCTCCGCGACGGAGCTTCGCTCCTGCTCCGCCCTGGGATGACGAAATCGCGAGGATTCGGCCCATCCCGAATTATCTCCGCATACCCCACGTGACAAGCGCCTCGGCATCGACTATATGAGCCTCATGATCAACCTGACCGCCTCGTATTGGTACTTTAGCAGCTCGCTGGCGGCGGGAGGATTGCGCTCGATCTGAAGATTGCAGCAACAAGTCCGAACAGCCGCCAGACCTGGCGGCTTTTTTGTATCAGCCGGCAGGTCTCCTAAAAACAGGAGCAGAAAGCCGTGTTGACCACCACAGACGATCTTCGGGTCAAGGAAATCCGAGAATTGAGTACGCCGGACGAGGTGATGCGGGAGATCCCGCGCACGCTGACGGCAACGCGCACCGTGAGCGCATCACGCAACGCCACCCATGCCATCTTGAACGGCACCGACGACCGGCTGCTTGTCATCGTCGGCCCTTGTTCCATCCACGATCCGGTCGCGGCCGTTGACTATGCCAGCCGTCTGGCGGCGCTGCGCGAGACCCTGTCCGACCGGCTCGAGATCGTCATGCGCGTCTATTTTGAGAAGCCGCGCACCACGGTCGGCTGGAAGGGCCTGATCAACGATCCCGACCTCGATGGCAGCTTCAACATCGAGAAAGGGTTGCGGATGGCGCGCAACGTGCTGTCGGCCGTCAACAATCTCGGCCTGCCGGCGGCGACCGAGTTCCTCGACATGACCATCCCGCAATACATTGCCGACCTCGTCGCCTGGGGCGCCATCGGCGCGCGCACCACCGAGAGCCAGATCCACCGCGAACTGGCCTCCGGCTTGTCCTGTCCGGTCGGCTTTAAGAACGGCACCGGCGGCAATCTCAGGATCGCCGCCGAAGCGGTGAAATCGGCTGCCCAGCCGCACCATTTCATGGCGGTGACCAAGGGCGGCCGCAGCGCCATTGCCGCGACCACCGGCAATGAGGACTGCCACGTCATCCTGCGCGGCGGCCTTCAGCCGAATTACGACGCGGCAAGCGTCGAGGCCGCCTCGGCCGAACTCGCCCGCGTCGGCGTGGCGCCCAGGCTGATGATCGATGTCAGCCATGCCAATTCGAGCAAAAAGCCGGAGAACCAGCCGAAGGTGGCGGCCGATGTCGCCGGCCAGGTGGCAGCAGGGGACGAGCGTATCATCGGCCTCATGATCGAGAGCAATCTCGTTGCCGGCCGTCAGGATGTCGTGCCCGGCAAGCCGCTCGTCTATGGCCAGAGCATCACAGATGGCTGCATCGACTGGGCGACCACCGAGACGGTGCTGCACGGCCTCGCCGGCGCCGTAGAATGGCGCCGCTCAGCCCGCCGCGCCATGATGGAGAACCGGCCGGGCGCCGCCTGATACGAGGCGATGCGCGGGAAGGACGCTGCGGCTCCCCTTGCACCCCGGCCACCGGTCTGCTAGATACTGAACCATATGGTTCAGTATGCCGACTTGGACTCCTCGTTCGCCGCGCTCTCGGACGCCACCCGGCGTGGCGTTCTGGAGCAGCTCGGACGCGCAGATGCTTCGATCACCGAGCTTGCCGGAAAGTTCCACATGACCCTCACGGGCATGAAGAAGCACGTCGGCGTCCTGGAGCAGGCGGGGCTCGTCACCACGCAGAAGGTTGGCCGCGTGCGGACCTGCAAGCTCGGCCTGCGCGGACTGGATGAAGAGGCGGCCTGGATCGAGCGGCACCGCCTGCTCTGGGACGCGCGCTTCAACGAGTTGGACAAGGTTGTCGAGGAATTGAAACGGAAGGAGAAAGCCGATGCGCGAAAGAACCAAGAGTGAGCCCACGAACAACCGCACCACGGTCGAACGGAAGTCCGAGCGCGAGCTGGTCGTCACGCGAACAGTCAACGGTCCGGCGCGCATCGTGTTCGAGGCGTGGACCAAGCCCGAGCTGTTCAAGCAGTGGTGGGTGCCGAAGTCGATGGGCATGTTCCTGCGTTCCTGCGAGATGGATGCTCGTACAGGAGGCACGTACCGCCTGGTGTTCGGCCACGACGCCTCGGACCTTCACGAATTCTTCGGCAGGTATATCGAAGTGACACCGCACTCACGCCTCGTCTGGACCAATGAGGAAGGTGGTGACGGGGGACCCGTCACCACGCTGACCTTCGAGGAAAAGGGTGGCAAGACGCTGCTGGTCATGCACGAACTCTATCCCTCGAAGGAGGCTCTCGACGCGGCCGGTACCGGGGCGGCGGATGCGATGGGCGAGACGTTCGAGCAATTGGACGAGCTTCTCGTCGTCTTGGGCGAGAGCGTGAGGCGGTCATGACGTCATCGATCTCCGGGACGGGGTTGCTGCCCCCCCCTCGACGACGAAAAGACCGGGACAGTGATCCGCAAGCGCAGCGCCGAGACGAAGATACGCGGCGTCATCGCTTGATCGGGATCACGCTGCCCTCAACCCTTCCCATGCCGTAAACACCGAGACCGCAAACAGCAGCAGTCCGGCCGCCCGGCCCGCAAAAGCGGTCGCCCGCGGATTGGCCACCAGCAGATTGCGGCTGCGGCCGGCGGTGATGGCGAGCCCGCCATAGATGGCGGCCTGCGTCAGCATCGTCAGCAAGCCCATGACCGTCGCCTGCGTCCAGATCGGGCCGTAATCCGGCTTCAGGAACTGCGGATAGACGGCAAATATGAAGAGATAGGCCTTCGGGTTGATCAGGCAGGTCACCAGTCCCTGGCGAAAGGCCTTCCAGGCCGTACGGCTGCCGGCGGGCCCGTCATGGCCGACGGTGATGGAACTGCGCATCAGCGAGATGCCGATGAAGGCCATGTAGGCGGCGCCGGCTATCAGCAGCGGCTTGTACAGGATTGGTACGAAATGCATCAGCAGGCCGACGCCGATGGCGCCGTTCAGCGTGTGCACGATGCCGCCGACCATGATGCCGCCCGTGGCGGCGAGGCCCCGGTCGCGGCCGCCGGTGAGCGCATTGGCCAGCACGAACAGCATGTCCATGCCGGGCACGATGATGATGCCGGACAGCAGGATAAAGAACAGCCAGAGATTTTCCGCGTAACTCATGTCAGTTGCTTGTCGCTTCCTGCTGGGGTGCCGTTAAGGAATTTGTTGATTTTCAAGCTGATAGGCAGTCCAATAAATCACCCCAACTGACGGGGATGTGTCAGTAGCGTTTCATCAGGGAGAGGAAATGCGCAAGGCGTCGCGCCTGTTCGAGATCATCCAGATCCTGCGGCTGGCGCGGCAGCCGGTGACGGCGGCGATGATCGCCGGGCAGCTGGAAGTCACGGTGCGTTCGATCTATCGCGACATCGCCGCACTGCAGGCGATGCGCGTGCCGATCGAAGGCGGGCGTGGCATCGGCTATATATTGCGGCCCGGCTTCGACCTGCCACCGCTGATGTTCTCAATCGAGGAGATGGAGGCGATCGTCCTGTCGCTCGCCCTGCTGGAGCGCACGGGAGACAGCGAACTCAAGCAGGCGGCCAAGCGCGTCAGCGCCAAGATCGCCGGCGCCGTGCCGCCGCCACTACGCCAGGCGTTCGACGCCAACGCACTGCATGTCTGGGGGTTCGCTGCACCGGCAATCGGCACCATCGATCTGGCGCTTGTGCGCCGCGCCATCCGCGACGAGGAAAAGCTCGACCTGTCCTATCGCGACGAAATCGGCCGCGCCTCCGAGCGGCTGATCCGTCCAATCGCGCTGATCTACTATTCAGAAACCGCCAACATCGTCGCCTGGTGCGAACTGCGCCAGGCCATCCGCAATTTCCGCAGCGATCGCATCGAGGCCTGCCAGCCGACCAGCCTGCGCTTCAAGGGCGAAGGCGATCGCCTGCGCCAGGTCTGGGTCAATGGCTGGGAGGCGAATGCTGTCGCTGGCGGCTGAAGCGAGCGGATCTTACCGCACATCCACCCAGCGCTTCTCCTCGAACGACCTCGCCATCGCGTGCACGGTGCGCTCGATCTCCAGCCCTTCGGCAAATTCGATGACCCGCGCCGGCCTGCCGGCAAGCCGCGTCAGCAATTCATGGCACTCGATGATCTTGAGGTCGTTGAAGCCGAGCCCATGGCCCGGCGCCGGGAGGAAGGCGTCGTAAGGCTTGTGGTGCGGCGCGACCAGTATGGTGCGGTAGCCCTGTTCGGTCGGGCGATCGGCGGTGACATAGAGCTGGATTTCGTTCATCCGCTCCTGGTCGAACAGGATCGATCCCTTGGAGCCGAAAATCTGGATGGCGATGCGGCCCTTGCGGCCCCAGGCCGAGCGGTTGACCAGCAGCGTGCCGGCAATGCCGTTTTCCAGATGCATCAGCACGCTGGCGATGTCGTAGGTCTCGACGGCGCGGCGGCCGCCGGCGGCCAGCTTGCGGTCGACATAGGGCTTGGCCATGTCACAGATGACTTTTGCGACGCGGCCGAACAGCGTCGAGACCAGCGACAGCGGATGCACGGCGAAATCGTCGAGCGCGCCATAGCCGGATGCGGCCTCATGCTTCCAGAAGAACAGTGCTTCGGGGTCGGCCATGAAGTCCTCGTCCATCTCGATGCGCAGATGGTTGACCTCGCCGATGATCTTTTCCTCGAGCAGCGCACCGATGTGGCGGATGGCCGGGCTCTGTATGTAGTTGTAGCCAAGGGCTGCGACCTTGCCGGATTCCCTGGCAGCGGCCGCCATCGCCGCTGCTTCGGCAAAGCTCGGCGCCATCGGCTTCTCGCACCACAGATGCTTGCCGGCTTCGAGAATAGCGATGGCCATCTCCGGATGGAACTGGTTGGGCGTGGTCAGCGAGACGATATCGACCTCGGGGTCGTTGACGACCGCGCGCCAGTCGCCGGACGCCTTGGCGAAGCCGAACTCGCCGGCCTTACGCTTGGCCAACTCCTCGTTGACCTCGCCGAGATGGACCAGCTTCGGCTTGGCGACATCGGGAAAGACGGCGCCGACGGCGCTCCACGCAATGGCGTGGCATTTGCCCATGAAACCCGTGCCGATAAGACCAACGCCGACCATTTCTTTCTCCCAATACCTGAAGCGATCGATGGATGAATTAGTCCATTTCTTCTCCGAATGGAATGTCTGCCTCATTTTTTATGGCCTTCTTGCGCAGGCTCGCTATGATGGGGCAGAGAGGACGTCACTTGAGTTAAAGAGAGCATGATGTCGTCCGAAAACCGCTGCACACTTTTCGGCATCATGCTCTAGATGAGCTTGGACGGGGCGACGATGGACGAACGGGTACCTCGCGACTTCGAGACGCTGCGCGCCACGATCCTCGATCGCCGTGAAACCTTGCCCAAGCGCATCGCCCAGATCGCCGCCTATGCGCTCGACAATCCCGATGACATCGCCTTCGGCACCGCCGCCAGCATCGCCGCTTCGGCGGGCGTGCAGCCGTCCACCTTGATCCGCTTTGCCCAGCAACTAGGCTTCGACGGCTTCACCAGCCTGCAGCAGGTGTTTCGCGAGCGGCTGCGCGAGCGCAATTCCTCTTATGACGAACGCCTGCAGGCGCTGCGCGCCAAGGCCGATGCGGGTGCTGGACACCGAGCCATCTTCGACGGCTTCGTCGCCGCCGCCAGCACTTCGCTCAACGATATTTCGCGCTCGCTGGACGAGGCGCATCTGGAAGACGCGATCTCGCTGCTGGCCAAGGCCGAGACCATCTATGTCCTGGCCAAGCGCCGCTCCTACCCGGTGGCGAGCTACATTGCCTATGCCTTGGGCAAGCTGAAGATCCGCAACCAGCTGATCGAATCCGCCGCCGGCCTCAATGCCGAGATGGTCGCCTTCGCCACCCCGGCGGACGCCGTCATTGCCATCAGTTTCTCGCCCTATGCGCCGGCCACCATCGAGGAGGCCCGCACCATTTCCGAACAGGGCGTGCCGATCATCGCCATCACCGACAGTTCGTTTTCGCCACTAGCGCAGTTCGCCAAGGTCTGGTTCGAGGTTGCCGAGGCCGATTTTGCCGGCTTCCGCTCGCTGTCGGCCACCATGGCGCTGGCCATGGCGCTCACCGTCGGCGTCGGCGAGAAGCGCCGCAGCACCGGAAAGAAGCGTAAGGCCTAGGCCGGCGCCCGGCGTTCGAATTCGCGGAGGAATGCTCATTCCATATTGACTATGGATTGGAATTATTATTTCATATTCCCGGCGCCACGCTGCCGCTCGCGCGTGTCCCCCAACTACGTTGCTCAAGACAACAAGACCGACGGGAGGTTCCAATGAGCGAAGCCATGGACGCCAAACAGGCGACGCTCGATGTCATCACCATCGGTCGCGCTTCCGTCGACCTTTACGGCCAGCAGATCGGCTCGCGGCTGGAGGACATCACCTCCTTCGCCAAATCGGTCGGCGGCTGCCCGGCCAACATCTCGGTTGGCACGGCGAGACTAGGCCTGCGCTCGGCGCTGCTCACCCGCGTCGGCGACGAGCAGATGGGCCGCTTCATCCGCGAGCAGCTCAGGCGCGAAGGCGTCAATGTCGATGGGCTCAAGACCGACCAGGAACGGCTGACGGCCCTGGTGCTGCTTTCGGTCGAGAGCGAAGGCGTCTCGCCAATGATCTTTTATCGCAGCGACTGCGCCGACATGGCGCTCGCCGAAGAAGACATCGATGAAGCCTTCATCGCCTCGGCCCGTTCCATCGTCGTCACCGGCACGCATTTTTCCCGGCCCAACAGCGACGCCGCCCAGCGCAAGGCGATCCGCATCATCAAGGCCAGGGGCGGCAAGGTGGTGTTCGACATCGACTACCGCCCCAACCTCTGGGGCCTCGCCGGCCATGCCGAAGGTTTTGAGCGCTATGTCAAATCCGACCGCGTCTCAGCCCAGCTGAAGACGGTGCTGCCCGATTGCGACCTCATCGTCGGCACCGAGGAAGAGATCATGATCGCCTCGGGCGCCGACGATTGCCTGAGCGCGCTGAAGACGATCCGCGCGCTGTCCAAGGCAACCATCGTACTGAAGCGCGGCGCCATGGGCTGCATCGTCTATGACGGGCCGGTCAGCGACGATCTGGAAGACGGTATCGTCGGCAAGGGCTTTCCGATCGAGATCTACAATGTGCTCGGCGCGGGTGATGCCTTCATGTCCGGTTTTCTGCGCGGCTGGCTCGGTGGCGAAAACCTGGCAACGGCGGCGACCTGGGCCAATGCCTGCGGCGCCTTCGCCGTGTCGCGGCTGCTCTGCGCGCCGGAATATCCCACCTTCGAGGAATTGCAGTTCTTCCTCAAGAACGGCAGCAAGCACTTAGCGTTGCGCAAGGACGAGGCGATCAACCACATCCATTGGGCGACGACCCGCCGCCGCGATATCCCCTCGATGATGGCGCTCGCCTGCGACCACCGTGTGCAGCTTGAGGACGTCGCGGCAAAGACCGGCGCCGATCCGGCGCGCATCCGCGATTTCAAGGTGCTGGCGGTCAAGGCTGCGGCGAAAGTCGCCGCCGGCCGCGACGGCTATGGCATGCTGATCGACGAGAAGCATGGCCGCGAAGCGATGTTCGAATTCGCCCGCCACCCCTTTGCCTGGCTCGGCCGTCCCGTCGAACTGCCGGGCTCGCGGCCGCTGCGCTTCGAGTTCTCGCAGGACATCGGCTCGCAACTGGTGGAATGGCCGGTCGACCACTGCATCAAATGCCTGTGCTTCTATCACCCCGACGATCCGGCAGCGCTCAAGGATGAGCAGCAGCAGAAGCTGCGCTCGCTGTTCGAAGCCGCGCGGAAGGTCGGCCGGGAGCTTCTGGTCGAGATCATCGCCGGCAAGCACGGCAAGCTCGACGAAACGACCATCCCGCGCGCCCTGGAAGAACTCTATGCGCTTGGCATCAAGCCGGACTGGTGGAAGCTCGAACCGCAGGCGTCGGCCGGCGCCTGGGCCAAGATCGAAGCGGTGATCCTGAAGCACGATCCCTGGTGTCGTGGCGTCGTGCTGCTGGGTCTCGAAGCGCCGCAGGACGAACTGGAAGCGGCCTTTGCCGCCACCGCCAAGGCGCCGATCGTCAAGGGCTTTGCCGTCGGCCGCACCATCTTCGTCCACGCCGCCGAACGATGGCTGGCAGGCAAGATGACGGATGACGAGGCTATCGCCGACATGGCCGCGCGCTTCGAACAGTTGACCGAAGCGTGGCTTGCCGCGCGTGGCCGTAAAGCAGCATAAAGGCGCGGCAAGAGGACTGCGGAGGAAAACACCATGAGCAAGACAATCCGCCTGACGATGGCGCAGGCGCTGACCCGCTTTCTGAGCAAGCAGATGACCGAGATCGACGGCAGAAGAGTGCCCATCTTCGGCGGTGTGTGGGCGATCTTCGGTCACGGCAATGTCGCCGGCATCGGCGAGGCGCTGTACCAGCTGCGCGACGAATTGCCGACCTTCCGCGCCCACAATGAGCAGGCGATGGCGCATGCGGCGATCGCCTATGGCAAGGCCAATTTCCGCCGCCGCTTCATGGCCGCGACCTCGTCGATCGGCCCCGGTGCGCTCAACATGGTGACGGCGGCGGCCCTCGCCCATGTAAACAGGTTGCCCGTCCTGTTTTTGCCGGGCGATGTCTTCGCCAACCGCATTCCCGACCCGGTGCTGCAGCAGGCCGAGGACTTTTCCGACGGCACCGCGACGGTCAATGACTGCTTCCGTCCGGTGTCGCGCTATTTCGACCGCATCACCCGTCCCGAGCAGATCATCCCGGCATTGGCGCGGACCATGCAGGTGCTGACCGATCCGGCGGAATGCGGCCCGGTGACGCTGTCGCTCTGCCAGGACGTGCAGGCCGAGGCCTATGACTATCCCGAGAGCTTTTTCGCCGAGCGCGTCTGGCACCAGCGCCGGCCGCGTCCGGACCGGCATGAATTGGCGGCGGCGGTCACCGCGCTGAAGGGTGCGAAAAAACCGCTGATCATCGCCGGCGGCGGCGTGCTGTATTCGCAGGCTTCGGATGAACTGGCGAAATTCGCCGAGAGCGCCGGCATTCCGGTCTGCGAGACGCAAGGCGGCAAATCCTCGCTGCCCGACACACATCCGCTCAACATGGCGGCGGTCGGCGTCACCGGCACGTCCGCGGCCAACCGGCTGGCGGAAGAAGCCGATGTCGTGCTCGCCATCGGCACCCGCCTGCAGGATTTCACCACCGGCTCGTGGGCGCTGTTCAAGAACTCCGGCAAGACCATCATCGGGCTCAACGTGCAGCCTTTCGACGCCGGCAAGCACCGCGCGCTGCCGCTGGTCGCCGATGCGGCCGAAGGGCTTGTCGAACTCGGTGCGGCGCTGGGGGGCTGGGAAGCACCGGCGACATGGACCGACAATGCGACCCGGGGCAAAAAGGCCTGGCAGGCCGAAGCCTCCAAGGTGACGGCGTCGACCAACGCCGCCTTCCCCTCGGATGCGCAGGTGATCGGCGCCGTGCAGCGCGCCCTGGGCTCAGGCGTGACGCTGTTGAATGCTTCGGGCGGCTTGCCGGGCGAACTGCATAAACTCTGGCAGGCGGGCGCGCCCGGCTCGTACCATGGCGAATATGGCTTCTCGACCATGGGCTACGAGATTGCCGGCGGGCTCGGCGCCAAGATGGCCAAGCCCGACCAGGAGATAGTCGTCATGGTCGGGGACGGCTCTTACCTCATGATGAATTCCGAAATCGCCACGTCGGTGATGCTTGGCCTGAAGCTGACCATCGTGGTGCTCGACAACAGGGGTTATGGCTGCATCAACCGGCTGCAGATGGCCACCGGCGGCGCCAACTTCAACAACCTCTTGAAGGACGCGCGCCACGAGATCCTGCCCGACATCGACTTCGCCGCGCATGCGGCCAGCATGGGCGCTATTGCCGAGAAGGTGCCGTCGATCACCGGCCTGGAGACCGCGCTGCAAAAGTCGAAAACCAACGACCGCACCACCGTGCTGGTCATCGACACCGACCCGCTGATTTCCACCGATGCCGGCGGCCATTGGTGGGATGTCGCGGTGCCGGAAGTCTCCGCACGGCCGCAGGTCAACGCAGCGCGCAAAGCCTATGACGAAAAGCGGCAGATGCAGACAATCGGCGATTGATGCTAAGTCAGCGCTGCCCCCTACCTCCCCCTTGTGAGGAGGTCGGACCGCAGGTCCGGGTGGGGGTCTGGCGCCGCACCCCCACCCCGCTGCTTCGCAGCGACCCTCCCCACAAGGGGGAGGGTGAACAAGAGACCGGAGCTAAAACTTGAAAGCCAAACTGGGCATGTCCCCCATTGCGTGGTGGAACGACGATCTTGCCGAACTCAGCGACGACGTCTCGCTGGAAGAGTGCCTGCGCCAGTCGCGCTCGGCCGGCTTCACCGGCATGGAAATGGGCCGCCGCTTTCCCAATGACCCCGAAATCATGCTGCCTATCCTGAAAAAGGCCGACGTGACGCTGTGCGGCGGCTGGTTCTCCGGCACGCTGGTCGATGAGGACATGGGCAAGAACAAGGATCGCATCCAGCCGATGATCGACCTGTTCAAGGCGGTGAATGCGCCTTGCATCGTCTATGGCGAGGTCGGCCGCTCGATCCAGGGCGATCGCTCCAGGCCTCTCGCCACCAAGCCGAAATTGTCGAACGACGAGATGAGAGCCTATGCCAGGCGCCTCACCGAATTCGGCGAATGGTGCGCCGAGCAAGGCATGCCGCTGTCCTATCACCATCACATGGCGGCAGTGGTCGAGACTGAGCCGGAGCTCGATGCCTTCATGCGCCATTCCGGCGAAGGCATTCCGTTGCTGCTCGATGCAGGGCATCTCGCCTTTGCCGGCGGCGACGTGCTGCGCGCCATCGACAACCACCACAAGCGGATCAGCCATGTCCATGTGAAGGATGTGCGCATGGGCGTGATCGACGGGCTCGACCGCACAAAGCAGTCCTTTCTCGACGCCGTGGCGCTCGGTGCCTTCACGGTGCCTGGCGACGGTTCGCTCGATTTCGGCGCCATCGTGCAGCGCTTCGCCGACCACGGCTATGAAGGCTGGTTCGTCGTCGAGGCCGAGCAGGACCCGAAAAAGAACCCGCCGCTGAAGATGGCCCACGTGGGTTACAAGGAATTGATGCGGGTGATGACGGCGGCCGGCTACACGGTCGAGACGCAAGGCTTTCCCAATGCGTAAGCCGGTCCGATGAAGGATTACGAGCACCCGTTCTTCCGGCCGCTGTGGCGGCGCGTTGCCGTCGTCGCCGTCTGCGTGATCTGGGCCGGAATAGAATTCGCCTCCGGCACCCCGTTCTGGGGCATCATTGCGCTCGGCTTTGCCGCCTACGCCGTCTGGCAGTTCTTCTATCTTTACAAGCCGGTGGAGGAGAGCAAGGCTACGCCTGATCGACCGAAGACCGGCGAAGCGAAGGCGGACGCCGAACCGAAGGAATGAAGCGGCCGTGGCTCGGAAGGGCTTGCGGGTCGGACACTCGACACCTGGCGTATCGCCTACGTCGGTGATTGGCCGGAATGTCCCTCGCTTCGTCATCCTAGGGTCTTCGCGACGGAGCTTCGCTCTAGGATGACGAAGTTGAGAGGCCGACCTCGAAGACTTGCGATAGGAGACAAAACATGTCGAAACTGCTCGTCAAAGCCGACAAGGGCCATGGCCGCGTCGCGCATGTCACGCCCAACAGCGCCGGATGGACCTATGTCGGCTTCGACCTGCACCGGCTGAAGCCGGGCGAGACCGCATCCGGCAAGACGCAGGATCGCGAAGTCTGCCTGGTGTTCGTCACCGGCAAGGGCACGGCAAAGGCCGGCGGCCGGGAACTCGGCCTGCTCGGCGAGCGCATGTCGCCCTTCGATGGCAAGCCGTGGTCGGTTTATATCCCCGAGGGTTCGGACTGGTCGGTCACCGCCGACACCGATCTCGAACTCGCGGTCTGCTCGGCGCCGGGCCTGGGCGGCGGCTTGCCCGTTCGCGTCATCGCACCCCACGACCTCGGCCAGGAGACTCGGGGCAAAGGCACCAACACGCGCTACGTCACCAACATATTGCCCGAGGGCAAGCCCGCCGACTCGCTGCTGGTCGTCGAGGTCATCACGCCCGGCGGCCACACATCGAGCTACCCGCCGCACAAGCACGACCAGGACAATCTGCCGGCCGAATCCTATCTTGAGGAAACCTACTACCACCGCCTCAACCCGCCGCAGGGTTTTGCCTTCCAGCGCGTCTACACCGACGCCGACAAGACCGGCGCCCGCGAGCTGGACGAAGCCATGGCGATCGAGGACGGCGATGTTGTGCTGGTGCCCAAGGGCTATCACCCCTGCGCCGCCTGCCACGGCTACGACCTCTATTATCTTAACGTCATGGCCGGGCCGAAGCGGACGTGGAAGTTCCACAACGCGCCCGAGCACGAGTGGCTGATGAAGGCCTGATCGGCCTACGCTTGCGGCGGAAGCTGTTGGTCCAGCAGCGAAAAATCGTCGGCTAACGACCATGGGGTCGATTTGCCTTCGAAAACCCGCATAAGCTTCGTCAATCCGTCATGGAAATCGCCTATGGCAGCGGGCTGACGAGGATTTTTTTCGATGCGCTACGCCATCTATTTCACCCCAAGGCAGGACGAGCCGTTGGCCCGGATTGCCGCCAACTGGCTGGGCCGCGACCCCTTTGGCGCCGCCACAAGGCCGGTCGAGGCGGTGGGCGAGCTGTCGGCGGCCGAAGTCGCCTTTCACACCGCATCGGCGCGGCGCTACGGTTTTCATGCGACGCTGAAAGCGCCCTTCCGGTTGGCCGCCAACGAAACCGAAAGCTCGCTGCGCGCGGCGCTGGACGCCTTTGCCGAAGCAACGCCGACGGTCACCATCCCGCGCCTGGTCGTCAGCCAGATCGATGGTTTCTTCGCTTTGCTGCCGGAAGGCCCGCTGCCGCCGCTCAACCGTTTCGCTGATGATGTCGTGCTTAGCTTCGACCGTTTTCGCGGGCCGCTCACCGAAGCGGAAATCGAACGGCGCAGCCCGGATTCGCTGAAGCCGGCCGAGTTCCGCAATCTCTGTCAGTGGGGCTACCCCTACCTGTTCGAGACCTTTCGCTTCCACATGACACTGTCCGGCCGGGCCGGGCCGCAGGAAAGCCAACGTCTGCGCGCGGCAATTGACAGCCTGTTCGCCGATGTGCTGCAGCAGCCGGTGCTGGTGGATGCGCTGACGCTGTTCGTCGAAACCGAACCGGGCGCTCCGTTCATGGTGCTTTCGCATCATGCGCTCGGCCGCCGCGCTGCCCGAAAAACCGCTAACCGCAATTCGTCCGAGTAAGCAAGGACTGCCTGAATGACCGCCGAAACCGTTCTCCACAACGCCCGCATCGTGCTTGCCGACGAGATCGTCGAAGGGTCGCTCGTGCTGCGCGACGGTTTTATCTGCGGCGTCGACGCCGGCACCGGCCAAATCGGCGGGAATATGGCTGGCGAGGACATGGGCGGCGACTACATTATTCCCGGTCTGGTCGAGCTCCACACCGACCATCTCGAAGGCCACTATGCGCCGCGCCCGAAAGTGCGCTGGAACCCGATCGCCGCCGTCCTTGCCCATGACGCGCAGGTGGCCACCGCCGGCATCACCACCGTGCTCGACGCTTTGCGTGTCGGCATGGACGAGGACGCGGATATTACCTCCGACGACATCCGCAAGCTCGCCGGCGCGATCGAGGACAGCGTCGCGAAAGACCGGTTGCGGGCCGACCATTTCCTGCACCTGCGCTGCGAGGTCTCGGCGCCGGATTGCTTGCGGGCTTTCGCCAATTTCGATGGCGACGAGCGGGTCAAGCTGGCCTCGCTGATGGACCATGCGCCGGGACAGCGTCAGTTCGTCAATCTCGAGACCTACGCCCATTACTATCAGCGCAAGCTGAAATTGACCGATCGCGACTTCCAATTGTTCTGCGAAAAGCGGATGTCGGAATCGGCGAAGAATTCGGGACCGAACCGGGTGGCGATATCAGCCGCCTGCAACGAGCGGGGCATTGTGCTGGCGAGCCATGACGACGCCACATCAGGCCATGTCGACGAGGCGATCGAGCAGGGCGTGCGCGTCGCGGAATTCCCGACCACGCTGGAAGCCGCCAAGGCCTCGAAGGATGCCGGGCTCGGCGTACTGATGGGCGCGCCCAACGTCATGCGCGGCTCCTCGCATTCGGGCAATGTCTCGGCCCGCACGCTGGCCGGCGACGGCCTGCTCGACATATTGTCGTCCGACTACATTCCCTTCAGCCTGATCCAGTCGGCCTTCTTCCTCGGCGACGTCGTCGAGGGCATTTCCCTGCCGCAGGCGGTTGCGATGGTGTCGAAGAATCCGGCCGAGGCGATCGGCCTCAACGACCGCGGCGTCATCGAACAGGGCCGCCGCGCCGATCTGGTGCGTGTGCGCGTCGACGACCATGTGCCGGTCGTGCGCACTGTCTGGCGCCAAGGGCGCCGGGTCGCCTGATGGTCTCGGCGTCGATCGAGCGCGAACTCAGCAGCGAGGCCTTTCCGCTCCGCAACGGCGTGTTTGTCGCCGTCGTCGGCCCGAGCGGCGCCGGCAAGGATGCGGTAATCGGCTATGCCCGCACCTTGTTTGCCGACGAGACGAGGCTGGAGTTCGTCCGCCGGGTCATCACCAGGCCGAGCGACGCCGCAAGCGAGGATCACGACACGCTGGCCGACGCCGCCTTTGCCGAGGCCCAGGCCGACGGCGCTTTCGCCATTTCCTGGGAGGCGCACGGCCTGCGCTATGGCATCCCGGCCGATGTCGACTGGTCGATAGCCAATGGCCATGTCGCCGTGGCCAATGTCTCGCGCGCAGTCATCCCGGTGCTGCGGGAGCGCTATGCCAATCTGGCTGTCGTCGAGATCACCGCTTCGCCGGAAATCCTCGCCGAGCGTCTCGCCCAGCGCGGCCGCGAATCGCGCGGCGAAGTGCTGGCTCGGCTCGCCCGCAGCGCCAATGTCGCTTTGTCCGGACCCGGTGTCACCTCCATCGACAACGGCGGCCAGCGCGAAGCCGCCGGAGAACGCTTCGCCGAGGTGCTGCGCAAGGCGATGGCCTTCTCGGATATCTCCGGCGTGATGTAGCGCTACTCGGCCGCGACAGTCTTGCGGCTGGCATCGAGCATCAGCCGCCTTGCGCGGAACACGCCCCATTGCTGGTCGACCAGCACGCCAATCAGGATCACGCCGCCCATCACCGCGAAGTTGAGCGAGGACGGGATGCCGAGCAGATTGACCAGGTTCTGCAACTCCTGCAGCAGCACGGTGCCCAGGATGACGCCAACCAGCGAGCCTTCGCCGCCGCGCAGCGAGAAGCCGCCGAGCACGGCGGCGGCAATGGCGTAGAGTTCGTAGAACTGGCCGTGGCTGGCCGGCGAGATCGAGCGCGTGTACATGGCGAAATAGATCGCCGACAGCGCCGTCAGAACGCCGCAGATGACATAGGCGGCCATCACGACGCGGCCGGTGCGGATGCCCGAATATTTAGCCGCCTCTTCGTTCTTGCCGATGGCATAGAGGTAGCGTCCGAACACCGAGCGGTGCAGCACCACCCACATGACGATCGAAATGACGATCAGTGCGATGAAACTGTTGGGCACGCCATAGCTGCGGCCCGCGGTGAGGAATTCGAGCTCGGGAAAATTCTGGCCGAAGGCGAAGCCGGCGGTGCCGTCGGCGGTATAGAAACGGGCGACCCCGCGATAGATCAAAAGGCCGCACAGCGTCACCACGAAGGGCTGCAATTTCAGCCTTGTGATCAGCCAGCCATGCGCCAGCCCGATGATGCCGCCCAGCACCAGGATCAGCGGCAGCGCCAGCGGCCATGGCATGTCGCGCACAGCGATGAAATCGATGAACAGCGTGCCGAGCAGCGCCACCAGCGACCCCACCGACAATTCGATGCCGCCCGTGATGATGACGAAGGCCTGGCCGATGGCGAGGATCCCGAACAGGCCGATCAGGTTCGAGGTGTTGGCGAGGTTGATCGGCAAAAGGAAGCGCGGGTTGATGGCGGTCACCACGGCGCCGACCACCAGGATCAGGATCAGCAGGCCGAGATCTTTTTTGCTCATCGTCTTCTCCCCAATGCGCCGGACCGGCAATCGCCTGAAGCCCGCTAGTTTGCCGGCTTGCCGACCGCCAGCAACAGCACGTTTTCCTGGCTGAATTGTTCCTTGTCGAGAATGCCCGAGATCTGGCCCTCATGCATGACGGCGATGCGGTCGGACACGCCGATCACCTCTTCCATGTCGCTGGAGATCATCAGCACGGCGACGCCGGCATCGGCCAAGGCTCGCATCAGCCCGTAAATCTCGGCCTTGGCGCCGATATCGATGCCGCGCGTCGGCTCATCGAGGATCATCACCTTCGGGTTCATCGCCAGCCATTTGCCCAGCACCACCTTCTGCTGGTTGCCGCCCGACAGCGTGCCGGTTCGCGTCTGCACCGACGGCGCTTTGATGCCGAGATTCGTCTTCTGCTTCTCTGCGGTGGCGGCCTCGGAGCTTGCCGACACCAGTCTACGCTTCGCATGCGCCGGCAGGTTGGGCAGCGAGATGTTCTGCGCGATCGACAGGTCAAGCAAAATGCCGGTCAGCTTGCGGTCTTCCGGAACCAGGAAAATGCCATGCGCGACCGCATCGGCCGCCGAACCCAGTACAAGCGGCTTGCCGCCGAGTTCGAGCCCACCGCCAAGCGTGCTGTCGATGCCGAAGAACACCCGCGCCAGTTCGGTGCGGCCGGAGCCGACAAGGCCGGCGAGGCCGAGGATTTCACCGCGCCTGATGTCGAGGTCGACCGGCCGGGCAGGGTAGGCGGGGGTGCGGATGGCTTTGGCCGAGAGAGCCGTGGCGCCCGGCGCCCGCGCCGCCTCGGAGGCCTTCTCGCGCTCCTTCAGCATGCGGCCGATCATCAGCTTGACCATCTGGTCGTGGTTGATGGCGCTCTTCGGCAAGGTGCCGGCCAGCATGCCGTCGCGCAGCACCACGACGCGGTCGGCGACGCGCTCGACCTCATGCAGCCGGTGCGAAATGAAGATGACGCTGATGCCATCGGCCTTCAGCGCCTTGATGACGTCGAGCAGCTTGTCGGTTTCGGCAAGCGGCAGGCTCGATGTCGGCTCGTCGAGGATGACCAGCCGTGCCTTGATCGACAGCGCCTTGGCGATCTCGACCATCTGCTGCTGGGCAAGCGACAGCGAGGCAACCGGCGTATCGGCGGAAAAGTTGGCGCCGACACGCTTCAGCAGCGGCGCCACCATTTCGCGCAGCTTGGCGCGGTCGACCAATCTCAGCGGCCCGCCGCGCAACGGCTCGCGGCCGAAGAAGATATTGGCGGCAACATCGAGGTTTTCGAACAGATTGAGTTCCTGGTGGACGAAGGCGATGCCCGACCCCAGGCTGCCTTCGACGGTGAGCCCGTCATGCGCAACGCCGTCGACGGTGATGGCGCCGCTGTCCGGCCTGGTGACGCCGCCGAGGATCTTCATCAAGGTCGACTTGCCGGCGCCGTTTTCGCCGACCAAGCCGATCACCTCTCCCGGCCTGACCTCCATGGAAAAACCATCCAGCGCCACCACGCCCGGATAGGTCTTGCGCACGTTCTCGAGGCCGAGGAACGGGGTGGTTGCGACGATGGATGGGTCGGAATAATTCATCACGCCATATTTGATCAGGCTTGCCAGCAGCCGGTGGGCTACAGACTGACGGGCCTTGGCCGGCCCGTCAACACGATCGCCGGCTCAAGGCGAACCCTGAGCCGGCGCAACTGCTCGTGGTCTCAGTTTCCGGACATCGCCTTTAGATTGGCGGCATAGGTGTCGACATCGTCCTTACCGATGATCTTGGTCGGGATGATGATCAGGCCGCCTTCCGGAATGCCTGATTTGTCGCCCTTGAGATAGGCGGCCATCAGCTTCATGCCCTGATAGGCCCATTCGAAGGGCTGCTGCACGACGGTCGCCGCCACGGTGCCTTCCTTGACGCCGCCCAGCGTGATCGGATCGTCATCGAAGCCGACGACGGTGATCGAGCCGAGCTTGCCGGCGTCGCGCAGCGCTTCATAGATGCGCGGCGTGTTGTAGGAATAGAAGCCGACCATGCAGGTGATGTCGGGGCTGGCGACCAGCGCGTCCTCGACATTCTTCTTGGCGCGCGCCTGGTCGATGTCGTCGCCGCGCACGTCCACCAGTTCGATCTTGCTGCCGGCGAGGCCGTCCTTCATGCCCTGGATGCGTTCCTTGGCATTGTCGGCGCCGAGCAGCCCGACGAAGCCGAGGCACTTGCCGCCGTCCGGCATCGCTTTCTTGGCGATCTCGGCCGCCTGCTTGCCGGCGTCGACATTGGACGAGCCGATATAGGCAACGCGCTTGGTCTGCGGGGCATCGGAGTCGGTGGTGAACAGCGCCGTTTCCGACGCGATCTTGTTCAGGCCGTCGGTCGAGGTCTTGGGATCGACGGCCGAGACCATGATGCCCTTGACGCCGGCGGTCACCAGATCGTCCATCAGCCGCTGCTGGATGGCGACCGAGGACTGCTCGGGATATTTGAGTTCGAGATTGTAGTCGGGCAATTCGGCCTGCGCCTTCTTGACGCCGGCTTCGGCGGCCTTCCAGAAATCGGAAGCGCCGTTGACGACGAAGGCCAGCGTCGGCTTGTCGTCGGCGCGCGCAATGGCTGTCGCGGTCAGGCCAAGCAGCAGGGCTGCGGTGGCCACGGATGCATGTCGTATCAAGGATTTCATGTTCAACCTCCCGTTTTGGCTCAGTCGTCGGACTGAACCGATCTTGCATTCACTGACTTGCCGCTCGCGATTTGGACGCCCTCCTCCTCAGGGGTTCCCGGCGCTGAAGAATGGCGTCGTCGGTCGCGATCACGGACTTTAGAGACTCATCCCGTGCTCGTAAATAGTCTGATTTGTCTGACATATCACATGTCCGAGACCAAGCTTGCGGAGGCAAACCCCGCTCGCCATCGGGCCATTCACGTGCACTTCTCGCCGCACGGGTCCCACCTGACCGGACACGGCGGATTGACGTTACAGCGTCGTTTTGTATTAGTAAACACTATTAGCAGAGGTCTCGCGCGGACACTCGGCGGTGGCCCTAGGTCTAGTTTGCCCGAACAGGTGCAGCACGGCTTCGCGCAAGCAGATGCCTTGCAGTCCTTGAATTTCACGCAGCCCGCAGCGGCATGGCGGGGAACTTCAAAACTGCTAATAAAGATAATCGCCTTCGACTATTTCCATTGGTCGACGGCGCGACACCATCTTGTCGGTGTGGCAGGCTTGCGACTAGACAGGCTGGGGATTGGGACGCAATGCCATGAGCGAGACGAGGGATCCGGACGACACGGCGAAGCGGCGCAAGGCGCCGGCGAGAGCTGCCAAGGGCGGCCGCGTCACCATGACCGACATTGCCAGGGCAGCCGGTTGCTCGCAGGCGACCGTCTCTTTCGTGCTCAACGATTCGCCCGGCATCCGGCTGTCGCAGCAGACGCGCGAGCGGGTGATCGACGCCGCGCGTGCGCTCGGCTACGCAGCACCCGCCTTCTCGGCGCTGCGCAAAGCTGTTGCCGCCTTCGATGGACTTGACGGTGTCATCGGTTTCGCTGTCGACCAGCTGGCGACAAGCCCGGAAGCCGTTGTCGCCATCGAGGGCGCGCGCCAGGCATCGTGGAACGCCGGCAATGTGTTGCTCGTGGCGCAGACCATGGGCGACGCCGTCATGGAGCCGCGCGCCATTACGGCGCTCACCAGGCGCGGCATCTCGGCGCTGGTCTACATGACCATCTTCACCCGCGAGATCACGGCACCGGACTTCCTCTACGGCCTCGACATCCCGGTCATCCTGCTCAACTGCTACACGGCCGATTATGCCTTCCCGGCCGTGGTGCCGTCCGAGATCGCCGGCGGCCAGAACTCGACCCGGCATCTGATCGGCCACGGCCACCGCCGCATCGCCACCATCACCGGCGAGCCGTGGATGCAGGCCGCGCAGGACCGCCTCAAAGGCTACCGCAGGGCGCTCGCCACCGCCGACATCCCGTTCGATCCCGAACTGGTGGTCGAGGGCGACTGGTCGGCGAGCGCCGGCTACGCGGCGACCGTGAAGCTTTTGGCGCTGAAAGAGCGTCCGACCGCTATCTTCTGCCAGAACGACCGCACGGCCATCGGCTGTTACGAAGCGCTGAAGGAGGCGGGCCTGCACATCCCGCAGGACATCTCCGTCGTCGGCTATGACGACGAGGAGATCGCCCGCCATCTGTTCCCGCCGCTGACGACATCGATCCTGCCGCACATGGCGATGGGCCAATGGGCGATCGAACAGCTCGAAGTGCCGCCGCCTGCCGGCCGCGGCCGCTATCCCATCACCAAGCTGGAATGCCCGCTGGTCGAGCGGGAGTCGGTGGCAGCTGTGGCTGGATAAAGCTGAACCAATCCATCCCGATGCAAATCGGGATGGGTCTGTTTGGTGGTTGCGCCTCAGGGCAGGGACTATCCGGGAACGTGCCGCGGTTAGAACCGCAAGACGACAAAGGAGCGCCTGCGATAGCAGCGCCGGCGCAGCCGGCCATGCCGCCAGAACGTGCGGCAGTGCCGTCTCCAGACATGCCGCCTGTGGTGGCGACGATGGTGCCATCGCCGATGCGAGATCTGCTCAACATCGCCAGCGCCTTCGTCGTCATCAAACGAATTGGCATCCTGCTTGTCGAGTTCATCGAGAATGCCGTTACCGACATTGGGAACCCCGGCCACGGCCTCGAGAGGCCGAACCGCGGTAGCAAGCGCCGCGGCCCCCGCAACGCCAAACAATGCTGTCAAGAATGATCGCCGATCCATCAAAACCTCCATCAGCAAGACAAGGCTAACATGACGAGCCTAACACAATGCAGCTAGAGCGGGTGATACAAAAGGCCAGAGGCGAATCTTCGAGCCGGCCCAAACGGGTGACCGGACGGACGGTAGAGGTCAGATTAAGGCCGCAACCGGGCGGCGCGCTTCCTTCGGCTCGGTGACCAAGCCATGCAGAATGCCGCCGATGAAAGCGCACAGCCTGACCGGTTCCGCCTTTCCGCGAAACGCTGAACCGCTCGGCAAAGCTCTCTCCCTAAGAATGCCCGCCACCTTGCGGCATTGGGGCTGGCTGAGAGACTGATGCCCCACGGCACATGCGATGTTGCGGTACTCAGCGCCGCGCCAATATCCGGCAGAGCTCCTTCAGGTCCCGGTCGTAGGTGCCCTTGCCGCTGAGCACGCTGGCGCAGCGTTTCTTCATCTTGGCGATCTGGCCGGCCGACATGGCGCTGATGGCAACCACCGCCGGTCGCGTCGGCACCGCCGGCGTGTTGGGATCCCGAGGGCTGGTGGGCGCGGTCGGTGCGCCAATGCCGACCCCGACCCCGGCCGTCACCCCATTGCCCACCCCGACACCGGCGCCGACCCCGACACCGCTGCCGACGGTTGCGCCGACCCCGACCCCGACGCCCGTGCCCACCGATGCGCCGACGCCGGCCGCAACGCCGCTGGTGCCGCCAACCGTAGCGCCGACACTGGCGGTGGTGCCGCTGGTGCCGCCGACCGTTGCGCCGACATTGGCGCCCTTGCTGCCGCCGACCGAGACGCCGACGCCAAGCCCGCCGCCACTGCCGCCGACCGAGACGCCCACCCCACCGCTGCCGCCGATGCCCACACTGAGCCCGCCCGCGCCAGCCGGAAAGCACAAAGCCACGGCAACAGCGCCACCGGCCAAGGCCTTTGTTAAACTTTTAAAGAAATCCATAATGACGCTCCCCGTGTTGGTTGCCTGGACGCAGGTTGAACAGCATCCGTTACCAATATGATTACGCGAGTGTAGCGTTTTTAGTTTCTGCAAGAATAGGTAGTATTGGGAATCGTTGTTATGGCTTCTTGCGGCGACCGGAATATATATTTTGGAATTGGCGGAAAAAATCGAGGATTTGCGGTTAGACTCGGAACCTTAGACAGGCAGGACGAGTGCTCGCATGCGGGAATTTACCGGGCGCATGCCTCAGGCCATCTTGCGACGCCGCTTCGCTAGGCTGCGGTGGAGAATGGACCCTCGAGAATGGGGCTCGTACTGCAGAAAAGGGGACGACCCAAGAAACCCGCGACGATCTCCACCGATGTCGGGCGCGTTGTGCGTCACATCGTTCCGCTGCTCGCAGTCGACGGCGTCAGCGCTACCCTTGCGGGCATACCTTCGCCCCGTTTGGCGTTTCTGCCCTTTGGATCGGATGCCGATCGTCCGCTGGCGTTTCGAATCTCTTCAACTTACGCCGAGTTTCGCAAATCCACTTTCATCCCGGCTAACGTTCGAAGGGTTCGCCAAGCGAGGCGACACCGTTCAGCCTGAGCAAGCGGCGGTCCGCCGAGATGACACCGAGCACGACGATCGTAACGAGATAGGGAAGGCTGGAAAGCAGTTGCGATGGCAAGTCCAGACCGGTCGCCTGGGCGGCGAGGCTCATCAGCGAAACCGCGCCGAAGAGGCAGGCACCCAGGAAGATGCGGCCAGCGAGCCACGTACCAAAGACAACGAGTGCGATCGCGATCCAGCCACGTCCGGCAATCATACCGTCCGCCCAAAGGGGCGTGTACACCGCCGCCGCATAGGCGCCGGCAAAACCCGCCATCATGCCACCAAAAGCTATGGCCGCGACACGGATAGCGATGACCGGATAGCCGATGGCGTGGGCTGCCTTGGGATTCTCGCCGATTGCCCTCACGACAAGGCCGACTCTCGTATAGGCAAACATCGCCCAGATCGCAAACGTCACGGCAAGGGAAAGCCATACGACGACGTCCTGGACAAACAGCCTGCCGACTACCGGGATTTCCGAGAGGCCGGGAAAGACAAGTTTCGGGAGCCCCTTCACCGTCAAGCTCTCGTAGCTTTTGCCGAACAGCGCCGAAAGGCCTTGGCCGAGAATGCCGATCGCAAGGCCTGTCGCGACCTGGTTTGCCCGGAATCCGAGTGCCAGCACTGCAAAGACGAGGGACAGGACGGCGCTACCGAGGCCGGCGGCAACGAACCCCAGCAGGTGTCCACCGCCGTGGTAGACGACGATGAACGCGAGCACCGCGCCGAGGGCCATCAGGCCCTCTACGCCGAGGTTAAGAACACCGGCGCGCTCGACCACCAACTCGCCGAGTGCGGCAAGGAGAAAGGGGGTTGCCGCTGCGAGCATGCCCGAAATAATGAACTCGACGGCGTTCATGGCTGGCTCAGGTGATGGGGGCGGCGCCACTCGATGCGGTAGCGCACGAAGGCCACAGCGCCGAGATAGGCGAGCAGCAAGCTGCCTTGGAAGACGCGGACGGCGGCGATCGGCAGGTTTGCCGACACCATCGCATTGTCGCCGCCGATATAGAGGACAGCCATAAAGAGCGCGGAAAAGATGATGCCGACTGGATGCAAGCCGCCGAGATAGGCGACAATGATGGCCGCATAACCGTAGCCGGTCGAGATCGAGCGCTGCAGCTGGCCGAGCGGACCCGCGACTTCCGCCGCGCCTGCCAGTCCCGCCGCCATGCCACCGATCAGAAGCGATAGCCAAATCGCACGCCCTTCGCTGAAGCCGGCGTAACCGGCCGCGCGCGGGGCAAGGCCGCCGACCTTGAGCTTATACCCCATGAAGCTTCGCTGCATGAAAACCCAGGCCACCAGCGAGAGCGCAAGTGTGATGAGCAGCGAGACGTTGACGCGGGTACCGGTGATCAGGGTCGGCACCATCGCGTCGTTCTGAAACATGACGGATTGTGGGAAATTGAAGCCGGCCGGGTCCTTCCATGGGCCGAGCAGCAGGTAGTTGAGGACTTGCGCCGCAACGAGGCTCAGCATCAAGGAGACCAGGATCTCGTTCGCATTGAGCCTGACGCGCCAGAAGGCGGTGATAGATGCCCAAAGTGCACCGCCGAGGGCACCGAGAAGCAGCATCAGCGGCCAGATCCACTGCCCGGTCGCCTGCGGAAACCAGACGGGGATCGCCGAGGCGAAAATAGCGCCCAGGATAAACTGGCCCTCCGCGCCGATGTTGAACACTTTTGCGCGGAAACCGATCGCCAGCCCCTGAGCAATGAGGAGAAGGGGCCCCGCCTTCAGCAGCACCTCCGCAAACGATGCCCAGGAGAGGAACGGCTCGAGAAGCATCGCGTACAGGACGGCCGCCGGATCTCGGCCTATCAGCACATAAAGGCCCAGATTGAGGATGATCGCCATGCCAAGCGCGGCAGCCGGGGCCAGCATGGCCGCGACGAGCGAGGCATGCTCCCGGCGGACGAGCGCGGGGAGGAACGGCGCGGCCCAAACGCTCATGCAGGAACCTTCTCTGGCGAGGCATGTGCTCCGATCATGTATCTGCCGATGTCTTCGGGGCGCGTGTCCCGCGTGACCAGAGGCGGACTCAGCATTCCATGATGGAGCACCTGGATGAAATCGCAGAGTTCGAAAAGTTCCTCGAGTTCCTCGGAAATTACGAGGATCGCCACGCCCAGGCTGCGCAACGCGATGAGCCGCCTTCTGATGGCGGATGCAGCGCCAATGTCTACACCCCAGGTCGGCTGCGCCACGAAAAGCAGTTTTGGCGACAGCATCATCTCGCGACCGACGATGAATTTCTGCAAGTTGCCGCCGGACAGCGAGCCCGCTTCGGCATCCGGGCCGGAGGCGCGAACGTCGTACCGACGGATGCATTCGCTGGTGAAAGCCGTCGCTCCGGCGCTGTTGATGAGGCCGCGCCTCACGAGATCGAAAGGATGGGCGGTAAGAACGGTGTTGAGCACGAGCGACATTTCAGGGACCGCGCCACGTCCCAGCCGGTCTTCGGGCACGAAGGCGAAGCCAAATCTCCTGCGCGCGGCCGCATCGAGTGTGCCTACGTCGCGGCCCATCATATAGATCCGGTCGCGTTGTTCCTTCAGCAGCATCGCTTCGCCCGAGATGAGCGCGGCAAGTTCGCCTTGGCCATTGCCCGATATTCCGGCTATGCCAAGAATCTCGCCTGATCGTACCGTAAGGCTGATGCCGGAGAGCGGCGTGGCAAAGGGGTCGTCCGGCGTGTAGTCCATGCCGATTATTTCCAGCCGCTTCTCCCCCTCGGGCATGGCCAACGCGGGCATCACCTCGGGCATGTCGCGGCCGATCATCATCCGGGCGAGGTCGTGCGCATCATAGTCGCGCGGGTCGACGGTGCCGATAACGCGCCCTCCACGCAAGACCGTCGCCTGGTCACAGATCGTGCGAATTTCCTCCAGTTTGTGGGAGATGAACAGGATGGACACGCCGCGGTCGCGAAGGCGCCTGAGCGTGTCGAACAGCTTCTTCACCGCCTGCGGCGGCAAGACCGAGGTCGGCTCGTCGAGAATGAGCAGCTTCGGGTCCGTCATCAGGCAGCGGATGATCTCCACCCGCTGCCGTTCGCCGACCGAGAGCGCGTGCACATCGGCGAGAGGATCTACTTCAAGGCCGAAATCCTGGCCGAGGCTGCGGATGCGCCCCGCCAGCTCCGCCTTACCGCCGGGGACGACGAGCTGGATGTTCTCGACGACAGTCAGCGTCTCGAACAGCGAGAAATGCTGAAAGACCATGCCGATGCCCCTGCGCCGTGCCTCAGCCGGCGAGGCAAGGCGCAGATGCTCTCCGTTCCAGACGACGGTGCCTTCGTCCGGCTGTTCAACGCCATAGATGAGCTTCATCAGCGTCGATTTGCCCGCCCCATTCTCCCCGAGGATCGCATGGATCGATTGGGGCGCCACGTCCAGATCGATGGCTTCGTTAGCCCGGATCTGGCCGTAGCTCTTCGAGATGCCGCGGAGCGACAGAAGGGGCGGGGTCATGACTTACTTCGGCAGTGGTGTGGTGACACCCTTGACGTGCCAGTCCATC
The DNA here is from genome assembly GCF_057786115.1 of Mesorhizobium sp. P170090. Taxonomy (NCBI): domain Bacteria; kingdom Pseudomonadati; phylum Pseudomonadota; class Alphaproteobacteria; order Hyphomicrobiales; family Phyllobacteriaceae; genus Mesorhizobium; species Mesorhizobium sp. P170090. The sequence goes on from NZ_JBYNWH010000001.1 coordinate 1,051,300, forward strand.
GCGACGATCTCGGGATCCGCTATCGTCGCACCGGCGGCGGCGGCTTCGCTGCCGTCGGCCTTGGTGATTGGACCTGTGAAGGGCGAGAAGCTGCCGTCGGCGATCTTCGCCGCCACTTCCTTGATCTTCGTCATCGTGTCGGCTGGGATATCTGAGTTCCAGTCCACGACCTCCACCACCTTTTCGGCGACGCCGAGGAAGGTGTTGGTGCCCTTGAAAGTTCCGGCGAGATGGGCATCCACGGAAGCCTTGAAGAAGGGCGACCAGTCTGTCGCGATGCAGCCGAGATATTTCTTCGGTGCATATTTCTTCATCGACGAATTGAGGTTGAACGCGTAGACGCCAGCCTCCTCGCAGGCCGAGATCACGGAGGGTGTGTCCTGCGCGTTCGAGAAGATCACGTCGCAGTTCTGTGCCATCAGCGCCTTGGCGGCTTCCTGTTCCTTGGCCGGGTCGAACCAGGAGTTCACCCAGACGACCGATACCTCGATATCGGGATTTACGGTCTGTGCGCCGAGCGTAAATGCGTTGATCGAGGTGATCAGCTCCGGAATGGCGAAGGCAGAGACGGAGCCGACCTTGCCGGTCTTGGAAAGAGCTGCGGCGGCTATGCCGAGCAGGTAAGTGCCCTGGAAATACTTCGCCGCGAAGGGCGAGAAATTCGGCGCAGTCTGGAAGCCGGAGGCATGCAGCACGGTGACCGCAGGATCGCGGCGGGCGATCTGTAGTGCACCATTCTGGTAGCCGAATGAGCCGGCGATCAGGAACTTGTTACCGTCGGCGACGGTCTTGTTCATGATCCGGTCGGCGTCCGGCCCTTCGGCGATGTTCTCGATGACGGTGATCTTCACCTTGTCGCCGTATGCGGCCTTGACCGGCTCGAGGCCGGCGGCGAGCGCATGGCCCCAGCCGACATCGCCGACCGGCGACGGGAGCACGAGCGTGATACCGAGCGGCTCGTCGGCCGCAAAGGCGGGACGGCTGCCAAGCGCGCCGGCAAGCCCTGTTGCGGCAAGGCCCTTCATCAGAGTTCTGCGGGTCAGATAGTTCAGCATGTCAGTTCCCCTGTCTTAAGTTGTTAGAATTCCACCGCGGCAAAAGCGGTTTCCGCGTCCGCAGCAAGCCGGGCCTCGTTCAGCCCGGTAAACGCACCCTTCTCCCAGACGATGCGGCCGTTGATCATGGTCATGTCGGTGGGCATGCCGATGCCGACCTTGGCGATCAGGCTCAATGGATCGTGGCGTGTGCCGACATAATCCATGCGGCGCGTGTCGATCGCGAAGAGGTCGGCGGCCATGCCGGGCGACAGTCGGCCGATGTCATTGCGGCCCAGAAGCGCGGCCCCGCCCGTTGTCGCATAGCCGAGGAAATCGACCGGCGCAGGCACGGGATGAGCGCGCGTCGAGGCCGCCAGGCATTGCAGCATGTAGGCGGAATGGATGCAGTGCATGAGGTTGGAATTGTCGTTCGAGGCAGCACCGTCGCAGCCGAGACCGACGCGCAGGCCAAAGGCGGACATGGCGGGAATATCAGTCACCTCCGCGCCCACCAGATAGACCGGCTCAGGGCAATGCGAGACACCGGTGCCGCTCGCCGCCATCAGCCGCAGTTCGTCATGCGTCAGCTCCCAGCAATGGGCATAGAAAGTGTCTCGGCCGGCAAATCCGAGGTCCTCGAGATAGTCCACCGTACGCATGCCATGGCGGGCCTCGATGATCGGGCTTTCGCCCTCGCCGACATGGGTGTGCATCCGCACCCCGCGATCACGCGCCAGCGAAACCGATTCCACGAAGGTCTCGCGGTAGCAGTTGACCGGCTGGCAGGGAGCGACCACGACCTGACGCATGCTGAAGGGACTGGTGTCGTGATAAGTGTCGATGAGGCGTGCGCAGTCGGCAATGAATTCGTCCGTGGTCTCCAGCATCTCGTCTGGAATGGTCGAGCCTTCCGATTTTGGCAGCGTGTTGCCGCCGCGGCCGGCATGGAAACGCATGCCGAGAAGATCGGCCGCTTCGAACTGCCGGTCGATGAGCCGTTTTCCGGCATGGCGCGGAAAATTGTACTGGTGGTCGAAGGCCGTCGTGCAACCGTGCTTTATCATCTCTGCCATCGCCGTGATCGAGGCGTGGTAGAAACAATCCTCGTTGAGCCGGGAGAAGATCGGATAGATCCGGTCGAGCCATTCGATGACCGACAGCTTCGTCCAGTCGAGTTCTGCACGGTTGCGCACAAAGCACTGAAAGAAGTGATGGTGCGTGTTGACGAGGCCGGGATAGACGAACCAGCCGTCGGCGTCCTGCACGATAGTACCGGCCGGCAACTCGCTTCTGTGCAGGCCTTGCCCGATTGCCTCGATCTGCGGGCCATTCGTCAGCACATCGACATTGCGCCGGACGCTCGGACCCCTGCCCTCGTCGGTGATGACCGCTGCGCAATTCTTCAGGAGATAGCCGGTCACCTCACGCCTCGTCCAGCATGGGTCGCGGTTCGGGCTTCAACTCGTGCAGCCGGTGGATACCGGGCATCTCGATGAAATTGTCGAGGCTGCGGAGCGCTCGCGACCAGAGCCGGATCGTGGGATACGAATCGAGGGAAACGCCGCCGTCGGGCGCGAGCGCGACATAGGGAAAGCAAGCAATGTCGGCAATCGTCGGCCGGTCGGAAGCGAGAAACCGGTCGCCACGCATTTTTTGTTCGAAGAGGCCGGCTTCCAGCTCACGTAGTGCCGCTATGCCATTGGCCTGAAGCGCACCGATGTCACCGGGGCGCAGCAGCATCTCATGCAGGCGCGCGCCGCCGAGGTTGGCGGTCAGCCTGTGCGAGAAGGAAAGCCATTGCTGGATGCGCGCCGTCTCCTCGGGGGCGCCGCTGCCGAGCCAGGCCGGTGCTGCCTTCGCGGCGAGATAGCCAAGCATGGCGGAAGACTCGGTCAGGATCAGGTCGCCGTCTTCAAGGATCGGGATGGAGCCTCCCGGATTAAGCGCCATAAGCTCGGGGCCACGATGCTCGGCGCCGGGATGGAAGTCGACCGGGCGGATTTCGAGCTTCACACCTGACAGCGTCGCCATCAGGCGCACCTTGTAGCAACTTGGGGAGAGGATGTAGTCGTAAAGCTTCACTGTGCCACCAATTGCGCGCCGTAGGTATAATTGTGGCGCTTCAGCCAGCGGCGATAGGCGACCGAGGTCAGGTCGGCGCGCGTCGGGATTTCCATGCCGGGATCGAGCGGCAGAAGACGCGGGATCTGGTTTTCGAGGATCGAGCGGTCCTGCAGGAAAATCGTCTGCTGGAAATGGATGAGGTCGGTCTGTGGCGTCTCGTCATCGAAAAGCGCCATCCACGGCCAGACGTCGCAGAGATCCTCGGCAAGCGGTTGGACGAATAGCGTAATGACATCCCATTCGCCCGGGCGCGGCGGGCAGGTCTTGTAGAGGACTGAGCAGGTCGGAGCCGGCACGCGGTACATGTATTCCGTCGTGATACCTCCACTCGCGGATTTCGCCGCCTGCGGCTGGTAGAACTTCACCTGGGTCGCCCAGACCTCGTCCTCTTCCTCGCGGATCTCGACCTTGTAGTTTTCGACCTCGGTATGCGGCTCCGAGCCGAGGATGTCGGTATGGACGAAGGGGAAGTGTGCGATGTCGAGGAAGTTCTCGACGGCGCGGAGCGGCGAGCAGCGCACCCGCACCACGCCGACATCTACGAAGCGGCGCCCGGGCTGGTCTGCCTCGGGAATCGGAAAGACCGGTTTCTTCGGTTCGCCGAGCGACGACCAGATATGGCCATAGCGCACCGAAACCGGCAGCACGCGCCCGTTTTCGCCTGTCACTTTCGCCGCGCCATTGGCGTCGAGCGCAACCTTGATCGGCTCGTCCATCAGGGTGGTCTCGCGCCCATAGCGGTCGAGCCGGCTGAAAAGCCCGACCGGATACCATTCGTGGCGCATCGCATCGTCGATCATGGCACAGTCCCTTTCGCCTCGATCCCTTCGGCCATGCGCCGAAGGCTCTCGGCGGCTCGCGAGGCCGCGATGCGCTCGGACGCATCGCAATCGGCTGGAACAAGGACGTGGATCAGCGTCTCGCCGGCTTCCTGCGGGATAGGCAGCAGGCGGATTGCCGGCGCGCCGGGTGCCTGCCAGACGCATCCTTCAACGGTGGCCTTCGTACCGGCAGCGACAAAGAGCGCCGAACTTCCGGCGCGGGCCGTCAATGAACGGAGCGGGACGTAACCCTCAAAAAGGGGTGGCTTGCCGTCAGGCTCTCCATCCGCGACCCAGATGATCCCGCCTGCCTCTTCGACCAACCGGGTCGCAACTCGAATCGTCTCCGGCGGCGTGAGGCTGGGATGGGCAGGAATGCGCAGGCACTGACCGGCCTGCGAATAGGTCCAGCCGTGATAGATGCAGGAGAGCGCCTCGCCGCGCACGAAGCCATGGGAGAGGCGCATGCCGCGATGCGGACAGCGATCCGCCGATGCCGCCAAGCGCCCCGATTGGCTTCGCCAGAGGGCAATGGGACCGGCGGGCGTCCGCGCCGGCATTACCTGTCCTGTTGGCAGATCCTGGGTAAGGGCGACCGGCACCCAGGTGTCCGTCTTGTCGGACAGCATGACCTTACTTTCCGTACTGATACTACTGTTTCCCGACCAGAGAGATGCCGGCGCAAGGAGTTGGCGAACCGCTCGATGCGGCTGACGTATGCATAATAATTTCGCAATTGCAATATTGGTTAAATTAAGTGCAAACCGAGGTAACCACACGCAAAGCTATATGTTTTTTTGCTCGACAGGCGCGCGGTCGATCGTCTCGACCCAGACCTCAATGGGCCCAAGCGAACATCCCATCTCCATCATGTCGATCAGCTCCGCCGCACCGGCAATATCGAGTTCGATGCGATCGGTGCTTGCATGAGCGATGTGGTGCGCGAGACCGAGCTTGGCCGCATGGCGCATGATCCAGGGCACGAAGGACGCGGGTTCGAGGTGGCCGCGAATGGTCATCCGCTCATGCAAGCGGTGTTGACTTTGCTTCATCACGAACGGAACGCGCGCCTTGGTGTCACGGTCAGCAGCATAGCGTCTGACTGAACGGGCGGAAGTGGTAATCGACGCGCCAATAACACCGAATATCGACTGATCGCCCGTGCCTAGACCCGGGCACTCATGCATGTCGCCCAGAAGTGAGCCGCGGTCCTGGGACAACGACATGCATTAAAACAAAGACTTCAAGCGCGTCGCATGAATCCGTTCAGCGTGACGGGCTTTAGGGTTATCTGAGCTATTGTAATACATCGGTAAGTGGCGCACCCGACAGGATTCGAACCTGTGACCTCTGCCTTCGGAGGGCAGCGCTCTATCCAGCTGAGCTACGGGTGCCTTCAAGGAACCTGAAAACGAACCAGCCGATAGGCCGGCCAGCCACGGCTTCTTAGCGGAAGCCGCGCCGGGCTTCAACGGGCAATTGGCGTGGCGATATTTTCGAAGCCACCTTGCGCGGCCTGGCAAGTTCGCGTCCGCCCTGCAGCCTCAGCCGGGGACTCACCCCGCCACCTCCACCTTCGCCACCCGCCTGCGCACCCTGCGTGGCGCCCGCTTCGCCTTCTTCGCCCCCGTCAGCTCGTGCATCGCGTCCAACTGCATCTGCTGCATTTCGGCCAGCCGCGTCCATTGGCGCGAGATCAGGTAGTCGAGCTTTTCGTGCAGGTGGCGCACTTCCAGCTCGGCTTTCAGGTTCACCCGGTAGTCGTTGAAGGAGCGCAGGCGGTCCTTGGCCTCCGTCCGTCTCTGGCTCATCATGATGATCGGCGCCTGGATGGCGGCGATGCAGGAGAGCAGCAGGTTGAGCAGGATGAAGGGGTAGGGGTCGAAGGCGCTGCTCACGCCCGCGATCAAATTGATGCCGATCCACACCGCAAGCACGCTGCCGAACGAGATCAGGAACCACCAGCTGCCGCCGAAAGCCGCCATGTTGTCGGAGACGCGGTCGGCGAACGAGCGGTGCTCCTCGAACTCCTCTTCCGAGTTTTCCGAAATGGTGTCCTGCCTGGCGATCGATTCGACCACCTGGCGGTCGAGCTCGGAGAATTCGCCATGCTCCTGCTGCAGCAACTCCTCCATGTAGCGCATGCGGTAGCGGCCGAGCTCTTCGCGGCTGATGCGGGCGCCGCGCGGCAGGTCGGGATGGTCGGAGCGGATGCGGTCGGCCAGGCTTGGCCGCAGGTCGTCGATGCGCACCAGGTCGCGCTTGCGGAATTTGCGGCCCGATATCGCCGATGGTTTCCGCTTCGGCTTCAGGCGGCCATGAGGTTCGGAGTCCGGCACATCGGGCGCTTCCAGCGCCTCGTCGGCCACCAGCTCGGCGTCGTGGTCGGTCGGCGCCTCGAAATACTCGCCGCCGCTGTCGTTTTCATTGGCGGCCTGTTCGGATGGTTTTGGGCTCATGATGCCGGCTCCTGCTGTCGCGCCCACGATACGCCAAGCCGGCACGCCATAGCCACTGTGGCGGTGAAGATTGGGGGCTTGTGCAAGCGCTTGTGATGAATGCCTGCTGCAATTGCCTGTGGCGGCGCAGCCCCCCGGGGCCTCGCTCGCCTGCTGCTCGGCAACCAGACCGCCGAAGTGCTGTTGCGCCTGCTGCAGAGTTAAGATGAGGCAGCGATCCTTCACGAAACCCCCCCTCTGTCCTGCCGGACATCTCCCCCTCAAGGGGGGAGATCAGATGTCGCCATGGCTTCGCCAAACACGAAAAAGAGGCGAGACGCCGAAGCTGCTAATCTCCCCACTTGAGGGGGAGATGGCCGGCAGGCCAGAGGGGGGTGCTGTCCCGCCGGCGTTTCAGAGTTCCTCCACCCAACAACGGGTTCTATTGCGGCGGTAAACCAGGCAACTGCGACCACTGCGCCGGCAAACCAGGCGGCGGCAGGCCGGGAAGCGGCGATGCTGCCGGCTGGTCTCCCGCAAACATCAGCCGCGTCTTGGTATCGGCCAGCGTCGGCGAAAGACTGCGCTGGATCAGCGCTTCGACATGGTCGTTGCGCTGACGGGCGCTGTCGGCGCCCATCACCACCACGATCAGATGCCGGCCGTCGGCATTGTAGGACGTGACGATATTGTAACCGGATGCCCTGATATAGCCGGTCTTGATGCCGTCGACGCCGCGCACCCGGCCGAGCATGTCGTTGTGGCCGCGCACCAGCCGACCGCGGAACATGAAGTCGCTTTCGGAGAAATAGTGGAACTGCTGCGGGAAGCGGGCGCGCAGCGCCATCCCCAGCGTCGCCATGTCGCGCGCCGATGTGTGCTGGCCATCGTCGGGCAGGCCCGATGCGTTGCGGAAGACGGTGCTGCTCATGCCGATCTGGCGCGCCTTCGAGGTCATCATGGCGGCGAACTGGTTCTCCGAGCCGCCGAGATATTCGCCCACCGCCACCGCCACGTCATTGGCCGACTTGACCACGATCGCCCGGATCGCCGAATCGACATCGATGCTCTCGCCGCGCTTGAAGCGCAATTTGGTCGGCGGCTGCCGGGCGGCATTCTCGGAGACCGGGATCCGGGTTTCCTTCGAGACGCGGCCGGTCTCCAGCGCCTCGAACAGCAGGTAGAGCGTCATCATCTTGGTCAGCGACGCCGGATAGCGTTGCGCCCTCGAACTGACCTCGAACAGCGTCTTGCCACTGCCGGCATCGATTACGATGGCGGCATATTTCTCCTGCGGCGCCGGCACCGCCAGCACGCTGTCGGGCGGTGCGGTGGTGCTGCAGCCGGCCACGAAGACAAGCAGCAGGGCTGCGAGAAATTTTTGGACGAGGGAGGGTAGATGGAAGTTTGGCAAGGCAAGTCCGGCGTTGCTGAGAGGGCCGGAACCTAGCCTAACCCATTGTGTTCGTCCATTTGGTTAATGGCGGAGCTGCCAATCTCCCCGCTTGCGGGGGAGATTAGCTGTGACTTCGGTCTTCGCTACTCACCAACTCCGTAATCCCCGCCCCGAAATCGCCTGCTTCCTGTCCTGTTTTGCCTGCGGGGTCGCGGTGCTGCTATAGAGGCGGCAATTGCTTGGGGGATTTGACAATGACCGGTGACATCGGCGCGGCTGCGCCATCTCTTATCAGGGCTTCGCTCAGCCGCACCGGCAAATGGCCGGCAGCGTCGCTTTCATCGGCGGCGCGGCTTCCGACATCCTCAATCCGCTGGCGCCGTTCGCCGCCTATATCGCGCTGGTCGCTTCGGTTGCCGCCGCCATCATCGCCATTGCCATCGTTCTGCGGCTGGTGCTGGCCGCCAAAGCGCTGCCGGCGCTGATCTTTGCCACCAGCGCTGCCGCCGTCGCCGGCGGCGTCTATGGCCTGCAGCAGCAGACCAATTCGCAGAACGGTGTGATCGCCGGCCTGGTGCCGGCCATCGCCCAGTTGCAGCAGCAGATGGGCATCGTCTCGGCCAGGGTGGCCAGGATCGAGCAAACGGTAACCGAGACGAAGCTGGCGGTCGACCAGGTCAAGCAATCGACCGACGCGGTGGCGAAGAAGACCGAGGAAATTGCGTCGACCCAGCAGCAGCAGGCTGAGCAGGGCGCGCAGACGCAAAAGTCGGTAGAGGCGGTCAAGCAGACGACCGAAACGCTCGCTGCCGGCCAGCAGAAACAGGCCGAGCAGGCGGATAAGCTTCAGGCGACCACCGAGCAGATCGCCGCCTCGATCGACACCATCGCCAAGGGCTTTGCCGCATTGGCCGCGCAGGGCGGGACGATCGCCGAGCCGAAGCGGCCGGACGAATTCTATCACAATGCCCGCGTCTACGAGCTTTCCGGCGACATGCTGAATGCGCGGCGCTCCTATCTCGCTTTCGCCGGTTTCGACGTCGACGCCGTCGATCCCTACACACGCTTCGCCACCCTGCTGCGCGTGCAGGACGGCAAGGCCGGCGCCCGCGAAGTGTTCGGCGCCCTGGCCGACAAGGCCAAGGCGCTGTCGATCAAGCTGGTCCATATCCTGCAGTTCGACGATGCCCAACGTCTCGACAAGCTCAACGCCTTCATCGCGGCCAATCCGGATTTCGCACCGGCCTATTACCTGCTCGCGCAGGAGTTTTCCGAGGATCGCCTCGGCGTCCAGTCGCTGTCCGACAAGCGCAGCGAGGCCGAGGCGCTGACCAGGTTCGTCTCCTATGAAAAGGAAGGCGGGCTGCTCAAATATTTCGTCGACCAGACGCAGCTCGCCGACTGGCTCGACCGCAGCCGTACCCGCCTGACGGCGCTTGGCGACGTGCTCGACCCAGCACGCTTTGCCCCGACGCTGACGCCGATGCGCTCCAATGCCGGCTGGACGATCTCCATCTCGCTGCCCGAGGCCGCGACCGGCATTTCCTGGCGCATGGGTGTGTCAGGTCCGTTCACCGACACCGGGCTGATGGCGATGAACGACCAGCGCACCGGCAAGCCGATGCCCAATCCGAGCTTCGAATTGCCCGACAGCACCACGGCCACCACCATCGGGGTCAAATATCTCGATCTCAGGGGCCGCGAGACCGGGCCGTTCGACATAAGTTTCGATCCGGACGCGGCGCTGCAACAGGGCAACAAACAGATCCTCGACCAGTTCTGGACGTCGTGGATCGCCTTCGACGCCAGCGGCAATCACGGCCTGGTCTATTTCTCCCAGATGCTGTCATTCCGCTGCGGCATCAAGGAGGTGCGCTACAGCTTGAACGGCACGGCGCTCGACAAGGGGATCAAGCTGCCGCCTTGCGACAAGAAGGACCCGTACGCCATTCCTTATGACTACCAGCCTTACTTCAAGGTCGCCGACAACGTGACTTCGATGGCGGTGCAGGTCACCTACACCGACGGCACCAAGTCGCCGGTGCGCGAGTATAAGCGGCAGTAGGCGTCCACCCTCCCCCTTGTGGGGAGGGTCGATCCGCGTAGCGGATCGGGGTGGGGGTCCTTGTAGGGCGCTACCCCCACCCCACCCCGTCGATCGATCTCCGCTTCGCTCCGATCGCTCGCCGACCCTCCCCACAAGGGGGAGGGTAAAAATCGCCCTGATGCAAAATGCCGGTCGCTGTGCTTGCGCATCCGTCGCGGAGCGGGTTTGTTCGCTGCCATCAGAATCAGCAGGTGCGCGGATGGATACGGTCACGATCAAGGCAAAGGGCATTTCGGTCACGCTCGATCTCACTGTCGGCCATATCGCCGAAATGACGGTCGACAGCGATGGCCGCCAGCTGAAGCCGCTGCACCGCGCGCCCTGGATCGATGCCGGCGAGACGCTGCCGCCGGATCTGCCTGAAGGCACGGTGCGGCTGTCGGGCGATTTCCTATGCGCACCGTTTTCGGCCAGCGACATCGAGGCCGCACCGCTGCATGGCTGGCCGGCCAACAGCCCCTGGGATGTCACCGTCAGCGAAGCGACATCCGACGGCTGGCGGGCCGTCTTCCGGTTGCGCCGCACGGTGATGGGCGCGACGGTCGACAAGATCTTCACGCTCCGCAACAGTCATCCCTTTCTCTATCAGGAGCATGTCTTTTCCGGCGGTTCCGGAGCGGTCTCCGCCGCCCACCATCCGATGGCGGCGATGCGCGATGGCGGCCGGCTGGCCTTTTCGCCGAAGCGCTTTGCCGGGACACTGGACGCACCGCTGGAGCCCGATCCGGCCCGCGGCCGCTTCAAGCTTTCCTATCCCGCCCGCTCGACCGATCTGACGCGCTTTCCAGCCACTGGCGGCGGCACGCTCGATCTCACCGACTACCGCATGGAGGATGAGCGCGAGGATTTCATCACCCTGGTCGAAGCCGATCATGACGGTCCGGGCTGGACGGCGCTGGCGCGCCGGGCCGAACAGGATCTGGTGCTGGTGCTGAAGAACCCGGCGGAGCTTCCGGTCACCATGCTGTGGTTCAGCAATGGCGGCCGCGACTACGCGCCGTGGAGCAGCCGCCATCGCGGCGTGCTCGGCATCGAGGACGGCCGCGCCGCCATCGGCCATGCCGCATCGATCGACGACAATTGGCTGAAGCGCGAAGGGGTCGCGACCGCTTTTACCCTCGGCGGCGAAGTCTCCTTCCGCCATGTCATCGGCACGCTGCCGCTGGCGAGCGGCGAGCCGCCGCGCGCTATCGGGACAGCCTCAGGTCACATGCATCTCACCGGAGCCGATGGTTCGACCCGCGATGTCGCATTCGACAGCGATTTCCTGCGGATCGGCCAGCCCGGCTGATTTTCGAACGCTGGCCCTGCCCCTCACCTGCCTGCCGGCATCCTCGACACACGGCACATGGAGCTTGTCCGCCGCACCGCCGCGCCAACCAATCTGCTTGGCGCTGCGGCGGACGCATAGGGGGAGAAGTGTTACCCATCTATCGGCTGCACACCGGCAGGGCGACGAGGGGCAGCGCTGACGTGGCGGATGTCGTGAGATTGCCCAAATCGCGGTTTGAAATTTCCTCAAACTGCCGACAAGATGCAAAGCATAACTGGAAGCGCCCAATGTCCGAAATCGCCCATCTCGCCGCCACCATCTTCAAGCGCGCTGGCAAGGCGAAACGCTTCATCGTCGCCATTGCCGGCCCGCCCGGCGCCGGCAAGTCGACGCTCTCGGCCGGCCTGCATGATCTGTTGCCGGAGGGCGCGGCTGAAGTCGTGCCGATGGACGGCTTCCACTATGATGACATCGTGCTCGACCAGCGCGGCCTGCGGTCAAGAAAGGGCGCGCCGGAGACTTTCGACTTCGCCGGCTTCGAGACGCTGTTGAAGCGCATCCGTTCGGGCGAGCCAGACATCGCCATTCCGGTGTTCGACCGCAGCATGGAATTGTCGCGCGCCGCCGCCTCCATCGTTGCCGCCGAGACCAAGTTCATCCTGGTCGAAGGCAATTACCTCCTGCTGGACGAGGAGCCGTGGTCGCGGCTGGCGCCGCTGTTCGACTTCACCATCTTTGTCGATGTGCCGCGTGCCGAACTCGAGCGCCGCCTTCTGGTGCGCTGGCACGAGCATGGCCGCTCCGACGAAGACGCCCGCGCTTGGATCGCTTCCAACGACATGCCCAACATCGATCGCGTGCTCGGCCGTCGCAGGTCCGCCGACCTGGTTGTTGGCGATCCCGCATAGTTCGCTGGACTTCGGAACGGGAACCTTAAGACTTTCAGGTCGTTATCTCTCATCGGCAATCGTGCCGCCGTGAGGGAACCGTCAGATGGCAACCAAGGCAAAAACACCCGCCAAGAGCAAGACCGCTCAACCCAAAGCCAGGCAGGCAAAGGCCACGCAGGCGAAGGCAGGCGCCGGCCCGGCGATCGCCGAGCGGTCCAAGGACGCAAAGCCGGCTTTCGGCAAAGCGGCGCCAAAGAAGGTAGAACCGGTGGCGACGGCAAAGGTGACGGCGAAAACCGCCAAACCCAAGAAGCCGGCAAGCAGCGGCTCGGTGGCCGGCGGCGCGATGCGCACCGTCAAGGCGACCGCCAATGTCGCCGCTGGTGCGGTGGCGGCGACAGCCAGGGGCGCTGCGTCGCTCGCTGCGTCCGTCATCGGCAAGGGCGGCTCGGAAAGCAAGGCCAAGGCGAAATAGACCCGGCTGCTTCGGCTGGCCGAGGTCAATTCCTGGCGGGAATGGTCAGGCCGCGCTGCACCGCGGGCCGCGCCAGCCCGCGCTCCAGCCATGCCGCGACGGTGGGGAAGTCGTCGAAGCCGACGAGTTCGCGCGCCTCGTAGAAGCCGATCAGATTGCGCACCCAGCCCAGCATCGAAATGTCGGCGATGGTATAGTCGTCGTCCATGATCCAGGTTCGACCCTTCAGCCGCGTCTCCAGCACCCCGATCAGCCGCCGCGATTCATTGCGGTAGCGATCCAGCGGCCGCTTGTCGGCGATCTCGCGTCCGGCGAATTTGTTGAAAAACCCGACCTGTCCGAAAATCGGCCCGATCGCCGCCATCTGGAAGAACACCCATTGGATGGTCTCGTAGCGCCGCGCTGGATCGGCCGGGATCAGCTTGCCGGTCTTGTCGGTGAGGTAGAGCAGGATGGCGCCGGATTCGAACAGGCCGAGCGGCTTGCCGCCCGGCCCGTCGGGGTCGATGATCGCAGGTATCTTGCCGTTCGGGTTCAGTGACAGGAATTCCGGCGTCCAGCTCTGGTCCTTGCCGATATCCACCAGATGCGCCTCGTAGGGCAGGCCGAGTTCTTCCAGCGCGATCGAGACTTTCACCCCATTCGGCGTCGTCGCGGAATAGAGCTGCAGGCGGTCGGGGTGGCTGGCCGGCCAGCGCTTGGTGATCGGAAAGGCGGACAGGTCGGTCATCGAAAGCTCCGGTCGGGAATTTGGCGCGGTATCGCGCCGTCTGGCGTGTGGCGAAGGATTATCCTCGGCGTCTTTGCCGATCAACCGGCCGACGGTGCACACACCGTCTTCGCAGTCATGCAGGGCCAGTCGCTCAGGGGCCAGTCGCTTGCCGTCAGACCGCCTTGAACGCCACCACGGCATTGGTGCCGCCAAAGGCAAAACCGTTGCTGATCGCCGCGCGCACCTTGCGCTCGCGCGCCACATTCGGCGTGATGTCGAGATCGCAGTCGGGGTCGGCCTGCCGGAAATTGGCCGTCGGCGGCACGATGCCTTCGCGGATCGCCATCACGCAGGCGATCATTTCCAGGCCGCCCGAGGCGCCGAGGCAATGGGCATGCATCGACTTGGTCGACGACACCGACAGCTTATAGGCATGGTCGCCGAAGACGCGCTTGATTGCCGCCGTCTCGATCTGGTCGTTGGCCTTGGTGCCGGTGCCGTGGGCGTTGAGATAGTCGACGTCCTCGGGATTGAGCCCGGCGTCCGCCAGGCAGGCGCGCATCGCCGCCGTCGGTCCCTCGACAGTCGGCGCGACGATATCGGAAGCGTCGGCGGAAAGGCCGGCTCCGGCAAATTCGGCCAGAATGGTCGCGCCGCGCGCCATGGCGTGTTCATACGTTTCCAGCACCGCCATTCCAGCACCTTCGCCGAGCGACAGGCCTTGGCGATCGGCCGAGAACGGCCGGCAGGTATCGGGCGCCAGCACCCGCAGGGCCTCCCAGCCCTTCAGGATGCCCCAAAGCAGCGGCGCGTCGGTGCCGCCGGCGACCATGACATCGGCGCGGCCGAGCCGGATCTGGTCGACCGCCGAGGCAAAGGCGTGATTGGACGAGGAGCAGGCCGAAGTGACGCCGAACACCGGCCCGCGCAGGCCGAGATTCATGCTGACATGGCCGGATGCCGCACTCGGCATCACTTTCGGCACGGTGAAGATGCCGGCCCGGTTCTTGCCGTCGACCAGGATGGCGCGATAGTTCTCCTCGATCGCCTCCCAGCCGCAGACGCCGACGCCGACAACCGCGCCCATCCGGTAGGTGGTTGCTTCAGTCGATGTCAGGCCGGCATGCTGCATGGCTTCGCGCGCGGCAATCGTCGCCAAAAGGCTGAAGCGGTCCATCGACACGGTCTGCTTGTGGCTGATGCCATGGTCGGGCAGCGTCTTGATTTCGCAGCCGACCTTGACCTTCAAATCATGCAAACCGGGATTGCTGATTTGACCGATGGCCGATCGGCCGGCCCGCATTTCGTTCCAGATTGCAGGCGCATTGGCGCCGAGCCCGCATATGCCGCCGATGCCGGTAATGACGACGCGCTTTTGCATTCAGCTCAGGCTTTTTTCGCAATCAGCGCGCGAACAGCCTCAACCATATCGCCGACATTCTTGAGATTGCTCCAGGCATCGACCGTGTTCATCTCGATCTCGATGCCGTACTGCTCCTCGAGATCGAAGATGATCTCGGTCAGTTCCAGGGAATGGATGCCAAGCGCGGTCAATTCCGTATTGGTGGTGATCTCTTCGCCACCGGGCTCCGCATGTGCCCTGATCTTGGCGATGATTTCCGTTGCCAGCTCGTCAGCCATTCAATTCCTTCCCCAATTTTATAACGTCGCGGTGCCGATTGGTTGGCGCCCCTGTTGCCTGGACTGAAATCGCCGTCGCCTTCAAAAACCCGCCAGGCGCAGCATGACCGTTCCAAAGAGGCTCCCTCTATAGAAACGGAAACGCTGTCAAGCAACAAGCTATATCAACAAGCACCATATCGACAAAGCGCCGGGAGTGCTTAACGTTAGCGCCATGGATACGTTGCAGCATGTCTTGATCCCGGCTCTTCCGGCCCAGCGCGCGGCCGGGGCGGCCCGGCTTGCGTGCGGCGTCAGGGACGGACGCACCCGGCTTTTGCGCCTCTATCAGGACGGCTCGGCCAAAATCCGCATGCCGGCCGTTGCAGCCGATCCGCTCGAAGCCGTGCTCATCAACACCGCCGGCGGCCTGACCGGCGGCGATCGGCTCGGCTGGGAAATCGATGTCGGGCCAGGTGCCTCCGCCTCGATAACCACCCAGGCCTGCGAAAAGATCTATCGTGCCGCTAGCGACCGCGCCGAAGTTCGGGTGAAGCTCAGCGTCGGCGCGGGCGGGCGTATCGCCTGGCTGCCCCAGGAAACCATCGTCTTCGACCGCTCGGCCTTTGCCCGCACGCTCGAGGTCGAGCTTGCCGCAGGCGCCGAGGCATTGCTGCTTGAAGCCACCATATTCGGCCGCCTCGCCATGGGCGAAGAGGCCGCGCACGGCCATTTCCACGACCGTTGGCGTGTCCGCCAGGATGGTGCGCTCGTTCATGCCGAGGATTTCCGCATCGGGCCGGCTATCGCGGCGGCACTTGGCCGCCCGGCGGTCGCCGGCGGCGCCATTGCCGCTGCGACGCTGCTGATGGTCTCGCCGCAGGCCGAAGCCTTGCTCGATCCGGCCCGCGACATCGTCGGCGCCGACGGCGATGCCAGCGCCTGGAGCGTCAAAAAATCTGGCAAGCTTCTTGCGAGGCTGTTTGCCGAGGACGGCTATCAGCTGCGCAAGCGGCTGGTTCCGCTCGTCGAACTGCTCAACGGGCGGGCGGGTCTGCCCAAATTATGGTCACTCTGAGCCAAATACAGGCCAAATCCAGGAAAGCGCATGAACCTGACGCCGCGTGAAAAGGACAAGCTGCTCATCGCCATGGCGGCGATCGTGGCGCGCAAGCGGCTGGAACGCGGCGTCAAGCTCAATCACCCCGAAGCGATCGCGCTGATCACCGATTTCGTCGTCGAGGGCGCCCGCGACGGCCGCCCGGTCGCCGAACTGATGGAGGCCGGCGCCCATGTCATCACCCGCGCGCAGGTGATGGAAGGCATCGCCGAGATGATCCACGACGTGCAGGTCGAGGCGACCTTTCCCGACGGCACCAAGCTGGTGACCGTTCACGAACCGATCAGGTGAGGAGAAAACGATGCTGGAGCTGCGACCGAATTGCGAATGCTGCGACAAGGACCTGCCGCCGGAAGCGGCGGACGCGCTGATCTGCACCTTTGAATGCACCTTCTGCGCTGACTGCGCTGAACATGTGCTGGGCGGCGTCTGCCCGAACTGCGGCGGCAATTTTTCCGCACGCCCGATCCGCCCAGTGGAGAAACTGGTGAAATATCCGGCCTCGACCCAACGCGTGCTCAAGGCCGAGGGCTGCGGCCCGCGCAAGGCTGCGTGATTGTTTTCGTGACTTCGAAGGGAAGACCGATGATCTCTGCTTCAACCAAACGCACCACGCTTGCAGCGATCCTGCTGCTGGCGGCGGCGATGCCCGCCTATGCCCATGTCGGCATCGGCACGACCTCGTCCTTCGCGGCGGGCTTCGCGCATCCGCTGTCCGGCCTCGACCATATGACCGTCATGGTAGCCGTCGGCCTGTGGGCGGCGCTCAAGGGCGGCAAGGCAATCTGGGCCTGGCCGCTGGCCTTTGTCGGCGTCATGCTGGTCGGCGGCGCGCTCGGCATGCTCCACGTGCCGGTGCCTTTCGTCGAACCGGGCATCCTTGCCTCCGTCGTCGCGCTTGGCTTGCTGGTGGCGTTGGCGGTCGATCTGCCGGTCTCGGCCGGAGTCGCCATCATCGGCCTGTTCGCGCTGTTCCATGGCCATGCCCACGGCACCGAAGTGCCGGAAAATGCAGGTGGGCTTGACTATATGGCCGGCTTTGCCGTTGCCACCGCACTTCTCCATGCCATGGGCATCGCTGCCGGCCTTGGCCTCGGCATGCGCTTTCGCGGGCTTGCCCGCGCCGCTGGCGCCGCTTGTGCTGCAGTCGGCGGCGGCCTGGTCTTCGGCGTTTTGTGAGGCTAACGATGATTCCCGGCGAAATCATCACCGCAAGCGGCGACATCGAGCTCAACAAGGGGCTGCCGACGGTGACGCTGAAGGTCGCCAACAGCGGCGACCGGCCGATCCAGGTCGGCAGCCACTACCATTTCTTCGAGACCAATGAGGGGTTGAAATTCGACCGCGACAAAGCGCACGGCATGCGTCTGGACATTGCCGCCGGCACCGCGATGCGCTTCGAACCGGGACAAGAGCGGGACGTCACGCTGGTGCCGTTCGGAGGAAAACGCGAGGTCTACGGTTTTCAGCAGAAGATCATGGGCAGGCTGTGAGATCGACGGGGTCGAGCGCCCTGAGGTCAGTTCGACGGCCTGGCCGCCGCGTAGATGACGATTCTTGCCGAGCCGTCGAATTCCACCGCAAGGACGTCTTCCGTAAGCACGCGCCGCGAATCGATGGCGTTGAACAGCAAGGCGTTGGCGTCGATCTCCTTGCGCAGTTCCGCAATGTCATCCTGATGCTGTTCGACCTTGCTCTCGACCGCCGGCGGCGGGCCGCCTTCGCTGCGCGCCGCGTCGGTGAGGAAGACGATATCCACAGTATCGAGCTTGGACGTCTTGCGCACGGCGCCGATGTTCTCACGCGTCCGCTCGATCGCGGTGATGATCTTGTTGGTCTGTGGTTCCGTCCGCGCCTCCTCCTGCCGGACATCGGAGCCGACGATCCTGTTGACGGTGTCGGCCCGGTTGACGGCGTCAGCGCTTTCAAGACCTTGCGCGGCTTGCGGGCCGAAAGCTGCGAGAAATGTGCAGGCAGCAAGGCTCTGGAGCCATCTGGTGTCGGCAAAGACAGGCATTGCTCGCTCCTGGTGGACTTTTCTGTGCAACGCCGTTCGGCGCCAAAGGAACGAAACGCCTCCTGTCGGGCGAAGGTTCCCTGTGGGCTGGCGGGCCGGGTGCCGGCCCGCCAAGCGCTTCTTTCAGCTTGCCTTCTTGGTGACAAGGGTCAGCGCGCCATCGGTGGTCATGCTGGCGGCGACCACCTGTGCCGAGGTGAGCCCCTTGGCTTCGAGCGCCGACTTGATCTGCGGCGTCGCGTCGATCGAAGAGCGCAGTTTCTGCAGCCCGGCATCGCCACGCTGGGCGATCACCTGATTGACCTGCGTCTGGGTGGCTTTGGGCAATTCGCTGATATCGACGATGTTGACCTTCTGGATCGCCGGCGCCGCCGGCTGAGCGCTGGGCGCCGCCGGCTTCGGTTGCGGCGTGGGCTGCTGCTGGGCGCCGGCTACGGTTGCGGAGGCCAGCGTGGCTGCGGCTGCAAGAACGATGATTTTGCGCATGTATTTTCCTTTCATCGATTTGGCCAAGGGTTTGGCAAACGGGCGGTTTGGGGTGGCACCGCCACCTCAACGGCCAAATGGGATCAGAAGGTGTCGCCGAGCGGGTCATTGCATGACCATTGGATGGCGACGATGTGGGGCTGCGGCCGGACTGCGTTTGGGGAGCATTGACTGATGGCTAGAATTACCCGCGCCGCCTACGCGCAGATGTATGGCCCGACGGTCGGCGACAGAGTGCGCCTGGCCGATACCGAGCTGTTTATCGAGGTCGAAAAGGACCTCACCGTCCATGGCGAGGAGGTGAAATTCGGCGGCGGCAAGGTCATCCGCGACGGCATGGGCCAGAGCCAGGTGTCGCGCGCCGGCGGCGCGGTCGACACGGTCATCACCAACGCGCTGGTGGTCGATGCCACGGCCGGCATCTTCAAGGCCGATATAGGTCTCAGGGACGGCCGCATCGCGGCGATCGGCAAGGCCGGCAATCCCGACACGCAGGACGGTGTCACCATCATCATCGGCCCCGGTACCGAGATCATCGCCGGCGAGGGCAAGATCCTGACCGCCGGCGGCTTCGACGCGCACATCCACTTCATCTGCCCGCAGCAGATCGACGAAGCGCTGATGTCGGGCATCACCACCATGCTCGGCGGCGGCACCGGCCCGGCGCATGGCACTCTGGCCACCACCTGCACGCCCGGACCCTGGCACATGGCGCGCATGATCCAGTCCTTCGACGCTTTCCCGATGAACATCGGCCTGTCCGGAAAGGGCAACGCCTCGCTGCCGGCAGCGCTGGAGGAAATGGTGCTGGGCGGGGCCTGCTCGCTGAAGCTGCACGAGGACTGGGGCACGACGCCGGCGGCCATCGACTGCTGCCTGTCGGTTGCCGACGATTACGACGTGCAGGTGATGATCCACACCGACACGCTGAACGAATCCGGCTTTGTGGAGAACACCGTCGCCGCCATCAAGGGCCGCACCATCCACGCCTTCCACACCGAAGGCGCCGGCGGCGGCCATGCGCCCGATATCATCAAGGTCTGCGGCCTGCCCAACGTCATTCCGTCTTCGACCAACCCGACCCGGCCCTACACCGTCAACACGCTGGCCGAGCATCTCGACATGCTGATGGTCTGCCACCATCTGTCGCCGTCGATCCCTGAAGACATCGCCTTTGCCGAAAGCCGCATCCGCAAGGAGACCATCGCGGCGGAAGACATTTTGCACGATATCGGCGCCTTCTCGATCATCTCGTCGGACTCGCAGGCCATGGGCCGTGTCGGCGAGGTGGCGATCCGCACCTGGCAGACCGCCGACAAGATGAAGCGCCAGCGCGGGTCATTGCCGCAGGAGACCGGCAACAACGACAATTTCCGCGTCCGCCGCTACATCGCCAAATACACCATCAACCCGGCCATCGCGCATGGGCTGTCCAGGGACATCGGGTCGATCGCGGTCGGCAAGCGCGCCGATCTGGTGCTGTGGAACCCAGCCTTCTTCGGCGTCAAACCGGACATGGTGCTGATCGGCGGCATGATAGCCGCAGCCCCGATGGGCGACCCCAACGCCTCTATCCCGACCCCCCAGCCCATGCACTACCGCCCGATGTTCGGCGCCTATGGCAAGGCCAGGACCAACTCGTCGGTGACCTTCGTTTCGAAGGCGGCGCTGGAGTCCGGCCTGCATGGCAGGCTCGGCGTCGACAAGCAGTTCGTCGCGGTCGAAAATACCCGCGGCGGCATCGGCAAGCACTCGATGATCCTCAACGACGCCACGCCGCATATCGAGGTCGATCCCGAAACCTATGAGGTTCGCGCCGATGGCGAACTCTTGACTTGCGAGCCGGCAACCGTGCTGCCGATGGCGCAGCGGTATTTCCTGTTTTGAGGCGAGGGGCGATTTGATCGACCCGGCAAATTCCATTGCGAGCCGGTCGGTGCCGCCGCAATATGCGGCTCAAAGAAACCGCGTAGCAGGTCATGGCCACCGAAATAGCCTCCGCCCACGACATCTTCCCGCATATCCGCATCGTCATGGGCATGGTGATCGGGCTTGGCGTCGCCCGCCTGCTGTCGGGGGTGGCGCGCATCGTCCAGCATCCCGGCCAGTACAAGCTCTATCCCGTGCACCTCGGCTGGGTCGCGTCCATGCTGTTGCTTCTGGTGCATTTCTGGTGGTGGGAGTTCGGCCTCTACACGATAGAGGTCTGGACCTTCGGCAAATATTTGTTCCTGATCTTCTATGCCATCACGCTGTTCCTGCTGTGTGCGCTGCTGTTTCCGGATTCGATGCTCGACTACACCAGCTATGAGGATTTCTTCTATTCGCGCCGCGGCTGGTTCTTCGGCCTGCTGGCGACGACCTATCTGCTCGATGTCGTCGACACGCTGCTGAAAGGGCCGGAGCATTTCGCCCGCTACGGCAATGAATATTTGTTCCGAACGCCGGTTTTCGTGGCGCTGTGCATCGCCGCCATACTGGTGCGCGACCGCCGCTTCCACATCGCCTTCGTCGTCGGCACGCTGATCTACCAAATTTCGTTCATCCTGCGGCTCTTCGACACCATCGTCTGAGCAGGGGCTATGGTTTAGGGTCGCGGGGAAAGAAGGTTCAACCATGTGCAAGGCCATCGGATCGCGTGGATCCCGCGTCAGCCGCGTTCTGTGGATGCTTGAGGAACTCGGGCAGCCCTATGAGTTCGTCGAAGTCAAATTGCGCTCGCCGGAAGCCTATGCGCTCAACCCGTCGGGCAAGGTGCCGATCCTGATCGACGGCGAGCTGACGGTGACGGATTCGGCGGCAATCTGCGTCTATCTCGCCGACAAGCACGCCGACAAAGGCATGGGCGCCGGTCCCGGTGTCGCCGGCCGCGCCGAGATGGATTCCTGGATGCATTTCGCCCAGTCGGAGTTCGAGGCGCCGCTGTGGAACAAGCTGCGCCACCGCTTCCTGCTGCCCAAGGAAGTGCGGGTCGATGTCGGTCCTGCCGCCGCCTACGATTTCGCCTCCGAGACCAAGGCGCTGGACGGCCGGCTGGGCAACAGGCCTTTTGCGCTGGGCGACCGATTTTCCGCCGTCGACGTGCTGTTGGGCGACATGGGCGGCTGGGCCCGAGCCGGAAAATTCCCGATCGAGTCCGAGCGCGTCAACGCGTATTTCGACCGCGTCTTGGCGCGGCCTGCCCGGGCACGGGCGCAAGCCAATGGCGGAGCCATGCGATGAAACTCAACCTCAACACCGACTTCACCAAATTCCCGCGCGCCGTCTCGGTGCTGACGGCCGGCACTGCCGGTAGCGTGCCGCCATCCGGCCGTGCCGTGCTGCCCCATGACGAGCGCCATCTGCGCCGCCGCGCCATCGAACTTGCCGACGGCAGCAAGGTGCTGGTCGACCTGCCCGAACCCGTGACCTTGAACGATGGCGACCGGCTGGTGCTGGAGGATGGCGGCCAGGTCGAGATCACCGCGGCACCCGAAGAGGTCTACGACATCCGCGCCCGCCACGCCGTGCATCTGACCGAACTCGCCTGGCATATCGGCAACCGGCATCTGGCGGCTGCGATTGAGCCCAGCCGCATCCTGATTTTGCGCGACCATGTTATCAAGGCTATGCTGGAAGGGCTAGGCGCCACGGTGCGCGAAGTCTCCGAACCGTTCAAGCCGGTGCGCGGCGCCTATTCCGCCCAAGGTGCGCATGGTCATGATCATGGCCATGCGCATGCGCACGCCGAAGCGCATTCCCATGATGGACGTTCCCACGCACACAGCGAGTCGCATTCGCACAGCCATTCCCATGACGGGCATCATCACGATCATGACTGACCAGCCGTCCGGCATCGCTTTGCTGCGGCTCATGGCGTGGCTGTCGCCGGCCTTTCCGGTCGGCGGCTTTGCCTACAGCCATGGCCTCGAACGCGCCGGGCAAGACGGGCTGGTTGCCGATACCGCCAGCCTCGCCTTCTGGCTGGAGACGCTGGTCGAGATGGGCTCGGGCTGGAACGACGCCGTGCTCTTCACGGAAGCCTGGCGCCGCGCCCGCGGCGGCGGCGATCTCCATGAAATTGCCGATCTCGCCGAAGCGCTGGCCGGCTCGCGTGAGCGTCACACCGAAACCATGCTGCAAGGCGCCGCCTTCCTGAAAGCGGCAGCGGCTTGGGCGAATCCGGTGTTGGGCCGCCTGCCGGCCGAATGCGCCTACTGTGTCGCCGTCGGCGCCGTTGCCGGCGGCAACGGCATCGCGCTTCAGGACGCGATGTCGGCCTTCCTGCAGGCCTTCTTCTCCAACCTCGTCCAGGCGGCGATCCGACTCGGCATCGTCGGCCAGACGGACGCTATGGCCTTGCTCGCCGGCTTCGAGCCGTTGGCGCTGTCGACGGCCGCGCGCGCCGCCGGCTCGACATTGGACGATCTCGGCGGCTGCGCCTTCATCTCCGACATCATGGCGATGAAGCACGAGACGCAGTATTCCAGGCTGTTCCGCTCATGATCGTCCTCGCCTTCGCCCTCTCGGCCGTCCTGCTGCTGATCACCGCGCTGCATGTCTATTGGGGCCTTGGCGGCATCTGGCCGGGCAGGGACGGCGTCTCCTGCGCCCACGCCGTCGTCGGCTTTCGCGGCGTCGACGAGATGCCGACGCCGTTTGCCTGTTTCGCCGTTGCCGCGTGCCTGTGCCTCGCAACCCTGTGGCCGCTGGCGCTGACCGGGGTCTTCGCCACCCCCTTTCCAAGGGAAGGCCTTGCCGCCACAGCGCTGCTCATAGGGCTGGTCTTCCTCGGCCGCGGCATTGCCGGCTTCACGCCGTGGTGGCGCCGTCTGGCGCCGGAACAGCCTTTTGCGCGGCTCGATGTCAGCTTCTATTCGCCGCTCTGCCTGTTGATCGGGCTCAGCTTCGCCATCCTCGCCATCACGGAGTTTTTCGGCATGACGGATTTTTCGCTATGACTCAGGCCAACGGTCCCCTGCGCATCGGCATCGGCGGTCCCGTCGGCTCCGGCAAGACGACGCTAACCGAAAAGCTCTGCAAGGCGCTGCGCGACGATTTCTCCATCGCCGTCGTCACCAACGACATCTACACCAAGGAAGACGCCATGATGCTGGCTCGCCTGCAGGCGCTGCCTGAGGACCGCATCGTCGGCGTGGAGACCGGCGGCTGCCCGCACACCGCCATCCGTGAGGACGCCTCGATCAATTTGCAGGCGATCGCCGGGCTGAACAGGAAATTCCCCGATCTCGACATCGTCTTCATCGAATCCGGCGGCGACAATCTTGCTGCCACCTTCTCGCCGGACCTTGCCGACCTGACCCTCTATGTCATCTCGGTTTGCCAGGGCGAGGAAATCCCCAGGAAGGGCGGGCCGGCGATCACCCGTTCCGATTTCCTGGTCATCAACAAGAGCGATCTGGCGCCCTATGTAAACGTCAACCTCGATGTCATGGAGAGCGACGCCGCCCGAATGCGGGGCAAGCGCCCGTTCGGCTTCACCGATCTATCGCGCGGCAAGGGACTGCAGGAAGTCATCGACTTCATCGTCGAACATGGCGGGCTGCAGTCGGCCCGCTCGGCGGCCTGACCCAGTACTTACCGGTTGCTGGTCGGCATTGGGCGCGGCATTCTCGGGGAAATGGAGGATTTTTTGATGAGCATCGCCCGTTTGCAGAAAGAGCCGCTGACCAACCTGCCCTATTATGAGGAGCGCGTCGACCTTGCCGCCGCCTTCCGCTGGACGGCGCGGCTCAACATGCATGAAGCCGTGGCCAACCACTTCTCGCTGTCGGTCAACGAGGCCGGCAGCAAATTCCTGATGAACCCCAACCAGGTGCATTTCTCGCGCATCAAGGCGAGCGACCTTTTGCTGATCGACGCCAACGATCCCGAGACATTGTCCGGCCCGAATGCGCCCGACCCGACCGCCTGGGGTCTGCACGGCGCCATTCACCGCAACGTGCCGCATGCGCGCTGCGCCATGCATGTGCATTCCATTCATGCCACTGTGCTTGCATCGCTGGCCGACTCGACTCTGCCGCCGATCGACCAGAACTCGGCCATGTTCTTCAACCGCCACGTCGTCGATGCCCACTATGGCGGGCTGGCCTTCGAGGAGGAAGGCGAGCGCTGCTCGCAACTGCTCACCGACCCTAAGGTCAAGGTGATGGTGATGGGCAATCACGGCGTCATGGTCATCGGCGACACCGTTGCCGACGCCTTCAACCGCATGTTCTATTTCGAGCGTGCCGCCGAGACCTACATCAAGGCGCTGTGGACCGGCCGTCCGCTGCGCACGCTCCCCGACGCCATTGCCGAAAAGACCGCCAGCGAAATGGACGACTATCCCCTCCAGGCGGAGCGTCACCTTGCCGAGCTGAAGGCGATCCTCGACGAGGAGGAGCCGGTGTACCGCAGCTAAGCGACCATCCGTGCTTCTCCCGTTTACGCTACGCACTCACCTTCTGTGATTTGTTATGACTGATCGGCGTAAGGCTTGGTTGCCAGGTGGTTCCCCCAATCCGTCGCTGCTTCGCAGCGCCACCTTTCCCTCCTCCGGAGGGAAAGGAAGGGAGCTTTCTGGACGAGCGTTTGACGGCAAAAAGCTTGGCTCGGCGAAGCCGAGACGGAGTGGGGGTCGACCAGCGCAACATTAGACAATGCATGGCCAAGCTGAAGGGAGGATGAGGGGCAGCGCCGACGTTCATAGGCTCACTCAGAGTCCCAACTGAGCCCGCAACTCTTCCGCACTGTTGATCACGACAGCGCCCTTCGGTCCTGCCATCGGCGCTTCCGGCCAGAAGATCGTCCGCATCCCCGCGGCCAGGCCTGATGTGGCGCCGGTAACGCTGTCGTCGACGGCCACCGCGTCTGCGGGATCGACGCCGGCCAGCCATGCGGCGCGCAGGAACGGTTCGGGATGCGGCTTGCCTTCGCGCACGTCGTTTCGGCTGATCGTGCGCATGCCGGGATAGATCAGGCCGACGGCGCTCAGATTTGCATCGACGATCACCCGGTCGGAATTGGACACCACCGCCTGCTGCACGCCGAGCGCGCGCAATTCGTTGAACACTTCGATCGCGCCGGGGCGCGGCTTCAGCGTCTCGGCCATCGGCATGTAGTGATCGTATTTGCGCACGATCCAGTCGTCGAAGGGCAGGTCGAGGCCGAACTCGCTGCGCAGCATCTCGTAGACCGGTGCGGCGGCGACGCCCAGCACCCGCTCATGCAGGTCGGCCGGCGGCGTGATACCGACGCTGCGCAGCGCCGCCACCAAGGCGGCCTCATGCAGCGGCTCGCTGTCGACCAGCGTGCCGTCCATATCCCAGAAAACCGCTTTCGGCGTCATGCGAGGCTCCTTTGCCGATCCCCTTAAAGCGTTTGTATCAGGAGATAAACCGCCGAGCCCGTCCGCTGGCGATTTTCGCTTGGTTGGTTGCCGCGCGGCGGCCGGATCGAAGCAGCAAGCAATTGCCCTGCCGATAGACAATTGCGCGCCGACACATTCCCTGCAAGACTATGACGCTTCGCCCAAGGGCGCGCAAAGGGGCAGGGCTGGAGGCACATTTTGAATTCGCGGCAAGATGGCGGCAGCAGCAGGCTGGACGAGGCAGCGCGCGCCGGCTGGCTTTACTATGTTGCCGGCAACACCCAGGACCAGATCGCCGCCACGCTCGGCATTTCCCGGCAGACGGCGCAGCGGCTGGTGTCGCTGGCGGTGTCGGAGGGGCTGATCAAGGTGCGGGTCGACCACCCGATCGCCAATTGCCTCGACCTTGCCGCAAGGCTGAAGTCGCGCTTCGCGCTCGACCTGGTCGAAGTGGTGCCGAGCGATCCGACCTCATCCTCGACCACGATCGGCATTGCCGAGGCGGCTGCGGCCGAGATCGAGCGGCGGCTGCGGTCACCGACGCCCATCGTCTTGGCCATCGGCACCGGCCGCACGTTGAAGGCGGCGATCGAGCAATTGCCGCCGATGGAATGCTCGCAGCACAAGGTTGTGTCCTTGACCGGCAACATCTCGCCCGACGGTTCGGCCGCCTTCTACAACGTCATCTTCACCATGGCCGACCGGGTCAAGGCGCGCTCGTTCCCGATGCCGCTGCCGGTCATCGCCTCGTCGCCGGAAGAGCGCGAGATGCTGCTTGCCCAGCCGATGATCCAACCGACGCTGGCGCTGGCCGCGGAAGCCGACGTGACCTTTGTCGGCATCGGCGATCTCGGCCCGAAGGCGCCGCTCTACGAGGACGGTTTTATCTCGGAAAGCGAGTTGAAGGCGTTGCAAAAGGCTGGCGGCGTCGCCGAGATCGTCGGCTGGGTGTTCGATCGGGAAGGCCGCATGATCGAGGGCATCACCAACGACCGGGTATCGTCGGCAGCCTTGCCGTCACGCGAAAAGTCGCTGGTCATTGCGCTCGCCATGGGCGAGCGCAAATTGCCGGGCATCCTGGCCGCGGTGAACCGCCGGCTGGTCAATGGCCTCATCACCGACGAGCGGACCGCCACGGCTTTGCTCGACGGTTCCTGATAGATTAAGCGGCCCATCGATAAAATCCAACACGTTTATTTGCAGCGCCCGGACGGGTCGTTGCCGTCGAGAAAACCCATGTCGCGCTGCAGATGCGGCGACAACTCCCGGACGTCGACGTAGCCGCGCCGGCGGTGCACAAGCAGGGAAAATTCATGCACCAGCAGGGAAAACCAGCTCTGCGCCGGGGTCGAATGGAGCTTTTGCTGTACCGTGGTCATGATCTTCAGCCTCCGCTATGCTTGAACTTGATTGATCGTTGACACCAGATATCGGCCTGATTGGCTCTTGCCGCCAATCAAACGTCGATCACGACCCATAAGGAGGGCTTATGCCCGATCTCAAGGCACCACAGCTCGCCCAGTTGCCGCCGCTGCAGGCCATCAGGGTGTTCGAAGCCGTCGCGCGGCATCTCTCCTTCACCAAGGCCGCGCAGGAACTCGGCATGACGCAGGCCGCCGCCAGCTACCAGATCAAGCTTCTGGAAGAGCGCATCGGTTCGCCGCTGTTCCTGCGCCAGCCGCGCCAGATTGTGCTGACGGAACCCGGCCAGCGCCTGGCGCCCGCCGTCAGCGAGGCGTTCAGCCTGCTCTCAAGCGCCTATTCCGCCGCGCGTGGGGGCGCCGATGGTGTGCTGTGCGTCTCGACGCTGCTGACCTTTGCCTCGAACTGGCTGGCGCAGCACCTCGGCTCCTTCCAGGTCGCGCATCCGTCGCTGGCGGTGCGCGTCGATACCTCGAACAGGGTGATCGATTTTGCCCGCGAGGACATGGACATCGCTATCCGCTCCGGCAGCGGCAAGTGGCCTGGAGTGGAGACCCATCTTTTGTTCAAGGCCGATTTCACCCCGGTGCTGAGCCCGGCACTCGCTGCCACCATAGGTGGCGTCCACGAACCCGCCGACCTGTTCAAGCTGCCCATTCTCGATCCCGGCGACATCTGGTGGCGGGAATGGTTCGCCCTTGCCGGCGTCCCGGCGGACGAACTTGCCAGGCGCACCGGCACCAGCATGGGCGCGCAGGCCTATGAGGCGAACGCGGCCATCGCCGGCCATGGTGTGGCAATCCTGACCACCGCATTGTTCAAGACCGAGCTCGCCGCCGGCCGCCTGATCCAGCCCTTCGACCTGGTCGGCGACGACGGCCACGCCTATTGGCTGGTCTACCCGACGGCGCGTCGCAACGTGCCGAAGATAAAAGCCTTCCGGGACTGGATCCTGGCCGAGATCGCCTGCGCCTGAGGGCGAGCGATTCGCGGATTGATTTCCGAGATGCAAAGCGAGCCATGGATCCGCGACGAATGCTCGCTTTCGCGGACAAACAGCTGCGATCGGGCCACCCGGTTAACCAAGCTTGACAAAAACGCTGTCGATATCACTCGCCCGGCATAGGCTTGTGCTTGTGACGACCCAATTGAGCAGGATCAATCGTCTGCAGATTGAAACAGGGTCGATCAGCCGGCTGATGAAAGTCTATCGCGTCGAAGAAATCGAAAACAACACCGTGCGCACGACGCAGGTGATCGAAGCATTTACGCCGTTTCAAGCTGCCGTGAAGGCAATCGGCCGGGAAGTTAGGCTGCGCAAGGACGAGCCCAGCTGGATCCAGGTGACGGAAGTGCTGACCAGAGCCAAGCAAACACGCGACGGCAGGGTTTTCGAATATTCCGTCGGAAGCTACCCGTCCCACGGCTGACGGGCTGGGCCCTATCGCTCCCTTGGCGCCATGATTGGGTTGCGATGGGTCGGCATCAACCCGCTCTCACATCCCCGTGCAAACAGCTTCCCAAATCCATTCAATATCCTCTACGCGCGCAACGTCGCGCACCTGCCCCGTGTGCTGCGCTGCAGCATCGAATCCGGCTTGACATAATTAACGCCAAGTGAGTAATTGCCCATTACCAAGGCAAATGCTCATCTTGGTTCATGGGAGGAATTTGATGAAACTGCGCACGCTCACTTTGGGCCTGTTGTCGGCCAGCGCCTTCGCTTTCGCCGCGCATGCCGAATCCATCACCATCGCCACCGTCAACAATGGCGACATGGTCCGCATGCAGAAGCTGACCGACGACTTCACCAAGGCTAACCCCGACGTCACGCTCAACTGGGTCACGCTCGAAGAGAACGTGCTGCGCGAGCGCGTCACCACCGACATTGCCACCAAGGGTGGCCAGTATGACGTTATGACCATCGGCACCTACGAGGTTCCGATCTGGGCCAAGCAGAACTGGCTGTTGCCGCTCGACAAGCTCGGCGACGACTATGACGCCAAGGACATCATCCCGGCCATTGCCGGCGGCCTGTCGGTCGACGGCAAGCTCTATGCCGCGCCCTTCTACGGCGAAAGCTCCTTCGTCATGTACCGCAAGGACTTGATCGAGAAGGCCGGGCTGAAGATGCCCGACGCCCCGACCTGGGACTTCATCAAGCAGGCCGCCGACAAGATGACCGACCGCGCCAATGGCGTGAACGGCGTTTGCCTGCGCGGCAAGGCCGGCTGGGGCGAGAACATGGCCTTCCTCACCGCCATGTCGAACTCCTTCGGCGCCCGCTGGTTCGACGAGAACTGGAAGCCGCAATTCGACCAGCCCGAATGGAAGAACACGCTGCAGTTCTATGTCGACCTGATGAAGGCCGACGGTCCCGAGGGCGCCTCGTCCAACGGCTTCAACGAAAACCTGGCGCTGTTCCAGCAGGGCAAGTGCGGCATGTGGATCGACGCCACCGTCGCCGCCTCCTTCGTCTCCGACCCGAAGAACTCGACCGTCGCGGACAAGGTCGGCTACGCACTGGCCCCCGACAATGGTCTGGGCAAGCGCGGCAACTGGCTGTGGGCCTGGTCGCTGGCCATCCCGGCCGGCACGCAGAAGGGAGACGCCGCACAGAAGTTCGTCTCCTGGGCGACCAGCAAGCACTACGCAGAACTGGTTGCTTCCAAGGAAGGCTGGGCCAACGTTCCTCCGGGCACGCGCTCCTCGCTCTACGCCAATGCCGAGTATCAGAAGGCGGCTCCGTTCGCCAAGATGACGCTGGACTCGATCAATGCCGCCGACCCGACGCATCCGACCGTCAAGCCGGTGCCCTATGTCGGTGTGCAGTTCGTCGCAATTCCTGAGTTCCAGGGCCTCGGCACAACCGTTGGCCAGCTGTTCTCGGCGGCGCTCGCCGGCCAGACCAGCGTAGACGACGCGCTCAAGCAGGCGCAGGACGCCGCCACCGCGACCATGACCGAAGGCGGTTATATCAAGTAAGGCTCCTCCCGGTGCCGAATGCCGGCGGCCTCCTTGGCCGGCAACGGCCGCCCGAATCCCAGTTCGGGCGGCCCCTTTCACACACCTGAAAATTTGGCTGACCTTGAAGGGTGACCGTCATGGCTACTCAGCAGACCCGTTCGCTTGCCCGCTTTATGTTGGCGCCATCCGTGGTGCTGCTGTTCGTCTGGATGATCGTGCCGCTGGCACTCACGATCTGGTTCTCCTTCCAGCAGTACAATCCGCTCAATCCGATCCGCGACGGGTTTGTCTGGTTCTCGAATTACTCGCTGTTCTATTCCAACCCGGCATTCCTGCAGTCGATCCTCAACACGCTGGTCCTGGTGGGCAGCGTGCTGCTGATCACCGTCATCGGCGGCATCATGCTGGCGCTGTTGATCGATCAGCCGATGTGGGGACAGGGGATCGTCCGCATCCTCGTCATCTCTCCGTTCTTCGTCATGCCGCCGGTGGCTGCACTTGTCTGGAAGAACATGATCATGCACCCGCAATACGGCGTCTTTGCCGACATTGCGCGCTTCTTCGGGGCTCAACCGATCGACTGGTTCGGGCAGCATCCGATGCTTGCCATCATCATCATCGTCGCCTGGCAATGGCTGCCCTTCGCAACGCTGATCCTGCTGACCGCATTGCAGTCGCTCGACGGCGAGCAGAAGGAAGCCGCCGAGATGGACGGCGCCGGCTTCGTCAGCCGCTTCATCTATCTGACGCTGCCGCACATGTCGCGCGCCATCACCGTCGTCATCCTGATCCAGACCATCTTCCTGCTGTCGGTCTATGCCGAAATCCTGGTCACCACCAATGGCGGACCCGGCTATGCCTCCACCAACCTGCCCTTCCTCGTCTACCAGAAGGCATTGCTGGAGTTCAAAATCGGCCAGGCATCGGCCGGCGGTGTCATCGCCGTCATTCTCGCCAACATCGTCGCCTTCTTCGCCATGCGCGCGGTCGGCAAGAACCTGGACAAGTAAGGGAGGATACGATGGCACGTGCAGTCACCACCCAACACAAGGTCATTGCGACAGGCGCCGCCTGGATCGTCGCGCTGCTGATCTTCTTCCCGATCCTCTACACGATCATCACCTCGTTCAAGTCGGAGCAGGAGGCCATCCAGGGCTTCGCGCTGATCCCGTCGGGGACGTTCGAGAGCTATACCGAGGTCCAGGCGCAGAGCGGCTACTTCAAGTTCTTCTTCAACTCGGTGCTGCTCTCGGTCGGCTCGACCATCCTGGCCCTGATAGTCGCGGTTCCGGCCGCCTGGTCGATGGCCTTCTCGCCGGGCAAGTGGACCAAGGACATCCTGATGTGGATGCTCTCGACCAAGATGATGCCGGCGGTTGCCGTGCTATTCCCGATCTACCTCATCTTCCGCGATGCCGGACTGCTCGACAGCCGCATCGGCCTGATGATCATGCTGATGCTGATCAACCTGCCGATCGTGATCTGGATGCTCTACACCTACTTCCGCGAAATCCCCGGCGAAATCCTGGAGGCGGCACGCATGGACGGCGCCACCTTGTGGGGCGAGATCGTCTATGTGCTGACCCCCATGGCCGTGCCGGGCATCGCATCGACCATGCTGCTCAACATCATCCTGGCGTGGAACGAAGCCTTCTGGACCATCCGCCTGACCACCACCGAGGCAGCGCCGCTGACGGCCTTCATCAGTTCGTTCTCGAGCCCGCAAGGCCTGTTCTGGGCCAAGCTTTCGGCGGCCTCGACGCTGGCCATCGCCCCCATCCTGATCATGGGCTGGTTCAGCCAGAAGCAGCTGGTGCGCGGCCTGACATTCGGCGCGGTAAAATAACGGACGTTGCCTGAAGCAATCCGGCCAAATAACCCCTCGGGGAGGAAACCATGGGAAACATCACGCTCAAGAACGTCTCCAAGCATTTCGGATCGACGGTCATCATTCCAGGCCTCGACCTGGTCATCGAGAATGGCGAGTTCGTCGTCTTCGTCGGGCCGTCGGGTTGCGGCAAGTCCACGTTGCTGCGCCTCATCGCCGGGCTCGAGGACACCAGCGGGGGCACCATCAACATCGATGGCCGTGACGTCACCGGCGAGGCGCCGGCCAAGCGCAAGCTGGCCATGGTATTCCAGTCCTATGCGCTCTATCCGCATATGACGGTGGCCAAGAACATCGGCTTCCCGCTGAAGATGGCGGGCGAAGATGTGGCGACGATCGACAAGAAGGTGAAGGACGCAGCCCGGGTCCTCAATCTCACCAACTATCTCGAACGCCGGCCCGGCCAGCTCTCCGGCGGCCAGCGGCAACGCGTCGCCATCGGCCGCGCCATCGTGCGCCAGCCCTCGGCCTTCCTGTTCGACGAGCCGCTGTCCAACCTCGATGCCGCACTGCGCGGCACCATGCGGCTCGAAATCAGCGAGCTCCACCATCAGCTCAAGACGACGATGGTCTACGTCACCCACGACCAGATCGAAGCCATGACCATGGCCGACAAGATCGTCGTGCTCAACGCCGGCAACATCGAACAGGTCGGCTCGCCGATGGAACTCTACAAGTCGCCGAAGAACCTATTCGTGGCGGGCTTCATCGGTTCGCCGAAAATGAACCTGATCGAAGGTGCGCCGGCGGCCAAATACAACGCCAAGACCATCGGCATTCGTCCTGAGCATATGGGGATATCGACCACAGCGGGTGACTGGAAAGCCCTCGTCGGCGTCGCCGAGCATCTGGGCTCCGACACCTTCCTGCATGTCCAGGCCGACGGCGTCGGTCCGCTGACGGTACGCGCCGATGGCGAACTGGCCGTACGCCACGGCGACACCATCTATTTGACGCCGGACAAGGTCCGCATGCATCGGTTCGGCCCCGATGGAAAGGCGCTGACGCAGTGAGACTGAAAGGCAAATCGGCGCTGATCACCGGATCCGCGCGCGGCATCGGCAGGGCTTTTGCCGAAGCCTACACCCGCGAGGGCGCCACGGTGGCCATTGCCGATATCAATCTGGCGGCTGCCGAAAAGACGGCCGCCGAGATTGGCGCCAACGCCTATCCGGTCAGGCTCGACGTCAGCGACCTCGCTTCGATCCAGGCGGCGGTCAATGCGGTCGAAACAAAGACCGGCGGCCTCGACATACTGATTAACAATGCTGCCTTGTTCGACTTGGCGCCGATCGTCGAGATCACCGAAGCGAGCTATGACAAATTGTTCTCCGTCAACGTCGCCGGCACTTTGTTCATGCTGCAGGCAGCGGCGCGTTCGATGATCGCAAGGGGCAAGGGCGGCAAGATCATCAACATCGCCAGCCAGGCAGGACGGCGCGGCGAGCCGCTGGTCGCCGTCTATTGCGCCACCAAGGCCGCGGTGATTTCGCTGACCCAGTCCGCCGGGCTCGACCTGATCAAGCACCGCATCAACGTCAATGGCATCGCGCCCGGCGTCGTCGACAGCGATATGTGGGATGAGGTCGATGCGCTGTTCGCCAAATATGAGAACCGGGCGAAGGGCGAGAAGAAGCGGCTGGTCGGCGAGGGCGTGCCCTATGGCCGCATGGGCAAGCCGGAGGACCTGACCGGCATGGCGGTGTTCCTGGCCAGCGACGACGCCGAATACATTGTCGCCCAGACCTACAATGTCGATGGCGGCCAATGGATGAGTTGATGGGCCGGGATCACGCAGGCCGCAGCCCGGCCAAAAGGGTAGAAAAATGACCGTGAAACTCTCCTCCTCGATCCTCTCGGAACTCCCCGCCAAGGTCGCCGGTCCGAAATACGACCGCGCTGCGCTCAAACCCGGTATCGTGCATTTCGGCGTCGGCAATTTCCATCGCTCGCATCAGGCGGTCTATCTCGACGATCTCTTCAATGCAGGCATCGGCCATGACTGGGCGCTGGTCGGCGCCGGGGTCTTCGAGGGCGAAAAAATCGGCCGTTCCAAGCTGCAGGAGCAGGACTGGCTGACCACCGTGGTCGAGCAGGATTCCGACCATATGAGCGCCCGCGTCACCGGCGTCATGATCGACTTCCTGACGCCCGGCGATGCCGATGCCATCATCGACCAGCTCGCCGATCCGGCGATCAAGATCGTCTCGCTGACCATCACGGAAGGCGGTTATTTCATCGATCCGGCCTCCGGCAAGTTCAACCCGACCCACCCCGACATCGTCGCCGACGCACAGGCAGGCACGACGCCGAAGACGGTGTTCGGCCTCATCCTGGCCGGGCTGAAGCGCCGCCGGGCCGACGGCATCGTGCCGTTCACCGTCATGTCTTGCGACAACATCCCTCACAATGGCCATGTCACCTCGGATGGCGTCATCGGCCTCGCCCGGCTGATCGATGAGGATCTGGCAAACTGGGTCAGCGACAATGTCGCCTTTCCCAACGGCATGGTCGACCGCATCACCCCCGCCACCTCCGACCGCGAGCGCGGTATTCTCGCCTCGGAGTTCGGCCTTGAGGACAACTGGCCGGTGTTCTGCGAGCCGTTCAAGCAATGGGTGCTGGAAGACCGTTTCACCGACGGCCGCCCACCGCTGGAAAAGGTCGGTGTGCAATTCGTGAGGGATGTCGCGCCCTATGAGCTGATGAAGATCCGCATCCTCAATGGCGGTCATGCCACGATCGCTTATCCCGCAGGGTTGATGGACATCCATTTCGTCCATGAGGCGATGCAGGAGCCGCTGGTGCGCGGCTTCCTCGCCAAGCTCGAGCATGACGAGATCATCCCGACCGTGCCACCGGTGCCGGACACCGTGCTGGAGGATTATTATCAGCTCATCGAGCAGCGCTTTTCCAACCCCAAGATCGGCGACACCATCCGCCGGCTCTGCCTCGACGGCTCCAACCGGCAGCCGAAATTCATCATCCCGACCATTGCCGACCGGCTGAAGGCCGGCAAAGGCGTCGCGGGTCTGGCGCTCGAGTCGGCGCTGTGGTGCCGCTACTGTTTCGGCACCACCGACAGCGGCGCGGTCATCGAGGCCAACGATCCGAGCTGGGACCGGCTGCAGGCAAGCGCGAAGGCGGCGAAGGACAAGCCCGGCGCCTGGCTTGCGATGGAGGATATCTATGGCGGTGTCGGCCGCTCGGCGCCGTTCGCCGAGGCCTTTGCCCATGCGCTCAACGTCTTGTGGGCGAATGGCACGCGCGCGACGCTGACGCGCTACATCTCCGGCAAGCTCTGACGCCAGCCGCAATGACGCCCGAACTGGTCATCTTCGACTGTGACGGCGTGCTGGTCGACAGCGAGGCGCTGTCGGTTTCGGCTCTGCTCGGCATGATCTCTGCCGCCGGGG
The DNA here is from genome assembly GCF_057786115.1 of Mesorhizobium sp. P170090. Taxonomy (NCBI): domain Bacteria; kingdom Pseudomonadati; phylum Pseudomonadota; class Alphaproteobacteria; order Hyphomicrobiales; family Phyllobacteriaceae; genus Mesorhizobium; species Mesorhizobium sp. P170090. Next base: position 1,086,860 of record NZ_JBYNWH010000001.1, read on the forward strand.
GCTCGGTCAACGAGGATGCGGCCTACGAGCATTTCCTCGGCAAGAGCATGAAGAGCGTGCGCGAGATACTTCTTCGCGATTTCACCATCGACATCACCGACGTGCACCTGACCGATATGCGCGTCGAGCTGATGCGCAAATTCCGCGAGGAGCTGAAGCCGATTCCCGGCATCAGCGACATCCTGCCGAGGCTGGGCGTGCCCTGCTGCGTCGCTTCCTCCGGCACGCTCGACCGCATTCGCTATGCGCTCGACGTTACCGGCCTGCTCGGCCTGCTCGAGCCCCATCTGTTCAGCGCTGCCATGGTCGCGCGCGGCAAGCCGGCGCCGGATCTTTTTCTCCATGCCGCCGCTGCTATGCGCGCGCATCCCGGTAATTGCATCGTAATCGAGGACAGCCCTGCCGGCATCGCGGCGGCGCGTGCGGCCGGTATGCGCGTCTTTGCTTTCACCGGCGGTTCGCACGCCGGCAACCCGGCCTTGAAAGCGCGGCTTGCGTCGAGTGAACCGGACTTTATATTCGCGGACATGCTGCAATTGCCCGATCTGATTGCAGGCTAGAGCATGATGCCGAAAAGTGTGAAGCGGTTTTCGGACGACATCATGCTCTACTTCTTTGATTTAGAGACGGATTCAGATTTCAGGTCGAACAGACCTGAAATCATCCGGCTCTAGGGAGCGAGAGTAAAAGCATCTTGACGAAAAGCTTCGTTTGCGCGGTCGATGTCGGCACCGGGAGCGCCCGCGCGGGCATTCTCGACACGTCAGGCACCTTGCTCGGCCGCGCCGAGCATCCGATCGTCATGAACCAGCCGCAGGCCGATCACGCCGAGCACAATTCGCAGGATATCTGGTCGGCTGTGTGCATCGCGGTGCGTGCCGCGCGCGAAAAGGCCGGTGTGTCAGCCGACGATATTGTCGGCATGTCGTTCGACGCCACCTGCTCGCTGGTGGTGCTGGACAGGAATGCCGGCCAGCTCAGCGTCTCGGTGACGGGCGAACGGCGCTGGGACACCATCGTCTGGCTCGACCATCGCGCCATCGCCGAGGCAGATGAATGCACCGATAGCGGCCACGCCGTACTCGACTATATCGGTGGCGTCATGTCGCCGGAAATGGCGACGCCGAAGCTGATGTGGCTGAAGCGCAATCTGCCGGGAACTTGGCATGAAGCCGGCTACCTGTTCGACCTCACCGATTTCCTGACCTGGAAGGCGACCGGGTCGCTGGCGCGCTCGCAATGCACGCTGACCGCCAAATGGACCTATCTGGCGCATGAGGAAACCGGCTGGCGCCGTGACTTCTTCGACAGGGTCGGGCTTGGCGATCTGTTCGAACACGGCAGCCTGCCGGAGAAGGCAAGTGCTGTCGGCGCAGACATCGGCACGCTCACCCCTGAAGCGGCGGCGGAGTTGGGCTTGAGCGAAAACTGTCGGGTCGGCGCCGGCGTCATCGATGCCTATGCCGGCGCGCTTGGCGTGCTCGGCGGCTTTGCTGGCGACGAGCAGAATATCGGCCGCCATCTGGCATTGATCGCCGGCACCTCGTCCTGCGTCATGGCCATGTCGCCCGATCCGCAGCCTTTCGCCGGCGTCTGGGGTCCATACTATGGCGCCGCACTGCCAAAGCTCTGGCTGTCGGAAGGCGGCCAGTCGGCGACCGGGGCTTTGCTCGACCACATCATCCGCTGGCATGGCGCCGGCGGCGAGCCGGATGCGGCCATGCATGCCAAGATCGCCAGGCGCGTCGCTGAACTGCGCAGCACCGAAGGCGACAAGCTGGCGGCGAGGTTGCATGTGCTGCCGGATTTCCACGGCAACCGCTCGCCGCTTGCCGACCCGCATGCCGTCGGCGTGGTCAGCGGGCTGACGCTGGATTCCTCCTTCGACAGTCTGTGCAAGCTGTATTGGCGCACCGCCGTCGGCATCGCGCTCGGCGTGCGCCATGTGCTGGAGGCGCTGAACGAGAACGGCTATCTCATCGACACGCTGCATGTCACCGGCGGCCACACCAAGAACCCGTTGCTGATGGAGCTCTATGCCGACGCCACCGGCTGCGCGGTGATCGAGCCGCTGGCCGACGAAGCCGTTCTGCTCGGCACCGGCATGGTCGCCGCCACCGCGGCCGGTCTGTTCCCGGACCTGAATGCCGCTTGCGTCGCCATGCAGCAAGGCGGCAGGGCGCGCACCTCGAACCCGGCCGCGTCAGGCCGCTTCGACCGCGACTACAGGATTTTCCTCGAAATGCACCGCCAGCGGCAGGCGCTCGACGCCATCAACTAGAGCAATTCCAGGAAAAGCGTGAAACGGTTTTCCGTCCGGAATTGCGTACCAAATCTAGGCCTCCTCTCGCCGGCGCAAGGATGCGCCGGTCGCCGCGTCGAACAGATGCACGCTCTCCTCCTCGAATGTGTAGCGCACAGGCGCGCGCAACGCCGGGCATTCGCGGGCCGATACCAACGCGCCGACCTCCTTGCCGCCGCAGGCGAACGTCACCAGCGCGTCATTGCCGTGGAACTCGATGAGGTCGGCGGTGCCTTGCAGAAGATTGATGCTCTGAGCACCGGCGGTCTTCAGGTCCGGCGGTCGGATTCCAAGCACGGCGCGATGGACGCCGCGCAGATCGAAGCCCAGGCCTTCTATGAAGAAGGTCGAGCCGCCGCCTGTCAGCGTCCAGCGTTCGTCCTTCCGCCCGACGGCCACGTCGATGAAATTCATGTTCGGCGTACCGATGAAGCCGGCGACGAACAGATTGCCCGGCTGGCGATAGATCTCGGCCGGCGAGCCGATCTGTTCGATGACGCCATCCCTGAGCAGCACTATCCGGTCGGCCAGCGTCATCGCTTCGAGCTGGTCGTGGGTGACATAGACGGTAGTGGTCTTCAGCGACTGGTGCAGGCGGGCGATTTCGACCCGCATATGGTTGCGAAGTTTGGCGTCTAGATTGGACAGCGGCTCGTCGAACAGGAACACTTTCGGCGTCTTGATCATGGCGCGCGCAATCGCCACGCGCTGCTGCTGGCCGCCGGAAAGTTCGGTCGGCTTGCGGGCGAGGTAAGGTTCGAGGCCGAGCGTCGTTGCCACCGCCTCGACCCGCTTCCGGATCTCGGCCGGGGGCACTTTCTGTCGCTTGAGCCCAAAGGCGATGTTGTCGAAGATCGTCATATGCGGGTAGAGCGCATAGTTCTGGAAAACCATGGCAATGCCGCGCTCGCCGGGCTCGAGATCGTTGACCACTTTGCCGCCGATCGACACTTCCCCGCCGCTGATATCCTCCAGTCCGGCCAGCATCCTGAGCAAGGTCGACTTGCCGCAGCCGGACGGGCCGAGGAATACGACGAATTCGTGCTCCTCGATCGAGAGATTGAGGTCGCGGATGACGGTGGTGGCGCCGTAAGCCTTGTCGACATGGGAGCAAACGATCGCGGACATGGTCAGCCCTTCTCGCCTGTAAGAAGGATTTGCAGCTTGACGTCTTGCGGCTTGCCTTGCGCCGCCCGCTCGAAGGCCTCGATGCTGTCCGAGAAATCATAAGTGCCGGTGATCAGCGGCTTGAGGTCGACCTTCCCCGAGGCGATCAGCTGCAGCGCGCGGTCGAAGATGTTGGCGTAACGGAACACCGTCTCGATGCGCACTTCCTTGGAGATCGCCGCCGGAACGTTGAGGCTGACCGGTTCGACCGGCAGTCCGACCAGCACCACCGCGCCGCCCGGCCGCACGACATCGAACAGGTCGGCGAATGCCTTCGGGCTGCCGCTCGCCTCGAACACGATATCCGCGCCCCAATTGTCGGTCGCGGCGGAGACTGCGTCGACCAGCGATTGCTCACCTATATTGACCGGCACGATGCCGGGATATTGCGCGGCAATCTTGAGCTTGGGTGCGGAAAAATCGGAGATCAGCACCTTCGAGCAGCCGCCGGCCAGCGCCGCCAGCGCGATCATGATGCCGATCGGGCCGCAGCCGACGACGACGGCGACGTCGCCAGGCACGATGCGGGCGCGGCGCGCCGCCTGCATGCCGATGGCAAAGGGTTCGACCATCGCGCCTTCGGCGAAGGTGACATTGTCCGGCAGTCTGTAGGTGAAGGCGGCCGGGTGCACGGCATAGGGCGCCAGCACGCCATGCACAGGCGGCGTCGCCCAGAAGGAGACGTCAGGGTCGACATTGTAGATGCCGAGCCTGGTCGCGCGCGACGACAGGTTCGGCACGCCCGGCTCCATGCAGACGCGGTCGCCGACCTTCAGCGTGCCGACATTGGCGCCGATCTCGACGATCGTTCCCGCGGCTTCGTGGCCGAGCACCATCGGGGCCCGCACGACATAGCTGCCGATGGCGCCATGGGTGTAATAGTGCACGTCGCTGCCGCAGACGCCGACCGTGTGGATGGCGATCTTGACATCGCCCGGTCCGACGTCGAGCGGCAGCGCGATCTCGCGCAGCGACAGTTCGCCTTTTTTCTCAAGCACCAGTGCCCGCATAGGTAAGTCCTCGCATCAAGTCTTTTTTTGCCGGAAAACGGAATTCAGGAAGCCGCTGAGCACGCCGAGGAACAGCAGCGGCGGTAGCGACAACAGCACGACCGAGGCGTTGAGGATTCCCCACGGCACGTTCATGCCTTGCTGTGAAAGTTCGGAAGCGACGATCGGCAATGTCTTGGCGTTGGAACTGGACAGCATCAGCGCGATCAGGAATTCGTTCCACACCAGCACGAAGCTGAAGGCGACGGCGCCGATCAGCGAGCGCGCCGCTACCGGCAGCGCAATGCGCCAGAACACCGAGTAAGCGCCGTAGCCGTCGACGAAAGCGGCTTCCTCGATTTCCTTCGGCACGGCCTGGAAGGCGGGAATGGCGAGCCACATGATCACCGAGATGGTGAGCAGCGAATAGGTGACGATCAGCGCCGGCAAGGTGTCGTAGAGCCCGATCTGCAGCCAGATCACCATCAGCGGAATGGCGACTGCCACCGGGGGCAGGAAGCGCAGCGACAACACGAAGAACTGGATGTCGCCAGCGAAGCGATTGGGATAGCGCGCCACCGCATAGGCTGCCGGAAGGCCGAGCATGACGCCGATCAGCACGGCGACGCCGCAGGAAATGACCGAGTTATAGAGACCGGTCATTACGCTGTCGCGGCCGATGATGTAGCTGATATTGTCGAAGGTCGGGGTAAACACCAGGCGCGGCACGCGGGTGATGATGTCGACATTGTTCTTCAGCGAATTGACCGCCGTCCAGGCGAGCGGAAACACCGCCATGAAGCCGGCGAAGGCCAGGATGATCTTGCCGATAAGGCGGCCCGGTCTCATGCGATACGGCCTCATGCCTGCACCCGCTTCCACAGCATGGTGAAGGTGATGACAGTCGCGATCATCATCAGCACCGCCATGGCCGAGGCATAGGACACCTTGCCGGATTCGATGAAGCCTTGCGAGAAGGCGTACATGTCGAGCGTCTCGGTCGCCACGCCCGGCCCGCCGCGCGTCATCACATAAATCAGGTCGAAGGAGCGCAGCAATTCGATCATCTTGACGAACATCAGGCTGATCAGCGGCGCCTTCAGCATAGGCAAGGTCACATAGGCATGGATCTGCCAGCGTTTGGCGTGGTCGAGCCGCGCCGCTTCGATCGGCTGCGGCGGCAAGGTCTCCAGAAGCTTCAGCACGATGACCGCGAAGAACAGTCCCCACTGCCAGACATCGACCGAGGCGACGGCAAACAGGGCCGTCGACGGCTTCGACAGCGGGTCGAAGATCAGCCCGCCGGTGATCAGCCTGTAGGGATAGGTGGCGATGCCGTAGAGCGGATGATAGGCAAACTTCCACACGAAGGCCGCCGAGACACGCGGCAACAGCACCGGGATGATGAACAGCAGGCAGTAGATGTTGCGCAGCCGCGGCGACGCTACTTCGAACATCAGCACGCCGAGCCCGATCGCCACCATCATCGTCGCCACCACGGTGACGATTTCCCACTTCACCGAAACCCAGACCGCGTTGAGGAAACGCCGGTCGGCGAACAGGTCGATGAAGTTCGACAGCCAGACCCAGGAATAGTCCGACGAGCTCAGCTCGCGGTTCTGCAGCGCAATGACGATGGCGTACAGCGTCGGCACCATCGACAGCACCAGAAGAATGGCGAGCGTCGGAACCAGAAACGTCACGGGCAGGGAAGAGCGTCGGCGCATTGCCTATCCTCGGGCTGTGCCCTTTTGGAGAGACCCGCGGCGCACAGGTCCCGGCATCCGGTCGAATGCCGTGGACCGCGCGCCGCGGGCGGGAGGATTACTTCTTCTTCACCAGCTCGTTGGCGTAGGCCTCGAGTTCGTCGAGGCCGCCCTTGACGTCGGTGCGCGTGCCGGTGACCAGCTCTTCCAGGATGATGCCCCAGCGGTCGCCGAGATCCGGCCAGCGCGGATCCTGCCAGAAGTTCACCGCCGTCACCTTGCCGGTATCGGCAAGCGCCTGGCCGAGATCGGCGCCATAGATGTCGGCGAACTCCTTGCTGGACAGCACGCTGGTGCGGTTGAGCTCGCCGAATTGGTGCGCGTCGAGCCGGCGCTTCTCGTTCTCTTTCGACGTCGCCCAGGCGATGAACAGGCCGGCGCATTGCTTCGCGGCGTCATCGGCATTGGCCTTGGCGGCGATGGCGAGGCCGTGGCCGTAGCCGCCGCCGGTCAGTGGCGAGGGCGGCGGCAGGAAGCCGATCTTGCCGACCACTTGCGAGGTCTTCGGGTCGACCGCCATGCCCGACAGTGGCGTCGATTCGACCAAGATGGCAACCTGGCCCGACAGGAAGGCGCCGGTCGATTCATCCCAGCTGCCGGTCTGCGTGCCGGGCGCTGAATCCTTGAACAGTTTAAGATAGGTCTCGGTCGCTTTGACCGCGGCCTCGTAGTTGAAAGCCGGCTTGTCACCGTCGAACCATTTTCCGCCATAGGCCTTGAAGAACGGCATCCAGCGCCAGACATTGGCGCCCGAGCCACGCGCGCCGCGCAGCGCGATGCCGTACATGCCCTTGTCGGGATCGGTCAGCTTCGGCACGTCGGCGATCAACTCGTCCAGCGTCTTCGGCGGCTGGATGCCGGCGGCTTCCAGAATGTCCTTGCGGTAGACCATCAGGTCGCCGCCGCCGGTCAGCGGCGCGAACCACACCTTGCCGTCATAGGTGGCGACCTTCTGCCGGCCCGGGTCGAAATCGGCGTAGTCGTAGTCAGCCGGGTAATAGTCGGTGAGCGGCACGATCCATTTCGACGAGGCGAACAGCGCGACATTGGCTTCGTCGACATAGTAGACGTTGTAGTTGCCGACCGTGGACGCATCGGCGCGCGACTTTGCCCGGCGGTCGTTCTCGTTGAGATAGTCGATCTGGAAGCTGGCGCCGGCCAGTTTCTGGAACTCGTCCTTGGACGCTTCCAGCAGCGTCAGCCCGTCACGCGGTTGCGCCAGCACCTTGACCGGCGCCGAGCAGACCGGCGCCGCCAGCGCCATGGTCGAGAGGGTCGTGGTAAGCATGAAAGCTGCGCTTATGCTCGCAGCGAGCCGAATTGGTTTCATTGATTTACTCCTCCAGGAACAGTCGCAGGAAGCGGAAGTCTTCGGTTGCGCGATCCTCGCCATCGCCCGAGCGACAAGCCACCCATCGCCAAAATGAGGAGTTGCTAAAGGCCGCGCTAGAAGCCCCGTTGCAGCAGACCTGTACTTTTATGCATTGTGCGCTGCAAAATCCGGCTCGCCTGCACGGCCTCTGTCACATGAGTACCGATGGAGTGAGGAAGGCCGGTTTTCAGGCGCGCATCGTCATCCGCTGCTTCGACAGCTTGCGGTAGGATGACGGCGTCATCCGGTGCTTGCGCAGGAAGGCGCGGTTGAAGTTGGAGATGTTCATGTAGCCGACCTGGAAGCAGATGTCGGTGATCGGAATATCGGTGTCCGCCAGCAGCTTGCAGGCTTGCCAGAGCCGGAGCTTGGCGATGTGGTCGCTGAAACTGTTGCCGGTGTTTTTCTGGAAGAAGCGCGAAAACGTGCTTTCGCTCATCCCCGCCAGCTCCGCCGCCTCCGGCAGCTTCAGGTCCTCGGCGAAGTGCTGGAAGAGATAGGTCAGCGTGCGCTGGATGATGTCCAGCGAGGTTGCGTCGAGCGCGGGTGAGAAATCCGGCGAGGACAAAAGCTCGTATTCGTCTGTCCTGGCCAGCAGATCGACCAGTTCGAGGAAGAGGCAAAACCGGACGAGCCCGTGCACGGTGCCCATCCTTTCCATCAGCGCAGCGCCGTCGAGCGCGGCGCGGCCATGGAAGACGATGCCGCGCAGCGATCGCTCCAGGAACGGTTCTAGTTCGCGCAGCTCCGGCAGCAGTCCCGCCGAGCCGCGCAGCCGCTGCGGATCGAATTGCAGCACGATGTCGCGTCCTTCGATCAGCTCGCCGGGTTGCACCGATGTCACCCAGTCATGCGGCAGCCCGCCGCCGACGATGCTCAGGTAGCCCGGCCCGAATTCGCCGATGTGATCGCCGACCAGCGCGACCCCGGAAGACTTCCTCAGGAGATGGATCTCGTATTCCGGATGAAAATTCCAGACATTGCGCTCCCAGGGATAGTCGTCGAGCCGCCACAGGAAACTGTCGCTCGCCTCGGTGACGATGTGCTCGAAAGCGGGCACCGTGCGAGGGATCGCGGCCGTGTTCTTTCTGCGCCTGAATGCCATCGTCTGCTCTCCGGGGCGTATGAGGAAGCGACTGGTTTCGGGTAATCCGTAGCAGTCTGTCGCCCGCAAGTGAACGATGTCTGCCTCAGCGATTTCAACGCCGGCTCTCGATGATCTCAATGAAGCGGGCGAACAGCCCGGCTTGGGATTTGACGCCGAGTTTGCGATGGATGTTGCGGCGATGAACCTTCACCGTTCCCGGCACGATGCGCATGGCTCTCGCGATCGACTCGGTGGAATGCCCCTGCAGCACCAGATCGACGACATGCTTTTCGCGCGGGGTCAGCGACAGGCTTTCCCAAATGTGGGCGCGGTCGAACTCATTGACGGCGGCGATCGTCTCGCCCTGCTCCGCTTCGTCCTGCTCCTCGGCCGCAAGTGCGGGCCAGCGCAACCGGGCGAAGTTGATGACCGCCGGCGCCATGTCGCGCAGCAGCCTGGCATCGGCGGTGCCGAAGGGGCCGGAGGCCTGCAATCGCATCAGCGACAGCACCAGCGCATCCTTGCCGGGCAATGGCACGAAGAAGCCGACCTCCTCGGCGAGCCTTGTCTGACTGTAGTAGGTGCGAAAATACTCGCTGGCATAGAAGCGGTCGGGCGCCAGTTCGCGCATGCGCCAGAACCCCTCCTTGCGCTCCACCGCCGCGTGATGAAACGGGTCGAGCAGGTAAGGCCCTTCCTGATAAAGCGTGACGAAGACATGGCTCTCGTCAGGCGAGAAGGTTTCGAACAGCAACGGCGGCCGCGAAGCGCCGCGATAGCCGAAGATCACGCAGTGGTCGAAGCTGACATGCTGCCTCAACCAATCGACCATAGCCTGGCCGAACAGGTCGCCGCTGGTCTCTCGCGTTGCCGCGACAAGGGCAGCGAGCCGGCTGTATTCGTCGCTGCGAGATGCGCTCAAAATATACCCCCTTAAACGAGAAAATAGATCAGATATACCACCAGCGAGGTATATACTAGCCGCCATTGGCTCTGGTAGCGTCCTGAAATAGCCCTGTTGCTGGAGCCAGCACTTTGACCGCAGTGCCCGACATCGAGTTTCGCGGCGTCACCAAGCGCTATGGCGCCGTGACCGCTGTCAGCGGCATCGATCTGGCTGTGCCGCCCTCCGCCTTTGTCGCCCTTCTCGGACCGTCCGGCTGCGGCAAGACCACATGCCTGCGCATGATCGGCGGCTTCGAGCAGCCGAGCGAAGGCCAGGTGTTTATCCGTGGCCGGGACATGGCCGGAACGCCGCCCTATCGTCGGCCGGTCAACATGGTGTTCCAGCAATACGCTCTGTTTCCGCATCTCGATGTCGAAGCCAATGTGTCCTACGGGTTGCGCCAGGCACGGCCGCGCCTGTCGTCGCAGGAAATCGGCCGGCGCGCCGGCGAGGCGCTCGAAATGGTGCGGCTCGCCGGCTTTGGCCGCCGCAAGATCCACGAACTCTCCGGCGGCCAGCAGCAGCGCGTCGCGCTGGCGCGCGCACTGGTCAACAAGCCGGCTGTGCTTTTGCTCGACGAGCCGCTCGCAGCGCTCGACAAAAAGCTGCGCACCGACATGCAGATCGAGCTGCAGAACCTGCAGCGCGAGATCGGCATCACCTTCGTGCTGGTCACCCACGACCAGGAGGAGGCGCTGTCGATGAGCGACTTCGTCTGCGTCATGAACGGCGGCCGCATCGTACAGCTCGGGCAACCAAGCGAGATCTATGACGAGCCGGCCGACCTGTTCGTCGCCGACTTCGTCGGCAAGACCAATCTGTTGAGCGGCAAGGTTGCCGGGCATACAGGCGATCTTGTCAATGTGGCGCTGGCGGACGGAACCGTCATTGCCGCGCGCAAACGAACCGCCTTGCAGCAGGGCGAGACCGTTTCCGTCAGCCTGCGTCCTGAATCGCTAAGCCTCGGCGCCACCAAAGGCAGCCCTTTCAAGGGCATCGTGCGCAACCGGATCTTCCTGGGCTCGACGGCGGAATACGCCATCGAGGTGCAGGGCATCGGAACGCTGCTGGCCAAGGCCGACCATGTGATCGGCCATGGCAATCTCTTCAAGCCGGGTGAACCCGTCGCCATCGGCTTTGCCTCCGGGACGCCGCTGGCGTTTCCGGAGACCAAGAACAACGGGACCAACCAGAGGGTAGCAAAAAATGTCGAAATCATATCGTGACGGACTGCCGATTAGCCCTGAGAACTTCGTCGACCAGCTGATGCGCCTGAAGCGCGGCTCGATCGGGCGCCGCGATTTCCTCGGCCTCACCGGCCTGGGCATCGCAACCGCGGTGATGGCGCGCGAGCTCGGCATCATGCCGACGCCGGCCTTCGCCGCCGAAAACCTCGGCGACCGCATGTCGATCGCCACCTGGCCGAACTATCACGACCCGCAGACCTTCGAGAATTTCAAGAAGGACACCGGCGTCGCCGTCGAGGTCAACGTGTTCGGCTCCAATGAGGAGATGCTGGCCAAGCTGCAGGCCGGCGCCTCGGGCTGGAGCCTGTTCGTGCCGACCAACTACACGATCTCGACCTACAAGAAGCTCGGCATCATCGATCCGCTCGATATGGCCAAGCTGCCGAATTTCGACGGCACGCAGGAAGACCCGCGCTTCACCTCGGAAGGCACGATCGACGGCACGACCTACGCGGTGCCGAAGAACTGGGGCACCACGGGCTTTGCCGTCAACACCAAGAAGCTGGCCAAGCCGATGACGAGCTGGAAGGAATTCTGGGACGTCGCCATGGCTGAGGGCGATGGCCGCACCATGGTGCATGACTACCAGCTGACCACCATCGGCAACGCGCTGAAATATTACGGCTATTCCTTCAACTCGCTGAAGCAGGACGAGCTCGCCAAGGCCGAGGAGCTGCTGCTCAAGGTCAAGCCGCATCTGTTCGCGGTCTCGTCCGACTACCAGCCGGGAATGCGGGCGGGCGACGCCTGGATGACCATGTGCTGGACGAATGACGGCGCGCAGTTGCATCGCGATATCCCGGAGATCGCCTATGTCTTGGGCAAGGAGGGCGGGGAAATCTGGACCGATTTCTACGCCATCCCGAAGGACGCGCCGAACAAGCCGGCCGGCTATGCCTTGCTCAATTATCTGATGACCCCGGAGGTTGCTGTGAAGGAGCATCTCGCCAATGGCGCGCCCTCGACCGACGCGCGGGTCAACAAACTGCTGCCCAAGGAAGTGCTCGACAATCCGATCCTTTACCCGGCGGCCGACCTGTTGACACCGCTGGAGTTTGGTGCGGCGGCGACGCTGACCGACCCCGGCCGCGCCGAACTGATGGCGCGCTTCAAGTCGGCTTGAGGCTGGACTGACGCAAACGGAAAACCGGCGGGCCTATGTCCGCCGGCATCGGGGCGGTTTCCATGCACGGCAACAGATTTCGGTATAACATCCTGACAGCGCTGCTGCTCGCTCCGGCTACAGTGTGGCTGGTGGTGTTTTTGGTGTTGCCGTTCGTCGCCATTGCCGTGTTCAGCGTCGGCGAGCGGGCGCCGGAGGGCGGCTATCAGGCCGCCTTCACGCTGGCGCAATACGCCAATCTCCCGGCAAGGGCGACCGCGTTCTGGAACACGATGATGCTGGCGCCGGTGGGCGCGCTTGCCTGTCTGCTCGTCGCCTACCCGGTCGCCTACTATCTTGCCCTGAAGGCGCCGGAGCGCTGGCGGCTGATCCTACTTGCGCTCGTCGTCATTCCGTTCTGGACCAGCCTTTTGATGCGCACCTACGCCTGGATGTACATTCTGGGCGGACGCGGCATTCCCGCACTGCTGGCCTTTGTCGGCATCGAGGATGTCAGGCTGATCAACACGCCGGGCGCCGTGCTGCTCGGCATCGTCTACGGCTATTTGCCGCTGATGATCCTGCCGATCTATGTCAGTCTCGAGCGGCTCGACCGAAGGCTGCTGGAAGCCTCCGCCGATCTCGGCGCGACGCCGCTCTCGACGTTTCTGGGTGTCACCCTGAAGCTGTCGCTGCCGGGCGTCATGACCGGCTTCTCACTGGTCATGATCCTGTTGCTTGGCGAATACCTGATCCCGACCCTGCTTGGCGGCGGCAAGGTGTTCTTCATCGGCAACGCGCTGGTCGACCTGTTCCTGCAGTCGCGCAACTGGCCGTTCGGATCGGCCATCGCCATCACGCTGGTGGCGGTTTCGGTGGTGGTGCTGATCGCGGCAAACCGCATTTCGACACGGGTGTCGGGCGCCCGCAGGGTGGATCTGATCTGATGCGCGCCTTCGTCACAGCCGTCTTCGCCTTCCTCTATCTGCCGATTGCGTTGGTCGTGCTGTTTTCCTTCAACGCCGGCCGCCATGCCAGCGAGTTCACCGGCTTTTCGGTGCAGTGGTACGGCACGGCGCTGTCGAACCCGTTCCTGGTCGAGGCATTGAAGAACAGCCTGTTCATCGCCACCACCAGCGCGCTTCTGGCGGCGGTGTGCGGCACGGCAGCCGCACTCGGCCTGGCGCGGGTCGGGCTCAGAACCCGCGCCGTCTTCGACGCGCTGATGGGTGCCGCGATCGTCGTTCCCGGCGTCGTCATCGGCATCTCGACGCTCGTTGCGCTGGTCCAGCTGTTTGGCGTGCTCAACCCGTTCCTCGCCTCGATCTGGCCCGACGATCAACCGCCGCGCCTGTCACTCGGCTATGGATCGATCATCGCCGCGCACGGCCTGTTTTCGATGGCGTTGGTGACGATAATCGTCGGCACGCGTCTCGCCAGCCTCGACCGCAACCTGGTTGAGGCCTCGAGCGATCTCTACGCCACGCCGCTGACGACGTTCCGCTCGATCGTGCTGCCGCAGATCATGCCGGCTGTGGTCGCCGGTTTCCTGCTCGCCTTCACCTTCTCCTTCGACGATTTCATCGTCGCCTTCTTCGTCGCCGGCGCGCAGACGACGCTGCCGATCTATGTCTTCGCCTCGATCCGGCGCGGCGTGACGCCGGAAATCAACGCCATCGCCAGCATCGTGCTCGTCGCCTCGGTTCTTCTGGTGGTGCTTGCCCAATGGCAGCTGCGCCAGCGCCAGCCGTCAAACTGAACAAGCCATCCAGCTGAAAGACAAATTCATGATCCTTAGAGACCGCATCGCCGTGGTGACGGGCGCCGGTTCCGGCATCGGCCGCGCCGGCGCCATGATCATGGCCAGGGAAGGCGCTGTGGTGGTCATCGCCGACCGGGATAAGACCAGCGGCGAGACGACAGCGGCGGACATCCGGGCAGTGGGCGGGCAGGCCGGGGCGATTGTCACCGACGTCTCTGACGACGCCGCGGTCGAGAAGCTCATCGCAGGCACTCTCGGCAAGTATGGCCGCATCGACATTCTGCACAATCACGCCGGCATCCAGGTCGGCGGCACGCTGACCGAGGTCGAGGTCGATGGTATGGATGCGTCATGGCGCATCAATGTACGGGCGCAGTTTCTGGCCGCGCGGCTGGTCATGCCGGCAATGGTCGCGCAAGGCGGCGGCGTCATCCTCAACACGGCCTCGAATTCCGGCGTGTTCTACGATCGCGAAATGATCGCCTATGCCACCTCCAAACATGCGGTTGTGGCGATGACCAGGCAGATGTCGCTCGACTATGCCCGGCACAATGTGCGCGTCAACGCGCTCTGCCCCGGTTGGGTCGACACGCCCTTCAACGAGCCGTTCATCGCCCAGATGGGCGGACGCGAGGCGATCGAGACCTATGTCCGCACCAAGATTCCGATGGGCCGCTGGGCGAGCGCCGAAGAGATCGCCGAAGCGATCCTGTTCCTCGTCTCCGACCGCTCATCCTTCATGACCGGCCAGGCACTGGTGATCGACGGCGGCGAAAGCATCGGTTGATGCAAGGGCAGCCGGATAGGAGGGTTCCCGCCTCTGGCTCAATCGCCGGCTGCCCGTCCTCCCTTGCCTTCATGTCGCATTTCGTCCAATAGAACGACGCAAACGCTGCGAAACCGAAGGTTTTGCCGTTTGGAAGTGCGGCTTCCGGCCTCGTTGCCGACGCGCCGCAATCGGAAAGAGCAGGACAATGTCTGCGATCGAAGCCGGCGCTCGTGCGCCGGAAAATCTTTGGCGTCAGGAAATCAGGGCGACGCTGGCGCTGGCCTGGCCGATGGTGCTGACCAATCTCGGCCAGACCGCGATGACCGCCACCGACGTCATGATGATGGGGCGTCTGGGCGCGGACACGCTGGCCAGCGGCGCGCTCGGCGCCAACCTCTATTTCATGCCGCTGATCTTCGGCCTCGGCCTGATGCTGGCGACTTCGCCGATGATCGCCACCGAGCTTGGCCGCCGCCGCTATTCGGTGCGCGATTTGCGTCGCACCGTGCGCCAGGGACTGTGGCTGGCGATCCTGATCTCGATCCCGATCTGGATGGTGCTGTGGCATGGCGAGGCCATTCTGCTGGCCATGGGCCAGGAGCCGGCATTGGCACATCAGGCCGGCATCTATCTGCGCTGGCTGGAATGGGCGGTGCTGCCCTTCTACGGCTATATCGTGCTGCGTTCCTTCATCTCGGCGCTGGAGCGGCCGGGCTGGGCGCTGATCATCGTCTTCGTCGCCGTCGCCTGCAACGCCTTCTTCAACTGGGTGTTCATGTTTGGCAATCTCGGCGTCACCTCGATGGGCATTGCCGGTTCGGGGCTGGCGACCACCCTGTCGAGCACGCTGATGTTCTGCGGCCTGGGAGCCGTGGTGATGCTGGAGAAGAAGTTCCGCCGCTACCGCCTGTTTGGTCGCTTCTGGCGCTCCGACTGGCCGCGTTTCAAGGGTCTGCTGCGGCTCGGCATGCCGATCGCCGGCATCCTCGCCTTCGAGGTGACGATCTTCAATGCAGCAGCCCTGCTGATGGGCCTGATCGATGCGGATTCGCTCGCCGCGCACGCTATCGCAATCCAGATCGCCTCGATCTCCTTCATGGTGCCGCTCGGTCTCAACCAGGCCGTCACCGTGCGCGTCGGGCTGGCCCACGGCGCCGGCAATCCGGCAGGCGTTTCGCGCGCCGGCTGGACCGCCTTCGTCATCGGCGTCTCGTCCATGGCGCTGATGGCGCTGGTGATGGTGCTGTGGCCGCATCTGTTGATCAGCGCCTTCATCGACATGACCGATCCGGCGAACGCCAGGGTGATCGCGCTGGCCGTGTCGTTCCTGGCCTTTGCCGCGCTGTTTCAGATCTTCGACGGCGCGCAGGCCGTTGCCGCCGGCATGCTGCGCGGCCTGCACGACACCAAGCTGCCGATGATCTATGCCGCCATCGGCTATTGGGGCATCGGCCTGCCGCTCGGCGTCCTGCTCGCCTTCCATTTCGGCCTGCACGGCGTCGGCATTTGGATCGGCCTGGCGTCAGGACTGGCGGTGGTGGCGGTGCTGCTCCTGGCCCGCTGGCTGCGCCGCGACCGCATCGCGCCGCCGCTCGTGTTTGGGCATTGATGGCGCACCAGGCGGTCCGCCAGTTGCCCGAAGCAGTCACTGCAGAGCAGATGTCTGGTGTCGCCTTTTGGACCGGAAGCGGCCGAACGCTTCGGGCGTGGGATCTTCAAAAGCGGACTCTCAGTTCGACGCGAGCATCGTTGCGAGTGAACGATCCCAGACTCTCGCTGCTTTTCAGAACCGGGTAGAACGCTCTGCCGGTTGGGGCGACTTCAAGCCGTGGCAAGAGCATTCCGGATTGGCCGGAAGTCGCGCCGCGGTCTCCAGCGCAACCCGCGAGGCTGTCATAGAGAGGCTCGGCAGCACGTGCTCCTGCAGCAATTTCTGGCGCTCGCGGTCCATATAGTCGTTGAAGCCGGCCGTGACGAACGCCAGGGGCACGAAACAGGCGCCGATCTCGCGCGATAAGGTGGCCTCAGGGGCGATCGAGTGGTTGAGCACGTCCGCTCCCATGTTTCGATACGCCAGAGCTTCGGCGGGAGTTGTCAGTCGCGGCCCGTAGCAGTGGGCAGCCACCAGCTGCTGCTCTATGCCATGGACGCGGCATTCGGCTGGCCAATGGCGCCGGGCGGTCTCGGCCAACAACGCCGCACATCTTGGACATACGATCTGCTTGCCCGAGCAGTCGAAGCTCTGGCGGCCAGGCAGAAGTGAAAACGGGGTCTGCGACAGTTCGATGATATCGGCGTTTACGACTATGTCGCCGGGCTGGATCGCCTTGTTGACGGCGCCAACAGTCGAGCAGGCCAGCACTTGCCTTACACCCGCTTTCATCAAGACCCAGAACGCGCGGCGATGACAGGAATGGTCGATATGGTCTCGGGGATTGCCGTGCGAATACATGCACAGGGCACGTTTCGTTTTGCCCTCGACGGTAATAGATGCATCGAATTCGAGCAGTTTCCAATTGTCGCTGGGACCGAAAGGGGTTTCGAAACTCATGTCTCGTTGCAAGGTGCGGACGCCATCGACTTCGACATCTTCTGGAAAGGCGAGACCCCAATTCGCCGAGCCGGTGATGATCGCCAACCCCACCTGGGGTATGTCCGTTGAATGATCCGCCAGATCGTCGGCTGCATGATGATTGTTGGGCATGTTTCCAATCTCGGTCAGGATTTTTGGCGAAGGGTCACGACGAGGACAACGACCACGACGATGACGGTCCACAAGGTCGAAATCGCCGCAATGGTCGGGTCGATCTGATCGCGCAGCGACAGGAACATGAGCTTCGGCAGCGTGCTGTTTTGACCACTCGCGACGAAGATCGAAATGACGGATTCATCGAGCGAGGTCAGGAAGGCCATCAGCGTGGCCGACAACAGACTTATCCGAAGTTGGGGGACAATTATTCCGCCAATGGCTCTTGCCCAGTTTGCGCCCAGGCTGCGCGCCGCCTGAACCTGGTTCCAGTCAAAGCGGGCCAAGGCGGGCAACAACACAATGCAGGCGACCGGAACGGCCAGCACCACATGTCCGACCAGGACACCGAACAGCGTTCCGACCAGACGTTGGGCCGCCAGAACAAAGAAGAGACCAATAGCGAGCAGGATTCCCGGCACGATAGAAGGGGTTAGCAGAATACCCTGAATGGCAATGGAGGCCTTTCCGCCGAGCCGATTTATCGAAATGCAGGCCAGCAGCCCCAGGGGCACTGCGATCATCGCCGTCAATGTGCCAAGGATCAGGCTCGTCCTGAGTGCGGCCATCCATGCCGCCGAACCGAAGAAAGCCTCGTACCAGCGCAACGAGTATGCGCGCGGCGGGAACTCCAAAAGATTGGACGCCGAAAAAGAGAGCGGCACGACGACGAGCGTCGGCAGCATCAGGAACGCCATAACGAGCGCGCAAAAGCTCCACAGGAGGATGCGGGCCAGCCTGCTATCTGGATAGGCTTCAAGCATGGGCTGTGCCGATGCTGCGTCCGGCAATCAGCCGCCGCGCAGCCAGGAACATCACCCCCACCAACGCCATTAGTACGAGGAGCAGGATGCCCAGGACGCTCGCCGAGCCCCAATCCTGGAAGGTCGATAGCGTGCGCTCGATCCGGGTGGAAAGAGGGTTTACCTTGCCGCCGCCAAGCACCGCGGGCGTGATGAAGAACCCTATGGTGTAAATGAAGACGATGATCGAACCCGAGAAGATGCCGCCGGCCGAAAGCGGCAGAATGACCGTGCGGATCGTTTGCCCGAGAGTGGCGCCCATGCTCGCCGACGCGCGGACGAGGTTTGCATCGATATCGCGCATCGCCGCATAAACGGGCAGCAGAAAAAGCGGCAGCATGTAGTGAACCATGCCGATCAGCGTTCCCGTGAAATTGTAAACCAGCGGCAATGGCTCAGCTGTCAGGCCTGAACCGGTCAAAGCCGCGTTGATCAGGCCATCGCGTCGCAACAGAACGAGCCAGCCATAGGTGCGCACCAGAATGGAGGTCCACAATGGCAGCATGACGAAGGCCATCAGCAAATTGGCCATCCTTGGTCTGGTGCTGGCCAGGGCGAGCGCCAAGGGGGTACCGAGTAGAATGCAGATCGCCAGCGTGCCCACGGACAGTTCAAGGGTGGTGACGAGTGCCGACCATGTCAGTCCGCTCGAAAGCACTTTCTCGTAGTTGCCGACGGTGTATTCACCCGCTGTGGTGAGGAAGGATTGCCGGATAATCCAGACGATGGGCAGGATCGCCGCCAGCCCAACGATCAAAAGCGCGGGCACTGAAAGCGACAGGAAGAACCGCCGCTCGCGTCGTGCGTCTGCCGCCAGCGCAGGATCGGCGATGACGGTCACGCTCCTGCTCCCGGTATCGCGTGAACTTTCGCTGCCGGTGCATATGCGGTCACTCGCTGACCGGTCGCAAGCTCGCCGCAGCCGCTGGCCATCGCCGCCGGAACGCAGACAAGAATCTCTTGCCCGCCGTCAAGCGCCAGCGTCAAAAGCCAGTTCTCGCCGCGAAACGCCTTGGCGCGCAGCGTTCCCTCGAGCGCCACCCCGTCTCGCCCGACGAGCTTCGCATCAAGATGGAAGCTTTCGGCGCGGATCATCAGAGCCTCGCTTGATGCATCGGCGCCGTCTATTCTGCGCACCGCGCCCGGGGCCACAATGTTGGCCTCACCCATGAACCCCGCGACAAAGCGGGTCGATGGATGATCATAAATCCGCTGTGGCGTGTCGATCTGCTGAATACGGCCGGAATTCATCACCGCGACCCGGTCTGACATGATCAGTGCTTCGCGCTGGTCATGCGTCACATAAATCGTGGTGATCCCCAGATCATCGTGCAGACGCCGGATCTCGTACTGCATGGTTTCGCGCAAATTCTTGTCGAGCGCCGACAACGGCTCGTCCATCAGCATCACGCGCGGCTCGAAGACGATCGCCCGCGCCAACGCAACCCGCTGGCGCTGGCCGCCGGACAATGCGGCAATGTTGCGCTCCGCCAAACCTTCGAGCTTCACGCGGTCCAAAGTGTCGAGCGCCCGCTGGCGGGCCTCGGCTTTCGGTACCTTGCGCAGCACCAGCGGATACTCAACATTTGCCAGAACGTTCATGTGGGGAAACAGGGCGTAGTTCTGGAAGACTATGCCGATGTTGCGCCTGTTCGGGGCCAGGCGGGTAATGTCGCGATCGCCCAACAAGAGTTTACCTCGATCGGGCCGGACAAAGCCGGCCAGAGCCATGAGCAGCGTGGTCTTGCCCGATCCCGATGGCCCCAGCAGCGTGAGGAATTCGCCAGCCCGAATGTCGAGCGAGACATCGTCCAGCGCGACGTAAGATCCATAGGTCTTGCGCACGCTGTCGATGGTGATCGGGAGCGACTTCATCATGTGCTCAAGCCTTAGAGCTGAGACTCAGCGGGCCATCATCTCATCGAAGGCTTTTTGGGCAGCCTCGCCATTCCTGACCCACCATTCTGAATTCGAAAACACCGAAGTGCCGGCATTTTCAGGCGCGGTCGCCAGCGTCTTGAGACGGTCCTCGGGGATAAGGCCACCCTCATAGCCAGCAGGATTGACTGGGCCATAGGCTATGAAGTCGGTCAGCTTCGCCACGCGCGCGGGCTGTGTCATCGCTGCGATGAGCTTCATAGCTGCTTCCTTGTTCGGCGCCCCTTTCGGCACCGCAAGACAGTCGGTGCCAATGACGGAACCCTTGAACGTGTAGTCGGCCGCGCCGCCATCTGCTTTTACGGTTTGGGCCCGCCCGTTCCAGGTAACGACCAAATCCGCCTCACCATCTTTCAGCAACTGCGCCGACTGCGCTCCCGAGGTCCACCAAACGGCGACATTCGGCTTGAGTGCTTCGAGCCGCTTAATAGCGCGATCCAGACCCTCTGGCGTGCTGAGAACGGGATAGACGTCCGCCGGTGCTACGCCATCGGAGAGCAGCGCGATCTCGATCGAGTCCTGGGCATTGGCACGCAGCGCACGACGGCCGGGGAATTTGGCAACGTCCCAGAACTCCGCCCATGTCTTCGGCGGGTTTTCGCCATAGGTCTTGGTGTTCCACGACAAGACGGTGCCATAGGAGTCGAATGGATAGCAGTAGTCGGACTTTGCGCCGTCCGGCACGGCCTTTGGGTCGATGATCGTGTAGTCGAGCGGCTCCAGCAGCGACTGTGCGGCGGCCTGCGCGCCCTCCGGTGAGCCCAGGTGAATGACGTCGGTTGTGACCGCGCCCGAGGTAACCTGCATCTTCAGGGCGGCCAAGCCGTCGCTGAGGGTCTCCTCGCCGACATCATAGCCAAGCTCTTTTGCAGCGGGGGCCCACATGGCTTCCTTCATGGCGTTGCCATAATCGCCGCCCGCGGTCGTGATGGTGACTGATTGGGCATAGACCGGCACGGCGGCCGAGAATGCGAATGCCGTCAAGGAAATGCGTAACCAAGACATAGGTTCTCCTCCCTAGAATTTGTTGAGACGCGCTAAAAATGGCCAATTCTTGCCAATCGTAACGTTACGATTGCATCCAATTGCAGGAGAGTCAAGCTGCTTTAGCGAGAGCTTGGATTGACCGTGAGGTGGAATTCGGTCACGTAGTGGAAGTCAGCAAATCAGCCGGCGCTTTCGCAAATGAGGTCGGGCGACATGACCAACCTGAAACAGATCGCGGCGGAACTTTCCCTTTCGGTGACCACGGTATCCCGCGCGCTGAAGGATGGGCCGGAGGTTCATCCCGCCACCATCGCTCGCGTCAAGGAAGTGGCGCAGCGGGTCGGCTATGTGCCAAATCATCATGGCTTCGCGCTCAAAACTGGCCGCACGCTGACGATGACAGCAATCTACCCGATGGAAACACAAGATCATCTGTCCGATCTGTTGAAGCTTCCGTTAATCGAAGGCATGACGCTGGCGGCGCGGCAAGCGGGTTATAGTCTATCCATCTACTCCACCACGCCCGATGATGACCCCATCGAGAGTGTGCAGCGACAGCTTCAGGCGGGCAGCACAGACGGACTGATTATCACGCGCATGGTCTCGGGTGATCCACGCGTTAAGCTATTGCTGGATAGAGGCATGCCATTCGTCGCGTTTGGAAGAACTGACCTGGATACAGCATATCCTTATGTCGACATCGACAATGAACAGATTGCCTACGAGGCGACCCGGCGGCTCGTGGACAAGGGCTGCCGACGCATTGCGCTGCAACTTCTCGTTCCGGGCGACCAGGCGAGTGCCATGCGTCTTTCCGGGTATGGAAGGGCAATGGCCGAGGCTGGTATTCCGATCGACCAGTCGCTGATCGGTCATGGAATGTTCACCATGGAATTGAGCGCAGCCTGGTTCGATCGCATGCTGGCCTGGTCAGATCCGCCGACGGGCTTGGCTTGCGCCAACGAACTGGGCCTTTTGGGGGCACTACACGCTCTTGGCAGAAGAGGTCTCGCGCCAGGGAGTGACATCCACATTGTCACTCGGGACAGCACGCGGCTGTCACGTTTCTTGCCTGCGAAGATCGGCGTTCATTTCGTGGACATAGCGGGTGTCGGACGCAAACTTGTCGAAGTCCTGGAGAGCCGGATCGTCAATCCCCTCGGGCCGGTGGAGACAGTCTTGTTCAAAGGTGAGTTCGACCCTGGCGAATAGTCGGGCGAAGAAGTCAGTTGTCCGCTTTCGAGGAGCACTTAGGTTCACCCCTGAGTCCGAGATGAGGCGCGAAGCTGCCGCCTGCGCGAGTGCATAGGGTGCACTCAGCACCTTCATGGCATTGGTGGTCTGAGCAGCGATCGAGGGGTGCTGTACTGGTGCTGTTACTTAGAATGATTGCACTCAGCTCCCGTCCGACGACATCGCGCCGAGCAGCCTGCGTATATCGCCGAACCTGGCGATCGAGCCGAACACCAGTGCCGCCACCGCGACGAAGAACACCGACACCGAAGCCATGGTCGGCGTGTAGCCGTAGCGCAGCGCGTTGAAGATCTTGATCGGCAGCGTCTCGGTGGTGAAGCCGATCGTCATGTAGGCGACGATGTATTCGTTGAGCGACAAGACGAAGGCGAAGGCGTAACCCGAGACGAGGTAGGGCAGGATCAGCGGCAGCACCACGGTCTTCAGCACCGTGCGATCATCGGCGCCCATGGTCGCCGCAGCCTCGACCAATGAGCGGTCGATCGAGGCAAAGCCGAGCGACAGGGTCACCAGCGGCAGCGTCACGAAGAAGATGGCGTGGCTGATTATGGCGGTGAAGAACTGGCCGAACAGCCCGACCGTCGCCCAGAAGGAGAGGAAGCCGAGCGCGGTGATGACCGGCGGTAGGATGAAGGGGGCAAGCCCCAGCACCTGGAAAATGTTCGCCCATGGCGCGATGCGCCGCCACAGGAACCAGGCCAGCGGCAGCGCCACCGCCACGGCAATCGCGGCCGAACAGACGGCCAGCGTCACCGAATGGATCAGCGCCAGACGCCATTCCGGATCGGTGAAGATCTGGGCGTACCAGGCGAGCGAGAAGCCGACCGGCGGGAAGCTGAGCTCCTGCCGCGAATTCACCGACACGCCGGCGACGACGATCAGCGGCGCCGCCAGGAACAGCGCGACGATGGTGAAATAGACACGGCGCAGCAAGGTCGCGGTCATAGGGCGTTCTCCCTTCGTCCGACGAGCAGCGTCAGTCCGACCAGCGCCAGCGAGATCAGCACCAGGAACACCGCCATTGCGGCCGCGAACGGCATGTTGGACTGGTAGATCGCCTGGTCGGTGAT
Organism: Mesorhizobium sp. P170090; assembly: GCF_057786115.1. Lineage (NCBI taxonomy): Bacteria > Pseudomonadati > Pseudomonadota > Alphaproteobacteria > Hyphomicrobiales > Phyllobacteriaceae > Mesorhizobium > Mesorhizobium sp. P170090. Next base: position 1,110,167 of record NZ_JBYNWH010000001.1, read on the forward strand.
CAGCACCGACAGCGTCCAGTGCTGCGGCCGTCCCAGAATCTGCGGCAAAAGATAGGAGCCGAGGGCGAATACGAAAACCATGATCAGCGTCGCCACGATGGTGTTTCTGAGCGCCGGCGCGACGACGTTGAAGAAGGCGCGGATCGGCGAGGCGCCGAGCGTGCGCGCTGCCTCGAGTAATGTCGGGTCGAGGCGCACGAGGGCGGGGTACAGCACCAGGATCGTATAGGGCAGCGCCTGGTAGACCATGGCGGTCAGCACCGCGCCAAAGGTCGGCAGCAGCGCCACCGGCTTGTCCATCAGCCCGATCGCCACGAACAAATTGGTGATGCCGGCGGTGCGCGAAAACAGCGTCGACCAGGCAAAGCCGATAATGACTTCCGACAGCGACAGCACCGACAGGAGGCCGACCAGCCACAGCGTCTGCACGCGGCGCTGCCGACGGGTCAAAAGGTAGGTGAAGGGGAAGGCGATGGCGACGCAGCAGACGGCGACCAGCACCGCCAGCATCAGCGAAAAGCCGAGCACGCCGCCGAAGAACACCGACAGGAAGCGGGCGTAATTGTCGAACACGAAGTCCGGCGTGTAGAAACCGGACGGGTTGCGTTTGAAGAAGCTGACCGCGATCATCGTCGAGAACGGCACGACGAAGAAGACGACCAGCATCAGCGCCGGAAAGAACAGCGGCGTGTAGTCGGCTATCGACTTCGGGGCTTCGCGTCTCATGCGCCGAGCACCACGCAGCTTGCCGGCGGCAATGTTACGCCGACCTTGGCGCCGACCGGCACGTCATGCCGCTCGCGCGGCGTCGTCACCGCAATGATGCTGGTGCCGCCGACGTCGACGAAGGTCTCGATGGTGCCGCCGAGATCGCGCACGAAACTCACCTCGCCGGTGATGGCCGAGCCGCCGGGGCTGCCGAGATGCACATCCTCGGGGCGGACCGATACAGAAGCTTTGGTCTGACCCGCCGGCATGGCAAGACCTGGAATGGCTGTGCCCAGAATGGTGGTGCGCCCGGTGCTGTCGATCTCGGCCGGCAGCAGATTGGTGATGCCGATGAAGTCCGCGACGAAGGCGTCGGCCGGCTTGCGGTAGATCTCGATTGGCGGCGCCGCCTGCAGGATCCTGCCGTGGCCCATGACGACGACGAGGTCGGCCATGGTCATGGCTTCGCGCTGGTCGTGGGTGACGACGATGGTGGTGATGCCCAACCGCTGCTGCAACTGGCGCAGTTCTACCTGCATGGCCTCGCGCAGTTTGGCGTCGAGCGCCGACAGCGGCTCGTCGAGCAGGAACAGTTTCGGCGACAGCGCCAAGGCCCGCGCAATTGCCACGCGCTGGCGCTGACCGCCCGATAGTTTGGCCACCGGACGGTCGGCAAAGCCGGTCAGATGGATGAGGCCCAGCAACTCGTCGACGCGTTTCTTCTGCTCCTCCTTCGAGGCGCCGCGAATGCGCAGCGCATAGGCGATGTTGTCGCCGACGGAGAGATGCGGAAACAGCGCCAGCGACTGGAACACCATGCCGAGATTGCGCTTGTGCGTCGGCAAAGGCGTGATGTCCTCGCCGTCGAGCACGATGGCGCCGCTGGTCGGCTCCTCCAGTCCGGCAATCATGCGCAGCAGCGTGGTCTTGCCGCAGCCCGACGGGCCGAGCAGGCACACGAACGTGCCATGCGGCACGTTGAGCTGGACATTGTCGACGGCGGCGAAGTTGCCGAATTTTTTGGTGACGGCGTTGATGTCTAGTCCGGACATGCTCATCCCTCTCAGGCTGTGCGCTGGAGCAATTCCAGGAAAAGTGTGTAACGGTTTTCCGTCCGGAATTGCTTACAAACAAGAAAGTTGGAGTAGGTCGCCGTTTCCATGAAACGGTGAACTGCTCTAACGGGCCGCCGGAGGAAATCCGGCGGCCGATCAGTTTTCAAGCGGAACGAACGGCTCAGCCGACGATGAGCTCGGTCCACTTCTGGTTGATCCAGTCGGCCTTCGACGTATAGAGGTCGTAGCGCGGGATGATCGGATCGATATCCGACGACACCGCGGCGAACTCTTCCGGCTTGAGATCGAGCACCTCTTTCTTCAGCGTCGGCGTGGTGCCGACCTTGCGCGACATCAGGCCCTGCATCGACGGCTGGCTCATATAGTCGATGAAGGCATGTGCCTCGTCGACCTTGGTCGAGGCGCGCGACAGCACCCAATTGCCGGAGTCCTGGATGCCGCCCTCTTTCGGGAAGGTCGAGCGGACATGGAAGCCGTCGGCGACCGCGAGGCCGGTAACGTCGTGATAATACTGGCCCATCGGGATCTCGCCCGACTTCAGCGCCTGCTCGAACTGCGCCTCGTCGCGATACCACAGCCGGACATTCGGCTTGAGCTCGGCGAGCTTTTCGAACGCCTTGTTCAGTCCGTCCTCGGTGTCGAGCGCATTGGTGCCGCCCATGAAGGTCTTGGCCGTCACTTCGAGCAGGAACGAGTTCGAGGCAAGCGCCAGCAGGCCGAGCTTGTCCTCATTGGCCTTGTCCCACAGCGTCTCCCATGAGGTCGGCGCATCCTTGTAGACATCGGTGTTGGAGACCAGCGTGATCCACCAGGCGACGGCGCCGATGCCGGCAACGCGACCATCCGGATATTTGTTGACGAAGCGCGGCAACAAATCGTTGTAGTGCTTGAACTTCGACGTATCGAGCGGCGTCCACAATTCGGTCGACTGGCCCTTCAGCGTCGAGGTCTGCGACATCATCGAAAGGTCCGCCGGGGCCTGGCCGGCCTTGGACGCCTGTTCGAGCTGCACCAGCCAGGCTTCGCCGGTCGGCTCGGCGACCGACTCGACCGCAATGCCGGTCGCCTTGGTAAAGTCGGGGAAGACGTGCTCGTCGAAGGATTTCTTGAAATAGCCGCCATAGACGCCGACCTTCAGCGACTTGTCCTGCGCGCGCAGGATCGACGGCATAGCGAGCACGCCGGCTGTAGCGAGGCCCGCACCAAGCACGCCGCGCCGTGTCAGGGATTTTCCCATCAGTCTGTTCATCTGGTTTCTCCTCAGTTGATGCCGTTCTATTCCGGCAGGTTCCCTTCACGCACTGTCGCCGCCTGGCGTCAGTGGGCCGCCGCTCGTTGTTCGAGCGTACGGGCGTATTGCGTCAGTGGAAAGCACATGACGAAGAAGATCAGCGCCACCAGCCCGTAGACCTTGAACGGTTCGAAGGTGGCGTTGTTGATGGCGTTGGAGGTTCTGACCAGCTCCTCGAAGCCGATGATCGAGGTCAGCGCCGTCGATTTGATCAACTGCACCAGGAAGCCGACGATCGGCGCCCTTGTGATCGAGAACGCCTGCGGCAGGATGATCAGCCTGAGCTCCTGCAGGCGGTGCAGGCCGAGGCTGGCGCCGGCATCCCACTGTCCCAGCGGCAGCGCATCGACGCCGCTGCGCCAGATCTCGGCCAGATAGGCGCTGGCGAAGAAGGTCAGGCCGAGCACCGCTGCCGTCCATGGCTCGATGCGCAGGCCGAGCATCGGCAGGCCGAAGAACATCAGGAACAGCTGCATCAACAGCGGCGTTCCCTGGAACAGGGCGATGTAGCCGGAAGCGACCCGCTGGCTCCATTTATTCTCTGCGATCCTGAAGAACAGCACGATCAGCCCGACCAGCGCCCCGCCGACAAAGGCCGCCAGCGACAACAGCACCGTCCAGCGGGCGGCGAGCAGCAGATTGCGAACGATGTCCCAGAAGGTGAATTCGATCATGTGACACCTGCCCCCAATACGCGGCGCCCGCCTGTGACCAGCAGCCGGCGCAAGGCCATGGACAGGACGAGGTAGACCAGGGTCACGACGAAATAGGTTTCGAAGGACCGGAAGGTGCGGGCTTGCAGCATGTCGGCCTCATAGGTCAGCTCGCGCACGGCGATCTGCGACACCACGGCCGATTCCAGCATCATGATGACGATCTGGCTGGTCAGCGCCGGGTAGATCACCTTGAGCGCCTGCGGCAGCACGATCTTGACAAACACCTGGCGTGGCCGAAGCCCGAGTGCCAAGGCGGCTTCCGTCTGTCCGCCGGGCACGGCATCGAGGCCGGCGCCGACGATTTCAATCGTGTAGGCCGCCATGTTGAGCGTCATTGCCAGCATGGCGGCCAGGATCGGATCGAGCCTTATGCCGAGGCTGGGCAGGCCGAAGAAGATGAAGAACAGCTGCACCAGGAACGGCGTGTTGCGCATCACCTCGACATAGACCGCGATGGCGCGCTTCACGAATACCGGGCCGTTGCGCCGGCCGGCAGCGCCCAGGATACTGAGCAGCGTGCCCACGAGCGTGGTCACGACGATCAACAGGATCGTCGTGGCCGCGCCGCGCGCGATGTCGCCCACAGCACCTGGGAGCCAGGCAAAGGCCACGAGAACTCAATCCTTGAGGTTGTCGGGATTGAGCGGCGTCTTCAGCCAGGCCTTCGAGCTCTCATCGAGCTTGCCGTCGGCCAGCATCTTGGCAACCGCATCATTGACCGCCGTCTTCAGCCGGTCCTCTTTCTTGTTGAGGCCGATATGCGAAGGCGAGGTCAAGAGCTGGAACTTCTGCTCCGGCTTCAGCGCGTCCTGCTTGGCCAGCACCTGCGCGCCGACATCATTGCCGACCACCATCAGCTGCGTCTGGCCGGAGATGAAGGCTTGGATGACGGAGTTGTAGTTGTCGAAGCGCTTGATGTCGGCCGATGCCGGCGCCGCCTCGGTCAGCGACGTATCCTCCAGCGTGCCTCGGTTGACGGCGATCGACTTGTCGGCGAGATCTTCCTTGCCTTTGACCGAAAGCGCTGCCGGACCGATGACGGCGATGTAGTAGGGCGCATAGGCGGCGGCGAAATCGATCACCTCCTCGCGCTCCTTGGAATAGCCGACGCTCATCAGGATATCGACGCGCTTGTCGGTGAGATACGGGATGCGGTTCTGGCCGGTGACGCTGACCAGATTGAGCTTCACCTTGAGTGAATCGGCGATCGCCTGCGCGACGTCGACGTCGTAACCCTTGATGCTCATATCGGCGCTGGCCGAGGAGAAGGGCGGAAAGTCGGAGAAGATGCCGACATTGATGGCGCCGGCCTTGGTGATGTCGTCGACGGCATCGGCATGGGCCTGGGAGGCGAAGCCGAGGCCGGCGAGCATCAGCGCGGCGGCGATGGTTGATTTCATTTGGATTGTCATTGGTATTCCCCTTCTGGAAGCTTGTTTGTTTTGGAAACGGCCGCCGGCTCCAGCGCGGCGGCCGCCTTTGCGTGTGAAATCCGTCAGGCCCCCTTGCCGGTGATCGCCGAGCTGAACACCATCAGGCTCAGGATCTCGAACAGGACCTGGGCGCCGACATGGGCGGTGTTGGTGGTCGCGTCATATTGCGGCGCCACCTCGACGACGTCGCCGCCGATGATGTTGAGGCCTTTCAAGCCGCGCAGCAGTTCGAGCACCTCGCGCGTCGTCAGGCCGCCGATTTCCGGCGTGCCGGTGCCTGGCGCGAAGGCCGGATCGACACTGTCGACGTCGAAGGAAATGTAGGTCGGGCCGTCGCCGACGATTTTGCGCGCCTTCTCGATGATGGCGGGGATGCCGAGACCCGTCACCTCTTCGGCATGCACGACCGTCATGCCGGATTCGTAGGTGAACTCCCACAGATACTCGGCCGAGCCGCGGATGCCGATCTGGATGGTGCGGGCGGGGTCGAGCACGCCGTCCAGCACCGCGTTGCGGAACGGGCCGCCATGGTGGAACTTGGTCATGTCGAACAGCCCGCTTGTGTCGCAATGGGCATCGATGTGGATCATGCCGACCGGCGCCTTCTTGCCGACCGCCTTCAGGATCGGATGGCTGATCGAGTGGTCGCCGCCGACCGAAAGCGGCAGCACGCCGGCATCGACGATCTGGTTGGTGCGGCGCTCGATGTCTTCGTGGCTGACCTCCAGCCGGTAGCGGCTGCGGAACGGCGTATCGCCGATGTCGGCGACGCGCAGCTCATGCGTCGGCGCGCATTCCAGCACATGATTGTAAGGGCCGATGCGCTCGATGGCGCGCAGCGCCCTGGGTCCAAAGCGCGAGCCGGGCCGGTTGGTGACGCCGAGATCCATCGGCACGCCGATGATCGCCACCTGCAAATCGCCGAAATCCGGATTGTCGGCAGCGATTTCACGGTAGGGCGCGGCGAGGAAGGTGGGGATGCCGGCATAGGGCGCCAGCCTTGTGCCGCTCTTGGAGAAGATCTTGTCGGCGACCTTGCGGAACTTCGGGTCGAACATCTCGCCGCCATGGCTCTCGCCATACTTGCGGCGCAAGGCTTCCAGCTTGCCTCTGTCATAACCCATGTCGGTCTCCTCCTGCGGGCTGATGCATGCGGCCGTGGCGACATCTGCGAACTGACCATCATCCGGCCGGGTCGCTGTCCCGCTGGCTGCCTGTAGATTTTACGTCATTGATGCTGTTGACCTGCCAAAGTGTCCGGCAGCCGCATTGAAAAATCAATTGATATTGTTACGGTGCTGATTGTGAGAAAATCTCACAGAGTATCCGGTTGCTCATGGCCAAGCGTCTGCCCCCCTTGAATCCGTTGCGCGCCTTCGAGGCGACGGCGCGGCATGCCTCGCTGACCAAGGCGGCGAGTGAGCTCAACGTCACCCACGGCGCAATCAGCCACCAGATCAAGGCGCTCGAGCAATCACTCGGCGTAAAACTGTTCGAACGCACCGGACAGCGGGTAAAGCTCACCCCGCACGGCGCCGAATTGCTGCCGGCGGTCTCGACCGCCTTCGACGGCATCGCCGCCGCCACCCAGCGCATGACCAGGCCAGCCAGCGCCGGTACGCTGTCGGTCTCCTGCGTGCCGGCGCTGCTGCTTCTGTGGATGACGCCGCGGCTCGGCAGCTTCATGGCGCAATATCCTGATATCAGGTTGACGCTGATCCCGTCCAACGACCCCAAGGACATCCGCGCCCCACAGGTCGATGTCTGCGTGCTCTATGGCGACGGCAGCTGGACCGATTGCTGGATGCGCAAATGGTCGGGCCTCGAACTGTTCCCGGTGGTCAGCCCGACGCTGATCAACAACCGGCCGCTCCGCATCTGCCGGGATCTTGCTGGCCATGTCATCCTGCATGGCGATGATGGCCGCGAATGGCACACCTGGCTGGCCGCCGCCGATGGGCTCGACCTCGAACGTGGCCGCCGCCACCATCTCGGCGACGCCCGCACGGCGATCGAAGCCGCGGTGCACGGCCATGGCGTGGCGCTCGGCGATTCCGTCACAGCCAGCATGCTGCTCGCCAGGGGCCTGCTGGTGGCGCCGTTCAGCCTGTCGGTGCCGGCGGTCGACGATTTCTATGTCGTCTGCCGCAACGAGATGCGTTCGGCGCCGATCGTGCAATTGTTCGTCGACTGGCTGTTCGCCGAAAAGGAACAGGCCGACAGCCGCGCCGACGCGCCGGTGGCCGGCCGCATCGGCAGCCGCCGGAAGCGTCCGGCGCTGCGGGTGGTGGGCGCCAAGAGTTGAGGCTGGACCGGAGCGACTGCTTTTTGTCGGGCCAGCCCGGAAAGCGGGAGGCGCTTTCAAAAATTCAATGCTAATAAGCTCTTGCCGGGCAATTCCAGGAAAACTGTGCGGCGGTTTCCCGTCCGGAATTGCGTAAGAAGGACGTGAGCAGCGAAGGCGACGGCAGGACATGGCAAGAACTGATATAGCGCGGCGCGTCTACAACCACACCTGGAAGCTGGACCCGATCGTCCGCAGCCTGCTCGACACCGATTTCTACAAGCTTCTGATGCTGCAGATGATCTGGGGCATGTACCCCAAGGTCGACGCCACCTTTTCGCTGATCAACCGCACTACCTCGGTGCGGCTTGCCGACGACATCGACGAAGGCGAATTGCGCGACCAGCTCGACCATGCCCGCACGCTGCGCTTCTCCAAAAAGGAGATGATCTGGCTTGGCGGTAACAATTTCTATGGCCGCAAGCAGATCTTCGAGCCGGAATTCCTCGCCTGGCTGGAAGGTTTTCGGCTGCCCGACTACGAGCTCTCCAAGCGCGACGGTCAGTACGAGCTCTCCTTCAGCGGTCCCTGGATGTACACCACCCTGTGGGAAATCCCGGCGCTGGCGATCATCAATGAGCTTCGTTCCCGCGCCGCCATGCGCGCCTTCGGTCCCTTCGCGCTTGACGTGCTCTATGCACGCGCCAAGGGGAAGATGTGGGCCAAGACCGAACGCTTGAAGGCGCTGCCCGGCATCCGCATCTCCGATTTCGGCACCCGCCGCCGCCATTCCTTCCTGTGGCAGCGCTGGTGCGTCGAGGCGCTCAAGGAAGGCATTGGCGAAGCCTTCACCGGCACCTCGAACGTGCTGCTGGCGATGGACAACGACCTCGAAGCGCTCGGCACCAACGCGCATGAATTGCCGATGGTTTTTGCCGCCCTTGCCAAGTCGGAAAAGGAATTGAAGGAATCACCCTACAAGGTGCTGCAGGACTGGCAGCGCTATTACGGCGGCAACCTGCTGATCGTGCTGCCCGACGCTTTCGGCACCGCATCCTTCCTGCGCGACGCCCCGGACTGGGTCGCCGACTGGACCGGCTTCCGCCCCGACAGCGCGCCGCCGATCGAAGGCGGCGAAAAAATCATCGACTGGTGGCGCGAGAAGGGCAAGGACCCCAGGCAGAAGCTGCTGATCTTCTCCGACGGTCTCGAGGTCGAAACCATCGAGGAGACCTACAGGCACTTCAAGGGCAAGGTGCGCATGTCCTTCGGCTGGGGCACCAACCTCACCAACGATTTCGAAGGCTGCGCGCCGACCGAAACCAACAGCCTGGATGCGATATCGCTGGTCTGCAAGGTGACGGAGGCCAATGGCCGGCCGGCGGTGAAGCTGTCGGACAATCCGGCGAAAGCGACGGGCGACAAGAAGGAGATCGAGCGCTATCTCCGGATTTTTGGGGCGAAGGATCGCGTGGAGCAGCTGGTCAAGGTTTGAGGGTCGGCGGGTGCCTTGCTGGACGAAATGGAAATCGCGATAGCGTGAGTTCCCGCCCACCCCCCTCTGTCCTGCCGGACATCTCCCCCGCAAGGGGGGAGATTACCCCGTCATCTCCGCCTTCGCTAATCTCCGACGTTGCAAAGGAAGCGCCGGCAGGGCAACTGCCAATCTCCCCCCTTGAGGGGGAGATGTCCGGCAGGACAGAGGGGGGCGTCGTAGAGCGCGGCCGTCACCGGCCAACCCTTATCACCACCACCCTCACACTCCTCCCCACCCCCGCCCTCGCGCACGCCTCCGACCGCGGTCACGTCCTCCTCCTGCCGACCGGCTACTACATCGCCGGCGGCGCGCTTGCCGTCGCGGTAAGCTTCCTCGTTCTCGCCCTGCTGCCACCCGCAACCCTCCACCGCTTCTGGCGCCGCCGCCTGCCGCTCTTCCCATTCGCCGACACCCCTCGCACAATCATCAGCCTCATCTCCTTTGCCGGCTTCGCAACGCTCAACGCCGCCGGCCTGTTCGGCAGCCGCGATCCGCTCTCCAATCCGCTGCCGCTAACCATCTGGACGCTGCTCTGGGTCGGCCTTGCCATCGCGCAAGGCCTGTTCGGCGATCTCTGGTCGTGGCTGAACCCGTGGTATGGCCCGTGGCGGATCGTAAGCCGCCTGTTCAAGCTTCGTGGCGGTGAGGGACAGGAATCGCGTTTGCCTTCATGGCTCGGCTGCTGGCCAGCCGTTATCCTGTTCTTCGCCTTCGCCTGGTTCGAGCTGATCGACCCGGCGCCCGACGACCCGGCGCGGCTGGCCTATGCCGCCGGCCTCTACTGGTTGCTTACCTTCATCGCCATGCTCGCCTTCGGCTACCGCGATTGGAGCCGGCGCGGCGAATTCCTGACGGTGTTCTTCGCCATGGTGGCGCGCTTCGCCCTTGTCGAGCGCGATGAACACGGGCGGCTCGCTCTCTGCTGGCCGGGCTCAAAACTGCTCGGCGCAGCGCCCCTGCCGGCAAGCGGCATCGCTTTCCTGCTGCTCAGCCTGTCATCGGTGTCCTTCGACGGCCTGTCGAAAACCTTCTTCTGGCTCGGCCTGTCCGGCATCAACCCGCTGGAATATCCCGGCCGCACCGCGCTCATCGGCATAAGCAGCTTCGGCCTCGTGCTGACCTTCGTTCTGCTGGCGGCGGCATTCCTGCTGGCCGTCATACTCGGTCAGCGCCTTGCCGGCAGCCGACATTCCCACGGCGAGGCCGCCGGGCTGCTGGTCTGGTCGATCGTACCGATCGCGCTCGCCTATCATGTCGCGCACTATCTGACGGCGCTGCTGGTCGACGGCCAGTATGCGATCGCCGCTCTGTCCGACCCGTTCGCGCTGGGATGGAACCTGTTCGGCGCCGCCGACATGCAGATCGAGGCCGGTATCGTCGCCGGGGCCGACTCCGCCTGGTGGCTGTGGAACCTGCAGGCCGGCATCATCATCGCCGGGCACATGCTGGCGGTGCTCGTTGCCCATGGACTGGCCTGGCGACTGCACCAGGTGCCATCGCGCGCCGCCCTCAGCCAGTTGCCGCTCACCATGCTGATGATTGCCTACACGATCTTCGGCCTGTGGTTGCTTGCCACGCCGACGGCCGGATGAGACAAGCTGATCCACATGCCTTTGCGGAAAGCCCGCTTGCAAGCTCTGTGCTTTGGTGATTTAGTTTGTACACATGCAATTTCTGCCCCTCCTGCAAGGGAGTGGCCTTGCCTCGTTACAGACAGTCAAAACTCAAAAACAGGGGAACTGCCGTGACTGACAAGAATGGGTTTTTCGATCTCTCCAAATCCACCCTTAGCCGCCGCACCGCGCTGAAAGGTCTCGCCGCCGGCGCCGGGCTGACGCTCGCGCCCGGCTTCGTCCGCTACAGCCAGGCGCAGAGTTCAGCGCCAATCAAGATCGGCTTCCAGTCGCACCGCACCGGCATCGGCGCCGCCTATGGCCGCTGGTATGAAAAGACCAGTGCCGCCGCGGTCAAGGCGATCAACGACGCCGGCGGCATCAACGGCCGGCCTGTCGAACTGGTGATCGAGGATGACGGCACCGATCCCGGCCGTGGCGCCGAGGTGGTCGGCAAGTTCGCCACCCAGCACAAGACCGACATCGTCTTCGGCACGCTGTTCTCGCATGTGGTGATCGGCTCGGCGCCGGCCGCCGGCGAAAACAAGATCCCGTATTTCGTCGTCAGCGAAGGCCACCACGTCGCTTCGACCAAGCTCAACCGCTACGTCTTCCAGCCTGGCATCACCGATGTGAAGAGCCAGATCCAGTCGATGGCGCCGTGGATCGCGGCCAATGCCGGCAAGAAGGTGACGCAGATCTTCCCGGATTTCGCCTTCGGCTACGACCATCGCGACTACCTGCCGCCGGCGCTGAAGGCGCAAGGCGCCGAGGTCATCGCCCAGATCGCCATCCCGCCGACAGAGTCGTCTTTCACGAAATACTTCCCGCAGATACCCGCCGAGACCGAAGTCATCTACCACGTGATGGTCGGCCCGGCCGTGCTCACCTTCGTCAAGGAACTCGGCGAGTTCTACGGCTCCAACCGGCCGCAACTGTTCGGCTTCATCGATTCGCTCGAAGCCACCGACATCAACAGCCCCGGCCTCGAATTCCTGGACGGCAGCCATTTCTGGGAAGGTTCGCCGCGCTATGCGCAGGCCAATGACTCGGCCGCCCAGAAAGCCTACCGCGCCGCTGTCGGCATCGACGACAATGGGGCTGCCGTTGGCGACCCCAAGGACGTCTCCACCGCCGCCCACATGTTCGGCTGCTGGGAGACGCTCTATGTCGTCAAGAAGGCGATGGAAGATGCCGGCTACAAGGGCCCGGAAGACCGCGCCAAGCTGGTCGAGGCGACCGAGGCTCTGACCGAATTCGCCGAAGGCCCGGAGCATCCGCAAGGCCCCAAGACCTTCAACGGCAAGATCCACCAGTGTTTTGGCATCCAGAACATCTCCAAGGTCGAAGGCGGCAAGATGAAGGTCGTCCACAAGACCAAGATCGAGGACGGGCTTTACGAGGCCGAAGGGGATTATACGACGCAGGCGCTGTGAGGCGCCTTACCCTCCCCCTTGTGGGGAGGGTCGGCACGCAAGCTTCGCACTTTTGCGAAGCTTGCGAGACGGGGTGGGGGTCGCGACGGCCCGTGCCCAACCCCCACCCGACCGCTGCGCGGTCACCCTCCCCACAAGGGGAGGGTAAGGGCGCCCTGAATGCATTTCGGACCCCATCTCCTCCTCGCCGCCCTCGAAGGCCTTGTCACCTCAGCCGTGCTGGCGCTGACGGCGCTTGGGCTGTCGCTGGTGTTCGGCGTCATGCGCGTCGTCAACGTCGCCCATGGCGAGTTCTTCATGCTGGGCGCGGTGCTGGCCTGGGCGATCTCGACGGCGATACCCGGCCATCCCACGCTCGGCTTCCTGGCGGCGCTGGTGATTGCGCCGCTGATTGTCGGCGCCATTGCGCTGGTAGCCGAGCGGCTTGTGCTGCGGCGGCTCAATTACAATCCGGAAGCCACCATCGTCGCCACGATCGGCATGCTCTACATCATCCAGCAGCTGGCGTTGAGCTTCTATGGCCCGGAAGCCCGCCCGGTGGAGCCGCCCTTCAGCTACCGCATCCTTTTGCCCTGGTTCGGCTATTCCGGCTACAAGCTGTCGATCATTGCCGCTTCGGCCCTTCTGCTCATCGCCACCTGGCTGGTGCTGACGCGCACCAAGATCGGCCTCATCATGCGCGCCACCCAATATGACAGCGAGACGGCGCAGGCCTTCGGCATTCCGGTCGCCCGCGTCTATGCCGGCGTCTTCGCGCTCGGCGCCATGCTGGCGGCCATCGCCGCCGTGCTGATCGTGCCGATCAGTCAGGCGCACTACCTGATGGGGCAGGACCCGCTGCTGTTGTCCTTCATCGTCGTCATCATCGGCGGCCTCGGCTCGCTGCGCGGCACCGTCGTTGCCGCCGTGCTGATCGGCCTGTCCGATGGCATCATCTCGGTGTTCTTCTCGCCGACTTTGGCCAAGATCATAGCCACGCTGCTGGTGGCCATGGTGCTGGTGTTCAGGCCGCAAGGCCTGTTCGGGCAGGCGCCGCGATGAGCGAAGCTTCGCCGGCAAAAGCGTATGCATTGCATATCGGCGCCATCGCGCTACTGTTTGCGCTGAGCTTCGTCCTGCCCGACTACCATCATGGCCTGCTGGCCCGCATCATGGTGCTGGCGGTGTTCGCCATGGGCTACAACATGCTGTTCGGCTATGTCGGCCTGCTCAGCCTCGGCCACGCCATGTTCTTCGCCGCCGGGCTCTATGGCGCTGGTCTCGCGGTCATCCATCTCGGCTGGAGCGTGCCTTTGGCTTTCCTCGCCGGCATCGCCTGCGGCGCGCTGCTGGCCCTGGTGATCGGCCTGCTGGCGCTGCGCACCACCGGCGTCGCCTTCATGATCGTCACCATGATGTTCGCGCAGGTGTTTTACCTCGTCATCCTCTATTTCGCCGCCTGGACCGGCGGCGACCAGGGTCTGGTCGTGCCGCAGCCGGCGCGGGTTCTGGCCTTCGGCGCGACATCGCTCGACCTAACCAACCCGACCGTGCGCTACATGAGCGCGCTGGCGCTGTTCTCGGTCGTGCTGCTGATCACCCTCGCCATCGTCCGCTCCCGCTATGGCCGCGTGCTGGTCGCGGTGCGCGAGAACGAGGAGCGCACGAAAATGCTGGGCTACGACACCTTCTCCAACAAGCTGATCGCCGTCGTCGTCTCCGGCACCATCTGCGCCGCCTCGGGTGCGGCCTATGCGCTGCTGTTCGGCTATGTCGGCTCGAGCTTTGCCTCGGTGCAGTATTCCATCCTGCCGCTGCTCTGGGTGCTGCTCGGCGGCGCCGCCACGACGCTGGGCGCGCTGCTCGGCACGGTGTTCATGTACTATGTCATCGACACCGCCAGCGGCTACACCTCCGCCTATCTCCTGATCGTCGGTATTGCGCTCATCCTGCTGGTGCTGTTTTTCCCCAAAGGCATTCTGGGCACCATCCGCCAGCGCTGGCTCGGGTGGCTCCCATGATGCCGTTGCTGACCACCAAAGGCCTGGCGCGCAGTTTCGGCGGCCTGCGCGCCGTCGACGGTGTCGATTTTCAGCTGATGCCGGGCGAGATCCGCGCCGTCATCGGCCCCAATGGCGCCGGCAAAACCACCTTCGTCAGCCTGGTCAGCGGCCGCATTCAGCCATCGTCCGGCATGATCGTCTTCGACGGCGCCGACATCACCAGCCAGCCGGCCTATCTCAGGGTGCGCCGGGGCATCGCCTACACCTTCCAGATCACCAGCGTCTTCGCCAACCTCTCTGCCTACGATAATGTCGCGCTGCCGGTGCAGCGCACGCTGACCGATGCCCGCTCGAAAGGTGCGGTGCGCACCGGCGTCATGGCCGCGCTGGAACGCACCGGACTGGCCGGCCGCGCCCATATGCCGGCCGGCCAGCTTTCCTACGGCCATCAGCGCCTGCTGGAAGTGGCAATGGGCCTGGCGCTGAAGCCGCGGCTTTTGATCCTCGACGAGCCGACGCAAGGGCTGGCCGACAGCGAGATCGACAATTTCATCGACCTGGTGCGCGAGATCGCCAAGAGCGCCACCGTGCTTTTGATCGAGCACAACATGCCTGTCGTCATGCAACTGGCCGACCGCATCACCGTCTTCAACGCCGGCAGGATCCTGGCCGAAGGCACGCCCGAACAGGTCCGCGCCAACACACAGGTGCAGGAAGCCTATCTGGGAACGGCGGCATGAGCGAAGCCCCCAAAACTGATACCCACACGACTGAAGCGCTGACCATCTCCGGGCTCGACTGCTTCTATGGCGAGGTTCAGGTGCTCTACGGTCTTGATCTCGTGCTCAACAAGGGCGAGGTGCTGTGCCTGTTCGGTCGCAACGGCGCCGGCAAGACGACGACGCTGAAAGCGACCATGGGGCTGGTTCGGTCGAGCGCCGGTTCGATCCGGCTCGCCGGCAAGGAGTTGACCGGCCTGCCGGCGCATGAGGTGCCCAAGGCCGGCGTCGCCTATGTGCCGCAAGGCAGGCGGCTGTTCGCCGAGATGACGGTGGCGGAAAACATCGAGATCGGCCTGATGGCGCGCGGCAAGGGAAGAGCGACGCGCGAGAGCGTGCTCGACCTCTTCCCGTTGCTGCGCCAGCGGCTGCGGCAGCGCTCCGGCACTTTGTCCGGTGGCGAACAGCAGATGTTGGCCATGGCCCGCGCGCTTTGTCTGGAGCCGCAGGTGCTGTTGCTAGACGAGCCGACGGAGGGGCTGATGCCGTCGATGATCGCCAAAATCCGCGAGACGGTGGTGAAGCTGCGTGAGCTAGGTGTCTCCACCATTCTGGTCGAACAGCGCGTCGACGCCGTGCTGTCCGTCGCCGACCGCGTCTGCTTCATCGAGAACGGCCGCAACCGCGAGACCGTCGATGTCGAACAGCTTCGCGCCGATCCGTCGGCGGTGCGCCGATATGTAGGGGTGGGATAGACTTTACCCTCCCCCTTGTGGGGGTCCGAAGGACGGGCGAGACCCGTGGCTCGCCCCGGCAAGTGGCTGCGAAGCAGCCGGGTGGGGGCGGCACCGACCCCCACCCGGACCTTCGGTCCGACCTCCCCACACGGGGTAGGTAAGGGCCCAGCGCCCTTTGCATCACGCAAAGAACAAAAAACCCGCAATCACAAAGATCGGCATCAGCACCAGGCCCGACCACGCCATGTAGCCGAAGAAACCCGGCATCTTCACACCGCGGTGTCGGGCGATGGCGTAGACCATGAAGTTGGGTGCATTGCCGATATAGGTGTTGGCGCCCATGAACACCGCGCCGGCCGAGATCGCGGCCAGCGTCGAGGCCGCCTCCGTCATCAGGTGCCGCGCGTCGCCGCCTGCGAGTTCGAAAAACACCAGATAGGTCGGCGCATTGTCGAGGAAGGACGACAGCCCGCCGGTCAGCCAGAAATAGGCGAGATCATTGGGCTGGCCGGTGGGTGACGTCACCAGCGCCACCAGCGGCGCCAGCGCGCCGTCATGGCCGGCGCGAAGGATGGCAATGACCGGCACGATGCAGATGAAGATGCCGGCAAACAGTTTTGCCACCTCCGCGATCGGGCCCCAGGTGAAGCCGTTGGCCTCGCGATGGCTCTTGAGGGAAACGACAAGCGACAGCCCGGCGAGCGCCAGGATGATGGCATCGCGCACCAGGTTCTGCAGTTCGAGGCCGACGCCGAGGATGGAGAAAGTCACGCCCGGCTTCCAGGCAGCTGAAAGCAGGATCGCGGCAATGACGCCGGCCAGCAACGGCAGATTGGCCAGGCCGCGAAGGCGCACCTTCGTATCCGGCGTCGGATCCTTGATCTTCGGCGCGCCGCCTTCACGGCGATGCAGCATGATGTCGATGGCCAGGAAGACAAGCAGCACCAGGCCGCCGGTAAACAGCGTCTCGCGCCAGAGGTTCGCCGACGTCCAGAAGAAGTCGACGCCGCGCAGGAAGCCGACGAACAATGGCGGGTCGCCCAAGGGCGTCAACGAGCCGCCGATGTTAGACACCAGGAAGATGAAGAAGATGACGACATGGGCGTTGAACTGCCGGTTGTCGTTGGCGCGCAGCATCGGCCGGATCAGGATCATCGAGGCGCCGGTGGTGCCGATCACCGAGGCCAGCATCGCCCCGACGAGCAGCAGCCCGGCATTGACCAGCGGCGTGCCATGGATGTTGCCGGCGACAAGGATGCCGCCCGAAATGGTGTAGAGCGCGAACAGCAGGATAATGAACGACATGTATTCGGTGAGCAGCGTGTGCAGCACGGCTTCACCGGCTACCGGAACGCCGAATGCAACCATCAGCGGGATGACCGCCAGCGCTGCCCAGCCGGCGGCGATCTTGCCGTAATGATGCTCCCAGACATGGTGGAACAGCAGCGGTCCGGTGGCGATCGACAGCAGCAGGCCGGCGAAAGGCAGCGCCCACGACAGCGACATGGCAGCATCGGGCAGACCGCGGGCCTCGGCCGCGAAGGCCATTTGCGGAGACACAGCGGAAGCGAGTACACCTGCCGCGAAAGCCTTCCCCAACTGTGTGCAGCCCCCTCGATGCGTCACGATCCAGTCACTCCGAGATCGGGTCTTCGAGCTTCACCCCGGCATCGCGCATCCTCTTCAGCATCGCCTCGACCGAACCGTTGAGATCGATGCCGCGGCACGCGTCGAGCCGCACCGTCGTCTTGAAGCCTTGCTTGACCGCGTCGAGGGCCGAGAAGGCGACGCAGAAGTCGGTCGCCAGGCCAACCAGGGTCACGGTGCCGATGCCGCGCTCCTTGAGGTAGCCGGCGAGCCCGGTCGGCGTCTTGTGGTCGTTCTCGAAGAAGGCGGAGTAGCTGTCGATATCGGGGCGGAACCCCTTGCGGATCACCAGCTCGGCCTTGGTCCAGGCGAGCCCCGAGTGAAAGTCCGAACCGAGGCTGCCCTGGATGCAATGGTCGGGCCACAGAGTCTGCGGCCCATAGGGCATCTCGATTGCGCTGAAGGGCTGCGCCCCCGGATGGCTGGAGGCAAAGCTCGAATGTCCGGCCGGGTGCCAGTCCTGCGTCAGCACGACATGCTCGGCATGCCGGATCAGATCGTTGACCAGCGGCACGATTTCGTCGCCGCCGGCAACCGCCAGTGCGCCGCCGGGGCAGAAGTCGTTTTGCAGGTCGATGACAACAAGCGCTTCGTCGGCCATGGCGCCTCTCCTCTTCTACGTCTCGAACGGGGGATCGAGTGAAATACGCCGCTGATGCGACCGGATGCAGAAACTCGACCGGATGGCCGCCTGCGTCAACCTCCTACAGCGCCGCGCGTCCCCTTCGGACGCGCAAAGGACGCTGTAGCACTTTACTTTGCGCAGGATCCTTTCCGAAAATCGATTCCGATTTTTGGGGATCGTGCGCGGACGTAACAAATGCATGGCGGCCGGGTTCCCTTAAACTCCGGCTTTGACAATTTCCGCCAGCTTGATATCATTTGCATACGAATGAATTTGGCCTGATCAGACATTGGCGGGGTTCGGGAAGACCCCACCTTTTGAAGGTCCCAATGGGAAGGCCTATTTTTTTGGAAGGCAAAGCGTGATCCGTTACGCGAAACCCGCCACGCTCGACGAGGCGCTCGCTCTGCTGGGCGAGGGCGCCTGGCGCGTGCTTGCCGGCGGCACCGATTTCTATCCGGCGCAGGGCGCCAAACCGTTCCGCGACAATGTTCTCGATATTAACGGCCTGGTCTCGCTGCGCGGCATTGCCGAGACCGAAACCCATTGGGTTTTGGGCGCCCGCACCACCTGGACCGACCTTGTCCGCCATCCATTGCCGGCGGCTTTCGATGCGCTGAAGCAGGCCGCGCGCGAAGTGGGCTCCCTGCAGATCCAGAATGTCGCCTCGATCGCCGGCAATCTCTGCAATGCTTCGCCTGCCGCCGATGGCGTTCCGGGACTGCTGGTGCTGGACGCCGAGGTCGAGCTGCGCTCTGCAACCGCGACGCGTTATCTGCCGCTGCAGGAGTTCATTCTCGGCAACCGCCGCACCGCCCTGCTACCGGGCGAGCTGGTTACCGCCATCCGGGTGCCGAAGCCCAGGGCCACCGGCACGTCGGCCTTCGTCAAGCTCGGTGCGCGGCGCTACCTCGTCATCTCCATCGCCATGGTGGCGGCGCGCCTCGTTGCCGAGGATGGCGTAGTCATGGAAGCCGCTGTCGCGGTCGGGTCCTGCTCGGCCGTCGCCAGGCGGCTCGCCGCTGTCGAAGCCGTGCTGGTGGGCAAGCCTGTCGGCCCGGCACTCGCCGATGCGCTCCTGTCCGCGCCGATGGCCGAGCTCTCGCCGATTGCCGACGTGCGCGGCAGCGCCGAATACCGGCTCGACGCAGCGCGCGAGCTTGTCGCCCGCGCCGTGCTGGGGGCTTGCGGACTGACGAACGACAACAGCATGGTGGCGGCATGAGCCACTCCGAGATGATTGAAGCCCTGCCCGACCTCGTGCCGGGCGTCGGCCTCGATCGCGCCGAGATCGCCTTCGCCGTCAATGGCGCCGCCGTCTCGGTCAATGTGCCGCCGCTGCGCCGTCTGTCGCAGGTTTTGCGCGACGAATTGCAGCTGACGGGCACCAAGGTTGGCTGCGATGCCGGCGATTGCGGCGCCTGCACGGTGCTGGTCGACGGCGACGCCGTCTGCGCCTGCCTGATGCCGGCGGCCTCCGCAGCCGGGACGTCCGTAACGACCGTCGAAGGCCTCGCCAATGGCCGGCTCTCGGCTCTGCAGGCGTCCTTCCTGGCGCATGGCGCCGCGCAATGCGGCATCTGCACGCCGGCGCTGCTGGTCGCGGCAACGGCGCTGCTGGATGGCACGCCGAATCCGACCGAGACCGAGGTGCAGGATGCGCTGGGCGGCATCCTCTGCCGTTGCACCGGCTACAGAAAGATCATCGCGGCAGTGATGGATGCGGGACGGTTCGAGACGTCGACCGACGGCGCTGCCCCTCATCCGCCTGCCGGCACCCTCACCCCGTATAGTGACGGGGAGAAGGGAAGTGCTCCAGCGCCGACGCTCCCCGCTCCCCGTTCTTCACGGGGAGAGGGTAAGGGTGAGGGGCAGCGCCAACGTCATTCGTTGGAATTCAACTTTGAACGTAGAATGCCAACCACAGGGAATGCTGTAGGCGCCTCCCCGGTCCGGCTCGACGGCGTGCCAAAAATCACCGGCGCTGAAAAATTCGGCGGCGATGCCTTTCCCGCCGATGCGCTGGCTGTGCTGGTGGTCCGCTCGCCGCATTATCATGCCGGCTTCGCCTTCGGCGACCTGGAGGGCTGGGTGAAGTCGCATCCCGGCATCGCCGGCGTCTTCACCGCCGCCGACATCCCGGGAAAAAACTGTTTCGGCGTCATCGGTCCGTTTGCCGACCAGCCGGCGCTGGCCGAAGGCTTTGCGCGGCTGCGCGGCGAGGCAGTGGCGCTGGTCGCCGGCGAGCGCGAGGCCATGCTCGATCTCGACCTCCAGGATTTCCCGGTCCGCTGGACCGAGCTGCCGCATTTTCTGCAGCCCGGCGACGCGCAGGCAGAAGGGGCTGCGCTCATCCACGCGAACCGCCCGGCCAATTTGTTGACCAAGGGCTTTGTCGAGCGCGGCGACCCCGAGACGGCGCTTGGCGAGGCTGCTTACACGGTGTCCGGTGCCATCGACACCTCCTATGTCGAGCACGCCTATATCGAGCCGGAAGCCGGCCATGCCTACATGGACGGCGACACGCTGGTCGTCGTCGCCTGCACCCAGGCCCCCTATATGGACCGTGACGAAACGGCAAAGGTGCTCGGTCTTGCCGTCGACAAGGTGCGCATCGTGCCGACCGCGACCGGCGGCGGCTTCGGCTCGAAGCTCGACGTGTCGCTGCAGCCGCTCATCGGCCTTGTGGCACTGAAAACCGGCCGGCCGGCGGCGCTTGCCTACACCCGCACCGAATCGATGATGTCGACCACCAAGCGCCACCCCGCCGAGATGAAGGCGACCATCGGCACTGACGCCGAAGGCCATGTCACC
This sequence comes from Mesorhizobium sp. P170090, assembly GCF_057786115.1. Lineage (NCBI taxonomy): Bacteria > Pseudomonadati > Pseudomonadota > Alphaproteobacteria > Hyphomicrobiales > Phyllobacteriaceae > Mesorhizobium > Mesorhizobium sp. P170090. Next base: position 1,130,785 of record NZ_JBYNWH010000001.1, read on the forward strand.
GGCATGATCTTTTCCGGCGATTTCAACACCGGCGCCTATGCCAGTTGGGGGCCGACTGTCGCCAACCGCGTGCCGGTGCATGCCTCCGGTCCCTATGCGACGCCGAATTACCGCGCCGAAGGCCGCGCCATCCACACCCACGGGCCGATTTCCGGCGCCTTCCGTGGCTTCGGCGTGCCGCAGGCGACGATCATGCAGGAAACGCTCTATGATGAGCTTGCCGGCAAGCTCGGCATGGACCGGCTCGATTTTCGCCTGAGAAACTGCCTTCGGAACGGATCCGAAACGGTTACCGGACAGCGACTGGAGTCGGGAGTCGGTATCTTCGAGTGCCTCGACTCCTTGCGGCCGCATTGGGCTCGCGCGAAGGTCGACGCAGATACATTCAACAATGCCAATACGAGCAAAAGGCGCGGCGTCGGCATCGCGTCCTGCTGGTATGGCTGCGGCAACACCTCGCTGCCCAATCCGTCGACCATAAGGGTCGGTATCTCGCCAGACGGCGACGTCATCCTGCACCAGGGCGCCGTCGATATCGGCCAGGGCTCCAACACCGTCATCGCCCAGATCTGCGCCGACGCACTCGGCCTGCCGCTGGAAAAATTCAAGCTGAGAAGCGCCGACACCGCGATCAGCCCGGACGCCGGCAAAACATCGGCCTCGCGCCAGACTTTTGTCACCGGCAAGGCGGCCGAAAAAGCCGGCCGCGCCTTGCGCGAAAAGATCCTGCGTTTTGCCAATGTCTCGGAGAAAGCTGCCCTGCAATTGGACGGTCCGGTGATCGTCATTCGCGAGGGCGAAGCCACTCGGCGCATCGATCTCCCCGCCCTCGATGTCGATGCGGGCGGTTTCGTCTTCCGCGCCGAGGAGACCTACGATCCGCCGACGCTGCCGCTCGATGCCAAGGGCCAGGGCAAGCCTTACGCCGTCTATGGCTATGGCGCGCAGATCGCCGAACTCGAAGTCGATCTCAAGCTCGGCACGGTGAAGCTCTTGAAAATCACCGCCGCGCACGATGTCGGCAAGGCTATCAACCCGCTGCTGGTCGAAGGCCAGATCGAAGGTGGCATCGCGCAAGGCATCGGCATGGCGCTGATGGAGGAATACATCCCCGGTCGCACCGAGAATTTGCACGACTATCTCATCCCGACCATCGGCGATGTGCCTGAGATCGAGCACATATTGATCGAGGTTCCCGATCCGGAGGGACCGTTCGGCGCCAAGGGCCTGGGCGAGCATGTGCTGATCCCGACCGCACCCGCCATCCTCAACGCCATACGCCACGCCACCGGCGTTCTCATCACCAAGGTTCCGGCGACGCCGGCGCGCATCCGCGCCGCCATCCGCGAAAAAGATGGCATCCGCGACAAGGAGGCACGCCGATGAGCGAGCTTGCCGAACGCTTCGAAACCCACGATCCGGGCGAAAAGCTGGTGGCGGAAAAGATCCGCTGCGATGCCTGTCCGGTGATGTGCTACATCGCCGATGGCCGCACCGGCGCCTGCGACCGCTACGGCAATGTCGGTGGCCGCATCGTGCGTATGGACCCGCTGACCATCCTCGACCATGCGGCAGAGAGCGGCGCCGCGGTCGTGCCTTTCACTGCCGAGGGCGAGCAATGGGACGGCGAACTGGTCAACACCGGCCGCCGCTTCGTCACTGCAATCGGCGCCGGCACCACCTATCCCGACTACAAGCCGGCTCCCTTCATCGTCAGCCAGGAGGTCGAGGGGGTCGATCTGGTGACCGTGGTCACCGAAGGCATTTTTTCGTACTGCGGCGTCAAGGTGAAGATCGACACCGACCGCCATCTCGGTCCCGAAACGGCAATCGTGCGCGCGCAAGGCGAGCCGATCGGCCACGTCACGACAGGCGAATACGGCTCGCAGATGCTGTCGCTCGGCGGAGTGCATCATTTGACCGGTGGCTCTAAGGCCGAAGGCCGGGCAACCTGCGACGCGATGCTCAGTCTGTGCAATCGCAAGCCGGTCGAACTGACCATCGATGGCGGCGCCACCATCATCGTCGAAGCCGGCAAACCACCTGTCATCGACGGCAAGCAGGAACACCGTATGCGGGTCGGCTGCGGCTCGGCCACGATCGGCATGTTCGCCACGCAATGGCGCGGCCTAGTCGACGAGGTGGTGGTGGTCGACGACCATATCACCGGCGTTGTCTCCGAGCATCAGGCCGGCAAGGTGCTGGGCTGGCAGGACACCGGCATCAAGATCATCGGCCGCCGCTCGACGCCGGGCCGCTATTTCAAGGTCTCCGAGCCCGGCCTTGGCTGGGGCGGCACCTCGATTTCCGACCCGCTGTCGATCCTCGGCGGATGGAACGCCAAGAAGGGCGCCCGCCCCGGCCTGTCGCTGCTGATGGTGTCGACCACCGGCGAGCAGTTCGCCTATTACGAACTCGACGACGAGTTGAAGCCGGTTGAAAAACCGTTCCCCGAGCGGCTGCAGAAATCGGTCGGCCTGATCGAGGACAATTGCGAGCCGGCGCTCTGCACCGTGCTGTTCATCGGCGGCGCCGGCGGTTCGCTGCGCGCCGGCGTCACCGAAAACCCGGTCAATCTCACCCGCTCGGTGCAGGGCTTGAAGACCTATGTTACCGTTGGCGGCGCGCCGGTCTATGTCTGGCCGGGCGGCGGCATCACGCTGATGGTCGACGTCATGCGCGTGCCGGAAGGCGCGTTCGGTTATGTCCCGACCCCGGCACTGGTGGCGCCGATCGAATTCACGCTGCGTCGCGACGACTATGTCCGGCTGGGCGGCTACGAGGCCGAGATACGAAGCGTCGAGGATATCGTTGCCAAAGGCGGCGAGTATCTCAACCCGCGTCGCGGTTCAGCCGCCGAGGCTCAAAACCCATGGCCGCCGCTGGCGCAATTGCGCCGCGCCGGCTCGAATGGGGCCGGGTGATGCAACGCCCGCAGGTCAACTGGCTGCAGGACGGCAAGCGGCTGCATCTCAACCACGGGCCGATCGACCTGATCGTCCAGGCCTTTGGCGAGGCGGATGAGTGTCGTGCCGCCTACGAGCAGGCGATCGAGCGCTTCCAGACGATCCTGATCGAGTTGGTCGAGGAGCTTCCCGAATTGCGGCTGCCGGCATTTTTCCTGGCGCCGCGCACCTTCGCCGGCCCGACGGCGCGGCGCATGGAAGCAGCCGTCATGCCCTTGGCGGAATGCTTCATCACGCCGATGGCCGCCGTCGCCGGATCGGTAGCCGACGAAATGCTCTCGGCATTGCTTGCCGGTCGCAAGCTCGACCGGGCCTATGTCAACAATGGCGGCGACAGCGCCCTCCATATCGGCAAGGGCCAGTCGATGAACCTGGCGATCGCCGGCACCGGCAACGGCATGGCCGACCGCCTCACCATTCGCTCGGCGGACGGCGTGCGCGGCGTCGCCACCAGCGGCTGGCGCGGCCGTTCGTTCTCGCTTGGCATTGCCGACGCCGTCACCGTGCTGGCCCGCACCGGCGCCGAGGCCGATGCGGCGGCGACACTCATCGCCAACGCCGTCGACCTGCCCGGCAATCCCGCCATCAAGCGCATTGCCGCGCAAGAACTGGCGCCCGACAGCGATCTCGGTGCACGGCTGGTGACACAAGCCGTCGGCATGCTCGTGCGTGGCGATGTGGAGCGGGCGCTGGACAATGGCCTTGCCGTCGCCGAAGATTTTCGCCGGCGCGGCCTGATTGCCGCATCGGCGCTGTTTCTAGGTGGGGAAGCGCGCATCAGTGGTTCCATGGCGCTTGCCGCGCCCAACAAAAATCCAGGGAAGGAAGTTGCCCATGCTTGAGTTTCCGATCCGCAAAATCGCGGTTCTGACCGAAGAGATCTTTCACGATGGCGGGCCGGTCGCTGCTCTGCCGCGCCGCCGCGCTGCAGCCGTGGCCTTGGTGAAGAACCCGTTCGCCGGCCGCTACGTCGAAGAACTGCAGAGCGCCATGGACGATCTGAAGCCGCTCGGCCTGCTGCTCACCGGCAAGCTCATTGCCGCATTGGGCGGCGACATCAAGCAGATCGACGCCTACGGCAAGGGCACCATTGTCGGCTCGTCGGGGGAGCTGGAGCACGGCGCGCTGTGGCACGTTCCTGGCGGCTACGCCATGCGCGAGCGGCTCGGCGACGCCAAGGCGATCGTGCCGTCGGCAACCAAGGTCGGCGCCTTCGGCTCGCGGCTTGACGTGCCGCTCGGCCACACCAACGCTGCCTATGTCCGCAGCCATTTCGACGCCATGGAAGTCGGCATCAGCGACGGGCCGCGTGCCGACGAAATCCTGTTCTGCCTCGCGATGAGCTGCGGCCCGCGCGTGCACGACCGTATGGGCGGCCTCGCGGTTGGCGATATCAAGGCTTGGGACGGCTTGCGATGAGCGGCGGTGACAATCTTCTGAAACTGGTCGAGGCCGAAGAGCCTGACGATCATGACTACCGCCTGCAGGAGCAGGTCGGCTTCATCCTGCGCAAGGCGCATCAGCGCCATGTCTCGATCTTTGCCGCCCAGATCAGCGACCTGACGCCGCCGCAATTCGCAGCGCTCGCCAAATTGCACGATGTCGGCGAGACCTCGCAGAACCAGTTGGGAACGCTGATCGCCATGGATGCGGCGACCGTCAAGGGCGTGATCGATCGGCTGAAGGCGCGTGGCCTGGTCGACCTGACCAAGCATGAGGTCGACAAAAGGCGCCTGCTGGTCAGTCTCACGCCAGAGGGACGCGAGGCGATCGAACGGCTGATCCCGTTGGCCCGCGCCATCACCCAGGAGACACTGGCGCCGCTGACGGCCAAGGAAGCGGCCACGTTTATGCGGCTGCTAGCGAAGTTAGCCTGATTTAGGCCCGCAGCCGAGCGCCTTCAGGATCGAAGAATGGCATCGGCGCCACCACCGCGCGGGTCGGCTTGCCGTCAATGTCGATGCTGAGTTCGGTCCCGATGGCGGTGAACGGCAGCCGCAAATGCGCCGTCGCCAGAACTTTGCCTAAGGAATAGCCGTGATCGCTGTAGGTGACGACGCCGGCATCCTCGCCGTCGGCGAAAACCCTGGCATCCGTCGCGGCCGGCTTGTCACCGTCGAGAATCAGCCCGGTCCAGCGTTCGTCGAGCCCCTTGTCGCGAATTGTGCGCAATGCCTCGCGGCCGATGAACTCGCCCTTGTCGAACTTGATCCAGCGATCGAGCCCGACATGGAAGGGCGTACGGCTCTCGTCCATGTCGATGCCATGCGCCGGATAGGCCTTTTCCAGCCCGAGCGTGAACATGGCCAGCACGCCGTATGGCTTCAGGCCGAAATCGCTACCGGTCCGCATCAGCGCGTCCCAGACGGAAGTGGCCTCGTCCGCCGGCACGAACAGTTCGAAGCCGAGCTCGCCGGTCACCCCGGTGCGTGAGATCAGGACTTTGGTCTCGCCGACGCGCCCTGAAGTGAACGCCCAGCGTTTCAACTCATCGAGATCGGCATCCGAAACCAGTGCTTTCAGCAGCTCGCGTGAACGCGGCCCCTGTATCGTCGGAAAGGCGACGGCCGCCGTGATGTCGGTGACATAGGCCTTTCGCGCTTCAGCATGATGTTGCAGCCAGGGCAGCATCTTCAGCCGGTTGACCGAGCCGGTCACCAGCATGAAATGCTCAGGCGCCAGCCGGAACACGGTGAGGTCGTCCATGATGCCGCCATCGTCGCGGCAGACGGTGGAATAGCGCACCTGGCCGGGGCTCATCGCGGCCGCATCGTTGGCGATTATGTGGTTGACCAGCGCCTCGGCTTCCGCCCCCTTGATGTCCATCTTGCCCATGGTGCTGAGATCCTGCACGCCGACATTCTTGCGCGTGTTCAGATGCTCGTCGGCGATGCCGGAATAAGTTTTGGCCGAGACGAAGTCGCCGCCGACCCGGCCCATCGTGGCGCCGAGGCCAACGATGCTGGTGTAGAAAGGGGAGCGCCGCTCAACCAAGAAACTTCTCCGTCATCTCATGAAAACGGCAGCGCCTGATGGCGCTGCCGAGGTAGGAGCGGTGAAGGGGTTAACTTCCGTAAACGTCGAACGAGAAGTATTTGTCGTTGATTTCCTTGTACTTGCCGTTGGCACGCAGGGCGTCGATGGCGGCATTGAACTTGTCGGCCAGTTCCTTGTTGCCCTTTTGCAGGGCGATGCCGACGCCGGGTCCATGAATGGCCGGATCGGCGGTCAGCGTGCCGAGCAATTTGCAGCAGGCGCCATCGGGCTTCTTCAGCCATTCGGTCAGGATGATCGAGCCATCCATCATCGCGTCGAGCCGGCCATTGGCCATGTCGGTGCGGGCGTCGTCGCCGGTCGGATACGCTTTCACGGTCGAGCCGGAGTATTTCTGCTCGGCGAAATTCTGGTGGATGGTTGCGCTCTGCACGCCCAGCACCTTGCCCTTCAGATCGTCCGGCGATGTGCCGGCGATGGTCAAATCCTTCGGCACGGCGATGGCCGGCGGCGTCTGGTAATATTTGTGGGTGAACTCGACCTTCTCGGCCCGTTCCGGCGTGATGGTGATGTTGATGATGGCGTCGAACTTGCCGGCCTGCAGCGCCGGAATGGAACCATCGAAATCCTGCACGGAGAATTCGCACTCGGCCTTCATCTCGGCACACAGCGCCTTGCCGAGGTCGATGTCGAAGCCGCCCAGCGTGCCGTCCGAATTGGCATAGTTGAAGGGCGGATAGGCGCCCTCGGTCCCGATCCTGAGTTTCTCGGCGGAGGCAGCACCGGTCCCAAGCAGCAGGGCGGCGGAAGCGGCAAGCACGAAACGACCGAAAAGACGCATGTTCCTGATCTCCGTTGACTAAGCAATTCCAGGGAAGGTGTTGGCGGTTTCCCGTCCGGAATTGCGCGAAAACAAGGATAGAAGTCTATGGTCTTTTGCAGGCCCCACGGAGACGGAAACGACATGCTCTGCGGCGATCACGGCGCGGCAAGCCGTCCTTCCCCAGGAATCTTACTGTGATCTAAATTACAGACCGATCATGGACATGGGCGCATGCTCAGCTGGAAGTAGACGGTCGTGGGAGGGACCTGGGGATGGACCAGCAGGAATTCGTGCAGGAAGCCGCGCAGCGGCGCATAGACGACGACATCGCCAAGCGCATCAAGGTTCACCAGGCCAACATCGAGCGGCTCGAAACCGCAAGGGAAAGCGCCGGCAATCTCGAGGCGGCCGTCGCCAACCGGCCGCTGGTGATGCTAGCGCAGGGCGATTCCTGGTTCGACTATCCGCTCACCGGCAACGGCTTTCCGTTCGTCGACACCGACGTGATCGCGCAGCTGCGCCGCATCGGCTCGATGCCGCCGACCATCCTCAACCTTGCCCATCATGGCGATGCGGCGACCGACGAGATGTCGCTGCCCAAGCAGCAGCGCATGATCGCCGCCCTGCGCAACAAGGCCAACTGGCTGGACGGCAAGCCCGATGCCATCCTGTTCTCTGCCGGTGGCAACGACATTGCCGGCGACCAGTTCTGCATCTTCCTCGACTTCAATGACGGCCACGCCCCCGGGCTGAACAAGAACCGCTTCACCAAGGCGCTCGGCATGGTCGAGGCCTGCTATCTCGATTTGTTCGCGCTGCGCGACCGCGTCGCGCCAGGCGTGCCGATCTTTGGCCATTGCTATGATTTCCCGATCCCGAACGGAGCGCATCCGTCCTGTGTCGGCCCGTGGCTGAAACCGTCGCTCGATTTCTGCAACTGGACGGTCGCCAAGGGCACGGTCATCGTTCACGACGCGCTGGCGGCGTTCCGCGATGTGGTAAAGCGCCTGGCCGACGATCCCAACAACAATTTCCATCTGGTCGACACGCAGGGAACGTTGAAGGTGGCCGACTGGGCCAACGAACTGCATCCCGATCCCGCCGGCTTCAAGAAGATCGCGCAAAAATTCGCCGATGCGCTGAAGGCCAAGCTGCAGACCTGACGCGGCTCGGGCGTGTCGGCTGTCAGGTTCCGAACAGCTCTTTGGCTTGTTCATCGGTGTAGTAACCAAGCCTGATGTCTTCGGCGACCAGTTTCGGGTCGCGCTGACGCGGATCGCCATAGCCGCCACCGCCCGGCGTGCCGACGCGCACGCGGTCGCCGGCCTTGAGCGCGATGTCCTGCTCCTTGGACAGATGCGGCGGCACATGTGCCTCGCCGGCGCGGAACACGGTCACCGTGTTGACCGCGCCGTCCCTGCCGCCGAGCGCGCCTTGCGGGCCGAAACGGCCATGGTCCATGACGAAGGACGCGCGCGCTTCGCCTCGCAAGATCTCGACCTCATAGGCGAGGCCGAAGCCGCCGCGCTGCTTGCCGGCGCCGCCCGAGCCTTCGCGCAAGGCATAGTGGCGGTAGAGCACAGGAAACGCCTGCTCCATGATCTCGACCGGCGGCGATTTCGAAATGCCGATGGTCGAGCAGCCATTGGTCAGGCCGTCATGGCCGGAATTGCCGCCATAGCCGCCGCCGGAGATCTGATACATCACATAGTCGCGGCCGCGCGCCGGATCGTTGCCGCCCAGCGCGAAATTGCCGCTGGAGCCGGCGGGCGCGGCCGTCACCTTTTCCGGCAGCGCCTGCACCATCGCCGCGAACACCGCCTCGGCGATGCGCTGCGAGACTTCAGCCGCACAGCCGGAGACGGGACGCGGGTATTTGGCGTCGAGGAACGTGCCTTCCGGCCGCTTGACGATCAGCGGCTCGAAAGCGCCGGCGCTGATCGGCACATCAGGGAAAATATGGCGCATGGCGAGATAGACCGACGACAATGTCGTCGCCAGCACGCTGTTCATCGGCCCCGCGCATGGTTTTGACGAGCCGGTAAAATCGAAGGTCAGCGTGTCGCCCTGCTTCTCGACGGCGAGCGCGATGGTCAGCGGCTCGTTGACCACGCCGTCCGAGTCGACAAAGGCCTTCGAGCTATAGGTGCCGTCTGGAATGGCGGAGATGTTGGCGCGCATCTGCTCGGCGGCGCGGCGACGCAGTTCGGCGATCGCCCCGACGACGGTTTCGTCCCCGTAACGATTCAGGATTCCATTGAGCCTGTCCTGGCCGATCAGCAATGCGGCGGCCTGCGCTCTTATATCGCCGATGCGCTGGTCGGCGACGCGGATGTTGGAGCAGATGATGGCGTAGATTTCCGTGTCCAGCACGCCCTTCTTGAACAGCTTGACCGGCGGCAGCCGCAGGCCTTCCTGCTCGACGGCGGTCGCGGAAGCGGAGAAGCCGCCCGGCACCGAGCCACCGATATCGGGCCAGTGGCCGGTATTCGATAGCCAGCAAAATATCTTGCCGTCGCGGTAGACCGGCATGGCGAAGCGCACGTCCATCAGATGCGTGCCGCCGAGATAGGGATCGTTGACGACGTAGATGTCGCCGGGTTCCGGCGACAGGCAACGGCCGTTGGCGATCATCTCGATCACCGTCCTGGTCGAATACTGCATGACGCCGACGAACACCGGCAGGCCCTGGCTGCCTTGTGCGATCAACGAACCGTCGACGGCCGAGTAGATGCCGTCGGAGCGGTCATTGGCTTCGGCGATGACAGGCGAGAAGGCCGCGCGGGAGAAAGTGAGATCCATCTCGTCGCAGACCTGCTGCAAGGCTGCCTGCAGGACCGAAAGCGTGATGGCGTCGAGCTTTTGCATCTCAGGCCTCGCCAATGTCGATGATGATGTTGCCGTCGGCGTCCGATCTTGCGCGGTCGCCGGGTTCGAGCACGGTGGTCGCATCCATCTGTTCGAGGATCGCCGGCCCTTCGATGACGGCATCGGGCGGCAGCTTTTCGCGTGCGTATATCGGCGTATCGTGCCAGCGTCCTGCGTACCAGACAGGCCTTGTTTCGCGCAGCGCCTCGTCTAGCGTCTTTGTACGTCCGGCCGGGTCGATCAGCCGTGACAGGTCGATTGCCGGCCGCACGCCCGTCACCGACGTGTTGAGGTTGACCAGATTGGCGCGGATCTCCGGCAACTCGACCTTGAAGCGGGCAAAATAGGCTTTTTCGAACAGCGCCTGCAACTCCTGCCTTGTCACCGATGAAGACGGCAACGGCACGTTGATGATGTGGGTCTGGCCGACAAACTGCATGTCGGCAGAGTGCGTAACGCGGATCGTTTCCGGCTTCACCGCTTCCTTGCCGATCAGTTCCTCGCCTTCCCCGCGGTGACGTTCCAGCACCTCGCGAAGCCGGGCTTCATCGAGCACGGCGACCGGCTGGTTGATGGTGTTGACGAAGTCGTGACGCAGATCGGCCACGACGCAGCCGAGCGCATTGGTGATGCCCGGACGGGCCGGCACCAGCACGCGGGGCAGGCCGAGTTCGCGCGCCAGCGCGGAGGCATGCAACGGTCCGGCGCCACCGAAGGCGAACAGCGCGAAATCGCGCGGATCATGGCCGCGCGACACCGAGACCATGCGGATGGCGCCGGCCATCTTCATGTTGCCGAGGCGCAGCACCGCGCCCGCCGCCTCGACGCCGGAGAGGCCGGCGGCCTTGCCTATTCTGTCTTCGAAGATGCCGGTGACGCGCTCGACGGTGACCGGATTTTCGACCGCCAGCAGCTTCTTCGGCGCCAGCCGCCCGAGCACCAGATTGGCGTCGGTGATGGTCGGCTCCAGGCCGCCGCGGCCGTAGCAGATCGGGCCGGGATTGGCGCCGGCACTTTCCGGGCCGATCTGGATCAGCCCGGCGGCATCGACCCGGGCGATGGAGCCGCCGCCGGCACCGACCGTATGCACCGCCACCATCGGCACATGGATCGGCATCGCATATTCGATCTCGATCTCGTTCGAGACGGCGGGCTCCGCATTCCGGATCAGCGCCACGTCGGTCGAGGTGCCGCCCATGTCGTAGGTGACGAGGTTTTCAAAGCCGGCGCGCTTGCCCGTATAGGCGGCGGCGATGACGCCGGAGGCCGGGCCGGACATCACGGTCTTGGCCGATTCGCGGGTGACGAAACGGGCCGAGATCATGCCGCCATTGCCGTTCATGATCAGGAAGTCGCGGGCATAGCCCTTGGCAGCCAATTCCTTGCGCAGCCGCTCGACATAACGCTCGAGGATCGGCTGCACCGAGGCGTTGACCGCGGCGGTCACCCCGCGCTCGAATTCGCGGGCTTCCGACAGCAGCGCATGGCCAGTCGTGATGTAGCCGTTCGGCCAAAGCTCGGCGGCGATTTCGGCCGCGCGCCGCTCATGCGAAGGGTTGGCGTAGGAATGCAGGAAATGGATGACCAGGGACTCGCAGCCGGCCCCGATCAGCGTCTTCACGGCGTCGCGCATCTCGGCCTCGTCGAGCGGCGTGCGCACCGCGCCCGACGCCTCGACGCGCTCCGACACTTCGAGCCGGAGATCGCGCGGGATGATCGGAACGAAGCTTCCGGTCATGCCGTAGGGCTGCGGCCGTGTGCGGCGGCCAAGCTCGATCACGTCGCGAAAACCGCGCGTGGTGATCATGCCGGTTTTCGCCAGCCGGCGTTCCAGAACCGCATTGGTGGTGGTGGTCGTGCCATGCACGATGAGGTCGATGCCGTCTATGGCAAAGCCGGTGGCGCCGAGCGCTGAAACCACGCCGAAAGCCTGGTTGTCGACGGTGGTGGGCGTCTTGGCGATATGCACCTTTCCGCCATCTTTGCCGTCGATCAAAATGAGGTCGGTGAAGGTTCCGCCGACATCGATGCCGGCAACGACGTGACCCAGGGAATCCGGTTGTTGCACCGAAAAATTCTCTTTCATTGTCGAAATCCGAAATGGCGGAACTACGAATATGCCGCAGTTTGGAAAGCTGTTTTAGCGTGGTATCTTGACACAAATATCGTTTGTATACTAATAAATTTGGGACACAAGAGCTCACTGCTTTGGAGTGTGTGAACGGCACGCCGGGACCTGAAGGGTCTGGGCGCGCAGGAAACGGTTTGGCGCCCGCGTAGTGGCTTGGGCAAGACAGAGTTGGATCGATGAACACCACATCCGCACTCAACACCGCCGGCGCCCGTCCGCTGCAGTTCCCGATTCCGGCCAATGTCTATGCCGAAACCGTCGTCTCGGTGAAGCATTACACCGACCGCCTGTTCTCGTTCCGCATCACCCGCCCGCAGTCGTTGCGCTTCCGCTCCGGCGAGTTCGTCATGATCGGTCTGCCCAATGCCGAAAAGCCGGTGTACCGCGCCTATTCGGTCGCCAGCCCGGCCTGGGACGAGGAGCTGGAATTCTTCTCGATCAAGGTGCCGGATGGTCCGCTGACCTCCGAACTGCAGAAGATCCAGGTCGGCGACACCGTCATCATGCGCCAGAAGTCGACCGGCACGCTGGTTGTCGACGCGCTGACCCCGGCAAAGCGCCTGTTCATGATCTCGACCGGCACCGGCATTGCGCCCTTCGCCAGCCTTCTGCGCGACCCCGATACCTACGAAAAATTCGATCAGGTCATCCTGACCCACACCTGCCGCGACAATGCCGAACTGACCTATGGCCAGGAACTGGTGGCCGCGCTCGAGAACGATCCCCTGATCGGCGAACTGACCGGCGGCCGCGTCACCCTCTACAATTCGACGACCCGCGAAGAATCGGCGCGCATGGGCCGCATCACGGCGCTGATCGGCTCGGGCAAGTTCTACGCCGACCTCGGCATCGAGAAGCTCAATCCGGAGACGGACCGCATCATGATCTGCGGCTCGATGCATATGCTGAAGGACGTCAAGGAAATGGCCGAAAGCCTCGGCTTCCATGAGGGCTCGCTCAGCCATCCCTCGACCTTCGTCGTCGAGCGCGCTTTCGTCGGCTGACATCAGCAGGCGCCTCGGCGCCTGCTTCTCGATTGGAATTTTGACCATGCGGTCAGATTCAGCTGCTTTCGCCGCCTTTTTCCGCTATGACCGCTTGAAGGACTCGTGAAGCGATGCTTCACGGGCTATCTTCGGTGTGCGTCGCCTAAAGCCGCCGTGCGGTCCGGGAGCAACGACACGCACCACGACGTAAAATCGTCGAGCGAAAGGGCAGGAGATGAGCAGCACAATCCGCGAAGCCGATCTCGGCGGGTCCAAGGTCACGCCGCTGCCGGCGCGTGCCGCAGCCAACACGCCCGTTCCGCAATCGCATGGCATCGCCCGCAACACCGGCATGCGGCTCGATCTCGGCTTCATGGAATCGGTGCGCTCGGTCAATCGCTCGGCGCTGGAGCGCCGCGTCGCCAGCCTGACCAAGCGTCGTTCGATCAAGGCCGACAACCAGGCGGCATGGCTGCTGCGCGCCGTCTCCTGCATGGATTTGACGACGCTGAATTCCAACGACACCGAAGAGCGCGTCCGCCGCCTGTGCGCCAAGGCGATCAACCCGTTCCGCCGCGACATCGTCGAGGGGCTTGGGATCGAGGGCGAAAAAATCCGCCCGGCGGCGGTCTGCGTCTATCATCCATTCGTCGCGACGGCTGTTGATGCCGTGCGCGGCACCGGCATCCATGTCGCCGCCGTCTCCACCGCTTTCCCGCACGGCCTTGCGCCGCTGTCGACCCGCCTGCAGGAGATCGAGGCATCGGTGCGCGACGGCGCGGACGAGATCGACGTCGTCATCCCGCGCGGCCTGGTCTTCGGCGCCAAGTGGCAGGAGCTCTACAACGAGATCGTCTCGATGCGCGAAGCCTGCGGCGATGCGCATCTCAAGGTCATTCTCGGCACCGGCGACCTCGCCACGCTGCGCAATGTCATGCTGGCCTCGATGGTGGCGATGATGGCCGGCGCCGATTTCATCAAGACCTCGACCGGCAAGGAAAGCGTCAACGCCACGCTGCCCGTCGGCCTTGCCATGGTGCGCGCCATCCGAGCCTATTTCGAGGAGACCGGCTTTCTCATCGGCTTCAAGCCGGCCGGCGGCATCTCTACAGCCAAGGCTTCGCTCGACTGGCTGGTGCTGATTAAGGAGGAGCTCGGCCGGCCATGGCTGGAGCCAGACCTGTTCCGCTTCGGCGCCTCGAGCCTCCTCACCGACATCGAGCGCCAGCTCGAGCACCATCTGACCGGGCATTATTCGGCCAATCACCGCCACGCAATGGCGTGAGGCGGATGAAGGCCTTGAACGTCGTGTTCCTTCGCGCCTCCCTCTGTCCTGCCGGACATCTCCCCCACTTGGGGGGAGATTGGCTAACGTCGGCGATTTCGCCAATTGTCGACGTTTCAGAGCCGACAGGCGCGAAGGCTAATCTCCCTCCTTGTGGGGGAGATGTCCGGCAGGACAGAAGGGGGCGCCACAGAGCGCCTGCCAAGACGATTATCTGGAGCGCGTCATGAACATTCTCGAACGCTATCACGCCATGGAATACGGCCCGGCGCCGGAAGCCCGCACCGAGGCCGATGCCTGGCTTGCCGGACGCGATTTCGGCAAGTCGCTGTTCATCGATGGCGGCTGGAAGGCGGCCGCCAGCGGCAAGACTTTCGAGACCAGCGAACCCTCCTCCGGCAAGGTGCTGGCCAAGATCTCCGATGCCGGCGCCGCCGATATCGACGCAGCCGTTGCCGCAGCCACCAAGGCGTTGCCGAAATGGTCGGCGTCCTCCGGCTACCAGCGCGCCAAGGTGCTTTACGCCATCGGCCGCGCGATGCAGCGTCATCAGCGCCTGTTCGCAGTGCTTGAGTCAATCGACAACGGCAAGCCGATCCGCGAAAGCCGCGACATCGACGTGCCGCTGGCCATCCGCCATTTCATCCATCATGCCGGATGGGCGCAGGCGCTCGACAAGGATTTCCCCGGCCACAAGGGCGTCGGTGTCGTCGGCCAGATCATTCCGTGGAATTTCCCGCTGCTGATGTTGGCCTGGAAGATCGCGCCGGCCCTCGCCGCCGGCTGCACGGTGGTGCTGAAGCCGGCCGAGTTCACGCCGCTCACCGCCATCCTGTTTGCCGAGATCTGCGAGCGTGCCGGCGTGCCCAAGGGCGTCGTCAACATCGTCCAGGGCGGGCCGGAAGCGGGCGTCGCCATCGTCAACCATCCCGGCATCCAGAAGATCGCCTTCACCGGCTCTTCGGAGGTCGGCAAGATCATCAGGAAAGCCACGGCTGGATCGGGCAAGAAGCTGTCATTGGAGCTTGGCGGCAAATCGGCCTTCATCGTCTTCGAGGACGCCGATCTCGACAGCGCCGTCGAAGGACTGGTCGACGGCATCTGGTTCAACCAGGGCCAGGTCTGCTGCGCCGGGTCACGGCTTCTGGTGCAGGAAGGCATTGCCGATGCCTTGATCGCCAAGGTCAAGGTCAGGATGAGCCGGCTTCGCGTCGGCAGCCCGCTCGACAAGAACACCGATGTCGGCCCGCTGGTCGACGCCACGCAGCTCGACCGCGTCAAGGGTCTGGTCGCCGAAGGCGCCAGGCAGGGCGCCGTCTGCTGGCAGCCCGATGCGGTGCTGCCGTCTTCCGGCTACTACCACCTGCCGACGCTCGCCACCGGTGTTTCGCCGGCAAACATACTGGCGCAGGAAGAGGTGTTCGGCCCGGTTCTGGCCACCATGACCTTCCGCAACACCGAGGAAGCGATCGAGCTTGCCAACAACACGCGCTATGGGCTGGCCGCCTCGGTGTGGAGCGAAAACATCAACCTCGCGCTGCATGTCGCGCCGCAGCTGAAGGCCGGCGTCGTCTGGGTCAACGGCACCAACATGTTCGACGCCGCCTGCGGCTTCGGCGGCTATCGCGAAAGCGGCTTTGGCCGTGAAGGCGGCCGGGAGGGCATGTTCGAATATCTCTCTGCAAAGCTGCCGCTCGGCCCGGTTATCAAGCCGGCGACGTCGTCCACGCAACCGGTCGAGCAATCGGATGGCGGGGCCATCGACCGCACGGCAAAACTGTTCATCGGCGGCAAGCAGGTGCGGCCCGACGGCAATTATTCGCTGGCGATAGCCACTGCCAAGGGCAAGCTCGCCGGCGAAGTCGGTCTCGGCAGCCGCAAGGACATCCGCGACGCCGTTGCCGCCGCCCGCGCCTGCAAGGCGTGGCCGGAGGCGACCGCCTACAATCGTTCCCAGGTGCTCTATTATCTCGCCGAAAACCTGTCCGGCCGCACCGGCGAATTTACCGCACGCTTGACCGAACTGACCGGCGCCAACGCCAAGGCCGCGCGGGAGGAAGTGGAACAATCGATCGAGCGCCTGTTCCTCTATGCCGGCCTTGCCGACAAGTATGAGGGCAGGGTGCATCAGCCACCGGCCCGCGCCGTCACGCTCGCTTTGCACGAGCCGGTCGGCGTCCTCGGCATCGTCGCCCCGGACAGCGCGCCGCTGCTCGGCTTGATCTCCCTGATCGCACCTGCGCTTGCCATGGGCAACACGGTGGTGGCCGTGCCGTCGGAAAAATACCCGCTGCTTGCCACCGATCTCTACCAGGTGATCGAATATTCCGACGTTCCGGCAGGCGCCATCAACATCATCACCGGCCGCACGGCGGAGCTTGCCGGCGTGCTGGCCAAGCATGACGATGTCGACGGGCTCTGGCTGTTTGCCGATGCCGACACTTGCGCCAAAGCGGAGGCCGATTCCGTCGGCAATCTCAAGCGCGTCTGGACCGGCAACGGCCGCAGCCTCGACTGGGCGTCCGACGAGGCCGCCGGCGATGCCCTGCTGCGCCGCGCCGTCGAAGTGAAGAACGTCTGGGTGCCATACGGCGACTAATGCCGCCTGAAACGCGCTGTGCTTGAGTGAACCATGGCAGCGTGACTCGTTGTCCGGTTGTCATACATGTTGTTGCATCAGAGCAAGCGATGTGCATTACATCAGCCGTCGCGAAGGTGATCGCGTTCGGGCTTGACGCTTGGACATGTGTTCTTTAACCAGAAAAAACATTTGTTATTTAAGGACTGATGGATTGTGCAGGCCGCATAGTCGCGCCTGTCTGGCACAGGACGCCCCAGTCAGCCGGCAGTAAATCGGGCCGAGCAGTGGCCAAAGAGGGCGAGGAGAAACGCATGGCGGATCTAGCAGGCAAGGTCGTTGTCGTCACCGCGGCGGCACAAGGCATCGGCAGAGCGAGCGCATTGGCCTTCGCCAAGGCAGGTGCCGTCGTGCACGCCACCGACATCAACGAGGCGCTGCTGGCCGAACTCGCCAAGACCTCCGGCATCAAGACCCGCAAGCTCGACGTTCTCAACGACGATGCGGTGGCATCCGGCTTCGCCGAAATCGGCCGCGTCGACGTGCTGTTCAACTGCGCCGGCTTCGTCCATTCCGGGTCCATCCTCGAGATGAAGGATGCCGATCTCGACTTCGCCTTCAACCTCAATGTCCGCGCCATGATCCGCACCATTCGGGCGGTACTGCCCGGCATGCTGGAGCGCGGCGATGGCTCGATCATCAACATGTCGTCCGTCGCCGGCGCCGGCAAGGGCGTGCCCAACCGCTTCGCCTATGGCGTCTCCAAGGCGGCCGTGATCGGTCTCACCAAGGCGGTTGCCGCGGACTATGTCGCCAAGGGCATTCGCTGCAACGCCATCTGCCCCGGCACCGTCGAGAGCCCGTCGCTGCAGGACCGCATGCATGCGCAGGGCGATTACGAGGCGGCCCGCGCAGCCTTCATTGCCCGCCAGCCGATGGGCCGTCTCGGCACGCCCGAGGAAATCGCCGACCTTGCCGTCTACCTCGCCGGCGCCACTTACACCTCGGGGCAGGCCTATAATATCGACGGCGGCTGGTCGATCTGAGCATAGTCTCGATACGCAGGTTCCGGGTCGACCAGTCCTAAAGTCCGGCTTGCCCCAGGTCGGATCCGTTAGCCAGAGTCGGCCAGTCCTCGTCGCTTTGGCAGAGTGAGTTGAAAACGGCCTTGGGCCGCAATTTGGAGAGCAAGATGAAACTGCTGCGCTATGGCGAGATAGGGAGCGAACGCCCCGGCCTGCTCGATGCGAATGGAACGATCCGCGATCTTTCGGGTCATGTCACCGACATTGCCGGCAAGGCGCTCGATCCGGCGTCGCTCGAGACATTGTCGAAGCTCGATCCGAACTCGCTGCCGGCGGTTTCCGGCAAGCCGCGCCTCGGCGCCTGCGTCGCAGGCACGGGCAAGTTCATCTGCATCGGCCTGAATTATTCCGACCATGCCGCCGAAACCGGCGCCACCGTGCCGCCGGAGCCGATCATCTTCATGAAGGCGAGCTCGGCCATTGTCGGCCCCGACGATGATGTGCTGATCCCGCGCGGTTCGGAAAAGACCGACTGGGAGGTTGAACTCGCCGTGGTCATCGGCAGAAAAGCCAAATATGTCAGCGAAGCCGAGGCGCTGGATTATGTCGCCGGCTATGCCGTTGCCCATGACGTGTCCGAGCGCGCCTTCCAGGCCGAGCGCCAGGGCCAGTGGACCAAGGGCAAGAGCTGCGACACGTTCGGTCCGACCGGGCCGTGGCTTGTCACCAAGGACGAGGTTGCCGATCCGCAGAACCTCAAAATGTGGCTGACGGTCAACGGCAAGACGATGCAGAACGGCTCGACCAGGACCATGGTCTACGGCGTCGCCTATCTCGTTTCCTATCTCAGCCAGTTCATGTCGCTGCATCCTGGCGACATCATCTCCACCGGCACCCCGCCCGGCGTTGGGCTGGGCATGAAGCCGCCCGTGTTCCTGAAGCCCGGCGATGTGGTGGAACTGGGCATCGAGGGGCTAGGCCAGCAGAAGCAGACCTTCAAGGCGGATGCCTAGCCGCCTCTTCCCTTAGAGCGTTTCACCGTTTGCCGGCGAAACGGTCTATCTCTTTGTTTGCCGGGCGGCTGGCGCCTCTTGTCAGCGCCAGCCCAGAGCCGGCGCGACGTGCTTCAGGATCGCCTCGATGACGTGGGCGTTGTACTCGACGCCAAGCTGGTTGGGGACGGTCAGAAGCAGCGTGTCGGCCTCGGCGATCGCTTCGTCCTCTTTCAGCTGATCGATCAGCACATCGGGCTCCGCGGCATAGGAGCGGCCGAAGACGGCAAGCTTCTCAGGCTCGATATAGCCGAAATGATCTTCGCTGCTGCCGCCGCCGAAATAGGCGCGGTCGCGGTCGTTCACCAGCGCAAAGATGCTGCGGCTGACCGACACGCGCGGCTCGCGTGTGTGGCCGGCCGCCTTCCACGCCGCGCGATAAGCGCGGATCTGTTCGGCCTGCTGGATGTGGAGCGGCTGGCCGCCCTCATCGAACTTCAGCGTCGAACTTTGCAGGTTCATGCCGAGCTTGCCCGCCCATTCGGCGGTGGCGTTGGTAGCGGCACCCCACCAGATCCGGTCGCGCAGGCCGGCCGAGAACGGCTCGAGCCGCAGCATTCCCGGAGGATTGGGGAACATCGGCCGCGGATTAGGTTGCGCGAAACCTTCGCCGCGCAGCACATTCAGGAAAACCTCGGCATGATTGCGCGCCATGTCGGCATCGCTTTTGCCGTCCTGCGGCACGTAGCCGAAGTAGCGCCAGCCGTCGATCACCTGCTCCGGCGAACCGCGGCTGATGCCAAGCTGCAGCCGGCCACCGGCGATCAGGTCGGCAGCACCCGCATCCTCGGCCATATACAGCGGATTCTCATAGCGCATGTCGATGACGGCGGTGCCGATCTCGATGCGGCTGGTGCGGGCGCCGACCGCGGCCAGAAGCGGAAACGGCGAAGCGAGCTGGCGGGCAAAATGATGGACGCGGAAATAGGCGCCGTCCGCGCCCAGCTCCTCGGCGGCGACGGCCAGGTCGATCGACTGCAGCAGCGCGTCGGACGCCGAGCGCGTCTGCGATTGCAACGAGGGCGACCAATGGCCGAAGGAAAGAAAGCCGATCTTCTTCATGCGCGTATCCTGTTCTTTGATTGCAGTTGCCTACTTCGTCGCCCACGCGATTGGGTTCAATCGACACTGACACAACGCAGTGTCAATGCCGCCGGCCCTTGACGGTTTCGCAACGTTACCCATCAGTGCGCAAAGGACCAGGCCATGGTCCCCGGCGATGCCTTGTGCGGTCGGGTCAGCATCTGCCGCGGCGCTTTTGGGGCCAAATGAACCAACCAAAGGCGATGTACCGCAAACTCCATTCGCTTCAGAGCCCGGTTTTGAAATCTTCTCGCTCATTTAATTCTACAAAATCGGTAGGCTTAATGCGGATAGTGCGTTTGCGAGAAGGAGCCTCGGATGTCAAAAAAGCTGGTGGTGGGGTTGTCCGGCAACCTGACCCGTCCGTCCAAGACGAAGGCATTCGTCAGCCACATCGCCGGTGAGGTGGCGAGCCGGGCCGGCTCGGCTTTGAGCGTTTTCGACATCGAGGATCTCGGCCCGTCCTTTGCGCCTGCAAGACAGCTTGGCGATCTCGATCCGGCGGCGCGCGGTGTTATTGAGCAGCTGCTCGGCGCCGACGTGCTGGTGGTCGGCTCCCCGACCTTCAAGGGCAGCTACACCGGGCTGTTCAAGCACTTCTTCGACCTGCTCGACCCGTCGTCGCTGCGCGGCAAGCCGATCATCCTGGCGGCAACAGGCGGCGGCGAGCGTCATTCGCTTGTCGTCGAACACCAGTTGCGGCCGTTGTTCGGCTTCTTCGAGGCGCAGACCCTGCCGACCGCGATCTACGCCTCGGACAAGGACTTTGCAGATGGCGTGCTGGTGTCAGAGGCAGTCAAGGCGCGAGCCCGGCAGGCGGTCGCCGAGGCATGCCGGGTGGCCGGCGTGCCCTACAGCGTCGTCCTTGCCGCCTGAAACCACGATCCGCGACGCAATATTCCATCCCGCATAGACCAGAAGGACGCCTGCAATGACTCGAGCCAGCAAGTCCGATAGCAGGCCGCGGCAGATCAAGCTCGGCGCTTTCCTGCCCGGCGGCGGGCAGCATATCGCCGCCTGGCGTCATCCCGATGCGCCGGCCGACGGCGCCACCAATTTCGAGTTCCACAAGCAGCTGGCGCTGACCGCCGAGCGCGGCCTGTTCGACGCCTATTTCCTGGCCGACAACCTGACCGTCGGCCTCGGCGCCCGCGAGGGCGGCAACGCCAAGATCGCCGGCTTCGAGCCGGTGACGCTGTTTGCGGCGCTGGCGCCGCTGACGACGCATCTCGGCTTTATCGCAACGGCGTCCACCACTTATGAGGAGCCTTACACGCTGGCGCGCAAATTCGCTTCGCTCGACCTGTTGTCGAACGGCCGCGCCGGCTGGAACGTGGTGACCTCGGCCGGCGACGAAACGGCACGCAATTTCAACCGCGACGTCCAGCCCAGCCATGCCGAGCGCTATGCCAGGGCGCATGAGCATGTCGAGACGGTGAAGGCGCTGTGGGACAGCTGGGAGGATGACGCCTTCATCCGCGACAAGCAGTCGGGCCGTTTCTACGACAAGGACAGATTGCACGACATCGACCACAAGGGCGAGCATTTCAGCGTCAAGGGTCCGCTCAACGTGCCGCGCCCGGTGCAAGGACATCCGGTTGTCGTACAAGCGGGGCAGTCGGAAGACGGCCGTGGGCTTGCCGCGCACTCGGCCGAGGTCATCTTCACCGCCCATCAGAAGCTCGAGACGGCGCAGGAATTCTACCGCGACATCAAGGCGCGCGTGGCTGAAGTCGGCCGCGATCCCGACCAGGTGCTGATCATGCCGGGCGTCGCGCCCTTCGTCGGCCGCACCGAGGACGAGGCCCGTGCCAAATACCAACAGCTTAACGACCTTATCCTGCCCGAGGACGGTGTTGCGCTCCTCAACGGTCTTGCCGGCCAGACGCTCGACATCAGGGGCTATCCGCTCGACGGCCCGTTGCCGCCGAGCAAGGAAACCGAAGGCATGAAAAGCCGCCAGGCGCTGATCCGGCAGATTGCCGACGAGCACAATTTCAGCATCCGCCAGCTTTACCAATGGGTAGCGACGGCGCGCGGCCACTACACCATCGTCGGCAGCGTCACGCAGGTCGCCGATCAGCTGGAGGAATGGTTCACCAGCGAGGCGGCCGACGGCTTCAACATCCTGCCGCCTTGGCTGCCCGGCGCGCTCGACGATTTCGTCGACCTGGTCATTCCCGAACTGCAACGGCGCGGCCTGTTCCGCACGGCTTACGAAGGCCGCACGCTGCGCGAGAATCTCGGCCTCAGGCGCCCGGAAAATCCATGGACCGTCGCCCGCTCGACCGTCCTTGCCGCCGAATGACCTTGGCATCGAAGGGGTGAAGCAATGACGCTGCAGCACATCGATCGGCAGATCACGGTTCGCCGCAGTGGTGGCGAAACTGGGCTCGGCACCGACTTCCTGAACCTCGGCAGCAAGGCGGCTGTTCGCTTCCTGAAGCGCTACGGCGTGCTTGCCGGCTTCCTGGCGCTCTGGCAGGTGGCGAGCAGCGTCGGCTGGGTCAACGCGGCGGTGCTGCCGCCGATCGACATGATCGTCGTCGCACTCTGGAAGGGGCTTGCCGGCGGCAGCCTGCTCGGCGACATCGCCATCAGCCTGCAACGCGCCGGCATCGCCTTTGCGGCGGCTGTCGCCGTTGCCATTCCGCTCGGCCTGTTCATGGGCCAGGTGCGCCCGGTCGAAACCGCGCTCGATCCGATCCTGCAGGTGTTCCGGCAGACGTCGGCGCTGGCGCTCTATCCGGTGTTCATCCTGCTCTTGGGACTTGGCGAGACCTCGAAGATCTTCGTCATCTTCTGGGCGACGCTGTTTCCGCTGCTGCTCAACACCACCAGCGGCGTCAAGGAAGTCGATCCCAAGCTGCTTGAAATGGCGCGCGTCTATGGTGCGAGCCGGCTCACCGTGTTTCGCCGCGTCGTACTGCCGGGCGCCGTGCCGTCGATCTTCGTCGGCTTGCGGCTGAGCGCCACCACCGCGCTGCTGCTGCTGATCGCGTCCGAGATGATCGGTGCCAACAAGGGCATCGGCTTCCAGGTGATGAACGCGCAGTACAATTTCCAGATCCCGCTGATGTTTGCGGCAATCGTCATCCTCGCCGGGCTTGGCCTGATCGCCAACCAGGCATTGGTCACCCTGCAGCGGCGGCTCTGTCGCTGGAGCAATCCTGTTAACTGAGCAGTCCGCCCCTCACCGTTTACCTCCAGGAAGGACCCGATCATGAAAATCACCCGCCGTTCGCTGCTTGCCGGCGCGCCGCTTGCCGCCGGCCTCATCGCCGCCGGCCTGCCGCGCATGGCCTTTGCGCAAGCCGCAGCCGTCAAGTTCCGCTACCTCGCCAGCCGTGGCAGCATCTCCCCGCACGAGCTGGCCGACGAGCTTGGCTACTTCAAAGGGCTCGGCGTCGAGCTGGAGAATGTCGGCTATTCCTCGGGCGGACCGGAATCGCTGTTTGCGCTGTCTTCCGGCAGCGTCGACATCGGCTCGGCCGCCACCGCGGCGGTGATCAACTCGATCTCCGGCGGCAACGACTTCGTCGCGGCGTATCCGAGCAACGGCATCAACAAGGATGTGAAGAGCGTCTTCTACGTGCTGGAAGACAGCCCGATCAAATCGATCGCCGACATTGCCGGCAAGACCATCTCGGTCAACACGCTCGGCGCTCATCTCGACTATACGGTGCGTGAGGCCCTGCACAGCGTCGGCCTGCCGCCGACCGCCGCCAACCTCATTGTCGTGCCCGGCCCGCAGCTTGAGCAGACGCTGCGCTCGCGCCAGGTCGACATTGCCGGCCTCGGCTACTGGCAGGCGACCTTTGCCGGCGCGCTGGTCGCCAATGGCGGCGTGCGCGGCGTGTTCGACGACACGCAGGTGCTCGGCGAACTCGCCGGCGGCTTCGTCGTACTCAGGCGCGACTTCATTGCCGCCAACCCGGATGCGGCGCGCAACTTCGTCGAACAGTCGGCGCGCGCCTCGGACTGGTCGCGCCAGAACCCGGACGAAGCCCGCAAGGTGCTGGCCACTATCCTCGACAAGCGCGGCGAAAACGGCGATCTCGCCCGCTACTGGACCGGCTTTGGTCTGCGCGAAGGTGCGCAGGCGACCGATCGCGACATCGACTTCTGGGTCGCCGTGCTGGAGCGCGACGGCCGTCTGGCCAAGGGCAAGCTGAAAGCCGCCGACATCCTGTACCGGCCCGGCGAAACCAAGATCAACTGAGCTTTGAAATAGCTGAGAGACAAGATGGCCGGTTCCAACCGTGGCGGAGAGGTCTCGATCCGCGACCTGTCCAAATCCTTCAGCCTCGGCGGGCGCCAGCTTGCCGTGCTGCGGACGCTCAACCTCGACATTCGTTCGGGGGAATGCCTGGTCATCGTCGGCGCCAGCGGCTCCGGCAAGACCACGCTGCTGCGTATTCTGGCCGGGCTGGAGGCGGCCGACAGCGGCGGTGTCGCGATCGACGGCCAGCCGGTGCATGGCGTCGGCGCCGAGCGTGCCGTGATTTTCCAGGAGCCGCGGCTGCTGCCGTGGCTCAGCGTGCTCGGCAATGTCGCGTTCGGCCTCGAAGTGCGCGGTGTTCCCAAGAGGCAGGCCGAGGAACGCGCCCGCTTCTACGTCGCACTGGTCGGTCTTGCTGAATTCGCGGATGCTTTTCCGAGCCAGCTTTCCGGCGGCATGGCGCAGCGCGTCGGCATCGCCCGGGCGCTCACCGTGCAGCCCGAAATCCTTCTGCTCGACGAGCCGCTGGGGGCGCTGGACGCCATGACCAAGATAGGCATGCAGGAGGAACTGGCGCGCATCTGGAGCGAGGAGAACGTCACCATGGTCATGGTCACCCACGATCTGGAGGAGGCGATCTATCTTGCCGACCGGGTGCTGATCCTGCCCAAGGAGAAAGGCGGCGCGGCGCGGTTGATCGACATCGACCTGCCACGCCCGCGCGAGCGCAGCGAGAGCCGCTTCGTGCGCTATCGCGAAGAACTGCTGCGCGAATTCGGCCTGCACTGATCGGGGAAGGGGCCAGCCGTGGCTCCCCCGGAAGATTAGCTCTCGCGATTATTGCTTGGTGAACGTGCCCGTATAGGTTCGGTCGGCAAGCCCATAGGTGACGGCCAGCGTTCCGTCCGCCTGAATGACCGCGCTGACGTCCGCGCCATTGGGAAGGCGCCGCAGTTTCAACGTGTTGCCGAAAATCTTGCCTTCGCCGTCGGCCACGCCCGGTTTGTTGTCGGCGACATCGCCCCAGGCATAGGTGGCGGTGACATTGCCGCCGCGCGTAATCGTCAGCACGGCGAGCTTGCCGTCATACATCCCGTCCAGCTGTCCGCCCCATATGCCGGAAAACGCGACATATTTGGCCGGGACGCCTTCGCCGGGCGGCATAACCCGCACGGATGGATCGAGGACCGCCGCACCATCAGGAGCAGAGATCGCGGCAGGCGCCATGGGCTGAGGTGCGGGCGCTGGCGGCGGCGATGATGGTTCAGGCGCCGACTGGCAGGCGACAAGCACGAATGCCGCGAAACCGAGCGTCGGAAAAAGACTGTTTGGTGGAGCCAATCGGGATCGAACCGACGACCTCTTGAATGCCATTCAAGCGCTCTCCCAACTGAGCTATGGCCCCACTCCGGCAGTCAGCCGTCGCCGTTGCCGGCGAGAGGTCCGGCGCGGGTTTCAGGACCGCGCCGTTTAGTGCAGGCGGCTTCTAACCCCGCCTTCCCTGAAGATCAAGCCTTCGAGGGCCGCTTTTTCGTCATAGCCCGTGAACGCCGCTAAATGCATGCGTTCGAAGCGTTCCTAGACTTCGTCGTCGTCGTCGCCGACGCCGATCATGTCGGCGACGTCGTCGTCTTCTTCCTCTTCGTCGGCAAGGAAAGTATCGTCCTCATCGTCGCCTAGATCGACATCGTCCTCGTCGTCGCCCAGGTCGGGAAGCTCGTCGCCGGCCTTGACGTCTTCGTCGGCCTCTTCAAGCGAGACGACTTCAACGCCTTCTTCTTCCTCGGCGTCCACTTCCTTCTCGGCCACTTCCTCTTCCTCTTCGAGGGCGGCGATCTTGCCGTCCTCGAAATAGGAACGCGGATACGTCTTGCCCGTATAGGGCGAGACGATAGGGTCCTTGTTCAGGTCGTAGAATTTTCGGCCCGTTTCAGGGTCGACACGCTTTGTGCCAAGTTCGTTTTTTGCCACGTCAAGCCTCGTCAGTAAAAGAGTGGTCCCCTTAACCACAGTTTACCGCGCTGTCAAAGCGAAAAGCCGGCGTCACAAAACCAAGCACTGAAAGGCCTCGCGCCAAGCGACGACCATGGGGATGACCATTCGTGCCCGCCGTGATACGAGACCGCCGCAACAAATGAAAAGCGCCGGTGCGCCGGCATTCCGTCCAGGGAAATTCCATGTCTCACGCCGCCGCTGCCAAGCCGGCCACCGCCCGCAAATCAACCGCCCTTTCCGGCACCGCTCGCGTGCCGGGCGACAAGTCGATTTCGCACCGTTCCATGATGTTCGGCGGCCTTGCCTCCGGCGAAACCCGCGTCACCGGCCTGCTCGAAGGCGAGGATGTGATGCGCACGGCGGCCGCCATGAAGGCGATGGGCGCGCATATCGAGAAGCGCGGCGCCGAGTGGGTGATCCGCGGCACCGGGAATGGCGCGCTGCTGCAGCCGGAAGGCCCGCTCGATTTCGGCAATGCCGGCACCGGCTCCCGCCTCACAATGGGCCTCGTCGGCACTTACGACATGGAAACGACCTTCATCGGCGACGCATCGCTGTCGGGACGGCCGATGGGCCGCGTGCTCGAACCCTTGCGCCAGATGGGCGTGCAGGTGCTGAAGGCGACGCCGGGCGACCGCATGCCGATCACGCTGCATGGGCCGAAACACGCGGCACCCATTACCTACCGCGTGCCGATGGCCTCGGCGCAGGTGAAGTCGGCCGTGCTGCTGGCAGGCCTAAACACGCCCGGCATCACCACCGTGATCGAGCCGGTGATGACGCGCGATCATACCGAAAAGATGCTTAGGGGATTTGGCGCCAATCTCTCGGTCGAGACCGACGAGCGCGGCGTGCGCCACATCTTCATCGAGGGCCAGGGCAAATTGACGGGGCAGACCATCGCCGTGCCCGGCGACCCCTCCTCGGCCGGCTTCCCGCTGGTCGCGGCGCTGATCGTGCCGGGTTCGGACATCGTCATCGAGAACGTGCTGATGAACCCGACCCGCACCGGGCTGCTTTTAACGCTGCAGGAAATGGGCGGCCAGATCGACATCTTGAACCCGCGCAATGCCGGCGGCGAGGATGTCGCCGATCTGCGCGTGCGCTACTCCGAGCTCAAGGGCGTCACCGTGCCGCCCGAGCGGGCGCCGTCTATGATCGACGAATACCCGGTGCTGGCCGTTGCTGCGAGCTTCGCCGAGGGCGAGACGCTTATGCAGGGGCTGGAAGAGTTGCGGGTGAAGGAATCCGACCGACTGGCAGCGGTTGCCAATGGGCTGAAGCTCAACGGCGTCGACTGCACCGAAGGCGAAGCTTCGCTCGCGGTGCGCGGAAAGCCCGGCGGCAAGGGGCTGGGCGGCCATCCCAATGGCCAGGACACGACGGTGCAGACGCATCTCGACCATCGTATCGCCATGAGCTTCCTGGTAATGGGGCTGGCAACGGAAAAGCCGGTGACCATCGACGACGCCGCAATGATCGCGACGAGCTTCCCGGAGTTCATGGGGCTGATGACGGGGCTGGGCGCGGAGATCGGGTAGGTTGATGGGCTTGAGCCGAACTGGAACGCTTGCGGGACAGCACCCCCCTCTGTCCTGCCGGACATCTCCCCCGCAAGGGGGGAGATCAGCTATCTTCTTGGCTTTCGCCAATCACCAACGTTGCAAAATTGAGCGGAGCGCCAAAGCCGCCAATCTCCCCCCTTGCGGGGGAGATGTCCGGCAGGACAGAGGGGGGTGGGAAGGATCGCGGCGCTTGTCGTGTTCATCGCGTCTCTCGTCGGCCCTACAATGACCCCAACCTTCACCATCGCCATCGACGGCCCCGCCGGCGCCGGCAAAGGCACGCTGGCCCGGCGTCTCGCCGACCACTACCGCCTCAACCTGCTCGACACTGGCCTGACCTACCGCGCCGTCGCCTATGCGTTGCTTCAGTATGCGCTGCCGCTCGACAATGTCTCGGCCGCCGAAACCGCTGCCCGCCAGGTCGATCTAGCCAAGCTCGACCGGGCGGTCTTGTCGGCGCATGCTGTCGGCGAAGCGGCTTCGAAGGTAGCGGTTTACCCTACCGTTCGGCGCATCCTGGTCGAAAAGCAGCGCCATTTCGCCAGGACGCCGCCGGGCGCGGTGCTCGACGGGCGCGATATCGGCACCGTCGTGTGCCCCGATGCCGACATAAAACTCTATGTGACAGCGAGCGCGCAGGTGCGCGCGCAGCGCCGGCTGGCGGAGATCGAGAGCATTGGCGGCACTGCCGATTACGCCGAAATCCTTGCCGATATCGTGCGGCGCGACGAGCGCGACATGGGCCGCGCCGACTCGCCGCTGAAGCCGGCGGCGGACGCGCACTTGCTTGATACCTCCGAAATGGCTATAGAGGCCGCGTTTCTAGCGGCCAAAGCGATCATCGACGACGCCCTGGCTAAGAGAGACAAAGCCTGATCCAGGGTTTTCCCGCTCCACCGATTGCCGGAAGCGAAGAAAATACCCATATCGGGCACGAACCAGCCTGCCAGCATTCTTCATGCGCCGGAATTGCCGCTTAGGCGGCCCAGGGCTTTTGTAGCCCGGAACGCCGGCAGGCCAACGCAACGCTAACCCACGGCGCCCGTTCCGCTTCAGATGCGGGGCACTCCAGGAGAAAATATGTCAGCTGCAAATCCCACTCGCGACGATTTCGCGAGCCTGCTCGAAGAATCATTTACCACCGGTCACTCCGGCGAAGGTCAGGTCGTCAAGGGCACGATCCTGGCGATCGAAAAAGACATGGCCATCATCGATGTCGGCCTCAAGGTCGAAGGCCGCGTGCCGCTGAAGGAATTCGGCGTCAAGGGCAAGGACTCGACGCTCAAGGTCGGCGACACGGTCGAGGTCATGGTTGAGCGCATCGAAAACGCGCTGGGCGAAGCCGTCCTGTCGCGCGACAAGGCCCGCCGCGAAGAGAGCTGGGTCAAGCTCGAAGAGAAGTTCACCAAGGGTGAGCGCGTCGAAGGCGTCATCTTCAACCAGGTCAAGGGCGGCTTCACTGTCGACCTCGACGGCGCCGTGGCCTTTCTGCCGCGCAGCCAGGTCGATATCCGCCCGATCCGCGATGTCTCCCCGCTGATGCACAACCCGCAGCCCTTCGAGATCCTCAAGATGGATCGCCGCCGCGGCAACATCGTTGTGTCGCGCCGCACCGTGCTCGAGGAAAGCCGCGCCGAACAGCGTTCGGAAATCGTGCAGAACCTCGAAGAGGGCCAGGTTGTCGAAGGCGTCGTCAAGAACATCACCGACTACGGTGCGTTCGTCGACCTCGGCGGCATCGATGGCCTGCTGCATGTCACCGACATGGCATGGCGCCGCGTCAACCATCCGACCGAAATCCTCAACATCGGTCAGACAGTCAAGGTGCAGATCATCCGCATCAACCAGGAAACCCACCGCATCTCGCTCGGCATGAAGCAGCTCGAGAGCGATCCGTGGTCCGAGATCGGCACCAAGTTCCCGATCGGCAAGAAGATCAAGGGTACCGTCACCAACATCACCGACTACGGCGCGTTCGTCGAGCTGGAGCCGGGCATCGAAGGCCTCATCCACGTTTCGGAAATGTCGTGGACCAAGAAGAACGTGCACCCCGGCAAGATCCTGTCGACGACGCAGGAAGTCGACGTTGTCGTGCTCGAGGTCGATCCGGCCAAGCGCCGCATCTCGCTCGGCCTCAAGCAGACGCTGGAAAACCCGTGGCAGGCTTTTGCCGCGAGCCATCCGGTCGGCAGCCAGGTCGAGGGCGAGGTCAAGAACAAGACCGAGTTCGGCCTGTTCATCGGCCTCGAAGGCGACGTGGACGGCATGGTGCACCTTTCCGACCTCGACTGGACCCGTCCGGGCGAGCAGGTCATCGAAGAGTACAATCGCGGCGACATGGTCAAGGCGCAGGTGCTCGACGTCGACATCGACAAGGAGCGCATCTCGCTCGGCATCAAGCAACTGGCCAAGGACACGGTCGGCGAAGCCGCGACTTCAGGCGAACTGCGCAAGAACGCGGTGGTCACCTGCGAAGTCACCGGCATCAAGGATGGCGGTCTGGAAGTGCGGCTGGTCGACAGCGGCATCGAGACCTTCATCAAGCGCAACGACCTCAGCCGTGACCGTGACGAGCAGCGCCCCGAGCGCTTCTCGGTCGGCCAGAAGCTGGACGCCCGCGTCATCGCCTTCGACAAGAAGACCCGCAAGCTGCAGGTCTCGATCAAGGCGCTGGAAATCGCGGAAGAGAAGGAAGCCGTCGCACAGTACGGCTCTACCGACTCCGGCGCTTCGCTGGGCGACATCCTTGGCGCCGCGCTGAAGAAGCAGGGCAGCTAAGCCGCTTCGCGCGCAGCGCGTAAGCCGCTTCGCGCAAGCGTAAACCTCGGCTGCGCCTCACGCGCGGCTTGAACAAGAAGACCCGCGGGCCGCAAGGCTCGCGGGTTTTTTCATGCTCGGCGACGCGGTTGGCACAAGACAAAGACGGCGGAACCCCTTCAATTCCGCATGCGCGGCTGTAGGCTCGGCTGTCGTTGCAGACGTAAACACGGAAGTCCGGCCCTTCGGCAACGGAGAAGCATGCGCGATGAAGGTCGTCGAACTCTATCGCTATCCGGTCAAGAGCCTGCGCGGCCATGCCGTGCCGAGCGCCGACATCGAGACAATGGGCATGGAAGGCGACCGCCGCTGGATGGTCGTCGACAAGGATGGGCAGTTCCTCACCATTCGCCAGATACCTGATATGACGACGATCGACGTCGAGCATCGCGGGACGGGCATCCTGTTGAAACATGACAGGCATGGCTCGCACTTCGTCGAGGCACCGGCTCCCGGCACCGCGCTCCGGCAAGTCAAGATCTGGAAGGATATGGTTGCCGCGCGGCCGGGCGATCCGGCCGCCGGTGCATATCTCTCGGCTATTTTTGGCCGGCCCGTCGGCCTCGTTTATTTCGACGATCCGCAAAACCGGCCGGTCGATGCGGAATTCGGCCAGCCCGGCGATTTCGTCGGCTTTGCCGATGGTTTTCCGCTGCTGATCGCCACGACGGGCTCGCTGAACCATCTGAACAGTCATCTTGCCAGGCCCATCGAAATGGCGCGGTTCCGGCCAAACATCGTCCTCGACGCAGAAGGCGCATGGCCTGAAGACAGCTGGAAGACGATCCGCATCGGCACGGTGGAGTTGCGGATCGCGAAGCCCTGCTCGCGATGTGTCATCACCACCCGCGATCCGTTGAGCGGCGAGCAGCCGGACCCGCGCGAGCCGTTGCAGACGCTTGGCAAAATCCACCGCTCCGCCAAGGGCGGCATCATCTTCGGCCAGAATGCGATTCCCAACAACGCCGGCACGATCGCCATCGGCGACGCAGTCGAGGTCGTGGAGGCAGGCGTCTCGAACCTGACGTAGTCGCAGGTCTTCTAATGCCGTGGAGGCGTCGGCGGTCGCCATGATTGAATGGCCAACCTCCGCTGTAGATCAGGCGAGGTCGGCAAAGGCCGCCATCGGAAGCCAAACCAAATGAGTCGCCTGCGCGGCGGAACTTCAGGCGCGGCCGTAGAGCGGCGCCAGCGTTCCGCTCATTGCCAGATTGGCCGGTGATGCCAGATAGGCGATTGCCTCGGCGGCGGCTTCGAGGCTGACCCATCTGCCGAAATCGGAATCCGGCATGTCGGCGCGGTTGGCCGGCGTATCGAGCGTCGAGGGCGCCACCGCGTTGACCAGTATGCCTTTGTGCTTCAGCTCTTCCGCCATCGCCACGGTCATCGCCGCCACCGCCGCTTTGCTGGCAGAATAGGCGACCATGCCGGCGCCTCGGCGCGGGTCGAGCCCAGCACGCGCCGTGACATTGACGATGCGGCCTGCAGTGGCCGAGCCAAGCATGGAGCGCACTGCCGCGCGGCAGCACAGAAAGGCGGTGCGGGCGTTGGTGTCCATCATTTCGGCAAAGGATGCGGATTCGATTTTCTCGACGGGGGCCATGGCAAAGCCGCCGGCCAGATGGATGGAGGCCCACAATTCGGGAACGCTGTCATAGAAGGCATCGACCTTGGCAGGATCGGCGAGATCGACATTATGCGCCAGCCGGACGCGATCATGGGCCGCGAAGGGGAAATGCGAGGGGGCCGACGCGTGGGCATTGGGCACATGGCAGATCGCGCCGTCCGCCAGCAATTTGCCGACGACCGCGGCACCCAGCGCCCCGGTGCCACCGGTCACCACGATATGCTTGCCCTGAACTGTTTCCGTCATCCTGGACGCTCCTGTCGTTTCTTATATTATGTCGCTTGTCGTGCCGCGCCGACGCAGAGCGTCGCGCCTTTTGCACGATCACTCAACCGACATCTCGACATGGCAGTTGTTGCGTCTTTGCATCGCTCGAAGCCGCCGACCGCCCCTTCCGACCCCCGCGCATGGACGTACGGCGCGCGGCCAGGCGTCAGTCGATGGTGATTTCGATGACGTGCGGCAGTCTGGTTGCGCGTGCGCGTTTGAGCGCATCGGCGAGACCGGCAGTACCGGCAAGCCGCTCGGCTGATATGCCGTAGGCCTCGGCCAGCTTGCAGAAATCCGGCGGCGCCGGGGACACGCCGACCGGCTCGACGCCGACATCGAGCATCGACGTTTCGATCTCGCGATAGCCTCTGTTGTTCCAGACGACGAAGATGACCGGTGCGGGTGCATCGAGCGCCGCGCCCAGCTCCGGCAAGGTGAACTGGAAGCCGCCGTCGCCGGTGAGGCAAACCACCGGCACGCCGGGCATGGCGAGCGCTGCGCCGATCGCCGCCGGCGGCCCGTAGCCGAGCGCGCCGAAACCGGTGGCGGCGTTGAACCAGCCGCCTGGCCGGTCATGGTCGTAATAGAGATTGGCGGCGTAGATCGGCTGCGTGGAATCGCCGACGATGATGGCGCCCGGCAGTGCGTCGCGGATGGTTTCCACCGCACGCACCTGCGCGGCATAGGCCGGGCTGAGCTCGGCAAAGGCCGCCTTTCTCGACGCGGCTGCGCGGCTCTCGCCGTCCTTCGCTGCGGCATGATCAGGGTGGAGCGCGCCTAGCAGTGCACCAAGCGCCTCCGCGCAATCGGCCTGGATGCCGACGCTCACCGGGCGGCGGGCGAGCTGGTCGGCGCCGATATCGATGCGGATCAGATTGGCGGGCAGCACGAAGCCGCCGTCGCTGTAACCGTCATAGTCGGTCGGGCCGAATTCGGTGCCGGCGGCGATAACCAGATCGGCGTCTGCGATCAGCGCACGCACCGCCTTCAGGCTGGGGCTGGCCGGCACGCAAAGCGGATGCGCGTGCAGCAGACCGCGCGCATTGGCGGTCTGGACGACAGGCGCGCCGAGCCGCTCGGCCAGGCGCTGCAGTGGCTGTTCAGCGCGCTTGGCACCGCCACCGGCAAGGATCAGCGGCCGGCGCGCGGCTGCGATCAGTCTGGCGGCCTCGGCAATGGCCGCGCCATCCGGCGCGGGCGCCGCCGCATTGGTGAGCGAAGCAGCGATGCCGTCGGCCGGTTTGACCATGACGTCGGTCGGGATTTCGATATGGACGGGGCCCGGCCGCGACGACGAAAACAGCGCGAAGGCCCGCGCCAGAGCGCCCGGCAATTCGCTGGCCTCGGTGACACGCTGCGAAAACAGCGCCACCTTCTCCATCATGCCGCGCTGGTCCGGCAGTTCGTGCAGGAAGCCCAGCCCCTTTCCCAGCGTCGGCATCGCGTTGACGCCCGAAATCACCAGCATCGGCACCGAATCGGCGCGCGCCTGGCCCATTGCGGTGATGGTGTTGGTCAGCCCCGGTCCGGTGATGACAAAGGCAACGCCCGGCCGGCCGCTGGCACGGGCATAGCCGTCGGCCATGAAGCCGGCGCCCTGTTCGTGACGCGGCGTGACATGGCGTATCTTTGAACGCGCCAGCCCGCGGTAAAGCTCGACAGTGTGGACGCCAGGAATGCCGAAAACGGTGTCGACGCCATGCGCTTCGAGCAGCGTGATCAGCGCTTCGCCGATGGTGGTCATAGCTTCTCTCCCTTTTGCGGCGCGAGGCCGAGCTCGGCCTCTATGGCTTTGACGCCGATCGCCGCCAATTCGCCAGGCGAGAACATCTCTGCGGCCAGACAGCCTTCGATCCAGAGCCCGTCGATGATCGCGTTGATGGCAATGGCATGGCGGCGCAGTTCATTTGCGTTTGGCCTGCGCTGCTCGGCGCCGAGCACTTCGGCAACGACTGCTTCCACCTCGTTGCGAAAGCCAAGATAGCCTTCGCGGTGGGCGCGAGCCAGGCTCGGATCCGCGCCGGCGCGGCCGATGAAGGTTGCCCACAGCGAAAACACGCGTGCATCGATGATCGGCGCGTTGAGGTTGGCAGTAACGAAGGCCGCAAGGCGCTGGCGCGGCGAGGCGTTTTCCATGAGCAATGCCGCCTTCGCCTGCTCGATCATGCGGCCCATCAGCGCCGCGTAGGCTTCCTGCAGCAAGTCTTCCTTACCGGGGAAATAGTGCCGGATCAGCCCGGCGGTGACGCCGGCGCGCAATGCGATGGTGCGCAGGCTGGCGCCCTCCAGCCCATGTTCGGCCACGCTGTCCAGGGTCGCGTCGATCAGATCCTGCCGCCGCCGCTCCTCGCCCTCGCGGCGGAACTTGCGGCGCTCATTCATTGCCGCAGGATGGGCCGCGTCAGGCATGTCGGCCCACCTTCGCAGGCGATGCAGAGCGCATCCGCCTCGAAGATTTGAACCGTGCAGCCGGCGGCTTCCATCGCGGCCTTGGTCTTGGGAAAGCCGGCGACGGCAATGACCTTGTGCGGGCTGGTCGGCAGCACGTTCAGGCTGAGGCCGTTGGACGCGGCAAACTCTTCGGCGTCGCCTTCCACCAGCCGGATGCCGCGCGCCTTCAGCAACTGATAGAACGGCGCCGGCAAAAGCGGTGAATAGACCAGGGCCAGGTCGTCGGCCAGCGGGCTGATCACCGACATCAGATGCAGGCACGCCTCCTCGCCCTGCCACAGCGGCAGATCGAAGCCGTAGACGGAAATGCCGAGCGGCGTCAGCAGGTTGGAAACCTGCTGTATGCCTTCCTGGTTGGAGCGCACCCCGCGCCCGATTACCAGCGTGTTTTTATCCAGCCATACGCAATCGCCGCCTTCGACCTGGCCGGGCGCCTCGACGCGGCCGAGGATAGGAATACCCAGGCGTGTGTAGGTTTCCTCATGCAGCGATGGCTCCCGGGCGCGCAATGGCTTGCCCATGGACAGGATCAGCGCGCCGCGGTCGGTCATCAGCGACGGGTCGTGGGTGAATACGGAATCCGACAGCCCGTCGGCCTTGTCATCGATCCATTCGATTTCGGCGCCGGACGCCGTCACCAGCTCAGCGAGAGCCGCGTGCTGCGCCGCCGCTTTCGCCGGGTCGAAACCCGGGCCATAGTGCCAGATAGCCCGGTCGGCACCGCGCATGGCATTGGCCGCCGACCGCATCAGCACGCGCCGCAACGGCGCCGCCATGGACTGTGATCCGAAAGCGCTCATCGGTGCCCTTTTCAATGCCGTGTTCAGGGTGAAAAAAATGGAAGAAATTTCATCGGAGGCTATTTATACACTTGCACAATAAGGCCGCAAGTGCCGTAATGAGCGGGATTGACGGGCTCGCGCTGTTGGGTCCATGCTGAAGTCTGGAGTGGGCATTACAGCGTATGTTGATTAGCCGGATAGACGTTCGACGATCTGCCGTGGACCCTGTGGCAGAGGTTCCCCGGTGAGCGCGGCGGGAACCGCCGCAGTCCAATCCGGCAAGGCGCAGGACGGCGCCGCCGAAGCCATCCATGTCGAGAACCTGCACAAGAAATTCGGCCAGCTGCATGTGCTGAAAGGCGTTTCGCTGTCGGCGCGCGACGGCGAGGTGATCGCCATTATCGGCGGCTCGGGTTCCGGCAAGTCGACGCTGCTGCGCTGCATCAACTGCCTGGAAAACCCGACCAGCGGCATCATCCGCGTCAATGGCGAGGAGATCAAACTCAAGGCCGACAGCCACGGCCACACCGTGCCCGCCGACCGCCGGCAGATCGAACGCATCCGCGCCAAGCTCGGCATGGTGTTCCAGAACTTCAACCTGTGGAGCCACATGACGCTGATCGAGAACGTCATCGAGGTTCCGGTGCATGTTCTGGGCGTAAGGCGCGACGTGGCGATCAGGGAAGCCGAAAAGCTTTTGGCGCGCGTCGGCCTCGCCGAAAAGCGCGACGTCTATCCGGCCTATCTCTCGGGCGGCCAGCAGCAGCGCGCGGCGATCGCCCGCGCCCTGGCCATCAACCCGCGCGTCATGCTGTTCGACGAGCCGACCTCGGCGCTCGACCCGGAGCTGGTCGGCGAGGTGCTGAAGGTGATCGGCGACCTGGCGCGCGAGGGTCGCACCATGGTGCTGGTCACGCATGAAATGAAGTTCGCCCGCGAGGTCGCGACCCATGTCGTCTACCTCTGCAACGGGCTGGTCGAGGAAGAGGGGCCGCCGGAGCAGATATTCGGCGCACCGAAATCCGAAAGGCTGAAGCAGTTCATCCGCAACATCGGCTAGGACAAGCCGGGACGGAAGAAAACCGGGAACCAACAACAAACTGGGAGTCGTGACATGAAGACTGTTCTGAAAACATTCGCCGCAGCGCTGCTGCTCGGCGTCGCCGCCATGGGCGTGGCCAAGGCCGATCCGGTCAAGATCGGCGTCGCCGCCGAGCCCTATCCGCCCTTCACCTCGCCGGACGCTTCCGGCAAATGGGTTGGCTGGGAAATCGAGTTCATCGACGCCGTCTGCGCCGAGGAGAAGCTCGACTGCGTCATCACGCCTGTCGCCTGGGACGGCATCATCCCGGCGCTGACGACCAAGAAGATCGACGTCATCGCCAGTTCGATGTCGATCACCGCCGAACGCGAGAAGACCATCGACTTCTCGGACAAGTACTACAACACGCCGACCGCCATCATCGGACCGAAGGACCAGAAATTCGGCGCCACGCCGGACGATCTCAAGGGCAAAGTGCTCGGCGTGCAGGTGTCGACCACCCATTCGGCCTATGCGAAGAAGCATTTCGGGCCCACGGCTGCCGAGATCAAGGAATACCAGACGCAGGACGAAGCCAACAACGATCTGGCCGCAGGCCGCCTCGACGCCGTCCAGGCGGATTCGATCGCGCTCGACGCATTTCTGAAGTCGGACCAGGGCAAGGCCTGCTGCGATCTGAAGGGCATGGTGGCTCCGGACGATGAAGTGCTCGGACCGGGCGTGGGCGCCGGCGTGCGCAAGGAAGACACCGACCTTAAGGCCAAGATCAACGCCGGCATCAAGGCGATCCGCTCGAACGGCAAATATGACGAGATATCGAAGAAATACTTCGATTTCGACATTTACGGTGGTGGCGGCGCGCAGTCGAACTGACGATCCTCGCATGAGCTGAGGGGCATGGCGCCAACGCCATGCCCCTCCTGCCCGACCTTTCCCAGACATGCTGCCACCGACGCTGCCGTCGGCGGTGGTTGAAGCCAGCAATCCGGGGGCGACGCTGATCGACGCACTTCTTTCGGCCTCGGCGGCCGGCATCATAGAACTTCTCTCGCCCAATCCGCCGGGCTGGGGCGGCACGCTGTTGCTTGGGCTGCTCCATTCGATCGAGATCGCGCTCGGCGCCACGGTCCTTGGTCTCCTGATCGGCACCGGTGGCGCCTTTGGCAAACTTTACGGCGGGCCGGTCGTACGCGACTTGCTGGCGGTTTACACCACCATCGTGCGCGCCGTGCCCGAACTGGTGCTGATCCTGCTGCTCTATTATGCCGGAACAGACCTGATCAACCAGGCGCTGACGGCAATGGGCTACCAGCGCGTCGACATCAGCGGCCTTGCCGCGGGCATCGCCGTGCTCGGCTTTGTCCAGGGTGCCTATTCGACCGAAGTGATCCGCGGCGCCATCCTGGCCATACCGCAGGGCCAGATCGAAGCCGCCCGCGCCTATGGCATGTCACCCGGGCTCATGCTGCGGCGCATCACCTTGCCGGCGATGCTGCCCTTCGCCATACCCGGGCTCGCCAATCTGTGGCTGATCGCCACCAAGGACACAGCCCTTCTGGCGGTCGTCGGCTTTTACGAGCTGGCGCTGGCGACGCGGCAGGCTGCGGGGGTCACCAAAGCCTATTTCACCTTCTTTTTCGCCGCGGGCGTGCTCTATCTCATCTTGTCGCTGGTTTCCAACCTGCTCATCGGCCGCGTCGAGGCCTGGTCGCGGCGCGGTATGCCGTCGCTCAAGGATGCGCGCTGATGGCCGGAGAAGCGACCATCATCAACGCTGCCGCGCGGACGTCGCTGTGGCTGCAGCCGCATCGCATCGTGCTGATCCTGGTCGCAATCGCGCTGGTTTTCGGTGCCGCCTTTTTCATGCGCTGGGACTGGCTTCCGCAATATTATGAAATGGGACTGATCGGCATCTGGCGCTCGCTGTGGATCCTGGCCGTCACCTGCTTTCTCGGCTTCCTGCTCGCCGTGCCGCTCGGGCTGGCGCAGGCCGCCGGCTCTTTCTGGTTTTCCGCGCCCGCCAGGACATTCTGCACCGTCATCAGGGGCACGCCGCTGCTGATCCAGCTATGGCTGCTCTATTACGGGCTAGGCTCGCTGTTTCCGCAATTTCCCTGGATCCGCGAATCCTGGATGTGGCCGTATCTGAGGCAAGCCTGGCCTTATGGAGTGCTGGCACTGACCTTGTCCTTCGCCGGCTATGAGGGCGAAGTGATGCGCGGCGCCTTTGCCGGCGTGCCGAAGGGGCAGTTAGAGGCGGCCCGCGCTTTCGGCATGAGCCGCTGGAAGATTTTCCGCCGCATCTGGCTGCCGCAGGCCATCTACCGGGCGCTGCCGACGCTGACCGGCGAAACCGTGCTGCAGCTGAAGTCGACGCCGCTGGTGGCGACGATCAGCGTCATCGACATCTTCGCAGTCTCGTCCAAGGTCCGGCAGGACACCTACCTCACCTACGAACCCTTGCTGCTTTTGGCGCTGATCTACATGATCATCACCGGCCTTCTGGTGTTTGCATTCAGCAAGATCGAGGCGCGCATACCGAACAAGGTGGGCTAGGGAATAGTGAGTAGGCAGTAGTGAGTAGTCAGCATATGACCGGGAAACCGCTTGCTTTCGCTACTCCCTACTGACTACTCCCTACTCACTCACCACCAATCGGGTCCGCAACATGCAACTCTCTCTCGATCAGGCAACAGGGCTGTGCCGGATGGCGGCGCTCGGCGCCGGCGCCAATGAGGAGGCGGCGCGGTCGCTCACCGCCTCGATCATTGCCGCCGAGGCGGAAGGGCTTTCGACCGTCGGGCTGACCCATTTCATCGATTACCTCGAAGCGCTGGAAGCCGGCCGCATCGACGGCAATGCCGATCCGGTGATCACCAGGCCGGCGCTCGCCGTCTATCTCTCCGATGCGCGTGGCGGCCTCGCCCATACCGGGTTCGACCGCACCATCGATGACCTTGCCAAGGCGGCAAAGCTGTTCGGCGTCGCCATCTTCTCGCAGAAGAACGCTTATACCTGCGGCGCGCTCGGCTATTTCACCGGGCGTCTGGCGCAGCTGGGATTGGTCTCCTTCGCCGCCACCAACGGGCCGGCGGTGCTGGCAGGCTCGGGCTCGGTCAAGCCGGTCTATTGCACCAACCCGATGTCGTTTGCGGCACCCGCCGCCGATGGCGCGCCGCTGGTCATCGACCAGTCGTCGAGCGCCACGGCGTTCGTCAACATCCGCAAGGCGGCCGAGGACGGCAAGAAGATCCCCGAAGGCTGGGCGCTGGACGCCAGCGGCAACCCGACCACCGATCCGGCCGCGGCCATGAAGGGCGCCATGCTGGCCTTCGGCGGCCAGCGCGGCGCCAACATCGCGCTGATGGTCGAAGTGCTGGCGGCTGGCCTGTCGGGCGCCAACTGGTCGCTCGACGCGCCCTGGTTCTCCGGCGGACCGGACAGCCCGGGAACCGGCCTGTTCGTGCTCGCCGTCGAGCCCAAGCTGCTCGACCCGGATTTTGAGCAGCGCATGAAGGACCAGCTCGACCGGCTGCGCCGGCGCTTTGGCGTGCACGTGCCGGGCCGGGCGCGGGCCGAAGCGGCGGAGAAGGCGCAGGCGCGCGGCATCAACGCCCCCAAAGCCGTGGTGCAGCGCATTTCCGAATTCGCCGAGCGCTATTCGGGCTGAAGAATCCTTCTTTATCAAACAATTTAAACTGACCTTCCGGTTGGCGACGGGCAGGCGCGCATTTGCGCCGCCTGCTGAACCTTCTTGCGTCTTGCGGCGACCCATCCTTGTCCAGGGCAAGGTGAGCTTGCCCGAACCAGACCGGAGGAAACACCCAACCAAATCGAAAGCCTGCTTCACGCGAAGGGTGTGCCCTTTGCGCTCCGGAAACATCAACCGCAATCAAAGGAAATCATCATGACCAACACCAAGACCACCCTGCTGATAGCAGTCCTTCTGCTCGGTTCTTTCATGGGCGCCACCCAGGCGGCCTCCCTGAAGGCCGCGCCGGTCAAGCCATCTTCGGCCGGCGTCATCACGGCTCCGAGCGGCGGTGCAACCGAGGACCATTACTGCAAGAACGGCCACGCCAAATTTGCCAATTGCAGCGCCGACTTCATCGCGGCCTGCAAGCAGGTCGGCGGCACCATGTCGGATGTCCAGGGCTGGGGTGGGCGTACTTGCTTCACGCCCTCCTGATACCGTCTCAGGTCAGGCCGCTCCGTCGGCCCCTGGCTTCGTCCTGATGCTGCCCGGAAAACCCCGCTTCGGCGGGGTTTTCTGCGTTTCATCCCTCCGTGAGCAATAAACATGACGGTGAAAGTTAACTTTTGTTAACTTGACTTGATGGGACCATCGGGCGTTTGCGAGAGGTCATCACAACAACAGGAGCTACGATGTCCGCAACCACCGACGCCTCCCGCGGCAGACTGATCATTCCGGTGTTTGGCCGCCTGTACTCGTCGCTGCATGACGGCGCCGAAACCCTTCTGCGCGTCGTCGCCGGCGGGTTTCTCACCATTCACGGCTCGCAGAAGATCACCAACCCTTTCGGCGCCGCCGAGATGGTCGAAGGCCTCGGCTTCTATCCCGGCGCGTTCTGGTCGTTGCTTTTGTCCTGCACCGAATTCTTCGGCGGCATTCTGATCGCCATCGGCCTGTTGACTCGGCCCGCCGCCTTTGCCGGCATGATCGTGCTGCTGGTCACCGTCTGGTTCCACTGGATCACTGTCGGCCAGGGCTTTTCCGGCGCTGAAAAGTCGCTTCTATGGGCGGCGATCCTGCTGTTCTTCGTTATCCGCGGCGGCAACCGCCAGTCGGTCGACGCGCGCCTCGGCAAGGCGTTCTGAAGGGTCTATAAGAGGGTGGCAGCGACGACGCGTCACCCTTTGCCTTTGGCCCAAAACGGACTATGAAACGGCTTCAGCCAAGCTTTCGAGCGCCGGAGCCAGCCATGACCGAAATCCTGCAGATCCCCAAGCTCGTGGTCGTCTTCGGCGGCTCCGGCTTCGTCGGCCGCCACATCGTGCGGGCGCTGGCCAAGCGCGGCTACCGCATCAGGGTGGCGGTGCGCCGGCCCGATCTGGCGGGACATCTGCAGCCGCTCGGCAATGTCGGCCAGATCCAGCCGGTGCAGGCCAATGTGCGCGTGCGCTGGTCGGTCGACCGCGCCGTGCAGGGCGCCGACCATGTCATCAATCTGGTCGCCATCCCGCATGAAAGCGGCCGGCAGAAATTCAACACCGTGCACGAATTCGGCGCCCGCGCCGTCGCCGAAGCCGCACGCTCGGTCGGCGCAGGGCTCACCCACATCTCGGCGCTGGGCGCCGACCTCAACGCCGAATCCGACTATGCCCGCACCAAGGCGCTCGGCGAAAAGGCCGTCCTGGAGACGATCCCGGACGCCGTCATCTTCCGTCCGTCGATCAATTTCGGACCGGAGGACAGTTTCTTCAATCGCTTCGCCGACATGGCGCGCTATTCGCCGGTGCTGCCGCTGATCGGCGGCGGCCAGACCAAGTTCCAGCCGGTCTATGTCGGCGATGTCGCCGAAGCCGTGGCGCGTTCGGTCGAGGGCAAGGTCAAGGGTGGCCAGATCTATGAACTCGGCGGGCCGCAAGTGCTCACCTTCAAGCAGTGCATGGAAGAGCTGCTGACCGTCATCGAGCGCAAGCGGCTCCTGGTACCGGTGCCGTGGTGGATGGCCAATCTGCAGGCCTCGATCCTCGGCCTGCTGCCCAACCCGTTGCTGACCAAGGACCAGGTGCTGCTGCTGCGCCAGCCCAACATCGTGTCGGAGGAGGCCAACAAGGCCAACCGGAACCTTGCCGGCCTCGACATCCAGCCGCAGTCTATCGGCACCATCCTGCCCAGCTATCTCTGGCGCTTCCGCGCCGCAGGCCAGTTCCAGCGCAAGCCCGCCGGTATCGCGTAACAAGGCGTTGCGCCGTTAAACGCGCCGCGTGACCTGCATCGGCAGGCCGCCCTGCGGCTGTGTCGTCAGTTTCTGCACCGGCCACGGCTTGGTCTCGGCGGTCACATCGAAGCGGAAGCGCGACAGCATGATGGCCAGCGCAATGATCGCCTCCTGCATGGCGAAGCTGGCGCCGATGCAGATGCGCGGACCGGCGCCGAACGGCAGATACTGGAAGCGGTCGATCTTCTCGCGGTTTCCCGGATGGAAGCGTTCGGGCATGAAGGCGTCGGGCATGTCCCACAGTTTTCTGTGGCGGTGGACGACCCAAGGCATCACCAGTACGGCCGCGCGCTTGGGGAGCACCAGATCGTTCCAGGTCTCCGTCTCGATCGGCTCGCGGTTGATCGACGGCGCCGGCGGATAAAGCCGCAGCGCCTCCTCGAAGG
Organism: Mesorhizobium sp. P170090; assembly: GCF_057786115.1. Classification (NCBI taxonomy): domain Bacteria; kingdom Pseudomonadati; phylum Pseudomonadota; class Alphaproteobacteria; order Hyphomicrobiales; family Phyllobacteriaceae; genus Mesorhizobium; species Mesorhizobium sp. P170090. The sequence continues at coordinate 1,173,699 of NZ_JBYNWH010000001.1, forward strand.
CGGCGCGGGTGAACGGCATTGCCTCGAGCCATTTCGTTGGGTCGGGTTCGCGCGCCAGCACGGCCTCGATCTCGCGCTCGACCTTTTCGCGCTCCCACGGCGCTTCGGCGAGGCAGTAGATCGTCCAGCCCAGTGCCCGCGCGGTGGTCTCGTGGCCGGCGCCGATGAAGGTGATGATGTTGTCCTCGACTTCCGCCCGCGTCAGCCCGTCGGGGCCTTCGGCGCGCAGCAGAAGCGTCAGGAAATCCTGCGGCGCGGTGTCGGGGTCGCGCTTCAGCCGCTCCTCGCGCATCTTGACCGTATCGGTGACGATCTTGCGGAAATAGGCCATGGTCTTGCGGCCGCGGATGCGGGTCAGCCGCGGCAGCCATTCGGGCGCGCGCAACAGGTCGAGCGGATCGACGCGGCCCATGGTCTCGAACAGGCGGTCGATCTCCTGCGCGAAACTGCCGGGCTCGCCCGCAATCTCGCCCGAAAACAGCGTCTCGGCCAGGATATCGTAGGTGAGCAGCGTCATGTCATGGGCGACATCGGTCATGCCGCCTTCGTCATAGCGGGCGACGAACTGCATCGTGCGGCGCAGCATCGGCTCGGCGAAGCCGAAGATATGCCGCGGCGTGAACACCGGCGCCATCGCCTTGCGCGAGCGCTTCCACACCTCGCCTTCGGCGGTCAACAGCCCGTCGCGCAAGATCGGTCGCAGGATCATCTGGCGCACCGTCGCCATCTTGTAGTTCTTGGCGTTGTCGATCAGCACGTGGCGGATAAGGCCGGGATCGTTGGCGACGATCAGATGCCCGCCGACGCCATTCGCCGAAATCCAGGGCTCGTTGTAGGTGTGCTCGCCCCACAGTTCGAGCGGATTGCGGTAGACGATCCGCATCATCTCCAGCGTCGAAGGCGGCGTCGTGCGCGGCCTGGGCGCCGGCGGCACGAAGGGGACGGGCTGCGTGTCCATGAGGTGCTCCGCTGATAGCTCAGATGTAGTGGCTGGCAATCCGGGCGTCCATGTGACCGAACGGCAAACTGAAACGCTGCAGCGCCCGGTGTGCCCGACAGACGGTGTGTTCATCGGATCGTGACCGCCGGTGAAACGGTTGCGGCTTGTCCGGTTGGACACTCTGCCATAGGTGACAGTTACCAACAGCTACTGCCAATCGCCCAGGAGAGTCCGCTTGAAGCACAAGCTGAACATCATAATCGGCAGCACGCGGCCGGGCCGCGCCGGGCCGGTCTTCGCCCACTGGCTGGAGGATTTTGCCCGCGAGCACGGCAAATTCGAACCGGTGCTGACCGACATTGCCACGTTCCATCTGCCGGTTCTGGACGAGCCGCATCACCCCAGGCTCGGCAATTACCAGAACGACCACACCAAAGCCTGGTCGAAGGTCATTGATGCCGCCGACGCCTTCGTGTTCGTGGCGCCGGAGTACAATTATTTCGTGGCGCCTGCGATCGTCAACGCCATCGACTACCTTGCGCGCGAATGGAAATACAAGCCAGCCGCCATCTTCAGCTATGGCGGCATTTCCGGAGGCCTGCGCGCCGCGCAGGCGCTGAAGCCGCTGCTGACCGCGGTGGGCGTCATGCCCATCTCGGAAGGCGTCGCGCTGCCGATGTATCAGAAACTGCTGGAGAGCGACGGCTCCTTCCAGGCTAGTGAGCAGGTAGAGGGTGGGACCAAGACCATGCTGGACGAGCTCTCGCGCTGGAGCGGGGCGCTGAAGCCGATGCGGGCTACGTAACGCAGCCGGCCCCGGCTTGCTCATGCCATAAAGAGGTGGAATGGTCGGCAGGTGACTGAGCCGGGGGCGGTTCGATTTGCGCCTGTTGTTTGCCTTGCTGTTGATGCTTGCGACCACCGCCACAGCGGTGGCGGAGCGGCGCGTGGCGTTGGTCATTGCCGAGGACGACTACCGGCTGGTGCGGCCGCTGGCCAATCCTGTCAATGACGGCGAGGTGATGGAAGTGGCGCTGAAGAAGCTCGGCTTCGAGGTCGTGGTCGAGACCAATCGTGATCTCAGGCGCATGCGCCGGGCTCTCGACGATTTTCGCGAGGACGCCATGGGCGCCGACGTGGCGCTGGTGTATTTCTCCGGCCATGGCGTCGAAATCTCCGGCGACAACCGTCTTCTGCCGGTCGATGCCGATGCCTCCTCGCTCGACCAGCTGGAGAAGACCAGCCTGCCGTTGGAGGAAGTGCGCGATGCGGTTGCCGCCACGGCGAAGGTCGGGCTGATCGTGCTCGACGCCTGCCGCAGCGATCCGTTCACAGGCGGCAACGGCGACGGGCGTGGCGCCACATCGCTGATCAAGGACCTGGTGGACAAGATCAAGCCGGGCCTCGGACGCGTCGGCAAGGCGGAAAACATCCTGTTCGCCTTTTCGGCGGCGCCCGGCGAGACGGCTGCCGACGGTACCGGTGCGAATTCGCCCTTTACAGCGGCGCTGATCAAATACCTCGGCACCGACGGGCTCGAAATCCGCTCGGTGCTGACGCTGGTGCAGCAGGAGGTCTACGACCTTTCGCGCGGAAAACAGCTGCCCTACGTCGAGAGCGGGCTGCCGAAGCTGTTCTTCGCCTCGGCGGCCAAGGAACAACTGCCGGAGCGCGAGCGGCTGTTGCTTGCCATGGCCGATGTGACGCCGGAAATGCGCGGCGCGGTCGAACGGGTCGCCAGCGATGCCGACATGCCGCTGGCGCCGCTCTATGGCGCGCTGATCAGTTCCGACACCAGCCATCTCTCCGGCGAAAGCCTGGACGCCAAGCTGCGCGAGGCGGCCGACGCCTTCGTCAAGGTGCGCGGCGAGATGAAGACGCTGGCCGCCGACGACCCGCAGGTGACCGAACTGCGCCGCCAGGCCGAGGAACAGTTGGCGCTCGGCGCTTTCGATGGTGCACGCGTGATCCTCGCCAAGGCCGCCGACGTCGACAATGTCTCGCGCCAGGCGTTGAAGGCCAATTTCGTCAGCCGCACCCTGTCCGAAGCCGCGACGCGATTTCTCTCGGGCGGCGCGGCGCGTGCCACCCTGGACTATGCAACCGCCATCAAGGACTATGAAACGGTGCTGGCGCTCTATGGCGAAGCCGGGCAGACCTCGCTCAGCCTGGAACAGGCCGACCGCCAAAGCCGCACGCTGGAAGAGCTCGGCATCCTCTACACAACGGTCGGCAACACCGACGCCGCCGGCCGCGCCTTTGCGGCGCTGGTCGCCAATCTTGAGCAGCGAGCGCGCCAGGAAACCGATCCGAGCGTCAAGCGCGACCTCGCCATCGGCCATATCAAGTTCGCCAACATCAAGATGGCGCAAGGCGATCTGCCGGCCTCCCTGCAAAACTATGAGGCGGCCAGGGACATGTTGCAGGGCCTGACCACAGACGTGCCGGACAAGAAGGACTGGCTCGGCGATCTCGCCATGGCCAATGACAAGATCGGCAATGTGCTGGCCACGCAAGGCGACCTGGGTGCGGCAGCCCAGGCCTACCAGCAAAGCCTGTCCATCAAGCAGCAATTGGCCGATGCCGAGCCGAACAGCGTCTATCTGCTGCGCGACCTGACCATTACCTACGACGAAATCGGCGGTCTTGCCCGTACCGCCGGCCAGCTGGATGGCGCCCAGACTGCATTCGAAGAGAGCCTGAGAATTCGGCTGGCGCTGGCGCAGAACAACCCCGACGACCCCAGGCATCAGCGCGCCGTCTCCGTCAGCTACACCAGGATCGGCGACGTCCTGCGCGAGCGTGGCGACGCTGCGGGCGCGCTCGACGCCTACAACAAGAGCCAAATAATCGCCGAAGCGCTGGTGCGCCGCGACTCAAACGACACCGATTTGAAGCGCGACCTGTCGGTCGGTTACGCCAAGATCGGCAATGCTTACGGCGACCAGAAGGACTGGCCATTCGCGTTGGAGGCCTACCAGCAGGCGCTGGCCACGGCGCGAGACCTTGCCGCCAGCGACCCAGGCAACACCGATTGGCAGCGCGACCTGTCGGTCTGTCTGGAAAAAATTGCCGGCGTGTTTGATGCCCAGGGCGATATCGCCGGTGCTTTGCAGAACTACCAGGACAGTCTCGTCATTGCCGACCGGTTGGCAAATCTCGACCCGGGCAATTCCGACTGGCAGCGCGACCTGTCGATCACGTTCGAGGAAATAGGCCTGCTGGAGACCAAGCAGCGCCACTATGAGGGCTCGAAGAAGGCCTTCGAAGCCAGCCTGGCCATCCGCCAGCGGTTGGCCCTGTCCGATCCGGACAATGCGATCTGGCAATTCGATCTGGTACAGGCCTATATCAACTATGCCTATGTGGCGAAGAATCCGAAGGCTGTGTTGTCGCAGGCGCTAGACCTGACGCTGGAGCTTGACCGCACAGGCAAACTGGCGCCGAGGGACAAACCCACGATCAAATATCTGCGCCGTCTTCTGGCCAAATTGAAAGCCGCGAAAAAATAGCCGGCTGCCAGCTCGGGATTCAGCCCTGAAATGCCCGCAAACCTTGGAAAAACCGCCTTTTGCGCCTATATCTAGGACATCAAAGCGGCGTGATTCGAAGCCATTTTTTCGCGCTGAGCATGCGGCATCAATCAGACAGGTTTTCATGAGCGATCAAAGCGACAACGCCAACGGCGCTGAGGCCGAATACGGCGCCGATTCCATCAAGGTTTTGAAGGGGTTGGACGCTGTCCGCAAGCGGCCGGGCATGTATATCGGCGACACCGACGACGGCTCGGGCCTGCATCACATGGTCTATGAGGTGGTCGACAACGCCATCGACGAGGCGCTGGCCGGCCATGCCGATCTGGTCACGGTGACGCTCAATCCCGACGGTTCGGTCACCGTTATCGACAATGGCCGCGGGATTCCGACCGATATTCACACTGGCGAAGGCATTTCGGCGGCCGAAGTGATCATGACGCAGCTGCATGCCGGCGGCAAATTCGACCAGAATTCCTACAAGGTGTCTGGCGGCCTGCACGGCGTCGGCGTCTCGGTGGTCAACGCGTTGTCGGCCTGGCTGAAGCTGAAAATCCGCCGCAACGGCCAGATTTTCGAGATGAGCTTCACGCATGGCAATGCCGATGCGCCGCTCAAGGCGACCGGCAGCTATGAGCAGAACAAGCAGCCCGGCACCTATGAGGGCCGCAGCGGTTCCGAGATCACCTTCTTTCCGTCGTCCGAAACCTTCACCATGGTCGAGTTCGACTTCGGCACGCTGGAGCACCGGCTGCGCGAGCTCGCCTTCCTGAATTCCGGCGTGCGCATCATTTTGACCGATGCCCGCCATGCCGATCTCGTGCGCCACGAGTTGCACTATGATGGCGGCCTGGAAGAGTTCGTCAAATATCTCGACCGGGTCAAGAAACCGCTGATCGACAAGCCGATCGCCATCAAGGCCGAGCGCGACGGCATCACCGTCGAAGTGGCGATGTGGTGGAACGACAGCTACCACGAGAACGTGCTGGCCTTCACCAACAACATCCCGCAGCGCGATGGCGGCACCCATCTGGCCGGCTTCCGTGGCGCGCTGACGCGCCAGATCACCGGCTATGGCGAATCGTCGGGCCTGACCAAGAAGGAAAAGGTGGCGCTGATCGGCGACGACTGCCGCGAAGGCCTGACGGCGGTGCTGTCGGTCAAGGTTCCCGACCCGAAATTCTCCTCCCAGACCAAGGACAAGCTGGTCTCGTCGGAAGTCCGCCCGGTGGTCGAAGGCCTGGTCAACGAGGCGCTTGGCACCTGGCTGGAAGAACACCCGACCGAGGGCAAGGTGGTCATCGACAAGGTGATCCAGGCGGCCGCGGCGCGCGAAGCCGCGCGCAAGGCCCGAGACATCACCCGCAAAAGCTCGCTCGGCGTCACCTCTCTGCCTGGCAAGCTTGCCGACTGCCAGGAACGCGACCCGGCGAAATCCGAAATCTTCATCGTCGAGGGTGACTCGGCCGGCGGCTCTGCCAAGGGCGGCCGTTCGCGCCAGAACCAGGCAATCCTGCCGTTGCGCGGCAAGATACTCAATGTCGAGCGGGCGCGCTTCGACCGCATGCTCGGCTCCGAGATGATCGGCACGCTGATCACCGCGCTCGGCACCTCGATCGGCAAGGACGAGTTCAACGCCGACAAATTGCGCTACCACAAGATCATCCTGATGACCGACGCCGACGTCGACGGCGCCCATATCAGGACCTTGCTGCTCACCTTCTTCTTCCGCCAGATGCCGGAGCTGATCGAGCGCGGCCATCTCTACATCGCCCAGCCGCCGCTCTACAAAGTGACGCGCGGAAAAAGCTCGCAATACATCAAGGACGAGAGCGCCTTCGAGGAGTTCCTGATCGGCTCCGGGCTGGAGGAGGCGTCGCTGACGCTTGCCTCCGGCGAGGCGCGGGCCGGACAGGATCTGCGCGGCTCGATCGATGATGCACTGGCCGTGCGCCAGCTCATCAACGGGCTGCACACGCGCTACAACAGGGGCGTGGTCGAACAGGCGGCGATCGCCGGCGCGCTCAACGCCGATGTGCTAAACGACCTCGGCCGCGCCAATGCCATGGCCGAACGCGTCGCCCAGCGCCTTGACATCATTGCCGAGGACACCGAGCGCGGCTGGACCGGCCGGCTGTCGACCTCCAATGAAGGCGTCGGCGGCTATGTGTTCGAACGCACGGTGCGCAGCGTCAAGGAATTCGCGCAGCTCGATGCCGGGCTGATAAATTCGGCCGACGCACGCCAGCTCGACCGCTATGCCCCGCGCCTCATGGAAGTCTATGGCGAGCCGCCGGTGCTGCGCCGCAAGGATGTCTCCGAAACCATTTCGGGGCCGCTGGCGCTGCTCAACGCGGTGTTTGCGACCGGCCGCAAGGGCCTGACCATGCAGCGCTACAAGGGCCTCGGCGAGATGAATGCCGAGCAGCTCTGGGAAACCACGCTCGACCCGAATGTGCGTTCGCTGCTGCAGGTCAAGGTCAATGACGCCACCGATGCGGATTCGCTGTTTTCGCGGCTGATGGGCGACGAGGTCGAACCGCGGCGCGAATTCATCCAGGACAACGCGCTGTCAGTTGCCAATCTGGACATTTGAGGGCTGGGGGCCTTGCCGCCGGAGCTCCACTCCGGGTCAGGCCTTTGGCTCCAGCTTCCGACCAAGGTCCACCGCGTCGCGCAGCACTTGCAGATGCGAGCGCGGCGCGGTGCCCGCCGGCAGGGCGATTTCGACGCCGTTTGCCGTCGATGACCAATAAAGCGTGTGGGTGAAGATACGGCCAAGTGAGCTGCGAAGCTCGATCTGGATGTTCTCCACACCGGGGCCGAAGTTTTCCGTCATCGGACCGGAAATCGGATCGCCTGTCGCCCAGCCATTGCCGCGGTCGTAGACGTTCGTCCAGCGCGTTGCCGCAAACACCGCGCCATGATGCACCGCGCGCTGCGCCTTGCCTTGGCTGTGTCCTTCCCGGTAAAGCACGGTGCCGCCGGGGCGCCCGTCATCGGCAATCGGCGGGCAAGCCGAGAACAGGCGCTCGGCAAGGCCACGCCTGAATTCCGCGAGATTGTAGGTCACCAGGAATTCGCTGTGGGAGAGCGGACTGCCAAGCGTGACGAAATCGCTGATCTTCCAGGGCAGCGGGTGGTCGGCGTCCTTGGTCCGAAGCTGCTGGTAGAGCGCCCATTGGCCGCGCCGGAACCCGGCGAGGTCTTCAAGATTGTTTGGCCACGCTGACCCATCAGAGCCGAGCGTTGCCTTGTCGATGGCCTCGACCGCCGCCAGTTTGGCCTTGTCGCGGACCGCTTCCAGCCTTCGCGGCCGGAACTCGGCCCACAGGATCTGCAGCAAATCATAGGCGATGATCGACCCAAGGCTGTGCGAGACCAGCACGATGCGGTCGTAAGCATCGTCCTTCATCAGCGTCTTGAGCAACGTCAGGCCTCTGTCGCGGATCAGCGCACGCTTCTCGATCGTCGCCGCCTCGGCGCGCACATAAGCGGCGACGTCACCGAAATAGGGCAGGGCGAACTGATCCACCGCCCAGATGACAAAAGAAGCGAGGGTGGTGATCATCAGGCCGGTCGTCAAGGTAACGGCCTGTTGCCAGACCGATGTTGCCAGCACGAGTGCTGCGCCCAGAATGACGATAACGATCAGAAGTGTGGCGACGTAAAGCTTGCGGGCGTCGAGCGGAATGTCGGCGGGCTTGCGCCACAACAGGTTCGTCACCCAGGCGGCCAGCCGGCCGCGCGTCGTGCCTTGCGTGATGTCGGCCCAATAAAGCTCGTAGAAATCGGTACGGCGGCCATCGACGTCGTAGGGCGTGGTGATGCGGCGCAGCTCGTGTGACTTGGTCCGGCTGTCGGGCGTGATCCAGCTCTGGTTGATCGTGGCGCCGGAAACGGCCGGATCGGGAATCTGGGCGTAGGGTGGAGCACGGGTGGGATCGCTGCTCCAGACCGCCTGGACGAATCCCCTCAGCGTACCCATCGGCCGCTGCTCGCCCATGCCGTGCACGATCACCACCGCCTGGCCGGGCTGCGCCTTTTTGTAAGCCAGCGATGCGACAGTCTTGGGCATCAGCGTCTCCGTTGACGACATCCGACGGCGGGATCGCTCATGCTACCCCCGGCTCACCGAGCCAACAATACACGGCAGCCCATGTGGAACTCCGTGAACCAATCCACAGTTTCGCAGTTGTGCCTCGGGCCGCGCGGAAAATAGTTCCGTTCCCGGCAAGCAAATCATTTCATTGCCCTTCGGAACGGAAATCGCTCAGGAACATTGTGACGACATCGATCAATTTCTCGCAGGGAGGCTCTTTATGGGACGCGGTATTTTGCTCTGGTTGCTCGGTATTCCGATCCCGATCATCATTCTCATCATGCTGTTCGTACGGTAGGAGGCGTCGATGCAGTCCACCGTATCGGCTGTCGACGTATCCGCCTCAACGGAATCCTCCGCCCCGGCCGTCAGCTGGGGTCCGATCATCGCCGGCGCCTTCGCGGCCTCGACGCTGACCTTCATCCTCATGCTGCTCGGTTCGGGGCTGGGGCTGACCATGGTCTCGCCGTGGTCCGGCGCCAGTGCCTCGCTGACCACCTTCGCGGTGTCCGGCGCCATCTGGCTCATCATCGTGCAATGGCTGTCCTCCGGGGTCGGTGGCTATCTTGCCGGACGCCTGCGCACCAAATGGGTCGGCATCCACACCGACGAGGTCTATTTCCGTGACACCGCGCACGGCCTCCTCGCCTGGGCGCTGGCGACATTGCTGGTCGTCGGCATTCTCGGGTCGGCGCTGTCGGCAGTGCTTGGTTCAGGCGTGCAGGCGGCTTCTACTGTTGCCTCAGGCGCCGCCATGGGTGCTTCGGCCGGCGCGTCCGCCAATGCCGGCAGCGCACCGGCCGACAATGCAACGTCCTATCTCGTGGATACGCTGTTCCGTCCGGCTGATGCCGCCAGGCTCGCGGCGGCCAATCCGGACAGCGATGCGGCTGCGGCCGGGCAGGCTTCGCGCATCCTCATCGCCAGTGCGGCGGCAGGCGAAGTTTCGGCTGACGACAAGACCTATCTGTCGCAGCTGGTCGCCGCCCGCACCGGGCTTTCCGAGGCCGACGCCAAGGCGCGTGTCGACGCCCTGGTGGCCAGGGTCGAGGACGCCAAGGTCAAGGCAAAGCAGGCCGCCGACGCCGCGCGGAAAGGCAGCGCCACCTTCGCCCTGCTTGGCGCCCTGTCGCTGGTTATCGGCGCCTTCATCGCCAGCGCTGCGGCAGCACTGGGCGGCAGGCAGCGCGACGACGAGGAAGCGGTTTTCCTGACCAGCCGCTAACCGGTCTTCAACATAGAAAAGTCCGGTCGAACCGGGCTTTTTGTTTCCGATGATGGACCGACAACCTTCCAGTGGAAGGTTGCGGCGGGGTCAGTGATCCATGGCCTTGACGATTTCCTCGGTCATCTTCTTGGCGTCGCCGAGCAGCATCATGGTGCCGTCCTTGTAGAACAGCGTGTTGTCGATGCCGGCGTAGCCCGAGCCGAGCGAGCGCTTGACGAACAGGCAGGTGCGGGCCTTGTCGACGTCGAGGATCGGCATACCGTAGATCGGCGACGACTTGTCGTCGCGGGCGGACGGATTGGTGACGTCATTGGCGCCGATGACATAGGCGACATCGGCCTGCGCGAACTCGGAGTTGATGTCTTCCAGTTCGAACACTTCGTCATAGGGAACATTGGCTTCGGCGAGCAGCACGTTCATGTGGCCGGGCATGCGGCCGGCCACGGGGTGGATGGCGTATTTGACATCCACGCCATTGGCCTTGAGCTTGTCGGCCATTTCGCGCAGCGCGTGCTGGGCCTGGGCGACCGCCATGCCGTAGCCCGGCACGATGATGACCTTCTGTGCGTTCATCATCAGATAGGCAGCGTCGTCGGCCGAGCCCTGCTTGACCGTGCGTTCGATGCCGTCATCGGCAACCGCCACGGTCTCGCCGCCGAAGCCGCCGAGGATGACCGAGATGAACGACCGGTTCATGCCCTTGCACATGATGTAGGACAGGATGGCGCCGGACGAGCCGACCAGCGCGCCGGTGATGATCAACGCCAGATTGCCAAGCGTGAAGCCGAGTGCCGCGGCGGCCCAGCCGGAATAGGAATTCAGCATCGAGACGACGACCGGCATGTCGGCGCCGCCGATCGGGATGATCAAGAGGACGCCGAGCGCCAGCGAAGCCGCGACGATCAGCCAGAACACCAGCTTGGCCTCGGTGGTGACCAGAAGCACGATCAGCACGATCAGCGCGATGCCGAGGACCGCGTTGATGATGTGACGGCCGCCGATCATGATCGGCTTGCCCGACATGCGGCCATCGAGCTTGAGGAAGGCGATGACGGAGCCGGTGAAGGTGATGGCGCCGATGGCAACGCCAAGGCTCATCTCGATCAACGCCTGGGCGTGGATGTCGCCATTCGTGCCGATGCCGAAACTTTCCGGCGCGTAGATGGCGGCTGCCGCTACCATGACGGCGGCAAGGCCGACCAGCGAGTGGAAGGCGGCGACCAGCTGCGGCATCGAAGTCATGGCGATGCGGCGCGCTGTAACGGCGCCGACGCCGCCGCCGATGGCCAGACCAAGCACGATCAGGCCGAAGCGCCCGGCGGACGGAGTCGCCAGCGCCAGCGTGGTGGCAATGGCAATGCCCATGCCGATCATGCCGTAGAGATTGCCTTGGCGGCTGGTGGTCGGATGCGACAGGCCGCGCAGCGCCATGATGAACAGGACGCCGGAGACCAGGTAGAGGAAGGACGCGAAGTTGGCGTTCATGGCTCTCTACCGGTCCTTCTTCTTGTACATGGCCAGCATGCGCTGGGTGACCAGGAAGCCGCCAAAGATGTTGACCGAGACCAGCATCAGCGCGACGAAGCCGAAGCCGGTGGCAATGCCGGAGGCCGAGATGCCGACGGCCAGCAGCGCGCCGACGACGATGACCGAGGAGATGGCGTTGGTGACCGCCATCAGCGGCGTGTGCAGCGCCGGCGTCACCGACCAGACGACGTAGTATCCGACGAATATCGCAAGTACGAAGATGGCGAAGCGGAAGACGAAGGGATCGATGGCGCCGCCGGACAGTGCGTGCGCGGCATCGCCCGCCGCATCGGCGCCACCGGGCGCGTTGGCCAGGTTCTGCACAGCCAGCCGGACGGCGGCACTTGCCTGGTCGAGCTGATCGAGGGCTTTCTGCAAGGTCTGATCCATCACGCGATCCCCTTCGGCTTGGCGGCGGACTTGCCGGCAGTGGCTTTGTCGGACGCCTTTTTCGGTGCAGCCTTCTTCGGCGTGGCATCAGCCACCATGGTCTCCGCCGGAATGGCCGCCGGTTCGACATGGGGCTGTTCCGCCGCCTTGGCGAAGGCCGGATGCACCACGCGGCCAGCGTCGGTCAGCATCGTCGCCTTGACCAGATCGTCTTCGCGGTTGATGGCGAGCGTCTTGCTGGTCTTGTCGACCAGCGTCTCGAGGAAGGCGAACAGGTTCCTGGCGTAGAGCAGCGAGGCCGATGCGGCGACGCGGCCGGGCACGTTGAGGTGGCCGACGATTTTCACGCCATTGGCCGTGGTCACCACCTGGCCTGCAACTGCGCCTTCGACATTGCCGCCGCGCTCGACGGCGAGGTCGACGATCACCGAGCCCGGCTTCATCGAGGCGACCATCGCCGCCGACACCAGCTTCGGCGCCGGACGGCCGGGGATCAGCGCCGTGGTGATGACGATGTCCTGCTTGGCGATGTGCTCAGCGGTGAGCGCTGCCTGCTTGGCCTGGTACTCCTTCGACATTTCCTTGGCGTAGCCGCCGGCGGTCTCGGCCGCCTTGAACTCCTCGTCCTCGACGGCGAGGAACTTTGCGCCGAGCGACGCCACCTGTTCCTTGGCGGCGGGACGAACGTCGGTGGCGGTGACGACGGCGCCGAGACGGCGCGCCGTGGCGATCGCCTGCAGGCCGGCAACGCCGACGCCCATGATGAAGATCTTCGCCGCCGGCACGGTGCCGGCCGCCGTCATCATCATCGGCAGCGCGCGGTCATACTCCGATGCGCCGTCGATCACGGCCTGGTAGCCGGCGAGATTGGCCTGCGACGACAGCACGTCCATCGACTGGGCGCGGGTGATGCGCGGCATGAATTCCATCGAGAAGGCGGTGACCCCAGCCTCGGCAAGCGCCGCGACCGCGGCGTCATTGCCGTAGGGATCCATGATGGCGATGACCGCCGCACCCGATTTGTAGCCCTTCAGCTCGGCGTCGATCGGCCGGCGCACCTTCAGCACCACATCCGCCCGGCTCGCATCCGAAGCCTTGCCGATCGCGGCGCCCGCCTTGGCGAACTCCTCATCTGGAATGCGCGACCTGGTGCCGGCGCCTGTCTCGACGGTGACGTCGAAGCCCAGCGCCGCCAGCCGCTTCACGGTATCGGGCGAGGCCGCCACACGAGGCTCGCTGGCATCGAGCTCGCGAGGGATGAAAACCGTCTGTCCCACCGCATGATCCTTTCGGCTGGAACCTGTTTGCGCAAGAGTGCGGCTTTGCGAAAGAGTGCGGCCGGATGTCCGGCTACACCCCCTGGCAAGGGTCTGAAGAGACTATCGGAGAATGAAGGCGCCGAGGGCGAGGATCAGCACGAACAGGATGGTCGCGGAGAAGAAGCCGCCTGCGAAGAAGCCGAAAGCCATGGCCAGGAGCAGGGCGCCGCAGAACAGCGAGCCGTATTTGGCCAGCGCCAGAAAGCCATGATAGGTGCGGTCATGTTCGGCATAGTCCATCTTCGCGCCCAGTTCGACAGGACCGGTCGGCGTGTGATCAGCCATAGGAATACCCCTTCGAAGACATCTTTGAGGCACATAGCGAAAAGCCGGGCCAAGAGCAATGGCGCTATTGCCGCACGACCAGTGACAACAGCCTCAAAGGAATGTTGAAAGCCGGCAGTAGGGCTTGTCGCCGGCCTAACGTCGAACGTTGAGGGTTTTGCGTTTCAACCGGCTAAATGCGGAAACAGCCCGAGCAGCCCAATGACGATCAGATAGAGCGCGACGATGTAGTTGAGCAGCCGCGGCATCACCAGGATCAGCACGCCGGCAATCAGCGAGATCAGCGGGGTCAGTGCTAGCTCGGGAATATGCATGTCGGTTCCTTTCTATGGCCGCATCGGGGTCGTGACGTCCAGAACGCCGAAGCGGCCGGAAAGCTCCTCGCACCGGGCGCTAAAGTGCGCCGGCTTTGCCGACATTACGCTGCTTCGCGAAAATATTTGGCGGTGGGCAGGATGGTCAGCGGCGCGAGCTCGCCGGCCGGCGCCTTGGCAAACAGCATACGCCGCTCCAGCGCCGTCGACTGGAAGAAGGGAAAGCGCTCCAGCGTCGGGGCCATGTTCTGCTCGCAGATCGATTCATAGAAGAAGATCGGCATGGTGAAGGGCGGGTAGAGGCGCGGCTCGCCGACCTGCACCGATCCGAAGATGCGATGGTAGAAGGCCGTGTGCTCCTCGCGGATCATCGAAATGCAGCTGGTGGCGTTGAAGAAGGTGTTGGCGATAACCGCGAGCCGCAGCGTGACATAGGGCAGGGCGCGGTTGGCCGACGACATTTGCGGATCGATCGCCAACCGGCTCGGGTCGATGAAGGTTTCACCGCGCGCCAGCCGCAGCAGCAGCCGGTCGCCGAAAACGGTCATGATCGGCGCTTCGGGGGTCTCACGGGTCAAATGGTGGAGCCTGACGGTGCTGACCAGCTCGCCATCCATGAAGACGCCGAAACAGTAGCAATTGCGCACTTCGTCAAGGTGATCGACGAGCTTCTGTTCGGTAATGGTGTCAAGCAGGCCGTGTGTATGAAAGGCCTTGTAGCGCAGCCGGTAGACCGCTTCGAGATCCTCGCCGCTTTCGCAGCGCCGGTATTCGACACGCTCGAGGACGTCGAGGACGTTGCGGGCGAACAGGGAAGGCGGGCCAGATTTGACTGCCGCACCCGAAAGCACACCTGACTGATGCGTGTCCATTACTTCCCCTCGTACCGCCGCAGGAGAACAATACCGGACGACCGAAGGAACAAGAAGATGAAACTCTAATCGTCTGTGTTTACCGATCATTAACCTTAACAATCAGTTAACGTCTAGACAATACAACGCTTTTTAGACGGGCTTTTCAAGCGCAATTTAATGACGGGTCAGGGCGTGGCGAGTTTTGCCGCCGGCCGCAGCTCGGCGGCGAAAGGCCAGGTCACGTTGGACATGGTCTCAATGCCCGAGGCACTGAGTGCTGCGCCAAACAGGAAGCCCTGGACGAGGTCCGGCTTGACCGAATGCACCAGGATCTTCAGCTGTTCGAAGGTTTCCACACCTTCGATGGTGACGGTCAGCCCGAGCACGCGAGTCAGGTCGACGATGCCCTTCAACAAGTCGAGCGAACGCTTGTTCTGGGTCACGTCCATCAGGAACGAACGGTCGATCTTGATCTTGTCGAGCGGCAGCTTGTGGAGGTAGCTCAGGCTTGAATAGCCGGTGCCGAAATCGTCGAGCGCAATGCGCACGCCAAGCTGCTTCAGTTCCTCGATATACTGGCGCGTCAGCGATTTGTCGTCGAGCAGCGCGGTTTCGGTGACTTCGATCTCGAGGCGGCCAGCGGCGAGCCCCGAAGTGGCAAGCGCGTCGCGAACCTTCTGGACGACGTCGCGGTTGCGGAAATCCTTGGCCGAAAGGTTGACCGAGACGCTGGTCTGGCCCGGCCATTTGGCGCATTCGGCGCAGGCAGCCGCGAGCACGAAGGTGCTGATCTCGGAGATGATGCCCATTTCTTCGGCCAGCGGAATGAAGATGCTGGGCGAAACCGGCCCGAGATCGGGATGATCCCAGCGGCACAGGGCCTCGCAGCTGGCGATGCGCATGGTGTTCATCGCCACGATCGGCTGATAGACCACCCGCAGCGCCTTGCCTTCGACCGCCGTGCGCAGGTCGGCCTTCATCAGCTGGCGGTTGCGGAACGCCGCATCCATCGCCGCCTCGAACAGCCGCCAGTTGTTCTTGCCGAGTTCCTTGGCCTTGTAGAGCGCCAGATCGGCCTTGACGATCATGGCGTCGACATCGGTGTCGTCGACCCTGGACAGCACGGCGCCCGCGCTTGCCTGGATGCGCAGACCGTGGCCTGCGACGTCGACCTCGCCCTGCAGATCGGCAAAGATCTGGTCGAGCAGGCCCGTCAGATGGCTTTCATCCTCGACGCGGTCGAAGAAGATCATGAACTCGTCGCCGCCGAAACGGCTGACATTGACGCCTTGCCCGGCGACGGCCGCCAGCCGCTCGGCAACGGCATAGATAAGTCCGTCGCCGACCGGATGGCCGAGGGTGTCGTTGACGCTCTTGAAATCGTCGAGATCGAGCACCGCCAGGGCGCACAGGCGGTCGCGGCTGCCCGACGCCATGGCTTCACCGACCAGCTCATGGAAATACGCGCGGTTCGGCAGGCCGGTAAGGCTGTCATAGCGCGCCATGAAGCGGATTTTTTCCTCAGCCTCGACGCGGGCGGTGACGTCCTCGAAGGTGATGACACCGAGATCCTGATTGCCTTCGCGGGCCGAGAACTCATAGTGCTGGCCATTGGAGAAGGAGACCAGCACCTTGCGGTCGCGGCCCTCGCGCAAGGCGCGCGTCAGCTGCGCTTCGACATAACGACAGTCTTTCGGCGCCAGCATGCCTCCGGCGACGCCGCGCAGGAGCAGCGAATGGATCGACCGCCCGAGCAGTTGGTCAGGCGAGCGCAGCGACATCAGATGCGCGGCTTCGGCATTGCCGACCACGACCTTGCCGTCGGGGCCGAGCATGACCAGGCCATGCGACATGGTGTTGAGCGCGCGGTTGAAGCGCTCGGCGAGCCTGGCGGCCGTCTTGCGCTCCGAAATGGCGTTGAACAGCACGGTGCGGACGTGGCTGGCCATCCGGGTGATGATGAAGATGAACGGCACGATGTAGAGGCCGAGGATGAAATCGCCGAGATGTCCCTTGAGCATCAGCCCGACCGCGATCGGCAGCACGACCGTGAAGGCCTGCACCGCAACCATGGTCTTGGAGCCGTAATTGCGGCCGACAATGGTCACCGTCGAGCCCATTATGACGGCGATGGCGGCGCTTTCCCCGAAGACATCGGGAATGAGATAGATTGAGGTGAAGCAGAAAAGCCCCATGAAGAAAGCCTGGATGGTGCCGCCAACCAGGTAGTAGCGTTCCCACTTCTTGGCTTGTTCATAAGTTTCGAAACTGCCTATGCGCAGGCCTTTGCGGATGCCGTAGTAACGGTAAAGCCCCGCCCCAAGCATAAGCCCGGCCAATGCAAGATAGGCCGGATGCCCCGAGGTAAAATAAACCAGAATGCCGATGAGGCCATGGCAAAATGCGCCAATCAGCAGGATCCCGGGATCGTTGAACAACGATCGCACGAACCCAGCATAGACGTCCTCACCTATCTCTGCGGCTTTGTTTTCTTGCATGGCCTGCGGTGTCGCACGAACCGCAGTCATGTCACATTCGCCTTAAGAAAGGTTTAGAGATGCCGTTTCGACGCTTGGCGTCAAGTCGGCTCCACCGGCGTAAACCGCGAAAATTCGTGTTCAGGTAAACAAGGCGTATCGATCACTCGGCGGCCTGAAGTTCAGGCCGCGCCGGCGTGTTGGCCAGCCGCTCGACAAGCCTTGTGCGCTCGCCCTCGGCCTTTTCGGCGCTGCCCTGCCTCACATGGCCGTAGCCGCGAATGAGCGCCGGCACCGAGGCAAGGGCGATGGCGGCCTCGATCCTGCCTGGCGCAAGTGCTTTGGCGACAAGCTCCAGATCGGCCTCATAGCCGGCCAGAAGCTGCCGCTCCATGCGCCGCTCAGTGCTGTAGCCGAACACGTCGAAGGCCGTGCCGCGCAGGCCTTTCAGCGCCGCCAGCAGGCGAAATCCCTTCATCATCCACGGGCCGAAGCTCGATTTCCTCGGCTTGCCGTCATTGCCGCGCCTGCCCATGATCGGCGGCGCCAGATGAAATTCGAGCTTTTCGTAGCTCTGGAACTGTTTTGAGAGCTCCATAGCGAAGGAGCCGTCGGTGTAGAGCCGCGCCACCTCATATTCGTCCTTGATCGCCATCAGCTTGAACAGGTTTCTGGCGGCGGCCTCGGTCACCGCGGTCGAGCCAGGCACGGCCTTGGCCTCGGCAGCACGCAAAACCGCCAGCTTCTCGGCGTAGCGCCTGCCATAGGCGGCATTCTGATAGGCAGAGAGGAAAGCGACGCGGCGGGCGATGATATCGTCCAGCGTCTTGGCGATCTCAGTGGCCTTGCCCGGCTGGGCGACCAGGCCGCGCACAAACTCCGGCTGATGCGCGGCGCGCCGGCCCCAGCGGAAGGCGGCGATGTTCATCGCCACCGCCTCGCCGTTCAATTCGATTGCTTTTTCAACGGCTTGCGCCGACAGCGGCAGCCCGCCATGCTGGAAGGCGAAGCCGAGCATGAACATGTTGGCGCCGAGCGAATTGCCGAACAATTGGGTGGCGGTGCCCGTCGCGTCGAAGAAATGCGTCTTGTCGTCGCCAGCGGCAGCGCGGATCGCCTTCTTCAGGCGCTCGATGGGCAGCGAGAAATCGGCCGAGCGGGCGAACTCGCCAGGCATGATCTCGGCGGTGTTGGCAAGGAAGATGGTATGGCCTTCGTGCACCGCGCCAAGCACCTTCTTGGCGCCGGACACGACAAGGTCGCAGCCGAGTACCAGGTCGGCCTTGCCGGCCGAAACGCGGATCGCGTGGATGTCGTCCGGCGTGCGGGCGATGCGGACATGAGTGAACACCGAACCGCCCTTCTGGGCGAGGCCGGCCATGTCGATCATGCCGCAGCCCTTGTCCTCGAGATGGGCGGCCATACCGAGCACAGCACCTATGGTGACGACGCCGGTGCCGCCGACGCCGTCGATGATCGCCGCCCAACCCTCGCTACCGAGCGGGAATTCGGCTGGCACCGGCACGCCGTCAAGCGGGTCGGAGCGCCCGGCAATGCCTTCGGCCTTCCTGATCTTGGCGCCGTGCACGGTGACGAAGGACGGGCAGAAGCCGTTGACGCAGGAGAAGTCCTTGTTGCAGCTCGACTGGTCTATTCTGCGCTTGCGGCCGAACTCGGTTTCGACCGGCTGGATCGAGACGCAGTTCGATTGCACCCCGCAATCGCCGCAGCCCTCGCAGACCAGTTCGTTGATGAAGACCCGCTTGTCGGGATCCGGGAAGGTGCCGCGCTTGCGGCGGCGGCGCTTTTCGGCGGCGCAGGTCTGGTCGTAGAGCAGCACCGAGACGCCCTTGACGTCGCGCAGCTCGCGCTGAACGAGGTCGAGGTCGTCGCGGTGGTGGATGGTGGCGCCGAAGGGGAATTCGGCCTTCCCCGCATATTTGTCCGGCTCGTCGGTGACGATGGCGATGCGCTCGACGCCTTCGGCGCGCACCTGCCTGGCGATCATGTCGACAGTCAGGCCGCCCTCATGCGGCTGGCCGCCGGTCATGGCGACGGCGTCGTTGTAGAGGATCTTGTAGGTGATGTTGGCATCGGTCGACAGCGCGAAGCGGATCGCCAGCGTGCCGGAGTGATTGTAGGTCCCGTCGCCGAGATTCTGGAAAATGTGGCCGCGCTTGGAGAATGGCGCCTGGCCGACCCATTGTGCGCCCTCGCCGCCCATGGCGGTGAAGCCGACCGTGTTGCGGTCCATCCACAGCGCCATGAAATGGCAGCCGATACCGGCGGCGGCGATCGAGCCGTCCGGCACCTTGGTCGAGGAATTGTGCGGGCAGCCGGAGCAGAAGAACGGCGTGCGCGAACCGATATCGCTGGTGTCGGCAAGCATCGCCTGGAACTGGCGCAGCTTTGCCACCTTTGCAGTGATCTCTTCCGAAGGGCCGATTGTGCGCAGGATGCGCTCGCCCAGCGCAATGGCGATCTCGTTGGGGTCGAGCGCGCCCTTGGCCGGGAACAGCCAGTCGCCGCGCTCGTCCTTCTTGCCGACGATCATCGGCTGGGTGGCGGTGCCGTAGAGGTTTTCGCGCAGTTGCACCTCGATCAGCGAGCGCTTCTCCTCGACGACGACGATGGTGTCGAGGCCGCGGGCGAATTCGGCGATATGCTGCAGGTCGAGCGGCCATGGGCAACCGACCTTGAACAGGCGGATGCCGATGCGGCCGGCGGCGGCCTCGTCGATGCCGATGTCTTCCAGCGCCTGGCGGACATCGAGATAGCTCTTGCCGAGCGTGATGATACCGAGCTTCGGCGCGCGGCCGCCCGAATAGACGATGCGGTTCAGGCCGTTGGCATGGATGAAGGCGGATGCAGCGGCGCGCTTGTATTCATGCAGCCGCTCCTCCTGGCCGAGCATGTCGATCTCATCGCGGATGTTGAGGCCGCCGGGCGGCATATCGAACTCCGGCACGACGATGTTCAGGCGCTCGAGCGCGGCATCGACGGAGGCCGTGGATTCGATGTTGTCCTTGACGCATTTGATAGCCGCCCAGGTGCCGGCGAAGCGCGACATGGCAAAGCCGTAGAGGCCGTAGTCGATGATCTCCTGAACGCCGGCCGGGTTGAGGATCGGCACCATGGTGTCGACGAACAGGAATTCGGTGGCGTGCGCATTGGTCGATGATTCGGCCATATGGTCGTCGCCCATCAGCGCAAGCACGCCGCCATACTTCGACGATCCCGCGAGGTTGGCGTGGCGGAAAACGTCGCCGGAGCGGTCGACGCCCGGTCCCTTGCCGTACCAGACCGAAAACACCCCGTCATGCTTGCCTTCGCCCATTAATTCCGTCTGCTGAGAGCCCCAGCAGGCGGTGGCGGCAAGCTCCTCGTTGAGGCCGGGCTGGAAGACGATGTCGGCCTGCGCCAGCTGCTTTTTCGCCCGCCACAGCTGCATGTCGAGGCCGCCGAGCGGCGAGCCGCGATAACCGGACACGAAGCCGGCCGTGTTGAGGCCGGCCCGGCGGTCGCGCTCGCGTTGCATCAAAAGCATGCGGATGACCGCCTGTGCGCCGGACAGGAAGATGCGCTCCTTGCCAAGATCGAACTTGTCGTCGAGCGCGACGTCGTGCAGCGTCATCAGGCATTTCCTCTGCGGAGACAGCACCGGGGGCGCGCAGCCAACGTAGGAGTGAGATGGCGCAGTCTTTCTCCGCTTGCAAGGCAGGTCAAACGAAATCGAAAGTGCCAGGCAAAGCGCAACGAACGATCCGCTGCCGTCGCGTATTCGGCACGAAATCGGTCCGCGGCGGTTGTCCGGCGACCAGAAATTTCCACGCAGTCGCGCCGGGCAAAGACGCGTCAGCCTTTCGAGCAATCCGGCTTCGGCTCACCCGGCAGCTTGCCGTCGGGATGGCCGGCAAGATCGGGATTGGCCGTATAGAGCTGGTCGACCACCAGCGGCCGGTCGGGAAGGATCGACTGGTCCTCGCTCGACATCAGCGTCGTGTCGATCTTCTGCAGGAACGTGCCGTCAGGACCCCTGATGCTGATCGAAATCGCATAGGGCTTGTCCTTGACGATACAGGTCAGCGCCGGGCTTTCCAGGCTGACCTTGTCGAGCTTCGGCCAGACCTTCTGCTCGATCACCAGGGGAGGACCGCCAGCCGGATTCTGGAAGCTGGCGACCGCAACCTGGCCTTCGCCCATCGGCTGCAGGGGCCGCAGCGTCACGACATAGGTCGCCCGGGCGAGACGGTAGTTGAAGACGACGACCTTGCCGGAAACCTCGAACAGCTTGCCGTCGCCGCCGGTGTCGCGGCAGGCGCCAAGCGCAACGGCTGCGATAAGCGCTGCACCGACAAGGATCGAACGAAAAACAACCCTAGGCATTGTTGACCTCATGGGCCGCCGTGCGGCGGCGGCGATAGTGACGGCTTGCTTTCTGGCGGTTGCCGCACACAGCCATATCGCACCAAAGGCGGCTGGAATTGCGGCTCCTGTCGAGAAACAGCCAGCTGCAATTGGGACAGATCCTGAGCCTGGCGACCGCGTCGTCGCGCAGCAGCGACAAGGCCGAAACCGCCAGCGCCGCCTCGAACGCGATCGGCGTCGCCGGATCGCCGAACGGTCTGCCCGGGGCGCCGATTTCGGCCGGGCCCCGATCGAGGCCGTTGGCGCAGGCCTTGAGAAAAGCGGAGAGGTCGCCGGCGGCAAGCGCACCTTTCGACACCGCGCCGCGAAACAGGCAGTCGGTCGTCTCGCGGATCGCCAGCACCACCGGAGCGATGCTGTCCGGCGACGTCGCCTCCAGCGGTCTGCCGCCAAGCTCGGCACCGCGAAAGCCGGTTGCGGCGTTGGCGAAGCGCGCGATCTCGGCCGGATCGGCAAAACGGTCGAAGGTCTTTTCCGGATCGTTGCGCAACACCACGGTGTTGGCCGTATCGAGCGCAAGAATGCCGCCGGTGAAGCGATGTGGGCTCCAAGATACTGTCATATCAGAAATCTAACCGATAAATCGCGTTTGACAAGTTAGATTTTACGATGCAAACCTTGGCGCGGGCTCCGGCGCCCGGAAAGCTGTCTATGCTCTATTTCTTCCAGCAGGTGCTGAACGGGCTGCATTCCGGCGCGCTCTATGCGCTGCTTGCCTTCGGCTACGTGCTGACCAATGGCATCCTGCACCGGACCAATCTCGCCTATGGCGCGCTGTTCGCCTTTTGCGGCCAGACGATGATCCTGACCGTGGCCTTCGGCTATCAGGTATTGTGGCTGACCTTGCTGGCGGCAGTGGTGCTCGGCGTCGTCACGGCTTTCCTTTATGCCGCGCTGATCGGCCACGTGCTGTCGCGCAGCGTCTTCGAACCGCTGGCCGACCGCACGCCCAATGCCATTGTGGTGACGACGCTCGGCATCCTGCTGGTGCTGTCGGAAGCAAGCCGTATCGCCGCCGACACGCATGACTGGTGGCTGCCGCCTATGCTGGCGCAACCCATTGTCTTCGCTCAGGATGCCGGCTTCCAGGCGACGCTGACGCTGATCCAGCTCATCGATTGCGCGGTGGTTCTGGTGGCAATCATGCTCGCCGCATGGGCGTTCGCCAGCTCAGGCTTCGGCCGCCGCTGGCGGGCCGTCTCCGACGATCCCAAAGCGGCTGCCATGTGCGGCGTGGACGTGCGCGCAGTGTTCCGGCATGCGGTGTTGTTTGGCGGTTTCTGCGCCGCGCTGGCCGGAATCATGGCCGCCCTTTACTACGGCAATGTCAGCTTCGGCTCGGGCCTCGTTTACGGGCTGAAAATCCTGTTCGTGACGGCGGTGGGCGGCTATCTCTCGCCGCCTCGGGCCGCGCTCGGTGCGGCCGCCTTCGGCATGGCCGAATCGCTATGGGCCGGCTATTTCCCGATCGAATGGCGCGATGGCTGGATGTATCTGTTCCTAGTCGCGGCACTTGTGCTGATCGGTCCCGGCCGCGACCAGCAGAAGATCGCCTGATCGCCGCATCCGCTGTCAGACTTTGGTTGCATGACGCAGCAGCCGGTCGGCACTTATCCCCTGCCTCCCGTCACGACGGCGTTGATCGCGCCCATGCCATGTTGACCCGCCGAACCACGCACGGCATACCGTTGGGCCACAGCGGCGCGACGGAAAATAGGGGAGCCGGCGCGCCTTCGACCTCAGGGAGGAAATGCATGGCAGGGCTGCTCGCTCTATCCAGAACGATCGACCGTATGAACGAGTTCATCGGCCGGTGGATATCGTGGCTGATCCTGCTGGCAATCCTGGTCAGCGCCGCCAATGCCATCATCCGCAAGGTCTTCGACGTCTCGTCGAATGCCTGGCTGGAACTGCAGTGGTACCTGTTCGGCGCCGCCTTCATGCTGGCCGCCGCCTATACGCTGAAGCAGAATGACCATATCCGCATCGACATCGTCTACGGCATGTGGTCGCGCCGCGTGCAGCACTGGATCGACCTGCTCGGCCATGTCTTCTTCCTGATGCCGTTCGTGACGCTGATGGTGATCTATTTTGTACCCTACGTGTCGCTGTCGTTCCGCAGCGGCGAAATGTCGAACAATTCCGGCGGCCTGATCATCTGGCCGGCCAAGGCGATCCTGCTCGTCGGCTTCTTTCTGCTGGCGCTGCAGGGCATCTCCGAGATCATCAAGAAGATCGCCATCATGCGCGGCGACATGGACGATCCCAATCCGTTCATCTCGGTGCACGAACAGGCCGAGCTCGAGGCGAAAGCCCTTGCCGAAGAAGCCAAGGCGCTCGTCCAGGAGGCGCGCCCATGATCGAGTTCATCGCCCAGAACATGGCGCCGATCATGTTCGCTTCGCTGATCGTCTTCCTGCTGATCGGCTATCCCGTCGCTTTTTCACTCGCCGCAAACGGCCTGATGTTCTTCTTCATCGGCGTCGTGCTGTCGCCCTATTCGGGCGGCTCGATCAACTTGGCGTGGCCGCTGCTGCATGCGCTGCCCGACAATTTCTACGGCAGCCGGGTGATGTCGAACGACACGCTCTTGGCAATCCCGTTCTTCACCTTCATGGGCATCGTGCTGGAACGATCGGGCATGGCCGAGGACCTGCTCGACACGATCGGCCAGCTGTTCGGCCCGGTTCGCGGCGGCCTTGCCTATGCGGTGATCTTCGTCGGTGCGCTGCTTGCCGCGACCACTGGCGTGGTCGCGGCTTCGGTCATCGCCATGGGCCTGATCTCGCTGCCGATCATGCTGCGCTACGGCTATGACCGACGACTGGCGTCGGGCGTCATCGCGGCATCCGGCACACTCGCCCAGATCATCCCGCCGTCGCTGGTGCTGATCGTTCTGGCCGACCAGCTCGGCCGTTCGGTCGGCGACATGTATGCCGGCGCGCTGATCCCCGGCCTGGTGCTGACCGGCCTTTACACGCTCTACATCCTGATCATGTCGATCGTCCGGCCGAACTCGATGCCGGCGTTGCCGCTGGCGGCCCGCACGCTTGGCCACGGCGTGCTGTCGCTGCTCGCGGCACTGCTGGTGGCAGTCGCGGCTTCCTATGCGGCCTATCGCTACCTTGCGCCGGCGCATGGCGACAATGCCGATATCCTTGGCGCCAGCATCGGGGTGATCCTGATCTATATCGTGGCGATCGCCGACAAGGGCCTGAACATCAACATGATGTCCAGGTTGGCGCAGCAGGTGATCATCGTTTTGATCCCGCCTCTGGCGCTGATCTTCCTGGTGCTGGGCACCATCTTCCTCGGCATCGCCACCCCGACGGAGGGCGGCGCCATGGGCGCGGTTGGCGCCCTGGCGATGGCGGCAATGAAGGGGCGGTTGTCGCTGGATGTCATCAAACAGGCGCTCGCGTCGACCACGAGGCTTTCCTCCTTCGTGCTGTTCATCCTGATCGGCGCGCGGGTGTTCTCGCTGACCTTCTACGGCGTCAACGGCCACGTCTGGGTCGAGCATTTGTTGACGTCGCTGCCGGGCGGCGAAGTCGGCTTCCTGATCGGCGTCAACATCCTGGTCTTCGTGCTCGCCTTCTTCCTCGACTTCTTCGAGCTCGCCTTCATCATCGTACCGCTTTTGGCGCCGGCTGCCGATAAGCTCGGCATCGACCTGATCTGGTTCGGCGTGCTGCTCGGCGTCAACATGCAGACCTCCTTCATGCATCCGCCTTTCGGCTTTGCGCTGTTCTACCTGCGCTCAGTCGCCGCGCGCGTGCCCTATCTCGATCGCCTCACCGGCAAGCAGATCGCGCCGGTGACCACCGGCCAGATCTATTGGGGCGCCGTGCCCTTCGTCTGCATCCAGGTGATCATGATCGGGCTGACCATCGCCTTCCCGCAAATGGTCATGCGCTACAAGGGTGCGGCCGTCGATCCGGGTACGATCGAGATCAACTTGCCTGATATGCCAGGCCTTGCGCCTCTCGGCACACCACCACCAGCCAACGGTGGTCCATCACCTGCGGCGCCACCGTCGAACGATCTCTCGCAGCCGCCGAATTTCGGCGAGACGCCGCCCGCCAAGCCGGCGGCGCCGGCGACTGACCTGTCGCAGCCGCCGAACTTCAACTGATGTGTGAACACTGAGAACCTGAGTGAGGATGTCATGAGAGCCGTGCGCCTGGAAGCGGTGGGCAGCATTGCGCTACGGGAGGTCGACAAGCCTGTTGCGGGACCGCAGGACGTTCTGGTGCGCGTCGAAGCCTGCGGCGTTTGCGGCACCGACCGTCACCTCCTCCACGGCGAATTCCCTTCGAGCCCGCCGGTGACGCTTGGTCACGAATTCTGCGGCATCGTGGAGGCTGTCGGCGATGCGGTTTCCGGCATCGCCATCGGTGACCGTGTTACCGGCGATCCCAACATCTTCTGCGGACGCTGCAGTCATTGCCGAGCCGGCCGCGTCAATCTGTGCAGCAATCTCAGGGCCATCGGCATCCATCGCGACGGCGGCTTCGCCGACTACGTCGTGATGCCGCAGAGCCAGGCCTTTCTTCTGCCTGCGAACCTCAAGCCAACGCATGGCGCCTTCTGCGAGCCGCTGGCCTGCTGCCTGCACGCTGTCGACCTCGCCGGAATCAGACCCGGCGCTGCCGTGGTGGTGCTTGGTGGCGGCGTCATCGGCCTGCTTACCGTGCAATTGGCGAGGCTCGCAGGAGCGGCGACCATCATCCTGTCGACGCGGCAGGCCTCCCGCCGTGCGCTCGCCGAAGAGCTCGGTGCAACGGCGACGGTCGACCCAAACGCGGTCGACCCGATCGAGGCGATCGCCGGCCCAACCGGCCTTGTGCCCGGCGGGGCCGACGTGGTGCTCGAATGCGCCGGTGTCCCCGATACCGTCGAACAATCGATGCGGCTGGCGAAGTCCGGCGGCTCGGTGGTGATCGTCGGCGTGATGCCGCAAGGCGTGAAAGTGCCCTTCGAACCGTTCGACATCCTGTTTCGCGAACTGAAGGTTCTCGGCTCGTTCATCAACCCCTTCACCCACAGGCGGGCGGCGGACCTTGTCGCGTCCGGCGCAATCGAGATCGACAAGCTCATCTCAAGGCAGGTCGGCCTGGAGGAAGCCGCCTCGGTGATCGCCAATCCGGCAGCGCCCGGCGAGGTCAAGGTGTTGGTGGTGCCGGGCATGGAATGAAGGGCAGCCTCAATCCTGCGGCGTTGGCGATTGGCGAAACGGCGATGACCGCGCCCCTCTCCCCGTCACTATACGGGGACAGGATGCCGGCAGGCAGGTGAGGGGTAGCGTCAACGCTCGGAAAAATAAGCTATAATTTCGGGGCGGCTACCAAGCCCAAGGCGATCGATCGCCGAAGTTTGCGCCGCCCCTCATCCACCTGCCGGGACCTTCTCCCCGTATAGTGACGGGGAGAAGGGACAGATCCCAGCCTACAGTTTGCCGTTGCGCTGCTGGACCATCATGAAGGTGTCGTAATTGTACTCGGCCACCTGCGCCCACAGATAGTGCTCCTTGCGGAAGCCCTTGATCGAGTCCCAGATCTTCTTGAACGGTGCGTTGGTGGCTTCCATTTCGGTGTAGACCTCATTGGCCTTCTCGAAACAGGCGGCCATGATGTCCTGGCTGAACGGGCGCAATTTCGCGCCGCCGGCCACCAGCCGCTTCACCGCCGCAGGATTGAGAAAATCGTATTTCTGCAGCATGTTGGCGTCCGCCGCCTGCGCGGCGGTGTGCACAAGCGACTTGTAGGCGGGCGACAGCTCCTCGTACTTGGCCTTGTTGAACAAGAGATGGACGGTCGGGCCGCCTTCCCACCAGCCGGGATAATAGTAGTAGGGCGCGACCTTGTAGAAGCCGAGCTTCTCGTCGTCATAGGGGCCGACCCATTCGGCGGCGTCGATCGTGCCTTTTTCCAGCGCCGGATAGATGTCGCCACCGGCGATCTGCTGCGGCACGACGCCGAGCTTCTGCACCACTTTGCCGGCAAAGCCGCCGATGCGCATCTTGAGGCCGGACAGGTCGGCGACGGTGTTGATCTCCTTGCGGAACCAGCCGCCCATCTGCACGCCGGTGTTGCCGCCGGGCAGGCCGAAAAGACCCTGCGTGGCAAGAAACTCGTTGAACAGGTCGATGCCGCCGCCATGATAGTGCCAGGCGTTCATGCCGCGCGCGTTGAGCGAGAACGGCACCGCCGCACCGAGCGCCCATGTCGGGTCCTTGCCCCAATAATAGTATGACACCGTGTGGCAGGCCTCGACGGTGCCGGCAGTGGTGGCGTCGGCGGCCTGCAGGCCGGGCACGAGTTCGCCGGAGGCGAAGACCTGGACCTGGAAATTGCCGTCCGTCGCCTCAGACAGCATCTTGGAGAAGACTTCGGCGCCGCCATAGATCGTATCGAGTGACTTGGGAAAGGATGACGCCAACCGCCACGTCACTTTCGGATTGGACTGGGCGATTGCCGGTGCGGCTAGCGTAGCGGCAGCCGCCGCTGCGCCCACGCCGGTGACCCCGGCCTTGCGGATGAATGAACGACGATCCATGCAGTTCCTCCCTATTGGACCAACAACCGATATCAGGGACATCTCCTCACGTCCGGTATCGATTTGCCCGAAACAATACACGGGCAAAAGGTCGAGTCCAGCATGGTGGCGGGATTTGACGGCGGCGCTGGCGACAAATCCGCGGGCCGGCCGGCCAGCCTGCAACTATAGTCTAACGTTCGCCGCGTGGCCCATGCGAGATGGCGAAACTTGCCATGGAAAAGCGCCTTCGGATCGCCTATTTTGCAGGCACAATAGCTATTCGCTTCGCGCCAAATGGAATCCGGACCCAAAATGCACCAGCCGCTCGTCGCCATATCAACCGACGTCCGTCAGTTCGACAACTACACCTGGCATGCCGTCCCGCAGCAATATATCGAGGCAGCACTTTCCGGCGCCGGCGTGTTCCCGCTTTTGGTGCCGTCCTTCGGCGACCGGCTCGATTTCGACGAGCTGTTGTCCTCGGTCGACGGTGTCATGGTCACCGGCTCGAAGTCCAACGTGCATCCATCGCTCTATGGCGGCGACGCCAGCGAAGCCAACGGCCCCTACGACCCGGCGCGCGATTCCACCACGCTGCCGCTGATCCGCAAGGCGATCGAGCGCGGCGTGCCGCTGCTTGCCATCTGCCGCGGCATCCAGGAGTTGAACGTTGCGCTGGGCGGCACGCTTGGCACCGAGATCCAGGAGCGCGAAGGCTCGCTCGACCATCGCGCGCCGGTGAGCGACAACCAGGACGAACGCTTCGCCATTCACCAGACCATTTCGATCAAGCCGGGCAGCTGCCTGGCCGGCGTGTTTGGCGCCGGCGACATCAAGGTCAACTCGCTGCACCGCCAAGGCATCGACCGGCTCGGCTCGAAGCTGCAGGTCGAGGCGGTTGCCGGCGACGGCACGGTGGAGGCAGTTTCGGTGAAGGACGCCCGCGCCTTCGCCGTCGGCGTGCAATGGCACCCCGAATACTGGGTCAAGTCGGACAACAACTCGGCCAAGATCTTCCGCGCCTTCGGCGATGCGGTGCGGCTGCATGCGACGGCGAAGGCCGGTGCACGGGCGGCGGCGGAATAAATCCCGGCGATCAATTGCCGGCGGATTGATCCCGTTCGCCGGTTGTCGCCAGCGACAGCAGTGGCGTGGCCGGAGCGTAGGATTCGTAGCCGTCGCCATCCGCAACCGAGAAGGTGACGATCGGGTCGGTGCCGTCGGCGCTGAACGCGATCGTGCCGTCCTCGCCCTCTCGCCAGAATTTTGCCCGCTCGATGCCGGGCAGCAGCCCGCGGCAATTCGGCGCCACGGTCAACAGCGACAGGCCATCGTCAATCGCGGCGCCGCGGCTAACCGCGCAGTCGCCTTCGTCGCCATTGGCGACCAGCCTGAAGGTGGTTGCCGGCCTTGCTTCATTGGCCGAACTTTCACTGCTGCCGCCGTGAAACAGCTGAAAGCCGGCGAAAAGTGCCGCTGCCGCAATCGATGCCGGAAGTTTCGTCATCTTGCACTCCGCGCCCCCCGGCGCAGATGCAGAATGATTTCAAAGCGTTAAGCCGACGTTAACGAGTGTGGCAGAGAGCCGCTCAGCTTCGTGGCTTGACTTGCGCCGTCTCCGGCACCGGGGTCAGTGGCCGGCGCTCGCTGAACCAGGATACCAGATTGTCGACGCACAGATCCGCCATGGCGCGGCGCGTGTGGTGCGAGGCCGAGCCGACATGGGGCAAAAACGAGGTGTTGGGCGCCTCCAGCAAAGCCTTGGGCACATTCGGTTCATCGGCGAAAACATCGAGCCCGGCGGCGGCAATGGTGCCGTTGGCAAGCGCTACGGCGAGGTCTGCCTCGTCAACCGTGCTGCCACGGCCGATGTTGACGAAAACGCCGTTGGCGCCAAGCGCCGCCAGGATTTCGGCATTGACCGCCTTCTCCGTGGAAGCGCCGCCCGGCACTACGGAAATCAGCGTATCGACCGCTTCGGCAAGGCCCTTCAGCGTCGGGTGGTATTCATAAGCCAGACCTTCGACCCTGCGCCTGTTGTGGTAGGCCACCGGCAGCCCGAACGCTTCCAGCCGGCGCGCAATGGCAAGGCCGATGCGGCCCATGCCGAAAATGCCGACATGCCGACCGCGCAAGGTCAGCCGGCTCAGGGGATAGTTGCCCTTCTTCACCCAACTGCCGTCGCGCAGCCATTTCTCGGCCTTGTAAAGTTCACGCACGGTGTTGAGCAAAAGGCCGATCGTGGTGTCGGCGACCTCCTCGGTCAAAACATCGGGGGTGTTGGTGACCATGATGTTTTTCTTGGCCGCATGGCCGGCATCGACCGAATCATAGCCGACGCCGAAGGAGGCGATGAGTTCGAGGTTGGGCAATGCATCCATCAATGCCGCATTGACGCCGGCGAAGGACGCAATGGCGCGCACGTCATGGCGCATCTCGTCGGTGACCAGGGCGGGATCGGCGCGCTCTATCTTGACCCGCTTGAAGGTGCGGTCGATGCGCTCGACCGCATGGTCGTTGAAATGTCCTGGCACCAGAACGGCGACGGTCTGCAACGCATCAGTCTTGGTCATGCACGCTCCACCGGCTTGCCGGTCGACTGGCGCACATGCAGTTCCGGCTTGATCAGTTCCTGTGACGGCCGTACCGCCTGTCCGTTCAGCTTGTCGAGCAGCGCGCTGGCGGCACGGCGGCCGACCTCTCGCTGGCCATTCCAGACTGTGGTGAGCGCCGGTGTCGCGATTGCCGCCTCCTCGAGATCGTCATAGCCGGTCACCGAGATGTCGGCGCCCGGCACCAGGCCGGCGCGGGCAATGCCGTTCATCAGGCCGATGGCGACCAGATCATTCCAGCAGCAAGCGGCGGTTGGCTTGTCTTTAAGCGCCAGAAACTGTCCAGCCGCCTCGAATCCGCCCTGCTTGGTGCGCGGCCCGGCGATGCGCCAGGACGGCCTGACCTCAAGCCCGGCGGCCTCCATGGCGTTGAGATAGCCCTGGTAGCGGTCGCGCCCGGTCGAGGTCTGGTCGGTGCCGCCGATCATGGCGATGCGCTTGTGCCCGAGCGAGATCAGATGATTGGTGGCAAGTGCCGTGCCATAGGCATCGTCGCCGCGAAACACCGGCACGTCGGCGCCTTCCACGCTGCGTGCGATCAGCACCGCCGGCAGGCCGTTTTCCTCGGCCATGACGATGTCAGAGGCCGGCGTGCCGATGGCCGGGGACATGATGACGCCGTCGGCGCCGAGCTGCAGCAGCGTATCGATGAAGGTGCGTTGCTTTTCCAACTGGTCGTAGTGATTGGACAGGATGAAGGTCTGCCGGCTGCGGTCGAGTTCGCTCTCGATCGAGCGCAGGATCTCGGCGAAGAACGGGTTCATGATGTCATGCACGACGACGCCGACAATGCCCGAGCGCGAGGTGCGCAGTGAGGCGGCGCGGCGGTTGTAGATATAACCGATGGCCCGCGCGTGCTCCTTGATGCGGTCACGCGTGGCGCCTGCGACCAGCGGGCTGTCGCGCAAGGCGAGGGAGACGGTGGCCGTGGAGACGCCAAGCGCATCCGCGATCGTCGAAAGCTTGATCTTTTGTGCCAGCCCTTGGCTCCCCGAGTCTTTTAAATTTTTTAAATGCGGCGTTATGCCATCGGATTCGGCGCAAATCAAAGTTTTTTCGCCAGAGCCTCCGCCTCGACATCGACGGTCGTGCGATTGCGCAGCCGCAGACGGTGCTCGCGATGGATGATGTAAAGGCCGCTGGCGACGATGATGGCTGCACCCACCAGCGTCCAGCGGTCGGGGAACTGGTGGAAGATGATCCAGCCGGACAGGATCATCCAGACCATCTGCGAATAGGGGTACGGCGCCAGCGCCGTGGTGGTCGCCAGGCGGTAGGCCTGCACCAGCAGCCAGTGGCCGCCGGCGCCGAACACGCCCAGCATCACCAGGATGAACCAGTGCCAGCTATCCTGCGGCAGCCCATGCGAGAACGGCAGCATCGGCAGAAGCAGCACGGCCGGCGCCAGCGCCGAAAACAGGATCAGGCTTTCCGAGGTTTCGCTGGCTGACATCCGCCGCGTCATGATGACGTAAAAACTGTTCGACAGCATCGAGCCGAGCGCGAAAAGATGGCCGATGCCGAACACGCCGATGCCCGGCCTTGTAATGACGAGCACGCCGACAAAGCCCGACAGGATTGCCAGCCAGCGCCGCCAGCCGGCCCATTCACCAAGCAGCGGCCCGGCAAGGGCGGTGATCACCATCGGCCCGAAGAAGTAGATCGAGGTGGTCTCGGCCAGTTGAAGCGTTTTGAGCGCCATGACGTTGCACATCGTCGAGCCGAACAGCAGACCGCCGCGCAGGATGTGGGCCGGCAAATTGTTGGCGCGGAAGCGCGACGGCTCGCGCCAGCCGCGCAGGAAGACGCCGACAAGCAGGACATGGACGGTGAAGCGGGCCCAGGCGACGATCAGCGCCGAGACGCCGGCCAGGACCAGATATTTGCTCGATGTGTCGAGAAAGGTGAAAAAGACATAGGTGGAAAGCATGAACAGCATCGCCGCGGGCGGCGTTGCGCTTTCGTCTGCTTTTGCGGGAACGTTCAATGTCAGGCCGGGCAGGGAGGAGCAACGCTTAACCTTTGCGGCAATCGCCTGCGCCCGGCAAGCCAAAAGCGACTGGCACAACAGGAGCCGCGCGCAGGCTCAGCGCGGGCCGATCCTATGCCGGCTAAAGCGCCTCGCCGGATGCCACTTGCGCCTGGAGATGAAGCCACAACGCCTGGGCGACGGGTCCATGCGGTCGGTCGCGCCGGCGCACCGCCGCCAGGGTCTCCGTCCGGCCGGGCAGATGTGCACCAGCGATCGAGATCAGCCTCCTATCCCGCAGTTCGTCCTCGATCAGCCATGCCGGCAGATGGCCCCAGGCCAATCCGTGAAGGATCAGTTCCTTCTTCATCAGATGATCCGGCACCGAGCACTGATGCGCACCGTCGACGAGGAAATAGCTCTCCGGCGACGGCCGCCGCGCCGTGTCGCGGATCACGCACTGGGTGAAGGGCCGCATCTGCTCCGGCGCAATCTCGCGGCCAGGCGCGAACGGAAGGAACCCAGGCGCCACCACCGGCACGAGGGGCACCGCGCAGAGATGGATCCGCTCGAGATGCGGATCGGAAGGATCCGCGCGATGGAAGATGAGGTCAGCCTCGCCTTCCATCAACCGTTCGAGCGGACCGCCGACCGCCTCGTACTCCAGGTGCAGGCGTGTCCCGGTGCGTTCGGCAAAGAAGCCGCTGAGCATAGGCAGGATTTGCGGTCGCGGGCACAGATCACCCACGACCACACGCAGGACCGTCTCCTCGCCACTCGCCAACTGGCCCGCATAGGTTCGCAGATGGTCGAGCTCGCGCAATGTCAGCTGCGCTCGCGCGTGAAACTCGCGGCCCGCCTCCGTCAGCCCCACCCGATATCCGCTGCGGTCGAGAAGTGTGAGCCCGAGCAACTGCTCGAGGCGTGCGACAGCGGCGAAGACGGATGGATGCGATCGGTTCAAGGCAAGGGCGGCCGCCTGGAAGCTGCCCTCGCTTGCCACGGCGTCAAAGCACCGTAGGTCGTGGAGTTTCAGACCATTCATTATCGCCAAAACCTACTGAGATTGTCCAATCATAGTAATTTTCCTGGATAATTACGAGGCCTAGGGTGGCTCATTCAAAGGGCGGCGGGAGCATCGAACTCCTTTCGCCAGGGTGAGATGAGGACCAGATGACTGACACGCTTTATTTTACGACGGGCGACGGCTGCCGGATCGCCTATCAGCTGGCGGGGGCCGGCCCTGTGCTTGTGCTCTCGAATTCCATTGCGACGAACCTGCATATGTGGGACCGGCAGCTTGCGGAATTTGCCGGATCTTTCCGGGTGCTGCGCTATGATCTGCGCGGCCACGGCAGTTCCGATGCTCCGGCCGGAGCCTATTCGCTCGATCGGCTGGGCCGCGACGTCCTTGAGCTGCTGGATGCGCTTCAGATCGCCCGCGTGCATTTCTGCGGGCTGTCGCTGGGCGGCTTCGTAGGGCAGTGGCTGGGTATCCATGCCCCGGACCGCATCGAGCGTCTCATCCTTTCCAACACCTCGCCACATCTCGGGCCGGCTTCTTACTTTGACGAGCAGATCCGTACTGTCCTTGCTGCGAGCAACATGTCGGCCGCCGCGGACATGTTCATGCACAACTGGTTTCCCGCCTCGATGCTTGCCGGCCCAAACGAAACCGTCGACGCGTTCCGCGCGATGGTCCTGGCGACGCCGCCCCAAGGTCTCGCGGGATGCTTCGCCGCCGTACGCGATTGCGATCTGCGCCGGACTGTCTCCCTCATTACCGCCCCCACCCTGGTGATCGGTGGAGAAGACGACAAGGTAACGCTGGCAAGCCACAGCGAGGCGATCGCAGCCAGCATCCCCGGCGCCACGCTTACACTGCTTCCGGGCGTCCATATGCTGAACGTCGAGCGGCCGACTGAATTCATGAGCGCCGTTACACGCTTCCTGCTGAATTAGGCGTGCATGCGGGCGCCCTTGGTGATCTTGTCGACGAGTTTCTTGTCGGCACGCAGCGCGATGCCGACGATCTTGGCGTCCTCAGGGCCGAACTCGGCGAAGACGGCGCGGTTGGCCGCATCGAAGCCGGTGGCAAACATCTCCTCGACATAGGCTGACGCCGTCACGCCCCGCTCCAGCGCCTTCCGGTGGATGGAGTTGAGCGTCGGCCCATCGGCCGAAAGCACGATGACCGGCTGGATCGACAGAGGATTGTAAAGGTTGCCGGCGCGGTCGCGGTAGGGTTCGCCGATAATGTCGGGGAATTGCGCGACGACGCCGCTGCTCAGGAAGGCCGTGACGTTGAGCTTTTGCCAGACGGCGAGATCGTCCCGCAGCACGATTGCAAATTTCGTATCGAACACCAAAATGAGGACTCCGGAGCACGCCCATGAAGGGCAGGGATAGGTGATGACGCACGATCTAGACGGTGAGGCGACACAGGGTCTTGGACGTTCGTGCGCGGATGAAGACCGGATCGTCTCGGCGCCAGGCAGGACCGGCATCGAGCGCATCGAGGCGCATTTCCATGGCAAAGCCTTCGACCTGCACCGTCATGATACGCTTGCCGTCGGCGTGACGCTTTCCGGTGTGCAGCGCTTCCACTACAGGGGCACTGTCAACCACAGCCTGCCCGGCCAGGTTATCGTGCTGCATCCCGACGAAGTGCACGATGGCGGCGCCGGGACCGAGGATGGTCTGCGCTACCGGATCCTCTATCTGGAACCCTCACTGCTGCTCGACTGCCTCGACGGCGCGCCGCTGCCTTTCGTCAGGGATGCTGTGGTCAGCGATCCTGCCTTGCGTGGCACGCTGCTTTCGGCCCTGTCGCCGCTCTATGAGGAACTGGACGAGCTGTTCGTCGCCGATTTCGTTGCGGAGCTGGCGCAGCATCTGGGGCGTCATGCGGGACAGAAAGCAAAGCCGATGGGGAAGTCGGCCTCGCGTGCGGCAGCGCTGGCGCGCGGCTATCTCGAGGAGAATGCCGAGCGGTCCGTTCGTTCCGATGAGCTGGAAGCCGTCACCGGGCTCGACCGCTATGCGCTGTCACGCCATTTTCGCGCGACCTATTCCACCAGCCCGCATCGGTTCCTGCTGATGCGCCGGCTGCAAAAGGCAAGACGGATGATCGAGGTGGGCGAGCCGCTGGCCGAGATTGCCGTTGGCGCCGGCTTCAGCGACCAGAGCCATTTCAACAGGCATTTCAAGAAAGCATTCGGCTTGACGCCCGGCCGCTGGTCGACCCTGGTGCGCGGGCCTTCGGTAGCCGCCTAGGCCAGGAAGATCAATCGTCGATGTCGCCATCGTCGTCGACAAGCACCAGCTCCTCGTTCGACAAATTGGCCTCGATGCGGGCGAGCAGCTTGAACAGCGTCTTCTGTTCTTTCTTGTCGAGGCCCTTCAACGCCTGCTTCTCGGTCTTCTTCACCGACTTCTCGATGGCGTGGATGATCTCGCGGCCGGTGTCGGTGAGAAAGATATGCGCCTGGCGTGCATCCGCGGAAGAGGCGCGCTTTTCCAAAAAGCCCTGGGCCTGCAGCCGGTTGATGGTCTTGGTGATGGTCGGCGGGCGAACGCCGAGGCGGCCGGCGAGATTGCCGGGCGTCTGGCCGTCCTCGCGGTCGAGCGTCAGCATGATCTGGTCCTGGCCGGCATAGAAGCCGTGCGCCAGAAGCCGCGCCGCCAGCGCGGTCCTTGCCAGCCTTGCCGCCGAATGCAGCCGGCTCATCGTTGCAGTCTTGTCCGCCTTGGCCATGGTGATCCCTCTTCGGCCGTACCGGTGCGTGCAGCATAGACGCAGCCGGCCGGTTGGCAATCGACGATCAAAAAGATTCCGGCTTTCGAAACAGCTTTGCCGGCAAGCATTTGTGGTGCTCGAAATGGTGATGCCAGATGTTTATTTCAGTTAGATGACAAACGAGTTTCCGCCAAGGCGATTGCAACGGTTTGACGCGGCGCGGCTTAGCACAGATCAACGAAGAGGCGTTTCCAGCGACACGTTGATGGTCGGCATCCCTCGCACTCGGCCTCTCGGGTCTACCCATCCGCTTCGTCAATCCTGGGTCAAACACCCAGGCGGTTTGCCTCGTGCAAAAGGCCGGCACACATCCTATATCAGGCCAACAATCCCTTCTTGCGGCCCGCAATTCCGTGGCCCAGCCATTTCGAGGCAAGATATGAGCGAAGCACAGACGCAAATCCCCGTGACCGTTCTCACCGGCTATCTCGGCGCCGGCAAGACGACGCTGCTCAACCGCATCCTGTCGGAAAACCATGGCAAGCGTTATGCCGTCATCGTCAATGAATTCGGCGAGATCGGCATCGACAATGATTTGATCGTGGAATCCGACGAGGAAATCTACGAAATGAACAATGGCTGCGTCTGCTGCACGGTGCGCGGCGACCTGATCCGCGTCGTCGAAGGCCTGATGCGCCGTCCCGGCCGCTTCGACGCCATCGTCGTCGAGACCACCGGCCTCGCCGATCCGGTGCCGGTGGCGCAGACCTTCTTCATGGATGACGACGTGCGCTCCAAGACCAAGCTCGACGCTGTCGTGGCCCTGGTCGACGCCAAGCACCTGCCGCTCAGGTTGAAGGATTCCAAGGAAGCCGAGGACCAGATCGCCTTCGCCGATGTCGTCGTGCTCAACAAGACCGACCTGGTGACGCCCGAAGAGCTGGCCAAGGTCGAAGCGACCATCCGCGCCATCAACCCGGCGGCCAGGATCCACCGCACCACGCGCGCCGGCGTGGCGCTGTCCGAAGTGCTCGACCGCGGCGCCTTCGACCTGTCGCGCGCATTGGAAAACGACCCGCATTTCCTCGAGGCGCACGATCATGATCACGACCATCATGACCATGACGGGCACGATCACCACGACCATGATCACGACCATCATCATCACGATCACGCGCATCCCTCCGACATCCATGACGTGAGCGTGCAGTCGGTGTCGCTGCGCGGCGGCGAGATGGACCCGAAGAAATTCTTCCCGTGGATCGAGAAGATCACCCAGATGGAAGGTCCCAACATCCTGCGGCTGAAAGGCATCATCGCGCTCAAGGGCGACGACGAGCGCTATGTCATCCAAGGCGTGCACATGATCATCGAAGGCGACCACCAGCGCGCTTGGAAAGACGGCGAAAAGCATGAGAGCCGGCTGGTGTTCATCGGCCGCGAGCTTGACGCCGAACGGCTGAAGAAGAGCTTTGACGCCTGCCAGGCGGCTTGATTTCCGGACTCTATGGCGCTAGCGCTGCCCGCTCTTCCTTCTCCCCTTGTGGGAGAAGGTGGCCTCGCGAAGCGAGGTCGGATGAGGGGTGCTCCAGCTCGGCACCGACGGCGATCCGTTCAACACCCCTCATCCGTCTCGGCGCTGCGCGCCGATCCACCTTCTCCCACAAGGGGAGAAGGTTGACGCCAGGCCTGGCCGCCTCAGTGGCTTCCCGGGAGTGGTGACAGCTTCATTGGAATGGTCCTGATGCCCACAGTTGCTCCCCTCGACCTGGAAGGTCACTGCCTTGCCGCCGTCTTCCTCGACAACGTGCCGCATTTTGCGCTCGCCGATGGGACAGTTCATAGGCTCGACAACGGCCACAAGACAATTCAGGCCAATGACGGCCTGCTCTCCACGTTCCATGACGCCGCCAACGACCGCCTGATCACCGGCGGCGAGGACGGCAAGATTTTTGCCGTTGCCGCCGGCGGCAATGTCAGCGAACTCGCCAGCGCCGGCAAGAAGTGGATCACCAGCGTCGCCGCCGGGCCGCAAGGCGCTATCGCCTATGCCACAGGCAAGACTGCGTTCGTGCGCTTTGCCGACGGCAAGACCAAAGAGTTTGCCCATCCACGTTCGGTCGAGGGGCTGGCCTTCTCCCCCAAGGGCATGCGCTTCGGCGTCGCCCGCTACAATGGCGCGACGCTGCATTTCCCGGCCGCCGAGGGCAGACCGGTGGAGCTGGAATGGGCCGGCGCCCATACCGGCGTCACCTTCTCGCCGGATGGCGCCTTCCTCGTCACCACCATGCAGGAAAACGCGCTGCATGGTTGGAAGCTCGCCGACGGCAAGCACATGCGCATGACCGGCTATCCCGGCAAGGTCAAAAGCCTGTCGTGGAGCGTGAAGGGCAAGTGGCTGGCGAGTTCCGGCGCGCCGGCGGCGATCGTCTGGCCGTTTTCGGGCAAGGACGGCCCGATGGGCAAGGCGCCGCTGGAGCTCGGCACGCGCGGCAACGCCATGGTGACATCGGTTGCCTGCCATCCGAGCCAGGATGTCGTCGCCGTCGGCTATGATGACGGCATGGTCATGGCGGTGCGCTTTACCGATGCCAAAGAGGTGCTGTTGCGCCGCCCGGGCATGGGCGCCATCACCGCGATGATGTGGGACAAGGAAGAGCGCCGGGTCGCCTTCGGCAGTGCCGCCGGCGACTGCGGCGTCATCGATATCTCGGCGTGACCTATTCGGCTCCGCACGACACCTTGCCGGTCAATTCTTTCGGCTTGCCGTCCTGTTCCGTGTCGGCGGCGTTGTCGTAGACGGCAAGCGTGTACCGGCCGTCATAGACGCCCTCGTCACTGGTCTTGGTCAGGATCGTCAGTTCGACAGAGTTGAATTTATCTCCGAGCTGATGCTCGTGGTAGACGTTCAGCCGCAACTCCTTGTCGTCCAGCCAGTACTGGGTGAGGTCGGAATCCTCGAAGATGGTCTTGCGCAGACTGTCGCCTTCCGGCCGGCCAAGTATCTCGAGATCGCCGCGAAAATTGAAGGTCGGGCCGCCCATACCTCTGGTGACCCCGGCGCCGACCTCGAATTGCACCGCTTTGTCATCGACGGAACACCAGACGCCGCCCGATGCGGAAGCCGCAGCGGCCGACAAGAGTAGCGCAATAGCGCAGATGATCGTCCGCATTTTTCTCCCCAAACCACAGACCCGATCGCATTGGCGCCCGACTGCGCCGGAAGGTCAAGTCTGCCGAACTTGCTGCTGACCCAATGCAGCGCACCAACACGGCCAATTGCGGTTGCCGTCGCCAATTGGGTAGTGTGCCGGCCGAGAGGGATTTCATGTACAGCACGAACAGTTCAAAGGCGTCCATTGGCGGTATCAGCCGTGACCGCATCGCTGCATTGCGGACAAGCGAGGCGAACACCTTCCGCAAGGCGCGGCCGAAATCGCAGGCCAAGGTCGGTAACGGCCTGCCAGGCTTCTTCGGCGGTGTGCCGATGCACTGGATGAACGACTGGCCGACGCCATTCCCGATCCTGGTCGAAAGCGCCAAGGGCGCCGCCATCACGGATATCGACGGCAACAGGCTGGACGATTTCTGCCTCGGCGACACCGGTTCGATGTTCGGCCATTCGCCGCCGCCGGTGGCGCGCGCCATCCGCCGCCAGGCCGGGCGCGGCCTGACCTATATGCTGCCTTCGGAAGATGCGCTGGCCATCGGGCCGCTGCTCATACAGCGTTTCGGTCTGCCGTTCTGGCAGATCGCCACCACCGCCACCGACGCCAACCGCTTCGCGCTGCGCGTCGCCCGCGCCGTCACCGGCCGCGAAAAGATACTGGTCTTCAACGGCTGCTATCACGGCTCGGTCGACGAGACGATGGTCCGGATGGTCGACGGCAAGCCCGTGAATCGGCCGGGGCTGGCGGGTGAGTTTCGCGACCTGACCAAGACGGCGAAGGTCATTGAATTCAACGATGTCGCCGCGCTGCAAGCAGCGCTCAAGGACAAGGATGTCGCCTGCGTCATTGCTGAGCCGGTGCTGACCAATTCCTGCATGGTGCTGCCCGATCCGGGTTTTCACGACGCCTTGCGCAAACTGACGCGCGCGGCCGGAACGCTGCTTCTGATAGACGAGACGCACACGATTTCGACTGGACCCGGCGGCTACACCAGGAAATTCGGACTACAGCCCGACCTGTTCGTGCTGGGCAAGCCGATCGCCGGCGGCGTGCCGGCAAGCGTGTGGGGCATGAGCGACGAGGTCGCCTCGCGCTATGCCGACTACAATCGAACCAAGGAGCCGGGCTATTCCGGCATGGGCACGACGCTGTCGGCGAACCCGCTGCAGTTCGCAGCCATGCGCGCAACGCTCGAAGAGGTGATGACGCAGGAGAATTATGCCCGGATGGATCGCCTCGCCCTGCGGCTCGATGCCGGGCTGACCGGCGTCATCGATCGCTACAATCTGCCCTGGCATGTCGCCCGCGTCGGCGCCCGCGTCGAGTTCATCTGCGCCCCTGGCCCGCTCAGGAACGGCGCCGAAGCCGAGACTGCCCATGCGCCGGAGCTTGAGGCGGCTATCCATGTCGCGCTGGTCAACCAGGGCGTGCTGATCGCGCCCTTTCACAACATGATGCTGATCTCACCGGCCACCACCGGCGCCCAGGTCAACCGGCTGATCACCGCCTTCGCCACGGTTGCGGCAAGGCTGACGGCATGAGACAAGCTGCCAAGCCAAACTCGAGTACACTAATCATGAGTTCACCTTCGGGCTCGACGCCCGTCGAGGCGCAAGCCTTTCTCGACGCCCATCCCGAAATCGAAGCCTTCGATATCGTCTTGACCGACGCCAACGGCGTCGGCCGCGGCAAGATCGTGCGCCGGCATGAGCTGAAAAGCATCTTCGAGGGCGGCCGCCACATGCCGATCTCGATCCTCGGCCTCGACATCACCGGCGAGGATGTGCACGAAACCGGGCTGATCTGGACGACTGGAGACGGCGATCTCAGGGCATGGCCGATCCCCGGCACGCTGGTGCCGCTTTACGGCACGAACCCGCCGCGCGGCCAGTTGCTGATGGCGATGTACCATCTCGAGGGACAGCCTATGTCGTCGGACCCACGGCTGGCGCTGGCCAGGCAGGTCGACATATTGGCGGCCAAGGGCCTCTATCCCGCCGGCGCCTTCGAACTCGAATTTTTCCTGCTTGCCAATGAGCGTGACGCCGACGGCAAGGTAAAGCCAGCGGACGCCGTGCTCGACGGCCGCCGCTCGGCCAAGACGGAAGTCTATTCCGTCGACCATCTGCACGGCATGGAGCCGCTGTTTTCCGACATCTATGCCGCGGCTAAGGCGCAAGGCATTCCGGCCGAAACGGTGATTTCCGAATACGCGCCCGGCCAGTACGAGCTGACGCTGAACTATCGCAAGGATGTCATGCGGGCGGCCGACGACCTCGTCATGTTGAAGCGGCTGGTGCGGGCGCAGGCGCGCCGCCATGGTGTCACCGCCTGCTTCATGGCCAAGCCGATCGAAAAATACGCCGGCTCCGGCATGCATTTCCATGTTTCGTTGCAGGACAAGAACGGCCGTAACGTTTTTGCCGAGGCTGGCGGCGAAAGCTGGTCGCTGCCGCTGCTGCAGGGGCTCGGCGGGCTGATCCAGACCATGGCCGAATCGATGCTGGTGTTTGCGCCGCACGCCAATTCCTGGCGGCGCTTCGTCTCGCAGTCCTATGCGCCGGTGGCGCCGACCTGGGGCGTCAACAACCGTTCGGTGGCGCTGCGCATCCCGGCGGGCGACGCCAAGAACCGGCGCATCGAGCACCGGCCGTCGGGTGTCGACGCCAATCCCTACCTGATCGCGGCAACGGTGCTGGCCGGCATCATCAAGGGTCTGGATGAAGGCCTCGACCCCGGCCCCGAAACCACTGGGAATGGCTATGAAGCCGCCATCACGCGCACGACCATGCCGGTCGACTGGCGCGCTGCGATCGAGGCGGCGCGGGCATCGAGCTTCCTGAAAGAGGCGCTTGGCGAGGATCTGCATCGCACCTTCGTGGCGATCAAGCAGTCGGAGTATCTGCGCGTCGCCCGCACCGTCAGCGAGCTGGATTACCACCTCTACCTCCATGAGGTCTGAGAGACCGCCTGGAACTCGGGCAGTCGTCCTGCTAGCCCGACGATCAGGCGGCGATTACTTTTTCGCCGCCTGCATCAAATGAGGTGGCGCTGCAGCCTTCAAGAACATATCATGAACGGATGAGCGCACCTACCGTCCGTGAAAAGCTGGCAATCCTGTCTGACGCCGCCAAATACGATGCTTCCTGCGCCTCGTCCGGCTGGGCGAAGAAGGATTCGCTCCAATCCGGCGGTATCGGCTCCACAGAAGGCATGGGCATCTGCCATTCCTACGCGCCGGATGGCCGCTGCATTTCGCTCCTGAAAATCCTGCTCACCAATTTCTGCATTTACGATTGCAGCTACTGCATCAACCGCTCGTCATCGAATGTGCGCCGCGCCCGCTTTAGCATCGACGAGGTGGTGAAGCTGACCATGGATTTCTACCGGCGCAACTACATCGAGGGCCTCTTCCTGTCCTCCGGCGTCATCCGTTCGCCCGACGAGACCATGGCCGAGATGGTGGAGGTGGCGCGGCGGCTGCGGCTGGACGAAAAATTCTCCGGCTATATTCATCTGAAGACCATTCCGGAAAGCTCGGCCGAACTGGTCGAGCAGGCCGGGCTCTACGCCGACCGGCTGTCTATCAACGTCGAACTGCCGACCGATGAGGGCGTCAAGAAACTGGCGCCGGAGAAGAAGCCGGAAACGATCCGCCTTTCCATGGCGAACCTGCGCCGGAAGATGGAGGAAAAAGCCGAGCCGACGCTGAGGACCAAGAAGCGCGAACGCTTTGCGCCCGGAGGTCAGTCGACGCAGATGATCGTCGGCGCCGACAAGACATCCGACGACGGCATCTTGCACACCAGTGCGCGGCTCTATGGCAGCTACCATCTGCGGCGCGTCTATTACTCCGCCTTCAGCCCGATCCCGGATTCGTCATCGTCGCTGCCGCTGCAGAAACCGCCGCTGATGCGCGAGCACCGGCTCTATCAGGCCGACTGGCTGATGCGCTTCTACGGCTTTTCGCAGCCGGAAATCCTCGCCGGCAGCAGCGACGGCATGCTCGATCTCGCCATTGACCCCAAGCTCGCCTGGGCTTTGCGCAATCGGGCGAGGTTTCCCGTCGACATCAACCGCGCCGATCGGGAAGCGCTGCTGCGGGTTCCGGGTCTGGGCACCAAGGTGGTGGCGAAGATCCTTGAAACCCGCCGCCACCGACACATGCGGCTGGAAGATGTCGGACGGATCTGCCATTCGATCGCCAAGCTGAGGCCCTTCATGATCGCCGAAGGCTGGTCGCCGGGTGGACTAACGGACAAGACCGGCTTGCGCGACACGATCGTAAAGTCCTGCGAACAACTGTCTCTGTTTTGACCATGCAGCCGGCCCAGCTCGACCTTGCCCGATACACTGTCCGGCTAGCGAGCCAGACCGATTTCGCCGGTTGGCGCGATGCGGCACGGCGTCTGGCGCTGAATGAGGTCCGACCTGAGGATATTAGTTGGGGTGTCGGGTCCGACGCCAATGATACTCAAGATGCCTTGCCGGCGGTGCCAGAGGGCGCGCAGCTTACCGTCCCGCGCGAGTTCATCGCCCATGCCGAAACGGCCTTCTGCCACTCCGACCCCGGCCGGTTTGCCTTTCTCTACTGGATGCTTTGGCGCCTGCGCACCGAGCCGAAACTGCTGGCGATCGCATCCGATCCCGACACCAGGCGGCTCGAAGCCATGGAAAAGGCGGTGCGGCGCGACAGCCATAAGATGCATGCCTTCGTACGCTTCCGGAAGATCGGCGACGGCGAGAACGAGCGCTACGTCGCCTGGTTCGAGCCGGAGCATTTCATTGTCGAGCGCAACGCGGATTTCTTCGTCCGGCGGTTCACCGGCAT
Organism: Mesorhizobium sp. P170090; assembly: GCF_057786115.1. Lineage (NCBI taxonomy): Bacteria > Pseudomonadati > Pseudomonadota > Alphaproteobacteria > Hyphomicrobiales > Phyllobacteriaceae > Mesorhizobium > Mesorhizobium sp. P170090. The sequence continues at coordinate 1,217,957 of NZ_JBYNWH010000001.1, forward strand.
GCGCTGGACCATCCTGACGCCCTATGCCTCCGCCGACTGGAACGGCGAAAGGCTGGCGATCGGGCCGGGTGCGGCCAAGGGCGATGCACCCGATCAGGACGACACCGAGGCGTTGTGGCTGACCTATTTCGAAAACATCTTCAACCCGGCGCGGCTCAAGGTGAAGGCGATGCAGAAGGAGATGCCGAAGAAATATTGGCGGAACCTTCCCGAGGCCTCGCTCATTCCAGATCTGATCGCAGGAGCGGACGAGGCCGCCAGGGATATGATTGCCAGACTGCCGACAACGCCGGCGCCGCACCACGCCAAGCTGCAGGCGAAACATTGGCCGAAGCGCGAGCCGGCCGAGGCGCCGGACGATGACGCCAACACCATTTCCGAGCTACGCGAAGCCGCGAAAGGCTGCCGCCGCTGCCCGTTGTGGCGCGACGCGACACAGACCGTGTTCGGCGAGGGGCCGGATGATGCCAAAGTGGTCTTCGTCGGCGAACAACCGGGCGATCAGGAAGATCTCGCCGGCAAACCTTTTGTCGGGCCAGCGGGCAAAGTGTTCGATGCAATTCTCGATGACGCAGGCGTCGACCGGCAAAAAGTCTACGTCACCAACGCCGTCAAGCATTTCAAGTTCGAGCCGCGCGGCAAGCGCCGCATCCATTCGAAGCCAAATGCCGGCGAAGTCCAGGCCTGCCGCTGGTGGATCGGCCGGGAGCTTGAGCTGATCAAGCCGGACCTCGCCGTGGCGCTTGGGGCAACGGCGGCGTTGTCGCTGCTGGGCAAGGCCATTGCCGTGACGAAAATGCGCGGCCAGTTGATCGAACGCGAGGATGGCTTGCGCGTGTTCATCACCATCCACCCCTCCTTTATCCTGCGCATTCACGAGCCGACGGACAAGGAGGCTGAGCGCGAGCGGTTCCTAAAGGATATGAAAGAGGTGAAGCGGCTGATGGGGTCGTGAGATGAGCGAAAGCCTCAGCGACATCGTCATCCGCGGGCGGAGCAAGGAGTGAAGCGACGCAGCGCAGACCCGAGGATCCATGCCGCGACGTTTGCACGCTGCTACGGTGCAGAATTATGCCGTTGCGCTCGACGGCTAACATCACGGAATGGATCCCAGGGGTCTTCGCGACGGAGCTTCGCTCCTGCTTCGCCCAGGGATGACGAAGCTGGGTGGCTTCACGGTCGTGAATCCAACGTTGGAAAACTTCGGCCGCCACGGCCAGATTAACTGATTAGGATTGCCCTCAGATCGTTCACATTCGTACCCGTCGGCCCCGGCACGAACAGATCGCCGATCGCGTTGAACGCCGTCCAGGCATTGTTGCCGGCCAGCATCGCCTTGGCGTCGATGCCGGCGGCACGCATGCGCGAGACAGTCGAGCCATCGGCAAAGGCGCCGGCATTGTCTTCCGAGCCATCGATGCCGTCGGTATCGGCGGCCAGTGCATGAATACCTTCCGCGCCGCTGATGCCGATGGCAAAGGCGAGCAGGAATTCGGAGTTGCGGCCGCCCTTGCCCCTTTTTCCGTCAACAGGGGCCCGCAAGGTCACGGTCGTCTCGCCGCCGGACAGGATCAGCACCGGCTTTTTGAACGGCCGGTTGCGCGTCGCCACTTCGCGCGCAATGGCTGCATGCACGCCACCGACCTCGCGCGCCTCGCCCTCGATGGAATCGGAGAGGATGACGGCTTCGATGCCCTGCCGTTTTGCCTCAGCGGCTGCCGCTTCCAGCGACACGCCAGCCGAGGCGATCAGGTGCACTTCATTGCGTGAAAAGCGCTGGTCATCCAGATCTGGCGCATCGGCCTCTGGCGAGTTGATGTGCGCCATGACGGCGTCGGGCAGTTTCATGCCGTAGGCCGCTATCGAGGCCAGCGCATCGGCGCGGTTGCCGGAGTCGGGCACGGTCGGGCCGGAGGCCACCAGCGCCGGGTTGTCGCCGGGAATGTCAGAGACAACCAGTGATACCAGTTTGGCCGGCCAGGCGGCAGCTGCCAGCCGGCCGCCCTTGATGGTCGAGAGATGCTTGCGGATTGTGTTCATCGCCGCGATCGGCGCGCCGGAGGCAAGCAGCGCCTCGTTGACGGCGATTTCGTCGGCGAGCGTCAGGCCGGCGGCAGGCGACGGCAGCAGCGCCGATCCTCCGCCCGATATCAGCGCCACTACCAGGTCGTCCGCAGTCAGCCCTTGCACCTTTTCGAGCAGGCGCCGCGACGCCTCAAGACCGGCAGCGTCCGGCACCGGATGTGCCGCCTCGATGATTTCGATGCGCTCGCATCTGGCGCCATAGCCGTAGCGGGTGACGACCAGCCCTTCGATCGGGCCATCCCACACCTTCTCGAATGCCGCCGCCATCTGCGCCGAGCCCTTGCCGGCGCCGATGACGATGGTGCGGCCCTTGGGCCTGGCCGGCAGATGATCCCTGATGGTCCGTTCAGGATCGGCAGCGGCAACAGCGGCATTGAAGATCGAGATGAGAAAGGGTTTGGGATCGAGCACGGTTATCCTTGGCCGTAACTGGCGGTTTTCAAAATGAGCAAACGTTGGCGCTGCCCCTCACCCTCACCCCGTGAAAGACGGGGAGAGGGGATCGCCAGCGCTCGAGCTTGTCCTTTCTCCCCGTCACTATACGGGGAGAAGGTGCCGGCAGGCGGATGAGGGGCAGCGCCAACGTCACGATTTACCTTCCGGCGGCAGCGCCAATTGTGTCCGATCGACGCCGAGATGATCGCACAGTGCATCGACGACGACGCCATGATCCTGGCGTTCCGGCAGGCCGGAGACGGCGATGACGCCGATGACGCCGGCACCCTTTACAGTCACCGGAAACCCGCCGCCGGCCAGTACGTAATCAGCAATATCCAGCCCCTCGCCGACCTTGAAGGTGCGGTCCGGTCGCTGCTGTTCCAGCACCAGACGATAGGTGCTCCTGAGGTAGCGCTTGACCACATTGATCTTGCGTCGTGCCCAGTCGGGGTTGGAGGCGTTTGAACCGGGCATCGCGGCATAAAACAGCGGCCGATCCCACAGCCTGATATCGATGATGATGGGCAGCTTTTCGGCCAGCGCCCGCTCGCGGATCGCCGCGCCGACCTTGAACGCGACGGCCTCGTCGAAGGCCGGGAAGACCAGCGTCTCTTCCTGTTTCTGGATCAGAGCGATGTCGTCTGCGGCGGCCATTTTTGTTCTCCGAAATCGTCACAAATCGTGTGTACGACAAGCTCCGCCCGGTCAAGGTCTCGTCGCGGTGGTGGTCTTGCCCCGCCAGGATCGCCCCCCCACTCCGTCGAGCTTCTCTCGACACCTCTCCCCCGATCGACGGGGTAGAGGAAGGGCGCAAAGCTGTCCGAACCGGCGCCCGTCCTCCGAAGCAAAGGCTCCCTTCCTCTCCCTCCGGAGGGGGATAGGTGGCGCCGCGAAGCGGCGACGGAGTGGGGGAACCTCTTGGCAACCAGGCGCAATCATCATCTTGTCCCGCGCGGATGATAAGTCCTAACCCGCGATCATATCACTCTTGGCCGGCCGCCCCGCGACATAGACCTCGCGCACGGCACGGTCGTCGCCCAGCGTCTGCAGCAGGAACAGCTCCTCCGCCAGCGTCTCCACAGTCGCCATCCTCAGCCGCATCGCCGGCGTGGCGCGGGCGTCGAGCACGGTGATGTCGGCATCGGTGCCTTCATCCAGCGTGCCGACCTTGTCCGCCATAGACAGCGCCTCGGCATTGCCACGCGTTAATTGCCAGAAGGACTGGAACGGGTTCAGCTTTTCGCCAGTCAGCGCGATCACCTTGTAGCCCTCGTCCATGGTGCGCAGCATCGAATAGTTGGTGCCGCCGCCGACATCGCTGGCCGCGGCGATGCGCAGCGGCTTGTCGCGGCGCCGAAAGCGCTGGTAATCGAACAGGCCGGAGCCGAGGAACAGGTTCGAGGTCGGGCAGAACACCGCCACCGAGCCGCTGTCCGACAGCGCATCGGCCTCGCGTTCCGAGAGATGGATGCAGTGGCCGAACAGGCTCTTTGGCCCCAGCAGGCCATACTGCTCGTAGACATCGGTGTAGTCGCGCGCCTGCGGATAGAGTTTTTGCGTGAAGGCGATTTCGGCGTGGTTTTCCGACAGATGCGTCTGCATATGCAGATCGGGATGCTCGCGGCAGAGCGCGCCGGCCATCTCCAACTGTTCGGGCGAAGAGGTGATGGCGAAGCGCGGCGTGATCGCATAAAGCTGGCGGCCCTTGCCGTGCCATTCCGCAATCAGCGCCTTGGTGTCGTCATAGCCCGATTGCGGTGTGTCGAGCACGCCTGCCGGCGCGTTGCGGTCCATCATCACCTTGCCGGCAATGTTGAGCATGCCGCGCGCGTGCGATTCGGCAAAGAACGCCTCGGCCGAGGCCTTGTGCACCGAGCAATACGCGGCGACCGTCGTCGTGCCGTGGCGCACCATTTCATCCAAAAACAGCCGCGCGATGCGGCGGCCGTGCTGGGCATTTGCGAATTTGGTCTCTTCGGGAAAGGTGTAGGTGTTCAGCCAGTCGAGCAGTTCGGCGCCATAGGAGGCGATGACCTGCATCTGCGGAAAATGCGCGTGCGCGTCGATGAAGCCTGGCAGCAACAGATGCGGCCGATGATCGATCTTTTTCGCACCGTCGCCAGCCTGCCTTTCCACATCAGCGTAGGCGCCGGCGGCAACGATTCGGCCATCGCGGATCAGCAGGCCGCCATCCTCCTCATAGCGCCAGGCGGCATGGTCGGTGATGGCTTCGGGCAAGCGCAAAAAGCTCAGCGTGCGGCCGCGCAGAAGTGTCGAAGTCATGCTTATTTCCCTGCGCCTTCGAACCAGGCGACCAGCAGCGCCCGTTCCTTGTCGCTGATCTGGGTGACGTTGGCGGGCGGCATGGCGTGGCTGCGCCCGGCCTGCAAATAGATTTCACGCGCATGCTCGGCAATGCCGGCGTCGGTGTCGAGCATCACGCCCTTCGGCGCATGGTAGATGCCTTCATAGACCGGCTCGGCCGTATGGCACATCGAGCAGCGGCCAAGCACGGTGTCGCGCACCGCCGGGAAATGCGACGAGGCGATATAGACTTCGGCCGCGGCGGATGCCTTGGGCTCGCCGGTCAGTATTTTCGGCGCTGTCGACAGCCACATGATGATGACGAATAGCACCGCAGCCGCCATCCAGGTCCAGTGGGGGTTGCCGGCACGCTTATGCACGGTGTTGAAATAGTGCCGGATCAAGACGCCGATGATGAACACCAGCGAGGCGATGACCCAGTTGAACTCCGTCGCAAACGCCAGCGGATAGTGGTTCGACAGCATCAGGAACAGCACGGGCAGCGTCAGGTAATTGTTGTGCAGCGAGCGCTGCTTGGCGATCTTGCCGTATTTCGGGTCGGGCTTGCGGCCGGCAATCAGGTCGGCGACGACGATCTTCTGGTTTGGAATGATCACCATGAAGACATTGGCCGACATGATCGTGGCGGTGATGGCGCCGAGATGCAGGAAAGCGGCGCGGCCGGTGAACAGATGCGTCAGACCCCAGGCGATGAACACCAGCACGCCATAGAGCACCAGCATCAGTCCGGTGTCACTTTTGCCGAGCGGCGAGCGGCAGAGCAGATCGTAGACTACCCAGCCGACGCCGATGGTGGCCATCGACAAAAGGATGCCGACCGGCACCGACATCGGCAGCACATTGGGGTCGATCAGGAACAAATCGGCGCCGGCATAGTAGACCACGCACAGCATGGCGAAGCCGGACAGCCAGGTGGCGTAGGATTCCCACTTGAACCAGGTCAGGTGTTCCGGCATTTCGGCCGGCGCCACCAGATATTTCTGGACGTGGTAGAAGCCGCCGCCATGCACCTGCCATTCCTCGCCGAATGCGCCGACCGGCATGCCGGGGCGCTGGCGCAGGCCAAGGTCGAGCGCGACGAAATAGAAGGACGAGCCGATCCAGGCGATGCCGGTGACGACGTGCAGCCAGCGCACGGCGAAACTCAGCCAGTCCCAGAAAATCGCGAAATCCATCATGTGAAATCGTCCCTGCCGATCGGCTGACTTTACGGTGTGGGGCGCAAACGAAAAGAGGCGAGGTGTACGATGACTTTCAAAAAAAAATGGAAAATACTAGGCTGACCACGTACGCCGCCACATAAAGAGCCACGAATGGCCTATCTCGACAACATCGCCGTCTTCGTCCGCGTCGTCGAGCTTGGTAATCTCTCGGCGGCAGGCCGCGACATGCGCATTTCGCCGGCGGTCGCCTCCAACCGCATCAAGGAGCTGGAAAAACACCTCGGCGTGCGGCTGTTCAACCGCACGACACGGCAATTGATGCCGACGGAGCATGGCACGGTGTTCTACTCCGGCGCCAAGCAGGTGCTGGAGGCTATCACCGAGGCGGAAGCCGCGGTTTCGGCGCTTTCCGGCCAACCGCGCGGCACCATCAAGGTGACCGCACCGCTCGGCCTCGGACGGCGGCTGGTGGCGTCGGGCATTCCGGATTTCCACGACAAATACCCCGATATCGAGGTGCGGCTGAGGCTCTCCGACCACAATATCGACATCATGAAGGAAGGCATCGACGTCGCCTTCAAGCTCGGCATCATCGAGGATTCCAGCCTGCGGATGCGCGGCATCATGGAATGTGAACGCGTGCTGGTGGCGGCACCGAAATATCTCGAAGCGCGCGGCGAGCCGGTGGAGCCACAGGAGCTGATCGGCAAGAAGCACGACTGCCTGATGCTGCGCTATTCCGGGGCGCGCGAATATGTCTGGACGCTGCAGACGCCGTCCGGCCCGCAGAAATTCGAGGTGCACGGCCCCTACGACACCGACGATGGCGATGTGCTGACCGGCTGGGCGCTGTCGGGCCGCGGCATCATCAACAAGCCGCGCTTCGAGGTCGAACCCTTCATCCGCGACCGGCGGCTGCAGGTCATCCTGGCCAGCACGCCGCCAACGCCGGTGCAGTTCGCCGCCGTCTATCCGCACAAGAAGCTGCAGGATCCAAAGGTGCGGCTGTTGCTCGACTTCATGGCCGAGCGTTGCCAGCGGCTGATCAAGGATTTGCTGGCCGGCAAGTGAGGGGCTGTTGGCCCAGTCGCCAGGGTTGTCTTACAAGCAGGTGACCTTAGGTTCGCATACGCCGCCCTATGATCGATGGTCCCATGCCGACTGACCAGCAAGCCACAATGCATCTTGCCGTTTCGCTCAACATTACTTCCGGGCAGCCGCTCGGGTTTAGCGACCTGGCCGGCTTTGCCAAGCAAGCGGAAGCGGCGGGGCTGGACATGATTGTCCTCGATGATTCCGCGCCGAACAGCGCCGGGTCGAGTTTTTTCGAAGCGACGACCTTGCTGGCGGCGCTGCCGACGGTGACAAGTCGGATCGGCCTTGTCGCTGCAGCCTCGACGGTCGCTCACCAGCCGTACAATCTGGCGCGCCGTTTTGCTTCGCTCGACATCATCAGCCATGGCCGCGCCGGCTGGCACGCGACCATGGCGCAGGCGCCAGGGGAAGCCGCCAATTTCAGCCGGCCGGATGGATTTTCCGACGATGTGTTCCGCCGCCGCACGCAGGAATACATCGGCATCGTTCAGCGCCTGTGGCAGGGCTGGGATTCCGACGCGCTGCTGTTCGACAAGGCCGGCGGCCGCTTCCACGATCCCGAAAAAATGCACCTGCTCGACCACAAGGGCGAATTTTTCTCCGTGCGCGGGCCGCTGAACGTCGCGCGCTCGCCGCAGGATACGCCGGTGCTGGTGCTGTCCGGCCTGTCCGAGGCCGACCTAGATATCGCCGCCCGCACCGCCGATGTCGTCCTGCTGGACAGACCCACAGAGGACGCCAAGGCGCGCCATGACGATCTCAAGCGCCGCGTTGTGGCCTGCGGACGCGATCCGGGTGCGGTCAAGCTGCTGCTGAACGTTGGCGCAGATGTCGCTGCCAACGCGCTCGAAACATTGTTCAGCTCGCAAAGCTGCGACGGGTTCAACATCGCAATACCGCCTGCCGCGATTGACGGTTTCATCGGCCGCGTGCTGCCGGAATTGCAGCGCCGCAGCCTCGTCCGACCGGATTATCCCGGCACCACCTTGCGTTCGCATCTCAGACTTGCCGGAGGAGCGCAATGACCCGCCAGATGAAGCTTGGCGCCTTCCTGTGGGCGACGGGCCACCACATCGCCGCCTGGCGTCACCCCAAGGCGCATGTCACGGCAGGCATCGACATCGATCATTACATCCGGCTGGCGCGCACGGCGGAAGCGGCGAAGTTCGACATGGTGTTCTGCGAGGACGCCGCCGGCCTGCGCGAAGCCAATGTCGGCATCGCCAGCCAGACCTCACGCTCGATCGGCTTCGAGCCGATCAGCCTGCTGTCCGCGCTCGCCGTCCAGACCAGCCGCATCGGCCTCGTTTCGACGGCCTCGACCAGCTACAACGAGCCCTATGGGCTGGCGCGCACCTTTCTCTCGATCGATCATCTGAGTGGTGGCCGGGCTGGCTGGAACCTGGTGACGTCGGCCAGTCCCATCGAAGCCGCCAATTTCGGCGCGACGGGCCTGAAACCGCATGCCGACCGCTACGAGCGGGCGCGCGAATTCGCCGAGGTGGTATCAGGACTTTGGCAAGGCAGCGGCTTTCACGGTCACAACGGCCAGAGCTTTTCGGTGCGCGACTCGCTCGACCTGCCGCGCTCGCCGCAGGGCGCGCCGGTGATGGTGCAGGCCGGCGCCTCGGATGTCGGCCGCGACCTTGCCGCCCGCACCGCCGACGTCGTGTTCACGGCGGCGCAGACCCTCGAGGAAGCCAAGGCCTTTTACGACGACCTCAAGGGCCGTATGGCGGGCTATGGGCGGGAACCCGACGACATCAAGATCATGCCCGGCGTCTCCCCGGTGGTGGCAGACACCGAGGCCGAAGCGCGGGAGAAACAGGAGGAATTGCAGGCGCTGATCCCCGACGATGTCGGCGTGGCGCTACTGTCCAGCTATCTCAGCATCTCCGATCTCGGGAGCTATCCGATCGACGGACCGATGCCCGAACTGCCGGAGACCGAGGGCATGAAAAGCCGCCAGGCGCTGGTCATCCAACAATCGCGCCGCGACGGCCTGTCGATCCGCCAGCTTGCGCGCCATTTCGCCGGCGCACGTGGCCATTGGCGTATCGTCGGCACGCCGGCGCGGATCGCTGACGAATTGCAGGCGCGGTTCGAGGGCGGCGGCGCGGACGGCTTCAACGTCATGCCGTCATACTTCCCCGGCGAGCTCGATGCCTTTGCCACGCTGGTGGTGCCGGAACTGCAGCGACGCGGACTATTCCGTCGGGAATACGAAGGCAGCACCTTGCGAGATCATCTCGGCCTGAAGCGGCCTGCTTAGCCGCGCCGAAGCTTAGCCGGCCATCATCTTATGCTGGACTTGATGGTCGGCATTCGGCGCGGTGTTGTGAACGACCAGTGCCGTCATGATCTCGGCTGCCGCGAGCGCCGCGATCACCGGCGGGCGCTTGTCCCTGACGGCGTCGCCGCCGATCGGGGAGACGAGGCGGGCCAACTCAGCCTCCGTGCCATCCGCCGATTTCAGGAACCAGTTCCTGAACGTCGCTCTCTTGGTTTTCGAGCCGATCATGCCGACATAGGCCGCGTCGTCGCGCTTCAGCGCCTCGGCGACGATGAGGAAATCCAGCGCATGGTCGTGGGTGAGGATGGCGAAGGCGGTGCCGGCGGGGGCGTTTCGCACCTCGGCCTCGGGCATCGGCGTCAGCAGCGTCTCGACGGTTTCCGGCATGCCTTCCAGCGCTTCGGCCCGCGTCTCGATGACGACACCACGCACGGGAAGAAGTGCAACGGTCGAGGCCAGCGCCTGGCCGACATGGCCGCCGCCGAAGATATAGACATGCGGCAGGTGGGCTTCCTCGGCTTCTGCGGCCGCGATCAGCTCGGCAGTAAGCGCGGCATCGACGATACGGATCAAGACTTCGACGCGCCCGCCGCAGCACTGGCCGATCTCGGGACCTAGCGGCACGTCAAGCGTGGCGCGGACTTCATCGACCGCGATGCGGGCTTCTTTACCCTCCCCCTTGTGGGGAGGGTCGGTGAGCGGACGCCGCGTGGCGGCGTCCGCGAAACGGGGTGGCTTGGCACGATCATCCGCACCCCCACCCCGGCCGGCTTCGCCGGCCGACCCTCCCCACAAGGGGGAGGGTGAAGACCCCACCATCTGCCTCGCCTTGTCGATCGCCATGTACTCGAGCTGACCGCCGCCGATCGTGCCAAAAATCGCCGCCTGCGATACGAGCATGAAGGCGCCCTTCTCGCGCGGAGTCGAGCCTTTGGTGCCGGCCACTTCGACCAGAGCAAGCCGGCCGGCGCTGGCGAGAAAAGCTCTGAGGCTTTGCACTTTCGACTTCATATTTCGCATTCCCGTACGGGAAATATAGGGTTTTTCAGTCTGAATTGCACGTTTTGCCAGAATCCAGGTCAGAGTCAGGCGCTATTCTTGGCTTCACCCTTCAGCCGTTCGATCGCCATCAGCACCCGTTCTGGTGTTGCAGGAGCGTCGAGACGCGGACAGACCTTATGATCGGCCACACTTGCCACCGCGTCCGACAGCGCATGCAGCACAGACATGCCGAGCGGGAAGGGCGGTTCGCCGACCGCCTTGGAACGGTGCACCGTCGGCTCGTTGGCCTCCGGCCAGTCGGCCAGCGTGACGTTGAATATCTTCGGCCGGTCGGACGCGAGCGGGATCTTATAGGTCGACGGCGCATGCGTGCGCAGCCGGCCCTTGTCGTCCCACCACAGCTCCTCCGTCGTCAGCCAGCCCATGCCCTGGATGAAGCCGCCCTCGATCTGGCCGAGATCGATGGCGCGGTTCAGCGAGCGGCCGGTTTCATGCAATATGTCGGTGCGCTCGACGACATATTCGCCGGTCAGCGTGTCGACCGAGACTTCCGAGCACGAGGCGCCATAGGCGAAATAATAGAACGGACGGCCCTCGCCCTTGTCACGGTTCCAGTGGATTTTCGGCGTCTTGTAAAAACCCGCCGCCGACAGTTGGATGCGGGCCATATAGGCCTGCTTGACAAGGTCGGTGAAGGCGATCTCCTGGTTGCCGATGCGCACCCGGTTGGGCAGGAAAAGCACCTGCTCGCGCGGCACCTGGTATTTTTCGGCGGCGAAGTCGGTCAGCCGTTCCTTGATCTGGCGGGCGCCGTTCTGCGCCGCCATGCCGTTGAGGTCGGTGCCGGACGACGCCGCGGTGGCCGAAGTGTTGGGCACCTTGCCGGTGGTCGTCGCGGTGATCTTGACCTGGTCGAGGTCGATCTGGAACTCTTCCGCCACCACCTGCGCCACCTTGACGTAGAGGCCTTGCCCCATCTCGGTGCCGCCGTGATTCAGATGCACCGAACCATCGGTGTAGACATGCACCAGCGCGCCGGCCTGGTTGTAGTGGGTGGCTGTGAAAGAGATGCCGAATTTGACCGGCGTCAGCGCCAGGCCGCGCTTGATGAAGCGGCTGTTGGCGTTGAAGGCCTGGATGATGCGGCGGCGCCCCGCATAGTCGGCGCTCGCCTCCAGCTCGGCGACGATGCGGTGGATGATGTTGTCCTCGACCGTCTGGTGATAAGGGGTGACGTTGCGGCCCCCGTCTTTATCACCACTGGTGCCATAAAAATTCTGCTTGCGGATTTCGAGCGGGTCCTTGCCGACGGCAAAGGCAACCTCGTCGATGACGCGTTCGGCGCCGACCATGCCCTGCGGGCCGCCGAAGCCGCGAAACGCCGTGTTCGACACGGTGTTGGTGTAAAGCGGCGCCGATTGCGCATGCACCGCCGGCCAGAAATAGGTGTTGTCGCAATGGAACAGCGCGCGGTCGGTGACCGGGCCGGACAGGTCCGAGGAAAAGCCGCAACGCGCCGCGAACATGAAGTCGACGCCAAGAATGTTGCCGGCGTCGTCGAAACCTACTTCGTAGTCGACGAGGAAGTCATGGCGCTTGCCGGTGGCAATCATGTCGTCGTCACGGTCGGGCCGGATCTTGACCGCGCGATGGTGTTTCTTGGCGGCGATCGCAGCCAATGCCGCAAACTGGTTGCCTTGCGTCTCCTTCCCGCCGAAGCCGCCACCCATGCGGCGGATTTCCACTGTGATGGCGTTGCTCGGCACGCCCAGCGCATGGCTGACCATATGCTGGACTTCGCTCGGATGCTGGGTCGAGGAATAGATGGTGACGTCCTGGTCCTCGCCAGGAATGGCCACTGCGATATGGCCTTCGAGATAGAAATGCTCTTGGCCGCCGATGCGCATCTTGCCCTTCAGCCGGCGGGGCGCCGCCTTGATCGCGGCAGCGGCATCGCCACGCTTCAGCGTGAGCGGCGGCGTGACCAGCTTGTCCTTGCGGGGGTCGAGATCGCCAATGTCGGTGACGAAAGGCAATGGACTGTATTCGACCTTGGCCAGCCGGGTGGCGCGGCGCGCCTGTTCGCGCGTCTTGGCAATAACGCAGAAGATCGGCTGACCATAAAACTGCACCTTGTCGTCGGCCAGCACCGGCTCGTCGTGTCGACCGGTCGGCGAAATGTCATTTTCGCCCGGAACGTCCTTGGCCGTCAGCACATCGACGACGCCCGGCGCCGCGCGCACCGCCGACAGATCCATTTTGCTGATCGTCGCATGCGTCGCCGTGGACAGGCCGAGGCAGCCATGCAGCATGCCCGCCGGTTCCGGCATATCGTCGATATAGACCGCGCTGCCGCTGACATGCTTGTGCGCGGAATCGTGGCGCTGGTCGGCGGCGACGCCACCGGAAATCTTCTGCGCCTTGAGATCTGGAGAGGCGTGCTTGTTCATCAGGCCGCCTCGTTGCGTGACACCTGGAACGGCGCCTTGCTGCCGCTGGTTTCGGCAAAAAAGCGCAGCAGCAGGTTCCTGGCCGCCAGCGCCCGGTACTCGGCCGATGCCCGCATATCGGTCAGCGGGGTGAAATCGCCGGCATATCCAGCCATGGCCGCTTCCACCGTTGTCTCCGTCCACGGCTTGCCGAGCAGCGCTTTTTCGACACCGAAAGCCCGCTTCGGGGTGGCCGCCATGCCGCCATAGGCGATGCATATATCGGCCACGGTTCCGTCCTTGGCCAAGTCGAGGAAAAAGGCGCCAAGGGCTGCGGTGATGTCCTCGTCGCGGCGCTTGGTGATCTTGTAGACGGCAAACTTCGTGCCCTTGGCCGGCACGGGAACGTGCACGGCCTCGACGAATTCGCCTGGCTGCCGGTCCTGCTTGCCATAGGCGATGAAGAAATCCTCGAGCGCGATGGTGCGCCGCTTCTTGCCGCGGCGCAGCGTCAGTTGCGCACCAAGCGCGATCAGGGGCGGCGGCGTGTCGCCGATCGGCGAGCCATTGGCGATGTTGCCGCCGATGGTGCCCATGTTTCGTACCTGTTCGCCGCCGATGCGGTCGAACAATGGCCCGAGCGCGGGGATGCGCTTGGCCAGTGTCGCGAAGGCGTCGGTGTAGGTAACGCCGGCGCCGATGGTGATGACGTCATTGTCTTCGGAGATCGCGCACAGCCCCTCGAGATTGCCGATGAAGACTACCGGTGAGATGTCGCGCATGTGCTTGGTGACCCACAGGCCGACGTCGGTCGAGCCGGCGACAACAGTGGCGTCGGGTTCCTTATCCAGTACAGCGGCGAAATCATCGGCGTTGGCCGGGACGATCAACCTCAGCTTGCCGGCGCCGATTTCGACGCGGGCACCGTCATGCATAGCCTCGAGCCTGGCGGTGATCGCCTTGCGCTCGGCCGCCAGCGGATCCTTCGCCGCCTTGCCGTAGCTGGAGATGGCACGCGCGGCGCGCATGATTGCCTCATAGCCGGTGCAGCGGCAAAGATTGCCTTGCAAGGCCTTCTCGATCGCCGCATTCGACGGGTCCGGCGACTTCATCCACAAGCCGTAGAGCGACATGACGAAGCCCGGCGTGCAGAAGCCGCATTGCGAAGCGTGGAAATCGACCATCGCCTGCTGCACCGGATGCAATTGGCCAGGCGCGCCGCGCAGATGCTCGACGGTGACGACATGGGTGCCGTCGAGCGAACCGAGGAAACGGATGCAGGCGTTGACGCTTTCATAAACCAGCTTGCCGGCGGACAATTTTCCGACCAGGACCGTGCAGGCGCCGCAATCGCCCTCGGCGCAGCCTTCCTTGGTGCCGCGCAGCGAGCGGTCGAGCCGCAGCCAGTCGAGCAAGGTCGCGTCGGGCGCCACCGACGACAGCGCGACATCCCTGCCATTGAGGATGAAGCGGATCTCGTTGCGTATGGTGATCTTGGCCATGCGTCAGCTCCCCCTGTAGGTCGAGTAGCCATAAGGAGAGATAAGCAACGGCACGTGATAATGCACGGATTCCGCCATGCCGAAGCGGATCGGCACACTGTCGAGGAAGGCCGGTTCCGGCAGTTTGGTGCCCTGGCCGCGTAGATAGTCACCGGCGGCGAACACCAGTTCGTATTCTCCAAGGCGGAATTCCGCTCCTGCCAGCAGCGGCGCATCGCAGCGGCCGTCGGCATTTGTGACGACGGTCTTCAAATGTATCCGCGCGTCGCTCTCAAGATGATAAAGCGCGATCGACAGGCCCGCCGCCGGCTTGCCGGTCGCGGTGTCGAGCACATGCGTCGTCAGACGTCCGCCATCGGCTTTCGACGTTTCTGCCACTGGCGCCTCCCATTTCCGATACAGCCGAACAAAGCAGTGAATTGTGCGCCAATTAAAGGCGATGCATAAGTCCCGGTCGAGCGGAGTGGCACAAAAACACTTTCAAAAATTTCGGGGGAATGCGCGAGCAACCCTTTCGACTATCCTGATCATAACTTCCGGCAGCGTCCGGCGGGGAGGGGCAATGCGTTACTCTAGAGACATGCGCGGCTACGGAGCCAATCCGCCGGATCCGAAATGGCCGGGCGGTGCGCATGTGGCCGTCCAATTCGTCGTCAACTACGAGGAAGGCGGCGAGAACTGCGTGCTGCACGGCGACAAGGCCTCGGAAGCCTTTCTGTCGGAAATCGTCGGCGCCGCGCCCTGGGTCGGCCAGCGCCACTGGAACATGGAATCGATCTACGAATATGGCGCGCGGGCAGGCTTCTGGCGGCTGCTGCGCCTGTTCAGCGAGGCGCAAGTGCCGGTGACCTGCTACGGGGTCGCCTCAGCATTAGCCCGGTCGCCCGACCAGGTGGCGGCGATGCAGGAGGCCGGCTGGGAAATGGCCTCGCACGGGCTGAAATGGATCGACTACCGCGACCACAGCGCCGAGGACGAGCGCCGCGACCTCGAAGCGGCGATCAAGCTGCACTACGAGGTGACAGGCCAACGGCCGACCGGCTGGTACACCGGCCGCACCTCGGTCAATACGGTGCGGTTGGTGGCCGAAGAGGGCGGCTTCGACTATGTGTCGGACACTTATGACGACGAACTGCCCTACTGGTTCGAGCACGGCGGCGGCGCGCAACTCGTCATCCCCTACACGCTCGATGCCAACGACATGCGTTTCGCCACGCCGCAGGGATTCAATTCCGGCGACCAGTTCTTCGCCTATTTGAAGGACAGTTTCGACACGCTCTATGCCGAGGGCAAAGCGGGCCGGCCGCGGATGATGAATATCGGCCTGCATTGCCGCCTCGTCGGACGTCCCGGGCGGGTGGCGGCGCTGAAGCGCTTCGTCGACTATGTCAGATCGCACGACAAGGTCTGGCTGGCACGGCGCATCGATATCGCCAGGCACTGGCAGGAGAACCACCCTTACCAGCCGGCGGCGCTCAAGCCGTCGAAGATGGCGTTCGAGACCTTCGTCGACACTTTCGGCGGCGTGTTCGAACATTCGCCCTGGATCGCCGAACGTGCCTATGAGCTGGAGCTTGGGCCGGCGCATGACAGCGCCGGCGGCCTGCACAATGCGCTCTGCCGCGTCTTCCGCGCCGCCAGCGAAACCGAGCGGATCGGCGTCCTCAACGCGCATCCCGATCTCGCCGGAAAACTGGCCAAGGCGCGGCGGCTGACGGCGGAATCGACCCGCGAGCAGGCCTCCGCCGGACTCGACGCGCTGACCGACAAGGAGCGCGAGCTGTTTTCCAAGCTCAACGCCGCTTACGTCACCACCTTCGGCTTCCCCTTCATCATCGCGGTGCGGGGCAAGACCAAGGAGGAGATCCTCGCCGAGTTCGAGGCGCGCATCGGCAACAGCCGCGGCATCGAACTCGATACCGCCTGCAAACAGGTCGAGCGCATCGCGCTGCTCCGCCTGAAAGACATGCTCCCGCTCTAATGAAATGACTGAGGGGTCAGGACCCAATGGATATGATCAAGACTGACCAGAAAACCTATTATTCACCGCATGGCGGCCATCCCGGCCAAAATGAGCTTTTGACCGGCCGCGCCGTCTTCACCGAGGCCTATGCCGTCATACCGAAGGGAGTGATGCAGGACATCGTCACCAGCCCACTGCCGTTCTGGGACGAGACCAGGGCCTGGATCATCGCCAGGCCGCTTTCGGGTTTCGCCGAGACATTTTCGCAGTACATCGTCGAGGTCCTGCCCGGCGGCGGCAGCGACCGGCCCGAGCCGGACGCCGGCGCCGAGGGCGTGCTGTTCGTGGTTGAGGGCGAGTTGACCGTTTCGCTGGCCGGCAAGAAGCACGTGCTGCAAGCCGGCGGTTTTGCCTTCCTGCCGCCGGACAGCGGCTGGACGGTGCGCAACGAAGGTCGCGACGCCGTGCGCTTCCACTGGATCAGGAAGGCCTATGAGGCCGTCGACGGCATCGACGCGCCGGAAGTCCTGTTCAGCAGTGACCAGCAAATGGCGCCGACGCCGATGCCCGGCACCGAGGGTCGCTGGGCGACGACCCGTTTCGTCGATCCAGCCGACATGCGCCACGACATGCACGTCACCATCGTTACGCTCGAGCCTGGCGCCGTCATCCCATTTGCCGAGACGCATGTCATGGAGCACGGGCTCTATGTCTTGGAAGGCAAGGCGGTCTACCGCCTCAACCAGGACTGGGTCGAGGTCGAGGCCGGCGACTTCATGTGGCTGCGCGCCTTCTGCCCGCAGGCCTGCTACGCGGGCGGCCCAGGCAAATTCCGCTATCTCCTTTACAAGGACGTCAACCGGCACGCCAAGCTCGGCGGGGCGGGCATTGGCGGTCGCGCGCGGTGACCCGCATCACAGCGCGGCCGCTGACCCGCGAAAGCTTTGCCGGCTTCGGCGATGTCATCGACATGGGCGGCGGCAATCACTACCCGATCAATGGCGGCAAGACCGAGCGCTACCACAATCTCGCCACCGCTGAAGCCGCGGGACCGAATGCCCGCGTGCTGATCTCGATGGCGCGCGGCACGCCTTACGACCTGCCGCTGAAGCTGACCATGGTCGAGCGCCATCCCTTGGGCAGCCAGGCGTTCATCCCGCTGTCGCCGCGGCCTTTCCTGGTCGTCGTCTGCCATGACGGCAAGGACGGTCCGGGCGAGCCGCATGCCTTCATCACCGCACCGGGGCAAGGCGTCAACTATCCGCGCAATCTCTGGCACGGCGTGCTGACACCACTCGGCGAAGCCCAGGATTTCGTCATCGTCGACCGCGGCGGCAACGGCTCCAACCTCGAAGAGTTCCATTTCTCGCACCCCTACGAAATCCATCTCCCCCACGAGACCTGAGAAATGACCGACTTGTCGCTGATCGACCGCCTGCTCGATGTCATCGAGCACGACATCGTGCCGAAAACGGCAGAGGGCGTGGCCCATGGGAACAAGCTGTTCGGCGCCGCCATCCTGCGGAAGGGCGACCGCTCGCTGGTGCTGGCCGAAACCAACAACGAGATCGAAAACCCGCTCTGGCATGGCGAGGTGCACTGCCTGAAGCGCTTTTACGAAATGCCCAGGGCCGAACGCGTCGACACCAAGGACGCCATCTTCATCGCCACGCATGAGCCCTGCTCGCTCTGCCTGTCGGCGATCACCTGGACCGGCTTCGACAATTTCTACTACCTCTTCAGCCACGAGGATTTACGCGACAGCTTTGCGATCCCGCACGATCTGAAAATCCTGAAAGAGGTCTTCACTCTTGATCCCGGCGGCTACAATGCCGAGAACGCTTATTGGAAGAGTTTTTCCATTCGCAGGCTGGTGCGGGCGCTGCCCGAGGCCGAGCGCGGCCGGCTTGAGGCAAGGATCGGCAATATTTCCACCCGCTACGACGAACTGTCCGGCGCTTATCAGGCGCGCAAGTCCGAAAACGACATTCCGCTGAACTGACGCGGATTGCCTAGCCTACCTTCGCGTTTTTCAGCACCTCGTTGATCCTGGCCTGCCAGCCCTTGCCGGTCGCCTTGAATTTACTGATGACATCCTGATCCAGACGGATGGACACGACTTGCTTAGGCTTCTCCACGGCTGGCCGGCCACGAGCACGCCTTATGCTCTCGAAAAGTTCTGGAAACACTTCCGCGAAAGGCCTGGCTTGCGCCAACTGTTCGTCTGTCGTCTCCGCATCGTCGGGATCATCAACAATTTGTCTTTGAATTTCCACTTCCTCCGCATCGGTAAGCGGTCGAACACGCGATTTAGGATTGTTCATATACTGACCTTTCCTTTCGGCTGGCACGGCGCATCGAGATCACCGAATCGCCTCCGAACCAAGCGGCTTGAAAATCACGGCCAGGATGATCTCTCCGAATTCGCCAATCGCCTTGAACCGGTCGGCCTTGGCTGGAAGGACGGTTGAAGTCGCAAAAAACTCAATATCGAGTTCGGCAAAATCGAGACCCCGGCTGTCCAGGTTCGCCACGCGCTTTGGCTCATCCCAAACGATTTCAGGCGAAACCATCCTCATCACGTTGGGTTCAGTTAATAAATGTAATACATTAATTATAATCCTGCAACATCAGGGCAAAACAATCGGGCTACATATCGTGGCGTCGTCGCGGCGACACCGGCCGTCGCCCGTTTGACTTCATGACATGCCCGCTCCATGCGTCACTGACATCCTGGAGCATCGCATGAAAACCATCACCGAATTTCCCCGCAAGGTCGTCGAATTCCCCGATATGGGCATCGTCATGCCGGATGGTTGCCGGCTGTCGGCGCGGGTTTGGATGCCGGAGGACGCCAGCAGCGATCCGGTGCCGGCGATCCTCGAGCACCTGCCCTACCGCAAGCGCGACGGCACCATCTTTCGCGATCAACTGACGCATCCCTATTTTGCCGGCCACGGCTACGCCTCGATCCGCGTCGACATGCGCGGCAATGGCGATTCCGAAGGGCTGATGGACGACGAATATTCCGAGCAGGAATTGCAGGACGCCTGCGATGTGATTGCCTGGGCGGCAGCACAGCCCTGGTGCAATGGCAGTGTCGGCATGATGGGCATTTCCTGGGGCGGCTTCAACTGCCTGCAGGTGGCGGCCAAGCAGCCGCCGGCGCTGAAGGCGGTGATCAGCCTGTGCTCGACCGTCGACCGCTACGCCGACGACATCCACTACAAGGGCGGCTGCCTTTTGACGGAAAATTTCGGCTGGGCCTCGACCATGTTGTCCTATTCGTCGCGACCGCCGGATCCGCTGATTGCGGGCGACAACCGCTGGCGCGACCTCTGGCTGACGCGGCTGGAGAACCAGTCTTTCCTTCTGCCGCTCTGGCTCAGCCATCAGCATCGCGACGCCTATTGGAAACGCGGTTCGATCTGCGAGGATTTCTCCGCGGTCAAAGCCGCCGTGCTGTCGATCGGCGGCTGGCATGACGGCTACCGCAACACGATTTCGCATCTGGTCACCAACATCCAGGCGCCGGTGAAGGGCATTGTCGGGCCATGGATCCACAAATACCCGCATTATGCCGAACCCAAACCCGCCATCGGCTTCCTGCAGGAGGCGTTGCGCTGGTGGGACAGCTGGTTGAAGGGCGTCGACACCGGCGTCGAGGCCGACCCGGACTACCGCGCCTATGTCATGGACAGTGTGCGGCCGGCGCGCTGGCACCCGGAGCGGCCGGGCCGTTGGGTGGCCGAACAGGAATGGCCGTCTCCCAACATCAAGGTCGGGGCGATCGAACTCATTGCTGACGGCGTCAGGCCGGCGATCGTGGCGACCCCGCAAAGCTGCGGGCTCGCCGGCGGCGAATATTTTCCCTTCACCTTTGGCCCGGAACTGCCGGGCGACCAGCGCCCCGACGATGCGCTGTCCGTCTGCTTCGATCAGCCTGTGCTTGCCGAGACACTCGACATCGTCGGCGCGCCGGAGCTTCTCATCCGGGTGTCGTCCGATCGCCCGCAGGCGAACATCGCGGTTCGACTGTGCGACGTGCACCCCGACGGCGCCTCGGAACTGATCTCCTACGGCGTGCTTAACCTGACGCATCGTTCTTCGCACGAACAGCCGCAAGCGCTGGTGCCGGGCGAAACGGTTTCGGCGCGCGTTATTCTCGACCAGTGCGCCTACCGCGTGCCGGCCGGACACCGCCTGCGCATCGCGGTTTCCAATGCTTACTGGCCGATGATCTGGCCGTCGCCGGAGCCGGTGCGGCTCGACCTTTCAGCGGCGACGCTGAGGCTGCCGCTGCGCCCGCTCGCAAAAGCCGACGAGACCTCGTTCCAGTCTCCCGAAGGCGCAACACCCTGGGCAACCGCGACAGTTCGTGCAGCGAATTCCGAGCGTCACGTCGATCGCGATGAGAAGACCGGCATCGTCACGCTGTCGATCACGGATGATTTCGGAGAAGTGCGCGATCTCGCGCATGGACTGGCCAATGGCAGCATTGCCCGCGAGAGCTGGACGATCCACCCCGACGAGCCGCTGTCTGCCTCGGGTCGCACGCACTGGACGCAGACCTTGTCGCGAAACGGATGGTCGGTGCGCACCGAGACATCGGCTGAAATGCGCAGCGACGCGCAAAACTTCGTCGTCAGCGCCAGAATCGAAGCCTATGAGGGCGAAACGCTGGTTTTCGAACGCGATTTCGGAGAGAAGATCCCGCGCGACCTGCTCTGAGCGTCCACCCGACTGGTCCAGTTGCGACGCACGATTTACGCCACGGCATGTCGCATTCCGTCTTGCTTACGGCTTTGCCTTCCGGTCAATATCCCTTTGGTAACAACAAGCAAAAAACGACCATAAGGTCGAACCAACAGAGTGAGGAACTCAAATGTCCAACGAACTCGAATATCTGAGCCGGCGCGTTGCGTCCGGCAAGCTGAGCCGTCGTGATTTCCTCGGCCGCGCCGCAGCACTCGGTGTCACAGCGCCCTTCGCCAATATGCTGCTTTCCAGTGCGGCTCGCGCGGAAGGCCCGGTCAAGGGCGGCACGCTGAAGGCCGGCCTCGTCGGCGGCGAATCCACGAACAGCCTGGACCCGGCTTTGTTCATGACGCAAGTGCCGTTCGCCTTTGGCAAGATGTGGGGCGAACTGATCGTCGAGCTGTCTCCGGAAGGCAAGCTCGAGAACCGCATCGCCGAAGAGATCGGCTCGTCGGACGACGCCAAGGTGTGGACGCTGAAAATCCGAGACGGCGTCGAATTCCACAACGGCAAGACGGTGACCGCTGAGGATGTGGCGGCAACGCTCGAGCGCCATTCCGATGAAAAATCGAAGTCCGGCGCGCTGGGCTACATGAAAGGCATCGACAGCATCAAAGCCAGTGGCAAGGAAGTCGTCCTGACGCTGAAGGAGGCCAACGCCGACCTTCCCTATCTCCTCAGCGACTACCACCTCATCGTCCAGCCCAACGGCGGCAAGGACAAGGCGGATGCCGGCATCTCGGCAGGACCCTACAAGGTCACCACCAACGAGCCCGGCGTGCGCCATGGCGGCGAGCGCTTCGCCAATTACTGGCAGGCCGACAAGATGGGCCATGCCGACCAGATCGAGATCATCGTCATCAACGACGCGACCGCGCGCACGGCGGCCCTGCAGGGCGGCCAGGTCAACATGATCAACCGCGTCGAGCCGAAGATCGTCGACCTCATCAAGCGCGTACCGGGCGTCACCATCCGCAACCATGCCGGCCCCGGCCACTACGTCTTCATCATGCATTGCAACACCGCGCCCTTCGACAACAGCGACCTGCGCATGGCGCTGAAGCTCGCGATCGACCGCGAAGAGATGCTGAACAAGGTGCTGCGCGGCTACGGCTCGCTCGGCAACGACTTCCCGATCAATTCGTCCTATCCGCTGTTTTCCGAGATCGAGCAGCGCAAATATGATCCCGACAAGGCCAAGTTCCACTACAAGAAGTCGGGCCATGACGGCACCGTGCTGCTGCGCACCTCCGACGTCGCCTTCCCGGGCGCGGTCGACGCCTCGCAGCTCTTCCAGCAGAGCGCGGCCAAAGCCGGCATCAAGATCGAGCTCAAGCGCGAGCCCGGCGACGGCTACTGGAACGAGGTCTGGAACAAGCAGCCCTTCTGCGCCTCCTATTGGGGCGGCCGCTCGACCCAGGACCAGATGTACTCGACCGCCTATCTGTCGACCGCCGACTGGAACGACACCCGTTTCAAGCGTCCGGACTTCGACAAGCTGGTGCTGGCCGCACGCGCCGAACTCGACGAGACCAAGCGCAAGCAGATGTACCACGACATGGCCGTGCTGGTGCGCGACGAGGGCGGCCTGATCCTGCCGATGTTCAATCAGTTCATCGATGCGACAGGCGCCAAGGTCGGCGGCTGGGTAGACGATCCGCATCAGGAGCTGATGAACGGCTACGCGCTGGCGAAGTGCTGGCTCGAAGCCTGAGCCCGGCTTTGCGGATATGTCCTCACCCGTCGTGAAACTTGTGGCCCAGCGCGTTGCGCTGGGCATCGTCCTCTTGCTGGCCGTTTCGGTCCTGATCTTCGCCGGCACCCAGATCCTGCCCGGCGACGTCGCGCAAGCCATTCTCGGACAGTCGGCGACGCCGGAATCGCTCGCCAATCTGCGCGAGCAACTCGGCCTGAATCAGCCGGCTTACATCAGGTATTTCCATTGGCTAGGCGGTGTGCTCACCGGCGATCTTGGCACGGCGATGTCGAGCGGCCAGGATATTGCCACGTCGATCAAGGGGCGGCTGTGGAACACGCTGTTCCTCGCCTTCTGGGCTGCGATCGTGGCCGTGCCGCTGGCCATCATCCTCGGCCTGATCGCCGTGCGTTACCGCAATGGCTGGGTCGACAAGCTGATCTCCGGCCTGGCGCTCGCCTCGACATCTTTCCCGGAATTCTTCATCGGCTATGTGCTCGTCTATTTCTTTGCCGTGAAGTATCAATGGTTCCCGGCCATTTCCACGGTCTATGACGGCATGCCGTTCGGTGAGCGCATGCAGGCGATCGCGTTGCCAGCCACCGCGCTGACGCTGGTTGTGCTGGCGCATATGATGCGCATGACCCGCGCGGCCATCCTCAACGTCATGCAGTCGGCCTATGTCGAGACGGCAGAACTGAAAGGCCTGTCGGCCTTCAACGTCATCCGCAAGCATGCTTTCCCCAATGCCATAGCGCCGATCATCAACGTGGTCATGCTCAACCTCGCCTACCTCATCGTCGGCGTCGTCGTGGTCGAGGTGATCTTCGTCTATCCCGGCATGGGACAATATCTGGTCGACCACGTCACCAAGCGCGACGTGCCGGTGGTGCAGGCGGTCGGCCTGGTCTTCGCCGCCGTCTATATCAGCCTCAACATCATTGCGGACATCGGGGCGATTGTCGCCAATCCGCGCCTCAGACATCCGAAATAGGCGGCGGGCATGCTCGACATCAAACGCATCCCCATCCCCGCACTGATCGGCATCGTGCTGACAGCTATGTTCGTGCTGGCGGCAGTTTTCGCACCGTTGATCGCACCGTACGGCAATGCCGAAATCGTCGGCGATGTCTGGGAACCGATGACGGCGGCACATTTGCTGGGCACCGACAATCTCGGTCGCGATCTTCTGTCGCGCATGATCTACGGCGCTCGCATCACGCTGTTCATTGCGGTGCTGGCCACCGCGCTGTCATTCTCGCTCGGCGCCATCCTCGGCTTTTCGGCGGCGGTGTTCGGCGGCTGGTTCGACACGCTGCTGTCGCGCCTTGTCGATCTGCTGATGTCGATCCCGACCCTGATCATGGCGCTCGTCGTGCTTTCGGTGCTGCCGACCAATCTGGTGACGCTGATCCTGGTGATGGGCGTCCTCGACTCGACCCGCGTCTACCGGCTGTCGCGCGCGGTGGCCGTCGACATCAACGTCATGGATTATGTCGAGGCCGCCAAGCTGCGGGGCGAAGGCAGCGGCTGGATCATCTTCCGCGAGATCCTGCCCAACGCGCTGTCGCCGCTGGTTTCGGAACTTGGCCTGCGCTTCATCTACGCGGTGCTGTTCTTGTCGACGCTGTCCTTTCTCGGCCTTGGCGTGCAACCGCCGGATGCCGACTGGGGCGGCATGGTCAAGGAGAACAAGGACGGCATCGTCTTTGGTATCGGGGCGGCACTCATCCCCGCCGCGGCGATCGCGGCACTGGCGATTTCGGTCAATCTGGTCGCCGATTGGGTGCTCAACCGCACGACAAGCCTGAAGGGAGGACGCGGGTGATGGCTGACACCAAAGCAAAGCCCGGCCTGCTGCTCGATATCCGCAATCTGCGCATCGAAGCGACAGTGTTTCCGCCCGGCGAAGCGCCGAAGAACATCGTTTTGGTCCACGATGTCTCGCTGACGCTGGAAAAGGGCAAGGTGCTCGGCCTGATCGGCGAGTCCGGCGCCGGCAAGTCGACCATCGGCCTGTCGTCGATGGGCTATGGCCGTGGCGGTGTGCGCATCACCGGCGGAGAGGTGCTGCTCAACGGTCGCGATATCCTCAAGGGCGGCAAGGAAGGTTTCCGCAAATTGCGCGGCCGCGAGGTCTGCTATGTCGCGCAGTCGGCGGCCGCCGCCTTCAACCCGGCGCACAAGCTGATGGACCAGGTGGTGGAAGCAACGCTGCTGCACGGCACGGCGACACGCGCCGAGGCCGAGAAACGTGCCGTGGCGTTGTTCAAGAAGCTCAGCCTGCCAAACCCCGAACTCATCGGCGAACGCTTCCCGCACCAGGTCTCAGGCGGCCAGTTGCAGCGCGTGATGACGGCGATGGCGCTGTGTTCGGAACCTGACCTGATCGTCTTCGACGAGCCGACCACGGCGCTCGACGTGACGACGCAGATCGACGTGCTGGCGGCGATCAAGGACGCCATCCGCGACACCCATGTCGCGGCGCTCTACATTACCCACGATCTTGCCGTCGTCGCCCAGGTCTCGGACGAGATCATGGTGCTGCGCCATGGCAGGCTGGTCGAATGGGGCGGCACTCGCCAGATCATCAAGGAGCCGCGCCAGGAATACACCAATGCGCTGGTCTCGGTGCATGAGATCGAGCATGCCGAGCAGAAGCCCGGCGCCGCGCCGTTCCTGTCGGTCAAGAACGTCACCGCCGCTTACGGCGGCAGCCACGTCAAGGTGCTGAAGAACGTCTCGGTCGAGATCTATCCGGGACAGACGCTGGCGGTCGTCGGTGAATCCGGCTCTGGCAAGTCGACGCTGGCGCGCGCTATCACCGGGCTGTTGCCGCCCGAGGAAGGCACCGTCACCTTCGATGGCAGGCCGCTCGCCAACCGGCTTGCCGACCGGCCGAAGGAGGATCTGCGCCAGTTGCAGATGATCTATCAGATGGCCGACGTGGCGATGAACCCGCGCCAGACCGTCGGCACCATCATCGGCCGGCCGCTGGAATTCTACTTCGGCATACGCGGCCGCGAGCGCGACAAGCGCGTCGCCGAACTGCTCGACGAGATCGAGATGGGCAAGGGCTTTCTCGATCGTTATCCGGCCGAACTCTCCGGAGGCCAGAAACAGCGCGTCTGTATCGCCCGCTCGCTCGCCGCCAAGCCCAAGCTGATCATCTGCGACGAGGTGACATCGGCGCTCGACCCGCTGGTGGCCAACGGCATTCTCAAGCTGCTGCTCAACCTGCAGCAGCACGAGAAGGTCGCCTACCTCTTTATCACTCACGATCTGGCGACGGTGAAGTCGATCGCCGATTCGATCGCGGTGATGTACCGCGGCGAGGTGGTGCGCTATGGCGCCAAGAGCAAGGTGCTGACGCCGCCCTTCGACGCCTATACCGACCTGCTGCTGTCGTCCGTTCCCGAGATGGAGATCGGCTGGCTGGAAAAGGCGATCAAGGGACGGCGCATGGCGAGCGCGGGGAATTAGTAGGGAATTCGCGGCCTTTGTCGCGAAAACTTCCTTCAACGGCAAAAGCTTTCCGGAGCCGCCCATGGCGCTCAAGACCAAACTGCTGCTCATCATTCTCGACGGCGTGCCCTACCGGAACTGGCGCCGGCTGATGGGCAATCTCGAGGGCTGGGTGCAGTCGGGCGAGGCGCAGGTGTGGAAGATGCGCTCGGTGCTGCCGTCGACCTCGGCCTGCTGCTATGCCTCGATCCACACCGGGGTTTCGCCGCAGGAGCACGGCATCCTATCCAACGAGAACCGTTTTCTCGTCAACAAGCCGGATATTTTCTCCGAGGTCAGCAAGGCCGGCGGCAAGACCGGCGCGGTGACGCATTCCTACTGGTCGGAATTCTTTCGTTCCTATCCGTTCGATCTGGTCGAGGACATGGAGTATGACGAGCCCAACGGACCGATCGCGCATGGCCGCTTCCACACCATGACCGGCTATAATGCCCGCAACCAGATGACGCCGAGCGATGTCGACCTGTTTGCGACGCTGACCATGCTGACCCGGCGCCATGATATCGACTACGGGATCCTGCACACCTGCACGCTGGATTCGATGGGCCATCGCTTCGGCCATGACTGCCACGAAATGGACCATGCCTGCTATGCGATGGACGGCATGCTGGCAGCCTTCCTGCCGGGCTGGCGGCAAGCCGGTTACGAGGTGATCGTAACCGCCGACCACGGCCAGACAGACCGCGGCCATCATGGCGGCCGCGACGATGAAATGCAGGATTTCGCGCTGTATTATTTCGGAGCCGGCAAAGGGCCGGATCCGGACACGCTGCTTGATCAGCTGCAACTGGCGCCGACGGTGCTGAAGCGGCTGGGTGTGCCGGTGCCGGAGACCATGAAGGCTAAGCCGTTTTTGGGGTGACGGAGGTCGTCGCTGAGCCGCCGTTCGCTACCCCCTCTCCCCGTCACTATACGGGGAGAGGTAAGGGTGAGGGGCAGCGCAACATCAAACATAAATACCCCAACGCCGGTGCCGCCCCTCATCCGGCTGCCGCCACCTTCTCCCCGTATAGTGACGGGGAGAAGGGAGACACTCTGGCAACACTCACCTTCTTCGGTTAGCTTCGCCAAAATTCCTTGGCGGAAGGATGAACCTTTTTGAACCTATCGGCGACAGAGCAGACAGGAGCCAGGCGGCTCGACCGGCCATGACGGCAGCGACCGAGACTGATCGCGCGCTTGTCGACCGGGTCGCGAAGGGCGACCGTGCCGCTGTTCGGCTGCTGTTCATGCGTCACCACGCGCGGGTCTACCGCTTCGTGGTGCGCCAGACGGGATCGGAAATGATGGCCGACGATATCGCAAACGAGGTCTTTCTCGAGCTGTGGCGCCAGGCGCCCGGTTTCGAAGGGCGCTCGGAAGTCTCGACATGGCTGCTCGGCATCGCCCGGTTCAAGGCGCTGTCGATGCTTCGCAAGAAAAAAGAAGACTGGATCGATGACGACGATGCGGCGCAGGTTCCCGACGGCGCCGACACGCCGGAAGTCGCCACCATGAAGGAAGACAAGGGCGCCGCTTTGCGGCGCTTCGTCGATGCCTTGCCGGAGGAACACCGCTCGGTGATCGACCTTGCCTATTACCATGGACAGTCGGTGACGGAGATTGGCGAGGTGCTCGGCATCCCGGTCGCCACCGTCAAGACCCGAATGTTCTACGCCCGCAAGAAACTCGGCGAAGCCCTCAAGGCCGCCGGTTACGACAGGGGGTGGCCATGAGCAATCCTGAAGATATGAGCGCCGCTGAAAAGATGTCACGCCGTGACGAAATGGAAACGCTGCTGCCATTCTACCTGAACGGCTCGCTGGAAGGCTCGGACCTCGAAGCCGTCGAGGAATGGCTGGCGAGCGATCCGGCGGCGATGGCGGCGCTTGGCGAGGCTGAGGCGGAATTCTCCGGCGCCACCGCCGCCAACGAGGCGATCCGGCCACCGGCCGATGCGCTCAGCCGCTTTGCCAGGGCGCTCGACGCCGAAGCCGGACCGGTCCGCGCTCCCGCGGGCCGTTCCTGGCTGGCGCAGGCACTCGGCCGGTTCACGGCGATGCCGGCCACGGTCGGCTGGGCGGCAGCGGCGGTGCTACTGGCGTTGGTCGTGGTGCAGTCCTACGTGCAGACCGGCGGCAAGAGCCATGATTTCGAGATTGCCGGCGCCGAGGATGATCTGGCGAAACTGCCGTTCGCGCTGGTCAAGTTCAAGCCGGATGCGAAGATGTCCGACATCGCTGTCTTCCTCGACCAGAACGCGCTGAAGATCGCCGGCGGGCCGGCCGCCTCGGGCGTCTTCCGCATTGCCATCCCGGTCAAGACCGGAGCAGACTACACCAGGCTCGTCGGCCTTATTGCCGCCCAGCCGTTCGCGGAGACTGTGATCGAGGGAAGGAAACCGGTTGATGGCAGCTAGGGCGGTCATTCGATTTGCGGCGATCCTGGTGGCGGCGACGACAATCGTCGCCGTGCCGGCGTCGGCGCAGACCAATGATCCCAATGCCGGCCGGGCCGACTGCACCGACGCGGCCGGAGCGGCGGCTGCCGACTGCCCGAAAGACGGCAATGAGGCCAACGTCGGCGGCGAATTAGGCGCAGTTACCCTTCCGGCCCTGATCGTCGACCTGTTTCCCAACCCACCGGCTCCCGTAGCGCCCGTGCCGACGCCGCGGCCGTCAGCGCCGCCTGCCGACACGCAGGCCGGGCCACCCGCCGGCGGGGCGATCGTTTCGCCGACCGATCTTGTCGCGACCGCGCCGCGCCGTGCCATCGCCGGCGAGTTCGTGCCCGACGAGGTGCTGGTGACCGTCGACGGCGATGCCGGCGCCGTCCAGCAGATCGCCGCCTCCTTCGGCCTTGAAGTGCGCTCGCAGCGCCAGTCGCGGCTGCTCGGCACCACACTGGTGCGCTTCGGCATTCCCGACGGCCGCCCGGTCGGCGCCGTGCTGGCGCAACTGGCCGCCGATGGCCGCACCCTGCGGCGCGAGCCAAACCATATCTACTCGCTGCAGCAGGCGGCCGGCATCGTCAACTATGCCTTCGAGCGCATTCAGCTCGACAACAAGCAAGCCAGCGGCGAAAACGTGCGCATCGCCGTCATCGACACCGGCATAGACGACACCAATCCGGCGCTGTCCGGCGTCATTGCCGATCAGTTCGACGCCATGCCCAACGTGCCGGTCGAAAAACGTGACCATGGTACCTCGGTTGACGGGCTGATCGCAGGCGTCGGCGCGCTCGAAGGCATGGCGCCCGGCGCCAGGATCTATCACGCCCGCGCCTTCGAGGACGGCAAGTCGACCATGGACGTCATCCTGTCGGCGCTCGACTGGGCGGCGGACCAGAATGTCAGCATCATCAATATGAGTTTCGTCGGCCCCAAGAACGATCTGCTCGCCACCGCCTGCCGCAATGCGCGCGGGCTCGGCATCATCCTGGTCGCTGCTGCCGGCAACAACGGGCCGAAAGCGCCCTATGGTTACCCCGCCGCCTATGAAGGTGTCATCGCGGTCACCGCCACCGACGCCAAGGACGGGCTTATGCAGCAGGCCAATCGCGGCGCCTATGTCTTCATCTCGGCGCCCGGCGTCGAGATGGTGGCGCCGAGCGGCGCCGGCTCTGACGTCGTCACCGGCACCTCGTTTGCCGCCGCGATCGTGTCCGGCGCTATCGCCAATTTGATCCACGCTTCACCCGAGCGCTCCGCCGACGACATCGAAAAGGCGCTGGCCGCCACCGCCAGGGACCTTGGCCCGAAGGGGCGGGACAATGATTTCGGTTATGGGCTGCTGGATACGAAGGCGGCGGCGAACAAGTAAACCGGGCGAAATTCGCGCCACCAATTCAGAGCGCCGGGCCCAGCCGGACAGGGCTGCCATCATAGAAGCGCGACAGCCGGAAGCGGCTGAGGTCGTGCCCGGTCTGGTTTCCCTGGATCAGGTCGGCAACGACACGGCCTATGCCAGGCCCGATACCGAAGCCGTGACCGCTCATTCCCGTCGCGACGAAAAGACCACCGACGGCCGCCACATGATCCACGATGGGGACGACGTCCGGCATGGCGTCGATCATGCCGCCCCAGCCTGCCTTCAGGCGAACTGTCTCGAACTGTGGAAAAAGACGTCCGAAATTGCGTTCTATCGAACGCAGACCGGCTCGTTCAGGGGGCGGGTTCAGCACCCGCATTTTTTCGAAAGGACTGACGGAATCCGGTGCCCAATCGCGCGGCGTCGACCACGCATCAGGGTAGCCTGACGGCGCGAACGGAAAGTAGCGCGTCCCGAACGGATTGTCCCTGAGGGCGGGAAGGTATTTGGTGGCGTGCCGGAATGCGTCGGGCCCCAAATAAAGCAAATGGCTGCCGCCCGCGGCGAGCGTGTAGCCGCCATCCTGCCGGCGCCGGAACGCGATGTGTTCGTCGGCCGCCGCACCGGCATAGATCTCAGCCAAGGGGTCCGTTGCGGCTGCGGTTACCCTGACGCTGAGCTGGGGGATGGAGATGCCGTGTCTGCGCAAGAACAAAGATGACCAGGCGCCGCCCGCGACCAGCACGCTGGAGGCCTCGACATACCCCGCCTCGGTCCACACGCCCTTGATCTTGCCGCCTGAGATTTCGAGGGTTCGCGCGGCACAATTCTCGACGATTTTGACGCCTTTTCGCGCGGCGAGCCGGGCAAGTGCCGGCACTGCCAGCCAAGGCTCCGCGCGCATGTCGGAGGGCGTCGTCATCGCGCCCTTGAATTTGCGCGACATGCCTTTGATGAGTGCCGCGGTTTCGTCTGCATCCAGGAGACGGGTGTCGAGCGCATGCGTCGCAGCGATCTTCATGAACGCTTCGAAGCCGGCCATGTCCTTGTCGGTGTTCGCGAGGTAGGTCACACCTGTCTGGGTCAGGCCGATGTCCTCGCCGCATTCCTCAGCCAGTTGCCGCCACAGGCGAATAGCCTCGATGACGATGGGCAGCTCGTCGGCGTCGCGTCCCTGCTTTCGAATCCAGCCCCAGTTTCGGGACGACTGTTCGGCCGCAATGCGTCCTTTTTCCAGCAGCGTCACCGGGATGTTCCGCTGTGCCAGGAAAAGCGCCGTCGTCACACCGATGATGCCGCCACCGACAATGACCACCTCCGACGTTTTCGGCGGTGGGCCAGGATGCCGGATTGGATCCGTTTCGGAGAACGGGAATGTGGGCAAGTGGCGCACCCTGAGGACTGGTTGATGGCTCTGGCTTACTGGTTGCCACCCACTCGAAGCCAAATCAAGGACAGGTCCAGGCAGACCGTTGTCCCAACAAAGTCAATCTATCTGCGGGCAACATCCACAAGGGTGAACTTGCCCAGCGGAGCGATGGATTAATCCCTAGACCGGGGCGCCTGCGACCGAACCCCTGACCACAAGGTCGACTGGCCAGACCTCGCCTCGCGCCCCTTCTTCCAAGCCGGAAATGCGCGCTGCCAAGCGTTCGGCGATGCGGGCGCCGGCCAGGCGGATCGACGAGCGCGTCGTCGACAGCGGCACGGAAAAATTCTCCGGCTTCAGCCATGGGAAAACGTCGTCATGGGCAATCAACGACAGGTCGCCGGGAATGGTCAGGCCAAGGTCGCGCACCGCGCGCACGACGCCGAGCGACATGATCAGGCTGGAGCAGGCGATCGCCGTCGGCCGCTCGCTCTGTTCGAGCAGGCGTCTGGCGGCGCGATAGCCGTTCTCCTCGGTCATCGTCACCGAGCAGACATGGCGCTCGCCGAGCGTCAGGCCGCTCGCGGCCAGCGCCCTGCGCATGCCGCGCTCGCGGTGGATGGCGAAGGTCTCGCGGTCGTCGCCATTGATCAGCGCCAGCCGGCGGTGGCCGAGCTGGACCAGCAGCCGGGCGGCGTCGTGGAAGCCGCCCTCATTGTCGATGTCGGTGAAGGGGTAGTCGAAATCGAAGCCTTCGCTGCGGCCATGGACGATGAAGGGAATGCCGAGCGTGTTGACCAGCGCCACCCGCCGGTCGGCCGGGCGCGGCGAGGAGATGTAGACGGCGTCGACCTGGCGGTTGGCGACGATGCGGCGATAGGTGGTTTCCTGGTCGTCGGCATCGGCCGGCGACAGCACCAGGTCGAGCTCGTGCGAGCGGGCATAGTCGCCGAGACCCGACAGGAACTCGACGAAATGCGGGTCGATGTCGACGGAGGCGCCCGTCGGCAGCACATACCCGATCATGCCCGTCTTGCCGGTCGCCAGCCGGCGCGCGCTCGGGTTGGGCCGGTAGCCGTGGCGCTTGGCGGCGTCCACCACACGCCGGCGGGTTTCCTCGTTGACCTCGGGATAGCCGTTCAGCGCACGGCTTACCGTTGTCTGCGACAGGGCCAGCATATGAGAGAGCTGCTTCAGGTTCACTGGGAGGCCTCCAAGCCTCAAAGCGCTTTTAATTTTGAAGCCACGCGGCGCCACAATGGGCGCGGCCGAGCTGGTCGACCATACGCACTGGTCCGGCCAGTTTGAAGCTTAATACGGTGCTGCACCGCCGTAAAACTGTGCTGCAGTGCACTTTACCAAGTCTTGCGGCCCGCAATTAAATCGATTAGCCCACCGCCCTCTTGACTTCCAGCCGATTCAATGGCGAGATCAAAAAGACCAAAGCGCTTTGGAAGACTCTTCGAAAGGTTGCGGTTCCTTTCTGAACGAGTCACAGTCCTGCAGCGTCGGCGGGCGGAATGGAGGTTCCGCCCGGGTGTATGTGTCCACACTGGGAGGAATACCGATGAAGAAGATGCTTCTGCTTGGCGCAGCGTTTGCCACACTCGCCTTGTCCCTGCCGGCGCAAGCCGAACTGAAGTTCAAGCCCGGGGAAGACAAGCGCTTCAACTGGGCCAATTACGAAGAGCTGAAGAAGGTCGATCTAAAGGGCGAGACGCTGACCATCTTCGGGCCCTGGCGCGGCGAGGACGAAGGCCTCATCCGCACTGTTCTCGAATATTTTCAGGAAGCCACCGGCGCCGAGATCAAATACTCCTCGTCGGAAAATTACGAACAGCAGATCGTCATCGATACCCAGGCCGGCAGCCCGCCCAACATCGCCGTACTGCCGCAGCCGGGCCTGATCCAGGATCTGGCGTCCAAGGGCCTTTTGACGCCGCTGGGCGACGACACCGCCAAATGGATCAAGGACAATTACGGCGCCGGCCAGTCATGGGTCGATCTCGGCACCTTCAAGGACAAGGACGGCAAGCCGGGCTTCTTCGCCTTCCCCTACAAGGCCGACGTGAAATCGCTGGTCTGGTATTCGCCCGACAATTTCGAGGAAGCCGGCTACAAGGTTCCCAAGACCCAGGAAGAGCTCGCCGACCTCGAGAAGAAGATCATCGCCGACGGCGGCACGCCGTGGTGCATCGGCCTCGGCTCAGGCGGCGCTACCGGCTGGCCGGCGACCGACTGGGTCGAAGACATCATGCTGCGCACCCAGACGCCCGACGTGTACGACAAGTGGGTAAAGAACGAGATCCCGTTCAACGATCCGGCGGTGGTCAACGCCATCGACATTTTCGGCAAGATCGCGACCGACGACAAGATGGTCGACGGTGGGGCCAAGGCGGTTGCCGCGACCGACTTCCGCGACAGCCCGAAGGGCCTCTTCTCGGTGCCGCCGAAATGCTACCTGCACCATCAGGCATCGTTCATTCCGACCTTCTTCCCGGAAGGCACAAAGGTTGGACAGGACGCCGACTTCTTCTACTTCCCGCCCTATGCATCCAAGCCCGAGCTGGGCACGCCTGTGCTCGGCGCCGGCACGCTGGCCATGATCACCAAGGATTCGAAGGGTGCACGCGCGTTCATCGAATTCCTGAAAATGCCGCTGGCACATGAAATCTGGATGGCCCAGGGCGGCTTCGTCACGCCGCTCAAGTCGGTCAACAAGGATGCCTATGCCAGCGACGCGCTGAAGAAGCAGGGCGATATCCTCGCCAATGCCTCGACCTTCCGCTTCGACGGTTCGGACCTGATGCCGGGCAAGATCGGCGCCGGCGCCTTCTGGACCGGCATGATCGATCTGGTCGGCGGCAAGTCGGCGCAGGATGTCGCCACCGACATCCAGAAGAGCTGGGACGCTATCAAGTAGTCAGCTGGCAAGCAGTCAGCTGGCAAGCAGTCAGCTGGCAAGTAACCACTGCCAAGTAATCAGCCGCTTTGGCGGCAAATTCAGGACTTCCTCCACAGACTGGATCCGGGCCGCTATGGCCCGGATCCGACCGGCGCCTTACGCCGGACCGATTTGCGTTCGTTCGTTTCAGAATAACTTAAATCGGCGCAGAGCCACATCGCCAGGGCTGTTCAAGGCCCGGCCGATCATGCGCAGGGAAGAGGGACCCATGGCTGCTCAGATCTTATCGGCCATTTTTGTCATCATCATCGGCGTCGGCGGCTGCGTCGCCTATTTCTGGGGCGCCAACAAGCTGGTCGACCTGATATTCCCGTCGCGCGGCGTGGCCGGGGCTGCGGCCATCGACAATCTGCGCCGGCAAGGACTGGTCCGTCCGTGGCTGTTCGTCGGCCCGGCGATGATCATCCTCACCGTCTACCTGATCTATCCGGTGGTGGCGACGCTCTGGCTGTCCTTCCTCGACCGCGGCGGCCAGCATTTTGTCGGCTTCGCCAACTATGAATGGGCGTTCGGCGACCGCGAGTTCCGCAACTCGATCCTGAATAACATCATCTGGCTGGCGGTGGTGCCCGCCGCCTGCACCTTTCTAGGGTTGATAATCGCCGTGCTCACGGACAAGATCTGGTGGGGCACAATCGCCAAGAGCCTGATCTTCCTGCCGCTGGCGATCTCCTTCGTCGGCGCCAGCGTGATCTGGAAATTCATCTACGAATATCGCGGCGAGGGCCAGACGCAGATCGGCCTGCTCAACGCCATCATCCAGTATTTCGGCGGCCAGCCGCAGGTCTGGATATCGCTGCCGTTCTGGAACAATTTCTTCCTGATGATCATCCTGATCTGGATCCAGACCGGCTTTGCCATGGTCATCCTGTCTTCGGCATTGCGCGGCATCCCCGAAGAGACGCTTGAAGCCGCGGTCATCGACGGCGCCAATCCGTTCCAGATCTTCTGGAAGATCATGGTGCCGCAGATCTGGGGCACTATCGCCGTGGTCTGGACGACGATCACCATCCTGGTGCTGAAAGTGTTTGACATCGTGCTGACCATGACCAATGGCCAATGGAACAGCCAGGTGCTGGCCAATCTGATGTTCGACTGGATGTTCCGCGGCGGCGGCGATTTCGGCCGCGGCGCCACCATCGCCATCATCATCATGATCGCGGTCATCCCGATCATGGTCTGGAACATCCGCCAGGCGAACAAAGAGACGGGAGGACATTGAGATGGCCGTCGCGACCGGAAAGTCCTTTGCCAGCCGCTTCGGCGTCCACATCGCCGTGCTCGTCTTCGTCGCCATCTGGACCGTGCCGACGCTCGGCATCCTGGTCTCGTCGCTGCGCGACAAGGACCAGATCATCGCCTCGGGCTGGTGGAACTCGTTCTCCAGCTCCAGCCAGACCGAAGCCGGCCGCCTGCCGCCGGCCTCGGCGCAGGTCGAGAAGGACGGCAAGTTCGTGCTTGCCGGCAATATCTTCGGCGACGGTGCTGCGCGCAACATCAGCGCCTTCGGCGTGAAGTCGGCGGCACCGACGCAATATCCGGCCGGCACCACTGCCGATCTCGGCGACGGCGTGACCTTGCAGCTCAATGCCGACGGAACGTTCGTCATGAGTTCGCCCAAGGCTTTCGAAGGCGACCGTGGCCAGCGCGTCTATTACGCCTCGTCGGCGCCACCGAAATTCACCACCGACAATTACAAGACCGTGCTGTTTTCGGAGGGCATCGGCCGCTCGTTCATAAACTCGCTGACCGTCACCATCCCGGCGACGGTCATCCCGATCCTGATCGCCGCCTTCGCCGCCTATGCATTGGCGTGGATGCGTTTTCCCGGCCGCGCCTTGCTGATCGCCACAATCATCGGCCTGCTGGTCGTGCCGCTGCAGATGTCCTTGATCCCGCTTTTGAAGATCTACAACGGCGTCGGCATCTTCTTCGGTGTGCCGTCGAAAACCTATCTCGGCATCTGGCTGGCGCATACCGGCTTCGGCCTGCCCTTCGCCATCTATCTCCTGCGCAGCTATATTGCCGGCCTGCCGCGCGAGATCATGGAATCGGCGCGCATAGATGGCGCCAGCGATTTCGAAATCTTCGTCAAGATCGTGCTGCCGCTGTCCTTCCCGGTGCTGGCGTCCTTTGCAATCTTCCAGTTCCTGTGGGTGTGGAACGATTTGTTGGTGGCAATGGTTTTCCTCGGTACCGAAGGGGACCAGATCGTGCTGACCGCGAAGCTCAACGCGCTGCTCGGCTCGCGCGGCGGCGACTGGGAAATCCTGACGACATCGGCCTTCGTCACCATTATCGTGCCGCTGATCGTGTTCTTCTCGCTGCAGCGCTATTTCGTCCGCGGGCTGCTGGCCGGCTCGGTCAAAGGAGGTTGAGACTTATGCAAGCCGCTTTGAAGGCGACCTCGAAGCCCGATCTCGCCGTCGATCGCGACTGGTGGCGGGGCGCGGTGATCTACCAGATCTATCCGCGCTCCTATCAGGACTCCAATGGCGACGGCATCGGCGACCTCAAGGGCATCATCCGCAGGCTGCCCTACATCGCCTCGCTCGGCGTCGACGCCATCTGGATTTCGCCCTTCTTCAAGTCGCCGATGAAGGATTTCGGCTACGACGTCTCGGACTATTGCGACGTCGACCCGATGTTCGGGACGCTCGCCGATTTCGACGCGCTGGTTGCGGAAGCCCATCACCTCGGCCTCAAGGTGATGATCGACGAGGTGCTGTCGCACACCGCCGACAACCATCCATGGTTCAAGGAGAGCCGCGCCAGCCGTAGCAATCCCAAGGCCGACTGGTATGTCTGGGCCGACGCCAGGCCGGACGGCACGCCGCCCAACAACTGGCTGTCGATCTTCGGCGGCTCGGCCTGGCAGTGGGACACCAGCCGCCAGCAATATTATCTGCATAATTTCCTGTCCGAGCAGCCGGACCTCAACTTCCACAATCTGGAAGTCCAGGACGCGCTGCTCGACGTCACCCGCTTCTGGCTGGAGCGCGGCGTCGACGGCTTCCGCCTCGACACCATCAATTTCTACTTCCACAGCCAGGGGCTGGAGAACAATCCGCCGCTGCCGCCCGAAGAGCGCAACGACCAGACAGCACCTGCGGTCAATCCCTACAACTACCAGGACCATATCTACGACAAGAGCCGGCCGGAAAACCTTGCCTTCCTCGAACGGTTCCGGGCGCTGCTCGACGAATATCCGGCGGCCGCCGCGGTCGGCGAAGTCGGCGATTCGCAGCGTGGGCTGGAAGTGGTCGCCGCCTACACCGCCGGCGGCAAACGCGTCCACATGTGCTATTCCTTCGATTTCCTGGCGCCGGAAAAGATCAGCGCCGCCAAGGTGCGCCAGGTGCTGGAAGCCTTCGGCAAGGTCGCCAGCGACGGCTGGTCGTGCTGGGCCTTTTCCAACCACGACGTGATGCGTCCGGCCTCGCGCTGGGCCGCCGACGAGGCCGACCCGGCCGCCTATCTGAAGGTTATCTCGGCGCTGCTGATGTCGCTGCGCGGTTCGGTCTGCCTCTATCAGGGAGAGGAGCTTGGGCTGGGCGAAGCCGAGTTGCAGTTCGAGGATCTGCAGGACCCCTACGGCATTCGCTTCTGGCCCGAATTCAAGGGCCGCGACGGCTGCCGCACGCCGATGGTGTGGGATGCAACCGCCAGCAATGGCGGCTTTTCGACGGCCAAGCCCTGGCTGCCGGTGCCGGGCAAGCACTTGTCGCAAGCGGTCAATGTTCAGCAGGGCGACGCGGCCTCGCTGCTCGAGCACTACCGGCGCTTTCTCGGTTTCCGCCGCCAGCATCCGGCCCTGGCCAAAGGCGACATCGAGTTCATCGAAAGCGAGGGCGACACCGTCGCCTTCACCCGCCGTGAGGGCAATGAGCAGATCGTCTGCGTCTTCAATCTGGCCAGCAAGCCGGCCGAGGTCGATCTCGGTGGTCAGGCGCTGCTGCCATTGGCCGGGCACGGTTTTTCGGGACAATCCGGCACAGGTTCCATCCGCCTCGGCGGCTACGGCGCCTGGTTCGGGCGCATCGACTGAGTTTTTGACGAAACTGGATTTTTTGAGGAAATCCAGGTTCTCTAGGGAAATCACTGGGAGGAAATTATGGCCGATGTCACGCTGAGACAGGTGAAGAAATCATACGGCAATCTGCACATTCTCCACGGCATCGACCTCGACATAAAGTCGGGCGAGTTCATCGTCTTCGTCGGCCCGTCGGGTTGCGGCAAGTCGACCTTGCTGCGGTCCATCGCCGGGCTTGAGGAGATCACCTCCGGCGAGCTGAAGATCGCCGGCGAGGTGGTGAACGACGTGCCGCCTTCCAAGCGCGGCATTGCCATGGTGTTCCAGTCCTATGCGCTCTATCCGCACATGACCGTCTACGACAACATGGCCTTCTCGATGAAGATCGGCAAGGAAAGCAAGGCCGAGATCGACAAGCGGGTGCGGCAGGCCGCCGAAATCCTGCAGCTGACCAAATATCTCGACCGCCTGCCCAAGGCGATGTCGGGCGGCCAGCGCCAGCGTGTCGCCATCGGTCGCGCCATCGTGCGCAATCCGAAAGTGTTCCTGTTCGACGAGCCGCTGTCGAATCTCGACGCGGCGCTGCGCGTCGCCACCCGCATCGAGATCGCCAAGCTCAAGGAATCGATGCCTGCCACGACCATGATCTACGTCACCCACGATCAGGTCGAAGCGATGACGCTCGCCGACCGCATCGTCGTGCTGAAGGATGGCCATATCGAGCAGGTCGGCACGCCGATGGACCTCTACAAGAAGCCCGGCAATCTGTTCGTTGCCCAGTTCATCGGCTCGCCGGCCATGAACATCCTGCCGGCGACAATCGACAGGACGGGCAACCCGACAATCGTCAGCCATGTCGGCGGCCGCAAGGCCACGGTGCCGATTGCAACGCCGGCGTCAGCCAAGGGTGCGGCGGTCAGCTTCGGCGTGCGGCCGGAGGATTTGTCGGTCGCCACCGGCACGGAATATCTTTTCGAGGGCGTGGTGGACTATGTCGAGCAGCTCGGCGAGGTGCA
Source organism: Mesorhizobium sp. P170090 (assembly GCF_057786115.1). Classification (NCBI taxonomy): domain Bacteria; kingdom Pseudomonadati; phylum Pseudomonadota; class Alphaproteobacteria; order Hyphomicrobiales; family Phyllobacteriaceae; genus Mesorhizobium; species Mesorhizobium sp. P170090. Next base: position 1,257,402 of record NZ_JBYNWH010000001.1, read on the forward strand.
GCTGGTCTATATCGATATCGGTCGCGCCGACCTGCCATTGGTGACCAAGCTGCCCGGCAATGTCGAGGTCAAGCGCGGGGCAAAGCTGCGGCTGACCGCGGATGCCGGGGACCTGCACATCTTCGACGCCGATGGGCACTCCTTCTCGCTCAAGCCGGTGGAAGTGAAGGCGGCTTGAGATAGCTGCGTCGTACAGGCATGAAAAAAGAGCGGCGGGCCAGGCCCGCCGCTCTTTTTTCAAGCTTCGGCTGTTAGTTGTTGCCGAACCGATCCCTGTCGCTGCTCTGAGGAACGAACTTCTGTTGGTCGTCCGACGAGTTCAGCAGCTTGTAGACCGCCGAGTTGGTGCCGGTCGATGAGGTGCGGGTGGTGTCGACGGCAGCGGCCGGCTGGTTGGCGCCATTGGAGCCATAATTGTCGCTGCCGGCAAAGGCAGCGCTCGAAATAGCCAGAAGGGCTGCGGTGGCAAGAACGATCTTCTTCATTTTAGTCTCCTGAATTTTTCTGATGTCGCCAGCTGCAGCGGATAAGCCCGCCGCGTGCTGGGAAACCGGCTTTTAACGGCCGAAAAGGTTACGGTCGGCACCGTGGGCAGGCGTCTGCTCGGTCGAAACCGACTTCTCAACCGAAGCGGTGTGGCCGCTGTCGGTCCACGTAACCGCTGGCTGGTTGGCGCCGTTGGAACCGTAGTTGTCGCTGCCGGCGAAAGCGCTGCCGGAGATGGCCAAAACGGCGGCGGCAGCAAGGATGAGCTTTTTCATTTTCAAACACTCCTGAATTTTTTGGGATCCGAGAGCGACGGGTTAGCCGCTCTCCTTTGGTCGGGATCAGCGATTGCCGTAGAGGTCGCGGTCGGCGCCCTGAACGACAGGCTGCTTGTCAGCGTGCGCCGGCTTCTGAATGGAAGCCGTATACGAGCTGTCGACCGAGACGGCTGGCTGGTTCGCACCATTGGAACCGTAATTGTCGCTACCGGCGAAGGCGCTGCCGGTGATCGCCAAAACGGCTGCGGCAGTGAGGATGATCTTTTTCATTTTTAGTACTCCAGTTTGTCTGTCCGTCTAGCGGCGTGTCTTGGGAGGAATTCGCGTCGTTCGGACAGCCCCGATGTGGGAAAGCCATAGGCTGGTTTCCAATCACGAAGTTGTTCCGTGTGGACCACGGTCCTGCACCTTGAAATTGTGCCAGGAAGTTCCTTCATGGCTGTTTACTGTATTGTTTTCAGTTGCTTATGTCGAACCGAGTGGTTCGCTCCGGTGTCGGTTTCCGGGCCGTCGTTCACACCGTCCTGCACGCATTGTCAACAGAAACGAACCGTTCGGTTCGATTAGAGATTGCTAATAGTAACTTTTCGATACCGTTGAGCCCTTTTTGCCCCCGATCGGAACTGGATCCGCAGCAATTCGAAACGGCGATGATGGCGCCGCAAGACAGGATCTCAGCCCTTCGGTGGTCGGCGGGGCGTATGCCGCGCGTGTCGCGCCGCATGGATATGATGTCGCTTTCATGCCGACGTCGCGATCGCTGCCGTGATTAGATGATCGCATCTCAGGTGCCGCTTCGTGACGACGCAGCGGAGAATTGGGAAGCCGGTCAGAATCCGGCGCTGCCCCCGCAACGGTGGTGGAGTTGAAGTCGCAACGGGAGACCACTGGGCAAGAGCCTGGGAAGGTGTCGCGATGGTCCGCAAGGACAACTCCAGAGCCCGGAAACCAGCCCGAGATGCCTAGACTCGACTGATCGCGGTGGGCGGTCAAGAGGTGGATAGTGCATGTCCGGAGCCGCGCCGGCCTGCGTCCGATCCTTCCTCCATCACCACCAAGTTCAGTCCTTAAACCACGAGGACAGAACTATGGATACGCGCAACGACATGCTGAGGCTCCTGAACGGCCGCAAGCAAGGCTTTTCGCTGGAACAGCCCTTCTACACCGACCCGGACTATTTCAAGCTCGACATGGAGCTCATCTGGTATCGGGACTGGCTGTTCATCGGCCATGATTGCGAACTGCCGAAGCCCGGCAGCTATATCACCGTGCAGATCGGCGATTATCCGGTGGTGCTGGTCCGCGACCAGAAGGGCAACATCAACGCCTTTCACAATTCCTGCCGCCATCGCGGCAGCCGTGTCTGCAACACTGAGAAGGGCATGGCGGCAAAGCTTGTCTGCCCTTATCACCAGTGGACCTACGAGCTTGACGGCCGGCTGCTGTTTGCCCGCCAGATGGCCGACGGTTTCGACAAGAGCCAGTTCGGCCTGAAGCCCGTCGCCTGCGAGAGCGTCGGCGGCTACATCTTCATCTGCCTGGCGAAAGAACCTGCCGACTTTGCCCCGATGCGCGCCATGATAGAGCCCTACCTCAAGCCGCACCGGCTGAATGAAGCCAAGGTCGCCTTCGAGAGCACCATCATCGAGAAGGGCAACTGGAAGCTGGTCTGGGAAAACAACCGCGAATGCTATCACTGCGCCGGCAATCATCCAGAGCTGTGCAAGACATTCCCCGAAGCGCCGACGGTGACCGGCGTGCAGGGCGCCGACAGCGATCCGGAGATGCTGGCGCACTGGGCGAAATGCGAGGCGGCGGGCCTGCCGAGCAAGTTCCGCATCGATCCGGCCGGGCAATACCGCGCCACCCGCGCGCCGCTGCTGCGCGATGCCGTCAGCTACACGATGTCGGGAAAGCGCGCGGTGACGAAGAACCTGTCCGACACTGTTGCCGCCGACCGCATCGGCACCTTGATGCACTACCACTATCCGACGACCTGGAACCACATACTGATCGACCATGCGGTCACCTTCCGGGTGCTGCCGATCAGCGCCACGCAAACCGCGGTGACGACCAAGTGGCTGGTGCACAAGGATGCGGTCGAGGGCGTCGACTACAACCTTGAGGAGCTCACCCATGTCTGGACCGAGACCAACGACCAGGACCGCCGCATCGTCGAGGAAAACGCCTTCGGCATCCTGTCGCCGGCCTATGAGCCCGGCCCCTATTCGGAGCTGCATGAGGGCGGCGTGATCCAGTTCGTCGAATGGTACGCGGCCTTCATCGGCCCGCGCCTTGCCGAAGGCGGCCGGCCGGCGCTGCGCAGCGTCGCGTGAACTGGAGCAGGCGAAGAGGGACCAGAGGATGAATGCGATGACGGATCTTGGGCTCTATCGCCATCTCGACCAGATGGCGCCGTGGAACGATAGGCTGCAGGTGCTGGAAGTGATCGGCGTCAGCGACGAGGCGCCCGACGTCAAGACCTTCACCTTCCGCTCCGACAACCAGACCTGGTTCCGCTACAAGCCGGGCCAGTTCCTGACGCTGGAACTGCCGACACCGGACGGGCCGCTGATGCGCACCTATACGCTGTCGTCGTCGCCATCGCGGCCGTTTTCGATCGCGGTGACGGTCAAGGCGCAGGCCGGCAGCATCGGCACGCGCTGGATGTTCGACCATCTGGTGCCCGGTTCGCATGTCAAGGCCTACGGACCGGCCGGCGACTTCTCGTTGCACAGCCACCCGGCGGCCAAATACCTGTTCATTTCCGCCGGCTCCGGCGTGACGCCGATGATCTCGATGCTGCGCTGGCTGAACGACTGCGCGCCATGGACCGATGTCGGTTTCGTCAACTGCGCGCGGCGTGCCGAAGAGATCATCTTCCGCAAGGAACTCGAACTGCTCGGCGGCCATATGCCCGGCCTGTCGCTCGGCTTCATGATCGAGGAACGTTCCAGCCGCGAAGGCTGGTACGGCCATATGGGCCGCATCGATGCGATCCGGCTGCCCTTGCTGGCTCCGGACTTCCGCGAGCGCGAAATCTTCTGCTGCGGCCCCGATCCGTTCATGCGCGCCGTGCGCGGCATGCTGGATGCCGCCGGCTTCGACATGACGAAATACCATCAGGAGAGCTTTGCCGCGCCTGTGGTGGAGGAAATTCCGGCGCCGTTTGCCTCCCCGGTCGAGGACGGCATCGCTGCACCTGTCGAAGCCGTGACGCCGATCCGCTTCTCGCTTTCGGAGGTCGACGCCGGCTGCGTCGCCGGCCAGACCGTGCTGCAGACCGCGCGCAGCTCGGGCGTGCGGATTCCCGCCGCCTGCGAGTTCGGCCTGTGCGGCACCTGCAAGGTGAAGAAGGTCTCCGGCGAAGTCGAGATGAGCCACAATGGCGGCATCCTCGACCACGAGATCGATGACGGTTTTATCCTTGCCTGCTGCTCGAAACCATTGTCGGCGCTCGAAATCGAGGCTTGAGCCGGTCGACTTCGCCGCAACGGTCGCCGACGCAGGCGTTGTATTCGCGGGTCTTTGTCTTGCCAACCAACGGCCAAGTGATTTAGACGCACTTAGGAAGGGCTTGGCAGACCGTGAAGCTGGCGCATCCCTTCAGGGCGCATGGGACGGGGGACACAGCGATGCAACAGCGGGTCTACGCGGTCGCAAGCAAGGACATCGTTTTCGAATCATTCGATGGCGAAGCCGTCGTTCTCGATCTTTCGAACGGCAAGTATTTCGGCTTTTCCGATTCCGGCAGCCGGGTCTGGCAGGCTTTGTCGTCCGGCGTCGCCACTGAAGCGCTGGTCGGAGCTGCCGCGGGCGCCGCAAAAATAAGCCTGGCCGACCTCGAAAGCTTCGTTGCCCGACTGCTCGATTTCGGGTTGCTTGCGCCAGCCGAAACACCGGCACAACCGCTTTCGGGCGAGCTGTCGTCTGCGCTTGCTGCCAGCAATGAGCCGCTCAAGGTCGATGTCCATGACGACCTTGCCGATCTCATCATTGTCGACCCGATCCATGAGGTCGAGGAACCTCTCGGCTGGCCGGCGGTGAAACAGGCATAATCGTTTCCCTAAAGCGCGTCGCGTTTGAACGGACTCAGGCGACGCGGTTTAGATCTTTGATTTCATGCATGTCGTCGTCTCAAAACCGGGGCCACCCCGAGCGACATGCATCAGGCGACCCGGCGCAATTCTGGACGCTGAACAACCAACACATGCCTTTGATCACGCTGCAAACCCTGCCGGATTATGCCCGCCATGTGCTGGCGGCCGCGGAAAGCGCCGCCGCCTTCTATCCCGTTACCGCCGGCGTGCGGTTGCCGGGACTGGAGCTGAGTGTCCACCTCGACCATGGCACGCTGGCGGAAGCCATGAGCCATGCCTTCATACCGGCCCCGGAAAATCCGTCTGCATCTGACGGCTGCCGCATTTTCGTCGCCCACCCGGGCATCGATGGCGTCCCCGCCCCGGGCACCTGGGGCCGAGGCGATTATAACCATCATGCCTTTGCCAACCGGCTGGAAGAGGCCGGATTGCGCGGCAGCTACTATCATGACCTCGATTTCTGGCAGTTCCATGATCCGCAACGCCATGTCGGGGCGCAGCTGATGATGGCGGCCGAGGCCTTTCCGCCATGGGAACAGGCGGCGCCGCTGCGCGCCTTCCTGCATTGGGAATATGCGGCGCGCGGCATGCGGCTTACCCATGCCGGCACGCTGGGCATCGATGGCAAGGGCGTGCTGCTGGCGGGCTCTGGCGGAGCCGGCAAATCGGGAACGGTCGTCGCCGGCCTGCTCAATGGGCTCGATAGCGTCGGCGACGACTATGTGCTGATCGACCGGACCGGGGGGGTGACGGCCTATCCGCTGTTTGCCACGCTCAAGCAGGATCCGGAGGGCTTCAAGCGGCTGAAGCTGGAGGAGCGGCTAAAGTCGTACCAACCGCTGAACTGGCAAGGCAAGCATGCCTTTCACATCAACGAGATCGCGCCTCGACCAACTCCTCCAAGTCTGGACATTATTGCTTTGATAGTGCCCCATATCAGGGGAGGTGCGAGAAGCTCGGTCATGCCCATATCGCGCAAGGATGCCATGATCGCCCTGGCGCCGTCAGGAATCGTGCAGATGCCGGGCGAGCGGGAAGCGGGCTTTCGCTTTTTCAGCGAGCTTACCCGCGATCTGCCATGCTACCGGCTGTCGCTGGGGACCGAGCCGCGCGAGATCGCCGGCACGATTGCGGATTTCGTCCTTCGGGGCTCCGCATGAAGTTGAGCGTCATCGTGCCGGTCTGCAATCGGGAGATCTATGTCGTTTCGACGTTGCGGTCCCTGCTCAGGCAACGCGACGATGCCGATCTCGATATCATCGTTGTCGACGATGGCTCGACGGACAGCTCCGTTGAAGCAGTCCGCGCCATCATGCGGGAAGCGTCGTGCATCCGCCTGTTCCAGCAGGCAAACCAGGGCGTGGCCAACGCGCGCAACACAGGGCTGAGGCAGTTGCTGCCGCAAACCGAACTGGTGTCGTTCCTGGATTCGGACGACGTCTCGCCGGCTGGACGATTCAAGGCTGGCCTACCCCTGTTCGCGGCCGACCCTGCGCTCGAGCTGACCTACTCGCTGATGACGCGCGTCGATCTCATGGACGACGAAACCCTGCAGCCGGCACCGGGCGGCGCAGGTCCCACCGTGCGCGGCGTCAGCCTTAGCGCCGGGATATTCCGCAGGGCACTCATCGACCGTACCGGTGCTTTCGACGAGGAGTTCCGGCAGGGCGAAGACGCCGACTATCTGCTGCGCATTTTCGAAACCAGCCCGAAGCACATTTTTCCTGACACCGTCGCGGTATACTACCGGCGCCACCCCGGCAATTTGACCAAGCAAAGGGATGTGGCGGTGCGCGAATATCTGCGTGTGATTCAGAAATCCTTGCGGCGGCGCAAGGCCGATCCGTCGCGGCGCCCGGTCGAGGGGCTTTTCGAGATCAAGCGCCCGGCAGAGTGGTGAAAGAATGAATAGATCACAGCCTGGAATGCGTGCGTGAAGCTGAGCGTGATCATGCCGGTCTACAACCGCGAACGCCATGTCGGCTCGGCGCTGCGCTCGCTGCTGAGGCAGCGCGATGCCGCCGATCTCGACATCATCGTTATCGATGACGGTTCGACCGACAGTTCGGTGGCGGTCGTGCGCTCGCTGATCGCGGAGGCGCCGTGCATTCGCCTTTTCCAGCAGCAGAATGCCGGGGTGACGCGGGCACGCAACGCGGGCTTGCGGCAATTGCTGCCGCAGACCGGGCTGGTATCGTTTCTCGATTCCGACGACATTTCCCCGCCGGGCCGCTTCAAGGCGGATCTGACCTGTTTCGACGCAGACCCCACCCTCGAGCTCACCTATTCGCGCATGACGCTGGTCGACGACATAGATGACGATACGCTGGAGCCGACAGCCGACAGCCACTCGATGACGGTTCGCGGCATTCACCTGTCTCCCGCTATCTTCGTCCGGCGGTTGGTCGAACGCATCGGCAGCTTCGACGAGGATTTCCACCAGGCCGAGGACACCGACTATCTGCTGCGCACTTTCGAAAGCGGTCCGAAATTCACGATGCCCGACACTGTTGCGCTCTATTACCGGCGCCATCCCGGCAACATGACCAGGCAGGCCGATGTTCCTTTTCGCGAATTCATGCGCGCCGTCTACAAGTCGATGAAACGGCGCGAGGCCGACCGCTCCTTGCACCCTGTCGACGGCATCTTCGATTTCAAGGAACTTGCGAATTGGCGTTTCCTGTGATGGCCAGCTACGGCGTCGTCATTCCGGCCTTCAACGCGACCGCCACCATCGCCGAGACGCTGCGATCGGTCGCGGCCCAGACGGTCCAGCCCGACGCCATAATCGTCGTCGATGACGGCTCGACCGACGATACGGTCGCGGTGGTCAATTCGCTGGGCATGCCGGTGCAGGTGTTGCGCCAGGACAATGCCGGACCAGGCAGCGCCACCACCAGGGGCATCGCCGCGCTGGCGACGCCCTTCGTCGCCACGCTCGATGCGGACGATCTGTGGCTGCCGACCAAGATCGAAAGGCAGCTGGAGCATTTCGAGCGGTTTCCCGCGACGGCAGGAGTCTTTGCCCACTGGCGGACGTTTCGCGATGACAAGCCCGATGTGCAACAGGACGTGGCCGTGGCGGGCTGGTCGCGCACGACGATGATGATCCGCCGGGAGGTAGCCGAGGCCGTCGGTCCGATCATCGACCCGCAAGGCGGTCGCGGCGACATGGTCGACTGGATCGCCCGTGTCCGCGAGGCGGGCTTTGCGCTTGCCATGCTCGACGATGTCCTAACCTTGCGCCGCATCCGGCCCGACAGCATGTCCTATGGACGCGACCCCGTGCGCGACCGCGGTTATGTCGAAGTCGTAAGGCTGGCCATGCAAAGGCGAGCAGCGAAAAAGGCGAGCGCCGACTGATGGCCAATGCCATGCGCCGTATCGGCCGTCGGTTTCCGGACTATGGTTGGTCATGGCCCACTGGCGGCCTCGACCAGTTGCTGAAGGCCGCATTGCTCCCCGATGAAGAGGCGGCCGGGGCCTATGCGGCGCGCTGGCTCGACGAGAACGATATCGACCATGCTGCTTTCCGCGAGCATCGGCTGCTGGCCGCGATCTCCGACAGGTTCGGCCGCAAGCTCGCTGGGCATCCGGCCTATCCACGTCTTGTCGGCCTGCAAAAGATGCTGTGGACCAAATCGCGACTGGCTGCGCGCGAGGCCGAGCCGGCGCTACAGGCCATGATCGACGCCGGCTGCGCGGTGATGCTTATCAAAGGCGCCAGCCGCATCGCCGTCAACGCGTCGGCGCAGCGCGGCCGGGTGGCGCATGACATCGACATACTGGTGCGCCCGCAGGCCATGATTGCCGCCTTCGATGTGCTTAGCGAACGCGACTGGCAGATCGCCACCGGCGTCAGTCCGCAATATCTGCGCACCAGGCTGGCGTCCTTGCGTTCGATGAATTTTTTCAAGGGCAGTTTCGGCGACATCGACCTGCACCAGCTCGCTTATGACGGGTCGCAGCAAAGCGCGGAAGATGATCTGGCGATCTGGCAGCGGGCGCTGTCAGCCGATTTCAATGGCGTCCGCGTGCTTGTTCCCTCTCCGGCCGACCGCATGGCGCTCGCCATCGCACATGGCGGCCTCGATGCCCACACCCACAGCGACTGGCTGGTCGACTGCGCCGTCGCCATCGAGGGCGACGAGGTCGACTGGGACGTGTTCGCCGATATCGTCGCCAGGCGCCACCTGGCCGTAGCCGCGGCGGTGGCGCTGTCCTACCTCAGCCTGGAAATCGGCATTGCAGTGCCGCCGGCTGAACTGGCACGGACGGTTGCGAACGCCGATCACGCCGGCCTGTCGCGCTGGTCCTCGGTGCTGCAGGCCAAGCCGCGCACCGATTTCGGCGGTCTCGTCTGGCTGTCGCGCGGCTTTGCCAAGCAGTTGCGCCTGAAACGCAAGAAGGGCCGACTGCAGCATCCGACGCCTGCTGCCGTCTGGCGCGGCAGGCCGACATTGCGCAAGGCAAGAGCGACGCCGGAACCGTCCGCGCTTTCTCAGGCCCTGCCGCGTCCGGACAGGACTGGAGAGATGATGCTGGACGTCACCGTCAGGATCGTCGTTCCGCCAGTCCGCCGCCGCATCGAGATGGAAATCAATGCCGGCAGCGGTCACGTCGCCCGCTTGCGTTCCATGGTGATCAGCCGCGCCGGCGGCGGACGTGTGCTGCGCTTTCGCGGCAAGGTAACGGTGGACGACACCGGCCGGCCTCTGGTGATCGAGGCACGGCCATCGCGCCAGTTCCGCAACTGGGACAATGAGGCCGAAGTCGCCGCCTATGGCGCGCTGCCGTTCCAATTGCTGTCGGCAAGGTTTTCACCCGCCTGAGAGCGGGTCGCTGTCTCCATGAAACGGTGAACCACTGTGGCCCTCTCAGACGCCATAGCGCTCGGTGCGGATGATTTCCGCTGGTATGCCGGCGTCGATCAGCGCCCGGGCAGCCGCCGAGACGAAGGTGTTCGACCCGCAGACGAAGGCGAGCGCCGGCGGCCGCGGCAGCCGCGTGAGCGCCTGCATGACCATTGCCGTGTCGATGCGCCTCGAATAGTCGGACGGGCGCCGTGCCGCCTCGCGTGTCAGCGTCAGCACCAGCTCGAACCCGTCGCGGCCGTCGCCGAGGCCGATCAGCTCGTCGCGGAAGATCACCTCGTCCCAGACCCGCACCGAAAACATCAGCGCCACCGGCACCGCCGATTTGCGCAAGGTTCTATGCCGCACCATCGCCATCAGCGGCACCACGCCGGAGCCGCCGCCGACCAGAAGCAGCGGCCCGCCATCCCCATCGGACCAGACGAAATGGCCGCCGAGCGGCCCGCGCAGTTCGATCTCGTCACCGACAGCGGCGATGTCGTGGAAGAAGGGCGAGACTTCACCATCGTCGAGCTTCTCGATCACCAGCTCGATCGTGGCGCCGCTCTCCGGCGCCGAGGCGATGGAATAGGAGCGGCGCGCCTGGTAGCCGTCAGGCGCAGTCAGCCTGACATCGACATGCTGTCCGGCGCGATAGGCGAATGGCCGTGACAGCGCGAAGAAGAAACTAGCAACGCGTGGCGTCCGCTTTTCGATCCGGGTGATTTTCGCCGTCTGCCAGGGAGATTGCGGCGCTTCGCTCATGGATCGCCGCTATAGCGCTGCTCGCGCCACGGGTCGCCATAAATGTGATAGCCGCGCAATTCCCAGAAGCCCGGCTCGTCGCGCTCGGTGAACTGCAGCCCGTTCAGCCATTTGGCCGATTTCCAGAAGTAGAGATGCGGCACCAGGAGCCGCGCCGGGCCGCCATGGTCGGCCGTGATCGGCTTGCCTTCATAAAGCAGCGCCACCATCGCCTTCCCCTCGGTGAGATCCTTGGCCGGCACGTTGGCGGTATAGCCGTCATAGCCATGCGCCAGCAGGAAGCCGGTCGGCGCTTCGATGCCGGCATCGGCAAGGATATCGTCGACCAGCACGCCTTGCCAGGCGGTATCGAACTTGGTCCAGGCGGTAACGCAATGGATGTCGCGCGTCATCTTGGTCAAGGGCAGCGCGTTGAACTCGGCCCAGTTCCACTTCTTGATCGGGCGTGGCCCGTGCTTGAGCGTGAACGACCAGTCCTCGGTGCGCACGCGCGGCGTCGGCCCCGCCGACAGCACCGGAAAGCCCTGTTCGAGATACTGACCGGGCGGAATGCGCGCATCGGTCTCCGTCGGAGGCTTTCGACCGGAGGAAAAACCGCGAGTGACCATTTGACTGTCCGTTTTTAGCAGGCCATTGCCGGCCTGCCGTAATGTTCTCGAAGATGTCGCGGCGGGCAATAGGAATTTCGGCGGCCGTGCGGCAGGCCTGTCGGTGGTCCGGCGAGCCTGCCATGATGTCTCAACCGGCGGCGAAGGATACGGCGACGAAGATTTGCGCGTCGCCGCGATCGATCAAAAGCAGCACCGACTTCCGGCCCGATCTGCCGGCCTCGGCGATCGCCTGGTTGGCTTGCCGCGCATTCCGCACCGGCGACTGGTCGACGGCGACGATGACGCCGCCCGGCTGCAGGCCCGCATTGGCGGCTGCCTTGTCCGGATTGACGCGCTCGACCACGGCGCCACGCTGGTTCCGATCACAATGTCGTCAGCGGCCTTCGGTGCGCCTGAGATAGGTTGTGGCGATCTCGCGCATCCGGTTGCCGTCGAAGCTCGGCCCATGGCCGCCATGGCCGAGACGGACAGGCAGATCGAGGAGCCGCTGCATGGTACGGCGATAATCAGGCCGGGAGGAATCCGGCAGGTCGTCGATCAGCATGGAATCGTAGATGGCGTCGCCGGCAAAGAACAACCCGTCCGTCTCTTCGAACAAAGCGATCGAATCCGGCGAATGTCCGGGCAGATGCAGGACGCGGAACTGCCGGTCGCCGAGGTCGACGACGTCGCCCTCGTCCAGCGTGCGCGTCAGCGGCGCCGGCGGGATCTTGTAGTCGGCCGCCGTCCAGCCCGGCGTCGGCAATTTCGAAACGGCGCCGTCGAGATTACAAAACATGTAGGCGTAGGTCACTGCCTCGTTCATGGTCTCGAAATGCTCGGCACTGTGCCGCGGCCCGGCGCGCAGCGGAAACTCGTGCAGCGAGCCGACATGGTCGAGATGGATGTGGGTGGCGACAACGATGAGCGGCTTGCCCTCGGGCGTGTCGATTTCAGGCGCCAGCGGGCAGATGCCCATGCCGGTGTCGACCAGCAGGTCGGCGTCGCGTCCCCTGAAATGCCAGATGTTGGCGCGCACGAAATCATGCACGAACGGCTCGGTCAGCATCGTCGTGCGGTCGTCGATGATCGTCTTGCCGAACCAGTCGCCGACAACGCGCTCGCCACCAAAACGGGTGCCGCCAAAACGGCCGCCCATCAGACGAAGGGCTTTCCCACCTTGTATTTTTCCGGCACCAGCCGCTTCAGGTAAGCCATGCCCGCTTCCGACAGCTGGTTGACATCGGGCTTCATGAAATCGTCGGGCATATGGCGCGTCTTGCCGGCGACGTTCTTCAGCGGCACCTTCTTCAGCACGGTTTTCGTGCCGTCATATTGCAGCGCCACCGAGCCACCGCCTTCGCCGGCAACGGCAACCGCGAAGGCGCCGGCGTCGAAAGCCTCCCGCGCGTCGACGGCGCTGATCGCGCCGACATAGCCGCGCGGCATGTAGCCAAGCGCATCGACGCGGGCGCGCTTGCCCGGCAGGCCTTCGGCGAGCGCACGTTCCAGAGCTGACGGCAGGTCGCTGCCCGACAGTTTGACGTTGCCATGCGCGTCGCGCTCGAGCTTGTCCGGCGGCACCAGGCTTTCGACCAGCGCCTTGCCGTCGGCGGTGCTGACTCCTTCGGAGACGGCGACGATGCAACGCTTGTGGCGGTCGAGCGTGGCGCGCACGTCGTCGATGAAACCGGCGGCGGAGAACGGCCGTTCCGGCACGTAGACCAGATGCGGGCCGCTGTCGGGATCGAGCTGCCAGGCTGCAGCCGCCGCGGTGAGGAAGCCGGCATGCCGACCCATTACGATGCCGACATAGATGCCGGGCAATGCGCGGAAATCGAGATCGACGGACAGGAAGGCGCCGGCGACGAATTCGGCCGCCGAGATGAAGCCCGGCGTGTGGTCGTTTTCCTCGAGGTCGTTGTCGATGGTTTTTGGCGCATGGACGAAAGCAATGCTGCCGCCGGCGGCGTCGGTCAGAATCCGCTGCGTGCCCGACGTGTCGTTGCCACCGATGTAGATGAAAGCGTCGGCGCCGGCCTTCTTCAACCCGTTGAGGATGACTTCGCAATAGGCAGCGTCGGGCTTGTCGCGTGTCGAGCCGAGCGCGGCACTCGGCGTGCCGGCGATCAGCCGCAGCCGGTCCTCTGGGATGGCGGAGAGGTCGACATAGTTGCCGTCACGAATGCCGCGCACGCCGTGGAGCGAGCCCAGCACCTTGGCGCCGGGATGGCGCTTGCGGACTTCCAGCGTGGCCCCGACAACCGTCTGGTTGATGACGGCGGTCGGGCCGCCGCCCTGTGCGATGACAAACGTTCCAGCCATGCTCGATCTCTCCCGGCGCTGTGGTTTTCAAGGCACCTTGGCCTAGCTTGCCGCATCGCGCAACGGGAGTTTCCAGCGGCGCCAAACCGCCGCACAGGATCAGACGACCACGACCGGGTTCTTCTTGGAAACGCGGCTGTAGAGGTCGATGATATCCTGGTTGATCAGGCGCACGCAGCCCGACGACATCGCCTGGCCAATGCTCGCCCATTCCGGCGAACCGTGTATGCGGTAGCCGGTGTCCTTGCCGTCCTGGTAGATGTAGAGGGCGCGTGCGCCGAGCGGGTTGGTGAGGCCACCGGGCTGGCCGTTTTGCCATTTCACCAGTTCCGGCTTGCGCTGGATCATCTCCGGCGGCGGCGTCCAGGTCGGCCATTCCTTGCCGTACTGGATGTTGGCGCGGCCGGACCAGCGGAAGCCGTCCTTGCCGATGCCGACGCCGTAGCGGATGGCGTCGCCGCCCTCCTGCACCAGATAGAGCTTTCGCTCCTGCAGATGCACGACAATGGTGCCGGGCGCCTCGCCGGTCTCGTTGACGACGATCTGGCGGCGGAACTCCGGCTTGACCTTCTGATAGGGCACCGCCGGCACTTCGAAGCCGCCATCGTTGAGCGAGGCGTACATGACATCGGGGCCGGTGACGTTCTTGTCGACGCTGATCGCCGGACGGATCGGCCGCACCGAGCCGGTGACCGTGTCATCCAGCTGGAATTGCGGCAGCTCGAGCGTCGAAGTGCTGCAGCCGGCCATGCCGAGCAGCGTCATGGCGCCGGCCCCTGACAGGACGAAGCGGCGGGAATAGAGATGTTCGGTCTCGTTTGCGTCGCCATTTGCTGGCGGCGTCACATTCTGCGGCAACTCACGCATGCACCCAAACCCTACGCTGTCGGCGGGAAACACGGTCCGGCCGGATGGCAGGCAGTTTCGCCAAACATGGTTGAAAAAGGGTGAAGGCCCAACGACCGGTCTTAAGCCTGTGCCGCCAATAGCCGCAGCGATCTGGCGAAATGGTCCGCCGTGCATTTTTGGGAGAGGGCTCTTTACATTCCTCCGCACACGAGGATTTATCCTTTTCTTTGCGCTCAAGGAGACAAAGATGTCGTTCGAAAACTGGGCCGCCTTCGCCGCCGCCTCCACCGTCCTGCTCATCATTCCCGGCCCGACCATTCTTCTGGTCGTGTCCTATGCGCTGGGCCAGGGCTGGCGCACCGCCTTGCCGATGGCCGTCGGCGTGGCGCTGGGCGACTTCACCGCCATGACCCTGTCGATGCTGGGCATCGGCGCGCTGCTGGCCGCGTCGGCGACCGTGTTCACCATTCTGAAGCTGATCGGCGCCTGCTATCTGATCTATCTCGGGGTAAAACTGTTTCGCGCCGGCGGCGCGCTCAAAGCCGAACCACGCACAGATGCCGTCTCGGCCGCCAAGATGATGGCGCACGCCTGGCTGGTCACCGCACTCAACCCGAAGAGCATCACCTTCTTTGTCGCCTTCCTGCCGCAGTTCCTCAATCGGGAAGCCGATTTCTGGACACAGATGCTGATCTTCGAAACGACCTTCCTGGCGCTCGCCTTCGCCAATGCCTTCGGCTACGCGCTGATTGCGGCGCGCGCCCGCAACGTCGTACGCAACCCCAAGGCGATCCGCATCTTCAACCGCACCGGCGGCACGCTGCTGGTCGGCGCCGGGATCGCCACGGTGGCGATGCGCTCGGGCCATTAGGAACTGCGGAGCATCAGGGCCGATATGGCAGTAAGAGATCCATTCGGCCTAATGTTTTCGGGCGCGACCGAGGCCGGGTTTTCACCCTACAACCAGGCCGTTCATGAATTGCAATGCTTCGTCGGCGACCCGGTCGGCTCCGTTGACCGCGCCATATCGGCAGATCCCGGTTTCGTTATGGCGCATGTCTTCAAGGGGTATTTGTTCGGCCTCGCCACCGAACGCGAGGCAATGGCGGTCACCCAGGCATGCCATGCTGCGGCACTGCCGCTTGCCGCGACGCCGCGCGAACAGGCGCATGTGGCGGCCCTTGGCCACCTTGCCGAGGGACGCTGGCATGACGCCGCGCGCCTGCTCGAAGATATCGCCATCGACAACCCGCTCGACGCGGTGGCGTTGCAGGTCGGCCACCAGATCGACTTCTTCACCGGCAATGCCCGCATGCTGCGCGACCGTATCAGCCGCGCGCTGCCGTCCTGGCAGAGCGGCATGCCAGGTTACCACGCCATTCTCGGTATGCAGGCCTTCGGTCTCGAGGAGATGGGCGACTATATCAGAGCCGAAAGTTTCGGCCGACAGGCGATCGAGATCGAGCCGCGAGACGGCTGGGCGCAGCATGCGGTCGCCCATGTCATGGAGATGCAGAGCCGGCAACGCGACGGCATCGCCTGGATGCGCGCCAACCCCGAGGCGTGGACCAAAGAAAGCTTCCTGCAGGTGCATAATTGGTGGCATCTGGCGCTGTTCCACTACGATCTCGGCGAGATCGACGAGGTGCTCAAGCTCTATGACGGGCCGATCTATGGCGAGCGTTCGACGCTGGCGCTGAACATGGTCGACGCCTCTGCGATCCTGTGGCGGCTTTATCTCGGCGGTGTCGATGTCGGCGACCGCTGGGCAGCGCTCGCTGCCAACTGGGCGCCCAAGGCTGGAGCCGGCAATTACGCCTTCAACGATGCGCATGCGATGATGGCATTCGTCGGCGCCGGTCTCGAAGCGCCGGTCAAGATCTTGCTCGAAGCCCAGCATGAGGCGATGCGCGCCAGCGACGACAACGCCGCCTTCACCCGGGATGTCGGCCAGCCACTGACGGAAGGCATCAAGGCATTCGGCGAGGGCAATTACAGCGAAGCGGTGCGCCTGATTCGACCGATCCGCGCCATTGCCCATCGCTTTGGCGGCAGCCACGCCCAGCGCGATGTGATTGATCTCTCGTTGATCGAGGCGGCGTTGCGCGCCGGCGACACAGCGCTTGCCCGGGCGTTGACGGCCGAGCGCGCACTGGCCCGGCCGGACAGTCCGCTGTCGGCGCTGTTTTCGCAACGCGCCGCCAATTTGTCAGAGAATTGACCCGCGGCGGATCTTGTTTTAAAAACTGGCAAGCCAGATTTTTTCGAGACCCGAAAAAATTAATGGCAATGGGAGGAATGCATGTATCTCGGCCTCGATCTCGGCACGTCGGGCGTCAAGGCGCTGTTGATCGATGCCGGGCAGAAGATCATCGGCTCCGGCCATGCTTCGCTTGACGTATCGCGGCCGCATCCCGGCTGGTCCGAACAAAACCCCACGGACTGGATCCGCGCCTGCGAGACGGCCATTGCCGAGCTGAAAGCCTCGCACCCGAAAGAGCTTGCCGCGGTCAAGGGCATCGGCCTTTCCGGCCATATGCATGGCGCCACCTTGCTCGATGCCGGCGACCAGGTGCTGCGCCCCTGCATTCTGTGGAATGATACGCGCAGCCACGCTGAGGCCGCGGCGCTCGATGCCGACCCGCGCTTTCGCCAACTCACCGGGAATATCGTCTTCCCCGGCTTCACGGCGCCGAAACTCGCCTGGGTGAAGAACAATGAGCCCTCCGTCTTCGCCAAAGTGGCGAAGGTGCTTTTGCCGAAGGATTTCCTGCGGCTGTGGCTGACCGGCGAGCATATCTCAGAAATGTCCGACTCGGCCGGCACCTCCTGGCTCGATGTCGGCAAACGGCGCTGGTCCCCCGAGTTGCTTGCGGCGACATCGCTCGACGAAAGGCAGATGCCGTCGCTGGTCGAAGGCACGGAGAAGGCCGGAGCCTTGCGCGCCGAACTGGCCGCCAGCTGGGGCATAGCATCGGGCACCCCGGTTGCCGGCGGCGCCGGCGACAATGCTGCTTCGGCCTGCGGCATGGGCACGGTCGGCGCCGGCCACGCTTTTGTGTCGCTGGGCACATCTGGCGTGCTGTTTGCCGCCAACGCGTCCTATCTGCCCAATCCGGCCAGCGCGGTGCACACCTTCTGCCATGCCCTGCCCAACACCTGGCACCAGATGGGGGTCATCCTGTCTGCGACCAATTCGCTGAACTGGCTGTCGGAGATTTCAGGCAAGAAGGCCGGCGAATTGACCGCCGAACTTGGCGATGTGCTGAAAGCGCCGAGCGGGGTGTCGTTCCTGCCCTATCTCTCGGGCGAGCGCACGCCGCATAATGATTCCGCCGTTCGTGGGTCCTTCACCGGACTGGCGCATGAGTCGAGCCGCGCGGTGCTGACGCAAGCCGTGCTCGAGGGCGTTGCCTTCGCATTCCGGGACAGTCTCGAAGCCCTGAAGACCGCCGGCACGGATTTGACCCGGGTAACCGCGATCGGCGGCGGCTCGCGCTCGCGCTACTGGCTGAAGGCGATCGCTACGGCGCTGCAGGTGCCCGTGGACATTCCGGCCGACGGCGATTTCGGTGCTGCCTTTGGCGCGGCGAGGCTTGGTCTGATCGCTGCAATCGGAGCCGATCCGCTGGCGGTGTGTACGGCGCCGAGGACGGATGCGACGATCGAACCGGATGTCCCGCTTGGCGGGGCGTATGCCGATGCCTATCAGCGCTACCGGGCGCTGTATCCGGCGATCAAGGGCGCCATGGCGTGAGTGAGCGCGAGGCACCCCCCTCTGCCCTGCCGGGCATCTCCCCCGCAAGGGGGGAGATCGGCAGCGTCGGCGGGTATGCCAGTCTTGTAAGGTGGGTGATTAGCGAAGGCGTGGATGCCAGCCAATCTCCCCCCTTGCGGGGGAGATGCCCGGCAGGGCAGAGGGGGGTGTCTCGCGCCACCCTTAATCGATCACTGCGCCGGCACCTTGTCCAGAAACCCGGTGACGCTCTTCAGGCGCCCATTTTCGATAACACCGATATCGGTGCCTTCGATAACCGACGGCACGCCTTCCGGCCCAAGATTCCACGAGAAGCGGATGCGGTCGCCAAACCCGTCCGGCGTACCCTTCAGCGAGAACCGGAAGCCGGCGAAGCGCTGCTGTACACCGTCGATCAGCTTGGCTACGCCGGCATGGCCGTCGCCTTGCATCAGCGGATCGCGGTAGCTGACGTCTTCCGTGAAGGTGGCCTTGAGCAGTTCGGCGCGGCGATCCGCATCGGCCTCGTTCCAGGCGGTGATGTAGTTCTGGGCGATCGTGTTGAGGTCGGTCATGGTCTGTCTCCTTCGTTGAGTGGCTTTGACACGAGCCTTTTCACCCCGAGCGAGAGCGAAACCAATTACGCCTGAGGTAATCAGGGCGAACTATTCGAGAGAGGACAGAAATCATGAGCAGCGGATTTTTCGGCGACATCAAAGCGATCAAGTATGAGGGGCCGGATTCGACCAATCCGCTGGCCTACCGCTTCTACAATCCCGACGAGGTGGTGGCCGGCAAACGGCTGGAAGACCATCTGCGCTTCGCCGTCGCCTACTGGCATTCTTTCGCCTGGCCGGGCGGCGATCCCTTTGGCGGCCAGACCTTCGACCGGCCCTGGTTTCCCAAGGCTGGCGGCGTCGACACGATGGAAATGGCCAAGCTGAAAGCCGACGTCGCCTTCGAGATGTTCTCGCTGCTCGGCGCGCCCTATTTCTGCTTCCACGACGCCGACGTGCGGCCGGAAGGCAAGGATTTCTCCGAAAGTGCCGCGCGGCTCGACGAGATCGCCGACTATTTTGCCGCCAAGATGAAGAAGACCGGCGTCAAACTGCTCTGGGGCACGGCCAACCTGTTCTCCAACCGCCGCTTCATGTCGGGCGCCGCCACCAATCCCGATCCGGATGTCTTCGCCTATGCGGCGGCGACGGTGAAAAGCTGCATCGACGTCACGAAGCGGCTGAAGGGCGAGAATTATGTACTGTGGGGCGGGCGCGAGGGCTATGAAACGCTGCTCAACACTGATCTTGCTCGCGAGCAGGAGCAGGCCGGGCGCTTC
Source organism: Mesorhizobium sp. P170090 (assembly GCF_057786115.1). NCBI lineage: Bacteria > Pseudomonadati > Pseudomonadota > Alphaproteobacteria > Hyphomicrobiales > Phyllobacteriaceae > Mesorhizobium > Mesorhizobium sp. P170090. The sequence goes on from NZ_JBYNWH010000001.1 coordinate 1,276,720, forward strand.
CTCAGTCTCGTCGTCGACTACAAGCACAAGATCGGCTTCAAAGGCACGATCCTGATCGAGCCGAAGCCGCAGGAGCCGACCAAGCATCAGTACGACTACGACGTTGCCACGGTCTACGGTTTCCTCAAGCGCTTCGGGCTGGAGAAGGAAGTGAAGCTGAACATCGAGCAGGGCCACGCGATTCTTGCCGGCCATTCCTTTGAGCACGAGCTGGCGCTGGCCAATGCGCTCGGCGTCTTCGGCTCGATCGACATGAACCGCAACGACTACCAGTCGGGCTGGGACACCGACCAGTTCCCCAACAATGTGCCGGAGATGGCGCTGGCCTATTACCAGGTGTTGCAGGCCGGCGGCTTCAAGACCGGCGGCACCAATTTCGACGCCAAGCTGCGCCGCCAGTCGCTCGACCCGCAGGACCTGCTGATCGGCCATATCGGCGGCATGGATTCCTGCGCACGAGGTCTCAAGGCAGCCGCCAAGATGGTCGAGGACAAGGCGCTGTCGGGTCCGCTGGCCGAGCGCTATGCCGGTTGGAACACGGCCGAGGGCAAGGCGATGCTGTCGGGCAAGCGCTCGCTGGAAGACATCGCCGAGCGCGTGGTGAAGAAGAAGATCGAGCCGCAGCCACGCTCCGGCCGCCAGGAGTTGCTGGAAAACATCGTCAACCGCTACGTCTGAGGGCGGAAAGCCAATTCGTTGTGCTCAAGGGTGGCTGGATAACATTCCGGCCGCCCCGGAATGGGGTTTGCGCAAGACCCTATCCGACGACAAGGGTTTGCCCTTTGGCGCCCCTCAATGACCTCGCTCTTGCCTTCAAACTGCCGTCACGTATCTCGTATAAGGATGCGGTTGTGGCGGGTGAAAAGGAAGGAGGCGAACCGATATGCAGCATGAACGCGAAATCGACGCCCTGCTCTCATCCGGCGAGACCGGATCGATCATCGACCGGCTGATGGCGCTGCCGCGGCCGACCGACAGCGTGAAAAACGAATGGGATCGTGCTGTCAGCAGCCGATTTGAAGTCCGTCTGGCGAGGCAGATGCGCTCGCAGATGGACGCCGGCAGCGATCGACAGAACGCAGCCTGATCTCCCTTTGTCCGTGCATGTCGTAATCCCAAAACCGCGACACACTTTTGGGCGACATGCATCAACCTCGGCGCAGCCTGACCGGGGCTTCGCCGAACGCTCTTGAAAACGCTCTGGAAAATGCCGCGGCGGACGAGAACCCCGTCCGCCCGGCAATATCCGCCATGGCGATCCGCGTGTCGACCACCAGCCGCCGCGCCGCGCCCAGCCGCAGCCTGAGATAATATGCGCCCGGCGTCTCGCCGATCGACTTGCGAAAAATGCTCTCCAATGTCCGCGCCGTCACCCCGGCGCGTTTTGCCACCGCGTCGATGGTCAGCGGCTGGTCGACATGCGATTCCATCAGCCGGATAGCCTGCGCCAGACGCGGGTCGTAGCCGTCGAGCCGGCCGAGCGAGACCAGCGGCTGCGCGTCGGTCGCGGCGCGCGCCTGGTCGTAGATGAAGACGCTGGCGACATCGAGCGCGACGGCCATGCCGAGCCGGGTGCGGATCAGATGCAGCATCAGGTCGAAGGTCGGCGACGCCCCGCCCGAGGTGAACACCGGTCCGTCGATGACGTAGCGGTCCGGACGCACGTCGACGCCGGGAAAGGCGGAGGAAAAATCCTCCATGTCTTCCCAATGGGTGGTGGCGCTGCGGCCTTCGAGGAGGCCGGCGCGCGCCACCAGCCATGTGCCGGCCTCGACGCCGCCGCAGGCGCGAGCCGCGCGGGCCGCTCGCCGTAATCCGGAAAGCAGAGCCGATGTCGCGTAATTCTGGGTGCCGAAGCCGGCGACGACGACAAGCACGTCGGTCGGCTCGGCCGCATCGAAGCGGCCCCTGACCGCCACCGGCAGGCCGCATGTGGTGACCGGCGCCTCGCCGGTGACCGAGACCAGTTTGAAATCGAACAGCGTCTCGCCTGAGATGCGGTTGGCGGCGCGCAGCGGGTCGACGGTCGACGCCACGCACATGATGGACGAGCCTGAAAACACCAGCAGCGTCACCTTGAGCGGCGATCGCTCAGCGCGAAAGATGGTCGGTTTTTCGCTTTTGATCACGAGAGCTTCGTAAATTGCAAAACAGTTTCCGGCAAGTCGGTCATTGTTAGGGTCTGTTTCTATGGGGAGGAGATGTCCATGCCGCTCGCGATGAACCGTGAGGTTTTCATTACCTGTGCCGTGACCGGGTCCGGCGGCTCGCAGGACCGCTCCCCGCATGTGCCACGCTCGCCCAAGCAGATCGCCGATTCGGCGATCGATGCGGCCAAGGCCGGTGCCGCCATCGTCCACTGCCATGTCCGCGACCCCGAGACCGGCAAGCCGCGCCGCGATGTCCATCTCTACCGCGAAGTGACGGACCGCATCCGCGCGGCAGAAGTCGATGTGATCCTGAACCTGACCGCCGGGATGGGCGGCGACATGGTGTTCGGCTCACCGGAAGCGCCGCTGCCGCTCAATGAAAAAGGCACCGACATGGGCGGCGCCACCAACCGCATGGAACATGTGCGCCAGTGCCTGCCGGAAATCTGCACGCTGGATTGCGGCACCATGAACTTCGCCGAGGCCGATTATGTCATGACCAACACGCCCGGCATGCTGCGCGCAATGGGCGGCATGATGACGGCGCTCGGCGTCAAGCCGGAGATCGAAGCCTTCGATACCGGCCACCTCTGGTTCGCCAAGCAGCTGGTCGAAGAAAAGGTCTTGAATCCCGACGCGCTGGTGCAGCTCTGCATGGGTGTGCCGTGGGGGGCGCCGGACGACCTCAACACCTTCATGGCCATGGTTAACAACGTGCCGTCGACCTGGAACTGGTCGGCCTTCGCCATCGGCCGCAACCAGATGGCCTATGCAGCCGCTGCAGTGCTCGCCGGCGGCAATGTCCGCGTCGGTCTCGAAGACAATCTCTGGCTCGACAAGGGCGTGCTGGCCACCAATGCGCAGCTGGTCGAGCGCGCCGCCAGCATCGTCACCAATCTCGGCGCCAGGATTTTGGGGCCGGAGGAAGTGCGCAGGAAGCTCAACCTCACCAAGCGGGCGCCGATCGCAGCGGCTGCTTAAGACGGGAGCGGATCATGGCTACCGTCAAATTCACTGCGATGAAGGATGGCGACAGGCAAGACTACGAGTTCCTGACCGCCCATGAGATCGACTATGCCGCCAGGACCGGCGAGCGGCTGCTCGACGCACTGGTGCAACTCGACGAAGGCCTGTCGGGCTACAAGATCACCAGGCTCGGCCATTCGCTGCAGGCGGCGACGCGGGCCTGGCGTGACGGCGCCGACACCGACTGGATCGCCTGCGCGCTGCTGCACGACATCGGCGACATCTACGCTCCCTACAATCACGACGAATACGCCGCCTCGATCCTGAAACCTTTCGTGCGCGAGCAATGCACCTGGGTGGTGGGAAAGCATGGCGACTTCCAGCGGCTCTATTACGCGCATCATCTCGGCGGCAACCGCCATGCTCGCGACCGCTTCGCCGGCCATGCCTATTTCGACGATTGCGACCAGTTTTGCGAACGCTGGGACCAGTCGAGCTTCGACCCGGACTACGACACGCTGCCGATCGCATTCTTCCGCCAGTTCGTGCTCGAAGTCTTCGCCCGCAAGGCCTACGACCCCTCCGTGATCCGCGTCGGCGAGCGCGTGCCTCTCATCGACCCCGAAACCGCCAAGACAAGAACCGGAGCCTGACCATGAGCATCATCAACAAGGCAGCCGCCATTGGCGGCGGTGTCATCGGCGCCGGTTGGGTGGCGCGGTTGCTGCTCAACGGCATCGATGTGTCGATCTTCGATCCGGACCCGGAAGCGTCGCGCAAGGTCTCGGAAGTGATGAAGGGCGCGCGCCGCGCCTACAAGCAGATGGTTCCCGGCGGCCTGCCCAGGGAAGGCAGACTGACCTTTGCCAAGACCATCGCCGAGGCGGTGGCGGACGCCGATTTCATCCAGGAGAGCGTGCCGGAGCGGCTCGACCTGAAACACCGCGTGCTGGCCGAGATCGATCTCTACGCGCCGGCCAACGCCATCGTCGGCTCGTCTACCTCCGGCATCAAGCCGACCGACATGCAGGTGGCGATGAAGAAGCATCCGGAGCGGCTGGTTGTCGGACATCCCTTCAACCCGGTCTACCTGCTGCCGCTGGTCGAGATCGTCGGCGGCGAGCAGACGTTCCCCGAAGCGATCGAGGTTGCCAAGGAAATCTATGCCTCGATCGGCATGAAGCCGGTGGTGATCCGCAAGGAGATCGAGGCCTTTGTCGGCGACCGCCTGCTCGAAGCGGCCTGGCGCGAGGCGCTGTGGCTGATCAAGGACGGCATCTGCACGGTCGAGGAACTCGACGACATCATGCGCTATGGCTTCGGCCTGCGCTGGGCGCAGATGGGCATGTTCCAGGTCTACCGCGTCGCCGGCGGCGAGGCCGGCATGCGCCACTTCATGGCGCAGTTCGGGCCGTGCCTGAAATGGCCGTGGACCAAGCTGATGGACGTGCCGGAGTTCAACGACGAGCTGGTCGATCTGATCGCCACCCAGTCGGACGACCAGGCGCACGGCCTGTCGATCCGTGAGCTGGAAAGGATCCGCGACGACAATCTGGTCGCGATCATGGATGCTCTGTCGAAACAGAACAAAGGCAAGGGCTGGGGCGCCGGCACCTTGCACAAGGACTATACCAAGCAGCTGGCCAAGCTGGCGGCGAAGAAGCCGGCCGCTTCCAAGGCCGCAGAGAAGGCCAAGGCATCGAAGCCGGTGAAGAAGGCGGAAAAGCCGAAGAAAAAGAAGAAAGGCTGAGGCCATGGATTTCGGTCTTTCGGAGGAACAGAAGCTCATCGTCGAGACGACGCGCGCGTTCGTCGAGAATGAGCTTTACCCGCATGAACGCGAGGTCGAGCGTACCGGCGTGCTGCGCCGCGAGTTGATCGAGGAGATCAAGGTCAAGGCAATCGAAGCCGGGCTCTATGCGGCCAACATGCCGGCCGATGTCGGTGGCGCCGGCCTCGATACGGTGACTTGGCTGCTCTACGAGAAGGAACTCGGCCGCGCCAACTATGCGCTGCACTGGACCTGCGTCGCGCGCCCCTCCAACATCCTGCTCGCCGGCACGCCCGAGCAGCGCGAAAAGTACCTGTTCCCGTGCATCCGCGGCGAGAAGTGGGACTGCCTGGCGATGACCGAGCCCGGCGCCGGCTCCGACCTGCGAGGCATGAAGGCGACCGCGGTGCAGGACGGCCACGACTGGGTCCTTAACGGCACCAAGCATTTCATCTCCCATGCCGATCTTGCCGATTTCGCGATTTGTTTCATGGCTTCGGGGGAGGAAGAAACGCCGCGCGGCAAGCGCAAGAAGATCACCGCCTTCTTCGTCGACAAGGGCACCAAGGGGTTCACCGTGCGCGACGGCTACCGCAACGTCTCGCATCGCGGCTACACCAACGCCATCCTCGAATTCGACGATTGCCGCCTGCCGGCAAGCCAGGTGCTGGGTGAGGTCCACAAGGGCTTCGACGTCGCCAATTCCTGGCTCGGCGCCACGCGCCTGCAGGTCGGCGCCACCTGTCTCGGCCGCGCCGAGCGGGCGCTCGGTCATGCCATCGAATATTCCGCGCAGCGCCAGCAGTTCGGCCAGCAGATCGGCAAGTTCCAGGGCGTGTCGTTCAAACTCGCCGACATGGCGACCGAATTGAAGGCGGCGGACCTGATGGTGTTCGAAGCCGGCTGGAAGTACGATCAGGGCACCGTCACCGATCAGGACATGGCCATGGCGAAGCTGAAGGCTACCGAAATGCTCGCCTTCGTTGCCGACGAAGCCATCCAGATCCATGGTGGCATGGGGCTGATGGACGACCTGCCGTTGGAACGCATCTGGCGCGACGCCCGCGTCGAGCGCATCTGGGAAGGGACGTCGGAAATCCAGCGCCACATCATTTCGCGGGCGCTGCTGCGCCCGTTCGGGGCATAACCCATGCACAAGCTTGAGCGTCTGTTGCGCCCAAAATCCATCGCGGTGTTCGGCGGGGCCCAGGCCGCCGCCGTCGTCGCCCAATCGATCAAGATGGGCTTTGTCGGCGAAATCTGGCCGGTGCATCCGAACAAGGACGAGGTCGCCGGCCGCAAGGCCTATCGCTCGGTCGCCGAATTGCCCGGGGCGCCCGACGCCGCCTTTGTCGGCGTCAACCGGCATCTCACCATCGAGGTAATCAAGGCGCTGGCTGAGCGCGGCGCCGGCGGCGCCGTCTGTTTTGCCGCGGGCTTTCTCGAGACCGAGGCCTATGACGACGACGGCGAGCGGCTGCAGGCCGAACTGGTGGCCGCGGCCGGCCAGATGCCGATCATCGGGCCGAACTGCTACGGCCTGATCAACTATGCCGATGGCGCGCTGTTGTGGCCCGACCAGCATGGCGGCATCCGGCTGCCCGAAGGCGCCAAAGGCGTCGCCATCATCACCCAGTCCTCCAACATCGCCATCAACATGACGATGCAGAAGCGCGGCCTGCCGATCGCCTTCCTGATGACCGCCGGCAACCAGGCGCAGACCGGCCTCTCCGAAATGGCGCTTGGCCTGATCGAGGATGAGCGCGTCACCTCGCTCGGCCTGCACATCGAAGCCTTCGATTCGGTAGCCGGCTTCGAGAAGCTGGCCGCGCGCGCGCGCGAACTGAAGAAGCCGATCATCGCCATGAAGGTCGGTCGCTCCGAACAGGCGCGGCAGGCGACGGTCTCGCACACGGCATCGCTGGCCGGCTCGGACGCTGCCTCGGGCGCATTCCTGCGGCGGCTCGGAATTGCCCGCGTCGATTCCATCCCCGCTTTCATCGAGGCGCTGAAGCTGCTGCATGTCACCGGGCCGCTGCCCGGCTATCGTCTGTCGTCGATGAGCTGCTCCGGCGGCGAAGCCTCGGTCATGGCCGACAGCGCCGAAGGCCGCTGGGTCAATTTCCCGGAGCTCACCAGCAAGCACCGCGCCCATGTCAAATCGACGCTCGGGCCGCTGGTCGCGGTCGCCAACCCGTTGGACTATCACACCTTCATCTGGAACAACGAACCGGCGATGACCGCCACCTTCACCGCCATGGTGTCGGGCGGCTTCGACCTCAACATGCTGGTGCTCGATTTCCCGCGCCCCGACCGCTGCTCGGTCACCGACTGGTGGGCGACGCTGCGCGCCTTCGAATCGGCGCTGAAGACCAACAAGGCGCATGGCGCGATTGTCTCGTCGCTGCCGGAGAACCTGCCGGAGGAATACACCGCCGAGCTGATGGCGCGCGGCATGGTGCCGTTGTTCGGTATTTCCGAGGCCATGGATGCCGCAGGCGCGGCGGCCTTCATCGGCTGGGCCTGGGCCGAGCCGCAGGCGCAGCCGATCGACACGTCGGCTGCAGGTGCTGCCGGCGGCGATCATGTCACCCCTGACGAGGCCGAAGCCAAGGCGCGGCTGATCAAGGCCGGCTTGCCGGTGCCGAAGGCAGAACGTGCCGCTAACGCCGTAGAGGCGGTGATTTCGTCGATGGCGCTCGGCTTCCCGGTGGCGCTGAAGGCGCTCGGCGTCACCCATAAGTCGGAAGTCGGCGCGGTGCGGCTCAATCTGAAAGACGCCGAATCGGTCAGCACGGCGGCGCATGATCTGCTGCCGCTCGGCACCGGCCTCTATGTCGAGCGCATGGTGCGCGACGGCGTTGCCGAGTTGATCGTCGGCTTCACCCGCGATCCGATGTTCGGCGCGGTCATGACGCTGGGCACCGGAGGCGTGCTGGTCGAGCTGTTGCGCGACAGCGTCACGCTGATGCTGCCGGCGACGCGCGACGACATCGAGGCCGCCCTGCGTGGCCTCAAACTGTTTCCGCTGCTCGACGGCTATCGTGGCCGGCCCAAGGCCGATATCGGCGCTGCCATCGACGCCATCGCGGGCATTGCCGGCTTCGTGCAGACGAATGCCGGAGAGATCGAGGAACTCGACATCAATCCGCTGATCGTCTGCGCCGAGGGCAAGGGCGCCTGGATCGCCGACGCGCTGCTGGTGCTGGGAGAGAAGAAGAATGTCTGACGTCATTTCGACCCGCCGCGAGGGCACCATCCTCGAGGTCACGCTCGACCGGCCCAAGGCCAACGCCATCGACCTCAGGACCTCGCGGCTGATGGGCGAGACCTTCAAGGCGTTCCGCGACGATCCCGGATTGCGCGTCGCCATCGTCAAGACCGCCGGCGACAAGTTCTTCTGCGCCGGCTGGGATTTGAAGGCAGCCGCCGGTGGCGACGCGGTCGACGGCGACTATGGCATCGGCGGTTTTGCCGGCCTGCAGGAGCTGCGCGACATGAACAAGCCGGTCATTGCCTGCGTCAACGGCATGGCGGTGGGCGGCGGCTTCGAGCTAGCGCTGTCCTGCGACCTCATTTTCGCCTCGGATCATTCCTCCTTCGCGCTGCCCGAAATCCGCGCCGGCACGCTGGCGGATGCCGCGACGATCAAGTTGCCGAAGCGCATTCCCTATCACGTCGCCATGGACCTCTTGCTCACCGGCCGCTGGATGGATGTAGCGGAAGCGCATCGCTGGGGCCTGGTCAACGAAGTGTTGCCCAAGGAAAAGCTTGAAGACCGCGTCTGGGAGGTCGCAAGGCTACTGGCCAGCGGCCCGCCGCTGGTGTTTGCCGCGATCAAGGAGACGGCGCGGGTGGCCGAGGCGCTGACCTTCCAGGATGCCATGAACCGCGTCACGCGCCGGCAACTGGCGACGGTCGATGCGCTTTATGGCTCCGAGGACGGTATGGAAGGGTTCCGGGCGTTTGCGGAGAAGCGCGACCCGGTGTGGAAGGGGAAGTAGCCTCTTTACCCTCCCCTCGATGGGGAGGGTCGGACCGAAGGTCCGGGGTGGGGTGATGCGCCACCACCCCCACCCGCCGCTTCGCGGCGACCTCCCCCATCAAGGGGGAGGTAAAGGAGCTGCATGACCGACTACAAAACCCTCATCGATGCCGAGACCTGGGCCTTCATCGAGCGGACCAATTCCTATTACCCGCCCGATACGATCGACTACACCATCGCCCAGCAGCGTGCGATTTATGACCGGATGTGCCGCGAGTTCTTTGCCGGCTATCCCAATGGTGTGACGGCGGAAACGACTTTCATTGCCGCCCACGACATCCCGATCCGCATCTATCGCTCTGCCTCACCCAACCGGGACGCGATGGTGCTTTACATCCATGGCGGCGGCTTCATCCTCGGTGGGCTGGACAGCCATGACGATGTCTGCGCCGAGCTGTGCGCCCGGACCGGCTTCGAAGTGGTCTCCATCGGCTACCGGCTGGCGCCAGAGCATCTGCACCCTGCCGCCTTCGACGATGCGCTGCATGCCTTCGAATGGGCGGCCTCGAACTACGACTGCCCTATTTTGCTCTGCGGCGACAGCGCCGGCGGCAATCTCTGCGCGGCTGTCGCCCACGCAACGCGCAGCCATGCCAAAAAGCCGATCGGCCAGGTGCTGATCTATCCCGGCCTCGGCGGCGACCGTTCGCAAGGCTCCTATTTGACGCATGCGGAAGCGCCGATGCTGACGGTGCGCGATCTCGACTTCTACAGGGATATCCGCACCGGCGGCGTCGATGGGACCGGCGACATCACTTTGTATCCAATGGCCGACGCAGATTTTACCGGCCTGCCACCGACAGTGCTGATCACCGCTGAGTGTGACCCACTGTCGTCGGACGGCGAGGCCTATCGCGACCGCGTCCTCGCTGCCGGCGGCCATGCCACCTGGTTCGAGGAGCCGGGACTGGTGCACGGCTATCTCCGGGCCAGGCACACGGTTGGCCGGGCCCGCGCCTCCTTCAGCCGCATTGTCGAGGCGGTTTCCGTGCTGGGCAAAGGCGACTGGATCTGGTGAACGGCTCAGCCGCGGACAAAGGCGATCAGCGTCTCGGCCATGCGCTCGGGGCGCACCTTGGTGGTGCCGGGCTCGAACTCGACCATGCGGTTGTAGAGAGCGGTGGCCGAGGCGTCGCGGGATCCGGAGGCGAGTGCGGGATCGAACGTATCGGGGCTAACCTCGGTGCAGTAGACCAAGGTCTTGGCTACGGATTGATGGACCGGCAACGCACATGGAAAAAGCGCCGCCAGCAAGAGAACGAAGTGCCTGCGTGTCATGATCCCCCCAGGGTTGGGAAGACGCTAGCAGAAGCCGGCACTGACGGTAAGTAAGCCGGCCGGTCTTTCGCGCGCCAAGACTGTTTTCCACCTGAGTTGACACAAGGAATTAGCCGCGCCTCTGTGAAATGGCGGACAGACCCGGCCGCCGTTTTGCATGAACCTTTCTGCTCCAGCCGGCGACTGACGACCAGGCGCCGCATGGTGCGGGCCGGAAAGGATGCCCCATGACCAGGACCCCAGAGGCTCCACGGTCTCCGGGACCAACGCAAGCTCAGCGCGACCACCGCCTTCGGGATGGAGTCGATGCGCTGGGCTTTCGGCTGATTCCGTTGACCCTGCGCAGGAGCAGGCGTATCGTGAAGATGAGGAAAGCAGACAATTCGATCAGGGACGAACGTGCCGGAACGCCGCGCCTTGCCCTGTTTCGCGCGGCCGGACCGGATGTTCCTCCCGAAAACTTCGGGGGGAGTTTTATGTCCTGCGATCGCGGCGCGTCCATGTCGTTTCCAAGCGGTTTCCGCCGTTCGCTCCATCTGGGCGGCGGTTTGCTTGCCCTGGCGCTGAGCGCCACGCTCTGGTTGGGCACAGCCGCCCAAGCGCAGGAAACCCAGATCGTCTATCCCGGCTCGATGGCGGTCACCGGATTTTCCGGCACCGTCATTCCCAATTTCGACTCTGCCGATTCCGAAAGGGGGGGGCTGCCGCCCGGCGTCGACCCGGTCGACGAAACCTTCATCGACACGACGCGCGCCACCTTGCGCGTCTTCGACGTTTCGGCGCTCGGCGGACCGGCTTCCGGCCAGCTCGTCTACACGCCGCCGCCTTTCGAGGTGACGGCCGAACAGATCGGCCAGGTGTTCGCCATTACCTATGATGACGGTGTGCGCGACGGCGTTCCCACGGGCGTCCCCAACCTCTATGCTGGCGCGACCTCGCTGCACGGCATCCGTATCGTCACCCCGGACGAAGATGCCGACGGTCGGCCCGAGCGACAGCGCCGCGGAACCGCAGGCGCCGTCTTCATGGACGGCCAGTTCGGCACGGAAAGCGGTGGCGGTCCGGGCACGATCTGGAAGATCGACGGCATCACCGGCGCGGTCTCCAAATTCGCCGACATTGACACCAACAGCGGTTCCGGCATCGGCGACATCAGCTTCGACAGCAATCACCGCGAGTTCTTCGCCAGCGACCTCGACACGGGCTTCATCCACCGCCTCGACGCCAACGGCACGCTGATCGACACATTCGATCATGGCGTTGCCGGGCGGCCGGCGCATGGGCTGGCTCCCGTCGCCGATGACGGTGCGGTGATGGACATACAGGGTGCTGCCTTCGACTCGGAAGACCCCGACACATGGGGCTACACGCAGGACGAACGCCGCGTCTGGTCCGTCGCCTATCATGGCGGCCGGCTCTATTATTCGGTCGGCGAAAAGGCCGAGATCTGGTCGGTTGGCATTGCCCGCGATGGCAGCTTTGCCGGTGATCCGCGCTGGGAGCTGACGGTCAAGGCCGACAAGGACTACGCCGTCACCGACATCGCCTTCGACAAACAGGGCTTCATGTATCTGGCGCAGCGCGGCCCGGTCGAGAATCGCTACGATTACAGCCAGTTCGCCGATTCCGGCAAGGGCGAGGTCATCCGCTACTGGCGCGAAAACCCGGACGATCCGGCGACGGAATCGGTCTGGGTGGAAGAGCCGCAGGAATATGCAGTCGGCTTCCCGCAAGGCAACCGGCAGTCGGCCGGTGGGCTCGACCTGCAATATGGCTATGACGCCGACGGCAATCTCGACACCGGCGTGTGCACCGACACGCTGGTCAACACCGGCGACAAGCTGCGCGACAACCCGACACTTGCCGACCAGCTCGCCGCCGGCGGGCCGCTTGCCGTGCACGGCGTGCAGATCACGCCGACGCCGTTGGTCAAGCCGGCCAACGTGCCGCCTTTCGGCTCGTGGTTCGTCGACTTCGACGGCTATTTCGAAGACCCGGAAGTGGAAGGCCATGTCGGCGACGTCGAGGTCTGGCACCCCTGCGACGGCCGTGCCGGCTATTATGAAGAGATCCCAGGCGGTTATCTGCCGCCGTTCTATCCGCCGGGCTTCCCACCGCCCGGCGATCTGCCTCCGTGCATCGATGTCGAGGATGTTCAGTTCTACTGCACGCCTCGCGGCCTCCAGGCCGACCTCTATCTCCATGACCATGCCGGCTTTGGCGGCAATTCGATCAAGGTCCAGTCCATGACACCAGGCGTCGGGGTGACATCACCCCAGTCGCATGCTCCCGGTAAGCCTTACACGGTCGACATCACCGGCCATTCTCCGGGCGACAGAGTCGATGTTGGACTTTGCTTCTACAGGCAGTCCGACAAGGACAAGGGTGGCTACTACCCTTGCTGCAAGATGACTTTGCCGCTCAGAACCCCAGCCGTCAGCTGCGAACGTTGAGGAGGGGAAGATGAAAAATCTCGCACTTTCCCCGACGGCGAACAGCAGTCAATCCAACGTCATGGAGACCATCATGAAACCCCTGTCATATGCCAGGCGCGGCGCGCGCTGGCTGATGGCGGCCGGTATCGCGGTCGCCATGTTCACCCCTGTGGCAAGCCACGCCGAAGATGCAGTCCCGATCACTCCGGAACTGCGGCTCGACCTCGACAATTCAAAAATCGTCAATCCGAGGCCGGAACGGATCGTGCCGTTCTTCACCAAAACAGGCACACAGAGGAGCTGCGACTACGTCGTCTACTCCCTGAGCTTTGGCCTGCGCGGCAACTCGCAAGGCTTTGCCGACCCAAGCTTTTCGGCCAGGCTGAAGAAACTCCAACTCGACTTCAAGGATCAGCTTCCGCACGGTCTTGCGATCGTCAACGTCAACGTGTCCGGCGACGGCACGGATGCGTCTGGCGGACCGCTGCCGGGTGCGACAATCAGCACCTCGGCTAATCCGAACGATACGGCAAGGGTTTCCGATTTCCGGATTTCCACCACCGATCTCGACGGCGCTGGGGCTGGCAATGAACGCGTCATCAATTTCAAGATCACCGCCAAGATCGACCATGCGGCGTTTCCTTCGCCGACCATCGTCGACAACCAGGGCATGATCAAGGTGACGCCGGGCGTCGGCACGGGGGCCATCATCCCGTCGCAGGATCCGGGCAAGCCCGACGACGGCGACTACAAGACCGGGGCCAAGACCTCGATCAAGATCGACCTCACCAACTGTGACAAGCGGCCTCCGCCTCCCGACCGGGAATGTTTCAAGGTGGAGCGCGGCACGGTCGATTGCGTGCAAGGCGGCGGCGCGTTCATCTACCACATGCCTGTCGGCCCGGAGATGGGCGGCAAATGGGTGCAGGTATCGACGACGACCCCAGGCATCACCATCATCCCCGACACGCAATTGGTGCCGGCGGGCGGCGGTGTGCTGAACTGGAAGATCGTCGGTGCATCGCCCGGCGACGTCATCCACCTCATCGTCACCGGCATCGAGACCTATGCCGGCCCGAAGGAGGGTTGGGGACTATGCTGCACGCAGACCATCGACATCGTCATCCCGCGTGACTTGAGATGTCCCCCCAAGGACAAGGAACCGGACCTCAAGGTCGAGAAACGCGCCGACGTGACGCGTTGCACGATGGGCGGCGGCTGCGACTTCACCATCAAGGTCACCAATGTCGGCGACGGGCCGTATCACGGCAAGATCGTGCTCGACGAGGTGACGCTGCCGGCCGGCTCGACTCTGGATTCAGGGCCCAACCCGCCCTGGGTATGCATGCCCGGCGTGACCCCGATGACGTGCACCTATCCGGTGACCACGCTCAATCCGGGGGCCTCCATCAACCTCAAGCTCGGCTTCAAGCCGGCGGGTGGTTGGCAAGGCAGCGCGTTGCGCAACTGCGCCACCTATAATTACGGCGCCAGCGGCAAGCCGCTGTTCGGCAGCCAGCAGAACGATCGCGGCTGTGCCTCGATCCCGATCTGCCGGCGTGGCGACCGCGACCGCGATTGCCGGCCCCCAGTCGACAAGAAGGTCGACTTGATCCTGAAGAAGCGTGCCCGCATCCCGGTCTGCACGCCCGACGGCATCTGCTACTTCGTGATCGACATCATCAACAATGGCAGCGTCCCCTATAATGGGCCGTTGACGGTTGTCGACAATTACCCGGGCGGCGCGCCGGCCTCTTCGACCTTCGGCCCGTCTCCGCCCTGGACATGCGGACCGAACGGTCCCGGCCAGTTCCGCTGCGACAATGCCGGCATCGTGCTGATGCCGGGCGCATCGACGCCGATCGTCGTCAAGGCGATCATGCCGGCCGGCTACCAGTCGGATGCGGTCGAGAACTGCGCGGCGCTGAAGCCCGTCCCCGGTGAGGTCGACCTCACCAACAACAAGGCCTGCGCCAAGGAACGCTTCCGTCGTCCCAATGGCGGCAAGCCGACCCTGCGCATAACCAAGGTGTGCAACGGCTCGCTCGCCGGTGCAGCGGTGGTTTCCTGCCGCATCACCGTCATCAGCCTTGGCACCGCTGCCCCCACCGGTCCGGTGCGGGTCAACGATGCTGCCACGCTGATATCGGGTGGCGCGCCGGTCCAGATCCAGACCGTCACACCCGACGGCGCGGAATGGGCCTGCGGAGCGGTTCCGGCCAACGCGCTGTCGTGCCAGATACCCGGCGCCGCGATGACTCCCGGAACATCGAGGCACTTCGATGTGACGGTCTCGGCCAATGGCGCGTTCGAGAACTGCGCACGCGGCTCATACGGCCCGGCCCCTGGAGACGACGTCGTCTACCCGATCGGCCAGGCCTGCGCCAAGGGCGGCGGCACGTCCACCATTAGCGTCAAGAAGACCGGCGATGCCGAGTGCCAGCCGGGGCAACCCTGCTCGTTCGAGATCACCATCACCAATGATGGCCAGACCGCCTTCTCCGGTCCGGTCCGCATCGGCGATGCGATCGGGGTGGACGGCCTGGGGCGGCTGCAAGGCGTCGCGATCACCTCGATCGAACCGCCCTTTGGCTGCTCGCCCGAACCGACGACCTTGCCGTTGACCTGCATTGCCAACCTGACGCTCGGCGCCGGGGAAAGCCATGTGCACAAGGTCACCGTGGTCCTTCCCGACGCTCCCCTGGTCAATCTGCGGGGCAACGTCAGCGGCCAGAACTGCGTCGGCGTCTTGTCTCCCGACACCAGGGTGCAAGGCGGCGGCGACGTACTGCCCGGCGACCTGACCAACGTCCAGGGCGATCGCGGCAAGGCCTATGCCTGCCATCCGTTCACCATCAAGCGCGAGGTGAAGAAGGAATGCTCGCCAGGCTTCGTCATGAACGATGCCGGCCGGTGCGTGTGTCCGGAAGGCACGACGTTCCGCAACGGCCAGTGCTCGCCCGACGGCGGCGTCATCATCCAGCCGAAGGATCCGAGGCCCTGCGTGCTGCTCAAGGGCCAGATCCGCACCGAGGATGGACGCTGTGTCTGCCCGCGCGGAACCGAGCTTGAGAACGGCGCTTGCGTCAAGACCGACAAGCCTGGCTGCACCATCCCCGGTTCGGTCCCGACGTCGGACGGCAATGGCTGCTACTGCCCGGAAGGTACGCATCTCGACCGACAGGCAAATGCCTGCGTGCGCGACAAGCAGAAGCCTCAGGAGTGCGGCATACGCGGCCAGGTTCATGACGCCGATGGCGATTGTGTCTGCCCGCGTGGGACAGAGGTGCGCAATGGAGCCTGCCGGCCGATCCGGCCAAAGCCTGAACAATGCTCGATCCGTGGTCAGATCCAAAACGCCAATGGCGATTGCGTCTGCCCGGACGGCACAGAAGTCAGGGGCAAGGTCTGCCGGCCGATCCGGCCGAAGCCCGAGCAGTGCTCGATCCGCGGCCAGGTCCACGACGCCAACGGCAATTGTGTCTGCCCGCGGGGTACCGAGGTGCAAGGCAATGCCTGCCGGCAGAAGAAGCCTGTGCTGGAACAGTGCGACATACGCGGCCAGGTGCACAACAAGCGCGGCGAGTGTGTTTGCCCGCGCGGCACCCAGGTGATCGACGGCGCATGCCGCAAGCCGAGGCCGCAGGTGGGAGACTGCGCCCCGGGCTCGCAGATGGTCGGCGGCCAGTGCGTGCCGATCATCAGGCGGCGCTGCCCCGAAGGCACCGTTGGTCGGTTCCCGAACTGCAGAGCCATCCGGCAGCAGCCGTCGCTCGATCCGACCCTGTTGCTCAATCCAGGTGTCCTTCAGCAGTTCATACCGAAGCGCACGCCGCAGACGCAGGTACAGCCGCAAAGGGATCCGGCGGCCAACTTCAAGCCATAGGATCTGGATACGAGTCAAAATTCAGAGCCCCGTCGGAGCGATCCGGCGGGGTTTTCCTTGGGCGCGCTGCGGCGATCGGGCGGCCAGGTATTCGCCGAACCCGCTGCCGGGCGCAGCAAATACCGACTTTCCCTTTTCGGGATCATGGTCTAGAGCAGTTCATCGTTTCGTGGAAACGCCGAACCGCTCTATCTCTTTGTTTTCACGCAATTCCGGACGGAAAGCCGTTCCCACTTTTCCTGGAATTGCTCTAGCAGTCGTCAAGGCCGCGCCCGCAAACAGGGCGCCCAAAGGGGCCGCATCATGAGCAGGAAGACCCTGATCGCGCCATCGGTGCTGGCGTCGGATTTCTCGAAGCTCGGCGACGAGGTCGAGGCGGTGGCGGCGGCCGGCGCCGACTGGATTCATCTCGACGTGATGGACGGGCATTTCGTGCCCAACATCACCTTCGGCCCGCCGGTGATCAAGGCCATCCGCAACCGCACCAAGGCCTTTTTCGACTGCCATTTGATGATTGCGCCGGCCGATCCTTATCTGGCCGCCTTTGCCGATGCCGGCTGCGACGGCATGACCGTGCATGCCGAGGCCGGACCGCATCTCGACCGCTCGCTTCAGACCATCAAGGATCTCGGCAAGAAGGCTGGCGTATCGCTCAATCCGGCGACGCCGGAAAGTGCGATCGAATATGTGCTCGACCGGCTTGACCTGATCCTGATCATGACCGTCAATCCGGGCTTTGGCGGCCAGGCCTTCATCCCGGCCATGGTCGACAAGGTCAAGCGGGTGAAAGCGCTGATCGGCAACCGGCCGATTCGCATTGAGATCGACGGCGGCGTGTCGCCGGAAACCGCCCCCCTGGTCACATCAGCCGGCGCCGATGTGCTGGTGGCAGGCGCCGCCATCTTCAAGGGCGGCAGCGTCGAAGCCTACCGGGCCAATATAGAAGCCATCCGAACCGCGGCCGACCGGGCTGCCGGCTGACATCAGTTCCAGGGCAAGTTCCCGGCTGGTCGGTTCTCCTCGGCCTGATCTCCCTGCCTGATCCTTCGATCTCCCAAAAAGCCGTCAACGGGTGGCAGCCGCAAGGGCATCGCGGCAAGCGACAGGATCGCGGCATCCGGCACTAGTTTTGGCCCATAAATCTAGTGGATAACTGCCGAAGGGATCTGCATGCGGGGAGAGGTCAATCCGGCGGCATGACGCGCGTTAAGAAAAAATTATCCGTATTCGGGATCTCGAAGCTGTTTCTCGAGGGCACCTGCCATGCTGGCAGACAAACTTTCTTCAGAAGAACAAGTTTTTCACGATTTTAGTTACTTCCGGCGGATAAGATGCGGTCAACCTTCCTCTTTAAGTCGAATATCGTGATCTTTCGCTTGAGGGGCGGATGCCTTAGGAGTTACAGTAAATTTACAGGGGAAATCGTTTGCTTCGCGAACGGGCTAGCGGAGCATGGGAGAGCTACAGGAGTCATATTGACCTACGGATCTGCCGATGTGAGCGAAGGCGCGGGACCCAAGAGCACACTCGCTAGTACGGTCTATCAACAGCTTCGCGACGATCTCCTGCGCGGCGTGTTTGAAAGTGAAAGCAAGCTTCGTGTCGAATGGGTGGTTTCCCGTTACGGCGCCGGCGCCTCACCGGTTCGCGAGGCCCTCAACCGACTTGCTTCGGAAGGCCTGCTCGGCCGCCACGACCAGCGCGGTTTCTTCATCATGCCGGTCAGTGCCCCGGAACTCGAGGAATTGACGCGCACCCGCTGCTGGCTGGAAGAGCGGGCGCTGCGTGAATCCATTGCCAACCGCACCGGCGAATGGGAAGAGCAGCTCGTGCTGGCCTTGCATCGCCTGGCGCGTGCCCCGCGCCGCTTGCCGGAGGATCCGTCCTCGAACAATCCGGAATGGGAAAAGCTGCACCGCGCCTTCCATCGGGCACTGATCGCAGGCTGCCGCTCGCATTGGCTGACCGGCTTTTGCGACCAGCTTTCGGATCAGGCCTCCCGTTACCGGCTGATCTCCCAGGACGGCAGCGAGCGCGACGAAATCAGTGAACATCGGCTGATTGCGGAGCGCACGGTGGATGGCGATGCCGACGGCGCCGTTGAAGCCCTCCTCAACCACTACCGTCTGACGGCAGCCATGTGCATGGAGCGCTTCAACGACAGCGGCGATCCACGCGTGAGCGCCACCAAGGCGCTGCGCAGCCGCAGATAGAAGCGCTTCCGGTCCGCTATCCAAAATCCGCCCGCTATCCAAAATCGCCCGTTATCCAAGTCCGCTTGCCTTCATCTGATCGGCGGCAAACCCGATTTCACGTTTTTGCCGGACGGAGGCGAAATCGTTTCCTTTGTTCCAAGGCCATCCGGCTCTAAATCAAAGGGATAGAGCATGATGTCCTCCGAAAACCGCTTCACACTTTTCGGCATCATCTCTAGGGAATGCGCATGACCAATCACCTGTTCGACGCGTTCCGCAGCCGGATTTCAGCCTCCGAGCGCATCCTGATGGCGACCGATGACGGACGCGCGATCGCCTATGGCGACATGCTGGCGCAATCGGCACAGCTGGCACATGCGCTGAGGCATTTCGGCGTCGAGCCGGGCGACCGCGTTGCCGTGCAGGTCGAAAAAAGCCCTGAATGCATTTTCCTTTACCTCGCCTGCCTGCGCGCCGGCGCGGTCTTCCTGCCGCTCAACACCGCCTACACGCTGGCCGAACTCGGCTATTTCTTCGGTGATGCCGAGCCGCGGCTGGTCGTCTGCGACCCGGCCCGCGCCGGCGCTATCGCGCCGTTGGCGCACGCGTCGGGTGCTGCCACCTTCACGCTTGGCAGCAATGGTGAGGGCTCGCTGACCGAACTGGCGGCACAACAGCCCACGGATTTCGACGCCGTGGCGCGCGGGCCGAACGATCTGGCCGCAATCCTTTACACATCGGGCACCACCGGACGCTCCAAGGGCGCCATGCTCAGCCACGAAAACCTGGCCTCCAATGCGCGCGTGCTGGTCGAGCAATGGCGTTTCACCGGGGATGACGTGCTGATCCATGCCCTGCCGATCTTCCACACGCACGGCCTGTTCGTCGCCACCAACGTCACCCTGATGGCCGGCGCCTCGATGCTGTTCGAGCAGAAATTCGACGCCGGCCGCATCGTCTCGCTCTTGCCCCGCGCGACAGTGCTGATGGGGGTGCCGACCTTCTATACCAGGCTCCTGCAGCAGGACGGGCTGGATGCCCAGGCGGCGAAGAACATCCGCCTGTTCGTTTCCGGCTCGGCGCCGCTGCTCGCCGAAACGCACAACGCCTGGCGCGAGCGCACCGGCCACGCCATTCTCGAGCGCTACGGCATGACCGAGACCAACATGAACACGTCGAACCCCTATGAGGGCGAGCGTCGGGCCGGCACGGTCGGCTTCCCGCTGCCCGGCGTTTCGCTGCGCATCGCCGACCCTGACAGCGGCGATGCGCTTGGCCAGGGTGAAGTCGGCATGATCGAGGTCAAAGGTCCGAATGTCTTTTCCGGCTATTGGCGCATGCCGGAAAAAACCAAGGCGGAGTTTCGCAAGGACGGCTTCTTCATCACCGGCGACCTCGGCATCATCGACGCGGACGGCTACGTCCACATCGTCGGCCGCGGCAAGGATCTCATTATCTCCGGCGGCTACAACATCTATCCCAAGGAGATCGAGAGCGAGATCGACGCCGTTGCCGGCGTCTTGGAAAGTGCCGTCATCGGAATTGCCCATCCCGATTTCGGCGAAGGCGTCACCGCTGTCGTGGTGCGGGCGCCGGCATCGCAGATCACCGGGGCCGAGATCGTTGGCGCCATTGCCGGCCAGCTGGCCAAATACAAGCACCCGAAGCAGGTGATCTTCGTCGATGAGCTGCCGCGCAACACGATGGGCAAGGTGCAGAAGAACCTGCTGCGCGAGACCTACAAGGGTCTCTACGGCTAATCCATAGCCGGCTAATGTCTTTGCCCAAGCGCTTCGCCTGGACATCTGTTCGCGGTTCGGCAGTGGCGCCTTTTACCTGCGCGGCTTTTTCACCCGAGTGCTGGAACCCCACAAAGCGCGGTTCAGCAGGCTGCGTTTGCGCTTGCGCGGGATGAGGTCGACGTCGCTGACGAGCTTGGCGCCGCCCTCGCGCCGCTCCAGGGTGATCTTGCGGCTGTGGAAGGCTTCGAGCTCCGCACGATGCGCCACGCTGATGATGGTGACGTCAGGCAGTTCGCGGATCACCGTCAACATCATCGTGTCCTGGCTCTTCTCGTCGAGCGCCGAAGTCGCTTCATCCAGCACCACGATATCGGGGCGATGCAGCAGCAGGCGCGCGAAGGCGAGGCGTTGCTTTTCGCCGCCCGACAGCGTCTGGTCCCATGGCGCCTCTTCCTTGATCCTGCCGGTGAGATAGCCAAGCCCCACCTTGTCGAGGGCAGCCTTGATTTGCTTGATGGTCCACTTGTCCGCCGCCGCGGGATAGGCGACCGCGCGGCGAAGCGTTCCGGAAGGGATGTAGGGGCGTTGCGGCAGCATGAACAGGCGCCTGTCGGTGTGGAAATTGACGCTGCCGCCGCCCCATGGCCACAGGCCCGCGACGGCCCGCACCAGCGTCGACTTGCCTGAACCGGATTCGCCTGAAACCAGCACCCGCTCGCCCGGCTCGATCACGACCTCGGTTTCCTTGACCACGGAGGTGCCGTCGTCGAGTGTCACGGAAAGATTGTCGAGGCTGAGGATGGCGCCGTCTTCGGCTTCGCCTCGGTTGATGCGTCCGAGCGCATCGCTCTGCTCGGCGCGCTCGAGCCCGTCTAGCGACATCATCAGCGAGGCAATGCGCCGCGCGGAGGCGTTCCAGTCGGCAAGGCGCGGATAGTTGTCGACCAGCCAGCCGAACGCGCCTTGCACGATGCCAAAGGCAGACGCCGCCTGCATCACCTCGCCAAGCGTCATCGAGCCTTCGAGGAATTTTGGCGCGCACAAAAGGATCGGCACGACCGGCGCAAACAGGCTCGATCCCTGCGACACCGCCGCCGTGCGCATGTGCTGTCCGGTCAGCAGAGCCCATTGCCTCAGCACGTGGCCGAAATTTCTGTCGATGCCGCTGCGCTCCTCGTCCTCGCCTCCCAGCAAGGCGATGCTCTCGCCGTTTTCGCGCACGCGCGTCAGCGTGTAGCGCAGTTCGGCCTCCGCCTGGTTCTTCCGCTCGGAGAGCTGGACGAAATCGCGGCCGATGACCACCATCGAGGTCGAGGTGATGGCGGCATAGATGATCGCGGTGATGACCAGAAAGCCGGGAATGGTGATGCTCTCACGGCCGATCGGCAGGGTGAGCGCGCCGCCGATGGTCCACAGCACGACGATAAAGGTCGAGGCCGACAGGAACGCGTTGAGGACGCCGGCGGTGAAATCGACCGGCGACTCGGTGGCGATGCGCAGATCCTCGGTCATGCGGGCCTCGGGGTTCTGGTGGTCGCCGCCCACGAGGTTCAGCTGGTAGTAGCGGCCGTTTGCCAGCCAGCGCGCGACGACCCCGGTGGTCAGCCAGGAACGCCAGCGGCGCTGGATCGTCATGCGCAGGTAGACCTGCGCGACGACAAGGCTGCCGCTGCAGATCACCAGCGGCACGAATACGGCGCTGAGGAGATAGACCGTGCGGGCGTTGCGCTGCTCGAGGGCATCGAACATCGAGCGGTTCCAGACGTTGATGCCATACTGGAAACCGATGTTGATGCAGATCAGCAGCAGCACTCCGATCGTCAAAGGCCAGGCGAGCTTGTCGCCATGCCTCCCCCAATAGCCGCGCCCGCTGATCCAGAAACGCCGCAGCAGATATTTCTTGCGCGCCTGCTCGGCCTGCTCCGGCGTCAGCTTGGGATCGGGTTCGACGGCATCCGGCGGCGGCGCAGCCTCGCCAACGGGCTCGGACGCGGCTTCGGCGGCCGATGCTTTTTTCTCGCGCGGCGTGCCCTCGCGCGGTCCATCTCCGCGCGTTTGCCGTGACGGCTTTTCCCGACGCGACTTCGTGGCATCGCGCGCTTCGATGCCGTCGGCCGGTTTCGATTTGGGTTTTGCCTCGGACATATGCCCCGACAACGACCTTCATATCAAAAGGTTTCATGGTATGCGCCTGCCCGACGTTTCAGGAAACGCCCGTCATTGCTGATATAAAAGCCCAACGACATGTTCTGCGATGGCGAGGCTGGCGGTAAGGCCAGGGCTCTCGATGCCGAACAGATTCACGATCTGACCGCCCCCGTGGTCAGCCGGTCCCCGGATGACGAAGTCGGCGGCCGGCTGGCCTGGACCGGACAGTTTCGGCCTGACGCCGGCATATGCCGGTTGCAGGGCGCCGTCCGCCAGGCCGGACCAGTAGCGCCTGATTTCGTCGTAGAAGGCATCGCCTCGTGCGGGATCGACGGTATAGTCGACGCGATCGATCCATTCGACATCCGGGCCAAAGCGCGCGCTCCCCGACATGTCGAGGGTCAGATGCACGCCGAGGCCGCCATGGACTGGCACCGGATAGATCAGCCGCGAAAAGGGCGAGCGACCGGAAAGCGCGAAATAATTGCCGCGCGCCAGCCACAGCGGCGGAACACGGTCTTGCGGGAGGCCTTCGATGCGGCCGGCGAGCGCCTGCGCGTCGAGGCCGGCGGCGTTGATGAAGGCGCCGGTCTTCAAGGTGAAACCCTCGCCATCGGCGTCGCGCGTGTCGATCCGGATGCCGTCGGCTTCGATGCTCGCGCCTGAGACAACGGTGAGCAAGGCGAAAGATGCGCCGGCCGCTTCCGCGTCTCCACGCAATGACAGCATCAGCGCCTGGCTGTCGACGATGCCGGTCGACGGCGACAGCAGCGCGCCGGCGCAGCTCAGCGCCGGTTCCAGGCTTTCGGCCTCTGCGCGCGTCAAAAGCTTGAGGTCACCGACTCCGCATTGCGCCGCGTTGATCTGGATCGCCTGCAGTTTGTCCAACTGGTCGGGTTCGACGGCAACGATCAGTTTGCCGGTGCGATGATGGGCGACGTCGTGCTCGCGGCAATAGGCATAGAGACGCTCCCGGCGTATAATGAAGCCCGGCATGGATGACTTCCGAATTGCGCGAACTGGTGCCCGTGCCGATGGCTGCGGCCTTCTCGACCACCAGCACCTCGCGGCCCGGCAGCGCCAGCGCGCGGGCAATGGCGAGGCCGACAACACCGGCTCCGGCGACAACGCAGTCGACATCATGCATGGGTGGACTTTAGCGCGGACTGTCCGCGCCTGCAAAAACCTTGTCGCCGCCGATCCAGACGCCGTTGACGTCGAGGGCGTCCGACAGAGCGACGATATCGGCAGCCGTGCCATTGGCGAAGCGGCCGAGCCGGTGGGCCTGGCCGACCGCCTGCGCCGGATAGAGCGAGGCCATGCGCAACGCTTCCGACAGGTCCAGCCCGACGATCCTGTGCATGTAGCGGACGGCCGAGATCATATCGAGATCGGCGCCGGCCAGCGTGCCGTCGGCCAGCCTCAGGCTGCCATCCTTGCGATAGATGATGCGGCCGTTAAGGGTGAACGACGTCATGTCGGTGCCGATCGTCGCCATGGCGTCGGTGACCAGCACGATCCTGCCCGGCCCCTGCTTGGCGCGCAGCGCGATTGCCATGGTGGCGGGATCGACATGGATGCCGTCGGCGATGATCCCGGCCGACAGACTGCCTATGTCGATGGCCGCACCCGCCAGCCCCGGCTCACGGTTGCCGATCTGGCTCATGGCGTTGAACAGATGTGTGACCACGCTGGCGCCGGCATCGGCAAAGGCTCTGGCCGTGGCGTAGCCGGTGTCGGAATGGCCGAGGCTGACAATCACACCGGCCTTGGCCAAGGCCGCAACGCGGGCAGGCTCGACGGATTCAGGCGCTATCGTCGTCAGCAGCACCGGCAGGTTTTTGCGTGCCGCGACCAGCGCCGCTTCATCCGCATCCGTCATCGGCCGGATCAGCGCCGGTTCATGCGCGCCCTTGCGAGCGACGGAGAGATGCGGCCCTTCGAGATGCAGGCCGAGAAATCCCGGCAGTTTTTGCCGTGCCGCCCCGGTGCCGGCGGCAATGGCCGCGGCGGTGATGTCAGGCGTATCTGTGATCAGCGTCGGCAGCAGTGCGGTCGTGCCGAACGGCGCATGCGCCCGGCAGATTGTTGCCAGCGAGGCGACATCGGGATGGTCGTTGAGCATGACGCCGCCGCCGCCATTGACCTGCAGGTCGACAAAACCCGGCACCAGCATGCCGCCCCCGGCGTCGATGCGGGCAACGCCCGACGGAATGGCGCCGACGGGATGAATGCCTTCGACCACATCGCCGTGCACGACAAGGGCGGCGTTGTCATGCCAGTCGTCGCCATCGAAAATTCGGGCGCCAGTCAGGGCAAAACGGTCGCTCATACGGTTTCCGTCACCTTGCGCAGATTGCGCGGTACATCCGGATCGAGGCCGCGATGGCGGGCGAAGGCTTCGACGAAGCCGTAGAAGGAGACGATCAGCGTCAGCGGGTCAGTCAAGGGATGACCGGTGGCGACATGCGGCAGCCGCGCCGCGCTCTTGGCTTTGTCCGAGGTTACAAAAACTGCTGCACCCTTGCCGGCAAGGTTGTCGGCAGCCTCTGCCACGGACGGCTCGGAGGCATCGCGGGCGGCGAGCGCCAGCACCGGGAAGCCTGGCCCGACCAGGGCCAGCGGGCCGTGCATGACTTCGGCGGCGCTATAGGCCTCTGCATGCATGCCGCAGGTCTCCTTGAATTTCAGCGCCGCCTCGTTGGCCATCGCCGCCGACGGGCCACGTCCCAGGATGAACAGCGATTGCGGCGTCTCCAATGCGCCGGCCAGCGCCATCCAGTCGCAGGCGATCGCCTTGCTGAAATGCTCGGGCAGGCGGGCAAGGGCGGCCAGCAGTCTGTCGTCGCCGGTGCAATGCGCCATCAGCGCCAGGCCGGCGACCGCCGAATTGACGAATGTCTTGGTCGCCGCGACGCTGCGCTCGGGGCCGGCCAGAATGTCGATGGCAAAATCCGAAGCCCGCGCCAGCGGCGAATCGGCGGTGTTGGTGATGGCGACGGTGAGCGCACCGCCGGCTCGTGCCGTCTCGGCCATGGCGACGATATCAGGGCTTTTGCCGGATTGCGAGATGGCGAGGCAAGCCGAACCGGCGAGCTTGAGCTTGGCGCCGTAGATCGAGGCGACCGATGGACCGACCGAAGCGACGGCCAGGCCGGCGGTCAGTTCGACGGCATATTTCATGAAGGTGGCGGCATGGTCGGACGAACCGCGCGCGACGGTAACGACGAAGCTCGGATCGCGCTCGCGAATGCCGCGTCCGGCCTCGGTCAGCACCGCCGCCGAGCCATCGAGCAGACGCGCGACGGCTTGCGGAATTTCGTCGATCTCGCGCCGCATATGGGTGGTCTTGGGGATCATGGTCGGCCCTCTTCGCTCGGCCCTGTCAGGCGCAGTTCGGCGACGAAATCATAGGCGTCGCCGCGGTAGATGGAGCGGGTGAACTCGATCACCTTGCCGCTCGCGAGATAGGAAATGCGTTCGATGTGCAGGCCGGCAATGCCGGATGGCACTTCGAGCAGACGCGCATCGGCGTCGCCGAGATTGGCGGCGGAAATGCGCTGCACCGCCCGCACCGGCCGGTTGCCGGTCAGTTGCAGCGCCGCATAGAGTGACGAGCCTATCCCGGCCGGATCCGGCAGCACGCTGGCCGACAACGAGGCGCGCTCGATGGCCAGCGGCGTGTCGTTTGCGATGCGCAGGCGCGCCACGCGCGCCACCAGCTCGTTCGAGGACAGGCCGAGCACCATCATCTCGTCGGGCGAGGGCGGGTAGAGGTCGCGGTCGAGCCAGGCTGAACGCACCGCCATGCCGCGCCTTGCCATGTCCTCGGTGAATGAAGTGAGCCTGGACAGCGACTGCTCGACGCGCTCCATGCGCGGCGCCACGAAGGTGCCGGAGCCGTGGCGCTGCACGAGGATGCCGCCCTTGACTAGGTCCTGCACCGCCTTGCGGACGGTGACGCGCGAAATGTCGGCCTTGGTGGCGATGTCGCGCTCGGAAGGCAGCGCATCGCCCGGCCCGATCAGGCCGCGATTGACGGCGTCCTCGATGCTTTTCCTGAGCTGCAGGTAGAGCGGGGCGCCGCTCTGCGACGACTGCCTCAGCGTGGCGAAGATCTGGTCGGCGGCATCGCTCATCGCGTCGCCTCCGCTTTGACGAAGATGCGGGCCGCCATCTGCACGGCGCCGCCCAGCGCATCGTCGAGCGGCGCTTTCAGCAGCGCCTGGTAGCGCTGGGAAAGGCGCGGCCCATAGAGCGGCGCCAGCCCGCCGAGCAGGCAGAGCGGGGCGTCATCAGAGAGGTCGAGCGCGTGGAGCGACGCCTCGACATCGGCAACCGACTTGTCCACGATCCAGTTGGCGACGCTGTCGCCCTTCTCGGCATGCTCGAAAACCTTGGGCGCGAAGCCGCCGAAATCGCCGGGCTTGGCATTGGTGGTGAACTCGACCACGTCTTCGGGATTGTTGCGGAAAATGGCCATCATGCTGTCGGTCAGGGCTGAGCGCGGCCGGACGCCGTCATGGGCGAGCAGCGTCTGCTCCAGCAGGTCGCGGCCGATCCGGGCGCCGCTGCCTTGATCACCGACCTGAAAGCCCCAGCCGCCGATGGCGCGCGACGTGCCGCCCTTGCGCGCCATATAGGCGGTGCCGGTGCCGAGGATGGCCATGGCGCCGTCACCAGAGCCGACTGCCCCTTCGAGCGCGATCTCGGCGTCCGTCTCGACGCGGCTGATGCTGAACGGCAGGATTGCTTCAAGCTGCTGGCGGTAGGTGCCGACATTGGCGCCGGCAAGGCCGAGAATGGCTGGTGTCTGCGGGATCAGGTCCGGATCTTGCCCGGCGGCGATGAAGGCCTGACGAGCAGCCTCGACGATGTGGGTGCGAGCGCCGGTGAGATCGGTGCGGATGTTGGCGGCGCCGCTTTTGGCACGGCCAATGACAACGCCATCGCCTGTCGCAAGGGCTGCCCTGCAGCTGGTGCCGCCGCCGTCGATACCGAGCACGAATTTCACGCGATGTCTCCTCCGGGCGGATAATACCAATAAAATACCAATAGCCAAGGGATTAATTTCGTTTCAAAAAGATTAAGGCGTATCAGGTTGAAAAACCCGGGAATTCGCCGGCTCAACGATTTCCAGTTCGCAATTTCGTTAATGCGTGTGGACAAGTGGTATTTTTTTGGTATTGTTCTTCCATCGGAGGGACAGGGATGGCCGAACCGCGCACCGAAGCGCTTCACAGCAATGCCGAGGGACTGGACATCCAGGCCCCGGACGCCATCCTTTCTTCTTTGGTCAATGCGCAGATCGAGGCCGCCAAGGCTGTGCGCGACGCCATTCCCGCCATCGCCGCCGCAGCCGAAATCATCGCCGGGCGGCTGAACGGCGGCGGCAAGCTCGCCTATGCTGCGGCCGGCAGCTCCGGCCTGATGGCGCTGGCCGACGCGCTGGAGTTGCCCGGCACCTTCGGCATCAAGCGCGAACGCATCGCCATCCTCATCGCCGGTGGCGACGACGCTTTCAAGACCCTGGCCGGCGGACCGGAAGACGACACCGACGAAGCCTCGACGGCAATTGCCGGCGCCGGCATCGGCAAGGGCGACTGCCTGATCGCGATTTCGGCCAGCGGCTCGACGCCCTATGCGGTGCAGGCGCTGAAGGATGCGCGCAGCCGGGGCGCGGCAACCATCGCCATTGCCAACAACAAGGACACGCCCCTGCTCAGGCTGGCCGACGTCGCCATCCTGCTCGAGACGCCACCGGAGGTGATTGCCGGCTCGACGCGCATGGGCGCCGGCACTGCCCAGAAGATCGCGCTCAACATGCTGTCGACGCTTACCGCCATTCATCTCGGCCATGTCCATGACGGCTACATGGTCAATCTCACCGCCGACAACATCAAGCTGCGCGACCGCGCGGCTCGCATCGTCGCCGCTATCAGCGGTCGCGACCGGCAAGACGCCGTGCGGCTGCTCGAAGCGAGCGGCGGCGTCGTCAAGACAGCCATTCTGCTCGCCGCCGGCGCTGCCAACGCCGTTGCGGCCGAGAAGATACTGGAAGGGACCGGCCAGAAGCTGCGGCCGGCCCTTTCCGCGATCGAGGGGAACAAGGGCGCGAAGGCCCCTGTTCTCAAAACCGAACCTGAAAAAGGTCAACAGGGAGACTAGCATGACAACGAAATTACTGACGGCACTGCTTCTCGGCACCAGCATTCTCGGCACCGCCGGGTTGGCTCACGCCGATGACGTAACGCTCAATATCGAAAGCTGGCGCGGCGACGACCTTGCCATCTGGAAGGACAAGCTGATCCCGGCTTTTGAGGCCAAGAACCCGGGCATCAAAGTGGTGTTCGCACCGTCGGCGCCGACCGAGTATGACGCCGCACTCGGCGCCAAGCTCGCCGCCGGCTCGGCTGGCGACCTGATCACCTGCCGCCCGTTCGACAAGTCGCTCGAACTGTTCAAGAAGGGCAACCTTGCCGACCTGTCGGCGCTGCCCGGCATGGAAAACTTTTCGCCCGTTGCCAAGGCCGCCTGGCAGACCGACGACGGCAAGGCGAGCTTCTGCGTGCCGATGGCCTCGGTCATTCACGGCTTCATCTACAACAAGGACGCCTTCGACAAGCTCGGCCTCAAGGTGCCGACGACGCGTGACGAGTTCTTCGCCGCGCTCGACAAGATCAAGGCCGACGGCACCTACATCCCGATGGCCATGGGCACCAAGGACCTCTGGGAAGCCGCGACCATGGGCTATCAGAACATCGGTCCGAACTACTGGAAGGGCGAAGAGGGCCGCGCAGCGCTGATCAAGGGCGACCAGAAGCTGACCGACAAGGACTGGGTTGCTCCCTATGAGGAACTGGCCAAGTGGAAGCCTTATCTCGGCGACGGCTTCGAGGCCCAGACCTATCCGGACAGCCAGAACCTGTTCACGCTTGGCCGCGCCGCCATCTACCCGGCGGGATCGTGGGAGATCGGCCTGTTCAACACCCAGGCGCAGTTCAAGATGGGCGCCTTCCCGCCGCCGGTCGAGAAGGCCGGCGACACCTGCTACATCTCCGACCATACCGATATCGGCATGGGCCTGAATGCGGCGTCGAAGAATGCCGACGCGGCCAAGACCTTTCTGTCCTGGGTCGCCTCGCCGGACTTCGCCACCATCTACGCCAACGCACTGCCGGGCTTCTTCAGCCTAAATTCCACCCCGGTGAAGATGGAAGACCCGCTGGCGCAGGAATTCGTCTCCTGGCGCGACAAGTGCAAGTCGACGATCCGCTCGACCTACCAGATCCTGTCGCGCGGCACGCCGAACCTCGAGAACGAAACCTGGGTTGAATCGGCCAACGTCATCAACGGCACCGACACGCCGGAAGCTGCCGCCAAGAAGCTGCAGGACGGCCTCGACAGCTGGTACAAGCCGGGCAAGTAAGCTCAGAGACAGACAGGGCCCCAAGTGGACGGCCCTGCGTTTTTCGAAAGCATCATCGACTGCGAACGACGGCGCCGCCCCTCATCCGCCTGCCGGCACCTTCTCCCCGTATAGTGACGGGGAGAAGGATCAGCCGAAACGCAGGCGCCCCCTCTCCCCGTCCTTCACGGGGAGAGCGTGAGGGTGAGGGGCAGCGCTGCCGTCGAAGGCATTGCTAAACCTGATCGGCGGGGACCGCACTCATGGCCGCACAAACACGACCGAAACGACCGTTCCGCTGGCATATCGGCGTCTTCCTGGCGCCGGCGCTGCTGGTCTATACGGCGATCATGATCCTGCCGCTGGCCGGCACCTTGCAGCTGTCGCTGTTCCGCAACGTCGAGCAGCATCAGGTGTTCGTTGGCTTCACCAACTTCCGTACGTTGTTCGGCGACCCCAACTGGTCGGTGGGTTTCTGGAACGCGCTGAGGAACAACACCTGGTTCTTCATCATCCACATGGTGGTGCAGAACCCGATCGGCGTGCTTCTGGCCGCACTTCTTTCCAGCCCGAGGCTGAGGTTCGCCGCCTTCTACCGCACCGCGATCTTCGTGCCGACCATCCTGTCCTTCGTCATCGTCGGCTTCGCCTGGAAACTGATCCTGTCGCCGTTATGGGGAGTGGCGCCGCATCTGATGGACCTGGTCGGCTTGAAAAGCCTGTTCACGCCGTGGCTGGGCAAGGAACGATATGCGCTGACCGCGCTCAGCCTGATCTCGGTGTGGCAGTTCGTCGGCATCCCGATGATGCTGATCTATGCAGCCCTTTTGTCGATCCCCGAAGAGGTGATCGAGGCGGCCGAATGTGACGGCATCACCGGCATGTCGCAGTTCTGGAAGATCAAGCTGCCGCTGATCCTGCCGTCGATCGGCATCATCTCGATCCTGACCTTCGTCGGCAATTTCAACGCCTTCGACCTGATCTACACCGCGCAAGGGGCGCTCGCCGGCCCGAACTATTCGACCGATATTCTGGGCACTTTCCTCTACCGCGCCTTCTTCGGCTTTCAGCTGCAGACCGGCGATCCCAATATGGGCGCGGCGATCGCCACGATGATGTTCCTGATCATCCTCGGCGGCGTCTGCGTCTACCTGTTCCTCGTCCAGACGCGCCTGCGTCGCTACCAGTTCTGAGGGGCGAGATGTCGAGCTTGAACACCCCCCTCTGGCCTGCCGGCCATCTCCCCCGCAAGGGGGGAGATTGGCAGCTCTGGCCTTGCCGCTCGTCTTGCAACGTTGGCGATTGGCGAAAGCAGTCGCGGCATCTGATCTCCCCCCTTGCGGGGGAGATGTCCGGCAGGACAGAGGGGGGTGCCTTGGTGCCGACCTCAACAGTCATCGCTCGTCAGGAGACCTTCCAATGAGCACCGCCACCCGTTCGCTGCCCCGCACCATCGGCGCCCACACGATCCTGCTGACCTATACGGCGATCGCACTGTTTCCGGTGATCCTGGTGATCATGAATTCGTTCAAGTCCCGCGCCGGCATCTTCAGCGAACCGCTGACGCCGCCGACGCCAAAAACCTTCGACCTGATCGGCTATACCACCGTGATCGGGCAGGGCGACTTCATCCACTATTTTCAGAACAGCCTCGTCGTCACCGTCGCCTCGCTGTTCTTCGTGCTTCTGTTCGGCGCGATGGCGGCGTTCGCGCTATCGGAATACCGCTTTCGCGGCAACACGCTGATGGGGCTTTACCTCGCGCTCGGCATCATGATCCCGATCCGGCTCGGCACCGTCGCCATCCTGCAATTGATGGTGGCGAGCGGGCTGGTCAACACGCTGACGGCGCTGATCCTGGTCTACACCGCGCAGGGGCTGCCGCTGGCCGTCTTCATCCTGTCGGAATTCATGAAGCAGGTGTCCGACGATCTGAAGAATGCCGGCCGCATCGACGGCCTGTCGGAATACACCATCTTCTTCCGGCTGGTGCTGCCGCTGGTGCGGCCCTCGATGGCGACGGTCGCCGTCTTCACCATGATCCCGATCTGGAACGATCTGTGGTTCCCGCTGATCCTGGCGCCGTCGGAAGAGACCAAGACGGTGACGCTCGGCGCGCAGCTTTTCCTCGGCCAGTTCGTCACCAACTGGAACGCCATCCTGGCGGCACTCTCGCTGGCGATCATGCCTGTGCTGACCCTCTACGTCATCTTCTCGCGGCAGCTGATCCGCGGCATCACATCCGGAGCCGTCAAGTGAGCGGAGCCCTACAAATCTCTGCTGGAGCCTTCACCCCACCCGGCGCTGCGCGCCGACCTCCCCATCAAGGGGAGGTAAAAGGTCGTGGCTTCATTCACGACCGCCAGGGGGCGACTTTCGGAGAAGCTTCTTTGGCAGCGAGGGTGTTCGCGCCAGCGTCCTACCTCCCCTCGATGGGGAGGTCGGCGCGAAGCGCCGGGTGGGGTGACACCCTCTCAGCAGGAACAACTGGAACATCTGGAGTAGTTAGGTGACCTCTAAATCGCCCCTTCGTGTCGTCGTCGCCGGGCTCGGCAATATGGGCCGTAGCCATGCGCTGGCCTACCACACTAATCCGGGCTTCGAGATCGCGGCCCTGATCAACCGCTCCGACGTGCCGTTACCGGACGGGCTGTCGGGCTATGGCATCAGGCGCTCCTTCGACGACGCGTTGCGCGATGAAAAGCCGGATGTCGCCTGCATCGCCACCTATTCCGACAGCCATGCCGACTATGCGGTGAAGGCATTCGAGGCGGGCTGCCATGTCTTTGTCGAAAAGCCGCTGGCAACGACGGTCGCCGACGCCAAGCGCGTCGTCGCGGCGGCCAAGGCCAACGGCCGAAAATTGGTGATCGGCTACATCCTGCGCCACCACCCCTCCTGGGTCAGGCTGATCGCCGAGGCGCGCAAGCTCGGCGGCCCTTACGTGTTTCGCATGAACCTCAACCAGCAATCGTCAGGCCCGACCTGGCAGACGCATAAGCAGTTGATGCAGACGACCTCGCCGATCGTCGATTGCGGCGTGCACTATCTTGACGTCATGCTGCAGATCACCGACGCCAGGCCGGTCGAGGTGCGCGGCATGGGGCTGCGGCTGACCGAGGAAATCGCGCCGACCATGTACAATTACGGCCATCTGCAGGTGCTGTTCGACGACGGCTCGGTCGGCTGGTACGAAGCGGCCTGGGGACCGATGATTTCGGAAACGGCGTTCTTCGTGAAGGACGTGATGTCGCCCAATGGCTGCGTGTCGATCGTCATGAAGGAAGGTGTGAGGTCGGACGACATCGACACCCACACCAAGACCTCGACCATCCGCCTGCACAGCGCTGCGACGGGTGCGGACGGCAAGTTCGCCAGGCCGGACGAGATGCTGTCGATGGACGGCGAACCCGGCCACCAGGATCTCTGCGACCTCGAACAGGCTTTCGTGCTGAAGGCGATCCGGGAAGACATTGACCTGACCCGCCACATGGACGACGCGGTGAAATCGCTCGCCGTCTGCCTTGCCGCCGATGAGAGCGTGCGCAGCGGCGCCCCAGTTAAGCTCTAGTAGGGCAAACTCTAGAACAAGGACGAAGCCGTGGGCTCGCTGGTAATCGAGAATGTGAAGAAGGCCTTCGGGCCGGTCGAGGTGCTGAAAGGCATCAACCTCGAAGTGACCGACGGCGAATTCGTCGTCTTCGTCGGCCCATCTGGCTGCGGCAAGTCAACCTTGCTCAGGGTCATCGCCGGGCTGGAGGATTCGACCTCCGGCAGGGTGGTGATCGACGGCGTCGATGTCTCGGCCACGCCCCCGGCAAAACGCGGCATTGCCATGGTGTTCCAGACGTACGCGCTCTACCCGCATCTGACGGTGAAGAACAATATGGGCCTCGGCCTCAAGCAGGCCGGCACGCCCGCCCCGGAGATCGAACGCCGCATCGGCGTCGCCTCGTCGATGCTGTCGCTGGAACCGTATCTCGAGCGGCGGCCGGCGGAACTGTCGGGCGGCCAGCGCCAGCGCGTCGCCATCGGCCGCGCCGTGGTGCGTGAGCCAAAACTGTTTCTCTTCGACGAGCCCTTGTCGAACCTCGATGCAGCGCTTCGCGTCAACACGCGACTGGAGATCGCTCAGCTGCATCGCCGGCTGAAGGCAACGATGATCTACGTCACCCATGATCAGGTCGAGGCGATGACGCTGGCCGACAAGATCGTCGTGCTCAACGCTGGCCAGATCGAGCAGATCGGCGGCCCGATGGAGCTTTACAATTCGCCGGCAAACGAGTTCGTCGCCGGCTTTATCGGCTCGCCGAAGATGAATTTCATCGACGGCGCCAGATTGGGCGAGACGGCCAAGACGATCGGCGTGCGGCCGGAGCATCTGACCGTGGATCCAAGGTCCGGTGCCTGGAAGGGAACGGTGGTGCACGCCGAACATCTCGGCGCCGACACCAACCTCTATCTCGACTGCGAAAAGGCCGGGCTGATCACGGTGCGCATTTTCGGTGTCTACGACGCCGAGCCCGGTGCGACGCTGTATGCAACGCCCGAGCCGGGTAAGACATACCGGTTTGGGGCGGACGGCAAGACGATCAAGTAATCCTTCGCCGACAGCAACCACGGCGATCACACCGCGCCGAGCAGCACCGCGCCATGGATCGCCGCCTGCCAGCCCAGGGCCGCCCAGCGTATGTCCAGAGGCTCTACAACAAGCGAATGCGGTAGGCTGTCCGCGATGCGCTGCTTGAGCGTCTGGCGGGGATAGGACTTCATGTCGACGATACCGCCGCCGATCAGGATCGTCTGCGGGGAAAACAGGGCGGCTGCCGTTGCGACGGCCACCGCCTGCTGCCAGACGATTTCGTCGAGCCATTCGCGCAGCGATGGCGGCTGCCCGGCCGCCGAAAACAGATCGGCCACCGGGATATCGTAGTCTGTCGCGAGGTCGACGAGCGTTGCCCCTGAGGCATAGGTCTCGACCCGGTTTGGCGGACCGCTTTCGTCGGGCCGGTAGATCGGCATATGGCCGATCTCGAGC
The DNA here is from genome assembly GCF_057786115.1 of Mesorhizobium sp. P170090. NCBI lineage: Bacteria > Pseudomonadati > Pseudomonadota > Alphaproteobacteria > Hyphomicrobiales > Phyllobacteriaceae > Mesorhizobium > Mesorhizobium sp. P170090. The sequence goes on from NZ_JBYNWH010000001.1 coordinate 1,311,782, forward strand.
GCCCAGCCGCCACCCCTGAAAATGCCGTCCTTGCCGAGATAGGCCGCACCGATGCCGGTGCCGAGATAGACCGCCAGCACCTCCTTCTGCCGCTTCACCGCGCCGGCAACGCTTTCGCCCAGCAATTGCAGTACGACGTCGCGTTCGAGCCGCACGGGAACGCGGAGCCGCGATGCCAGTTCCGTACCCAGCCGGATACCGTTCAGTTCGGGAATGTTGGCCGTGTGCAGCACCGTGTCGAAGTCGCGGTCGATGAACCCAGGCACCGTCGCAACGACCCGTGCAGGTTTGAGCCCGGCATCGCGGCAGGCTGCGGTGACCGCATCGGCCAACCCCGCCACAGGCGCGCCCTGGCGCAGTTGCGCGGTCGGGTAGGTGCGGGCAAAATCCACCGGGATGCCGTGGTCGGCAAAGCCAACCTTGACCGACGTGCCGCCGATCTCGACCACGGCGATCGTGTCTTCCATCGTTTGATGCGTCATGCCAGCGCTTCCAGGAATTCCGAAAGACAGGCGCGGAATTCCCGCCGGTAGGCGGCGCGATCCTGCGATTTGGCTGTGATGGTGCAAAGCCGGGCCGACGGGATGAGCCCGGCCAGCGTCTGTGCGTCGTCCAGTCGATGGACGAGGTCATGGTCATGGCCGATGACAAGGGTCGGCACCGCGATAGCGCGGATGTCCGCCTCGCTCACGCCCGGACCATCGCCCGCGATCGCCACCAGCAACCTACCGAACAGAACCGGGTCCGGGCGATTGAAGAAGCCTTGCAGGCTGGCGAGATTGTCCGGCGCCAGCCTCGCTAGCTCTGCGGCAACTGCGCTGTCATCGAACAGACGCCTGGCGTCAGGCGAATGGCGCATCAGGAGATCGCCGACCACGGCATAGGGCCTCATATTGGCCGGTGCAGCCTGGGATACCCACGCAGGCCGGGCGAGCACCAGCGCCCGCACCCGCGCCGGCCTGTGCACCGCCAGGCGGAGCGCCAGCGCCGCGCCCATCGAGATGCCGCCGACGACGGCCGGGCCGAGGCCGAGATCGTCGGCCAGCGCTTCGACGTCTTCAGCAAAAGTCGCAATCGAAAGCCGCTCGACCGGCCCGTAGCTGGATCCGCCCTGGCCCCGGCATTCGAGCGTCACGCGCCGGGTCACCGGCAGATCGGGAAACACGTCGGCCACCTGCGCCTCATCGCCGCCCAGCCCATGCTGGAAGATGACGGGAAGGCCCGTGCCGACCTCCCGGTAGGCAAGGTCGACGCCATCTCGGCTGAAGGTCTTTTTCACGTGTCGTCGCTCGCTTCCAGGACATTGCGCAGGAACGCGCCGACGCCGGGCGCCTCGGCCTCTGTCAGGCCATGCGTGATCAGGGGGCCGTCGAACCCGGCGGCTCTTAGGCAGCCGATGAAATGCGGGAAATCGACGACGCCCTGTCCGGCGGCGGCAAAACTGCCATCGGCATTGCGGTCCTTGGCATGGGCCATGCCGATCTCCGCAGCCAGCAGATCGACGGCCTCGTCGATCAGGCGGTGACGCTCCGCGCTGTCCGCCACTTCGAATAGATTGGCCGGGTCGAGCACAATGCGCAGCCGCGCGCTGTTCATCTCGTCGAGCAGCCGGCGAGCGGCCCGCGCGCTGGAGACGACATTGGCCAGTTCCGGTTCGATGCCGAGCTCGATGTCGAAGCGCTCGGCAATCGCGATCGCCGCTTCCATCTCCGTCCGCAGATCGCTCCATGCCGCCTCGCTTGCATTGTCGGGATGCCAGCGCCACGGATCCTGTGCATCCCTTGTGCCGGTGCACAGCGTGATCAGGCGCGTGCCCATGTCAGCGCATGACGCGGCCAGTACCTCAAGCCGGGCGAGTCCCTGGATGCGAACCGTGCGATCCGGGTGGATCATGTTGTAGGTTCCCGAAACCGCCGCGATCGAAACGCCGGCCTCGCCGCTCGCCTCAGCGACGGACCGGGCCGCGCCGAGCTCAATGCTGTCCGGCATCGACGGCAGTCCAAGGCACGCCATGTTGAACTGCGCCGCCGTGTAGCCGCCGTCCGCGACCGCGCGTAGCACAGGCAAGGCGCCGGTGGTGGCGAAGGTCTTGGCGAAAATCCCAAGCTGCATCACACGACCCCGTCGACATCGGCCAGACGGACGGCGCGGCCGCCGGCAGCGGCCGAGCGGGCGATGGCCGCCATGCCCCTGACCGAGGCGATGCCGTCCTCGATGCCGGCGCCGATCATCGGCGCGCCATTTAGCACGACATCGGCAAAGCCTTCGAGCTGCCGGCGATAGAAGTGGCCATCCGCGCCAAGCGTCCGGTGCCAACTGCCATCGGCCTCGCGGAAAATGTCGACCTCGCTGCTCTTGTAGTACCAGGGGTTATAGGTCTTCGCGAGAACGCTGCCGTTCTCGCCGTAGATCTGGAACCCTTCGTGCCAGTCCATGCGCACGGCGACCGTCAGGTCGAGATGGCCGATCGTGCCGTCGGCAAAGATGGTGGTGATGAACCAGCAATAGGCGCCATAGCGCTCGGTGAGCCGGGCCTCCACCGCCTCGATCGGCCTGTGCAGATGGCGCGCCGTATCAAGGAGATGGCTGCCATGCGCCAGCATGTAGTATTGGCGCAGATCCGCCTTGGGATTGACGGCAGGCTTGCGCGCCTTGGCGCTGGTGATGATCAGCGGTTGCACCGCATCGGTCATCGGGTAGCGGTGGGTGCTGTCGCAGTACCAGCCTTTGAACGCCAGCCGCTCGCCCATTTCGTCGTCGACGAAAGCCTTTGCCGCCTGGATGCCGGGATCGAAGCGCTTCATATGACCGACCTGGAGCACCTTGCCGCTCCTGTCGACCGCCGCCCGCAAGCCTTCGACTTCCTCGACCGAAACGCCCAGCGGCTTCTCGCACAGCACGTGCTTGCCGGCATCCAGCGCCAGTTCCGTGGCCTTGACGTGGAACGTGTCCGATGTCGCGATGATGACGGCATCGAGGTCGGGATCGGCCAGCATCTGGCCATAGTCGGCATAGGATTTTTCGGGCGCGTAGGTCGCCGCCATCCTGTCGCGCAAATCGTCGGCGACATCGCAGATGGCATAGAGATCGGCATTGCGCGCCTTGGTGCAGGATTCGAAATGCGCCGCCTGCGCAATCGGACCGCAGCCGAGCACGCCGACACGCAGCCGCTTTTCATCTTTGCGAGGCATGGAATCTTTCTCCTGATTAGCGCGCGGCGAGGCCGCGAAGTTGAAATTGCGGATCGCCCGACAAAGCTGCCTGATGCAGCAGGCAGGCAGCGCCCAATGCCGGACCGTCGGCGCCGACGCGCGACAGTCCGACTGTGGGAACCGGATAACCTTCAGCCAGGAAGTCCGAGAGGAAAGCTTCCACCTGTCTGGCGACAAAGGGATAGACCGCATTGACCGAGCCGGAGAGGATGATGCGCTCCGGCTGCAGGGTGCAGGCAAGTGTCGCCAGCCCGCGACCGAACCAGAGCGCCCAGTCGCGCGCCGTGGCAACGGCTGGCGGATCGCCGTCGGCCAATGCCGCCACAAACTCATGCAGGCCGGCGCGCAGTCCGCTTATGTGCAAATAGCGAGCCAGCAACGCATCCTTGCCGACATAGGATTCCAGCCGCCCCGGGCGCTTCGCGTCGAAGACAAAACCTTCGTCGCCAATGCGAAGATGACCGATTTCGCCGGCGCCGCCGAGCCGGCCGCGATGCAGCCTGCCGGCATTGATGATGCCGCCGCCAACGCCGTTCTCGATCAGGATGACCAGAGCATCCTCGTCGTCCTTTCCTGGCCGCGACCGGTATGTCTCGGCCACCGCCACGGCATTGGCATCGTTTTCCAAGAGGATTGGAAAGTCCGCGCCAAAGGCAGTGCGCAAAATCTCCGCCAGATTGACCCCGTGCCAGCCAAGGATGGTGGCATGGTATGAAATCCCGTCGGCGGCGGGGAAGCCGGGCACGGCGACATTGAGCCCGTAGGGGCGCGTGCCCGCAGGCAATTGCGAGCGGATCTCGGCGACGAGTTCCCCGATGATGTCGACCGCGGCTTCGGGCGTGCTACCGGGGCCGGCAAATGCCCTAGAGGCGCTCGCACGCCGCGCGACGGCAAGGTCGACAGCCACGGCTGCGATCCAGTTGACGCCGATATAAGCGCCAAGGAAGAAGCCGCCATTGCCGTCGATCTCGACCAGGATACCGGGACGGCCGACCCGACCCTCGCTATCCTGCTCGTCATCCGCTCCATCCGACCGCTCGCGCGCCAGACCGGCTTCCGTCAGCCCCAGCACCAGGGCGCCGGTGGTCGACCGGGTCAGGCCGAGATCGCGTGCGAGCGCCGCTCGGCTCAACGCGCCGGCACGAAACAGCGCCGCAAGTGCCCGCGTTTCGTTCGGCCGAAGATCGGTCGACACCAGCACGTCGTTCTCCACAATTTGTTTGATTGTCATACTAATAGAATTTCTAGGCGGTTTGAAAGACCCAAGGTTGGGTGCGTTGCAACAAAACATTCAACATCCCCATGCCCATTGACCCAAGTTTCAACGATGATTTGTATCAGAAACTTACAAATTGGCATGGGAGGATGGGATGCCGGTTCTAGCGCGTCTCGAACATATCGTGAAGGATTTCGGTGCCGTCCGCGCGCTGTACAACGTCTCGCTCGACATAACGAGGGCCAGGTTCTCGGCCTGATGGGCGACAATGGCGCCGGCAAATCGACGCTGGCCAAAACCAGCGCCGGAAATTTTCAGCCGACGTCCGGCACCTCCCAAGCCTGTCCTCCGGCGCATCGGCCGGGGGACATCTCTTCGAAGGCAGGCTTGCAGTTGGGCCGGCCCGCTTCGCAATCAGAGACTGCCTGTGTCCCTCCAGCAGGCGATCAGATGACCGTCGCCGGCCTGCCTGACGGGTGGTTGCGCCTTTCGGCAATCGGGCAGCGCGACAGGACAGCGGGCGGCAAAGGAGCATCCGGAGGTCTCGGCATCGTGTGCCGCGACGTCGAGCTGAGCCGGAGCCTTCGGCGCCGTATCATCCGAGGAGGCGGCCAGAAGCAGCTTCGTGTAGGGGTGGTTGGGGCCACGGAAAATCTGCTCGGATGAGCCGGTCTCGACCAGCCGGCCGCGATAAAGCACGCCGATCCGGTCGGCCATATAGCGCACCACCCTGAGGTCGTGGCTGATGAACAGATAGGTGGTGTCCTTGTCGCGCTGCAGGTCGTTGAGCAAATTGAGCACGGTCGCCTGCACGGAAACGTCGAGCGCAGAGGTTGGCTCGTCCAGCACCACGAGCTTCGGCACGCCGGCAAAGGCGCGCGCAATCGCCGCACGTTGGCGCTGGCCACCAGACAGCGATCTCGGCTTCTGGTCGACCGTCGTAGCGGCAAGACGAACCGAGGCCAGGAGATCGGCGACACGCTGCTTCACCTCGCTGCGGCCAGAGCCGGCGAGCCGCCGCAGCGGACGGCCGAGGATCCTGCCGATCCGCTGGCGCGGATTGAGCGTGCGGTCGGGTGACTGGAACACCATCTGCACGTCGCGCCGTTCGCTCAGGCTTCTTTTCTCGACGCGCGGCGCGACAGTGCTGCCGAACAGCTCGACCGACCCAGCGTCCGGCGTCTGGAGGCCAGTCACGATCCTTGCCAATGTCGACTTGCCGGAGCCGGATTCGCCGATCAGCCCGAACGTCTCGCCCTGGGCTATCTCCAGATCGATATCGTGCAGGACGGCCTGGGAGCCGAAGGCGTGGCTGATGCCTTTGCAGGCGACGGCGATCGGACGTGCGGCTTCCGGTTGATCGCTGCGGACAGGATTCGACGGGCCGGTTGTGTGCATCTCGGCCAGCCTGCCGTCGCGCTTGGTGAAGTTGAGCGCCGGGATCGAGGCGATCAGCGCCTTGGTGTAGGCGTGAACAGGGTTCTCGAAGACATCGTTGGCGATGCCGCTTTCGACCACCGTCCCCGACTGCATCACGGCCACCCGATCGCAGGCCCGGCGGACCATGTTGATGTCATGGCTGATCAGCAGAACGCTGGTTTGGTGATCGCGGCGCAAGTCCTGCAGGATGGCGACGATCTCGGACTGGACGCTGGCGTCAAGCGCCGTCGTCGGCTCGTCCAGCACCAGCAGCGACGGGTCGAGCGCAATGGCAATCGCGATGTTGGCGCGCTGCTGCATGCCGCCCGACAATTCGTGCGGATAGAGATCGAGCACCCGCTCCGGATTGCTCACCCTGACGCGGCCGAGCAGCTCGGCGGCGCGGGTGCGTGCTTCGTCCTGCCGAACCGGGCGATGCCGCATGATCGTCTCGGTGATCTGCCGGCCAATCGTCATGGCCGGATTGAGCGCCGCACCCGGATGCTGGTAGACGGCCGCGATGCGATCGCCCCTTAGCCGGCGAAGCTGCTCGCCGGAGAGATTGCGGATCTCGCGGCCCTGGAACTCGAGCGCCGACGCGGCGATCCGGGCGTTACTCGGCAGATAGCGCAGAATAGCGAGTGCCACCGAGCTTTTGCCCGAGCCGGACTCGCCGACAAGGCCGAGCGCTTCGCCTTCGCCGATGGTGAGCGACACGCCGTTGACGGCCGGATGCGATCCCCGGCGTTCATCATAGGCGACGGTGAGCTGCTCGACGTTCAGAACCGATGACGACATGTCTTGCTGAAACCACTTTCTTTCGGCGCGGTCTTCGAGGGCAATCGCTTCCGCTTTCGCGCCGCACAATCTCTATAAAATTACTCGAATTAAGCTGGAGCGCAATCTACCTTTCACCGCTCAGGAGAGATTGTCGCAGCCGGTCGAGGCATCGCGACGGTCGCCTGAAGCAGTTCTGCAAGGAGACCGGCATGGCACGCGACCACATGATCCTCAGCGCGTTTTTCTTCAATCCGCAGGGCGATCATCGCATGTCGTGGCGCCATCCGCGCGCGCCGGGCCGCGAAGTGCTCGACTTCGACTTCTACCGCGATCTCGTCCAGTCTGCCGAGCGCGCCAGGATCGATACGATCTTCGTCGCCGACCATGTCGCGATCTGGGATTCCGTACAGAGCGGCGTAGCCCATTACGCCAATGCCCGCCTGGAACCGCTGACGCTGTTGTCGGCGCTTGCCGGCGTGACCAGGCATATCGGCCTCATCACCACCGCCTCGAGCTCCTACAGCGAGCCCTACAATGTCGCCCGCATGTTTGCCTCGCTCGACCATATCAGCAAGGGCAGGGCGTCTTGGAATGTGGTGACGTCGGCCATGGACGAGGAGGCCCGCAATTTCGGCCGCGACGGCAATATCGAGCACGCCTTTCGCTATGAGCGCGCCACCGAATTCCTCGATATCGTCAAGGCACTGTGGGACAGCTGGGAAGACGAAGCCCTGCTTATCGACAAGGCATCGGGCTATTTCGCCGATCCCGACAAGGTCCATGCGATCAACCACAAGGGCCCGCACTTCAAGGTGCGCGGACCGCTCAATGTCTCGCGCCCGCCGCAGGGCCATCCGCTGATCGTCCAGGCCGGCTCGTCCGAAGACGGCAAGAATTTCGCTACCGCGCATGCCGATGCGCACTTTGCCATCTACAGCACCAAGGAAGACGGCATCAAATATAGGCAGGACATCAACGAGCGCCTCGCCCGTTACGGCCGCAAGCCCGAGAGCTTCAAGATCCTGCCGGGCATCCTGCCGATCGTCGCAGCTTCCGAAGCGGAGGGACGCGAGCGGCAGGAGTATCTGCAGAGCTTGCTTCCCGATCGGGTCGGCATCGACCTTCTCTCGAGCTGGAGCGGCGTCGATCTCTCCGTATATCCGCCGGACGGCCCGCTGCCGCCGCTGCCGGACGAGAGCACCTTCAATGGCGGCCGCACCTCGCTCAATCGCGTCAAGGAATGGTCGAAGCAGAACCTCACTCTGCGCGAGATCGCTCGCAAGCTCGCCAACAGCGGTTCGGTGCCGACCGTCGTCGGCACACCGAACCAGATCGCCGATCAGCTGCAGGACTGGTTCGAGGCAGGTGCCGCCGACGGCTTCAACCTGATGTTCCCGCTGCTCCCGGAGGATTGGGTGAATTTTGCCGAGCAGGTCGTGCCGGAACTGCAGCGCCGCGGCGTATTCCCCACCGAATATGCGCCGGGGACGCTGCGTGATCGTTTCGGCCTGGCTCGGCCGGCCAACCGCTTCGCCGAACAGCGCGACAATGTGCGCGCCGTATCCTGACTTGGGGCAACTGATATGACCGCAGCGCCAAAACTTCAGCCCCGCGAAGCCACGGCTCCGCAGCTCATCAATGTTCTGCACAGCCCCAAGCGCATTCGGGTCAAATTCGCCGGCCGCACCATCGCCGACAGCCGCAACGTCCTGGTGCTGCGCTCCAACCATTTTCTGCCGATCTATTTCTTCCCGGCCTCCTCGGTGGACCGCTCGCTCTTGAAGCCGTCCGAGCGTCGCCAGCCGCATCCAGTCGGCGGCGAAACCACCTATTGGGACCTGGAGACGGGATCGAAAGCTTCTCCCAATGCGGCCTGGTCGTTTGTCGCGCCGCAGGATGAAAGCCTGTCGCCACTGGCCGGCCGCATCGCCTTCACCTGGAAAGCGGTCGACCAATGGTTCGAGGAGGAGGAAGAAGTCTTCGTCCACGCCCGCGACCCATACGCCCGCATCGACGCTCTGCAGAGTTCAAGCCATGTCCAGATCTGGTTCGACGGCGAACTGATCGCCGACAGCCATCGCCCGGTGCTGCTGTTCGAAACGCATCTGCCGACGCGTTTCTATTTGCATCCGGACGATGTCAGGCTCGACCGTCTGGTCGACTCGGACAGCACGACGCGCTGTCCCTACAAGGGCATCGCCTCCTACTGGTCGGGCCGGCGCGCCGACGGCTCGGTGAGCCCCGATGTCGCCTGGAGCTACCGCGATCCCATTGCCGAAATGCCCAAGATCAGGGGCCTCATCGCCTTTTACCCGCAAGCCGTCGACCGCATCCATCTCGACGGCGAACCAGTCGCTTAAGCCATTCAACAGTCATTTCAGACAGGGGTTTCAGAATGACCAAACGCAACCACATCGATACGCTTCGCAATCTGTCCGGCGACATCTGGAACGTCGCCGTCGATGAGCACCAGGCCGGCTTCCTCAAGCGCCGCGATCTGCTGAAATACGCAGCCTTGATCGGCCTCACCGGCTTTGCCGCCTCGCAGGGACCTGCTGGTTTCGGCACGGCGCGCGCTGCCGGCGCCGGCGGCACGGTCCGCGTTGGGCTCGGACAGCCGACCAAGGCGATCGATCCCGTCTCCATCACCGATCCGGCCAGCATCGGCGTCATCAGCCAGGTCGGCGAATATCTCATCCTCGACGATCCCAAGGACGGTCTGCAGCCCAAGCTCGCTCTGTCGTGGGAGGCCGACGAGACCGCCAGCCGCTGGACCTTCAAATTGCGGCCGGGCGTGAAATTCCACGACGGCCGCACCGTCACCGCCAAGGATGTGGTGGCGAGCTTCGAGCGGCTGGTCGATCCGGCCAGCGGTTCGTCCGCTTTGTCTGCCTATAAGGGCATCCTGTCCAAGGGCGGCGCCAAGGTCGTCGACGACCAGACAGTCGCCTTCGATCTCGACGGGCCCAACAGCAACTTCCCCTTCTATGTCTCCTCCGACGTCTACAACGCCGTAATACTGCCGGCCGACTATGCCGGCGATTTCGAGAAGAATTTCAACGGCACCGGCCCGTTCAAGCTCGAATCCTTCCGCCCCAAGCAGGGCGCCAGCTTCGTGCGCAACCCAGACTATTGGGGCGACAAGGCGCTGCCCGACCGCGTCGAGATCAAGTTCTTCGACGACGAGCAGGCGCAGGTGCTGGCGCTGCAGGCCGGCCAGCTCGACGTCATCCCGAGCACGACCCGGCTGGAATTGGCGATCGAGGGCAATCCCAACTTCAAGCTGCTCAGCGTGCAGGCAAGTTCGCATGACGAGGTGCATCTGCGGACCGACCAGGCGCCGTTCACCGACAAGCGCATTCGCCGCGCCTTGGCGCTCACCATCGACCGCGAGGCGGTGGTCAAGGGCTTGCTCAAGGGCCGCGCCATTGTCGGCAACGACACCCCGTTCGCGCCGATCTTCCCCTCGGCCGATCCGTCGGTGCCGCAGCGCAAGCAGGACATCGCCGAGGCCAAGCGCCTGCTTGGCGAAGCCGGCGTGCCGAACGGCTTCCCGGTGACGCTGACCACCGAGCGCGCCTATGACATTCCCGATTATGCCGTGCTGATCCAGAATTTTGCCAAGAAGGCCGGCATCGACATCAAACTCAACGTGCTGCCGCAGGACGCCTATTATGGCTCGGCGAAGTTCGGCTCGTCGCCATGGCTCGATTCCAATCTCGGCATCACCGATTTCGGCCATCGCGGCACGCCCGACATCTTCCTCAATGCCACGCTGAAGAGCTCGGGCGCCTGGAACGCGGCGCATTTCAACAACCCGGCCTATGACGGGTTGCTGCTCGAATACGGCAAGGCCCGCGACCTTCAGGCGCAACGCCTTGCGGCGGGCAAGATCCAGACCTTGCTGCTCGACGAGACGCCGCTGATCATCAGCTACTTCTCGCAATACAGCCGGATCGTCTCATCGAAGGTCGAGGGCGTCCGCTTCACGGCAATCTCGCATCTGCTGCTCGACCGCGTGACGTTCGCCCAGGCATGATTGCGAGACGTCCAGCCACTCCGGGCACCACAATCCGATGCTGACCGGCCGCACTGTGTCGGTGCGGGCAGCCTCGCTTCTGCTCACGCTGTGGCTGGTCAGCATGCTGGTGTTCTTCGCCGGGCAGGTCCTGCCCGGCGATGTCGGCCGCCTCATGCTCGGGCCGTTCGCCGATGCCGAGGCCGTCGCGGCGCTGAACAGGCAGCTCGGCGCCGACCAGCCGGTGCTCGTGCAATACTGGCACTGGTTCAGCAGCGTGCTGTCAGGCGACTTCGGCACCTCCCTGTCGCTGCGTTTGCCGGTGGCGCCCTTCGTTCTGGAAAGCCTCAAGCGCTCGGCGGCCCTTGCCGGAATTATCCTCGTCTTTCTGTTGCCGCTGGGCATCGGCGCCGGCATCGTCGCCGGTCTCAACCAGGGCCGCTTTATCGACCGCCTGATCGTACTCGCCGGCGTGTCCTTCGGCATCGTCCCGGACTTCGTCTCCGGCCTGCTGTTGCTCATCGTCTTCGGCCTGTGGCTGAACTGGTTCCCGATCACCGGCGCTGCTCCCGATGGCGCCGGGCTGTGGGTCAGTGGCTATTATCTGATCCTGCCGGCGCTGCCGCTGGTGCTGAACCTTGCCGGCTACATCACCCGCATGACGCGGGCCGGTGTGATCGAGGCGCTGGCCGCCGACTATACGCGCACCGCCGTCCTGAAAGGCCTTGAGCGTCGCGAAATCCTCATCCGGCACGTGCTGCGTAATGCGCTGACGCCGACCATCGCCGTGCTGGCGACGCAGACCGGTTACATGCTTGGCGGGCTGGTGGTGATCGAAGCGCTGTTCGGCATACAGGGTCTCGGCAATCTGGTGCTCAACGCCGCCAAGTCGCGTGACTTCCCGATGCTCGAAGCCGGCGTGCTGGTCATGGCGACCATCTTCGTGCTGTCGGCCGCGGCAGGCGATCTCGTGAATGCCTTGCTCGATCCGCGGCAGCGCCGCCGTGTCTCGCCATGATGGAACTGATGGAATTGCCGGAGCGCCGTACGCTGCGGTGGCGGGCAGCAAGTCGCATCCGCGAGACTGTTTCGCAGCTGCCGCCCTCGGTCATCATCGGCTCGCTGATCCTGCTGTTCTGGGTCGGCTGTGCCGTGTTCGGCAGCCTGTTTGTGCCCTACGATCCCTATGCCGAGGATTTCCTCGTCATGCTGGCGCCGCCTGATGCCGCGCACTGGTTCGGCACCGACCAGCTCGGTCGTGACGTGCTGTCGCGCATCGTCGTCGGCTCGCGTGACATCCTGCTGGTCGCGCCGGCAGCAACCCTGCTCGGCGTAGCCGCCGGCAGTGTGCTTGGCCTCGTGCTCGGCTATTTCGACGGGCTGATTGACGCCATCGGCGCCAGGCTGCTCGACACGCTGATGGCTTTTCCCTTCATCGTGCTCGTCACCATGACGCTGGTCGCGCTCGGGCCGTCCAACCTCACCGTCATCCTGGTGATCGGCATCGCCTATGCGCCGCTGGTGGCGCGAACGGTGCGCGCCGCCGTGCGCGAACAGCGCGAGCGCGACTATGTCAGCGCCGCCCGTCTCGGCGGCGAGAGCGCTCTTGCCATCATGTTCCTCGAGATCCTGCCCAATGTCAGGGAGACCATCCTCATCGAACTGGTCACACGGCTCGGCTACGCCTTCTTTTCAATCGCCACGCTGAGCTTTCTCGGCCTCGGCATCCAGCCGCCTTCAGCCGATTGGGGGCTGGCCGTGGCCGACGGCTACGGCTTCCTGACCGGCGGCAAATGGTGGGTGGTGATCTTCAACTCGGCGGCCATCGTCTCGCTGGTCATGGCCACTAATCTGATCGCGCAAGGCATGGGCGCCTTCGAAAACAGCGACCGGTGAAGATCGGCGCTCACCAAAGCTGACGCGCAATTCAGGACCGTGCGCTAAAATCGCTCCTTGTGATTCGGCCCGGATCGGGCATCAGAACAAGGAACGGCATGAGCAAGGCTCTCTCCACATTCGCACTGGTCGCGGTGTTCACCGCATTGCTCATGGCGCTCAGCCTGGCGGTTGCCCGGCACGGCTATCCCTATGGCGCGATCGGGGTCCGGCGGCTGGACGGCATCGCCGATGCTGGCTCGTTCCTGCCGCTCGCCGCCGTCTATTTCTTCAGCGCCATGCTGATGATGATCCTGCCGATCCGCGCCGCCGGCATCGTGCTCACCCATGCGGCGGACGCGCTGTTCTGGGCGGTGATCGCCTTGTTCGCGACCATTGTCGGCTGCCTCGTCGCCCGCTGGGCCTTCGGCCAGAGCAGTGTGTTATGGGCGCTGCTCAACTGGCGCTTTCTGTTTGCCGCGGCAATCGTCGGCTGTCATTTCACCATGAACGAGCTGCGCCGTAACATCCTGCTCAGAAGCCTGTTCTTCGTCATCTTCGCCGCGGCAACGCTGGCTTGCCTGTTCTGGACTTTTCCGAGCTGACAGCGGCCTGCTTCATATCGTCCGTTTTGAGGTCGCGGCTTTCACAGCAGCGCGCCATCGGCTATCCAGTCCGCAGCTAGACGTCAGGCCTCACAGTGTCGTCATTTGTCTGATAAATGATTCAGGCATACGGCACCCCCAGCGAACCAATACAAGGAAACCGCGACATGACCCTGTTTCGTAAAAATCTGATCGATGGCGAGTGGGTGGGCGAAGCCGGCTCGCGCAACATCAACCCGTCCGATACCGGCGATGTCGTTGGCGAATATGCCTCGGCCGGTGCCGAACAGGCCAAGCAGGCCATCGCGGCGGCCAAGGCTGCTTTCCCGGCCTGGTCGCGTTCGGCGCCGCTGGTTCGCCATGCCGTGCTGAAAAAGGCGTCGGACGAGATCATGGCGCGCAAGGAAGAGATCGGCCGCGCGCTGTCGCGCGAAGAGGGCAAGACGCTGGCCGAAGGCATTGGCGAGACCATCCGCGCCGCCCAGATCTTCGATTTCTTCGCCGGCGAGACGCTGCGCCTGTCGGGCGAACTGGTACCCAGCGTTCGGCCCGGCGTCGGCGTCGAGATCACCCGTGAAGCTGTCGGTGTCGTCGGCATCATCACGCCATGGAATTTCCCGATCGCCATTCCCACCTGGAAGATCGCGCCGGCGCTCGCGCACGGCAACACCATCGTCTTCAAGCCGGCCGAACTCGTCCCTGAAAGCGCCTGGACCATCGTCGACATCCTGCACCGCGCCGGCTTGCCGAAAGGCGTGCTTAACCTGGTCATGGGCAAGGGCTCGGTGGTCGGCCAAGCCATGCTTGACAGCCCCGACCTCAACGCCATCACCTTCACCGGCTCGGTCGGCACCGGCAAACGTGTGGCTGCGGCAAGCGTCGAGCACATGCGCAAGTTCCAGCTCGAAATGGGCGGCAAGAACCCGATGGTCGTGCTCGACGACGCCGACCTCGCCACGGCTGTCGAGTGCGCCATCAACGGCGCCTATTTCTCGACCGGCCAGCGTTGCACGGCCTCTTCCCGGCTGGTGGTGACCGAAGGCATTCACGACCGCTTCGTCGCCGCGCTCAAGGAGCGACTGGAAAAGCTCGTCATCGGCGATGCGCTCGATGCAAAGACGCAGATCGGGCCGGTCGTCGATGCGAGCCAGCTGAAGCAGGACGAGGACTATATCGCCATCGGCAGCCAGGAAGGCGCCAACCTCGCTTTCGGCGGCGAGCGACTCGATCGCGAAACGCCCGGCTTCTATCTCCGGCCGGCGCTGTTTACCGAGAGCACCAACGCCATGCGCATTTCGCGGGAAGAAATCTTCGGCCCGGTAGCCAACGTCATTCGCGTCAAGGACTATGACGAGGCGCTTGCGGTTGCCAACGACACGCCCTTCGGCCTGACCTCCGGGATATGCACCTCTAGCCTCAAGCATGCCACGCATTTCCGGCGCAATTCCGAGGCCGGCATGGTGATGGTCAATCTGCCGACCGCCGGCGTCGATTTCCACGTCCCGTTCGGTGGCCGAAAGGGATCGAGCTACGGCCCGCGCGAGCAGGGCCGCTATGCCGCGGAGTTCTACACCACGGTGAAGACAGCCTATACATTCGCCGGCTGATCGACGGGTGACCCGATGGCAGCGGCGAAAGAGGACCTGACCTGGCTCAACCCGCCGCCGCACCATGCCTTCGGCGATGGCATCGTGCATGTGCGCACCGCCGGGGAAACCGACTTCTGGCGCGAAACCTTCTACGGTTTCTGGCGTGACAATGGCCATTTCCTGTATCGGCCGGTCGAGGGTGACTTCAGCGCCGAAGTCACGGTCAAGGGCGACTACAAGGTGCTCTACGACCAGGCCGGGCTGATGCTGCGGCTGAGTGAAACGCACTGGATCAAGGCCGGCATCGAATACACCGACGGGCTGGCTTACTTTTCGGTGGTGGTCACCAACGACACCTCGGACTGGTCGCTGCTCAGCATTCCCACCGGCCCCGACGGCGTGCGCATCCGGCTGACCCGCCATGCCGAGGCGATCCGCATCCAATATCTTGATACCACCGATGGCAAGTGGAAGCCGGTGCGGCTGGCTTATTTCCCGATCTCCAAATCCGTCGATGTCGGCATGATGTGCTGCTCGCCGCAGCGCGAAGGGTTTGAGGTAACATTCTCCGGCTTTACTGTCGGCCCGCCGATTTCCAGGCAATTGCACGACTGACGGCCATATCGATGGCGGACTAACCGTCTGCCCGATGCTGGAAGAACTGCAAAAACAGCTCCCGTTCGG
The DNA here is from genome assembly GCF_057786115.1 of Mesorhizobium sp. P170090. Classification (NCBI taxonomy): domain Bacteria; kingdom Pseudomonadati; phylum Pseudomonadota; class Alphaproteobacteria; order Hyphomicrobiales; family Phyllobacteriaceae; genus Mesorhizobium; species Mesorhizobium sp. P170090. The sequence goes on from NZ_JBYNWH010000001.1 coordinate 1,327,180, forward strand.
TGGTTATGTCGAGCTTCTCGTAGATGCGGCGGCGGTGGTTCTTCACCGTGCCGACGGCGATGCCGAGCCGTTCCGCGATGTTGGCGGTCGGATGTCCCGCCAGGATCAACTGAACCAATTCCCGCTCGCGCAGCGACAGTTCCGGCCACAGGCTCGCAGGAATGGTCGGCTCTTGCCGGGGCGAGGCGCCGGGGCCGGTCGGCGCCGATGTGCGGGAGAACTCGGTGCCGCGCGCCTTGATGTCGAGCGCATGCAAGGCCTCGAACACCGGCAGCCGCTCGTCCAGCACGGCGATTTCGCTCTCCTTGAAGGTGGAGGTCGAGCGGTCGAGGAAGATGCCGAGGCACCAGTCGCCGCCATCGGCCAGCATGATGCCGACCTCGTCGCAGATCTCCGACTGCGCCAGGAAGCCGGCTATGTACTGGCCGCGTTTGGCTTCGTCGTCGGCAAGCCGCTTCAGCGGCAGGATGCCCAGCCGGCGTTCACGCCGCCACGAGGCATAGAACGGGTCGAAGACGTAGTAATTGTCGAGATAGCGCCGGACCATCTCGTCGGAGAAGCGCCGGTGCTTGATGAATTCCGGCGTCTGCGTCGCCGAATATCGGGTCACGGTGACGAGATCGTGCTCGATATCGGCGCCGATCAGGTCGATCAGGCAGTCGACATGCCTGTCCGTACCGGTGGCGGCAATCGCCCTGGCGAGCGGCCCCCAGATATTGCCCATGCGCATGCCCTTTTCTCGGCTATCCCGGTCCGGCGGACATTGTGTCTTTTGGCATATGGCGCAAGGCCGCCCAAGGAATCTAGCTTGAGCCATCCTACAGCAATCCTGAGGCGACCGTGACCCAACCCAACCTCACCAGCCCCATCGTCGGCAATCCAATCGTCATCGGCATCGACGCCGGCGGCACCATGACCGACACGATCCTTGTCGACCAGGACGGCCACTTCAAGATCGGCAAGTCGGCAACCACGCCGAAGAACGAGGCCGAAGGCTTCCTCGCATCGGCCGAAGACGCGGCCGACGCCTGGGGCATCTCGCTGGAGCAGCTGTTCTCCGGCGTCAACGTCGTGCTCTATTCCGGCACCGGCATGCTCAACACACTGTTGTCGCGCACCGGGCGCCGGCTTGGCCTGATCACCACCAAGGGTCTGGAAGACATGATCCTGATGGGTCGCGGCCTGCAGGCCTGGGCCGACTATTCCTATGCCGACCGGCTGCATGCGGTGACCCACCATCATCCCGATCCGCTGGTGCCGCGCCGTCGCACCCATGGCGTCACCGAGCGCATCGACCAGTTCGGCGACATCGTGCTGCCGCTCTACGAGCATGAAGTCGCGATTGCGGCCAGGAAGCTGATTGCCGACAAGGTCGAGGCGGTCTGCATCATGACCATCTTCTCGCACGTCAATCCCGTGCACGAAAAGCGCATCGCCGAGATATGCCGCGAGGAGGTGCTGAAAGCCGGCGCCGACATCCTCATCTACACCAGCCACGAGGTCCGCCCGGTCATCCGCGAACAGTCGCGGCTGAACTCGGTGCTGATCGAAGCCTACGCGACGTCGCGCGGCCGCAAGCAGCTTAGGGGTATCGAGGACGTTTCGAAAAAATACGGCTTCAAATACGGCGTGCAGACGCTGCTGTCCTTTGGCGGCCTGACCTCAATCAACCATCCGCGCCTGCACGAAACCATGATTTCGGGCCCGATCGGCGGTATTCTCGGCGCGGCCTATGTCGGCAAGCTCATCGGCAACGACTCCCTGATCTGCTCGGACATGGGCGGCACCTCCTTCGACATGGGCGTCATCTCGCGCGGCCAGACGCGGATCGAGAACGAGCCGCTGATGGACCGTTTCAAGCTCAACGTGCCGACGCTGCATCTCGACACGATCGGCGCCGGCGCCGGCATGATCCTCAAGGTCGACCCGCTGACCAAGAAGGTCTCGCTCGGGCCGGAAAGTGCCGGATCCGATCCCGGCCCCATCTGCTTTGCCAAGGGCGGCACCGAACCCACCATCGCCGATTGCGACGCCATCCTCGGGCGCCTCAACCCCTATTATTTCCTCGGCGGCAAGGTCGTCTTGCACGTCGAGAAGGCGCGCAAAGCGTTTGAGGAAAAATGCTCCAGCATCCTTGGCGTCGGGGTCGAGGAGGCTGCCGAAGGCATGATCGACATGCTGGAAGCCGATGCCAACAACGCGCTGCGCCGGGTCATTTCCGGCCAGGGCATCCATCCCTCGGAATTCACGCTGCTGTCCTATGGCGGCTCGGGTCCGCTGCATCTGGCCGGCTGCTCCAGGGGCATCGGCTTCAAGGACATCATCACCTTCCAGTTTGCCGCCGCCTTCTCGGCCTTCGGCTGCACCACCGCCGATTTCATGCGTCGGCATTCGGTCTCGACGCAGCACGACATCGGCGCCCGCGCAAGCGATGACGAGCTGCTCGCTTTCGGCAAGAAGGTCACCGACGTCTGGAATGATCTCACCAAGGCGGCGGTCGACGAGATGATCAGCGACGGCCATATCAGAGACAAGATCAAGACCGTGCCGTTCCTGATGATGCGCTACACCGGCCAGCTCGAGGATGTCGAGGTCATGGCACCGCTTGCCGAGGTCAATTCGGCTGACGACATGCGCAGGGTCATCGACGAGTTCGAGGCGGTCTACGCCAAGGTCAACCATCGCGTTTCGCGCTATGGCGAAGCCGGCTTCACCATCACCGAGCTCGGATTGATCGCCACCGCCGACAAGGTCAAGCCGGTGCTCTTGAAGCGCCCGCTCGGCAAGTCGGCCCCGGCAGCAGCGCACAAGGGCGTGCGCGAGGCCTATATCGGGGGACGCTGGCACAAGGCCAATCTCTACGAGATGGACCTACTGCAGCCCGGCCATGAGGTGATTGGTCCGGCCATCATCGAACATCCCGCCACCACGCTCGTTGTTCATCCGCAGGACCGTGTCCACGTCGATGAGTGGACGCTGCTGCATTACACCCATTCTTGAAAGGGCACCGCCATGTTGGACAGACCTGCCTCGGCCCTGCGCCTTCGCGAACGGCTGCTCGATTCAGAACGGCTGATGGAAGAGACCGGCTGCTATGACGGCATCACCGAGCTCACGCTACGCAACCAGGACCCGCTGAAATTCGAGACGCTGCACACCAAGCTGCGCGCCTATTGCGTCTCGGCCCGCGAAATGGCCCGCCGCATCTCGGCCTCGCCCGGCGTGCGCGAAGTCGGCGAAATGGTGGTGGCGATCTATACGCCCGAGGGCGATGCGATCGCGCTGTCCAACGGCATCATGGTCCACGTCCACACGATGAGCCGCTTCATCAAATGGATGATCAAGAACAATTACGAGGAAAACCCGAAGATCCGCGAAGGCGACATCTTTGCCAACAACGATGCCTTCATCGGCACCGTGCAGGTGCCCGACGTCATGGACGTGGTGCCGATCTTCCATGAAGGCACGCTGGTCGGCTGGGCCGGTGCGGTCTGCCACGAGCTCGAAGCCGGCGGCATCACGCCCGGCGGCGACGTCTGCCTGGCGCAGGAGCGCTTCACCGAAGGCCTGTTCGTCTGCGCCGAGAAGATCGGCGAGAATGACGAGATCCGCCGCGACTACGTCATCCGCTGCGAGCGCAATCTACGCATGCCGATCTACTGGGTGCTCGACGAGAAGGCCAAGGTCGCCTCCTGCATCGACATGCGCGAAAGCGTCAAGCAGCTGATCTCCGAGATCGGCCTCGACTACTGGATGAAGGTGTCGAAGGAGTTCATCGAGGAGGGCCGTCGCGCCCAGCTCGCCCGCACCCGCCAGCTCACCGTGCCCGGCATTTATCGTGGCCACACCTTCTACGGCCATGTCACGACGGGCAAGCCCGGCTTCCAGCTGCTTGGCGATCCCGACTGGCTCTACAACATCCCGATCGAGATGGAGATCACCACCGACGGCAAGATCACCATGGACTTCGAGGGCACGCAGCCCTGGGGCTACCATTCGATGAACTGCACGCCGGCCGGCATGGATGGAGGCATGTTCGTCACCTTGACCCAGCACATGAATTTCGAGGGCCTGGTCAATGACGGCGCCTGGATGGCGACCGAGCTGAAGCTGCCGCCCGGCACCTGGACCAACCCCGACAATGAGATGGTGGCGACCGCCACATCCTGGGCGCTGCTGCTGCCGGCCTATGGCGTGTTCCAGCGCCTTTTGTCGCGCGGCTTCGTCGCGCGCGGCTTCGTCGAGGAAGCCTTCGTTGGCCAGGTCAACAGCCCGATGATCGAGATGGGCGGCGAAAGCCAGTACGGTACGCCGTTCGGCATGGCGCATTTCGAATGCGCCGCCGCCGGCTCCGGCGCGCTGGCCATCGCCGATGGCCTCGACACCGCCTATGTCGGCTGGAATCCGGAATCCGACATGGGCAACATCGAGGTCTGGGAACAATCGATGCCGATGGTCTATATCGGCCGCTCGATCGTCCCCAATTCAGGGGGCGCCGGCAAATATCGCGGCGGCTGTTCCTTCGTCTCGACCTGGCTGATCAACAAGACCTCGCACCTGCGACTGCACACCTCGGAACACTCCTCGCGGGTATTCGACAATGGCGGCATGTGTGGCGGCTATCCCGCGCCGACCTGCCAGAAGCATCGCGCGGTACGCAATTCCAACATCCATGAACTGGCGGCAAAAGGCGAACCGCTCGCGCATGCCCCAGGTATCGATCCGCATGTCTCCGACTACGAGAAGAACATCGGCGGCGACCATGCCGTGGTCGAAGGCCCCTACATCACCTCGCCGCACAAGTCGGGGGACATCTTCAGCCATTCCTACAATGGTGGCGGCGGTTACGGCGACGTGCTGGAGCGCGATCCGGTCAAGACCGCCTGGGATGTCGAGAACGGTTTTCTCACCCGCCAGGCGGCGATCCAGATTTTCGGCATCGTGCTGAAGGACGACGCCGAGGGTTATCCGGTTGCCGATATCGACGCCACCGTCGAACGTCGTGCCGCCATGCGCAGAGAGCGTCTGGCCAAGGCGATCCCGGTTTCCGACTGGATCGCTGCCGAACACGGCCGTGTCGAGAAGGCCGACTTCGCGCCCGAGGTGAAGAAAATGTATGCCAGCGCGATCAAGCTGTCGTCGCGCTTCACCAGGGATTTCAGCGATTTCTGGACCGTCGACGCCAGATCGATCTTCATGCCGGGAGCAAAGCCATGACCTCGTACAGCAAGGAAGTCCTCGGCGATCTCTCAGCCGGCAAGCTCCCCTGGCCTCAGACAAAGCGCATCATGAGCGCCTACAAGGACGACGACCGCTTCTTCAAGATGCTCGCCGTCTATCAGGACCGTGTCACCTGGAAGGACCCGATCCTGCTGCCGGTCTCGGATCACCTGTTCATCTGCCAGAGCGGCGACGAGCGCATCACCCGTTGCGAATGCGGCCACTCCTTCGGCGACTACCGCAAGAACTGGAAGCTCAAGGCCGCGATCAACGTGCGCAACACCGAGGCAGCGCTGCGCGAGATCTATCCCAACAGCGATATCCCCGATCCGCAATGGATGGAAATCCGCGAATTCATCTGCCCGCAATGCGGCACCATGCACGAGGTCGAGGCGGCAGCACCCGGCTATCCGATCGTGCATGATTTCGAACCCGATCTCGAAGGCTTCTACCGCGAGTGGCTGGGCAAACCGCTTTAGCGAAACTCGATGTTACGGCCGCGTTGCCGGCAAGGTAGCGCTCCTAGCCGGCGACGGACTATGAATAAACGCATCGTACGTCGCATCGGAGACTGCCCACCATGACAGACCTTTCCGGCCGCAGCGCCATCGTCACCGGCGGGTTTTCCGGCATGGGTTTCGCCATTGCTACGGCCCTGGCGCAAGCCGGCGCCAATGTCGCCGTCGGCTCCTACATCGCGCCCGCCGGCGCCGACAGATCCGACGCCGCCTACTATCCCGGCGCCGATGAACTCGAGCGCGTGCGGTTGGCCCTGTCGGCACACGGCACCAGGGTTTGTGCCGCCCATCTCGATGTCCGCGACAGCGAGGTGACCAACCGGTTTGCAGCCGACGCGCAGGCCGCCATCGGCCCGGCCGACATACTGGTCAATGCCGCGGGCACCACCGCAGAACAGCCGGTCTGCGGCCATTCCGACGCGCTGTGGGACAAGATCGTCGACACCAATCTCAGCGGAGCGTTCCGCGTCACCCGAGCTGTGCTGCCCGGCATGATCGAGCGCGGCTGGGGCCGTATCGTCAACATCGGCTCGACGGCGGCTTCCGTCGGCTGGAAGGACAACCCGGCCTACTGCGCCTCGAAGGCCGGGCTGCTCGGCCTTACCCGCTGCGTGGCGCTGGAAGGCGCCGCGCACGGTGTCACCTGCGTCATGATCAGCCCGACCTGGGTCGAGACCGAACTGATGCGCCGCAACGTGGCGCAGGTCGTCGAGCGTGAGGGCAAGGGCAGAACCGCCGAGGAAGCGATGGCCGAGATCGCCAAGGGCAATCCCCAGCAGCGCATGCTGCAGCCGCAGGAAATCGCGGCTCTAGCCGTGTTCCTGTGTTCGGATCTGGCCAAGGGCATCACCATGGAAAACATCCAGATCACCGGCGGGGCGCTGTGGTAGTGTGTTCTCCTCGCCTGATCAGAGCTGCCGTGCTGGGTGGGCTACCGGCTGACCTCTCCCTGTTCGCTGGAGCAATTCCACGAAAAGTGTGAACGGGTTCCAACAGGAATTGCATCAAAACAAAGGGTTAGAGCAGTTCGTCGTTCCCGCAAAACGGTGAACGGCTCCGATGTAAGACAAGGTGACCGGATTTGCCATTGAGCATGGCGTGCGATAGGTTATATTGCACTGCACAATGGAGATGCCGTTTATTGCACGCCCCTGTTTGCGGACATGCCGGCTGGCTTGCGGCCGGTCTGGCTTGCCGACCTTGGGCCGCGTCGCCGGGACTCTGAGATGAAAATTCCAAAGGCCCTGCTGGTCGACCCCGAGAAGAACTCGGTCTATGGCGCCTTTGCAGTGGCCGTATCGGTCTGGGCGTTCTCCTATTCCGTCATTTTCGGCCAGGTGCTGATCCTGGCCTACTACGCCGTCTGGCTTCCGCTTATCCTCGTCGACTACCGGCGCTTCCTGCGGCAGTTGTCTAGCGCCTGGCTGCCGTTGCTGTTCGCGGCCTATGTCTGCTTCTCCGTCTTCTGGTCGCAGGCGCCCGGCATCACCGCCAGAACCGCGGTCCAGTACTTTTCCCACATTGCCTGCGCCTATGTCGCGGCGCGCACCGTCAGCGTACGCACCCTGACGCTCGGCGCCCTGATCGGGATATTCTTCGTCCTGCTCTATTCGCTCAAGGTCGGGGCTTATTCCGAGGACGTGCTTGACGGCACCTACAACTTCGTCGGCGCCTTCGCCTCCAAGAACCAGGTCGGCTTCGTCGGCTCGCTTGGCATCTATTTCTCCGTCGTTTTTCTTACTTTCCTGCGGCGTGGGCGGCTGAGCTTCATACTAACGGTGCCTGTGGTGCTGTTGTCGGCCTTTGTGCTGGTGGTCTCGCATTCCGCCACCTCGATGGCCTCGATACCGGCGGTCCTGGCGCTGATTGCGCTTCTTGCTATGACCAAGCTTTTGTCGCGGCGCTATCGCCGGGTGATCTTCGTGGTCGGCGCTGGTCTGGTCGTCGTGGTGGCCGTTGTTGCGCTCAATCTCGGGCTCATGGACTTCGTGCTTGGCCTCTTTGGTAAGGATTCGACACTCACCGGGCGGACATATCTTTGGGAGCAGGGCTGGAACGCTGCGCAGCGCTCGCCGATCCTCGGCGTCGGTTATGCCGCCTATTGGGTGCAGGGCTTTGCCGAAGCCGAGCGGCTGTGGAACGAATTCTACATCACCACTCGCACCGGCTTCCATTTCCACAACACCTATGTCGAGGCGCTTGTCGAGCTCGGCTTCACCGGCGCGATAATGGTGTCGCTGATCTTGCTGCGCACGCTTTATGGTCACGTTTCGACGGTGATCTTCAAGGCATGGCAGGCCGAATCGGTGGTGCTCTTCGGCGTGATGGTGCTGCTGCTCATCCGCTCCTTCGTCGAGGTCGAGATCCTCAACCCTTACATCATGGGCTCGTTCCTGATGTATTTCAGCTACTTCAAGCTGGCGCGGCTGCCGGTCACCCGCACGCGCTGGTCGCCGGCCTTCGAGCCGGCGGAGGCGGCAAGGGGCGAACCAGCCTGGCCCGGGCATGCCGGCCGTCCGGCCGCCGATCAAGCAAGCCCATGCGTGTCACCCAAAACTGCATAGCGGCTTTGGAGCAGCGACATCCGCGTGAATTCCTTCAAAGCAGCGCGCCGTATCGGTTCGCGGCCTAAAATCGCACATAGCAAAATCTCCGCCAGGCGGGCCTGACGGAGATTGGAATTCTTTGCTCTGGATGGATAGAAAGCGCTGGATCGCGACGTAGTCCCACAGCCTACTGGCTGGCCGTCGGCGCCAGCTTCACCTTGATGACGTCGCCCGGCAGCACCGGCGTATCTTCCTTGGCGTCGATCTCGCTGGTCTTGCCGTCCGTCACGCGCACCAGCGAATAGATGAGCGCCGGCTCTTCATTGTGGTTTGTGATGGCGGCGGTCGTGGCCGGGTCCGATGCCTGGGCCATCAGGCCCTGTTGCATGTTGACCCTGAGTGCGGCTTCGTTGAGGTCTGCTTCGACCTGCTGCCGGTCGGCGGCAAGTCTCGAGTTCAACGTGTTCTGGGCATCGATGGCATCCTGCGTCGCCTTGCTGACCGACTGCTTGGCGGTGAGGATCGCCGTCTCATAGTCCAGGATCTTGCCCTGCAGATCGGTGACCGACTGTTGCGAGGAAAGCAGGCGTGCGTTGGCGACCAAGCCCTTTTGCGCCAGCGGACCGATACTGTCCGCCTGCTGCTGCGCCAGGTCGACCTGCTTTTGCTGGTTGACGATCTTTTTCTGCAGCGCCTCGATTTCGGACTGCAGGACCCCTTTCAGATCGTCAAGCGCCTGCAGCTTCAGCTTCAACGCTTTCTGGTCGGAGATCAGGATCTGCATTTCGTCGGCGACGATTGTCGCCAGGCGCGGGTCGCCCTCGACTTCCTTAGGCGCCTCGAAACTCTCCTTGCCGGCGAGATCGGCATCGATGCGGGCACGCTTGACGATCAACCGCACGCGCTGGTCGTCATAAATGTCGAAATTGCCCTTGGCGGTGATCAGATCCTTGCCGAGCTGGGTGCCGAAATCGGCGTTGCGCCGGATGCCGCCGGCGATGCTGATCGCCTTGAGCACGGTCAGCTCCGGCACATAGGGAAACTGGCCAGGCGTCTGGATCTCGCCCGAGATGTAGAACGGCCGGAACTGCACCATATCCACCGAGGCTTCCGGCTTGTCCGACAAGGCAAGCTTGCGCTGCAGGGCGACGCTGATCGCGGTCGCAACCTCCGACGTGGTCTTGCCGGCGGCCGGCAGTTCGCCGACGAACGGCACCGACAAATTGCCGGCTGGACCGACCGAATATTCGCCGTTTACCGCCGACCAGTCACGGAACGTGCCTTCCACCGTCTGCCACTCGGCGACGCGGATGTTGAGCTTGTCCTGCGAGCCGAGCCGGTACTCGTCGGCCATGGCCGGAACCGCGAGCGACAGAGCGAGGCACGTGGCGACGAGCCGTGCCGGCCGCATCGGGCCGGCAAGGCGAAAATACGCTGATATGTCTGTTTTCAACTGAACGTTTCCGATCCGTTTTGGCCCCATCCGCCCGATAGGCCTGCTGCCGAGTGCCTCCTTCGGAACCTGGCAGAATACTATGGCTGCAATGCGAGACCGGCCCATCGCCGAATAGCTTTGGACCGGATTGGCTTCGGGCCGTACCGGCCCGATTGCTGACCAGTTGCGGTCGGTCAGTAGGAACCGCGCGACATCCACACCGCAGGCACGGTCTTGAGGATGATGCGAACGTCTTCGAACAGCGACCAGTTCTCGACATAGTGACGGTCGAACGCGACGCGACTGTCATAGGAGACATCGTTGCGTCCGCTGACCTGCCAGAGCCCGGTCAGGCCCGGCCGCGACTTCAAATAATAGACCGCGGCGCTGCCGTAGATCTCAAGCTCGTCGCGCACCACCGGGCGAGGCCCGACAAGGCTCATGTCGCCCTGCAGGATGTTGATGATCTGCGGCAGCTCGTCGAGGCTGAGCTTGCGCAGAACGGCGCCGACGCGGGTGACGCGCGGATCGTTCTTCAGCTTGCGGGTCGCGATCCATTCGGCGTTGGCTTCCGGATTGGCCGCGAGATAGGCGGCCAGCACACGTTCGCCGTCTTCGACCATGGTGCGGAACTTGAGGCAGGGGAAAATCCGCCCACCGCGTCCGATGCGCTTGTGGCCGTAGAAGATCGAGCCGCCGTCGGAAAGCTTGACCAGAAGGGCCACCATCAGGAACAGCGGGCTAAGCGCCACCAGGCCGACAAGTGAACCGAAAATATCGAAACTGCGCTTCAGCAGCCCGCCGATGGGTGGCGGAAAATCTACGCCGACATGCGAAAATGCCGCATTGGCCGACTTGGCAACGTCCCTCATGCAAAAGCTCCATACGTTGAACGGATGGTTTATGCCACGATACCAAAAAAATGCTGCAGCGCAACACACAATTTCCCATATGGCTGAAATAGTCACGTCAGGAATTGACTAAATAATAAACCCTCCTTGCCCAAATTTTGCCCTTTATGGCGGGTTTGTGACGAATAATTAGCAACCGTAGGGAAAGTAATGCATTTTTTCGGCGGGTTTTGGGCAAATCGTCCTTTGCCGCAGAGGGAACGGCTTTAACTGATTTTCGAATCACTGGCTTTGCTAAATTAATCAAGTAAAATACTAATTCAACGTTGTAGATTCTACTGTAGTATAAAGCGCATGACGAGTTAGGTCACCACCCCTGCGTGTGCATCGCAGCATGGCGGAGTCCAAGCCGCCGCCAAGCCGAAAATTATTGCAGGTTGCCCTTGCCGTCAGTTTCGCGCCTTAATAGAGTCGCAAATTATTCCTGATAGAGTCTGGATGGGTTGGGAAGGCCGGAAGCAACCGGCCGAAAAAGAGCAGCTAAATAAGCTCGCATGGCGAATGGGGAGATACTCGGGTGGGTAAGTCATCGCTTTTGCATGCTCGGGCCGGTTGACGGGCCGCCGAACATGTCATTACCAAAATTCGTCATTGGAATGGTTTTCGCCCTCGCGATCGTGGTCGTGTGGTCCTATGTCGACGGCGCGACGGTCACCACAACGGTGCTTCGCGTCATCGGCTGCGCTGTCCTCATCCAAGTCGGTTATTTCCTGCTGGTGTATGTTATGATCGCCAGGAGCGCGCCGACATCGGCCGACAGGGCTCGCGACGCCGAAAGAAGCCTCGGCGCCGACAAGGCGGTTGAAGGCGAGAAGCTCTCGGCGAGGCGCAGCGTGCATTGAGCAGTCTGAAGCCGCAAGGTCGGCCTCGGATCATCTTGCAGCCGGACTCAGTCTGCTTCGGCCGGCTCGGGTTCCGATTGCTCGCCTGAAAGCATTTTCGACAGGCGGCTGCCGGCCTTCGCTTTCAACCTCTGATATTGCCCGACTTCGACGATTCGTCCGTTTTCGACTGCAACCACCCAGTCGGCGAAGGCGATCATCGATGGCCTGTGCGCAATGGTCAGGATCGTCATCGATCCGCGCAAGCCGTCGATCGACTTGGCGATCAGGGATTGGTTCTGCCAGTCGAGCGCGCTGGTCGCCTCGTCGAGAATGAGCAGCGAAGGTTTGCGCAGCAGCGCGCGCGCCAGCGCGATGCGCTGGCGTTCGCCGCCCGAGAGCCGGACGCCGCGGTCGCCGACCACCGTGTCGAGCCGCAACTCCAGCCGCTCGACGAAGTCGGCGCCATGCGCAGCGCGCAGTGCAGTCCACAGCTCCGCGTCAGTGGCTTGCGGCGCGGCAAGGCGCAGATTGGCGGCGATCGTATCGTGCAGCAGGAACACGTCTTGCGGCACATACGCCACCTGGTCGCGCCAGCGCCGGCGGTTGGCGGCGCCGATCTCGACGCCATCGGCCAGGATCTTGCCCTCGCTCGGTTCGAGCAGGCCAAGCAGCATGTCGGCAAGCGTGCTCTTGCCCGATCCTGACGGACCGATCAGCGCCGTTACCTTGCCGGCGGGAAGGCCAAAGGTCACATCGCTCACCACCGGCTTGCCGCCGGCCTCATAGGCAAAGGAGACATTGCGGATGTTGAGCCCGACATCGAGCGACAGCTTGGCATCCGATTCGAGGTTTGCCGGCTCGCGCTCGGCATCGAAACGCGCCTGCATGTCGCGCATCGAGGCATAGGCCGGCAGATTGATCAGCACCTGCTGCGCCTGCATCTGCATGTCCATGAAACGCGGCGCGATGCGCATGAACACCAGAAGCAAGACTACGATCTCGGCCAGTGAGAGGTTGAAGCGGACCAGGGCGACATAGATGAACAGGCTCAGACCAATGACGCTGGCGACCTGGAACAGCGCGGTGCCGATGGTGCTGTTGCGCACATAGTTGATGTTGTCGGCCTTCATCTTCTCCAGCGTCGCGCGAAGCTGCGCGTAATAGGTCGCCTCGACATTCAGGCTCTTGGCCACCTTGATGCCGCCGAGGAACTCCGAGACCGTTCGGTACTGCTCCTGGCGATTGCTGGTCAAGACCCGGCCGAAGGCGCTGGCTCGTGCCCGAAACGGCTGCAGTGCCAGGAAGGTGACGATGCCGACGACAATGGCAAACGCCGTCATCACTGGCGAAATGAACAGCGAGACAACGAGATAACCCGCCAGAAGCACGGCGATCTGCACCAGCATCAGTAGCGAGAACGCCGCCGACTGCACGCGGTCGATATCGCCGGTCAGCGCATGGTCGAGATCGGAGCTGCGCATGCGCGCGAATATCCCCCACCGCGCCTTGCCGATGCTCTCGAACAGGTTCATGCGCAGGCGATTGATGAAGTCGAGCAGCAGTCGCGCCATGTAGACGGATTTATAGCGGTTGAACGCTGCCTGCAGCGCGACAAGCCCGACCAGCAGGCAAAGCACCGTGGTCAATTGCAGCGTTCCGTCCGGAGCCAGCCAGCGCACCCAGTCGCGGTCAGGCAACCTGACCGCGAAATTCTGCTCGGGTCGCCCGACCAGATGCAGCAGCGGCACCAGAAGCAGGATCGAGATGCCTTCGGTCAGGCTTCCCAGGATCAGGAACAGCAATGCCGTGAAGGTCCTGCGCCCGCCGATCCGGGCCATGGCGGCGCCGAAACCGGCGACATCGCGGTAAAACGAAAAGCGCAGGATCTGCGATGCGGACATGTCAGTCACCGCGGCCCTTTGTCGGCCGCCAGATCGTTTTCGATCAGGGCGACGGCTTCGCCGATACGGTCGAGCCCGGTGGGCACTTCGAGGCGACAGACGCCGATCTGGCTGGCCAGGGCCGCGCATTGGCGAAGATGTGTCGTGGCAAAATCGCCGACCAGGGCTGGACGGCCGAAACGCGTCACATAGGAAAATTTGATGATGGCCGGCAGGGCGCCGATGCCTGGCAGCGGCGTGATCGCTGCTTTGTCGCTGCGCTCGAGGATATAGATCCGGGTCGCCGGCACCGCGTCTGCCGCAAATCCGGCGTGCAGGCGATGCTGCATCTTGTCGATCGCCGCATGCACCTGCGGGCGTATTTCTGCCTGGCGGATGGGAAACGCGGCGACCGCATCGGCGGCGAGTTTCAGCTGCGGAAAACCCGGAACGATCATCGGCCGGTCCGTGAGATCGAGCGCCACGACATCGTCGGTCAGCAAGCGATGGCCGGCGCGGATCATCGCGCTCGCGGTCGTCGATTTCCCGGCGCCCTTGTCGCCCATGAAAACAGCGCTCTTGCCGCCGACGGCAATGGCGCTGGCGTGCAGGATGAGCAGGCCGCGCTGGTGCAGGAGCAGTGCCATGACCGGACCGAGCAGCGGAAACGCCAGCAGCGCGTCGTCGACATTAGGCGCCGGCTCCACCTCGATGCGGCAGGCATCGGTGATCAGGAAGGCGCCGACCGTCCGCCAAGCCAGATATTGCTGCCGCGGCTCGAAACGGAAAGCAGTTCCGGTCTCGGGCGAGGGTTTTGGCAGGTCGATCAGGCCGACCGTGATCAGCACATCGACCGCCGCCGGCGCGCTCGGCTCTAGCTCAGGCAGTTCGATCTGCGAAGCGATCGTCAGCCCATAGGCTTTGTAGAAGTGCTGTGCGCGAGCAGCAATTGCATGGCGCTCATCAGCGGCAAGGGGCATGTTGGCCGGCATCATCAGGGGCTCCCGCGCTGTTGCACCTGCCGCAGCCACAACGATAGCGAAATCGAACGCCATACATACTGGACATCGGGCAAGGTGGCGGCCTCGGGTTGGCTGGAAATGCGGCCATAGGCGGCGGTCACCTCAGGCAGGTTGACGTAAGGGGCGATCCGCGCCGCATCTTTCACCAGCACCTTGTCCAGGAGATCGCGGTGATTGCCGAGCATGCCTTTGACCAGGTTCGAGGTGAAATCGATCTTGTCGCGCCGCCACTGCACTGCCGGCGGCAAAATTCCTTCCATGGCGCGGCGCAGCACCGAGCGGCCAAAGCCCTGGTTCAGCTTTTCCGCGCCGGGCAGTGTCAGGCAGAACTCGACCAGAGGCTTGTCCCAGAAGGGGTAGCGCGGCTCGACGCCGAAATTCGCCGCCGCCTTGTCGAGTACCTCGAAGGCGTGCGGCACCATGCCGTTCGACAGCAGCCAGCGATGGGTCAAGGTCTCGCTGGCGCTGACCGCGGGCGGCATATAGCCGGCCCTGCGGAACCGTTCGACGAGGTCGGTGCGCATCGCCAGGTCCGGATTGATCAGGCCGCGCCAGCTCGTCGCCGGCCGCCCAGTGGGATGGCGCCGCAATTTGCCAAGCACGCGGTTCGCGAACCGCTTGATTCTCGCGACGCGCCAGGCAGGCCCGTAGAGGGTCAGGAACTTGTAGTAAAGGCCGAGCATGCCGTCGCCATAAGTGTTGGAAGCGCTGCGCAGCTCACGCCACAGCTCCATCCATTTGCCGGCATCGGCGAGTTCGTGCAGATGGCCGTGGCCTTGCGAAACCACCTCGTCGCCACCATGGCCGTCCAGCAGCACCTTCATGCCCTTGGCGCCGGCCGTCCTGTAGATGTCGCGGGTCAGCGACAGGCCGGGGGCCAGGAACGTTTCTTCCTGCTCCTCCAGAATGCGTTCGAATTCCGCGAAGGGCGCGTAGTCGCCGACGGAAATCAAAGTGCCGTCGACCTTCTGCTGGCCCAGCACCGCCTCGATGAACGGACGCTCATCCATCGGCGAGCCCTTTTCGAACACCAGCGAGAAGGTCGGCAGCCTCGGTCTTTGCTGGGCGGCATTCTGCAGGCCCGCCACGCAGGCGATCGAGGAGGAATCGAGGCCTCCGCTCAGCATCGCCCCGACCGCAGGCGTGCCGCGCATGCGGTTGCGGACCGATTGCGAGAACAGATGGCGGAATTCCTCGGCCGTGTCCGCCCGCATCGGTCTTGGCGACGGTTCGATCTGCCAGTAGCGGCGCAACACCACCTGGTTCCCGGTCACCGTCAGGCTATGGCGCGCCGGCAGGCGGAAGATATCGGCATAGGCAGTCGATTGCGGATCGTCGGGCAGCCCGGCGAGGAAGCCGGAAATCTGGTGTTCGCTGATGCGCATGTCGACGCCGCCGACATCGAGGATCGGCCCGATCTCGGAAGCAAAGACGAAACGCCGGTCGCTCGAATGGTAGTAGAAGGGTTTGACGCCGAAATGATCGCGCACGCAAAACAGCTTCTGGCGCTCGGCGTCCCAGATGGCAAAGGCGAAGTCGCCCTGCAGATATTCGGGACAGGCTTCGCCCCAGCGCAGATAGGCGCGCATCACAAGCACGGCGTCGGCAACCGAATTGTCCCGGATGCCGAGCCTGGCCAAGAGTTCGTCGCGGTTGTCCAGCCGGCAATCCGCGGTGATTGCGAGCTTGCCGCCGGCCATGGTCAGCGGGCCGGGGCCGGCTTCATCGGTGGTGTTGAGCCAGGCGTGGCCAAGAACGACGCCCTCGTCGATCCACCACGAACTGCCGTCAGGCGCGCGATGCTGCATGCGGGCAAGCATGCGCTGGATGTCGGCCGCGGCGGCCTGCCTGCCTTCCTGCCTCAGCAGAATTCCGGCGACGCCGCTCATCGCTCACTGGCCGTGGTCGACGAGATGGTTAAACCCGCCAAGCGAGCCGCCGAGCACGATATGGTCGCCGCTGACCAGCCAGGCATGCGCCTTCAACTCGGTGCCGGTATCGCGCTCGATGCCGATGCGGATTTTTGAGGCGTTGCCCTGGCGGGCAAGCAAATATTGGCCGGAAAGCGCTTGGGTCAGACAGCTTGCGCCAGGCACCAGGCGGGCAGCCGCAGCCACGCCCCAGGCGACACGCCTGAGATCGCCGATGTCGGCTGGTTCGCGCGCGTCGAGCCGGGTCACCATGCGGCGCACTTTGTTGTAGGAAAGCAGCGTCAGCCCCAGCCGCACCGCCACGACCACCGCAAGGCAGTGGGCGAGAAAGAGCATCTCCGGCCCGCTAAGTGAGAAAGCTCTAGACAAGTTCCTCATCATGGAGCCTCGCAAGCCCGGCGTCCGCCAAGCCCTTCAACAATCCATCGACATCGGCCTTGCAGCGTTCCGGATCGACATTGTAGCGATCCAGCACGGCGCTGCGGATTTCGGAAATCGGCCGCGGCTCCTGGATCAGCTCCCAGATATAGGCGCCGACGCTGTTCAGGCTGTAATAGATGTTGGACCTCATATCGAGCAGCGCCAGGCCGTTGCCGAATTCGCAGGCCACGGCATCCTTGCTCGCGCTCATCCGATCATGGTCCGTGGGGTTCCAGTCCATTCCTAAACCTCGCTCACAACCAACGCTTCGGCAATTCCGGACAAAGACGCGAGAGCCGGGGTTTGACCCCCGACTCTCCTTAGTGCGCTCTGTTTGCAGAGTCCGGACTTTGTCACCCCAACGAGAGAATACTCAGGAGAAGGTGAGTTCGCCGACCGGCGTATGTGCCGGAAACGAGGCGTCGAGTGCCGTAGTACCGCTACCGCCTTGCGTGATGGTCTCGATCGAGCCGTGGACCGTCAGGCTAGGGGTTTCGTACTCATGCTTTTCAACATTCTGTTCCAATTTACTCTCCACTTGTGGACTGGAAGCGGCCTGTCGATTGCCGGCAGCGAGCTATTGCTGCACCGCAATAGCTGCATGGCAGCATTTATGAGTCAAGCCTGATTTACCAGCCGTTAATCAATTCTCGGTTGCGACTCCCTTCAATGGTGATCAAAGCGCTTTGCATTTTCACATCCCAGGAGAATTCAGCAGAGTGTCCGAGGCCATCAACTAAGTATCTGATTTAATTACGTTAAATTTTCCTTCGAATGCTCTTCACTTGGGCGCTGGCGCATTCCCACAAAATTGTTGCTGACGTACCCGTCACAAGCCCCGATCAGGCGGCGCCTTGCATCTAGGACTGTGTTGCGAAACGTTCAGGTTGCAGGAAATTGGCGCCAAAGGAAAAACTGGACGCGGCGCATGAATTTGGCGATGCTTTGCTTCGCACTTGCAATATAACGCGCCTGGCGAATTTTTTGCGGAGATGCTGCAGCAGATGGCCTTGCAGGAAGGGACCTTCCAAAGGTTGCGCGCCGCTGGCTGCGCCGACGAAGTGGCCTATGTGCAGGCGTGCCTGCGGCTGTTCTTCGCCTCCGGGGCGAGCCCCAGCGCCGCGCCTGCACCGGCCATCTCCGTTGCCGATGTTTGCGACATCGCCAGGCTGAACAAGGTCGCCACCTTCATGCTGAAGGCGCTGTCGCGCCCACCGGCGGGCGAGACGCCGCCGGGATTGCTCGAGTGGCTCGACACTTATCGCCGGCGCACGATTGCGATGAACTCGTCCGGCATCATGGATTCGATGGCCATCGACAAGGCGCTGCGCGGCAGCGGCATCGATTTCGTGTTCCTGAAGGGGCCCCTCCAGCAGCAACTGCTCTATGGCGACCATTTCATGAAGCCGTCCGGAGATGTTGACATATTGGTGTCGCCGGCCGGCTTCTTTAGGGCTCGCGATGCGCTGCGCTCGATCGGCTACGAGGTCGCCGGCAAGTCCCGCTCCGTCTGGTGGGTGCGCTTTCTGGGCGAGCAGCACATGGTTCGCAGCCAAGGTCGGAAATTGTCCACCGTCGATCTCCATTACCGGCTCCAGCAGCCGGGATCGCCCAGCCCGCGCGATACGGAAGGGTTCCTGCGCCGCAAGCGCGCGCTTGCGATCGCCGGCTCCAGCGTGCCGTTCATCTCGGCCTCCGACACTTTGCTTCTGTCCTGCATCAGTGTCGCAAAGGCGCTGTTCAACCGCGAGCCATGCGCGGGCTATGTCTGCGATATCCGGGCCGCTGCCAGTCGGCTGAGCGAGGCCGAGCAGCAGACTGTGCTCGACTACGCGGCCGAGCAGCGGCTGGCCGACACCCTGCTGCTGGGCCTGCGCGCCGCCGATGTGCTGCTTGGTGGCGCCGGCACGCTGCTGTCGGATCGGGCCACCAGGATCCTGTCACGCATCGGCAATGAAGACCTGTTCCACATGGTCATCGCGCCGTGGCTGTCGTCGCTCAGATGGCCGCAACGGCGCACCGTTTTGTGGGAATTGTGCGGCCGCGAACCTGTCCGCTATCTGACCGAGGCCGGCTGGGCCGCGTCAGCCGACCTCAGCCGGCGGATTTTCGAGCGGGAAAGCCGGTGACGATGAGGGTCGTCATGCAGCAGGCAGAAAACGTTCCGTCCCGATCCGCTGGGGATGGATCATGGGAGGATGGATCGGGGTCCGGCGCCGCGCGCCGGGAGGGCGAGGGGCCTCGCGACACTTTACGCAATCGAAAGGCCATCCTATGTCCATGACAGAATCCCGGGTCTGCGTGATCATCGCGGCGCGCAACGCGGCCCGGACCATTCCCGCAGCCATCGCCTCGGCGCTGCGCGAGCCGGAGGTGGCGGAAGTCGTTGTCGTCGACGACGCCTCCACCGACGACACCGCAAAAGTGGCCAGCGCTGCCGACGATGGCAGCGGTCGGCTTTCGGTCATCCGGCTCGACGTCAATCGCGGCCCGTCCTTCGCCCGCAATGCCGCCATTGCCGGGTCGAAATCGCCTTTCATCAGCATTCTCGACGCCGACGATTTCTTCCTTCAGGGACGGTTTCGCCAGCTGTTTGCCAGCACCGACTGGGATTTCGCCGCCGACAACATCATGCTGATCCGTGACGATACGGCGACCGACGTCTCTAAGATCGTCGCCCCGTCCTTTTCGGCGGACCCGGAATTCCTCGACTTCGAGCGGTTCATCGAGGGCAACATCTCCAGACGGCGTGTCCAGCGCGGCGAACTCGGCTTTCTCAAGCCGGTGATATCAAGAGCTTTCCTCGACAGGCATGGGCTGCGTTACGACGAGAACCTGCGTCTCGGCGAAGATTATGAACTGTACGCCCGCGCCTTTGCCCTTGGCGCACGCTTCAAGGTCATCCGTTCCTGCGGCTATGGCGCGATCGTGCGCGCCGATTCGCTGAGCGGGCGCCACAAGACACAGGATCTGAAGCGCCTCGCCGATGCGGATCTGGCACTGCTCAAGATCGACAGCCTGCCGGAAGGCTCCAAGGCCCTGCTGCGCAAGCACGAGCGGCATGTGCGTGACAAATACCGGCTGCGCAATTTTCTCGATGTGAAGGCCGAGCGCGGCATGGCGTCTGCCGCCGCCTACGCGCTGGCCAGCCAGTCGAATCTCATTCCCATCGTTGTCGGCGTGGCCGCCGACAAGCTCGATGCGTTGTTTCGCCACGCCGGTCTGCCCCCGCGGCAGCAGCCGGTGCCGCCCTTGCGCTTCCTCATGGCCGGTACCAGCACGGCGGCGCAAAAGTAGGCTCCGCCAGGTCCGGGACGGCGGCCGCAAGGCTGAAAAAATTGCCTTTCTGAAACTCGGAGGTTGCCTACACGCCCCGACGATGGCACTGTATGTTGCGGTGCAGCAATTTTGGAAGGCCAACCGGATGGCTTCAATTTTCGGCTTCAGGTCCAGGGACCCAGCGCGCGACAAGCAGACCGATCTGGCGCGTTTCGACCGTCTGGCAAAGCTGTTGGATCAGATCACGGCCGAGATTGCGGCCGAGAAGACCGGGCTGGAGGCCCGCTACCGGTCGAAGTCCACCAACGCGGCCTTCCTGGTCGAGTCGATGGAGAACGGCTCGGCGTCGGCAAGCAAGCTGTCGGAAGTCGGCGAGTTGACGAAGTCCATCCTGAACTGCGAACAGCGCATCGCCGAGCTGGTGCGCCAGACGAGCCGGATGAAGGAACTGCGTCATTCGCTCGACGCGATCGTCGGCGAGGATGGCCAGGGTTCTGATTCGCACGGCGAATATGTCAAACCCGCAGGTCGCTTCGGCTGAACACGGTCACACGAGACACAGAAGAGAAAGTTCGGGGACGGAGGATCGGGATCGGCCCGTTAGCAATGTGGGCCAATCGGTGACTTTGGGTTGGGGCGGAACAGCACAAAGGTGAATTGATATGAACGCAGATCCGAAGACGACGCCCATGGCGGCAATCGATGCCATGATTTCCGCGCGGCCAAATCGGCCAATGCGTCTTGTATTCCCAACGCGTCTTCTATCCGTTGGTGCGCTTCTGTTGGCGGCAGCCGCAGCTCTGCTCGGCGCCGCGCACCCCTCCCGCGCCCAGGACGCCTCCCCGGAGATGCAAAGCGCACCGTCCTTCGTCGACGATTTCAAGAGTTTCGATCGTTCGCGCTGGTATGTCTCCGACGGCTGGTCGAACGGCAATCACCAGAACTGCACCTGGTCGAAAAGCCTGGTAAAAGTTTCCGACAACATGCTGACGCTCGGCTTCGAAAAGCGCAAACTGAAGGACCGCGAGTTCGCCTGCGCCGAGATCCAGACCAAGCAGCGCTTCGGCTATGGGACCTATGAAGCACGGATGAAGACCGACACCGGATCCGGTCTCAACGCCGCTTTCTTCACCTATATCGGCCCTGCCGACAAACAGCCCTGGTATGAGATCGACTTCGAGGTGCTGACCAAGGATACATCCAAGGTGCAGGTCAACAGCTACATCGCCGGCAAACCCAAAAACGAGAAGCTGGCCGAGGTCGAAGGCGGCGCCGACAAGGGCTTCAACGACTATGCCTTTATCTGGGAAAAGGACCGGCTGCGCTGGTACGTCAACGGCAAGCTGGTCCAGGAAGTGACCAATCCCGAGCAATTGCCGACCCACTCGCAGAAGATATTCTTCAGCCTCTGGGGCAGCGACACGCTGAAAAACTGGATGGGCGCCTTTTCGGACCCCGGCCGCCAGGTGACGATGCAGGTGCAGCGCGTCGCCTTCACCGCGCTCGGCCAGCCGTGCCAGTTTCCGGAATTGCTGGCATGCAGTGTAAGCAGCATAAAGTAGATCTGAACCGGCCCGGCTATATAAGGCCAAAGGGCGTGAACAGGAATTAACCCGAATGAATTTGACGGTCTTTGGAATTGGCTATGTCGGTCTCGTGCAGGCCGCGGTGCTGGCGGAGGTCGGGCACCAGGTGGTGTGCGTCGATGTCGATGAAAAGAAGGTCGAGCGGCTCAACCAGGGCCTGGTGCCGATTTTCGAACCGGGACTGGAGGCCCTGGTCAAGGAGAACCACGCCGCCGGCCGCATCAAGTTCACCACCGATGCCGCCGCCGGCGTCAAGCATGGCGAGATCCAGATGATTGCGGTCGGCACGCCACCCGGCGAAGATGGTTCGGCCGACCTCAAATATGTGCTGGCGGTGGCCGAGACCATCGGCCGCGAGATGGACGGTCCCAAGATCGTCGTCGGCAAGTCGACCGTGCCGGTCGGCACCTGCGAAAAGGTGAAGGCCAAAATCGCCGCGACGCTGAAGGCGCGCGGGCGCCAGGACCTGGCTTTCGACGTCGCTTCCAATCCTGAGTTCCTCAAGGAGGGTTCCGCCGTCGCCGACTGCATGAAGCCTGACCGCATCATTGTCGGCACCAACAGCGAGGGCACCGAGGCGGTGATGCGGGAGCTCTACGCGCCGTTCAACCGCAACCACGAGAAGATGATCGTGATGGACGTGCGCAGCGCCGAATTCACGAAGTACGCCGCCAACTGCATGCTGGCGACCAAGATCTCCTTCATGAACGAAATGGCCAATTTGGCCGAGCAACTCGGCGCCGACATCGAGGAGGTACGCAAGGGCATCGGCTCGGATCCGCGCATCGGCTACCACTTCATCTATCCCGGCCTCGGCTATGGCGGTTCGTGCTTTCCCAAGGATGTCCGCGCGCTGATCAAGACCGCCGAAGGTGTCAAGTTCGACGCCAAGCTGCTGCGCGCCGTGGAGGAGCGCAACAATGCCCAGAAGTCGGTGCTGTTCGACAAGGTGCACCGTTATTTCAAGGGCAGTCTCAAGGGCAAGACCTTCGCGCTCTGGGGCCTCGCCTTCAAGCCCAACACCGACGACATGCGCGAGGCGCCGGCGCGCGTCCTGATGGAGGCGCTGTGGCAGTCCGGCGCCAATGTGCAGGCCTACGACCCCGAGGCGATGCAGGAATGCCAGGCCATCTACGGCCTGCGCGACGACCTTTTGTTGTGCGGCACCAAGGAGGCGGCACTGCGCGGCGCCGACGCGTTGCTGATCGCCACCGAATGGAAGAGTTTCCGCGCCCCGTCCTTCGACGCGGTGAAGGATGCCCTGACCACGCCGGTCATCTTCGATGGCCGTAACCTCTATGATCCCAAGGTCATCGCCCGTCACGGCATCGAGTATTTCTCGATCGGCAGGATGGCGGCGTGAAGGCAGGGCGGCACAACGCGGAGCCAGGTTCATGAAAGTTCTGTTTGCAGGCGGCACCGGCTACACGCCGCAATTCAGCGGGGGCGTCCAGTCGAGCACCCACCACCTGGTCGAGCAATTGCGCGAAAACGGTCACGAGGCATCCGTTCTGGCAGCCCTGTTCGGCGACGGCATGTTCGGCTTCAGGGCGCGCGCCAAGATGAAGCTCCTTCGTCAGCGCGCGGTCATCGACAATTTCCCGGGCTATCCGGTTGTACGGGCGTGGTTCCCCTGGGAAGCGGCCGACTTCGCCGTCAAAAAGTTGAGGCCGGATGTCGCGGTCGTGCAGTGCCACAATTCGGTGCCGATCGGCAGAGAGTTGCAGAGGCTTGGCGTGCCGCTGACTGTCTATCTGAGGAATGTCGAATTCGACGAATTGGCCGGCGATCTGCGTGAGCTCCATTCGGCGGTCTATATCGCCAACTCCGAGTTCACCGCGCGCGCCTATAAGGCAAAATTCGATATCGATTCGACGGTTATTCCGCCGACCATCAATCCCGCGTTCTACAGCACACCGACGACCGGTGAATTTGTCACGCTCATCAATCCATATGAGGAAAAAGGCTTCGATCTTGCGGTGCGCATTGCCGCCGCCTGTCCCGAGATCCCGTTCCTGTTCGTCGAAAGCTGGAAGCTCGACGACGATCATCGAGCCCGGATCGAAGCAACAATCTCTCCCCTCCAGAACGTCAAGCTGGAAAGCCGCACCAGCGACATGAAGACGGTCTACGGCCGCACGAAAATCCTGCTTGCGCCCAGCAAATGGGAAGAAGCCTGGGGCCGGGTGGCCTCGGAAGCGCATTGTAGTGGCATTCCCGTAGTCGGCTCGCGGCGCGGCGGTCTGCCGGAAGCGATCGGCGCCGGCGGCGTGGTATTGGACTACGACGCCCCGCTCGCCGACTGGGTCGCAACGGTCAGGCGGCTGTGGAGCGACGAGGCCGAGTACAAGCGGCTGTCAGCGACAGCACGTCAGTTTTCGGAGCGGCGGCAAATGAACCCCGACAGCCAGTTCGCAACGTTCATGGGCGTTCTCGACCGCGCAAGACGTGTCGGTTTGGAGCGCGCAGCCTAAACGCGTCGTGTTGCAGTTCAGCTGAGACGCTGCACGACCGTGGTCGCGCAAAGTTTCCGTTAGCCAGGTCGTGCGCCTATCCCTCCGGATCACTTTTAATTGCTGCAGTGCAATATTTTGTGGCACTGCAGCAATCAACGTGTATTCTGCCTGTCTACATTAGGGCTTGTGCGATATGGACCGCTTGGTTCGAGCAAGCCCCAACCTTATGGGCGGGTCATGCGCGTGGGCTTTGTCGTCGGCGAATTCCCTCTGCTTTCGGAAACCTTCGTCGTGGACCAGATGGCTGGGCTGCTGGCGCGGGGCTTTCAGGTCGAAGTCGTCTGCGAAAAGATGCAAGGTGACCACCGAATTGACCGGCAAAGCGAGCCGATGGCGACGCTGCTCGCCAGAACCCGACATTGGTGGCGATGGGCCGCTGGAATCAGCAAATTTGTACAACGTCTGCCGCCGCGTCTGCGATACAAGGCCTCGACCGTTCTCGACATCGCCTTTGCACGCCGCCTGAACCGCTGCGACGTGATTGTCGCCCACTTCGGACAGAACGGCGAGAGAGCAGCCGCACTGAAGAAATGGAAGGTGCTCAAACCACCGATCATAACCATCTTTCACGGCGCGGACGTGGCGATCCCGGCGCGGCAGGCAGTGCTCGCGACACAATATGCCGGGCTGATCAAGCATGGGACCCTGAACCTGCCCGTCAACGATTACTTCCGCACGATGCTGCTGGAAGCCGGCCTGTCGCAGGCGAGCGCGACGGTCCACCATATGGGAATTGACGCCCGCGAAATCGGCTATCGCTGGGAATCGTGGGAAGGCACCCAACTGGTCGTGACGACGGTTTGCCGCCTGGTCGAAAAGAAAGGCGTCGAGTTCGCCTTGCGAGCCCTGGCCTCCCTCAACGCCTCCCAGCCGCAGCTAGACTGGCGTTACGACATTGTTGGCGACGGTCCTCTGCGGATGAATCTGGAGAAGCTGGCCGTAGAGCTGGGCTTGGCTGGTCGCGTAACATTCCTCGGCAGCCTCCCTCACGCAGAGGTGAAAAGACGGCTTCGCATGGCGCATCTCTTTTTGCTGCCAAGTATCACTGCCAGCGACGGGGATATGGAAGGCATTCCGGTCGCGCTCATGGAGGCCATGGCCGCCGGATTGATTGCGGTCAGCACGTATCATTCGGGAATCCCGGAGCTCATCAAGGATGGGGAGACGGGGTTGCTTGCGCCCGAGCGAGATATTTCAGCGCTTGCCGGCAAGCTTGCCTGGGCCGCGGAGCACCCGACCGAATGCGAGCGTATCGCGCTTGCCGCACGCCGCAAAGTCGAGGAGGACTTCAACGCAGATGTTCTGAATGAACGTTTTGCGCAGATCGTCACCCAACTGGCCACATCGAGCCCTGCGCATGCACCCACTGGTCATGTCGGCGTTTCCGAGGGCTTGGCGGATCCTTCATCTGCCGGCTGACACTGCTCCTCTGCGTTTGATCGGCAGGCACGCCAAGCTGAGGGAAATCTTGCTACACTGCACCAAAAATGTTGCAGTGCAGCAAGACCTGTACTAACGTTCCTGCGGGTGGGCCAACAGCGGTAGAGTTCCATGCTGCATGTCTTGTGCCTCCGGCACCCTGTTTTCGGCCCGGCTTTTGTCAAGGGCACACCGGCTCTCCGCACGAGCGCATCCTGCCGATGAAGATTTGCTTCGTAGTCGACAAGTTCCCTTCATTGTCCGAAACCTTTGTTCTCGACCAGATAGCCGGATGCCTTGAGCGCGGCATGGAAGTCGCCGTCGTCTGCAACGAGACGTCCTTCGGCAGGGACAGCAACATCGATGATCCGCGCTGGCAGGCGCTGCCAGGAAAGGTCGTATGCTGGTGGGGTGGCCTGGGTCGCTATCGCCCGCTGCTCAGGAAATGGTCCGGCAGGTTCTGGGACAAGCTCTCGACCGCCATCGACATTGCTCATGCGCGAAAACTGCAGGGCGCCGACGTCATCGTTGCCCATTTCGGCAACAACGGCATGCGCGTGGCCCGCGCCATCAAGCGCGGGAGGATTTCCGCTCCCCTGGTGACGATATTTCACGGCCGTGATGTCGGCGAACCGCTGCATGACAATACGCTCGCGCGCTACAAGATTGTGTTCGAAAAGGGCGTTCTTCAACTGCCGGTGAATGCGTTTTTCCGCGATGCCTTGATTGAGGTCGGTGCATCGCCGGAGCAGGTTGTGGTTCACCATATGGGGGTGCGGCCGAGTGACATCGACTATCGGTGGCGTTCATGGGAGCAGGCTACGCTCTCTTTCATCTCGGTCTGCCGCCTGACTGAAAAGAAGGGCATCGAATATGCGCTTCGCGCGCTTGCTGGCCTGCCGCGGCGAGACTGGATCTACTCGGTGATCGGCGGCGGAGAACTTCTCGAGCAGCTGAAGGGGATCGCCGCAGAGCTCGGCATTGCCGACAGGGTGAATTTTCTTGGGCCCCGGCCGCACAGCGAAGTCAAACAGCGTCTGCGCGATGCGCATGTGTTCCTGCTGCCCAGCGTCGGCGCCCGCGATGGCGATCTGGAAGGCATTCCGGTTTCGCTGATGGAAGCGATGGCCGCGGGCCTGACGGTGGTCAGCACATATCATTCCGGGGTCCCTGAACTGATCGATGATCACAAGACGGGTTTTCTCGTGGCTGAGCGGGACGTTGCGGCGCTGACCGGCAAGCTTGCCTGGATCGCCGAGAATCCGAAGCCGTGTGAAGGGATCGCTCTCGCGGCGCGCAAGAAGATCGAGGCGGAGTTCAACTCCGATCTGCTGAACCAACATTTCGTGGAAATCGCCATGCGGCTTGGCGAAACGAGGTCGCTTGCATGAACGCCAATCCGCCCCCCCAGTTCGGTCGTGTCGCCCTGCGCGGCGGGCTAGTAACCATCGGCGCCCAGGGCTTCAAGATGGCGATCCAGTTTCTCTCCGTCATCGTGCTGGCCCGTCTGCTCATCCCCGAGGATTTCGGTCTGGTGGCTTCCGTCGGGCCGATCGTCGCCTTCGTCGGGCTGCTTCAGAATCTGGGCCTGCAGCAGGCTGTGGTTCAGCGCAAGGACATCAGCAACCAGCAGCTCAACCAGGTGTTCTGGATCAGCGCGCTCGTCGGGCTGGGCAGTGCCGTGGTAGTGGCCGGCCTGGCGCCTGCCATCGCCGCATTCTATGGCGATAAACGTATGTCCGGCATCACCCTTGGCTCCGCCCTGCCGCTGCTTCTCGGCAGTCTGGCCGCAGTGCCGCTGGCGTTGATGAACCGGCACCTGCAGTTCGGCCAGCTCGCACTGAACGACGTGATAAGCGCCGCCGCCGGACTTCTGGCCGCCGCGATCGCGGCCTATGCGGGGTTGGGCTACTGGTCGCTGGTCATCGGCCCGGCGGTTTCGGCAGCTATCGCCCTGGCTGCCGCCTGGCTGGTGGCGCGTTGGACGCCTTTGCGGCCGGACCTGAAGGTCGATGCCGATATATTGTCGTTCGGCGCCAACCTGACCGGCTTCAACCTCGCCAACTTCTTCTCGCGCAATCTCGACAACATTCTCATCGGAAAATATTCCGGTGCGATCGAACTCGGCTATTACGACCGCGCCTACAAGCTCCTGTTGTTCCCGCTGCAGAACATCAACCAGCCGCTGACACGGGTCATGGTGCCGCTGCTCAGCCGCATCCACGATGACAAGGCCCGCTTTCGCGATATCTATGTGCGCACCAACTGGATGCTGGCGGCCGTTACCATGCCGGGCATCGCGGCGCTGACGCTGACCTCCAATCAGATCGTCGCACTTCTCTTCGGCGCGGGCTGGGCACCGGTCGCACCGATCTTTGCCTGGCTGGGCATCGCCAGCCTGGTCCAGTCCGTTTCAAGCACGACGGGATGGATATTCATCTGTCAGGGCAAGACGAAGACCATGTTCCATTGGGGCATCTATTCGTCGCTGACGACCGTCGCTGCCTTCGTCGTCGGCCTGCACTGGGGCGCCGTCGGCGTTGCCGCGGCCTATGCCATCAGCGGTTACGTGCTGCGCGTTCCCGTGCTGGCGCTACTGGTCCATCGCGTCGGTCCGGTGACCGCGGCCGACTTCCTGCTCATGCAGGGGCTTTTCATCGCCTCGTCCCTGCTTGCCTGGTTCCTGTACCTGTGGTTGCCGGCGTCTCTAACGGGCCAGTCAGACCTGCTCGCGGTCTTTTTGGCGCTTGCCCTCAACTACGGCATCGGTCTCGTTTTCATGCTTGCCGTCCCGCAGTCGCGACGCGCTTTGTTCACCACCCTGTCCAACGCCGCGCGCAATATCCGCTGAGCGGCCGGCGATCAGCGGCGCCAGCAGGTTTGTGGCCGACATTGCCGAAGCATGTTCTTCGAGCACGGCCTGAAGGCTTGTCTTGCGATAGCGGTCGAGATCTCCCGCAAACCGGCCGAGCTTTTCGCGCGCCTCTTCGGGCGTCACGGTGTCGATGTCGAGCAGCACATCGTCGACACCGATTCGCTTGGCCACTTCCTTGGTTTTGAACTCGTAGGCGATCGGCAGCACCGGCGTGCCGACGCAAAGCGACATGATCATCATATGCATGCGCGTCGCGACGACGAAGTCGAAGCCCTTCACCAGCGCCATCAACTGGTCCGGCGTGTGGAACGAAGCGTCCACCGTCACGTGGCTGGCGATCTCAGGATCGAGCTCGGCAACGATGGCCTGCGCGGTCTTGGAATCGTCATGGGCATATTCCGGCACACCCTGACACGTGGAGACGAAGGTCACCTCCTTGCCAAGGTCCCTGACAAGAATTGTGGCGATCTCGCGGACCGAATCCAGATAGCGGCGCATGCCGCCCTCACCGTCGCTGACGTAGTTCCAGTGGCGGACCGAAATAGCGACGCGACCCGTCGACGCCGGCGGCTGGCTGGAAGCGAGACGCTTGCCGATCCTGTCGGTATCGGCCAAGGCGAATACGGCATCGGCCACCACGTGGCACTTGCCGAGATCCTTCACCAAGTCCCGGATATGGGTCCGCGACGGTTCGTCGCGCAGCAGGATGAGCGGACTGCGGTCAAAGATCGGGCCGAGCTCCTGGCGGTTGTAACTTTTGTCGAACGGACCGAGGGATTGCGTGAAGAAGACCGGATCTTTGCCAAATACGGCATCGAGCCTGAACTGATTGAGGCGTCGTTCGAGATTGTAGTTCTCGACGAGATAGGTTCCCCCTGTGGTGACCACCATGTCCGCGTCGGCGTAGATATCGAGACCGCGCCGGTCGCGATGGCTGAAAAAATTGCCTAGCGCGCTGCTGCCAAACCAGCGCAGGGCCTGGAGAACGAGCCGATTGTAGATCGGCTTGAACCGGTCCCTCAGCCCGCTGCCATTCTTGTATCGGAACAGGGATTCCGACAGCAGCTTATGAAATTCGAGGTCGGGATAATCCGTCTTCGGATAGAGTCGTTCCGCAACCTCGGGCTGGCTGTCGAAGACGGCAAACCGCACGTCGCCTTGCACGATCGTCTTGAGAATGTGGCGGATCGCCAGCAGAATCGCCGCATCCCCGGTATTCAGGCAGACTGTGTTTTCAACGACGATCTTCATGGGATACCTCATTTCGTCAGCAGATTCCGCGGCGGGGCCTGCGGTGCCTAGGACGGGCATGGTGACCGAAAACACCAACGCCAGGACGATCCCGATGCGGCTCGCGTCACAATTCATCGCTGCATCGGGCTGGGTGACCAGTCAGAGCGGCGCTCAAGCCCGACGGAGGGTAACGCATCAATTTTGCAGTGCAACAAAAAACGTGCACTTATGCTACGGCGCACCAAAAATGTTGCGATGCAGCAAAAGCTGGGTTAGCATTCCCGTGGGTGGGCCAACAGCGGTCGAGTTTTCATGCTGCATGTCTTGTACCTTGTGCACGATGTTTCCGACCCGGCGGTGCGCCGGCGGATCATAATGCTCAAGGCAGGCGGCGCGCGGGTCACGTTGGCCGGCTTCCGTCGGACCACAAATGCTGTTCCCGACGTCGAGGGGCTGCAGCCGGTCGACCTCGGCGCGACGCGTGACGGCCGATTCGGCCAGCGTCTGGCGGCGGTCGCCAAGGCGGCGCTGTCGATAGGCTCGAAGCTTGCGGCGATGCCGAAGCCCGACCTCATCATCGCGCGCAATCTGGAAATGCTGGCGCTGGCCAGGCGCGCCAAGGCCGCCTTTCGCGGCGGCGTGCCGATCGTCTACGAATGCCTCGACATCCATCGCCTGGTGCTGCGCAATGACATGCTGGGCAAGGCGCTGCGCACAGCGGAGCGTTATCTCGCCCGCGACGTGAAGCTTCTGGTGACGAGTTCACCGGCCTTCATCGCCAATTATTTCAAGCCGTTCGGGCAGGTCGCCGCACCGGTGGAACTGGTCGAAAACAAATACTTCGAAACCGCGCCGATCGTCTTGGATCACCGGTCAAAGGCCGAAAACCCTGCAGCACCCCCATGGCGCATCGGCTGGTTCGGCGCGCTGCGCTGCCGCCGCTCGCTGGAGCTGCTGGCCGACTTCACGCGCCGTCAGGGCGGGCGCTTCGAGGTCGTCCTCCGGGGCCGTCCGGCACTCTCGGAATTCCCGGATTTCCATGCTTTTGTCGAGGCCGAACCCTATCTCTCCTTTCGTGGCCCCTACCGCAACCCGGAAGACATGGCCGCGATCTACGGCGAAGTGCATTTTTCCTGGGCGATCGATTTCTTCGAGGAAGGGCAGAATTCGGAATGGTTGCTGCCCAACCGCCTCTATGAGGGCTGCCGCTTCGGCGCCGTACCGATCTCGATGGGCAATACCGAGACGGGGCGCTTTCTCAACCAGCAGGACATTGGCATCCTGCTTTCCGATGCCACGCCCGAAATCCTGGAAACCGCGCTCGGCCGCATGGACCAGGAGCACTTCGGCAAGGCCAAGGCGCGCGTGCTGGCCCGCAACCCACGAACCTGGAGCTACGACGGCAGCGACTGCCGCGCCTTTGTCGACAGGTTGCGCGGTCTGGCGGCGGTCCCCGGTCCCTTCGTGACCGAAGCGCTGGCTTAGCGATGGCTGATGATGGGAAAAATACAGAGTATGGGAAGGCGCCGATGACGCAAACCGAAGCGCTTCCGTCGAGCCTGATCGTCATTCCGTGCCTGAATGAGGCAGCCCATATCGGCGCGCTGCTCGAGCAGCTCAGGCCGGCAGCGCTAAGGCTCGGCGCCCGCATCGTCGTTGCCGATGGCGGCAGCACCGACGGCACTTTGGCCATTGTCGAAGCGGTTGCGGCCAAGGACCCTCAGGTCGTCCTCCTGCACAACCCAAAACGTATCCAGAGCGCGGCGATCAACCTCGCCGTTGCCTGCCTCGGTGACGGCGCCGAATATCTGATCCGCATCGATGCCCATGGCGGCTATCCCGCCGATTATTGCGACCGGCTGGTCGAGGAGGCGCTCGCCACTTCAGCCGATTCGGTCGTCGTCTCGATGCTGACCAGCGGCAGCGGCGCGGTGCAGAAAGCGGTCGCGGCGGCGCAGAATTCCAAGCTCGGCACCGGCGGCTCCAAGCACCGGCACCTTTCCGCCGGCGAATGGGTGGACCATGGCCATCACGCGCTGATCCGGATCTCGGCCTTCACCGCGGTCGGCGGCTATGACGAGACCTTCAGCCACAATGAGGATGCCGAACTCGACTACCGGCTGCGCCAGGCTGGCTACCGCATCTGGATGAGCGGCAAGACCCAGATGGTCTACTATCCGCGTTCGTCGCTGAAGGGCCTGTATTTTCAATATCTCGGTTATGGCCGCGGCCGCGCCAAGAATGTGCTCAAGCACCGCATGATCCCGAAAGCTCGGCAGATGATCCCGCTGCTGGTGGCGCCGGTCGTCCTTCTCGCGGCATTTTCCTTTATCCACTGGCTGGCGGCGGTGCCTCTGCTGGTCTGGGCTTCGGTCTGTCTGGGCTACGGCGCTTTGACCGCCATCAGCCAGCGCAATCCCAGCAATGTGCTGACAGGCATTTCGGCGATGGTCATGCATTTCGGCTGGTCGCTCGGGTTTTGGCTGCAACTGCTCGGCTCGCGATCGCAGCGCGGGGTGGCATGATGGTCGCCGACAGCCGCCGCATCGACATCTGCGTCTGCACGTTCCGGCGGCCGGAACTGGCCGACACGCTGCGGTCGCTCGCTGCCATGGATATGCCTGCCGGTTTCGGCATCGGCGTCATCGTCGCCGACAATGACGACGAGCCGACCGCCGAGCCGCTGGTGACCGCGCTGGCGAGCGAATTGAAGCTCGTGGTCCGCTACCGGCACGCCCCGGCGCGCAACATCTCGGTCGCCCGCAACGCCTGTCTTGATGCCAGCACGGCCGATTTTCTCGCCTTCATCGACGACGATGAAACCGCTTCCCGGCAATGGCTGGCCGAACTGGTTGCTATCGCGGAGACAAGCGGCGCCGAGGCCGTGCTCGGTCCGGTGCGGGCGCTCTACCGCCCGGATGCGCCGGACTGGATGCGCAAGGGCGATTTCCATTCGACCTTGCCGGTCTGGGTGCAGGGCGAAATCCGCACCGGCTACACTTGCAACGTCCTTTTGAGGATGAGCGCCGACAGCTTGCGCGACCGTCGTTTCAGCCTGGCGCGCGGCCAGAGCGGCGGCGAGGACACCGAATTCTTCGACCGCATGGTCAAGGCAGGCGGTCGCATCGCCTTTGCGCCGGAGGCGTTGGTCGAGGAAGTCGTGCCGCGTTCGCGAGCCGCTTTCGACTGGCTGCGCCGCCGCCGCTTCCGCTTCGGTCAGACGCATGGCCACCTTGTTGGCCACAATGCGGGCGCAGTCCGTCGGGCGAAGGAGGTCGGCCTCGCCTCGGCCAAGGCCGCCTATTGCTTCGGCATGGCGGCGTTGACTGCGATTAGCCCGGTCCGCCGCAACCGCAGCGTGCTGCGCGGCATCATGCATGTCGGCGTCGTCAGCGGCCTGGTCGGTATCAGCGAAATTCGCCAATACGGACTGTCTTCCCCGCAGCAAGGAGGCAAGCGTGCAGCCTGACGTCTCCTTTGTCATCGCAGCCCACAATGCCGCGGCCACGCTCGACCGGGCGATCGCAAGCGCCATGGCCCAGCGCGATGTCAGCGTCGAAATCATCGTCGCCGATGACCAGTCGCGCGACAACACGCTCGACGTCGCAAGAGCCTATCCAAAAGATGTCGTCAAAGTGGTTGCGCTGCCGGCAAATCGTGGCCCTGGCGGCGCCAGGAATGCCGGCATCGACCTCGCCACAGGCCGCTGGGTCGCGGTGCTCGATTCCGACGATGCCGTCCTGCCCGGGCGGCTCGCCGCCATGATCGCGCGAGCCGAAAGCGCGGGCGCTGTGATCGCCGTCGACAACCTCCAGGTGGTGCGCGAGGACGGCATTGCCGAAGCGACGATGTTTCCCGCCAAATATCTGGAGGGCCTGCGTGAAATCACGCTCGCCGACTACATCGCTGGCAACATCGTTTTCGAATCCACGTTCAACCTTGGCTATCTCAAGCCGATCTTCCAGCGCCGTTTCCTGATCGAAAACGGGCTTCGCTATGATGAAAGTCTGAGCATAGGCGAGGATTACATCCTGCTCGCCAACGCGCTGGCCAAGAGCGGAAAATGCGTCGTCGAGCCGACGACCGGCTATATCTACCACATCCGCACGGGCTCGATCTCGCGCGTGCTCGAGCTTCACCATATCGAGGCGATGCGCAAGGCCGACGCGGTCTTCGCCGAGACCAATTCCATGGACGCTGCTGCTGCGGCCGCCTTCGCCAAACGCGCCCGCAGCCTGCGCAAGGCGGCATCGTTCCTGTCGCTGGTCCAGCACATCAAGGCGCGTTCGCCGTTGAAAGCGATACGCACCGCGCTAAGTGATCCGGCGGCTGTCAGGCACATGTCGATGCCGATCGCCGTCCGCCTCAAAAGGGTGGCGGCGCAGTTTGCCGTCGGCGCGGAGAGGTAAGGAGGGCGAGTACATCAAGACGTTTGTTCGTGGCCTGCAACAGGCTGAAATCGATCTGCTCAGAAGGAATTTGCGATGAAGAAAATCAGGAAGGCAGTCATCCCTGTGGCGGGGCTTGGAACACGGTTCCTGCCGGCAACCAAGTCGATTCCGAAGGAGATGCTGCCCGTGGTCGACCGGCCGGTCGTCCAATATGCGGTGGACGAGGCCTTCGAAGCCGGCATCGAGCACATCGTGTTCGTCACCGGCCGCAACAAGGCTGTCATCGAGGACTACTTCGACCTGCACCCCGAACTGATTGGAACGCTCGAACAAACCGGCAAGAAGACCCAGCTGGAGGCGCTCGAAAGCATGCTGCCCGTGGCCGGCGCCACCAGCTTCATCCGCCAGCAGTCGCCACATGGTCTCGGCCATGCGGTGTGGTGCGCACGCGAAGTCATCGGCGACGAGCCCTTCGCCCTGCTGCTCCCCGATATGGTGTCGTTCGGCCGCCGAGGTTGCCTGGCTGAAACAGTCGATCTCTATCAGCAGACCGGCGGCAATGTGATCGCCGTCGAGCGCTGTGATCCCAGCGAGACCAGCAAATACGGCATCGTCGGGCGCGGCGCCGAGACAGGCAGCGGCTTCGAGGTGACGGCCATGGTCGAAAAGCCGGCGCCGGCCAATGCGCCGTCGAATTACTACATCAACGGCCGCTACATCCTGCAGCCCGAGATCTTCTCGCTGCTGGGCAACCAGCAACGCGGCGCCGGCAACGAAATCCAGCTTACCGATGCCATGGTGCGGCTGGCGAAAAGCCAGTCTTTCTTTGCCCAGCCTTTCAATGGCCGCATGTTCGACTGCGGCTCCAAGGAAGGCTTCATAGAGGCCACCATCGCCTTCGCGCTGGCGCGCGACGACATGAAGGGACCTGTGCTGGAAATGCTGCAGGCGTTCGTGCGGTCGCATGAGCGTCAGGAAGTGGCCGCATAATGCCCATCTTTCGAGGGCATATGCGTTTGGACGATGGCGCGGCTCGTGCCTGCACGCCAGGCCGCTCAGGCCCGGCGCCAGATGGCATGAAGCTTGCGTTGCATATCTTGCCCCCGATCTCCGCAGCTCCGGGCGAGGTGCCCCGTCTCGCTCCGGCGCCTGTAACCTAGAATTGGATCGAAGATGAATTATGCCAGCTTTCCTCTCGACAAGAGGATGCCGTTGCCCAACCCCGATCAGGAAAAGGGTGAAGACTTCATCGACGTCGAGCGCCTGCTTGGCATGGCGGCGCGTCAGGTCAAGGTGGTGGCAGTCTGCGCCATCATTGGCCTGTTCCTGGGGTTGCTCTATCTGCAGACCACGCCCAAGCAATACATGTCGGTCGCCAGCGTGCTGATCGACGAAGGCCTGAACAAGGTCATCGACGACATCTCGGCTGCATCCGTCACCATGCAGACCGACGCCGCCCTGCTCAGCCAGATCGAAATCATCACCTCGGCGCGGCTGGCCTCGGTGGTGGTCGACAAGCTGAAACTCGACCAGAACGCAGAGTTCATGAACCCGCCGCAATCGGCGCTGGTCAAGGGCATCGGCTTCGTGCGCGGCGTGATCGGCTATTTCCGCTCAAGTTCCGCCGAGCAGATTCCCGGCATGGAAAACGTCGATGAGGCGACACGCCAGGCCATGATGCAGACGGCGCGCCACGACTATGCCGTGCTGAAGCTGCAGAGCGAGGTGCTGGCGCAGCGCAACGGCCGCTCCTATGTGCTCGCCATCGGTTACCAGTCGACCAATCCGGCGCTCGCCACCGCCATCACCAAGGCCTATGCCGACGCCTATCTCGCCGACCAGCTCAATGCCAGCTTCGACGCTACCGAGCGCGCTGCGGTCTGGCTGCAGGGCCGGCTGACCGAGCTTCGTCAGAACTCACAGGCGGCCGCTATGGCGGTCGAGAAATTCAGGGCCGAGCATGGTCTGGCCGCCAACAGCGACGGCCAGCTGATCAGCGACAAACAGATTGCCGATCTCACCGCGCAACTGATCGTCGCGCAGGCCGATACGGCGCGCGCCAGCGCCCGCTACCAGCAATACAAGACCATCGTCGAAAGCGGCTCGGACAATGCCTTCAACGATTCCGCCATCTCAAGCGATCAGCCGGCAAGCTCGGTCATTGCAACGCTCAAGACCCGCTATCTCACAGTGGCCAAGCGGCTGCAGGACGTGACGGCCAATTTCGGCGCCGACCATCCGCAGGCGGTGGCGCTGGCCAAGGAAAAGGCCGACCTGTCGACCCAGATTTTCGGCGAGTTGAAGCAACTGACCGAAAGCTATCGCAATGAATATGAAGTCGCGCTTTCACGCGAGACCTCACTGAGGCAGAAGATCGCCGACGCGGCCGGCAAGAGCTCCATCGACAACCAGAGCCAGGTCAAACTGCGCGAACTCGACCAGCAGGCGCAGGCGCTGACCACGCTCTACCAGACCTTCCTTAGCCGCTACGAGGAGGCCTCGCAGCAGCAATCCTTCCCGGTCGGCAAGGTCCGCATCATCTCGGATGCCTCAACGCCGCTTTCCGCCTCGAGCCCGCGCACCTCCAGGGTGCTGGCGCTGTCGCTGGTGCTTGGCGTGCTGCTTGGCGCCGGCTTCGGTGGCCTGAATGAGTTCAACGAGCGCTTCTTCAGGACCGGCGAGGACATTCGCGATCGCGTCGGCCTCAAATTCCTCGGCTATTTGCCGATGATCGGCGGCAGGCTCGGCAAGGACGCCGACGGCGGTGCGGCGGATGCCAAAGGCGCCAACACATTGTCGGCGGCCGAGAAACGGGCGCGCATGCGGGTCAGCGTCGATGCGCCGGCATCGATGTTCTCCGAAACGCTGCGCAACGCCAAGATCGCCTTCGACGTCGTCATGGAAGGGCAAGGCAGCCGGGTCATAGGCGTGGTCTCGGTCCTGCCCGGCGAGGGCAAGTCTACGGTCGCCGCCAATCTCGCCGGATTGCTGGCCGCCAACGGCTCGAAGACGCTTTTGATCGACGCCGATCTGCGCAATCCTGGCCTCAGCCGCAACCTCGGCATGGAGGCCGAGCAGGGGCTGATGGAGGCCGTGGTCAACGGCCAGACCTGGCAGTCGGTCGGCAAAGTCGACCGCCAGACCAAGCTGGCGATCATCCCGGCCGTGCTGCGTGGGCAGTTCTCGCATACCAGCGAGCTGCTGTCGTCGGCCGGCATGCGGCGCTTCATCGACAACGCCAAGGAGACGTTCGAGTACATCATCGTCGACCTGCCGCCGCTCGGCCCCGTGGTCGACGCCAAGGCGTTTGCGCCGCTGGTCGACGGCTTCGTGCTGGTTGCCGAATGGGGCCGCACGCCGCGCGCCATGGTGCGCTCGCTGCTGGAGCAGGAACCCTACGTCGCAAGCAAGGTCGTCGGCGCCGTGCTCAACAAGGTCGATCTGAAGAAGCTGCCGAAATACGGCTCGCTCGGCGGCTCGGAAAAGTTCTTCGACCGCTATTCGACCTACTATCTGGAGAAATCGGACGTGCGGGCCAAGACCGCCGCCTGAACGGAGCGCGATCCTGAAAAGGAGCGTGATCCGGAAAAGCGGATCCGGTTTTCGGAAAGGATCACGCTCAAACGAAGAAGCACGGCAGGTCAGGAAAAGATCAGCTTGCCGAATTTACCCGCGATCCTGAGCGCTGTCAGCCGGCCGCTTTGAAAGGCGCCGGTGTCGATGCCGAGCCGGCGCCCGTCGAGCCTGGGAATATCGACCGGCGTGTGCCCGTGCACCACAAAGCGGTCGAGCAGATGGGCGGCGTTGAAGAACTCGTCGCGGATGTTGAGCAGATCCTGCTCATCCTGTGCGACCAGGTCGATACCCGGCCTGATACCGGCATGGACGAAGACGAATTTATCCGAACAGAGCAAGACCGGCAGGCTGCGCAGGAAATCGATATGGCTGGCCGGGATGACTTCCTTCACGCGCCGGTCGACCGCGTCGCTTGATGCGTAGAGGCTGGCAAGCCGCGCCGGATCGACGCCATAGGAAAACAGCGTCTCGCGGCCGCCGACCGCCAGCCAGCGGTCCCGCGACAGATAGCCGTCGAGATAGTTCAGCATCGCCACCTCGTGGTTTCCCGCCAAGCAGACGCGCAGGAACCCTGTTGGCGGCAGCGCCAAGAGATGGTCGAGCACGCGCGCCGATTGCGGCCCGCGATCGATATAGTCGCCGAGCATGACGATAATCTTGCGGCCGCGAAATTGCAGCGCGTCGAGCTGGATCTTCTGCTCCAGCGACAGCAATTCCTTGTAGCAGCCATGCACGTCGCCGATCGCGTAGACGACGGTGTCGTCCATATCCATTTCCAGGCGCTCGCGCGGCGCCGGCCGGGGAGGTCTGGACCGCTGAAACAACGCCACTGGGGCCGTCAGACCCCGATGCCGCGGGCTTTGAGCGCCGCGGTGATCTCGTCAAGAATGGCGGGATCGTCGATGGTCGCCGGCATCGTCCATTCTTCCTTGTCGGCGATCTTCTGCATGGTGCCGCGCAGGATCTTGCCGGAGCGCGTCTTGGGCAGGCGCTTGATCGTCACCACCGTCTTGAAGGCGGCGACCGGGCCGATCCGTTCGCGCACCAGCCCCACCACTTCGCCTTCGATAGCAGCAGTATCGCGCGACACACCGGCATTGAGCACGACGAAGCCGAGCGGAACTTGGCCCTTCATCACATCGGCGACGCCGATGACGGCGCATTCGGCAACATCGGGATGCGCTGAAAGCACCTCCTCCATGGCCCCGGTCGACAGCCGGTGTCCGGCGACATTGATGATGTCGTCTGTGCGCGCCATGACATAGAGGTAGCCGTCGTCGTCGATCATGCCGGCATCGGCCGTCTTGTAGAAGCCGGGAAATTCCTCGAGATAGGCTTGCCGGAAACGCTCGTCGGCATTCCACAGCGTCGGCAGGCAGCCGGCCGGCAGCGGCAGTTTCACCGCCACATTGCCAAGTGTGCCGCGCGGCACTTCATGGCCGGCATCGTCGAGCACGCGAATGTCGTAGCCCGGCATCGGCACGCCGGGCGAGCCGTATTTCACCGGCAGCAGGCCGAGGCCCGCCGGGTTGATGGTCATCGGCGAGCCGGTCTCGGTCTGCCACCAATGATCGACCACCGGCACGTTGAGTTTCTGCTCCGCCCATTTGATGGTTTCCGGGTCTGCGCGTTCGCCGGCCAGGAACAGAGTGCGGAATTTCGACAGATCGTATTTCGGCACGAATTCGCCCTTGGGGTCCTGCCCCTTGATGGCGCGGAAGGCCGTCGGCGCGGTGAACAGCGCGACCACGCCGTGTTCTGCGATCACCCGCCAATAGGTGCCGGCGTCGGGTGTGCCGATCGGCTTGCCCTCGAACAGCACGCTTGTCGCACCATGCAGCAGCGGTCCGTAAACGATGTAGGAATGGCCGACCACCCAGCCGACATCGGAGGCCGCCCAGAATACTTCGCCCGGTCTGACGCCGAACTCGTTTTCCATCGTCCATTTGAGCGCGACCATGTGGCCGCCATTGTCGCGCACGATGCCCTTCGGCTGGCCGGTCGTGCCGGAGGTGTAGATGATGTAGAGCGGGTCGGTGGCGAGCACCGGAACGCAATCGACGTTGGCGCCCGCGGCGCGCTCGCGGGCAACGGCGTCGGCAAAATCGATATCGTAATGCTCCCTCAGATCGCAGCGCAGCTGGTCGCGCTGCAGGATCAGGCAGGCGTCCGGCTTGTGGCGGGACATTTCGATCGCCTTGTCGAGCAGCGGCTTGTAGGCCACGACACGTCCAGGCTCCAGGCCGCAGGACGCGGAGATGACCAGCTTCGGCTTGGCGTCGTCGATGCGGGTGGCGAGCTCGTGCGAGGCAAAGCCGCCGAACACCACCGAATGCACCGCGCCGATGCGGGCACAGGCAAGCATCGCGACCGCCGCTTCGGCCACCATCGGCATGTAGATGATGACGCGGTCGCCTTTGCGAATGCCGCGGTTCTTGAGCAC
The DNA here is from genome assembly GCF_057786115.1 of Mesorhizobium sp. P170090. Classification (NCBI taxonomy): domain Bacteria; kingdom Pseudomonadati; phylum Pseudomonadota; class Alphaproteobacteria; order Hyphomicrobiales; family Phyllobacteriaceae; genus Mesorhizobium; species Mesorhizobium sp. P170090. Next base: position 1,367,205 of record NZ_JBYNWH010000001.1, read on the forward strand.
CGAAGTCAGCGCTACCACTTCGCGCTTCAATTCGGCATAGGTGAATTTCTTGACCGTGCCGGTGATCGCGCTGTCGTAGATAAGTGCGATCTGGTCGGCACGGCCGCCTGCGACATGGCGATCGAGAGCGTTGAAGCAGGTGTTGCAGCTGGCGCCGTTGAACCAGCGCCCGTAAACGCCGGCCTTGGCATCGAAGACGCTGGTCCACGGCGAATACCAGTCGATCGCCTCGGCCGCATCGGCCCAGAATTGTTCTGGGTCGCGTTTCCAGCCGTCATAGACCTCGTGGTAGCGTGACGCCATTCATCCCTCCTCGGGAAAACTCTCTATCTTGCAATAGCCTATGCGGGTTTTCCCGGCCACGTCTTTCCCCAAATGCCATGTCTTTCCCGAAATTTGGCGCTTGGCCGATCTCGCCTTGGCCATAAATTGCAGGCACCATGGCCGGGTTTGAAATCGGGGCAGGGCGCGCAATGACGGTACGATACGGGGTTGGATCTGCCGTTGGAGCAGCGCTGCTGTTGACGATCGTTTCCGCCGCCCAGGCCGGCGATGCCGCCGCGCGGCGCATCATCGGCTTTTCCCCCGACGGCAAATATTTCGCCTTCGAGCAATATGGCGAGCTCGACGCTGCCGTTTCCGGCTGGTCGCAGATCGACATCATCGACACAAGCACAGACGAGTTCGTCGGCGGCAAGCCGATCCTTGTCCTCGACGAATCGGAAGAGGCGACCACGACGGTGGAGCAGGCACGGGCGCAGGCCGCAAAGCAGGCCGCGCCAATCCTGGCCAAATACGGCATCGCCGAGCGCGGCACGCGCACGGCCTCCGACAGGTTCACCTTCCCGGACGACACGGTCGAGTACAACGACATTTCCCGCCTCGAGCAAGCCGCGCAGAAATGGCTGTCGCCGTTCTATGGCGAAACACAGATTTCGACCATCCAGCTCGATGAGATTTTGGCCGACAGCAAGACGGACTGCTCGGCAAGCTTCGATGACGCCAAGCCAAGCGACCAGGCTCTTCCGAGCGACAAGACACTTCAGGGCGAAAAGAAACTTCAAGGCGCCAAGACGGGCAAGGCGCGCGGCTTCCGCCTGTCGCTGCAGGGGCAGGACGGCAAGCCGTTCAAGGTGCTGCACGAGGACAAGGCCGTGCCGGGCTCGCGCAACTGCCCGACTTCCTACAGCCTGTCGGAATCCTACGAATACACCCCGCCCGGCAGGCCGGCGGTAGTGGCGGTGCTGGTGCAGCGCTTCAGCCAGGGCTTCGAAGGACGCGACCGCCGCTTCATCGCCGTAACCGGCCATGCACGCTAAGCCGCGGCCCGTCTTGTGGCAGGCAGAAAAAGCTCATGCGCCCGGAGAAAGCAGGGCGTTCGTGTCGGATATCAGTCTTAAAGCGGCAAGGCCGCCAGCATCAGCCCGACGCCACCCGCAATCAATATGGCGGCTGCCAACGCTTTTCGATGACGTTCGAACGCGGTCGGCGCCCGCTCCCAGTTGTAACGCATACCCAATGCTCTCCCAAAACGCCGCGACTCCATAGCTTACTTTAGGTAAGAAAAGCAACACCTTGACCCTGCGAGATAGCTGGCTTGACCGTTTGCGGCGGTGATTCCCAGCCGCAATCACCGACTATTTCTGGGGTGCTTCCCCGTTCTCAGGCTCTGAATGATGTGGAAGTTACCACAATCTGAAATTGGATGTCTCCATTAGGCTTCGGTTGCCTGTGTCGTGAGGATGGTGGCGTTGCCGGATTGCCACAGAACGGTCAGGCCGGCTTGTTCTCCCTCTCGTCCGCGCAATGGACAGACCCGCATCGCCGCGCTATCTGCTCTCCAGGAAAATGGTGGAGGGGCTCCATGGCCCAAATCGGTTCTGAAATGGTTCTGCGGCTGGCGGACGACGCCTCGGTCCAGCATGTCGGCGATGGCGCCGTCGTGCTCTTGGCGCGCAGCGGCCAGCTTTACACCTGCAACGGCACCACCGAAGCCTTTCTCGACAAGGTGGACGGCGCCCGCAGCCTTGACCAGATCGTCGTCCTGTTGTCTGACGAGTTCGAGGTCGACAAGGGCACGCTCGACCAGGACATGGCGGCGCTGGCCGCCGAACTGGTGAGCGAAGGCATTCTCGCCGACCCGGCTCCCTGATGGTGGACGGCGTTCTCCTGCGCGCTTTGTTTCGTGTCCATTTATGGGCAAGCGCGCGGCTGATGCCGACCCTGATCGGCCGCCGCAGCTTCGAATCGGTGCTGAAATGGGCGCCGCTCAGCGCACCCACCCCTTATCGCGGCCTGTCGTCAGCCTACATCGTCGCTGCCGTCAACCGGACCGTCCGGCACCCCTGGCTGATGCGCGACCGCAGATGCCTGCGCCAGGGCCTGCTCGCCCACCGCTTCCTGCGCTTTGCCGGCTTCGATCCGGATCTGCGCTTCGGCGTCGATCCGAAGTCGATGCAGGCGCCGCGTATGTCTGCCCATTGCTGGGTCTGTCTCGATGGCCGCCCGGTGGTCTCGGACAGCCTCCCCGGCATGGTGCAGATCTATCGCCATCACGCCGATGCCGGAAAGGCGCACGCTGCTTGACCGGTCCGGCGACCACCTTCTGCTATGATCTCCAGGGCCAGGTCATCAGCATATCGGCCTCGCGGGCCGATCTCTGGCCGAGCTTCGACCTCTTGCTCGGCACGTTGCGCGTGAGCGGGCCGGTCGAGCCCGATTTCCGCGTCGACATCGTCGAGACGCGGGAGTTACCGGAATCGCCTGCCGGAAAACTCGCTTTCGACGGCGAGGTGCCGGAGGACGGCCATTGCCGGCTGATCGACGGTGGCGGCACCGTTCATCTGGTCTTTCCCGGCCTGCAGACCGTCTCGATCAATGCCGATGGAGGCTGGGCCGAGATACGAGTCCATCCCGATGCCAAGGTCAAATGGACGGTGCTGATGATGGTGCTGGATGCAGCACTTGATGCCGGCGACCAGCACATGCTGCACACCGCCGGCCTGACATTGCCCGGCCGCGAGGCGCTCGTGCTGATCCATGCGCCGAGCGGCACCGGCAAGTCAACGACGTCGCTGGCGCTGGCGTCGCAAGGTTTCGGCCTGTGCTCGGATGACGCCATGATCCTCAAGGTTTTGGCCGGTGGCGGCATCACGGCCTGGGGCTTGCCGCGCAAGGTGAAGGTCCACCGCCACACCGCGGCAATGCTGCCCTTCGTGGCGCCTTGCCTTGGCGACAAATGGGACGCCAATGGCGAGCAGGCCGTCTCGCTGGAACGTCTCGCCGAGATCATCCGCATCGAGGAAACTGTCGGCAGACCGGTTGCGGCACTGTTTCATCTCGCCCGCTCGGCGGACGCGCAAACCCGGCTCGTGCCCATGACCAGGACAGACGCCATGGTGGCGCTTGCCACCGACAATGTCAGGACCGGCATGACCGGCCTTTTGCCGGCGCAGAAGCGCCGCATGGCAACCATCGCAACGCTGGTCAAAGCCGTCCCGACATTTACCCTGGAAGTCGGCGCGAACCCGGCCGAGGCGGCCCCGCTGATCCGCTCGGCGCTGGCGGCGCGGGACTAAAGCACACTTCAGGCAGAATGCGGCTTTGGCCTGGCGAGGCGCTGGATCCAGCGGAAGGCGTCGCGGCGCAGGCGCGAATGCATCTTGTCCCTGGAATTGACGCCGAGCAGCGTATCGCCGGTGATCAGCCATTTGGCCAAAAATATCGAGAGGTCGGGCTTGATGCGGTCGGCCAGTTCGATCGCGCGCGGTGCATCAAACAGCCGCCCCGTCACATTGAGAACCGTCGCCAGTTCGAGCTCGATGCCGCTGATGCGCGCCGCCTCGAAAAGCCGGTCTTCATCCGCGGGCGACCGCAGCGCGCGCACGCCCTGCAGCACATCGACGCAAAGCTGCAGCCGGTGGAACTTGTGCCCGCCGGCGGCGTGGACAATGGCGATGGTCAGCAGCGCGGCCGGCGTGTCGGCCTCGCTGCCGTCGATGATCTGCAATTCGCGAAAGCCCAGCGACAGCCGCCGCCGCATGCCGGAATCATGCACCAGGTTGCCGTGCAGTTCGATCAGCAGGCTGGTATTCTCCTTCTCCAGCCACTTGAACTCCTGCAGATCCTGCGACTGCGCCTCGCCGCTCCAGAGCTCGAAGCCGCATCCGGCAATCACCGTGTTGGCTTCAATGATGCTGGCCGGCTCGACCAGAATGTCGATGTCGGTGAACGGCCGGTCAGCGGCGTGGCGGTAAAGTTTGCGTGCGAAGACCGGACCCTTGACGATGCGGGCCGGAAGATTTTTCGCCGCCAATGCCTTCATGATGCGGTCGCCATGATATTGCAGCAGCATCGATTGGCCGGTCGCCAGCGTCGAGCGATCACGCAGTTCCGACAGCTTTTGCCGCAAGGCTGCGTCCGCAGGCAGTTGGGCGTCGCCGATCTCGCTGAGCTTGCGCAGCATGATCGGCAGCACGCCGTGGAACTCGGCATTGGCGAGCAGTGCCAGCAAGCTTTCGGCAGCAACGTCACGGCCAATGGCAACCGTCGCCTCCGGGTCGGCGAAGGTCAGCAGCAGTTTTTCATCGGCAGGCGCAAGAGATGGCAGCATCAAACCCGGATTGCGTTCGCCCACATCAGCAATTCCCGTCCGGAATTGCGTCAAACAACCAACTCAGAGGAGCGTATGTTGCAGAAAAGCATGCATGAAGCCAGCGTGTGGTGGCAGAACCAGCTCATGAATTGACTTTCCACGGTTTCGGTCCATTCTTTTGCACTTGACTGAAAAGGGTGTTTGGAATGGCCAAGAAAAAGTATGAAGCGCCCGTGCTGCGCAAGGCAGGAAAGTTGTCCAGCGTGGTGGCCGGGCCGTCGCTGCCGATACCGCGATAAGACTTCTACGGCTTCGGTTTGGATGAAGCCGGAGCGGTCGGCCGCAAGGCAAGCCGCGCTGCAGGCGGGCAATCTGTCGGCGTGACTGCGGGTAACGGTCCGTCCGGTCCCGCAGGCTAAGGCAAGTTCATAAGCCGCCTGTTCGGGATATGGGCAAGGCCCCTCCGTTACAGTCCCCAGCGCAGCGCGGCTGTGTGCACCGGCGCGTCCCACATTGACGTTACCTCGTCATCCAGCATGGTCAGCGTGATCGAGCAGCCGGCCATGTCGAGCGATGTCACGTAGGACCCGACCAGCGAGCGGGTCACCGTCACGCCCTGTTTTTCGAAGATGTTTCGGGCGCTGTTGTACATCAGATAGAGCTCCATCAGCGGCGTGCCGCCAAAGCCGTTGATGAACAACAGTGCCGGGCCTTTCGCCCTGTCGCCGAGATCGCCCAGGATCGCGGCGCAAATCTCTTCGGCGATCGCATCGGCGCTTTTCAACGTGTCGCGACGCCGGCCGGGCTCGCCATGAATGCCGACGCCGAATTCCATCTCGCCATCACCAATCTCGAAGGTCGGCCTGCCGGCCGCCGGCACCGTGCAACTGGTCAGCGCCACGCCCATCGAACGCGTCGCGCTGTTGATGCGACCGCCGAGCGCCTTGAGATCCGCCAGCGCCATGCCTTGCTCGGCGGCGGCGCCGACGATCTTCTCCACCACCAGCGTGCCGGCGACGCCGCGCCGGCCGGTCGTAAAGGACGAATTCTCGACGGCGACGTCATCATTGATCACCACCTGCAGGACGCCGTCGGCCATTTCGCCGGCCATGTCGAAATTCATCACGTCGCCTTCATAGTTCTTGACGATGAACAGGCAGCCGGCGCCGGTATCGACGGCGGCGGCCGCCGCCAGTATCTGGTCCGGCGTTGGCGAGGTGAAGACCTGGCCGGGGCAGGCGGCGTCCAGCATGCCGTGACCGACAAAGCCGGCATGCAACGGCTCGTGGCCGGAACCGCCGCCCGAGATCAGCGCCACCTTCCCCGGCTTCATCACCTTGCGGCGAATGAATTTGTGCTCCTCGCCCAGCACCAGGATGTCGGCATGAGCTGCAACGAAGCCGTTGAGGCTTTCGGTCAGCACCGTGTCGACGGAATTCATAAACTTCTTCATGTGTCCTCCCGACACAACACGATCAGCCGCCACTCCTGCCGGTGATGCTGGTGATCTTCTGGATGAATTCGTTGATCGCCTTGTCGAGCGCTGCATTCTGCTTGTCGTCGCCGAAATCGGGCACGATCAGCGAGACATGCCGGGTCTTGCGCATGCCTGCCGCAACCGACATCTTGCCGGGATGCGCCAGATGATAGGCAGCCAGAAACTGATCGCGCTCGGCCGGACTGAAATGGCAGACCGAAAAAATAGCCGGCAGATGTTTTGACGGGATCGGGGTCGAATAGGCCGCGCTGGAAATCTGGGTGACGAAGCTGCGGTGCTTGCCAAGCGCGTCGGCAAGGCGTTGTCGCATACCCGACGGTCGCTGGTCGATGACCTGCGACAGGATCGTCTTGTAGGCGCGGATCGCCTCTTCGGAGCCGGCTTCTGGTGTCTTGTCGGCCATCTCAGTCATCCTAGACCGATGCATCCGAGATGGCCGCCTTGGCCATGGCGAGTTGGGCGGGAGCCACCGAGAGATCCCGCAGGCCGGCCTCGAGCAGTGCCGGGATCGATGCCGGATCGCCGCCGGCATCGCCGCACAGGCTGACTGGAATTTTCGCGCGCAGGCCAAAAGCGGCAACCGAGCCGATCAGCCGCAACACGGCGGGATGGCGGACAGAATTAAGATGCGCCACGGCTGCGTTATCGCGGGCAGCCGCCATTACATATTGGGTCAGATCGTTCGAACCGATCGAGAAGAAGGCGACATCGGCGAACGCCTCCGGCGCGATCGCCACCGAAGGCACCTCGACCATGATGCCGAGCGGCGGCATTTTTTGGGCGATGCCGCGCGCGGCAAGCCCGGCCTGCTCCTCCACGAACAGAGCGGCGGCGCGTTGGTATTCCTCCGCGACGGCGATCATCGGAAACATCACCTTCAGATTGCCGTGCACCGCCGCGCGCAGCAGCGCCCGGATCTGTACGCGAAACACCTCCGGCCTTGCCAGCGACAGCCTGATGCCACGCAGCCCGAGGAACGGGTTGCTCTCCTCGACCGTGAAGCCCGGCACCGGCTTGTCGCCGCCGGCGTCGACGGTACGGATGGTTACCGGCTTGTCGCCTGCCCATTCCAGCACCTTGCGATAGGCCTGGTATTGCGTCTCCTCGTCCGGCGGCGCCTTGCCGAACAGGAATTCGGTGCGCATCAGCCCGACCCCGTCGCAGGTCGAAATGTCGATGCCGTCGACCTCGGACGGATCGGCGATGTTGACCTGCACGCGCACTGTCGTCCCGGCCCGGGTTACCGCCGGTTTCGCGAGATAGACTCCGGCCTTATCTCGATGTGCCACAAACGAGGACGAGGACCGGTGGAACGCTTCGATCTCGGTCGTGGTCGGCGAAAGCACGATACCGCCATGCTCCGCATCGAGCAGAGCCAGACCGACGGGATTAGCCGGCGAAGCGCCAAGCCCCACCACCATCGGCACGCCGCGCGAGCGCGCCAGCATGGCGACGTGGCTGGCGGCGCTGCCGGCCCTCAGCGCGATGCCGCCGCCGGTGCTCCAGTCGGTCTCTAGAAAGCGCGTCGGCGCGATGTCCTCGCCATAGAGAATGGCGCCGGCTGGTGGAGCGCTCTCCTGCTCCTCGGTAAGGGCGCGCAGCACGCGGTCGCGGATATCGCTGATATCGGCGGCGCGAGCCCGGAAATAGTCCTGGTCCGACGTTTCGTAGCCGGAGATCTCGGCGTCCAGCGCCTGTCGCCAGGCCATGTCAGCCGGCATGCCGGACGCGATCGCGGCAAAAGCCGGGCCGGTCAGTGCCTCGTCCCCAAGCATGGCGAGCTGGAATTCGAGAATGCCGGCGGCCTCGTCATCGGCGGTTTCGATCAGGGTCGCGAGCCGGTCCGTCGCGCTGGCGATAGCTGCTTCCAATGCGGCCTTCTCGTCCGCGGCGCTCGCCTTGCCCGTGTAGTGCGCGGTGCCGTTGTCGAGGTTGAACAACGGCCCCTCGGCATAGCCGGCCGAGGCCGAAATGCCTTGCAGCCTAAGCGGTTCGGGCATGGCCCGCATCCTCGTCGAAACCGCGTCGCACCAGCTCGGCCAGCGCTCTCACGGCATCATCGGCGCCGTCGCCTGTGGCCCGGATGTGCAGCATGGTGCCTTTCGGCGCCCTGGCCGCCATCACCTTGACGATGCTCTTGGCGTCGAACCATGGGCCGTTGGCGGCAAGCGCAATCTCCACCTCGGCGGCAAAGCTCTTGGCAAGCTTGGTGAACTTCACCGAAGGGCGCGCGTGCAGACCTACCTCGTGGGTGATCAGGACGGTGGCCTCGGCAAATGCGGACATCAGGTCAAAATTCCCGTTCGCTCACGACGGCGACAATTCATGCGCCGTCGCCACCACTTCCTTCAGCGAGGCGCCGCCGGACGCCTCCGTCGCGGCCATCACCGCGCCTTCGACGATCGGCGCGTTGCAGACGACGATCTTCTGCGCCCGCGGCTCGCCGATCATTTCCACCGCCATTTCCGAATTGGTCTCGGCGCCGCCGAGATCGACCAGTATGGCGACGCCCGCCTCCGACCACGCCTTGTCGATGGCGCCCATGATCGCTTCGACGCTGGTGCCGAGCCCGCCATGGCCGTTTCCGCCGCACCATGCAAGCGGCACTTCGTCGCCCACCATCTGCCGCACCATGTCGGCCGTGCCTTCGGCAACCAGCGGGGAATGCGAGACGATGACGATGCCGACATTGCTCATGCTTGGCCCTCGACGGTTTCGGCGATGGTCCGCACCAGCAGCGCCACAGAGCGTCCGCCGGCATCCATATGACCGATTGAGCGGTCGCCGAGGAATGAGGCGCGACCGCGTGTTGCCTTCATCGGCACGGTCGCTTCGGCAGCCGCGTCGGCAATATCAGCGATTTCCGAGCCTGTCTTTCCATTCGCGAGCGCGTCATGCACCGGATACAGCACATCCAGCATCGTCTTCTGGCCGACCTGCGATTTGCCTCTGGCGGCCACCGCCTCGATTGCCTTGCCGAAAGCAGCCGTCAGCTTGGGGCGATCCGGCTCTCCTGAAATCTCCTTGCCCAGCGCCAGGAACAATGTGCCGAACAGCGGCCCGGACGCGCCGCCGACCGTCATCACCAGCTTGGTGCCGATCGCCTTCAGCGCCTCGGGCAGCGGCTTTGCAGCGAACGCCCCGGCATCGGCGCGCACAGCCTCGAAGCCGCGCTTCATGTTCAGCCCATGGTCACCGTCGCCGATCGCCTGGTCGAGCGCGGTCAACTCTTCCGAGTGAGCGGCGATCGTGTCCGCGGCGGCGGTGATCAGCCTGGCAAGGTCGAACGCTGCCATGTCCAGATTCCCGGTTTCGATCCTGCCGGCAGTATCGCAAGAGTTTTCATTCGACAATCGAAGCATGCCGTCAGGCCGCTGCATGCAGCGCGGCGGCGGCCGCGAACACTTCGGCCACGGCATGGGCGCCAGGGTCGACTACGCCTTGCAATTTGGCGCCAACATAGGCGGAGCGTCCGGCCTTCGCCTTCTCCATGGCAGCGGTCGCCTCGGCGCCGTGCCGTGCCGCTGTAGCCGCGGCATCCAGCCCCTTGGCATCGAGCGCCTTCAGCGCCGGCTCCAAGGCATCGACCATGGTGCGGTCGCCGACCCTGGCGCCGCCATAGAAGGTCATCCGGTCAAGCCCGGCAAGCAGCGCCTTGGACAGGGTTGCTCCGCCGTTCGAAGCCTGAGCCGCCGCCGTGAAGAAGATCGACAGCAAGACGCCTGAGGAGCCGCCCATTGCGACGCCCAGACTATCGCCTATAGCCGCAAGCGTGGCGGCAGGGTCGGCCAGCGGCAGCGCATCGAGCCGTTCCAGCACGCTGCGCGCGCCGGTCGCAACCGTCGAACCGGTATCGCCATCGCCCGCCTTGGCGTCGAGCCCGTTCAGTGTCTCTTCGAGCGCGATCAGCCGTTCGCAGACCGTGACGATCAAACGCCTGGTGCCGGAATCCTGGCTGGCCCTTTGGGCTGCGCTGTTTCCAGCCGCTTTCGCCATAGGCACGATAGCCGGCGCGACGACAGTTTTGGCCGGCATCCAGGCATGTGGGCCGACAGGCGCCAGCAAGGCTGCCTCGCGCGCCGCATCGAGCTTGATCAGCGACAGCGAAAAACCGTTCATGTTGAGCGCCGTCATCAGCGGTCCGGGGCCGATCGCAAGCTTCACGGTCTTGGCCAGCGGCGAGGCCAGCACGGCATTGGCGACCAGCGACATTTCGAGCGGCGGCACCGAGCCGAGATTGTTGATGAGCAACGCGTGGCTGGCGTTCGGGTCGAGCCGCGCGGCCAGCCGCTCCGCCATGATCGCCACAAGTCTGTCGGCGCTCTGCACGGCGATGCGCTCGACGCCCGGCTCGCCATGGATGCCGAGGCCGAGTTCGCCGTCATTTTCGCCGAACCGCTCTTCATGTGGCTGGCCGGGGATCGAGCAGGACGACAGCGACATGCCGAGCGAGATGATGTCCTTCGCCGCCGCGCGAGCCGCTGTCGCGATCGCTGTCAGACCGCTTCCCGTCTCCGACAAATGGCCTGATATCTTGTGCACGAACAAGGTGCCGGCGACGCCGCGCGGCTGGTTGATATCGGGCAAGGCAATGTCGTCGGCGACGATCGCCATCTCGACGCGAAACCCCTCGGCGCGCGCCTTCTCGGCCGCGAGGCCGAAATTGAGGCGGTCGCCGGTGTAGTTCTTGACGATCAGCAGGCAGCCAGCCGGGCCGGTCACCGCGCGAATGGCCGCCAGGACCGCCTCGACGCTGGGCGAGGCAAAGATCTCGCCCGAGACCGCCGCCGTCAGCATGCCCTTGCCGACAAACCCGGCATGGGACGGTTCGTGCCCGGCACCGCCGCCGGAGACGACGGCAACCTTTGCCTTGTCCCAGTCGGCGCGCAGCACGACCTTGATCTCGGGATAGCCGTCGAGGCGGGCGAGATCGCCGGAACCGATAGTCCGCAACAGCCCGTCCAGCGCCTCGGTGACGATCGTTTCCCTGCGGTTGAAAAAGTGCTTCATCGAATTCGTCCTGTATTCGTCAATCAGAAGCCGGTGCCGTGCCCTTGGCGAGATACCGAAAACCTCACATCAGTCTTTGTCCGTCGGCGCCGAAATAAAGTGGCGAGCGGTAGCGGATCACCACTTTGTCGCCCTCGGCCAGATCCGTATCGGGGTCGGTGAGCGTCACCAGTTTCTTCGGGCCGACCGTAACATGCAGATGGTTCTGGTCCCCGAGATGTTCGACCCAGTCGACGACGCCGTCGGCATGGCCGCTTGCGGTCTTCTCGATCGACAGATGCTCGGTGCGCGCGCCGATGGTCTTGGTTCCGGTCGGCGCCCCACCATCAGGCAGCAGCCCGGCCGGCAGCAGGTTGATCGCCGGCTGGCCGAGGCGGGCCGCGACATGAAGGTTGGCCGGCTCCGAATAGATTGTGCGCGGCGTGCCGATCTGCACCAGCACGCCGTCATTGAGGATGCCGATGCGATCGGCCATGGTCATCGCCTCGATCTGGTCGTGCGTGACATAGAGCATCGTGGCGCCGAGTTCGGCCTGGATGCGCTTGAGTTCGAGCCTGAGATCGGCGCGCAATTTGGCATCCAGCGACGACAGCGGTTCGTCCATCAGATAGATCGACGGTTTGCGCACCAACGCTCGGCCGATGGCGACGCGCTGCATCTCGCCGCCCGACAGCTTGGTCGAGCGGTTGGCGAGCTTGTGGTGGATGCGCACCATCTTTGCCACCTCTTCGACGCGGCGGCGAATCTGGTCCTCCGGTACTTTCCGCGCCGGCGAGCGCAGCGGGAAGGCGAGGTTGTCGTAGACCGACAGATGCGGATAGAGCGAATATTGCTGGAAGACGAAAGCGGTGTCGCGCTCGGCCGGCGACAGCGTCGTCGCATCGTGGCCGCCAATATCGATCCTGCCGCCATCCGGCCGCTCCAGTCCGGCGATCAATCTCAGCGCCGTCGTCTTGCCAGCGCCGGTCGGGCCGAGCAGCACGACGAATTCGCCATCGGCGATGTTAAGGTCGAGGCCATCGACGGCGACATGGTCGCCGAAGCTTTTTGTCACGCCCTTGATGTGCACGTCAGCCATGCTGCGCTCTCCCTTGAGAGGCGGTATCGTGAACAGCGGTGCGCACCGCCCGACCCGAGCCCTTGTCGAACAGCGACAACCGCGCGCTGTTCAGCGTCAGGCCGACATGGTCGCCGGCAGCAAGCCGGATTTCGGCCGGTACCCGCGCCTTGATGATCCCGCCCGCCGTTTCCACGGCCACGATCTGCGTCGTGCCGAGATATTCGGTGCCATAGATGGCGCCGCGTAGTTTCGAGGCGTCGTCGAAGCGAATGTGCTCGGGGCGGATGCCGAGCGCCATGTCGGCCGGCGCGATATCCTCGCGCACTTCCGGCACCGCCACCTTGGCGCCTTGCACTACGATCTCCTTCGCCCCCTTCGCCAATCCGCCGCCAAAGCCGAGAAAGTTCATTGGCGGCGAGCCAATGAAATCGGCGACGAACATGGTTGCCGGGCGGTCGTAGATTTCGCGCGGGCTGCCGAACTGTTCGATGACGCCATGGTTCATGACGGCGATCTTGTCGGCCATCGACATCGCTTCCATCTGGTCGTGCGTGACATAGACGGTGGTGGCGTGGATGCGGTTGTGCAGCTCGCGCAGCTCATGCACCATCAGATCGCGGAATTCGGTGTCGAGCGTGCCGAGCGGCTCGTCCATCAGGAAGCATTTTGGCCGTCGCACGATGGCGCGACCGAGCGCCACGCGCTGGCGGTCGCCGCCGGCAAGGCCCGAGACCGATTTGTTGAGCAGATGGTCGATGCGCAGCAGCTTCGCCGTTTCCTCGACACGGCTTCGAATCTCGGCCGAGGGCATGCCTTGCGCGAGAAGCGGGAAGCCAATGTTCTTGCGCACATTCATATGCGGATAGAGCGCGAACAGCTGGAACACGAAGGCGATGTCCCGCTCCCGCGCCCGGCGCATGGTGACATCCTCGCCGCCGAGCAGGATCTGGCCGCCCGTAGGCAGTTCCAGCCCGGCGATCATGCGCAGCGTCGTGGTCTTGCCGCAGCCCGACGGGCCAAGCATGACGAAGAACTCGCCATCCTCGACGATGAAGCTGGAATCCTGCACGGCGACGAAATCGCCGAAGGCCTTTCTCAAATGTTGGACGCGGATTTCGGCCATGATTATTCCGGGAATTTCGAGACGATGATGAACATCACTGTGCCGGCGAGCATGGTGATGAACGAGTAGGTGTAGAGCGCGAGCGCGAAAGGCTGGAACAGCATCAGGAAGCCGACGGCGATGAGCGCCGTCGCAATGTTTTCCATGAGGCCGCGCCGGGCCCAGCGAGGCCAGGATGACTTTTTGGAGATGGCTGGGCGCGTCATGCGTAGCTGCCTTCCTTCTGCCCGGCAACGGGGCGAGACGGTTGCCAGGTGGTTCCCCCACTCCGTCGCTGCTTCGCAGCGCCACTTCTCCCCCCTCCGGAGGGAGAGGAAGGCAGCCTGCCTGAATGAAGTTCGCGTCCTTCCTCTACCCCGTCGATCGGGGGAGAGGTGTCGAGCGAAGCTCGAGGGAGTGGGGGTCGACCTGGCACATCAATCATTTGCGCACCGCCCCAAAAGTGATGCCGCGCAGCAATTGTTTGCGAAGCAGGACGGTGAAAACCAGGATCGGCACCAGGAAGATCGTCGTGCCGGCCGCAACCGCCGGCCAGTCCTGGCCGCCTTCGCCGATGATGGTCGGGATGAAGGGCGGCGCGGTCTGCGCGGTGCCGGACGTCAAGAGTGCGGCGAAGGCATATTCGTTCCAGGCGAAGATCAGGCAGAAGATGGCGGTCGCGGCGATGCCGGTGGTGGCTTGCGGCAGCACGGTGCGCCAGAAGGCCTGCAGCCTGGTGTAGCCGTCGATCATCGCCGCTTCCTCATACTCGCGCGGGATCTCGTCGATGAAGCCTTTCAGCAGCCACACCGCCAGCGACACGTTTACCGCCGTGTAGAGCAGGATCATGCCCAGCGCGGTGTCGGACAGGCCGAGCTCGCGGTACATCAGGTAGATGGGAATCGCGACCGCGATCGGCGGCATGAAGCGCGTTGACAGGATGAAGAACAGAAGGTCATCGGCCAGCGGCACCTTGAAGCGCGAGAAACCATAGGCAGACAGCGTGCCGAGGAATACGGCGCAGAAGGTGGAACCGAAGGCGATGATCAGTGAGTTGACGAAGCGCGGCAGGAAGTTGGACGGGCCGGCAATCACCATGTTGCGCTTGCGCGAGGTCTCGTCGCAGAAACCGGTCGCGGGTCCGAGCGAGTTGATGTAGTCGGGCGTTTGCCTGGTGCGCGTCGTGAACAGGTTGCAATAGCCCTCGATGCTCGGCTGGAACAGAATCTTGGGCGGATAGGCGATCGAATCCGGCGGCGTCTTGAAGCTGGTGGCGAAGATCCACAGCAACGGCACGATCGAGATCAGCGCGTAGAGCACGATGATCGTGCCGGCGATCCGCTTCGAATTGGCCGAGGGGGCGACGACGGAGTGGGCGGTGGTCAGGCTCATCTCTGCTTCACCTTGTTCAGCGCCTTGACGTAGATGTTGGCCAGCCCAAACACCGCGACGAACAGGATGATGGCGAAGGCCGAGGAATATCCGGTGCGCCAGCTCTCGAAGGCCTGCCGCTTCAGCGTGATCGAGGCGACCTCGGTGGTCGAGCCCGGCCCGCCACCGGTCAGCAGGTTGACCATGTCGAACATCTTGAAGTTCTCGATGCCTCGAAACAGCACCGCCAGCATGATGAAGGGCAGCGCCATGGGCAGCGTGATCGACCAGAACTGCCGCCAGTTGGACGCGCGGTCGACCTCGGCGGCTTCATAGATGTATTCGGGGATGGAGCGCAGGCCGGCGAGACAGATCAGCATGACATAGGGCGTCCACATCCAGGTGTCGACGATGATGATCGACCACGGCGCCAGCGACACGTTGGACAGCATCTGGATGTCGGTCGGTGGTATCCGGGTGACGAACGAGATGGCGTAGGCGAACAGGCCGATCTGCGGCTCGTAGAGGAAACGCCAGAAATTGCCGACCACCGCCGGCGACAGCATCATCGGCACCAGGATGATGGTCGTCCAGAAGGCGTGGCCGCGAAACTTCCTGTCGATCAGCCACGCCAGCGTGAAACCGATCAGCGTCTGCAGCAGGATCGTCCAGAACACGAAATGCGCCGTCGTCTGCATGGCGATCCAGATGTCCTGGTCGCCGAGGATGCGCTGGTAGTTGGCGAAGCCGAGGTTTTTCACCACCTCGTTCGGGCGGTTCGCGCGGAAGTTGGTGAAGGACAGGTAGATCGCCCAGAACAGCGGGAAGATGTTGATGGCCAAGAGCAACAGGATCGTCGGCGAGATGAACAGCCAGGCGAGGCCCTTGTCGCTGATCCCCCGGACCTTGCGGGCCAACGGCTCCGGGGTCGCCCGGGCAACGTTCTCCGCAGTCCGATTGAGCATGGTGAGTCCTGCTTCGGTCACGTCAAGTCTCGACACTGGAATTTATCTGAACTGCGTCCCGTGCCAAGGGCAGCACGGGACCAAGAGCATGATGCCGAAAAGTGTGAAGCGGTTTTCGGACGACATCATGCTCTCTCTCTTTTTAGCCCTGAGGCGGATGATTTCTGATCAATTCGGCCTGAAAATCATCCGCCTCTGGGGTCAGGCTCGGGAGGAGCCGTTGGTCCGGTTACATCTTGCCGTCGTCCTGGAACACTTGCGTCCAGTCCTTGACCAGGCCGTCAAGCGCGTCCTTGGCCGAACCCTGGCCGGCTACGACATAGTCGTGGAAGCGCTTCTGCGACGCCTGCAGCAGCGGTGCGTAGCTCGGCTCGGCCCAGAAGTCCTTCACGATCGCCATCGAGTCGAGGAAGGTCTGCGCATAAGGCTGGCTGGACGGGAAGGCCGGGTCCTTGACCACCGCGTTCAGGCAGGAATAGCCGCCGAGCGACCACCATTTGGCCTGCACATCCTTGTTGGCGAACCACTTGATGTATTTCAGCGCCGATTCCTGCTTGTCTGAATAGGACACCACCGAAATGCCCTGGCCGCCGAGCTGCGCGAACTGGGCGCCGCCGGGACCCTTCGGATTGACGAAGTAGCCGATCTTGTCGCCGCCGACATTCTCGTCCTTCTGCAGGCCGGGCCAGGTGAAGGCGAAGTTCATGTGCATGGCCACCTGACCGGATTTGAAGGCGTCGACGCCTTCGCCCATATAGCTGTTCGAGGCACCCGGAGGCGTGCAGCAATCATAGAGCGACTTGTAGAACTCCAGGCCTTTGACCGCGTCTGGCGAATTGACGAAGCCTTCCATCTCGTAGGGCTTCTTCAGGTTTTCATACTGGAAGCCGAAGCTGTAGAGCACGTCCATGGCGCCCATGGTGATGCCCTCCGAGCCGCGCTCGGTGTAGATAGAGGCGCCATAGACGGTCTTGCCGTCTATCTCGCGCTTCTGGAAGAACTCGGCGACCTGCTTCAGTTGGTCGAAGGTGGTCGGCGGGCCGAGATCCCAGCCAAATTTTTCCTTGAATTCCTTCTGCAGCTCCGGCTTGGAGAACCAATCCTTGCGGTAGGTCCAGCCGACGACGTCGCCCATGGCCGGCAGCGCCCAGTAGTTCGGCGTGTTCTTCGGCCATTCGGAATAGCCGACGACGGTTGCCGGCACGAAGTCGTCCATGCTGATCTTCTCCTTGTCGAAGAAGTCGTTCAGCTTGACGTAGTGGCCGTTCTCGGCCGAGCCGCCGATCCACTGGCTGTCGCCGATGATCAGGTCGCAAAGTTTGCCGTGCGAGTTGAGCTCGTTGAGGAAGCGGTCGGCATAGTTGGTCCACGGCACGAATTCGAATTTCATGCCGATGCCGGTTTCCTTGGTAAAATCCTTGGACAGTTCGACCAGCGCGTTTGCCGGATCCCAGGCGGCCCAGCAAAGCGTCAGGTCTTCAGCGTGCGCCGCGTTCGAGACGGCTGTCGACGCGGTAATCGCCGAGGCCAGCCCCAACGCCAGTTTCAAGCTCGATTTCATGCCTTCCTCCCATTTGCGAAACGCGCCCGGATGGCCGTTTCAAGAACCCCTCAACCCTCGCTCCACCGAGGGGCTAAACACGGCACGCTATGCGTCGCCAGGGCGGCGCGGTGCGCCGCAGATGTTTAGTAATTTGTTTAGTGATGCAATTTTTACTAAACAAGGCAAGCGAATTCGTCGCTGCGCCGCAACATGGCGAAACGGCGATTGAAATCGTTGGATGATTGCCGGACGGCTCGCCCGGAAGTTGCTTAGCCGGGGTCGCCTATAATTTTCGTCTGCGGCGTCACCGGCCGAACAGGGGGCGCGGGCGGCAGCAGCGCGCGGATGTCGGCGAAGGGAAATGTTGGCTCGAATCGGAAGGCCTCGGCCAGGGAGCCGGGAACGCTGTTGCATTGCCCGGCGCGAAACTCATTCTGGACGCGCGCTCTGTCGACATATTGCTCCGGCCACTGCGACTGGTGCGCTCGGATCGCCTGCGTCTTGATATCGCCGTAGGCGGAAATGTCGACGTAATGCGTCGGCACAAAACCGGTGCCGCCCATCGTGTCGGCATGCAGCACGGGGACGCCGAACGAGGCCGCGATGCGCACGCCGTCCGACAAAGCACGATGGTCGGCGTGATAGTCGTTGGGGGCATGCGTGATCACCAGATCCGCCGCGGTCTCGCGTATCAGCGCTTTCAGCGAAGCGATCAGTGCCGCATCGGCCACCAGTTCGCCGTCGGGAAAGTCGAGAAAGCGAAGGGTTGCGCCGAGCAACGCCGCAGCGGCCGCCGCCTCGTCGCGGCGGACACGAGCCAAAACGCTCGGGTCGCCCATGCCGCCCCTGGCGCCATCCGTGGCCACGGCAAAAGTCAGTTCTGCGCCTTGCGTGGCATAGGCAGCCAGCGTACCGAACATGAATATCTCGATGTCGTCGGGATGCGCGCCGAGCGCCAATACCTTCACTGCACTCTCCCCGGAAATGGAAAAACGTGACGAACGGAATCCTGCTCGCCCTCATCGCCTATGCAAGCTATTCGTGCAGCGATGCCGTTATCAAGAGCCTTGGCGGACAGTTCACCGTCTTCGAGATCGGCTTCTTCATCACGCTGTTTGCCGGCTGCTTCCTGTTTTTCAGCCGCCCAGTCGATGAGCGCTGGCGCGACTTCTGGCGCACCGGGCGGCCATGGGCGGTGCAGGCCCGCGCCTGGGCCGGCATCGCCTCGGGCGTGCTCAGCGTCTACGCTTTCACCACCATTCCGCTGGCCGAGACCTATGCACTGATCTTCCTGGCGCCGCTTTGCGTTACCATTCTCTCGACCGTCATCCTGAAGGAAAAGGTCGGTCCATGGCGCTGGCTGGCGGTGGTTGCCGGCTTTGCAGGTGTCATGCTGGTGGTGCGGCCAGGTTTTCGCGAGTTGCATCTCGGACACCTTGCCGCCTTCACGGTGGCCTTTCTTGCCGCGGCCAGCGTCATCCTGATGCGGTCGCTCGCCCAGCAGGAAAAGCGCACCACCATGCTCGGCGTGCTCATCGGTTACGGGCTGCTGTTCAACGGGGCCGGCACCATCGCCACATCGTTCACCCTCCCCAACGCCATGCAGCTGCTGTGGCTGGTGCTGGGCGGCGCCTTTACCGCCGGCGGCCAATTGCTGCAGCTGCTGGCCGCCAAATACGCGCCGGCCAACCGCATGGCGCCGACGCATTATTCGCAGATCGTCTGGGCGGTCATCCTCGGCGCGTTGTTCTTCCAGGAGTATCCGGACTGGATATCGCTGGTCGGCTTGGCCGTCGTTGGCGCGTCCGGCCTGCTCACCATGGTGCGCGAGGAGGTCCGGCTGGGCACGGTGCGCTGGAACCCGTTTGCGCGCACGAGGCTTTGATCCGGTTGCATGGCCATAGTGACCGCTGATATGCGGACGCAATGACGACAAGAGCCTTGCCGGAGCTTCCGGTATCCGCCGTGCTGCCGGCCCTGAGCGAGGCGCTCGGCTCCGGCAACAGCGCCGTGCTGGTGGCGCCGCCCGGTGCCGGCAAGACGACGCTGGTGCCGCTGGCGCTGCTCGATGCGCCCTGGCTGGTCGCCGGCAAGATCGTCCTGCTCGAACCGCGCCGCCTCGCCACCCGCGCCGCCGCCCGCCGCATGGCCGAATTGCTTGATGAAGAGCCCGGCGCCACTGTCGGCTATGCCATGCGCATGGAAAACCGCACATCGGCCCGGACAAAAATCCTCGTCGTTACCGAAGGCGTGCTGGCGCGGATGATCCTCGACGATCCGGAACTGCCCGGCGTTTCGGCGGTGATTTTCGACGAATTCCACGAGCGCTCGCTCGACGGCGATTTTGGCCTCGCTTTGGCGCTCGATGTGCAGGGCGCGCTGCGGCCCGATTTACGCTTGCTGGTGATGTCGGCGACGCTCGACGGCGCGCGTGTGGCAAAACTTTTGTCCGGCGCGCCAGTGATCGAAAGTCAAGGCCGCGCCTTTCCCGTCGACATCCGTTACGACGAACGGCCGGCCGGCGTTCCCGTCGAAGACACCATGGCCAAGGCGATCCGCTCCACCCTTGCCGAGGAGAGCGGCAGCGTGCTCGCCTTCCTGCCCGGCCAGCGCGAGATCGAGCGCACCGCCGAGCGGCTGCAGGGCCGCCTCGGCGCCGACACTGACATCGTGCCGCTCTACGGCCAGCTCGACAACAGGGCGCAGGATGCCGCCATCAAACCGGCGCCGCCCGGCCGCCGCAAGGTGGTGCTGGCGACGTCGATCGCCGAGACCTCGATCACCATCGACGGCGTGCGCGTCGTCATCGATTCCGGCCTGTCGCGGCTGCCGCGCTACGAACCGGCGAGCGGCCTGACCCGGCTGGAGACGGTGCGCGTTTCCAGGGCGTCCGCCGACCAGCGCGCCGGCCGCGCCGGGCGCACGCAGCCAGGCGTCACCATCCGCCTCTGGCGGGCCGAGCAGACGGCGGCCCTTCCCGCGTTCACCCCGCCCGAGATTCTGGAAGCCGACCTGTCCGGCCTGCTGCTCGATTGCGCCGCCTTCGGCGTCGCCGATCCCGCAAGTCTCTCCTTCCTCGATCCGCCGCCCATTCCCGCGCTCAACGAGGCGCGGGCGCTGCTCCTGGCGCTGCACGCCATCGATGCGGCCGGCCGGCTGACGGAGGCGGGCGGCGCGATGCGCAAGCTGGCCCTGCCCGTGCGGCTCGCACACATGGTCGCTGAAGCCGCTGGCGGCGGCCACGCGCTCGAGGCTGCGATGCTAGCCGTCCTGCTCACCGAGCGTGGCCTCGGCGGCGATGGCGCCGATCTCGAACGGCGGCTCATCCGTTTTCGCACTGAGAAGTCGCCGCGCGCCGTTGCGGCAAGGCAGCTTGCCGGGCGATTGGCGAAGCAGGCGGGCGGCGCCAAGAGCAGCGAAACCGCTTCTGCCGGTCTTCTCCTCATCCACGCCTGGCCGGACCGTGTCGCCAGAGCGCGCGGCGAGCGCGGGCGTTTCGTGCTCGCCAACGGCTCCGGCGCCATGCTCGACGCCGCCGATCCGCTGGCCGGTGAGACCTGGCTGGTCGTCGCCGATCTGCAAGGCAAGGCGCAAAACGCCCGTATAACCGCCGCGGCCGCGGTCCACGAGACCGACATCCGTGCCGCTCTCGCCGACAGGATCGAGACGCGCCGCGAGACAAGCTTCGACCGCGAGCGGCGCGCGGTGCGCGTGCGCGAGACCGCCAGGCTCGGCGCCATCACTTTGTCGGAGCGCATGCTGCCCGCACCAACTGGAACAGACGCCGACCGCGCCATCCTGGATGCCTTGCGCGAGCACGGCCTGTCGCTGCTGGAATGGAGCAAGGACGGCGAGACGCTGCGCCAGCGCCTAGGCTGGCTGCATCGCGGCCTCGGTGCGCCTTGGCCCGATGTTTCGGAAGCCGCCCTGCTCGAACGCCTCGACGACTGGCTGCTGCCGTTCCTGTCGGGCAAGGCGTCCTTCGCCGCCATCGATCCCGGCACGCTGTCGTCGGGCCTGATGGCGCTGGTGCCGCATGATTTGCAGCGCAAGATCGGCACACTGGCGCCGACCCATTTCGACGCGCCGTCCGGCAGCCATGTGCCGATCCGCTATGACGGCGAATGGCCGGTGCTGGCGATCCGCGTGCAGGAGCTGTTCGGCCTTGACCGCCATCCGGCAATCGCCAACGGCACCGTGCCGCTGACGCTCGAGCTGTTGTCGCCGGCGCACCGGCCGATCCAGACGACGCGCGACCTGCCCGGCTTCTGGCGCGGCTCCTGGGCCGATGTGCGCACCGACATGCGCGGCCGCTATCCCCGCCATGTCTGGCCGGAAAATCCGCTGCTCGCTGCGGCCACCGCCCGCGCCAAACCGCGAGGGACCTAGCGCTCGTCCTTTCCCGGCTATAATCCTTGGCCATGATCAACATCGTGCACGCGCCAGACTTCCAGCAAAGCCAGCGGCTGCGCCTCAACACGCTGATCCGGCTGCGCTGGCTGGCCATCGTGGGCCAGAGCCTGGCGGTGCTGGTCGTCGCCTATGGGCTCAAGTTCCCGCTGCCGGTCAGCCTCTGCTTCGCGCTGGTCGCCTGCTCGGCCTGGCTCAACCTGGTGCTGACCTTCCGCTATCCGGCAGCGCACCGGCTGACCCCGTTCTCAGCCTTTTTCATCCTGACCTTCGACAGCCTGCAGCTTGCCGGACTGCTCTATTTGACCGGCGGCCTCACCAACCCGTTCTCGGTGCTGATGACCGTGCCCGTCGTCATCTCGGCGGCGTCGCTGCCGCTGCGGCTGACTGCGGTGCTCGGCGCGCTGGTCATGGCGGCGGCCACGTTGCTGGTCTTCTTCCACCAGCCGCTGCCATGGTATGAGGGCGCGCCGCTGCCCATGCCGTTCATCTATGTCGCCGGCATATGGATGGCGGTGTTTTCCTCGATCGCCTTCACCGCCATCTATGCCTTCCGCGTCGCCGAGGAAGCCCGCCTGCTCGCCAATGCGCTTGCCGCCACCGAACTGGTGTTGCAGCGCGAGCAGCATCTGTCGGCGCTCGATGGCCTCGCCGCCGCCGCCGCGCACGAACTCGGCACGCCGCTCGCCACCATCGCCCTTGTCTCCAAGGAAATGGAGAAGGCGCTGGGTAACGATCCGAAATATGGTGAGGATGTGAAGCTGTTGCGGTCGCAGAGCGAGCGCTGCCGCGAGATCCTGAAGCGGCTGACCAGCCTGTCCTCCGAGGGCGAGGCGCATCTGTCCCGTCTGCCGCTGACCTCGCTGGTCGAGGAGGTGACGGCGCCGCACCGCGATTTCGGCATCTCGATCAAGCTTCGGCCGGGCGAGCGCGTCGGCCCCGAACCGGTGGGACGACGCAACCCCGGGGTCATCTACGGCCTCGGCAATCTGGTCGAGAACGCCGTCGACTTCGCCCGCAACAGTGTGACGGTGCGATGGAGCTGGGACGAACTCGACGTCACCTTCTCGATCATCGATGACGGGCCGGGCTTTCCCCCCGAAATCATCGATCGCATCGGCGAGCCCTATATGTCGACACGCCAGGGCAACGAGGCCGGCGGTGGCCTTGGACTCGGGCTCTTCATTGCCAAGACCTTGCTCGAACGCTCCGGCGCCACGCTCGATTTCCGCAATTCGAGCGGGCTGGGCGAGGGCGCCATCGTGCAGATATCGTGGCCCCGCACCGTCTTCCTCAACCCGGAATCGGTGGGGATCTCGATGTTCGACACCGCGTAAAAGCCTGGCGGAGGCGGCAAAATTGGACAATGGCGTTCAGGAACTATATCTGCGTAAAATTAAGGCAGCAGGATTTTTTAAGATAATGACTGGCGAAGAAGCAATTGGCGCAATGGTTGAAGGCGAGGACACCTCGCTGCTCATCGTCGACGACGACAAGCCGTTCCTGACGCGGCTGGCCCGCGCCATGGAAACCAGGGGTTTCGTGGTCGAGACGGCCGAGAGCGTCGAGGAGGCGGTGGCCAAGGCGCGCGCCCATCCGCCGGCCTATGCGGTGGTCGACATGCGGCTCGGCGACGGCAACGGCCTCGACGTCGTCGCCGCCATCCGCGAGAAGCGCGACGATGCCCGCACCGTCATCCTCACCGGCTACGGCAACATCGCCACCGCGGTGACCGCGGTGAAGCTCGGCGCCATCGACTATCTGTCGAAGCCGGCTGACGCCGACGACGTGTTTGCAGCGCTCACCCGCACCGCCGGCGAACGCGCCGCCCCCCCGGAAAACCCGATGTCGGCTGACCGGGTGCGCTGGGAACACATCCAGCGCGTCTACGAAATGTGCGACCGCAACGTGTCGGAAACCGCGCGCCGGCTCAACATGCATCGCCGCACGCTGCAGCGGATACTCGCCAAGCGCGCACCACGCTGAGGTTCACGCGCCGGCGGCGCCGGCCGCCAATTGCCGACCTCAGCGCTGCCCCTCACCTGCCTGCCGGCGTCCTCTCCCCGTATAGAGACGGGGGAGAGGGGCGCTCTCATCGCCGGCTTCGCCAATCGCCGGCGTTGCAGGAGACGACGGCGAGGCTGAAGCTGCTGTCCAGCCGATAGATGGGTAACACTTTGAACCGGATACATAGGTGACACTTCTCTCCCCCTATGCGTCCGCCGCAGCGCCAAGCGGATTGGTTGGGGCGGCGCCAACGCTGGAAACAGTTGCGCTTGCCGTGCCATCGACCTTTGCCCATCATCGGCAATAACGCCGCCGGAAAACCCGGCAACGGAGCACAGATGCGCGACAAGCAGCCGAAATCCATCCTTCGCGAATTCCTCGACGGCGAGGCGGCGGGGGGCATCATCCTGATGATTGCGGCAGCCCTTGCGCTGATCGTCGCCAATTCACCATTGGCCGAAACCTATTTCGCCGCTCTCCACGCCTATCTCGGCCCGCTCAGCGTGTCGCACTGGATCAACGATGGGCTGATGGCGGTGTTCTTCCTGCTGGTCGGCCTCGAGATCAAGCGCGAGATGCTCGACGGCCAGCTCTCGACCTGGCCGCGCCGCGTGCTGCCAGGCGTCGCCGCCGCCGGCGGCATGCTGGTTCCCGCACTGGTCTATGTTGCCATCAACCGCAACAACGCCGCCGCGCTCTCCGGCTGGGCGATCCCGACCGCCACCGACATCGCCTTTGCGCTCGGCGTGCTGTCGCTGCTCGGCAGCCGCGTGCCGGCCTCGCTGAAAATCTTCCTTACCGCGCTCGCCATCATCGACGATCTCGGCGCCGTCATCATCATCGCCATCTTCTACACAAGCGCCCTGTCGTTGGCCTATCTCGGTGCGGCCTTCGCCGTCATCGCGGTGCTCATCGTGCTCAACCGCATGCGGGTGACGGCGCTGACGCCCTATCTCGTGCTGGGCGCCGTGCTGTGGGTGCTGGTGCTGAAATCGGGCGTGCATGCCACGCTTGCCGGCGTCGCGCTGGCGCTCACCATTCCGCTGAAAATCTCTGACGGCAGCGGCCACGATCTCGACCATTCGCCGTTGCACCGGCTTGAACACGGCCTGCACAAGATCGTGCCCTTCTTCGTCATCCCGATCTTCGGCTTTGCCAATGCCGGCGTGTCGCTGGCCGGCCTCAGCGCCTCTGCCCTGGTCGAGCCGCTGACGCTCGGCGTTGCCGCTGGCCTGGTGCTGGGCAAGCTGGTCGGCGTCTTCGGCTCGTCCGCGCTTGCCATCCGGCTCGGCTTCGCCGACCTGCCGGTCAATGCCGGCTGGCTGCACATGATCGGCATTTCGCTGCTCTGCGGCATCGGCTTCACCATGAGCCTGTTCATCGGCCTGCTCGCCTTCGCCAACGACATGGCGCTGCAGGACGCCGTCAAGGTCGGCATCCTGGCGGGGTCCTTCGTTGCAGCGCTGCTGGGTGCCGCCGTGCTCCTGATGGCGCCGGCGGCAGGGGTGGAGGAGGTGGTGGAGTAGGTGTTCTTGGGTTCCTCGCCCCCGCAAAGCGGGGCGAGGAACTTGAGCTTCGTCTACTCGCTCTCTCCCGCCAGCGCCGGCACCGCCACACCCGCCAGTTCCGCCGCCAGCAGCCGCGCCGCACCCGCCCGTGCGATGCGCAGCATCAGCGCCTTGCGCGTTGCCGCCGCCATCCGGTGCTCGGGCGCATCGCGCAGAATCTCGGCGCCGTAGCCGTCGGACAGGATGAAGCCGCATTCCTCCGGAAAAATATCCGAGGGCACGCCCGGATGCGTGGCGAAGAAGAAGCGGTCGGAGTGCAGCCGGTAATCAGGCCATTTGCGGTCGACGCGAAAATCCTCGATCGAGGATTTGATCTCGATGATCCAGATGTCGCCCTGCCTGGTCAGCGCCACAAGGTCGGCGCGCCGCCCGGTGGCCAGCGACAGTTCGGGCAGCACATGCATGCCCATTTGCATAAGCAGCCGCTGCACGCCACGCCGCACCAGCATGGCGCGTTCCGACTGGCGGCCATCGATCAGGGGATTGAGGAGAATCGGGGAGATGATCGGCATGGCAGCCACCATGCCAGATTTTGTTCACGGTTTGAACCCATGCTTGGGCAAAATCCGATTGACAAATTCGGCCAGATAGGAATATAATCCTGCTACGATTGATGATCCGAGAGGCATGTCACGTCATGGGCCAGGCGCTACGGGAAGTACTGCGGACAATACTGCGTTGGATCGAATCTCTAATCGGTGTCATCTCCGCGTTTGTGAGAAGCGGGATGGCCGAAAAGGTCCTGAAGTCTCGGATGAGCGAGGTCCGGCCGCTTATGTCACTGCCCGAAGCGGCCTTGCCTTCGCCCGGCCTAAGCCCGCCATATCATCAAAAATCGAGGCAGTCAGGGCCTGTTATCGCCGCGGCAAGCGTGGGCCAGTTCTGCAGAGGGCCCATGTCCCGCAACAGCCGTTGCACGCCACGCCGCACCAGCATAGCGCGTTCCGACTGGCGGCTATCAGGGCGGATGCATACGAAACCTTGTAAATGACCAAGCCGTATACGAAACGACGACTCGTAAGCGTTAGGCGGAATTTGGTTCCGAAATGGGTAACTTCCCTACGGCTGGGTAGCTCCTAGAGCCATTTGATGGCTCACAGGATCAGCACGACAATAACTGCCATCACTAATTCCAGACCAGGCCTGACCTGCGCACGAAGTTGCGGTGAAAACCGGCATGCCAGCAGGACGCCAAGCCCGCCACCGAGCGGCGTTAGAACCTTGTCGATAAACTCAACGGCATTCATGTCTTGACCCCCAAACCCAAGCGCGAGACTAGCAGAGCCAAGGTCGTGAGCAAATGGGTTTGTCAACCATACAATCGCCTTTCGCAGGGCGACTATATACTTTACAACGCGCCCTGCGGATTGATCCCCGCTATGCTTGAGATAGCTACCGGGAGGCAAAGCATATGAAGCGTAGAACCGCACTCACCGCGCTGCTCGTATCGTTGGGCACGATAGGCCTAATCTTGCTGGGGATTGGCCTTCTTGCTAGCGCGGGAATCGTAGCTGAGAAGGGTACTTGGCCGCATATTGTCGGTGGCTTCACTGCGGTATTGATGATGCCGATAGCTTTTGTGGCGTTTCTGTCCTGTATGTTTTCAGTTCTGACCACCCTTCTTTTTGCGGCTCTGCCGCGAGAGAAGCTGATCCCCTATCTCAGAGCGTGGCCATTCAAGTTTTTGCTCTGGAAGGAAGTCAGAGAAGAGTTTGAACCTACCTCAAGCTAGGTCTGCTTCTTACTCGTTCGGTCTGAAGGTGGCGGTCGCTTTCGGATTTTGACCCCAGCATCCGCGCGCCTCATCAGACGATTATTCGGTTGACAAACCTGGGTGACGGCTTGGTCCGAGCGTCTTCCGCGATCGCACCATATTCGTCTGGGTGCAGTCTGGTATTGATCCGCAGCGGCCCTATGTCGTGCCGATCGACTTCCGTTCTTAGCTATAAATCGGCCGGACTAAAGTCTTACGTCGTGAGCGCAAAGGTCTGATGTAACCGCTTTGGTTCCGTTCTTGTCCATTGGACGTTCCGTAATTTTAGCCAAATGAGATATAGACCTTTGGAGGTTTTTCTTGCGCGTCCGGCGCCCAGTCTATCCCGGCGCCCGTGCTTCAAACCGTGGCCCGCCTGTCTGCGGCCTGCGCGGCCCCCGCAATATCATCCAAAATCGGGCAATCCGGCCGGTCGTCACCATGGCAGGCCTGGATCAGCGTCTGCAAGGTCGTGCGCATCGATTGCAGCTCGCGCACCTTTTCCTCGATGGCGCTGACATGGGCGGCGGCGATCTCGCGCACATCGTGGCTGGCGCGGCTGCGGTCCCGGTAGAGCGCCATCAGCTGGCGGCAATCGTCGATTGAAAAGCCGAGGTTGCGGGCACGGCGCAGGAAGGCCAGCCGATGGATGTCGTCGCTGGAATAATCGCGATAGCCATTGCCGGCGCGCGCCGGCGCGATCAGGCCGATCTCTTCATAGTAGCGGATGGTCTTGGCCGGCAGGCCGGACCGCGCCGCGGCATCGCCTACATTCATTGTGATTCCTCGATGTGGTTCCCTGATTCTAGGCTATCCGACAGGGCCGCCCATTGTTTTTCCTTCACAATCCCGTGAGTCCTGTTGCCGAAATGCCATAGTTGACGGCTTACCGGCACGTAAGCTCCTGCATATAGGCATCGCGCGCTTGGCAAGCAAAGCAAATGCCAGCATGAATGATTTCAGGAAAAGCGGCCGTAACGTGTCGCGACATCTTGGCGGGGCATCGGACCATTTCATGCGCATGAAGTCATTTGCAATCGTCGCCGCACTTGCGTTGTCGGCCGCGATCTCGGGTTGCAGCACGATCGGCTCGCAACTGTTCACCAACAACTACGGTTCGGTGAACGATGCAGGCTACCAACTGCCGCGCATCCCGATCGAGAGGGTGCCGCTGAAGTACCACCGGCAAGAGGTGAACTACGACACCTCGGAAAAGCCGGGCACCATCGTCGTCGATACTCAGAACAAGTTTCTCTACTTCGTCGAAGGCGACGGCCGGGCGATCCGCTACGGCATCGGCGTCGGCCGCGAAGGCTTCGAATGGCACGGCACCGCCCATATCGCGCTGAAGCGCGAATGGCCGACCTGGACGCCGCCGCGGCAGATGATCCAGCGCCAGCCGGAGCTAGCGAAGTTCGCGAGCGGCATGGAGCCGGGCTTGAAGAACCCGCTCGGCGCGCGCGCCATGTATCTGTTCAACAAGGGCGGCGACATGGGCTACCGCCTGCACGGCAGTCCGGAATGGAATTCGATCGGCAAGGCGATGTCGTCAGGCTGCATCCGGCTGATGAACCAGGACATCATCGACCTCTACGACCGCACGTCGGTCGGTGCCAAGGTCATCGTGATGTAGGACCATGATCCGGAACCGAGGTCCACGAAAGCGAAAAGTGGAACCGGTTTTCGGGAAGATCATGGTCAAAGTAGGCGTTACCCTTCGTACGCGGACCGTCTAGGCAACAACGGACGTCCAAAACAGAAAACCGGGCAATCTGGCCCGGTTTTTTGTTGCTCGCTCGAATGCGTGAAGGGGTCTTAGGAGACCTGCTCGACCTGCTGTACTTCCGGCACGAAGTGGCGGAGCAGGTTCTGGATGCCGTGCTTCAGCGTCGCCGTCGAGGACGGGCAGCCGGCGCAGGCGCCCTTCATGTGCAGGAACACGGTGCCGTTCTCGAAGCCGCGGAAGGTGATGTCGCCGCCATCCTGGGCAACCGCCGGGCGCACCCTGGTGTCGAGCAGTTCCTTGATGGTGATGACCAGTTGCTCATCGGCCTTGTCGTAGAATTCGCCGGTCTGGCTGGTCTCGGCGGCGGGGCCGGCGTTGACCATCACGGGCGCGCCCGACATGAAATGCTCCATGATGGCGCCCAGGATCGCCGGCTTCAGGTGCTGCCAGTCCGGGCCGTCCTTGGTTACGGTGATGAAGTCATAGCCGAAGAAGACGCCGGTCACGCCGGGGATCTCGAACAGCCGGCCGGCCAGCGGCGAGGCGCTGGCTGCACTGTCGGCGTCGCGGAAATCGGCGGTGCCTTCAACAAGGACTTCCTTGCCGGGCAGGAACTTCAGCGTTGCCGGGTTCGGCGTCGATTCGGTCTGGATGAACATGGCCGTCTCCGTGCCCCAGTCGGGCAGCTAGTTTGGAATAGTTCTAAATAGGCTCAATCGGCTGGACATTCAAGCGAAACGCGTCGCTCAAAACGGCTGGCTGGCGGAATGTTTTTGCTGGCTGGGAATGAATCCCGCGCGGGCTATAAATCCAGGATCGTGATGTTATCCGAAACCGCTTCACACTTCCGGCATCACTCTCTATGCGAGGCTGTCGATCTCCTCGTCAGACAGGTTCTGCGGCACCACTGTGACCGGAATAGGGAAGGCGGCGCCCTTGCCGGCAACAGCCCCGACCAGCGGCCCGGGTCCTTCCTTGCCGGCACCTGCCGCCAGCACCAGGATGGCGATGTCCTGGTCTTCCTCGATCAGCTTGTGGATCTCTTCGGTCGGCTTGCCTTCGCGCACCACCATCTCGGGCTCGATGCCGAGCTTCTGGCGCACCTTGTTGGCGTAGCCGTCGAGTGCCGCGCGTGCCGTGGCATTGGCTTCCTCGCGCATGATCTTCTCGACGCCCAGCCAGTGCTGAAAGTCGTCCGGTGTGATGATGTAGAGCAGCACCAGCGTGCCGCTGGTGCTCTGCGCCCGCTTGGAGGCGTAGGCGACGGCGCGCTCGCACTCCGGCGTGTCGTCGATGATCGTCAGGAATTTCCTGCGATGGCCGGCTTCGCGACTGAGGCGTTTGGAGACCATGTCTATCTACTCGATGTTTTCGGCCGCAATCTGCCACCGCCGCAGACCGGCGGCAAGCCGCCGGCCTTGGGCCAGAATGGTGCGGTGCACTGACGGTGATCAGCCCTGCAACAGGCCTATAATGTCGCGTACCGTCTTCATGGTGGTCTCAGCCAGCGCGCCGGCGCGTTCGCCGCCGTCTCTCAGCACCGCGTCGACATAGGCGCGGTCGCCCTCGATACGGCGCATCTCGCCGGCGATCGGCGCCAGTTTTTCCACGGCAAGGTCGGCGAGCGCCGGCTTGAACACGGAAAACTGCTGGCCGCCGAATTCCTTCAGCACGTCCGCCTTCGACATCTCGGCCAGCCCGGCATAGATGCCGACCAGGTTTTCCGCTTCCGGGCGGCTTTCCAGTCCGTCGACTTCGCTTGGCAACGCTTCCGGGTCGGTCTTGGCCTTGCGGATCTTCTTCGAGATGGTGTCGGCATCGTCGGTCAAATTGATGCGGGACAGATCCGACGGGTCCGACTTCGACATCTTCTTGGAGCCGTCGCGCAGGCTCATGATGCGCGCCGCCGGCCCGCCGATCACCGGTTCGGTTATCGGGAAGAAACCGTTCACCGTCTCCTCGCCGACCTGCATCTCGACGCCGACGCCAAGACTGGCGATGCGGCTCGAAAAATCATTATTGAACTTTTGCGCGATGTCGCGGGTCAGCTCCAGATGTTGCTTTTGATCCTCGCCCACCGGCACATGGGTGGCGCGGTAGAGCAGGATGTCGGCCGCCATCAGTGAGGGATAGGCTAGCAGGCCCAGCGAGGCATTTTCGCGGTCCTTGCCGGCCTTGTCCTTGAACTGCGTCATCTTGTTCATCCAGCCGATGCGCGCCACGCAGTTGAAGATCCAGGCAAGCTCGGCATGCTGCATCACCCGCGACTGGTTGAAGACGATGTGCTTCTTCGGGTCGATGCCCGAGGCGAGGAAGGCGGCGGTGATCGAGCGGGTCTGGTCTGCGAGGTCATCATGGACGAGTTGTGCCGTCAGCGAATGCAGGTCGACGACGCAATAGATGCAGTCTGACGTGTCCTGAAGCGCAACGAATTTCTTGATGGCGCCGAGATAGTTGCCGAGATGCAGATTGCCGGTCGGCTGTACCCCGGAAAAGACGAGCTGTTTGAAGGCGGTCATGGGTTCCTCATGGCTTGTGGAGGGCCGTATTAAGCGTGTTTCCGAAAAGTTGCAGACCTTTCGGAGCCAATCACGCGGCTGGAAACCACGCGCGGCGAAAGTCTTGCGACGGCGCGCTTATGGACGAAGGGGCGGAGAGGATCAAGACCGGTGTTGCTGTTAGCTCGCCCGGACTATTCGTCCAGATCGGCGTTTGGCGCTGGCGCCGCTGCCTTGCCCGAGCCGCGTTTCACATTGCGCCGGATCATTCCGAAATCGGCGCCGCCGGTGGCGAAAGCCGTGACGAAGTAGAGCAGCGCCCCGCCGGCCACCAATGAGAGAAGCGTCACGGCCTTGATCACCAGTGGCGAGCCGGGGCCGAGCCTGACGGCCAGCCAGTGCTCGGCGAAATAGAGCGCCACCGCCATCACCGCAGCCGACAGCACCAGGCGCGGAATGCGCTTCAGCAGCGGCGCGTCGCGGCCCCAATGGCCGCGACGGATCAGCACGGCGAGCAGCATCACAGCGTTGACCCAGCCGGCCACGGCCGAGGCCACCGCAATGCCGGGCGCGCCCATGCTCGGGAACAGCGTCAGTGCCGTGATCACGTTCACGCCGACCGAAATGGCGGCGAACATCATCGGCGTGCGCGTATCCTCGCGGGCGAAATAGCCGGGAGTGAAGGCCTTGATCAGCACGAAGGCCGGCAGGCCGAGGCCGAAAATCGCCAGGATCGCGGCCACGGTCGGCGTCGAGCCGTTGGCGGCGAAGGCGCCGCGCTCATAGACCAGCCGCACGATCGGCTCCGCCATTACCCAAAGGGCCGCCGCCGCCGGCAAGGTCATGAACAGCGTGAACTCGACCGAGCGGTTCTGCAGATTGGCCGCCTCGACCAGATTGCCCGATTTCAGCGCCCGCGACAGCTCCGGCAACAGCACGATGGCGACGGCAACGCCGACGACGCCGAGCGGCAGCTGGTAGATGCGGTCGGCGTAAGCAAGCGAGGACACGGCGCTGTCCTGCGCCGACGCGATCGCCGTGCCGATCAGCTGGTTGATCTGGGTGATGCCGCCGGTGATCGCCGCCGGCAGCGCCAGGATCAGCAGGCGCTTGACGTTGGGCGTCATCTTCGGCCGGCGAAAGCCGATGGCGATGCCGGCATTGCGCACCGCCACCCAGACGATGGCAAGCTGCACCAGCCCCGCCGCCAGCACGCCCCAGGACAGGCTGAAACCGACCTCACGGGCATCCATGCCGTGGTACCAGGCGTAGCCGAGCACGCTGATCAGGATGATGTTGAGGAAAGCCGGCGCCACGGCAGCCGCGAAATAGCGGCGCAGCGAATTTAGCATGCCGGCCATCATCGCTGCGAGCGACATGCAGATGAGATACGGGAACATGATCGTCGCCAGCAGGACGGTCGTCTCGAATTTGCCCGGCGTGTCGGCAAAGCCCGGCGCCACGAGATAGCGCACGATCAGCGGCATCGCCAATTCCATGACGATGGTCAGCGCCAGAAGTGCGGTGAACAGGACGCCGAACACTTCCTCCGAAAAGCGCTTGGCGCCGTCGGTGCCGTGGGTCTCGATCTCCTTGGCAAACAGCGGCACGAAGGCGGCGTTGAAAGCGCCTTCGGCAAACAGCCGGCGAAACGTGTTTGGAAACTGGAAGGCGGCGTTGAAGGCGTCCGCCACCGGCCCGGTGCCGAGTGCGGCAGCCATCAGCATCTCGCGGCCAAAGCCAAGGGCGCGGCTCATCAGCGTGCCGGACGCAACCGTGGCGAATTTCTTGACGAGGCTCATGCGCGGGGAGATTGCCTGGATGGTTGGGACAAAGGGGATGATTGGGACAAAGGGGGTGATTGGGACAAAGTGATGGTCACTCGGCCGCCGCCTTGGCCTTGCCGCCGCGCTCTGGGACAACGCCTTCAAGCGCCGCGATCAGCCTGGCGTGGATGGTGGCGGTGC
Organism: Mesorhizobium sp. P170090; assembly: GCF_057786115.1. NCBI lineage: Bacteria > Pseudomonadati > Pseudomonadota > Alphaproteobacteria > Hyphomicrobiales > Phyllobacteriaceae > Mesorhizobium > Mesorhizobium sp. P170090. The sequence goes on from NZ_JBYNWH010000001.1 coordinate 1,400,277, forward strand.
GTGCCGGGTTGTCGATCTTCTGCCCCGTAAGGTCGGTGACATAGAAAGTGTCGATCACCTTCTCGCCGAAGGTGGTGATGTGAGCCGAGGCGATGTCGAGCGAGAGATCGGACAACGCACTGGTGATTTCCGACAACAGCCCAGGCCGGTCCAGTCCCTCGACCTCGATCACCGAAAACCGGTTCGACAGCGTGTTGCGGATTTCGGCGCGCGGCGGAATCTTGAACACCTTGGCGCCGCGCCGCGGCCGGGTGCGCTTCTCGATCATCTCCGGCAGCCAGCTCTTGCCCGACAGCACGTCCTCGATCAGCCGGCCGACGCGCTCGGCGCGACGGCGCTCATCCTCATCGCGGTCGAATTCCCGTGAGATCAGGATGATGTCCAGCGCGCGGCCGTCGGACGTGGTGAAGATCTGCGCGTCGACGATGTTGCCGCCGGCTCCCGCGCAGGCGCCGGCAATGACCGAAAGCAGGCGCGGATGATCCTGCGCCAACACGGTGATCTCGGTCACCGCCTCGAATTGGTGGGTCCTGACCACGGTGGCGAGCTTCTTGCCTGCCGCGTCGGCTTCGCGAATGAATTCGGCATGGCGCAGCTGATCGGGGAGGTCGACCGTCAGCAGATAGTTCTCGTAATGCAGGCCGACATAGCGCTTGCGGGCCTTGTCCGGCCAATCGGCCAGCGCCTCGGCCAGCCGCTCGCGCGCCGCCGCCGTCCGCTTGGCGCGCGACACTTCCGAGAAGCCGCCGGTCAAAAGCAGTTCGGTCTCGTAGTAGAGCGTGCGCAGGAGCTGGCCCTTCCAGCCGTTCCACACGCCCGGCCCGACACCCCTGATGTCGCAGACGGTCAGGATCAACAGCATTTTTAGCCGCTCAACCGATTGCACGATCGAGGCGAAATCCTCGATCGTCTTGCGGTCGTTGAGGTCGCGCGTCTGCGCCGTCATCGACATCACCAGATGGTTCTCGACCAGCCAGGCGACTGTCTCGGTGTCGGCCGCCGACAGCCCCATATGCGGGCAGATGCGGCGCGCGATCCGGGCGCCGGCCTCTGAGTGATCCTCCGGCCGGCCCTTGGCGATGTCGTGCAGCAGCACCGCGACATAGAGCGCCTCGCGGCTCTTCTCTAGCCCCGGCATCAGCGTGTGCGAGAGCGGATGCACCTTTTCGCCGTCGCCGCGCTCGATCTCGGCCAAGACGCCGATGCAGCGGATCAGGTGCTCGTCCACCGTATAGTGGTGGTACATCGAGAACTGCATCATGGCGACTATTCTGCCGAAATCGGGGATCAGCCTGCCGAGCAGGCCGGCCTCGTTCATGCGCCGCAAATTAAGCTCGGCATTGCGGTCCGAGGTCAGGATGTCGAGGAACAGCCGGTTGGCCTCCTCGTCGCGCCGCAGCGACTTGTTGACCAGACCGAGCGAGCGGGTGAGCAGCTTCAGCGCATCGGGATGGAACTCCAGCCCGTGCTTGTCGGCGAACCAGAACAGCCTGAGCAGATTGACCGGGTCGCGCTCGAACACGCTGTCGTCGGCGACGTTGATGCGGTGATTGTCGACAATGAAGTCCGACGTGCCTGCCAGCTTGCGCTTGCGGCGCTGGAAGGTGAGGAAGATGCGGTTGAAGCCGGGCACATGCTTGGCCTGCTCTTCCTCGAGCGCGGCGCAGAAGATGCGGGTGAGGTCGCCGACATCCTTGGCGACGAGGAAGTAATGCTTCATGAAGCGCTCGACCGCCGACAGACCGGGATGGGTGGTGTAGCCCAGCCGTTCGGCGATCTCGCGCTGGATATCGAAATGCAGCCGTTCCTCTGGCTTGCCGGTGAGGAAATGCATGTGGCAGCGCACCGCCCACAGGAAGTCTTCGGCCTTCTGGAATTCGCGGTACTCGGCCTCGGTGAAGACACCTTTCTCGACCAATTCCTCGCCGGTGCGCACGCGATAGAAGTATTTGGCGATCCAGAACAGCGTCTGCAAATCGCGCAGGCCGCCCTTGCCGTCCTTGACGTTGGGCTCGACCAGATAGCGGCTTTCGCCGGCCTTGGCATGGCGATCGTCGCGTTCGGCGAGCTTGGCCTGCACATATTCCGGTCCGGTGGTGCGCACCACTTCATGGTCGAAGCGGGTGAGCAATTCGTCGAAGAGCTTCTGTTCGCCCCACAGGAACCGCGCTTCCAGGATCGTGGTGCGGATGGTGATATCGCTGCGCGACAGTCTGAGACACTCGTCGATGTTGCGGGTGGCGTGGCCAACCTTCAACCCGAGGTCCCACAGCATATAGAGCATATATTCGACGATCTGTTCGCCCCACGGCGTCTGCTTGTAGGGCAGCAGGAACAACAGGTCGATGTCGGAGCCCGGCGCCAGCGTGCCGCGGCCATAGCCGCCGACGGCAACGACCGCCATGCGCTCTGCGGTCGAGGGGCTTTTCACCCGGTAGACGTGGGTCGCGGCGAACTCGTAGAGGGCGCGGATGATCTCGTCCATCAGATGCGACAGCCGGGCGGCGCATGCCGTGCCGCTGCCATCGTCCATCAGCATGCGCTCGGCAACCTTGCGGCCCTCGGTCAGCCGATCCTTCAGCAGCCGGAGCGCACCGACGCGCGCGCCGGGCTCGGCGCCGCTGGCCGCCGAGATCAGCGCCGTCATGTCGCGGCGCAAAGCCTCGCTGTCGATCAGCGCGTCGAGCTTGAGGGAGATTTTTGCCATGGATTGCCGGTGGGCCTCGCCTTTGCGCGGCGTCTATAGCGCGTTTTCACGGCGCTGTGTATGGGGCGGACGGACGCGTCGGCCGCGATACCAGAAAGGGATGATCATCTCGCGCCGGAGCCGGAAGAGATCGGCGATCTGCCGCGTCAACCGCCTGGTCTCGATCCTTACCTTGGCGGTGATTGGCCTGGGGCGCCGTTTACCTATCCCGCTTGCCACCCATTCCTCTGTTCGCTCCTGCTTGAGCAGGCTTGGCAATCTCACCGGACTGTCGCCGAGGAATTGTGCCTGCAGGCACAATGCTGGGACGAGTTGGTAAATGACCTTGTCGGACGAGGTCGCAAAACGCGGATTGAAGATGAGGTGATCGACGGGAATGCTGATCTCATTCGTTGCCGCAAGAAGGTCCCGCGCGGCCTGTCTGGACAGGATGTATCCCGCCGTACCGATATGGAGCCCGTGCAGTCTGCTCGCAGAAAAACCGTGGCCGCAGGCAACTTGCTTGCGTGAAATTACGGTCCGGTTGAAGAACGTTTCCAACTTGACGATGTCCGCATCGGCGGGAATCCAGCCCGCATCGGCAAGCAAAGCGCCGGCTTTGTCCGGGAAAACGACATCGTCCTCGAAAATCGCCGCGTAAGCATCCTCACCTGCAGCGATCATCGACCAACACTGTTGGTGGCTGAGCAGGCATGCAATCTCGGCGTCGGCCAGACGCAAATGCTTCTTGCCCTGCGGCATTTCGGCCAGATCCGGCCGATCTCGCGCATCGATGGCGGCGACCCGCTCAAACGCGATGCCGATGCGGGCGAACTCCGCCGTTACATGGGCGAGGCGATCGCGGGACCGATCGAGATTGATAATCAGGCATTTCATTTGGGTGGGATCGATGCAGTGGGACGCGCGTCCATAGCATGGGAACAAAGTTGCGTAAGCGATTTTCCCTCGATGTGTGCGATGAGGGCCATGATCGAAAAGTGGAAATCGCCCCTTGACCTTCCAGTTACTGGAAGCACTACCCCCTCACCCAGACAGATATAAGGCATTTTTCGATGGCGCATTCCGAGCATCACCACCACGCGGCCGATGGCAGCTGCTGTGCGGCAAAGGCTGCTGAGCCGGCCGCCGAAGCCGTGGTGCGCGATCCGGTCTGCGGCATGAGCGTCGATCCGGCCGCGGGCAAGCCGACGGCCGAGCATGGCGGCCGTCTCTTTCACTTCTGCAGCGAGGGTTGCCGTACGAAATTCGTCGCCGGGCCCGAAAAATACCTGACCGCCACCGACCCCGTCTGTGGCATGAGTGTCGACCGCGCTACCGCCAGGCATTTCTTCCGCCACGAAGGCCAGGGTTTCTATTTCTGCTCGGCCGGCTGCCAGGCGAAGTTCGAGGCCGAGCCACAAAAATATCTCGGCGATAGGCCGGCGCCGTCGCCAGTGCCGAAAGGCACGCAATACACCTGCCCGATGCACCCCGAAGTGATAAGAGACAAGCCCGGCTCCTGCCCGATCTGTGGCATGGCGCTTGAGCCGATGGGCGTTCCCACTGGCGATGAGGGCCCGAACCCCGAACTGGTGGACTTCACCAGACGGTTCTGGGTCAGCGCGGTGCTGTCCGTGCCGCTGCTGATCGTTGCCATGGCGCCGATGCTCGGCCTGACGTTCCAGGCGTTTGTCGACGGGCGAACGATGGTCTGGCTGGAATTGGCGCTGGCCAGCCCGGTGGTGCTGTGGGCAGCCTTCCCGTTCTTCCATCGGGGCTGGGAATCGGTGGTCAACCGCAGCCCCAACATGTGGACGCTGATTTCGCTGGGTGTGGGTGCGGCCTACCTCTACAGCGTCGTCGCCGCACTGTTTCCGGACATCTTTCCGCATCAGTTCCGTGGCCATGGCGGCACCGTCCCGGTCTATTTCGAGGCAGCTTCCGTCATCGTCGCGCTGGTATTCCTCGGTCAGGTGCTCGAATTGCGGGCGCGCGAAAAGACCGGCTCGGCCATCCGTGCGCTGCTCGGCCTGGCGCCGAAGACGGCACGGCTGATCGGGGAGGACGGCTCCGACACCGACGTGCCGCTCGATGCGGTCAAGACCGGCGACCACCTGCGCCTCCGTCCGGGCGACGCCGTGCCGGTCGACGGCATCGTAACGGAAGGCCGTTCCTCCATCGACGAATCAATGATCTCGGGCGAGCCGCTGCCGGTCGAAAAAACGAAAGGCGATGCCTTGACCGGCGGCACGCTCAACAAGAACGGTTCGCTGATCATGCGCGCCGAAAAGGTCGGCTCCGAAACGACGCTTTCGCGCATCGTCGAGCTGGTCGCAAAGGCGCAGCGTTCGCGCGCGCCGATTCAAGGTCTGGCCGATCGCGTCTCCTTCTACTTCGTGCCGGCCGTCGTGCTGGTCGCGCTCGCGGCCTTTGCCGCCTGGGCGATCTTCGGTCCCGAACCCAGCTTGATCTTTGCCATCGTCTCGGCGGTCTCGGTGCTGATCATCGCCTGCCCCTGCGCGCTCGGACTGGCGACGCCGATGTCGATCATGACCGCCACCGGGCGCGGGGCGCACGCGGGCGTGCTGATCAAGGACGCGGCCGCGCTCGAGCGCTTCGCTTCGGTCGACACGTTGATCGTCGACAAGACCGGCACCTTGACCGAAGGCAAGCCTCGCTTGACCGATGTCGTCGCTGCCGACGGCCTGTCCGAGAATGAGTTGCTGGCGCTCGCCGCCGGCCTGGAAAAAGGCTCGGAGCATCCGCTGGCCGAGGCCATTGTCGGCGGCGCCGGCGAACGCGGCCTGACGCTCGTTGAGGCCGGCGGCTTCGACGCCGTCACCGGTAAGGGCGTATCCGGCACGGTGTCTGGCAGGAAGGTTTCGCTCGGCAACGCCGCCATGATGGCCGATGTCGGCATCGACACCGCTTCCCTGTCGGCCAGGGCCGAGGCGCTGCAGGCAGAAGGCAAGACGGCGATGTTCGTTGCGGTGGACAAAAAACTGGCCGGCATTGTCGCGGTCGCCGATCCGGTCAAGGCAACGACAGCCGAGGCGATCAGGGCGCTGCACGACAGAGGCTTGCGGATCATCATGGCGACCGGCGACAATGAACGCACGGCGCGCGCCATCGCCAAAAGCCTTGGCATTGACGAGGTGCGCGCCGGCCTTCTGCCGGAACAAAAGGCCGCCCTAGTCGAGGAGTTGCGTGCGAAAGGTGCCGGCGTCGCCATGGCCGGGGACGGCGTCAACGATGCGCCGGCCTTGGCCAGCGCCGATGTCGGCATCGCCATGGGCACCGGCGCCGATGTCGCTGTCGAGAGCGCCGGCATTACGCTGGTCAAGGGCGATCTCAACGGCATCGTCAGGGCGCGAACGCTCGCCCAGGGGACTATCCGCAACATCCGCCAGAATCTGTTTTTCGCCTTCCTCTACAATGTGCTTGGCGTGCCGGTTGCTGCCGGCGTGCTCTATCCGCTCACCGGCACGCTTTTGTCGCCGATGCTGGCGGCGGCGGCCATGAGCCTGTCTTCGGTTTCGGTCATCGCCAACGCATTGCGGCTGCGGACGTTGAAACTCTGAGCAAAGCCCCCAGATTCGAATTTCAATCAACAGGAGATCATGGATGACCTTGGCTAAGAAAATCGTGCTTTTGATGATGGCGGCGGGAATGCTGCTTGCCGTTTTCCTCGAAAGCGTCCCGGCGCAATCCGAAGAGATGAAACACGACATGGGCGCGATGGGCGCGCAAGGTCCTTCGACCGACGGCTACAAGGCGGCGATGGACAAGATGCACACCGACATGATGATCGAATATTCCGGCAATGCCGATGTCGATTTCGTGCGCGGCATGATCCCGCATCATCGGGGCGCGATCGACATGGCCAAGGTGGAACTCGCCAATGGCAAGGATCCCGAAATCCGCAAGCTGGCCGAAGATGTCATCGCCGCGCAGGAAGCCGAGATCGCCAAGATGCAGGCCTGGCTCGCCGCCCATCCGGCGAAGTAAGGCAGCAACGGCCATGCCGGAGAGATCCATTCTGGATTTCTCTCCGTGGTTGTGATGCCATTCACATCGATTACACGGCGCCAGGAGCCCACATGCCATCGACGATAAGAGCCACCACGCTGCCTTCGGGCGAGGCCGTCCAGGTGCTGGGACAGGGCACATGGAAGATGGGCGAGGATTCCCGCCGCCGCGCCGGGGAGGTCAATGCCCTGAAGCTCGGGCTGGACCTCGGCATGACGTTGATCGACACCGCTGAAATGTATGCCAGCGGCGGCGCCGAGGAGGTGGTGGCGGAAGCCATTGCCGGGCGCCGCGACGAACTCTTTCTTGTCTCCAAGGTATTGCCGTCCAATGCCTCGCGCGCCGGCGTGGCGCGGGCCTGCGAAAACAGCTTGAAGCGCCTGCGCACCGACCGCATCGATCTCTATCTCCTGCACTGGCCGGGCAGTGTGCCTCTATCTGAAACCGTCGAGGCGTTCGAGGCGCTGAAGGAGGCCGGCAAGATACGCCACTGGGGTGTCAGCAATTTCGACACCGACGAGATGGAGGAGTTGACCGGCCTGTCGTCTGGCGATCATGTCCAGACCAACCAGGTGCTCTACAATCTGTCGCGGCGCGGCCCCGAATTCGATCTCGCACCGTGGAGCCGGCAGCGCGGCATCCCGCTGATGGCCTATTCGCCGGTCGAGCAGGGCGCGCTGGCGCGCAATTCCAGGCTGGAAACCATCGCCGCCCGCCACAACGCCACGGCAGCACAGATCGCGCTTGCCTGGGTGATGGCGCAGCCCGGTGTCATCGCCATTCCGAAGGCGAGCAGCCACGACCATGTCCGCCAGAATGTCGCCGCGCTCGATATCAGGCTGACGGCCGAAGACCTCGCCGAACTCGACCGCGCCTTTCCACCGCCGACGCGCAAGCGCGGGCTGGAGATGATCTGAATTGATTGCGGTTGGTCAGACTGGCCGTCTACTTGCTGCCCAGTCGTAGGTTTTCGATCTCGCGCGCTGCGTTTCGCACATCGCGGACACCGACAAAGCTCACTGTGGTTGTGGTTGGTTCGTCGCCCGTATCAACCGTTTCCCGGCGAAAGGTAATCGATCCTCTACCGTTCGAGCGTTCGTTTCGCTCAATGGTGTTTATGGCATTAGGGGCCATGGCAAGGACATGCCGCCACCACAAATCGCTGATGATAAGGATTCGACGGTCGGTCACGGCGTAGACCGTTCGCCATACAGCCAAAGTATTCCAGACGGCATTGCCGAGCAGGCATAGTCCAAAGCCAATAGCGACAAACCACGTGATCAGCGAGAGTGAATTCCACCCAATGTGCTTAAGGAATGGTTCGCTTAGAGCGCTGAGGAGGAGTGGAGTACAGAAACAGGTCAAGGCGATGGCAAAAATAATCGGAAATAACTGGGTCCGAAGCATACCCATAAAGGATGGAGATCCAGTCCAGCGCACGGTTTCTCCAGGTTGCAATTCAGTCTTGACGACCTCGTGCGGAGTCCAAATCATGTGGGGCAGTATCCTCACGGCAATGCTTCATGAGATCGCGCCATTTGCCTTCCCAATTTCGTTATGGATGGGCCTAGGAGGTGGCAATGAACAACTCGCATTCTGAATGCCAGACGCCCATGCAATTGGCTAGGTGGTTTCCAGCGCCGCCCGCGCCCGTCGCAACGCGCGCGAAAACACTGCGGTGTCGTCGAAGGCGCGCGCCAGCGTGAGCGCGCCCTGGATGGCGCCGACCGTTTCTTCGGCGAGTTCGTCCGCCCTGGCAGCGCTGTGCCCGCTTCGGGTCAGCGCTTCGGCAAGATGCGCCACCCAGCGGCCGAAATAGCTTTTGATCGCAATGGCGAAGAGGTCGCGGGATTCGTCCAGCGCGAAGGCGCCGATCAGGCACACCCGGCGTCCCGAGCGGAAATAGCTGTCGGTCGCTTCGAACATCCGATCGATACCCGTGCGAGGGTAGGCCCTGTCCTGCAACGGCACGAAGACATTCTCCTCGAACCAGCCATCTATATGGGCAATGACAGCCGCCGCCATCTCTTCCTTGCCGCCGGGGAAGAAGTGGTAAAGGCTGCCTTTGCCTAGGCCGGTCGCCGCACCGATCCGCGCCAGGCTCGCCCCTTCATAGCCGTGTTCGCGGAAAACCTCGCCGATGATGGAGAGCAAATCGGCGCGATCGGGCGCGATCCTGCGCATGCGCTAGTTTTTCCGCTTGAGCATGATCTTTGCCGAAAACCGCGACACAGCTCTAGGGATCATATTCTAAAATCCGAGTTCGGACAGGCCGGGATGGTCGTCCGGTCGGCGGCCGAGCGGCCAGTGATATTTGCGCTCACCCTCGGCGATCGGCAGGTCGTTGATGCTGGCGACGCGCCTACGCATCAGCCCGGCCGCGTCGAATTCCCAATTCTCATTGCCGTAGGAGCGGAACCAGTGGCCACTGTCGTCGCGCCATTCATAGGCAAAGCGCACCGCGATGCGGTTGTCGTTCCAGGTCCAGACCTCCTTGATCAGGCGGTAGTCGAGCTCGCGAGCCCATTTGCGCGTGAGGAAGGAGACGATCTCATTTCTGCCCGAGACGAACTCGGCGCGGTTGCGCCAGGTGCTGTCCTGCGTATAGGCGAGCGAAACCCGTTCGGGATCGCGGCTGTTCCAGGCGTCTTCGGCAAGCCGAGCCTTCTGCGCGGCGGTCTCGGCGGTGAAGGGCGGCAGCGGCGGACGGCTCATGTCATTCTCCCATCGGCAAAGGCGATGGCAAGCATTGTACCAATCGGTACAATTGGTCAAGGCCGAAATCGGGCTAGGTTTTCCCCGCCAGCCCCTTCAGCCGGTAGAGCGCTTCCAGCGCCTCGCGCGGCGTCATCTCGTCTGGATTGATCTCACCCAGCGCTGCGCCCAATGCGTCGCTCTCCGCAGGCTTTGCCGCTTCCCGCTTCATTGCCACCGAAAACAGCGGCAGATCGTCGACCAGTCGGTTGGCCTTGCCGGAGACATCGCCTTCCTCGAGCTGATGCAGCACCTCTTTGGCGCGGCCGACCACCGCTTCCGGCAGACCGGCAAGGCGAGCGACCTGAACGCCATAGGAGCGATCGGCGGCACCCTTGCCGACCTCGTGCAGGAAGACGACGTCGCCTTCCCACTCCTTGACCCGCATCGTGACATTGTGCAGTCGCGGCAGCTTGCCGGAGAGTGCCGTCATTTCGTGGAAATGAGTGGCGAAGATCGCCCGGCAGCGGTTCTTCTCGTGCAGATACTCGACCGCCGCCCAGGCGATCGACAGGCCATCGAAGGTGGCGGTGCCGCGGCCGATTTCGTCGAGGATCACCAGCGCCCGCTCACCGGCCTGGTTGAGGATCGCGGCCGTCTCTACCATCTCGACCATAAAGGTGGAGCGGCCACGCGCCAGATCGTCCGAGGCGCCGACGCGCGAGAACAGCCTGTCGACGACGCCGATATGGGCCGATGTCGCCGGCACGAAGGAGCCGGTCTGGGCAAGGATGGCGATCAGTGCGTTTTGCCGCAGGAAGGTCGACTTACCGCCCATATTCGGACCGGTGAGCAGCCAGATGGCGCCGGCCTTGGCACCGTCTTGCGGCGACAGATCGCAATCATTGGCGACGAACGGCCCTTCGCCCGAACGGCGAAGCGCCTGTTCGACCACCGGATGGCGTCCGCCCGAGATGTCGAAGGCGAGGCTGGAATCGACCAGCGGCCGGCACCAGGCTTCGCTCTCCGACAACAGCGCGAGCGCCGCCGACACGTCGAGTACGGCGAGCGCATCGGCGCCGGCGCGGATCTTCTGCGCCTCGCCGACCGCCTCAGCCGTCAGCGTATCGAAAGCGGCAAGCTCGATGCTCAGCGCCCGGTCAGCGGCATTGGCGATTTTGGTCTCGAGTTCGGCAAGTTCCGTCGTGGTGAAACGCATGGCATTGGCCATGGTCTGGCGGTGGATGAAGCGTGCCTTGGCGCCATCGCTGCCGGTCATGATCGAATGATGGTTGGCGGTCACCTCGATGTAATAGCCCAGCACATTGTTGTGGCGGATCTTCAGCGAGCGGATGCCAGTCTCCTCGATCAGCGAGCGCTCCAGCCCGGCGATCACCTTGCGAGACTCATCGCGCAGCGCCCGCATCTCGTCGAGCTCGGCATGGTAGCCGCCGCGCACGAAGCCGCCGTCGCGCCTCAGCAGCGGCAGTTCCTCGCCAAGAGCCTGGGTCAGATGCCCGGCCAGCGCGCGCGGCAGCGCCTTTATCGCGGCAAGTGCCGCTGTCAGCTCCGCGGGCAGGACGGCCGTTCCGAACAGTTCGGCAATGGTGGCCGCCGCTTCGAAGCCGGCACGCAGCGCGCCGAGATCGCGCGGGCCGCCGCGGTTGAGCGCCAGCCGCGACAGCGCCCGCGGCATGTCGGCGACGCTCTTCAGGCCTGACCGCACCGCCTGGCAAAGCTGCGTCTCCGCACGGAAGAACGACACAGAATCGAGCCTGGCGCCGATCGCCGCCGGGTCAGTCAGCGGCGCCATCAGCCGGTCGGCGAGCAGCCTGGCGCCGCCGCCGGTGACCGTGCGGTCTATAGCCTTGAACAGCGAGCCGTCGCGGCTGCCCGACAGCGTGCGCAACAGTTCCAGATTGCCGCGTGTCGCCGGATCGATGAACAGCGTCGAGCCCTGCTCCTCGCGTTCGGGACGCGACAAAGGCGGCCGCTCGGCCTTCTGCGTCTTTTCGACATAGGCGATGGCGCCCGAGATCGCCGACAATTCGGCGCGCGAGAAGGCGCCGAAACTGTCCGGCGTCGCCACTTCGAAGAAACGCGCGATCCGCCCCGCTGCCGAAGCCGAATCGAAAAGCGACGGCGGCTGCGGGCTGGCAACGCGGCCAATGACGTCGAACACCGGCTTCAACTCGGGATCGTAAAACACCGGCTCGGCGACGATCAGCTCGCGCGGGTCGACGCGGAAGACATCGGCCAGCAGGCGGTCGGTCGTGGTTTCGGCGACGCGGAAGACGCCGGTCGAGATCTCGATCCAGGCCAGGGCGAAGGCGTCACCGCTGTTGCCGCCCTTCACCCGCCCTAGCGCCATCAGAAAGCTCGATTCCGACGGCGCCAGCAATTTATCCTCGGTGATGGTGCCTGGCGTCACCAGGCGCACCACGTCACGGCGTACGACCGATTTGCCGCCGCGCTTCCTGGCTTCCGCCGGGTCCTCGATCTGCTCGCAGACGGCAACGCGAAAACCTTGGCCGATCAGCTTTTGCAGATAGTCGTCGGCCGCATGCACCGGCACGCCGCACATCGGAATGTCGTTACCCTGGTGCTTGCCGCGCTTGGTCAGGACGATGCCCAGCGCCTTGCTCGCCTTTTCGGCGTCGTCGAAGAACAGCTCGTAAAAATCGCCCATGCGGTAGAACAGCAGAGAATCCGGGTTCGCCGCCTTGATCTCGATATATTGCTCCATCATCGGCGTGACGCTGCCGACGGGCGCAGGCGGTGTCACCTCGGGGGCGTCGGTTTCTGCTGAAGTGTGCATGTTCATGCCCGCACGCTAGCAGATGTGGGTGCGGGGTTTAATGCCGGCGGCCCGAAAAGCAGGGGACGACCGGCCTCGACGGCGGCTTGTGCTCCCTCTACGCCGGGTGAAGCCGTTGGTTGCTTCGGGCGCCAACCAGACCCTATGATCGCCATGGCGGGGATAAGCGGCATGGATCAGGACAAACAGGAGGCGTTCGAAGAGCTGGTCGGTCCGGCTGGATCGGCGCTTGAGCGCCTGCTGCTGTTGGCGGCGCGGCGCGTCCACCGCACCAAAGGCAAGCTCAGGGGGACACTGCGCAAGCGCGTCCCCTTCCTCCTGCCGACACGCGGGCCGCTGTCCGATGTCGATGGCGGCATCGACATGTCGCTGCATGTGCTCAGCCGCGACCCGCTGGTGCTCTATGTCCCGATTGGCGGGTCGCGGCCGCTCTATCCGCTGGCAGCGCTCGGCCGGCGCCTGGCGGCGCGCCGCGTCACCTTCCTGACGATGCAGACCTGGACCATGGAGCGGCCGGCTGTCATCGCCCGGATGGGCCGCGATCTCGCCTGGTATGCCGGCCGGTTTCCGCTGCACGATATCATCTTCCTGTGCAACACCGAGGAAGAGCGCCGTCTCATCGCAGCTGCGGGCGGCAATGCCATCTTCTCCAACCACAATCTGATGGTGTCGGAGGATATATTCCGGCCGCTGCCGGACGTGCCGGTCGAATTCGACGCGGTCTACAATGGCCGCATCTCGCCGATCAAACGCCATCACCTGGCCTTCGACATAGAGCGGCTGGCCCACATCACCTATTCGATCGGCGAATTGCCGCCGGTTGCCGCCCGCGCCTTTGTTCGGCGACTGCAGGCGCGTTCGCCGCTCCACCAGATCGCCAATCCGCTCGTCGACGGCTGGCCGGGCAAGCTGACGGCGCAACAGGTCAACCACGTCTACAACCAGGCCGCCGTCGGGCTGTGCCTGTCGGCCGTGGAAGGAGCGATGTACTCCTCGATGGAATATCTGATGGCCGGCCTGCCGATCGTCAGTACGCCGAGCCTTGGCGGTCGCGACGTCTATTTCGATCCGGATTATTGCATCGTCGCCGATCCGGAACCGGCTGCCATTCGCCGCGCCGTCGAGACGCTGCGAGATCGTGCCATACCGCGTCAGCACATCCGCCGCCGCACGCTGGAGAAGGTTCACGCCCAGCGCATCGAACTCATGGCGTTCCTGACTGCATTGCTGCGGCGCAAGGGAAGCCGTGCGCCACCCATCGAGACGTGGCCTTTCCCCGGCACAGACGGCATGATGCGGCGGGGAACGGTGTGCGAAATCGCTGCCTTCGTCAGCGAGCCAGAGCCGACGTGACGCCGTTCGACTTCGGGAGATTCGCTGCGGCGTGAAGATCGCTTGGCGATTTACAGCGGTGGCGTGTAGCCTTGATCCAGAAGTTTCAAAAACACGCACCCGTCTCAAGGGGGCGACACCGGCGAGGAAATCAAAAGCATCATGGCCAAGAAAACCGAAAATAGCGGCCCCTCCGTCAGCGCCGAGGAGGCGCTGGAATTCCACGCCATGGGCCGCCCCGGCAAGCTGGAGATCGTCGCCACCAAGCCGATGGCGACGCAGCGCGATCTGAGCCTCGCCTATTCGCCGGGTGTCGCGGTTCCTGTGCTGGCCATTGCCGAAGACCCCAGCCGCGCTTTCGACTACACGACGCGCGGCAACATGGTCGCCGTCATCTCCAACGGCACCGCCATTCTCGGTCTCGGCAATCTCGGCGCGCTGGCCTCCAAGCCGGTGATGGAAGGCAAGGCGGTGCTGTTCAAGCGCTTCGCCGATGTCGATTCCATCGATCTCGAGGTCGACACCGAGGATGCCGACGAGTTCATCAATTGCGTGCGCTTTCTCGGCCCGTCCTTCGGCGGCATCAACCTGGAAGACATCAAGGCGCCGGAATGCTTCATCATCGAGCAGCGCCTGCGCGAACTGATGGACATCCCGGTCTTCCATGACGACCAGCACGGCACCGCCATCATCTCGGCCGCCGGGCTGATCAACGCGCTGGAGATCACCGGCCGCGACATGAAGACCACGAAAATGGTCTGCAACGGCGCCGGTGCGGCCGGCATCGCCTGCATCGAACTGATGAAGGCGATGGGGTTTGCCCCCGAGAACATCATCCTGTGCGACACCAAGGGTGTCGTCTACCAGGGCCGCACCGAAGGCATGAACCAGTGGAAGTCGGCGCATGCGGTCAAGACCGCCACGCGCAGCCTGGCCGAGGCGCTGGATGGCGCCGACGTCTTCCTCGGCCTGTCGGCCAAGGGCGCATTGACCACCAGGATGGTGCAATCGATGGCCAAGAACCCGATCATCTTCGCCATGGCCAATCCCGACCCGGAGATCACGCCGGAGGAAGTGGCCGAAATCCGCACCGACGCCATCATGGCCACCGGGCGTTCCGACTACCCCAACCAGGTCAACAATGTGCTGGGCTTCCCCTACATCTTCCGCGGTGCGCTGGATGTCAGGGCCACCACCATCAATGACGACATGAAGATCGCCGCAGCGAGAGCGCTGGCCGACCTGGCGCGCAAGGACGTGCCCGACGATGTCGCCGCCGCCTATCAGGGCAACCGGCCGAAATTCGGCCCGAACTACATCATCCCGGTGCCGTTCGATCCGCGCCTGATCTCGGCCATCCCGCTCGCGGTGGCCAAGGCGGCGATGGAGTCGGGCGTCGCCCGCAAGCCTATCCTCGACCTCGACCGCTACGCGCAGGAGCTGTCGGCCCGCCGCGACCCGATCGCTTCGACCTTGCAGCGCATCTACGATCGCGTCCGCCGCCAGCCCAAGCGCATCGTCTTTGCCGAGGGCGAGGAAGAACAGGTGATGCGCGCCGCCGTCTCCTATGTGAACCAGAAGCTCGGCACCGCGATCCTGCTCGGCCGCGACGATGTAATCAAGGAAAACGCCAGGCACGCCGGCATCGACCTGAACAAGCAAGGCATCGAGATCATCAATGCCAGGCTTTCGCGCCGCAACGGCATCTACACCGATTATCTCTACGAGCGCATGCAGCGCAAAGGCTTCCTGTTCCGCGACTGCCAGCGGCTGATCAACAACGACCGCAACCATTTCGCTGCCTGCATGGTGGCGCTGGGCGATGCCGACGGCATCGTCACCGGCGTCACCCGCAACTATTCCACGGCGCTTGACGATATCCGCCGCGTCATCGACGCCAAGCCCGGACACCGCGTCATCGGCGTCTCCATCGTGCTCGCGCGGGGCAAAACAGTCCTCGTCGCCGATACCGCCGTGCACGACATGCCCAATGCCGAACAGATCGCCGACATCGCCGAAGAGGCGGCGGGATTTGCCCGCCGCATGGGCTACGAGCCGAGGCTCGCCATGCTTGCCTATTCGACCTTCGGCCACCCGCAGGGCGAACGCTCCGAGCGGGTGCAGGAAGCGGTGCGTATCCTCGACAAGCGCCGCGTCGATTTCGAATATGACGGCGAGATGGCCGCCGACGTTGCGTTGAACGCCCGTGCCATGGCGCAGTATCCGTTCATCCGGCTGACCGGCCCGGCCAACGTGCTGATCATGCCGGCGTTCCACTCGGCCTCGATCTCGACCAAGATGCTGCAGGAACTCGGCGGCTCCACCGTCATCGGCCCGCTGCTGGTCGGCTTGAACAAACCGGTCCAGATCGTCTCGCTCAACGCCAAGGATTCGGACATCGTCAACATGGCTGCGATCGCGGCCTATAGCGCGGGAGCCTGATTGGCGGCAAAATCGCCAACGCATAAGAGATTGATAATATTCGGCTGCTATAGGGAACGTTCTCGCCCCCTATGGCCTTATGGCATTGGCGGCGCGCTCAGACCGCCAAAACGGGGGTGCGGCCATGAAGCATGACACGGCATCTGTGGTCGGCCAGGGGGTCTATCACGACGAGCGCCTGGATGCGCTGCTGAGCATCACCGGCCGCATGGACGGTTATCTCTACCGTTGCCGCAACGATGCGTCCTACACCATGCTCTACATCAGCGACGGCATTTTAACCGTCAGCGGTTATCGGCCGAGCGACTTCATTCAAAATGCCGTGCGCGACTATGTCTCGGCGATCCACCCGGATGATCTCGCTGCGGTCTATGCCGCCGTCGATACCGCGCTCGAGGCGCGCTGCAACTGGAACGTCGACTACCGCATCGTGCCACAGGTCGGCGAGCCGCTCTGGGTGCGCGAGATCGGAGGCGGGGTCTGGGATGGTGCCGGCGAACTCGAATTCCTCGAAGGTTTCGTCGTCGACATTAGCGACCGTAAGGTAGTCGAGGATCTCAATGCCGAACTGCTGCTCGAACTCAAGGCCGCCAATGAGGAACTCTCCGTACAAAAGCGCGAGATCGAGCTGGCCAAGCAGCAGAGCGATCATTCGGCCAACCACGATGCATTGACCGGCCTGCCCAACCGGCGCGCCTTTCACAACGAGCTGAGGTCGGTGATCGACCGCTGCGACAGCACCGGCCAGGCGGCCGGCCTGCTGTTCATCGACCTCGATAGGTTCAAGAAGGTCAACGACACGCTCGGCCACGAGGCCGGCGACGCGCTGCTGCAGGAGGTGGCGGGTCAGCTTCGCACCATCCTGCGCAGCGCTGATTTCGTGGCGCGGCTCGGTGGAGACGAGTTCGCATTCCTGTTTTCAGGAGAGGCTAGCCGGGCCCGACAGAAGGCCGTGGGCGTCGCCGAACGTATCCTGGAAAAGCTGCGGATCAAGGTGCCGACGCCGAATGGAGCCATCCATGTTGGTTGCACCGTTGGCGTCGCCATCTACCCGGCGGAAGCGTCCGATTCGGAGGCGCTGATAACGCTCGCCGACCGACTGATGTACATCGGCAAAAAGAGCGGCCGCAACCGGCTGGTCACCGCCGGGGCTTTGGAACCCGGGCCTACGTCCGACGACCTTCGCCGCACCGCCTGAGCGGAGCGCCGGACAGCCTGATCCGGCGGGAACCCCTCATCTGGCTCGGCGCTGCGCGCCGAAAGACGGCCCTACAGCAACCCCGCCAATTGGGCCGCGCTGCGCAGGTTTTGCCGCGGCCGTGGCCCGAGCTGCTGGATCACCAGCCCGGCGGCCAGCGAGCCGAGATCGCCGCAATCCTTCAGGCTGCGCCCCGAGGTGTAGCCGTAGAGGAAACCGGCGGCATAGAGGTCGCCGGCGCCGGTGGTGTCGACCAGTTCGCGGATCGTCGTCGCCTGAATGGTGACGGTCTCGTCGCCGCGCACGATCACTGAGCCTTTTTCGGAGCGGGTGACGGCGGCAATCTTGCAGTCTTTGCGGATAGCCGCCAGCGCCTCGTCGAAGGATTTTGTCTGGTAGAGCGACTTGATCTCGTGGCTGTTGGCAAAGACAATGTCGACAGTGCCCGAGCGCATCAGCTCGAGGAACTCGTCCCGGTAGCGGTCGACGCAGAACGAATCCGACAACGTCATCGACACTTCGCGCCCGGCCTCGTGTGCGAGCTTCGCCGTCTGCCGGATCGCCTCCTTGGCGCGCGGCGGATCCCACAGATAGCCCTCGAAATAGGTAACCTTGGCGCCGGATGCCTTGTCGGCCTCGACGTCTTCCGGGCCGAGTTCGACGCAGGCGCCGAGATAGGTGTTCATCGAACGCTCGCCATCGGGGGTGACGAATATCATCGAGCGCGCCGTCGGCGGCTGTCCCTCAAGCGGCCTGGTGTCGAAGGCAACGCCCTGGGCATGGATGTCATGGGCGTAGATTTCGCCGAGCGGATCGTTCGACACCTTGCCGAAGAAGGCGGCGCGGCCGCCGAAGCTGGCGACGCCCGCCGCCGTGTTGCCGGCGCTGCCGCCCGAGGCCTCGATCGCCGGCCCCATGCGGCTGTAGAGCAGCTCGGCGCGCTTGGTGTCGATGAGGTTCATCGCACCCTTGATGATGCCGTTGGTCTCGAGAAAAGCGTCGTCGCACTGGGCGATGATGTCGACAATGGCATTGCCGATGCAAAGCACGTCAAAATCCGGCATCAATGTCTCCGCCTCGGAACCTGCCGGCTTTCTGCCGCGCCCGGGCGGGTCTACAGCATCACCCCGAAAAATGGCAACCGATTTCCATCCTTTGCCGGCCCAAGCCGGCGCGCGCGCCTGGGACGAGGCTCCATCACAGTTCGACCGTGGCCGAAGCATCTGACCGCCGGGTCGCCTACAAGCTTGGCCTCAAATCAAGCGCTGGAAGCACCCGCATGCAAGCAAAGACCGACATGACCACCGAACTGGCGCTGCTTGGCGTGCTGGCCGCCCTGTGGGGCGCGTCCTATACCTTCATCAAGATCGGTGTCGAGACGATCCCGCCGATATCCTTCATCGCTGCCCGCACCTTGATTGCCGGCGCCATCCTGCTCGCGCTGATCCGCTGGCGCGGCCTCGCCATGCCCAAGGACAGCGCGACCTTGTGGCGGTTCATGGTCCAGGCCTGCCTCAACAGCGTCGTGCCGTTCACGCTGATCGCCGCCGCCGAGCGCTCCATCGACGCCGGTCTGGCCACCATTCTCAACGCGACCTCGCCGATCTTCACCTTCCTGCTGACCGCGCTTATCACCCGCCATGAATCCGTGACCGCACGCAAGCTGTTCGGTGTCGGTGCCGGCATTGCCGGCATTTGCCTGATCGTCGGCACCCAGGCGCTTGGCGGGCTCGGCCATCAATTGTGGGCGCAGCTTGCCGTCATTGCCGCCACGGTCTGCTATGCCGGCGCCGCCATTTTCGGCCGCGGCTTTAGGGGACTCGACCCGATGCTGCCGGCCGCCGGCTCGATGCTGTGCGGCGCGGTCATCCTCGTCCCCTTGAGCCTGGCCTTCGACCGCCCGTGGACCCTGTCGCCTTCAATGGCGTCGATACTGGCCTTGTTGGCATTGTCGGTGTTCTCCACGGCGCTGGCCTTCTGCATCTTTTTCCGCCTCATCCACACGCTTGGTTCGGTCGGCACGACGTCGCAGGCCTATCTGCGCGTGCCGATCGGCGTCGGCATCGGCGTCGTGTTCCTCGGCGAGAGCCTTGGGCCGACAGCTTTCTGGGGCATGGGCTGCGTCGTCGCCGGCGTTGCGGCAATGACCATCCCAGCCCGCTCCCGGGCGCTGGCGCGCTAGATCGTGATGAGATTTGGTTGAAATCTCATCATGATCTAACCCTTTGTTGGAGCATGATCTTTTCCAAAAACCGGTACCCACTTTTTGGGATCATGCTCTAGTTCCCGTCCGGAATTGCGCCCGCTCCAGCAGGCTTGCGGCTCACAGGGTCTCAGCCTATGTCGGAGATATCCGTTCGTTCCTGGGGGTGAAACGCCGTGATCTTCAACGCTGCCCGCGCCGCCTTCAGCCGGCTGTTTTCTCCCGAATTCCGCGCGGTTTTCCTGAAGACGCTGGGCTTGACCGTCCTGGCGCTGGTCGCGTTGTGGTTCGTCTTGACCGGGCTTGTCGATTGGCTGGCCCTGCCATGGGTTCACTCCTTGCTGCCCGGCCTGCCGTCCTGGGCCGGATGGCTGAGCGGCATCATCGCTGCCATCGCGCTTGCCTTCGGGATGGCGCTGCTGATCGCGCCGGTGACGGCAATCGTGGCGGGCCTGTTTCTCGAAGACATCGCCGAAGTGGTCGAGCGCACCGACTATCCGGCCGATCCCGTCGGACGCGCCATGCCGCGCTGCGCTCGCTCGTGTTGTCGGTGAAATTCTTCGGCGTTGTCATCCTGGGCAACATCGTCGCCCTGCTGCTTCTGTTGGTTCCGGGCGTCAACATCGCCGCCTTCTTCATCGTCAACGGCTATCTGCTGGGACGTGAATTCTTCGAATTCGCCGCCATGCGCTTCCGCCCGGAAGACGAGGCGAGGGCGTTGCGCCGGAAACATGCCGGCACCGTGTTTCTGGCCGGGCTGCTCATTGCTGCCTTCCTCGCCGTGCCCCTGCTCAACCTGCTGACGCCGCTCTTTGCCGCCGCCATGATGGTGCATCTGCACAAGGCGGTCGGCGCGCGGGAGAGCGCCGGGCGATAGGCCTATCAACGCAGAAGAAAACCGCGTCCCAATTCGTCATCCGGCTCGACGGTGAATTCCGCCCGGCCCGAATAGTAGGCGCGGCCGCCGACGCGGGCGATGATCGCATCATGCGGGCCGGCCATGGTCGTGCGCGCCACCGCTCCGGAAAAGCGCGAGCCGGCGATGCTTTCGAAGGACCGCTCCTGACCAGGGTTGATCTCACCCTTGGCATGCATTGCCGCCAGCCGCGCGGTGACGCCGGAGCCGGTCGGCGAGCGGTCGACCTCGGCATCGGCAAAGACGCAGATGTTTTTTGTTGCCTCGCCGGAGAACGCATCGTGTCCATCGGTGAGGATGGTGCCGTAGAGGAAAGCGAGATCGGCATGGTCGGGATGCGATAGAGGGAACGCCGCCTTCAGCCGCTCGGTCAGCGCGGTTGCCGCGTCGACGAAATCGCGCACCCGGCTGCGGCCGAACTCCAGGCCGAATTGATGGCAGTCGGCCAGCGCGTAGAAGGCGCCGCCATAGGCGATGTCGAACGCAATCTTGCCGTATCCCCCCAATTCGATTTGTTGGTCATGGGCAAACAGAAAGGCCGGCACGCTTTCGAACGACACCGATCCCGCTTTGCCGTCCTTGACCTCCACCGAAGCGACGACCAAGCCGCACGGCGCCTCGATGTTGACCATGGTGATTGGCTCCTGTTTCGCCACCAGGCCTTCGTCGACGGCGTAGCGGCCAAGCGCAATGATGGCGTGGCCGCACATCGTCGAATAGCCCTCGTTGTGCATGAACAGCACGGCCAGCTCGGCGCCGGGCAGGTCGGGCTCCACCAGCAGCGCGCCATACATGTCGTAGTGACCACGCGGCTCGAAGACCAGCAGCTTGCGCAAATGGTCGAGGTGGTCGCGCACATAGGCGCGCTTTTCCAGGATCGTGCCTTTGGGAATGTCTGGATAGCCGCCGGTGACGATCCTGAGCGGCTCGCCGCCGGTGTGCATGTCGACGACGGTGAGCGTCATGCGCCGGGACCCCCTAGCCTGAGGATTTGGAAAACAGCGCCTGCAATTTGCCGAACGGGATGGCGGCCCGGGTGAAGCCGAACGTGCCGTCCTGCTGGATCTCGCGCGCCGCGGTTTCCAGCATGCCGAAGGCGAAATTGGTCAGCCACGGACCGAGCGAGATGCGCTTGACCCCGGCCATGGCAAGGTCGGCGATGGTGAAGGCCGGGAGTGCCATGACATTGACCGGCCTGCTCACCGCCGAGCAGATGTTCCGGATGGTCTCGACATCTTTGAGGCCGGGCGCATAGAGCACATCGGCGCCGGCCTTTTCGAAGGCCTGCAGCCGCTTGATCGTGTCGTCGAGATCCGGTTTGCCCCAAAGGAAATTCTCGGCCCGTGCGGTGAAGACGAAATCATGCTTGAGCGCCCGTGCGGCCTCAGCAGCAGCTGCAACGCGCTCGACGGCGTGTGAAAACTCATAGATGGGCTTGTCGGGATCGCCGGTATGGTCCTCGATCGAGCAGCCGGCGAGACCTGCCGCTTCGGCCGCAAAAACCGTCTCGGCGGCACTCGTCGCGCTGTCGCCCTTGCCTTTCTCGAGATCGGCCGACACCGGCAGGCTGGTCGCCGCCGTCAGCTCGCGGCAATGGTGGATCATCGCCTCGAAGGTCACTGCGCCATCGGGCAGGCCGCGCGAGAAGGCAAAACCGGCGCTGGTCGTCGCCAGCGCCTTGAAGCCGAAGGAGGCCAGGAGCTTGGTCGTGCCGACATCCCAGGGGTTGGGCATGACGAAGGTCGAGGCGTGCAGGTCGCGAAAGATCTTGCCCTTGTCCATGAGTGCTCCCTTCAGATGCGGAAATGCCGGCAGATTCTATCGTGCAGCAATGCACCGGGCAAACAAATGCGGTTGGCTCAGAAGCGTTTGGCGTTCTCTCCTGCCAATTTGTCCAGCGCATCGGAATCCTTGACGTAGTGCAACGTCTTCTTGTCCCAATGATAGGTAACGGAAATTGTGTGGGCTTCAGGCTTGGGCGGCTGGTCGTCGCAGCTCTCGCCGTTGAGCACCGTGGCGTCGGTCACCGTCACTTTGACCGCGGCATAAGGCTGTCCGTCAGCGATCGTCTGGAAAGCAACATCCTGCTTGCGGCTGTAGGCGCACAGGTTCTCATCGAAGGTGAAGATCATGTCGATCAGTTGGAATTTGTCGTCGCGCACCATGATCAGCGGCGTGATCGCGTAGTTTTGGCTTGAATTGAAATGCGCGCTCATGGTGATCACGATGTCGTCGTTCGGCCCAACGGAAAGCTTGCCCGGTTCACGGAAATAGGTGCCGCGGTCGAGCGCGACATTGACGACGTCGAGCAGCTTCGGCTTGTCTGTGATGTCGTAGAGCGCCAGCACGGCATAGCCTTCGGCGCTGTCGGGAGAGTCGCCGAGGTCGTAGAGCATCGCCAGCCGGTCCTTACCCCCGGCCTTGATGGCGAGCACGCCGGCGTTGGAGAGGCCCGATGTCTCAGGCGGCGAACCGCCGCCATCCGGTCCCTCGATGTGGCGCATCTCGATCGGCAATCCACCCCGGTAGAAACCGTTGCTGTCACCTGCGAGGCCGGGAATGACCATCCTTGCGAGGTCCAGATAGGTCACATCCATGTGGCCGGGGATGGCGCTGCCGAATTCCGGGAAGCTGACGGCTTGCGCGCCGGCTGCGGTCCAAAGCCACGGCAGCAGCACAAGCGCTAGAGCAATTTCAGGAAAAGTGTGTGCAGTTTTCCGGCCGGAAATTGCGACAAAACAAAAAGATAGAGCGGTTCGCCGTTTCCATGAAACGGTGAAACGCTTTAGGATGGAGCGAAGCAGGTTCGTTGGCATGGGTGCCTCAGGCTGGCCGCGCGGAACCTAACACAGCTTCAGTGGATCGGCACCAGCCCGGCAAGTTCGCGCATGTCGTCGAACAGGACGCCGCCGGCGCTGGCCAGGCCATCGCGGTCGGAATAGGGATCGCCATGATAGGAATAGACACGCATGCCGGCGGCAATGCCGGCCTGCGTGCCGGCAACGCTGTCCTCGATGACGATGCAGTCGGCCGACGCAAAACCCATGGTCTTTGCCGCATGCAGGAACAGGTCCGGGAACGGCTTGCCGCGGCTGACCATGGTCGAAGAGAACATGGCATGCTCGAACAGCGGCAGCAGCCCGGTCTGGCCGAGCGTGATGTGCATCTTCGAGATACGCGCGGAAGTGGCGACGCAATAGGGAATGCCGGCCGCGCGAACCGCCTCGATGAAGTCGCGCACGTAGGGGATCGCCTCGACGCCATGCGCAAACAGATCGGGCAGGCCGGCATTCCAGCGATCTACGAAATCGGCGCCGAGCCACACCGTGGTCGTCTCTTCGATTTCCTTCTGCACCGAAGCCATGCTGCGGCCGGAAAAATATTTGCGGCAATATTCGAATGTGGTGGGATAACCGGCGGCAACAAACCACTCGGCAAGCCGCCGGTTGGCAAGGTTCTCGGTGTCGACCAGGATGCCGTCGCAGTCGAAGATGACCAGTTTCGGTATGCTCATTTCAGGCGGTGCCGGTCGATCCGAACCCGCCCGCGCCGCGCGTCGTGGCGCCGGCCAGCGAGCGCTCCTCAACCGTCACCTGCGTCACCGCGGCAAAGACGATCTGGGCAATGCGCATGCCGCGCGTCACCGCGAAATCCTCGTCGCCAAGGTTGATCAGCAGCACCTTGACCTCGCCGCGATAGTCGCTGTCGACCGTGCCCGGTGAATTGAGGACGGTCAGCCCATGCTTGAAGGCAAGGCCGGAGCGCGGCCGCACCTGGCCTTCCATTCCTTCGGGAATTTCCAGGATCAGACCGGTCGGCACCAAGGCGCGCTTGCCAGGCAGGATCAGCAGCGGCCGGTCTTCCGGCACCGCGGCGCGCAGATCCATGCCGGCGGCGCCGGTGCTTTCATAGGCGGGAAGGGGAAGTCCATCTCCATGCGGCAACCTGACGAAGCCGACAGTGGGACCAATGACGGAGGAATTTTGGAAGGCTGCGCGCATAAAATCGATCCTATCGGCGCGAACGGCGATTCGGTCAACTCGTCCGCAGGCCTATCAACGGCTTTCTTTCAGGCGTCAGTGTGACCTAGCGCAATTCCATCGGAACGACGGTCGTCTCCTTGATCTCCTCCATGACGAAGGAGGCCGAAACGTCCGACAGCGCCACCTTGGCGATCAGCCGCTGATAGAGCCGGTCATAGGCCTTCATGTCAGCGACGCGGGCGCGCAGCACGTAGTCGAGATCGCCGGACATGCGATAGACCCCGGTGATCTCGGGAAAACCGGTCACCGCCGCACGGAACTTCTGCAGCCAGTCCGGGTCATGATTGGAGGTGCGGATCAGGATGAACACCGAAAGTCCGAGCCCGAGCTTGTCGGCATCGACCAGCGCCACCCGTCCGGTGATGACGCCGTCCTCTTCCAGCCGCTTGACCCGGCGCCAGCAGGCGTTGCGCGACAGCGACACTTTTTCGGAGAGCTGATCGACCGATAGTGTGCCGTCGCGTTGCAGCTCGGCCAGCAATCTTCGGTCGATTTCATCAAATTCAAGCGCCATGTGGGATGAATGTCCCGAACCACGGCGTTAGACAAGGACAAATTGAGACCGATGAACCTTTACCCCGTGGCAGGATACCCACATCGGGGCTTATCCCGGCAGGAGGGATCACCATGACGACGCTGTTTTCGAAGCTGTTCACCTCTCACCCGGCCAAGGTGGGCGAGACCTATTTCAGCCATATGGCCTTTGCCGCCTGGTTCTGCTCGCGCCTCCTGATGGCCGCTGGTGCGGCACTCGTTCACGCTTTCTTGCCGTTTCTCTTCGAAACTACGGCAAGCCGAATCGTTCGCGAACTCTACGAGCGGACGCACAACAGAGGCTCGCACGCGGTCAAGGAGCCCCAGGCTCTCTTGGATCGCGCCTAGGATTGGTTAGAAGCCATGTGCCGATGGGCGGCCTATCTGGGTGAAGCGGTCTTCCTCGAAGACGTCGTCACCGCACCTTGCCACTCGCTGATCGCCCAGAGCCATTGCGCCCAGGAAGCCAAGTCGCCGACCAATGGCGACGGTTTCGGCCTTGCCTGGTATGGCGACCGGCCCGAGCCCGGCCTCTACCGCGACATCCTGCCGGCCTGGTCGGATCCCAATCTGAAAAGCCTATGCCGGCAGATCAAATCCGGCCTGTTCCTCGCCCATGTCAGGGCGTCGACCGGCGGCGCCACCAGCCGCATGAACTGCCATCCCTTCATCTCCGGCAACTGGTCGTTCATGCACAACGGCCAGATCGGCGGCTTCGAAAAGATCCGCCGCGCGCTGGAGAACTCGCTCTCTGACGCCGTCTTCGACCAGCGCGAGGGCACCACCGATTCCGAATTGTTTTTCCTGCTGATGATCGACGAGGGTCTTGCTGGCGACCCGCAAGGGGCAGTATCGCGCGCCACCGCTCGGGTTCTGGAGGCGTCACGCCACGCCGGTCTCGAACCGGCCTTGAAACTCACTGCGGCCCTTTCGGATGGGCGCGCGCTCTATGCCGTGCGCTACGCAAGCGATGCCCACGCACCGACCCTGTACACGTCGCTCCGCAACGGCGGTCGTTGCATCGTGTCCGAACCCTTCGACCGCGAAGGCGGCGACTGGCAGGCGATCCCGCCGGCGAGTTTTGTCACGATCACTGGCGATGGGATGAGCATTCGGCCGTTCGTGCCGGCTGTGGCAAGGCTGGCACTGGTCGTCTAGGCCCTAGTCTAAGCCGCATTCCTTCGCGCCCCCCTCTGTCCTGCCGGACATCTCCCCCACGAGGGGGGAGATTGGAGGTCACGGCGGCCTTCGCCAATTTTCAACGCAGGAAAAGGGGCGCCGAAGCCAAAGCTGCCAATCTTCCCCCAAAGTGGGGGAGATGTCCGGCAGGACAGAGGGGGGCGCCGTAGAGCGCCAACCTCTACCGACCGGCAAGCGCAATTTTGATCAAGCGCCGATGATCTCCGAATGCTGAACTTGGTTTTAAACCGCGATACGTTTGGCAGCAGCCGGAGCAATCATGGACCTCGCCTTTTCCTCGACCATCGATCTCGCCGCCGCAATCGCGGCGCGAAAGATCTCCGCCGTCGAAGCTCTGGACGCCCATCTGACCCAAATCGACCGACACAGCGAGGCGGTCAACGCGGTCGTCAATCTCGATCGGGAAGGCGCCCGCGAGCGCGCGAAACAAGCCGACGCGGTGCAGGCGCGCGGCGATGCGCTCGGACCGCTGCATGGCGTGCCTTTCACGTTGAAGGACATGCACCAAACCGCTGATATGAAGACCACGGTTGGTTTCGCACCATTCGCCGACTATGTGGCAAAGGCAGACAGCCCGGTCGTCGCCCGATTGAAAGCCGCAGGCGGCATCCTGATTGGAAAGACCAATGTCGCGACGATGCTGGGCGACTGGCAATCGGACAATCCGCTGTTCGGTCGCACCAGCAATCCGTGGAACCGATCGCGCACGTCAGGCGGGTCCAGCGGTGGCGCAGCGGCAGCGGTGGCGACCGGCATGACGCCGTTCGATGTCGGCACCGACATGCAGGATTCGATCCGCCTGCCGTCGGCTTTTTGCGGCGTCTACGGGTTGAAACCGACCGAGCACCGCGTGTCCCTGGCCGGCGCCTTCCCCGATCCGAACGGCGCGGCGCGTAGCGTGCGGCTGATGTCCTGCCTCGGCCCGCTGGCGCGCAGCGTGGAGGATCTTGCGCTGATCTACAAAATCATCGCCGGCCCGGACGGAGCAGACACCGACCTCGCGCCGGTGCCCGTAGAGGCCATGCCCAGGCTCGACCTCAAGACATTGCGCATCGCCGTCGCGCCGTCCTTCCCCGGCTTTCCGGTGGCTGGTAAAATCGCTGCCGCGGTCGAAAGCCTGGCCAAGCGGTTGCAATCAGCAGGGGTGATTGTGGAAGAAGCGAACTTGCCTGAGATCGATCTGCATGACGATCTGGAGCAGGGCGGCGATCTGATCGGCATGATGCTGGAGGCAGCGCAGCCCGAACCGCCGGAGCAGCCAACGCCGATCACCAATTGGTTCGAGGCGCTCGCTCGCCGCGACCGCTCGATCCTGGCCTGGGACAGGTTCTTCGAAACCTGCGATGCCTTGCTGTGCCCGGTCGCCATGACCACGGCCTTCGCGCATTGTGAGCCCGGCACGCCGATCGAAGTCGACGGCAAGGAGCAAAGCTATTGGATGCTACCGGCCTATGGCGCGGTCTTCAATTATTCCGGCCTTCCGGCACTCTCGCTGCCCTGCGGGCAAGACCGCGACGGCCTGCCTATCGGCCTGCAACTGGTCGGCAAGCGCTGGTCGGAATCGCGGCTGCTCGGCATCGCCAAGGCGATCGAAGCGCTGACCGGCGGCTTCAAGCGTCCGCCGGGCTACTGAGCAAACCGACCCAACCCATAAGGCGTCAGCAGCGGATCACGCTCGCCGTCGAGAATTTCGCGCGTGGCGAACAGCCCGACCGCGGGCGCCAGCGTTATGCCGGAATGCATGACGGCGACATAGAGACCTTCCGTGCCCTCGGCGCGGCCGATGATCGGAAAGCCGTCGATCGGCGTCGGCCGGTAGCCAACCGTGTGGAAATCGAATTCCAGTTCGTCGGCGCCGCGCAAAGCCGCCTTCATTGCTGCAAACAGCTCGCGCGCCGTGGCGTCGGGATTCTCACCGGGATCGCTCCCCGCGAAATCCGAGCCGGCGATGATGCGGCCCTCCGCCGTCTGGCGCATATGCAGCTTTTCGGCATGCACCAGCCCGTTGAGGAGCTTCTTGTAGGGCTGCGAGTGGACGATCAGACCGGGCGGCGTCTCGATTGGCAGCTTGATGCCGGCGGTAGCGGCAATATCGGGCGCCCCGACACCGGCTGCGATCACCACCTCTTCGGCTGGCATCAGCCCATGCGATGTATCGACACCGGCAATCCTGCCATCGGTCTGGACAAGTGCGGTTACAGAACTGGAGAGAACGCGCGCACCTTGCCGTTCTGCGTGGGCCAGCAGCGCCTTGGCCGCTGCGACCGGTTCGGCCACGCCTTCCTCCGCGACATAGACAGCGAATTCCGGCGGCTCGACGAGATTGGGCTCGATTTGCGCTGCCCGCCCGGCGTCGACGCGTTCGATGCCGTAACCCCAACAAGCGTGCTCAGCCGCGTAGGCTTCGAGCCTGTCGGCCGGCAGATCCCAGCACAGCCCGCCGCACCAGGCGAGCGGCAGCCCGGGCAGCTCGTTTGCCAGCCGCTTCCATTCGGCCATCGCACGGATGCGCAGCCGGAAATAGATTTCGGGATTGCCCCAGCTGGCGTTGATCCAGGCAAAGGAGTTTGGCGTGGCGACGCCGCCGGCACCACTATCGGAAATCACAGTCACCCGCGCCCCGGCCTTGGTCAGGTGCCAGGCGATGGACGCCCCGATAATGCCGGCGCCAATGACGATGACTTCTTTAGCGCTGCTCATACCGGACCTCTCAGAATGGGCTCCTCTGATGCCACCGTAACGATTCAAGCTCAAGTGTGGTCGGCCTGCCGGCCCGAAACTGTCGACAGGCCAGCAATGCGCTGCTAGAAGCCCGCGCCACAGACAGGATTCCAGAAATTGGCTGAAGACATCGAACAGGCGGTATCGCGCCGCCGCACTTTCGCGATCATCGCCCACCCCGACGCCGGCAAGACGACGCT
Organism: Mesorhizobium sp. P170090; assembly: GCF_057786115.1. Lineage (NCBI taxonomy): Bacteria > Pseudomonadati > Pseudomonadota > Alphaproteobacteria > Hyphomicrobiales > Phyllobacteriaceae > Mesorhizobium > Mesorhizobium sp. P170090. The sequence goes on from NZ_JBYNWH010000001.1 coordinate 1,429,293, forward strand.
CACCGAAAAGCTGCTGCTGTTCGGCGGCGCCATCCAGCTTGCCGGCGAGGTCAAGGCCAAGAAGGACCGCATCCAGACCCGGTCCGACTGGATGAAGATCGAGCGCGAGCGCGGCATTTCGGTCGTCACTTCGGTGATGACCTTCGAATACGAGGACAATGTCTTCAACCTGCTCGACACGCCAGGTCACGAGGATTTCGCCGACGACACCTATCGTACGCTCTCGGCGGTCGACTCGGCCGTCATGGTCATCGACGCCGCCAAGGGCATCGAGCCGCGCACGCTGAAACTGTTCGAAGTCTGCCGGCTGCGCGACATCCCGATCATCACCTTCATCAACAAGATGGACCGCGAAAGCCGCGACCCGTTCGAAATTCTCGACGAGATCGAGCAGAAGTTGGCGCTGGACACTGCCCCCATCACCTGGCCGATCGGCCGCGGCAAGACTTTTGCCGGCACCTACCACCTGGCGCTCAACGCTGTGCGCAGGGGCGATGCCGAGAAAGACCGCACGCCGGTCAACGGCCCCGATTCCAACCGCGTCGCCGGCCTGTTGCCGGAAAACGAGCGCGAGGCCTTCATCGAGGAGCTGGAGCTCGCGCGCGAAGCTTGCCGCCCGCTCGACATCGACGCCTTCCGCGAAGGTCATCTGACACCGGTCTATTTCGGCTCGGCGCTGCGCAATTACGGCGTGCGCGACCTGATCGAGGCGCTCGGCGCCTTCGGCCCGCCGCCGCGTGCGCAGGACGCAGACACCCGCAAGGTCGAGGCGACGGAGGAGAAGATGACGTCCTTCGTGTTCAAGATCCAGGCCAATATGGACCCCAACCATCGCGACCGCATCGCCTTCGTGCGCGTCTGTTCGGGCAAGCTCGAGCGCGGCATGAAGGCCAAGCTGGTGCGCACCGGCAAGCCGATGAGCCTGTCGGCGCCGCAGTTCTTCTTTGCCCGCACCCGCGTCACCGCCGACGAAGCGTTTGCCGGCGATGTCGTCGGCATTCCCAACCACGGCACGCTGCGTATCGGCGATACGCTGACCGAAGGCGAGGAGATACTGTTCCGCGGCGTACCCAACTTCGCGCCGGAAATCCTGCGCCGTGTGCGCCTCGGCGACGCGATGAAGGCGAAAAAACTCAAGGAAGCGCTGCACCAGATGGCCGAGGAAGGCGTCGTGCAGCTGTTTTCGCCGGAAGACGGCTCGCCGGCCATCGTCGGCGTTGTCGGCGCGCTGCAGCTCGACGTCTTGAAGGAAAGGCTGAATTTCGAATACACGCTGCCGGTCGAATTCGAAATGTCGCGCTTCTCGGTCTGCCGCTGGATTTCGGCCGACGACAAGGCCGAAACGCTTCGCTTCATTGAGGCGCATCGCGGCGACATCGCCCGCGATCTCGACAACGACCCTGTGTTTCTGGCCCAGCACGCCTTCTCGCTGAACTACGAAGCCGAACGCTGGAAGGCGATCCGCTTCGCAACCGTCAAAGACTACCAGGTCCGCGACAAGGCGGCGTAAGGCGCCCCTTTTCCTTCTGCCCGTTTACGCGGAGAGGGTGCCCGAAGGGCGGATGAGGGGCAGCGCCGACGTTGAAGGGTCAATTGGCTCCCACGCGCGCCGGCCCTTCGCATGGCTCAGGGCGTTCGAAGCTCGAAAAGCCAAGCAATTGGCTTTTCGTCCGCTACGCGGACTCCTTCTCACCCCTCCGCAGCTTCCTCGATCTTGGCAATATCGATCTTGCTCATCTGCATCATCGCCGACATCACCCGCCCGGCCTTGGCCCGGTCCGGATCCAGAAGCAGGCGCGGCAGTTGCTCCGGCACGACTTGCCAGGAGACGCCGAACTTGTCCTTCAGCCAGCTGCATTGCGACGGTTCGCCGCCGCCTTCGATGAGCTTGTCCCAGAAATAATCGACCTCTTCCTGGGTCTTGCAGTCGATCGACTGTGACATCGCCTCGTTGAACTTGAATTGCGGTCCGCCGTTGAGCGCCTGGAACTGCACGCCGTCGAGTTCGAACGTGGTTACCAGCGCCTTGCCGGCATCGGTATGGCCTTCGGGCCAACGCAGCACGCTCAGTACCTTCGAGTTCTTGAAGATGGAAACGTAGAAATTCATCGCCTCTTCGGCCTGGCCGTCGAACCACAGGCAGGTGGTGATCTTTTGCATGTCATGCTCCTCGGGTGTTTGGTTGCGATTACAGGTGAAGCGGCTGACTTATAGAAATGGTGCCATTCCCTTGCCGTCGTCCCAAGGACGGATGCCGGGCTAGCGATCCGACACTGGCCGGCAATCTTTTTCGAAACCCTGATTTCAGCGAGACTCTGGCGCATTGCAAAAATGTGGCCAGACCATACTTGCCGGTCTATAAACCCTGCGATCCAAATCCAGCGCCGCCACGCTCCGCGTTGAGCGCAGCCAGCCAGCCAAGGAAAATTCATGCCTGCCTATCGCTCCCGCACTACCACCCACGGCCGCAACATGGCCGGCGCCCGCGGCCTGTGGCGCGCCACCGGCATGAAGGATTCGGATTTCGGCAAGCCGATCATCGCGGTGGTCAATTCCTTCACCCAGTTCGTGCCGGGTCATGTCCATCTGAAAGACCTTGGCCAGCTGGTGGCGCGCGAGATCGAGAAGGCCGGCGGTGTCGCCAAGGAATTCAACACCATCGCCGTCGATGACGGCATCGCCATGGGCCATGACGGCATGCTCTATTCGCTGCCGTCGCGCGAGCTGATCGCGGACTCGGTCGAATACATGGTCAACGCGCATTGCGCCGATGCCATGGTCTGCATCTCCAATTGCGACAAGATCACGCCCGGCATGCTGATGGCCTCCTTGCGCCTCAATATCCCAAGCGTCTTCGTCTCCGGGGGGCCGATGGAAGCCGGCAAGGTGGTGCTCGCCGGCAAGACACAAGCGCTCGACCTGGTCGACGCCATGGTTGCCGCCGCCGACGACAAGATCTCCGACGAGGACGTCAAGGTCATCGAGCGCTCGGCTTGCCCGACCTGCGGCTCGTGCTCGGGCATGTTCACCGCCAATTCGATGAACTGCCTGACCGAAGCACTGGGGCTCTCGCTGCCGGGCAACGGCTCGACGCTGGCAACCCACGCCGACCGCAAGCGGCTGTTCGTCGAGGCGGGTCACCTTATCGTCGATCTCGCCCAGCGCTACTACGAGCAGGATGATGAGACGGCGCTGCCGCGCAGCATCGCCTCGAAGGGCGCCTTCGAGAACGCCATGACGCTCGACATCGCCATGGGCGGCTCGACCAATACGGTGCTGCATATCCTGGCCGCCGCCCACGAGGGCGAAGTCGATTTCACCATGGAAGACATCGACCGGCTGTCACGGCGGGTTCCGGTGCTATGCAAGGTCGCACCGGCCAAGTCCGACGTGCATATGGAAGACGTCCACCGCGCCGGCGGCATCATGGCGATCCTCGGCCAGCTCGACAATGCCGGGCTGCTCAACCGCGACCTGCCCACGGTGCACACGGCGAGCCTCGGCGAAGCGCTCGACCATTGGGACATTTCCCGCACCTCCAGCCAAAGCGTCCGCGATTTCTTCCTCGCCGCTCCGGGTGGCGTGCCGACACAGGTCGCCTTCAGCCAGGACCGCCGCTGGGACGAGCTCGACCTCGACCGCGAGAAGGGCGTCATCCGTTCGGCCGAAACGCCGTTCTCGAAAGACGGCGGCCTTGCCGTGCTGAAAGGCAATCTGGCGCTCGACGGCTGCATCGTGAAGACGGCCGGCGTTGACGAGTCGATCCTGAAGTTCACCGGCCCGGCCCGCGTGTTCGAAAGCCAGGACGCTTCGGTGAAGGCGATCCTGTCCAACGAAATCAAGGCCGGCGATGTCGTCGTCATCCGCTATGAAGGGCCGCGTGGCGGCCCCGGCATGCAGGAAATGCTCTACCCCACCAGCTATCTGAAGTCGAAAGGCCTCGGCAAAGCCTGCGCGCTGGTCACCGACGGCCGCTTCTCCGGCGGCACATCAGGCCTGTCGATCGGCCATGCCTCGCCCGAAGCAGCGGAAGGCGGCACGATCGGACTGGTGCAGGAAGGCGATACGATCGAGATCGACATCCCCAACCGCACGATCCGGCTTGCTGTCAGCGACGCTGAACTCGACGCGCGCCGCGCGGCCATGGAGGCGAAGGGCGCCATGGCCTGGAAGCCCGAGGAAAAGCGCAAGCGCAAGGTGACGACCGCGCTGCGCGCTTACGCCGCCTTCGCCACCAGCGCCGACAAGGGCGCGGTGCGGCACGTGCCGGAGTGATCCAGCCCGGCTAGTGGTACTGGCCGTACCAAGGCGATTTCGGATCGGGAAGATAGGGCCAATCCGTGCGGGTTGGCAGCGATCGCTTTGCGTCTTCCGCCTGTGATGGTGTCAAGAAGATGCCGAACAGGTCGTTTCCACCGTTGAGCGCGTAGTATCGCACGCCCGAATGGGTGAGCTGGTCATTGATGATTTTGAAGAAGACATAAGTGGCCGTGCCCCAGCTTTTGTCTTCGCTGCCCACACTATCCGGGGCGTATATCACGAACTCCTGGCCAGCCGAGCGCACGGCATATCGTGAAGCGTACATGTCTACGCTTTCCTCGATTGCGATTGGGTCTTTCACATATTGCCGAAGCTCGGGCAAAACTTCTTGGTAGGTCTTTGCGATTCCTTGTTCGGCGAGGTTCTCCGCGTCGAGGTGATGCGCCTTGTCGTAGTCGAGAGCCATGGCAGGAGATTGCGCGGCAAAGGTGCCCAACAAGACGGATCGTAGAAAGGACATGAACCGAGCAGCGCGCATACTCGCACTCCGTTATGGCATCAGCTGATATTCATAAAGCTTCTGATACAGCCCGCCTTGGTTGAGCAGCGTGCGATGCGCGCCGCTTTCCACCACCTTGCCGGCCTCCAGCACCACGATCGTGTCGGCCTGGTGCACGGTCGACAGGCGGTGGGCAATGACGATGGTGGTGCGCCCTACCGTCAGCTGCTGCAGCGCGTCGCGGAAAAGCGCCTCGGATTCGGCGTCGAGCGCGCTGGTCGCCTCGTCGAGCAGCAGGATTTCGGCATTGCGCAGCATGGCGCGCGCGATCGAGATGCGCTGGCGCTGGCCGCCTGACAGCAGCGCGCCATTCTCGCCGACATCCGTGTCGTACCCTTTCGCCTGGGCGCTGATGAAGTCATGTGCATTGGCGGCCCTTGCGGCGGCCATTACTTCCTCGTCCGTGGCGCCCTCGCGCCCGAGCCTGATGTTGTGCATGATCGTGCCGGCAAACAGGAACGTGTCCTGGCTGACATAGGCGATCTTTTCCCTGACCGAGGTGAGCGTGGCACAAGAAATGTCCTGCCCGTCGAACATCACCCTGCCGACCTGCGGGTCGTACATGCGCATGATCAGGTTGAGGATGGTCGACTTGCCGCTGCCCGAGGGTCCGACCAGCGCCGTCATCTTGCCTGCGGCAAGCGTCAGGTCCAGTCCCTCGAACACCGGCGCGCTTTCGGGGTAGGCGAAGCTGACATTGTCGAAATGGATCTCGCCCGGCCCGGCCCGCAGCGGCTTTGCATCCGGCTTTTCGGCCAGCGTCAGCGGCCGGTCGGCGAGCTGGAACATCATGCGCACGCCGACAATGCCGGTTTCAAGCGAGATGCGTACGCGGGCCAGGCGCTTGGCCGGCTCATAGGCCAACAGCAGCGCCGCGATGAACGCCATGATGTTGCCCGGCATCTGACCGCCGCCGCCCAGAACCAGGAAGCCGCTGACAAAAACGGCGCCAGCGATGGCCAGCCCCGCAAGCGTTTCCATCACCGGGCTGGTGGCGGCCTCCAGCGTGGCGATGTTGTTGGCGCGGCTCTCCACGTCCGACACGGCCTTGTACATGCGCTTGCGCATGGCGCCTTCGAGACCGAAGGATTTGACGACGCGCACGCCGATCGCCGTTTCCTGCATCACCTGCACGATCTGGCCGAGCGAACGGAATTCTTGCGAGGCAATTTTTCGGACGCGCTTGAGGATACGATTGACGCCGTAAATGGCGATCGGCCCGATCACCAGACAGATCAGGGACAGCGCCGGCTGCTGCCAGACCATCACACCCACCAGCGCAGCCAGCGTCACCAGGTCGCGAACATAGGACGTGACGATTTGGTCGAGCACGCTGCGCGCGGCCTGGGCATTGTTCGTCATGCGCGAAATCAGTTCGGACGAAGAGGTCGAATGATAGAATTCGATGCCTTGTGCAAGAATGCTGTCATAGATCTTGCGCTGCCGGTCGGCGATGATGGCATTGCCGACCCTGCTCATGAAGTAGGCCTGGATGAAGTTTGCGAAGCCCTTGAGAATGAAAATCGCTCCGGTCGCCGCCGCGATCAGATTGACCTGCCCAATCCTCTTGTAAACCACGAATTCATTGGTGATTTCGCGCAGCATATAGGCGCTGGCTGCTGTCGTTGCCGCCACCACCAGCATCGACAGAATGGCCGCAGCGTAGCCAAATCTATGTGCGTGAAAGGATTCCCGCAAAAGCCTTGCGATAAGGCGCTGGTTTTCCGTCGAACGGAAGAAGCGAAACAAATGGCCGATCCCATGACTGACTGACGAATTTCGGATTCGCCACCGGGGCGAAAGGCGGCTTATAGAGCGAGTTGTGGCCGGATGGAACCTTTCGCTGTCGCGGAGACAATCGGCTGCGGCACGGTGTCTTTTGCGCCACGATTGCGGCGTTCGAGCTTCAGGGAGATGACGACAGATGGATTTCGACCTTGTTGTGCGCGGCGGAACGCTGCCCGACGGCACCGTCGCCGATCTCGGCATCATCGGCGAGACGATCGTCGCCATCGAGCCCGAACTGCATGTCAGCGCCGGCACGGCGATCGACGCCCGTGGCAATCTGATCTCGCCGCCCTTCGTCGATCCGCATTTCCATATGGACGCCACGCTGTCCTACGGCATTCCACGCATCAACGCTTCGGGCACGCTGCTGGAAGGCATTTCGCTGTGGGGCGAACTGAAGCCGCTCTTGACCCATAACGCGGTGCGCGAGCGGGCGCTCGCCTATTGCGACTGGGCGGTCTCGATGGGCCTGCTCGCCATCCGTACCCATGTCGATGTCTGCGACGACCGGCTGCTGGCGGTCGAGGCGCTGCTCGACGTCAAGAAGATTGTCGCGCCCTATATCGATCTGCAACTGGTAGCCTTCCCGCAGGATGGCTTCTACCGTTCGCCGACGGCGCGCCAGAACACGCTGCGCGCGCTCGACATGGGCGTCGACATCGTCGGCGGCATCCCGCATTTCGAACGCACCATGGCCGACGGCACGCGCTCGGTGACCGAATTGTGCGAAATCGCGGCTAAGCGCGGGCTGATGGTCGACCTGCATTGCGACGAGACCGACGATCCGCTGTCGCGCCACATCGAGCAGCTTGCCTATGAGACCCACCGCCTTGGCCTTCAGGGCAAGGTGGCCGGCTCGCACCTCACCTCGATGCACTCGATGGACAATTATTACGTCTCCAAGCTCCTGCCGCTGATTGCCGAGGCCGGTGTGTCGGCGATCCCCAATCCGCTGATCAACATCATGCTGCAGGGCCGCCACGACACGTTTCCCAAACGGCGCGGAATGACCCGGGTGAAGGAGATGCTGGCGCTCGGCATCCGCGTCGGTTGGGGCCAGGATTGCGTTCTCGACCCCTGGTATTCGCTGGGCACCGCCGACATGCTCGACGTCGCCTTCATGGGGCTTCACGTCGCTCAGATGTCGAGCCCTGCCGACATGGCACGCTGCTTCGACATGGTCACCAATGTCAACGCCGCCATCATGGGCCTCGATCATCTCGGCCTTGCCGTGGGCAAGCGCGCCAGCTTCGTCATCCTCGATGCCGGCAATCCGATCGAAGCCTTGAGGTTACGTGCCGAACGGCTGTGCGTCGTCGCCAGGGGCAAGGTGGTGGCCGAGCGCACGAAACAGGAGACACGGCTGTCGATCGCCGGCCGTCCCGGACAGGTGAACCGGCGGCACAAAACTGCGTAGAAACAGCCGATTTCCGCCGCTGGTCTTACCGATTTGCCTCGTCAAAGCGACCGCTTGCAGCTAGGGAGCCGCATGGCCCAGTCGCTCGTCCGCACCTTCACTATCAGGAACGCGCTTCTGGCCGGCATCCTCTTGATGCTGGCCGGCGACTTCATGTTCGCGCTGAACGACGCGATGGGCAAATGGCTGGTCGCCAGCTTCTCGGTCGGCCAGGTGGTGCTGATCCGATCCATCGGCGCCTTCATCGTGCTCGGCCCGATGATCGCCAACCAGGGCGCCCGCAGACTGTTCCGGATGGAGCGGCCGGTCCTCCAGATTCTGCGCGTGCTGGCGACCACGGCGGACACGGCGCTGTTCTATGCCGCCGTCGTCTATCTTCCGCTTGCCGACGTGATGAGCTTCTACATGGCCGGGCCGATCTATGTGGCGGCGCTGTCGCATTTCCTGCTCGGCGAAAAGGTCGGCTGGCGCCGCTGGGCCGCCATCATGGTCGGCTTCTGCGGCGTGCTGATCATCTTGAAGCCGTCTTCGGCGGCGTTCTCGCAGTCCTCGCTGTTCGCACTGGTCGGCAGCATCGCCTTCGCCTTTGCCATCATCCTCAGCCGCCGCCTGCGCGGCACCAGCGACACAACGCTGGTCACCTGGCAGACTATCGGCACGCTGCTGGTCGGCGGCGTGATGACCATAGGCGCCTGGCAGACGCCCTCGGCACTCGATTTCGGCGCCATGCTCCTGCTCGGCATCGTCTCCTGCAGCGCGCATCTGATGATTACCAGGGCGCTGAAACTGGCCCCTGCCTCGACGCTGGCGCCGCTGCACTACAGCCTGCTTCTATGGGCGGTGATCTTCGGCCTGGCATTCTTCGGCGACCTGCCGGGACCGCGCATCCTGATCGGCTCGGCCATCGTCGTGTTCGCCGGCCTGTTCATCTTCCACCGCCAGAAGGTGGTCGAAACAGTCGTGCCGCCGGAGAACGTGCCGAAAGGCGTGAATTGACCTAACCTTGGCGCACCGCCGCCAGATGCCGTGAAAACTCAGGCGTTTCCATCAGCGCCTTGCAACGGGCGAAGCGGCCGTCGGCATAGGCGTGGAAGTCCTCGACCGGGTTGTTGTTGGCAAGCTGGATCAGCCCCCACAACGTCCACAACAGGTCGCACATCGCCTTGTAGATAACGACGCGGCCGCGCTCGGCCGGTTTCGCCTCGCCGCCGAAATAGGCGCGCATCATCTCTTCCTCTTGCGTGGTGTCGAACCGACCTTCGACCGAGAGGTCGCCGAGGTCCCAGAGCGGGTCGTTCATCCCCGAATATTCCCAGTCGACGATCCACATCCGCTCGCCCGTATCGAGAAAATTCTCGCACAGTGGATCGCAATGGCAGGCGGCAATCGGCAGTCTATGGGCAGCAAGGGCGGCACGCACGGTGTCGGATTCGCGCACCACGTCGTGGTAGCCCGGCGGCAAGGCGACGTCCTTGGTCGACAAGACCTTGAGATAGTCGTCGATCATTGCAAACAGCTCGAAGCGGAACGGAAACACCGCACCGGACGCGTGCAGCCTGCGGAAGGCTTCGCCGGCGCGGGCCGGGCTGCCGGCGCGCAGCTTGAATTTTTCCGGCGACATCGTCACGGCGCCGGCAACGAAGCGGCTCGCCAGCACGCCTGTCGCAGGGTCGACATGCAGCACTTCGGGGCTGACGCCGGCTTTGGCCGCCTCACGCGCCGCCACCGCTTCATTGGCGCGGTTGATATATTCCTCGGTGCCTTTGCCGGGGATACGCAGGCAGATATCGCCGGCCCGAAAGACGAGATTGGTCATCCCGCCGAGCCGCTCCAGCGGTCCGTCATAGCCCGCCAATGCCGGAATCGCCGCAAGTGTTGCGCGTGCCTCGTCCGTCCCCATGCCTGTTGCCCCTGGCGTGTTATTTCTTGCGACAACGGTTCCACAGTTTTCGCCGTTTGGCTATCATCCGATCGAGGGTGAGCAGCGAGCTGGCGGAGAAACAGCCATGGCGGGCAACAAGGATCATGGCGGGCTTGGCGCCGCCTATGCGGCGCAACGGCCCGAGGACGTCGCCGCGATCTATGACAAATGGTCGGAAACCTACGATGCCGATATGTCGGCCGCCGGCTACCGCCATCCGACGATCTGCCTGGCCCTGCTGGCCCGCCATCTGCCGCGCGGCGCCGCACCGCTTCTCGACGCCGGCGCCGGCACCGGGCTGATCGGCGAGTGGCTGGCCATCACCGGCTATCCCCAGGTCGAAGCGCTCGATATTTCGCAAGGCATGCTGGCCAAGGCAGCGGCAAAGGGCGTCTATTCGGCGCTGCATTGCCTGGCGCTCGGCGGCCCGCTGCCCTTTGCCGACAATGCCTATGCCGGCATCGTCTCGGCCGGCGTTTTCACCTCCGGCCATGTCAGCGCCGGGGGGCTGGATGAACTGATCCGCATCTGCCGGCCGGACGGCATCATCGTGCTGACGGTCAAGAACACGCTGTGGAACGCCGGCTTCGCCGAACGCATCGCTGTACTCGAAGCTGAGGGCAGGGTTGTCCGCGCCGAGGAGACGGCGCCCTATGTCTCGATGCCGGGCGAGTCGGATACCGTGCCCAGCCGCGGCCTCGTGCTTCGTGTGAGCTAATCCAGGTTTCGTCTACGCTTTGATCTTGCTCATCGCCGAATCGTACATCGGCTCGAGATGGATCTTGGCCGGCGTCCGTTCCATCGCCACCACCAGCTCATAGTCGCCTGAGCTGAGAAAATCGTCGCTGACGCCATCGGCGTTGCGGACATAGCCATAGCCGATGTTCTTAGCCAGCGTGTAGCCATAACCGCCGCTGGTGAGATAGCCGACCGGTTCGCCATTGCGCAAAATCGTCTCGCGCCCGACCAGCACGATATCGGGATCGTCGACCGTGAAGCCGGCAAAGCGTTTCTTCAGGTCGGCGCCGCTGATCTTTTCGAGCGCCCGCCGGCCGACGAAATCGGTGTTCTTCCTCAGCTTCACCGCCCAGCCGAGGCCGGCCTCCTGAGGCGTGTCGTTGGGGGTGATGTCGGAGCCCCAGGCGCGGTAGCCTTTCTCCAGCCGAAGTGATTCCAGCGCCCGGTAGCCGATCGGCCGGATGCCGTGCGGCTTGCCTGCCGCCATCAGCGTGTCGAAAATCTCGCCGGTGGCGGCGATTGGCACATGCAATTCCCAGCCGAGCTCGCCGACATAGGTGACGCGCAGCGCCCGCACCGTGTGACCGGCAATAGCGATCTCGCTGACATGGCCGAATGGGAAGGCGGCATTCGAGACATCCGCGTCGGTGACGGCCGAAAGCACATCGCGGGCGCACGGTCCCATCAGCGACAGCGTGCCGAAATCCTCGGTGACATCTTTCAACGCCACGTCGAGGCCCTTGCCGACATGGTCGCCGATCCAGGAGAGATCATGCGTGCGGAAGCCGGTGCCGGTGACGATGTAGAATTTGTCTTCGGCGAGCCTGGCCACCGTCAGGTCGGCCTCTATGCCACCGCGCGTGTTGAGAAGCTGCGTGTAGGTCAGCCGTCCCACCGGCTTGGCGACATCGTTGGCGCAGATCCAGTCCAGCGCCTTAGCCGCATCCGAACCCGTCATTTCGTATTTGGCGAAGGACGACTGGTCGAAGATGCCGACTTTCTCGCGCACATGGCGATGCTCCTCGCCGACCGGGCCAAACCAGTTCTGCCGGCCCATGGAATAAATGTCTTCGGATGTGGCGCCCTGCGGCGCGAACCAGTTCGGCCGTTCCCAGCCGAGCTTGGAGCCGAACACCGCGCGGTGCGCTTTCAGCCGCTCGTAGAGCGGCGAGACGATGCGCGGCCGGCCCGAGACGTACTCCTCATGCGGAAAGCCGATCGTGTAATGCTTGCCATAGGCTTCCAGCGTGCGATCGCTGACCCATTGCCGGTCGCGGTGCAAATTGGAAAAGCGCCTGATGTCGACCACCCAAAGGTCGAGCGGCGCTTCACCATCGACAACCCATTGCGCCAGCACCCAGCCGGCGCCGCCGCCGGAAGCGATGCCGAAGGCGTTGAAGCCGGCGCCGACGAACATGTTGGCGCATTCGGGCGCGACACCGAGGATGAAATTGCCGTCCGGCGTAAAACTCTCCGGCCCGTTGATCATCTGCTTGACGCCGACCGTCTCCAGCGCCGGCACGCGCGCGATCGCCTGGCTCATATGCTGTTCGAAATGATCGTAGTCGTCGTCGAACAGGCGGAACTCCCAGTCATCGGGGACATCGCCGCCGGGCAGGCCGGTCGCCCAGGCCTGCGGGTTCGGCTCATAGCCGCCCATCACCAGCCCGCCGACCTCTTCCTTGAAATAGGTGCGGCGGTCGGGATCGCGGATTGTCGGCGCGTCGGTCGCCAGCCCGTCGATCTTCTCGGTGATGATGTACTGGTGCTTGACGGGTTGCAGCGGCACGCAAATGCCGGCCATCGCGCCGACCTGGCGTGCCCATTGCCCGGCGCAGTTCACCACCTTGTCGCAAGCAATGTCGCCCTTGTTGGTCTTCACCGCGGTGATGTGCCCGTCCGTCATGTCAAAGCCGGTAACGCGGACGTCCTCGAACAGCTTGGCGCCATGCATGCGCGCGCCCTTGGCCAGCGACTGCGTGATGTCGGAGGGGCTGGCCTGCCCATCGGTCGGCAGCCAGGAGGCGCCGACGAGGTCGCCGGTCTCCAGCAGCGGCCACATCTTTTTGACCTCCCCCGGCGACAGCAACTGCATGTCCATGCCGAAGCTCCTGGCCGTCGTCGCCAGCCGTTTATATTCGGTCCAGCGGTCGGCATTGGTCGCAAGCCTGAGGCACCCGGTCATCTTCCAGCCGGTAGCGAGCCCGGTTTCGGCTTCCAGCCCCTTGTAGAGCTCGACCGAATATTTGAGCACGCGGGTGATCGAGGCGGACGAGCGCAGCTGGCCGACCAGCCCGGCCGCGTGCCAGGTCGAACCCGAGGTCAGCTTCCCCTGTTCCAGCAGCACGACATCGGCCTTGTGGTCGCGTGCCAGGTGATAGGCCGTCGAACAGCCGATAATACCGCCGCCGATGACGACGATGCCGGCATGTGTAGGCAATGTCATGGCTGTGTCCCGTATTTCGTCCGGTAATTGTCCAGCGCCGCGTCGAGCCGCGTCAGGTTCTGCGCGGTGTAGGCGACGTAGTCGATGCCGGGCGCGTCGAGGTAAAGTTCGGAAACCATGCTCCACATCGCCTCGCGCAGCAGCGAGGCGCATTGCATGGCCGCGTGCGAGCGGCGGATCGCCTCATCCGGCTCGCGCATGAAATACGCGGTGAGGAAAGTGAAGGACTCCGCGTCGCTCATCTCGGCGTTGGAGGCAACGCCGGCAAGATCGAACATCGCGGTGTTGAAACCGGCATATTCGAAATCGATGAGCCACAACCTGTCGCCATCGTCGAGAATATTTGCCGGCAAAAGATCATTGTGGCCGAAGACGATCGGCAGCAGTTTCTGGGCCCGCTCCAACTCGTCGGCCAGAGCCAGCAGCCTGGGCAGCTCGTCGCGCTTGCGGCTGCCGCCTTCGCTCAGCGTTCGCGCATAGTCGCGGATGACATGGAAGACCCAGAACATGAAGCCGGCGCCGGAGATGTGATTGGGCATCTCGCGATGGAACCCGCGCATAAGGGCCGCGACGCGGCCGATATTGGCGCGCACGTCCTCGGCAACATAGGTTTTCGCGCCGAGAAATTCCGTGACCATGATGCCGGGTTCGGAATGGTGGACCGCCGGCGCGAAGCCTGCGGCGTGCGCCGCGCGGGCCGTCATCACCTCGCGGTCGCGAAAGACGTGGTGAAATGGATAGTCCTGGCCGAAGCGCACGACATGCCGCCCGGCCGCGTCCTTGACCAGATAGTTGGCGTTGCTGAGGCCGCCCGGCAGCGGCGCAATGTCGATGCTGCCATTCCAGCAAGGCAAGGCCCGGATGCGGTCTTCAGCAGTCACGGGGCCATCCCTGACTTTTGCGGAGCTTCGATAGGCGCCAAGCGCCGCGCAACGAGGGTTCGGGGAAGCGCAAAAATCTCGTCGGTGCGGGACACAGGAACTCCTATCCCGCACCGCACCGACGAGCCCCTCTGGCCAGGTTTTGATACCCGGTCTCCGCCCCCGCGGATTTGAAAAACTTTGTGCCAGTTCAATCCCAGACGGTCTGGCCAGACGGTCGGGTCCGTGAAATGCGGCTCTGCCATCACCCTCCCGTGGCAGTTCCGAAGCCCTGTCACGCCATCAATGTCACGCTAGTGCTGCTTATCTGTCAATGAAATGTTGTGACTTTTTTTGGGTGTTTTGCCCGAAACCACGAGCAATTCCTTTAAAAACGTCTGCATTGCCCTAAAACCGGGCAGGCCGCAAATCAGGAAGCCACATGATCCATTCGAAACGGCATGGCGAAATCCTCCGCCTCCTCAAGGAAGAGGGCACCGTCACCATTGCCAGCCTCGCCGACCGGCTGGGGGTTTCGCTTGAAACGGTGCGCCGGGATGTCAAGCCACTGACCGGCAACGGATCCGTCTTGAAGATGCATGGCGCTATCGGCCTGCCGTCGATGGCGGGCGAAGCGCCGTTCGAGCGGCGCATGCGCGACAACGCCGAGGCCAAGCGGCTGATCGCCCGCATGGTCGCTGCCACCATTCGCGACGGTGAATCGGTCATGCTGGACACCGGCACCACGACCTCGTTCCTGGCCCGCGAACTGCTCGGCCACCGGCGGCTGACGGTGGTCACCAACTCGTCCGATATCGCCCGCACGCTGGCCACCGTCAACGGCAACAAGGTCTATATGGCCGGGGGCGAATTGCGCAGCGATTCCGGGGCCGCCTTCGGCGCCTCGGCGATCGATTTCGTCAGCCGCTTCTCGGTCAGCCACGCGGTGATTTCGATAGGCGCCGTCGATGCCGCCGCAGGCCTTGCCGACTACGATCTGGAAGAGGCGGAGTTCGCCCGCATGGTGCTGTCGCGCGGCCAGCGCTCGCTGGTCGTTACCGATCATACCAAATTCGGCCGCCAGGGGCTGGTCCAGGTCTGCGGCTTCGACGGGTTTTCCGAACTCGCCACCGACCAGCCGCCGCCGCGCGACATTGCCTCGGCACTTGCCGAGGCTGGAGCGCGCCTTAGCATTGCTGCCGCCTAGCCAAACACCAGCGACTGGCGCGCCGCGATCCCGGCCATGCCGCCACCCGATACCACGAAGGCGATGTTGTGCATCATGCGCGCCGCGTCGCCGGCCGCAGAAGATGTCGTTCTGGTGAAAAATTGTTTTTCAATCATCCGCTCTTCGCAATGTCCACGCAACTTGGCAGCCGCAAACAGCGCCTCGTCGAAATGCGGGCCGGGCGAATCGCCCGCATCAGCAATGAGGCCACCATGCTGCAAACGATGCCTTGTCTTTCCTCATGGCCTGGACGCTTGCGCGCTCCGACCTGGAAGCGGACCCGGCTTGGCCGGACATTCCGCAACTTTCCGCTGGCGACGGTGTATGACGGTGTACAAGGTGTCCAGGATCAAGAACCTCAAAACCTATGACTGGCGCTTCGCATGACTGATCCACTGTCGGCGATCCTGGGCTTCGGCCTGCTCGGCGTCGGCTGCCTCGCCTTCACCGAAAAGATCCTGCCGCTGCCGCCCTCGCATGTGCTGCTGCTGTTCCTCGGCATGACGGCAGCCCCCGATCTCCCGGCGCTGGCGATCCTGCTCCTGGTGACGACGCTGTCCGCCATCACAGGCTGCCTTGTCTGGTATAGTTTGGGTCGTCGGATTGGCTTGGATCGTGCCGACAGGCTGGTCGAGCGTTTCGGCAAATATGTCTGCTTGCGCTATGCGACCTACAGCAAGCTTGGTCAGGCCTATCGCCGCCATCATGTCCGGGTCTCCTTGCTGGCGCAGTTCATCCCGACGGTTCGCAACTATCTGCCGATCGCGGCCGGCGCGCTCCGTCTTCCACTCTTGCCCTTCGCGGCGGCGACGCTGCTCGGCGCCACTTTGTGGAACACCGGCTTCCTCGTCACCGGCTACCTTATGCGCGGCAGCGGCCGGGATTCCTATGCCATCGGCTTTCGCATCATCGTCATCGTTTTGGCGCTGGAGACGGCCTTCATGCTCGCGCTTCGCTACGGTCCTGCCTGCCGGCGGCGCCTCGGGTTCGGCTGACCAGGAGGCGCCTCAAGCCGTATGGGTATAAGCTCCGCCTTCGGCTTTCCTTCCCCGGCGCGCCGGTGTTTAGTCCGGCCATGGCTTTCACCATCCGCCAGCTGCAGTTCTTCATTGCCGTCGCCGAGCAAGGCACGGTGTCGGGCGCCGCACAAAACCTCTCCATCTCGCAATCCTCGGTCACCGAGGCGATCAAGGAGCTGGAGAGCGATCTCGGCGTCGAATTGTTCGAGCGCCATCCACGTGGCCTCAACATTACTCACAAAGGCCACCAGTTCCTGCGCCATGCGACCAAGATCCTGGCCGACGTCTCCGATGCGCGCCGCGCTTTCTCCGACGACCAGGTGGTGGCCGGCGGGCGCCTGCAGCTCGGCGTCACCTCGCTGGTCGCCGGCTATGTGCTGTCCGATCTGCTGGCGCGCTACCGCCGCGCCTATCCCGGCGTCGATGTCTCGGCCATCGAGGACAATGGCGACTATCTCGAACATCTGCTGATCGGCGGCAAGCTCGACATTGCCGTCATGGTCACCTCCAATTTGCGCGACCGCACCGCGCTGCAGTCGGAAATCCTCGAGGTCTCGGCCTACCGGCTGTGGGTCCCGCTCGGCCACAAGCTGGCCAGCGCCGACATTATCGGCATAGGCGACATTGCCGGCGAGCCGCTGATCATGCTGACCGTCGACGAGATCGAGGAGAACACCGGCAAGCTTCTGGCGGCGATCGGCGCCAGGCCGCATGTCGCCTTTCGCACCCGCTCGGTCGAAGCCGTTCGCAGCCTCGTCGCCACAGGTGCGGGCGTGGCGTTGCTGCCCGACCTAGTCTACCGGCCGTGGTCGCTGGAAGGCGACCGCATCGAATCGCGCGACATTTCGGGTTCCCTGCCGGTCGTCCAGGTCGGCATGGTCTGGCGCCGCGGCTCCGGTCTGCCGCAGGCGTCGCGCGACTTCATCGGCCTTGCCCAGTCGCAGCGTATGGTACGCCAGCAGCGTTGATAGGGTACGTGGTTATCTATCGGAAAAACCGATATCGCGTTTCTGATAAATGAATTTGCGAAACCGGAATTTTCCGAGCACTTTTCATGTCAGGGACGAAAGCCGCCATCAGAGCGGCAACGTGCCATCGGATGAACTGACGCTTTTCAGCCTGCGGCTGACCGCGGCGGCGACTCGCTTCGCAGTCAGGCGCCAAATGGGAGATTGACGATGTACTCATTTCTGAAGACGTGCACCGCCTTGACGGTCGCGCTAACCTTTTCCGGTCAGGCTGTCGCCCAGGTCAAGGAGCTCGGCAAGGGCGAAGGCGAGGTCAGCATCGTTGCCTGGCCGGGCTACATCGAGCGCGGCGAAACCGACAAGGGCTATGACTGGGTGACCTCCTTCGAGAAGGAGAGCGGCTGCAAGGTCAACGTCAAGACCGCCAACACCTCCGACGAGATGGTCTCGCTCATGAATGAGGGCGGCTTCGATCTGGTCACCGCTTCGGGTGATGCCTCGCTGCGCCTCGTCGCCGGCAAGCGCGTGCAGCCGATCAACACCGATCTCATCCCGAGCTGGAAGGCGGTAGACGACCGTCTGAAGGATGCGCCCTGGTTCACCGTCGACAAGGTGCATTACGGCGTTCCCTATCAGTGGGGCCCGAACATCCTGATGTACAACACCGATGTCTTCAAGGAAGCGCCCAAGAGCTGGAACGTCGTCTTCGAGGAAATGAACCTGCCGGACGGCAAGTCCAACAAGGGCCGCGTCCAGGCCTATGACGGCCCGATCCACATCGCCGACGCCGCCAACTATTTGATGTTCCACAAGCCGGAACTCGGCATCAAGGACCCGTACGAACTGAACGAAGACCAGTACAAGGCAGCGCTCGAGCTGCTGCGTGTTCAGCGGACGCTGGTCGGCCGCTACTGGCATGACGCCGCCATCCAGGTCGACGACTTCCAGAACGAAGGCGTCGTCGCTTCCGGTTCGTGGCCTTACCAGGTCAACACGCTGGTTGCCGCCAAGAAGCCGGTCGCCTCGACCGTGCCGGAAGAAGGCGTCACCGGCTGGGCCGACACCACCATGATGGAGGCCGACGCCGCGCATCCCAACTGCGCCTATATGTGGCTTGAGCATTCGCTGTCGCCCAAGGTGCAAGGCGATGTCTCGGCCTGGTTCGGCTCGCTCCCCGTGGTGCCCGCTGCCTGCAAGGCCAACGAGCTGCTCGGCGAGGAAGGCTGCAAGACCAACGGCTACGAGAACTTCGACAAGATCAAGTTCTGGAAGACGCCGGTCTCGAAGTGCGCCACCCAGAACGACCACTGCGTGCCCTACTACCGCTGGGTGTCCGACTATATCGGCGTCATCGGCGGGCGGTGAGCTCCCTTAACCCTCCCCCTTGTGGGGAGGGTCGACGCGCAGCGTCGGGGTGGGGGCAACGCTGACGTCCGGTGCTAGTCACCCCACCCGCGGCTTCGCCGCGACCTCCCCCATCGAGGGGGAGGTGAAGTGCCGTGCCCGCTGGCCTGATTGGTGGCGGCAAGAGCTATTTCGACGAACACAAACCGGCAACAGACGGACAGCCCATGACATCGGCCGTTTCCTTCCAGAAAGTCTCTCGCCATTTCGGCAGCGTGCGCGCCGTCGATGCGGTCGATCTCGATATCGTGCCGGGCGAGTTCTTCGCCATGCTCGGTCCGTCGGGGTCCGGCAAGACGACCTGCCTGCGCCTCATCGCCGGCTTCGAGCAGCCGACCTCGGGCTCGATCTCGATCTTCGGCGACCGCGCCGAGGGCGTGCCGCCCTATCGCCGCAACGTCAACACGGTGTTCCAGGACTACGCGCTGTTCCCGCATTTGAACGTGCTGGACAATGTCGCCTACGGGCTGATGGTCAAGGGCATCGCCAAGCCGCAGCGGCAGAAGGCGGCGGAAGAGGCATTGTCACTGGTGCGGCTTCCCGGCTATGGCGCCCGCCGTCCCGGCCAGCTCTCCGGCGGCCAACGCCAGCGCGTGGCGCTGGCCCGTGCGCTGGTCAACCAGCCCAAGGTGCTTCTGCTCGACGAGCCGCTCGGCGCGCTCGATCTCAAACTGCGCGAGAACATGCAGGAAGAGCTGAAGTCGCTGCAGAAGGCGCTCGGCATCACCTTCGTCTTAGTCACCCACGACCAGGGCGAAGCGCTGTCGATGGCCGACCGCGTCGCCGTCTTCAATGACGGCAAGATCATGCAGATCGGCACGCCGGAAGACATCTACCAGCGGCCCAGGACACGCTTCGTCGCCGATTTCGTCGGCTCCTCCAACGTACTGCCGCCGGACTTCGTCCAGCGCTATTCCGGCCAGCACCGCTGGGGCAGCCTGCGTCCCGAATCCATCCGCATCGGCCGCGCCGCCAAAGGCGAGGGCGTTGCCGCGCGCCTGGTCGGAACCAACTATCTCGGCGCTACGACCAAGCTGGCGCTCGACGCCGACGGGTTGAGGCTGCACGCCATCGTGCCGGCCGGGACAAAGCTGCCGGCGGAAGGCGAAGCGGTGGTGCTGACGTTCAACCGCGAGCATTTGCATTTGATGGACGAGCCGGCATGATTGAGGTTTGCGCCAAGCACCCCCCTCTGTCCTGCCGGACATCTCCCCCTCAAGCGGGGAGATTGGCTGTTCCTCCCGGTTTCGCCAATCTTCAACGTTGGGGATTTGGCGAGGCAGCGAAACTGCTGATCTCCCCCCTTGAGGGGGAGATGTCCGGCAGGACAGAGGGGGGTGTGAAGGAACGCGGCTTCTCAGGGTTCCTTCAGCACGCGGTCGCCCCATGACCATCGCCGCGCTCAACTCAACCTCCGCCCCCGCCATCCTGCCCGGCAGCGGTGGCATGCGCGGCGCACTGTCGGACCTTTTCTGGCGCAAGCCGCAACTGCTGCTGTTCCTCATGCTGGCGCCGCCGGTGCTGTGGTTGGGCGTCGTCTATATCGGTTCGCTGTTCGCGCTCTTGGCGCAGAGCTTTTTCTCGATCGACGAGTTCTCCGGCCTCATCAACCACGAATTCACGCTGAAGACCTATGGCGACCTGTTCCAGCCCGCCAATCTCGACATCATCCTGCGCACGGTGACGATGGCGGTGCTGGTCACGCTGGCCTCGGCCGTCATCGCCTTCCCGATCGCCTATTATGCGGCGCGCTATGCCCGCGGCCGCTGGAAGGCGCTGTTCTATCTCGGAATCATGCTGCCGCTATGGTCGAGTTACCTCGTCAAGATCTACGCCTGGAAGCTGATCCTCGCCAAGGAAGGCATTTTGACCTGGCTGCTCGCCAAATTGCATCTGCTCTGGGTGCTCGATGGCTGGCTGTCGCTGCCGGTCGTCGGCGGCAACTCTTTGTCGGTCTCCGCCACCGGCACCTTCATCGCTTTCGTCTATGTCTGGCTGCCGTTCATGATCCTGCCGGTGCAGGCGGCATTGGAGCGCGTGCCCGGCAATCTGGTCGAGGCGTCCTCCGATCTCGGCGCATCGCCGGGCCAGACCTTCCGCAACGTGCTGTTCCCGCTGGCGCTGCCCGGCATCGTCGCCGGCTCGATCTTCACCTTCTCGCTGACGCTGGGCGACTACATCATCCCACAGATCATCGGCACATCGCGGCTGTTCATCGGGCAGGCCGTCTATTCGCAGCAAGGCACAGCCGGCAACATCCCGCTCGCCGCAGCCTTCACCGTCGTGCCCATCGTCATCATGGGTTTCTATCTCTGGGGCGCCAAGCGCATGGGGGCCTTCGATGCGCTCTGACGGTTCGCAATCCGCTCCGCTCGGCCTCAAGATCGCTGCCGCCTGCGGCCTGCTGTTCCTGCATCTGCCGATCTTGTTGATCTTCGTCTACGCCTTCACCACGGAAGAGAAGAGCTTCGTCTGGCCGCCGCCGGGGCTGACCACACAATGGTTCGCCGTCACCTGGAACCGGCCGGATGTCTGGCAGGCGCTGTCGCTTTCGGTCCGTGTCGCCGCCATCTCGACCGCGATTGCCTTGATACTGGGCACGCTGTGCGCCGCCGCCGTGTCACGGACGAAATTCTTCGGCCGCGAGACGATCTCGCTGCTCGTCATCCTGCCGATCGCGCTGCCCGGCATCATCACCGGCATCGCGTTGCGCTCGGCCTTCTCGCTAGCCGACATCCCGTTCTCGTTCTGGACGATCGTGCTCGGCCACGCCACCTTCTGCGTTGTCGTCGTCTACAACAATGCGGTCGCCCGTTTCCGCCGCACTTCCGGCTCAATGATCGAGGCCTCGATGGATCTCGGCGCCGACGGCTTCCAGACCTTCCGGCACGTCGTGCTGCCCAACATCGCCACCGCTCTGCTTGCCGGGGGGATGCTCGCCTTCGCGCTCTCCTTCGACGAGGTCATCGTCACCACCTTCACCGCCGGCCAGCAGCAGACCGTGCCGATCTGGATGCTGGAAGAGCTGATCCGCCCACGCCAGCGTCCGGTCACCAATGTCGTCGCCATGGTCGTGGTGCTGGTGACGCTGCTGCCCATCCTTGCCGCCTATTACCTGACCCGCGACGGCGACCAGATCGCCGGTTCGGGCAAATGAAGAACAGCGAATAGGGAGTAGCGAATAGCGAATAGGGAGATTGCACGACCAGCCCTGTTCGCTACTCGCTATTCGCTACTCGCTCCTGACCAAGGAGAACCCGCATGGACACCCAGATGCTGATCGGCTCGAAGTTCGAGAACGGCACCGAGACCGAGGAGCCGATTCTGAATCCAAAGACCGGGGCGACCATTCTCAATTTGCCTGAAGCCAGCCAGGCGCAGATCGAGGCGGCTGTTACTGCCGCCGAGCGAGCGTTCGTCTTGTGGTCACGCACAACGCCGGCGCAGCGCTCCGGCTATCTCCTCAAGATCGCCGACCGCATCGAGGCCAACGCGCGGGAGTTCGCGGCGCTCGAGGCGCTGAATTGCGGCAAGCCGATCAACGCCGTGCTCAATGACGAGATCCCGGCGATCGTCGACTGCTATCGCTTCTTTGCCGGCGCTGTGCGTTCGATGCCGGGCGTGGTCGCCGGCGAATACATTCCCGGCCACACCTCGATGGTGCGGCGCGACCCGATCGGCATCGTCGCTTCCATCGCGCCGTGGAACTATCCACTGATGATGATGGCCTGGAAGCTGGCGCCGGCCATTGCCGGCGGCAACACCGTCGTCTTCAAGCCGTCGGAGCAGACGCCGCTGACGGCGCTGAAGCTGGCCAGGATCCTGGCCGAGGTGCTGCCCGAGGGCGTCGTCAATGTCGTGCTCGGCCGCGGCGACAGCGTCGGCAACACGCTGATCAATCACGCCAAGGTCAACATGATTTCGATCACCGGCGACGTCGCCACGGGCAAGAAGGTGCTGCAGGCCGCCGCCAAGTCGGTCAAGCGCACGCATCTGGAACTCGGCGGCAAGGCGCCGGTCATCGTTTTCGACGATGCCGACCTCGGCGCCGTGGTCAACGGCCTGCGCGCTTTCGGCTACTACAATGCCGGGCAGGATTGTACAGCCGCCTGCCGCATCTATGCCGGCAAGAAGATCTACGACAAGCTCGTCGCCGATCTCTCATCTGCCGTCTCGACCATCAAATACAACCAGCCCGACGACACCGAAAACGAGATCGGGCCGCTGATCTCGCGCCGCCAGCGCGATCGAGTCTCGAGCTTCGTCGAGCGCGCTTCGGAACTGAAGCACATCGAGATCACCACCGGCGGCAAGCCGGGCGAAGGCTCCGGCTTCTATTACCAGCCGACGGTGGTTGCCGGCGCGCTGCAGGAAGACGAGATCGTGCGCCGCGAAGTGTTCGGTCCGGTCGTCTCCATCACCCGCTTCTCCGAAGTCGATGAAGCCGTGAACTGGGCCAATGACAGCGACTACGGCCTGGCATCCTCGGTGTGGACCAAGAACGTCTCGCGCGCCATGGCGACGGCCGCCCGTCTGCAATATGGCTGCACCTGGATCAACACCCATTTCATGCTGACCAACGAGATGCCGCATGGCGGGCTGAAGCAGTCTGGCTACGGCAAGGACATGTCTCTCTATGCGCTGGAGGATTATACCGCCGTTCGTCATGTGATGGTCGCGCATGGGTAGAGGCTGCCAATATCTCTAAAATGTTCGCCAACCCGTTTTCTGTACATTAAGCGAGAGTTACTTTTGCAGTACGGCGGGAGTTCACGATTTACTGAATATTCAACCTGAACGAGCAGCCTCTTGCCGGGAAACCGCGCGGCGAGGGGTTTGCGCATGAACACGACCAAGATCAAGCTGGTACTCATTGGCGGCTTCTGTCTGCTGATCGCTGTGTTCGGCGGCAAGGACATGATCAAGAAGAGCGGCTGGCCCGAGGCGCCTGCTGAAATCCTCGCGGTCAATGTCGAATGCGACATGGAATCGACCGCCCACAAGATTGTCTACAAGACCGTCAGCACCGCCACGATCCCGTGCGAACTGGTGGATGCGTTCAAGACGGTTCATGCTGACAAAGAGTGGAAGGTGACCCAGAAATTCACCGGCACCTTGCGCGTCGGCACCGGCGCCGACGCCGTCGAGGCCACGATGGAGCTGAACAAGAACGGTGCCCGCGAACCGCAGGTCGGCGACAAGCTCACCGTCGTCCAGAACCCCGTCAACCCCACCCAGATCGAACGCACCGGCATGACCGGCACGCGTTTGACGATCGTCATTGGGGCTGGACTGCTCGGCGCGTTGCTTCTCTATCTTGCTTTCAAACCCCGCCGGCGGATGTCGACCTCCGCCGTGGCGGGCAACCCTGCCGGAGATGCCGGCGCGGACCAGCGCGCGCGCCAGGGTTGTGTGCGTCAAGTTCTGCAAAATGGGGCGGCCATGATGCTGGTCATGCGGCTTGGCGCAGAGCGAGCTTCTTGTGCTCGCGCAGGTCGTCCATGTTGATGTATCGGTTGGCCTCCATCCAGTTTTCATTGGTCTCGACGGCCAACGCCCTGACCAGGCGCAGGCAGCTTTCGGTATTGGGGAAGATGCGCACGACATAGGTGCGCCGGCGGATTTCCTCGTTGAGCCGCTCCAGCATGTTGGTGGATTTGAGATGCTTGTGGTGCTGTCTCGGCAGCCTGAAGAAGGTCAGGGTTTGTTCGATGGCATCCTCGGCCCAGCCTGTCAGGCGCGGATAGCGTGCCGACCATTTGGCAAGCCATGCGGCAAGATCAGCCCTGGCCTCTGCGAGATCGCGCCGGTCGTAGAGCCAGCGCAATTCCTGCAGGCAGTCGTCGCCGTGCTTCCTCGGCAGATGATCGAGCGCGTTCCTGAGGAAGTGCACGTAGCAGCGTTGCCAGGCGGCTTCGGGGATCACCTCGCCGATCGCTGCCACCAGGCCGGCGTGATCGTCGGACACAACCAACTCGACGCCCTTGAGGCCGCGCGCCTTGAGGCCGACGAGGAAGTCCCTCCAGGCCGAGCGGCTCTCGCGATTGGCCATCTCCACGGCCAGGATCTGGCGCCTTCCGTCCCAGTCGATACCGACCGCGATCAGCACCGCCTGGCTCATGACAACACCGGCTTCACGCACCTTCTCGTAGCGCGCATCGAGGATGAGGTAAGGAAACGGCTCTTGAAGGGGGCGCCTGGCAAAGGCAGCGAGGCTCTCGTCCAGCCGCTTGTTGATGGCCGAGATCGACGAGGCCGAGAAGGCATGGCCGCACAGTTCTTCCGTGATCGCCTTCACCTTGCGGGTCGACACGCCCTGCACATACATCTCCGCCATTGTCGCCACCAAGGCCCGCTCGGAACGCTGGTAGCGCTCGAACAGCTCGGTGGAGAAGCGCCCGGCCCGGTCCTGCGGAACCCGCAGCTCGAGCTTGCCGACCCGCGTCACAAGGGTACGGCCGTAATAGCCCGAGCGATAGCCAAGCCGTTCGGGCGTGCGCTCGCTCTTCGAGGCACCCAGCGCCTCGTCCATCTCGGCCTCAAGCACCTCCTGCATCACCGCACGGAGCACTTCGTGCAATCCATCCGGGTTCGAAAGCAAAATGTCTTTGACGGCAGCGCTGGCGGTCTTAACTTCAGTCTTGGTCATGGTGGCGTTCCTTCGCGGGAATCAGGTGACGTGAACAATCACCAGCCTGCCATGACCGCCCCCTCTCAGCGAATTTGCAGAACTCTCAGCACACTACCCGCGCCAGGCCGACGCCTTGATAGCGGCGGCCCTGGCCAAGCAGGCCACATTGCCCAATCAGCCGGCACGTGTCGCGGCTGCCGGATCGGGCAGGGAAGGGCGGTTTTCCGGGCAGCGGACGAGTTTCGGCCGCCGCAACTGATGGCCGAAAACTGCTGCACCTGCCACGGCTACTCCACGATGCGGTAGATGTTCCAAAGGCTGGTGCCTGAAACGACGTAGGGCTCCATCTCCTTGCCCCATTTGGCGTGCGCGTCGATCTTGCCGATCCTGGCGAAGAATCCCTCCAGCTGGGCAAGGCTTTCGACCTGATGATGCGATTCGACCGTCGCTTCCCGAGCTCCGACCGAACCGGTCATGATCTGGAACTCGAGATCGGCAATGCCGACCTGAGAGCCGATCTCGCGTTCCCATTTCTTCAACAGGTCGAGCACGGTCTGCTTGTGCCCGAACTTGGCGTCGATCTGCCATCTGGCGCTGAACATTTTGTCTCCTCCAGTTTTGCGGCCCAAACCGCGGTTGATCTTTCCGCGGTGGAACTACTCGTCCCAGGCCTGCACGACGGTCTGTCGTGCAATCCGCCCATTCTTCAGCTCCAGCATCGCCGCGCAGAACACTTTCGTTCCGTCCGGATAGGCGCAGGCCTGGGTGAAGGCGAGATTGTCGCCATCGGCGATGGTGGTGTCGACCTTGTGGGTCATCGCCCGGCTGCAGATGTCGTCCCAGAAGGTGCTGATCGCCGCCCGGCCGCGGATCTCGCGCGGCTTGCTCGGCGGATTGTTGCGGTCGATCACCCGCACCAGTGCGTCGTCGGCATAGAAGCTAGCGAGCATCCTGCCGTCCCGTCCTTCGATCGCTTTCTTGATCGCCGCGCCGTCCACGCTCTGCGTCTTGGTCAGCATCTTGTCCTCCATGGCCCGTTGATCGGGCGGTTGAATGATCACAAGCAATGCCCGGCGCACCGCCCGGCATTTTCTTTCACTGCGACTTGGCTTTGACGGCTGCGAACACGCCGTCGGTCTGTTGTTTGAAGGTCGCGAAATCGACCTGGCTGCCGTTGAGCATCGTCGACCAGTGGCGCACGATGGCCGCCATCGCGATCGCCTCCTTGATCTCCTCATCGGTCGCGCCATTGAGCTTGGCGGCCTCGGTGTGGAAATAGATGCAGTACTGGCAGGGGATCTGCGAGGCGACGGCCAGCCCCAGCAGTTCCTTGGTCTTGCCGTCGAGCGCGGTCTTGGGGTTGAGCTGCACACCCTTGATCTCGGCCCAGGCGCCGGCAACCGCGACATCGGGCAGCGTCTTGAACATGTCCGGCACTGAGCCGAGCGTCGCCTCGATGTCCTTGTAGGCGGCGGCCGCCGAGGCATCCTCGGCTCTGGCGGGAGCGATCGTGAACAACGCGCCAACGCCTGCCGCTATCACCAGCGATTTGATCGACCTGTTTGACTTCAGCATTGCATCCTCCATCCGCAGTGCCTTTCCCGGCGACATCCGCCTGGCCTGCATGGAGAGAATTGGTACGCCTCGACCCCACCTGGCCGCTTCGCCCGAAAGCGCCATGGTCCCTATGGCCCGTCCGGGCCAGCCTGCCTGGCGGAAAATGCCGCTGCCGCCGCCCGTGACGGCAAATCGAGCTTCAGCAATATGTTGGCGACATGACGCTTGACCGTATGCTCGCTGAGCCTCAGCTCGGCGGCGATCGCGGCATTGCTCTTGCCGTCGGCGATCAGGATCACCACCTCGCTTTCGCGCGCCGTCAGTTGAGCCGGCTCGGCGGGTTTCGCCTTGGGGCGGCAGGCCGGCTCCAGGTGCTGTTCCGACGTTGCCTGGACCAGCGCCAGCGGCTCGTCCAGCTCATCCACCGTGACACGCCCGGCATCGATGAAATGCAGGCCGGACCCCGCCGCCAGATCGGCGGCCAGCCGCGACGCCAGAATATCGCCGCGCCCGGCATGGGCGGCGATCTGCATCGTCACCCGTGCCATCAGCCCCACCGGCGGCCCGCGCATTTCGACCTCACCGACATGGGCGCCCTGGGCGCTTGCAATGCCCATATGTTGCGCCGCATCGCGCAGTGCCGCCGCGCAGCGTATGGCCCGCGCCGGCCCGTCGAAGCGCGAGATCATCAATTCGCCATGGATGCCGGCGACGCGTCCGCCATGACGGCCGACCAGCTGCTGCCAGCTCT
Source organism: Mesorhizobium sp. P170090 (assembly GCF_057786115.1). Classification (NCBI taxonomy): domain Bacteria; kingdom Pseudomonadati; phylum Pseudomonadota; class Alphaproteobacteria; order Hyphomicrobiales; family Phyllobacteriaceae; genus Mesorhizobium; species Mesorhizobium sp. P170090. The sequence goes on from NZ_JBYNWH010000001.1 coordinate 1,456,840, forward strand.
CCTGGAAGCGCTCGCTACGTTCGCTCCACATGCGGTCGCCAACCCGCGCCGTGTCGTAGATGCGTGTCGCCAGAAGAGCGGCAAGCACGCGCTCCGCTTCGGCCACGGCACGCTCGCCGGTCAGGAATTCCTCGATCAGGTCGGCCACCCGGTCGACATCGCCGGTCCAGATCGGGTGGTCGCGCCCGGGGACCTCGACCAATCGCGCATTGGCGATCTCTTTCGCCAGGAAGCGGCTGGCGTCCGGGTCGACCCGCGCGTCGTTGCGGCGATGAATGAGCAGTGTCGGTGCGCCGATCGCCGAAAGCACGCCGCGCACATCGATTCCGGCATTCATTCGGGCAAGAGCGGCCGCTGCCGTCGGACTGGCCGACAGCCGCTCGAAGCGGGCCCACCACTGGGTGAAATGCGCATCATCTACCCGGCCGGGAGCGAAGTTGGGCAGTGTGGCGCCCGTGCCCCATTCCGTGCCGGCCGTCGCGATGAAGGCCTCGAGGCGCTCCGGCGACATCACCCATTTGTGGAAATGCGCATAACCGCCATAGAGCGCCAGCGCTCGTGTCCGTTCCGGATAGGTGGCGGCAAACAACATTGCCATCGGCGCGCCTTCCGAAGCGCCGAGCAAGGCCGCGCGGCCGCTGCCGGTGGCATCCATCACCGCGCGCACATCGTCCATGCGGGTTTCGAGGCTGGGCAGGTGGCGTGGGTCGACGCGGTCGGACAGGCCGGTGCCGCGCTTGTCGAACAGGATCAGCCGCGAGAACGCCGAGAGGCGTTTCAACAGCCTGGCGTAGCCCTCGTCTTCCCAATGCAGGTCGAGATTGGAGATGAAGCCAGGCACGAAAACCAGGTCGAACGATCCCTGGCCGACCACCTGATAGGCGATCCGCACGTCGCCGCTGAGGGCATATCGCGTCTCGATCGGCCTCACGTTGCTATCCCGCCCGGCCAGACGATTTCTGATCGCCGACCATAGCAGACGCCCGGCGGATGCGGCAGCCAAACTTTAGAAGACAGGAATATAGCCCGCCGCGAACCGTGTTCGCCCGCCATTTCTGGGGGAGGCTATTTCTGGGGAGCGGCGCTCTCTGCACCCGTGGGTTGGACGTAGCCGATGCTCACATCGGCCTGCTCCTCGGTCTTCGGCCGCTTGATCCTGGCCGAGGCCACGACGACGAGTTCGTCAAAACCTTCGCCGCCGCTGTCCAGCATCTCGAAGAACTGCCGGCGCATCCTGGGCTCCCAGAACTTGTTGATGTGCTCGGCCACGCCCGCCACACCTTCCTCGCGGGGCCTTGAATGGAAGAAGGCGGCGATCTGGTTGGCCATGCGCACCAGCTTTTCCCCGGTGCTCGTGATGTGTTCTTCGTTATGCGACATGCTGGGCAACTCCCAAGACCACCCGTTCCGGGTGGGTGAAAACATCGAAATCATCGCCGCGCACCAGCGCTACCAGTGTCATGCCGGCCTCATCAGCGGTGCGGATGGCGAGCGCTGTCGGCGCCGACACGGCGATGATGAAGGCGGAGCCGATCGCCGCCGTTTTCTGCACCATCTCCACCGAGACGCGTGATGTCACCACCACCGCGCCCGATGCACCGTCAATGCCGGCCTTGGCCAGCGCGCCGGCCAGTTTGTCCAGCGCATTGTGCCGGCCGACATCCTCGCGCGCCATGACGATGCCTTTGCCGGGAATGTAGAAGCCCGCTGCATGCACGGCGCCGGTTTCTGAATGCAGAGGCTGCACCTTGGACAAAAGCTTTACCGAACGGGTGATATCGTCGGCTTCAAGCGTAAGCTTGGACGCACCAACCTTGTCGACCGAGCGCATCGCTTCCTCGATCGATTCGATGCCGCATAGCCCACAGCCGACCGGACCGGCCAATCGCCTGCGTCGCGCCTCGAAGCGCGTATTGGCCTGGTCCTTCAACCGGATCTGGATATCGATCCCGGCGCCATGGTCCTCGACCTCGATCGCCTCTATCTCGTCAGGCAACGCGATGATGCCTTCGGTCAGCGAGAAGCCGAGCGCGAAATCCTCGAAATCGGCCGGGCTCGCCATCATCACCGCATGGGTGGTGCCGGCAAAGGAGAACGCCACCGGCGTCTCCTCCGGCACCATGCGGTTGGCCGATGTCGTGCCGCTGGCGCGGTGGGCAAGGCGAGAGATTTGGGTGGTGGCTTGGCGTTTGCGGGTCACGAGGCGCGCCCCTCTGCCCTGTTCGTCCTTAGCAGTAGCTGTGGAGGCTCGCGCCTTTCCTCTCCCCCGTCGACCGGGGGAGAGGTGTCAAGCGAAGCTTGACGGAGTGGGGGTCGACTGCTCGCCAGATAGGCCGGTTTGCCTGCTCTTTGGGTTGTGCGCGACTTTCGACGGCTGCGTGTTGCGGGGCCGGCTTCCCCCACTCCGTCGCCGCTTCGCGGCGCCACCTCTCCCCCCTCCGGAGGGAGAAGAAAGGCGCCAGGCGGCATAAGCTCGCGTCCTTCCTGACGGAGTAGGGGTCGACCAACCGTCAAGATTGAAGCTCTTATTGTCGAACGCCGTGGCAAGACTACTCCGCCGCTTCCAGCTTTGCGATGCGGCGGCTCTGCTCGGCCTGCTCGTTATAATCGCGCTGCCAGTCCGAAGGCCCGTTGGAGGCGCCGACCTGCACCGCGGTCACCTTGTACTCCGGGCAGTTGGTCGCCCAGTCCGAGAAGTCGGTGGTGATGACGTTGGCCTGCGTGTCGGGATGGTGGAACGTTGTGTAGACCACACCTGGCGACACCCGGTCGGTGATCAGCGCACGCAGCGTCGTCTCACCCGAACGGCTGGTCAGCCGCACCCAGTCGCCATCGCGCAGGCCGCGGTTCTCGGCATCGTGCGGATGGATCTCCAGCCGGTCCTCCGAGTGCCACATGACGTTTTCGGTGCGCCTTGTCTGTGCACCGACATTGTACTGGCTGAGGATGCGACCGGTGGTCAGCAGCAACGGGAAACGCGGCCCGGTCCGCTCGTCGGTCGCCACATATTCTGTGCGGATGAACTTGCCCTTGCCGCGCACGAAGCCGTCGATATGCATGATCGGCGTGCCGAGCGGCGCCTTCTCGTTGCAGGGCCATTGCACCGATCCGACACGGTCGAGCAGATCGAAAGAGACGCCGGCGAAGCTTGGCGTCGTTTTGGCGATCTCGTCCATGATTTCGGAGGGATGCTGGTAGTTCCAATCCAGCCCGATCGCGCGGGCAAGCTCCTGTGTCGCTTCCCAGTCGGCATAGCGCGCCTTCGGCTCCAGCACCTTGCGCACCATGTTGATGCGGCGCTCGGCATTGGTGAAGGTGCCGTCCTTTTCCAGGAAGGTCGAGCCCGGCAGGAAGACATGCGCGTAGTTAGCTGTCTCGTTGAGGAACAGGTCGTGCACGACGACGCATTCCATCGCCGCCAGGCCGGCCGCGACATGCTTGGTATCAGGGTCGGATTGCAGGATGTCCTCGCCCTGGATGTAGATGCCCTTGAAGGATCCGTCGACGGCGGCATCCAGCATGTTGGGGATGCGCAGGCCCGGTTCGTCGTCGAGCTTCACCCCCCACAACGTCTCATAGATGTCGCGCACCGCCTCGCCGGAGATGTGGCGGTAGCCCGGCAGTTCATGCGGGAACGAGCCCATGTCGCAGGAACCCTGCACGTTGTTCTGGCCGCGCAGCGGATTCACCCCGACGCCCGGGCGGCCGATATTGCCGGTCGCCATGGCAAGGTTGGCGATAGCCATAACCGTGGTCGAACCCTGGCTGTGTTCGGTCACGCCGAGGCCGTAATAAATCGCGCCATTGCCGCCCTTGGCATAGAGCCGTGCAGCACCTCGGATCAGTTCGGGATCGACGCCGGACAGCTTGCCCACGATTTCGGGGCTGTTTTCCGGCAAGGCGACGAAAGAAGCCCAATCCTGGAACTCCGCCCAGTCGCAGCGATCGCGGATGAAGGCTTCGTCGAAAAGCCCTTCGGTAACGATGACATGCGCCAGCGCCGTCAGCACCGCCACGTTGGTGCCGGGCTTCAGCGGCAGGTGATAGTCGGCCTCGATATGCGCCGACTTGACCATTTCGGTGCGGCGCGGATCGAGCACGATCAGCTTGGCGCCCTGGCGCAGCCGCTTTTTCAGCCGCGAGGCGAACACCGGGTGCGCGGAAGCCGGATTGGCGCCGATGATGACGGCGACATCGGTGAAATCGACGGAATCGAAATCCTGCGTGCCGGCCGAGGTGCCATAGGTCTGGCCGAGGCCGTAGCCGGTCGGCGAGTGGCAGACGCGCGCGCAAGTGTCGACATTGTTGTTGCGGAAGCCTTGGCGCACCAGCTTCTGGACGAGATAGGTCTCTTCATTCGTGCAGCGCGAGGACGTGATACCGCCGATCGAGGTGCGGCCGTATTGATACTGGATACGGCGGAATTCCTTGGCCGTATGGGCGATGGCCTCTTCCCAACTCACCTCGCGCCAGGGATCGCTGACCTTTTCCCGGATCATAGGCGACAGGATGCGGTCCTTGTGGGTGGCATAGCCATAGGCGAAACGGCCCTTCACGCAGGAGTGGCCGTGGTTCGCCTTGCCGTCCTTGTAGGGCATCATGCGAATGACTTCGTCGTCCTTCACTTCGGCCTTGAACGAGCAGCCGACGCCGCAATAGGCGCAGGTGGTGACAGCGGAACGCTCGGGCATGCCTTTCTCAAGCACGGTCTTTTCACGCAGCGCATCGGTCGGACAGGCCTGCACGCAGGCGCCGCAGGACACGCATTCGGAGGCGATGAAATCCTCGTGCATGCCGGCGACCATGCGCGATTCGAAACCGCGGCCCTCGATCGTCAGCGCGAAGGTGCCCTGCACCTCCTCGCAGGCCCGCACGCAGCGCGAGCAGACGATACATTGCGCCGGATCATAGGTGAAATAGGGGTTGGACTCGTCGCGGGCGATGTAGTCGACCGCCAGCGAGCCATGGCCGGGCGCGACGCCGTTTTCCTGCTTGACGTGGTTGCGGCCCTCAATGCCGAAGCGGTTCTCGGTCAGGCCGACCGATTTCGCCACAACGTCGAACTCGCTGGCGCCGGTGCCGGCCTTCTCGTTCCAGCCGGTCGGGTGGTCGGAGACGTAAAGCTCCATGACACCGCGGCGGATGGCGTCGAGCCGCTCGGATTGCGTGCGCACCACCATGCCTTCGCCGACGGGGGTCGTGCAGGATGCCGGCGTGCCGCCGCGCCCGTCGATCTCGACCAGGCAGACGCGGCAGGAGCCGAACGAGTCCAGCATGTCCGTGGCGCAGAGTTTTGGGATCTCGACCCCGCCTTCCATCGCCGCGCGCATGATCGACGTACCCTCCGGCACGCTGATGCTGCGGCCGTCGACGATCAGCGTAACCTGCTTTTGCGCCTTCGATTCCGGGGTTCCGTAATCGAGTTCTTCGATGAGTGTCGGGAAGTCGGCCTTGATATTCATCTGCCAGCTCCTATTCAGCAGCCACGCGCGCCGGCGCGGGCTTGAAATCTTCGGGGAAATGGGTGATCGAGCTCATCACCGGATAGGGCGTGAAGCCGCCCAGCGCGCAGAGCGATCCGAACTTCATCGTGTTGCAGAGATCGGTGACCAGTGCCAGGTTCTTCTCCGGCTCGATGCCGGCGGCAAGCCGGTCGATGGTCTCCACCCCGCGTATCGAGCCGATGCGGCAGGGCGTGCACTTGCCGCAGCTTTCGATGGCGCAGAACTCCATGGCAAAGCGCGCCTGCTTCAGCATGTCGGCCGTGTCGTCGAACACGGTGATGCCGGCATGGCCGATCAGCCCGTCGCGCTTCGCGAACTCTTCGTAGTCGAACGGCGTGTCGAACAGGCCGCGCGGGAAATAGGCGCCGAGCGGGCCGCCGACCTGCACCGCCTTCACCGGGCGACCTGTGGCCGTACCGCCGCCGATATCGTCGACGATCTCGCCCAGCGTCATGCCGAACGCCGCCTCGAACAGGCCGCCGAACTTGACGTTGCCGGCGATCTGTATCGGGATCGTGCCGCGCGAGCGGCCCATGCCGAAATCCTTGTAGAAGGCAGCACCCTTGTCCATGATGATGGGCACGGAGGCTAGGCTGATGACGTTGTTGATCACCGTCGGCTTGCCGAACAGACCCTGGATTGCCGGCAGCGGTGGCTTGGCTCGCACCACGCCGCGCTTGCCTTCAAGGCTGTTCAGCAGCGACGTTTCCTCGCCGCAGACATAGGCGCCGGCGCCGACGCGGATTTCCATGTCGAAGGCGTTGGGCGAACCCAGCACGCTGACGCCGAGCACGCCTGCCTTGCGGGCGACCTCGACAGCCTTGTTCATGACAGCCACCGCATGCGGATATTCCGAGCGGATATAGACGAACCCCTTGGTCGCGCCGGTGGCGATGCCGGCAATCGTCATGCCTTCGATGAGCACGAAGGGGTCGCCCTCCATAATCATGCGGTCGGCAAAGGTGGCGCTGTCGCCCTCGTCGGCATTGCAGACGATGTATTTGCGGTCAGATGTCGTATCGAGCACCGTCTTCCACTTGATGCCGGTCGGGAAGCCGGCGCCGCCTCGGCCGCGCAAGCCCGATTCCGTGACCTGTTTGACGATGTCGAGCGGCGCCATGGCCACCCCGTTCTGCAGGCCCTTGAGCCCGCCCAGTGACTTGTAGGCATCGAGCGATAGCGGGTCGTTGATGCCGCAACGCGCAAAGGTCAGGCGCGTCTGCTTGGCCAGGAACGGGATTTTGTCGGGCGCGCCCAGCCAGCGCTTGTGATGCCCGCCGGTGAGAAAGCCGCTGTCGAACAGGCTCTTGACGTCTGAGGGCTTGACCGGCCCGTAAGCGACGCGCCCCTTTTCGGTCGCGACCTCGACCATCGGTTCGAGGAAATAGGCGCCGCGCGAGCCGTTGCGGACGATCTTGGCCTCGACGCCCCGTTCAGCCAGTTCCGCACGAACAGCCTTGGCGACCTTTTCGGCGCCGAGCGCCAGCGCGCCGGAGTCACCTGGAATGTAGATGCGCGGGATCATGAGCGTACCTCCGCGACGATCTCTTCGATCTTCTCGTCATCGAGCCGCCCGATCACCTCACCATCCAGCATCGCCGACGGTGAACAGGCGCACAGCCCGAGGCAATAGACAGGCTCAAGTGTAACCGATCCGTCGCGGGTGGTCTCATGGAAATCGATGCCCAACAACTGCTTGACCTTTGCGGCGATCGCATCCGAACCCATCGACTGGCAGGCTTCCGCCTGGCAGAGCTTGAGCACATGCCGGCCAGCCGGCCGGGCACGGAAATCATGATAGAAGGTCACGACGCCATGCACTTCGGCCCTCGACAGGTTCAGCCCATCGGCGATGACGGGCACGGCGTCCTGCGGCACGTGGCCAAATTCTTCCTGGATCTCGTGCAGGATCGGCAGCAGGGGGCCTTCGAGGCCCTTCAACTCCTGGATGATCGCCGCCGTGCGCGACTGTATCTCGGTACTTGCAGGCTGCATCGTCACGCAGCGCCCTCCCTATCGTAGCGATCGATGCATATAATCGTCCAAAAGCATGAAGCGGTTTTGGAACAACGACATGCCTACGCCGCTTAATCGCTAAGTGCTTAAGAAATCAGAGAAAACCTCTGAAATCAATAAAGCGGTTTCGTTGCACGATAGAAAATTTCTATCGCGCCGATTGACCAGTTATGACTAGCTCAGCGATTGGCGCGGAAATCGTCTGCTAGCGCCATCGCCTCGTCCAGCAGCGCCTGCACCAGCGGCGTGTGCGGTTCGCGCGGCGCGGCGACCAGCCCGACCGTGTGGCTGGCATCCGGTTCGACGATCGGAATGGCCCGGATCGGCTCGGAAAAACCGAATGTTTCCGCCAGGTTGAGCGGCATGATCGACGACCATTTGCCTGTCCGTATGTGGGAGAACAGCACGATCATCGAGTTGGATTCCAGTGTCGGCCGCACCTGCACGCCGGCCTCGGCCAGATGCTGGTCGATGATGCGGCGGTTCTGCATGTCCGGCGTCAACAAGCAGAGCGGCAGCTGGCTGATTTCGGCCCATGTCACTTTGTCGCGATCCGAATAGGGATTTCCGACCGCCGTGATCAGCTGGTAGCGCTCGTCATAGAGCGGCACGCTGGTCACCCGTCCGAGAGGCTCGTTGTCGAGATAGGTGATGCCGGCATCGACGTCGAAATTGCCGAGCAGCGACAACACCTCGATCGAGGTGCGCGACAGGATAGAGAAGGTGACGCCCGGATGCTTCTCGCGAAATGGCGTCGTAAGCCGCGCCACCATGGCGAGGGCGGTTGGGATGGCGGCAATACGGATACGCCCGGACAGGCCATGTCGCGCCGCCCGCATCTCTTCGCGCATGGTCCTGGAATCGCCGACGATGCGACGCGCCCACACCAGCACCTGCTTGCCTTCCGGCGTCAGCCCCTGAAAGCGCGAACCGCGATTGACCAGCATGACGCCGAGCTGGCCCTCCAGCTGCTTGATCCCGGCCGACAAGGTCGGCTGCGTGACGCCGCACGCTTCCGCCGCCCGGCCGAAATGCTCCTCCTTGGCCAGCGCGATGAAGAATTCGAGCTTGTCGATCATACCATCCGTCCGTTCGTTGCGCGCAAGGTCGGGGAAATTGCCTTTCGCCGCAAGCTCTACCCGCAATTGGCCATGCATCCACATCTTTGGGCCGGCTGGCTGTTTCCCCCGGCCGAACACGGCGCTATGTGGTTGGATGGAATACGAGGAGATCGGACATGCTGGGCTGGTTCCGCAAGCTTTTGCCGCGCGAAGATCGCTTCTTCGACCTCTTTGAACGGCATTCCCGCACCGTGGTCGGCGGCGCCGAGGCGCTGGAGCAGCTTCTGCAGGGCAAGGACATCGATCGCTGGTGCCAGAAGATCATCGATCTCGAGGACGAGGCCGATCATATCACGGCCGAAGTCCTGCTGGCGGTGCGGCGTTCCTTCATCACGCCTTTCGATCGCGGCGACATCAAGGACCTCATCCAGTCGATGGATGACGCCATCGACATGATGCACAAGACCGTCAAGACGGTGAAGCTGTTCGAAAAGAAGGAATTCGACCCGCTGATGCAGGAGATGGGTGGCGTCATCGTTGCCGCCTCCAGGCTGGTTGCCGAAGCGATCCCGCTGCTCAGCAAGGTCGGCACGCACACGGTACGCCTCAACGCCATCGCCGAAGAGGTGATGCGCGTTGAAAGCCGCGCCGACGATCTGCATGAGCAGGGATTGAAGGACCTGTTCAAGCGGCATGGCCGCAGCGATCCGATGGCCTACCTGATCGGCTCGGAGATCTACGGCCAGCTGGAGAAGGTGGTCGACCGCTTTGAGGACGTCGCCAACGAGATCAGCGGCATCGTCATCGAGAACGTTTAGGCAATGGAAGCCACCATCGCCTTTCCCGTGCTGATCGGCCTTGTCGCCGTCGCGCTGTTTTTCGATTTCCTCAACGGCCTGCACGATGCAGCGAACTCCATCGCCACCATCGTCTCCACCCGCGTGCTGAGACCGCAATATGCGGTCCTGTGGGCGGCTTTCTTCAATTTCATCGCCTTCATGTTCTTCGGCCTTCACGTGGCTGAAACTGTGGGAAAAGGTATCGTCGACGTCAGCATCGTCACGCCGGCGGTGATCTTCTCGGCGCTCGTTGGCGCCATCGTCTGGAACATCGTCACCTGGATTGCCGGCATCCCGTCCAGCAGTTCGCATGCCCTGATCGGCGGGCTCGTCGGCGCCGGCGTTGCAAAGGCTGGGCCCGGCGCCATCGTCTGGACCGGGCTTGGCAAGACGGTCGCCGCAATCGTCGTGTCGCCGGCGACAGGGTTTGTTCTGGCGCTGGTCCTGATCCTGGCCGTTTCCTGGCTGTTCGTGCGCCAGACACCGTTCGCCGTCGACAGCACCTTCCGCGTCATGCAGTTCTTTTCGGCCTCGCTTTATTCGCTAGGGCACGGCGGCAACGACGCCCAGAAAACCATGGGCATCATCGCCGTGCTGCTCTATTCGCAAGGTATGCTCGGCGGGACGTTCTACGTGCCGCTGTGGGTCGTCCTCACCTGTCAGACAGCACTGGCGCTCGGCACTTTGTTCGGCGGCTGGCGCATCGTTCACACGATGGGCTCGAAGATCACCCGGCTGAATCCGATGCAGGGCTTCTGCGCCGAGACCGGCGGCGCCATCACCCTGTTTGCCGCCACTTGGCTCGGCGTTCCCGTGTCGACCACCCATACGATCACCGGGGCCATCATCGGTGTCGGCGCCGCCCGTCGCGTCTCGGCCGTGCGCTGGGGCGTTGCCGGCAACATCGTCATCGCCTGGATCGTCACCTTGCCGGCCACGGCTGCAATTTCGGCGCTCACCTACCTTGCGGTTGGCCTGGCAAGGTGAGGCGGACACCGTGGTGCTTGGAGTCGCTGCCAATCTGCACTATCTGAGCCGCAGCCAAACGCCTTAGGGAATAATGCATGTCCGTCACCAAGGAAATCGTCACCGAGCGTCTGAAGACGGTCAACGGGCCGGACTTCACCGGCAACATCGTCGACCTCGGCATGGTTTCGGAGATTTTCATCGCCGATTCGAAAGTGTTTTTCTCGATCACCGTTCCCGCCGCCCGCGCACAGGAGATGGAGCCGCTGCGCGCCGCAGCCGAGCGTGTCGTCAAGGCGATCCCTGGTGTCGCCGGCGCCGTCGTCGCGCTGACGGCGGAGAAGAAGGGCGGCGGCATGGAGGCTCCGGTTGCGTCGCGTCCCGCGCCCAGGCCCGCACCGCCGGCTGCGCCAGCCGCGCCGCGCCCAGCTCCACACTCTCCAGCCCCGCACGCCCCGGCCTCGCAAAGCTCGGGCAAGCGCGGCGTGCCCGGCATCGAGGCGATCATCGCGGTGGCGTCCGGCAAGGGCGGCGTCGGCAAGTCGACCACCGCTGTCAACATCGCGCTTGGCCTCGCCGCCAACGGTTTGCGTGTCGGCGTGCTCGATGCCGATATTTATGGGCCGTCCATGCCCAGGCTGCTCAACATCCATGGCCGGCCGCAGACCGTCGACGGCAAGATCCTGAAACCGATGGAGAATTACGGCCTTAAGGTGATGTCGATGGGCTTCCTCGTCGACGAGGAGACGCCGATGATCTGGCGCGGTCCGATGGTGATGTCGGCGCTGACGCAGATGCTGCGCGAGGTCGAATGGGGCCGCCTCGACGTGCTCGTCGTCGACATGCCGCCCGGCACCGGCGACGCGCAGCTGACTATGGCCCAGCAGGTGCCCCTGGCCGGCGCCGTCATCGTCTCGACGCCGCAGGACCTGGCGCTGATCGACGCCCGCAAGGGATTGAATATGTTCAAGAAGGTCGACGTGCCGCTGCTCGGCATCGTCGAGAACATGAGCTATTTCATAGCACCCGATACCGGCAAGCGCTACGACATCTTTGGCCATGGCGGGGCGCGGCGCGAGGCCGAGCGACTCGGCGTAACCTTCCTCGGCGAAGTGCCGCTGGAAATGGGCATTCGCGAAAGTTCTGATGAAGGCTCGCCCGTGGTGGCGTCGAAGCCCGACAGCCCCGAGGCGAAGATTTACCGCGATATTGCTTCGAAGGTCTGGGACCGGGTCAACGAAGAACGCGGCGCGGCCGAAGCGGCGGTGCCGAACATCGTGTTCGAGTAGCTCGGATATCCCTCCCCTCAAGGGGGAGGGGAACCCACCTTCTCGCCAAAGCTTGAAAAGAACTGCAAGGCCAGCTTCTTCGAAGTCGAATCGATGAGCCGGCTGCCGAGTTGGGCGATCTTGCCGCCGACTTCGGCTTTGGCCGCGTATTTGAGGACCGTCGCATCCGGCCCGTCCGCCGTCAGCGTCACGTCGGCGCCACCCTTGGCGAAGCCGGCAATACCGCCCTTGCCCTCGCCCTGGATGGTGTAGGAGTGCGGCGGCTTCAGGTTCTTCAACGTCACCTCGCCGTTGAATGTCGCCTTGATCGGTCCGATCTTCAACACCACCGTCGCCGCCATTTCGGTCGGCGATTTCATCTCCAGGTGCTGGCAGCCGGGAATGGTCGCCTGCAAAACCTTCGGATCGTTCAGCGCGTCCCACACTTTCTGCAGGGGGGCGGCAATGCGTTCCTCGCCTTCGATCACCAAAGCCATCGACACCTCCCGGACAGACTTCGAAGGCCTAACGCACGGTCTGGTCTGTGTCTATCGCACCAAAGTCCGGTTGCGACGGTGCGCCCTCTTGCCTGCTTCCGCGCGTTGCCATATCGATTTGTCTTACAAATACGGAGACCATGATGGCAGGCGCCCCCACCGGAAAGAAGAAATTTCGCTCGCAGGAGTGGTTCGACAATCCCGACAATCCAGGCATGACCGCGCTCTACCTCGAGCGCTACCTGAACTATGGCCTGACGCGGGCCGAGCTGATGTCGGGCAAGCCGCTGATCGGCATCGCCCAGACCGGCTCGGATCTGTCGCCATGCAACCGCCACCATATCGAGCTCGCCAAGCGCGTGCGCGAAGGCATCGTCTCGATGGGCGGCATCCCCTTCGAATTCCCGTGCCATCCGATCCAGGAGACCGGCAAGCGCCCGACCGCGGCACTCGACCGCAACCTTGCCTACCTCGGCCTAGTCGAAGTGCTCTACGGCTATCCGCTCGACGGCGTCGTGCTGACCATCGGCTGCGACAAAACCACGCCGGCGCTGCTGATGGCGGCGGCCACCGTCAATATTCCGGCCATAGCACTTTCGGTCGGACCGATGCTCAATGGCTGGCACAAGGGCAAGCGCACGGGATCGGGCACCATCGTCTGGGAATCGCGCCAGCGCCTCTCGGCCGGCGAGATCGACTATGACGAGTTCATGGACATCGTCGCCTCATCGGCGCCGTCGACCGGCTATTGCAACACCATGGGCACCGCCACCACGATGAACTCGCTGGCCGAGGCGCTCGGCATGCAATTGCCGGGCTCGGCTGCCATTCCGGCACCCTACCGCGAGCGCGGCCAGATCTCCTATGAGACGGGCAAGCGCATCGTCGAGATGGTGCATGAGGATCTGAAGCCATCCGACATCATGACGCGCAAGGCGTTCGAGAACGCCATTGTCGTCAATTCGGCGATTGGCGGCTCGACCAACGCGCCGATCCACCTCAACGCGATTGCCCGCCATCTCGGCGTGCCGCTCACCAATGACGACTGGCAGACGGTCGGCCTCCATGTGCCGCTCATCGTCAATCTGCAGCCATCGGGCGAATATCTCGGCGAGGACTATCATCATGCCGGCGGCGTGCCGGCTGTGGTGGCCGAACTGATGAAGGCCAAGCTGCTGCCTTATCCCGAAGCGATGACCGTCAACGGGAAATCGATCGGCGACAATTGCAAGGATGTCGCCAACGAGAACACCGACGTCATCCGCACCGTCGCCGAGCCGCTGAAGGCCAATGCCGGCTTCATCAATCTCAGCGGCAATCTGTTCGATTCCGCAATCATGAAGATGAGCGGCATCTCGCCGGAATTCCGCGAACGCTATCTCTCCAACCCGAACGACCCGGAAGCCTTCGAGGGCAACGCCATGGTCTTCGATGGTCCCGAGGACTACCACGCCCGCATCGACGATCCGGCGCAAGGCATCGACGAGCACACCATCCTGTTCATGCGCGGCGCTGGCCCAATCGGCTATCCCGGCGGCGCCGAGGTCGTCAACATGCAGCCGCCGGCCTATCTCATCAAGAAGGGCATTCACGCGCTGGCCTGCATCGGCGATGGCCGCCAGTCGGGCACATCCGGCTCGCCGTCTATCCTCAACGCTTCGCCGGAGGCCGCCATTGGCGGCGGCCTGGCGCTGCTCAAGACCGGCGACCGTGTGCGCATCGATTTACGGAAAGGCACTGCCAACATCCTCGTCACCGACGAGGAAATCACGCGCCGCCGTGCCGAACTGCAGGTCGATGGCGGCTATCATTATCCCAAGCATCAGACGCCATGGCAGGAGATCCAGCGCTCCATGGTCGACCAGTTCTCGGAGGGCATGGTGCTGAAGCCGGCGGTGAAATACCAGGACGTCGCGCACACCAGCGGCGTGCCGAGGGACAACCACTGAGCGTTGCAAGTTTGGTGAAATCGAAGGCGGCTTGCCATCGGGCAGGCCGCCTTTTCTCATGGCAACGCTCTTGTATCGATTGGGCCAAGTCTACAGATACGTCGTGTCGATAGGTCCTGCACAAGGGATAACACCCATCAATGACTAAACGGCGCTCTTCCCTCGGTTTCCTCGGCATGTTCGGCCGCTCGGGTGATTTGCGGGAACTGGACAACGCGCTGCGCGGCGCCGATCTTCATCCGGCGCTTGTTCCCGAGGGGGTAAAGCTCACCATCGTCAATTTGATGAAGGATCATTGGCCGGACGAGCCGCCGCCTGACGCCTACCGGTCCGTGGCGCAGCTGTTCGGCTTTTGCATCGCGGGCCCACAAACCTTCGAGCAGGCCAATGGGCCGGAGCGGCGGCTGGAGGCTGAGCGCCGCATCGAGGCTGCGCTTGAAACCGGCGACAGCCTGGATGCCCAGATCGTGTTGATGGCGCTGCATGGCAAGCTGATCAGCGCCGAAGTCGTCGAGCGCTTTGGGCTAAGTGCGGACTGACCTTCGTAAGGTGAAGCTTACCCGCCCATGCCGCTGCGTGGCAGCTTGATCATCTCGCCGAAGCGGGCACGCAATTTGTCGTCGAGCAGCTTCGGCACATGGCGCGGGAAGCGCTCGGCCAGCACGCGCTTCTTTTCGATGATCGCCCGCTGCAAGATGTCGGGCCGGCCCTTCTCGTTCCATTCCTTGGGCGAAAAGCGGTCGCCGACGGCAGGATAGAAATACTCCGTCTGCATCAGGCGCAGCGTCTGCTCATTGCCGAGATAGTGGCCTGGGCCATTCATGCAGACTTCGGTGATGGTGTCGATCGACAGCGCTTCGTCGGTCACTTCGATGCCGCGCACGCAGCGCAGGCAGTGGCCCAGCATGTCATTGTCGATGATCAGGCTCTCCAGGCAAAAGCCGAGCAGCGAGGCATGCATACCCGCCGATTCATAGACCAAGTTGAGGCCGGCAAGACCGGCCATCACATCGGTGATGCCCTTTTCATAGCCGGACTGGATGTCGGGCAGTTTCGAATCCGTCATGCCGGCGGCCGAACCGCCCGGCAGATCGTAGAACTGCGCCATCTGCGCACAGGCCGAAGTCAACACTGCCTGCTCGGCCGAGCCGCCCGACATGGCGCCGGTCCTGAGGTCGGAGACGAACGGCCAGGTGCCGAAGATCGCCGGATGCCCGGGCTTGATGGCGTTGACGTAGATGAGGCCGACCAGCACTTCGGCCACCGCTTGCACCACAGCGCCGGCAATTGCCGCCGGAGCGGTGGCGCCGGCCTGGCCGGCCGATAGAAGCAGGATCGGAATGCCGCCTTCGACGCAGGCTTCGAGCACGCCGCAGGCGTCCTCGGCGAATTTCATCGGCGGCACGACGAAGCAGTTGGAATTGGATACGAACGGCCGGGCGCGAAAGTTCTCCTCGCCGCCGGCGATCGCATAAAGCATTTCCAGCGCCGGCTGCACGTTCTCGCGCACCGTGAACGAGGTGCCGACATGCTTAGACGTGCCCATCACGCAGGCGTAGAGCGTGTTGAAGTCCATTTCGAGCGGATCGGGAATGTCGCGCGGCACCATCGGCCGCTGGAAGAAATGGATGTTGTCGAGCCCTTCGACGAGGCGAGCGGCGTCGTAAATGTCCTGCACCAGCGACTCGCGGTATTCGCGCTTTTCGACATCGACCAGATGCACCGCCGCACCCGCCGTGCCGTAATGCACACGCTTGCCCTGGATCAGCATGTCATGCCTGGGGTCCTGGCCGTGCAGCGTAAAATTTCGCGCGGCTCGTCTGATCGTGTCCATCACAAGCCCACGTGGGAAACGGACGCGGCCGTCATCGCCATAGACGGCGCCGACCCCGGTCAGAGCCTCGATGCAGGAGGGAATGGCATTGGCGAAGCCGACGGTCTCCAGCAGCGTCAGCACCGCTTCATGGATGCGCTCCTGGTCGTTCCGGTTGAGCGGGCCGTAACTGCCGCCTTCAAGCCCGGCACGTACCGGCCTGATGTCGTCGGCCAAAGGTGCTGCCCGCATGGCGCGGCGCGCTTCGCGCCCGCCGGATCGTCGCGAACGCTGGTCGGCTGATGTATCTTTAGGAGCCGCATCCTGCTTCTCAACAGCCACTGACATGGGGGCACTCCACCTTTAGCTTGCGAAACACGACGCGATGATTGGTCCACCGTCGGCTTGCTTCGTCCCTCTGTCAGCCGACTATGCCGTTGCCATTGGCCCAGCCTATGGGCCAGTCAATGCAGCCGAGTATGCCAGAGAGCTAATGCAGAATGTTGGTGATCATGCCAAGGGCCGGGCTGTTCAAAGCCCCGGCACAGGCAAGTCAGGCTGCAGCGGGCCTGCGTCCGGCTGCGGTCGCGAGCTCGCGAATACCCGGCTCGATGTGCTGCAGTGCGATCGAGGAAATGCCCAAGCGCATGAAACGCGACGGCTTTTCGGTGCGATCGAAGAAGCGATCGCCCGGCTCGATGATGACGCTGCGCGAGGCCGCGGCCTCGGCCAGTCCACGTGAATCGGTGCCGCGCGGGCCTTCCAGCCAGAGCGATGTGCCGCCGGCGGAATCGGTCGAGCGCCATTCCGGCAGGAATGCGGAAATCGCATGGACCAGACGCTTGCGCCGCTCGTCGAAGGCCGACGACAGCCGCCGCACCAGCGCCTCGTGATGGCCGAGCGACAGGAACAGCGCGACCGCGCGCTGGTTGTTGGCCGGCGGGTGCCTGAGCATGAAGCGGCGCAGCGCCCTAAGCTCGGAGATTAGTCCAGCCGAAGCGACGATGTAGCCAAGCCGCAGGCCCGGAGCCAGCGTCTTCGACATCGAGCCGACATAGACGACGCGACCCGAGCGATCGAGGCTCTTCAGCGCCTGCTGCGGCGCCTCGTCGAGAAGCTGGCTGTCATAGCCGTCCTCGATGATGATCTGGTTGTGGCGGTTGGCGCGCGCCAGAAGGTCCTGCCGCCGCTCTGCCGCCAGCGGCACCATGGTCGGGCAATGGTGGCTGGGGGTGACGAAGACAAAGCCGGAATCGTTGGGGATGGACGAGGTGACGATGCCGGACTGATCGACCGGAACCGGCTGGATTTCGGCGCCTGCCAGGCGGAAGATCGAGCGCGCGTCGGGGTATCCCGGGTCTTCCATCGCGACCTTGGAGCCCTTTGTCATCAGCAGTGTCGCCAGCATATAGAGCGCGTTCTGGGCGCCGAGCGTGACGATGATCTCGTCCGGATTGGCGAAGATGCCGCGCCGCGGCAACAGCCGCGCCTGGATCTGCTCGATCAAGAGCGGATCGTCGCGATCGACCATGTCGGAGGCCCAGTTGCGGATTTCGAGCACGGCCAGCGCCATGCGGTTGCACTCACGCCATTCGGCTGTCGGGAACAGCGCCGGGTCGAACTGGCCGTAGACGAAGGGGTAGGACGACTTGATCCAGTTGTCGTGCTTGGCCGGTGGCGGCATATCGCTGGCGGCGATCTGCCGGCGTGCCTTCCAGTCGATCTCGTTCTGCTGGTCGGGCGCCTTCTGGTGCGGCTTGGCGGGGGTGGCCAGCACATCCGGATTGACGAAATGGCCGCGCCGTTCGCGCGCCACCAGGAATCCCTGATCGACCAATTGCTGGAACGCCAGCACCACAGTGCCGCGCGCGACGCCGAGTTTTTCAGCCAGGATGCGGCAGGACGGAAGCGGCATCGAAGCGGCGATCTGCCGGTCGAGAATGGCGGCGACGATCGCCTGACGGATCTGCGCCTGCAGGGTCTGGCCCGATTCCGCCGAAATCCGGAACAGGCCGGACCATATGGCCGTGTCGTTACGCTGTGGCATGGAAGGTGTTCCTCGATGGCCAGTCTTTTTTGCTTGGCTGGACCAGCGGAAGGTAACCGTGGCACAAGGGGTTGCGCCAATCAATTTTTCTGATCGCTGGGATTTATGCCAGTGATCTATGCGCGACGCGCAGCGTCGTCGCATCCCCGGGTGACGCTTTCGTCCTCCCGCAGCGCGGACGCCCGCGCGATGCGAAGCGTCGTCGCGCCTCATTATCCCAAGCGCGACGCGTAGCGTCGTCGCTACTCCCATCACATCATCCAGCGCGACGCGCAGCGTCGTAGCTCCATCAGATCGCACTATGCTGCACTGCGTCATCCCCACGCATTGAAACATGGGGAATTCGGCTCGATAACATCACCCCGACGACACGCGCCGGAAACATCCGGTCTGATAAGATGTCGTGAAAAACGATCAGGAGCCGGCATTGGATCATTCCTCCTTCGACAAACAGCTTGTCGCCTTGCGTGCTGCGCGCGCGGCGGCATCGGGCACGATGCGCGAGGCTTTTGCCGCCGACCCCAAGCGCTTCGAGACGTTTTCGGCCAGCGACGGCGACCTTTTGCTCGACTGGTCGAAATGCGCGGTCGACCAGCGCACGATGGAACTGCTCGAGAAGCTCGCCGCCGCCGCCGATCTCGAAGGTCGCCGGGCCGCAATGTTTTCCGGCAAGAAGATCAACATCACCGAGGACCGCGCCGTGCTGCACACGGCGCTTCGCAACCTCTCGGGCAAGGGCGTCACGGTCGATGGCCAGGACGTCAAGGCGGATGTGCTGTCCGTGCTCGACGCCATGGGCGCTTTTGCCGATGCCATTCGTTCCGGCAAGGCCGCCGGCGCCACCGGCAAGAAGATTACCGACATCGTCAATATCGGCATTGGCGGCTCCGATCTCGGCCCGGCCATGGCGACGCTGGCGCTGGCGCCCTATCACGACGGCCCGCGCGCGCACTACGTCTCCAACATCGACGGCGCCCATATCCACGACACGCTGAAGGGCCTGTCGGCCGAAACCACCTTGTTCATCATCGCCTCGAAGACCTTCACCACGGTCGAGACGATGACCAATGCCGAGACGGCGCGCGAATGGGTGCAGAAGGCGCTCGGCAAGGAAGCTGTCGGCAAGCATTTCGCCGCCGTCTCGACCGCGCTCGACCTGGTTTCCAAGTTCGGCATCGAAGCGGATCGCGTGTTCGGCTTCTGGGACTGGGTCGGCGGCCGCTATTCGCTGTGGGGCGCCATCGGCCTGCCGGTGATGATCGCCATCGGTCCGCGCAATTTCCGCGCCTTCCTCGACGGCGCGCATGAGATGGACGAGCACTTCCGCACCGCACCCCTGCAGAAGAACCTGCCGGCGCTGCTGGGGCTGGTCGGCTGGTGGCATCGCGTGATCTGCGCTTATCCGGCGCGTGCGGTCATCCCTTATGACCAGCGCCTTTCCAGGCTGCCGGCCTATCTGCAGCAGCTCGACATGGAATCGAACGGCAAGGGCGTCACCCTCGACGGCACGCCGGTGACGACGCCGACCGGACCGCTGGTCTGGGGCGAGCCCGGCACCAATGGCCAGCACGCCTTCTTCCAGCTGCTGCACCAGGGTACCGATTTCATCCCGGTCGAGTGCCTTGCCGCTGCCGTCGGCCATGAGCCTGATCTCAAGCACCAGCACGATCTACTGCTTGCCAATTGCCTGGCGCAGTCGGAAGCGTTGATGAAGGGCCGCACGCTGGACGAGGCGCGCGCGCAGATGCTGGCCAAGGGCATGAAGCCGGCCGATGTCGACAGAATAGCCCCGCACCGTGTCTTCTCCGGCAACCGCCCCTCGGTGACGATCCTCTACCGTAAGCTCGACCCGCGCACCTTCGGCCGGCTGATCGCGCTTTACGAGCACCGCGTCTTCGTCGAAGGCACTCTGTTCAACATCAATTCCTTCGACCAATGGGGCGTCGAGCTCGGCAAGGAGCTGGCGACCGGCCTGTTGCCAGTCGTGGAAGGCAAGGAGAGCGCCGACAAGCGCGACGCATCGACCGCCGGGCTGGTGGCGCGCATCCAGCAACTGCGGGGGGCTCAATGAAAAATCCGGCCGACATCAAGGGCATCTTGTTCGACAAGGACGGCACGCTTGTCGATTTCAACGCGACCTGGCTCAGCATTGCCGATTTCATGGCCATGGACGCCGCCGAGGGCGATCGCTGGAAAGCCGACAGGCTGCTTTCAGCGGCGGGCTTCGATTTTGTCGCCAAGCGCTTCAAGCCGGATTCCATCTTCGCCTCGGGCACCAATATGGATGTCGTCGAACTGTGGTTCCCGCGCCTGTCCGACGAGGACCAGATGCTGGCCGTCGCCCGCTTCAACGAGATCACCTCGGTGCAAGGCTCATCGATGGCGGTGGCCTTGCCCGGCATCGTCGTGGCGCTGACGGCTTTGCACAAGCGATCCTACCGGCTCGGCGTCGCCACCAACGATTCGACTGCCGGTGCGGAAAAGACCATGGTCACGCTTGGCGTCGCGCAGCTGTTCACCGCCGCCTATGGCTATGACGCGGTCGCCAATCCGAAACCGGCGCCGGACACGATCGTCGCCTTTTGCGACCTGACCGGGTTGAAGGCGTCCGAGATCGCCATGGTCGGCGACAACCGCCACGACCTGGAGATGGCGCGTGCCGGCGGCTGCGGCCTGGCGGTCGGCGTGCTCTCCGGCACCGGCACGCGTGAATCGCTGTCGGCGATCGCCGACGTCGTTCTCGATTCTGTTGCCGACCTGCCGGACTTTCTGTCGGCGCGGGTCAAGGAGACGGTTTGACGGGGAGTGCCTGGGGTGAAGCGCGAAGTACCGAACGTCCGTTCTTAGGCCGCAGGCCGACTGCAGCTTTAAGGCCTGAATCCTCAAAAGCGGACGTTCAGCGTGCGCGGATTCCGTTGGCCAGGATCACGCCTGCTATGACTTCATCTCGACGCGGATACCGTGCAGGGTCTTGCTCGAAGCGTTGAGCACGCGACCCGCTGGTTGGGGGGCCATATGCACCACAAGACACCCTTGACCGTCCCATGCCTGAACCGCTTGGACGACATCTCGATTGGGCGGCATCATGGTTCCATCCGGCGCGAAGTCGTGGATAGGGCCTTCCACCTCATCGAACACGAATACTGAAGGCCAGCGGTGGTGATGTGTCGGCTCTTCCTCGTCGGGCTTGAGGATTACCTCAAGCACACGTAGCCGGTCATTCTCAAACAACACCTTATGGTTTCCGGGAGCCGCGATAACGGCGTCAAGCTTTGGATCCCACTGTGTAGGGTCGGTCTGGTCGATCACCTTGGTGGTCATGGCGTAATTCTCCTCTCAGATAGACAGGCGGCCCTCACGCCGTCGTCACTGGTTGAATTGTGCCTTGCGCGCAGAACTGCTGCCCGTCCGCCAGTCGCGCATAGTTATGAACGATCTGGTTCTCGTGATCTTGAACCTGCACGACGAAGTTGCCGCCTTGCTCGGTCCAACTCATGATGACAAGTCCGGGTCGAACGCCGGTCAGACTGCTCTGAACCACCTCGTCGATCTTTGTAGCGCCGATCGTCGCCTGCACCCGCAATTCGGTCGGCGACAGGACCGTCAACCTCGGTACAAATTGTCCGAACAAGCAATCAAAAGTCTTTCCGACGAGTGAGGTCGGAGCACCATTGGTCGTAGCCATCCTAGTCCTCCTTAATGATTTGCGAAATCAGGCACGCTTGGCCGATGTCCGGCACAGAGACCGGAAATCTGCAATTTTTTAGTTTTTGGAGCGCTCCAAGTGCAAATTCCATCATTTGACGCTTGGCGTCAAGAAAAAACTTGGAGCGTTCCAAAAAATTGTCTAACTGAGGGAAATGAACGCTTCTAAAATGCCTACGCTCGCCGATGTCGGCCGGGTCGCGGGAGTCTCCCGCGGTACTGTCTCCAACGTTTTCAACCATCCGGACCTGGTGCGGTCCGATCTGCGCCGGCGCGTCGAGGCCGCGGCTCGCCAGCTCGGTTATGATGGCCCCGATCCGAGAGGACGCGTGCTGCGCGACGGGAGGTTTAACGCCCTTGGCCTTATCCCTCCAGGTGCATATGCCATTGCCGACATGATCAGGAGCCCATATCTGCGTGAGCTGGTGCTTGGCGTTTCGCTTGCTTGTGACGAGGCTGGAGCGACATTGAGTTTGGTCAATGGTACGGACGAAACACGCACCTCCACCATTCGAGAGGCCTTGGTTGACGGCTTCATTCTGGGCCACAGCGCGGACATCGAGTTGATCGCGTCTTTACGTCGCCGGCGGCTGCCCTTCGTCATCCTCGAGAGCGATGCCGGTCCGGACGTCAATTCTATCCGGATAGACGGCAGGAGCGGGGCGCTGGCGGCCATCAGGCATCTGGCTGCTCTTGGACATCGGCGTTTTGCAATCCTGTCCATTCGGCGCACATCGGGGTCACCCATCGTCCATTTGCCTGGCAATTCCCCGCGCGCTATCTCTGCCGGTTTTCAACTCGATCAGGAGAGACTTTTCGGCTTCGCCCAAGGGTTGGCTGAGTTCGGTCTGTCAATCGACAATGTCCCGATCATCGAGACGACTCCAGGTGATCCTTCGGCCGGAGAGGTCGTATTCGACCAGGTTCCGCAGGCAACGGCGATCCTGACTATGTCGGACTGGCAGGCGATCACCGTCCTGGACGAAGCGCGTCGGCGCAATATCAATGTACCCGAGCACGTGTCGGTCGTCGGCTTCGATGGTACCGCAGAGTCTTCGCGCACCACGCCTCCACTCACGACAGTGGCTCAAGACATTGTCGGGAAGGGGAGACTTGCCGCCACGACGGTGTTTGCAAACGGCGCCCCGAGCCAAGTGATCATACCGGTCGAACTGTTGGTCCGCGGCTCGACCGCCCGACCACGCGGTTAGGCCGGGCCACCCTTACCGGGTATTCAACGGTGGGCGTTGCCGCTTCAGCGCTCATCGGCTTCAAACGAAAACACTCCGCTCGGCCTGGTCGAAGCACCCTTCGCGTCGCCAAAATCCGGCACCTGATATTCGGCGAGCAATCGTAGCCGCGACAGCGGCAGATCGGCGCGGCGGGGATCGCCGACAAGCACCTCGATGCCGGCTGCCAGGCAGCGGTCGAGGAACGGGATCATCCGCAGAGCAACCTCGCGGCCGTAGAACACGTCGCCGGCAAGCACGAGGTCGACCGCTGGCGGCGGGCCCGTCGTGATATCCTGGTCGACAATGGTGATCTCGACGCCGTTGGCCAACGCGTTGAGGCCGATCGCGGCGACGCCGTTGCGATCGATCTCCGCCGCGATCACCGCGCTGGCGCCGGCCTTGGCGGCGGCGATGCCGACGAGGCCCGAGCCGGCGCCGAGGTCGAGCACGCGGCTACCGGCCACGCTTTGCGGATGGTCGAGTATATAGCGCGCAAGCACGGCGCCGCCGGCCCAGGCATAGGCCCAGTAGGGCGGCTGCGGCTCAGCTTCGTGCTGCTCGGTTTGGCTGCCGTCTTCCGATCCATAAGCTCGCCACTCGACAAGCCGCCTCAGGCCGCTGCCGGGATGAGCCGTATAGAGCTGGATTTCACGAAGGGCGGGAACGGGCGCAAGCCGCAGGTTCGCCTTGATGAACACTACTGCATCGGGACGCCGACTATCGTCCGCCATCCCGCCGTCGCTTGGCTCGCCGTTCAAACTATTCCCGCAGCGCCCGGCGCAAAATCTTGCCCACCGGCGTCTTCGGCAGTTCGGTCCTGAACTCGATGTATTTCGGCCGCTTGTAGCCGGTCAGGTTTTCGCGACAATACGCAGTGATTGCCTCAACGGTCAGCGCCGGATCCTTCTTGACGATGAACAGCTTCGGCACTTCGCCCGAATGCTCGTCCGGCACGCCGACCGCCGCCACTTCGAGCACGCCCGGATGCTGGGCGACGACTTCCTCGAGTTCGTTGGGATAGACGTTGAAGCCGGAGACCAGGATCATGTCCTTCTTGCGGTCGACGATCTTGGTGTAGCCGCGCTCGTCCATGAAGCCCATGTCGCCGGATTTGAAGAAGCCGTCCTTGGTCATCACCTTGGCGGTCTCGTCCGGCCGGTTCCAGTAACCGGCCATGACTTGTGGCCCGCGGATGCAGATCTCGCCGACTTCGCCCAGCGGCAGGTTGTTGCCGTCATCGTCGCGGATGACGATCTCGGTCGACGGCAGCGGTAGGCCGATCGTGCCGGTGAAATTGCTGTCGCTGAACTTGTTGGCGGTGGCCACCGGCGAGGTCTCCGACAGCCCGTAGCCCTCGGTGATCGAATTGCCGGTCAGCGCCTTCCAGCGCTCGGCCACCCCCTTCTGCACCGCCATGCCGCCACCCAGCGTCATGATCAGCGGCTTGAAGTCGAGCTTGCGGAAATCCTCGTTGTTGAGCAGCGCGTTGAACAGCGTGTTGAGGCCGGGGAAAATGTGCATCGGGTATTTCTGCAGCTCCTTGACGAAGCCGGGAATGTCGCGCGGGTTGGGAACGAGCACGTTCTGGGCGCCCTGCTGCATGCCCATCAGCGCGTTCACCGTCAGCGCGAAGATATGGTAGAGCGGCAGTGCGCAAATGAAGTTGAGATGCGCCGGTTTCGGCTTGATCGCATAGGCGTCCTGCAGCCACAGCGTGTTCTGCGCGACATTGGACAGCACATTGGAGTGCAGCAGCACAGCACCTTTGGAAATCCCCGTGGTGCCGCCTGTATATTGCAGGAAGGCGACGTCGCTGGCTTCCATCTTGGCCGGCTTGAAGGCGATGCCGGCGCCGGCCTTCACCGCCGCATTGAACTTGACATGGCCGGGCAGCGACCAGGCCGGCACCATCTTTTTCACCCGGCGCACGACCAGGTTGACGATCGTGCCCTTGAGGCCGCCGAGCATGTCGCCCATCGCCGCGACCACCACATGCTTCACCGCCGTCCTGGCAATCACCGCGTCCAGGGTGCTGGCGAAATTCTCCAGAATGACGATCGCCTGCGCGCCGGAATCCTTGAGCTGATGTTCGAGCTCGCGCGGCGTGTAGAGCGGATTGATGTTCACCACGACATAGCCGGCGCGAAGCACGGCCATCATCGCCACCGGATATTGCAGCACATTCGGCATCATCAGCGCCACGCGTGCGCCTTTCTGCAGGCCCTTCGATTGCAGATAAGCGCCGAAGGCGGCCGATTGCCGCTCGAGTTCGGCATAGGAGATCGACTTGCCCATGCAGACGTATGCCGGCTGGCCGGAAAACTGCTTGCAGGCGCCGACGAGGAAGTCGCCGATCGAACTGTAGGGCAGGGCGCCGATCTCCGCCGGCACGACTTTCGAATAGCTTTTT
This sequence comes from Mesorhizobium sp. P170090, assembly GCF_057786115.1. Lineage (NCBI taxonomy): Bacteria > Pseudomonadati > Pseudomonadota > Alphaproteobacteria > Hyphomicrobiales > Phyllobacteriaceae > Mesorhizobium > Mesorhizobium sp. P170090. The sequence continues at coordinate 1,482,147 of NZ_JBYNWH010000001.1, forward strand.
AGCCATGGCTTTTCCGGCAAGCCCGCGGCAAGCGCCGTCAGCGTATTCGGCAGTTTTTTGGCCGCGCCCGGCGACGGCTTCGAGGCGGGCTTCGCCGCGGTTGTCTTCGCGGCTGGCGGCTGGGCGGGCTTTGCAGCGGGTGTTGTCTTCGCCGCGCGCTTGACCGCAGGTTTCGCTGCCGGGTTGGCGCTTGCCTTCGCCGGCGTCGAGGTTGCCGTTGGCTTGACGGCGGGAGTGGCTTTGGCCGGTGGCGCTTTCGACTTGGCGGCAGCGGCGGCCGGTTTTGAAGCTTTCGCCGCTTTTGCTTTCGCCGGGGCCGTTGTCTTTGTTGCTTTCGCCACCTCTAGCCTCCCTCGGTCGTTCTGTTGCCTGCTCCTGCTGCGCCGCCTCGATGTGGTGAGGCGTCCTCCGCTGCATCGATGTCGCGGATTCCCGGAAAATCCAGCGTGTCATCTATCTATTGCGACTATCGGCGGCCGTGCAAGTCTTGCCCCAGCGGCAGGACGGCAAAGATTTGCCGTCGAAATCCTTCCCGCGATGCCAGCTCAGGCAATGCCGTCCGGTCATCTCGGTGGCGAAACCCAGGCTTGTGGATTTTTGGCTTACGATTGCTGCGATCAATGAAAAAATGCGGTCGTTAACAATCCCGTGATTAGCAGATTTTGCTATTTGTTTCTGCAGCTCGTCAAAGACCGAGAAATATTTTCTGCTTACGGAGGGGTAGGCAAACAGGGTGTTCCAAAGCCGGAAAAACGGTGCTTATATGCGCGCTTCGCGAGCCTATAGAGGGGCTTGGAAGAACATCAGGGAGTGCTCAATGAAAAAGAAACTGACTTTTGCAGCCGCGTTGCTGGCTGCAAGCGTCCTCGGCGGTGTGGCCAATGCCAAGACGCTGGTCTATTGCTCGGAGGCCTCGCCGGCCAACTTCGACCCGGGTACCACGACGGGCGGCAACGACTTCGACGCCTCGTCGCGCACCGTCTATTCGCGCCTGGTCGAGTTCAAGCATGGCGGCACCGAAGTTGTGCCCGGTCTCGCCGACAAATGGGAGATTTCGGACGACGGTCTGGTCTATACTTTCCACCTGCATCCGGGCGTGAAGTTCCAGACGACGGATTTCTTCAAGCCGACGCGTGATTTCAATGCCGACGACGTCGTCTTTTCGTTCGATCGCCAGTTCAACAAGGAAAACCCCTGGAACGGCGAGGAGTACCTGCCGAACCTGACCTGGGACTACTACACCGGCATGGACATGCCGAAATACGTCGCCAAGTGGGAAAAGGTCGATGACCTGACCGTGAAGCTGACGCTGACCGAGCCGAACGCGCCGATGCTGGCCAATCTCGGCATGGACTTCGCCTCGATCGTGTCGAAGGAATATGCCGACCAGCTGGAAAAAGACGGCAAGATGGCCGACTTCTCGACCAAGCCGGTCGGTACAGGTCCGTTCCAGTTCGTCGACTACCAGCTGGATTCGGTCATCCGCTATGCGGCCAACCCGGACTACTTCAAGGGCAAGGAGAAGATCGACGATCTCGTCTTCGCGATCACGCCTGACGCCACCGCCCGCATCCAGAAGGTGCTCGCCGGCGAATGCGATATCGCGCCCTATCCGAATCCTGCCGACATCGGCACGATCAAGGCCAACGCCGACGTGACCCTGATGGATCAGGCTGGCCTCAACATCGGCTATATGAGCTACAACACCACCATCCCGCCGCTCGACAAGCCTGAAGTGCGCCATGCGCTCAACCAGGCGATCGATCGGGAATCGCTCATCAAGTCGCTGTTCCAGGACGCCGGTGCCACGCCGGCCGTAAACCTGATCCCGCCGACCATGTGGTCGTGGAACAAGGACGTGAAGTCCGACGCCTATGATCCGGAAGCAGCCAAGAAGGTGCTGGCCGATGCCGGATTGAAGGAGATCCAGCTTTGGGCCTCCGACCGCGTCCGTCCCTACAACCCGAACTTCCAGCGCGCCGCCGAACTGATCCAGGCTGACTGGGCGAAGGTCGGCGTCAAGGCGGAAATCGTCAGCTACGAGTGGACGAAGTACCGCGAGGAAGGCAAGAAGAAGGAACGGCCGGGCGCCTTCCAGATCGGCTGGACCGGTGACAATGGCGATCCGGACAATTTCTTCGCCACGCTGTTCGCCTGCTCGGCCATCGGCGTGTCGAACTACTCCAGCTGGTGCGACAAGGACTTCGAGGATCTGATCCAGAAGGCCAAGAAGACCAGCGACCAGGCCGAACGCACCAAGCTCTATGAAGAGGCACAGGTTGTCTTCCAGAAGCAGGCTCCGGCCTTCCTCATGGCACACAGCCAGGTCTACGCAGTCGTGCGCAAGAATGTCAGCGGCTTCATGATGGACCCGCTCGGCATTCATCGCTTCGACGGCGTCGACAAGGCCGAATAGAACTGTTAGGCGGGCGGCGCGCAATCAGGCGCCGCCCGCTTTTCAAGATGCTCCGATATCTCCTAAACAAAATCGTCTTGGTGCTGCCGACGCTGATCGGCATCACCATCTGCGCCTTCGCTTTTGTCAGGCTGCTGCCCGGCGATCCCATTCTTGCCATGGCCGGCGAGCATGGCGTGTCGCCCGAGCGTTACGCGGAACTGAAGGAACAGTTCGGCTACAATTTGCCGATCTGGCAGCAATACGCGCATTATGTCCGCGATGCCGCGACCGGCAATTTCGGCGTGTCGATTTCGTCCAAGCGGCCGGTCATCGAAGATTTCATGACGCTCTTCCCGGCAACCATCGAGCTCTCAGTCTTCGCCATGATCTTCGCCATGGTGCTGGCCATCCCGGCCGGCATCATTGCTGCGGTCAAACGCGGCTCCTGGTTCGACCAGGGGCTGATGGGCACCGCCCTCGTCGGCTATTCCATGCCGATTTTCTGGTGGGGTCTGCTGCTGATCATCTTTTTCTCCGGCTATCTCGGCTGGACCCCGGTTTCAGGACGCATCGGCCTTCAGTTCTTTATCAAGCCGATCACCGGCTTCTTGACCCTCGACAGCCTGCTCTACGGCAAGTGGGATGCTTTCCGCTCGGCATTGAGTCACCTGGTGCTGCCGACAATTGTGCTCGGCACCATCCCGCTGGCGGTGATCGCGCGCCAGACGCGCTCGGCCATGCTCGAAGTGCTGGGCGAAGACTATGTGCGGACCGCCCGCGCCAAGGGCCTGTCGTCGTCCCGCGTCATCGGCGTGCATGCGCTACGCAATGCGCTGATCCCGGTGGTCACCACCATCGGCCTGCAGGTCAGTACCCTGCTCGCCGGCGCCATTCTCACAGAAACCATCTTCGCCTGGCCGGGCATCGGCAAGTGGATGGTCGAATCCATATCCAAGCGCGACTATGTCGTCGTGCAGTCAGGCTTGCTGCTGATCGCCCTTATCGTCATGGCGGTGAACCTGATCGTCGACGTGCTTTATGCCGTCATCAACCCGCGCATCAGGGCGGCGTGATGAGCCAGTCGACCGAAATCGCCCCGATGGCCGCCGGCAACCCTGACCGACTGACCGGCTTCAGGACTTTCTGGCACTATTTCTCGGTAAACCGCGGCGCCGTCATCGGCCTGTTCGTCTTCATCCTTTTGGTGCTGGCCGCGCTCTTTGCACCGCTGCTCGCGCCCTATGCGCCCGACATCCAGGACAAGACCGCTTTCTTGCGTCCGCCGGCCTGGCAGGCAGGCGGCAGCATGGAATATCTGCTTGGCACCGACGCGGTCGGCCGCGACATGCTCTCGCGCCTGCTCTATGGCGCGCGTTTCTCGCTGCTCATCGGCGCCGTCGTGGTCACGCTGGCGCTTGTCGGCGGCATCACGCTCGGCCTTTTGGCTGGCTATTTCCGGGGCTGGGTCGACGTGGCGATCATGCGGGTCATGGATCTGATCCTGTCCTTCCCGTCGCTGCTCTTGGCGCTGGTTCTGGTCACCATCCTCGGCCCCGGCCTGTTCAACGCCATGCTGGCCATCGCGCTTGTCCTGCAACCCCACTTTGCCCGTCTGGTGCGCGCTGCCGTCATGGCCGAAAAGAGCCGCGAATATGTGGTCGCCGCCAAGGTCGCCGGCGCCGGCCATATAAGGCTTATGCTGCGCACCATCCTGCCCAACTGCCTGGCGCCGCTGATCGTGCAGGGCACGCTGTCCTTCTCCAACGCCATCCTGGAGGCGGCCGCTCTCGGCTTTCTCGGCCTTGGCGCCCAGCCGCCGACACCGGAATGGGGAACCATGCTCGCCTCGGCGCGTGAATTCATCCTGCGCGCCTGGTGGGTGGTGACCTTCCCCGGTCTGGCCATCCTCATCACCGTGCTTGCCATCAACCTGATCGGCGACGGTCTGCGCGATGCGCTCGATCCGAAGCTGAGGAGGTCGTAATGGCGCTGCTCGACATCCGCAATCTCGTCGTCGAGTTCCAGACCGCATCCGGCCCGTTCCGCGCGGTCGATGGCGTCTCGCTCCATGTGAACGAACGTGAAGTGCTGGCCATCGTCGGCGAATCCGGCTCCGGCAAGTCGGTGTCGATGCTGGCTGTGATGGGGCTGTTGCCGTGGACGGCGACGGTCACTGCCGACCAGATGAGCTTCAACGGTCGCGATCTTCTGAAGATGAGCCCGGCCGACCGTCGCAAGATCGTCGGCAAGGACATGTCGATGATCTTCCAGGAGCCGATGGCCAGTCTCAATCCGTGCTTCACCGTCGGCTTCCAGATCGAGGAAGTGCTGCGCTTCCATATGGGCATGGACAAGGCCCAGCGTCGCGAGCGCGCCATCGAATTGCTGACGCAGGTCGGCATTGCCGAGCCGGCCGAACGGCTGAACTCGTTCCCGCACCAGATGTCGGGCGGCCAGTGCCAGCGGGTGATGATCGCCATCGCCATCGCCTGCAATCCGAAGCTTCTGATCGCCGACGAGCCGACCACCGCGCTCGACGTTACCATCCAGAAGCAGATCCTCGACCTGCTGGTCTCGCTGCAGGTCAAATACGGCATGGGCCTGATCATGATCACCCACAATATGGGCGTCGTCGCCGAGACCGCCGACCGCGTCATCGTCCAGTACAAGGGCCGCAAGATGGAAGAGGCCGACGTGCTGTCGCTGTTTGAATCGCCGAAGAGCAATTACACCCGCGCGCTTTTGTCGGCGCTGCCGGAAAATGCCGTCGGCGACCGGCTACCGACCGTCTCGGACATGCTGTTCGAACCGGCTGCCGGGGGCGTCTGATGAGCATCAAGGTCGTCGAAGGCAAGGACATCGTGCGCGACTATCACGTCGGCGGCGGCCTGTTTCGCGGCGCGCGCACCGTGCATGCGGTCAAGGGCGTCTCGTTCAGCGTCGACAAGGGCAAGACGCTGGCCATCGTCGGTGAATCGGGCTGCGGCAAGTCAACGCTGGCGCGCATCATCACGCTGATCGATCCGGCAACGTCGGGCGAACTGTTCATCGACGGCAACAAGGTCGACATCGCAAGGAACGGCCTGACCAGGGAGATGCGCCGCAAGGTGCAGATCGTCTTCCAGAACCCTTACGGATCGCTCAATCCGCGCCAAAAGATCGGAGATGTGCTGGGCGAGCCGCTGCTCATCAACACCGACAAGCCGGCCGAAGAGCGGCGCGACCTCGCCATGAGGATGCTGAAGAAAGTCGGCCTCGGAACCGAGCACTACAATCGCTATCCTCACATGTTCTCGGGCGGCCAGCGCCAGCGCATCGCCATTGCCCGCGCGCTGATGCTGAACCCGAGCCTGCTGGTGCTTGACGAACCGGTCTCCGCGCTCGATCTTTCGGTGCAGGCGCAGGTGCTCAACCTGCTCGCCGACCTGCAGGACGAATTCCAGCTGACCTATGTCTTCATCAGCCACGATCTGTCGGTCGTGCGCTACATCGCCGACGATGTGATGGTGATGTATTTCGGCGAAGCCGTCGAATACGGCTCGCGCGAGGAGGTCTTCGCCGACCCCAAGCACAACTACACCAGGACGCTGTTCGCCGCGACGCCGCGCGCCGACGTCGCCTCGATCAAGGCGCGGCTGGCGAAGAAGAAGGCCGCCTGACCTCCCACCGAGAATTGTTTTTGAACAATCGGAAATGCGTCGCGGCGGTGGTTTGCCGGCAGGATTGATCGCGATCTGCGAGCTGCCGGGCGCAAGCCGCGTCGCAGGTTGGGGTGCGCCCCATCACTCACCCGCTCCGTGCTGGTAAAGCTCGTCCATGCTGAGCGTTGCCAGGGTTGCGAAGGGGGCCTGTTTTTTCACCCGACCGCGGCTCAAGATCACCACGTCGTCGCAGAACGATATGGTGCTGTAATGATGACTGATGACAATGGTGGTGCGGCGGCCGGCCCGCGATTTCAGCGTCTCGACAATAGCGGCTTCTGACAACCCATCCACCGCACTGGTGGCTTCGTCGAGGATGAGAATATCGGGATCGCGCACCAGCGCCCGCGCCAGGGCGATCCTTTGCCTTTGTCCGGCTGACAGGTTGATGCCCCGGTATCCGACCAGTGTCGCGTAGCCCTGCGGCAGGTGCTCGATGAATTGATGTGCCTCGGCCAGCCTTGCGGCGCGCATGGCGTCGCTGGCCGACGCCGTGTCGTAGCCGTAGATAATGTTTTCAAAAATGGTGCCATCGACCAGTTCCAGCTCCTGACTGGCCAGGGCAATGTTCCGCCGCCACTGGCTTGGGTCCACTTCATCGAGCGGTGCCCCATCGACGAGGATCCTGCCGCTGTCGGGTTTGACGAAGCGGCACAGGAGATTGACGATCGTCGTCTTGCCGGCGCCCGAGCGGCCGATCAGCGCCGTCGAGCGGCCGCTGCGGATGTCGAACACCGCCTTATGCAGCACCGCCTCGCGCGCGTCGGGGCCTGACAGGGGACCGGAATAGGCGAAGCTCACATCATCGAAGCTGATCCCTTGGCGCAAGCCGTCGAACGGCAGGCTGCCCTGCGGCGCCTCGGGCTTGTCGGAAGGATCGAGCAGCCATTGTACCTCCTCCAGCGAGCCGCTCATGCCTTGCAACTGACTCCAGGACATCTGCAAGGCCCGCATATGCGGCTGCAGTCGGTAGAGCAGGATGAGGAAGGCGACGGTCAGCGGGAAGCTTACATTCGCCAGCCAGGCTCCGATCACCACCGCCAGGAACAGCATCGCGTGCAATACCTCGGTCAGTGGCGGCAAGACGCCCTGGCGGATTGAAAGCACGAAAGCCGCCCGCCGCACCCCGTCGGACGCTTTGGCGAAGACCGCCTTTTCACGGTTCTCCTGCCCGAAGATGCGAATCAGGCGCCCGGCATGCACCAGATGCAGCATCTGCGACGCCAGTGCGCTGTTGCGCGAGACGACGCTGCGGCTCGGCGCCTTCAGATTGGACGACAAAACCCCGTGCGCCAGCTGGACAAGCGCCAGCCCTAGAGTCACCAGCAGCGTCATCTGCCAAGAGAGGAGCAGGAGGAAGGCGAGCAGGATGACGGCGGCCGAGGCACTGACGATCGCGCCGAGCAGGGCCTGGATAGCGTCGGATGCTCGCCAGGATTCGTTGGAGATGATGTTGAGCAGCCGCCCGGGGCTTTGCTGCAGGAAAAAGGGGTAGCCGACCCTGAGCAACTGCTCCGACAGTGCGCTACGGATCGAATAACCTGCCTTGCCGTAGATGTAGCTGGTCAGCAGAGTGTTGGCGAAGGCAAAGACATTTTTCAGTACGATCGAACCGAGGATCGCGGCCGAAATGGCGATCAGCCGCTGGCGCTCGCCGAGGTCCGCTCCAACCTGCTGGAGGAGGGCGGAGAAACCGGCCATGCCTGATGTTTCGCCACGTCCCATAATGATGCCAAGCAGCGGAATGATGAGACCGATGCCGAGGCCTTCCAGCGCGGCGCCCGCAAGCCCGAGCCCCACCACGACGGGAACGAGCCGCAACAGCCTGCCACCAAGCGCGCGGCGCAGCATTGGCAGGGCTGACGGAATCAGTGACATTATCGCGCTCTGGCCTCCGCATTGGCTTCGCTGGCTTGTCGGTCGTGGCGCAGCGGCAGCCGTTTTGGCCATCCCATCATGACGAGCAGCGCAAATCTGGCGGCACCTGCCAGATTCATAACGACAATAGGCCAGTGCGACAGATCGAGGTCGCGGTCAAAGCGAGGACGGCCCGCCAGTTCCCTGAACGCGGCCCGCGCAGACCAATAGACATGGCGAAGCAGCCAAGGGGCGTGGCGGACATGTTTCAGGCACAGCGCACCATTACCGAGGCTATAGTCGCGGTGCAGCCTGTCGATCGACTTGCGGTCTCGCCGGCCGTGATGATGCAAGACCGTCATGTCGGGCACGTACTCGACCGGCATGCCGAGCAGCATCGCCCGCACGAGATAATCAGTATCTTCAGCCGAGCGTAGCGGGCCGCCAGCGCCGAAGCGTTCGTCGAACGAGCCGATGCGGGCCGCGACGTCGCGGTGCATGGTCATGTTGCAGCCGAGCACGAAGCCGCCGGGGTGGACCGCCGGGGTCAGCCGCTCGCTTGCCTCGCGGAGCTTTATGGTGAAGGGCAGGTCCCGGGCATCACCGAGCTCGACCCGGCCGCCGCGGATCAGCCACTTCTCGCCACTCCGGTAGTGCCGCTCCAGGTCGCGGAGATAGTCGCGGTCGAGCTTGCAGTCGTCGTCGACGAAGACCAGCACGCGGCCTCGCGCTCGCGCCAATCCGGCATTGCGGGCAGCGGCTAGTCCGGGGCGAGTCTCCGAGACGGCTGTGACTGGGATGTCGGAAGTTTCGGCGATAGCGGCCAGCCGCTTTGACGTGCCGTCCCGTGAACCATTATCGACCACCACCAACTCTGCCGCGAAGGTGGCGTGCACCCGGCATGCGGCCTGGATCGAGGCTATGCAAGCCTCCAGCACAGCGGCGCGGTCGCGCGTGCAGACGATGAAACTGACCTCGAGCGACGGCCGCTCCGATCGGGGAGATGTCGGGACAGGTGCACTCGCAAACTGGTGATCGCGCAGGAGCGGGTGGGGCCTGTCGGTCATACCAGTCCCCGCTGATAACGCGCAAGCACCGCTTCGGCCGGCGTGGTTTTGAAGAAGTACGCCACCGCGTCCGCCCGCTTTCCGGCCCTTATCGAGAGCAGGCTGAGCCAAGGCGCCCAGACGCCGGGACGCAGCGCATATTGTTCGCGGCGCCGGATGAAATTCCATCTCGCCGTCCGCGTGAGCAATTCGTGGGTCAGCGGCGGTTCTCCTTCGTCGCCGACGAGTTGGTAGAGGAAATAGAACAGGTTCAGCGCGCCTGCCTCGAAGCTTGGCCGTGTGTCGGTCGGCAGCTCGGAAATCCGCTCTTCGAGCGCACGGATGAAATCGGCTGCGCGCGAAACCGTGTCGAAGGAGACGGCCTCGCCGATGTCGCGCAGATCCGCTGTGGTTTCCGCAAGCCCCTCACGCTCGAGATTTTCGGCCACGATCCGCAAATGCGTCCTGCGCATTTCCTTGGCATGCCGCATGGTCACGCTTCCCGCGTGGATGCGATAGACGAGCAGGCTATCGGGCAATATGGTCGCCGGGAAACGGCCGGCAAGCCGTCTGAAGAGATCGAAATCCTCGGCATGCCTATATTTTGGATCGTAATAGAGATCGTTGTTCCCAATAACCTTCCTGTTATAGATCACCGTCGGATGTAAGAATATCGTAAAGAACATCGACAATATGTCGAGCCGGCCGAGCCGGAACACCGGGTCTAGCCTGCCTTTGGCGATACGGCCGTGAAGCAAGGTATCGACGCAGGCGCCGCAGAAGCCGAGATCGGGCCGCCGCTCGAACAGTGCGACCTGGCGCGAGAGGCGCCGGGGATAGGCGACATCGTCCGCATCCATTCGCGCAACAAGCTCGCCCTGGGCCAGTCGTAGCCCTTCATTGAGGGTGGCGACGAGGCCGCGGTTCTCACGCGAGATGACAGAAACGCGATTGTCTGCCCGGCGGTATCGTTCGAGAATCTCGAGCGAGTTGTCAGTCGATCCGTCATCGATAGCGATGACCTCCAGGCGATCGTAGTCTTGCCGCAGAATGCTCTCCAGCGCAGCGGTGAGATAAGGCCCGGCATTGTAGACCGGCAGCAGGACGGAGACGAGCGGCGCGGTGGTCATCTCTGCGCATCCGTTCGCCGGAGTTCGAGTGCGGCGCGGCCATCGGGGGATCCGCCGGGATAGGCGTCCGCCGCCCTGCCGAGCCAGCCGGCATCGCCAGAGCGTGCCTGGGAGCGGCGGCGCGCTACATAGGGGAAGCGGCGCTTGAGGCCGTTGAGCGGCTTTTCGAAAGCCGTCCACGAGATCGAAGCGACGGCGATCGTGGCGGCGCTCGCGACCAGGAAACGCCCTGGCCCCTGCTCCGAGACATTGAGCGGGATCCAGGGCTGTGACTTGACGGCGAGCGACAGAAGGATCGGATGGTAAAGATAGACGCCGTAGCTGATGCGGCCCAGTGACAGCAGCGGTGGCAGTTCGAAAACCCTGCCGAGGACGCCGCCAAGGCCGGCTGAACAGGCGGCGACAACGGCCACCAGCGGCACTAGGGGCAGGATCTGCAGTAACGCCCAGCGGGCCCATTCCAGCATAGGATCGGCCGGCGCAGGGATAAGCCACTCAATCGCCAGGAAGACAGCCGCAAGGGCTGGCCAGCCTAGCCGCATCCATTGCGGCAGGCCGGCGCCTCTGGTCCGCCGGCAGGCAAGCAAAGCACCAAACGCCAGCGCGTCCATCGATGCTGGCGGCAGCAGGTCGCGCGCTAGCGCCGGGGTGGCGGTGATCGGCCAGTAGAAGCGATAGGCCAGCGACAACAGGATGACGCCGATAGTGATCGCTTCCACCCGCCGGCGGGGTGCGAGAAGCACGACCAGCGGCCAGGCGATATAGAACTGCTCCTCGATGCTCAGGCTCCAGAAATGGCAGAGTAGCCAGGGCGTCCATTCGTTGCGCAGCGCGTACCAAAAATTCGACAGGTAAAGCGCATGCCAGACGAGCGATCCACTGGACTGCTCCAGATCGGTCAGCCAGACGAACCCAAGCACGGCGAAATAGGGCGGGAATATGCGCAGCGCGCGCCTGATGTAGAAGGAACTCAATGCAGGGCCGGCTTTGAATTCGGCCGCGGCGCGCGCTTCGAGCAGCAGTCGTGTGATCAGGAAGCCGCTCAGCACAAAAAAAAGCCGCACCCCGATGTGGCCCCAAAAGGAGGACCCGTTGGGTGCAAGGAAATGGGAATAGAGAACCATCGTGACAGCGATGGCGCGCAGAGCGTCCAACTGATTGTCACGCGCGACCGCCATCAGCCATTTCCGCCGGTCTGAAATCTCCGATGAAGCCAGCGGCCCTGCATTCCGGGCCTCAGGTCGAGGCCTGCCAGCGTCGAGAGTGCGCCGACAACATCAAACCCGCGCCTTGTGCGCGGGGCAGCCTCGAAATCGGTGCTGGCCAGCGAAAAATTCAAGCTGATCAACTTGGCGGAATCCTCCACGGCGCACTTCCCAGTACCAATCCCCCAAGAAATGGTGCAACCGGGCAATGGTGCAGTGCAACACAAAATATCTATCGAGCTGTAATATTTGTGTGAGTTAGTGCTAAAAATGGGTATGATTTGCGAGTGCGTTGCGTCGCTGAGGGTTTTTCACGTCCGCAATGCTGCATGAGCAGTAGTACCATGTCAGAAAGGCACGGTTTAATTACACAACTATAATCCGGAGTGTCTGATATAGGTCAAAATTGACGAAGATTATTCTAAGATAGTGGTTTTGTATCTTATAAATTATGCTTGTATTGTCGGGTTCTCTAGGCTGTCGATCTTGCGCGATGCAGCATAGTCGATGGTCAAGCGTCTGACGACGCAATCCTGTGGCGGCGGCCATATGGCGCATGTCGACGAGGCAGACAGGAAGTGCCGGTGTTGGCGTAGGGAGTGACGTGCATTAGCCTTGCACCTGCCGTCACGCTTGCGTCGGATGGAGAACTGGTGCCGCTTAGGTGACTCGAACACCTGACCCCATCATTACGAATGATGTGCTCTACCAACTGAGCTAAAGCGGCCCAGGAAGCGCGAAGCCTCCAGGATCGGCTGGGTGATAGACTCAACCGGCCGCTAATTCAAGATGGGCAACCGTGATTTCAAGGCTGGATCCGGCAATTCGTCCCGTCATTTTCCATTGGCGCGGAATAAGCCATCGCCTCGTTTGCTTTTTCGATTACGCGGAGACGTCGCGCCGGACTGCGCGCAAATCGCCCGGCAAGGCGGCAAACGGACTGATTTTATTGCTAAAAGGCATCGAAATGAGCGTTGAACAGGCCTGTAAGGCAGAATGCGGGCGCTCGCCCGTTGATTGATTGGTCGCCTGCGGCTAACGATCATGGCAATGTAAGCGAACGGACAGGGGAATTCGCTTGGACGCGATCGAAAAAGCGATCCGCAACGCCTTCGAGAAAGGCAACGCCGAGGACCGGGCATTTCGCGAGCGGGTCTATCGGTCGGCTTTCGCGGCGCTCGACCGCGTGCTCCAGGCCAATCCCGGCGTGACGGTGGAAGCCGCCATCAAGCGCCGTAAGGCGGTGCAGGAAAAGATCGCCGAGATCGAATCCGAATTCCTGCCCGCGGTCCCCGATGTCGCCGCGCCGACGCAGAGCGCTGCGCAGACACAAGATACCGCGCTGACGCAACGCGTTGCGCAGCCGCAAGACGCCGTACAGGGCGCCGCCGAAGCGCCCGCGGTCGATGCCCCGACAGGTGTCGCGGCCGGACCGTCGCCGGCGATCGTCGTTGATGAACCGGTTCAGCCCGAGGCATCCGACGCGCCGCGTTCGCGCGTGCTGCCGGTCGTCCCCGACATCATGCCTGACGCCACGCTGCCCGGCGCCCCGGCGATCGATATGGCCGATTCCGAGCCGGCCGAGGCCGCGGCGGAAGTGGCGCCTGATCGCGATGAAAGGCGGATAAGGGGCCGCCGCCTGCCGCTGACGGCGATCTTCTTTGGCGTGACGTTGCTCGCCGCCGCCGGCATCGGCCTCTATTTCGCCGTGCAGACCGGGGTCTTCAAGACGCCGGCGCAGCTCGACACGGCGCCGCCCGAAGCGCCGCCGACCGTCGACGATGACGACTTCACGCCGCCTGCCGATACAACTGAGCCGCAGCAGCCTGGCGCGCCGCAGCAGCCTGGTGTCGCCGAACAGACGCGCGACTGGATCAACGTGTTTACACCCACCGATCCAACGCATGTGGCGACCCCGTCCGACGCCAAGGCCGATGTCGTGCAGGACGACACCGGCTCCTTCCTGCGCATCCGCTCCGGTGCTTCCGGCTCGGCCATCAGCTTCGATGTCGGGCAGGGCGTGCTGGAGAAGCTTGCCGGCAAACATGCCGTGTTCGACATCGTCGCCCGCGCCGAGGACGGCAAGGACACGCAGATCTCCGTCGACTGCAATTTCGGCGATCTCGGCGACTGCGGCCGCAAGCGCTATGCGGTCGGCCAGCAGCGTAACGAATATCTGTTCGACGTGAAATTCCCCGACAAGCCCCCGGGCGCGGCCGGCAGCATCGCCATCAACTCCGACTTCGACAAGCAGGGCAAGGCGGTCGACATCTACGAGATCCGCGTTTCGATCGAACCGTAAGCGCCGCCTAGCGATCAAGCAGCGCCTGCAGCGTCTCGATGCGGTCGGCTTCGGCGGTCGGCTTGTCCCAGCGCAGCCGTGAGATGCGGGGAAATCGCATCGCAACGCCGGATTTGTGGCGGGTCGAACGGTTGAGACCTTCGAACGCCACCTCCAGCACCAGGCCTTGGCTGCGGTCGGCGCGCACCGAGCGCACCGGGCCGAAACGCTCGACCGTATTGTCGCGGACAAATTTGTCGATCTGCTTCAACTCCTCGTCGGTGAAGCCGAAATAGGCCTTGCCGACCGGCACCAATTCCTCCGCGCCTTCCGGCCCCGACCAGACGCCGAACGTATAGTCGGAATAAAAGCTCGACCGCTTGCCATGGCCGCGCTGCGCATACATCAGCACAGCATCGACCGTGTGCGGATCGCGCTTCCACTTGAACCACGGGCCTTTCGGCCGTCCCGCGAGATAGGGCGAATCCCAGCGCTTCAGCATCACGCCTTCGATGATTGGGTGCGGCGGCGCGCGGCGCAGTTCCTCCAGCGTTTGCCAATCCCGGAATTCGACGAATGGCGACAGATCGAAACGGTGCGGGTCCAGCGTTGTGATGAAGGCCTCAAGACGGGCCCGCCGCTCGCGGAAAGGTAGCGCGCGCAAATCTTCGCGGTTGATCTGCAGCGCATCGTAGCAGCGCATGAAGGCCGGGTATTGCTGCTGTATCTTCGGGGCCACGCTCTTGCGATTGAGCCGCTGTTGCAGGTCCGAAAACGTGCCGGTCGCCGCGGGCTCGCCGACCAGCAATTCGCCGTCGAGCGCGGCGGAAAAATCCATTGCCTGGGCGAGATCGGGGAATGCGCCGGACACATCGTCGCCGGTGCGCGAATAGAGCCGGCGCACGCCGCCCTCGCACACCGCCTGAACGCGGATGCCGTCCCATTTCCATTCCGCGGCATAGGCGGCCGGATCGAGCTTTTCGAGGTCGCCGTCGCCGACCGGGTTCGACAGCATCACCGGACTGAACAGGGCAAGTGCGGTCCGCTTCGGCTTCTCGGCCTTGCCTTCCAGCCACGCGAACAGCGAGATATAGGGCGGCGTCAGCCCGTGCCACAGCTCCTCGATCTCGGCGACATCGACCTTGCCGAAATCGGCCAGCGCCTGTTTGGCCAGCCGCGCCGAAACGCCGATGCGCAAGCCGCCGGTGACCAGCTTGATGATGGCAAAGCGCGCCGAAATGCCGGCGCTGTCGAGCAGCCCGGCCAGCACCTTGGGTCCGTCCGAGCGGCTCGCCGCCTGCAGCTTCGTCACGACGTCGCCAAGCGTCGGCTCCCGGTTGGGGATATGTCCCGGCGTTTGCGGCCAGACCAGCGACACGGTTTCAGCGAGGTCGCCGACATAGTCGTAGGAATAGCCGAACAGCACCGGATCCATGCGCTCGGTGACCAGCGTGCGCAGCATCGCCGGCTTGACCGCCGCAATGTTGAGGTCGCCGGTGATCGCCGCCAGCGCCAGCCCGCGGTCGGGGTCCTCGACGCTGCGGAAATAGTCGACGAGCAGCGTCAGCTTGCCATTGCGCGACGGCGTCAGCACCAAGCGGTCGAGGAGTTCGGCAAAGCGGTTCATGGATGCAAGGACCGCGTTGACGGCAGAGGTTTGCGTTCTGGCACACCCCCCTCTGTCCTGCTGGACATCTCCCCCGCAAGGGGGGAGATTGGCAGCCTTGATCTTGCCGCCCATCTTGCGAGGTTGGCGATTGGCGAAAGCGGAGGTGACATCTGATCTCCCCCCTTGCGGGGGAGATGGCCGGCAGGCCAGAGGGGGGTGGGAAGGATCGCCGCGCCGGCGATTTCTGGATCAAAAATCACCATCAATCGCCCTCGTCCTCATATCCCACCAGGTGCAGTGGCCTGGCGGCGATGCCTTCCAGCTCGCACCAGCGCACCAGCGCTTCCTCACGGCCATGCGTCACCCAGATTTCGCCGGCGCCCGTCTCCTTGACGGTGGCGGTCAGTTCGTCCCAGTCGGCGTGGTCGGAAATGATCAGCGGCAGTTCGACGCCGCCTTGCTTGGCACGCTGGCGGATGCGCATCCAGCCCGAGGCGAAGCATGAGATCGGGTCGGGAAAGCGCCGCGCCCAGCGGTCGGCGAAGGCCGATGGAGGGCCGACAACGATGGCCCCGGTGAAATCCTGCTTGCCGCCGCTGTCGACGGTTGCCGGCTCCAGCGTGCCGAGGTCGATGCCCTGGCTCTGGTAATATTCGCTGAGCTTGGCCAGCGCGCCGTGGATATAGATCGGTCTGTCATAACCGGCATCGCGCAGCAGCCGCATCACCCGCTGTGCCTTGCCCAGCGCATAGGCGCCGACCAGATGCGATCGCTCGGGAAACTGCGCCGCCGATTTGAGCAGCCGGGCGATCTCCTCCGTGTCGGGCGGATGGTGAAACACCGGCAGGCCGAAGGTCGCCTCGGTGATGAACACATCGCATTGGACCGGTTCGAACGGTGCGCAGGTCGCGTCCTTCTGGCGCTTGTAGTCGCCGGAGGCGACGATGCGCCTGCCCTTGTGCTCGACCGCGATCTGCGCCGAGCCCAGCACATGGCCGGCCGGATGGAAGGTGACGCTGACATCGTTCAGCGCCATCGCTTCGCCAAGCACGGCCGCTTGCGTTGTCCCGGCAAAATCCTCGCCATAACGCAACCCCATAATGTCGAGCGTCTGCTGCGTCGCCAGCACCGAACGATGGCCGGATCGGGCATGGTCGGAATGGCCATGCGTGATCAACGCCCGGTTGACTGGCCGCACCGGGTCGATGAAGAAATCGCCGCATGGGCAATAAAGGCCTTCAGGCCGGGGATGGAGCAGGTCGCTGGCGCGCATCCAGTCAAGATAGTGGCTAATTCCAGCGCGGGAAGCCTGTTGCAAGAGACTGCTGACTCGGCCTACAGCCAGCCACCGGCCGCATCAGCCGGCGGGGCCATCGCCATGCAACCGCTGAAAATCTCGTCCGGCGACCTGACCGCCGACCGTCGCGCCGACTATGCCGAGATGCTTTTCGGCTCGGGCGAGCACGCGGCAGCGGCGGAGCTGCTGCTCGGCGCGCTGGAACTGGCGCCGCAATGGGCGGCGGGCTGGTTCCGTCTTGGCGAGATGCAGGAGACGGCCGAGCGGCTCGACGTGGCGGCTCAAGCATGGGCGACGGCGCTGAAACTCGACCCGGCGGATCGCCTTGGCGCTGCGCTGAAGCTGCAACTCATCGGCAAGGCGCCGGCTGCCGCGGCGCCACCCAGCGCCTTCGTCGAAACGCTGTTCGACCACTATGCCGAAACTTTCGAAGATTCGCTGGTCGGCAAGCTCGGCTACCGGCTGCCGGAGTTTCTCGATCGCGCCATTCGAGCGGCAAGGGCGGGCCGCTTTTCGCTGGCGCTCGACTTTGGTTGCGGCACCGGTCTGATGGGCGAGAAACTGCGGCCGGTCGCCGAACGGCTGGAGGGCTACGACATCTCCGCCGCCATGCTGAAAAAGGCCCGCGCCAAAGGCGTCTACGATCTGCTCGCCAAGGCCGATCTGCAGGATTTCGCCTATGCCGGACCGAAAGCCGATCTGGTGGTGGCGGCCGACGTGTTCATCTATGTCGGCGCGCTCGATCGCGTGGTGAAGACCGTAGCCGGCATTCTGGCCACCAATGGCCTGTTTGCCTTTTCCGTCGAAACGCCAGCCAAGGGCGGGGCGGGCGGCGACGCCGGTTTTGCGCTGCAGCCGTCTCGTCGCTACGCCCATTCTCAAGCCTATGTCGAGCGGGTGCTTGCCGCAAACGGCCTGTCGGTGCTGTCGATGCAGCCGACCGTCATCCGCTGGGATCGCCGCCAGCCGGTCGGCGGGCTTGCCGCGCTGGCGGTGCCCTCGTCCAAGGGTTGATGTCTCGTCTTGTTCGAAAACGTGAATAGGATTTTTGCGGCTGGCGCGGCATCAGGTAGGATACAAGCCGAGAAAAGCCCTCGGCAGGCATTGAGGAGGAACACATGCGCTGGAACATGATGGTCTTGGCGTCCTGCCTAGCGATGGGCGGCTGCAGCAGCTCGATGTCGGAGCGGCAGGACCAGGACGTACAATCGTCGCTGCAATATGACAATGTGCCTTGCGACCAGTTGCTGGCGCAGCGCAACGAACTGGCGCAGCAATACCATCTGTCGACGGACGCCAAGCCGAGCTTCTCCAATCCGGCGATGGGCTTCGGCCCGTTCACGCCGGATATGCGCTCCAAAAGCAAGCGCGACACCGACCTGGCAAGCGGCCAGATCGATGCCATGAACCGCTCGATCGTCCGCCGCGACTGCGGCACGCCCAACAAGCAGAAGAAGTTCAGTCTGCCGAGCTGAACCTGGACTTCCTCAGTACCCCGCCTTGCGGTCGACCACGTTATCAAGCTTTTCGCCGCGCTCGAAGGCATCCATCTGCCGCAACATGCTCGGCGCCAGGTGGACAGGGTCGGAGGTCGCCGCCGCGTGCGGCGTCACGAACACTTTCGGGTGACTCCATAGCGGACTGGTCTTCGGCAGCGGCTCGACCTCGAACACGTCGAGGCTCGCCTCCTTCAGCGTGCCGTCGCCCAGCGCGCGCAATATGTCGGCGTCCTTCTGCAGCCGGCCGCGCCCGGCATTGATCAGCACCGAGCCGCCGAGGCCGTTGCGCTTGCGCAATTCCTTCAGCACGCCGTAATTGATGATGCCGTGCGTATCCGGCGTCAGCGGCAGCAGCACCACCAGTATGTCGGTGGCGTTGAGGAAGGGGATCAGCCCGGCCTCTCCGGCATAGGTCGCAACGCCTTTCATGGCCTTGTCGCTGCGCGACCAGCCGTTGACGGCAAAGCCGAGCGACAACAGCACCGACGCCGCGGCGCGGCCGAGATTGCCGAGCCCCATAATGCCGACCGAGATGTCGCCGGCCGGCCGCTGCGGCGGTTCGTGCCAGGTCTTCTTCGGCTGCTGGGCACGATAGAGCATGCCCTGGCGATGATGGTCGAGCACCCGCCAGACGACATATTCGGTCATGTATTGGGTGAGGTTGTCGGCTACGACTTTGACGATCGGCACATCGGGCAGGCCGGGATCGGCGAAGATATGGTCGACGCCGGCGCCGATCGAGAAGATTGCGCGTAGATTCGGCAGCGATTTCAAGAGGTTCGGCTTCTGCTTCCACACCACCGCATAGGTGATCGACGGGTCAGAGGCACCGTCCGGCTCCAGCACCACTTCGCGCTCGGCCGACAGCAGCTCGCGCCAGCGCTGCGGATGAAAGCCGGTGACGGCAAGCAGGATTTTGCCTTTTTCCATTTGCGGATTGTATTCCCTGTTATTCGCTGACGATACCGACCGGCGCCGTCTCGATCTTGAACGCGGCCGAGATCAGCGCCTTCGTATAGTCGGTCTGCGGCCGCTCGAAAATCTGTTCGGAAGGGCCGGCTTCGACGATCTTGCCATTGCGCATGACGATGACGTCATTGGCAAGGGCGCGAATGACTTTCAGATCGTGGCTGATGAACAGATAGGCAAGGTCGTGCCTGGCCTGCAGATTGCGTAAGAGGTCGACCACTTGCGCCTGCACGCTCATGTCGAGCGCCGAGGTCGGTTCGTCCAGCATGACGAAGCGTGGATTGAGCACCATGGCGCGCGCAATGGCGACGCGCTGGCGCTGGCCGCCGGAGAATTCATGCGGATAGCGGTTCCTGGTCGCCGGATCGAGCCCGACCTCCTTCAGCACGGCGACGACCTTGTCGTCGCGTTGGTCGGGCGACAGCTTCGGCTCGTGGATCTTCAAGCCTTCCTCGATGATCTCCGAGACCGACATGCGCGGGCTGAGCGAGCCGAACGGGTCCTGGAAAACGATCTGCAACTCGCGGCGCAGCGGCCGCATGGCGTTGAAGGAAAGCTGGTTGATGTCGCTGCCGTTGAACTGGATGGTGCCGGTCGATGAGATCATCCGCGCCAGCGCCAGCCCGAGCGTCGTCTTGCCGGAGCCGGATTCGCCGACGACGCCTAGCGTCTGGCCGGCGCGTACGGTGACGTCGATGCCGTCAACAGCCTTCACATTGTCGACGGTGGTGCGAAAGAAACCCTTTTTGATCGGGAACCAAACCTTGATGTCCTTGCCGGTCATAACCGGTTTGGCGGCGTCGTTGGCGGCCGGCGGCTTGCCTTTCGGCTCGGCGGCGAGGAGGTGCTTGGTATAAGCGTGCTGCGGGTTGGCGAAGATGTCCTTGGTCGGCCCGGTCTCGACGATCTTGCCTTTGGTCATCACGCAGACGCGGTCGGCGATCTTTCTGACAATGCCGAGATCATGGGTGATGAACAGCATCGACATGCCCTTACGGCTCTTCAACTCCGCCAGCAATTCGAGGATCTGCGCCTGCACGGTGACGTCGAGCGCCGTCGTCGGTTCGTCGGCGATCAGCAGTTCCGGTTCGTTGGCCAGCGCCATGGCGATCATGACGCGCTGCCGCTGGCCGCCGGACAATTGGTGCGGATAGGCGTCGAGCCGCTTTTCCGGTTCGCGAATGCCGACCTCGTTGAGCAGCGCCAGCGTGCGCGCCTTGGCCTGGCGGTCGCCCATGCCCTGATGCAGCGCCAGGATCTCGACGATCTGCTGCTCGATCGTGTGCAGCGGATTGAGCGAAGTCATCGGCTCCTGGAAGATCATGGTGATCTTGTTGCCGCGCACGCTGCGCAACTGCTTTTCGTTCATCGCCAAAAGGTCGGCGCCCTGGAACAGGATCTTGCCCGAGGGATGGCTGGCCGTCGGGTAGGGCAGAAGCTTCAGCACCGACAGCGCCGAGACCGATTTGCCGGAACCGGATTCGCCCACAAGCGCCACCGTCTCGCCCTTGGCGAGATCGAAGGAGATGTGGTCGACGGCGGTCGACTCGTTGCCGCCTTGGGTGAAGGCAACGCTGAGATCGCGGACGGAGAGCAGGAGTTCGCTGCTCATCGGAACGCCTTGCGCGGGTCGAAAGCATCGCGCGTTGCTTCACCGATGAACACCAACAGCGACAGCATCAGCGAGATGACGATGAAGCCCGATATACCGAGCCAGGGGGCATTGAGGTTACTCTGCGCCTGTTTTAGCAGTTCGCCGAGCGACGCGGTGCCGGGCGGCAGGCCGAAGCCGAGATAGTCGAGCGAGGTCAGTGTCGAGATCGAGGCGCTGACCAGGAAAGGCATGAAGGTCAGCGTCGCCACCATGGCATTAGGCAGAAGATGGCGCAGCATGATGGTGCGGTTGGACACACCAAGCGCGCGGGCCGCGTTGACATATTCGAAGTTGCGCGCGCGCAGGAATTCGGCGCGCACCACGCTGACAAGCGACGTCCAGGAGAACAGCAGCATCAGCCCGAGCAGGATGAAGAAGCCCGGCGGCAGGATGGCAGCGACGATCAGCAGCAGATACAGCAGCGGTATCGCCGACCAGATTTCTATGAAGCGTTGAAAGAGAAGGTCGGTCCAGCCGCCGAAATACCCTTGCAGCGCGCCGGCGGCGACGCCGATAACCGACGAACCCGCGGTCAGGATCAACCCGAACAGCACGGAAATCCTGAACCCGTAGATGATGCGCGCCAGCACGTCGCGCGCCTGGTCGTCGGTACCCAGCCAGTTCCAGTTGCCGACAATGCAGTCAGGATCGGCAGCGCCTTGCGGATATTGGCTGCATCGCCTCTGCGCGTCGTATTCCCATGACGGTTTTGCGGGAGCGGCGTCGGGGATCGCATTGTTGACGGTGCGGTAGGAATAGCGGATTGGCGGCCAGATCATCCAGCCATTGGCGTTGATCTCGTCGCGGATGACCGGGTCGCGATAGTCGGTGACGGCGTAGAAGCCGCCGAATTTTTCCTCGGGGTAGGCGACCGCCACCGGGAACAGGATCTCGCCTTTGTAGTAGGCGACGATCGGTCTGTCGTTGGCGATCAGTTCGGCAAACAGCGACAGCACGAACAGAGCGAGGAATATCCACAACGACCAGTAGCCGCGCCTGTTGGCCTTGAAGTTCTGCCAGCGCCGCTTGTTGAGCGGCGACAGCCAGGGGCGGGCGATCCTTGTCGGTGTGATCTCGGCTGCAGCCTGCGTCATCAGACGTCTCTCCGCTCGAAATCGATGCGCGGATCGACCCATGTGTAGATCAGGTCGGACAACAGCGTCACGAACAGGCCAAGTAGCGAAAATATATAGAGGTTGGCGAACACGACCGGATAGTCGCGCGCCAACACGGACCTGAAACCGAGCAGCCCGAGACCGTCGAGGGAAAAGATGTTCTCGATCAAAAGCGAGCCGGTGAAAAAGGCCGAGATGAAGGCCGCTGGAAAGCCGGCAATGACGATCAGCATTGCGTTGCGGAACACATGTCCGTAAAGCACCCGCCGCTCCGACAGGCCCTTGGCACGGGCCGTCACCACATACTGTTTGCGTATCTCTTCCAGGAAGGAGTTCTTGGTCAGCAGCGTCGTCGTCGCGAAGGCCGACAGCACCAGCGCCGTCAGCGGCAAGGTCATGTGCCAGAAATAATCGACGATCTTGTCAGGCCACGACAATTGGTCCCAATTGTCGGAGACGATGCCGCGCAGTGGGAACCAGTCCCAGAAGGAGCCGCCCGCGAACAGCACCATCAGCAATATGCCGAACAGGAAGGCCGGTATGGCATAGCCGACGATGATCACGCCGCTGGTCCAGACGTCGAAGGCGGAGCCGTCCTTGACCGCCTTGCGGATGCCAAGGGGAATCGAGATCAGATAGGACAACAGCGTGATCCACAGCCCAAGCGAGATCGACACCGGCATCTTTTCCAGGATCAGATCGAGCACCGAGATGTCACGGAAATAGCTGTCGCCGAAATCGAAGCGGACATAGTTCCACAGCATCATGCCGAAGCGTTCGAGCGGTGGTTTGTCGAAGCCGAACTGCTTTTCCAGCTTCTTGATGAATTCAGGATCGAGCCCTTGCGCGCCGCGGTACTTCGAACCGACATCGCCGGCCACATCGAAATTGCCGCCGCCTCCTGCATCGCCGCCGCCGCTGCCGAGGCGGTCGCTGCCGCCCTGGTTGGTCAGGCTGGCGATGACCTGCTCGACCGGTCCACCCGGTGCGAATTGAGTGACGACGAAAGCAACAGCCATGATGCCGAACAGGGTCGGTATCATCAGCAGGATACGGCGCAGTATGTAGGCGCCCATCAGCTTTCACCCTCCCCCTTGTGGGGAGGGTCGATCCGCGAAGCGGAGCGGGGTGGGGGTAGTCTCGATCCGGCGTACGCCGTCACACCCCCACCCCGGTTCGCCATTCGCGCTGCGCACGAAGTGCTCACCGACCCTCCCCACGAGGGGGAGGGTAAAGTGCCGCGCAACAGCCTACCCTTTGCCAATTTTTGCCGCCTTGCCCTTGTCGACCCACCACAGCGCTTCGACCGGGAAGTCGAAATCGGGTTTCCGCTCGGGAAAACCGAACATGTCCCAATAGGCGCTTCGATGATTCGCCAGGAACCAACTTGGAATCCAATCCCTCCGTGCACGCAAGACCCGGTCGAGCGCGCGCATGGCAATTGTCAGGCTTTCGCGACCCTCGGCGGCACCTGCGGCGTCAACCAGGGCGTCGATGGCCGGGCTCGACGTTCCCGGCAGATTGCGAGAGCCCGATACGGTAGCTGCTCGCGAATGGAAAATGGTTTCGAGGTCATCACGGGTTGGCGTCGCCGGAAACGAGGCCGCGACCGAGACGAGGTCGTAGTCGAACGAATTCTGCCGCAGCTGATATTGCGCGGCATCCACCAGCCGGATCGAGGCATCGATGCCGACCGCCTTCATGTTTTCGACCCAGGGCGAGTAGACCTGCTCGAAGACTTCGTCGTCGACAAGAAACTCTGCGGACAACCGACCACCCTTGTCGTTCACGACGAAATTGCCGGACCGTTTCCAGCCGGCCTCGGCCAGAAGCTTGGCCGCCTTGCCAAGCAACTGCCGGTCGCGGCCGGAGCCGTTCGACGCGTCCTGGATCACGGCTTCGCCAAAAGCCTCGGCGGGAATCTGCTCACGCAGCGGCTCAAGAAGAGCCAATTCTTGTGGCGACGGTCTGCCCTCGGCGCGAAATTCGGATTTCTCGAAGCAGGATTGCGAGCGCTCATAGGAACCGTAGAAGAAATTGCGCCGCGTCCATTCGAAGTCGAAGCACAGCCCGATCGCCTGCCGCACGCGCGAGTCGCGAAACTGCTCGCGCCGCTGGTTGACGGCGGTGCCCTGCATCGAAGGCACCGTTTCGGCCGGGAATTCGTGCTTCACCACCTTGCCGGCAGTGAAGGCTGGGAAGTCGTAGCCGGTCGCCCAGACGCGCGAGGTGAATTCCTCCCTGTAGAGGATTTCTCCCTTCTTGAACGCTTCGAAGGCAACGCTACGGTCCTGATAGAACTCAACGCGAATCCGCTGAAAATTGTTCTGGCCGCGATTGACCGGCAGGTCGTTGCCCCAATAATCAGCCACACGCTCATATTCGATCCAGGCCCCTGCCGACCAGCGACCGACCTTGTAGGCGGCTGACCCCAACGGCGGGTTCATCTGCGAGGAATCGAACGGGTTGGTCGTGTAGAACGCCTTCGACAGGACCGGGAACTCGACGACGTTGAGGATGGTGCGGCTTGTCTGCTTGCCGGAAAACCTAAGCTGCAGCGTGTGGGCATCCACGGCAATCCCGTCATCCAGATGCGTTAGCGGCAGGGAATAGTACGGGTGCCCCTTGTCCTTGAGCAGCTTGAAGGTGAAGGCGGCATCCTCTGCGGTCAATGGCGTGCTGTCATGGAAGCGGGCCTGCGGGCGCAGCGAGAAGGTGAAGTCGTTGCGGTCGTCGGAAATCGTCACGCCGTCAGCGATCAGCCCGTAAACGGCGTCAGGTTCGTCGTACGCTCTCACCATCAGTGAATCGAAGCACATCTCCGTGCGCTGGGGCGAATCGCCTTTGGGGACGAACGAATTCAGCGTGTTGAAGGTCAGCGGCGTCTGGTTGGCAAGCCAGTTGCGCGGCAGGAAGTTGAAGACGCCACCTTGCGGCGCATCGACATTGACATAGTCGAAATGAGTGAAGTCCGGCTTGTATTTGAGGTCGCCGAAAGCCGACAGTCCATGCAGTTTCACGCGGGTTGGGCTGGCGGCGAAAGCCTTGCCCGGCAGCAGCGCAGCAACAGCCGCGGCGCCACTGAGGGCCAGGAAATCGCGGCGAGGGAGCCCCGCCATCAATTGCTGCCCTTGTACTTGGCGGCCAGGGCCTTTTCCTTGTCCGCATCGATCCACCAGGAATCGATATCGGCGCCACGGTAGCCGGGCTGCTTTTCCGGAATGCCGAACTTGTTCCAGTAAGCCAGCCACACAACGGCGCGATAGTATTGCGGCACCACATAGTAATTCCACAGCAGCACGCGATCGAGCGCATGGGTGGTGGCGACGAGGTCATCGCGATCCGTGGCAAAAATGATGCGGTCGACAAGGGCGTCAACGACCGGGTTCTTGATGCCGGAATAATTGCGCGATGCCGGTGTGCCGGCGGACTTGGAGCTCCAAAAATCGCGCTGCTCGTTGCCGGGCGATTCCGACTGTTGGAGCTGTCCTGTGATGACGTCGTAATCGAAATTTCTGACGCGGTTGGTGTACTGGCTCGGGTCGACGATGCGCAGTGTCGCATCGACGCCGATCTTGCGCAGATTGGCGATCCAGGGGCTGGAAATGACCTGGTCGGTTTCATTCGAGCCTAGGATTTCAAACTTGAATGGCTCGCCGGTCTTGGCGTTGACCATCTTGCCGCCCTTGATCACCCAGCCGGCCTGGGCGAACAGGTCGACCGCCTGCTTCAGATATTTGCGCTCCGCCTGCGGCGAATCGTAGACCGGCAACTTGAATTCCTGGGTGAATACTTCCGGCGGCAGCTTGTCGCGGTACTTCTCCAGGATCTCCAATTCCTTGCCTTGCGGCAAGCCGCTAGAGGCTAGGTCCGTGCCCTGGAAATAGCTGTGGGTGCGAGTGTTGAAACCGAAGAACAGCGTGCGGTTCATCGATTCGAAATCGAACGGGTAGGTGAGCGCGGCCCTGACCAGACGATCGGCAAACAACCTATGTCTCTGGTTGAGCATGAAAGCCTGCATCGGCTCGGGCGAGGTGGTCTTGAACTCCTGCTTGATCACATCGCCGGCCTTGATCGCCGCGAAATCATAAAATGTCGCCCAGCGCTTCGAGCTGTTTTCCGGCTTGATATCGT
Organism: Mesorhizobium sp. P170090; assembly: GCF_057786115.1. NCBI lineage: Bacteria > Pseudomonadati > Pseudomonadota > Alphaproteobacteria > Hyphomicrobiales > Phyllobacteriaceae > Mesorhizobium > Mesorhizobium sp. P170090. Next base: position 1,508,042 of record NZ_JBYNWH010000001.1, read on the forward strand.
CGAGGCCACCTTTCTTGAACGCCTCCCAGGAGGCGTTGTCGTCAAGAATGTAGGTGAAGTGCTGCGTGTCGAAATTCTCCCGGCCGATCTTCACAGCCAGCTTGGCGCCCCAATAGTCGGGGACGCGCTGCCAGACGATTTCCGACCCCGCCTTGAAGCTGGCGATCTTGTATGCAGCCGAGCCCAGCGGCGGCTCCAGCGTCCCCTTGGTGATGTCGCGCTTCTTGCCATTGTCGTCGGTGCCTTCCCACCAATGCTTGGGCAGCACGACAAGGTCGCCGAGGATCTTGGGCAGTTCGCGATTGCCCTTCTGGTCGAAGTGGAACTCGACCTCACGGTCCGAGACAGCGACGGCGTCGGTGACGTTTTCGAAATAGCGGCTGTACATCGGGCTGTTGGCCTTCAGCACCTGGAACGACCAGATCACGTCGTCAGTGGTGATCGGCTGTCCGTCATGCCATTTCGCCCGTGGGTCGAGCCGGTAGGTGGCCGAGGAATAGTCGGTAGGGTACTTGTAGGCATCGGCGATGAGCGGGTGGCTGACGCTGCCTTCGTCAGTCGCTTGATCCATGAGCGTGTCGTAGAGCAGGCCGCCGCCAAATGGCTGCAGGCCGGCCGCCGGCGAGCCCTGCACGACGTAGGGATTGAAGCTGTCGAACGTGCCGGAAACGACCGAATTGTAGGTACCGCCCTTCGGTGCATCCGGATTCACATAATCGTAGCGCTGGAAGTTCTCGCCATATTTGGAGGGGCCGATCAGCGAAGAGGTGGTGTGCCATTCCTGGGGGAAGGATGCCTGCAGGCCGCCTGCGAGGGCGCCCACAACCAGAAAGGACCTCAGAAGCGTTCGGCCAACCGTCATGCGTTCTCCTCGTCGCGATGCCCGGCAATCCTAAATGATTTGACGCCGGTGAAAACCGCCATGCGGCGGCTTTGTCGCCGCATATGCGATTTTCCTAACAAAAAGCCGGGCTGAACCCGGCTTTTTTGAGGTCATGGAGATGACAATTCGGTTATTTGGCGGGCGCCGGTGCCGGCGTCGCAGGGGCTGGAGCTGCACCTTCAGCCGGCTTGGCCGGAGCGGCACCCTCGGCCGGCTTGGCCGGCGCCGTTGCATCGGCGGCGGCACCTGGCGTCGGCAGCGGCTTCGGGCTATCCGACAGCGTGCGCAGATAGGCAATGACGTTGGCGCGGTCCTCGTCCTTCGGCAGGCCGGCAAAGCCCATCGCCGTGCCCTTCACGAATTTCTTCGGCGAGGTGATGAAGTGGTTGAGATTGTCATAGGTCCACTTCTCGGCGCCGCCCTTGGAAAACTCCTTCATGCCGGCCGAATAGGCAAAGCCCTCATGCTCGGCGACGGGGCGGTCGACGATGTCCCAGAGATCCGGGCCGACCTTGTTGGGGCCGCCTTTTTCGCCGGAATGGCAGGCCTGGCATTTCTTAAAGACGGCCGCACCTTGCTCGACATTGGCGGTGGCCAAAAGGTCGGCGATCGGCTTCGCCTCTGCTGCGGGTCCGGCGGCGCCGCCTTCGGCAGGCTCCGTCGCCTCGATGGCAAAGCCGGGTTTTTCCGGCGCCGGCGAGGCAAACAGGGCGTCGGACACCAAACCGACCGAGAAGACGACGAAACAGGTTCCAAGCAACCCGGCGAGCAGTTTGTTGACTTCGTTGGAATCCATACGCCCCAGGGCTCCCTTTTCCGGCGGACCTCTCCGTCCACTCCGTCCGTCGGTATCGTGACCCACCCCGTCGAGCCGGTCAAATCGGGCGGAAACTAGGTCTTTTGCTTGGGCGTTGCAACACCTATAAGGGCGCTTCCAGTGAGACCTTTTGCCACTTTCCCCATCCTCTTTCGAACGCCTTGCAACCTCGATGTCCACGCTCATCCTGATCCCGGCCCGCATGGCCTCGACGCGCCTGCCGGGCAAGCCGCTGGCCGACATAGCCGGCGCGCCGATGATCGTCCATGTCGCCCGCCGCGCCGCTGAGGCTGGGCTTGGCCGGGTAGTGGTGGCAACCGACACGCGCAACGTGGCCGAAGCGGTGCGCGCGCACGGTTTCGAGGCGGTGATGACGCGCACCGACCACGAATCCGGTTCCGACCGTATCTTCGAGGCGCTGACCGCCCTCGACCCCGATCGCAAGGTCGAAACCATCGTCAATGTGCAGGGCGACCTGCCGACCATCGATCCCAAGATCATCGGTGCGGCGCTGAAACCGTTCGAGGACGCTGCGGTCGACATCGCCACGCTCGGCGTCGAGATCGTCCGCGACGAGGAAAAGGCCAACCCCAACGTCGTCAAGATCGTCGGTTCGCCGTTGTCGGCGACGCGGCTGAAGGCGCTCTATTTCACCCGCGCCACCGCGCCCTGGGGCGAGGGGCCGCTCTATCACCATGTCGGCCTCTACGCCTATCGGCGCTCAGCCCTCGAACGCTTCGTCGCGCTAAAACCTTCGCCGCTCGAACGGCGCGAGCGGCTGGAGCAGTTGCGGGCGGTGGAGGCCGGTATGCGCATCGATGCCGAGATCGTGCAATCGCTGCCGCTGGGCGTCGACACGCCGGAAGACCTCGAACGCGCCCGACAAATTCTTTCCTGAGACCTTCAACCTGAGATATCGGCATGCCTGACAAGACCAACAGAATAGCCTTCCAAGGCGAACCGGGCGCCAATTCCGACACCGCCAGCCGCAACATGTTCCCTTCGATGGAGCCGTTGCCGTGCCCCACCTTCGAGGATGCCTTCAACGCGGTCGAGACCAACAAGGCCGACCTCGCCATGATCCCGATCGAAAACACCATCGCCGGCCGCGTCGCCGACATTCATCATCTCTTGCCGGAATCGAAACTCCACATCGTCGGCGAGTATTTTCTGCCGATCCACTTCCAGCTGATGGTGCTGCCAGGCGTCAAACGCGAAGAGATCAAGACCGTGCACAGCCATATCCATGCGCTGGGACAGTGCCGCAAATACATCCGCAAGAACGGTTGGAAGCCGGTGATCGCCGGCGACACGGCGGGCTCTGCGAAGCTGGTCTCGGAGCTCAAGGACCGCACCATGGCCTCGCTCGCCCCGGCGCTAGCCGCAGAACTCTACGGCCTCGACATCATCGAGAAGAACGTCGAGGACACGGATTCGAATGTCACCCGCTTTGTCGTGCTGACCAAGGACAAGCGATTGGCCGAACGGCCCTCGGCCGACACCAAGATGATGACGACCTTCATGTTCCGTGTCCGCAACGTGCCGGCTGCGCTCTACAAGGCAATGGGCGGTTTCGCCACCAACGGCGTCAACATGACGAAGCTGGAGAGCTATCAGTTGGGCGCCTTCACCGCGACGCTGTTCTACGCCGATATCGAGGGCCATCCCGACGATCCACTGGTCAAGCTGGCGCTGGACGAACTGCGCTTCTTCTCGCGCGAAGTGCGCATTCTGGGTGTCTATCCCGCCAGCGAGTCGCGCGAGCAGTGGAAGGTCGCGGACTAAGGTTCCCCTAAACCAGCAGGGTCAGCGGCACATAGTCGATTTCCATGAAGGTTTCGACTTCCGGGATCCAGCGGTCGCGCACGAAGGCAACGTGGTCGGGATGCTCGTTATATCTGGTGTAGGCGGCCTGATCGACGAACTCCATCGAGAAGCCGAAGTGATAGTCGTTCTTCGGGCTGACTTGCCGCAGCGGCTCGAAATGGGTGACGCCCTTGATTGCGCTGAGAATGCGCTTGGCATCGGAGAGGAACCGCTTTTCCTCCAGCGAGTACTGCGGGTGCTTCAGGGTGAAAACCACGGTGTGACGGATCATTTTTTGCTCCCGTTAAGCAATTCCAGGAAAAGTGTGAAGCGGTTTTCCGTCCGGAATTGCGTAAAATAACAAGTCTTATTCGCTGTCGACCCAGGCGCGGATCAGATGATGCGCGATCGCGCCTTTCGGCGGCGTGACCAGATTGTCCTTGTGCGTCCTCTCCAGCATGGAACGCACCTCGTCGCGAAAAAACCAGCGGCAATCTTCCAACTCGTTGAGATCGGCCTGGATGTCGTCACTGAGCGGTTCGCCGAAACAGCCGATCATCAGCGAATAGGGGAACGGCCAGGGTTGGCTGGCATGGTAGACAACGCGGCCGAGCCGGATGCCGGCTTCCTCCAGCGTTTCGCGGCGCACCGCCGCCTCGATCGTCTCGCCCGGCTCGATGAAGCCGGCAAGCGCCGAGTACATGCCGGGCCCGAAATGCCGGCCGCGGCCGAGCAGGCATTTTTCCCGCGTCGCCGTCAGCATAATCGCCACCGGATCGGTGCGTGGAAAGTGCTCGGTGCCGCAATTTGGGCAATGGCGCTTGTAGCCGCCGGCCCGCATTTGCGATTCATGGCCGCATTTGCTGCAGAAGCGATGGGTGGCATGCCAGGCAAGCAGGGCGGCGCCTTGCGCCAGCGCGCCCGCTGCCGCCTCGTCGATCAGCCCCTGCATATAGACCGAGCGAAAATCGATCGCCTTCATGGTCTCCGGCAGCTGTTCGGGATCGAGGCCGACCGACACGGCAAGTACCGGGCCGCTCTCGGCAAAGCCAAGCAGCACGCCTTGTGCGAGTGATGGCTGCAGCTTCTGGCTCTCAGCCAGATCGAACCAAGGGTCGAAGCTGCCATCGTGCAATTTCAGATACAGCCGTCCGCCATGCATCGGCAGAAGACGTGCCGAGGGATCGGCCAACGCCCTTTCGACGGAATCGTCGGCGCGGTTCTCGGATTGCCGATCAATCGTGTTTCCGGCGAAGCCGACGAACTGGCTCGGTTCGCGCAAGGGCGCGTCAAAAAGGCGAAGGGTCATGGAAGCTCGAACGTCTAGGGATGGACACAGGCGGCTTATAGCGCCGCCTTGATCTGTTGCGCAAACTGGCGGATGCCTGAACGCTCATAGGGCTCGCGCATGCCGTGCCCCCACACCGGCCCCGGCCAGCCCGGATCGCCTTCCGAGCGGGCGATGACGTGGACATGCAATTGCCGAACGATGTTGCCGAGCGCGCCGGTGTTGATCTTGGTGCAGCTCGTGGTTCTTTTCAGCGCCTGCGCCACCATGTTGGTTTCGAAGGTCAACATCGCCTGGTCGAGCGGCGTCATGTCGTGGATTTCTTCGGCCCCCGGCCGCTGCGGCACCAGGACCAGCCATGGCCAGCGGCTATCGTTCATCACCCTGAGCTCGCACAGGCCGAGCCACATCAGCTGCTCGCTATCCGCCTCCAGCCTGGAGTCGAGCGTGAATCCGGCCTTGAGGCCCGGTAGCATTGGCGTTTCCCTTGCGCTTCTCGCATTATTCCCAAACTCATCACGCTAGAGCGGCTGCACGGGGGCTGCAAGCGATTCATTGAGCGGCGGAGTTCACGGGCATCCGATTCTCAATGCACCCTTGCATTTGATCGCTGAATTGCCGATATGGAACGCGGGAGGTTGGTGGTGGACGATCCACTCGCCAACCGGGTCAGGTCCGGAAGGAAGCAGCCCTAACGAGCCCGGAACGGGTCATTGTTCCAGCCTCCCACCTCATCGGCCCCTCTCGCGACATTGACGACGCATTGCAGCGCGGGCGAGACTATTGGAGCAATTCCAGGGAAAGTGTGAGCGGTTTCCCGTCCGGAATTGCGTTAAAGCAAAGGGTAGAGCGGTTTGCCGTTTCAGAAAACGGTGAAACGATCTAGCAGGAATCGGCTACGCTGAGACGCGGCCTTTTGGAGCTTTACGGGCGAATGAGCGAAGCCGGAAATTCGGACCCCGAAAACCTGGAGAAGCAAAAGGCCGTCGCCTATCGCGTGCTGGCGCGCAAATATCGTCCGTCGAATTTCTCCGAACTGATCGGCCAGGAGCCGATGGTCCGCACTTTGACCAACGCTTTCTCCACAGGCCGCATCGCCCAGGCCTGGATGCTGACCGGCGTGCGCGGCGTCGGTAAGACCACGACGGCGCGCATCCTGGCGCGGGCGCTCAACTACAAGACGCCGACGGTCGACCATCCCTCGGTCGACCTCGCCCTCCTGGGCGAGCACTGCCAGGCGATCATGGAAGGCCGCCATGTCGACGTCATCGAGATGGACGCCGCGTCGCATACCGGCATCGACGACATCAGGGACATTATCGAGCGCGTGCGCTATGCCCCGGTGTCGGCGCGCTACAAAGTCTACATCATCGACGAAGTGCACATGCTCTCCACCCAGGCCTTCAACGGCCTGTTGAAGACGCTGGAAGAGCCGCCGCCGCACGTCAAATTCATCTTTGCCACCACCGAAATCCGCAAAGTGCCGATCACCGTGCTGTCGCGCTGCCAGCGTTTCGACCTGAGACGCATCGATGCTGGCGCACTGGTCGCGCACCTCTCCTCGATTGCCGGCAAGGAAGGCATATCGGTCGACGACGACGCGCTGGCGATGATCGCGCGCGCCGCCGAAGGCTCGGCCCGCGATTCGCTCTCCATCCTCGACCAGGCGATCGCCCATGGCGGCGGCGCCGTCAGCGCCGAAGCGGTGCGCGCCATGCTGGGTCTCGCCGACCGCGCCCGCATCGTCGACCTGTTCGAACATGTCATGAAAGGCGATGTGGCGGCCGCCCTTGCCGAATTCCGCAACCAGTACGACACCGGCGCCGATCCGGCTGCCGTGCTGACCGATCTGGCCGAATTCAACCACCTCGTCACCCGGCTGCGCTTCGTGCCGACGGCTGCCGACGACGCTTCCCTGTCCGAGGATGAGCGCCGCCGCGGCGCCGACTTCGCCAGCACGCTGTCGGTCAAGGTTCTGTCGCGAACCTGGCAGATGCTCTTGAAAGGCATTCCCGAGGTGCAGTCGTCCAACCGACCGGTCAGCGCCGGCGAGATGGTGCTGATCCGGCTGGCGCATGCCGCCGACCTGCCGACGCTGGACGAGGCGCTGAAATCTCTGGAGAGCGGCGCTCCGGCGTCCGGTGGTGCGTCACGCCCGAATGGTGCGCCGGTAAATGCCGGCAATGGCGGCGGCGCCAGCGCGGTAGCGCAGACCCGGATGCCGTCCGGGCCAGCCGGTGCGCAAACCATGCGATTGGTCGACGCGCCCCCGGTCGCCTTTGTCGCGCCTCCGCAGCCGGTCGTCGAGCCGCAATCGCCGCCGCTGAAATCGCTGGCCGATATTGTCGCTCTTGCCGACGCGCAGCGTGACATCGCCTTTAAGGTGCTGGTCAAGAGCTGTATTCGCCTGGTGCGCATCGAGCCCGGCCGTATCGACGTCGGCCTGACCGCCGATGCGCCCAAGATGCTGCTCAACGACTTGACGACGAAGCTGCGCGCCTGGACCGGCCGCAACTGGCTGGTGTCATTGTCGAAGGAAGAGGGCGGCCAAACGCTGGCCGAGATGGAATCGACCAGGCGCGAGACTGCTTTCTCCGACGCGAAAAGCGATCCGGCTGTGGCCGCCATCCTGGCGCGCTTTCCCGGCGCCAAGATCATCGACGTGCGCATTCCCGACGCGCCGGAAGTCGACACCGACAAGGCCGAAGCGCCGGTCGAGCCGCCGTCCGACGACGACGAAACCTGACCATAGCCACGAATCCGCAAAGGACCCGACCATGAAAGATCTTCTCGGCCTGATGGGCAAGGCGAAGGAAATGCAGGCCAAGTTCCAGGCCATGCAGGACGAGATCGCGACGATTGAAGCAAGCGGGCAGGCGGGCGGCGGGCTGGTCAATGTCACGCTGACCGGCAAGTTCGAAATGAAGTCGCTGAAGATCGATCCGTCGCTGTTCAAGGAGGACGAGGTCGAGATTCTCGAAGACCTGCTGCTGGCCGCTCACAATGACGCCAAAAATAAGGTCGAGCAGATTATGCAGGAGAAGACCAAGGCGCTGACGGCAGGCTTGCCGATCCCGCCCGGAATGAAATTGCCGTTCTGAGCCGGCTCCAACCAGTTAATTGATTATGAAGGGAAATCGGCTGCGGAGGCTGTTGTTAAGACTTTCTCCGGCTTTGCTCACGCGGACATATCCGGGCATTTATAAAGTTTTACCTATGCTGCACGAAAGCTAATCCTTTAGCCATCTTTTTGCCTTTAAGAGTTCTCATTCTTGCCACATCTCGGGGCGGGCTGGCATCTGGACAATGAGGCATTTTTGTTGATCGCGACGCGATGGAAGACGCCGCTTCTGCTCGGCATCATCTTCTCCCCTATGTTCCTGGCCGGTTGCAGCCAGACCACGTCTTCGCACGGCCTGTCGGTCGCCAGTCTGACCGACGCCATCACGCCCAGCTTCCTTTCGACGCGCGCCTACCGCAACACGCCGAAGGAGAAGGAATGTCTGGAGCGGGCGATGTTCTTCGAGTCCAACCGCTCGAGCCGTGACGGCATGATCGCCGTCGGCACGGTGGTGATGAACCGGCTGCGCTCCGGCAATCATGGCAGCACCATTTGCCAAGTGGTTGGCGAACCGGGCCAGTTCGCGCCCGGCGTGATGACGCGGGCGATGAATTCGAAAGCGATGCCCGATGTCGAGGAGGCCGCCGATGCGGTGCTCAAGGGCGAGCGCAAGGCCAAGCTGAAAAACACGATGTACTTCCACACCGCCGGCCTGAGGTTCCCCTACAAGAACATGCATTACACCATGGTTGCCGGCGGCAACGCCTTCTACGAGAAGCGCGGTCGCAACTGGCAGCCGCTGCCGGATGAATCCACGACCATGGTTGCCTCGGCGCAGCCGCGCGCGCCTGTGCCTGAAGCGCCGGTGCAGGTTGCCTACGCCGAGCCGGTGGTGAAGACCATTGTCCGTCCAGATCCTGCCAAGCAGGCCGCGGCGGTTCGCGCAGCCAAGGCGACACGTGCCCCGGCCGAGCAGACCTATGTGACGGCTTCCGCGGCGCCCGCCAAGAGCGCCCGCGTCGCCGCCAAGCAGACGGAGGTGGCGATGCAGGAGCCGATGGCCGAGCCCGATGCCTCGCGTTTCGGCGGCACGCTGAACGCCCGCCACATCACCTCGGTTCCATCGGCAACGCAGGAAGCGTCGATGGGCTTCCAGTCGACGCCTGAGAATACCGACGCTATCGGCGCGATGATTATCGACCAGACCCGGCCAGCGTCAGCTTACTGACGCCAAAAACAGTTTCCAAGCCCGCCATGGCAGCATGGCGGGCTCGGTGCGTATGCGGCATGTTTCAAAGCGCGCGGAAAAATCCTAGATCAGTGCGATGTCGAAGCGAATCGCCGGTCCCGAGATCGAACGCCTGATCCAGCTCCTGGCCAAGGTGCCGGGGCTAGGGCCGCGTTCGGCCAGGCGTGCGGCACTGCACCTCATCAAGAAGAAGGAGCAGCTTTTGTCGCCGCTCGCCGCCGCCATGGCTGAAGCCGCCGACAAGGTGCGCATCTGCACGACCTGCGGCAACGTCGATACCTCCGACCCTTGCATGATCTGCACCGATCCGCGCCGCGATGCCTCGACGCTGATCGTCGTCGAGGATGTCTCCGACCTCTGGGCGCTGGAGCGGGCGGCGGCCATGAATGTGCGCTACCACGTGCTCGGCGGCACGCTATCGCCGCTCGACGGCATCGGCCCCGACCAGCTCAATGTCCGCTCGCTGGTCGACCGCGTCGCCGGCGGCGAGGTGAAGGAGGTGATCCTCGCCGTCAACGCCACGGTCGAGGGCCAGACGACGGCGCATTATCTCACCGACCAGCTCTCGGGTTTCGAGATCAAGGTCACCAGACTTGCGCATGGCGTGCCGGTCGGCGGCGAACTCGACTATCTGGATGAGGGGACGCTGGCGGCGGCCTTGCGCTCGCGGACGGCGTTTTGACGCAATTGGCGGGCAGGATGTGCGACATGAAAGCTTCGCATTCTTCGAGGTTTGCGCCAAACACCCCCCTCTGTCCTGCCGGACATCTCCCCCTCAAGGGGGGAGATCAGCAGCTTCTCGGGCGGCATTCTTCTTTCAACGCTGGTGGTTGGCGAAAACCGAAGCGACAGCCAATCTCCCCCCTTGAGGGGGAGATGTCCGGCAGGACAGAGGGGGGCGCGACAGAACGCGGATCTTTTGGATTGGCGCTCGTTGCGCTTCTCGCATCCCTCGTTGCCCTGCTTTTTGTAGCCCCCGCCTCCGCCGCCAAAATCGACGACCAGTTCCGCGCCTGGCTGAAAACCGATCTCTGGCCGGAAGCCCAGACCAAAGGCATCTCCAAATCCACCTTCGACGCCGCTTTCGACGGCGTGAAGCCGAACCTCAAATTGCCCGACCTCGTCCTGCCCGGCGAGAAACCCAAAACTCCGCAAAAACAGCATCAGGCCGAGTTCGGTTCGCCCGGCGCCTATTTCGCCGAAAAGACGGTGCGCGCCGTCACGTCAGGTGGGCGCACGCGCGAGGCGGCCAACGCCAAGACGCTGGCTGCGATCGAAAAGCGCTACGGTGTCCCGGGCGAGATACTGTTGGCGATCTGGGGCCGCGAGACCGGCTTCGGCGCGGCGAAAATGCCCTACGACGCCTTCGAGGTTCTCGGCACCAAGGCGTTCATGTCGACCAAGAAGGACTTCTTCCGCACCGAGGTACTGGCGGCGCTCGAGATCGTCGAGCATGGGTTGGCGCCGGTCGGCGCCATGAAATCGTCCTGGGCCGGCGCGCTCGGCCAGCCGCAATTCATGCCGACCTCGTTCCTGAAGCACGCCGTCGACTACGACGGTGATGGGCACCCGGACATCTGGAATTCGACGCCGGACGTGCTGGCCTCGATCGCCAACTATCTCGTCCACTATGGCTGGGTGAAGGGGCGTGGCTGGGGTTTCGAGGTGACGGTTCCGGAAAGCGTTTCCTGCTCGCTCGAAGGTCCCGACCAGGGCAAGAAGATCTCAGCCTGGGCGGCGATGGGAATCAGCCGCGTCGGCGGCAAAGCCTTTCCGGCCAACGAACCGAAGGCGGAAGGGTTCCTTTTGATGCCGGCCGGACGCAGCGGTCCGGCCTTCATCGCCACGACAAATTTCTACGTGCTGAAGCAATACAACACCAGCGACCTCTACGCCCTGTTCATCGGCCATGGCGCTGACCGCATCGCCCATGGCGATGCTGATTTCGTCGGCAGCTGGGGTGCGGTCGGCGGCCTGCATCGTTCCGACATCGCCGCGCTGCAACGGGCGCTGGAGGCCAAGGGCTACGATGTCGGCAGCGCCGACGGCCTGCCCGGCTTCAAGACCCGCCGCTCGATCGGCAGCTGGCAGGAAAAGAACGGCCGCCCCGCCACCTGCTTCCCCGACGCCGATCTGGTTGCTGCCATCAAGTAACACCGAAAAGAGCAGATTTTTCCCCATCGGCGGCTGCAATTGGCTCGCCCATGCTTCGACGCGCACAGCATATTCCGGTCCAGTATGCCGGCTCGCAAAAATGCCCGTTGCCGGTTGGAGGGCTGCCGGATAGGGTGTTGACCAACTGGAAAAAAATCAACACGGTATGGGGTCTAACGGTCGTCCTCCGGCCGCGAAAAAGATTACTGCAGCCCTGAGCCGGGAACTCGGGGTCAACAATCAACAAAACAGGGAACAATCATCATGATGATGGAAAAGTTTGCTCTACGTTCGCGCGTCTGGCTCGCAGGTGCTGCCATGTCCGCTCTGCTCATTGGCGTCGCGCCGGCCTTTGCCGTGACCCCCGCCGACACGCTGGTCGAAGGTTTTGCCATCGACGACATCATCTCCATGGATCCGGGCGAGGCGTTCGAACTGTCGACCGCCGAAGTCACCGGCAACACCTATGATCTGCTGGTCCGCCTCGACCTCAGCGACACCTCCAAGGTCAAGGGCGACCTTGCCGAGAGCTGGACCGTCTCCGACGACGGCCTGGTCTATACGTTCAAGCTCAAGCCCGGCCTAAAGTTCGCTTCGGGCAATCCACTGACGGCCGCCGATGTCGCCTATTCCTTCGAGCGCGCCATCAAGCTGGATAAGCCGCCGGCATTCATCATCAACCAGTTCGGCATCAGCGGCGACAATGTTGCCGACAAGGCCAAGGCCGTCGACGATACCACCTTCCAGTTCACCGTCGACAAGGCCTATGCGCCGAGCTTCGTGTTAAACTGCCTGTCGGCAACGGTCGCTTCGGTCGTCGACGCAAAGCTGGTCAAGGAACATGTCGCCGCGGTGACGCCGAGTGCCGACTACAAATGGGACAACGATTTCGGCAACGCCTTCCTGAAGACCGGTTATGCCGGCTCCGGCGCCTACAAGCTGCGCGAATGGCGGGCCAATGAGGTCGTCGTGCTGGAGCGCAACGACAATTACAATGGCGAGAAGGCCAAGCTCGCCCGCGTCATCTACCGCAACATGAAGGAAAGCTCGGCACAGCGCCTGGCGCTCGAAGCAGGCGACATCGACGTTGCCCGCAACCTCGAGCCGAACGATCTCGACGCCATCGCCAAGAATGCCGATCTCACCACGACCAGCGCGCCGAAGGGCACGGTCTTTTACATCAGTCTCAACCAGAAGAATCCGAACCTCGCCAAGCCCGAGGTTCGCCAGGCGTTCAAATATCTGGTCGACTACGATGCGCTGAGCACGACCATCCTCAAGGGCATTGGCGAGATTCACCAGACCTTCCTGCCCAAGGGCGTGCTGGGCGAACTGGACGAAAATCCGTTCAAGTTCGACGTCGCCAAAGCCAAGGAACTGCTGACCAAGGCCGGCCTGGCCGACGGCTTCAGCGTAACCATGGACGTACGCACGGGACAGCCGACAACGGGCATGGCGGAATCGATCCAGCAGACGCTTGGCCAAGCCGGCATCAAGCTGGAAATTATCCCGGGCGACGGCAAGCAGACGCTGACCAAATACCGCGCCCGCAATCATGACATCTATATCGGCCAGTGGGGCCAGGACTATTTCGATCCGAACTCCAACGCCCAGACCTTTGCCTCAAACCCGGACAATTCGGATGAAGGCAAGACCAAGACGCTGGCCTGGCGCAATGCCTGGGACATCCCGGACCTGACAAAGCAGACCGAAGCAGCCTTGCTGGAGAAGGATGCCGGCAAGCGCGCCGATATGTACAAGAGTCTTGAAAAGACGATCCTCGACACCAGCCCCTTCGTCATCATCCACCAGCAATTGGAAGTGGCAGGCCTGCGCAAAAACCTGAAAGGCTTTGCGCTCGGTCCGAGCTTCGACACCAACTTCGTCGGCCCGGTCTCCAAGGAATAGCGCCGGCGGACGCGCCCTGATGAGCGCGATTGAAAACCAGGCGACGGCGGGGCAGGGAAGCGCCCGCGCCGTCGCTATCTTGTTGGCGATCGGCCGCTTCCTGGTCATCGCCGTCACCACCTATCTCGGCCTGCTCGCGGTGACCTTTTTCATCGGCCGCGTCATCCCGATCGATCCGGTGCTGGCGGTGCTCGGCGACCGCGCACCGGCCAATGTCGTCGAGCGCACCCGCCGCGAGATGGGGCTCGATCTTCCGTTGATCGAGCAATTCTATATCTATCTCAAGCATGCGCTGAACGGTGATTTCGGCACCTCTGTGCTGACCACCAATCCTGTGATGACCGACATCCGCCGTGCCTTTCCGGCAACGATCGAACTGGCGACTTTGGGCACTCTGATAGGCTCGTTGATCGGCGTGCCGCTCGGCGTGCTGGCAGCGGTAAAACGCGGCAGTCTCATCGACCAGATCGTTCGCATTGTCGGCCTGATTGGCTATTCCGTGCCTATCTTCTGGATCGGGCTTTTGGGGCTTGTCCTGTTCTACGCCAAGCTCCAATGGGTGGCTTTTCCTGGCCGCCTCGACATCGTCTACGAGTACACATTCACACCGATCACCGGCTTCTACCTGCTCGACGCCGCGCTGCAGGGCCAGTGGGATGTCTTCTACGACGCTTACCGCCACATCATCCTGCCGGCAGGGCTGCTGGGCTATTTCTCGCTCGCCTATATCAGCCGAATGACGCGCTCCTTCATGCTGAATGAGCTGTCGCAGGAATACATCGTCGCCGCGCGCGCCAAGGGCCTGTCTGAAACGCGAATCATCTGGGGCCATGCGCTGCGCAACGCCGCGGTGCCGATGGTCACGGTGATCGCGCTGTCCTATGCCGGGCTGCTCGAAGGTTCGGTGCTGACCGAGACGGTGTTCTCCTGGCCCGGCATCGGCCTCTACATCACCAATTCGCTGCAGAACGCCGACATGAACGCCGTGCTCGGCGGCACCATCGTCATCGGTTCGGTGTTCATCGGCATCAATCTCCTGTCCGACGTTCTCTACAAGGTGCTCGATCCGAGGACGAAGACAGGATGAGCGCCGAAGCAATCCAAACGCGCCGCGATTGGCTGCTCAGCGATCGGCCGGCCTCGCGCATGCAGGCACGGCTCGGCCGCGCCTACGTCGCTTGGCGGCGCTTTTCCGCCAACCGGCTGGCGTTTCTCGGCCTGCTCATCATCATCGCGCTGCTGCTGGTCGCCGCCTTTGCCGATGTGCTGGCGCCCTATTCGCCGACCATCGGCGATCTCAAGAATGCCCGGCTTTTGGCGCCGAGTGCGGCGCATTGGTTCGGCACCGACGATCTCGGCCGCGATATCTATTCGCGCATTCTTTTTGGCTCACGCTGGACCCTCTATGTCGTCATTCTTGTCGCTGTCATCGCAGCCCCCATCGGCCTTTTGGTAGGCACCGTCGCCGGCTATGCCGGCGGCTGGACCGATGCCATTCTGATGCGCATTACCGACATCTTCCTCGCCTTTCCCAAGCTGATCCTGGCACTGGCCTTTGTCGCCGCCCTTGGTCCCGGGATCGAAAACGCGGTGCTGGCCATCGCCATCACCTCGTGGCCGCCTTACGCGCGAATTGCGCGGGCCGAGACGATGACCGTGCGCAATTCGGATTACATCAAGGCGGTGCAATTGATGGGCGCCTCTCCGTTCCGCATCGTGCTGCGCCACATCATGCCGCTCTGCATCTCTTCGCTCATCATCCGGGTGACGCTCGATATGGCCGGCATCATCCTCACCGCCGCCGGCCTCGGCTTCCTCGGCCTGGGCGCCCAGCCGCCGCTGCCGGAATGGGGCACCATGATCGCGTCCGGCCGCCGCTTCGTGCTCGACCAATGGTGGGTGGCCGGCGCGCCGGGCTTCGCCATCCTCATCGTCAGCCTCGGCTTCAACCTGCTTGGCGACGGCCTGCGCGATGCGCTCGATCCCCGGAGTGGCGACCAATGAGTGGTGACCAATGAGCGGTGCACTTCTCGATGTCGACGACCTGCGCGTCACCTTCCCGACTCGGACCGGCCTCATCCAGGCGGTGCGCGGCGTCACTTTTTCGCTTGGCCGAGAGCGGCTGGGCATTGTCGGTGAAAGCGGCTCCGGCAAGTCGCAGACCGGCCGCGCCATCATGGGCCTGACGCCGCCGCAGGCTCTGGTGTCGGCCAAGAAGCTCGCCTTGGACGGCATCGATCTTTTGGACATACCCGCCCGCCAGCGCCGGGCGCTGCGCGGCAAACGCATCGCCATGATCCTGCAGGATCCGAAATATTCGCTCGACCCGGTGATGAGCATCGGCCGCCAGATCGTCGAGACGCTGCGCACGCATGAAAAGGTCTCCAAGGCCGAAGCGCGCGAGCGGGCGCTGGCCATGCTGGAAGCTGTGCAGATCCGCGATCCCTCGCGTGTCTTCGACCTGCATCCGCACGAGGTGTCCGGCGGGATGGGCCAGCGCGCCATGATCGCAATGATGCTGATCGCCGGACCGGAACTGATGATCGCCGACGAGCCGACCTCGGCGCTCGACGTCACCGTTCAGCTCGATGTGCTCGGCATCCTCGACCGCTTGGTCAGTGAGCGCGGCATGGGTCTGATCTTCATCTCGCACGATCTGCGGCTGGTCGCCTCCTTCTGCGACCGCGTCATCGTCATGTATGCCGGCAAGGTGGTCGAGCAGCTCAAGGCGTCGGAGCTGCGCGACGCCCAGCATCCCTACACGCGCGGCCTGCTCAACTGCATGCCCAGGATCGGTTACGAACGCCACCCGCTGCCGGTGCTCGACCGCAAGCCGGAGTGGGCGGCATGACGCCAGCCATTTCGATTGAAGGGCTGGAGGTGGTGTTCGACCGTTTTCGCGCGCTGAAAGGGGCGAACCTCGAGGTGAAGTCCGGCGAATCCTTCGGCCTGGTCGGCGAGAGCGGTTCCGGCAAGTCGACGCTGCTCAAAGCCATTGCCGGCCTGGTGCCTGTCGCATCCGGTACTATCACGGTCAATGGCAAGACGCTGGGAGCGCGCCGCGACAAGGCTTTTTATCGCGAAGTGCAGATGGTCTTCCAGGACCCCTATGGTTCGCTGCACCCGCGTCAGACCGTCGACCGCCTGCTACAGGAGCCGCTCGCCATTCACGGCTTTGCCGATGGCGAGCAACGCATCCAGCGCGCCCTCGACGAGGTCGGATTAGGCAACGGTTTCCGTTTCCGCTACGCGCACCAGCTCTCCGGCGGTCAGCGTCAGCGCGTGGCGATCGCGCGGGCGCTCATCCTCGAACCGTCGATCCTGCTGCTCGACGAACCAACCTCGGCGCTCGACGCTTCGGTGCAGGCGGAAGTGCTCAACCTGCTGGAAGAGGTTCGCCGTCGGCGCAAGCTGACCTTCCTGATGGTCAGCCACGACCTCGCCATCATCACCCATATGTGCGAGCGCCTGATGGTGATGCAGAATGGCGAAGCGGTGGAGAACCTGACGGCGGGCCAGCTGATCGGGCACCGCGTGGAGAAGGATTACACACGCAATTTGCTTAGGGCGAGCGAGGGGTTTGTTCGGACGGCGTGAACTAGTTTGTTCCGCAGAATAATCGCTTGGGGAATTCCATGGAAGAATGGAAGTTTGCAGATCCGCCCAATGTCGCGGTGCTATCGGACAAGAGCATATTCAAACGGGGCGACTGGATCGCATACGTTGTGCATGAAGCTGACGATGACGAGAACTACAACGATGAAGGGGGCAGTTGGCAATTCTATAGCAGCGACTCTCGAGATTGGGATGAACGCGAGATAATGCTCGTTGGCCTGCAAGAGGTGGTGCAGCAGGATGAAAGCATCCTGGCATTGGCCGACTTGCCAAAAGGCTGGCATGCTTGGCGGACGTCAAAATCATCGCCATGGCAGCGAGCGAAATCGCGCCCCGAACCCTCTAACGATAACGAATGATCCGGCAAAGCCTTAAGCGGGGTCTTGCGCCAGTTCGCCGTTCTCCGGAACAGATGGTTCGTCCCCCTGCTTAGGCTCCTTGATCCTGAACCACGTCACATAAAGCGCCGGCAGGAACAGCAGCGTGATCGCCGTGCCGGCGATGATGCCGCCCATCATGGCGTAGGCCATCGGGCCCCAGAACACTTCGCGCTCGATCGGGATCAGCGCTAGGCTGGCGGCCGCGGCCGTCAGCGCGATCGGCCGCATGCGGTGCTCGGTCGCTTCGATCACGGCTTCCCAGCGGTCTTGGCCCTCGGCCACCAGATCCTCGATCTGCACGATCGGGATAACCGAGTTGCGGATCAGGATGCCGATCAGCGCTAGGACGCCCAGAATGGCGACGAAGCCGAGCGGTGCGCCGCTCGGCACCAGGGCCGCGACCACGCCGATCAGGCCGAGCGGCGCCACCGCCACCACCAGGAACAGGCGCTGAAAAGTTTGCAACTGGATCATCAGGATGGTCGCCATCACGAACAGCATCAGCGGCACCACCGCTGCGGCTTTTTGCGCTTTCTTCGACCGAGCCGGCGGTTGCAACGGAATAGCGGGCGGCAGTTTGGCGATGAAGGCGTCGACCGACGGCTTCAATTCGTTGACGACGGTGGCCGGCAGCACGTCGCCAACGAGGCCTGCGCGAACGGTGATCGTCGGGATGCGGTTGCGCCGCCACACCGTCGGCTGTTCGAGGTCGTAGCGGAAGTCGCCACTGCCGCGAGCGGGATTGCTTCGCCGTTCCCGGTGACGGGTGAGCTGTCACGGACTGCCCCGTACGTGTATCGGTCGGCTGGTTAAGACCGGTCTGTCGAAGTGGCCCGCATCGACGACAGGCCCAATCGCCCGGCGGCGGTGCCAACTTGAGGAAAACGTGAAATAAGGTCAGAAGAGGCCTTGGCATTCATCTAACGAGAACGGGCGTCGGCCCGATGAGGGACGAAATGAAGAACGCAGCCATTTCCGAGCGCAAGAACCAGTCGATCTCGCGCGGCGTCGGCATGACGACGCAGATCTATGCCGACCGCGCCGAGAATTCGGAGATCTGGGATGTAGAAGGCCGCCGATACATCGATTTCTCCTCCGGCATCGCCGTCGTCAACACCGGCCACCGCCATCCCAGGGTGATCGAGGCGGTCAAGGCACAGCTCGACCGCTTCACCCATACCTGCCACCAGGTCGTGCCCTATGAGAGCTATGTCAGGCTGGCCGAACGGCTGAACGGCATGCTGCCCGGCAAGTTCGAGAAGAAGACCATCTTCGTCACCACGGGCGCTGAAGCCGTCGAGAACGCCATCAAGATCGCCCGCAACGCCACTGGCCGCCAAGCCGTCATCGCCTTTGCCGGCGGCTTCCACGGCCGCACCTTCATGGGCATGGCGCTGACCGGCAAGGTCGTGCCCTACAAGGTCGGTTTCGGCGCCATGCCGGGCGACGTCTACCACGCGCCGTTTCCGGTGCCGCTGCACGGCGTGTCTACAACCGATTCGCTGGCCGCACTCGACAAACTGTTCAAGGCCGATGTCGACCCGGCTCGCGTTGCCGCCATCATCATCGAGCCGGTCCAGGGCGAGGGCGGCTTCTACGACGCGCCGCGCGAATTCCTGACGGCGCTGCGCAAGCTCTGCGACCAGCACGGCATGCTGCTGATCGCCGATGAGGTGCAGACCGGCTTTGCCCGCACCGGCAAGATGTTCGCCATGGATCATCATGAGGTCGCGGCCGACATTACCACCATGGCGAAAAGCCTGGCCGGCGGCTTCCCGCTGGCGGCGGTCACCGGCCGCGCCGAGATCATGGATGCGCCCGGTCCTGGCGGGCTCGGCGGCACCTATGGCGGCAGCCCGATCGGCGTTGCCGCGGCACACGCCGTGCTCGACGTAATCGAGGACGAAAAGCTGTGCGACCGCGCCAATACGCTGGGCGCCCGGCTGAAACAGCGGCTGCAGTCGATCCGCGACGATGTGCCCGAGATTGTCGACATCAGGGGTCTCGGCTTCATGAACGCGGTCGAATTCAACGACGTCAAGAAGGGCCTGCCGTCGGCCGAGATCGCCAATGCGATCCGGCTGAAGGCGCTCGACAAGGGGCTGATCCTGCTGACCTGCGGCGTCTACGGCAACGTCATCCGTTTCCTGGCTCCGATCACCATCCAGGACAATGTCATGAACGAGGCGCTCGACATTCTGGAAAGCTCGATCCGCGAAGTCTGCGCTGCCTAGCGCAAACCCCTACCTCCCCCTTGGGCCCTTGTGGGGAGGTCGGACCGCAGGTCCGGGTGGGGGCCTCGCGCCGACCCCAACCCCGCTGCTTCGCAGCGACCCTCCCCACAAGGGGGAGGGTAAGTGCGTCTAGCCCGCAGCCCGTGCCGGCTCATCCTGCTGGAACGCTGCCAGTGCAGCCTTCAGCCCGTCAAGTCCCTCAGCAATCGTCTGCGCCATCGGCGAAAACCCGGCCCCGAGCATCTTGCGGCCCAGCATATGGTCGCCCGGCCTGTTGACGGATTCGATGCCGAGCAGCCGGCTTCCAGCATAGTGGTAGATCGAGAACTTGTTCTCAGCGAGGTCGCCCAGCACGACATGGCTGTCGCCGCCCGAGGTCAGCCCGACCATCTGCAGTTTCATGTCGCCGATGTCAGACCAGAACCACGGCACCGCCGCATAGGCGTCCGTGTGGCCGGTGATCGTGCGTGCGGCAAGCCGCGCCTGGTCGGTGGCGTTCTGCACCGATTCCAGCCGCACGTCGCCGCCGGTCGACCAGTGGCGGTAGGAAGCGGCGTCGCCGATGGCCAGAATATCAGGCACTGAGGTGCGCATCTGCTGGTCGACGCGGATGCCATTGGCGACAGTCAGTCCGGCAGCCTGCGCAAGTTCGACATTCGGCACCGCGCCGATGCCGACGATGACCATGCGCGCGGGCAGCCTTTCGCCGGTGGAGGTGATGGCGGCGCAGACATGGCCGTTTTCGCCTTCCAACCTGGCAATGGTGGTGCCGGTGAGGATACGCACGCCAATCGCCTCCAGCCGCTGGCGGACATGGCTCGCCACCACCGGCGCTACCGCCCGGCCAAGCAGCCGGTCGACGGCCTCGACCACGATGACGTTGCGGCCGGCGGCCCTCAGCGTTGCCGCGATCTCCAGCCCGATGAAGCCGCCGCCGAGGATGACCACGTCTCCGCTTTGGGCGCTGAGCGCGCGGATCAGCCGCGCATCGGCGATCGAGCGCAGCGACAGCACGCCCGAGAGGTCGGCGCCCGGCAGCGGCAGGAGCCGCGGCCGCGAACCGGTGGCCAGGATGAGCCGGTCGAACGGCAGCACGCCGCCGCCCGCTATGTCCAGCTTGCGGCCTGCCGTATCGATGCTGTCGATTCGGACGCCCGGCCTGAAGTCGATGGCGCTGCCGGTGTAAAAGGCCTCGCCGCGCAAGGGTTGCGGCTTGGCATCGGCGTCCTTGATGAAGGTCTTCGACAGCGGCGGCTTGTGATAGGGCAGATCGGTTTCGTCGCCGATCAGTATGACAGGCCCGTCATAGCCTTCCTCGCGCAGGCTGGCGGCCGCTTGCACGCCCGCATGACCCGCACCGACAATGACGACCCCGTTCTTCATCGCAACCCGAATTCCTGTTTCAAATCTGGAGCATGATGCCGAAAAGTGTGAAGCGGTTTTCGGACGACATCATGCTTTGATTGTGAGCCGTTCCGCCAGATGGCGATTGTCTGCCGCCGTCGCAAGAGCCCCGGTCCGGGTCGCACCCGGAACGGTCGCTTGTCAATCGCGGCGTCTCTCACCTTGGCTGCTGGCTACGATTTAAAGTTGATAGTGCTAGTTTAGAATAATTATAAACTGTTGTTTCAATTGAATTTTCTAGGGTTCACCAGTTGACTTCCGGCCTCGCCATCGTTTTATGGAGGCTCGCGCGTCAGCGCATCCCTTTGATGTTTGGGCCTTGAACCCGTTCGATTGGAGGCATTTGGTGTCTTTCTCCCGTGAGCCGCAGAGCGGCGCGGCATCTGTGGTGTCCTACGGCATGCCTATGTCCCGGCACCGTTTGGCACGCGCGCCTTTTACCGAATCCCCTTTGAACTGGAGACTGATGATGACAGCGCGATATGGCGGCAGACTGGCTGCGATCGGTGCCACGGCTATGTTGACGGCGGCGGTTTTCATCCTGCCGGCCAAGGCGGCGGAGATCGATGCCAAGGCGGTCATCAAGACCTATTCCGACATCGCGCTGGCCAAGTACGAGGATTCGCTGACCACGGCGCAGGCGCTCGACAAGGCTGTCGACGCGCTGCTTGCCAACCCGTCGGCGGACACGCTGAATGCCGCCCGCGATTCCTGGAAGGCGTCGCGCGTGCCCTACCAGCAGACCGAGGTCTACCGCTTCGGCAACAAGATCGTCGACGACTGGGAAGGCAAGGTGAACTCCTGGCCGCTCGACGAAGGCCTGATCGACTACGTCGCCAAGAGCTACGGCACCGAGTCCGACGCCAACGCGCTCTACACCGCCAATGTCATCGCCAACAAGGACATCGAGATCGACGGCAAGAAGGTCGACGCCTCGAAGCTTTCGCCGGAGTTCCTCGCCGGCACGCTGCAGGAGGCCGGCGGCATCGAGGCCAATGTCGCCACCGGTTATCACGCCATCGAATTCCTGCTCTGGGGCCAGGATTTGCACGGCACCGGCCCGGGCGCCGGCGAGCGTCCGTACACCGACTACGACCTCAAGAACTGCACCGGCGGCAATTGCGATCGCCGGGCCGAGTATCTGAAGTCGGCCAGCGATCTTCTGGTCTCCGACCTGCAGGAGATGGTCGGCAACTGGAAGGAAGACGGCGCCGCCCGCAAGAACCTCGTCGATGGCCAGCCGAACACCGCTATCTCGGTGATCTTCACCGGCATGGGCTCGCTGTCCTACGGCGAACTGGCCGGGGAGCGCATGAAACTCGGCCTGCTGCTGCACGATCCCGAAGAGGAGCACGACTGCTTCTCGGATAATACCTACAACTCGCATCTCTATGACGCCATCGGCATCCGCGCCGCCTATCTCGCCAGCTACACGCGCATCGACGGCACCGTCGTTTCAGGCCCGTCGGTGCACGATATGGTCAAGGCGGCCGATCCGGCGATCGACAAGGAACTGTCCGACAAGCTCGATGTCTCGGTCGCCAAGATGGAGGCGATCAAGGCGCGGGAAGTGGCCGGCGAGGCCTACGACCAGCAGATCGCCGAGGGCAACACCGAAGGCAATGCTACCGTGCAGGCGGCAATCGACGCGCTGGTCGACCAGACCAAGTCGATCGAACGCGCCGTCGGCGCGCTGAAGCTGAACAACATAGCCTTCGAGGGGTCCGACAGCCTCGACGCACCGGACAAGGTGTTCAAGTAGCACCCCAACCAACTACCAGCCAAACGGCGCGGAGGGGCGCCGTCAGCCAGAGCCAATCCATGCTGATCTGCCATTGCAACATCATCACCGAAAAGGAGATTGAGCAGACGATCGTCGATCTGCTGGATCAGGACCCCTGGCAACTGATCGTGCCGGCGAAGGTCTATCACACGATGCAAAAGCGCGGTCGCTGTTGCGGCTGCTTCCCAAATGTGGTCGAAACGATCATTCGGGTCACCGAAAATTACCACACCCGTTCGGAGGCGAGCGGCGTGGACATCGTTTCACACCTGGATCGCGTCAGAGGCCTGCGCGTCCAATATGGGAGCAGAATCCATGAAAGGCGAACCGCAGATCATCGAGCGGCTTAACGAGGCTCTGTTCCTGGAGCTTGGCGCCGTCAATCAATACTGGGTGCATTTCCGCCTGCTCGAAGATTGGGGATATGCCAAGCTGGCAAAGAAGGAACGCGCCGAATCGATCGAGGAGATGCACCATGCCGACCGGCTGGTGGCCCGTATCATCTTCCTCGAAGGGCATCCCAATTTGCAGTCCGTGGCGCCGTTGCGCATCGGCCAGAACGTCAAGGAAGTGCTCGAATCCGATCTCGCCGGCGAATATGACGCACGCACCGCCTACAAGCGTTCGCGCGAGATCTGCAACGAAGCCGGCGACTACGTGACGATGAAGCTGTTCGAGGAATTGCTGGCGGATGAGGAAGGTCACATCGACTTCCTCGAGACGCAGCTCGACCTCCTTGCCTCGATCGGCGAGGAAAAATACGGCCAGCTCAACGCCGCATCGGCGGACGAGGCGGAATAGGACCATGCAGGAATGCGGCGCCCCATAGATATTCTGCGCCGCTTGCGGCGGGCCGCCGGCCCGCTGCTCCTCAAAAACCCGCGATATCAGGCCTTTCGCGGGCTTTCGGTTGTAACCCTGGCGGCAATTTTGGCCCCGGCCCTGGCCGGATCGTCGGAACCGGTCGGCCTCGCCACGAGCCGCACCGACCTGACGCCGAAGGACCAGGCCCGCGTCCTTGCCGTTACCAGGCCAACCCAGGATTTCTCCAAGCCCGAATCCTTCGAAACGATGCAAGGCGGCGCCGGCACGTCGCGCAAGCAGGTCGACCGCGACGCCTTCTCGCAACCCTCTGAAAACATTACCTTCGAGGAACAGGGCAATTTCAAGCTCGGCAATGCGCTTTTCCGCAAGAACTGGGTGTCGTCGCCATCCTCGACCCAGGCCTCGGACGGTCTCGGACCCCTGTTCAACGAGCGCGCCTGCGAGAATTGCCATTTGAAGGATGGCCGCGGCCGCCCGCCGGCCGCCGACAGCCGCACCACGTCGATGTTCCTGCGGCTAGCGCGCGATGCGAGCACGGCCGAGGAAAAGACCGAGATCGCCGCGCACAAGGTGCTGAACTTCCCCGATCCGGTCTACGGCGCGCAGTTGCAGGAACTGGCGGTGCCCGGCCTCAAGGGCGAAGGCCGCATGTATGTCGATTATCGCGAGGAAAAGGTCACGCTCGGCGACGGTAGCATCGTTTCGCTGCGCAAGCCGAGCTATTCGGTCGACGGGCTTGGCTACGGCCCGCTTGACCCGCGCACCACGCTATCGCCACGTCTGACCCCGCCCATGATCGGCCTTGGCCTGATCGAACAGATCGCGCCGGCCGACATCCTTGCCCATGCCGATCCCGACGACCGCGACGGCATTTCCGGCAAGCCCAACATGGTGCGTGACCTCAGCAGCGGGCAACTGACGCTTGGCCGCTTCGGTTGGAAGGCGCAGACCGCATCGATCCGCCAGCAGGCGACGGACGCCTTTGCCGGCGATATCGGCATTTCGACGCCGGAAGAGCCCAGCCACTGGGGCGATTGCACCGCAGCCGAAGAGGCCTGCTTAGCCATGCCCAATGGCGTGCAGAAGCGGCTCGGCCCGGTCGAGGCGCCACCACCGGTGATGGACCTCGTCACCTTCTATTCACAGAATCTTGCGGTGCCGGCGCGGCGCGATGTCGGCGCACCCGCCGTGCTCGCCGGCAAGAAGCTGTTCTACGAGATGGGCTGCATTGCCTGCCATACGCCGAAATTCGTCACCATGCGCGGGAACAAGGCGCAGGCGTTCCAACTGATCTGGCCCTATTCCGACTTTCTGCTGCACGACATGGGGCCTGGCCTTGCCGACGGCCAGGCGGTGGGCGATGCCACGGGCAGTGAATGGCGCACCCCGCCGCTATGGGGCATCGGCCTGACAAAGACCGTCAACGGCAACGCCTTCTTCCTGCATGACGGGCGTGCGCGCACGCTTACCGAAGCGATCCTGTGGCATGGCGGCGAGGGGCAGAAGGCGCGCGATCGCTTTGCCGCCGCCAATACGGCCGACCGCGATGCTCTCATCAAATTCCTGGAGTCATTCTGATGCTCAAGCGGGTTTTGCCTGTTCTACTCCTCCCATTGGCTCTGTTCGGTGCGTCCCCGGCATCGGCCTCGGTGAAAGCCTCCGATGTCATTCAAAGAGCGATCGACGGATTTGTCCGCCCCGCCTATGCCAGCCTGCATGGCCATGCCGGCACCTTGGCGAAGGCCATGGACGCGCTCTGCCAGGCGCCGTCGCAGGGCAACCTCGATGCCGCGCATGCCGGATTCTCGGCCACGGTCGCAGCCTGGTCGTCGGCTGAAATCATCGCCTTCGGGCCAATCAAGGAGAACAACCGGCTGGAGCGCATGCTCTACTGGCCGGACCGAAAGAGCATCGGCCTGAAGCAGGTGCAGGCGGCGCTGGCCGGCAAGGATCCGACCGCCACCGATCCGGCGCAGCTGGCGGGCAAGAGTGTCGCGATGCAGGGATTAGGGGCGCTTGAGTTCGTGCTTTACGGCGACGGCGCCGAGACGCTCGTCGGCAAGGACGAGCCCTATCGCTGCGCCTATGGCGCGGCAGTCGCCAAGAACATCGAGACCATGGCGGCCGATGTCGACGCGGCCTGGAAAAAACCGGACGGTTTTGCAGCCTTGTGGGCTAATCCTGGACCCGACAATGCGCTTTACCGCGACGGCACCGAAGGGGTGACCGAACTGGTCGGCGTCTTCATCAACGAGCTGGAAATGGTCCGCGACGTGCGCCTCAAAGGTTTTCTCGGCGCCAAACCGCAGGGTGACAAGCCGAGGCAAGCGATCTACTGGCGCTCGCAAAACACCGGCCTTTCATTAGCCGGCAACCTCTCCGGCATTGATGCGCTGTTCCAGGCCTCGAAGCTCGGCGACGCGCTGCCCGAGGATAGCAGATGGATGGCGGAATCCATCCATATCCAGCTCATCAATGGCGTTGCCACTGCCAAATCCATCCAGGGTCGGATCGACAAGACGCTCGCCGATCCCGCGGAGCGCGGAAAACTCGAACATTTCGCGCTGATCACCTCCAGCCTGTCGGGCTTGATCGGCACCCGGCTAACCGCCGAGTTCGGCCTGACCGCCGGCTTTTCGTCACTGGACGGGGACTGACCAATGGTTGCGACACGCACGCCGCTGATGGACCGCCGCGATTTTCTCAGAGCTGCCGGCGCCGGCTTCGTCGCGTCAATGGCGCCGCGGGCCTGGGCGGACACGCTTGCCGCCGATGCCGTCTTTGCCACCGCCTTCGTCAAGCGCGACGGCAGCTTTGGCGCCGCTGTGTTGTCGGAAGCCGGAAAAGTATTGCATGCGATCGACCTGCCCGACCGTGGCCACGACGTCACCTTCGATCCGGTCTCGAAGCGCTCCGTGGTCTTCGCCCGGCAACCCGGCACCTTCGCCGTGGTCTTCGACCATGCCGGCCGCGAGCCGCCGCTGACCATCGCCAGCATCACCGGTCGGCATTTCTTCGGCCACGGTGTGTTTTCCACCGACGGCGCGCTGCTTTACGCCACCGAAAACAATTTCGACAATGCCGCCGGCGTCGTCGGGATCTACGACGCACGGGCCAAGTTCAGCCGCATCGGCGAGTTTCCGACCTATGGCATGGGGCCGCATGAGCTCTTGCTGCTCGGAGACGGCCGGACGATCGCCATCGCCAATGGCGGCATCGAGACCCATCCCGACTATGGCCGCGCCGAGCTCAACACCGCCACCATGAAGCCGTCCTATGTGCTGGTCGATCGCACAACCGGCGATCTCATCGAAAAGCATGAACTGCCGCCGGCTCTGCACCAGCTGTCGATTCGCCACATGGATGCCGACCCCACAGGCACCATCTGGTTCGGCTGCCAGTACCGCGGGCCGGGCACCGAGCGGCCACCGCTGGTCGGCCGCGCCACGCGCGGCAAGGGGCTGCAGCTGCTCGACATGCCGCAAGACGTGCTATCCGGCTTCCGGAATTACATCGGCTCGGTCGCCGCCAACCCGATTGCCGGCACGGTCGCGGTGTCTTCGCCGGAAGGCAATTCGCTGGCCGTCATCGACGCCGCCAGCGGCAAGATCGTCGCCACCAAGGCGCTGGTCGAGGTCTGCGGCCTGGCGCCCGACGGCCCGGGCTTCATGGCAACCACGGGTGCCGGCGAAATCATCGAAGGCAGCGGCGCGACGCGCTCCGAGCCCGACTATGTCTGGGACAACCACATGCTGCGCATCGCGCCAGCGGCGTAAGCCGTCCGGCCTGCACCGAAGCGAAGCCGCTTAACAATTTACGCGCTGGCTCTTGCGGCGGCGCGCCGTGGCGGGCAGAGGGAGACTGTTTTTCGAACCGGTCGCCTATGAAACTGCTCGCCATCGACTGTGCCGCCGATCTCTGCGCCGCTTGCGTCTATGACGCATCGGGCGGCAGAGAGCTCGGCCGCTCGGTACTCGATCTCGGCAAAGGCCACGCCGAACACCTGATGGCTGTCATTGACGAAGCGTTGAAAGCGGACGGCACCGATTATGCCGGCCTTGGCGCCGTTGCGGTCTCCATCGGTCCGGGTTCCTTCACCGGCCTGCGGGTGGGCGTCTCGGCGGCGCGCGGCCTGGCGCTGGCGCTGAAGATCCCGGCGATCGGGGTAACGACACTGGAGGCGCTGGCGGCCGAGGCGAGGGCGGCATTTCCCGGCCGCCCGATCCTGGCCGCTCTCGATGCAGGCCGCGAGGAGATCCATGCCGCGTTTTACGACGCAGATACGATTTTGCGCTATGGTCCGGCGGTGACCACACTTGCGCAAGCCGCGGGAATGGCGGCGGACAATCGTCCGGTGCTTGCCGGCACGGCCGCCGTGCAGATCGCAGCCGCGGCCGGTCGCGATTTCGATATCGGCCCGACGGCTGCCACCGCCGACATTGCCGTCTACGCCCGGCTCGCCGCTGCAAAAGGCGAGGGCGACAAGCCGAAGCCACTCTATCTGCGCGGCGCCGATGCCAAGCCGCAGGCCGGGTTCATCCTGTTGAGGCAGAAACGGTAATGCGCATCCCTTTCCTCCAGCCGCGCCGCAGGGACTATGCGCTCGAGCCGCTGACCATCGCCGACAGCCCGGCAGCGTCGGTGCTGCATCGCGAGGATTTCGTCCGGCCCTGGACCGATGGCGAATTCGCCGCGTTGCTCGAACAGGAAACCGTGTTCGGCTATGCCGCGCGCGAAATCGGCCAGGGCGCCAAGCCGCCGGTCGGCTTCGTGCTGGCCAGGCTTGCAGCCGGCGAGGGCGAAATTCTGACCGTGGCGGTGGCGCGCTCGCATCGCCGCCAGGGGCTCGGCTGGCAGTTGATGGACGCGGTACTGCGCGAATTGCATGCGCAGCGCGCCGAGGCGCTGTTCCTTGAGGTCGACGAGACCAATGTCGCTGCCATCGCCCTCTACCGGCGGCTGGGCTTCCGACAAGTCGGCCACCGCGCCAATTATTACCGCTCGACCGAACATGGTCCTACCGGCGCGCTTGTCATGCGCCGCGATCTTCGCTAGCCAAAGTTTTGGGGCAGGGCCAAGCTGCATGATCGGAAAAATCAGGATTTTCCTGGCGCTGAGCCTCGTTGTCATCGGTTCGCTGGTCCTTGTGCCTTTGCAGCTGCTGTCGATGAAGACTGGAATCTGGCGCGAGACGGTCATTCTGAAGGCCTGGCACAGCCTCATCGTCCGGACGCTCGGCCTGCGCATCCATGTCAAAGGTGCGCTGTCCAGCCAGCGCCCGCTGCTGGTCGCCTCGAACCATATCTCCTGGACCGACATCATGGTGCTGGGCTCCTTTGCCGATGTGACCTTCATCGCTCGGGCGGACATGGAGGGATGGCCGCTGATCGGCTGGCTGTCGAAATTGCAGCGTACGGTCTTCATCGAACGCGAGCGCAAGCGGACAGCTGGCGACCAGGCCAGCGAGATCGCCAGCCGCATGGCCAAGGGCGACGCCATGGTGCTGTTTGCCGAGGGCTCTACCGGCGACGGCAACACCATCCTGCCGTTCAAGAGCACCTTGTTCGGCGCCGCCTCGATGGCGATTTCGGAAGGCGCGGCCGAGCAGGTCTTCATCCAGCCGCTGGCGATTGCCTACACGCGGGTGCACGGCGTGCCTCTCGGCCGCCGCCACCGGCCGCTCGCTGCCTGGATCGGCGATCAGGACCTGATGCCGCATCTCAAGGTGCTGATGGCCGAAGGCGCCATTGACGTCGAGGTGCATTTCGGCGAGCCCATCGCCTTTTCCAAGGGCTCGAACCGCAAGGAAACGTCGAGGATGATGGAAAGCAAGGTGCGCGCCATGATGCAGGCCGCGCTCGCCGATCCCCGACCGAGCCGCTAGCGCAGGCCGAGCGCCTACAGGCCGATGCCCGAGAATCGTCTGTTTTTTGTCACGGAAAGGCGTTAGAAGCCGCCGGATGGATTTGAACACGATAGAGCGGAACGAAACCGACAGCGCCTCGCAAAGCGCTGCTGCGGCGTCCGCCCCGGCCAAAAAGGTCTTCGTCAAGACCTATGGCTGCCAGATGAATGTCTATGACTCACAGCGCATGACCGATGCGCTGGCCGCCGACGGCTACACCGCGACCGATGTCATCGCCGACGCCGACCTGGTGCTGCTCAACACCTGCCATATCAGGGAGAAGGCGGCGGAAAAGGTCTATTCTGAGCTCGGCCGCATCCGCGACATGAAGGCTGAACGCGCAGCAGTTGGGCGCGAAATGCTGATCGGCGTCGCCGGTTGCGTCGCGCAGGCCGAAGGCCCGGAAATCATCCGCCGTTCGCCTGCTGTCGATCTGGTCATCGGCCCGCAGACCTATCACCGGCTGCCCGATGTGCTGGCCCGGGTGCGTGGCGGCGAGAAGATCGTCGAGACCGAATACGCCATCGAGGACAAGTTCGAGCATCTGCCGCAGCCGAAGCGTGCCGAAATGATCAAGCGCGGCGTCACCGCCTTCCTCACGGTACAGGAAGGCTGCGACAAATTCTGCACCTTCTGCGTCGTGCCCTATACCAGGGGCTCGGAAGTGTCGCGGCCGGTGGCGCAGATCGTCGCCGAAGCCGAGCGGCTGGCCGATGCCGGTGTGCGCGAGGTGACGCTGCTGGGGCAGAACGTCAATGCATGGCACGGCAAGGGTGAGGATGGCATGGAATGGGGGCTTGGCCGTCTGCTGTTCCGGCTAGCCGAAATTCCCGGCCTGGCGCGGCTGCGCTACACCACCAGCCATCCGCGCGACATGAACGACGAATTGATCGCTGCCCATCGCGACCTCCCGGCTTTGATGCCTTATCTGCACCTGCCGGTGCAATCCGGGTCAGACCGCATCCTCAAGGCGATGAACCGCAGGCACACGGCCAAGGACTATCTGGCGCTGCTCGAGCGCATCCGCGCTGCACGCGGCGACATCGCGCTGTCCGGTGACTTCATCGTCGGCTTCCCCGGCGAAACCGACGCCGATTTCGAGGCGACGATGGATCTGGTGGGCCAGGTGAACTACGCCTCGGCCTTCTCGTTCAAATATTCGCCGCGTCCCGGCACGCCGGGCGCCGATATGCCCGATCACGTGCCGGAAGCGGTCAAGGACGAGCGCCTGCAACGCCTGCAGGCGCTGCTGCTGAAACAACAGCAGGATTTCGGCCTGGGCCTGGTCGGCAGCACCATCGACACGCTGATCGAGAAGCCCGGCCGTCAGGCCGGCCAGAAGGTCGGCCGCTCGCCCTGGCTGCAGCCGGTTATTGTTGATGAAAAGGCCGGCGAAATCGGTGACATTATCCGGGTGCGAATCACGAAGACGGGCTACAATAGCCTGTTCGCCGAGTTGGCTTGATGGCCTCGGCAGATGAGGAGAGACGGTTGAGCGCTGCTGAAGTGAAGACTCTGCCCCAGAACCAGACATCCGGGGCCTCTGACATGGCGCACATCGTTCTGACTTTCGACAACAACAAGCTTGCCAGCGCCCTGTACGGTCAGTTCGACGAGAATTTGGCCCGGCTTGAGCAGAAGCTCGGCGTCGACATCCGCTCGCGCGGCAACCAGCTGACCATCAAGGGCTCGGCCTCGGCGGCCGAGCAGGCGCGCCGCGCGCTCGACAATCTCTACGGCATTCTCCAGAAGGGCACCGATATCGGCCAGTCCGACGTTGATGGCGCCGTGCGCATGGCGATTGCCGCCGACGACCAGCTGACGCTGCCGACGCTGGAACGCAAGGGCAAAGTCTCGGCCGCCCAGATCTCCACCCGCAAGAAGACGATCTATGCCCGTTCGCTCAATCAGGACGCCTATATGCGGGCACTGGAGCGTTCGGAACTTGTCTTCGGCATTGGCCCCGCCGGCACCGGCAAGACCTATCTGGCGGTGGCGCATGCGGCGATGCTGCTCGAACGCGGCATGGTCGAGCGCATCATCCTGTCACGGCCGGCGGTCGAGGCCGGCGAGCGGCTGGGTTTTCTGCCCGGCGATATGAAGGAAAAGGTCGATCCGTACCTGCGGCCGCTCTATGACGCGCTTTACGACATGATGCCGGCCGACAAGGTCGAGCGCGCCATTGCCGCCGAGGTCATCGAGATCGCGCCGCTGGCCTTCATGCGCGGCCGCACGCTGGCGCATGCCGCCGTCATCCTCGACGAGGCGCAGAACACCACGCCGATGCAGATGAAGATGTTTTTGACCCGCCTCGGCGAGAATTCGCGCATGATCGTCACCGGCGATCCGACGCAGATCGATCTGCCTCCAAGCACCAAGTCGG
This sequence comes from Mesorhizobium sp. P170090, assembly GCF_057786115.1. Classification (NCBI taxonomy): domain Bacteria; kingdom Pseudomonadati; phylum Pseudomonadota; class Alphaproteobacteria; order Hyphomicrobiales; family Phyllobacteriaceae; genus Mesorhizobium; species Mesorhizobium sp. P170090. The sequence goes on from NZ_JBYNWH010000001.1 coordinate 1,539,737, forward strand.
GCCTCGTCGAAGCCTTGCGTGTCCTTGACGGCGTGGCGGGCGCGGTAACCGTGCGCTTCAACGATGTCGACGTTGTGCGCCACCCGCTGGTGGCCGAAATCGTCAGGGCCTATGACCGCGACGCCAAGCTGGCGCGCGGCCTCGGCGCCGAGAGCTGATGTGACGATGCGGGCTCATGCCTGAAGACATAAGACCTGGCGGCGGGGATAGTTCGGTTCCCGTCGAGATCGATATGTCGGTCGAGGCCGGCGACTGGCCCGATGAGGCGGCGCTGACGCGTCTGGTCGATCGCGCCGTGTCGGCTGCCTTTGCCGAAACCGCTGCTGCCGGTCCTTCCGAACTCAGCATCGTCTTTTCCGACGATGCCCATATCCGTACCCTCAATGCCGGCTGGCGCGGCAAGGACAAGGCGACCAACGTCTTGTCTTTCCCTGTTTTTCCGTTCCCCAGGGGTGGCAAGCTGCCGCCCATGCTGGGTGACATCGTGCTGGCCGCCGAGACGGTGGCGCGCGAAGCAGCCCTGGAAGACAAGCCCTTCGAGAACCATATCACCCATCTCGTCATCCACGGCCTGCTGCATTTGCTGGGCTACGATCACGAGACCGATGCAGAGGCCGATGAGATGGAAGCCATCGAGCGCTCAGCGCTCGCAAGGCTTGCCATTCCCGATCCCTACACGTAATGACAAAAGACCAATTGACCGGACGACGATGAACGACAAACCAGAAACTGCCGCCCGCCCCGAGGCTGGCAGTGCGACAAAGCCTTCCGATACGACGGAAGAGGGATCGAGTCCGAGTCCCAGTTCCGGCAGCCCCGCTTCTGGTAGCATTGCCAGCGAGCCATCGCCTGCCGGTCCGTCCCTGTTCGACCGCGTCTTGGGCCTTTTCAGGCAGCGGAACGGCACCAGCCTGCGCGAGGAAATCGCCGGCGCGCTTGCCGAAACGACCAGCGATGCCGGGTCTTTCTCGCCCGGCGAACGCGCCATGCTCAACAACATATTGCGCCTGCGCGAGGTACGCGTCGAGGACGTCATGGTGCCGCGCGCCGATATTGAGGCCGTCGAGATCACCACGACGTTGGGCGATCTGCTCGGTCTGTTCGAGCAGTCCGGCCATTCCCGCATGCCGGTCTATTCCGAGACGCTCGACGATCCGCGCGGCATGGTTCACATCCGCGACGTGCTGGCCCACATCACCAAGGTCGCCCGGGTCAAGAAGGGCAGAACATCCAGGAAGACGCCGGCAACGACGCTTCTCGACCTCGCCCAGGTCGATCTCGGCCGCACCATCGGCGACCTCAATCTAATCCGCCCGGTGCTTTTCGTGCCGCCCTCGATGCTTGCCTCCGACCTGATGGGCCATATGCAGACGACGCGAACCCAGATGGCGCTGGTCATCGACGAATATGGCGGCACCGATGGTCTCGCCTCGCTGGAAGACATCGTCGAGATGGTCGTCGGCGATATCGAGGACGAGCATGACGAGGACGAGCCGCTGATCACCCAGACCGGCGAGGGCGTGTTCGTCGTCGACGGCAAGGCCGAGATCGACGAGGTCGCCAAGATGATCGGCGAGGACTTTACCGCCGGTGAGCATGGTGAATATGTCGACACGATCGGCGGCATGATCTTCAACACGCTGGGCCGCGTGCCCGCGCGTGGTGAGGTTGTGCAAGCCATCCCCGGCTTCGAATTCCACGTGCTCGACGCCGATCCGCGCCGCGTCAAGCGGGTGCGCATCGTCCAGAACCAGAAGGGCGAGCGTCGCCGCCGCGTGACCGCCCCCCGCACCGAGCAGGCCTAGGACAGAACGTCGCCCGGCCGATGACGATCGACGATCCCTTCAAGCACTCAACCTTTGGCTCGGGTGTGTTCTACAAGGACCCGCGAGCCGCATTGAAATGGCTCGAAACGGCCTTCGGCTTCGAGCCGAGCATGGTGGTCAGCGACGCCGACGGACGGCTGGTCCATGCCGAAATGCGTTTTGGCGACGGCTACATCATCGTCGATTCCGAATGGGCCGATCATATTGCCAGTCCGGTAAGCGTCGGCGGCAAGAACACTCAGTCGGTCTGTGTGCATCTGAAAGACGGCCTGGACGTGCATTGTGAGCGGGCAATGGCGGCTGGAGCCCAAATCGTCGAGGAGCCTGCCGCCCATTTCTACGGCGAACGGCAGTATCGGGCGCGCGACCCCGAAGGCCATGTCTGGACCTTCTCCCAGACCTTGCGCACCGTGCCGCGCGAGGAGGCCGAGCAACTGAGCGGGCTAACCATCGAGGGATGGCACCGATAGCGCAGCGATCGGCCGGTTCGCGTTTCAATAAATCTGATAAATCTTGGCTCTTGATTCGCGCGACCTGGGAAGTCTGTATGGAGCGCCTTGCCGGCCGGATAATTCTGCTTTGGGGCTGGCGGCGCGCGCTGGTGGCGTTTCTTGCCGGGGCGCTGGCGGTGCTCGCCCAGGCGCCTTACGATTTCTTCGCCGTCTGTTTCGTCTCGTTTCCACTGCTGGTCTGGCTGCTCGACGGCGCCACCGGCGAGGCTTCCGACGGCTGGCTCAGGCGCCTGCGGCCGGCTTTTGCCATCGGCTGGTGGTTCGGCTTCGGCTATTTCCTCGCCGGCCTATGGTGGATCGGCGAGGCGCTTCTGGTCGAGGCCGACAGTTTCGCCTGGGCCTTACCCTTCGCGGTCGTAGGCATTCCTTTGGCGCTGGCATTTTTCTACGGCTTCGCCACCGTCGTCGCGCGGCTGTTATGGACCAACGACATTGGCCGCATTGCCGCCCTTGCCTTTGCTTTTGGCCTGACGGAATGGCTGCGCGGCTTCCTGTTCACCGGCTTTCCCTGGAATGCCGTCGGTTATGCGGCGATGCCCGTGCCGCTGTTGATGCAAAGCGTGTCGGTGACCGGCATGGTCGGCATGAACGCGCTGGCGGTCTTTGTCTTCGCCATGCCGGCCTTGCTTGCAGCACGCCGGCATGTCCGTCTCGGTGTGGTCCTGCTTGCCATTCTCGTCGCCGCCCATGCCGGCTTCGGCTATGTCAGGCTCGCGACCCCCGACAAGCCGACAACCCGCACTCTCGATGTCCGTATCGTGCAACCGGATGTCGACCTCAGCGAAAAATGGGACGCCTCGGTGCGCGACCGCATCTTCGCCACGATGATGGGCCTGTCGGCCGCAGCGCCCGATCCCGGTCATGACAAACCGCAACTTATCCTGTGGCCGGAGACCTCGGTACCCTTCCTGTTCACCGAGCGTCCGGACGCGCTGACCGCGCTCGGCGACATGCTGCAGCCTGGTCAGATGCTGATTGCCGGCGTCGTGCGCGAGGAGCGCGGATCGGGGGCGGATGCCGACAGCCGCTACTACAATTCGGTGGTGGCGATCGATGACAAGGGCGAAATCGCTGATGCCGTCGACAAGGTCCATCTGGTGCCGTTCGGCGAGTATCTGCCGTTTTCCGGTCTGCTCAGCCGCTTCGGCATCGGACAACTCGTCGCCGGGCCGATGAATTTCGCCGCCGGCAACGAACGCCATCCGATCGCTTTGCCCGGCGGCATCAGCGCCTTGCCGTTTATTTGCTACGAGGTGATCTTTCCTGATCTTGTGGCTGTTGACGCAACGTCATCCCAGCTTATTGTGAACGTCACCAACGACGCATGGTTCGGCGACACGCCCGGGCCGTACCAGCATTTCAGGCAGGCTCAGATTCGCGCGGTGGAAAACGGATTGCCGCTGTTGCGCGCCGCCAACAACGGCATTTCCGCCGTTGTCGATACGCGGGGACGCATCGTCGACGCATTGGCGGTCGATGCACGTGGCGCCATCGACGTGCGGGTGCCGATCTCCGGCCAAGCCTTCATCTCCGCCGCGGGGCGGCGCATTAACGGAATGCTGATCATGTTGGTGTTTGCCGCAATCGCCCTCAGCTTGAACGTAAGGCAACGGCTACGGGTGAATTGACAGTCGACACATTAGAAACTCATACTGTTACCGCCTAATTTTCTCGAAGTCGGTTGGTGTTTCTGTTGGGGCAGTTGGCTCCGGCTTCGTTTGGGCGAGAAAAATAGAAAAGGCCGGAAAAATTCGGCGAGGAAAAAATGACAGAAGAAAACAAGAAGAAACCGAATCCGATCGACATCCATGTCGGAAGTCGCGTCCGCCTTCGGCGCAATATGCTTGGAATGAGCCAGGAAAAGCTTGGTGAAAATCTCGGTATTACGTTTCAGCAGATCCAAAAATATGAAAAAGGAACGAACCGCGTCGGCGCCAGCCGTCTGCAGGCAATAGCCTCGATACTCAGCGTGCCTGTCGCCTTCTTTTTCGAGGATGCGCCAGGGCAGGAGCCGGTGGGTAATAGAGGATTTGCCGAGGACACTTCGATGGCTTTCGCCGTCGAATTCTGCGGCAGTCCGGAAGGGCTTCAGCTCAACCGCGCGTTCGTCAAGATCGCGGATGTGAAGGTGCGCCGCCGGATTATCGACCTTGTGAAGTCCCTTTCTGCCGAAGATGCCGAGTGATTCGGTGGGTCGATTGACCCATTGGCCCAGTAATCCCCTGGGCCCGAGTAGCCCAGAGGCTCGACTGCCGGCGGCGCCAAGCCGCCGGTGGTACAAGATATATTGCTGCGGCACTCATGCCAGAACCGCGGCACCGCTTGACGAGCGGCGCCCGGCACCGTTAACACGTGGCGCGCCAAAATCGGCAGCCCTGCCGATCGTTTTTTCAAGAGGGGACACCCGTGACGCGGCAGAACTACTTCTTCACCTCGGAATCCGTGGCCGAGGGTCATCCCGATAAAGTCTGTGACCGCATCTCGGACGAGATCGTAGATCTGGTCTATCGCGAGGCCAAGAAGACCGGCATGGACCCATGGAAAGTCCGCGTCGCCTGCGAGACGCTCGCAACCACCAACCGCGTCGTCATCGCCGGCGAAGTAAGGGTTCCCGATACTCTGCTGAAGCGGGACAAAGCCGGCAACATCCTCAAGGACGCCGCCGGGCATTCGGTCGTCAACCCGGCCAAGTTCAAGTCGGTCGCCCGCAAGGCGATCCGCGAAATCGGCTACGAGCAGGCCGGCTTCCACTGGAAGACGGCAAAGATCGAGGTTCTGCTGCACGGCCAGTCGCCCGACATCGGCCAGGGAGTCGACAACGCCGCCGACCGCCAGGGCGAAGAGGGTGCCGGCGACCAGGGCATCATGTTCGGCTATGCATGCCGCGAGACCCCGGACCTGATGCCGGCGCCGATCTATTACAGCCACAAGATTCTCGAACTGCTCGCCGCTGCCCGTCACGAAAACAACGGCGAAGCCGGCAAGCTCGGGCCTGACGCCAAGAGCCAGGTCACCGTTCGCTATGTCGATGGCAAGGCCGCCGAAGCGACTCAGATCGTGCTATCGACGCAGCATCTCGACGCGACCTGGGATTCCAAGAAGGTCCGCAAGGTCGTTGAGCCTTACATCCGTGAGGCGCTCGGCGACCTCAAGATCGCCGACGATTGCATGTGGTACATCAACCCGACCGGCAAGTTCGTCATCGGTGGGCCGGACGGCGACGCCGGCCTGACCGGCCGCAAGATCATCGTCGACACCTACGGTGGTGCTGCCCCGCACGGCGGCGGCGCCTTCTCCGGCAAGGACACCACCAAGGTCGACCGCTCCGCCGCCTACGCGGCGCGCTATCTCGCCAAAAATGTGGTGGCGGCCAAGCTCGCCGACCGCTGCACCATCCAGCTGTCCTACGCCATCGGCGTTGCTCAGCCGCTGTCGGTCTATGTCGACCTGCACGGCACCGGCAAGGTCGACGAGGCCAAGCTCGAGGAAGCGCTGCGCACGGTGATGGATTTGTCGCCATCCGGCATCCGCAGGCATCTCGACCTCAACAAGCCGATCTACGCAAAGACCTCGTCCTACGGCCATTTCGGCCGCAAGGCCGGCCGAGACGGGTCCTTCTCCTGGGAAAAGACCGATCTGGCCAAGGCGCTCAAGGACGCGATCGCTGCTTAGGCATGATTCCAAAAAGTGGGTACCGGTTTTTTGGAAAAGATCATGCTCCAACAAAGGATTAGATTGAGATGAGATTTCAGCCAAATCTCATCTCAATCCCAAATCTCATCTCAATCTAAGCGCGGCGCGCGACCAGGCCATGGATCCACAGGACAGGCGGAGCCGGGCGACCGAAGGGTTCTTCGGCCGCCGGCACGGCAAGACCATTCGCCCGCAGCAGGCGGCGGCGCTGGAAAGCGGTCTTGGGGCCTATGGCCTCGACCTCTCCGTCCAGGCACCGGCAGAATTGCGCGCGCTATTCTCAGCGGATGTTTCAACGGTTCGGCTGGAAATCGGCTTCGGCGGCGGTGAGCATCTGCTGCACCGTGCCACGGAGGCACCGGCGACCGGCTTCATCGGTGTCGAGCCGTTCGTCAACGGCATGGCCAAGCTGATGATGGCGGTGCGGGAAAAGCCGCTTGCCAATCTTCGCGTTTATGACGACGACGCCACGCGCCTGCTCGATTGGTTGCCGCAGGCGTCGCTCGACGGCATCGACCTGCTCTACCCCGATCCCTGGCCGAAGAAAAAGCACTGGAAGCGGCGTTTTGTCAGCCCGCTCAACCTCGATCGGTTCGCGCGCGTGCTGAAGCCGGGCGGAAAATTCCGCTTCGCATCCGACATCGACACCTATGTGAACTGGACCTTGTTGCACTGCCGGGCGCATGGCGCGCTCCTCTGGCAGGCGCAAGATGGGGCCGACTGGCATCGGCCCTATGAAGGCTGGCCGGGCACACGCTACGAGGCGAAAGCCATTCGCGAGGGCCGACGGCCGGCCTATCTCACCTTCATCAGAAAATAGTTCGATGCGGGAAAGTGTCCCGCATCGACAGCCGGTCTGGCTTCAGAAACGGCCGATCTTGCCGAAAGCGGTCGGGTCCATGCCAAGCCGGCGCAGATCGTTGGCGCGCGGCTTGCGGCCGGCTTCGACGGCCCGCGAGGCGGCAACGGCGCTGCCGAACAGGGCAAAGGCGTCGCCTATGGCGGAAAACACGGTACGGTTGCTCATTGTCTTGACCTTTCGCGCGCCACCGCGCGCTCATCTTTGATTTGTGCAGTGCGCCATAGATAGCGATGTGACATCCGGGATCACAGGGCCGTTACCGCATAGCCGGCATGCGCCCCGCGCAATCCTGCCAGCCGTCGCCGGCTGCACTCTGCCCGGCCCCTCAACAGACTTGAAACACTGGCCGGGATCGTCTATATCAGCCTCAAATTCTTGGTCGGTATGACGAAGAGTGGGTCCACCCGGTCCCGCTCTTTTTTATTACCTGCCGGTCAGCCATCAGCAAAGAGATGGTTCGGGACGACGATCATCCTGACCCATAGAACGACAGGAAACGCATGACTGCAACGGCAAGCGAAGCCGACGACCGCATCATCCGCGAAAGCGGTATCGATGCGCGCATCGCGCTGATCGTTCAGCCGGTGTTGCGAGGCATTGGCTTCCGTCTCGTGCGGGTGCATCTGTCGGGCCAGAACGGCCTGACGCTGCAGATCATGGCCGAACGCGAGGACGGCACCATGACCGTCGAGGATTGCGAAGAGGTCAGCCGCGCTGTGTCGCCGGCGCTCGACGTCGATGACCCGATCGAGAAGGCCTATCATCTCGAAGTGTCGTCGCCGGGCATCGACCGGCCGCTGGTACGCAAGTCGGATTTCGTCACCTGGACCGGCCATCTGGTGAAGATGGAAACCTCGGTGCCGGTCGCCGACCGCAAGCGCTTCAAGGGCAAGATCGCCGAAGCCGGCGAAGACGACATGCTGCTCGAGCGCGACAAGGCCGCCTACGGCGAAGAGCCGACGGTTCGCATTCCTTATGACGCGATCGCCGATGTGCGGCTGATCCTCACCGACGACCTTATTCGCGATGCCCTTTCGAAGGACAACCGGGAACGCAAGGAAGCCAAGAAACGCCGCGGCGAAGCTGATGATGCACCCGAAGGTGCTGAAGGCGGCGCGGAAGACGAAATCGAACAGGAACTATGATGAGCGGCCGGGCCTAAAAGCTCGGCAACAAGCTCGGGAGTAATAAGATGGTTGTAAGCGCCAACAGACTTGAACTGCTGCAGATCGCCGACGCGGTGGCGCGTGAAAAGTCGATCGACAAGTCGATCGTCATTGCCGCCATGGCTGATGCGATCCAGAAGGCCGCGCGCTCGCGCTACGGCCAGGAAACCAACATCCGCGCCGACATCAACGCCAACACCGGCGAGATGAAGCTGCAGCGGCTGATGGAAGTGGTCGAGAAGGTCGACGACTACGCCACCCAGATCGCCATTTCCTCGGCCCGCGAGCGCAATCCGGACGCCCAGCTTGGCGACTTCATCGCCGAACAGCTGCCGCCAATGGATTTCGGCCGCATCGCCGCCCAGTCAGCCAAGCAGGTCATCGTGCAGAAAGTGCGCGAGGCCGAGCGCGACCGCCAGTATGACGAATACAAGGACCGCATCGGCGAGATCGTCAACGGCACCGTCAAGCGCGTCGAATATGGCAACGTCATCGTCGATCTCGGCCGTGGCGAGGCGATTATCCGCCGCGACGAGCTGATCCCGCGTGAAAACTACAAGTACGGCGACCGCGTCCGCGCCTATGTCTACGACGTGCGCCGCGAACAGCGCGGCCCGCAGATATTCCTGTCGCGCACCCATCCGCAGTTCATGGCCAAGCTCTTCACCATGGAAGTGCCGGAAATCTATGACGGCATCATCGAGATCAAGTCGGTCGCCCGCGACCCAGGCTCGCGCGCTAAGATCGCCGTCATTTCGCGTGACTCGTCGATCGATCCGGTCGGCGCCTGCGTCGGTATGCGCGGCAGCCGCGTCCAGGCCGTGGTCGGCGAATTGCAGGGCGAAAAGATCGACATCATCCCGTGGTCGCCTTCGGCTGCCTCCTTCATCGTCAACGCGCTGCAGCCGGCGGAAGTCGCCAAGGTCGTGCTCGACGAGGATGCCGAGCGCATCGAAGTGGTGGTTCCCGATGACCAGCTGTCGCTTGCCATCGGTCGTCGTGGCCAGAACGTGCGTCTTGCCTCGCAGCTCACCGGCTGGGACATCGACATCCTGACCGAGGCCGAGGAGTCTGAGCGCCGCCAGAAGGAATTCGTCGAACGCTCGTCGCTGTTCATGGAAGCCCTTGATGTCGACGAGATGGTCGGCCAGGTGTTGGCCTCCGAAGGCTTCACCAGCGTCGAGGAAGTTGCCTACGTCGATTCGGGCGAGATCGCCTCGATCGACGGTTTCGACGAAGACACCGCTTCGGAGATCCAGACCCGCGCCCGCGAATATCTGGAGAAGATCGAAGCCGAGCATGACGACAAGCGCAAGGCGCTGGGCGTCACCGACGAACTGCGCGAGATCCCTGGCGTCACCACCGCCATGATGGTGACGCTCGGCGAGGATGGCGTGAAGACGATCGAGGATTTCGCCGGCTATGCCGCCGACGACCTGACCGGCTGGAAGGAACGCAAGGACGGCGAGACCAAGGTATTCCCGGGTGTGCTCGCCAATCACGGCGTGTCGCGCGCCGACGCCGAGCAGATGGTTCTGGCAGCCCGCCTCAAGGCCGGCTGGATCACCGAAGACGAGCTTGCAGCCGAACAGGTCCCGGCTGACGAAGCCGTTGGTGCGTGAGGTGAAACCGCATCGCACACAACCCGCCCCAGGACGAGATGAACGATCGCACCTGCATCGTCACGCGCAAGCAAGCCGAGCCGGATGAGCTGATCCGTTTCGTCGTCGGCCCGGATTCGGCCGTCGTTCCTGACCTGAAGAGAAATCTGCCCGGCCGTGGTTGTTGGGTGAGCGCCGACCGCCTACATATCGACAAGGCGGCGGCGAAGAACCTGTTTGCCCGCGCCTTCAAGGCGCAGGTCGTCGTGCCGCCCGATCTCGGCGGCATGGTCGACGGACTGCTTGCACGATCCGCTTTGGGTATGCTTGGCCTTGCCCGCAAGGCTGGCTCGATCGCACTCGGCGCAACCAAGGTCGAGAGCGCGGTGCGCTCGGGGTCGGCGCTTTTCGTGCTCCACGCGACCGAGGCATCCGACGATGGCGTGCGCAAGATCAGTCAGGCGCGGCGGGCAACTGTCCACCTCGGCGGGCCGGCAGTCCTTGCCTACAAACTTTTCTCCGAGGCCGAGTTGAGCTTGGCATTGGGGGGTACAAATGTGATACATGCTGCCGTTCTCGCGGGAGACGCGGGCAAGGCGGTTGAGAGGCGCATGGTTGCGCTCGACCGATATCGGGGCGGAACCCCCGACGATCTGGCAATGCTTGCGGCCGTTGCTGACGAAGATGATGCTGCAGAGGATATGGAATGAGCGATACGAAATCGGGCGACGATAAGACGTTGAGTGTTACACCGAAGAAGACCTTGACGCTGAAGCGCCCCGGTACAGAGCAGAGCGTCGTGCGACAGAATTTCTCGCATGGCCGCACCAAGCAGGTCCAGGTCGAGATCAAGAAGCGCAAATTCTCCATGCCCGGCGACAAGCCGGAGCCGGTGGCTGCACCCGTATTTACGCCCAAGCCCGCGGTAGTGGCAGCCCCCGTCGTGCAGGAAGCGCCTAAGGCGCCGCCTCCGCCGCCGCCGGCCGAACGCGGCGGCATGGTGCTGAACGAACTGTCGCGCAATGAAATGGAAGCGCGCCGCAGGGCGCTCGAAGGCTCCAAGGTTCGCGACGTCGAGGACCGCCAACGCGCCATCGAAGAGGCCAAGCGCCGCAACGAGGATGAGGAACGCCGCAAGCGCGAGCGCGAGGAATCCGCGCGCCGTCAGGCCGAGGAAGAAGCCCGCCTGCAGACCGAGGCCGAGTCCCGCCGCCGCGCCGAGGAAGAAGCGCGCCGCCGCGCGCCGCAGGCTGCCGAGCTTGTGGCATCGGACGACGAGGAAGAGGTCAAGCCGAAGCGCACCGCCGCCGGCGCCCCGGTACGCCGTCCGGTTACGCCCGAAGTGGCGCGCCCGGCCAAGCCGACCAAGGCCGAGGAAGACCGTCGTCGCGGCAAGCTGACCCTCAACACGGCGCTTTCCGACGAGGACGCGCGCGCCCGCTCGCTGTCGTCGATGCGTCGCCGCCAGGAAAAATTCAAGCGCGCGATGCATAATGAGCCGCGCGAGAAGGTTATGCGCGAAGTGATCCTGCCTGAAACCATCACCATCCAGGAACTGGCGCAGCGCATGTCCGAGCGCGCTGTCGATGTGGTCAAGTACTTCATGAAGCAGGGCCAGATCCTGAAGCCGGGCGACATCATCGACGCCGACACGGCCGAGCTGGTCGCCACCGAATTCGGCCACACGGTCCGCCGCGTCGCCGAGTCCGACATCGAGGAAGGCCTGTTCAACATTGCCGACAATGCCGAGGACCTGGTGTCGCGGCCGCCTGTCGTGACCATCATGGGCCATGTCGACCACGGCAAGACCTCGCTGCTCGACGCCATCCGCAATGCCAATGTCGTCTCCGGCGAAGCCGGCGGCATCACCCAGCATATCGGCGCCTACCAGGTCGAGAAGAACGGTCAGAAGATCACCTTCATCGACACGCCCGGTCACGCCGCCTTCACGGCGATGCGCGCCCGCGGCGCTCAGGCGACCGACATCGCTATCCTGGTGGTGGCGGCCGACGACAGCGTCATGCCGCAGACCATCGAATCGATCAGCCATGCCAAGGCGGCCGGCGTTCCGATCATCGTGGCGATCAACAAGATCGACAAGCATGATGCCGATCCGCAGAAGGTGCGGTCGGAACTGCTGCGCCATGAGGTGTTCGTCGAATCGATGGGCGGTGAAGTGCTGGACGTCGAAGTGTCGGCGACCAAGGGCACCAACCTCGACAAGCTGCTCGAGGCGATCCTGCTGCAGGCCGAAATCCTCGACCTCAAGGCCAATCCGGACCGTACCGCCGAGGGCGTGGTCATCGAAGCCCAGCTCGACAAGGGCCGTGGCCCCGTCGCCACCGTACTGGTGCAGACCGGCACTTTGATGCCGGGCGACATCCTCGTCGCCGGCAACGAATGGGGCCGGGTGCGCGCGCTGGTCAACGACCGTGGCGAGCAGATCAAGGAGGCGCCGCCGGCAATGCCGGTCGAGGTGCTTGGCCTGCAGGGCACGCCGCAAGCCGGCGACCGCTTCGCTGTCGTCAACAACGAGGCCCGCGCCCGCGAGATCACCGAATATCGCCAGCGTCTGGCGCGCGAGAAGGCAGTGGCTCGCCATGCCGGCCAGCGCGGCTCGCTCGAACAGATGATGTCGCAGCTGCAGACGAGCGGGTTGAAGGAATTCCCGCTGGTCATCAAGGGCGACGTGCAGGGTTCGATCGAGGCGATCAACGCCGCTCTCGACAAGCTTGGCACCGACGAGGTGCGTGCGCGCATCGTTCATGCCGGCGCCGGCGCCATCACCGAAAGCGACGTGTCGCTGGCGGAGACCTCGGGGGCCGCGATCATCGGCTTCAACGTCCGTGCCAACGTGCAGGCACGTGCGGCCGCGGCGGCCGCGGGCATCGAAATCCGCTACTACTCGATCATCTACAACCTCGTCGACGATGTGAAGGCAGCACTTTCCGGCTTGCTGTCGCCGGAACGCCGCGAGACCTTCATCGGCAATGCCGAGATCCTCGAGATCTTCGACATCACCAAGGTCGGCAAGATCGCCGGCTGCCGTGTCACCGAAGGCAAGGTCGAGCGTGGAGCGGGCGTGCGCCTGATCCGCGACAACGTCGTCATCCATGAAGGCACGCTGAAGACCCTCAAGCGCTTCAAGGACGAAGTCGCGGAAGTTCCGGGCGGCCAGGAGTGCGGCATGGCCTTCCAGAACTACGAGGACATGCGCGTTGGCGACATCATCGAGTGCTTCCGCGTCGAGATGGTGACCCGGACGCTCTGAGTTCGTATACTGTCGATACGACCGGGCGGTGGTCGAAAGACCGCCGCCCTAACTTTAATGCCTGTCGCCCAAAAGTGCGGGATAAACGACATGCATAGAAACAAGTATGAGACATGCGGCACGGTCCCATCCCGCGCCTCACGCTTTCCGGATTGAGAAAAATGCCCCGTCCAACCGCCTCCAGCCCATCCCAGCGCATGCTTCGCGTCGCCGAACAGGTGCGCCATGCGCTGTCGGAAACCTTGCAGCGCGGCGAGATTATCGACCCGCTGATCGAGAACACCGTGGTTTCGGTCTCGGAAGTGCGCATGTCGACTGATCTGAGGGTCGCAACGGCCTTCGTTTCGCCGCTCGGCGCCAAGGACACGGGTGCGGTCATCGACGCGCTCAACAAGCATGCGAAGTTCGTCCGTGGCCGCGTCTCCGGCGCGCTCCGCCAGATGAAGTTCATGCCGGAGTTCCGCTTCAAGCTCGATACGTCCTTCGACAATTTCGCCAGGATCAACGATTTGCTGAAATCGCCCGAAGTCGCGCGAGACTTGGGTGCCGATGGCGAAGACAACGACAAGGACGAGAAATAGTGGGGCGCCGCGGCAAGAAGAAGGGCCGGCCGATCTCCGGCTGGGTGGTGCTGGACAAGCCGGTTGGCATGGGTTCGACCGAAGCCGTCTCCAAGATCAAATGGCTTTTCCAGGCCGAAAAGGCCGGCCATGCCGGCACACTCGACCCGCTGGCCTCTGGCATGCTGCCGATCGCGCTCGGCGAGGCAACCAAGACCGTGCCTTATGTACAGGACGGCGCCAAGATCTACCGGTTCACCGTCGCTTGGGGCGAGGAGCGTTCGACCGACGATCTCGAAGGCCCGGTGACGCAAAGTTCCGACCGCCGTCCGGCGGAAAACGACGTCAGGGCGCTGCTGCCGAACTACACCGGCGTCATCATGCAGACACCGCCGCAATTCTCGGCCATCAAGATATCAGGCGAACGCGCCTACGATCTCGCCCGTGGGGGCGAGGCGGTCGACATCCCCGCGCGCGAGATCGAGATCGGCCGTCTGGACATCGTCGAGCACGCTGCCGACCACACTTTGTTCGAGGTCGAATGCGGCAAGGGCACCTATGTGCGCTCGCTGGCCCGCGACATGGGCCGCGACCTCGGCTGCTTCGGTCATATCGCCGAATTGCGCCGGGTCGAGGTCGAGCCGTTCACCCAGGAGGATTTCGTCACCCTCGCCGAACTGGAAGTCGCCCGTTTCGGCGAACAGCGCGAAGCTGACGGAGAGGGCGACGCCGATGTTGCCGATGCGCCGATCGACTTTGGCGCCATCGATGCGCTGCTTGTCGACACGGCCGCCGCGCTCGACTGCCTGCCCCAGATCGCCATCAGCGACGAAGCGGCGACCAAGATCCGCCTTGGCAATCCCGTCATCATCCGCGGCCGCGACGCGCCCGTGGAAGCCGAGGAAGCCTGCGCCACCGCGCGCGGCAAGCTTGTCGCCATCGGCGCCATCGAGCAGGGCATGTTCAAGCCGAAGCGGGTCTTTGCCGGCTGACCACTCTCGTCTAGTCTTACGTCGACGTCACATCCGAGGGGCACATGGCAAAGGCTGAGGCGGTGAAGAAGCGGGCGCCGGTGACAACGCGCCGGCCGCCGGTTGGCGCCTCGCCTGGCACGCTGATCGCCGATCCGGCGGCGCGACGGTCCGAGCTGCGGCTGACGCTGATTTCGCCTGAAAAATTCAAGACCATCAACGATGCCAGTATCGACGATCTCAACACCCATTGCGACAACTGGCCGGTCGTCTGGTTGGACTGCACCGGTCTCGCCAACATCCAGCTGATCGAGGAGATCGGCCGGATCTTCAACCTGCATCCACTGGCTCTGGAAGATGTCGTCAACACCGGCCAGCGGCCGAAGGTCGACTTCTTCGAGGACCACGCCTTCGTCGTCATGCGCATGATCGACGACGTCAAGGTGCATCGCTATGAGCAGATCGCGGTGTTCTTCGGCAAGAAATTCGTCGTCACCTTCCAGGAGCGCGAAGGCGATCCGTTCGACCCCGTACGCAAGCGCATCGCGGCAGCGTTGCCCAACCGCTTGCGGATGCGCGGCGCCGACTATCTGGCCTATGCGCTCATCGACTCCATCGTCGACAGCTATTTCCCGCCGATTGAGGCCGCTAGCGAGGAGGTCGATGGCATCGAGGACGAGATGCTCAACACGCCTCACAAGCATCAGATGCGCCAGCTGCACGAATTGCGGCGCGACGCCAATGTGCTCAAGGGCGTGCTGTGGCCGATGCGCGACGCGCTGGCGACGCTGATCCGCAACGACGTGCCCTATGTGAAGCCGGAGACGAAAATCTTCTTCAACGACACGCTCGACCACGCATTGCGGCTGATCGAGCTGGTCGAGAACCAGCGTGATATGCTGACCGGCTTGATCGAAATGCATTTGTCGCTGAGCCAGGCACGCACCAACGATGTGATCTCTTATCTCACCATCGTCTCGGTGATTTTCATGCCGCTAACCTTCCTGGTCGGTATCTGGGGGATGAATTTCGATCCCGATATCTCGCCGTGGAACATGCCGGAACTGAAAGCCTACTATGGCTACCCGGCTTCGCTGCTGTTCATGCTGGCCGTTGCTGTCGGGCTGATCGTCTTCTTCAAAAGCAAGAAGTGGCTGTAAGGTTTCGGTGTCAGGGGAATCCTGGATTCCCGAGCAAAGGGCTGCGACAAGCCGGCTTTATGAATGGGCTGGTGTTTTCCGGGGAATTGCCCTATATGCGCCGCAGCATCGCGCCATGTCGCTTTGCTTGCACTGGCCCCTGCTGGACGACATCCCGGCTGAGGGCGACCCGTTTCCTCAAACAGATAAGGAAAAACACGATGTCGATTACTGCCGAGCGCAAACAGGAATTGATGGGTGAATTCGCAACCGCCAAGGGCGATACCGGGTCTCCGGAAGTCCAGGTAGCCATCCTTTCCGAGCGCATCAAGAACCTGACCGACCACTTCAAGGACCACAAGAAGGATAACCATTCCCGCCGTGGTCTGCTCGCTCTCGTCTCCCAGCGCCGCAGCCTGCTTGATTATCTCAAGCGCAAGGATGACGCGCGCTATCAGACGTTGATCGAGAAGCTCGGTCTGCGCCGTTGACGAATTGACCGGCGGGCTTTCGAAGGAGAGCCCGCCGGTCGCGCATTCTGCCAGTCGCATCGATTGGCCAGACCCGGTTTCGAGCGTGCAGAGGCCACTCGAAACCGCCCATGGACGGTCATGGGGCAGGATTGCAGGACGCTCGTGCGCTAACCAGCGCCGAATCTACCCGAGCTTCCCGTTGTCTTGCCCGTGGCTGCCCGAGAAAGGAAGCCAGGGAAAGGGCATCCGCGCACCGTGAAACGGCGCGGCCCTTTCCGCTTACTAAGGACAAGATATGTTCAACTACCACAAAGTGGAAATCGAATGGGGCGGCCGTCCGCTCATCCTGGAAACCGGCAAGATCGCGCGTCAGGCTGACGGCGCGGTGCTTGCGACCTATGGCGAAACCAAGGTTCTCGCCACTGTCGTTTCGATGAAGGAGCCGAAGCCAGGCCTCGATTTCTTCCCGCTGACCGTCAACTACCAGGAAAAGACCTACGCCGCCGGCAAGATCCCGGGCGGCTACTTCAAGCGCGAGGGACGTCCGAGCGAAAAGGAAACGCTGGTTTCCCGCCTGATCGACCGCCCGATCCGCCCGCTCTTCGCCGACGGCTACAAGAACGACACCCAGATCGTGGTCACCGTCGTCCAGCATGACCTCGAGAACGATCCCGACATCCTGTCGATCGTTGCCACCTCGGCCGCTTTGACGCTGTCGGGCGTTCCCTTCATGGGCCCGATCGGCGGCGCCCGCGTCGGCTACATCAACGGCGAATACGTGCTCAACCCGCATGTCGATGAGATGCAGGAATCCAGGCTGGACCTGATCGTCGCCGGCACCACCGACGCCGTGCTGATGGTCGAGTCCGAAGCCAAGGAACTCGGCGAAGAGCTGATGCTCGGCGCCGTCATGTTCGGCCACAGGGGCTTCCAGCCGGTGATTGACGCCATCATCAAGCTGGCCGAAGTTGCCGCCAAGGAGCCGCGCGATTTCACGGCACCGGACTACTCCGCGCTCGAAGCCGAAATGCTGAAGATCGTCGGCGACGAGCTCAGCAATGCCTACAAGAACGTCGACAAGCAGAAGCGTTACGCCGCCGTCGACGCCGTCAAGGCGAAGGTCAAGGCAGCGTTCGCTCCGGCCGAAGGCGAAGACGCCAAGTACACCTCCGAGCAGATCGGTTCGGTGTTCAAGGAACTCCAGGCCAAGGTCGTGCGCTGGAACATTCTCGACACCGGTTCGCGCATCGATGGCCGTGACCTCAAGACTGTCCGCAAGATCGTCTCGGAAGTCGGGGTCCTGCCGCGCACGCACGGTTCGGCGCTGTTCACCCGCGGCGAGACCCAGGCGCTGGTCGTTGCCACGCTGGGCACCGGCGAGGACGAGCAGTATGTCGATTCGCTGACCGGCATGTACAAGGAGAAGTTCCTCCTTCACTACAACTTCCCTCCCTACTCCGTCGGCGAGACCGGCCGCATGGGTTCGCCGGGCCGCCGCGAAATCGGCCACGGCAAGCTCGCCTGGCGCGCTATCCGTCCGATGCTGCCGAGCGCGGACCAGTTCCCCTACACGCTGCGCGTCGTCTCGGAGATCACCGAGTCCAACGGTTCGTCGTCGATGGCCACCGTCTGCGGCACATCGCTGGCGCTGATGGATGCCGGCGTTCCGCTGGCCAAGCCGGTTGCTGGTATCGCGATGGGCCTGATCAAGGAAGGCGAGCGCTTCGCGGTTCTGTCCGACATCCTGGGTGACGAAGATCACCTCGGCGACATGGACTTCAAGGTCGCCGGTACCGAAGGCGGCATCACCTCGCTGCAGATGGACATCAAGATTGAGGGCATCACCGAGGAGATCATGAAGATCGCGCTAGACCAGGCCAAGGACGGCCGCCAGCATATCCTCAGCGAGATGGCGCATGCTCTGACCGGCGCCCGCCCCGAACTCGGTGAGTTCGCACCGCGCATCGAGGTCATGCACATCCCGACCGACAAGATCCGCGACGTGATCGGCTCCGGCGGCAAGGTTATCCGCGAGATCGTCGAGAAGACCGGCGCCAAGATCAACATCGAGGACGACGGCACGGTCAAGATCGCTTCGTCGAACGCCAAGGAGATCGAGGCGGCCAAGAAGTGGATCCATACCATCGTCGCCGAGCCGGAAGTCGGCGAAATCTACGAAGGCACGGTCGTCAAGACCGCCGACTTCGGCGCTTTCGTCAACTTCTTCGGTCCGCGTGACGGCCTCGTCCACATCTCGCAGCTTGCCAACGACCGGGTCGCCAAGACCTCGGACGTCGTCAAGGAAGGCGACAAGGTCTGGGTCAAGCTGATGGGCTTCGACGAGCGCGGCAAGGTCCGCCTGTCGATGAAGGTCGTCGACCAGGCCACCGGCAAGGAAATCGCCCGCGACAAGAAGGCCGAAGGCGAAGAAAACGCCGCCTGAGTGGTCTGACAATAGAGTTGAACGGGCGCGGCTTATGTCGCGCCCGTTTTCGTTTAAGACCCGTCTACGACATGAGAATCGAAGAATGGCCGCTGAGCCGCTGAAGACACTGTTTCACCCCTTCGAGGCCGGGGCGCTCCCTCTGCCGCAAAAGGGCGAGCGTGTGCTGTTCCTGGGCGCCGAGCCTGGGTTTCGCCTGCCGGAAGGCTTCGAGGCAGAGCTCCATCTTGCACAGGGTTTCCGGCCGTATCTCCGAGCGCTGGAGCGTGCCGGCCACAAGGTAACGCCGCGCGCGGAAGGCGATGCATTCGATGCAGCGCTCGTGCTTGCCGGCCGCCATCGTGGGCTAAACGAGATGCGTATTGCCGAGGCGATCGAACGCATCACGCCGGGCGGTCTGATCATTGTCGCCGGCGGCAAGGACGAAGGCATCGCCAGCCTGCGCAAGCGCATCGACGAGCTTGTTCCGATCGAAGGGCATCTGCCGAAATATCACGGCATCGCCTTCTGGCTTCGCCGTCCGGTCGATCTGGCGCCTGCGGAAAAACTGCGCGTCGCCAATCCCGCCTTGGTCGTAGAGGACCGCTTCCGCACCGCGCCGGGCATGTTCTCCTTCGACCGCATCGACGCCGGCTCGAAACTTCTGGTCGACAACCTGCCCAAAGACCTGCGCGGCAACATTGCTGATTTCTGCGCCGGCTGGGGCTATGTCGCCGCCGAGGTCGCGGCACGTTCATCCGGCATAACGGGGCTCGACCTTTACGAAGCGGATTTCGACGCGCTTGAGGCGGCCAAGGGCAATATCGGCCAGACAGGCTTCGAGCCCGGCTTCTTCTGGACCGATCTGCTGAGCGAGCCGGTCGAGCGGCGCTATGATGCCATCGTCATGAACCCGCCCTTCCATCGCAGCCGGGCGGCCGAGCCGGAAATCGGCGCCGGCATGATCCAGGCGGCGGGCAAGGCGCTGAAACCGGGCGGGCGGCTGTTCATAGTGGCGAACCGTCAGCTGCCTTACGAACCGGTTCTGAAGGCTGTCTTCTCCAGCCATGCCGAACTCGCCCGCGACGGCATGTTCAAGGTTTTCTCCGCGCGCCGATAGGACGGTGCCGGTCGCCTCAATGCATGCTGACGATGCGCGCCGGCTCGTGGACGGGAATGGTCGCTCTGATATCGCCAGGCTTGATCTTGAGCGGCGCCGGCCTGCCGAACAGATAGCCCTGCACCATCTCGCAACCAGCTGCTCGCAAAAGCGTCGCCTGGTTCTCGGTCTCGACGCCTTCGGCGATGATGCCGACGCCGAGCGCCCGCGACAGGCCGACGATGGTAGAGACGACGGCGCCCGAATTGGAATCGGTGTCGATGCGGCTGACGAAGGAGCGGTCGATCTTCAGCTTGCCGAAGGCGAAGTCGATCAGGTAGCTGAGATTGGAATAGCCGGTGCCGAAATCGTCGACGGCCACCGAAATGCCCATGTCGGCAAGCTGCTGCAGGATGATGGCGGCGCGGTCGCGGTCCTGCATCATCGCCGTCTCGGTCACTTCGAGCTCCAGCCGCGACGGCTTGATGCCGGTGCTGGCCATCGTGTCGCGCACGATACCGACGAAATCCTTGGTCCTGAACTGGACCGGCGAGATGTTGACGGCAACGAAGCAGTCCTCGGGCAAATGACGGGCATCGCTGCAGGCCTTGTTCAGCACCCAATTGCCGATCGGGTGGATCATGCCGGTCTCTTCGGCGATCGGAATGAATTCCATCGGCGGGATCATGCCGCGTTCCGGGTGCTTCCAGCGGATCAGCGCCTCGTAGCCGACGATACGGCCGGTCGGCAGGTCGAGCTGCGGCTGGTAGTGAAGGTCGAAATCGCCACGGACGAAGGCGATGTGCAGTTCGGATTCGATCCAGTGGCGGTAGTCGGCGACCTGGCCCATGTCGGAATGGAAGACCGACCAGTTGCCCACGCCGCCGGCGCGGGCATTCTGCAGCGCCAGGTTGGAGCGGCGCAGGATGAGGACCGGATCGACGCCATCCTTTGGCATCGCCACGATGCCGACCGACAGGCCGACCGACTGCAGGTGAGAATCGAGCTGGTACGGCTTCAGCATCTCCTCGATCATGGTTTCGACGGTGCTTTCCATGGACCTTTGGAGTTGGTGTTCCCAGACAAGGATAGCGAACTCGCCGGCGCCGATGCGCCCCATCACCGCGCCTTCGGGCATGCAGGCCTTCAACCGCTTGGTGAAGCCGCGGATCAGTTCGTCGCCATGGCTGTAGCCGATGGCGTCGTTGATCTGCTTGAAGCGGTCGATGTCGATGTCGATGAGGAACACCGGCTCACCGGTCCTGATCGTCGCGGACGCCGCGTCGGCAATCCTGCCGACCATCGCCGGCCGCGCAAAAAGCCCGGTCAGCTTGTCGAAATGGGTTTCGTTGAAAACGTAGTCCACCGATTCATCGACGCCGGCGAAGAAGGACAAGGCAGCACCGGCGGCGGCCAGCGCGCATAGCGCCGACGCGACGCCGATCATGGTTTCCGCCTGCATGCCGGCAAAGCCGTCCCCGACACCATGCCGGAGGCCCCAAAGCCCAAGGATGAAACTGCCAAGGCCCGAACTGGCGACGGTGAGCAGCCGGAACACAGGTGTTCGCTTCGGGTTGCTGACAGCAGGCATTGCTCAGTCCCTGTCGCATGATCCCGAAATCAACTCGACTTTCGGGAAATATCAAGCGCAAATTCATAAAGGCTAAAGCATCCTTTGCGCCCAGCAAGAACGCGCAGAGCCCAAGCCCATAGGACTTCTAGCGGATATCTCCTTAAAATGAGTTTCCGCCGATGCATCTAATTTTACTGGTGAGTTAATCGCGTACGCTGTCGGTCTGCTTCAACTCATCCAGGGTTGGCATCGACACGATGTGATAGCCGGAATCCACATAATGGATTTCGCCGGTGACGCCTGACGAGAGGTCGGACAAAAGATAGAGCGCCGAGCCGCCGACCTCGTCGATGGTCACCGTGCGGCGCAGCGGCGAGTTGCGCTGCTGGTAGGAGTACATGTGGCGGGCGTCCGAGATTCCGGCGCCGGCCAAAGTACGCACCGGTCCCGCCGATATGCCGTTCACCCGGATGCCGCGCGGGCCATAATCGTTGGCGAGATAGCGCACGCTGGCTTCCAGCCCGGCCTTGGCGACGCCCATGACGTTGTAGTTCGGCATGACGCGGACAGAGCCGGCATAGGTCAGCGTGATCATCGCGCCGCCTTCGCTCATCAGCGGGGCGGCATGGCGGGCGACCTCGGTGAAGGAGTAGCAGGAGATGACCATGGTGCGGACGAAATTGTCGCGGCTGGTGTCGGCGTAGAGCCCTTTGAGCTCGTTCTTGTCGGAAAAGCCGATGGCGTGGACGACGAAGTCGAGCCCGCCCCATTCCTTGCCGAGCGTCTCGAAGGTGGCGGCGACCGATGCGCTGTCCTCGACGTCGCACGGCACCACCAGAGACGCGCCAAGCTTCTCGGCAAGCGGCTTGACGCGGCGCCCGAATGCGTCGCCCTGATAGGTGAAGGCAAGCTCCGCCCCGTGTTCGGACAATTTCCTGGCGATGCCCCAGGCGATCGAATGATCGTTGGCGACGCCCATGACAAGCCCGCGCTTGCCCTTCATCAGTCCGTCCATGGCCGGCAATCCCCCTACAATAAAACGCTGGCCTTATGCGGAATAGCGCTGGAAAATCAGCGTTGCGTTGGTGCCACCGAAGCCGAACGAGTTGGACAAAACCGTGTCGATCCTGGCGTCGTCGATGCGCTTGCGCACGATCGGCATGCCCTCGAATTCGGGATCGAGGTTTTCGATATGGGCGCTCTCGCCGATGAAGCCGCCTTGCATCATCAGGATCGAGTAGATCAATTCCTGTACGCCGGCGGCACCCAGCGAATGGCCGGTCAGCGACTTGGTCGAGGTGATGAACGGCATCGTGTCGCCGAACACCTCTCGGATGGCGCCCATTTCCCGGGAATCGCCGACCGGCGTCGAGGTGCCGTGGGTGTTGATGTAGTCGACCGGCGTGGACACCGTCGCCAGAGCCTGGCGCATGCAGCGCACCGCGCCTTCGCCCGACGGCGCCACCATGTCGTAACCGTCCGACGTCGCGCCATAGCCGACGATCTCAGCGTAGATCTTGGCGCCGCGCGCCTTGGCGTGTTCGAGCTCCTCCAGGATGAGGACGCCCGCGCCGCCCGCGATGACGAAGCCGTCGCGATTGGCGTCATACGCGCGGGAAGCTGTCGGCGCACGATCGTTATACTTCGACGACATCGCGCCCATGGCATCGAACAGGTCCGACATCGTCCAGTCGAGGTCTTCATGGCCGCCGGCAAACATCACATCCTGCTTGCCCCACTGGATCAGTTCGTAGGCGTTGCCGATGCAATGCGCCGAGGTCGAGCAGGCC
Source organism: Mesorhizobium sp. P170090 (assembly GCF_057786115.1). Classification (NCBI taxonomy): domain Bacteria; kingdom Pseudomonadati; phylum Pseudomonadota; class Alphaproteobacteria; order Hyphomicrobiales; family Phyllobacteriaceae; genus Mesorhizobium; species Mesorhizobium sp. P170090. Next base: position 1,562,695 of record NZ_JBYNWH010000001.1, read on the forward strand.
GACGAGATCGAATAGTTGACGCCGTGGATCTTGAACCAGGTGGCGAGCGTCGCCGACGCGGTCGACGACATCGCCTTCGGCACCGCGAACGGACCGATGCGCTTGGGGCTGTTGTTCTTGAGCGTGGTCTCGGCCGCCTCGACGATGGTGCGGGTCGAGGGGCCGCCCGAGCCCATGACGATGCCGGTGCGCTCATTGGTGATGTCGCTTTCGCCAAGCCCGGCGTCGGCGATCGCCTGGTCCATCGCGACATGGTTCCAGGCCGCGCCCTGGCTCAGGAAGCGCATGGCACGCCGGTCGATCATAGGGGTCGGGTCGAGCGTCGGCGCGCCCCAGACCTGGCAGCGGAAGCCGTGTTCGGCGAAGGAATCGGAGAAGCTGATGCCCGATTTGGCATCGTGGAGCGAGGATTGCACCTCGTTGGCGTTGTTGCCGATCGACGATACGATGCCGAGGCCTGTGACGACGACCCTTCTCATTCGCAACTCCTTCCAGCGGATGATCCCGAAACCGTAGCCGGTTTTGGCCGGCGATCATACGCAAAATCAAAATGCCGCAGCGTCGTTGCGCGTCCGGGAACGCCCTGCTGCAGTGGCGCCGGTCAGGCGGCCGATTGCTTGGACAGCCCCACCTTGAGGTCTGTCGCCGCGTATATGGGTTCGCCGTCGGCCTTAAGCCAGCCATCGGCGATGCCGAGCACCAGGCGTCCGCGCATCACGCGCTTGAAATCGATGCCGTATTCGACCTTCTTGACCGATGGCGTCACCATGCCCTTGAACTTCACTTCGCCGGTCGACAGCGCCATGCCCTTGCCCGGCTCGCCGAGCCAGCCGAGGTAAAAACCCGTCAATTGCCACATGGCGTCAAGGCCCAGGCACCCCGGCATGATCGGATTGCCGATGAAATGGCAGGCGAAGAACCACAGGTCCGGTTTGATGTCGAATTCGGCACGGATGAAGCCCTTGTCGTGGGCGCCGCCGGTCTCGCTGATCTCGGTGATGCGGTCGAACATCAGCATCGGCGGATAGGGCAGCTGGGCGTTGCCAGGCCCAAACAGCTCGCCGCGGGCGCAGGCAAGCAATTCCTCATAACCGTAGCTGGATTTCGAACCCGCCATATGTCTCGTCCCCATAATGTCCCGGGCGGTGGGGCGCCCTTGTCGTTGGTTTCCTAACACAATCCCTTTCGGTCCGGAAACCGGCGTTTGCGCTTAACCCGCCCGTCTGCCCGGGTCAATGCGCGCTCTCGCATCGGCCCGAAATCGATCTCGATTCCGGAAAGCACGATGCGACGCCAAAAAAGCAATAGAGCGCACTTAGTGCGTCCAACTGGACGCACGTCGCTCTATTGATCGTATTCCGCCAACAGAATATATGTCGGGAGGTATCCAGTTTCGGTTGATGAGGTTTTTTCGCCACTCTGGGCGTGTCTTGAGGCAGAACTGTGGGCTTGGACGGATAGATGGATCTGGGCTGCCGGAAGGAAAATGTCGCTGTGGACAAGCGGGTTCGCGAAGCCGGCCTCAGGCCGACACGCCAACGCATTGCGCTGGCCGATCTGCTGTTTGCCAAGGGCGACCGCCACCTTTCGGCCGAGGAACTGCATGAAGAGGCGGTCGCCGCCGGCGTGCCGGTCTCGCTCGCCACCGTCTACAACGCGCTTCACCAGTTCACCCAGGCCGGCCTGCTGCGCATCCTGGCGGTCGAGGGGTCCAAGACCTATTTCGACACCAACACCTCCGATCACCATCATTTTTACATCGAAGGCGAAAACAGGATCTTCGATATAGAAAGCGGTCCGGTGACCGTCTCCAACCTGCCGGAGCCACCCGCAGGTATGGAGATCGCCAATGTCGACATCGTGGTGAGGCTGCGCCCGAAACGCAGCGTTTAAGCCCCAACCCGTGAAACCTGTCGATTTTGCAATCCGGCTCGAATGGGTTGCGGTCGCGGTCGTGGCTATAGTCGCCTATGCCGCGTCAGGCGTTTCCTGGTGGCTGTTCGCCCTGCTTATCCTGGCGCCAGACCTGTCGATGCTGGGCTATCTCGCCGGGGCACGGATCGGCGCTGTCGCTTACAATGCCTTGCACATATTGATCGTCCCGCTGTTGCTGGCGCTCGCCGGATATGTTCTGGCCAATTCGACGGCGACCGCGATTGGTCTGATCTGGATCATCCACATCGCCGTCGACCGCGCGCTCGGCTACGGTCTCAAACTGTCGGCCGGTTTTCAGGACACCCATCTCGGCCGTATCGGCCGTTAGGCCTCCAGCAATCTCAATTCTTGACGTGCTCGCCGGGATAGGCGCCCCACACCTGCGACTGGGCGATCCAGCCGGTGTGGCCGTCGAAGGTCATTTCGCACCACTGGCCATCGCAGGTTTTGATCGTGCCCGTAACGCCCGGCTCGATGATGGCGATGACGCTGGCGTCCTTATCGGCATCGTCGAGCAGATTGATTCGGCCACCTTTGGTGCGTTGCCAAGGGGCGACGATCGCGGTCCGGCGGCCGGACAGCAGCGACTGGTTGATCCAACCCTCCGAGCCATCGGCATCGCGCACCCGCCGCCAGGTATCGAATTCCTGGATGATTTCCATCGGCAGGCCGGCCTTTGTGTACATCCAGTCGACGGAATAGTTGGCGCCGGGGCCAACGCGCGAGTTGACGCGAGCCGATTTCAGGCTGACGAAACGCGGCAGCGGCAGGCCGCTCGGCCCGAGCGTGACCGTCTGCACAGGTGCGGCGGCACCTTGCGCCGCGGCTTGCGGGGAATGCAGGAGAGCGCCGAGAAGCGCTGCGCTGAGGATCAGGCGAAGCGACGCGAAACCAGACACTTTCATTCCTTTCGGCGCGTGCCCTTTGGTCCGGGCGCCCCTTTTTCTTTGTCTTCGGCGGCACCGCTTGTTACAGGAGTGGCAGGCACCGCGACCGGTATTCAGTTTCGCCTGTCTTGGTTAAAGAGGTCTCAACGAGATCGGGTTCGAGGAAACAATGGCAGGCAAAAAACGGCCTCTCGTCGTCATCACGCGCAAGCTGCCCGATCCGGTCGAGACCCGCATGCGCGAACTCTTCGACGCCAGGCTGAATGTCGAGGACCGCCCGATGACGCAGCCGGAGCTGGTCGCGGCGATCAAGGAAGCCGATGTGCTGGTGCCGACCATCACCGACCAGATCGATGCGGCGCTAATTGCCCAGGCCGGCGACAATCTCAAGCTGATCGCCAATTTCGGCAATGGCGTCGACAAGATCGATGTGGCGGCGGCGGCCAAGAAAGGCATTACCGTCACCAACACGCCGAACGTGCTGACCGAAGATACGGCCGACATGACCATGGCGCTGATGCTGGCCGGGCCGCGGCGGCTGGCCGAAGGCGCCAATGTGCTCACCAGCGACAAGAAATGGGCCGGTTGGTCGCCGACCTGGATGCTCGGCCGGCGCATCTGGGGCAAGCGCCTCGGTATCGTCGGCATGGGCCGCATCGGCACTGCGGTTGCGAGGCGCGCCAAGGCTTTCGGCCTGTCGATCCACTACCATAACCGCCATCGCGTGCTGCCGGCGGTCGAGGAAGGGCTGGAGGCGACCTATTGGGAAAGCCTCGACCAGATGCTTGCCCGCATGGACATCATCTCGATCAACTGCCCGTCGACGCCGGCGACCTTTCATCTGCTTTCGGCGCGGCGCCTAGCTCTGCTTCAGCCCACCGCCTATGTGGTCAACACCGCGCGCGGCGACATCATCGACGAGGAAGCGCTGGTCAAGCTGATCCAGGACGGCAAGATCGCCGGCGCCGGCCTCGACGTCTACGAGCACGAACCGGCGCTGAACTCGAAACTGCTGAAGCTTGCCGCCAAGAACAAAGTCGTGCTTTTGCCGCATATGGGTTCTGCGACGATCGAGGGCCGCATCGACATGGGCGAGAAGGTGATCATCAACATCCGCGCCTTCTTCGACGGCCACCGGCCGCCGGACCGCGTGCTGCCGCTACGGACTTGAAGCGGGCCGCGTTCAGGATGCGGTTGTGAGGGCGCCATCCGCCGCGACACTCACACGCTTGCCGCGATAGGCCTCAAAAGCGTCGCGCCTGAGCCTGAGCGCTACCGGCGTCGGCCAGCCCATTTCCCTGGCCACAATCAAGCCAAGCAGCAGGATCGCGTCCGGCTCGTGCAGCACGAGTGCCGTCGGCGCATGGCCATTGTGGACGAGTTCCATCAGCACGGCTGACGCTGAGGACGAGCCGATCGTGCCGGGCAGGAACAGCACACGCCCGGAAATGGTCTCGCCATGCTGCGGGTGACGGACATCGGCGATGCGGCCGCTCTTCGGATCGACGCCGCCCCAGAAGCTGATCGGCGCCGTCAGCACCAAGGCCAGCCCTTCGCCTCCGCTGCCCGGCACCAGGATTTCAGCGACGGCGCTCATGCGGCGATATCCGTAAACCTGGGCTTACCGGCAACCGCGCTTTCCACGCAGTCGGCCAGCGAGCCGTAAAGCACGGCGTAACCGGTATTGCCCGGCGCGTAGTGCGCGAATTTTCCCGAATTGGTCATCAGCACGCCGCCGGCCAGATTCGGCAGGATCGGCGTCACCACCACGCAGGTGTCGGCGACGATGATGACGCCGCTGGCTTCGAGCATCTTGCGCTTGCCGTTCTGCTCCAGCCTGGTGAGCACGTGGCGGCCGGTGCAGGCGTAAATCGGCACGCTGAGCCGCCGCCCGCCAATCAGCCGCTCAAGTGCATCGAATTCGGCCAAAGACAGATGCGGACTGCCGATCGCCACGGCATCGATGGCGGTCTGCGTGGCTGCGGTGGACAGGCCGGCGCGGGCCTTCATGGCCATCTCCGGCGTTACGCGGATCATCGTTTCCGGCCTGCCGCCCACCAGGATGGTCTCGGCGTCGGGCGCTTCTGGCGTTACCCCAGCGATATGGAACAGGCCGACGGCGCCCGACGATGCCGCCGCCGCGCCGAAGGCCTTCAGCGCATCCTCGCCGGGATGGCTGGATATGCCGGTGACGACGCCGACCGCGTTGCCGACCTCACGGCCGTAGAGGTTGCCCAGCACCGGCCAGGCGATCTCCGAACCAAGGAACGAGGCGGAGAGGCCGGACACATCGAACACCAGCCGTGCCTGCCGGTTCTCGGGGCGATGCAGGCCGTAATCCGGCGCGCGGCCCGATATGGCGCAGGCGATGTCGAGGAAGTCGCCATAGCGGTTGGTGCGTGCCCCCAGCACCGAATTGCAGAACACCACCGCGTTGGATTCACCCCAGGCGACATCGCTGCCAAGCGCTGGCCTGTGGCCGGCCTGATAGGGCGCGCAGGTCCAGCTCTGCTCGCAGCCCAGTTTGCGGTAGGCCTCCATCATTCGTCGCGCCATGCCGCGCGCCGGCTCTTCGAGGCGCACGCGCGAGCAGCCCATCAGGTCGAGCGCGCCGACATTGAGCGTCGAGCGCACCGCGACCCTGGCGCCGCCATCGACCAGCCTTTCGGCAAACAGCGTGCCGGAATCGCCGTGATAGAGCGCGCCGTCTATATGCGTCGAGGCGATCGGGATCAGTCGCGGCGCGCCGAGCAGCGCAGCGCTTTCGGCAACGATGCGCATCGCCATCGCCGCCCCGTCATGGCCGGAGGCGATTGTCTGCTCCTGTGCGCTGAGGGCGAGGCTCACGCGAACTCCTTGCGCATGGTGATCGAGGTCGGCCGGTCATAACCGTCATGCGCCGTGCGCGCGGTTTCGCGGAAGCCGAGACGCGCAAAGGTTGCGTGATTTGCCGTGAGCTCGACCCGCGTCTGCAGTTCGATGGCGGGTTTGTTGCGGTTGCGGGCAAGGTCCTCGACAGCCTGCATCAATCGTCTGCCGATGCCTTGGCCCTGAAGCCCGAGTTCGACGGCGAACTTGCCGATATAGAAATCATCGGGTCTCTCCAGCGCAAAAACGCAGCCTGCGATCTGGCCGCCCTGCAGAGCCACGAACACCGTTTCCCGCCCAGCCTTGTCCCTCAGGCTTTCGACGCACAGCAGATGCGCAGAGGAGGGCGGGTCGATGACGCCGTCCATCGGTGCAAAGGCGCGCATGATCAGGCTGAGCAGTTCGTCCCAGCGGTCGAAGCCGGGGGCGAACTGCGTGACCAAAACACTGGCAGGCTGATCCATGCGGTCAGCTTCTCTTGTAGCGGATCGTGTCGAAGCGCGCCGACAGCGCATCGTAGAGCAGCAGCCGGCCGACCAGTGGTTCGCCGATACCGGTGATCAGCTTGATGGCTTCCATTGCCTGCAAGGTGCCGATGACGCCGGTCAGCGCACCGACGACCCCGGCCACCGCGCAGGACGGCACCAGTCCTTCCGGCGGCGCTTCAGGAAAGAGGTCGCGATATCCAGGGTTCGGTCTGCCGTCGGCGCCGGTCCCGAACGGCATCAACACCGTCACCGAGCCGTCGAAGCGGCCGACGGCGGCATGCACGAGCGGCCGCTTTTCCGCCGCGCAGGCATCCGCCACCACATAGCGCGTCTCGAAATTGTCGGAGCCGTCGACGACCACGTCGTAGCGCGCGACGAGAACGGCAGCATTGTCGGCCGTCAGCCTGAAATCGTGCAATTCCACCGCGACATGGGGATTGATCCGGGCGATCGCTGCTTTGGCGCTCTCGGTCTTCGCCGTGCCGACCGTATGGGTGGCGTGGATCACTTGCCGCTGCAGATTGGACAGCGAGACAATATCGTCGTCGACGATTCCAAGCGTGCCGACGCCGGCGGCAGCGAGATATTCCAGCACCGGCGCGCCGAGGCCGCCGGCGCCGATCACCAGTACCCGCGCCCGCTTCAGCCTCTGCTGGCCGGCGCCGCCGATCTCGGGCAGCACGATGTGGCGGGCATAGCGTTCGAGCTCTTCGTCGGTGAGGGCGGCAGGGGTCATTGCCGGACCATATAGCGGAGCAAAAAGCTTGTCAGGTCTCTTCGGTTGGCCCAACCGTGCCGTGGTCGACGGTGAGGAACTGCGCGCGTCCCCTCAGGCTGGAAAACAGCGCGGCGTCGGTTCCGGTCATGAAGGCCTGGCAGCTCAGCTCTTCCAGGATCGAGAACAGCGCGGCGCGCCGGCCGGCATCGAGATGCGCGGCAATCTCGTCGAGCAACAGGATCGGCGTCATCCCCGACATCTCGCCGGTCAGCCTTGCGTGCGACAACACGATGCCGACCAGCAGCGCCTTCTGCTCTCCGGTCGAGCAGAGTGCGGCCGGCATCGCCTTGGGGCGGTGGCGCACCAGCAGATCCGAACGGTGCGGGCCATCGAACGTGCGTCCGGCGGCGCGGTCGCGCTCGCGGCCGTCGGCAAGGGCGGCGCGATAGCGTTCCTCGACGTCCACGGCGGGTGCTGTGGCGACGTCGCTTTCAAGGTCGCCGGAGAGGCTGATGTCGGCCTGCGGAAACGGCCCGCTGGAATGCAGCCTGTCGATCATGGCGGTAAGCAGGCGTACCAGTTCGGCGCGCGCAGCCGCGATCGCCACGCCGGTTTCGGCCATCTGCATCTCGATGGCGTCGAACCAGGCGCCATCGCGCGAGCCTTCCGTAAGCAAGCGGTTACGTCCGCGCATCGCCTTCTCGTAATCGAGCGCACGCTGGCCGTGGCCGGGATCGACAGCCAAAACCAGCCGGTCGAGAAAGCGCCGCCGGTCGGCGGCAGGTCCGGGGAACAGGCCGTCCATGGCCGGCGTCAGCCAGACGACGCGCAGCCATTCCAGCATGGCGTCTGCCGACCGTGCCGGCGCGCCATTGATGCGCACCTTGCGACCGCCCTCGCCGGCCGCTTCACCCCCGGTGATGCCGGTGCCGATCTCGACCTGTCCCTCCGGCCCGTCGAGCCTTGCGTGGAGCGCAAAGCCGCCATCGCCGCCTTCGCGGGCCACGTCGACATAGGGCGCACGGCGCAGGCCGCGGCCCGGCGTCAGCAGGGAGATGGCTTCCAGAAGATTGGTCTTGCCGGCGCCATTGTCGCCGGAAAACACCACAGGGCCGGGGGAAAAGCCGATCGACAGCGCCGCATAGTTGCGGAAATTCGTAAGTGTTAGCTTCCTTATGTGACTTTGTTCCGGCAACCGCTATCCGCCTGTAGAAGTCGCCGCAATCAATTCTGCTGCAGTGTGCCGCAGTGCGGCTGCTACACCCGCATCGGCATCAGCACGTAGAGCGCGGTCTCATCGGCCATGTCGTGGATCAGCGTCGGCGAACCGGCATCGGCCAGCATGAACTTGGCTTCCGTGCCGGTCAGTTGAGCAGCGACGTCGAGCAGATATTTGGCGTTGAAGCCGATCTCGATCGGGTCTGAGGAGTAATCAGCGGCCAGTTCCTCGGTGGCGCTGCCCGAATCCGGATTGTTGACGGCAAGCGTCACCTGGCCTTCGGAGATCGAAAGCTTCACCGCGCGGCCGCGCTCGGAGGAAATGGTCGAGACGCGATCGACGGCGGCGGCGAAGCTCTGGCGGTCGATGATCAGCTTCTTGTCGTTGCCGGTCGGAATGACGCGCTGGTAGTCCGGGAAAGTGCCGTCGATCAGCTTCGAGGTCAGAACCACGCTGCCGATGGTGAAGCGGATCTTGGTGTCGGACAATTCGGTGGTCACCGCGACATCGGGATCGTCGACCAGCTTCTGCAATTCGCTGACCGTCTTGCGCGGAATGATGATGCCCGGCATGCCTTCGGACCCGGCCGGAGCGTCGATCTCGGCGCGCGCCAGGCGGTGGCCGTCGGTCGCCACCGAACGCAGCTTCAGCTTGCCGCCAGTTTCATGCGTGTGCAGGTAGATGCCGTTGAGATAGTAGCGCGTCTCTTCGGTGGAGATGGCGAACTGGGTCTTTTCGATAAGGCCTCTCAGGGCGACGGAATCGAGCCGGAAGATGTGTGAGAAGGATCCCGCCGAAAGCTCCGGGAAATCGGACTGCGGCAGGCATTGCAGGCGAAAGCTCGAGCGGCCCGACGTTACCGTCATGGCGTTGCCGTCCTCGTCGGTCTTCAGCATCACTTCGGCGCCGTCGGCCAGCTTGCGCACGATGTCGTAGAGCAGGTGCGCCGGAACCGTCGTCGCCCCGCCGCGCTCGACCTTTGCCGGCGTCGCTTCGGTCACTTCGAGGTCGAGGTCGGTGGCTTTCATTTCAAGGCTGGCGCCCTCGGCGCTGAGCAGCACGTTCGACAGGATCGGTATGGTATTGCGCCGCTCGACCACGCGATGAACGTGGTTGAGCGACTTCAGGAGATTGGACCGTTCCAGGATAACACGCATGACGAAACAGGCTCGCTTGAATGAATGGACGGGTCACCAGTGGGCGGCGCCCCGCGAAAGGTCTGAACAGGCTCAGAATCTATGCAAACTGACAGGAAAAAGCCAGCAAACGCAAGTCCGGGCCACCGGTTCGCGCCGGTTAAGCGGGCTTTCTGGGGATAAAGCGGACGTTGGCCGGCAACCGATGCATGTCGCCGAAAACTGCGCAGCGGTTTTGGGACAACGACATGCATCAAAACAAGAAAATTTAAAGCGCGACGACCGTTTGCCGCGCCGATCAGGCTTGGTCGTTGATCAGCCTGCGCAACAGTTCCAGTTCCTGCGCCAGCGTGTTGTCGACGCCGGAAAGGTCCTCGATCTTGCGCACCGCATGCAGCACCGTGGTGTGGTCGCGCCCGCCGAACCGCCGGCCGATCTCCGGCAGCGAGCGCGGCGTCAATACCTTCGACAGGTACATGGCGACCTGCCTGGGCTTCACGATGGTGCGCGTTCGCCGGTTGGACAGCAACTCGGTCTTCGACACATTGTAGTGGCGCGCCACGATGCGCTGGATGTCCTCGATGCGCACCCGCTTCGGCTCGCCAGAGCGATAGATGTGCCCCAGGATCTCGTCGATGCGGTCGATGGTGATCGCCGGCTCGAACGACTGACGAAACAGCAGTTGGTTGAACGCGCCCTCCAGCTCACGACCGCTGCCGGTCACCGTGCGGGCGACATGGTTGAGGATCTCCTCCGAAATATTGAGCGATGCATCGTCAACCTTGGCGGTGGCAAGCCGAAGTTTGAGCATGCCTATGCGCATGGCGAAGTCCGGCGCCGACATTTCCAGCGCGACACCGCCATTGAGGCGCGAGCGCACCCGCGGTTCCAGCGATTCCAGTTCCGACGGCGGCCTGTCAGCGGCAACCACCACTTGCTTGGCGCTGTCGAGCAGCATGTTGATGAGATGGCAGAATTCGTGCTGGATCGACTTGCCCTGCAGGAACTGCATGTCGTCGATGATCAAGAGGTCGATGTCGCGCAGCTGTTCCTTCAGCGTCAGCGCATTGTTGTCGCGGATCGCGGTGGCGAAGCGCCACATGAAATATTCGGCCGTCAGATAGACGACGCGCGATTTCGGGTTCTGTTTCAGGGATTCGGCCGCAATCGCCTGCAAAAGGTGCGTCTTGCCGAGCCCGACGGTCGCATGAAGGAACAGCGGGTTGAAGCGCACCGCGCTCGACTGCGATTCCGCCACGGCTTTGGCTGCGGCGAAAGCCACCCGGTTCGACGGGCCTTCGATGAAGGAGCCGAACGTGTAGCGCGGGTCGAGCGGCGACCCCAGCACATTGTGCCGGAATTCGCTCTCGATCGGCGTGCCGGGACGAGGGGCGGGCGCCCGCTCCACCCTGCCGGGGCCGACCGTGCCGGCCGCCAATGCGGTCTGCGTATGCTTGGTCATCTTGCGCGCCGGCACGGCCTCGGGTTCGACGCCATTGCGGGCAGGACGGGTCGCGGTGCGCACGACCATCTCGATCTTGAGGATTTCGGGATCCTCGTGCTTCCACAGATCGGCGATGAGATCGAGATAATGGCCATTGATCCACGAGCGCAGGAAGGCCGTGGGCACCGAGATGCGTACAATGCCCCGGGAAGCCTCAGCCACCTTCATACGGCCGAACCAGCTCGAATAGACCTCGGTTCCCAGGCGCGCCTTCAACTGGGCCTTGACCCGGTCGAACTTCTGTTCCGCGTCGCTGGAAGCCGCCATATCGTGCGCTCCGACCAATGTTCCGGGAAATGGCAGGTCGCCCGTAAGCTCCCGCTCGATGCCGCTCTGCATGATTGTGCGTCCCTTTTCCTTTGTACCTTTTTTCCGCCGGGAGTGCGCCTCCTGCACCCATGTTTCCGGCGACCGTATCTTCGCTACAACACCACCGCCGCCGCCGGCGGATGACGTTGCCTCGTCAGAATGGGATGGGTCCCGGCTGCTTAAAGCCAGTCCGTCTGACATGTTCGGGCAAAGCGGTGCTACCCGGCGAAAACGCCGGTGCGCCATCAAGCTGCCATGTACAATTACGCCAGTCCCCTATCGTATCGAAAAGGCAAGCCATACCCGTTCGCGGAATTGATCCACGTCATGAATTCTGCCACTGTTAGCTGGCCGATTCAGGCTGGGTTAAGGGCTAATGGCCCGTCCCTTTCGATAGACCGACATTACCGAAATCGCTGTGGATAGGGCAAGGCCACCTCTAACGGATTTTTAAGGAATCTGGTTAGTGAACAACGGTTCGGGCTCCGTGCTGGAAGCGCATATTTTGACAAAGCCATTGGGATTCAAACCCTTTTGCCGCGAATATGAAAATGGCTGTGCGGTTTGAAATTTTCTGAAATAATTCGCTTGACACCAACTTGCTGCCTGTCGCCCACAGGCGATGTGAACAAGCTGTGGATCACTTCCAGCAAGCCACTGAAAAATATCAGCAATTTGTGACAGCCAAATTTATTGGCGTGGGCCGTTTCGGCGGATTGGAATATCAGTGGGAGTGTATGTGCCGGCAAAGCATTCCGGACTCTGGAATGCGGCTCGGGCATGCTTTGCGGCCGTTCTTTTTAAGTGCTTGCCGGCAAACGAAAAAACCCGGCGCGATTGGCCGGGTTTGAAAGAACGACAGTTCAGGAACGGTCAATCAGGCCGACAGCACCTTGAGGCGGTGAGCCAGACGCGACACCTTGCGCGATGCCGTATTCTTATGGATCACGCCCTTGGTCGCGGCGCGCATCAATTCCGGCTCTGCGGTCTTGAAGGCTTCCAGCGCGGCTGCCTTGTCGCCGGCAGCCAGTGCCTCTTCGACCTGGCGGACATATGTACGCACGCGCGAGCGGCGGTTCTTGTTGATCGCTGCGCGGCGGGCGATCTTGCGCGTTGCCTTTTTGGCCGAGGAGGTATTGGCCATGATGCCTCTCTTCTGATCTGGTGGGCGCATGCGGGATGCCGCAGGGCGCAAAAAACAAACGGGCAGCCAACGGCCGCCTCGGTTGGAGCGGCTTATAGTTCAGCTTTTCCGGCGCGTCAACGCCGCTTTGGCTTCTTTTTGGTCCTCGCCGCCGCCACTCTAGCGATTGGTGAAATTCGGCTTCCGCTTCTCGGCAAAGGCGGCCATCCCTTCCTTCTGGTCGTCGAGCGCAAACAGCGAGTGGAACAGCCGGCGTTCGAAGCGCAGTCCCTCCGCCAGCGTCGTCTCGTAGGCGCGGTTGACTGCCTCCTTGGCCATCATCACCGATGGCAGTGAAAACTCTGATATCCTGGCCGCGGCCTTCATCGCCTCCTCGATCAACTCGCCGGCCGGCACGACGCGCGAGGCCAGGCCGCTGCGCTCGGCTTCGGCGGCATCCATCATCCGACCGGTCAGGCACATGTCCATGGCCTTCGACTTGCCGACAAAGCGGGTCAGCCGTTGCGACCCGCCCATGCCGGGAATGACGCCGAGCGTGATTTCGGGCTGGCCGAATTTCGCCGTGTCGGCGGCAATGATGAAATCGCACATCATCGCCAGTTCGCAGCCGCCGCCCAGTGCATAGCCGGCGACCGCCGCGATCATCGGCTTGCGCGCACGGGTAAACTCTTCCCAGCCGACGAAGAAATCCTGCACATAGGCCTCCGCGTAGGTGACGGCCTGCATTTCCTTGATGTCGGCGCCCGCCGCAAAAGCCTTCTCGGAACCGGTGATGACCATGGCGCCGATGCCGGGATCGGCGTCGAACCCCTTTGCCGCCGTCAGCAAATCCGCCAGCACCTGCGCGTTCAGCGCGTTGAGCGCCTTGGGCCGGTTCAACGTGATCAGGCCGACCTTGCCGCGCGTCTCGACGATGATGGTTTCATAGCTCATGGGCTGGCCTCCTGGTTGCGGCACTGAAGGACCGTCTAGCTTACCGCTGGCAGGTCCGGCAATAAAAGGTCGAGCGGCCGCTTTGCACGATGCGCTCGATGTGGCCGCGACAGCCGGGCGTCGGACAGGGCTCGCCTTCGCGATCGTAGACCGCGAAGGAATGCTGGAAATAGCCCAGCGACCCGTCTGTGTGCACATAGTCGCGCAGCGAAGACCCGCCGGCGGCGATCGCATCGGCGATCACCGAACGGATTGCCTCGGCCAGTCGTTCGCTCTGTTCCTTGGCCTTCTTGCTGGTCCCGGCGATGGTGCCTGCCTCGCGCAATGGCGAAAGGCCGGCGCGCCACAGCGCTTCCGACACATAGATATTGCCGAGCCCGGCAATCAGCTTCTGGTCGAGCAGCGCCGCCTTCAACGGCGATCTGCGGCCCTTCAGCAGAGAGGCGAGCAGGGCGCCTTCCAGCGCATTGCCGGTCGGCTCGACGCCCAGTCCCGCCAGCATCGGATGCGCGTCGGCCAGGCCTTCCGCAAACAGCATGAAGCCGAAGCGACGCGGGTCGTTGAAGACCACGCGAGACTGGACGCCGACAGGCGACACGACATGGAACACCACATGGTCGTGCTTGGCATCCTTCGAGCGCTCTTGATGGAACGTGCCGGGCGTCTCTTTCTCATCGGCGGTCTCGATGCGGAACGAGCCCGACATGCCGAGATGGCAGATCAGCACCGGGCCATCGTCCAGGTGTATGGTGAGATATTTGGCGCGGCGGCCAAGCGCGATGACCGTCTTGCCGGTCAGCCGCTGCGCAAATTTCGCCGGAAACGGAAATCTGAGATCGGGCCGGCGCGCCTCGACGCGTACGATCCGCGCGCTTTCCAGAACCGGCTGCAGGCCGCGCCGGACGGTTTCGACCTCGGGCAGTTCAGGCATGGCCGCCTATCGCCGCATGGAAGGAAGCGCCGTGGCGGCCGCGCGCCAGCTTGAGGTGTTCGGCGACCGTCTCACCGATATCGGCGAAGGTGGTCCTGAGCCCGATGTCGCCGCCCGTGAGACCTGGTGCGGTGCCGATGACCGGGACGCGTTCGCGCGTGTGGTCGGTGCCACGCCATGTCGGATCGTTGCCATGGTCGGCGGTGAGGATGAGCAGATCGCCCGGCTTCAGCTTTGCCAGTGCCTCGGGCAGCCGGCGGTCGAAGGCTTCGAGCGCCGCAGCATAGCCGGCGACGTCGCGGCGATGGCCGAACTCGGTGTCGAAGTCGACGAAATTGGCGAACACCAGGTCGCCGTCGCCGGCATCGTCCATCGCGCCCAGCGCCTTGTCGAACATTGCCATGTTGCCGGGCGCCTTGCGTACTTCCGAGATACCGCGGTGGGCGAAGATGTCGCCGATCTTGCCGACCGCGATCACCCGGCTGCCGCGCCCGGTCAAGCGGTCGAGCAGCGTCGGCTCAGGCGGCGGCACGGCGTAGTCATGGCGGTTGTAGGTGCGCTCGAAGGTGGCTGATGTTTCGCCCAGGAAAGGCCGTGCGATCACCCGTCCGATTTTCAGCGGATCGACCAGCCGGCGTACCGTCTTGCAGAACTCGTAGAGCCGCTCCAGGCCGAAATGAACTTCGTGCGCTGCTATCTGCAGGACGGAATCGACCGAGGTGTAGCAGATCGGCTGGCCGGTGCGGATATGCTCCTCGCCAAAGCGCTCGATGATCTCGGTGCCGGGTGCATGGCAGTTGCCGAGAATGCCCGGCACCTTGCCCTCGCGGATCATCGCTTCGGTCAGTTCGGCAGGGAAGGCGGGCACCTTATCGGGGAAATAGCCCCAGTCGAACCGCACGGGCAGACCTGCGATTTCCCAGTGACCCGACGGCGTATCCTTGCCGCTCGAAATCTCCTGCGCGGCGCCGTGGAAAGCGGAGGCTGAAACAGCGGCTTTGCTGTCGAAGTGGAAGCCGGTTGCGGTTTCTGCTGCGCGGCCGAGACCGAGCGAAACCATGGTGGGCACCTTCAGCGGTCCCTCGCGCAGGCCCTCGCGATCGGCGCGGGCTTCCGCGCAGGCCAGCGCGATATGTCCGAATGTGTTCGAGCCGGCGTCGCCATAGCGTTCGGCATCGGCGGCGCCGCCAATGCCGAAAGAATCGAGAACGAAGAGGAAAGCGCGTGCCATCGGTGCCGTCATTGCCAGTCTGGTTGACCAGACATAAGGTCCCGTCGCGGCATTGGCAAATCGTAAACCAGGCGGCAACGGCCTGGCGCGATAGTCGCGAAGTCGGGCAGGCGTGGTGTACGCATCCTTGAGACATGCGATGCGCTTCAAGGAACGGCGTGCGGGGCATGGATCGATGAGACGGGCTGACCTCGGTTGGAGTGCACTGGCGACCACTGTAGCGCTGCTGGCCTCGCAGCTCGCGGCGCACGCCGACTGGCGCGACGAGATCGGCACGTTTCGGATCGGCATCGTTGCCGAGCCGGGCGCCGGCAACACGGTTCCGGGTCTGGCCTTGCTGACAGACGCCTACGGCAAGGCGCTCGGCATGAAGGTGGAATTCGTCGTCGCGCATAACTATGCGGCGCTGATCGAGGCACAGGCCAATGGCCGGATTCAGTACGCGGTCTATTCGGCGACCGCCTACGCCACCGCCTCGGAGCGCTGCGGCTGCGTCGAACCTCTTGTGGCGCCGGTCGATGCCGACGGTGCCACGGGCATCCGCTCCGTGCTTTTGACGCGCGACGGCAGGCTTTCCGATCTCGCGGCCCTGGAAACGCACCGCATTGCCATGGCGCCTTCCGACAATGTCGGCGGTTCGCTTCTACCGCTCGCCGGGCTGGCAGCCGACGGCATCAAGATCAGCCAGGATGCGCCATTCCTCGCTCATGCCGGCTCGGCTGCCGCCGCAGAAGCGATGCTGGCCGATGGCCAGGCCGATGCCGTGTTCGGCTGGGAGCGGGCCACGGCGGAAAACCGGACGGCGATTGCTGGCGATCAGCCGGCTGATCCGGACGGCACGGCGGCGCGACTGGAGGCGGCGGGCATTCCAGAAGCCGCGCTCCAGATCATCTGGACCTCCGGCGTGCTCAGATACGGCCCTCACGCCGTCCGCAGCGATCTCGACCCCGAAGCCAAACGCCGACTGACCGTCTTCCTCACCAATCTCAGATCGCAGTCGCCGGAAGTCTACGATTTCGTGGAATCGAAACATTCGGGAGGGTTCACGCTCGCCGCTGCGAGTGACTATGCGATGGCCGCTTCCATCGTGCGCCTGGTGTCGGGCAGCACCGACAGCGGCGCGCAATGAACCCGGGTTGAATGGGTAGAACTGCTTCAGCAATCGCTGCAGGGGATCGACGTGGCCCGGCGCGGCCTGAGATAGTAGGTTTCGCTCATCGTTATCTTGCCTTTGTTGAAGGCCGAGATAAATCCGAGCGGCTTTTCGGAGCCTTCCGACCAGGAGATGATCGGTTGGTATGCTAGAGTGGTTTTGACACGAATGAGGAAAGTCCCCGCAACATTGAGCGTCGCCGGAACGGTGGTGGAAGTTGTCGGGTTGGAGTCGCGGCCAGTCTTCCCATCCAGCACGCTCCAGGACCACGCCACCTTTGCTTGCGGTATCGGATTGTTCGGGTCGGTTCTGATGTCGATTGCCGTAATGGAGATATTGGCGACCGAGCGGTTGTAAGGCTGAAGGCTGGAGTTGCCGATCTTCATGATGTCGGTGAGATCTGCGTTGACCACCGACGTTTGCTGCGTGACGAGGTCGGCAACCATGGAGCTGATGCGGCTGACCTTCTTGCTGGCCTCGATGGCTTGCGAGGCCTCCATGGTAATGAAATACATGATCAGCAAGACAGGCACGATGAGGGCAAACTCGACGGCCGCTATGCCGCGCCGATCGGAAAAAAACCGCGCCGCTCTCTTCCAGACAACCGACATCCCCGGATGTGCCCCCGCACGAAACATGCACTTTTCCTTTTGCTTACACGTGCAAACTCAGTTGTCGAATGGCTCGTTTTGCCACGTTGTCGTCGCGTAATGCAGAGTCTTGCCGCCATCCATATTCGACATGTATTGAGCCATGAAATCGGTCATGACCGGCCAAGGGTAAAAGACCCGCAGCATGTTCTTTGATTCTGCCGGACCTATTGTAGGGGTCCCGAAAGCCGGGTCCTTGCCTGTATCCGGATCCTTGCCCGTCAGCGTGATGGTCGAGCCGGAAATCGTGAAACCCGCACTGGCTGCCCCGGCAAAGGTCTTGAACGGGCGCAGATCCACCAGCAAACCGGGGCAACCCTTCGCGACAATGATCTCGAGTCTGGCGCAGACCAAGCCCTTCAGCTTCTCTTCCGTCACATCGGCTTGCCTCAACTGGCCAGTACGCAACTGACGGGCGATATCATCGGTGATGTTGGCCATCACCTCCTGTCCGGCAAATGAAACGCAGCTCTCGAGGATGGCGAAGACGAGAGCCGCAAACGGTAACGCAAGCATCGCGAATTCTATCGCCGTGCTGCCGCGCCGATCACCAAGGAAAAGACGGGCAAACGTCACGCGCCCTGCCTTGACCTTGCAGATCTCGCGTTCTGAATCCTCGTCCAAAACGTCGCCCCTATCCCGTTTCTACCGATCCTGATGCGGTACCGTCAGCACCACTATCAAGAACCCATTTAGCTCCGGTTTGAATGACCGTTAAATTCGACCAGGCGACATTAACCGGCCGCTAACCGACGCGGCTTTCCCGAGACAATCAAGCCAACTGAGGCGCTTACTGCCCAGCGCTCATCTCGGCTTCGGACGACTTTTCCGAGTCGCTCTTGTACGAGCTTTCGCAATAGGGCGTGCAGGACATGGTCTGTACCGAGGCGCGCCTGTAGATACGCACGGACGACGCGTCCTGGCGCACCACGGTCACCTGCTCGTCGACGATCGGGCTGCCATCGTGGTCGAGGACAACCAGATTGGTGACGCCGAACCCCTTGCCGGTCAGCACGATCGTCGATGCATCCTGGACGGAGGCGTCGGCAATCGCCGGATTGCCGACGACGATGGTGTCGGCGGGGCGTGTCAGTTTGACGATCTTGGCCTGATTCATCGTCACTTCGATGCCGGCTCCGGCCTTGGCCGGCAGCACAAAAGCCGGGACGGCGAGAAGCGCGACAAGCAGGAATGACGATTTCATGGCAGTCATCAAGGCGCTCCACAGCGGCAAAACTTGTTCAAAGAAACATGAAGGAGATTGGTGAACCAACGGTTAAACCTTGACCGTCGCCGGGGTATTCGCACCAATCTTGCTGCCAGCTAATATAACAATGCATCCTGCCGATAGCCGTGAGATTACAGCTTTTCACGGGCAGGCGAGCTACTTTCCAGCGTTTAGTTTACGGTTAACCACGCAAGCTGTTCGAAGCGGGAAAGGAATCGGTAAGGCTGTTTATTAAGCCGATTGAAAGAGCTTCTCCGTAGATTGGCAGCATCCGATCAACCACCACAGAAGTTGACGGAAGTGCTGTAACACGTGGAGTAGGAGCTCTCGAATGTCTAATCTCATCGCACGTTTCGCGAAGGACGAATCCGGCGCGACCGCTATCGAATACGGTCTGATCGCAGCTCTCATCGCGCTTGCCATCATGGTTGGCGCTGGTCAGCTCGGCAATGCCCTGAACAACAAGTTCAAGGACATCGCGGATTGCGTGAAGGATCCGACGAACGCTGCTTGTAAGTAATAGTCTAGCATCCTGTTTCGACGGGTAGACTGGAAGGGCCGCCTCGCTGGCGGCCCTTTTGTCTTTGAAGATCGTTTGGCTTTGGTCTTTGCTGCGCCGCTTGGCGCCCTGACATTTCCCGGGATTTGCCCCGCATCAGCAGAACTCACCAATCCTTAACCCAAGCCGCCTAACCTGCAGCCATCGTTGCCTTTCCAACCATGAGAGACCGATGCTCAACGCGCTGATCTTCGTTGTCTTTCCGTTTTGCATGCTTTTTGCGGCGATCTCCGACGCGCTGTCGATGACAATCTCCAATCGGGTGCCGGCGCTGCTTGTGGCCGTCTTTGCCGTGGTTGCGCCACTGACGGGTATGGACTGGGCAACCTATGGCTGGCATTTCGCCGCCGGCGCCTTGGTGCTGGCAGTGACGTTCGGTCTGTTTGCACTGGGCGGCATGGGCGGCGGCGACGCCAAGCTGCTCGCCGGCACCGCCGTCTGGATGGGGTTCAACACTCACCTTGTCGAGTATCTCGTGATCTCAGCGTTTATCGGGGGACTGCTGACGCTCGCCATCCTCCTCTACCGGAAATCGCCGCTGGCGATCTACACCAGCCACAGTCCATTCCTGCGCCATTTCGCCGACGACACGACCGGCGTTCCCTACGGCATTGCACTCGGCATTGGCGGGCTGCTAACCTATCCGGACTCACCCCTGATGGTATGGGCGCTGGCAAGGCTGGCGATCTGAGACAGCAAGCCTTCCTTGCCGCTCCTGCATCGATCTGAAAAGAGGCGGCTTGGCCGCCTCTTTTGTTGGTCGGAGCACGGGTCCATCCAATTTATGTAAACCTTAAATTAATCACGATCGTAAGCATTGTATTAACCTTGTTTTGACGATTGCCGCTGCAAAGTCCGGCCTGGCTAGGTGGTTGCCTAAAGGCGAGGGTTCGGACAGATGCCAGCATCCCGACTGATCATTCTGGGCGTGGCGGTGGCCGCGGCGGGTGGTGCAGGTTATGTTGCCAAGAATATGGTGGCGGTCCCGCCCCAGCAGGTCGTCGTCGATGCCCCGCAGGCGCCGGCCATCGCCTTGCAGGATGTGCTCGTGCTTTCCGGCGACGTGCCTATGGGAAGCCCGCTTGAAAACAATCTCAGCTGGGAGTCCTGGCCGTCCGATGGCATCAATGCGAATTTCATCACCCGTGCCGCCGAACCCGAAGCGCGGGAGAAGCTGAAGGGCTCCGTCGCCCGCATGGCGATGTACACCGGTGAGCCGCTGCGGCGCTCCAAGCTGATCGGCGAGGGGCAGAGCTTCATGTCTTCTATCCTGCCCACCGGCATGCGTGCCGTCGCCACCGCGATCTCGGCGGACACGTCGGCAGGCGGCTTTATCCTGCCTAACGATTTTGTCGACGTCATCATGACCCGCAGATCCGACACCGGCAACGGCGGTAGCGAATTCACCACCGAGACCATCCTCAAGAACATCCGCGTCCTGGCGATCGATCAAACCATCCAGGAGGACGAGGAAGGCAAGAAGACCAGGGTCGGACAGACGGCGACGCTGGAGCTGACGCCGCAGCAGGCCGAGATCATCACCGTCGCCCAGCAAATGGCCGATCGCCTGACGCTGGCGCTGCGCTCAATCACCGACAACAAGGAAAAGGGTACCGATGAAGCCGACTACCTCGTTTCCGGCAATGGGCGGCGCGGAACGGTGCGGTTGATCAAATCGGGCGAAGTTTCCGAAGTAGGGGCAAGGAAATGAGGTTACTCGCTAAACTGCCGGTCACCATGGCTGCGGCCATCGGCCTGCTTTTTCTCGGAGCCCATGCAAGTGGCCTCGTCGACGCCAAGGCCGCCGGAAAGAGCGCCCGGGTCATGGCCTCGACCGCCACGCAACGTGTCAAGCTCGGCCTCAACAAATCGGTGGTCATCGATCTGCCGAGCGATGCCTACGACATTCTGGTCGCCAACCCTGCGGTCGCCGATGCGGTGACCCGCACCGCAAGGCGGATCTATCTGTTCGGCAAGTCGGTGGGCGAAACCAACATCTTCGTCTTCGGTCCCAATGGCGAGCAGATTGCCAGCCTGGATCTGGCCGTCGAACGCGACGTCGCCGGATTGGAAGACTACCTCAAGCGCTTCCTTCCGAATGCCGAGATCAAGGTCGAATTGCTGAACGACAACGTCGTCCTGACCGGGGTGGTGGACACGCCGCTCGATGCCAAGCGCGCCGTCGATCTGGCAACCATCTTTGTGTCCGGCGGTGAAGCGACGACCGGCCAGTATTCGCAGACCGCGGCCGGCGGCAATGCTAATGGCGGCGTCGACATCAACAATCCGGATGCCGAACGCCGGGTCTCGAAGATCGTCAACCTGCTGCAGATCATCGGCGACGACCAGGTGACGCTGAAGGTGACCGTGGCCGAAGTCAGCCGCTCGGTGATGAAGCAGCTCGGCGTCAACATGGTTGGCAAAGGCAGCTCCAACGGCATCAGCTTCAATGCGACCAGTGACACCTTCCCCGGCCTAGGCAAGCCGTTGTCGAGTTCGGGGGTCAATTTTGCCACCTCTGCTCTGCAGGGCTACATCACTGCGATGGAGCAGTCCGGCGTCATGAAAACGCTGGCCGAGCCTACTTTGACGGCCGTCTCCGGTGAGAAGGCGACCTTCAAGGTCGGCGGCGAGTACAATATGGTCAGCGCCGTTACAAATGCCAAGTCGGATGCCAATCAGAATGCCGACAGGGTTTGGACGGCTCAGAAAATCGAATACGGCATCGGCCTGGAATTTCAGCCTGTGGTGCTGTCGCCCGGTCGCATCAGCCTGAAGGTCAGGACGTCGGTTTCCGAACCGACCACCGAAGGCGCGGTCTCTTTCGGAGACACCAACGTCATATCGCTGCGCAAACGTTTGGCCGACACGACCGTGGAACTGCCTTCGGGTGGATCGATGATGATAGCCGGCCTCGTCCGCGACGACGTCAGGCAGGCGGTAAACGGCTTGCCCGGACTGACCAAGATCCCGGTGCTCGGCACGCTGTTCCGCAGCCGCGATTTCGTCCGCAACGAAAGCGAGTTGGTCATCATCATCACGCCT
Organism: Mesorhizobium sp. P170090; assembly: GCF_057786115.1. Lineage (NCBI taxonomy): Bacteria > Pseudomonadati > Pseudomonadota > Alphaproteobacteria > Hyphomicrobiales > Phyllobacteriaceae > Mesorhizobium > Mesorhizobium sp. P170090. The sequence goes on from NZ_JBYNWH010000001.1 coordinate 1,584,633, forward strand.
TATCTGGCGCGGCCGGTGGCGCGCAACGACCTGGCCAAGCCGGATGACAATTTCAACGCCGCCGGCGATGGCCCGGCCATGTTCCTTGGCCGCGTCAACCGCGTCTACGGCACCATGCAGACAGACAAGCCCAACGGCCGCTACCACGGCGTTGTCGGCTTCATCTACAAGTAAGCGGGGAGCGGACATGTCTCAGTCAGCATCGAAGGCCATACCGGTCGCCACGACAGTGCGGTCCGGTGGTGCGCGGATCAGCCGATCGGCAATGCCGATCCTGGCGATCGCGATCGCGGCCTCGCTCGCCGGTTGTGCCAAGCGCGACAGCATCACGGTCGGGGCGATTCCCGATGATTATCGCACCACGCATCCGATCGTGATTGCCGAGAAGAACCAGAAGCTGGACCTCCCGGTCGGCGCCGGCGATCGCGGCATGACCGGCTCGCAGCGCGACACGCTTCTGGGCTTCCTTGACGGCTACGACAGGAGCGCTGCCCCGGCGCTGACGATCGCAACCCCGATCGGCTCGGCCAATGAGGTGGCGGCGACTGCCGCGGCGCGCGATTTCGCCAGGCTGGCGGTTGCCAGCGGCATCAAGCGAAACCGGATCGTGGTGACCTCCTACCAGTCGGTTTCCCCGGAAGCCTCGGCGCCTATCCGCGTTTCCTATATTTCGGTGAGAGCCCAGACCGACAAATGCGGGCGCTGGCCCGAAGACATCCTCGCAACCTCCGAAAACAAGCACTACGCCGATTACGGCTGCTCCTCTCAAAACAACCTCGCTGCGCAACTCGCCAATCCGGCCGATCTGCTCGGGCCAAGAAAGTCGTCCGATATCGACGCCGAGAACCGCGGCGCGGTGATCGACGTCTATCGCGGCAGAGGTATTTCGGACGAGTTCCTCGGCAGTTCGGAAGTGACGTATTAGGAGCGCCGGTCCCGCGTAGAGACCGGAAAGAGAAGTCACGGAAAAGAGCATGACGATGAGCAATCTTGCCTACGACACGCCCGGAGACGGCAGCGACAGCTCCCAATCGGATGTTGCAGCGATGCAGGCGCTGCGGCCGGTGCCGCGTATTTCTATCCAGGCATTTTGCGAGACGGAAGGTGTCGCGCATCCGGTGGAGCGGGCCGGCGAGGATCGCCGCATGGCCAAGGCGCATCTGAAAGTGCATATGGGCGGCATCGCCACGGCGATCGAATTCTATCAATCGGCGCCGACGCCGAACCTCATCCTGCTGGAATCGCGCAGCGAACCGAAGCAATTGCTGGAGCAGCTTGCCCAGCTTTCAGAATATTGCGATCCCTCCTCCAAAGTCGTGGTGATCGGCCACTACAACGATGTCGGTCTCTACCGCGAACTCATTCGCTTCGGTATTTCCGAATATGTCATCGCACCGGTGTCGATGGCCGATATCGTCTCCGTGGTGTCATCGATCTTCGTCGATCCGGAAGCCGAGCCGATCGGCCGCTCGATCGCCTTCATCGGCGCCAAGGGCGGCGTCGGCTCCTCGACCATCGCCCACAATGTAGCGTGGGCGATGTCATCGCTGTTCAAGTCGGAAGTGGTCGTCGCCGATCTCGACCTGGCTTTCGGGACGGCCAACATAAATTTCGACCAGGACCCTGCGCAAGGCATCGCCGAAGCCGTGTTTTCGCCCGAACGAGTTGACGAGGTCTATCTCGACCGGCTGCTTGCCCAGTGCGCCGAACATCTGTCGCTGCTCGCCGCGCCCTCCACCCTCGAACGTGTCTATGATTTCGATCCCGATGCGTTCACGCAACTCATCGACACCGCGCAGCGCAGTGTGCCGCTGCTGGTGCTCGACGTTCCTCATGTCTGGACTGGCTGGACCAAGAACACACTGATCAAGGCTGACGAGATCGTCATCACGGCGACGCCGGAACTGGCCAATCTGCGCAACACCAAGAATCTGGTCGATATGCTGACGCGGCTTCGCCCGAACGATCCGCCGCCGAAACTGATCATCAACCAGGCCGGCGTACCGAAGCGACCCGAGATATCCGCTTCCGACTTCGCCGAACCGCTCAGCCTCACGCCGATGTCGGTCATCGCCTTCGACCCGTTGTTGTTTGGAAATGCCGCCAACAACGGCCGCATGCTGGGCGAGATGGATGCCAGGAGCCCGGTCGTCGGCATGATCAACGAAATCGCGCATGTCCTGACCGGTCGCAGCGAAATCAAGGCCAGGAAGAAGGCAGGCCTTGGCGGCCTGCTCGGCAAGCTCTCGCGTAACAAGAAATGACGCTCCCCTCCAAATCAAGAAGTAGAGCATGATGTCGTCCGAAAACCGCTTCGGCATCATGTTCTGGACGGAATTGGTAGTCGATCATGTTTGGTAAAAGAGGCTCCGACGACGGCGGCCGGTTCACCCCGGAGTTCCGTCAGCCAGCACCGGCGCCAGCGGCGCCGGCCACTGCAACGCCTGCGGAAATGGCGGTACTTGCCCGGCCCGCGGCAGCGCCGCCTGGAGCGCCGGGAACCCCGCCAACTCGCCGTGCCGTTGAGGCGCCATCGATGGCGCCGGAGCCGCCAAAAAAGATCCAGCGCGAAAAAAGTGAAACCTACTACGACACCAAGAGCCAGGTCTTCTCCGCGCTCATCGACACCATTGACCTGTCGCAACTCGCCAAGCTCGATCCCGAGAGCGCGCGCGAGGAAATCCGCGACATCGTCAACGACATCATCGCCATCAAAAATTTCGCAATGTCGATCGCCGAGCAGGAAGAGTTGCTCGAGGACATCTGCAACGATGTGCTGGGCTACGGCCCGCTGGAGCCGCTGCTCGCCCGCGACGATATCGCCGACATCATGGTCAACGGCTCCAAGAACGTCTACATCGAAGTCAATGGCAAGGTCGAACAGACCGGCATCCGCTTCCGCGACAATCAGCAGCTGCTCAACATCTGCCAGCGCATCGTCAGCCAGGTTGGCCGCCGCGTCGACGAATTGAGTCCGATCTGCGACGCCCGCCTACCCGACGGCTCCCGCGTCAACGTCATCGCCCCGCCGCTCTCCATCGACGGCACCGCGCTCACCATCCGCAAGTTCAAGAAGGACAAGCTGACGCTCGATCAGCTGGTCAAGTTCGGCGCCATCTCGCCGCAGGGCGCCGAGATCCTCAAGATCATCGGCCGCGTCCGCTGCAACATCGTCATCTCCGGCGGTACCGGCTCTGGCAAGACGACGCTGCTCAACTGCCTGACCAACTATATCGACCGCGAGGAACGCGTCATCACCTGCGAGGACTCGGCCGAACTGCAACTGCAGCAGCCGCACGTGGTGCGTCTCGAAACCCGCCCGCCCAATCTCGAGGGCGAAGGCGAGGTGACCATGCGCGACCTGGTCAAGAACTGCCTGCGCATGCGGCCCGAACGCATCATCGTCGGCGAAGTGCGCGGACCGGAGGTTTTCGACCTGCTGCAGGCGATGAACACCGGCCATGACGGGTCGATGGGAACGATCCACTCCAACAGCCCGCGCGAATGCCTGAACCGTATCGAATCCATGATCGCCATGGGCGGCTATTCGCTGCCGCAGAAGACCGTGCGTGAAATCGTCGTCGGCTCCATCGATGTCATCATCCAGGCAGCACGCCTTCGCGACGGCTCGCGCCGCATCACCCACATCACCGAGGTGATCGGCATGGAAGGCGACGTCATCATCACGCAGGATATCGTGCTCTACAACATCAAGGGCGAGGACTCGAATGGAAGGCTGCTTGGCGAGCACGTGTCGACCGGCATCGGCCGCCCGCATTTCTGGGATCGCGCCCGCTACTATGGCGAGGAACAGCGCCTCGCCAATGCGCTGGAATCGATGGAGAAACGCGCTGACTGACGCATATCGAGGTTGGAAGCAATTCCAGGAAAAGTGTGAAGCGGTTTTCCCGGGAAAAGCGCGTAGCGCTTTCCCTTGGGAATTGCGTCAAAACAAAGCGATAGCGCATATCGCCGTTTCCTTGAAACGGCGATATGCGCTGGGGACCGAGGTCGATGTTCGGAATTGACACCACCGTACTGGCGTTCATCGTGCTCGCCGGCTTCAGCGCCGGTGCGGTCGCCTATGCCTTCCTGTTCACCAAGATGAGCAACGAGAAGCAGGCCGGCAAGCGGCTCGAGACGATCAAGGCGGCCGAGACCGATCGTTCGGTCGTCAAGGCTTCGCGCGACCGCGTCGCGGAGGCGGTCAAGCGGCGTAAATCTGTCCAGGACACGCTGAAACAGCTCGACGAAAAGCAGAAAACCAACGAACTCGCCGTCAAGAAGCCGCCGTTGAAGGCCCAGATTCGTCAGGCCGGCATGCAGGTCTCGATCGAACGTTTCTATATCTACTCCGTCATTTGCGGCATCGCGCTGACGGTGCTTGCCTATCTCGCCGGCGCGCCGCTTCTGGTCCTGCCGGGCGCGCTGCTGGCGGGGGCGCTCGGCCTGCCGCGCTGGTTCGTCTCGTTTCGCCGCGCGCGCCGGGTCAAGGCGTTCCTCAACGAATTTCCCAACGCCCTCGACATCATCGTGCGCGCCGTCAAATCCGGCCTGCCGCTCAACGACGCCATTCGCCTGATCGCCAGTGAATCGCCGGAGCCGGTCAAGACCGAGTTCCGCCGGATCGTCGATTCACAGCAGATTGGCATGTCCATCCCCGATGCCACCTTGCGCATGGCTGAAACCATGCCGTGCAGCGAGGCAAGCTTCTTCGGCATCGTTATCCAGATCCAGTCACAGGCCGGCGGTAATCTCTCCGAGGCGCTTGGCAACCTGTCGCGCGTGCTTCGCGATCGCAAGAAGATGAAGGCCAAGGTCCAGGCGCTTTCCATGGAAGCCAAGGCGTCGGCCGTCATCATCGGCGCGCTGCCTTTTGTCGTCGCCCTTCTCGTCTATCTGTCGAGCCCGAACTACATCATGCCGCTGTTCACCACCAGCACCGGCAATCTGATCCTCGGCTGTTCCGGCGTCTGGATGTCGATCGGCATTCTGGTGATGCGCAAGATGATGAACTTTGAAGTTTAGGCCGACCTTGGAAAGCTCGAAACGAAAAGACTGAAAACGAATGACCGACCAAGTCGTAAAATCGCTGACCGATCCTGCCTTCCTGATAGCGTTGCTGGTTGGCATTGCGGTGTTCGCGACCGTCTTCACGGTGCTGCCGGCCCTTGGTGGCAATCAGCTCAAGACGCGCATGAGATCGGTGGCGCTGGAGCGTGACGAATTGCGCGCCAAGCAGCGCGCGCGGCTTGCCAATGAAGCCGATCGTCGCCGCAAGGGGCTGCGCGAAGAGCAGTCGATCGGCATGCGCAACATCGTCGACAGGCTGGACCTGCGGCGTGCGTTGGCCGATGAAGGCACGTTGCAGAAGCTCAAGGTGGCGGGCTTTCGTGGCCAGAACCCGCTGACGCGCTTCCTGTTCTTCCGCCTGATCCTGCCTTTTGTCGGTTTCGCGCTGGCAGGGATCTATCTGTTCGTGCTCGGCGGACTGCCGGACCGGCCGGCCTTCGTGAAACTGTTCGTCTGCATCCTTGTCGCCTACGCGGGTTTCTACGCGCCGATCCTTTACGTCAACAATCGTGCCGCCAAGCGCAAGCAGTCGATCCAGGCGGCGTGGCCGGATGCGCTGGACCTGATGCTGATCTGCGTCGAATCGGGCATGTCGGTCGAGGCTGCCTTGCGCAAGGTCTCCGAGGAGATCGGTTCGCAGTCGGTGGCGCTGGCGGAGGAATTCGTGCTGACCAACGCCGAACTCTCTTATCTGCAGGAGCGCAGGCAGGCTTATGAAAACCTCTCGGCTCGTACCGGCCTGGAATCGGTGAAGTCAGTGTCCCAGGCGCTGGTCCAGGCCGAACGCTACGGCACCCCCGTGGCGCACGCATTGCGCGTGCTGGCCTCGGAAAGCCGCGACATGCGCATGAATGCCGCCGAGAAGAAGGCCGCCGCCCTGCCGCCGAAGCTTACCGTGCCGATGATCCTGTTCTTCCTGCCGGTTTTGTTCGCCATCATTCTGGGCCCAGCCGGCATTCAGGTCAGTCAGCGCGGCATCTTCGGCGACCAGCACAATTCCTCAAGCCAGTAGGCCTCGTTGCAGCCGTACAAAAGAGCCGCACTGCCAATGCAGTGCGGCTCTTGGTTTTCAGCGTTGATGCGTGGACGGATTTGCGCTGTGCGGAGCCGGCGCCCATGCGGCGCTCAGTTGGTCGCCGGCTTTGCCTTGTCCTGATCCTTGAGTTGGCTCCAGGCGTTCTGCTGGGCAAGCATCTGGCGAAGATAGGCTACATTGGCTTGCGCCTGTTCGGGCGAAAGCTCCTGCGAGGCGATCTTCTCGGCCTCGTCGAAGCGGCCCTGCAGTCCCACGACCAGCGCAAGGTTCTGGCGCACCCGGCTGTCGGCATTCGGTTGCTGGGCTGCCGAGCGCATATAGGTCTCGGCGGTGCGCAGATCGCCTTCCAGCACATAGGACATGCCGAGATTGGAAAGGATCGAGGGTTCGTTCGGCTTGAGGTCCAGCGCCTTGCGGTAGTTCTGGCGCGCTTCATCCTTCTGGCCAAGCTGGTCGAGAATGGCGGCCTCGGCCGACATCAGCCGCCAGTCCGGATATTCCGGTGTCTGCGCCCGGCGCACGGCGTCGAGCGCCGGCTCGAACTGGCCGTTGGCGGCCAGCGCCTTGCCGTAGGCGGCAAGCACGTCGCGGTCCTTGGGGTAGGCGATCGCCAGCTTGCGCATCACGGCAAGCGACTGGTCGGCATCGCCGTCCATCTGGAGCGCCGCCGCAAAATTTGTCGCCAGCCGCTTGTCGTTGGGGTTCTTTGCGTAGGATTCGCCCAGCCGCCCGGTCGCCCCGTGCAACTCGCTGGCCGACATGGTTTCCAGCGGTTTGCCGCTGGTGCGCCCGATCGAGCCGGTCGTGAGCTTGCTGGTTCCGCACCCGGCAACACCGGCCGCCAGCGCCATCAGCAGTGCCGTGGTGACCAACCGTTTGCCCGTGACGTTCATCCTGCGGTTGGTGGGCATCGGCACGGGGCTCTCCATTCCTGCGCGTGGCCATTCACGTGGCCATCTTCATCCCCGCAGAAATATTCTGTTAACCCTAACGGACAGTTAAAAAGTGAGCCGTCGGATCGGTGAACGGCCCGCCGGAAGCCTTTGGCCTGGCAGTCCCATGCCGGCCCCTGTGCATAGATGTTGAAATCATCCGACGTCCCTGTCACTTGACTGAGGTCGACCTGCAAGCCTCCCGGAGACCATCGAATGCCCGTCGAACTCATCGAGACACTAAACACTGCCCTGCCGGTCCATCTGGTCGCGAGCGATGGACTGGAGGCCTTGGGGCTTTCGCCTTCCATGACCGCATGGGCGGCCGCCAACGGCTTTTCCGGCGAAGCCGGTAGGACGCTCGCCGTTCCCGGCGACAACGGTTCCCTTGCCGGCGCCTTGTTCGGCGTCGGTGACGGCGAGGGCGCGCTGGCCGTCGGCATGCTGGCGAGAGCCTTGCCGGAAGGCGACTGGCATTTTGCCGCCGCTCCAGCCGAGCCGGAACTCGCGGCCATAGCCTTGGTGCTCGGCGGTTACGTCTTCACTCGCTACGGAAAGAAATCAGGCAAGACGCTGCGTTTTGCGCTGCCGCTCGGCGTAGATGCAGGACGCGTCCGGCGCATCGCCGACGGCGTCTTCCTGGCGCGCGACCTCGTCAACACGCCGACCAGCGACATGGGACCGGACGAGTTGGAGAAGGCCGTGCGGACCCTGGCGGCCACTCACAAGGCCGAGGTGTCGGTGATCAAGGGGGATGATCTCCTGAAGCAGAATTTCCCGATGATCCATGCGGTCGGCCGGGCCTCGGTCGGAGCGCCGCGACTGATCGACATGGTTTGGGGACCGGAAGGCGCGCCGAAGGTGACGCTGGTCGGCAAGGGTGTCTGTTTCGACACTGGCGGCCTCGACATCAAACCGTCGTCGGGCATGCTCTTGATGAAGAAGGATATGGGCGGCGCCGCCAATGTGCTGGGCCTGGCCTCGATGATCATGGCTGCCGGGCTGAAGATCCGGCTGCGCGTCCTGATCCCGGCGGTCGAGAATTCGATTGCCGGCAACGCCTTCCGGCCTGGAGATGTACTGACCAGCCGCAAGGGCCTCACCGTCGAGATCGGCAACACCGACGCCGAAGGGCGGCTGGTGCTGGCCGATGCGCTGGCGCTGGCCGATGACGAGGAGCCGGAACTGCTGATCAACATGGCGACGCTGACCGGGGCAGCGCGTGTCGCGCTCGGTCCCGATCTGCCGCCTTTCTACACTGGCGACGAAACGCTGGCGTCCGAACTGGCTGCGGCCTCGGTGGCCGTCGAGGATCCGTTGTGGCGCATGCCGTTGTGGCGGCCCTATGACGCCAGGCTGGCGTCGAAGATCGCCGACATCAACAACGTCACCACCGACGGCTTCGCCGGTTCGGTCACCGCGGCGCTGTTCCTCAAGCGCTTTGTCGAACGGACAACGGGCTGGGCGCATTTCGACATCTTCGCCTGGAACCCGTCCGATCGCCCCTACGGACCCGCCGGCGGCGAGGCGCAAGGCATCCGTGCACTGGAGCGGGTCATTTCGAGGCGCTATGCCTGACGCCCTGAGACGGCCACCAAAACTGAAACGGAACCGAAACAATTTGCCGTCATGCTCGGGCGATGTCGATTTCGATGCGTCCGAGCCAGGCGATGCGGCTGTGGCAGCAGGTGATGCTGTCGCAGGTGCGCGCCGGCGCGCCAGATCTCACCATGCGCCAGACGGCGATCCTGTTCACCATCTATCTCGACCCGCCGCCGCACACGGTGCGCGGTCTAGCCGCCCGCCTCAATGTTACCAAGCCGGTTATCACCCGCGCCCTCGACACGATGGGTGCGCTGAAACTGGTGTCACGCCATCGCGACGAGCTCGACAAGCGCAATGTGCTGATCCGGCGCACGGTCGAAGGCGCGCTCTTTGTCGAGCGCTTCGGGGATGGTATCGTTGCCAGGGCTCATGAACTGCCCATCTGATCAATCCATGAATTAGAACGAGTACCGATTTGACTGCCAGGGATGCCCGCCTCCACGCCTTCCGTTCCGACCTCGCCGATGCAAGGCTGAAAGGGGAGGTTTCGGCCGATCGCTTCGTCACCGGCCGTCGGGCTCGGATCACGGCCTCCGTGGCTGACGTGCGCAAGGCACCGCGCCCGGATGCCGGCGTCAACACGCAGGTACTGTTCGGCGACGATGTGCTTGTCTTCGAGGAAGCCGAAGGCTGGGCCTGGGTCCAGGCCGAACGCGACGGCTATGTCGGCTACGTCGGCGCCACCATGCTGGGCGCACGCGAGCATGCGCCAACCCACATCGTCACGGCGCCGCGCACTTTTCTCTATCCAGGCCCGGATCTGCGCTTTCCGATCAGCGGGCAATTGTCGATGGGCTCGACGGTGACGGTGAGGGGCGCTGCCGAAACGCGCGGCACGCACTATGCGCTGTTGCCTTCCGGCGAGGCGCTGATCGCCGGCCATGTGCGCCCGGTCAGCGATATCGCCGCCGACTATGTCTCGGTCGCCGAGATGTTTATCGGCACGCCCTATCTCTGGGGCGGCACCTCCGGCTTCGGCATCGACTGTTCTGGCCTCGTGCAACTGGCCATGCGCATGGCCGGCCGCAATGTGCTGCGTGATTCCGACATGCAAGCGGCAGGCCTCGGCGAGCCGCTCGATCCGGGATTCGATTATGCCGGGCTAAAACGCGGTGACCTGGTGTTCTGGAAGGGCCATGTCGCGATCATGACCGACGCCGAGACCATGATCCACGCCAACGGCCACACCATGCTGGTCTCGCGCGAAGGGCTGAAGGAGGCGATCGGCCGGATTGGGTATCTCTATGGCGGGCCGACGGGCTTTCGGCGGCCGTAGCGCCTCTTCCTTCGCTCCCGTTCACGGGGAGAAGGTGCCCGAACGGCGGATGAGGGGCGGCGCCAGCGATTGAAAGCTCGCGCTGCCCCTCACGTGCCTGCCGGCATCCTCTCCCGTACGGGGTGAGGATAACTCACCCGATCACCTTTTGTTCCGATTTTCCTTGGCGATCGCGCGCCGTCGCGCTACCTCTTTCGCGTGACCGAGCAGCCGCGCCTTGCCAAACAAAATGCCGCCGTCCTTCTGCCCGAGCCATTCATCAGATGGTTTGGCGAAAAAGGCTGGTCGCCGCGCGCTCACCAGATCGAGCTGCTGGCGAAGGCTCAAGCCGGGCAATCGGTGCTCTTGATCGCACCGACCGGCGCCGGCAAGACACTGGCCGGCTTCTTGCCATCGTTGACCGAACTGGCCAACCGCCCCAGACGCAAAGCTGGTATGGCACGGCGCGGCATCCATACGCTCTACATCTCGCCGCTGAAGGCGCTGGCCGTCGACATCGAGCGCAATCTCGGCAAGCCCGTGGAGGAGATCGGCCTGCCCGTCACCATCGAGACGCGCACCGGCGACACCCCTTCGCACAAGCGGCAGCGCCAGAAACTGGCGCCGCCCGACATCCTTTTGACCACGCCCGAGCAATTGGCGCTGCTGATTGCGGCCGGCGATGCCGGGCGCTTCTTCGAGGATCTGCGCTATGTCGTGCTCGACGAGTTGCATTCGCTGGTGACATCGAAACGCGGCCATCTGCTGGCGCTCGGGCTGGCGCGGCTGCGCAGCATCGTGCCCGGCCTGCAGACGATCGGTCTGTCGGCAACGGTGGCCGAGCCCGACGAGTTGCGGCGCTGGCTGGTGAGCCAGAATCCGCCCAAAGGCCTGGCAAGTCCCGATATGTCTGAGCTCATCGTCGTAACCGGCGGCGCGAAGCCCGAAATCTCGATCCTCGATTCGGAAGAGCGCGTGCCATGGGCCGGCCATTCGGCGCGCTATGCGACGCCGGAAATCTACCGCGAGATCAAGCGCCACAAGACCACCCTGCTGTTCGTCAACACCCGCAGCCAGGCCGAGCTGCTGTTTCAGGAATTGTGGCGGGTCAACGAGGATACCTTGCCGATCGCGCTGCATCACGGCTCGCTCGATGTCACCCAGCGCCGCCGCGTCGAGAAGGCGATGGGAGACAATGCCTTACGTGCCATCGTTGCCACCTCGACGCTCGATCTCGGCATCGATTGGGGCGACGTCGATCTGGTCGTGCATGTCGGGGCGCCCAAGGGCGCCAGCCGGCTGGCGCAGCGCATCGGCCGTGCCAACCACCGCATGGACGAGCCGTCGAAGGCGATCCTCATCCCGGCCAATCGTTTCGAGGTGCTGGAGTGCCGGGCAGCGCTGGACGCCAACTATCTGGGCGCCCAGGATACGCCGCCGCTGGTCAATGGCGGGCTCGATGTGCTGGCCCAGCATGTGCTGGGCTGCGCCTGCGGAGCGCCGTTTCGCGCCGACGATCTCTACGAGGAAGTGCTGACAGCAGCGCCCTATGCCAGCCTCGACCGGCCGACATTCGACCGCGTCATCGATTTCGTCGCCACCGGCGGCTACGCACTGAAGAACTACGAGCGCTACGCCCGCATCCGCCTCAACAAGGACGGCATGTGGCGGGTCTCCAATCCCCGCGTCGCGCAGCAATATCGGCTGAACGTCGGCACCATCATCGAGGTGCCGGCGCTCAATGTGCGTTACGTCAAGGCCGGCAGCAAAGGCTCGGCTTCGCACGGCGGCCGGGCTCTGGGCAAGATCGAGGAGGCCTTCCTCGAAACGCTGACGCATGGCGACACCTTCATGTTTGCCGGCAAAGTGCTGCGCTTCGAAGGCATCCGCGAGAACGAATGCTTCGTCTCGAATGCGCCGGGAAGCGACGCCAAGGTTCCTTATTATGGCGGCGGCAAATTTCCGCTTTCGACTTACCTCGCCGAGCAGGTGCGCGCCATGCTGGACGACCCGCAGCGCTGGAAGAAGCTGCCCGAGCAGGTATCGGACTGGCTGCGGTTCCAGGCCGACAAATCGGAATTGCCCAAACGCGACGACCTCTTGATCGAGACCTTTCCGCGCGGCAACCGTCACTATCTCGTCGCTTATCCTTTCGAGGGCAGGCTGGCGCACCAGACGCTCGGCATGCTGCTCACCCGCCGGCTGGACAGGGCCGGCGCCAGGCCGCTTGGCTTCGTCGCCACCGACTACGCATTGGCCATCTGGTCGCTGGGCGATATGGGCGCGATGTTCAAATCGCGGAAACCTTCGCTTGGCGCTCTGTTCGACCAGGACATGCTGGGCGACGACCTCGAGGCTTGGCTGGCCGACAGTTGGCTGCTCAAGCGCACCTTCCGCAACTGCGCGCTGATTTCAGGCCTGATCGAGAAACGTCACCCCGGCCAGGAGAAAAGCGGCCGCCAGGTCACCGTCTCGACCGATCTGATCTATGACGTGCTGCGCAGCCATGAGCCCGACCACATCCTGCTGCAGGCGACGCGCGCCGACGCGGCGACCGGTCTGCTCGATGTCAGCAGACTTGCCGACATGCTCTCGCGTATCCAGGGTCGAATCGTGCATAAGGCACTCGAACAGATATCGCCGCTGGCCGTGCCGATCATGCTCGAAATCGGCAAGATGCCGGTGAACGGCGAGGCCGACGAAACGCTGCTGATGGATGCCGCGACTTTGGTCGAGGAAGCCATGGGTCCTGGGATGGTTGAGGAATGAATTTTTCGCTGGCGCGGGCATCGCTGATCGCCGAGGCCGACTTTGTCGGCATCGCGGGCGAGCGCGCGGTCTGTGATTCGCGCGGCGTGCTCTATTTCCCCGATCTGAGGCTGCTCGCGGTCTCCGACCTGCATCTGGAAAAGGGCTCGTCCTTCGCCAGGCGCGGCGCACTGATCCCGCCCTACGATACCGGCGCCACTCTGCTCCGGCTGCAGGCGGTAATCGCGGACTATCAGCCGGCCATCGTCATCAGCCTGGGCGACTCCTTCCACGACGGCGGCGGCGCCGAGCGCATGCATCAAACCTTCCGCGATCGGCTGGAAGCATTGATGGCCGGCCGCGACTGGTTCTGGGTCGCCGGCAACCATGACCCGGAAGCGCCGGCGGATTTGCCCGGCGAGACGGTGCGCGAACTCGCCATCGGCTCGCTGCTGTTCCGCCACGAGCCGTCGAAGATAAGAACCGAGGGCGAAGTTGCCGGCCATCTTCACCCTTGCGCCCGCATCGTCCAGCAGGGCCGCTCGGTGCGGCGGCGCTGCTTTGCCGGCGATGGCGGCCGCATGATCATGCCGGCCTTCGGCGCTTATACCGGCTCGCTCAACGTGCTCGACCGCGCCTATGCCGGCCTGTTCCGCCGCGAGACGTTGATAGCTTATATGATGGGCGCCGCGCGCATCTTCGCCATTTCCGGTTCGATGCTGCGGCCGGGCTGAGTTTCTACGGTATAAGCACGGTTGCGCCTGTCGTCTGCCGTGCTTCGAGCCGGCGGTGCGCCTCCGCCACTTCGGCAAGCGGCATGCTTGTGTGCACCGGGATTTTCACTGCGCCGCTGAGGACGACGCTGAACAGATCCTCGCTCATGGCGACGACGTCCTCACGCCTGGCGAGATGATGGAACAGCAACTGCCAGGTGGCGAACAGCGAACCCTTTTGCATCAAAAGCATGATGTCGAAGGGCGGGATCGACCCCGACGCTGTGCCGTAGCTGACGAAGGTGCCGAACGGCCGCAGGCAGTCGAGCGAGGCGGGGAAGGTCGCGTTGCCGACGCCGTCATAGACGACGTGGCAGCCTTCGCCGTTGGTGACCTCTTTCACCCGTGCGGCGAAATTCTCTTTGCTGTAGTCGATGACATGGTCGCAGCCATTGGCGCGCGCAAGTTCGGCCTTTTCGGGTGAACCGACCGTGCCGATGACGGTCGCGCCGAGATGTTTGGCCCATTGCGTCAGGATGAGGCCGACGCCGCCCGCCGCGGCATGCACCAGGATGGTATGGCCCGCCTCGACGCGAAACGTGCGGCGCAGCAGATATTGCGCCGTCAGCCCTTTCAGCATCATCGCCGCACCTGTCTCGAAATCGATGGCGTCGGGCAGATGCACGACGAAATGCGCGGGCACGATGCGTTCTTCGGCATAGGCGCCGAGCGTCTCGACATAGGCGACTCGGTCGCCAGGCGCGAAGCCGCTGACGCCTTCACCGACGGCGACGATTTCGCCGGCGCCTTCATTGCCGGGAATGAATGGCAGAGCGGGCGGCGCGTATTCGCCGGTGCGAAAATAGATGTCGACGAAGTTGAGGCCGACCGCCCGGTTGCGCACGCGCACGTCGCCCGGTCCGGGCTGGCCGATGTCGACATCTTCGTAGGCGAGCATATCTGGCCCGCCATGGCGGTGAACACGGATCGCTTTCATGGTTTTCTTCCCTGCGCTGTTCTCTTGAGTGTGAGATAGCGCGTGGCGAGATATCATTGTAGACTGATACCTATGACATCAGAGTTCAAACAAAATGATATCTGAGCAGATCGGCCTCGACCTTCTCCGCACCTATGTCGCGGTCTGCCGGCAAGGTAGCCTGAGCAGGGTCGCCGCGCAGACCGGCAAGACCCAATCGGCGATGAGCATGCAGATGCGCCGGCTGGAGGGCCTGCTCCAACGGCACTTGTTCCAGCGCACCGGCCGCGGTGTCGTACCGACTGCGGCGGGAGAGCTCTTTCTGGGATACGCGACCCGCATCCTCGCTCTCGGCGACGAAGCGGTGGCGCGTCTGCAGCAGGCTAGCATTGGCGGCGGCGTGCGTATTGGTCTTGCCGAAGAGGTCACCACGGCCGCGCTTTCGGCCGCGCTTGGGCGGCTGCATCGCACCTATCCCGACATCAGCCTCGACGCGATGGTCGAGCACAGCGTCGCGCTGGGACGGCTGTGGAGCGAGGATGCGCTGGATGTCATGATTGCCCCGACATCCGTCGTCGCGGCCGATGCCGTGACGACATGGAACGTCGAACTGCAGTGGGTCTGCGCCCAGGACTATGTGCTGGACCATGACCGGCCACTCGATCTCGCCGCCTTCGGCGCAACCTGCCCTTGGCGCAGGCGGATGATCGAGGCGCTGGTCGCCGCCGGCCGGGAGCACCGGATCGTCCTGTCGTGCCAGAGCGTCACCGGCCTTCAGGCCGCGATCGAGAACGGACTGGGCGTTGGACTGCTTCCGCCCGAATCCGTGCGCACTGCTTCGATGCGGGTGCTGAAGACGTCAGCCGGCCTGCCCGAGCCGCTCACGGTCCAATACGGCCTTTACGCGCACGACCGCAGGACAGCTGTAATCGATGCCGCGATCGAAATCCTGCTTAAGGATTTGCCGGCGGCGCCACGAGCACGGGCCGCCTGACGGCGGGACGCTCTACCGGCCGTAATAGAGGGTGACGGTGTGCTTGGCCTCGGCGAAGAACAGCCAGCGCTCGACCAGCATGCCGGCGAACTGGACGGTTGCCGCAAGCACCGACAGCACCGCTGCGAATGGCCAGGGCAAAGCGAATAAGACAGAAAGCAGCAGCAGGGCAGGCAAGGCGAAAGCCAGCAACTGCGTGATCAGCCGCAGCTTTGCACCGTGCTTGCGGGCGATGCGAAAGCCCATTTCCTTGAGCAGGTAGTTCTCCTCGGTGTGCGGCCATTCCAGCGAGCGCACCGTCCCTCCGGCGAGGCCTGTCGCCGTGTTGGCGGTGGTCGCGATCTCCAGCGCGTCATTGTATCGCCACGTCGCCAGCTTCCAGCCCCAGCCGAGCAAGGTCAGCAGCAGGGCGGCTACCGCAACGGCGGTCGGGCTGATGGCGAAAGCCTGCAGCAGCGCGTTCAACAGCACGCTGCCGGTCATCGCCGAAAAGATGAGATAGCCCGGCAGCGTATACGGGCTATGCCACTGCGCGATCGGCTTCAGCGAGGCATAGATCATGCCGGTGGTGCAGACGGTGACGATTGCGCCGATAGTTGCGAGAAACCCGGCGATGGCCATCCAGCCTCCGGTGCGGCCAAAAAACACCCAGCCGATGCCGAACAGCCCGGCGGGAATGAAGGTCGCGACCGACGATACACCCTCGCGTGACAGCCAGGAGCTACGCCATTGCGAAAAGGCGCGCCAGGCGCGTTCGGGCCGGCCAAGATGGCCGGTCGACGACAAAAGGCCGGCAGCAATCAGGCCAAGCGCCAGCCCCATGCCGATAAGGCCGGGCCAGAAATGGGCCGGGATAAAACCGAGTCCGCCAAGCACGCCAAGCAGCGCCAGCAGTCCGTAGCCCGCTCCTGTGGCAGTTGTGAAGAAGACGACGGAAAAGGCTGGATGCATTGGTCAGTTCGAAAGCATGCGGTCGATCCAGCCGAGAAAACCGCCTTCGGCCGTGACTGGCTCGAGCCTTGGCGCCGGCACCGATGCGGCGCGCTGGGCGCGCGGCGGCAGATATTTGTTGGTCGGTTTGTAGCCCATCTCCGGCATCAGGTCGACGCCGCGACGCTCCGCCACCAGTTGCGAGACAGCCGACGAGGGATCGCCGAGATCGCCGAAATGCCGGGCGCTGGTCGGGCAGGCGGCAACGCAGGCCGGCACGCGGTCTTCCTCGGCCAGATTGTCATTGTAGATGCGATCGACGCAAAGCGTGCATTTCTTCATCACGCCGACATCGGTGTCGAATTCGCGCGCGCCATAGGGGCACGCCCAGCTGCACAGTTTGCAGCCGATGCATTTGCTTTCGTCGATCAGCACGATGCCGTCCGACGCCCGCTTGTAGGACGCGCCGGTCGGGCAGACAGTGACGCAGGCAGGCGTCTCGCAATGCAGACAGGAGCGCGGAAAGTTGACCGTGCGCCCGCCCGCCTCGGTCGTGTGCTCGTAGCTGTGCACGCGGTTGAACCAGACGCCGTCGACATGGCCGCCATAGGGGTCGATGTCGGTCAGTGGCGCCATGTGGCCGCCGGTGTTCCACTCCTTGCAGGCGGTGACGCAGGCCTGGCAGCCGACGCAGGTGTCGAGGTCGATGACCAGGCCAAGCTTCTTGTCTGTATGGGCGGGAAGGCAGGTCATTCCACAGCTTCCCTATGGACGCGGAACTCGGCGCCGAAGCGAAGGATGTCGGGCGATGGCTCGACATTTGGCGGCTGGCTGAAGCGCTCGAATTGCGGCTCGGTGAAGCCGGCTTCTTCGGAGGCGCATTTGACGATGCGAACCCTGAGATCGAACCACGCCGCCTGGCCGGTGACCGGATCGGAATTAGAATAGCGTTTACCGTTCGCATCGGCCGAGGTCTGGTCGCCGATGATGTGGTTGAGCAGGAAGCCGCGATTGCTCTCGGCGGCGTTGTCCTTCAGCCCCCAGGCGCCGCGCCTTTTGCCGATGGCGTTCCATGTCCAGACCGTATCCGCATTGACGCCGTCGACCAGCTTGATCTGCCCCTTCACCCGGCCGTTGATGCTTTCGATCCACACCCAGTCGTCGTCGGCCAGGTCGAGAACTGCCGCGGTCTTGTGGTGCATGAACAGGCGGTTCTGGCTGGTGATTTGCCGCAGCCACGCATTCTGCGAGCCCCAGGAATGATACATGTGCATAGGCCGCTGCGTCAGCGCATGCAGCGGGTATTTCTGCGGATCGACCGCGGCCTCTCCGAACGGCGTAAACCAGAACGGCAGCGGATCCATATAGGTCTCGATGCGCTGGCGTTCGCTCTCGGGCGGCTGGACGCGACCATGACCGCGCGCGGCGAGGCGAAAGCGCTGCATCGGTTCGCAATAGAGCTGGAACACGATCGGCTCGGCCTTGGGGATGAACCCCATCTGCTCCGCGAAGTCGAGATAGGAGCGGTTGGCCATCTTGTAATAGCGCTGGTCCTCAGCAAAGTCCTGGTGCCAGAAGCCGCCATTGTCGATGTAGCGCTGCAGCTGGTTTGGGTTGACCTCGCCCTTGCCTGCAGACGTGCCGTCCTTGCCGCGCCAGCCTGCGAGCGGGCCGATGCCTGGCGTGCGCTCGTGATTGACGATGTAGTCGGCATAGTCGCGGTATTTCGCCACCCCATCGTCGTTGACGAAGCAGGGCAGGCCGAGCCGGGCGCCGAGTTCGATCAATACTGACTGGAACGGCCTGACGTCGCGGTTGGGTTCGACGACGGGATGGCGGATGGCATCGCCTGGTCCGTCGGCATGGCTGATAGGCCGGTCGAGCAGGCTGATGCAGTCGTGACGTTCGAGATAGGTGGTGTCGGGCAGCACCAGGTCGGCGAACGGCACCGTCTCGGAATAATAGGCGTCGGAATAGATGATGAAGGGGATCTTGTAGTTGCCCGCTTCGTCATGGTCGGTGAGCATGGCAATGGTCTCGACGGTGTTCATCGAGGAATTCCACGCCATGTTCGACATGTACATCATCAGCGTGTCGATCGGGTATGGGTCGCCGGCCCACGCATTGCGGATGACCGTATGCATCAGCCCATGCGCGGCGAGCGGCGCATCCCAGGAATAAGCCTTGTCGATGCGGAGCGGCGTTCCGGCCTCGTCGACCAGGAGATCGTCCGGCCCGCAGACGAAGCCGAGCGGCATGCCGTCGAGCGGCGTCATCGGCTTGACCACCTTGCCGGTCGGCTTCGGTCCCGGCGGCGCCGAGCGCGGGTAGGGCGGCTTGAAACGGAAGCCGCCGGGCACGTCCACCGTGCCGAGCAGCACCTGCAGCAGGTGGATGGCGCGGCAGGAGTGAAAGCCGTTGGAGTGGGCCGAGATGCCGCGCATGGCATGCATCGACACCGGCCGTCCCTTGATCGTCTCGTGCCGTCGTCCGGCCCAGTCGGTCCACGCAACCGGCAGTTCGATCGTCTGTTCGAAGGCGACGTGGGCGAGTTCGGCAGCGATCCGGCGGATGGTGTCGGCCGGCATGCCGCATCGTGCCGCGACCGCATCGGGTGCGTAGCTGTCGTCCATGTAGCGGTCGGCGATAAGCCGGAACACCGGCACGCAACGGCGGCCGGCGAACGTGAAGCTGCCCGTCAGCGCCGGTTTCGCATCCGCATCGGCTGCGTTGACGGTTGTCTTCGCCACTCTGTCCCAGGCGAGAAGATTGTTGTCGCTGTCGCGCAGGAACAGCCCGTCGTCCGCCGCACCCGGCTCCTGGACGACTAGCACATGGGCGTTGGTGTAGCGCAGCAAATAATCGAGATCGACGCGGCCTGCCTTCAGCAGTTCGTGGATGAGGGCTAAGACGAAGAGGCCGTCGGTGCCGGGCCGGATCCCGATCCAGTCGTCGGCAATGGCGTTGTAGCCGGTGCGACAGGGGTTGATCGACACCACCTTGGCGCCGCGTGCCTTGAGCTTGCCGAGCCCGATCTTGATCGGGTTGGAATCATGGTCTTCGGCGACGCCGAACAGCATGAAGTATTTCGTGTTGTCCCAGTCGGGCTCGCCGAACTCCCAGAACGAGCCGCCGATCGTGTAGAGCCCGCCGGCGGCCATGTTGACCGAGCAGAAGCCGCCATGGGCGGCGAAGTTCGGCGTGCCGAACTGGCTCGCCCACCAGCCGGTCAGCGATTGTGACTGGTCGCGCCCGGTGAAGAAGGCAAGCTTTTTGGGATCGGTCCGGCGGATATGCGATAGCCGCCCGGTCGCAATCGAAAGGGCTTCCTCCCATTCGATCTCACGGAATTCGCCCGAGCCGCGCGGGCCGCTGCGCAGCAGCGGCTTCTTCAGCCGCGCCGGGCTGTAGTGCTGCATGATGCCGGAGCTGCCCTTGCCGCAGATCACGCCGCGATTGACCGGATGGGCCTTGTTGCCGTTGATGTAGCGGACCTTGCCGTTCTTGATATGGACGTCGATGCCGCACCGGCAGGCGCACATATAACAGGTGGTCTTGGCGATGCTGTCGGAGGTAGCGGGCGAGGTGTCGACGCCGTCGCCTTCATCCGGCGCGCGCGTGTCGGCAAGCGGCCGTTGCGACGGTGCGGAATTGGCCCCGCGCGGCGCAGCTGGGTTCATGATGCCGGCGTGCTTTTGCTACCTGCGAATTTGGCCCGCGTCTTTGGTCCGGGGCCACGCATATAGTGTTCTTCAGGATGATAGCGGTCGCCGGCCAGCCGCCGCCTGAGGCCACGGGTCCAATGCGCAAACAGGGATCTGAACCGCCCGATCATTTTGTTGGCTGCGATTTGTTGGCGAATTTTTTCTAACTTCGGCAAAAAAAGTAGAATTAAACTATCGATCCGTCTAATCAGTTGTTCTTGTAAATTCGATCGGAATTGGTTCTTAATGCACACATGACGCTGGACCAGTTGCGCATTTTCGTTGCCGTTGCCGAACGCGGCCATATGACCAAGGCGGCAGAGCTTTTGGGCATCTCCCAGTCGGCGGCGTCGGCCGCCATCCGCGCGCTCGAAGAGCAGCATGGCGTTCATCTGTTCAACCGTGTCGGCCGCAACATCGAGCTGGCTCAGACCGGCCACCGTTTCCTGCCCGAGGCCAAGGCGGTGCTGGAACGCGCCGCCGCCGCCCGAAATGTGCTGGAGCATGTCTCGCAGACGGTCGCCGGCAGTCTGTCCATCGCCGCCAGCCTGACCATCGCCAGCTACTGGCTGCCGCGCCGGCTGGCCTCTTTCCACGAGGCCTACCCGGCGGTGCGCTTGAGCGTCAGCATCGGCAACACCAGGCAGGTCGAGGCCAACGTGCTCGATGGCACCGCCGATCTCGGTCTGGTCGAGGGGCGCACCGAGTCAGACATCCTCCGCCGCACCAAGGTCGACGTCGACAGGTTGATGCTGGTCGTCGCCGCCTCGCATCCCGAAATCGCCGAGATCGCGCCGGGCCGCCCGGATATCAGAGGGCTGCGCTGGATCATCCGTGAGGGTGGTTCGGGCACGCGCGAGGTGCTGGAGGACCTGGCCCGCCGCGAGGGGATATCGCTTGGCGACCTGCAGATATTTCTGGTGCTGCCGAGCAACGAGGCGGTTCGCCAGGCGGTCGAGGCCGGCGCCGGCGCCACCATCATCTCGGACCTCGTCGTCGGACGCGCCGTCGCCGAGGGCAGTCTCCGGTCGGTGCCGCTCGAGCTGCCGAAGCGCGACTTCGCCATGATCACCCATCGTGACCGCCAGGCAAGCCTGGCCCAGATGGCGCTCAAGGCGCATCTCGGCGCTGAGGGCGGGAACCGCATCGTGAGCTCTAGCTAAACTTCCGCTGTGCATCCAGCGCCAGGCCAAGGCCGACCGAACCGAACATGTCGCCCTCGATAACGGCGGCTTGCGGCACCAGCGACAGGATTTCGCGCCGTGCCAGCGGGATGGCGGTCGAGCCGCCGGTGAGGAACACGGCGGTGATGTCGGACGCTTTCACGCCAGCATCGGCAATCGTCTGCCGCACCGTCGCGGACACCCGCTCGATGTCGGCGGCAATCGTCTCTTCCAGGCCGGTCCGCGAGATCTCGGCGGCGAAATGCGCGCCGGGCAGTGCCACCGTCACATCAGCCGAAGCCTGATCTGTCAGCGCGATCTTGGCTCGTTCGACCAGGCCGGCCAGCGCATGGCCGTAACGGTGCTCGACAATATGGATGAAGCGGTCGACAAGGTCGGCGCGGACGGCCTCGAAGCGGATCTGCCTCAGATGCGTCATCGCCTTGGCGGTGTAAACGAGGTTGATGCGTTGCCACGTCGCGAGATCAATGAAATAGCTCGCCGGCAGGTTGCGCTTGCCGTCTTTTGTGGGCGAGAGATAGCCGAGCTTGGGCATGACATGGGCGATGCTGAGCAGCCGGTCGAAATCGGTGCCGCCAATATGAATGCCTCGGTTGGCGAGGATGTCGTCCTTGCGGTCGCGTGAGCGGGCGCGTTGCGGCGAAACGCGCACGATCGAGAAGTCGGACGTGCCGCCGCCCATGTCGACGATCAACGCCAGTTCCTCGCGCTTCACGTCCTGCTCATAGTCGAGTGCTGCCGCAATCGGTTCGAACTGGAAGGCGATGTGCTTGAAGCCTTGCGCGCGCGCCGCTTTTTCAAGCTCGCTTTGCGCCTTGGCATCGGCTTCCACATCGTCGTCGACAAATTGCACCGGCCGGCCGAGCACAACGTTCTCCACCGGAGCGCCGGCATCTTCCTCAAGCCGCTTCTTCAAATGGCCGACGAACATGCCGACAATGTCGATGAAACCGATCTGCCGGGCCTTGATCCGCGTCTTCTCATGCGCCAGCGAACTGCCGAGCACGCTCTTCAGCGACCGCATCAGCCGGCCTTCGATGGCATCGGTGTAGTCGGCAATGGCGCGGCGGCCGAAATAGGTGTGACCGTCCTCGAAGTTGAAGAAAACCGCGCTTGGCAATGTCGGCTGTTCGCCTTCCAGCGCCACCAGCCGTGCCTGGCCGTTGCGGATCACGCCCACCGTAGAATTGGACGTGCCGAAATCGATGCCGCCAAATGCCTGGTGCATTGCAGCCTCCTGTCATTGGGTCGTCGCTGTGGCAGGCGTCCGCAAGGCGCGCGCCGTCCAGAGGCCTGACCGTTCTGCCGAATGATTGTGCGTGTAACCCGAGGGTTGGGAGGCGGCGGTCTATCGCAAGACTGAGAAAAGGGGAACCCCCTTTCCCCGGAAATGGGTCGTGCGCGTCAATCCCTGCGGAAGATCAGCCTGCCCAGCCAGCCGGTGATCATGGCCAGCGACACGGAGAAGACGCCGTAGAGGAAGGAGTAATCATGCGCGACGCGGAAGATCGACTGTTCGAAACCCGATTTGCGGATTTCGAGCTGGGCCGAGCTTTCCTTGAGGAACAGGCCGCTCTTGAACAGGAACGCGCGGGCTTTATGCGTTCCAACCGGGACGTTGGGCGCCAGCCGCACCGTGGCGCGAAACAGGTTCTGCGACAGGAACTGCACGCCGCCGACATTCTCGCTATAGAGGCCGGTCGCCGCCTTGCGCTCGCGCAGCGCCACGGTGAATTCCTCGATCGTCGCCGGACTGTCGGTTACCTCGGCCGGCTGCATGTAAAGGTTGGAGGCGCCGAGCGACAGCTGCTTGTAGCTGTTGGGTTCGGTGATGTCCTGCAGCGGCCGCGTCGTGGCGACGGAGTAGGATACCGGCACGTTCTCGAAGGTCTCCGATTCCAGGTTGACCCAGACGCCGAGCACGCGGTCCTTGCGGCGCACCACCACCGGCCGCGGCGGGCCTTCGAGCACGACGATGACGTCGTAGCGCCCCTGTCGCGCGACCAGCGGGTCGGGGTTTTCCAGCGAACCGAAAATGGTCAGGTCGGCGCCGGAAAAACCGGCGGTGATCGACACGGCGTCGGTGGAGAGACCGATCTGGATGCCTTCCGGCAAGGGGTTCGGCGATTGCGCTGCGGCCGGCAGAGCGACGGCGATAAGCAAAGCGGCGGCCGAAAAAATCCCCCACTGCGGCATCAGTTCAGGCCCGCGGCGGTCAGCGAATAGAGGTTTAGCGGCGTGACGAAGAGATCGATGGCAAGCCGGATGGCAACCGCCAGCACCAGCAGCGCCAGCAGTGCCCTGAGCTGTTCGCCGCGCAGCTTCTGTCCTGCCTTGGCGCCATATTGCGCGCCGGCAACGCCGCCCGCCATCAGCAGGAAGGCAAGCATGACGTCGACCGTCTGGTTGGTGGTGGCGTGGACAAGCGTGGTGTAGGCCGAGGTGAAAATGATCTGGAACAGCGAGGTGCCGATGACGACGTTGGTCGGCACCTTCAAGAGATAGATCAGCGCCGGCACCATGATGAAGCCGCCGCCGACACCCATGATCGACGACAGGAAGCCGATGCCGGCGCCGAGCCCCAGCACCGGAATGACGCTGACGAACAGCTTCGAGGCCCTGAAGCGCATCTTCAGCGGCAGCCGGTGGATCCAGTTGTGCTGGCCGGATTTCTTCAAGACCGGCGCCGCACCGCTGCGCGTCGCGCGCAGCGCATTGACGCTCTCGACCAGCATCAGCCCGCCGACGGTGCCAAGCAGCACGACGTAGAGCAGCGAAATGAACAAATCGAGCTGGCCGAGCCGGCGCAGGAAGGCAAAGACAAAGATACCGCCGGTCGAGCCGACGATGCCGCCGGCCAGCAGCACCCCGCCGAGCTTGAAGTCGAGCGTGCCGCGCTTCATGTGCGACAGCGCGCCGGAGAAGGAGGAGGCGATAACCTGGTTGGCGCCAGTGGCAACGGCGATTGCCGGCGGGATGTTGTAGAAGATCAAGAGCGGCGTGATCAGAAAGCCGCCACCGACCCCGAACATGCCCGACAGGAAACCCACCGCCGCGCCCATTGCCAGCAGCACGAAGACGTTGACGGAAATTTCCGCGATCGGGAGATAGATGCCCACCCGTCAGTCTCGATCAGTTTGCCTGTCGGCGATTGCAGCCATTCCAGGGCATTGTCGCACCGAAAAGCCAATTCTTTCTTGCACCGCCGGGGCAGTGGGATCAAACCCCGCCGCCCTACCGAAACAAAAAACATCTCAAGCAGTTAACAGGCAAATGTATGGCAAGGGCGTCGCGTTAGCGACGCATCTGCCGTTATTTGTGCGCCAGCAGCGCCTTCACCAGCTTTTCGTCGATTTCGCCGGTCGCCTGCATCTTGTTGTCGGTCTGGAAAGCCATGATTGCGGTCTTGGTCTTGCCGCCCATCACGCCATCGGCGCCGCCGGCATCGTAGCCGTTCTTGTTGAGGATGAGCTGGATGTTCTTGACCGCCTTCTTCATGTCGACGCTGGCGGTGGTCTGCGGCGTGCCTTCCTGCCAGGATTCAGGAATATCGGCCGAGTTGGACGCCGGGTCGAGCGGCTTCGGCTTCCACAGTTCCGTGGCGGCGCGCGCCCGCTCCAGCTGTTCGGGGCGCAGCGCAGTGGCGACCTCGTCGCGCTTTGCAGCCGCATCCTTGTCGCCGGTCTTGGCGACGAGCGCGAACCATTTGTAGGATTCCTCCAGGCTCTGCTTCATGCCGACGCCCTTTGCCGCCAGGATGCCGAGATTGAACTGGCTGTCCTTGACGCCGACATCGGCCGCCGCCTGAAACCAGTGCGCGGCCGATTCATTGTCGGTCACGCCGTCGGCGGCCATGGCAAACAGAACGGCCAGATTGTGCATGGCGCTGGCATTACCCTGCGCGGCGGCGAGCTGGTAGAAGGTCTTTGCCTTCTTGACGTCGCGCGTGACGCCGATGCCCTTCTCGTAGAAATTGCCGATGCGGTATTCCGCCGGTGCGAAGCCGAGCTCGGCCGACTTTTCGTACCATTTGGCCGCTGCCGCCATGTCTTCCTTGACGCCGCGCGATTCAGCATAGCGCGAACCGAGCTCGAACAGCGCCTTGGCGTCACCGCCGGCAGCCGCGTCGCGCAAGGCTTGCGGGCCGGCATCGGCCGGAACGTCTATCTTGGCCACGACAGGTGCTACCGCGGCATCAGCCGGCGGAACGGCGCCGGTAGTATCCGAGGCCGTCGTATCCGAGGCCGAGGGCGCCACGACGGCGGCCGCAGGCTGCGCGTCGGCAGCCGCCGGTTCCGCAGTGGCGGTGGTCGGCAGCATTGCATTTGGCGCGGGGGCCGGATCGGCCAAAGCCATCGGCGCTGGCGCGGGCTCCACCGCCGGCACTTCGGGCCCAGCGACCGAGGCCGCATTCATTGGCGCATCGTTGCCAGCTGCCGGTTCCGTGGGCTCCGCCTGCCTGACGATCCGGGCCGGCACGTCCTGAACGGCCACCTGCTGTTCTGCCTTGGGTTGGCTGGCAGCGTTGACCGAGGCAGTCTCGACCGGCTGCGAGGCGACGATCGGCGCTGTATCGTTGCTTGCGACCTCGACCGGGTCGGCGAAGAAGGCCTTGCCCAACTGGAGGCCGGCAAGCGCCAGCATGATCGCGACCGCTCCCATCAGGATCGGCTTGCGCCGCGCCTTGAGCAGGTCGCCGATACGAAGCGCCTTGACCGGGCCCTTCATGGTAGACTGGCGTTTCAGCGCGTCGGCCTCGGCGGCCGCGGCCTGCGCCGCGCGCCTGGCCGCGGCAATGAAGTCGGATTTCGACGCATCGCCGGAGTTTTGGCGCACCGGTGGGCCACGTTCGTCGCGTACGCGCTTCATGATGGCGTTGAGGTCGGGCGCGCCGGAGCCCGGCTCCAACGGCCGGTTGGCGAGCTTCGGATCGAGCGGCTCGTCGAGATCGACGCTCGGCAGGTCGACATTGGGCCCCGAGCCGGCAAGCGGCGGCATGTCAGCCGGCTTCTTGCCCCTGAAGGCGCGCGCAAATCCACCGAACAGCGACTTCTTGGCCGTGCCTTCGCCTTTCTCGGCAATCCTGTCGGAACCGAGCGCTGCCTGGGCAGCGGCCGCGGCAGCCTCGGCTGGCGAGCGCCGCACGGGTTCGCTGCCCATGACCGGGTCGCTACGCGTACCCGGGTCGGCGCGCATATCCGGCTCGCTGCGCATGATGGCGGCGGCGCGGCCGTCGAGATCGGCCATGTCTCCGGTCAGCGGCAGCGGCTGGTCGATATCCATCGACGGCGCGTCCTGCACCGAAATCTTGGAGGCGCGTGCAGCGCGGGCCCGCCGCGCCGGCTCGGCCTGGGCATCCAGAAGCTCGCTCACCGCCTCGGCCGGTTCGCTGGTCTCCAGCGAGCCCAGACGATCGACGATCTTGAGCAGCGTGTCGTGGATCGCCTCGAATGTCCGTGAATTGCGCTCGTCCGAACGGCGCGTCAGCGCTTCCAGCGTCTTCAGATCCTGGGCAAGGCCGGTAACGGCCGCGGTGTTGGCGTTGGAATCTGCCAGCGAGCGCACGGCGCTCTCGGCTGCTTCGCGTGCCGCGCCCATGATGGATTCGCGGGTTCCGGCCAGCGACTTCTCGATTTCGTTGAGGCGCGGGCTGATGTCCTCGAATTCCGGCAGCGGCGTGCCGGGCTTCGACAGATGCGCCGATAGGCTGGAGACCTGCGCCTCGAGGCTGCGGATCAGTGCCGGATCGATGCCGGCGACCTGCGCGGCCGACGATTCCAGCCGGCTTGAAATGTCTTCGAGCCGGCTTTCCAGGCCGCGGATCGCCGCCTCGTTGGCAGGATCGGGAATGCGCGTCTCCATGCGTTGGGCGAGCGCGGTGAAGCGTGCATCGATGGCGTCCATGATGCCGGCGCTGTCAGCCTGCGGCTGGCGCTGGTCCAGCCGGTCGGCAACCTCGTCCAGCCGCCGCTCGAGATCGCGAAACAGCATGTTGCCCTGTTCGATGGCGTCGCCCTGCCGACGTTCCATCATGCCCGACAGCACGTCGAAGCGCTGTTCCAGACCCTGGAAGATATAGTCGGCGTCGGGCATGGCCGGGGCGCGGTCGATCTTGTCGGCGATCATCGCGATCTGCTTGCCGAGGCGCTCCATCGCCTGTTCCGGCAGATTGGCGCGGCCGGCAAGCTCGTCGACCCTGTTCGACAGCGTGCTGAGACGGTCGAGAACCTCGCCGCTCGGACGAACCTGCACGACTTCCTCGATCTGCTGCGCCAGCGAGGCGATCCGCTTCTCGATGCGTTCAAAGGGTTCGGGGTCGAAGGAATTGGCCTGTGCGGCGACGGTCGAGGCGACGATGGCGCGCGAAATCTCATCAAGCCGTTCGTCGATCAGGCCAAGCGTGTCGCCGCCGCGGTTGCTCTGCTGGCTGACGAAATGATCGACGGCGCCGGCAAGGGTGCGGACCTTTTCTTCCATCGAGCGCAGCGACAGCGATTCCGGCAGATTGTGGACGGCATTGCTGATCTGTTCGAGCCGGTCGGTCAGGGCCGAAAATCCGGGGCCGTCGGCACGGTTGCGCTGGTCGGCGTCGACACGGTCCTCGAACGCGCTCCAGCGGCGGTCGAAATCGTCCCAGCGGCGGTCGACCTTCAGCACGCTTTCCTCGCGCGCCAATGTGTCGAGCGCCGTCTTTACCTGCTCGAGCTCGAGCCGCAGCATGTTGACGCTTCGGTCGTCGCTCTTCTCGGCCAGCGTCTGGATTGCGCCGGACAGCCGCTCGAATTCGACGCCGAGTTCGGCGCTGCCCTTGCCGGGCAAGCCGCCTGCCTGACCACCCGATTGGTTGCTCGCCTGGAAGGCCCGTTCGATGTCCTTGCGCAACGCGGCGAATTCGCGCTGCAGGCCGGCCGTCATCTGATGGCGCAGTTCCTCGCGCAGGCCACGCAATTCGCCGGCGATCTTGCCGACCACGGCGACGCTGTCTTCCTGGCCGCGCACGCGGTCGATGTCGCGCGCGATCGCCTGATAGTTCTGGTCGAAGCCGGCCGGCCCGGCGCCTTTCGGCCGCGGCGTGGGCTGCGGGTCCTCGTACCAGCGCGGCGGGGCGTAGGGCTGGGCGCTTGCGTAGCGCGGCTCTGCCGGCGGCCGGCGCGGATCGAAGCGCTCGGCGGCGTCCTCGCGCTTGCGCTCCAGCCGCTGCTCCAGCGTTTCCAGCGAGCGGTTCAATTCATCAAGTGTGGTGTTCGGCCTGCGCGGCCTGCCGGCGTTGAGTGTATCGAGATAGGACCGCTTGCTGTTCATCGATGCGTCCGTTTTTCAGAATGGCCGGCTTGCTGCCAGTTTCCCAAGTCCTTGTCGGGAACGAAGGCGGCCGCGCGGCACTGCTGCGGCGGAAGACGAGCTTCCCGGGCCAGGCCCGCTCTCCGAAAAACCGTGAAAAATTCGCTACAGGATAAACACGGGTGACCGACATCCGCACATTTCACCCATCGTGGTAAACAAGGTGTTAACCAAGCTTAAGAAGTTACGGCATTGCTGAAATACAGGCGGTGCCCGTTCGGACCCGGCGCCGGGGGTGCGGCATAAGGTTTCGCAATCCCAGAACGCCCTTGCGTCATGCGGCGGCTATCGATATAGAATTGACGTAAACGTAAGAGGGGCGCCGTTCGTGCCTTTTGCGATGAATTAGTTGAAACCACGACTGGAAGCATGCCCCCGCTTCCACTCAGGCGTTGCAAGGTCCGAGACCGCGATGCCACGACAGGGGAAAGCCAGTGACTATGAAACTTGTTTCGCCCGGCGAAGCCGCGGCCAACACCAACAATATGTCTGCCGAAGCCAGTGAGGAGCTCGTGCGCATCGGCGAGATGGCCAAGAAATACGGCGTGACGCTGCGCACGCTGCGTTTCTATGAAGACAAGGGCCTGCTCAATCCGAAACGCGATGGGGCAACGCGCCTCTACACGCGCCGCGACAAGGCGCGGCTGAAGCTGATCCTGCTCGGCCGCAAGGTCGGGTTCTCGCTGCGCGACGTCAAGCAGATGATGGATCTCTACGATCCCACGGGATCCAACACCAAGCAATTGCGGCTGGCTCTCGACAAGTCGGAGAAGCAGCTAGCCCGCCTGCAGAAGCAGCGCGCGCTGATCGACGACGCCATCAACGAGCTGAGCGGCTCGATGTCGGCCGTGCGCCAGATGCTGTCCGAGCGTTCGGCCCCGGCCAGCGCCGCCAGCTGATTTTGCTCCGCAGCTCCCGGCGAAAGCTTTGAACTTAAGAGCCGCGCGGCCGCCCCCGCGGCTCTTTTTGTTTGACCCCCCTCGCTTTGCACAAAGCCATGCACCGCTCGTGCGACAGGCTGGCATAGGTAAATTTTGTCCCGGCGACAAAATTGACGTTTACGCAAACGTCAATTTTTGCTATCTCGCTTTCGACATTGGCCGGCGTGCCGCCCCAACCTCATGTTCGGGGCCCGATCTCGCGGCCAAGACCCGCATGGTGGAGGAACACATGCCGATCTACAGGGCGCCGGTCCAGGACACGCTGTTCGTGCTCAACGAGGTGCTGGGTTATCAGCGATATTCCAACCTTCCCGGGTTTGCCGACGCGACGCCCGACGTTGTCGAGGCGATCCTCGCCGAAGGCGCCAAGCTCGCCGAAAACGTTATGCATCCTCTGAACCGCGTCGGTGACATGGAAGGCTGCGTGCGCCATGAGGACGGCTCGGTGACGACGCCGAAGGGCTTCAAGGAAGCCTACGACCAGTATCGCGAAGGCGGCTGGATGGGACTGGCGGCGCCCGTCGAGTTCGGCGGCCAGGGGCTGCCCTATGCCGTGCACACCGCGGTTGCCGAATACATGGTTTCGGCCAACATGGCGCTGATGATGTATCCCGGCCTGACGCAAGGCGCGATCGCTGCGATCATCACACACGGCACCGACGAGCAGAAGGCGACATGGCTGCCAAAGCTGGTCGAGGGGTCCTGGACCGGTACCATGAACCTGACCGAGCCGCATTGCGGCACCGATCTTGGCCTGCTGCGCACCAAGGCGGTGCCGAACGGCAACGGCACCTACAAGATCTCAGGCCAGAAGATCTTCATCTCGGCCGGCGAGCACGACATGTCGGAAAACATCGTCCATCTCGTGTTGGCCCGCATCGAAGGCGCGCCGGCGGGCGTGAAGGGCATCTCGCTATTCATCGTGCCAAAGCTGAAGCTCGATGCCTCGGGCAATCCGGGCGAGAAGAACACGCTCTCCTGCGGGTCGATCGAGGAGAAGATGGGCATACACGGCAATTCGACTTGCGTCATGAATTATGACGAGGCCGAAGGCACGCTGCTCGGTGAGGCCAATGGCGGCCTGAAGGCGATGTTCACGATGATGAACGAAGCCCGGCTCGGCGTCGGCCTGCAGGGCCTGTCGCTGTCCGAGATCGCCTACCAGAACGCGGTCTCCTACGCCAAGGACCGGCTGCAGGGCCGCTCGCTGTCTGGCGCCAAGGCGCCGGACAGACAAGCCGATCCGATCATCGTCCATCCCGACATCCGCCGCTCGCTGATGACCATGAAGGCCTTCAATGAGGCCGGCCGCGCGCTGGCGCTGTGGACGGCGATCAAGTCCGACATCGCCCACCGCTCCGCCGACGACAAGGATCGCCAGGCGGCCGACGACTATACCGGCCTGCTGACGCCGGTGATCAAGGGCGTGCTCACCGACAAGGGTTTTGACCATGCAGTCATGGCGCAGCAGGTGTTCGGCGGCCACGGCTACATCGAAGAGCACGGCATGAGCCAGTTCGTGCGCGATGCCCGCATCGCCATGATCTATGAAGGCGCCAACGGCATCCAGGCGCTCGACCTCGTCGGCCGCAAGCTTGGTCTGAATGGCGGCCGCGCCGTGCAGGCCTTCTTCAAGGACGTCGGCGAGTTCTGCGAGGAGAACCGCGCCGACGAGAAGCTGGCGCCTTTCACCAAGGCGCTGAAGAAGGGCCTCAACGATCTGCAGGCGGCGACCATGTGGCTGGTGCAGAACGGCATGGCCAAGCCCGACAATGCCGGCGCCGCGTCGACCGATTACATGCATCTCTTCGGCCTGGTCGCGCTGGGCTATATGTGGGCGCAGATGGCCAAGGCCGCGCTCGGTAAGACCGGGGCCAATGGCTCCCAATCTGTCCACGAAAATGGGGCTTTTTACGATAACAAGGTGGTGACGGCGCGCTTCTTCATGGAGCGGATCATGCCCGAGACATCGGCACATCTCGCCCGCATTTCCAGTGGTGCGGACACGCTAATGGCGCTGCCTGCGGAAGCGTTCTAGAAATGGCTGGCGTCCCCCTCCCCCTTGAGGGGAGGGTGGCCCGAAGGGCCGGGAGGGGTCCTTGCGTGCAGTGCGCCGGCTGGTTGGCGCTTTGGTAGGAGATGATCGCAATGCCCCAAACCCGCGTCAATTCCGAAGATAAGGTCGAGCACGTCATCGGCGACCCCACCCCACCGCTTCGCGGCCACCCTCCCCTCGAGGGGGAGGGGGACGTTGGCGCGGGAGAAACGGCATGACAAATCCAGCCGAAGTGCTCTCCTTGCCGAAGCCCGCCTGGGCGGCGGACGAGGTCGGCATGCTCTACGACATGGCGCACCGCTTCATGTCGGAAGAGATCGCGCCGCGCTACGACGAGTTCGAGAAGAACGAGATGGTCGACCGCGAGAGCTGGCGCAAGGCGGGTGCCGCCGGCCTGCTCTGCGCCTCTATGCCGGAGGAATATGGCGGCTCCGGCGGCACCTTCGCGCATGAGAGCGCCATCATCGAGGCGATCGGCCATGTCGGCGTCGACGGTTTCGGCATCGGTCTCCACAACGCGATCGTTGCTCCTTACATCCTTCACTACGGCTCGGAAGAGCAGAAGAAGAAATGGCTGCCGAAACTGGCGACCGGCGAACTGATCGGCGCCATCGCCATGACCGAGCCGGGCGCCGGCTCCGACCTGCAAGGCGTCAAGACGCGCGCCGAGAAGGACGGCAACCAGTACAAGATCAACGGTTCGAAAACCTTCATCACCAATGGCCAACTGGCCAATTTCATCATCGTCGTCACCAAGACCGATCCGGCCAAAGGCGCCAAGGGCACCTCGCTGATCGTCGTCGAGGCCGACGAGGCCGACGGCTTCGAACGCGGCCGCAACCTCGACAAGATCGGCCTGAAAGCCAACGACACGTCGGAGCTGTTCTTCAATGATCTGCGCGTGCCGACCTCGAACCTGCTTGGCCACGAAGAGGGACAGGGCTTCATCCAGCTGATGCAGCAATTGCCGCAGGAGCGCCTGCAGATCGGCACCGGCGCGATCGCCATGATCGAGCGCGCGCTTGCTCTGACCATCGACTACGTCAAGGACCGCAAGGCCTTCGGCAAAGCGATCATCGAGTTCCAGAACACCCAGTTCAAGCTCGCCGAACTGAAGACCGAGGCCACCATCGGCCGCGTCTTCTACAATGATTGCGTCACCCGCCACATCAATGGCGGGCTGGATCCGGTGACGGCGTCGATGGCGAAATACTGGCTCTCGGACCTGCAGGGAAAAGTCGTCGACGAATGCCTTCAATTGCATGGCGGCTATGGCTACATGAATGAATATCCGATCGCCCGCATGTTCCGCGACGCCCGCGTCCAGCGCATCTACGGCGGCACCAACGAGATCATGAAATTGCTGATCGGCCGCTCTCTCTGAGAGCGACGTCGGCAAAGCAAGGAGCAAGCAAATGGCTGAAGCTTATGTCTATGACGCCGTGCGCACACCGCGCGGCAAGGGCAAGAAGGATGGCTCGCTGCACGAGGTGCCGGCGGTGCGGCTTGCGGCCAGGACGCTTGAAGCGTTGCGCGACCGCAACGGCCTCGACACTGCAAACGTCGACGACATCATCTTCGGCTGCGTCGATCCGGTCGGCGAAGCCGGCTCCGTCATTCCGCGTGCCGCCGCCTTCGAGGCCGGCTACGATAACAAGGCGCCGGGCATGCAGATCTCGCGCTTCTGCGCCTCAGGCCTCGACGCCATCAATTTCGGCGCCGCCAAGATCGCTCAAGGCGCCGACGAGATCGTCATTGCAGGCGGCGTGGAATCGATGTCGCGCGTCGGCATGGGCGCCTCGGGCGGCGCGTGGTTCATGGACCCGTCCGTCGGCCTGCCCGGCTGGTTCGTGCCGCAAGGCATTTCGGCCGACCTGATCGCCACCAAATACGGTTTTTCGCGCGACGACGTCGATGCCTATGCGGTCGAGAGCCAGAAGCGTGCGGGCAAGGCCTGGGCCGATGGCCGTTTCAAGAACTCCGTCATACCGATCAAGGACCAGAACGGCCTCACCATCCTCGATCATGACGAGCATATGCGGCCGTCGACCGACATGCAGTCGCTGGCCTCGCTCAACCCGTCCTTCGTCATGCCTGGCGAAATGGGCGGCTTCGACGCGGTCGCCGTGCAGAAGCATCCGGAAGTCGAAGAGGTCAACCACGTCCACCATGCCGGCAACTCGTCCGGCATCGTCGATGGTGCGGCCGCCGTACTGCTCGGCTCGAAGAAGGCCGGCAAGACGATGGGCCTGAAGCCACGCGCCCGCATCCGCGCCTTTGCCAACATCGGCTCCGAGCCGGTGCTGATGCTTACCGGTCCGGTCGACGTCACCGAGAAGCTTCTGAAGCGCGCCAAGATGAAGCTGTCGGATATCGACCTGTTCGAGCTCAACGAGGCCTTCGCCTCAGTGGTGCTGCGCTACATGCAGGCATTCGAAATCCCGCACGACAAGATCAACGTCAATGGCGGCGCCATCGCCATGGGCCATCCGCTCGGCGCCACCGGCGCGATGATCCTGGGCACGGTGCTGGACGAGCTCGAGCGCCGCGATTTGAACACCGCTCTGGTGACGCTCTGCATCGGCGCCGGCATGGGCACCGCAACGATTATCGAACGCGTCTGATTTTCGGCCGGAAGGAGAGAGACATGACTTATACAAACTTCACGGTCGACACCGACGCAGACGGCATCGCGCTGGTCACCTGGAACATGCCGGACCGCTCGATGAACGTCTTCACCGAAGAGGTGATGAACGAGCTCGAGAAGATCATCGACCATGTGGTGGCCGACGCCGCCATCAAGGGCGCGGTGATCACCTCGGGAAAGGACAGCTTCTCCGGCGGCGCCGACCTGACCATGCTGCAGAAGATGCTGGCCGTATTTGCCAAGGAGAAGACCAAGGACCCGGAGAAGGCGGCACAGCTTTTGTTCGACAATGCCGGCCGCATGGGTGGCTTGTGGCGCAAGCTCGAAACGTCGGGCAAGCCTTGGGTCTCGGCGATCAACGGCACCTGCATGGGTGGCGCGTTCGAGCTGTCGCTGGCCTGTCATGGCCGCGTTGCCGCTGACTCCGAAAAGGTCAAGATGGCCTTGCCGGAAGTCAAGGTCGGCATCTTCCCCGGCGCCGGTGGCACCCAACGCGTGCCGCGCCTGACCGACCAGCAGCAGGCGTTGCAGATGCTGACCACCGGCCAGACGCTGTCGCCGCAGAAAGCCAAGGCGATGGGGCTGATCCACGAGATCGCCGAACCCGGCAAGCTGATCGAGACCGCCAAGGCGATGATCAGGAACGGCCTGAAAGCCGTCCAGCCCTGGGACGAGAAGGGCTTCAAGCTGCCTGGCGGCCAAATCTATACGCCGGCCGGCTTCAATCTGTGGCCGCCGGCCATCGCCATCCTGCGCCGCGAGACCTACGGCAATTATCCGGCCGCCGCGGCGATCCTGAAATGCGTCTATGAAGGCCTACTGGTGCCGTTCGACACCGGTCTGCGGATCGAACAGCGCTATTTCACCGAAATCATGCAGTCGAAGGAAGCAGCAGCGATGATCCGCTCGCTGTTCGTCTCGCTGCAGGAGCTCAACAAGGGCGCCCGCCGCCCGGCCGGCGTGCCGGAGACCAAGTTCAAGAAGATCGGTATTCTCGGCGCCGGCTTCATGGGCGCCGGCATCGCCTTTGTCACCGCCAAGGCTGGCATCCCGGTCGTCCTGCTCGACCGCGACATGGCGTCGGCCGAAAAGGGCAAGACGCATTCCGACAGCCTGATCTCCGATCAGGTCAAGAAGGGCCGCGTCAAGCCCGAGGAGAAGGACAGACTTCTGTCGCTGATCACGCCGTCGGCCGACTATGCCGATCTCGCCGGCTGCGATCTGGTGGTCGAGGCGGTGTTCGAGGATTCGGCCGTCAAGAAGGCTGCCACCGAGCAGGCCGAAGCCGTGCTGAAATCGTCGGCGATCTTCGCCTCCAACACCTCGACCATCCCGATCACCGCACTGGCCAAGAATTCGGCGCGGCCGAAGAATTTCGTCGGCATCCACTTCTTCTCGCCGGTCGACAAGATGATGCTGGTCGAGATCATTTTGGGCAAGAAGACCGGCGACAAGGCGCTGGCCACCGCGATCGATTTCGTGCGCGCCATCAAGAAGACGCCGATCGTCGTCAACGACACGCGCGGCTTCTACGTCAACCGCTGCGTGCTGCGCTACATGTCGGAAGCCTACAAGATGCTGATCGAAGGCGTTCCGGCGCCGATGATCGAGAACGCCGCCAAGGCCGCCGGCATGCCGGTCGGCCCGCTGGCGCTGACCGACGAGACGGCGATCGACCTTGCCCAGAAGATCATGAAGCAGACCATCAGGGACCTCGGAGACAAGTCTGTCGACCCCAGGCAGATGGCGCTGATCAACACGCTGGTCGACACCCATGGCCGCTTCGGCCGCAAGAACGGCAAGGGTTTTTACGACTATCCGGCCAAGCCTGCCAAGAAGAAGCTGTGGCCGGGCCTGAAGGATCTCTATCCGCAGCTGGAGGCCGAGAAGGTCGACTATGAGGAACTGCAGCAGCGCCTGCTGGTAACCATTGCGCTGGAAGCGGCCCGGGTGATGGAAGAGGGCATCGTCACCGATCCGCGCGAGGCCGATGTCGGCTCGATCCTCGCCTTCGGTTTCGCGCCATTCACCGGCGGCGCGCTGTCCTATATCGACGGCATCGGCGTCGGGGAGTTCGTCAGAATAGCCAAGGGCCTGCAGAAGAAATACGGCGCCGAGTTCAAGGCGCCCAAGCTGCTACTCGACCTGGCGGAGAAGGGCGAGACCTTCTACCAGCGCTTCGATCCCTATGCGAAAGGCGAGGTGCAGAAGGCCGCTTGAGCTAGCGCCCCATGTACGTCTGAGGGCGCCTTGCGCGCATGATGGCCACGGCAAGGCGCGCCGTGACCCTTACGCGGTCGGCAGCGAAAGTCGGCTGGCTTTTCGCTGCCTGCCGACATCGACTTCAACCTCCATCTCAACAACGCCCGCTACATGATGCTCGCCGACCTCGCGCATGACCCCGAAAATCGGAATCGATTTTCGGAAAGGATCATGCGCCAAATCAAATGCTACTGCGTCCTTGGCGCGTCCGATAGGACGCTTGCCCGCTCCGTTCAACCGCGGCCGCCGACCGAGGCCGAGCGGGTTTGCATGACCTCCACCAAGGATTGCGCAGCCTGCCCAAGGCAGTTTGAGGCATCCATGACGACTTCGCCGCACGCAGCTTTTTGAGAGATCGGGCCGCGCGCCGGTGGACAATCGGATGACCGCGCGTTAGAAGGAAAAGGTATTTTTTCCTGTTTTGAGGAGAGCGAATTGCTCTCGCATGACCGAGTTTGGGCCGCCATCGACGCTCTCGCCGAGCGCTATTCGTTATCGGCCTCCGGCCTGGCCCGGCGAGCTGGTCTGGACTCCACCGCCTTCAACAAGTCGAAGCGGCTGTCCTCGGATGGGCGGCCGCGCTGGCCCTCGACCGAATCGCTGGCCAAGATCATCGAGGCGACAGGCGCTTCGCTCGACGAATTCACCGGGCTGGTCGAAGGCCGCGCCAAGACAGCTTCGGGCCCGTTAGCCTCGCAGCGTTCGGCGGTGCCGCTGCTCGGCTTCGCCCAGGCCGGCGCCGGCGGCTTCTTCGATGATGCCGGCTATCCCTCCGGCCAGGGCTGGGACCTTGTCGAGCTTCCGGCGCGGGCGACCGAAACCTCCTATGCGTTGAAGGTGCAGGGTGATTCCATGCTGCCGCTGTACCGCAATGGCGATGTGCTGATCGTCGAGCCGGGCGCCGCTACCCGCAAGGGCGACCGCGTCGTCGTCAAGACCAATGCCGGCGAAGTCATGGCCAAGGTGCTGGAGCGCCAGACGACGAAATCGATCGTGCTGATCTCGCTCAACCCCGACCACCCGGACCGCGACATCGCGATGCGCGATGTCGAATGGGTGGCGCGGATCGTCTGGGCAAGCCAGTAGGTCTCGCGGTGCGTCTGCTTCAAATCCTCATAGCCCTCCTGGCGATCCCGGTGATGGTCGCCATTGTCGTCGCCGGCGGTCGCGCGCTGCATCGCGACGGCCCCGCCATCACCGTCGACCAGATCGACCCGGACACCGAGGCCGTGCCCGAGGAGCCGGCGACGTCGGCGATCCCCGAGGTCCGGCCCGTCAAGCCTCCGATGCACTCGCCTCAGGTGCATTCGAGGGCGATCGATCCCGAGGCCATCGCTCCGCCGCCGCTGCCGGTAGAAGAACTTGAACGGGTTGAGCCACGCGCGCCGCTGAGCGACCTGGCGCTGGCCGGGCCGCCCAAGCCGCGTGGGCGCAGAGCGGTCGACGACTGGGGAGGAACAAAACTGTTCCAGCCGGTCGCGGCCGCCGCCGGCCTGATCGAAGCCAATGGTTATTCCGTGACGGTCTCCGGCATCGACATCGTCAGGCAAGACGAGACCTGCACCGAGGGCGGCAAGTCCTGGGCTTGCGGTATCAGGGCGCGCACCGCGTTCCGGTCTTTCCTGCGCGGCCGGGCCGTTGCCTGCAAGGTGCCGCCGGAGGCCGACCGTGCGCTGATCGCCGCCGAATGCCGCATCGGCAAGCTGGATGTCGGCCAGTGGCTGGTCGAAAACGGCTGGGCGCGCGCCACGGCAGGCGGCCCCTATGTCGAAGCGGGCGACAAGGCGCGCGCCGCCAAGAAGGGCGTCTTCGGCGCCGCGCCCGATCTTGGCGGCCTGCCACCGGCGCCAACGCCTGTTGCGGCACCGACGGCGTCGCAACCGATCCTCGATGCCCCGGCGATAGACACGCCGCCGGACGGGACGGAAATTACGCCGCCAGCTGACCAGCCAGCGCCCGCTCAATGAGCGCGCGGGTTTCGGCGATGCCGTAGAGGGCTGCGAACGAACCGAAGCGCGGTCCGCGTTCCTGGCCGATCAGCACCTGGTAGATCATCTGGAAGAAAGCGCCCGAGACACCAGGGCCGCCGTCCGGGCTCTTCTTCGAATGGTCCTGATAGCGTTCGATCTTGCGCGCCACGTTGAGCGAAGCGTTCTGGATCGCTTCGCCGTCGGCGCCGGCCGGCAGGCCAGCAAGCGCGTTGCCAAGCGCTTCCAGCGCCACGCGTTCGACATCGTCGGCCGGCCGGAAGGTCTTCGTCGGCTTCACGAAATCGTCGAAGTAGCGGATGGCGAAACCGACCAGCTGGTCGAGTTCGGGATGCGTCGCCGGCGTCACGCCAGATGCATGGCGCGAGATGAAGCCCCACAGCACATCCTTGTTTTGCGCGTTGGAGGCGCTGACCAGGTTGAGCAGCAGCGAGAACGGCACCGGCATGTCGATGGAAGGCGGCTTGCCGTCATGCATGTGCCAGACCGGATTGCCCAGCCGCTCCTTCCAGTCCTGGCGCGGATAGGCGTTGAGGAAGGTGTAGTACTCGTCGACGGCGCGTGGGATGACGTCGAAATAGAGCTTTTTCGCCTGCCTTGGCCGCTGATACATATAGAGGCCGAGGCTTTCGGTCGGCGCGTAGCGCAGCCATTCGTCGATGGTCAGCCCGTTGCCCTTCGACTTCGAGATCTTCTGGCCGTTCTCGTCCAGGAACAGTTCGTAGACGAAATGCTCGGGCGCGCGCCCGCCGAGAATGTTGCAGATGCGGTCGTAGATCACCGCGTTCGTCTGGTGGTCCTTGCCGAACATTTCGAAATCGACGCCGAGCGCTGCCCAGCGCATGCCGAAATCCGGCTTCCACTGCAGCTTGACCTTCCCGCCGGTCACCGAAAGCGTGGTCTCGGTGCCCTCATCGTCGAAGGTGATGTTGCCGGCCTTGGCGTCGACATGCTTCATCGGCACGTAGAGCACGCGCCCGCTCTTCGGCGAGATCGGCAGGAACGGGCTGTAGGTTGCCTGCCGCTCCGGCCCCAGCGTCGGCAGCATCACCGCCATGATCTGCTCATAGCGCTCGGCGGCGCGCACCAGCATCGCATCGAAGCGGCCGGCCTTGTAGTACTGCGTGGCGCTGGCGAATTCGTAGTCGAAGCCGAACGTGTCGAGGAAGCGGCACAGCATCGCGTTGTTGTGGTCGCCAAAGCTCGGATAGTCGCCGCCGAACGGATTGGGCACCGCCGACAGCGGCATATGCAGATAGGGCTCGAGCGCTGCGCGATCCGGCACATTGTCGGGGATTTTGCGCATGCCGTCCATATCGTCGGAGAAGCAGAGCAGCTTGGTCTTGACCTTGTTCCCGGTCAGCACGTGAAAGGCATGGCGCACCATCGAGGTGCGCGCGACCTCGCCGAACGTGCCGATATGCGGCAGGCCCGACGGGCCGTAGCCGGTCTCGAACAGGACGATCTCCGGGAAGTCGCCGCCCTTGTAGCGCTCGATGATCTTTTTGGCTTCCTCGAACGGCCAGGCCTTGCTTTCGGCGGCTGCCGCAAGCATTTCGGGGTTGAGATCGGCGATGTTTGATCCCGTCATGTCAAAGTTCCAGTCATGGCCGGCTTTCGCGGCTGGTAAGATTTTTCAACCGGGTCTCTAGGCGCGACAGGGCGGAGCGTCAACGATATCAGGCGTTTTCGTTGCGACGGCGCCGTAGCGTCCCTACCTTCGACCCTCACTATCAAGGAGTCTTGAATGCCGTTGCCGTCCACCCATGAAGCCCTGATCTACCTGATGGTCATCACCTCGGCTTCCGATCGCGACATGACCGATATCGAACTGGCGCGCATCGGCGACGTCGTCCGCAGCTGGCCGGTGTTCGAGGATTTCAAGCAGGACAGGCTGATCGCCATTGCGCAGGACTGCCAGAAGATGCTGCATGAAAAGGATGGGTTGGAAGGCGTGCTCGAGCGTGTCGCCGAGACTTTGCCCGAACGGCTGCACGACACCGCCTATGCCGCGGCCTTCGAGGTTGCCGCCGTCGATCTAGAAATGCGCATGGAGGAATTGCGGGTGCTGCAGTTGATCCGGCGTGAGCTCGATCTCGACACGCTGACCGCCGCAGCCATCGCGCGCGGGGCGAAGGCCCGCCTGCGCACGCTGACCTGATCCAGCCCCTAGAGGAAGCTGACCGGGACCGGATCAGAAGAAACTGACCGGGAAATAGCGCAAGTAGAATTCGGCGAAGGTGCCTTTCACCGATATCTCCTGCAGCGCGTAGTCCATGGCTGCGGCCAGCGCTGGGTCGCTGGCCCGGGTGGCAATGGTCATGCCGGAGCCCAGATATTCCGGCGCCAGGTAGGGTCCACCGGCGAAGCGGCAGCAACCGGCGGCGTCCGTGCCGCCCAGCCAGAAGGAAAAGCGCATGCCGTCGCCGAAGGCGGCATCGATCTTGGCGCTCTTCAAGTCGCTGTAGAGGTCTTCCGGCCGTTGAAAGCGGATGATCTGCACGGTGCCGAAATAATCGCGCAGCATCTTTTCATGCGCCGAGCCGGCCAGCACGCCGACCCGCTTCGAGCGCAATTTGTCGAGGATCGGCTCCGCGAAGGCCTTGGTCTTCGGCATGATGAAGCGCGCCGGAAACTGTAGATAGGAGCGCGAAAAGCTGTACTTCGCCCGCGTCTCCGGCGTAGCGGCGATGCCGGCGATGATCGCCTCGCCTTCGCCCTTCTGCAACGCGTCGTCGAGTTCGGCCCAGGGCAGCGCCTGGATCTGGCATTTGTCGGCGATGTCGAGTTCGGCGCAAATCGCCCGCGCCAGGTCGATGTGGAAGCCGGACAATCGGCCCGTGCCGTCGAGAAAGTTGAAGGGCGGGAAATCGGTTGTGGTGAGGAACCTGAGCCTCGGCAGCGCCGCAAGGTCCGGTTTCGGCAGCCGCTCCTTGGCATCCCAAAGCACCGGCACCTGCGGTTCCGCTGCCCGCGCAGCGCCGGCAAACGGCTGCACTCCCATCAGCATCGACAGCAAGGCGATGGCTATCCAGCGAGGTGTCACGAAAAAACTCCGCCCGTCTTGACCGTTGGCTTGTGATACGAAAACGGCGCAGGCACAATTGTTTTTGATTTCAACGGGCAAATTTCGGGTTATGCTTTGGCGAGGTTGCAAATAGCCGCACAGAGTCGGCCCGGGGTTGGCGGTCGCTGGCGTTAGAGAAGCTAAGGATGTGGCTTTGCAATCCGGGGTTGATGGCGAAGTGCGGGTCAGACACGTAGCATCGGTCTCAAGAGCGGTAGGCAACATGGGGTAGATGTTGCGATGAGTCAGTTCGATCGCACACTGGAGTACATGGACCAGCTGCAGCATGCCGACACGGCGGCCGCGGTCTGTGAAACATTGCTTGGCGTTACCTCGAATTTCGGCTTGACGGCGCTGATGGCCGGAACCGTACCGCAGCCCGGCACACCGCGTGGCCAGCAAAAGGACCACGTGCTTTTGTGCGACTGGCCGGTGGAATGGCTGGAGCGTTATGTGGCGCGCAACTATGTCGACCATGATCCCGTCGTCAGCCATATGAAGGACTTGCAGGCACCGTTCGAATGGCGCGAGGCCTCTCGCGGCATTCGCGTCGACAGGGACAGCGGCGAGGTGATGGGCGACGCCAGGGAGTTCAAGCTGCGCGACGGCCTGGCCTTCCCGCTGGTGACCCTCGAAGGCCAGATCGTCATGGTCTCTCTGGGTGGCGAGGCCGTCGAATTGTCGGGCGCCGA
This sequence comes from Mesorhizobium sp. P170090, assembly GCF_057786115.1. Classification (NCBI taxonomy): domain Bacteria; kingdom Pseudomonadati; phylum Pseudomonadota; class Alphaproteobacteria; order Hyphomicrobiales; family Phyllobacteriaceae; genus Mesorhizobium; species Mesorhizobium sp. P170090. The sequence continues at coordinate 1,626,777 of NZ_JBYNWH010000001.1, forward strand.
GTTCGGACTGGTGTCCTTGGTCTCGACCTACGCGGTCGGCCGCGCCATGCAGTTGCACACGATGGCAGCCAACACCATCGATCACATCGAATTGACTCCGCGTGAGCGCGAATGCTTGAAATGGGCAGCCGTCGGCAAATCCGAATGGGAGATTTCGCAGATACTCGGAATCTCGGAGCACACCTCCGAAAAACATCTCCTTAACGCTAAAAGCAAACTGGGCGCCGTCAATCGGGTGCAAGCCGTCGCGGAAGCGATTAGGCGTGGTTATATTAGCTAGGTCGGCCGTGCCGGCCTAGTATTCTTGCCTGCGTTTTCACGCAATTTTATCTGGACAGTCCGGCCGTATCTTCCTCTTGAGCCCAGGAGACGGCCAAATGCTTTTTGCCCTTACAACACAGGAATTGATGGAACGCCCCGACCTTTGGGAGGCAGTCCATCGTCTGCGCTACAAGATCTTCGTCGAAGAGATGGGCTGGACAGATCTGAAGCGCCCGGACGGCCTCGAGATCGACCAGTTCGATCATGACGAGGCGGTTCACCAGCTGGTCATCCGCGGCGGCGAACTAGCCGGCTACCAGCGCATGTTGCCGACGACGCGGCCGCATCTGCTGACCGAGGTGCTGGTCGATCTCTATGAAGGCACGCCGCCTTCCGGACCGAGGGTCTGGGAGTTGACCCGCTACGCGGTGGCGCCCGGCTATCGCGACGGCAGGCGCGGCGTGTCGACGGTCGGCACCGAGCTGATAGCCGGCTTCGTCGAGTGGGGCCTGAAGCGCGACGTCAACCAGGTCATCATCGAGTTCGAGCCAATGTGGGTGCTGCGGGCGTTGCAGCTGCATTTCCTGGCCACGCCGCTCGGTTATCAGCGCACCTATGGCAACCAGCAGGTCGTCGCCACCTTGCTGACCTTCAACGAGCACACACTGGATGTCGTGCGTTCGCGCCGCAACCATCACGCCCCCGTGCTGGCCAGGGGCACGCCCGACATGCTCGGCATGCGGCAGGCGTCGTAAGATCGGAGACGAACAATGAGCTTTGACCCCCAACCCGAATTGCGTGGCCACACGCTGGTCGTCACCGTGTCGTCGCATGACGGCCGGCCGGTTCTGGACAGGCGCGCTTATGCAAGCTTGGCCAAAACCTTCCATGAAGCCGCTGTCGACGACAATGTCCGTGTCGTGGTGCTGCGCGGCCTCGCCGGCTGCTTTTGTCTCGGAGGCGATTTCTCCGAGTTCCTCGATTCCACCAAGCACCAGCAGCTAATCGCCGCCGTCACCGACATGTTCCGCACGCTGGCGACGTTCCCCAAACCGGTGCTGGCCTGTGTCGATGGCGATGCCGTCGGCGTCGGCTGCACCATCCTGTTCCACTGCGACATGGTGATCGCCTCGAGCAACAGCACCTTCCGGGTGCCCTTTGTCGATTTCGGCCTGGCGCCGGATGCGGCAACCTCGATCCTGGCGCCGCAGAAACTCGGCTATGCCGGCGCCTTCCGCTTCTTTTGCTTGGGCGATACGCTCGGTGCTGAAGACGCCAGGGCGCTCGGTCTCGTCGCCGAGATCGTGGCCGATGGCAGTGCCGAGGAGGCAGCGCTCGGCAGGGCAAGGCAACTGGCCAAGAAGCCGGTTGCGGCTCTCCTGCAGACGCGCGGTCTGCTCAAGGGCGATACAGCAGTGCTCTGCGACCGGATCGATCACGAGATCACGCTGTTCCAGCAGGCGCTTCAGGACGACACCACGCTGAAGCGGCTGCAGCGGATCGCCCGCCTGGCGGCATAAAACAAGCCAACAGGGCCCACCCCGATATCGGGGTGGGCTTCTGTACTTCCAGTCTCTACTTCTCGAGAAACGACGGCCCTTCGCCGACGATCTTCTTATCTTCCTTGCCGATGGCGTCGAGATCGCGCCCATCATAGGGCAGCGACAACAGGATGCGCCGCATGACGGCCAGCCGCGAGCGTCGCTTGTCATTGGCCCGCACGATGATCCAGGGCGCGAACTGTTTGTGCGTGCGCTCGACCATCTGGTCGCGCGCCTTGGTGTAGTCGTCCCATTTGGTGATGCCGGCAATATCGATCGGCGAGAACTTCCAGTTCTTCAGCGGCGACCAGCGGCGGTCGTGAAACCGTTCGAGCTGGGTCTCGCGGCCGATGTTGAGCCAGAATTTGAAGAAATAGATGCCCTCATTGGAGATCATCCGCTCGAAATGCGGCGTCTCGTCGAGGAATTTTGCATGCTGTTCCGGTGTGCAGAAGCCCATCACCGGCTCGACGCCGCCGCGGTTGTACCAGGAACGGTCGAAGGTGACGAATTCGCCCGATGTCGGGAAATGGGCGACGTAGCGCTGGTAGTACCATTGCCCGACTTCGGTCGGGGTCGGCTTGGTCAGCGCCACGTTGCGCGCGGTTCGAGGATTGAGATACTGGCGCAGCACCGAGATGGTGCCGCCCTTGCCGGCGGCATCGCGCCCCTCGAACAGCGACATCAGTCTGCTGCCGGTCGCCTGCAGCCAAGCCTGCGCCTTGACCAGTTCGATCTGCAGCCGCTCCAGCGTCTCGTCATACTCCTCGGTCTTCATTTTCTTGTCGTATGGGTAGTCGCCTGCCGTCAGTTTGTGGTCCTCGATCCAGCCGGGAAGCTCAGGGTTTTCGATGTCGAACTCCCGCTCCTTGCCGTCCACCTTGATCTTCAGCGGCCCCTTTGCCGGCTCTGCGGCGGGACTTTCCTTGGCTTTTTTCATCGAGACGAACCTTTCCAGCTTGCGGACTCATGCTATGGGGGGCCTCAAACCCGGTCCAGCGGAAGTTTCGGCGGGACCGGCGCAGAAGCACGGAAAGCACGAATGGCTGACACCGGCGCAGAGCGGACAACCACGGGGCAGGCCGTCGCCGGCCGGCTGTGGAACAGCCGATGGCTGCTTGCCGCCGGTGCGATCGCCATCATGGCCGTTTATGGGTTTGCCGGTATCTCCGCCTATGTCGTCCTGGCTGCGTTGACGGTGCTGCTGGCCGCCGCGCTTCTGCCAACCGGTGGCGCCAGCCGGTCCGCTGAGACCATTACCACGGTCGAGGCGAGCGGGCTGCAGCGGCTTTCCGGCGAATATCTTGCGGCTGCCGTTGCCGATCCGCTGATCATCTTCGACCGCACCGCCACCATCGTCCACGCCAATGCCGCCGCCTATGCCGCCTTTGGCGGCATCGCGCCCGGCCTGTCGCTGTCGCTGAAATTCCGCGCCCCGGAAATGCAGGCCTTGCTGGACGGCGTGCTGTCGGGAGCCGTCGCCTCCGATGCCGTCGACTACACCGAGAAGCTGCCGGTGGAACGCGCCTACCGGGTCAGCGCGTCCTCGGTCGGCTACGCCACCGATCTCTATGTGCTGGTATTCAAGGACCAGAGTGAGACGCGCCGCATCGACCGCATGCGCGCTGACTTCATAGCCAATGCCAGCCACGAGTTGCGCACCCCGCTTGCTTCGATCTCGGGCTTCATCGAGACGTTGCGCGGCCCGGCCCGCAACGATCCGGCGGCGCGCGAGCAGTTCCTGCAGATCATGCAGAACCAGACCGGCCGCATGGCGCGCCTCATCGACGATCTCCTGTCGCTGTCGAGGCTTGAAATGAAGCCTTACCTGAGGCCGGGAACCGAGGTCGATCTGCGCCAGACCATCGACAGCGTCATCGATTCACTAGGCCCGCTCGCCAGCGAGAACGGCGTCGTCATCGAACGCGACTACGCCGAGGGGCCGCTCGACGTGCCCGGAGACCGCGACGAGCTGTTCCAGGTGTTCGAGAATCTCTTGGAAAACGCCTGCAAATACGGCCAGCCTGGCGGACGCGTCACGGTGTCGATCGCGCGGGGCGAGGCCGGCCCGGAACCGGGCATCGATGTAACCATCAGGGACTACGGCCCGGGCATCCCGGAAGAGCACATACCGCGCATTACCGAGCGCTTCTATCGCGTCGACGTGGAGAGCAGCCGCACGCAGAAAGGCACCGGTCTTGGCCTGTCCATCGTCAAGCATATTCTGACGCGCCACAACGCCCGGCTTTCGATCAAGTCGGAGGTTGGCAAGGGCGCGGCGTTCACGGTCCATTTGCCGGCAGGCTGAGGCGGTACTATCTGCTAACTGCCTGTTTCTTCTTTCTGTCATCCGGCTAGCGTATCAGCACAGGGGTCGAGGAAACGACTCAAAAGGCCAAAGATTTAAGGAAGGCATTTCGCCCATGCAGTCCGTACACATTGTCAGCGCCTATGACGAAGAGCTGAAATACCTGGCGAAGCGCATCGCTGCGATGGGCGGCCATGCCGAGCGCATGGTCGAGCAGGCGATCCAGGCGCTGGTCAATGCCGATCCCGGCCTCGCCCAGAAGGTCATCCGCGACGACATCGTGCTTGACGAGGGCCAGCGCGAAATCGACGACAAAGCCATCGTCATCATCGCCAAGCGCCAGCCCATGGCGACCGATCTGCGCGAGATCGTCGGCGCCATCCGCATTTCGGCCGACCTCGAACGGGTCGGTGACCTCGCCAAGAACGTCGCCAAGCGTGTGGTCAGCGTCATTGACGGCCGCCAGCCGACCAGCCTGTTTCGCGGCCTCGAGGCGCTGGCCGAACTCGCTTTGACCCAGCTCAAGGAAGTGCTCGACGTCTATGCCTCGCGCTCGGTCGAGAAAATAGGCTTCGTTCGCGACCGCGACGACCAGATCGACGCCATGTACACCTCGCTGTTTCGCGAGCTTTTGACCTACATGATGGAAGATCCGCGAAACATCACGCCGTGCACGCATCTGCTGTTTTGCGCCAAGAACATCGAGCGCATCGGCGACCACGCCACCAACATTGCCGAGACGATCTACTACATCGTCACCGGCGAGCAGTTGCCGGCCGAGCGTCCAAAGGGCGACAAGACCGACAAGATTGCCCTTCCGGCGCTGCCGGTGAAGTGATCGCGCACCCCTCGAACGCTTAATCATATTGCGCTAAACTACCCGGATGTTAGCGTCTCGGTTCCTGGCCAAGGCCAGGCGCTCAGGAGGCTGCGATGGAATATGTCCGAGAGTTCAAGCCGGCGCCGGCATCGTCCGGCATCATCGCGTCGAGCGTCTACACCGCCGGCAAGCGCATCGCCGACATTCCGATCGAGGAAGCCGGTGAATGGGCCAAGAAGTCGGGCCATGTCGTCTGGATCGGGCTGCTCGAACCCGACCGCGAGCTTCTGCTGCGCGTCAAGGCGCAATTCCATTTGCATGAGCTGGCGATTGAAGACGCCGAACATCCGCACCAGCGGCCGAAGATCGAGCAATATGGCGATGCGCTGTTCATCGTTGCCCGCACTGCACAGCTGATCGACGGACGCGTCACCTTCGGCGAGACGCATCTGTTCGTCGGCTCAGGCTATATCGTCAGCGTCAGGCATGGTCCCTCGACCTCATACGCCGCCGTGCGCCAGCACTGGGAAAGCTGTCCGCACTCTCACTGGCCAAGGGCGAGGATTTCGTCCTCTACGCCATCCTCGACTTCATCGTCGACAACTACATGCCGGTGCTAGAGCAGATCGAGGACGAGGTCGAGGCGATCGAGGACAGGGTGCTGCTGAAGCCGATGACCGGTCCCGACATCGAGCGGCTCTATATGCTGCGCCGCGATCTGTTGCGCCTGCGCAATGCGGCGCTGCCGCTGGTCGAGGTCTGCCGCCGGCTAACCAGCGCCGAACTGCCGCAGATCCATACCGCAATGCATCCGCTGTTTCGCGATGTCACCGACCATATCCGCACCGTGCAGGAAAAGATCGACAGCCTGCGCGAGGTTCTGGCGTTCGCTTTCGAAGCCAGCCTGCTGGTCGGCCAGAGCCAGGAAACCGCGAACACCAAGAAGCTGGCCTCATGGGCGGCGATCCTGGCGGTGCCGACGGCGCTCGCCGGCATTTACGGCATGAATTTCGACGACATGCCGGAACTGAAGATGCAATACGGCTATCCCGTCGTATTGGTCTCGATCGCGCTGATCTGCTCGTTTTTGTATTGGCGATTTCGGAAGAGTGGGTGGCTGTGATGGTAGGCAGTAGGCAGTAGTAGGCAGTAGGCAGTAGGCAGTAGGCAGTAGGCAGTAGGCAGTAGGCAGTAGGCAGAATAAGGTAGCGCCTGACGAGCGCTACCCCATTCCCTACTGCCCAGTCCCCAATCCCTATTCCTAACTACCGGCTCCTGCGCCGCTCTGAAGCCGGCTGGAACGCCACCCTTGCGTGGTACTTGCAGTAAGGTCCGGTTTCAGCCGCCTCGTTGCCGCAGAAGTTGAAGTCTTCCGACAGCGGATCGCCATTCGGCCATTTGCAGGTGCGCTCGGTGAGATCGGTGAGCTGCAGATGCCGCGAGATCGGCACGACGACGTTTTCGACCGGGCGGATGTAGTGGCGCGCCACTGGCTCGGCGTCGAACTGCGCCTGCAGCGCGTTCGCCCCGATCGAAGTCGTGACATGGCGCTGCGCGGTTGCGGCGCGCGGCACCGATTTCTGGATCGAAGATCCCTGCGTTGTCTTCTTCTGACGCGCCGGCGTCGCGGTCGAGCGTCCGCGGCCCGACAGCTTCAGCCGGTGCACCTTGCCGATGACCGCGTTGCGGCTGACCCCGCCGAGTTGGGCGGCGATCTGGCTTGCGCTCAAGCCCTCCGACCACAGTTTCCTGAGAAGTTCGACCCGCTCGTCAGTCCAGTTCATGAGACCGCGCTCCTGCTAAGTGTGCGGCAGCCGGAATCCGTTCCCGACCCGGCAATCTTTGCCGGGGCAGACACCACATATATTAGGTGATTAGGTCCGCCGCACGAAATCTAGTTATTTCCCGACTACAATTACCTCATGTGTTGACTCGGTGACAAGAGTCCCAGGTGCAACACGAATCGGTTTTTTAGGTTTTCCCCAACTTGCCCGGTCGCTTATGAGCCAGCGTCTCGTCGGGAGCTTGCCGCGCGCCTCTGCACGACGTTTTCGTTGACTTCATGGCCGAAAAACACGATAAGCCGCAAAGGCCGCCGCTTTGGCGGCTTTTTTGATTTTTCCGGTACCGGAGACGCATATAATGAGCGGTTCGGCGCTTTACGAGACCTTTGCCCGCGCCCCTTTGGCCTTCGACCATGGCGAAGGCACCTGGCTGGTTACCGACAAGGGCGAGCGATATCTCGATTTCGCTGGCGGCATCGCGGTCAATTCGTTGGGCCACAGCCATCCGCATCTGGTCTCGGCGCTGACCGAACAGGCGGCCAAGCTCTGGCACGTCTCCAATCTCTACGAGATCCCGGGGCAGGCCCGGCTCGGCGAGCGGCTGGCTGACGCCACCTTCGCCGACAAGGTGTTCTTCACCAATTCCGGCGCCGAGGCGCTCGAATGCGCGATCAAGACGGCGCGGCGCTACCAGTTCGTCAAGGGCCATCCCGAGCGCTTCCGGGTCATCACCTTCGAAGGCGCCTTCCACGGCCGCACGCTGGCGACCATCGCCGCCGGCGGCCAGTACAAATATCTCGAAGGTTTTGGGCCCAAGGTCGAAGGCTTCGACCAGGTCGGCTTCGACGACATCGACGCCGCCGAAAAGGCGATCACACCAGAGACCGCCGCGATCCTGATCGAACCGGTGCAAGGCGAGGGTGGCATCCGCCCGGTGCCGACGCAATCCTTGAAACGGCTGCGGCAGCTCTGCGACCAGCACGGCCTGCTGCTGATCTTCGATGAGGTCCAGTGCGGTATCGGTCGCACCGGAAAGCTGTTCGCGCATGAATGGACCGGCGTGACGCCCGACATCATGGCGATTGCCAAGGGCATTGGCGGCGGCTTCCCGATGGGCGCGTGCCTCGCCACCGACGACGCTGTCGTCGGCATGACGGCAGGCGTGCATGGCACCACTTTCGGCGGCAATCCGCTGGCCATGGCGGTCGGCAACGCTGTGCTCGACGTCGTGCTGGAAGACGGCTTCCTCGAAGACGTCCAGCGCAAGGCATTGCTGATGAAGCAGGGCCTGGCGGCGGTCGCCGACGAATTTCCTGATGTCATCGAAGGCATCAGGGGCAGCGGCCTGATGCTTGGCCTGAAATGCGCCATGCCCAACACCAAGGTCAACATGGCGCTGCGCGACCAGCATCTGCTGGCGGTGCCGGCCGGCGACAACGTCATTCGTCTGCTGCCGCCGCTGACCGTCACCGACGCCGAGATCGGCGAAGCGCTCGATTGCATCCGCGCCGGCGCCAAGGGCCTGACCGACGCCATCGCCGCGGCCGCCGCGAAGTAATCCCGAGAACCATTCCCGATGAGCCTTCGCCATTTCACCGATCTTTCCGCCGTTTCCGAAGGCGATCTGCGCCTGATGCTGGACGATGCGGTGGTGCGCAAGGCGCGCCTCAAGGCCGGCGAACGGACCAAACCGCTCGAAGGCAAGGTGCTGGCCATGATCTTCGACAAGCCGTCGACGCGCACGCGCGTGTCCTTCGACGTCGGCATGCGACAGCTCGGCGGCGAGACCATCATGCTGACCGGGACCGAAATGCAGCTCGGCCGTTCCGAGACCATTGCCGACACCGCCAAGGTGCTGTCGCGCTATGTCGACGCCATCATGATCCGCACCACGTCGCATGAGCGGCTGCTCGAGCTGACCGAGAATGCCACGATTCCGGTCATCAACGGGCTGACCGACGACACCCATCCCTGTCAGCTGATGGCCGACATCATGACCTTCGAGGAGCATCGCGGTCCGGTTGCCGGCAAGACCATCGCCTGGACCGGCGACGGCAACAACGTGCTGCATTCGCTGCTCGAAGCTTCGGCGCGGTTCCGCTTCAACCTGAACGTCGCAGTGCCGGAAGGCAGCGAGCCGGCGCAAAAGCATATCGACTGGTCGAAGAGCAATGGCGGCAAGCTGCACTTCACCCGCTCGCCCGAGGAAGCCGTCGACCAAGCCGACTGCATCGTCACCGACTGCTGGGTGTCGATGGGCCAGGAACACCGCGCCCGCGGCCACAATGTCTTCTCGCCCTATCAGGTCAATGCGGCGCTGATGGCCAGGGCCAAGCCCGACGCCCTGTTCATGCACTGCCTGCCGGCGCACCGCGGCGAGGAAGTGACCGACGAGGTCATCGACGGTCCGCATTCGGTGGTCTTCGACGAAGCCGAGAACCGGCTTCACGCCCAGAAGGCGGTTTTGGCCTGGTGTCTGGGCGCTTGATCTCCAGGCGCTTGATCTCCAAGCGCTTGATCCGGGGCGGCGTGATGCCTATTTGCGCCGCATCACGCAAATCAAGCGCGTTTGGACGCATGCACCCCTCCGGGCCGCATGGCCGCGCCCTGGAGCTTTGTCATGTTGGAAACGCATCAAGTGACTGAACATCACCCCAAACTCGGCGAGTTCGGCTATGCCGGCGACGATCATGTCGTACCCTTCGAGGTCGGCCCGCTCGACGTGCGCGGCCGCACCGTGCAACTCGGGCCGATGCTCGACGCCATCCTCAACCGTCACGACTATCCCGAGCCGGTCGCCCGCCTGCTCGCGGAAGCCTGTGTGCTGACGGTGCTGCTCGGCACCTCGCTCAAATTCGAAGGCAAGTTCATCCTGCAGACCCGCACCGACGGGCCGGTCGACATGCTGGTCGCGGATTTCTCCACGCCTTCGTCATTGCGCGCCTATGCGCGTTTCGACGCCGACCGGCTGGAGGCCCTGGTGGCCGCAGGCCAGACCTCGCAGCAGACGCTGCTGGGCAGCGGCGTTTTGGCGCTGACCATCGACCAGGGGGCGCACACGCAGCGCTATCAGGGCATCGTCCAGCTCGACGGCGAGACGCTGGAAGACGCCGCGCGCACCTATTTCCGCCAGTCGGAGCAGATCCCGACCGACCTCAGGCTGTCGGTGGCCAAGCTGCTGACGCCCGGCCCCGGCGGTGCGCGCGAGCAGTGGCGCGCCGGCGGTATCCTGGCGCAGTTCCTGCCGCAGTCGCCCGAGCGCATGCGCGTGCCCGACATTTCGGGGGGCGACGGCGATCCGCGCGACGTGATGAACGAGCCGGCCGACAATTCTTGGCGCGAGCTGGTGGCGCTGCTCGGCACCATCGAGCCGACCGAGCTGATCGACCCGACCATCGGCGCCGAGCGGCTGCTCTACAGGCTGTTCCACGAACATGGCGTGCGCGTCTTCGGCGGCGTGCCGGTTGCCGACCAATGTTCCTGCTCAAGGGACAAGATACGCGGCATCCTCGAGGGGTTTTCCGCGCAGGAAATCAAGGACAGCACCGAAGATGGCGGCATCCACGTCGCCTGCGAGTTCTGCTCGAAGCAGTACGACTTCGACCCGGCGGAGTTTGCAGCTCAGTAGCATCTCTACCTTCTCCCCGTTCACGGGGAGAAGGTACCCGAAGGGCGGATGAGGGGCAGCGCGAACTTTGGTGAATGGCCGCGCATAGCCTAGGTCATGTGCGTGGAAGATAACCTCATGAGTTTGGCGCTGCCCCTCATTGCCCTGCCGGGCATTTCTCCCCGTATAGTGACGGGGAGAAAACCCCTAATTCACCGTCCGTCGGGTCCCCGGCAGATCCAGCGAAAACGCGGGAATAGCGACGTCGAACGTCTCGCCCTTTTTGTTGCGCATGGTGTAGTGGCCGACCATGAAGCCGGACGGCGTCGATAGCGGGCAGCCTGACGTGTATTGATAGCTGTCGCCGGGATTGAGCTCAGGCTGGTCGCCGACCACGCCGGCGCCGCGCACTTCCTCGACCCGGCCGCTGCCGTCGGTGATGTGCCAGTAACGCGACATAAGCTGCACGAAATCGTCCGACTGGTTGTCGATCGTCACCTGGTAGCCCCAGACATAACGGTTCTCCGCCGGGTCCGAGCGGTCCTCCAGGTAAAACGGTCTGACCTGCACTTCGATGTTGCGCGTGACGGCGCGGTACATGGGCTGCTCCGGTTGCGCGGCAGGGAACATTTGTCGCGCCATGCGGTTTGATACGCGCAGAGCGGCATGTCCTGCCAGCCTCAAAGCGCAGGTGCCGACAAACAATTGTCATTTAAGTGACACATGACAATGTTGGTGTGCGCAAACCTTGCCGGCGACTCAAGGCCCATCTGTCGACTGACAAAGCAGCCGCGAGCGGCCTTTCCGGAGTGACCAGATCTCGATGGAACCAGCTCTCACAGCCGCCTTCGCTTCCTCCGCTTTGCTTCTTTCCAATCTCGCCAGCATCCTGCTTGCATCGTCGAAGCTGAAAGCGCGCCGTCTCATCCCTCCGCCGTCCAACGAGCAGCCGCCGGTCTCGATCGTCGTGCCGTCGCGCGGCGTGGAGCCGTTCACACAAGAGACGCTGCAGCGAGCTTTCTCGCTTGACTGGCCGATCTACGAACTGATCTTCTGCGTCGCTCACGCCGACGACCCGGTCGTCGAACTGATAAACAGGGCGATCGTCCTGTTTCCCAACGTGCCGGCCCGGCTGCTGATCGGCGACGACCGCGTCAGCAGCAACCCGAAGCTCAACAACTGCGTCAAGGGCTGGGAAGCGGCGCGCTATCATTGGGTTATTCTGGCGGATTCCAACGTGCTGATGCCTAGGGATTACGTCCAGCACCTGATGGCGGCCTGGCGGACCAATACCGGGCTTATCTGCTCGACGCCGATCGGCTCGCGGCCGGATGGCTTCTGGGCCGAGGTCGAATGCGCGTTCCTCAACACGCTGCAGGCGCGCTGGCAATATGCCGGCGAGGCGCTTGGCCTCGGCTTTGCCCAGGGCAAGAGCATGCTGTGGAACAAGCCGATGCTCGATACCAGTGGCGGTATCCGCGCGCTGGCCGCCGAGATCGCCGAGGATGCTGCTGCAACCAAGCTGGTCAACGGACTGGGCCTGCGCGTCAATCTCGTTGCCTCGCCTTTCGAGCAACCACTGGGGCAGCGCCGACATGCCGACATCTGGTCGCGCCAGGCGCGCTGGGCGCGGTTGCGCCGCGTCACCTTCCCGCTGTTTTTCGCACCCGAGATCCTGACCGGCGTCGCCGTGCCGTTGGCGATGGCGCTGGTGGCGGCCGCAAGTGCCGGCATCAGCCTGCCGGCCACGGTGTTGGCCGTGCTGACGGCGGCCTACATTCCCGAATGCGCGCTGGCCGCGGCCAAGGGCTGGCATCTGTCGCTGCGCATGGTCCCGGCGATGATGGTCCGCGACATGATGCTTCCCGCCATCTGGGCGCGCGGCTGGCTGAGCGGCGCCGTCGACTGGCGCGGCAACACCATGACCATCGGCACCAAGACGGCCGAACTGGAAGAGGTTTCGTCGGGAGCGTGACGCCTCGCGGCCTACCCGGCTGCCTTCAGCGCCTGCGCAACGTCCTCCAGCAGATCGTCCGTATCCTCAAGACCGACCGACAGCCTGAGCGTTCCCGGCCCGATGCCAAGCTCGGCGCGAGCTTCGTCGCTGAGGTTCTTGTGCGTGGTGGTCGCCGGATGGGTGATCAGGCTCTTGGCGTCGCCGAGATTGTTGGAGATCAGCACGATGTCGAGCGCGTTCTGCAAGGCGAAGGCCGCCTGCTTGCCGCCCTTGACGTCGAGGCAGATCAGCGTCGATCCGCCCGTCATCTGCTTCTTGACGATGTCGGCCTGCGGGTGGTCGGCGCGGCCGGGATAGATGACGCGGGCGATTTCCGGCCGTCCTGCCAGGAAATCCGCGATCTTGGCCGCGCTTTCCGTCTGCTGGCGCACCCGAACCGGCAGCGTCTCCAGGCCCTTGAGCAGCGTCCAGGCGTTGAACGGCGACAGGCTCGGGCCGGTGTGGCGGAAATAGTCGTGCAAATTCTCGTCGATCCATTTCTTGTCCGACAGGATGATGCCGCCGAGACAGCGTCCCTGGCCGTCAATGTGCTTGGTCGCGGAGTAGACGACGATATGGGCGCCGAGCTGCAAGGGCTTCTGCTGCAAGGGCGTGGCAAAGACATTGTCGACGATCAGCCTGGCGCCGATCGAGGTGGCGAGCGCCGCCACCGCTGCGATGTCGACCACTTCCAGCGTCGGATTGGTCGGGCTTTCCAGGAAGAACAGTTTCGTGTTCGGCCGCACCGCCTTTTCCCAGTTGGCGATGTCGGTGCCGTCGACCAGCGTTGCCTCGATGCCGTATTTCGGCGCCAGCGTCTCCACCACCCAGCGGCAGGAGCCGAACAGCGCGCGCGCCGCAACGATATGGTCGCCGGCCTTGGCGCTGCACAGGAGCGCTGCCGTCACCGCCGCCATGCCGGACGCCGTGGCGCGCGCATCTTCGGCACCCTCCAGCGCGCACATGCGCTTTTCGAACATGTCGACGGTAGGGTTGGCATAGCGCGAATAGATGAAGCCCGGCTCCTCGCCCTTGAAACGGGCCTCGGCAGCCTGCGCCGTCTCGTAGACATAGCCTTGGGTGAGGTACATCGCTTCGGACGTCTCGCCGAACTGGGAACGCAGCGTTCCCCCGTGCACGAGTGCGGTCTGAGGTTTCCAGTTACGCTTCTTGGTGCTCATCGCTTTTGTTCCAGACACAAAAAAACCGGCCGCGAAAGTCGCAACCGGTCCATATGGCCTTGCGGCCCGACGGTCCTTTAGCGACTTGTTTAACGTGGCTGCAAGCCGACCGGCCAAATCACCACGGGATAACGACCCTTTAGACCTCACCTGAGCTTGCGTCAATTGCCGGCTTCATTAAGAGGTTTGTACCAGGCAGGTTCCGCAATAATATCCAGCGGTTTTGCGGCAAGAACCTGCCACAAAGAGACCGACCTTGGAGCGGAGCCAGCCTTTTGCGGCAGACAGGCATTCTTCCCGATCAGGACATTTCCGCGCTGTTTCAGTCCGGCGCGCTGAAGTCGCCGCGCGCGCTCGATGTCGACCAGGTGCAGCCGGCGAGCCTCGATCTCAGGCTCGGCGACAAGGCTTTTCGCGTGCGCGCCTCCTTCCTGCCGGGTCCCGATCATCTGGTGGCCGACAAGCTTCACCGGCTGAAATTGCACGAATTCAGTCTCGCCGAGGGCGCGGTGCTGGAAACCGGCTGCGTCTACATCGTGCCGCTGCTCGAAAGCCTGGCGCTGCCCGCAAACGTGTCGGCCTCGGCCAACCCGAAAAGCTCGACCGGCCGGCTCGACATCTTCACCCGGGTGATGACCGATCGCGGCCATGAGTTCGACAAGATCGCCCCCGGCTATCACGGGCCGCTTTATCTCGAAGTCAGTCCACGCACCTTCCCGATCGTCGTACGCGCCGGATCGAGGCTGTCGCAGATCCGCTTTCGCACTGGCAACGCGCTGTTGTCGGAGGCAGAACTGAACGAATTGCACCGCGCCGAGATGCTGGTGGCGACCGAGCCGCCCAACATTTCCGGCGGCGGCATTGCGCTGTCGATCGATCTCGACGGCGACCAGAACGGCCTGGTCGGCTATCGCGGCAAGCATCACACCGGCTTGGTCGATGTCGACAAGCGCGCCGCCCAGGATGCCGTCGATTTCTGGGAGCCGCTCTACAAGAGCGGCGCCGGCGAACTGGTGCTCGACCCGGACGAGTTCTACATCCTGGTCAGCCGCGAAGCCGTGCACGTGCCGCCGCTCTACGCCGCCGAGATGACGCCCTTCGATCCGCTGGTTGGCGAATTCCGTGTTCACTATGCCGGCTTCTTCGATCCGGGCTTCGGCCATTCGGCCTCAGGCGGCACCGGCAGCCGGGCGGTGCTCGAAGTGCGCAGCCACGAAGTGCCGTTCATCCTCGACCACGGCCAGATCGTCGGCCGGCTGGTCTACGAACACATGCTGAAGCGGCCGCAGGCGCTTTACGGCACCGATCTCGGCTCGAATTACCAGGCGCAAGGCCTCAAGCTCTCCAAGCATTTCCGCCCCGCCGGCTGAACCTTCGATCACCGTCAGGCAAAATACTTGCCTGCGCTGCCTCACCATGCTTGGCTGCCTTTCGGTGGCCGGCAAGAGAACGGCGCGCAAGGGGAACCAAAATGCAGATTTCAAGATGGATCATATCGGCAGCGAGCGCTGCCATGCTGGTGATATCGGCCGGCTCGCTGGCTGAGGCGCAGGAGAAATTGAAGATCGGCACCGAGGGCGCCTATCCGCCCTTCAACACCATCACCGCGGACGGCAAGATCGAGGGCTTCGACATCGACATTGCCAATGCGCTGTGTGCGCAGATGAAGGTCGAGTGCGAGATCGTCACCCAGGACTGGGACGGCATCATCCCGGCGCTGCAGGCGAAAAAGTTCGACGCCATCATCGCCTCGATGAGCATCACCGAGGAGCGCAAGAAACAGGTCGCCTTCACCAACAAATACTACACGACGCCGCTGGCACTGGTGGCGCCGAAGGACAGCGACCTCACTTCCACCGAACCGGCAGCCCTTGCCGGCAAGACGGTGGGCGCGCAGGCCTCGACCACCCAGGCCGACTATGCTCAGGACGCCTATGGCAAGGCCGGCGCCGAGGCGAAACTCTACCCCACCCAGGAAGAGGCGATCACCGACCTGCAGAACGGCCGTCTCGACGCCGTCATCTCCGACAAGTTCGTGCTGATGGACTGGCTGAAGAAGGCGAGCGAAGGCTGCTGCAAGCTTGTCGGCGACGTCAAGGGCACCGAGACGCAAGCCGGCATCGCTGTCCGCCTGGAAGACACGGCGCTGCGCGACAAGCTGAATGCGGCGATAGACGCCATCGTCGCCGACGGCACTTACAAGAAGATCCAGGCCAAGTATTTCGATTTCGATATTTATTGACTTCCGGCCCGCCGGAGTCAGCCGCGAAAGAGATACTCTTTCGCGGCGCCAAGGCAGGCATGAAAATGGCCGATAAACAGCAGTTCGCGTGCGGCCAAACGTTTCCTGCCCCAAAAGCCTTCGGTCAGTTTGACCTCGTCGA
The DNA here is from genome assembly GCF_057786115.1 of Mesorhizobium sp. P170090. Lineage (NCBI taxonomy): Bacteria > Pseudomonadati > Pseudomonadota > Alphaproteobacteria > Hyphomicrobiales > Phyllobacteriaceae > Mesorhizobium > Mesorhizobium sp. P170090. The sequence goes on from NZ_JBYNWH010000001.1 coordinate 1,642,659, forward strand.
GCGAAGCGTTTGAGCCGCGCTTCAACGGGAACAACTGCTTGTCGAGGCAACCGAGGACATGGGCCTTGGCGGAGTCGATGCCGCAGACCTTGCCATTGTTGTTCAGCCTGTCGGTGCGAAGCGCTGATGTCATGTGATCCGTGTTGCGCATCAGAAAGCTCACCTGGGCTTTCGAATAGCCGGTTGCCAGAAGACGGCTCGTCATCGCCAAACGGGCTTCACGATAGGACTTCGGGCTGCACTGGCCGGCGCTAAAGGCCACCGACGGTTGGGTCAGGAACAGGGCCACGCCCGTGAACACAATGACAAGCCGCATTCCGTTCATTCCGGCTCCCAAATGTGATGCTGCCTCAAAGCGCCTTCACCGCCACCTTCACCGGCTGCTCGATCTCCAGCGGGTTGCGCAGCGGCAGGCCGAAATCCGCGGCCTCGATCTCGAAAACGTCGCCGGCCTGAGTCTTGATGCCGTCGGCAAAGGACAGCGTCGCCGTGCCGAACATGTGCACATGCACGTCGCCCGGCTGGCGGAAGGCCGAATATTTGAAGTGATGATGTTCGAGATTGGCGATTGTGTGCGACATGTTCGCTTCGCCCGACAGGAACGGCTTTTCCCACAGCAAATTGCTGTCGCGATAGATTCGCGATGAGCCCCTGACGTCGGCCGGCAGGTCGCCGATCAGGATTTCCGGCCCGAACGAGGCGTTGCGCAGTTTGGAATGTGCCAGGAACAGATAGTTCACCCGCTCGGTAACATGATCGGAAAACTCGTTCGACAGCGTGAAGCCGACGCGGAACGGCGCGCCGTCGTCGCCGATGACATAGATGCCGGCGATTTCCGGCTCCTCGCCGGCGTCCTGCGCAAAGGCCGGCGACATCAGTGCGGCGCCCGGCGCCACCGCCATGGTGCCGTTGCCCTTGTAGAACCATTCCGGCTGCACGCCGGTCTGGCCCTTGGCCGGCTTGCCGCCTTCGAGCCCCATGCGGAACATCTTCATGGAATCGGTAAGCTGCTCCTCGCCGCCATCGCTGAGCTTCTTGTGCATGGAATCGCGCGTCGCCGCCGAGCCGAGATGGGTCAGGCCGGTGCCGGTCAGATGCAGATGCGCGGGATCGGGATGGTTGATCGGGGACACCAGCCGGCCCTTCTTGTAGACGGCGTCGAGGTCTATCGCTTCACCGAACCCCTTGCGCTCAATCAGCGCGGCGAGGCCCGTGCCGGTGCGCGCGGCTTCCATGGCCAGCGAATAGACGCTGCGGGCGCCGTTGATGATCCTGGTCTTGCCGCCGCCATTGCGGGCGACGACGCGGATGGTCTCGGCGTCGTCGAGGACCTGGGAGATCAGCATGATTAAATCCTCTCTCATGTGCTTGGCCTTGGATGCCTCTTGGCAAACCTTGACCTGCGCGGCTCGGACCTAGCCGCGCCACGGGTTGAACTCTTCGTCCGGATTGCGCTCGCGAACTTGATCCCTCGGGGGACTTCTTATGCCGACAATTTGCCGGCTGCGCCGCGATCGTATGCCTCCTGCTTGCCTCGCCTGAAGCTTGTCAGGCCTTGTTCTTGTTGTAGACGTCGAAGATCACGGCGCCGAGCAGCACCAGGCCTTTGACCACCTGCTGCCAGTCGACATTGACGCCCATGATCGACATGCCGTTGTTCATCACGCCCATGATGAAGCCGCCGACGACCGCCCCGATAACCTGGCCGACGCCGCCCATCGCCGAGGCGCCGCCGATGAACACTGCGGCGATGACGTCGAGCTCCGAGCCGAGACCCGCCGCCGGCACCGCCTGGCCGAGACGAGCCGCGATGATCAGGCCGCCAAGCGCCGACAGCACGCCCATATTGATGAACACCATCAGCGTCAGCCGCTCGGTGTTGATGCCCGACAGCTGCGCCGCCTTGGGATTGCCGCCCATGGCGTAGATGCGCCTCCCGATGGTCATGCGCTTGGTGACGAAGACGAACAGCGTGATCAGCACGCCCATGACCAGCAGCACCACGGGCAGGCCGCGGTAGCTGGCAAACTCATAGACCAGGAACAGCGCCAGCGCGCTGGCGACCAGCGTCTTGACGACGAACAGGGTGAAGGGCTCGGCCTCATAACCATGGCGTTCTCGTTTGCGCCGGGTGCGGACCCCGAAATAGGCATAGGCGAGCACGGCGATCAGCCCCAGCACGACCGTCGTCATGTGCAGGGTCACGCCGCTGCCCATGATGGTCTTGCCGGCTGCGTTCACGACCGGCGGGACGAGCGTCAGTGGGCCGATCACATCCGGGATGAAGCCGGAGCTGAGCATCTTGAAGTCGTCGGGAAGCGGACCAACCGACGAGCCGCCGCCAAGCAAGGCCTGACAAATGCCGCGGAAGATCAGCATGCCGGCCAGCGTGACGATGAAGCTCGGTATCCGGTGATAGGCGATCCAATACCCTTGCGCGGCGCCGATCAGGCCACCCGCGACCAGGCAGACGATCGAAACCACCAGCGGATTGCTCAGCGGTCCGAGCTGCCAGATGACCATCATGTTTGCCGCCAGCGCGCCGATGAAACCGGCGACCGATCCGACGCTGAGGTCGATATAGCCCGATACGATCACCAGCAGCATACCCAGCGCCATCACGATGATGAAGGAGTTCTGCTGCACCAGATTGCTGAGGTTGACCGGCTTGAACAACGTCCCCGACGTGGTGAACTGGAAGAACAGCATGATGACGATCAGGGCTATGATCAGCCCGTATTCGCGTAAATTCGTCGCCAGCGCCGAGACGGCGATGCGCGGGCGCTGTTCGTCAGCGACGTTGCCCTGCGGGGCGGGGGCGCTTTCGGTGCTCATGCTGCTTTTCCTTCTCCCCGGACGATGGCGCGCATTATCTTTTCCTGGCTTGCTTCCGCCGCCGGCATTTCGCCCACCATGCGCCCTTCGTTCATGACGTAGATGCGGTCGGTAATCCCTAGCAATTCCGGCATTTCCGACGAGATGACCACGATCGCCTTACCCTCCGAGGCAAGGCGCGCGATGATCGTGTAGATTTCATACTTGGCGCCGACATCGATGCCGCGTGTCGGCTCGTCGAGGATCAGCACGTCAGGGTCGGCAAACAACCATTTCGACAGCACCACCTTCTGCTGGTTGCCGCCGGAAAGATTGCCGGTCATCTGATAGACGCTGGACGCACGGATATTGGTCTTCTTGCGATAGTCGTTGGCGACCGCAAGTTCGCGCATGTCGTCGATTACGCTGTGGCGCGACACGCCGTCGAGATTGGCCAGCGTAATGTTATGCTTGATATGGTCGATGAGGTTCAGGCCGTAGGTCTTGCGGTCCTCGGTGACATAGGCGATGCCGTGTTGGACCGCCTTGCTTACCGAGGAGACATCGACCGGCTTGCCCTTGAGCAGCACTTCGCCGGTGATGCGGCGGCCATAGGAGCGGCCGAACAGGCTCATGGCGAATTCGGTGCGGCCGGCGCCCATCAGCCCGGCGATGCCGACCACCTCGCCCTTGCGCACATTGATGTCGATGCCCTTGATCACCTGCCGCTCGGCATGGAGCGGGTGATAGACCGACCAGTTCTTCACCTCGAACACGACTTCGCCGATCTTGGGCTCGCGCGGCGGATAGCGGTCGTCTAGCGAACGGCCGACCATCGAGGTGATGATGCGGTCTTCGGAGATATCCTCCTTGGCCAGCGTCTCGATGGTGCGCCCGTCACGGATGACGGTTACCTTGTCGGCGACCCGGTTGATCTCGTTGAGCTTGTGCGAGATCAGGATCGAGGTCATGCCTTGCCGCTTGAATTCGAGCAGAAGATCGAGCAGCGCCTGGCTGTCTTTCTCGCTGAGCGACGCGGTCGGCTCATCGAGGATCAAAAGCTTGACGTCCTTGCTCAGCGCCTTGGCGATCTCGACCAGCTGCTGCTTGCCGACGCCGATATTGGTGATCAGTGTCTTCGGGTCCTCCTTGAGGCCCACCTTCTTCAACAGGGCAGCGGTGCGCGCCTCGTTGGCATCCCAGTCGATGACGCCGTATCGGGCGTTTTCGTTGCCGAGGAAGATATTTTCGGTGATCGACAGCATCGGCACCAGAGCAAGTTCCTGGTGGATGATGACGATGCCCTTGTGTTCGCTGTCATGAATGCCTTTGAACTGGCATTCCTGACCCTGAAAAATGATCTGGCCGTCATAGGTGCCGGCGGGATAGACGCCCGACAGGACCTTCATCAGCGTCGACTTGCCGGCGCCGTTCTCGCCAACCACGGCGTGGATCTCGCCTTCCTCGACGCTGAGGTTGACGTTCGACAGCGCCTTCACGCCGGGGAAGGTCTTGGTGATGTCGCGCATCTCCAAAATCGTCGAGGCCATGGGAACTACCGCTCCTTGAGAGGTTGGCAAACACTGCCGGCGAGGTCGGTAACAATACCGGGCTCGCTGGTGAACGAAAAGGGGCCCTGCGTTGCGCAGGACCCCTGATTTTGTAACCGGGATTACTTCAGTTCGTCGGCCTTGATGTAGCCGGAGTCGACGACCAGTGCCTGGTAGTTCGACTTGTCGACCTCATGCGGCGTCAAAAGGATCGAGGGAACGACCTTGACGTCGTTATTGTAGGTCTTTTCGTCGAGGCCGTCCGGCTTGCCGCCCGAGAGCACCTTGTCGACGAGCTCGACGGTGGCCTTGGCCAGTTCGCGGGTGTCCTTGAACACGGTCGAGTATTGCTCGCCCGTGATGATCAGCTTGACCGAAGCAGTCTCGGCGTCCTGGCCGGTCACGATCGGCCACGGCTGGGCGTCGGTGCCGTAACCCACGGCGCGCAGCGAAGCGGTGATGCCGCGCGACAGGCCGTCATAGGGCGAAAGAACGCCATCGACGCGGCTGCCGTCCGAGTAGTTGGCCGACAGCAGGTTGTCCATGCGCGCCTGGGCGGTGGCGGCGAGCCAGCGCAGCGTGCCGACCTTGTCCATGCCGGTCTGGCCGGACTTGATCTTGATCGAGCCGTCATCGATCAGCGGCTGCAGCACCGAGATTGCGCCGTTGTAGAAGAAGAAGGCGTTGTTGTCGTCCGGCGAGCCGCCGAACAGTTCGACGTTCCACGGCTTGGTGTTCGGGAAGCGCTCCTTGAGGCCCTTGACCAGCGAGTTCGCCTGGATCACGCCGACGCCGAAATTGTCGAAGGTGGTGTAGTAATCGACATTGGCGGTCTTCTTGATCAGGCGGTCATAGGCGACGACGACGACGCCGGCGTCAGCGGCCTTCTGCAGCGCGTCCGACAGGGTCGTGCCGTCGATCGAAGCGATGATCAGCGCCTTCGGGCCCTTGGTGATTTCGTTTTCCAGCTGGCTGAGCTGGTTGGGGATGTCGTCCTGCGCGTACTGCAGGTCGACCGTGTAGCCGAGAGCTTCGAGCTGGGACTTGACGGCATCGCCGTCATTGATCCAGCGCTGCGAGGTCTTGGTCGGCATCAGCACGCCGACAAGACCCTTGTCGGCTGCATGCGCCGAGTAGGTCATGGCAGCGATGCCAAGGGCCGCGACGGCGGCCAGTGTCTTGATGATTTTCACGTAAAACTCTCCCTGGTTGATGGACGCGACACCTCGGGGCTTCGCGGGCCGCGCAGTCGGGCGGATGCGCCAAAGCGCCGCCGCCGTCATAATCGATCTCCGGTATCCTCCCAATCGGCCCTCAGATTTAAATCGATACGATTTTGCTCGTCATCGACCGTCAAGTCTTGAGGACGCGCGAAAGTGTGACCCTTTGCCATAACTGTCAAATGCGATCTTCGGTGGTTGCTATACCAAAACCGGTATATGACTAAACCGGGCTGGAACAGCGGCGGAAGCGGGAAAAGGCATGGCGGCTTTACGAGGTCCTCAGGGAATTTCAAGCGGTTACGATGAATTGCCCGGCGATGGCGAGACACTTCTGCGCAGCGGCTTGAGCCTGCGTCACATGCGCATGATCGCAGCACTCGACGATCACGGTCGGGTGAGCGCTGCCGCCCAGGTGATGAACATCTCGCAGCCGGCGGCCTCGCGCATGATTTCCGAGATGGAAGCGGTGCTTGAGGTCAAGCTGTGCGAAAGGCTGCCGCGCGGCATCACGCTCACCCCTTACGGCAAGGCGCTGGCCCGGCGCGCGCGCTCGATCCTGCTTGAAATGCGCGAGGCCGACCGCGAAATATCGGAGCTCAAGGCCGGCAAGGGCGGCTCGGTGTTCCTTGGCGCGGTGACGGCGCCGGCGATCGAACTGGCGGTCCCGGCGATCCGCGAGATACGCCGCCTCTATCCGCGCATCGAGATTACCATGCAGGTCGAGACGTCGAATGTGCTGGCGCGCGAACTGATCGCCACGCGCCATGATTTCATCATCGCCCGTGTCCCCGAAGACCTCAATCCGCGCCTGTTCGAATCGCGCGTCATCGGCGTCGAGAAGGCCTGCCTGATCGTGCGCCGAGGCCACCCGCTGAGCAACGGCCATCCTCTAAACAATGGGAAGGCGGTGAGGCTGGAGGACACCGCCGCCTTTGACTGGGTGTTCCAGTCGGGCGGGTCGCCGCTGCGCCAGGCGATGGAGAGCAATTTCCTGAACCGCAACATCGCCCTGCCGGACCGCATCCTCAACACCTCGTCGCTGCTGCTCACACTGGTCATGGTGGCGCAGTCCGACGCCATCGCCCCGGTGTCGATCCAGGTGGCAAAATTCATCCAGAACCCCGACGGTCTCGCCGGCGCCATCGATGTCGTCCAGACCGAGTTCGACATCGAGGTCCGCCCCTACAGCCTGATCACGGTGAAGAACCGCGTGCTGTCGCCGGCAGCCAAGATGCTGCACGATTTTATCTTGCGGGAAGTGGGATAGGAACTGGAGCGGGTAGAGGGAATCGAACCCTCGCGTTCAGCTTGGGAAGCTGACAAGCTACCATTACATCATACCCGCGTCGGCCTCTCGATATCATGATGGGCATGCTTCGGGCAATCGCCCTTGGACAGCTCTTCGGAAACGGCTGTTGGAACCCGACCGATTGCGCCGGTCCGCCTGCCTTGATGCGGGCGCAGCAAGTGCGTATTCGTGGGTTTGTACCCCGAATCCGGGCACACCAATCTGGAGGCAGTCCCCTTGTCCACAGTGACGCGCTTTCTCGGTGACTCGCCCGTCAGGGTGATCGTCAAGCTGCTGGTCGTGTCGTTCCTCGTCGGCCTGGTCATGAATGCGTTCGGCTGGACGCCGATGGACGTCTTCTACCGCATCCAGGGTTTCTTCATCGATCTGTGGAACCTCGGCTTCAACGCGGTCTATCGCTTCTTGGGCTATATCCTGCTCGGCGCCGCGATCGTCGTGCCGGTGTTCATCCTGCTCAGGCTCGCGAACTACCGGAAGTGAAGCGGAGGCATGATCCCGAAAAGTGGCAACCGGTTTTCGGAAAAGATTGTGCTCAAACCGAAGGCCACTCAGGCAAAGTCCGACGCCACCTCGAACAGGATGGCGTGGCGCGCGGCCAGCGCTGCGACATCGGTCGAATAGCCGCCGCCGATGACACCGCAGACCGGGATGCCCAGCGCGCGGAAATGACCGATCACCATGGCGTCGCGGGCACGCACGCCGTCATCGCTGAGCGATAGCCGGCCGAGCCGGTCCTCGGCATGCACGTCGACGCCGGCATTGTAGAAGACGATGTCCCAGTGCGCCTTGGCCGAGAGCTCCGGCAGGAGGGCGCCCAGCCGCTCGAGATAGGCGCCATCGCCGGTGCCGTCCGGCAGCGCAACGTCGAGATCGGAGGCAATCTTGCGCACCGGATAATTGCGCTCGCCATGCATGGAGAAGGTGAAGGCGCGTGGTTCGTCACTCAGTATATCCGCCGTGCCGTCGCCCTGATGCACATCGAGATCGACGATCAGGATTTTTTGGGCGGAACCTTCGGCTAGCAGCACCAGCGAAGCGACAGCGACATCGTTGAAAGTGCAGAAGCCCGCGCCTTGCGCATGCCGCGCATGGTGGCTGCCGCCGGCAGTGTTACAGGCAATGCCGTTGATAAGCGCCAGCCGTGCGGCCAGCACCGTACCACCGGCGGCGAGTTGCGCCCTGAGCGAAACGCGCGGACCCACGGGAAAGCCGATCTCGCGCTCGATCTTTTCAGGCACCGAACACGTGATGACTTGGTCGACATAATCAGCCGCATGGGCGAGCTTCAGCCAGGAGGCCGGCGCCGGCTCCGGCATCGACAGCGCATCGGCGTGGATCAGACCACTGATATGCAAGGCCTGCATCAGCAGCGGATATTTGCTCATCGGAAAGCGATGATTGACGGCGAAGCCGGCATCGTAGTCGGGGTGATGGACGATCTGCAGGGGCATGGCTAAAGCAATTCCAGCAAAGTGTGCAGCGGTTTTCGCAGGAGAGCGAGTAGCGCTTCCCCTTGGGAATTGCTTAAAACCAATACTCGGGTCCGGCGGGCTCGCGCCAGAAGAACATTTCGGTTGGCCGTCACGGCAAGAGTGATTGCGCGGTGGCCGGAAAATGGGGCACATCGGCTGTTCGATCAAGCCGCAATCAGCAAGGCAGCAATCCCCTGGACACGGGTGCAACCCCAGCCGACGCGAGACCCTTCGCCGTCACCAACCGTTCGGTGCTCGCCATCGCCGTGCCGATGACGCTCGCCTATCTGACGACGCCGCTGCTTGGCATCGTCGACACGGCTGTGGTCGGGCAGTTCGGCGATGCCGCCCTGCTCGGCGGCCTGGCGGCCGGGGCGCTGGTCTTCGACGTCGTCTTCAGCACCTTCAATTTCCTGCGCTCCGGCACCACCGGCCTCGTCGCCCAGGCGTTCGGGCGCGGCGACGAACTGGAGGAGCAGGCGGTGTTCTGGCGCGCCGTGCTGATCGCGGTCGCCGCCGGCATCGTGCTTGTCGTCCTTGCGCCGCTGATCGCCATCGCCGGCCAGAAATTCATCGGCGGCGAGGCGCGCGTCGGCGAAGCGATGGGCGTCTATATCCACATCAGAATGCTCGCCGCCCCCTTCACGCTGATCAACTACGCCATCCTCGGCTATGTCCTTGGGCGCGGCGAGGGCGGGATTGGGCTGATGCTGCAGGCGGTGCTCAACGGCATCAACATCGTGCTTTGCATCCTGCTCGGCCTGAAGCTTGGCTGGGGCGTCGCCGGCGTGGCCTGGGCGACCGTCACCGGCGAATGTCTGGCCATGCTGTTGGGTCTCGCCATCGTTGTCTGGCGGTTCCGGGCCGCACCCCGCCTGCCGCGGCATCGCCTGCTCGACATGCCCGCTTTCCTGCGCATGCTGTCGCTCAACCGCGATATCATGATCCGCTCGTTCTCGCTGCTCGCCGCCTTCGCGCTGTTCACCCGCCAGGGCGCGCAGTTCGGCACGCTGACGCTGGCCGCCAATGCCGTGCTGATGAACTTCTTTCTCGTCGCCGGCTATTTCCTCGACGGTTTTGCCACAGCCGCCGAGCAGTTGGCGGGACGCGCGATCGGCGCACGCGCCGAGACGGCGTTCCGCCGGGCGGTGCGTCTGACCTTGTTCTGGGGGTTCGGCCTCGCCGGAACCGCCACGCTGATCTTCTGGCTCGGCGGCGCCGGCCTGATTTCGTTGATCACCACGTCGCCGGATGTTCGTGCTGTTGCCGACATCTATCTGCCGTGGGCGGCACTGACACCGCTGAGCGGCGTGCTGGCCTTCCAGATGGACGGCGTCTTCATCGGCGCTACCTGGTCGCGCGAGATGCGCAACATGATGCTGGTGTCGTTCCTGGCCTTCAGCGCCGCATTGTTCAGCTTGGCGCCGTCTCTCGGCAATCACGGCCTGTGGGCGGCGCTGCACGTTTTCCTGCTGGTGCGCGGCTTCAGCCTGCTGGCCGTCCTGCGGCTCCGGTTGCGCACGGCGTTTTAGAGCGGCCTGGCAGCCCACTCATCGAGCCGGCTGTCGCGCAGTTCGCGCAATGATTTCAGCCGCTCCTTGTCGGCAAATCGCACCATCCCGGCAAGGATGCGCCCCGGCAGCGCCGGCCCGGCATAGATCATGCCGGTGTAGAGCTGGACGAGATCGGCGCCGGCGCGGATTTTTTCCAGCGCGGTCTCGGCCGAATCGACGCCGCCGACGCCGATAATGGCGCGCTCCGGCCCGAGCAATTTGCGCATCTTGGCCAGCACGATGGTCGAGCGTTCGAACAGCGGCTTGCCGGAGAGCCCTCCGGTCTCGCTGGTGGTGCTACGCAATCCGGTCCGCGCCAGCGTCGTGTTGGAGACGATGACCCCGTCGATCTGCTTTTCGCTGACCTCGGCGGCGATGTCCTCCAGCTCGGCCTCGACCAGATCAGGTGCGATCTTGAGGAAGATTGGTGGCTGGGCCGATGCCGAGGCACGCGCCGATACGACGCGAGCCAGAAGTTCGCCGAGCTGTTCGCGTGCCTGCATGGTGCGCAGGCCGGGCGTGTTGGGCGACGAGATGTTGACGGTGAGATAGCTGGCGTATTTCGCAAAACGGGAAACGCCCAACTCATAGTCACGGACACGATCGGCGCTGTCCTTGTTGGCGCCGATGTTGACGCCGACAATGCCGACGCGTCCTTTGCGGGCGGCAAGGCGCATCTCGGCCGCTTCGTGGCCCCCATTGTTAAAACCCAGCCGGTTGATCACCGCGTCATCCTCCGTCAGCCGGAAAATGCGCGGCTTCGGATTGCCGGCCTGCGGCAGCGGCGTCACGGTGCCGACTTCGGCAAAGCCGAAGCCGAGGCCAAGCAGCGCGTCAGGCACCTCGGCATTCTTGTCATAGCCTGCGGCCATGCCGAGCGGATTGGGGAAGGCGATGCCACAGAGGCTGAGCTTCAACCTGTCGTCGCGCACCGTCCGCGCGCCGACCGGCAGACCGCATCGCAGCGCCGCGATCGACATGCCATGCGCCGTTTCCGGATCGAAGGTGAACAGCAGTTTCTGGCCGATGCGATCGAACACGCTCATTCGGCCTCCAGCGCCGGAAACTGGTGCGGGCCGTCGGCGCCGAGCGGCAATGGCCGCACCCACAGCACGACGGTCATATCGAGCACGCCATAGAGATGCGGAAACAGCGCGCCGCCGCGCGAGACCTCGTATTTCAGCGCGTCACCGAGCAGCGCCCCGTCGATGGCGATCAGCAGCAAATCCGTCTGGCCGGCGAAATGCTTCGCCGCCGTCTCCCTGGCCTGATCAGCAGTGGAGAAATGGATGAAGCCGTCGGCGACGTCGATCGGAGCGCCGGTGAAACGGCCGTTTTTCTCGGCCTCGCGCCAAAGCGCTTCGGGCGCGATCTTGTAGATAATCTGAGACATGGTTGCGCTATAATCCGAACCGATCATGCGGGGAAGGGCAACTCGTCCGCATTTACGGCGCAAAGCTGTGATAGGTTGCGCACACTGGCTCGTGGAGGATGGAACATGCGTCTGCAGCACATACTGATCCCCGCCGCACTGGTCTCGCTGGTCGCGGCATCGGCCTGGTCGGAGGAGGCCGACCACTACCGGCTGGAAAAATCGGCCAACGGCTATGTCCGCATGGACACCCGGACCGGCGCCATGTCGATCTGCGAGGAGCGCTCCGGCCAGCTCGTCTGCAAGATGGCGGCCGACGAACGCGCCGCCTTCCAGGACGAGGTCGAGCGTTTGCAGGCCTCGATGAAGGCCATGGACGAACGCGTCGCCAGGTTGGAGAATTCGCTGTCGGCCCGTCTCGAGTCGAAATTGCCGAGCGAAGAGGATTTCGACAAGACGATGAGCTATATGGAGCGCATGCTGCGTGGCTTCATGGGCATCGTCAAGGAGATGGACAAGGACAATGGCGACGGCGCCAAGCTCAACTCGCAAAAGACCTGAGCTGCCCGGCGCAAAGTGCCGTCCGGCCATTGCCGCTTGAAAACAAAGCGCTTCGCCGCATAATCGTCCGATCCCGTAAAAGCCGTCAATCGATAACGAAGTTTGGGCAACAACGGGATTTGGGGAGGAACATTTGCCGTCGGGCTACACCTTCGTCATTGCCGACGACCATCCGCTGTTCCGCGGCGCCTTGAAAGAGGCGCTTGCCGGCGTCGGCGATGTCGCCGCCATTCACGAGGCCGGCGATTTCGAAAGCGCCAAGGCGCTGGTCGTGGCCCATGAGGATGTCGACCTCGTGCTGCTCGATCTGTCGATGCCGGGCGCCAGCGGCCTGTCCGGTCTGATCGCGTTGCGCGGCATCCACCCGGCGGTGCCGCTGGTGGTGGTGTCGGCCCACGACGACCCGGTGACCATCCGGCGCGCGCTCGATCTCGGCGCATCCGGCTTCATCTCCAAATCGGCCAGCATGGAGGAAATCCGCAGCGCTGTGCAATCGGTGCTGGCAGGCGATATCGCAGCCCCCGTCGGCATCGACCTCGGCGTCGAGCGCGACCCGGAAATATCCGACCTGATCAAGCGGCTGCAGGCGCTGACACCGCAGCAGACGCGTGTCCTCGGCATGCTTGCCGAAGGCCTGCTCAACAAGCAGATCGCCTACGAGCTCAGCGTATCCGAAGCGACGGTCAAGGCGCATGTTTCGGCCATCCTGCAGAAACTCGGCGTCGACAGCCGCACCCAGGCGGTGATCCAGCTGTCCAAGATCGGCAGCGATCCGCTGCAGCCGGCGGGCTAAAGCTATTCCAGGAAAAGTGCGTAGCGCTTTCCCTTGGGAATTGCGTAAAACAAAAAGATAGAAACTCTACTCGGCCGCCGACGCCAGCGGCCTGACCCTTGCCATCATCGAACGCAGCACCGCCGGCTTCAGCGGCTTGTTGATCACCGGCACGTCGAGCGCGGCGGCAGCGGCACGGACCTCGGTGGAGCGGTCGGCGGTGACCAGCACGGCCGGCAGGTCGGAACCATGGATGTCACGCAGGCGGGCGATGATGTCGAGGCCGCTTCTGCCATCGAGATGATAGTCGGCAAGCACGATGTCGGGACGATCGGCCCTGCCAATATCCTCCGAACCCGAAAACGTGCCGATGCTGCAGCCCCAGCCCTCGAGCAGAAGCCGCATGCCGTCGAGGATGCGGGCGTCGTTGTCGATGCACATGACGCGCAGGCCGGCCAGCGAATTCGCGGTGCGGGCAGGCGCCTTCGGCTCGACCTCGCGCCGCGGCGCCTCAACCGCCGCAACCGGCAGGATAACGGAAAAGCGCGTACCCTTGCCCGGGTTGGAAAAGATCTGGATCTCGAGCCGCAGCACCCGCGCGATGCGGTCGACGATGGACAGGCCAAGGCCGAGACCTTCGGCCTCGCGCACGCCTTCGTCCAGCCGGGTGAACTCGTTGAAGACCGTGTTCAGCTTGTCGCCGGCAATGCCGATGCCAGTGTCGATCACCTGGATTTCGGCGAGTTCGCCGCGCCGTCGCACGCCGACCAGGATGCGGCCATGGGGGGTGTATTTGATGGCGTTGGAGACCAGATTCTGGATCAGCCGGCGCAGCAGGTTGCGGTCCGTCAACACGCTGAGCGACGAGGCTATGATCGTCAGATCGAGTTTCTTTTCGGCGGCGAGCGGCTGAAAATCATTGCCGATCTGGCGCAGCAGCCCGTCCAGGCGGAAGGCGCTGTCGTCCGGCTTCATCGCGCCGGCGTCGAGGCGGGAAATGTCGAGCACGGCGCCCAGGATCGTCTCGACCGATTCGAGCGAGGATTCGATGTTGATAGCAGCCTCCCCGGCCGGGCCCTTGCCGGCCTTTTCGATCAGCGACGAGCAGTAGAGACGGGCGGCGTTCAGCGGCTGCAGGATGTCGTGGCCGGCGGCGGCGAGGAAGCGCGTCTTGCCCAGATTGGCCTCCTCGGCCAGCATCTGCGCCTGCGCCAACTCCTCATTGACCCGGGTCAACTCCTCGTTGACCCTAGTCAGTTCGATGGTACGCGTCTTGACCCGCTGCTCCAGCGATTCATTGGCCCGCTTCAGCGCCAAATCCTGTTCGACGCGTCCTGATATGTCGGCATAGGTGGCAACGATGCCACCGTCCGGCATCGGGTTGGAACGCAGTTCGAGGATTCGGCCACTGGTCGTCAACTCCATCTGCCATGGGCTGACGAAGCTGGTCAGCCGGTTGAGCATCGCCACGCGCTGGTCGGCCGGGATATCGCCGCGCTCGGCGAGGTGGCGCAGGATGCGGTCGAGCGAGACGCCGACCTGGCCCATCTCGTCGGGCAGGTCGAACAGCGCGCGATATTGTCTGTTCCAGCAGATCAGACGAAAATCGCGGTCGAATACGGTGATGCCCTGCTCCATCTGGTCGAGCGCGATCTGCAGCAGGTCGCGATTGTGCTGCAGCGCTTCGGTGGCGTCGTCGAGCAGGCGAAAGGCGTCCTTGGACTCGCGGTCGTTGCGGCGAAACAGCAGCGACAGGATCAGCCGCGCCGAAGACGAGCCGACCGCGCTCGCCAGCAGCTGCTCGGAAAAGCGGATGACATCCATGCTGGCCTGCTCATTGCCGTGCAGCGAGACGCCATTGCTTTTCTCGAAGGATTGGAAGGAGCGCTCGGTGCGCTCGACGCCGAGGTAGCGCGAGATGGTGTCCTTCAGCACGTTGACGGTGATGGCGGTGCGGAAGCGGCGCAGGCTGGGCATCGGGCCGGATTCGCGCGGCACGAAGATCGACGCCTGGATCCGCTCCAGCGGCACTGACGCACGCGACAGCGAGCCGAGCACGAAGAACAGCGTGTTGACCGACAGGCTCCAGAGCACGCCGTGGTTCAACGGTTCGGCGACGGTGCCGAACAGAGCCTGCGGCCGCAGCGCCTCGAAACCGAACAACCCCTGCACGACGATGTCCGCGTCGGCTGCCGAGAGCGACGGCAAAAGCAGCGTATAGCCCCAGACGAGGATGCCGGCGACCATGCCAAGGGCCGCGCCGCGGCCATTGGCGCCGCGCCAGATCAGCCCGCCGATCAGCGCCGGCGCGAATTGGGCGATTGCCGCGAACGACATCAGGCCGATCGACGACAGCCGCGCCGAGTTGGTGCTTTCGCGGTAGTAGAGGAAGGCGATGAACAACAGGATGAAGATGGCGCCGCGCCGCACGTTGAGGATCAGCGTCGACCAATCCTCATTCTCAGAGGTCGTGGTCTTGAGCAGGCGGCGCACGAACAGCGGGATGACGAGGTCGTTGGAGATCATGATCGACAGCGCCACGCTTTCGACGATCACCATGGCGGTCGCCGCCGACAGCCCACCGATGAAGGCGGCCATGGCGAGGAAGTCATGGCCGCCGAACAAGGGCAGCGCCAGCACATAGAGGTCACTGGTGGTTTTGGCGCCGACCAGCGCCAGGCCGGCGAAGGCGATCGGCAGCACGAACAGGTTTATCGCCACGAGATAGAGCGGAAACACCCAGGTCGCGGTGCGCAGTTCGGCCTCGCCGCGGTTCTCGACGATGGTGACGTAGAACTGGCGCGGCAGCATGATGATGGCAAAGCCGCTCAGGCAAGTCAGCACCAGCCAGGTGGCGAGCGAGGTGTTGTAGCCCATGGCTTGCCGCACCTGGCTGTTTTCGGCCAGCTTGTCGATCATGTCGCCCGGGCCACCGAAGATCAGGAAGGTGACCATCAGGCCGATCGCCAGGAAGGCGGCGAGCTTGACCACGGTTTCGACCGCCACCGCCAGCACCAGCCCGTCCTGGTGCTCGGTGGCGTCGGCATGGCGGGTGCCGAACAGCACCGCAAACAGCGCCAAGAGCATGGCCACCACCAGCGAGATGTCGCTGACGAAGGGATCGAAGGAGGGCGGCGATCCCGTATAATGCTCGACCATCAGGCCGACCGAACCGGAGATCGCCTTCAATTGCAGTGCGATATAGGGCACCGCGCCGATGGTGGCGATCAGCGTGGCGATCGCCGAGACGGCAAAGCTCTTGCCGTAGCGCGCGCCGAGGAAGTCGGCGATCGAGGTGATCTTCTCGCTCTTGGCCAGCCGCACGATGCGATTGAGCAGCGGAAAGCCGAACACGAACACCAGCACCGGCCCGGTGTAGATGCCCAAAAATTCGAGGCCGCGCTCGGACGACAGGCCGACCGAGCCGAAGAAGGTCCAGGAGGTGCAGTAGATGGCGAGGCTGAGCGCATAGATGAAGGGCCGGGCGCGGCCGGGTCCCAGCGCCGTTGAACGCCGGTCGCCGAGGCTGGCGATGACGAACAGCAGCGTTACATAGGCGACCGCAATGATGACGATGAACCAGCCCTGCACGGCCCGAAAATCCTCCTCGGCCAGCTTTCACCCCGGCCTGCCCAGAGGCAATCACAGCTCTAAGGTCAAGTCCATCGCGGCTTTCCGGCGCATGGCCGCGACGCGGCCCTGTCGAACCGTGACCCAAGGTAAGGAGAAAGCGGTGTTTTCCAGCTTTTGCTTCTGTTGCAACCGCAGGTTTTTGTTATGGTGCGCACGGGCCGACGCCGGAGGGACGGCGGCAGCGCGGTCCGTCATGACAAGGAGGGTCGAATGCTGAAAGAATTCCAGGAATTCATTTCCAAAGGAAATGTGATGGACCTTGCGGTCGGCGTCATCATCGGCGCGGCCTTCAGCAAGATCGTCGATTCTCTTGTCAATGACATCATCATGCCTTTCATCGGCGCACTTGGTGGCGTCGACTTTTCCAACTACTTCATAGGCCTCTCATCAACAGTGCATTCGACCAATCTTGCCGACGCGCGTAAGGAAGGCGCGGTGTTCGCCTACGGCAATTTTATCACCGTGGCGCTGAATTTCGTCATCCTGGCTTTCATCATCTTCCTTATGGTCAAGGCCGTGAACAACATGCGCAAGCGGCTCGAGCGCGAGAAGCCGGCCGCACCTGCGGCTCCGCCGCCGGCTGACGTCGCACTGCTCACCGAAATTCGCGATCTCCTCGCCAGGAAATAGACAAGGCCAGATTTCTGGACCAAAACCCCGGTCGTTCGCGGCCGGGGTTTTCTGTTGCCGCATCTGCTAAGAGCATCCGCCAATGCATGTCGCCCATAAGTGCGCAGCGGTTCTGGATAATGACATGCATCAAAGCGGACATCAAAACGGACCTGTCATGACCCTGATCGATAGCTTGCGCGCCGAAGCGGTGGCCGCCCCCGAAAGCGGCATTGTCGCCGTCGTCAATTACGGCCGTACGCGCGAGGGCATGATCCCGCTCTGGGCCGGTGAAGGCGATTTGCCGACGCCTGCCTTCATTTCGGAAGCCGCCGCCAAGGGGCTCGCCAATGGCGAGACCTTCTATACCTGGCAGAAAGGCATTCCGGAGCTGAGGCAAGCGCTTTCTCGCTACTATGCCAGGCATTTCGGCAAGAGCTTCGCCGAAGAGGAATTCATCGCCACCGGTTCCGGCATGCATGCCATTCAGTTGGCATTAGCCGCGGTCGCCGGCAGCGGCGACGAGGTGGTCTATCTCTCCCCGGCGTGGCCGAATTTCGCCGCCGCCGCCGGTATTTCCGGCGCTACCCCGGTTGCGGTCACGCTCGACCAGTCGGGCAATGGCTGGTCCTGCGATGTCGACAAGATTGCGGCTGCGGTGACGCCGCGCACCAAGGCGCTGTTCGTCAACACGCCATCGAACCCCACCGGCTGGACGGCCGATAAGGAAACGCTGCAGGCGATCCTGAATCTCGCCCGCCAAAATGGCCTGTGGATCATCGCCGACGAGATCTATTCGCTGTTCCACTACGGCCACGGCCGTGCGCCGTCCTTCCTCGACATTTCGACCGCGGAAGACCGCATCCTGTTCGTCAACTCCTTTTCCAAGAACTGGGCGATGACCGGCTGGCGCGTCGGCTGGATCAAGACCCATCCCGAGCTGCAGCAGGTGTTCGAGAACCTGATCCAGTATTCGACCTCAGGCGTCGCCCAGTTCATGCAGCGCGGCGCCGTCGCGGCGCTGGACCACGGTGATGCCTTCATCGTCGAGCAGGTGGAGCGCGCCAGGAAAGCGCGCGACCTGGTCTGCGATATTCTCGGCGCAACCGGCAAAGCGCGCTTCACCGTGCCGCAAGGCGCGTTCTATTTGTTTTTCACGGTCGACGGCATCACCGATCCGCGCCGGGCTGCTTTCGACATCGTCGACAAGGCCAATGTCGGCCTGGCGCCGGGCACCGCCTTCGGCCCTGGCGGAGAGGCGTTTTTGCGCCTGTGCTTCCACCGCCGCCTCGACCAACTCGAGGAAGCGGCACACCGGCTGGCGGGATGGATGAGGACGGTTTGAGGTGAATGGGCGGCGGCTTCAGCCGCCCGACTTCGGCACAAGCAGCGGCACAATCCGGTCGCTCTTGGCGACAGTGGGCCGTCCGGCGGAGCCGTAGGGAATGCCCAGCGCATCCCATGTCTCGACCAGCGCGTCCTGCAGTCCCGCAATCAGGGTATCGGTATGGAACGGCGTCGGCGTGATGCGCAGCCGCTCGGTGCCGCGCGGCACGGTCGGATAGTTGATCGGCTGGATGTAGATGCCGTGCACGCCGAGCAGACGGTCGCTGGCCATCTTGCAGAGTTCGGGGTCACCGACCAGCACCGGCACGATGTGTGTCGGCGATTCCATCACCGGCAGGCCGGCTGCAGACAGAACCTCCTTGGTCCGCGACGCTTGGCGCTGTTGCGCATCGCGCTCGGCTTGCGACCGCTTGAGGTGGCGGATGGACGTGGTGGCGGCGGCGGCGATCGCCGGCGGCAGCGCCGTGGTGAAGATGAAGCCCGGCGCATAGGAGCGCACCGCGTCGATGACGGCGCTGTTGCCGGCGATATAGCCGCCCAGCGTGCCGAACGCCTTGGCCAGCGTGCCTTCGATGATGTCGATGCGGTCGGCCAGCCCCTCGCGCTCGGTGATGCCGCCGCCGCGCGGTCCGTACATGCCGACGGCATGGACCTCGTCAATATAGGTCATGGCGTTGTAGCGTTCGGCCAGTTCGACGATCTGCTTGATCGGCGCGATGTCGCCATCCATCGAATAGACGCTCTCGAACACGATCAGCTTGGCGCGTTCGCGGCCCGCCACCTGCAGCAGGCTTTCGAGATGCGCGACGTCGTTGTGGCGGAAAATCTTCTTTTCGGCGCCCGAGCGCCGTACGCCTTCGATCATCGAGGCATGGTTCAACTCGTCCGAAATGATCAGGCAATTGGGCAAAAGCCGCGCAATGGTCGAGATCGAAGCCTCGTTGGAGACGAAGCCGGAGGTGAAGACCAGCGCCGCTTCCTTGTCGTGCAGGTCGGCCAGTTCCAGCTCGAGCTCGACGAGCGGGTTCGAGGTGCCGGAAATGTTGCGGGTGCCGCCGGCGCCCGAACCCATCTTGCCGGCTGCATTCTGGAACGCGGCAATGACATCGGGGTTCTGGCCCATGCCGAGATAGTCGTTGGAGCACCAGACGGTGATTTCCTCGGCGCGGCCGTTTGAACGCCAGATGGCGCGCGGAAACTTGCCGACAATGCGCTCGAGATCGGCGAAAACCCGGTAGCGCCGCTCGGCGTGGAGCTGGTCGATCGCTTCCTCGAAGAACCGCTGATAGTTCATGTCGCCTTCCCAGTTTTGCGCGGGATCATAATCGTTGGGCCATTCGTCGTCCACCGGGCCGTTTTGGTCAAAATGCCACGCCCCAAGCCTGTTCCTAACGATGCCAGATCGTGGCCTATTCCCTTGATGTGGATCAATTTTGTTTCCGTACGATGCCACAGGCCGGTGAGACTGTTACGGATTTAACATTCAGGCGTTTCTAATGGCCTTGCCGCAGGCTTTCCAGTAAGGCGGTGATTGAGACAGTTTCCGATAAATCATGAGTAAAAGAGGACACGGATGACGGTTTTGGTAACGGGCGGCGCCGGTTATATCGGCAGCCACATGGTCTGGGAACTGCTGGATGCCGGCGAGAGCGTCGTCGTTCTCGACCGCCTTTCCACCGGCTTCGAATGGGCGGTAGCGCCGGAAGCCAAGCTTGTCGTCGGCGATGTCGCCGATAGGGAATTGGTCGGCCAGATCATCCGGGATAACGAGGTCGACGCGATCATCCACTTCGCCGGTTCCATCGTGGTGCCGGAGTCGGTTGCCGACCCGCTCGCCTATTACGAGAATAACACCTCCAAGACCCGCACGCTGATCGAAACCGCGGTGCGCGAGGGCGTGCCGCATTTCATCTTCTCCTCGACCGCCGCCGTCTATGGCGGCGCCGGCCTGGAGCCGGTGCGTGAGGACGCCCGCCTGGCGCCGGAATCGCCCTACGGCCTGTCCAAGCTGATGAGCGAATGGATGCTGCGCGATGCAGCGCTTGCGCATCCCTTGCGCTACACGGCGCTGCGCTACTTCAACGTCGCCGGCGCCGATCCCAGGGGCCGGACGGGGCAGTCGACGCCTGGCGCCACGCATCTGATCAAGGTCGCCTGCGAGACCGCGCTCGGCAAACGCCCCTTCATGCAGGTGTTCGGCATCGATTATCCGACGCCGGACGGCACCTGCATGCGCGATTATATCCATGTCAGCGACCTGGCTGCGGCCCACCGGCTGGCGCTGCAGCGCCTGCGCGCCGGCGGCGGCAGCCTCGTCGCCAATTGCGGCTACAGCCACGGCTATTCGGTGCTCGAGGTCATCGACAGCGTGCGGCGCGCCTTCGGCCGGGATTTCGAGGTCAAGATGGGCGACCGGCGCCCCGGCGACGCCGCCGCCGTGGTTGCCAATTCGGACCTTGCACGCGCCGAACTCGGCTGGACCCCGCAACGCGACGACCTCGACCAGATCGTCGCCGATGCACTCGCCTGGGAGCGTATCCTCACCGGCAAGAACTCCGCGCGGGGCTGAGCCGGGCACTTCCGAGGGCTCGCAAGGCGCGCGGCGAAGCGCTATTGAAGCAATGGCGGTGCGGCGTGGAGGCGCTGTGCCGCGAAGAGGGGGTGGCATGAAGATAACGGTGCTTGGAGCCGGCGTTGTCGGTACCGCGGCCGCCTATTATCTGGCCGCCGACGGCCATGAGGTCACCGTGATCGAGCGCCATCCGGCGCCGGCGCGCGGCACCAGCCAGTCCAATGCCGGTCTGGTGTCGCCGGGCGACGCCACCGCCTGGGCCTCGCCGGCGGCGCTGAAGACCTTCCTGCGCGCTCTCTGGAACCATGATCTCGGCATCAAGGTCAGGCTGCGCTTCGACCCCTATTTCCTCGCCTGGAGCCTGCGCTTCCTGCGCCAGTGCACGGTGGAGCGCCTGCGCGCCAACAGCCAGGTCAAACTGCGCCTGGCGCTCTATTCGCGCGACTGCATCAACGCGCTCTCCGACGCCACCGGCATCCACTATGACGAGCGCAAGAAGGGCATTCTTTATTTCTTCCGCTCGCAGCACAGTCTCGACACCGGCACCGACAACTACCAGTTTCTGGCAAAGCATGGCCTGCCGATCGAGATCGTCGGCCGCGACCGGCTGGTCGAACTTGAGCCCGGGCTCGCCGGAGTGAAGGAAAAGATCGCCGGCGGCGTTTATTCGCCAATCGACCAGACCGGCGATTCCAGGATATTCGTCGATGGGCTGGCCGCCTATGCCGCCGAAAAGCTCGGCGTCAGATTCCTGTTCGACACCACGGTCGAGGGGCTCGACATAGAGGGCGACTGGGTGCGTGCGGTCATGACGTCGGCCGGCCCGGTGACGGGCGACGCCGTCGTCATCGCCATGGGCCCCGAGAGCGGCCTGATCGGCCGCCGCTACGGTATCGACCTGCCCGTCTATCCGGTTAAAGGCTATAGCGCGACCATCCCGCTGGAGGACGAGAGCAAGGGACCGACCATGGGCGGCGCCGACGAGGACCGGCTGGTTGGTTACTCCAGGCTCGGAAACCGCCTGCGCATGTCCTCGACAGCCGAGTTCACCGGCTTCGACCGCAGCTTCAAGCCCAGCGACTTCAAGTCTATGCTGAGCACCGGCAAAGACCTTTTCCCTGGCGCTTTCGACGAGAAGAAGGCGCTGTTGTGGGCAGGTCTGCGGCCGATGATGCCCAACTCGGTGCCGGTCATCGGCAAGGCGAAATACAAGAACCTTTACCTCGACACCGGCCACGGCCATGTCGGCTGGACCATGGCCTGCGGCTCGGGCAAGTTCCTGTCCGACCTCGTCGCCGGCCGCAAGCCGGAGATCGACCCGCAAGGGCTGGTCTACGGGAACTGAGGGAGCTCTAGTCGTCGTGTTGGCATCGAGTCCATTCGCCGTGCACCCATTCGGCAAGCCATCCGCGCTCAAGCTGGCCAATCTGTGCCAAGTTTTCCTGCCTGGAGGTCAAATGGCCGAGACCGATAACTTCGAAATCTCCACAGTCCGCGGGATGATCATGTTCGCCGCAGGTCAGTTGCCACTCACCATCGAAATGATGAACGACCAGCGTCACCGGCCTCTCCGATCGAAAGACGTGCCCACATACAATTGCTCTGGTTTCCAACATTGAGGCCGTCACTGCGCAAAGTTTGACAAATATCGTACGACGATCTGGAAGATGCATCTGGCTGACAGATTCTACAAACCCTGAGTGACGAAATGTCGGGACCGCAAGTCGCTATCGACCTTGGCCGCATCGAGCGCAACGCCCGCACCATCGTCGAGCGCTGCGCGCTGTCCGGCATCAAGGTGTTCGGAGTTACGAAGGGCACATGCGGCATGCCGCAAGTGGCGCGGGCCATGCTGCGCGGCGGTGTTGCCGGCATCGCGGAATCGCGCTTCGAAAACATCCGCCGGCTGCGCGACAGCGGCATCAATGCGCCGGTCATGCTGCTGCGCAGCCCGCCCATGGCGCGCGTAGAGGAGGTCGTGCGCACCGTCGACATCAGCCTGCAGTCGGAACTGACCACCATCCGCGAGATATCGCGCATTGCCGAGCGCATGGGCCGCGTCCACGATATCATGCTGATGATCGATCTCGGCGATCTCCGCGAAGGCATCTGGCCAAGCGACCTGATCCCCACCGTCGAGCAGATCCTACAATTCAAGGGCGTGCGCATCGCCGGCATCGGCACCAATCTCGGCTGCTTCGGCGCCATAATGCCGACTCCGGAGAACCTTGGCCAACTCGTCGCCCATGCCTACAAAACCGAGCGCCTGTCCGGCAAAAGCCTCGACTTCATTTCCGGCGGCGCCTCGTCATCGCTGACGCTGCTGCTCGAAGGCAAGCTGCCGCCCGGCATCAACAATCTGCGCGTGGGCGAGGCGATCCTGCAAGGCGGTGTCGAAACCTTTCGCGACGTGCCGTGGCCCGAACTCGAACCCGATGCCTGCCGGCTGACCAGCGACATCATCGAGGTCAAACTCAAGCCTTCGCGGCCGATCGGCACATCCGGCTACGACGCCTTCGGCAACCAGCCGGTCTTCGCCGACGAGGGCGACCGGCTGCGCGCCATCGCCAATATAGGCCGCGAGGACGTGCTGGTCGAAGGGCTGACGCCGATCGCCAAGGGGGTGAGGGTGCTCGGCGCTTCCAGCGACCATCTGCTGCTCGATGTGCAGGATGCCGATCCGCGGCCTACCGTCGGCGACCGTGTCGCCTTCCGCATGAATTATGGCGCCATGCTTCTGGCGATGACCTCGGAATATGTCGAGAAGGCGCCGATGCACGACGTCGCGGATTTCTCCGGCCGCAAGATGGTGTCGATCTCGGCCGAACCGGAAGCCGGCGGGATTATCGCCCGCGAGGGAACCGGCGCGCGGCTGGAGGCAATGAATTTCGACGTGGTCGAACTCGCCGACGTCGAGCGGCCGCCCTCGGGCCTCGTCCGTCTCGCCGCCGGCGCAGATCGCCGTATCGCCCACAAAGCGCTGACCGCAACGGCGCGCGCCACGCATTCCTTCGGCCTGATCTGGATCGATTCCCTCGCCGCCCTGATGCCCGAGGACGAGGAGGCCGAAGACATGCCTGAAGTCTCGGTGCTGGCCCGCGCGCTCGGTCTCGATCACAAGCCCGGCGCGCTGCAGCCGCAGCTGTCGCCGGAAAATGTCGTCATCGTCGGCCTGCGCCATGCCGATCCGGCGGAGGCAAGGGTGCTCAAGGATTCGCGTGTCTCGGCCTTCACCATGACCGACATCGACGCCATGGGCATGCGCGACCTCATGCACGAGGCGATCCGCATCGCCACCTCGGGCACGCAAGGCTTCCATCTCAGCTATTCGCCGACGGCGACCGAATTCGCCGGCTGGGCTGCGGGCTCGGGCGGGCTGACGGTGCGCGAGACGCATCAGGCAATGGAGGCGATCTCGCTGTCCGGCGGTCTGCTGTCGATGGATGTTTCCGGGCTGACCGCCGGTCTGGAGCCGCGGATCGGCGCCGACGCCATCAACTTCGTCATGTCGGCCTTTGGCAAGCGGATTTTGTGATCAGCCTTGCGCGTCGACTGCCGCGCGCCACGCGGTGACATAGGCCGCCCAGACCGGGTCGGTCTGCGGCTCAATTCTTTCGCCCTTGCCGTGCGTCACTGGCTGATCGGATGCGAGCAGTGCCGCGCCGATGCTGGTGCCGGTGGCCGCCTCGGAGGCGATGACGATGCGCGCGGTCGCTGCCGCCAGCATGCCGACAAAGAGCCGGTTGCGAGCAAACGGTCCTTCCACGGTGGTCGGGCCGTCGGCGCCGATCAGCTCGAGGCAGGTCGCCGTCATCAGCGCCAGATAGAAGGAGATGGCGGCGAACCGCTCGCCTTTGCTGATGCCCTCGGCACCAAGCCATGCCGCGGAATGGTGCGGGAACGGTCCTGATCCCTGCTGGGTAGAAGGCAAAAGCAGCATCTTTTTTGTCACAACGGCCAGCACCTCGCTGCCGCTGCAGTCCTGCGGCTTGTCCTTGGTCAGCTGGGAAAACTCACGGCCACCCATGAAACGCGCCGAGGGCACGGGGTCGCCCAGCGCGCTGACATTGACCAGCGTGTCGCGCGCAGCATCGAGCGCAATCTCTCTGCCGCCGACCGCCATCGATACCACCCAGGTGCCGGTCGAGACGACCGAGAAGGGCGGCTCGTCGGACAGAAGATGCGGCAATAGGGAGGCGTTGGAATCGTGCAGTCCGCAGAAAACCCGGGTCTGCGGATCGAGCCCGGTGCGCGCGGCAAGCGCCGGCAGGATCGGGCCGAGCTGGTCCCTGGCCGGCCGCACCGATGCCATCAGCCTGCGCCAATCCAGCCTGTCGACCATCGAGGAAAAGTCCGCCTCCCAAGGGCTCCACAGATCGGTGTGGCAGCCGAGCGAGGTCACCTCGTTGGCGGCAACGCCGGTCAGGCGCAGCGCCCAGTATTGCGGATACATCAGCATCGCGGCGGCCCTGGCGAATTCGGTGGGAAAACGCTTCTCAAGCCAGAAGAATTGCGCACCGAGATTGAGGCCGAGCGGCAGGCGCGGCGTCCCGGTCTCAATGAAGGGCGGACGGATCGCACTATACTCTGTAGCCAGCCTGTCGGGGCCGTCGAACTCATAGTCGAGGACAGGCAGCACCAGTTCGCCCGCGGCGTCGACCAGCACGCCGGTCGCACCATGCGTGGTGATCGAAATCGCGTCGATACGCTGATCGCGGTTGAGGCTGGCAAGGCTGTTGAGGATGAACCTCCACAGCGACTCGACATCGTGATGCGGGTAGGGCGCTTGCCGCAGCGGCGCGTTCGCCATGCGGCGCAACCCCACTTCGCTCAACGTGACGAGATCGACCAGCGCGACCTTGGCGTTGGTCTTGCCGATGTCGATGACGGCGATATGGCGCAGCCCACTCATGCCAAATGGAACATTGTTTCCAGGGGGATGGCCACCGGTTGGTTGTCCGGCCTGGTCTCCATGATGTCGGCCATGTGCGCCCACCAGCGCTGCATCACCGGGTGCTTCGGCAGGTCGGCCATGCCATGGTCGTCGCGCCGCCACAGCACGCCGAACAGGATGTTGGTGTCTTCATCGAGATGGATCGAATAATCGGAAACGCCGGCCTCTCTCAGCAGCGCCACCAGCGCCGGCCAGATCTCATCGTGGCGCTTTTTGTACTCGGCTTTCATGCCGGGTTTGAGCTGCATCTTGAAGGCGTATTTCTCGGGCATCAGCCGTTACCGCGCAGCCGCCGCCAGATGATCGGCAGCGCGATGACGACGATCAAGAGCAGGCCGATGAAGATCGACATGACGATGCCGGGCACGTTGAGCAGGCCGAGGCCGAAGGTCACCAGCCCCATGATAAAGGCGGCGAGCACGACGCCAACAATGCTGCCGGAGCCGCCCAGAATGCTGACGCCGCCCAGCACCACCATGGTGATGACCTCAAGCTCATAGCCCTGCGCGATCGACGGCCGCGTCGAGCCGAGCCGCGAGGTGATCAGCACCGAGGCGATGCCGGCCATCAGTCCGGTCAGGCAAAACAGGATGAATTTGATGCGGCCGACGCGAACGCCGGAAAACTGTGCCGCGACCGGATTGTTGCCGATGGCAAAGACACGGCGGCCGAAGCTGGTGCGATGCAGCAGGAACCAGTAGGCGACGGCCGCGATGAGGAAGAGCACCAGTTCGAACGACACCACCCACCAGACATAGCCCTGGCCGAAGAAAGCAAAACTCTCGGGATAGCCCTTGTAGGCCTGGTCACCGAGGATGATGAAGGCAATGCCGCGAAACAGGCTCATCGTGCCGATGGTAACGACGATGGACGGCAGGCCGAGCCTCGTCACCAACAGGCCGTTGAAGGCGCCGCAACCGAGCCCGACGACGATGCCGATAGCCACCAGCACCGGCGTGTCGGCGCCGGCCTGTACCGCCATGCCCATCATGGTCGAGGCGAGCGCGATGATGGCGGCGACCGACAGGTCGATCTCGCCCGAAATGATCAGCAGCGCCATGGCGAAGGCGATCAGGCCTTTTTCGGTGAAATTGAAGGTCAGGTCCGACAGCGAATAGGCATCTAGGAAATAGGGTGAGGCGAAACTGTTGATGGCGAAGATGGCGACGGCCACGACGACCAGCAGCGCTTCCCAGGAAAAGATCGCTGAAGAGAGCGGCTTGTCGAGCCGGTCGGGAATGTGGCGCGGGGCGGGGGTGTCGGTCATGCCGCTTCCGCTTTCCTCAGGATGATCCGTCCCTGCTGGCGTTCGCCGCGCGCGTTGAGCACGACGGCCAGGATGATGGCGCTGCCCGAAATCGCCATCTGCCAGAAGGGCGAGATGTTGATCACCGGCAGTGCGTTGGAGATGATGCCGAGGAACAGCGCCCCTAACACCGCGCCCCCGACCGAGCCGATGCCGCCGGCAATCGAAATGCCGCCGATGACGCAGGCGGCGATGATATTGAGTTCATAGCCATTGGCGACCTCGACCGAGGCGATGACATAACGAGAAATCCAGAGATAACCGGCGAGCCCGCCGATCATGCCGGAAATGCAGAAGACGATGAATTTGGTTCGGCCGACATCGATGCCGGCATAGACCGACGCCGTCGGGTTGACGCCGATGGCATAGATCGAACGGCCAAGCGCGGTTCGCGTCATCACCACGAAGAACAGCGCGATGACCAGTATGGCGATCCAGGACAGAACCGGAATGCCCAGGAAAGCTGCGCGCTGGAAGCCGATGAACTCAGGACTCATCTTGTCGGCATTGACCCATGCGCCGCCGGACAGGACGAAGGTGGCGCCGCGATAGATGGTGAGCGTGCCCAATGTCACCACGATCGAAGGGATGTTCAGCCGCCACACCAGCAGGCCGTTGATGGCGCCGAGCACCAGTCCGACGGCCAGCGCAATGACGATCAGCAGCGGGATCGGGATCGCCGGATGCGCGGCGTTCAGCATCGCCACCACCATGCCGGTGAAGCACAGGTTGGAGGCCATCGACAGGTCGATCGAGCGGGTCAGGATGACGACCATCTGTCCCAGCGCCAGGATCATCAGGATCGAGGTGTCGTTGAACACCTGGGCGAGATTGCCGGGGTCGGCAAAGGCCGGGAAGCGCGTCGAGATCAGAGCAATCAAAACGACGATCGCCGCTGCCAGCCAGATCTCGCGGAATTTCAGGAGAGCCTTCATGCCGCGATCCCCGCTGCCGTCCGGACCAGCGTTTCGGCGTCCAGCCCCTTATTATCGTAGACCGCCGCAACCAGCCCTTCGCGCATGACGACGACGCGGTCGGACATGCCCAGAATCTCCGGCAGTTCCGACGACACCATGATCACCGACAGGCCCTGCGCGACGAGCTCCGCCATGAAGCCGTGCACGGCGGCCTTGGAGCCGATGTCGATGCCCTTGGTCGGCTCGTCCAGGATGATCACCTTGGGCGCTGTCGCCAGCCATTTGGCGATGACGATCTTCTGCTGGTTGCCGCCCGACAGCGTGCCGACATCCTGGCTGAGCGATGAGGCCCTGAGGTCAAGCCGCTCGGTGTAGGAGCGGGCGAGCGAAAACTCTTCCGCCAGCCGCAGCAGGCCGGATTTCGACGTGCGCTTGAGCGAGGGGAGCGAGACATTCTGGAAGATCGGCAGGCCGATCACCACGCCCTGCTTGCCGCGCTCTTCCGGCACATAGACGATGCCGGCTTCGATGGAATCCGCCGCCGATTTCGGCGTGATCGTCTTGCCTTCCAGCGTTATCGTGCCGCCCGATGTGCGGGTGATGCCTGAAATCGCCTGCATCACCTCTGACCGCCCGGCGCCGACAAGGCCGTAGAAACCGAGGATCTCGCCCTTGTGCAGTTCGAAGCCGATGTCGTTGAATTCGGTCGGGTGCGAAAGGCCAGCGACCGACAGCACCGGCGCGCCGATCTCGGCCTTGCGTTGCGGAAAGATGTGATCGACCGAGCGGCCGACCATCATGCGCACGATCTGGCTCTGGCCGGTATCCTTGATAAGGCCCTCGCCAACCATCTCGCCGTCGCGGAACACGGTGTAGCGATCGGCGATCCGATAGATCTCGTCGAACTTGTGGCTGATGAACAGGATCGCCTTGCCTTCCTCCTTGAGGAATTCGATCAGCAGGAAAAGCTCCTCGATCTCCTTCATCGAAAGGGCTGCGGTCGGCTCATCCATGATGACGATCTGCGCATCGATCGACATCGCGCGAGCAACCGCTACCAGATGCTTGTTGGCGATGCCGAGGTCTTTCAGCCGCGCATCGGCGTCGATATGGCCGGCATGCATGGTGTCGAGCACTTCGCGCGCGTGTTTTCGCATGGTGCGCCAGTCGATGGTGCCTAGCCGCGTGCGCGGCGCATGGCCGAGAAAAATGTTTTCGGCGACGCTCAGATCGTCGAACAGCACGGTTTCCTGATGAATGGCGGTGACGCCGTGGCCGAAGGCGGCATGCGCGCTGGGCAGGGTGACGGCCTGGCCGTCAATGCTGATCGTGCCGGCGCCGGGCTGGTAGATGCCGGTCATGATCTTGACCAGCGTCGACTTGCCGGCACCGTTTTCACCGATCAGCGCCGTAACCTGGCCGGGGTAAAGCGACAGGCTGACATTGTGCAGCGCGCGCACGCCGGGAAAGCTTTTGGAGACGCCGGACAGCGTCAGGCGCGGGGCAGGACCCGTGGGCTCCTCCTTCGCAATGCCGTGCTGGGCTGTCGTGTCCATATCCGTATCAAGCCCTGAAACAAGGTCCGTTTAAAGTCGCGGCGGGATTTTGGTCCCGCCGCGCTTGGTCCGAGACGTCCGAGATCAATAGATCTTGGAGAACTTTTCGATGTTGGACTTGTCGAACTGGAAGGGCGGAGCCATCGCAGCCGAGTTGCTGTCATCGAGCGTGACCTTGCCGACGCGGCCGATCGACAGCGTTGCGCCCGGCTTTGCCTCTTCCTTCTTCACCGCCAGATCATGAGCGAGGTAGACGGCGGAGTAGCCGAGGTCGATCGGATTCCAGAGGGCAACCGCCTGGCTGGAACCGTTGTCGATGAACTTCTTGAACTCCGACGGCAGCGCCAGACCCGTGACATTGACCTTGCCGATCAGGTTCGCGTCGGTGACGACCTGGGCAGCGGCAACGACGCCGACGGTGGTCGGCGCGATGATCGCCTTGAGGTTCGGATAGGATTTCAGCAGGCCCTTGGCTTCGTCGGTGCTCTTGGCCGAATCGTCATCGCCGTAGACGGTGGCGACGAGTTTGATCTTGGGGAATTTCTCCGGCAGGATCTTCTTGGCCGCGTCGATCCAGGCGTTCTGGTTGGTCGCGGTCGACGAAGCCGACAGAATGGCGACTTCGCCGCCTTCCGGCAGATAGTCGGCGGCCAGCTTGATGATGGTCTCGCCGATCAGGCCGGTGTCGGACGGGTTGAGATGCAGCTGGCGGCCTTCCTTGGCGACGCCCGAATCCCACGAGATGACGGTGATGCCACGCTCCATGGCCTTCTTCAGCACCGGCACCAGCGCGTCGGCGTCATTGGCCGAAATCGCAATGGCGTTGACCTTCTGCGCGATCAGCGAATTGACCACTTCGATCTGCGCTTCGGCGGTCGCCTTGGTCGGGCCGGTGTAGATGATGTCGACATCGCCGAGTTCCTTGGCCGCCTCTTCGGCGCCCTTATTGGCGGCGTCGAAGAAGCCGTTGCCGAGCGACTTCACCACCAGCGCGATCTTGACGTTCTCGGCATAGGCGGCATTCACGAACATGGCGGCCGAGAACGCGGCCGTCACCATCAATTTCTTCAGAAAGCTCATCGTATTTCCTCCCTTGAGCGTTGCATTCCATCGTCGCTGCGGTTGGCCTCAGGCCTGCAGCGAGGATTCTTCCTTTGCCGACTTGCGGGCGACGATCAGCGTCACACCCGCGGCCTCCAGCATGTTGGCTTCGCGATCCTCGATGCCGTCATCGGTGATGACGGTGGCGATGCGCTTGAGCCCGCACAGGATCAGGCTCGAGCGCTGGCGGAATTTCGATGAGTTGACCAGCACCACCAGTTCGTCGGCCTGGTCGATCAGTTTCTGCTCCGCCTGGATCAGCAGCGGGTCGCCTTCCATCAGGCCAAGAGGCCCGAGCCCTTGAGCGCCCATGAACATGCGGCGCGCGTAGAAATTACGCGTCACGTCATTGTCGAAGGGCGAGAGGATGATGTTCTGCTCGCGGTAGATGGTGCCGCCCGACAGCATGACGGTGTTCTTCGAATGCTTGAGCAGGTGCTCGGCGATGGGGAACGAATTGGTGAAGATCGGCATGCGGCGTCCGGTCAGGAAATGCACCATCTGGAAGGTGGTGGTGCCGCCATTGATGATGATCGGTTCGCCGTCCTTGCACAGCTCCACCGCTTCGCGCGCAATCGCGCGCTTCTGCGAAGCGTTAAGCGTTTCGTTGACGGAAAAGGGCCGGCCGGCGAGGCCGATGAACTGCGGTGGCGAGATCGCCTCGGCGCCGCCACGCACGCGACGCAGGCGCTTTTGCACATGAAGAGCCGCGATATCGCGCCGGATCGTCGCCTCGGAGGAGTCCGTCAGGTCGACCATCTCCTGCACCGTCACCACAGGCTTTTCCTGGACGGCGGACAGAATGATCCTGTGGCGCTCTTTTTCGTGCATGGTTCCTCCCTGCCTGGTCATGAGGCACTAGAAAACCACCAGTGTCAATCATTTCCGCTCATATAATTTCATTGTGCAGTGCAATATGATCGATCTTGATCGTTTATGATTGACAACCGAGATGCTTGCGTAGACATTTCCGGCAAAATGGACCGCGCCTTTTGCGTCCAGGGAGGATATCATGCTCGACAAGCGCTCCGGCTCGCGCCTTGCCAACCTTTGGGACGATGCTAAAGCCAAGGGGCTGAGCGAGCCTGAGCTTCTGGTCTATCGCTCCAACACGCTCGGCTCCGACAAGCGTGTCACCAATTATGGCGGCGGCAACACCTCGTCCAAGATCCGGCAGAAGGACCCGCTCTCCGGCGCCGAAGTCGAAGTGCTATGGGTCAAGGGCTCGGGCGGCGACAGCGCCTCGATCAAGCTGGACGGTTTCGCCACGCTTTACATGGACAAACTGCAGGCGCTGAAAGGCCTTTATCGCGGCGTCGCGCATGAGGACGAGATGGTGGGCTATCTTCCCCACTGCACCTTCAATCTCAACCCGCGCGCGGCCTCGATCGACACGCCGCTGCACGCCTATGTGCCGAAGCCGTTCGTCGATCACATGCATCCCGATGCCATTATCGCGATTGCCGCGGCCAAGGATTCCAAGGCGTTGACCAAGGAGATATTCGGTGACGCCATCGGCTGGCTGCCGTGGAAGCGGCCGGGCTTCGAACTTGGCCTCTGGCTGGAGAAATTCTGCGTCGAACACCCCGAAGCCAAGGGCGTCATCCTCGAAAGCCACGGCTTGTTCACCTGGGGCGACACACCCAAGGAGTGCTATGAGACGACGATCTCGGTCATCAACCAGGCGATCGAATGGTTCGAGCGCCGCTCCGAGGGTCTCGCCATCTTCGGCGGCGAAGTCGTCAAGTCGCTAGACGCCGCTGAGCGCCGCGCCATCGCGGCGAGACTGATGCCGAGGATCCGCGGCCTGATTTCGGAGAAGAGCCACAAGCTCGGCCATTTCGACGATTCCGCCACTGTGCTCGAATTCGTCAACTCCAGGGATTTGCGCCCGCTGGCGGCACTCGGTACCTCATGCCCGGATCATTTCCTGCGCACAAAAATCCGCCCGCTGGTTATCGAGTTCGACCCAGCGAAGCCCGACGTCGAAGCCGTGATTGCGCGCCTCGCCGACGATGTTGCTGAGTACCGTGTCGGCTACCAGGCCTATTACGACAGCTGCAAGCATCCGGACTCGCCCCCGATCCGTGACCCCAACGCCGTGGTCTACCTGATGCCCGGCGTCGGCATGTTCACCTTCGCCGGCGACAAGGCCACCGCCCGCATCTCTGGCGAATTCTACGTCAACGCCATCAATGTCATGCGCGGGGCCTCGACCGTTTCGTCCTATGTCGGCCTGCCGGCGCAGGAGGCCTTCGACATCGAATACTGGCTGCTCGAGGATTTGAAGCTGCAGCGCATGCCGAAGCCGAAGTCGCTCGCCGGCCAAATCGCGCTGGTCACCGGCGGCGCCGGCGGCATCGGCCGCGCCACCGCCAATCGCCTGCTGCGCGAAGGCGCCTGCGTCGTGCTGGCCGATATCGACGAGACCGCACTTGCCAACGCCAACGACGAACTGGCGAAAGCCTATGGCAAGGACTTCGTCCGGCCGGTGCTGATCAACGTCACCGCGGAGGAGCAGGTGATTTCCGGCTTCGCCCAGACAGCCGTCGAGTTCGGCGGCATTGATATTCTCGTCTCCAACGCAGGCCTCGCCTCCTCGGCGCCGATCGAGGAGACAACGCTGGCGCTGTGGAACAAGAACATGGACATATTGTCGACCGGCTATTTCCTGGTCTCGCGCGAAGCCTTCCGGCTGTTTCGCGCCCAGAAGATCGGCGGCAATGTCGTCTTCGTCGCCTCCAAGAACGGCCTTGCCGCGTCACCCAACGCCGCCGCCTATTGCACCGCCAAGGCCGCCGAAATCCATCTCGCTCGCTGCCTGGCGCTGGAAGGCGCCGAAGCCCAGATCCGGGTCAATGTCGTCAATCCGGACGCCGTGCTGCGCGGCTCGAAAATCTGGACCGGCGAGTGGAAGGAACAGCGCGCCGCCGCCTACAAGATGTCGACCGACGATCTGGAAGAACACTACCGCTCGCGCTCGATGCTGAAGCGCTCGGTGTTTCCGGAAGACATTGCCGAAGCGATTTATTTCCTGGCGTCCGACATGTCGGCCAAATCCACCGGCAACATCATCAACGTCGACGCCGGCAACGCGCAGAGCTTTACGCGCTAGGCTTTTTCTCGTCCAAGGCAGGGCAATCGCATATGACATTGTCTGAAATGTTTGCCCGGCACCTACCCCCACCCTTAATCCCTCCCCACAGGGGGGAGGGAGACCCGCTGGCGCTGACCTCTGCAAATTATCGAGGTCTGGATGCAAGGGCGGAAATACCAAGGGCGCGCGGCAGCGTCCCCTCCCCCTTGTGGGGAGGGCTAGGGTGGGGGTCCTCCTCGTAAGAATTTTTATGCAATAGCCCTGCCGTCTACGGGGAGAAATGCCTGGCAGGCGGGGCAGCGCCGATGCAGCAAATATTGGGAGGAATAGCAGTGTCGGAATTCATCATCTCCGCTGACGTTGTCGAAAAGAGCAACGCCGCCCGCAAACCCGACCTCGAACGCGACTACGCCTCGCTCGGGGAACGCCTCGACCGTCGCGGCATCGCCATCGA
This sequence comes from Mesorhizobium sp. P170090, assembly GCF_057786115.1. Lineage (NCBI taxonomy): Bacteria > Pseudomonadati > Pseudomonadota > Alphaproteobacteria > Hyphomicrobiales > Phyllobacteriaceae > Mesorhizobium > Mesorhizobium sp. P170090. Next base: position 1,676,831 of record NZ_JBYNWH010000001.1, read on the forward strand.
CGCCATCCGCGGCAAGGTCGAGAAATTCGCCGTCGCCATTCCGTCCTGGGGCGTCGGCACCGGCGGCACACGCTTTGCCCGCTTTCCCGGCGCCGGCGAGCCGCGCGACATTTTCGACAAGATCGAGGACTGCGCCGTCATCAGCCAACTGACGCAGGCGACACCGACCGTCTCGTTGCACATCCCGTGGGACAAGGCCGATCCGAACCGGCTGAAGCAGGCCGCCTCGCGCTTCGGCCTCGGCTTCGACGCCATGAATTCCAACACCTTCTCGGATGCCAGGGACCAAAAACTGTCCTACAAGTTCGGGTCGCTGTCGCATGCCGATGCCGGCACGCGCCGGCAGGCAGTCGAGCACAATCTGGAATGCATCGAGATCGGCAAGACGCTTGGTTCCAAAGCGCTGACGGTGTGGATCGGCGACGGCTCGAATTTCCCCGGCCAAGTCAATTTCGCCAAAGTCTTCGAGCGCTATCTCGACGCGATGAAGGAGATCTATGCCGGACTGCCCGCCGACTGGAAGCTGTTCACCGAACACAAAATGTACGAGCCGGCCTTCTATTCGACGGTCGTGCAGGACTGGGGCACTAACTACCTCATATCCAAGGAGCTGGGCAACAAGGCCTACTGCCTGGTCGACCTGGGCCACCATGCGCCCAACGTCAACATCGAGATGATCGTGTCGCGGCTGATCCAGTTCAAGAAGCTCGGCGGCTTCCATTTCAACGATTCGAAGTATGGCGACGACGATCTCGATGCCGGCTCGATCGATCCCTATCGGCTGTTCCTGGTCTTCAACGAACTGGTTGATGCCGAGCTTTCCGGCGCCGAGGGTTTCGATCCCGCCCACATGCTCGACCAGAGCCACAACGTCACCGACCCGATCGAAAGCCTGATGCTGTCGGCAGTCGAGGTGCAGCGCGCCTATGCGCAGGCGCTGCTGGTCAACCGCAAGGCGCTCGAGGGTTTCCAAGACGGCAATGATGCGCTGATGGCGACGCAGACGCTAAAAGCTGCCTACCGCACCGATGTCGAGCCGATCCTTGCCATGGCGCGGCTGAACACAGGCGGCGCCATCGATCCAGTCGCCGCATATCGCGCGGCGGGCTACCGGGCGAAGGTCGCGGCGGAACGGCCGGCGGTTATGGGCGGGTCAGGCGGGATTGTTTGAGATTGGCTAATCTCCACCACAGGGGGGAGATTAGCTTGCCTCTGCCGGCAGGCGAACACCAATATGTGTTCGCTCATATTGATGATGGACTCGGGCGCTCCATGTAGCTCTTCTAGGCACACCGCACTTGGAGCACCGCCATGCCCTTGACCCGCCGGACGCTGATTGGCGTCACCCTTTCGCTCGCAATTGCGCTCGCGCCATCCGGCGCGCTCCATGCCGCCTCGCCTCAACCGGCGAAGGGCGAGCACGGCATGGTCGTCACCGCCCAGCATCTGGCGTCGGAAGCCGGCGTCGAGGTGCTGAAGAAGGGCGGCAATGCCGTCGATGCGGCGGTCGCCGTCGGCTATGCGCTCGCCGTCGTCTACCCTAATGCCGGCAATATCGGCGGTGGCGGGTTCATGACCATCCGCTTCAAGGACGGCAAATCGACCTTCCTCGATTTCCGCGAGCGCGCGCCGCTGGCGGCAACCAAGACCATGTATCTCGACAAGGACGGCAATCCGGTGAAGGGCGCCAGCCTTGATGGCTACCTCGCGGTCGGCGTACCTGGTTCCGTGGCAGGGTTCGAGATGGCTCGTGAAAAATATGGCACGCTGCCACGCCAGGATTTGATGGCGCCGGCAATTGCCTATGCCAAGGATGGCTTCATCCTCGACCAGGGCGACGCTGCTTCATTCGCAAGCAATGCCGCACGGCTGGCGAAGGACCCTGCCGCCGCCGCCATCTTCCTGAAGCCGGACGGCAAACCCTATGGCGCCGGCGAGCGTCTCCTCCAGCCCGATCTTGCAGCCTCGCTCGCCGCCATCTCCGAAAAAGGCGCCGAAGCCTTCTACAAAGGCGCCATCGCCGGCGCCATCGTCAAGGCGAGCGGCGCCAGGGGCGGCATTCTGGCCAAGGCAGACTTCGAGCAATATAAGGTACGCGAGCTGCAACCGGTGAGCTGCACCTATCGCGGTTACGAGATCGTCTCTTCGCCCCCGCCAAGCTCGGGCGGCGTCATCATCTGCGAAATCCTCAACGTGCTGGAGGGCTACCCGCTGTCCTATCTTGGCGCCGGCTCGGCCGAGACGGTGCACGTCACGGTCGAGGCGATGCGCTACGCCTATGTGGACCGCAACTCGGCGCTCGGCGATCCCGATTTCGTCGACAATCCGGTCTCGAAACTGCTCGACAAGGGTTACGCCAAGGAGATCCGCGACAAGATCGACCCGTTCCGCGCCGGCGTCTCGCAGGATTTGATGCCGAAGGGCTTCGGCGAGTCGAAGGAAACGACGCACTATTCGATCATCGACGATGACGGCAATGCGGTCGCGATCACCTATACGCTGAACGGCTCGTTCGGCGCCGGCGTGGTCGCGGACGGCACCGGCATCCTGCTCAACAACGAGATGGATGATTTCACCCAGAAGCCTGGCGTGCCCAACCTCTACGGTCTCGTGCAGGGAGAGGCCAATGCCATCCAGCCGAAGAAGACGCCGCTGTCATCGATGAGCCCGACCATCGTCGCCAAGGACGGCAAGCCGTTCATGGTTATCGGCAGCCCCGGCGGCTCGCGCATCATCACCATCACGCTGGAAGCCATCGTCAACGTCATCGACCACGGCATGAACATCCAGGAGGCGATCGACGCATCGCGCATCCACCATCAATGGCTGCCCGACACGATCTATGTCGAACCCTTCGGCCTGTCGCCCGACACTGAAAAACTGCTGGCCGGCATGGGCTACCACCTCGATCTCGCGGATTCTACCTGGGGTCAGGCGGCCGGCATTCTTGTCGGGGGCAAGAGCCTGGCGGAAATCGAGAAGGGCGGCGGCGCCCGCTACAACGGCGCCATCGACAGCCGCGCCGCATCCGGCGAGGCGATTGGCTACTGATCAAAACAAGAGATTGATCAGAGGACGAGCGTAAGCGTCGACCCGACGAGCATCAGCGCCGCGATCGCGACGAACGCCGCGTAGATGCGGGGACGGTCGAGGAGCAGCGCATTGCCCGATATCCAGGCCGCGGTTGCGCCGCCAAGCGCAAACAGGAAGCCGTTCCGGTGACCAAAGGTCATGGAAGCGGCCATCAGCCCGCCAATGATCAGCGCGCCGAAGACGATGATCACGGCAACGGCGTATTTCTCGAAGTCGTTGCCGCCGCCCATGGCCGGGCCGATCGCGTTCAAATTCGTCAGATCGTCCGGATCGAACGGGTTGGTCGATCCATATTCATCTTGACCGACAGGTTCTCGCATCATTCATTCTCCGCTGACCGGCAACAAATCATCAACATCTGCCGAGCGCAACCGGATCGCGCCGTGCCGAAGGCCGCCGATGCGGTCTTCAACACTTTCTGATGCCGACTTGCCACGGTTTTTTTGCGCCGGTTCACAAAATCTACCCTGCTTTCGGGTCCACACGCCTGAATACCTGGAAAATGAATTACCTGGAAAAATCGCTGCGCACGATGCCGTGCCGCTGCAGCTTGTCGTAGAAGGTCTTGCGCGGAATGCCGAGCGCTTCAATCGTGCGCCGGACATCGCCGTAATTGCGGCCAAGTGCCTCGCGGATGACATCGGCCTCATAGCGTTCCAGCCGTTCCGGCAATGAACTGGCGTCATCCGGCTCCGCCGATGCGGAAGGTGGCGCTTGCGCCGCTTCCTCCAGTCCAAGCACGAAACGCTCGGCGAAATGCGCGAGTTCACGCACATTGCCCGGCCAGTCGTGCTGGCTCAGATGGCGATGCACTGAGGCAGGCACGGCTGGCATTTGCCGGCGGAAGCGGGCGGCTGCACGCTCTGCGAAGTAGAAGAAGAGCAGGGCGACGTCGTCGCGGCGTTCGCGCAGCGGCGGGATCGAGATCGTCACCACATTAAGCCGGTAGTAGAGATCCTCGCGGAAGGCGCCGCGCCGGCTGGCATCGCCGAGATCGACCTTGGCGGCGGCGACGACGCGCAGGTCGACCGGCCGGATTTCATTGGTGCCGAGCGGCGTCACCTCGCGCATTTCCAGCACCCGCAGCATCTGCACCTGGGTCGAGGCCGGCATGCTTTCGATCTCGTCGAGAAACAGCGTGCCGCCGCTCGAATGCTCGATGCGGCCGATGCGCTTCTTCTGTGCGCCGGTGAACGCGCCGGCCTCATGGCCGAACAGTTCGCTTTCGATCACCGTATCCGGCAGCGTGCCGCAATTCAGCGCCACGAAATTGCCCTTGGCGCGGCGGCTCCAGCGGTGCAGCAGGCTCGCCACCACCTCCTTGCCGGAGCCGGTCTCGCCAGTCACCAGCACGTCGACATCGGTGTCGGCGATCTGCCGCAGCGTGCGGCGCAGCCGCTCCATCGCCGGCGTCTGGCCGATCAGCGGCAGGCCGTCCTGCGCCTGTTCGGCGCTTTCGCGCAGCGCGCGGTTCTCCATCACCAGCCGGCGTTTTTCCGCCGCCCGCGCCACACTTTGCGCCAGCCGGTCGGCGGCGAACGGCTTGGTGATGAAGTCGTAGGCGCCATCCTTGATCGCCTTGACCGCAACCGCGATGTCGCCATGTCCGGTGACCAGGATTACCGGAATGTCGGCATCAAGCTGCAAGACGCGGTCGAAGAGCTGCAGGCCGTCAATGCCGGGCATGCGGATGTCGGACACCACCACGCCGGGAAAATTGGCGTCGAGCCCGGCCAGCGCCTCGTTCGCCACCGCAAAGGCCGAGACGGAAAAACCAGCGAGTTCCAGCGTCTGCCGCGTGGCCCTCCGCAATTCGCTATCGTCGTCGATCAATACGACCGGTGCGGTGTCCATCATGCTGCCCTGGCGAGGTGAATGGTAAAGCGCGTGCCGGCCTGGTCGCTCGCCACCTCGATGCGTCCGCCATAGTCGGCGACGATGTCCTGCGAGATGACGAGGCCGAGCCCGAGGCCTTTTTCCTTCAAGGTGTTGAACGGCGTGAACAATGACTTGAGGATGGCAGGCGAAATGCCCGGCCCATTGTCGGCGACGGCAAGCGCCACGCCGTCGGCCGTCTCCTGGGCCGACACCTGCACCCTGGCGCCGTCGCGCCCGTCCAGCGCTTCCAGCGCATTCTGGAACAGGTTGATCAGCACCTGTTCGAGCCGCAGCCGGTTGCCCATCACCTTGAGCGTTACCGGCGGAAGCGTGATATCGAGTGCGTCCAGCCGACCGGCAAAGCGGCTTCTGAGCAGCACCACGGCGCCCTCGATGACGCCGCGCAATTCGACCGGTTCGGCTGCCGTGCGCCCCTTGCGGGCAAAGACCTTCAACTCTTCGGTGATGCCGCCGATGCGCTCGGTCAGCGCGGCAATCGCGCCAAGGTTCTCCTCGGCCGAGGCGGTCTGCTTGCGCTCCAGGAACACACGCGCATTGTCGGCATAGGCGCGGATCGTCGCCACCGGCTGGTTGATCTCATGCGCGACCCCGGCGGCAACCTGGCCGAGGGTAGCAAGACGGTTGGCCTGCACCAATTCCTGCTGCATGACCTGCAGCTTGGCTTCGGTGCTGCGGTGATCGGTGATCTCGGCCTGCAGCCGGTCGCGCGCCAGGCTGAGGTCATGCGTACGCTCGACGACGCGGCGCTCAAGCTCGATGCGCGCTGCCTGTTCGGCAGCGATGCGCATCTGCGCCGACTGACGGCGCCACAGGAGATAGCCGGCCAGCGCCAGCAACGGCACCACGACGCCCAGCGCCAGCAGCCGCATCTCACGCACCGCAGCCGCGATCGGCGCTTCGACCGGCACGAGATAATCGAGCCGCCATGGCGTCGATTGGACCAGTGTCGAAAGCCTGAGATATTCGGCATCGCTGCCGCCCGGTGTTATCGCATGCACCATCGACACGTCAGGGCTCAATGCCTCGGGGCGTGTGATCGGCAAGGGGATCAGCGGCGCGTTGCCGAATTGCTGGCTGCTCCGGATGGCGGCAGCCACCGGGCCGGTCAGCGGCGCGGTGGTCATGAAGCGCCAGGACGGCACGCTGGTGATCAGCACGACGCCGTGGTCGTCGCTGACATAGGCCGGCCGGTTGGCCTCATGCCAGTCGGCTTCAAGCTGGTCGAATTCCATCTTAACGACGACGACGCCGAGCGGTGCCGCCGCATTGCCGACGCGACGCGAAATATAGAGGCCCGGGCGCTTGCTGATGTTGCCCAGCGCAAAATATTCGGCCGTTCTCGATTGCATGGCGCCGGAGAAATAGGCGCGGAAACCGTAGTCGTTGCCGACGAAGCTGGTTGTTTCGCGCCAGTTGCTGGAGGCGATCGCAAACCCGTCGACGCCGGTGACGTAAAGCACCGAAGCCTTGGTGCCGGAGACCAGCCCTTCGAGCTTGCGGTTGAGCACGTCGATCGTGACAGCGCCCTTGTTCTGCAGGGCGTCATGCACCTGCTGGTCCTCGGACAAGAGCAGCGGCAGCGCCCGCGGGCTTTCCAGCACGGCGCGCAGCAACGCAACCTTCAGATTGGCATCGGTGCGGCCTTGCGCCGCCAGTGCCGCGACCTCGGCGCGGCGCGAGTAGAGGCCGGCGCCGGTGAGCGCCGTGGCAACGATCACCAGCGCGATCGCCGCAAACAGCAGCCAGGCGCGACGCGCGCGTTTGCCGAGTTGCTCGGGCGTCGGCGACAGGACCGCGGCAGGGCGTTGCAGCATTCCCTATTTGTGCATGATTTCGCACAAAGCACAATTCAGTCATGCGGATGTCCGCACTTGCGGTTGCGGCGCACCAGCTCGGTCGACAAAGATCTCCAACAAAATCAATGGATACGGTAATGCCGCTCAGTCTGGCACGGCAGTTGCAGTGACCAGTACAGCAGTCGCGAGGCTGCGGAAACAACTTGCCCCGGGAGGTCGAGCTTTCGATCGGGGCGCCATGGAGGACGTCATGCAGCCAGCATTCGCTGCCGCCGAACCGCGCGGCAAGCTACCCTTTTACCGTCATCTCTACGTGCAGGTCCTGACGGCGATCGCCGCCGGCATCCTGCTCGGTCATTTCTATCCCGAACTCGGTGCTTCGCTGAAGCCGCTCGGCGATGCCTTCATCAAGCTGGTCAAGATGGTGATCGCGCCGGTCATCTTCCTGACGGTGACCACAGGCATTGCCGGCGTCTCCGACCTGAAAAAGGTTGGCCGCGTCGCCGGCAAGGCGATGATCTATTTCCTGGTCTTTTCGACCCTGGCGCTGGTCGTCGGCATGGTCGTCTCCAACGTCGTCCAACCGGGCGCCGGCATGCACATCAATGCGGCGACGCTCGACCCCTCGAAGGTCGCCACCTTCACCGAGAAGGCGCATGACACGACCATCGTCGGCTTCCTGCTCAACATCATCCCCGACACCATCACCGGCGCCTTCGCGCAAGGCGACATCCTGCAGGTGCTGTTCTTCTCGGTGCTGTTCGGCATCTCTCTCGCTCTGGTCGGCGAGCGCGGCCGCCCGGTCGTCGATTTCCTGCAGGCGCTGACCTCGCCTATCTTCCGCCTGGTCGCCATCCTGATGAAGGCCGCCCCCATCGGCGCCTTCGGCGCCATGGCCTTCACCGTCGGCAAATACGGCATCGGCGCGATTGCCAACCTCGCCTTTCTGATCGGCACCTTCTACCTGACGTCGCTGCTCTTCGTGCTGGTCGTGCTCGGCGCTGTCGCTTGGTACAACGGCTTCTCGATCCTCGCCTTGATCCGCTACATCAAGGAAGAGCTGCTGCTGGTGCTCGGCACCTCGTCCTCGGAAGCCGCTCTTCCCGGCCTGATGGCCAAGATGGAGCGCGCCGGCTGCAACCGCTCGGTGGTCGGCCTGGTCATCCCGACCGGCTATTCCTTCAACCTCGACGGCACCAACATCTACATGACGCTGGCGGCGCTGTTCATCGCCCAGGCGACCGATACGCCGCTCACCTATGGCGACCAGATTCTGCTGCTGCTGGTTGCCATGCTGAGCTCCAAGGGTGCCGCCGGCATCACCGGCGCCGGCTTTATCACGCTGGCCGCCACGCTCTCTGTCGTGCCTACGGTACCCGTTGCCGGCATGGCGCTGATCCTAGGGGTCGACCGCTTCATGTCGGAATGCCGGGCGCTGACCAACTTCGTCGGCAATGCAGTGGCGACGATCGTTGTGGCGCGCTGGGAAGGCGAACTCGACCAGACCAAGTTCGCCGCCGCCATGGCCGGCACATTGTCCGAGGAAGCCGACCTGGCGCTGTCGGGCGATCTGCAGCCCGCTTGACCGCTCCGGGCACTGACGTTTGAGCACAAGGCCGCAGCCGATTCGGTTGCGGCCTTTCCTTTTCCGCCTGCACGTGGCTGGCGCTGGCCGGGCCCTCCCGGGTAGGGTGCGGACGTAAAACCGAAAGGCCGGCGCATGAGCAATCCGTACCCCGAAATCTACCTCGTCCGTCACGGCGAGACGGAGTGGAGCGCTTCGGGAAAACACACCGGCCGCACCGACATACCGTTGACGGCAAAGGGCGAGGCGGCAGCTCGCGGCGTGGCAGACCGGCTCAAGGATCTGTCCTTCCAGGCGGTGTGGTCGAGCCCGTCGCAGCGCGCCTTCAGCACCTGCACGCTTGCCGGCTTCGGCGCTGCTGCCGTCAAGAAGGACGACCTGCAGGAATGGGACTATGGCGCCTATGAGGGCGTTAAGACCAAGGAGATTGTTGTGCAGCGCCCCGGCTGGCAATTGTTCCGTGACGGCTGTCCCGACGGCGAGTCGGTAGCGGATGTTGGCGCCAGGGCCGACAGGATCATCGCCGGGCTGCGGGCAATCGAGGGCAATGTGCTGGTGTTTTCAAGCTCGCATTTCCTGCGCGTGCTGGCCGCGCGCTGGCTCGGTCTGCCACCCGAAGGCGGTGCGCACTTCGTACTTGATACCGCGAGCCTCAGCATCCTCGGCTATGAGCACGATCTGAGCGAGCCGGTGATACGCAGGTGGAACCAGAAGTAGGGTTTCGCGGCAAGCCTGCCTCTTAACGCGCGAGCACCGCCAATTCCTCCGATGTCAGATGCCGCGCCTTGCCCTTGGCGAGTTCGCCGAGCTGCAAACCGCCGATCGCCACCCGAACCAGCCTCAGCACCTCGATATCGAATGCCCCGAGCAGGCGGCGGATCTGGCGGTTGCGGCCCTCGTCGAGCACGATTTCCAGCCAGGCAGTGCGGCCGCCGCTGCGCAGCAGTTCGATCGAACTTGCGGTCAGCAGTTCGCCGTCGACGATCGCTCCGTCGCGAAAGCGCGCCAGCATCGCTTCGTCGGGCGCGGTGCCGATCTGGACATGATAGGTCTTGGCGACATGCGAGGCCGGATCGAGCAGGCGGTTGGCCCAGCGCGTGTCGTTGGTCATCAGCAACAGGCCTTCGCTGGCCTTGTCGAGGCGGCCGACCGGCGACACGAAAGGCAACTCCAGTTCCACCAGGCAGTCATAGACGGTGCCACGATCCTGCGGGTCATCGCGCGTGGTGACCTGTCCGCGCGGCTTATTGATCATCAGGTAGACTTTTGCCTCGCCGACGATCTGCTCGCCGTCGACAGCGATGCGGTCGCGGCCGAGATCGACACGCAGCGACGGATCGCGCACCACCTTGCCGCCAACCCGCACGCGCCCTTCGGCTATCAGCAGCTCGGCCTGCTTGCGCGAACACAGGCCGAGTTTGGAAAGCGCCCGGTTCAGGCTAACGCCTGCCTTGGCGGCCTGGTGTCGGGCGATGTCTGGTGGCCGTGCCATGTCCTGCTTGCCATCCCAATGATCGGCATCGACAAATGCCACGCCCCGCATTGGCTTCGCAACCTGCCGCGGCATCAACATCACGGGTCGCGGGAGCGGGGCTGTTCTCAAATACGATGTGTCAGGGGGTCGGGCTCAACAGCCCGCCATGGAACGCTGCCCCGCGACGGACGTTGTTGCCGACGAGCGATTTGTCGCGAAAGGCACCGCCATGAAGAAAATCTACCAAAAGCCGACGCTCGTGAAGCGAGGCAGGCTCACCAGCCTGACGGCTCAGATCGTCGCTTCTGGGGTCATTCTGGGGGAATGATCCCCCAGATAAGGGAAGGGATAAATCGATGAGCGAGCGCGGCGTTGATTTCCTGCAGGGCTGGATCCACGAGCACCTGCCGGGCGAACTGCCTGCCGACAAGGCAACGGCTCGAACCCTAACCACGCGAGCTGCCCTGGATGCTCGGCATTTAGGCCTTGAGGTCAGCGAGATCGAAGAGGATCTCGGTCCGCTGGAACGGGTGATTTTCGAGGCGCTGGATCAGCCCGATATCTGAGCCCCCGATATGAGCCCATTGCAGGCGATATTGGCCCATCGCCATCCTGGCGGGGGCTTTTCCGTGATGGCATCCGTGGGTGCGCAGCCCTAGGCAGCCCGCGCAGCTGACGCTCCCCGTGCCGGCGGCAATTCGAACACAGTGGCGCCGTTCTCTCGGCCGCGTTCGACATAACCGATGACACGGAACCATTTGCCGACGTCGGCCCGCTGCAGCCAGCTGCGCGAGTGGATGGGAAGGTTGCCGGCCAGCGCCTGAATGTGGCGGATGTGGCGCCTGCAGAAGCGGACCGTCGCGGCGCTGAAGAAACCCTCCTGCGCGGCAAACAGCGTGTCGGCGGCGTCGCTGTTCTCGTGCCAGGCGACGATCGCCACCGTCTTGTCGCCCTCGACCAGCGCGTGCGCTCGGCCTTCCTTCAAATTCATCATCAGATTGTCGTAGGCGACCTTGCTGTCCTTGCCGGCGGCCACATACTCGTCCGACATCCGCGTGGACAGATCACGGAAGACACTTTCGAGATCGCCGATCGTAGCTGCGCGTGCTCGCATTTCTCCTCCTGCAGCCCCGGCAGGCAGTTTGCCCTAGGTGGAGGGGATCACCAAGCAAAGCGAATCCGCCATTTGGCCGATGGGCGCAAAGTGATTTCATTGGGCGGGTTTATTGCGTTGGCAAATCGCTCCCGTGGAACCGAACTTGCCTCCCCCGAATTGACTCGCGATCGCGTTCGGGAGGGGAAGCATGCAAGATCAGCATTTCGATGAGCCGGTTCGCGTGGCGCTTGGCAGGTCCAGAAACACGATCTACAAGGTGGAGCGTGTCGCGCAGGCCGCTGACATCCTCATGAACCGATGGCCCGTGAAGACAGGCGGCTATCACGTCGCCGCCCGTAAAGCCTGCCTTGGCGTTCTGGAAGGCCTTCAAGAGGCGCGCTATGCCCGCGCCGCCTTCGTCAACGCGGCGATCGAGCCCGATATACTGCTCGAGCGCGACCGCGAGGGTTGAGCGGTCCATCGCCTCTTTGTTTGGCGTGAGGTAAACTGGCAGACCGGTCGGGAGCCTTCCATGTGCAACGACTATGAGCAGCATATTCTCTGGGCTGAATATTGCCGGATGCTGGAGTCGCTGGCACTCGAGATCCCGACCCATCAGACCGAACTTGAACTGCCGCGGGTTGATGACATCCATATCAACGATCCAGCCCCGATCATGCGCGCCGCCGGCGACACTGGCGTTGTTGAACTGACGTCGATGACGTTTGGATTTCCGCCGGCCGGCCCGAAAGGCGGACCAGTGTTCAACTTCCGCTCCGAAGGCCGGCAATTCGCCGGCAGCAAACGCTGCCTCGTGCCGGCATCCGCCTTCTTCGAGTTCACGGGCACGAAGTATCCGAAGGCAAAGCATCGCTTCACGCTCAACGGCTCGCCGTTCATGGCCATCGCAGGGCTTTGGCGTGAAGCTGCCGGCAACAAGCCGCCAACCTTCACCATGCTGACAACCGAGCCTGGACCGGATATTGCGCCCTATCACAGTCGGCAGGTCGTGGTGCTTCGGCCCGGCGATTGGGCGGCTTGGCTCAGTCTGACCAAGCCGGAAGCCGAACTGCTGCAGCCGCTTCCAGCCGGCTCGCTGCGCGTGGAGACCGTGCGCCCCGAAAGTTCATAACTCGGTTGCGCAGGCTTGCCGGCACAGCCGGCAGGCCGAAATCAGGAATCCGTCGGTGCGGCGCCAGGAAGTCAAGCCCTTGATGTTCAGAGAAAACTGGTGCCCAGAGGCGGAATCCAAGTGGAGAAAATCCCGCTTTCGTTTCAGAGACTTATGCGAAGGTTGGCCGCATCTGCTACCAACAGAAATACCAACAAAATATTTCTGTGGATTGGTTCGGTTCCTGATATTTCTCTCAATGCCTCGCACCTGCACCTTGTCTTTTCCGGTTCGGTCTAGATCCTTCTTGGTTATTTATCATCATGCGGGGGGGTCAAGTGAAGACCACGGCTGGCCAAGACGACTCAATGAAAACGATGGCCGCCTGCGACCCTAATGCGCCCTGGTATCGGCCGTTCGTTCACGCAGCTTAAGCCTGGAAGCTTCCGTTCCCTGACCAGCGGACGTAGCCGGGCGAGCTTATTAGCGCCGCAGCGGTATCACTTAACCGGTGTTATCAACGGAGCCGGGCGCCTGTGTACGGCATAAGTCAGGATCGCGTGGTGGTTGCAGAAGCATTCGATCGCGAACTCGTGTCGGACTCCGTTCGCGTCCGTCAACACGACGGTTCCGTCGAAAATCGGACCTCTCCTAGCCCGGCCGGCACTGGCCCTGAGAAAGTTCCAACAGAATTCCTGAGTGATCCCCGGAAACCGCGTCCTGAACGCGGGTGAGCGGATGAAGTATCGCACGTCCTTGCCGCCGGGGTCGCGGCCGATATCGTCGTGGTGCGGATGGGCGCTGACCATCCCGAATGCCGGCGTTTCGCCATCCCGCCCCTCGACCGTGCGCCATAACGTGGTGGTTATCGTATTGCCGTAGCGCTTGGCCAGATTCTGGATGGACTTGAAGGTAATCTCGACGTCGCGAGCCTCGCACGCGAAACGGTCCTGAAGGAACAGCAAGCGTGCGGCGGCGAAATTAGCCTCCGCCTCCACATTGGCATGGCAGTTCGGATCGAGCGTGTACTGATCGTCGCCGAACAGGAAATCCTTGTGCCAGGGAATGAAACTATGCCCAACCTCATGGGCCTCGATCCATCGTTTCTTCGCGTCGGGAACCTGTTGGTCGATCAGGATGCGATTGCCGTCGGGTATCCATAAGGCGGAGAGGTTGGCCTTCTTGATCACGTCGATCAGAATGGTCGGACGGGCGATAACCTGCTTGCCCGCCACCTTCATCCTATGCGCGACTTCCTGCAGGAGCGTCGGATTGGACAAGCTATAGTACTTGAGGTCTAGCGCGAGCAACTGCCGGACCTCCGGGAGACGGAGGGGCGGTTCGGGATTGCCGAGTTCGCGGAGAATCCTGTCAACGAGTCCTCGGATGTCGTCCGCCTCATATGCTCCGACCGTCCCCTCCATCATCGGTTCATTTCTGCCCCAGCACCAGAAACTTGACGAAACTGTCCAAGACCTGTTGCTCGTGCTTACTGAGCTTGGACAAATCATCGGACTTAGCCGCGAACTTCTGGGCCTCTTCCTGCAGGACCTCGTCTCTAGTAACAGTAGCGCCAGAGAGCTTCATCAGCGCTCGTGGCGGCATCCTAAAAAACTCGGCCAACTGGTGAACGGTCCTCGGCCTGGGTTTGTAGTTGGGGTCCCGTTCGATCAACCTGATCTCGGCGGCCTCCACCCGCGCCTTTGCGCCCAAGGTTTCAACCGACAATTGGTCGCGTCGTCTCAACTGGCGTATGAAGACCCCGAAGGCGTGCTTCATTTCGACCACGTTGCCCGCGTCCGACACAAGTTCGGACGGCAGGAACATCCCTATATTGTCGATGGCTTCCAACGGCCATCCCGCGTCATGGTCCGTATCCGGATCGGACTCGATCTTTCGCCGGAGCCAGTCGCGTGAGATAAGCATCTCCATCATCTGCTCCTTCTGTTTAAGTGAGGAAGGCGCGCGCTTGTGCTTCGGTCATCTCAAAGTAGCGCATGCGCGTGTCGTCGATTTCCAGGTCGGTCATTCCAACCACATCTCGATACCAAGCTTCGGCCTGTGGCAAGGCGTGCAGGCCTACCCGTCCCCTGAATTCCTCTTGAACACTCAAGCTGATCGCGGCAACCATCATGATGCGCCCCACGCCCTTGAAACGAGGGGACGCATCGAAACGCGGTCTGTTCCAAGGCGCGGTAGCTAGCAGGTCCACCGTGACCAGCGGCTTGCCGCGTTGCGAGGGTTCTTTGGCAAAACCTGCAGTCGTCACGAGCATCAGGCCCTGTGTGGCACCTTCCGCCACGATCGCGAACGACTGCCGGTCAAGCCGGTTTGACGCCATGTCGACTTTCTCGGACCATCGCCAATGAGCGTCCTGGATGTCGTTATCGCCGAGGAATTGCAGGTTGTATTGGCCGGCGGCTTTCAGTTCCGCAATCCTGGCTTCCATGAGCGGGCGCCACGAGCCGTCTATATCGGCGACATTGCCGGCATCCGCGGGGCTGAGGAGATGGGATTCCGTGAACTTGCCGGTCCGACGGTCTAACAGGTCGTAGGTACCGATGAGGCTACCCGACATGGCTTCAGTTCAGCATCATGAGCTCGGCCTTTTCCTTGGTGAAAGGGTGTTCGAAGAATACCTTCTCGCCGCGTTCTATTCTGTCCGTGATGGATTGGTAGAGCCTGAGGGCCTGTCGGACTAGGGCGGTCTTGGACAAACCTTTTTCATCGGCGAGGCGATCGACCAGATCCATCTCCTGCGAACTCAAATTCAGCGTCATCGTACGTTTTTCAACCATAGGGTCCTCCTTGACGGTCGCGCGTTCATATCATTATCCACGAGGCTAGTCAACAATTAATAGCTACACATCACGTATTGACTAGCTAAGAAATAGCTACTATTTGATGTGATATCGAGACGCAGGAGAAACCAAATGAACGACAGCGATCCCATTCGCAGCATCCATATCGCCGGCACCGACCTGGTGTTCCGCGCGGTTCCCGTAAATGACCAGCCCCCCTCAGGGGACCAGATCGCCCTCGCCGCGGGGTTTTCGTCCGACGATTACAGCTATGTCCTGCAGATGCGGGACAACGGCGAACTTGAGGACGTCCGCAGCCGCGAATCCGTGCCCTTGTCCGACGGACAGCGGTTTATCGTCGCCCTGAGCGACCGATCCTACCGGCTTGCCTTCGCCGGCGGCCCCCTGGATTGGCCCGCGCGCTTCATCACGGCCGGAACCTTGCGCAAGCTGAAGGGCGTGGCTGCCGACAAGAGCATCTATCTGGAAAAGACGGACGAGCCCGACTTTCCCCTCGATGAAGACGACGTCATCGACCTGGATGAAGATGGCGTCGAAAGCTTCAAGGCGGGCAAGCTTGCGGGGCCAAAGAAGCAGACGGTGCGCGTCAAGCACCTGGGTGAACTGGAAACGGTGCGCTTCAAGGTCGAGTCCGGTACTACTCTGCAGTCGATCTGGGACCGGGCCTACGAGGAGCTCGACGTCATGCGCAACGAGCGTGACGTGTTCCAGGCCGAGACGGACGTCGGGACAGTGAGCCTGATGGACCACCTCGGCCTTCCTCTCGAGACGGCCCAGCAGGAAGGTTTGTGCGACAAGAAGTTCGAGATCGCGGCCAGGACCGGGGGGGCCTGAAATGGCATCGCATGGCGTCCGGCCCACCATTGACCTGCAGGCAGGCACGCAAGTGCTAGGCCAGCACTTGCCGCGGGTGCTGTCCTTCAGGGGCCAGACGATAGAAGAGCTCGGCTGGAGCCGGCCATCGGACCGGACGCTGCTTGTCCCCATGCGCGGCACTTTCGGCGGAAATACCGAAGAGTATCTTCTCCGGCTCGATTTTCTTGCCGGTTCGGACTGGCCGCCCAGCGCCAGGTTCGTCAATCCGGCGACCCTTGACTACGCCGGCCTAGCCGAACAGCACCATCTGCCCCAACTGACCTCGCCGGAGGTCCACGTCCATCCGGCTTACCAGAACCCCAGCGGGCAAAAGATCCAGCTCGTGTGCTGTTCCGCTGTGTTCGAATACTACGACGTCAATCACGGCGGCGAAGACACCACCCTCTGGCGCACGGGCGATACCTTTAATCATACGTTGGTGGCGATCGAACGTGCTTTCCGCAACCACTATTCGGGAAGATTCGATCGTCATGCAGGATGAATACCTATTGTGGCGCGACCCGGCACCCGGGCCCTATGTGCCGATCGGATCCGTCCTTCGCTTACCTCCGACTGCGATTTCGGCGACAAGCGAACTGCTTCAGCGCGCAGGCCGCCGGGAATCGTGTGTTTTCTGGTACGGCGAGCGGGACGGCGATACCGCCCTTGTGCGATCGGTCCGGGCGCCCACGCAGCGATCTATGCCCGGAAACTATCATGTGGAGCCGGATGCGATCAGCGAAATGGTGCGCGATCTGCCCGAAGGGTGGAAGCCCTTGGCTCAGATTCACAGCCATCCCGGCATGGGCACGGAACACTCGCGATATGATGACCGCATGATTTCGAGCCGCCGGATTCTTTCGCTCGTATTCCCGATATACGGCGTCCCGGCCGCGCCCTGGCCGCAAGGCATCGGCGTGCACGAGTGGCAGAACGATTATTGGCACATGCTATCCCCAGGGCAGGTCCATGGCCGCCTTGAGGTGATCGCCGCACCGGCAGTGGACAGAAGGGATTTCCGATGAGTGGCTTGGCATTGGGGGATCGTCATTCCCGACCGTTGGATGGTTTGGGGGACGTCGCGTCGCCTAAAACGATCCTCATTCGTGCCGGCGACGTATCAGGGGCAGTCAATCGCCAACACCTTCTGGTCTGTCTCGTCAATCTACTGGCTAGGCTGCATGGCTTGGTCGGTTCGATCCGGGTCGCGGTAAAAGGCGAGATGACGGTCGTCACGCCGAACGGGGCCGGTCCGGCAAATGCCTTCCAGGCCGTCGAGAACCTCGCGTCCTGGGCCAACGGCGGGCGGATACCGGTGCTTCCACCCGATGGCGTGGAGGACTTGACCATAGATATGACCGGTCAGATGCGTGGAGGCGCGAGCATCTATGTTTGGGGAGAGGGGTGGAAAGCCTGGATCGGCTCCGCTCCGCGAGCCTTCGGTGGTTCTTTCGGCCGGCGCGATTGCCTCGGCCCATACCTGGCAGCGGCCTTGGCAGCAGGCGAGGTCTTCAAGCACGCCAAAGGCTTGAAGAAAGGACGCTTCGCCCGGGATGACGCGTATTCCCTGTGGTCGGGGGAATCCGGCCGCTGGGAAGTATTGGAAGACGGTCCAGCCGTATCGGACACGCGCTTGCCCCCTTTGTATGTCGTCGGGGCAGGCGCCGTCGGTCAGGGGATCATCCAGGTGTTGGGCGCCAGCGAATTGGCAAGCTCATTCCTCGTTACCATCGATCACGACCGCCACGACCTCGAGGGCACCAATCTTAACCGGTGCTTTTTGGCCGGCCTCGACGATCTCGACCGACCTAAGGTCGAGGCCGTGGAGCGATACAGGACCTTCAGCGGACTGGGGGGCTTGGAACATTCCGGAACGCTTCGGGATTACATCCTCTCGAGCCGGTCAGGCCTGCATCCGAAGCTCGATCTGGCGGAAGCGCGGGACTCGTACGAACTCGTGGTATCGGCCGTGGACATCAATACGTCCCGTCAGGACATCCAGGGTCTGTGCCCCCGCGTCGTCGTGGGCGGAAGTACAGACGGCTTAAGGGCTCAAGCGGTGATATACGGCCTCGTCGAACAAGCCGAATGCCTGGGCTGTTGGAACGTGCCTGACGACGGAAGGGCCAAGGCCGCTGCCCGGGAAGCGGCCCTACGGGCAATGTCGCCGGAAGAACGACGGAAGGAATTGGCCGGACAGGTCGAAAACCTTGATGCAGCCTTGTCCTATCTCGCTTCTGCCGAGCCCAGATGCGGACAGTTGGGAGAAAGCGATGTCAAGAGCTTCGTAGACCGGATGCCTCCGGAGTTTTCGGCTTCGTTCGTGTCCATGGCGGCCGCCACGATGGCCGCAGCCAGCCTATTTCGAGTTACATCGGGATTGTCTTCAGATGTGAACTTGCAACCCAAGACAATTCTCCAGTTCAAGAACTTGTCGATGGCTAAAACGGTGACTGCGCGACGGAGCGGTTGCGCGCATTGCTGTGTTGTCCGTGAGGCCGGTTCTCCGGCGAAACTCGGCTAGTACTTGGCCGCGGTCGATAACTCGGTCCCCTTGGACACTACCGAAACATTTGGGCCCTGATACGCCACCACCCGGGCAGGCACGCCACCCCAGAGTCGCGTCGGTACCCTCATCGCTGAACAGACAACTGACCTTCTGGACCTTTGGTACCGCAAGGTGAAGCGACACAGAGGGCGCTGCACTTGTTCAACGCTATCCATTCTTCGGCGGCTTCCAAGGCAAGGGTTGCCAAAAGTAGACGGTCGGCTCCCGGCCCCCCTCCTGAACGTTTGTGCTCTGGCCAATAGCGGCCTGAGGAGAAACGATATGGGACATTCGCAGTATGACCTCGCCGGACAAGGCCGTCCCGGTAGTGTGCTGAGAGTTCTGCAAATTCGCGGTAGTGTGCTGAGAGTTCTGCAAATTCGCTGAGAGAGGGCGGTCATGGCAGGCTGGTGATGTTCAACGTCACCGATTCCCTGGAAGGAACGCCACCATGACCAAGACAGAAGGTAAATCGACCAGCGCTGCCGTCAAAGACATTCTGCTTTCGAACCCGGAGGGGCTGCACGAAGTGATCCGTGCGGTAATGCAGGAGGTTCTCGAGGCCGAGATGGAGGAGGCGCTGGGTGCTTCGAAGGGCGAACGCACGCCTGAGCGCCTTGGGTATCGCTCGGGTTACTACGGCCGCACCCTGGTCACCCGGGTGGGCAAGCTTGAGCTGCGGGTTCCACAGGACCGGGCGGGTCACTTCTCCACCGAGCTGTTCGAGCGCTACCAGCGTTCGGAGCGGGCCTGAAGGCGTTTGCCGAACGACCGCTTCAGGAGCCATTCCCCTACCTCATTCTCGATGCCCGCTACGAGAAAGTGCGCGAAGCCGGCATCGTGATGAGCCAGGCGGTGCTGATCGCGGTCGGCATCGACTGGGACGGGCGCCGGCAGATCCTGGCCGTGGAGATGGCCAATCGCGAGAGCCGCTCGGCCTGGAAGGACTTCCTCGTCGGCTTGAAACGACGCGGTCTCAAGGGCGTCGAACTGGCCGTGTCCGACGACCATGCCGGCCTGGTCGCGGCGATCGGCGAGGTGATCCCGGAAGCAGCATGGCAGCGCTGCTACGTCCACTTCCTCAGGAACGCGCTCGATCACCTGCCCAGGAAGCACGGCGACGATTGTCTGCAGGAACTGCGCTGGCTCTACGACCGGCGCGATCTCGCCGAGGCCAAGGCCGATCTCGCCGCGTGGCTGTCCAAATGGTCCGCCCGCTACCCGCGGCTGACCACCTGGGCGGAAGAAGCCATAGAACAGACGCTGACTTTCTTCCGGCTGCCGCGTCAGCATCACAAGCACCTCAAGTCCACCAACATGCTTGAACGGCTCAACGAGGAAATCCGCCGGCGCACCTATGTCGTGCGCATCTTCCCGAACGCCGAAAGCTGCCTGCGCCTGGTCAGGGCGCTGGCCGCCGAAACCAACGAAAACTGGATGGAGGCCAACCGCTATATCAACATGGATGATCTGCGCGAGCACAAGAAGCTCGCTCTGCGCCAAGCCGCATGACCAGTTTCATGATCGCCCATTTTGCAGAACTTGACGCACACAACCAAATTCGCTGAGAGGGGGCGGTCATGGCAGGCTGGTGATTGTTCACTTCACCTGATTCCCGCGAAGGAACGCCACCATGGCCAAGACTCATTTCTCTGGGTTATTTCATTCCTCCCGGAATGTCCGACTGATTTGGTCCGACAGCGGCTTCACGAAATAGGAAAGCGCCGTACGCTCGCCCGTCTCGACCATCGCTTCGGCCGGCATACCGGGCACGAGCGTCAGGCCCTTGAGCTTCGTCAGTTCCGCCTGCGGAACCGACAGGTGCACCAGGTAGTACGAAATGCCGTTTTTTTCATCCGTCGCCAGATCGGCTGCGATCCGGCTGACATATCCGTTCAATATCGGCGTGGTTCTCAGATTGAAGGCTGACATCCGCAGCACGGCCTTGTGACCAAGCTGGATTTGGTCGATGTCCTTCGGGGTGATTCGTACTTCAAGCGCAAGATCGTCGCCTTCCGGCACGATTAGCATGATCGGATCGGCGGGCGTAATCACTCCGCCGACCGTATGAATTGCGAGTTGTTGAATGGCGCCTGACTGCGGCGCGACGATATCGATCCGCCGCAGTTCCTGCTCAACCGCCACCTTGCGCTCAACATACTCCCCGACCTGCGCCTGAACCTCTCTGAGCTCCTGGCCGACTTCCGACTTGAAATCCTGATCGATCTGCGGGATCTGCAGGCGCGTTTCGGCTATGCGGGCTGCCGTCTGTGCCTGATCTGCGATCTTCTCACCGCGCTCGCCACCGAAAGTGGCAACCTGGATCTTCAGGCTGTTCAACCGTTGGTCCGAGACAATGCCTTTCTTGCGCAGCCCACTTAGAACAGCAATTTCCTTTTGGAGAACCTCGATCATTTTTTCACAGGCAATTTCCTGCGCCTTGAGTCCTTCGATCTCGTGGTGATATTGAGTAATGCGTTCCGCCAATTGCGCCTGCTTCCCGTCGCGGGATTGCCTGCGGAATTCGAACAGCAGCGTCTCGCTATCTATTGCCGAAGCTACGTCTGGAACATCTCTTCGGGCGAGTAGCCAGTCCGGGAAGGCGATTTCAGCGAGATCGTCACGCTCAGCATCGAGTCGTGCCAGGTAGGCGGCCAGCTCATCGAGCCGCTTGGTGACTATGGCGAGATTAGCGCGCGTCTGGGTAGCATCGAGCCGCATGAGGATGTCGCCGGCTTTTACTTTATCCCCTTCGCGCACCAGGATTTCTCCGACCACCCCGCCAGTCGGGTGCTGCACCTTCTTGACATAGGAAACGACGACAAAGTGTCCGGACGCTACAACCGCACCGGAGAGATTCGTGAAGGTCGCCCAGGCTCCGGCTCCTCCCACAAAGATCACGCTCGCCAGAAGGCCCGCCACCAGGTGGCGGCGAATGGAGCTTGAAACGTCATTGTTCTGATCAATGCCGGACACCGGTATCCTCCATGTCAGCGCGCTCTGCCACGTGATCCTGTGTAGACTCGATGGCCTTCAGGACTTTGGAACGCGCACCGAATGCTCGCTGCCGTCCACCTTCCATCACCAACACCAAATCCACGGCGCGGATGACGCTCGGCTGATGGCAGACGACAACCGCAATGCCCTTGCGCTCGCGCACGGAGGCGATCGCCTTAGCGACTGCAGCTTCGCCTTCCGCATCGAGATGGGTATTGGGTTCATCCAGCACAACAAGGAAAGGGTCTCGATAAAGGGCACGGGCAAGACCGATAAGCTGGCGCTGCCCGGCGGAAAGTGCCGATCCGGCCTCACCAATCGGAGTTTCGTATCCGTGCTCAAATCGGAGGATCAGTTCGTGCGTGCCCGCTGCCTTCGCCGCGGCGACAATAGCCTCAGGGTCAGGATCATGTTCAAAACGAGCAATGTTTTCGGCAATGGTGCCGTCGAACAGCTCAACACCTTGTGGCAGATAGCCGATATGACGGCCTAGTGCTTCCCGGTCCCATTGATCGAGGCTTGCGCTGTCAATGCGAACCTTCCCGGCGACCGGCGTCCATGCGCCGACGATGGCGCGCGAGAGTGTCGACTTGCCCGAGCCCGATGGACCGATGACCCCGAGTGCGCTTCCCGCCTGAATGACAAACGCAAGGCCGGTCACGGTCAGCTTGCTTTCGCCGGGCGGAACGATTGTCACGCTTTCCAGGCGCAGTTCGCGTTCAGGTGCAGGCATAGGCACAACAGGAGCGGTTTCAGGAACCTTTTCCAAGAGGTCCTCAAGCCGCGCCCAACTCTGGCGCGCAATGAGGAAGGGTTTCCAGCTTGAAATGGCCAGATCGACCGGAGCCAGCGCACGCCCCATCATTATCGAACTGACAATCATGACCCCGGCCGTAGCCTCCTGCCTGACGACAAGGTACGCACCGACGGTAAGAATGGCCGATTGCACCTGCAGGCGCAAGTCGGCATTGCAACGCGCTGCTTGCAGCAGACCATTGCGTGCCATGTTGTGGGCAACGGTATCGCTTATCGGCCCTTGCGAGAGAGTGTTGGCAAGGAGTGTCAGAGATGTGAGACCGACCGCCCCGATAAGTGCCGTCATGCCGATCCAGAAATGAAGGAGGAAGCAAATGCCGAGATAAAACAGCATCCATGGCAGATCGAAGAACGCTGTCGGACCGTTTCCACCTAAGAAGCCGCGAACATTGTCGAGATCGCGAAGCGGCTGCAAGCCGTCGCCCGGCATGCGCGTTGAAAGCGGAAGGCGAACGATCGCATCGTGAACGCGTCCGGAAAACTGTCCATCGAAACGCTCGCCAATCCGCAGCAGCACGCGGGCGCGCAAAATGTCGAGCAGGCATTGGAACGCATAGAGCCCCGCAGCAAGCACGACGAGCCCCACTAGCGTGGATACGCTGCCACTTGCCAGAACGCGGTCATAGACCTGAAGCATGAACAGCGGCGAGATCAGCGCAATCACGTTGACCACGCCGCTGATCAACACAATGCCCCAAATCGCGGAAGTCAGAGGGAAGGGTCTCAAAGCTGAATCCTTTGGAATGGTTGTCACGTAAGTCTCCGGAGGCTGGCGACCCGGCTCCCTATATTGCTCCCCGACCGGCAACCGACTGCATCCGCTTGCTGGTCCAGGATCAGTGCTCCCGCCGAATATGTTTGGTCCCGGCATTTAATGGAGCGGGTCAACAACACCGTCCGGCTGAAGGTTTGGAAGGGATTCATCGTGGTCGGCCGCAAGGGCCCGAACAGGCTTCCGCCTCCACACCTTCAGGAGATTTCGGTGCACGACCAGCGCGACGCGCAGGGCTTGGTCAAGCTGTCAACGCTGCGACTGCTCCCGGGCGCCCCTCGGGCGCCCCGGCCCAGGCAAGTAGCGGAACGGGAAAGCGCCCGCCCAGGGGGCGGGGCGGGCGCGGTTCCGTATGGGTTTCTGGATCAAACGAAGGTGAAGTCCGACGCGGTCAGGCCTAGGTCGGCCACGGTGACCACACCGCCCAGGTGGGCGAACTCGTGCGCGCTGCCGTCGGCGGTGACATAGGCCAGAGTTGCAACTCTGTCAGCGTAGCTGCTTTGGTAGACAATGATGTCGCCGGCGTGCTCGCCGGAGATCGCACTCGCCGCCTCATTAGCAGAGTTGAAAGATTCGCCAGTGATCACCACGACGTGTTCGCCGTTCGCACCCGAGGCCGCACCGCTGTAGAAGCTGCTCACCGGGTAGCCGGACTGTATGCTGGCGTTGTTGACGAAGTTCGCGCCAAAACCGTCGTTGTAGAGGCCTACCGCATCGAAGGCGAACTTGTCCTCCGCCGGGTTGAAATCGGTGATAGTGGTAATGTCCGACGTCGACCCGACAACCCCAGGCACCGGATTGTGGAACTGGAACACGAACGTGTCACTGTCGGTGCCCCCGGTCAACGTGTCCTGGCCGTCACCCACGTAGAGGACATCCTGGCCGGGACCGCCGCTGAGCCTGTCATTGTCCTCACCGGAGACGCGCGCGTTGAAGCGGCCGTTGTCGCCGGAGAGATCGTCCCAGCCATCTCCGCCGAAGATGCGGTCGTTACCCTCGCCGCCGATGGCTCGGTCACTGCCCGCGCCACCCGAGATCTCGTCGTTGCCGCCACGACCGTCAATCCAGTCACCGCCCTGGAAACCCTCCATCCAATCTTCACGCTCGGTGCCGATGAGTGTTTCGGCACCCGCGCCACCCTCGATAATGTTTGCCATCGAAAAATACTCCTAATGATGTCCCTGCCTGAGTCGTTCATATTCGTCATCGGACAATTGGAGAAATCGATTGCTTGGATAGGCATACATTTACGAAATGAATGCATTCTCGTTCACTTCGCCCTTCGCCGAGCCGTTGCGGGCTCGCAGGCGGCGGGGACGCGCCCAGGCAATCGGCCGAACATTCACACTCAAAGAACGGTCCAGGAAACTTTGTAACCGGTCGTTCTGGTTGAGCCGCCCTCGGAAGAACGGGCATGGGGATGTGTTGCCGAGTCGCGCCGGCACTGCCCATTGCGAGCAAGGGAAGTGGCGGCGAATGGAGCTCGGAACGTCATTGTTCTGGTGAATGCCGGACACCGGGATCCTCCATGTCAGCGCGCTCTGCCACGTTATCCTGTGTAGACTCGATGGCCTTCAGGACTTTGGAAGGCGCACCGAATGATCGCTGCCGTCCACCTTCCATCACCAACACCAAATCCACGGCGCGGATGGCGCTCGGCCGATGGGCGACGACAACCGCAATGCCCTTGCGCTCGCGCACGGAGGCGATCGCATTAACGACTGCAGCCTCGCCTTCCGCATCGAGATGGGCATTGGGTTCATCCAGCACAACAAGGAAAGGGTCTCGATAAAGGGCACGGGCAAGACCGATAAGCTGGCGCTGCCCGGCGGAAAGTGCCGATCCGGCCTCACCAATCGGAGTTTCGTATCCGTGCTCAAATCGGAGGATCAGTTCGTGCGTGCCCGCTGCCTTCGCCGCGGCGACAATAGCCTCAGGGTCAGGATCATCTTCAAAACGAGCAATGTTTTCGGCAATGGTGCCGTCGAACAGTTCAACACCTTGCGGCAGATAGCCGATGTGACGGCCTAGTGCTTCCCGGTCCCATTGATCGAGGCTTGCGCTGTCGATGCGAACCTTCCCGGCGACCGGCGTCCATGCGCCGACGATGGCGCGCGAGAGTGTCGACTTGCCCGAGCCCGATGGACCGATGACCCCGAGTGCGCTTCCCGCCTGAATGGCAAACGCAATGCCGGTCACGGTCGGCTTGCTTTCGCCGGGCGGAACGATTGTCACGCTTTCGAGGCGCAGTTCGCGTTCAGGTGCAGGCATTAGCATGACAGGAGCGGTTTCAGGAACCTTTTCCAAGAGGTCCTCCAGCCGCGCCCAACCCTGGCGCGCCATGAGGAAGGGTTTCCAGCTTGAAATGGCGAGATCGACCGGAGCCAGCGCACGCCCCATCATGATCGAACTGGCAATCATGACCCCGGCCGTAGCCTCTTCCCTGACCACAAGGTACGCACCGACGGCAAGAATGGCCGATTGCAGCAGCACGCGCAGCGACTTTGAAATGGCACCCAGCCCACCTGCCACGTCCCCAGCTTTCCGGTTGGCGGCCAGACACTTGGCATTGGCCTTTTGCCATCGGGCAGCGATCCGCTTTCCAAGACCGAGAGCTTGCACGACCTCGGCATTGCAACGCGCTGCTTGCAGCAGACCATTGCGTGCCATGTTGTGGGCAACGGTATCGCTTATCGGCCCTTGCGAGAGAGTGTTGGCAAGGAGTGTCAGAGATGTGAGACCGACCGCCCCGATAAGTGCCGTCATGCCGATCCAGAAATGAAGGAGGAAGCAAATGCCGAGATAAAACAGCATCCATGGCAGATCGAAGAACGCTGTCGGACCGTTTCCACCTAAGAAGCCGCGAACATTGTCGAGATCGCGAAGCGGCTGCAAGCCGTCGCCCGGCATGCGCGTTGAAAGCGGAAGGCGAACGATCGCATCGTGAACGCGTCCGGAAAACTGACCATCGAAACGCTCGCCAATCCGCAGCAGCACGCGGGCGCGCAAAATGTCGAGCAGGCATTGGAACGCATAAAGCCCCGCAGCAAGCACGACGAGCCCCACTAGCGTGGATACGCTGCCACTTGCCAGAACGCGGTCATAGACCTGAAGCATGAACAGCGGCGAGATCAGCGCAAGCACGTTGACCACGCCGCTGATCAACACAATGCCCCAAATCGCGGAAGTCAGAGGGAAGGGTCTCAAAGCTGAATCCTTTGGAATGGTTGTCACGTAAGTCTCCGGAGGCTGGCGACCCGGCTCCCTATATTGCTCCCCGACCGGCAACCGACTGCATCCGCTTGCTGGTCCAGGATCAGTGCTCCCGCCGAATATGTTTGGTCCCGGCATTTAATGGAGCGGGTCAACAACACCGTCCGGCTGAAGGTTTGGAAGGGATTCATCGTGGTCGGCCGCAAGGGCCCGAACAGGCTTCCGCCTCCACACCTTCAGGAGATTTCGGTGCACGACCAGCGCGACGCGCAGGGCTTGGTCAAGCTATCCACGCTGCGACTGCTCCCGGGCGCCCCTCGGGCGCCCCGGCCCAGGCAAGTAGCGGAACGGGAAAGCGCCCGCCCAGGGGGCGGGGCGGGCGCGGTTCCGTATGGGTTTCTGGATCAAACGAAGGTGAAGTCCGACGCGGTCAGGCCTAGGTCGGCCACGGTGACTACACCGCCCAGGTGGGCGAACTCGTGCGCGCTGCCGTCGGCGGTGACATAGGCCAGAGTTGCAACTCTGTCAGCGTAGCTGCTTTGGTAGACAATGATGTCGCCGGCGTGCTCGCCGGAGATCGCACTCGCCGCCTCATTAGCAGAGTTGAAAGATTCGCCAGTGATCACCACGACGTGTTCGCCGTTCGCACCCGAGGCCGCACCGCTGTAGAAGCTGCTCACCGGGTAGCCGGACTGTATGCTGGCGTTGTTGACGAAGTTCGCGCCAAAACCGTCGTTGTAGAGGCCTACCGCATCGAAGGCGAACTTGTCCTCCGCCGGGTTGAAATCGGTGATAGTGGTAATGTCCGACGTCGACCCGACAACCCCAGGCACCGGATTGTGGAACTGGAACACGAACGTGTCACTGTCGGTGCCCCCGGTCAACGTGTCCTGGCCGTCACCCACGTAGAGGACATCCTGGCCGGGACCGCCGCTGAGCCTGTCATTGTCCTCACCGGAGACGCGCGCGTTGAAGCGGCCGTTGTCGCCGGAGAGATCGTCCCAGCCATCTCCGCCGAAGATGCGGTCGTTACCCTCGCCGCCGATGGCTCGGTCACTGCCCGCGCCACCCGAGATCTCGTCGTTGCCGCCACGACCGTCAATCCAGTCACCGCCCTGGAAACCCTCCATCCAATCTTCACGCTCGGTGCCGATGAGTGTTTCGGCACCCGCGCCACCCTCGATAATGTTTGCCATCGAAAAATACTCCTAATGATGTCCCTGCCTGAGTCGTTCATATTCGTCATCGGACAATTGGAGAAATCGATTGCTTGGATAGGCACACATTTACGAAATGGATGCACTCTCGTTCGCTTCGCCCTTCTGCTGAGCAGTTGCGGGCTCGCAGGCGGCGGGGACCGGAAACAAGCGCTCTCGCAGCCAATCGTCCAGCCCGTCAACGCGGTCGGCCGAACAGGTTTACCAAACGGAACGGTCCCGCCGTGGCGGAGATACCGACGCACCGTGTTGCGCGCGCACCCGAATTCCTTCGCCCATCGGTTCGCTCCACCAGCCAAGTTCATGCAGCCGCAGCATCGCTGCTACCTCTTAGGCTGAAGCATCAGCTCTCTCCACATCGTTCTCGACAATGCAGGAATCTCCCAATTCCAATCGCCATCCATGCCTCCTCTCATAGTCGAGGGGGGAGCAGTTTCTCAATTTGCGGACAACTGAGACGTCCGGTGCTCTTAGGCAAAGGAATCATACGAGATCCCTCCTGCAACATCATTTCACGCATCCACAAGCTTGCCGGATCACTATTGTGGAGCGCAGGCCATTGGATGGCCTCCGTGAATGCGGGAGGAAGTGGTGGCGGAAGTTGGACAATCCGCAGGGGTGTTGTTTTTGCGAAATGCTGCGCCAGCCGTAAGGGCATGGTCCCGATGCGGCTGGTGCCGGATACAACGGGCGGGATCAGGCTAAAGCCGTGTACGACAACTTCGATACGTCTCTCGAAACCGTGCTCAAGCAGATACCATTCCTCGACGGAGAGCTGCCGGGTGTCCCCGAATTTGAGGACAACCTGCCCCATCGATAAGTATCGCTCCAATGTAAGTGGCTCTGACAGCTGCTTGTTCGTGCGGCAGCCTACGCATACGAGCTTATCTTCGAACAGGGCTGCGCGAGGATGTTTCGACATGAATACTTCCGGCATGATCAGAAAATCAACGTCGCCGCGCCGGAGAAGCTCCTCGGGGTCGTCGGAAATAGGGAGACATTCAAAGCGGACGGCGGGAGCTTCCCGCGCAGCACGTTCTACGATCTTCTTAAAAAATACGAGCGTGATGTAATCGGAAAGGATGATCCGGAAGCGACGATCCGATTGGGCTGGGTTGAAGGCGTCCCAGGAAATAATCGATAGCTGGATGTGCAGCAATGCCTCCCTGACTGCTGGGGCGAGCCCCTCAGCGCGCGGTGTCAAAATGAGCTCGCGGCCGCTCATCGTAAATAGCTCATCGCTGAAATAGGCGCGTAACCGAGCAACGGCGGCGCTCATTGCCGGCTGGCTCAGGTTAATACTGCGGGCCGCCGCGGTGACTTTACGTTCCCTGACCAGAGCGTCCAACACAACGAGGAGGTTCAGATCGAGTCCTTTAAAACGCATGTCTTGATCTAGGCGGCGTGTGAATGGGTTGCGCCCAAACATCCAATTCGAATGGTGAGTAGCGTCAACGCATCAGCCTTCGACGAAAAAGAGCAATCGAAAAGAAGAAGGGCAAAACCGTGTATATGCAAAGCGCGCCGATATGCAGGCCCATTTTGTCAATCGGACGGCCAAGCATCGCTGGACGAATGAGGTCGATTGCATGTGCGAGCGGCAATAAGGAGGCAGCATACTGAAAAGCGCCGGGCAATTGGTTGACCGGAAACATCGCGCCGCAAAGGAACAGCATGGGTGTAATAACAAGCGTATTATAAAATATGAAATATTCATAGCTGGGCGCAAGCGCCGTGACGACCATCGCTAGACTCGCGAAGGCGAGGCCATTGAGAGCGATGACTGGCAGCAAGCAGAGGATGGATGGCCACGATGCGTATCCGAGCGTGGTGGAAACAATAGTGATTGCTGTGCCCGCCATGAGGGCCTTCGTGGCTGCCCACGCCAATTCGCCGAGTAAGATATCGCCGAGCGTCAGCTGAGTGCATAGCATTCCTTCCCAGGTGCGCTGGTCGCCCATGCGGCCGAAACTCCCGTAGACCGTTTCAGCGGTCGCCGATGCCATCACGCTTGTGGCAACCATGCCAGCCGCGAGAAACGCAATGTACGAAGTGCCCTCAACAGGACCTATCATTGTTCCGATGCCAAAGCCGAGACCGAACAGATAGATCATCGGATCGGCGAGGTTGCCGAGAACCGATGCAAGCCCGATTTTCTTCCATCCAAGATAGTTGCGGCGCCAAACCGCGACCCAATTCCACGCATTGGCGGGCATGCCCGCCGCATAACGTTCGCCCATTGTTCAGTCCTCCATCTCGCGCCCGGTTAACCGCAAAAACACATCCTCGAGATTGGGGGGACGCTGCAGAAGGCGTAGACCCGTGCGCCCGCGTAGCTGCGCCAGCACCTGCTCCGGATCGGGTGCATAGCAAAAAAGCGTCTCACCGCTCACCTCGATGCGCTGTGCGTACGGCCGGATCAGCGCACCCAGTTCATGCGGATTGCCGCCGTAGACCTCGACCACGTCACAGCCGATCTGCTCGTCAATGAGTTCGGACGGGCGACCTTCGGCGATCTTGCGCCCCTCCTCCATAACGCACAGCCGATCGCACAGCCGCTCGGCCTCTTCCATGAAATGGGTAGTCAAAAGAATAGTCTTGCCCCGCGCCAGCAGCGATCGCAGCCGATCCCAGATCAGGTGGCGGGCCTGCGGATCGAGGCCGGTGGTCGGCTCGTCCATCACCAGCAAGTGCGGGTCATTGATCAGCGCACGCGCGAGCGTCAGGCGCCGCTTCATGCCGCCGGACAGTTCGGCGACGCGCGCATCCGCTTTGTTCTCGAGGCGGGCGAACTCAAGCAGCGATGGTATGACCGCATCGATCTGGCGTCTGCTCATCCGGAAGTAGCGCCCGAACACCAACAGGTTCTCGCGTACAGTGAACGCGGCATCAAGATTGTCGAACTGCGGGACCACGCCGATGCGCATACGTGCCAAACGCGCGCGCGCCGGCACTGGAGCGCCGAGCACAGTAATCTTCCCCGCATCAGGCGATGTCATGCCGAGGACCATACGCGCAATCGTGCTTTTGCCCGCGCCGTTCGGTCCCAAGAGCCCGAAGCATTCCCCCGCCGCAACGCGGAACGACAGCCTGTCGACAACGAGCTTGTCATAAGTTTTGCTTACGTCAGTAAGGTCGATCGCTACCATGGACATGGGTTCATTTTACCGAGAGGGACGACAAAACTGGCGGTTGCTTGGTTGCCTGCCGACCTGAAACTGTGACTCGTCTTCGCCATCCCCGCCGTCGATAACGAACTGATCGACATCACAAGGATCTAGCCGCTGCTCCGCTAAAGCGGCAACAATTGCGTCGAGATTATCGATGGATTGGTAACGCGGATCGTTGTGCCGCTTTTCCTGGTCAACGCAGAAGACGAGCCGTCCATCCTCGACCAGGGCGATCGCCCCATCATGGGTCAGCTTGGTACCACAGATGCGCATAGTGTCTCCACGTTAACGGCGATAGATTCAATTCATCAGGAAGCGGAAATCGGGTTCCGGAAACGGACGAGCAAGCAGTCTTCGTTGACCGACTCGCCCCGACACTCAAGACGCTCTACCTCGATCAACGTTTCGTTCAGCATGGCGATGACCGGCTCAGCACCAGCGGCGTGACCCCAGCGACGGCAATTAGCATCCCTTGCCGATCCGAAGATCAGATGCCCGCCTGGCGCAAGCACCCGCACCAGGTTTTTGACGGCCGCGCGCATCTCGGCTATGTCTCCGAGGTAGTAGAGGACCTCCGCCACAACGATCAGGTCAAACAACTCGTTGGTCGAAAACTGTTGAACATCGGAGACTATCCAGTTGATGCGCGACGGCTCCTTTATCCGTTGACGTGCTCGAGCAATCGCTTGCGCCACGACATCGATGACGGTGAGCCCTTGGCAGTAGGGGTCTAGTTTTTCCGTGAATGCGCCGGCAGCGCACCCGACTTCGAGGGCATTTGTAATGGAGCCTTGGGCAAGCGCCAGCTGGAGCATTTGCGTGTGGCGCTTCTGCTCGAACGGATTGCCGTCGAGGCGCCACGGATCGTCTGCGGCCAATTCCCGATCAAGCAACTGATGATTCGCGTTCTGGGTCAAACTCGTGCACCTCTCGTCCATCAGGTAAGTAGCGATCACTCGTCGCCGCAAATGTTGTCCGACAGGACTAATTCCGAAGAATCCCGCGCAAGATTGAGCCTGCGAAGCGGAGCCGAATGGGGCGAGAATTCTGCCCTGCTGGAACCAGTGATCGGAGTTTGGGTGGGGGCCTGTTTTCCCCCAGTGTTCGATGTAGCGACAGCAGAGCTTCGTGACAGCCAATCGCTATTGCTCAAGGTACACAGCGCGTAGGCCTTCAACGGAAGCAAGAGAAAGACGTTGATGAACGTGTGCAGCGAAAAGCCAAGAAATCGAAATTGTCGAGCACGAAATGCTACCACGCTGCATCGGAGCATGGTCATGGACACAATCATCAGTCCTGTCCACCAAGGCACAGTGCCTGTCAGTGCGAAATGTGCGAGGCCCGTTAATACCGATAGGGCGAGGAGTAGCGCGCCGAGATTCTGTCCGACCACGTCCAACGTGAGATAGCTATTTAGGCTAGGCAGCAAGCGCAGCCCAAGCAGCGTGTCCCGGAATGTGCTTCGTGCCCAACGGAGTTGTTGGCGCAGATACGGTCCGAGTCTGTTCGGAACGACTGTGGCCGCGATGGCGCTCGGAACGTATTCGGTTCGAAAGCCTGCTTTCAGCATCAGGATAGTGAGATGGCGATCCTCACCGAAGTCGCTTGGCTTGCCCCGAAAAAATTGCGACTCGTACTGGTCCAGTAACAAAAGGAGCGCAGACCGGCGGTACATGGCACATGGGCCGCAACAGCACATAACGGCACCGAAGCGAGCCTGTGCCGCGCGCTCCTCGTTGCAAGCCAGCCAGTACTCCATGTCTATCAGCCTGGTCAGCCAGCTCTCGGTTCGGTTACTGGCCGTCAACTGACCCATGACTGCGCCGACCGCTGAATCTCGCATCTTCGGTACAAGCTTGGAAATGACGTCGGGTGCGAGTACCGTGTCTGAATCAACGTTAAGCACCAGATCCCCTGATGAGCGGCGTATCGCGGCGATCTGCGCCTTGCGCTTTCCAACATTCTCGGGAAGCAAAATGATGTCGAACCTGGGGTCGCGCGCGTAGTCTTCGTGGACAGTTCCTAAGGCTTCGCGATTTCCAGAACCGTCATCAACCAAATAGACCCGAAGTCTTCCGGCGTATTCTTGGTCTGCAATGGAAGCCAGGCACTCTGAAAGCGTGCGCGGATCCTCGTTGAAGCAGGGGACGATGACATCCACGCTGGGCAGTTTGTCGGAGCCGACGAGAACCTCCAATGCCGACGAATCCTTTGTCGGCATAGCATAAAGCCCTTGCATGCTCTTATAGGCAGTCGAGAGCAGTGCATAAAGCGAAATGGCCACAGTGCTGGTTGTACCAAGAAGTGTCATGGGATCTCGTTTGTTCAGTGATGTTGAGGAAGTGAGCGGATTACAAATCCGCGCTCACGCAGTGCTGGAATCAGCCGGGACAGCGCCGTGACCGTCTGGTCGCGCATGCCGGCGTGAGCGCCCTGGCTCAACTCGCCGGGAGGGCATCCGTCGTGCAAGAGTACAATTGCGCCCGGCCGGACAGAGGCGAGCACTCTATCAATAATCGCCTCGACTCCAGGGCGAGACCAATCTCGAGGGTCGACGGACCAATGAAGGGCCGCCAGCCCGGCGATCTGTGATGCTGTGCAGACTTCTTCGCTCCAGGCGCCGTAGGGCGCGCGAACAAAGCGGACCGAGGCCTGCGGGCACGCTCTCATGATGGCGTCGTTCGCTTCAAAGACCTCACGTTGCACTTCGCCGAAACCGCATTGGTACAGGTCCGGATGAGACATCGTGTGGTTGCCTACCTCGTGCCCTTCTGCGATCATCCGTTGGATTAGATCTGGGTGCTCTAAGGCGTAGGCGCCGATGACGAAGAAAGTCGCCGGCACCCGCTGCTCTGCCAGCACGTCGAGAATCTCCGGTGTGAAAAGTGGATTGGGACCGTCGTCAAACGTCAGATAAACGCTTCGACGGCCGGTGCCGTCAGAGCACTCACGGCGCACTTCGTACAAGCAATCGGACCAGCTCATAGCTCTGGTCCGTTCCGATCTATCATCGTGCCCGTGGGCCATTCGCTGATCGGCCGTCCAACTGGCAGAACAATGGTGAGTGCGTCATCGATGCGTGTGGGCGGCAGGTCGAGGCGGGCCTCTGGTCGGGTGGAGCGCACGCGAATTCCCGACAAAACGGCCATAGGGCTGTATCGCCGTCCGAACCTCTCAACATGATTCCGCAGCGCGTCCCTGACCGTTCCGAAAGCGAATGGAACGCCAAGCTCCTGCAGTATTGGAAGCATGACATGGATTGAATGGGCGATTCCCAGACCCTCAAGGTCCGGACGTACCCCGTACAGGCCCAGCTCAGCCACCAACAGGTCGACCGCGTCGACCTTGATGAAACGGCGCAGTATGCCCATGTGAGCCGCTACACCGCTTAAATCATAGGCGATTACGCGGAGTTCAGGCCTGGCTCCGGCCCAGCTTCGACTACCTTCGAACGGTTCTGCGTTGGACGCCCCAGTCGGCCCGTACGTATCACGAAAGAACTCGGCGAGCTTAACGTGATCGGAGAGCTGCAACTCGTTTTCCCAGCACAACTTCCACTGCACCTGATGGCGCATTCAGGACCTCTCTTCATATTGGTTTTTGCGGCCGCATTACTCGACCAAAGCGGCGTTGGTGGCTGCACTCAGCCGTTGTCGTTGGCGAAGGTGAGCCAGACGCTCTCTCGAGTTCCGGCCCGTGTCGTCGATTTGAGCTTGACGTCGCTCACTTTCCGTTCCTCTAATGCATGGCTCGTAAATTCGTAAAATTGATTGTTTGAATGATACGCATCCACACGTTGGATAGAACATGACATGCGTTTTAAAGGGCTGGATCTAAATCTCCTCGTTGTGCTGGACGCTCTGATGAGGGAGCGTAAAGTCACTGCCGCGGCTCGCAGTATCAACCTGAGCCAGCCGGCCATGAGCGCCGCCGTTGCTCGGCTACGCGCCTATTTTAACGATGAGCTATTTACGATGAACGGCCGCGAGCTCATTTTGACGCCGCGCGCCGACGGGCTCGCCCCAGCAGTCCGGGACGCATTGCTGCACATCCAGCTATCGATTATTTCCCCCGACGCCTTCAACCCGGCCCAATCGGATCGTCTCTTCCGAATCATGCTTTCCGATTACATCACGCTCGTATTTTTTAGGAAGATAGTAGAGCGCGCTGCGCAGGAAGCTCCCGCCGTTCGCTTTGAATGTCTGCCTATTTGCGACGACCCCGAGGAGCTTCTCCGGCGCGGCGACGTTGATTTTCTGATCATGCCGGAAGTGTTCATGTCGAAACATCCTCGCGCAGCCCTGTTCGAAGATAAGCTCGTAGGCGTAGGCTGCGGCACGAACAAGCAGCTGTCGGAGCCACTTACATTCGAGCGATACTTGTGCATGGGACATGTTGT
Source organism: Mesorhizobium sp. P170090 (assembly GCF_057786115.1). Lineage (NCBI taxonomy): Bacteria > Pseudomonadati > Pseudomonadota > Alphaproteobacteria > Hyphomicrobiales > Phyllobacteriaceae > Mesorhizobium > Mesorhizobium sp. P170090. The sequence goes on from NZ_JBYNWH010000001.1 coordinate 1,711,694, forward strand.
GCTCAAATTCAGGCACACCCGGCAGCCCACCATGGAGGAATGGTATTTGCTCGAGCACGGTTTCGAGAGACGTATCGAAGTTGTCGTACAGGGCTTTAGCCTGATCCCGCCCGTCCTGTCAGGCACCAACCGCATCGGGACCATGCCCTTACGGCTGGCGCAGCATTTCGCAAAAGCAACACCCCTGCGGATTGTCCAACTTCCGCCGCCACTTCCTCCTCCTGCATTCACGGAAGCCGTCCAATGGCCTGAGCTTCACAATAGTGATCCGGCAAGCATGTGGATGCGGGAAATGATGTTGCAGGAGGCATCTCGCCTGGCGCCTTTGCCTGAAATCATTGAGCGTCTCGGGCACGCCGATCCGACCTTTCGTTTCTTGGTACCGACTGCCACCTCGAAATCGCGTGCGAAGTCCCGGAAGATGTTAAGCCCCACCTAATCGCCCCCTGTAGACGGGCCGATCAGCATCTCGACAAGCGCCGGCGCGGCGCGTGTTGCCTACGTTCTGGGGCTGATCTCAGGCGAGTTGCTCGTCGAGGATGTGTGGCAGAGTGATGCCAGCTGCCTTGATTGCCCGCCTTGGCCGTAGGTGGTGACGACGCGAGCATTCTTTCGATGGCGGCTTCTGGAGGCGGACGCGATCGCGTCGGAGCGGTTGCCCTTCGGGCGTCGGGCCTTTGGCCCGGCAGAGCGGCGCAGTTCCTTGCTAAGTGCGAGGGGCCGGAACGAGCAGAACACACGCCCGGGCTGCTACTGAATTGACTGCCGCCTCGATTTGCGTGCGAAGTCCCAGAAGATGGTTAGCCCGGTTAAATTCCTGCCTTGCCGGCTGTGCCGCGGCTTTTCACGTGCAGCCAGGCGAGGAGATGGCGGTCGACGAGGTCGACCCCCAAATGGACTGTGCTGGCCTCGCTCGGCTATTGCCGTGCGGGATCATTGACCACACCCCCTTCACGAGAACGTCGGGCATGTTGGCAGTAAAGCCGGTGGAGGTTGACGCTGCGGATCTAGGCAATCTACCTCGCGCTTCCGCCTTAAGGCGCCGCCGATACCCAATTGGCTCTTCGTCCTGGGCCGCGGCTAAGGCCCGGGGGTGCGCCCACCCGTGTGGAGGGACCATCATTCAACTTTCTCTCGTTATGAAAGGAAACTCCCGCTTAGGATAGACTCCTTCATATATTTTCCGGCAGATGGATGTCGAACGGCAGAAATGTCTGGCCGGGTGTTTCAGCGGTGCCGGTCTCGATAGCCCGTGTCATCAGCGTTATCAGCTCCTGGCAAAGCCGGCGCATTGGCGTGGCGACCGCCATCGTGACGATGTTATCTGCGAGCGCTGCCCGAGACTCAGGTGTGATTTCATTCACGATCGCGACGAGATCCCGACTTTTGCCCTCTTCTCGGAGCGCGGAGATGGCGCCCTCCATGCCGCCGCCGGCGACATAGAAGCCGACGAGCTCGGGCTCCCGCTGCATGAGATCAAGCGTTGCCTCGTAGGTGATCTGCCGTTTCTCGAGGTTCATGACCGGATCCAGCACCTCGAACGTGGGCGCGTTCTCACGGCAATAGGAGCGAAAGCCGACGTCACGGAGCTCGTGCCCCTGGAAACGATGGCTGCCGACAAACACCGCCACTTTGCCGGGCCGTTTTGCGACCTTGGACACCATCCAAGCGGCCGTGCGCCCCACCTTGCGGTTGTTGAGGCCGATATACCCCTGTCGCACGCCGGCGGCGAAGTCGGAAAGCAGCGAGAAAACCGGAATGCCCTTGGCCTTGAGGTCCTCAACCGCTGCTGTGATTTTCGGGTGGTCCGGTGCCACCATCGCGATTGCATGGCAGCGTGCGCCCAACTCCTTGAGCGGCGCGATCAGGTCGCTCGGCATATGTGACGGGGCGAATTCGACGAGCGGAATGCCGTGGAAGGACTGGGCCAAATTGACCGATGCTTCGACCTCGCGCGCAAAATCTTGGTAGAAATGCTGGGCCGGTTTTCTCAAGATGAAGCCCAGACGGTAGTGCGGTAGGTCTCGCCGCAACCGCTGCTTGATTAGCCCGGCAGCATGATAGCCGATCGCCTGGGCGGCGTCGTGGACCCGCCGCGCGGTCTCCTCGCGCACCGGATGGCGGGCGTTCAGAACCCGATCGATCGTTGCTACGCTGACTCGGGCTTCGCGGGCGAGATCGGCAATCGTGGGGCGCTTGGTCATAGGTCCTATTCTGATTGGTTTTTGACGCGGGCCGGCTCTCTGTCCGCCTAGCGCGTTTCGGTTTCGGGTGGCAAAGTGAAGACGTCCCCATACGAATGGGCACAACGTGTTGGACGAACATCATTGCAGACGTAAACCGGCCGGGTATACTGAAAGGCTCATTCGCTTAAAGGGCGGTGACGATTTGCACTCACACATTTAGCGCTTCTGATACATGGTCCGTGAGGAGCCGTTTAGAGGCTGCGGGTCGGTCGTTCAGTTATGTGACCAGCTAAGCGACTTGACAGGTCGTGGGCCGCCCACCTTACTTGCAGGAGGGTAGCCGGTTTGATGCCTCGGTAAGCTGATGACCGCTGAAGGCAGCTTTCATCTGTGCTCGGTCCAACTCTCCTTCCCAGCGTGCGACGACGAGGGATGCCACTGCGTTGCCGACGCAATTCGTCAGCGCCCGGCATTCGGACATGAATCGGTCGATGCCGAGTATCAGTGCCATCCCAGCAACGGGAACACTCGGAACTACCGCGAGCGTAGCCGCCAGGGTGATGAAGCCCGCACCTGTCACACCTGCAGCGCCCTTGGAGGAAAGCATTGCTACGAGCAGCAGCAGCACCTGATCGCCGATGGACAGATCCGTGTTCGTCGCCTGTGCGATGAAGAGAGCCGCTAGCGTCATGTAGATATTCGTGCCGTCCAGATTGAACGAATATCCGGCCGGGATGACGAGACCCACAACCGAACGCCTGGCGCCCGCCTTCTCCATTTTCTCCATCAGCGACGGGAGCGCCGCCTCCGAGGAGGACGTTGCGAGGACAAGCAGCAGCTCTTCCTTGATGTAACGAATGAGAGAACAAATAGAAAAGCCGTTGTAGCGGCAGACTGCGCCGAGAACCCCGAACACGAAGAGGAAGGCGGTGAAATAGAACGTCGCGACCAGCATCGCGAGGTTGACTACCGAACCGATGCCATATCTGCCGATGGTGAAGGCCATCGCGCCAAAAGCGCCGATCGGCGCGGCCTTCATCAGAATTCCGACGAGCTTGAAGACAGGCACAATGAGCGCCTGGAGGAAGGAAACGACAGGCTTGCCCGTCTCTCCGGCCATCGCAAGCGCCATGCCGAACAGAACCGAGAAGAACAGCACCTGCAGGATGTCGCCTTCCGCGAAGGCACCGACGATCGTTGGCGGGATGATGTTCATCAGGAAGCCGGTGACCGACTGCGCTTTGGCTTTTGCGGCATAGGTATTCACGGCCTGGACATCGAGCGAGGCCGGATCGATGTTCAGGCCGTCGCCAGGCTGGACGACATTGGCGACGATGAGGCCGACGATCAGCGCGAGCGTTGAGAAGGTGAGGAAATAAACCATTGCCTTGCCGGCGACCCGGCCGACCTTATGAAGATCGTTCATGCCGGCAATGCCGGTCGCAATTGTCAGGAAGATGACAGGCGCGATGATCATCTTGACCAGCTTGATGAAGGCATCACCCAGCGGCTTCAGGCTCTCGCCGGTCTCCGGATAAAAATAGCCAATTGCGACGCCGAGCGCGATGGCGGCAAGCACCTGGGCGTAGAGCTTGGTGTAGAAGGGTTTGCGGGGCGCGGGACTCGCGCCGCGGACTTGTGCAGCTGACACTGTTTCTCTCTCCCTGACCGGATCGAGGTGGCGTGACTTCTCCCGGGCTTCTCCCTATCGCGGCGCTCCGGTCGAACGCTGCACCAACGCCGCCGCAATACCCATGCCAGATGAATCCGCATCACCTGAACTGACGTGGGCTCGCCAATGATGGAGGAATGCGGTGTCAGACCAGCGGGCAAGGCCGCGGTCCGAACGCCCTTGATGGTCTCTGGCAGAGTGCTTGCGGGTCGATCCCTCTGGCTAGCGGCTTTGCTGCAAAAAGCGTGGTGGGTTCCTCATTAGCCGGCTTTGGACCGGGCCCCATCGTTGGCGCCAGCGCGTACCAATAGGTCGCCTGTTCAAGGCCGTCCAGATGACAGGCTAACTTACCCCTGTTCGGAAGCGCTCGTTTCTAGACAGCCTACGACCATGCAGCCACTGCAATCAGATATTCGGACGGCCTTTTGGACGACCAATTTTGCAAATCAACGCCCGCAGCAGGGGCAGCCGTTTCCAAGCGGTCGCATCGTAATCTGTTCAGACTTTTCGATACGCTCATTGAGTGTGCCGATTTCGGCCCCAGGCTGGTGATGGTGCTGACCAAGACGATGCGATTCAGAAGTTGCGGGCACCGCCTACGAAGTCGTACTCGATGCCAGCTTCGCGCCTTCACACGCGACATCGCCGCCGCCTGATCAACTCGAGAAAGATGGCGGTTGCCGCGACCGACCAGTGCCGTTGGCTGTTATTATCGCTCCCGCCCCTCCTTCGCGGGCGCTGGTGAATGGCACGGCCCCGCATTTACACTCCGCGCGGTCAGCGGCTCGGGCAAGGCATGGCCGGCCCAGGTATTTCTGCTTCAACGCAAAGATAGAACTGATGAATCCTATCATAGGCCGCGAGGTTTCCTTTCACAGATGAAAGAAAGCTCGATTGACTATGCCGCCTCGCTCCAGTCTTTTGAAAACAACGTGTGTTTGCCCGGGGCAAGCCAATAACATGGCCAAGCCTCGTGGAGGGAGTAGCCAAGCGATGCGTCAGGGCTAGACCCGCTTTGCACTCGACCACACGGCGGCGGCACGAGTTCACGTCGGAGCATTTTCGCGCGTGCCCGCGATGTCGCGGGCGCACATGCCGCCAGCCTAGATTTGATGGCGCGAGATCGAGGATCACATGCACCACAACATTAGCAAGTCAGAACAGAATGCCCGCGACTGCGGCATATCGCTGCCGAATGCGATAAAGGGTTGTCCAAAGTCCGACACGAATCCTGCGAGTGTGGCATTGCACGAGCGCGCGCTAACCGGCATCTTCGAAATATCGAAAGTACTCGCCGATGCCGCCCGGCTCGAACTCAAGTTGGCCAAGGTAGTCGATCTCCTGCACTCGTTTGTGCAGATGCGGCACGGCATCATCGCTCTCTGCGATGCCGAGGGCGGACTGGACATCACAGTGGCCACCGGCTGCGGCACGAACGGCAATGAGCCCTCCCGGTCGCGCCTGCCGCGCAACGCCATCGACCAGATTGTGACGACCGACACGCCGCTCCTCGCCGAGGACATAGCGATGCATCCGACCTTCACTGCCGCTGATATCGAGGTGCTTGGGGCCTCCGACACCGTGTCGTTCATCGGCGTTCCCATTCGTGTTGATGGGAACGCCATAGGCGCGCTGACTTTGGACCGGGTTTTGGAAAGCAGGTCAAGCTATCGGCTCGACGATGATGTCCGGCTGCTTACCATGATTGCCAACATGGTGGGACAGACAGTCAAGTTGCATCGCTTCTCCGCGGCCGACCGCGAGCGAACGCCGGAGCTGGAACATCGGCTGCAAACGAAATTTTCTGATGTTAAGCACCCTGCACCCCGGCGCAAAAAGGTCCACGTCGAGGGGATGATTGGTGACAGTCCGGCGATAAGCGCCCTGCTGGAGAAGATCGCGGTCGTAGCCAAGGCAAAAACCACAGTTCTGCTGCGAGGTGAGTCCGGTACCGGGAAGGAGCTGGCTGCCAAGGCAATTCACGAGTTGTCGCCGCGCGCCAAGCGGCCCTTCGTTAAACTCAATTGTGCAGCGCTCCCAGAGACAGTCCTGGAATCCGAATTGTTCGGTCATGAGAAGGGTGCCTTCACAAGCGCATTCAATTCCCGCAAGGGGCGCTTTGAGCTCGCTGACAAGGGGACGTTGTTTCTGGACGAGATTGGCGAGATCTCGGCCTCGTTCCAGGCAAAGCTACTGCGCGTGCTGCAGGAGCAGGAGTTTGAGCGCGTCGGCAGCAATCAGACCATCAAGGTCGATGTTCGCGTGATTGCCGCCACGAACAGGAACCTGGAAGAGGCGGTTGCAAGGAATGAGTTCCGCGCCGACCTATACTACCGCATCAACGTGGTTCCCTTGCTGGTACCAGCATTGCGCCAAAGGCGCAGCGATATTCCGCTCCTCGCAGCTGAGTTTCTCAAGAAGTTCAACGACGAGAACGGCTGTACGCTCACCTTCGATCCGCGTGCGATTGAAGTGCTGATGAAATGTGAGTTTCCCGGCAACATTCGCGAGCTTGAAAATTGCGTGCACCGGACAGCGATCCTGGCCGAGGGACTGTCAATCGGGAGAAACGACTTTGCCTGCTCCCAAGGCCAATGCTTTGCCGAGGCGCTGTGGAAGTGCAGATCGGGCAAGGCCGCGCTGCAACCACCGCCGATCCTGCCGGAGTCAGCGAATTTGGCCACGCCCCCGGACGAGGCCGCCAGTTCGGCCGCGACTAACCCGCTTGCCGGCGCAACCCACCCAATTGGCGCGAGGACGCCCGATATAGAGCGCGTCATTGCTGCCATGGAAAGATGTGGCTGGGTGCAGGCAAAGGCAGCGCGCTTGCTTGGGCTGACCCCGCGACAGATTGGCTACGTGCTGAGGAAATACGGCGTCGAGATCAAGCGTCTTTGAAAGCATGACCCTGGGCATGAGCTGAGCCGCTTAGCGCCTTGGCGCCGCGCAGCGATGCAGATCCGCGTGCGCGTCAACTCGATTCGACCGAGGACAGGTCGACTTACTTGACTTGTGAGCGGATAACTTCTATATGATGTGGACACTTTAAGAAGGAGGTATAACCATGGTCCGTCCTGTAGAAACCCCAACCCGTGAAATCAAAAAACTCGACGGCCTGTGGGCATTCAGTCTGGATCGCGAAAACTGTGGAATTGATCAGCGTTGGTGGGAAAGCGCGTTACAAGAAAGCCGGGCAATTGCTGTGCCAGGCAGTTTTAACGATCAGTTCGCCGATGCAGATATTCGTAATTATGCGGGCAACGTCTGGTATCAGCGCGAAGTCTTTATACCGAAAGGTTGGGCAGGCCAGCGTATCGTGCTGCGTTTCGATGCGGTCACTCATTACGGCAAAGTGTGGGTCAATAATCAGGAAGTGATGGAGCATCAGGGCGGCTATACGCCATTTGAAGCCGATGTCACGCCGTATGTTATTGCCGGGAAAAGTGTACGTATCACCGTTTGTGTGAACAACGAACTGAACTGGCAGACTATCCCGCCGGGAATGGTGATTACCGACGAAAACGGCAAGAAAAAGCAGTCTTACTTCCATGATTTCTTTAACTATGCCGGAATCCATCGCAGCGTAATGCTCTACACCACGCCGAACACCTGGGTGGACGATATCACCGTGGTGACGCATGTCGCGCAAGACTGTAACCACGCGTCTGTTGACTGGCAGGTGGTGGCCAATGGTGATGTCAGCGTTGAACTGCGTGATGCGGATCAACAGGTGGTTGCAACTGGACAAGGCACTAGCGGGACTTTGCAAGTGGTGAATCCGCACCTCTGGCAACCGGGTGAAGGTTATCTCTATGAACTGTGCGTCACAGCCAAAAGCCAGACAGAGTGTGATATCTACCCGCTTCGCGTCGGCATCCGGTCAGTGGCAGTGAAGGGCGAACAGTTCCTGATTAACCACAAACCGTTCTACTTTACTGGCTTTGGTCGTCATGAAGATGCGGACTTGCGTGGCAAAGGATTCGATAACGTGCTGATGGTGCACGACCACGCATTAATGGACTGGATTGGGGCCAACTCCTACCGTACCTCGCATTACCCTTACGCTGAAGAGATGCTCGACTGGGCAGATGAACATGGCATCGTGGTGATTGATGAAACTGCTGCTGTCGGCTTTAACCTCTCTTTAGGCATTGGTTTCGAAGCGGGCAACAAGCCGAAAGAACTGTACAGCGAAGAGGCAGTCAACGGGGAAACTCAGCAAGCGCACTTACAGGCGATTAAAGAGCTGATAGCGCGTGACAAAAACCACCCAAGCGTGGTGATGTGGAGTATTGCCAACGAACCGGATACCCGTCCGCAAGGTGCACGGGAATATTTCGCGCCACTGGCGGAAGCAACGCGTAAACTCGACCCGACGCGTCCGATCACCTGCGTCAATGTAATGTTCTGCGACGCTCACACCGATACCATCAGCGATCTCTTTGATGTGCTGTGCCTGAACCGTTATTACGGATGGTATGTCCAAAGCGGCGATTTGGAAACGGCAGAGAAGGTACTGGAAAAAGAACTTCTGGCCTGGCAGGAGAAACTGCATCAGCCGATTATCATCACCGAATACGGCGTGGATACGTTAGCCGGGCTGCACTCAATGTACACCGACATGTGGAGTGAAGAGTATCAGTGTGCATGGCTGGATATGTATCACCGCGTCTTTGATCGCGTCAGCGCCGTCGTCGGTGAACAGGTATGGAATTTCGCCGATTTTGCGACCTCGCAAGGCATATTGCGCGTTGGCGGTAACAAGAAAGGGATCTTCACTCGCGACCGCAAACCGAAGTCGGCGGCTTTTCTGCTGCAAAAACGCTGGACTGGCATGAACTTCGGTGAAAAACCGCAGCAGGGAGGCAAACAATGAGCTCAAGGAGACATGAACGATGAACATCAAAAAGTTTGCAAAACAAGCAACAGTATTAACCTTTACTACCGCACTGCTGGCAGGAGGCGCAACTCAAGCGTTTGCGAAAGAAACGAACCAAAAGCCATATAAGGAAACATACGGCATTTCCCATATTACACGCCATGATATGCTGCAAATCCCTGAACAGCAAAAAAATGAAAAATATCAAGTTCCTGAATTCGATTCGTCCACAATTAAAAATATCTCTTCTGCAAAAGGCCTGGACGTTTGGGACAGCTGGCCATTACAAAACGCTGACGGCACTGTCGCAAACTATCACGGCTACCACATCGTCTTTGCATTAGCCGGAGATCCTAAAAATGCGGATGACACATCGATTTACATGTTCTATCAAAAAGTCGGCGAAACTTCTATTGACAGCTGGAAAAACGCTGGCCGCGTCTTTAAAGACAGCGACAAATTCGATGCAAATGATTCTATCCTAAAAGACCAAACACAAGAATGGTCAGGTTCAGCCACATTTACATCTGACGGAAAAATCCGTTTATTCTACACTGATTTCTCCGGTAAACATTACGGCAAACAAACACTGACAACTGCACAAGTTAACGTATCAGCATCAGACAGCTCTTTGAACATCAACGGTGTAGAGGATTATAAATCAATCTTTGACGGTGACGGAAAAACGTATCAAAATGTACAGCAGTTCATCGATGAAGGCAACTACAGCTCAGGCGACAACCATACGCTGAGAGATCCTCACTACGTAGAAGATAAAGGCCACAAATACTTAGTATTTGAAGCAAACACTGGAACTGAAGATGGCTACCAAGGCGAAGAATCTTTATTTAACAAAGCATACTATGGCAAAAGCACATCATTCTTCCGTCAAGAAAGTCAAAAACTTCTGCAAAGCGATAAAAAACGCACGGCTGAGTTAGCAAACGGCGCTCTCGGTATGATTGAGCTAAACGATGATTACACACTGAAAAAAGTGATGAAACCGCTGATTGCATCTAACACAGTAACAGATGAAATTGAACGCGCGAACGTCTTTAAAATGAACGGCAAATGGTACCTGTTCACTGACTCCCGCGGATCAAAAATGACGATTGACGGCATTACGTCTAACGATATTTACATGCTTGGTTATGTTTCTAATTCTTTAACTGGCCCATACAAGCCGCTGAACAAAACTGGCCTTGTGTTAAAAATGGATCTTGATCCTAACGATGTAACCTTTACTTACTCACACTTCGCTGTACCTCAAGCGAAAGGAAACAATGTCGTGATTACAAGCTATATGACAAACAGAGGATTCTACGCAGACAAACAATCAACGTTTGCGCCAAGCTTCCTGCTGAACATCAAAGGCAAGAAAACATCTGTTGTCAAAGACAGCATCCTTGAACAAGGACAATTAACAGTTAACAAATAAAAACGCAAAAGAAAATGCCGATGGATCCACAGCAAGCGAACCGGAATTGCCAGCTGGGGCGCCCTCTGGTAAGGTTGGGAAGCCCTGCAAAGTAAACTGGATGGCTTTCTTGCCGCCAAGGATCTGATGGCGCAGGGGATCAAGATCTGATCAAGAGACAGGATGAGGATCGTTTCGCATGATTGAACAAGATGGATTGCACGCAGGTTCTCCGGCCGCTTGGGTGGAGAGGCTATTCGGCTATGACTGGGCACAACAGACAATCGGCTGCTCTGATGCCGCCGTGTTCCGGCTGTCAGCGCAGGGGCGCCCGGTTCTTTTTGTCAAGACCGACCTGTCCGGTGCCCTGAATGAACTGCAGGACGAGGCAGCGCGGCTATCGTGGCTGGCCACGACGGGCGTTCCTTGCGCAGCTGTGCTCGACGTTGTCACTGAAGCGGGAAGGGACTGGCTGCTATTGGGCGAAGTGCCGGGGCAGGATCTCCTGTCATCTCACCTTGCTCCTGCCGAGAAAGTATCCATCATGGCTGATGCAATGCGGCGGCTGCATACGCTTGATCCGGCTACCTGCCCATTCGACCACCAAGCGAAACATCGCATCGAGCGAGCACGTACTCGGATGGAAGCCGGTCTTGTCGATCAGGATGATCTGGACGAAGAGCATCAGGGGCTCGCGCCAGCCGAACTGTTCGCCAGGCTCAAGGCGCGCATGCCCGACGGCGAGGATCTCGTCGTGACCCATGGCGATGCCTGCTTGCCGAATATCATGGTGGAAAATGGCCGCTTTTCTGGATTCATCGACTGTGGCCGGCTGGGTGTGGCGGACCGCTATCAGGACATAGCGTTGGCTACCCGTGATATTGCTGAAGAGCTTGGCGGCGAATGGGCTGACCGCTTCCTCGTGCTTTACGGTATCGCCGCTCCCGATTCGCAGCGCATCGCCTTCTATCGCCTTCTTGACGAGTTCTTCTGACCCGGTACCTCAGCGCTAGCGGAGTGTATACTGGCTTACTATGTTGGCACTGATGAGGGTGTCAGTGAAGTGCTTCATGTGGCAGGAGAAAAAAGGCTGCACCGGTGCGTCAGCAGAATATGTGATACAGGATATATTCCGCTTCCTCGCTCACTGACTCGCTACGCTCGGTCGTTCGACTGCGGCGAGCGGAAATGGCTTACGAACGGGGCGGAGATTTCCTGGAAGATGCCAGGAAGATACTTAACAGGGAAGTGAGAGGGCCGCGGCAAAGCCGTTTTTCCATAGGCTCCGCCCCCCTGACAAGCATCACGAAATCTGACGCTCAAATCAGTGGTGGCGAAACCCGACAGGACTATAAAGATACCAGGCGTTTCCCCCTGGCGGCTCCCTCGTGCGCTCTCCTGTTCCTGCCTTTCGGTTTACCGGTGTCATTCCGCTGTTATGGCCGCGTTTGTCTCATTCCACGCCTGACACTCAGTTCCGGGTAGGCAGTTCGCTCCAAGCTGGACTGTATGCACGAACCCCCCGTTCAGTCCGACCGCTGCGCCTTATCCGGTAACTATCGTCTTGAGTCCAACCCGGAAAGACATGCAAAAGCACCACTGGCAGCAGCCACTGGTAATTGATTTAGAGGAGTTAGTCTTGAAGTCATGCGCCGGTTAAGGCTAAACTGAAAGGACAAGTTTTGGTGACTGCGCTCCTCCAAGCCAGTTACCTCGGTTCAAAGAGTTGGTAGCTCAGAGAACCTTCGAAAAACCGCCCTGCAAGGCGGTTTTTTCGTTTTCAGAGCAAGAGATTACGCGCAGACCAAAACGATCTCAAGAAGATCATCTTATTAAGGGGTCTGACGCTCAGTGGAACGAAAACTCACGTTAAGGGATTTTGGTCATGAGATTATCAAAAAGGATCTTCACCTAGATCCTTTTAAATTAAAAATGAAGTTTTAAATCAATCTAAAGTATATATGAGTAAACTTGGTCTGACAGTTACCAATGCTTAATCAGACTAGAGCTTCCATCCGCTTGCCCTCATCTGTTACGCCGGCGGTAGCCGGCCAGCCTCGCAGAGCAGGATTCCCGTTGAGCACCGCCAGGTGCGAATAAGGGACAGTGAAGAAGGAACACCCGCTCGCGGGTGGGCCTACTTCACCTATCCTGCCCGGCTGACGCCGTTGGATACACCAAGGAAAGTCTACACGAACCCTTTGGCAAAATCCTGTATATCGTGCGAATTGTCTAGAATTCGCGAGCTTGAAAATTGCGTGCACCGGACAGCGATCCTGGCCGAGGGACTGTCAATCGGGAGAAACGACTTTGCCTGCTCCCAAGGCCAATGCTTTGCCGAGGCGCTGTGGAAGTGCAGATCGGGCAAGGCCGCGCTGCAACCACCGCCGATCCTGCCGGAGTCAGCGAATTTGGCCACGCCCCCGGACGAGGCCGCCAGTTCGGCCGCGACTAACCCGCTTGCCGGCGCAACCCACCCAATTGGCGCGAGGACGCCCGATATAGAGCGCGTCATTGCTGCCATGGAAAGATGTGGCTGGGTGCAGGCAAAGGCAGCGCGCTTGCTTGGGCTGACCCCGCGCCAGATTGGCTACGTGCTGAGGAAATACGGCGTCGAGATCAAGCGTCTTTGAAAGCATGACCCTGGGCATGAGCTGAGCCGCTTAGCGCCTTGGCGCCGCGCAGCGATGCAGATCCGCGTCCGCGTCAACTCGATTCGACCGAGGACAGCCTGGCTGAATTCCCATCTCAGCCGGCGCTGCGCCCATTGTGTGAAAGGCAACCCTGCCATCGTCAATCCCGTCCGCCATGTTGCTCTCGTTGCGAGCTCATACGGATGCCCCCTGTGTGACTGAAACGGAGTTAAATATGTCCGACGCAAAACTGCAAACTGTGCTTTCGGCTCTTTCGCAAGTGACACGACAGTTGGATGCTCTGCCGTCCAACGGACCAGCGCCGGACGCAAATTTTATCAAGCTGAATACGAATGAGAACCCGTTTCCGTTGCCGCCAATCATAATGCAAAGTGCAGTGGCGGCCCTCAAGCGCCAGTATCTATATCCGGATGACGATAACTTCAGATTGAGGGAAGCAGCGTCCAGCACCTATGGCGTTTCCAGGGATCAGGTCATCGCTGGCAACGGGTCGTCTGAACTGCTCGGACTGATCTACAGAGCTTTCCTCGCACCCGGCGACAAGGTTGCGATGATGTCGCCAGGGTTTTCGTTCAACCGCAAACTTGCCATGCTTCAGGGCGCTGAGTTCCTCGAAATCGGATGTCAAGCTCATTCCCTGCCAATGGAGCAATTGCTTTCCGGTGCGGCAAAAGATGCCAAGTTTATTATGTTGGCCAATCCAAACAATCCGACCGGAACATTCCTCCCGATAAGCGATATCGAATGCCTCGTAGCACAATCGGACCGCTTGATTGTCCTCGATGAGGCCTACGTCGACTTTGCACCCGATCACGGACTGCGCCTCATCAGCCGGTATTCGAACCTTCTGATCTTGAGGTCATTCTCGAAAAGCTATGCCGCCGCTGGCATTCGCGTCGGTTTCGGTTTCGGTCACCCTGAAATTATTGGAAGGCTGCGAAACATCCAGAACGTCTTCAACATGAACGTGATCGGGCATGCCGTTGGTATCAGCGTGCTTGCGCATCGCGGCGCCTACGCAGACAACCACAAGCACATCAAGGATGAACGAGAGCGAGTGACAGTTGCACTATCGCAACTCGGATTTTCCGTAACACCCTCCCGCGCAAATTTCTTGCTGGCCCGTGTGCCCGCGGGACAGGACGGCTCATGGTGGCAAGCAGCATTGGAGAGGCAAAAGATACTTGTCGCGTTTTTTCCAGACAAAGGCTTGGAACACTGTATCCGCGTCAGCATCGGCACAAAAGAGCAGATGGATGAATTTCTTGCCGCCGCTGGCGACATTGCTGGAAGCTTAACGGTGCCAAGCTCCAGGGGCAGGGAAGCGTCAGGCTCTGCTTCTTCGTTACGCTGACGCTAATCGGCGATCAAACACATCTCTTCCGACTTGCTTGGTGATCCCAGCAAGAAAACAGCCTTCTTTTAAAATCGGGGACTTAAAGAGTGACAAACGTCTTTCCTTCAAACCTGGCTTTCGGCATCTTCGATCATTTGGATGAGGATGGCCGCGATATAGGCCGGCAGTACGAAGATCGCCTCATATTAGCAGAGGCGTGCGATCAGCTAGGGTTCTATGCCTATCATCTCGCAGAACACCACTGTACTCCCCATGGGAGAGGTCCATCGCCGAATCTGTTCTTATCGAGCGTCGCCCAGCGCACCCGGCGCTTGCGTCTCGGACCCTTGGTGATGCTGCTTGCGCTTTATCATCCGCTGCGTGCGTTCGAAGAGATCTGTATGCTGGACCAGTTGAGCGGTGGCAGGCTCGAACTGGGCATAGGGCGCGGTGCTCTCCCGACCGAATTGGGCTACTTCGGGATTGGTGCGGACGCGGTGCCGGGCCGTTATGCCGAAGCCAGCGAAATTCTTATGGAAATACTTGTTAATTCGAGGGAGGTCGGCACGCTATGCTATCAAGGCCGCCATTTTGATCTCAATGACGTTCCTTTGACGCTAAGACCTCATCAGCGTCCACATCCGCCCACATGGGTCGCTGCCAATCGACCCGAGTCCGCAGCTTGGGCCGCTGCGAATGGAACAAATATCGCGTGTGTAGGACCTTCCTCTTCTGTTCGCAAAACTACTGATGCGTTCCGCGCCTATCGAGAGGACAACGCAGGCGGGGGGGATCAAGGGAGATTTGTCGGATTGCTCCGCATGGTCGTGATTGGGCGTTGTGACACACATGCCTATTCGCTCGCGGCACCTGCTTACGCACGCTGGCTCAAGAGCTTCCAATTCCTTTACGAGCTTAACGCTATCCCCACTCCACCAAACTTGCCGCTGACCTTCGATGCGGCAGTCGAGAGTGAATTGTGCGTGGTAGGATCAGCAGAGTCTGTGCGAAAAGCTCTGCTAGATCAGTTGGAAGAGGCAGGTGCCAACTACCTGCTTTGTCAAATGGCATTTGGAAATCTGCCGCTAGATGCTTCCCTTTACACCGCGACGACCATTCAGTCCGAAATCATGGCTCGACTTGGCTGACCATGAAATTCGCGGCCTGAGGTTACATCCTTGTGCAGCGCTCCTCACACCCACGTGCTCGAGCGTGCGCGTGGTGGGGCGGGCAATCGGGAGGAGGCCAAACTGACGACGAGGAGGCGGCACAGAATACCAGCTTTGTGCGTTGGCTGGCGTCTGGGCCATCGTGTGAACATGCACGATCCTAAGGAGAGGGTAGCCGAGCGCGTCGCGATGCCGGCACGCGCCTGCTCGTCGCGCTGGCGCTAGTCGTTGCCCATAGCCAGCCGCAGGAGGTTCTTCTCGCCCGGGGCGGCGTCGGTGCGGCGCCCACTAATCCAGCTTCATCAGCGGCCCGTCGGTAGCAAAGCCGTCACTCGCTACGGCGCTATTGAGGGCGCGCTCGCGAGCGGCTTTGCGACGCCCAGCCAACACCTCGAGCGAGCTCGCCCGATGATGGTGGTGCACCGCGGTCGGATACGATGCTGGAGGAAATCGTTCGCAGCCGGTCTTCACGAACTGCGAGGAGTGCTCGTTCTTGAATGCTGGCTGCTGGCCGGACGCGGTGGCCTGAGTGGTCTGCCGACACGCCCGAAAGCCAACGCCACTACCACAAGGCCGCCAAGATGTCAGGTCTGAGAGCCAGCTTGGACGGTGGTATCGTGTTCGGGAAGGTCGTCGAAGGAGGCGTAGTTGAGATAGTAGAGTTTGGAATACAGGCCGCCCATGGCTATTAGCTCATCGTGGTTGCCAGTCGCAACAACTTGGCCATTCTGAAGCACGATGATGCGGTCGGCCCCCCGGACCGTGGCGAGACGGTGGGCGATGACGAGGCCAGTCCGCCCTTCAAGCAGCTTGATCAGAGCCTTCTGAATCTGCAATTCCGTGTAGCTGTCGATGTTGGCGGTAGCTTCGTCGAGCACGAGGATCTTGGCGTCAGCGACGAGGGCGCGGGCGAAACTGATAAGCTGGCGCTGGCCGAGAGATAAGTTGTCGCCGCGTTCGCCAAGTTGGGTCTCATACCCGTCGGCGAGGCTCATGACGAAGTCATGCGCGCCGACGGCCTTGGCCGCCTCGATCACCTTGTCGCGCGTGGCTTCCGTCTTCTGGTATCGAATGTTCTCGAAGACCGTCCCGGTGAACAGGAATGGCTCCTGCAGCACCATGGCGACCTGGCGGCCGAGCGATTCCTGGGTGAGGTCGCGTACATCATGTCCGCCGACCAGCACCTGACCCTGCTGAACATCATAGAAGCGGTGGACCAGGGCCATCGAACTCGATTTGCCAGAACCGCTCGGTCCGACTATTGCGACCGTCTCGCCCGGATTGACCTTGAACGAGACATTTTTCAGAACCGAACGGTTCGGATCGTAGCCGAAGGTGACGTCCCTAAACTCGACCGAGCCGTCCATTTCGGGCGAAAGCACCTCGGCATTGGGTTTGTCCTTAACATCGATCTTGACGTCGAGCACATCGGTCAGGCGCTTGCCTGAGGCCATGGCGCGCTGCATGACCGAATATTGCAGGGTGAGTGAGCGGATCGGGTCAAAGAAGCGCTGGATGTAAAATAGGTAGGCTACCAACACGCCCACATCTATACGGCTATTCATGACCATCGAGCCGCCGACCACAATAACGGCGGCCAAGGCGAGGCCGGTGATGCCATCGACGATGGGCACCATGACCAGTGCATATCTGGCAGCGATCAGGTGGGTCCTGAGGTTGGCATGGGCCCGATCGTCAAAAAGACTGAAATTCACCTGCTGGCGGTCCATTGACTGTATGGTCCGCACGCCGTGAATGGCTTCGGCCAGCGCGCCATTGACGACGGAATTGGTTTCGTGTGCAGCCATGAAGGCGTCGCGGGCACGCGGCAACCAGACAATGCGGACGATCACCAGGATCGGCAGAACCGATAGCGTCAGGAGGCCGAGGCGAAAGTCGAGCCACAGCATTACGAAAACGATGCCGAAGAGAAGCGCAACATCGCCTAGGGAATATACCGAGGTTTCCAGGAACTCCTGTATGGAGTTAACGTCGCCTTGCAGGCGCGACATCAGGCGTCCGACCTCGGTCTTGTCCATGAAAGAGAGCGAAACCTTTTGCAGATGGCCAAACATGGCGCGGCGGATGTCGAACAGGACAGTTTCGGCCATTTTCCCATCCAAGGCTTCCTGCATGTAGCCGGCGGCGAAATTGACCAAAATCGCCGAAAGGAACGCGCCGACGGCCGCAAGCTGGGCTGAGCGATCGGGCCTTGCCGGGTTCATGCCGAGGTCGATCGCGTAGCGGATGATCAAGGGGATGAGAAGCTGCGTCCCGGTGAAGATCAGCATCGCGACAATCGTGACAACTACCTTTGCCCGGTAGGGATGGACGAAGCCCCAGATGCGACGGAGGATGCTCTTGTCGAAAGCCCGGCCGAACATCTCCTCCTCGATCCGGTGCGAGCCGACGACCGCGCGCGGAGGGCGTCTCCCGTCGTCACGTTCGGCTTCGAGTTCGCCGCGGCCCTGGTCCATCAGCGGGCGCCCCCATCCTGGCTAATAATGCTATCACCCGGGCGCGTCTGGAGATCGTAAAGGGCCCTGTAGCGTCCCCGCTTCGCCAGAAGCTCTTCATGCGTGCCGCGTTCTACGATTTCGCCTTTATCGACAAAAAGGATTTGATCGGCATGCTTAAGCGCACTCAGCCGGTGCGCGATGATGATCGTCACCCGATCCTTTGCGAAGCGCCGCATCGCCGCGCGAATGCGCAGCTCGGTGCCGGCATCGATCGCGGCCATCGAGTCGTCGAAAATGATGACGGAGGGGCGCAGCATCATGGTGCGAGCAATCGTGAGACGCTGGCGCTGGCCGCCAGAGAGAGAAACGCCGCGTTCGCCCACGACCGTCTCATACCCTGCCGGGAGCCCGAGGATGTAGTCGTGGAGCTGGGCGAATTCTCCAGCGCGTTCAATTCGCTGTCTCTTCGCCCAGGGATCGCCATAAGCGATGTTGTTCTCGATCGTTGTGGTGAATAGGAACGCATCCTGCTGTACAACCGCGACCGCCTTGCGAAGGCTCTCGAGGGTGACATTGCGTACGTCCTGGCCGTCCAACGTGATGGCGCCATCGGTCACGTCGTAAAAGCGGGGGACCAGATGAGCCATCGTCGATTTGCCGGAACCCGGCGGACCGACGATCGCGATCGTCTCGCCTCTCCGGGCCTCAAAGCTGAGGTTCTTCAGAATGGCGCGGTTTTCGGCGTTGGGGTAGGCAAATGAGACATTGTGGAAGCGCAGAGTGCCGTCACTTATCTCAAGCGGTCTGGCCTCGAGAGCATCCCTGATTGTGATCTCCTGATCGAGGAGACCGAAAAGCCGCGAACCGCAGCTAGAAGCGCGGGCAAACGCATTGACCATGAGACCGATCTGGCGGACTGGCATTTGCAGCATGGTCATGAAGGTCAGGAAGGTCGCCATGGTTCCGACGCTGATCTCGCCAGCGACGAGCTTGTTGCCACCGATCCCAAGCACCAATCCCATTGAAAAAAAGTAGGACAAGGTCATCGCCGACGTGTTTGGTACGTAGATGTCAACGAGATCGTTGGCGAGGTCGAGCGCGTTCTTGGAAGCGCCGTCGAACTTCAGCATCTCATAGGATTGAGCCGCAAAAGCGCGGACCACACGGATACCTGCGAGATTTTCCTTCATCACGCGGCTTAGTACCGAAAGGCGCTCATAGAGGTCGAGCCAGGTGGCGCGCAGCCTAAGCTGTGTGGTCGATGAGCGCCAAGCGACAAAAGGCACGAAGCTGAGCGCGGCCAAGCCGAGCACGGGATCGGTCGAGATCATCATGTAAGCGCCAATCCCGATCAGCATCGCCAGCAGGAGCACCCGCATGAGCCCGGTGGAAAAATACATCCGCACGCCTTCGAGATCGAGCATTCCGGCGGTTATCAGATCGCCTGAATGGACCCGGTCGTGAAAGGAAAAGCTGAGACGCTGGATCTTGTCGTAGTAGGCGAGCCGCAATTCGTACGCGACATGATGCCCGACGGCTTCGGCAAAATAGTTCTGCGCCATCGTGAAAACGCCGCGTAGCGCGCTGACGGCGAGCAGCAGGAGAGCCGGGGCCCAGAGCGCTTGTCCTGCCGCGGCCCCCGCGACACCGCCCCCGATAGCTGTCTGGGTCTGGTCGACAGCCCGGCCGAGAAGCTGGGGAATGAGCAACTGGAGGATTGCCGCCATGATCGTCGAGCCCATAGCGAGGGCAACCTGCCACGGATGGCGCAGATTCATACGCGTGATGCGCAACAGCGTACTCAAATCCCGGCCCCAGCGCGCCGCTTCAACATGGGCCAACGAATTCAGTGCGTTCGTTGCGCCGCCGACAGCTTCACTGTTCACGGGTGTATTCCCGACTGCATTTTGCGCCTTCGAGGAAAGCCGAAGCAGACATCATCAAAGGCATCCGCCATTGTTAATCCCGTCCTCAACCTGCAGCCGTGCCCGTTCCCACAAGCCGAGCCGCCGCTTGACCTACTGGCATGTCGATCACCGTGATTCCGCTTGCCGCAAGGAAACGCGCTTCGTTTCTGGTCAGGGTTTCGGCGTCCATTACGGTGCAATAGGGACCGCGGGAGCGCTTCATGATCTGTCTGGCGTAGGTGCGCAGCATCTGATCGT
This sequence comes from Mesorhizobium sp. P170090, assembly GCF_057786115.1. NCBI lineage: Bacteria > Pseudomonadati > Pseudomonadota > Alphaproteobacteria > Hyphomicrobiales > Phyllobacteriaceae > Mesorhizobium > Mesorhizobium sp. P170090. The sequence continues at coordinate 1,731,631 of NZ_JBYNWH010000001.1, forward strand.
TGAAGCGGCAGCCAACGAAGAAAAATCCACGGGTGATGCGCCGTTCCTTCACAGCGTCTGGGATCGGTGTCTGGATATCAATTTCGGACAGGACTTCGACGTAGTCGGAATCTGCGACGAGAAAGTTTTGCGCGGGCGTAATACTCCCGTGAGGTGAATAGAGAACCGTCTTGGCCCCCAATCGGGGATCGAGCTCCCTCCCGGACAAATCGTAGGTTTTCGTCCAAATGTTGCCGATTTCATTCGCGCGCGTGACGCCTTGTATCTCAACGACGTCCGTTCGGCCCGTCTCTACCAGAGCCGTGCGCATCGCGCTGTCATACCAGCTGTCGATGATGAGGGAGAGTGGCAGCCTTGCGAGCCAGGCGTGGAAGGGGGTCGGCCCCACCGGCGCTGCGAATATGTCGGTCATCCAAGCTTGAAGGGTCCGGCGATGCCGGCGCTGTTCGATGAACTGCGCAACCGACCACATATTGGTGCGGATCCTGGAAGGGGCAGGAGCCCGTGCGTTGAGTGCCGCGGCAACAACCTCCGGGGTATGCGGCACAGGCGGTTCCACACAGTTCAACTCAAGAAGACCCGGACCGAGATAGGGGATCACCTCATCGGCGGCGAGCGCTCCCTTCGCCAGGTCAAGCAGCTTTTCAGCAAAACTGTCCCGCACAATGACGAGGTGGCCCGATGTCAGGATCGTGTTCATCTCGTTTCCTCGCGACGCACCTAGGGGCAGCATCAGCCCTCTTCGGAAATCTTCCTTGCCTCGACGGTGATCGGCAGACGCGTATCATGTGGGAGATCGGGTAGGAGGAGCCGCCACCCGTTCCTGAGCGTGACCGTTCCGCCCCACAACTCTTCCTTCTCCAGTTTGATGATCGGCTCTTCGAGGTCCTTTTTGGGGACATACGCCGACAAACCAGCATCGGTCCTGCGGATCATGACTTTCATCTGGCCGTCCCTTCATTGGTATTGCTTTCAGCACTGCAGGGCGCCTCGGCCTTGTCGAGGCTCATCAGTTCACGCGCTCGCATACCGACGACGGTGCCACGGTCGATCCACTCGACCGCATAGATGAAGAACTGCTGGAGAAAGGTGCCAATGTCGCGCACATATCCCTCGTCCCCCTTCCGCACGAGATTTTCGCCGATCTCCCTGCCAGGATAGGTGCCGTCATTCTTTATGTGGCGAGTGGCACGTACCCGCTCTCCCGGCATAAATCGTGGAGGCCTGCGGATTTCGATCTCCTCTTCGCGTCCGAGCGACATGTCCGTTCCCTGATTTCTCTTGCGGCTGAGATTGCGAACAAGGCGTTCCAGGCGTCCTGCGTAGGCAGCCCCCAACCATGTCGGCAGTCCAATGTCCGTTACGCAGGAACGCAGGTCTTCGGCACCGGACATACCGAGGCACATTGCTGCGCATCGAAGACCCCCTCGCATTCGGTGCACTTCTGTGACTCGATCACGTAGCTCTCGCCTTTGAACTTGATCGCGCCCGAAGGACATTCGAATTCGCAGGCGCCGCATTGGGTGCATTGGGATGCGATGATCTTGAAAGCCATTTTAACTCCTGGTCCGAATGAATGAGACAGCTCAGGCCGTCGCCGCGAGTGTGGGGGTCCCAGACGCGGCGATGTAAATCGCGCTGATTGCTGTCTCGATATAGTCATGGGCACAGGCGTCGGTGGCTCTGATTCCGGCCTCCGCGAGCTGATCCTGCGGGCAATTTCCGATCTTGGCGCACAGCACGATATCTATGCCTTGAAGCGCTGCGATGACGCCATCGAGGGCGGCTTCTGCGCCCCAGCCGCCGAGGCAATACTTGTCCACCTTCCGATGCCCGACGAAGCTGATCCCTTTCAGCGAGGCTTGATAAACCTGGAATTCCTTCGCATGGCCGAAATGCTCATTGACGCGGCCGCCGCCCTTGGTCGCTACCGCGAAGAGAAGGGACTTGCCGCGGCTCGCTGCCTTGACCAATCCGATCGCTTCTCTCCTAGCCTCGACGTGATCACGGCGCTCCTCCGCGACCAGCTCCCGATAGGCCTTGCGTTTGCTGGCATCGTAGGTGACCTCGCCGGGAATCCGGTCGACTGTGAATTCCTGGCCACGATCTTCTCCGAGCAGGCCCACGGCATCTGCCCGGCACTGCCGGCAGTGCCGCATCAACTGGGCGCCACCTTCGACACGATCCTGAAGAGCCTTCATCTCCATTGCGTTTGGGCCGCGCTGCCCGCTCAGTCCGTAATGCGTGCCGTGTGCCGGGTCCGAAATCAGCGGCATAAGGTTGTGCAGGAACGCGCCTCGCTCCTTAACCCATCTATTCACCTCGATCAGATGCTCATCGTTCACGCCTGGGATCACCACCGAGTTGATTTTGGTGAGGATGCCCCGCGCGGTCAGCATCTCCAGGCCCAACATCTGCCGTTGGTGCAGGATCCGGGTGGCTTCAATGCCGACGTAGCGGCGATGATCGTGAAAGATCCAAGGATAGATCTTTGCACCGACCTCAGGGTCGACCATGTTGATCGTGATCGTCACGTGATCGACATTCATGTCAGCAAGCTCATCGACACGGTCGGGCAGCGCCAGCCCATTCGTGGATATGCAAAACTTGATGTCTGGGATTTCCCTGGCGACCCTGGCGAAGGTCGCCTTCGTCTTCTTCCAGTCGTAGCAGGCGTCGCCCGGTCCGGCGATGCCGAGCACGGAAAGCTGCGGCACCTCGTTGGCGACCGCGATCACCTTGCGTAGCGCCTGTTCGGGCGTCAGCTTTTCAGAGGCCACCCCAGGCCGGCTTTCGTTGGCGCAGTCATATTTGCGATTGCAGTAGTTGCACTGGATGTTGCAGCCCGGCGCGACCGCGACGTGCATACGCGCGAAATAGTGATGCGCCTCTTCTGAAAAGCAGGGGTGATCCTTGATCTTCTCCCAGACAGCCGGATCCGTGTCGTCGGGCTTTGTCGACGAGCCGCAGGACGAAGACGCGCAGCCACCGGGTTTCATGGTGCCAAGCAACTGGTCACCGAATGTCGTGCTGAGGCTCTCAAGCGAAATTGCCGGTGCAGACATGAACGGCTCCGTTGCTGCGTGATGTCGCAGTTCAAAGCGCAAGAGCTATGCCAGCTCAAAGAGCTGTTTCGGTTCACGAATAGGCTTCTCGTGTCAGATTCCTTCGGATTGCTCCGACACACCTTTGTCGGGCTTACGACAGTGGACAGGCAAATAGGGTCGCGAAGCTAGCAGCCTCGGGCGCGCAGAGTGTGAGCGAGACCACTCCGGGCTGCTTACGCTTGACGTCATCACGACGTCTGGAATTTCTTCACCTTGTTACCATGCCGGCGCAGGGCGTAGCCGATTTTCCAGGGCGTGAGGCCAAGGATACGAGCCGCCCTGGCAAAACCCAACCGGCCTTGTCAATCGCGTCGATCAGCCACTAGCGTTCCGTCAGATGCGGGCGACAAGCGCCATGGTTCGGACGCCGGCCGTAAGGGGGAGATACCTTGCTGCGGAGGCGCCGATGCGACTGGCCGGCAGCCGCAATTCGCTCGATGTGTTACGGCCAGTGGTATGAGGTGGCGAGTGGCTGATTGAGGTGCGTGGGTATTGCCGGCAGTGGCGGCAATCTCCGGCTCTCCTTCAGCGTCCAGACGACGACTTCTCCATCACCCGTCTGCAGAAACGTGGGCAGGACGTTCACGACAATTGGCCAGCGTATGGCGAGCGCAATCTCCAGCTCGCTTGGCGCGGTCAGCACCTTCACATATCGTAGAGTCCCTGAGCGCGGTATCTGCTTAGGTCATGCGTGCGCCGGTCATCCGAATTTAAAGAGGATTCCGAAACCGCCGCGTGGATAGTTCCACTCGATCTCACCAGTCGTCCCGCACAAAATCCGGCAGGTGCCGCACTCCATGCAGCCGTCGGCAGTGATCTCCACTTGACCCTTGTCGTTCAACTCATAACATTTCGCCGGGCAGACGTGGGTCAGCGCGAGCAAATTCGCGCTCGGCTTCTGGTGCGGTCGCACTTTGATGTGCGGGCGGCCGGAATCCACCAAGTAGCGGTTCTGGTAAAGCTTGTCCTCGACACGTGACTTCGTCGCTGCGCTGGTCATTTCGTCTCCCCTCAGCGCCACGCCAATGCAAGGCGGACCGCGTCGCTGACCAGCCCCCAGCGCGAGCGCGCCTTGATGAAGGCCGCCGTGGTCGCCTTTTCCTTCTCGATCTTCGGCGTGCCGTCGACACGCATGAAGTTCTGCGCAGCTTGCGACATCAACCGCGGATAAGTCGTGAAATAATTGCATGAATTGGTGTGGAGCAAGGCCGGCATGTCTTTGTATTTCCTCAGGTCCTTGACCACGAAGGACTTGTCCAGCATGGCTTTGTAAAGGGCGAGATTCCGTTTGTTCATCGGACCGTTGCGGCTCTTGACCTCGACGATTGCCTCAGCCGCAATGCGGCCGGAGGTCATGGCGAGGTTCGAACCCTCGCGGTGAATGGCGTTGTTCAGTTGCGCGGCATCGCCGACCACGACCCAACCATCGCCAAAGAGCTGCGGAATAGCCTTGTAGCCGCCTTCGGGAATGAGGTGTGCGGAATATTCTTTCACTTCCGAGCCGGCGATCAGCGGCCGGATCGAAGGATGGCTCCTCAAGGCATCAAGGAGAACGTAGGGGCTCTCGACCATCGCGGCAAAATCGGAGACGAGGCAGCCAATGCCCAGTGAGATGGACTCCTTGTTGGTATAGAGGAAGCCGAGCCCGGCCATGCTGCGGGAGGTCGTGCCCACCGCCTCGATCACGCAGCCCTCATCGCCCTTTACGCCGAACCGCTGCTCAATGACCTCTTCGGGCAAGAAATGCATTTCCTTGACGGCGAGGGCCACGGTTTGCGGCTTTGGCATCTCGCGCAGGCCGGCTCGAGTGCCAAGCAGGCCGCAGACACCTTCTGCGAGAACGACCACGTCCGCGTAGATGGCTCCGCCCGCCCGGTCTGTGCGGACGCCGATCACCCTGTCATTGGCATCACGGATGAGTTCCGTCACGGTCGTCTCGCACAGAACGGTCGCGCCGGCCGCGCGCACCTTACGCGAAAACCATTTATCGAACTGGGCACGGATGATCGTGTATCGGTTGGGCTTCGCCTCATTGAAGTCGTCCGACCTATAGTGAATCCCTGTATGGGATGTGTCGTCCATCACCCAAAGCCGCTGTTCAACCAAATGCCGCTCGAGAGGCGCATCATCCCGGAAATCCGGGATGATCTTCTCCAGCATGTTCGCGTACATGATGGCACCCTGGACATTCTTGGAGCCCGGATATTCACCGCGCTCCAACTGCAGCACCTTCAGGCCATGGCTGGCCATGGTGTAAGCAGCTGCGTTTCCGGACATGCCTGCCCCAACAACAATGGCGTCGAAGTTTTCCTCGATCATGTCCATCCCCTTAGCTCGAAAGCTTATCGCGACTGTGGGGCGACAGCCGCCGGGTGAAGGCTTCCGTCAGTGCGGGCAGGAAGCGGATCGCGTCGGTGACGATTCCGAGGTGAGCGAAATCGAAAATCGGCGCGTTCGGGTCGGTGTTGATGGCCACGATGAGATCCGCCCCCTCCACGCCAACCCGATGCTGGACGGCGCCGGAAATCCCGGCCGCTATGTAAAGCTTCGGCCGGATCGTCTTGCCAGTTTGGCCGATCTGCCGATCAGCTGGCATCCAGCTCTTCTGGACCAACGGACGCGAACAGCCGTGCTCGGCGCCGATTGCTCGTGCGAGGTTCTTCACAAGCTGCAGGTTCTCCGCCGCGCCAAGACCAAGGCCTCCCGCAACCACGACGTCGGCATAGGCAAGGTTTGCCTTCGCCGACTGATTGTCCGGCAGGAAGCCGAGGACTTTGGTAGCGATCTCGTCCTCGGCAAGCGAAAGCTTGTGCCGGATGACACGCCCGACCGGTTTATCCGTCCGCTGCGGCATGGGCATGACCCTCGGCCGCACGGTCGCCATCTGCGGGCGGAAATTGAGCGTATAGATCGTGCACAACAAGGAACCGCCGAAAGTCGGACGCGTGGCGGCGAGCGAACTGTCGGTATCCACATCGAGTTCGGTGCAGTCGGCCGTGAGCCCCGTCTGCAAGGTCGTCGCCACGGAGCCGGCAAGATCCCTGCCCAGTGTGGTGGCACCGAGAAGAAGGATTTCGGGTTTGTGGGTATCGACCAGATCCGTCAGCGCCTTGGTGAAAGGTTCATTCCGATAGTCGGCGAGCAGGGGCGCCTCGGCGATGTAGACAAGGTCAGCGCCATACGCGAATGCTTCGGCAACGGCGTTCCCGACGGCCTCTCCCGGCGGTCCAAGCACGACGCCTGCAAGCTGGACCTGAAGCTTGTCTGCTAAGTTGCGGCCTTCGCCGAGCAGTTCGAATGACACCGGATGGACCTCGCCACGTTCGAGCTCGATGAAAACCCAAACGTGCCGATAGTCCTTGAAATGGGCGGGCAACTCCTTCTTTATGCCGGCGCGGCCGGCGGCAGGGCGAGGGGTTTCTCCGTTCGCGGTCGACATCGTTTTGCTCCTTGCCGTCACGCGCCGCCGTTAAAGGCGAGCTCATGTTCCAGCGCCGGCTGGCGGGTGAAGATTGCGGTGATGAGTTCGTCAGCGACATCGCGCAAGGCCTTCTCGGCGGTGTCGATTTGTGTCGCCTTTTCAGCTCGAGCAGGAGGGGCGAAAACACGTTTGACGACGGTCGGTGAACCGCGCAGGCCGCATTTGGTGAGATCCTCAATGCCGGCGTCGGCCGCGCTCCATTTCAAGACCTGGCTGCGCGCGGCGCACAAGGCGTCCTGGATCGAGCCCCGGCGGATCTCGTTTGTGCCTTCCAGCATGGTGATGAGGCAAGGGAGCCTGCTCTTCAGCATCTGTGTGCCGCCTTCGGAACGGCGCTCGACCTTGATCTCGCGTGCAGCAAGGTCGACAGAAGGGATCTTCGCGACATAGGTCAGTTGCAGGAGTCCGAGGCGCTTGGCGATGCCGGGCCCGACCTGGGCGGTGTCGCCATCGATCGTCTGCTTGCCGGTGAAGACGAGGTCTGGCGTGCCGAACGTCTCGCCAATCTTCGCGATTGCCTGGGAAAGGGCGAACGAGGTTGCCAGCGTGTCGGAGCCGGCAAAATAGCGGTCGGTCAAGAGCACCGCTCGGTCGGCGCCGTAACCGAGCGCCTTGCGCAGCGCGTCCTCTGCCATGGGCGGACCCATGGTGAGCACAGTGACTTCGCCACCATGGGCGTCGCGCAGTCTGAGCGCTTCTTCGAGGGCGAACAGGTCGTAAGGGTTGATGATGGTCGGAACACCCTGGCGCATGATCGTGTTCGTGACCGGATGGACCCTTATCTGTGCCGAGTCCGGCACCTGCTTGATGCAGATTACGATGTGCATTGGCGGTTTCTCTAGGCTCGTGTCCGGGTCCGGCATTGCGGTTATCTCCTTTGTCCGCATTATTCGTGCCAAGTCTCTTGCGCTCCCCCTTTCCTACAACTTCGGCTGGTTGCTTCTGACGGCGCTGTGGTGATGACCGGATTTGGCGGCTGCTCGACATTGTCGCGTCGCACCGTTGTCGCCGATCATTCCCGTCCGAACCGCTTCAGTACCGAGTCGAACGGAACAAAGGTGTGACCCGGCGCGGCAGGTTTGTTCGGATCGTGGTCCTTGAGCACCTTGAAAATCCGATGCGTGAGCGGCGAGGAAATCGCAAAGTCCTCGTAAGCTCGTTCGAGCGTCGCGCGCACCCTCGCGGCAATCACCTGGTCGGGCAGACCGGAGAAATCTTCTTCGGCGAGGTATTGGCCCACACGCTTCATGATATGGAGCCGCGAGACATTCAGTACCTTCGGGTCATAGGCGACGCCTAGGACTGAGAAGAATTCCTCTGCAGCCGACAAGCGCTTCAGTCGTGCGAGGATGTCGGTGACATCCATGGGGCGGCTGTCAGCGGAACAATTCATTGCATTCTTCCTGGTCGCAAAACTGTGGCCTCTGTGCGCTCGCGCACGGCTGACTTGGACCCGCACAGCTCGATGAGAGATGCCTCGCTGCACATTCCATCGTAGAGCTCGACCAGTCGAGTTGCAGTGACGGTCGATTTGGTCTCGGCCGCCTCGCGTCGGACGCGGGCCACCATCGCGGCTGCCAGATCCGGGTCGAGATCGCGACCGCTTTCGCTCAGCACATGGGCAATCGCAGTGGCGCCGGAATGCTTGCCGATGACGATCCGCCGGCAGCGGCCCACGAGAGTCGGATCGAGCCCCTGATAAGTACGCGAGTCCTTCAGCAGCCCTGCGACGTGAATGCCGGATTCGTGGGTGAAAACATCGGCGCCGACGACCGGCTTAGTGGCTGCGGTCTGCCGGCGGGCGGCCCAAGCCACCTGGGCGGCGAGGCCGGGCAATGCGGTCAGCTCAATGCCGGTGTCTGCGCCGTCGAAGACTGCCATTGCGGCGGCCACCTCCTCCAGCGCGGCATTGCCCGCACGCTCGCCGAGCCCCAGGACGGTGACGGAGGCATGGCGCGCGCCTGCGCGGATCGCAGCCAGCGTGTTGGCGCCAGCAAGTCCGAGATCGTTGTGCGCATGAAATTCAAGGTCGATTGGAGACTGCACCACGAGCTGGGCGACAAGTTCGAAGGTCGAAAACGGGTCGAGAACACCGACTGTGTCGGCCAGCCTCACGCGGCTTGCGCCGGCGCGTGCGGCCGTCTCGATGACGCGGGCGAGATGATCCCGATTGGCCCGCGAGGCATCCTCGCAGCCCACCGCGACGAAGAAGCCGGCATCGGCGGCGCGCCTGACCATATGATCGATGACCTGGAGCGCTCCCGCCTTGTCGAGGCCGAGCTTGGCGGCAAGTTGGATGTCCGACGCAGGCAGCGACAAATTGACCGCTTGGACGCCGCTCTCGATCGCTGCATCGAGATCCAACGACGTCATCCGGCACCAGGCCATGAGCCGAACCGGAAGACGCCGCGCTACCACGGCGCGAATTGTTTCCATCTCGTCGACGCCCATGACCGGCGTGCCGATCTCGATCTCTGTCACGCCGGCCGCCGCAAGAGACTCAGCGATCTCCAGCTTTTCCGTCGTGGTGAAGGCGACGCCCGGCGCCTGCTCGCCATCGCGCAAGGTCGTATCGTTGAGGGAGACATGACCGGTCATGACAGGCAGCCTGTTCTTCTGCGGCTCACGCATAGACCGGACTACCCGGCCCAGAACCGGAAAAGCTGCGCAGCTTCCCCACGATTCCCGGCATGACCTCGAGCACCCGGTCGATGTCCTCTTCGCTGTTGTCCCGCGCCAAGGAGAAGCGGACTGCCGCGTGTGGCGTTTTCATCGCGCTTAGGACATGGCTTGGTTCCAGAGAGCCGGAGGTGCAGGCCGAGCCAGAGGAACACGCGATGCCAATGCGGCTGAGGAGAAGTGGAATTCCATCACTTTCGACATGTTCGAAGGAGATGTTTGCGGTGTTGGGCAACCGTTGCAAGGGATCACCAGTGACACAGGTGCTTGGGATGCGCTGAAGGATCCCGCCCTCCAGGCGATCGCGGAGCGACTTTACCCGTGTGGTCTCGTCGTCCATGAATTTCAAGGCGAGTTCGGCCGCCGTGCCGAGCCCGGCTATGCCGGGCGTATTCTCGGTGCCAGCACGCCGGTTGTGCTCTTGGTGACCCCCCTTGATCAGCGAATGGAAATCGACGCCACGTTTTACGAAAAGCGCACCGATCCCTTTCGGCCCGTGCAGCTTGTGGCCGGAGAGCGACAGCATGTCGATTGCGGTCGACTTCAGGTCCATCGGAAGCTTGCCGACCGCCTGCACAGCATCGGTATGGAATAGGGCGCCCACTTCCTTGGCCAACTCGGAAAGCCTTGCCACGGGGAAGATCACACCAGTCTCGTTGTTCGCCCACATTATTGACACGATTGCAACCTGTGGGGTGAGGGCGGCCATATAGGCGTCGAGATCGAGCCGACCACGGCAATCCACCGGGATCCTGTGCACCTTGAGGCGGCGGGTCTTCTCAAGATGCGCGCAGAGCGTCAGCACGGCGGGATGCTCGACCGCGGACGTCACGATCTCGGTTCGGTTGGGCGCCGCCTTGAGCGCTGAAAGAAGCGCTGCATTGTCGCTTTCTGTCCCACCCGAGGTGAAAGTGATCTCATCCTCGAACTCCGCGCCGATCAGAGCTTGCAACTGCCTCCGCGCCTTTCTCACCGCCGCACTGACTGAGGCGCCAAGAGCGTGTGCCGACGAAGGGTTGCCGAATTGATCCCTAAAGAACGGCAACATCGCTTGCACGACCTCAGGATCGACCCGTGTGGTTGCGTTGTTGTCGAGGTAGACAGGCTTCATAGGTGCGATCCTCAGTTAAACAGAATGACGCGAGCGCTAGACCGACTCGTTGAGCCTCTGGCGCATGCCGTTGATGATCATTTGAACTGGCAGCGCGCGCAGGCGCCCGGAGTGTTTGACGTAAACCGGATCTCCGTCGATATGGACATGTTCGCAGTGGCCGTAGGTCAGCCCGCAGGTAAGGCCGCCCGAACGCGATAACGCTACCGATGAGCCGAATTTGGCGCAGCGGCGCGATTTGTCCGCAAGCAGCTCGGGTGCCACCAGGAACCGAGCTGCTTCGGGAGGCGACGTTCTTTGAATCCTACTGGGAGCGAATGGCGGTCCCGAGATCGGCTTTGACCTTGTCTTATTTTTTAGGACGGGGGCATCTGTTGTGCCGGCCATATAAGTCTCCTCTGCCGCAAAATCACTCTGTCGGCCGCACAGGCGCTTCGGGCGTTTAACTGAAGGACTTGCCGCAGCCGCACTTTTCGCGCGCATTGGGGTTATCGAAGACAAAACCGGAAGATTGGAGCCCGGTGAGGAAGTCGACGGTCATGCCGGCTACATGGGGTTGGGAGCCCGCGTCCACGAACAGCTTGACCCCATCTGTGTCAGTGATCGCGTCGCCCTCGCGCGACACGCTCTCCAGGCCCATTAAGTATTTGAAGCCGGCGCAGCCGCCGGCCTCGACCATAATGCGAAAGCCGTCCGCCGGCTCGCTGGCGCGGGAAAGAGCAGTCTTGAAGGCGGCAACAGCGTTGTCGGTGAGCGTAATCATGGCTCCATTCTCCTCAGTCCGGGACCTGCTTGCCCATCACGTCGCATGCACCGTGCCAAAGCCAAAAAACGTTTCAACACAGCGCGGCATCTCTCACACTGGTGCTTCTTGTGAGTGCATTGCTGAGAAGGTGTCGGCCAATCGACACGTGCTGTCGGGTTTGTCGGGTCAGCCACGAGGGATGTTGGGCCTGAGTTCTTGGTTGAACTCACATCACCAAATACAGAACTTCTTCTGAGCTTGCTCGGCGCAATTGGCACGGTTTTTGAAGCTCCGTTTGGCGAGACGGCAAGAGCATGCCGATCCACAATCATGCGATAGGTGCCATCGCGATGGATGGGGCGAAGCAGGGGACCAACATGTCAGGACCGTGGTCAGATACGCGTTGTTTGGCAAAGCAGCGCCGCCCATGGCATCCGAATGCCCGCTTGGCCGATTGCGACAACATCCACACTCGCTCACCACCGCCCAGTAGCCGCCGACCGGCTCGATGGCATGCCATCGGCATGTGGCTGCTCGCTGGTTTTCGCACGGGTGCGACGCCGTGCGCACGCTGTCCAGCGACACCTTGTTCATGGGCCAGCAGCAGATCAGGATCGAGCATTTCGGCGCGCCTTATCGGCTGAAGATTCCCGGGCAGGGCAGATGATCCTCACACGTCGTAGAAACAGGGGTAAGCATGGACCAACGCGAGAAACCGTCGCCCGACGAAATCCGGCGGGCGTGCAAAGACAATCCGAAGATCCGGGAGCATGATCTCGCCGCTCGATTGGGCATTTCGGAAGCCGAGTTCGTCGCGGCGCATTGTGGTCACGGCGCGGTGCGCATCGAGCCGCGCGTCGATGATCTGCTGACCGGCCTCGAAGCGGTCGGCGAGGTGATGGCGGTCACCAGCAACGAAAGTGCCGTGCACCAAAAGATTGGCGTCTACGGCAAAGTGGTCACCGGCAACATGCATGCCATACTGCTCGGCGACGAGATCGACCTGCGCATCTTCCCGAAAGCGTGGGCGTATGGCTTCGCCGTCGAGAAGCGCGAGGGAGCCGAGATCCGCCGCAGCCTTCAATTCTTTGATGCCACCGGCGAGGCGATGCACAAAGCTCATCTCACGCCCGCCTCGAACCTGCAGGCCTATCAGGATCTGACGGCAGAGCTTGTATCCTCCGACCAGGAGCCGATCATATCGCTCGAGGCGAGCGGGGCGCCCGATAACGCAGTGAGTCCAGACCACGCCAACACGGTCGACGACCTACGCGAGCACTGGGGCCGGCTAAGCGACGTGCATCAGTTCTACCATATGTTGAAGACACTGAAGCTCAGCCGCTGCCAGGCGATGCGTATGGCCGACGAGGATGACGCCTGGGCACTCGACAATGATGCCGTTGGCGCCCTGTTCCAACAGGCGGCCGAAGACGAGATGCCGATCATGTGCTTTGTCGGCAATCGTGGTTGCATTCAGATCCATTCCGGCCCGATCAGGTCGGTCAAGCAGATCGGGCCGCGGATCAATGTGCTCGAAGAGACCTTCCATCTGCATCTTAGGACCCATCTCATCCGCGAGGTCTGGGCCGTGCGCAAGCCGACGAGGGATGGTCACGTCACGTCCATTGAAGCTTATGGCGCGGACGGCAAGATGATCATCCAGTTCTTCGGCACGCGCAAGGAAGGCGAACGCGAGGGCAGCGACTGGCGGTTTCTGGCCGAGAGTTTGCCACGCGTTCCCGGTCCGACCTCCAGGGGTGTGTTGACTGCCGACAGGTCCTCGGATTGAACCGACCGCGATAGGACTCAGCACCACGTTCCGACAGCGGCTCGCGAGCAAATTTAGGTCCATGAGCGGAAAGGACTGCCGTCGTAGCGCATGCGCATGGTCAGGTGATGCACGCCGGAATGGACCGCATTTATACAGTCAAGCTGGTGGCCGACCGGACCGTGCGCACGAGTGCATCGCCGTCTGATCGAAAAGCCTTGCAGCGCCTCCGATAAAACGCATACGCCATCAGCGCCGAACCGAAGCGCGGCTTGACCTTTTTGATACTCGCGCAAGCGCCGTCGGGTCTTCTCGGACCGCACCCGATCCTTGCGCTGGATCGCGTCGTTGCTCAATCCGGGCCGTGCGGGCGATCTACTCGCTCGTCGACCGGCAGGCTGTGCCGCAACAGCCAAGCCGAACAGCCCGATGTCGCGGGCTCGACAAAACCGACCACGGATGTCGGTTGTCGGACGTTGTCATAAGAATGATGGACAGGTGATCATCAGCGGCGGGCCCAGCGCAGGCTGGCATTGCTTGGTGCAGCGCCATGGCTACCCCTATCCGGCACGCGAGTTGCTTCGACAATTTGATCAGCAGGGCAGAGGTGGATTGACCAGTCTCTCAACCCTAACGGGGATAAGCGGCGGCTTTGCTTCATGACCGGAGCGCGGCGGAGATGCCCCTCTGATCGACTTCGCAACCCATCTCATCCGCGCTGGTGCAGGTGGGCTGTATCAGGCGACAGAATTTAGAAGGCACCCGACAAGAGACGTGCCCATGCTGGAAATCGACTTTATGAACAGCGGTGCAATCTCAATCGAGCCATGAACGCCAATGTAGAGAAAACAAAATGGCGACCAACCCCGTTCCAGATCATGTCCCGCCCGAAATGGTGAGGGACTTCAGCCTGTTTACATCGCCAGGGATGCCACCAACACCCAACGGGGATCCACACGCAGCTGTCGCTTGCGTACATGACGGGCCTCCGATCTTTTACTCCCGCTACAACACGCAAGATGGCCGGGGTACCTGGGTCATCACCCGTGCCGCGGACCAGCGGAAGGTGCTGCAGGACGCAGAGACTTTTTCCAGCCATCGCAGCATCTTCTCCTCCATACTGGGTGAAAACTGGCCGACGATCCCGCTTGAGCTCGATCCACCGGCCCATGGCGTCTTTCGCTCACTGCTCAATCCGCTGCTTTCGCCAAAGCGGGTGTTGGCTTTGGAACCGGCTGTCCGCGAACGGGCGGTCGAGCTGATCGAAAGGATCGCCGCGTCGGGAACAAGCTGCGAGGTGATGAAGGATTTTGCCTTTCCTTTCGCGGTGAGCACCTTTCTTCGCTTTCTGGGGTTGCCTGATGACCGACTCGATACATTCGTTGGCTGGGGGAAAGATCTGCTCCACGGCGACGATAAGGAACGACCTGTGGCTGCCCGGACGATCGTGGCATTCATCGACGAACTTGCAGCCATGCGCCGCGACGAGGCGGTTGACGATTTCATGACCTTTATCGTGCAGGCACAGGTCGAGGGCCGCCGGCTGACGGACACCCAAGTCCGCGGCATCGGCGTGCTTGTCTTCGTCGCTGGGCTCGACACGGTCGCAGCAGCTATAGGCTTTGACTTGGCGTACCTCGCACGCAACCTCAAAGATCAGCAATTGCTGCGGAGCGAACCGGACCGCATCCCGCTCGCAACCGAAGAATTGCTGCGGGCCTATCCGCCCATTCAGTTAATCCGCGTGGCCACGAAAGATATCGACTTCGAAGGCGCGCCGATCCGGAAGGGGGACTATGTTTCCTGCGCCACGATGATTGCCAATCGTGACCCGGCGGAATTCGAATGCCCCAACACGATTGATTTGGAGCGGGAGGACAACCGCCACGCAGCGTTTGGCTATGGTCCCCACCGTTGCCTTGGCTCACACCTTGCCCGGCGGGAGATTGTCATTGGCCTGGAGGAGTGGCTGGCGCGCATCCCGGCTTTCAGGATCAAGCAGGGTACGGCGCCGATAACTTCTGGCGGCCATGTGTTCGGGATCGAAAATTTGATCCTGGACTGGTCTTAGGCCCGCCCCGAGCCGGGCACAGACAATGGAGGCAGCGCCATGCGCATCATCGTCCAAAGGGCCAAATGCCAGGGCCACGCGCGATGCGCGGCGCAAGCGCCGGACATCTTCAAACTCGATAATGACGGTTACATCCTGCCTGGTGACATTGAAGTTGCGGAAGGGGAGGAACTGCCTGCATCACGAGGCGTGCGATCCTGTCCTGAACGTGCGCTGGAACTCACCCCCTGCGCGTTTTGAATCGGCCTCATTCAACCGTGAGTCTGGCGGCTTGAACCATGTGGCCGCACTCAGCACGCGACCTCTGTCCCGCACGGTTCACGTCCAACTCTGCGGGGCAATTCCGGCGCCAGTGTTCCCCGTGAGGCGCAAACGGCAGGGCAGGGGTTCGCGAACCTCTTCGAATCACAGGATCGCGTCAGAGCCGATGGACCAGACGAGAATTGCCGAACTACTCGACGCGAGGCGACCCGGAGTGCCACGCCGAAGAACTGCCCGACCCATGTTGCGGCAGGCCGGGTCTCTGCAGAATTTGATAGGGCGAAACCAGGAGAACGCACCATATTTGCCCAACATTATGCCCGGCTCACCACCGGCCAATGGCCGCAGCTGGAGAGGAGGTTCGACCAGCATGTGCTTGCCTGTGTGCTTTCACGTGCGCTCGAGGAGATCGAGGCCGGCGAGGCGACGGCGACGGAGGCAACCGGACTTTCGCGCGCCGAGTTGCGCGATGTCCTGGTCCGCTGTTTCCCTGCTTTTCCTATCAACGCGTTTGCCTTGCAAGAGGGGAGCGAGCCCGAGCCGGATCTGGAAGAAGAACTTCTGCGCGGACTGCTGCTGGCGCATGCCCGGCCCGACGACAAGGCAAGCGCCCGCTTCGCCAAGATCATCGCCCGGCGTGCCATGCGCAATGACCACCTCTGGCAAGACCTTGGCCTTTTTAGTCGAAGCGACCTCGCCCGCCTGCTCGCCTCGCATTTTCCGACGCTGGCGGCCGGCAACACCCAAAACATGAAATGGAAAAAATACTTTTACCGAAAGCTCTGCGAGGCCGAAGGCTTTTCGCTGTGCAGCTCCCCCAGTTGCCGGGACTGCAATGATTTCGAAAGCTGCTTCGGCCCGGAGGAAGGCGAAAGCCGCCTCACACGGACCAAGGACAACGCCCAGGACTGAGAGCCGCTTGCGTCAGTCGTACTTGAGCAGGCCGGACTTGGTGACCAGCTCGTTAGGTTTTCAATTCATGAGTGGCTAGAGCGATGGCTGTACTGGCGTTCGATCTCGTTTATTTTTCCGGCCTGACGGCAGACCAACTGCTAGGCAGCGTCATCTCACTTCTGGCGTGTTTGCTCCTTTATAACGCTCTGGCTCCGGACCAAGTTAATCGATAGGTCGGCGGCCGCTCGGCGTCACTGCTAATGCCCTGATACGATTTTAGGAAACGGGGTCTGCAGTGTTTTCTTCCGCTTCGGCGCCACATAGCTTTCAACCAGGCGAAATGCTCGACGTCGACAGTTACCAGCGGCCGTGGGTTGATGGTCACCGTGTTTGGCGCTCAGAACTTCCTCCGTGCTAGTCAATGGCGAGCATCGGAAGCGATTTTGCAGGTTTTGCGCTGACGGGATTCTGGCTCGGCCCGCCGGTCGGGTTCGTCAAAAGGTGCTAATATAGCGTTGTATGTCCGATCGGCGGTAGTAGCCGCTTACTGATCGCCGGACGGTCGATCCCTGAACCTTGTTGCACCGCACCTGGGGTGCTTATGGAATGATATTATCTGACAAATGGAAAAATCACGTAGGAGCCAAAGTAAAATTTTATTATATCTGACTCCCGAGAATTACTAAGTAATGATCCAAGAACGAATCTTTCGCGGCCGTTAAGTTGTTTTTCAACTCTAGGGCGTCACTATGGGGTCCGTAGATCCCAAAAAATGTCCCATCCTTTGCAGGGCAACAAGGAGGCGTACTATGGCAAGAATTTTTGAAATTCTTACGGGCAGTCTGACTGCCGGATCTGTTCTCGTAATTCTTTGTATGCCAGCGACTGCAGCTGGAATTAATGTCGGAGGCGTCGGCGGGGTATCCGTCGGCAGCGGAGGCGCCAGCGCTAATGTGGGCGGCAACAGCGGCGCTACGGCTAGCGTATCCCTAGGCGGTTCTGGGGCAAATGCCGGAGCCTCCGTCGGCGGCAGTGGCGGAGCGACTGCTTCCATCGGCACCGGCGGCGCCAATGTCGGTGTCGTCACCGGGGTCGGTACCGACGTAAATGTCGGCGTTGGAACCAATCCAGCCGCCAACCCCAGCAACCCGACCGCTTCGAGCAACCCGAATCTGGCTAGCGTTGTCGGCGATATGTCGAACGCCCAGGTCACTCGGATGAAGAAGCGCTGCGTCGAAGTGCTTAGCAACGAAGACACCTATGATCGTGACCTGCGCCGGCTCTGCCTGCTGATCTCGCGCCGCTAACCAGCGACCCCTTTCCGACCTGTCGGGGCTGTCGACATGACACTCTCCAGTTCCGACAGTGGAAGCCCGCCCGCCGAAAGGTTGGGCGGGCTTTTACAGTCAGCGTCCTCCATCCGCAGCAGGCAGGATGTTTAGGCACTTTCGCGTATGTAAACGTTGACAGTTAAGGCGCTTTCGCCTCGTAGGCAAGTTGTGTGATGCCTTGTTCTTGAACAAAAAATGTGAGAACGCCTAGTTGCTTAGGCGAAAAGCGCCTTACCGAGCGGATATCAAAAATAAAGATTGTAGCGATTTTGCAACCGCCCGAGGCCGCTTTTACGCGTTCGGAGCAAGTCTAAGGTCGATAAGTCATCGTTTTGCTTATGATATTTTTGATCTTGCGAACCATTGCCATATGACTCATATACCTTGCAGGCAAATCAGCTAACGGAGGATCCAGCATGGACACTACATCCCGAACGACAAATTCGACCGGCTCACCCACGCACTAGCCGCGATATTGTGCCGGATCGCGCCAAGAGCGCCGGCACCCTGATCGCGTTCGGCGCGGCTTCAAGGGCGTCGAGTTGGTTGTGTCCGACGATCACAACGGCCTGGTGGCAGCGATCGGCGAGGTGATCCCCGAAGCCGCCTGGCAACGCTGCTACGTGCACTTCCTCAGGAACGCGCTCGATCATCTGCCGAGGAAGCACGGCGACGACTGCCTGCAGGAATTGCGCTGGCTCTACGACCGGCGCGATCTCGCAGAGGCCAGGGCTGATCTTGCCGCATGGCTTGCCAAATGGTCGGCACGCTATCCGCGCCTGACAGGCTGGGCCGAGGATGCCATCGAACAAACCCTGACCTTCTTCAGGCTGCCGAGACAGCACCACAAGCATCTCAAATCCACCAACATGCTGGAGCGGCTCAACGAGGAAATCCGCCGGCGCACCTATGTCGTGCGCATCTTCCCGAACGCCGAAAGCTGCCTGCGCCTGGTCAGGGCGCTGGCCGTCGAAACCAACGAAAACTGGATGGAGGCCAACCGCTATATCAACATGGATGATCTGCGCGAGCACAAGAAGCTCGCGCTGCGCCAAGCCGCATGACCAGCATCATGGCCGCCCCATTTTGCAGAACTTGACGCACACAACCACGGGTATATCCGGCCTTATGTAGCGAAGGCACCAAACCGCCTCCGAAGGAGGGGACCGCGAGCTAGGCGGCGCGCCATGTGGCGCGAGCGGCGTGGGCCGCTGCCTTAGCTGGGCTATTCCGTCGCTTCCGGCTCTTCGGCGGAATTGCCGTGGGCGTGATAGCGAGCCTTATCGGTATCGATGAAAGTCCGGCTCTTAGTTGTGAGCGTTTTCCAGTTGATGCCCTGCACGCGGCCATCGGTGGAATATCTGTGACAGAATCGCGTGAAGCATGGCGTCCCGTAGCCGTTTTCGTAGAGAGCAATCCCGTAGACGTAGACGTTATGGTGGGGCAGGCAAAGGTCGGCGATAGCCAAGTAGTCTTCGCTACCTTGCCGCATTTCTCCGTCAGGCTGCACGACGCGATCCGAATATATCGGCGGGTGTGAGAAAGAGAATTTACTTCGCCGTCGAGACGCAATCATCTCGACCCCTTTCGAGCGAGCCATCCTGACAACCAGAGTGACCTTGCGGGCGGGCAGCCGCCCTACATTTCTAAGGCGCACCTTCCCGATGACTTCCGCGCTACCGATCAATTGATCGACACCGGCGGGCTCGACAGTAAGATATGCGCGAAGTTCCAGCTTGGCCGTCTGAGACGCATGGGCAACGGCAGCTTTAGCGGCGCCGGTAGCCTCCTTGTTCGTGGCGAGGGTGTCTCGTATCAGAAAGATGCCGACGAGACCGACAAGGACACTGGCAAGGCCCAGAACGCCAGTGATGATGAGCAACCAAAGAGCCCAGCGGGCCATCTCCTTTTGAGCGCCTACATCTTCCTCGGCGCGGCTGGGCTCGCGGGCGGTCTCTATCTGCCCTTTAAGGCAGTTGAAGATTTCTTTGCCTTCAAAATCCGCGCATCGCTGCTCAAATTGTCGGCGGGTTTCATCATATGCGCGGCTGGTCTGGTAGTCCTTGGTAGCGCGATCATAGGCGCGGGCTGACATGAAACCCAGCGCCGTGACGAAAAGCAAAAACGAACAGATTGCAATCGTAACCCAGAGCGAAACGGTTCCATCCCAAACACGCTTCAGCATCGCAATCCTACTGTTTCTTCACGTCACGGCGGCGGTAGGTGTAGCCGGGAATGTCCTGCAAATGGAACGTATTGCCGGGAGGCGAGTAGCGGTAGATAAATCCGAATTGGTCGGTGATCCCGTTGACGCTCGTATAAGTGATCTCGCCATACAGATACATATGGAAGGGAACCCGCCCCTCTATGTGAGTATCGGACAGGAAAAGCTCATTCCGCACATTGTTTGTGATAGGGCCGCCGCGATCAAAAGCTGCAGGGCTAAGAGCATCGTCTGCCCCGAGCACCCGTTCAACGTCATTGATTTCTCCGGGATGGTAGGAGTTGGCGGCAAGTTGCAAAGCCGGAGGCTCGCCCGAATCTCGTTTATGATGGCAGGAGTGCGTCCGAAATTCTTGATCGAGTATGCCGCTTCCGGAATTGGTCTTTTGTTGTCGGGCTTGTCAGCCCAATCGTGCGTCACCCCCACCAACGGTTTGGTGGCGGTGACGAACAAATACGGGCGCTCGATATCGAGCAAAGCCTTTTCGGCAATGTCGGCGCTGCGCTGGGTGTGCCTAGCAGCCTCTTTGGCGTAGTAAGCAGCGGCCATAGCAGCGGCGAGCGTGAAAGCACCCACGATAGCGCCAATGGTGGTCCAGTTCGCCGACTGTTGGGCAGCGTCGGCAGCCTTCCACTGGGCACACAGATCGGAACTGCGATCATCGTGACCTGCTTGGCATGGGTTAGTGTAACTTGGGGGTTCATTTGCCTGTTGGACAGGCGGAGGACTCGCCGCAACAGGGTTGCCTATGGTCTCTTGATGCTGTTCGGAATGTTGGGGCTGAGTGCTCTTGCGCTCGTCTGGCGGCAAAGCCGCCCCGAGTAAAACTACTCCGAAAGCCGCAATGAGGATGCCCCGATAGCGTCTAAGCATTGCAGTAAGAACGCAGCACTAAAGCCCCCCGGCCTATTTTGTTGTTCAAATTACGCTCGGTTTCGTGAATGTCCATAGTCGCCAATTTTTCGGCGAGTTGGGCATAGGTAACGCCTTTCCGCCTCAACTCTGACTTCAAAAGGTCCTTGGCTTTCGTCTCGTATTCGACTGTCTGCGGGTCGTCCTTGCCTGCCATAGCCTCGCCTCAAAAAATATCATCACAGTCGGTGGTATAGGCCCCTGTATTTGGCGATACAAACCCCGCATATAACCGGATATGATGACAATGGCCCAACACTTCCTCCTTTCCGCCGAAAGCCGCTCCCTTTCTCTGAAAGAGATTTACAAGGGTGGCGAGGAAAAGGCTTACGACGCGTTCAAGCGCCTTCGCTGGGCTTCGACTCAAGGCGAGCCTGTTTGCCCGAAATGCGGGTGCCTGGATCATTACGACATTCCGACCGGTCGCAAGTTCAAGTGCGCCGCTTGCGGGGGCGCAGTTCTCGGTTACGAGCGGCACGATCTTCGCCTCGCGCAAGCTGTCGTTTGTCGATCTGCTCGCCGCGATCTGCCTGTTTGTTAACGGCGCGAAGGGCATGTCGGCGGTCCAGTTCTCTCGCGATCTGGACGTGCAGTACAAGACCGCCTTTGTGCTGGCTCACAAGCTGCGCGAAGCCTGTCGGCTGAAACCAAGAACGAAACCCTTGAAGGCGAGGTCGAGATTGACGGCGCTTACTTTGGTGGCGTGGTGCGCGCCGAGGGCGCGCGCTTCTGCTACTGCGCGAACGCCTCTGGAGTCGATTTTTAGCAGCTCATTGGCGTGATCTTCAGTTCCTTCGCCACAAAGCCCGGCGGAGAAGAGTATGCTGCATGGCCTATTCATTGGCCCAAGTCCGCTTGCCACGGCAGCTATCGTCGTCATTTTTACATCAGACGATCGTCTCGTGAGCAGTGGACCGCAAAGTTGCGAAGACGCAGTTGCCCTTTGCTTCTGCTGTGCATAGAAGCCATTTGTGCGGGCAGAGGTACAAAAACGGGTGCGGTGCTGTGGGAATAAAATTCGAAAAGCTAAATAAACTGCGAGAGTCTCTACTAGAGGCAAATCACGATTTCCGCGCCAGCACCCAATTGTTCAATAGCTTGGATGTCGCGAAAATTGATCGCGAAATGGATCTTGAAGGTCGTGGAACGCAGCGAGGCGAGGCTAACCAGCCTCTGAAGACGGCCAAGAATTTCGACGATATAGAGCACACAGTTATCGAGAGGGTCGAGGACCAAAAGAAGGCCGCACATCACACACTCGAAGACAGCCTACAGCTACTCTCCGGACGATTGGCTAGCCTCGACTTTGAAGAGCAGTTTGGTCTGATCCGTCAGGCGAACGCCGCCAGTGTTTCCGATTTCAAGGCCTCGATCGCGGTGGGCCTGGACGAACTTCACGGATTGCGCAAATCGCTCAACGATGCGGAGAAAGAACACGACTGGTTCAAACAGAAGCACGGGCTTGTCCGGGCTGTGAGGGTTCAACACGGAGCGGTCCATGTTTTCCGAGTGTCCCTGCTAATCTTCCTGTTCCTCATTGAAACGGCGATGAACGGAAATTTCCTCGCAAAGGGAAATGAACAGGGATTCTTTGGCGGGCTCCTCGAAGCCGCCGCGTTCTCGTTTTTGAACATCGGCGCCGCTCTGCTGTTCGCAATATTCTGTGCACGCCTGGTGACTCACAGATCGCTTTTTGTGAAGTTGATCGGCGCGCTGTCGATAGTGGCCTATATCGGCTTGGCATTGACCATAAACCTAGCGCTTGCGCATTACCGCGAGGTTAGCGGGTCCTTTGTGGACGGAGCCGGCGTCGAGGTCGTGCGCAGCATGCTCGCCAATCCGGCTGGCCTTATGGACGTGAAATCCTGGCTTCTGTTCGGCATTGGTCTCATGTTTTCGATCTTTGCGTTTATCGACGGCTGGTTCGTTCTCGACCCATACCCGGGCTATGCGGGTGTCGAAAACAGATTGGTGGCTCGCAGGGAAGACTACATCGAGCGCAAGAGCGAGCTCATCGAGGCTCTGCAAGAGGTGCGCGATGAGCACAACGAGAAGGTGGAGGACATCGTCAAGCGGCTGGGGAGCAGACGCAGGGAGCATCGAGCGATCATCGATCATCGGTCGAGGCTGCTGACGCTCTTTGCGCAGCATCAAGACCAGCTGGAGCGAGCCTGCAACCAGCTTCTCTCAAAGTACAGGGAGGCCAATTTCCAGGCCCGTACAGAGCCAGCGCCAAAACATTTTGCCACACCCTACAAACTTGAGCGCATAAAACCCCTGATATCGTCCGACGATGAATGGAGCGAGAAGGACCTGGGCGCCTCAATTCGTGACGCGCAGGAAGAACTCAACGCTCAGGTGCGGCTCATCGGGCTGGAATGCGAGCGCGGGATCGAACAGTACCGAGATCTCGACAAGCTTCATCCGGATAGCGTGAATGGCTAGGCGGGGTCGCAGAAGAAAGAAAGGCAGTGGCGGCACAATTGTCGCAGCAGCCGGATTGGCCGTGCTGTCGGCTGTGATGCTGGCCGGTTTTGTTTGGATGTGGTCGAGATCCGGGAAGGACCAAATCGACATCAGCACGAATTGCCCACTGAACGGACCTGTGAGCCTGACAGCGGTCTTGATCGACGCCACCGACCCGATTTCGCCGATAACTATGGCGGATCTGAAGAATGAATTCCGCAAGACCATTGGGCGCGTCGAGCCTGGCGGCTATCTCAAGATATTGACGCTGGGCGCGAGGCCCGGCGACCTGACTGTGATGTTTGATGGATGCAATCCGGGCGATGGCTCGACGGT
The DNA here is from genome assembly GCF_057786115.1 of Mesorhizobium sp. P170090. Classification (NCBI taxonomy): domain Bacteria; kingdom Pseudomonadati; phylum Pseudomonadota; class Alphaproteobacteria; order Hyphomicrobiales; family Phyllobacteriaceae; genus Mesorhizobium; species Mesorhizobium sp. P170090. The sequence goes on from NZ_JBYNWH010000001.1 coordinate 1,755,017, forward strand.
CGACAGCTGGACGAACAATCCGTCTCGGCGGCAGAAGAAATGGGAAGATGCGTTCGAGGACCCTTTGACGAACCTTCCCGACCAGATTCCCAATGGAGAATCCGCGAGCCAATCTCCGATCATGGCCGGAATTCAGAAAATCAAACTGTCGCTATTCGATAGCAGTTTGGCGAAAGAGAAGACCGCCAAGCGAATAATAGTCGCGTCAGATATGATCGAACATACGGCGCTGTACTCACAATATCGTTCGGGTCTCGATTATCAGAAGTACCTTGATAGCGCGGCTGACAGGACTTACGGGACATCGCTCGATGGCGTTGGGTTTACGATACTCTACGTCGATAGGGCGAAGAAGCCATTTGGCTCTTTCGAACATGCAGAGTTCTGGACCCGGTGGGTTCAAAGCCATCATGGTGATTTTGAGAAGCTGGTAGGGTTGGAGGGGTTAAACTAATGGCCAAGAAGCGAGGGGAGTCGTTCTTAGGACATCCGAGCCTGCCCCTTTTCGTCTTTGCGACGCTAACCCTGGGTGGCTGCGTGTTCATCGCAATAGCCAAGCTGTCGGGCGTAGACCCGATAATGGCGGCGAGCGCACCTGTGTGCCTGATGCTCATCTATCTTGCCGCGTCCGTCTTCACCGGCAAGCTACGGCTCCACGATGAGCAAACAGGCGACAATCTCTACTACATGGGTTTCCTGTTTACCTTGACGAGTCTCGGAGTATCGCTGTTTCAGTTTGGTTCCGAAGGATCCACCGACACAATCGTGAGGAACTTTGGTATCGCGGTGACGTCGACGATCACGGGCATTGCTTTGCGAATCTTTTACAATCAGATGCGCCGCGATCCTGCCGACATCGAACGGACGGTCAGGCACGAACTCGCGGATATGACGCGGCGTGTAAGAGCCGAGATGGAAAGCGTAACCAGGGAATTCGCTGACTTTCGCCGCGTAAGCAATCAGATGTTGGAGGAGGGTTTTGCCGAAATTGCCGTTCAAGCGGAGCGGAACGGAGAGCACATAAGATCGGCCCTGGATAAAATCGCGATGGAATCGATCAGACCAGTTCAAGAGGCCTCGGGAAAGCTCAGCAATGCGTTGAGCGACAATTTTGGGCAGATCGAAAGTCAGTTCTCGTCGATCGCACAGCGCGTCGAGGCGGCAGCCGATCTGCTCGACAAAGCCAACAGCTCAATGTCCTCTTCAGTTGGGAGACTGGGTGAACAGGCCGACAGCGTAGCCACCAAGTTGGAGAGGGTTGTCGTCCCTGATGAGGTCCTTAAGAACGATCTGGCGCCGATGGTGAAACTTCTTGGCAGCGCGGTCGCTCAGTATGCTGTCAAAACAGAGACGGCTTCGCAGGAACAGCAAGCCCGCATGGCGGGCATCGTTGATGCTGTGGCTAAAGTGGCCGCAGGTGTGGAAAAGGCTGTGGCAGCCGCAGAGCAAACAGCGGAGAGCGTCCAAGCGCAACAACGCTTGACCCAGGCGCTTGCCGCAGTGGTGCAAAAGCAAAGCAAGGACACCGGAGACCTTGTCGCAACCTTGGCAGGAAGAACCCTTCACGCGCCGAGGCCTGTTCCCCCTCTCAACGCTCCTATCGCGATCGAACAGCCACTGGCAGATCTGGCCGCAAATGACACCGTCGAGAGCGCACCAATTCGGGTCGAGCCTGAGCCCCAACCAGACGCTTTCCAAACTCTGGGAAGCGAGCCTCCCGCCGAACGAACGGAACCGCCTAAGCGAACCAGTTGGTGGGGCAGGTGAGTGACGCTGGCGGGACTTCGGTCGCCTTCGAGCGCAAGGGTTACGGCCGCGGTTTGATACTGGGCCTGACCATGGCCGAGACGATGCTGCTTTTGGTGTTCTGCCTGTTGCTAGCAGCCGGTGCTATTATCACGAAAAAGCAGAAAGAGACCGATGAGGCACTGCGAGCCACTCAATCAAACAAGGAAAACGTGCAGAGGCTCGAAGCCGAGAACAAGCGGCTTCTGGCTCAGATAAAAGCGGTGTTTCAGCCCACGAGGGGAGGAACCGTTCCCGACGAACAATGGCGCGAGCTGGTCCTGGCCAAGGATGCTGTTAAGTCGGTCAAGGAAGCAGGTATTTCTCTGGAGGAGGTCGTGCGAAATGCCCCTGTCGCGAAGGTCCTTGCGGACAACGACATAAGCGTTGATCAGACCAAGGCCATGATAGATGCGGCGAAGGTCTTGAGAGAATTTGGTTACACCGGCACCGACAAAGGGCTGCAGGATCTGGCTGATGTGCTCAAGGAGGCTGCAGAGCCGACGCAAGCAGCAAAACCTCACGATTGGCCGCCGATCATCAGTCTCAGCGAACTGGATGGCTATAATTTCGATACCGGAAGCGCAGAGCTTTCGAATGCCTTCAAAACAAAGTTGCGCGATCTTGCGAAGACCATCGCCGGGACTGCGACCTCGTACGGTGTCGACGTGATTGAGGTAATTGGCCACACGGACGAGCAGGCGATGGCGGGCGAATCCTCCAACATGGACAAGGGGCTCCAACCGGTCCTGTCAGGGAAAGTGGAAATCGGCTCACTCCATCCCGCCGACAATGCCGGTCTTGGGCTGGCCCGCGCGATTTCAGTTACAAGTGTGCTCAGTGACATGCCCGCATTAAAGGGGTTTACGATTTTGCCGATGTCTGGTGGTCAGCTCATCCTGCCCGGCGATCATCTCACCGACGGAGCGCAGATGGGCGATGTACGGGCTCGAAGGCGCATCGAGATTAGGGTGAGGCAGCGATCAAAATTGGCGCCGGTAGGTGGCGCCAAGCCATGAATGGGGACGAGAGACTGGCGCCTTAGCGGTACGGCAGTTGAGTTGGGGGGATTGGGCTATGGGGTTTTACGTTCGAAAATCGATCGGTGCGGGACCATTCCGCTTTAACTTTTCGTCCGGTGGGGTTGGCGCTTCCGTTGGCGTGAAGGGCCTCCGCATCGGCACTGGGCCAAGAGGTCACTACATCCACGCCGGCGTGGGTGGGCTCTACTATCGTGGCACTTTAGGCAAGGCCAGCGCGAAGAAGGTAGTTCAGCTCTCTCAAACCCCATCTGCGCCGCAACCCCGTCCACAATCCTCGCCCCCGGAATACGTCTCTGACGGCGTCGTGATGAGAGAAATCGAGTCCCGCGATGTGGTGGAAATGCGTGACGAGACATTCGCCAGTGTGCTCGATGAAATCAATGCCAGGCAATCGCAGACGCGGCTGTCCGTAGCACTCGCGGTTTTGTTCGGGATTGCAGGTTTCCTTGTGGGGACCAAGCTCGGAGGTGCCGCACCGGTGCTGGGCATCGGTGCCTTTGTGCCGGGTATGCTCATTGGCAAATGGTTTGACAGTTACCGCCGGGTGAGCGTGCTCTATTACGATCTGGAAAAAGACGCGGAGGCCGCCTACGGGCGACTTGTCGGCGCGTTCGAAACTCTCACCGGCTGCGCAGGGAGATGGCATGTCGCTGCCGGCGGCAAGATAGAGGATCTGACTGCTTGGAAGCGAAATGCCGGGGCCAGCATGCTGGTCGACAAAAAGCCTACGACACTTACAAGCTCCTTGCCGAAGGTTGTACGCAGCAACGTTACTCCGCCTTCAATCCATGTGGGTCGGCAGGTGCTCTTCTTCATGCCTGACCTAGTGCTGGTGAAGGACGGAAACCGATACGGCGCAGTCGGATATGCCGATCTGCAGACCCAATTCGCCCCGAGTAATTTTATCGAGACCGGCAAAGTTCCATCTGATGCGGAGATCGTGAGCTACACCTGGGCTCACCCAAACAAAAACGGCGGGCCTGACAAGCGCTTCAAAGACAATCGGCAGATCCCTGTATGCCGCTACGAAGCGTTGCGGTTTTCTAGCCCGTCCGGACTTAACGAGCTGGTGGAATTTTCCAAGACAAACGTCAGCCAGCCCTTTTGCCAGGCTCTATCGGCACTCGCGCAATTGCATCGAAGCTCCGACCGCCAATTCATAACGCTAAATGCGCACACTAGGGAGTGATGGTTGGGGATGGGCTCAAAGCGTGAGCCCAGGTCAGCAAACGCCTTCGCACGGAATCCCGTCGCTATCTCGATCCAACTTGCTCCCCCATGAGCAGTTGGCGAGATACCAACGTGCTTCTTCGCAAGATGAAATCTGCGTGCACAAGCGGCGAGGTTGGCATGAGTAGCTCTGTGCTATTTGGCGACGGCTGACAAGCCCAAGGGGGCTTTTGGCTGGGCTCGCAGATTCGGCATGTTGTTCGCGCCAATCCCAAGGGTTGTCAAACGTCCCAATCCAGATTCCAACCTTTGCGGTTTCAGCATTAGTTTGCTGTTGCGCATAGGCGCCGTGGCTATAGCGGGGCCAGTCCAAGGCTTGGCCATGTTCGACCATCCAGGACGCGACGCTGACACCGTCCGCGCGCCGACAGTCACCGACGAAGCGACGGTACCGATCCCATGAAACAAATGTGCATTGGACAGGCTGCGAAGCCGCAAGGAAATTCGCCAATGCTTCGGCCGCCCGGCGCCCGCAGGGGTATTGATGTGCGCTAGCGTCATTGCAGTATTGGCGGCTTTCGGGTGCATCGATGCCGTTGAAGCGGACGCGCTGCCCGTGGATCTCTATCGTGTCTCCATCAATCACTGATGCTATGCCTACAATCGGCGCCCGTCTCGACCCGGCCGAGTTTGCTATATCGAGACCACGTAACTGGTCACCGGAGCCTGTAAAATAGTGGGTCGCGTAAGCAGCCAAGGCCACCACGATCACCAGGATCAGAGGCAAGCGCACATCTGGAGAGAAACGTCTGCGGACGATTGGTTCCGCGCCGCGCCTTGGTCGCGCGCGGCGACGATGAGAATAGCGATTGTTATTCAATTTCCGATCCTTTGCGAAACGCAAGCTGCATGATTTGTAACGTGCCTCTGCACCTTTCATAGGCGCCTTTTTCGCTGCGCTGGTTTGCCTTGTAGTTCGGCGCTTTGAACAATGGTGCCTTCGCAGATCAGCCCGAAGTCACGACTTTGTAGTTACCTTTTCCGTAAACACGACCATCTTTCCGCGCTGGAGCCTACAAGTTTTCTCGGAATGAAATTAGGAGGCCAATTCAAAAAGAAGTCGGCTTGTGCGCCAGTTGGTCGTGGCCGGCGAGGCGGATGCCAGAGCTGCCAACACCTCGTCCACACGTATGATGGCATTTTGTCCGAAAGGGAACCTCGAGATCAAGGTGGGGATGCGAAGTGTCCGGAACATTAAACAAACATCCGCAATTTTTCCACCAAGCCGCAGCGCTCACAATACTAAACGATTGAAGTGTTGGTGGCAGCCATTCGAGGTTGAAAAACCAGCATTTTATGTTGCGGACAGCCCTTGTCTAGGCTCTATGTGTCCAGCCTATCAGGGGGGTGTGAGTGTCGGAAGTTGAAAAATCGGTCTTCCAAAGCGATCTGCCTTTAAAGGAAAAGCTCGAGCGAGCCAGGATGGAATTGCTCGACCTTTCTGCTCGCAACCGACTTTTGAATGTGCCACGGTTTTCAAAGAGCGCGAAGACGATCGATATTGTCGACGAGAGGTCGTCTGAGATCTATCGATTGCTGGTGAGCGAAGGAAAGGCTTTTACCTTCCTGGCCGGCAAGCCGGATCGGCCGAAGGCAGGCCAGGTTGAGAGCAGCCCTCCAGACGAGGAAATCGACTATTCCCCCGTTGCTCTTGCTCAGCCTGAGGACGAAGGATTCGACGATAGAGGGGTATCTGCGCGACATTCTGACACCAAGCTTCAGACGAGGATGACCCCAACGGGGCTGCAGCGCCGGCTCCTTGATCTCTACCACGATGCCCGCACACTTGAGGAAGAGCAGGGCGTCAATATCCTCTTTCTGGCCCTTGGCATGCTGAAGTGGATTGACCCGAGCAACAAAGAAAACATCCGTCAGGCTCCTCTCATTTTGGTCCCCGTACGGCTGGAGCGAGGGGCCGCTGGAGAAAAGTTTCGGCTGCGAGCTCGTACGGAAGATCTTACGGCAAACCTCTCCTTGGAACTCTATCTCGACCGCATTCACAAGCTCGCCCTGCCGCGTTTCGAAGTAGGAGACGACTTCGACGTCTCGGCCTATCTCGATGCCGTTGCCGAAGCAGTGTCAACCAAAGAGGGTTGGCAGGTGCTTGCCGATGATATGGTGCTCGGCTTCTTCTCGTTCGCTAAGTTCTTGATGTACCGTGACCTGGATCCGGATCTCTGGCCGGATGGCGCAAAGATTATCGAACAACCGAAGATCCGCTCGCTTCTTTCAGATGGTTTCGAAACACGCGAACCGCTGATGTCGGACGACATTGCGATTGATCCGCATATCGCGCCTGCCGAAATGTTGCATATCGTCGACAGTGACAGTTCTCAGACGCTGGCGATCCATGATGCAAGAAAGGGTCGCGACCTCGTTATCCAAGGTCCTCCCGGGACAGGAAAATCGCAGACGATCGCAAACATTATCGGGTCGGCCGTTGCCGATGGAAAGACCGTGCTGTTCGTTGCGGAAAAAATGGCCGCACTTGAGGTCGTGAAGCGACGGCTTGACACTGCGGGGGTGGGGGACGCCTGCCTTGAGCTCCATAGCAACAAGGCAAACAAGCGCATGATGCTGGAGGAGTTGCGGCGCACCTGGCAACTCGGATCGCCTCGCGGACAGCTTGCTTCTTCCCTTACTGAACGCCTGCTGGAGGCTAGGGATAAACTCAATGCACATGCTACAAGGATGCATGTTCCATTTGGAACGTCCGAACTCACTCCATACCAGGTTCTTGGCCAGCTAACCCGACTAAGGCAGAACGGGCAAAAGCCAGTTGATATTGAACTTGAGGATGCCACCGCTTGGACGAATGACGGTGTCTCGCAACGTCGCAAACTTCTCGATGACGTGTCTCAGCGGATCAACGAGATCGGCTTGCCGATCCACCACCCATGGCGGGGAGTTGGCCTGGATGTCGTTCTACCAACGACCATTGAGAGGCTCGTCCCACGCATTGCGTCCTCGCTGGATCAAGCAAAGGCTCTGCACGCCAAACTGGCCGATATTGCTGAGCGGATCGAGGCGAAGCCTCCGCAAATCCTCAGCGACAGCGGCGAGGTAGAAGATCGCGCTGAGCTTCTCGCGTCCGCACCTGGACTTCCTGCCGAGGCGCTAGTCTCGCCGGTTTGGGATGAGCGTCCAAAGGACATTGCATCGCTTCTCTGGACAGGAACAGATTTCAACCGCAAATCCGAGGAACTGTCGGAGCAGTTGGTGGCGACGGCTATCGACACGCCAATTGAAGGTCTCGAGACAGAGCTTGCTAAGCTTCCTTCAGACTTTCCGAAAGACGGTTTCGTTCGTGCGCGCCAGCTAACCGTGTTGCTCCCACGCTTAAGAGAAGAAGCTGAGCGGCTAAATCAAGAACTGGGGTCTACGGTTTTACCGGACACGCTTGCAGGACTCCTCAGGTTAGTGATGACCGGCGAGAGAGTTGCGGCAGCCCCCGATGCGAGCCCTGAGGCATTCGCAGCCACAGTTTGGGACTCCGGGCTGGAACAGGCTGGTGACCTTGCCGACAGCGTAGCAACGCTAGAGACTGCTAGAGCCGAGCTTCAGGGCAAAGTTGTTGATGCCGCGTGGAGTACCAACGTGGCCGCGGCGCGGCAAGCGCTCGCCGAGCACACGGGAATATTGAAAGCATTGAATGGCGACTACCGTCGTGCCAATGCACTTGTGCGGACTATTTTGGTGGCCCCTAGCGCGCCTGGGGCGGAGATAGTGGGTCTCCTCGACATTCTAATGAAGGGCCAAGCGGCCGCAGCAAAAGTGCGCGAAGGCGACGCCTTTGGCCGTTCCGCCTTCGGAGCCGATTGGCGCGGTGAGAGATCGTCTTCGGCACCACTCCAGGCCTTAGTGGAGTGGATGCGCACGCTGAGGGGACTTGGCTCGGAACCGCGAATTATAGCCGGGCGGATGGCGGAGCGCTCTGAAGCGGGCGCGCGTGCGATCCGAGTTCGTAAGGTGATCGACATCGGTCAGCCGATTATCGAGGGGTTTTGGAACGATTTAGGCCACCTTGCGTCATCCATGCAAGGTGACGTGGCTTCCGCCGAGCGGGCCTCGCTGCAACTGATGGAAGCGAAGGCAAGCACTGTAGCTCAAGCCGATGACGCGTCACGACAGGTTCTGACTGACGTTCCAGATCTGATCAGTGAGCGGGTGGAGATACTGCGCCGACTAGGCAGACTACAAGCGCTTGATCAAGAGATCGAGGACGGGGAAAGCCTTGGCAAGTTCGCATTCGGCTCGTCGTGGCTCGGTCGAGGATCCGATTGGGCCGCTCTCGTGCAAGCCGAACTTTGGCTGAGAGAAAATGGCTCAATCCGGCATTTGGCTGCGCGGTTGCCTGAAAGAAAAGAGATCGCAAACTTGGCGCGTTCAGCGCGTGAAGCGGCCCAAGCGGCAGCGCGGGAACTGAAGGCGCTTGCAGGGGATTTGAAAGCCGATGCTCCCTCCTTGTTTGGAGTAGACGATTTTCCAGACGTCGCGATAGTCGAGGTTGTTTCTCGACTGGAGGGGTGGCTCGATCATCAGGAACAGCTCTCGAAATGGGTTGCATATGGAGAGCGATCCGAAACAGCCCGAAAGGCTGGACTGGGACAGTTGATAGACGGCCTGGCCGACGGCCAGATTACAACAGGATCGGCGCGATCAGTCTTCGATATGGCCTACTACGAACGAATGTTTCTAGCGATGGCGACCGATGAGCCGGAGCTGGCAAGGTTCGACGGGGAACTGCATTCCAGGGCTGTACGTGACTTCGCGGATCTGGACCGACAGAGGATCAAGGCCGGTGCCATCGAAGTTGTGACGGCTCATCACCGAAAAATTCCTTCAAGAGACGGCGGAGCTGGACCAGTCGGACTGCTTCGTTCTGAGATGGCGCGCAGACGGGGCCACATGCCTATCCGGCAGTTGATGCAGAAGGCAGGGCCTGCCATCCAGGCACTCAAGCCAGTGTTCATGATGAGCCCGCTTTCGGTGGCCCAATTCCTGTCGCCCGGCAGGATGTCCTTCGATCTTCTTGTGATGGACGAGGCGTCTCAGATACAGCCTGTGGACGCCCTTGGCTCGATCGCCAGGGCCAATCAGGTGGTCGTTGTTGGCGACGAACGCCAACTGCCACCCACGACATTCTTCGCGAAGGTGACAGGCTCGCAGTCTGAAGATGACGAGGGTGAGGGCGCGCAGGTCGCCGACATAGAAAGCATCCTCGGCCTGTTCACGGCCCGCGGCTTGCCGCAGCGTATGCTCCGCTGGCACTACCGTAGCCGTCACCAATCTCTGATCGCCGTATCGAACAGCCAGTTCTACGAGAACCGGCTTTTCATCGTGCCAAGCCCCTATACCCAAGAGGCAGGCATGGGGTTGCGGTTTAATCATGTGCCAGAGGGGGTCTTCGATTCCGGTGGCACAGGAACCAATCCGGTAGAGGCGAGAGCAGTAGCCGAAGCGATCATCCGTCATGCGAAGGTGAACCCGCGAGAGACTCTAGGCGTTGCAACATTTTCGGTTAGCCAACGCCGCGCGATCCAGGATGAACTCGAAGGGCTGCGGCGACTAAATCCCGATACGGAGGAGTTCTTTCACGCGCACCCCAGCGAGCCATTCTTCGTCAAGAGCCTTGAAAATGTTCAAGGCGATGAGCGCGACGTGATCATGATCTCAGTGGGGTATGCCAAGAATGCGCAGGGGTACATGGCCATGCGTTTCGGCCCTCTTGGTGCGGAAGGCGGCGAGCGTCGGCTCAACGTCCTCATAAGCCGCGCCAAGCGCAGCTGCGAAGTATTCGCGTCCATCACAGACGAGGACATCGACCTGGAGCGTGGCAAAGGGAAAGGCATCTTCGCCTTCAAGCTCTTCTTGCACTACGCGAGAACAGGGCGAATTTCGCTTGCCCAGGCCACGGTTCGCGAAATGGATTCAATCTTTGAAGAGCAGGTAGCCAACGCGCTGATCGGAAAGGGTTACCAGGTTCATGCTCAGGTTGGCATTGCAGGCTTCTTCATCGATCTCGCGGTTGCTGATCCGGAGAGGCCAGGCCGCTATATTCTTGGCATCGAATGTGATGGCGCAGAATATCATTCATCGCGCTCGGCCCGAGATCGAGACCGGCTACGGCAGTCTGTTCTGGAAGACCATGGTTGGATAATCCATCGCATCTGGAACGCTGACTGGTTTCAGAGGCCACGCGAGCAGCTGGAGCGAACCATATTAGCGATTGAGGCTGCGAGAAAAGAGCTCGATGAGCGGGCCGAATTGGGGGTCCAGAGAAATCGTGCTGTAGCCGTGCAGGTTGTTACGGTCGACAGAGGCAACGTGACGGAAATCGGTCTCGAAAGCACAAAGGGATCCGAGATACCCAATCGAGCCTACGAAGAGGCCGAACTAAACCGACCGGGATCGTTCGAACTCCACGAGACGCCCAGCGGAATCATGGCCGGACTGGTCGAGCAGGTGGTGGCTATAGAAACACCAATCCATGTCGACGAAATAGTTTCGCGTATTCGGGGCGCGTGGGGTCTGCAGCGGGCCGGTGGCAGGATTCAGGATGCAATCGAGCGAGGGGTAGGCATAGCGCAGAGAGGTGGTGCAGTAGTCCGTCGAGGCAGCTTCTGCTTCAAGCCAGGTGCTCCTGTTCGTCTCAGGGATCGCAGCGGCGTCGTGTCCGCTGGATTGCGCAAGCCCGAAATGATTGCGCAGGACGAAGTCGCCCAAGGCGCCATGGAAGTCGTGAAATCCAACCTCGGTGCGACGGAGGAAGAAATCGCAATAACCGTTGCGAGAATGCTGGGCTTCAAAGCCACAAGTGCACAATTGCGGCAGTTGATTTCAGCTGGGGTCGCCGATTTGATTGCCAAGGGCTTGCTGCGGCCCCAAGACGGTTTGTTGGTGGCCGGCGAGTCCGCGAGCGAGGCATTAGCTGAAGTGTGACCGGGCATTGTAGAGCCCTCGTTGCAATCTCTGTTGAAGCTCGGAACACCTCTTTTGCTGGCGGAGGCCGAATGGCATTTCGATTCGTACACACGGCCGATATTCATCTCGACTCGCCGCTGCGTTCGCTCGCGATGCGTAATCCCGATCTTGCCGGGCTCGTGGGCGACGCCAGCCGCCAGGCATTCGTTTCGATAGTGGATCTCTGCCTAGAGGAACGCGTGGATGCGTTGGTAATAGCCGGCGACTTATACGATGGTGATCAAACCTCGATGAAGACGGCGCGGTTCCTGGCAGCGCAGATGACACGCCTGCACCAGGCCGGCATCAGGGTTTTCAAGATCCGCGGCAATCATGACGCCCTGTCGCGGATTTCCAAACAGCTGGTGTTTCCTGACACCGTGACCATTTTTGGCGGTCGTGCTCAGTCGGTATTGCAGACAGCCGGCGGTGTGGACGTCGTTTTCCATGGTTTGAGCTTTGCGAACCCTAAGGCGCCGGACAGCCTGCTGCCCAAATATCCGGCTGCTCGCGAAGGAGCCGTCAATATTGGCATCATGCATACCAGTCTGGCCGGATCGCCCGGTCACGACGTTTACGCGCCCTGCAGCATCGCTGACCTGCACGCCCACGGTTTCGACTATTGGGGGCTTGGCCACATTCATCTTCGCCAAGTCCATTCCGGCGCAAGCACGGTGGTGATGCCGGGAATACCGCAGGGGAGGGACATTAACGAGGCCAGTGAGAAATCAGTTTCCCTAGTAACGGTGCGCGACGACCGTTCGGTGGAGGTCGAGGAAAGGCTGACCAGCGTTGCGCAGTTCGAGCGGGTCAGCGTCGACCTTACCGGAGCAGTTGAGTGGCCGGAAGCCGTCGCGCGTGTTCGCTACGCACTCGAAGAGATGCGGGCCACCGTCCGCTCGCGTCATGCTGTGGCCCGCGTTGGCCTAACAGGAACATCACCACTGATGTGGGCGCTGATCCGCGACAAGGACCTCCTTCTTGCCGAAGCCGAACAGGCTGCGGAACAACTGGGCCATACGTGGGTGGAGAAGCTCGAGCTTGACCTCGCGCCACCTCGGGCGGAGACGGCCGAGGATACTGCTGATCCGATTTTCGAACTCGAGCAATCCATGCGCGCCGATGCCACCTCGGATGCCTTCCGCGCCGAGGCGAGGGCGTTCGTCCAAAGGATGGTCGCCGACCTTCCGGCCGACGGACGGGATTTTGCTGGGAAGGACGAAGCCGGGCTGGAACGGTTCCTCGATCAGGTGCTTTCCAAGGGCGCAGACTTGGTGACTTCCCGCCTTAAGTCCGGTGGATCGTCATGAGGCTGCAGCGCCTTGACCTCATTCGCTATGGAAAGTTCACCGATGGTACGATCGACTTCGGACCCAAACCGGAATCCGGACCTGATCTGCATATCGTGTTTGGCCTGAATGAGGCCGGCAAATCGACAGCGCTTTCCGCCTATCTAGATTTGCTGTTCGGCATCGAGGAACGGAGCCGCTACAACTTCCTGCATGAGTACAGCGCCATGCGCATCGGTGGGGTGCTGGAACTGGCCGGCTCCGAGCACACGTTCACGCGTACGAAACAGCGTACTAATTCGCTATTGAACGCGACGGGCCAATCGGTGATCGAGGTGGCGATCACGGCGCATCTCGCCGGACTGTCGCGTGACGCTTACACGACCATGTTTTCACTCGATGACGAAACGCTGGAAGCCGGCGGAAAATCGATCCTGGAGTCGCGGGGCGACCTCGGCAAGCTCCTCTTCACGGCCAGCGCCGGTCTTGGGAACGCAAGCGATACGTTGAACGCCCTCGAGGCCGAAGCAGACGCGCTGTATCGGAAGCAGGCGCATGGCACCGAACTGGCGCTGCTGAAGAAGCGCCTTGTTGACGTGAAGTCGCGCAGGGATGCTATCGACACACTTGCATCGACCTATGAGGGGCTGGAGGCCGAACGTCTCGATGCATCGCAGCAGTACGGCCGAACCATCAGCGATCGGGCGGTGCTGGTGGCCAGGCTGGATACCATTGCTCGTTGCGTACGTGCTGCGCCGATGCTGGCGGATATGCGCCGCAAGATTGCCCGGCTGGATCAGCTGCCGGACATCACCTCCCCAGCCCGGACATGGACGGGAAGTGTCACCGAACTGATCGATGACGATGCCAGCCTCAGAACGCGACTGTCCGCAAACATCGATGAGGTCGAGCGGCTGTCGGCAAAAGTCACTGCGGTCGACGAGGACGAACGGATCCTGTCGATTTCCGAACGCATTCGCAGCCTGGCGGAGGGCAAGGTGCGCCATACCGCGGCTGGCTTTGACTTGCCCACTCGCAGGATGGGGCTGCAAATCCTCAACAACACCGTGGCAAGCTGCCTTGCCGCGTTGGGCCGGTCTTCCGAGCCGGATCCTGCCGCACTGCTTCTGACTGCCGTCACAGTTGGCGTCGTTCGCGCTATGGTCGAGCAGAGGTCCGGTATTGCTACGGGCGCGCGCGCCGCCCGCGACGAGGCGGCGGCAGCACTCGATGCGTTGCAGGTGGCAAGGCAGCGGGTCGGCGAGGAAAGGGCGGTGCCCGAACCCGTCAGGGCAAGGCTGGGCTCGGCTTTGTCGAAAGCGCGAGCAAGCGGACACAAGGCAGAGATCAAGACGGCTCGCGAGGCGGGAGATGCGGGAACAATCCGATGGAAGGCATCGCTGGCTCGCTTGCGTCCATGGAACGGAGATGCCCTCGCTCTCGCCAACGTTGCGGTTCCGAGCGCCGGGCAGATTGCCGCCTGGAAGACAGTAGCGTCAGTACTGGCAAGGAACACCGCGGTACTTGCCGAACGCCTCGCCGAATACGAGGGCCACCATGCAATGCTCGCCGCACGATTGGATGCCCTTCGAGCCTCGGTTGACGTTGTCGACGATGAAGCGGCTGCCGCCATCCGCCGTCTCCGCGATGATGCGTGGGCAAGGCACCGCGCAGTGTTGACTGGTGACACCGCTGACGATTTCGCCGTGGCACTGACGCGCGATGACGTTGCCAGCGCAGGCCGGCTGGCCGGCGCGGCGGATCTGGCCGAGATCCGGGCAATGCCGCGTGCCCTGGCCGAGGCGACGGCCAACCTGTCACGAAACGGCATCCAAAGCCAACAGCTCGTCAAGGATGCGGATACCCAATTGTTGGAAATCCGTGTGGCCGCCAGCGAGCTCCTCGGAGAAGCCCTGGAACCTTCGTCTGAGCGCCTGATCGAAAGGATCGAGGATCAGATCGAGGCGCGCAGCGATGCGCTCGCTGCCTGGGAGCAGATCGAACTTGCTCGCTTGAAAGCCGAGCGAGCCGCTGACGCCGGCGAGCAGATACACTTGGAAATGAGAGCGGCGCTGGAAAGCGTCGGCATAGTATCAGAGCCCGGCGACACCCTCGAAGCAGTCATGGCCATCGCGGAGCTGTTTCTGGACCGGCAGCGCAAGCTGGACGCCGAGTATGCCGAGGCGCTCAGAATGGTGAGTTCCAAAGAAGAGGATCTAGCTGCCCGACGGGTTGCGGTAGGGGTGGCGGAGCGTCGCGAGGAGGAATGGCTGGCCGGCATTACCGAAGCGCTCAAGGGAACGTGGCTCGAAAGCGGTCTGTCCGCGTCAGGCGTTGGCGCTGTGCTCGATCAATTGGCCGAACTGTCAAGAAGCCTGCAGGAACGGGAGGATCTGCAGCTGCGTATCGACAAGATGGAGGCCGACAGGGCCAATTTTCTGGTCGAGGTCATCGCCGTCGCGGTCGAAGCCGACGAGCCGACGAAGGATGGCGAGCCGGAGCAGTTGGCCACCCGCCTTGCCGAGCGCCTGGAGCGTGCCGAGCGGACACGTGAAACGAAGGCAAGCCTGGGCAACGAGCTGAAGCGCCTCAAGGAGGCGCGCGAAATCCTCGACACCGAGATTTCGGCACACGAACGCCGCAAGAATGAAGTGCTGGGCGTCTTTGGCGTCGCCACTCTGTCCGAGGTAGTCGAACGCGACGAGCTGCTGCGTGAGCGCGACGGCTTGCGCACTACCGTCGCCGAACTTGAGGAACGGGTAGTGGCGGAACTCGCAGTCGATGGATTCGACCAGGCACGCTCGATCCTGGACGCGATCGATTTCGACAGCCTCGCGGTCGAGAAGGCTGAGGGCGAGCAGCGGCTTCGCCAGTTCGATGAAACCATCCAGCAACAGCTGATCCGGCAGACGCGCGCGGCCGACAAGCTGGACGCCATCGGCGGTGATAGTGCGGTTGCACGCCTGGATGCCGAACGGCGCACGACCCTGTTGGAAATCGAGGAGAAGGCCACCCGTTATATCGAACTGAAGCTTGGCATTATGTCGGCCGGAAATGCTTTGCGGCTCTACCGTGAGAGCCACCGCTCCGGGATGATGGCGCGCGCATCAGACGCGTTCAAGCTAATGACGCGTGGCCAGTATTCGGGGCTGACAACCCAGCCTGTAAAAGGTGGTGAGGTTCTCATCGCGGTGCAGGGTGACGGGCAATCCAAGGTCACCGATGCGCTTTCAAAGGGCGCGCGCTTTCAGTTGTACCTTGCCCTGAGACTCGCCGGTTATTACGAGTTTGCGCAATTCCGGCCTTCGGTTCCCTTCATCGCCGACGACATCATGGAAACCTTCGACCATATTCGCTCGGAGGAGGTTTTCAGATTGTTTGGGGAGATGGCGAACACAGGTCAGGTCATCTATCTCACGCACCACAAGCACCTATGTGAAATCGCCAAGGCTGTTGTGCCACAATCTACCATTCACCAGCTGGATTAGGCTCGATTAGAATTCGCGTCAAAACGGTTCAACTAACCAACTCGTCTGACATAGGAACCTTCGATCGAATCCGTCATGACGTCCCTAGAGGCTGAGAAATGCCTATTTTGCTTAATGTTGCGTGGATGAACGACTACGCCGGGCGGAGCGCGGATGCCCGCCTCTCGGTGGCGGGGCATTTCGAGTAAGCAGGGTTATTGCGCCGAAGAATGCAACTTTGTTGCAGCCAATGACGGGTACGTTTACAGCGGTTCGAGACGATTAAGGGCGAATTGGATCGGCAGGCGCGCCCAGAATATGGGTTCAGTTCAAGGGGCGTAACCCGCCCAGCACTACAAGGATAAGATCAGGTCGTTCAGGGCTAGGACGCTCGCCGAAAATGCATTCGTGCTGCCCCGGAGGGATAGGCACCGTGTCAAAGGGTGGAGTGGCCAGGCAAGCTGGTGGTGCGAACGATACGACAGATCGATCCGCCAGAGCATTCGTCAAGAGAGTAAAGGCATTATCGAAAGCGAGCCAGTCGCTCCCGTCGGGGCATCGGCCGTTCATGATCGAAGTCGTGGCCGACCGGCTGGAGCGGCAGCGTCCGACGTCTACAAACGGTATGTGCGGAAGTACGAGATCAATGTCCATCCTCAGCATGACAGATCTTCCCGCTTGTTTTCGCGACGACCTTCGGTTGCGGTTGACGCAATCCCGAAGTGATGGTCGAGATCAAGCCTGCTGATGCGGCTACGATGCGCTTCGCGATTCGCGCCGTGATCGGCCAGTTGCTCGACTACCGCCAGCATCAGCGGTGGACTGGCTGACAGGTAATTCTCGTCGGTGCGAAGGTGACGAGCAAGAACGATCTAAGTCTGCCGTTTGTCAACGGCTTTGGCCTGGCCTGGCCCATTGGAACCGAAGGAAACGAGATCCGCTGGCCCGACGGCGCTGGTTGATTGGCAAGCAAGCGCCGAACGTCGGAGGCTAAAGCTCAGGGTCGATGGATCCGCATTGCTGCTTTCGGTGCCGACCCATCTCTCATGTGGGGATATCGCAGTCCTCCAAACGATGCTCAAGTCGGTAGTAATGGTCCCTCATGCTTGGCAATCGTGCAATCAGTCCTTACTCGCCGGCGCGCAGAGCTGTGACGAAGTCGTTTTCTTCCGCGCGAGCCTCTAAGGTCGCTGTGCGTGGCCTTTAACGGTGCGGCAGATGCCGGTGTCCGTCGCCATGCTCGGAGGTGAAGCCGGCGAAGCGCTTCCGCGGGTCCATGCAAGCGGAGGATCGCGCCGCGCCGTGCATGCGATTGGACCTCTCGTCCCGCTGCGCTGCTGAGATCTCTCCTGTCAGGCGGTCTAGGTTCCGCGCTTCGGGCCGAGCAGGAAAACTATGAGGGCAGCGACGAACGTGGCAACAGCACTGTAGGCAATGGCGCTGGCGATCCCCGCATTCTCCACCAATAGCCCGCCGAAAATCGCGCCGGCTGCGATTGCCACTTGGAATGCTACGACCATCAGCACACCGGCGCTTTCGGCCTGCTCGGGAACGGCCCGCCGCACCATCCACGTCTGTAATCCCACCGGCACCGCGCCGAAGGCAAAGCCCCACGCGCCAACCGCAATCCCCGAGGCGAAGGCCGATGCTCCCGCCGTCAGTAGCGAAACAGCCGCTATCCCTATGAGCAGCGGTGCAAGGGCCGCGACTGCCTTGAGACTGTACTCGGCCAGAAGCCCGCCGGCCAAATTGCCGAAGAATCCGCCGATGCCAAAAGCAAGCAACACAAGCGAGATCGTCTCAACGTCAAGCGCGGGAATCTTTTCGAGGAAGGCGCGGATATAGGTGATTCCGGCGAAGTGGCCGGAAGCGACCAGCAGGATGACAAAAAGCGCAACCTTGACCATCGGAATCTTTGCCATATCCAGCAGGCTGCGGACGCTAGTCACTCCAATCGGAGGCATTCTCGGAATGGTCATGAGCTGCACGAGCAGTGTAGCGACGCCGCCGGCTGCGGCGAGCATGAAGGCGCTTCGCCATCCCCAGATATCGCCGACATAAGCGCCGATTGGAGCTGCGCAGACGGTAGCTACGGAAACGCCGGTGAGGATGATCGACATAGCGCGAGGCAGGAGGTGGCTTGGAACGAGCCGCATCGCCAGTGCTGCCGACATCGACCAGAATCCTCCGAGCGCTATGCCGAGCACGACGCGTGCAGTCAGGAGAACCGCCAGCGACCACGCGCCGGCCGCCAGAACGTCCGACAGGATCAGCAGCAGCGTCATGGTCCACATGACGGTCCTGCGGTCCAGGCGCTTTGTGATGATGGCCACCGTCGGCGCCGAGATCGCCCCGACGATAGCTGTCGCCGTCATCGCCTGTCCAGCCGCTCCCTCGCTGATACCGAGATCATGCGCGAGGGGCGTGAGCAGGCTGACAGGCAGAAACTCTGCCGTGACCAGCCCGAAGGTGCCCAAGGAAAGCGAAATGATGGCACCCCATGCTGGACCAGACGGTGGGACGGGTTTTTCTGGGTCGTGCAGAACAGCGTTCATGACGCCTGCTGCGGATCGGGCCATGAACGAAGTCTCCACTTTGATGCAATGCAACGTGATGTTGGCTGCTTTGACCCAAATCTAAAAACACAAGCGCATTTCCCGGCGGCGTTGCACGGAGGAGGGGATGTTCATTGCTTCGCGATACTTTGTGACGGTGCGGCGCGCAACATCAATGCCGGTTTCCTTCAGCCGGACAGCGATGTCCTCGTCGGAAAGCACGTCGCCGGGAGATTCTGCGGCAATGATCGCTTTGATCCGATGCCGGACAGCTTCGGCGGAGTGCGCATCGCCGCCTTGGCAGGACGCGATCGCGACGGTGAAAAAATACTTCAGTTCAAAGACGCCGCGCGGGGTAAGCATGTACTTGTTCGAGGTCACCCGGCTTACCGTCGACTCGTGCACGCCGATCGCGTCAGCGACGGTTCTGAGATTGAGAGGCCGCAGGTGGGCGACGCCATGTTCCAAAAAGGCATCCTGCTGACGCACGATTTCAGCCGCAACCTTAACAATCGTCTTGGCGCGCTGATCGAGGCTGCGGATTAGCCAGTTCGCGTTTTGCAAGCATTCGTCGAGAAATGCTTTATCTTTCGAATTTTGGGCAGTTTGACGCGTGACTTCGGCATAGTAGGTTTGGTTGATCAGCAGCTTCGGCAGCGTGGCGGGATCAAGTTCGATCTGCCACCCGCCTTGCGGCGAGGGCGTGACCCAGACGTCGGGTATGATTGATTCAGACGCACCGGATTCGAATCTGTTCCCAGGCTTTGGATCGAGCGCACGAACCTCATGCATCATGTCGAGAAGGTCTTCTTCATCGACGCCGCAATGCTGCTTCAGCGCCTCAAAATCGCGTCGCGCAAGCATTTCAAGATGGGCAACCAAAGCTGCCATTGCCGGGTCGAGCCGGTTTCGCTGGCGCAACTGAATCTCGAGGCATTCTCTGAGACTTCGCGCAAAAACTCCCGGTGGATCAAATTGCTGCAAGGTTCCGAGAACCCGTTCCACAACAGCCTCATGGACATTTAGGCTCTCGGCCAGCTCCAAAAGGTTTGCCCGAAGATAGCCAGTGTCTTCCAGATCGGCGGCAAGCTGGCCAGCGATCAGCCGCTCCTGTGGTGTGAACGCAGTGAGGGCGATCTGACGAGCGACATGGTCGTGCAATGTTTCGGCGAGGGTGGCAAACTCGTCGAGGGAAGGGGCATTGCCCGGCGGGTTGTTGGTCGTGTTGCGAAGTGATTTCCATTGCCCGAGCCGTTCAGGCGACCCTGCCCCGGTCAGCCCTTCAACGGCGTTTGCACCAGGGCCGAGGGGCTGATCCGCTCCCGAAATCGAAGCATCGTCAAAAGGCCCGCCATCGTTTGACGCAGATTCCAAGAGCGGGTTCTTCTCGATTTCCCGCTCCACGAACTGATGCAGTTCGGTATGCGCCAGTTGCAGCAAGCGAATCGACTCAATGAGTTGAGGCGATGCGACGATGGATTGCTTCTGGCGCTGAAACAGGCTTGCTGAAGATTGCATGGTGAGTGCGATAATCCTGTCGAGGAGCCTCTTGGGGCCTGCAATGGCGCCAGTGAGACGTTTTCTAGGTCATGCGGCGGCTTTCAGCGTTTCGAGAACGTTTTGCGGGGATGAGACGCCATACGGGTCGGCCTCGCAGTTGTCGGAGAAACCTTCCTCCTCGAACCAGTGCTCCACCACGCCATTGTTGATCAGGGCGGCGTAACGCCATGAGCGCATCCCGAATCCGAGATTGTCCTTGGCAACCAGCATGCCCATCTTGCGTGTGAACTCGCCTGAGCCATCGGGGATGAGCTCGACCTGCTTCAGGCCCAAGGACTTCCCCCACGCATTCATGACGAAGGCGTCGTTGACTGAGAGGCAGTAAATCGCGTCAATTCCCTCCTTCTCAAACTCATCATAGAGCTCTTCGAACTTGGGCAATTGGTAGGTCGAGCAGGTCGGCGTGAAGGCGCCAGGCAGCGAGAACAGGATGACGCGCTTGCCGGCAAAGTAGTCGTCAGATGTCTTTTCTTCCCAGCGATATGGATTTGGCCCCTCGACCGACTTATCGTGAACACGCGTGAGAAAGGTGACGAAGGGAACTTTCTTTTGAACTGTCATTAAGTTGCTCCTAAAGAAGACTGCGCTGAATTCTGGCAGAGGCTGGCGCAATACCGGGCAAAGGCTCGTATGCCCGGCACGGAATGAGGGCCTCGCGGCTCGCAACCTCCTTTTTCCCTCCCGACAATGGGAACGTCTTGGCGGTGTCTTGGCCACCCGAACGCAATTGATCTGTGCGATCTGGACACCGTCGAGCCGGTTGCTTTCCACGGCTATGGCGCCGGAAGCGGGATCGGTCACTAGCGATCTTGCGTTTCGAAAAAGGATAGCGGCCGGAAGGAGCCAATATCGCAAGCATATGGGGGCCTGAAATGTCTTCATGCAACACACCCGCGTCACAGGACTCCGAGTCACTGGACTGGTTCAGCGTGTTGTGGATATGTGGCAGTGACCCGCCGGCCTTGGCTTGGGTGACCCTTTGACAAGGCTTTTCGGCACTCACATGCTGAACAGAACCGGCAAACCGCATTTGCGCGCGCTGCCCGTGTTGGCGTGCCGGCATCGGACCAGCCATGCGCAAAGCGGCCATCCAGAACGGACTTCCGGAGGAGACGATGCCCCGATGTTCAGCTGCAAGGGGCACCGTCTCCTCAGGCCACGGTCTGGAGCTTCGCGTGTCGGGCATGGTGCAAGTCGCTTTCATCGTGATTTGATGGTGCTCTAACCAGGAGCAGCAAGCGGCGTGCCATTTGGAATAGAGGGGCTGTTGGACCGCCCCTCCTTCTCGGAGGCCGTGTCTTAGAAGATCGGGCGCGCGCTATAACCGCCTCGTCACACAGGCAACAACGATGCTGTATGGTGCGGATATTCGGCGCTTCAGCCCCGGCTGGGCAAAGACGAACCGGAAGCCGAGCCGATGCATTACCTGAGCCTGGAGGGCACTCCAGTCATTGCGTAACGTGTGGCGCTAGCGTTCATTGGTGCGCAGGCACGGCTATCGCGAACATGCGCCTGTCGCAGCGACCATGAGCGGGGGCTCTTGGGCAAGCGCCTTGGCCCCGTGAGGATCGAATTCCCCAATCGTGTCTGTTCGCCGCCTCTTATGTTCGAAACTGGACCAGAATGTCGCAAGCCCGACCTAAAGGTCGCCGAGGCGTTCTGTCCGACACTGTTCCGTCGCCTTTGTTGGCCCGCGACACCGGCCTATTTCGCCTAGCTCTTCTCTGGCCTCAGGCTAAGCCCCTAAAAGCATCACAGATTTTTTTCTTCGGTTGGCCAAATTGGCACGAGTTTTGAAGCCGCTTCGTTGCGGGCCGGGAGCCGCCGACCGACTTTCATTTCGTGGATGGCACGAATGGAACGAAGAAAGAAAAGCAAAATGTCAAATCCGCGTCGGATAGCGTCTATGGGCATGGGGTCCTCGGCGAAACCGCCCTTACCCAACAGCTCGCCGCTCTTGTCGACCCTTGCGCAGGAAATCTTGGCTGGCGGCGGCTCAAAGGCCCACCACACCGACCTTATCCTGACCTCGAAGGTGCAGGATAACGTTCTGCATATCGCCGCGCGATGTGCCTAGACAGTTACGCGCCAGCCGTTCTTGATAATCGGTCTGCCTTCGGACGACGTCATCTATATGCCGTCTTAGGTCTTCGCTGCCGCAGCGCCCGCCGGTCACCTTCCGCCCTCGCTATAGAGTGAAGTGCCACCATGTCCGAACAACCCTTGCCGACGCTGCCGATGTGGCGCGTCGATCACATTGAGCCATCCCCCGAGATGTTGGCGCTACGCGCCAACGGTCCGATCCACCGCGTGCGCTTCCCGTCCGGGCACGAAGGCTGGTGGGTGACAGGCTATGACGAGGCCAAGGCGGTGTTGACCGACGCGGCGTTCCGGCCCGCGGGAATGCCGCCGGCGGCATTCACCCCGGATTCGGTGATTCTCGGTTCGCCAGGATGGCTGGTCTCGCACGAGGGGGGCGAGCATACGCGGTTACGCACGATCGTGGCGCCGTCCTTCAGCAACGGCAGGGTGAAGCAGCTCGCTCAGCAAGTGGAGGCGATCGTCGCGCAGTTGTTCGAGACGCTGGCGGCCCAGCCCCAGCCCGCCGATCTGCGGCGCCACCTCTCCTTTCCGCTTCCTGCCATGGTCATTGGCGCGCTGATGGGCGTGCTCTACGAGGATCACGCCTTTTTCGCCGGGCTGTCCGACGAGGTGATGACGCACCAGCATGAAAGCGGCCCGCGAAGCGCGTCGCGCTTGGCCTGGGAAGAACTCGGCACCTACATTCGCGGCAAGATGCGGGACAAGCGCCAGGATCCGGGCGACAACGTGCTGACGGATCTGCTCGCGGCGGTCGACCAGGGCAAGGCGACCGAGGAAGAGGCGATCGGCCTGGCGGCGGGCATGCTGGTGGCGGGGCACGAGAGCACCGTGGCACAGATCGAATTCGGCCTGCTGGCCATGTTCCGCCATCCGCAACAGCGCGCACGCCTGGTGGGCGATCCATCCCTAGTGGACAAGGCGGTGGAGGAAATCCTGCGCATGTACCCGCCGGGCGCGGGCTGGGACGGCATCATGCGCTATCCCAGGACCGACGTGACCATCGCGGGCGTGCATGTTTCCGCGGAGAGCAAGGTGTTGGTCGGCTTGCCGGCGACGTCCTTCGATCCGCGCCATTTCGACGACCCGGAAATCTTCGATGTCGGACGTGACGAAAACCCGCACCTGGCGTTCTCCTACGGGCCGCACAGCTGCATCGGCTTGGCGCTGGCCAGGCTGGAACTCAAAGCGGTGTTCGGTTCGATCTTCCAGCGCTTTCCCGCGCTGCGCCTGGCGGTGGCGCCCGAAGAACTGGAGTTGCGCAAGGAGATCATCACTGGCGGGTTCGTGGAGTTCCCGGTGCTCTGGTGATGCGCGGACGCCACGAGGAATCGCGATGTCCTCGAATTGCCCGCGCGACTGCCGCGCGCCGATCAGATCAGCCAACCAACAGGTGACCAAGATGGACGTGCAAGAAACCACGGCAGCATGCCGGGACGCCTTCGCCGAACTGGCGTCGCCAGCGTGCATTCAGGACCCGTACCCATTCATGCGGTGGTTGCGCGAGCACGATCCGGTACATCGCGCGGCGTCGGGCCTCTTTCTGTTGAGCCGCCACGCCGACATCTACTGGGCGCTCAAGGCCACGGGCGATGCTTTTCGGGGGCCGGCACCAGGCGAACTGGCGCGCTATTTCCCGCGTGCGGCGACCAGCCTGTCGCTAAGTCTGCTGGCGTCCACTTTGGCGATGAAGGAACCTCCAACGCATACGCGTCTGCGCCGGCTGATCTCGCGCGATTTCACCATCGGCCAGATCGACAAGCTGAGGCCGACCATCGCTCGCATTGTCGCAGCGCGCCTGGACGGCATGGCGCCCGCACTGGAGCGCGGGGAGGCAGTGGACCTGCATCAGGAATTCGCGCTGGCCTTGCCCATGCTGGTTTTCGGCGAACTGTTCGGCATGCCCCCGGGCGACATTCTCGCGCTCGTCACCGGCATCAGCGCCATTCTGGAAGGCCTGAGCCCGCACGCCAGCGATCCGCAGCTCGCCGCGGGGGACGAGGCCAGCGCTAGGGTGCAGGCCTACTTCGGCGACCTCATACAGCGCAAGCGCTCCGATTCCAGCCACGACATCGTGTCAATGCTGGTCGGCGCACACGACGGCGATGCCGAGATGCTGTCGGATACGGAATTGATCAGCATGCTCTGGGGCATGTTGCTGGGCGGCTTCGCCACCACTGCCGCGGCCATCGGCCATGCTGTCCTGGCGATGCTGGCGTATCCCGAACAGCGGCACTGGCTGAAAGGTGATGCCATGGGAGTAAAGGCATTCGTCGAAGAAGCCCTGCGCTACGACGCGCCCGCCATGTTCAGCTCCATTCCGCGTATCGCCCAGCGCGACATCGAACTGGGCGGCGTGGTGATCCCGAAGAACGCGGACGTGCGCGTTCTGATCGCGGCCGGCAATCGCGACCCGGACGCCTTCGCCGATCCCGAGAGCTTCGATCCCGTGCGGTTCTGCGGCACCAGTCCTGGCATGTCGATCGACGGGAAGATCATGCTCACCTTCGGCCACGGCATCCACTTCTGCCTTGGTGCGCAACTGGCCCGGGTGCAGTTGGCCGAGAGCCTGCCGCGGATCCAGGCGCGCTTCCCCACGCTGGCATTGGCCGAGCAGCCGACCCGGGAGCCCTCCGCGTTCCTTAGGACGTTCCGCGCGCTGCCGGTGCGGCTGCATCGGCAGGAGGGCTGAGATGCGGGTCGTGGTCGATCAGGATCTGTGCGGAACTACCGGGCAGTGCGTGCTGACGCTGCCGGGCGCCTTTCGCCAGCGCGAACCGGACGGGGTGGCCGAAGTGTGCGTGGCGACGGTCCCGCAGGCGCTGCACGCCGCCGTGCGGCTTGCGGCCAACCAGTGCCCGGTCGCCGCCATTCGGGTCATCGAAAGCGACGCTAGCCATGACGAGAGCGCCAGTGCCGACCCTGCGCCTTCTCCGGCGCAGGCCGAGCGGCATGCTGCGAAAGACCAATGCAATTCAGGAGACACGATGGCAAGGTTTGAAGGCAAGGTGGCCGTGGTGACCGGCGCCGGCGCCGGCATCGGCAAGGCATGCGCTCTCGCCATCGCGCGCGGGGGCGGCAGAGTGGTGGTGGCCGACATTGATGGCTCGGCGGCCATCGCCTGCACCGCGCAGATCGCGGCCGAAGCAGGCCACGCGCTGCCCATAGCCATGGATATCGCCGATGAGCAGGCGGTGGCAGCGCTGTTCGAGACGGCGGAGCGGCACTTCGGTGGGGTCGACCTGCTGGTTAACAATGCGAGCGCCATGCATCTGACCCCGCGCGACTGCGCGATCCTCGACCTGGACCTGGCAGTCTGGGACCAGACCATGGCGACCAATCTGCGCGGCACGCTGCTCTGCTGCCGGCAGGCCATCCCACGGATGATCGCCCGCGGCGGTGGCGCGATCGTCAACATGTCGTCGTGCCAAGGGCTCAGCGGTGACACGGCGCAGACGTCCTATGGCGCGTCGAAGGCGGCGATGAACATGCTCTCGGCTTCGCTCGCCACCCAGTACGGTCATGCGCAGATTCGCTGCAACGCGGTTGCGCCGGGTCTTATCATGACCGAGCGTCTCCTCGCCAAGCTGGACGAGTGCATGCAACGGCATCTGCGCCGGCACCAGCTCCTGCAGCGCGTCGGCCGCCCCGAGGACGTGGCCGCGCTCGTGGCGTTCCTGCTCTCCGCCGATGCTGCGTTCATCACCGGCCAGGTCGTGTGCATCGATGGCGGCATGCTGGCGCATGTGCCGACATACGCGGACGGTGGCAACAGCTGCGCCGCGCGCCCTGCCGACGACACCGAATCGGCGACGGCGGCGCGCTGCTGATGGACATACTGCTCAACCCACTCAACCGTCGGCACCGGCTGCGATCCGACATCCCGGTCATGCCCGGCGCTTTCCCGCTGGTCGGGCATCTTCCCGCCATTGTCTGCGACCTGCCGCGCCTGCTGCAACGCGCAGAACGGACGCTGGGCAGCCACTTCTGGCTGGATTTCGGCCCTGCCGGACATCTGATGACCTGTGTGGATCCGGACGCATTCTCTCTGCTCAAGCACAAGGACGTGTCCTCGGCGCTGATCGAAGAGATCGCGCCCGAATTGCTTGGCGGAACGTTGGTTGCCCTGGACGGCGGCGCGCACCGGCAGGCGCGCGATGCCATCAAGGCAGCGTTCTTGCCCAAGGGGCTGACCCAGGCCGGGATCGGCGACCTGTTCGCGCCGGTCATCCAGGCGCGGGTGCAGGCGTGGCGCGCCCGCGGCGAGGTAACTATCCTGCGCGAGACCGGCGACCTGATGCTGAAGCTCATCTTCAGCCTCATGGGAATCCCCGCGCAGGATCTGCCGGTATGGCATCGCAAGTACCGGCAATTGCTGCAGTTGATCGTCGCGCCACCAGTCGACCTGCCCGGACTGCCCTTGCGGCGCGGCCGTGCCGCTCGCGACTGGATCGACGCGCAGTTGCGCCAGTTCGTCCGCGATGCGCGCGCGCATGCCGCGCGCACCGGGCTGATCAACGACATGGTGAGCGCCTTCGACCGCAGCGACGGTCCGCTCTCCGATGACGTCCTGATCGCCAATATTCGCTTGCTGCTGCTTGCCGGTCACGACACCACTGCCTCGACGATGGCCTGGATTGTGATCGAGCTGGCGCGGCAGCCTGTGCTGTGGGACGCCCTGGTAGAGGAGGCGCAACGCGTGGGCGCGGTGCCGACCCGGCACGCGGACCTGGCGCAGTGTCCGGTCGCCGAGGCGCTGTTCCGCGAGACACTGCGCCTGCATCCGGCGACCACGCTCCTGCCGCGTCGCGCGCTGCAGGAATTGCAACTCGGCCAACGGCGCATTCCCGCGGGCACCCACCTATGCATCCCGCTGCTGCATTTCTCGACCTCGGCGCTGCTGCACGAGGCGCCTGATCAGTTCCGCCTGGCGCGGTGGCTGCTACGCACAGAACCGATCCGGCCCGTGGACATGCTGCAGTTCGGTACCGGCCCACACGTCTGCATCGGCTACCACCTGGTATGGCTGGAAATGGTGCAGTTCTGCATCGCCTTGGCGCTGACCATGCACAAGGACCGGGTGCGGCCGCAGTTGCTGAGCGACGTCGAAAAAGGCCGGCGCTATTACCCGACCGCACATCCGTCCATGGCAATCCGCATAGGCTTCTCATGAGCTGGCATCGCATGCCTTGTGTGGCAAGGCAGCGGCGCTGGCGGGGCGCGGCATTGCTGCACTCAGCGCACGCACTCGTGTGACGCCGGCAACACCGTGACGACTTGCGCTCGCCGTGGCCGTCTCAGCTACAAGGACATCAACAACATGCAGACCGGTTCCACTCCACGCGACCGAACTGGCGTTTCCGCATTCGGCGGATTGGGCGCGCAGGCGCGCGGCGCATCTGGCGGGCTGCTCCCGGAGTTCTGGATGCAGGACGGCGCAAAGCGGGTCGAACAGGCGCTGGCGCGTCTGCTCTGCGCCGAAGACGACGGTAAGACAGAGCTGATGGCAGCCATGCGCTACGCCACCTTGCATGGCGGGAAGCGCACCAGAGCCTTGCTCTGTCTGGCTGCCGGCGCACTGGCGGGCACGCCGGCGCACATGCTCGACGACGTCGGTGCCGCCATCGAGATGATGCACGCCTGTACCCTGGTCCACGACGACCTGCCCGCGATGGACGACGACGTGCTTCGCCGCGGCCTTCCGACCGTGCACGTAAAGTTCGGCGAAGCCACTGCGATCCTGGTCGGCGATGCGCTGCAGGCCCACGCCTTCCTGACGCTGGCGAGCCTGGATGCGCCGGGCGACAATCTTATTGCGCTCGTGCGCGAACTGGCGCAGGCGGTGTCCGCCGAGGGTGCCGCAGGCGGGCAGGCCATGGATCTGTCGCTGGTCGGAAAGCACGCCGGGCTGGACAGGATCCTGGCGATGCACCGGATGAAAACCGGAGCGCTAGTGCGCGCGTCGGTTCGCATGGGCGCGCTATACTCCATCGCGGAGGATGCCGCGCACGCTGCACTGTACTGTGCGCTCGATCGCTACACCGCCTGTTATGGCCTGGCGTTGCAGGTGGCCGACGACATTCTCGACGCGACGGCGGATACCGCGACTCTTGGCAAGACCCCCGGCAAGGACGCGGCCGCGCAGAAGCCGACCTGCGCGTCGATCATGGGGCTGCAGGCAGCGCGCCAGTTCGCGCTGTACTTGTTGCACGAGGCCGGGGAGGCCATCGCCCCTCTGGGGCCGCGTGCGGAAGGGTTGGCGCAGATGCTGCAGCGGGCCAACGTCTATCTGTCCGCGCCACACGCATGAGCGCGCCCATCCGTAAGGACTTGCCCCTGTGCTGGTGCGATCGGCCGGCGGGCGCTGCATGCTGCACAGTGTCCGTGTCGGCGGCGACGTGCGCGGCGTCTGCAGGTTTCTGTTCTCGTTAGCCCTCTGCAGAAGGAACATACCGCGTGAACGCGCTGTCCGAACAGATCCTTTCCGAATTGCGTCATCTGCTGAGCGAGATGAGCGACGGCGGTAGCGTCGGTCCGTCCGTATACGACACGGCGCGAGCTCTGCAGTTCGACGGCAACGTCACCGGTCGGCACGACGCATACGCGTGGCTCATCGCGCAGCAACAGGCCGATGGCGGATGGGGAAGTGCGGACTTCCCGCTGTTTCGCCATGCGCCTACCTGGGCGGCGTTGCTGGCATTGCAGCGTGCCGATCCTCTTCCCGGCGCTGCCGACGCAGCCCAGGCTGCAATCCGGTTCCTCGAGCGCCAGCCCGATCCCTACGCGCATGCGGTGCCGGAAGACGCGCCCATCGGCGCGGAGCTGATCCTGCCGCAGTTGTGCGACGAGGCCGCATCCTTGCTGGGCGGCTTGGCGTTTTCGCGCCACCCGGCGCTGTTGCCGTTGCGGCAAGCACGCCTGGTCAAGTTGGGGGCTGTGGCGACGTTGCCGAGCGGCCATCCGTTGCTGCACTCCTGGGAAGCCTGGGGGACGTCGCCGGCCACCGCATGCCCGGACGACGACGGCAGCATCGGCATCAGTCCAGCGGCTACCGCCGCGTGGCGTGCGCACGCCGTGACACAGGGAAGAACGGCGCAAGTCTGGCGCACCGACGGGTATCTGCAGGCGGCATCGCGGGCGACGCGCACCGGCATCGAAGGTGTCGTTCCCAACGTCTGGCCAATTAATGTGTTCGAGCCATGCTGGTCGCTGTACACCCTGCATCTGGCCGGTCTGTTCGCGCATCCCGCGCTCGCCGAGGCGGTGCAAGTGATCATCGCGCAACTCGACGCCCGTCTCGGAGTCCGCGGTCTGGGCCCTGCCTTGCACTTCGCGGCCGATGCGGACGACACCTCCGTTGCGTTGTGCGTCCTTCGCCTTGCAGGCCGCGACCCGGCGGCCGACGCGTTGCGCCAGTTCGAAACCGGCGAGCTCTTCGTCACCTTCCCGGGCGAGCGCAATGCCTCGGTGTCGACCAACATCCATGCCCTGCATGCGTTGCGAATGTTGGGAAAGCCCGCCGCCGGCACCAGCTCCTACGTCGAGGCCAGTCGCAACCCGCATGGTCTATGGGACAACGAGAAATGGCACGTTTCCTGGCTGTATCCAACCGCGCATGCGGTCGCTGCGCTCGCGCAAGGCAACCCCCAGTGGCGCGACGAGCGCGCGCTGGCGGGGCTGCTGCGGACGCAGCGCGACGACGGCGGCTGGGGCGCCGGTTGCGCGTCCACACTCGAGGAAACCGCCTATGCGCTGTTCGCGTTGCACGTGATGGACGGGAGCGAAGAGCGGGCAGGGCGCCGGCGCATCGCGCAGGCGGTGGCGCGTGCGCTGAAGTGGATGCTCGCCCGCCACGCGGCGCATGTATTGCCCCAGACGCCGCTGTGGATCGGAAAGGAACTGTATTGCCCCACTCGGGTGGTGCGCGTGGCCGAACTCGCCGGGTTGTGGATGGCGCTTCGTTGGGGGCGGCGCGTCTCGGCCGAGGGAGCAGGAGGGGGGCCATGATCCCGACCGATCGCGCGCTGCAGCAGGTGCTGGAGTGGGGGCGTTCCCTGACCGGGTTCGCCGACGAGCATGGCGTGGAAGCAGTCCGGGGCGGCCAGTACATCCTGCAGCGCATCCATCCGAGCCTGCGCGACACCAGCGCCCGCACCGGCCGCGATCCGCTGGACGAAACGCTGATCGTTGCCTTCTATCGCGAACTGGCGCTGCTGTTCTGGCTCGACGATTGCAACGACCTTGACCTGATCGCGCCGGAGCAGCTCGCCGCGGTGGAGCAGGCGCTGGGGCGGGGCGTGCGGTGTGTGCTCCCCGGATTCGAGGGCTGTGCTGTGCTGCGCGCTTCGCTCGCCGCGCTCGCCTACGATCGTCGCGACTATGCCCAGCTTCTGGAGGATACCCGGTGCTACTGCGCGGCGCTGCGCGCCGGACACGCGCAGGCGGCAGGGGAGGAGCGCTGGTCCTACGCCGAGTACTTGCAGAACGGCCTGGATTCGATCGCCTACACGAACGTGTTCTGTTGCCTGTCGTTGCTGTGGGGGCTGGACATGGCGACCTTGCGCCCGCGTCCGGCGTTTCGCCAGGCCCTGCGGCTCATATCCGCAATAGGGCGTTTGCAGAACGATCTGCATGGACGCGAAAAGGATAGATCGGCCGGCGAGGCCGACAACGCGGCGATCCTGCTGCTGCAGCGCTATCCGGCCATGCCTGTGGTGGAGTTCCTCAAGGACGAGTTGGCCGGCCACACACGCATGCTGCACCGGGTGATGGCGGAAGAACGTTTTCCCGCGCCGTGGCGACCGTTGATCGAGGCCATGGCGGCCATCCGCGCGCAGTACTACGAGACCTCGACCAGTCGCTACCGCAGCGACGCTGCGGGCGGAGGCGAGCGTGCGCCGGCCTGAACGCGCGGGAGACGGCGGCGTGCGCGCGCTGCCGTCGGTCCGATCCGAAGCAACGCCGTCGCCCGATGACGCGGAAGGAGCGAGCATCAGCGACACCAACCTGAGCCGGCGCAAGGACGACCACCTGGACATCGTGCTGGATCGGCGAACGGCACGGGCCAAGGCCGCTGGCTGGGAGTACATTCGTTTCGAACACTGTGCATTGCCCGAGTTGGACCTGACGCAGATCGACCTCAGCGCCTCGCTGCTGGGCAAGACCATGCGCGCGCCTCTGCTGATCAGCTCCATGACCGGCGGCATGCCACGCGCCGAGGCCATTAACCGCCATCTGAGCGAGGCAGCGCAAGCCTTGGGGATCGCCATGTGCGTCGGTTCGCAGCGCGTAAGCCTGCAATCCCGCAACTCCCAGGGGCTAACGCGCGCGCTGCGCCGCCTGGCTCCAGACGTTCCCTTGCTGGCCAATATCGGCGCCGCGCAACTGCGCGAGGCCGACGGCCTGGACCTCGCGCGCCGGGCGGTGGATGCACTGGAGGCCGATGGACTCATCGTCCATCTCAATCCGCTGCAGGAAGCGGTACAGCCGGAGGGCGACCGCGACTGGCGCGGCGTCCTGGCCCAGATCGCTCGCGCCGCGCGCAGCATGGGGGTGCCGATCGTGGCCAAGGAAGTGGGGTCGGGCCTCTCTGCCTCGGTGGCTTGTGCGCTCGTTCAGGCGGGCGTGGCGGTGATCGATGTCGCCGGCGCCGGCGGCACCAGTTGGGCCGCGGTGGAGGGCGAGCGGGCCCCCGATGCCGCCGACCGTACAGTTGCGATGGCGTTCGCCGATTGGGGGATCCCGACCCCGGCCAGCGTGCAGGCGGTACGTCGGGCGCTGCCAGCGGTGAAGCTGATCGCGTCGGGCGGGGTCAGCGACGGCGTCGACGTGGCCAAGGCTATCCGCCTCGGCGCGGACATCGCCGGGCAGGCAGCCGGCGTGCTGCGCGCGGCTACGGTATCCACCGAGGCCGTTGTCGCGCATTTCGAGATCGTCATCCGCCAGTTGGCCGTCGCCTGCTTCTGCACCGGCTCGGCTGATCTGGCGGCGTTGCGCCAGGCCCGCTTATTGCCCTCGGCCCATCTGCCCGCCGGTTGATGCCGGCGTAGCCCGCAGGTGGCGGCGGGCGCATAGCCTTACTGAGTGAGAAAGTCTCGGAAGCGGGGACGCGCTGGTCACGGGCTTGTTCGGGTGCTGCTTCGTGATCGGGGAGGCACCCCGCCATGCCCCGAACGGACAGCCGAGAGTAAAGCGGTATTCCACGGCTATGTCGATGCTTGATCAGGGTGGTCACGCCGATCGAGCCGAGCCCCTGAAAGGGCCGGAACACCAGGTGCGGCGGGAGACCGGCAGGAGCAGATGGTGCAAATCCATTGCAATGAAGGAGTATTCCTGCAAGCAACGGAGAAGGTAAGCCAGCCTCAATCCCTTGTGTTTGCTTGGTGTTATGCAAATTAGGCACCGATCCACATTGCCCCGGTAGTGTGCTGAGAGTTCTGCAAATTCGCTGAGAGGGGGCGGTCATGGCAGGCTGGTGATTGTTCACGTCACCTGATTCCCGCGAAGGAACGCCACCATGACCAAGACTGAAGTTAAGACCGCCAGCGCTGCCGTCAAAGACATTTTGCTTTCGAACCCGGATGGATTGCACGAAGTGCTCCGTGCGGTGATGCAGGAGGTGCTTGAGGCCGAGATGGACGAGGCGCTGGGTGCCTCGAAGAGCGAGCGCACGCCCGAACGGCTTGGCTATCGCTCGGGCTATTACGGCCGTACCCTTGTGACGCGGGTCGGCAAGCTCGAGCTGCGGGTTCCGCAGGACCGGGCCGGGCGCTTCTCCACCGAGCTGTTCGAGCGCTACCAGCGTTCCGAGCGGGCCTTGGTGGCGACACTGGCGGAGATGTATGTGCAGGGCGTGTCGACCCGCAAGGTGAAGGCTATCACGGAAGAACTGTGCGGCCATGCCTTCTCGGCCTCGTCGATCTCGGCCATCAACAAGCGGCTGGACGAGAGCCTCGCTGCCTTTGCCAGGCGCCCCCTTCAAGAGCCGTTTCCTTACCTCATCCTCGATGCGCGCTACGAGAAGGTGCGTGAAGCCGGTGTTGTCATGAGCCAGGCGGTGCTGATCGCGGTCGGTATCGACTGGGACGGAAGGCGCCAGATCCTGGCCGTGGAGATGGCCAATCGCGAGAGCCGCTCGGCCTGGAGGGACTTCCTCGTCGGCCTCAAGGCGCGCGGCCTCAAGGGCGTCGAGTTGGTTGTGTCCGACGATCACGCCGGCCTGGTGGCAGCGATCGGCGAGGTGATCCCCGAAGCCGCCTGGCAACGCTGCTACGTGCACTTCCTCAGGAACGCGCTCGATCATCTGCCGAGGAAGCACGGCGACGACTGCCTGCAGGAATTGCGCTGGCTCTACGACCGGCGCGATCTCGCAGAGGCCAGGGCTGATCTTGCCGCATGGCTTGCCAAATGGTCGGCACGCTATCCGCGCCTGACAGGCTGGGCCGAGGATGCCATCGAACAAACCCTGACCTTCTTCAGGCTGCCGAGACAGCACCACAAGCATCTCAAATCCACCAACATGCTGGAGCGGCTCAACGAGGAAATCCGCCGGCGCACCTATGTCGTGCGCATCTTCCCCAACACCGAAAGCTGCCTGCGCCTGGTCAGGGCGTTGGCCGTCGAGACCAATGAAAACTGGATGGAGGCCAACCGATACATCAACATGGACGACCTGCGCGAGCACAAGAAGCTCGCTCTGCGCCAAGCCGCATGACCAGCATCATGGCTGCCCCATTTTGCAGAAACGCACACAACAATTGCCCCCGAGTCATGCGCGGTCGGTCGTGAGGTGCCTCCGGCTATCCACAGCACTTCCCGGCAAGGTGCCCAACGCCCATTAGAGGCGCATGGATCGGCTTGATCAGGGCGTTGGGCGCGGTCGTCATGAAGCCGTAAAGCTCGAAATCGCCGGCGCCGTCCTTGACCTTGCGCACCCCATGCCATGGCGTCCAGAGGCCAGCGAAGAAGAAAAGCGGCCGGTCCTCATTGAGCGCGAACCAATCCGCTGAATACCTGTCTCAGGGTCCTTATGCCGGGTGTTGGGCTGGGCTCCGAGAAACTCGTCACAGGCACCACACAGCGATGCTCAACCCCAACATACTGCTGTCAATGGCCGTATTGTGGGTTGCGGATATTGGTCGTGCCGTAGTCGGCCTTGCCCTTGACCCGTTCGAGCGGTGTCGGCATTCCCCAAAGCAGGTTGGCGACTTCACGTTGCCCGTCTGCCGCATTGCGGACCACCGGACCGGGCTGGTTGGGGGCTGGTTGGGGTAGATGTCGATGGACGGTTCAGGTTGCCTGAGATGGTCGCGCAGAGCCCTGGTGCACTGGCGTATGGCTTCTTGCGACGTGGTGATGTTGTGCAGATTGCACATCTAGGAAGGAGCAACCCCGTTCTTTTTGGCAAGCATGGAAAGGGCTTTTTCCTTGATATCTGCCGCGACCAAAGTCAGAGCTTCGTCGCGATCTTTGAAACTTGCGATCGATGTACCCTTGAGGGTCGCCTGAAAAGACCCGAAGAGCTCTTCCTGCCAGAGGCAATTTCTCGCGATCACTGGAATAACAACCGTCGTGTTGTTGGCCTCTCTCTCCATCGCGTGAGTTAGCTCAATCTGGTTGCAATAACGCGAGTTGATAAAGTCAACGCTTATCAGGAGGATGATAATGTCGGCGCTCTCTAGATTGCCCTTGATGGCGTCCGCCCATTTGTCGCCAGTCTCGATTTCGCCATCGTGCCAAGCCTCGACAAGACCAAGTCGGCTCAGCGGCGTAAGGTGCTTTAGAAGGTCAACCTTGATAGCCGCATCTGCATGCGAGTAGGAGATAAACGCCTTGAGAGGCTTGGGACTGGGGCTAGCCGCATTTTGGGGGAGGGACATAGTCCCACCGGGACCTCCTCTTATCAGTCCATTCTTCCTCAGGCGGTCCTTAGTTGTCGTGTAACGTTCTTCTATCCAACCCAGTTTATTGAAAAGGGCTGCGTTCTTAACGCTCACTTTTCCGCCCCCCGACAATTCTCTAACGGCGTCCATAAACCGGTCTTCTAGAGTTCCAACGCGCTTCCGCGATTTTGCCTTGCTTGCCATTTTATGGAGCCCCCCGAATCTAGGTCGACACTTCCAGCGAAAGTCTTTTGCAGTCAAGTCGACGCTGGAAATTAAGCCGGGAAATCCTCTAATTGGGGAGCCGGCTTGTTGCCAGCAATTACTCGAACGGTGCGTTGCGTCTTTGTGTTAGCTTGTCGGGTCGGAGGTCTAGCCAGCCTGAGTTAGAGCCTTCTCAAGCGCCGGTCTGGGCACCTCAAGCTGCGCCTTGTCGCCACCCCATAGTCGTCCCCGACGCTGCGAGCCGTCCAAGGGTTGTCAGCTTTGGTGATGCTGACACGGGGCCTAGCCTACGCGCTTACCGTCATCTCAGCCCCTGTCGGTTATGTCCGCGGCCAGGGCATCGATATTCCGTCGAATTGCTCTCCCAGGTCGCACCGCTCCTTGGCTCATATCGCATTCACCAAAGACTATCTCTGGAACGAGATTGACCGACCCGGGAACGCTCCAGGCCGAGCTAACCGGTCAATCCAAACAACTTCGAATTACCTTAGCGGGATTATTCTAAAAATGCCCACGGTGCCCCGGTTACAGGCAGCCCGCGAACGCGGGCGAAAGGGTGGACGCCGTCCGAAACAAACCCAATCAGCGCTCCGAAATCACTCGACTCAGCTAAATGAAGGCTGTGCGGCATCTGAAGCAGCCCGTCTCTTTCATAGGACCACCGTCGAGCGCATCGGCGCCGAGGTCAAATAGCCATTGGCTGAATGTTCTTTCAGTTGGCCGTCTGCAGCGACGCATGCACTAGGCCTATTACGAAGAAAAGCCGGTGGACGGTGGCCACAGCAGCTGTATGAACCGTGCTCGCCGGCGTGCCTTCGGACGTGGCAACCGCATCGGGTCGAGCCGATCTGGAAGGTGCTGCCGATCGCCCCGTCGAGCTACCACGACCATGTCGCCAAGCGCATCGATCCTTCCCGGCTGTCGGCTCGGGCGAAGCGGGATGAGGCCCTGGCCTTGAAGGATGAGATCCGACGCGTGTTCGAGGCCAACTTCCGCGTCTACGGCGTTCGCAAGGTCTGGCGGGAGTTACAGCGTGAGGGCTCGACGTCGCCCGCTGCACGGTTGCCCCACTGATGAGGGCCATGGGTCTTGAGGGCATCATCCGCGGCAAGCCGATCCGCACCACGGTGAGCGACAAGGCCGCACCTTGCCCTCTCGATCACGCCAATCGCCAGTTCCATGCCCCGGCGCGGAACATGCTGTGGGTCTCCGACTTGACCTGCGTCGCGACCTGGACGGGCTCCGTCTATGTCGCCTTTGTCGTCGACACCTATGCGCGAAGGATCGTCGGCTGGCGGGTGAGCCGGACGGCGCATGCCAGCTTCGTTCTGGACGCTCTGGAAGATACACCGAGCGCCTGGCGGAGGCCGGCGTCGAGCCTTCGGTAGGCAGCGTCGGCGACAGCTACGACAATGCTCTCGCCGACGATCAACGGCCTTTACAAGGCCGAGGTGATCCATCGACGCGGACCATGGCGCAACTTCGAAGCCGTCGAGTTCGGTAGCTCGATTGGGTCGATTGGTTCAACAATCGCCGGCTGCTGGAGGCCATCGGCAACATTCCGCCGGCCGAAGCCGAGGAACGCTACTACGCCATTCTGTATGACCCAGCCATGGCCGCGTGACTCAACGAAACGGCCTCCGGAAAACCCGGTGCGGTTCAGTTCTCGGAGGAACGACGTTGCCGCGCAGCGCTAAAGAGAGAGGAAGATTGATCTCGTTCCATATCATTTTCTTCACATATGATACGTAAACAGATCATCAAAGCATTGAAACTACTCGCTGGATGGGATACCTTTGCGTACCATCGCGCATTGGAATAGATCGTATAGGTTGCGTTATGGACTCTCAATCGGAAATTCTACGGGAAATCGGTGGGTTTTTCAGGCAGGCGAGGTTGGCCGCTGCGATGACGCAGGAGCAGGTCGCCGATTTGGCGGGTATATCCCGTCCCCGATATCGCGACATCGAAAAGGGAGCCGCAGCCGCGCGTGCGACGACGCTCATGAATATCGCTCGCGCGCTCGGTCTGGAAATGATGCTGGTTCCGCAAGCCATGGTGCCGGCTGTCCAGGCTCTATTGCGTCCGCATGATGATGACGATCGACCCGCCTTTGTTTCTCAACCTGACGATGACGATCATGGCTCCAGTCTTTCGCGCACCTAAGACGATCCCGTCACTGGACGTGCTCTTGAATGCAGTGAAGATCGGCACAATCGTCAGGACGCCGGGCGATTTCAATGCGTTCAACTTCGATGACGCCTACCGCGCGACGGGCGGCTTTCCGGTTCTCAGCCTGTCGTTCCGGGCAGCGACGGGAGGATTGCGGAAAGATCCGAAGCCTCTGGCAAGCGCCTTGCCCGCTTTCTTCGCGAACCTCCTGCCGGAGGAGAAATTGCGGGAGGCGATGGAAAGGCATCACGAAGGCAATGTACGGCCAGGCAATGATTTCGATCTTTTAGCGGCACTGGGCGCCGATCTGCCGGGAGCCGTACGGGCGTTGCCCAGTGACGGCGCGATAACGGTTTCGAAGGATGGCTCAAAGGATCACCCCAAGGCACGGTTCTCGCTTGCCGGCGTGCAGATGAAGCTGTCGGTCATGAAGAACATTGGAAAAGGCGGCGGCCTTACCTTGCCGATGGACGACGAGCAGGGCCGGTACATTGCCAAGTTCCCTTCGACGGCGTTTCCGGGCGTTTCCGAGAACGAATTCGCCAACCTGGCGCTGGCAGCAGCAATCGGCATGGAGGTTCCTGAATGCGAACTGGTCGAGAAGGCCGATTTTGAGGGCGTTCCCGAAGAATTCAATACGCTGTCGGAGGGCAAGGTCCTTCTCGTCAAACGCTTCGATCGCGGCGCCGGTGGCGAGAGGATACACATCGAGGATTTCGCTCAGGTCTTCGGTGTCTACCCCTCGCGCAAATATGAGGGGGCCGCTTATCACGACATAGCCTTGGCTCTTGGCGTGGCCGTCTCGCCTACGGCGGCTCTCGATTTCGTCCGCCGCCTGGCACTGAGCGTCATCACCGGCAATGGCGACATGCACCTGAAGAATTGGTCTTTGATGTATCCCGGAAACGGCGACAAGCCGGCGCTTGCACCAATCTACGACGTCCTGTCCACTGTGCCATATATTCCCGCCGACGCCATGGCGCTGTCGCTTGGAGGAGAGCGCTCGTTCAAGGCGCTAGCAGCACCGCGATGGAAAGCATTTGCGAACCGCGCAAGGCTTCCGGAGCCGGCAGTCCTAAAGGCAGTGGTCGAGACGGTCAAACTCGTCAACGAGTACTGGTGGCATCTGCCTGAGCGCGACGTTGTCGCAGCGAAAGTGCTCGAGCGGATGGACGAACATGTGAAGGCGATGACGCCGATACTGAACTCCTGCGCCGATAAGTGAGCCGAGTCCCCTCGGGTTGCTGATATAGCGGAACTTTCGATCCGCGGCCCTATGGATGGCTGGATCGAAGGCATGCCAGCGTGGCGCAAGATTCCGCGGAGTGTCCACGATGACACGCGTGAGCAAGCACGTCAGCTCGCCGGAACAGACAGCATCCCGCAATTCACCCAACAGGATCGAGCTGCTGTTCGTCCACTTCAACATAACGACGCGGTTCAAACGAAGTCGGTGACTGAGGATCGCGATCCGACGCTTTGTGTCGCCATTGTCGGGTCCGCTACACGGTCTGTTGCGACGATCCTTTCTGGGCCCTCAGGCTAAACCCCTGAAAAGCAACCATCAAATTAATCTTGGGTTCGACCAGCCAAATTGGCACGAGTCTTGAGATCCTTAGGTGCGAGGCGGCTACAGCTGCCCGACCGGCTTCATGTCGCGGCAGCCGCGATGAATGGAACGAAGGAAGGAAAGCTACATGTCAGGTTTGCGTCAGATCGCCTTTTACGGCAAGGGCGGCATCGGCAAGTCCACCACCTCCCAAAATACGCTCGCCGCCCTTGTTGACCTCGGGCAGAGAATCCTCATCGTCGGCTGCGACCCCAAAGCCGACTCCACCCGCCTGATCCTGAACGCGAAGGCGCAGGATACGGTGCTGCACCTCGCGGCAGAGGAAGGTTCGGTGGAAGACCTGGAACTCGCGGACGTGCTCAAGGTCGGGTACAAAGGCATCAAATGCGTGGAGTCGGGCGGGCCCGAGCCGGGTGTCGGCTGCGCCGGCCGCGGCGTGATCACCTCAATCAACTTCCTCGAGGAGAACGGCGCCTACGACGACGTCGACTATGTCTCCTACGACGTGCTCGGGGATGTGGTGTGTGGCGGTTTCGCGATGCCGATCCGCGAGAACAAGGCCCAGGAAATCTATATCGTCATGTCCGGCGAGATGATGGCGCTCTATGCCGCCAACAACATCGCCAAGGGTATCCTGAAATACGCCCATTCGGGCGGCGTGCGGCTCGGCGGCCTGATCTGCAACGAGCGCCAAACCGACCGCGAACTCGACCTCGCCGAGGCGCTTGCTTCCAGGCTCAATTCCAAACTTATCCACTTCGTGCCGCGCGACAACATCGTCCAGCACGCCGAGCTCAGGAAGATGTCTGTGATCCAGTATGCGCCGGACTCCAAGCAGGCCGGCGAATACAGGGCGCTGGCCGAGAAGATCCATGGGAATTCGGGCCAGGGCACCATCCCGACCCCGATCACCATGGAGGAGCTCGAGGACATGCTGCTCGACTTCGGCATCATGAAGACGGACGAGCAGATGCTTGCCGAGCTTCAGGTCAAGGAAGCGGCTAAGGCGGCCGCACAGTAGCGACCACTGCCGACATGAGGCGCCGCCTGACCTGGTGCGTCTTTCAAAGAACGGCGCCTCGTCGGTGAGGCGTCACCCTGAACCTTGAAAGGGGTCCCATGAGCCTGGAATACGAGAATGACGGTGGCCTCCATGCGAGGCTAATCGAGGAAGTGCTGTCGCAATATCCTGACAAGTCGGCGAAGCGCCGCAAAAAGCACCTCAGCGTCGCAAAAAGCGGCGACGAGGCTGGCGAGGAAAGCGAGGTCCTTTCCGAATGCGAGGTCAAATCGAACATCAAGTCCATCCCCGGCGTGATGACAATTCGCGGCTGCGCCTATGCCGGCTCGAAAGGCGTGGTGTGGGGTCCAGTCAAGGATATGGTCCATATCTCGCACGGCCCGGTAGGCTGCGGGCAATATTCCTGGTCTCAGCGCCGCAACTACTACATCGGCACGACCGGCATTGACACGTTCGTCACCATGCAGTTCACCTCCGATTTCCAGGAGAAGGACATTGTTTTCGGCGGCGACAAGAAGCTCGAACGGATCATCGACGAGATCGAGGAACTGTTTCCGCTGAACAAGGGCATGACTGTGCAATCCGAATGCCCGATTGGCCTGATTGGCGACGACACCGAAGCTGTGTCCCGCAACAAGGCCAAGGAGCACGAAAAGACAATCGTGCCGGTGCGCTGCGAGGGCTTCCGCGGCGTCTCGCAATCCCTCGGCCACCACATCGCCAACGACGCGATCCGCGACTGGGTGTTCGAGAAGAAGGACCTCGAGTTCGAGGCCGGCCCGTACGATGTCAATGTGGTCGGCGACTACAATATCGGCGGCGACGCCTGGGCTTCGCGCATCCTGCTCGAAGAGATGGGTCTGCGCGTGGTCGGCAACTGGTCGGGCGACGCTACCCTGGTCGAAATAGAGCGAGCGCCAAAGGCGAAACTCAATCTCATCCATTGCTACAGGTCGATGAACTACATCTGCCGGCACATGGAGGAAAAGTATGGCATCGCCTGGATGGAGTACAATTTCTTCGGCCCCTCCCAGACCGAAGCCTCTCTGCGCAAGATAGCCAAGCACTTCGGGCCGGAAATCGAGGCCAAGGCCGAGGCGGTCATAGCCAAATACCGGCCGCTGGTCGAGGCGGTCATAGCCAAGTACCGGCCGCGCCTCGAAGGCAGGACGGTGATGCTCTATGTCGGCGGGCTGCGCCCCCGTCACGTCGTCACGGCATATGAGGACCTGGGCATGGTGATCGTCGGCACTGGCTACGAATTTGGCCATAACGACGACTATCAGCGTACCGGCCACTACGTGAAGAAGGGCACTCTGATCTACGACGACGTGACTGGTTACGAGCTGGAGAAGTTCATCGAGGGGATCCGTCCTGATCTCGTTGGCTCCGGCATCAAAGAAAAATACCCGGTCCAGAAGATGGGCATACCGTTCCGTCAAATGCATTCCTGGGATTATTCCGGCCCGTATCACGGCTACGACGGGTTCGCCATCTTCGCGCGCGATATGGATCTGGCCATCAACAACCCGGTCTGGAACCTCTACGACGCCCCCTGGAAGAAAAAAGCCGAGCCGTCGGCGGCGATCGCAGCCGAATGAAACCCTGGCCTCCCGGAAGCCGGGAGGCCGCGAACGCCTGTGGCCGCTTGTCCGCGGGAGACCTGAAAACGTTTCGACGTCCCTGTGCCGCCGTATGGCGGGCCAGATGGAAAGAGGTAACCACCCATGCCGCAGTCGGCTGAAAAAGTTCTCGACCACGCGCCCCTGTTCCGCGAGCCGGAATACAGGCAGATGCTCGCCGAGAAGAGGCTGAATTTCGAATGTCCTCACCCGGACCAGATCGTTACCGACCAAGGCGAATTCACCAAGACGTGGGAATACCGCGAAAAGAACCTTGCTCGCCAAGCCCTGGTCGTGAACCCCGCCAAGGCCTGCCAGCCGCTCGGCGCGGTGTTCGCGGCCGCAGGCTTCGAGCGAACCATGTCCTTCGTCCATGGCAGCCAGGGCTGCGTGGCCTATTACCGCT
The DNA here is from genome assembly GCF_057786115.1 of Mesorhizobium sp. P170090. NCBI lineage: Bacteria > Pseudomonadati > Pseudomonadota > Alphaproteobacteria > Hyphomicrobiales > Phyllobacteriaceae > Mesorhizobium > Mesorhizobium sp. P170090. The sequence goes on from NZ_JBYNWH010000001.1 coordinate 1,796,906, forward strand.
CGCACCTGTCGCGCCATTTCAAGGAGCCTGCTTCGGCGGTTTCCTCCTCGATGACCGAGGACGCGGCAGTGTTCGGCGGCCTGAAGAACCTAGTCGATGGGCTCGCCAACACGTACCAACTCTACGACCCGAAGATGATCGCCGTCTCGACCACTTGTATGGCGGAGGTCATTGGCGACGATCTGCACAGCTTCATCGAGAACGCCAAGGACGAAGGCTCGGTCCCGCGCGACTTCGACGTGCCTTTCGCCCATACGCCGGCCTTCGTCGGCAGCCATGTCGACGGCTATGACGTTACGGTCAAGGGCATTTTGGAGCATTTCTGGAAAGGGGAGGAGCGAACGGAAGCCGAGGGGACCATCAACGTCATTCCGGGCTTCGACGGATTCTGTGTTGGCAACAACCGGGAACTCAAGCGCCTGCTCGACCTGATAGGCGTATCCTACACCTTCATCCAAGACGCCTCTGACCAGTTCGACACGCCGTCCGACGGCGAATACCGCATGTATGACGGCGGCACGAAGATCGAAGACGTGAGGAAGGCACTCAACGCCGAGGCGACGCTGTCGCTGCAGCATTACAACACCCGAAAAACACTGGAGTATTGCGAGGGGGTGGGGCAGGCGACGTCCTCGTTCCATTACCCGCTCGGAGTCCAGGCAACCGACGACTTCCTCGTGGAGGTCTCCGCGATTTCCGGCAAGCAAATCCCCGAGGCAATCCGCCTGGAGCGCGGCCGACTTGTCGACGCCATGGCCGACAGCCAATCCTGGCTGCACGGTAAGAAATACGCCATCTACGGCGATCCGGACTTTGTCTACGCCATGGCCCGCTTCATCATGGAGACGGGCGGCGAGCCGACCCATTGCCTCGCCACCAACGGCACGTCGACATGGGAAGCGGAGTTGAAGGAACTGCTTGCATCATCGCCCTTCGGCAAGGATGCTCAAGTCTGGGCGGGCAAGGACCTCTGGGCGATGCGCTCGCTGCTCTTCACCGAGCCGGTGGACCTGCTGATCGGCAACTCCTATGGCAAGTATCTGGAGCGCGACACCGGCACGCCGCTGATCCGGCTGACGTTTCCGATCTTCGATCGCCACCATCACCATCGGTTTGCGCTGATGGGCTACCAAGGCGGGTTGCGCGTGCTGACGACGATCCTCGACAAGATCTTCGACAAACTCGATCGCGAGACAAGCGAGACGGGCGTGACGGACTATTCGTATGACCTCACCCGCTAAGCGTGACGGTCGGCTTTGGCCGGTCGTCTTCCCGAGGGACTTTGGAGACCGACGCAATGTCCTTGCTCAGAGTCAAAATCCAGGATGTCTTCAACGAGCCTGGCTGCGAAAAGAACCGCGACAAGGATGCCAAGGCGCGCAAGGAGGGCTGTTCGAAGCCACTGACCCCCGGGGCGGCGGCCGGCGGCTGTGCCTTCGATGGCGCCAAGATCGTGCTGCAGCCGATCACCGACGTTGCGCATTTGATCCATGCGCCGCTCGCCTGCGAGGGCAATTCCTGGGACAACCGCGGTGCGGCTTCGTCCGGGCCAGCCCTGTGGCGCACAAGCTTCACGACCGACCTCACCGAACTCGATGTTGTGATGGGGCAGGGCGAGCGGAAGCTTTTCAAAGCGATCCTCGAGATCAAGGAAGCGTATGGGCCGCCGGCTATCTTCGTTTATCCGACCTGCGTGACGGCGCTGATCGGCGACGACATCGAGGCCGTCTGCAAGCGCGCGGCGGAAAAGTACGGCTTGGCCGTTGTACCGGTCAATGCGCCGGGCTTCGTCGGCTCCAAGAATCTCGGCAACAAGCTTGCCGGCGAGGCGTTGCTCGAGCATGTCATCGGCACGCTCGAGCCCGACGATGCCGGCCCTTACGACATCAACATTCTTGGCGAATTCAACCTCTCGGGCGAATTCTGGCTGGTGAAGCCGCTGCTGGATCGGCTCGGGATCCGGGTGCGCGCCTGCATTCCGGGTGACGCCCGTTACGTCGACATTGCCTGCGCGCACCGCGCCCGGGCGGCTATGGTGGTGTGCTCGACCGCGCTCATCAATCTCGCCCGCAAAATGGACGAGCGCTGGGACATCCCGTTTTTCGAGGGCTCCTTCTACGGCATCAGCGCCACCTCTGAAGCGCTCCGACAAATATCTCAGCTGCTCGTGAAGAAGGGTGCCGATCCGGAGATCCTCGGCCGCACCGAGCTATTGATTGCAGAGGAAGAGGCGATCGCTTGGAAGAAGCTAGCCGCCTACCGGCTGAGGCTCGAAGGCAAGCGCGTGCTGCTCAATACCGGCGGCGTGAAGTCCTGGTCGGTCGTCCATGCGCTGATGGAGATCGGGATCGAGATCGTCGGCACCTCTGTCAAGAAGTCGACCGTCGAAGACAAGGAACGCATCAAGCAGATCCTCAAGAACGACAACCACATGTTCGAGCAGATGGCACCGCGCCAGCTCTACGCCATGCTCTCAGAACGCAAGGCGGATATCCTGCTGTCGGGCGGGCGCACGCAATTCGTCGCACTGAAGGCCAAGACACCCTGGCTCGATATCAACCAGGAGCGCCAACACGCTTACGCCGGCTATGACGGCATGGTGGAACTCGTACGCCAGATCGACCTGGCCATTCATAACCCCATCTGGCGCCAGGTGCGGGAGCCGGCACCATGGGATTGCCAGCCTGCGGTGAGGGAGGAACGGCCGCGCACGAGAATCGAGACTGTGACCTTGCATGCTGTCCAGGAATTCTCCGGCACGACGGCCGGTGATTTCGGCGAGTGTTGAGGAAGCCAATGGTCCGCATCCTTCCCCAGTCCAAAGCGGCGGCGGTCAATCCGCTGAAGTCATCCCAGCCGCTCGGCGCCGCCCTCGCCTTTCTTGGCGTCGACGGCGCGATGCCATTGTTCCACGGCAGCCAGGGGTGCACCAGCTTCGCGCTCGTGCTCTTCGTGCGACATTTCAAGGAAGCCATTCCCTTGCAGACAACCGCAATGGACGAGGTGGCAACGATCCTCGGCGGGGCAGACCATCTGGAAGAGGCGATCCTCAACCTCAAGGCCCGCACAAAGCCAACGCTGATCGGGGTTTGCACGACCGCGCTTGTGGAAACCCGGGGCGAAGACAGTGCAGGAGACATCGCCACTATCAGGCTGAAGCGCACCGAAGAACTCGCGGGTACGGAGGTGGTGCTGGCCAACACACCGGATTTCGATGGCGCGATCGAAGAGGGCTGGGCCAAAGCTGTCACCGCGATGATCGAAGGGATTACACGGCGCGGCGAGCAGGCGCGGCAATCTAAGAAGATCGTGATCCTGCCTGGCTGGAATCTCACTGTGGCTGACATTCAGCATTTGCGCGAGATGGTTGAGAGCTTTGGACTGAAGCCGGTAATTTTGCCGGACCTCTCCGGCTCGCTCGACGGTACGGTGCCCGACCGTTGGGTCACGACCACCTATGGCGGCACCAGCGTCGAGGATATTCGCGAGCTTGGCACGGCCGAGCGATGCGTTGTCATCGGTGAGCATATGCGCCGCCCGGCCGAGGTGCTGCAGAGGTTGACCGGGGTTTCTTACGTGCTGTTCCGGTCGCTGACCGGATTGAGGGATGCGGACCGGTTCGTCTCGCTGCTGTGCGCGATTTCGGGCGCGGCGGCGCCGTCTGGGGTGCGCCGTCGGCGGGCGCAGTTGCAGGACGCGTTGCTCGACGGACATTTCCACTTTGGAGGCAAGAAAATTGCGATCGCTGCTGAACCAGACCAACTCTACCAACTCGCGAGCTTCTTCATCGGCATGGGCTCCGAAATCGCGGCGGCGGTCACAACGGCCGCTATGTCGAAAATTCTGGAGGAAGTACCGGCGCAGTCGGTTCAAATCGGCGATCTCGGCGATTTGGAAGCGCTTGGCGCCGGCGCTGATCTTCTCGTTACTCATTCCCACGGCCGCCAGGCGGCGCAGCGTCTCGGCATTCCGCTCATGCGGGTCGGCTTCCCGATCTTCGACCGGCTCGGGGCTCAGCACAAGCTCACAATCCTCTACCAGGGGACCCGCGACCTGATCTTCGAGGTTGCCAACATTTTCGAAGCCAACGGGCGAGCGCCGACGCCTGAGGCGCTTGATCCACTCCGTAAGCGAGAAATGCCAGATGAGCTCCGTCCGTCGCCTCTCGCTCGTCACTGACGAGGTTCACGCACCGACGCCGGAACGCCAAGCGGGCGCATTGCGCGTGGCCATCGCCACGCAGGACATGAAGAACCTCAACGCCCATTTCGGATCGGCCAGGCGCTTTGCTGTCTACGACGTGATGCGCGAGGAGTGGATTCTCGTGGAAGCCGTGGCCTTCGATGACGTTTCCGACGAGAGCGGGAAGCATCGAACTGAGGGCGATGACCGCATCACCCCGAAGGTGGAAGCGCTAAAGGGCTGTCATCTCCTGTTTTGTCTGGCGATCGGCGGACCTTCGGCAGCCAAACTTGTTTCCGCAAAGATCCATCCGATCAAAGTGCCGCAGCCCCAGACCATCCAAGAGGTGCTGTTGCGCACGCAGATGATGCTCAGGACGTGTCCTCCCCCTTGGCTGCGCAAGGTGCTGGCGCAGGCAGGTGTCGCTGAACAGAAACCCTCCTTCGAGGAGGAAAGCTGAAATGAGGAGTGGGCGAAATGTTTGAAGGCGCTGTTAGCCCTGCCGCCACCGAGGACGAGGCGGCTCTTGCTGCCCCGTTCGTCAAATGCCTCGTGCGGCTGATCCGTGCCAATGATTCCCACGGGTCATGGGAAGGCAAATCGGACGCCGAGCTGCTGGGCGACTTCATCATCACCAGGGAACAGCGCCGTGCAATTCCAATCATCGGCGATCCCGATCCGGACGTGCTGTGGAGGCTCGACAAGTTCTACACCGCCGTCGGGCTTGCGATTGAGGAACGCTCCGGCCTGATGGCATCGCCGATGATTGAGATAAGCCATGAGGGCTTCGGGCGCGTGCTCTTCACGGCCGGGCGGTTGGTCGTTCTGTCGAAAACCCTGCGCGACGTCCATCGGTTCGGCTTCGAGACGTTCTGGAAACTCGCCGCGGCCGGTACCCAACTGGCCGGGGATGCCACCGCAGCCATTGAGGCTTATCCCGAGGTGGCGCGGGCGTGATGGAACCGACTTTCGATCGAGGGGATCATGTCAGGTCTTGAGGACATGCGATGGCCAGCCCTCTCAATCGAGGCGGTGGAGGCCGATGTGGTTCTTGGGGTAGCGCTGATGAAGCCACTGGTCCTGATCTGTTCGCAAGGTGCGGAGTTGTATCTATACTACAGCCACATTCTGGGGGTGGATGGCTTCAGGATTGAACTGGCCAGAAGCGTGGAGGAAGCGCTGGCATTAGCCAGTAAACGGGAGCCGCAGGCCGTGGTACTGGACTGCCAGCCGGCAAGCTCGACAGGGTCCACCATCTGTGCCCAGCTCAAGGCGGAGTTCCGGAACAGAGGCCTGCTGGTTATTGCGCTGATCGCGCCCGGCGCCGAAAACCAGCACCTCGATCTCTTGAAGGCAGGTATTGACGAGAGCTTTGTGCGGCCCTTCGCGCCGGCGATGCTGCTCGACTGTCTACGCACGAAGCTGGCGCTGCCAAAGCCGGGTTCAAACGGGATTGAAAACGGCAGCTGGCTCCGCTGTGGCAGGCTAGAGATGAACGTCGATGCCCGCCGAGTCCATGGTAACGGCCGCGACATCCACCTTGGACCGATCCAGTTCAAGCTGCTGCGGCATTTGCTCGAGACTCCCGGCATGGTGTTCAGCCGAGTCGAGTTAAAGAACGCAGCTTGGGGGGAAAAGATCCATGTCGGTGAACGCACCGTCGATGTCCATATCAGCCGGATCAGAAAGGAGCTGGAGAGGACGTCGGCCGGGAGCGTCATTCGAACCATCAGGTCCGACGGCTACTCGCTGGAGGAGGCGGACGTTGAGCCTGAAGCTGACGGTGAATAGGCATCGGTGCGCTGCCACTCGCTCGAGTGGCCGGACGGCTGAACAGCGAACTGATGTAGTGCCACCCCCATCTCCGTCGTGCTGAGGGCAAGTCTAGCGGCTTCGAAACGCGCCTACAGATACGACACACTAGAAAGAAGCAGTCAGATGGCCTTCAAAAGCGTACTCAGTGTGACGGGAGTTGACCACTCCGATCAGGACGTCAGGACAGCTGCCGGCTGTGTGCCGAAGTCGGCGCGTATCTTTCCGTACTGGTGATGTCGCCTCCGCCGCTCATTATGCCTTCTCCGCTGCTCGGCGATGGCATTCCCCGAGTGGCGTGGACAACGCGCACAGGCCATCGCCAGACTGGACAAACGGTTTAGGCAGATCGAAAGTTTTTCATAGGACATGGCGAACCTGGAAAAGACATCCAGGGAAATTCACAAACAGCTGAGAGGCAGGTGGCGCCGCTATGAAGTCGATCGCGAACACTGCGATAACGCTAGCGTCGGTGACGCGGTACGACAGCGGGCGCTTTGCACCGACCTGACAATCATCGGCCCCGGACTTCTCAACGACACTAGTCTCGGGCCTCTTGTTATCAACGGCAGCTTGTTCGAGACGGGAAAGCCGTTGCTTGTCGTGCCGGAAGCCGCTGAGGCGTCTCTGCCTCCAAAGCGCGTGCTGGTCGGCTGGGATTCGCGGGTCGAGGCATCCCGTGCGGTTCGGGAAGCGCGGGATCTGCTATCCGGTGCCGAGGAAGTTCGTATTGCGCTCGTCGATCCCGAGGCGACCTGCACCGGAAGCGGCGCCGAGCCGGGATTCGACATCGCTGACTATCTCACTCGGCATGGTGCTCGAGTGTTGGTCGACCGGCTGCCGAGCGCCGGCAAACCGGCGTCCACGGTGCTCGCGCAGCATGCAATCGACACGTCCGCCGACATGATTGTCATGGGTGCCTATGGCAGCCGTGGGCTGCGCGAGCGGCTCTTCGGTGGCGTGACAAGATGGATGGTTGGCAAGCCACCATTGCCGCTGTTTTTGGCTCGCTGACAAGTTCCGAAGCGGCACCGACGCTGTTCGGAAACTCTACTCACCGGGTCACTATCCTGATGCCAAGTCGCAGAACATCGCGGCAAACGTTCAAGCTTCGCGAAGCTTCTCGGAGCCAATCTGCACGCGCCGCCCGAGAACGTCCGCGCACGCCTCTAACGCGCGCGCGGGGGTGGTTCTGCTCGCCCGAGTTGGTCCGTGATGCTGAGACCAACGGCCGTGCAGAGGTATGGGCAGTCCTCGCTGCAGCCAAGATCACGGCACAGGTCGGCGTCAGGTCAAAGAGAGTCGTTCAGCGCGGCAGGCCGAGTTCGGACCGGTAGCGGCATCGTATGCGCGCTGTCACGATCTCCTCATTACTGGCCGGGAGCTCAACAACGCAACGACCTGCCGTGGCCGACGCCCTCAACTTCGAGTCGGAACGGTCGGGCTCCTGCCGCGGTCGGCGGAATCGATCGCATAAATCACGTTGCCATGTGTGCAATGGCAGGCGGGTTAGGGGTGAGGACGGCCGCATCTTCAGCGTTTTCAGTCGGTCCGGCCCAAACCGCATGGCGACCGAGTGGTCTTTGGCCGGTCAATTCCGACAACGCTCACATTCGCACCAGGCGGTCCCTGTAGGGCCTGTGCACAGGGACACAGAACGACAAAGCAGGAATCCGGGAGGGCCGGCACATGCCGGCACTCATTCTGGCCTTTTCGCCACGATCAAAATCGTCGAGCTGACGTGGCGTGGCGAGCCTCGTAAAAAATTTCCCAGCCAGCCAGGACTTCAATCGCAAGGCTGGCGAGGGGGCCCGGGCCGCGCTCGGATGGAGCAGCCCTTTGCACAAATGGCGAGATCCGCTACCGCCTAAGGGCCGGAACGGCAAGACGCTCAAGCCGGTGGCGTGAAGCGGACGATGATGACGGGCCTGGCGGCAGCTAACGCAGTCATGATGTCCATCAACTCGGTCCCTCGGCCCGAATACATGTGGAGTCGTCCGTGGCCAGGTTGTGCCGGCCCGGAGCCCCAGAGGCATGTCCAAAACGGGACAGTGGCAGGAAAACATGTCGACTTCAATACAAACGGCCAGCTTGGCTGGGAGCTTTTCTAAGCAATTAATGCGCTTACTGCCCGCTGAGCGCTGGCACGGCGTTTGCAAACTGTGATGCGGCAACACTGAGTGAGGGCTGGCTGCACGCAGACGCGCGTGACTCTCCTTCGCTTGAACCCGTGCTCCTCCCTAAAGGGGAAACAAGCTCGCGCATAAAGTCGCGCAGCCTTTGGCAATAGCTTTGGAGAATACCATGACATTGCAGATGGGGTCACCGGCTCCTTCGATCAAAGTGGAAAACTGGCTGCGTGGCGAGCCCCTCACGAACCTCCAGCCCGGCACAGTGTATCTCCTCGAATTTTGGGCAACTTGGTGCGGACCATGCGTGGCGGCAATGCCCCATCTGGTGCAGCTCCAGGAGAAATACACGGACAGTGGACTTGAGGTCGTCGGTGTCGCGGCCAGTGAAAAGGCTCCCGCCGAGGCCCAAACCATGTTGGACGCGTGGTTGACCGAAAAGTTCTCGAATCTGAACTTTCGGATGGCGTTCGACTCCACAGGCGAAATGAAGAAGCTCTGGATGGAGCCCAGCTTTTCTTTCTGGATTCCGACCAGTTTCGTGGTCGACGGCCACATCGCCTTTATCGGTCCTCCGATGCACCTTGCTCAGGTTTTGCCGAAAGTGCGGCTGATCCGTGCTCAGGAGTCCTACTGCTTATGGGAAGGCAAATCGGACGCCACGCTGCTGGCCGACTTCATCGTCACCAGAAAAGAGCGCCATGCGATCCGTGGCATGGGCTATCCCGATCCGGACGTGCTGTGGAGGCTCGATATGTTTTACACCGCCGTCGGGCTTGCGATTGCGGAGCGCTCCGGCCTGATGATATCGCCAATGACAAAGATGAAACCCATGGGGCCTTCGGACGATTGCGTTTCACGGCCGGGCGGTTGGTCGCTCTGTCGAGACATCCACCGGTTCGGCTTCGCGACGTTCAGGAAGCTCGCGGAGGCCGGTACGAAACTGGTCGACGATGCGACTGCTGCCATTGAAGTCTATCCCGGCGTGGCGCGGGCGTGGAGAAACCGATTTCGAGAAGGATCTATGTCAAAGCTAGATGAGATGAGGAAGAAAGTCCGAAAGCTTCAGCTGCGCGCGGCAATTGCCAAGATGAAATTGAGCGACCTTGCAGAGAAGCTCCCGGGAAAATGGACTGAGATAGTGGAAGTTGCCGAGGAAGCGTCGGCCGTTTTTGCCGAGTTGGATGGTGCCAGGAGAGAGCTCGCTGCAATGAAGAAGTTACGATGACGAGCACATTCACCACTCGGGACGGCTCCGGATGGGTGCCGGAATATCTCACCGCTATAGGCGGCACGAAGTGCATCGGCTGCGGCCGCTGTTTCAAAGTCTGCTCGCGCGAGGTCATGCATCTGTACGGCGTCGATGACGCGGGTGAAATCCTCGGCGCCTGCGACGACGAGGATGACGATTTCGATGGCGAGCTCAATCGCATGATCATGGTCGTCGATCATGCCGGCCGCTGCATTGGCTGTGGAGCCTGCGCCCGCGTCTGCCCGAAGAACTGCCAGACCCATGTTGCCGCCGACCAGGTCGCAGCATGATTTGAGGAGACAAAACCAGGAGAACGGCGTTGCCCTTTAGAATCTTTTGTCGCGTCCTGGGGCTGGTGCTGTGCAGCACCGCATTGACTGTCTACTTCGCTACTCATTCCATCGGCACAGTAGTCGTCACCACGCTGGCTTGTTCGCTGCTCCTTCAGCTGGCGTATTTCGCAAGCGTGCTCTTTCTGATCTGGCGGTCTGGCTGGGCTAACAGATCTGGCGAAATGGCTGAGCATTTCGGCAGTTGCAAGGAAGGTGGATCCCAGCCGCCAGACGATGGTGAGGTGAGGAATGAATCTTCAGATGTGCCACAGCTCCTTCCGATGAACGGCGTATCGCTGCTCCGTTGAGACGCGGGGACAAGATCAGAGCTCAGCTTCGCGCCACTTTGGACCAACCATGAACATTGAGCGTATCGGTCAAGGAATACTATGCTTGATATGATCGCAGGCGACTGCAATCCGGTTGTTCTAATCCCGGGAGATGCGGTTTTCGTTTGATAGGCATTGGTAGCCTATCCAGCACGCCGGCATGCGCGTTGCTTGATCTCCGTGACGAGCGAGGCGCTGGAATTAACGAGGGGGCTTTCTGGAACGTCCGGGACGCAGCTGGTTTCAAATCAAACAAGCCCTTGGAATGACTGGTGCGTGGCTGGTTCAGCTCGATCACGTGTTGCTGGAGAAAACATGCTGGAAAAGTTCGAACGCTATCCGCTCACCTTTGGACCAACGCCCATCGAGAAGCTCGACCGCCTCGCCAAGCATCTAAGGGGAAAGGTGGAAATCTACGCCAAACGCCAGGACTGCAACTCCGGTCTCGCGTTTGGCGGAAACAAGCTCCGCAAACTCGAATACATATCCCCGACGCGATCGCGTCAAATGCCGACACGCTTGTCTCCATCGGCGGCGTGCAGTCCAACCACACGCGGATGGTCGCCGCGGTCGCCGCCAAGATCGGCATGAAATGTCTCCTGGTTTAGGAGGGCTGGGTACCCCATGAGGATGCCGTCTACGACGGGGTCGGCAACATTCTTTTGAGCCGCATCATGGAAGCAGAGGTGCGCCTGGGCGACGAGGGTCCGTAGTTGGGAAAAAGAGCGCTCTACGAGGTCAAGGCAACGGGAATTGTCGTGTAGCAAGCTTGGACAGGCATCGAGCTTCAGACGAAGTTCGCGCAGATTCGTGAGTGGCAGACGGGGACTCTACGTCACCATCATCGCCTCCGCACGATCCTCCGTCATCCAGATCGGCAACTGCACCAGGGTGCCGTCAGGCTGGCGGATGATCAGAGCGACCTCGTCACCATGGCGATTGCACCGGCAACAATAACCGCTTCCCCGTAACGCAATGAAATCGATAGCGGACAATAGCCTCACCCGACTGATAGCGGGCATTATGAAGTTGTTGCACCAATGCCGGGCACGTCATCAACCGGCGGCAAGGAGCGCTATGTTTGGCGAACCCGAGAAGGTGCTCCTCCAACGTTCTGATTTCTTGCTCAATGCGTACGCGGACAGCAGCAACGCTGAAACAGATGGGGTGATTGGGGTCTCGGCCGACGCCGGAAGAGGGCGGCTGCTCCTGTCGTGATGTGAGAACGTGGTCGATGTGGAATCGCCACAAACATCGGGAAGGAGCAGCCATGAAGTACTTTGCCGGACTAGACGTGTCTTTGGAAGAGACCGCGATCTGCGTCGACGATGAGAGCGGTCGCATCATGAAGGAGGCTCGAGCGGCGAGCGAGCCGCAGGCTTTGGCCGAGGCATTGCGCAAAGTCGACCTAGTGCTGGAGCGCGTCGGGCTGGAAGCGTGCTCGCTGACGGCATGGCTTCACGACGGATTGCGCGCCGAAGGGCTGCCGGCGATCTGCATCGAGACGCGGGCTGCCAATGCGGCCATGAAGACGATGCCGAACAAGACCGACAGGAACGATGCCCGCGCGCTGGCGCAGATCATGCGCACCGGCTGGTACCGGCAGGTGCATGTGAAGAGCAGACAATGCCGGCTGTGGCGCTCGTTGCTGGTCGCCCGCCGGACGGTTCTCAACGAAATGCGCACGATCGAGAACGTGGGGCGTGCCATGCTGCGCGAAGCCGGCGTCAAGCTGGGCCTGCCGTCGCGGTCCGCCTTTGCCGGGCGGGTGCGCGAGCTGGTCGGCGCCGACGCCGAAGTGATGGCGATGGTCGAGCCGCTGCTTGCGATCCTCGGCGCCATGCTCAAGGAGTTCGCCCGGCTGACCAGGCAGGTTCTCGACATCGTGCGCAAGGAGGAGGTCTGCCGGCGGCTGATGTCGGCGCCCGGCGTCGGCCCGATCACGTCGCTCACCTTCCGCGCCACCATCGACCGGCCGGAGCGGTTCGGCTCCAACCAAGCGGTTGGGGCGCATCTGGGGCTGACGCCCGCGCGCTACCAATCGGGTGAGACCGACATCCAGGGCAGGATCAGTCGCTGCGGCGACGAACTCGCCCGCACGGCCCTCTACGAGGCAGCGCATTCGCCGCTCGTACGCTCGAAGAAATGGTCGAGCCTGAGGGCATGGGGCATGAATGTCGCCAAGCGCCGTGGCATGGCGCGGGCGCGTGTGGCGGTGGCCCGTAAGCTGGCGGTCATCCTGCACCGGATTTGGGCCGACGCGACCGAATTCCGCTTTGGAAAGGAAATTGCCACCCCGGCGGCGTGAACCCGCCGCAAACATTGAAGGAGTAAGGAAAGGAGCTTTCGCCCGAACGGGCGATGTCCAGATCGTTCCGTGGGGACGATGGGCGAGGCGATCTCGTTGAGAGACCCGAACCTGCCGCTAAACCCGGCAAGGTCGTGAAACAGATTGAGACACCTCGCTCTCCTGACCCCATCATGCGGCGGCCAAGGCGCCGACCGCGAAGAGAAGCGAGTGACCTGCGGAACGGCCCAGGAAAAAAGTACAGGAGCACCTTGACCTCGACCACCCCAATCAGAGAAGCCTCTTCAAGTCCAGGCACCCGCGCAGAACTCCTCATATTTCCTTCCACTGACTTTCCCTACAATCCTGCCGAATGTCTTCAAAAGCCCACGTATCTTTGTACCGAGATCGCGGCGCATGTTGACCATCTGGGCACGGGAGGAAAGCAAGGTCCGCACGCGATGGCTGTCGAGGCTCTTGACCGCCACTTCTTTATACCAGCCGCTCCGAATAATCTGAGCTAAGCCATAGGCGCATTGTCATCAGTCTTGTTCAGTTGAACCGACAATGCCGCCTTCGCATGCCTGGCATCAAGGCAGACGACAGGAAGGCCGTTCTCCCGGAGGGCGTGCCAATGCCACGTGCACAACGGTCCCTGTTTCCAGGCCAATCTTCACAACTCATGGTGCATGCTTGCGAATGAGTTCAGTCAAGGCTTCAGGTGTTGAGGCAACCTTGCCACGCCACACCACGGCGCCCTCTTCGTCAAAGACGCACACCGATGTCAGGTCGAGGGAAACATCCAGACCAACAAAGTGCTTCATCATTCCAATTTCTCCACATGGCGAGATCAAACGTCAGCAGTTTAGCTGAGTGCTGGATGCTCCGCGATCACGCCATGTAATGGGCCGCCAAGCCGGCCGCTCACTTCGCTACGGCGCTTGAGTGGCGCGCTCCGCTCGCGGCTTGCTTGGCGATGAGGTGGTCGGCCCTCACACTGATGGTGTTAACGGAGTCGGGACAGGCCCGCTCCAAGCATCAATGAGAGATGACGTTGCCCCCAAGTTTTACCCATCCTGAGTTCGCTCCGGCGGTCAATGTTGCCCTGTGGGCGGTTTGAGCGACGGGCACAGGCGCCATCATCGCCGGCATCTCCAATAGCTTGTTCATACAGAGCTTGCCGCAAGAACGACTGATGACGCGCCCGTGCGTCGCCCTGGGCCAAAATGATGCATCTGATGGCGATCCGCACGAGGCAGTGCGGTTGGCAATACCATTAGTCCTGAGAAGCCAGCCCGCGCATGGCTTGTTGAGCCACCCAGAAGAGCCGAAAATGCCTTTTTTGTTTCACTCTTCGGATTTGATTGCAATAAATGCCTCGCTAGATTGGACGATCATGAAGGCCATTGAGGCAACGTGCGATGGATGATTTAGACCGAAGAATCCTCACGGTTCTACAAAAGAACAACCGGCTTTCCTTTGCCGAGCTCGCGGAGCTTGTCGGGTCTTCCGCAGCCTCATGCATGCGTCGGGTGAATAAGTTGCGGTTTGATGGCGTGATTGTAGCGGATATCTCGCTCGTAGATCCCAAAGCGGTCGGCAAATCGCTCACCATTGTTGTCACGGTGGAGTTGGACCGTGAGCGTCTCGACCTCGTCGACGATTTCAAGCGCGCAATGCGGGCGACCAAGGAAGTCAGCCAGTGTTATATGGTGACCGGCGACGCTGATTTCGTCCTGATCGTGACGGTTGAAGACGTCGAGGCGTTTGATGTCTTCGTCAAAACGAAGCTCTACACAAACCCGAATGTCCGAAAATTCCGCAGCATGATTGCGCTTGATCGTGTCAAGTTCGAGCCGCGGGTAACACTATAATGCCGGGCGGGTTTCGCTGAAGCCGCCACCCTGGGCCGTTTTTTGACGCATCCATTGCGTGACCACCGGGGGATTGATCTTTTTCCTCTAGGGAAGCGTGCGATTTATAGCGCGCAGTCAATTCTGCGTCGGGACGGTACGGTTTGCCAAATTGTTCCGCGCAGACAAAGCAACTGACCCGATTAGTGAAAAGAATGGCGCATACGATGACACAGCTCTTACCTAGACCTCGAACTGTCGCTGATCACCACGTTGATAGACGGCCCTATCCTCACGGGGTTGCTTTCATGGATGGGCAATACCTGCCGATCTCCGAGGCCAAGATTTCTGTGCTCGATTGGGGTTTTCTGCACTCCGACGCGACTTACGATACCGTGCACGTCTGGAACGGCAGGTTTTTTCGCTTGAACTTGCACCTCGACCGGTTTTTACGCGGCGTTGAACGTCTGCACATGAATTTGCCCTACAATCGCGAGGAAATAACATCGATCCTAAAAAATTGCGTCGCATTGTCGGGCCACAAATCGGCGTACGTAGAGATGATCTGCACGCGCGGTTCGTCTCCGACATTTAGCCGCGATCCCCGGCAAGCGGAAAATCGCTTCATCGCATTTGCTGTACCATTTGGGTCGGTCGCCGACAAGGAACAGCTGGAAAGAGGCTTGCACGTCGCGATCAGCGACATAGTCCGTATCCCCCCCCAATCGGTCGATCCTTCGATCAAGAACTATCATTGGCTCGATCTCGTGCGGGGCCTTTTCAATGCTTACGATATGGGAGCCGAGACAGCGTTGGTTCTTAATATGAACGGGCACATTGCGGAGGGGCCCGGCTTCAATGTGTTCCTTGTAAAAAACGGATCCCTGAAGACGCCCGCTCTTGGGGTGTTGCCTGGCATTACTCGCCGGACTGTCTTTGATCTTTGCGCCGAAAGTGGGTTGTCCGCTTCGGCCACCGATATTAGCCGTGCTGAGATCAAAGGAGCCGACGAGGTGTTCATCACCTCGACTGCAGGCGGCATCATGCCAGTGACGCGCATCGACGACGCCGTAATTGGTAACGGGCAGGTCGGACCCATCACACGTCAGCTAATGGATCTCTACTGGCAAAAGCACGATGATCCGGCATGGTCGACTGTAGTCGCCTATCCGTGATCGGAATGACCCAACTGACCGCGAGTTGGCGAGCGGCTTGGTGACGGTCTCGATGGGCTCATCACCAAACTGCTGTAAGTTGAGCGCACTTCTTGATGGTACGGCAGACGTTCCTCGCCGCCAAGCGGGAACCTTACACCGCGGCGCCTACCGCGACGATCGGCGACTCGTCGCTTTTACCGAGACGGTAATACCGCCCGTGTCATAACCCCCGCTGAATATGGGGGGCTGTTCTTGTTGGGGGTTTTGCCGCGTACACAAATCATCCAGTGGAGTTGCCGATGAAGAAGACTTTGATTGCCCATTTGTCGGCCGAACTGGCGGGGCTAAAATCCGCGGGGCTCTACAAATCCGAGCGCGTCATTGCCTCGTCGCAGTCATCCGAGATCGAACTCGCCGATGGCGGCAAGGTCCTGAATCTCTGTGCCAATAATTATCTTGGCCTCGCAGACAATGAAGATCTGCGGAACGCGGCTAAGGCTGCGCTCGACCGCTACGGTTACGGCATGGCCTCGGTGCGCTTCATCTGCGGCACTCAGGAAGAGCACAAGCAACTCGAGTCGCGCATCTCGTCATTCCTCAAGATGGAAGACACGATTCTCTACTCGTCCTGCTTCGATGCCAACGGGGGGCTGTTCGAGGCTCTGCTCGGCGAGGAAGACGCCATCATTTCCGACGCGCTAAACCACGCCTCGATCATTGACGGCGTGCGGCTCTCCAAGGCGAACCGCTTCCGCTATGCCAACAACGACATGGCCGCGCTGGAAGAGGAGCTGAAGAAGGCGGAAGGCAGCCGCTTCAAGCTCATCGCGACCGATGGTGTGTTCTCCATGGATGGCATCATCGCCAATCTTGGCGGCGTCTGCGATCTCGCCGAAAAATACGGAGCGATGGTTATGGTCGATGACAGCCATGCGGTGGGCTTCGTCGGCAGGCACGGGCGCGGCTCGGCAGAACATTGTGGTGTCGAGGGACGCATAGACATGATCACCGGTACGCTCGGCAAGGCGCTTGGAGGCGCGTCGGGCGGATACACGTCAGGCAGGCGCGAGGTCGTCGACTGGCTTCGCCAACGCTCGCGGCCGTACCTCTTCTCCAATACGCTAATGCCTGCCATTGCAGGGGCTTCGCTGAAGGTTTTCGACCTGATCGACCAAGGCGATGTGCTGCGCAAGAAGCTCTATGCCAATGCGGACCGCTTTCGCTCGAAGATGACAAAGGCAGGGTTTACGCTGGCCGGCACCGACCACCCAATCGTGCCTGTGATTTTGGGCGACGCCAGCCTCGCACAGGAGATGGCCGAGATAATGCTTCAGCGCGGCATCTATGTGGTCGGTTTCTTCTTTCCAGTGGTGCCGAGAGGTCAGGCCCGCCTCCGCACGCAAATGTCCGCGGCGCATTCGACTACGAATATCGATCAGGCCGTTGAGGCCTTCGTCGAGGTGGGCAGGGAACTGAGCGTCATCTGATGTCCAAAGGATATTGGTCAACTCAGGCATACGCTTTGACGTTGTGCGATTGCTGGCGCATGGCGCAGACCACAGTGGGAACTGGGCGGCGATGACCACGAGGTCGATTGCCAAGTGCGGAACGGCAGCGTGGCCGCCGCGTCCATTCACTGTGATGTCGAAACTGTCCTGGGACGCCATCATCGGACCAAACGCATATGCCAAATTTTCCAATGTCGATGCCCCAGCCAGTTATGCATGCCAAAAACATTCGAGATTCCAAGGGATCTAGTAAGCGTTCCTCAACCATCTTGAACCCTCCAGAAGGAAGTTGACCTCTTCGGCAAGCTGGAAGATGAGAGCTACAGTGCCTCTCAATTCCACTGCCTGCCAGATACTTTGCCGGACCAAAACGGGGCTCGTGCGCTTGCAGACCCAAGACGAGCTATCGGATGCGGCGCGCGAAGGCACACGTATTTCAAGCAACGCGCGTTTGTGGGGCCTCTATTTCAGCGGTTCACTCATTTTGGCGCAAACGTTCCTGGGCCAGGGACTACAGTTCGTACCTGTCGCTCCGATTAGGCCTTTGTTCAGAAACCCGAGGGGCCGTGAGTCGACAGGACCCTAGAAGCGCCGATAATCGCGCCGTCAACTCGAAAGGGGAATTGGAACATGACAATCTCTCGCCGCAAGCTCATTAAAATGGGCATGGCCGCTGGAGCCAGTTTATCGATGCCGTCGGTACTGCGGGCGCAAACGGAGCCGACCGCGGCGCGGACGGTGCGGATGATGATGGGTGACCTTACCGTTTTCGATCCGATCTTCACGACTGGTGACCTCACCTCCATCCATGGCCTGGGCATATACGAAACGCTGTTCGCACTCGACTCAGAGTTGAAGCCGCAGCCGCAAATGGTGGGAAAGTGGGGCGTTTCCGAGGACAAGAAGACCTATACGTTCGAGCTCCGGGATGGCTTAGGCTGGCACGATGGCACTCCCGTCACCGCGGCCGACTGTGTCGCTTCGATCCGCCGCTGGGGTCAAGTGGATTCCGGAGGGCAAATTCTCATGGAGCGGGCCAAGGATATCTCGAAGAAGGATGATAAGACATTCACGATCGCGCTTAAAGAGCCGCTAGGGCTATTGATCGACCTACTGGCGAAGGTATCGCAGCCGGTCCCATTCATCATGCGCGAGAAGGACGCTAGCCGCCCCGCAACCGAGCAGGTGACTGCGAATATCGGATCGGGGCCGTTCAAAGTCAATCATGCTCTTGCTAAACCGGGCGCGAGCTTCGCCTACGATCGGAACGAAAAATACGTACCCCGCAGTGAGCCATCGAGTGGATACGCCGGCGGGAAAGTCGTCAAGATCGATCGCGTCATCTGGGATAATATCGCCGATCAGCAGACCGCTTTGGCAGCTTTACAAGCGGGTGAGGTCGATCTGGTGATATTGCCCTCCGCCGATCTTTACCCCATGATCGAGAGCGATCCTAACCTTGTACTACAACTTCTGAACAAGTCGGGCACAGACATGTGTCTGCGCATGAATCATCTGCAGAAGCCATTCGACAACGTGAAGGCGCGCCAAGCGATGCTTCACCTGATCGATCAAGAGGCGTTTCTGAGCGTCACGGCCCCCGATCCAAAATATGGCCAACCCGTCACTTCGATATTTGGAAACACCACCCCTTACTCGAATGACGAAAATACGGGGTGGTACAAGAAGGGCGGCGACCCCGAAAAGGCTAAGCAACTCTTCAAAGAGGCGGGATACGCGGGCGAAAAGGTCGTCATTCTCGACCCAACGAGCTGGGCGGCGGCCCACGCCGCCTCGCAGCTTCTGGCGGCCACGCTGCAGAAGATCGGGGTCAATGCCGAGCTTGCACCGAGCGACTGGGGGGGGGTTGTTGCGCGGCGCGCCAACAAGGAGCCCGTCGAGAGCGGCGGCTGGAGCATCTTCATCACGGACGACCCTGACTACGTCCAAGGCGATCCAATCTCCGCGCCCTTCCTAGGCGCAAACGGCGACAAGGCCTGGTACGGCTGGCCGAAGAACGATGAATATGAGGCCCTGCGGGCCAAATGGGCGGATGTCGAAACACTCGACGAACGCAAGGAACTGGCCCGTAAAATGCAACGGATTTGGTGGGAGTTCGTCGGCGACGTTAGACTCGGCCAAACTATCTCGCCGTTGGCACGTAGCAAGGCACTCACTGGACTCATCGAGATGCCGCACCTTTTCGCGATGTGGAACATGCAAAAGGCCTCAGCCTGATGGTTGCCTACATCATTCGCAGACTAGTTTCGACCATTGCCGTCATGGCAATGGTCGGGGTCTTCGTCTTCCTGCTCTTGAGGCTGGCGCCCGGTGACCCGGCCGCGATTATCGCCGGCAAGTCGGCCACGGCGGAGATGATCGCCGGCATCCGTGAAAAGCTTGGCCTGAACGATCCCATGCCAGTTCAGTTCTTTCATTGGGTGCGCGACATGCTCAGCGGTGATTTCGGCACATCAATCTTTGCCGGGCGACCGGTTCTCGAACTCATCTCACAGCGCCTTGAACCGACCATTTGCCTGTCGATCCTGACGATGATCCTTTCGGTGACGGTCGGGGTTTCGTTCGGTATCCTTGCCGCATGGCGAGCTGGCGGCCTGGTTGATCGCATCCTGACGGCATTCGCGACACTGCGACACTTGGTTTTTCCGTCCCGGTGTTCGTCATCGGCTTCTTTCTGATATGCTTGTTCGCGATCAGCATGCATTCGCTGCCGGTGCAGGGATACCAGCCTATTGGCCAAGGCCTTTGGCCCTGGCTTTATGCCGGTGATCCCCTGAACATGGACCCCTTCAAAACGCCTTCAGCCGCCTTCAGCGGAAATGTGGTTTGGGACCCACAATCTTGGGCGCGACGTGTTTGCACGAACAATGTTCGAGGCACGACGTGGCGCGGACCTTGTTGGTGGCAATGCGGCGGTAATGAGCGGTGGTCGCATGGCTGCGGCGACCGAGCAGCAGCTGCAGGTGCGCACGTCGGCGCCGGCCTCCAGAAGATGTCGACCCGTGGACCTGAGACGTGCTTGGCCGGCCAACGGCGACGACTGCGCCGAGATCGGTGATATTCTTGTCCATAGACGGTGCTTCTTTTGAGATGAGTGCTGCGACAGCAGCCATCTTGGCACGCCTCTCACGAGGATGATGCCGTTGCGGGCGCCGTCCACTCTCAAGAGAGCCTGAAGAACCTCGTCAAGCGCTATGCATCGATCAGAAGACGGTTGCGAAGTGGCGGCACCAAACTCGACCGCCGATCTTCCGACCGGTCCCAGAGAGCCGCGTTCGTCATTGCATCGCTGCCTTCAGCACCACGCATTTCGCGGTTGCCGCAGGCGGGCGCCGACAAGCTGCGTAACTGCACGCGACCGCGGACAAGATGACGATGGCCCAGTTCCTTCGGGATCTGATCCACACCATTCTGACCGACAACGGCATCCAGTTCACCAATCGCAGCTGCGAGCGCCAAACCCCGAGGCATGTCTTCGACGACGTCTGCGCCGACTATGGCATCGAGCACCGGCTCACCAAGATCAACCATCCATGGACCAACAGCCAGGTCGAGCGGATCAAACGAACCATCAAGGACGTCACCGTCACGTTTCCACTATGACCAGCACGATCAACTGTCGACTCGAATGCCGGGACCAAACAGCTAGGTCGATCCAGCCTCGTCGTTTCTTCGTCAACGGCCTCGTCAAAGACCGAGCGGCCGTGAGCGCAGCGATTATATCTCCCCGGTCCAATAGCCAAACCGAGGGGCAGATTACCAAACCGGAGCACTCACGGCGCCAAGATGGTTTCGACGAGTTTCACCCACCAACCGATGCCGTAAGGCAATGCCTCGTCGTCAAAATCAAAAGCTGGGTTGTGACATACAGCGGTCGGTCCGTTGCCAACAAAGATGTAGGCTCCTGGCCGCTCCTGGAGCATATACGCGAAGTCCTCCGCGCCCATGTTTATTCTTGTTGCAGCGTCTACGGAGGACGCGCCGACGAGATCTCGTGCCGCCTTGATGGCCAGCGTGGTCTCCTCCGAGTTGTTGGATGTAGCCGGCACAGAACGCATGTACTTGAATTCTATATCCCCGCCGAACGCCTGAGCGATGCCCCGGGCGACGGCCGGAATCTCTCGCTCGGCGAAGTCTCGCAGGGTGGACGCCAGAGCCCTGACCGTTCCGGAGATGGCAACTTGGTCGGGAATGACATTGTAGGCCTGGGCGGCACTCAGCTTGGTGACGGATATCACCAGCGACTCCAAAGGGTCGGTCCTGCGCGAAACCAAAACTTGCAGACCCAGAATGATCTGAGCTGCGATAACAACGGGATCCACGGTTCGATGTGGGTTGGCCGCATGGCCGCCAGTGCCCTTAACGAGGATATCGAAGTCATCCTGCGAGCCCATGATTGGACCAGGGCGGATGCCGAACTTGCCGATGTCAATGCCCGGCATAATGTGCATGCCATAAACCTGAGATATGCCAAAGCGATCCATGATCCCTTCTTGAACCATCCGCAGGGCGCCCGACGGGAGTTCCACTTCTTCGGCCGGTTGAAAGATTAAGGCGACAGTGCCTTTGAAGTTGCGGCTTTTGGCCAGGTGTTTCGCTGCACCCAAAAGCATGGCCGTGTGACCGTCGTGGCCGCACGCATGCATAATGCCCGGTATTTTCGACGACCAGGGTTTGTTTGAAGTTTCAATGATCGGAAGAGCATCCATATCCGCCCTCAATCCGATCGTCGGCCCGTCTCCACCCTCGCCTTGAATCAACGCGACGATGCCAGTTTCAGCAATACCCATCTCGATGTGATTGATGCCGAACGAAGCCAGTTTTTCCGCCACAAACTTCGCTGTGTACTCCAACCGATAATCCAACTCCGGATTTTCATGTAGATAGCGGCGCCACTCGGTCGCCTCGCGCTGTAGTTCCCGGAAAGTTTCAATGCTTGTCATGCCGCATTAGCCTTTTGAATGAATTCTGCCGACCCACTTGCCAGCAACGTCCTGTCGGGAAATGGATGGCCGATATTTGTCCTTCTTGAGCGCGGTATGGCAATCCCGCTCAATAGGATGAGAATGTGCCCGAGAAGATTGGAGCAAAAGCGCGTCGGTTTGGTGCCAAACTGCACCGATTGCCGAAACAATACGCCAGAAAGCGTTACGTTTTGAAATGAACGCCAGCTTTTCAGTTAGCTCCGCAAGTGAGGCAATGGGAGGTGGTCGGCTTGAAAGCAAGAACTGCCGTGGAGGACCGCAAGGCTTAATGGCTTGAGGCACCTCTCCTGCGCTGCGTAAAGCGCACTCGCGATGATCATGTTGCAGCCGCGAGATTGAATGCACTCATGTAGCCCCGCAGCACGTTCGCAAACGGTCCTTCTTCAGCTGCAGCCGCCTGGCATGCAGCACCGGCTCGCTGTAGCCGTTGGGCAGGACTGTGCCCTTGAACACCAGGTCGCAGGCGGCCTGAATGGCGATCGACTTGTCGAAATCCGGCCATCGGCCGGTAGAGCGGATCGCCGACGTTCTGGCGGTCGCCGATCGCCGCCATGCGCTGTAGCGACTCCCTGACCTGGATTTCCGAGCACACCTTGTGGCGCAGCCAGTTGGCGATGTGCTGCGAGGAGATGCGCAAGGTGGCGCGGTCCTCCATCAGGCCGACATCGTTGATCGGGCACTTTCGACCAGCCGACACCCTGGTCGATCCGGCGCACGACATAGCCGAGAATGCCTTGCGCGTTGTTGTCGAGTTCGCGCTGGATCTCGTCCGGCGTCCAGTTCGGCCGCCTGGCCACCGGCACCGACAGGATGTCGTCGAGCTTCGCCTTGGGCCGGTTCTTCAGCGCTGCCTGCACAGCATGCACATCGACCTTGTGGTAGTGCGTTGCGTGCAGCGTCGCCACCTTCGGCGAGGGCATGCTTGCCTTCTTTGTCCGACGCTAGCAGGTCGAGGTCACCTTTGCCGAAGTGCGCGCCATCGCGGGGTGAAGACCAGCCTCAATGGTCCGA
Organism: Mesorhizobium sp. P170090; assembly: GCF_057786115.1. NCBI lineage: Bacteria > Pseudomonadati > Pseudomonadota > Alphaproteobacteria > Hyphomicrobiales > Phyllobacteriaceae > Mesorhizobium > Mesorhizobium sp. P170090. Next base: position 1,819,764 of record NZ_JBYNWH010000001.1, read on the forward strand.
CTTGGCATCGAGCCACCCCTGCATCGCTCAGCCTCAATTCCCTCGTCACGACTTGGGCCGACAACCTGCTCAGCTATGACGCTGTACCCAATGCCGCGGCATAGGGTACACCAAACCGCTTCACATTCAGCGACGCCATCGCAGCCGTCCGCCTGCAATTGTGGACCGCAGACATTTATCCGGGCAATGTCTGACGATGTCGGACATGCGACATAGTGGTATGAGCGCCATCAGGTTGTTTCAACACGTCTTCTCCTTTGGCACGGCGCATGCAAGCAACGCCGTATCACGGACCGAGAATCTAGTCGGAGGTCAGTGATGCCTATTTACCTCGGCCCGCCGCACAGCACGCAACGGAGGTCAACGCCAATGACAAAAAGGGCGCTCATCCTGGTTGAAGGCCACAGTGGTATTGGTTTGCTATACGTGAAAGCGGCCCGGCGTCTTGGTCTGCATCCAATTACTCTGTCGGCTAATCCAACTCAGTACGACTATCTTATGGCGGAAGGAATTGAGGCAATCCGTGTCGATACAGACAATCTCGATGCGCTAATCCACGAATGTGCCCGGGTACGTGCGACCTTTGATATTTCGGGCATTACCGGCTTTTCGGGCGCCGACGAGTCGGCCTGTGTGATGGCTTCCGAACTCTGCCGGCGTTTCGATCTACCGGGACCGAACCCCGCATCGATTGAACGATGCTGCAACAAATTCACTCAACGTCAGCTTCTCGCCAAGGCCGGGGTTCCAGTACCTGCTTATCGCTTGGCGAGGAATGCGACGGATGTAGAACGCGCCGCCGAGGAGATCGGCTTGCCAGTAGTTCTTAAGCCAGTCGTGGGCAGCGGCAGCAGCGGTGTCCAATTGTGCCGCAACGCCGACGAGTTGGCTGAACATACGGCCTATCTCTTGGGCGGCGATCACATATGGCGGTCTTCGCCGAGCTTACTGGTCGAGGAATTCGCACAAGGCCCACAATACGGGGCCGAGATAATGGGAAATGAAGTCGTTGGGATAGCGCCCGCCGACTTCGGCCCCCACCCGCATTTCGTCTTTCATGGTGTGAGCTTTCCGGCTCCGCTAGCCGATGGGGAGCAGAAACGTATCGTCGATGTTTCGCTGAGCTGTTTGCGAGTTCTGGACCTTGGCTGGGGACCATCGAACGTTGAAATCCGGTGGACGAAGCGCGGCCCAGTCGTTATCGAAGTCAATCCGCGTCTCCCTGGCACGCCTACTCCTCAGTTGGTTCAGCTGGCTTACGGTATCGATCTCGTCACTGAGCACATCAAGCTTGTCATCGGTCAGGAGTGGGATTTGCGCAGAAGGCATTCGCACCCTGCGGCCGCTCGGTTTATAATTCCTGATGGCGATGGCATCCTCGACTTAATCAATAGCAATAGGGCAGCTGCTATACCAGGTATAGTCGAAGTCAAGTTCTATGTTGAGCCCAAGACACCGATCCACAGGAAAGGCGATTACCGCGACGCGATCGGACATATCATCGCCGTTTCACCCAGCTTTGCCCAGACCGAGACGATACTCCAGGATGCTGTAGACTTAGTCGATTGGTCGATCACACCATTTTCGACTCCCTCCGAATGGCAACCTAGCTCCTACCTGGCAGGCCATTAAGAGACCGTGGTTCACGCAAGAGCAGATCATCGGCGCATTGCGCGAGCATGAGCGGGATCAGGCCGGCATGGGTGACGTAACGACGACGGAAGGAAGCAATGGTCAGGGTTGCCTCAGCTATCCGCACTGCGAGCGGCGGTTGCATGCGTGGAGTTGCGCATGAAGCCTTTATCGTCGGCAGGATCGAGGCGGAGAAAGACATCACGGTCGATGAAATGGTCCTGCGCCTGCGCGAGGACAAATCCGTTCCCATCGGTCGCAGTGCTCTCCGATGCCTGGTTGCGCAACCGTGGCTGGACGAGAGCGTTCCGTTCTGGAACACCGTTGGCCAAATCGTCAAACTGTTCGAGCCGCACGAATGCGCAAACTACTTCGCAGCAGCCGGATATGACCCCGATCCCCCATAAAGGGCGGCGGCCCGAGCGCCGATCCCGTAGGGAAGCAAGACCCCGCAAGGACGTCATGCGCGGCGAAGCGGAAAGCTCGACAAGCGCTTGACTTCAACCTGTCGAATAGAGAAGCAACCCTCGTCTTTCAATCCCACGAAAGGGCGGGCCACCGATCTCGGCCCAGGAACATGACGTCTAGCGCCGAAACAGCTTACCGGTTTCTACGGCATCTCACCTCACAATCCTTCGCCATGCCATTCCGGAAGCAACATCATTACGGCAAACCGATAAAAAGCTGAGGCCAGCCGCCGCCAGCCACATGCGACGCTGTTTCGAACCCTTGGCAATGACCAGGTCCGGATGCCCAAGATCGGCAGCGCGGCCCGTCGCACTACAAGGCGATACGCTACGTAGAAAACTCTACGTCAAGCGCGCCCAGTGCGGTAGGATCGACTTCATCATGAACGCCGCGTCATCGTTCACATCTACAGATCTCGCCGGATTTGCACTTGCGACGTCCGTCAACCTCTCCTCATTAAGGCGCCTCACGCCTTGGCCCGAGTTGCGCGGATCGGAGAGTTTAGCCCGCCCGTACGCCTTGACTTTTTCGGAACTGGTCCAGCGGCGGGGCTGGTGCGTTTGCGGACCTAGAGCGAGCTATCGGATCCGGCCTGCGGAGGCGCCCGCATTTCAAACAACGCCCCTTTGTGGGGCCTCTATTTCAGCGGCGCACTCATTTCGACGCAAACGTTCCTGGTCCAGGGGCTACAGTTCGTACCTGTCGCCCGATCATGTCGCTTATTAGCGATAACCGAGGTGAAGACAAGACTTTAGAAGCGTCGAATTAATCGCGCCGTCTACTCGAAAGGGGAAGGAAATATGAGAATCTCTCGCCGCAACCTCATCAAAATGGGCATGGCCGCTGGAACTGCTTTATCGATGCCGTCGGTACTGCGGGCGCAAACGGAGCCAACCGCCGCGCGAACGGTGCGGATGATGATGGGTAACCTTACCGTTTTCGATCCGATCTTCAACACGGATGATCGCACCTCCATTCATGGCCTGGGCATATACGAAACGCTGTTCGCACTCGACTCCGAGTTGAAGCCGCAGCCGCAAATGGTAGGGAAGTGGGGCGTTTCCGAGGACAAGAAAACCTATACGTTCGAGCTCCGGGATGGCTTAGGCTGGCACGATGGCACTCCCGTCACTGCGGCCGACTGTGTCGCTTCGATCCGCCGCTGGGGTCAAGTGGATTCCGGAGGGCAAATTCTCATGGAGCGGGCCAAGGATATCTCGAAGAAGGATGATAAGACATTCACGATCGCGCTTAAAGAGCCGCTAGGGCTCTTGATCGACCTACTGGCGAAGGTATCGCAGCCGGTCCCATTCATCATGCGCGAGAAGGACGCTAGCCGCCCCGCAACCGAGCAGGTGACTGCGAATATCGGATCGGGGCCGTTCAAGTTCAATGAAGCTCTTGCAAAGCCAGGTTCGAGCTTCACCTACGATCGCAACGAAAAATACGTACCCCGCAGTGAGCCGTCGAGTGGATACGCCGGCGGGAAAGTCGTCAAGATCGATCGCGTCATCTGGGATAATATCGCCGATCAGCAGACCGCTTTGGCAGCCTTACAGGCGGGTGAGGTCGATCTGGTGATGTGGCCCTCCGCCGATCTTTACCCCATGATCGAGAGCGATCCTAACCTTGTACTACAACTTCTGAACAAGTCGGGCACAGACATGTGTCTGCGCATGAATCATCTGCAGAAGCCGTTCGACAACGTGAAGGCGCGCCAAGCGATGCTTCACCTGATCGATCAAGAGGCGTTTCTGAGCGTCACGGCCCCCGATCCAAAATATGGCCAACCCGTCACTTCGATATTTGGAAACACCACCCCTTACTCGAATGACGAAAATACGGGGTGGTACAAGAAGGGCGGCGACCCCGAAAAGGCTAAGCAACTCTTCAAAGAGGCGGGATACGCGGGCGAAAAGGTCGTCATTCTCGACCCAACGAGCTGGGCGGCGGCCCACGCCGCCTCGCAGCTTCTGGCGGCCACGCTGCAGAAGATCGGGGTCAATGCCGAGCTTGCACCGAGCGACTGGGGGGGGGTTGTTGCGCGGCGCGCCAACAAGGAGCCCGTCGAGAGCGGCGGCTGGAGCATCTTCATCACGGACGACCCTGACTACGTCCAAGGCGATCCAATCTCCGCGCCCTTCCTAGGCGCAAACGGCGACAAGGCCTGGTACGGCTGGCCGAAGAACGATGAATATGAGGCCCTGCGGGCCAAATGGGCGGATGTCGAAACACTCGACGAACGCAAGGAACTGGCCCGTAAAATGCAACGGATTTGGTGGGAGTTCGTCGGCGACGTTAGACTCGGCCAAACTATCTCGCCGTTGGCACGTAGCAAGGCACTCACTGGACTCATCGAGATGCCGCACCTTTTCGCGATGTGGAACATGCAAAAGGCCTCAGCCTGATGGTTGCCTACATCATTCGCAGACTAGTTTCGACCATTGCCGTCATGGCAATGGTCGGGGTCTTCGTCTTCCTGCTCTTGAGGCTGGCGCCCGGTGACCCGGCCGCGATTATCGCCGGCAAGTCGGCCACGGCGGAGATGATCGCCGGCATCCGTGAAAAGCTTGGCCTGAACGATCCCATGCCAGTTCAGTTCTTTCATTGGGTGCGCGACATGCTCAGCGGTGATTTCGGCACATCAATCTTTGCCGGGCGACCGGTTCTCGAACTCATCTCACAGCGCCTTGAACCGACCATTTGCCTGTCGATCCTGACGATGATCCTTTCGGTGACGGTCGGGGTTTCGTTCGGTATCCTTGCCGCATGGCGAACTGGCGGCCTGGTTGATCGCATCCTGACGGCATTCGCGACACTTGGTTTTTCGGTCCCGGTGTTCGTCATCGGCTTCTTTCTGATATACTTGTTCGCGATCAGCATGCATTCGCTGCCGGTGCAGGGATACCAGCCTATTGGCCAAGGCCTCTGGCCCTGGCTAGAGCACCTCATCCTGCCGACGCTCACTTTGAGTATCGCTTATATTGCTTTCATCGCGCGCATAGCGCGAGCGAGCATGCTGGAGGTCCTGTCGGAAGACTATATGCGAACGGCCGCCGCCAAGGGCGCGTCGTCCTATGCCATGCTTTTCCACCATGCGCTTAAGAATGCAGGTGCTCCGATCCTCACAGTAATCGGCTTGAGTTTCGCTGGTCTGATCGGGGGTGTCGTCATCACGGAAACGGTTTTCAACGTACCTGGCGTGGGTCGCTTGGTGGTCGATGCGATCAACAATCGCGATTACCCGATCATTCAAGGCGTGCTCATCCTTGTTTCGGGCCTTTACGTCTTGATCAATCTGGCGGTCGATCTTTCCTACACACTGGTCGATCCTCGCATCCGGTACTGATATGGCACTCCTCTCCCCACCAGTTGAAGCCGTCGCGACGGGCCCCCTGCAAATATCTGACCTGCCGCGTCTCGCAAGGCGGCAGCCACTGGTCGTGCTTGGCGGCGGCCTCCTGGCGCTAATGATCGTTCTAGCACTCGCTGCCCCGCTTTACGTCGGCGATCCTCTCAACATGGATCCATTCAAACGTCTTCAGCCAGCTTCGGCTGAGATGTGGTTCGGAAGCGACAATCTGGGGCGGGACGTGTTTGCACGAACAATGTTCGGCGCCCGGATCTCCCTCATGGTGGGATTGATATCGGCGGCGGGTGCAGCTCTCGGCGGCCTTCTCATCGGTGTCCTCGCCGGCTATAGCCGCGGCTTCGACAGCATCGCGATGCGGGTCATGGACGGACTGATGTCGATCCCCACGGTTCTCCTAGCCATCGCGCTGATTTCCCTGACCGGCCCCGGAGTCGGTATCCTCATCTTCGCCATCACGATCGTCCAGCTGCCAAGCGTCACCCGGATCGTTCGTTCGGTGGTTATGAGCGTTCGGCAGCGTCCCTATGTCGAAGCCGCGATTTGCGGCGGTGCGCGCCTGCCGAAGGTGCTGTGGCGGCATATCCTGCCGAGCACCATTCCTGCGCTTATGGTGCAAAGCGCCATTGTCTGCGCAGATGCGATTCTGACAGAGGCCGGGCTAAGCTTTCTCGGCGTGGGAGTCCCGCCCGACATCCCCAGCTGGGGAAACATGATCTCTAGCTCTCGCTTGTATCTCGCTATCGCTCCGTTGACCGTCTTTGCTCCCGGCATCTGCCTCGCGGTCATGGTCCTTGCCGTTAACCTTCTTGGGGACGGCTTGCGCGACTTTTTCGATCCCCGTGCGAAGCGGAGGCGCTGACATGCAAATGCATACGACAATAGGCCAAATGCATACGACGATAGGCGATGACGTGCTTCTCGATGTCCGAGACCTTGAGACACACTTTTACGGCGAAGACAGCGTCACCCGCGCGCTGGGCGGCATCAGCTTCCAGGTCAAGAGTGGCGAAACACTCGGCATCGTCGGCGAATCCGGATGCGGCAAGAGCGTCACCGCTCTTTCAATTCTCCGCCTGCTGCCGAAGCTGAGCGCCAGGACCGTTGGCGGCGAGATCCGATTTCGCGGGCGCGACCTTCTAAAACTCTCTGAACGAGATATGCGAGGAATTCGTGGTAACCAGATCGCCATGATTTTCCAGGAGCCGATGACAAGCCTGAACCCGGTATATACCATCGGTCACCAAATCGCCGAAGCGGTGCAGATTCACACCAAGGCCTCCCGGCCAGAAGCGATGGCCAAGGCGCAAGAGCTGCTTCGTCTGGTCCGCATCGCGGATCCCGACCGTCGGGTTGACAACTATCCCCACGAAATGTCGGGCGGCATGCGCCAGCGCGCCATGATCGCCATGGCGCTTGCCTGCTCACCGGAACTTCTGATTGCCGATGAACCGACAACTGCGCTCGACGTCACCATCCAGGCCCAAATCCTGCGGCTGGTGGTTGAATTGAAAGAGCGCATGGGAACGGCGGTGATGTTCATCACGCACGATCTGGGCGTCGTCGCCGAGACGTGCCAACGCGTGATTGTCATGTATGCCGGCCGCATCGTGGAGCAGGCGAGCGTCATTGATCTGTTCGCGCGCCCTGCGCACCCCTACACTCAGGGACTGATGCGCTCGGTGCCTGATCGGCGGCGCGGCCGACAGCATCGTCTGCCAGAAATCCCTGGTATCGTACCCAGCCTGCGCGAGCCAATTATCGGATGCAGTTTCGCGCCTCGCTGTCCGTTCGCGATAGACATTTGCCGTGAAAAGACGCCGGTTGTGATTAACGTCGGGCCGGGCCACGCCGCTGCTTGCTGGCGCGCCGAAGAGGTGGTTAGCGCATGAGCGGACCTCTGCTGAAAGTCGAGAACCTAACCAAGCATTATCCGCTCGGTGCGGGGTTCCTGAACAAGACCATCCCGGTGGTGCGCGCGGTCCAGGATGTATCCTTCTCCGTCGAGGCTGGCGAGACGCTCTGTATCGTCGGCGAATCCGGCTGCGGCAAGTCCACTATCGCGCGTCTGCTGATGCGGCTTGCGGAACCGACGAGCGGACGCGTGCTGATCGAGGGCACCGACATCGCCGGTCTCAAAAAGGGTGCTTTGCGTGCCTGGCGGCGGCGGATGCAGATGGTCTTCCAGGATCCCTATTCGTCGCTAAACCCGCGCATCACCGCCGAAAAGATCATTACTGAACCCGTCGAGAATTTTGAGCACCTCAGCCGCAAGCAACGCAAAGAGCTTGCCGCGGAGCTTCTGCGAAAAGTTGGCATGTCGGCTCAGATGATGGACAGGCTCCCGTCCGAACTGTCGGGTGGTCAGCGGCAGCGGCTCGGCATCGCACGGGCTCTGGCTCTCCAGCCCTCGCTCATCATCGCCGATGAGGCAGTTTCGGCCCTCGACGTTTCCGTACAGGCTCAGATCCTGAACCTGCTTCTGGATCTCCAGCAGCAGATGGGCATCGCTTTCGTCTTCATCTCCCATGACCTTGGCGTCATCGAGCATATCGGCCATCGTGTCGCGGTCATGTATCTGGGGCGGATCGTGGAGCTCGCCCCATGTGAGGCACTCTTCGCCAAGCCCGTCCACCCTTACACCGAGGCGCTGATCGCGGCAGCCCCGATCCCCGATCCGACGCGAGTTCGGCTGGAGGCGCCCGTCGAGGGGGAGGTGCCGAGCCCTGTCAATCCGCCCAAGGGCTGCGCGTTCCATCCGCGCTGCCCGCTCGCGGTCGAGCGCTGCCGAATCGAGGTGCCGCCTTTAGTACCGATGGCTGACGGGCGCGTCGTCGCCTGTCATGTGCGCGCTCCGGCTGAAGGCATTACAGGACAGTCGGATGGGAGGGCAGCGCTCGACTTGCTCCCGTCGCATAGCCGCACGGTTTGGTCCACCGGAACATCAAGGCACTCAAAACAGCACTCGTGAAAAGCAGGAATCATGGAAAGAGATTCACACGAAAGTGGTCGTCATCCAGCCCATGATGACGATGGCTTTGACACTGTGGGTTCCATTGCCACAAATGTTGAAAAAGGTTTCAGAATGGCGGCAGTTGGCGACCTTCTCTATGCGCGGCCAGTAACAAAAAGTCATTATCCCGGCTTGGACGATGTCCTCAAGATCTTTAATGGGGCCGACGTTACTTTTGGCAACTTGGAAACCAATATCTTGGATGTTCTGCCAAAGGATGCCCGCAGGCTGAGTACGGCGGAGCGTATTGCATCAGCGACCCGGAACTGGGAGTTGATTTGAAAGCGATGGGCTTCAATATGGTCAGTCGCGCGAACAACCACACGCTCGACTGGGGCGTCGAAGGGATGCGCGAGACAAGCCGCGCGCTTGATAGCCACAGGATCATCCATGCAGGCGCTGGCGAGAACCTCGCACAGGCGGGGGCCGCCCGCTTCCTGGAGACGCCTCGCGGGCGTGTTGCGATGTTGTCGTTTGCCTCGACGTTCGGGTCCATGGCGCGTGCATGTGATCCAGCTGGCGAGGCCCCAGGCAGACCGGGCCTGAACCCCCTTCGTTTGACGAGGAGCATCATACTCCCGCCCGACATGACGCCGCAGGCACCATATCCTATGAGATCTTGACCTCGCAGGGTGATCGCTACCACCGGCAATGACTGAGGGCCCCACGTATGTGTCATCAAACGTTCTGCGCAGGAGGATGGTTTCGACTGTCGTGGGTAGTCGGGATATCCAACTTCCTGCTTCTCAAGCGGGCGTCCGGCCAGGCGCTGGCAACGACGACAAGGTGACGACTGCGCAGCGTTGATTGGGCGCAACGATCTGACGTTTCTCACGGTAGTCGATTAGTCCCGCGTCTAACGAGGGAAGGGCGCCCCTTCGCGTCGGCATCGATTACTATTATCGAGCCAAAGCTCTCGATCTTATGAGTTCTCTATTTCACCGCGTGACTCGATTTGGAATAAACTGTGCATCGTCATGTGCCATTCTGCCGCGCCTATGAAGTACGGGCGCTCTGCAGAGAACAGGCCCACAAACAAAGAGTAGTTGCCATATGAGCCTTCCCAAAGAGGTCTTAGTAGCAGGCGGCGGTATCGTTGGCATTAACTGCGCCGTCGAATTGCAGCGTCGTGGCTGCAGCGTGACACTTATCGACCCTCGATCACCCGGCGACGGTTGCTCTTTCGGCAACGCGGGCAACGTTGTAGCAGGGGCGGTGGTGCCCTTTTCCATGCCAGGAAATCTCCTAAAGATTCCCTCTTGGGTGTTTTCGCCTTACGGACCTCTATCCATAAGTTTGCGCCACCTCCCACGACTCGCGCCGTTTTTATTGCGGTGGCTTAGGGCGAGCCATCCCGCAAACGTGAGGCATATTTCAAGGGCGATGCATGCGTTACATAAGGAGACGTTCAATCTTTACCTTCCCCTGTTGCAAGAGCTTGGAGAGACAGATCTGATTACGAAGGCAGGTCAACTTTATGTTTCGCGTCATTCCCACGGCGCGGATGGCACTACACTTAGTCGTGTCTTGCGCGCTGAGGCCGGGGTCCGCGTTGAAGCCCTTTCGGGGGGGCAAGTCCAAGACCTTGTGCCAGCTTTGTCCGCAGCTTATGGTAGCGGGATATTCTTTCCTGACAATGGCTTTTGCGCCAACCCGTACCGGCTGGTTCAGGTCCTTGCCCATGCTTTTGTGGCGCGTGGGGGGACGGTTCGGCGTGCCGCCTTGGTGGCTGTCGAGCGCAGTCCCGAAGGTGGTGGAACTGCCATCCTGGAAGGCGGAGCGCGGCAGCGGTATGATGCTCTGGTAATTGCAGCCGGCGTATGGTCTCGTCGGCTTGCTAGTATGTTTGGGGCTCGCGTGCCTCTAGAGGCAGAACGGGGCTATCATATTACTCTGCCTCAGTCGGGCGTCCACCTGAACTTGCCTGTGACGAACTGTGACTTGAGTATATCTGCTACGTCGATGGAGATGGGGTTACGCATTACCGGAGGTGCCGAGTTCTCCGGATTGGAGGCGAAACCCAACTGGCATTTCGCCGACCGCATGCTCAAATTAGGGATGATGACGTTTCCGGGGTTGGAGCGCTCTGGAGCAAAACAATGGGTAGGCATGCGGCCCTCACTCCCGGATGGCTTACCTGTGCTGGATCGTGCGACTGGTGACCGCAACGTGATCTTCGCATTCGGCAATGGACACTATGGTTTGACGGAAGCACCAATGATGGCGCGTCTCGCAACAGCCTTGATGATGGACGAAAGGCCTTCAATCGATATATCGCCTTATTCGCTCTCCCGATTCAATCGCGCGCAAGTGTTTCCGGCTATGCACCCTCTTACTGAATGCTAAATCTTGACTTTGCGAAAGCCTTACGACTTAGGCGATCGCCGGCAGAATACCAGGCCACCATTTGATTTACCGGCACGGCCCAGGCTTCGCTCGTGGCGATCACGACGTCTAGTGTCCTGATTCTGAAGTTTCTGCCATTCTGGTTTGATTTCCGGCGGTCTGGATCGTTGCGAGGCAGAAGCGTTTGATGCCGTTGAGGATATCGTCGGCCGACTTTGTCCATCTGAAGGGTCTGGGATCGGCATTGACGGTTTCGATATAGGCTGTGATTGCCGTCTCCAGCTCCTGTGTCGACCTGTGGAAGCCGCGCCCGATCTGCTTTTCGGTGAGGTTGGCGAAGAAGCGTTCGACCTGGTTGAGCCACGACGCGGCCGTCGGCGTGAAGTGGATGTGCCAACGAGGCCGCTTGAGAAAGAAGCCTGGCACTGTGCTGGTCTGTGGGTGGCGTAGTTGTCCATGACGATGTGGATATCGAGGTCAGCCGGCACATTGGCCTCGATCTCGCGCAGGAACTTCAGAAGTTCCTGCGCGCGGTGGCGTTTGAAGCAGCGGCCGATGATCGTGCCGATAGCGGCATCGAGTGCGGCAAACAGCGAAAGGGTGCCGTGCCGCGTATAATCGTGGCTGCGCCATCGCTTCATCGACAGGAGGCCCGGCGATCGACTGGCACAAGGGTCCCCACGACAGGTATGGATGGGCGCGATCATAGATGTGCTTCCTGCCGCCCACGCCGGGCAGCGTAACGAACCCGGCAATGCTTGCCGCATTGCCCACATACGGCCCGGCCTTGAGGCACCACGCTGCAGACGCAAAAATGAAAGGCGTCACTCCACTCGTCTGGCTCCAGGAAACCCTCAGCGTATCGCCAAGGGCTGGACAATCTCCCGCATCGATCAGCTCATGCCGTAGAACTTCAGCCCGGATACGCTATGAGCTAACCGCAACCACAGACCCTGCCGGAAAGAACGATGACCACAGTGCTGTCGATGCAACAGACGCACTTACTAGGTCAGCCTGTCCGTATGTTTCGGCGTGCAATTTTGGGTCTGACGCACTCTCGATGAACTTCGGGATCATACGGCATCGATCAGCCTGGCTTCCAGGAGGTCGAGCGTTCCGCGTCCATACATCTGCCGTTTCACAAGCTTGAGCTTGGCGATCTGTCCCTCTGTTTGACCGTTGGATCATGGTTCGGTGATCGCGGCGCGGACGGCGGCATGTCGCGAATTGTGCCATTGACGAAAGACGCGATGAGGCTTTTGCCGGCGTCGGCGATCCACGGCTCGAAATCATCGGCAAGCTTCTTGCTGATCATGGAATGGAAACCGGCGATCAGGTTGCGTGCTTCCACCAGCAGGGGCACGCCCGCCTCGATGGCGGCGATCATGACCGTGTCGGCTTTGCTCAGATAATCACGGGCCGTCGTCATCAGCCGCGCGATCGTTCTGGCTGACGGCACCTGTGGAGCGCCGCGTTTGTCTCATCACGCCGCAGGTATCCTTCGTATGGCTTCTCCACGTAGGTGAGCAAGTCGGGATTGATCGTCGTAGGGCCGATCGCAGTTCGGATTATCCGCATCGACTTGCGAACGGCGTCGAGGAAAGCCGCGCTCGCATTCTTCATGAGCGTCGGCGACCTGAACCGCATTCGGTGATGACTGGCGGTGGCTTCGCCGTAACCGCCCCCGCGGTCGCGCAAGACGGTTTCGATCTCAGGGTGATCGGCCAGCCAAGCCTCGACCCCGGCAACTTCAGCAACAACGTCACGACCCGCCGTCGCTCCAGATCGCAGACGATCGTGCCGTACAGCGATGGTTACGGCGATAGGCCCAGTCGTCGATGCCGACAATCTTGATAGGGTCTGTTCGTAAACAGGCCCGTCGCCACCCGCCAAATGTGTCGTTGCTGACCGGAACCATCAGCCGCTTTGCGAAACTAGCCGCCGCCCTGCGGCCAAGCGCCAGTCCAAGGTGATGAACGATACACTCCAATCGCGAGGTCCGGCGCGATCGCTCGGTGACAACACTGTCGTCAAAGCGCTCGGCGAAGATTCTTCGACGGCACAATGTTGCATCGCAGACGAAGCGCCGCGCGACGAGGCGGAGCTCTACCTTCGTCCCACTACAGGGAAGATCGGACACGCGTCGAACATAGCGGCTGTGGACGCGGCTCGACACTCTGCGGCAAAGAGGCAAGGCCGCGCCAGCGTCCCTGATTGCGCGGTAATGACGATCACTCCTTCGTTCTCAGCGATGGCCTCGACAACAATCCCGCCGGGATCAAGGACGACAAACGCAAATTTCTCACCATGGTGCTGATTCGCGTCAGAAAACAGCACCACGCCGCCATGCAAAATCATCAAATGTGAGTCAGACCCCAATTTTTACCCCCAATGTGGAGTGCGCCCCTGAGGGTGGACAGATCGGGATTGGCGAATTGACCGGCCTTCCGGGTTTTCGGAAAGAGAACCCATGGCAAAGCATCGCAGTCATAGCATCGAGTTCAAACGCCAGGTCGCGCAGGAGTTCGTCTCCGGCGAGACCTTGCACGGTCTGGCGAAACGTCACGGCGTCTCGCGCAACCTGATCCGCATCTGGGTCCGCAAATACGAGGAAGGCGCATTCGACGACGAGGCGCACGCCGCCGACCTGCTTCAGGAATACGAAGCCCGGATCGCAGCGCTGGAACGCCTCGTCGGCAAGCAGGCTCTGGAACTGGAGTTTCTAAATGGGGCTCTGAGAAACGCACCGCGGCCGAGAAGCGGGACTACGTCCGTCATCACCGGCCCCCGGGCATCTCCGTCGCTGAAGGATGCCGGCTGATGCGCATCGCTCGATCGACCTATTACAACCGCCCGGAAATGGCAGCGGTCAACACCGCGATCGTCGAAGCCATGTTCGCGATCTGCGACGAGTTCGCATCCTATGGCTACCGCCGCGTCGGCGCCGCCCTGCGACAGCGGGGCATGGTGGTGAACCACAAAAAGCTCCGACGCCTGATGCGGCAGCACGATCTGCAGCCAAGGGTCAGGCGGCGCTTCATTGCCACGACCGACAGCAATCATGAGGGTCCGATCTTCCCGAACTTGGCCATGGGTATCGATCCGATCGCCCCAAACCAGCTCTGGGTCTCCGACATCACCTATGTCGCCCTGCCCAGTCGCTTCATCTATATCGCGGTCATTCTGGACGCGTGGTCGCGCCTGATCGTCGGCTACGCCATCGGCCGGTCCATCGATGCCCGCCTGACGATAGCAGCCTTGAAAGCGGCTATCGAACGGAGAAGTCCGCCTCCAGGTCTCGATGCCGGCTCAATACTCCCCAGAAGTGCCGTTTGAATCTTCCCAGTATAGCGCTGCCGCCGGTCTTCCGGAGCGCGCTCCGGGAGACCGGCGGCGCGTAATCGTTGATGCTTCTCCTGATGGTCGGGAGAGGGATTTCGGTGATCAAGATCGGGGAGATGATGATGATACTGGATTTGCATCGGCAGGGCCTGTCGGTGTCGGCGATCGCCAGGGAGAGCGGGATCGACCGCAAGACGGTGCGCAAATACATAGCGCGCGGGCTCGAGGCTCCGGCCTACGGACCACGCAAGCCGCGTCAGGCGGTAATCGATCCCTTCACGGCCTATCTTCGCGAACGGGTCACGCGATATCCCGGGCTCACCGGCAGCCGGCTTTTCCGCGAACTGAAGAACCTCGGCTATGGCGGCGGCTACACGGCCGTTACCGACTTCCTGCGCGACGTCCGTCCTGCCGCGGCGGAGCGTGGATACGAGGTTCGCTTCGAGACCCCGCCCGGCGAGCAGGCGCAGACCACGCCGAGAATCGTCTGGCTATTCTCCATGGTGCTTGGCTTCAGTCGCCTTATCTGGGCACGCTTCGTCGTCCACCAGGATCTGCCGACTGTCTTGCGCTGCCATGCTGGGGCTTTCGAGGCGCTGAGCGGCGCTCCTCGCGAAGTGCTTTACGACCGTATGAAGACGGCTGTGATCGGCGAAGGCGATACCGGCGGCATCGTCTACAACCGTGCCCTCGTCGATCTTGCCCGCCAGTTACCGCGCCAAAACAAAAGGCAAGGTCGAGCGACCGTTCCGCTACATTCGCGAGGACTTCTTCCTGGCCCGGTCCTTTCGCAACCTCGAAGACTTGAATGCGCAGTTGCGTCACTGGCTGGACACGGTCGCAAACCCGAGAGTTCACGCAACCACACGGCGTGTCGTCAACGAAGCTTTTGCCGAGGAGCGGGCAGCGCTCCGGCCGCTGCCGTTGGCTCCGTTCCGATCGGTCCTGAAGCTCGAGCGACGCATCAGCCGGGAGGGCATGGTTAGCGTTGGCGGCAATTTCTATAGCGTGCCCGACGCCACCAGGCGCCGTGTCGTCGAGGTGCACACTCTGGCCGAAGAGGTACGCATCTTCGAGGACGGCGCACTGATTGCCATCCATCCCATTCTAGAAGGTCGGCACCAGCGTCATGTCGAGCCCGGGCATCGCAACATCCACGTCCACAAGCGCCGACAAATACTGAGGAACGACGAGGTCATCCTTCATGGCTCAGGCGACAGGGTCGCTCAGCGCCCGTTGGCCTTCTACGATGCCGTCGCCCGGGTGATGGCGAAGGAGCAGCGTCCATGACGAATGCGCTCGATACCACGCCATCCACAATCGACCGGATCCGCCACGATCTCGTCGGCCTGAAGATGCCACGAGCGCTCGAAGCGCTCGATGATATCGTGCGCCGGCTCGAGCAAGGCGAGATCGCCGCCCTCGAAGCCATGGACATCCTCCTTTCGGAAGAGTTGACCCTCCGCGAGAACAGCCGGATCAAGACGGCACTGCGCATGGGGCGTCTGGCCACGACCAAGACGCTCGCCGGCTTCGACTTCTCTTTCCAGCCCTCGCTCGACCGAGATCGAATCTTCACGCTCGCCCAACTCGGCTTCGTCGCCCGCTGCGAGGTCGTCCACTTCCTCGGCCCACCCGGCACAGGCAAGAGCCTTCTGGCCATCGCACTTGCCGTCGAGGCTGTGAAGGCTGGAAAGAGCGTCTATTTCTGCACGCTCGCCGAACTCATCGCCGCACTGGCAAGGGCCGAACGCGAAGGCCGCCTGCAGGAACGCATCCGCTTCTTCTGCCGGCCTGCTCTGCTCGTTGTCGACGAGATCGGCTACTTGCCCGTCATCCACGGTGGCGGCAATCTGTTCTTCCAACTCGTCAACGCCCGCTATGAGAAGGGCGCCATGATTCTCACCTCAAACCGCGGCTTCGCCGAATGGGGCGAGGTCTTCGGCGATCCTGTCATCGCAACCGCACTTCTCGATCGCCTGCTTCATCATATGCGGTCGTCGTCCAGATCGAAGGATCGAGCTATCGGCTCCGACAACACGCCGAGCTCATGCCCGACACCTGCGATCAAAAGCCTCCATCACGCCGCCGACGCTCAACGCACCATCACGACCGCGCGGCCGGCCGCCGAAAAATGGACACCCTTCCGCAACAGCCTGAGCGGCGAAACTGGGGAATTTTACTTCGGCACTTTTGGGGAAAATTCGAGCGGCATTGACACCAGGCTGCGTTCATCTTTCCGATCGAGGCTCTCAATACGCAGCACAGGTCTACGGGATGCGCTGCCTGATCGGCTCGATGGGCCGCAGAGGGAACCCATACGACAACGCAAAGGCGGAGAGCTTCATGAAAACGCTGAAGCTCGAGGCAGTCTACCCGATGGCTTTCGAGACCTTCGACGACATCGCCGAGCACCTTCCCCGCTTATCGAGGAGGTCTACAATAAACGCAGGCTCCATTCGAAGCTCGGATATCTGAGCCCGCAGCAGTTCGAGGATCAACACATCCGGCAGACTGGCAAATCAGCAGCCTGAATCTGTCCACCCTCAGGGGCGCACTCCAACGTGGGATCAAAGTTCGGCGCCGATTGACACTGTTCCGTTGAAGACGTCCATGTTCGGAACCCGACACACTGAGCGCAAGTATTCCGCCGTAACGGCGCGAAACACATGGTTTCGCGCCTCTTGCTCGCACAACCTCTCGTGGCACGCCGTTTGCATGGAACACGGCGAAGCAACTGTTACGACCATAGCGGTCTCGCAGTCCCCAGCCGAGGAAGGTCTGCATGAAACTTACTCGAACAATCCACATCCATACGACAGACGCCGCGCTGTGCGTCGCGCCAATTGACGCTTTGACGCATCCGTCGCGGCTGCCGCTGTCATTCACCCAGCAGCGGCTTTGGTTCCCCACGTCTGGAGGGTGCGAGCGCGGACTCTATCACCACCACCATCGCGAGCGGATGGGTCTCCTCCCCAACAGCAAATCACATGTGAAAGAGCCTGACGGGAAGTGATATGTCAATCCAGAATCGCACCCATTCCATCGGCCCTGTAGGAAGCAGGTCGAGCATCACGACTGCAGAAATTGTCAAAGCAGCCGCCGATGAAGTCTGGAAGCCATACATGCAGCACCAGACGTTCGATGGCGAAGCTGAGGCTGAGGCTATCGCCGAGGGTGGGCAGCAGCCTGGGATTCATTCTGGCGACGGTAAAGCTCTTTGTTGCGGCACCTTCGGCGAGTTACTACAAGGCCAGTTGCCAATCAATTCCCATTCTCGCGACTCCCATTTCCTGATCACGATGCCCATCGCGCTCTTTTCTCGGGCCCACTTCATGCCGACCGCAGGCGACCGATACGTAACCGTTTATCCGCCACATAAAGTCAAAGCAAAACGACTGGCTGAGAACCTCGTTAATGCGCTCGGCGTCTCAGGAGGAACCCTCCTTTTGCAATCTGAACTCCCCGAAGGCAAAGGGCTGGCTAGTTCGTCTGCGGATCTTGTTGCGACTGCACGGTCAATTGCGTGCTGCTTCAATCGTAGGGTCCAGACATCGTTAATCGAGAATCTCATGGCGGGGATCGAGCCGTCCGACGGGGTGATGTACCCCGGCGTAGTCGCATATCAACAGCGATCCTGTAGGCTGCTCTCTTTCCTCGGGCAAATGCCGCCCCTTGCTATTGTCGGTATCGATGAAGGAGGGACGGTCGAAACCGTTGACTATGATCAGCAACGAGGTGAAATCTCGGCCAATGACAGAGCACAATATCAGAGACTGCTCGACCGCGCGCGAGTAGCAATTCCGCAGGGCGACACGGTCACTATAGGCAAAATAACCACAGCCAGTGCACTCCTGCATCAGGAGCGGGCGCCGAAGGGACATCTGAACGCGACGTTGAAAGCATCCCAGGAGACGGGCGCGCTCGGAATCATAATCGCGCACAGCGGCACGATGACTGGAATTCTGCTTGATCGAAGGGCGCCTGACTTCCTACCGAAGCTTCGGTCGGTGGTCGACCATGTATCGCCATTCGACAACTCACCAAAAATCTATGTTTCCATGAACTGATACTCATAGTCATATGAACACCGTTCACGAACACCTGCCATTCTCCGGCTATTCCGCTGCGTATGCGCTGCCGCGCATTATTAGATGCGGGACAAATCTTTTTCTCGCACAGTTTGCATTCATGAAGCTTCTCCCGGCGAAGTACATCATCGAGAAAGCCTTGGCTCGAGGGACTTTGACGCGTAACATGAAAGTTTTGGAGACGTCGAGCGGAACCTTCGCGCTGGGATTGGCTGTAGTCTGCCGGGAATTTGGGTTCCCTCTCGAAATTTTCACAGACCCAGTGATGGATAAGGGACTGGAAAACAGGTTGAGGTCACTAGGTGCGAAAGTTTTCGTAGTAACTGAAAGCGCGAAGCAGGGCGGCTATCAAAGAAGCCGCCTGGACGCGTTGCACGCTAGAATGAGACAATTGGACCAATCCTGTTTCTGGCCCCGACAATATGAAACACCCGACAACCCTGCAGCCTATAAGTGTTTCGCCGACCAGATCTCGGAGATTCTTGGTCCCGACGTCACATTGGTGGGCTCGGTTGGATCAGGCGGCTCTACCTGCGGAACAACAGAGCGCCTCCGCCAAAAGTCCCCTAGTGCCCGCCTGATTGGAGTGGACACTTTCAATAGCGTCATTTTTGGTCAACCGGACGGCGAGCGGAAACTGCGGGGACTGGGGAACAGTCTTGTCCCGAAGAACGTGAAGCACGAACTGTATGACGAAGTGCATTTCACATCGGCTCCGCTTGCGTTTGCTGCAACGCGTGCCCTCCACGAGTGGCACGCCATTTTCGCTGGTCCAACCTCCGGAGCGAGCTACATCGTTGGGCGTTGGCGCGCTCGTCAGTATCCAAGAGAGACCGTAGTCGTCATAGGTCCTGATGAAGGCCACCGCTACGTCGAAGCTGTTTACGACCACGATTGGCTCAAGCAAAACGGATGTCTACATGAAGGTGTCCTTCTGGACGCTCCGGTTAGCGAAGAGCATCCCTCGACTGCTCTTCCGCCGTGGAACCGATATCGTTGGAAGCGGAAAAGCCGGGAAGCAGTCCTAAATGCGTTGGAGGACTTTGATGAACCGCGGTAGTTTTCTTTTCGTGGAAAGCAACACGACAGGTACTGGCGAGGTACTGCTGAAGCGGGCCCGAGTCCTAGGCTTTGAGCCTTACCTCGTTACCCGTAATCCTGCCCGCTATCCGTTTCTTAGGGCGTCCGTCGCTCAAGTGATCGAAGCTGAAACGCGTAATCCGGATGAACTCATAGTGACCGCCGCCAAGTTACCAAGGCTGGCGGGAATATATTCGTCGTCGGATTATTTTGTCGAAGCAGCGTCAAGGGCCGCGAAGGGGATCGGGCTACCAGCGGCCAGTCCGGAAGCCATCGCGACGTGCCGGAACAAATGGATGCAGGTGGGCCAATTGCAGCGACAATCGGTCTCGGTGCCTGAGACTCGGCTGGTCGCTTCCGTCGAAGAGCTAAAGAGAGTTCTTGCCCAATCTATTTTCCCGGTGGTCGTGAAGCCGGTCTCTGGGAGTGGCAGTAGCGGAGTACGGCTTTGCGAAGACGCCGCAGCGGCCGTCAAGGCTTTTGAGGATGCAAAGGACGCGCTGCTCGACCAAGTCGACTTGCGCAGTCCCGAGATTCTGGTCCAGGAATACATTCGGGGTAAGGAATACTCTGCTGAGATCATTGCATCCAACGGTGTGCCGCATTGCCTCGGAATTATCGCCAAGCACAAGGGGCCGCGTCCCTGCTTCGTCGAGGTTGGACACGACTTCCCAGCCCCGCTTCCGGAGCCATCGCTAGAGGAACTGGCTTCCTTCGCAGCAGGCGCAGTATCGGCTTTGGGTCTGGAGTTCGGGCCGGCTCATGTGGAATTCGTCATGGCGGAATCCGGCCCAGTCGTCATTGAGGTCAATCCCCGGATGGCCGGCGGGATGATCCCGGTCATGCTCTCGCACGTCTTGGGCACGTCGATCCTCGACATGGTGATCAAGCTCTATGCGGGTGAAGAATTCGCACCTCCACATTCGAGCAAGCGGGCGGGAGCGATCCGTTTCCGACTTGCTGACAAGTCCGGGAAGCTCAAAAGCCTGGCCTTTTCTCGGAATCCTGAGCCAGCCGTGCCCGAAGCGGGTCTTCTGAAATTTGAGGGCCAGCAAATACAGATCATGGGCGACTTCAGGGATCGCGTGGCCTATGCAGTTGGCGTCGCTGATGAACTCGACGCCGCTGTCGAAGCAGCTGAACGGACGATCGATTCGATTTCCATTGAAATCGAGGCGACGCCTGGTAGGTCGGAAAGCAAGCGCGTTGCCGAGCCGGGGGAAGACGGGTGGTCCTTGCATCCCGAAGCGATGAAGCTGCTCGCTCCGCCCATCGACATCCCGCGGGACGGTCGCCTCCTGCAATTCCAAGCTGCTATAGACGAAGCACATCTGGTGATGCTCGCCGACCAAGCCTTAGTCAGCCAAGCTACAGCTGCAGACCTGCTCACGCACATTTCGGACCTCCAGGGCGAAGGCTTCCGATCTTTGAACGGTCGTGATGCTCCGCGTGGCATTTATTTGGCTTATGAGGCCGAGCTTGCCGCAAGAGCAGGTCCGGAAAGGGCCGGTTGGCTCCACCTGGCAAGGTCCCGCAACGACTTGAACGCGACGATTTCTCTTCTGGCTCTCCGCGAAGCCGTGTGCTCGACCTCGCTAGAGATAGGAATTGCGCAAGATGCCCTTCTTGAACGAGCGGAACAGGCATCGAGCCTTCTAGCCCCACTTTACAGTCAGTACCAAATCGCGCTTCCAGGGTCGCCGGGACACTACCTGCTCGGCGTTTTCTTCGCCCTCGGACGCGAGCGCCAGCGGCTTCATTCCCTGCTGGAAGACGTCAGGAGTTGTCCCATGGGGGCCGGTGCCGGCGGCGGGACCAGCATGCCGATAGACCCCTCGAAAACTGCGAGCCTCCTGGGATTTGAACAGCCGTCGTTAAACTCCCTTGACGCAGTCGCAAGCCGAGACTTCCATCTACATGGGCTTTCACTCTTTACCGGTGTCTCGATTTTGCTCAGTCGTGTGGCCCAGGATCTGCAGGTTTGGACGACGCGCGAGTTCGCGCTCATCGAAGTTCCTCGCAATCTTGCGGGGGGCTCTTCCATGCTGCCACAAAAGAAGAACCCATATCTTCTAGAACACATCAAGGGCGCGGCAAGCACCGTGATAGGCGCATATGTGTCTGCGGCCACGGCAACCTGCAAATCGCCGTTCAGCAACTCGATCGAATCGAGCAACTACGGCTGCTCTCCCCTGCGGCTTGCGGTAGACGCACTTACTCGGGCCATAACGCTTACATCGATCATCGTTAAGTTCATGTCGTTCAACGCGACATCGATGCGGGAACATCTGGAAGACGGCTTGGCCATGACGACCGTTGCCGCCGAACGAATGGCGTCGCGAGGCATTCCTTTCAGGAACGCCCACACACAAATTGGCGAGATCGCGACGCGCCTCTCGCAGGTGAGCTGCGCCGACAAGCGCCGGAGCGAGCTGGCCAGCGAGCTGGGTGATGTATTGCCGGCAAGCCTTGAGGAGTGCAGAGATGCTCTGCGCTTCGGTGGCGGGCCCGGCAAAGCATCGACCGATGCCCAGCTTTCTATGGCAAAGATGCTCTTTCGGGACGCGCAGCTGAAATGCACGGGCATACGGGAACACTGGGCGCGCGCCGAGATGCACCGCAAACAGAGGATTAAAGAACTCATTGACAAGCATCAAGCCACCTGACGAAGTACATATATGATGACCTCCATTCCAACGAAGGCGACGCCATCCCGTTCAAGGCTATCGGTTCCTTCGTTGCCGCAACGCATCACGCGAAAGTTCGCGTCGCACGCCGCGACGCGGATGAGCTTTAACCCGGATCTGATTGTCGAGCGGAACAAGTCGTATCGAGCCGGGTTCCCCGGGTTTGCTCCCTCCAATAGTCGCAAATCGGGATACTTGATCAACAATATGCAGCCAGCCTGCACCAACAACAGTTTGAGGACAATGTATCAAGTTTCATGGGGACTCCTCGACTAAGGGCGGGAAAATGAGTCTAACCAAGCTACTGTTTCGCTCACGACGCTAAAATCCCTCTCTTTGTGAGCGGCTGAAGCAAAAATAGGAAGTAAGATAATGGCGCCACGCGCTCGCAAGAAAACAAAAATGATCGGCACGATTGTGCCGATCGCCAGAAATAAAAAAATCCCGTTTGAGATAATTGATGACAGGTTTATCTCTAATTGGCTGGCTGAGCAAAAGTTGGCGGGTGTGGATTATATTTCATTTCACACGCCCGACGAGCATGAAGCGGCAACTGGTGGCTTTGACTATTGCGAGCGGCTGGCGAATGAAGACGTACTGTCGGCGGCTGCATTCGAGGCGAGGAAGAAGGGGTGCGATTCAGTCGTGTGGGCTTGCACATCTGCTAGTTTCTTTAGAGGAGTGCAGTATGCACGCCGACAGATACAACTGCTCTCAGAAAGTGCCGCGGCGCCGGCTACCAATACGTCAATGGCGTTTTTGGCAGCGCTCGACGCTCTCAGAGCAAAGAGGGTTGATGTCGTGTTGCCCTATTCACCTGAAATTGCGAAAATGATGGTCTCATTCCTCTCTGAGGTCGATATCGGCGTTGGACGCGTGTGGCACATGGAGGCTCCCACGAGCGGAGGTTTTTTTGAAATAGACTGCGAAGCTGAACTGGCGAAGTTTGTGTCGTCAAGGCCATTTTCCACGGATCCAATTCTAATTCCCTGTACTGCAATCAGCTCCTTGAAACGCGTGGAAGCTTTTGAGAAGATTTCGGGACGGCCGGTCATCACCGCCAATCAAGTCACCGTTTGGCATGCACTCGTGCTCGCCGGGCTGACACCCAGCATCTTAGATGCGGGCTCGTTCCTTAGATCATGCGCGCAGACAGGCAATGGAGCATTCCGTTCACCGCTGGAGAATTGAGAGTGAGTACAACCGAAGGCTGTGTTCTTCCATGAGAAAAATGGCGTCCGGCAGTCATCAATGCTCGAAGCCGGACCAGATTTGCACGAGTTGCAGTTCCTATTTGTCTGTGAATGAACGCTCTTCATTAGCTGCGGTACTTTGACTGCTCGACCGGGGGAGAATGAGACTTTTCTGCCCAACGTGTGTGGTCGCTACCCAGAGTAGGGGCGCGACCAGTCCGACGCACGAACAGTTTTAAACCCAGCCGCCAACCCTGCGGTCGAGGCGTTCGCTCGCCGATCTGCGCGCGCGAAGCAGCGAATCGCACTCGATACTCCGACCCCCGGACCGCGCCGTCGCCTGCCGCGTCGACATTCCCTCGTCGCAAACTTTCAAGACCTGGGACCAAGACCCTCGCTGAGTGCTGAGTGTCCCTTGCCCATATTCTTGCATCCTTGCCGCCGTGCCTGATTGGCATTAGCTTTCCGGCAGAAGCTGCAGGACGCACGCCGATCCCTGGCGGCAAGAACGCTTGGCAAAACGCTGGGTTCGCAAAGTGGTCATCTTGAATATATTGCCGATAGACCCCGCATTGTTCGCCAACCTATGGCGCGAGGCCGGTTTGGAACAGCTGTCCCCAGCCGGGCACGGCATCGCTGCATCCCGCAAGACGCAGGGCGTGCCAGCACAGCGCCTGATTAGACGTGATGAGGTGCTTGGCCGTCTGTTTCTCGATACTGTCGATCACCGAGGCGGCGCGCATTTGCGTACAGGCGATTACCAGGGTGTCGACGTCCGCTCCGTTGATCACGCGCGTAGCCGCAAGTTCGATACTTGCGGGTGAGATGAAAGGAGCTTCGTCTCCGATATTGCCGTTGGCGTTGTGAAAGGCTCCTGCCACCACGACCTCACCACCGGTTGCTTCAATGCCCGTGATCATCCTCTCGGCGATATCACGCGGGTAGGGCGAGACATATGCGATGCGTTGCGAGCCAAGTGCGCGAAGAGCGGCCACAATGCCGGTGAATGGGTCAGTCACCAATGCGTTTGGATGAACGTTCTGGATGTGGCGGCGCAGCTCGTCGGGGCCGATGATCATTGCGGCAGAGGTGCATCCGAGGGCAACCACGTCGGAAGGCCGCAGGTTGTTGATCTGTCGCACTGCTAGATCGATATCATCGGCTTGTTTGCGAAGAACCTCCATAGTGACCGCCTTATTTTTCTGCCGGGCCGCTAGCACACGGCTTTCATAGAGGGCGACGCCGGGCAGATCGAGCATGGCGCGCGCCTCGCGGGACAATGTCTGATCATTTGAAATGACCACCATTCCGATATGAGCACGCGAACCAAAGCCCGCGTCCAGCTCAAAATCTAGATCTGTCCATCTGCGTTTGGTCGGGAAGGTCTTGAGCTGTGCCATACAAGTCACCTGGGGAATTCGCTTGCCCGCAACGTATAATAGGTATACTCGTTTCGTCAAACGGCGGCAAGTCGCCAGATGTCCGGTCGGCCTTACTATGCAGTCGCCGATTGAGCAGGTGGTCGACGTTCTAGAGCCGACCGACGTTCGTGGAATGCGTACGGGTTCGAGTGTTCGGCATCGGCTCCTTCAGCCTGATAGACAAGCTTGAGAGCCGGTTTCCTGCTGCGCAGCCTACAGAGTGCAGATTTCATTTGGCCTATCGATGATCAAAACGCCGGCAGAGATCGCCCAGAACGACTTGCGCTTGAGATCGCGCATGACGCATTTCACCATTGGCTGTCTGATCCTGGGAATGACGGAGAGGCAGTTCGCCAAGGCGCTTACGCTGAACCTCATTGAGCGCGGCGCTGAATCGGTTCCCCGGCTTACAGTGCGGTTCGGACGCAAGGATATGACTTACAGTCTACCGCCGACCGATCCGCGCTGGCAGAGGACGATTTCATCGGCGTTGATATTGGTGCCGTTTTTCGGCCTTGATTGCCCAAGTCAACCCGATCGCCAAGGCGGGCCGCGTCACCAATGAAGAGCAAGACATCGCCAGGTTCGAGACATGACGATTGCGACCTTGTCCGCAATCAAGCCCGGTATGCCGGGGTCGATGTGTATGGGGTGTTCGAGGGCTTTCGCGACGGAGTGGGAGTTCGGGTTCAAGTGTAACTGCATCCCGAATCGGCCATGGCTCCGGTCGTAACCTGACGGACCCGCCGTCGATCGCGGCCACCTCGAAGGAGGTGCTTCAGAAAGCAATGATTATTCACGTCAAACCGAAATACGAACTGGATGGTGGGGTGTTTCAGATCGAGGAGGTCGCCGTCGTGACGAAGGATGGCGCCGACCCGATCAGCGGGCTCTCCGAAGAAAAGTTTCCGGAAAATGGGATCTAGTGCAGAACAATCCGCCCGAAGCCATGACGCGAAAATAGCGAGAGCCAATGAGTTTCATCAGCATCATGCGAGGGATATTCGAGGGCTTCAATATCACCGCAGTCATCACCGGACTGGGTTTGTGCTATGCGATCCCCTTTGCCTTGGTTGCCGGAGTTCTGCAGCATTTTCTGCGTGGTTGGGCATACCTCGGAATTACTGCTATTATCGAATTCTGGCGCAGTTCGCCCGTTATCGTGCTGCTGTATGCCTTCTATTACTCGTTGCCGGCTTTCGAGATCTACCTGTCGGGAATCGCCGTGGGGGCACTGGTTTTGGGGCTCAACATTGGCGGGTATGGCAGCCAATCAGTCCGTGCGGCGCTACAGGCGCTCGATCGGGGGCAGAAAGAGGCGGGACTGGCTCTCGGGCTAAGTCGGTTCGATGTGTTGCGGCTCATCGAGCTGCCACAGGCGATCGCCGCAATGATGCCGACATTCATCAATTTGGCAATCCAGCTTATCAAGGGCACTGCTCTAGTTTCGCTGCTGTCGCTCACCGACATGACGTTTCGCGCGAAGGAAATCTCGCAACTCAGCTACAATCCGGTGCGCATCTACTCTGGATTGCTTTTGGCTTATTTCATCGTCTGCTACCCGGTGACGATCCTCGGCCGTTATCTAGAGAAAAAACTCAGCAAAGGTCGGACGCGTATCAATGAGTTTTGACCTAGATTTTGCGATCGAGATCATTCCGCTGGTACTGAAGGGAATCGGCAACACGATCCTTGTGGCGATACTGAGCTTCATCGGCGCGTCGTTTGGGGGAATCATCCTGGAGACGCTTCGCCGGTCTCACTGGATAGTCCGTCCTTTGGCGCAGCTGCTAATTGATGCAATCCGCTCCACACCTGTTCTGGTCCAGCTCTATTTTATCTATTTCGTTCTGCCCTATTACGGGATCACCCTGCCTGCTTTCTTTACCGGGGTTCTGGGGCTGAGCATCTACTACTCCGGATATCTGTCCGAGGTGTTCAAGGCGGGGATCGACGCCGTTCCGGCGGGGCAGAGCGAAGCCGCTTTCAGTCTCGGATTGAGTTGGTTCGACGGGTTAATTTTCGTCATTGCACCGCAGATGCTGCGAAATGTGGCGGCGCCCCTAGGCGCGTACTCCGTGTCGGTTCTAAAGGCGACGCCGTACCTTGCGGTCATTGCGGTCCCTGAAATGTTGGGAAGTGCATTCGATGTGTCCTCAGCAACTTATCGCTACGCCGAGCCAATGGCTGTCGCCGGGGTACTGTTTCTCGCTCTGGCTCTGATCGCCGTTGCGCTGGTCAGTCAGTTGGAACGTCGACTCGGGTTGACCTACAACAGCACAGGTAACGAGGTGCATCATGATCGCGATCAATCGTCAAGACATGCTGATTCGTAGCGGTCAAGCAGCCCAAGCGGATGTGGCCATTCGGATCGAGAACCTGTCCAAATGGTACAGCGATTTCCCAGTGTTGACTGACATCTATCTCGAGGTCGCACATGGCGAACGCATAGTCATTTGCGGCCCCTCGGGTTCCGGCAAATCGACACTCATCCGGTGCATCAATCAGTTGGAGGTGCATCAGAAGGGCCGTGTAGTCGTGAATGGAGAAGAGCTCCGCCCCGGAGTGAAAGGGCTAGCCGAGGTGCGGAGCAATGTCGGAATGGTGTTTCAACAGTTCAATCTGTTTCCGCATCTGACCGTGCTCAAGAACTGTACGCTTGCCTTGCGCCGTGTACCAAAAATCACCAAGGCAGAGGCAGAAGCCACAGCACTCGAAAATCTCGCGCGCGTGCGTATCGCGGAACAGGCACACAAGTATCCAAGCCAATTGTCGGGCGGGCAGCAACAGCGCGTGGCGATTGCCCGCGCGCTTTGCATGAAGCCTAAGGTGCTGCTTTTTGATGAACCGACCTCCGCACTTGATCCTGAGATGATCAAGGAAGTTCTCGATGTCCTGAAGCTATTGGCGAATGACGGGATGACGATAGTTTGTGTGACCCATGAATTGGGTTTTGCGCGCAACATCGCGGATCGAGTGGTCTTCATGGATGCAGGCAAAAATCGTCGAGCAAAGCGAGCCAGAGGAATTCTTCAGCAATCCCTCCAATGAACGCATCCGGGTGTTCCTTGAGCAGATATTGCATTAAGGGCCGTTTACAATCAGAACGTCCATAGCAATGCTGAAACGAGGTTGATGCGACCTGCAAGCAGGCGTCCGTCTTTTCGTAGGCCCGTTGCGATGCGTCGGAACGCCTTGAGCTTCTCGACGAAATGGCGCCACTTGTACATTTCGGCTTCGTGAGGGATGCGTCCGGCGCGGTCGGCTTTGGAGGGGACAACTGCGACGCCGCCGTGCTCGTTCAGATTGGCGCGCAGCCATTTGTCGTCGAAGGCTTTGTTGCCGATGAGGGCCTCAAAATTGGGACCCGTGATGAGCGGCTCGACCCCGATGCCGTCATGACGCTGGCAGGCGGAAGGAGGAAGCGGACGAGTTGGCCGAGGGCATCGAGGAGCGCCATGGTTTGGTGGTCAACCCGCCGCGAGTTGCGCGCACCCGGTTGACTTCTGGTTTATACTAGGTATACCGCTCGGAGCGTCTATCTTGAGGTCCGCACGAATCTTGGCAATGTTCGGTTTGGTGGGAAGTCGGAACAACGGTATGTGGGGCCTGTGAGCATTTCTCTGTTGGGAAGCGCGACGTCA
Source organism: Mesorhizobium sp. P170090 (assembly GCF_057786115.1). Classification (NCBI taxonomy): domain Bacteria; kingdom Pseudomonadati; phylum Pseudomonadota; class Alphaproteobacteria; order Hyphomicrobiales; family Phyllobacteriaceae; genus Mesorhizobium; species Mesorhizobium sp. P170090. The sequence goes on from NZ_JBYNWH010000001.1 coordinate 1,848,051, forward strand.
CTTCACGAGGCGATCCGGGAAAAACTTCTGGAGCGAATAAAGGGTGGGGCCTATCGGGCTGGTTCGCTCATCCCGTCCACGACAATGTTGAGCAAAGAATTCGGCGTCAGCGCCATTACCGTAAAGCGGGCGCTGCGTGATTTGCAGTCCTTGGGTATGCTGACGTCTATTACCGGAAAGGGGACGTTCGTAAAGCACAACAAGCGCTTTCTTCTTGAGCTAGATGCCTCGATGTCCTGGCTTGTGAATGCCAAACTGCGCCTCTTGTCGGTCGCCCGAGAGAAGATTGCGGAACCTGCGATGCAGACATTCGAGCCGCCGGAAGCTGCGATGCTGTGCGTCCGCAAGATTGTCTTCTCTGGGGATAATTCTCCCATCATGTACGATGCGGCTTACCTGTCGTCAGATGTCGATGGCCATATTGTTGATGAGTTCGGCGCCGGTTTCGTAACAAGCGTGCTTAATCGGCATAATATCAATATTACAAATATCAGAATAATTATTGATGCGGCGCCGGCTTCGGGAGAACCCGCCGAGGTTTTTGGGATCCCCAGCGGATACCCCATGCTTCGGCGGCTTTATCACATCACCACGGATAAGCCAGAAATGACCCTATATGGCATCACGGAATCCCCGTTCGACAGGCTGGGTTGCGTGTTCAATTTCCCTTCCGTGCCGCGAAAGGCCCAACTGTCCGAGTTTGTGAAGTGAGGGCCGGAAGGGCTTAGCTACGCAAGATTCTCCACGTTCAGACTTTCGCCGTCGCGATTGTTGCGGTCAGGAACCCGACACCGAGCAGTATCGCGTCACGTCCATTCTTCGTAACCGCTGTTCTCAGGCCACGGCCTTGAGCGGCGCGGGGGCATAGGCCCAGGGCAGCAGGTCGTCGAGCTGGCTTTGCGGATGGCCTGCGACGATGCGGGCGATGACGTCGGCGAGCTAGGCGTACGGGTCGACGCCGTTGAGTTTCGCGGTTTCTACGAGCGAGGCGATGGTCGCCCAGTGCTCGCCACCGCCGTCGGAACCGGCGAAGAGCGCATTCTTCCGATTGAGGGCGATTGGCCTGATCGAGCGTTCGACGACGTTGGAGTCGATCTCGACGCGGCCGTCGTCGAGGAAGCGACCAAGTCCGGCCCAGCGCGAGAGCGGGTAGCGGATTGCTTCTGCGAGCTTGCTCTTCTGGCTGACCAAGGTGAGCTTCTCGCGCAGCCATGGCTGGAGGGTATCGATGACGGGGCGGCTCTCTCCTGGCGGGCGGTTCGCCGCTCTTCGGGCGAGCGTCCCCGTATCTCGCTCTCAATCCTGTAGAGCTCGGCGATGCGCTGGAGCGCCTCGGCGCGGGTCCGGACTGGGCCAGTTCGTAGAACCGGCGACGGACATGCGCCCAGCAGAACGCTAGGCTCACGGCATTGCGCTCGGCCAACGCCCGGTATCCGGCGTAGCCGCCGACTTGCAGGATTCCGACGAAGCCCTGAAGGTGCCGGAGTGGCTGTTCGGCCTTGCGGTCGGGCGCATAGAGATAGGCGACACCGGGCGGATCGATCCCGCCCCAGGGGCGATCGTCGCGCGCATAGGCGAACAGCTGGCCCGTCTTGGTGCGGCCGCGCCCGGGATCGAGCACCGGCGCCGTGGTCTCGTCGGCGAAGAGCTTGCCGGACGCCTTCAGCCGCTCGAACAGCCGCTCGTGGATCGGCCGTAGCAGGAAGGCTGCCTTGCCGACCCAGTCGGCGAGCGTGGACCGATCCAGGTTCACGCCCTGCCGGGCATAGATCTGCGCCTGGCGATACAGGGGAAGATGGTCGGCATACTTCGACACCAGCACGTGGGCGACGGTCGCTTCGGTCGGGATGCCCCCCTCGACGAGGCGCTCCGCTGCGGGCGCCTGCACCACGACCTCCTCGCAGCTCCGGCAGGCATACTTCGGTCGGCGCGTGACGATGACACGGAATTGGGCCGGCACGATGTCGAGGCGCTCGGAGCGATCCTCGCCCATGACGTGCAGCATTCCCTTGCAGCACGGGCAGATCTTGTCGGGAATGTCGATGACCTGCTCGATACGCAGCAGGTGCGCGGGCAGTGCACCGCGGTTGGTGCGGCGCTTGCTGGCGCGAGCCTCGCGCTTGGCAGGGTCGGCGGTGTCCTCTGCGGCGAAGCCCTCCGCCTCGACCTGCTCGGCCTCTTCCAGGCCCAGCAGCAGCTGGTCGACTGGCAGGCTCTCTGCCCTGCGGCCGAAGCGGTGGCGCTGCAGTTCCTTGATGATCTGGCGCAGCCGCTCGTTCTCGGCGCGCTCCGCCGCGAGCATCGCCTGAAGCGCGATCGGATCGTTGGTCTGAGGCTCGGCCGGATTGCTCACAAGGCCGATTCAATCATGCATTCCAATGCTTTGCCAGCGTCTCTGGCCTACCATGGAATCAACTTGCCGCGACCGGCGCGCGCGTCTCGCGGGTGTCATGCACGCGCCGCCAATCCAACCCTTCCAGGAGCGCCTGCAATTGCGCCGCCGACAACCTCACCACGCCATCGGTGATGGCAGGCCAGCAGAACTTCCCGTCCTTCAGACGCTTCGCCAGCAGGCACACGCCGGTGCCGTCGAAGTACACCAGCTTGACCCGGTCGGCGCGCTTGGCCCTGAAGACGTAGACCGCGCCGGAGAACGGATCGGCGCCCATCGTCTCACGCACCAGCGCCGCCAGGCCCTCGGCCCCCTTGCGGAAGTCCACCGGCTTCGTCGCGACCATCACCTTGACCATACCCGTCGGCCCGATCACGACGGCGTCTTCAGCGCACGGATCACCGCCGCCACCGTCCTGGCGTCGGCGCCACGACCGACCCGCATGGCGACGCCGTCAATCTCCAGCTCGATCACGCCGGCTTCTCGCGCGGCCTTCCGCTTCCGTGTCGATCTCGCGCGCTTCCCCGCCGGTTCGGGTTCCTGTGCCGCGACCACTGCTGGAACAAACAACGGCTCCGGTGCCGGCGCATTCGCCAACGGCACCCGCGCGGACCGGCGCCAGGCGAACAGCTGCTGCCGGGACAATGCATGTCGCCGAGCCACCGCGCTCACGGTCTCGCCAGCATCGTAGCTTTCCGCCACGATCCGCGCCTTCTCCTCCGGCAACCATTCGCGCCGCCGTCCAGAACCCGTGAATATCTCAAGCCGTCGAACCGGCTCCTCGTCCCTGGAATTAAGCGTAAGCTCTGAAATCGTCATGTGTCGAAGCCCTCAAAGGCTCCGAGCATCGTGGCTCACGACCACGCGCGAAAGGTGGCGCCGGGACAGCGCTCACCATTCTTCTGCCGATGGCAGCTGATCGTGATCTGCACTCGGGGGCGTTCGCTTCTGAACGCCGTGCGGTCTGATCCGCCTCATACGGGCGCACCAAGGGGCTCGGTCTGAAGAAAGCTGAAAGCTGAAATGGTAACTCCCTGGATGCAACCGCCGCTCGGAACGCGGATATCTGAGGCAAACCTGACCACTTCTTCATTTCGTCGTCGCTATGTCACCCATGCGGACGCCTGATCCCGCCTTATGCCCGCGCAATGCTGCGATGATCTGCTCTTGCGTGAACCACTTTCTCTTCAATGGCCTGCCAGGTAGGGGCCGGATTGTTCTTATTCGGACGGAGTCGGAAATGGTGCGATGGACCAATCGATTAAGTCTACGGCATCCTGAAGTATCGTCGTGGTCTGAGCAAAGCTGGGTGAAACGGCGATGAGATGTCCGATCCAGTCTCGGTAGTCGCCTTTTCTGACGATCGGCATCTTGGGTTCAACATAGAATTTGGCCTCGATTATGCCTTCTACAGCAGCCGCCTGACTGTCGCCACTTATCCACTCGAGGGTGCCATCGCGATCAGCAATTAGAAGCCGCGCGGCCGCAGTGTACGAATGCCTTCTGCGCAAATCCCATTCGTCGCCTATCACGGCCTTGATGTGCTCGGTGACGAGATCGACACCGTAAGCCACCTGAACCAACCGAGGAGTGGGCGCGCCGCCAACACGCGGATTGACTTCAATGACGATTGGGCCCAGCTTCGTCCACCGGATTTCAACATTCGAGGGTCCCCAGCCAAGGTCCAGAGCTCGCAAACAGCTCAGCGAAACATCGGCGAGACGTTCATACTCTTCATCAGTAAGCGCGACCGGGAAGATCGACTCACGATAGACGAACTGCGGTGGGGGGCCAAAGCCTGTGGCGGAAATTCCGATAACCGCATTTCCCATCATCTGAGCGCCATAATGCGGGCCTTGTGCGAATTCCTCGACCAGTAAGCTCGGCGAAGACCGCCATATGTGATCGCCGCCCAAGAGATAGGCCGTATGTTCAGCCAACTCGTCGGCGTTGCGGCACAATTGGACACCGCTGCTGCCGCTGCCCACGACTGGCTTAAGAACTACTGGCAAGCCGATCTCCTCGGCGGCGCGTTCTACATCCGTCGCATTCCTCGCCAAGCGATAAGCAGGTACTGGAACCCCGGCCTTGGCGAGAAGCTGACGTTGAGTGAATTTGTTGCAGCATCGTTCAATCGATGCGGGGTTCGGTCCCGGTAGATCGAAACGCCGGCAGAGTTCGGAAGCCATCACACAGGCCAACTCGTCGGCGCCCGAAAAGCCGGTAATGCCCGAAATATCAAAGGTCGCACGTACCCGGGCACATTCGTGGATTAGCGCATCGAGATTGTCTGTATCGACACGGATTGCCTCAATTCCTTCCGCCATAAGATAGTCGTACTGAGTTGGATTAGCCGACAGAGTAATTGGATGCAGACCAAGACGCCGGGCCGCTTTCACGTATAGCAAACCAATACCACTGTGGCCTTCAACCAGGATGAGCGCCCTTTTTGTCATTGGCGTTGACCTCCGTTGCGTGCTGTGCGGCGGGCCGAGGTAAATAGGCATCACTGACCTCCGACTAGATTCTCGGTCCGTGATACGGCGTTGCTTGCATGCGCCGTGCCAAAGGAGAAGACGTGTTGAAACAACCTGATGGCGCTCATACCACTATGTCGCATGTCCGACATCGTCAGACATTGCCCGGATAAATGTCTGCGGTCCACAATTGCAGGCGGACGGCTGCGATGGCGTCGCTGAATGTGAAGCGGTTTGGTGTACCCTATGCCGCGGCATTGGGTACAGCGTCATAGCTGAGCAGGTTGTCGGCCCAAGTCGTGACGAGGGAATTGAGGCTGAGCGATGCAGGGGTGGCTCGATGCCAAGTCGGACCATTGAGGCTGGTCTTCACCCCGCGATGGCGCGCACTTCGGCAAAGGTGACCTCGACCTGCTAGCGTCGGACAAAGAAGGCAAGGATGTCCTACAGCAAGAGATCGCAACCCCTGCTGAAGAAGGCCTGCACCGGACGCTGGCCACTCGGATCACGGACGAGAACCCGTCTCAACGGCACGATTTTGCTGCCGGGGCGGTACCACAGTCCGGTGCCTGAAGTCGCCAGTTGGCATTTCTCCTCGCTGTTTGCCGCCTTCCGACGGCGCGTGGTTCACTCGGTGACGACCCGAACGCTGCCGCGGAACCCTTGCACCGTGAGCCGTCGCCACAGTCACCGATTGACAGGCTAATTGAAGACAATCTGTTTAAAGTCCGCTTAGTCGTCTGCTCCGAGCCGCTGGGAACGCAGTCGGATTACCCCGACGCCGTTATCGATCTCGATTTTAGTGCCAAACGTCTCGGAGAGTTCCTGAATTCTGTTCAAAATGGCGTGCCCTTGCGCCGCAGGAGCTAAGCGTGGCACCCCGCGGTTGGCAAACCTATTCAAACGACCGAGCTCAATCGGATAGAGCCTTATTTCGGCCAACTGGTTATCCTCGAAACAGCTCACGCTGACGACGCTTTCATAAAACTCTGCGTCGCGCAGCGGTATAAACCCCTCTGCCGTTGGATATCCTACTGCCATCTCATGCACGCTTACTTCGGCATCGGTATCAGTCCGAGGGTCCTTACCGTGTGCGTCGAACATGTCAGCACCGACCGGGGACCTTAGGTCCTGATTGAAGAAATTCCCCAAAGCGTAAAAGATTGGTCGGGCTTTGTAGATTTCGATGCCCCTGACATGATGCGGTCCGTGGTTTATGTATACGTCTGCTCCAGCATCGATCAGTTTGCGTGCAAATGCTTGTTCGTAGTCAGCCGGTTCACGGCTAAACCCCCCAGGCTCGTGTCCGTGGTTTGTTGCTATGCAAAAATCCCCGAACTGCTTTCCCTGACGCACGTTGCGCAGAATATTGTCGACGTCTCGTGGATTTGGTTCAAAGCTATATCCCGGCTTTTCGCCAGCTTTGAATATTACCCCTTCAATGGCCACACGCGACGCGTCTTTCGGGGGAGGTGCATACCAGGGGAGCGCTTCTCGCACCTGCCTTAGGTTCTCCAGCATATCTTTCGAGACCACGACACTTTTCGCCAAACGAAGGGCATTAAGACCTGGTCTGCCTGGTGCCTCGCCGGCAGGATTACACGCGCGAGCCATAGGCTCGAACGTGGCCGCAAAGGAGACCAACGCCGCTCTACCACGTGGAGTTTCCAAGTATCGGGCGGCGCCGGCTTGAGCCAGGTTTTCACCAGCGCCCGCATGGACGATCCTGCTTTCATCTAACGCGCGACTTGTCTCGCGCAAACCTTCAACTCCCCAGTCCAGTGTGTGATTATTCGCGCGGCTGACGATGTTGAAGCCCATCGCGCTCAGATCAGGCCCCACTTCCGCTACACTGATCAGATATGCTCCGCCATACTCTGCCTGAGGGCAACCTTTAGAGTGAACGGCCAAGATATTGGTCTCAAGGTTTCCGAAAACCACGTCGTTGCCATGTAAAATCTTGAGGACTTCTTCCAGACCTGGGTAATAGCCTTTTGTTACAGGCCGTCCGTAAAGAAGATCGCCAACTGCCGCCACTGTGAATCCATCAGCGATATTCGTAGCGATGGATCCAACTTCATCAAAACCATCGTCCTGAATAGCCATATGAGTGCTATTTTCACGTAGATCTCTTTCCATATGATCCCTCAGTTGCATGGCGCCAAATTCAACTTCATCGTGCTTGCGTTTTCCGATGCCTGAGGACCGAACCATGTTGCTCTGCCACGCCGCCCGCCGCAGACGGCACCCCCCATGAGACCTGTGAGCGCCTTGCGGCTGCCGGCGGCAGAAATTGTTGCCCACCAGAACCTCGGGCACATACCCCACCAGATTCGCTATCGTTCCGGCGGCGATGCACGCATTGAGTAGATTGCGTCGAGTAGTCGTCAACTTCCCTTTTTGTGAGCCCTGGCACAGTTACCCGCGCGCGTTCGGCCTTGTCTATCCCAAAGATTCGCCTACTGTTTCTCATAAGGCTGGTAGGCAGTCCAGGAAGGCTAGCACCGGTCAGAGGAGAGCCTGCCTCAAAATGCCGAAGTGCTGAAATGCGAGCAGCAAAAAGTGGGTTGGTTTGAAATGCATCGCCAACTCCGCCACCGCACAGGTTAATGCGGTGTGCCAGGCGCCTGAGTGGCTGGCAGCACCCGCCAACCGCAGTTGAGCCGCACGAATAGCCATATGGTCTACGGCTGGACCGGAGATGGCGCGGCGGTTTATGTATTCCACTACGTGCCGCTGATGCTGGACCCTTGGGCGCGGCCCCTCTGCGGTGGTGATCAACAGATGGGGTTCTCTGTGGAGCTGATTGCAAGCTCCTTCTCGGCGTATCCATGTTCCCTGCCGGCTCTGTGGTTCTCTTCCCGGTTAACACTGGGTCGCCGCATGTCAGCGTTCGGGACGTGGGTGCCTCGATGTAATCGACGCAGTACCTTATCAGGGCTGCGAGGTCACCAACGCCATCGTCCCGGCAGGGACATAACACCGCCAAAAAGGGCGGATGTTGCTATGGGCTTAGCTGGTGATCACGCGGTCGCCCCTCCTTCGACCAGTGGAATTCACTGCCGTCGATCCAGATCCGATGCATTATCACTGCCAGTTTGCGGGCGACGGCCACACGGGCTTCTTGCTGCCTATCCGCCGCGCCAGGCGCGCACCCCACGTTTGAGCGCAGACCATCTGCCGACCGAGCCAAGGGAGTGCCTCCAGCCTCGAAGAGGTAGCTGGGTGGGAGGGCATCACCGCATTTGACACAGACCCGTCAAGATCGACTTCTCCCGATTGATACCATCTCGGCGTCAAATCGAAGTCGGCACCAACACCAAATGAGCGGACAAAGCGCGCAGGATCATCCACCGCCGTGACGAAGCTGACGGCCGTCAAGACACCAATGCCAGGCACCGTCATCAACCTGCGGCAAGGATCGCTATGTTTGGCGAACCCGAGAAGGTGCTCCTCCAACGTTCTGATTTCTTGCTCAATGCGTGCGCGGACAGCCAGCAACGCTGAAACAGCCTCTTCAAGTCCAGGCACCCGCGCAGAACTCCTCATATTTCCTTCCACTGACTTTCCCTACAATCCTGCCGAATGTCTTCAAAAGCCCACGTATCTTTGTACCGAGATCGCGGCTATGTTGACCATCTGGGCACGGGAGGAAAGCAAGGTCCGCACGCGATGGCTGTCGAGGCTCTTGACCGCCACTTCTTTATACCAGCCGCTCCGAATAATCTGAGCTAAGCCATAGGCGCATTGTCATCAGTCTTGTTCAGTTGAACCGACAATGCCGCCTTCGCATGCCTGGCATCAAGGCAGACGACAGGAAGGCCGTTCTCCCGGAGGGCGTGCCAATGCCACGTGCACAACGGTCCCTGTTTCCAGGCCAATCTTCACAACTCATGGTGCATGCTTGCGAATGAGTTCAGTCAAGGCTTCAGGTGTTGAGGCAACCTTGCCACGCCACACCACGGCGCCCTCTTCGTCAAAGACGCACACCGATGTCAGGTCGAGGGAAACATCCAGACCAACAAAGTGCTTCATCATTCCAATTTCTCCACATGGCGAGATCAAACGTCAGCAGTTTAGCTGAGTGCTGGATGCTCCGCGATCACGCCATGTAATGGGCTTGAGCCTCATCTTTTGGCGGAGATGCCATCAAGTTGCTGCGCTTCGAGCTGATGATAAAACGTGGTCGGTTCCCTGGAACAGCCACAAGTCATCAGGACAGAGAGGCGCAGCATAAAACATTATGTAGGATTGGACGTCTCGGTGAAAGAGACCACAATTTGCATCCTCGACGATAGGCACGATGTGCCGCGACGTGAAGGTGCCGACCCATCCCGAGGATCTTGCGCCGGTGCTCAAGGATCCCGCCCGGCGGTTGGAATACGTCGGGCTTGAAGCCCGACCTTTGTCGCAATGGCCGTTCGAGGGGCTTGCCAAAGCCGGCTTGCCAGTGGTTTGCATTGAGACGCGCCACGTCAACGCCTTCCTGAAGGCCAGCCGAACAAGACCGATCGCAATGATGCGCGCGGATCGCGCAGATGATGCGGGTCAACTGTTCCGCCGGGTGCATGTCAAGACCCTGACGAGCCAGAAGCGCCGGGCGCCAGCTCTTAAAGGAAAGGCGATTGCCGTCGAGAACGACATCCGCGGGCTGTTGCGCGACTTCGGGCTCAAGGTGGGCAAGGTCGGTGCGGTCAAGTTTGAGGAGCGGATTCGCGAGCTCACCGAAGTCAATGCCCGATCAGGCCGAGATCGTCGAACAGCTGCACGACGCGCGCCGCAAGCAGCGCCAGAATTTTGCCGCCGTACACCGCAAGCTTCTGGCGATCGTCCGGGATGATGAGGTTTGCCGCCGGCTTATGTCGACCCCCGGTATAGGCGCCGTCGCGTCGTTGGCCTAGACCGCGCGATCGCTATCCCAGCCCGCTTCCGCAACTCCAAGGCGGTCGGTCCGATTTTGGGCCTGACGCCGGAGCTCCATGAATCGGGCGAAAGCCGCCGGATGGGCGGGATCTCGTTATGCAGCGACGGCATGATCCGAATGTTACTCTACGAGGCCGCGCAGACCCTGCTGACGAAATGGTCCTGGCTGAAATGCCAGGGCGATGGACGTCGCCAGGCGGCGCGGCTAGCGGAAACCTATCCTTGCGCTCGCCCGCCGGCTGGCGGTGATCATGCATCTCATCTGGAGCGGCGGCACACAGTTCCGTTGGACCAGGACGGAAATCATGCCGGTCGCCGGCTGAAAAATTGATAACATCGCTCTCCGACAGACGGGGACGACCAGTTCCACCTACGGGTGGAAAAGCTGTTCTTCGCGGGACGAGGATGAGGTGAGTTCGTAGATTGGCTTGGCTGGATTGCCCATCATCGGCAATCAAGACGCTCGACAGATTGTTCCCCCCCCATTCTTCTGAATCCCATAGAGCGCAGGACCAGAGCGCCGATCCCGGAGAGAAGCAAGGCCCCGCGAAAGACGTCCAATGTCGGCGAAGCGAAAAGAGCTAGAAGGCGCTTGACTTCAAAGCGCCGAATAGAGAAGCGCGTTGAATTAAGGGGCACGACGCCGGCAAGAAGGCCCGTCGGCCGCAAGCGCCATAACGCCCTCGATACCGACGGGCAGCTGCTCAAGGGTCAACCTCACGCCGGCGCACACTCCGAGAGCAGGCGCGCAGGCGATCCTGGACGCGATTCGTAAGCGCTCGGCCTGGGTAACGCACCGATTCGCCGACGGCGACTATGAGCTACGAAGCTCTACGCCGCATACCTTGACTTCGTAACCGATGTCCTCCGCCGCAGCGAGGACCAGAAAGGCTTCCAGGTCCTGCCCGCGGGGGGCCGAGCGCAACTTTGTATGTATGACCCGCTGGCGACGCCTCGTGCGCGATTTACGAGAAGCACACCGACGGGCCAGACGGTGAAGGGACTAGGCGGGTGCGCCAGCGTAAGTTGTCATTTCGCGGCGGAAATGACGACTTCAACCAATACATTCTCACCTAGATTCGCGACCCCAATAGTCGCCCGGGTGGGCAGATGCTCTGCGTGCAGCCATCTGAGCCAGCCATCGTTCATGGCACTTTTCTGCGAAAAGTCGGAGATGTAGATCATGGCAGTGATAAGTTTATCCTTGGAAGACCCGAAATGCGCGAGAATGTTGTCGATGTTTTTACAGATTTGCTCGGTCTGCCCCTTCATGTCCTGCGAGCAGTCCCCGGCGACGAGGCCTCCAAAGTAAAGGACCCCGTTGTATTCTACTACCCGGTGCATGATTTCCGTTTTGATATGACGATGTATCATATATACTCCTGCTTGATGATATTAGAGAATCACGTCAATAACTTTGTTTGTGAATCGTTGTTCGGTTTAGCTCGACCACGACCTATCTGCGGCGGAGCACGCTCCGATCACCTAGCTCTTTAATGTGAGAAGTTAGTACGTCGGGGATGAAGTCCCGCACCAAAATGCGGCTGCTACTGAAATGCGGGCCGCATAAATCAACTCACGCTGAAATGCTTGCTGCGATTCTTGTTTAGCTTGACCGTATCGACGATTTGACCCGCCGGCCTATGAGGTGATCCGTCTTCGTCCTCCAGGATGGTCTGCCTAGCCCGCCTTAAGATACAGCGTGCTGGAGAGGCTGGCAGATGTAGCTTAAGCGATTGATTTGGCGTAGGATTCGGTTGCGAGGCTAACCCTTCCACCAAATCTCGCGAGCCACACCCGTCATGACCCACGATACTTTGGCGCCGTTCTCATTTCGAGCCGTCGGACGCGTGCGGCGGCTGCCTCAAGCCATCAACCTCGATCAGGCCGCTGATGTACGACACCTTCTTCGGCTTGCTTGCCGTCACCAGAATGCGCATTTCCGAAGCCCTCGCTCGTCAACTCGGTGACGCGGCCCGAATCGCGCCAGCGCTGCAGCAGTTCAACAGGGCTGGCGCATCGGCATCAAGCTTCTTGAGCGGCTGACGCTTGAAGCCCGGAACCAAGGCGGCGAGCAGCCACTTCGCCTTGCTCATTTCGATGACGGCCATGATCGTTTTGTCCTGTTCGAGCGGTAAGAGACTGGCTTGCGTCAAAGATGTGACATGGGGGCGCTCCTTCTGACGGGTGATCTTTAAGCGCGATGTCACACCTAGCCGCTCGCCCATATCATCTGAAACACGCAATCTATTCGCCGACGGCCGCTATGCCGGAGAAATACCGTCGCAGGCTCTCGCCGACGTGGGCACATGGATCATCGAAATCATCAAGCGCTCCGACGCGGCCAAGGGCTCTAGGTCCTGCCGCGACGATGGGTCGTCGAGTGAACTTTCGCCTGGCTCGGACGTTGTCGCCGGCTCGCTCGAGGCGACTATAGTCAGCGCCGAGGCATGGATGTGCATCGCCTCCATCCGCCTCATGCTCCGCCGCCGCAGCTCCACCTCGCACGTAAACGAGTTTCGAGCCAGGCAATTAGACTAGAATGTCGGCCACATCGGCTGTGCCGGCTTCGTAGTTGTAGCCTACGTGACCTGATGGGATGGACGGCCTCCGCTCCCGGCATCGAGGTGCCATAGTGTGGCTGTCGCAAGTCACATGAGGGAGTGCCGTCCATCCCATCAGGTCATAGGTTTTCGCCCGATTTGTTTCGTTCCGGCGAGTGCACTTGACGTTGCCCCCATTCTATCCAGTTTTGAGTTCGTTTCCGGCGTGGGTTGTGCCCTGCTGGGCGGGTGGACGGGCGCTTGGCGCGGAGCCTTTGGCATCGCGCAGCGCCCGTAGCAGATTGAAGGTGGTGGCGAACTCGGCCGGTGTCTGCCAGGCGATTTGGGATTGCGGCCGGGCGGTGTTGTAGTCGGCGCCACAGGGCGATGGCGACGCATGCCTGAGCCAGCGAAGTAAACAGCGTCTCGTTGAGCAGTTCATCGCGTAGTCGGCCGTTGAAGCTCTCGATGAAGCCATTATCCGGCATGATGTTCTTGGTGCCATCGTTTGTTCGGTACGTCAGGTTCGTTAAGCTTGGCGCATCCGGGCCACGGGGCACCGGGAGCACGCAAGTGCGGGCAGGCCGTCGTATGAGATGAACTGCGAGTTCGAGCACATTATCTGGCCGCCCCTACGACTGGCCCGGATGCGCTGCGAGCGCGGATCCGTATTAGTCGTGTTGCCCGCTCGCTCCCTGTTCGTGACCAACGATGGAGGGAACCGTTGCGTATTATCGGCATGGACATACACCGCGTAGCCGCCGAGGTCGTGTCGTTGCTTGATGGCGAGATCGTCAAGCTCGGCCGCTTCAAATGCTGCGCAACAAGCTCGAGGAGTTCGCCAGGAAGGAACTCACCCACGATGATCATCTGGATCGAGGCCACGGGCAATGCTGCTGCCGTCGCTGAAGTGCTGTCGCCCTACGTCGATCGGATCGTGATCGCCAATCCCAAGCAGGTGCACATGATCGCGCACGCGAAGGTGAAGACTGACACGATCGACGCCACTGTCCTTGCGAAGCTCTACGCCTCGGGCTTTCTGCCGGAGGTCTGGGTTCCGGATCCGGGGACCCTTGCCCTCCGAAGACAGGTCACCAGGCGGACACAGCTGGTTCGCCAGCGTTCGCGGCTGAAGAACCTGATCCAGTCAATCCTCCACGCCCACCTGATCCCGCCGTGCCCGCATGGGAACCTCGTCGGATCAGCGGGCGCAAATGGCTGACGAGGCAAATATTGCCTGCGGATGAGCGCGCCGCCATCGAGCGCAACCTCGGCTTGATTAACCAGATAACGAGGCGTTGACGGTGGTCGAGGCGGATATCGCCGTCCATGCCCTCCAGGACCCGACAATCCGCCGCCTGATGACGTTGCCCGGCCTCGACGTCACCGTGGCTGCGAGCGTTGCCGCGGCAATCGGCGACATACGGCGCTTCAGCGATCACAGAAGCTCGTTGCCTATCTTGGCCTCAATCCGAGCGTGCGGCAGTCCGGTGAGGGGCCAGCCTATCACGGGCGCATCACGAAGCAGGGCCGCGGCCATGCGCGGGGGATGCTGGTCGAGGCGGCATGGGCGGCTGAGCGACCGCCAGGACCTCTTCGCGCCTTCCACAAGCGGATCGCCTCGCGCCGCGGGAAGCACATCGCGGCCGTCGCCACTGCGCGCAAGCTTGCAATGATCATCTGACACATGCTGAGCAAGGATACCGACTACATCTGGGCCCGGCCGGCCTTGCTCGGCCGCAAGTTCAGATCGGTCGAGCTGCGTGCCGGCCTTCCGACCAGCCATGCCAGACGCTGCACCGCCTTCGACTACAACATCCCGGCCAAGCGCGCCGAAGAACGATCCCGGGTCGAGAAGGCGGAAGCTGCCTACGCAGCAGCGACTTCCCGATGGCGAACGAGGCCGAAGAGGCAGAATGCTGTGGAAAAAGCTGCCAAATGAGAAAAGAAGGGGCTATTCTATAACATCCGTCTGCATTGGCTTGCCCGGCGCGATAAAATGCCAGTCCACGCGGCTTGCATCGGCCCAGACAAGGATCGCATTGCTGGTCAGTTCGCTGCCATTGTCACTGACCACCATCTTCGGCTTGCCGCGTCCGATCATGAGCCGATCGAGTTCGCGGGCAACCTTCACGCCGGACAGAGACGTATCCGCGACCAACCCCAGACACTCGCGCGTGCAGTCGTCGACGATGGTCAAATTCCGGAAGCGACGGCCCATCGGTCAGCTGATCCGACACGAAGTCCAGTGACCAACGGTCGTTGGATGCAACGGGGACCATCATCGGTGCCCGCGTTCCAATCGCCGGCTTGCGGCCGCCACGGCGCCGAACGGCAAGCTTCTGCTCGCGATAGAGCCGGAACAGACGCTTGTGATTGACCACATAGCACGTGCAGGCGGCGATAGCTGAAGCGCCGGCGCTCATGCGCGATCGCCTTCATCCGCTCACGAAGCTCGCGGTCGTCCGGCCTGCTGGTCTCGTAGCGAACCGTCATGCGGGCAACAGCCGATGGCCTTACACGCCCGCCGTTCGCTCATCCCGAAGCCTTCCTTCAGGCGAGCGACAGCTTTCCGCTTGGCCGGGGGCGTCAACATTAATGGGATGGTCCGCCCCGTGGTGGATCAGCATGCCGTAAGCCCTGTGCAAAAAAGCGGGCTTCGTGCCCGAACCGTTTATTCGGAACGGCATGTGCGGATCTCATCATGGCCTGGCTGCAACAGCAGTTCACTCGCGAGAGGCCGGATACATTTATGCAACTGAAATCGTCATTCGTGATGTCGCGACACCTTGCACGGACGGGGCGGACCATACATTTTTTCCGAGAAGATCTTTCAAAGCGGCATTGTCGAGCATGGCGTCCGCCAGGAGCCGCTTCTGACGAGCGTTCTCATCTTCCAGCGTCTTCAGCCGCTTCGCTTCCGACACGTCCATGCCGCCATACTTCGCCTTCCATTTGTAGATGCTGGCGTCGCTGACCTTGTGCTTGCGGCACAGATCGGCCACCGAAACTCCGGCCTCGTGCTGCTCCAAATCCCGATGATCTGCTCTTCACTGAAACGGCTGCGCTTCATTCTCTGGTCCTCGCGTTGGACCAGAGCGAACTTCAAACCGGATTAAGCCAAAGGGGCAACGGCACTGGCGTTCTCCGGCCGAGCGTCTTTCGCGGCCTAGCGTGGAGAGCTTCTTCTCGTCGCTCAAAACCGAGAGCACGGCTCGCAAAGTCTACAGACGACGGACGCAGCCGGGGCGGATGTGTTCGACTACGAGCGCTTCTACAATCCCAAGCGGCGCCACTCGACGCACGCTGGGCTATCTCAGCTCAGTTGATTTCCAGGAATAGGACGTTGGTGCCTGTCCACTCAACCGGCAGCAGGCCACTCGGCGACTTCGCCGTATAGGCGGCGCAGCTGCTATCCGACACCTCCTGTCGGGTTTGTCGGGCGAGCGACACAGCCTGACTTGGCCAATCTCTTGTCACGCTTCAGGGTAAATGTCTGAAGTGAAACCACAAAATTTTTCTTCAGTTCGACCGCCAATTGGCACAACTTTTGAAGTTTCCTTGTCGCGGGTCGGAAGGAGCTTTCCGCTGACATTCAAGTCGTGGCTAACCGCAATCGAATCGAGACAAGGGAGCACGCAACATGTCAGATCTGCCAGATTGCGTTCTTGGGCAACTGAAAAACCGTAAGCCTCCAAGTGGAGTTAAACGAACTAGCTAGCTCGCGAGCAGGACCTCAACCGCTTGGCGCTTTCACGATAGCGAGGGTGAGTAGAAGCATGGATGCACTTCCAAAACCGTTCGGCGCAAATGTCACCGAGGCGCTTTCCTTCCCGACCTTCGTACAGGTCTCGCACAATCTCGTCGCCGCGAAATTCGACCTAATGAAGTTTACTCCGGCAAAGCACATTCTCGACGCCGCACTGGCAAGCGGTCAATTGCGGGCCGGGGGACATGTGATTGAAAGCAGTTCTGGCACGTTCGCCTTAGCCTTAGCTATCCTGTGTTCATTATATGACCTGCACCTTACGCTGGTCACGGGTCCAACCTCTGAAATCGTGCGCTGGCGACTGGAGAATTTGGGCGCAGTCCTGCATACGGTCCACGCCAGTAACAACTGCGAAGGTGGAATTCAGCAGGCGCGCCTTAACGTGCTGGCCGAGTTATGCTCCTCAGTTCCTGATAGCTTTTGGCCGCAACAATACTCAAACCCACTGAATCGTTCGTCTTACCGGCCGGTTGCCGAGCGAGCCCTCATGGCACAGCCAAAGATTGATGCGATCGTTGGTGCAGTTGGCAGCGGGGGCTCGCTGTTTGGAATTGCGTCTGTTTTGCAGCGCGAGAACACAGCCCTAGAGGTGATCGCAGTCGATCACAATAGAAGCGTGATTTTTGGCGCCCGAGCCAAGCGGATCAGCAAGATGTGCAGGGAAACGTTCGAACAAATTTTGGCGATGGGCGCAGGAATTCCCATGGGCAACGTAAATTTCGAGATCTGCGACGAAGTCCATTGGGTGCCGGTACCGAAGATGATTCAGAAAGTCCACGACTTTCATCGACGTACCGGAATGCTCGTCGGGCCATCGAGCGGTGCAGCTCTGGCTGTTGCGGAGTGGCGTGCAACTCGGGCCCCCTTGCAGAACGTTCTCACCATTCTACCGGATCATGGCGTCCGTTATGCGGAGACGATATTTAATCCCGGATGGTTGAACAACTGGAGCAAAGACCTCATTCGGGATTGGGGAGGGCCAAGGGATATCGTTTCATTAGAAACGGTATCGGAGGAATGGTGTCGATTCAAATGGGGTCGACGCAAATATCGAGATGTTACTGGAAGCGATCCGATGCCCCGCCAGGCTGGATACAATCCGTGAGGTGCTGTTGGAAGCGCACTTTGATCACGCATGCTTGGAAAAACTTCAGAACTGCCGCACCACAACGTGATCGGTAGAACATGAAGCTATTGATCAAGAAGGAATATTATTCTCGTCAGAAACAAATCTGACGTAACGTTTGTCATAATTGCGTCCGTTTTGGGAGAGCATGCTTGCGAAATGTACTCGGATCTCCCGGAGGTCTATACCGCAGACCCCTATCTTGTTCCAGAGACACACTGATCACGGAGATCGCCTATGGGACTGTCGAGATGATTCGACACCTTCATATGCGCCTTCTTGAGCTTGGCGCACACGTGGAGATTGTCGACAAGCCCGCATCCAATGGCGGCTATCAGCACGCGCGATTGGACAGGCTGGCCGGATATCTGAAAGGGATAGCCGACAGCTATTGGCACTCGCTGTACTCCAATGCGGATAATCCGCTCGCCTGCGCAAAATTGGCTGAGCTGCTTATCAAGAAGGCGGGAAAGATCGACTGCCTGTTTGGCATGGTGGGATCAGGGGGCTCCATGTGCGGCACTTCCAAATACGTAGGGATAGTGTTCCCCGAATTGGATGCCGTTGGCGTCGATAGCGTAAAGTCCAGTCTGTTTGGGCAAGCATGTTGCAGTCCAAGCCTTAGCAAGCTGGGAGGTAATCTCCTTCACTCGAATATCAACCACCCACACTTCGACAAGGTTCATTGGCTCACCCCTGCATTTGATGCAACTCGTCAGTTGCACCGGGACAATGGACTGTTTATGAGCCCCGCCCCCAATCCAAATTCTCTTCAACCCCATGCGCTGGGACACCTTGAGACTGTCGAGCCTATTAAGCAGGGATGTGGCGCGATGCTGGAAGCTTTGTCTCACGTTGACCACGCCAAGGTCGCCCATTTAAACCTTGAGCCAGAGCAAGAACAGTTTGTGGACCCGTTAGGTTTAGTGTTCTCTGAGCTTCAGAATAGCTCGCGCCGCGAACTGGAGCACCCGTTCTCGATCATCGTCCGTCATCATGTAGTTGGCTTTTTTGTCCTGCGTGAAAAGGCGGCGGTGCCGGAATGGTCACCGCCTGATGCAATTACCTTGCACAGCTTTCGCGTGGGCCAAGCATACCAGGGCAATGGATATGGCAAGACGGCAATTAGACGTGCTGCTGGATGGATATTAACAAACCGTCCATACGTCACCCGTCTCATGTTAGGCGTCAACGTACGCAATGTGACAGCCAGAGAAACTTATCTGAAGTCGGGTTTTTGGGACACAGGCGTTACTTTCTGCGGCCCAATTGGCCCTCAGAACATTCTTGAATATAAAGTCGGGTTGTCACGATGAGCACGCCTTAAGGTCGCGCTTCCTATACCTTCTGGGAGCGTGCTCTATGCTGAGGACCAGTTGTTGGTGCGCTGCACGAAAAGGTCCGACAAGAGATCATGCGGTGAGTGATCGATAACGAATATACTTTCGGATTTCGGCGTGATTTGCGAGCTCACTTTGCGGCCAAGTCGTCGACAGCTTTGTTGAGCTCGGCGAAGTTGGCCTGTTACGGATCGTAATTTTGCTGCCCCACCATTCGATGAGCTCGGCATGCCCCTCGTGGGTCGGATCGACGCAAGCCTCACGGAACTCCGGATAGCTCCACGGACCGCCGATGTCGGTAGTGTGCTGAGAGTTCTGCAAATTCGCTGAGAGGGGGCGGTCATGGCAGGCTGGTGATTGTTCACGTCACCTGATTCCCGCGAAGGAACGCCACCATGACCAAGACTGAAGTTAAGACCGCCAGCGCTGCCGTCAAAGACATTTTGCTTTCGAACCCGGATGGATTGCACGAAGTGCTCCGTGATGGACGAGGCGCTGGGTGCCTCCAGGAGCGAGCGCACGCCCGAACGGCTTGGCTATCGCTCGGGCTATTACGGCCGTACCCTTGTGACGCGGGTCGGCAAGCTCGAGCTGCGGGTTCCGCAGGACCGGGCCGGGCGCTTCTCCACCGAGCTGTTCGAGCGCTACCAGCGTTCCGAGCGGGCCTTGGTGGCGACACTGGCGGAGATGTATGTGCAGGGCGTGTCGACCCGCAAGGTGAAGGCGATCACGGAAGAACCCCGATGTCCTCGGGAGGGCAGCATCCGGTTGCCTCGAGAAGCAATCGGGTCTGCAGGGCCGATAATGGGTGAGCGCTGTCCCGGCGCCACCTTTCGCGCGTGGTCGTGAGCCACGATGCTCGGAGCCTTTGAGGGCTTCGACACATGACGATTTCAGAGCTTACGCTTAATTCCAGGGACGAGGAGCCGGTTCGACGGCTTGAGATATTCACGGGTTCTGGACGGCGGCGCGAATGGTTGCCGGAGGAGAAGGCGCGGATCGTGGCGGAAAGCTACGATGCTGGCGAGACCGTGAGCGCGGTGGCTCGGCGACATGCATTGTCGGCAGCAGCTGTTCGCCTGGCGCCGGTCCGCGCGGGTGCCGTTGGCGAATGCGCCGGCACCGGAGCCGTTGTTTGTTCCAGCAGTGGTCGCGGCACAGGAACCCGAACCGGCGGGGAAGCGCGCGAGATCGACACGGAAGCGGAAGGCCGCGCGAGAAGCCGGCGTGATCGAGCTGGAGATTGACGGCGTCGCCATGCGGGTCGGTCGTGGCGCCGACGCCAGGACGGTGGCGGCGGTGATCCGTGCGCTGAAGACGCCGTCGTGATCGGGCCGACGGGTATGGTCAAGGTGATGGTCGCGACGAAGCCGGTGGACTTCCGCAAGGGGGCCGAGGGCCTGGCGGCGCTGGTGCGTGAGACGATGGGCGCCGATCCGTTCTCCGGCGCGGTCTACGTCTTCAGGGCCAAGCGCGCCGACCGGGTCAAGCTGGTGTACTTCGACGGCACCGGCGTGTGCCTGCTGGCGAAGCGTCTGAAGGACGGGAAGTTCTGCTGGCCTGCCATCACCGATGGCGTGGTGAGGTTGTCGGCGGCGCAATTGCAGGCGCTCCTGGAAGGGTTGGATTGGCGGCGCGTGCATGACACCCGCGAGACGCGCGCGCCGGTCGCGGCAAGTTGATTCCATGGTAGGCCAGAGACGCTGGCAAAGCATTGGAATGCATGATTGAATCGGCCTTGTGAGCAATCCGGCCGAGCCTCAGACCAACGATCCGATCGCGCTTCAGGCGATGCTCGCGGCGGAGCGCGCCGAGAACGAGCGGCTGCGCCAGATCATCAAGGAACTGCAGCGCCACCGCTTCGGCCGCAGGGCAGAGAGCCTGCCAGTCGACCAGCTGCTGCTGGGCCTGGAAGAGGCCGAGCAGGTCGAGGCGGAGGGCTTCGCCGCAGAGGACACCGCCGACCCTGCCAAGCGCGAGGCTCGCGCCAGCAAGCGCCGCACCAACCGCGGTGCACTGCCCGCGCACCTGCTGCGTATCGAGCAGGTCATCGACATTCCCGACAAGATCTGCCCGTGCTGCAAGGGAATGCTGCACGTCATGGGCGAGGATCGCTCCGAGCGCCTCGACATCGTGCCGGCCCAATTCCGTGTCATCGTCACGCGCCGACCGAAGTATGCCTGCCGGAGCTGCGAGGAGGTCGTGGTGCAGGCGCCCGCAGCGGAGCGCCTCGTCGAGGGGGGCATCCCGACCGAAGCGACCGTCGCCCACGTGCTGGTGTCGAAGTATGCCGACCATCTTCCCCTGTATCGCCAGGCGCAGATCTATGCCCGGCAGGGCGTGAACCTGGATCGGTCCACGCTCGCCGACTGGGTCGGCAAGGCAGCCTTCCTGCTACGGCCGATCCACGAGCGGCTGTTCGAGCGGCTGAAGGCGTCCGGCAAGCTCTTCGCCGACGAGACCACGGCGCCGGTGCTCGATCCCGGGCGCGGCCGCACCAAGACGGGCCAGCTGTTCGCCTATGCGCGCGACGATCGCCCCTGGGGCGGGATCGATCCGCCCGGTGTCGCCTATCTCTATGCGCCCGACCGCAAGGCCGAACAGCCACTCCGGCACCTTCAGGGCTTCGTCGGAATCCTGCAAGTCGGCGGCTACGCCGGATACCGGGCGTTGGCCGAGCGCAATGCCGTGAGCCTAGCGTTCTGCTGGGCGCATGTCCGTCGCCGGTTCTACGAACTGGCCCAGTCCGGACCCGCGCCGAGGCGCTCCAGCGCATCGCCGAGCTCTACAGGATTGAGAGCGAGATACGGGGACGCTCGCCCGAAGAGCGGCGAACCGCCCGCCAGGAGAGAGCCGCCCCGTCATCGATACCCTCCAGCCATGGCTGCGCGAGAAGCTCACCTTGGTCAGCCAGAAGAGCAAGCTCGCAGAAGCAATCCGCTACCCGCTCTCGCGCTGGGCCGGACTTGGTCGCTTCCTCGACGACGGCCGCGTCGAGATCGACTCCAACGTCGTCGAACGCTCGATCAGGCCAATCGCCCTCAATCGGAAGAATGCGCTCTTCGCCGGTTCCGACGGCGGTGGCGAGCACTGGGCGACCATCGCCTCGCTCGTAGAAACCGCGAAACTCAACGGCGTCGACCCGTACGCCTAGCTCGCCGACGTCATCGCCCGCATCGTCGCAGGCCATCCGCAAAGCCAGCTCGACGACCTGCTGCCCTGGGCCTATGCCCCCGCGCCGCTCAAGGCCGTGGCCTGAGAACAGCGGTTACGAAGAATGGGCAAGGTGCGCTCGATCTTGATGCTGTGCGTCGAGACGGTTCCCGCTGCACTGGTGGGCAACGATCGGGACGAACATGTCTTCCCCCTGACCCAATCGCTAAGCTCTACGACACCTAATGACTGGCCGGCTTCAAATCGGAGTCGGTGGCCGGCTTAATCGGAAAGGAAACGCCGCCGAGATCGCCGCAAGACGGTGCGCAAATACATAGCGCGCGGGCTCGAGGCTCCGGCCTACGGACCACGTCACTATGGTCCGTTGCGCTGAACTAAGCCCGTTCAGCTTCTCCGAGTCGAGCGGCAAGCTGAGTTGGCGAACGACCACGAGAGATCGTGTCGGGGGTGGCAGGGTTCTCATGTTGCGCCTCCGCGATGGTGAAACCATCCGAAGAGCCTCGCCGGAAACGGCGTTCGATCAAGAGCTTGTGCAGCTCAAGCAGCGCGGCAAGCGATACGTGCCGGGGGGCCTAGGTCCATCGCCGCGCAAGCCACGGGATCGATCATCCAGGCCGGAGCGGTAATGACATGCCCGGGCGCGATGACGAGATGAATGATCCGGACGTCGGCTTCGCTGTTCTCGCAGCGAAGCCGACGTCCGAAATACGGGTGCCAACGGTAATGGACCTCGACCTCCTGCCCAACATGGGCAGAATGACCCCGAGATGGCGATTGGAAGGATTGAGCGCTCGACGGTGTTGCCTGTCGATCTCGATGCGGCCGTCGTCAAGGAAGCGCGAGAGGTCTTGCCAGCGCGAGAGCGTGTAGCGGATCGCCTCGGCGAGCTTTGTCTTCTGGCTAATCCAGGCCGAGCTTCTCGCGCAGCCAGGGTTCGAGATCGGCCACAATAGCGCGGCTATTTCCTGACGAATCGCATGGCGTTCATCGGCCGATCGGCCGCGGATATCGTCCTCTATTCTGCTTACGAGATGTCGCCAGCCGCGGTTCGACAAGTAACCGAATTCCGGTTTCCCGGCACCTCGTCGTTACGAAGCCGGGGCGAGATCGATCCGCCCCGGCAACATCCATGATCCGCTGAGGGGAGGGACGCAGGCTATGGCCTAGGCAAATTCTGAGAAACTAGCCCAGCGCTTCAGGGAATTTTTCTTCGGAAAGCTTGGTGATGAGTTCGGCGCCGTCCTTCGTCACCACCGCCACCTCTTCCAACTGGAACACACCAATCTCCAGTTCGTATTTCGGCTCGACGTGAATGATCATTCCCTCCTGAAGTATTTCCTTTGAGGTCGCCGCGATCGAAGGCGGCTCCGTCAGGTTGCGACCAGATCCATGGCCGATCCGCGATGCGGTTGCACTCGGAAGCCCCAACTCCGTCTCCTGGGCATACACTTCGAACGTGCCATAGACATCGGCACCGGTCATGCCAGGCTTAATTGCAGACAACGTCGCGATCGTCACGTTTCGGACCTGCGTGTAGATGCTTTGTTCTTCGTTGGTGACGCGCCCTGACTTGGCGATCCGGTTAACGTCGGAAATTGAACCAAACAACCGGCAGCCGACATCGACCCAAATGAAATCATTCTTTGCCAGCGCCCGATCGGTCGGCGGCAGACTATAGGCGAAATCCTTGCGTCCGAAGCGCACCGGCAACCAGGGAACCGATTCAGCGCCACGCTCGATCAGGTCCAGCGTCAATGCCTTGGCAAACTGTTTTTCCGTCGTCCCCAGTGCCAAGTTCTTCAGGCAGTGGTGGAACGAGTCGTGCGCGATCTCGAGGGCACGCCGCTTCTGGGCGATCTCGACCGGCGTCTTGATCATTCGGATGGGCCAAATGGAATCTGCACCTTCAACAAGCTGTGCTGCAGGGAATTGGGTCTTCAGCTTGTCGATCAGACTGAATGAACCCACGCCAAAACTCTCGAATCCATAATCAAGCGCAATAGTGCGACGGTCGGACTGTCCGAGAACCTCGATGACTTTGTCGACCGCACCCTCGATGAAGCCGGAATACTGCTGGTATGCCAGACCGAGAGGCAGTTCCGAGGTTTGATAGAACGTCCTCGCTTCGGCAGCGGCGGCCACGACCACCGCGTCGCTGTCTTTTGGGACGACTAAAAAAAAGGGCCGGGCTTTGGAAGCCCAGAACAAGGACTTGTAGCCGCTGAAGTATTCAAAATTATCCTGATCCGAGATCAGAAACGCATCGACAGATTGTTCTGCCATGCACCTGCGGAGGGTGTCGATACGCTCCCGATACTCGTCCGCACGCACCAGTAGGTTATCGTACATAATGTACCCTTGAATGAGCAACGCAACGGCTTGTATACCGGGTATAATTTTACGTCAAGATGTAAGAACTCCGGCCCTTCGTTGTTCTTCTGCGCAGCGCGTCACCGCGCGATCCGCACCGAAACGATCAACGCCCTGATGGACGGTACCACCCGCGTTATTCGACGGAACCAGCTTGAACGGGATGGCCCACCTCCCGCGAGGCAAGGGCAACCATTTGGTCTCCGTCGGCGTCTCCTTTATGAGCCTCCATCATGTTGACAGAGCAGGTATACCCAATATACGGTGCTACACAGTTAGAAACTCTTCAACGGGGGCTTCAGGTGAGAATCCTCGGCGTCATTCGCAGAGCCGCTATGCTAATTACGGCAGCACTTCTCCTGGTCAGTGTCTCGTCGGAGGCGATCAAAGCGGAAACGCTCACGGAGAAGATTGCAAAGGAAGGAAAACTGACTATTGGAATTCACAACCGTTGGCCTTGGGGCGTCAAGAATGAGGAAGGCACCGTCTCGGGCGTCCATCCCGACGTTCTGAAGGCGGTGGTCGAGCCGCTCGGCGTTAAGGAAGTCGATTTCGTTGTGATGGAATGGGGTGCGCTGATCCCCAGCCTCATGTCCCGCCGGATAGACGCAGTCGCCTCTGGTATGAACATCACTCCGGAACGCTGCAAACAGGTCAGTTTCTCCGAGCCCTTCATGGCCACAGGCGATGCTGCAATCGTGAAAGCGGGAAACCCTCTGAACATTCACAACTATGCCGACATGGCAAAGAACTCTGAAGTTCGCATAGGTGATGCGCGCGGTGCATCCACGACGGAGAGCGCGATCGCCTCGGGTGTGTCGCGAGATCAGATCGAACTCTTCCAAGATTACAACGAACTGGTCTCTGCGCTTCTGGCGGATCGGGTCGATGCGATCCTGATGACCAGCGGCACGGCTCTTGGCATTCTCAACGACCCCAACGTTAAGGGCATCGAGCGCGCGGCTCCGTTCACTGGACGCATCATGGAAGATGGCCAAGAAGAGCTCGGCTATTCGGCAATTGCTTTCCGGCCAGAGGACGCGGATTTCCGTGACCTATTCAACGAAAGCCTTGCCGCCAGAAAGTCCGACGGCACAGTCTGGGAGAAGCTGTCGTCGTACGGTTTCGCTAAGGCTGAACTGGCTGGCGACAAAATTACCGCGGAGTCTCTTTGCCAGGGCAACTATCGGTAAGTACCAGTACGTAGGCGATTAGCGCTCGTGGTCCGCATATCCCTCGGACGAATAGCTGGACAGCCGCTCTCTCGGAAAATTCGAACCTGACCCGAATAGCCATGCGCCCTGCGGCAAGCTGGTG
The DNA here is from genome assembly GCF_057786115.1 of Mesorhizobium sp. P170090. NCBI lineage: Bacteria > Pseudomonadati > Pseudomonadota > Alphaproteobacteria > Hyphomicrobiales > Phyllobacteriaceae > Mesorhizobium > Mesorhizobium sp. P170090. Next base: position 1,873,482 of record NZ_JBYNWH010000001.1, read on the forward strand.
TGCGGTCGATGTCGCCCGACTAAGTGATTTAATTGCCGGATGCGAGACGGGTATAATGGTATTCGCGCATCGTCATAACGGTGCCGACCTTAATGCCTCGGACCCGGCGAAGTGCAGGTCAGCTCACTGACAGGCACCAGCCATCACATTAAGGGTTATTACACACTCATGGAACAGTCCCTCGACCTCCCGACCAACCGTGACCGCGGTCGCGCAATGTCGCGAGAGCGCCTTCCAGCACCGAAGCCTTGACCTTCACCGCATGGCCCCGCGTCCAAAGGCGCGGCGCCTGCACCACCTGCGGCACGCTCATGGCATGATCGATCAGGTTCGACAGCGTCACCGCGGGAAGATATGCAGTCAGCTAGGCAGGCCGATCGCCTAGCGTAACCTGCCGTCGCGGACATCGACGGGCAAGGCGTTTGCCGGATGCGACCGAGCTGGCGCGGCCCGGGCGCGGATCGAACCGAGCATGTATTGTTCGGTGTGATTTTTCATGGAATGAGGACCCCGTTGTGGAGTGCGCCCCTCGGACCGGACAGGGTCAAGCCGCAGTTTTGACCATCTGCCGGGCGTGTTGGTCCTCGAACTGTTGCGGGCTGAGATAGCCGAGCGCTGAGTGCAATCGGCGGGTGTTGTAAACCTCATCAATGAAGCGGGGAAGGTCCTCAGCGACGTCGGCGAAGGTTTCGTAGGCCATCGGATAGACGGCTTCGACCTTCATCGTCTTCATGAAGCTTTCCGCTTCCGCATTATCGTAGCGATTGCCGCGCCGGCCCATGGATCCACGAGGGGCGCACTCCATTTGAGGGGTGCTTTTCGTCCACCTTTTACTCGAAAATGCGGGGTCCGGATTCCACGGTCATTGACAAACTGCTTCAAAGCCGCAGGATATGATCGGATTAAACAGGACGTGCTCTAGCTAGGTCGCGCATCGCCACATCGGCGCCCGTCGCTCGGTTGACGCCAACTGCCGAAAGGATCCAAAATCTCTCAGTCGGCCAGCGTCTACGCCGCTGCACGCCGACTAAAACCAGCTTTCCGCATCCGCTCACCCGTGCGCGAGTGAATACGACGATTCAGACGCTCCGAATAAGACGGGCCCATCGGGCGGCTATCGGCGCGGCGAAGCCATGGCCGAAGGTCCCGATCCGGCCGCTCCGGTCCGGTATGGTTGTCAGCACGGCAGAATCAGCTGATAGGACGGCAACAAGGGTGCGATATCGACAGCGGGTGGCGCTGGATGAGATGAAGGGTGTGCGAGTAGGGCGCATCGCGGGCAAGTCGCTAGGCGCAGACGGTCGCTGTCATCCTCGAGGAGCTTGGCTCGAAGTGATCCTGCTTGGCCTGTTGCAGAGACGCGCTGAGATTGGCTCAAACGTTTCACTGGAACAAACTGATTGGCTGCGCAAGTGCAGCGGGTCATCCTATAAAGGTGCCGTTCAACGCGCGAGACGGGAGAGATCAGCAAGTGCTGACGCCGACGGACCAACCCCCCAAGGAAACTCTCAGGCAGAAATGACCGTGCCGCGGAACGCTCTGGAGAGCGGCGCCCTAGCGTCCACCGAAGGGGAAAGCCGGGCCGCTGTCCGGTTAAGCTCTCAGGTACAGAGACAGATTTGAGGATAAGCCGCGGGCAACCGCCCTGCAACCGCTATTCTGTCTGGAGAGTGAATTGCCCACGATTGCTGTGATTGGTGCCGGTATCACCGGCGTGTCGACGGCGTATGCCCTTTTGGAGCATGGCTACGATGTGACCGTGGTTGAGCAGCAGCGCTATGCCGCGATGGAGACCTCATTCGCCAACGGCGGCCAGCTCTCGGCCAGCAATGCCGAAGTCTGGAACCATTGGTCCACTATCCTTAAGGGGGTCAAATGGATGCTCAGGCGCGACGCGCCGCTGCTAATGAACCCGGCGCCCTCGTGGCACAAGTATAGCTGGCTCGCGGAGTTCGTGTCTAACATCTCCCGGTATCGCGAGAACACAGTTGCGACCACACGGCTGGCGATCGCTGCTCGCAAGTACATGTTCGAGATTGCGGAGCGGGAGCATATCGATTTTGATCATGTCTGCCGCGGCATCCTTCATGTCTGCTGGGACAAGACGGGTTTCGACCACGCCACAAAGGTGAACGATATGTTGGTTGAAGGCGGGCTGGACCGGCGACCAGTGACCGCGGCCGAGATCGCTGCAATCGAACCGGCCCTGAACGGTAACTTCCATGGTGGCTTCTACACGCCATCCGACTCGACCGGTGACATCCACAAGTATACCACGAGGCTGGCCCAAGCCTGCACAAGGCGTGGCGGCGCCTTCCTCTACGACGCGAAGGTCACCCGAATCGAGCAGCGTGATCGATTCCGACTGACCTATTCAGCCCCTTGCGCGGGCGGACAAAGCGCCGAACTGGCCATAGAAGCTGATGCAATCGTAGTGTGTGCAGGTTCGCACAGCCGTGACATTGCGGCCATGCTCGGCGATCGTCTTAACATCTATCCGGTTAAAGGATACTCGATCACTGTCGACCTCAATGATGCCTCGGCACAGGCGGCCGCGCCCTGGGTGAGCATCCTGGATGACCGAGCAAAAATCGTGACTAGCCGCCTTGGCGCTGGACGCTTCAGGGTGGCGGGCACCGCTGAGTTCAATGGCCTCAACCGAGACATTCGGGATGACAGGGTCAGGCCGCTGATCGAGTGGACTCGGACACTCTTCCCCGGTGTCACGACCAACCGGGTCGTGCCCTGGGCCGGGTTGCGCCCGATGATGCCGAACATGATGCCCCGCGTCGGGAAGGGACGTGCGCCGGGTGTGTTCTACAATACCGGCCACGGCCACCTCGGCTGGACCCTGTCGGCTGCGACCTCCGCCATTCTGGTCCAGGCCGTTGCGGCGGAGCTTCCCGTCGATCGGTTGGCAGCGTAGGAGGGCCGGAGCAATGAGCCGTGAAGCTGTCCATGCGACGTGGGTTGAGATTGCGGGACTGAAGATCGCGCGGGAATTGCACAACTTCATCCGCGACGAAGCCTTGCGGGCACGAGCATCAGCAACTCGGCCTTTGGCTTCGTTCTCCTCGATCGTACGCGATCTCGCGCCCCGCAACTGCGAGCTGCTCGCCATCCGCGACGACATCCAACAAAAGCTCGACGACATCCTGTCGGTGCCGGTGGCCAGGCGGCCGAACTGGACGCCGGACGAGATCCAGCGCGAACTCGACAACAACGCGCAAGGCATTCTCGGCTATGTCGTGCGCCGGATCGACCAGGGTGTCGGCTGGTCGAAAGTGCCCGATCAACGATGTCGGCCTGATGGAGGACCGCGCCACCTTGCGCATCTCCTCGCAGCACATCGCCAACTGGCTGCGCCACAAGGTGTGCTCGGAAATCCAGGTCAGGGAGTCGCTACAGCGCATGGCGGCGATCGGCGACCGCCAGAACGTCGGCGATCCGCTCTACCGGCCGATGGCCGGATTTCGACAAGTCGATCGCCATTCAGGCCGCCTGCGACCTGGTGTTCAAGGGCACAGTCCTGCCCAACGGCTACAGCGAGCCGGTGCTGCATGCCAGGCGGCTGCAGCTGAAGAAGGACCGTTTGCGAACGTGCTGCGGGGCTACATGAGTGCATTCAATCTCGCGGCTGCAACATGATCATCGCGAGTGCGCTTTACGCAGCGCAGGAGAGGTGCCTCAAGCCATTAAGCCTTGCGGTCCTCCACGGCAGTTCTTGCTTTCAAGCCGACCACCTCCCATTGCCTCACTTGCGGAGCTAACTGAAAAGCTGGCGTTCATTTCAAAACGTAACGCTTTCTGGCGTATTGTTTCGGCAATCGGTGCAGTTTGGCACCAAACCGACGCGCTTTTGCTCCAATCTTCTCGGGCACATTCTCATCCTATTGAGCGGGATTGCCATACCGCGCTCAAGAAGGACAAATATCGGCCATCCATTTCCCGACAGGACGTTGCTGGCAAGTGGGTCGGCAGAATTCATTCAAAAGGCTAATGCGGCATGACAAGCATTGAAACTTTCCGGGAACTACAGCGCGAGGCGACCGAGTGGCGCCGCTATCTACATGAAAATCCGGAGTTGGATTATCGGTTGGAGTACACAGCGAAGTTTGTGGCGGAAAAACTGGCTTCGTTCGGCATCAATCACATCGAGATGGGTATTGCTGAAACTGGCATCGTCGCGTTGATTCAAGGCGAGGGTGGAGACGGGCCGACGATCGGACTGAGGGCGGATATGGATGCTCTTCCGATCATTGAAACTTCAAACAAACCCTGGTCGTCGAAAATACCGGGCATTATGCATGCGTGCGGCCACGACGGTCACACGGCCATGCTTTTGGGTGCAGCGAAACACCTGGCCAAAAGCCGCAACTTCAAAGGCACTGTCGCCTTAATCTTTCAACCGGCCGAAGAAGTGGAACTCCCGTCGGGCGCCCTGCGGATGGTTCAAGAAGGGATCATGGATCGCTTTGGCATATCTCAGGTTTATGGCATGCACATTATGCCGGGCATTGACATCGGCAAGTTCGGCATCCGCCCTGGTCCAATCATGGGCTCGCAGGATGACTTCGATATCCTCGTTAAGGGCACTGGCGGCCATGCGGCCAACCCACATCGAACCGTGGATCCCGTTGTTATCGCAGCTCAGATCATTCTGGGTCTGCAAGTTTTGGTTTCGCGCAGGACCGACCCTTTGGAGTCGCTGGTGATATCCGTCACCAAGCTGAGTGCCGCCCAGGCCTACAATGTCATTCCCGACCAAGTTGCCATCTCCGGAACGGTCAGGGCTCTGGCGTCCACCCTGCGAGACTTCGCCGAGCGAGAGATTCCGGCCGTCGCCCGGGGCATCGCTCAGGCGTTCGGCGGGGATATAGAATTCAAGTACATGCGTTCTGTGCCGGCTACATCCAACAACTCGGAGGAGACCACGCTGGCCATCAAGGCGGCACGAGATCTCGTCGGCGCGTCCTCCGTAGACGCTGCAACAAGAATAAACATGGGCGCGGAGGACTTCGCGTATATGCTCCAGGAGCGGCCAGGAGCCTACATCTTTGTTGGCAACGGACCGACCGCTGTATGTCACAACCCAGCTTTTGATTTTGACGACGAGGCATTGCCTTACGGCATCGGTTGGTGGGTGAAACTCGTCGAAACCATCTTGGCGCCGTGAGTGCTCCGGTTTGGTAATCTGCCCCTCGGTTTGGCTATTGGACCGGGGAGATATAATCGCTGCGCTCACGGCCGCTCGGTCTTTGACGAGGCCGTTGACGAAGAAACGACGAGGCTGGATCGACCTAGCTGTTTAGATGGGGTTTTCTGTCCGCTGAGCTGATTGCAAGCTCCTTTCCGGCGTATCCATGTTCCCTGCCGGCTCTGTGGTTCTCTTCGCGGTTAACACCAAATGCGTGTCGCGTTTTAAGGGATTCAGGATTGAACGAAGCCGCTAACGCGGCATTTGGCGATCGGTTGGCGGGTGACGCTGCTGTTTTGAAGGGTTGCGGCTGTTGAAGCGCAATTTCGAGAACAGGAGCAATGAGATGCTTGAGTTGAGCCCACTTCGTCCGGCGCATGATCGAGGACATGACGATCCGCAATCTGTCGCCGGCCACGCAACGATCCTACGTACACGCGGTGGCGAAGTTTTCCCGCCAGTTCGGCCGCTCTCCGGACCGGCTTGGCCTTGAAGACCTCCGCGCTTTCCAAGTGCATCTGGTCTGATGACCGTGCCCGGTGTGGGCGAAGCAGTTTCATAATGGCTACTATCAGTCGGGTGAGGCGATCATACTTTACAAATTTCGTCCCCGCTGCGGCCATACGGTCATTGTCAGGGGGCGCAATCGCCGTGGCGACGAAGTAACCTGACCATGCGCCAGCCTGACGGCAGCAGCCGTGATCTGGCCGCGACTGCCTGAAGACGGCCATGCCGCCCTGTCCCAGCCAGTCGCGTTTGAACGGGTCCAGATCGCACCGGTCAGCCAGCCTTTCGGCCCAAGTGTGTTGGCCAGCGCTGTGGTGAGGTTGCTCATTCCTTCCATCGATGCACGGCAATGGCGGATCCGATGACGGGTCAGTGCCCCAGAGCCTGTGCGAAGCCTGCTTCGTGCGATCGTTCTGCGCAGACGTGAAGAACTGTTCAGGAGGCGCCTCTTCGATGATGTCGCCACTTTGCAAGAAGATCACCCGATCGTCGGCGCGCCGGAGCAGCCAGACGCCGGCTGCGCTCAGCTCTGCGCCTGGTCCGGCGTGAACCATACGCCGCGCCGCGCCAACCCGCCGCCGAGCCCGATTGGCATGCCATCGGCACGCCAGCACGCGGCGCCAGTCATCGTGCCGTCTGCATCAAACTGAATCGCACTCATGCCGCAGCCAACGCTGTTAACCGTCGCCACATCGTGGCCGCGGTCGCGCAATGCCGCGAGCACGCCTTCCGGCACCGAAACCTCGACCTTCACTCCATAGCCCCGCGTCCAAAGCCGCGGCGCCTCCACCGCCTCCTGCAAGCTCATGCCATGATCGATAAGGTTCGACAGCGCTTGCATAACTGAGGGGAACATGCGCAGCCCGCCAGGCAGCCCGATCGCGTAGCGTAGCCTGTCGTCGCGCAGCACCATGACCGGAGACATCGACGACGTCACGCGCTTGCCAGGCGCGATCGAGTTGGCGCGGCCCGGATGCGGATCGAACGAGGACATGTAGTTGTTCGGGATCATGCCGGTGCCCGGCACGATGTAGCCCGCGCCGAAAAGGGAGTTGATCGTCTGAGTGCTGGCAACGACGTTGCCGAACCCGTCCGCAACTGTCAGGTGGGTGGTATGCGCACCTTCGCTAGGTGCCACCCCTGCGTTCCATGACTGGGCGCGGTCCATCGTGATGCGAGCCCGGCGCTCCGCTGCATAGTCCTTGGACAGCAGCTTTCCGATCGGCTCCTGGACAAACGCCGGATCGGCGGACGCCGCTGCCCGGTCGGCGAAAGCGATCTTCAGCACTTCGGCCAGCAGGTGTAGCGTGTCCGGCGTTGCGAAACCGAGCGCGCCGATGTCGTAACCCTCCACGATGTTCAATATCTGAATGATGTGCAGTGGACCGAACGACGGCGGCGGCGGGCCGACAACCTCATAGCCGCGATAACGCCCTCGCAACGGCTCGTGATCGACGGTTCGATAGCTCGTCAGGTCCTCGAGTGTCAGAAAGCCCTCCTCCTGCGCCATGTGCTCCGCATAGTGACGTCCCAGTTCGCCGCCATACAGGATGTCCGGCCCCTGGCGCGCGATTGATCGCAGCGTCTCGGCATAATCGCCGGTGACCAGGGGGGTCCCGGGCTGGATCGGCATGCCGCCGGGCAGATACAATTTGGCGATTTCCGCATCGCGCGCGAGATCGGCCGCCGACTTGGAGACGCATTCCTGTAGATAGGGAGTCACGCGAAAGCCACGCGAGGCGTGACGGATCGCGGGCTCAGTAACGTCGGCCAAAGAGAACGTGCCGAACCGGCGCAGCGCCTCGCACCAGCCCAGCAGATTGCCGGGGGCGGCGACCGCGGTGGGGCCAATGGCGTTGCGGCGGCCGATAGTGGCCAGCGTGCCGGGCATGGCCTTCGGATCAGGCGTGTAGACGGCTGCGCCGGTCGCGAGTGGTGCGGTGCTCATGCCGTCGAGCACGTGATGCGTGCCGTTTGCGAGGTGGATATGCGCTATGCCGCCACCCAGCACCCCCACCATCATCGCCTCGACGACCGAAAGGGTGAATAAGGCCGCGACGGCAGCGTCGATCGCGTTTCCGCCGGCAGCGAGCATTTCCGCCCCCGCCGTGGAAGCGAGCGGGTGATTGGTCACCACCATGCCACACGAACCGGTTGCCGGTTGTTTCTCACAAGAGAAGGTGGCGCCCGCATGAGAGCGCCAGCCAGTATGCCGCATCAATCAACCTCCCGTACGGACCTGCAAATAGCGACACGGTGACGTTGTCCGTCATGCCATCCACTGGCAGGCACAGAGAAGCAATCGGCGTGCCACCGAAGAGATTGTGTGAGCAAGAGGGAGTAAATCATACGTTTCGCACTGCGCTCGCGGAATATTTTCGGCAGCCGTGTGTCGGCTCCCCAACATAGGTGTCTTTAACTGGACACGGCCGAACAGAACGTAGAATGACAAATGACAACTTGTTCTTGGGACTGCCTGTCGAGCGAAGTGAGGATTTGACCCCAGGGCGAACTGAAGATTTGACCCCCTCATTGTTTCGCGGTTTCGATGGTGCTGAGTGTCGTTCCGGCCTTCTGCAATAGGCCGGAACGACGCTTTTCGCGAAGCCGGTAGCTGTCGCCACGGATGGTTATCACTGTCGAATGATGAAGCAGGCGATCAAGGATCGCCGTTGCCACCACGGGATCGCCAAACACGCTGCCCCATTCGCCCACCGAGCGGTTTGAGGTGATCAGGATCGATCCCCGCTCATAACGCCGCGACACCAGCTGGAAGAACAGATATGCGGCATTGGCTTCGAACGGGAGATAGCCGAGCTCGTCGATGATCAGCAGTTTCGGCCGCGAGAGGGTCGTCAGTTGCTTTTCGAGTGAACCGTCGTCATGGGCCTTGGCCAGCATCGCCACGAGCGTGGCCGCCGTGACGAACTGGACGCTATGGTTTTGCCGGATCGCCTCGCGCCCGAGAGCCACCGCCAGATGTGTCTTGCCCGTACCCGGAGGTCCAAGAAACAGGACCGTGTCGCCATGGGCAATCCAGCGGCAGGTCGCCAGTTCCCGGACTTGGCGCTGATCCAGCGACGGCTGCGCGTCGAAGTCGAAGCCATCGAGTTCGCGCACAAACGGGAACTGCGCGATCTTGCCTGCCATGGAGATGCGCCGCTCGTCGCGCCGCGCGATCTCGCGCGTCACGAGGAAGGCCAAAGCCTCGCGCAAGGTCATTTGCGAACGCGCCGCTTCGTCCAGGAGCGTATCGGGCTGGTCCCGGATCGCGGTCAGCTTCAGCCGGTCGAGCTGAGCCACCAGCATCTCGTGATGACCGTCGTCATCGCCAGCTGCCTCCCACCAGTGCCTCATATTCGGCCAGCGGCCGCAACAGAGCGGAAGGCGCAACAATATCCGCCGGCGCCGATTGCACCGGCGCAGCAGCGCCGACCACGCCGGCAAGATGCGCGCTCGACAATCCGTTGGCGACGTCCGCGGCACAAGGCATGATCCGCCACCACCTCGCCCGCATGACGCACGATAACGCGGCCGCCCAGCACCACGACCTGGACGCTCTCCCCGATCAGCCGGCAGGGAACCGAGTAACTGTTCGTGTCCAGGTCGATTGCGCAATCTGCCTGGACCTTGCGCACGAGATCCCGCAGCTGCCCGAACGGCGCCCGTCCGCCCAGAGGGCGAAGCGCCACGGCCTCTTCGGCAAAGCGTTCCGCAGGAGGCGCGCCGGTCGTGCCATGCACACGCTGATCGGCAATCTCGCGCGTCCACCGGTCCAGATGCGCCTCGAACGCCGCCCAGTTCTCGAACCGGCGGCCGGCAATCGCATTGTGCTTGACGTAGCCCACCCCGCGTTCGTCCTTTCCCTTCGTTCGCGCCCGGTAGGGCGCACAAGCCCGTGGCGTAAATCCCCAGTAGCGGGCAAAGGCGTGCAGCCGCACATTGAAGCGCACCTCCCGCGTCGCCGCATCGTGATGTTCGACCAGCGCCTTCGGATTATCGAACAGCACTTCCGTTGGAAGCCCGCCGAAGCGAAGGAAGGCTCCTTCCATCCCCTCCAACCAGTCCGCCTGGCGCTCCCGAAGCGAGGGACGGATATGCAGCCGACGCGAGTAACCCAGCGACGCACCGTGTTGCGCGCGCACCCGAATTCCTTCGCCAGCCGCTTCGCTCCCCAGCCAAGCTCATGCAGCCGCAGCATCGCTGCCACCTCTTCAGGCTGAAGCATCTCCTCTCCCTGCATCGTTCTCGACAATGCAGGAATCGCCGAAATCCCAACCGTCATCCATGCCTCCTCTCATAACCGAGGGGGTCAGTTCTTCATTTCGTCAGGGGGTCAGTTTCTCAATTCGCCCGACAGACTGCCGACGTAACCGGCACAATCGGTTGGCAGACGGCCGAGCTTCTCGAACTCGGGCGGAAGCTTTTCCTGCCCGCGCTTCACGCGGTGCGCGTAGGCGTTGATACCGGTGATAGATGCTTCGGAAATCCCCTTAGCGACACTTGTCCGTCGTGCTGGAAAGCCGAAGACGCCCGTCGCCCAGCACAGGCAAGAGCCCGTTCCAGTTTGGCCCTTGCCGGCCGGCGTCAGCCGCGAATAGCGGGCCGACCATTTGGACAGCCATGCGGCGAGGTCGGGCTTGGCCGCGCCAAGCCGCATGACCAGCCTCATGGCCGCCCAATTGCAGAACTTGACGCATACAACTTTACTTACCATTGGGGTTGACCCTCCGATGCGTGCTGTGCCGCGATCTGAGCGTGAAAAGGCATCAGCTTTTTAGCGGTGCCGGAACCTCAGATTCGTACTGAACGTATCAACGCCAGCGGCTTGCGGTCGCAAAGATTCTGTAAATTTTGTTGAAGGACCTGTTGCAACGCTTGGTTTCCCGGGGGTGTGGCACGGAGCGTCTGAACGGCGCCGAACGCCATAATTTGGCTAACTTCATCGACGTCGTCATGGCGCTGGTATTTGCGTCATCTCGGCGCCAGCGCCAAGCACCCATGCGCTTGATCATGCCCGCTCGGCGCCGCCGGCCCTGCCTTAGCGGTGCCAGACCGGAAAGCGGATCATGCGCGAGGCGGGCAAGCTTGAGCCAGGTCTCCAGCGATACCACCCCAGCAGGTGGTGTCGGATGGGCCGCGGCCGATCCCGACCTCTCACGGGCTGTCGAAGAGGATTTCGTCACACCCTCAGGGCAAATCTCCTCTAGATCACCGTATTATGTTGACGAATATTTTTCGCCTATGACACAAACATTAAACAAAAACTCAATGTAGGTTCATATTATAAAATATACTTTTAAAATAAAACCGAATTTTTCCTGCTAAAAGACCGGTGATATCGATTTGCGATGCTTGAACTTCGCTAAAAGCCGCACCGAATGAGTTGTGAAAGGAAGTCCTATGTCTGCTGTAGAGGCTGGAGAAGACGCCGTGCGCGCCACTCGTTTCCACAATGATTCGGATGCATGGCTACCGGGAGCGATAGGCCGACCGTTCGCCAAGCTCCTGGACGCCGGCGGTCTTGGCAAACAAGAACCCAATTCCGCGGCCGCGAACGACTTGCTCGAAGGACACCCCCCGGTGACAAGACGCACCGCGACGCGGCCCGCGATTGCGGCATTTGTCGTCACCTGCTTGCCACTGCCACGCGATGTCTTCGACAAGTTGATAGGCGAACAGGGCGCCTTGGCCGGAATGCCGGACCGTTCAAGACGAAACATCCCCATTGATTCCCGGAATAGGTTTGAGATCCCCCGTCCGGCGGCAGCAGTTCGCGTGCATTTCGCTGGAAGCGCCTGGGGCAGCCATGCTCAGCAATATACGACGAACAGCTCATGGGTTGAGCCGCGGCCATTGCCGCCGATGAGGACTCTACTGCATCGAGCCTGCCCCTATACGGAGGGATTGGCATGAATACCCTCGATCAGCAGACGGCACTGGAGCAAGCCGCACGAAAGCGTATTAAGGATTTACACACTCTCGATGGGGACGTCAGTCGCTTGGCCCACTTCTATCGCGGATGGGCCAGTTCTTACGAGTTGGATGTCGGCCGCGACGGGTACTGCGGGCCGATGATCGTGGCGGAACTGGCGGGCGTCGTGCAGACAGCCTATTTGGCCAGGCGGCGAACTGCAATAGCAATCCTGGACGCCGGTTGCGGAACGGGCCTCGTCGGCGTGGAACTGGAACGCCTCGGCTTCCGTTTGATCGACGGGATCGACCTCTCCGAGGAAATGGCCGAACAGGCTCGGCAAACCCGTGTCTACCGCCACGTACAAGGCAATGTCGATCTCAACGGGCCACTCTCCGACTATCCCAGCGCGAGCTATGACATCACGCTCTGCTGTGGCGTCTTGACGTTCGGGCATGTCCGACCGGATGGGCTGCGCGAACTGGCTCGCGTTACGCGCCCGAACGGATTCATCATCGCAAGCACCCGCAAGAGCTATGCGGAGACCAGATCCTTTGAAGACGAGGTGCGGCGTCTGCAGGATGCGGGCGTCCTTGTGCCGGCACAGTGTCTAAAAGACAGCAGATACGTCGCCGAAGAGAACGCGCATTACTGGGTCTTCCAGGTGCCCGAGAAGGCCAACGCACCAACGGAGGAGCGGCCATGACGATGCGACACGAAGAGCGCGAGGGCCTGCCCTGCCAGGACGTCGGGCTCTTCTACATAGTTGAGGACTTGCAGCCTATTCGAGGCGCGAAAGAACGCATCGCGAAGGTGCCATCCTTCTCGACGATTCTTTATACTGCCAGTCAAAAAACACCAAATTCGTTGTTCCTGCTCAATCGTCAACAAAGGTGACCAATGCGCAAAGATCTCGTTGCCAAACTGGACGACAAGCTTCGCGCGAAACGCGAAAGCTTCGACAAGATCCCGGTGGTTGACATCGCGCCGCTTCTCGATGGCAGCGATAAGCATAGGGTGGCGAAGGAGATACGTTGGGCATTGTCCAACACTGGGTTCATATATGTGAAGAACCACGGTATTCCGCAGGATTTTGTGGATTCGGTATTCGATGTGAGCCGTCGGTTCTTTGATCTGCCCATGTCGCAGAAGATGGAATTGCATGTAAGCAAATCCGATGTGGCCCTGCGCGGATACATTGAGCCGTTCGGGGAGAACACCGATCCGGGCAAGACGAGAGACCTCAAGGAGTGCTTTGACATCGGTCCTGAACGCTCGACGTTGCAAGGTCCGTTTTTGGGCCCCAACCAGTGGCCCTCAAATCTGACTGAGTTTCGGGAACTGACGTACGGGTACCATCAAAAAATGGTGGACCTCGCGAAAATACTCTTGAAGGGAATCGCGCTCAGTCTGGACCAGTCGGAAAGCTATTTCGAGAACTTCATGCGCAACCCGATCAGCATTCAGCGCCTGCTTCATTATCCGCCGCAGAGTGGCTATATTCACGAAGAGATCATAGGTATTGGCGCCCACACGGATTACGGCAATCTGACCATCCTGGCGCAGGACGACGTGGGTGGTCTGCAGGTCATGAACCGAGATGGCGACTGGGTCCAGGGCATTCCGATCCATGGCACATTCGTAATCAACATTGGCGATCTGATTCAGCGGCTGACCAATGATGTCTACTTGGCGAACATGCACCGCGTGGTGAATACCTCGGGCCGCGAGCGATACTCGATCCCCTTCTTTATCGACGCTGATTTCAATGCGGTCATCGAACCATTGCCTTCATGTGTCACCGACAGCAACCCGCTTCGCTACAAGCCGGTGACGTGCGGCGAGCACAAATTCAGGCGTTTCGCAGCAAGTTACGCTCACTTGGCCAATGTTTGATGAGAGCGGATAGGCACTTACTCACGTGACACTGCCTGCCCGCTTAATTCCGGAGAGTTACAACCATCCACAGGTCCTTGGCGAACCGGTCCGAAACAGGCGGGCTTTCCAAGTCGCCCCGCGGATGGATTTCAGATAAAACGTCATGGGTGAAGGAATACTGTCAGGCACAGCGGCGACGGCGGTCGTCGACAACGCTCAGAGCCTTCGAGCGCAAGCGACCGTCAAGGAAGCCGTGTCCCGAGCATCTGCCGCGCGAACGCGTCGTCATTGCCGCCCCGTCGAACTGCTCGTGTTGCGGTTCGGCCTGACTGGCGAACGATGATCTTGTTTGAGAAGTGTGCCCAGCATTCGCCGTTGAACCGGCAGAGCGAGGGCATCGATCTGCGCCTCTCCACGCTGGCGGACCAGGTCGGCGCCTGTGCTGTGGTGCTGAAGTCGGTGCACGCGCTGGCGCATGTGCTTGCTGCCAAGCGTCCGCATTGTGCGGGCACCCCGTGCCGATCCTGGCAAGCGGCAAGACCGATGGCGGTCGCGGATAGCCGATATCCGAACTTCTCGCAACGGCGAACCGTTTCGTGGCTGACCTCTCGCGCTGACCACCTCGGTAGGGAAACGGCGCGGATATAGCGCGGGTGACGGGGTCGTTATACCTCCTCATACGGTGGCCGGGTCCCGCCTCGTTAATGTGACGATCCCGCGCATGTGTATCCACAAACGTTGTGTCTGATGCTGGCAAGAAATGTCGGAAACTCGACGAACGGTCGAGTGAGCCGGTCCGTCGGTATGGACGTGTGGTGCACTCATAACGGTGAGCCTATCGGCACGCAACTTGCATCGATGATTTGGTCGTCGTGGGCGACCGCAGTGCGTCACGAAGGCCAATGGTGATTTATCACTATCTCAACTTTAGCGTGTGAGCTGGCGGCGCTCCTTTGAACCAGAGGTCGACATGGATATCGCGGCTACTTAGACAGCGACTGTCGATCTGATTGGAGCCTTCAATGCTTCATCGTTATTATGAACTCCCGTCCCCGACTGCTCTCGAGGTATTCGAGGCGTCGGCACGCCATCTCTCGTTCAAGCTTGCGGCTTCCGAGCTGAACGTGACATCGGGAGAGATCAGTCGGCAGATCAAAGCCATTGAGGACGAGCTTGGTGTTCCGCTGTTTGTGAGGCCAGGAACCGGCGTGACGCTTTCCAGGGCTGGCAAAGACCTCTACAGCGTGCTGGCAAGCACCCTTTCAAAGGCGTCCGATGTCGTCAGGACCATTAAACGCGGCGATCGTACCCGGAATGTCACGATTGCCTCTACCGACGCGTTCGCGTCGATGTGGTTGATGCCGCGCATGCCGAGCTTTTGGTCGCAGCATGGTGATATCACAGTCGATCATCTGATTTCCGACAGTTCGCGCGACTATCGGCGCGCTGAAGTCGAGCTGCGCATCCGCTATGGCTTCGGTTCATGGCCTGAAGAGAGATCGGAACTGTTGTTTGGCGATGTCATCTACCCGGTCTGCGGTCCCGGCTTCGCCCAGGAGCACAGGGATGCGACCGCCAAGTGCTTGCCCGAACTGCCACTCCTGCACGTCGAATGGATGGAGCCGGAGTGGGCCGGCTGGGACGAGGTCCTGCGCCGCGCCAGGATTCCCCGCGGACCGCTTCGTGGCCGCAGGTTCAGCAAGTTCTTCGTAGCTTTGCAAGCCGCCCAGGCTGATCAGGGCGTTGCCGTGGGCTGGCACCGGTTGGTGCGAACATCGGTCGAAGAGGGCAAGCTCGTCAGGATTACCGACCTCGAGCTGGACGCCCCGGGAGGATACTATCTGACGTGGAACGACAACCGGACCCTGTCGCCGGGGGCCGAGCGGCTGCGCGAGTGGTTGCGGAAGATCTCGGCCGAAGAGCGGAACGCTTGAGGTTAGAACTCGCGCCGGCGCACCTTTGCATGGCCCGGAGGCATAGCGGTGGGGTGATCGGCATCACGGGTTCGGGACGACGTTTACTGGGCATGGATTCTTCCGGAATCCTCGATCTACAATGGGAGCTTCGTGGCCGCTCCGCATTCCAGGACGGGATGAGGAAGAAATCCGATCAATGCTAAGTGCCGTCGCTCCATGCCTTGGCGGGACCGCCGAAAATGACAGAAGTTCGGCAGGCAGGCGAGAGACTCTCGCTGCGATGAAAGTCCGCAAGACGCCATTTTTCGGACGTTTCCGGGCGACACATTGCGACCAGACAGGAAGGATCCGACTTCGAAGCGTTGAGGGAGAAGCCCGGGGCGCTCGTGGACGCGCGGCATGTGCTGCGCGCGGCTGGTCGGCCTGATGCCGTGTCAGAATCCCGGCGCGTGCAATCTCGCACCTTTGGTCGAGCAGATCGAAAAAGGAAACAATCTGATCCGGGGATGTAAATAGCGCTAAGGGTTGCCCCAAGCTGATCAGCTGATCGCCAACAAGTGCGTGAATTAATCTCAAATTCATAGCTTCTGTGGGGCATTACCGGCGCCGATCATGGCCGGCTCTTTCTGGCCCGACAACATTGCGTCCTCCTGAGCACGAACTGGTTCTCACTATCGGCGACGTGTGCGAGTTCGACGCGGCCGTTGCTAGGAAGGTGATCGGCCGCGCCCATGCTGCTCTGCGTTGAAGGTGCCTAGCATCACCGACATTTCCGCTGGCAGGGCGCCGCCCTCCTCACGGGCGCTCTGGTTGCTTCCCGGCACAATCCCATTCCTCCAGGGAACCCCGTCGCCAAGCGTAAGCCGAAAAACCTTGCCATCGTCGCGGCCCGAAATGGTCTGGCCCTTTCAGGGCGATTCGTCGTGAGCGACGAATGGCCCATCATTTGTTACCTGGCGCCCCGGCGCTGGAGCAAAAAGGGTTGGGGTTCAGACTTTTTTCTATTCGCCAATGGTCGGAAATGGTGTGATCGACCACTTGATCAAGCCAACGGCACGCTGAAGGATCGCTTTCGTGTGAGCAAGGTTGGGCGAAACAGCGAAGACACATCCCATAGAGTCTCGGTAATCGCCTTTCCTGAAGATCGGTGTCTTGGGTTTAACATACAATTTGACCTCCGCGACACCTGACAGGGCAGCCGCCCGGCTGTCGCCGTCTATCCAATTGAGGATGCCATCGCGATCAGGAAGCAGGGACTGCCAGCCCGCAATATACGAATGCCTTCTGCGAAAATTCCATTCTTCGCCGATGACAAGCTTGATGTGCTCAGTGATAAGATCGACACCGTAAGCCAACTGAACCGCTTGAGGACCGCCAGCGAGGCGCGGATTGACTTCAATGATGACTGGGCCACGCTTCGTCAAACGGAATTCGATGTTCGTTGGCCCCCAGCCGAGGTCGAGAGCTCGCAAGCAGCTCAGCGAAAGTTCGGCTATACGTTTATACTCGTCATCAGTCAGCGGGGCCGGAAAGATACCTTCACGAAAGACGAAATGAGGTGGGGAGCCGAACTCAGCGGCCTCAATACCAATAGCCTCATTTCCCATTATGTGCGCCCAATAATGGGGGCCTTGCGCGAGTTCTTCGACAAGTATCCTTGGCGAAGACCGCCAGAAGTGCTTCCCGCCCAACAGATAGGTCGTGTGTTCGGCTAGCTCATCGAAGTCGCGGCATAATCGGACGCCGCTGCTGCCCGCGCCCACGGCCGGCTTAAGAACCACCGGCAGCCCAATCTCCTCAGCAGCGCTCTTTACCTCCGCGGCATTCGCTGCCAAGCGATAAGCTGGGATTGGAACGCCGCCCTCCGCGAGGAGCTGACGTTGAGTGAATTTGTCGCAGCATTGTGCAATCGCTGTGGGGTTCGGTCCCGGTAGCTCGAAATACCGACAGAGCTCGCCAACTGTTGCATAGACCGCCTCCTCGGCGCTCGTAATCCCTGCAATGTCATAGGTCGCACTCAACCGGGAACATTCGTGGATCAGCGCGCCGAGGTTGGTTGTGTCGATCGCGACTGCCTCAATGCTTTCCGCCGCAAGATAGTCGTACTGCGCTGGGTTAGCGGACAGGGTAATTGGATGAAGACCAAGACGCTGGGCGGCTTGGACGTATAGCTGGCCATTCGCGCTTGTGCCTTCAAGCAGGATTAGCGCTCTTCTTGCCATTGTAAACTCCGAGATTGCGTGCTGTGGGGGATCTAAGCGTAAAATCAGGCTAAGCTCTTGAAGCCGTGCCTTACCTCGGACGTTGTACCCTAGTTAGCGGTTGGGAGACGTGAAAGTTCTGCAAGCTTATTTGAAGGATCTGTTGCAACCGTCTTGATACCGGCGCTGTGATATAAAGCGTCTCGACGGATTTCGGACGGGTGCAATGTTCAGGGCACGCCAATGCGTAGGAATCGATCAGACCATGATCGAGATACTGCACGGACAACGCGTCTTCTGCAGTCGGAAGGGCGACTTCGCGTGCTGCGAAAAGAAATCACGAACCCGCTCTCATGGGCCGTTGCAACCTCAACTCAAGCCTTTGTCCTCGACAATTCCGATAAAGCGGACGGGCCAACCGGCTGCTTCTCGTATATTTAGCGGCAACATCCATGCCGCAGAACAGGTCAATCTGGGCGATAGTCACGGGCCGCGTGGAGCTGGTTTGTCCTCCCTTAGTCTAGATGCAGCCCGCGGCGGCAGCAGCCGAAACAACCTGGCAGGCTACTTTTTGCGGCCCTGAGGCTATCATTGAGGATGACGACGCGCGCTCGAATGCTGCGGAGCCGGTGAGCATTCAATACGAAGTGTGACTGATCAGCCGCACTTCGCTACGCCTCACGTCAAGTCCAATCAAAACGACAACCCTGAAACGGGAGCCATCTGCAAAGCAGCCGGCCGGCGCTCCATGCCCTCATGCCGTCCAAATCCGCCGATGAGATAGCGTGCACGCGGTCCATCGTCTCCCCCCATCGCCTGGATGCGGAGCGGGAAAAGCTCACCCATCAGATCTGCGGCTCTGTTTCTGAGCGCAGCATGGCCATCTCGTCGGGATCATATGAATCAAGCGTGGGAAGCGTGGCCACCCGCGCAAGCAAATCCTCGAAAATCGCCAAGGCTTCGTCGATGATCTCGTTCGATACTGTAAGCGGAGCAAGCACGCGTATGACGTTATGCGCAAGTCCGGCCGAGGCGAGCAGAAGACCATGCATCGCGGCGTCTTCCACGAGCCTCGCCGTCAGCGCTGTCGCCGGGCGCTGTGACATTGCATCATCGACGAGTTCAATGCCGATCATCGCGCCCAAACCGCGCACCTCGCCGATAATGGGGCAATTGGTCCCCAGATTGAGGGAGCGGAAGCCGGAGGTAAGGCGCTCGCCGATTTCCATGCTGCGGGCAGCCAGGTTCTTCTCCTCAAGCACGTTCAGGGCGGCAAGTGCCGCTGCGCATGCAAGGGGATTCCCCGCGTAGGTGCCTCCGAGTCCGCCCGGCGGCACGGCGTCCATGATCACCGCCTTGCCGATGACAGCGGCGATTGGGAGCCCGCCGCCGAAACTCTTTCCCAGCGCTACAAGATCCGGCTCCACTCCTGAATGCTCGATGGCGAAAACCCGGCCGGTGCGAGCGAAGCCGGACTGGACCTCATCCGCGATCAGGACGATGCCGTGGGCGTCGCACAAAGCGCGCAGACCGCGTATGAACTCCGGCGGCGCCGGCAGGAAACCACCTTCACCCTGGACCGGTTCGATCACCATGGCTGCAACTTGGTCGGGCTCGATCTGCGTCTCGAACAGGTCTCGAAGCGCTTGAAGGGCCTCGTCTGCGCTCGGGCCTCGATAAGCCGAAGGAAAGGGCGCGTGGTAAATATCGGTGGGGAAGGGGCCGAAACCGCGTTTGTATGGATCGAGCTGTGAAGTCATCGCAAGGGTCAGTAACGTGCGTCCGTGAAAGCCTCCTCTGAAGACTACGACACCCCTTCGGCCCGAGTGGACGCGAGCGATCTTCACCGCATTCTCCACCGCTTCTGCGCCAGTGGTGACAAGAAGGGTTTTCGCCGGCGTGGGGAACGGAGCTTTCGCGTTGAGGCGCTCCGCGAGACGCACGTAGCCGTCATAGGGAATGCTGCCGAAGAAGGTATGGGTGAAGCGCTGCAACTGCGTTCTGACTGCATCAACCACCTGCGGATGCGAATGTCCGACCGCAAGCGCGCCCATGCCGCCGATGAAATCGATATACCGGCGCCCCTCCGTGTCCCAAATCTCCGCGCCTTGGGCGCGCTCCGCGCATACCGGAAACGCACATGCAACGCCGCGCGGCAGCGCGCGCTCACGTCTCGCGTGGAGTTCTGCGCTCGATCGTGCCATCATGCTGCAATACACTCCCTTGTACAAACACGCGTTAGATCGGCTGCCAGCTTCGCCAGCTTGTTTTGCGGTAGCGTCGTCATGGCCGCTCCTCCGTTGGTGCGTTGGCCTTCTCCGCCACCTGGAAAACCCAGTAGTGCGCGTCCTCCTCGGCGACGTATCTGCCGTCGTTTAGACGCAGTGCCGGCACAAGGACGCCCGCATCCTGCAGCCGCCGCACCTCGTTTTCAAAGGATGTGGTCTCCGCATAGCTCTTGCGGGTGCTTGCGATGATGAATCCGTTCGGGCGCGTGACGCGAGCCAGTTCGCGCAGCCCATCCGGTCGGACATGCCCGAGCGTGAAGACGCCGCAGCAGACCGTGAGGTCATAGCTCGCGCTGGGATAGTCGGAGAGTGGCCCGTTGAGATCGACATTGCCTTGGACATGGCGGTAGACGCGGGTTTGCCGTGCCTGTTCGGCCATCTCCGCGGAGAGGTCGATCCCGTCGATCAACCGGAAGCCGAGGCGTTCCAGTTCCACGCCCACGAGGCCTGTTCCGCAGCCAGCGTCCAGGATTGCGATGGCTGCTCGCTGCCTGGCCAAATAGGCTGTCTGCACGGCGCCCGCCAATTCCGCCACGATCATCGGCCCGCAGTACCCGTCGCGGCCGACATCCAACTCGTAGGAACTGGCCCATTCGCGATAGAAGTGGGTCAAGCGACCGACGTCGCCGTCGAGAGCGTGGGAATCCTTAATGCGCTCTCGCGCGGCTTGCTCCAGTGCCGTCCGTTGATCGAGGGTGTTCATGCCAATTCCTCCGTATAGGGCAGATGGTCATCGGCGGCGCGCGGGTCGCTTCCTGCTGCCGTCTCGCAGCTACGGTGTCAAAACTCGTGCCAATTGGGCCGATCGAGGCGAAGAGACATTTTTCGTGGCTGTTTCAGCAATTTGGCTTGAGGCGAAATAAGAAATTGGCCAAACAATCCTGCGTCGCAGACCCGACAAAGCTGACATAATGCCGGATGATCGCGTACTGCTTCTCGCGAGTTTCCAGTCCTCGAAGCAATCCCGCGGACTAGCATGTGTATTCGCGCCGAAGACCGCGCTTCCCGGAACCGGGCGGTCGCGCAACACAGCAACCTTGTGCAGCGGCCTTGAGCCAGATGTTGGCCTGCTGCACGGCGTGGTAGTTATTCTGTTAGCATAACATACCAGTAACGTCGACGAAAAGGCGCAACTTGGGCGTCTCTATCGCAAACTGATCGCCAACGCCTATCCTGCATGACTGCGCTCGCTTCAGGGAGCATGCGCTGCTGACTCAGCTCGAGCTGGCGAGCCTCGTCCCGGTCGCACGGGCTCGAATACGATCTTGAGTTCCTTCGGGTGTATGTCGTGGTCTGCTGCAACGCCCTTCGCGTGGTAGGGGCAAGCATGCTCGTCGCTGACCTGACGGTTATGCAAGCATCGGGAACTTGACACGGGGGGCTGTCCGTTTCCTAACTCTAGCGAGCTTGACAACGATCATCTCTCACCGGGCGCCGCCGACGCTGGAGCAGAGAGGGTCGGGTCCAAGGATTGTTCCTGTTCGCCAAGGGTCGGCAATGGTGTGATCGACCAATCTATTAAGTCGACGGCACGCTGAAGTGTCGCCTCGGTCAGAGCACGGCTGGGTGAAGCGGCGATGACATATCCGAGACAGTCTCGGTAATCGCCTTTCCTGACGATCGGCGTCTTGGATTCAACAAAAAATTTGACCTCGGCGACACCTGATATAGCAGCCGCCCTGCTGTCGCCATCGATCCAATCGAGGGTGCCATCGCGATCAGGAACCAGAATCCGCGCGGCCGCAATGTGCGAATGCCTTCTGCGCAAATCCCATTCGTCGCCGATGACAAGCTTGATGTGCTCGGTGACAAGATCGACACCGTAGCCCAGCTGAACCAGTTGAGGATCGGGCGCGCCAGAAAGACGCGGATTGACTTCAATGACGACTGGGCCACGCTTCGTCCACCGGAGTTCAATGTTCGCTGGCCCCCAACCAAGGCCGAGAGCTCGCAAACAGCTCAGCGAAACATCGGCGATCCGCTCATGCTCGTCATCGGTCAGCAGGGCCGGAAAGATGAACTCACGAAAGACGAAATGCGGTGGGGGGCCGAATTCAGCAGCGGTGATCCCAATGACCTGATTTCCCATTATCTCAGCGATATAATGGAGGCCTTCTGCGAATTCTTCAACCAGCATCCTTGGCGACGACCGCCATATGTGCTTCCCGCCCAACAGATAGGTCGTATGTTCGGCCACCTCATCAGCGTTGCGGCACAATCGGACACCGCAGCTTCCTGCGCCCACGGCCGGCTTAAGAATCACCGGCAGGCCGATCTCCGCGGCAGAGCTTTGCACGTCCGCCGCATTCGCTGCCAAGCGATACGCAGGTACTGGAACGCCGGCCTCCGCAAGGAGCTGACGTTGACTGAATTTTTCGCAGCATCGTTCAATCGATGTGGGGTTCGGTCCCGGTAGATCGAAATACTGGCAGAGCTTGCCAATTGTCGCGTAGAACGCCTCCAGGGAGGACGTAATTCCAGCAACGTCATAAGTGGCCCCTAGACGGGAACATTCACGGATCAGCGCATCGAGATTGTCTGTATCGACACGGATTGCCTCGTACTTTTCTGCCGCCAGATACTCGTACCGAGCTGGATCAGCCGACAGCGTAATTGGATGAAGACCAAGACGCTGGGCCGCTTGGATGTAGAGGAGACCAGTACCCGTTGGATCGCCTTCGACCAGAATGAGTGCTCTCGTTGCCATTGGTTGTTGAGCCTACCTTTGCGTATTGTGTGGTCAGCGCCTGTCGCCACCCGGTTGTTTAGCCGTGACGACCTCAGACTTGGCTGTGACAATAGCAGTGTCGGTGATTTGCGGGCGCGAAGATCCTGCAAACTTATTTGAAGGTTTTGTTGCAAGTAGGATTGGCCAGTTGCTGGTCAGTCTACGAGATTTGGAACGGTCTCCAAGAGCGACGGATTCCGAGAAAATCCTGCCCACTTTCTGGGAAAACGCAGGGTGCCGACGCCGATGTCGGCTTTGTCGAGTCCGGGACACGGTGGCGGTCGGCTTCGCTGCTGATGCGCTCTCGTTTAAGGCTTTGAATAACCTGTAGAACTCTTTTTTTGGCGCTCCTACTTCTCAGTTGGCACGGCTTTTGAACCTCCTTGTAGCTAGGCAACAGGAACTGCCGGCGACGGGTTGCAGAAAGCGCCCGGCGTATTTTCCAAGCACTTGGCCAGAGGAAGCCTAATGGACGAGAGGATGCCTTCCCCGGCAGATGGTGAAACTCAGGCGCGCTGCGCGCGGCTTTGGGGGAATTCACAGAGCGATGCGCGGTCGGCACGCCGTGTTCGCCGAGGGTCTTCTAGAATGAGATGGATTGTTGTGGGCGACGTGGACGGCGGAAAGGCTGTAGCATGAGCCGCTTCGTGGGGAAGGTCGCCCTGGTGACGGGCGCCAGCAGCGGCATTGGGGCGGCAATCGCCGACAGGCTTGCCGGCGAGGGAGCCAGAGTCTTTGCGGTTCAGCTTGAGGAGGCCTGCCGTATAGAAACGATAGTCGCGGACCTTTGCGACCCCGACGTTCCGGCCGTGATCATTGACGATGTCGTTCAACAGGCCGGCCGGCTCGATATCCTCGTCAACAACGCTGGGCGCATGGCTGAAGCGAAGATAGATGAGACGGGGCTGGACGAGTGGCGACGCACAATGGCGCTCAACCTTGATGCTCCTTTCCTGCTGATCCGTCGCGCCATGCCTCATCTTCGAAGAAGCCGGGGAGCGATCGTCAATATCGGCTCGATTGAGGGATTGGCGTCCAACCCGGGGCACGCGGCCTATTGCGCGTCGAAAGCAGGGCTGCATGGCCTGACGCGTGCCGTCGCGGTCGATGGTGGGCCAGACGGGGTGCGTTGCAACGGCGTAGCTCCTGGCTGGATCGATACGGATCTCAATGTCAATTTCATGGCCGCGTTGACCGAGCAGGCGCGGGGACGGCTGGGTGCCATTCATCCGTTGGGTCGAACCGGCCGGGTTGAGGAAGTCGCGGCTATGGTCGCATGGATTGCCTCCGACGAAGCTGCATTCGTCACCGGCCAGATCTTCGTCGTGGATGGGGGCCGCACTGCCAAACTAAGTCTTCCGTGAAGGTAAGTCGTCTTCCGAAGGACCTCGGACCGGCGGTGTGGAAAGCAATTCTCCGGCGGAGCGGGAGCGGAGGACGGTCTCGCATTCGATTGGCGGGAGATCGTGTCCCGCGGCGTGGTGTAGCTGGCGGCATTTGGGCCGGGCTGATCAGCGCGCCACGGCTGGCAGGCTGATTGGGGTATCATTGCTCATCTGGCAGATCGTTTCCAGAGTCATATATCTGGCCCGCTGCACTGCCCATTCATCGTTCTGTTCGAGCAGGATTGCGCCGACGAGGCGCACGATCGCATCGTCGTTCGGGAAGATTCCGACGACCTCGGTGCGCCGCTTGATCTCGCCGTTGAGACGTTCGATCGGATTCGTCGAGTGGAGCTTGGCGCGATGTTCCTTGGGGAAGGTCATGTAGGCCAGCACGTCGGGCTCGGCGTCGTCCATGATTGTCGCCAGCTTTGGCACCTTCGGCCCATCTGGTCGGCGACGGCGCGCCATTGTACGGACGCGGCCTCGGGCGTTTCCTGGGCGAAAGCGGTGGCGATGAAGGCTGAGACGACCCTGCGGCCGCTCTTGCCGGCATGGGCCAGCACGTTCCTCATGAAGTGGACGCGGCACCTCTGCCATGTCGCGCACAGCACCTTGGTGACGGCCGCCTTGAGGCCTTCGTGAGCATCGGAGACGACGAGCTTGACGCCGCGCAGGCCGCGACGTGTCAGTTGCGCAGGAACTCTGTCCAGATCGGCTCGGCCTCCGAGGTGCCAATCTCCATGCCCAGTACCTCGCGCCGGCCGTCCGCGTTGACACCGACGGCGATGATAACGGCGACCGAGACGATCTGCCCACCGCGGCGGACCTTCAGGTAAGTGGCGTCGATCCACAGGTATGGCCAATCGCCCTCGATCGGCCGCTCGAGGAAGGCCTTCACCTTCCCGTCGATCTCCTCGCACAGCCGCGAGACCTGGCTCTTGGATATGCCGCTCATACCCATGGCCTTGACCAGGTCGTCAACCGACCGGGTCGAGATGCCTTGCACATAAGCTTCCTGGATGACGGCGGTTAGCGCCTTCTCGGCCATGCGGCGCGGTTCGAGGAAACCTGGGAAGTAGCTTCCCTTCCTGAGCTTCGGGATGCGCAGCTCGACCGTGCCGGCCCGCGTCTCCCAGTCCCGGTCGCGGTAGCCATTGCGCTGGGCGAGCCGCAGCGGGTTCTTCTCGCCATAGCGGGCGCCGGTGGCCGCGCCCACCTCCATTCCCATCAGTCGCTCGGCTGCAAAGCCGATCATCTCCCGCAGCAGATCGGCATCCGGGGTCTTCTCCACGAGCGTGCGCAGGTTCATCATGTCGTCGGTCATCGGTGGTCCTTCCGAAATGGGTTGGCGTCAACAACCAAACCCTACCGGAAAGCGCCGATGACCACCCACACGCCGCTCGCTCGCTACAGCGCTAATAACGGCGCGCTCGTGAGCGGCTTCGCTACCGCCGAGCTACACCACCTGATGGGACACGACCTGGCGGGGATCATCGGCGCCGGCTTTGCGGAACCTCTCGCACAGCTCTCATCAGAGCTTCGAACGACATGAATCGGCGCCCAAACGTGTGCGCGATCGACCTGCTGATATGCATCGGGCGGGCTCATGCGACTACGACCACACGATCGCGGCGCGCCTTTTACCCGTCGCCCCCAGCGACGACGGAAGACCAGCCATCCGTGTGTTCATATCGGTATTGTTGATGCCGGCCGCCGCGATGCGTATCAGAACTTCGTCCAGTTTCGGGTGTATTTCGACTGCTCGCACGCCAAGGGCGGCGCGTGCGGCACCGCTCCCCATCAAGGCCCTGGCAAGCGGACACGTGAGAAATGCTCTTTGCCCTCAATGTGCGGCTGACCAACTTCGGCCTGATGCTCCCATGACGATAAGACGCGGCTGGTCGAGTTTGGCGCGGTTCGCGGCACCCCTCGCATCAGCGGGCGAATCGGGACGGCCGGTTCATCGACGGAAGGGAAGCGGCTAACGCAAGCTTAAGGCATTGCATCAGGAGATTAGGCGGTTAATGCACTGGCCACGCCGCTCTGCGTGAACAATGCGGCTAACACGGCAGGCCTCACAACTATCTATTATAGACTAGCGCTCAGCGGGCTGTACCGGGAAGTGTGCCGGACATGGCTACGGTGCCTGAGACCGGCGTAGCCAGAAAGCCGGCGCATGAGCTGGTCGGAGTTCGAAACCCTGCCAGCACGCTTCCGCATGCCAACTCCAGGCATTACTCGCACTTGGGCGCAGGCCGCCGGGAGCTGTGAGGACGAAAGTCGAATGGCTCACCTCTCTTGCAGGGAATGCGTTGCGGACGCAACTAACGTCTTACAAAGGAACCGCTGCCGGGTAATCTGAGATCTGCTTAAGCCAACTCGTGACGGTCTCGCTCCCGCCGCCGATGTGTGGCTAGCAAATCCTATCATTTCGATATTGTGCGGGTGGCCTCAGTACTGTTGGGGCTCAAGGACGCTAGCATTCAACCAAATCCTCTGAAGCCCGTTGCAAGCCTCCGAGCGAATACTCGACGTGCGCAAGGTGACGAGGGACAGACTGTTGCATAGCCCGCCCCCATTTTCGGCAATGACGTTGGCTCTCAAGATGGTGTTACGCGCCGTGGCCGTTGCGCCTACCGGCCGCGGTGTCGTGGTCCCTCTCCTGCAATATCCGCAGTCACCTCCATCCGGTCAGACAAAGTCACGCGGAATGTCTTTTGACCATGATCTGTCGAAGATGCGCTCGCCGTTTGCGTAACCGCCGAAATCGATCTGGAGGTGGAAGGTCGAGTTGGTAGCTGTCATAACTGTCCTCCCTTCAACCGCCGTCTGCCAAGTGCCGCGGCCCAGCTCATAGCGTTCGTACACTTCCGTGCGGGCTGTCGAGGGATCGCTTTCGGTGACCGAATAGAACATGTATTTGTCATGGCCAACAACGGTGCCGATGGGATCGAGACGCACGGAGCCGTCGTCACATTTTACTGTGACGGTGACCTGTCTCCGCAATATGTCCATGCGAATGAACCGCTCAAGATTGCCGGGTTTGACTACCGTCGTCGGCATCGACGGAGACCCTTCCGCTGCGCCAAACGCGGGCAACTCATGGTCACCTGGCTGAGGCATTCTGACCGGTAGATGCAGACGGCTTGCATGCGCATATATCCCCAATGTGGCGCGCTCCGGCGCGGGAAATGCAATCGGCCAATATGCGGTGGAAACAGACAGCCGGATCCGGTGCCCGGGCGGGAAGGCATAGCCGATCTCATTCATCGGGAGGCAGATGCTGTATGATTTCCTAGCTTCCATCGGCTGCAGGTTTTCGTGACTGTCGCGGTGCGACAGGTTGAGCAGGCCGTATGTCACTCGGGTGACTTCGCCCGATGGGCTGACATCGGAAAGACGCACCGCCAGGATCGCCGTCGGCTTATCGCAAGTAATCTCCAATTCGAGAACAGGCGACCCCAGGATCGGTGTGGCTTCCGTCAGGGGATGGCTGTCAAAGATTAACGAGCCCCCATCATCCCACCGCTGATCTAGCGGCATCTCTGGACCAACTCTCCCCAGCCCATAGGCACACCACTCACCGCCCGCGATTCCGACCGTCGCGGGCGAGCTGATTTCAAGAGTGGCTCTCGGCAGCGGCTGCTCGGACAACATGCCAGCGCCAAGGCGGTAGACTCGTGAGGATACATGCGGAGACGGCCAACTGGGGTCCGCGACCCAGTGTCCCGGCCGCTCCTCATAATGCGCCGCGGGCTCCGCCCTGTCCAAAATCCAGCTACGCAGCATCGGTTCCTGCATGATGCCGGTATCCTTGGCCTTCAACCAGTGATCCCACCAGCGGAGGCATTCCTGCAGGAAACCGATGGCGGGACCTGGGACCCCCTCATGAGGGTATTTATGACCCCACGGCCCAATCAGCCCTCTCCGTGGCCCCTCTAGCTTCGAGAGAAGCCGGAATATGGCGTTGGAATAGCCATCTGCCCATCCACCGACTGCGAAGACCGCGCAATCAATTGCGCCGTAATCTTCGCAGACCGAACCATGTTTCCAGAAATCATCTCGGCGCTGATGCGTGAGCCAATCAATCAACGTCGGCCGGGCATTCTCCAACCGCTTCATCCACATCGCGCGCCAGTGGTCCTCGCCAACAATTTCGGGATCTGGCGACTGAGCCATGCGCACAAAACACGACGTACCCCAAACCAATGTATCGTTGAGAACGCATCCGCCCATGTAGTGCGCATCATCGGCGTAACGATCGTCAGTCGAGCAGGTCGTGATAATCGCCTTCAGACCCTTGGGCTGGCGCGCCGCGACTTGCAATGCGCTGAACCCACCCCATGAGATGCCGATCATTCCCACACTGCCGCTGCACCAAACTTGCCGTGTGATCCAGTCGATGGCCTCGACAGCATCGTCCTGTTCTTGCTTGACGTATTCATCCTCGAACAGGCCCTCGGAATCGCCGGTGCCCCGGATGTCTATACGGATGCTCCCGTAGCCATGCGAAGCGAAATAGGGATACATCCGTTCGTCCTCTAGAACGGTGCCATCACGTTTGCGGTAAGGAATGTAGTCGACAATTGCCGGAACCGGGTTGGATGTCGCATCCTCCGGGAGCCAGATCTTGGCAGCCAATCGTGTTCCGTCGGATAGCGGAATCCAGACATTATCCACTAATGTGACGGGTAGCGGTCCGAGGCCGGTCTTCATATTTGACCGTCGATGTTGGTAAACTTCCGGTTTTCCATGGTTGAGACCTATTTATTGAGACGAACCACTTCCCACCGGTCGAAAACCTGACATTTCCACCCGAACCGGTCGGGCAATCTCTCGCTCAAGTGTAAAGGCTCGTGGCGGCGAATTGACGCCTTCGAACGACGTGCGCCTGACTCCAATTCGACTTTAGGCCACTCGTCTTATTCGAAGACGCCTTGCTGGACAGCCGAAATTAAGTCAACCGGCGGATTACTTATTGTGCACTTCGCTATCCAAGCGGTCTGCTTTCGGCAGCCCTGTATCGCCGTGATCAAGCGCTGCTCGGATGAGTGACTGTGGCTTCTCCGAACCCCTTTGTGGCTCTTGAGCGGGGGAGAGATAGCGGCCGCACGTCAGTCCACAGTTCCAAGATGTGTCTGTTCGAAGAGCGGCTGCGCGCATTTGAGGCGCTGCTGGACAGTGAGGCTAGGAAGAACGAGAGCCTTCATTGAGCACCTCCACCATCGAAGATGGCGTGTGCCTGGGGCAGCCGCTGTGGCGCGCTGGATAATCTCCACGCTCGACGACTTGGCCAAGTTGGCGCAGCTGATGCGAACCACAGCGCTTGGGACGGCCGCCAGACACTCACTGCGAGCTAGTCGGTTTCCTGCTGCGCACGAGCGACACCCGGCCAATACCTGAACGGGTTAATTGGGCAGACAAGCTCGTGGTCTGTGCCACAAATGAGCGGCTGCGCTCAGAAACGGTGACCTCTTGACACATCCGAATGCGATCCAAATCGCGAACTTCGCGACCCTGCTGAAGGCTCAATGGATCCCGACCCGCTAGCCGCGATCAATGGACTCCCTGACGCCGGGACGTATGAGCTCGGGGAGTCGACGAAAAGTCACCCTGCGATTGAGATTATTTCGACTGTGGCGCGGAGACGTGGGCTCTATAGTCGACGAATAAGTAACGAAAGCGACCCGCTGCAAGCGGAAATTCGCCCAACTGAAAGGGGAATGTTTCATGAAAGCTATGATGGGGGGGGTGAGCCGCCGTGTGTTCCTCAAAACCGGTGCCGCGCTCGGCGGGGGTATCGTCGCTGCCGGCATGCCCTTGTCGCAAGCCATCTGGGCAGCCGAAGGCAAGGTGCTCAAGGTGCGCGCCGTTGCGGAACTCAGCAAACTCGATCCCGGCTTCTACACAGGAGTCCAGCAAGTCCAGGTGATGAACTGTATCTATTCGAAGCTCATTCGCTATAAGCCCGGTTCCGAATGGACCTGGGAACTAGAAGCGGCAGAAAAGATCGAACAGGTCGATCCGACGCATATCCGCTTCCGCCTGAAGAAAGGCATCAAGTTCACCGGCGGTTACGGCGAGTTGACCGCCAAGGACGTTAAATTCTCCTTTGAGCGAGTCATCAAACTCAATTCGCCGGCGAAGCCCGATTGGGGTCCGCTCGACCGTGTCGAGCTCGAGGATGATTATACGGGCGTCATCGTATTCAGGGCGCCGTTCGTGCCGGTTTGGAACATCGCATTCCCCTATGGGGTCGGCCATATAGTTTCCGAAGATGCGGTAATGAAGGCAACCAAGGATGGCGGTGATTTCGGCATGAAGCCGCCGGCTTTCTCCGGCCCGTATGTGCTTGCCGACTGGAAGCGGAACCAGTATTTGCTCTTGACACGCAATCCGGAGTGGTCGGGTCCGAAGCCGGGTTTTGACGAAATCCGCATCTTGCCTTTGGCCGACGTCAAGACGGCAGAACGCGCCTACCAGGCGGGCGACATCGGTTTCACTGGTATCAGTCTGGATTCACTTGCGACGTACAAGAGCAATCCGCCCGCTGATACCAGGGTCGAGGAATGGCCCTCGCTCCATTACCTCTGGATCGGGATGAACATGGAGCATCCGAAGCTGAAAGACATTAATGTTCGTAAAGCGATTCAATGGGCAATCAATGTGCCGCAGATCCTGGATGCTGCTTATTCTGGCCAGGCTGACGTGGCAACAGGTACCATTCCTCCAGGTATTGTCGGGCACCGTACGAAGGCACTCGTCCCACCAGAAGGCGATCTCGCAAAGGCAAAGGAGTTTCTGCAAAAGGCCGGCGTGAGCGATCTAGCGTTGAGGATAGACTGCTCGAACGATAGCACGTTTTCGACTATCGCCCAGACGGTGCAGGCCCAATTGTCGCAGATCGGCATCACGCTCGAGGTCAATGTCCAGGATCCGGGCTCCTTCTGGACTCTCGGCATGGAATCGGAGGGCGAGCAATGGAAGGACCTGCAGCTCACCGTAATGTGGTTCGATGGTCTGCCGGATCCGCATTACATGACGTCGTGGTTCGTGCAAGATCAAGTGGGCCTCTGGAACTGGGAACGCTTCCGCAGCGGGCGTTTCGACGAGCTCAACGCCAAGGCGCCCACCGTCAGCGACCCGGAGGAGCGCGCCAAGCTCTATTACGAGATGCAGGACCTGATGGAGGAGTCCGGCGCCTACCGGTTCCTGACCCATGAGGGCAATCCACTCATGTATCGCACCACGCAAATCGAACCCGCAACCCGTCCGGACGGGGATCCGCTGTACCTCGATTTCAAGCCGATTTAGCTTTAGGGGACGGGAGCATGTGGCTTTACCTCCTCGAGCGGGTTGTCCTCGCGGTCACAATTGTTGTGATCGCGGTGACGCTTGTGTTCCTGATGATTCATGCGGTGCCGGGTGACCCCGCAGCGGCCCTACTCGGCCCACGCGCCACGCCGGAAATGAAGGCGCAACTCCATGAGCAGATGGGGCTGGACAAACCGCTAATCGTGCAGTTAGCTAGCTTCTTCGGCGGGCTGCTCAGCGGCAATCTCGGTTTTGACGTGTTCAGCCAGAGACCTGTCGCCGACATCGTGTTCGATCAATTGCCTTACACGATCGAACTGGTCCTGGTCTCGATCTTATGGGCGGTCTTGGTTGCCGTGCCGCTCGGCTGTTACTCGGCCATGAGGCGTAACGCTGTGATCGACCAAGTCGTTGGGGTCGCGGCGGTCGCCACGATTGCCATTCCTTCGTTTGTCATGGCGGTCTACGCACTTCTGATATTCGCTGTCATCCTGGGCTGGCTGCCAGCGGTCGGGGTCGGAGAGGGTATTTCGGACAGCATCGTCCATCTCATTCTGCCGGCCTTCGCCATCGGAATTGGCTGGGTTGGCTATATCTCGCGACTGGTACGCGCATCCATGCTCGAGATCCTGGGTGAAAACCATCTACGAACGGCTCGCTCCTTCGGAATTTCGGAATGGCGCATCGTTACGCGTTACGCGCTGCCCTTGGCAATCCTACCGACAGTAACCATCCTCGGCGTGGGCATAGCGTGGCTTCTTTCATCCGCTGTTTTTACCGAGGTGGTCTTCGCGAGGCCCGGCATCGGCGCGTTGATCGTGAACGCTGTCAATACGCGCAACTATCCGGTCGCAATGGGAGTTGTGCTCGTCACAACCTTTCTCACGGTCGTCGCAACAACGGTCTCCGATCTGATCGCTGCAACGCTTGATCCTCGAACCCGCGAGAGCCTTTAGCATGGCGAGCGTTGAATCCATCCACTTCGAATCCAATAAGGGGGGGGTCCTCTGCGCGTTTCGTACCTTCCTACGGCAATTGCGCAAGAACCGTCTGGGCGTACTTGGAGCCGTGCTCGTAGTGCTTGTATTCGCAAGCGCGATCTTTGCTCCCCTCTTTATTACACATGATCCCACTCGCATCATGGTCGGGCCGCGTCTGGCCGACCCTTCGCTAAATTTTCTCTTGGGCACAGATCAACTGGGCCGTGATACATTCTCGCGCGTCATCATTGGCGGCCGCATCCCACTGCTTGTCGCATTCGCCTCTCTCGGCAGTTCACTGGCAGTCGGCCTCGTGCTTGGTCTCATCGCAGGGTTCGGGCCGCGCTGGCTCGACAACTTGCTTCTGGTGTTCTTCGATACAATCCGCTCCTT
This sequence comes from Mesorhizobium sp. P170090, assembly GCF_057786115.1. Classification (NCBI taxonomy): domain Bacteria; kingdom Pseudomonadati; phylum Pseudomonadota; class Alphaproteobacteria; order Hyphomicrobiales; family Phyllobacteriaceae; genus Mesorhizobium; species Mesorhizobium sp. P170090. The sequence goes on from NZ_JBYNWH010000001.1 coordinate 1,906,183, forward strand.
TCCCGGAATTATCTTTGCGCTGGCTGTCATTGGGCTACTTGGACCCAGTCTGGGCAGCGTCATTTTCGTCATCGCAATAACCTCCATGCCTATCTATGCGCGCGTCGTGCGCACCCAGACAGAGGCGCTTCGCAACAGCGAATATATTGCCGCGGAGCGCAGTATGGGCGCCAGCACGACGCGCATCCTCGCCGTGCACGTACTGCCCAACGTTATCGGGCCGCTCCTCATCCTCGTGAGCATGGATGTGCCGGCTGTCGTCGCCGTAGAGGCAGGTCTCAGTTTTCTCGGCTTGGGCGTGCGCCCACCGACTCCTGATTGGGGGGCTATCCTCAACGATGGATATAACTATATCAATCTGACGCCCTGGTTGGTCGTTGCCGGCGGCATTCCGATCGTCCTCGCAACGCTAGGTTTTACATTCCTGGGTGAGGCGCTTCGCGACATATTCGATCCCAAACTGCGGAAAGACCTATGAGACGCGAGGATTCCATATCCCGTACGGCCTCCCGGCCGCTTGAGATCCGCGGCCTCGATCTCGATTTCGGTACGCCGCGCGGGCGTATTCATGCGCTGCGGAACGTTTCGCTCGATGTGCCAGCCGGGCAGGTAGTTGGCATCGTCGGGGAAAGCGGTTCTGGAAAATCGACGCTCGCCTATGCGGTGTTGGGCCTGCTTCCCGAAAATGCAGATGTCACAGCCGGCAGCATCGTGTTCGAAGGTCGAGACCTGCTCAAAATGTCCGCTCCAGCGCGTCGGAGTCTACTCGGTGACCGTCTTTCGATGATTTTCCAAGATCCGATGACCGCACTCAATCCGGTGCGGACAATCCAGAGGCAGATGATCGACATCCAGCACCACGAACAAAGCAGCCGGAGCGAAAAGCGCGGTCGTGCCATCGACATGCTTAACCGAGTCGGAATTCCCGATCCGCAAAGTCGGATCGCTGCCTATCCACATCACTTCTCAGGTGGCATGCGTCAGCGCATCTGCATCGCCATGGCGCTACTTGTGAGACCGGCGCTCCTCATCGCCGACGAGCCGACCACTGCCCTTGACGCAACGCTGGAAGTGCAGATTATTCATCTACTCAAAGATCTGCAGAAGGAGATCGGATGTTCGATCCTCTTTGTTTCTCACCATCTCGGCGTTGTGGCTGAGCTGTGCGACCGGGTCGCCGTCATGTATGCGGGCGAGGTGGTGGAGCAAGGGGCGGTACGGGACATCTTCCACAATCCTGCTCACCCCTACACCCGCGCGCTGCTTGAGTGCGACCCAGGGCGGATCAGAAAAAAGACACGCACTTTGCCGACCATTCCCGGTGAGGTGCCGAGTCTCCTCGGTAGCAAGAGAGGATGCATCTTCCGCCAGCGGTGCCCCCAGGCATTTAATCGCTGTGCGCAAGAGAACCCGGTCGAGTACCGCATCGGCGTGGACCAAGTCGCCCGATGCCACCTTCTGGGTGAAGAGCGGCTGATTCCGGCATGACTGCGTTGCTTCGCGTCCAGGATTTGCGCGTCCGCTTCCGCACTATGAGTCCGCTGAAAGCACTTGCCACCGGTACAAAAGGCCCCTTTATCGACGCAGTATGCGGTGTTTCCTTTGAGATCCACAACGGCGAGACATTGGCCCTTGTCGGCGAAAGTGGCTCGGGCAAATCCACTGTTGCGCGCACGATAATCGGCCTGCAGCGGCCTGTGAGCGGCAGCATCAGCTTCGATGGACAGGAAATTGAGAAGCTTAGGGTGGCCGAACGCAAGCCTTACTTGCGGCGCATGGCCATGATGTTCCAGGATCCCATCGGCTCACTCTCGCCCAGGTTGACCGTCCAATCGCTTCTAACTGAACCTTTCCGGATCCATAAATTAAAGGATCGCGATGCCGGAAGCGAAGCCGAGCGCTTACTGCGCATGGTCGGCTTGCCGGCGGATTTTGCTCGCCGCTATCCCCATCAGCTTTCCGGAGGTCAGGCCAGGCGCGTGGGTATCGCGCGGGCTCTTGCGCTCAAACCCGATTTGATCATCGCCGATGAGCCGACTGCGGGCCTTGATGTCTCGGTACAGGGCGAGGTGCTAAACCTGCTCGCGCGGCTTCAGGATGAACTCGGCATGGCGATCCTGATCATCTCGCACAATCTCAATGTCGTGCGCCACATGACCGATCGCATGGCGATCATGTATCTAGGTCGTTTCATTGAGATCGGCTCGACGGCGCGTATCTTTGAGCACCCGCGTCATCCCTACACGGAAGCGTTGCTATCGGCCAACCCGGAGCCAGACCCGGATGCCGTTCTCAATCGCATCGAACTCAAGGGCGAGGTCCCCAGCCCGATGAAGCGGCCAGCTGGCTGTGAGTTCCACACACGTTGTACTTACGCGCAAGACATCTGCAGCCGCGTCTTTCCCGAACCGTCAGCAAGCCGGGACGACGCGGAGCACAGCTTCAAATGCCATTTCCCGCTGAAGCATGAACCAGCTGCAGTTTAAGGAAAGATCTCTCCAATGAAGCTAAGGGAACACGCATAGCACGACGCCACCGGTCTGGCCTCTCTCGTGAACGGGGGCGAGGTGACTGCTGTGGAACTGACGCGTTTGGCCCGCGAAGCCCACGACGAGGTCTATCCTCGCATCAATGCCGTAATCGAATTTTACGACGACGCTGAGACCGTTGCTGACGCGGATGCTGGGCTCTTCAATGGTGTGCCATTACCTCGGAAGGTGACGGATCACTTCTGAAGCTGGCCGCCTCCAGGAAAAAGGAAGTCGCCTGTATAAGGGCTATCGTCTCGATACCGACAGCTATTTCTTTCGTCGAGCCCGGTTGGGTCCTTGAGACCACCATGGGTGCCATTCAACGCTCGGGTCTTTCCGCTGTAGAACTCCTCGTCGAGGCCGCTCAGCTTGAATAGGTTGAAGTCTGCACCCTACGGCCCCTTGCTGCAGACGATCCGGGTGAAGTGGCCAGCTGATACGTCCATGGAGCTGCATCGCGCGGCGGCAAGACAACGGTCTCGACCAAGTTCAAATCGTCGCGCTGCGCGCGATAGGTCGAAAATCAGGCGCGGCAAGGTATCGACCGGATAAGAGTTCCGTCGGGTTTAGCCAGAACGAGGAAACCGGACCGGTCATCCACCCGGTAAGGTCAAACCAATCAGCGGCCGAATCGCAAAAAAAATCGCCTGTCGATTGACTTTAATTCGAGTGCTCAGATGCGCCCTTTTCTGTAGCCTACGGCGTACCTGAATTGAACATTCCGGCGGAAAGTCCAGCTCTTTCACACGTCTTACAATGCCAAAAATACGAAACTGCAATCAGCAACCAATACTGGGAGGTTCGGGTGGGGTATTTTACCAAGTGCAAGCCGATGCCTAAGCTCTTCGACTGTCTCGCAGAGGAAGCAAAAAAGGGCGGATTGGATCGGCGCGAGTTCCTGGCGCTCGCTTCCATCTTTGGTGCGTCGACAGCTATGGCGTACACGATGCTGGATACAATGCCGCCAGCGCACGCCCAAGAAGCGCCTAAGAAAGGCGGAGCTCTGCGAATATCCATGTTGATCTTTGGTCCGAAAGACCCACGTCTGAGTGATTATCCGCAACTATCTAACATCTACCGCCAGTTCCTCGAACCTTTGGTCAAGTATACTACTGAATACACGTTCGAACCCAGGCTTCTTGAGAGTTGGGACACGAATGACGACGCGAGAGAATATGTCCTGCGACTGCGGAAGGGCGTCAAGTGGAACAATGGCGACGACTTCACTGCAGATGACGTGGTGTTTAACCTGCTGCGCTGGTGTGAAAGGGACGTGCCTGGGAACTCAATGGCCGCGCGCCTGGCCACGCTCGTTGATGAAAAGACGGGCAAAGCAATAGAAGGCGCCATTATAAAAGTTGACGACCACACGATTAAACTCAAGCTGCCAAAACCCGATATTACGATCATTCCGGGATTTGCCGATTATCCCGCGCTAATCGTTCACCGTGACTATGAAAAGAACGGGTCGGATATCGTTGCGCATCCGATAGGTACGGGACCCTTTGAACTAGCGTCCTACGACGTCGGCCAAAAGGCAGTCCTGAAGCGTCGAACAAACGGAAGCTGGTGGGGCGGCGAAGCCTACCTGGACGAGGTGCAATTCATTGACTATGGCGGCGATCCGTCCGTCGTTCAGAGCGCCTTCGAATCAGGTGAAATCGACGCGACGTATCAGACGTTCGCAAATTATGTCGGCGCCCTTGATGATATCGGCTTGGTGAGATCTGAAGCGAAGACGTCGACAACGCTAGTATGCCGCACCAGGGTTGCCACTAGGCCGTATGATGACCAGCGCGTGCGCAATGCTCTGCAGTTGGCAGTCGACAACAGTGCTGTTCTACAAATTGCTGCCAATGGCTACGGCACCGTTGCTGCGAATTATCATGTAGCGCCACTACAACCCGAGTATTACCCGGTACCGGAAAAGAAGCGGGACGTTGAGGCTGCCAAGCGCCTTATGAGCGAAGCTGGGCAGATGGATTTCGAACACGAGATTATCACTAGTGACGAGGAATGGCATAAGGATACGGGCGATGCGATTGCCGCGCAGTTGCGCGAGGCCGAATTTAAGGTGAAGCGTACGGTTTTGCCCAGTAGCACTTTTTGGAATGGATGGTTGAAATACCCTCTTTCGATAACAAACTGGAACATGCGCCCCTTGGGTGTTCAGGTGTTGATGCTTGCCTATCGCGGTGGCGCAGCATGGAATGAGACGGCATGGTCAAACCCCGAATTCGATAAAAAACTCGATACGGGATTGACGATGCCCGACCCGGAGAAGCGCAAGGGGCTCATGAAGGATATTGAAACGCTCCTGCAGGATTCTGGCATCATAATACAGCCTTACTGGCTTACCTTGTTCAATCATTCTACAAAGCAAGTTAGAGGCTACGCAATGCACCCGACATTCGAGATCGACCTCGGGAAGGTTTGGCTCGACGAGGCTGCTTGAGAAACTGCTGGTATAATCATGGGAGCTTCGTCGGCACGACGAAGCCCCTGCATCTGGGTGCCCGCGGAAGCGCCGTTCGCTGGTCGCGAGGCCTTCCGGCTGCGAGTTCCACAGGCGTTGCCCGTTTGCATAGCCGGTTTGTGCGAGCGAGGTGTCGCCCCCCGTGACCATCGGCGCCAGCCGGTTGACTTGCCATTTCCGTTGAACATCGAAGCTCCTGCCGCAGGCGCGAGCGCATAGAAGGGTCTCAACATGGACGATACTCGCGTCGTCTCCGACTTCCCCCGCAAAGTGCGGGAGATCGAGAATATCTGGATCCCGCTGCCGGACGGCGTGAAGCTCGCTGCCCGCATCTGGTTGCCGGAGGACGCTGAGGCAGACCCGGTACCTGCGATCCTGGAATACCTGCCCTACCGCAAGCGTGACGGGACGGTGGAACGCGACGCGCTCACTCATCCCTATTTCGCCGGCCATGGCTTTGCCGGGGTGCGCGTCGACATGCGCGGCTCAGGCGATAGCGAAGGCGTTTGCAAGGGCGAATACCTCAAGCAGGAGCAGGACGACTGCCTGGCGGTGATCGAATGGCTCGCGAAACAAACCTGGTGCTCGGGCAGCGTCGGCATGATCGGCATCTCCTGGGGTGGCTTCAACGGCCTGCAGGTTGCCGCCCGCCGCCCGCCGGCACTCAAGGCTGTGATCTCGCTTTGCTCCACCGACGATCGCTACAATGATGACTGCCACTATCTCGGCGGTGCGCAGATGTGCAGCAATTTGTCGTGGGGCGCGATAGCCTGGACGATCGCCATGACCCCGCCCGACCCCGCGCTCGTCGGGGAGCGCTGGCGCGAGATGTGGGAGCGGCGGCTCAACGGCAACGGCATTTGGCTGCAGGATTGGTTTGAACACCAGCGCCGAGACGATTTCTACAAGCACGGCTCCATCTGCGAGGACTATTCCGACGTCGACGTTCCTGTCTACGCCGTGAGCGGCTGGGCGGACGGCTATCCCAACCCGGTCTTCCGCATGCTCGAGAACCTGCCGGGACCTCGCAAAGGCTTGATCGGTCCTTGGGGCCATAAGTATCCGCACTTCGCCATACCTGGGCCACGGATTGGGTTCCTCCAGGAATGCCTGCGTTGGTGGAACCGCTATCTAAAGGACATCGATACCGGCATCGCCGACGAGCCCATGTTGCGCGCCTGGATTCAGGATCCGGCGCATCCCGCGCCGCTCCACGAAGAGCGATCTGGGCGTTGGGTGGCAGAGCACTCCTGGCCCGCGCCGGGCATTGTCGAACGCCGGCTAGCGCTTTCACCGGGCCGTCTTGCAGAAGGGGACGGCAGCGACGCCGTCCTCACGATCTGTTCGCCGTCCACCGCTGGGCTGTCATCCGGTGCCTGGTGCGCCGAGGGCATGACGCCGACGCTGCCGGTTGACCGGCACATGGAAGCCGACAGCGCTTTGGTGTTCGAAACCGAGCCTCTTGGCGAGGCGGTGGAAATTCTCGGCTTCCCGGAGTTCGAGGTGACACTCGCCTCTGATAAGCCGGTGGCAATTCTGTCGGCCACGCTGTCGCTCGGGCTGGAAGACGGCGCAGCCGTGCTGGTCAGCTATGGTGTCCTGAACTTGACCCATCGACACGACGACCTTGAACTGGCACCGATGACGCCGGGCAAACCCGAAACGGTACGCATGAAGTTGCGTTGCTGCGGACAGCGCTTCGAAAAAGGACAACGTATCCGGCTCGCTATCGCTACCGGCCATTGGCCTATCGTTTTTCCCAGTCCGGAGAGGGCAACTCTCTCGATTTATTGCGGCGCCAGCAGCCTGATCTTGCCGGTACGGAAGGCGAATGATCTGGACGTCAAACTGGCGCCTTTCGCGGAACCCGAAGGCGCGCGGCCCATGGCACGGGAGGTCATCGGGCCTGGTGAACCTTCGCGTCAAGAGATCACAACGGATCAGGTGACCGGCGAAACAACGTTCCGCCTTTCGAGCGACACGGGTGCCGTGCTGCACCCGCATAGTGGTTTGATTGTTTCCGCAAAGCACACTGACACATTCACCGTGCATCCGGACGACCCGAATACGGCGCGCGGAACCTGCATTTGGGAGAAGTCCTACGCCCGCGATGACTGGAAGGTTCGCATCGCGGTCTCGGCCACCGCGCGTGCCCTGCGCGACGTATGGCGCATCGAGACACGCATCGTCGCGCATGACGGTGAGGAGCTTGTCCTCGAACGCGACGAGGTCAAGGACTTCCTTCGCGATCTCAATTGACCGGTAACGATGCCCCTCCTGCGCAGGACTGCTGGTTCGTCGAGACCGTCCAGGGATGTGCTGACTTACGACCGTGCGGTTTCTACGCTATCTTCTCGTTCAAGCGGACGTGGCGTCCGTGGCGGAGCATTCGATCTCAGCCCACATCCGTCTATCGCTCGCAACCTCCTGGGATCTACTTGAGGAACATGCCGGGTTATCCGCGTCACACGCAAGGCGCTCTTGAGGCGTTCGGCGAGCCGCACCTAGCCGCCATAAGGAATGCTGCCGAAGAAGGTATGGGTGAAGCGCTGCAACTGCGTTCTGACTGCATCAGCCACCTGCGGATGCGAATGTCCGACCGCAAGCGCGCCCATGCCGCCGATGAAATCGATATACCGGCGCCCCTCCGTGTCCCAAATCTCCGCGCCTTGGGCGCGCTCCGCGCATACCGGAAACGCACATGCAACGCCGCGCGGCAGCGCGCGCTCACGTCTCGCGTGGAGTTCTGCGCTCGATCGTGCCATCATGCTGCAATACACTCCCTTGTACAAACACGCGTTAGATCGGCTGCCAGCTTCGTCAGTGAGATTTGCCCTAGCGTGGTCATGGCCGCTCCCTCCGTTGGTGCGCTGTCCGTTTGCTAACTCTAACGGGCTTGACAACGATCATCTTTCATCGGGCGCCGCCGACGCTGGAGCAGAGAGGGTTGGGCCCAGGGACTGTTCCTGTTCGCCAACGGTCGGAAATGGTGTGATGGACCAGTCGATTAAGTCGACGGCACGCTGAAGTGTCGCCTCGGTCAGAGCACGGCTGGGGGAAGCGGCGAGGATTTGACCGATCCGGTCTCGGTAATCGCCTTTCCTGATGATCAGCGTCTTGGCTTCAACAAAAAATTTGACCTCGGCGACACCCGATATAGCAGCCGCCCTGCTGTCGCCATCGATCCAATCGAGAGTGCCATCGCAATCGGGAATTAGGTACCGCGCGGCCGCAGTGTGCGAGCGCCTTTTGCGCAAATTCCATTGCTCCCCGATGACAAGCTTGATGTGCTCGGAAACGAGATCAACACCGTAAGCAGCCTGAACCAGTTGAGGAACGGGCGAACCCGCAAGACGCGGATTGACTTCAATGACGACTGGACCACGCTCCGTCCACCGGAGTTCAATGTTCGCTGGCCCCCAACCAAGGCCGAGAGCTCGCAAACAGCTCAGCGAAACATCGGCGATCCGCTCATGCTCGTCATCGGTCAGCAGGGCCGGATAGATGTGCTCACGACAGACGAAATGCGGTGGCCCGTAGTCAGCGGCGGCAACCCCAATGACCTCATTTCCCATTACTTCAAGATTATACTGGGGGCCTCCGGCGAATTCTTCAACCAGCATCCTTGGCGACGACCGCCATATGTGCTTCCCGCCCAACAGATAGGTCGTATGTTCGGCCACCTCATCGGCGTTGCGGCACAATCGGACACCGCAGCTTCCTGCGCCCACGGCCGGCTTAAGAATCACCGGCAGGCCGATCTCCGCGGCAGAGCTTTGCACGCCCGCCGCATTCGCTGCCAAGCGATACGCAGGTACTGGAACGCCGGCCTCCGCAAGGAGCTGACGTTGACTGAATTTTTCGCAGCATCGTTCAATCGATGTGGGGTTCGGTCCCGGTAGATCGAAATACTGGCAGAGCTTGCCAATTGTCGCGTAGAACGCCTCCAGGGAGGACGTAATTCCAGCAACGTCATAAGTGGCCCCTAGACGGGAACATTCACGGATCAGCGCATCGAGATTGTCTGTATCGACACGGATTGCCTCGTACTTTTCTGCCGCCAGATACTCGTACCGAGCTGGATCAGCCGACAGCGTAATTGGATGAAGACCAAGACGCTGGGCCGCTTGGATGTAGAGGAGACCAGTACCCGTTGGATCGCCTTCGACCAGAATGAGTGCTCTCGTTGCCATTGGTTGTTGAGCCTACCTTTGCGTATTGTGTGGTCAGCGCCTGTCGCCACCCGGTTGTTTAGCCGTGACGACCTCAGACTTGGCTGTGACAATAGCAGTGTCGGTGATTTGCGGGCGCGAAGATCCTGCAAACTTTTTTGAAGGTTTTGTTGCAAGTAGCGGCAATGAAGCCGCGCGCGATCGCGCCGTTAGTCGCGCCAGCTGCTGGCCGGTCCACGAGATCGGAACTGGCTCGACGGAGGTCTAAAAAAGGTGGTCCGGGTTTGTTTGTTGACTCAGGTGCGAGGTGATATTTTTGCAGTTCGATAGCGCTGGTGTTTGGCGCTGCAGATGTTATTTCGTGCCGTTATCGAGACGATGGTGCTCCTGACGCCTCGGCGACTAAAGCAACAACAACGATGAGCTCTTTAGCCGGCTAGGCGATCGAGTTCATTTTAGGTTACCGGAAAATTTTGTCAGCATCGAGGGTTCACAAATGCGCGGGTCCAAGAATTGCCACGCTATGCCAGGAGGCCGCTGTGACGATCGACTGTTCGAGCGCTAAGTTCGTAAAGTCTCAATGGGAGTGCCCGCCTGAGAGTGCCGGTACGGCGGCGGCTCGATCTGCCTTGGCGGGGTTTGCCGCGCGTTCTGACCTGGTGGGCGAGTTCTTGGTCGCGCCTTTTGGTCGCCACAGCGCCGAGCTGCGTCTCATTCTGGACGTCATGCGCTCACAGCCGCTAGCTGGCAAATGGATAGCCATTATGACACGGCCCTATAGCGAGTGGCGCGCTGCGCGGTGGTCACTTGACATACCCTTGCGGGTGGCCGAAACGGCCCCCGCGCGTTTTCAATCGCGCGAGGATGTTGAGCGCTGGGTTTTCAAGGAGCGTTGGCAACACCTCATCGGTGCGCTCCCAATTCAGGAGGGAGGCAATGATGTCTGATCGTCCAGCGATTCTCGCTTATGCCGATCGCGACAGCGTTAAACCTGGCGAGACGATCTCTTTCGCAGTCAGTTGCATGAAACTCGACAGCTTCGACTGCGATTTCGTGCGGCTCCTTGGCTTCGATGCCGGACCGGAGATGCCACCGTTCCAGCCGCCCGTCATGCCGGTTCGGGAGGCCAAGCGTTATCCAGGACGCGAGCAACCCATTTGCGCTGGCTCCTACATCAAGGTGGATGGATCGCAGCGGTTGGCGGATCTTGGATCGGTAACGGTTTGTGCCTACGTCATGCCGACCCTTATAGCCGGCCAGCCACGTTGCCTGCTCAGTACTCTGACCCCCCGTGGGGGAGTAGCATTGCGTCTGGAGGCAGACGGCTGCCTGGCGGCAATCCTCCGAAATACAGTCGAGCCGCGGATCTACCGCCTGGATCGCCCCTTACCTCTGTGGCTCTGGAGTTTCGTTGCTCTGAGCTATGATGCCGAGCGCCGACATTTGTTGGTTGTGGTCCATCGCCTCGCTTCCGGGACGCATGACCATGTTGGCGCGAATTGGCTTACTGTAGATGACGTAGAGCCGCCCGCGAATGGCGATGGCCGCCTTCTAATAGCCGCCGAGCGGGATGGCGACGGATTTCCTTGCCACCATTTTAATGGCAAAATCGAGCGCCCCCGGATTCTGGCTGCGGCACTGTCGCTCGAACAACTCAGCGATTTGGCATCACGCAAACCGACTGAACCTTTGAATTGGCCCTGTCTGGGCGATTGGAATTTGATGGGCGAGCCAGTATCAGAAGTTGTTCCAGATGAATCAGGCTCTGGTCACGACGGCGTGTGCATCAATCAGCCCACCCGCGCTGTCCAGGGATCGGCTTGGGAAAGCCCAACGATGGATTGGCGCCGCGCGCCTGAGCAGTACGGCGCGGCTCACTTCCACCACGACGATATTGAAACCCCCGGCTGGCAGGAAGACCTGAGGCTTACCGTGCCGACCGATTGGCCCAGCGGCTGCTACGCCGCGCGTCTGCGCGGCGCGGATGCAGAGTTTTTTGTTCCGTTTTTTGTACGACAGTCTGCCGACGCCACCAGCGATGTTGCTTTTCTGGCACCGACTGCAACATATGCGTGCTACGCGAACTTGACCATGCAGCGGCAAACGAACGAGTATAACCTCGGTTGCATCGCATCCTCGTACACGCCGCTCGATCTGCTGGCTTTCGAACACCCGGGCATTGGTAAGTCGCTCTACGATCCGCACGAGGATGGCAGCGAGCGGTGCATTGGCTCGCTGCGACGTCCGGTGGTGAATCTCCAGCCTGGAGGATGGCTTTGGAATTTCCAGATTGACCTTTGTTTGCTAGGCTGGCTCGCCCGCGTGGCTCCGGATCACCAGACACTGACGGACGAGGACCTCGACCGCGAGGGCTTGGCAGCACTGGACAAATGTCGGGTACTTATTACCGGGAGTCATCCTGAATATTGGTCGCTGCCGATGTTGCAAGCCCTCGATGACTTTCTCAATCGAGGTGGACGGCTCATGTACCTCGGCGGGAACGGGTTTACCAGTGCGATCGATTATCATCCTAAACGAAAAGGCCTGGTTGAATTCAGGCGGCGCCATTCAGGAAACGGCCGCTTTGGTGCTGGCGAAGCCCATAGCAGTTTTACTGGCCGCCTCTGCGGCATGTGGCCGGACTTAGGCAGACCCGAACAATCGCTGGTAGGCGTGGGATATCTGACAGAAGCTTTCGATCGGGGTAGTTATTATCGTCGTCTCGCCGTCAGTGACGATGCCCGAGCTCGTTTCATTTTCGAGGGGGTAACAGAAGATGTCATTGGCGATTTCGGCATCATCGGTGGAGCCGCCGGGCTCGAGATCGATGTGGTCAATGAGGAGCTCGGTACACCACGTCACGCACTCGTGGTAGCCGCTTCCGAGCAGCACGGCAGTTCTTACGCGCGCATACTTGGTGGCCTTAACTATTTCACCAGACTATGGAATGATGCCCCAAGGGAGCCCATTCGTGCGGATATGACATTCTTTGAGACACCCGCAGGCGGCGCGATCTTTTCTGTAGGCTCGATAGCTTGGGGCAGTTGCCTCCCGCACGCCGGCTATCTCAACAATGTCGCACGCATATCTGAGAACGTGTTACGCCGCTTTCGCGATCCGACACCCTTCCAAATGCCTGACTGAATCGCGGCAGCCGCTTAAGGCAGATATCTGGTAGCCTAATTGTCAACCTCTCATGACCCTTCGGGTGCCAGATCGCGTTCGATGAGCCGCCTCTGACGAGGTAGTGTGCTGAGAGTTCTGCAAATTCGCTGAGAGGGGGCGGTCATGGCAGGCTGGTGATTGTTCACGTCACCTGATTCCCGCGAAGGAACGCCACCATGACCAAGACTGAAGTTAAGACCGCCAGCGCTGCCGTCAAAGACATTTTGCTTTCGAACCCGGATGGATTGCACGAAGTGCTCCGTGATGGACGAGGCGCTGGGTGCCTCCAGGAGCGAGCGCACGCCCGAACGGCTTGGCTATCGCTCGGGCTATTACGGCCGTACCCTTGTGACGCGGGTCGGCAAGCTCGAGCTGCGGGTTCCGCAGGACCGGGCCGGGCGCTTCTCCACCGAGCTGTTCGAGCGCTACCAGCGTTCCGAGCGGGCCTTGGTGGCGACACTGGCGGAGATGTATGTGCAGGGCGTGTCGACCCGCAAGGTGAAGGCGATCACGGAAGAACTGTGCGGCCATGCCTTCTCGGCCTCGTCGATCTCGGCCATCAACAAGCGGCTGGACGAGAGCCTCGCTGCCTTTGCCAGGTGCCCCCTTCAAGAGCCGTTTCCTTACCTCATCCTCGATGCGCGCTACGAGAAGGTGCGTGAAGCCGGTGTTGTCATGAGCCAGGCGGTGCTGATCGCGGTCGGTATCGACTGGGACGGAAGGCGCCAGATCCTGGCCGTGGAGATGGCCAATCGCGAGAGCCGCTCGGCCTGGAGGGACTTCCTCGTCGGCCTCAAGGCGCGCGGCCTCAAGGGCGTCGAGTTGGTTGTGTCCGACGATCACGCCGGCCTGGTGGCAGCGACCGGCGAGGTGATCCCCGAAGCCGCCTGGCAACGCTGCTACGTGCACTTCCTCAGGAACGCGCTCGATCATCTGCCGAGGAAGCACGGCGACGACTGCCTGCAGGAATTGCGCTGGCTCTACGACCGGCGCGATCTCGCAGAGGCCAGGGCTGATCTTGCCGCATGGCTTGCAAAATGGTCGGCACGCTATCCGCGCCTGACAGGCTGGGCCGAGGATGCCATCGAACAAACCCTGACCTTCTTCAGGCTGCCGAGACAGCACCACAAGCATCTCAAATCCACCAACATGCTGGAGCGGCTCAACGAGGAAATCCGCCGGCGCACCTATGTCGTGCGCATCTTCCCCAATACCGAAAGCTGCCTGCGCCTGGTCAGGGCCTTGGCCGTCGAGACCAATGAAAACTGGATGGAGGCCAACCGATACATCAACATGGACGACCTGCGCGAGCACAAGAAGCTCGCGCTGCGCCAAGCCGCATGACCAGCATCATGGCTGCCCCATTTTGCAGAACTTGACGCACACAACCCCGGCGCGAGCTTTCGCCAAATATTATTGGAGGGCATGGTTAGTGCACTGAAGCTCTTGTCAGAAGGGAACACTGGCCCTTATGGCGCGGCCCGCGTGGCACCGGAAAAAATACGCTACTGAGCCTCGCAAGAACACACTCGCCAGTGACGAACGGCTATTGCTCTAGGTGGAGGTTTGTCGTTCGGTTTATATCTCTGCCATCTGCATTCGAGATCTGCCGAGCTTCATTCAAGGTGCGCCAAGCTGCGGGTAGATGAAGTCAATGAAGAATCGATCGCCGCGGCGTTTCGCGAAAATGCCAACTCGTAGACGGAAGATTTGTCGCACACAGAAACGCACATTCCGTCCGGAATTGGATTCCTGCCGACGATCACCATGATGAAGCCATTCAACGCGTGGTAGGAGCGGCGCACGGAATCGGCGATGTTTCGGCGGTCGATACACGAAGGCGATGCGATATCCTCTGGGTGCGTATGCCAGCAGCCTACGAAATGCCGCCCTCGCGAAAACATGTCATTGACCTCACGCTGTTCGGCCCGCTCGTCGGGCCGATAAGAATAGCGGGTCCGTCGATCTCCGCACCTCGGGCCGGTAGCAACGTCGATGTCGATCACCGGAAGCTGAAATCGTGCAAATAGCAGTCCACCGGCCTCCTTGTGCCAAAAGCGGGTTTGACGGTGTTGGTTGAAGTGCTCCAGAACGCTGTCACTAAACGCGAGCGATTGTCCCGATTGTCCAATGTCGAAGGAGATCACGCCGCCAGATCCTTCGCGGCCCGGCTCCATCGTCTTTCGACCATGGTTGCGCCGTCGAGCGCTTGCGGAGCGATGGCTCGCAGTTCGTCGCTCCATGCGCCTCCCGCAGCTTCAACGAAGGTGCGGCGCGCGAGCCAGATGCGATGTGTAGCCGATGGAGCCTGACCGAGAAGGGCGTCGAGTGTGGTCTGCGCGACCATCGAGGTGATGAACCCCAACTCGACAGGGCCGTAGGGATCGAACGCCGCTCCACAGGCGGGCTCGTACCGCCGGGTTTCCTGTGCCCAGCGCGTGGCGACGAGGTGCGGCAATCCAGTGGCATCCAGCCCGTCGCGCAAGCGGTCTTCGACGCCGGAGATGACGATCGCGTGTCCGGCGGCGGCATGCGGCTCCGTCCAACCGTAAACGATCGGAAAGCGTCGCGTTTTTTGGACAGCCTGCCATTCGTCGAGAAGGGATTCGCTCGGCCAATCGCCAAGTGCCGAGACGATGAGGTCGACACCGGCGAGGGGACAGTCGGCGCGAAGCAGAAGGTCCTGCACGAGCGAGTTATGACACTCCACATTGATGTGCGGAAGGTCCGAGCGGATACGCTTCGCGAGTTCGATTGTCTTGGCTGCGCCGACCGAGCCGACTCCGAGAGGGTGTCTGCCGACATTGGCGCCCGTGAAGGTCTGCTTGTCGACGAGGATGACCTTGCCGACGCCGGCTCGGGCAAGCGTCATCGCAACCGGTCCGCCGACTGATCCGCATCCGAGAACGGCGACGGTCGCCCCGCGCAGCGTGGGAATCCGCGGATCGCGGTCGCGCCCATGGACCCATGTCGGATCGACGCGTTCGACCAAGGTGCGCTCGGCGGCATTTCCCCCGAACAGTCGGGCGTGCAGCACGTTATAGGGCACGCACGAGGGGCGAAACCCGGCGATCAGCGGATCCGATCCACGAACGATCTTCGGTCGATTGACGACCGTGGTTGCGAGCGCCGGCCCGTTCTCGGTTCTCGAGCCCAGCATCACGATCAGCTGTTGACGCATCTCGCGGGCAAGTTCGTCGAGATGGTCGGCGATGCCGGCGCGGGCGGCGATATCGTGGACGTCCTTCGCCGAGGAAGGATATTCGGACGGCAGCAGGACGACGTCCATCCAGACCAGCAAGCCGCTATTGAAGCGGAGCTCGGCTGCGGGGATTGCCGGAGCGAAATTGCGAAGCCAATCGCGCAACGTGTCGTCATTGTCGGCGATGATAGTTCTTCGTGCGCATTCCCAGATCCTGACGATCCGCGATGGCGGCGCGGGTTCGATCAGCGACAGGATGGTCCGGGCCCGTCCGCGTCCTGCATGATGCCAATATGTGAGAAACTCGCTTCGGAAGTCGCCCTTGCGCTCGCCGCGGATCAGCGCTTCGATCAGATCGAACGTCATCTCAAGCAGTTCGGCGATTCCAGCGTACGGATCGTCGATGGGAAACGTGGCGTGATCCGGCACCAGACAGAGCACGCCGTCGCGTTCGACATGGGGCCAAGTCAAAAAGGAAGGACGGTCGACCAGCGCGATCCGCGCGGGCGCAAAGGGAAAGGCCGCGGTCACCAGAACGTCGAGCCGGCGCCGCCGATCGAAAAAGTCGCAGTCGAATCGCCAGCCGATGGGGAAGCGCCCCCCGTAGCTAGCGAGTTGTCTGGCGTCGAGCCTTAGCGGGCGCAAGCCAGCTTGCTGCCAGCATGATTCAACGACGTTGACGGCTGAGTTGAAGCGCTGAGCGAGAGGGTCGACACCCTCAGGCATTCCGGCGATCTCCCTCGATCCGGACGGCCGAATTCCGCGCCTGCGCCTCGCTGCGGACGAGACCGGCGGTCAGCAGGGCCGGTGTACTGAGCCGAGCGGCCGAACGTCGCCGCGTCTGGTCCGCAATGCCGACACCAACGCCCTTGGCAAGTTGCTCGGTGATCAGTTCCTTGTTCGACAACTGCGCCAACGCCGTGAAGTCGGCGCGGGCCTTTCGCAGCCAGTTGTGGAATTCTTTCTCCCGCTTTGGATGCTCCTTCCACTTGTCGGCGAAGTTCTCCAGCGGATCGCTGGGATTGGCGATGAGACGGCTGCCGTCCGCCG
Organism: Mesorhizobium sp. P170090; assembly: GCF_057786115.1. NCBI lineage: Bacteria > Pseudomonadati > Pseudomonadota > Alphaproteobacteria > Hyphomicrobiales > Phyllobacteriaceae > Mesorhizobium > Mesorhizobium sp. P170090. The sequence goes on from NZ_JBYNWH010000001.1 coordinate 1,922,779, forward strand.
CGGTACCGATGAAGCTGTCCATCTTCGTCAGGATCACGAACAGCGCCTCAGCGATCTTCTCCTCTCCGTCGTAGGAGTGGGCGGCGAGCGTCGTCAGGATGATCGAGATCGGCTTGTCGTCGTCGCTGCGGTCGGTGTACATGATGTCGCGATGGCGCTTCAGGATCATGATTGCGTACTGCAACGCGGTGCGGATCCGGTAGTCCGGAATCGGTTCAGTGCCGGCCCTCACGCCTTTCTGAAGAAGCTCATTCTTGCGCTTTTCGTAGGCTTTGGCCATGCGTGTCAGAAACCATTTCAGATAGCCGCGTGGATTCGAACGCTGCCAATCGGCCGCGATAATCTGGTAGTGCGGGTGGCGGTTGTCGGTGATCGAAATCGCGGTCTCGGCGAGCGAAACATCGAAGCCGCGCGTTTTCAGGAGTTGGGTCAGTTCGCCGCCACTCGGAATTCCGGGCGTGACGTCCATGTGGAATTGAGCTTCGTCCGCGTACGGCTGCCTCCAGCAGCGGCGATGCTCCTCCAACGGCTTGATCATTTTCTTGCTGCGGGCGTACAGCCTCATCTCGATTTCGAGCAGGCGCTTTAGATTGGCCTGCGTGGTATCGTTTTTCGTCAGGCGCTGAAACTCGCAGACGGCATCGATGTCGTAGTGCTCGTCCGCGGTGAGCGGTGGCGTGACGGTGCCGAGACCGAACGACCCCTGGACGTGGACTTGGGGCCCGTATTTCCGAATTGTCGACTCCGGTCGGTTGAGCCAGTCACCCAGCGATTTGTAGCTCGTCTCCGCCTGTTCGTATCGATGTTCGGGAATCTCGAGTTCTTTGGCGAGGTTTTCGAGAACTTCGTCAGCCTCTGGGGTGATCGTCGGGCTCAAATGCATGTTCATAAAAAACTCCTGATTAGCTGGCGTGTCCAAGTTCATGGGCGAAAATGAAGCCGCCGAGCTTCTTGTTTTGATCGTAGATCTTGAGAGCGGGGTGCGCCTTCGGCTGCCAAGCGCGACCAGCTTCGACAGCCGCGGAAATTGGAACGGCGGGAAACACGTGTACCATCGTGTTCTCGCCATGGGCGATCTTTATGGCATCCAGCGTTGTTCTGAAAAGACGCGCGAACTCGGCCAGATCAGCCTGGCTGCGCATGATGTCATTATGAGCGCCGTCGGCCGTGATGGACCAGATCGCCGCATCGTTGCCGAGCACTGCGTGGATCCGATCGTCTACGACGGGTGCGCTGACCGCCAGCTTCAGCGCGACCTTTCCGGCCAGACCGGACGGCCGCAGGACGTTGAACTTGAGCGGCGGAGCGTTCGGGTCCCACCTCCAGCCCTTGGGGCTGCGCAGCAACTGCCGGACGTCTGCAGTTGCGATGTCGGAGATCAGACGCCCTAACTCGATCAGGAGCGGGATCGGCGCCAATCCGAACACTGTTAGGCGACGGATTTCCTGCCGCTCCATCCGCCCACGAACTTTCTCGGCGAAGCCGGCCCGCAGGTTGCGGATCTGTATGCGCCAGAAATCCGGTTCGTGATCGGATAGATCGAGCGTCGCGAGATCGAGATCTATCCAGCCGTCGTCAAGCGGATAGCGATCCGGGATCATCGACCATTTGAGGTCGCCTTTGGCCACGGGAGATTCGTTGGTCCCGATCTTCGCAGCGTATCGAATGACATGACTGCTCATATCCTCGTCGATGGCTGTGACCGTCCGGATTCGGTCTTCGTGGCGACGCTTCATTGCCATCAAGAGATCGGCGGGATGCTCAGCAACCATCTCGCGATCGAAAACGCGGTGGTGACGGTCGCAGACGAGCATCAGGTTATCCGGCTCCTGGGCAAGTTTCGGTGATTGAATCGGATCGCCTCGCGGCCCATCCTCCGAGTCCGCAATGATGTGCCCGATATAAGCCGCGTTAGCGTTGACAGCTCCCGACACCTCGTCGCCGATCAATAGGGCATTGCATCCCGCATATTGACACCGTCCCGCAGCGCGGCCCCATACGATGTTCTTGACCTTGTCGGGTAGCGGTCGCCGACGTCCGCGACGCGGCTCTGCTGGCACCCGATCTTTCATCTCGAGTTCTGCAACCAGACTCATGTTTTTTCGTCTCGCGGTTGATGTTGCGCTTCGTTTGTTTGCGGCAAGCCTGAGCCAGCCGCGAAACCCCAGTTATTCCTCCGCTACTCGGCGCGCCGAGTAGCGAATTTACGTTGCCCTGCCTCAATACAGGGGACGTACCTTGGGTCGGCGTCGGAGGAACACAACATTCGCTTCCGGGCACACAACTTTGGGCGCCCGATCTCCAAGGCGTGCTTCCCGACGACAGGGCGCTGCCAAATCGGCGCAGCACTCATAGATCAACTGTGCCGAAAGGGGGCGGTGTGAATCCGACCCGCCAGATCAGAATTACGAGGCGGTCGGCGGCTCCACTGGTTACCTCCGCGTCCCTCGCCTTCGCGCTAGGCTTGGAGTTCAGACATATCTTCCATTGATCGACCAAGGATAGATATGGCTTCGTCCAAAATGTCGTTCGAAGTTGTGAGCGGCACAAGAAAGCGGATCACGTTGTGAAAGCGTCCTGCCGAGGCCAGCAGCAGGCCGTTTCGAGCGGCTTCTTGGATGATTCTCGCGGTGACATCTGTCGCCGGCTCGCGGCTGACGCTATCCGTAACCAATTCTATGCCAATCATTGCGCCGAGCCTCCGGATCTCGCCGATCTCTGCATGGTTGCTTCTAATTCGGAGGCGCTCGAATCCCGCTTGTAGGCGCGCACCGATTTCTTCCGCCCGAGTGAGCAATCCTTCGTTCTCAACAACGTCTAGGACTGCCAGTGCGGCTGCGCATGCCAATGGATTACCCGCGTAAGTGCCCCCAAGCCCCCCTCGGTGAACCGAGTCCATGATCTCGGCCTTGCCGATCACGGCTGCAAGTGGCAGGCCGCCCGCAAGGCTCTTGGCGGCAGCTATCAAATCCGGCTGAACGTCAAAGTTTTCTATGGCGAAAAGCCTGCCCGTCCGTCCGAAACCCGACTGGACCTCATCAGCGACCAAAACTATGGCGTGAGTGTCGCAGATCTGTCTAAGGGCTTTAAGGAATTCAGAGGACGCCGGCAGGAATCCACCTTCGCCCTGCACCGGCTCAATGAAAATTGCGGCTACTTCTGAGGCATTGAGTTCTGTTTCAAACAGAGCATGGAGGGCTGACAGGGCGTCTTGCGTGCTGATTCCGCGATAAGCGTACGGGAACGGAACACGATAAATGTCTCCTGGAAATGGACCAAAACCCATCTTGTAAGGGTTTACTTGGGCTGTCATTCCTAGCGTCAGGAGCGTTCGGCCATGAAAGCTTCCGCTAAACACAATAATTCCCCGGCGGCCCGTGTGGTAACGAGCGATCTTAACTGCGTTCTCGACTGCTTCCGCGCCTGTTGTAACGAGCAGGGTCTTGGCTGGAGCCATCGGTGCAAGAGCATTTAGTCGCTCGGCCAAGGCAACATAGCCTTCATATGGGGCAGTTCCAAAAAAGGTGTGAGTGAAGCGATTCAACTGATCGCGAACCGCTGCTACGATTCCAGGATGCGAATGACCAACAGCGAGGGCACCCATTCCACCCACGAAGTCGATGTAACGTCGTCCGTCAACGTCCCAAAGCTCTGCGTTAAGAGCTCTATCAGCAAATATTGGGAACGCGCACGCTACACCACTGGGAACCGCCGCTCTGCGCCTGCTATCAAGTTCACGGTTTGTGACGCTCATGTTTTGTTCCTTTGCCAACAGGCAAATTACTTGGCTGCGGGCCGTTTAGTCGTCAGCTTTTGGACTCGCCGATTAGCAGCGCACGATCAAAGGGTTAGGGACGACTAGCACGTATCTAAACCTTGCGGAGAGGCAAAAATATAGCTTGCCGATTGAGTTTAATTCGAGTGGCTCCTCGAGGTGGATCGGTAGATTAGATTGCGTAATACGTCAAACCCACCAACATGCTGGAGCGGCTCAACGAGGAAATCCGCCGGCGCACCTATGTCGTGCGCATCTTCCCCAATACCGAAAGCTGCCTGCGCTTGGTCAGGGCTTTGGCCGTCGAGACCAATGAAAACTGGATGGAGGCCAACCGATACATCAATATGGACGACCTGCGCGACCTTTCACCGTCGCCGTAAGCGACGACCGGCGGAGCGCTCGCGGAGTTGCTACGCATCGAATTGGTCGATGCTCCAATGACACGTTATGAGCTCACGCTTCGCCGCGGCATGGGACTGTTTTCAACAGGCTCTCAAGCGTACTTCGATCGCGGCTCGAGACAATCGAACGATACTGCGTGCTCTCGTGACTAGATATCAAACAAAACCCCGGATTTGAGGTGACGATACCACCTTCTGGAGTTTCTCAACAGTCTCGAGCCAAGACGATGTACCATCATAATCCCCGATTGGCCAAGGGTTAGTAGCCGTCGATGAGCGACTTGCTCGTGTCAGGCGGCTGCGGCCATACGCCGGTTCTCGCAGGTATGCTCGATCAGCCCGAGCCGCAAAAAAGTTCCCTGCCAGGTGAATTTAATTCGACTGCCGCCGCTCCTCAGCTTGCATATAACACTGGCCAATAGCCCGAATTGGAGTCAGGCAGATGTCGTTCAAAGGCGTTATTCCGCCCGTCACAACGCCCTTTCATGCGGACGGATCGATCGACCGTGAAGGCTTCTGCGTCATGGTCGAGCACTTGGTCTCAACTGGGGTCCACGGTATCATCGTTGGTGGTACGACAGGAGAGTACTACGCCCAGTCACGCGACGAGCGTGTTAGCCTGCTTAAGCTTGCGAGGAGCGTGGTGAAGGGGAAGATGCCCCTGATCGCCGGCGTCGGCTCCATTCGCACCGACGACTGCATTGAATACGGGCTAATTGCAAAGGACCTCAAGTACGACGGCATTCTAATCGGCTCGCCGTATTACGCTGTTCCCACGCAGCTCGAACTTGCCAATCATGCACTTGCGATCGACAAGGCCGCCAATCTACCGGTGATGCTCTACAACTACCCCGGTCGCACTGGAACGATGATGGATCTAGAGTTCCTGGACCGCGTCGGTCGCAGCTCCAATTTCTGTGCCATCAAGGAATTTAGCGGCAGCATGAACCAGCTGCATGCCTTGGCTCGCGACTATCCGCATATCGACCTGTTCTGCGGCATGGATGATCAGGCGCTCGAATTCTTCGCCTGGGGCGCAAAAGGGTGGGTCTGTGGCGCCGGCAACTGCCTGCCGGCAGAGCACCTCGCGCTGTACGAAGCCTGCGTGATCGAGAAGGACTTCACCAAGGGCCGGCAGATCATGTCGGCGCTTCTGCCACTGATGAGGCTTCTCGAACAGGGCGGCAAATTCGTCCAGAGCATCAAGTTCGGGTGCGAGCTGGCTGGATTGCCCGCTGGGCCCGTGCGCCTGCCGATGCGGGCACTCGGCGACGAACAGAAGCGGGAACTCGAGTCGACGATCCGCACCCTTAAGGCAGTCATCGCGTCAATCACTGCAAAATCCCAGAAGAGGGCTTCCGAGAATGTCATCGCTATTAACGCGTGATGAGTACCAGAACCTAGCCGACAGCCTGCCACTGCCGACCAGCGCAGTAATTAACGGCAAAGCGCGGGCGGCACAATCTGGGGATACTTTCGAGACCATCAATCCCGCGACAGGGCAGGTCATCGCCAAGATCGCTTCCTGCGGCCAGGCCGATGTCGATCTCGCTGTCGAGAAGGCACGACTGGCCTTCGAATCGGGCGCTTGGTCGCGTGCGCATCCGAGCGAGCGCAAGCGCGTGCTGCGGCGCCTGGTAAAGCTGATAAAACGCAACGCCCATGAGCTTGCCGTGCTTGAGACGCTCGAAAGCGGCAAGCCGATCTACGACGTCGAAACCATAGACATCCCCGAAGCCCTGCATTGCTTGGAATGGCATGCGGAAGCCACCGATAAGCTTTATGGCCAGACGTCACCTTCGGGCGACGATGTCGTGTCGATGATCGTGCGCCAGCCGCTGGGCGTAGTCGCCTGCGTTCTGCCTTGGAATTTCCCGATCCTCATGCTGGCCTGGAAGATCGGTCCGGCACTTGCGACGGGCAACTCCGTCATTGTCAAGCCGGCCGAGCAGACCAACATGTCGACGTTGCGGATCGCCGAACTGGCGCATGAGGCCGGGTTGCCATCAGGCGTCCTGCAAATCGTCACTGGTCCGGGCGAAGTGACCGGCAAGGCACTCGGCGTGCATCCCGATGTCGACATGGTTGCCTTCACCGGTTCAACTGACGTCGGCCGGAAATTCTTGGAATATTCCGCCAAGTCCAATCTTAAGCGCATCGTGCTCGAATGCGGGGGAAAGAACCCATGCATCGTGCTGGAAGACGCGGAGAATCTCGATGTTGTGGCGCAGCATGTCACCCAGGCCGTCTTCTGGAACATGGGCGAGAACTGCTCGTCCAATTCCCGCGTGATCGTGCACGAGAAGATCAAGGACCGCTTGGTGGAAACGGTCCTCCACAAGCTCAAGGAATGGCCCATGGGCGAGCCGTTGGATCCGGGCAATCGGCTGGGCGCCATTGTGTCCAAGGAGCAGTTCGACCGCATCATGGGCTACATCAAGAAGGGGCGGGCGGAAGGCGCCAGGATCGTCACGGGCGGCAACGCCCACAAGCATGGCAAAGGCTATTTCATCGAGCCGACCGTATTCGACGATGTCACGCCCGAAATGACGATTGCGCGAGAGGAGATTTTCGGTCCAGTGCTGTCGGTAATCAAAGTGGCCAACGCTGACGAGGCGCTCCGGGTCGCTAACGATACTCAATACGGGCTTGCAGCTTCAATCTTTACCGCCAATCTCGGCAAGGCGCATCGCATCGCAAGGGACATTCGCGCCGGGACGGTGACGATCAACTGCTACGGCGAAGGGGATGTCTCGACTCCCTTCGGCGGCTTCAAGCTTTCGGGCTTCGGGGGAAGAGACAAGTCATTGCATGCCCATGACCAATATACTGAACTGAAGACCATCTGGGCGGACATCTCCGATCCTAAAGTCTCTCGTTCGGTAGACTAGCCTGGTCGCACCGATGAGCGATTATGAGGCTGTCCGCACGCCTGCGGATACATCCATGCCCGGTTGGTACGGTATTCTGCCGCCTCCCAAGGCACCTGAGGTGCTGCGCGGCCGTCATAAGGCGGACTGGCTCATTGTAGGAGCTGGATTTGCTGGCTTGGCGGCCGCGCGGCGCCTCTCACAACTGGTGCCGAACGAGCGCATAGTGGTGTTAGACGCTCAGCGCGTCGGCTGGGGTGCTGCCGGGCGCAACTCCGGCTTCATGATCGACCTTCCGCACGAGCTCGGTGGGGAGCATTACGGCGGAAGGCAGGATCAAGACCGCAAGCGCATCCGCATGAACCGGGCCGCGATCGAATTCTCTGCTTCGGCTGCGGACGAATACGGGTTGCAGAAATACTTCGTTCGAGCCGGCAAGTACCATGGAGCTGCAACTGATCACGGTGTTGCGGTCCTGCGCGAATTCGAAAAGCACCTGACCGGGCTAGGCGAGCCATTCAAGCGGCTCGACGGGCCGCAGTTGAAGGAAATCACCGGTACCGACTTCTTCCTCAGCGGCACCTTCACGCCGGGAACGGTAATGGCACAGCCGGCCGGCTTCATACGTGGACTCGCCCAAGGCTTGTCGAGGCGTGTGCAGCTATTCGAGAATTCCCCGGTCACATCTTTACAGACCGGCAAACTGCATACTGCCAAGACGGCTGAGGGCGAGATCACCGCGCCGCGGTTGATACTGACAGTCAATGGTCATCTCGAAAGTTTTGGTTACTTTAAGAATCGCCTGCTGCACGTGTTCACCTACGCTAGCATGACGAGGCCGCTTTCCAAGAGCGAACAGACAGCGGTCGGAGGTGAGCCGCATTGGGGCTTGATCCCGGCCGATCCGATGGGATCAACCATCCGGAGGATCGGCGATCGGATCGTCGTCCGCAACACCTTCACCTATAATCCGGACATGTCCACCAGTGAGAAGCAGATCCGTCGGATCGGCGCCGTGCACGACCGATCATTCCAGTCGCGCTTCCCGATGCTGGGTCAAGCACCGATGGAATTTCGCTGGGGAGGCCACTTGTGTCTCTCTCTCAATTCCGCGCCAGCATTCGGCGAGATTGAAGACAGAGTCTTCGTTGCCGGATGCTGCAATGGCCTGGGAACGGTTCAGGGCACCCTCTACGGGATGCTGGCTGCCGATCTTGCCGTTGGCAGTAACGAGCCAATGGTTGCAGACGCCCTGAAAGAGCCAAGCCCGATTCAGCTTTATCCAGAACCGCTGATTTCGATCGGCGCGCCGATGAAGTTGTGGGCGATGCAGAAGCGCGCCGGCAGAGAGCTCTAGTAGCTTTCTCGTTCTTGCGCCGCCACTTCCCGGATCCAGCTACGCAGGCTCTGGGCGGCAGGGGAAAGCGTACGATTTTGATACCATGTGAGATAGTAGCTGCCAGGGGCTGGGAGCTCGAGATCCGTCAGTCTGACGAGTTTTCCGTCGTCAATCTGCGCCTTGACAAGGCGATGCCACCCAACAGCCACCCCTTGATCGGCCTGAGCTGCCTGAAGCGCAACGAAGAACTTGCCGAAGCGCCGACCGCGGGTCGGACCATTCGAGACCCCCGCGCGTCGGAGGACCTCGTCCCAGCCAGCCCAGTCGGGATCCACCCAATCTACATGCAGCAGGGGAAGATCGGCCAAGGATTCCGCCGTTGCATCGCGGTGCCTGCTTGCAAACCCAGGCCCGCATACCGGGTAGATTGTTTCATTGAAAAGGAGCTCAGCATCTTCATTCGACCACGATCCGAACCCGTAGCGGATGCGCAATTCGACCTCGGCGCGGCGGTAATCGCGGGGATTGTCCGAGATAAGGTGGTCAACAGCGATATCCGGGTACCTCGTCCAAAAATCCGGCATTCGCGGGATCAGCCACGTTGACGCGAAGGCGTCCGTGCATGCCAGCGTGACGTTCTTGGAACGGTCACCGTGTTTCACATTTCGGACGATATCTGCGGCCCGCGAAAAACCGGTAGCCAACACGCCGTAAAGGTCTTCGCCGGCGCTTGTCAGCGCCACACCGGTTCCTAATCGGGTAAACAGCGGAACTCCGAGTTCGTCCTCGATCGCCTTGATCTGCCGGCTCACGGCGCCGGGAGTAACGTTCAGTTCCGCAGCAGCCAATTTGAATGACAAGTGCCGGGCAGACGCCTCGAAAACAGCCAAAGCAGTCAGGGACGGAAGGTCATAGTAGCGGCGGACCATCTCAAGCTCCAAACACTTCAATATTCGCCCGGCGCGACAGATTGGGCAAGCGAACCCCAAGATATCGGCAAATCATTTATAAGTGACGGACTATGGCTGCGATCCCCGAGCCATCTCCACAACATAGGGAAACGGTACGCACCCTGCTGCGCGATCTGCGACGCTGCCCAAGCCCATGTCCGACGCAGCTACACCTTAGCATGTCCATGGCAATATCTGGGCTCAACTACTCAACAAGGGAGTGAGACTTTTGCAGGGCCGCCCCACTGGTCTTCGCCCGCCGTTGAGAGATTATGAGCCTAACTTCCCCTCTCAGAGATGGCTTGAGCTATGACTGGCATTGAAAAGAAAACGGCGGTGATCACAGGCGCGGCGGGAGGTATCGGCCAAGCGATCTCCAAGCAGTTCGTCGCGAACGGCTTTCATGTGATTGCCGGAGACGCCGACCAGGCTGGCCTAGACCAGCTCGAGGCCGAACTCAATCGAATCGGACAGAATGTCTGGAGCAAGGCCGGCGACCTCAGGAACAAGGCTTATTGCGAAGATTTGATCGACTATTCCATCCAGATCACAGGCAGGCTGGACGTGCTCGTCAACAATGCGGGGATCATCACGAGGGGCAATATCCTCGAGACGACCGATGAGGATTGGGAGCGGACGTTCGACATCAACCTCACATCGATATTCTACACATGCCGAAGGGCGATCGGCCATATGACGGGCCACGGCGGCGGCGCGATCGTGAACATCGCATCGTGCTGGGGACTTTATCCCGGACCCGGGCATCCCGCCTACTGCACCAGCAAGGCGGCAGTAGCAGCGTTCTCGAAGTGCCTTGGCCGCGATCATGCCGGTGACCGGATACGAGTCAACGCGGTGTGTCCAAATGAGGTCAACACGCCGATGCTGCGCACGGGCTTCGCCAAGCGCGGCTTCAATCCCGACACTGCCATAGCGGAGCTCAACAAGACGGTTCCGCTCGGGCGCATTGCTGAGCCGGAAGACATCGCCGATGCGGTGTATTTCTTGAGTTCCGATGCCGCCCGCTACATCGCCGGCACGGCCGTTGAAGTGAACGGCGCCAAGCCGGTCTATTGAGGACACCCCATGGCTGACAGACTTGCAGGAAGAATTGCCATCATCACTGGCGGCGGCCGTGGCATCGGCGCCGGCATCACGCGACGTTTCGTGGAGGAAGGGGCCAAGGTTGCCATTGTGCAGAGGAACCCGCCACCCGACGAGATCCTCAACGATCGCACCTTTTACGTGAAGGCGGACCTTGCGAACTCCGAGCACATCGTTTCGGCCGTTCAGGCCGTCGTCGAGCGATTTGGCGGCCTTGACATCCTCGTCAACAACGCCGGGATCATGTTCGAGAAGACCGTCGAGGAAATGACCGAGACGGACTGGGACCAGATGATGAAGATCAACCTCAAGGCCCCATTTTTGTTAACGAAGGCGGCAATGCCGCATCTTCGCAAGCGAGGCATTGCAAGCATTGTTAACATCGGCTCGATTGAAGGCTTGGCGTCTAATCCGGGTCACCCTGCATATTCCGCTTCGAAAGCTGGCATTCACGGCTTTACAGCAGCCGTCGCCGTGGACCATGGGCACGAGGGTATCCGGTGCAATGCCATTGCGCCGGGCTGGATCAATTCTGACCTCAGTGAGATCTACATCGACAGCATGGCTGACGGTTCGCGTGTCCGCAGGGAACTGTTCGCAATGCATCCGGTTGGACGTCTTGGTGAGCCGACTGATGTCGGAAACCTTGCCGTTTGGCTTGCCTCGGAAGAAAGCTCCTTCGTGACCGGGCAGGTCTACGTCATCGATGGGGGACGCACCAAGAAGTTGCCACTGCCGATTGCGTGACGAGGAGAAGCCCGCCATTGACCGGGCTTCATGTTTGTCAGGCCCTCGGATCAACTTTCTCGCTAATCCGCCTGGTGATGCGATCGATCAGGATTGCCAAAACAACGACCGCAAGGCCAGCTTCGACGCCCCTCCCAACCTGGAGACGAGAGATCGACCGAATGATTTCGTCGCCCAGGCCGCCAGCGCCGATCATGGAGGCGATGATGACCATGGATAGCGACATCATCACGCATTGGTTGACGCCTGCCATAATCGAGCGGAACGCCAGCGGCAATTTGATCAGGAACAGCACGGCCAGGCGACTTGCGCCAAAGGCCTCCCCCGCCTCGACCATTTCCGGCTCAACCATCTTGAGACCATGGGCCGTGAGCCTGATCGGCAGCGGCATGGCGAAGAAGATCGTCGCAACGATGCCCGGAACCGTTCCAACGCCGAAGAAGAACACGGCTGGAACGAGCAGCACGAACGGAGGCATCGTCTGCATGAAGTCGAGTATTGGCTCAGCCACCGCGTTCAAGCGCTTCGATTCAGCAATGAGAATGCCGATTGGTATCCCGATGGCCAGGGCGACAACGGCTGCCGTAAGCACCAGGGACAGTGTCACCATCGCCGGCGCCCAGAGATTCATGACGAGGATGAAGGCCAGCCCACATCCACTGAGGATAGCCAGCGAGAGCCGCGCGAGCAGGACACCAGCGGCCATAACGGTCGTGATGCTCAGCCAGGGCGGCGCACTCGTCAGGACCGTGGCCAAGGGCTGCTGTATGCCCAGGATCACGGTCGAGATGAAATCGAAGACAAATCCGAAATGCATTGAGAGGTAGGACGTGAACTCGTCGATTGACGCGGCAACCGTGCCTGCAAACTCCGAAAAATCCATCCTCATGATCCTCAGCTAGAGTCGTTTGAATCGTTATTGTGTCGCGCGTTCTGCCACGGCGTTTGCCCTCGTCGTGTCGGCAGCTTTCGGTTTCTCGATCTTCGGCGTCGCGCCGGCTAACGAGGAATGGGCCGCGAGCGCTCTGAGAACGGACTTAGGGGTAACCGTCCCGACGGGCGTTCCGTCGTTCTGAACCACGATAAAAGCGCGCTGCTCTTTCGCCAGCTCATCGAGATAGGGGGCGACCAGATCGTCGGGCGCGAGCTTTACGAAGTCTTTCGACAGATGTTTCGTCCATTCCGAGATCGGCCTGTTCGCCAGTTCCACCGGCGGGCAGACGGCGTCCATAGCTTGGCCAGCCGACAGCACCTTGAAGACATCGATGCCCCGCACGAAGTCCCTGACGTAGTCGCTGGCGGGGGAGAGCACGATATCGATCGGCTGGCCTTCCTGGACGACCTCTCCGTTGAGGAGAATAGCGATGCGGTCACCGATCGTTGCCGCTTCGTTTGGGTCGTGTGTCACAAAGACAATCGTCTTGTTCAGAGTGCTCTGAAGCCGAAGCAACTCCTGTTGCATCTCCTCGCGAATGAGCGGGTCGAGCGCGCTGAACGGCTCATCCATCAGTAGCACCGGCGTGTCCATCACCAGGGCACGCGCCAGGCCAACGCGCTGGCGCATGCCGCCGCTAAGGTTGGACGGCTTTCGGTCGCCCCATCCGCTGAGCCCTACGAGTTCGAGTGCCTTGCCTGCGCGCTCGCGTCGCTCCTTGCGTCCGACCCCGGCGACACGGAGCCCAAACGCAACATTTTCGATGACCGACATGTGCGGCAGGAGCGCAAAATGTTGAAACACCATTCCGATCATGCTGGAGCGGATCTGGCGGAGTTCCTTTTTGCCGGCTTTCGTGATGTCCTGCCTATTGACCACTATCTGGCCGGCAGTGGGGTCGACAAGGCGGTTGATGCAGCGAAGAAGGGTCGATTTCCCGCTGCCTGAGAGACCCATTACGACGAAGATTTTCCCGGTTTCAATGGTCATGTTGATGTTGTTGAGCGCGACGAAACCGCCGCCCTCGTCGGGGCCGCAGGCGCCCGAACGCAGTCTGTCCAGTTTCACTTCGGGGTTGCCGCCATAAATCTTGTAGAGATCCTTGATCTCGACGGCCGGCTTTCGCGTGCTCATTCGAGGCTCCCGCGCATAATACAGGTGGTGATGCAGGGTCGGCGCGGACCCCGCACTCTTGGGAGGATGCGTGCTTCGGGATCAGGCGAGCCACGGCTCGATAATGCCCTTGCCTTTCACTTCGCCGATCCACTTTGAGGCGGCGTCTTCAGGCTTTATCCCGCCGTCGATCCAGCCCATGATCTTGGCTTCCTCGCCATTCGGGATGTGGAACCTTGTCAAAAATGCCTGGGCCTTCGGGAAGTTCGATTCAAAGTCCTTCGACGTAACGTGGAAACAGTAGAAGGGCTCTGACATCATCGTCTTCTTGGGATCCTCGAGATACCTCATCTTGAATTTGCTCCACATCGGGAGCGGCTCCCAAGTGGTGACCACGATTGGTTCGTTCTTCGAGTAAGCCCGCTGGAAGGCCGCTTCCATGGCAGCTTCGCTGCCCGGGACCAGATTGAGCTTGAGACCGTAAGCCTTCACCGTTGCATCCGCGGACTGCATGAGGCCGGAGCCGGCGTCGATGCCGATGATGCCGCCTGGGAACTTGTCGGCGTGGTCGTTGAGCTCGGCGATGCTCTTGATGTCTACATAGTCCGGAACGGCAAGGCCCTGCGTCATCGGGCCTTCCGCAACGCCGACGACTTTGATGGAACCGGCGACTTTCTTTACATAGTCCGCCTGGCCGCCGTGATAGGCGCCTTTCAGCGGGCCCATCCCCTGCATATAGGAGTTCGAATAGAGGTCGGCCTTCCCGGTTTGAAGCGAGGCATAGATCACGCCTGGCTCCGCCTGCAGCGGCTGGACCTTGTAGCCGAAATTGTCCTCGATGAGCTTCGCGCCGACATAGGTGATTGCCAGCGCGTCGGACCATGCCGCGAAGGCATAGACCAGCGGCCGGGACGCGTCGGCCCTGGCGCCCGTCGTCAGGCCGCTCATGACAAGCGCGGCGGCGCCGCCTGCTTTCAGCAAGGTTCTGCGCGACGTGCTCGCGCTGAGTACATTATTGACGAGATTTGGCCTTGGCATTCAAATCCTCCTGTCGCTACTCATCTGATGCCTAGATGAGTCCGAGGTTGTCGTTTTTGTTCACCTCGTCTGATCCGGGAATGGGCTATTCTGTTCTTGCCCGGCACCAAGCAAGAAACGTGCTACCACGGAACCGCGGGAGCCAGCCGACGCAAAAAAGTCGCCTCCCGATTGACTTTAGTTCGCTCGCTTTGCGGCAATGCATCATCATCTCTGCCTGTCGGGATGCCTACGGTCATGGCCGATTACGTCCAAGTTTCCGCGGTATCCGTAAGGCTGAGCTGCGACGTGGAAAGCTCCGCCGCTGCTCCACCCGACCATCTCTCGAGTCCGGGTGAGTGAGCCGGCGGCCCAGCCTGCCCTTTAGTCAACACTCGCATGAGACTTTTGCAGTAGGTCAAGGCTCAAAGCTCCGGCAATGGTTGAGTGCGGTCCGGTTTCGGTCGCGACATATTTGTCTGGAGGCCGGCATGACTGCTCAACTACAGCTCTCTCGTAGAGGCGGGCGGGAAGCGAGGCGGACGATCCGCACCGCACCAAAGGTCGACATGTTGCCGACGCTCAAGCGCGGCCTGCCGGTGGTAGAGCCGATGGATGCCGAGCAGGTCGAACGCATTCACAAGGCTTCTCTCTCTATCCTGGAAGAAGTAGGCGTGGTGTTTCGCGATCCGATCGCGATTGAGGACTGGAAGAGAGTCGGAGCGGACGTGCGCGCCGATGACCGCGTTCATCTCGACCGCGGCCTGGTCATGGAGCTCATCAAGACCATTCCCCCCAACGTCGAATATTTCGCGCGCGATCCGGCGAAGAATGTCGAACTCGGAGGCGACAAATCAATCTTCGTGCCCATGACAGGCGCGCCGTACATGCGCGATCTCGATGATGTGAGGCGTGGCCCGACGATCGCGGACCTTGGGACCTTCCACAAGCTTGCCCATATGATGCCGGCGCTACATTCGTCGGCTCACCACATCGTCGAACCGATGGACATTGTCGTCGCGCACCGGCACCTGCACATCACCTATTCGTCAATAAAGCATTCCGACAAGATTTTCATGGGCATGACCACCTCGCCCAAGAATGCCGAGGACGTGCTCGACATGTGCGAAATCCTTTTCGGTGAAGGCTTCCTTGAGAACCATGCAGTCACCACCGGAAACTGCAATGGCAACTCGCCGCTGGTGTGGGACCAGGTCATGCTGGGCGGCATGCGAGCTTTCTGCCGGCGCAATCAGCCCGTCTTGTGCTCGCCCTTCGTTCTCGGCGGCGCGAACACGCCAGCCTCGACCGCGGCGGCAGTGGCGCAGCTCAATGCGGAAGCGCTTTCCGCACTTGCCTACACGCAGGTGGTGCGCGAGGGCTGCCCTGCGATTTATGGGCATTACCTATCGACCGTGTCGATGCAATCGGGAGCGCCGATGGCGGGAACGCCAGAGATTTCGCTCATGAATTTCATGATCGGCCAGATGGCTCGTCGCTATAACGTGCCATGGCGCACTTCGAACTTGCTTGGCGGCGCCAAGATCTTCGATGCGCAAGCTGGCTATGAAAGTGCGATGACCATGATGGCCGTGCTGCTGTCAGGTGCAAACTACATTTGGCATTCTGCTGGCTGGAATGAAGCCGGCATGCACTGCTCGATCGCGAAATTCGTTGTCGACGCCGAAGTCTGCGCGATGGGCTATCGCATGACACAAGGCATCCAGTGGGACGATTTCGATGAAGCCCTGGCTGCGATCCGCGACGTCGGGCCAGGCGGCCATTACTTTGGCCATCCGCATACACAGGCGAACTTCGAGAAGGCTTTCTTTATTCCGAAACTCTTCGACAATAACTCGGTTGAGCAGTGGTACGCTGATGGCTCAAAGGACATCAAGCAGCGTGCCCTGGAGCATGCGCGCCGCCTTCTGGCCGAATATGAAGAACCAAAGCTCGACATCGCCAAGGACGAGGAATTGCGCGCGTATATCGATCGGCGCTCGCGGGAAATCCCCGCTGTCGACGCGCTCAACGAGGAATACTGAGCATCCTCATGCGCATTGACCAGATCAACGTCTATAAGGTCCAGCTACCCGTTAAAGGTGGCACCTACCGAATGGCCAGCGACGACGTAGACGCGCTTGACAGCACTATAGTCGAGATTGGCACCGATGACGGACTGACTGGCTGGGGCGAAACCTGCCCGGTCGGGCCGGTTTATCAGCCGCATCACGCGCTCGGCGCACGCGCGGCGATTGCCGAGATCGCCCCAGGTCTTATGGGTGCCGAGATTGCCTCGATCAGGCTCCTCACCAAATGCATGGACGAGCGCTTGAACGGGCATGGCTATGCCAAGGCAGCGTTCGACATAGCCTTCCTTGACGTTCTCGGCCAGCGGCTTGGAGTGCCGGTCTCGACACTGCTGGGAGGCGCGCTCGTCGACCGTGTTCCGGCCTACTATTCGCTCATTGTTGGCCCGCCTGACGAAACGGCCAGGATAGCCGCCGACAAGGTGAAGTCAGGTTATCCACGCCTGCAGGTCAAAATCTCGGGGCGGAATCTCGAACAGGATGTGGCCTCGATTCACAAGGTTTGGGAAACGGTAGGCTACAAAGCGCGTCTCGCAGTGGATGGCAACAGGGGGCTCACTGTCGCTGCCGCCATTCATCTTGACCGGCTTTGCCACGCGATCCCCTTCGTTTTCGAGCAACCCTGCAATACTATGGATGAGATCGCCACCCTGAAGGGCAGGGTGACGCATCCGGTATATTTGGACGAGAGCACCGAAGATCAGAACGCAGTACTCAGGGCGATCTCCCTCGGCATAGCGGACGGCTTCGGCTTCAAGGTCACGCGTCTCGGCGGCCTCACCAAAATGGCGACAATCCGCGACGTTTGCGCCATCCGCTCGCTACCGCACAGTTGTGATGACGCATGGGGTGGCGACATAATCGCGGCGGCTTGCGTGCACTTAGGTTCCACTGTGGAGCCGCGCCGTTTTGAGGGCGCCTGGATCGCGCAGGAATATATCGAAGGACATTTCGACGCGAAGAATCCGATTGTCATCGAAAACGGTCACATCGCCGTACCGCAACTGCCCGGCCTCGGCATCAAACCGGAACCCGGCATGTTCGGTCAGCCAGTAGCCACGTACGGATCCTAGTGAACGCACCCGCCAACGTTAGAGCAATCACGTCGTTGGCCACGCCGAAGAAACCGGCGGCGGCCGATCGACCGTTTGACCTGGTGGTTCTGGTCTTACCCGGGTTCTCGCACCTGGCGCTTCACGCCTATATTGAACCCTTTCGCATCGCAAACACGGTGTCGAGCCTGCCGCTGTTCCGGTGGCGCATCGCGGGGCTTGACGCTCGGCCGATCGAGGGCGCCAACGGCCTTTCGGTTGCTGTTGATGTCACGATAGACGAACTGGTTTTCGGCTCCGACGATCGAAGACCGAACCAGCTCGCTATCGTAACGGGCGAACCGGTAGAACAGCAACTGACGCCTGAGCTCAACGGATTTCTGCGAACGATGGCGCGTCGCGCGGTGCCGATATCTGCGGTGGGGACAGCGACATGGCTGCTCGCTCGTACGGGGCTTCTGGCAGGTACACGCTGCACGATACACTGGTCGCGGCTCGCTGCTTTTGCCGAAGTATTCAACCAACCCCGCATAAGCGATTCCCTGTTTGTCAAGGACGGCCAGTTTTCAACCTGCGCAGGAGAACTGGCAGCTTTTGACCTGGCCGTCGATCTGATCGGCAGCCATGCCGGCGGGTATATTGCACAGGAGGTCTGCCGCCACTCGACTGTCCAAGGTCAGCGCTCAGGATCAAACCGCCAGACCGGGCCGTCGGGTCTAGCCTTTGCGGGTGTCAGCGACAAGCTCCTGATGTCAATGCGGATCATGGAGGAAAATGTAGAGTTCCCGCTGACAATGGAGGAGGTCGCGCAACGGGCCGGAGTATCGCGGCGCCAGCTGGAGCGCTTGTTCGCTTCCCATATCGGAGTTCCGCCAGTGCGTCACTATCTCCGCATTCGCACAGACCATGCGAAGCGCCTGATCGAAGGCACACGAATGCCCATCATTGACGTTGCCATGGCCTGCGGGTTTACGTCTGCTTCGCATTTCGCAAAGTGCTTCAGAGCCTTCAATCGAATGTCTCCGCAGCAGTGTCGAGCGATAGTGCCGCCTTGGGTTGGGCCCGGCTTAAGATGATAATTGGTGTTTGAATTTAGCGGAGAACAGCGCCCCCTCTATCCATGGCAAATGTTCGGAGTCGATCTGCCCAGCAACAATCAGATAGCGTTGCAACAATACGCCCGGATCTTTGGCCTCAAAACGGCGACATGCGCCTACTCCGTTGTCCTCTTCTCTGTCGACCCAAGTTCACCGGGCGACCATTTGATTGAGGGCTTTTGATAACGCCCCGATGATGGTGGCGCAGGACGATCACGATTGTACCATGCAGGGGTGGCGAGGATTTCATTTCGCAAGAAGATCTCTCCGATTGCGTTATTGCGTTGGGAAGATGCTGTAGCTTCTCCGTGACGGCCGTTCGAACAGTCCAGCGCAGCTGCGGTTGGTGACGACTATGCGAAGATCACGCAGCGCCTTGTGGCATTCTAAAGCCGTCAGCTCTGCTTGCTAAGACCGGCCGCAGTTATGCAGGCTCGGCTTATGGCGGAGTCTCCAGGTCAGAATGGCGCGCAGCAGATGGACAAAGCGATTGAGCGAGGACAATGACGAAGAACATGCCGCCTCTCTTCGAGACATTTCTGGAAAAGTTGTCGGAGAGTGTCGATGAAACAGATTTCCGGGATGCCATGGCTGGGGCGGCCGCAGCACTTGATCTACTCACCTTTGCCTATCTGTCTTTGCCGTTGCAGTCTTGTGGCGAGCCCAAGCTGATCTCAAATTATCCACCTCCCTGGACCGCTCACTATCTGCAAAACCAGTATCAGAAAGTCGATCCCGTCATTATACGTGCGCGGTGTGGCGGCTCCCCGTTTCAATGGCCGGGGTCGGATTTGCGTTGCATTGAGATGTTGCCGGCTCAAGAGAAGCTATTCGATGAGGCGGCCCAGTTCAGCATCCGGTGCGGTTTGACAATCCCGATTATCGATCGCAGAGGCTGTGTTGCAGCTATGACCTTTGCCGCTGATAAGCCCAATTCCGCCTCCCTGCGCGTTGCTGGGCGATACGAACAGGCGCTCCAACTCATGGCGACATGTTTTCACATTTATGCTCGTCGAAAGCTGTCCGGCAATCGAACAGTGGACGGCGTTCCGTTGACACCTCGTGAATATGAATGCCTTCAATGGGCCGCGCGCGGCAAGTCCTCTTGGGCTGTCGGCTGCATCTTGGGCATCAAGCCGCGTACCGTCGATTTCCACCTCGACAATGTGAAGAAGAAGCTCGGCGTGCACACCAAGGATCAGGCCGTAGCCCTGCTGGCCTCATCACGATCTTCAATTCTCTGAGAAGCTGAATTCGTCTTTGGTTCTATTGAGCATGAGCAAAGGCTGTTTTCGGCTGGCCATTCGCCTCCAATGCAAGGTCATCCTTTCCTCTAGACGCATCATGATGCACTTATTGCGGCTGGTTGGTACTGACTTGGCAACGAATTACATGCACCCTCTACGATACCGCGTTTTCAAGGGGAGGCCCCACGGATGTGCGGACGAATGTCGGGCGGGGCGACCATGTTTTGCGATACTGTTTGTGCTGTTGGAAGGAAAGACGGCGCCCAAGGAACCGAGCGTCTGGGAAAGCACCGCCGTGCGCTCGATGCTCTTCACAGCTATGATCGAGTTCGGCCCGTCCCGCTGTGCCGGCCCAATTGTCACCGTCACCCATCTGTCCATGGAGCGCATGCTTCGCCGCGCCGGCCGCGCGGACCGGAGAACCCACACAAAAACCCGCGGCGTGGCCGCATATCAACGGCTCCAACGAGACGGTGGATGCCGTTCGGCTATGGCGGGTTCATGAGGCGGCGATGTGATGTCGGGCCGTCGTGATCTTGGCGGGCCCGGGCCATGAACTGGGCAGAAGGCAGCGCCGCCGGCCGGCCGGACCGGTGGAAGGCTACCACACCATCGTCGCGTCGCGCGTCGACCTAGCGCGTTGAGGCGATTCTGTCTCGCGGACTCTCTCAGGCGTGATGGGCGACATCTCCAACCCCCGAGTTCGAGGAGTGGTGCTCAATCCGTACGTCGCCATAAGGACCCTATCGATCTGCCCGCCTGGCAGTTGAGACACCGGCTGCGGGCCTTTAATGTATATCATCTTTTTAGCTACGCCCGGATGACTGCCAGGTAGTGTGCTGAGAGTTCTGCAAATTCGCTGATAGAGGGCGGTCATGGCAGGCTGGTGATGTTCAACGTCACCGATTCCCTGGAAGGAACGCCACCATGACCAAGACAGAAGGTAAATCGACCAGCGCTGCCGTCAAAGACATTCTGCTTTCGAACCCGGAGGGGCTGCACGAAGTGATCCGTGCGGTAATGCAGGAGGTTCTCGAGGCCGAGATGGAGGAGGCGCTGGGTGCTTCGAAGGGCGAACGCACGCCTGAGCGCCTTGGGTATCGCTCGGGTTACTACGGCCGCACCCTGGTCACCCGGGTGGGCAAGCTTGAGCTGCGGGTTCCACAGGACCGGGCGGGTCACTTCTCCACCGAGCTGTTCGAGCGCTACCAGCGTTCGGAGCGGGCCTTGGTTGCGACGCTTGCGGAGATGTATGTGCAGGGCGTGTCGACCCGCAAGGTCAAGGCGATCACGGAAGAGCTGTGCGGTCATGCGTTCTGGGCTTCGTCGATCTCGGCCATCAACAAGCGGCTGGACGAGAGCCTCGCTGCCTTTGCCAGGCGCCCCCTTCAAGAGCCGTTTCCTTACCTCATCCTCGATGCGCGCTACGAGAAAGTGCGTGAAGCCGGTGTTGTCATGAGCCAGGCGGTGCTGATCGCGGTCGGCATCGACTGGGACGGGCGCCGGCAGATCCTGGCCGTGGAGATGGCCAATCGCGAGAGCCGCTCGGCCTGGAAGGACTTCCTCGTCGGCTTGAAACGACGCGGTCTCAAGGGCGTCGAACTGGCCGTGTCCGACGACCATGCCGGCCTGGTCGCGGCGATCGGCGAGGTGATCCCGGAAGCAGCATGGCAGCGCTGCTACGTCCACTTCCTCAGGAACGCGCTCGATCACCTGCCCAGGAAGCACGGCGACGATTGTCTGCAGGAACTGCGCTGGCTCTACGACCGGCGCGATCTCGCCGAGGTCAAGGCCGATCTCGCCGCGTGGCTGTCCAAATGGTCCGCCCGCTACCCGCGGCTGACCACCTGGGCGGAAGAAGCCATAGAACAGACGCTGACTTTCTTCCGGCTGCCGCGTCAGCATCACAAGCACCTCAAGTCCACCTACATGCTGGAGCGGCTCAACGAGGAAATCCGCCGGCGCACCTATGTCGTGCGCATCTTCCCGAACGCCGAAAGCTGCCTGCGCCTGGTCAGGGCGCTGGCCGTCGAAACCAACGAAAACTGGATGGAGGCCAACCGCTATATCAACATGGATGATCTGCGCGAGCACAAGAAGCTCGCTCTACGCCAAGCCGCATGACCAGTTTCATGATCGCCCATTTTGCAGAACTTGACGCACACAACCGACTGCCAGATCCTTGTGTCCACCGCAAGCGCGTGGCCGTCGCCTCTGCCTCGTCCTCCAGGCCCTCGGCGGTTCGCCTGCCGGGGGTGGAACGGGAAATGCCGAAACCATGATCGGCGAGCCAGGTTCAGGCCGGCCGGTGAGCATCCTGCCGACTCTGCGTGGAGGCGTTCGCCGCGCCATCCAGGACATGGAGCGCACGGTGTAATTGTTCAGCCGGCGAACAATTCCTTGTAGCCAGTAGTGACCATCCAGTTCGCACGGTCGAGATGGCTACGAAGAGCCTTCCTGGCGCGCTCCGGTTCGCGTGCTGGATCGATGCCGAGGATGACGTGGGCCATCTCTTCTTCGCTTGCATCATCGGCGGAGGCGTCTAGGAGCCGCATATAAGTCGTGAAATGCGATTTATCGTAGACCGTGAGGCTGTCCGACCAGTGCACTTCGTCGGCAATTGGCGTGTTCGACTTAGGCTGTAACATCGCTGGTTATACCTCCGGAAAACGGCCTCCGCGAAGCCCTCCGCCAGCGGATTTAGATGCTCAACGTGGATTACATATTATAGTTGATAAACTCAAGCTGCGTAATCCGCTGGCTGTCGTGCATGGATATGCGCAGGTTAGTCGGACGTAATGTGCAGAGCATCAGGCTAAGGAAGCGTCTGACGCAGGAGCAGCTTGCCGAGATTTCCGGGTTCAGCCAGCAGTACATCAGCGGCTTAGAGAAAGGCCGAAGAAATCCGACGATCATCACGATCTATGAACTGGCATTGGCTCTCGGCGTCAGCCACACGGATCTGGTTCGGCCCGACAAACAGACCTGACCCACCCGACTTTCAAGTAATTGCTACGGGCCCGCGTGCGTGACATCGCGGAACCGCGCCGGTCTTCTTCGCAGGCCCAGCCATCTTGTCCCGTTCGGCTTCGGGCCCCTGGCGCCGGGCAGCCTATCGGTGACGCCGACTCCGAATAACGGCTTCTTCAAGTCTCCCGACAATCGGCTGTTATGCGCTGGATGAAGATTTGCATAAAGTTGATCAGGACCGTTCCTCAGGTTCGGACGTTGTCCCCGCCCGAGGGGTTACACCCCACCCTCTACTGTTCCACGCCGACTCCGCCCGTGGAGAGTCGGCGTGGAAAGGGCGCCTGAGGCGCCCTTTCATCTCAGATCGGCTGTCAGCACCTTTGCGTCGCGCATCAGAAGCGGTAGGTGACACCTGCGCCTATCAGCCAGGGATCAAGCTCCGCCTTCCCCGTCTGCCTCGCGCCGTCGACGGTGACGTCGAAGTCTGGCTTGAGGAACAGCTTCTTCACGTCGAAGTTAACACCCCAGTGCTGATCCACCATGTAGTCGAATCCGACCTGCAGCGCCGTGCCGAAGGTGTTCTCAACATTGAGAGCATCGGCGCTGCCGGCATCCTGGTCATAGAAGATCGTGTAGTTCACGCCGGCGCCTACATAGGGCTTGAACGCCCCGAAATCGGTAAAATGATACTGCAATGTGAGCGTGGGCGGCAGCAGCCAGACCTTGCCGATATTGCCCAGCGCGCCGATCGCTCCTTGGCCCTCGATGTTGGCGTAGGTGGTGCCGAGGATAAGCTCGGCGGCGATGTTGTCCGTGAAGAAATAGGAGATATCGAGTTCCGGCGTCAACGTGTCCGAATAGGAAAGACCAGAGCCCGGCACCGCATTGACGTGACCCGAATCCTCAGTGATGACCCCCAACCCACGCAGCCGGATCTGCCAAGGGCTTGGCGCTTCCGTGACAAAGGCTCCTGCCTTCGGGACGGTAGCAGCTTGCGCAAGGTCCGCCGCAACGGCCTGCTGTCCCATCACGATGAGGACAACGGCCGCTGTTACTCCCCGCGCGGCCCGCATTTTGTTTCTCGCCATGATATTGTCTCCTTGCTCTTCAGAAAAAATGCATTGAACTACGAAAAGTCTTGCTCGAATTGCGTGATATTGGCGGAGCGCTCATGCGCAGTGTGCGTGGGACCGCGCACACACATTTACGCCGTGCTCGCAATCATCCACCTGTACTCACTTAGAAGTAAGCGGGATAACCAGAGGCCTGCAGCTTTGCGACCATCTTACGCGCGTGGCCTGGGTGGGCGCGTTCGGCTCGCTTCGTGGTGGCGAGCAGGATCTGCGTAGGCGGCAATGGTGGTCCCGGCCCCACAGCGAGGGCGGATTTCTGGCCGTCTTGCCAGAATTGTAGAGGTACTGACCGCGCCGCATGAACACGGGAATCTTGTCGGGACGGTCGAAGATCGCTGTCAGCGCGTCTTGGTCACGATTGAACTGTGTTCCACCGAGCTGCCCCAGGGTCCTGGCCTGGCTGGCGGCCCAGGCAATTGTCTGTTCTCCTTCCACATCTTCGAGCCAAAGATAGGGATCATCGTGCGGGGCATTCAGCGTTGGTTGGAAATCGAATACGGTCATGTCCGGATATCGTGAAGTATGGTGTCGACTGGAAAATAACCGCAACGTCATGTCGGCTCGGAAAGGCCCAGTTTTCGCAGCTGCGACTGCATGTTCGGCGGGCTCGATCATGATATGATTTCTCCTCAGTCCTTGCCGCAGCGCGTTTGCGGATAGTCTTGCACGTGTCGTGCCAAACGAGAAAACCATTTCACAACAATGACATGGCTCTGACTGCCGTGTGCCTCATGTCGACTTTGTCGCAGACCCGACAACGAGTGCAGCCGTGACCGCCCTGATAGAATCTCGTGTGCGAGCTCGTGGGCACTGCGGAATAGCAGTGAAGCTCACCGCGAACTGGCCGAGCTTCGGATCGACATCGGCGACGGGACGATTGACGACCACCACGTTGCCGGTGTCGGGCACGGCACGGCCTGAGGAGCTCCGCGGCAGCGATCATCGAATGCCTGCGTTTACGAGGGCTCCCATTCCTGGCCGACCGGTAGGCGCGCAAAAGACTGCTGCCTCATCCCTCCGCCTGGATTGAGCCGCAGGGATGGAATGGCGTCGTGCTTTGGACCGGCAGAATAACCAATTCTGTTCCGGCTATCTGTACAGAGATTCATTGATGCGCTTAGGCCGGGCATCCGCCCATCCGCGACCATCTGAGCATGAGCATCGATCCTTCACCAAGAAAGAGAATTGCTTCCCATGAGAGAGGCCTCGCGGCGGACATGAGTTTGCGTCACTCTTCGTGATCGCGGCCTCCGAGGATGTCGGGATCGAGCCAGTGCAACGGCACGATAGGGCGAAGGATCTGGCAGCTCTTGCAACTGCTGAGCTCGATGGACACGGCATATCGTGATCTGTCCGACAGAGACGCAGGGTTCTGCACTGTCCGTTCATGAAGACTGTGCTGGTCCCCATAAGATAGAAGTATTCTGATGCAGAGGGTGCCCGATTAGCTATTCGGAAAACTATTTTATCCGAAGTGGAAATCGGGCGCCGCCCTGAAGCGTCCCCCTCAATGTCGGATGTCGGACAGGATCGTAAATCCGCCAACCCGTTGTTTAATAAAGAATCCTTCTCTGGCACGGCCCATGCATGGGACTCTGCGAACGCATCAGCGAGACGTCGTCCATGATCAAGCGCACCGAAAATGCCGTCGCCGTAGTGAACACCGCGCTCTCGCCTGCCATCAAGCCGCCGAAAGGCCGGCGCGTCATGGTCGGGCCGGCGATTGGGCCGGCTTCAAACACCTTAATGGGCCTGCAAAGCGTCTCGCGTGACGGCGACGCGGGCATCCAGACGAACGGAAAGACATACGTCGTTGCCCCACGTCGCCGGCCTGACCCCTCGATTTCACCGCGCTGGAATGCTCCGGTCTACATTCGACGACGCGAACGCGCTGGGCAAATTCTCGCAAACCCGGTCGGGACCGGTGCTCCGAACGTCCGCGAGGGGGCCCAATGGCTGTGGCCGATATTCGCCGCGAACAAGCAGCCTAGTGGGAAGACTCTATAGGAGGAAGCAGTGGAGTTATCTTGCGTTGGGATCGGTGCTGGCCCGTCCAATTTGAGCCTTGCGTGTCAGCTACACGAGCAAGTCGGGAAAGGGGCGGTGTTCCTGGATCGGCAGGTCGACTTCCGCTGGCATCCAGGCAGTGCATTCGATTCCTCGGAGCTCCAGGTCAGCCACTTCAAGGACCTGATCACTCTAGTGAATCCGCGATCAGCCTACACTTTCGTAAACTTCCTGCACGAGAACGGGCGTCTGTATCACTTCCTGAACGCACAGTTCGAAGCCGTGCTCAGAATGGAGTTCGAACAATACCTAAACTGGGTCTTCCACAGGAACCCACTTGTGCGTGGCGGTGAGACAGTACGCGAAATCCGCTTTGACGGCGAGTTTCGGGTGCGGACGGATAAGGCGGTTCTCGGCGCCAGAGACGTCGTGGTGGGCATTGGCAAGCAGGCGCAAATTCCGCCTCAGTTCCAGGGCTGGACTGGACGCAACCTGTTCCACTCATCTGTTTTACTGCACATCCACCCTGAGGTTCGGAGAAAGCATGTCTGCGTGGTCGGCGGAGGACAATCGGGAGCCGAGGTGATGTTGCATCTTATCGGCCTGCCGAAAGAACGGCGGCCTGCCTCGATCACTTGGGTCTCGCAGCGCGAAAACTACCTGCCTCTGGACAACAGCCCGTTCACAAACGAGTTGTTCATGCCCTGCTTTTCGGATCGTTTCGCGGCGATGAGCGAGTCGCAGCGTAAGCTGCTCCTGCGGCGTTTCGTGCTTGCCTCGGACGGCATTTCAGAAAGCACGTTGCGGGCGATCTATCAGGCGCTCTACCGCCACGCATTTTTCGAGCCAAACCGATCCGACATCACACTGCGGCCGGGCTGCACCGTCTCGCACTGCATCAACGCCGGCGCGGGTCACAGGCTGACCCTGCAGCCCGGCATGGTCGAGGTCGAAGAAGTCAGGGCTGATATCGTCGTGCTGGCCACCGGTTACGAGAACGCGATGCCAGACTTCTTGGAACCTATCGCGCACCGGCTGGAGCATATCGACAATGAATTAGCTATTCGCGAGGATTTTTCGGTGAGCTGGGACGGACCGCGTGACAGACGCATCTTCGTACAAAACGCGAGCCTCGGGCAGCGCGGCCTGGCCGATCCGAACCTAAGTCTGCTGGCCTGGCGCGCGCGCCGCATCCTCGATAGCCTTCTTGGGCGCGCGCCATGCGCGAACCCCGAGCATCCTGGCTTCATTAGCCATACCTCGATCGAGAGCTGGCCCGCCCCCGTAGCCGAAGAAATGGGCAGCGGGATATGACTCGTAAACTTCTGATCATCGGCGGCGGTATCCTGGGAACGTTGTCCGCCTCCGCTGCGGCGAAGGCCGGAGGCTTCTCCGAAATCATCGTGACGGAGCAAGTTCTTGGACCAAGCGGCGCATCGCATTATTCTGCGGGCGTGCATTTCCCCTACGGTTGTCAAGACCGTACCAGGTCGCTCACACGAAAGAGCGCCGTGGTCTTGGGGGCCATGGCTGGGTCGGCGGTCAGCGGATGGTGCAGGCCTTTAGCGATGCTTGTAGCGGCTAGACCGGGTGAACCGATTGATCCGGCCCAGTTTACCGAAGCCCTGGACCCGGTTGAGCATGACATAGGCAGTCTCGCGCCGAGCTTCTGCGGACAAAATCCGTCGGAGCGGAACGCACTTAGCATCGCCGTCCCACATGCATGGGACCGTTTCCGTGGACCGCAACTTGCCAGCGCCCGACTGCCCTAATTGGGGTCCGACCAACCAGTCTTTCCAACAGGAGCCTTTTCGCATGCTGACTGATACACAAAGAGACAAGTGGCAGAAAGACGGATACGTCAGGCTCGAAAGCTTCTTTGCGCCAGCGGCTCAGGAAGATATCTCTAATTTTGTCGAAGATGTGTCACGCTGGGATGTCAGCGATGATAAATGGCTCATGTGGTTCGAGAAGACGACGGACAATCGAAAGATCATATCCAAGATCGAGAATTTTCTCGACTTCCATGATCCATTGCGTCGTTTGCTATTAGAAGATCAGCGCATAAAGTCAGCGGTCGAAGATTTGCTTGGCGAAGATTCGCGCAGGCTCAAGGAGTTGCTTATTTTCCACTACCCCGACAGCGGCGGCTATCTCCCGCATCAGGACATTTGTCACATTCCACACAAACTCCCCGACCGGATGGTCCATGCCGTGGTTGCCATAGGCATCGACGACTCCGACCCGGAAAACGGCGGGCTTTTCTTCAGCCCCGGCAACCACAAAAAGGGGGTCTTTCCCATGGATGCCGGTGGGGTGATCTATCCTCAAGTCGCCGATAAGTTCTCCTGGGAACCGGTAGTATGGAAGGCTGGCGACATCTTCATCTTCGACGATTACGCGCCGCACTACTCACGACCGAACAAAAGCAATCGTTCTCGGCGGACACTCTACTTGGTGTTCCAGCGTGCCTCAACCGGTGGGCCGACCCGCGCTGAATATAACGTGCTTAAGCGCGCCCTTAACCCGCCCGAGGGCAAAGTGGCCGATCTCGACAATCTCAAGCCCCCAAATGCCATCTTCTATCGCGATTGAGCTCACGCAGCCAGGCGGAGGCATGCGCACGAAACTGATCGACCGCTCAAAAATGCGCGGACGGTATGGCGGTCTGATTTGCGGGCTCGCGGAGCATCGGACGCTTTGGCACGTGGCTTGTGGAGGTGGTCGCAAGCGGTCTTCTGTGTGCCTACAGCCCGACTAGCGCCCCCTTGGTCGCCCGCTGCCGGCCCAGAGCTGCACTATCCTGGCCGGGCCGCCAACGGGTCGGACTGCCGTTTCTCTCCGTGAAGTGCACTTGAGGCTGTTCGTTGGCAGCCGAAGGTCCGTCCCACTCTTCAACACCTTAGGTTCGTTGTCATGCGCAAATACACGTTTTCTCGAACGGAGCTGTCGCAAGCGTTCGGCATCGACACGGCCACGCTTGGAACGGGCAGCGCTCGCACGGGGTTTTCGTTCGGAAAGGTTGGACCCGGGGTCACATCCGAGCCCCATCGGCACGACGAAATCGAGGCCTTCGTGGTTCTGTCTGGTGCGGGCAAGGTCACCACTGACCTTGGGGAAATCTCGGTCGAGGCCGGCGACGTCGTTCTGTTCCATCCTTTTGAAGCGCATGTGCTGCGCAACGAAGGGAACAAAGACCTGGATTTCGTCGATGTCTACTGGCGAGACGGCGAGGCCGCCCTTGATGCCGCTGCAAAGACCACGGCTCCACGCGGGCCGACCTTCGTCTTCTCCGCGCCGCCAACGCCAAATGGCGATCTGCATCTGGGGCATCTTTCTGGCCCCTATTTCGGCGCGGACGTCTATACCCGTTTCCTGCGCATGAAAGGGGTCGAGGCGTATCACCTGACCGGAAGCGACGATTACCAGAGCTACGTCGCGACACGCGCCGCTACCGATCAATGGACGCCTGCAAACGTGGCGCGCTACTACTCGGACGAGATTCGCGCCACGCTTGCACTTCTCGATTGTGACGTCCACAGCTTCCAAGCCACAATGGGCGATGACGGTTACCGCGAATTTCAAGCCGCGTGTTTCCGAACTCTTCTGAGCAGCACGGCGGTAGATCTGCGCCAGAGCCCCGCGCTTTTCGATGCTGTGACAGGCCACTATCTTTATGAGCCGGATGTTAGAGGCCTCTGCCCCGATTGCGGCGACTCCGCCGCTGGCAACATCTGCGAGGAATGCGGCGCCCCAAACCTTTGCCACGACTTGGGTGCAGCGCGGTCACGGCAGTCTGCCGAAGCGCCGCTGGTCGGCTCCCTCCGCCGTCCGGAACTTGCCCTGGACCGCTGCTACGACCTTATCGACCGGCATCTAAGGGCATCAGGCGTCCCGCTACGCATCTTGGATCTCTTCGCGCGCCTACGCCAACGCGGCGGATTTTCAGTACCCATTACCCACCCCTCGGACTGGGGCCTGCCGGCCGAAGGGTTCCCGGGGCAAGTGATCTGGGTCTGGCCGGAGATGGCCTTCGGTTTTCTTTACAACATCCAGGCGCTCGGCCGCTCGCTGGGTCGCGACTGGAATGCGGAGATGCCCGGCAGCGATTGGCAGATTGTCCATTTCTTCGGCTTCGACAATTCGTTCTACCACGCGCTACTCTACCCCGCTCTTTACGCCGAGGTCTTCTCCCACTGGACGCCACGCATTCGCTATCACGTCAACGAGTTCTACCTGCTCAAGGGCAAGAAGTTCTCAACCAGCTGCCGCCATGCGGTCTGGGGCAAGGAGGTTCTGAGCCCAAAGACAGTCGACGTCGTGCGCCTTCATTTAGGCCTGACACGCCCGGAAGGGGAGCGGACGGATTTCACGCTGGACGCGCTGCGCCGCACCGAGAAGGAGGTCTTCCAAGGCATTTGGCTGAACTGGCTTGATGCGTTGGACCAGGAAATCAAGCAGGATTTTGCCGGCCGTGTACCGGATGCAGGCGACTGGAGCCCAGTCGACCGCGCCTTCTTTGCTCGGATAGAGATCTATCGCGCGGCGATGGAGCGGGCATATTCGGACGAAGGGTTCTCGGTCCGGCGCGCGGCCGCTCAGGCCTGCGATTTCGTGCGCGATTGCGTGATCTACCGTCGGGCGCGAGACTATGCGGCTGCGCGATGTTTCTACCCCGCCCGCAATCGAACTTCGCTAGCCCTTCAGACGACGGCCGCTGCGATCATGGCACCGACAGTCGCTCCGTTAATGCCCCGGTTCGCCAGAACGCTGGCGCGAGGCATCGATGGCGTCTCAACCGAAACATGGCCCCGGTCCGTCCAGCGCCTTGCACCCGGGACGCGCTTTGATCTCAGACCCGTGTTGGTGTTCTACGCCAAGTCCGGCAATCCTCATCTCGATGAGGAGGAAGCACTATGAGCCCGAAGGTGCACCAGTGAGCTGTCCCAATCTCGACCAGATTTGCGCGGCAATCAAAGCCGATGATGCCAAACATCTTTACTCGCTGTCACTGGCGACCGAAGCCGCTATCAAAGGGTACCAGATTGGCGGACCTGAACCAACGCATCGTCGATCCCCTGCCCCGGCCTTCGAGGGCCGCTCGGCCGATCGCTTCCCATCCCTTGCTGTTCGTGCCGCAATGCCGTGTGGGCTCGACTGCGCTGACAACCTCTGCGGCATCGGCATTCCGTCCTCCAGCCGGTCAAGGCTGTCATGCGATTCGACCCGCTTGGTCAACCTGGCGCCTTGGATCGTGCGCCGATCACCAATGCGAATGCCTGCCTGATGGTATCTTCGGTTCTGTCCGAGCCTGTACCGGCGCGGCCGTCGGCCGAAGAACAACTGAGCTACTGACAATCTGAATATGGCAGGTCGAATTCTGCCCACGAAAACGGATATTGCCACAACCAGCGTTCACGATAGCTATGGTGCACAAGCTTCCAACCATACCTGCGCAACGACAGCCCGTCGCCTGTAGATAGTCGGCGAGGGCCGCTAAATCGCAAACGTATCCACCGTAGATTGCGCGCCGTCTTCGCCGACATGCAGACGCTTGTCTCGTCGAGAGGCGCTCCTCAGGATTGCGTGTTGCTCGGGTACGGAGCCCCCCTCAGTTCCCAATCGATCCTACAATTCACATATTTGGAGATCGCTCGCTAGGTTACCCCGTCTGTGAACCTTGCAAGCCGATGCTTCAGATGCCGCCCATGCAGAGATATTTCATTTCGAGGTAATCCTCGAGCCCATGGCGGGATCCCTCCCGCCCGATGCCGGACTGTTTTATCCCACCGAACGGCGCCGCTTCCGAAGACATCCGGCCGGTATTTACCCCGACCATTCCATATTCCAAGGCCTCGGCGACACGCCAGACACGCTTCAGGTTGGACGCATAAAAATAGGCCGCGAGGCCGTAGATCGTTTCATTGGCATCACGCACGACCTGATCCGCATCTTTGAAGTGAATAATCGGTGCGAGCGGCCCGAATGTCTCTTCGCGCGCGACGGTCATCTCGCTGGTGACACCGGTCAGGACCGTTGGTTGGAAAAACGTGCCATTCGTGCCGATGCGTTTGCCCCCGCATCGAATCGCGCCGCCTTTAGCTACGGCATCGGCAATATGGGATTCAATCTTGGCCAAAGCCTTCATGTCGATGAGGGGTCCTATGTCCACTCCGAGCGCGAAACCGTCACCAACTTGAAGTTGGCGAGCCCGTGCAACGAATTTCTCGACGAACTCGTCGTGAACGCCCGACTGGAGGTAAAGGCGGTTCGCTGAAACGCAGGTCTGGCCGGCATTGCGGTACTTCGCCTGGATGGCACCGTCCACCGCGGCATCGATATCCGCGTCATCGAAGACGATGAAAGGTGCATTGCCGCCGAGCTCTAGGCTGACTTTTTTGATCTGGGCCGAGCACTGGCGCATGAGTAGGCGCCCGATCTCAGTAGACCCGGTGAAGCTGATCTTGCGGACCTTGGGATTTGTGCAAAGTTCGCGGCCGACCGCGTCACCTTCGGATGCGTAGATCAGGTTGACGACGCCTTCGGGAAAGCCTGCCTGATGGGCGAGGGCGAACATTGCTCCAGCCACCAGCGGCGTCTGTTCAGCGGGCTTGAGGACGATCGTGCAGCCCGCCGCCAAGGCTGGCGAGATTTTGCGCGCCACCATCGACACCGGGAAATTCCATGGTGTTATCGTGCCCACGACCCCGATGGGCTGCTTGATCACCAGCATTCGGCGGTCGGCCGATGGTGCGGAGATCGTCTCGCCATAGACGCGATTTGCCTCCTCGGCGTACCATTGCAGATACGCCGCAGCATGCGATATCTCCGACTTGGCTTCCGCAAGCGGCTTGCCCATCTCCGCGGTGAGAATTGCAGCGAGATCGTCGGCGTGGTCGATGATCAACTGATGCCATCGCCATAGAACGTCGCTGCGCTCACGTGCGGTAAACCCTGCCCATCCAGGCTGCGCGACATAGGCCTTGTCGATCGCAGCGCATGTCTCCTCGACACCCATATCGGGTAGTTCTGCCAGCACTTCGCCGGTCGACGGGTTGAGAACTTCAAATGTCCGCTCGCCCATCCGCGTGCCAAGTGCCGGCAGGCGATCGATGGGTCCAAACAGGTCAGGGGATCGCAGGTGACGGATCATCGGCAGGCACAGGGGCAATATCCGATTCCTCCTCAACGCGGCAGGTGTCCATAGCAGGTGCGGTGTGTATTCCGGACGTAAAGGTTCCTTATAGGGCCTCGGCCATACAGCTAGCAGACCACGGTACCCAAGTGGGAGGGAGAATACGCTACAAGACGCCTAGCGGTTCTACTAGTCGGGCTCGACCGGTCGGTTGCGCGGTGGCAGGTCCGGCCCGCGCGCAACCTTGCCATAGGTCTTCGCGGCCAGCGCCTTCACCGTCTCAGGCTCTGCGTCGCCGGCCACCACCAGCACGGCGTTGTTCGGTCGGCGGTATTCGTTGCACATCGTGAACCGATCGGTGCCGTTCAGCTTCTCCATCTCCTGCGTCCAGCCGTTCACCGGAATGCGGTAGGGCTGATTCGGCCGCAACGATCATGTGAGTGACGATTTGCGCGGGGTCATGTCGACCGTTCCATGCCATCATCGAGCAGGAAATCTTGCCGCCGTCGGTGGCGGCCAGAGCCGGAGCGGTCGTCGCCAGGCCAGGGCGGTGGCAGTGAACGGCTTGCGCAGCCAGGGGGTGATCGATGGCTCCGGTTGGAAAGGCAAGTTTCGAGGCAGTGATTTGTTCCTCATTTTCATGAACGGGCTGCGTCTTCGATCCCGTGGGAGGATCGCGGGCAGGCCGAGCCAGATGAATCATGCGGCCAGGGCTCACTCGAGCCTCATCTTGGGATGAGCCCAGGAGACCGGCGGCGGTGTTCTTGGGGGGATGGTAATGGGGGGATTTTCCTTGATCCGCGACGCCTTGCGGACGACCACGCATGCACCGTGCCAGATCAGAAAACATTCGAGGCATGTGGACAAGTCAGTCTGACATGTTGTGCATCCGACATTGTGGGCCATCGAACAGGGCTGAAGGCGACGCGAGCACGGCTGAGAATACTCTTCTTCATTGGAAGACGATTGGGCGCGCTGCTGGGGAAGGGGGACGGGATGCGCTTCGAAGGCCGCTGCACCGACGGTCAGAATTGAAATGTTGTCGCTCCAGCGGACCGATGTCCTCGACAGTCAGACCGGGCGGTGCTGAAGGGTAGAGGCGTGAGCAGCGTAGCTAAGTGGGCGCGGACCCAGCTCGCGCGCGAAGACGGACCTGAAAAAAAACGGCGGGTGGCGACATTCGCGAGGCGCTGGAAAACGAGGTCGTAGGACTGGGCGGGAAAAACGATGCCGTTGCTGTCTTCTGGCGTGATGGCCTGCCGCGAGGCGGTTGAACAGTGATGAGTTGCTGCGGAAAGGGGAGTGTTTTCGCGGGACCTTGGTCAACGTAAGAAACAAACGTCGAGCTCGCCTTGGATGGGGGCATGCAGCACATTTGCCGCTGCAGGACAGCAGCACGGAAGCTGTCCGCGCTTGCCGTCGTCCATGGGAACCAAACAGCAGAATCTAGCGGTCGCGATTGATTTCATGTGCGTAAAATACCGCCCGGTGCGCTCGGCTGCAAATGCATGCCTGGCGGAGTGGTCGCTTAGGTCAAGAGCATCGCGTGAGTAACAGCCTTACCTTGCTCAACCTGATGCGCGCTAACCGCCTCGCCGGATTGTGGAACTGCTCGCGCGTGGCTTCTACCACAAACAGCAAGGTCATGAAATCAAGCAGGAAGTCGTCAATCGCTTGGGCGATTGTTTCTGACTTGCCCTTGAACTGGTCCAGCAAAACGCGCGCGCTATCGATCGCTTCCACGCTGGTCGCATCGATCAACCCCTCGACCCTCTTGAAACAATCCAACTCGAAACTCCTTAAGGCGCTCCCAAGGTGTTATGCACGAAGGCAGCTCCGTGAACTACCCGGCCTTTGACCTGACGGCACGAGCAGCAATCGGCCTTACGTCTCGTGCCAAAGCACGAGCCATAGACCTGGGCGCTGAGGAGCGTTGGAAGATCGAGCGCTTCCGGCCTGGTCGAGCGGTAGTGTGGACAGTGCTTGCTGGCGGCTACGCCAACAATGGAGTGCGCCAGCTGATTGGGGCTTAACAATTTTTCGCTTTTTGCTGCGCCCAACTCTCGGCTATGACTCGGACAGGCCTAATGGCCTGCCCACGTTGCATTGTAGAAGAAGGAACAAGTATATGACGACTGGAACGGTAAAGTGGTTCAACAGCACCAAGGGGTTTGGATTTATCCAGCCCGACAATGGCGGGCCGGATGTTTTCGTCCACATTTCCGCTGTCGAACGCGCGGGCCTCTCGACCCTCGCTGACGGCCAGAAGATCAACTATGAAATCGAGCAGGATCGCCGCACTGGCAAGTCCTCCGCTGGCAGCCTGAGCAAAGCTGGTTGAATTTTCTCCTGCGAAGTCGCAAGGGTGGGCGTGTAGGCCCGGAAGTGCTCACGGCCGCTCGATAGGGACGAGCAAAAGTGAGGGCAGCAGATTGCTGCATGGGTCGCGAATTCCTCATGAAACAAGTTGTTGGAAAGGAAGGCGGGGTTGGCCCCGCCTTTTTTATGCGACGATTAAGCCGACGGCTGCAACGCTGCAGAAGGGATTTCAATTGCCGCAATCAAGCCGCGACCTTCTTGCGAGTTCGCTTCGTCGGCACCGGCGCTTCCGGCTCTTTCGGCGCTTTCGGTTTGCGGCCGAGCCCCATCGATTTCGCCAGTGACGAACGCTTCGCGGCGTAGTTCGGCGCCACCATGGGATAATCCACCGGCAGGCCCCATTTGGCCCGATATTCACCCGGCGTCAGCCCATAGTGGGTCGACAGATGGCGCTTTAAAGATTTGAATTTCTTCCCGTCTTCAAGGGAGATGATGTAGTCCGGTGTCACCGACTTCCTGATCGGGACTGCGGGCGTAAGGGCAACCGGCTCTTGTGCAGGGATACCTCCGGCCGTCGCTCTCAGAGCCGCATGCACTTGGCCGATGAGGGCAGGGAGATCCCCCACCGGGATCGGATTGTTGGACACGTAGGCCGACACGACGTCGGCGGCAAGCTCAATGAGGGTGTCGACGTTTTTTCCGGCTTCTTCTGTCATGAAACTCTCCAGGCGGTGAAACATAGTCAGCGAAGCGTCGCTTCATAGGGCCGGTTGCCGCTGAAAGCAACAATGTCTCTGACTGCGTTATTGCCAATGCTCGTCCAGAAGCGACATCGATGCGCCATATTTCGCGTTGTGACCGCTGAGCCACTCGTTGTTGGCGACCCTGCCGAGGTGCGTGGCGCGTTCCGCTCTAACTTTGCGCCGAAGTTCCTAGTAGCCTCGAGGCTAAGCGCGCTGTTTTTGTCGCGCTTTGCTTCTTTGGACTGTGAAATCGAGCGATAGTGGTCGCTTGATGGTGGGCGTCAGGGACGATGGAACAAACGTTCATTGGCAACGGCCAAAGTGATGTAAGTTCATCGCCGGTGAGCCGCTCTTGCAAGGGGCTGGGAACCGCCGCTGATAAACCTAGGACATCAATGTATTTCGAGGCGTTTCTTAGCCGGTCCTGGAGAGGCGGCAATGGCTGCGGATGACACCTGTTCCACGATATCAAACAGCGCGGCGACCGGCAGCTTCTCGAATCTGGAGCGGCTTCTCGCAAGTTGGCGCCGCGCCGAGAGGCCGGGCAAGGACAGTGAGCCGCCTGCATCAATCATACGCATCAACCAGCCAGCGACGCGTCCTCATACAGAATGCCGCGACCGGCCGTGTGATCTCGCCGGTAGTCGCCGAGGCCCTCTGCATGAAGCCTCCGGATGTGCTGACGATCAACCAGGCCAGAAAGGTCGACGTCCTGAAGCAGGGATGACATGAGTTTGCCACTATGCGCAGGTTTGCCATGCCCTTCCGCGGCATTTTGCGGGGCCTGTGAGTTGGGCAAGCTCGGCACTTCGATCGACTTGGCGTCACCCGGCTCATTGCCATCACGCGTTTCGGTCTGGTCCTACGCCGTGACTCCGTTCGCGATGCCATTGAACTGCCGTGGAGAACGGCCGAAGCGGAAGGGCTGATCAACCGCCTGAAGACGATCAAACGTACCATTAGGCAGCGCCGGCTGCGAACTCCTTAGGCACGCATGCTGCCACTCAGCCGGCCTAATCACCACACGAAGCGAGGAAGAACCTGGTCAAGTGCAAAGCGACAATTGCCTCGACAGCAGGTCTCGGAAGGTTTATGCTGCCCGATGTTACCGCAATCCTGAATGGCGATTGAGTACCTTCACGAGTGAAGGGAGTGGAACTGCTTGTCGGCCAAATTGTTGACGGAACGCCCGGCGCCCATTGTTGCTACATGTCTAGATTCTTGGGGCGTTTTGGATGATGCAATCCACCAGCTCACTCCAAAGGGCAGTGGAATCTGGAACAATGTCGCTTTTGTACGCACGACATCCTTCGTGCCCGATTGGCATATTGTCTTTAACTCTGCTTCTCTTTTTGGGCTCCCTGTTGATATCGAGGCGAGCCCAAACAGGACAATTTTTGCAATCGGCGAACCGCCGACGAAAGCTCATCGTGCATTTCATGAAGGGCAGGGGAAAAATACTATCGTCCTGACGTCTGACGCAGAGCTGGTTGCTCGGCAGAATGCAGCTCGCCGATTCGTTTTGTCTCCACCGATCACTCGGTCTTGGTCTGTAAACAAGACATATGACCAACTTCTGGTCAGCGAAGTCATGGATAAGCCACTTCGGCTCTCATGGATTACCAGTAACATCGCCCTGCTTAAAGGACATCGGTATCGGCTGGCGTTTCTGGAACGGCTAAGAAAGGAGCTCGATTTTGACCTGTTCGGCCGAGGTTTTCGGCTGATTGGAGATAAATGGAACGCGCTCGCACCTTATCGTTACAGTATAGCGTTCGAGAATACTCGTGCTGATTACTATTTTACAGAGAAGCTTATGGACTGCTTCGTCGCTGAAACAATGCCGATCTATTACGGCAGCCCGGCAATCACGAGGTTCTTCCCTTCGGACTCTATGGTTCTGATTGACCCAGAGGACAAGAACGTAATCCAAAAAATTCAAGAAATCATCAACTCAGACCTCTGGAAGGAACGTCGCGGCGCAATAAGAGAGGCGAAACGGCTAGTCCTCGAGAAATACAATACGTTTGCTTATCTCGCGGGCTTCATCGAAAGCGTTCAGGATAAACCCTTACCGCCAGAAATTATACACATCGAATCGCCTGAAGTTGATTTTTCGATAGACGAATGAAGTACTCCAACGCGCGATTCGCGTGCCCAGCGGTTGGTGGTCTGGCGAGATCGGTGCGGAACGCTCGGCGGAGAATGCCTGCTGCGCAGACGGGCCGGCACGGGCGCACAAGGTCATGCGCCCCGGCTGCCGCTGATCAGACGAACTGGGGAAGGCCAGGAACGGAATTGAGGACCTCGTCCACGAGTTCGTCGCCGGCATGTTCCTTGGCGCAGGCGATCGTCTCGTTGGCGAGGGCGGCGATCTTTGCCATGCTGAGACCCTCACCCATCAATTGCTGCCCGAGCCCCATAAGGCCGCCACCCTCTGGGTCGTCGCCATGATACTTCGCTACTAATTCCGAAGCTCCCGGAATGGCCTCGATCATGCGCGCGCCGGGACCGTCGGCCGCGTGGCTCCGCAGGAACCCCAGCATTAACCCAACGGCCTTCTCTGCGAGAGCCGGGCCGATGCCGGCACCAGTGGCGATGCGCGGTAAGATTTCTTCCATGCAGGGTCTCTCTCTCTTTGATTAGGTTTACAAGGGGCCGGTCCGGCGCCCCGCGCCCTTGGCCGAACCACAGTTGAACTCCACAAAATAGGCCAGCGGAAGTGCTATTGCGCCTAAAAGCGCCTCTGTCAACGCAAGCTGCGTCGGAAGTGCGTGTTTCGCAAACCGAAGATCATTGCAATTCACTTCATTACGCATTGGCAACCGCACAGTTTGCGTTGGCTCGCTTATGGGCCAATGCCCCCCGCCCGTCAAATGATGACGACAAACTGGTCAGCGCCTAGGATCTGTGGATCAAGGTGAGGCAGTTACAGCGGGTGGACCTGCTCGATCGCGGCGCCGTCGACACAAAGGGCTAGATTGGCGATACTGCGCGTGTTGGCCATGTCTTTCCTCGCGTGATGGGATGTTCGTGGAAGCGGAGCTATATGCCGGTGTGACGGTCCACAAAGGCGGAACGCCTATTCCGATACGACATCCATACTGTCACATAGACCGTCGCTGCTTAGGTATTGAAACCGCCATCGCTGGTGACATCACAATGTGCAGTCGGCGTGTGTCGATAAGGCCAATTCACGCAACGAATGAACCCTGACGGTTCAGAAGCTCACTTTTCGCAAGGCGTGCAGCGCACCTCGTGCAAGAGATTGCCAGTCTTGCGCAT
Organism: Mesorhizobium sp. P170090; assembly: GCF_057786115.1. Taxonomy (NCBI): domain Bacteria; kingdom Pseudomonadati; phylum Pseudomonadota; class Alphaproteobacteria; order Hyphomicrobiales; family Phyllobacteriaceae; genus Mesorhizobium; species Mesorhizobium sp. P170090. The sequence goes on from NZ_JBYNWH010000001.1 coordinate 1,962,110, forward strand.
GCTGTGACTTTCTCAACCTTGGCTGAAAGATCGCAGTGACCGAATCTACGAAGCCGCCCTCAGGGCGTGCTTTGATGCATAAAACCGGTTGCCAACCAGGGATACTCCTCCTCCCTGAAGTCCAATCGAGAAGAGCGATCGCTTCCAAGAGGGTCCCAGCTCAGCTGCGAAAACAGGTGTGAGACCCCGTCCTCTCCCTCAAGCTGATCTAGCTCAGGGCGTTCATGAGCCGCAGATCGCATAATGGCTGCGTGGACGACGCAGGAAGACCAATTATGAAAATCCTATTCAGTACGATGGCTGTCACCTTGCTGGCACCCACCGCCTTTGCTGCGGATTCGATCCCCACCGACCTCAGAGATACGGCATTGGCCACCTTCACGGCTTTGCCATCCACCACGCCGACAGTCGCCAACAACCCGATCACCCCGGAAAAGATCGCTCTCGGCAAGGCACTGTTCTTCGATCCACGCGTCTCGGCGTCAGGCGTCTTGTCGTGCAATTCATGCCACAACCTGGCCACCGGCGGCGACGACAATCACGAAACCTCGATTGGCCATGGTTGGCAGAAGGGACAGCGCAACGCGCCGACTGTACTGAACGCTGTCTTCAACATCGCCCAGTTCTGGGATGGTCGTGCCGAAGACCTGAAGGCTCAGGCGAAGGGACCGGTCCAAGCCGGGATCGAAATGGCCAATACACCGGGCCAACTCATCGCCACTCTCAAGTCCATGCCGCAATATGTCGAGTGGTTCGATGCAGCTTTTCCGGCTGAAGCCGATCGGGTCACCTTCGACAACTTCGCCAAGGCGATCGAAGCCTTCGAGGCGACACTGGTCACACCTGCCCCGTTCGACAGCTTCCTGAATGGTGATGAGGTTGCCATGACTTCCGAACAGAAACAGGGCCTAGTGCTTTTCATGGACAAAGGCTGCTCGTCCTGCCATGCCGGCATCAACGTTGGTGGGCAAGCCTATTACCCATTCGGCCTCGTGGAACGGCCCAGCGCCGAAGTCCTGCCGGACAAAGACAAGGGCCGATTTGAGGTCACCAATGCAGCCGACGATTCCTATGTCTTCCGCGTGGCGCCGCTGCGCAACGTTGCACTCACCGCGCCATACTTTCATTCGGGCAAGGTTTGGGATCTGAAACAGGCCGTCGCCATTATGGGGACCACCCAGCTCGGCGTAGTACTGGCGGACGAAGAAGTTGACCTGCTTGTTGCCTTCCTCAACTCGCTGACCGGAGAGGCACCTGACGTCGCCTATCCCATCTTACCCTCAGAAACGGCGACAACGCCCCGGCCTGTAACGCAGATCTCAGGAAAATAAGGGCCAACTGGCTGCGGACTTGCAATCGAAAATGATTGGCGATTTTTACTTGGCGACACGAATTGCGACGTCCATCTCCGAATTGGCGGGACGCTAGCGATACCCGAACCCTGCCACCTCGCCCGTAGTCTGCGCGATCAACTGGGGGCGGACAGACGCAGCACCATATATTGTCGCTGCCTGAGCGAACGCGCCAAGCAGTCTACTTTGAGAAACGACGCCAGTCCGATTTGTTCGAGGCGCGGGGCCTGTATTTCCCCAAGGAACCGATGTTATAGCGTAGTGCCACATTTATATTTCTGCGGGATTAAGACACGTGCCGTAGGAAATTGCACATTTGCGCCGAGTGGCTCATTTCCAAGAGTGTGATCGGTTTGGCATATTCCCGGCCGACATCCGCCAGCCGGCAACTCCCCACACGGTGAGGAAGAGAGGCCTCACGCCTGCACTTTCTGCCGGAGCGCGCGTGCTGCAGCGACCATGTTAATGAGGGCAGGGCGGACCTCCTCCCATTTGCGTGTTTTGAGGCCACAGTCCGGGTTTATCCACAGTTGGCCGTCGGACAGTCGCTCGCGGGCAAGCATGACTAAGTCCGAAATCTCGCCGACTTCCGGGACGCGTGGTGAGTGAATATCATAGACGCCAGGACCGATTTCGTTCGGATATTTGGAGCTCGTGAAGGCGTCCAACAGTTCCATCTTCGAGCGCGACGTCTCAATCGAAATGACATCCGCATCCATTCCAGCGATCGCGTGAATGATCTCGTTGAACTCCGAATAGCACATGTGGGTATGAATTTGAGTCGCGTCCTTTACACCCGTTGAAGCGATCCGGAAACATTCGACAGCCCAGTCGAGATAGACTTTCCAGTCAGATTGGCGCAGTGGCAATCCTTCGCGAAACGCGGCCTCATCGATCTGGACCATCCTTGCGCCGGATCTTTCGAGATCCGTCACTTCGTCGCGGATGGCGAGCGCGATCTGGCGGCAGGCTTCGGAGCGGGGTACGTCGTCGCGAACAAAAGACCAGTTGAGAATGGTGACTGGGCCTGTGAGCATTCCCTTCACGGGCTTTTCCGTAAGCGACTGGGCGAATTGCCACCAGCGCACTGTCATCGGATTGCGCCTCGATACGTCGCCGAAAATGATGGGGGGACGCACGTAGCGCGACCCATAGCTTTGTACCCAGGCATGCTGGGTGAGCGCGAAGCCGGACAACTGCTCGCCGAAATGCTGTACCATGTCGTTTCGCTCGAACTCACCATGCACCAGCACGTCCAGCCCGATCTCTTCCTGCCAGCGAATTGCAGCCTCGATCTCCTTCTTCAGGAACGTCTCATAGTCGACATAGCTCAGCTGGCCCTTCGCATGAGCGGCCCGCGCCTTGCGTACCTGCGGCGTCTGCGGGAAGGACCCGATGGTCGTCGTCGGGAACGGCGGCAGCCCGAGTGAGCCGGCCTGGACTCTGGAGCGCTCGCCAAAAGCGCTCTCTCGTCGCTTCGCGCTGTCCTGAATGCTAGCGATCCGCCCCTGAACAAGCGGGTCATGGATCCTCGTGGATGTCACGCGCGTGGCGGCAGCCTCGGCAGACGCTTTCAACGCGCCTGCCACCGCATCCCTGCCTTGGGACAGGGCCCGGGCCAGCAAGACCAGCTCGTCGGTCTTCTGGGCCGCGAAGGCGAGCCACGACCTGATGTCCGCGTCGAGTTCCGTCTCCATGCGCAGATCAATCGGCACATGCAGCATCGAGCAAGAAGGCGCGATCTCGACGCGGTCCAAGGGCCAGCCGGCGACGATCGGTTTGATGCGGTCGAGAATGGCGGGCAGGTTCGCACGCCAGACGTTGCGGCCATCGATCAAGCCAAGCGAGAGCACCAGATCCTTCGGAGCGAGCCGAGCCACCGTTTCCAGCTGCTCGGGAGCGCGCACGAGATCAATATGCAGGCCGGCCAGGGGCAGAGAAATCGCGGTTTCGAGATTGTCTCCCAGCGACCCGAAATACGTAGCCAGCATGATCTTCAGCTCGGGCGCGGCTTTCGACAGCTGGCCATAGGCGAATTCGAACGCAGCTCGTTCGTTCGGGTTCAGATCGAGGACAAGCGCTGGCTCATCGATCTGCACCCAGTCGGCTCCCGACAGCTTCAGCCTCTCCAGAAGCTGCTCGTAAACCGGCAGCAGCCGCGGTAGGAGAGCGATGGGACCGAACCCCTCGGCAGGCGATTTCGCCAGCTTGAGGAAGGTGATGGGTCCAAGGATGACTGGGCGTGTGTGAATGCCGAGAGCTTTAGCCTCGAGGAAGTAATCGACCGGCTTCGATGACGAGAGGGCGAACGTCTGATCATCATCGAGTTCCGGCACAATGTAGTGGTAGTTGGTGTCAAACCACTTGGTCATTTCCATCGCGGTTACACCAGGTCCATGAGCCTCCTCCTGGTAACCAGCGTGTCCACAATCCTCCGTCTGACCCTGGTTGCCGCGCGCCATTGCGAAGTAGATGTCAAGTGGGACCTCGCCGCTATTCCAGCCGTAACGGGACGGAACGGCCCCGACCATGGCTGCGGTGTCGAGCACATGGTCGTAAAGCGAGAAGTCGTTCGACGGGATTTTCGACACGCCGCGATCGCGCTGCTCTTCCCAGCTAGCGGCACGGAGCGCCTTCGACGTCGTGAGAAGGTCGCCAGCGGACGATGTTCCGGACCAGTAGCTTTCAAGCGCGAATTTCAGTTCTCGCCGACGACCGAAGCGCGGCACGCCGAGCGTTGCTACAGGAATTTGCTGAGAGACAGTCATGTCATACCCCGGTGATTGGGGCGTCGGTGACAAGGAAGGCGCTAGCAGGCCGGCATCAACGCCGGGTTGCAGCGGCCACCGAGACACCCCGCCCGTGGACGTAATTCGCGTGGCAGGCCTCCTGGCTCGCGGGGTTGGCTCGCCGCTAACAGTTGCGGGGGCAGCGCCGGCATCGCACCGGCTTCCCTCTTAGCTCCGCTGCGGCAGCGCCGCACGCGAGAACCACGACACGCAGACAATCACAGCAGTTCGCTCTTTTGTCAATGACGCATAACGAAATGTTTATGTAGTTATGTGATCGCGCTTTTACGCCTTTGTCTAGCATTGTGAAATATTCAGTCTGCTGCCCGCATTCGGCATCGTGGGACGTGATCGCAAGTCAAGTCCGACGGACGCCGCGAGTTCTCCGTTACCTCAGGAACCTTACTGGCCTTCCCCAAGCTGAGCTTCTGGAAAATGCTGGTGACGATCTGGATGACGGTGAATGCCGTCATGGCAAGCACGCCTTGCACCGCTCCTCCAGCGAGCTTCACGGCAGCAGCATGGGTCAGTTCTCCGAAGCGAATGGCTGTCGCTATCAGCGAGCTTTGACACAGTTCCGCCACTGCGGTCATCGCGTCAGTAGGGCGGCTGGTTAGTTGCCGGCGCATCTACAGCAACCCAGCCCCTTCCGCCTCGCTGCGCAGATTCTGCCGCGGCCGTGGCCCGAGCTGCTGGATCACCAGCCCGGCGGCCAGCGAGCCGAGATCGCCGCAATCCTTCAGGCTGCGCCCCGAGGTGTAGCCGTAGAGGAAACCGGCGGCATAGAGGTCGCCGGCGCCGGTGGTGTCGACCAGTTCGCGGATCGTCGTCGCCTGAATGGTGACGGTCTCGTCGCCGCGCACGATCACTGAGCCTTTTTCGGAGCGGGTGACGGCGGCAATCTTGCAGTCTTTGCGGATAGCCGCCAGCGCCTCGTCGAAGGATTTTGTCTGGTAGAGCGACTTGATCTCGTGGCTGTTGGCAAAGACGATGTCGACAGTGCCCGAGCGCATCAGCTCGAGGAACTCGTCCCGGTAGCGGTCGACGCAGAACGAATCAGACAACGTCATCGACACTTCGCGCCCGGCCTCGTGTGCGAGCTTCGCCGTCTGCCGGATCGCCTCCTTGGCGCGCGGCGGATCCCACAGATAGCCCTCGAAATAGGTGACCTTGGCGCCCGACGCCTTGTCGGCCTCGACGTCTTCCGGCCCGAGTTCGATGCAGGCGCCGAGATAGGTGTTCATCGAGCGCTCGCCGTCGGGGGTGACGAAGATCATCGAGCGCGCCGTCGGCGGCTGGCCCTCGAGCGGCCTGGTGTCGAAGGCAACGCCCTGGGCATGGATGTCGTGGGCGTAGATTTCGCCGAGCGGATCGTTCGACACCTTGCCGAAGAATGCGGCGCGGCCGCCGAAGCTGGCGACGCCCGCCGCCGTGTTGCCGGCGCTGCCGCCCGAGGCCTCGATCGCCGGCCCCATGCGGCTGTAGAGCAGCTCGGCGCGCTTGGTGTCGATGAGGTTCATCGCACCCTTGATGATGCCGTTGATCTCGAGGAATGCCTCGTCGCACTGGGCGATGATGTCGACAATGGCATTGCCGATGCAAAGCACGTCATAATCCGGCATCAATGTCTCCGCCAAAAAACCCGAGCCGGCTTCTCGCCACGCCTGCCAGGCGCGGGTCTGCCCGGTGGAAATGGGCTTTCCGCTTGCCAATCCGTTCGCCGGCGGCTCTCACGGGGCGGCGAGTCCTGCCTCGCGACGCAATTCGTCCGCCCTGTCTGTCTTCTCCCAGGTGAAATCAGGCTCTTCACGGCCGAAATGGCCATAGGTCGCTGTATTGCGGTATATAGGGCGTAAGAGATCAAGCATCTTGATAATGCCTTTCGGTCTGAGATCGAACAACTCAAGAATGAGGCGCTCGATCCTGCTTTCCTCAACCCTGGCTGTCCCGAACGTGTTGACCATGACGGAAACCGGACTGGCCACGCCGATTGCGTAAGCAAGCTGCACCTCGCACACGTCCGCAAGTCCGCTAGCGACGATGTTCTTTGCGACATAGCGGGCTGCATAGGCAGCCGAGCGGTCAACCTTGGACGGGTCCTTGCCCGAGAAGGCGCCGCCGCCATGACGACCCATCCCGCCATAGGAATCGACGATGATCTTGCGTCCAGTGAGACCGCAGTCGCCGCGCGGCCCGCCGACTACGAACCGCCCCGTCGGGTTGACCAGAATTCTGATGCCTTCCGTCTCCAGGTGGGTCGGCAGGACAGGCTTTATGATTTCCTCAATGACGCCCTCGCGGACAGTCTCTTGCGAGACCTGCTCGTCATGTTGCGTCGACACGACGATGGTATCCAGGGCGACCGGGCGCAACCCCTCATAGCGCACTGAGACTTGGGATTTCATGTCAGGACGCAACCAGCCAAGCTGTTGTGCCTTCCGGACATACGCCTGCCGTTTCGTCAAGCGATGAGCGAGCTGGATCGGCAAAGGCATCAGGGTATCGGTTTCGCGGCATGCGTAGCCGAACATGAGGCCCTGATCTCCCGCTCCCTGCTGGAGGTCTTGCCCTCTTCCCTCGTCAACGCCTTGGCTGATGTCGGGCGACTGCTCGGTGAGGGCATGAACGACGGAGCAACGCCGGCCGTCAAAGCCGACGGCCTCGTCGTCGTACCCAATGTCGAGAATCGTATCGCGCGCAACTTGGCTGTAATCCACCTGGGCATCGCTGGTGATCTCGCCAGCCAGAACGACTATCCCTGATTTTACCAACGCTTCACAGGCGACGCGCGCCTCGGGATCTGTGCGGAGGATGGCATCGAGGATGGCATCCGAGATGTTGTCGGCCAACTTATCCGGGTGCCCCGCGCCAACCGATTCGGAAGAGAACACGAACTGCCTAGCCATGAATACCTCGCTTCGGATGTTGGATGTGGTATGGGCATTTTGCTTGGCCCACCTTACTTGTCGAGATGCCCGGGACCTCGAACGCAGCGCACAAGTCGGCAACGTCTCTTCGCACGCAGGCATGGAGATCTTCGTCGTCTGGCCGCTGGAGGACGGAGTCAATGAAGCCAGCAATTTGCACCATTTCCACATCGCGCATGCCCATTGACGTCACTGCTGGCGCCCCCAGGCGAATTCCGCTTGTGACCGCCGGATGCCGCGGGTCGCCAGGCACCATATTAAAGTTTGTGATGATTCCTGCCTTTGCTAGTCGCTCGGCATAGGCCTTGCCCGATAGTGGCCGATCGCGAAGATCAAGGATCAGCATGTGATTGTCCGTCCCCCCGGTAACCAGGTCATAACCTCGCTCAAGCAGTGCATGTGCCAGAGCCTTGGCATTCTTGACCGTCTGTTGGCCGTAGCCTCGGAAGGACGGGTTCGCGGCTTCGTGCAAGGCAACCGCTAGCGCAGCGATGGCATTCATGTGAGGTCCGCCTTGCAGGTGAGGGAAGACCGCCCGGTCTATTCGTCTGGCGAGATTGTATTTGCTCTTTGTATGATACAGGGCCTGATAGCGATCTTCGTTCCTTGACAAAATGAAGCCACCGCGGGGACCGCGGATCGACTTGTGGGACGTGCTGCTGACCACGTCGCAATGGCCCACGGGATTCGGGTGCGCTCCCGCGGCAATCAGGCCGCTGATGTGCGCAATGTCGGCTACGAGATAGGAGTTCGCTTCCAGGGCAATTTCTGCCATTGCCGCGTAGTCAAAGACACGCGGGTAAGCGGTTCCGCCGACCCAAATGAGCCGCGGCCGTTCCCGCTTGGCTGTCTCGCGCAAGCGGTCATAGTCAATCTGCTGTGTCTTTTCATCTAGTCCATAGGGCACGCGTTGATAGTCAGTTCCGGAAAAGTTGATGGCCCAACCATGAGTCAGATGGCCCCCTTCCGGAAGGGGCAAGCCCATGACTTTGTCACCGGGACTCAAAAGCGCACGATAGACAGCCTGGTTGGCCGGCGAGCCGGAATAAGGCTGGACGTTGGCATGCTCGCTGCCAAATAGCGTTTTCAGGCGCTCAATGGCCAGATCCTCAAGCTCATCAACGATCTCGTTTCCAGCGTAGTAGCGCGCGCCGGGGTACCCCTCGGCGTACTTGTTCGTGAAAATCGAGCCGTTCGCTTCCAGCACGGCCGAGGACGCAAAGTTCTCTGAGGCGATGAGCTTGAGGGTCGTCCGCTCCTGCCGCTCCTGTCTCAGAAGCAGCTCGTGGACGCGGCAATCAACCGCGGCCAAGGAAGACCGCCCGTGGGTGTCCGGCTGTGCGATCGCGCCGTCTGCGGAGTTGTCCATGGTAGCTTCGCGCTCCAATTGGATTGACCTATTTCACGATCAAGCACGCGGTCCCTTTCGGCCGCGTGTCTCGTACCGCTTCGAGCCGCTGCAGGTCCTGTTTATGATAGCCGTCGCGATGGGGCAGGAGATCGACCAATAATTGAACCAGCCCGCCGTCGTTGGATCCTGCGTTGAGATGGTACGAGCGCCACGGAGGCTGTTCGTTGCAGCAAAGAAAGTCGGCTCTGGCGAGCAGCCGGACGTGTCGCGCAACCCGCTCTCGACACACGCTCAGAATCTCCGCTAGCTCGCAGACAGTTAGGTCCGCATGCGCACAAAGGCCCAGGATTCGAAGGCGGTCAGGATGCGCTGCCATGCGTAGGCGACTAACCAGTGTCATCATGGCTCAGGACCAAGTCCTACCGAATTTCTCATTCGCGTCCTCCACAGAAGTCGCAGCTTTTGAAGGTTGTCCAACGACCGGACAAATCTCGGTGGCTGTGGCGACTGCCGATATCGCCCTGTCGAACAACAAAGGGCGTTCTTTTGCCTTTAGCCGAAATTGCAAGCAGTTCGGCCAGTCGAAGACAAGCGGGGCCACGGTTTGGAACCACTGACCTCAGACGTTGCAATAAGCCTACCATTCACAGCGAGCCGGAGTTGCTAAGAGTCTATGAATTTCCTTGAAGGATCTGTTGCAACGTTTGCCCAGCCTGGCCTGCTCCCGGTTTGCAGCGGTCATGGTCAGGCGATCCATCGCCTCTGCGAGCACGATCAGGAATTTGCCCTGCATCGCATCGCTGATCAGCTCCTGAAGGCCGGGACGCAACAGCGACCCGCCGCAGATCGCGCGGTGGGTATTGCTGTCGACGACTGTCCAGCCTTGCTTTTCAGCACGCAAGCAGCAGAGCCGCAACTGATCCTCGATCGAGGCGTCTCGGTGATTGTCAGTTGAGTAGCGAGCGCCAAGCGCGACCTTCATGAGGCGGCCCCTTACTCCGGGACGCGGTCTCGCGTCTGGCTATCCGTTTCGGCTTGAACGAAATCCCGTGCGGCCTGTCGTGCCAGCAGCCGGACCAGATTGACGAAGCGTCGATCGGGCTTCGGCGACGCAGACACAGCCGATTCGCGGGCCGCGCCGGCGACCACACGAAGCTTTTCGGCTGTTGCCGTTTCGGCGCGCTATGATCGCGTTCCTGTCCTGACGCGAAATACTCCGTTTCGCGACAATGATGCCAAGTCAGTGCTTCGACAAGCTGGAATTCTATCAATAACGCGCGTCGCGCAGGAGCCAGTGCTGGCCGATGACGGGGCACCTTGTGCTCCGAAGAAGCCATGGCTATATATCCGGATAGAGAACGGAGGCACGCGATGGGCAACACTGCACAGAAGAGAGCCATCGAGAATTATCGCTCTCGCCTGGCTGAGCGCGGCATCGCGCGGTTCGAGATCCAGGCGTTCGACGCAGACCGCGATCTACTGCGAACTCTTGCCCGAAAATTAACGGAGAGCGGGCCGGATGCCCGACAGCTTCGTCGGACCATACAGCAAGCCGTGGCGGGTGAGCCACCGAAAGCGGGCAGCATTCTCGCCGCGTTGCGTCGCTCGCCTCTGGTTGGCTCCAATCTCGACCTCAGCCGGCCGCGCGAAGAGGGGCGCAAGATCGACCTGTGACGCGCTACCTTCTTGATACCAATATCATCAGCAACGTCATAAAGCCGGAGCCTTCGGGCTCGTTGCTGGCCTGGATGGGCGCGCAGAAGGACGAAGACCTCTTCATTGCTTCGCTTACTGTCGCCGAAATTCGCCGAGGCATCCTAGAGAAGCCGAAGGGGAAAAAGCGCAGCAGCCTTGAAACTTGGTTCGAGGGCTCCGAAGGCCCGCAAGCGCTGTTCGCTGGCCGCGTGCTATCGTTCGACGAGAAAGCTGGCCTCGTGTGGGCGCGGCTGATGGCCAACGGCAAAGCCAGAGGCCGTTCGCGGAGCGCCCTAGACACAATCATTGCCGCTGTAGCCGAAGCCAACGAGTGTGTCGTAGTGACCGACAATGAAAAGGACTTCGAGGACGTTCAGATAATCAACCCGCTCCGTAGCTCTGGAAGCCAAGCGGGTGATGATAGCTCCAACGGTCCGGCCGATACAATTTGAGGATTTCAGCGCACGGAGTCCGAACGTCTCGTGTTCGCCTACCTTTAGCGATGGCTGGATTGATCTTGCTTAGTTCGGCCAGGGCGTCTCTTCCAGTTCCGCTTTAATGCCATCCCGGTTCATCTAGTCAGCTCGACACTCGATCTCGCCTTCGAAGGCCTTTCGCCAAACGCCGCTGTAGTTGATCCCGCGTGCGGCTGGGGGGCCCTCATCGAGGCTTTCTCGCGACTGGTCTGGCGCGCTACCAATGGCAAGTTCGCCCGCCGGGAACTTGTCGGTCTGTACTCCCAGCTCTGGGCGTCTACATCAACTGCGGAGCTCTTGCCATAGCCGTGTTCTGCCTTTAGCTGGCAGCTCTCGAGCTCGACGAGCAGCCGATCAGCGACACCCGCGACCCTCAAGTTCGACCCGGTTGACTCGATAACACCCTATTGGCAGTTTCAGTCCGGGAGGATCTGCCCACTCCGATCAAAAGCCGATCTTTCGACCCCGTGGTTGGGAATTCTCCATGAACCTTCGTGAAGAAGGAATGCAGCGTCGAAAGCCGAAGCGCTTCCGATACATCGACGCCTCTTCCGAGACGGAGCCCCGTTTAGGCATTCCTGCCACTCTACTTAGCCGACCCCCGTGGCCGCGTTGCCGATCGGTGCGCACTGGTCGCCTACATCGCCCCGGCAGGTGAAGATCGTCTCTGCTGACGCTCGTTGAGCAATTCACGCCGCCTCCGGCTGGCGCTTGATCAGCGTCAGCGTCAACCAGCGCGCGGTCAGCGCCGGCTTTTTCGAGCCCTCGATCTCAATCGTCACGCCCAGCGCCGTCTGCACCCAGCCCGACGGCCTGACCTTGACGTCGGCCAGTACGAAACGGGTGCGGATGCTAGATCCGGTTTTCACCGGCGCCAGGAAGCGCAGCGATTCGAAGCCATAGTTGACACCCATCTTGCTGTTTTCGAGCGGCCGCATGGTCTCGAAAGTCATCGCCGACAAAAGCGAAAGCGACAGGAAGCCATGTGCGATGGTGCCGCCGAACGGCGTCTCGCGCTTGGCGCGCTCCGGATCGCAGTGGATGAACTGGCGGTCATCGGTGGCCTCGGCGAACTGGTCGATCATCCGCTGCGAGACCACCCGCCACGGCGACACGCCGACTTCCTTGCCGACGCCGGCCAGAAGCTCGTTGAGACTGATCGGTTCCAAGCTAATGTCCTCCATTTCAACTGTCCGAAGCGCGAGCGGCTTCATTCCGAACAGTGTCAGCCCATGCTGACTGCCGGCCATCCATCGGCAGGATGGCGCCGGTGAGATGACTGCCGTCACGGCTGCACGAATAGAACGTTCCGCCGGCAATCTCATTCGGCGCACCGATGCGGCCGATCCGAACATGGCCGCAGACGGGCTGGCTTGTACCTCGTTCGCGGTGCGCGTCCTACAGGCCACCGAAAACAGCTCGTCTTGCTACCGGTGATCATTCCGCCGGCGCCGCTATGCGGTATTGTCGCACATTGATAAAATCAATTGTCTGGATAGTAACCATCCGTCTTTCGAATTTGGAGGAGTCCAGCAGACGGGGTGGCTTGTGGTCCTTGTTGAAGTGCGCCGGCCTCATTCACCAGTAGCACTGAGCCGGCAAGAAGCGCCAGTTCAATGACATTGGGTGACACGGCAAAGCGGCATCAGATGCTACTTCATGATGCGGGATGGCGCTTGTTTCAAGCACCGCTCGGCCTGACGTGGAGGCCAGCACCGGATCCGGATTGTCGGTATGCGCGGATATTCGCGCAGCACAGCGGCAACCGCAGCGACGATCGATCTCAGCCGTTGCGAGCATGCCGATCTTGGTGGCGGCCACTCTGTTAGGCTGAAGCGTAGCGCGCATCTGATCCGCCACCAGACCGGGTTGCGTAACTTGGATTTCCTGGCGTGTTCATGGGTTTGCACCGTCAGCGCGCTGACAGCAAGGCAGGTGCGCACGCTTATGGAAGCGATCGTCTCGATCTCACGGGCAATTCCAGCCCCACCGCTGGAGCCTGACCCGACAGCAACGAGCACATGCGGTCCTCGCCTCGGCGCCATTGCTCTGTCTTTCGATCCTTCTCGCGTGCGCGCTTCTGGGGCGTCGTTCAGCGCAAAGTTGGTGACCACGGCTGCGCTTTCCGCGCCAGCCTCGAAAAACGCCTTCGAGACGGTCAGGTTGAGGCCGCCGATCGAGACCAATGGGATCGGCGCGATGGGCCGAGCGCCACATACTCCGGTTCGGCCACTGGCGCCGTTTCCAGTTCGGTGTGATCGTGGATCGACAGGCCGAGCTTCAATCCGACGTATTTCATCGTCAGCATCGGCCGCAGCCGAATCTTTTGACCAAGATGGACGAAGTCGCAGCCTTCCTCGATTGCCGTGCGCCAATTGTCGTTGACTCACTTGGCAACCATGGACCGCGCAGGCGTCGTTCGCGCGGCGGATTTCCGTCTGCAGTCCTTTCTCGTCCATATCCTTTATCCGGAGCTGCACCAGACTCACGCCGAGCGGCACCAGCCGGTCAATCGAGCCGGCACGTCCACGACTTCATGAGAAGACGGCCCTGCCGATCGTCGATGGGTAGCGCGGTCGAGCATTCCCGAGCTGAAAGCGTCACCACCGGCATCGACCGCTTTGCCGAACGCACGCGCCATGCCGACCGGATCGGCCGCCCTCGGGACCGCCGTGTTCAGGAGCACGGCGTCAAACCCGAGCTCCATGACGGTCGCCGCGTACGACGGCCGTCCGAGCCGTGCATCCACAATCAACGGAATGTATGGGGAATGTCCGTGCATCAACTGGACCTCGGGCTCAACGCTTCATCGCATTAGAATGAGCGTTCGAAACGCAGGATACCGCCGACACTGCTCTTCTTGTTGGCATTGGGCCAGTTCACTTCGGAAGCTTTCACCTTTCCGACGGCGGAGCCTCCGTAGCGGTCATAGTCGAGTTCAGCCGTAACTGTGAAATCTGGAAGGAACGCATAGGCGACGTTCGCAGCGACACCATAGTTCTTGAGCTGATCACCCGAGAGCTGAAGGTTGAACGAAGCTGACTCGGTGAGCTCGTAAGCGGCGCCAGCCCAGAAAGCCCAGTTCCCGCCCCAAGGTTTATAGAAACCGCGACCATGAGCGTCTACCGAATTCGTCGAGCCGTAGTTGAGCTGGCCATGGGAAGCGTAGCCGAACATTCCGGATAGCAACAGTTCGTTGGTGACATTGATGTCGACACGGACCTTGGCGGCCACCGATTCGTAGTTGCTATCATAAGCTGCAACGCCGGTGATCGCTCCCCAGCCATGTGCGTATTTCAAGCCGCCTACCATGTGGGGAGCGTAGCTGTCGATTGTGCCGACCACGTCCGAGCCTTGTTCCAGCGAAACCACGGCCGAAAAGCCGTTCCCTGCGTCCAAGTAGTACTGAACCACATTGGTATCGAAAGCGCCGTACGGAGCCGGCGTCTGGTTCAGTACATCACCCGCGCAGCCAATAAACATGTCGAAAGCCGACCGGTCCTTACCAACTCGCAGGCCACCAAGCTGAATCCAGGCGACAGTCAGGCTGCTGCCTCCGTTCAAGGCATAGGACCGAGAACTGTCCGAAACCGATGTCTGGTGGCTGCCGAAGTTCACGCGGGTTTCGGTGTAGGTCTTCAACGTCCCGCGTTCGGTCTCCTGGCCGGTCCAGGTTTTCAATGTGAAGCGTGTGTTGTTTTGCCACGCGCTCAGATGCTCACCAGTCCTCACATCCGAGGTTCTTGAGTGGTCAAACAATCCGACGTTGTAACGGACAGAGCCGCCGATTCGCAGGCAGGTCTCGGTGCCTGAAATGTAGACGTAGCCCGAGCCGTAGACGTTGCAGATCTTGACGTACTCAGTCGGGTCAGGCTCGGCGGCGGTGGTGACGGCGCGAGCGTTGGAAACGGCAATCAGTGCCGCAGTTGAGCCGAGGAGGAGGCTCCTAATGGTCATTGTCGATCTCCGCTTTATAATAAAGTGATGGACGAGAGTGGTTCTGTGAACAACTTTGAAACGCGCGCAGTTTTGCTGCGCCGTCAGCTAAGCCCTGAAGGAAGGCCAAGAATGTAGTCTGGTCATTGTTGTCGAATATTTGTTTTAGCTGCCGATAACATAATTGCGGCCGTAATGGAGGTATGCCAAATTTTGTACAATCATCACAGTCAACTCAGCTGGTAGAGGTAGGCGTCACAAAGGGTCCTGCATCCGACCGCAAATGACGTGCCAGCCTGACGACCAGCTGCGGCTTGAAGCTCAATTGTGCGGGCGGACCTTGGTTCGCACTTCCTTGTTTTTGCCTTGCGGATCCACCCAAGCACGAACGGCAAACGTTTCGGCTACAGTTCGACTGTTCGCTTCGCGACAGTTTCGTTCATGGGACAGCATTGTTTGTGGTGAGCCCGACGATGAGGCATCATGCGGCGGCACCGCTCGGCACCACGCCCTCATTTTGGCGAGCTGATGGTCAACAACTACGCGCTGCAGCCTTGCACCAAAGCCAGTAGGGCGCTGCCTTGCCATTGCGGCGGACAGGACTGTCGCGCCGAGCAGGTTCTCGTCCTGAAAGCGGCGCGCCACAGCTAATGCATCTTGCCAGCAATTCAAACGACGAGCTCATCGACATGGCAGAGTTCACTAAGGGGGCCGGCACTATCTGGCGAGCAAAATCTGGTCCCAAGCCCGTATGTCTCGCCCATTGCGGCAGCTGCGCTCAGCAGAATCTCCGAGGCGCAGGTGAAGGGAAGGGATGGGATAGTCGAACAAAAGGGGCATGTGAGGGTCTGACGGATCACCATCATCAGTTGGTGACCAGGTGCTCAGACCATCGCTGTCCAGCCTAAGACTGAACGGCGCCCATTGCTAAAAAGATCTAGATTCGAGCCCAAACGGAACGGACTGACATAGCGCAAGGACCCAGGCGGGCGCGGTGGGTAGGGTTGGTTGTTATCAGTATGGGATTGTGCCTTTGCAGACCACGAAATATCGAGAGGCCCGGCTGCCTTGGTACACTATCTATCCCACTGTGTCGGAGTTCTCTGCGGCGGTCGGGGCCGAGGCTTATCAGGAATGGCTCGGGAACTTGCCGGCTGATGATCCGGTGTCACTCTATCTGCACGTTCCGTTCTGCCGATCAGCGTGCTGGTATTGCGGCTTCCCCACAACCATCACCCGCCATGATGCGCCCATCCTCAACTATCTGGCGGCGCTGCGTGACGAGATCCGTCTGGTTTCGGAGCGAGTGCCGCAGAGGCTGCCCGTGAGCGACATACATTTCGGCGGCGGAACGCCGTCTCTCATCGGACCCGCCGAGTTCCTCGCTTTGATGGAGTTCCTGCGACGCCGCTTCGCCATCTCGAAAACAGCTACGGTCGCCATCGAGATCGATCCACGCACGCTCACGCCCGAGATGGCGGAAGCCTTGGGAGCGGCCGGCGTGAACCGCGCGAGCCTGGGCGTACAGAGCTTCGATCCCATTGTTCAAAAAGCGGTCAACCGAATCCAGAGCGAGGCCCAGACATCGGCTGCCGTGGAAATGCTGCGCCGGCATGGAGTAAACCGGATCAACTTTGACCTCATCTACGGCCTGCCGCGTCAAACGGTGGAGTCGTGCGTCGAGACGGCGAGAGCGGCGGTCGCCATGCGCCCCGACCGGCTTGCCTTGTTCGGCTACTCGCACATCCCATCACAAATAAAGAATCAGCGCCTCATCGATGCGGAATTTCTTCCCGACAGCGCTGCCCGCGCTGAACAGTATGCGGCTGTCGCCGTGACGCTGATTGCCGCCGGCTACCGAGAGATTGGGCTCGACCATTTCGCCTTGCCGCAGGACGAGCTCGCGCTGGCACAGGAAACAGGTCGCCTGCGACGTAACTCGTTGGGCTACTCGGCCGACACCTGCAGAACTCTGATGGGGTTCGGCGCGTCCGCGATCGGCCGCATGGGCGAAGGGTACGTCCAAAACGAAGTTACACGGGATTTCTACATCCAGCACATCGCAGCTGGCCGACTGGCGACATCGAAGGGCCATCGCCTCACAGACGACGACCGCGTGCGAGCCGCAATCATCGAGCGATTAATGTGCCATTTCGAGGCTGACGTGCCGGCAATCTGTGCCGCCCACGGATCTGATCCGATCCGTCTTCTCGATTCAGCTGAGCGCTTGGCGATGCTGGCCGAGGACGGAATTGTGGACTGCGAAAACGGTTCTGTCCGCGTACGGCGGGAGCATCGCTTTGGGATTCGCGCTGTCGCTGCCGCATTCGATGCTTTCTCGATAAACAGGGCCTGATGTATACCCCCCAAGTGAGGGCAAGCACACAACGCGGGAGCTAACACAGGGAGTATCTTTTGCCCGAGAGAACGAGCCGCCCATCCTGTGGTGCTGGGTTGCGTCACAATCGGCACTCGGCCGCAGGATTTGCGGCGGCGTGGGCGCCAAAATCTTGACTCGACTATCGCGAGGGCAAGATCGGAGACTGGCCTGGCGCTGCTATGGCTGACGCTGCATGACCGCTATTGGCCTGAAAGGGCCGCGTGGTCGAGCATGGTGTCGGCAGGGATCGCCTCGTTTCTCGTCCTCCTCAGATGACGCCTCAGAGACATCCATACCGCTGAAGGCCAGCAAATTTGTAGGTCGAGGCCACCTCTTGTCCTGGTTCCTACCCAACTGTTCCGCTGCTGAGCGAAATCCTTCAACTCCAAATCGGCCGAGCGTTTTTCCTCCTATTGCGTTGGTGCGTAAGGTTCGAACGAGATCCTCTGGGACTGCACCTCCCAGGTGTCGATCATGTTCGGCACACAAGGACAGGGCGGCATTGCTGCCGACCTGTCCGCTGTAAGTTGATAGGGCCTGGATTAAAAATCCATACCGCCCATCCCGCCCATGCCGCCCATGCCACCGCCGGGCATACCACCAGGCATGCCGCCGCCTGCCGACTCCTTCTTGGGAGCCTCCGCGATCATGGCTTCGGTGGTGACGAGCAGGCCGGCGACCGAAGCCGCGTCCTGGAGAGCGGTGCGAACGACCTTGACCGGGTCGACGATGCCCATGGCGATCATGTCGCCATACTCGCCGGTCTGGGCGTTGTAGCCGTAGGTCGCGCCCTTGTTGTCGAGGATCTTGCCGGCAACGATCGAAGCTTCAGCACCTGCGTTCGAAGCGATCTGACGGGCCGGAGCCTGCAGTGCACGACGAACGATGTTGATGCCGGCAGCCTGGTCGGCATTGACGCCGGTGACCTTGATGTTGGCCGAAGCGCGCAGCAGTGCGACGCCGCCGCCTGCAACGATGCCTTCTTCCACGGCCGCGCGGGTCGCGTTGAGGGCGTCATCGACGCGGTCCTTCTTTTCCTTGACTTCGACTTCCGTCGCGCCGCCGACACGGATCACCGCAACGCCGCCGGCGAGCTTCGCCAGACGTTCCTGCAGCTTCTCCTTGTCGTAGTCCGACGTGGTCTCTTCGATCTGCTGCTTGATCTGGGCAACGCGGCCCTGGATCTCGTCCTTCTTGCCGGCGCCGTCGACAATGGTGGTGTTCTCCTTGGAGATCGACACCTTCTTGGCGCGGCCGAGCATGTTGAGGCCGACATTCTCGAGCTTGATGCCGAGGTCTTCCGAGATGACCTGGCCACCGGTGAGGATGGCGATGTCTTCCAGCATGGCCTTGCGGCGATCACCGAAGCCGGGCGCCTTGACGGCGGCGATCTTCAGGCCGCCACGCAGCTTGTTGACGACCAGCGTGGCCAGAGCCTCGCCTTCGACGTCTTCCGAGATGATGAGCAGCGGCTTGGAGGTCTGCACGACGGCTTCGAGAACCGGCAGCATGGCCTGGAGGTTGGACAGCTTCTTCTCATGCAGGAGGATGTAGACGTCCTCGAGCTCGGCAACCATCTTGTCGGCGTTGGTGACGAAGTAGGGCGAGAGATAGCCGCGGTCGAACTGCATGCCTTCGACGACTTCCAGCTCGGTCTCGGCGGTCTTGGCTTCTTCAACCGTGATGACACCTTCATTGCCGACCTTCTGCATCGCTTCGGCGATCATCTTGCCGACCGACTCGTCGCCATTGCCGGCGATCGTGCCGACCTGGGCAACTTCCTCGGAGGTCTTGATCTTTTTGGCAGCGTTGCCGAGAGCCGCGACGACTTCGGTCACGGCCAGGTCGATGCCGCGCTTCAGGTCCATCGGGTTCATGCCGGCGGCAACGGCCTTGTTACCTTCCTGGACGATCGACTGCGCCAGAACGGTCGCGGTCGTGGTGCCATCACCGGCGATGTCGTTGGTCTTCGAAGCAACTTCGCGGATCATCTGCGCGCCCATGTTTTCGAACTTGTCGGAAAGTTCGATTTCCTTGGCGACGGTGACGCCGTCCTTGGTGATGCGCGGTGCGCCGAACGACTTGTCGATGACGACGTTGCGGCCCTTGGGACCGAGCGTGACCTTCACCGCGTCGGCGAGGATGTTGATGCCGTGAAGCATGCGCTCGCGGGCATCGCGGGAGAATTTTACGTCTTTAGCAGCCATTTTTTAGCTCCTGGCAGGGGCTTGCGATCAAGCCCGAAATTCAGTTGACGGTGAGGCCGATAATCAGCCGATGATGCCCATAATGTCGGATTCCTTCATGATCAGAAGGTCTTCGCCATTGAGCTTGACTTCGGTGCCCGACCACTTGCCGAACAGGATGCGGTCGCCGGCCTTGACGTCCAGCGGGACCAGCTTGCCGGCTTCGTCGCGAGCACCTGAACCGACGGCGATGATCTCGCCTTCCTGCGGCTTTTCCTTCGCCGTATCCGGGATGATGATCCCGCCGGCGGTCTTGGATTCGGATTCGACCCGGCGTACGACCACGCGGTCATGCAGCGGCCGGAAATTCGACTTTGCCATTTTTGGATTTCCTTGGTGCGGATGTTGAACGGTGCTCCGTTGCCGGAGCATGCCTAGCACTCAGCCGAAGCGAGTGCTAACGCGGCAATGAGATAAGCCGCAGGCTCCTGCTAGTCAAGACGGAAGAGCAAAGAGCAAAGAGAAAAGAGAAGACAGCAAAGAGCAGCCAGAAAAGAGCGTGTAAGCATCGAGCCTTTTTATGTGAACAATGTCGGGTATCCGACATATATGGGGCGGCTCACCCTTTGTAATTGAGCTTTATTCAGATGGTACGGTTGGTGCAACGGGTGTTGCATTTGAACTCATCCAGAGGCTCGCACGGGTCGTGCTGCGTCAGCTTGGTCATGTCGAGCTTCAGAAGGCCATTTTGGCATTGGTTCTGTTGCACCTATTGCCATTCATGACCAGTCCTGCGCGCGTGAGCCGGCCGACTAGATTCCAACCACGAGAGCGCCGCCGCTGAGACCCGCACCGGCCGCCGCCAGAAGGATTTTCTCTCCTGGCTGGAATGGCTTCATCTGGTTGGCGAGCGAGAGCGACAGCGGGACCGTCGCGGCCGAAGAGTTGCCGTATTCGGCAATCGTCTTGACAATTGCTTGGTCAGCAATGCCGAGGTTTCTTCCGACCGCGCCGAAAATCCGAGTATTGGCCTGATGCGGCACAAACCGGCCGACATTGTGTGGCCGCACTCCCGCAGCGGCTAGCGCGGTTGTCGAGCAATCGGTCATCATCTCGACGGCCTTTGCGAATATTTCGGGCCCGTCGGTCATCGTCATCCGGGTCTGCCCGAGGTCGAGGTCGCCATGGAACGGCGTGTTGCTTCCTCCTGCGGGAATCTGGATCAGCCCGTAGCGCGAGCCGTCCGAAGCCACCGAGGCACCGAGAATGCCCCGATCAGCATCATCGCACTGACCGATCACCAGGGCGCCGGCGGCATCGGCGAACAAGACTGAGCTCGCGCGCTCGGCTGGATTGATGCGGCGGCTGAGAATGTTGGCGGCGATGACCAGCGCTGGTTTGCCATGCAGGCGGGTGAACCCGTCCGCAAACATGAGCGCATAGATGAAGCCAGCGCAGGCGCCGGTCAGATCGACCGCGCCTGCGCGGCCAAGGCCAAGCTTGTGTGCGACCAGCGGCGCGCTGGGCGGCAGAAGATGGTCGGGCGTCGAGGTGGCAAGCAACAGCAGACCGATGTCGTGGCGCGCAATACCGGCGTTCACCAGCGCCATGTCGCCAGCCCGGGTGGCAAGACCCGACAGCGTGTCTTCGTCCGTTGCCCAGAAGCGCGAACGGATTCCGGTACGCCTTTCGATCCAGCCCGGCTCGAGGCCGAGATTGCTCTCGATCTCGGCATTGGCCACCTTGCGCCCAGGCACGTGATGGCCAAGTCCGAGAATGCGCGACGACTTGCTCATGGCCTGGACCCGAAGCGTTCCCCGGCCTCCTCGATGGCGTCATAGACTCGTTCGAGCTCGTCGTCTGCGATGCAATAGGGTGGCAGAAGGTAGAGGACATTGCCGAGCGGGCGCACAAGCAGGCCGCGCTCGAGGAAGAAAGCGCGCAGCTTCGGACCAATCTCGGCGAGATAACCTGCGGAACCGGTTCGCAGGTCGAGCGCCGCGATCGTTCCCGTGGCTCGACAGCCGGCAAAATATGGATTGTCCCGAAAGCGTTGCAGCCCGACGGCCTGCATCACGCTCAAGGCCGTGATCCGCTCGGCCACTGGCTCGTCGCGCCAGATCTCGACATTGGCGAGTGCTGCCGCACAGGCAATCGGATTGGCGGTGTAGGAGCTCGAATGGAAAAACGTCTTCTTCCGGTCCTCGGAATAGTGCGCCCGGAAGATGGCATCGGTGACAAGCGTTACGGCCAGCGGGATGGTGCCGCCGGTCAAGCCTTTGGAGGTGCACAGGATATCTGGAGAAATCGATGCCTGCTCGCAGGCGAACATGGTTCCGGTGCGTCCCCAGCCGGTCATCACCTCGTCGGCGATCAGCAGCGTGCCGGAGGCCTCAGTGATCTTCTTCAATTCGGCCAGAACCGATGCTGGATACATCAGCATGCCGCCGGCGCCCAGCACCAGCGGCTCGACGATCAAGGCTGCGGCTCGTCGATCGCGGGTCACAGCCTGGAAACGATCCAGCGTCTCCTGCTCGTGCCCCGCGGCCGGAAAGGGGATGATGTCGACCTCGAACAGCAAGGGTTCGTAGGTGGCGTTGAACACGCCACGCGCACCGACGCTCATCGTTCCGATCGTGTCACCATGATAGCTGTGCTCCATGACGACGATGCGCGAGCGCGGCGCGCCGATGTTGCGGAAATAACCGAGCGCCATCTTCAGCGCGACTTCGACTGAGGTCGAGCCACTGTCGGAATAGAACACCCAGTCGAGTCCAGCGGGAGCGAGGCCGACAAGCGCCTTGGCCAAGCGCTCTGCCGGCTCGTGCGTGAAGCCCGCAAAGATAATCTGGTCGAGGCTCGACGCGGTTGTCTCGATTGCCTTCATGATCCGGGGATGACGATGGCCATGTGTGACGACCCACCAGGAGGAGATGGCGTCCAGGATGCGGGCGCCGTCGGCCCTGTGGAGATAGGCGCCCTCAGTCAGGACGATTTCTGGGATCGCAGGCTCGAGCGCGTGCTGGGTGAAGGGATGCCACACATGAGACCGCGACATCAGTCACCTCCAGCAATCGAGGCGAAGGCGAAGCCGGCAACCATTGCGTCCCTCAGTGTTTTGCCCGTCAGCACATCCAGGTGCGGCAGCCTGCCGAGCTGCGGCGCACCGCTGAATTCCACGATGGTCCGTTGCGTATCGGCCATCTCATCGCCGATGAAAGCGATGCCCGCCAACGGGATGGAGCGGGCGCGGAGCGCCTCGACCGAGAGCAAGGTGTGGTTGATGGTGCCGAGCGTGGTGCGGGCGCACAGAATAACGGGCAGCCGCCATTCAGCGAAGATGTCGATGAACCTTGTGCGCCGGTTGAGCGGCACCATCAGGCCGCCGGAGCCTTCGATGACGAGCGGCGTCGGTAGGACGGGAAAAGCAAGATCGGCAGCCTTGATCGCCACGCCGTCGATCTCGGCCGAACGATGCGGCGACAGCGGGCTCCGCAAGCGGTAGGCTTCCGGCAGCACGCGCTCTGAGGGCAAGCCGGCAAGCCGCGCGACCACCTCGCTGTCGGTCTCGCCGTCGAGGCCCGATTGCACCGGTTTCCAGTAAAAGCCGTCCAGCAAACCGGCGAGCCCAGCCGCAAACACGGTCTTGCCAACTCCGGTATCCGTTCCGGTGATGACAATGCGTTGGGTCATATCGCCTCCGGTGATGTTTGGGCCAACACCTCGACCAGCGCCTCGACCATGGCGGAAATGTCGGCTTCGCCAATATTGAGCGTCAGTGAGATGCGCAGCCGCGACGTGCCCTCGGGCACGGTCGGAGGACGAACGCCGCGTATGTCGAAGCCGCGGGCCTGCAGGCGCGCCGCCACTGCCATGGTGCGCCTGACATCGCCGATTACTAAGGGCTGGATCTGAGAGCCACTTGGTGTCACACCCCAGCGATTGACCAACCGGCCGGCGCTGGCGACGCGTTCATGCAGCTGAACACGCCGCATAGGCTCGTCGGCCAGCATTGCGAGTGCCTCGCGCGCCACGACCGCCATCAGTGGCGATGGCGCGGTCGCGTAGATGAATGGCCGGCAACGGTTGATCAGATATTCGCACAGTGCCCTCGGCCCGGTCACGAGCCCACCAGATGCGCCGAGCGCCTTGCCGCAGGTGTGGAGCACTATGATGTTGTCGCGGCCCTCGAAAGCGGCGGCGAGCCCCCGGCCGTCCGGTCCCCAGACGCCGGTGGCATGCGCCTCATCAATGACGATGAATGCGCCGTGCCGATCGGCAAGCGCGACCAGGCTCTCCAAAGGCGCGCAGTCGCCATCCATGCTGTAAAGGCTTTCCACCGCGATCCAGACGCATCCCATGCCGCCTGCGACGCGCCAACGTGTAATCGCATCCTCGACAGCGGTGGCGTCGTTGTGCGCGGCCAGCACGAACTGTGCGCGCCCGGCCTGCGCACCCTCATGCATGCTGGCATGGGCGAGCTCATCGAGGACCAAAAGATCGCCCTTCTGCGGCAGGGCGCTCAGCAGAGCGAAGTTGGCGATGTAGCCGCTGCCGAAGAACAGCGCGCGGTCGGCTCCAAAGAATGCCGCCGCGTCTGCCTCGAGCTGCTCGTGTTCCGGTGCATTGCCGCGCAACAGCCGGGACCCGGTGGCGCCAACCGGCGTGCCCCGCGCAATCGCCGCCACAACCGCATCGCCAAGTCTTCTGGACGCGGCCAGCCCGAGATAGTCGTTCGACGAAAAGTCCAGCCCGGCGCGGGGCGAAAGCGTCCGCAGCCGGTCCTTGCGCGCTAGGCCCTGCAAGGTCGCATCATAACGGGCAAGAGGCGCCCCGTTCATTGCGCCTCGAGTTCCATCGGATCGATGCCAAGGCGCCGGAACAGCAGGGTATCCTTGTCCTCACCTGGATTGTCCGCCGTCAGCAGCGTGTCGCCGAAGAAGATTGAGTTGGCGCCGGCAAAAAAGCACAGCGCCTGCATCTCGTCGGTCATCGCGGTGCGGCCGGCGGACAGACGGACATGCGATTTCGGCATCATGATGCGCGCCAGCGCGATCACGCGCACGAATTCGATCGGCTCAATGGGCTTGGCGTCTGCAAGCGGCGTGCCGGCGATCGGGATCAGCATGTTGATCGGAACGCTTTGCGGATGTTCCGGCAGATTGGCCAGCGTCACCAGCATGTCGATCCGGTCCACCGGCTCCTCGCCCATGCCGACAATGCCTCCACAGCAGACCTTGATGCCGGATTTGCGAACGTGCTCGAGCGTCTCGAGCCGCTCGGCAAAGCTCCGCGTACCGATGATCTCGCTATAGTAGCGTTCTGACGTATCGATGTTGTGGTTGTAGTAGTCGAGACCCGCCTGCTTCAGTCGCACGGCTTGCTCAAGATCGAGCATGCCGAGTGTCATGCAGGTCTCCAGGCCCAGCGCCTTGACGCCTTCGACCATCGCCACCACCGCATCCATGTCGCGCGCCTTGGGGTTTCGCCAGGCCGCGCCCATGCAATAACGGGTGGCGCCGGCATCACGCGCCTTGGTCGCTTCGGCGATGACGCGCCTGACTTCCATCAGCTTGGACGCCTCCAACCCGGTTTCGTGACGCGCCGACTGGCTGCAATAGCCACAATCCTCCGGGCATCCTCCGGTCTTGATGCTGAGCAGCCGGCTGAGCTGGACCTTGTTTGGATCGAAATTCTGGCGGTGCACCGTTTGCGCCAAGAAGAGGAGATTGTTGAAGGGGGCATGGAAAAGTGCCTGAGCCTTCTCCAAGGTCCACGCTCCAGGGTCAGGCGGGTCAGGGGATTGAGCCGGTGGCGATGTCTGCGTTGAACTTGCCGTTTGCATCTCCATGCTGTTCCTCCGGTATGACTTGCGGGTCTTTGCTATCTGACTATGATGATCGGAAAGGACAGTTGACCCAATCCTGTTCGTTACTCAGACAATCATGAGCCCCGATGGTCGAGGCCGATATCCAGGATCGGCGCGCTGTGGATGAGTCGGCCGACCGAAATCAGATCAACGCCGGTCGCGGCAACCGCTCGCGCTGTATGCGACGTGATCCCGCCAGAAGCCTCGGTGATAGCGCGGCCACCGACCATTGCGACGGCGCGGCGAAGATCGGGGAGGGACATGTTGTCGAGCAGAACCGCATCGGGAGCGAAGCCAAGTACCTCCTCCAACTGGGCCAGAGTATCGACTTCGACTTCGATCTTGACGAGATGACCGGCCGCTCTTCGTGCTCGCTCGAGCGCTGGCCGGACGCCGCCTGCGATGGCGATGTGGTTGTCCTTGATCAAAATTGCATCGTCCAGGCCGAAGCGGTGATTGGACCCGCCACCTGCGCGCACGGCATACTTTTCGACTGCCCGCAATCCGGGCGTTGTCTTGCGGGTGCAGACGATCTTCGCGCCATATCCACGAACCGCAGCGACGATCGATGCCGTTGCTGTGGCGATGCCGCTCAGATGGCACAAAAAATTGAGTGCCGTCCTTTCCGCTGTGAGAATGGCTCGGGCCGGGCCAACCACTGATGCAATGACCTCTCCATCCACGACATTGCAGCCGTCTGCCCGCTCCACGGAGATTTCGACACCAGGATCAATCATGCCGAAAGCGAGCATCGCCAGATCGATGCCGGCGACAACTCCGGACTGTCGCGCCACCAACACGGTTCCCGCTTGGTATTCCTTCGGGACGATGGCGTCCGTGGTCAAGTCGCCGGCTCTGCCGAGGTCTTCAAGAAGAGATGCCCGGACAAGCGGCTCAAGCAGGACAGTGGGGAGCGGTGAGAGCATCATCACTTTGCACCTTCGGAGCTTGGCGAGTGTCCGAGTTCCCGCGCAGCCGCCAAGGCGGCTTCGAGCGTGATTTCGGACCGTCGGGCGGCAGTCGCATGATGAGGAAAATCTGTCCGGTAATGAGCGCCGCGGCTTTCTTCGCGCAACAAGGCGGCAACAGCAATCATTAGCCCGACAGCCGCCGGATCCGAGACCGCATCCTTGCTTTCGGCGAGCGGCAATAAGGCACGCGCGGCTGCTTTCAACCCTTGACCATCCCGGACGATGCCGAGTGCGCGCGACAGAAAAACGCGCACGGCTATCGGAGCGGGCGGTGGGTAGACGTTCGCAAACGCAGGCCTTGTTCTGCGCGCAGGCGTTCCGGCGACGCTTTCAGCGACCCAGCGGGCGCACACGATTGCCTCGGTCAAGGAATTGCTGGCGAGCCTGTTGGCGCCATGCAGTCCTGTCGAAGCGACTTCGCCGCAGGCCCACAGCCCCTTGACGGAGGTCCTGCCCGAGCAGTCCACGGCAACGCCACCCATGTGGTAGTGTTGGGCCGGACGAATGGGGATGAGATCGCGCGCGGGATTGATGCCCGCTCCAAGGCAGGCTGATGCGATTGTCGGGAAATGTCGAGCGAATGCCGGGCCTGGCCGTTGTCGGGCATCGAGAAAAACATGGTGGCCGTCCGCAAGATGGTTCCACACGGCGCGGGCCAAGACATCGCGAGGCGCAAGTTCCGCCCCTGGCACGCTCTGGAGAAAAGCCTGGCCGGTTTCATCGATCAGGGCAGCACCTTCGCCTCGCACAGCCTCGCTGACCAGCGCCATAGGGCGTTCTGGGCCGTCAAGGGCGGTCGGGTGGAACTGGATGAATTCGAGGTCGGCTAGGACAGCTCCAGCGCGGGCCGCAAGCGAAAGACCTTGTCCGCAACTGCCCCAAGGGTTCGTGGTGTCGAGAAACAGTCCCCCGATGCCACCGGTGGCGAGGACGACCCGCCGTGAGCCGAAGAAGAATGGTGCGATCGAACAGCTCGCCCAGACGCCTCGGATCGCATTCTCTCGCACGGCGAGCCGGCGCGCTTCCACGCCCTCCACGACAACTATCGACGGAGTGGAACGCACAGCCGCGATCAGCGCACGCATGATCTCACGCCCGGTGCCGTCCCCATGCGCATGAACGATGCGACGTCGGCTGTGTGCGGCCTCCAATCCGAGGCACAGTGATCCTTCCGGCGTGCGGTCAAAGCGAACCCCAAAGCCCGCAAGCCCCTCTATGGCCTTGGGCGCGGCTTGGAGGATGCGGCTCGCCACGTCTCTGTCGCAGAGACCATCCCCTGCGGCAACCGTATCGGCCAGGTGCATTGCCGGATCGTCGTCTTCGCCGAAACTTGCAGCCAGGCCCCCCTGGGCCCAGGTGCTCGAGTTGTCAGCTCCCAGCAGCGACCTTGACAGAAGAAGCACCGGCTCCGGCGACAGTTGAAGCGCGGTCATCAGTCCGGCGATGCCGCCGCCGATGATGATGGGCCGCCCGAAGAAGCTGCGGAGGTCGGCGCTCAAACTGCCAGCATCCGTTCGACCGCTAGCCGCGCGCGCCCGGCGATCCCGGGTTCGACGGTTACGACATGGTGGTTCTGCTCGAGCGCCGTGCGGATGTTGGCAAGCGTGATCCGCTTCATATGCGGGCACAAATTGCAGGGCCGGATGAACTCGACCTCTGGGTGCGCTAACGCGACGTTGTCGCTCATTGAGCATTCCGTCATCAGCACGACACGTGGCGGCCTTTGCCTTTCGACATAGTCGGACATGGCAGCCGTCGAGCCGGAAAAATCTGCTTCAGCCACGACGCCGGGCGGGCATTCGGGATGGGCGAGCACGACCACGCCGGGATGGCTTTCGCGCAACTCGCGGATGTCGGCCGGTGTAAAGCGCTCATGCACCTCGCAATGCCCTTTCCAGGCGATGATCTGCACATCGGTCTGGGCGGCGATATTCTGGGCCAGATATTCGTCCGGCAACATGATCACCCGGAGAACCCCAAGGGATTCGACGACCGCCTTGGCGTTGCCGGATGTACAGCAGATATCCGACTCGGCTTTCACTTCGGCCGACGTGTTTACATAAGTAATGATCGGAACGCCGGGATAACGCTGGCGCATCAAGCGCACGTCTTCTGCCGTGATTGATTCCGCCAACGAGCAACCGGCGCTGAGATCCGGAATGAGCACGGTCTTGTCCGGATTAAGGAGCTTGGCCGTTTCGGCCATGAAATGGACGCCGGCCAGCACGATGACTTGCGCCTCGACCGTCGCAGCCCTGCGGGCTAGTGCCAAGCTGTCGCCGACGATGTCGGCCACGCAGTGGAAGATCTCGGGCGTCTGATAGTTGTGCGCCAGGATGATCGCGTTGCGCTCGCGCTTCAGCGCAAGGATCGCCTCGATATCCTCGGCGAAAGCCGGCCATTCGATCGGCGGGATCACTCGTCGGACGCGCTCGTAGAGCAACGCGGCCGTAGGCAGCATGGCGCCCATCGACCCCCTCCCGCTTATACTCTAATTGAAAATAACCAGCATATACTTGCTGTGAGTATAAGGGATGTCAACCCCGCGCCAGCGGCAATTTTGTCCCGGCGATGAGCCTATCGTCGAGAACGGCGTGGCGGAAACGGAAAAGCTTCGCTGGCCGGCCGCCGGTCTCAGTGGTGGCCTCTCCGGTCTCCTCGACCAGCTCCTGCTGTTCGATCAGTCGGCGAAAGTTCGGCTTGTGGATGAGCCTGCCGGCGAGCGCCTCCACGGTTCGCTGCAGCTGCAAAAGCGTGAAGACCGGCGGCATCAGCTCAAAGACGACTGGGCGGTATTTGATCTTGGAGCGCAGCCGCGCAATGCCGGTCGCCACGATGCGGCGATGATCGGCGACCATGGACTTGCTGGGCACCAGCGGCGGGGGTCCTGCGTCCCGCCCTCTTACGGCCTCTTGGACCAGGCCTGCTTCGTAGACTAACTCATAGCGTTGAAGCGTGAGTTCCTCGTTCCAAAGGCGGTCGTCGAAGCCAAAGGCTATCGTCGCCCGCTGCCAGCGTTCACGTCGCGTGGCCGAATCGCCAACGCCGTTTGCCCATTCGATCAGGCGCGGCCGCAGAACGTCCAGCACGACCGCAGGCGTGCCGGAGCGGTGGTCCTCCCATGGAAAATATTCATACCAACTCTGCCATCCGCACTTGGGCGAGCCCGCTGCCTGTTCCTTGCGCGTCAATGCGAGATAGCTGATGGAGATGACGCGCTGCTGGCGCTCGGCGCCGATGCGATCCCGATCCGCGAACGTGTAGAGTTGCTCAATGTACCCCAGCCGATGGCCGGTTTGCTGCTCGACCCACCCCCTCAAGCCGGATTGCAGCGATCGGTGCTCAAGCGCAAAGGGACCGGAGGGCAAGGTGTCCGCCTGGCCGATGGTGAGGACACAGGGTTGACTGCCGTTTACGGCGACCACAAAGGCGATCAAGTCCACTTTGACGTTGTCGGCCTTGCCGGCGGCTCTGTGTTTCCTGAGTCCTATTGCCTGATCGTCCATTATTCGGCCAGCTCGGGGGCACCTTAATCGATTTAGTGTAAGCGTGCCAATTGGCACGTCAACACCCCGCAGCTGCATGGCCATTTTTTTGCTCTTCGCACCTGCACAAAAATGTGCCAAAGGCGACAGCCGCAGCTGGTAACGTAGGGGAAGGAGGGTCCCATGAGCGCTTATGGTGACACCAGGGCGATCACACCGCCGGATATTCGTTCGCGCAAAGGTGGGACGCCGCTCGTCTGCCTTACCGCCTACACCACCCCAGTCGCCCGGCTTGTCGATCCCCATTGTGATGTGGTGCTGGTCGGCGACAGCGTCGGCATGGTTCTCCACGGCCTGCCCTCGACGCTCGGTGTCACGCTGGAGATGATGATCACGCACGGCCAGGCGGTGCGCCGTGGCATCAAGCAGGCGCTGATGGTGGTCGACCTGCCGTTCGGTTCCTACGAGGAAAGCCCAGAGCAGGCTTTCCGCAATGCCGCGCGCGTCATGGCCGAGACCGGCTGCACGGCCGTCAAGCTCGAAGGCGGCGAAGCGATGGCAGAGACGATCGGCTTCCTCGCCGCACGCGGCGTGCCCGTCATGGCCCATGTCGGATTGACGCCGCAGGCCATCAACACCATCGGTGGCTACCGCGTACAGGGCAGGGGCGGGGATGCCGAGCGCATCAGGCGCGACGCAATTGCGGTGGGCGAAGCGGGCGCCTTTGCTGTCGTCCTGGAGAAGGTTCCTGAGGCGCTCGCCCGCCGGATCACCAAGGAGGTGGCGACCCCGACCATTGGCATCGGTGCCTCGGCAGCCTGTGACGGCCAGATTCTCGTCGTGGACGACATGCTGGGCCTCTTCGGCGACTTCCGGCCCAAGTTCGTCAAGCGCTATGCTGAACTCCGGGAGGCGGCTGCGGCTGCGATCGCTTCCTATGCGCGCGAGGTGAAGGAGCGCCAGTTTCCCGCCGCAGAGCACGTGTTTGCCGATGCGCCCAAGCCCGCCGACACGGACGCCACCAAGAGCGGAGAAGCAGCGTGAGCGTGCCGATCGTCAGGAGCGTTGACCAGCTTCGCGAAAGCGTCGCCGCATGGCGCTGCGAAGGTGTGAGGATAGCCCTGGTGCCAACGATGGGCGTCCTGCATGAGGGCCATCTCAGCCTGGTGCGCGCTGCACTCGAGAAGGCAGACCGTGTGATAGTGACGCTCTTCGTCAACCCGAAGCAATTCAACAGCCAGGCCGATCTTGCCGCGTATCCCCGCACCGAGAACGAGGATGCCGCCAAACTGGCACCGGTTGGCGCGCACCTGCTTTATGCGCCAGATGCAGAGGAGATGTATCCGGCGGGCTTCGCCACCACCGTTTCGGTTTGCGGTGTCAGCGAAGGCCTGTGCGGTACATTCCGGCCGGGGCATTTCGACGGCGTGGCGACCGTCGTCGCCAAGCTCTTCCTGCAGACCAGCGCTGACTTCGGCTTCTTTGGCGAAAAGGACTTTCAGCAAATTCACCTGGTCAGGCGCATGGCCCGGGATCTCGATATTCCAATCACCATTGTTGCCTGTCCGACAGTCCGTGAAGCCGACGGTCTTGCGCTATCATCGCGCAATGTGCGGCTCTCGCCAGCGGAACGCGCTGTTGCTCCCAAGCTATCATCAGTCCTGCTCAAGACGGCTGAGCGGCTTGAGCGCGGCTCACCCATCATGCCAACGCTTGCAGAATCTCGCGCAGCAATTCTGACTGCAGGCTATCGCGAGGTCGAATACCTGGAACTTCGCGATGAGGCAGATCTGCAGCCGATAACAAGCCTCGATCGACCGGCACGGTTGCTTGCCGCCGCCTGGCTCGGCGGCACACGGCTCATAGACAACGTCAGACTATTTCGGATTGGTTCAACAGATTAGCCACGTTCTCGGCACGCGCCGTATTCGTCCGGGATCATCTAAAACAAGGTCTCTGCCTGGCATTGAGCGTTACGGAGGTTACGCACAGGACACATGCATCGCGTGTTTGAGAACTTCGTCGAGCAACTGTCTGCAAGTGTTGATGCTGCCGATCTCTGTGAGGCAATGGCCTCCGCTGCAGCCGGCTTCGACTTCCCGCTATTCGCCTATTTCACCTACCCGTCAGCCTCCGGCGACGCCCCCCAATTGATTTCAAACTATCCTTCATCCTGGACGTCACGTTATCTGCAACAGCGGTACCACAGTCTCGATCCGGTCATCCTGCGCGGGCTGCAAGGCTGGGATACATTCGATTGGGGTGTGGATCGCGCTCGGCACGGTCTGCCGAATTCGCAGCAACAAATTCTAGAGAGTGCGGCTGAGTTTGGCATCTGCGGCGGCCTGACGATGTCCATGCATGATCATCTCGGCCGGTTTGCTGCCCTGACCTTTGCTTCCGACGAGTCCCGTCCGCCTCTGTTGCGGTCACTGGCACGTTACGAAAAAGCATTGCAGCTGGTGGCCATCAACTTTCATATCCATGTCCGGCGAAGGCTCGCCGATCATCGCGTGGTGGATGGTGTAACGCTCACCCCGCGGGAGTTCGAGTGTCTGAAATGGGCGGCGCGCGGCAAGTCGGCTTGGGATACTAGCCAGCTTCTCGGCGTCTCAAAGCGCACCGTGACCTTTCATCTGGAAAACGCCAAGGCAAAGTTTGGCGTTCGAACGATCAACCAAGCCGTTGCACGAATGGCTGCCTCCGGCCCGACGAGATCCTGATTCTCAGCCACGATACCTGTAAACCTCTACAGGCTGCATCGCTGTCAGCTTTGCCCTTCGATGGCGGGAACACATCCCACATGGAGGCGACCATGATGCAACTGATAGCACCAGACTTTTACAGTGATTTTGCAGGCGAGCTCAAAGAGATGCACGGGCTCAGGTTTCGGGTGTTCAAGGAAAGGCTCGATTGGGAAGTTGATACCGAAGACCAGATGGAATCCGATCCGTTTGATGCTCTCAAGCCTGTCTATCTGCTCCTCAAAGGATCCGACTGGCGAATTCGCGGTTGCGTGCGTCTTTTGCCCAGCACCGGACCCACAATGTTGCGCGACACCTTCCCGGTGCTGCTGGGTGCTGACGTCGTGCCCTCGACCAGCGACATATGGGAGAGCAGTCGTTTCGCGCTCGATCTTCCTCCGTCGGCGCCCAAGGCAGCGGGCGGGCTGGCTCAGGCGACCTACGAGCTCTTCGCGGGCATGATCGAGTTCGGCTTGGCCAAGGATCTGACCCGGATCGTAACGGTGACGGACACGCGCATGGAGCGGATCCTCCGCCTTGCTACGTGGCCATTGTCGCGCATCGGAGAACCCAAGTGCGTCGGCAAAACGGAGGCGGTGGCTGGGTTTCTCGAGATTTCCCACGCGAGCCTTTTGCGCATCCGCAGCAGGGGACGTCTGAGCGGACCGGTACTGTGGCAACCGGTTCTAGGCCCGTCAGCATAGCGCCATTGTGGACACCTGTGCCATGAAGGATGCTGGTTTGCCCAAGGAAGCGACGGTCGGCCTTGTATGCTGGCCGGACTGGCGTCGCCAGGACGCTTACCACTACGCCAGACGATTGCCACGCACTGGCTGGGCCTGGGAGTTTCTTCGGCGCAATCCACAATTCCAGCGCGACCACGCCAAAATGGCACCGTCCGCCTGCTTCGTCGGAACCCAGGCCGACATGAAGATAATCGAGTTGACGACAGAATCAGCTTTCCTAAGACAATGGAGCCTCCTTTTTCGCGGACGCGCCACAGTCGGACGCTACATCGGCGAGGGTCTTTTGGGATCCGCGCGATTGCGCCTGTATTCTACGAGCGGCCGCGGAGCCGCTGGGGCTCGACCACGATTTTGAACCGCTTCACCTTTCTTCGCTCTCATGCTGCAAGGACATCCTGCTGACAGCTGCGGGCATGCAGCACGTGCTGCTGAGGGAGAACTGCCGGAGTCTGCAGATCGCCGTTTCCGGTGCGTCCGTCCTGCGCCCGTTGCGGCTATATGTCGACGCGATCCTTCAGCCGCAGCACCTCAAGTTCCATGTCGCTGCCCTTCAGTTCCTGAACGACATCAATGATTGCCGCCGCGTGTCAGCTGCTTGCTTTCCGCCGGAACACCGCGGAGCGCGTCTGCGTATTGTACTGCAGGCTTTGGATGGCTCGCTGGCGGGAGCATCTCATCAGGAGGTCGCCATTGCCTTGTTCGGGAGACGCCGTGTCGAAGAAGATTGGCGTCATCCAGGCGGCCATCTTCGCGATCAGGTACGTCGCGCCATCCAACGCGGCCGCTACCTGATGGGCGGCGGCTACAGACAGTTCCTGAGGTAATTGGAGTGGTTGCGATTGTCTTATACGAACGCGCAACCTCCATTTTCTCACTGCAATGGTGCGTTGCACAAAACGTGGCAAGCGCCTAGTTCTTCCGCGGCGAATCGGGTTTCGGCGAAACACCGGGACCCAACTTCGTCGATAAGTGCATTCATGACCTGAGGACCCCGATGACCGTTATGAACTCCGACAAAGCCGGCGCTGCAAGCCTTGAGACAATCGCGCGAAACGGCAGCATGCTGCGTCGCATAGCCGTACGCATTCCGACCTACCTGTCGGATATTCGCGAGAACCCGGCGTGGCTGCCCATGTTCATGTTGGCGCGCACCATGCCGGCACGGAGAATGCACTGGCGTGGTGCAAAGCCGGTCCGAAGGCCGCAAAGAGCCCAGGACACGATGTTTGCCGGTGTCAATTGCCACGACGTTGTCGACGCGCTGCGGATGGATGGGCTTTTTCCCGGCCTTGTCCTGCCTGCAATGGTGGCTGAAGA
Organism: Mesorhizobium sp. P170090; assembly: GCF_057786115.1. NCBI lineage: Bacteria > Pseudomonadati > Pseudomonadota > Alphaproteobacteria > Hyphomicrobiales > Phyllobacteriaceae > Mesorhizobium > Mesorhizobium sp. P170090. The sequence goes on from NZ_JBYNWH010000001.1 coordinate 1,996,334, forward strand.
TGTAGCCGCATTCGCCAGGTGCACACCTTGTTTCGGCAATTTCGATCGCCGACTCGAGTTCATGCCGGCGGAGCATGCGGAGGCTGAGGCGCGATTTGGCCGTCCGTTGCTCAGCGGCCATTATTTCGAGCGCATTCTGGGCTGTAAGTCGGCCGTTGCCATCCAAAACGATCCGCTGCTCATGGATATCGCGGCGCACTATCTCGGCGGCCAGGCGACGCTGATCACGACGCGCGTCTGGTGGAGCTTCCCGACCGGCCAGGCGTCGGACGCGGACAAGAACCTGGCTTCTCTCGGCAAATACCACTTCGACCTGGACGACTGGCGGATGCTGAAGTTCTTTTTCTATCTGGTGCCCGTCGACGAGGGGACCGGCCCGCATATCTATGTTCGCGGCAGCCATGATCGCCGCGCCCTCAAGCACCAATTTACGCTTGTCGTCGGCCATCCAGCGCAAGAGATTCTGGACGTCTACGGCAAGCAGAGTCCGGTCACGCTGACCGGCAAGGCCGGTTTCGGTTTCGTCGAGGATCCGTTCGGGTTCCATATGGGCACCGTGCCGTCGCACAGGCCACGGCTGATGATGGAAGTTGGCTTCGGCGTTTCTCCTCCATCGCGCCGCCGCTTCCATGGCGAGCCTGTGATCCGCTGATTTCGAAAAGTCCCGAAACAGCCTTCCCGTTGTGAGGGAAAGATAAGGCTATGCCGCCAATCGATCTGTTCCGGGCCAAAAGCGGTTGTCTGCACATGCCCTGAACTTGGCTGGTGCAATGAGTCTCGCCATTGCTCCAGCCAGCGCATCAGTGCCTGTTTAATCGAGGTTAGATGGCAGTGCGCCCAAGAGATCCTCCTCGATATCGCCTGCCGCGCGAAGCCTCAGATGCTCTTCGAAAACCTCCTTTACGGACCAAGTCGTCTCGGGTCTCTCTTTGAGTGGCCGGAAGGTGGTGCACAGCCGTATCGTGCTTCGGGATCCTGAACGAAGGCGAGGGGCGGTTTGTTCCTCGCGGGGCGCATGCAGCGGTGCCGGCATGACAGCTTCGTCTTGGATCCCGATGCTCGGCAACGTCGGCGGTGAAGGCTCTGTCTAGGCGGCTTACGTGACTCCAATGCAGGAGATCGACCATCTCCTGTCGAGCACATTCGTTGGCGATCACCGTCGCGGCGCTACGGACGCCGCGGCGCCTGCGATCAATGCAGTTTGCCGACTAGCCGAGCGTATTCGGCTTCAGCCCTGCCATATGACCCATCTGCCAGCGCAATTAGACGCGCGCGATCAAGAATGACTACCTCTCCTCGCATTGAGCGTATCAGACCTTGGCCCTCCAAGGTTTGCAGCGCTATGGTGACGCCGGGCCGCCTGACACCGAGCATAACTGATAAGAACTCGTGCGTAATCGCAAAGCTGTTCCCGTCGACGCGATCATCACACATCACCAGCCATCTTGAGAGCCTGTCGACTATGTTCATCCGGGCATTGCTGAGCGCGGTGAAGCTTGCCTGGAGGTGAAAGTAGTGAACGTAGCGGAGCAGAAAGGTTCGCAAGGTTGGGCTTGTCAGAAGCGCCTTGGTGAAGAGGCCCGCGTCGATAACAAAGGCTCGGGCTTCTAATTGGACGTAACAATCGTGCGTTGACCGGTCATCGCCCATGATAAGCGCTGAGCCGGTCATGCCCTCACAACCAATGATTCCGATCTCAGCTTCGATACCAGGCCGCAGCTCGCCCACCACTGACCCGAGACCGCTCTCGAAGAAGTACACGGTGCTGATTGGTGACCCCGCCACTTCGAGATGCGTCTTCAGCCCAAGGGAGACGCTTTCGAAATGAGGTTGCAGCAATGCCAAATCTGCCGAGCACATTCGTAGCAGCAGCGAATTGCGATAGATCGAATTTTGGCCGGTGTCGCGTTGCGCGGCAGTGTGAGTTTGTGAACTGGAGTCTGTCATAGCTCCCTCTCCCTATTGGGGCGGAAGCATGTTGATCGCTCACAGCCGACGGACGCCCTTAGAGTTGCCGTCGATGGCACACTGTATGCCTGCCGACCGCGGATGTCCCATTCTTAATTAATTGCATTGATCGGCCCGAGCCAAGCTTTGGCGCACCCGCTCTAACGCGGCATTCAGATGCTTCAGAAATTCGTCATCGCTTTTGGTCGCCAAGCCGACTTGTCGAGCGCGAGTTACAATGCGCTCCTGGAGTGAAACCGCTGTCTCATAGTGGTCCACGATCATCTGAAATGAAGCGCTCATTGGGGCGGATTGAAAGGGCTGTGCCATAGCACAACCCTAGCTCCACGAGGATGAGAGTTCCATGCCGGCCGCCGCTTGGGTAACAATCGTACAATATACCCAAGACTGACCGCGCTCTTTGGTTATCCTCCCAGAAATCCGGTAGCCTTGCGTGGCGCAGCTTCTCTTCGCTCTTCGACCTCCTGACCCGGCCGACCAGTCCCGGCTTCAGCCATTCCGCCTTGTCCTTCTTATGCTCCTTCGGGACCGGGACGCCGACCTCGCCCTGCACACGATCCCACAGCGTTTGCCTTTTGTCGGCCTTGACGGCTAACATCGCCCGCCCTTGTAGGACCGCTTTCAGCCATGATCACCTCGGGGGGCTGAACGAAGCGCGTGCTTGTCGACTCTGTCGGTCGTCGCAGACGCTTACGGAGGCCTCACCGCAGAGGGAGATGCGCACTCCGGCTCGACGACGGCTGTCGAAAATCAGACTGATGTGGATGCACTACCATCGATCGGCACTAAGATTCTCGACCTCGGCAATAAGCTCCTCTGTACAGCAAGCGACCTTCCTGCCTCGCAATATCAAAAGTCAAACCCCGCCGCAGATGCATATGCCTGGCAGCACGCGTCGGTCTTTGGCCGCGCATCTGCCAAACCGAAATCAAGTAGCCCGCCATCGCGCGACCCTCAACGCGATCTTGATCATTGCAGTCGGGCAATAACTCATCTCTTTGGAGCTTGGTGGTGATATATAGGCGCCCAAGCCAGCGCTAATATTGCGTGGAGCTAAAATGCCCGCTAAGATTTCTTGGGTGTTAGCTGGCGGGTATTTGATGGGGTTTGGTCTTCTAGGCGCGGTCGCTCTGGGTCTGGCGTCCTTCATCAGCAGCGCTCATGGCCAAGAATCCTGCGACCCTAACTACACAGGCGCCTGTGTTCCAATCGCCAGCGATGTCGACTGTTCCTCCGGAAAGGGCAATGGTCCCGCATACGTACACGGGCCGGTCTCTGTCGTGGGCACCGATATCTATGATCTTGACCGAGACGGCGACGGAATAGGTTGCGAAAACGGCTAGAGGAGGCAAGTCGCCCTCCAACTTCATGACGGCACCAGCCCATCCGCTGTTTATGGCAACGGTCACCTCCGAGTTGAGGGTGAGCAACGTTCCCAGCCATTTGCATCAAATGTTAGGACCTTCTAAATGCGACATGGCGACTCTGCGGTACGACGGTCGAACACCGTCCACGTCTCATCCGTCTCCTGCCATACGTTTGTCAGTTGGTAGCTGATTGTAGAATGTGCCAGTAACTGGGGATGCTCATCGCGTTCCACATGCGCGAGCCCTGATGCGCGTCAGTTATTTTTACTCTCCGAGAGACCACTGGCCCGGGCGATGTTTCTCCGAGAAGAACAAAGAGGTAGATGGTTCCGGCATGGTCCCACCAATGCTTTCCCCTTGTGAACGGCATCCAAACTTTTCGGCGGGCTTGAACAGCGGCCGCCTTTGGCGGCTGTCGTAGGGCTGATGATAGGTTCCATTCCAGCTCTTTCTAATGTGTCGTCCGAACAGTGAACGAAAGTAGAACATGTAATTCAAGCGCGAATTGACCGTGAGAGGGATGAGCTCCAATTTTGGGTCATGCCTGACGCTGCTGGAAGACGAAATTGCGGTGGCGACTGGAAGCTCAGCGATGCCCCAAATGAAATTGGGCAGCTGGTGCTGTCCGCTGCGGCGCTATGACGTCAGACGATGGTATCTGCCGAATGACCTGGGAATCTTCGGGGACGTCGAGGCCGGTCGTGGTCGGAAGCAAACTGAGTTGCAGGCGGTGCTGTAGGAACGAGTATATGCAAGCTGAGACGCCTGTCGCCGTCTCCGCGTTCCAGGCCGACGTTCTCCTCGTTCCGAGGCTTGGTGAGCGATACGGGTGCGCCTGAGTGTCAATGGCGCATTTAGCAACGGCCTGGTACACGATTTACCGCCCTGCGAGCTGATCGAAACTGGCTTGGTCGATTGCATCGTAATAGCGCCGCCCACCAGGAAAGATTTTTCTATCGTTTGCGGTTGGGGTCGCATGACGCGATTGTCGGACGCAACAAGCCAGCTTGGCAATAGGCAGAGGCTGTCCACACTGTACTCCCTAGTGCCCAATCCATACCTAACGAGACCGCCATGCCGTCACCTCCAGATTTCACCGACGATTTTCGCTCCGGGCTGATCACGCTGCTGCGCTGGCGCAGGGATGTGCGGCGCTTCGAGCCAACGGCTCTGCCAGAGGGTACGCTGGAACGCCTGCTCGAGCTCGCCAGCATTGCGCCCTCCGTTGGCCTCAGCCAGCCCTGGCGCTTCGTAGTGGTCGAGAGCCTCAAGCGGCGCACTGCCGTGAGAGACTGCTTCGAGCGCTGCAATGCCGAGGCGCTCACGCGCTTTTCGGGAGAGCGCGCCGCACTCTATGCCCGGCTGAAGCTTGCCGGGCTCGACGAGGCGCCCTGTCAATTCGCGGTCTTCGCCGACCACACGACCCGACAAGGCCATGGGCTCGGTCGCATGACCATGGCGGCGACCATCGACTATTCGGCCGTCATGGCAGTGCACACACTGTGGGTGGCGGCGCGGGCGGAGGGCATCGGCATGGGCTGGGTGTCGATCCTCGATGCGACCGAGATGGCCCAAATTCTCGACACGCCGCCCGAATGGACGCTGATCGGCTATTTCTGCCTCGGCTATGCCAGCGAGGAGCACGACATGCCGACCTTGGAACGCGAATGCTGGGAACATCGGCGGCCGCCGGTGGTGATCAGGCGGTAGTGGGGCTGCCTATCATTCGCCTCTTCCGTGGCGATGAGCTTGACGCAGATCGGGTCGCCCTTCGCCACGTTGCCATTCCGACCGAAGCCGAGGTTCGTGTTCTTGCAAAGGCTAGGAAAGAGCAGCATGACAAGCGCGACCGCAGCGAAGATGGCGCTTGCGACGACCGGGCTGAAGCCGGGCTTGGAGGTGGTCGACCTCTGTTGCGGGGCGGCTGTGCCGATCGCCACAATCGCCCGCCATGTCGTCGCACTACGCCGACCAGCTGGAGGCCGCGCAGCGCCGGCTGACCGGCGCCGGCGCGACCAATTGCGAATTCGTCGCCGGCTATGCGCTATGAACTCGCTACTCTGGTGTCACGCCCCGTCGACTTCGTCTTCACGGCCAACGCCTTCGACGGCGTCCCGGACCGACCGCGGCTGGCACGTGCCGTGCGCGAGGCGCTCGCCCCCGGCGGACATTTTGTTATCGTCAACTGACACCGGCAGCCGCGCGAGACGACGACGGTCCTGAAGCGAACTCAGGCTGTCGCCAAGACAGACCATCGCCGATGCCCAAGTCGGCGGCACAATGCTCCTACCCGCAGGCCCGTCGTCCGTCCACTGTCCAAGGCCTCCTGGCCTTTCTGAGGCCGTGATCCTGCCGCGGGTGTGAGTTTGCGATCCTCATAAGAGCGTCAGGCGCGAATAGAAGTTTGGGTCGTGGCCCCACAGCGGCCGACCTATCCATCGGGTGGATGGTAGTTATCACAACAATCAATTTTACCAATATTATGGATTACTACTACAAGGCCGCCACTTAGAGCGGCCGGACGGGTATCCGTCTCGCGTGGGCTGGTGCTGCCCGCAAAGATGCGGAGACGAACATGTGCGGGATTGTTGGCATCGTTGGGCAACAGCCGGTGTCGGATCGGTTGATCGGCGCGTTGAAGGGTTTGGAATATCGCGGCTATGATTCCGCCGGCGTTGCGACGATCATCGAGGGTGCCTTGCACCGCCGGCGCGCCGAGGGCAAGCTCGTCAATCTCGAGACGCGACTGAAGGAAGAGCCGCTGAGCGGCAACGTCGGCATCGGCCACACGCGTTGGGCAACCCACGGGGCCTCGACCGAACGCAATGCGCACCCGCACTTTAGCGACGGTGTCGCCGTAGTCCATAACGGCATCATCGAGAATTTCACCGAGCTGAAGGACGAATTGGCGGCGGATGGCGCCGAGTTCCAGACCGACACCGACACCGAGGTCGTTGGGCATCTCTTGGCAAGATACCGCCGAGAGGGCATGAGGCCGCAAGAGGCCACGCGTGCCATGCTGAAACGCGTCAAGGGCGCCTATGCGCTTGCCATCCTCTTCGAAGATGAACCGACGACCATCACGGCGGCGCGCAACGGACCACCGCTCGCGATCGGTCACGGCGACGGCGAGATGTTCCTGGGCTCCGACGCGATCGCCCTTGCTCCTTTCACCAATGAAATTACCTATCTCATCGACGGCGACTGGGCCGTCGTCGGCAATTCGGGCGCCCATATCTTCGATATCGACGGCCGTCCCGTCGAGCGTCCGCGCCATATCTCCACGGCCGCGGCCGATCTGGCCAACAAGGGCAACCATCGCCACTTCATGGAGAAGGAGATTTACGAGCAGCCCGAGGTCATCGCCCATGCTCTCCGTCATTACATTAACATCATAGACAGTCGCGACATGGTTCCTGGCATTGATTTCGCCAAGGTCCCGAGCTTGGCGATCTCTGCCTGCGGGACCGCCTATTTCGCCGGACTGATCGGAAAATACTGGTTCGAGCGCTATGCGCGCCTGACGGTTGAAATCGACGTTGCGTCCGAATTCCGTTACCGCGAGATCCCGTTGCCGCCGCAGTCGGCGGCTCTTTTCATCTCGCAGTCCGGCGAAACCGCCGATACGCTTGCGTCATTGAGGTACTGCAAGGAGCGTGGGCTGAAAATTGGCGCTATCGTCAATGCCTGCGAATCGACCATCGCTCGGGAGGCCGATACGGTTTTCCCGATCCTTGCCGGACCGGAGATCGGCGTCGCCTCTACCAAGGCTTTTACCTGCCAGCTTGCCGTTCTAGCAGCACTCGCCATCGGCGCGGCCAGAGCCCGCGGGACCGTCCCCGAAGACGAGCTGCAGTGGCTCGTCAGGAGCCTCGCCGAATTGCCGCGCGTGATGGGCCACGTACTCGAGAGCATCCAGCCGGAAATCGAGTTCTTGTCGCGCGAACTGTCAAAGTGTCGTGACGTCCTGTATCTCGGCCGTGGCACCAGTTTCCCGCTAGCGATGGAAGGTGCGCTGAAGCTCAAGGAGATTTCCTACATCCATGCCGAGGGCTATGCAGCGGGTGAATTGAAGCACGGGCCGATCGCATTGATAGACGAGAACATGCCAGTGATCGTCATCGCGCCCCATGACCGTCTTTTCGACAAGACCGTTTCCAACATGCAGGAAGTGGCTGCCCGTGGAGGGCGGATTATCCTCATCACCGATGAAAAAGGGGCAGCCGTATCGAAACTCGAAACCATGCACACGCTCGTGCTGCCGGTTGTCGACGAGATTATCGCGCCAATGATCTTCTCGCTCCCGATACAGCTTCTAGCCTACCACACGGCGCTCTTCATGGGGACGGATGTAGACCAGCCGCGCAATCTCGCAAAATCGGTCACGGTCGAATGATTGTGAACCTGTACAGGTGGCGATGCGCCTCCAGGAAAGCGGTACCCCTTGTCTGGATCCGAAGCCCGGATCAAACCAGATGACCATTGTTTGCTGCAATTGCGAAACTCGGTAGCGGTTACGAGCGGGTCTTTCGCTGCCTCGCCGGTGGAGATTGCCGAAGCTGGCAGTGTCCGTGCCGAAAGTTCGAGTTGCTGTTCAAGAAAGCCATCGGCGAGAATGTTCTACGAAGGATCGCAGGTCGCATGCGCTACGCCGACCAGGCTCTCAGCACGGGTAGCCTTGATACTTGATCAGAAGCAGGTGAGCCGCCATATTCCGGCCCGGCCAGTTCAGCGGCCCATCCCATGCAGGAGGCCGGTTCGGCCGAATGGACGACCATTTTTTTTATTTGCTAGGTGTGCGCCGCGGGGAGGAATCTCCGAGGGAGCTCCCAGTTCTTGGAGATGTCTATGAAGGATTCGCGCATTCCCGAACCAGTCTTGACGGCTATGTCCCAGGGAACCCACATCGTCCGCGCTTATCGCGAGCACCTTGGATATTCGATCGACGACCTGGCGGTCGCGTGCGGGCTGGCCGCTGAGGAAATCCAAAACATCGAGCGAGGTCTGAGGTACAGCAAGGGCTATCGGGATCGGATAGCGAAATCGCTTTCCATACCTGTGGGAATTCTTGAGTCGGAGTTGGACATTTCGGACGCCGCCTGATCAGTCGGATGATCTGCAATGGGTGGACTAGCTGTTGTGATGTGAAGCTTGCGGCTGATGTCGACTTTTGATTCCATTGGATGCGAATGCCTTCTGGCGCAGCTCGCCGAACAACAAAGCGATATAGCCGCCCGGAGTGCTACGAAACGTGTACGACGGCATCGGCTCGCGACGAAGGATTGTAACGGCGAACTCTTCCTAGTTCGGCAAGGCGATGCTGGCTTGAGCATCAACTCGGCCTACGGGCTGAATCGTCCAACATGGCGAGTCGCGCCGCTCTGAAATTAACATGGCGGGCATCCTGACGTTTCCGGGTTGACTATGGGCGTTCGAACCACGAAAAGGGGCCGCTCTTCGTGAGTGGCGTGCGCCGGCAGTCTGACCCCCAAGCCCCCCGCCCAGGCTGCCGGCGCGCTTCTAGAAAGATCGAAGTAGGCACTCGCTTGCGCTCTGCCCGCTCACACCTTGTGGTTCCTCCTGCGGGTCCAGCGGACCACCATGGGTGTCGCCAGTTCTGGTGGTTACGCGCGTCCATTTGCGATCTCGTTCAGTGAGTGCACCGCAAGCACCCTCTCTGCTAGCCTGAAAAATTCATGGGGGTTGGTGGATGTGGCGCAAGCCTTGAAATGACGTAGGATTTGGTTGCTTAAGCCGATCCGAAATTTCCCGGAGACCACACCCACCATGAACGATCTTGCGCTGCCGCTGAGCGGTTTGCCATCAGTCGGCGGCAAGTCCGTCGTCGCCCGTTTCGACGGCGGCATGCTGTCGTCCAACAGCGGCGTTCTGGCCTTGGCCGAGGTGGAAAAGCGGTTGCGGGTGGCCGAGCGTCTGGCGCGTTGCATCGACGATCCGCGCTGCCCGGACCAGGTCGTCCACAGCCTGGCGGACATGATCGGCTTCGCATGAAGATGATCGCCGCGGGCTACGAGGACGGCAACGACGCCAACCGGCTGCGCCGCGATCCGGTCTTCAAGATGGCCCAGGATGCGCTGCCGTCGGGTCGGGATCTGGCGTCGAAATCGACGCTGTGCCGGCTGGAGAACCTACCCGGCGTGCGGGAGTTGGTCGATGGGACGGGCGATGGTCGATCTCTATTGCGCCTCGTTCCGGCAGGTGCCGAAGCGGATCGTACTCGACATTGACGACACCTTCGACGCTGTGCACGGAGGCCAACAGCTTCGCCTGTTCAATGCCCACCATGACGAGTACGGCTTCCAGCCGATCGTCGTGTTCGATGGTGCGGGACGGTTCGTCAGCGCGATCCTGCGACCGGCCAAGCGGCCGAGTGGGGCTGAGATCCGCCCCCACCTGCGCCGTCTGGTGCGGGCGATCCGGATCAACTGGCCAAACATTCGAATCCTGCTCCGCGGCGATAGCCATTATTGCAACCCGCAGGTCATCGACTGGTGCCGCGCCAACGACGTCGACTTCATCTTTGGCCTCGCGCCCACCACGACCCTGCGCAAGCATGTCGCGGATCTGGAGGCCAGCACGACGGCACGCTTGGAAGCGTCGGCCAAGACAGGCAAGGTCCGCAGGTTCAAGGAGTTCGTTGACGGCGCCCGCGGCGCGGCCGGGCCGGCAGCACTCAGGCGGCTATAACGGGCGCAGAGCCGACCCTGAGGCTTCCAGACATTGTCGTGTACAGCTTCAGACCCTCAAGCCGAGCCCGCAGGGCCTCGCTTACCTTTTACGGGGCGGCGGTACGTCCAAGCCGCTTCAACAGTTAAGAATTTCGCAAAGACGATACCCCCGGATCGTCGAGCTTCCGCTGCCACTTCCCGCATTCGCCGAGGCGGTCAATGACCCGCCCTTCACAATAGTTATCTGGCAAGCATCTGGATGCGAGAGATAATGTTGCCGGAGGCATCTCTCATGGCTTCTACACCTGCCTGAACGCCAGAACCGCGTTCGTGCCGCCAAAGGCGAAGGAGTTGCTCAGTGCCACGCGCACCTTGCGCTCGCGTGCCACATTGGGCGTGACGTCGAGATCGCAATCGGGGTCCAGCTCACGATAATTGGCAGTCGGCGGCACGACGCTCTCGCGGATAGCCATCACGCAGGCGATCAACTCGAGCGCGCCGGACGCGCCGAGGCAATGCGCGTGCATGGACTTGGTAGAAGAAATGGACATTGAGAAGGCGTGCTGACCGAAGACTCGCTTGATCGCCGCCGTCTCGATCTGGTCGTTGGCCTTTGTGCCGGTGCCGTGCGCGTTGAGATAGTCGACATCCTCGGCGTCCAGCCTGGCATCGGCAAGGCAGGCCCGCATTGCTGCCTCCGGCCCCTCGACAGTCGGCGCGACGATGTCGGACGCATCGGCGGAAAGGCCGGCACCGGCAATTTCGGCAAGGATGGTGGCGCCCCGAGCCAGGGCATGCTCGTAGCTTTCCAGCACCGCCATGCCGGCGCCTTCACCAAGCGATAGGCCCTGGCGATCGGCCGAGAATGGCCGGCAAGCATCGGGCGAAAGCACGCGGATCGCTTCCCATGCCTTCAGCACACCCCATATGAGCGGCGCTTCGCTGCCGCCGGCAAGCATCACGTCGGCCCGGCCGTGCCTGATCTGGTCCACCGCGCAGGCAATCGCATGGTTTGCCGAGGAACAGGCGGACGTGACGCCGAAGACCGGCCCGCGCAGGCCGAGACTCATGCTGACCTGGCCGGCAGCGGCACCCGGCATCGCCTTGGGTACAGTCAAGAGAGCGGCACGCTTACCGCCCAGCAGGATGGCGCGGTAGGTTTGCTCGATCGCATCCCACCCGCAGCCGCCAACGCCCACCGTCGCACCGAAGCGATAGCTATTTCCCTCTTTGGAGGAAAGTCCGGCCTGACGCATGGCTTCGCGCGCCGCAAGAACAGCGAGCAGGCTGAAGCGGTCCATGGAGATGAGTTGCTTGCGGTCGATGTCATGCTCCGGCAGCGCTTTGATCTCGGCACCAATCCTGACCCTCAATTCATGGAGCTCGGAGTTGACGATTGGGCCGATGGCGGAGCGGCCTTCTCGCATCTCTGTCCAAATGGCGGCGGTGTTGGTCCCAAGCCCGCAAATCCCGCCAATCCCAGTAATCACGACGCGCCTGTCCATTCACACCCCCGTAGCGAGCAAGCTGCGCACGGCTTCCACCATGTCCCCAACATTCTGGAGATCCGACCATGCCTCGGCCGTATTCATCTCGATCTCGATGCCGTAGGCCTGCTCCAGGTCCCAGAGAACGTCCGCCAATCCCAGTGAATCGATACCGAGCGAAGTCAGTCTCGTGGCAGCCGTTATCTCGCCGCCTGTGGCAGGCGCTATGCCGCCCTCCGACGCGGCGCGCTTCTTGATCATGGCGATTATTTCGTTGGCGAGTTGATCTGCCATCTTGTTTCCTTTCCAGCTTGCGTTTTCGGCGTCGTTCAAAACCCGAATCGCGTCGCGTTGCCAAAATTGCCCCTCATGGAGCCCTGTGCGCCGACCAAGCCCAATGCCCATAGGAACCGGACGAGTTCCGGCTTCTGCGGCGTCAGCCCGATGACGAAGAAAAGTCGCCGGCCTCCCGCTTTTGCGTCAGCACATCAAGAATCTGCGTGTAAATGGATAGGAACCGTCGTCAAACGTCAGCTAAACGCTGCGACGGTGGGTGCTGTCAGCGTATTCACTCGGCACCTCATATGTAATCGAGATGTTTCATAGCTCCGGACCAGTTGCGATCAACTATTGTACCGGTCCGCCATTCGTCGGAGAGTTCGACATGATCGGAGCGCTGCCTCTCATTTCCAGTACAATCTCCACCGCACGCGACAGATTTCCTCTTTCGGGCTCTTCTCAAGGGACTCGCCACGCGATAGGGGCACTGATCGGCGCACTTGAGATCCTGCCAGGTCCATGCGACATTCCGGAAAATTGGTAAAATCCTTTGTTTCAATCAAATTCATCCACGCTATGGATAGCTAAGACATGCGTTTCAAAGGGCTCGATCTGAATCTTCTCGTCGTTCTCGACGCGCTGCTGAGCGAGCGCAGCCTCACGGCGGCGGCACGCCGCATCAACCTAGCCAAATTCATGGGGGTTGGTGGATGTGGCGCAAGCCCGTTGAAATGACGTAGGATTTGGTTGCTTAAGCCGATCCGAACCATTTCCCGAGACCACACCCACCATGAACGATCTTGCGCTGCCGCTGAGCGGTTTGTCATCAGTCGGCGGCAAGTCCGTCGTCGCCCGTTTCGACGGCGGCATGCTGTCGTCCAACAGTGGCGTTCTGGCCTTGGCCGAGGTGGAAAAGCGGTTGCGGATGGCCGAGCGTCTGGCGCGTTGCATCGACGATCCGCGCTGCCCGGACCAGGTCGTCCACAGCCTGGCGGACATGATCGGCTTTCGCATGAAGATGATCGCCGCGGCTACGAGGACGACAACGACGCCAACCGGCTGCGCCGCGCTCTCGACACCTTCGACGCTGTGCACGGAGGCCAACAGCTTCGCCTGTTCAATGCCCACCATGACGAGTACGGCTTCCAGCCGATCGTCGTGTTCGATGGTGCGGGACGGTTCGTCAGCGCGATCCTGCGACCGGCCAAGCGGCCGAGTGGGGCTGAGATCCGCCCCCACCTGCGCCGTCTGGTGCGGGCGATCCGGATCAACTGGCCAAACATTCGAATCCTGCTCCGCGGCGATAGCCATTATTGCAACCCGCAGGTCATCGACTGGTGCCGCGCCAACGACGTCGACTTCATCTTTGGCCTCGCGCCCACCACGACCCTGCGCAAGCATGTCGCGGATCTGGAGGCCAGCACGACGGCACGCTTGGAAGCGTCGGCCAAGACAGGCAAGGTCCGCAGGTTCAAGGAGCTCGTTGACGGCGCCGCTAGTTGGAGCCGCGTCGAGCGCATCATCGCGCGGGTCGAGGTCGGCGCCCACGGTGGCGATATCCGCTTCATCGTCACCAACCTTGCAGGTGGGAAGGCCAAGGCGCTCTACGAGAATGTCTACTGTCGGCGCGGCGCGGCCGAGAACCACATCGTGGAAGACGCATCTTGCCGCCGACCGCACATCCTGCACCAGAGCGACGGCCAACCAGTTCCGGTTATTCCTGCATGCCGGCGCCTACTGGCTCATGTGGGGCTTGCGGGCCGCGATGCCGAGGCGCTCGAGCTTTGCCGTCGCCCAATTCGACACGCTGCGATTGCGCCTCATCAAAATCGCTGCGCGGGTGGTCGAGATGAAATCGCAAATCCGCCTGCACCTGCCGACATCGTGCCCCGACCAGCGCATCCTGCGCATCGTCCTCGATCGCATCCCCCAACTCGCGACATAACGATGGGCGCAGGCGCCCGAAACGAACCCGTCGACCGCAACCTGTAAACCCCCGCCTGCCATCACGACGGATCATCGCCGGCACCCGACGAGGCTTGTCAAAATGCACAGGGCGGCCAGATCGCCGATGCAGGCCGCCGAAAGCTCATCGCCGTGCATCAAGGCGGCTAGATGGCAACGAGGCTTATGCCGCCCGTGCATCGCAGCTCCATATGCATGAGGGGTCGTCGCTTCAAAATACTTGATACATTTGCGCTTGCGTAGCTCCTTGCATGCGCGCGATGCCAGGAGGAGACCTCTGTCTAAATGCTCGCATCGATGCAACGCCGTTGACACCATCATCGCGGCGACCGCTTTGCCACGGCCGCCGCAGCCCTTTTCGAGCATCACGATCATGCCGGCGCCATCGCAGTGATGCACATGCAAATTCAGAGATGCACTCTGGCCATATGCTAGGTGCCCAGCATATGTCCGGCATCCCGCAACGCCGCTACGAAAAGACGGGCATTGCCGTTGGCATCCATCTTGGCCTGCATCGACAGGGGCATCCTGTGCCAGCTCTCCAAGGCCGCAATGTAATGTGAGAACATACCGTTAACGATGCAATAGTGGGTAACTAGGCCGTGTCCGTCTAACGCCAGCACGCCGAATTGGCCGCCGTGATATCGGATGGCTGCGACCCGCTGGACCTGCGCGTCACCGTCGATCCGAACGTCGAAAAGCAGGCTGCCGCGGCTCCTGGTGGCTATCTCGGCGGCTTTTTCAGCGAAGCTCAACGAGAGCGAGCGGACGCTTTCGACTGCCATCTGTAAAACCATCAAGTTCAGTTCATCCACTGCCATGAGGTACCTGTGCGCAAGACATGGGTGATTGCAATCGACCACACCGCTTGTTCACAGATGTCGGCTCCGACCGGTTATTCAGGGTTCGCCGGTCATCCATTGAGGGCGTGCTCATCAAAATAATCCTGAAGTGGAATGCGCTGCATCTACGAAGCGCGAGGAGAAGCCAGCCAAAGCTGTCGCGACAATTGATCTCATAATCCATCCCGATATCTGGATTTCGGCATCGCTGAACATCCCTGGTAAGTGAGCTGTTTGCGGCCAGCCCATCTCGGCTTTGTACCCCGAAACCGTTGCACCGGCGTCGCTCGGCGCTCGGGACCGCCAGGCTCTGCTCGTCGAGAACTTTGTCCCCGAGAAGCGTTCGACTTTGAGCATTCCGCTGAAGGGTGACGTCTCGCCAGTCCGTGTCCTTGCAGCTCACCGCGAGGGCTTTTTGCGCATCGCACGCAAGCGCACGAACTGGTCTCCGTTCACTTCACAAAATGGTTTTCCTGAAGTACTGGAGCGCAGAGAAATCTCCGGTCGCAGCCTACCCGGTTAAAACAAGGACCCAACGATGAAGACTCTCGTCGTCTGCTCCGGCGGATTGGATTCCGTTACTCTTGCCCACAAGGTGGCAGCGGAGCACCAGCTTACCGGCCTGCTATCGTTCGATTACGGCCAACGGCATAGGAAGGAATTGGGCTACGCCACCCTTTGCGCGGAGCGCCTGAGTGTCCCGCAGCGAATCATCGATATCCACGAGATCGGCGGCGGCCTTTCCGGCTCCGCGCTGACCGACAATGTGGACGTGCCCGACGGGCACTATGCCGAAGACACGATGAAGATAACCGTGGTGCCCAACCGGAACGCCATCATGTTGGCCATTGCCTTCGGCCTCGCCGCAGCGCAAGACGCTGACGCAGTGGCGACGGCCGTGCATGGTGGGGATCACGTTGTCTATCCCGATTGCCGTCCGGCCTTCATCGACGCTTTCCAGATGATGCAGGACCACGCGCTCGACGGCTACGCGCAGATTCGCCTTTATGCACCCTATGTGAACCTGGCGAAGGCGGACATTGTTACGGATGGAGCCACATACGGCACGCCGTTTGCGCAGACCTGGTCCTGTTACAAGGGCGCCGAGCGTCATTGCGGGAGGTGCGGGACCTGCGTCGAGCGGCGTGAGGCGTTTCACATCGCTGGGCACCCGGACCCAACCGAGTATGAGGACTCCGACTTCTGGCTCGGAGCGCTGCGAAGGACCACGGCGTAATGTTCCGCATCACCAAGGAATTCCACTTCTCAGCCTCGCATCAGCTCACCTCATTGCCACCCGATCACCAATGCGCGCGCCTGCACGGACATAACTACATCGTCGAAGTGGAGCTTTCAGCGGATGGACTGGACGATCACGGCTTCGTGCGCGACTACCACGACTTGGCGCCATTCAAACGCTACATCGACGAGAGCTTCGACCACCGACATCTCAACGACGTGCTGGGACACGAGCAAGTCACGGCGGAATATCTGGCCAGACATTTCTACGACTGGTGCAAGGCACGCCTGAGCGAAACCGCGGCCGTGCGGGTGAGCGAAACGCCGAAAACCTGGGCGGAATACCGGCCATGACGAATACTCATCCCGCAATCCGCGTTAGCGAGATTTTCGGGCCGACGATCCAGGGCGAGGGCGTGCTCATAGGTTTGCCGACGATCTTCGTCAGAACCGGCGGGTGTGACTATCGCTGTTCCTGGTGCGACAGCCTCCATGCTGTGGACAGCCAATTCCGCCATGAATGGGAGATGATGTCCGTTGGGGCGGTGTGGAAAAATGTGCTTGCCCTTTCCGGTGGCCGCCCGCTGATGGTGTCGCTATCAGGCGGCAATCCGGCCATCCAGCCGCTCGGCGCGCTCATCGACCGGGGCCATGGTGACGGTTACCGTTTTGCGCTGGAAACCCAAGGGTCGCTTGCCAGGGACTGGTTTGCGCAGCTTGACGTGCTGATCCTCAGCCCAAAGCCGCCGTCAAGCCAAATGACGACAGATTGGGCCGCTGTCGAGGCGTGCCTCCAGGCGGCACAAGGCAAGCCCCAAGTCGTGCTCAAGCTCATTGTTTTCGACGAAAGGGACTACACCTACGCGAAAGACGCCGCTGCGCAATTTCCGCAACTTCCGATCTATCTGCAGCCCGGCAATCACACGCCGCCACACCCCAGAAATGATGACGCGCCTGTCGACCTTGACGGAATATTGAAGCGCATGGAGTGGCTGGTTGACAGCGTGACCCGCGACAGATGGTTCGAGGCTCGCGTGCTACCGCAGCTGCACGTTGTGCTCTGGGGTAACAAGAGAGCCGTCTAGCCCAGGCCCTTTCCACTGGAACTGCGCCGGCAGAATTCGGGTGAACGGGTGGTTCAGGTCGAAGGGAGCTGTCGCCGACAACCATGATCCGACAGGCAGGGCTCGAGCGGACGATATCGTCGCTGCGCCAAGACGCGTCTGGTCCGCTCCGAATCTTGTCTCGATACGACGGTCGCCGATCAACAAACGTACCGCGGTCCATGATCGACTGAGAGGCATGACCGGTCCTCTGAGTGCTCAGACTGCCGCCGAGTGCCTGGCCGTTCCAGCTTCGAAATATTTGTCGAACCTGGCCGCGATGCTTCGGACGAAAGGGCGACTTTCAGCCGGCACAACGAATCTGTCGCCATCAAGTTCAAGCAATCGAACCGGATCGTGGAGGGCCATGGAACTTGACTGAAGGAGGAGCCTCTGGCCGGCCTCGCCGAAGCGTTCCACCAGATCGATGGCCGAGAAGGCGAAGTCGCACATCAAACGTTCGATGATCCAGCCGCGAACGCGGTCGTCGTTGGAAAATGCGATACCCCGAACAGCGGCCAGCCCGCCGTCATTAACCGTGCATCGATATTCGCTGGTCGAAGGCATGTTCTGCGCATAGCCCTGCCGAAACTGGCTGATGGACGATGGGCCTAACCCAATCAAGGTTTCGCAGCAATCGTCGGTGTAACCCTGAAAGTTCCGGTGCAGTGTTCCGGCGCGGGCGGCAAGGGCCAGGGCATCGCCGGGTTTGGCGAAATGGTCGAGGCCGATTGCTTCGTACCCCTGGTCCACGATCGCCCGCGCCGCCAGTTGCGATTGAGCAAATCTCTCCGCGGGACCGGGCAGCCATGCCTCGTCTATCATCGTCTGATGTTTCTTGAACCACGGCACATGGGCGTAGCCAAAAAGCGCTATCCTGTCCGGCTCCAGGGTCAGTGCCTGCGCGACCGTTGAGGAAACGCTCGCCCTGGTCTGGTGCGGCAGGCCGTACAGCAGGTCTAGATTGACGGATTCGACGCCGCGCGAACGAACACCGTCGACTACCGCTTTGGTCTGCAAAAAGCTCTGCTCGCGGTTGATTGCCTTCTGAACCTTCGGATCGAAGTCCTGGACGCCGAGGCTCCCACGAGTCATGCCGATTTCGGCAAGCGCATCGAGGCGGGCTCCATCCATATCGTTGGGTTCGATTTCAACGCTGATCTTGGCGCCGGGAAGAAAGCCGAAGCTGTTGCGCAGGGCGGTTCCCAGCGCCACCATATCTTCGGGTTTGAGGATGGTCGGCGAACCGCCACCGAAATGGACGGCACGGACGCGACCCTTGCCTGCGACAAGACTGGCGACGGTGGCGATCTCGGCATGCAGTGAGCGCAGATATGTGGTCACCGGTTCGTAATGGCGTGTCTGCTTGGTATGGCAGGCACAGAACCAGCAAAGCTTGTCGCAGTAAGGGATGTGCAGATAGAGCGAGATCTCGTCACCACCGCCGAGCGCTTGCAGCCAGCCACGACAAACGGCAGCATCAACGCCTGGATGGAAATGCGGCGCGGTCGGGTAGCTCGTGTAGCGCGGGACGTTCTCGCCAAATCTGGCAACTAGCTTTTGTCGCATGTCGTGGTCCACCGTGTTTGCGTCGCCCGAACTGTGGATGCTTGGATGAGCCTAAGCCCTGATTTCGATCAACCTTCAGCACGGACAAACTGCCGCAAGGATTTTTCTACCGTGGGTGCTATCCTGCCCGCACGGACCGGTAGAGCGATCGAATGACATTACGGCAGGATATTCACAGTTCCGGCATCCCCGTTCTTTGCCTGTCTTGCGAGGCACGGCGCCGCGGTGTCTGTGGCGCGCTAGAGCCAGACCATTTGGCTCAGCTCGCCAAGACGTCGTCGCGGCACAATATCGAGCCGGGGGTCGAACTGATCGGCGACGCCGAGGCGGTCGACTGTTATTCGAACGTGCTTTCAGGCGTGGTGAAGCTCACGAAGAGCCTATCAGATGGACGCCAACAGATTGTCGGCCTGCAGTTCGCCCCGGATTTTCTGGGTCGGCCCTTCAAGATGAAAAGTGCGATCAATGCCGAAGCGGCAACAGCTGTCTCGCTATGCTCGTTTCCCAGAGCGGCCATCGAACGGATGATGAAGCAGTCACCCGAATTTGTGCATCGCCTGCTCAAGCAGGCGCTGAACGAACTTGAAGAGGCACGCGAATGGATGGTGACTCTGGGGCGCAAGACCGCACCAGAGAAGGTGGCGAGCTTTCTCCTCATGATTGCCCGGAACATCGACTCCAATGTTGACCCGACGGCTAGCTCGACGTGCTTCGAGCTGCCGATGACGCGTGCCGACATTTCTGATTTCCTTGGAATCACAAACGAGACCGTGAGCCGTCAGCTGACCAGCCTGAGAATGGACGGCGTGATTCGGATCGAGAACAACCGCCGCGTCACCGTGGACAGCATGAGCCGGCTGGAACGGCGCTGCGGCGGCCGAGGCGCTACAGCCGTTTGAATGACGCAGAAGCTGCATGGCCCCGTCACTTACTTCATTCGGGGCAGGGCATGCTCGCGTTGGGCTCAGAAGAAGTCGCGTAGCGACAGACCGTTCTCCATCCGATCGTATGCGCCAGTTGCGTTTCGGCTCGTCGGCGAAGCATCCACACTTGGCCGAAGTCAATTCGCCTCATCCGCAGGGGAAAATCGCCGTCTCCCCAAGCCATGAATGTCACGACGGCAGCGTAACGCTGGCGCTGGCTGTTCCAAGGCATTGAACGATCGGCGTTCGGTAAGGCATCGACCTGCTTTCCAGCGTCGCAGAAGGTGCGTTCCCCCACACGCCCGCGGTCGCCTCCGCAGCCCGGGGCCCGACCGGGGACACCAGGCCCCATCCATAAACGGGCGGCCGGTGGTGCGCTTCCACATTCGATCGTCGCAGTCTGATCGCACCGAACTCGATGCTGCTCGAGCAAAATGGTGCGGCTCTGACATGGATCAGGGCGAGCAGGCGACGGCTGCGCAATAAGGCACCGCGGTTTGGCATCCGCCGGAATTGGAAATCGGGGCTTGCGATGAAATTCGGCAAAGAAATCGTGCTTCTAAGCCTGTTCGCATTCGCGGCTTTGGTGGCGGCTGGCGCTGGGGTGGATGAACCCTTTCGCCAGCACATGTGGGTCTTGTTCTTCGCCTTGGCTGGCTTCACTGCGATCCTACTGCGTAACACTGAGTTCAAGCCTGCCGTTCCGATCGACCCGTCCGTCTACATGGATGGTCCAATCCGCTATGGCGCCATCGCCACCATGTTCTGGGGTGTCATCGGCATGCTTGTCGGCGTGGTCATCGCGCTGCAGCTTGCCTATCCCGATCTCAACATACAGCCCTGGTTCAACTTCGGCCGCTTGCGGCCTCTGCACACCTCGGGCGTCGTCTTTG
This sequence comes from Mesorhizobium sp. P170090, assembly GCF_057786115.1. NCBI lineage: Bacteria > Pseudomonadati > Pseudomonadota > Alphaproteobacteria > Hyphomicrobiales > Phyllobacteriaceae > Mesorhizobium > Mesorhizobium sp. P170090. The sequence goes on from NZ_JBYNWH010000001.1 coordinate 2,016,658, forward strand.
CCTTCGGCGGCAACGCGTTGCTTTGCACGTCTCTCTATGTCGTCCAACGCACATGCCGCGCTCGGCTTTTCGGTGGCGATCTCGCCTGGTTCGTGTTCTGGGGCTACCAGCTCTTCATTGTCATGGCCGCGACAGGTTATCTGCTCGGCATCACCGAGAGCCGCGAATATGCGGAACCCGAATGGTATGTCGACATCTGGCTGACCATCGTCTGGGTCGCCTACCTGATCCTGTTCCTCGGCACGATCCTGAAGCGCAAGGAACCGCACATCTACGTCGCCAACTGGTTCTACCTTTCGTTCATCGTGACCATCGCGATGCTGCATGTGATCAACAACCTCTCGATGCCGGCCTCCTTCCTCGGATCCAAGAGCTATTCCGCATTTTCCGGAGTCCAGGACGCCCTGACGCAGTGGTGGTACGGCCACAATGCCGTCGGGTTCTTCCTGACCGCCGGCTTCCTGGGCATGATGTATTATTTCGTGCCCAAGCAGGCCAACCGGCCGGTCTATTCCTACCGCCTGTCGATCGTCCATTTCTGGGCAATCATCTTCCTCTACATCTGGGCCGGGCCCCATCACCTGCACTACACCGCTTTGCCCGATTGGGCGCAGACGCTCGGCATGGTGTTCTCGATCATGCTGTGGATGCCGTCATGGGGCGGCATGATCAACGGCCTGATGACGCTGTCGGGCGCCTGGGACAAGCTGCGCACTGACCCGATCATCCGCATGATGGTGATGGCCATCGCCTTCTACGGCATGTCGACCTTCGAAGGCCCGGTGATGTCGATCAAGACGGTCAATTCTCTGTCGCACTATACCGACTGGACCATTGGCCACGTTCACTCGGGTGCGCTCGGCTGGGTCGGCATGATCTCGTTCGGCGCGATCTACTTTATGGTGCCGAAGCTGTGGAACCGTGAACGGCTCTACTCGCTTCGCCTCGTTACCTGGCACTTCTGGCTGGCGACGCTTGGCATCGTTGTCTACGCCGCTGTCATGTGGGTGTCCGGCATCATGCAGGGCCTGATGTGGCGCGAATACGACGAGCAGGGCTTCCTGGTCTACTCCTTCGCCGAAACCGTGGCCGCCATGCATCCTTATTACATCATGCGCGCCATCGGTGGGGCCATGTACCTCTCCGGCGCCCTGATCATGGCCTGGAACATTGCCATGACCATCCTCGGCTACCGGCGCGAGCAGGATCCGCTGCCGCGCTCCACCCCCGCCCTCCAGCTTGCGCGATGATGAGACAGAAAATGAGGTTGATGAACAGACACGCACTGATCGAGAAGAACGCTACACTTCTTCTCCTCGGGTCGCTGCTGGTCGTGACAATCGGCGGCATCGTCGAGATCGCGCCGCTCTTCTATCTCGATAACACGATCGAGAAGGTGGAAGGCATGCGGCCTTACTCGCCGCTCGAACTGGTCGGGCGCAACATCTACGTCCGCGAGGGCTGCTACCTCTGCCACAGCCAGATGATCAGGCCGTTCCGTGACGAGGTCGAGCGCTACGGCCACTACAGCCTGGCGGCCGAGTCGATGTACGACCACCCGTTCCAGTGGGGATCGAAGCGCACCGGACCGGATCTCGCCCGCGTTGGCGACCGCTATTCCAACCTGTGGCACGTGGATCACCTGACAGATCCACGGTCCGTGGTGCCGGAATCGATCATGCCGAGCTATGCCTTCCTGAAGGACAAGCCGATCGCGGTGAAGGACTTCTCGACGCATCTGGTCGCCAACAGGCGCGTCGGCGTCCCTTACTCCGACGACATGATCGCCAACGCCAATGCCGATTTGATGGCGCAGGCTGATCCCAACGCCGACACATCCGGCCTCGAGGCCCGCTACCCCAAGGCCAAGATCGGCGACTTCGACGGCAACCCGCAGCAAGTCACCGAAATGGACGCGCTGGTTTCTTATCTCCAGATGCTGGGCACGCTGGCCGATTTCAAGAACTACGATGAGACCGCCGGCTACCGCTGAGGACAATGGCCATGACGTACAATTTCATGCGGGAGTTTGCCGACAGCTGGGGCCTACTTGCCATGGCTCTTTTCTTCATCGGATCCGTTGCCTTTGCAGTTCGTCCCGGAAGCCGCAGGCAAGCCGGCGAAGCAGCTCAAATTCCTCTGAAGGAGGACTGATCATGAGCAGCGATCACATCGACGAGGTTTCCGGCATCTCAACCACCGGTCATGAGTGGGACGGCATCCGGGAGCTCAACAACCCGCTTCCGCGCTGGTGGATCTGGACGTTCTACATCACCATAGTCTGGGCGATCGGCTACACCATCGCCTATCCGGCATGGCCTCTGCTGCACACGGCAACCAAGGGGGTGCTCGGCTACTCCAGCCGCAACGATGTCGGGAACGAGTTGTCCGCGGCTGAAGCGGCCAAGGGCAAATATGTCGCCGCTATAGAAGCGAAAAGTGTTTCGGAGATCGCGGCGGACGACACGCTGCGCGAATTCGCCGTCGCCGCCGGCGGTGCCGCGTTCAAGCTCAATTGCGTGCAGTGCCATGGTTCCGGCGCCCAGGGCTCCAAGGGCTTCCCCAACCTCAACGACGACGACTGGCTGTGGGGCGGCAAGGCGGACCAGATTCAGCAGACGATCACCCATGGCATTCGCTTCGCCTCCGATCCGGATACGCGCCTGTCGGAAATGCCCGCTTTTGCCGACATCATCACCGCCGACCAGATCAAACAGGTCAGCGCCTACGTCGCCAGTCTGTCGGGGGCCGTCGTCCATCAAGCATTGGTCGCGCCGGGCGCAAAGGTCTTTACCGAAAACTGCGTGGCCTGTCATGGCGACAATGCAAAAGGCAACAAGGAACTCGGCGCTCCAGATCTGACCGACGCCATCTGGCTCTACGGGTCAGGCGAAGCGGCCATCGCCGCCCAGGTAACCGCACCGAAACACGGCGTGATGCCGGCTTGGGGCGCGCGCCTCGGCGAGATCAAGGTCAAGGAACTGGCGGTCTACATCCATTCGCTTGGCGGCGGAGAATAGGAAAGAAGCCTATTCTCGTCCTCCCCCTCCCGCCAAGCGACGAGGCCCGGCGCAAGCCGGGCCTCGGCATCATCCAGAACCGATGAGTCGGCTTCCGGCGAAATCGTCGCTGGTGACTGGAGCTTCTCGTGCTCGATAACACGCAAATAGAACGGATCGAACCCACGACGGTCAACTCCGCCAAGGTGCGTCAGCCAATGTATGCCGCGCGCAGGAAGATCTTCCCGAAGCGGGCCTCTGGCAGCTTTCGCCGATTCAAATGGATCGTGATGGCGATCACGCTCGGCATCTACTATCTCACGCCGTGGCTGCGCTGGGACCGCGGTCCGTTTGCCCCCGACCAGGCGGTGCTGCTCGATGTCGCCAACCGGCGCTTCTATCTCTTCTTCATCGAGATATGGCCCCAGGAATTCTACTATGTCGCCGGCCTTCTGGTCATGGCCGGCGTCGGTCTTTTCCTGATCACGTCAACCGTCGGCCGTGCATGGTGTGGCTACACATGCCCACAGACCGTATGGGTCGATCTGTTCCTGGTCGTCGAGCGCGCGATCGAGGGCGACCGCAACGCACGCATCAAGCTCGATGCCGGTCCCTGGACCACTCGTAAGCTTGTGCTGCGGGCATCGAAACACGTCATCTGGCTGGTCATAGGCGCAGCGACTGGTGGCGCATGGATCTTCTATTTCGCCGATGCGCCGACCCTGCTCGGCGAACTCTTCACCGGCACGGCAGCGCCTGTCGCCTACATCACCGTCGCGGTCCTGACGGCGACGACCTACACGTTTGGCGGGCTGATGCGCGAACAGGTCTGCACCTATATGTGCCCATGGCCGCGCATCCAGGCAGCCATGCTCGACGAGAGCTCGCTCACTGTCACCTACAATGACTGGCGCGGCGAACCGCGCACGCGTCACGCCAAGAAGGTTCTTGCCGCAGGGCATCCCGTCGGCGATTGCGTCGACTGCAATGCCTGTGTCGCCGTCTGTCCGATGGGGATCGACATACGCGACGGTCAGCAACTCGAATGCATCACCTGCGCGCTCTGCATCGATGCCTGTGACGGCGTCATGGATAAACTCGGCAAGGCGCGAGGACTGATCTCCTACGCGACGCTCTCCGACTACAACGCCAACATGATGCTGGCCACCGCCGGCGGCGCCAGCTCGGTCAATCCATCACTGGTCAGGACGGATGACGGCCTGTTTTCGGACAGGGTGGCGCATTTCCATATCAGCAAGATCTTTCGGCCACGAACCTATGTCTACATGGCCATGTGGTCGCTGATCGGGCTGGGCCTGCTCTTTTCGCTGCTGACGCGCGACCGGCTCGAAATCAATGTCCTGCACGACCGCAACCCGCAATTCGTGACGCTCTCGGACGGCTCGATCCGCAATGGCTATACCGTCAAGCTCTTGAACATGATCCCCGAACCGAGAACGATTATCGTCACCCTCGGGGGTTTGCCAGGCGCGGAGATGAGCATCGTTGGCGTCGATCTCCCCGCCGATCGCTCCTTTGCAGTCCAGGTCGAACCCGACCGGCTGAAGATGTTGAAGGTTTTCGTGCGCCTGCCCGCCGACCAGATTCATGGCCAGGCGCAGACCTTCACATTCCGCGTCGAAGACAAGGTCAGCTTCGAGTCCAACGAATACACCGCCACCTTCAACTCGCCGGAGATCGCCAGATGAACGCCACCACGCGAAAACCCCGCGAGTTCACCGGCAGGCACATGTTGGCCACCGTCCTTGCCTTTTTCGGCGTGGTCATCGCGGTCAATCTGACGATGGCGACGCTTGCCAACACAAGCTGGACCGGCCTTGTCGTCGAAAATACCTATGTCGCGAGCCAGCAATTCAACAAGAAGGCTGAAGAAGGCCGTGCGCAGGCAGCGCTTGGCTGGACCGGCCAGTTGACCATCGCATGGGGTGAAGTCCGCTATGGCATCATCGACGCCGCGGGCAAACCGGTTTCCCTGCATGGCGTGAAGGTGCTGTTTCGCCATCCCGCTTACGAGAAAGAGGATGAGTCCGTCACGCTCGCCCTCGCCTCGGGCCAGGAGTTTGCAGCACAACACGTGCCAAGGGATGGTGTCTGGATCATCGAAATAGACGCCGATACCGGCCTGGCAAAGCCTTATCGCGACGTGCGCAGGATCATGATTTCCAATGGAGCGCTAAAATGAGCTGCTGTGCACCGGGCGCGGAAGTCGCGCTGGATCTTGTCAGCGCCACTTCAGTTCTGCCGTCCAGCCAGGAGGTCAGGCTGGCCAGCCGATCGCTTGGCGACGACCTTCATCAGACCGACCTTTCGGTGCCGACCGTTCATTGCGGCGCCTGCATCCAGACGATCGAGACGGCGTTGGGAAAACTCGATCACGTCGAGGCAGCTCGCGTGAACCTGTCAACCAAGCGGGTCTCAGTCCGCTGGCGCGGCGACGAGGCTCCACCTTTGGTCGCTGTGCTCGGCCGGCTCGGCTATCAGGCGCATTTGTTCGAAGCCGAGATTGATGCAAAGGACAAGATGCTTTCGGAGCTTATCCGCGCCGTCGCTGTTGCCGGCTTTGCTGCGGGCAACATCATGCTGCTCTCGGTGTCGGTCTGGTCCGGCGCCGAGGGCGCCACCCGCGACCTGTTCCACTGGGTCTCGGCTCTGATCGCCATTCCTGCGCTGGCCTTCGCCGGCGGGATCTTCTTCAAGTCGGCGTGGAATGCGCTGCGCCACGGCCACATGAACATGGACGTGCCGATCGCCGTCGGCGTGTCGCTGGCCTACGCCATGAGCCTCTATGAGACGATCACCCATGGCGACCACGCCTATTTCGACGCGTCGGTATCGCTGCTGTTCTTCCTCCTGATCGGTCGCACGCTCGATCACGTGATGCGGGAACGCGCCCGCACCGCTGTGAAGAGCCTGTCACAATTGGCCGCGCGCGGCGCCATGGTGCTGCGCGGCGATGGCGCTCGGGGCTATCTGCCGGTGGCCGAGATCGAACCGGGCATGCTGTTGTTGATCGCCGCCGGCGAAAGAATCCCTGTCGATGGCAAAATTGTGCGCGGGACATCGGACGTCGACTGCTCCCTGGTCTCCGGCGAGAGCACGCCCAGTAGCGTGGCGCCGGAAGACACCGTGCAGGCCGGCGTCCTCAACCTTACCGGTCCGCTGACGGTAGAGGCCACAGCCGCCGCGAAGGATTCGTTCCTGGCGGAAATGGTTCGGCTGATGGAGGCCGCCGAAGGTGGTCGCGCCCGCTATCGCCGTATCGCCGACCGCGTGTCGGCACTCTACGCGCCCGTGGTTCATCTCACCGCATTGGTAACATTCACGGGCTGGATGGCGGCGACCGGCGACTGGCATCGGGCGATGACGATTGCCATCGCTGTTCTCATCATCACATGCCCCTGCGCGCTTGGCCTCGCCGTCCCAATCGTTCAGGTGGTCGCCGCGCGGCGCCTGTTTGAGAATGGCATCATGGTCAAGGACGGCTCGGCCATGGAGCGCCTGGCAGCGATCGATACAGCCGTGTTCGACAAGACCGGCACGCTCACGCTTGGCCAGCCCAGGCTCGTCAACACGTCGTCGATCGATCCCGCCATGCTGGCAATCGCTGCCGACCTGGCCGCGCATTCGCGTCATCCATATTCAAAGGCCATTGCCGGCTTTGCCGTCAGCAGCAGCCAGCACAAATTCGACGCGGTGACCGAGCACCCGGGTTTCGGGATCGAAGCCACCGCCGCCGGTATCACCTGGCGGCTGGGTCGACGCGGATGGGCTGGCTGGAAGGCGCGAACCGGCGGCGAAGGCAAACATGGCTACGGCGGAACAGTGCTGACGAAAAACGGCATGATTGTCGCATCCTTCGTTTTCGAAGATGCGCTACGCCTCGACACCAGGGCAGCGATCGATCAACTGCGCAACGCTGGTATGTGCGTGGAAATGCTGTCGGGCGATACCGCGAAAGCCTGCGCCGAGGTTGCCGACATGCTTGGTGTCGATGACTTCGTTCCCTGCCTGCTGCCGTCCGGCAAGGTTGAACGCATCGAGAGCCTGGCGAGAGACGGGCACAAGGTTCTGATGGTTGGCGACGGGCTCAACGACACGCCGGCGCTGAGCGCCGCGCATGTCTCGATCGCACCCGCCACCGCCGCCGACATTGGCCGCAATGCAGCCGACTTCGTTTTTCTGCGCGAAAGCCTCTTGGCGATCCCGCTGGCGCTGGACGTGTCGCGCAAGGCGGGAAGCTTGGTCCGACAGAACATAACAATTGCGATCGTTTACAATGCTGTGGCCGTGCCGATCGCCATTCTGGGTCATGTTACGCCTCTCATCGCGGCGGTCGCGATGTCTGCCTCGTCATTGCTTGTGATTGGAAATGCAATGCGTCTGCAAGGCTTCGCAACGGGTGCGTCGTCCGAAACTGCGCGGCAGGACAGGCCCGCGCGGGCCGGCACCTTGGCCCGATCCTCATGACGACGCTCGCCTATCTCATTCCGGTGGCGCTGTTCCTTGGCGCACTCGGCCTGTCCGGCTTCCTGTGGGCGTTGAGAAGCGGCCAGTACGATGATCTCGATGGCGCGGCGGAGCGCATTCTTATCGACCGCGACGACGGCGCGGAGAATCCTCCTCGTTCCAAGTGACTTAGATCAACGCGCCGCGGGTCGGGATGTCCTATCGTCGTCACGAAAGATCAGGAGGGTGAGGATGCAAGCCGAATCCATAATGACAAAGCCAGTCATCACGACGCATGCGAACGCGACGATAGCCGAAGCGGTCGAGCTCATGCTTTCAAAAAAGGTCAGCTGCCTGCCGGTAGCGAACAGCGACGGCACCCTGGTTGGAATTGTAAGCAAAAGCGACTTCTTGCGCCGAGAGGAACTCGGGACCCAGCGTGTGCGTCCGCGCTGGCTGGAGCTTGATCTTGGCCCGGGCACAACCGCCAATGACTATGCGCGCTCGAATGGACGGATTATCCATCAGGTGATGACCACACCAGTCATCTCGGCGCCTCCTGGCGCCTTGATTGCACAGATTGTCAACTTGATGATGCAACACCGCATCAACAATGTGCCGATTGTCGATCAGGAAAGGGTCGTCGGCATCATCACGCGAACTGATCTGCTGCTTGTCCTGATCCGCGCAATGCCGAAAGAGGGCACTACGCCACCCGATGACGACGTGATTCGCAAGGCTATCCTTGCCGAACTGCAGGGACAATCGTGGAGCTGTGGTGGCTTGATCGATGTGAGGGTCAGCGACGGCCTTGTCGAACTGACCGGGGCGATTGTCGACGAGCGTCAACGGAAAGCCGCGATCGTTGCGGCGGAGAACGTTGCCGGCGTCGGACAAGTCAAGGACAGCCTCTTCCTCCGTACAGATCCGCTCTCGGTGATGGTTTCATAGCTGCGAAAAAAGCGGGGACGCCAAGCAGCGTCCCTTTGGGTTCTGCTCCCTTCCCACATCACTTGGACATGAGGCCGTCGGCGAGTTCCTTCGGCGTATAGCGCCCGTCATGGTTGGCGAGCACGCTGTCGTCAGCGAAGACGCCCGTCCTGACGGAATGCGATGGCCGCTGCCTGTTTTGGTGGGGCTTGACCGGGGCTTCCTGTTTGGATCTTGAAGAGCGGCCAATACGAAGATCTCGACGGCTCCGCCCAGCGGATCCTTATCGATCGGGAAGAGCCGCGAGGCTGAACCGGTTGGCGGCGCCCAACGACTGTGCGGATGCTGGTCGTCAGTCGACCGAGTCTTTGCTGGATTGCCTCGTCATGATGATATCGGCGCGCGTGCGAAGAACGGATCAGCCACAATACGTTGCCGAACCTTTGCCCAGGAGGGGCACGCGATTGGGAAGCCGACCATTCAGAATGCCTAGACATGCAACGTTTTCGCGGCAATCGACCACTCGACCGTGAACCCGCCGTTGCCGGGTTATCGAGCCTGGTTGATCCAGATCAGCGTTATCTCTTCGTCGGCGTGGTTTCATTGACCAGGCTTCCAACGGAGAACGCATGTCTATCGAGGGAGATGAGCGGCAACCGTGGGTGATTGCGATGCTTCAAGAGCGCTTCGTATCGCAGATAGCCGCTATGGCGGCACGCTGATGGCCGGCTCTGTCGAGACATTCGACATCATTGTCGTCGGAGCTGGGCCGGTCGGACTTGCCTTCGCAGCATCGCTCGCCCGGAGCCGACTCAAGGTGGCAGTGGTTGAACGGCAGTCGCTCGACAGCCTGGCGAATCCGGCTTTCGACGGTCGCGAGATCGCGCTGACCCACGCATCAGTGAGAATCCTTCGCGAGCTCGGCGCCTGGGATGCCATCCCCGTATCGGACAAATCACCGCTTCATGGCGCGCGCGTGCTCAACGGATCGAGCCCTTTCGCCCTGTGCTTCGATACTCCCAGCGGATCTGGGGAACCACTCGGATTGCTGGTCCCAAATTGTCGGATCCGCGATGCCCTGTTCAAAGTTGTCTGCTTCCAGGATCATGCCCGGCTGCTGTGCGGCAACTCGGTCGTCAATGCAACAACCAGCGACGACGAGGCGGTCATAGCGCTTTCTGATGGCAGGCAATTGGCCGCTCGGCTGCTCGTCGCAGCGGATTCGCGTTTGTCCGCGATGCGCGACCTGCTCGGCATTGGCGCCAACATCCATCCGCTTGGCCACTCCATGCTGATTTGCCGAGTGAGGCACGAGCGCTTCCATCACCAGATCGCGGTCGAATGGTTCGACCACCATCAGACCATAGCGATGTTGCCGCTCATGGAAGGCGTGTCGTCGCTGCTTCTGACTTTGCGCTCAATCGAGGCCGATAGACTGTCTGTTCTCGATGACGAATTGTTCCTCATGGAATTGATGAACCGGTGTCGAGGACGCCTCGGGCAGATGACCCTGGCAAGCACCCGCCATGCCTATCCGCTGGTCACGACCTGGGCGCACAAGTTCTCGGCACCGAGTGCGGCACTGATAGGAGACGCTGCCATCGGCATGCACCCGGTGACCGCGCATGGCTTCAACATCGGCCTCAGCGGCCAGAAGCAACTCGCTCATAAAATACTGACAGCATGTCGCGCCCGCCGCGACATTGCCGATCCCGACATGCTCGGCAGATACGAAAACCGGCTGCGGCTGTCGGCGGCGCCGCTCTATCATGCCACCAACATGCTTGTCGGTCTTTACTCAAGCGAGCACCCGGCGGCAGGGCTTGCAAGACATGCTGGGCTCCGCTTTGCCCAACATCTTCCCTTTGTCCGCCATGGCATTTCGGCCATGCTCAGGCGGTGAATCGCACAGAGCGCTACCGCTCTGGAGCGCTGTCTCGGCACGGCTTCTTTGTCTTGCTGGCTCGCGGCGCCGCGGGCAAGGCTGCTTCCTGGTGACGTTGCCGATCATGGCTTGATTCGGATCAAGGCACGCGCGCGGGCGAAACCTTGATGATTCGGCAATGCTAAGCCAAAGGTGTGACCCGAAGCATGGTGAGCGCACTGGGTACCCTCGCTGGGTAGTTAACCCGTCCTTCAGTGGGCTTGCATAGGTTTGGTCCTCGCGAACAATGGCGGAAGCAAACTGGTCCATTCATGGCACCCCTAAAGAAAGAAGAATCGCTGGAGGCCAAAATCCGTCAGGATCAGCTTGCTGACCTGAGGGCCGGGCTCTTCGTGTCGATGCCGATAAGCGCGATCCTGTCAGGCCTGATTTGCGGGGTGCAGGCCCTTTCTGGCGGCGGCTTTGCCGCTGCAAGCTGGTTCCTGGTCGTCAATGCGCTAAATGCCGCCCGGCTTGCACTCGCGCGTTTTCAGCTAAAGGAAACGGGGCGCCATCAGGATTTGCTTGGCGTTTTGCCGCGCCTTCGCATGTTTGGCGTCCTTGCCCTTCTGGCAGGGTTTGCCTGGTCCTTCCCGGCCGTGCTGACTGTTGGATACACAACACCACAAGCACCGATGCATCTGGTCATACTGGCGGGCATTTCAGCTGGTGCGGTTACATATGGCAGTTCGTATGCCGCTGCGGCGACCAGCTTCATCACACCTCCACTCCTCATCACGGTGGCGTGCCTTTTGGCGAAAGGCAATTTTGAACGCTACATTCTGGCTTTTGCCGTTCTGCTCTTCATGGGCGGCTTGGTCCGCGCTTCGTTTGTTGGGCAGGCGCGCTTCCGCGAAGCAAGCCGCCTGAGACATGAGGCAGAGCGACTTGCGTCGGAAATGGAGCGCAACTCCAGGGAGGACCATTTGACCGCCCTTCTCAACAGGCGGGGCCTTGAACACGCCATCGGTCGGTTCAAGACCGCGGATGGCCCCTTCGTGGCAATGCTGATTGATCTGGACGGCTTTAAATCTGTCAACGACACCTACGGTCACAGGACCGGTGATGAACTGCTTGTCATGATCGCCCGCCGCATAGAGCAGGAAGCACCGGAAGGCTCAACGCTCGCTCGTATCGGCGGCGATGAATTCGTGCTGGTTTTTCCCTCAACGAGAGCTTCGCTTTCTGCCAGTGATCTCGCCTCCAATATCATAGCCAAAATTGCTCGCCCCTATATCGGGGTCGCGTCCGTGCGCGTCGGGGCATCGATAGGGATATACTTGGCGCAGACGTCGAGCCTGACTGAAATGCTGTTGCGGGCCGATATCGCCCTTTATACGGCCAAGCGCCATGGCAGGAACGAATTTTGCCTGTTCGATGCCGAACTCGACCGGGAACTCCAACGCCGCCAGTCCATCGAACGGGACCTTCATTCGGCGATAAAGACGGGAAGATTGCAACCTTGGTTCCAGCCGATCGTGAAACTCGACACCGAGGCCGTGGTCGGTTTTGAAGCCTTGCTGAGATGGTCCCATCCGACACATGGTGCCATCTCTCCACCCGAAATCATCACAGCCGCACGCGAAACCGGAATGCTTCAGCTGCTGACGCAAACCGTATTCGCCGACTGTTGTGCTTTTATCGACGGCTTGGTGAAAGCTGACCGTCGTAACATTCGTGTGGCGATGAATGTTTCCCCGCGCGAACTGGAAGCCGGCGATATCGACGACATGGTTCTGGATGGTCTGGCGGCAAGAGGCCTGCCTGCAACGATGTTCGAAATCGAGATTACCGAAGAATCGCCGGTGGACCCGGACAGAGTGGATGAAAAGCTCGGACGGCTTTCACATGCCGGTATTTCCATCGCGCTCGACGACTTCGGCACCGGCTTTTCTACCTTGGCATCTCTCAAGGACCGTCGGATACGCAAGGTGAAAATAGACCAGGGCTTCATTCGCGGCTTGGCCAAGTCCCGAGAGGACCGACTGCTTGTCAAATCGGTCATCGAACTCGGTGACATGCTCGGGATCGAGGTCATGGCCGAGGGCGTCGAAACAGAGGCGGATCGGCAAACCCTGCACAAGCTTGGCTGCCGAACCGCTCAAGGCTTCCTCTTCTCCAAGGCTGTGCCTTTGATGCAAGCACTGGAAATGGCAGTCAAACAGCACGCGAACCAGTTGTGACCGCTCCCGCAGCGCCGGCTGTCGCGGCCGTGCGCCGCCGAATTTGGCTACAGAGACTTGCCTGCTCGAAACACGTGGCAGTGGGCGCTGTGCATCAGCCGGCGAACAGTTCCTTGTAGCCGGTCGTCACCATCCAGTTCGCACGGTCGATATGGCTGCGAAGAGCTTTGCGGGCGCGGACCGGGTCAATGGACGGGTCTATGCCGAGAATGCGCTCGGCCATCTCCTTTTCGCTGGCATTGTCGGCGCAGGCATCCAGGATCCGCAGGTAGATCTTGAAATGCTCCCTGTCGTAGCTCGTGAGGTTCTCCGACCAGGGGACTTCATCGCTCAAAGTTGAGCTTCGCGTCTCATCTGTTCCCATTGGTCCATTCATGCCTGCGGATCTCGCCTGTGAGCGCACGCAGTATATCCCAAACTGGGATAATCCGAAACCGGGATTAGTCGCTGATCCGGTCTTTACCCGACCGGTTCGCCTCCATGCCTAAATCCCTTCGATCGCCCCGCCACCAGCGGTTCCTGGCCCGGCTGGTTTTGCTGCGCAAGACCAAAGGCCTGACCCAGAAGCAGCTGGCTGACAAGCTTGGTCGTCCCCAATCCTTCGTGGCCAAGTACGAGGGCGCAGAGCGGCGTCTCGACGTCATCGAGTTTCTCGACATAACTGCGGCCCTTGACGCTGATCCGTGCGAGATTCTGTCCAGCCTCCGGTCCTAGCGGGCGCCCGCGCGCCTGACGACGCGCATCAGGTGCTCGTGAACCGAGCCCGCTTTTCTTCGGCAAGCTCAGGCGGTCTCGGCCATTCGGCTTCGCCCCTTGGCGTGGGCAGCCCTTCGGGCTGAGACGGCCGCCGCCCTTGCGGGCGGCGCGGTTTGTCGGTTGGCCTTTCCCGGTGGGCGCGGGGTGGGCGGCACTCCCTTCTAGGCCCGCCGCGGCAGCCCGCAACCCTTCGCGTGCCGCTCAGGGTCCTCCTCTTCGTTCCGGTCCGTCGGATGCGGTCCGCCTACCACGGCGGGCCTTTCCGGTCGCGACTCGCCGCCCACCCCGCTTCCGGGGAAAGCGCGGCGATTGGTGAGCGGAGGATAACACATGCGTGCAAACAGCAAGCGTACCACCAGCACAGAGGCTGGCGCAGGCAAGGGCCGGCGCCCGGGCGCCAGCCTTTATCAGGAGATCACCGACGGCATCATTGCCGAACTGGAGCGCGGTACCGTGCCATGGGTCAAGCCATGGGGCAGCGCAAAAGCAGGCTTTGGCCTGCCGAGGAATGCGTCCACGGGGCGCACCTATTCCGGCATCAATATCCTCATCCTGTGGGGCGCCGTCATCGAGCGCAGCTATCCCAGCCAGAACTGGCTGACCTTCCGGCAGGCGCTTGCCCTTGGCGGCAACGTCAGGAAGGGCGAGCGCGGCACGACCATCGTGCATGCCGACCGCTTTGTCCCCAAGGACGAGAAGGAGCGCGCACGCCACGAGGGCGATGAACCACTGGCGGTCCTTTTTTTGAAGCGCTTCACGGTCTTCAATGTCGCGCAGTGCGAAAATCTTCCGGAAGAGCTCCATGCCGCCGCCGAGCCGCTGCCTCAGTGCGAGATCGTGCCGCAGGCCGAGACGCTCATTCGCGCCAGCGGTGCGGATTTCAGGGTCGGCGGCGATCGCGCTTTCTACATGCCGGGCAGCGACCACATTCAGGTGCCGCCGCAGCCGGCGTTCCATCAGCAGATCGACTATTACCGGACCTGCTTTCACGAGCTTGGCCACTGGACCGGCCACCCGACGCGGCTTGCTCGCGACCTCTCCGGCTCGTTCGGCTCCAAGGCCTACGCGCGTGAAGAATTGGTCGCCGAAATCGCTGCCGCCTTCGTCTGCGGCAATCTCGGTATCGAGCCGATCGTGCGTCACGCCGATTACATCGGCTCATGGCTGAAGGTGCTGCGCGAGGACAACCGCGCCATCTTCCGTGCCGCCAGCCTCGCCTCGAAGGCCGCCGATTTCCTGCTTGGCCTTCAGGCCGATGCCGAAGGCGAGGCGCAAGAAGGGATTGCGGCATGACGATGCGCGATCCTCAACTGGCCGCGACCGAGCCGACGCCGCAAAGGAGCAGATGCTCATTCCCGGCGTCCAGCCCATCACCACGCGGGCAAACCCTCCTGATGGACGCGCCGATGTGTCCGCGCGCGGCGCAAAGCTGCTCGAAGTCGGCCTCTTAATGGTGAGGCGGATCAGAGGAAGGTCCAGGGAGCCTTTCTCCCGCCGGACGCAAAAAATCAACGCGACACGTTCTGACAAGGAGTCTTTCCATGATCCTGATCACCAATCCACTGCGCGCACGACTGCTCGCCCATGGCGCCGCCGGCGCCGACATCGACCATTTTCCCGTTGTGAAACTGTTTAATCCGACAGGTGCCGCGACCTGGCTTCTGAGCGAACTCGACGCCGATGGCGACACGCTGTTCGGTCTTTGCGATCTCGGCTTCGGCTTCCCCGAACTTGGCAGCGTCAGTCTGGCCGAGCTTGCATCCGTAAAAGGTCCGCTTGGCCTCGGCATAGAGCGCGACCTGCATTTCCAAGCGCGCTTTCCGCTCTCCGTCTATGCCGAAGCCGCCCGCATTTGCGGCCACGTCAGCGAGGCCGAGCGACTGCTGCGGCAAGCAGCAGACGCCCTATCAAAGCCCCATTCCGAGCTTCCGCCCGACACGGCGGAACAGCAGCGCCGATAGGCGCAAAAACCGTCCCGCCGCGCCGGCCTTCGGCCTCTGCGGCGGGGACAACCTTAACCAAGGCAAAAGGAGAGTAACCATGCAGCTTGCCCACATTCCCTTGGATCAGCTCAACATTTCCGCGCTCAACATGCGCCGTGGAAAACGCGCGCCCGACATATCCGACATCCTGCCCTCCGTGCGTGCGCGCGGCGTGCTGGTGCCACTCCTTGTGCGGCCGAACGGCCAGCCGGAAACCTTCGAGATCGTCGCCGGCAGGCGGCGCTATTTCGCCGCGAAATCGCTTGCCGACGAGCGCGGCGAAGGCGATCCCTTGCCCTGCGCCATCATGGAGGACGGTGACGACGCCGATGCGCTGGAAGCTTCGCTGATCGAAAACCTCGCCCGCCTCGATCCTGACGAAGTATCGCAATGGGAGACGTTTTCGCGGCTTGTCAGGCAAGGCCGCACCGTTCCCGACATCGCTGTGACCTTCGGCATCACTGATCTCAAGGTCAAACGCATTCTGGCGCTTGGCGACCTCTTGCCCAATATCCGCGAAGCCTATCGGCGCGAGGAGATCGATACCGAGACGGTGCGCCATCTCACCATGGCTTCCAAGGCGCAGCAGAAGGACTGGCTGGCACTCTGTGCCGATCCCGATCAACACGCGCCGCGTGGCTATCAATTGAAGCAATGGCTGTTCGGCGGCCAGTCGATTTCCACCAAGGTGGCGCTGTTTGCCATCGAGGAGTATCCCGGCCTGATCACCTCGGACCTGTTCGGCGAGGACAGCTATTTCGCCGATGCCGACCTGTTCTGGCAAAAGCAGAACGAAGCGATTGCCACCAAACGCGACACCTATCTAAACGAGGGCTGGAGCGAGGTTGTGCTGCTGGAACCGGGCCAGTATTTCCACGCATGGGACCACGAGAAGACCCCGAAGAAGAAGGGCGGCAAGATCGTCATCACTGTCTCGCATCGCGGCGAGGTCGAGTGTCACGAGGGCTGGTTGTCACGCAAGGAAGCCCGCCGCGCCCGCGAGGGCGGCGAGCAAGAAGAAACAGCCGCCAAGCTGCCGCGCCCCGAAGTCACCGGCCCGATGCAGAACTATATCGATCTGCATCGCCATGCCGCCGTGCGCGCGGCCATGCTCGACCATCCCGCCGTGGCGCTGCGCCTCGTGGTGGCGCACGCCATCACCGGTTCGGGCCTGTGGCAGGTGCGGCCCGAGCCGCAGCGCGCAGCCAACGAGACGGTGACTGCCAGCCTTGCCGGCTGCAAGGCTGAAGCCGCATTCGGCAAAAAGCGGCGCGAGGTATTGGCCCTGCTCGGATCACCGGATGAGGATAGCTTGGTCGCCGGCGGCAATGGCGACGCCGTTGCTATCGCCGGCGTGTTCGCGCGCCTCTTGGCGCTCTGCGACGACGATGTCATGCGCGTTCTCACCCTTGTCATGGCCGAGACGCTTGCAGCCGGCAGCGCCGTCATCGAGGCGCTCGGCAACCACCTGAACGTCGACATGGGCATATGGTGGCAACCGGACGATGCCTTCTTCGACCTCTTGCGCGACAAGGAAATCGCCAATTCGATGCTGGCCGACGTCGGCGGCAAGCTGGTCGCGGACGGCAATGTCGCCGAGAAGGTCAAGACGCAAAAGAACATCATCCGCGACTTCCTGGCGGGCGAGAATGGCCGCCCCAGGGTCGAGACCTGGCTGCCGCGCTGGATGAAATTCCCGGCCGAAAGCTACACCAGCCGCGGCGGCTTCCGCACCGCCGATCAGTGGACACAGGTGCAGCCGCTGTTCGTGCGCGAATAGTCGATCAGGGCCCGAGCGGCGGTTCTCTCGATTACCGCCGCTCAGGTCGCGCGCGCCGCTACGGGCCACGCCGGCTGCCGATTGGGCGTCTTGTCGAGCCAGTGCCGCGCGCGAGAAATTCCGACGCCAGTTCGCCCCATTTCGGCAGCCCCGCACCGCGCCGGGTTGCTTGCTGAGGCGCCAAAGGCGCATGGGGCCAATTGTCCGATCCGGTTGCCGACAGAGCCCGCGCAGCCGGCGCTCTGCATTGCCGCCGGCTTCTTGTGTCACCGATCGCGCCACCTGTCTCCATTGTGTCTCAGGGACCATTCCCCTGCGGCTGGCTGTCGACCTATGGGCGGATCCGGCCCGCCCGAAACCCTCGCCGGCAGCTTTTTTCCCCGCCGCCTGCGGCGGCTTCCTCGCGCCGCTTCGCTTCAAAAAAGCTGCCCGCGCGGGTCCTCCGCTATCGCTGCGGCCGTCCCGGTTCCGGCGGTCCGGACGCGCCCATCACGGTCCGCCATCGCAGGGGAATGGTCCCCTGCGAGCACCAAGAGGAGACTGGAAATGACCGCGATCGGATACGTCACCAAACAGGAAAACGGCGGCTACAAGGGCCAGCTCAAGACGCTCAGCGTCCGCGCCGACATCGATATCGTGCCCAATCAGGCAAAGAGCGCCGACACCCATCCCGACTTCCGGGTGCTGACGCAAGGGATCGAAGTGGGTGCGGGCTGGATCCGCACCGGCGAGACCTCCGGCAAGGACTATGTGAGCCTGTCGATTGCCGCCCCCGAGTTTGGCCCCCGCAAGCTCTACGCCAATCTCGGCCGCGCCGCCGGCCAGGATGACGACGACACTTACGCCATCATCTGGAACCCGGTCGACTGACCGGCCGATCCGGAAAGCCCCGCGCCGCCACCGGCGCGGGGCCTCTCTCAGGACCCGTGAGGCCGCCGAAGGGGGCGGCGAAAACTCGCCCCCCTACTCTTCGCCCGTCCCCAAAACGATCTCGCTCGCCGATCCTCGCCTTGGCTTGTCCGTAGCGAAACGAGGATCATCATGGACGACGAAAACGAACGCGCAGCCCGCGCCAAGAAGGGCAGTCCGTTTCTCAATACCGCGCAGGCGGCCTTCTATATCGGGCTGTCCCAGCGCACGCTGGAGAAGATGCGCCTCAAAGGCGGCGGCCCGCAATTCCGCAAGCACGGCCGCTATGTCCGCTATCACATCGACGAACTCGACGATTGGTCGAAGGGGCACGCGCAGGAGACCGGGCCCGAGGACGGCGGGCACGATTCCGGCTCGGCCGGCGAGGGAGGCCGCTCATGAGCCGGCGTCCCACCATCCATCTGATCGGCAGCCATCTGCGGCGCATTCGGGCGCGCAAGACGATCGCCGTGGCCACGATGGGCCTTGCCCTGATCGGCTTCGCCGCCTTCTGCAAACCATCGCCCAGGCTGGTCTGGAACGCCTCGGCGAGTGCGCCGGTCGGCCTCTATCGCGTCGCATCCGGATCGCCGGCTCTTGGTGATCTCGTACTCGTCCGCCCGCCAAAACCGGTCGTTGATCTGGCCGCCGAACGCTTCTATCTGCCCAGCAACGTGCCGCTGGTCAAGCACCTTGCCGCGCTGCCTGGCGAGCATGTCTGCGCCTTCGGCGACGCCATCATCATCAGCGGCGAGATTGTCGCGCGCCGGCTTGCAACCGACACGCAGCACCGTCCGCTGCCTTGGTGGAATGCCTGCCGAAAGCTCGCCGCTGCCGAGGTTTTCCTACTCGGCAGCGATAAAAATCGCTCGTTCGACAGCCGCTATTTCGGGCCGGTGCCGACCGAAAATATCATCGGGAGGCTCGTGCCCCTATGGACCGAGTGACCCTCCTGATGCTGGGCATGGTGTCTCTCGCACCATGCTCCTGTTCCGCCGCGACCAACACGAAGCCGGTCGTCATCTCCCATAGTCCGCAGCTTGCAAGATGGCAGCCCTTGGTAGCCGAAGCAAGCCGGCGTTTCAGCATTCCACAAACCTGGATTTATGCCGTCATGGATGCCGAAAGCCGGGGGCAGACGACGCTCAATGGGCGGCCTGTCACGTCGAGCGCCGGCGCCATTGGCCTCATGCAGGTGATGCCAGGCACCTACGAGGAATTGCGCGTAGAGCTTGGCCTGGGAGCCGCCCCGCACGACCCTCGCGACAACATTCTGGCAGGCACTGCCTATCTGCGCGCCATGTATGACCGCTTCGGATTTCCAGGCCTGTTTGCAGCCTATAACGCCGGGCCGGAGCGCTACGAACAGCATTTGCAGCGTGGGCGGCCACTGCCCAGCGAGACGGTTTCGTATCTGGAAGAGGTCAAGGCGGCGGGCATTTCGGCCGCCGATATGGACGCGCTCACCGACAAATCCCGTTCCAAAACCGCGCCGGGAATCCCGTCCGGGCAGTCGCTGTTTTTCCTCCGAAACGGTGTTTCCGTGACCGGCCCGAATGGCCAACTCCTGGTGCCGCTCGGATCGGAGCGAGCAAGGTCAGGCCGGCCGGATCGCAGGTGAGGGCAGCGGCTACCGTGGTTCGGGCGGGGGGCAGGGAGGCAGGTCCGCGAAAGGCAAGATAAAGGCATCGCCTCCTGGAGGCGGCGAAGTGTTTGTCTGCACATCGTTTTCCCAGGAGGTTGCCTGCGGGTCCAGGAGGGTCTGGCGCGCAAGCCTCTGATTTTGCTGCTGGTTCATCGGAGGCCGCATGCAGGATGACGAATTCACGCCGAGGCTCGGCAAAATTGGGTCGCGCGGCTCGAAGGCGGGCAAACGCTACGCTGGCCAGGTCCGGGCCGCGGTCAACCGAGCAGGCGGCAGGAGCGGACGCGGCAGCCGCTTCATCGGTAGCCGGGTGGGGCGCGGCGGGGCTGCTGCCGCCGTTCTTAGAGCGCGCGACCCTCACGCGGCGTTTCGGCAGCGGCGCGCAGTCGTCAAGGCACGCGTCGTCAAGCTGGCCGGCAAGGGAGTCGACGGGGCTCGTGCGCACCTCCGCTACCTCCAGCGCGACGGCGTCACCCGGGAAGGCGAGCGTGGCGAGCTCTACGCTGCCGACAATGACCGCGCCGACGGCAGGGCCTTTCTCGATCGCGCGAACGGTGACCGTCATCAGTTCCGCTTCATCGTCGCCCCCGAAGACGGTATCGAGTATGATGACCTGAAGCCGCTCACCCGGCGCCTCATGGCGCAAATGGAAGAAGACCTCGGCACCAGGCTAGACTGGGTGGCCGTCGACCATTTCAACACCGGCCATCCTCACACCCACATCATCGTGCGCGGCAGGGACGATTACGGCGAAAACCTCGTCATCGCGCGGGACTACATTTCCTCTGGCCTGCGCGAGCGCGCAGCCGAACTGGTTAGCCTCGACCTTGGCCCGCGCACCGACCGCGAGATCGAGCAGCGCTTGCGCCAGGAGATGGAGCAGGAACGCTTCACCAGCATCGACCGGCAGCTGATGCGCATGCGCGACGATGAGGGGCGTGTCTCACCGGCCAGCCGAGACACCTTTCGCCAGACGCTGCACCAGGGCCGCCTGCGCAAGCTCGAGCGGATGGGCCTCGCCGAGGAGATGCCTGCGGGTCGCTGGCGCCTGGAAGATGAGCTCGAAGCCACGCTACGTCGCATCGGCGAGCGCGGCGACATTATCAAGACCATCCATCGCGAGCTGACCGGCAATGGGCTCGTCCGCAGTGCCGCCGACTATCTTATCCACGATCGATCCGACGGGTCGGCCCAAACCGTGGTCGGACGTGTCGTCGGGCGCGGGCTGGCCGACGAAATCACTGACCGCCATTACCTCGTCGTCGACGGCGTGGACGGCAAAAGCCACTATGTTGATATCGGCAAAGGCGAGGCTACCCAACCCACGCCAGAGGGCTGCATAGTGCGGGTCAGGCCGAGGGACACCGGGCCCAGGCAAGTCGACCGCACAATTGCCGGCATCGCCACGGTCAACGACGGGCGCTACAGCATCGATATCCATCTCAAGCATGACCCCTCGGCCACCGAACGCTTTGCCGAAACGCACGTGCGGCGACTGGAGGCGATCCGCCGTGCGACCGGTGGCGTCGAGCGCGAGCCGGACGGCACATGGACAGTCGCGCCCGACCATCTCAACCGCGTCGCGGATTACGAGCGTCAGCGAGCGAGGGCCCAGCCTGTTGTCGTCGACAAGCTCTCATCAATGCCGCTGGAGAGCCAAGTAGGCTTCGACGGCGCCACCTGGATCGACCAGGAGCTGGTATCAGCCCACCCTGAGTCCTTGCGCGACTCTGGCTTCGGTCGCGAAGTACGTCAGGTCCAGGCCCGCCGACAGCAGTGGCTGATCGCGCAAGGTTTTGCCCATGATGCGCAGGATCGGGTCATCTATCGCGCCAACATGCTTTCAATGCTGCGCCAACGAGAGCTGAACCGTGTTGCCAGTCAGCTCTCGGACGAACTCGGGCTCTCGTATTCTGAAGCACAGCATGGCAATCGAATAGACGGTACGCTGCGCCGCTGCGTCGAGCTCGCCGGCGGAAAATACGGTGTCATCGAGAAATCGCGCGAGTTCACGCTGGTGCCCTGGCGGCCGGTGCTTGAGCATCATATCGGCAAGGAGGTGTCTGGCATGGTGCGCGCCGAGGGGATTTCCTGGACGATCGGACGGCAAAGGAGCGGGCCTGGCGTTTCGTGATCTGGCTAAGAACCTTCTTGTTCGCGCTAAAACTAGTACTCAGCCCAGACGGAGTTCCTCCGCCTGCTAGTTGCCCGGACCATTCATTTGGCGGAGAATTCAGTGTCTGCCAAAAAAGCGACTATGCATCAGGATCCATGATCCTGAGTCCCAAAAGCGTGCCGCCCTGGTTGCGCATCGGCGCCGCTCCCAAATCGGCCACCAGCTAGAAAGGTGGCTGACGCCTCGTGTCAGGGCCAGGGGCTTTTGGCAGCCGCGGTACGGAGAAGCCGGCTGTTGTTATTCTGCTCCAGCAGAAGCGGCGGTCGCCCCTGCGGGCAAGCATGCTGTTGGCTCGCGTGAACTGGCAGCCCGTCCCGCTGAGGATCTTGTAACGGGAAAAAGCTCGCTGCGATGCCGAAGATTTCGGTCGTCGGGCGACGACGCGTTCAGCGACCATGCCAGACGAGCTCGGCAGCCTTCTGCCGCGCCATGGTGCCGGCGCGATCAGGCCCCCGAAGGACATCGGGTCGCGCGCTGGGCACCAAGGCAGCTTTGGGCATGAGACCCGATCAATCGCGCCGTGCCGCACGGTCATTGCAGCATGTGGGGTCGAGTCGGATCAGGCCGGGGGAAAACCTGCTTGTCGCGCAGGAGCCCCGCGCCCCAGCAAGCCGCCTTGCGGATTCCTCCTCTGCCCGCTGAGCAGACGGGGGAGACCCCTCCGCCCCCTTGCACTTCGTTGCTCGCCGCTATGCAGAGGACAGGCGACCTGATCTGGCGGCAGAGGCGGTCGGGCTGAACATGGAACCCGTGATGGACACAATTGCCACGCGAAGTCTCATGCTCGCCTAACCGGCCGGAACGATTTGCAATCCGGGCAGACTCGACAAAAGGAGGAGTAGCTCGTCTGCGTCCAAGCCAGACAAGTCTTGGTTCCTAAGGGCGCGATACAAAAGGCACAGGCTGGACTTGGCTGCCGGGGGCGGGGCTTGTCGACCGCTCGATTGAAAGTGAGATGCGAGGCGGAGAATCACCCAAGTGCAGAGCGGCAAGGCGCTCGCCTACCTCCCTGTCATTCACCGTTAGCCGATGGTTTAGACGAAGATAGTCCGTCCATGTCGGCGTGCGGAATGTCTCGGTCCAAAGCGTCGACTTCTGAAGGTCGCGCTGGAGGGTCCAGTCCCGCGCACCGGCGCGGCTCTGAACGCGCCGCCTTTCGCGCATGCAGCTCAGAAATTCATCGATACTCTCTTCGAGTATCGAGTACTCCACCTTGACCACGATCGGACCGCTCCTGGGCCTCAAAGGGAGGGCCAGTTCTGGTGGCCTGAAGTCGACGGCCGCTTGATCCGATTCCTCCCATAGCCGCACCGGCAATAGCTTTCCCACAGCCGCGGCCAGCAACAGTGCCGCTGCAGCACCTTCCAAAGCCCACGTCAGCGAATAGTACTGCGCGACAGCACCCCAGATCCAGCTGCCCGCTGCCATGCCGCCGTAGGTAAGGGCGTAATAGATGGACAGGGTGCGACCAACGACCCACCTTGGGCTTGCCAACTGCACACACACGTCGGTTCCGGTCCAGGTGACGACCCAGCCAGCGCCACCGATTGCAAGCGCGATCGCCGCCACAGCCACCGACGATGTGAGGGCCATCAAAAGGCAGCACGTTGCGCAAGCAACGGATGCGAGCGTGATCAATCGGTTCTGGGACGTAATGCGTCTCAAGTAGCTGCTGCCAATGCCGGCTATGAAGGCGCCTGTGCCGAAGCCAGCCAATAGCACGCCGTACACAATTGGCCCTCCCGCCAGCTGGTCGCGAACCAGGAGGGGGAGCAGAGCAAGGATCGAGATGCTTGACAGCCCGAACAGGGTTGCACGCACGATCGCCACTCTGATCTCTGAGGATATTGCCGTGAATCGCATCCCATCATGAATGGCCGTAGCCATCCGCTCGCGCGGAAGAGGCGAAGAGCGAACTTGCCACTTTGAGCGCAGAACAGCGCTCAACGGGACCAGGTCACTGAGCGCAGCGAGGGCGAAAGCCGTAAGGGGGCCCAGCAAAGCTAAGATTACACCGCCCAGCGCCGGTCCTATGCTCCGAACCACGTTGTACCCCACCGACATCAGCGTCACTGCGGCGGGTATGTCGCGCTTCTCCAGGATATCGCCTACCGAGGCGTGCCAGGCTGGATCGTTCAAGGCAAAGCCGCATCCGGCCAAGAAACTCAGTCCCAGGATCAGCCATGGACTAACAAAGCCCAGTCCCACAGAGAGTGCCAGCGCCGTGGATGCCAGTGCGATAAGGCAGTGTCCGGCAAGCATCACGCCGCGGCGGCTGAAGCTGTCTGCAATGGCTCCAGCAAGGACCGACAAGAAGAACGCGGGCAGTGTCGATGCAGCCTGCACGAGCGCAACCATTAGATCGGAGGCTGAAATCGTGGCCATGAGCCAGCTTATAGCCACGCTCTGCACCAGCCAGCCAAGGCTGGATATTTGCGTGGCTGTCCAGATAGAACGAAAGACTGGGTTGTGAAGAGGGATCAGTGTGTTTGCCGCAAAGCGCGGAGGATCTTGACGCAGCATCACTTCTCACCTCCCCTGGATGTCGTTCTTCCGCTCATTCTGCAGCGGTGCGCTCTCTGCACAGCCACAACGAAGGTCCGAGATCGCGCTCGCAACAAGGACAATGTGGCATCCACGGTGCTGATGCGCGTGGTACCAACCGGGCCGTTAGCTGATGGGTCCCGCAGCCCGCTGGGTGCGGTCAGTTCTGCCCTGCGACTCTTGGCTCGGGACGGTGCTAGCGCCCCGATGGCCGGCTTGTCAAACTGCCGTAGTGCCAGCACATCCATCTCATCTGTTGACCGCGATCTCCGACGAGGTCCAGCAGCAGTAGGTCAACGGCAAATCTGGGTATTTGCGCTTCCGGTCGAGGGCGTGGCCATCGTCCGGAAACCCGAAGACGTTCATCACCCAGGCGACCACACGCCCGCGACACGGCGGTAGCGGTTCACCAGAGGACCTGCGTTCTACTCAGCAGGAACATTGTTCTACCGATGGTCGGCTGCGCCAGCCGCCACGTAAAGCGTCGCCATCGTCATTGGACTCCCGCTTTGCAGGTTTCGCCTAGGGCCTGCATCAGGTCATCGATAATGTCCTGAGGATGTTCAAGCCCTACAGAAATTCGCAGCAATCCGGCTGGCGCTTTGGACTTCGCACCTTCAACGGATGCGCGATGCTCTATCAGAGAATGCGTCCCGCCAAGGCTTGTCGCCCGGACAACAATCTTCAGGCGGCCGGCCACGGCCATTGCAGCATCGGCTCCGCCCTCGACGATAAAGGATAGCATCGCTCCGTAATGGCTCATTTGGCGCGTAGCAAGATCGTGTCCCGGATCAGTTTGCAAACCAGGAAAGAGCACTTTTTCGACGCGCGGATGAGACGCCAGGGCCTCGGCCACTTTCTGGGCGCCTTCGCAATGGGCGCGCATGCGAACCGGCAATGTCTGCAGGCCCCGCAACGCCAGCCAGCAGTCGAAGGGCGCTGCGACGCTGCCCTTGTGTTTCTGGACCATCCGCAATGGGTGACCGAGGGGTGACGCGTTTGGGACAATGACGACACCGGCCATCAAATCCGAGTGGCCGCCAATGTACTTTGTCGCCGAGTGGATCACCGCGTCTGCCCCGATTTCGAGTGGCAGTTGAAGCACTGGGGTGGCCCACGTATTGTCCACCACCGCCAAGGCGTCTGCCTCGTGCGCGATTGCGCAGATGGCCGCAATGTCGACAACGCGGATCATCGGGTTTGACGGCGTCTCGACCCAGACGAGGCCAGTCCGCTTCGATGTCACCGCCGCGCGCAAAGCGTCCAAATCGCGCATGTCGACGGGGGCAAAGTCGAAGCGAGACCCAATGTCGGTCTCTTCGATCAGCGAACGAATGCCGAAATACATGTCATCCGGCAGAACGATCCGACCCCCCGACGGATGGCTCTCAAACACTGCAGCGATTGCGGCCATGCCCGACGCGAACGCGATGCCGTCTTCCCCTCCCTCAAGCGTCGCCATGGCCGCCTCGAACGCATTGCGTGTCGGATTTCCATCCCTTGTGTATTCGAAGCCGGACGGAAATGACCCGTTGGCGCCTCGTTCGAACGTCGTGCTGGTGTGCAGCGGCATGGATACGGCCCCCGTGGACGCGTCGACACCTCGGCCGCAGTGGATCGCCTTCGTCTCAAAACGCATCGGTTAGTTCCTTCCTAACGGGCAGTTGCAATTTCGCGCCGGTCATTATACTGACCGCAATACGTGAGCCGAGGACCCAAGTCAATATAATGACCGATGTTACAACAGCGTTTGATGCCGAGCAGGCGCTTGGGCAAGCGATAGCTGCCCGGATCCGAGACCTGAGGCGTGACCAAAACCTGACCCTGGATCGCCTGGCCAAACTAAGTGGCCTATCGAAGGGAACTGTGGTCGCGCTGGAGCAGGGTAGGGCGAACCCCAGTATCGGCATACTGTGTCGGCTGGCGGCGGCGTTTTCGCTCTCGGTGGCCGATTTGTTGAACGAGCACCCTTCCACGGTGCGCCTTCCCATCGAGCGGACAGAGACCAGGAGGCTTTGGACGAGCGCCAAGGGAAGCTCTGCGCAACTGCATTCGTCGACCTCGGGACGCACGATGTTCGAACTGTGGAGCTGGGTCATGATGCCGGGCGACGTGTTTTCCGCGGATGCTCATAGTCCGGATACGCGCGAGCTGATCTCGGTCAGTCAGGGTGCCCTGAGCGTTGTGGTAGGTGCCCATGTGGTAATTTTAAGCGAAGGCGAGAGTGCGCGGCTTGTCACTGACCAACCGCACTCATATGCGGCGGCATCTGATGTGCCCGCCCACTTCACGATGGCGGTGCTTGAGCGTGGTGGACACCGAGATCCGGGGCATTCGTCGACGGCAGCGAAGATTTAGGGGCCCGTTCCGTAAGATTTCGCCGATCACTAACAGCCGCCATTCACGACAGGAGATTTAGCGTTGTACGTTCCGCCCCATTTTGCCGTCCCCGATCAGAACGCCCTGTTCGAGCTTATCGAGAGACACCCGCTCGGTATCCTGGTCACCCACAGCAAAGGCATCCTCGACGCGAACCACGTCCCCTTTGAGCTCGACCGCTCGAAGGGAGACAAGGGCGTCCTCAATTGCCATGTTGCCCGCAAGAATCCAGTCTGGGAGGAAGTCGCCAATGGCGATGAGGTTCTCGTAATCTTCCGTGCGGCCGACGCTTACATCTCGCCGAACTGGTATCCAAGCAAGCATGAATTCCACAAGCAGGTGCCGACGTGGAATTATCTCGTCGTCCATGCCCACGGACGCATCACTGTCCGGGATGATGAGCGGTATGTGCGCCGCAACGTGGCGAAGCTCACTCATGTGCAAGAAACCTCGCAGCCGGTCCCATGGAAGATGGGCGACGCGCCGAGGGACTTCATCGACACGATGGTCAAGGCAATCGTCGCCCTGGAGATCGAGATCACCGGCCTGGTTGGAAAATCAAAACTCAGCCAGAACAAAGAGGTGCGCGACATTCAGAACCCTGGTGAAATGCTGCGTGCCCAAGGGGCCATTGCGATGGGAGAAGCGATGCTCGCGGCTGCGGCGGCCAAATCCCAATAGCATGTGTCTTGTCCCGACAAAGCCGCTGGTGCCGGCTTCCGACGGGTCACCTAGCCCGCCTTGACGCACGGCAATAGCTTTTGACGGCCTGAAGCGACGCTGTGGTCACCGTTGTGATACTTTTCCACGCGCCTGGTCAGGCGGCAGGATTGCTCCGTCGTGACCGACGGGTTCGTTTCAGGCGCCTGCGCCCCCTCGTATGTCGGCGACCAGCCGCGCAGCGGTTTTGAATGAGGCGCAATCGCACGCGTTTCGAAGCCACGTACTTGGGGCGGCAAGCTCGACCATGCGCTCGACGCAGCTCCAAGTGCGGCGCCGTCAACGATCTCCTTGAACCTGCGGAACTTGCCCGAAAGCACTTCTCTTACGGGAGATGATTGGCTTTGTCGCCGAACCGACTGATGGAGATGGTGGCGGCGCCGCCGTAGCGATCAGACCCGCCTTGCAGCGCAATGGCTACCCGGGCGCGACTGGGAGATCCGGGCGGGACTGTGGAGCTGAGGAGACGGAGCGGATCGGCATGGAGCCGTGACCGCTTGCGATCTGGCTCTGGAACGAGTTAAGGAAGCGCGGACTTCCGATCGTGTCAAGCGCCGCCCTCTCGATGATGCCGGACAAATCGGGCCGCCACGAGCGGCGGCCCTTGCTCAGATCGGACGGACCGGATGGTTTAAGCAGGTTCGCATCAAGAGCCACGGCACCTGTGTCGTGCGGGTGCTGCTGTCGGCACGTGACCTTCTCGTCAGAGTAGGCAAAATCGAGTAGAGAACGCTAGCACACGACCCATTCAATAGCATTCCTAAGCATACTGACCAGGGCGACCTCGACCCCCCTAATCACAGCGGTGAGCTCGCAGGCGGGGTCGATGAACACTATTGATTGGCCGAGCTTGAGCGGCATCTCTATCACATTGATAGCCTATTAGGCTGGTCCAGCGTTTGATCGGACCCATCATCCATCCGAGCAGCTTGGGAGGGATGCAGCCGAACCAGGCGCTGCTCCCACAGTCTTCGCAGGTCCTCCATCAGAGCTTCATGCTCAGCCTGATCCGGCGCAATTATATTGAGGTGTTCGCTTAACACGGCTTCGCCCTCAATCCGCATCAGCAGATTAAACAGGTCGTTTGAAATTCGCACACTGTCAATGCTGAAGTGGTTCGGAATAATCTCGCAGACAGTCTCCTGATGATCTCGCGCTGTGTAAGCACGGGTTTGATGGAGGGAGACTGAGGGAGGCAATGAAATCGCAAGCGCAGTCCAATCCTGCAGCGTTGCAGCCCGTTTTTTTACCAGGAAGGGCCCGACCACAAGTCCATCCAGCTCTGTCGTCAAAAATGTGGCAATCGCGTCTGCAACCGTATCCACGATCGGTTCAGCATTGTTGTTAAAGGACGTATTGAGCAGAATTGGAGTGCCTGTCCGCTTCTTGAACGCATTGATGACCTCCCAGTAAGCGGGGTTGGCATCGCGCGATACTGTTTGCAGCCGAGCCGTACCGTCGACGTGCGTAATGGCACCCAACAAGGCGCGCTTTGAGTCACGCACGCGAACGACGAAATTCATGAATGGAAATTCGTGCTTACCGTCCGGGAGGTCGAAAAATTCGCTCGCATCCTCTTCCAGCACAGATGGTGCGAAAGGCCTATAGCCTTCGCGCTTCTTGACCATGGCATTGATCCGGTCCTTGTTTGCAGCGGGCCGAGGGTCGGCAAGAATGCTGCGGTTGCCCAGCGCACGTGGCCCAAACTCCGAACGACCCTGCACCCAGCCGATCACGGCGCCGTTGGCGATCCAGTCGGCTGCACTGCTCGCTACGTCGTCAGAGCGTTCAACCTCGAGATGTCCGGCCCATGCATTCAGTTCCTGTTCCACGGCGCGGTCGCTCCCGAGATCAGGACCCCAATAGACCTCCTGCAGTCGCTCACGCGGCGCGGGGCGGCCCATCTCGTTAGAGACTATCAGCGCAGCTCCCAATGCGCAGCCAGCGTCGTGAGACGCGGGTTGCACGAAGATGTCTTCGAAAAGCCCTGAATACAGCAGCTTGCCGTTCATCGTGCAGTTGTGGGCTACCCCTCCCGCCAGACACAACCGCTTCATGCCGGTGGCCTCACGGTGGTGCCGGAGAATGTGGAACACGATCCGCTCAAGCGCTTCCTGCAGTGACGCACTCACATCTCGATGCTGCTGGGTGAAAGGCATTCCCTTTCGCCTGATCTCGATGTTGCGGAGCAACGCCGGACCGATGCGGTCGAGGTGAACACGGTAGCTACCGTTGGCGGAGAGCTCGTAGAACTGCTCGAAGAGCTCGCGATAGGGAGCGGGGTCGCCATAGGGCGCGAGTCCCATTACCTTATACTCGTCGAACAGGCCGTAGCCGAGACAGCGGATCGTCTCGAGATAAAACAGCCCAAGAGAATTGTCCTCCGGGAAAGCCTCGATTTGCGTAATTTCTGTGCCAGACCCTACCGCCACAAGGCCCGACAGGAAATCACCACAGCCATCAATCGCTAGAATGAGACTTTGTTCGAAGCCCGACATTGCAAAGGCGCTCACGGCGTGCGCCTGATGATGACCTACGAATGAAATACGTGAACTGTCCAACTTAGTGTCGAACTCACGCGCTAACAGCTTCTGCACCAACATTTTAGCATCCAACGGAATGGAGAGAATGTCCGGTTGGGAAGCGGACATACCTTCAAGCATGGCGTTGGCGTAGGTCTCGCTGGCGTAGACCGCGACACGATCAATGTCGCTGAGCTGAACCCCGGCCGTCGAAAGACAGTATTGAATCGAACCACTTGGCAGCTTGTTCGAGTGCTTGATTCGATTGAGGCGTTCCTCTTCTACGGCGGCTATCACCTTTCCGTCTCGGACGAGCACCGCGGCGCCATCGTGCATAAAGGCGTTCGGACGCTCGAATCGGTTTTCATGGACTTGGTCAAGTCCGCCGCTGATTCCTAGACACAGCATTTCTTTCTCCAAATAGTAACGGGAAGCCAAATTGGCCTACCTCGACTGTTTCCAACTAAATAGGCCGTGTTGTCGCCTGCAGCTGCGACCGCCCGTCCGGCATCAGCGGCATCGAAGAAAGCCTCATAAACGATCAATGAGATGTTTCGACTGTGACACCTACGGTGCCATCACGCCGAGAGCTTGGCTGGATCATCCAATCCTGAGCGGCTGCTGACATGTATCCGGCGCTGTCGTTTTCATCGGCAGAACCAACTTGCGATGCCGCCTGTTCTTGGGAAGGGCGGCCGTCGACGAATAACAGTACCGCCTCCTTGAACTGGCCCGATTTCATTCTCCGAAGCGACCATGGTCGCACCGCCCGACATTGTCGGCCAGTTGCAACTCACTTTCTCGGCACGACCTCCACTGCACGTCAGTGCGCATCGAAGATTTTCTCCTTTGGATTATTCCTAAGGCAGCTTTCGTCACGCGATAGAGCAGCGTGTGATTGGTGCGTGAGGCTCTTTTTTTGTCCATGCACGATTCCGGAAGAGTGATGAAATCGATTGTTTTGATCAAAGTCATCCACGCTATGAATAACAGCCGCAGCACATGCGTTTCAAAGCGCTTCAGGCTTCCCGGATGGCTACTCCGATGTGAAGCGCATGGCATTCCAAGCGCTCTGTCAACTAAACGATGAGTATCGGCGTCGACCCTCATTGCCTTCGTCTTCGTGACTCCCTGACAGCGGCTGGCATTGTGTTTGTAGGGCATCGGGCGAAGATCATGTCGATCGGCCATCTCGCCTGCCTATCGGCAAACCCTTGAACAATGATCCACGCACCAGCGCGATTGTGATCACGAGCGCCTCTGAGCTCGGGAGGTTCGGTTTTCTGAGGGTTCCTGGGTCTCCGAAGCGATGGAGGTAGCTAGCCTTCCTGGTGCTATACGGTTGTGCTCTTCATGGAGTGGACGCATTTGCGTCTCGAAAGCGGTTCTTCAGTGGAACCGGCGCCAAGGCCCGTCTGTGGTCGTTCAGAACACGGGGTGCCGTCTCCAAACCGGATATTGGAGCGGGCAGCCGCCGGAATTTGACCCATGGAGATGAGCGCCTGTCAGGAGGCGTTCGAAAACGGCGCGATCTTCATCGCGGCTGTTTCATGGTGTCATTCCTGACATGTTCTTTATAATCGGCAGCTTGCGGATAGTCTTGCCCGTCGCCGCCCGTAGCGCGTTGGCGACGGCCGGGCCGATCGGCGGCACACCTGGCTCACCAACTCCCGTGGGCGGCTCCTCGGACGGCACAATGTGCACCTCGACTCGCGGCATCTGCTCGATCCTGAGCGGTGTATAGGTATCGTAGTTCTCTTGGTCTACGACACCGCCCTTCAGGGTCAGCTCCTCCTGGAGGATCGCGCCTAACCCGAAGCCGATACCGCCCTCCATCTGAGCGCGAATCTGGTCAGGATTTATCGCGGTGCCGCAATCTACCGCGCAGACGACGCGGTCGACCTTGAAACCATTTTCATCGTTGAGGGTGATCTCCACCACATCGGCGACATAGGTCGAGAGGCTTTCATGCAGGGCCACGCCGCGGAAACGGCCTTCCGGCAGAGGCTTGTCCCAGCCTGCCTTCTCAGCAGCCACTTTAAGCACGGCGGCATGCCGTGGATGGTGACCGAGCATTGACAAGCGGAAGTCGACCGGATCACGGTTCGCAGCGGCGGCGAGCTCATCGATCAGGGTTTCCATCGCGTAAGCGGTGTGGGTGGAGCCTACCGAACGCCACCACAGCACCGGGATGTTCACGTCCGTGGTGGTCAGCTCGACCTTCAGGTTCGGGATCGCATAGGGCAGGTTGGTGGCGCCCTCTACGGAGGTTGGATCGATGCCGTTCTTGATCATCGCCGCAGAGGTCGAACCGACCAAGACCGATTGGCCCACGATGTGGTCATGGAGAGCGACGACATTGCCTTTCTTGTCGAGCCCCGCCTTGACTGCGTGCACATAGGCCGGCCGGTACCGCCCACCCCGCATGTCATTCTCGCGGGTCCACTGCACCTTCACCGGCTTGCCGCGTCCCAGTGCACGCGCTGTGGAAACAGCTTCGATAATGACATCTGCATCGAAGACCGCGCGGCGGCCGAAACTGCCGCCGGTCTTCATCACGTGCAGCCTCACCTTGTCCGGCGTGGTGCCGCCTACCTGAGCGGCAGCCGCCTGATAAAGGTCGGGCATCTGGTGTCCGCCCCAGACGTCGATGGTGCCGTCTTCGTTGATTCGGGCGGCCGCGTTGAGTGGCTCGATCGAAGCATGGACAAGATAGGGGAATTCGTAGTGCCCCTCGATGATTTTCTCAGCACTGGCGAACGCTGCGGGAGTGTTACCGTCGTCGCGCGCGGTGGCCGCGCCCAGATCGTCTGCTGCCTTGTTGTATTCGGCCATGATCTCGGCCGTGCCGCGCCCTTCGGCCTTCTCCTCGTTCCAGGTCACCTCCACGAGGTCGCGGCCCTTGAGCGCCGTCCAGGTGTCCCTGCCAACCACGGCAATGCCTCGCGGCGTCTGGACGACATCGACAATGCCGTCGAGTGCCTTGGCCTTGGTTGCGTCGAAGCTCTCGATCTCGGCGCCGAACTTCGGCGGATGGATCATAACGGCCGTCTGGAGTCCCTCCATCACGAGGTCGATCGTGTAGGTCTGCGCGCCGTTGGTCTTGCCGGCGGAATCGTAGCGCTTGAGGCTGTCCGATCCGATCTGGGCCCACTTGTCGCGCGGCTTTAGCGGCACGTCGTCGGCAACCGGCATTCCCGCTGCGGCTTCAGCCAGGTCACCGTAGCGCGCCTGCATCCCTGAGGCGTGCGACACGACCCCGGAAGCGACTTTGATCTCGCCGGCTGGCACATCCCACCGCTGCGCCGCGGCCGCCACCAGCAAGGCCCGTGCGGCAGCACCCGCCTTGCGGTAGCGTTCCCACGACGAACTCATCGACGTGGAGCCACCAGTTGCCTGTGCGGCCCCGCCCCAGGCGAGATTGCCGTAGAGCGCGGTATTGCCATATCCGCCGACCACGTCCACCTGCGCCCAGTCGCCGTCGAGCTCTTCCATAACCAGGGTGGCGATGCCGAAATAGGAGCCTTGTCCCATCTCGAACTGCGAGGAGTAGATGATGATTCGGTTCTCCTTTGTGATCTCGACATAGGTCTGGAAGGGGTTCGCCTGAACCTTTGCAGTAGTCGTTTGTGCGATGTCGGACGCCGCCAGCACTAGCCGGTAGCCCACGGCGAGGCCAGCGGTGGTGACGCCCGCGCCGACGAGGAACCGGCGGCGCGTGGGCCGCACGGAGTTATGCTTCGAGAGAAACTGCGACATGCCTCAAGTCTCCAGCCGGTTGGCGGTCTCGTGGATGGCCGCGCGGATGCGATGATAGGTGGCGCAGCGGCAGAGATTGCCGCTCATCGCCGAATCAATATCATCGTCCGACGGCTTAGGCGTCTCTGTAAGGAGGGCCACGGCCGACATGATCTGGCCAGACTGGCAATAGCCGCATTGAGGTACGTCGAACTCGGCCCACACGGCCTGGACCGTTTCGCCTATCTTGCCCGACACACCCTCAATGGTGGTGATCGAGGCTCCTTCGATGTCGCCGACTGCGGTCTGGCACGAGCGCGTCGGCATGCCGTTAACGTGAACCGTGCAAGCGCCGCACTGGGCAAGCCCGCAACCGAATTTCGTTCCCGTGAGTCCGATGACGTCACGGACCGCCCAGAGCAGCGGCATCTCTGGATCGACGTCGAGTGTTCGCGCCTCGCCATTGAGGGTAAAAGCGACCATTGCTTGCTCTCCTTGTCCTGAGCTGGCTATCTCGTTGAGCCTCCGCCCGCCTGGCAACCGAGCTCTTGTTGCTGAGGCCTAGCCGACCACACCCTAGGAACGCGCAGCTCAAGCAACAAGCCGCTAGGTTGGCGAGTTACGAGATCGTGAAGTGGGTCGTGTCGAAAGGCTGGAGGCAACTGAATGTCATTTTTTGGGCGGACAGGCCGCTTTAGGCTGGGTTACACGAGACTGGACATTCGGGTCGTCGCGAACATCGACCGCTGGTCGGCCGCGTCCGGCAGGGCCCTGATTGGCTACACGAAATGAAATGGGACGACTATCGATGGGGGCCTACCTCGACCCGCAACCTCCACGACTGGACCCTCAGGTTTCCGGCTATCGTCCCGGGCGGTGGCCGAGCTCGGCGCCTCGGACGCGATAATAGACGGTGAGGCGTTCGTCGTTGACCAGAAGGCTTGTCGCGCATTCC
Organism: Mesorhizobium sp. P170090; assembly: GCF_057786115.1. NCBI lineage: Bacteria > Pseudomonadati > Pseudomonadota > Alphaproteobacteria > Hyphomicrobiales > Phyllobacteriaceae > Mesorhizobium > Mesorhizobium sp. P170090. Next base: position 2,051,267 of record NZ_JBYNWH010000001.1, read on the forward strand.
CAGTCTTCAGCGGGCTCTTGGCCGCGGCGGGAGACGTCAGGACCATGCTTGCCGGCTTCGACCTGCTCAAGATCGACGGCGAGGGTCTTCGCGATCGGCCACTCGTCGATCGGCGCAAACCGCTAGTTAACCTGCTGAGACGCCGCCAAACGGCATCGTTCTGAGCGACGAGATCAGCGGCGGCAGCGACATTCTCGCGCAAGTCTCCCAGTTCGGCCTCGACGGCATCGTCTCCAAGCTGCGTGTCAGTCCATATCGATCCGGCCGGCGCCAAGAATGGGTGAGACAAAATGCGTGCTGAGTGATGAGTTCATCGTCATCGGCTGCGAACCCGGCAACAGTTACGGCGGTCGGGAAGCGTGCTCTGGCGAATGTCGAGGACGGAAATCTGGTGTTCGCCGGCGGCATTGGCACCGGCTTCAATGCGCGCACCGGGCCGGAAGTAAAGCGCCGGCTCGATGCCATTCCAATGGATAAACCACCGATTCCTAGTTTGAAGGCGAACGGTGCGGCATGGGCGGAGTGCCCTGCGCAGTCTGTACCTCCGCAGTCGATTGTCGAGTTCGAAGGGGGTGTGATTGGCGTCGAGACCGCTCCAGCCATGGCTATCAGCACGCCGAGTGCGTTGTTTTCGATCAGTTCTCGAAATGAGCGGGTAAATACATGACACTTCCTTTCACTTGCCGAACGGGGTTTGCTGTTCACCGGCTGGCATCCGATGGCAAGCGTTCCAACGCGGCGGCGATCTGGCGCTTCGCTGCTGGGGGCAGAGGCAGGATGGGACGCGGGGGGTCGGCGCGGCAAATGTCGAGCAATTCAGCGAGTGCATAGACGACGCGAAGGCTCGAGAACTCCTTGAAGAGGCTCCAGATCGGGACCAGCGCGGCATCGATCCGTCGCGCTTCGGCCGCATCGCCCTGTTGCGCCGCTGTGACGATCGTCATGCAGACCTCGGGCAGGATGCCCGCGAGGACGCTGTACCATGTGTCGGCGCCGGCGATCATGGCCTCGGCGGCGTTCCAGTCGCCGCTGTAGCCAATCGAGAACCCTTCCGGCAGTGTGCGCCTCTGGGCGGTCAGGTGGTTCTTGATCGCATCGCTTTTGTCTGTCGGATTCTTGATGGCGACAATCCCAGCCACCTTTGCCAGGCGGCTGACAAGGGGTGGACTGAAATGGAAATGCGTCGTTCCTGGATTGTCGTAGACGACGATCGGCAGGCCACTTTCACGCGGCACAGTGGAGAAATGTTCGAACACCTCGTCATCAGTAAGCGGGGTGTAGGAGGCGGCGGCAAGCAAACCCGCGGCAGCTCCAAGGGCCTTGGCGTCCTGCGCGAGCCTCACGGCTTCGTCGGTGCGCAGCGCGCCTATACCCACCACGACCGGCATTCGCCCTGCGGTTTCGTCCAAGGTCTCGGCGAGCGCCCGCCGCCGTTGCTCCCGCGACAGATACATGTATGTGCCGGTGCTGCCGAGAAGACCGATTGAATGGACCTGAGCGGCGCCAAGCCGAGAAATCAGCTTGCGCAGACCAACGCTATCGACACGGCCGTCACGATCGGTCGGCGTAATGGGGAACGCGGAAAGACCGCTCAGGAATGCCATGGCAAGGCTCCAGGTTCATGCGTGAGCGCAAGGGTGGCCACACGACAGGTCATCATAAGCCGTCCAGACCCCGCCGCAGGTCTGCGATGAGGTCATCGGCGTCTTCAAGACCCACCGAGAGACGCATGAGGTCCTCGCCCACTCCATCGGCCAAATGGGCATCCTTGCGGATCGGCTGCCGAGCACGGGTGAGGCTTGCTGGATGATAGATAAGGCTGTCGGCATCGCCGAGGCTGACGGCGCGAGTGATCAGGTTGAGCCGGTCCATCATCAGGCGCGCTCCTTCGTATCCAGCGTGGAGGCCAAAGGCCAACATGCCCGATCCGTTGGACATCTGTTTTCGCGCCGTCACCTGATCAGGGTGCGAGTCGAGGAAGGGATAACTCACAAATGCCACTGCCGGGTGCGCTTCCAGCGCCCGAGCCACCGCAAGGGCCGTGGCGCTGTGCCGTTCCATGCGCAGCGTCAGCGTCTTCAGACCGCGCAGGATCAGGAAAGCTGACATGGGCGAGAGCGCTGCGCCGGTGATGTAGCGCAGGCCGGTTTCATGCAGCGTGCGGAGCGTTTGCGCGTCGCCGAGAAGCGCTCCGCCAAGGGCATCGCCATGACCATTGATGTACTTGGTCAGCGAGTGGAGCACGATGTCCGCCCCGTGCTCAAGCGGTCGCTGGAGCGCGGGCGAGGCGAAGGTGCTGTCGACTGCAACCCTTACACCGCGCTCGTGAGCGCGCTCGGCAATTGCCGCGATGTCGAGGATGCGGCTCAGCGGATTGACCGGCGTCTCGAAGAAAACCAGCCGCGTCCGCTCGGTGATCGCGGCATCGAGATTTTGGGGATCGGACAGATCGACCGCGACGACCTTGATGCCGAAGCGGGGGACCGCCTGTTCGACCATGGCAAGCGTGTTCGCATAAAGCGTCTTGTGGACGATGAGTTCATCGCCTTGGGACAGGAGCGACAGGATCAGCGTGCCGAAGGCCGCCATCCCCGAGGCAACAACCAGCCCCGCCTCGGCTCCTTCCAGATTGGCGAGCCGCTGCTCGAGGATCTCGGTCGTCGGATTGTATTCGCGCGCATAGAGCCGTCCACCAAGAGCGGCGGCGGCCTCGTTTGCTGCCACGCTTTCGAACCCATAGGTTGACGTCAGGAACACTGGCGGCTGGACGGCATTGGAAAAGCCGGCCGGATCGTAGCCATGATGGATCGCCCGGGTGGCAAATCCGGGGCTGGTGCGGTTGAGAGACCCCGTTGGAGCATCGGTTTCGGATTGATATTTGCGGGTCATTCGGCCTCTGAGATCTTTCTTAGGCTCCGAAAACATTGACGGCAAACTGGCCGATGTGAAATATCCAGTTGGCGATGAAAGAGATGGTCCAGTCTTCAAGTGCCGGGTCTGCAGCGCGCTTGCATGCGATGGGTGCACGCCAGATATACGAAGCCCTTCGCGAGCAAATCCTCGGCGGCGTCTACGAAACCGGCAGTCAGTTGCCATCCTCCCGGGCCCTGGCAAATGACCTCGGCGTTTCGCGAACCACGGTGACGGTCGCCTATGAGCAACTGGCTGCGGAGGGTTTCATCGAAGCCCGTCAAGGCGCGCGACCTCGCGTTGCGTCTTCGTTGATCGGCCATGAGACGGGCCGCACTCACGCGAAACGGGTCGGCCCAATCCACCTGTCCGCATATGGCGAGCGGCTGCGCGCGACGTCACCCTGGCCAGATTATCTGCCGACTGGGCTGAAGGTCGAGTTCCGCTATGGGGACCTGGCACCGTCGGATTTCCCATCATTGGTCTGGAAACGCGCGATGAACGAGGCGATGGGGCAGCGCCCGCTGCGTCTTGCCTATGACGATCCTCGCGGCTCGCGCCGGCTCCGCCAGGCGCTTCAGGGATATCTCTGGCGCGCTCGGACCCTCAGCTGCGACCTCGACCAGATCGTCATCGTCAGCGGTTCGCAGCAGGGCCTTGATCTGTGCGCGCGCCTGCTTCTCGATCCCGCCGACAGCTTCGTCATCGAGGATCCGTGCTACAGGATGGCGCGTCAGGTCTTTGCCAGTACGGGTGCTTCACCCATCCCGGTCATCGTCGATGAATACGGCATGAGGACCGAGTTGCTGGCGGGGATCGGAGCACGACTGGCTTATGTGACGCCATCGCATCAGTTTCCGCTGGGCGGCGTCATGCCGATCGCGCGCCGCCATCAGCTTCTGGAATGGGCGCGGCACAACAACGCCTATGTGATCGAGGACGACTACGACAGCGAATATCGCTACGACATCAATCCGGTCCCTCCGCTGCACAGTCTCGAGGACCACGGGGCTGTCATCTATCTCGGCACGATCTCCAAAACGCTCTCGCCGATGCTGCGCATCGGCTACCTCGTCCTCCCGCCCGAATTGCAGGAGGTCTTCGCAACCGCCAAACAATTCGCAGACCGGCATTCGCCGGTCGCTGAACAGGAAGCGCTGGCATCGTTGATCGAGAGCGGCGGCTACGAAAGCCATGTGCGCCGTGTGCGCAGGCTGAACGGCGAGCGTCGGGAAACGTTGTTGGGTGCCTTGCAGCACAGCTTCGGGGATCGCATCACTGTCCAGGGAGCTGATGCGGGACTGCACGTCGCGGTTTGGTTCAATGACCTGCCACGATCGCGGGAAACGGCCTTGGTCGAATCCGCCCGCGACGCTGGCCTGGGGCTACACTTGATCTCGCCGCTCTACGAACGGCCATCGGACGAAGGCCGCACCGATCGCGTCGGACTTGTCATGGGCTATGCCGCCTTGAGCATTCGGCAGATCGGGAAGGGCGTTGAGATCCTGCGAGAGGTTGTCAAGCAGGTGCAAGACGCGATGCCGGCGCGGAACAACTGAGACGGGGCGACGTCGAAAGCTGGCGCTGAAAACGGTCCGAGACCCCTCGTATTTCTTTCCAGACAGCCAACTGGACCGGGAAAATGCCATGCAACTGGCGCTGTTGATCAGGCCAGTTTTGCAGCAGGTTCCACGAGACGAATTCCGAGAGCGATGATGACCTGGCGAGGAAAGCTGCTTCACGTCCATATCGCGCCCGCTGCCTCCTATGAAATGGAGGAGCTGGCGCAGGCGCAGCTTATTGCCGGCCAAGGCATTGTCGGAGACCGCTACTACCTGGGGACGGGGACCTATTCGGCGCGTCCTGACGTTCGGGAGGTGACACTGATCGAAGCTGAAGTTCTGGACGCCATCGCGAAGGGCGAGCCCAGGATTCCGGGCTTCAAGGCCAAGCTCGCACCCGAAGATCACCGGCGCAATCTGACGACACGAGGCGTTCCGCTTGGCCATCTTGTCGGCAAACGCTTCCGGGTCGGGGAAACGATCCTCAGAGCCGCCCGGATGAATGTGCCGTGCAAGTATATCGAGGAGTTGCTGGGGCTTCCGGGTCTCTACGAGGGGCTTCTGAACCGCTCCGGCCTGAACTGCACAATCGAGGTCGGGGGCGTGATCCGCCCCGGTGATCTGATCTTGCCCATCGACGAGTGAAACGCCATGGCCTCGCCGCGTATTATCATGAAGCTGACCGTGACCGCTGTCCGCAAGGAGCCGGGCGACGTGCTGGTCATCGACCTGAAACACCCACGCAAACCTGTGCTGCCGGCGTTCGAAGCGGGTTCTCACGTTGATGTCCATCTTCCCGAAGGAAAGGTACGTCAGTATTCACTTTGCGGCGACCCGACCGAGCTCAGCTGCTACACCATCGCGGTGAAGCGCGAGAATGACGGCCGTGGCGGCTCGGCGTGGATCCACGAAACCATTGTCGTCGGCTCCACACTGCCTGTCTCCGCGCCACGCAACCATTTTGCTCTCAAGCCAGGCGAGGGGCCGACTTTGCTGCTGGCAGGGGGGATCGGGATCACCCCGGTTCTGGCCATGGCGCGCGCGCTCGCCCGGCAGGCCAAGCCCTTCGAGTTGCACTATTTCACCCGCGGCCGGGCGCTCACGCCACTCTTGGAGGTAATCGAGGACGATCTTCCTCGCGATAATGTTCGGTTCCATTTCGACGACGAGCCGGCGACCCGCCAGGACATCGCCGCGCTGCTGGCGAACCATTCGGTCGAGGCTCAGGTTTACTATTGCGGGCCGCCTGGATTCATGGCCGCCGTGGGGCGGGCGGCTGAACCCTGGCCCGAGGGCACGGTTCATTTCGAAACTTTCCAGCCTCCCGAGTTTGATGGCGCGCCACCGGAACCATTCGTCATAGAACTCCGTGCGGGCAGGGTGGTTGAGGTTTCGGCTGAGACCACGGCACTGGCCGCCTTGCGTGCGGCCGGTGTGCCGTTGATGGCCTCGTGTGAGAACGGGGTGTGCGGGACCTGCGAATGCGCAATGCTGGCGGGACAGCCGATCCATCGGGATGCCGTCCTGTCCAAAGAGGCACGCGGCCACCGCTTCATCCCCTGCGTGTCGCGCGCGACAGGTGTGTTGAAGCTCGATCTTTGACCATTTGGGCGGGGGTCCTGTGAGACCGGCAGCTGATTTGCGGGAAACTGAATGACGAGGAAACTGGAATATCTAAACGAGATCGAGCGCTGCGTCTCCTGGCTCGCAGCCTGGACGATCCACCACGCCAACCACCACCGCGAGGGCGATGAGATCAAGGTCGGGGGGCATCAGGCCTCGTCCGCGTCGCTGAGCACCATCATGACCGCGCTCTACGGTTCGGTCCTGCGCCCGCAGGATCGGGTGGCGGTCAAACCCCATGCGGCGCCGATCTTCCATGCACTTCAGTATCTGGCGGGCAACCAGACCCATGAAAAGCTCATGAACTTCCGCGGCTACAAGGGCGCGCAGAGCTACCCTTCGCGGACGAAGGATGTCGACGATGTCGACTTCTCGACCGGGTCGGTGGGTCTCGGCGTTGCTCAGACGCTGTTCTCGTCGCTGGTGCAGGACTACGTCTCGGGTCACGGCTGGATGAAGGAGCGTACCGAGGGCCGAATGGTCAGCCTGATCGGCGACGCCGAGATGGATGAGGGCAACATCTACGAGGCGCTGATCGAAGGCTGGAAGCACGGGCTCAGGAACTGCTGGTGGGTGGTCGACTACAATCGCCAGTCGCTCGACGCCGTGATCCGGGAGGGCCTCTGGCAGCGGTTCGAGCAGATTTTTCGCAACTTCGGCTGGGACGTGATGGTCCTGCGCCACGGCGCTCTGCAAGAGGCTGCCTTTGCCGAGCCGGGGGGCGAGAAGCTGCTCGAGTGGATAGAGCGCTGTCCGAACCAGCTCTATTCGGCGCTGACCTTCCAAGGGGGTGCTGCCTGGCGCAAGCGGCTGCTCGACGAGATCGGAGACCAAGGGCCGGTCACCACTCTGATCGAACGCCGCTCCGACGACGAGTTGCAGGCGTTGATGACGAACCTTGGCGGGCATGACATGCCGAGCCTCCTCGAAGCCTTCGAGGCGGCGTCCAGGCATGACCGTCCCGTCTGCTTCATCTGTTACACCATCAAGGGCTACGGTCTGCCGCTTGCCGGACACAAGGACAACCACGCGGGGCAGATGACGCCCACGCAGATGGAAGACTACCGCCTGCAAATGGGCGTAAAGCGGGGTGAGGAGTGGGACAAATGGGCGGCCGCCACCTTGCCGGAAGCGGAACTTGACGCCTTCTTCGCAAACGCGCCGTTCTTCAGTGAGGGGCATAGGAGGCTGTCTGCGCCGTCGGTGCCGGTGCCTGAAACCCTTCCGTCACCGGGGCAGCCCGGCAAGCCGCTCTCGACCCAGATGGGGTTCGGCCAGATCCTGAACGACATCGCACGCGAGCGCAGTCTGCTTGCCGACCGCATTGTCACCACCTCGCCCGATGTGACGGTCTCGACCAATCTCGGTGGCTGGGTCAACCGGCGCGGCCTTTTCGCCCGGGAGACCATGACGGACACCTTCAAGGCCGAACGCATTCCGTCGACCTTTACCTGGGAATTTGGGCCGAAGGGGCAGCACCTCGAGCTCGGGATCGCCGAGTCGAACCTGATGATCATGCTCGGGGCGCTCGGTCTCTCGCACTCGATCAATGGCGTGCGCCTGCTGCCGATCGGGACAGTCTATGATCCCTTCATCTACCGATCGGCCGACCAGCTAAACTACGCCTGCTATCAGGATGCGCGCTTCATGCTGGTCGCAACGCCCTCGGGCGTGACGCTGGCGCCCGAGGGCGGAGCACACCAGTCGATCGGCACCCCATTGATCGGCATGGCGCAGGATGGGCTTTGCGCCTTCGAACCGGCCTTCGTCGACGAACTGTCCGTGATCATGCGCTTTGCCTTCGATTACATGCAACGTAATGGCGAGGGGGATCCGGATGAGACGACGTGGCTGCGTGATCAGACCGGAGGATCGGTCTATCTTCGCCTGTCAACCCGGCCGCTCGAGCAGCCGCTGCGCGACATGAACCCGGCGCTCGCGCGGGACATCGTCAATGGCGCCTATTGGCTGCGTCCGCCTGGGCCCAACGCGAGTGTCGTCATTGCTTATCAAGGCGTCGTCGCGCCGGAGGCGATTGCCGCGACGGGTCTTCTGGCGGAGGACCGGCGCGATGTCGGGCTGCTCGCGATCACCTCCGCGGACCGGCTTAATGCGGGCTGGCAGGCGGCGGAACGTGCCCGGCAGCGTGGCGCGATTGGCGCCCTGAGTCATATCGAGCGGCTGCTCGCGCCGCTATCGCGTGACTGCGGCATCGTCACCGTGATCGACGGCCACCCGGCGACGCTCGCGTGGCTCGGTGGGGTTAACGGGCATCGCGTGAAGGCGCTCGGGGTCGAGCAGTTCGGCCAGACGGGGACTATTGCGGACCTATACCGTCACCACGGCCTGGACACCAACGCCATCGTACATGCGGCGCATGCGGTCAGTGCGGGACCGGCTGTTCGCTACCGGAAGGCGCTGCCTTGACCATGAGCTACCGGATGCTCCGTGGCTGGTACGGATCGGCTGTTTCCACAGGCGTTCCGGTTCGCTTCAAAGCGGACAGGGCCGGGACACTGTGGACGTTCTGATCGCGCTTGAGTAGCTTGTGCGACCCCCAGGGTCACCTGGAATACGCAGGGAGGCGGCTTTTATTTAGCCTTGGGTCCAATTACGAATTCGATCCAATCCAGTCCGGAGCAAAAGCTCCGCGTCCTCCCGATTTTCGGCTTCGACGTAGCACCGCATTTCCGGGGCATTTCCGGATGGACGCAAATGCAAGACACGCTTATCCGCGAGAGTGATACGAAGTCCGTCAACATCGCTAACCTTGCTTACCACTCCAATCGACCCGACGAAGGCGGCGATGTTAGTTTCCGCTGTACGAAGGTATGTCATGAGGCGAGTGCTGCTTTCGACGGAAAAATTTTCCAAGCGATCCGCCGCCGCTGCCGGCATTTGAAAGGAACTGCCAATCTCCGACAGTGGCTGCCCACTTGTATTAACAAGGGAAAGTGCCGCAAGGATGGGGAGAAAACTGTCGCGTGTAGGTAGCGCTGGCAGTTTAGTTCCGTTCGGGTCAAAGTCCGTGCCGGTCAACAAACCACCGTTTGCTTCGAAACCAACCACGCGCTCGTGACCCGACGCAACCAAATCGAGCATGGCAGCAATAACAAATGGAGATCCAACCTTGGTACGCACGACTTTAAAAGAACCTGCGGTCTCGATACCAGAGTTTGATGTGACCGGCGTGACGACTGCCTTCGCTTGCAGGAAGTTCGCCGTAATCAGGCCTAACAAATCACCGCGAAGGGGGTCTCCGTGGTCGTCAGCTACCAGTGGGCGGTCACCATCGCCATCTGCCGAGACGACCGCATCAAGCCGATGCTCTTTGGCCCAGAGCTTGAACTGTTGAGCAGTCTCGTCAGAGACCGCTTCAGTGTCGACAGGAATAAAACCTTCCGAACGTCCCAGGGTTACGACCGTCGCACAGTGATATGAGAGAATGTCAACCAAGAGATCGCGCGCGACTGTGCTGTGCTGATATACGCCCACCGTTAAGCCCTTTAGAGCATTAATCTCCATAAGCTTTCGATTGCGCGCCATGAAAAAGGCCTTGCATTCGGCCTCCCGGTGCTGCCGACGTGCAACAGCACCTTCAAGGACGTGTCCGCGCTTCTCCAACTGCAAGGCGATGCGCGTTATCTCCCGCTCATCACCCTTGTCGATCTCACCGTCGGGTCGATAGAATTTTATTCCATTACGGTCGGCCGGAATGTGCGAGCCTGTGATCATCAAACAACCACTCTTACGCGCCTGAGCATACAGTGCCAGGGCAGGGGTGGGGACTGCGCCGCAATCGACTACGATGAAGCCGAGCGCAGACAGTGCCGCCGCACAGACGGCGGCGATGGCCGGACTCGAGGCGCGAAAGTCGCGCCCTATGAGTATCTCGTCGCCAATTCTAGCCAGGCCGGATTCCAGCAGGAATGTCGCGAATGCCGTTGCATATAGGGCAGAGGCGGCTCCTGCTAGTTCTGTCGCCAGGCCCCGTAATCCACTTGTTCCGAATTTCATACCAAATCCGACGTTGCTAACCGGGTTTTGAAGGTAACATGCTCAAACTTTGGCTCGTCCGGAATGCCCATCGACAGATCCCTCGGACGAGAACAAGAAGTACATTCGGTTACCGTAGACGCGTTCGGTTCTCGACGGTTACCCTTTGTGAGGATTGACGCAGTCGGCGCCGGCGTGGGCAGCGCACCGTGACCTTCATAGCGACGAGGTTGGAGCGGATGGGGTCCGGGTCCGGCAGGGCTCCTCGCGGCTGGCTCACATGAGCGCTATCGCCATCGAGTGATTGTCTCAGTCCACATTAGCTCTGGGTCCCGAAAGCGCGTACAGGCCTGAGACGCAGCAAATCCTCTTATCTATCGCCGTTCGGTGTAGCTCCCGTTCAGAAATGCATGATAGACACTCTCGATGCCTTCCATGAGAGTGATCTTTGCTGCCCATCCCAAAGTGCGCAGCTTGTCGACGCTCATCAGCTTTCGCGGTGTACCGTCAGGTCTAGAGTGATCATGCGCGATCTCCCCGGTAAATCCGACTACACGGCAGATCATTCTAGTCAGCTCTAGGATCGTGATGTCTTGTCCGCAGCCGAGATTCACGTGATCATGGTCAGAGTAGTTCTTCAGAAGGAAGACTAATGCGTCGGCGCAGTCGTCGACGTGCATGAATTCCCGACGTGGTGTGCCCGTGCCCCAGATGGTGATTTGCTTATCACTTATGAGCTTAGCTTCATGCGCTTTCCGGATCAGCGCTGGGATGACGTGGCTTGACTGCAAGTCATAATTGTCGCCTGGCCCGTAGAGATTCGTCGGCATAGCGGAGATGTAGTCACGGCCATATTGCTGGCGATAGGCTTGAGCCATTTTGATGCCGGTGATCTTGGCGACGGCGTAGCATTCGTTGGTGCGCTCTAGTGGCCCGGTCAATAGCGCGCTTTCAGGAATGGGCTGTGGTGCCATCTTCGGATAGATGCAAGACGAGCCGAGGAAGAGGACGCGGTCGACATTGTTTTCGTGGGCTGCCGCGAAGATATTGGCCTCGATCATCAGATTGTCGTAAAGAAAGTCGACCGGATAGGTGGCGTTCGCGAGAATACCGCCTACCTTTGCTGCCGCCATAACGATAGCGTCCGGTTTCATCACTGCCACGAAGTTTTCAACTTCGGTCTGTCGCTTGAGATCTAGCTCTCCCCGAGGGGCGGCCACAACTTTGCAGTCTTCGGACGCGAGGCGGCGTACAACAGCGCTGCCCACCATACCTTTATGGCCAGCGACCCACACGGTTTTTCCGTTCAGATCATACATTACGCTTCCTTCATGACTACAGATGTCTGCATGACCTTCAGGTCTTCGCGGACCATTTCCGCAACAAGGTCGCGCACGGATATCTCATGCACCCAGCCGAGCTTCTCCTTTGCCTTGGTAGCGTCACCCAGGAGAAGATCGACTTCCGTGGGGCGGAAGTAGCGTGGGTCCACTTGGACTAGGCATCTGCCGCTCGCTACATCATGGCCCTTTTCGTCGACACCCTTGCCACGCCATTCGATCTCGACGCCGACATCTTCGAAAGCCCACTCGACGAATTGGCGGACAGGAGTCGTTTTGCCCGTAGCCAGCACGTAATCATCCGGTTGATCCTGCTGCATCATCATCCACATACCTCGCACGTACTCACGCGCATGCCCCCAATCGCGTTGAGCATCGAGATTGCCGAGATAAAGCTTGTCCTGCTTGCCCAGGTAAATAGCAGCGGCAGCGCGGGTGATCTTGCGCGTCACAAAAGTTTCCCCACGAAGGGGGCTTTCGTGATTAAAAAGAATGCCGTTGGAAGCGTGCATACCATAGCCCTCGCGATAATTCACGACCATCCAGTAGGCGTAGAGCTTGGCGGCGGCGTAAGGGCTGCGCGGGTAAAAGGGCGTCGTTTCGTTCTGCGGTACGGACTGCACGAGGCCGTATAGCTCTGAAGTCGAGGCTTGATAGAAGCGGGTCTTGTCCGTCAGACCGAGGAGGCGAATCGCCTCAAGAAGTCGCAATGTACCGATACCGTCCGCGTTTGCTGTGTACTCAGGTGTTTCGAACGACACCTGGACATGGCTCTGAGCAGCCAAGTTGTAAATTTCGTCTGGCTGAGATTCCTGAACCACGCGGATGAGGTTTGTCGAATCGGTGAGATCACCGTAATGCAAGATTAAGCGCGGATCGGATTCGTGCGGGTCTTGGTAGAGGTCTTCGATACGACCGGTGTTGAAGGAAGAGGAACGTCGCTTAATCCCATGAACGATGTAGTCTTTTTTGAGAAGAAGACGGGCAAGATAGGCACCATCCTGTCCAGTTATGCCCGTAATAAGAGCAACTTTCCTGCTATCACCCATTCTATTCCTGCTCTATAAATTTTAAAGTTTCGGCTCCGGGCTCGCCACGCCGACACAATGTGCGGCCCGCCCCGTGCCCTATGGAGCACTCGACAGATGCGGCGCGCGGCTCGTCATTGACAGTCCGCCAGCCGAGCACACCTGCTCTTGCTTGGAGTCGCAGCAAAATAGAGTTGCGCCGCTCACCTGTCGGATTCGTACATGCGGTCAGAGTACCGCTCAGCTCACGCCGTGAGCGACTGTACTCCAAGCACCTTGCAGCTGATTTGCTCTTCTATCAGCGAGTGAGGACGCCTTTCTTTCTTGCTTCAGCGTCTTCTAATGGGAATTGTTTGGATCAGTGAAATCGATTGTTTGGATAAAGTGCATCCACAGAATGGATGGTCTGAGCGAGCAGCGGGGCGCATCGCCGGCCCGGAGTCGTAGCGCGAGCTTCCGTTCGGGGTGAGGACAAAGTTCGTGGCCGCGAGCCCTCACCACAGCATCCGGCACAGGTCGTGCAGAACTTTGGGAGCCGACTGCGGATTCTGTCGATCAGCTGGTTCCAGGCGCGTCGAGCCGTCGACCTCATCTCGCCCGGTATCGGTTGCTGTATGCAGCCTTGCACCCTTGGCGTACGGCGTCGACGGAATGATTTGCTTCGGCAGGCAGTGTCGCAGCGTTTCCCGGCTATTTCGGCTCTTTTGACCGGGCCCGCGTCAGCCGAGCCCCTTCATCATGGCATCCAACACATGGATGGCCGGCATCCACTCAATAGATTTTACATATGCCGCGGAGGCCCAGTAGAGAAGGCTGAACCGGAAGCGAGGGCAACCGGAAGCGAGGGCATCGGCTTCAAGCTTTGCGAGCGTCACGGGATTAGTGGGCAGTGCTGAGTGAGCTCTTCTGCCCTATGGCCCGGCCTCTGCCAAGGGCCCGGCGTCAGGGTCTACTAGTGTCGACTAAGGATTCTAAACCGGATGCAACCTCCTCTCCGAAACGAGATTTCCGAAAATGCATGTTAGTGGATTGGAAAAGCGCCGGTTCGTCGTCTCTCGGAGGCGTACGGGGTTCGGTGATTGTCTGTGGTCGTTGGCGGCCGCTTGGCGCTACGCGCAGCGGTCGGGACGAACTCTAGCCATCGACTGGCGGGGCGCCTGCTACCTCGACCAACCCTTCACAAATGCGTTTCCGGTGTTCTTCCAGCCGATCAATGACATCGCTGGGGTGCCGGCTATTTCCGACGACCGGATCAAGGACGTTTCCTTCCCTGGTCCATTCTTCCCAGAGTGGTGGAACAGGCCGGCGATCGAGTGCCTTTACCGGCCAGATGAGCAGATTTTCCAAGAGCGCGATGAGTTGGGCGAGCTCTTTCAGGCCGAACACGATGTCGAAGCGAACACAGTAGTGTGTGACGCTTGTCTGATGTGGCGGTGCGATGAGGAAGCAGAGCGGCAGGTGTTCCAGAGTGTCAAGCCTCGGCCAGAAATTCAAGCCCGCATAGATGCCATTTATCAGGAATGTTTTGAGGGGCACAGCATCATCGGGATTCATGTTCGGCACGGCAACGGTGAAGACATCATGGAGCATGCGCCCTACTGGGCCGATCCGGAGCTCGCCGTTCGGCAAGTGTGCGCTGCAATTGAGAAGGCTAAGGCGTTACCGCACCCTAGGCCTGTGCGGCTGTTCTTATGCACGGACAGCGCGCGGATACTGGATCTTCTGTCGGCCAGGTTTCCCGATCTGCTCACTGTCCCGAAGCACTTCGGATCCAATCAAGGTGGCCCCTTACACACTGCAGCACTCGGGATTGACGGCGGAATTTCCGCCCTCGTTGAGATGTATCTTCTCGGGCGCTGCGATACCGTAATTCGGTTTCCCCCGACGAGCGCCTTTACACGATATGCACGTCTATTCGCACCACGGGTAATTGAATTCGATCTGAAGGAGCCAAGTCGTTTGACTTTGATAGAAGACAGCCAAGTCTCTGATCTCAGTTAAGACCCGCGACCTTGCGCAATTCGGCAGAGGCAACCAACAGGCTTAGTTGAATGCGCATTTCTCATCGACGCCAGTGGAGGCGTCGTACATTACCGGTAGGGTCGTCATCTGGCGCCGCCCGCAACGCGCCAGAACTTCGCTGTTACGCCGGGGCCGCAGACAAGCCAGAGCGACGGCGATCGTGACGCTGACGCTCGAAAGAACGCGGGCGATCACTCCAGAGACGAAATCGAGGTTAGTTATGAAAGTGATTCCCGTGATCATCAGCGGCGGAGCCGGATCGCGGCTATGGCCCGCCTCAAGGCAATCGCACCCCAAACCTTTCCTCAAAGTAGCGGATGGATATTCTCTCATTCAGCACACTGTGCTGCGCGCCGCTTCGATAGAAGGTGTCGTGGAACTCGTCGCTGTGACATCCGGGGAACACCTCTTCCTGACCAAGGACGAATTTGACGAATTGGATTCCGTGGTCCTGCCACGCACGTTTCTGCTCGAGCCCGAAGCTCGGGATACGGCCGCCGCCGTGGCTGCAGCCGCGATCCATGCGAGGGCAACGCAAGGCCCTGACGCGATCCTGTGCGTTTTCCCGGCCGATCACCTGATTAGCAACCTGCCTGCGTTTCTAGACGTCATGGGCCTGGCCATGGAACATGCGAAGCTCGGGCGGATCGCCACATTGGGCATCACCCCAACCAGACCGGACACGGCATTCGGCTACATCGAAGCAGATGGTGAGAACGTCGTCCGTTTCGTTGAAAAACCGGATCTGGATACAGCCAAAGCCTATGTCGCGTCTCAACGCTTCTTCTGGAACGCCGGCATCTTCTGCTTCAGTGCGCAAACCATGCTCGACGAGATGGTTTTGCATTGTCCCGAGGTGCTCCAGGCCGTCGCCGACAGCTACGAGAACGGCCGCGCCAGTCAATGCCAAGGCTTTGCCAAAATCGAACTCGCGCCTGAGCATTTCGGTTCCGCGCCGCGGATCTCGCTCGACCACGCTGTCATGGAGAAAACTAACAAACTTGCCGTGATTCCCTGCGACATGGATTGGAACGACATCGGATCTTGGAACGCAATGGCCGATTTAATCGCCCCCGACGAAAGCGGGAACAGGATACGCGGCGATGTGCACATGGTCGACACGTCCGGCACCTATGTGAGCTCCGACAAACGCGTCATCGGCACGGTGGGCGTAAGCGACCTGATGATCGTTGATTCCCCGGACGCTTTGCTTGTCACATCCCGCGACCGCGTTCAGGACGTTAAGAAGCTCTTCGAGAGCCTCAAGGCTTCGGGACATGAAGCCCATCTGGTCCATAGCACGGTACACCGGCCCTGGGGTACCTTTACGGTTCTGGAGGAAGGCGAGCGCTTCAAGATCAAACGCATCGAGGTGAAGCCCGGTCGCCAGTTGAGCCTGCAGATGCACTATCATCGTTCGGAGCACTGGGTCGTGGTCAGCGGCTCCGCCAAGATCGTCAATGGCGAGCAGGAGTTGTTCCTGGGGACAAACGAATTTACTTACATCCCCTGCGGCCATAAGCATCGGCTCGAGAACCCAGGCAGAATTGACCTGGTGATCATTGAAGTGCAGAGCGGCGATTATCTCGCCGAGGATGATATCGTTCGCTTCGACGACGAATATGGTCGAACGTAGATAACAGTACAAAAAAGTTACACGACGAGGCGTCGCTCAAGGATCTCTGTCGTGGGTTCTGGGCCTGACATTGGCAAGCAGCGGGCCGAGCGTGTCATAGTATCCGCCCCGCGCTCTCATCAGGCACTCGATCGTGGTCGAAAACGTCGGTGAGCGCTTGACAGCGCGCCGTCCGCGGTAACGAAGACTTCAGATCTTTCTTAGGCGGACCCGTTGCTCAGCTGTTCAACGGCACAGCCCGTATTTCAGCCTGTAGGCGGCGATGAAATCCTCATCGCTGCAGATGCAGCGGCCGCTGGAATCTTTGGCTTTCGGATCATGGAGGTGAGAACCAAGGGGGCGCAGTAGGTTCACGCGAGTGCTGGTTGTCGGACTCATCGGAAAACCCGCACTATGCTTGACCAGGTCTGCGGCAAGCATGATCCCGGCAAGCGCTGATTGAAAGGCCATCGGAACCACGGTTCGAACGAGACGACTTCCATCGCTAAGCTGGAACACCAGACCGCCGCAGATAGCCTGCTGATAAAAGGAACGGAGGGGCTGGCCAACAAACGCGGCGAGCGGCTCAAACGGCACAGCCATCGCCGTAGCCACCCGAGCTACGAACTCATTGGGGACTCCTGTATTAGTCTGCAGGAGCGTTTTTACCTCATCGTGTGCTTCCGGCATTCCGAGTTCCTCCGCGACCAGTTGGTGTTCGTCCTTGGATTTCCCGGTCGGCATGTACATGCAGCAAAGGCAAGCCTGGCTGTCATCGAAACCATGCCGCGAGATGCCTAGATCTTGCTCCTGAGTCCAGGCGTTCGCGATCCATCGGGGCAGAGCACCTTGGACAGCCAGACGGTCGGCGGCGGTGTCAAGCGCCACACCCACTCGGTCGAATACCCAGTCGCCCCGGCGCGCAACATATTCTGCCCACTTCATAGGGTGCGCCTCGACTTCAAGGGCGGTGGACCGAAGGGCGTTGGTTGCGAGGGCCGCCTTAGAGAGGCCGACCTCCGCCTGACCTGCCAACACGTAGCGCTGCAGGTTTGAGAGTTCGATAGCTTCGTGATCAACTACATGCAGGCGCCCCGACAGACCGGATTGCCTCGCCAGCGCCCAGAGCGAGCCATGGCCTATCGCGCCGAGCCCAACGAGGTGCGTTTCGCCAAGGTTGACAGCGAAATTTAAGGGGCTGGAATCGCCGGCGTTGCTCTTGTTGTAGGTGCATAAAGAGAGGTCGATGTTCTCGTCCAGCTCGGCGCCGGTCAGCTGGGAAGCAAAGATGGTTCGAAAGACGTTGGCCGCGGCGAAGCAGCTTGCGGCGCCAGCTCCATAAGGCAGCAAGCTCGAGCCAGAGCCCACCGGGTCCGTCCGCGACAGCTTTGCCGCCCAACCCTGGGATCCCATGAAAAACGTTGGGCACCGAAGTGATGGGTGCACCGCGCCTGCAGCTACACAGACCGTCGCATACTTGCCGGAACGCCGGATGCTGATTTTTGGATTGATCGACTTTGCCAAGCGCTCGAGTGCTTGTGCTTGAGAGCTCGCGGCCATATCCAGGGGGAGTATGGCCAGAACCGGATACAGTCTGGCAAGCAACCTGACCGTAAGGTCAAGCGTCGCCTGGCCCTCGGCACACGATGCCGCTTGGCTGTCGAAGGCGACAGCCACGACCTGCTTTTCGAGAGCCGCTTTGAAGTCAGCGAGATGAAAGTCGGCCAGGACCTGAGATGCTGCCGTGGCGGCGCGGTCGATGAAATTAGCAAGTGCCATCGTTAGCTCGTTATCGTCATCATTCGCGCCAGTGCCGCGGATGGGACCTCATTCCAGTTCGCCTTGGCGTCAAGTCGATAGGCGGCGACCCGAGCAAGATCGAAAGGCTCGCGGGCGAAATTCGGCACCACCAGCGACAGACACCCAACGGTAGTAGCGACCGCATAAGCGTCGTCGGTCGTCGAATGGTAGGCGCGGCCCGGGTGGCTATGGATCTGGGCCAAAAGTTTCAAGCCGCGCTTATAGAGCCAGACATTGAGCCGGTGCAGTTCTTCGGCCGGAACAATCACGCAAACGCCATCGCTTGTTCGGATGTGGCGCTGCGCTGGGATAACTGTCTCCGTTACGCCAAAGTGCTGGTCTTGCTGAACGCCGACCCAGAGCGCCATTCCCTCATTGCCCTCGCGACCAACTGAGCGCAGATGCGCCTGCACACGCGAAACGCAGTCTCGAGGGAGAGTGACTGTCCTGACATCCTCCAGCGCGGTCATTCTGGAATGGCGGGTAAGGGCGCTATCATGGCTCCCACTGAGATTTGAAACTGATACTGAAGCTGCTCCACGGGACCGGTCCCGTACTTGATGATCTTGTCCAGGATGAACGCCAAACAGCCTTCGCCAGAACCCCGGTGGAGAAGCCATGAATCACCTGAATGGGCTGGATTGTCGTGGTATTCCCGGACGCCTGCCATGCACAGGAATGGCGTGTGTTCCGCACTGTTGGCCTGGATGAAGTCCGACAGCGACAGAGCGTTCTGCTGCATGAGGACCAAAATCATATCCGGTGGGGTTCCGGGTAGATGCGGCCGTCTCTGCATCCTAAGCAGCAAATCTTTCCGGGCAATCGGCCGGCGTATAAGGGGGTCGACGAAGACCACCGACGGAGGTCGGAGGTCGTAATTGGAGAAGTCGATCTCGACAGCTGCACCGATGAACTGTGGCTTTATCTTCGGTGGTGCGAAGATGAAGAAGGCCGTCGGGAAGCTCGCCTCGATCAGGAAGCAACCCTGAGCTCGGTAAATACCTGCTTGTGTTTGGAACCAGCCGATCTGCCGATCGAACTTCGCTCGGGACACCCCTGGGTCCACAGTTTGGAGTTCAGGCACCTGCGACACCCGCCTTCAGGCTGAGGAACAGGGTCACAGGGGTCGCGAAACCGAAATCGCCAACTTTTTTGTCGACGTCGAGCAAGGTGCCGGCCTCATCCTTGAATTCCCAATTCTCGGCCGGTTGGGCGACGTTCTGCGTATTCTCAAGTGCTTTGGTGCGAACGACGTGAAGCGGCTGGTTGGGATTGGCTTCGACCTGGGTGGGCTGGCCGTTCACCACCACCGTGATCTCGATCTTCCCGGGGCCGCCGCCGTGATTTTCGCCCTTGCCCAAATCCTTCGACATTGTCCTACTCCTGTGGCTTACCAACGGGCCCCAAGCCGCCAGTGCAGACCTGCTGGTGAGCGGGCTGGCGGTCCTCAATCGTCCACTCGGCGCCACGGACCGCGAGTGCGCGAAAGACAAGGGATAACATCGAATCGATGCTGTCTCCTTTTATGGGGACTTGTGGGGCAAGTAAACCGCCGAAACTGCTCTTCACAACTATAATCGATTAGAGCATTGGCGAAATACCGGCCCCATACCTATTCATGAACCCGCCGCAGCTTGCTCATTCGACTGGCCGCGTGCAACTCGGGCACTTGGTGATTCAGTTGGCAACATGCAAAATGGACCCATGCCGCAGTATCCAACGTGGAAGTCGGCAATACCCCCGCAAGTTGTCCCTGCTCCTTTGGAATAACGCGCCTGGGGTTGGGCCCGCTCTCGCCCTCTCCTGGCGACGTCGCCTAGGCGCTCGCTCGCGAGATCGGCTCGCGGGTGCAGATCGCCGGCGCTCGCCCGAAGTCGCCGATTGGGCGAGTACACTCGAGATGATTACCGAGCTCCGGCACCTGGTCGTTCATGGCGCGGCCGTGGTGTCCGACCGGCTGGCGGCATTGAGCAACACGCAGAACTCACTGACCTTCGATTTCGAGGCCGGGCAACCGCTCGACGTCAGGCTTCATCACCTGCAGTCGGTCGAGTGCTTTTGCGACCAGCTGCTCACGGCCGTCAACCTGTCGCTGGTCGAGCGGGCCATCGGTCCGCTTCGCAGATGAGCTTAATGCCTGGCAAGTTCAGAGAAGTCGGGAGGGATGCAAAGGGAGGCGCGTAGCGGGTCTCCATTGCAGGGATGGTGCGGTACCGTCGATGAGCAACTTCCGGTTCACTATGTGCTATGGAAGTAACATGTACCTAGAGCCAGATGTTTCACGCCAGCTATCCGCTGCCTAACGGCATCAACTGCGGGCCCGGATGAACGAACTAGCCAAGGGCGCGGCAGAGCGGTTCCGCAGCGCTGTTCGGCCGATCTACGGAGCCACAGAGAACGGCACCCCTAATCACATCGGATCTGCGGTCCTTTTCGCTATCCGCGGCATGAAGCTGCTGCTGACCGCCGCCCACGTCATAGACGCGAACGAGGAGATGGCCACCACCGTTTACGTCGGCGGAACCGTCCGAACGACGTCAAAACCGAATGGCGACCGGGACAAGGACCAATACGACTTTGCGGTCTGCCGTCTGCCTGAAGAGATGATCGCGCAACTCGGGACCGGGTACGTGACTGAGGGTGACATAACAACCGAGGTGCAGGCGGGCCATCTCTACACCGCGGTCGGCTTCCCCAGCTCGAAGAATCGCTGGTCCGATCCGACAACGAGAAAGACGGTGGCGAAGGTCTTGAGCTACTCCAGCACCTGGCGGTTCGACGACCAAATCGCGAAGCGGTTGGCAGGCCAAGGCAAGGGCGAGCACCACGTCTTCCTGGGTTATAAGAAGCACTCCCGGTCGGACGAAGGTAATCAAGGTCTGATCCGTACATCTCCGCGGCTTGAGCGGCGGCGCAATCATCGACGCAGGCCGCCCATCCGACTTGCGAGTGTTCCGAGAGGAGATCGCTCCGGTGCCGCGCTTGATCGGAATCACTGCCCAACGCTGGAAGGAACATCAGGTGCTCGTGGGCATCCGAATGTCAGTAATCCTCCGACTATCCTGGAAGAGTTTGTTACGCCCACAACAGCTCTCTGATTAGCAACTCACCAGCCCAGCACCGCCGCGGGCCCCTCTGTCAATACTTCGGTGGGTTCCTTGCTGGCGCCCAATCAGCCTCGATGGGGTCGTGTTTGACACGCTGCCTCTGTCCAACTCATGGTCGGCTCATGAGAGTCCGCGATATGCCAATAAGCGGCTAAGTCGGAGTCGCGTGGCGAAACGGCAGGTTTCTCTCGGCCGTGGCCCGAAACCAGACCATCAGCAGGCGGCCACAAGGCTGTCGGGCAGCTTGGCGCCTCATGCACGAACCCGCTTCGCGGGAGGGGCGCCTCGGCCTGTGATGGAGCGACAGGCATTTGACTTGAGCGGGTAGAGGCGTCGACCTGACCATGGAGTTCCCTTCAACGAGAGGAACTCGCCATGGCTACTCTGTCGACCGATGCACCAATCTCTCCGCTTCGCCAGCGCATGCAGCACGACATGCTCATGCGTGGCCTGGGCTCCCATACCCAGCAGGACTACGTTCGTCACGTCCGGCGCTTCGCTGCGTTCCTTGGCCGCTCGCCCAACACTGCGACCGCTGAGGACATCCGTCGATTCCAGTTGCATCAGCATGAGAGCGGCGTCGGCCCTGCGACGATCAATGGCGCGGTCTCGGCATTGCGGTTCCTGTTCCTCGTGACGCTGAAGCGGCGGGATCTGGCGCGTGCGCTGGTGATCATGAGGCATGAGCGCAAGCTTCCCTACGTGCTGAGCATGGAGGAAGCGGCGCGGCTGCTCGAAGCCGCACCAGGCATCAAGTACAAGGCCCCGCTCGGCGTCGCCTATGGCGCTGGTCTGCGCGTGTCCGAGGTCGCACATCTCAAGGTCGACGATGTCGATAGCACACGCATGCTGATCCGCGTCGAGCAGGGCAAGGGCCGTAGGGACTGTAATGCGATGCTCTCGCCGCAACTGCTTGAGCTGCTGCGGCTATGGTGGCGCGAAGGCAGGCGGCGCGGGGTGATGCTCCCGCATGGCTGGCTGTTCCCGGGGCGCAGCTGCACGGCGCCGATCTCGTCGCGGCAATTGCACCGCGCAGTCCAGGAGGCTGCCGAGGTCGCCGGCATCCGCAAACGCGTCAGCCCGCACACGCTACGCCACAGCTTCGCCACCCACCTGCTCGAACAGGATGTCCACATCCGCGTCATCCAGGTGCTGCTTGGTCACAGCAAACTCGATACGACTGCGCTCTACATCAAGGTCTCGACGCGGACGATCCATGCGGTCGCAGGGCCGCTCGATCGGTTGATGGCGCTGATGGAAGGCAAGACGCCGCCCGGTTGAGCCGTGCGCGCCTCGATCGAGGTCGCCGATATCTTCCGTGCTGCCGGCCCCGCCTATCGGGCCGCCCATGCAGGTCACCTGAGCCTCATCCAGCTCAAGGTGATGTCGGCGATCGAGCATTGCCGCACCGCGGCGCTCGGCGGTCACGTCGAGGCCTGCGAGGACTGCGGGCAATGGCGGATCGCCTATAACTCCTGCCGCAACCGGCACTGTCCCAGATGCCATGGCGCGGCCGCACGTACATGGCTCGCCGAGCGCGAAGCCGACCTGCTGCCGGTCGGCTATTCCATGTCGTGTTCACGCTGCCCGCCGAGGTCGCCGACATCGCGTTCCAGAACAAGGCGCTCGTCTACGACGGCGGCATCGGAGACGATGCTGACGATCGCCGCCGATCCCAAGCACCTCGGCGCACGCATCGGCATCACGGCCGTGCTTCACACATGGGGATCGGCGATGACGCACCATCCTCATGTCCACATGATCGTGCCGGGCGGCGGCATCGCGCCGGACGGGTCACGCTGGATATCGTCGCGGCCGGCCTTCCTTCTCCCGGTCAGAGTACTGGGCAAGCTGTTCCGGCGTCTGTTCCTGACCCGGCTGGTCGCGCTGCACGACGCCGGTCGGTTCGCCTTCTTCGGATCGATGGCGCACCTGACTGACCGTCGGGCCTTGGCACTCGCAACATCGCGCAAACCCGAGGCTCGCCGCGGTTGTAGGCCAACAACGCTCGAACCAGTGCTTCCCCGTCAATCCTGTCGGTCTTGGCCCGCCGGCGGCGACGCGATGTGGCAATGGATGCCGGGTCGACAACATAACTCTCGATGCCTTCGCGTTCGAGAACCCGGTGTATCCAGAATCCATCCAGACCAGCTTCCTGGATTGATATGACCCGGAAGCTCTGCCCAGTCCGCACTTCCGCCTTTCGTTGCAGCTCTGCGACGTGATCGAGCAAACCCGGAATGGCGCCCCCAGACACGAGGTGTCTCGACATTCTCTCGCCCCCACCTGGCGAAAGCGAAGTCACGAGCCATTTTGAACGAGACAGTTCTAACGAGACAAATATTGCGGCAAGATCGACGCGGATAGCGGCCGGGGCTTTGGTGGTGTTGGCTTGCATGCTGACCTCCAGGTGATGTTTGGCAACTTCACTCCGGCAGAGCGCGGGTCGCCTTCCATCCCCATAGGATCTTCAGCATTTGTGCCGTTCGCTGCACTCCTACTTTGTCCTAAGAGCTGCCGTTCGTTCGCAGGCTGCGTTGGATTCGCGCGCAAGGGCGTCAATTAGTTGACTATTGTCCACGAAACTCACGAACTGGCGTCACGGCGATAGAGATTGATACGGATGGCATCGCCAAAGAACGTATCGCCCCACGACGAAATGATGTTGCGCTCATCGAGCCACTTTGCGAGTTCGATGTTGATGTCCGTCTTGTCGATCCTTGGGGAATGATAACCGGTCTTGATTTCGGAGAACGGGTCTGGAAGGGCAGCGAGGATTTCGCGCACGTCACCGTCGCTCAAGATTTTCTGGCATTTGGTGAACAGTGATATCTGGACCCGGATTGGTGCCGAGTTCAGGATAACCGCGCGCGCGGCTTCGACATTCAGGGCGCTCACGTCCGCCCCATTCCTCTCCAAGATCGCGCCCACTTTGCCCGCCCGAGATTGCAGGCCACCGAGCAAGGTGAGATCCATTGACCGGATGATCGCCAGTTTACGGGTGTCACCGATATCCTCGCCTAGGAGCAACTCACGGAAATCGTCTTCGAGCGCGAACGTCGCCTCGTCTTTCAAATATGCATCAATGTTTCCGACCACGAATAGGACTTGGAGGTCAATTTGCTCTTGAAGAGCATCCACATTCTCTTTCGTAAAATTGACCCTCGCTTCCTCGATCAATACCCGCAATTTACCAGGGCCAAGATTGCTCGGAAATTTAATGAAGGTCCTCGGTAGCCTTTGGACATAGATTCGATACGTAGTGTCTTCCAGGGCGTCGTCGTTGATCAGGAACTGGCGCAGGACGGCTGCCTTATCGTCGGAGGGAATGGCCTGCTGTGGCAGTGCCGCCAGCGCTGCCTTCGTCTCGAGAAAACTGGTCAAAGTTGCCGCATCGAAGGCCTCGCTGCCCATGAAGGCAAGGCAATTCTCCCACGAAGGTTCAATTCTGCTCAGCTGGAAAACGAGGGAGTGAAAACGGACTGGCACATCGCCGAAGGAAGAGATAGTCGCCGACTGCCTTTCGAGGAACCGACTCAGATCGTCAAAATCGGCATCCTCTCGACCGATAATGGACAGAACGGTGGCCACGCTCTCGCGCGAATTGTCCTCAAGCCGCAGGAGCACGTTCTTTAGATAGTCAACGAAGCCGCGCTCGATCCTGAAACTCAGGACCGCATTACCGACTCCCGTGACCGTCGTGTAATTCCGCGTGCGAAAGGGCTCGAGATCGTCAATTCCTAGAACGGTTTGGAAGATGAACTCTAGGTTCTCAACGGAGAGCGTGTAGAAGCCCTCTTCGAAGAGGAAGCGCGCAATTCCAGGAAAGCCTTCTATACTTCTGAAGTCATCCAGCTCGATCCCAAGGGCCTTTAGACGAGACGGATCGATGTTGGTCCCGAGCGCGAGAATCTGAGCTAGTTTTTCGGAGACGAATGGCGAGATCTCGGGATATGCGGCCGGCAGCGCGTTGAGGGCCGGCTCAGGCAAATGGGCGATGATCTGACCAACATGACGGAGATGCCCGGAACTGGCAAGAACAGCCGGAATGAAGCCTGCCCAAGCCGCTCGCAACCCTGCAACCAACTTGGGCACTTCCTTTCCCGCAGCGTAGTAACTAGTGAAGAAGGCGTCGCAATTCTCGAACTCAGAAGCCAGATACTCAAACATCTTGACACCTTGTCCCGCATAAGCGGCGTCGTCACCCAGGAGGCAATCGACGATCTTGACGTTGAGGACGTAGTGTTGACGGAAATCCTCGCCGCGCATAGCCGCCACGACTTCCTTCGCATTGTCGATCGGGAAGTTGGGGTCCGGGTTTATGAAGCCGCGTATCTGAATGAGAAATTTGTTGTCGTTGGGCGACAGTCGACCCGCATGGAACAGCGATGTATACTGGTAATAGGTGTCGTCGATATAGCCTTCCATTACTAGAAAGCGAGCTAGCTCGCCATTTTCGCCAAACGCGCCAAAAAGACCGCTCAGTTCTTTCGCGTTCAGGCGAATTACCTCATTGAATTTAGCAGAGCGCAGAGTGGCGATCTTCTCGCGCAGCGCTCGCAGCCTTGTAGAGGCAGAGCTCCTAGACCCAGCGGCCCGCTGCTCAACCTCTTCCTTGCGCTGCGCAAACGTCCTCAGACTATCGACCTCGGACTGCAAGCCCGAGATGTTGATGTTCTGGTGATACCCGTTGATATTACGATAGTTAATAGTCTGGCTATTGATGACCTGGTCAAAATTTTCACTTCTCGCGAGTGTGCTAATTTCGATCAGATTCTGACCACTCTGACCGACGTGAGTCGCTTGAGCAGATAGCTTCTCAAACAACGCCATCGCATAAATTCGGCGGAGATCGAGCAGGTCGGCTGGAATTTGCCGTTCAGCAATGTCGACCTCATGCTCGATGCGCTCAATAGCGGCCTTATGTTCTGCTTCACCGCGGGCGATAAACTCATCATGCTTTTCAAGGATCTGCGCGAGATTTCCCTTGCCGCGATGAAGGTTCTCGAAGTCACTCGGAAATACATTCTTATATATCAGAACCGCTAGGAGCTTGTTTGCGTCCAGCACATTGTCGCCATCCGTCTCCAGATTAGCGACATAGATGGCATACTCATTGAAGATGTTTTGTATGAGCCTTAGGTCGTTCAGATATCGTGAAACCTCACGCAGAAACTGGCGATCAAGTCGGCTGTCCAGCGAAAGCCGCTTGCCCTGCTCCAGGACTTTATCGATCGAGTTAGAGCTGTTGATGACTGGTATAACTGGGATAATGAACTCAAAGAACTTCGTTCTGTCCGTGTTCGCGAACATGTCATCGCGCAATGCGTAAAGGAAGCGTATCGTCCGTTTCACGCCAGCATTCGCATTTATGAGGCTATTTATCTCGCGGAGAGTAATGAATATCTCGGAATTGTTGAACCTGTCGAGATCTTCGATAATGACGAGATCATACTTTGTCGACTGAAAGAAGTATATAATCTCGTCCAAATGCCGATTAAGAATCGATTCCTGGCTGGCCGCGATAGGTGTGATCTCAATATCGCTTAGCGAAATACTCTTGAGAGACAGGCCGAAGCTAAGCTTGTGGAAGTGGTAGACTGTCAGCCAGAGGAACGATGCTCCCATGACAAACCACATGAAATTGGGCCAGTTACTTATTGAAAGAGGCAGGAAAAAGCTGCCACTGATGACGTCATCGCGCTTTTGGAAAAGATGCCAACAGGCCACAACGCCAAGAATCACGTACAGAGAAAGGAAGATCGACCATCTACTGGGTGACTTAATTCGCTTAAAGCGCGAGAGTGGCAGCCGGTTTGCGTCCGCGCCATAGAGCATCTGCTGAAGAATGCTTCTCTCGATCTCCTGTTTGCTCACAGCGCCACCGGGGGCGGTTGCCTCAGGAAGGAACGCGGCGAGCGATATCTGCAGAATTGGATGCCGGTATTTTTTTAGAAAGGCCCTAATGATGCTGCTTTTTCCCGAACCATAAGGCCCGGTCAGAGCGATGTTCGAAACTCTGGGATTGCTCGTCGCGTACAGAAGCGCATCGGAATATACTCCTGCCTCGTCTGCCTTCTCGGTTGGGGCAAGATCGATAAACTTTGATCGTACATCGACCGCGTCGTTTGAGGGGCAAAGAAAGTTAACGATTCTAGCGATGATTTGCCGCAAGCTATTTCGAAGTCCCATAAACAGAGGCGGTAGCGCTTCAACGCTTAGCATGCGCGCAGGTATGGCCAAAGCCGATTTAGACGTGGGTCCGAATGTGAGCGATGTCGGCACTTCCTTGCCGCCGTAGCGATCCATCAACTCGTTCGAGCGCGATCAGGGCAGCCAGTATATCTCGTTCGACTTCGATGCAAGCGGTAGGCGACAATAACACGTCGATAATTATTGTATTTGACTTCGTGCCACGGACGGGTTTTGCTGCAGAGCACGGGGATCAAGCCTCGTGCCTTGGCAAGTGGATATCGGGAGGTTCCTTTGGAGCATGCTGGAAACCATGGTGGCAGACTCGAGCTCCCTGCCGCTCTCGTGATCCGCGCCTGGCGTGACGCCGATTTCCTTGCCTCGTTGAGCGAAGAGGAACTGGCTTCCCTCCCGGCACACCCGGTCGGCTGGCTGCGTACCAGCCCTGGCACAACCGGCACCTTCGAGCGCCAAGCGGGGACTGTCGCCGCCACATGCTCAACGGTCGCCACAACGTGCTCCACCGTTTCCACCAAATGCTCCACCGTGGCGACGGCATGCTCCACGGTCGCGCCGACCTGCTCCACGGTGGCGACAACCTGCTCGACCGTTGCGACGTCTTGCAGCAGTGTGTCTAGCAGCTGTTCTACCGTTGCCACCACGTGCAGCACCGTCTCGACGAAGTGCAGCACGGTAGCCACCAGTTGCTCGACTGTCGCAGCCGATTGTCGCCCACGTGGGCGCAGACGCTGAGCGATGTCGAGCCTGCAGTTGGACCTCGATCCATCGATCGCTGGCCGGCAGCGCTCGGCACCGGTGAACGACGGACGCTCCTCGCCAGCGCGGCGAAAGAATTTTTGCCACGCAACGATCGAGCAGACCGCGCTTTTCCGCCCGGTTTCCTGGAGACGGAAGGTTGTGCGACGGAAGATGTTCCGTTTTTGCCGCATACCGCTGAGGTCGTCCGAATTCTCAAGCAGACGTGTGCGCCGACTTGGGCCAGTCCAGGATGGATCATCGGCCGATCGACCGGAGGGTTGATCAAGAGCATAGTCCGATCGTTCCGATGCCAAGTGTCGGCAGCTTTTCATCGACATATCATCAGCGCAAACCTTTCGGCAGAGAAGGTTTCGGCTTCACTCGCCAAGGCGCTTGGCGATGAACTCGATGAATTGTTGTTCAGACCTCTGACGCTGGAAAGGCGAATAGCGGATCTGGAGGGACGAGGAACGAATTGGGCGCACGCCGATTTCCGCGACCACCTAGACGATCGAGGTTCTCAGCTAGAGTTCTTCGAGAATTACCCGGCGCTCCTCCGCCAGTTGCATCTGCGTTGCGACCGGTGGTTTGCGGCGAGCTTGGAAGTGGTCCGACGGCTCCAGGACGACCGTGGCTGTATCGAAGAGGAATTCGGGATAGCCGCCGCGGATCGCCTCGTTGCGGCACACGCCACGTCAGGCGACCCGCATTCCGGCGGACGGAGGGCGACTCGGCTTCGCTTCGCCA
The DNA here is from genome assembly GCF_057786115.1 of Mesorhizobium sp. P170090. Classification (NCBI taxonomy): domain Bacteria; kingdom Pseudomonadati; phylum Pseudomonadota; class Alphaproteobacteria; order Hyphomicrobiales; family Phyllobacteriaceae; genus Mesorhizobium; species Mesorhizobium sp. P170090. The sequence goes on from NZ_JBYNWH010000001.1 coordinate 2,079,968, forward strand.
GTGGAGCGGAGTTGATCTACAAACCACGACCGGTCGGCTCGACGAAAGTCTTCCAAGACCTTATCGGGGCGATGAACCGCGCTGGTCTGCCAGCCTCGTTACGCACCGTAAGGGTCGTTGATCGAACAAGTTATGGTTGGATGGAGCATGTTCGTTCCAACTCTTGCCGAAGCGACGGCGCGGTATCCAGATACTTCCGTCGCACAGGCTCCCTGCTCGCGGCTCTACACGTCATGGGCGGCAGCGACTGCCACTTCGAGAATGTCATAGCCGCCGGTGAACAGCCCATCGTGGTCGATCTGGAGACCCTACTGGCACCTCAACTCAAAACCGCCGACCGATCCGCATCAGCGACCGCTGAAACCGTCAGGGACAGCTCAGTGCTCGGCGTCGGCATGCTACCTTCCATCGACGGTACGGAACTTGGGGCCTTGGCCGCCACTCCGGGACAGAGTACCCGGCTGATGACTCTCGCGCTGATGGACGCCGGTTTGCCCGAAGCGAGAGTCGAACGCGTCGCGTGGCAACTCGGCGACGTGGCCAGCCTGCCTCGCCGCGGGAGGGTCCGGGTGCCAGCTATCGACTATGTGGCTGAGATCGAATCCGGATATTCGGATGGCTATTTCGCTCTCCAACGAATCCGTCAACCACTCGCGGCTCCGGGAGGTATCTTGGATCGGCTCGGTGCACAGGTTGTACGGTTGGTGCTGAGGCCGACCGCCTATTACGCGGATATGCTTCGCGAGAGCACCCATCCATCTGCGCTCAACGATGCCGTTCAGGCCGACCATGTTCTCGCGGCATCCTGGACCGACGCTCCGGATGCGCTTCGGCTCGCCGCGGCGCCTTCTGAATTGCGACAACTACGCGCCGCAGACATACCGTACTTCAGCGTTCGGGGAGCCAGTACTGCTATCGGCTTCGGCCGAGCTCGCTTAAGGTTCGCGCGCTCCGGCAGGAACGCCGCTGCGAAGCGGCTGGGGGACATGGGTGCGAACGATCTTGAACGTCAGGTTGGTCTTATCCGTGCGACATTCGGCGTCCGGCCTAGCACCGTCATCGACTCCGTGCTGCGGTCGCGCGCGGTGGATGAAGCAAGACTGATCGGCGAGAGATTGCTTTCGGAGGCGATCACGACTTCCGATGCGGCGAGCTGGCTTCACCTCTCACCAGGGAACGATGGCGCACACAGGGCCATCGAGCCAGTCGAAGGAAGCCTCTACGACGGGCTCCTCGGCATCGCCCTCTTCCTGGGCCGACTGCACGCTGTAACGGGGGAAAGTCGCTTTGCGACGCTGGCGAACAAGGCGCTTCGCGAAACACGAAGCAGAACAGTGGACCAAGGGGGGATCGGGGTCTTCGACGGGCTGGGAGGTGTGGTATACGCACTACCGCATCTCGCCTGCCTGCTTGGCGACGACAAGCTTGTCGACCAGGCCGAGCAGGCAGCGGAAAAGATCACGCTGCACTTGGGCCGTGCACGGCTTACCGCCGATCTGGTTTCGGGTACGGCCGGACTAGTATTGGCTGGAATGTCGCTGCACGCAGTCCGCAGTTCTTCCGCGAGCGAGCGTCTTCTCGACGCTACGGCAAGGCATCTGCGTCATGCGATCGAGCATTGCGAGGATCCACGGGTCGGTTCGAAACTCCCGTTCTCGCGTGGCGCGGCGCATGGCTGGAGCGGTGTCCTGCTCGCCTCGGCGCGCCTTTCTTCGGCTCTGCCGAAGCTGATGCCTCGGGAGGTTGTCGAGGCGGTCGCATCGATCGATCTCGATATCACATCCAATGACCGCTGGATTGATCCCGAGGACGATGCCCATCGTGATCAGGCAACATGGTGTCACGGCGCTCCCGGGATTGCCCTTTGCCGTATTGCGGCAGCTCGAGCGATCCCCTCCGAGATGTTGGTCGATGGGGCACGCCAGGCTCTCGTCGCCACCGATCTCGTCCGATTGAACGACATGCTTGAGCCTGGACTTTGTCACGGAAGCATGGGACTTATGGACATTGCCATTGCCGCTGGCGCGATGAACATGGGCGGGAAACCTCAAGTGGACTCCATGGCCTGGCGACGATTTTCGTCAAACGCTACCCATACGTTCAGGCCAGGCCTGATGACGGGTTTGGCGGGAATAGGCTACGGGCTGCTCAGGATGGCAGATCCGTCCACCCCGGACGTGCTTACGTTGGACCCTCCCTTATGCAACAATAGGCGGTAGGTCCGCGACGGCGTATAGATCGGCCACCTACCGACGAGCGCTTCTTAGAAGCAGACCTTCCGGATACGGCCCCATACAAGTCATTCGCTCGTCGCCCTTCGCGATGACACTTCTTGGCGCCCCAGTCTTCCAAGCCTGCAACGGTCGCTGGATCGCACGGGCGCGTATATTGGGTATCTTCGATACTCTGAAACGTCACGCCATGCTGCTTCCGTTTAACAATACCTCGGAGGCTGCGCCCATGACACCGACGAAGCTCCTTGTCGGTCAGATCGTAGTTGTATTCGCCATCGTCATCCTCGGCGTATGGACAGCGACTCAATGGTGCGCCCACATGCTGGATAATCAGCTGCAGCTTGGCGCGCCATGGTTTGTCGCGGCGGCCTGGCCGATCTACAAGCCGTGGAAACTGTTCGAATGGTGGTTTCAATTCGACGCCTACGCCCCTGAGGTCTTCGACAAGGCCGGCATGCTTGCCGGAGCCAGCGGATTCCTGGGGTGTGCGGCCGCAATAGCTGGCTCCCTCTGGCGCGCGCGGCAGAGGGGGTTGGTCACCACCTACGGTTCCTCACGATGGGCCGCGGCTCGGGAAATCGAGAAGGCAGGCCTGTTTGAGCCGGCCGGCGTTTTCCTTGGCAAACTGAAGGATCACTATCTGCGACATGACGGGCCGGAACATGTCATGGCCTTTGCGCCGACACGTTCGGGCAAGGGCGTCGGATTGGTCGTTCCAACTCTTCTTTCCTGGACCGGCTCGGCCGTCATTCACGACATCAAAGGCGAGAACTGGCAGCTGACCTCCGGCTGGCGGTCGAAGTTCTCGTACTCCCTTTTGTTCAACCCGACCGATCCAAGGTCGGCGCGGTACAACCCGCTGCTGGAAGTGCGCAGGGGCTCAGATGAGGTCCGCGACGTTCAGAACATCGCCGACATTCTCGTCGATCCGGAAGGCGCGCTGGAGCGGCGGAATCATTGGGAGAAGACTAGTCATTCACTCTTGGTCGGGGCCATCTTGCACGTGCTCTACGCCGAAGAAGAAAAGACGCTCGCCCGCGTCGCCACTTTCCTGTCGGATCCGCAACGCTCGTTTGCCACGACACTGCTGCGGATGATGACCACCAACCACCTCGGCACGGCGGACAAACCTCGGGTTCATCCCGTCGTGGCCTCGGCGGCTCGCGAGGTGCTTAACAAATCAGAGAACGAGCGCTCAGGCGTTCTCTCGACCGCCATGTCGTTTCTCGGTCTCTATCGTGACCCGACCGTGGCCGCGGCAACATCGGCCTGCGACTGGCGCATTGCCGACCTCATGGATGCGGAACGACCGATGTCGCTCTATCTAGTGGTGCCGCCATCGGATATCTCGCGCACCAAGCCACTGGTGCGACTGGTGCTCAATCAGATCGGCAGGCGACTGACGGAGCGGCTGGAAGGTGATCCGAAGAAGAGCCGCAAGTACCAACTGCTCATGATGCTGGACGAATTTCCGGCTCTTGGCCGCCTCGACTTCTTCGAGACCGCGCTCGCCTTCATGGCGGGTTACGGCATCCGCGCCTATCTGATCGCGCAATCCTTGAACCAGATCTCCAAAGCCTATGGCGAGAACAACGCCATTCTCGACAATTGCCATGTGCGCATTGCCTTTTCCTCCAACGACGAGCGCACGGCCAAACGCATCTCGGATGCGCTCGGTACGGCGACGGAACTCAGGTCCATGCGCAACTACGCCGGCCACCGGCTGGCGCCCTGGCTCTCGCACGTCATGGTCAGTCGCCAGGAGACCGCTCGCCCGCTGCTGACGCCTGGCGAGGTGATGCAGTTGCCGCAAGCTGACGAATTAATCCTTGTTTCGGGGTTGCCGCCGATCCGCGCCCAGAAGTTGCGCTACTACCAGGATCCCAATTTCACCGAACGGGTGCTGCCGGCGCCGGTGTTGCGGGAGGGTGTGTACGCGGACTGTCCTGCGTCGCGCCCCGACGATTGGAGCGGACAAGTCCGCAATGTTGACCGCCGTCTCGCTGCCGATGACGAAAACGCCGGCGCGGCAATCGAAGAAGAGGGCGGCGTGCAACAGCAGCGTCATCCCGGCCTGCCTGAAGAACACGTCGTCGTCTCTCAGGAGCCTGATCAAGACGACCTCTTCAATCTGGCGGACGATGACGCCGAGGCACTCGCAGACAAGCGTGTCATGGACCGGGTTTCTACCGCGGCGAGCGCCTACGGTATCAACGAGGGAAGGGGCGACGACAAGGACATCATCCCCGGCTTCTGAACGCCTTCCGCAACTGAGGCGTAGCTCGGCGTAGATAACGCCCATAAGCGATTTTGCGGATCTCGGCGATGTTCGTCCGCACCGCCGGCGCATCAGCGCCGGCCAGTCGGAACGAGACGCATGAAGCCCCATCGCATTCGCCACCAGTTTCTGCTCGAACCCGAATTGAGCGAGAAGCTGGAAACCCTCAGCCGCAACCCGTCGACCACGAAATCGGCGATCGTCGCGAAAGCGGTCGAGGCCTTCATCGAACGGCGTGGCGAAAACGAGCTCGACCAGCGCTACGGCAAGCGGCTGGACCGTCTTTCCCGCGATCTCGACCATGTCAGGCGCGACGCCGAAATAACTCTGGAGAGCCTGGCGCTCTTAATCCGCTTTTCAATCACGCTTCATGCCCACACGCCAATTCCGGATCGGGCGACACAGGCGATCGCCCAAGATCGCTTTGACAAATTCGTCGAGCAGGTCGGTCGCCAGATAGCCTCCGGAAAGCGCTCTCTTGGTTACTGCAAGGGCAACGGAGGCGAAGGATGAACTCTCATCCCGCAGCGGATCACCGCCGCCGAGCCATGCTGCGCACAGCCATGGGCGCCGCGATCACCGAGGCCCTTTCCGATTCGAAAGTCATCGAGGTGATGGTCAATCCCGACGGCACGCTGAGGCTCGACCGCTTGGGAGAAGGCCGGGTCGATACAGGCGTGCATATGCTTCCTTCCGAGGCGGAACGCATCATCCGGCTCGTCGCCTCCCATGTACGCGCCGAGGCGCATGCAGACAGTCCGATTGTCAGTGCCGAATTGCCATCAGGCGAGCGCTTCGAGGGTCTGCTACCGCCGGTCGTGCTGGCGCCATGCTTCGCCATCCGCAAACCGGCGGCAAAACTCTACACGCTGGCCAACTATGTCGCGGATCGCGTCATGCTCCCGCTGCAGGCTGATGCCCTGAGGAAGGCGGTGCGCGAGCGGCGCAACATCCTGGTCGCCGGCGGCACATCGTCGGGCAAAACGACACTTGCCAATGCTCTACTGGCAGAAGTCGCCGAATGCGATGAGCGGGTGATCCTGATTGAGGACACCCGCGAGCTGCAATGCGCGGCCAAGGACTGCGTTGCCATGAGGACGAGGCGGGGCTCCGTCACACTCGCCGATCTCATACGCTCCACGTTGCGGCTGAGGCCCGACCGCATCATCGTCGGCGAAGTCAGAGGCGCGGAAGCCCTGGATATGTTGAAGGCATGGAACACCGGACATCCCGGCGGCATTGCCACGGTACACGCCAATTCGGCACGCTCCGCACTCTATCGTATTGAGCAGCTCGCCCAGGAAGCCGTTGTCACCGTTCCCCGCCGGCTGATCGCCGATGCCGTCGACTTGGTCATCTTTATTGCCGGAAGAGGACCCGCGCGCCGCGTTGACGCGATCGCCGAGGTCACAGGTCTCGACGGCAGCGGCGATTACGCCGTCACCCCGCTCACCCTTCCGCAACTCCAGCAGCTTTGAAAGGTCATCTCATGCGCAGGAAAATTCGCTTTCTTTCGTCCGCCGTCGTCGCGCTTCTTCTCACGGCTCAGGCTCACGCTGCCGGCTCCGGCATGCCCTGGGAACAGCCGCTTCAGCAGATCCTGGAATCGGTGCAGGGGCCGGTGGCCAAGATCGTTGCCGTGATCATCATCATAACCACTGGCCTCACCCTTGCCTTCGGCGACACGGCCGGCGGTTTCCGCCGGCTCATCCAGATCGTCTTTGGCCTGTCGATCGCCTTCGCGGCCTCAAGCTTCTTTCTCTCCTTCTTCTCCTTTGGTGGCGGGGCGCTCGTCTGATGGCCGTCGGAGAGCAGCATACCGAAGGATTGGAGGTGCCCGTCCACCGGGCTCTGACTCAGCCGATCCTGCTCGGCGGTGCGCCGCGGGCGGTGGCGATCCTCAACGGCACGGTGGCGGCGGCAGTCGGCCTTGGCCTGCAGCAGTGGATTAGCGGTTTGGTGGTTTGGGTGGCGGGACACACGCTCGCGGTTTTTGCCGCACGGCGCGACCCGGACTTTGCCAGCGTGCTTATCCGCCATGTTCGCCAGAAGGGCTGGCTCGAATGCTGAATATTTCCGAATACCGCGGCAAAGCCGACCGGCTTGCCGACCATCTTCCCTGGGCAGCACTGGTTGCGCCTGGGATCGTGCTCAACAAGGACGGCAGTTTTCAGCGGACGTTGCGGTTTCGTGGCCCAGACCTTGAAAGCGCGACGGAAGCTGAGCTCATCGGCGTTTGCGCCCGGGCAAACAATGCGCTGAGGAGGTTGGGCTCTGGCTGGGCGCTGTTCTTCGAGGCCGAGCGCGTTGTGGCGCTGGGTTATCCGAGCTCGATGTTTCCCGACGCCGCCTCTTGGCTTGTCGACGAGGAACGGCGCGGCGCCTTCGAGGGCAAGGTCGCGCATTTCGAGAGCGTCTATCATCTGACCTTGGTCTTCATGCCGCCACCGGATGGCCAGGCGCGGGCGGAAAGCGCCTTGGTCGAGTCGCATCATTCGGGAGCCGCGAGAAACTGGCGCGAGGAACTGGCGTGGTTTGGCGATGAGACTGACCGGGTTCTCGATCTTCTGTCGGGCTTCATTCCTGAAGTACGTGCGATGGATGACGCCGAGACGCTAACTTATCTGCACGGCACGATCTCGACCCGCCGCCATCCGGTCGCCGTGCCTGAAACGCCAATGTATCTCGACGGCGTCCTGGTTGACGCGCCGCTGACCGGCGGCCTAGAGCCGATGCTGGGTGACCAGCATCTGCGCACGCTCACAATCCTCGGTTTTCCGAACGTGACCCGGCCCGGAATCCTCGATGCCCTCAATCACCAGGATTTCGCCTACCGCTGGGTGACGCGCTTCATCCCTCTCAACAAACTCGAAGCCACCAAGACGTTGACGCGGTTGCGCCGGCAGTGGTTTGCCAAGCGAAAGTCGGTCGCGGCTATTCTGCGCGAGGTGGTGACCAACGAACCTGTGCCTCTCCTCGACAGCGACGCCGACAACAAGGCGCTCGATGCCGATGCAGCACTGCAGGCATTGGGCGGCGATCACGTCGGCTTCGGCTATCTCACCACGACGGTGACGGTGTGGGATCAGAACCGTAAAGCCGCCGCGGAAAAGCTTCGCGCCGTCGAGCGGATCGTCAACGGGCTCGGCTTCACCACCATTCGCGAAAGCATCAATGCCGTCGAAGCGTGGCTTGGTTCATTGCCGGGTCATGTCTACGCCAACGTTCGCCAGCCGCTCGTTCACACGCTTAACCTTGCCCATCTCATGCCGCTGTCGTCCGTGTGGGCAGGTCCAGCGGAGAACGAGCATCTTGCCGAGGTCACCGGCGATTACGCTCCGCCGCTTCTTTTCGCCGAAACCGGCGGCTCGACGCCGTTTCGGCTTTCGACCCATATCGGCGATGTCGGCCACATGCTGATTGTCGGGCCGACCGGTGCCGGCAAGTCGGTTCTGCTTGCCCTGATCGCTTTGCAGTTCCGGCGCTACGCTGGCGCGCAAATCTATGTCTTCGACAAAGGCAATTCGGCCCGCGCCGCCGCGCTTGCCATGGGCGGCGACCACCATGCGTTGGGTGCGAATGGTGGGCTTGCTTTCCAGCCGCTGCGCCACATCGACGACCAGGCCACACAGAGCTGGGCGGCCGAATGGATCGCCGGCCTCATTGCCCACGAGAATGTCACCGTCACCCCGGAGGTGAAGGAGGCAATCTGGTCGGCGCTCACCAGTCTCGCCACCGCGCCGGCGCAGGAACGCACGCTGACTGGCCTGTCGGTCCTGCTTCAGTCCAATGCGCTCAAATCGGCGTTGATGCCCTACACGCTCGACGGTCCATTCGGCCGGCTGCTCGATGCCGATGACGACCGGCTGGCCATCTCGGATGTGCAGTGTTTCGAGACCGAGGATCTGATGCACAGCCGAGGCGCTGTGCTGCCGGTGCTCACTTATCTGTTCCACCGCCTCGAGGACCGATTTGACGGGCGGCCGACGCTGCTCATGCTCGACGAGGCCTGGGTCTATCTCGACCACCCGCTCTTTGCCGCCCGCATCCGCGAATGGCTGAAGGTGATGCGCAAGAAGAATGTGTCGGTGATCTTCGCTACGCAGTCGCTTGCCGACATCGCCGGCTCTTCTATCGCACCCGCAATCATCGAGAGCTGCCCGCAGCGCATTTTTCTCCCCAATGATCGTGCGGTGGAGCCGCACGCACGGGCAGCCTATGAGCGCTTCGGTCTTAATGAGCGACAGATCGAATTGGTCGCCCGCGCCACGCCGAAGCGCCACTACTATCTTCAGTCGCGCCGCGGCAACCGGCTTTTCGAGCTCGGACTCGGCCCGATCGCTCTTGCGCTTTGCGGCGCCTCCGACCCGGCCGCGCAGACCTTGATCGACAATGTTCTTTCCGAAGAAGGGCAGGGCAGCTTTGCCGCCCGTTTCTTCAATGCGCGCGGCCTTCAGTGGGCTGCCGAGCTTCTCCTGCAATTTCCTCAACCTAACAAGGAGCAATCGTCATGATCGGACGCCGCCTTTTTACTAGCCTGGTCACCGTTTCCCTGATCGCCAAACCGATGGCTGACTACGTCCAGCCGGCCTATGCGCTGATCGTGTTTGACCCGTCCAACTATACGCAAAATGTGCTGTCGGCAGCACGCGCATTGGAGCAGATCAACAACCAAATCCAGTCGCTTCAGAATCAGGCGACCATGCTGCAGAACATGGCGCGCAACCTTCAGCGCCTGGATTTCTCTTCCGTGGGCCAGCTTACCGGCTCGCTCCAACGGATTGACGGTCTGATGACCCAGGCGAGCGGCCTGAGCTTCGATCTCGACAAGCTGCAGGACCAGTGGCGCCAGCAATATCCGGAAAGCTACGACGCCACCATCAAGGTCAGCGATGTGGCGAGCGCTGCGCGCGAGCGCTGGCAGAGCGCCATGCAGGCGTTCCGCCAGACCATGAGCGCGCAGTCGCAGATCGTCGAGAACGTGCAGGCCGATGGCGACCTACTTACCGATCTCGTCAATCGTAGTCAGGGCGCGGCAGGTGCCCTCGAGGCAAGCCAGGCTACCAATCAGCTGATCGCGCTTTCGACCAAGCAGCAGATGCAGATCCAGACGCTGCTTGCGACCCAGTTCCGGGCCGAGGCCGAGGATGCGGCGCGCAAGGCGCAGTCTGAGGAAGCCGCTCGCGAGACGACGAAGCGTTTCCTGGGCACCGGCACGGCCTATCCCGGCAACTGATCGGCAGTTCTTTTAAGACAACGAGGAAGGCGGCTACATGAACGACCTCGGAGTCATCGATCGCTTCATGGAGACCTTTACCCGCTATATCGATAGCGGGTTCGGTCTGCTTTCGGGCGACGTCGCCTTTCTCACCACAATTCTGATCGGCATTGACATCACGCTCGCGGGCTTGGTCTGGGCTTTCGGCGGCGAACCCAACGTTTTTGGCCGGCTTGTCCGCAAAGTGCTCTATGTCGGCGCCTTCGCCTTCATGCTCAACAACTTCAAGAACCTCGCCGACATCATCTACCGTTCCTTTGCCGGGCTCGGCATCAATGCGTCCGCCGGCAATCTGTCCGCCGAAAGTCTCCTGCGGCCAGGCCGGATTGCCGCAGCCGGCTTCGAGGGCGCCTGGCCGCTCCTCAATCAAGCGAGCCAGCTAGTAGGCTTCCCCGAGATTTTCGGTAACGCGCTCACCATCTTCGTGCTGCTTCTGGCCTGGTTCTTGGTCCTCATCGCCTTCTTCATTCTTTCCATCCAGCTCTTCATCACCATCCTCGAGTTCAAGCTCACCACGCTGGCCGGCTTCGTCCTGGTGCCCTTCGCGCTCTGGAACCGCTCGGCGTTCCTGGCCGAGCGCGTGCTCGGCAATGTGATTTCGTCGGGCATCAAGGTGATGGTGCTTGCCGTCATCGTCGGCATCGGCTCCACGCTCTTTGGCGAGTTCGCTTCCGCCCTGCAGGGCCAGGAGCCGGACCTGGCCGCGGCGATGTCGCAGGTGTTGGGTGCACTTGCGCTGCTTGGGCTCGGCATTTTCGGCCCCGGGATTGCGTCGGGTCTTGTTTCCGGCGCGCCGCAGCTCGGTGCTGGCGCAGCACTTGGAACAACGGGGGCCGCAGCCGGATCAACGCTCGTTGCCGGAGGCGCCGCGTTTGCCGGCACGCGCATGGCGGCCGGCGGTAGTCTTGGTGCAATCCGTGCCGGCACAGCTTTGGGATCGGCTGCTTCCACGGCCTGGCATATGGGCCGTGCAACAGCGCCTGGCTCCGTCCTCTCCGGGGTAGCTGCTGGGCTGCAGGGTGTTGCGAATGCCGCTGGCGGCGCCGCGATGCAGGGAATGCGATCTGCTTCAGAGCCTTTCCGACGCAGCGCCGACGCCGGCCGCGATGCCGGCTGGACAGCGACCGGTGGCACGCCGATCAGCTCGATGAGCGGAAGTTCGCCCGCTGCGGATCCAACCGCGGCGCCTCCATGGGCAAGGCGTCTGCGCTCCGAACAGGCCGCGCGCGCCCATCGCCATGCTGCCACGCAGGTGGTGCGCGATGGCGATCGGGGCGGAAGCGGCGCCAACCCCTCTCTCAACGACAAGGAAGATTAGATGCTCTTCAAGCGACCCGTTCAGCGTTACGGAAAGACGTCCGAGCCTGAAACACCTTATCAAAAGGCCGGTCAGCTCTGGGACGAACGCATCGGCACAGCGCGCGTGCAGGCGAGGAACTGGCGCCTGATGGCCTTTGGCTGCCTGGCCTTGGCCGCGGGGCTTTCTGGCGGGCTTCTATGGCAGTCGGCGCAGGGCCGCTTTGCGCCTTACGTCGTTGAGGTCGACCGTTTTGGTGAGGCGCGCGCCGTCGCGCCGGCAATTCAGGACTACCAGCCTGACGATGCCCAGATCGCCTGGCATCTCGGCCGCTTCATCCAGAATGTCCGCTCCATCTCCACCGATCCGGTGCTGGTGCGGCAGAACTGGCTGTCGGCCTACGATTTCGCCACCGACCGCGCGGCGCTTTTCCTCAACGAGCATGCCAAGGCGAACGACCCGTTCAGTCAGATCGGCACGCGCAGCGTGTCGGTGCAGGTGACCAGCGTCGTCAGGGCTTCCGACAGTTCATTCCAGGTCAAATGGACCGAGCAGATTTTTGAGCGTGGTAGCCTTGCGAGCACGACGCGCTGGACAGGTATCCTCACCATAGTGATCCGCTCGCCGACGAACACTGACCAGCTGCGCAAGAACCCTCTCGGCGTCTTCATCAACGCCATCGACTGGTCGCGCGAGCTCGACAGCGCCGCGCCAACCCCCGTTTCCCCTCAGGAGCCCGCCAATGACAAATAGAGCCCCATCGTTTCGTGCTGCCTTCATGCTGTCGGCGTCTGCTGCGGTTCTTTCGGCCTGTGCCTCGAAGCCAGTGCCGCCGCCTCAGATTCCCTATGACCACGAGGATTTCAAACCAGCCGCGATCGAGAAGGCGCCGGAGAAGCCGGTCAAGGTCGTGGAAGTGCCGAAGCCGTTGCCGTTGCCTGGTCAGTTGATGCTCGCACCCGGCAAGCCCGCCTCAGATAAGCGCTCGCCGGAAGAACAGGTCGCCGATGCCAACAAGGCGGCGACGCAACAACCCACCAAGTTTGGCTATGTCAATGCGGTGCAGGTTTACCCCTTTGCCGACGGCGCGCTCTACCAGCTCTACGCCGCGCCGGAGCGCGTCACCGATATCTCATTGCAGAGGGGCGAGAAGCTGACCTCGGTCTCAGCCGGGGACACGGTCCGTTGGGTGATCGGTGACACCGTTAGTGGCTCAGGCGATGACCAGCGCACTCATGTGCTGGTGAAGCCATTCGCGCCGGGGCTTGCCACCAATCTGGTCATCACGACGGACAGGCGATCCTATCACCTGCAACTTCAAAGCACTGAGAAAACTGCCATGGCGGCGCTCTCCTGGATTTACAGCGAAGACCAACTCATGGCGCTTCGGCGGCGCAACGCTCAGGCCGAGGCTGAAATGCCCGCGGCCTCGAACGTAGCACTCGAAAACATCCGCTTCCGGTATTCGATCGCCGGCGACACGCCACCGTGGAGACCGACGCGCGCCTTTGATGATGGCAGCAGGGTCTATATCGAATTTCCGAGCCGTATCGACCAAGGGGAGGCGCCGCCGCTCTTCATCGTCGGAGCCGACGGGGACAACCACCTCGTCAACTATCGCATGCGCGGCAACTACTACATCGTCGATCGCCTCTTTGCTGCGGCCGAGCTGCGGCTTGGCACCAAGCAACAGCAGGTGGTGCGCATTACGAGAACCGACGGTCGGCAACCGCCGCGGCGGGTTTGGCTGTTTTCGCGTTTTGGCAGGTAAGGGGAGGCTCATGAACGATACTTCCCATCCGAATGCTCTGCCGAAGCTCAATCCCGAACAGCTGCAGCTGAGAGCCTCGCCCCGCCGAGCGGTGCGGTTCAGGCGCGGCATAATCGTCGCGATCGCTGCTGTTGGTTCCGGCGCTGTTTTTGGCGTCACGATGATGGCGCTGCGGGGACCCGCATTGCGCCTGAAACAGCAGGCCGAAGAGCTCTACAGCACGGACCGCAAGCCGACCGCCGAGGGACTTGAAACGCTGCCCAAGGACTATTCCGGGAGCAAGCCGAAGGCTCCGGTGCTTGGACCGCCGCTGCCTGGGGATCTCGGCCGTCCTATTCTCGAGCACCAGCGCCAGCTTGGCATCGCACCAGGGCAAGACGTTTCCGCCGAGGCCCAGCGGCTTGCACAACAAGCGGTTGAGGCGCGCGAGTCGCAAGTCCTCTTCCGCATCGAAAACCGGCCCCAGCAGACGGAAGCTTTTGGCAATGGGCAGGGCGGACGTTCGCCTTTCGAGACGGCGTCTCCGCAGCCAAATACAGAAGGCCAGCGAGCTTCCGTCGCGCCGGCCGAGGGCGACCCGAACAATCAACAGCGCAAGCTCGATTTCATCGATCAACGGAACACCGGCGGGATCTACAACCCGCATACACTGCAGACGCCGGCTTCGCCCTATCAGATCATGGCCGGTAGCGTGATCGCTGCAAGCCTGATCACCGGCATCAATTCCGATCTGCCCGGCCTTGTCGTCGCCCAGATCACCGAGAATGTGCACGACAGCGTCACCGGCAGCATCCTGCTCATCCCGCAGGGCTCACGGCTGATCGGCACCTACGACAGCGTTGTAGCCTTTGGGCAAAGGCGCGCTCTGTTGGTGTGGCAACGCATCGTGATGCCGGACGGCTCATCTATCGAAATCGACAATCTGCCCGTGACCGACGCGGCCGGCTATGCCGGGCTCAAGGACAAAGTGGATTTCCATACTTGGCAGCTGATCAAGGGCGTCGCGGTGGCCACATTGCTGGGGGTTGGTACCGAGTTGAGCTTTGGGGAAAATGAAAGCGACTTGGTCAAGGCAATTCGTGAATCCGCCCAGCAGAACGTCAGTCAAGCCGGCCAACGGATCACGGAAAAGAACCTGAACGTCCAACCCACGATCACCGTCCGCCCTGGTTGGCCGTTGCGCGTCGTCGTGCACAAGGACCTCGTGTTGCGGCCATATACGGGGTGAACAGGAGGACTTGATGGCTAATTTGAAACTCGGAAAACTTCCGGACCGGACGCCTTCGAAGATCACCATCACCGTTGGCGCCGACTTGAGCCAAGCACTCAACGACTATGCCGCACTTTACCGTCAGACCTATGGCGAGTCCGAAACCGTGGCTGAACTGATTCCCTTTATGCTGGTCGGGTTCCTGGAAGGCGACCGGGCGTTTGCCAAGGCCAGAAAAGAAGGTCTGCCGGGCGCTGGCGTGTCGGAGAAACCACGACGGCAATCATCTTCCAAGCTGGACAACGGGTAGCGCTTGGTGTCGCTTGGTCGCACGCTAGGTTCTTGATCCTGACCGCGTTGCGGCCGGTCCCAGCGAGCGCTTCGCAAAATTGAGATCAGGCTTTCGCTTTACGCGTTGAGGTAGGTTTCTTGGCCGGAGCAGCCTTCCTTCCCAAGCTAACGATTTTACCAGCGCTTATCAGGCGGCCGAATAGTTCAGGGCGACCACGGGATAGCCTTCGCCAGTCCCCACCTCGCCTGGGCCGCGGTCAGTCTCCCAGGCCATAGCAGCCCTCAAAGCAGCGTCGCCCAGACCGGACGGTCCTCTACAGCGGCGGCAGATACGAAGCCCTGACGCGGACAATATGGCGGCGAGGCGGCGCCGATGACAAGGATCGGCTGGTTAGCCCACTGGTCGAAGAGGTCATAAATGGGTGGGAGCGGTTGACCTTGTCGTCCTCGGCAAGCGGTTAGCCGCGGTGCGCCATCGGCCGGCTCAATCGGCTCACGTCAGAAAGGCATACCCATCAAGGCTAGAATAGAAACGAACAGGGTCTGCTTCGATATCCAATTCGAAGACCGTCAGGACGCGGGCACTCTGAGTGCGGTCCTTGACCTTCATGCGGAACCGCGCAATCTCGTACTCACCCGCCGGCCATATGGCGCCGGCCGATACGTTCTCGATCAATATCTCCAGCACGCCAGCCGCAGCGTTGGAGAGCGGCGCCTTTGACACATTGTCACCCTTTGCCGCAGATGTGAAGTCGAAGGCCTCCTCCTCGAAGCTGATCTTTGCCCGCACCTTATCGATTCGCGCTGCGGCGCTGAGCCTCGCGGAAAGACCAAACCCAATTTCGTCGTTCGCGTCCGGCCGACCGCCCTTCAACCTTATCGCATTCCCCATAACGTCGCTGATCTGCGCCAGGAAGCCGTCAATCTTCGCGACGATCGACTGCCGAAAGTCCGAGGCGACTGCCTGTACCGCCGCGGGCTGCATCCTGAGATCCTGCAGGCTGCTCAGATAGGCCTCCACCTGGATTTTGAGCGCCATGATCTTCTTCTCATCGTCCGGCGAAAGTGTTTCGTCTTGATAGGTTCGCACCTCGAAAGGACGACCGTCATTGCAACGCCAGTAAAGGACCGGGTTCGCCCACCCAGGAGATCCTATCGACGTCGTTGCGGCGATCTGCGATCGGGCTTCAGTGACAGCCTCGTCGATAGTGGTACCGGGATTGAGCAGCGCCCCGTAAAATCTGCCGCTGAAAGATACTGCCGCCGCCGATTCCAAATCGAACTGCATCGCGACGACCGCCGACACATTCGAGAGACTTCCCGGGCTGACCAACCGCTGCGCTATTCCGTTGAATGCCGTGGTTGCATACGGAGCTCCTGCAATCTGAGGCGGAAGCGCCGCTGTCGAACATCCGGTGATGACGACAAGATTTACAGAAGGGCAATTCTTTAACATCGAGTCGAACGTGAATGCGTCGAGAGGATCCAGGCCTCCATCCTCCGCCTGGAGGCAAAGAAACGCACGCGGCGTAGGATCACCGCCAATCTGCCCGACGCCCCCGTGCCCTGCGAAGTGCAGGACGTGGTAGCCGCCACTCAACAGCCGCTTGTTCAATTCGCCACGCGTCGGTGGGGTACACTGATCGATCGACACAAGGCGGTTCGCGTCCAGTTCCTTCAACGCCTCCCTGACGGTTGCAGTTTCTTTCGCGACGTCGGCCGGCGGCCACCCTTGTGGGCTTGCCGCAACCACCAAGATGCGCAGTGGCGGTGAGAGCGGAACGGTCTTTCGATCCGGCTTGGCAACGAGGGTCCTGCTTACAGGCGTCCGCATGGCTGATGCGTAGAACCCGCTTCCGGGTGTGTAGATGGTCTCGAAGGGAATTTCGGACAGGCGAACGCCCTGCTGCGGTCCGTCTAGCGAAAGAGTGGAAAATACGATGCGAAGGGTCCGATTGTTGTCGGAAGATATCTGAAGCGCTGCGTCGAGAGCTGCCTGCACGGCAGGATTGGTGACGGATTTGTAGACCGCTTCACCGATACGTTGCATTTCCCCCAAATTGCCCCCATTGCCGAAGTTTGCCTTGTCGCGGATCGCTGCCAGGTCCGCTGCCGCGAACACAGCTTCGGGCCGCCCCTTCGGTCCAGCGGATGCGGCTATGGGTGTTTCGAGTATCTGAAGCGCCAACTGTCCGTCGATGCCTGGCGTTATCTGCAGCCTGAACTCGTCATACGGCATCTGTAGTCACTCCGATTTAAAGCTCTCGGCAGTCGAGGATAAGTCGGAGAAGCGCGACCGCTCTTCGTCATAGCTTTCCCCCAAAGCCTTCCCCATCTCGGTATCCCCGAACGTTTTCAATTTTTCCTGCAAGTCGGTCGCCAGCCTGGCAGCCAGCTGGGCCTGAACCTCGGCCGCATGCTGCATCGGGTCGATCGTACTTCCGAGTCTCAGGGGTCTGTATCCGTCCTCGCGAATCACCAGCGAGAAACTCTCTGTTGGGGTCAACGTCCCAGCGCGCGCAAGCCGGGCGACGGCGGTGTTGTATGCCCTGAGAACGTTTCCACGTTCGGCTATCAACTCGGAATAGAATTCGCCCCAGAACGCAGCGACACCGCTCTCGTCGACGTCCGACCGGTTGACGATGCTGGTGGGCAGGCGAACGGACTGGGGTGCATGCGCAAAGCCAACTAGGCCGGATATGTCGTAGTTGCGCTGCGAAAAACCGGTGCTGATGCACAGCAGCCTGGTCGATACCGGCAGACCGCGGGAGACCTGCGAGGCGCGGATCCAGTTCGTCAGCCCGGTTGTCTCGTCACGGAGAACTACGGCGCCTTCGCCGCCCACGATGCCTCCGTGACCCATGAAGTGAATGATATGCGGATCGAATTCTTGCACGACTTCCATCACGCTCGTTCCGGTCGCACGCCTGGCTTCCCTCACGTCGTAGAATTGCGAATCCGCAGATTCCCGCAGAATGGACCTGTCGCGCTCATTGAAGGCGATATCGTCGTGCGCATTAGACGAAACAAGCAGCATGCGGAGCGGCGGCACGACCGTGAGCGGCGGTGGTCTGAGCGACGACGGCACTAGACGAGCGACCGAGAATCCCACCGGGTTCAGATTCAAGCGCAGAAGCGATTCCCAAGGTAGGAGGTCGACACCCACGTTACCACTCTGGATCATGAGTTGGACCGGCTCATTCGCCATCGCGACCTTTTGCTGGGCCTCCGGTGGCACCAATCCCCACAGCCAGTCTGAGGCCAGCCCCGACGACGGATCGCTCGACCACGGCGGCAGGCTGACAAGCATTCCTTCCGATGCCGGCAGGGCGGACATCTCCTCCTCTGAGGCGGCCCATGCGACAAAATAGGCTTCTTCCGAGCCAAAAACCTGCTCGGGAGATATGGAGGAGCCTCTCGCGTTTGGCAGGCTGCTTTCGCGAGTGAAGCGGACGATCAGGTCCATGTTGGTCATCCTTTCTATTGTTGCAGCGACCTACTCAACTCTTGCGATACGAAACGATCAATCCTGGATTTGCGTGCTGAGGGGGAAGAGGCGAGGGGATCATTTATGCTGCGTTTGCCCTTGGGAGCATTGTGCTCGAGAAGCTGGATAGCGTTGGTCGAGAGGGCATCTATTTCCTTGTCCAGGGAGTTGTTCACGATCGCGTCGTTGATTGCGATCCTCACCACCGAAACGGCGTGGCGGGGGGCGATGCCGAACTGGGAGTTGAGTTGCCTTAGCGAGGTGGCGCCCTTCGTGATCGCGTCCTCGTGCTCCTTCGAGTACTCCACCAGGGAACGCAACGTCGCGCCCTCCATGGCGGGTATCGCCGAATCCATCACTCCAGCGATGACCAGCGGGATGTCGGCCAGGTAGTCGTTCAGGGCCGCGGAATCTTCATACAGCGGCTTCCAATCGGCTTCCAGCGCGTCGGCATGCTGTTCGAGTGCGCTGCGGAAGGTCGCGTCCGGCGAGGCCGCGCCCATAGTCCTGATGTATTGGGTGCACAGCATTACTCGGATATAATGGTTTGGGTGTGCGTCACCCGGGATGATCTGCATCACCTGGTTAGGAGGAAGGATCAGTATATTGCGCAGCATGTACGCGAAGGCGGGACCCGAAAAATGCAGCGCGAGCAGATCAGGAAATATCTCCGAGGCCCACCCCAGCCAACGCCTCTGGCGAGGCTGCGGCAACGCGGTGCCTTCGAACGCCTTGGAAAGATTCGTCTTGATCGCCGAGAGCAGTTTCAGATCGGCATCGATCTCGTGGCCGACCTCGTGACAGATAGAGAGGAATTCCCACACGTTTGCCGTCTGGTCATAAGGCACTTCCACCACGGGAATCGGAAGGGTACTGCCTGCGAGTTCCTCGCTTTGCCCGTCATTCGGACGGGTACCGCGAGCCCAGGTCATCGCAGAAAGTTCTGGACTGAGGTAGGTGAGGGGCGGCTCTCTCACGTCTTCCGCGGCGATCCATCCCTTGGCCTTCGCAGCCCCGATCGCGGCGTCATAGCAGTCGATCGCGATTATGTCGGCCGCCCGCAGACGCTTGCGGAAGCGGTCGGACCTGCGCTGGTCGAACTTCCTGCGGAAGAAATCCCAGGCCCGTTGCGCCGACCCAATCGCCATCAAAATGTCGTACAGACCGGATTCGTATAAGGACTGGTCGTTTTCAGATGGTAGGTTGCCGAGCAGCGTGTCGTACCTGCTGCTAAAGGCGGCAATCAAATCGGCGATCGCCTCCATCTGGCTCCAGTGCAAGTTCGAGTCGAGATCGGTCTCGGCGAGAGTCTTCCACTCCGCGACTTCCGCCGGCAGTTCCTTTGTTCGCCGCTCGAGCTCCCGCCTTCTCAGGCGCAGAAGGTCCATGTTCAGACGATCTCCCCGCCGCTCACTTCTAGCAGCTTCTTCTTGACGTCGTCCGCAGCGATGCCTTCGTCCCAATCCTCGTCGAAGACCTTGGCGTAGTAGCCGGCTAGGTGCTTTGACGTCAGGAGTACGCCCGCCTCACGCGCCTTCGTAATCGAATTGGCGCTCCAATTTGTCGAGGAGACCGCCACATGTGTGCGGTCGACTATGACCCCCTTGTTGTGGAGGTGTGTAAAGAATTTGAGGTTCAGCGCCTTCAGACAGTCCTTGAGCCCGACCGCGTCCAAGGTCTCCACCGTAAGATTCCAGTTCTTCGGGAACGTGGCGCTCGCCATTATCCGCACGTCGACTCCTTTGTCGCGGCGCTCCGCCACGATTTGGAGCAGATCGTCGACCTTGTCGCCCGCCAGGATGTATTGTTGTTGCAGAATGATGCTTTCTTCGGCCTTCTCCAGGCGATCCGAGATGACATCGAAGTAGTTATCGGGGGAAAATATCGGCATGACGTCTACGGAGCCGTCGAACTTGTCGATCTCGAAAACTTTCTGCGGATAGGAAACAAGCTCTGCGGGCACCATTAGCGCCTCGACAATGTCGTCCTCGTCGACCGATACTAGTGCGCCGGGCCCACCAAGATCGGGGATGTTCCAGTCGGCGTCGAACACGGAGGTAAAGAACTTGGAAATTTCCGCGTCGTCCATGCGGAGCATCCATTCGCGATTTCCCTTCTTGAAAGGGTCCCCCTGCTCAATGAGTGGTATCGAAGTTTTGGCCCAGTTCGCGCTCTCGACGACAACGGTCTTGCCGTCGATCACGACGAATTTTTGGTGGCAGACCGTAAAGACACCACGCCCGCCGCTCGACGGCGCCGGCCTGACCTCGAAGCCGTCGTCCTCGAGCGCATCAAGCACCTCGCGTTCTTCGGGATGGGTGCCCCCGCGGTCGTACATGAGACGAATTTTGGCACCCTTTTCGTGTGCCTTCTTGACGAGCTCGACCATGTAGTCGGCATGAATCTCATAGACGTATACAAGCAACGTATGCTTGGCCTCTTCTAGCGCCGCAGAGATCAATCGGTACGTGCAATCGGGGCTCACGCCCGCCTCGAATGACGAGACGCTGAGGGGGGTGGTTGGAAAATCGATCTTTGGAATGCGGGTCGGCTGGAATTTCCCTAGCAACTGGCCTTGCTGAAGTGCGTCGACCTGATCAGCGACCTTCTTCAAGCGTGCGAAATCGACCTGAACCATATCCCCCCCCTTGAATTTGGCCGTTCATGATCGCTGCCCTTCGCGACACCCGCATGACCGAACAATTGAGCAAAACACCGTCCCAGAACATACTGGACGTGGAAAAATAATCATATGCCATTCTAAATAGAAAGGCATTCTATGCTTGTTCCCGGGAAGATCAATCCCCCTTTGTCGATTTGCCACTGCCGGCCGGCGCCTTCCATTCGCGAAGTCCGCTTCAACGACCGAAGCCGCGACCTTCGCGGCCTGTAGCCAATCTGCGTCCCTGCGTTCGAGATCGTCGAGGATGGCTTCGACGAGACGTGGCGTCGAAGCGTGAATCGAACCGATCTCCGAACCCATGGCTCTTAGGAGCTTCGTGTCGAGCCTGCGGGCGAAGTCTGAGCCGCGTTCGATCTTGCGTGTGTCGGGGGCGATCCGCCTGACTATGAATCCGTGTGCCGTGTGCAGAAAGGGATCCGGCGCGCGCGTAGGGGCGTTAACGATGTCGTCGAACCTGTTCGCTCTGCCGGCGTTCCCCACTGCCAAATCCCATCCGGATGGAAGAAGCGCCTTGGCTTCGCGAGCGATGCGTCCCCCGCGCCATCTCGCCACGGCGACGAAGCGTGGTCGGCCTAGGCTACCTCCGCCCTTGGTGATGCGTGCGTAACGCTCGATCGAAGAACCAACGGGAAAACCTGCGAGCAGCGCCGACCCCGCATCCTCCGAAGGTTCTGCGTCGGGACGCCTGTCGATCTCTTCCCAGAACGACTTTCGCTCCTGGTCGCTGACCATGACATAGTCCCGCATCCACATCTCCCTCTCGTCGAGCAGCGTCGGACCAGGATCTAGCAGTCCCGCACGGTAGCCCTCGAAAATCGCGGTTGCGGCTTCGTGGTCTTGGATGCGGAAGTCGGCTAGACGCACGCTGACCGCGAGCCTCAGGACGTCCGATGCGTAAGGGATTTCGGCCGCCGTCCGCATCCAGTCTTCGTATGCGGTATTCTGCTTGACGAAAGACATCGATTGTCCGCTAAGCGACGTTTGGGAGCCGGTCGAAATTCGGGGCGAGAGGATTGGGTATCTGAATCCGGCTGGCCGCGAGCGCTGCTGCGGTGTGCGCGTACCCAGCACGGACCAGCAGTTGCCGTGTCTCCCTCGGAAACTTCGTCAATCTCGTCGGTACCCTGGCCGCTTCAGCGGTCATCTGCGGCGTAAACTCCAGCGGATTGCCCTTGCCATAGCTGTCTACCGTCTTGCCGATCCCCCAATAGGCCACCGTTCTGGCCTGCGATTTTTCAAGACCATGCAAGATGCGAACCCGGGTGTTGATACCTTGTTGAAGCGAGACATCTAGCACCCTGCGAAATTGTGAGTACCAGTTCGTGAACGGTCGGGCGATCGGTTGCGTAGCCGCTCCGCCATCGCTGACTAAGAGCGTCCGATAACGTTTCCAAATCGGTTCGAGACCGAGATTGTCGTATACACCCCCGTCGGTCAGGAACAGTCGTTTGGTGAAGGCCGACGCCGTCAACGTTGAAGGTTCGCCCCACGATTTGATACTGGACTTGGGGGGCTTGATCCTCGTGGGCGAAAGCAACGGAGGAAAACCGGCCGAGGCTGCCACGGCAAGAGTCAGCTTCAGATTGGGCTCAGTCCATTTTCCGACCCGCCATTCCGCCGCGTATTCCTTAGCGAAACGCCACAGCACGCCGGTCTGCAGGCTCGTGGAGGTGAAGACGAATTGGGGGTGATCGGGAAGGTCCCTCAGCGTCTTCGAATGAAACACTGTCCGCTCATAGGCGCCTGCGGCCACGTTGGCGGCGTGCACGAACGGAATGAAGCCCAACAGGATCGCCGGCACGTCGACATGCTTCCTGGCGAGCCGGAGTAGGGGCTCCGAAACCTTCGCGTTGAAGTTAGTGGCGACGCCATTAGCAAAACCCAACTCTGACCAACCCGCAGCCAGGATGCCTGCGGCGAGCGATCCGCCCGAAACGCTCGATATCCGGTTGATGGCGGGTAACAAGCCGACTTCGTTCAATCGGATCAGGCTTCCAAGGTGAAACAGCATTGCGCGAAAACCGCCGCCCGATAGACACAGTCCGATGCCGTGTTCGAGCTTCGGACCTCCCAAGACGTCGGTAACTTCGAAGGGCGCCTGTTCTGGATCGTGCTGCGTCTCGTCGGACATTGAGGATCCTCCAAATCGCGAAGACGGCCACCAGTCGGAATGATTTTGGCGGAGCGAGCAATCCCTTGCGATGTAGGGAGAATTCCACGTCTGCTAAGAAAAAGCGATGGCGAAACCAGCGATGAAGACGTGAATATTCAGTCGGAAGGAATTTCAAGGAATGTTACTAACGTGAACTTGCCTGCTAACAGTCAAGGATACACCGATCATGTTCTATCATGCGGGTGGCCGACAATCTGACCGTCACGGCGCGCGTTGTCTGCAAGAAATCGATCAACTGAAACTCTGGCAAGGAGCTAACTTGCACAGTTTCAGGTACCAGTCAGCCTCCGCCCAATTTCGGTGATTCAATGGCCGCTACGCGAAACACGTTACGGTTTTGGTTGGGTGTTGTTGAAACTTCCAACTACCATTTAAAACTCGATAAACTTCAGGCAGGTGGATATCAGCTGGTGGTAGTGCTTGATCACGACGGGGTCGAGTGCCTTGGTGATTTCGGCGTAGGTCTTGCGCTCGAAAAGGCATGGAGCGCTGCGCCAGTTCTGATTCAAGCGTACTAAGCAGCGTCTCGTTACTGGCCTGGGCTGCTCGTCTCGAAGAAATCGATCTCCTTGCGGCGATATGCCTGCCGTTTTTGCTCGGCGTGCAGGGCATAGTCCGCAAAGGGCGACGTTCCGTCGGCGTTGAGCGCGAAATCCTCATGCACGGTTTCGGTCTGCGGATAATAGAAATCGGGATGTAGATGGCGGACCGTGCCGTCATCGTCCTCTACCGCGATCTGCCGCTCATACGCGAAGCTGACGGAATGCTGCCAAAGCCAGTTGGCGATCTTCTGTTCCTGCAGCGACTTTACAATCACGCCCGGCAGGGAGCCGATAGTGGCCTTACCCTTCCTGAGGCTATCCGACACATAGCGGCGGTAGTCGGCCTGGGCGTCAAAAAACTCGACTGGGATGTCGGCCTTGGGATGAACCACGAGAAGGTCGCTCCACAGTCGGGCGAATTCCGGATCACTATCGACGAGGCTTTGGACGATTGCCTCAATGACCCTCGTTTGAGTTCATCGGCTGCGCTCTTGTTGTAGGCCAGAAGCAGGATCTCGTCAGGCCGATAGAGCTTCTTCTCCAGAACAGCGACCTTGCCGACCATCGTCGCGGATTTGCCGGACCCTGCGGAGGCAACGAGCAGGTTGTTGTCTTCCAGGCGGATGCAGGCCTCGCGCTGCTGGCGGGAAAACGAACCCCCGTCGAGGTCGTCGAAGAATGTCTGGAACTTTGGCAATTCAGATCTGACGAACGCTTCATTGTAAGCGTGGCGAACAGCCGGATCGGTTAGCATGGCGAATGAGGCAGGGAGGGATGCTTTGAGCCCCGCAGGCATTAAGTTTGGGTTGAGAAGCGGGTGAGAGAGGGCGCCTGCCGCGGCGCCAGGGACGCTGGCAATGGCTCTGCCGAGATCGGCCTGGGCAACATACTGCCTATTGCCTTCGGTGATCTCCCCGAAGTCTGTCGTCGACATCGAGGAAGCACTCTCTCTCGTTATCGATCAGACCAAAGATATGAGTGTTGATGAAGGCGTGAAGGTCTGCGGGCAGTTGTGCGGCCGCGTCACCCGATAGTGCCCGACAGCGTGACTGCTCTGCCGCGAGCTCGTATCTCGACTGTATGCCACAAGAGGGCCTTGCCGGTCGAAATCGCCACAATGTCAAGGCAGCTAAACTCGACTTCCCTATCTTGAGCCAGCCGGAAATGTCCCGACAGTTTCGGGTCCAGGGTCAGCTTCCATTTTCCCGCCGAAAACAACCGCGCAAAGAAGCCAGGGCGGTAGGTGCGCAAGCGGCCAGATAGCAATCTTGTCAAGGCCACACTCGATACGCTCGGCAAATAAGAGATCCCGACGCCGACCTATCACGGAGAGATTGAGATGTTCAAATCACCGTGGAAAGCAACGTTGAATTGCACGCTGGCGTGTCCCATCGGTGGCATGCCATTTGCCGCTGCAGTGTGATCCGTTGCTACTGGCGCGCACTTGTCGTGTCCTTGGGTTTCGGTTCTTGCAACAGGGTGGCTGGATACTGGCCTTCAAGCTCGTCGATAGCCGAGTGTGCTTGCTTGGGCCTTCTCGGCGGCAGCGTGATCAATACAGTGACCTTTGTCGCCACCTCTTCGAGGGTAGCGGTCAGACGGTTTAACTGCGAGGCGGTTGCTGCGAGTTCCGGGCAGTAACGGGTAACGAGATATTCTCGGTTCTGGCTGAGGGACTGAAGATGCTTGGCCGTTTTTGCGCGAAGTCGCAGCCCCGACTCCAAAGCATGTTCCGTCCGCGCCGACAGGTCGTGCTGCATCCTACGGATCTGGTTGGGATTGAGCCCAAAGTGGAGCAAAAGCGCAGTCAGATAGAGTTCAATCGCATGGATTGCCGCCATTCTGAACGGCGCTCGGGAAAGCGGCTTGCCGGGTCGGCCGAGTTGAAGGAGATGGCATGCTGCTCTACGGTATTCTTCCGCCAGGGTGTGAACCTGCTGTGCGGATGCAAGCTCACCAGGATATTTGCGTTCTTCGAGCGTCATTTTGGCGCAATGTAACGTAGTGGGTGAGTTTGAAACACCACTACCCTTTTTTAATAAGATATTACAAGCTGCCAAAGTTGGCGCATAATTGCATCGGGGCATACGAATTGGGGCGTCTATTCGATGATCGATTCAGATGTATTCGACTTTGTCGAACGCTGCCGGAAGCACACGGCAACCGGGCCGCTATTGAGCGATCTTCTCGATACCGTGCGAAACCTGGGCTTCGAGCACCTGATCCTGAGCGGTGTTCCCCTTGGCGGCCAAAAGCTTGCCCCAATGGTTGAACTGAACGGCTGGCCTGAGGGTTGGTTCGAACGTTATATCGAGGCAGAGCATGCAGCAGTTGACGGCGTCTGCATCTACTCGGCAAAAACTTTGAAGCCATTCCTCTGGGCCGAAGTGCCGGCAAAATGGTCTGACACAGAGGCTTCCCGACGCGTTGCAGGCGAGGCGACGGAGTTCGGCATCTGGAGCGGCTTCGCTGTGCCGATGCTTAGCGTCCATCATTGGCAATCAGTGCTGTCCTTCGCCTCTTCGCAAAAGGCGTGCAGTCTGTCGCCCCGCCAACAGGTGCAACTGGTAACGATGGCGGTCTACGCCGGCATGTCAATCCAGGCGTTGGCGCACGTCGATGGCGAGTTTGATAGCGTACTTACAGAGCGGGAAAAGGAAGTGCTCCTGTGGGCAGCGGCCGGCAAAACCTTGTCGGAGACGTCCCAAATCCTCGGCATGACCGAGCGCACGGTTAAATGGCATGCAATGCAGGCACGTGACGCCTTTGGCGTCGGCACAACCACGCAAGCGGTCGTTGAGGCGGTTCGCAGGCGGCTAATCCACCCATAGGCCTGTCAACTGTCCGATCGGACAGGTGACGTACTTTAGCGCGGCTGCAACTATCCTTCTGGGGAAGGATAGGGGATCGCGCGATGATTGCTGTTCATGTCGTCAATGCGCTTAATAAGCACCTCTATGAAAGCGAGTTCGACGAGTTTTTGCGCCGCCGGCACGACTTCTTCGTGCATCAGAAGCGCTGGCGCCCTCCAAGCCCCGACGGTCGGGAGCTGGACCAGTTCGATACGGACGCGGCGACGTACCTGCTGGGTCTCGAAGATGGTCGTGTGGTGACCTCAGCTCGATTGATCCCAACGAGCGAGCCGCACATGGTCTCGGAGGTCTTTCCTCACATGTGTGAAAGGTCGGGTGTTCCCCGACGTCCCGATTGGGCTGAGTGGACGCGCACCTTCGTCGTTCCTGGCAAGCGTTCAACAGGCTTGAGAGGCACGCTGACACAGCTGTGCTGCGCGGTGATGGAGTACGCGCTCGACGAGGGCCTCGGCGCCGTGGGCGGCGTCCAGGAAACCTACTTCATGCCTCACCACGGCGCGCTGAAGTGGCGAGCCGAGCCCCTGGGCATGGCCAGGGAAGAAAATGGCGAATGGTACATCGTCGCCTACATCGAGGTGAATGAGGCCGCACTTGCCAGCGTCCGCAAGATCCTTGGTATCGATTATTCGCTACTGGTCCGGCGCGGAACGCAGCTACCGTTTATCGAAGGAATGCAGGCACTTGAAGGCAAACGACGCGCATGTGCTTAGCAAAAACTGACCTTAGGAGGATGAGATGAAAAAGCTCGCTCTAACTATCTTCACAACCACGGCGTTGGCGGCGCTTACATTCGGTTCTCAAGCCCAGCAGGTGAATGTCTCAGGATGTGCGGAGAAGGGTGTTGAAAGCGGTTGTGTCGTGCTGAAAGATAAGGACAAGCTTTACAACATTACGCATGCCAGCCCGAAGCCAGTTCCTGGCACGTACGGCATCGTGACGGGCACTGTGAGCGGTGACGCCGACACCTGCCAGCAGGGCACCTTGCTCAAAGCTGCGGAATGGAAACCCGATCCAGAGAAGAAATGCGATAACAGCCAATAGGGCTACGCGCGGGCAATCGGCACCTGAAACAGAGTTGGTGGATCGATAGAGTTATCGATGGCTTCCGCAGGTGGCGACCGCAGTGCAAACGGCCTGAAGTCATTCTCAATCCACGCGCAGGAGGAGCAGTCCCACGCTCAGCTAGTCGTTGTTGCGAGTGACTATTGAAATAGTCGGCAGGACGCGGCGAATTGCAACCTGGAAATCTGATTGCTGGCTATTCTGAGCCAGATTTTGAAGGTGATAGAATCATTTCTTGCAAATTGGTTGACGTTGCGTAATGTTTGCCATCGGGTTAAATATTATGTGGGGCTTGTTGCTTGGCTGTCGAAGTAAAAATTATGGGCCGTCCTGCCGCTAGCATCGGTGGCCGCTCGATCAGCATTCCGGCAAAGGGATACGCTCTGATTGCCCTACTTTCATCCACCCGAAATTTTACAGCGCAGGTTCAGGAAATCAGGTCCGTCCTTTGGCCGCAGTCCACGGAACGAGCTTCCGCGGCTGCGCTCCGGCAACTATCAGTTCGTATTCGCCGGCAAACTGCTGGGGTAGACATCGTGCCAGCAGCCGGGTCCATGCGGTCCTTGGCGCTTTCCGAGATTTCTCTGGACGTTGTCAGTTTGCGGCAAAATTTGAAATTGGTTGGGATCACAAATCATATTGAGAATCGAGCGGAAGAGAATGCAAATCTTTTTCTCGAAACCTACCGCGAAGAGCTTCTTGAAGGCATTGAGTTTGGGGGTGGCCTCGAAGAAGAGTTGGTGGAATGGGTTTCAATAGAACGCGCGTGGTATAAGAAGCAGGTTCTAAACGCCTTGCGCCGTATCTTGGCGACAGCAACCTTGCCGATGTTGTTGGCTGACGCGATTGCCGAACGACTGCTTGATGATGATCCCGCGGACGAGCCCGCTTGGACCCACAAACTCAAGGATGCGCTAGCCAACCGTGGAAACAACACGCCCGAGCTAACCTATGCACGCTGCCTCAAAGCCTACCGAGGAGAGAGAGGGCGCTTTCCGCCACCGCAACTCGAAGAACTGAGGGACAAGCTGGCACGCTCGCGCCTGTCTGGTCGGCCGGACATCGTTTCCGCGTCACACTGTGGAGATTCGACGACAAAAAGGAAGGTCGAGCGACCGCTCCTGCTGCTGACGCGAGCGCTGAATGGGTTCGGGCTGGATACCGTCGACGCGTCTCTCTACGAGAGGATCGTTTTCTCGCTCTCCAACTATCGGGCCTTTAATATTGTGGAGTTCGGCGCAGGGAACTGGCCCACGCACTCGAGCGCGGCCGAAGCGTACGCATTCCACGTTGCGCCTCGAACGACAACACAGCTTGGCTTCTGGCTCAGCATGGTCAATCCACGACAACGGAGCGAGCCATCTTCGCGTCTTTCCGGACAATTGCTTTGGACCGGGTCTATCGAGAAGGAAGGCGGCAGTTCAAGCGCGTTTGATCGCCAACTTACGCTGATCGCAAGGGCGATTGTCGGAGAAATAGAGCGAGCGGAGCGCGATAAGTTCGGGAGCGATGACGCCCCCACGAATAAGTTTCGCCAGCTTCTCAAGTACCAGCGACAAGGCGGGGCTTGGTGATGCGAGGCCGATTGGGGTGTCGGTCGGTCGTCCGGGGCGTTGCAACGTCGCTTGTCCCGTCAGCGCCCCGCCACCGGCCAGCCGTGGGATGGCGATATCGAAAAATGGAGGGGTGAATGAAGGGCTTTTTGCTTGGCAAATGGGGTGCGTCGGCAGCCGCGTTGGTGGCTGTTTTGGTGGCGACGAATGTCGGTTTTCAAAGCGTTGGTTTCAAAGCCGACCTCCTGACCAGCGTCATCCCGAACCTCCTTGCCAGTTTTCTTGCGATCGCGGCCGTCACGGAACGAGCAACGGCCGTCCTGAGTGAGATTTGGTTTGGAGAGGAGCGCAAGCAGCAAGAGGAAAGGGTCAGGGTGGCCGGCAAGGTTTTTAATGCCAACCGCGTCGCCTTGGAGAAGGCGCTCAACACTCGCGAAGAGGTCATCAAGGAAGCTTTCCGGTCAAGTAAGCCTGCGGCGATGGCCCATGCTAAGGACATTGTCGTTGGGCCGGATACAATGCTCGCGGAAGCGCGGGAACAAATCAATCACCATGGTAAAGTATTGGAAACCGTCAATGTTGATCTGGCGGTTACCGAGAGCAAGATTGATCTCGAGAGATTGGCGTTGTCGTTTTTGATTTCGTTGGCGGTCAGCCTTGTCGGCGTACGGATACTGGCGCCAATGTTCGCGCCAATGCCGAGCGGCTGCCAATTGGCCGCGTTCAAGGCAGTCGACGTGCTTTTGACCGCCGGGCTGCTTGCCGGCGGCACGAGTGCGATCACCGCGATTTCGGAGTTGCTCGGCAGTTACATGAACGCCAGCCGAAAGCGAGCGATGGAGAATGGATGAGGGGTGGACGGCACAAAAGCGCACTATGGCGAATGACGCTTTTGTAGAAAGCGGGGTTCTCACGCCTACATGACGGCCGGCGCGACGCGCTTGCCGATTGGATTTTGGGGGCCAATGAAAACTCACGTCGCCGCAATGTGACGGCCGCAACTTAAAATGATGCCCCGAAGCAGCAAATCGAACATCGCGATCACTAAAGCCGGTGACCGTGAAATCGCGGGTCAAAGCGGGTGAATGATGACAAATCGAACTCAAGCAGCCATCGTTGGCGTGATCGCCGTAGCCGCGGCAGGAATCGCTTACTGGTATTTTTTCCACGAGCGCAAACCAACTGTCATTGCCGACAGGCTCTGCGACCACGTTCGCTCCCAGGGCATGGACTGCTTGGTCAGCTTGGCTGTCGATAGCTTCGTCCACCCCGGCTCCATTATCAACTACCAACCAAGCCCAAATCCCAGCTCCGACAAGCTCCCGCTTCCAATCTCCGACATAACCGGCGTCAGCTGTTTGGTGCCAGGCGCGAATGGGCTTAAGGAAACAGCCGAGCAAAAATCCGGCGTGTCGATTCCGAGCTTGTCGTATGAAGTAAACGGCGGGCTGAAAGTTGGCGCGGCGGTCGAACTTCCCCAACTTGACGGCGCCACGATCAAAGCCGGACCCGACTGGTCGGACGTCCAGAAGGTCGACCTGACCATCGACGAAGCATGGCTCACCAATCTCGACGAAAACCTGGCGGTGACTGCGGTGAGGAGTTGCTCGTTCCGTGAACTGTGCGTCGAGCGCATCAAGGCGAAGCAATACAGGGTCGTCGCGTCTTCGCTTGTTGCGAAAGGACTGAGTTACAAATTCTACGACAGCAACAACGCGGTGATAACGCTCGACGCCGGCACCAAGGGCGGCATTTTCGACGCGTCCATCGGTGGCGGCTCAAATATCAAGCAAACAACCGGCGCCACGCTAGTGTCGACCGAACCGCGCGTTGTCGGCGTCACGCTTCTGCCGGTTGATGTTTTCGAAGGAAAGCCGATCTGCGAGGACACCATACTGTTCGCGGCCGACGGAAACGCGACCGTTACGGTTGGCGGCGGTGGTGGACGGGGCCAAATTCCGGCGCTGCCATCACACCGCGCGCCAATTGGTCAAGTCGCCGAGTTGCTCGCCACGGGCACCGAGGCGAGCGAATGCGACGATGACTTTGAGCGCAAGATTTCATCTGCAAAAGCGACGGCGAGCGTCATCCCCGTGGCGGATGGAAAGCTCAAGCTCAGCTACGATATCGCCACGACCGGGGGGCATTACGTCACGGCCGCAGCGTGCGCGGCCGGCCGCGTCATTGGCAAGACCGGTCATGACAACGCCGCGACGGCGTCCGCTGATTTGATTGGCACAATCCTCGTGACGGTTCGTTCCGAGGGGAACCCGATATTGCGGGTTGATTGGCGGCGGATGCCAAGTTCGGGCGGCGAAATACGCATCGTCGATTGGAAGAATAAGTCGTTGCGCGACGCCAAGGGAGACAGCGAAGTCGGACCGATCGCGGCTTCGGGAAACGGTGTTGCCGACGTCCGAGTCGATGGCCCCGGCGTCTACAGAATCGAGACAAGAATTCAACTCAGTGCATCGGTTGGCGGCAATGTTAACCAGACCAAGCAGGACAGTGCTGACGTCACGGTTGGCATTGTCGGCGACAACTAGCGCGGGACGAGGGGATTTCGATGAGCCCGGTCAAATCACCGCTCAATGCTCGGTTCCCATTTTCAAACCCACGTCTCGCCGCACCCCCAGCCCTTCAAATGCGTTTTGACCGTGTCACCGCGAGCCGCTGCTCCTGGTTTAGCGCGGGGCGAGCAAGGAAACTGGTGTCGTTTGAAAACGGTGAGCCATGGAACACTTGACCGCCATCATCGGCCATTTGGCGTGGCCAGCGACCGCGATCCTGCTTGGATTGATCTGTCTCCGGGAACTCAAATCCGGTTTGCTGACCAAGGTCATGCCGAACGGCGGACTGATCGAAGGGGCTGGATTCAAAGTCCAGACATACGCAGCCAAGCAATCCACACAAAACGCCAATATCGAAGTAACGGACGCGATCGAGGTTGCGCCCGGGCGAGGGCTGCCCCCCTACGATCAAGTGATGGACGCGTGGCGAGAACTAGCGACGGCCGTGACGGCAACCGCGGTCGGGCACGGCGGGGTCGAGGATTTGCGCCGGATCAACACAAACCTCGAGATCCTTCGAGATGCGGGGGGCTACGATGCGGAATTGCTCGACGGCGTCTCGAAACTCTTTCAGGCCCGAAACAGCGCTCGAAAGCTCGGGGCGGATTCCATGGCAGAGGACGATGCGGCGGCGTTCGTGGGGACCGCCAAGGCACTCACGAAAGTATTCACGAAATGACGTCGATCGTAACCTGTACGCGCGGCGCGAGGGGACGCCGGCGGTCAAGCCATGTAGTCACCAGCAAATGAGAATGTCTCGTATCGAGGAGGCTTGAAAATGCTGACGCCGAATGTGGACAAGGTCATTGTCAGCAACCGCACAGCGCTCGACGCGAAGTATGGCGCGAAGAAAACGAGCGCGATTTATGCCGCGCTGGTTCGGCTGAATACAGCCGACAGAGGCCGCGGCCATGCCACGATCATCCACATCGACAACACCGCCGCGACATACGCAACGCATATATTCCGACGGTCCACGCATGGGGGCGGCTATCGACGCTATTCCGGAGGGCAGGGCTGACAACAGTGCGCACCGTCCCAGGTTCCTCAGTGGAATTCGCTCAGGGAAATTGCGTAAGGCGAATACGCCCTTCAACCACCGAGTTGTGAGCCAGCACATCGAGCAACGTTTGGTCGCCGATTATGGCGGCCACCATCTCCATCCAACACTATCAGGGGGCAGGGACAATGTCGGGCAGCAGTGAGAACATTTCACGGAAG
Organism: Mesorhizobium sp. P170090; assembly: GCF_057786115.1. Classification (NCBI taxonomy): domain Bacteria; kingdom Pseudomonadati; phylum Pseudomonadota; class Alphaproteobacteria; order Hyphomicrobiales; family Phyllobacteriaceae; genus Mesorhizobium; species Mesorhizobium sp. P170090. Next base: position 2,112,491 of record NZ_JBYNWH010000001.1, read on the forward strand.
CAGAAAATGGTACAGCCGCTTATGGCCGCGGCGAAAAGCGTGGCTACGAGCAAGAATTGGGGGTTGGACAACCTCGCCCATGACCCAAAGCTGATTGAAGACAGCCGTCAGAAACGGCCGAAGAAATTCGAAGGCTTGACGGAAACGGCGAGCACGATGTTCGAGAAACTTGAGCAAATACTCGGCTCGAACGACTTGCGGCCGGCATATTGGTTGGAAGAGGGGGCGGCGCGGTCACGTGCGGTTTGCAAGATCGAAGCTTGGGGTATCGACTACGAGGGCAATTCTGGCTCGTGGAGTGGCACGGGCTTTCTTGTCGCGCCGGGAATTCTCTGCACAAACCATCACGTCATCAACAACCGCGACGTCGCGGCGCGGAGCCGAGGATTGTTTGACTTCGCGGCACTTCCCGACGGCAGCGTGCGACAAGTGTCAACCGTCAGGTTACGGCCGGACAAGTTGTTTTGGACAAGCCCAGTAGTAGCCGAGGATGGAAGCGGTGGACTTGACGCCTTGTCGCGGTGGACGGTGATCCCGGCACAACCTTCGGCCACATGTCGCTGTTACGGCAAACGTTCAGCGTTGGCGACAAGGACAAGCTAAACATCATTTAGCATCCGAGTGGCCGGCTGAAGGAAGTCGCCATCAGGGACAATACGGTAACTTGGCAGGATGCTCGTGTCGTTCGTTACGAATCGGACACCGAGGCGGGAAGCTCGGGGGCACCGGTTTCAACGATGCTTGGGAGCCGGTAGCGCTTCACCACGCGGCGCAAGAAAAGTCGAATGAGGGTATCAAATTCTCGGCGCTTGCGACCGCCATCGAACAGGATTCTCAAAATGGCGACAAGAATGCTCGGCAACTTATGACGCTGTTTCGCGGCGCTGACGAACTCATGGGGTTCTTCGGCTCACTTGGCAGGGCTGTTTCCGGCAACGGTGGAATGGAGCGGGTCGTCAGTGCATATTCCGGCGAGGATCAGGACGTCGACATCGGCTTCTGGAATATCGAGTGGTTCAACAAGCCCTCGGAGGAGAAGCTCGACAGCGTCGCGCGCATAGTCGTCGAGATGAACCTCGACGTCTGGGTTTTCGTTGAATCGGGCCAGGAAGCGACCGATGCTTTGGCCCGGCATCTCGCCGAAAAATACAATGTGTCAACCTGGCGAGTATTCGCGAGCCAAGACGCGGCACCAGAGCTGCAAATCACGACGGTCATGTGGAATTCGGCGACAGTCGAGGTCTCGCAGCTAGCCTGGCCCGAGAAAGTCCACCATTGGTTTAATGTTTCCAGCCGGGATTTCGGTTCGCTCGGCCTCGAAGCGGTGCATGGCAAAGTATTCGACAGGTTTCCGGCTCTCTTTCAGGTCAACACCAGGCTGCCCGATGCAGCGTCACGTTTCAATTTCGTCCCAATCCACCTCAAGGCAAAGGACGAGGGAAGCCTGCGCCGCCGTATGGCGTCGCGGCTGCTGGCTGCGGCTGTGGCCGAACTCGCTAATGACGAGAGTCACGATACCGATTGGTTGATCGGGGGCGACGCAAACGCGTCGCTCGAGTCGGGGGACTTGAATGATTTGCTTGGTGCCGGCTTGGTGCCGCTGACTGCCAAGGATGCGGCTGACAATCAAATCACGTACATCAAGGCGCCTTTCAAATCCCTCATAGACCACCTTTTCCTATCGCCAAATTTGGTTCCAAGCGACGACGATTTCATGATCATCGCACTCGACCGGACGATGGAGAGGTTTCTGGAGATATCGGACCACAGGCCGATCCTTGTCAGGCTTTCGGGAGGATCGACGCCTCAACTCGTGGATACCGAGGTTGCTTCCCAGCTCACCGACAACGAGCGTGCTCGTCTTTCGCGCGGGCTAGAGACGCCAGCTCGGTCTTCCGTTGCACCGCATGACATTGACCGGCCGTACTACGACAGCGCTGCGGACAAGGTTGCGAGAGTGGCCTATTGGGGGAGAGTCAGGCCAGAACTGCCAAACTTCACGGAGGCTGTCGTCGAGCTTCTTGCGCAGACGCACACCAGGCCACTGAACTACCAGCCCTCCAAGTACGTCTACCCTTGGGTCGATCTCAGGCCGAACGGCAAAGTTCGAAGCATCTACTCCGGCTTCGAAGCCGATCCCGAAATCTTCATACAAGCGGACATCGAAGTCGAACGCCACCGGCTCGAAGCCAAAAAAGCGCTGCTTGAGCGAGGCTTGTTGGAGTCATCCGGGCTGGAGGCGACGATCGAAGCCGAGTTCCCGTACAATTGCGAGCACGTGGTGCCACAAAGCTGGTTCGAGAAGAAGGAGCCGATGCGCGGCGATTTGCATCCACCTGTTCTCCTGCGAAACACGATGCAACAGCTTCCGATCAAACTTCCCTCTCGTGCAGCACACACTCGAACGGACGATGCAGGACTGCGGCCGTGTTGAAGAGGAGACATTCGAGCCAAAGGGTGGCAAGGGCGCGGTCGCGCGCGCGACGCACTATTTCATGCTGCGCTATCCGGGCGTTATCGGCCGGCGCTACGATGGCGGTAGGTTCAAGACACTGCTGGCTTGGCATACGAACGAGGCGCCAGACGAATGGGAGTTGCATCGCAACGCGGCTATTTCCGAAATGCAAGGCAACCGCAATCCGCTGATCGATTTCCCGGATTGGGCGACAGCGCTCGTATTGACCGGCTGACGTGCACCGACCTCGCGTTTCCAACCGTATGTGTTGCGGCGAACTGGGTAGTCCGTGTCAACCAAACCCGTGTCGTGTGCGCGCTGAACAGATGCGGCGGCACGTATATGCATTCATTTCCCCTGACTCAGGAGTCCATTTCCTGCGGACATTCAAAGGGCGTCCGCGTCGAACACTTGTCCCGCGTTAGGGAAATGTGGATTAAAGCGTGACAGGCAGTTACCCCAAACTTCCGTAGCAAATGTTGCGTTTCAATCGGCTCGCGTCAAATAACGCGGTTTCGCGGACAAGCCAAGCAGCCAAGCCGAAGCAGCCATGCTCGCCACATTGGCTGAGACTTGCAATGTGTTCGGTATGGGAGATTTGGGTGGGGCCGACACCCGCGACTTTTGCTCAGATCTGCCGCAAGTCGCGCCCCTGCCGCATCCCGCAAGCGTTGCACACCACAATTCAGTCTTGCCGGCGTCGCCAGAACGTCGATTCGGAAAATCTGCGCTCCAGCCCGTAGTTGGCGAGTCGTTCAACTGCATGCGTATTGTATTCCCGCATGACGCGATCCGCCCACTTCGATCGTGCCGTGCCGTCGTGTGAGCCGGAATCCAGTATCAAGTCGGCTGTTTCAATGCCTGATCCAAGCGCGCATGCTATTCCCTTGCCGCAAAGCGGATCATAGGCGGTGAGCGCGTCACCAGTAGCTATCCAATTTTGCGCCATTCCGATAGTTCGGATACCGGATCCCGCGCCAAACCCAGACCACCTGTACTCCAACAAGCATGTCTCGGCAATTTTCGTTGTACGCACCGGCAGCGCAACCTGAGACAATTGGGTCAGCATGAACTCGGACTGTGCTCGTTTTCCCGCGGGGAGCAGGTCTGCGTCGGTCAAAAAAACCACGACGATACGACCGCTGGGAGTTGTTATCGAATACCACCAGCCGCTCGACGCGGCTTGAAGATGCAGTGCTTCTTGCAAGATATGCGCCCCCGAGTTCTCGCCCCCGCCGATCATCGCGATTGCGATAAGACGGTCCAGCCGGTGTTTGGACTGCGACGGAGTACCGGGAGCCCGGCGATTTCGGCCGGTAGCGGCCACTACCCATTCTGTTCGACCCTGAGCCAAGCCTTCGCCGGATTGCAGCGCAAATTTCCATTTGCGCTGGTCGATTTCGAGATTTGTTACCCTGCTGCGCGTAAACCCTGCTGCGCCAGCCTGCACTGCTGAATTGAACAAAGCTTGGTCGAACCGATTGCGATCCACACGGTAGCTTCGACCTTGGAGCTCCAGCATCGGGACCCGCGGTTCGCTCGCCACGCTTCCCCACGTGGCCATGACGCCGCTGCAGCGAGAGGCCCACGCTTGGGTTTCCAGCGCTTCAAGACCGAGAGATGACAGGTGCGACTGGGCTGAAGAGTCTATGACTTCTCCGATACGGAAGGCCGAATAATCCGTTGACTCGACGATGGCGACGCGAGCTCCGCCTCGTGCCAGCCGATTTGCGCAGGCACTGCCGGCCGGGCCGCCACCGATGATCAGGGCATCGAGGTTGAGTTCCGGCTCTCTGCTCATGCGAACAGGTTTGGATCGGATCGCTGGGTCTCGATGAATACGACGTTGCCAGCCGGATCCACTTGCGCAGTGACAAATCCCAACTTTGAGAAATTGTGTACCATTTCAAGGTGGCTGGTGACCCCGCGCGCCCACTGCAACGTAGTCGGAGACGATGCGGAAATTCGCACGGTATCGGGGCGCTGCGATGGCCACCAGTTACCACGACAGTCGAAGAAATCCGCCTGCCAAGGCAGCGCCATGTGGGTCGGCGCATCAGGGACGAGCTCGGCGACACCGCAAATTGCTGGGGTTGTCGCTTTGATGCTTGAGCGAGCCAAGGCAAAGGGGCGCACCCTGTCGCCCAGCGAAGTCAAAGCCATGCTTACCGGGTCATGCACACCGATTTCTCAAGGACGCAATGCAATGGGATTCCCGGCCGTAGGCCAGCCCAACAACGCGGTTGGATACGGTCTCGTCGACGCGGCCAAAGCCCTCGCACAAGTTTGATAACCAATCGCCTGCCATATGGCTGACAACCGTGTATGCTTGGTCGCCATGAAAGGTGACTGGTCATGAAAACGAGGGCCACGGTACGTGTTCGAATGCCGCCGGGACAAACTGGCTCCCAGCCAGTGCGGATGAAACTGGCTGCGGACGTATTGAAACAAAGTGGTTTCAAGGTACTGAGAATCGGCCGCATCGGAGTCAGTGTGGAGGCAGACGCCCAAGTGTTTAGGAGAGAGCTCGGTGTCGAGGTTCCTATCGCCTCGGGCACTATTGCTACCAATCCCCAACGGTCGGATCTTTCGGACCTCGTTGACCTCGTTGAGATAGCCGGCAAGCCACTGCTTTTTTAGCGACCGCGCCGAGTCTCAAACTTGCCGTGGTGACGATCGCTGCAGGCCAGCTACCCTGTAAAACGGTTTCCAAAACTCCCTCCCGATCGGCGCCTCCAATTTTCCAAGCCGATTCACAGAACGGTAGCCGACCTGCGCGCGCTGCAGCTGCTTGATGATCGAGTGAAGACGCTCGATCTCACCGTCGCGATCCTCGACGACATCAGCCGTGTCTGAGCAGCAACTTCCCTCGATTTGCTGCGTCTTTGCTGCGAATTTCACCTGGCCAGATGCGGTCGCCAGAAGCGCTCCGGCGTACGCCAATCGATCGCTTCGAGCAGCGTCGCGAGTTGCGCCGGCGACAGCGGCACCTAGCCACCTGGCTCCGCCAACCCGGCCACCAGAAGTTTCCACGGTCGATTCGCTTGGTGAACAGGCAAAGCCCCGTGCCATCCCAAAAGGGATCTTCAGGAGCGAGGTATTCTTGCCGCGGAACACGAACGGATGCCCCGAGAACGGATCCTTCTTCAGATGTTCTTGGATCAGCGTGGCGAGGCCATCGTGCCCTTTGCGCATGTCGGTGTGAATGCCAGATGCGAACGGTAGGTCGGGGCTTTCGCATGTCAATGGGTCAATTTTTATCCCATACTTCGTCGTCTGCCAGAATGGAACATCGATAGCCTGATCGCCAGTATAGCAAACTGTTCTGTGGAAAAGAAAGAGAGAGAGTGTTTCCTGAGCCCATAAGATGTCCTGATGCCTCATTCAATCATGTAGGGCGAATCAAGGGCGGGCGTTATCTTGAAAAGGATATTGACGGCTGTCATAGCAGCACAAACTATGGTTTCCGGATGTGCTATAAGACCGTTGCCGGAAGAGGTGACGGGCGTTGATACGTTTGGAATCGTGAATCAAATCCGTTGTGAAATGCGCCAGAGCATTCGCAATACTCTTGTCGACTATTTGACTGGCGGGGAGGGGGTCGACGATCCTTCGCGGCAAATCGGACGCCAACTGAAGGCCTCTCCCGACGAAATTACTCGCTTCTCCCCCTCGGCGCTTACCGGCAATGCCAGAAAACTGGTGTCTCTATTTTGGTCAAGTGGTATCGCGTACAACTTTGAACTTGATATGAAATTGGACAACCAATTATCGGCATCTACATCGTTTCTCGATAAATTTCCCGCAAGATTGTTCGAGCTCGGAGTTGATGCCAGTTTGGATCGTTCCCGTCAGAACACGCGAGAATTTACCGTCACTGACAAAGTTGATAACTTAATCGCTCATCCGCCCTACGGGGGCTGTCGAGGCAAGATCGTCGGACCCAACTACATTTACCCGATCGCGGGTCAAATAGGCGTCGAGGGCATGCTGCACAATTTTGTCTACCTAAGCCTGCTCGGCAACTTGGCAGCTAAGAAAGACGCAACAGGAAGTGCACCGACTATTACTGAGACCCTGAATTTCGAAACGACGATTAGCGGGACGGCCTCCCCGAAGGTGGTGTTCAATCCCCTGCCAGAACGCAGCTTCCGGCTCGCAGAGGCAGGACTTGTTGCGGAAACAAAGCGCATCGACACGCATAAAGTTATCATCGGCTTGTCGATACCCGAGTCTGCTAACAGTGATTTCCGGGACGCCCGAGGCCAATACGAGGGGCAGTTCTTGTCAGCAACGGGTGACCCAACTTCACTAAACGCCGCGCGCGCTGTTGACCGCTCGATTGCGAGAAAGGCTTTCCAGACGGTTGTCCAGATAAACACTAACTAGGAAGGTATCTCCATGTCCGACCAATCGGATCCACGCAATCTTGTCACGTTCATGACGGCTGACGAGCCTGTGTCGTTTGCGGCGCGGGATATATTTCAAGTTCTCGATATGTATCGCAGACATGGCAAGGAACAGGTTTTTCGCGATTGGTTGGACAAAAACGGCCCGGGCGGCAGCTTAGAGATCCTTCTTCCCAAGGATACGGTAAATGCGTTGAAATTGGCTGTCGCGTCGGATCCGGCGCTGAGAGACGATCCGATCGCTCAGCGAATCATGAACCCGCCCCAGGCGATTGAGGGTCTGGATACGTTCTCCGCCCATTCCTCGTGTTGCGGCTTCTCCTCCGGCGGTTAGGAGGAAGCAGACGCCCAAAGGGTCGACTACAGTTGATGGCTTCTCATCCAGGCTGGCGTCATCGGTACGTCGATCATAGATCCCCGGACGCTGCTCAACTTGGGAGAAACGGGAGATAAGCGCCGACCGAAAATGGTCGCGGAGCAAGGCTGCCTAGAAGGCATCCAGTTTGGGCTGGGGTTTCCTGGAAGCTTTTCGAACTTTCTGGGTCGCGCCTCAGCCCGAGTTGCGGGTGCTTATGGACAAAGTAGGATACTAGATTCGGCTTTTGATAGTGCGGAAGGCATCGACTTCTGGCACGTATTCCGCGGGCGTCAGCATCTCCTCCCGAGTTCTCTACGGTCTGAACGGCAGCCTCAGTTCGGCCGCTCCGATGATCGGTTAATTATCCTAAGAGCAGCCGTCAACGTGTAGCACTATGGTTCAGACACTATGTCGGCGCACACTTCACTACACCGTCCACCGTATCGCTGAGGAATATGTGGTTGACGTAGTGCCCGGTCGCCTCGGCATGTGAACCTGCAGTTGGCAGAAGCGTCTTGCCGGGATCGAGCAGCCGGCAGGCGACATACATCCCCCAGAAGCGTGTATCCGGCTCCCGCGCGTACTCGCCGACGAAGTTTGGGTCGGCGAAGGTCTCATAGACCGCGATCCATGGCCGGGCCCGAGACAGAACAAATCAACCAAGCTTGTCGTCCTTGTCCCGGATCATCACCATCGCTGTCGCTTACCAGACGTGCTCGACTGTGCATCAGCCCACTTGCGCGAGCACTCGTCGATACGGTCGAACGTATCGCCGCGTCCGTCCATATCCGCTACGAGCGCGACGCTGACGAAACCGGGTTCGCCCTCGACCGGTGGAAGCCGCCACGCCTCGTACCGCGTCACACCCTGTTTCGTGCCCGGAGGCGGCGTTGGGTTCGGACCCCATCGGTCCGCGAGAACGGGATCACGTCGGCGCAGTTCGTCGAAGTCGATCGTCCAACGATGATCGGTCACCGTGCCGAATGACGGGATGATCCGGGGCAGGAGGTAATCGCGGACGATGTTGTCCAGGTCGTGAAGCACTGCTGCGGGGGTCGCTGCGCTCGGACGTACCACCACCTGGAGAGCGACGGCGATCACCAGCGGACTGATGACCCAGTCCCACCGCTGCTTGAAGGCTGCGATCTCTTCCTCAACCCTGCGCTTGAAGGCCCCTGAGCTGCCCGGGGTGATCGGAAGGTCGCCCAGCTGAAGGCGCAGCTTGGACCGGCCGATCAGCAGCGCCCATTGATCGGGCGGCAGAATCGGCGTCGACCCTTCCGGACGCCCGTACATCCAACCGAGGACAGGGATGTCGATGCCGCTACACCCGAGCAGAGCGCGTTGCGCGCTCCAGCGAAGCATCTTGAAGTACGCGTCGTAGAAGTCGTCACCCAGCCGCTCGCGCTGCCCACGCTCATCGCGGATCAGGTTGCGAAGATCCTCCATAGCCTCTTCCTCTTGGTCCCACCGGTAGACGTCTCCATAATTCTCCATCTCGTCGACACGGATCGCTTCGGCCGCAAGCTCCATATCGTCGAGCAGCGCCGACAAGGGCCGGCCGGCCACATGGATCATCGGATAATCTTCGCCGTGCCGGCAGCTGACGGAGAGCGCCTGGATCTGAGCATCGTTCTTGTAGAGGAGGTGCCGACGCATTCCCGGCACCCCCGCCCGCCGTTTCCCGAGGAGATCCAGCAGGTTCTTCGCGATCGTGTGCGCCTGCGGCGCAGTTCGGCTGGTGGTCGCTAGGTCGATCTTCAGCGCGACGGGTCCATTGAACGGTGCCCGCGAGAAGGTCGCCATCTGTTCAGACACCGCTGTCTGGAACCGGTCTCGATCGGCGTCCCGCATCCTCTTTGACTGCGGCTCAATGTCATGCACCAACACACTCACGCCTCGCCTGGCGCGCTTGCGGTAGCGCGCGACCGCCAGGCGCTCGTCTCGAGCCCGATTGGTGCCCCGCCGCATCAGTTCTTCGATCTGGCTGGCCACGCTGGCTAACTCCCCCTGTGACATCGCGGCGAACATATAATGATCAGGGGCGCTCCGCGACCTTGCGAAAATGGTCGACGGACGTGATGCCTTAACAATCGGCGATCTGCGCGCCTGCATCGCTCATGTCAAGCAGGGCAGTCGTGCCGCGTCGAGATTGGGGCCTCAACGCGCTTCCGGAGTGCGCGCTGGACGGTCCATGCGATTGGGAACGATCGTGTGTTGCAAGGCAGCTTATCGTAGATATCGCCCGGGAGCAGACTGGCGGCTTCCGGCCCAAATCTGCCTCGGGAAATCCACATCCTGGCGCCGATCGGTCAGATCGACGCCAACGGCCAGCGCGGGGTGGTTTGCTGACATAGTTGTCGGGACTGGGGTTCTGCGCTCGCTGACACGATTTCACAGCTCCTCAGGCTATTTTTTTGAGACGCCCCAGCCATAGGGATACCGGATTGGATCGATGGGTTGAAGCGCCGGTGTGTATCTCACCTGCAGCAATCCCTTCGGGACGATCAGCTCCTTTGCGAGTTCCTCCTCGAAAGCGTCTTGGCTTACGCTTCGCGCCGGCGTCGGTTCGCCTTCCTCCACTGCATATTCAGGATCGCTCAGGCTAAAGACGTTCACCGTGTCGACGAACACGCCCGTGACCAGACGGCCGCGCTTCTCGGCCTTCGTGACGACCGACGCGGATAGCATATGGCCTTTGCCAGGCACCCTGTAGAAATCACCGTGCGCTCCGATCAGGGTTTCGGCGATGAACTCGAAGCTGTCCTTGAACTGCGGGAATTTCTCTAGCTCGAACGCATCGCTGAACATATTGCCTTTAATGGCTTCACGGAGTTCACCTCTCGAGTCGAAGAAAATCTCGTAAAGGATGCCATCGAGCAGCGGACGGATTTTTTCAGGCTTCATCCCGCTAGTCTTGCCTAAGAAATTCCGGATATAGGCTTCTGCCGATCGGGCGCCGCCATGCGCAGCCTGATAGATGTTGCGGCCCAAGACGAAGAGCGTCTCGTCCTTGACCGTGTTCGCGAAGGTCGGCGTCAGACGGTCCATCGCAGGGTTTTGCGTGTACCAGTCCACGCTCTTCAGGCCTCGGATGATTTGGTGTGAGGTTTTGCCTGGATCGAGCACGAAAAGGCTGTCCGCGAGTGATGACGACGCATAGGTGGTTACGAAGCTCATGGCGCTCGTGTTGAAATAGAAATCCCCGGCCAAGGAAGTGTGTTCCCAGGTAATTTGCTTCCCGTCGGTATCGGCGGCGACGGTGTTGCGCACGCGCTTGAAGACAGTCTCGATCGGAGTATCCGGCACGTCAATATGTTGCAGCAGCGCGCCGGTATACACGCCATTGCTGGACAACCCATCGGCCGCTATATGACCCGGCGACGTCGCATAGGCAATGATCGTCCCGCGCGGAGCGAAAACTGAGGCAAGCCCTCGATTTGCGCCCGATCGATGCCACGCAGCCTCGAACGGGTTTTCACGACACGCATCGAGAATGATGATCTTCGTGTCCGCCTTCGATCGGTCGAGGACATCGATGACTTGGTTGAGCGAAAGGGACGAATATTTCGCCTGGTTTTCACCTCCTGCATCCGTATCACAGGCGAAAAGGAAGTTCTCGCCGTCAATCTGGATGCCGTGACCTGCAAAGAAGACCAGAGCTACGCCGCCCGGCTGTATCGTGCCTTGGAATGTGCTCAGCGCGGTGCGCATTTGGACAAATGAGCCATCAGAAACCGATGTTAGACCAAACCCGTATTTTTTTAACTTCCTCGCGATCGCCGTCGCGTCATTGACGGGGTTTCTCAGCTTCTTTGTGTTCTGGCCGGTATAGTTGGCATTTCCAATGACAAGTGCTGCACGCTGTTGGATCAAGTACGGCCTCGGAGGTCTCTGCAGATGCTGATTGTTGGCGATGTCAGTACCATAGCCGCTTAAACCGCCGGCTGGAACAATTTACTCGCGGGGCGAGCTCCAAGGGTGCCGCCGCGCTTGAACCTGTCGCGAAGTACAGTTGAAATCTCGAATCGCGATTTAGAACTACGACGAGATTTTAGTCAGTCGCTAATGCGAGCTAGTGAACGACCGCTTCGGGGGTTGGAAGTCGCCGTTGAAACCAGGTTACGCTCAACGACAGCTATCCTCCAGCAATGATCCAAGAGCAGACCGTCTGGAATCGGCCCCAAAACTGCCGGTCAGAAATGCGCCTCATGCCGGTCAAAGAGACCTTGCCCGCCGTTCCTCCATAAGCAGACATTGCAGACCTACAAGGACGTCGCTTTTACGCCCGAAGCGCCGCTTCGGTTGGTCCTTCAGTGACCTGGCGGCCCAAGGGCGTCGTCCTCCACGGCCCGACCTCGTCCGCAACTCATCGTTGCCGCCAGCGGCTCTGCTCCTGGCCTTCCCGCGATGACCGAGCGGGTAGTGAAACATCATGGTCAAGCCTGAAAAGCAAGGTCCAACCTAGCCGCCTTTCCAGGCCTGCGTCATCATCGTCCAGCAGTCCAGGATCTGCGTGCGCCAGCCGGGACCGTCGGGTCGGCCGGCCGCACAGTTTTTCATCCCGCTGAACATTGGCGAAGGAATGCAGTTGGTGTCGCTGCAGATGCCGCCGCGCGGTGCCTGTGGGCGATTGGTGGCAACACCTGATCGGCCGCCGCTCCTTTACGAGGCGGCTTAGCGTGTGAGCCAATCCTGCAGCAAAGGCCTAGGGATTGGAACGACCAACAGGAGGCAGTCATGAAGCACCAGACACTCGATCAACTCCAGTCAGTCGCGGACATCAGTCCACTATCGCCGGCTCTGCTGGCTACAAGGACGCAACGGATAGAGCGGTGGGCGGAACTGCTCTATCGAAATCCGACGCGCTCCCTTGTGGCTCTCACCGGGACTGAGCATCTGCATCCCTCTGTCCGCGGAGAAGCGCGCGCGGTCGGATCGGCGATCAGTGTCGCCTTTGACGATCCACTGCTGCGTGCATCGGGCATGCAATCGGATACCTACGGGGAAGCCAGACGCTTCTTCGAACTCTCCGATTGGCAGTTGCATGAGATCGTCTGCAGTTGCCACACCGGCGCCACCATGCAGGCTGGCTGGGCCGCCGGGCGTGTCCGCAGGGTCCTCAATGGGAGCAAGATATTGGCTTGGCTGAGAAAAGGATTCATGCCGCACTGAGACACAGCGCTTGCGCCTGAAGAAGCATGCAGGCTCCAGCAGAGATTGCGCCGGCTCCGCGAAGGCATGGCTGACCTCAATGGAGCAGGGCGGCCGAGTTGCTTGCGACTTCAGAAATGACGTTCACCATTGCTTAGTGGACCTCGTCAGGGTGATCGGCAATTTCGTGAATAGCGAGTACCAGCGCCAGTTTCGACCAACCGGTCGGCAGCGCCCGCGTGACCAAGCGCGTTACTTATCCTCGGGTCTTCACATGTGCGCTTCGTCAGCGGTATAGCCTGCCAATCCCTCCACAGCCGTTTTGACGGCGAAAAGCTCGAGGCCTGAGGGGTTAATTTGACCCAGGAATCCCGAAAACGGACCTTCCGCTTTCGGCCCCAAACCAACCGTCATCATCCGGTAACCTTAATAGTGTCCTGGAAAGAAAGTTGCCCCCTCCGGGCCTACGACTTGGCGACGAGTTTCGGCGTTTTTCGACGGTCAGTATGATTTCCGGCGGTTGGAGATTTGTATCGGCCTTTGATGAACGGCCGCTGTTGGGTTCAAAGTGGATGGTCGCGTTATCGTATGGACAGCAGGCTTGCGGCGTCCCTCGGTTGAGTTCACCCGCGGGTTTTTGCTCTTAAGTTCATCCAGATAATCGGCCCACCACTGCATCATGTTGATGCGCTCCTCCCAGTGCTCTGCCCGGGCATAGGCGCGCCGAACGTCGTTGTTCTCAATGTGGGCCAGCTGCCGCTCTATCGCGTCCGGATGCCACTCGCCGCATTCGTTCAGCAAAGTTGATGCCGTTGCTCGAAAGCCGTGCGCGGTAGCTTCTTCCTTGCCGTAACCCATACGACGCAGTGCGGCGTTTAGCGTATTGTCGGAAATCGGACGTGAAGCCGATCGAACACTAGGAAACAGCAGCGATCCACCACCAGAAATTTCCCTGAGTGAAGTCAGGACGCTGATCGCCTGCTTTGATAGGGGTATGCGGTGCGGCCGTCGCATTTTCATGCGTGCTTCAGGGATGGTCCACACCGAGCTTTCAAAATCGAACTCTTCCCATTCAGCGACGCGAAGCTCCCCGGGGCGGGGAAACAGCAGCGCTATCAGCATCAGACCGGCCCGGGTTGTAGGCTGTCCGTCAAATGCATCGATCGCCCTCAGCAAACCGCCCAAGGCCTTCGGATCGGTAATCGCGGCGCGAGACGTTACCGTCGGACTGATGAGTGCGCCTCTGAGGGCGAAGGTCGGATCTGTCTCGGCGCGTGCGGTCGCGATTGCGTATCGAAACACGCTGCCGATCGTGGAGCGCAGTCGCCTGGCCGACTCGTATCGACCGCGAACCTCCACGCGGCGGAGGGCGGTAAGGATGGTGGCCGGGTCGATCTCCCGAATGCACTTGTCGCCAATTATCGGATAGGCAAAGTCGAGCAGCCATTTGACCTTGCTGATCGTCCGGTCAGCACGTCCCTCCTTCTTTAGTTTGTCAACATATTCGTCCGCGATTGAGCGAAAGGTATCCTTTGCCGAATCGGCCTTCCGCAAGCTGCGTTCCTTTCCAGGGTCGACGCCAGCTAGCAGAAGCCTTTTAGCGTCATCGCGCGCCTCCCGTGCCTCGGCGAGAGAGATAAGGGGATAGCTGCCCAGCGCGAGCAGTTTCTGCTTGCCGTCAAAGCGGTAGGCGAGCCGCCAGAGGCGAGAGCCCGTGGGCTGTACCCATAGCTGCAGCCCGCCCCCATCAGATAATTTCACAAGCTTGGAAGCAGGGCGGGCATTTCGACATTTCACGTCGGAGAGGGGCATTCGTCAGGTCTCCCTTGGCTGTTTCGATACCATCAGGATGTCGAATACCAACGGAAATACCATCCCCCCGCCTCGTTGGACCAAATGCTCCTGAAGCGCTCCGTGTCCCGCTTAACCGCGCAATGCGACTGCAAAAGACCAACAATTCCAAGCGGTTGCAGAAGCTGCAGCGTAGAAGGTTCGGTGAAAGGGAGTGCCGGGAGAAGGGGGGATGGTGCCCAGAGGCGGATTCGAACCACCGACACGCGGATTTTCAGTCCGCTGCTCTACCAACTGAGCTATCTGGGCCTCGCCGGCAAACGAGACATCGCCCGACCGGATTTCAGGAAAGCGCCGTGGGGCACCCCTTGAAAGCGCGTGGGTTATAGCACGGGAATTCGGCCTGTCCAGCGCCTAAGCGCTGATTTTCCGGGGCAATTGTCGCAGACAATACCGACGCCGGCAAAGCAGCAATTGCGTAAGGTCGGCGAAGTGGAATTGCGCGGCCGGCACCGCCCAAACCCTACTTCGGCTCGTCGCTCTCGTCCTCGTCATCCCGCGCGGTGATGACATAGGCGCCCTTCAGCCAGCGGTTGAGGTCGATGTCCTTGCAGCGCTTCGAACAGAACGGATAGGTCTCGCGCGCCGACGGCTTGCCGCATTCGGGGCAGGGGCGCTTCGGGCGCAGTGGTGTGACCTTATCGTCCAGGCTCATGGCCGCGCGGTATGCCAGCTGGTGTGGACCTTGAAGCCTTCGCCCGAAAGCAGCGCCACTGTCTCGTAGAGCGGCAGGCCGACAATGTTGGTGTAGGAGCCGACCAGCTTGACGACGAACGACCCGGCGAGACCCTGGACGGCATAGCCGCCGGCCTTGCCGCGCCATTCGCCGGAGGCTACATAGGCGTCGATCTCCTCGCGCGGCAGCCGCTTGAAGCGAACCCTGGATTCAACCAGCCTTTGGCGCAGCTTGCCGCCCGGCGTAATCAGGCAGATGCCGGAATAGACCCGGTGCGAACGGCCCGAAAGCAGTCCAAGGCAATTGGCGGCGTCGTCCAGCGTCTCGGCCTTGGGCAGGATACGGCGTCCGACCGCGACCACCGTATCGGCGGCCAGCACGAAGCCCGGCGCATAGTCTTCCTCGCTTTTCAGCGAGGCCAGAGCCTTCTCGGCCTTTTCCTTCGACAGCCGCTTGGCCAGCGAGCGCGGATGTTCGGCGCGCAGCGGCGTTTCGTCGACATCGGCCGGCAGCACGCGGTCCGGCTCGATGCCGGCCTGTTGCAACAGTTCGATCCGGCGCGGCGAACCAGAGGCAAGCACGAGCTTCTGCAGGATGCTCATCGCGGTTCGCGCCGGACTGTTACTTGAAACGGTAGGTGATGCGGCCCTTGGTCAGGTCATAGGGCGTCATCTCGACCAGGACCTTGTCGCCGGTCAGCACACGGATGCGGTTCTTGCGCATGCGGCCGGCCGTATGGGCGATGATCTCGTGTTCGTTTTCGAGCTTCACCCGGAACATCGCGTTGGGCAACAATTCCGTCACGACACCCGGAAACTCGAGGACTTCTTCCTTCGGCATTCGATACCTTTGCTTGGATTGCAGTTCCGGCGCCCTGGAGCGCCCAGGCCGGAATTTCGGCGGAACCTATATGATAATCGTGCGCTTGTGAACACGCTTAGATCGCGTCATATGCGACGCGCTCCAAGCTTTCGTTTTATGCATGTCGTTGTCTCAAAACCGGGACCGCTTTTGAGCGACATGCATCAATCCGCCGCGTTTTTTACCTCCGGAAGCAGAAAACGTCGGCTGATGCGCGCTCTCAGCCGTTCTCTCACGTCGCGATAGCTGGCCATGATCTGCTCGCGCCTGCCGCCGACATCGGTCGGATCCGGCATCGGCCAGTATTCGACGTCGACGGCAAGCGAGCGGGTGAGTTCGAGCGCGGCGTGGTGGGCTTCCGGCGCCAGGGTGACGATCAGGTCGAAATAATCGTCCTCGAGATCGTCCATCGAGCGCGGCTGGCGCTCGCCCAGCGTCAGGCCCTCTTCGGCCAGCACCGCGTCGACGAACGGATCGCGCTCGCCCCTGTGCACGCCGGCAGAGGCGACGAAAGTGGCCGGCGGCAGCATGCGCCGCGCCAGCTGCTCGGCCATCGGTGAGCGCACGGCGTTCATGCCGCACAAAAACAGGATCGAGCGGGGCGCCCCAGTCAGGTCTAACCCCGCCAGTGCAGCACGCAGACCAGCGTGAACAGCCGCCGCGCCGTGTCGAAGTCGATGTCGATCTTGCCGGCAAGCCGGTCCATCAACGTCTGCGAGCCTTCATTGTGTAGGCCGCGCCGGCCCATGTCGATCGCCTCGATATGGCTTGGCGTCGAGGAGCGGATGGCGTCGTAATAGCTTTCGCAGATCAGGTAGTAGTCCTTGACGATGCGCCTGAGCGGCGTCAGCGACAGGATATGGGTGACGACATCAGCACCATCCTCTCGGGCGACCGCAAACACCAGCCGGGATTCGGCCAGCGACAGCTTCAGCCGATAAGGCCCGGCGCCGTCATCATTGACCGGCTGAAAGCTGTTCTCCTCGATCAGGTCGAAGATCGCCACCGCGCGCTCATGTTCGACATCGGGCGTCGAACGGCCGATCGACTCGTCGAGCTCGACATCGATCAGCCTTGCGCGGGTTTGATCGCCGTCCGCCATCGCCGCCTACATGTTCAGCCGGATGGCGACGGAGCGGCCATGCGCGTCGAGGCCTTCCGCCTTGGCCAGCGCAATCGCCGCCGGCGCAAGTGCTCTCAGCTGCTCCGGCCCGAGCTTCAGGATCGAGGTGCGCTTGACGAAATCGAGCACCGACAGGCCCGAAGAGAAGCGCGCCGAACGCGCCGTCGGCAGCACGTGGTTGGAGCCGCCGACATAGTCGCCGATGACTTCGGGCGTATGGCGTCCCAGAAACACAGCACCTGCATTGCGCATCCTGGCCAGGAAGCCTTCGGCATCGTCGATAGCAAGCTCGACATGTTCCGCGGCGATGCGGTCGACCAGCGGCAGCGCGGCTTCGATGGTCTCCACCAGGATCACCGCGCCGAAATCGCGCCAGCTGGCAGCCGCCGTCTCGGCGCGCGGCAGGCTCAGCAATTGGCGCTCGACCGCCTGTTCGACTGCTTTTCCGAACGCAGGATCGTTCGTGATCAGGATCGATTGCGCCGACACGTCGTGCTCGGCCTGCGCCAGAAGATCGGCGGCGATCCAGTCGGGATCGTTGCTGCCGTCGGCCACGACCAGCACTTCAGACGGTCCGGCAATCATGTCGATGCCGACCGTGCCGAACACCTGGCGCTTGGCGGCGGCGACATAGGCATTGCCGGGCCCGACGATCTTGGCGACCGGCCGGATCGTTTCGGTGCCATAGGCAAGGGCGGCGATCGCCTGCGCGCCGCCGACGCGGTAAATCTCTGAAACGCCTGATATATCGGCGGCCACCAGCACCAGCGGATTGATGATGCCGCCCGGCGCCGGCACGACGATGACGATGCGCTCGACGCCCGCCACCCTGGCCGGCACGGCGTTCATCAGCACCGAGCTTGGATAGCTTGCCGTGCCGCCCGGCACATAGAGCCCGACCGCCTCGATCGCCGTCCAGCGCGAACCCAACTCGACCCCGGCGGCATCGGTATAGCGATCGTCCTTGGGCATTTGTCGCTCGTGATGGGATCGGATGCGGTCACGGGCAAATTTCAGCGCCTCGACCGTCTGCGGATCGGCGTCTTTGTAGGCCTGCGCGATGTCGTCCTTCGACACGGCGATGCCGAGGCTATTGAGGTCGGCCTTGTCGAATTTCAGCGTGTAGTCGACCAGGGCAGCGTCGCCCTCGGCACGAACCCGCGCAATGATGGCGCGCACGGCAGTGTCGACGTCCTCCGATACCTCCCGCTTGGTGGTCAGGAAGGCGGCGAAACGCTGCTCGAAACCGGCATCGGACTGGATAAGCGTAATGGCCATCGGCTGCGTCTAGATCGTGATGAGACTTGGTTGAAATCTCATCACGATCTAACCCTTTGTTGGAGCATGATCTCTGGACAAACGATTCCCGTTTTGTCCAACAAAAACCGGCACCCACTTTTTGGGATCATGCTCTACACCCTGTGCACCGGACGCGAGGTCGCTTCCCAGGCGCCGCCTATGTCGGCAAGCCGCGCCTCGATGCATTCGACGTCGAGCATGATCGCGCCGCCGCCGGAAAAGACCAATTCGACGATGCCGGCCGGCTTGCTGATTTCGATAAAGCTGATTGCCAGAAGCGACAGCACCTCGGCCGGCCGATCGCGGGCAATGCCGCTGGTCTTGGCGCCGAGCACGCGGTCGAAATGCAACACCGCCTGGCGCCGCTCATTGTGCTTGCTGAACAGCCCGGACTTCGCCTCCCAGACGAAGCGGTTCATGGTCAATATGAAACGCTTGGCCGAAGGCAGGTATTCGAGATCCGAGACCTTCATCACGGCGTCCTGGACGTGAGCCGAGACGATGCTCAGATCCTGATCGTCGAGCGCAATGAGTTTGAGGGCTGCCATGCCGAATGCACACCTGAAAGTTGGTTTCAGCCTTCTGTTAGGCGGTCTTTCCGGTCGGTGCAACCGCGACACAAATTCAACCCGAGGCTAGCGCCTCGGGTTTGAAGTGTTGGCGGTGAATGGAGGCAGCACCAGACGCCTGTCTGTCTGAAGCAACTGCCGTGCGGTCAAGCCGAAATCCGCTCGATCACCGCGCCGCAATTGGAGAGCTTTTCTTCCAGCCGCTCAAAACCCCGGTCGAGGTGGTAGACGCGGTTGACCGTCGTTTCGCCTTCGGCCGCCAGACCGGCGATGACCAGCGACACCGAGGCGCGCAGATCGGTCGCCATGACGGGTGCGCCCTTCAGCTTGGCGACGCCGTCGACGATCGCCGTTTGGCCGGACAGCGTGATGTGGGCGCCGAGCCGGGCCAGTTCCTGCACATGCATGAAGCGGTTTTCAAAGATGGTCTCGGTGATGCGCGACTTGCCCTTGGCCATGGTCATCAGGCCCATGAACTGCGCCTGCAGATCGGTCGGGAAGGCCGGAAAGGGCGCCGTCGTGACGTCGACCGGCGAAATGCCGGCGCCGTTGCGCTTAACGCGAATGCCGGAGTTGGTCGGCGTGATCTCGGTACCGGTCTGGGCAATCACATCCAACGCGGTCTGTAGCAGCTCGGGGCGGGCGCCTTCGAGCACGACATCGCCGCCGGTCATGGCCACAGCCATGGCATAGGTCCCGGTCTCGATGCGGTCGGGGATGACGCGCACGCGCGCGCCCGACAGCGATTCGACGCCATCGATGGTGATGGTTGGAGTGCCGGCGCCGGAAATTTTTGCGCCCATGGCGTTGAGGCATTCGGCGAGGTTGACGATTTCGGGCTCGCAGGCGGCGTTTTCCAGCACCGTCTCGCCCTTGGCGAGCGCCGCCGCCATCATCAGCACATGGGTGGCGCCGACGGAGACTTTCGGGAACACATAGCGATTGCCGACGAGGCGGCCGTTCCTGGTCTTGGCCAGCACATAACCAGTGTCGACATCGATGTCGGCGCCCAGCGCCTGCAGGCCTTCAAGGAACAGGTCGACCGGCCGCGTGCCGATGGCGCAACCGCCGGGAAGCGACACTTTCGCCTCGCCCATGCGGGCCAGCAGCGGGCCGATCACCCAGAACGATGCCCGCATCTTCGACACCAGCTCGTAAGGCGCGGTCGTGTCGACGATGTTGCGGGCCGAGAAATTGATGGTGCGCGAATAGCCTTCATTCTGCTTCTCGCGGCGGCCGTTGACCGAATAGTCGACGCCGTGATTGCCGAGGATGCGGATCAGCTGCTCGACATCGGCCAGATGCGGCACGTTTTCCAGCGTCAGCGTGTCGTCGGTGAGCAGCGAGGCGATCATCAGCGGCAAAGCGGCGTTTTTCGCGCCCGAAATCGGAATGCTTCCGGCGAGCTTGTTGCCGCCGACAATTCTGATGCGATCCATGAGAGAATGTCCCCTCGGCCCGAAAGGCCGGTTTTCGTCAGTTTGAGTATCGGCCCGTCTAGACCATTGGCCGGCTTGGTTCAAGAAATAGGATTTCTGAGCCCCTTTGGCCAAGGTGACCGGCCAGTGTGGCTGATATCGGTCAGTCCTTGTGCATTTTTTCAGCAGCCGGCAGTCCTTCGGGCCGCTGGTCAGGATCACCGGTGCGCCGCGAGCGCGCTTGCGTCTTGCGCTTCATGAGATTGGCGCGCAGCTGCTCGGCCAGACGGTCCTTGCGGTCAGTCCCGTCCTTTTTTTCCGGATCAGCCTTTTTCGGTGGAATTGTCTTCTCGTCCATCGTTCCGTCCCGCCCGCAACTGGCAGGGCCTGCCGTTCAAGGGATAGCTAGCATTGTGGCGCCGCCATGTCAGCGAAACTTGTCTGGCAAAGCCTTTCACAGACGCCTTGCGCTTGCCGGTTCTATATGGCAGAAGCCCCGCCATCAGCGGCTGCGGTAGCTCAGTGGTAGAGCACTCCCTTGGTAAGGGAGAGGTCGAGAGTTCAATCCTCTCTCGCAGCACCAGATTCCTCCGACTTAAACCATTGAATCGATTGAAACGGTTGACTTTTTCGGTCTTCCGTCCATTCTGATGTTACAAATTTCGTAACAAAATCGGTGGAGCGGATGGCCGGCCGAATTCGTAATCTACTCAACCGAGACGGTCGATATTTCGCCCGCCTTGTCATCCCGAAAGAGCTTCGGCCCTATATGGACGGGAAGAGCGAGCTAAGAACAGCGCTCGGCCCCGACTACCGGACAGCCTTGAAGACGCTGCCTGGTGCTGTCGCCGCGCTCCAGCACAAGATAGCACTCGGCGAGCGCCGCGCACTCGCAGCCGGCGACCAGACGATAACCATTGGCCGCTATCCACTTTCCCCAACCCAAATCGCCAGCCGAGACTATCAAGGTCTTCTCGCCTTTGATGCAGAGATCCGGGCACATTATCATCAATATGCGGGCTTTGAGGTCGACTATGAGAAGGGCGAGCGTTTGCGTAAGGGATATGCCGGAGCGCTGTCCGATGACGACCTTGATCAGCTTGTCGGCGATCGTATCGAACGTTTTAGGTCTCTTGGCAATCACACTGAGGCGAAGGGGAGTCTGAAGTGGCGCCTGATTGCGCAGGCGCTTTGCGTCTCCGCCTACGAGGCTATGGCGAGACAAGACGAACGAAACGACGGTGATTTCAACGGCAATCCCTCGCATCCGTTGCTAACGACGGCTCAGCCCACCGAGGAAGACCGCCAGCCGGTTCCTCTGAAAGGTTTGCTTGCCGCCTGCCTAGATGAACGCGCTGCCGACGGGAAGGGCCGGGAGGCACGCAAGCGCTGGACGCCTGTTTTCGCCAACCTGTCCAAGTTCATCGGCCACAACGACGCCCGTAAGCTCACCAAGCAGAACCTTCTCGATTGGAAAGATGCGAGCCTGAAGACGCTCGCCAGCAAGACCGTCTCTGACGTGTATTTGGCCTCGGTGCGGACGGTCTTGAAGTGGGCGGTCAACAACGATCGGCTCGAAACCAACGTGGCGGAAAACGTTCGCATCAAGGTCTCGAAAAAGCAGCGGTCGCGCGAGCAGGGCTTTACCCTGGATGAGGCGGTTGAGGTTTTGAAGGTCGCTCGCGATCATCAGCCGAAACATTCTGCCAATCCGCAGACGCGGGAAGCACCGCAGACAACTGCCGCAAAGCGATGGTCGCCGATCCTTTGCGCGCATACGGGCTCGCGGATCACCGAGATCACTCAGCTTCGAAAACAAGACTTCCGCTATGAAAATGGTGTGCCGGTGCTTCGGATTGCGCCTGACGCCGGTTCCGTAAAGGCAGGCAATTATCGCGATGTTCCGTTGCATCAGCAACTGATCGATCTGGGCTTTGTAGAATTTGTGAACGCGGCTTCCGACGGTCCCCTATTCTATCCGCCCTCCAAGAAGAAGGAGGGAACGCT
Organism: Mesorhizobium sp. P170090; assembly: GCF_057786115.1. Taxonomy (NCBI): domain Bacteria; kingdom Pseudomonadati; phylum Pseudomonadota; class Alphaproteobacteria; order Hyphomicrobiales; family Phyllobacteriaceae; genus Mesorhizobium; species Mesorhizobium sp. P170090. The sequence goes on from NZ_JBYNWH010000001.1 coordinate 2,134,671, forward strand.
TCCGGCGCAAACCGTGGCCGGCCGAGTCAGTCAATGGCTTCAGGCAAAGAAGGTCATCCCTGAGGGCGTGAGCCCTAGCCACGGCTGGCGCCATCGGTTCAAGACGGTCGGTCGTGAGATCGGTATTGCTGACAGGACCCTTGATGCAATTCAGGGCCACGCAGGCCGAACTGCAGGCGACGACTACGGGGACGTGACCATCACCGCGAAGGCGTTAGCGATTGCGCGGCTGCCGAGGTATGAATTCTAAAATAGCCACGGTGTGACGGCTCCCCCCTCGACGGCTCCCATGTGCCACGGCTGAACCAAATACACACCAAGCACGCCCAACGGCGCCGAATAAGACTGCGAGCAAAATAAGGGGATCGAATTCTGCATCACTACGTTGCGATATTTTGAGCGGCTTAGTAGAAATTGCTGGGGCATTCTCGAGCCGACTTGGCAGTCTGGTTTCGATTGAAATCAATTTGGGGGAATTTTGGGTTCTTACTCGCAGATCCAAGGCCACTATCACAGCCATCGCATAACTTTAGATGGCTTTGAGCAGGACGCATTCACACGGTCTCTGACCGCAGCGCGGGTCGAAATGAATCCGCACCAAGTCGAAGCCTCCTTGTTCGCCTTGAAGTCACCGCTCTCGAAAGGCGTGCTGCTTGCCGATGAGGTGGGTCTCGGCAAGACGATCGAAGCTGGGCTCGTTATGGGCCAGAAATGGGCCGAGCAGAGACGCCGCATCCTTCTGATTGTCCCTGCTTCGCTGCGCAAGCAGTGGGAGCAGGAGCTGCGGGAAAAGTTTTCGCTGCCGGCAACGATTTTGGAGTCGGCTACCTACAAGATCTTAAAAAAGGAGGGCCGCGCCAAGCCGTTCCGCGATGCTCCTGGCATCATCATCTCGAGCTATGAGTTCGCGGCGCGATGTGCCGATGAACTTGCGTTGACCAAGTGGGACTTGGTGGTGTTCGACGAAGCGCATCGGTTGCGTAATGTCTACAAACCAGGTGCTCTCCGATCGAAGCTCTTGAAAGACGCCCTGAAGGATCCGTTCAAGGTGCTGCTAACGGCCACACCGCTGCAGAATTCCCTTATGGAGCTCTTTGGGATCGTGTCCATGATTGACGACAATCATTTTGGCGGCGAGGAAGCCTTCAAGACCCTTTACACCGGCGCTCGCGCCACGCCAGCCTCTCTCGAGGCGCTACGCGAGCGCCTTATACCAGTTTGCTACCGCACGCTGCGACGGCAGGTTCAAGAGGCCGGTCACATCAACTTCACCAAGCGGAACGCAGTGATCTTCGATTTTGAACCGCCGAGCCGCGAGGTCCAGCTCTACGAGAAGGTGTCGACCTTTCTGCAGCGTAAGGACACCATTTCCTATGGCGACCGTGCCAATCAACTCGTAGTGCTTCAGGTCCGCAAAATCCTCGGGTCATCGACTTTTGCCGTTACAGGCTACCTCCGATCGCTGATCGAGCGTCTGGAGAAACGCCAACGTGTCGACGAGACCGTTACCGACGACATCGAGACGATCGCGGAGATTGCGGAGGAGCTCGAGGACAAAGAGGATGATGAAGAACAGGTGATTGACGCAGCTTTGTTGGCTGTCGAGTTGGACGAGCTGAAGTCGTTCCTGGCCCTAGCAGAGTCGATAGGCCAGAATGCGAAGGGCGAAAAGCTCCTCACACAGCTGCCTGGCATACTCGATGCGATCTCAGGCAAAGGAGGCCAGCGCAAAGCCGTAGTTTTCACGGAGAGCGTTCGCACACAGAAATACCTGAGCGAACTGCTTTCGGCCAACGGTTACGACGGCCAGATCGTTCTTCTCAACGGATCGAATAACGACCCAGTCAGCAAATCTCTCTACCAGGCTTGGCGCGACGAACATGCCGGCACGGACCGGGTTTCCGGGTCTCGGACTGCGGACATGAAAGCCGCCGTTGTCGATGCCTTCCGCGGCAAGGACAAGACGATCCTCATAGCGACGGAGAGCGGCGCCGAAGGCATCAACCTCCAATTTTGCTCGCTCGTGATCAATTTCGATCTTCCATGGAATCCGCAGCGCGTCGAACAGCGCATTGGTCGCTGCCATCGCTACGGCCAGAAGATCGACGTCACTGTGGTCAACATGCTGAACCGCAAGAACCAGGCCGAGCAACGGATCTACGAACTACTGGACCAAAAATTCAAGCTCTTCAGTGGCGTGTTCGGGTCAAGCGACGAAGTTCTAGGCACGATCGAGCGCGGCGTCGATTTCGAGCAGCGCGTCCTGGGGATTGTCCAGTCAAGCCGAACTGAAGCCGAGATTGTTCAGCAGTTCGATGCGCTCACCGCCACCCTTCAGGACCGTATCGATTCCGACATGCAATCAGCCCGAGCCAAGGTGCTGGAGCATCTCGATCAAGATGTCGTCGCTCGACTGAAGGGTCGTAAGGGCGAGCTGGATAACGCCGTAAACGACTTCACGCGGCGTCTTATCATTGTTGCCCATGCCGAGTTGCCGGGTGCCAGGTTCCACCGCGACGCGATCTTCAGGTTTGACTACGAAGGCAAAACTTGGACGACTAAATGGCCCGACGCCGATGACCATGACTGGCAGTTCTTTCAACTCTCGGACGGCAATCTCGCGACCGAGATCGTCGAAAAGGCAAAGGCGCGAGCTGAGCCATCTAGCCCTACATCAGTTCTGTTCAACCTGTCAGATTATGCGTTTCCCGGACAGCTCGCCGACGTCAGGAATTTGGTAGGAAAATCAGGTCTGCTACGTGTCTCAAAGGCGCAAATTCAAACGCGCAACTCAGCACGGGAGGAGCTCCTGCTTTCGTGCGTGACGGATGATGGAGTTGCGATCCCCCCGGAAACAGCCGACCGCATGCTCATGGTTCCGTCAAGAGCTCAAGAACTGCAGGACCCCATTGATGCTTCTGGCCTTCAGGGCATCGAAGATAACCAGTTTGCGGCTTTCTCGGACCGAGTGAAGAAACAGAACTTCCGCTGGCTCGAGGAAGAGGAAACACGCTTGGACAACTACGCAAAGGACATCGAAATCGAACTCGATGCGCAGATCGGTGTGGTGGACGCCGAGATCAAAGCGCTGCGTAAAGAGCGGCGTTCGCCGGACGCCACAATGGAGCAGAAGCTCGATCTTGGACGCACCATAAAGAGGCTGGAGGGCCAAATGGACGATATGAAGCTCTCCAAACACGAGCGGCGTCGCGAGGTGCGCAAGCAAGTGTCTGACATGCTCGACGACGTGGCGGAGAGTCTGAACCGACAGCCAAGGAAGAACCTGCTTTTCACTGTCCGCTGGACGGTCGAGTAGCTCACATGAGAAGGGCGTCGAGCTCAAGTTATAGTGAGTTCGCAAACCTGCCGATTGCTTGTGACTTGTATCTTGACACTTTTTCAGGTCCCGCCTGGGAGGTCCGGTCTCTTCGGTATCGTTCGGGCTGGCTGATGGTGTCGAGAGCTACGATGGAGACCTCATTCAGCACTTGGACTGCTCCCTTAGTCGCTTGTATCGACGACAATGGTGAGCCAATCTCACCATGGCTGACCGCCAAATTCTTTGAATTGGGATGCTCACTTCCAAGAGATCCCGAAGACTCGCCTCCAGTTGAACTCGAATGGGTGTCTGAAGCGCTCTATTGGGATTTCTTAGGCGCTTGCGACCTCGAGCATCTGTCCATGCTTGAACAGCGCGAAGCGGATATCGACCGCGCTGTTCGAAGGCTGGAAGACCGTGGTCGCGATAGCCTAAAGGAGGTTGATGATTACGTCGCAGACCTCCGGCGTTGGCTGCGGGTCGAGCGTCGTGATGGAGAGCAAAAGGCGCGAGTGAACGCGCAAATCGACCTGCTAGAGAGAAAGCAGATGGATGCTCAGCAGTGGATGCAAAGTAGGGTGATCAAAATCCGAGAGGCTCGGGACGCCTTTGAAACTGAGGTTATGGAAGCTCTACGTTACCACGGAGAAATCGAGCATCTCTATACAATGCATTGGAACGTCCGGCATGGCCGGGATGTTCGGGAATCGGTGCCGCGGTCCATGCCTTCTTTTCTTTCGCCGACCGACCATCTTCGCCAAGCTCATGTTGATGGAGATGTTTGCGCCCATAGGCGGCTGCGTTGGCGATCACAGGATGCCAGTGACACGATTGGTAGCAAACAGGTGGATCGCATTCCATTCAAAGAACGACGGGACGAGAAATTGGCCGTGATCGTCAGGAGTGCCAAAGCTATTCCGAAAGAATCCGCGCCGGGGCAGCGCGTCGACGATGTTGGCGCCAAACTAGCACGCGACGATGACGTTGCGGGTCATGCACTGCTCATCAGCACGCATGCGGAGAACGGCAATTCGGAGGAATTCCTTGCAGAAATGGAACGGAAACGTGCAATAGCCTTGAGGCATCGCGAACGAAGCCGACGCCAAGCAGAGAAAAGAAGGGCTCGGCTTGCTGACGAACTGAAAACGGCAATGGACGTCAAGGTGGCTACAGACCGATCACCTGTCCATGCCACGTCAGACGGGCAAGTCAGATCGCAGCTGTCGGCAGGTCGCCTTTCCACGGACGAACGAGAGGAAGTGCTTGCGAGGTGGCGTGCGGAGGACGAGGAAGATCGATGCATCCGCCATCGCAAATCTCAAGCAGACTGAGCCCAATGTCAAAGAAAACCAAGCTTGAACTGACCTGGATCGGCAAGGACGAGCGACCGAAGCTCGAGCCGCGCATTCTGATCGAAGATACGTCGCTGTCGTATCACGCGACGGCACGCAAGTCGGACGCGGACATTTTCGACAACATGCTGATTCATGGTGACAACTTGCTCGCGTTGAAGGCGTTGGAAGCGGATTTTGCGGGTAAGGTCAAATGCGTCTTCATCGATCCGCCCTACAACACTGGAAGCGCTTTTACCCACTATGATGACGGGCTGGAGCATTCGCTGTGGCTTAGCCTGATGCGCGATCGATTGGAGATGATCAGGACGCTGCTGTCAGATGATGGTTCACTTTGGATCACCATCGACGACACGGAGGGTCACTATCTTAAAGTCTTGGCGGACGAAATCTTCGGGCGGACAAATTTTGTCGCCACATGCGTTTGGGAGAAAGACAAAGGCGGTCGTGGCGACGCCGACATCTCACTTTCACATGACAACATTCTCGTATTCTCAAGAGATCGCGAGCGATGGGCTACGGCCCGAAATCTCCTGCCTAGGACTGAGACACAGCTGGGTAAATTCAAAAATCCTGATCAAGATCCACGCGGCCCCTGGAGGCAGGGTGACGACGGCACGGCGAAAAGCGGCACTGAAAAGCAACGGTTTGCCGTTGAACTCCCATCTGGCAGAAAAGTGACCCCGCCGCCCGGACGCTACTGGGCATTTGCACCAGAGACTTTGGAAACCGCTCGAAACGAGGGCCGTGCATATTTTGGCACCGACGGCGACCGGCTCCCAATCATTAAGCGGTATTTGTCGGAAGTTCGAGATGGCGTGGCGCCTCGAACGTGGTGGACAGCGGACGAAGTTGGAACCAACCAAGGCGCAAAGCGGGATCATCTCAACAAACTCTTGCCCGGAATTGAACCTTTTGCGACACCGAAGCCCGAAGGCTTGCTCCATCGCATTATTCATATCGCGTCTAACCCTGGCGATCTCGTGCTCGACTCCTTTGGCGGCTCTGGCACCACTGGCGCAGTTGCGCACAAGATGGGCCGTCGTTGGATAATGGTCGAGCTCGGCGATCATGCCGAGACCCATGTCGTGCCACGCCTGAAGAAAGTTATCGACGGCGACGACGCCGGCGGCATTACCGAAACGGTGGGGTGGGAGGGTGGCGGGGGGTTCCGTTACTACCGCCTCGCCCCGTCGCTGCTTGTCCACGACAAATACAGCAATTGGGTCATTGCGAAAGACTACAACGCGGCAATGCTCGCTGAGGCGTTGTGCAGGCACATGAATTTCACCTACGCCCCTTCCCAGAACCCCGATGAATATTGGAACCACGGCTTTTCCACAGAGACCGACTTTATATACGTCACGACGCAGAATCTGACCCATGACGCGTGCCGCAAGATTTCGGAAGACGTAGGGCCGGACCGCTCGCTTCTAATTTGCTGCAAGGCTTTCAACGCGAACCCGGACTCGTTTGAAAATCTGACCCTTGTGAAGATCCCGACTGCGATCCTGTCGAAATGCGAATGGGGCCGCGACGACTATTCACTGAACGTCCAGAACCTCCCGCTGGCGCCCGATGAAGCTGAAGAACCGCGGATCTCAAGTGGAAAGCGCAAGAAGGATTTAGACCTGCCGCTTTTCAACCTCAGCGCCGACGAAGGTGAGGTCTAAGATGAGCGAGGATCGCATCCGCCGTCAGATCGCACAGCGCCTTTCACTGCGCGCGCCGCAAGAGCAGTCGCTTGAAATCTTGGCTAACATAGTCGGCCGCATTGGCCTGGCGAAGGGCGGAGACCCAGTCGCGGCGCTGGATGCAATCCAGGGCTCATATCCTTCCGTGCTGGATTTCGAGCGCGACTTTCCCTCGATCTGCTTCGCTATAGCAACGGGCGTAGGCAAGACCCGGTTGATGGGTGCCTTTATTGCCTGGCTTTACCTTGCCGGTCGGTCGAAGAACTTCTTTGTCCTGGCACCCAACACGACGATCTACGACAAGCTGGTTGCCGATTTCTCGAAACAGGCGTCGTTGAAGTATGTGTTTCGCGGCATCGCTCAGTTTGCCCAAACTCCACCGGTCATCGTCACCGGCGATACCTGGGAAGAGGGGCGGGGTGTGCGCGGCTCCGACCTCTTCGGCAGCGAGGCCATCGTTAATATCTTCAACGTCGACAAAATCAACAAGGACAAAGGGCGCATCCGCACAATGCGCGAGACCATAGGCGAGTCCTATTTTGATTACCTGGCGGCCCTCCCCGATCTTGTGCTGCTGATGGATGAAGCCCACCGCTATCGCGCAAGCGCTGGCATGAGGGCAGTAAACGAATTGAAGCCGGCACTCGGCCTCGAACTGACCGCGACGCCGAAATCCGTCGGGGCCAAATCGACGGCGTTTCGCAATGTCGTTTTCGAATATGGGCTCGGCAACGCAATGGCCGACGGGATGGTGAAAGAACCCGCTGTGGCGACCCGGGCGGATTTCAATCGGGATGATTTCGACGACCACCAGCTCGAACTCATCATGCTCGAAGACGGCATCCATTATCATGAGCATGTGAAGGTTGAGCTCGACCTCTACGCCCGCCAATCAGGCCGGAACCGGGTGCATCCGTTCGTGCTAGTCGTCGCCCAGGACACGACCCACGCGAGCGCACTGCGCACCCGGATCGAAAGCGATGAATTCTTCAAGGGCGCCTACAAGGGCCGTGTCGCAGAGGTTCATTCAAATCTGCGGGGCGACGAAAGCGACGAGGCAATCCAGCGGCTGGTTGGTCTAGAAACCGACAATCTCACCGAGATCGTCATCCATGTGAACAAACTGAAGGAAGGGTGGGACGTCAACAATCTCTACACGATCATCCCACTTCGCGCGTCTGCTTCTGACATCCTCACCGAGCAGACGCTCGGCCGCGGGCTTCGCCTGCCCTACGGCGAGCGCACCGGTGTCGAGTCGGTCGATACCCTGACCGTAATCGCGCATGACCGTTTCGATGAGGTGATCAAGCGCGCAAGGGAAGTTGACTCGCTTGTGCAGATCAAGACGCTGACGATCGGCAAAGGCGGGGACGTTCCGGCTGAAACCGAGCGAGTGGTCGATATTCCTGTCTCGTTCGAGGCTACCCTGCTTGGTAATGGTTCTGCGTTCGCGGGGATGCAGGAAGGCGCCGTGACCTTCGATCACGTCGACGACCGCAAGGTCGTTGAGTCCGCGCTCGATTTCATTACCCGCAAGTATGAGCGGCAGCTCAAGGGTGGCGTTCAGCAGCTTTTGACGCCGGAGGTGAGAAAGGAACTCGCTGCGGACATCAAACGCGCCCTGCAGCCCGCCCAGGGCTCGCTGGAGGGCATAGTCCCTCAACTGAGAGTCGAGGAGATCGTCGGCATCGTCACCGCCAGCGTTGCCGAGAATACGATAGATATTCCTGAGATCGTCGTCATACCGAGCCGGGAGGTGAATTTCTGGTTCGACACCTTCGACCTGACGGGCCTGCAGACAATCCGCTATCAGCCGCTGTCTGATCGGATCCTAATCCGCAACCTACGGGACCAGAACCAGCGCGAATTAGCCCGTTCGATGTCCGGGCCGAAAGAAGGTCTGCTCGAAAACTATGTCGTCAAGCATCTGATCGACTACGACCAGGTCGACTATGACTCGCAATCCGATCTTCTCTATAGGCTCGCCGGTCAGTCAGTGTCACACCTGCGAACATACCTCTTAACCGAGGACGACGTAGAGAATGTCGCGCTCGCGCACGGAAAGGCGATTGCAGAGTTCATCTTTGCGCAGATGAAGGACCACTATCGCGAAACGCCGGCGGACTATCAGGCAAAGCTTGTCAGGTCGTTTCGGTCGCTGAAACCGCTGAGCATCAGCATAACCAGCATCGCGAAGATGCTCGACATAAACTCCGCCGCAAAGCCCCTGTCGGACACCAGAAGCTACGTGTTCAAGGGAACACGCAAGAGTCCCTACAACTTTCACAAGTTCCAGTCTGATACCGAACGCCGCTTCGCTGCACTGATCGACAACGAATTCGAGAAAGACGTGCTGCGCTGGGTAAAGCCAGGTCCCGGGCAATTCCAGATCGAATATCGATCAGGCAAGGCCTATGAGCCGGATTTCGTTATTGAGCTTTCGGCGCATAAATTGATCGTCGAGATCAAGGCCGATGGCGAGATGAGTGATCAGACAGTCCAGGAGAAATCTCGCGCGGCCTGTGAATGGGTCAAGCACGCCAATCAGATATCGACGGACACCGCGTCGAAGGCCTGGGGCTATGCGATCGTGCCAGAAAGTGCGGTCACCGAGAGCGCGACTTTAGCCGGCCTGATGGCGAAGCACAGGTTGGTCTGAAACCCACCCGAGGATCAATCGTCGTCGATTCCGATTTGGCAGGTTTTTCCCACCGGAAACTCTATTCATCGTCGGATCCGGATGTGAGCAGATGCTTTGGGCGCAAGGGTTCGACACAATCAGTGGTTCTGGCCACCTAATAACTTGATCACTAGTGAGTAGCGTTCCTCACCCTCATCCACCTTTCCTGTCCTTTAGGTCTTCCAGTGCCATCGCCGCCCGCCCATTGAGAGCCTCGTAGGCGAGGAAGCTACCTGACGCCCCGGTGCCGAGCCTGGATGGGGCGCGGATCTTCTGCTTCTTAGCTCGCAGTAAGTTCCTAAGCGCTGGCCTCGCGGCCTGTCTGAACGACCGCCTGGCGCCCTCCATGGCAACCACACCAACGATGCCGGCGTTGACGAACCTTTTCCATCGATCGGCCTCGAGCGCCCGATGACCTGGGTGCTTGCCGAACCGGTTCTCGAACGTCGGAACCATGAACTGAAAGTATCGGCCCTGGAGCCTGGCGAAATTGAAGGCTTGGAGATGATTTAGGTGGTTCACCCCGAGGTCGATCAGCTCCTGCCGATCTAGGGTCACTTCGATCCTGGCTCGATGCTCACTGACTGGTAGATCATCCCACGTGTCGGCTTCAATGTTCTGATTGTCGATTGTCTTTTCCATCACACGCCAACTGACCGGTCCATCTTTTCTGCCAACCCAGAACGTCGCGTCGATGGGAGCACGTCTGTCAGCATCGGACGAGAGCAGGTTGTTCGCTCCAATTAAGAAGGTGGGCTTCTCCTCACGGCTCCAAAGAAAGCGTGGTCTCTCCAGGCTGTCAGTCATGAAATCCCGGTCCGGAAACAGATGCCGAGCCAGGACGCCGACCATCCTCCCAGTCTTGTCGGCCGACGGCGTGAGGGGTTTGAAATCGACGCTGATTTCGATGGAGCGGACTACGCCGTGCATCTCCAGTGTGAACTTCTTGTCCAGAGCTTCTTCACACTTCACCAGCTTTTCCAGCCGCGGCTCTTGGAAACGTATCCGAAACTCGTTGCTGACTTTTCCAGGTGCCGGGTCAATCGGCTCTACGTAAGGTGTCCGACCTATGATCGGCCCGACAACCTCTTGGACGAATTGGAGCTGGGTTGAGCGTTCGAACCAGAAGGTGATGTCGATCCAATCAATGACCGCTCTGCACGTGTAGTCGGCTAAATCGATCACCGGGTGAACGATTATCTTCCCGGCCACCCGCCGCTGCTTCGCTGTTGTGGGAGCCGCGCTGTATCCCAGCACGACCTGGCGCGTCGGGTCTTTGATGCCCCTAAGGACGACGTTGGTCGAGTAGTTCATTTGTGGCGGCCACCCATCGAGCGGCCGACTGACCACACCGGATGGCCATTATCCGAGTCGTAACGGCGACGCGACGTGTCGCGCGAATTTGAGCGCTTCAGATCGGCGACTTGGATAACCATGCATGAATGTCAGTTGCTGACGGGAAATGAATTTCCCCTAGCAATCATTGATATATTTAAAGCAATATCAATGAGTTATAGAAAAGAGCAAAACACATGAAAAGCCATACCAGCGGCACGTCCCACAAATCCGAAATCGCTAAATTCCTGGACAAGCGCATCTACGAGTTGAGCCATCGTAAGAGCCAACGGGACATAGCCAGAGAGATCGGTTTTGTGAACGACAACGTTGTAGCCATGCTCAAGAGCGGGAGAACCAAGGTGCCGCTTCATCGCGTCGTGAGCATCGCCAAGGCGCTAGAGACCGATCCTCGAAAGCTTTTCATCTTGGCGCTGACGCAGGACGGCAATGAAAAAGACCGGGCGGCTTTTCAGCAAATCGTGGGCGAGTTCTCCGAAAACGAGCAGGAGATCATCGGTGCGATCCGCAAGTCGTCAAACGGAACCGATCCGAAGCTGTCGGTGCTGTTTAGAAAGTTACTGCAAGCCCTCTTTGGTGGCGTGGCGGCAAAACGAACGCATGATGCTGAGTAGCGCCGGTCGAAACTCTACCCTGCTTACGACCGAGTTTCACCCGAAACGGACTAACGACGCTAGCTGTGCGCACTGTGACAAGCACATCAGAACGCTATTGCCTAAATGTCATTCTGCGTGGCATTTTCCGAAACTCCGTTCTTACTTCGTTCCGCAAGGCATCTGACCGGTGTAGGGAGCATGATAACAGCCACGCAGATCGCTACCTGGGCAAACACTATCCAAGCTCAGGCCGGACTACCCAGATTGATCCGACGGCTTGTTCATGCCGCCACTAGCGTGACACAGATCGCAATTCCAGCCGGCGATTCTATTTTTCTCCCGGGACTTGACGGTGAACTGCACAGCAAACATGGAAATGCCTGGGTTCCTGCTGGCTATTCCTGCTGGGAAATGAGTTGCCGCGCGGACACGACCGTGAAGGCAAACGAAGATTTCGAGAAGCGCGCTTTTGGCATTTCTGCCGATACGCGTAGCGATCGGACCTATGTCGCCCTCACGGCGCGTCGCTGGTCTGGCAAATCGCGCTGGAAGCATGACAAAATTGGAAGCGGTCTCTGGAAAGATGTCAGGGCCTATGACGCAGACGATCTCGAGCAGTGGCTCGAACAGTGTCCTGCTGTCGCACTTAGGTTTGCAGAAGAATTAGGGATTTACGGCCCGGGCGTGGAAAGCCTCGCGACCTTTCTTGAAAAATGGTGCGTGCAATCCTTTCCAAGGATCACGCCTGAAGCGTTGCAGGCCGGGCGCGCCGAACATTCAGCTAAGCTCGTAGAACGAATTAGCCGCGTGCTGGACCGAGGATCGCGGGATCCATTGGCAATTAAGGCAGACAGCGTGCAAGAAGCAGCCGCTTTCGCGGCTGCGTCACTTCTTGGCAACGCAGCTTTAGCAGCATCCGCGATCGTGGTCACTGGGATCGACGGTTGGCGCTTCGTGGAGGCAAATCCCAACATACGCATTGCAATCGCTGCCACACCCATGATTGCCGAAGCGCCAACCTCCCGCCCGAAGTTGGTGATCATCATACCATATGCGTCTGGCGATATGGCGCGGCAGTTCAGGGGTGTTGCCGGTCAGCCCGACGACAACGAACTGCAGCTTGAGCGCGCGATGCATTCCGAGTTCGAGAAAGCGCTCCAACTGATCGGTCTCGATGAAAACGAGACGAGGCGTCTGTCGGTTTTGTGTGGCCGCTCCTGGTCGGTTTTCCGACGGCAGCATGCCACCAATCCGGCGATCCGACGTCCCGCCTGGCTTGATCATCCGGCATCCAGCGCGCTCGGGGCGGTCTGCCTAGTGGGCAATTGGTCGTCGGGGCACGAGGCCGATATGGAGCTCGTTTCGCGCATCGCGGGCAGGCCCTATGCGGAAATTGAGGCCGACCTACTCGAACTCGAACGCCTCGACGATTCCCCGCTGCTTCACATCGGCTCGGTCTGGAAGGCAAAGTCGGCGCTGGAGCTACTTGCAATCTTCGGCGACCAGATCGGCAAAAGCGCACTTGATCGCTACATCCGCGAAGTTGAGGGCATCCTTGTTGCGCCCGATCCGCAGCTAGGACTGCCGGAAGAGCAGCGCTATGCTGCTGCAATCCACAACAAGACCCGGCCGATCAGCGCTCTCTTGCTCGAGGCGCTTTGCGACACACTTGTGAAGCTCGCCGTGCGTGGGCCTGAAGTCCCTTCCCTAGCGGCAAACAACATCTCACTCCGTATCGATCGGCTGGTGCGCAGCCTGCTACGCGGCGCGGATCGCGTGCGCTGGATGTCACTTGCGGACCAACTGCCTGCGCTCGCCGAAGCGAGCCCTCATGAATTTCTCGTGGCTGTGGAGAAAGGCATTGGCGATCCTAACGGCGGTGTCTGTGCGCTCTTCATCGAGAGCAAAGGCACAGACTTCGGCCAGCGCTGCTGGCATGCCGGCATGCTATGGGCGCTCGAAACGCTGGCTTGGGCACCCCACCGGCTGAAGCGGGTCTCGCTGATTCTCGCGTGGCTCTGCGACGTCAGGATCGAGGGAAATTGGGGTAACAACCCGAAGAGTTCTTTGCACGACCTCTACCGTTCCTGGTTCCCCCAGACCGCCGCTGCGATCGAACAACGGATCGATGCGCTGGATTTTCTCATCGAGAAAGCGCCAGGACACGCCTATGAGCTTCTCGACGACCTGACCGGTCCCGGACCAGATTCCGCCAGTCACATCGCCCGGCCAAAATGGCGTGGCGACGACGCCGGTGCAGGTTACGGCGCGACCGGGCCAGAGCGGCACAAAATGATGGTCGCAGCAATTGACCGGCAAATCGAAATGTCGAGAGGTGAGCCCGGCCGGATTGCAAGGTTGATTGGCAAATATGCGATGCTCGACGAACCGCGCCAGCGCAGAATTCTCGAACTTCTTGCTGGCTGCCGCGACGCTAGTGATTTCGAGAAGGAGAACATCCGCCGAGAGCTCCGCTATACACTCCACTGGCATCGCAATTACGACGAGGTGCGCGACGAGGCGGCGCTGGGTGCATTGCTCGACCCACTCGATGTCATTTATGCCTCGGTCGAGCCTGAGGATCTGATCGTCCGGCACGCTTGGCTTTTCCGCAACAGCTGGGTCGATCTGCCGATCCGCACGCGTGGTGATGATTTCGAGGAAGAAGGTCGACAGCGGACGGGGATGGCGCGCGCTGCACTCCGTGAGATTTTCAATGCGCAGCGTTGGGCGGGTGTGTTAGCGCTTGCGACCGGGCAGGGGGAACCTTGGGTCGTCGGATCACACTTGTCGCGGATCGGACTACCCCAAGAGGATTTGGAGCGTTGGATCGCACAGGAATCAGGCGACCTTCAGCCTGGCGGCGTTGCGACAATTCTCGCAGGCGCCATTCTGTGTGGGCTATCCTTAGAAGACCGGTCCAAGACGCTTGACGCCGTCTTTGCGCGAAAGGCACATCGCGATGTAGAGTGGTCTACGCGCCTCCTTATCCTCTGTCCCCATGATCCCAACATCTGGCGGCGCGCCGAGGCGCTTGGTCAGTCTGATCTTTTTTGGAGCAATTGCTCGGCGAACCTTTGGCTGGACGAATGTGCAGATATGGCATTTGCCTTGCGCAGTCTTGTGGCCCGCCGGCGCCCTGTCTCGGCGCTGAATGCCTGCCATATCAAGTTTTCACCCTATGATCCGCAGATCATCGCCGAGATGCTCGAGGGCGTTTTGCAAGGACATGAGGTCTCCGAAAGCCGCGTCCCTGCGAGCTACGTCTTCGAGCGTGCGATCGACTATCTCGAAGTGTCGGGTCAGATTGACGAAATGCGGCTCGTGAAGCTTGAATTCGCACTCATCCAGGCAATGGGCTTCGGGAAAGAGCACCACGCAAAGTCATTGTATTTTGTGCTGATGTCGCGGCCCGAGGTATTCGTTGAACTTCTCTGCATGATCTACAACTCGCGCCATAGCGAGGCCCGCGAAATTGATGAGGTCGGCAAGGCGGCCGCTGCAAATGCGTGGCACGTGCTGCATGCCTGTAAGCAACAGCCCGGCACGGGCAAGGACGCCATTGTCGACCCCGAGACGCACGCTCAATTCATCCACGAGACGCGCACGTTGGCTAAAGCGCAAGACCGCCTCGAAGTCTGCGACATCACGCTCGGCGAGATCATGGCGCATGCGCCAGAAGGCGTTGACGGGATATGGCCTTTTGAGCCGGCGCGTCGCGCGCTGGAAGAGACCGGTTCGCAAGAGATGCTGAACGGTTTCCGCACTGGCTGCTTCAACAAGCGTGGCGTTCACTCGCGAGGTGCTTACGAGGGTGGCGACCAGGAACGTGATCTTGCGATTCATTATCGTGAGCACGCTCTCGCGCTCGAGCCGACGCATCCCTGCGTGTCAGCGGTGTTGATCGATCTCGCACGTAGCTATGATCAGGATGGGATCCATGAGGATTTCAGGGCCAGATTGCGCCAGGAAGGGCACTAGGGCAAAGGTGACTCGCGCGGAGGACCCAGACTAGCTCGAAACGACAGTGCGCCGCTGTTCAGCTCGCCAATTGCTCGTCGCCTAGACCAATAGCGACATCACGCACCCGAGCCATGGCCGCAACCAGCTGATTTTCGACCCTACTGCAGTTGAGCTCGAGTGCGGACCGCGCGCATCGAGCTCAAGTTCGGTCAGTCCCGCTAATCCAGCGGGATTGGCCATGTCACGGGGCGTCAGTGCGTGCACTCACCTCGCCAATCGGACCGGTTCTGGATGCCATGAAAGGAAGCGCATGATGTGCGCCTGGGTTCCTAGGAACCAATCGAATTCATTCGCTTGAGGGGATGCCCCAGAGAGCGAAGTCCTAGGTTTGCCTTGGTCAGCGGTGGGGATGCCTCCTGTTGCGGCGGACGAAATTTCCGACATGCTCCACTTTCAGTGGGAGGGCAGTCCGGGACGCCGGGGGCAAAACCGCACGCACTGGGCAATGACTGTTTAGTTCCGGTTCGTTTTTAGGAGACGGTTCGGAGGGAGCGCGAGGTTGACAAACGTCAACTTAACGCCCCGAAACTTCCCTGAAAGGACCTCACCACCCCGGATCCTGTCAACCAAGATGTAATGCGCGCTCTTAAACCGTAAGAGTGCGCTTGACGCTAAGTTTACACTAAGTTGACAACCAGACCCTCAAACCACTTTTTGCCCGATAAGTTGACAAATGCAACCTGATCCAGTCTCCAAGCGAAACAGCCAGAGAAGCTCACCAGACACCGACAGCACCGTCAGCACAGCGATGAAGCGAGATACATCACGGAAGCTATCTGGCGCTCGCCCTGGTCGAACAGACATACGAACGCCAACAGCTTGACCAGCATCAGATTAATAGCACCGGGGTAGAGAGCGAATTAGCTAAAGAGGTAGGAGACGCACGCCGAGACCACGAAGCTGCCGAGACGTGGAACGTAGAGAGGCTGAGTGCGGAGATGTGGTGCGATCGTAAGTGCTAAGATTTGTGGCTTTTCGTTTCAACGATCGCTTATTTGCGGCCGGTGCTCACAGACAGACCGCGAAGAGAAATCCAACTATCCCATGTCTTGGGATTTCGTAAGGGCAAGGCACTGGGCGCTAGATGCCAATGGCTGACCACGCGCGGAGAACCGTGCTGTTTTCATGTTGCACGCCTCCATCTCCCGCCCCAGCCCAAGCAAGCTTGCGCCGACATGAATGGAAGATCACTCGAACTGGCAACGCGTGAGCCACTAGGATGGCAGCGAAAAGCGACGGCACGCCAAAACCTCTGTTGACATAGTAACGGTCACCATGTTACCAGAACCGTGACTGCCGCTGGAGAGATTCGATCAATGGTCCTGACACCCGCCGAAAAACAGAAGCGCTACCGCGAACGCCTAAAAGCCGCCGAGATAGCCGCGGCGAAGGCTACACCAACGAAGCCCAGCTATTTGAAGCGACCCTTCTCAGACTTCGTCGGGGATCGAGACTTTCCCTTTGATGCCAGTTTAGACGCCTATGGCGTCCATATTTCTGGTCCTGATTTTCTGAGAACTGAAATTCAGAAATTCAAATCCGAGTATGATCGCGACGAGCCGGTCACGGCGCTTGAACGTGCCATAGGCATATTAGGCGCTTGCCTCGACGCCGCCGACGAACTGTCGGTGCTTATCAATCAATACAAGCTTGCCGAGATAGGCAGGGCAATTGATGACGCCCTGGAGGTGAGTGCGAACCTGCCAAGGGGCGACGTAGAAGCTCTGAGGGAGTCGTTCGCCGAGATCGATCGTCTGAAGTTAATTCAGACCCAATTGAGGGTGCCGGCCCGCTATGCGTTTCCATCAACGCAGGTGAAGGCGGAGCGCGTCGAATAAAGCAAAAATTTCGCCGGAGTGATTTTCGATTGAGCCCGATCTCACTCCGGCGACATAGCCAACGGCAGGGGCTTGTTCCTGCCGATCACAAGGAGAACCCTAACATGACCAACATTTCTGATCAATTTAGCGACTTGCCGGAGACTGAAACCATAGTCAGGCCCGAGCATCTTCGTCAAGCTGACGCTCTGTATCGAGCCGCTTCGCTTCAGATTGAGGAAGCTCATCGTCTTGTCGGCAAAACAAAGGTCCAGGAACCGTTTGACGCAGGCTACATCGCCTATCTGGAAGGGCACATTTTGGAGACCGGCGACAACGAATTCGAACTCGAAGATATTCGATCGGGCTATTTTCTGTTGTGTCGTATGGCCGAGTGGAATGTGGCAGCATGATCAGTTGAGGGCGCAACCTCGATCCTCGATTGCCGCCAGGTAACCAACGCGAGGGCGCGGCTCAATCCGCGCCCTCTAATTGCTCAGGACCGGTCTCGACCGGCTTTGATGGATGCCAAACTCGCGATCGACACTCGAATCGCATGGCGGCTAATTCGCTCAGCAAGGAGTCATAGGGACGCCTCAGAGCGTCCTGCTGCGCGCATGCGATGCCAGCGGCCTCCTATGCCCGAGCTCTCCTGTGCGCTCGGCTGTGAACGTGTCGCTCACGGTGGCCAGAACCTCCCCAGCATCTGCCGACAAAGATCTATCCGAATCGACTAATCAGTTGCTCGCGTTGTGCCAGACGTAGGCTTCAAGCGCACACGGGGGTGGCCTGTCTCTGACTGGCTCACATCCAACGTTTCAATCTTGCGGACAAGATCACTGAGCTTCTTGGAACCGTAGGTTCGTGGGTCAAAATCGGGTGCAAGATTGGCGAGGAGGTTTCCAAGCTGTCCGAGGGCGATCCACCCGTCCTCTCCTTCATTCTCGGACATGATCCTTTTGAGGATGCGCGAAGCATGTGCCAGCGTCTCCAGGGGCTTCGTGGCCCCAGCCTTGGCGCCTGCAGTGGCCGTCTCTGGAAGGAGGTTCTCCGTATAGATGAACCGCCGGCAAGCCTGCCGGAAGCTCTCCGGCGTTTTCTGCTCACCAAACCCGAAGACATCCACGCCATGCTCGCGAATTCGTGCTGCGAGGCGCGTGAAGTCGCTGTCGGACGACACCAGGCAGAAGCCGTCGAACCGGCCACTATGCAGCAGGTCCATCGCGTCGATGACGAGTGTGATGTCCGAGGCATTCTTCCCGGTTGTGTATGCGAACTGCTGCTGAGGGATGATGGCATGCTTGGATAGTATGTCGGCCCACGCTTTGGAGCGCGGACTCGAGAAGTCGCCGTATATTCGCCGGACGCTCGCCTCGCCGATTTTAGCGATCTCCTCAAACAGGCCATCGGCGATTTTTGCCGAAGCATTGTCTGCGTCGATCAAGACAGCGAGGCGAGCTGAGCGCTGTTCTGTGGGCATACGGACCTCCAATGCAATGTTGGGCAGGGTGCAAGCCTGGTTAGGGCACACGTAACCTCGGCCGCTTTACGCGTTGTATCTTCCAGCTATCCCCTTTTTTGGTAGCAAACCCATCGGCGTCGCATCGCTCCGGAACGCAAAATGAATCGGGCGCTTGGGAAAAGTCCAGGGCGAAGAAAAGCGGAGCTCGACCGTTGCCATTCACAAAGGTTGGCCAATCCAATTCGTCCAGCTTCGCCGGCTTATTGGGTGACGCGAAAACCACAATGATCTGCAATGGATCGGCCGATCTAGTTTTGTCGGTTCGGAGCCGATGAGAGTGATCCTGCCATTCACGCAGCCTCTGGTGCTTACTTTTTACCTGGTCGTTTCCCCAACTCGTTACGCCCTTGGCTTCTATCAGAACGATTGTCCGATCGAACGCAATGATGAGATCGAAGTCCTCATGAGTTCCGCGGATGAGACGTAGGGGCGGTTCTGCCGAATGGGAGACGACCGGATTTTCTAGCGGAGCAGCCCAATCAATGTCGGTGGTGCCATCCAACACCAGCGCACCAAACAGCCAGTCGATATGATAGTCGATCGCCCACCAAGCTCCCGCCGGGATGTCCACGCCTATCTCATTGCTAAGTCTGTGCCGAAACGAACTCGAGAGGTTTAGTTCCTCGCCGCTTTGGCCAAGCGCATTTCGAATGAGCCAATAGCGCTCTTTTCGATTGAAAAGTTTGAGGCATTCCACCAAAGTTCGAGCCATAACCCCCCCAGGTCTAGCGATATCAGCCTGTCGGCTTCCAAGCGAAGCTCAAATGCGCACACCCGTCGCAGGATGCAACATTTCTGCTGTCTGCCGGACGTATTGCTCCGGCGAATTGATGGCCGCTACACGAGGAGATCATGGCACAACTGGCCAGCCGATCTTGTCGATTTCGTCTTGCGAAATCTTGCCATGCCGGTCGAACGCCCCTTGTAATCGCTCGCCGAGCCAGGACACGCCCTCCGCCGAAAGCTCGACCGCCGGTTGTTGTCGGTAGGCCTTTCGTGGGTCAACGTTTCTCCCCTGACCCTTCTCGGCATTGCGCCTTGTCGGTTCGAACGAGCCGGCGCCGAGGGCTTCCATAAGTGCGTTGAGCGAGACTCCGTTATCCAACGTTCCCGAGACAAACTCCGCATCATGAACACGGATGTAGTGGGGCCATTTAGCCCTCCATTCACGGTGGGCAATTTCCTCAATGGTAGCATCATCGCGATTCGGAACGTGTCGCATCCCGATCGCTCGCCCGAATATGCGGATATCATTTGGTTCGTTCGTTAAGCGCCCGAAGAAAATCAGAGCATCAGCGTTAACACCTTTCGGCCGCCTCTCTTTCGGATATCCGACGGCCCAATGGCAGCCGGCTCGGTCGATCTCCTCGATGATGGGAAATGACAATGGCGCGCGGTATTTTCCTTCGCCGAGGAATTTCACAAAGCCTTGGGTAGCATCAGCAAACCTAGCTGGGACGATGCTTGGGGGCGATGCAACTACACCGGCGTCAACTCCATAGTCCCCAAGGGCGGTTCGCTGAATTGACCTTCCCCCGTTTACTCTATAGCGGGTCAGAATTTCGTCCCACTCGTCGAGCTGCCCGATCGTTAAATCGAGACCGCCTCGGTCCCAGAGATCATCGAAATACCGACGGCATGCAGATATGACGACCGCATCCTGAGAAACCACGCCGAACTCGTGGTTCCTTGTAAGCGCGGCTTCCGTAAGATTGGCCGAGGTCACAATCGTCCTGCTCGACCCAAACAGATACATCTTGGCATGAAGGTTCTTGACGCCACGGACTTTAGCATTGGCACCGGCTGTCAACAGGAGGCGCAATGCCGAGATATCGCTGACGCACTCGGCGAAATCTGACAGATTGAAACGGGTAATGACCCGGACTGCTTTCGGACCCTGTGAAAGCAAACGTTGCAATGCGGCCGTTTTGATGAACGGAGAGATAATCATCAATTCGCTTGAGTCAGCGCGAAGTGCGTCCGCAATTTCCAGTGGCCAACCGGAATCGACGAGCTTGGTGGTCATTTGTCAGCTCCAGTGCGTTGCTCTCATCATCCAGTTATGGCCGAGCGCGGTCTGCGCACGCTGGGTCGCGTCAGCGGTCAGCGTCTCAATTCCCGAGGCGACGGCGTCGCACTATCCCCCGAGACCACAAGAGTGTGGGACGTTGACTGGTATAGATCCAAGGCGTTTGCCATCGTAGCCCTGTGCGACTGTCGCAATCACCGCGGGATTCCAGCCGTAACCGCAATGGGCGGTGTCCGGGCGCTCCAACAATCCGAGGTATGTCTGATCGTTTGAGACAATGACGTTGGTAATCTTCATGTCCTCCGGCAGATACGCTTTGGGGAACAGCCGATAGCTCAACAGGTCATTTGGATCCGTGAAAGCGACAAAACGGATGGGACCGGTCGGCTCGGCGATGAACGCCTTGTTCTTTCGAGCTCGCGCGCTGGCGAACACGTCGAGAAGCGATCCGTTGGCGCGATCCGCCGATTTGTCTGTAGCAATCCTGGCTTTGCCTGGAGAGTAGGTTGCGGCATTCAAGAGTGGGATCTGATTTGCCAGCAGAAAGACCATTTGGACATCGCTAAGGCGCTGGGCAATACGTGACTGCTCCGATGCCGGCGTGGCTTGCCATATCGAGACGACCGCATCGGAGAGCATCTTGCTTCCCAAGCTCTCGGCGATCAGGACGGTCTTCCGCCTGGGCTTGCTGTCGTCGATAAGGCAGCGGCCTGCGGCTGAAATGTCACCGCCCAGAGCGTCACAAACTTCGGAACGGATCCACGATCTGGTCGGATCGCCGGCTGTGCCGGTGTAGATCACCGCATCGGAAAAGCAGTCATCGATCAAGCCTTCCTTGAGCGTCTTGTTCAAGCTGGCACGCTTCAGGTCATCATTATGGTCGAGCCCAATAGCCATTTTTGCGCCGGCCGCGAGCGGTGACCAGACGAGAAAACGGAGTTCGAGCGAATGTCCGTTCACACTGTGGTTGAACGTGACTCGGGCAGCACGCTCGGGACCATACACTGTGTTTCGTTTAGACGATCCTATAGCGATTGCCTGCTCGAGAAGAGCATGGCGATTATCGGCCCAGCTTTCATCGTGAGTGCACATCCCGTGCACCCAGACTACCCGCAGGTCTTCTTGCGTGGCAAAGCTCATAATGCCGCCAAAGCTGGATGCGGTAGTTTGGCCAGGCTCTTGAATTACCGGGGGGATGTAGGGGGTGGTGCACCCCGAAATCAACAATGCAGCACAGAAGATGAATACAGAAAACACCGTGCACAGGGGACGCTGTATTACTGTTGCCATCTGTCTTCCCCCAATCCCTCTTCAATGAACCCGAGAAAGGGAGAAAAAGCGAGTCGTTTCGATCGCGCGAGAATTATCTCCCAGAACTATCTCAAGGAAGACGCACGGAGGCCGCGCGCATGGCAGCCGAATGCGCAGGCCGAACATCCACAACAGCGCTATGCTGGTCTCGCATTATGCTTCGCGGTGGGTCCGTCGGCTGAACCTTGCCGGCGAGCTTTGCCTGAACCCTCGCAGGTATCCGAGTATGTCAAAATGCTGCGTGTCGCCCTCATCACAACGCTCTGCTAGGGGGAGGTGGCTTCAGGGTTCTTTATTTGCCGCTTAAGCAGTTCAGGACAGCCGCAGCGACAATTTGTTCGTCGCGGGCTAGTTGCATCCTCCTCCAATAACCAGGGTGCCGGGTCGTAATGGCGCTTCTGCCATTCGCTGAACGAAAAATCGTGGTGTGGCCGTCGCCTAACGTTCGGGACTTCAAAAAGCTGTGCTCAGCCAGGAGGTTTTTGATTTCTGCACGGAATCTCGAGGTTGCAAACAGGATCAGCGCTGGGGCTAGGCAAGATATTTCTTCGGAGAGGGCCTGTAGGCATGGGCCCGCTATCATGGGCCATTGTTTCGGAGAGGGCGGGCCGGCGTCACCGCTGCTGACCTCGAGCCTGTCCATCTTGCACACATTCGTCCAGGCGATATCCATACGATCCGGGGAAATTCGCTCAATGAATTGCCAGAACGGGGAACGTCGATTTTCCCTCCTAATCATCCAGTCTCGAGACGCCTTTGAGCTATCCAATTGCGTTAGGCCCGAGCCAACGGATTCTGCTTTTGGACCGGCGCTCATTCCAACATAAAGGACGCTTGCGGGTGCCCCAGGTCGATATCGCCGACCTATGCCGGTTGCGAATACTCCGGGTTGAGCCCAACCTGCTTCCTTATTGGCCTTCACCAAAGCGTTCCACGTTGGACGGGTGATCGGCAGCGACATTTGTTCCCCCTCGTCAGGTGTTGCTGTGGTCGGCAACGCGTCAAGAAACGCGAACCGAATTTCCGTTCGCCGGGATGGGGCTCATGGGCCGCTCGCTGTCCGAATGCCATTTGCGATGTCCCCCGAGAAGGACGTGACCGCATTCCAGAGCGGCTCGGACATAAGCTCATCTAGCTTCACCGAAGGCCAGCCAGTGAGCTTGTCGGTGACTTTCAACGTCGATGATGGCCATTCTCGGATCGCGGACAGCAGTGCCTTCCTGGTATCGTCCGGAGCGTAAGTTGGCGTTGAGCCGAGATTGGCGAGGGACGTTTCCAATCGGCCCGATGTCTTGCGCATGAAGAACACATAGGTGCGCTTTCCGTCCGGCCGCAGAAGCCCGGCTGCGAGCGCGTCCTGGCTGTTCGTCACCACTACGTCATAGCCGGTCGATCGCAGCCAGTCCGCAGCCCGCTCAGCGCCAGCACGGGACTTCGCGCCATGCAGACCTGCGAGGTTTTCCAGCCATTCCGTTTCGGACAGGCGCTCAGCAACTTCGGTCACGGCCTTGGTCGTCTGTGCCCGTTCTGTCTGCCCAACCAGTCGCGGGACCAGCGTGCGAATGCCATTGGCGCTGGTGAACTGTTCGACCTCTATCGCCAAAACTTCGGCCGGGCGCATCTGTTCGTTCAGGAACTCAACAATGCGCGCCAGTTCCTTGGGGATGCGATCGGCGACGAACAGCATGCGGACTCGGCCGGACCTCAGGTTGGCTTCCACGGCCCTCCAGAACGATTCTGCATCGGCGTTGTCTAGGAAGCTGGCGAGGTGAGTGTCCGGCTCCAGTCCTGCGCCCGTTGCCGTATCGCGGTATGCCTGCACAATCCGATCGATAGGCCAATAGGCGACGCCATTCGCGGCATAGTCCAGCATCTGGGCCACGACCTCCCGGCGAGCCCTTGTGTCGGATGCCTGCTTCACCTCGACAAGCACTGGCACGCCTTGGCGATCCAGAAACAGATGATCAAGTGACCAACGATCAGAGCCGTTCACGGCGTCGGGAACGGGTTGTTCGCGTCGAATGAGAAGCAGCTTGCCTTCGAGTCCCCCTGCTAGCCTCAGCATGGCGGGATGATCGCCTAGCAGCCGCTGAAACAGGTCTTCGGATTCGTAGTCTGTCCGGTTCAGTTCGGTCAGCTGGTTATCTTGTCCGACAAGGAAAATGCTGCTCATGTTGGCCTCCGCTTGCCGATGATAACGTTCACCAAAGCTTAGTCTGCTATGATCGACGACAATAGCTAGAAAGCTGACATGATTGGGTTGGACAAATTTGGATTCCGGCTCGGCTCGAAGCGCTCGATAGCGGCGAGCCTGTATGAGCGCGGCGCGACACAGGCGGACATGATCGCGGCGACCGGCACGACGCAATACAACATGCTGAAAGACGCCGAGCGGCGCGGGCATCGTATCATCGTCAAGGGCGATCGGTATTGGCTTCTCGCGGTCGGGGGCAGCGCGACCGTCGCAGACTCCGGCAATGCCTACGTTGGTCTGCCGCAGGAGAAGTCGGAGGCCCTCCTATCGCCTCCTGTGAGGCGAGAAGAGAGGGCAGTCCGGGGCGAGGCGGTAGCCGTTGTCCCGGCCGTCCTGAGTGTTATCGGATGGCACGGCGAGGAATTGCCGAAGGACATTGTTGCCCGCAAGGCTTGGGACATCGTCAAAGCTGGGAGAACGCTTTGGGTTGTCCAGTCATGGAAGGCGAAGGCTGAGGCGGTGCAGGCTTTCGGTCGGGCGTATCCAGGAGCCGTTGTGTATTTCCTCGAAGGAGGCGCGACCCCCGCCGGAACCTCTCAGGCGGTAGTGCAAGTGTCCGAAGATCGGCAGACATGGGGACCATTACCGAAAGGCATCGGGAAGGTGACGGGCAAGCTCGGCGGGGCGACGGCGCTTGTTCTCGACCGACTTACGCCGAGCGACGGGACTACATTCGACCTTTGGCAGTTTGCTGAGTATCCCGACGGTGGTGTGCTGCGATTTATGCTGGGTGCTTCGACGGCCTGCGTGGTTCCGGCAACGGACGTAGTTGCCGGAATGAAATCCCGGTATCGCCGTGTAGTGGCGAGTGGGCGACTGGCAGCACCGTTCGCGGTCTTCCTACGATGAACGGCCCGCGTTGTTGAAAACTCATGCCACAGACCGATAGCAGTAAACTAAGGGGAAGGCGCGCATTGTGCTGAACGGCTCGAACACCTCCACCCGGACTTCGGAATCGACCTCGGCGGACTACAAAGATCCAAGGGCGGTGTGCAGCATAGTTCATGGTGACGGATTCTTACGAGATGCTGCGCATGCCAGCTGGGTCTACTTCTCAACGACCGGGTAGAAGGGCCGTCCCCAGTCCTCGGTTGAGTTGTCCATCATGATGTCGATCATGATGGGGATGAGAAACCCGAGGATGTCGGCGCCGTCACGAAGTTGGTTGCGGTTAGTGCTCGAGTTCCAAGTTGCGCCGCCGTGAACAAGTTGGTTGCGGAGCACATAGAGGCGGTCGAATAGCATCGACAAGATGTTGGCGGTATCGCGAGTCATCAGCGCGCCGTGGAAGGCACGCCTGGCGGCATTGAAACGTTGCTCCCAGTCGTCGTAACCATCGATCCCATTTTGGTGGGACCAAAAAGGACCAAAGACGAAGCGATTCTCCAGAAAGAGCCGGATGGGGCCGGGAAAGCGTGTCCAGACCGCGTCATAGATGCGGCTGTTCTTGTCGAGGTCTCGCAGCATTCCGAAGAACCATGCGAATGCTTCACGCTCACCTCGCACGTCGCGCTCGTCCGCATAGGCCGCGTTAAACGCGATCCAGAGGAAGAGGAACGCTGCAGCGGGATCGTTGGCTTCTGCTTCAGCCCGTCCGATCCAACTGATCGACCGATGGACGCGAAGGCCGAAATTCTCGGGGAAACCCGCCCGAAGTTGACGCTGCTTTTCCTTGAGCGCCTCAAACCTAAGCTGAGCTGCCGCGTTGTCCTTCATCGGTTCATTCCGTCCGTTCATCCTATTCCGTAGGCATGTCGGGAAGTGCGCAGAGCGTGTTCACGAGACGAATTTGCTCGACCGTCGAGCACCCCGCCTGCAGCAGTCGAGGCGAAAAAAATACGAGGCTGAGGGCCTTGCCGCGACTGATGGCGACATTGAGCCGCTCCCGGGAAAAAAGGAACTCGATGCCCCGTGATGTTTCTTCCGCTGAAGAGGCAGTCATTGAGACAATGGCAACTGGCGCTTCCTGTCCCTGAAACTTGTCGACGGTTCCTACCCTAATGTCGGGCAAAGCTTCGGCTAGAGCGTTCACCTGCGCGTTGTAAGGAGCGACCACGATGATATCGTCCTTGCGAAGTGGGCGCGCCAAACCGTCACTGTTGGTCCATCGTCCGGCAAGCAGAAGGTCAATCGTCTCACGGATTGCACTGACCTCTTCAGGACATTCCTGCGCGCGCTCTTGGTGGGTCACCGGAATCCGCCACGCGCCGGCATTGGGCAGGCCCGGTGAATGGATTGCTTGCCGCGACGTCGTTTCGTGTGGATGCAGCCGACCTTCGTAAAACTGTGATGAAATGAAGCTGCAGACTTCGGGATGCATGCGACGCGTGACGGGAAGAAAAATTCCCCGATCCGGCGCAACGTTCTGTCCTTCGCCGAGAACCCAGTCGAGGCAAGAAAGATTTGCCGGAGCAGGGTGCGCTCCCTGGATTACCTGAGGGAGCTGACGCGGGTCGCCCACCAGGACAAGATTCTTCGCCGCGTTCGACATTCCGACCGCATTTGCGAGAGAGACCTGCCCCGCCTCGTCGACGAAGAGGTATTCGAACGCGCCCTCAAATTGGTCTCTCGAAAACAGCCAGGCTGTCCCGCCAACGACCTGTGCTGTTTCAAGTGCAGAATCGTCGTTGTTTCGCACATTGACGATGGCCTCGTAGCCAATCGGTGCCTCGCCAGTGTCGGATCCAATCTTGTGAGCGAGCTGGACCTTGGCAAGTGTCAGGCCGATGCCGGCGTCATCGCGAAGCGCATCAACGCAAGCCATCAGGACGTTGCGGATAGCTTCGTGGCTGTTGGATGAAACGGCGACACGATGGCCGTCTTTGACGAGTGCCAGGATGGCTCGCGCGGAGACATATGTTTTGCCTGTGCCGGGCGGGCCCTGGACAGGCAGGACTGTGGCATCCATCGCCCGAATGGCTGCTATAGTTCCTCGGAGGGGATCTGCCGCCTCATCCAACGGAAGCGGTGACGCACCTTTGAAGCGCGGCGAGTTGCGCGAGAGGAGATCTTCTGCCGCCTTGTTCGCGCGGTCTCCACACTGGTCCTTGATAACTTTGCGGACAGCGGAGGGAATGGGTCTGGCATCGATTGCGAAAATGGGAATAAGATCGAGCTGGTCCGGAAGCGTATCGCCGGAGCCCGGCCCCATTTTCAGCGTTACCCGTCGAGCCCCGCGATCGAGCGACGTGATCTCTACCTGTCCGAAGCCGCCCTCGATAGCAAACTGCGAGGATTTGCCTGCCCTTAGCTTCGTCTCCTGTGGCGGATATCGGTAATCTCGCTCATTTGACCTCTTCACCGGCCGTTGCGGCCCATCGGCGATGAGGCCGCCAAGGCATTCCATATCATCGCAGAGCTCTTCGAAGTCCTTCGCAGCGGCGTCGAAGACAGCCCACGCAGCAGGTTTTCGCTCGCGCCAGTGGAAGACGCCAAGATCATACAAGAGCCGCCGACGGTCCTCGGGAAGACTGGATTGGAGCAGCATCTCGGCGAGATCGTCGACCTCGGCTTCGGCCTCCATAGACTTCGCCGTGTAGCCGTCGCCGAGTTCCAGCCAACGCCCGTCTGGCCGGATTTCGAGTAGCCAATCGCGCAACCGTTCCGTGGAGACG
Organism: Mesorhizobium sp. P170090; assembly: GCF_057786115.1. Taxonomy (NCBI): domain Bacteria; kingdom Pseudomonadati; phylum Pseudomonadota; class Alphaproteobacteria; order Hyphomicrobiales; family Phyllobacteriaceae; genus Mesorhizobium; species Mesorhizobium sp. P170090. The sequence goes on from NZ_JBYNWH010000001.1 coordinate 2,162,238, forward strand.
CAGTCGATGCGATTGTAGTCTTCGATCTCTTTCAAGATTGCGGCATCACGGCTTTCACGCCACTTCTCGTAAGCGACAACGGATCCGCCTGCAGTCGTCACCTCGCCTGTGCGCGAAAGATCGTAGAAAGCCTCCATATCCTTGATCGAATAGGATGGTTCCGATGCGTAGACGCCTCCTCGAACAACGGCATAGAGGTCGATGAAACGACGCTCCCTCAGCCACCGGTCGAGTTGCGCTTCGCCGACGCCGTGCCGAGTGGTGAGCTTGCGAAGCGCGCTGATTTCATATGATGCGTAGTGGTAGATGTGAGCTTGCGGGTTCTGAACTATGCTCTGCTCGAAGAGTGCAAAAAGGGCGACTATCGCCTCCTTTTCCTCCGCAAAGTTATGAGCCCAGAACGCTTTGAAAGCCTTCCCGTCCCAGACCCCGTGTAGGTATTCAAGGCCTTCGGTGTTGGTTTCAGCATAGAACGGGTCGCCTTCGATGTCGTAGTAGAGATCGCCAGGATGGGGTCGGGGCATCAAGTCAAAGCCCTTGCCGGGAAGGTGAGGGCGCGGCGCATAGGACGGATCGCCGCTCTTCCGCTTTTGCTGCAGCGATGCCTGAGTCCTGAGCTTCTCGAGCGTCGACTCGGCCATCCTCGGCACACGGCCGCGTTGTTGTGCGAGAGCGGCCATCGTTGCGATGCCGGTTGCTTCAAGCTTTTCCACTTGGGCTCTTGTCATGCCGGCAACGCGGAAAAGGCTGTCCTCTTGCTCCCACTCTCCAACGCAATGTTCGCGCCAGCGGCAGAGACCACAAGTTGTGCAAGGCTTAGGCCGGGTTCTCGTTGGTTCGACAACGAAAGACATGAGCCGCTCTCGCGCTGCGCGAGCATACGCCGCATATTCCGCGAGACGGAAACTGAAACGCGTGCCGTCACCAAGCTCTACATGAGCTCGTTCTGGACTACGGCCCTGAGCGGTTGCCAACAGGTCGGAGTAAAGCACGAGTTGCAAAACATGAGCCGGGGCAGGTTTGCGCTTCAGCTTGGTGTCTGTAACCTCGTAGGAAAATCCCCCGAGTTTCGAGGGCAATTCAACCCGCTCGAGGAAATCGGAGTATCCGCCCCACATGCCTCCTTCGAGCGCTCCCTGAAAAACAATGTCCGGGCCATTTCGAAGGGCGTCGAGGGTCGCTTTAACAGCATCGTCGAAGGCGATCCCATCCTTTTCAATCTTGGAGATACGCTTTCCGCTTGCCTCGAGCCTCGCCAGATGGGCCGCTTCGTGCGCATCGCCATATCTTTGTAGTAAGGCGGCGTCTTCGCTGTCATCCGCGGGTTGCGGCCCCTTGCCTGCTAGATATGCGAGGTCCAGCCGCGTTGCGTGCGGACAGGCCATAAACCTCATCAAATCCGAGGCCGATAGGCGAAGTCCTTTGCTGTCGCGTTTCATCACGCGGCATCCAATACAGGTTCCTGTCCGATAATTGTTAGGCTCCGCCCTCCGAGATCTCGGAAGGCTCTCTGTCGGCATGAGAATACGATGATCTGCAGATCTTGAGCCTGCCGCGTCAAAGCGTCGAAGATGCGTTCGATGCGGTCGTCGTCAGTGTAAACGATCGCATCGTCGAGGATCACTGGTGCAGGGTTACCTGACTTCGCCAGCATTCGAGCAAAGGCCAGCCGCACGAGAAGCGCTATCTGTTCCTTGGTGCCGCCAGACAGGATGTCAAAGTCTTCCTCCGTTCCGGCTCGAACCAGAGCCGTAGGCAGGACTTTCTCGGCGTCGAAACGAAGCTCGGCCTCGGGCCAGAGCAGTTGGATGAGTGGCGTAAGCTCCCTCAGGACTGGCTCAACGTAGCGGTCACGTGCAGCAGTTCGGGCGGATTCAAGTGCGTCGTCCACTGTCTGGAGGACCGAGACCTCGAACATGATCTCATCAAGTCTCCGCCTCGCCGCTTTCACTTGGATTTCGACGTCGGCAAGCTCTTCCTCGACAGCCTCCGCAGCATGCATCTCGATGGCTGTATCCAACCTTCCGAGATCAACACGAATGCGTTGGCGGTCCTCTTCGACACGTGTGATGACCGATCGTGCACGTTGTAGAGCAGCCTTCGCCGCTTCGAGATCAGGCGCCACGGCCAAGATCACTTGGCGCTGTCGAATAGCGTCGACCAATGCGGACCGATGACCGACAAGCGAAGTTGTGAGGATCGTCTTTTCGGCCTCGGCATCTTGGAAGCTGCAGAGCGCGGACTGTGCCCTGGAGACCCTCTCCGCTGCGCTTTCTGCGGCGGCGGCAACGCGAGCGGCTGCAGTCTGCGCGATTTCGAACTCAGAACGGGCTTTCTCAAGCGTGTCCGTTGCGTCTGTAAGAGCCTGTTTAGCTGCTACTTCCGCCTCCTGAGCCTCCCTTGCGCTCGGAAGTTCGGGCTCCGCTTCGACGGGTTCGGGCAGGCGCGCGATACTCTCCCGGAGGGCTTCGATTCCATTCGGCGCCGCTCCGTTTAGCTGGTGTTCGGCACTTCGGCGTCGCGCTTCGGCCTCAAGCCGGAGATGTGCGGCTACGCGAGCGGTCTCCAGGGTCTCGTAGCCAGATGCTTCAAGTGCGTCGGCAAGAGCTTTCTCGGCTACCGCTAGGGTATCGGCGGCAGACTGTGCACCGGGATGGACCGTTAGGTGTCCAATGCCGTCAATCTCGAGTGTGGCGCCATCGGGTATTGCCACACGATTTCCATCTGGCATCGGCTTACCGTCGAGCGCGACACCGTCGGCTCGTCCGATGGCATACTTCATCGTGAGTGCGACGGCCTCGAACTCGCGTGCCTTTCGTAGAACCCGGACCTCTCCAGCCCGGTCCTCCAATTGACGCAGCACCTTGTCTGTGAGGCCAACCTTGGCGTCCGCGACTGCCTTCTCAAGCTCGGTCCGCAAGCCTTCGGCCTGGGCCAGTCGAAGTGCAAGCTCCGCTCGCCGTTCTGCTGTCGCGGCGCATGTTTGAGCGCGTAGTGCCCTTCGAAGGATTTCAGACGCAGTTTCTGCCGATGAGAACGCCTTGTCGAAACTCCTTCTCGCCTCGATAAACGCACCCTCAGCCTCACGATGCCGCTCGTCCTTGATGGCAGCGTCAACGATGGCCAACTCGAGGGCGGCTCCGGCACTCCCTTCTTCAGCAAGCGCGGCCTCGATTGTCGCAAGTTTCTCCTCGGCTCGTTCCATCTCAAGGCGTTTCGATCTTTCTGCTTCGATTGCTCGCTCAAGCGCTTCTGCATGACGGGATGCCTCGTCATGGGAGGCCTGTGCCTCTGCAAGCCGCGTCATCCTTTCCGAATCCTGTTCGCTGTCCTCAAGACTGGCGAGTTCGCGCCTTAGATTGCGCCGGCGATCAAGTCCTGCCCATAGAGACGCCGCCTTGGCTGCAAGCTCATAGCGTCGGCGGTCGAGAGCCGAGACCGCGTCTTCCGTGGACTTTAGTGGGCCGTTAACCTTCGCTTTCCCGCCGCTGGTCAAGTAGCGGTCAAGCTGCCTCCGACAACGGTCCCGCGTCGCGTCCATGCGACGCCCGCCGGTCATTGCTTCGACCTCGCCGGTGACTGAAGAGAGCAAGTCGCGCCGTGCTGAGTGGGCCGATTCGCCTTCGTCGAGACTGGTCAAACCCTGTCGCACCCAGAGGAGACCGGCTGGCCCCCCTTCCTTTGGCGCTTTGAGCACCTCAGCGAGCCATGTCTCGGCATCGTCCGCCTGTTTGATCAGGTGCCCGCCGCGGAAAACCTTGGCCTCGCCCTTGCGCGTCTTGCTCCAACGCTTCTCGACTTTGAAGCGGTTTTCGTTGATTTCAATTTCGACCGTCACTTGAGGATCACCGCCGCAATGCGGCGCAAGACTCGCGACCTCTTTATCCCAAGACCTGTAGCCTTTAAAAAACAGCGCGTGGAGCGCGTCAACGATGGTCGACTTTCCGCTCTCATTCGGGGCCGAGAGGACGTTCAGCCCGGTGCCGATACCCGTGATCTCAACGGGGTCGGTGAACCGTCGGACATTATCGAGGCGTATCGCGAGGAGCTTCATTGCGTCTCTCCCTGCACATAGTTGTAAAGGCGTCTAAGTGCCGCCGCGGCGATCGCCCGATCGGTGGGGGGCGTTGATGCGTCTTCAGACCTCCGATGGAGGCCTTCAGCTGCCAACCGAAGTGCGCCGCTCAACGCAAATCCATCGAGATCCTCCAGGCTGCATTCGGTGGCGAGGTCTGCGTCGTCGAATTCGAAATGCCAGAACTCGGGCTCTACAAGCTCTGCGGCACGCGTCAGAGCCATGCGCGCTGGCAGCCCAAGCAAACCGGTGGCTCGAATTTTGAGAAGCATGTCGCGCCTCCCCTTGCCTTCGACCGGCATCAGCATCTCCAGCGCAGCTACAGCGTCTTGTGCAGGTATGAGTGGAAGTGGTGCTTCCCGCCAGTCGAACTGACCGGTCTGAATGGTGTTGACCTCGGGCACCGCGCCCGGAGCCAGGAGAGTGACAGCGAGGCAAGTGCCGGGGCCGCTGTGTTTGAACCGATCGCGCTCGGGGGTGCCACAGTAAAAAGTGCGATCGCCGAACTGCTTGTGTCCGTGCCAATCACCAAGCGCAAGATAGTCGAGCCGAGCAGACTTGGCGCGATCGGGCGGTATGATGTCGGCACCGCCGTCCTCGGACCCGAATGTATGGACCCCGCCATGTGCAAGCCCAATCCGGATGTGGTCAGCAGGAGTAGCGCAAAGGGGCATCCACTCTGTCAGATCTCGGCCGGGAAAGCGGCGAGGCACCGGAGCGGGCAGCAGAACCACGCGCGGCGCGATCTCGACTGGTTCCGACGCGTCAAGAAGATGAACGTTCGTTGGAGCGTGGGCGCGGACATGACCCCAGAGTGCTTCAGCCGCCAGGCTGTCGTGATTTCCGGGAAGAATCCACCATTGAAGGCCTTGCGCGGAGCTCATCGCAGCCAAGGCATGACGCCAAATGGCGTCGGAAGGCGTTTCCGTGTCAAAAACGTCTCCAGCAAGGAGCACGTGGCTTGCGCCGTGATCTTGGGCGGAAGCGGCCAGACGTCCGATCGCCGCGTGCCTTGCCTCTACCAGGCGACCGCGCGCATCTTCCGGAAGGTTGCCGAACCTGCGACCGAGGTGCAGATCGGACGAATGAATGAAACGAAACATGTGAAGACCACCAGAACCAGAGGCGGATCCAAAAGTGCGATCCGAATTCACATGAGCTACCATACGAGGGTGTCAGAAGCTGTCATGGAGAGGAGTGGTCGCGAACGTTAGCAGGTTGAATTGCCGAACAAAGTGTGAACATCAATCAGGGAAGTGCATCAAAATCAGATCTCCGGGCCGCGTGAACGAGATCGGCGAGCTCTTTAGGTCTGATGACCTGGACAGTGTCTCCCCATTGGTAAAGGTGCCACGCCATCTCTAGCCACCCAGAGGCTTCGAATCGCACCTCGAGAGCGCCATCGTCAGTTAAGCGCACTTGCTGATTGGGATGAAATCGCCATTCCGCAGCGCGGTCGGCCGCTTTGGGCGCGAAGTGCCAAACGACCTCACCAAACTGGCTGTCATCCTGGAATGAGCCAAACGCCCGCGCAGCGTGCGCCGCCAGATCAAAAGCGGAGTCCCGCGCGAACCATTCATCCGTGACCTCTGGCGCCCTAATTAGGTCAAAGCGGAAATGTCGAAGCTTCAGACCTTTTTCGGGTTGCCTCCCAACCAGGTATCGCCGCGCGCCCAGAAGGACGCCGTAAGGTTCGACAAGGCGTTGACTGTTGTTGTAGCTGAAGCGCAATCTATATGGTCCGCGAAGCGCTGCGGTCACTGCGTCGGTTACTTCCTGCGCCACGGCGACGACTGGACCTGATCTGGCGGCAACTCCATGAACTTCAAGCATCGCTTCAGCGTCAGCTTCCGCGCGTCGCGCTTCTTTAGCAGGCAGCGCTGCCAGAAGGCGGTCACGGAGGCTCGCCAAAGCGCGGGACTGCCTAGAATCACCGCTTTCTCGAAGTCGCGCGATCGCGAATTCGAGGCCCTCAAGCTCCTCATCCCCAGAAAGCCGTAATCTAGCAAGCGGAATCTCTCGAACGATCCAGCGCCGTTCCCGGGTCTGATCTTCGACGATATCTACAGCGTGTGGAAATGCCTCGGAGAGCGCTGAGGTCATGCGCTGCGCAGTTCGATGACTTACCTCGAAATGCGCACAGATATCGGTCAGTGTGACGCCGCGGAACCTGGAGCAGGCGAAATCAGCAAGTCTGAGAAGTTCTTTTGCCTTGGAATAGGACATGGTAGTTCCGGTGAGGATGCATTGATCACATATCCCTGCAGGGAGACGGGAACATCGGCTCCTCTACAATACACAAGTTGCTGGTGCCTCAAAGAGCAGCACGACAACTGTTACATTTAGAGTGAGGAGCAGCCGTCAGCAGTTCTGTTCGAAGCGGCTAGCAAAATCTGGTCTAGGCTGACGCGATACCCCTAGGAGTGGTGGATTATGAAAATTCCATATGCCGGCGAAATGAGCCAGGCGGACGACTTCTTCCGGGATCGGGTCAGGGAGCGCGATCTCGACAACTTTCTGGTTGAGGAGCTCTTTGCATCCCCGGCCTTCCTTACATGGATGGTGTCGAGGGCTGGGGACTCCTTTTCTGCGCCAATGAGTCAACACGTGCTGCTGCAGAAGTCGCCACCCCGCGAGAGGGATCGCCGTCAGACCGACGTGCGGATTGGCTGGTTCGACGATGATCAGACGCTCCGGGCCTGCGTCCTAATCGAAAGCAAGGTCACGGCCGATTTCCAAGCCGGTCAGGCGCAGGCGTATGCTGCAGAACTGGCGGCTTTGCGCGAGCGCCTTGGAAGAAAGGCAGCCAGTGCGCTCCTCGTGGCGCCAGCCGCCCGCATGACGCTGAGGGAACTTATCGAAGCTCTTGAGTTAGCAGACGTGGCGGGCGCCGGTGACGCCCCTGTCAGAGTTGTATTGAGGAAGGCCGATACGAACGAAGGCCTGCAATACGAACTCATCGGGGTGCAAGGAACGGAAGGTTGGGACAGCCCAATCGTATTGATCTACGCGGGAGGGCATGCCGCAACAATGGACTGGCCGGTGAGCATCTAGCTCAGTGAAACTACGCCAGAAAGTCCGCGAGAATGCCCTCATTGCTGAAACGCAAGCCAATGAAAATCACCTTAGCGTTCGCGCCATCCAGTGCAGCACTCCAAGTGCAATTCGAAAGGTGCGCTCGTCCCGACAGTAGATCAGCGGCGGACGTCCGTCGAGCTTGCCATCTACCGCCTGCCTCACAACACGTGCAGCGGTTTCCCCGAAGAGCTTCGTGGCTTCATCGTCCAGCTTTGACCGCCACTCCCTGGCGACGCGTTCCGCACGCAGCGACTGTGCGAACGTTCTCAATGCCTCTTCGGCCTGCTCAAGGCCGGCGGAGTTCCTCTCGGCGAGATCCAGCGGGAGGGTTCCGTTCTGATCGGCGAGCGGGGTGCGAAGGAAATCGATACGATCGTGGCCGTCCAGCGCCTCTTCCGAAAGCCTGATTATCGATTGCCGGCGACCGTCTGCTTCTTCCACTGCACGTTTGGCTTGGGCTTTCGCATCATTCTCGGCTTTCCGGGAGATGGCCTCCTTGATGGCGCGTGCCGCCGGCAGGTCGTGTAACGTGGTTGGTGATGTGCTGCTTCGCAAACACAGCACAGAGAGTAAGCCCTCCAGGTCGCTGTCGATCGAGGATTCTGCGTCGAACGCCTGCTGGCGCGGCCTTCCTCTCTTCGTCATCTGCCACCAGAATTCGACCGTCATCGATCCGCGATCCTCTGCTGGAATCAGATCCAGGATTCGCGAGACAAGGCTCGAAACATGATTCCGACGACCAATTCTCTTCCGGTCAGCTGCCTCCCAGTCGTGCCATCGGCCTGCCAAGCCGGTGGTGAGCGCGAAGGAGAGGTGTTGCTGTTGGGTTAGTCGCACCTCGGCTAGGGCCTGAAGAAACCGGTGGACGGCCTCCCACGGTGTAAGGAACTCATGGTCGAGACGGCGCATCACATCGGCAAGCTCTTTCGTCAGCGTGATAAAGTCGCTGTGGACATACCCCTCCTCGACGAGGCGGGAGATGATGTGGTCTGTCGATAGGAAACGATGATGATAGAGCCTTGGTCGCAGGATTGTTGCAAGGACCACCGACCGCCAAGTCTCGCTTCGGACCGTGAAGCAACCTGTTCCTCCGATCTGGATCCCGAGATGTTGGCGCATTCCGAGAGCACGCATTGCGGCCAGATCTTTGATGCGAAGCCTCTGCTCGCCAGCACTTCGACGGGTCTCGCGATATGCCTCGATCTTCTGCCCCGCAATGAATGCCAGTCGTTCAGCGTAGGCATCGGCGTCCTGTCGCGCGCGGAGGCGCATCTCCTCAACCGCGAGCTCGATCCTTAGGCTGAACAGCCAAGTGCGTGGCGCGGCCGATATTACGGCGCGTCGCACTTCTTCCGGCAAAGCGTTGCGGGGCACAGAAGACATGTCGACCTCTAAGGCCGCCGTCCCCAACTTCTTCAAGCGGGAAATCTTCTCCTCCCCGCATGGGTGAGACACGGCAATCTCAACGAAGAGAGTTGACTCTCCGAACTCGAGGCGGAGGTCAGGTATCACTTCGATATGATCGCGGAATTCTAGCGTCGCATGATCGACGGTGATCTCGCGTTCTTCGGCGATTAATTGTTCATAGTCGCCATATGCTGCGTGCTCACGGGGAATGGTGAGCCGCAACTCATCCCGGATGATTTCCTTGCAGAGGAGATGAAGTGCCGTCTCTGGTCCGCCCCTGCAAGCAGGGCCGTGGTGGGCGAAGTGCGCGGCCTTTAGGTCATCCTTGAGGTTGGCGACCAGCGCTGCATTGCAATGCGGGCAGACTAGGCCACAGGCTAGACCGCGGCTCGCCCTCGAGATGTGGTATAGCTTCCCGGTTTCGGGGCTCCGGCCGTAAACCAGCCGCGCACTGTCGCTGCCAAAGTGCCGGCGAGTCTCAAGGTCGTCGTGGCCCTGATTGATTGACATTGGCGGACAGTAGCCGCCGGCATGGGATGGAGGCTAGTCCTCCTCGCAAACCTCTATCAAAATCGCGCCTAGTCGCATTCGAAATGTGGCAATGCATTGAAATATATCTGTTAAGAGGAAGTCACCGATTACTTTATTTGGAATACAGGCGACGTCCGACGTGGCATGATATCTTCATGACGGAGAAGATCCTGGAATCTTACTCGCTTTTCCCGCCGAAACTTCTAGTGGAGGAGGTTTTTGGCAAGAAGTGGCAGAAGATGCGTCCCGTTTCGGCCTATATGCGGGCGCTTGAGCGCGACCGCAATTGGCTCGTTGCCCACTGCCGGGAGCGGTATGCGGAATACGAGGAGATATATGCGCTCTACGAGCGTGCCATCAGCGATTTGAAAGAGCGTGACGAGCGCACAGCCGAATTTCAGGCCAGGTTGGATGCGATCGTCCGACTCGCAATGCTCGTAGAACCCGATGAGGAGATTCTGATCACCAGTTGAGTGGCAGCGGCGCGATTTAGGCCATGGTGTCGGTCCAAAAGAACAGCTCTGGCTTGGGATGTTCCAGCTTGCGTTTTGGGATGCGGATCGGGCGCTCTCATTCGAAAATATGCAGAGCCTCGGGGGATTTTTCAGTCCTGATCCTAGCATTCAATGTGAACGCTGTTGCGCGAAGCTGGTTAGCCGGTATCGCGGCTCTGGCCAACGAATCGTGATGGATTGACGATGCCAGATTGCGACAGGTCGACACCCAACCTTCAGAACGGATTTCCCTTCGATGTTGTGATGCAACATATGCGCATCCATCATCCCGGTTGCCCCAAGAAGAGCTGCCTCACCATAGCTGCACGGGTCAGCGCAAGAGACTGGAAAGGCTTAAAGCTGGGCGCGGCAGTCGATATCGAATTGCAGAAACATATTCGGCATTCCTATACCGACTACGACAAGTTGCTCCGATCCAAGATGATGACGCGCGAGGAGGCTCGGGCTTTCATTGCGCCACACGTCGAGGAGATTCTTCGCGTGTGGCGCAAGCTCGGACTAAAACTTCGCCTGGCGCGACCGGACCGGGAAGATTGAAGGCCCAATGAAGCATCCAGGTAGGGGGAAGCTATTGTTCGTAATGACCGCTCATCAGGCTGCGATCAGTTCAGCGCTCTGAGTTCAACCCATAGCTCTAGATCGGATTGGCAGCCTCGGTTTGGAATAAGTGCTGGCAGCCGATCGTCACCGTGGAGCATCAGTTCCTCGGCAACTTGTGAATCTCGAGCCTAACCGGCCCACCGCGATCGCAGCTGGTGCAGAAAAGTGCTCTCTCGACCGAACTGAAAAGCGCGCCTTTGCCGTATCGCCGGATAAGGCCGGCGGGCTTCACTTCAGCATAGTGAGAGCAGTTCTTGCACCAGGCACGCAGCGTGTGCCATTCGCGGAGATCACCGAGCGCGACGTCGAGGCCGGCGTGCACGCTGCCGTCTACGATGGTCTGAGGGTCAATCCTGACGTCGCCAGGTGTCAGCATCTTCTTCATCACATGCCGGGCATTGTAGTGAATCAGCAGCATTCCCGGCCGGCGCCGGATCGCGACGTGCCACGCGGTTTGGCTAATAAAGAAATCCGGTGACCGGCATATGGTCTCGACGAGCTGGGTTTCTTCTCGATCCCAAACTTCGATCCGAAAATTGTCCTCTGCCGTTTTTCCCATAGCTCCGCCGGCCAGCGCGGTGACGCCTCGCCATGGTCCCTTCTTGCCTAGATCAAGGACGAAAATAAGGAACATATTCCTCGCCAGTCAAGATCATCTTGACTCCATCGTTCTCTTTTTGTTCACTGCGGCAGCTTAGCCACAGGATGAAGTCATGGAGCTACGCATAGACATCCGGGGCGCTAAGCCCGAAGAAATCGTGCGCGGGCTCAACGCGGCCCAGCTTGTTTTTGATCGGCAGGGGATTGCCGCCGAAGTCGCGGCGAGCGGTGTGTTTGCGCTACAGGTCTGGGACATAAAAGGGTCTCGGCAAGGCGAAGAGCCGAGCGAGAGTCAAAAGGTTGCGGCCGATGTCTGGCTGAAAGCCGAGCGCGCTGCCTATGAAGCTTGTTGCACCGGATGGCTTGAGCAACCGGCTATCAGTCGCTGGGCGTTATGTCTGGGGCCAACCGAGCCAAAGGTGAAGACCGCGTATCCGGCAACCTGGCCCGAAAGACAGCAGCTTTACCCCAAGCTCATCGAGCGTCTCGAAGCAGCCACCTGTCCAGATCGGCAACTCGACATCGACATTTGCTATGTAATGGGCTGGGTGAATGAGCGCGGGATGCCGGAAGAGGCCGCTGAACTGGGATTGCCATATCTCACGGGCAATTTGGCCGAGGTTGCCTCCATCACCCAGAAGTCTCTCCAGGACTGGACGATCGAGGTTGGCCAGGCCCCTTGCGACGCTCGCATCATCGCGCCGGAGCGCGACGAACACGACAACAGGAGCGTGGCTGCCTGGCGCTCTTTCGACGGTAGGCTCAATATAGAGAAGTCACCGGCTAACACCGCGATCGCGCTGACACTGGCGGCGATGCGCCTTCAGGCTGACAGTTTTTTCGAGCCAGCATGGTAAGGCGCAGCCGAAGCATTCCGGCGCCATCGACAATCGACGGAAAATGGCCACACCAAGTCGCGCTGCCGGACGACCTCTGCATTGGCCGGAACCGGACGGCCATTCACGACTACTGTCAGGAACGCGGAATGACTTTCCAAATCAGGCACGTGCAAGCGGTTTGGCCAAACGGCAAATACGAGGAATATCGATTGCACTGCTTCGCGGATCCAGCCGAGGCAAGGGCGTTCCTAGATTATTTTCCAGGTGAAGCGTTCGATGCGAAGCGGGATCGCGAAAAAGGCAAGATACGCGGAGTCTGGCGCCGTAGCGATAAGTATAGGAGAATCCTCGACCTTGGCCCGCTCAGCGTGCCTGAGCTCCTGCGTAACTGAGGCCCAACGATGTGCGGACGCTACACCAAGTATCTGTCGTGGTCGGAAATTCACCGGCTCTATAAACTGACGGCGCCAGTCGACACCGGCCGCAACGATGAGCCGCGCTACAACATCGCACCTACCCAGGATGTCCCATTCGTAACAGCCAGTGAAGACGGGAATCACAAGCTCCGCGAGGGGCGTTGGTGGCTGGTTCCTTTCTGGGCAAAGGAGATGCCGAAGGCGGCTATGTTCAATGCAAGGATCGAAGGTGTCGACACCGCGCCTGCATTTCGCGACGCCTTCAAGTCGAAGCGCTGCCTGATACCGGCCGATGGTTTCTACGAGTGGACGATCTCGCCGGCTGACGGCAAGAAAGACCCATGGCACATTTACCAGCCAGGCCACACGCCGTTCTCGTTTGCCGGCCTGTGGGCCTACAATTCCAACCTCGACATAACCAGTTGCACGATCATCACGGAGCCCGCTGGCGACCCTATGAAGCAGTTGCACGATCGGCAGCCGCTCATCCTCGATCCAGCTTACTATGACGCTTGGCTGGACCCGGCGACAACCAACGACAGTGTCAAGGAGATTCTCAGTCACGACATCGATGGCCAGCTTCAGTTCAATCGCGTTGGGCGCGAGGTAAACACGAGCGCCGTCAACAAGTTGCCCAATGACCATCCCGGCCTGGTCGCGCCGATTAACCCGCTATGAGCGAAGAACCTGGCCAGCTTGCCGGAGGCATCAAAGCGGAGCCGCGCGCTCGACGGCACGTCGACAATCGTGGGTGTGAGCAGCCCGGCTGCTGTAAGGATGGAGGCTTCGGCTTTGCCTGGCCGCAGCAGCCATCGCACTGGTTCTGCTGGAAACTCGCGGCGATGGCGAGTGGTTCCTTTAGGAGGTTTGAATGTCGGACAACGTCCTGCCCACCCAAGCCAAACCGAAGTTGATTGTGGTCGTGGCATTTGATCGAGGCGACGACGGCGAGCTTTTCACAACCTACGGCCCGACCGATCAGCAAAGTGAAGAGCGTGCAATCCGCACAGCGAAGGCGCTGGCTTCGAACCATGTTGGCGTCATTGCCTGGAGCCGTGACGCAGACCCCGCGCTAGGGGAATATGGCCCGCCAACGACGTTGTTCGTCAGTGGCGACGTTCCCGACATGGAGTAAGCTGTAACGGATATCGATTGCCTTTGGGGGCACCATCGAAAGAATTATTTTTCGCTTAGTCTGCCTTCAAGCTCTTTCAGGAAATGGGCTTCACTGAGGAGCGAGTCCCAATCCATGCCGATGGCGCTTGATCAGCTGGCCTTCTGGAGGCCGGCCTTTCCGCCGGCATATCCAAAACGGCTTGGTCGCTCTCGGGCAGGTTGCCTTCCCGAAGATGCATCGCCTCGAGAAGCTTGGCATAACCAAGCTTTCTCTTCGCCCTTGAGAAACCGCATGCAGCGGACGAGACCGGGCTTCAGCCGTTCGCCCCTGTCGCTCCCTTTCGGCGCCGGCCGCCAACCTTAGCCTGCACGCACGCAATGGCCCGCAAACCTCTCCCGGTTTCTCGTGGTCGGGCGTCTATATCGGGGCGGAGGCCGGTTGTGGCTGCCGTGGTTGAAACCAGCCCAAAATATTAGATTCCGCCTATGAAAAAAAAGGCCCGCTGGCCGAGCCAGTGGGCTTCAGTGGTCGAAGATGGAATTAGGTCTCAGAGGCAGGACCCGACACAATGACGACGACTTGCGACGTGAGATAGGAGAGATTTCCGCGCTTGGTCAGGACAGGCTTTTCATAGATCTTTTTCATAAGGTAGCTCCTCGCTTTCCCATCCCACCGATCGTGCTTGGGAGTGATCAAGTTGTCAAGCTGATGCTAAAATGCCCGCCGCGTATGGCGCGGCCTTCCAAGGGGGAAACGCACTGAAGTTGCAGTCCAACGCCCGAAGTGTTTCGACGCGACAATTTTCCAGAGCGTTCGCGAACCGCGGGTGGCGAGTGAAAAGGCGTGCTCATACAGGCAACATCTACGCACATGTGACGCGCTCCTGGCGTTTTTTAGCCACGGCCATCTGTGCCATCTTCCCAGAAATCCAGCAGCCTTGCGTGCCGCAGCTTGTCTTCGCCTTTGAGGGTCTTGACCCTCCCGACCAGTCCAGGCTTCAGCCACTCGGCCTTGTCCTTCTTATGCCCCTTCGGGACCGGGCCGCCAACCTTGCCCTGGACGCGATCCCATAACACCCGCCGCTTGTCGGCAGTGAACGAGACGAATGCACCACCTTTGTAGTGGCCCTTTTCAGCCATGATCACCTGGGCAGCTTTGCCGCGCTCGCGCTGAGCGCCGATGATCTCCATTTCCTTTTCCTCAAAGCACTTGATCTTCCGCCAGGCGCTCGTTTTGCCGCTGCGATATGGACTGCCCTTGAGCTTCGAAACAATCCCTTCCAGCCCGGCCTTGTCGGCCAGGTGATAAACGGCGTCACCGGTGCCGGGCATCGCCTCGCTGAATTGGATGTGCCCGCTGGCCGGAATCAGTTCGTGCAGCAACTCGCGACGATCTTGGGTCGGCATCCCGCGCAGGTCATGCCCATTCAGGAACAGCAGATCGAATGCAACCAGGTAGATATCTGGTGATGGCCGCCGCAGGCCAATCACTGCCTGCATGGCATGAAAGTCGGACAGGCCGGCACCGTTGATCATGATAGCTTCGCCTTCGAGGATGAAGCTCTCCGCCTCGATCGCCGCCGCCTCTTCGGCGAGGTAGCGATATCGAGCCGTCCAGTCGAAGCCGTTCTTTGTGAAGAAGCGGATGCCGTCTTCGTCTTTGATGGCCTGCGTGCGGTAGCCATCGAATTTGATTTCATGGCTCCAATCGTCGCCAGCCGGCGGCACATCGAAGAGCTCGGGCTCCATTGGCCGGATGAATTTTGCACGCATAAACAGACCCACACCCGGCGATTCAATAAGCTTAAGCTAAAATGGTTCCGAAACCGGAAATCGGCTTTTGGTGCAACAAACACGCTAACTATACGTTGCTCAATATTCGCAGGAGGAATCGAGATATGGCCGACGACAAGAGCAAACGGGATTTTCGCGATCGGGACCGTGTTTCAGCCGATGAGGATTATGAGGTCGAGTATTTCGCCAGCAAAACCGGCATCACCCCGCAACAGGTCAAGGAATTGATCGCGAAGCACGGCAACCAACGCGAGACGCTGGAGCGAGAAGCGAAGGCTCTGCGGAAATAATGACCAGGCTATCTGATCTCGGCAGACCACTAATCGGGCACCGACATGAAGGACCGCCCGCGAGCGAACTCGCGCATTTCCTCCCTTGCCCTGTTTGCGGGCAACAGATTGATATGCGCGATTTTCGCCAGGTCGCTTATCATGCCGATCCGGAGCACGAGCCGCTCGAACTGGACGCTTAGGACCAAAAGTGCCGAAATACCACGTCGAGGAAATGGACGGCGATACCGTGACGGCTACCCACATCGTCCACGCGACAACGCCGATCAGGGCGGCGCGGGAAGCGACAGAGCGCGACATCACTCTGCGCACCAGCGAGCCCATCTGGATCAGGGTTGCCGACGAAAAGCGCGGCCATATATTCGAATACAGTTTCAGCCTGTAGCTGAGGATCCAACTCGGCTAGCTGAGTTTTTGGATGGCATACAATGCCGTCGACCTCGATACGCAAGTTCGACTATGACCCCAACACCAGGGTTCTCTCGGTTTGGTTTGTAGCGAGCGGGAAGCATTACGAGTTTTTGGACGTGCCTGCTGAGGCCGTTGCTGCGTTCAAAGCTGCCTTTGCCAAGGGCGTCTATTTCAACACTCAAATCCGGAACCGTTATGCATTCCGGCTCGCGCCAGCGAGGGCAGCAGGCTCGTCGGGCGGTTGACACAATTTCTAATCCAAAGCGGCCCGCGCCACCTAAAAAGGAAAGCGCGGACCCAACCAGATGCAGCCGCCGGGCGGACCCGACGGCTTTATCGTCGACTGCTGCCGCCGCATGAGGGCCTCAAGGCGTGGCCGGCGCCAGCTTGGCGGCTACTTGGTCGATCTTCTCGGCAAGCACGCCATTGGCCCAATCTGTCACTTCAGGGTCAACCGGCTTGTTGGCCATTTGGGCAAGAGCTGCATCGAGCGATGGGACGTTGGCAGCGGCGTCAGCGGCGGCGGCCTGAGCATCGGCCGCGGCCTGAGTGGCGTCATCGAATGCTGTCTGTGCTGCATCGAGGTCGGCCTGCGTCGGGACATCTTCGGGCGGGGTATTCGGGTCAGCCGCTTTCGCATTCAGCGCGTCGAGCGCCGCTTTGGCGTCGGCAACCGCCTGATTCGCGGCATCGAGCGCCGATTGAGCGTTCTTGGCTATTGCCGACTGTGTCACAAAAGCCTGCACGCCAGCGAAGTTCTTGCTCTTGGAGTGCATAAAGGCGTTGGCGTTGCGCTGCAGCGAGTTCAACCGGCCGAGCTTGGCATGGATATTCTTTTCCTTGGACACAGAAGGGGTAGCGGCCTTGGCGACCTGGCCCTTGGCGGCCTGGCCCTTGGCTGATGCCGACTTGCCGTGCGAACCGCCGCCTCCGCCATTGCTGCTAGTATTACCCTTTCCTCCGCCATTGCCATTGCCATTGCCATTGCCATTACCATGGCCGTTACCATTCCCATGGCCGTTGCCACCAGCACCAGCCAGGGCCGGCGACACCAAGAGCGCGAGCACCGCGAATGCAGCAAAAAGGGTCTTGCGGGATGTCATAATTTCCTCCGACATTGCCACCGCCACTAAACGTATAGCCGGCAACATGAGGAATCGCTAATACAAAGGGTAAACTTAGATATAGCTGTGCTTTCATTACGAGAACGAAGGGGCCGGCCACCCAACGCAAACCGCATAAGTGTTTGAAATGCGAAAGCGAGATCAGCGTCCTTTGGGCCGATTCGCTTCGAATCTCGAAGGTCTTAGGCCGAAGTTTTGGGGTCACTCAAAGGGCTTGATGGCACCTAAGGTAGTCGGCACGTTCTCGGGAGAAAAACAAAAAGCCGGCCGACCGAGGCCAGCGGGCTTGCGACGGGATGGCCCGCGCTGCTTCCGAGGCTGCGCGGGCCGACCATGATGAGTGGAGAGGACATCTTGGTCACAGGAACGGACCGCTGAAGAACGAGCCGGGTGTGACCGAACAGCCTCAGAGCGAGGATGTTCCCGACTCAAGCAAAAAAGGCCGCCAGCATGAGCCGGCGGGCAATCGGCCTGGAGTAGCTGGCACGAGCCAGCATTGGTCAACGAGCGGCGGAGGGGTTGGTTGCCCGAGCACACTCCAGGCGCTCGTGCGACGAAGCCCAATGCTATCTCCAAAATTGCTCGTGGGGCGGTAAGCTCGATGACGATGACGATGACGATGGCGACGGCGAGGCGTGCGAGACGCTGTGTTGATGCAAGGTGGGATCTGTCTATGGACAACAAGTTTCACAATCGCGTCGGCGGCGACCCGCATCTCGTCGCGCCAGACCGACGAACTTATTGGGCTCGCACTGTGGTCATGGTCCAGTCCCGTCGTGGTTCCGGCGCATCTGCTCCAAAAGCGGTAGCGCCAACTTTCACTCCCCAGCCCATATCGATCACATCGAGGCACGTTGAGTCGTCCATTGGGTCGGAGCCCGAACCAGTCAGGTCGGAACTGCTACTTGTTGTCCTCGCAGAAGTCCCGGAGCGAAGCATGGCGCACGTCCTCCTCGCCACGCAAGTGCTTCACTCGTCCAATCAGGCCCGGCTTGACCCGATGTGTTGCCGGCGCTTGACATAAGCGGCCCCCCAAGGGGAAACCCGAACGTTGCCATCTCCACATCGGGGACCTGCACAGGGTAATCCCTGTTTCGTTAGCTGTTGCCTCGAGTGAACAACCACATCACCAAGCGCAGCTCGCTAAAGCTGCGCCGGAATTCTGCTGCGCATCGCCGGCTGTGCTCAGCACAGAGTGTATCATTTTAGCACAATCTCTAATTGGTAGACTCGCGTGAAGCAAAGGCGGTTAATCTCGCCCGTTAGGCCCAAGGGAGGAAAAGGCCAAAGGGAGGAAAAACGATGTCCGTGCAAAAAGAAGATTATCGAACGAACAGAGCCGACTATGCGATCGCCGCACATGGCCGAAGGACCGCTGATGACGACGACCGCGAAGAACTGGTGGCAAAAAAGAGGTCGCAGTGGCTAAGAGATCGGCGAACCGCCAGATTGACCGCAAATCCGTCCGAAAGCTTGCCAGGACCGAAAGCCAGGCCGCGGGCTAGTTAGCGCATCCCGAACCCTGCGGAGCCGGCCCGCTGGACTCCAAACCAAAACAGTCGCATCCTCTCATCGGGGGGAGGGGTTTGGAAAAATACCGATACGACAATCGGTGTTGGCAATGGCGCAAGCGGACCGGCGCCAAGCTGCGGGCGCACGCCAATTGGCTCGCATTCCGAAGCGCCTGATCTTCGTGGCCGTAGCTGCAATGGCCGCCTTCGTCATGCAGCACAGCGACCGTGCACCCAAGATCCATCTGTCGAGCCCGATCAGCCCTAGCCCAGGGCTGATCGCCGGCGTTGCGTCGGTCATCGACGGCGACACGATCGAAATTCATTGACGACGCATCCGTTTCAATGGGATCGACGCGCCCGAGAGCAAGCAAAATTGCGAGGACGCCAAGGGGTCCGAATATCCGTGCGTCCGGCGATCGGCCGAAGCGCTGGACAGATTCCTGGCCGCATCGAGGCCGATCAATTGCACGTTTGTAGCTTGGGACCGCAACAGCCGCTTCGTAGGAGATTGCCGGCGAGCCGACGGCGCTGGCGTCGCCTCTTTGGATGGTAGAGCATGGCCAGGCGCTGGATTGGCCCCGCTAAAGCCACGGGGCCTATGCTGGGCAGCAGGCGAAGGCCGAGGCGGCCAAGTTCGGACTTTGGGTCGGAGAGTTTCAAACGCCTTGGGATTGGCGTGCAGGGCACGCAGACAACACGGCACCTGCGGCTAGCCAGCCGTCTCATCTTGCAGGATTGCTCGAGCTGTCACTCGAAACTCCGGCAAAGGGTGGAGTGACGGTCGTCTGAACGCAGCCTTTCAGGGCTTAAAAATGAGAGTATTGTGTCCTGCCACTCGGTCGTGCACCGTTTTTTCACCCGTGGCCGGGTTCGGCGAGTGGCCGGAACTCTGCTTTCTCGTTAGTGCGATGTCTACCACCGATGATCCCGCATCTTTAGATCACAAGCACCGGGGCAAAACCGCCGCCGGGTGTCCGGAAATTTGTAGTCTGGCCCTGGTAGAGGCGGGCGGCCGCGAGCAACACCTGGCCATCATAAGTGTAAAGCCGCACGTCCATCTTGCGCGGCGTGGGCGCGCCATCAATCTCGATAATGCGCTGTCCGGGTGAGGCAAACGCCTGGGCCACATAGCCGCCACGGGAGATCTCGGCCCAAACCCCCTTCGTGACCTTGTCGCCGCGGTAGACCGCCTTGCTGCCGTGGCCTGAGTGCGGCTTGAAGAACATCTCCTTACGGGATTGCCAGGCGGCATCCGAATTGTCGGGAGTGACCAGCGTGGTCCGCGGGACACCCGCAAGCCGCGAGCGCATCTCCAGAGAAAGGCCGAATGCTTCGAGTGCCGCCGGATCGGACAACAGTGTGAGATTGCGCTTGCTTGCAAAGAGCGAATGGTTGTGCGGATTGGGTGTGACCACCACAGCGCCGTCCTGATAAGCAGTTCTGAGCGAAGCATGCTCCGGGCGATCAAGTGTGAAATCGACCAGGCGGTTGTAAACAAGGTCAATCTCCTGTCCGTCGAGCCGAAGCTTGCCGCCATCATATTTCAGCTCGCTCGCGTCGCTGATCACCGCGTCTATGCCGTGCTTCAGCAATAGCTGCCGCGCAAGCACGAATTCAGGATAGAGATACTGCTCCTCAGGCCGATCATCGACGATCGCGATCCTTCGCGGCGAACCGGCTCCGCGCTGACGGCGCCATTCGCTCTCGAACATCGCAACGACGCTGGTTTCGAAGCGATCGTCCCTGGCGCCGATCAACGCACGGTCAACGTCTGAACAGCACGCCTTCTGCGCCTTGGCCAGCAAGGCATTAAGGAAAGCACCGCCCGCGTTGGTGTTGACCTCGATCAGCTTGGGACCGTCATCGTTGAGGTGAAAATCGTAGCCCATCATAGCGCCGACCGGTCCAAAATCCCGTTGCGCGATTTCGGGAGCCCAGGAGAGCACGGCGTCGCGGTAACCTTGCAGCCTGGCTGTCGCCTCGACGGCAACGACAATACCCTGCATCTCATCGAGGGCAGACGCGGCGAGGAAGACCGGAACATTGGAAAACAGATGAGGCCGCGACGCCATGAAGGTTTCGGAGAATCCGAGGTCGCCGGCCTCATGGTTCAGCGCCGCCCAAAGTGCTGTCCGGTCGAGCGTAATGCAGAAGCATTTGTGGTTAAGTCGCGCCGACAGAGATGTGTTGGCTTCCGCTGCGCCGGGGATTTTGAGCATGTCAGCATCTCCTCGCCGATGGCATCATAATGCGGTGTCTCGCCCTCGTCGCGACGACAACGCGAGCAATTGGCTGCCGACCGATCTTTCCTCATCCGTGGGAATGACAAGCACGTCGACGCCGGAACCGGCGAGGCTGATCATTTCCTCGCCTTTTACGTTCCGGTCATGGTCGATCTTGACGCCGAGCCAGCGGGCCGCGGCACCGATCCCTTCCCGGATCAAAGGGGCGTTTTCGCCGATACCGGCAGTGAACACCAGCGTATCCAGCCCTCCGAGGGCAGCGGCCAGCGACCCTATCTCGCGCCCAATGCGATAGATGAAAAGACCGACAGCCTCGGCGGCAGCTGAATCCCCAGAGCCGATAAGCGTCTGCATGTCCCCGGATATTCCTGACACCCCTAGCAGGCCTGATTGCTCGTAGAGAAGGACAACCAGTTCGTCGGCCGACAACCTCTTGTCCTCTAGGAGGTGGAGGATGATCCCCGGATCGAGCGCACCGCAACGCGTGCTCATGACAAGGCCGTCGAGCGTTGAAAACCCCATCGTCGTGGCGACGCTTGTTCCAGCGTTCATGGCACACAGGCTCGCACCGCTGCCGAGATGGGCGACGATCGCCCGGCCGCCGGCGCCCGCGCCGTAGCGATCACGCAGCTTCGAAGCGATGTGGCTATACGAAAGTCCGTGAAAGCCATAGGAGACCAAGCCTGCCTCGGTCATCGCGCGAGGAAGGCCGTAAATCTTTGCGATCTCAGGCCTTGCAGAATGAAACGCTGTGTCGAAGCAACCAACCTGAATCGCCTGTGGCAGGAGGTCGGCTGCCAGTGCGACAATTTCTAGATTTATCCTCTGATGGATCGGAGCCAGCGGTTCGAGCAGCCGGAGCGACTCCAGTGTGGGCTGATCGAGCAGCGTCGCTTCAGTCAAGCCGCGCCCACCATGGACGATCCTATGCCCTACCCTGACGATGACGGGGAGAAGATCGCGATCATTGAGCACCGAGGCAACCGTCGCGAATGCCTCCCCGATATCGATCGGTCCGCCGCTCAAGCTCCGGTCTATTTCAGGCCATCCCGCTGCAGCGTCCACACGCAACCGCGGATGCTGGCTGAGCGAGGCGACATTGCCTCGCAGCAGTAGTGGCAGTTCGTCGCGTCCCTCAAAGACCGCGAACTTTAGGCTCGAGGAACCGCCGTTCAGGACGAGGATTGCATCGGTCATGGGGCTGTCCGATCTGGTCGCGGCGATATCCGAAATGGCGGGCGTCGGCTCAACCCGAACGAGCCGCCGCCGCATTTGGATCCTGCCCCCACTTCCAGTCGAGTATTTCCGGCGTATCCTCGCCATGGGCGCGAATATAGGCTCGATGTTCAAGCAGCTTGCTGTCCATCATCTGCTTCAGACCAACCCGCACGCCCTTCAATTCCGGAACCCGGTCAAGCACACTTTGGACGAGGTGGAAACGATCGAGGCCGTTCAAAACGGTCATGTCGAAGGGCGTGGTTGTCGTGCCCTCCTCGTTAAAGCCACGCACATGGATGTTGTCGTGATTGGTGCGCCGATAGGTCAGGCGATGAACGGTCCAAGGATAGCCATGATAGGCGAAGATGACGGGTTTGCCGGTGGTGAATAACGCGTCGAAATCGCGATCCGACAGGCCGTGCGGGTGATGCTCCTTCGGCTGCAGGGTCATCAGGTCAACGATGTTGACCACCCTGATCCTGAGCTCTGGAACATGGCGCCTGAGGATCTGCACAGCCGCCAGCGTTTCGAGCGTCGGAACATCGCCGGCGCAAGCCATGACCACGTCAGGCTCCGCTCCATCGTCCGTCGACGCCCAATCCCATATGCCGATGCCTGCCCTGCAGTGGACAATTGCCTTGTCCATCGACAGCCACTGCCACGATGGTGGCTTGCCGGCGACGATGACGTTGATGCGGTTCCAGGTCTGCAGCACATGGTCGGTCACGCACAGCAAGGTGTTGGCATCCGGCGGGAGATAGACGCGAACGATGTCGGCCTTCTTGTTGAGGGCGACGTCGATGAAGCCGGGATCCTGATGGCTGAAGCCATTGTGCTCCTGATGCCAAACATGGCTCGACAACAGGTAGTTCAGCGAAGCAACGGGCCGACGCCATGGAATGTCGCGGCAGGCATCCAGCCATTTCGCGTGCTGATTGAACATGGAGTCGACGATGTGCATGAAGGCCTCGTAGCAGGAGAACAGGCCGTGCCGCCCGGTAAGCAGGTAGCCTTCAAGCCAGCCCTGGCATGTGTGTTCGGATAGGATTTCCATGACCCGGCCGTCACGGCCGAGATGAACGTCTTCGGGAAGGATCTTTTCCATCCAGGCTCGCTCGGTCACTTCGAACACGTCTTGAAGCCGGTTCGAGGCGGTTTCGTCGGGTCCGACAATGCGAAAGTTCTTCGTGGCCTGGTTCAACTGCATGACGTCTCGCAGGAAGGTCCCCATCACACGGGTAGACTCGGCCTTGACGGCGCCGGGCCGGGTAATGGCTACCGCATGGTCATGCAAGCCGGGCAGATCGAGAGACCGGCGCAGCAGGCCGCCATTGGCATGCGGGTTGGCGCTCATGCGCCGCGTGGCTTGGGGCGCGGTGTCGCGGATCGAAGGGACTAGAGCACCAGCGGCGTCGAACAGCTCCTCGGGCCGATAGCTTTTCAGCCATTCCTCCAGCAGCTTGAGATGCTCCGGGTTTTCCGCCAAGCCCGACAAGGGAACCTGGTGCGAGCGCCAGAAGCCTTCGGTCTTCAGCCCGTCGACCTCCTTCGGGCCGGTCCAGCCTTTGGGGCTTCGAAGCACGATCATCGGCCATTTTGGTCGCAAAGTCGCCGCCGCTGAACCATCGCGCGCGGCATGCTGGATCTCCCGGATGCGGTCGAGCGCATCGTCGAGCACGGCCGCCATTCGTTGATGCATCAGCGCCGGCTCGTGTCCCTCGACGAACAGCGGTTCATAGCCGTAGCCGATAAACAGCGCGCGCAATTCATCTTCGGGAATGCGGCCCAGAATCGTCGGATTGGCGATCTTGTAGCCGTTCAAATGCAGGATCGGCAGAACCGCGCCGTCGCTCGCCGGATTGAGGAATTTGTTGGAATGCCATGCCGCAGCCAGTGGTCCGGTTTCGGCCTCGCCATCGCCGACGATGCAGGCGACGACGAGGTCCGGATTGTCGAACGCCGCGCCGTAGGCATGAGAAAGCGCGTAGCCCAGTTCGCCGCCTTCATTGATCGAACCCGGCACGACTGGCGCGGCGTGACTCGGAATTCCGCCTGGAAACGAGAACTGTCGGAACAGCTTGCGCATACCCTCCTCATCCATCGTTATATCCGGATTTAACTCGGTGTAGGTGCCCTCTAGGAAGGTGTTCGCCACCATTGCCGGGCCGCCGTGGCCGGGACCGCAGACATAGATCACATTTGCGTCCTTGAGCCGGATCGCCCGGTTGAGGTGCGCATAGATGAAACTCAGGCCTGGCGATGTTCCCCAGTGCCCGAGCAGACGCGGCTTGACGTGTTCCAGTCGCAACGGCTCTCGAAGCAGCGGATTGTCGAGCAGGTAGATCTGGCCGATGGTCAGGTAGTTGGCGGCACGCCAGTAGGCATCGATGTCGCGCAACTGGCTTTCAGATAGCCGCCCACTGGGGACTGCTACTCTCGCATGGTCGGTCATATCAGCTCCGTTGCGTTGTTTGCAAATGCCGCTGGATCGCGACGCGCCTCTGCTTGTCGACTCGTTGTGAATGGACACCAACGCGTTCGCGCGCCATTGGGTCCGTCATTGCTAGGCTGACTTTCTAGATGCTTGAGCGCCCGGGACGGCGCGCGCCCCGACCTTCTCGAAATAAAGGGCTGCGTCTTTCGCTATCCGATCCGTGCACCAACGTGCATACGCATCCGCAAAGATCAGGCCAAGCAACCGGGCCGGCGCCGTGTCCGGCAGGTCGTAGTCGATGAAGACCCGAAGCAGGCAGGATCGCGCCTCGGGGACGATCTCGAAGCCCATGCGATAGCGGCCGATCACCCAGAGGTTTGGGGCCCCGATAGTTTCCCAGACCTTCAATCTGGGCGGCATTCGGCTCGCAACCACTTGCTTCGCCGACAGCGCAATTCCGAGTATTTTTCCACGGAATCCGAACTTGGAGCCAACCGACCGAGCTTCGCCTGCATCGAACTCGTAGTCCATCTTCGAACCGAGCATCACCCATGATGAGGCGCTCATATGCGCCCCGAGATGTCTGTGGTCGTCGAGATAGGCAAACACAGGCTCGGCCGCGGATTCTATGCTGACGGTGGCCTGAGTGGAACGCGACATTGCTGGCATCATCTCGCCTCCGATTCATCCGCAGTTTTCAAGGGAGAAACTGGGAAATCATCCGATCGGTGTCGAATGAGACCCGGTGAACTAAGCGCTCCCCCGGAGCTGCGGCATTGATTTGCGTCAAAGTGGCGACTCGCAGTTGGGCTATATTGAACACATGAAAATTGCGTCGGCTCAGCTTCGATTGCTGTTCTCCGTGGTCCTCCTTATCGCGGGCGGTGCCCTTGCGGGTCTTGCCGGGCAGGCTTTCGGAGCCAGCGCCACTGCCGACGTTGCGACACCCTCGATCACGTCGGGCAACGCGATACGTGACGTCCGTCCCCAGGCCGGGACAATCATCGCGCGCCATGTGATGGCTGCCTAAATTGCGTGGACGCGACCGGATCCGTGCTGCAGGCATTTCCGCCGGCGAATCTGCCGTTCTTCCTTGTGTGCCGATTGCCGCCCGGTTCATGGCAGGCAAGGCATTCCTGCCAACGGGCATAGACCCCGAGGCGCTCCTGCGTCCACCCCAGATCTTGGCCTGATATCGCGCCGTCGCAGCCCTAGGCACTGTTGAATCCGACAGTGCTTGCCAAGGCCCCATATCGCGACCGATTCCCGAAGTCATAAGCCAGAGCGGCGATTGGGGCCTTGGGCTCCTGTCAGAGTCAGCCGCGGTTCACACCAACGACGAGGAACCAGCCATGAAAACCCAGCTTCGATTGGCGAGGTTTCACTCATGAAACCTGCAGCCAATCCTTGGTCCATGTCGTCCGCAACTCTTGCTCTCACGGGAATCATTATCGCCGGGATCGGACTGTATTTTATCGCACTCAGGCCACCACTGCTTCCCGAGGATGTCCGCTATATGAATCTCTCGGCCGCTGAGCTCGAAGCGATCGGTCCACGTCTCGCGGTGTGGCTGATGCAGGTTTTCAGGGTGCTCGGCGGCTACGCACTCGCCACCGGCGTTCTCCTGATTGCGCTGGCATTCACCGCGTTTCGCGCGCGGCATCCGGTCGCGCTGGCTGGCGCCCTGGTCGGAGGAGCGTCGTCCATCGGCTTGATGTCAGTGGTCAACTTCACGATCGGCTCCGACTTCAGGTGGCCACTGTTCGCCTGCGCGCTGGTCTGGGCCGTAAGCCTCATCGCCTACGGGCTCGAAAGCTCCCGCAATGACAATCGATGACAAATAAGGAACTCATCCCATGAACACCAACAACGTGCACCGTATGTCCGCTCCCGCGACTCGCGTGCCCGCCTTTTTTCCCGCACCTGGCCAGGCTGTTCGGTTCCGCCGGCGAGCGCCGTGCGCCCTGAAGGGAGATGTAAGCCATTTCAAAGATCTCAGTCAGAACGGCAACAGCACCTGCTCGGGCAAGTTCACGGAGTTGATCGCGACCATGCCGGCCATGTCGCGGATCACGGGCTCGTGTTGCAGCCCGGTGGAAATGAAGCGCTATGGCGAGCATGTGAACGGCCTGGCCAAATACCGCGACATCGCGATGATCCCGAGCGATCCGTATGACATCCCGGCGGGCATCGCGCAGAGCATGATGCCCTACTACGATGTGAAACTCACCAACCGGAACAGCAGGCATACGATTATGCGATGGCAAATTCCAAAGAGAAGGGACCGTGCTGCTGCCAATGCTGGCGCTGGAAAGTATATGGCGGACTGGCGAAATACCTGATCCAAGAACACGGTTTTACCGGCAAGCAAATCGTAAGATGCCTGGGACCTTTCGGACGGCTGCGGCGGGGGGATGTAGAGCTGGCTCCGGAGTGTCGTTTTTCGATCGTGCTGGGACCCGCTGCTACCGCTGTTCTGCGTCGAAAGCGGCGACGATCGCGGGGATCGTCAAGCGCCGGAATATCGTGTCGACTTCCGCCGGCGACAATCTTGATTTGCGATCCATCCACCAAGCCAGAACCGAAATCAGGGCGCCAACCACGAACTTGATCAGCACGCTTCGGGGGATCTGTTCGTCACTGCTGGCGGGTGCGATCACAGCAAGGTCCTTGCTCACCAGATCAGAGAGCAGCGCTCGCATCCGGTTCATGACGATGGCGGACCCTCGCTCTCCGACAAGCACACGATAGATGTCACGAAAACTTTGCGCATGTTCGAAGAGCGCCAGGCTGAAGCCGAGACAGCGCTGGCCAACGTCTCCTTCTTCGGCAAGTGCTGCTTGCTGGCGCGCTGTCAACAGCGCGCGCAGTTCCGCTAGACCGTTTGTGAGCAGATCCTCCTTGCTGTTGTAGTGCGCATAAAAGGTCGAACGACCGACATTCGCACGCTCGACGATGTCCTTGATCGTCACCGCCTCGTAGCCCTTTTCAAGCACCAGCGCGACCAACGCGTGATGTAGCGAATCGCGCGAGCGCTGGATTCGGCGATCTTCCTTCATGCGTGCGCCCCCTCCCTGCCATAGGCCCTGTTTCGTCCGTTACCGGACATTTCGCGCCTTAAGTTCATGTCCAAATTATCAGTCATGCTGTCCGATAACTGCTGTCCTGTCCAGAAATAGCGGAGGCCAGTCATGGCAACAAGAGAAACACCAGGTCCCCATAGCCACAGCCATCTTTGGCTCGTCGGCCTCATCGGCGTGGCAGCAGGGCTGCTGTTGCTGATCTATGTCCCGTCGCTGCCAGCCGTCTCCGGGACAGTCCTGCTCTTTGGCGCCTTTCATCTCGTCGGAGCCCTGGTGTTGCTGGCTTCGCTCTATGTCATGGCCGGAAAAAGGCTCGCCGTGCACTTGCCAGGCCGGATAGGCCGACAGGACACCTTGGGTCTCGATTTCGGCTGGGCGCCGGCCTGGGCGGTCGGGCCGTGGATCGCCGCGCTGATCCTCATCGCACTCACGGTCACTGTTCAGGTCGCGACACCAGCCTATTGGCCGCTCGCCATGGTGCTGACGCTGCTTGCGGCGAACTTCTTCGCCGGCGGTCTCATTGCCCGCACCGTCGGACGTTACGAGCATGCCGCCTTGCCGATGGTCGACCTTCTGTCGGGCGACAGAGATGTGGTTCTCGATGCAGGATGCGGCGCCGGCCGAACCACGATCGCACTCGGCCGTGCACTCCGGAATGGAAGGATCGTCGCGCTCGACCGCTTCGATTCGGGCTATATCGAAGGCGGCGGCCGGCGGTTGCTCGAACAGAATCTGCGCCTTGCCGGGCTGACCGGCCGCGTGGACATTGAACCTGGCGACCTGACTGCATTGCCCTTCCCGGAAGGCCATTTCGACGCCGCCGTCAGCGCCCACGCGATCGATCACCTCGGCCCGCAAAAGGAACAGGGGCTGCGAGAGATGTTGCGTGTCCTGAAACCGGGCGGGCGTTTCCTTCTCGTCGTCTGGGTGCCCGGATGGACGATGTTCGCGATCGTCAGCGTGCTCGCACTGCTTTTCTCGGGCAAAGGCGCCTGGCGGCGGATGGCAACGAGCGCGGGCTTCGAGCTGTGTGACGAAGGCATGCTCAACGGCAACTGGTTTGTCGTGCTCAAAAAGCCGGTGGCATAAATCGAGCGGGAGCCGGGCCTGTCGCCGAAACCATACGCGACAGGATCCCGTCGGTGCCAGGCCCCCTGAACAACTCCGCGAGGCCTGCTTGACATAGTCGAGAGCGGCGCGGTGGAGACCCGCAACCAGTTTGTTCTCGCGGCGGCCCCATAATCACTATGGCCTCAGGCCGAGGTGATCTGCCAGACGGCAACACCGGCAAGCGCAAGGCCAGCGGCGCCTTCGATGATCCGGGAAATGATATCGAACAGGCGTGGTCGATAGTCGAAAAAATGCACCAGACGCTCCCGAAACAGGATCGACAGAACCGCGACACAAGATAGCGTCAGCGCCACCCCGGCCATCATGGTGACGGCGAAAAGAATGCCCGCGATCGGAACGCCTCTGGATATCGCGAAGGTCATGACAAAAAGCGTCAGTGGACACGGGATAAGGCCGGCCATGACGCCAACGGCCTCACCTTCATGCTTGTGATGATGACCATGGCTCAAAGCGCGCCAGAGCATCCAGACGCCGATCAACCCAAGCAGCCCGCGACTGATATCCTCCAGTAGCGGCGCACGGCCGACGCTACCCAACGCAATGGAGACCAACGGCAGCGAAAGAACTGCGATCACAACGGCAATCGCCACATGGGTGAAGGAGAGCGTCAGCGACACCAGAAGGCCGCGCCGGACGCTGTTGGCCGATCCTGCCAGATAGGTGGCCAACACGGCTTTGCTGTGGCCAGGTGTCAAGGCATGCGCCGCACCGAACAGAATGCCCATCGGCAGAAAGGCCATGAAGGCCAGCCAGCCGCCGCCGGCCGAAAGCAGTTTGATCTGATCGCCGAGCGTCAGATAGATCGTGCGCTGAAACTCGACAAGCGTCTGGAACATCAGGCGAGACTAGCAGAAGCCTGCCGCTCGCCGCGACTGTCAGTGCTTGTGACCGTCATGTTCGCCATGAGCATGTTCATGGCGGTGTGGATGGCCGTGCTCTTCATGTTCGGTCGAAAACCGGATGTTGGCAGCCGCGAGCGCCGGCATGTGCTCGAATAGCTCGTCTTCCAGCGCTGACGTGATCTTGTTGGCCTCAGATAGTAGCAAGGTTTCGACTGCGGCGATGGCAATGTCGACGTGCAGCTTGTGACCGATCCAACGCGCCTTGGCATCGACAATATGCGCCCCCCGCACATGCGCGACGGCGTGCTGGATTTCGTCCATCACGCCGGGTTCGATGCCGTCCAGCATGCGGGTGAGCACTGAGCGCGCCGACTGCCAGACAATGCCGAAGATCGCGATCGTGATGAGCAGCCCGACAATGGGGTCGGCCAAGGGAAATCCGAGCCAGACGCCGAGGGCTCCGGCGACAACGGCAAGGCTGGTGAGCCCATCGGTGCGGGCATGGTAGCCGTCGGCGATAAGTGCCGCGCTGTTGATTTCGCGGCCGACGCGGATGCGGAACACAGCGACCACCTCGTTGCCAAGAAAGCCGACAATGCCTGCCGCCGTCAGCCAGCCAAGATGCGTCACGACTTGCGGGTTTATCAGCCGCTCAATGGCCTGGTAACCGGCAACGATGGCGCTGAACAAGATGATCAGGACGATGATGATCCCGGCCAGATCCTCAACTCGTCCAAGGCCGTAGGTGAACGTTTTGCTGGGCTTGCGCCGTGCCAGCATGAACGCGATCCACAACGGTATGGCGGTCGTGGCATCGCCGACGTTGTGGATCGTATCGGCAAGCAGTGCCACGCTACCCGACAACACAACCACAGCCATCTGCAATGCCGCTGTGATGGCCAGGATGACGAACGACCATTTGATCGCCCAGATGCCCCGATCGGTCGTCGCAATCGTTGCGTCGATGACGCCGTGGGTATGTCCATGTGGCCCGCTGCCATGGTCGCGACCATGTGCGGCGTGATCATGCGAGCCGAAGCCAAACCAGTCGAGAATGCGCGCTCTGAGACCGATCATAGGTATTTCGCCAGTTGCTTGAGCTCTGCCAGGGAGGTGCCCCCCGTTTCCGCGGTGTCTGTCAGGCAATGTTCAATGTGATCGTGGATCAGTTCGCGCTTTGCGCTGCTGATGGCGCTTTCCACGGCGTGGAGTTGCTGCGCCAGGTCAGCGCAGGGACGATGCGCCTCGAACATGGACAGCACCGCCGTGAGGTGACCTTGCGCGCGCTTCAAGCGCTTGATGATGGCGGGATGTGAATGGTGAATGCCTTTGGACATCCACACTTCCTATCCTCCCGGGGAGGATAGAGTCAAGCGCTCATGGGTGATGCATGACCCCATCCGCGCCGTGGTCACGGACTTGTGCCTCAAACCAGTCGTGCAGCGCGGCCACGAGACCCGGATCGCTTGCCTTGAAACGCAGGCGGGCGCCTCCTGGAAGTTGCTCGAAAGCAACGTGCATGCGTCCATCGCCTGCACGCAACTCCGCAAGGCCTGGCATTGCTTGTCCATGGATAGCGGATGGATCGGAGTAGTCGCCTTGTGCGAAGGCGGCGGCCTCCTTGTTCAGATGCGCTCGGATCAGGGTCACTTGCGTCGGATCCCCGTCTCGGGAGACGACATCCTGCGTCCCGCCATCCTTCAGCGGCGTAAATATATGGACGATGCGGGCCAGGTCGAAGGGCATGACTTCGGCACCCAAATGTTTCGCATGTTCGAGATCATAGACGGCTGCTGATTGCGCCATCTTTCTTTCAATAGTCGCGAATCTCCATGGGGATGAGCAGTGCCCATGTTAACCAAGCAATCCTGAGGGATCGAAATTCGCGCCTGTGCTGGCAAATACGTGGTGCTGCACCCTAGCGACAGAGTCGGCGTGACCGCGGAGGAGCAGATTTACAATAAGACGGAACTGCGCCTACAGCCGCCTTCGCCTCGCGGAGCCGAACCCCCACCTTAGATGTGACCATTTTGACGTCCGTCACAATGTTACAAAATGTCTTATAAGTTATTGATTTCATTGGAGTCGTTCAGAGTTCAATCCTCTCTCGCAGCACCAGATCATTCCTTTGATTTTAAAAAGATGCAGTCGCGAAGTCGGGGTCTCGTTGCGGACCAAAAAAGCCGGCTGACGCAAAAGTGCCAATCCCGCGCATCCAACCGTGGCCCCCTCGCCCGGAAACATTGAGAGAAAGAGGCTCTACGGGGCCGGACGACTGCTCAACAAGTCCGGACCTGTCAACTCATGAACAGGCCGGACTGGCCGTATCCGGCATGCTGAACACTACCGCTCGCACGCTGAAAGCCAGCCGCCTCGTACGCATATCCATGACAAGAACACAGCTCGCCCAAGGACTTGCCATCGGCCGGCCATCATGATGCCATCTCGCTTGCGGAAGATAGCGTCGGGTTTTGGGGTAGAGAATGCTCTTTGGGCGAACAGCAGGTGCGACAGGGCGCATGTGCGCGGCACTTGCCGCGGCACTGGTGTGCCTATGCGCGTTTGGCCCCGCTTTGGCTGAAGAGCCGAAGGCGCTGAAAGGCGTCGCGCTCATCATCGGTCAGTCCGACTACCAGCATGTCGGCAAACTGCCCAATCCGGAAAACGACGCCCGCGCCATCGAGGAGATGTTCGACAAGCTCGGCTTCGAGACAAATGTCGCCACCAATCGCGACGCACGCAAATTGCGGCGCGATCTCGAAGGCTTCGTCGACGATGCCGAGGGCGCCGATGTCGCCATCATCTACTATTCCGGCCACGGCATCGAAGCCGGCGGCGAGAATTATCTGGTCCCTGTCGATGCCGATATTTCGGCACTCGACAATGCCGGCGAAAAGTTGGTGCCGCTGTCGTCCATCGTCGCCGAACTGAAGGCCAAGGTGCCGGTCACCATCGTTCTGCTGGACGCCTGCCGCAACGATCCGTTCCCGCCGGGCACGCTCTTGAAGCTGGCGCCGGGCGACGAAGGCAAGCCGATCGGCGCCGGCGGTCTCGGCGAAACGCGCGGCGTGGTTTCCCTGAAAGGCGGCGCCGAGGCCAAGGGCTCGGTCGACGACAGCCTCGGCCAGGTCATGGCCTTTGCCGCCGAGCCCGGCAAGGTTGCGCTGGACGGTCCGGCCGATGGCAACAGCCCCTATGCGGCAGCGATCCTGCGCCACATCGACACGATGGGCGGCGAGGAATTCGGCACCGTTCTGCGCATGATCGGCGAGGAGGTCTATCTCAAGACCAATGGCCAGCAGCGGCCCTGGGTCAATGAGAGCCTGCGCCGGCTGCTCTATTTCGGTACCCCCGCCGAGGCGCCGAAAGGCGACGAGGGGGAAATCCTAAGGGAGCGGCGCCAGCTCCTGCTGACCATCTCGACGCTACCCGATCCGGAGCGCCGCCAGATCGAAACCATAGCGCGTGACGGCAAGGTGCCGATGGATGGGCTCTACGCCATGCTGAAGGCGCTCGGGGTCGACATACCCAAGGATCCGGCCGAACTCGACAAATTGCTGCGCGGCCAGACCGAGCGGCTGAAACAGGTGCTGGCCGAGCAGGCCGCGCTGAAGAGCCAGGACCCGGAGATCGTCAGGCTGACCGGGCTCGCCGAACAGGCGGTACGGGAGGGCGCGCTCGAGGCCGCCAAAAAATTCCACGAGCAGGCCAAGGCGCGCGTCGGCGAACTGTCAACGACTGTCGATCAGGCGGAGGCCGACATCAAGGCACGGCGGCAGGAGTTTGCGGAGGTTTTCGCCAGCAGTGCGCAAACCTATGAACTGTCCTTTGACTATCTGAAGGCGGCTCAAGATTACGCCAAGGCCTATGACGAGGTAGAAAAATGGAGCGACGAGGACGCCTGGACCTACAAGTCAGCGGAAGCCGAGGCGCTCTCCGCGCACGGCTCTTTTTCGGGCGACAACGCCTTTCTGCTCCAGGCCGTCGCGGCCTATGAAAAGAGCCTGACTTATGTGACGCGCGAAAACGCGCCGATCCGCTGGTCGGCCACCGAAAACAATATCGCAATCACTCTGTCGACACTGGGCGAGCGCGAGGCCGGCCGCGACAATCTCGACAAGTCGGCAGCCGCCTTTGAGCAAGCGCTGAGCGTCTACACGCGCGACGCCTATCCGGACGACTGGGCCAGGACTTTCGGCAATCTAGGCGCGGTCTACTGGCAGCTCGGCCGGCGCGAGAACGGCACCGCGCTGCTCGAAAAGGCGGTCGCCGCCTTCCGCTCGGTGCTTGAGGTTCAGGGGTCGAAGAAACTACCACTCGAATGGGCGGCGACCGAGAACAATCTCGGCGTTGTGCTGTCCGAACTGGGCGAGCGCGAGCCGACGAGCGACAGCTTTCGCGCAGCGATATCGGCGCATCGCGCCGCGCTGACAGAATATCGCCGGGATCGCGTACCGCTCGACTGGGCATTGAGCCAGATCAATCTGGGTGTCGTTCTGGCGAGCCTCGGCGCGCGCGAAAAGGATGTACCGACGCTTGAGCAATCGGTCGCGGCCTTCCAGGCGGCGGCTGAGGAGATGACCAGGGAACGCGCGCCGGCGCAATGGGCGACGATCCAGAACAATTTGAGCACCGCATTCGAGTCGATCGGCGAGATCAACGGCGATATCGCCGCGTTGCAGCGCGCGCGGGAGGCGGCGGAGGCAGCGCTTTCGGTTCGGACGCGCGAGCGCGCGCCGGCCGACTGGGCGAACGGCCAGCTGACGCTGGGCAACGCACTGCATCGTCTTGGCGCCAGGCAGAACGACGACGCCATGTTGCTCAAGGCGGTCTCAGCCTACGAGGCGGCGCTATCTGAATATACGCGTGAAAAGCTGCCGCTCGACTGGGCCTCGCTGCAACAGAATCTCGGCTTCGTTTATGCAACGCTTGGAAATCGAGACACAGGAACCGACTATTTGCAGAAGTCGGCGGCCTCCTACAGCAAGGCATTGGAAGTCTACACCGCCACCTCTGCCCCCCTCGATTTCGCCTCGACAGAGTACGATCTCGGCGCCACGCTGTCGACCTGGGGTGCCCGTGCGGGCGACAGGGCGATCCTCGAACAGGCGGTCGCCGCTTATGATTCCGCGCTCACGGTGCGGACCAGAGAGGGCGCCCCGACCGACTGGGCGACGACGCAATACCGGCTGGGCATCGCCCTTTCCATGCTGGGCAAGGCCAATGGCGGCCCGGTCGAGGCGCTCGAACGCTCGGTGACAGCCTATCGCGCGGCGCTCGAGGTGCAGACTCGCGACAGCGATCCGGTCTCTTTTGCGGCAACACAATGGGGATTGGGCCATGTCCTGCTCGTGCTCGGCGACAGGACACGGAACGCCGATGACTTCAGCCAGTCGGTGACTGCGCTCGAAGCGGCCTTGCCCTTCTATGACCGCGCCACGGCGCCGGAAGATCATGCACAACTGCAGAACAATCTCGGTAGCGCCTACTACTACCTTGCCGGTAGCAGCAACGATCCGTCTCTTTACCAGAGGGCGGCGACCGCGCACGAGGCGGCGCTCGCCGTCTATGCCGCGTTGCCCGATCGCACACTGTGGGCCTCCGTTGAAGGCGATCTCGGCAATGCGCGGATGATGCAGGCCAGCGCTACCTCCGACCCGGACACAATGGCGAAGTCGGTTCAGGCCTACGAGGCGGCGCTCAGCGTGATTGCCCGCGACACAGACGCCGATGAGTGGCTACGCAACCAGGCCAATCTGGCCAGCGCGCTGTCGACGCTGGGCTACTGGCGCAACGATGTCGCCTTGCTGAAGCGCTCGGCCGCCATCTATCGCAGCATACAGAGCGTGCGCACTCGTGAGCGGGCGCCGGAGCAATGGGTCCGCACGCAGGGCGATTTCGCCCGGGTGCTCGCCATGATTAGGGACAAGGCGCCGGAGTCGGCGGTGTTCGATGAAGAGATCGCCGCCAACCGCGCACTGGCCGATGAGGTCGGCCGCGACCGCGACCCCGACCGATGGGCGAGCGTGCAGAACGAGGTCGGCTATGCCTTGACGCTTGCCGGCCGCGCCGAAAACAACGTCGCCCGCTTCGAGGAGGCGGTGCCGATCCTGCGCGAGGCAATCGCCGTGCAAAAGAAGATCAATTCGGTGCCGGCCGTAGCCTTCACGCAGGACAGCCTGTGCGACGTGCTGGTCGACCTCGGTGCTGCCCGCAAGGACAAGGCGCTTGCCGAGGAAGCCATCGCCGCCTGCCAGGATGCGCTCGTCATTTTCAAGGAGCGCAAGATGGACGAACTCGCCGCCGGTTCGGAACAAAACCTCGCCGAGGCACAGGCGCTGCTCGCCGGCTTGAACTGAGGCTCCAGACAACGCTGATGCAGGGCAATCACATAGGGCGCTCCCCCCATTCTTCGATGTTTGCCCGGCACCTACCCCCACCCTTAATCCCTCCCCACAAGGGGGAGGGAGACCTGGTAAGCGTTGATCTCGGCAAATTACTGAGGTCTAGATGCAAGGGCGGAGATACAGGGCGCGCCGGGTAGTGTGTGCTGAGAGTTCTGCAAATTCGCTGAGAGGGGGCGGTCATGGCAGGCTGGTGATTGTTCACGTCACCTGATTCCCGCGAAGGAACGCCACCATGACCAAGACTGAAGTTAAGACCGCCAGCGCTGCCGTCAAAGACATTTTGCTTTCGAACCCGGATGGATTGCACGAAGTGCTCCGTGCGGTGATGCAGGAGGTGCTTGAGGCCGAGATGGACGAGGCGCTGGGTGCCTCGAAGAGCGAGCGCACGCCCGAACGGCTTGGCTATCGCTCGGGCTATTACGGCCGTACCCTTGTGACGCGGGTCGGCAAGCTCGAGCTGCGGGTTCCGCAGGACCGGGCCGGGCGCTTCTCCACCGAGCTGTTCGAGCGCTACCAGCGTTCCGAGCGGGCCTTGGTGGCGACACTGGCGGAGATGTATGTCCAGGGCGTGTCGACCCGCAAGGTGAAGGCGATCACGGAAGAACTGTGCGGCCATGCCTTCTCGGCCTCGTCGATCTCGGCCATCAACAAGCGGCTGGACGAGAGCCTCGCTGCCTTTGCCAGGCGCCCCCTTCAAGAGCCGTTTCCTTACCTCATCCTCGATGCGCGCTACGAGAAGGTGCGTGAAGCCGGTGTTGTCATGAGCCAGGCGGTGCTGATCGCGGTCGGTATCGACTAGGACGGAAGGCGCCAGATCCTGGCCGTGG
The DNA here is from genome assembly GCF_057786115.1 of Mesorhizobium sp. P170090. Lineage (NCBI taxonomy): Bacteria > Pseudomonadati > Pseudomonadota > Alphaproteobacteria > Hyphomicrobiales > Phyllobacteriaceae > Mesorhizobium > Mesorhizobium sp. P170090. Next base: position 2,198,733 of record NZ_JBYNWH010000001.1, read on the forward strand.
AGATGGCCAATCGCGAGAGCCGCTCGGCCTGGAGGGACTTCCTCGTCGGCCTCAAGGCGCGCGGCCTCAAGGGCGTCGAGTTGGTTGTGTCCGACGATCACGCCGGCCTGGTGGCAGCGATCGGCGAGGTGATCCCCGAAGCCGCCTGGCAACGCTGCTACGTGCACTTCCTCAGGAACGCGCTCGATCATCTGCCGAGGAAGCACGGCGACGACTGCCTGCAGGAATTGCGCTGGCTCTACGACCGGCGCGATCTCGCAGAGGCCAGGGCTGATCTTGCCGCATGGCTTGCCAAATGGTCGGCACGCTATCCGCGCCTGACAGGCTGGGCCGAGGATGCCATCGAACAAACCCTGACCTTCTTCAGGCTGCCGAGACAGCACCACAAGCATCTCAAATCCACCAACATGCTGGAGCGGCTCAACGAGGAAATCCGCCGGCGCACCTATGTCGTGCGCATCTTCCCCAACACCGAAAGCTGCCTGCGCCTGGTCAGGGCGTTGGCCGTCGAGACCAATGAAAACTGGATGGAGGCCAACCGATACATCAACATGGACGACCTGCGCGAGCACAAGAAGCTCGCTCTGCGCCAAGCCGCATGACCAGCATCATGGCCGCCCCATTTTGCAGAACTTGACGCACACAACCGCGCGCCGCAGCTTTCCCTCCCCTTGTGGGGAGGGATTAAGGGTAGGGGTACGTGCCGGGCAAACCTTGGCGGGCTAACCGGTGGCACCAGCGTTCACGCTGGTGCGCAAGCAAATGTCATCGGCTCGCCATGGCATGATCGGGAGGCGATGTGGCAGTATCGGCAGCGCGCCGGTAGCCGCCGCCATCCAGAGCGCCAACACAGCCGGATTTTCGTCGGAGCTTTCCATGACCCTACTCACCCGCCGCCGGCTTCTAAAAACAGCCGCGCTTGCCGGCGTTGGCGGGGTTGGCCTTGCAGCGATGGCCAGGCTCAGCGGTTGGGCAGCTGTCACACCTGAGCCGGTGGTGCTCAAGACGGCAAAGATCCAGGCCAGGTTCATGGATGCGGGCGAGACCCGGGATGTCCTGACGTATGGTGAATCAGGCATGCCGCCTGTACTGCGGATGAAAAAAGGCGAGCCCTTTGCCGCGCGTCTCGTCAACGCCATCGACGACCCGACGACCATCCATTGGCACGGCATTCGCGTTCCAAACAAGATGGACGGTGTTCCCTTCCTAGTTCAGCCTTACGTCTATACCGGCGATCATTTCGACTACGCCTTCACCCCGCCCGACGCCGGCACGTTCTGGTATCACCCGCATTGCAACACGCTGGAGCAGATGGGCCATGGCCTCACCGGCGTGATCGTGGTCGAGAACCCCAACGATCCAAAATTCGACGCCGAAGCCGTCGTCAACCTGCGCGACTGGCGCCTCGGCGACGACGCGCAGTTCATCCAGCAATTCCGGCCGCGCGATGCCGCAAAAACCGGAACCTATGGCACGGTGCGCACCGCCAACTGGCTCGACCAGCCGCAATTCGACGCGCCGGCCGGCGGGTTGGTGCGGCTGCGGGTCGCCATCACCGATGTCACCCGCATCTACGCCTTTCGCGTCGAGCGTGGGGAGGCCGCGGTCATCGCGCTGGACGGCAATCCGGTGCCGCAGCGTTTTGCGCCCGATGCTTTGCTGCTCGGACCGGGGCAGCGCATGGAGCTCGCCATTCGCATGCCTGACCAGGAGGGCGCGATCGTCAGCCTGGGCGACATCAGAGGCACCAAACCCAAGGTCCTCGCCACCTTGCGCGCCACCGGCAGCTCGCTCAAGCGCGATTTGCGCGACCTCGCACCGCTGGAAGCCAACCCGGTGCCGGAGGTGGATCTCGCCAGCGCGAAACACATCGCGCTCTCGCTCAGCGCCACGGCGGAAAACGTGCCGAGCGACAGCATATGCGGCACGCTAGGCTACTCCTTCTGGGCCATCAACAAGGTACCGTGGCCGGGCGACACGCCGGACCCGACCGCGCCTTTGGCCGAGCTGAAGCTCGGCAAAAGCTATGTCATCGACATGGAGAATTTGACGCCGCAATCGCATCCGATGCATCTGCACGGCATGAGCTTCAAGGTGCTGTCGTCGTCGACACGCCAGGTTCAGCCGGTCATCTCCGACACCTATCTCATGCAGCCCAACGAGAAGGTTCAGCTCGGTTTCGTCGCGGACAATCCCGGCGACTGGCTGCTGCACTGCCACATCATCGAACATCAGAAAACCGGCATGACGAGCTATATCAGGGTGGTTTGACGCCGAGGCGGGTCAATCAGCCTCTACCGGGGTTGGCCTCACCTGCCGGGCCTGTTGCCGGATAAATTGCCGCCGTCCGCTGGTTTCGTTGGCAAAGCGGGGCCGTTCCCTGCTATTCCCGCCTGCAAATCAAGAAGCCGTGGACACGCTTGCATGACCAATGTCGCCCTGACTGGACTGGCCCGCGATCTCGCCAGGCGCGCCGCCGAGGGACGCCCGGTGCGCATCGGCGTCATCGGCTCCGGCGAAATGGGGACCGACCTGGTCACGCAAGGCATGCTGATGCCCGGCATCTCGGTCGCGGCCATCTCGACGCGGCGTCCGCACACGGCGCGTGACGCCATCCGCATCGCCTATGGCGACGAGGCGATGGCGGTCGAGGCGGACAGGGGCTCGAAAGTCACCGCGGCGATCGAGGCGGGCAAAATCGCCATTACCACGAACGAGATGCTGGTCACCAATCCGCTGATCGACGTCGTCATCGACGCCACCGGCAAGCCTGGTGTCGCCGCCGATTTCGACTTGAAGGCGATGGAGCACGGCAAGCACCTGGTGATGATGAATGTCGAGGCCGACGTCACGATCGGCTGCTACCTCAAGCAGCAGGCAGACCGGCTCGGCGTCGTCTATTCGGTCGGCGCCGGCGACGAGCCGTCGAGCTGCATGGAGCTGATCGAATTTGCGTCGGCGCTCGGCTACACCATCGTCTCGGCTGGCAAGGGCAAGAACAACCCGCTCAACCACGATGCCGTTCCGGACGACTATCGCGAGGAAGCTATCCGCCGCAACATGAACCCGCGCATGCTGGTCGAGTTCGTCGACGGTTCCAAAACCATGGTCGAGATGTGCGCCATCGCCAACGCCACCGGGCTGGTCCCAGACGTTCCCGGCATGCACGGCCCAAAGGCCGACCGCGATCAGCTGGACAAGGTGCTCATCCCGAAGGCGGATGGCGGCATCCTGTCGAAGAAGGGCGTTGTCGACTACACCATCGGCAAGGGCGTGGCGCCCGGCGTGTTCGTCATCGTCGAGGCGACGCATCCGCGCATCGTCGAGCGCATGGACGACCTGCACATAGGCCACGGCCCCTACTACAGCTTCTTCCGGCCGTATCATCTGACCTCGCTGGAAGTGCCGCTGACGGCGGCCCGTATCATGCTCTACGGCCGCCCCGACATGGTGCCGCTGCCGAAGCCGGTGGCCGAGGTCTGCGCGGTGGCCAAGCGCGATCTCGCCACGGGCGAGACCTTCGATGCCATCGGCGAGACTTGCTACCGCTCCTGGACCATGACCGTCGAAGAGGCGCGCGCCAATCTGGCAGTGCCGGTCGGCCTGCTCGAAGGCGGCAAGGTGCTGAAGCCGGTCAGGAAGGGCGAGCTCATCACCACCGACAACGCCACACCCGACCGCACGACCGGGCTGTTCGCTTTGCGCAAGCTGCAGGATGAGATGCTGTACGGGAGCTGAGATTGGATGACAGGCCAGTCGGGCTGGCCTTGTCATGACAACTCCCTATGTTGTAGTGGCACCGAACGGAGGCTTCCAGGATGAATCTCCAGATCAGAGACCCGCGCGCCCGTGACCTCGCCCGGCAGCTTGCCGAAAAGCGAAAGATTTCAATGACCGAGGCGGTGATCGAGGCGCTCGAATCCGAGCTTCAGCGCGAACGTGAAAGAGTTCCGCTGGCTGAGCGGCTGGCCGCCATATCGAACGATCTGAAGGCCAAGGCGGGAAGCGGCGGCAGGGATTTGACTAAGGATGAGATCGACGAGATGTGGGGACATTCCTGATGTTCATCGACACCTCGGTGGTGATCGCTGTCCTCGCCGGAGAGGAAGACGCCGCCGATTGGAGCCGCCGGATCGGGCAGGCCTCGATACGGATAACATCTCCGCTGGTCGTGCTCGAAGCGGCGATGCGGCTTTCGTCGAAGTTGGTGGTGGAGCCGCTCTCGCCGAAAGGGCAATAGGAGACTTCCTGCGCGAAGCCGCGATCGAGGTGGTTCCGATCGAAAGAGGTGATGCCAAGCTCGCGATCCAGGCTTTTTCGAACTATGGCAAAGGTCGCGGCCACCCGGCTCAGCTCAATCTCGCTGACTGCCTGTCATATGCCTCGGCAAAAAGCCGTGGGATGCCCTTGCTCTACAAAGGGAAAGACTTTTCCCACACCGATCTGGCCTGATCCTACTGCCCCAGTTCCACGATTCGGCCAGCAGCTTCGTCAGCCGCTCCCGCCCAGCAGGCCAAATGCTGCCGCGCTCGCGCCATGGGCTGTTGACCTGCTCGCGCAACACGCCTGATCATTGCGCTCGTGCTGACGACGCAGACCATCGGCTGCCATTGTATGATCCATTCATACAGTCTGTCTCTTTGATCCGGGTTTTTCAAACGATGCCGAGATGCCAATCTCGATCAGCTGAACCCCCATTGAGGATTGAAATCGTGCAAACCATTTGGACAAGACGCGAGGCGATGAAAACCCTTCTGGCAACGGGCATGGTTGCCATGCTTCAGCCTCTGGCTTTTGCAGCCAGGGCCGCCGCCAAGCTGGAATGGACCCATTTTCAGGCTGACGAGAATGGTTTCCGCCGCACGCCGGTGCTGCTGACCGGGGAAAAAGAAGCCATCCTCCTCGACGGCGGATTTACCCTGTCCGATGGCCGTGCGGTCGCGGATGCGATCAAGGCGACGGGCAAGACCCTGACGACGATCTATGTCAGTTGCAGCGACCCTGACTATTATTTTGGCCTCCGTCGCGGATGCTTTCCCCGGCGCCAAGATCATCGCGGCCGGCGCAACGGTTGCGGCCATCAAAGCCAATGTGCAAGCCAAGCTGGATGTCTGGAGCCCGCAGCTCAAGGACAATGGACCGAAGGTCCTGGCGGATGTCGTCATTCCCGAGGCTTCCGATATCACCTCACTTGAAATCGAAGGAAACAAGATCGAGATCGTCACCGTCGCCGATCTGAAAGACCGGCGGTATCTCTGGGTGCCCAGCCTTGAAGCGGTGTTCGGCGGCGTGCTGATCTCGTCCGGCGTACATGTCTGGGTTGCCGACGAGCCAACCGTAGACGACCGCAAGAAATGGATTGCCGCGCTCAACGAAATCGCGTCCCGCAAACCAAACATCGTGGTGCCGTCCCATCAGGTAGCCGGTGCACCGGACGGTCTGGCGGCCGTGGAATTCACCCGCGCCTACCTCGAAGCTTTCAATAAGGAAGCCGAAAAAGCGAAATCCAGCGTCGAGCTGATTGCAGCGATGAAGCGGCGCTATCCCGATCTTCTTGACGTCTCGTCCCTGGAACTGGGCGCAAAGGTCGCCAAGGGTGAGATGAAGTGGGGCTGATACGGCCCCGCGAGCGCCTCGGCTACTTCCCCAATTCCACCGACCGCAGCCGCGCGGCTTCCACCGCCTCGGTCAGCAGCTTCGTCAGCCGGTCTTCGCCCATCAGCACGGCAAGGGCGGCTGCCGTGGTTCCGTTGGGGCTGGTCACCTGCTGGCGCAGGACGCCGGGCTTCTCGCCGCTTTCGGCAGCGAGTGCAGCAGCGCCATAGACGGTCTGCATGGCCAGCAGCCTGGCGGTCTCGACCGGCAGCCCGGCCTTCTCGGCTGCAACCGTAAGCGCCTCGATGAAATGGAAGATGTAGGCCGGACCGGACCCCGAAACCGCCGTCACCGCGTCCATCAGGCCTTCGTCGTCGATCGTCGTCACCACACCGCTCGCCGACAGCAGCTCGGCAACGAAACGCCTGATGTCGTCGGTCACCAGCGGGTTGGAATAGACCACCATCATGCCCTTGCCGATCGCGGCCGGCGTGTTGGGCATGCAGCGGATAACAGGCGCGAGATGGCCGAGTATGTGCTCGAAGGTGGCGACCGGCGTGCCCGCGGCGATGCTGACGAAGGTGGTCCTGCCGTCGCCGAAGCGCTTGTAGGCGGCGGCGACGTCGCGGATCACCTGCGGCTTGACGGCGATGACGACGAGGTCGGGCTCTGCGTCGGCGGGGATCCCGTTCGCGTCCGCGGCGACACTGCAACCGAGGTGCTCGGCGCGCTTGCGCAATTCGGCATTGGGCTCGACCACGAACACGGCTTGCGGGGCAAGCTTGCCGGATTTCAGCCAGCCCGCAAGCATGGCGTAACCCATATTGCCGCAACCGGCGAGAACAAGCCTGATCGTCATTGAGAGCCCTCCGAGACAAGGGTTCTCCTTAGACGCTAGCGGGCAGACGGGAAAGCCCCTCAAGGGGTGCTCAGGCCAGCCGGTCAAGGTCGCCGGCGCACCGCGATCGGCCGCAGCGACACTTGCCGCAAGCCAAGCACGCCGAGCACGAAGAACAGCCACACCGGGTCGCCGCGATGGAAGAAGAAGCTTTCCAGGAACGCGTTCAGCGCCGTGAACAGCACCACCATCATGAAGAAGTCACCGAGATAGATGTTCTCCTTGCGCGGCGGGATGCGCATGTAGTCGCGCAGCGGCGCGATCACGAAAGTGTAGACGGCAACGCACAGCGCCGGGATGCCCATCAGCACCGCAATGTCGAGATAGCCGTCATGGCCATGCACGATGGTCCGGATGTCCCAGGCCCGGTCGAAGGGCTGGTCCTGACTGAGCAGCAGCGGCGTGCCCCAGAAACTTTCATAGCCGTAGCCGGTCCAGGGCTTCTTCGCCAGCATCTCGCCGGAGAACTCCCACAGCGTCGTGCGTCCGGTATAGGTGAGGTCGGGGAAATAGGTGGCCGCCAGCTCTTTCACCGGGGGGATGAAGACGATGCCTAAGGTACCGATGGCCGTCGCAATGATCGCCAGTGCAAACAGGATCGGCGTGCCGAACCGCATGCCGATCAGGCCCGGCAGCACGACGATCAGGATCGAGAACGGCACCAGGCCGGCCGTCGTCTTGGAGCCGGTGTGCAGCATGAAGATCATCGCCGCGCCGAAGATCGCCACGCCCCAGAACTTCTGACCGCGCCGGAAGAGATAGAGGCCGGCGAAGCTGAAGCAGGCCATGATTGGTCCGGCAATGTTCTTGTGGGCGAACACACCACGCCACAGGCCGGCATGTTCGGGCTCCTGCGAATCGGCCGTATGCAGGGCCTCATGCGGAAAGACGATGAGGCCGATATAGGACAGGCCGATAACGACGATCGCGCAGAATATGATGACTTTCGAAAAACTGTCGGCGTCGCGCGGCAGCACCAGGACCGTCGCTATCGTCAGAACGCCAAGCAGCGTGAAGAAGGCCGCGCGCATGGCCGAGGACGGGTCGGTCGCGTTGATGACCGAAAGCATGAAAAAGCCGAGCATCAGGATCCAGGACGGGCTGAGCAGCGAGCGCACCATCTTGGGGTCGGCGAACGTCAGCAGTGAGAAGGTCGAAATGGCGCCGAGCGAACTGAAGCCGAGCTGGTTGACGATGTCGCCGCCGTCGCCGGTCAGTTCCGCGCCTGCCGGCTGAAACGGCCGGAACGACACGATGACGACGGCAAACAACAGCGCGGCAATCGCCGTCGCCACGCCGTCGCGGGTGACGATGCCGCCCAGCAGCAGCTCGTCAGTTCTTCTCAGGCTGCCTGTATTGCTCATTGGCGTATCCGAATTCGGCAAGCACGCGGCCGAGCGAGACATAGACGGGGTAAAGCGCCGTCGACAGCGATCCTGTCCGCGCCAATTTGATTGCGCCGCGCACGGGCGAGGCTATCAGCAGCGCCAGGCTTTTTGCAAACACCTTGGCGCCGGCGAATGGCGTGCCGGCGCGCTTCTTCTTTTCGACCAGCGTCGAGATTACACCGTTGCGTAAGGATCGGGCGCGGATCCAGTCAGCCTCGACGCGCCGGGCCGGAACGCCTTCGCGCACCTTTGCCTCGGCGCACCAGCCAAGCACGAAACCTTTCTGCGCCGAGCGGCTGAGGAAGTCGGAATCGCCGCCGCCCATGAAGTTGAACCGCAGGTCGAGGAAGGGTGGCCCCATGATGGTGAGCACATTGCGCCCGACCAGAAGGTTGCCCGAGGAATAGAGTGCGGCCACGCGCCCGGTCTGGCGATAGGGCGGCGCAAACACCGGGTGCTCGGCCCATTTGGCGTGAGCAGGATCGGTAAACACCGGCACTTGCGGGCCACCGACAATGTCGGCGCCAAGCGTCTCCGCCGTCCTGCACATGCGCTCCAGCCAGTCCGCGTCGGCGATCTCGTCATCGTCGATGACCAGCAGGTGGCGGAAATCCGGAAAATGCAGGATCGCCGTCTGCCAGCCAGCATTGTAGGCACTGCAATTGCCCCGCTCATGCGCGATGATGACCATGCCCTTCATATCGTCGCGTTCGAACAGCGGCACGGCCGCCTGGGCGCCCTCACGCGCCTCGGCCTCGTTTTCGATGACGATGACGGCGAAGCGCCGGCTGGTTTGCTGTGCCTTGAGCGACGCCAGCGTTTCGAGCAGCAGTTGCGGCCGCTTGAAGGTCGGCAGCGTGACGACGGCTTCCATCGTCTCTGCGGCGAGCCCCGGAGAGCGTCCCGCAATCGAAACCGAACCGTCCGATGGCAAAGGGATCATCCGCTCCAGCCGCATGTTTTGAATCTGGCTTTCGATAACACCGCGACGATAACGTTTCGTTAATCACCTTTCGCAGCGGCGCCTGCCGGTCCGCGCCTTTCAGCCGTTGCGTTGCGTGATTTAATCAAGGGTTCACCCAGCTTTGCTAGTGGCTGACGCCTGGATAGGTGAGATGCATCTGCTGTTCGCCACATCGATCGTGCCCGGCGGCGCTCTCGCTTCGGGCTATGAGATCGCCAATGCTGCGATCATCGCCGCCTTGCGGCGCGCCGGCGTGCGCGTCACCGTCATTGGCTTCATCTGGCCGGGCAAGGCGCCCAGCGACCCCGAAAACACCTTCGTGCTCGGCGCCGTCGACGTGCGCACGGAAAGCGCCTCGGCGCGGCAGAAGCTCGCCTGGCTTGGCAAGGCGGTGCTGTCAGGGCTCACCTTCGCTTCCGTGAAGCTGCGCGCGGTTTCCGACAGCGAAGTCCGTGCCGCGATCGAGCGCGCCGGTCCCTTCGACGGCTATGTCCTGAATTCGGTGCAGTTCGCCGGCGCCTTTGAAAAACTGTTCGCCGACCGTCCCTCGATTTTCGTCGCCCACAATGTCGAACATGGTTCGGCCAAAGAGAATGCGGCAGCAGCAAACAGTCGCTTCCAGCGCCTGCTGTTTGCCCGCGAGGCCAGGCTGCTCAAGACCATGGAGGAGCGGCTCTGCCGCCGGGCTCGCTTCGTCTTCACGCTGGCCGAGGAAGACCGCGCCGCACTCGGCGTTGCCAGCGACGACCGCTCGGCGGTGCTGCCGCTGGTGACCACTGCCACGGCGCCAAAGCCGGTCAAGCCGCGCCGCATCGATTGCGACGCGGCGCTGATCGGCACCTGGACCTGGCAGCCGAACCGCATCGGCCTCGACTGGTTCCTGGAAAAAGTCGTGCCGCATCTTCGCCGGAGCTTTCGCATCAGGGTCGCCGGCAACATGCCGTCGGATATCACCTCTGCCCATCCCGGTGTCGAATTTGTCGGCCGCGTGCCCGACGCCCAGGATTTCGTGCGCGGCGCCGCCGTCATTCCACTGATCAGCACCGCGGGCAGCGGCGTTCAGCTCAAGACCATCGAAACCTTCGAACTCGGCCTGCCGTCGGTCGCCACCAGCCGTTCGCTGCGCGGCATCGATCATCGCCCGGCAAATTGTTTCATCACCGACGATCCGGCCGCCTTCGCCGGCGCGCTGGAGGCAGCTGCGGCCGATGTCAGGGATGTCGATGGCAGCGCCTTCCATCGCCGGCAGATCAAGGCACTGGATGCCGCCATCAGGCTCGGCCTGGAAAAGCTTGGGCCGGTGGGGGAGGAGGTGTTTGCATGAACATGCACACCGCCCGCGCCGCCTTCGGGCTCGATACGCTGAAGACGATCCTTGGCATTTCGGTCCTTGCCATCGGCTGGGATGACGCGATCGCGCTGCTCGCTCGTCTGATTGCCGAGCGGCGCTTTACCAAGGTCAGTTTTCTCAACGCTCACAACGCCAACATCGCCTCTACCGATCCGGTCTTTGCCGAGGCGCTCGACGATTTCCTCATCCTGCCTGACGGCGTTGGCGTCGATCTGGCGGCAAAGCTGCTCTACGGCGCGCCGTTCCCGGACAATCTCAACGGCACTGATCTCATTCCGGCCTTTCTGCAGGCATCGGCGAGGCCGCTGACCGTCGGGTTGCTTGGCGCCACCCGCGCCAACGCCGAGGCGGCGTCGGTCAGGCTAGCCGCTCTGGCGGTGCAGCACGAATTCGTCGTCATCCATGACGGCTATTTCTCCCCCGCCGAAGAGCAGGCGATCGTCGATCGCATCGAGGCATTGCGGCCCGACGTGCTGCTTGTGGCCATGGGCGTGCCGCGCCAGGAATTGTGGATCGCCCGTCATATCGATGCCCGCCACTGCACGCTGCCGATCGCCGTCGGCGCGCTGCTCGATTTTCTCTCCGGCACGGTGCCGCGGGCGCCTCTGTGGATGCGCCAGCTGAGGCTCGAATGGTTGTTCCGTCTGTGCATCGAGCCCGGCCGGCTGTGGCGCCGCTACGTCGTCGGCAATCCGGTGTTCCTGCTGCGTGTCGTCAGGCAGAAATTCTCACATCGGCCCGAGCCCGCCGGAGAGTTGCGGTGAACAGCCGCGTCGTGCCGAGCCCTGCAGCCGAGACCGGTGCCCTGCCGCAAACGCCGACGGCAGCGGTGGTGACCGCCAGCTATGCGCCGGATTTCGAACGCTGCCGCCTGTTGTGCGAGACCCTCGACCGCCATGTCTCCGGCGTGGCGCATCATTACATTCTGGTCGAGCACCGCGACGTGGCGCTGTTTCGCCAGTTGGAAAACGACCGCCGCAGCGTTGTCGACGAGCGCGACCTGCTGCCGCGCTGGCTGCGTGTGTTCGACGATCCGATGAGCCTCTTTCGCCGTCGCATCTGGCTCAGTTTCAAGGCCCAGCCGCTGCGCGGCTGGCATGTGCAGCAGCTGCGCCGCATCGCCATCGCTGCGCATGCTGGAGAAGACGTGCTGGTCTTCTGTGATTCCGACGTCGCCTTCCTCAAGCCATTCGATCTGAGCGCCTTCTGGCGCGACGGCAAGGTGCGGCTGTTCCGGCGCGACGGCGTGCTGTCGAGCGACGGTCACGACGAGCATCGCATCTGGTCGCGCAATGCGGCCTCGGCGATTGGTATCGATGCATCCGAGGTTTCGAACCACGACTATATTTCGACGCTGATCGCCTGGCGCCGTCAGACCGTGACGGCGATGTGCGCCGAGATCGAGAAGGTGCACGCGCGCGGCTGGGTCGAGGTCATCGCTTCAGTGCGCCGGTTCTCCGAATGCATGATCTATGGCCGCTATGTCGACGATGTGCTGAAGCGCGCTGGCCATTTCCACGGCTCGGAGGAATTCTGCCGCGTGCACTGGACCGGCGAGGCGCTGTCGGATGACGAATTCCGCAGCTTCGTCGCCGCCATGGCACCGGGGCAGGTGGCGATCGGCATGCAATCCTTCATCGGCACCGATATCGGCCGCATCCGCCGCCTGATCGGATTGGCTTAGATTGCCTTGGCGGGCTTGCGCAGCGCCGAATAGGTCAGCAGCGCCGAGGCGAGATAGAGCAGCAGGAAGACGACATTGAGCGATACGACAAGCCTGGGCGTGTCGGCAATCGTGGTCAGCACATAGGTCAACAGCACCGCCTTCAGCCCCGCCAGCAGGCCGAGGTTGAGCGCCCTGAGCGCGGTCTGGCCGCGCGCGAACAGCAGCTCGGCCTGGTATTCGACCAGGTTGCGCAGTCCCGGCACGCCGATTGCCAATGCCACCAAGGGCGCCGCCTCGGCGACATTCCGGCCAAGTGCATTGGGGAAGAAATGCAGCACGATGCCGAGTGCGGCCAGCGCCAATGTCGATACCAGGAACACGCCGGCTTCGATACCGCTCTTGACCCGCAGTCGCGACAACAGCTCCGGCGACCGCATCATCTTCTGCACCAGCATCATCGAGAAGGTGCGGATCGGTATTGCCGTCAGGTCGACCAGCCGCATGATGATGGCATAGATGCCGGCCAGATGCGGCCCGCCGATCGCCAGGACGAGCAGCTTGTCGAATTCCGACTGCAGGTAGAACAGCACTTCGGCGCCGGCAACATAGATCGAATCGGCAAGCCGCCTGAGATAGAGCTCGGTGCGCAGCCTCAGCCGCTGGCGTGGATAATAGAAGCCGAAGGCCAGCAGCAGCGAGGCGGCGTTGGCGCCGATGTAGAACAATGACCAGATCCAGACGCTGTGCTGCCCCGACAGCATGAACAGCACGGCGCCCAGCGCACGGAACGCCGTGGTCACGATCGACAGCACCGCGGCGCGGCCGAATTTGCCGAGCCCGTTGTTGACGATCAGCACCACCTCGACCGGCCGCCACAAAAGCGCTTCGGCAAAGACGATTGCGGCAAAGACGGCCAGAGGCACGGTGCTGGCGAAGAAGATCAGGTAGACGCCCCAGGAGGCCGCCGCCAGCAGTGGTAAGGACACGGCGCCAAGCAAAAGGAAGCCGGCGGTGAAGGTGCCGATCAGATTGGGGCGGATGGTGGCTGTGCGGTAAAGCGCCGAGATGAAGCCGAAAGCGAGGATGCGCGACAGCATGACGCCGGCCGCCGAGGCGGTGGCGAACATGCCGAACTCGGCAATCGACAGCGTGTTGGCAAGTGCGATGAAATAGGCAAGCGAGAACACCAGCCGCCCGCCGGCGCCGCTGATGGCTGAAAGATAGTCGCGAACCAGCCCCCGTCTTTCGGCAAGGAAGGTGCCGATGCGGGCGAGTGTCCGCCTTTGCGGTATGTCGCTGGCCTGCGTCATATCGAGGAAAGCCGTAAGCCGGAAAGCTTAACGTGCGGTTCTGACGCCATTTTACAGATCCCGGCAATGCGTGGCGAAGCGAGAAACTTTCGGTATTATGGAGCAAACTTACCAAATATGATGGTTTTATCATCATTTATGATATGATACCCATGATGCATGGTGAACATTTACGACTACGATAGACCCAACACCGTTGCTGGCCTTGTCGGCAAGCACGCCGAGCTAGTGGCCCTGCGTGAGAAGTACCGCGCCGAGATCAAGAAGCTGACGGTCGACATAGACCATCTGGACGCGGCAATCCGGCTCTTCGATCCGAACGCCGACGCGTCTCCCCTGAAAGAGTACGTCACCAAGCACCGCGCCCAGAAGGGCTCCGTGAAGCGTTTCGTCCTCAACACCATGCGGGAGGCCACCGCGCCTCTTACATCGCGTCAGGTGACCGAGCTATGGGTTGCTGACCGCGGCCTAGCCGCCGACGAAGCGACCGTCACCGCGATAAGGAAGCGCATCGGCGCCTGCATAAAGGTTTGCGTGATCCAAGGGCTGATTGAGGAATGCGGCTGGACCGACGATCACGACGCATTCGGGCCTTACAAGCTGTGGAAACTGAAAAGGGGCGACCAATAGGCCGCCCCTCGCATTGCTTACGCCGAAGGGAAGTCGGCGGGGAGATCGCTTGCTGGAGGGATTTCGGGGAACCTACGTCCCGACATCACGTCAGCAATCCGGCCAAAGTTGAGGCCGGGATAGTAACCCGAAATCCACGAATACGGAATCCGCTTCTGCCGGGCCAGTTTGATAACCGGAACCATGTCCGGGGTGAGGTCTCGGTCGTGCATTGCCTTTTCCTTTCACGAAAAGGGTGCGATCGAATATCGGTTGACGCCGATTCGAAGATGAATCATTGTCGTTGCGTTCATGTGTGCCGATATTCGGCCACGGTTTATGATCCGGGCTTATTCCCGGATCAGTGCGGCACCGGGCATTCGCGCCCGGCACCTACCGCCCAGCGGCGGCTGCTGAAACTGACCAAGGTCGGCAAACCTCGTCAGATCAGGAAGCGGTCATATGGGTTCCATCGCATCTCCAATGCTCGAATCGCCGGGGGACAAATCCCCCGGCGGCTTGAACCTTATTGAAAACCGATCGCTTGGCAAGAGCCTTGTGAGTTAACCGCTGGATTTCTTCTCCCATTTGTTCTATTTGGTAATAGATTAAATAGACCAATCGAGTTGGAGAAGCCTCATGGCTAACGTCCGCAGCCCCAATTACCCTGTCACTGATTTGGCCGGCGCTCTGGCCATGGCCAGGAAGCTCTACGAGAAAGATGGGCGGAACAAAGTGTCCAAGGCCGCGCTGGCGGGGCACCTGGGGCACGATAGCCTGAGCGGGCCGGCTCTCGGGAAGATCGGGGCTTTGCGGGCCTACGGGCTTATTGACGCCAATGGCGACGATTACAGAATCACCGATGACGGCCTTACTGCGCTGATGGCTCCGGAGGACTCATTGGACAGAGTGGAGGCGCTGCGTCGATTGGCATTCCAGCCGAGCCTTTTCAGTGCAATTGCAAAGGACTTTCCAACAGCGCCGAGCGATAGCAACCTTCGCTACTGGCTCGCTAAACGGGGCTTTTCTGCAGACGGCGCGGCGAAGGCGGCAAAGACCTATCTGGCTACTCTCGCGCTTGCGACCAGTATGGAGAAGGGGTACCCTCATTCTCCGACCCCTATGGAGGATGAGATGATGGAGGCCACGGAACTGTCACGTCCGATTCAGCGACGGTCAACAGAGATGGTTGACGTGTCGCCGCTCAAGCCGGGGGTGCGTCAGGAAGTTATCGCGTTGGACGAAGGGGACGTGACCATCACATTCCCCGAAAACCTTTCGTCGGAAAGCTTCGAGGATCTAGAGGACCACTTGAAGATTTTTGTTCGTAGGATGCAGCGGCGCGCGAACGCAAAGATTCTCGGCTTTGACGAGGGCGACCAGCACTAGGCGTTGCGGCGCTGCCAGTATCCGCACCACTGATTCGACTTCGGCGCAACGCCTACTGCACCGACGACCATAGCGTACTGAGTGCCGTTGGCTTCGCGACGGTTATCTTCGCGCCATGCCATCTCGGCGGCATAGGAGCCGAGATAGTCGCCAGCGATGCGATGGTGAATGCCGATCTCGGCGCGGCGGATACGCGAGAAGAACGATTCGGCGGCATTCGTGCAAGCGCCGTCCTTGGAATACGCTTCCTGATGGTTGATGCGCTTTATCGGGAAATAGACCGCCAGCTTGTCCCAGTGTGACGCCTCGTCGGCGTGAACGGTCGTACCGTGCTTGACCGTGGCGGCGACGAAGGCAACGCCATCGGCCTCCGTCCGGGCTACGTGGGTGACCGTGCGGCCATCGGTTTTGCGAGCGACAATCACCGACTGGCGTTTACCTGATTGGTTGGGAGTCAGGCGGCGGTCCTTGCGATCGCTCTTGTTGTTCGCAGGCTTCACGTAACCTCCGAAATAGGCACCATCTACCGCGACATTGCCGGACAGCGCACCTTCGTCGCGGGCAAGCTTTATAGCTTCGCGCACCTTGTGCAGCATCACGAAGGCGGTCTTGTAGTCAACGGAGAGGTCGCGGGAGAGTTGAAGGGCGCTATAGCCCTTGGCACCGTTTATGAAGACGGCAATGGCGGCGAGAATATCGCGCACTGCCAGCTTGCGGCTGGCGAAGATCGTGCCGGACGTGATGCTGAATTGCTTGTAGCAAGCGCGGCACTTGTAAACCTGGCGCGTCTTGAGGTCATAGGCATCAACGCCGCCGCATTCCGGGCAAACCGGCTCACCATCCGTTTCCGACCAGCGGATTTTGCGGAATGCCGCCCGGGCTTCCGTGTCCGACATGCGCATGACCTTGACCAGCGAGAGGGTCTTGGCGGCGGGGGAGAGGAGGAAATGCTGAGACATATCAAATCCGATGATGTTGTGCATCGGATATAGGACATTAAATCAGCACATGCAAGGGTATATATCATCATCCATGATGTTTTTTCTGGAGAAATGATGATGGCGGATAATACCCTAACCGCGCCCTATGAGGAGCAGGCAAAAAACATACTGAAAGGCGAGTTGAAGCGTCGAGGCATAACCTACGCGGCGCTGGCCGAGAGGCTGACCGAGAAGGGCGCGCACGAAAGCGAGCGCAATCTGGCCAACAAGATAAGCCGTGGCAGTTTCACCGCCGCCTTCTTCATGATGTGCATGGACGTGATCGGCGTTCGGCAAGTCAGCTTGGAGGTGTAGGGCTTAGGCCCTCTTCCAGCTAATTCGGACGACTTCGCTTTTCGCAAGTTTGTTGACCCTTACGTGATAGAGATTTTGGACCACCTCAATCGGCATGTCGGTCAGAGCGCCATTAAGCTCTCGTCTAGCCTTTAAAGACTTAGGCAAAGCGTCAATGGGGAATTCTAGAACGATGTGCATGGACATAAAGTTGTAGTTTGGCGCCTGGAAACGCATCGCAGGCAGATCAACATTGTGCTCATCTAGATATGAGAGGCTTGTTCTTCTTTTAACCAGCCTCTTCCTGAGAAAATGCGGCAAATCATCATAGTTTCTGCTTACGAAGTAGTTCGGTATGAGCGGCATGTACCACATGCTGGGTAGAGGCTTGTTGAATAGTTGCAGAAGCTCGATCCCGTCCCCCTCCATCTTGTTTAACTCGATTTCGGAAGTAAGGGGAAACGCCTCGCAATAAACGTCGGCTTTCATTGAATCGAGGACAAGCGTTCCATAATCTGGAGAATGTATTGTTCTGTAGGACGTGACGTTTGGGTGGTTTGCTCGAAGGACGAATGTGCCTTCTACTATAGTCTTGCTCCATTCATTATTGGTTAGCGTAGCCTTTATATCGGCGCTCAAAATGGTAACGGGCCTGTTGCGGTTATAAAACGTTAGTGTGACAACGTAGAAACCGCAAAATAAGAGAAGTGCCAGAAGCCAACGCATGGCAAAGCTTTGCGTCATCTCTGGATGGAAAAGAGAAATTAAAATCTGAGTTAGGCCGATCTTTTCGTCAAATATGGCTGGATATAATATTCCAATCCCGCCACCTAATATCAGTACGCCGCTGAAAAGCGTAGAAAGCCTAGTCCACATGAATCAAAAACCCCCGCCTTTGAGCGAGGGTTTTTGATATCATCTTTCAGATCAGTAGTCGAACGGCTTTGCCGCGCGGTGCTAGATTGTATCCTTGGATCTCAACATGGGTATGCCTCCTAAAGGCTTCGCGTTTCCGATTCTGAACCGCAATGGTTGATAAACGGTCTAGGCCGAAAATCGTTTCGTTTCTATGCCCTGTTTCACACGGGCTCGCAATAGCCTCGGGAAATCAAGAGTGCGTATGTCATGATATGTAGGGCTATCCGACCGATGCGACAACGTCGCTAACAATGGTAAACATCATCATATTTGGTGAGTTTGCTCCATAATACCGGAAACTTTCACTTGCAGACTTCGGAAATTAACCTTTTGTTTCCCATGCCTGTTTAGCGTGACTTAACGATTGGCCGACCGCCGCTCCCGCGCCGTCGAAGGTAAAGTTTCGAGACAATGGTCGACAGGGAAAACCGTGAAGACTGGAGGCGCGAGCGCTCCCTCCTGGCGCTCGGCAAAGCCGTGCGCGGCGATGAGGCGGCGGATGCGTCGGCGGTCTCCATCGGTGACCGGGCCGATCCGTCATGGCGCGAGGATGCCGCCACGCGTCACCGCATAGCCCGCTCGCAACGCGAGGCGCGGTCGAATCCGGCGCCAACGTCACCGCCCGAGCCGCCGCAGTTCCAGGCCGACGGCGAACCCGTTTCGGCCGCCAGCGCGCGTGAGGAGCCTGTTTCCGGCCGGCGTCAGGAGCCTCGCTCCCACGCGGCCTATGAGCCCCGCTCTTTCCACGAGCAGCAACCGGACCGCGACGACGATGACGGGCAGGAATGGAAGCCGCTGATCGATCCGCTCCAGGTCGTCCGCGGCATTACTCGTTCCAAGTTGCTGATCGTCTCGACGACGATATTGGGCACAGTGCTCGGCGTCGCCGTCGCCGTTTCGACACCGAAGAAATACGAAGCCACCACACAGATGGTCATCGAGCCAGGCGACCTGAAGCTTTCCGACAACGATCTCACCCAACCGGTCGGGCAGCCCGATGCGGCGCTGGCTGTTGTCGAAACCCGCATCAAGATGGTGACATCCGGCAGGGTCCTCGACAAGGTCGTGGCCGATCTCAATCTCGTCGACGATCCGGAGTTCAACGGACAGGGCTCTGGCGGCCTTGGCGTCCTGTCACTCATTCGCTCGATACTGTCGCGCCAGGATGGCCTTGGCGGCGGCGGTGAAGTGCGCCGCCAGGCGCTGGCGGTCGGCAATCTGGCCAAGAGCCTGTCGGTTGAGCGCAGCGGCAAGAGCTTTGTCGTTTCCATCAGCGCCACCACTCAAAGCGCCGACAAATCGGCGGAGATAGCCAATAGGACCAGGGACGTTTTCCAGCAGGAGGCGGCCCAATACCAGTTCGGGATGGCCGGGCGCGCGACGGACCAGCTGACGGCCAAGCTCGATGACCTGCGCAAGAATGTCGAGACGGCGGAGCGCAAGGTCGAGGATTTCAGGGCCACGCATGATCTCGTTGACGCGCAGGGCCATCTGATCAGCGACGACCAGATGCTGAAGCTCAACGAGCAGCTCTCAGTCACCCGGGCCCGCACGCTGGAACTCAATGCCCGGGCGGCGTCGGCGCGTTCGCTGGACGTCAATTCGGTCATCAACGGCACCTTGCCGGAAGAAATCAATTCCAACACGATGAGCGAACTGCGCGCGCAATATGCAGCTTTGAAGCAGGAGGCCGACCGCGCCGCCGTGCGTCTGGGACCGCGTCATCCCGAATACCAGGCGCTCAGTGCCCAGCTCGACGGCTCGCGCGAGCGCATCGCAGGCGAACTGCGCCGCATCGCCTCGTCGCTGCAGGTCGACTTGAAGCGCTCGGTCCAGCTTGAGCAGGATCTCGCTTCCCGCCTGGCTCAGGCAAAGGTCCAGAGCGGCGACGTCAACAGCGATCTGGTCAGCCTGCGCGAACTGGAGCGTGATGCCACGGCCAAACGCTCCGTCTACGAACAGTACCTGCTGCGCGCCAAGGAGACCGGCGAACAGCAAAACATAAACACCACCAACATCAATCTGATGACCCCCGCGCAACCGCCGCTCGAACCCAACGGACCGTCGCGGGCTGTAATAGCGATGGCCGGCCTGCTGCTCGGGCTTGCTTCGGGCATCGGTGTCGGCGCCATGCGCGGCGCCTTTGCCAGCCTGCGCGGCGCTGCCAATTCGCGTTCGCGCGGCAGAATGGACGAGCGCCGCCCTCCGGTCGAGGACAAGGTCTATCGCGCGCCGCTGCCTGTGGCGCCGCCACCGGCAGCACCTCCGGTGTTGCCGACCGCGGCCGCTCCCGCCCGGAGCCCAGGTCTGTTCGACGGACTGTTCTCGGCGATGCGCAAAGCCGCGCCGGGTAGCGGGACGTCAGGCGAACCCGTCGAGACCTACCGCGCCCAACCAGCCGCCGAATATACAAGGCCGGTGCAGGAGCCTGTGGGCTATGGCCAGCCGGACTTCCGGAACGAGGTTCCGCACGCCAATTCCCCTGCGCAGCAGCCTGGCTACGCGCAGCCTCGTCAGCCGGCTGACTATGCCTATTCGCAGGCTCAGCCGATGCCCGCGGCGTCCGGGCCGTGGTCTTCTCCGCAGCCCGCTGGGGCGGCGCCGGAAGACCAGCAGGCGCAAATCGACGATATCCGCGCCAGCCTGCGCGAATTTCGCGAAGCGGTGCGCGAACTCACCGAAAGCCGTTCGCACCGCCGCTATTTCTGAGCAATTCCAGGAAAAGTGTGAAACGGTTTTCCCGGGAAAAGCGCGTAGCGCGCTTTCCCTTGGGAATTGCGTCAAAACAAGAAATAGAGCGGTTCAGCCTTTCCGTGAAAGGATGAGTCGCTCTGAGCCCGTCAGCACAGAATAAAAGCTGCCGGTTTCGAGTTTACGGCATGTGACGGCGCTTTGACGGGATTGCTTAGGCCAAATTTCGTGACAATGCCGCGCAGCATGGCGCCCAAAAAGCGCTGCCGTCGGGCTTTACCCGAATGGGCAGAACGTTTGGAACAACGACATGCACAAGCAACGTTCAAGGCACGCGCCGCGCCTTGGCTGGAATGATGTCGAGGATGGTTCATGGCCGAAGTGATTGACGGAAAGATCGTCGCCGCAGACGTGGTTCAGAAGGTCAAGGCCTTGACCGAGGACCTGGTCGCCAAGGGAAAGGCCCAGCCCGGCTTAGCGGTGGTCATCGTCGGCGAGGATCCGGCAAGCCAGGTCTATGTCGCGTCGAAGTCGCGCACCGCCAAGGAATGCGGCTTTCATTCGCTGCAGCACACACTGCCGGCCGACACGTCCGAAGCGGCACTGCTGAAGATCATCGGCGAACTCAACGCCGATCCGGCCATCAACGGCATTCTGGTGCAGCTGCCGCTTCCCGCCCATATCGATGCCGGCAAGATCATCCAGGCCATCGCACCGCAAAAGGATGTCGACGGCTTTCATTTCATCAATGTCGGCAAGCTCGGCACCGGCGAACTCGAAACAGCCTTCGTGCCCTGCACGCCGGCCGGCTCCATGCTTTTGATCGAACGCGTGCGCGGCAAGGATCTTTCCGGCCTCAACGCGGTCGTCGTCGGCCGCTCCAACATCGTCGGCAAGCCGATGGCAAATCTGTTGCTTGCCGCCAACTGCACCGTCACCATCGCCCACAGCCGCACCAAGGATCTGCCGGCGCTGGCCCGCACAGCCGACATTCTGATTGCCGCCGTCGGCCGGCCCGAAATGATCAAGGGCGACTGGGTCAAGCCGGGCGCCACCGTGATCGATGTCGGGATCAACCGCATTGCCGCACCCGAGAAGGGCGAAGGCAAAACCCGCCTCGTGGGCGATGTAGCCTATGCCGAAGCGGCCAAGGCCGCCGGCGCCATCACCCCCGTGCCCGGCGGTGTCGGACCGATGACCATTGCCATGCTGATGGCCAATACGTTAGCCTCAGCCTACCTTGCGGCCGGCTTGAAGCGGCCTTCCTTCTGACCCAGAAAGCAGCTTCTTTGCCGAACCTTACTATACCCTCTGAACGGCCGGATGATCCCGTTCAAGGGGGCCGGCAATTCGCGTTCTTGCTGGTCGACAAGTTTTCGATGTTTTCGTTGGCAGCGGCGATCGATACCTTCCGCTCGGCCAACCGCCTGCTCGGCCGCGATTTCTATGGTTGGACCACGGTCTCGGCCGACGGCGATCCCGTCATGGCCTCCAATGGCCTGCCGCTCAAGATCGACTATGCCGTCGCCGATTTGCCGCCGGTCGATATCCTGTTCGTGTCGGTGGGCCTGTCGGTCGAGTTCCCCGGCAAGAGCAAGGTGCTGGCGGCGCTGCGCAGCTGGGGCCGGCGCGGTAATGCGCTCGGCGCGCTGTCGGTGGGCTCTTACCTCCTGGCCGAAGCCGGTCAGCTCGAAGGCTATCGCTGCACCATCCATTGGGAAAACCGCGCCGGCTTCGTCGAGCGCTTTCCCGACATCAATTGCACCGGCAACGTCTTCGAGATCGACCGCAAGCGCTACACCTGCGCCGGCGGCACCACCTCGATCGACCTGATGCTGGAGATCGTGCGTGGCGACTTCGGCTCGAACCTCGCCAACGGCGTTGCCAACCAGTTCCAGCATGAGCGCATCCGCTCCGCCGGCGACCGCCAGCGCGTCGGGCCGGAGCGCGACCTGACCGGCAAGTCGGAGAAGCTAAGGCGCATCGTCGAACTGATGGCCGACCATCTCGACGAGCCGCTATCAGCCGTGCAGCTTGCCAAATCGGCGGGCCTGTCGGTGCGCCAGGTCGAGCGCTTGTTCCTGCGCCATTTGAGCGTCACGCCCGGTCGTTACTACATGCGGCTCAGGCTTGAGCGGGCGCGCGAACTGCTGCGCCAGACCAACATGCCGATCCTCGACGTGGCCATTGCCACCGGCTTTACCTCGCACTCCTATTTCGCGCAGAGCTATCGGCTGCAGTTCGGCCGTCCGCCTTCCGAAGAGCGCCGCACCACGTACTGACGCGGTGCTGAGCCGGCCTCGGAACAGGCCTCGGCCGGCGCCGATCCTGTTACACGGCAACCGTTCGTGACCCGCTCCGGGGCTTGTGCCCGGACGCGGCGTCAAATAGCTTGCCGCCGCATATAAGAGGGCGGCCTCAAGGAGATTTCCATGGCGGGACTTTTGCGGAGCGTCGCTGCGGCGCTGCTCCTTTTGTCGATGACTTCGCTCGGCTTTGCCGCCAACAAGGTCATCATCATTCTTGACGCTTCAGGCTCGATGTGGGCCCAGATCGACGGCAAGCCGAAGCTCGAGATCGCGCGCGAATCGCTGAGGACCGTACTGCAGTCGGTCCCGGGCGACGACGAGATCGGCTTAATGGCCTATGGCCACCGCGAAAAGGGCAGCTGCGACGACATCGAGCTGATCGTGCCGCCGCAAGCCGGCTCGGCTAGCGCCATTTCGGCCGCTGCCGACAGCCTGAAATTCCTCGGCAAGACGCCGCTGACCGCAGCCGTCAAGCAGGCGGCCGAAGCCCTGAAATACACCGAGGACAAGGCGACCGTGGTCCTCATCACCGATGGGCTTGAAACCTGCGAAGGTGACCCGTGCGCGCTGGGCAAGGAACTGGAGGCCTCAGGCGTCGATTTCACCGTCGACGTCGTCGGCTTCGGCCTGACCGCTGACGAGGGCAAGCAGATCGCCTGTCTCGCCGACAACACCGGCGGCAAATATATCCAGGCCTCGGACGAGAAGGCGCTGCAGGAAGCACTGATCGAAACCGTCGCCGCGCCGGCACCTGAACCCGCACCGGCGCCAGCCCCAGCTCCAGCCCCCGAACCGGCAAAGCCCGAATTCAATTTCGTCCCAAGCGTGGTCATGGCGGATGGCGGCGATCCGATCACCGACGGCAATGCCTGGGAGGTCTACAAGGCCAAGGCCGATGGCACGCGCGGCGAGGCCGTCACCACCCAGTACAACAACTACGAGGCCAATCTCGAGCCGGGCGACTATGTCGTCGTCGCGCGCGCCGACGAAGCTCGGGCGGAACAGAAGGTCAAGATCGAGGCGGGCCAGGTCTACAAGCCGCTCTTCACCTTGAACGCCGGCACCATGCTCATCCATCCGAAGCCAAGCCAGGGCGCCGAGATCAGTGACGAAGCCCATGTCGACTTCGCCTTCCCGGGCGGCAGCACCACCCACTATGGCGACACCAGGATCATCGTGCCGGCTGGTGAGCAGAAGGTGACGGTTGCGATCGGCAGCGGCTCGGTGACCGAGAACATCCAGCTCGCCGCCGGGCAGACTGTGGAAAAAGACATAGTCGTCGGCGTCGGCCATGCCGCCGTCAACGCCTACTACACTGCAGGTGGTGACAAGGCCGACTCCTCGGGCATCAGCGTCCAGATCGTCAAGGCCAAGAAAAAGATCGACGGCTCGCGTGACGATGTCGCCCACTCCTATGGGCCCGACAGCAAATTCTGGCTGCCGCCGGACGACTATGTCGCGGTCACCTCGCTTGAGCTCGCAACCGTCGAGCAGCCTTTCAGCGTCAAGGTTGGCGACGTCAAGGACGTCAAGGTGACGCTCGATGCCGGCGTGCTGGTGATGTCGGCGCCAGGCGCCTATTCGATCGAGGTGCTGTCGTCGAAGAAGGATATCCAGGGCAACCGCAAGGCGCTCGGCCTGAGCTATGGCGACACCTGGCAACAGACCATTGCGGCCGGCGACTACGTCGTCGTCCGCCACATGTCCGATCAAGGCCATGACAAGGAAATGCCGGTGACGGTCAAGGCCGGCGAACGGAGCGAGATTACGGTTCAGCCGTAATTTGGCGTTCCACTCCTCATGAAAAAGGGCGGCCTTGAGCCGCCCTTTTCTCTATGGCAGGGAATGATGGTTCAAGCCGTGCCGAAAGCACTGGCGCCATGGTCGGCGCGGCCGACTAGCTGGCGGAAACCGGCGAACAGCTCGCGGCCGAAGCCGAACTCGTTGCCGATGAGATCGATGTCGGCCGTGCGGCGCAGCGCGAGCTCGGGTCCCGGCACCAGCACTTCCAGCGTGCCGGCATCGGCGTCGAGCCGGATGATGTCGCCGTCATGGATCCTGGCGATCGGCCCTTCCTCGACCGCTTCCGGCGTTACGTGGATCGCCGCCGGCACCTTGCCGGAAGCGCCAGACATGCGCCCGTCCGTGACCAGCGCGACGCGCTGGCCACGATCCTGCAGGATGCCGAGCACGGTGGTCAGCTTGTGCAGTTCCGGCATGCCGTTTGCCTTCGGGCCCTGGAAGCGGATGACGGCGATGAAGTCGCCGGTCAGCGTGCCGGCCTTGAAGGCTTCGTTCAGTCCCTGCTGGCTGTCGAACACCTTGGCCGGCGCCTCGATGACGCGGCGTTCCGGCTTCACGGCGGACGTCTTGATGACGGCGTGGCCGAGATTGCCGGCGAGCACCTTCAGGCCGCCGGTCGGCTGGAAGGCTTTCTTGAACGGCGCCAGCACCTTCTCGTCGCCGCTCTGCAGCGGCGAGGCTTCACGCACGACGCCGCCATCTTCGCCGAGCCGGGCCTCGACCGCATAGGGCCTCAGGCCTTCGCCCCATACCGTCTGCACATCCTCATGCAGGATGCCTTCGTCGAGCAATTCGCGGATCAGGAAGCCGAGCCCGCCGGCGGCGTGGAAATGGTTCACGTCGGCAAGCCCGTTCGGATAGACGCGCGCGAGAAGCGGCACCGCTTCCGACAGGTCGGAAATGTCCTGCCAGGTCAGCGTGATGCCGGCCGCCGCGGCCATGGCGATGAGGTGGATGGTGTGGTTGGTAGAGCCGCCGGTGGCGTGCAGGCCGGCGACGCCATTGACGAAAGAGCGCTCGTCGATCATGCGGCCTACCGGCGTGTAGGCGTTGCCGAGCGCGGTGATCGCCAGGGCTCGCCTGGTCGCCTCGCGCGTCAGCGCGTCGCGCAGCGGCGTGCCTGGATTGACGAAGGACGCGCCGGGCGTATGCAGGCCCATGATCTCCATCAGCATCTGGTTGGAATTGGCGGTGCCATAGAAGGTGCAGGTGCCCGGCCCGTGATAGGATTTGGACTCCGCTTCGAGCAGTTCTGCGCGTCCGGCCTTGCCCTCGGCATAGAGCTGGCGAACCTTGGCCTTCTCGTCATTGGGCAGGCCCGTCGTCATCGGCCCGGCCGGCACGAACACCGCCGGCAGATGGCCGAAGGTGAGAGCCGCGATCACAAGCCCCGGTACGATCTTGTCGCAGACGCCGAGATAGACGGCGGCGTCGAACATGTTGTGCGACAGGCCGATCGCCGCGGACATGGCGATGACGTCGCGCGAAAACAGCGAGAGCTCCATGCCGGGCTGTCCCTGGGTCACGCCATCGCACATGGCCGGCACGCCGCCGGCCACCTGCGCGATGCCGCCGACTTCGCGCGCGGCATCCTTGATCAGCGCCGGAAACGTCTCGAACGGCTGATGCGCCGACAGCATGTCATTGTAGGAGGTGATGATGCCGAGGTTCGGCACCTTGTCGGCGCCGAGCGCCAGCTTTTCAGACGGGCTGCAGACGGCAAAGCCATGCGCGAGGTTGCCGCAAGACAGGACGCCCCGGTTGGCGGTGCGGCTGGAGGCCTCGGCGATGCGGCCGAGATAGCGCTCGCGGCCGGCTTTCGAGCGTTGGCGGATGCGTTCCGTGATGGCTTCGATGTCGCGTCTGGCTGTCATGGTCGGTCCTTTCGAGCCCCGGAAGAACGTCCTCCACCGTCTGCCGGGACTGCTTTGCGTGAAATCAGGGTGCCCAGAACACCTCTACCGGGATGGGTGCCGCTTCGAGCACTTTGCGGATGGGCTTTTTCGCACCCGGTCCCATCGCACCGTCGAAGGCGGTGCGCTTGTCCTCGCCTTCTATATGCAGCGCGATGAAGCCGGCGTCGACGATCCGCGCCAGCGGCAGCGTCAACCGGGGTTCGCCGGCGCTTGCCGCGTGAACCGGCAGCACGATCCTTGATGAGGCCGGGTCGAGCAAATCGCCGAGATTCTCGGCGTCGGGAAAGAACGAGGCGGTGTGGCCGTCGCCGCCCATGCCGAGCACGACGACATCGAGGGGCCAGGGCAGAGCCTTCAGCGCCGCATCTTCGGCCGCCGCGGCGGTCTCGATGCTTGCCGCCTCATGGTAGAGCGGCACGAAGTGCGCGGCAGCCGCCTTGTTCTGCAGCAGGTTGGCCGCGACCAGCCCCGCATTCGAGCGCGGCGAGGAGGCCGGCACGAACCGTTCGTCGACCAGCGTCACCGTCACCTTGTTCCAGGCGATCGGAATGGCCGAAAGTGCTGCAAAGAACTTTGCCGGCGTGGTGCCGCCGGAAACGGCAAGCAGGGCCGTGCCGCGCTCGTCGATGGCTTTGGTCAGGCGCGCCGCGACATTGCCGGCAAGGGCTGCCGCCAGGTCCTGGCGCCCGGCAAAGCCGTTCCAGTTGTAGGCGGGCTCGCTCAATTGCTTTCGTGCCATGTCCGCCCGTCGCGTTCGATCAGCGCAATCGAGGCCGAGGGACCCCATGTGCCTGCCGTATAGCCTTGCGCCTCCTGCCTGGCGCTTTCCCAGGCGTTCTGGATCGGGTCGATCCACTTCCATGCCGCCTCGACCTCGTCGCGGCGCATGAACAGCGTCTGGTTGCCGCGGATAACATCCATGATCAGCCGTTCATAGGCGTCCGGCGCGCGACCGTCGAAAGATGTTGCAAAGCTCATGTCGAGCGGAATCTGGCGCAGCCGCATGCCGCCGGGGCCTGGATCCTTGATCATGATGAACTGCTTGACGCCTTCGTCGGGCTGCAGCCGGATCACCAGTTGGTTGGCTGAGATCGGCCCGGCGCTGTCGCCGAAGATCGAATGCGGGATCGGCTTGAACTCGATGACGATTTCCGAAACGCGGGTCGCCAGCCTTTTGCCGGTCCGGAGATAGAACGGCACGCCGGCCCAGCGCCAATTGCCGATCTCGGCCTTGATGGCGACGAAGGTCTCGGTGGAGCTGTCTTTGCCGAGTTCCTCGACATAGCCTTTCACCGCGCCGCCTGCAGAGGCGCCGGCGCGGTACTGCCCGCGCACGGTGTGCTTGGGTGCCTCATTGCCGTTGATGCGCTTCAGCGCCCGCAGCACCTTCAGCTTCTCGTCGCGCACGGCATCGGCATCCATCGACGATGGCGCCTCCATGGCAACCAGGCAGAGCAGCTGCAGCATGTGGTTCTGCACCATGTCGCGCAGCGCGCCGGCCTTGTCGTAGTAGGTGACGCGGTCTTCAAGACCGACGGTCTCGGCCACCGTGATCTGCACATGGTCGATATGGGCAGAATTCCAAAGCGGCTCATAGAGCGCGTTGGCAAAGCGCAGCGCCATCAGATTCTGCACCGTCTCCTTTCCGAGATAGTGGTCGATGCGGAAGATCTGGCTTTCGTGGAAGTCGTCTCCAACCACGTCGTTGAGCTTGCGCGCCGAATCGAGGTCGCGGCCGATCGGCTTCTCCAGCACGATGCGTGAATTCGGCGTGATGAGATTGTGGGCTTTCAGCTGGTGCGAGATGTCGCCGAACAGCGCCGGCGCCACCGCCAGATAGAAAGCGCGGATGCGGTCGCTTTCGCCGATCGCCTTTTTCAGCTTGTCGAAGCCGGCACCAGTCGTCGCGTCGGCCGATACGTAGGACAGCCGGGCAAGAAATGTCTTGAGTTCCTCGGCGTCGATGTCGGCCGGCTTAACATGCTGGGAAATCGCCTGCTTGGCGAAAGCCTGGAATTCCTCGTCGCTCATCTTGGAGCGCGAGGTGCCGATGATGCGGGTCGGCTCGGAAAACTGGTGGTCGCGCTGGCGGTGGTAGAGCGAGGGCAGCAGCTTGCGTTCCGACAGGTCGCCGGTGCCACCGAAAATGATGAAGTCGAAAGGCTCGACGGGAATGATCTGGCTGGTCATGGTCTGTCCGCTTTGACGCCGCTCGCTGTGACGCGGCAGGATATAATCTAATCGATTTAAACTATCCAGTGCCATGGTGTCACATCGAGGCCAAATCACTGCATATTGATTCGCTCCAAATGTGCCTTGACACTGGCTGCCACCCGGAGGCTTTTCGTCAAGCGATGGTCCCGGGGCTTTCGCGCCTGCAACATAAAGCGGGAATGTGACGAAAGCTAATGCGTGTCGCCCAGAAGTGCGAAGCGGCTCTGGGAGACAGACACGCATCAAACAAAAAGGAAAATGCGCTTGCGAGGTGGGTCTTCAATGAGCGGAAAAAGCATGCGTCTGGAAAACAAGGTTGCCGTCATCACGGGTGCTGCGTCAGGTTTCGGCGAAGGCATGGCCAGGCGCTTTGCCGAAGAGGGCGCCAAGGTCGTCGTCGCCGACCTCAACGCCAAGGGCGCGGAGCGCGTTGCAGCAGAGATCGGCCAGGCCGCGATCTGGACCCAGACCGACGTTTCGCAGCGTTCCGAATTCGACGAGATGGTCTATGCCGCAAAAAGCGCCTTCGGCCGCATCGATATCATGGTCAACAATGCCGGCTACACCCATCGCAATGGCGACATGCTCGACGTCGACGAGGCGACCTTCGACCTGATCACTTCAGTCAACATGAAGGCGATCTATCACGCCGCACTTGCCGTGGTGCCGATCATGGAGCGGCAGGGCGGCGGCGTCATCCTGACCACGGCTTCGACCGCCGGTCTGCGGCCGCGGCCGGGGCTCACCTGGTACAATGCCTCGAAGGGCTGGGCGATCACCGCGACCAAGTCGATGGCGGTCGAACTCGCGCCCAAGAACATCCGCGTGAACTGCCTTTGCCCGGTCGCCGGCGAGACCGGCATGCTGGAGAAATTCATGGGCACTGACACGCCGGAGATCCGCGAGAAATTCCGTGCCTCGATACCGCTCGGCCGTCTGTCGACGCCGCTCGATATCGCCAACGCTGCGCTTTGGCTTGCGTCGGACGAAGCCGCCTTCATCACCGGTGTGGCGCTGGAGGTCGACGGCGGCCGCTGCATTTGAGCAATTCGGGAAGTACCTCGCTGTTCGCAATGCATGGCAGACAGAGCAATGTCGGCAAGAGTTCGCATCGGTGCGCCGGCCGGCCGAGGAACGAACAGTTGACGTCGTCACGCCGGACCCCAGTTTGACTTCTCGATCCCCCGAAAGGCATAACGGATCGTGGATAGTGTTGGCGGGTGATGAAGATCAGGCAGCAGAAAAGTCGCTACGATCTGGGATGGCGGCTGCGGCTTTACCTGGCCAAGCGTGCGCGGGCGCGAAGCAAGGCAATTTTCATCGGTGTTACCGGAAGCTCCGGCAAGACGACGGCGGGAAGCCTGCTTGGACACATCCTGGCTGGCCACGGTTCGGTCCACACACAGGTTCTGGCCAACACGATGAAACTGTTGGTCTCGACCCTATCCAGGCGAATGGGAAAGGGCGGCAAAACCGACTACGTCGTCTTCGAGGCCGGCTCGTCCGGTCCGGACACAATCAGGCCAATGGCCGAATTGCTTCGCCCGAACGTGGCTGTTGTCACAATGGTCCGGCTGGAGCATTTCGCCAGTTTCAGGACTGTGGAAAACGTCGCTCGAGAAAAAAGCGCCCTGGTCGCGGCGCTGGAGCCGGGCGGCTTCGCGATGCTCAATGCCGATGACCCTCTTGTGATGGGCATGGCCGCGGCGAGCGACTGCCGTTCCGTCACATTCGGCACATCGGAGCAGGCGGATTATCGCGTCGGCGATGCCGAGGCTGCCTATCCCAGGCAATTGCGATTTTCGCTCTATTGGCGCGACGGCGTTCTTGAAATCGTGACCCCGTTCCAGGGTGAGCATTTCTGGCTGCCGACCGCTGCGGCGGCGGCAACGGCTCTTGAACCTGGAGTGCCTCCGCAGATCATAAAGGACAGGATTGCGACATTTCGGCCTTTAGCAAACCGCGGCCAGGTGCTCATCCCACCCGGCGGGCCTCACTTCATCTTGGACGCTGCAAAGGCGCCGTGGCATTCGCTGCCGCTTGCGTTCGACATGATAGCCAAATCAACGTTCGCACGAAAACGCATTGTTCTTGGCCAGTTGGCGGATTTCGCCGGCTCGTACAACAAGTATGCCCACGCTTACCGCAGCGCGCGTGAGATTGCGGATCAGGTGATTTACACCGGCGATCACGCCCATCGCTCCAAGGCCAGCCAAGCCGATCGCGATAGTGGACAGTTCGTCGAACTGCGCACGCCAAAGGACGTGTCGGACTATATCAAACAAACGGCGGATCCGGGCGAACTGATCCTGATCAAGAGCTCTGCCAGCCTTCACCTTGAGCGTGTGGCGCTTGCGTGGACCCACGACGTTCAGTGCTGGGTTCCCATGTGCGGCAAAGCCGAGGGGTGTGAGCAATGCGGGCTCTATGAAGTGCCGTTTGAGCAGCACCGCGAGTTTGTGAGGCGGCGGAAATTGAATCGCCGCCGACAGCGTTTTCGGCGGTTTTTTGGTCGGTGACGCCACCTGCGGCGCACGTTTTTGCTGACAGCGCACGGTGCCCGAATTGACGGGTATTGCTTGCAGTTATTTGACCTGACAATGCCATAAAGGTCATAATGATCGCGGGAACCTGGCAGAGGTGATGAAAATCAATTTGCGGAAAATTCGCCACGACCTGGGATGGCGACTGCGGCGCTATCAGGCCAAACGGGCGCGCGCGCATAGCAAGGCAATTTTCATCGGGGTCACTGGCAGTTCCGGCAAATCGACATCGGCCGGTCTGCTTGGGCACATCCTGGCGGGTGATGGCACGGTCCATCTCCAAGTCCAGGCCAATTCAATCGTCGCGCTGATCCGCACACTTTACAAACGTATGAGGCGAGCAGGCAAGGTCGACTACCTCGTCTTCGAGGCCGGCGCCGACAGCGTCGGAGCGGTCAGGCCCATGGCCGAACTGCTGCGGCCGCATGTCGCCGTCGTCACAATGGTCCGACTGGAGCATGTCTCCAACTTCAAGACCCTGGAGAGTGTCGCTGACGAAAAACGCGCACTGGTCGAGGCGCTGGAACCGGGCGGCCTTGCCGTGCTCAATGCTGATGATCCCAATGTGCTTGCCATGGCACGCGGCCAAGCAAAACGTTTCGTCACATTCGGCCAGTCGGATCCGGCCGACTATCGGGTCACCAATGTCCGCGCAGCATATCCGCGCATGCTCAGCTTCAAATTGCACTGGCGAGGAGGCGTACTCGACCTGGAAACGCCATTCCCAGGTGGGCATTTCTGGCTGCCGACGGTGGCCGCTGTGGCTACGGCACTCGAACTTGGAGTACCCGCGCGGACGGTAGAGGAGAGGGTCAGGACATTTCGGCCCTTGGCAAACCGTTGCGAGGTGATCCGTTCTGAGGGCGGGCCGCAGTTCATCGTGGACTCCGTCAAGGCGCCCTGGCATTCGCTGCCGCTTGCCTTGGATATGATGGCAAAATCAACGCAGGGCAAAAAGCGGATCATCCTCGGCCAGTTGTCGGACTTCAGCGATTCGAACGCAAAGTATGCCCGCGCCTATAAAAGCGCGCGTGAGATCGCGGACCAGGTGATCTATGTCGGTGAGCATGCGCATCGCTCGAAGGCCAGCCAGTCCGATCGCGACAGTGGCCGCTTCGTCGAATTGCGCATGCCGAAAGAGGTCTCCGACTACATCAAGCAGACAGCTGTTCCTGGCGAGTTGATCCTGGTGAAGGGCTCTTCCAATCTTCATCTGGAACGTGTCGCGCTCTCCTGGACGCATGACATCAAATGCTGGATCCCGGACTGCGGCAAGCGAGAACATTGTCTGAGTTGCGGCCTCTATGAGGTGCCGTTCGAGGAACACCGGGATTTCCTGGCGAAGCGCAAACTTGCTCGCAGGAGACACCGTTTCAGGTGGTTGCTCGGCGGCTGACCAGATCTGGCGGCTTGCGTCTCAAGCCCCGGTCTTGATGTAGCTCTTGTAGATCCAGCCGCGCTTGCCGTTGTAGACGATCTGGCACCATTTCTTGCAACTCACCACCTGCACCGACGACTTGGCGGGCACGGTCCCCATGGCGGCGGCGTTTTTCTGCGGACCGCTGCGCATTGTCACCGCCCTGAGGATGCGTCCGGTGCCGGCGGCAGCAGCCACCTTCTGTGGCTTGGCCTTGGCCTGGGTATCGTTCGTTGCGGCGGAAGATTGCTCGTCTGGAAGTTGCGGTTTTGGCGTCGGTATGGCGGCGGTCTCGGCGTCGTCGTCATTGGCGGGAGCAGCGACCTTTGACAGCTGCGTCGTGGCGTCGCTCTGCGCCGCCGGTTCTTCGAATGCCGCGGCATCAGACGGTTTGGCGGCAGCCTGCTCGGCAGGCGCCTGATCGGATGGCGTCGCGGCAGGGTCGCTGTTGGATTGCGCCGCAGTCCAGCGCGGATCGTTCGCCGACAGCGGCGGCATGGCAGCCCCACCGGCAGCGACCGTCGATGAAACCGCATCGCCCTTGCGCGCGGCTTGTGGCGCCGCTACCGCGGTAGCCGTCGCCGCGACCGGGGCAATCTTGGTCGTCTTGACCGGAAAAGTCGGAACGTTCTGCTGTGTGCTGGCGATCGCTTGCCGGTCGTTGGCCGGCAATGCCAGCCAAAGCGCTATGCCCGCCACACCAAGCAGCGCTGCGGTGCCGACCGCGGCGATCACCAGATGCGAATTCGTGCGCACCCCCTGCCAGAAGGAGGGCCGCATGTCATAACCGAATTGCATGGCGAAGCGCCGACGTTCCGGCGCGCCGAAACTGAAGGGCTCGTTCACTCTTGCCACCTCCAAAAGATGAGCCGGTGTTCTTTCGATCGGCGCCGGCAGCCCGGCATTCGATCGGCATCGGTCCCAACAACAAAGCGGGCAGGCCCGCAGAAATCCCCGTTCAATCGCCCAGAACCGGCATCCTTTGCCCTTGATTGTGGCATCAGTGCGCCCTCAGGGGAATTGTGCGCTCTTGTTAAGGATTCTGCAACGTCTCGCTGCGGCAACCAACAGCTCAATAGAATCAGCTCAGTACTCAGCCACGGCTGATATGAGATACTTTCCCTATATTCGGTCCCTCAGGGCAAACCAGTTCAGTGCCAAGAACAATAATGGCGTTCTAAATCGCCGGCCGCCGGGAAAAGCCGGGATGTTCAGGTCCTCGATCAGCTTCAGTCTGTCGCGGTTGCCGGCGACGGTCTGGGCATAGAGCTTGCCGAAGAAGTTCGACAGCATCACGCCGTGGCCGGAATAGCCTCCGGCCGAGATCACATTGGGCATCACCTCGCGCACGAACGGTTTCCTGGGCATGGTGATGCCGACATAGCCGCCCCAGCCATGGGTGATCTCGACATCGCTCAGTTCCGGATAAAGCTCGGCTATCTGCCGGCGGATATGGACATGGATGTCCTTCGGATCGTTGACGCCATAGACCTCGCGCCCGCCGAACAGCAGCCTTCCATCGCTGGATTTGCGGAAATAACGCACGACGAAACGCGAATCGTCGACCGCCTCGCCGCCCGGCAGCACTTTCGAATCGACGCCCAGCGGCACCGTCGCGCCGATGAAGGAACCGATGGGCATGATGTGCGCGGCACTCACCGGCTCGAGCGTGCCGCCATAGGCATTTACACCGATCAGGCATTTCTGCGCGGTGATGGTGCCTCTCGGAGTCGTCACCCTGACCTTGCCGCCGCTGGAGGTGACACCGGTCGATAGTGTCTGCTCGAACAGGTGCGCGCCGGCCGCTGCCGCGACCTTTGCCGTGCCGATCACCAGCTTCATCGGGTGGATGTGTCCGGTGCCGGTGTCGCGGGTGCCGCCGAAGTAGCGTGTGGAGCCCAGCCGTTCGGCCGTTTCCCTGGCATCCATGAAGGCGATGTGCGGATAATTGAAGCGGCCCGCCATGATCTCGGCATGCGCCTTGTAGTCGTCGAGATAACGCGGCTTGTGCGCCACGGACAACTGGCCGGGCATATAGTCGATGTCGATCTGGTTGACGGCCGCGAATTCGAGCAGGTGTGCTTTCGCCTCCTCGGCAAGGTCGAACAGCGCCTTGGCGCGGGAGAAGCCGTATTCCGCCTCCATCTCTTCGGCCCAGGCGCGCTGGCCCGTGCCGAGCTGGCCGCCATTGCGCCCTGAAGCGCCGTCGCCGAAGCGATGCGCCTCGATCAGAACGACGTCGGCTCCCGCCTTCGCCAAATGAGCGGCCGCCGACAGCCCGGTGAAGCCACCGCCGACGACGACGACGTCGCAGCTGCGGTCGCCGTCCAGGGCAGGGTACTCAGGGCGTGGTCCGGCTGTGTCTTCGTACCAGGAGCGACCGGGGGAGATAGGTGATTGGTAAGGCATGGGGACACCAGCCAATGGTGAATGGTGAATGGCTGCGAGACGCACGACGTCTGCGCTCATCCATCCAATATGAAACTACTCACCATTCACTATTCACCATTCACACGACGAAGTCGCCGCTCACACGTTGAGCAACAGATACTCCCGCTCCCACGGGCTGATCACTTCCATGAAGGTCTCGAACTCCGCCCGCTTGATCGCTGCATAGGTTGCGGCGAAGGACTTGCCCAGAAGAGCGCATAGTTCCTCGTCGCCTTCGAAAAGATCGACGGCTTCGAGCAGGCCTCGTGGCAGGTCGATCTCATCGGCGTTTGCGGTGGTCAGCACCGGAGGCTCGGCCTTGATCTTGTTGGTGATGCCGATCAGCCCGCAGGCAAGTGAGGCCGCCAGCGCCAGATAGGGGTTGGCGTCGGAAGACGGGATGCGGTTTTCGACACGCCGCGCCGCCGGATCCGAGCGCGGCACGCGGAACGCCGTGGTGCGGTTGTCATAGCCCCATTTGTTGTTGACCGGCGCCGAGGCCGACTGCGTCAGCCGGCGGTAGGAATTGACGTAGGGAGCAAACATCACCAGTGCGTTCGGCACATGCTTCTGCATGCCGCCGATGAAATGGAAGAAGTCGTCGGTTTCCGAGCCGTCCTTCGCCGAAAAGATATTCAGCCCGGTCTTCTTGTCGATGATCGACTGGTGGATGTGCATGGCAGAACCTGGCTGGCCCTGGATCGGCTTGGCCATGAAGGTGGCATAGATCTCATGCTTCAGCGCTGCCTCGCGAATGGTGCGTTTGAACATGAACACCTGATCGGCGAGCTCGACCGGATCGCCGTGACGCAGATTGATCTCGAGCTGGCCGGCGCCTTCCTCGTGGATCAGCGTGTCGATCTCCAGGCCCTGGCTTTCGGAGAAATGGTAGAT
The DNA here is from genome assembly GCF_057786115.1 of Mesorhizobium sp. P170090. NCBI lineage: Bacteria > Pseudomonadati > Pseudomonadota > Alphaproteobacteria > Hyphomicrobiales > Phyllobacteriaceae > Mesorhizobium > Mesorhizobium sp. P170090. The sequence continues at coordinate 2,234,312 of NZ_JBYNWH010000001.1, forward strand.
GTCGTCGATCAGTTCGTCGAACTCGTTGACGCCGGCGATCGAATAGCCGGCGCCGCCGCCGATTGCCCGTCCGGAACGCCCGACGGGTGGGGTCAACGGATAATCCGGGTCGGGGTTCTTGCGCACCAGATAGAATTCGATCTCGGGCGCCACCACCGGCTTCAGCCCGCGCTTGTCATAGGCTGCTACCACGCGCTTCAGGACGTTGCGCGGCGTGAACTCGACCGAACGGCCATCCTGATGGACGAGGTCGCAGATGACGGCGGCCGTCGGGTCTTCTTCCCACGGCACGACGGTCAACGTCGACAGATCCGGCATAAGCTTCAGGTCGCCATCATCCTCCGGATAGTGGAAACCGTTGCCGTCCTCGGGATAGCCGCCCGAAATCGTCGTCATGAACACTGCCGATGGCAGCGCCAGCGAGGTGTTGGAAGTGAATTTCTTCGACGGCATCATCTTGCCGCGCGCGACGCCAGCCTGATCAGGCGTGATGCATTCTATGTCTTCGATGCCGCGCCATTCCAGCCAAGCGCTGACTTCCTTCCAGTTCTTCACGCCGCGTTGATTTTTCACGAAGGCAGGCGTTCGGACGCGTCCTCCGCGGGTCGACGGACGGACTTCCTTTTTCGCAGGCGGCATCATTCACCAGTTTGGGTTGCAATTATCACAGTATAGCTGTTGCCGGTGATGGAAGGGAAGGGGAGCCGGCCCGATAGGTGCGGCAACGAGGCTGGACGGCCTCTGTCAGACGGCCTTGCCGGGCAGCGCATTTGCATCCAGCCATCTGCGCAAGGCACCGGCATAGAGCCTGCGCCATCCGCTTTGCGGCGCGGTCAGGAACCAGGATTGGCTGAGGTCCCAGCTGTCTGCGCACAGATCCCTGAGCCTTGTGTTGATGATGCCTTTGCCGGATAGCGGATAGACCGAGAATTCGGAAAAGAAGATCGCGCCGTCGATTTCGTAGAAATCGCAACGCATGTGATCGAACGGCACGGTCAGCCGCTCGGCGATGGCAAGCATGCGCGGGAAGGATGCCGGCAGGTCGATCCGGACCCACTGGGGGCCGCTGCCTGGCGGTGGCGGCGCATAGGTTCCGTCCCGGTCGAAATGACATTTCTGTTCGTTGCCGTGCTCATCCCGACGTGCGGCATAGACATAGGCCGTCGTCCCGTTGGACACGTGGAATTTGTACTCCAAAGCGACAGGCTGACTGTCCTGAAGGAGCATCTCTTCCACAAGGATGCGCCTGCTGGCGTACTTGTAGCCCCATTCGCCGAATTTCCTGCCGTAGCGACGGCGCATCCAGCGAGCTGTACGCCGGCGCAGCCTGGCTCTGTCCACCTCACCGTTGCGCACCATCATGTTCCAGCGGCAGCCATGATTGGCCTTCACCATGACATTGCCGGCAAGAACCTCCGCCGGAATCTTTGTTGCGTCTTCCCCGGACCATAGGACCTCGGCAGTCTTTAGTTCGGGGCAGGTGGACAAAGCGTAGGTTTTCGAGGCGAGCTTGTCGCAAGCTGTCGTGAAAAACGGATTGTGATCGAAAAGCTTTCGCCACAGGAACTTGTCTGCATAGGAAGCCGGTCTCGCCGGATCCGGCAGCATGCCGCTATGGTCGAATGTGCGTTTGCAAATCATGGGATAGCGCACCAGGCACCATGCCCGCGCCAGGGCGAGGATCACTCGATCGCTCTTTCCAAGAGCCGACACGATCAGCCCAGCTGCCGGGTCGAAGATGAACCGTCTCGTCGGGCGACGAACACGTCTCTGGTCATGTTTCGCGAGATGCTCGTGCGGCCGATGACCTCTAGCCGAGGGTCAAGTGTTCGTTCCGCATTTTCAGCCCAAAGCCTGCCTAGCGAAACAGGCTCCCACAAAACGATCTGCACAGTCTCGGCCGCGGTATCGGCGATACGAGACACGACAGCTGCCTTAGGCGAAACCATGCTCGCGACATAGACAACCTGAGCGTCGCTGTAATCATAATCGCATCCGTCGCACAGCTCGGCCCGCATGCGCGCATAACTGAGCTTGGCGGCGAGCCTGTTTGCCGTTTCGACGGCTTCGGGAACGATGTCGAGGCCGATGATCTCAGGGACAGTTGTCTGGTCGTGAATACGGAACATGGTGAACGGTCGCCCGCCGCAGCCGACCATGACAGCGCGGCGGCAATTATTGAAATCGACATGATCGAAGACTTCGTCGAGGCGGTTATAGGCATCCTTTGATGACAGCACGCCGATGCTTGTTTTCCCCGCTGCGATCTGTCTGAACGATGCCGGACCGCTCAGGTCCTGATCCAGCATCTGCCTGATCTCGGCGGCATCTTGCGCCTGCACCATCTTGCCGAATGCGGCGGTCAGCGCCGGTCGGTGCGAAAGGATCTCCGGGTAGGTTTCAAGCAACGCCTCGCCGGTATCGTGTCCCATGGCGATGCCAAGATCTCGGATGGCATTTATGAGTTCGGTCGGAGCGCGACCTGGCAAGGAGCTCAGAATTTGCTCCAGTTCACGCTTCCAGGCGCCCAATTCCGGCATTGTTGCCCACCATTCCCCTTGCCGTAGCTAGCAGTGCGCGGCGACAACGTCTACATCACTGCCTTCACTTGAAACGGGACAGTCGACCATGCCCCTGACCACCATCGGCTTCGACGCCGACGACACGCTGTGGCAGAACGAACAGTTCTTCCGCCTGACCGAGAAGCACTTTGCAGCCCTGCTCGCCGATCATGGCGAGGCCGAGCACATCTCGGCGCGGCTGCTGGAGGCCGAGAAGCGCAACCTCGCCGTCTACGGCTTCGGCATCAAGGGCTTTACCTTGTCGATGATCGAGACTGCGATCGACGTGACCGAGGGCCGCGTTCCGGCCTCGACCATCGCCGAAATCCTGGCTGCCGGCCGCGATATGCTCGGCCATCCTGTCGAGGCGTTGCCGCATGCGCGTGAGACCGTGGAAAGGCTCGCCGGCGCCTACCATCTGGTGCTGATCACCAAGGGCGATCTGTTCGACCAGGAGCGCAAGCTGGCGGCGTCCGGCCTTGGCGACCTGTTCGATGCCGTCGAGATCGTCAGCGACAAGAGCGCCGCCACCTATGCCAGGATCTTTGGCCGTCACGGCAGCCCGCAGACCAGCATGATGGTCGGCAATTCGCTCAAGTCGGACGTGGTGCCGGCCCTCGAGGCCGGGAGCTGGGGTGTGTACATCCCGCACGAACTGACCTGGGTGCTCGAACATGTCGAACCGCCGGTGGCAGCACCGCGCTTCCGCCAGATTGTCGATCTTGGCGAACTGCCGGCTTTGATCGAGAGCATCGGCAAGGAAGGCTGACCGCCCCGCACGCGTTCGGGCGGATTGCGATCAGCCGCGCCCGAGACTGATCAGCCGGTCGACCACCGGCTGTAGCCTTTCGGTGGTGATCGGCTTGGTTACCACCACATCGACCACGCTCGACAGGCCCAGGCTGTCGGGCGTGCCGGTCTTGGTTGAAAGCAGGATCACCTTGGGGAGCGACCGCCCAGATGTCCGCCGCAAGGCGTCGATGGCCGCCATCAGCGCGCGGCAGTCCTCGTTGTCGGGGCCGCCATCGAGAACGACGGCGCCCGGAATGAGGGTTCGCAATGTCTTGGCCGCCATTTCGGGCAACTCGGAGATCGGCTTCAGTCCGGACTTCTCGACGATCTTCGACACCACCACCCGGTTGATCGGCGATTTTCCAACGACCAGCACGTGGGAGAAATCCGTTGATATCTCGGAGTTCGCGTCCCTGCTTGACGAATTCAGATGTTTGGCGGTGTCGGTCTCGCGGTTCACAGGGCACATGGGCGGGGCGGGCACTCGGCGCTGCTTCAATGCAGGGTTGAAATCCGAGAGCCAATTGGCGTGAGATCGCCCGCCATGTCAAGCTGAAATGACGGACCTGCGAAATATAGCCGGAAATATTAAACCCCCGAGACAAGGTCTGTTTTCGAACTGTAGTTAAGTTTACGCTCAAAAGCAAAAGTCACCCGCGCTGAAAACCCGCGGGTGACGTTGAAATCGGCCAGTGAGCGGCGGGGTCCATAGGTTCCACAAGCACAAAGCTTCCGTTAGGGAAGATCAGCCGTGACTCTTCTGCGTGACGATCACCGGGATCAGCAGGTCGCCCCAATTGCCGTCGCCGCCATGATGCCGGGCCGAGCGCACCAGTTCCACCGAGACGCCGGCCTCCACTGCCTTCATCACCGATTGATTGAGCCGGTGCAGGTCGTTGGCCAGCATGCGGATGGTCGCCTGTTGGTCGACACTCATCGTGGTGGACTGCTCTTCTGCACGTTCCTTGACGCGGCTTATCGATGCCATTTTCTTCTCCCTTGCCCTTCGGGCGTTTCCTCTGTTGGTTATGTCGATCGGTTCATTCCGCTGCCGGCTTGAACTGGACGTGCTCGGTCAATTCATGCATGGCGGTGGTCGACGACTGGCCGCCGCTGATTGCCATCGACACGGCGTCGAAATAGCCGGTGCCGACCTCGCGCTGGTGCTTGGTCGCGGTGTAGCCGTGGACTTCGGCCGCGAACTCGGCTTCCTGCAGCTCGGAATAGGCGGCCATCTGCCGCGCCTTGTAGCCGCGGGCCAGCTCGAACATGCCGAAGTTGAGCTGGTGGAACCCGGCCAACGTGATGAACTGGAACTTGTAGCCCATGGCGCCGAGCTCGCGCTGGAACTTGGCGATCGTCGCGTCGTCGAGGTTCTTCTTCCAGTTGAACGACGGCGAGCAATTATAGGCGAGCAGCTTGCCCGGATGATGCCTGCGCACGCCTTCGGCGAATTTCTTGGCCTGCGCCAGATCGGGCTTGGATGTTTCGCACCAGATCAGGTCGGCATGCGGCGCATAGGCAATGGCGCGCGCGATGCACGGTTCGATGCCGTTCCTGACCTGGTAGAAGCCTTCAACCGTGCGGCCGGCATCGTAGTCGACGAAAGGCTGGTCGCGCTCGTCAATGTCGGAGGTCAGAAGCTTTGCCGCTTCCGCATCGGTGCGTGCCACGACTAGCGTCGGCGTGCCCATCACGTCGGCCGCCAGACGCGCCGCGTTGAGGTTGCGGATATGCGCGGCGGTCGGGATCAGCACTTTGCCGCCGAGATGGCCGCACTTCTTCTCAGAGGCCAGCTGGTCCTCATAGTGGACGCCGGCAGCGCCCGCCTCGATGAACGCCTTCATGATCTCGAAGGCGTTGAGCGGTCCGCCGAAGCCGGCCTCGGCATCGGCGACGATCGGCGCGAACCATGTGTCGACCGACAGGCCGTTGCCTTCCGAGGTCTCGATCTGATCGGCGCGCTGCAGCGTGCGGTTGATGCGCTTGACCAGTTCGGGCGCCGCATTGGCGGGATAGAGCGACTGGTCCGGATACATGGCCGACGCGGTGTTGGCGTCGGCGGCGACCTGCCAGCCCGAGAGATAGATTGCCTTCAGCCCGGCACGCACCTGCTGCATCGCCTGGTTGCCCGACATGGCGCCGAGTGCATTGACGAAGTCTTCCTCGTGGATGAGCTTCCACAGCCGGTTGGCGCCCATTTCGGCAAGACTCTGGCGTATCTGGACCGACCCGCGCAGCCGCTTCACATCGTCCGGCGAATAGGCTCGTTCGATGCTGTCGAAGCGGCCTTCGGGTGCGGATGGGACAAGATTGTAAAAATCAGTCATTGGTCACTCCAGATCAATCGATGCCAGTGTCTTGAAACGCCGCGCCCTGGGATAGTGTGCGTCGTCTGTGTGTGACATCATTTACATTGCGCCGCGACGAGAGCGAGGGAAACCGCCATTTCCGGTAGAAAATAAGAGAAAACCTGTGTTGTGTTTGACTGCTTGCCGCTGTAAATCTGTCATGATTGTAAAAAGATGGTGCGCCGTTCATCGCTCGCAAGTCGTGTAAATTCCTGTCAAGGAAAGCCGATGGCCGACCAGAAGATATTCGCCGGGCCGCACATCCGCCGCATCCGCATCGCCAAAGGCCTGACCCAGACGGCGATGGCCGAGGGGCTCGGCATCTCGCCGTCCTATCTCAACCTGATCGAGCGCAACCAGCGGCCGCTGACGGTGCAACTGATCCTGAAGCTGGCCTCTGTCTACAAGGTCGACCCGCATGAATTGCAGGGTGAGGCGAGAGGGTCGATCTCGGCCTTGAAGGAAGTGTTCGGCGACCCGCTGCTTGCCGGTGAGCTGCCGGGCGACCAGGAACTGATCGAACTGGCCGAGGCCGCCCCCAACGCATCGGCTGCGATGATAAAACTGTTTCGCGCTTACCGCGAGCAGGCCGAGCGGCTGTCCGATCTCAACGAGCTTCTGGCGCGCGAGGGCCGCGCCACGGCGCTGTCCGGTGCGCGGCTGCCGATCGACGAAGTGCACGAGATTTTCGAGCGCCGGCCGAACCATTTTGCAGCACTCGAGGAGGAGGCCGAGGCCTTCACCTCGGTGCTCGACCCCGGCGACGATCTGTTCGGCGCGCTGAAGGCGTGGCTGAAGCGCGAGTATGGCATCGTCGTCAAGGTGCTGCCGGTCGCCACCATGCCGAACTGGCGCCGCCGTTATGACCGTCATTCGCAGCGTCTTTTTCTATCGGAGCGGCTGTCGCCGTTCGACCAGTTGCGCGAAGTCGCCATGGAGGCCTGCCTGATCCGCATGACGGTCGCTGTCGCCGGCGAAATTCAGGCGCTGAAGCTCGGTACGGACGAAGCCCGTCGGCTCGCCCGCTTCGAGTTCGGCCGCTACGCCGCCAATGCCTTGATGATGCCCTATCAGGCATTTCATGCCGCCGCCGTGCGGGCTCGTTACGACATCGATGTGCTGCGCTCGCGTTTCGGCGTCTCCTTCGAACAGGCGGCGAACCGCCTGACCATGCTGCAGCGTCCTGGCTTGTCCGGAGTGCCGTTCTTCATGCTCGAGGTCGACAATGCCGGCAACCGCTTCCGCAAGGCCGGCGGCCAGGGCTTTCCGCAAAGCCGCTTTGGCGGCGGCTGCCCGAAACTGCCGGTCCATGCCGCTTTCGCTTCGCCTGGCCAGATACTGGTCGAGGCGGTGGAAATGCCCGACGGCGCCGAGTTCCTCTGCATCGCACGCACGCTCGAGGGGCCGCAGGGTTCGTTCTCCGAGCGCCCGCGCCGCACCGCGCTGCTGTTGGGCTGCGATATCGGCTTTCGCGACGAGACCGTCTATGGCGCCGGGCTGCCGGCAAAGGCCGGACAGGGCGCCGCCACGCCGGTCGGTCCCGCTTGCCGGCTGTGCGAACGCATCGGCTGCCTCGCCCGCGCCGAGCCGCCGGTGACCCGTCCGCTGGGCCTGGACGAGATGGTGACGGGCCTGAGCGCCTTCGATTTCCAGTGATGCTTCTCGGGCTGGAGGTCGCGGAAGACCGCAGCTGTTTGCGCTAAGCAATAGAGCGCGGCCCGAACCATCGCCGAACCAAATATTGATTAAGCATCGGCGCTGCGCTATCGAAGGTGAGCTGCAGGGCAGCCAAGGGGGGACGGCTTATGAACAGGAAAGCTTTGTGGCTTGGCGTGGCGCTTGCCCTTTTGGCGGGGCCTGTTCTGGCAGAAAAATCCTCGGAATTCTTCAAGGACTATCAACAGTATAGTGACGACGGCAAGGCATTCCTGGACAAGATCGATCCAAAGACCGGCGCGGTCGACCTTCCCGAAGGCATCCATCTCGATCTCAAGGACAAGTTCTATTTTCTGGGCAAGAAGGACGCGACGTCCGTCCTGACCGAGGCCTGGGGCAATCCGGCTGATACCGCGTCCGAAGCAATCGGCATGATCTTCCCGGCCAAGTACGAGCCCATCGCCGGCAACGGTTGGGGCATCGAATTGCGCTATGAAAAGATCGGCCATGTCGATGACGCCGACGCCGCATCCATCGACTACACCGAATTGCTGAGCAGCATGCAGGCGGACACATTGTCGGCCAACGATCAGCGGGTGAAGGACGGCTTTCCCCCGATCAAGCTGATCGGCTGGGCCTCGCCGCCGGTCTATGATTTCGTCCACAAGCGGCTGCACTGGGCCAAGGAACTGCAGTTCGGAGACGATACCGTCCACACGCTCAATTACGACGTCCGTTTCCTCGGCCGGGAAGGCGTCTTCGTGATGAGCTACATCGCTACGGTCGAACAATTGCCGGAGATCAAGCAGAGCCTGGACGAAGTGCTGGGCGTGGCGGACTTCAACACCGGCAAGAAATACACCGATTTTCTGCCAGGCACCGACACGGTCGCCGCGGTTGGCATTGGCGGCCTCATCGCTGGAAAACTCGCGGCAAAGGCCGGCCTGATTGCGGTCGCGCTCATCGCCCTGAAAAAGTTCGGCATTCTGCTGCTGGTACCGTTGGCCGGTCTTTGGCGCTTTATCCGCGGCAACAAGGGCACGTCCTAGAAACGGCGGTGTTTGCCCGTATGGCTGCCGGTTGGCGGTGCGCCAAAGGGAATGCCGGGCTGGATCACCTCCGGCGGTAGCCTATGCGCTAGAGAATGCGGCACGTTTCTGTCGTCCATTGTGCATCATGCCGCCCCGAGATAGCCGACAGTCGCGCCCCATGACCGATACCGCATCTTCTCCAATCGCCGCATCGCCGATCGTCTCGCCGCGCGAAGAGCGGGTCGGCTTGCTGCTGGTGTTCCTGTCGGCGCTGATGTGGAGCTTTGGCGGCACCATCGCCCGCTTCATCGACACCGCTGACAGTTGGACGGTGGTGTTCTGGCGCTCGCTGTGGGCGGCTGTGTTCCTGATTTGCTTCATGGCCTGGCGCGACGGCTGGCGCGGCATGTTGCGGCTGTTTCGCGACATGGGCCTGCCCGGCCTTGCCGTGGCCGTCTGTTTCGCCACGGCGTCGACGTGCTTCGTTGTCGCGCTCGCCTACACCACCGTTGCCAATATCCTGTTGATGCAGGCCGGTGTGCCGCTGCTGGCGGCATTGCTTGCCTGGGTGCTGTTTCGCGAACGCGTCGCCGTCGCGACCTGGGTGGCGATCGCCGCCGTCATCGCCGGCGTCGCCATCATGGTGTCGGAATCGCTCGACGGCGCCGTATCGCCCATCGGCGACGGGCTGTCGCTGCTGATCGCCGTCATGTTCTCGATTGCCACCGTCATCACCCGGCGCTTCGCCCATGTGCGCATGACGCCGGCGACGTGCCTCGGCACGATGCTGGCAGCGGCTTTCGCCGCATCGCAAGCCACGCAGTTTGCCACGTCGGCCCACGACATGGCTTTCCTGTTTGCCTTCGGCGTCATCAATCTCGGCCTGGGCCTTGCCTTCTTCGCCACCGGCGCGAGGCTGGTTCCGGCGGCGATCGCAGCACTCCTCGGCACGTTCGAGCCGATCCTCGGACCGATCTGGGTCTGGCTCGTTCATGGCGAGGTGCCCTCGGTGCGCACCATCATCGGCGGCGCGGTGGTGGTCGCCGCGCTGCTCGTCCATATCGCGCTTGAATTCAAGCGCCAGGCGAGACCTGCACGGCCGGGGACCACCGGCCTGCCATCCCCTAATTGACCCGCCTTTCCCTTGGTTGAGCCCGTCTTCCCTAATTACGCCCGTCTTTCCCCAATTAGCGAAGCCGCACGCCCTATTGACCGAGCTTCCCCGCGCGGGCCATTGACAACCTTGCTGCGGCACGGGCAGGCTGGGGGCACGGCAACAACAAGACAGGCTTATCTTGCCAAGTGTCCCCGCCGGTCGGACCAAGACCGGACCACAGCGTCGTATCCCTGCCCGCGCCACGGCGAAAGCCTCTGACGGCGTCAGCGCGCCCGCCATGCGGGCACACAGAGCCATCATCTGCCGCTCGTCGAACCGCCCGGATGGCGCCGGCAGTTCATGCTTGTGGCTGCCCGGAAAGCTCAATACTCTGAAGCAAATGCCCAATCGCGCTCGAACAGCGACGACTTGGCGAAGGAACACTCATCAAAGGAGAACAGCATGATCCGCAAAGCGCTCTGGCTTTCGGCAACCTCGGCATTTCTGACGCTTTTCGCCGTCGGCGGCCATGCCGAGGATCGCGTCGTCAACGTCTTCAACTGGTCGGATTACATCGACAGTTCGATCATTGACGACTTCACCAAGGAGACCGGCATCAAGGTCGTCTACGACACCTTCGATTCCAATGAAATCCTCGAAACCAAGCTGCTTGCCGGCGGCAGCGGCTATGACGTCGTCGTGCCCAGCGGCAACTTCCTGGCCCGCCAGATCCAGGCCGGCGTGTTCCAGAAGCTCGACAAGTCGAAGCTGCCCAACATTTCCAACATGTGGGACACGGTTTCGGAGCGCACCGCCAAATACGATCCGGGCAACGAATATTCGATCAACTACATGTGGGGCACGGTCGGCATCGGCTACAACATCAAGAAGGTGCAGGCTGCACTCGGCACCGACAAGATCGACAGCTGGGATGTGTTCTTCAATCCCGACAGCCTGGCCAAGCTGAAGGACTGCGGCGTCTATGTGCTGGACTCGCCGGCCGACATCATCCCGGCGGCGCTCAAATATCTCGGCCTCGACCCGAACAGCACCTCACCTGACGACATCGCCAAGGCCGAGGAGACGTTGCTGAAGGTGCGGCCGTATATCCGCAAATTCCATTCGTCCGAATACATCAACGCGCTCGCCAACGGCGATATTTGCCTGGCGGTCGGCTGGTCGGGTGACGTCTTCCAGGCGCGCAACCGCGCGGTCGAGGCCAAGCAAGGCGTCGAGATCGGCTATTCCGTTCCCAAGGAAGGCGCCCAGATGTGGTTCGACCAGATGGCGATTCCCGCCGATGCGCCGCATGCCGCCGAGGCACTCGAATTTCTCAACTACATGATGAAGCCGGAAGTGATCGCCAAGTCGTCCAACTATGTGCTGTACGCCAACGGCAACAAGGCTTCGCAGCAGTTCGTCGACAAGGCGCTGCTGGATGATCCGGCGGTCTATCCGGACGCCGAGACCTTGAAAAAGCTCTATACGGTCCAGCCCTACGATCCCAAGACCCAGCGCCTGATCACGCGCAGCTGGACCAAGATCGTCACCGGCCAGTAAGCAATGCGACATGGTCCCGGCAGCCACCTGCCGGGACCATTCTTCTCTGGGCAAGAAGCAAAAAAATAGGACGGAGTGGGACATGAAATCGCTTGGCAGCATCCGCAGGGATTTCGCGCCATGGAACGACCCTAACGCCAAGCCATATATCCAATTCGAGAACGTCACCAAGAAGTTCGGTGACTTCACCGCCGTCAACAATCTGTCGCTGACCATTTTCGAGCGCGAGTTCTTCGCCCTGCTCGGCGCGTCGGGCTGCGGAAAGTCGACGTTGCTGCGGATGCTTGCCGGCTTCGAGGAGCCGACCGCCGGCCGTATCCTTCTCGACGGCCAGGACTTGCGCGGCATCCCGCCCTACCGCCGCCCGGTCAACATGATGTTCCAGTCCTATGCGCTGTTCCCGCATATGAGCGTGGAAAAGAACATTGCCTTCGGCCTCAAGCAGGAAGGCATGCCGGGACCGGATCTCGAAAAGCGCGTCGCCGAGATGCTGAAGCTGGTGAAGCTAGAGCAGTTCGCCAAGCGCAAGCCGCACCAATTGTCGGGCGGCCAGCGCCAGCGCGTCGCGCTCGCCCGCTCGGTTGCCAAGCGGCCAAAAGTCTTGCTGCTCGATGAGCCGCTCGGCGCGCTCGACAAGAAGCTGCGCGAGGAAACGCAGTTCGAGCTGATGGACCTGCAGCAAAATCTCGGCCTTACCTTCGTCGTCGTCACCCACGACCAGGAAGAGGCGATGACCATGGCCGACCGCATCGCCATCATCGACAAGGGCGAGGTGATGCAGGTGGCGACGCCGGCGGAAGTCTATGAGGCGCCGAGCTCACGCTTCGTTGCCCACTTCGTCGGCAATGTGAACATGTTCGAAGGCCAGGTCGCCGAGCGTGCGGCAAACACCACGCGCATTACCGGCGCGACAGGGGCCCAGATCGTCGTCGAGAACAGCACGGACACAAAGGCCGGTTCCGACATCGTCTTCGCCATCAGGCCGGAGAAGATCAAGGTCACGTCGAAGAAGCCGGCCGACGCCGTTAATGCGCTTGAGGGCGAGGTCTACGACGTTGCCTATCTCGGCGACATGACCGTCTACCACATCCGGCTGGATGACGGGCAGATCATCAGGGCAAGCGCGCTCAACGCGGCGCGAGTCACCGAGGACCCGCTGACCTGGAACGACCGCGCCTGGGTCTCCTTCCGGCCGGATGCCGGCGTCGTGCTGACACGGTAGGGGGCGGCCATGTCCAACATTGCACTCACCGACGCCGGTCCATCGGCCGCGGCCAAACCGTTCCTGACGCGGCTCGGTGCCGGCTTCGTCAGCCGGCTCGTCATCATCGTGCCTTATCTCTGGCTGCTGTTCTTCTTCTTCATCCCGTTCATCATCGTCTTCAAGATTTCGCTGTCGCAGTCGGCGATCGCCATGCCGCCCTACACGCCGGCGCTCGATTTCAGGGACGGCATGTCCGGGTTCTTTGTCCGCTTCCGCGAACTCAGCGTCGACAATTATGTCTGGCTAACGCAGGACGCGCTTTACTTCAAAGCCTACGTGACCAGCGTTATCATCGCTGCTGTCTCGACGATCCTGACCTTGCTCGTCGGCTTCCCGATCGCCTACGGCATGGCCCGCGCGCCGGCGACGATCCGTCCGACCTTGCTGATGCTGGTAATCCTGCCGTTCTGGACGTCGTTCCTGATCCGCGTCTATGCCTGGATCGGCATCCTCAAGCCCGAGGGTCTGCTCAATCAGCTGCTGTTGTCGCTGCACATCATCAATCAGCCACTGATCATCCTCAACACTTACACGGCGATCTTCATCGGCATCGTCTATTCCTACCTGCCATTCATGGTGCTGCCGCTCTATTCGTCGCTGGAAAAGATGGATTACTCGCTGATCGAGGCGGCAAAGGATCTCGGCTGCCCGCCGACATCAGCCTTCTGGAAGATCACGTTCCCGCTGTCGCTGCCCGGGGTCATCGCCGGCTGCCTGCTGGTGTTCATTCCAGCGGTTGGCGAGTTCGTCATTCCCGATCTGCTCGGCGGCTCGCAGACGCTGATGATCGGCAAGACCTTGTGGAATGAATTCTTCGCCAACCGTGACTGGCCGGTGTCGTCGGCCGTCGCCGTCATCCTGCTGCTGCTCCTGATCGTGCCGATCATGCTCTTCCAGCAGGCCCAGGCACGCGCCCAGGAGCAGGACAAATGAACGCCACCTGGAGCCGCTTCAACGTCACCTCGGTCGTGCTGGGCTTTGCCTTTCTCTATCTGCCGATCGTGCTGCTCATCGTCTTCTCCTTCAACGAGTCGAAGCTGGTCACCGTCTGGGGCGGCTTCTCGACCAAATGGTATGCCTCGCTGTTCCACAATCAGGGGCTGATGGACGCCACCTGGGTGACCGCGCGTGTGGGTGTCATCTCCGCCACTGTGGCAACCGTGCTCGGCACGCTGGCAGCACTGACCTTGACCCGCTACACCCGCTTCCGCGGCCGCATCCTGTTTTCCGGCATGGTGTTTGCGCCGCTGGTCATGCCGGAAGTCATCACCGGCCTGTCGCTGTTGCTGCTGTTCGTTGCCGTCGGTCTCGACCGTGGCTTCCTGACCGTGACGCTTGCTCACATCACCTTGACCATGTGCTTCGTGGCTGTCGTCGTGCAGTCGCGCCTGGTGTCGTTCGATAGTTCGCTGGAAGAAGCTGCCTTGGACCTCGGCGCAACGCCGGTAAAGACCTTCTTTCAGATCACGCTGCCGGTGATCATGCCGGCCATCGTCTCCGGCTGGATGCTGGCCTTCACCTTGTCGCTTGACGATCTGGTCATCGCCTCCTTCACCTCCGGGCCTGGCGCCACCACGCTGCCGATGAAGATCTACAGCCAGGTGCGTCTCGGCGTGACGCCGGAAATCAACGCCGCCTGTACCATCCTGATCGCCGTCGTGGCGGTAGGCGTCATCATCGCTTCGGTCGCCAACAAGCGGCGTGAGGTGCAGCGCCAGCTCGACGAACAGGCCGCGCAGCGCGGTTGATTGCGTCAAACGAGGGATAGGGCGGTCCCGGTAAGGGTCCGCCTATTCGCCTGAGACGCCGCGGCTGATCGGCGAGATGAACGGCGTGCTCCAGGTGCCGCCGACGAAGAATGACGACTGGTTGGATCCCTGCTGGCCATTGACCGGTGCCGCTGCCGGGTCGGCCTGGGTGACACCCCCCGAAAGCGCCAGCCCGCGTCCGCCGTAAGAGGCGATGCCGGACAGCCAGACCTTGTATTTCGCCGAATTGGCCTCGGCCTTGTCCAGCCTTGCCACACCCTTCGAGATGGTGGCCTTGAGCTCGGCGCCGTCCATCGGCAGTGTCCCGTCCGAGACGTCGTCGAGCGCGAAGAAGCCGCCCTGTTCCGTGTGCTTCAGAAATGCCGGCAAATTGAGCCCGCTCAGCGCGCCCGGCCCGAACGTCGCAGAGACCGAGCCGTCGGCGTTCTCGAATATCGAGTCCCAGGATTTGCCCGGCCCTTTGAGAATGACCGAGACAGTGCCGGTGCTGGCCGGCACCAGCCGCGTCATTCCGGCCGCGGTGCCGAAAGCGGCGCCGTCAATGTCGGAGGCGAGCAGCCGGATCTCGACCTGCGAGCCCTCCGGTTTGCGGTCGAAACGCAGGCTACTTTGCACGTTGCCGCCAAAGGCCGACGCATCGGAGATATCGAAGACGGCAAGCCCGTTCTTCACCTGCGCCGTAGCGGCGACGTCGGCAAGCTGGATTGCGCCGGCCGAGGCATGTGCCGCTGACAGCCTCAGATCGAGATTGATCCGGTCGGCGAAGCTGGTGTCGATTTCGCCGGGACCGGTCTCGCCGGTCGGCGCCAGCGGCGTGAAGGCCGAAAACAGCGACCTGAGGTCGAGCGTATCGAAGGCGAGTGTGCCTGATATCACCGGCAAGGCGTCGCCGAACGAAAAATCCAGCGCCCCCATTCCCGGGTTGTTGTCGAGCGTCACCGCGGTGTTTTCGAATTTGACGCGGCCGGCGGTCGCCGTGATCTTGCTCGAAATCGAGACCGAACCGATCGCCGTACCAGGAGCAATGCCGGCCTGCGACCATTCCAGCACGCGCCGCAGCGAGGGCGCGGCGAATTTCGCCTGGCCATCGAAATAGGCGTTTTGCGACATGCTGGCCGTGCCGTCGAACGAGAAGCTGGCCGGCGCTGCCTTGAACGAAAACGTGACCGGTGCGGCGCCGCCGGCAAACAGCACCAGCGGCTTGGGCGAGGCGGCATCGACGGTGACGCTCTCGCCGCGCCAGATTCCGGTCGCCGACAAGGTCGCGTTGCTGTTCATCGCTGCCCAGCTCGCCTGGCCGGACAGGCTGGTCAGCAATTCGACGTCCTTGCCGCCGACGGAGGCGACCATGCGGCCGTCCCTGAATTCCACGGTGCCGAACGGATCGGCGGGCAGCTTGCTCAGATCCGGCTTCGTCGGATCGGCGTTGACCACGCCGCGCGCCGTGTCGATGGAGCGGGTGATGCGTCCGCCCGTTGGTATGGCGGGCAGGAATATGCCGTTTGCGGCGCGCTGGACCCGGATCGTCGGCCGCACCAGCCGCGCCGTCGAAAACACCACATCGCCCTGCAGCGCCGCCATGGCCGAAAGGTCGACCTCGACCCGTTCGGCCTCGATCACCGGCGGCGCGTCGGTCTCGGTCCACTGCGACAGCGTGACGTCGCTCAATATGGCGCGGAACTTCGGCCACACCTCGATGCGCGGCGAACCGGCGATGGTGACCCTGAAACCGCTCCACGCGCTCATTTCCCAGGCGATGCGATCGCGCACGATCCGGGTCGAGGCAAACAGCGGCAGAGCGGCGACGACCAGCGCGATGACGAGCACGGCAACGCCGATCGCCCATATTCCGCGCCGGATCAAAGGTGATGGCATATTGCCCCGGTTGCTTTCATTCCGATAAAAATCGCCTGACGGGTGTAACCGTCAGTTGTCACCACGCCTTCCAGTCGTCACTACGACTTAGGGCTGAGGCATTTCAAGTCTTTATGGCCCGGCGATGGCAATTGCGAACATATGGCCGAGTTTTAGCGGAACAAAATCTTGCTCTGCCGCACGGTGGTAGGCATAAGCGATGCAGCTTCAGCCTGTTACGAGGCGCGGCGTTTTTGGGACAGCGGCGCCTGTAAAGCTGAGGCTAGTGCATGTCGCCCGGAAGAGTGCAGCGGTTCCGGGACAACGACGTGCATCAAAACAAAAGCATATCTATCTTGCGACGCGACGGGCTTCAAGGAGGATCGATCATGGCTGCCGAAGCACCGCTCTGGACCCCGACGCAAGACCAGATCGACGCAGCACCACTGACCGCGTTCATGAAGGCAGCAGCGGCCAAAAGCGGCACATCCTTCGCCTCCTACGCCGACCTGCACCGCTGGTCGGTCGAGGATCGCGAAGGCTTCTGGAGCCTGCTGTGGGACTTTTGCGGCATTGTCGGCGACAAAGGGACCGATGGGCCGGTGCTCGTCGATGGCGACAAGATGCCCGGCGCATCGTTCTTTCCCGAAGCGACGCTGAACTTCGCCGAGAACCTGCTGAAGAAGACCGGTTCCGGTGACGCGATCGTCTTTCGCGGCGAGGACAAGATCGAGCGGCGGCTGTCGTGGAGCGAACTGCACCAGCTGACCTCGCGCTTTCAGCAGCTTTTCCTGTCGCTCAAGGTGAAAAAGGGCGACCGCATCGCGGCGATGATGCCCAACATGCCGGAAACCGTCGCCGCCATGCTGGCGGCCGCCTCCATCGGCGCGGTCTGGTCGTCCTGTTCCCCCGATTTCGGCGAGCAGGGCGTGCTCGACCGTTTCGGCCAGATCGAGCCGGTCATATTCATTGCGCCGGATGGCTATTGGTACAATGGCAAGGCAATCGAGGTCGCCGACAAGATCGCTGCCGTTGCAGCGAAGCTCGAAACAGTAGCCAAGGTCCTGATCGTCGACTATCTCGGTACGTCGCGTGACATCGCAGCGATCATCGACAAGGCCGTGGCGCTCGAAGGGGCGCTGTTACCCTTTACCGCCAAAGCGGTCACGTTCGAGCGGCTGCCGTTCGCGCATCCGCTCTACATCCTGTTCTCGTCAGGTACCACCGGCATTCCCAAATGCATCGTCCATTCGGCCGGCGGCACGCTGGTCCAGCATGTCAAGGAACACCGGCTGCATGCCGAACTCATCGAAGGCGACCGCTTCTTCTACTTCACCACCTGCGGCTGGATGATGTGGAACTGGCTGGTGTCGGGCCTGGCCTCGGGCGCCACGCTGCTGCTCTATGACGGCTCGCCCTTCCACCCCGACGGCAATGTGCTGTTCAGCTTCGCAGATGCCGAGAAGATGACCTTTTTCGGCACCTCGGCCAAATTCATCGATTCCGTACGCAAGGCCGGGCTCAAGCCGATCCGCAGCCATGATCTGTCGAGTGTGCGGGCTATTTCCTCCACCGGCTCACCGTTGTCGCCGGAGGATTTCCGCTTCGTCTATGACGGCATCAAGAAGGACGTACATCTCGCCTCGGTTTCCGGCGGCACCGACATCGTCTCCTGTTTCGTGCTCGGCGTACCGACGCAACCGGTCTGGACCGGCGAGATCCAGGGTCCCGGCCTCGGCCTTGCCGTCGATGTATGGGACGATGACGGCAAGCCGATCCGCGAGCAAAAGGGTGAGCTGGTGTGCACAAAAGCGTTCCCGTCGATGCCGATCGGCTTCTGGAACGATCCTGAGGGCAAGAAATACCAGGCCGCCTATTTCGAGCGCTTCGACAATGTTTGGTGTCACGGCGACTTCGCCGAATGGACCGCGCATGGCGGCATGATCATCCACGGCCGTTCCGACGCGACGCTCAATCCGGGCGGTGTGCGCATCGGCACGGCGGAGATCTACAATCAGGTCGAACAGATGCCGGAAATCCTTGAGGCGCTGTGCATCGGCCAGGATTTCGACAATGACGTGCGCGTCGTGCTGTTCGTGCGGCTGGCCGCCGGCGTGACGCTGGACGAGGATCTGGAAAAGCGCATTCGTTCCAAGATCCGCAGCGGCGCCAGCCCGCGCCACGTGCCGGCAAGGATCGTCGCCGTCAGCGACATTCCGCGCACCAAATCGGGCAAGATCACCGAGCTTGCAGTGCGCGACGTGGTGCATGGCCGCGCCATCAAGAACAAGGAAGCGTTGGCCAATCCAGAGGCGCTGGAGCTGTTCAGGAACCTGCCGCAGCTGGCTGAGTGACGCGGCCGGGATGGTTAACCAGATATGTCGGTCGAATTTACCTAGATTTCATGAGTGGTACACATTCGTAAATTTTTTGGACGGCCGGTAAGGAGTTGTTAAGGCCCGGCGTCGATAGTCGCACGTAACTTGAGGGAGAAATCCCGTTCCTCGTCCCCTGAGGATCAGATTCGCTCAAGCCCCCGTTGTGACAGCAAATCCCATTTAAGGCGTCCTGTTGGACGCCTTTTCTTTGTCCGGGATTCTCGCCCGGGAATGGCCGGCCCTATTCGGCCAGCACCCGCGTCGACGGGAAGGCGACCTCGACCAGCGTCCCTTCGCCCGGCGTCGAGGTGATGGTGAAGCGGGCGCGGTTGGCTTCCACCATCGCCTTGGTCAGCGGCAGGCCGAGACCGGTGCCGTCGCCACGCCCGCGCTTCAGCGCATTGATCTGCTTGAACGGCTTCAGCGCCTGCTCGATCTCGGCATGGCTCATGCCAATGCCGGTATCGCGCACCCGCATGACAACGTCGCCGGAGGTTTCATAGGCGGTCGACACGATCACCTGTCCGCCGGCTTGCGTATAGCGAATGGCATTGGACAGGATGTTGAGCGCGATCTGGCGCACGCTTCTGAGGTCGGCGACGACTTCCGGCAGTCGCGAGGCGAAGCTGGAGCGGATGATGACACGCTCGCGGTTGGCCTGCGGCTGCATCATCGCCACAGTCTCGGCCAGCGTATCGTTGAGCGACACCGCCTCGTAGTCCATTTCCTGCTGGCCGGCCTCGATCTTCGAAATGTCGAGGAGGTCATTGACGAGATCGAGCACATGGTTGCCCGAGCGGTTGATGTCTCTGAGATAGTCGCGGTAGCGGTCATTGGCTACCGGGCCGAACTTCTCGTCCACCATCAGCTCGGAAAAGCCGATAATGGCGTTGAGCGGCGTGCGGATCTCGTGGCTGATGCGGGCGAGGAAATCGGTCTTCTGCGAGGAGGCGCGCTCGGCCACCGCGCGCGCCTGGGTCAGATCCTCTTCGGCCCGCTTCCACTGCGTGATGTCGCGCACCACGGCGCAGAAGCCGCTGTCATTGGGCAGCCTGCCGATGGTCATGAACAGCGGGATGAAGCGCCCTTGCGCCTCGCGCCCGATCACCTCGCGGCCATCGTTCATCACACTCGCCACGCCGGGCTCGGACAGGCCGTTCAGATAGTCGCGCGCCGCGCGCTGGCTTTCGATGGCAAACAGCGAGGCGAACGGTTTACCGGTGACGTCGTCGCTGTCGAAGCCGAACAGCGCCTCGGCCGGCCGGCTGATCGAGCGGATGTCGCCGTCGCGGCCGATCAACACCACACCATCGGTCGCGGTGTCGATGATGGTGCGCATCTCGGCAATGCGCGCTTTGAGTTCGGAGACATCGGGCTGCGTCTGCTCCTCGGCTGCGAGATGCGCAACCATCGGCGGCTCGTTATCGCCGGTACGTCGCACCACCAGCATCAGCGCCTTGCCGGCGCGCCACGGCACCGAACGCAAAATGGCTTCGATCGGAAATTCCTGGCCCTCGCGCGTCTTCAGTTTGAGTGTGTGGTCGCTTTCGCCGGCCATTTCTGAATAGGGATCGGCAAACAGCGCGTCGAGCCCGCCGGCGTCGCTCAGGTCCTCAAGCGTGTCATAGCCGGTCAGGCCGAGGAATTCCTCATTGGCGTAATGAAGCTCGTCGCCCGAATGGATGAGCAGCGGCACCGGCAGCTTGCCGAGGATCGACGTGTCAGGGGCCTTGTGTTCATCTCCGGCCGAGAATGCCGAAGGCATGAACCCCTCAAGCTTGAGCGGCGGCACTTTCAGGCGCTGTGGTTCTGCCGGCACTGTGTCCGCATCGCCGGCCTTGTCCCCGTCTTCCACGGCCGAGTCAGTCGCCTCGTCGGACGGCGCCCAATCCTCATTGTCCTCGGCATCGCGGAAATCGGCCGACGTCATGCTGTCGTCTTCACCGGCATTGGCCGGCGTCTCGGCAACAACCGGCTGTGGCTCTGCGGCCTCGACGATCTCTTGGGCTTGCGTATCATCCGGTTCGGAAGCCGGCGCAGGTTCGTCGTTGGACGACGTTGCTTCCGTACTGTTTTCGGTGACGGAGCCTGGTTCGGGATCGGCATAGTCGAGCAGGGAGCGCGACACTGTCGGCGCCTTCGCCTCGCCTGCTTCGCTGTCCGCAAGGCCGTCGTCCGGCTGCTCGCCGTCAAGCCGCGTCAGGTCCTTTTCGTCCTCGGCATCGCTTTCCGGCGGTTCGGCCTCAGCCGTTTCGCTTTCGGGTGCGGCTGCCGATGGTTCAGCCACGGCAGCCGGGCCGGCTTCGCCCGGACTCGAGACCTCGGCGGGTTGTCGGGCTGGCGCGGCTGTTTCAGGCTGGTCCGCCTCGACATGATCCGGCTTGGGCTCATCTGCCTTGGCCTGGTCTGGCGTTACCTGATCCGGATTGGCCGGTTCGGCCTGCTTGGCAGTCTCCGGCTGCTCCGGCGGGGGATTGTCCTTCTTCAGCCGCTCGCCGATTTCGCGGAAAGCGCTGCGCTCCAGCGTCGACAGGCCCCTCTCGCTTGTCGGCTGCTTGTCGTTGGCGGGCTGCCGATGCTCGGCCAGCCGGATGACCTTATCGGCAAAACGACGTTCCTGCTTCGGCACGATGGTCAGTGCCGGCACTTCGCCCTCGAACGGATCGGCCGCCTTGGGAGCTTCCGCCACGGGCTGTTCCGCCACGGGCTGTTCCGGGGCCGGCTCGGCTGCTGCCGCTGGCGCGCCATTGGGGACCAGCGCCGTGCCGATTGCTTCCGGATCGACCACCGCATCGCCGGCGCGGGCGACGCCGAAACCACGAAAACCTTCGAAGGCGCGGCTGCGGCCATAGACAGGCAGTGCTGCCAGATCGACCGGTATCTTCAGGTCGGAGCCGGCAACCGGCCACAGTACCGAGCGGCCCGACCAGGTGTCGCGCCGTTCAAGCAGGCCCGCGATCTCGCCCGAGGCGTCGAGGCCGAAAATTGTCGCGACGTCCTTGAAGCGGCGGCCGATCACGTCGGCGGCGGCTTTGCCGACAATGTCGCCGAATTCCGGCGACAGCGCGCTGAACTTGCCCTCGGCGTCGGTGCGCCAGACGAAGCGCAGCGGCGGCGCCGAGCGGTCGACCTCACGTTTGGCGGGAGGCGCAGCCGGTGGGGCTGCGTCAGAGGGCAGGGCGGGCGCAGCGGCACTGCTGTCCAACTGCGCACTCTCGGCCGGGGAAACAAAGTCCGGCTCGGCCTGCGCCGGGCTGTCCGGCTCGCCCGCCTGCGGCTCTTCGCCGGCATGGAAGTACCAATGATCGTGTTGCGCCGGCGCGCTGTCATTCGCCGCCTGCTCGCGGCCGGTCGTCTGCTCGCGATGGTCCGCCTTTGTATCGGTTGACGCCGAAGCATCATGCTCGGTGGCAGCCGGACCTGTCTCCCCGACATCAGGCGCGGCCGCGAGTGGGGCGCCCTGATTCCCGCTTGCGGTGGGGTGGTCAGCCACCGCATCCACCGTTACCGCGTTCTCCGCGGCGGCTTGCGCCGGGCCATCGTCGACCTGCGCTGCAGCAGGTTCGGCATCCAGCTCGCCGACAGGATTTTCCTCGCCGAGCTGATCCTCGTCGATGACCACCAGCAGATGCCTGGACTCGGTCAGGCGCGCGAAGCCGGCCGGATAGGACGTGGCGCCGCCGGGGACCAGCCGCTTGACGATGCGGTCGTCCTGGCTCGCCACGTCGGCGACAAGCGCGGCCAGCGTCTCAGGCCGGATGGCGAGCGCGCCAAAGCCATCCGAAGCCGCCTCGACAGTGCCGGCGGCGTCGACAAAGGCGATGAAATGGCCGTCTTCGGTAAAGCCGCTGATGGCGCGGGCCGCAATGTCGGCAGCACTGCGCGAGCCGGCCTGCGCTGCCGGCACCACCAGCATAATGGCGCTTTCGCCGTCCGGCATAGTCACCGCACTGGCCAGGAAGCCGACGGCGCGGCTGGTGATGCCGGTCGCCAGCCGTACCGTAATGGCGCGGTCGCTGCCGATCTGCGGGAAGCCCGCGGTCGCCATGATCTGGCGCCTGGCGATCAGCGGCAGCTGAGCCGAGGCGCCGATGATGGCCTCGATATCGGGATAGCCGAACACCGCAGCGCCCGGGCCGTTGGCCCAGATCACCTGTTCGAGGTCGGCCGACAGAATCGCGATCGCGTCGCCGGCGGCGAAGCGCTGGCGAACCGCATCAAGCACGGTGACATCGAGGAAAGAGTAGTTCTCGGAAGGCATGCGCTTGGCGGACCCTTTCGGTGAAACCTCTTGGCGAACCCCTCTTGGCGAACCTACAAGGCGGGCAATTTGCAGTTAACGCTTTGTTAATAAAAGCCCGCGCGGCGAAGGTCCACAAGCCATGGCGGGAAGCAGGTGGAATCTCTGGCCACTTGGTTAACAGCCTCTCGGAATGTCCCTGGATAACCTCTTGGGTGACGCATGGGAAGAAATTTATGGTGCACTGCAACAAACATATTGCATCGCACAAAAAAACCGCTATATTGCCATCATACATGAACGAGACGGCTTTTTGTCAAAGTCGCTACCCCGAAAGGATGGAAAATGACCAAGGCCAAGACCGCTGAGACCATCGAAAGCGTCGAATTCCCGAGCTTCGACGCTTCCAAGGCAACCGACCAGATCCGCGCTTTCGCCGAAAAGGGCGTCGAGCAGTCGAAGGAAGCCTACTCCAAGCTGAAGACCGGCGCCGAAGAGACCCAGAAAGTCCTGGAATCGACCTTCGAGACTGCCAAGACCGTTTCCAGCGACCTGTCGCTCAAGACCATCGCCGCTCTGCGCGCCAATGCCGAAGCCGGCTTCTCGCATCTCGAGGCCCTCATCGGCGCCAAGTCGCTGTCGGAAGTGGTCGAACTGCAGACCGCCTTCCTGCGCAAGCGCGTCGAGACCACGGTCGAGCAGGCCAAGGACTTCCAGGCTGTTGCTTCGAAGGCTGCCGAAGACGTCTCCAAGCCGGTCAAGACCGCTTTCGAGAAGGCCCTGAAGGACATCAAGGCCGCCTAATAATTGCGCACAACTCTGCGATGCATCAAAACGTCGCATTTCGTCAGACAAATAGGTGTGCAATAGAGTTGTCCAAATGAATACCCGGCGAGTGGAACCTCCTCCCTCTGCTCTCCGGGGTGACCAGCCAGCACCTCCTCCCGCTGGCTCGTAACAGGAAAAGGCCGGCACCTCCTCCCGCCGGCCTTTTTCTTTTGCCGAAGAAACCGGCGCCTGTTGGCAGAACCGGCTTTGCCTTATCAAAGGCCTTGAATTAGTCTCTGATAGACCGTATTGGACGCATCGCCGAACGACAGAGCGGATCTCGGAGAATGAATTTTCACCACGATCTGGCTCAGGCGAACGTGCCGTTGTAGCTCAGATGGTTAGAGCGCCGGATTGTGGATCCGGAGGTCGCTGGTTCGATCCCAGCCAACGGTACCATCGAATTTCCCGCTAAAGTATTGATTGCCGATCCCGACGGTCCACGAGAGATCAAGACCTGTATGGCGCTGTCGGCAGGGCAGGAAGACCCTGACTGCACACACGCCGCGGTGCGGATACCCGCGCCACAGCTTAGGTTTCATTTTACTCCAGCGATTCGTCGGTCGGCCGAGGCGTCGTGCCTGCCTGACGAGGGCGGCCGGCATTGCGATTTGCAATACGGCTGTCGAGCGGCGATCTGGACGCTTGCTGGGCGCCGGCGGTCTTGGGTGCCGTCGGCTTGGCGCCGGAATCGCTGTCTTCAGCATCGCGACGGGGATGTGGCAGGCCGGCGGCGTCAGGCGACCTGACCGGGGGTGTGGCGGCCGGGTTTGTCGATGCGGGTTTGTCCTTGGCCATTTTCAACTCTCGCCTTTTCAGCATGCAGACGGCCGGACAACAAAGTCGGGCCATTGGACAGAACGGTCAGCCGTGCGGGCGCATCACGACTTTGATGCAGCCGTCCTCCTTGTCGCGGAAGGTTTTGTAAAGTGCGGGCCCGGCCTTGAGGCCAGCCCGATGGGTGATCACGAACGACGGGTCGATATCGCCGTTCCGAACTTTCTGCAGCGATGTCGCGTTCATCCTGGATCGTCGGATCGGCCACCTGTTCGCAACGTATGTCGCCTTTGCCGTGCCATGTCAGGGCCTTCATGTGCTGTTCCTTGACGACAAGCTCTGCGAGCCCGAACTTGGCTTGATGTGAAATGTTCCCGCTTCGAACGAGCATCCGGCCTCAACCCTTGGCGGCCGAGCCGGGTTCGGCCATGCCGCAATGCTGCTCGGTCAGGGTGCCGGCCGGCGTGCCATGCGCCGCTGCAACCTGCAGCTTGTTTTTCCAGCCGCTGATCGCCTGCTGCCACGACCGCATCCCTGATCGCTTCGCAGGGCAGAGGTTTGGCGCAAGCGCAGGATCTGCTATCGCGCCAGAATCGCGGCGACAACGAACACGACGGCGGCAACGACGACAAGCGCGACAATGGCCAGCACCGGGCCGTTTTTACTCGGGGCCGGGGCGCGCTCGTCGTCCGGCCGCCGCATCGCATTGGCGAAGCTTGCTTGATTAGCGAAAGCCGGCGTGCCCGTCGCTGCGGGAACCGGCACGGCGCAGGTGTCTGCTGCTTCGGCATCGGTTTCCATAGGCGCCGCCGCCGGGTCGAATCCCGGCGTCTTGTCCTCTGTCACCCCAGACTGAATATCGCCTCTGTCTTCGGCCGGGTTACGTTCGACGTTCATGATGATGCTCCTGCCGCTGGCCCGGGCTTCCCCAACCGCGAGCGGATCAGGATGTTCCATCGGGCGGAATCGCCAACAACGAGGAGCAAATTTCAGATAGCCTTCAAACAGATGTCCCTGGTGGCAACGCGGGCCATGCAACCGGTCAGCACCGGATTGGTGGTCTCGTTGTAGTCGGCCATGGTCGGCAACGCGGCAGATTCGGCAAAGTTCCAGTCTGGCTCGCAATGCCCGCTTACGCACACCGCCGCTCGTTGACCTTGAGCTGGCTCGTTCCAGCCACTCCAACCCAAATTGCCAGTCCGGCTCCCGGCGGCGCGCTGTTTGGATTCCGTGGGAACATCAACAGCGCCAGCGAGTTCGGTATGTGCAGCGAGTTCCCTGTTCGCCACATGGCCAACATCCGGAGCTCTTGACTGCCCGCGTCTTCGCTCCTGGAGCGCGGGCCACTCCTCTTAGCCCAAGGTTGCGATCATGAGCAGAAACATTCCGGAAAAGCGGGCCAGGCAGGGTGGCTTGGGGCGACCGGTCCTTGGCGTGCTCTTGGCAGGCCTTGTCTTGGCGCTCGTTGCCTGGGGGATCGCTGAAATCTATGGCGAGCAGGCTAAGACACCGGCGACACAGCAAAACAGCCGGGTTCCATCGCCAGATACTTACAGCCCAAATCCTGGCCAAACGGACCCTGCAAACTCCAAGGCCGACGATGTGAATGGCGAACCGGTGGACCGGAATCCCAAGCTCGACAAGGATCCCACGCCGCGATCAAGCACTGGCGGGGATCAGCCAGGAACGCCGCCAGCTCAACCTGCTACGCCATAGCGTTCGCGCTAGTTGATAAACACAATTCAAACAGATGCGGAAATGTGGAGGGCGATTTCAGCCAATTTCAAGAGCCGGGTCTGTCAATAATCGCCGGCGCTCTCTGATAGCTGGGGAGCCACAAAACCTCCGCTGATTCTTACCGCTTGCTGGATGGCACTGGCGGCTCCAGACCGACTGCGCGCTGTGTCACGCCGGCAGACCTTTGCACCTCTGGGCGCTTTTGAACTTGCAAGTCGATGGAATCGGGCAAGCTGGGTGTAGATGATGCAGTCGTCATCTTATCGAGGGGCAGCAACACCATCTTTGCGTAGCGTGGAGGAACCAGATGGCCTCCGAAAACAGCGAATATCCCGCACACGAATAAAGCGAGAAGCAGGGCCGTAAGCACATCTGTGAAAATCTCGACAAATCTCATGTGCTCGCTCCGCGCGTAAGGATCCCGCCGCGCTCTCGACAGTAAGAGCGGCGGGATCCTCAACCGGCGATGAAGGGACTTTGATCGACGGTCTTCTCCTAATGTGGCTTCCGGTTGCGTGTTCCCTGGTTCGGACCTTATCCACCGACTATGGGACTAAGGTCCGGACCCTAAATGGAACCCATGGGGAAGAGCGGAATCCATGTGCGTTTAAGAGGCTTCAACCTGAGGGCACGACGGCTGATCGTCAGCCTCCCGCCAGAGACAGTCCACGGGCGCGCTCGCGCAGCAACGCAAGCAGTTCGTCGCGCCGTGGCTCCGGCGTGTCGACGGGTAACACCAAACACAAGGTCCTTTTGATGGCGCCGTGGCCGTCACGGATGGGGGCCGCCATGCACCATGTGAAACGGTCGGCCAAGGCTGTGGTCTCGCTGAAACCCTGCCGGTAGGCCAAGGCAACATCGGCAAAGAATTCGGCTGGTGCAATGATGCGGCCGTCGGGAAGCCTGTAGTCGCCAGATGGGATGAAATCCCTCAACTCCTGCTCGTTCATATGGCCGAGGAGCAGCCGTCCGGATGCCGTCCATGGGATCGGCACCTCAACCCCAACATCGCTTGAGATCCGGAACGGGCCTGGGGAATCTCGGCAGTCAAGAACGACGTATTTGTTGCCACGCAGGCCGCATAGCTGGACCGTCTCGCCTGTCTCGGCGGCCAACTTATCCAAGGTCTCGATGATGCGACGGTAATGGGCATTGTGATGTGAGTAGGCCCAGCCGAACAGATGCATGGCGCGTCCGAAATAGACGTAACCTTCACCGCCGACGTTTTCGAGCATTTCGGCGTCGAGCAGGCTGTTGACGATCTCGTAGGTGGTCGAACGCGGCGCGCCGATCATTTTGGCGATGTCGCCGACGCGCATTGGCGCGCGGTGCCGCAGCAACGCCTCGAGCAGCATGATGACGCGGTCAATGCCGCGTCGTCGTTCGCCGTTGCGCGGCTCCGCGCCGGCTTCCTTCCCGATCGCATCGTTAGTGCCGTCGCTCATGACCATCCGCCAAAATCATTTCGGTTCTCGTCTCAAGGCGCTTGAAAGATGTCAAGGCTCGGTCTAGCATCCAATTTGTCCGATATACAGACACATTGTCTGAAATACCAGACAAACTAACGAGCCTGACGCAGACAAATCCCGAGAGGACACACGGTTTCCAAGACCCGGCGACCGACGGGTTTCCTCGCCCTTGTTCTGCACGTCGAGGCCACAACCTCTGAAGGGAACAGTCATGATGAAATCACCGTTTTTCGCATCCGCCAGCGCGCTTTGCCTCGGTCTCGTGCTGAGCTTTGGCGTCGCCTCGCAGGCCAATGCCGCCGCCAACTGCATCAAGGGCGACCGCAAGGCGCCGTACACGATCGGCTGGGCCAACATCTATTCCGTGCCGACCTGGATGAAGCAGACCCAAGGCACGATCGAAGCCGAAGTCGAGACCCTGAAGAAGCAGGGACTGGTCGACAAGCTCGTCGTCACCGACGCTCAGGGCGATGCCAACGTCCAGATCCAGCAGATTCAGTCGATGATCGATTCCGATGTCGACGCCATCATCCTGATCGCCGGTTCGTCGACCGCACCGGCACGCGTTCTGGCCGACGCCTGCGCCAAGGGCATCGCCATCATCAACTTCGACAGCCTCGTCGACACCGACAAGGTCACCGCCAAGGTCAACACCGATTCTTCGCAATGGGGCGACCAGGCCGCCAAGTTCCTGATCGACGCCATCGGCGGCAAGGGCAAGATCCTGATCCTCAATGGCCCCGCCGGGGTTTCGGTCAGCGATGACAGGCGCAAAGGCGCCGACGTTGAGCTCAAGGCCCATCCCGACGTGACGGTGCTTGCCGAGACCAACACGCCCTACAACGTCGCGCCGGCACAGGAAGCCGTCACCAGCCTCCTCTTCGCCAACCCCGAGATCGACGGCATCCTGTCGCTCGGCGGCGCTCTGTCGGCAGGCGCCGTGCTGGCCCTCGACAAGCAGGGCCGTGAACAGGTGCCGATCACCGGTGAGAACGCCCGGCAGTTTTTGGAACTCTGGAAAGAAAAGGGCTTGAAGAGCTGGGCGACGATGCAGCCGAACTGGCTCGGCGCCTTCGCCACCTACACTGCCGTCCAGGCGCTGGAAGGCAAGGATGTGCCGGCTTTCGTCAAGATTCCGCTGCCGGTAATCGACAATTCCAACATCGACGAATACCTCGCCCGGGCCAAGGACTTCCCGGCTGACGGCTACATCTTTTCTCCTTACGATGAGGAGCTGTTCAAGAAGCTGCTGGCTCAGAAATAAGCCTGAAGGGTTGTAGCGTTGACAACCATGGCTCCGCTGCTCGCGGCGCGGGGTGTGTCGAAGTCTTTCTTCGGCAACCCCGTCCTGCGCGACGTTTCAATCGCTCTCCAGCCGGGCCGCGTGCATGCGCTGCTCGGCGAGAACGGCGCCGGAAAGTCGACCTTGATCAACCTTTTGTCCGGCGCCTTGAGACCGGATGGCGGGACGATCGAGGTCGATGGACGCGCGGTCTCACGCATGACGCCGGCTGTTGCGCGGCAGGCCGGCATCGCCGTCGTCCAGCAGGAACTCAGCCTGACGGCCAGTCTTTCCATCGCCGAAAATATTGGTCTCGGCGCCTATCCCAAACGGTTCGGCCTGATTGACTACCGCGAACTCGCTGCGCGGGCGAGGACCGCATGCGAACTTGTCGGGCTGCACGAGCCGCTGTCGACGCCGGTCGGGCATCTGTCGCTCGGCCGCCGCCAAATGGTGGAGATCGCCAAGGCGCTCTACCGCCGGCCGCGCGTGCTCATTCTCGACGAACCGACATCGTCGCTATCGGCAACCGAAACCAAAATCCTCACCGATCTGCTGCAGCGGTTGCGCGGCGAAGGCATCGCCATTCTCTACATCTCGCACCGACTGAACGAAGTCATGGCGCTGTGCCAGCACGTCACCGTTCTGAAGGACGGCACCTGCACGGCCGACCGCACCCTGGAAGGCACCGACGCCGCCGGGTTGGTTCGGCTGATGGTCGGCCGCGATCCCGGTGATCTTTTTCCGCAATGGCAGCCTTCCAGTTTGCCTGCCAACGCTATCTCTGTCCGAAATCTTGCGGCCGGCCTGATGCGCGACGTCGATCTGGATATCAAAACGGGCGAAGTGCTTGGCATTGGCGGCCTGGTCGGGCAAGGGCAGGAAGATCTGCTGCTCGGTCTCTACGGC
Organism: Mesorhizobium sp. P170090; assembly: GCF_057786115.1. Classification (NCBI taxonomy): domain Bacteria; kingdom Pseudomonadati; phylum Pseudomonadota; class Alphaproteobacteria; order Hyphomicrobiales; family Phyllobacteriaceae; genus Mesorhizobium; species Mesorhizobium sp. P170090. The sequence goes on from NZ_JBYNWH010000001.1 coordinate 2,263,866, forward strand.
GCCATTCCGGCACGGACGGCGTCGGCGACCGTCAACGGCGCCTCCGGCCTGCCCGGCGGCGTGCCGAAAGCCAACGCGCTGGGGCTGGCCTATGTGCCCGCGGATCGCAAGCGCGAGGGCCTGCACCTGATCCATCCCATCATCACCAACATGATGCTGCCCGCCTTTGCCAGGCTGCCGGCGCTGAAGCTGCGCAGCCGCCGCGCAGAGCGCGAGACGGCCAAAAGCCTTGCCGCCCAACTCGGCATCAAGGGCCACCTCGGGCGGGCGGCGCAGGCTCTATCGGGCGGCAACCAGCAGAAGGTGGCGCTGGCGAAATGGATGCCGCACGACCCGCTGGTGCTTCTGCTCAACGATCCGACGCGCGGCGTCGACGTCGAAACAAAACGTGAGATCTACATGATGCTTCGCAATTTCGCCGCCGCCGGCAAGGCGGTCGTGCTGCTCAGTTCCGACACGCCCGAACTCGTGCACCTTTGCGACCGTGTAGCCATCGTCCGCGAAGGCCGCATCGTCGCCATGCTGGCGCGTGGAGCGCTGAGCGAGGAAGCCATCGTCTCCGCCGCGATGGGCGCCGAACAGCGGAAGGTTGCGGCATGAACACATCTTCCTCCGCCCGGCAGACCGATGCGCTCTACTGGCCGGTGCAGCTGCGTCGCAATGTCGGCGTGCGCAGCCTGTTTGCCGTCGTCCTGGTGTTTCTCATCGCCTATGGCGTCCTCTTTCCGGGTCTGTTCACGGCGTCCGGCTTCGCCAAATTCACCCAGAGCTGGTTTCCATTGGCTCTGGTTGCCATGGCGCAGGCCATCCTGATGCTCACCGGCGGCATCAGCCTGGCCATCGGCGCGACGGTCAGCTTGGGCGCGGTCATCGCCGCGACGACGATGGCCGGGCAGCTGGGCGTCGCGGGGGGCACTGCCGCGGTGGCGCTGACGGGCCTCGGCATCGGGGCGGCGACCGGCTTCGTCGTGGTACGGCTTCGCCTGCCGGCGATCGTGGTGACGCTTGCCGGGTCCTTCATCATCGGCGGCGCCGCCCTGCTGATCCTGCCGCGGCCCGGCGGCGCAATCCCGGCGTGGCTGTCCGACCTGCTTGCCGGCAACACACCGGCGGCATTCGTGCTGCTGGTGGTCATCATTCTCCTGTGGAAGCTCTATCTCGCCACGCCGCTTGGCTTGAGCCTCTATGCCGCCGGCGAGAATCCGGTCGGCGCCTATCGCTCCGGCGTGCCGGTCGACGGCGCGCGCATTGCGGCCTATGCGATCAGCGGTCTGCTCTCCACCGGCGCCGGCTTGTTCGTCGCCGCACAGACCGGTTCGGGCGACCCGGTCATCGGCGCCGCCTTTACCCTGAACTCGATTGCCGCTGCGGTGCTCGGCGGCATCGGCTTCCTCGGCGGCCAGGGCACGATGCGCGGCGCGCTTGCCGGCAGCCTGCTGCTCAGCCTGATGATCAGCGTCATGTTCTTCCTCGGCTTCACGCCGGTCGCACAATATGTGGCCCAGGGCCTGATCATCATCGGCGCGGTCGCCATCCCGCAATTCCGCAAGGCACAGCAATGACAGCATGGAATGACAGCGCGGGCGGCAAACGCGCCCTGACGGTCCTGCGCAGCCGGCCGTTTCTCACCGTTGCCATCGTTGCCGCGGTCTGGATCGTGGCGAGCTTCGTTTCGCGCGGCTTCGGCGCTTATGGCCATCTGCGCTATCTGGTGGAGCTCGGCGCCGCCATCGGCCTGGTTGCCGCGGGCCAGACTTTTGTGGTGATCGCCGGCGGCATCGACCTTTCCGTCGCGGCCATCGTCACGGTCAGCGCCGTCAGCCTGCCGCTGCTGTCGTGGCAGGTGGATCCGACCGGCATCACCGCCATTCTTGCCGTTCTGGTGCTGACCACGGCAATCGGCCTGGTCAACGGGCTCGGCGTCGCTTTGCTGCGCGTCCACCCGATGATCATGACATTGGCCATGGCGACATTCTTGCAGGGTCTGTTGATCATCATCGCCGGCGGCAGCGCCGTGACCGCCGAGAACCCGCTGGTCCACTGGCTCGGCAATGGCCGGCCGGCCGGCATTCCCGCTGGCGTATTGTTGTGGGTGGTCGTCTCGGCGATCGTGCTGACCACGATGCATGCGACATCGCTCGGCGCCCGGATTTTTGCCATGGGCGCCAACCCGCTTGCCGCGGCGCTGTCCGGTGTTCCGGTCACGTCCACGACGCTTGCGGTCTACGGCATCAGCGGCTTCTGCTCGGGACTTGCCGGCGTGCTCGTGTTGGGCATGAACGGACAGGGCTATGTCGGCATCGGCGATCCCTATCTGCTCGCCTCGATTGCCGCCGTGGTCCTCGGTGGCACCTCGATCCTCGGCGGGCTTGGCACCTATGCCGGCACCATCCCCGGCGCCATCCTGCTGGTCACCATCACCGCGCTGATCACCGTCGTCAACGCATCGCCCGGCTGGCGCAGCATCCTGTTCGGCTCGCTGATCCTCGGCCTGCTGCTGCTCTCAGGCCGGGAGCAGGCGCGCCGATGACACATCGTCGAGCCGATAGATGCGCCTTGCGTTGCCGAAGAACAGCGCCGTCTGCTCGTCGGCCGAAAAGTCCGCTGTGATGGTTTTGAAGCCGTCATATATGTCATCGAACGAGGCATGCAGGCCGGCGACCGGAAAGTCGCTGCCGAACATGGCGCGACCGGTGCCGAAACAATCGATGCAATGCAGGACGACGGGCTTCAGGCTGTCGAGCGTCCAGTCATGATCGTAGGCGACCAGATCCGATATTTTGATGGCGACGTTGTCGCATTGCGACAGAAGCCGCAGCCCGTCGCGCCACACCTGCATGCCATCGGCGTCGCGGTCGATCGGGCTACCGCAATGGTTGAGCACGAATTGCTGATCGGGGAAGGCCCTGGCAAGCAGCCCCGCGTCGGCGAGCTGGCGCGGAAACACCATCATGTCGAAGGCCAGCCGATGCTGGCCAAGCAAGGCAAGCCCGGCGCGCCAGGCCGGATCGTCCATGATGCCGTCACGGGCCGCAAAACGGCGGGCAGGGTCGGGATCCCAGCTCAATATGTCGCGCACGCCGGCGACACGCTCGAACGCGGCTTGCGCTTCGATCAGCGCCGGCGCCTGGCGATCGGCGAGCGGCACGTGAACGACATAGCGGGCGGCGACGCCGCGCGATTTGTCGAGTGCTTCAAGCCAGCGCGTTTCTCCGATGCAGTCGCCACTCGCCCAGCCGGCTTCGACATGGAGGGTGGCGACGACATTATGCCCTATGGCATCGCGCGCATAATCCCCGGGCAGATAGTTCCGCCGCAAGGGGCCAAGCTCGCCCAGGCCGCCGCGCTCGCCGGCCGTGGCGCCGAGCCAGGGATGCCGTCCCAGGCTGAGATCCCAAAGATGATGATGGGCGTCGATGATCGGTCCGGCGTAAGGTTCTGGCACGTATCTCTCTCAGGCTGTGACCGGCGATCGATTCTGGCTTCGTTCTGCGACGGTGAAAGGGTTAGCATCGGATGACTGAAAACTCACCGGTTCCAGCCCTTTCGGTGCACGAAAATTTTCAGCTCGACGACCGCATCCGCGGCGTGCCTCCCGGCACAACCGGGCTTGACAGCAGCCTTGTCGCGGCCGAGCACTGGCATCCCGCCGATGGACGCATGGCGCTTCCGGTGCTGACCCTCCACGAGGCGGCCTTCTCCGCCAATCGCGACCTGTTCCTGCGCTATGCGCGCGAACACAATGTTGAGATCGCTCCGCATGCCAAGACGCCGATGGCGCCCGACCTTGCCCGGTCGCTGGTCGAGGCCGGCGCATGGGGCACGACGGTCGCCGACATCAGGCAAGCGACAGTGATGCTGAAGGCCGGCTTGACACGGCTGATCATCGCCAATGAGGTTGGCGGAGCCGGCGGCGCCAACCGGCTGGCCGTGCTTGCTGGTGCCTGGCCGGATGCCGAGCTCTATGTCTTTGCCGACTCGGTCGACGCCGTGAACGCGCTTTCCGAGGCTTGGCGCGCCAATGCGGCACTGCCGCCTTTGCATGTGCTGGTCGAACTTGGTGCGGGCAGGGCGGGCGCCCGCACCACCGCGCAAGCCGAGGCCATCGCCGATGCGATCACGGCTGCCGGCGGGCGGCTGCTGATCGCCGGCGTTACGACCTATGAAGGGGCGGCGGCGCAACCCGAGCCCGGTCGCACCGATGAGGTGATATCCGGCCTGCTGGCAATGACCGCCGACATGTTCCTGCGGCTGCGTGCCCGCGTCGGCGGCGACGCACCGCTGATCGTCACAGCCGGCGGCTCCGCCTTCTTCGACAGAGTGGTTGAAGCACTTTCGCCGGTGGTTTTCAGCGACGGCAACGCAACGCTGGTGCTGCGCAGTGGCGCCATCTTCTTCCACGACCACGGCACCTATGACCGTTCGCTCGGCGCCCTCGATGCCCGCAAGGGTTTTGCCATAGGCGGCATCAGCGCTTCGGCGCGGCATTCCTTTCGCCCTGCGCTACGCCTGTGGGCCGAAGTGCTGTCGCGGCCTGAGCCCGGCCTCATCATCTGCGGCATGGGGATGCGCGACGTGTCGTTCGACCAGGGATTTCCAACGCTGCTCACGGTCTTCCGCGCCGGGAAGCCGTCGCCGATGCCCATCGCGCGCGCCGAGGTGGTCAAGCTCAACGACCAGCATGCCTTCCTGTCGATTGCGCCGAGCGACGACATCGCCGTCGGCGACGTCATCGAATTCGGCATCTCGCACCCCTGCACCTGCCTCGACCGTTATCGCGTGATCTTCGGGGTCGACGCGACCGGCCACGTCCGCCACGCTTTCCCCACCTGGTTCGGCTGACCAGATCCCCGAAAAAGAGAACCTCGAAAGGATCCGATATGATCAAGTATTTTCAGTCCGGCTCGCGCATGTCGCAGGCAGTCGTCTATGGCGGCCTCGTTCACATAGCCGGCCAGGTGGCCAACGATCGCAAGGCCGGCATCGAAGGCCAGACCAGCGACGTGCTTGCCAAAGTCGAGGCGCTGCTGGTCGAGGCCGGCAGCAGCAAGTCGAAGTTGGTGGCGGTCAACATCTTCCTGCCGCAGATCGGTGATTTCGAGGCCATGAACAGCATCTACGATGCCTGGATCGATCCTGCCCGCCTGCCGGCGCGGGCCTGCGTCGAGGCGCGGCTTGCCGACCCTGATCTGCGCATCGAAATCACCGCGGTCGCGGCGGTCTGACCATGCACACCGGCCTCGCCCACACGCTCGATTTCGACCGCGACGGCAAGACGCTCAGCCATCTAAGCATTCCGTTCTCGATCGATCGCTCGCCCTACTTTCAGGTCAAGGTGCCGATCTGCCTCATCCGCAATGGCGACGGCCCGTCACTGCTTTTGATGGCCGGCAATCACGGCGACGAATACGAGGGCGAGCTGTCGCTGGCAAAACTGGCGCGCCGGCTCGATCCGAAGCGGATCAAGGGCCGCATCACCATCATGCCGATGGCCAACGCCCCTGCGGTGATGGCCTCCAAGCGCTGCTCGCCCCTCGACGGCGGCAATCTCAACCGGGCCTTTCCCGGCGACCCCTCGGGAACGCCGACAAGCCGGCTCGCCAATTTCCTTGAGACGGAGCTGTTCCCCCGTCACGACGTCGTCTTCGATATCCATTCGGGCGGCACGTCGATGGAGCATCTGCCGACCGCGCTGGTCGAACGCAACGCCGATCCCGAGCGCCACCGGCGCGGCGTCGAGCTGATGCGCACGCTCGGCATGCCCTACGGCTTTATCGCTGACAACGGCCAGGCCTCGCCAACCTCGATGGGCGCAGCGCGCCGCGCCGGCGCCGTCGGCGTCAGCGGTGAGTTCGGCGGCGGTGGCACCGCAACGGTCGATTCGATGGCGATCACGGCCCGCGCACTCGACCGTCTGATGATAGCAATGGGTGTGGTCGGCGCGCCGGTTCTTGGCGCTGGCGAAAAGCCTTCGGCGCCGACAAGGCTGCTGTCCCTGTCCAGGCACAGCCAGGGCCTCTATGCCACCCGCCGCGGCTGGTTCGAGCCCGCCGCCAGGCTCGGCGACAGTGTCACTTCAGGACAATTGGCCGGCTGGTACCACGATCTCGAGCGGCTCGATGTTGCCGAGGAGGCCCTACATTTCGCCGAAAGCGGCTTGGTGCTGTCGCGCCGGCTGCACACGATGTGTGAGGCGGGCGACTGCCTAATGCAAGTCGCAGAGCCGGTCGACGGCTGAGCCAAAGGCAGAGGATATTCCATGCAGCAACTGTCCATGTGGACCTATCCCTGGGACATCCAGGATCTCGGCCTGGAGACGGTCGAACGTGATCTTGTCGGGCGCGCCGGGCTCAACATGATCAGCCTGGCGACATCCTATCATGCCGGGCGCTTCCTGCAGCCGCGCAGTCCGGGCCGCAAGGCCTATTTCCCTGAGGACGGCACCATCTATTTCAAGCCGACCGCTGCGCGCTGGGGAAGTCTAGCCATCCAACCCAAGGTGGCTGACGTGATCACCGAGGGCGGCGACGTGCTCGGTCAGCTCATCCGCCGTCGCGACGCGGGCGGGCTAGCCGTTTCGTGCTGGACGGTCTGCCTGCACAACACCCGCCTGGGCATGCTGCATCCGCAGGCCGTCACCCGCAACGCCTTCGGCGATGCCAACTACTACAATCTCTGCCCGTCCCATCCCGATGCGCGCGCCTATGTCCGCGCGCTGATCGCCGACATCTCGCACAGCTATCGGCCGGACCGGATAGAACTTGAAAGCCCGTCCTTCATGGGCTTTGCCCATGAATACCATCACGAGAAGGACGGTGTCGGGCTGACGCCGGAAGACGATTTTCTTTTGTCTCTGTGCTTCTGTCCGTCCTGCGTCGCCCGTGCGGCAAAAGCCGGCATCGATGCCGAGGCGGCGCGCAAGCTCACCAGGCAATGGATCGTCGAGACCTGCGAGCGTGCGGTGCCTGAGCGGCGCTTTCCCGATTTCCCCGCCTGCGGCCTCGACGCCTTTGCGCCGTGGCCGGAGCTCCATGCCTATCTCTTGTGGCGATTCGAGCCAGTGACCAGCCTGGTCGCCGAACTGCGCGAGGTAGCCGATCCCACGACGCGGGTCGTCATTATCGATCTGAAAGACGGCTGGCTTGGCGGTTGCGATCTGGCAGCGCTGGGCAAGGTCTGCGACGGGGCGATCCTGTGCGCCTACGACATGCAGGCCGGCGATGTCGCCAGCCTGATGGCGGCCGGCCGTGCGGCACTGGGCGCGGACAAATTCCTCGGCGCCGGCTACCGGCTGTTCTATCCGGAAATGGCCCGCCCCGACATCCTCGCGGCCAAGGTGAAGCCGGCGCTGGCGCCCGGTGTGGACGGCGTCAATTTCTACAATTACGGCCTCATTCCAGCCGCGCGGCTCGACTGGATCCGCGCTGTTCGGCAGTCTTGAGCCAGCCGGCCAATGCTCGTGGCCACGAGGCGTTGAGGCCGGATTCGGGCGCGAGCGCTGCCGGGTTAATCAAATCAGCGAAACCTGAAGCCATCCATGGTGTAATCCGGGTAGGCGTCCATCGTGTCGAACAGGTCGAACAGGTCAGGTGTGTCCGCCAATATTCCTGACAGAACCAGCACCGTGGCCACGCCGGCAGCAAGTCCGCCGGCGATGTCGTGTTCGACGCTGTCGCCGACGCAGACCACAGTGCTGCGGTCTGGATTGCCTGCCACCGCTAGCGCAGCGCCGAATATGGTGGGGTAAGGCTTGCCGATACGCGTGACGCTACCACCGAGGTCCTCGTAGAGATCCGCCAGCCGGCCGGCGCCGAAGCGCGGCCCCACTGCCGTCAGCATGATCTTGTCAGGGTTGGTGCAAAAGCATGGCACCTGCCGCACCGCAGCCGGCGCAAGAAGCCGGCGATAGTGCTCAAGATCGTAGCGGTCGCCCTCGCTGGCCGAAATCAGCACCAGCCCGGCATCGTCACCGTCCTTGGTCAATGCGAAGGGCAGACCTTCGATCGCCGAGCGGTCATCGTCGCGGCTTATCAACAGGCATTTCGTGTTTGGCAGTAGCTTTCCGGATACCGCCATGTCGTGGAAGAACTCCCACGCGACCTCGCCGGAAGAAACAAAATGGTCCCAGCTTCCCGGTTCGAAGCCGAGCTTTAGCAGCCGGCTCTCGTTAGGCCCCGCCCGCTTGCCGGAGTTCGAGATCAGCACAATGGTCTTGCCGGCGCGCTTCAGCGCCGACAGTGCTTCCACTGCCCCTGGATAGGGGCTGGCGCCGTCATGCAGCACGCCGAACTGATCGAGCAGGAAAAAATCATAGCGCTCGGCCAGCTGGTTGACGCCGTTGAGGTGTTCGACTGTTTTCGCGCTCATAGAAGCCCCGCCGCGCTTGCGCCCATCAGCGCCAGCCGCGCTGTGCCGGCGGCGGCTTCGTGCGAAAGCGCCGGCAGGAAATCAACACCAAGTCTGCGCTGCCGGATCGCCGTCCAGGCGGCATTCGCCGCACCGCCGCCGACGCTTCTGACCGACGTCAGCTGCGGAGCGCCGAGCTCGGCGAGCCTGTCATAGCCGAGCGCCTCGATCGCGGCGATACCCTCCAACATGGCTTTCAGATAGTCGGCGTCCTCCACCGGTCGCGGCACAAGACGCGGCGGCAGTGCCGGATCGGCGATCGGAAAGCGTTCGCCTGCAGTGGCAAGAGGATAGTAGTCGAGGCCGGTCTCGGTCATCGGGTCGATCGCCATGCTCAGCTCGACGATGCGCGCCAGAGGGAAATGCTGTGTCAGCACCTTGCCGCCGGAGTTCGATGCGCCGCCCGCCAGCCAGACATCTCCAAGCCGATGGCTGTAGATGCCGAAGCGTGGCGCCGAGATAGGCCGGTCGGACAGGATCTTGACGGTCAACGACGACCCCAGCGCGGTGACGCCGTCGCCTATTGCCGCGGCACCTGTCGCCAGGAACGAGGCGCAGCCATCGGTCGTTCCGGCGACGACGGCGATTTCGCGCGGTAAGCCGAACATATCCGCGGCACCCGCGGTGAGTTTGCCGACGACATCGCCCGGCCTGGCGATACCGGGCAGCAACTCCATGCGCATTTCGGTGGCCGCAATCCAGTCCGGCCAGCAGCGGGCCGTGATGTCGTAACCGGTTTTCAAGGCATTGTTCTCGTCGCTGACATCGAAGCGACCGGAGAATTGTCCCGCGATCCAGTCCGCCTGATGCAGCACCGCGGCAACACCGGGCGTGCGCTGGAACCAGAGCGCCTTGGCGAGACCGGACGTCGCCCCAAGTGCGGCACTGGTCGCTGGGGCTTCGCGAGCGATCGCGACCAGAATGGCGTTGTCGGCGACCGTATCGTTGTACATCAGCGGCTCGGCCAGCGGCCGCCCGGCGCCGTCGACCGGCAGCAACGTACCTGAAGTGCCGTCAACAGCGATCGACCGGACCGCTGTTCGGTCGATGCCCGAAAGCAGTTCCGCCAGCGCTGCGCCGACCGCTGACCACCACACTGCAGGGTCGCGGGCATTCCGGCCAAACAACTCGAGCGAAACGGCGGAACGCGCGGCAATGGAAAAATCCGGACGCATGGCGACCGCGCGCGCGCCGGACGTGCCGATGTCGATGCCTATGGCAAGCGGCGTGTCAGCGGCTGGCGGCATTGAGTTTCTGGCGATACTTCTCGGCGTCCCAGTTGACCAGTTCGTCGTTCTCGGCGGCGGTGAGGTAGTTCAGCCGCGCTGCAATGTCGATGCGTGCCGTCACGTCGGCAAGGCAGCGTTGCATGGCGTCGGCGCCCGCACTGGCATCGCCGCGCATCAGCACGCCCAGCCCGGGAAACAGGATCGCCACGGGGTTTGTACCGCACCGCTCGATGACGCGCGGCACATCCTCACCGGGCTTTGCCACCACCGACCCCCGACCCAGAAAGATGACGTGATCGGGGTAGAGGCTGCCCCCGGACGCCATGCGGCGGCTTTCGGGATCGATGGCGACCGCGTGCGCCTCGATTTCCGCCGGCAGCCTGTAACCGGTTTTCCCGGCCAGCGCCGCCAATGCCGCAACATCCGGTTCCGCCACCTGGCGCGCCGGCCGCGCCAGAAGCAGCGTGACGCGGCGCAGCAGCACTTCGGCCTCGGCGACGGTATCGGCCGCGACGACCAGCCCATGATTGGCAAGGATCAGCACGTCGACCCCAGCCTGAAGCCGCTCGGCAATACCCTGGGCAAGCGGCAGGCCTGGCCGGAAATAAGGAACATACGCCCATTTGAGACCATCAAGGCGTCTGGCGGCTTCCACCTCGCAATTGGCCTGTACCGCCAGCGAAATGGTTTCGACGCAATGGACATGCAGGACGACGCGCTGCGGCATCAGCGCGTGAACGGTGGTTTCAATCGAAGGGCGCAGGTTCCGGGCGTTGAGCGTCTCGATGGCGAAGATCTGCGGCTGGTCGGCGGCGCTGTCGCGCTGTTCGACAGCCCTGAGCAGCGGCGCCATCGCCACCGGCACCATGATATCTTCGGAGAGCGCATCCTTCAGCCATGTGCCGGAAGCCTTGATCCACAGCGTGTCGCCGGCTTTCAGCGAGGTGTTGCCGCCGGCGGCCTGGGTCAGGTTTGGATTGCGCCCGATGCTGGCCGAAAGCGCCCGCAAGGCAGCCATTTCCTGCGCATCCGCATAGGTCGCCATCGCGCAATTCCTCTGTCAGCTCCGTCAGCTTCGCAGCTTCGGATACCCATCGTGGGATGCTGATGTGTATCGCAGATGCGAGCGACTTACGTCAATAGTGATCTAATTTCATCAAAGGTTCTTGCAATCGGAAAGATGCTGAGTAAGTTACGTCAAACGCCGTGGCAAAAACGGCTCCTGGGAGGAAAAACGATTGAGCGACTCCGGCCGCCAGCGTCAGATCGTCGAGTTGCTACGGGATCGCCCCTTCGCGTCGGTGCGCGAACTGCAGGAGCAGCTCGGCGTGTCGGCGGCGACAGTGCGGCGCGACATCGACAAGATCGACGAGGCCGGTGAAGCACGGAAGGTCTATGGCGGCATCTCGGCGCTCGACGGCGCTTCACAGGCGGGTGTTGCCTATGCCAGGCCCTATGACGAGAACCGCGACCTCGCGGTCGAGGCCAAGCGGCAGATCGCCGCTCTCGCGGCCACGATGGTGCGCGACGGCGATGCGGTCATCGTGCATGGCGGTTCGACCTGCTTCCACCTCGGGGTCAAGCTCGCCGAGCGCAGCATCCGTCTCTATACCAATTCGATGCCGCTCGCGGCCTATCTGAGCGACCACGGCCATTGCAGCCTGACCGTTGCCGGCGGCGATCTGCATCGTGAGCCGGGCATCATCCATTCACCGACCCAGGCTGAGCCGTTCTACGCGTCGAAGTTCTTTCTCGGCGCCCAAGGCCTTGGCCAGGAGGGCGTGCTGGAATCGCACCCGCTGCTGGTCCGCTCCATCGCCGATCTCAGCCTGTGTGCCGACCAGATCGTGGTGCTGGCCGACAGCCGTAAACTGTCGATCCACGCCCGTAACATCGCGCTGCCCTTGTCGCGCATCGGCACGCTGGTGACCGATGACGGCCTGTCCGACGTCGACGCGCGCATGCTGGAAGACGCGGGCGTCATGGTGCGCATCGCTTCGGCTTCGGGAGCCATCCAGTGAAGATGGCCGTCCTCGATTTCGGCAAGACCAATTCGAAGCTGTTCGTCTTCGCTCAGGACGGGCGCATCGTCGACGAGCGCCGGACCCGGCCGAACTGGATGCGCAAAGATGGCTTCAGCGTGCTTGATGAGGCAGCACTTCACGATTGGGCGGTTCGCGCCGTTAGCGAGGCCGCCGACATCCATGGCGTAGAGGGCGTGATGGTGTCGGGCCATGGCTGCACCTTTGCCCTGATCGACGAGGCGGCGCTGACGCATCCGATACTCGATTACGAGCAAGAGCCGCCGGCTGATATTGCCGCGCAAATTGATCGCCTCGTTCCGGATTTCACCGAGACCTTCTCGCCGCGATTGCCGCTCGGCTTCAACTACGGTCGCCACATGCTGTGGCTACAGGGGGTGCAACCCGGTGCATTCACGGCCGCGAAATCGATCCTCGGCTATCCACAATACTGGAGCTGGCGGTTTGGCGGCCGGGCGGTCTCGGAAGTGTCCTATCTCGGCTGCCACTCGCATTTATGGGCGCCGCGCAAGCGCGACTTCAGTTCGCTGGTCGACATTGAGGGCTGGCGCGACCGGATGCCCGCTTTCGAGCGGGCGGGCTCGGTTGTCGGCGAGCAACGCCTCGGCGATACGAAGCGGCGGATCGCGATCCACAATGGTGTCCATGACAGCAATGCCGCGCTCCATGCCTATCGCCGGCAGGAGCTTGGCCCGGTCACCGTCGTCTCGACCGGCACCTGGGTGGTCGTGCTTAATCCGGATTGCCTGCTCGACGCGCTCGATGGCCAACGCGACATGCTGGTCAATGTCGATGTCGACGGCGGCCCTGTGCCGACCATCCGCTTTATGGGCGGGCGCGAATTCGCCACGATCAGCGACGGCTGGCAAGGCGCGATCGCGCCGGCGACAGTGCAGCGGGTGATCAACGCCGGCAGCATGGCGCTGCCGAGCTTCGCGCCGGGCGGCCCAATGCCCGGCCGCGCCGGCAAATTGGTCGGCCGCATGCCAAGCGCCGAGGAACGCGCAGCCGTGGCGCTGCTCTACGTCGCGCTGATGGTCGACCTCTGCCTCGACCAGATCCATTCGGATAACACCGTGATCGTCGATGGCGGACTGAACGCTGGCGGCCTGCTCGCCGGGCTAGTGGCGCAACTGCGTCCCAGCCAGGCCTTCCTGCAAGGGGCCACACTGGAGGGCAGCGCCACCGGGGCGGCGGCGCTGGCCTTCGAGACCGTCGGCCGCGAATTTGCCGCGGAAGTGCCGGAGCCCGTGCGTGCCGCAAGCTTCACCGGACTTGCCCGATATCGCGACACATGGCGTGGCCTCATCGGCGAGCAGGGCATCCCCCGCGCGGCAGCGGGAGGCGCACGGTGATCGTCGCTGCTCAGGCCGAAGTCACGCGCCAGCCAGTGCTGGAAATGCGGCACATCTCGAAGACGTTCGGGCCAGTCCGCGCCTTGCAGGACGTGTCGCTGACCGTCCATGCCGGCGAAGTCCATGCGCTGATGGGTGAAAACGGTGCTGGCAAGTCGACTTTGATGAAGGTGCTGTCCGGCGCCTATCGGCCTGATGCCGGCGGCGAGATACTGATTGACGGCGTGCCGGTCGCCACCGGCGACCCGATCAAGGCGCGGGCTCACGGCATTGCGGTTATCTATCAGGAACTGTCGCTGGCGCCCAACCTGACGGTCGCGCAGAACATCTTCCTCGGCAATGAGCCGAGGCGTTTCGGCATCGTCGACCGCGACCAATGCTACCGGCGCAGCAATGAGATCATCAAGCGTCTCGGCGTGTCCTTCTCCGCACGGGCCCAGGTTTCCAGCCTGTCGCTCGGCGAGCGTCAGCTGGTCGAAATCGCCCGCGCGCTTTCGACCAGCGCGCGCATCATCGTCATGGACGAGCCAACCACCTCGCTGACCTCACGCGAGACCGACCGTCTGTTCGAGGTCATCGCGACGCTGAAGTCGCAAGGCATCGCCATCATCTACATCAGCCACCGCATGGAAGAGGTCTACCAGTTGGCCGACCGTGTCAGCGTGCTGCGCGACAGCGGCTATGTCGGCACACTCGAGCGCGCCGAGCTGAACGCCTCGCGCCTCGTCTCGATGATGGTTGGCCGCGACCTGTCCGCTTTTTACAGGAAGGATCATCGCCCGCCGGACAACAAGCGCGCGGTCGCCTTGTCGGTGCGCGGCATGGCGGACGGCAATCTCCTGAAGAACTGCTCCTTCGAACTGTATAAGGGCGAGGTGCTGGCTTTGGCTGGCCTTGTCGGCTCGGGCCGCACCGAACTCGCGCGACTGATCTTCGGTGCCGACAGACGCATCGCCGGCACGCTGGAACTCGACGGCAAGCCCGTAACCATCGGCTCGCCAAGCGAGGCACTGAATGCCGGCATCGCCTATCTCACCGAGGACCGCAAGGAGCTCGGCCTGTTCCTCGACATGTCGATATCCGACAACATCAGCATGGGCGTGCTGGCCAGGGATGCGCGGCCCGGCGGCTTGCGGGATTTCAAAGCCGCCGAGAGACGTGCTGCCACGGCCGTTTCGGATCTCTCCATCCGCACCAGGTCGGTACAGGCCAATGCCGGTTCGCTGTCGGGCGGCAACCAGCAGAAAGTGTTGCTTGCCCGCCTGCTCGAGACCGAGCCGCAAGTGGTCATCCTGGATGAACCGACGCGCGGCGTCGATGTCGGAGCGAAGTCGGAAATCTACCGGCTGATCGACAATCTCGCCAAAAAGGGCATCGCCATCCTGATGATCTCCAGCGAACTGCCGGAGGTGATCGGCGTTGCCGACCGCGTGCTGGTAATGCGCGACGGCACGATTGCCGGCGAGGTTACGGCGTCCAAAGACCAGCCGCTGCGCCAGGAAGCAATCATGGAACTTGCAACGGGAGCGGCCAAGGGATGACCGACAAGGCGACCGAGATCAGTGGCCAGGTTGTCGGCAGGAGCCGGCGGTTGCGCACCGCCTTCGCCGCCCTTGGCATGCTGCCGATCCTGATCCTGCTGGCGGTCGGCTTCCAGTTGATGAACGCGCGCTTCTTCACCCAGACCAATTTGCTGATCGTCATGCAGCAATCGTCGATCAACATCGTGCTGGCAGCGGGCATGACCTTCGTCATCCTGACCGGCGGGATCGACCTGTCCGTCGGCTCGATACTTGCCGCCTCGGCGATGGTGGCGGTGATGGTGTCGCTGGTGCCCGATTGGGGACTGCTGGGCGTGCCGGCGGCCATTCTCGTCGGCCTCGGCTTCGGCGTCATCAACGGGCTGCTGATCGCCTATATCAGACTGCCGCCCTTCATCGTCACGCTGGGGTCGCTGACCGCTGTGCGCGGCGTCGCCCGCCTGCTCGGCCAGGACACCACGGTGTTCAACTCGGACCTGCCGTTCGACTTCATCGGCAACGGTTCGCTGTTCGGCATTCCGTGGCTGGTCATCATCGCCTTGTCGATCGTGGTGCTGTCCTGGCTGGTGCTCAAGCGCACCGTGCTCGGCACCTGGATCTATGCCGTTGGCGGCAATGCCGAAGCGGCGCGGCTGACCGGCATCAAGGTGCCGCTGGTGCTGCTCTTTGTCTATGGCGTTTCCGGCCTGCTGGCCGGCCTTGGCGGCGCCATGTCAGCGGCCCGGCTCTATGCGGCCAACGGGCTGCAGCTTGGGCAGTCTTACGAACTCGACGCCATTGCCGCGGTCATTCTCGGCGGCACCAGCTTCGTCGGCGGCGTCGGCTCGATCTGGGGTACGCTGATCGGTGGCCTGATCATAGCGGTGCTATCCAACGGGCTCATCTTGGCCGGTGTCTCGGACATCTGGCAGTACATCATCAAGGGATTGGTCATCATCGTGGCAGTCGCCCTCGACCGCTACAGGCTCCAGGCAGGAGCGAGAACGTGATTGACCTTGGTCGCCGGCGTAAACGACCGGTTTGTGTAACGCACCGTGAGAGGCGCGGGGCAATTGGAGGAAAGCAATGAAGACCATCGCTAAACTGCTCTGCGGCGTCGCACTCGCGGCCGCCGCCATCGCGCCCGCATCGGCCAAGGACCTCAACAAGGTCGGCATCTCGGTCGGCCTGCTCGGCAACCCCTTCTTCGTCGCCACCATCAAGGGCATCGAGGACGCAGCCAAGAAGATCAACCCAAAGGTCGAGGTAACCTCAGTGTCGGCCGACTACGACCTCAACAAGCAGGTCTCTCAGGTCGATTCCTTCATCGCCGCCGGGGTCGACGTGATCATGCTCAATGCGGTCGATGCCAAGGCGATCGGCCCGGCGGTGAAGAAGGCGCAAGCAGCGGGCATCGTCGTTGCCGCCTTCGACGTCTCGGCGCCAGGCGCCGACGTCACCGTGATGACCAACAACGTCAAGGCCGGCGAAGAGGCCTGCCAGTATCTGGTCGACCACACCGGCGGCAAGGGCGACTACGTTATCCTCAACGGCCCGGCGTCGTCGTCGATCCTGGAGCGGGTGAAGGGCTGCAAAGACGTCCTTGCAAAACACCCCGACATCAAGATCCTCTCCGACGACCAGAATGCCGAAGGCTCGCGCGACGGCGGCCTGAAGGTCTTCCAGTCGCTGCTCACCCGCTTCGACAAGATCGATGCGGTGTTTGCCATCAACGATCCGACGGCGATCGGCGCCCAGCTTGCGGCCAAGCAGCTCAATCGCTCGGAGTTCATCTTCACCGCAGTGGATGGCGCTCCCGATATCGAGAAGGAACTCGCTTCCGGCACCTCGATGATCAAGGCCTCGGCTTCGCAGGATCCCTACGTGATGGCTGGCCAGTCGCTGACGATGGCGGCTGAGCTGCTTGCCGGCAAGAAGCCGGCGGAGCCGACCGTGCTGCTCGACCCGAAGCTGATCACGGCCGAGAACCTGAAAGACTACAAGGGCTGGACCGCAGCCCGCTAAGCCTCCCAAGGCCGATGCGGCCGGGGCAACCCGGCCGCAACTCAATTCCAGAAACGGGAGACGATCATGTCGCGCATCGGTATTCATTCCTTCGTCTGGTCGGCGAGTTCGGCGCAAGGCCACCTCGAACGGACGCTGGCCAACACCAAGGAGGCCGGTTTCGACCTGATCGAGTTCTCCTATCTTGACCCCGCCAATGTCGACGTTGGCGGGCTGGCCAGGCGCATCGCCGACCTCAAGCTTGGCGTGGCGATCAGCATCGGCCTGCCGGCCGACGGCGACATTTCGAGTGCCGACAAGGCGGTTGCCGCGCGCGGCGTCGAGATCCTCAACGAGACGATCGCGCTCACCCGCGATCTCGGCGGCCAGAAGATTGGCGGCATCCTCAGTACCAGCCACGGCTTGCAGACGCAGGCGCCGACGCGCGATCAGTGGAACCGCAGCGCGGGTACACTTGCGAAGGTTGCGGAGACGGCCAAGGCCGCCGGCGTCACGCTCAATCTGGAGATCGTCAATCGCTTCGAAAGCAATCTTCTCAACACCGCTTCACAAGGCCTGGCCTTCATCGCGGACACCGGCTCCGACAACATCTTCCTGCATCTCGATACCTTCCACATGAACATCGAGGAGGCCGATGTCGGACTGGCTATCCGCCATGCCGCTGACAAGATCGGTTATGTCCATATCGGCGAGAGCCATCGCGGTTTCCTCGGCACCGGCAATATCGACTTTGCCGCCATCTTCGATGCGCTGACCGCGATCGGCTATAGGGACGACCTCAGCTTTGAATCCTTCTCGTCGAAGATCGTCGACGAGAACCTGTCACGGAAGACGGCGATCTGGCGCAATCTGTGGTCCGACAATATGGAATTGGCCCGGCATGCGCGCGCCTTCATCTCAATCGGTCTGGAGACGGCGCAGCGAAAGGCAGAGCTTGTTGCATCGAGACATCGTCCTTAGCAGGAGCGCGCTGCCAAAGCGCCAATGTTGTCGTTCATCCGGCCCGCGCCTTACGTGCAAGGAATCGACGTCGGAGGCGCTGAGTGTGGCGGAGGCAGTCGAGCGGGGTGACGCTGACGAGAGCTTTCTGATTTTGGCCCACGAAACGCAATAAAATCAACATCTTCATACGCCCTCCGGGGCCATCCGATCTCCATACTGGACGGGGATGACGTTTGACACAGCGCGGCGGAAAGAAGCAGGATGGCTGATAGAGTTGACATCGCATAATGATGTCACTATATAGCGGCGGCTTCGACCGTGTAGCTGTGGCGGTGTACCACGAAGCAGCAGAAAATGTGTTACGCGTTGTGATCCCTATTGTGATACAAATCGGCCGTCGACAGCAGGAAAAGATCGTAAGAACAATAGCATAGAGCCGAAGCCGATCCCGGCCAACGTACCACTCTATCAAACAATCAGAACGTGCTCATTGAACCCTTCCCTTCATTCGGCTCTTCGGACCTCCGACAAGATCAACTTGCCGGGCGAAGCCGACTCGGTTCGAATGGCAGCATGCATCCTTTACCGGGTGCGGACGTTTACGGTTACCAACCGGCATAGCCGCCAGGGAAAAGCAGTATGAGTGAACATGCGATCGAGTTCTTGCGCGGATGGATCGGTGAAAAGGTCCACTGCCAGCACTCGCCGGTAAAGATCGAGAAGCAGGCCGAGACCCTCGCCAAGGAGTGCGCGGCCAAGGCCGCTGAGGTCGGCATTCCGCTGGAAGATATCCAGGAAGAAGTCGGCGACATCCAGGAACTGATCGCATCGCGGCTCGAAGAGGCGGCCGAGGCCGACCAGAGCAACGCGGCCAAGCCGTGACGCAACAGGCCCGCCAGGCCTTGTCCTCTATCCAAATCGATCTTTCAGCCAGGCCTTCGGCAGCGCCGGCACGAAATTGCCGTCGCGTCCGCTCATATCCTCATTGGCGACCATTGCATTGAGGATCGCCTCCTCTACGCCTTGCGCCACCGCATCGAAGAACGGATCGATATCGACGTCCGGGATGTAAGCGGCGTTTGCGGTTCGTCCCGACGGTGCAAGTGCTGCTTGCGGATTGGCGGTGGTGAAGGCCAGAAAAATGTCGCCCGAACTGTGGTAGCCGAAGCCGCCTGTCATGGCGATGCCGAGCGGCACGCGCTTTGCCAGCCGCTTCATCTGGTGCGGCAGAAATGGCGCATCGGTGGCGACGATGGCGATGATCGAGCCCTTTTCGGCACGCGGCGTGCCTTCGCGCATCGCCGGCTCTACCAGATCGGGCCCGACGCGGGCGCCGCGCAGTGTGAAATTGCGCCGCTTGCCGAAATTCGCCTGCACGAATACGCCGACCGTATGCCTGATGCCCTGCCACTCGACGATGCGCGATGCCGTGCCCGAGCCGGCCTTGAAGCCAAAGGCAATCATGCCGGTGCCGCCGCCGACACTGCCTTCCTCGATCGCTCCACCGGCGGCACCGTCGAGCGCGGCTTCGACATCTTCGAAGCCGACGTGATGACCGTTGATGTCGTTGAGGAAACCATCATAGGTCTCCGCCGCAACCGGCAGGCCCCAGCCGCTGTCGAGCGCCGCCGGCAGCACGCGTTGCATCCAGCGCAGCGTGCCGTCGCGGGTAACGCCGCAGGAATGCGTGTTGGTGATGGTGACCGGCAGGTTGAAGGCGCCGACTTCCTCGATAATGTGCGACCCCGTCAACTCGCCATTGCCGTTCTGGCTGAAGACACCGGCAAACACCGGCGTGGCGAGCTCAGCCGACGGCCGCGGCAGGATGGCGGTGACGCCGGTGCGCACCGGCCCCGTGCCAACCTCGAGCAGACCCTCGCCGGAAATCAGCGTCGCATAGCCGACCGATACGCCGGGCACATCGGTGATGGCGTTGAAGCCGCCCGGCGTGCCCTCGAAGGTAATGCCGAAAGCACGCGCGCGCGGCTTGCCCGCCGGCGTTTGAAGATGCGGGTCATGTCCGGTCATGCGGTCCTCTAAAAAAGCGAGCCCTGATTGCCCGGCTCTTTCGGTTTGCTGGCCGTCGGCTTTGCGGCGGGTTTGCTGGCGGGCGGCGTGGCCGCTGGTTTGGCAACGGCCTGCACCCGCTCGGCGTCGCCGGTCGCGACTGCATTTACGATGCCGTCGGCGAACTCCAGCTGCAGGCCAGCGCCCGGCGCCACATCAACTGCCAGTTTGATCACCGCGCCGCCGGCATCCTTGACCAGCGCGAAGCCGCGGGCCAGCACAGCCTTGTGCGACAGCGTTGCCATCAGCCTCTCGGATTGGACGATGCGGCCGCGCAGTCGCTCCAGCCTGAGCAGTACCGCTTGCGTGCCTCGTCTCGTCAAAGCTGTCAGAAGATCCCTCTGCACGGTTTGCCGCCGTGCCGTTGGCTCGATCGTAATGCGGCCTTGCAGCAAAGCCAGTTGCTGCCTGTGCCGTTGCAGGGATGCTTTCGCACATTTTGGCAACTGATCCGCCGCACGATTCAACTCCGCGCGCCGGGCTCTCGCCAATGCGCGCAGCGCCCCCTGGGCGCGCAAAAGGTTGCGGTCGTTGGTGCGTCGCGCCTCGGCAATTCGCCGCGACAGCGTTGCCGGAGTGAGCTTCACGGCGAAGAACCGAGCTTGCTTTCTTTCGGTGGAGACCATCAGCCCCCGGCTAAGCCGGCTGGCCGCCTCGTCCAGCCGCCGTCGCGGCAGCGCCAGCAACTGGTCGGGCGAGGGCAGCGCGCGGGCGGCCGCACGCGAGGCCTGCCGCTTGCGTTCGAAATTGCGCAAGGTGGCTGCTTGGAGCCGTGCGCCAAGACTGGCTAGTGTCGCTTCGAGGTCCGCTTTCACCGGCACCGCGATCTCCGCCGCACCTGTCGGCGTGGGTGCCCGCATGTCGGCGACGAGATCGATCAAGGTCCAGTCGGTCTCGTGCCCGACGGCCGAAATCACCGGGATGCGCGAGGCGGCGACGGCGCGCGCCAGCCCTTCATCGTTGAACCCCCAGAGGTCCTCGAGGCTGCCGCCGCCGCGCGCCACGATCAGAAGGTCGGGCGGCACGATCGCTCCATCCCAGGCCAGCGCGTTGAAGCCGTTGACGGCCGCCGTCACTTCCGCCCCCGCCGTCTCGCCCTGCACTCTTACCGGCCAGACCAGCACATGCAGCGGAAAGCGGTCCTTGATGCGATGGATGATGTCACGGATCACCGATCCGGTCGGCGAGGTGACGACGCCGATGGTGCGCGGCATGAACGGCAGCCGCCGCTTGCGGCCGGCATCGAAAAGTCCTTCGGCCTGCAGTCGCCGCTTGCGCTCTTCCAAAAGCGCCATCAGCGCCCCGGCGCCGGCGGGTTCTAGATTGTCGATGACGATCTGGTAGTTGGATTTGCCGGGATAGGTGGTGAGTTTGCCGGTGGCGATCACCTCCATCCCCTCTTCGGGGCGGAATTTCAGCCGGCTCATCGTGCCTTTCCAGACCACGGCATCGAGCCGCGCGCGGTCGTCCTTCAGCGTGAAATAGGCATGGCCGGAAGAGTGCGGCCCGCGATAGCCGGAAATTTCGCCGCGCACCCGCACATGGCCGAAGACATCCTCGACCGTGCGCTTCAGCGCGCCGGAAATCTCGCTCACCGTGTATTCGGTGGCATTGGTTCGTGATTCGGATTCTGCGTCGCTCATCGGCCGATTGAGCGGCTGTTGTCGCTCCGCGTCAAGATTCCATAACTTGATCTTAAGCCTGGCCTGATTGACTCTGGGCCAAGGAGGACGCATGAGCGCCCGCAAACAACGCAGCCCGTTGACGTTCCAGGTCACCCTGACGGTGCTGACGCTTGCCGTTTTTGCACTGGCCATCGTTGTCGGCTTCGGCCTTTACGCCACCATGCAGGCCGACCGGGTCTCGCTCGAGCGGCAGAAGGTTTTCCTTGCCAACGGCCTGCAGGACCAGATCGCCGCGGTAAAGCGCGAGCAGGAAAGCGTCGCCGTCTGGGATGATTCCGTTATAAACGCCAAGGCCGGCAACCAGACCTGGATGGCCGAGAATCTCAGCGTCTGGATGTACTCGTATTACGGCCACAACCGGGTCTATGTGCTGGACAACGCCAACCGGCCGGTCCACGCCATGCGCGAAGGCAAGGTCGTGTCGCCTGCCGTCTTTGGCGAGGACGAACCCGCTTTGCGGCCGACAATCGCCAGGTTGCGCCAGATGATGAGCAAGGACGCAAGCCAGGCCGGCGCAAAATTCGTTGCCGACGATCTGGTCTCGCTTGGCGGTCACCCTGCCATACTCAGCGTCATGCCTCTGGTGCCGAGTTCGGATCGCGTCACCCAGGCATCCGGCAGCGAATATCTGCATGTCTCTATAGAGTTCATCAACGACGCGGTGATCGGCAAGATCGCGCAGAAATATCTGCTGGCGGGGGCGCATCTCCTGCCGATGGCTCAGCCGCTTGGCTCGGCTGCCATTCCGCTTATCGACAAACAGGGTGTCATCCTCGGCTATATTGCCTGGGACCAGGAACGGCCCGGACTGACGCTGGTGGGCAAGGCCAGCCCGGCCCTGGCTCTGGCCGCGCTGGTTGCGGCGAGCGTGCTCGCCTTTCTGCTCCGGCGTCTGCGCCGTGCGTCATCGGCGCTGCAGACCAGCCAGGCCCAGGCGCAATATCTCGCCTTTCACGACACCCTCACCGGCCTGCCCAACCGGGCACTGTTCGAGGACAGGCTGCGGCGTGCCTTGCTTACCTCCGGCAATGAAAGCAAGGTCGCGCTGCTTTATCTCGATCTAGATCGCTTCAAGCATGTCAACGATACGCTTGGTCACCCGGCAGGCGACGAACTCGTGCGCCAGACGGCGGCCAGGCTTCAGCATACTGTTCGCGACGTCGACACGGTGGCAAGGCTGGGTGGCGACGAATTCGCGGTAATCCTGATCGATGTCCGCGACGTCAGGAACGCAGAGGATGTTTCCGAGAGGGTGCTGCAGAAACTGCAGGAGCCGTTCAAACTGATGGACGATCAGGTCTTTATCAGCGCCAGCATCGGCATAGCCTTGTCGACAGGCCCTGATGCCGATGCAGACGATCTGCTGCGCAAGGCCGACATCGCGCTCTACGAAGCCAAGAAGAACGGCCGTGGCCGCTACCAGGTCTTCGCCGGCGACATGGACGACCTTTTGCTGCGCAAGCGCAAGGTCGAGAGCGAGCTGCGCAGCGCGCTAAATGGCGGCACCGGTATCAAGCTCGCCTACCAGCCGGTCTTTGCCAGCGACGGCAAGACCATTGTCGGCGCCGAGGCGCTGATCCGCTGGGCGCATGAGGTCCATGGCGCACTGCCGGCGGCGCAGTTCATCGCCATCGCCGAGGAACGCGGCATGATCGGGCAGCTCGGCGCATGGGCCTTGCTGGAAGCCTGCCGCTTCGCTGTGAAGACAAAACTGCCGTGGCTCGCCGTCAATGTCTCGCCGCTGCAATTGCGCGACGCCGGCTTTGCCGAAGAGGTTGCCTCGATCCTCGCCGAAACGGGACTGGCGCCGAAGCGCCTGCAGCTCGAGATCACCGAAAACGTTCTCCTGGAAAACAACGACACCACCAGAGCGGCTCTGGCAGCCTTGCGCCAGTCGGGCGTCGGCATTGTGCTCGACGATTTCGGCACCGGCTATTCGTCGCTGAGCTATCTGCGCCGCCATGCCATCGACAAGCTCAAGATCGACCGCTCCTTCGTGCGGCTTCTCGACGGCGACGGCAATTCGGGCGCCATCGTCAAGGCGCTGATCGATCTCGCCGGCGCGCTCAAGGTCGAGGTCACCGCCGAGGGCGTAGAGACCGAGGTGCAAAAGGCGCTGCTGGTCGCCATGGGCTGCCAGCAGTTGCAGGGCTACCTCTTGTCGCCGCCGCTGGAGCCGGCGCAATTGGTGGCGCTGCCCGGCCTGTCGTCGGCCAACGCAACGACGGAGGCGGCAGCGTCGGCCTGATCGTTCCTACCAGCCAGGCAGGATCTGGTTCGGCTTGCTCCGCTTCATCTTGGCGAAGGCGAGCGAGGCGAAATCGAAGCTTCCCGTTTCTTCGCCGAGCGGCACGGAAATATTGTCGAGGCTTTCCGACATGTGCCGGGCCAGCGCGTCGACGATTTCGGGACGCGAGGTCTGGCCGCGCATGATGCCGATGCGGCAGTCGGGCAGGGCGCCAAAACCGTCGGCTTCGCCCAGCACTCGCATGCCGGGCCGCAGCGCGCATTCCGGCAGCACCGAGATCGCCAGCCCCGACAGCACCGCGGCGGTGATGACGGTGGCCGAGAAGCTGGTGAACAGGATTCGATAGTCGCGGTTTTGCCGGTCGAGCACATCGACGGCGGCGCGCCGCCAGATGCAGTTCGGCCGGCCGAAGGCCATCGGCAGCACTTCCTGTTCGTGCGTGGCATGGTTGGCCGAGGTCACCCATAGCAGCGGCTCGCGCCGCACCACTTCCGACTGGCCGCGCGTATCGTTGTGCGTCACCAGCGCAAGATCGAGATTGCCGCGCTTGATATGCTCGACCAAGCCTGGGGTAGGCTCGCAGATGACGGTCAGTTCGACGCGCGGGTTTGACCGTGTGAAGCGTGCCATGATTTCGGGCAGGAACCGGTCGGCATAGTCGTCGGGGGTGCCGATGCGGATGGTGCCTTCGAGCCGCTGGTCATCGAAGGCGGCCAGCGTTTCGCGGTTGAGATAGAGCAGGCGGCGCGCGTAGGAGAGCAGCTTGTCGCCTTCCTCGGTCAGCCTGTTGGTGCGGCCGTCCTTTTCGAACAGCGGCTTGCCGATCCGCTCTTCCAGCCGGCGCATCTGCATCGACACCGCCGATTGCGTGCGCAGCACTTCCTCGGCCGCGCGGGTAAAGCTGCCGGTATCGGCAATCGAGATGAAGGTCTGCAACTGGTCGAGATCGAGTGGCGCTTTCATCGGTCCAATCCATCACTAGCGTTGATGCTAAAGATTAGAAACATTCGTTGGATTAATCAATCGGTGCGTGGCAAATTCACATTGTCCACATGAAAGCATGTGAATCGAGACCGGAACGGCCGCTGTCCCCAGCGCCGATCGCCTGGTCTTGTCCAGTTCGAGTCTGAAGGAGACCGACATGACCACGTTTGATTTCGCCACCGAGACCTCGCGCATCACCTCGCGTCCGGCCGTTGCGACGCGCGTGGCCAACACTCTTCTCAATGCCTACCAGGCCTGGAAAAATCGCCGCGCCTTCTATCGCCTTGGCGAGATGTCGGACGCCGAACTCGCCGATATCGGCCTGACGCGCTCGGACCTCCATGTCGCCATCGATGTGCCGTTCGGCGCCGATCCGACCGTGAAGCTGCGTGCGATTGCGAGCGATCGTGCCGATACGATCGAAGATCTCGCCCGCCAGATAGCGTGATATCGGGCGCATTGTTTCGGTTGCCGTGAACCTTTCTCAGGCTCGCTGCGACCAACGAGTATAGCAGGCTCCCCACTCCCTGCCGGTTCCCCGCCGGCCAGCCTGCACACTGGCCCGGTCCTCCTCCAGGACCGGGCTTTTCTTTTAAAGCTCCGTCGTCATCGTGCGGTCTGCGCCGCTCGTTTCGTTCCTTGCTCCGAAGCCGCGAAGGTCAGCGCCCAACTACCGCCAACTACCGCCGGTCCATGTCCCGCTTGAACTGGTCGAAGATCGTTTCCACGCCCTTCTGATAGTCGTCGCGCTGCTGGGCGCCGGTCTCGAACATCTTGCCGAAAATATCGTCGAACGGATTGCGTGGCCTGCCGCTCGGATTGGCCTGCGGTTGCGGCGCCTCGCGCTCCTGCGGTGCCTGTCGCGGCTGGGGTGCTTGCGGCTGCTGCGGCGCCGGCTCCCCACCGGGCAGGCCGAAGCCGCCACCACCGCCTTGCCGCATCATCTCTTCAAAAATCTTGCCCAGCGGGTTGTCGCCGTAAGGGCTCTGCGTCTGTTGCGGCTGTGTTGGCTGCTGCGGCCGGCCCTGCGGTTGCTGTGTCGCGCCACCGCCGAACATGTCCTGCAGCACTTTGCCGAGCGGATTGTCGCCATAGGGGTTGGGCGCCTGTTGCGGCTGGCTTTGCGGCTGTTGGGCGCCGCCGCCGAACATGTCCTGCAGCACTTTGCCCAGCGGGTTCTCACCGTAAGGATTGGGTGCTGGCTGCGGCGCAGGCTGTGCCCCGCCGCCCGCCTGCCGCATCATCTGTTCGATGATCTCGCCGAGCGGATTGCTGCCGCCGCCGAAGCCACCGGCGGCCTGCATCTGACCCCCGGTCAACTGGTTTGTCGTCTGCTTGAACAATCCGCCCATCACCATCGAAGCGATGGCCGGCAGCATCTGCTGCAGGATCTGCTGGCTGACGCCGGTCGCCTGCGCGGCCTGGCTGGCCACCGCGCGCGACAGCTCCTTCGAGCCGAACAGATGACCCAGAATGCCATTGCCCTCATTGACGCCTTGCGGTGAGAAAGCCCTGGTCGCGTCCTCGAAGTATTTGGCGTGCTGGCCGCTCGCCATCGCCGTCATGAAGGCGCCTAGCCCATAGGGATCGGCGGTGTTGCGTTGCAGCCCTTGCGAGAAGGCCGGCAGCAGAGCGGCGACAGCCGCCTGCGTCTGCTGCATGGAAAGCCCGTACTGCTGGGCAAGCGCCTGCATGCCGTTGCCGTTCTGCGCCTGCGCCAATATGTCGAACAAGGTAGGCATCGGTTTCTCCTCCCGGAAATCCTCGAGGGAGAACCTAGTTCGTTTCGATGTTCGATTGAAGCGGCTTTTGCCGCTGCTCAAGGCGCGACGCTAATACGCATATTCCATGAACACCGGCTCGATCGAGCCGCCCCAGCGCGTGTGGTAGGCCGACAGCATTTCCTCGGCACTGGTGGTACCGCGCGCCACGACTTCGTCCAGCGTGTTGAGGAACGAGGTCTCGTCATAGCCGTCGCGGTTCTTCCTGCCGCGATTTTTCAGCCCAAGGCGCGAAATGGTCATTACATCGCGGCCGATCTCACGCAGCGTCGTGTTGCGGAACGGCGCGGAAATGCCTTGTTCCGGCACCGCATTGCGCATCGCCAGCGTTTCTTCATAGGTCCAGCTCGAAGTCAGCGCCTCGGCGGCGTCGAGCGCGGCCTCGTCATAGAGCAGCCCGACCCAGAAGGCCGGCAGCGCGCAGATGCGGCGCCACGGCCCGCCATCGGCGCCGCGCATTTCGAGGAAGCGCTTCAGCCTGACGTCAGGGAACAGGGTCGACAGATGGTTCGCCCAGTCGCCCATGGTGGGCAGTCCGTCCGGTACTTCATTGCGGGCAACGCCGGCCATGAACTGGCGGAAGGTGATGTGCGTCATGTCGTGATAGTGGCCGTCGCGGATGACGAAATACATCGGCACGTCGAGCGCCCATTCGACATAGTCGGCAAAGCCGAACTCGGGCGAGAAGCAGAATTCGAGCAGGCCCGAGCGTTGGTTGTCGGTGTCGCGCCAGATGTCGCCGCGCCAGCTCTGCAGCCCGTTCGGCCGGCTGTCGGTGAAGGGCGAGTTGGCAAACAGCGCCGTCGACAGTGGCTGCAGCTTCAGCGACACCTGCATCTTGCGGCGCATGTCGGCTTCGCTTTCGAAGTCGAGGTTCACCTGGATGGTGCAGGTGCGATACATCATGTCGAGACCCTTGGTGCCGACCTTGGGCATGTAGCGGGTCATGATTTCGTAGCGCGATTTCGGCATTTTCGGCGTCTGGGCCAGCGACCATTTCGGGCTGCCGCCGAGGCCGAGAAAGCGGATGCCCATCGGCTCGGCGATCTCGCGGACCTGCGCCAGATGCGCATTGCCCTCGCGACAGATCTGGTGGATCGTTTCCAGCGGCGCGCCCGACAGCTCGAACTGGCCGCCCGGCTCGAGCGAGATCGCGCCCTGGCCGGTCGGCTCGACCAGGCCGATGATGCGGCCGTCATCGATGATCGGGTCCCAGCCGAGCTTTTGCTGCATGCCTTCGAGGATGGCGCGGATGCCGCGCTCGCCGCCATAGGGCACCGGCGCGTTGCCGTCGACATAGAAGGGGAACTTCTCGTGCTCGGTCCCGATGCGCCACTTGTCGCGCGGCTTGTTGCCTTCGGCCAGATGCTCGACCAGTTCGTCGATGCCTTCGATTGGCCGGAAATCGGTTGTGTCGCGCGCCATGGGGCCCCCTCTGCGGCTCTCGGAGCCCGCCGGCGCTAAATGGACGAAATGTCAGCAGCCGATCAAGCGAAAAATCCTGAGCCACAGGTCAACAGGAATTGATCTTTACGCTTCTTACCAGTCTCCGACCGTCGCCTGCATCACCGCAAGCGCCGCTACAGCTGCTGTGTCAGCGCGCAGGATGCGCGGTCCGAGCGGGATGGCAGTGACGAAGGGGAGCGCCCGCAGCATCTTGCGTTCGTCATCGGAAAAGCCGCCTTCCGGCCCGACCAGCAGCGCCAGCTTCCTCTCAGGTATTGCCTGTAATGCCGGCAGCGGGTTGTTGGTCGAGGCATCCTCGTCGCAGAAGATAAGCCGGCGTTCCTTGTCCCAGCCGGAGAGCAGGCGCTCGAATTTCTCGGCCTCGCGCACTTCCGGCACCGCCAGTATGCCGCATTGCTCGGCCGCCTCGACGACATTGGCGCGCAGCCGGTCGATGGAGGGTTTTGCCACTTGCGTGTGCTGGGTGATCACCGGCTGCAGGATGCCGGCCCCCATCTCGACCGCCTTCTGCACGAGATAGTCGAGCCGGCCCTGTTTCAGCGGCGCGAAGCAATAGATCAGGTCAGGCAGGGGCGGTTGCGGTCTCTGCGAGGCCAGCACCTTCAGCCGCACCGCCCTTTTCGACCTGGTGGCAATCGCCGCCGACCACTCGCCGTCGCGGCCGTTGAAGACCAGGATCTCGGCGCCTTCGCCGAGCCGCAGCACATGCATGAGATAATGGCTCTG
Source organism: Mesorhizobium sp. P170090 (assembly GCF_057786115.1). Taxonomy (NCBI): domain Bacteria; kingdom Pseudomonadati; phylum Pseudomonadota; class Alphaproteobacteria; order Hyphomicrobiales; family Phyllobacteriaceae; genus Mesorhizobium; species Mesorhizobium sp. P170090. The sequence goes on from NZ_JBYNWH010000001.1 coordinate 2,292,343, forward strand.
CTGCTGGCCGGCATCGAATTCGATGCCCGCCGCGAGGTCGTCCGGCACGAACAGCCGCTGCATCTTGTAATTGGCGCGCATCGCCGAGGAATGGGCGAGGCGGTGCCTGGCGTCAAGTCTCGGCGGAACGATGCCACACCGGTTCAAAACCGTGCCGCAGCACCGAAACGGTCGTGGCCGGTGTGAGCAGGCGCAGCGACCGGCCGGCAAGGCTGTCGAAGGCCGCCGCATCGCCATAGCCTGCGAACGACCAGGGCAGCGCGTTGCCGCCGCGCAGCGCATAGGCCGAGCCGCCATCCGCGATCATCGCTCCGTCCGGCAATTCGGCAAGCTCTCCCATGGTGACATCAGGTGGCTTGCCGCCGGAAGCCAGCCGCTCCTTGTGCAGCCGCTTGTCCACCATTGGCGCGCGCGGTTCGTTTACACCGAAGACTTTGCCGAAACGCCCGACAAAATCCATGGCTCGCTCACGCCGGCAATAGAAACAGGGACGGTGCCCGGCGGCCAGCGCCGTCACCTCGTCGAGGAAGAACAACTCGGTCCAGCCGGCCCTGCCGCCCGGCCTGTTCCTGCCCATCGGCTCGCGCCGCACATTGCGGAATTGGCAGACGCAGATGATCCAGGCCGGCAAGGCCCAACGCTTTTTCAGCAACGTCTTGGTCTCAGGATCGTGGATGATGCCGCGATTGCCGGTGAACAGGCCGCGCTCGGATATGGCATGGATGGCGCCGAACGGATCGACCCGGTTCTGCAGTGGCATAGCTCTCTCCCGAATATGCATCTTGGCTGCAATACGGGCGACATGATATCGCTCGTCGCGTCATTTCATGTCAGCAGGGTTTTGCGATGCGGGTGCTGGTGGTCCAGAACTACGACAACACCGGCCTTGGCCAGGTTGGTGCCGCGCTCGCCGAAGCCGGCGCCGATCTCGACCTGCGCCGGCCTTACAAGGGCGATGCGCTGCCGGACGACGCGACCGGACACAATGCCATGGTGATGCTTGGCGGCGGTCAGAATGCGCTGGCCGACGATGACTACCCGTATTTCCCGGCGCTGCTCGAACTGACCCGCGATTTCGCCGCCAAGGATCGCTCGGTTCTCGGTATCTGCCTGGGCAGCCAGTTGGTTGCCCGCACTTTCGGCGGTGAGAACCAGATCGGCGCCGCCTCGGAATTCGGCTGGCACAAGGTATCGCTGACGCCGGACGCCAGAACCGATCCGGTGCTTGGCGCACTTCCCCAGGATTTCCCCATCTTCGAATGGCACGACGACACTTTCGCGCTGCCGTCAAATGCGGTGCGGCTTGCCGGCAGCGAAATTGCTGAGAACCAGGCGTTCCGTATCGGCCGCGCCGTCTACGGCTTCCAGTTCCATTTCGAGGCCGACCGGCCGATTGTGAGGGACTGGAGCGCATCCTTCGCGCCGCTGATTGCCGATCGCCATCCCGACTGGCACGATCGCCTCGACAGCGAAATGGCTCTCAACGGCCCCGAGGCTGATGCCGCGGGCTTGGCCATTGCCCGCGCCTGGGTGGCGACGATCTGAACCCAGCCAACGCGCGGCCGTTGCATAATTGGCACGCGGCGGGGAATCTGCCGGGGACAACTTCTTTCGTCCTTGGTTTGTGGCCGAACGCCATCCTACAAGGCGCGCGCTATGCATCGGCAATGCAACCGCGATGAACCTTCTGTGTGATCCGCGCGACACACCGCCGATACAGAATCGACCTACAAGCGCGAAATCGTCGAAACTTTGAGACGAATTCTCGGTTTCAACCCATTGGTAACCGCCTCGTGCCCAGATGCAGGAAGCTCAACTAGAGATGACGTCCGTGAAAGCAGCGCTTCTGTCCTTTGTCATGCTGTCTGCCATCGTTTTGTGCGGTCTCGGCATTTATTCCGCCGATGCGGCCAACAACCATCAGGCCGTCGACGGCTACGGCGTCACCGCCGCGCTTCGCTAAAACGCTTTTCCCTGCACAGTCAGGATACGCTTGTCCGCGCCGTCCACGGCGAGCGCGCTGAGCATGCCTGACTGCCAGGCGAGCGTGTCGACATTGACGCGGTTCGGCATCACCTCCGCCTCCGGCACCGGTGTGTGGCCGTGCACGATCACCTTCGGGTAAAGCCCTGGATGGTTGTGGAAGACGTCGCGTATCCAGACCAGATCCTGCGGGCTCTGGCTCTCCAGCGGCACGTCAGGCCTGACGCCAGCATGGCAGAAGAAGAAATCACCTGATATCAGTGACAATTGCAGCGACCGCAGGAAGTCGACATGGACTTGCGGTACAGCATTGACCAGTGCCTGATGTCCCCGCCGTAACGCCTCGGCCTTGCCGAACCAGCTTGCGTGTCCCGCTAGGTCGACGCCATAGGATTGTGCCGTCTGCACGCCGCCATAGCGGATGAACAGCCCTTCCGGGTCAGGCTCGTCGAGAAAGTCGAGGAAGCCGATATCGTGGTTGCCGGCGAGCATCAGATGCCGTGGATTGCGTTTCTGTGCCTCGATCAGGAAGTCTATGACGCCCTTGGACTCTGGTCCGCGGTCAACATAGTCGCCGAGGTGGATGACGCGCCAATCGCTGGTCGGCTTGTATTCGAGTTCGCTCTCGATGCGGCGATGCATGGCGGCGAGCAGATCGAGCCGGCCATGCACGTCGCCGATCGCATAGAGGCGCATGCCATCGGGCGCGCGCGCGTCGAGGTAGTGGATGCCGGTCTCGATCAAGGCGGCTTCGTCTCCGTGATCCAGCGAGGCTAGGGTCTAATCGGTGAACAAGACCCTATCGCCGCAACTGGTCCTTGCCCATCTCGGTCACCAGCCGTTTGCCGCACAGTGCCAGCGTGATGTCCATCTCCTTGCGGATGATGTCCAGCGCCAGGGTCACGCCTTGCTTGCCCATGGCGCCCAACCCGTACAGGAACGGGCGGCCGATATAGGTGCCCTTGGCGCCGAGGCAAAGCGCCTTCAGCACGTCCTGGCCCGAGCGGATGCCGCCGTCCATATGCACCTCGATCCTGTCGCCGACGGCATCGGCGATCTCTTCCAGCGCCATGATTGACGACGATGCGCCGTCGAGCTGGCGCCCGCCATGGTTGGAAACGATGATGGCGTCGGCGCCGGTCTCGACCGCCATCAGCGCGTCCTCTTTGTCGAGAATACCTTTCAGGATCAGCTTGCCGCCCCAGCGCTCCTTGATCCAGGCGACGTCCTTCCACGACAGGTGCGGGTCGAACTGCTCCGTCGTCCACGATGCCAGCGAAGCGACGTCGCCGACGCCCTTGGCATGGCCGACAATGTTGCGGAAGGTGCGGCGCTTGGTGCCGGCAATGCCCATCAGCCAGCGCGGCCGCATGGCGATGTTGGCAATGTTGGCCAGCGTCATCTTGGGCGGCGCCGACAGCCCGTTGCGGACATCCTTGTGGCGCTGCCCCAGGATCTGCAGGTCGAGCGTCAACACCAGCGCCGAGCATTTTGCAGCCTTCGCCCTGTCGATCAGGTCGAGCACGAAATCCTTGTCGCGAAGCACGTAGAGCTGGAACCAGAACGGCTTCTTCGTCACCGACGCGACATCCTCGATCGAGCAGATGCTCATCGTCGACAGCGTGAACGGCACGCCGAATTCCTCTGCCGCCTGCGCCGCCAGCATCTCGCCATCGGCATGCTGCATGCCGGTCATTCCAGTTGGGGCAAGCGCCACCGGTATCGCCACTTTCTCGCCGATCATGGTCGATTCCAGCGAGCGGTTGCTCATGTCGACCAGCACGCGCTGACGGAATTTTATCTTCTGGAAGTCCTCCTCGTTGGCGCGGTAGGTGCTTTCGGTCCAGGCGCCGGAATCGGCATAGTCGTAGAACATCTTCGGCACCCGCCGGCGCGCCAGGTCCTTGAGATCGGCAATGGTGAGGATGTCGCTCATGGTGGTTCCTCGTTAGCCAGTCGTCTTGAAGCCGTCGTCGGCGTCGGAGCGCTGCTTAAGCCTGAGCCGCGACACGCGCTGCCAGTCGCCGCTGCGTTCGGCCTCGAGCATCGAGCGCTCGACATAGGAGATATGGTCCATCGCCGCTTGGCGGGCAGCTGAGGGATCGCCGGCCTTCACGGCTTTGTAGATCGCGCCGTGCTGGGCCAGCAGCGCCTCGCGCGCTCCGGGCACGCTGAACACCAGAAGCCGGTTCTGGAACACGCCTTCAGACAGCAGCCGGTAGCAGGAGCGCAGTGTGTGCAAGAGGATGATGTTGTGCGCGCATTCGCACACAGCATGGTGGAACTCGACGTCGATTTCCGCCTCGTCGTCGAAATCGCCGGTGCGGTGCGCCTCGTCCATGCGCGCCATGATGCGGTCGAGCAGCGCAATGTCGTCCGCTGTCGCGCGCCGCGCCGCATATTCGGCCGCCACGCCTTCGATCTCGCGGCGGTATTCCAGATAGTCGGTCACCGCCTTGCGGTGCATCGAGATGAGGTCGGTCACCGGCTTGGTGAACAGCTGGCCGATGACGTCGGCGACATGGGTGCCCCCGCCGGCCTTGGTGATCAGCAGCCCGCGCCCTTCCAGCGCCTTCAGCGCGTCGCGCAGGATCGGCCGCGACACGTCGAACTGGCGCGCCAGCTCGCGCTCGCCCGGCAGCCGGTCGCCGGTGCGCAGCACGCCTTCAAGGATCAGGCTTTCGATCTGCTGCACCACCTCGTCGGCGGTGCGCGAATGCTCGATCCTGGAGAAAATATCGCTCAACGGGGGCCTGGGAGATTGAACCTGTGTCGCGCAAGATAAAGCCAGCGTCGCCAACTGGTCAAATTATTTATCCAATTCGCCCAATCGGGCCGGTCTGCGCGTCGCGCCGGCAGGACCTACGATGCTAGACTTTGGTGTTTACGCGCCTCATGGATTGCCTTTAGAGGACGCCATCACACGAAGGGTCGAGAACAGGGGGACCACCGTGTCGGACGAGACGTCCAACCTCGAATTCCAGCCGCGCGCCCAGGGCAGCGTGATGGGCTTTCCCGCGCATGAGGGACGGCCCGGCGCGATCGGCGAGGTCCATGCCCGGCCGCATCCGCTGATCGAGAAGCCGCGCGTGCTCGTGCAACTCGCCTTCATGACCGAGGGCGGCTCCGGCGTCGACATGGCCGTGCTCTCCGAACTGTCGCGGCGCCTCGGCATTGCCGCGCCCGACCGTCATGCCCGCCACCACGCCATGAAGTGGGGCAAGGGCACACTGCGCTGGGAGCGGCATACGGAATTTTCGACCTATCTGTGGGAAGGGCCGCTGGCCGAAAGCAGCAGGGCGCAGGAGGATTCTCCTTTCGGCAACGGCTTCTCGCCGCCGGGAACGGTGATCTCAGGCATAAGGCTGGAGATCCGCAAATGGACGCCGGCAAGCGAGAAGCTGATTGCGGCCTTCGACCCGACGAGCCTCTGCTATTCGCTGGTCGAGCGCGGCAATGCGGCCATCGTCACCGATTTCCGCCAGGACGGCGACGGCCTGACCGGCATCCTGGTGCTTGATCGCGGCCTGACGCCGGCGCGGACCGGCGCGCTGTCGCAGCGGCTGATCGACGTCGAGACCTATCGCACGCTTGCCATGCTCGGCCTGCCGCTGGCGCTGACGCTGTCGGGCCGCGCCCGCCGCATCGAGGACCGGCTGGCGCAGACCACACTGGAAATGAAGGTCGCTGAAACCCGCGACAGCCAGACGCTGCTCGCCGACCTGACCGAGCTTGCCGCTGAACTCGAGGCTGATGCCGCCTCCAGCCTCTATCGCTTCGGCGCCAGCCGCGCCTATGACGGCATCGTTGTCGAGCGGCTGGAAGCGCTGGACGAAGAAGCCGTGCCCGGCTACGACACTTGGGGCGGCTTCCTGCAGCGGCGGGTGGCACCCGCCATGCGCACCTGCCGTTCGGTCGAGGAGCGCCAGGCCAACCTGTCGCGCAAACTAACCCGCGCCACGACGCTGCTGCGCACGTGGGTCGATGTCGAGGTCGAGAAGCAGAACCGCGATCTGCTGGCGTCGATGAACAACCGCGCCCGGCTGCAACTGCGGTTGCAGCAGACGGTCGAGGGCCTGTCGGTGGCAGCAGTGTCCTACTATGTCGTCGGTCTGATCTCCTACCTTGCCAAGGGCGCATCGATCTTCGGCCATGCCTTTGCACCCGAAATCGTCACTGCCGCGGCGGTGCCGGTCGCCATCCTGCTGGTCTGGTGGGGCGTGCGGCGAGTGAGGCGGATGCACTCCGAGCCGGCGAAACATCCGGGGGAGTAGGAGCGCACTTTACCCTCCCCCTTGTGGGGAGGGTCGATCCGCATAGCGGATCGGGGTGGGGGTGCTCGTAAAGAGCTTTCGTCGCGCGGACCCCCACCCCGCTCACTGCGTTCGCGACCCTCCCCACAAGGGGGAGGGTGAATAGCGGCAGATTGCCGCTGCGGAAGGCGGGCAGTACGCTCTTTGCCCGACGCGGTGTTTGCAACATCCGGATGTAACTGGTAAAAGATTTTTACCAGCTAAGCGGAGGACGCCGCCGATGTCCGGCCTTGTCATGCCCAAGCCAGACGACGCCACGATGCGAAGGCGGGCGGAGATCGTCGCCGATATGCGCATCATCGTGCCGGGCGAGGGCGTCGTCGACGCCACCAACGAAATGCGCGCCTTCGAAAGCGACGGTCTCACCGCCTACCGGCAATTGCCGCTGGTCGTGGTGCTGCCGGAAACGGTGGCGCAGGTGTCGCGGGTGCTGAAATACTGCAACGACCGCAACATCCGTGTCGTGCCGCGCGGCTCCGGGACCTCACTCTCCGGCGGCGCGTTGCCGCTCGAGGATGCCGTGCTGCTGGTCATGAGCCGCTTCAACCGCATCCTTGCGATCGACTATCCCGATCGCGTCGTCGTCGCTCAGCCCGGCGTCACCAATCTCGGCATCACCACCGCCGTCGAGCAGGAGGGCTTCTACTATGCGCCCGATCCATCCTCCCAGATCGCCTGCTCGATCGGCGGCAATGTCGCTGAAAATTCCGGCGGCGTGCACTGCCTGAAATACGGCCTGACCGCTAACAATGTGCTGGGCATCGAGATGGTGCTGATGAACGGCGAGGTGGTGCGGCTTGGCGGCAATCATCTGGACTCGGAAGGCTATGATCTCCTCGGCGTCATGACGGGGTCCGAAGGCCTGCTCGGCGTCGTCACCGAGGTCACCGTGCGCATCCTGAAAAAGCCGGAGACGGCCCGCGCTCTGCTGATCGGCTTTCCGACCAGCGAGCAGGGCGGCCAATGCGTCGCCGACATCATCGGCGCCGGCATCATCCCTGGCGGCATGGAGATGATGGACCGGCCGGCGATCCATGCCGCGGAGGATTTCGTCCATGCCGGCTACCCCCTTGATGTCGAGGCGCTGCTGATCGTCGAACTCGACGGGCCGGGCGTCGAGGTCGATCACCTGATCGGTCTCGTCGAAGCGATCGCCTACAGGAACGGCTCCACCACATGCCGCGTCTCGCAATCCGAACAGGAGCGGCTGAGCTTCTGGGCCGGTCGCAAGGCGGCCTTCCCGGCGGTCGGCCGCATCTCGCCCGACTATTACTGCATGGATGGCACCATCCCGCGCAAGGAATTGCCGGGTGTGCTCGCCGGCATGCGCGAACTGTCGGAGAAATACGGCCTCGGCGTCGCCAACGTCTTCCACGCCGGCGACGGCAATCTGCATCCGCTGATCCTCTATGACGCCAACGTGCCGGGCGAACTCGACAAGGCGGAAAGTTTTGGCGCCGACATCTTGCGGCTCTGCGTCAAGGTCGGCGGCGTCTTGACCGGCGAGCACGGCGTCGGCGTCGAGAAGCGCGATTTGATGCCGGAGATGTTCAACCAGATCGACCTCGACCAACAAATGCGCGTCAAATGCGCCTTCGATCCCAACCATCTGCTCAACCCGGGAAAAGTGTTCCCGCAACTGCGCCGCTGCGCGGAGCTTGGACGCATGCATGTGCATCGCGGCCAGGTGGCGTTTCCGGACATTCCGAGGTTTTGAGTGGCTAAGTTGGCGCGTGAACACCCCCCTCTGTCCTGCCGGACATCTCCCCCTCAAGGGGAGAGATTGGCAGCTTGCGCGCCTTACCCTTCCTTCAAGGTCGGAGATTGGCGAAATCGGACGCGACTTCCGATCTCCCCCCTTGAGGGGGAGATGTCCGGCATGACAGAGGGGGGCGCGAAGGAACTCGACCCATCTTCGCCATGACGACCTTCACCCCCACCACATCGGCCGAGATCCTCTCCACCGTCCAATGGGCGGCGGCGGAAGAGTCACCTTTGGAAATCATCGGCCACGGCTCCAAGCGCGGCATCGGCCGGCCACAGCAGAGCGAACACACGCTCGATCTTTCGAAGCTCACCGGCGTCACCCTCTACGAGCCGGCCGAGCTGGTGCTGTCGGCCAAGGCCGGCACGCCGCTTTCCGAGATCGAAAACCTGCTCGCCGAAAACGGCCAGCAGCTCGCCTTCGAACCGATGGATTACGGTCCTTTACTCGGCGGCGAGCCCGGCAAGGGCACCATCGGCGGCGTGCTTGCCGCCAACCTGTCCGGCCCGCGCCGGCTGAAGGCGGGCGCCGCGCGCGACCATATTCTGGGCATCAATGCGGTTGCCGGACGCGGCGAGGCTTTCAAGTCCGGCGGCCGCGTCGTCAAGAATGTCACCGGCTACGATCTGTCGAAGCTGATGGCCAACAGCTGGGGCACGCTGGCCGTGTTCACCGATGTCACCTTCAAGGTGCTGCCGGCGGCCGAGACCGAGGTGACGCTTGCCATGCGCGGCCTACTCGACGATGCCGCCTCTGCCGCCATGGCGCTGGCGCTCGGCTCCAGCGCCGAAGTGTCGAGCGCGGCCCATCTGCCCGAACGCATCGCCGCGCGCGTTGCCGGGGGCAGTCTAGGCACCGACGCTGCAACGCTGCTGCGCGTCGAAGGGTTTGGCCCATCGGTCGCCTATCGCATTGAGGCGCTGAAGACCCTGCTGAAAAATGCCGGCCCGCTGCAGGAGATCGCAGGTGAGACATCGCATACCCTCTGGCGTGACATAAGGGACTGCACGCCATTCGCCGACAGTAGCGAAAAGCCGGTCTGGCGCGTCTCCATGGCGCCGTCTCAGGCCCATCAGATGGTGCTGACGCTGCGCATGCAGATCGGTGTCAGCGCCTTCTACGACTGGCAGGGCGGGCTGGTCTGGCTGCGCATGGAGGAGGGCGATCCCGAGGCCGCCCTGCTGCGCGGGCTAATCAGAAAGCTTGGCGGCGGCCACGCCACGCTGGTGCGCGCCACCCCTTCGCATCGCGCCGCCGTCCCGGTGTTCGAGCCGCAGGCACCGCATAAGGCCGCACTGTCGGCGCGGCTCAAGGCCGAGTTCGATCCCAAGTCCATCCTCAATCCCGGCCGCATGGCCCAAGGCTAAGATAATGCAAACCAACTTCTCCCTTGCCCAGCTTGCTGATCCGCATGTCGCGGAATCGGAGAAGATCCTGCGCAAATGCGTGCATTGCGGCTTCTGCACCGCCACCTGCCCGACCTATGTGACGCTTGGCAACGAACTGGATTCGCCGCGCGGCCGCATCTATCTCATCAAGGACATGCTGGAGAATGGCCGCCCGGCCGACAAGGAGATCGTCACCCATATCGACCGCTGCCTGTCCTGCCTCGCCTGCATGACGACCTGCCCGTCGGGCGTCAATTACATGCACTTGGTCGACCATGCCCGCGCCCATATTGAGGAAACTTACAAGCGGCCGCTGCTCGACCGGCTCACCCGCGCCATGCTGGCCTTCGTGCTGCCCTATCCCGCGCGCTTTCGCGCCGCGCTGAAATTGGCGAGACTCGGCAAGCCATTCATTCGTCTGTTCGAAAAGGTGTCGGCCCTGAAGCCGCTCAGCGCGATGCTGAAGCTGGCACCGGCCTCGATCCCGACGGTCTCGCCAATGGCCTCTTCCGGCATTCATGCTGTGCAGGGGACGAAGAGAGGCCGCGTCGCCATCCTCACCGGCTGCGCCCAATCGGTACTCGACCCCGCCATCAACGAGACGACGATTGCATTGCTGACCAGGCTTGGCGTCGAGGTCGTGGTGCCGCAGGGCGAAGCCTGCTGTGGCGCGCTGGTCCATCATATGGGCCGCGAGGCAGCAGCCCTTGCCTCGGCACGGCAGAATGTCGATGCGTGGACGCGTGCCATCGACCAGGGCGGGCTCGACGCCATCGTCATCACCGCATCGGGCTGCGGCACAACCATCAAGGATTACGGCTTCATGCTGCGCCTCGATCCGGCCTATGCCGACAAGGCCGCGCGGGTCTCGGCGCTGGCCAGGGACATTACCGAATATCTCGCAAGCCTCGACCTGCCCGAGCCGGTGCGCAAACCCGGCACCGTCGTCGCCTATCACTCCGCCTGCTCGATGCAGCACGGTCAGAAGATCATCCGCCAGCCGAAGGAATTGCTGTCCAAGGCGGGCTTCGTCGTGCGCGAACCGCGCGAGGGGCATCTGTGCTGCGGCTCCGCCGGCACCTACAACATCCTGCAGCCGGAGATTTCGGAGAAGCTGCGCGACCGAAAGGTGAAAAACATCGAGGCCACCGGCGCGGAGATCGTTGCCACAGGCAATATCGGCTGCATCACCCAGATCGCATCGGCTGCAAAGCTGCCGGTGGTGCACACGATCAAGCTGCTCGACTGGGCCTATGGTGGTCCGAAGCCGGAGGGCGTCTCCGAAGGAAACCTGGTCGCCGCCGAGTAAGCAGCTATTCCGCTGCCAGCCGGTCCACCACGCCATACGTCGCCTGGTAGCGCGCGCGCTGGCGGCTGAGCGCGACCATTGTGTTGCGCAAGAGGATCGCCACAGTGATCGGGCCGACGCCGCCCGGCACCGGTGTGATCCAGGATGCGACTTCCTTCACGCTCTCGGTGTCGACGTCGCCGACGATGCGGCTCGTGCCGTCCGGGCCGATCTCGGAATTGATGCCGATGTCGATGACGGCCGCACCGGGCATCACCATGTCGGCCTTGATCAGCCGCGGCTTGCCGACGGCGACGAACAGCGCATCGGCGCGGCGCGCATGTGCCGCCACCGAGCGCGTCATGTGATGGCACACCGTCACCGTTGCGCCTTCGCTCATCAGCAGGAAGGCAATCGGCTTGCCGACGATCTCGGAATGGCCGACGACGACGACTTCGAGCCCCTTGAGGTCGAGGCCGGTTTCCTTGAGCAGCTCGACCGAGGCCGCAGCCGTGCAAGGCGCGAGGTCGAGCTGATTGTAGACGATATTGCCGATCGACGCCGGATGCATGCCCTCGACGTCCTTCAGTGGATGCACCGCCGCTTGCAGCGTCTTGATCGGGATATGCGCCGGCACCGGCCGCTGGATGATGATGCCGGTGACGCGCGGGTCGGCGTTCAGGCCGTGGATCGCCGCCTCGAGTTCGCCGGCGCTGATGTCGGCGGGGAACCGCCGCTCCTCGAAACCGATGCCGGCAAGCGCGGCCTTGGCGCGCTGGTTGCGCACATAGACATCGACGGCAGCGGTATCGCCGACGGTGATCGACACCAGCTTGGGCGGAAAACCTTCGGCGGTGGCGATGGCGGCATCCTCGCGCACGGATGCCATGATGCGCTGGGCGACCGGGCCGCCCCGGAGATAGCGGCTATCGTCTGGCGGAGACATGGCTGAACCTTTGCAGCGAGTTTGGCGCAGGGGAGTTTGGCCGTCCCTATAGCAGGGGAAATGCGGCAAGGCAGCGTGAAAGCGAACCGTCATCCCCCTGGCGTGACGTTCTGGCGCAGCCTGGCTCAGCTACCGCCGCAAAGAAAAGGGCAGCGCGGTTTCCCAGGCTGCCCTTTCCTGACTGGCCGCATCCCCACACGGCCCGTCCCCCGTAAACTCTTCCCGACCCTGAAGGTCTAACCTTCTGGACCAGATGATTCGGTAGCCGACTATATCACGACCACGGTGGTTCCAACATTGACCCTCTCGTAAAGGTCAACCACGTCCTCGTTGCGCATGCGGATACAGCCGGAAGACACCGAGCCGCCGATGGTCCATGGCTGGTTGGTGCCGTGGATGCGGTATTCCGTCGTGCCGAGATAGAGCGCGCGGGCGCCGAGCGGGTTCTCTTCGCCACCGGCCAGATAGGTCGGGAGGTAGCGGCCCTTGGCGGCCTCGCGCTTGATCATCTCCGCTGGCGGGCGCCAGTCCGGCCAGACGCGCTTGTTGGTGATCTTGTGCGTGCCAGACCATTCGAAGCCAGGCTTGCCGGTGCCGACGCCATAGCGCCGCGCCTTGCCGTTCTTCTCGACCAGGAACAGGAAGTTCTGCGTCGTATCGATGACGATCGTGCCCGGCTTCTGTGGGCCGTCATAGGCGACTTCCTGCGGCAGATAGAGTGGATTGATCTGCGGCCGCATCACCACGCGCTTGGCCGGCGCCTGCACGGAAGCAGTGCGCACCCGATCGGGTCGCGCTGGCTGCGCATAGCGAAGGCGTGGCTGCTGCTGCACGAACTGGCGGCTCTGCCGCACGATGCCGGGCGCGCGGCCAAGCTGCAGCACCCAGGGCGCGGAAAGGTCGGGGCTCACCATCACCGGCGGCCTGTCGGCATAGCGGTCGTTGGCGGCAGACGAGGTGACGCCGGCGGCCAGAATGGCCACGGCGCCGAGCACGGAACGCAAAAAGATCTTCATCGGAACGCACCTTGATCGTCGAACGGACGGAGGCGGAACTTGCCCCCGGTTGCGCGATCCTTGGCGCGAAGCCACAACCGAAACATGAATCGGAATGCGTAAAATGCCGCTTTGTCAGTAAACCTTTTGGTGTGGTTACCGCCGGGTTCAGGAATCTGGTAAAGCCGCGGTAAATGCAGCGCGAAAGCGCGTTAACGGATGGATTGGCCATGACTCAAGACAACACCGGACTGCTTACCGGCTCCGACGTGATCACGCGCTGCTTCTGGCACGGCAATCTGCCGGACTATCTGCACTACCACGACCATGAATGGGGCCGGCCGGTCGCCGACGACCGCAGGCTGTTCGAAAAAATCTGCCTGGAAGGCTTTCAGTCCGGCCTGTCCTGGCTGACCATTCTGCGCAAGCGCGAGAATTTCCGCGAGGCCTTCGCCGGTTTCGACTTCGACAAGGTCGCTGCCTTCACCGACGAGGATGTCGAGCGCCTGGTCGCCAATGTCGGCATCGTCCGCCACCGCGGCAAGATCGTCTCGACCATCAACAACGCCAAACGCGCGCGCGAAATGGTGGATGAATTCGGCTCGCTGGCCGCCTGGTTCTGGAAGTTCGAGCCGGGGCCGGAGGAGCGGCCGGAGATCGTCGACCTCGCCCACCTGCGGGCCAACCCGACGACAGCGGTCTCGATCAGGATTTCGAAGGAGTTGAAAAAGTGCGGCTGGAGCTTTGTCGGACCGACGACGGTCTATGCCTTCATGCAAGCGATGGGTCTGGTCAACGACCATCTCGAGGGGTGTGTTTGCCGGGAGCAGGTGGAGAAGGAACGCAAGGCCTTTAAGAGGCCGAAGTAGGGCGCTGTCCCCCTACCTCCCCCTTGTGGGGAGGTCGCGCCGAAGGCGCGGGTGGGGGTATCTTGGCGCCGCACCCCCACCCCGACGCTACGCGTCGACCCTCCCCACAAGGGGGAGGGTAAGGAACTCACGTCCCGCTGGCGCCCGTCAGAAAAAGCCCGGCGACAATCGCCGCCAGTGCCGCAAAGGCCGGATAAATCACCAGCAATCCAGTCATCAGCGCCTCGCGCATGGTGGAACCCTTGCGCTCGTCGGCGGTGACCTCAAACGGACCGAGGCTCGCCGTCACCTGCGCACGGCTCTCGGCCGGCCGCAACCGGACTTCATGCAGGCCGTCGTCTCTGATGTCGAACTTGTGTGCCGCAGTCATGGCCCAACCCTTTGTTTCGGCGCGCTTATCGGCTCTGATTGTGTCGGCACGATGCCGCGCCGATGGCGGAATTGTTTCCTTTTGGTGCGTTTTGTTTCGAAGGAGAAGGAAAGAGCGCAAACCCTTGCCGCACCAAGCCGCTTCGGTTAGGACACGCCCACTCCAAACAAGTCATCGATTACTAAGCGAAAAGACCCATCCCATGGCCGACAAATCGGAAAAGACGAAAGCGCGGCTGCCGCGCGGCTTTGCCGACCGCAGCGCCGACGATATCCGCGCCGTCGAGAAGATGATGGCGACGATCCGTTCGGTCTATGAGCTCTACGGTTTCGAGCCGGCCGACCAGCCGCTGATCGAATACACCGATGCGCTCGGCAAGTTCCTGCCCGACCAGGACCGGCCTAATGAGGGCGTATTTTCTTTCCAGGACGATGACGAGCAGTGGCTGTCGCTGCGCTACGATTTGACCGCGCCGACAGCGCGCTACGTCGCCGAAAATTTTGAAAAGCTGCCGAAACCCTATCGCAGCTACCGCTCCGGCTGGGTGTTCCGCAACGAAAAGCCCGGCCCGGGCCGCTTCCGCCAGTTCATGCAGTTCGACGCCGACACGATCGGTACGCCGGGCGTCGCAGCCGACGCCGAGATGGCCATGATGATGGCCGACGTGATGCAAGCGCTCGGCATCAAGCGCGGCGACTACGTCATCCGGGTCAACAACCGCAAGGTGCTGGATGGCGTGCTGGAGGCGATTGGCCTTGGCGGCGATGAGAATGCTGGCCGCCGGCTGACCGTGCTGCGCGCCATCGACAAGCTGGACAAGCTCGGGCCGGAAGGCGTGAAGCTTCTGCTTGGGCCGGGCCGATGGGATGGCGGCAAGGAAGGCGAGGGCGACTTCGCCAAGGGCGCTGGTTTGGACGACGGGCAAGCTGAAGCAGTTCTTCTCGCCACGGCAAGGAACGCACAGGTCGACCAGGTTTCCATAGTGAGCTCGAACTCTACTTACCAAGAAGGCGTCGGCGAGCTCGCGACGATTGAAGCCTTGGTCAGGGCGGCCGGATATGGCGAAGATCGCATCGCCATGGACCGCTCCGTCGTGCGCGGCCTCGAATACTACACCGGCCCGGTCTTCGAAGCCGAATTGCTCGCCGAAATCCCCAACGAAGACGGCCAGATCGTGCGCTTCGGTTCGGTCGGCGGTGGCGGCCGCTATGACGGGCTGGTCTCGCGCTTCCGTGGCGAGCCGGTGCCGGCGACCGGCTTTTCGATCGGCGTCTCCCGCCTGATGACGGCGCTGAAGAACCTCAGCAAGCTGGACACCACCGATGTCATCGCGCCGGTCGTCGTGCTGGTCATGGACAAGGATACGGAAAGCCTTGGCCGCTACCAGAAGATGGTCGCAGAGCTACGCGCCGCCGGCATCCGCTCAGAGATGTATCTCGGCGGCGCCGGCATGAAGGCGCAGCTGAAATACGCCGACCGCCGCGGTAGCCCGGTCGCGATCATCCAGGGCGGCGATGAGCGCGCCAAGGGCGAGTTGCAGATCAAGGATCTGATCGAAGGCGCGCGCATGTCCGCTGAAATCGCCGACAACGCTGAATGGCGGGCTGCCCGCCCGGCGCAGGTGACGGTGGCGGAGGGAGAGCTGGTCGCCGAGGTGAGGAAGATTTTGGCGGTGCAGGCCGCTGACCGTGCGAAGGGTGGCGCTTGAACGCCCCCCTCTGGCCTGCCGGCCATCTCCCCCTCAAGGGGGGAGATTGGATGTCGCGCATGGTTTCGCCAATCTCCGGCGTTGAAGAAGAGGCGCTGCGCTCCGAGCTGCCAATCTCCCCCCTTGAGGGGGAGATGGCCGGCAGGCCAGAGGGGGGTGCCTCGCGCCACGCATGACCTCCCGCTATCCCGCCATCGCATCCGAAATCACCAAACTCTTCGCCACCCGCAACACCCATGCGGTCGAGGTCGCGGTGCTGCAGCCGGCCGACCCATTCCTCGACATGGCCGGCGAGGATCTGCGCCGCCGCATCTTTCTCACCGAAAGCGAGACCGGCAAGACGCTGTGTCTGCGGCCCGAATTCACCATCCCCGTCTGCCTCGACCACATCGCCTCGCAGGCCGGCACGCCGCGCCGCTATTCCTATCTCGGCGAAGTGTTCCGCCAGCGCCGCGAGGGCGGCAACGAGTTCTTTCAGGCCGGCATCGAGGATCTCGGCGACCGCGATACGGCCGAGGCCGATGCGCGTTCGCTGGCCGATGCGCACGCGCTGCTGCAGCTGGTGCTGCCGGCGCAACCTCTTGCGATCACGCTCGGCGACCAGACCATCTTCGAGGCGGTGCTGGCGGCCCTCGGCCTGCCGCGCGGCTGGCGCATGCGACTTGCGCGCGCCTTCGGTTCGGCGCCGATGCTGCAGGCAGCGTTGTCCGATCTCGCCAACCCGCCACGCAACGGTCAGCTTGACGGCGAAGTCGCGGCCCTTGTCCTCGATCGCGATCTCGAAGCGCTTTCCGCCCACATTGCCGGCGGCATGGAAGAGGCCGGCCTGCTGGCATCCGGCGGACGCGCGCCCGCCGACATTGCCCGGCGGCTGATCGAAAAGGCCGAACTGCGCAGCGTGCGGTTGTCGAACGAAGCGTTTGCGGCGCTCAGGGATTTTCTCGCCATCGACGTGCCGCTCGACGGCGCGAGTGCTGCGCTCGAAAGTTTTGCGGCCTCTGCCGGGCTTTCGCTGGGCGCGGCGCTGGAAAAATTCGCCGCCCGCGCCAAAGCCATCGAGGCACATGGCCTGCCTGCAAAGACGATCCGCTACGACGCTGCCTTCGGCCGTCCGCTGGATTACTACACCGGCATCGTCTTCGAGATCGCAGCACTTGGTGGCGAGCGGCCGCTGGCCGGCGGCGGTCGCTACGACCGGCTGCTGACCCTGCTCGGCGCCAAGACGCCGATCCCCGGCGTCGGCTTCTCTGTCTGGCTCGACCGCATCGAAGCGCTGCGGGGAGAGCCGCAATGATCACGCTGGCGATCCCATCGAAAGGCCGGCTCAAGGAGCAGGCCGTGGAGGTACTGGCCAGGGCCGGGCTTGCCGTCAGCCTGCCCGGCGATGAGCGCCAGTACCGCGCCCGCATCGACGGCACTGAGGGCATCGAGGTGGCGTTCCTGTCGGCGTCCGAAATCGCCGGCGAGATTGGGCAAGGTTCGGTCGACCTCGGCATTACCGGCGAGGATCTGCTGCGCGAAAACCTCGCCGACTGGGAGGCGCGCGCCGAAATCGTCGCTCGCCTCGGCTTCGGCCATGCCGATGTCGTGGTCGCGGTGCCCGCCATCTGGCTCGACGTCGATACCATGGCCGATCTCGACGATGTCGCCGCCGATTTCCGCCAGCGCCACGGCAGGCGGCTGAGGATCGCAACCAAATATTGGCGGCTGACGCAACAATTCTTCTCGCAAAAGCACGGCATCCAGGTTTACCGCATCGTCGAAAGCCTCGGCGCCACCGAAGGCGCGCCGGCGGCAGGCCTTGCCGATGTCATCGTCGACATCACCACCACCGGCTCGACCCTACGCGCCAACCATCTCAAGGTGCTGGCCGATGGGGTTGTGCTGAAGTCGCAGGCCTGCCTCGTGGCTGCCAGGAAAGATCGTGCTGCTGCGGATGAGGCGCTAGTGCGGGAAATAGCCGCGAAGATGAGCGCGCTCCCTCCCCCTTGAGGGGAGGGTGGACAGCCGCCAAAGGCGGATGGACGGGTGGGGTCGCTCCGGCAGTGCTCGACGCGAGACGACCCAAGCCGGGTCGACCGTGAGCAAGGAAGTCGAGCACTTCGCCGAGGGTCCCACCCGCCTCGCTTCGCGAGGCACCCTCCCCGCGAGGGGGAGGGGAACCGCCTCTACTTTCCACCATCCCATCAGGCTGATAGGCTCGCCATATCCCGGGAGGAAACGGCGATGGCGATCAATCTCGACGAGCTCAAGAACGCCACCAATCTGCGCGGGCGCGGCAGGGCTTTCATCGCTCCGCTCGACGGCCGGGCACATGTGTCGGGCGACCGTTCGGTGCCGCTGCTCGACAAGACGATCCCTCAGCTTTTCTCCGGCACGGTCAGCAAATACGCCACGCAGGATGCTGCCGTCTTCGTCGGCCAGGACAAGCGCTTCACCTGGAGCGAATTGTCGGACACGGTCGATACGCTCGCCGCCGGCTTCCTGGCGCTCGGCCTCGAAAAAGGCGACCGTGTCGGCATCTGGTCGCCCAACCGCTGGGAATGGCTGGTCACCCAATTCGCCACCGCTCGCATCGGCCTGATCCTGGTCAACATCAACCCGGCCTACCGGCTGACGGAGCTGGAATATGCCCTCAACAAGGTCGGCTGCAAGGCGCTGGTCACCGCCGCCAGTTTCAAGACCTCCGACTATCTCGGCATGATCGAGACGCTGGCGCCTGAGCTCGCCAAGGCCACCCCCGGCAAGCTCAAGGCGCAGAAATTGCCGGCGCTGAAGATCGTCATCCGCATGGGCGATGACAACTCGCCCGGCATGTTCAATTTCGCCGACGTGCTGTCGATGGCCGGCCGTGACGAGCATGACAGCCTCGACCGCATCTCCGAAGGGTTGAAGCCGGGCGAAGCCATCAACATCCAGTTCACTTCGGGCACGACGGGCGCGCCCAAGGGCGCGACGCTGACCCACACCAACATCGTCAACAACGGCAATTTCGTCACCGCGGCAACCAAGCTCACCGTCGACGACCGGCTCTGCATCCCGGTGCCGCTCTACCACTGCTTCGGCATGTCGATGGGCACGATGGGCTGCGTCACCAAGGGCGCGACCATGGTGTTTCCTGGCGAGGGTTTTGACGCCGGCGCGACGCTGAAGGCGGTGGCGCAGGAACGCTGCACCGGCCTCTACGGCGTGCCGACCATGTTCGTCGCCATGCTTGACCACGCCGACTTCACCAGCTTCGATCTCTCCAGCCTGCGCACCGGCATCATGGCGGGCTCACCATGCCCGATCGAGGTGATGAAGAAGGTGGTGACGCTGATGCATATGGAAGAGGTGACCATCGCCTACGGCATGACCGAGACCAGCCCGGTCTCGTTCCAGAGCAGCGTCGACGATCCGCTGGAAAAACGCGTCTCCACTGTCGGCCGCATCCATCCGCATGTCGAGGTCAAGGCCATCGACGCCGAGGGCGCCACCGTCGCCGTCGGCGCGCCGGGCGAGCTGTGCACCCGCGGCTATTCCGTCATGAAAGGCTACTGGGACGACGCGGAAAAAACCCGCGAGGCGATCGACGCCGACGGCTGGATGCACACCGGTGATCTCGCCACCATCGACGCCGAGGGCTATTGCAACATTGTCGGCCGGGTCAAGGACATGGTCATCCGCGGCGGCGAAAACGTCTATCCCAGAGAGGTCGAGGAATTCCTCTACCGCCATCCCAAGGTCAAGGAGGTGCAGGTGTTCGGCATTCCCGACGCCAAATATGGCGAGGAGCTGTGCGCCTGGATCGTGCTGAAGCCCAACCAGATCGCCACCGAGCAGGAGATCAAGAATTTCTGCGCCGGCCAGATCGCCCACTACAAAATCCCCCGCTACATCCGCTTCCGCACCGAACTGCCGATGACGGTGACGGGCAAGCCGCAGAAGTTTCTGATGCGGGAAGCGATGGTGGAGGAACTGGGGCTGGTGGTGCAGAAGACGGCTTGAGGGTTGAACGCCGGGGACGGGACTGCCGGGCTTCGAAACGACATTGGGGTGCTCGACAGGCTTCCGCAAGGTTCGCCGAACGCATTGGGGCTTGAATGACTGGTTTCGCACGATCAGCGACTTCCTATGCGATGCCTTTGGCCGCGCTGGCACTGGCCGTTGCGGTCAGAGTCAGCGGGCTATCGGTGGACGAAGGTTCGCCGAGCGTCAGGATTCTCGTCGGAGCGCTCTCGAGTGCGATCATGTTCATCACTATTTTCGTGGTGCTCGATCACGCCGAGGCGGTGGCCCACCGTGTGGGGGAGCCTTACGGCACATTGGTGCTGACTTTTGCCGTGACGGCAATCGAAGTGTCGATCATCGTTTCCATGATGCTGCATGGAGAGAACAACCCCACGCTTGCACGTGAATCGGTCTTCTCGACAGTGATGATTGCCTCCACCGGCGTTGTCGGAATGTGTCTCACGTTTGGCGGCTGGCGGCATCGCAAGCAGGCAATTGTCCGGCAAGGGACCAGCGCATATCTGGCGGTTTTGGCCGCACTGACCGTCATGACGCTTATCCTGCCGACCTACACGCGGACCACCGATCCCGGCACATTTTCGGCAGCTCAGCTTGGCCCGGTAAGCGTTCTTTCCGTGCTGCTCTATGCAAGCTTTGTGTTCGCGCAGACAGTCCGGCACCGGGACGATTTCATCGAAGGACTGGCACACGACCTTTCGGCGCGAACCGCCCCTCACAAAAGCATCTCTTCCAGCGCTCTGCTCCTGGTAATCGGACTGATCGGAATTGTCATGCTCGCCGAGCAGGTCGCCGCAAGTGTTGAAAATGCGCTCGTTGCTTACCAGGTGACCCAGGCTGACAGCATTGTGGGGGCAATGATCGCGGGTCTGGTTTTGATGCCGGAAGCCATTTCGGCGGTTCGCGCTTCACTCAACAATGAGCTGCAGCGCGGCCTGAATGTCGCAATGGGTTCGGCTTGCGCCACGATTGGTTTGACGATACCTGCGGTCGCAGCAGCCAGCCTGCTTACGGGACGAGGGTTGACCCTGGGGCTCCCGGAAGCTGACGCCGTACTTTTGGTTTTAGCGCTTTTCATATGCGGCGTAAGCTTTAGCAACGAAAGGACGACCTTCCTGACCGGAATCGTCCATGCCGTTGTGTTTTTTACGTATGTATTTCTGGTATTTATCCCTTGAGGCTTTGGTGCGATCTGGCGACCAACCATCAAGGCGGGTATTCTCGAACGCGCCTGATTTGAGTTTCTTTTCGGGGTTCCCAAGGCGCCATCTAAGACCCGAACGACTTACACCCCCAGCACCGCCGCATCCAACCCCCGAATGATCTTCGCCAGTTCCACGCATTCATCATGCCGCACCTTGTTGCGGCGCCAGGCGAGGCAGATCGTGCGTTGCGGCATTGGCTCCTGGAACGGCACGATCTTGAGGTCCGGCATGGCGCTGGCCGGCCTTGCCGCCATTTCGGGGATGAGCGTGACGCCGAGACCATGCGCCACCATCTGCAGCAGCGTCGTCAGGCTGGTGGCGCCGTAGCTTGCCATCGCTACGGGACGCACGCTGCCGCACAGGGCCAGCGCCTGTTCGCGCAGGCAGTGGCCTTCCTCCAAAAGCATCAACCGCTCCAGCGCCGGGCTTTCCGGCGGCACCGGTGGCGAGGCGAAGGCTGGATCTCCGGCTGGCACGGCGAGGAAGAAGCGGTCGGCGAACAGTTCCTCGGTGACCAGGCCCGGCTGCTCGAGCGGCAGCGCGGCGATGAAGGCGTCGAGCCGTCCGGTTGCCGTGTCCTCGACCAGTGATGCCGTCACTGCTTCGCGCAGTTCGAGCTGCAGGGACGGAAAATGCCGTTTCAGTTCCGGGAGCACATGCGGCAAAAGATACGGCGCCACGGTCGGGATGATGCCTAGCCGGAAGCGGCCTTCCATGGCCGGGCGGCCGCGCCGGGCCGTCGTCTCGACGTCGCTGATATCGCGCAGGATGCGCTCGATGCGTGGCAGCAGCGCTTGCGCCTCTTCCGTCATCCGCACCGTCTTGCCGCCGCGCTCGAACAGCCGGCAGTTCAGCCTTTGCTCCATCTCGGCGATTTGCGCGGACAGCGCCGGCTGGCTGACACCGGCGAGTTTTGCGGCGCGGCCGAAATGCAGCGTTTGCGCCAAAGCCTCGAAATATTGCATCTGCCGCACGGTCAAGCCAATCATAAGGAAAGCCTATCGCAACAAACAGGAAAGGCAATTTGTTTTTATCGAAGAGACGGCTTAGTCTGGAACCATTCCAGAGTGGCGCGGCTCCCGGCCGGCCCGGAAAAAACAACACATAAATCAGCAATTCGGAGGCCAAGATGGACGCGATGACCGACGACAACAGCGCCGGCAAATGCCCGGTCGCGCATGGAACCTCCGCCAGGACCAACCGCGACTGGTGGCCGAACCAGCTCGACATCGGCGTTCTCCACCAGCAGTCGAGCCTTTCGGACCCAATGGGCGAAGCTTTCGACTACGCCGCGGAGTTCAAGACGCTCGACCTCGACGCGGTGATCGAGGATTTGCACAAGGTGATGACGGATTCGCAGGATTGGTGGCCGGCCGATTTCGGCCATTACGGGCCGCTGTTCATCCGCATGGCCTGGCACAGCGCCGGCACCTATCGCATCGGCGACGGCCGGGGTGGCGCCGGTGCGGGCCAGCAGCGTTTCGCGCCGCTGAACAGCTGGCCGGACAACGCCAATCTCGACAAGGCGCGCCGGCTTTTGTGGCCGGTCAAGCAGAAATACGGCCGCAAGATCTCCTGGGCCGACCTGTTGATTCTCACCGGCAACGTCGCGCTGGAATCGATGGGCTTCAAGACCTTTGGCTTTGCCGGTGGCCGCGCCGATGTCTGGGAGCCCGAGCAGGATGTCGACTGGGGTTCGGAAACCAAGTGGCTCGACGACAAGCGCTATTCCGGCGACCGTGAGTTGCACGGCCATCTCGGCGCGGTGCAGATGGGCCTGATCTACGTCAACCCGGAAGGGCCGAACGGCAAGCCGGATCCGCTGGCCTCGGCCCGCGACATCCGCGAGACCTTCGGACGCATGGCAATGAACGATGAGGAAACCGTGGCGCTGATCGCCGGCGGCCACACCTTCGGCAAGACCCATGGCGCCGGTGATGCAACACTGGTCGGCGCCGAGCCGGAAGGCGCGGGCATCGAGGCGCAGGGCCTCGGCTGGTCGAGCAAGCATGCCACCGGCATTGCCGGCGACGCGATCACATCCGGCCTCGAAGTTACCTGGACGACGACGCCGACCAAGTGGAGCAACAACTTCTTCGACAATCTCTTCAACTTCGAATGGGAGCTGACCAAGAGCCCGGCCGGGGCCTATCAGTGGACGCCGAAGGGCGGCTCTGGCGCGGTTACGGTGCCGGACGCGCACAATCCCTCGAAGCGTCATGCGCCGGCAATGCTGACCACCGACCTCGCGCTGCGGGCCGACCCGGCCTATGAGAAGATCTCGCGCCGCTTCCATGAGCATCCGGAGCAGTTCGCCGATGCCTTCGCCCGTGCCTGGTACAAGCTCACCCATCGCGACATGGGGCCGGTCGTGCGGTATCTCGGCCCGTTGGTGCCGAAGGAAGAGCTGATCTGGCAGGATCCGGTTCCGGCCGTCGACCATGAGCTGGTCAGCGACCAGGACATTGCATTGCTGAAGGCCAAGATCCTGGCTTCGGGCCTCAGCGTTTCGCAATTGGTCTCGACCGCCTGGGCCTCGGCCTCGACCTTCCGCAACTCCGACAAGCGCGGCGGCGCCAATGGCGCGCGCATTCGCCTGGCGCCGCAGAAGGACTGGGAGGTCAACCAGCCTGTCGAACTGGCTACCGTGCTGGCGAAGCTCGAAGCCATCCAGAACGAGTTCAACGCAAGCGGCAAGAAGGTCTCGCTGGCCGACCTCATCGTGCTCGGCGGCGTCGCCGCGGTCGAGAAAGCCGCAACGGATGGCGGCAATGCGGTGAAGGTTCCCTTCACGCCCGGCCGCACCGACGCCTCGCAGGCGCAGACCGACGTCCATTCCTTTGCGGCGCTCGAGCCGAAAATTGACGGCTTCCGCAACTATGTCAGGGGCAAACCGCCGATGTCGGTCGAAGCCATGCTGGTCGACCGGGCGCAACTGCTCAACCTGACGGCGCCGGAGATGACGGTGCTGGTTGGTGGCCTGCGCGTGCTCGGCGCCAACACCGGCGGCTCGAAGCATGGTGTGTTGACCGACAGGCCGGGCACGCTGACGAACGACTTCTTCGTCAACCTGCTCTCGATGAGCACCATCTGGGATCCGGCCTCCGAGCCGGGCTCGCATGAGGTCTATGAAGCACGCGACCGCAAGACCAGGGCAGTCAGGTGGACCGCCACACGCGCCGACCTGATCTTCGGCTCGCATGCGCAGCTGCGCGCGCTGGCCGAGGTCTACGGGTCGGCGGATGCCGGGCAGAAATTCGTTGGCGATTTCGTCAAGGCGTGGACCAAGGTGATGAACGCCGACCGTTTCGACATCGCTGCCTGATACAACCTCCCAAACGAAGGGCGCGGGCCGAGGCCCGCGCCCTTCGTTTTCGCAGGCTTCGAAATCAGTCCTTTTCGAAGATGCGTGCCTTGGCGACGACGCCAGCGATTGCGCCGCCGATCAGCGGCGCAACGATGAACAGCCAGAGCTGGCTGAGGGCTGCGCCGCCGGTAAACAGCGCCGGGCCGATCGAACGCGCCGGATTGAGCGAGGTGCCGGTCACCGGGATCATTGCGAAGTGCAGTCCGGCCAGCGTCAGGCCGATGACCAGGCCGGCGAACGCCGTCGAGTGCTTCTCGGCGGTGACGCCGAGGATGACTGTGACGAAGGTGAAGGTGCCGATCAGCTCCCACAGGAAGGCCGAACTCGTCCCCCATTTCGCCACGTCCCAGCCATTGGCGCCGAAACCGGTGGTGTGCCCGCCGGTCTGGCCGGAGACGATGATCCACAGCGCCAGCGAGGCCAGAATGGCGCCGATGATCTGCGCGATCCAGTAAGGAATCACATCCTTGGCCGGCAGCCGGCCGGCAAGGAAGACGCCGAGCGTGACGGCCGGGTTGAGATGTGCGCCTGAGATGGGACCCACCGCGTAAGCCGCCGCAATCAGGCCGATGCCGAACGCCAGGCCGATGGCTTCCTGGCCCAGCGGCAAGTCGGCGAGAAAGCCACCCGTCGCCACCGACGCCGTGCCGATAAACACCAATAGAAATGTCCCTAGAACTTCCGCAAGATACGTTTTCATTGCCCTCTCCTCGTATCGATCCGTCGGTCCGCTTTTCCGCGCCGCGAATCATGGCGCAAAGAGTATTCCCAACGCAAAAGCTTGGAAAGCAGAGCAATTGCGCCACAGATCGTGCTTACGGCGGCCAGTTACCAACATTAGAGATCTTGCATATATTTGAGATTTGTTATCGCCGGCGGGCGGACATTTGCCGGCGGGGAAAATCGTCGGCCGCGAGCGGAAGGCCTCGTCGCCGCGAAATTCAAGCGGGGTTCAATCTCGACGCGAAACGCTCTAAGAGCAGGCCGAAGGATACTGTGCTCGATAGGTGGAATGACGAATGCGACTGGGCGGACGGCTGGCGGCAGCCATTGAAGTGCTGGACGACATTGGCCGGCGCCACCGGCCGGTGGCCGATGCGCTGAAAGATTGGGGCCTGTCGCATCGCTTTGCCGGCGGCGGCGACCGCGCGGCGATCGGCAACATCGTCTACGACGCGCTGCGCCACAAACGTTCCGCCGGCTGGCTTTTGGGTGAAGACACGCCCCGCGCCATCGGCTTCGGCGCGCTGCTCATCGAATGGGGCCAGACGCCGCAATCGCTTAACGATGCGCTCCAGGGTGACAAGTTCGCGCCGCCGCTGCTCAGCGCCGCCGAGTTGCAGGCGCTGGCCGAGCGCCGGCCTGAAGACGCGCCGGAGGCGGTGCGGGCGGACGTACCCGACTGGTGCGCGCCGTTGTTCGAACGAGCCTTTGGCGCAGACTGGGTTGCGGAAGGGGCGGCTTTGGCGACCCGCCCGCCGCTCGACATCAGGGTCAACACGCTGCAGTCCGACCGCGCCAAAGTGCTGGCGGAACTCGCCGACACCGGCGCCAAGGCAGCTGCTATTGCGCCGCAAGGCATTCGCATCCCGCCCATCGACGGCGACGGCCGGCACCCCAACGTACAGGCCGAGCCGGCTTTCCAAAAGGGCTGGTTCGAGGTTCAGGACGAGGGTTCGCAGATCGTTGCAACCCTTGCCGGCGCGCAAGCCGGGATGCAGGTGCTCGATTTCTGCGCCGGCGCCGGCGGCAAGACGCTGGCGCTATCTGCGGCGATGGCCAACAAAGGCCAGGTCTTCGCCCATGATGCCGAAAAGGCGCGGCTGGCGCCGATCTTCGACCGCATCCGCCGTTCGGAAAACCGCAACGTCCAGGTTGTCACCAAGCCGGCTGAGCTCAGCCCCCTCGCAGGCCACATGGACATCGTGCTGGTCGATGCGCCCTGCACCGGCAGCGGCACCTGGCGGCGCCGTCCAGACGCCAAATGGCGGCTGACGCAAAGACAGCTCGATGCCCGCAAGGGCGAGCAGTCGGCGATCCTCGATGCGGCGAATGCCTATGTCAAACCGGGCGGCCTGCTGGTCTACATCACCTGTTCGGTGTTCGACGAGGAGAATGGCGAGCAGGTCGCCGCCTTTCGCGAACGGCACAAGGGCTTCGTCCCGGTCGATCATCGCGCGCTCTGGGATATCAGCTTCCCCGGTCACGCAGCGGCCGCCCGGATCGGCAAGACAAGCGATATCTCGCTGTCGCCGGCTCTGAGCGGCACCGACGGCTTCTATTTCTGTGCGCTGCGTCGGGCGAATTGACGCTGCGATTGACAGGCTGACATAGCGCTCCAGTTGCAGATGCGCGGCGTCGGCCGCCAGACGGGGTAGAATTCTTGCAAAGATATGTGTCGCTTCTGCTTTTCCTCCTTCTGGTGCTCGGCGGCGGCCTGTTGATCGGCTATGCGACGCTGCCGGGTGAATGGTATGCCTCGCTCGCCAAGCCGCCCTTCAACCCGCCCAACTGGGTCTTCGCGCCGGCCTGGACGCTCCTCTATGTGCTGATCGCCGTGGCCGGCTGGCGGACATGGGAGCGGGAACGAGCAGCCGCCGCGATGAAGATCTGGGCCCTCCAGCTTGTTCTGAACTTCGCGTGGTCGCCGACTTTCTTCGGCGCCAAACAGATGGGGCCGGCACTGGTCGTGATCCTGGCTCTTCTCGCCAGCATTGCGCTGTTCATAGCCACGGTGTGGAACCGCGACCGGGTTTCCGGCTGGCTGTTTGCGCCCTATGCCGCGTGGGTAGCCTTCGCCACCTTGCTCAACGCGTCGCTGCTCCTGTTGAACTGAGTGCTTTGCTGCAGTGCAGCAAAAGCATTTGCGTGGCGTTCAGGCGTCTGCGATAAGCTTTGCAGATAAATCAGGGCGATGGCCATGGCAGCAAAGATCGTACCCGCACCCGAATATGAGGACCGCGTCAGGGCGTCGTTCGCCCGCCAGCAGGCGATGGCGACCATTGGCGCCGAGCTGACCCTTGTGACGCCGGGCATCATCGAGATCGAAATGCCCTATTCCCAGGCACTGACCCAGCAGCACGGTTTCCTCCATGCCGGGGTGATTTCGACGGCGCTGGACTCGGCCTGCGGCTATGCCGCGTTCTCGCTGATGCCGGAAAATTCCGGCGTGCTGACCATCGAATTCAAGGTCAACCTCCTGGCGCCCGGCCGGGGCGAACGCTTCCTGTTCCGCGGCTCGGTGACCAAACCCGGCCGCACCATCATTGTCGCCGATGGCCAGGCGTACGCCTTTGCCGCCGATGGCGAGGCCAAGCTGATCGCGACCATGACCGGCACGATGATGACGGTGGTTGGCCGTGACGGGATAGCGGGATGAGGAGTGGTCCGTGTAACCGACGAAAAGCCCCCAAATTGGCTTTTCGAGCGACCCGGAGCCATAGCGAAGGGCCGGCAGGCGACGAGAGCACCGCCCTTTTTGTTCCGCAGCCGAGGGAGTCGAATTCATGACCGGCAAAGTGTCGCGAATTGGCGGCAAGGACGTTCTTTTCGTCATGGCGGCGCAGGCCGAGTACGGTCCGCATCTGCAGAAACTGTTCACGCCGCTGATGACGGGCGTCGGCCCGGTAGAGGCAGGTGTGCGGCTCGGCGCCGAACTGTCATGGCTGAAATCCGAGAAGGCGTTGCCCGATCTCGTCGTCTCGCTCGGCTCCGCCGGCAGCCGCACGCTTGAACAGACGCAAATCTACCAGGCGGTCTCGGTCAGCTATCGCGACATCGACGCTTCGCCGCTGGGCTTCGAGAAAGGGGTTACGCCGTTTCTCGACCTGCCGGTGACAGTGCCGCTGCCGTTCAGGATACCGGGCATTAAAGAAGCCAGCATGTCGACCGGCGGCGCCGTCATCACCGGTGCCGCCTATGACGCCATCGCCGCCGACATGGTCGACATGGAAACCTTCGCCTGCCTGCGCGCCTGCCAGTTGTTCGATGTCCCGCTTATCGGCCTGCGCGGCATTTCAGACGGTGCAGCCGATCTGCGCCACGTTGGCGACTGGACCGAATATCTGCATGTCATCGACGAGAAGCTGGCGGATGCAGTCGTGCGCCTCGAACAGGCCATCGGCTCCGGCACGCTACACAAGGAGCAGCCTGGGCAAGAGCCGGCAGCGCTCTGAAAGTCGGGCTACGCACCCCATTGCGCCGACTCGTTTCTTTCTCTAAAGGCTCGCCATGACGACAGCCAATCATCCCGATACAGTCCTGATTGTCGATTTCGGCAGCCAGTTTACGCAGCTCATCGCCCGCCGCATCCGCGAGGCCGGCGTGTTTTCCGAGATCGTGCCATTTCAATCGGCCGAAGCTGCCTTCAAGCGTATCAATCCAAAAGCCGTGATCCTGTCGGGCGGTCCCGCCTCGACATCAGACATCGGCAGCCCGCGCGCGCCGCAGATCGTCTTCGATGCCGGCGTGCCGGTGCTCGGTATCTGCTACGGCCAGATGGCCATGTGCGTGCAGATGGGCGGCGTAGCCGAAAGCTCGAACCATCGCGAATTCGGCCGTGCCTTCGTCGAGATCGAGAAGGACAGCCCGCTGTTCGAGGGCCTGTGGGCGCCAGGCCAGCGCCACCAGGTGTGGATGAGCCATGGCGACCGCGTCATCTCGCTGCCCAAGGGGTTCGAGGTCTTCGGCAAGTCGGAAGGCTCGCCCTTCGCCATTTTCGGCAACGTCGCGCGCAAGATGTACGGCATCATGTTCCACCCGGAAGTTGTGCATACGCCGGATGGCGCCAGGCTGCTGAGAAACTTCGTGCACAACATCGCCGGCATCGAAGGCGACTGGACGATGCGCGCCTATCGCGAGCATGCGGTCGAAACCATTCGCGAGCAGGTCGGCAAGGGCAAGGTGATCTGCGCGCTGTCTGGCGGCGTGGATTCATCGGTCGCTGCCTTGCTGATCCACGAAGCGGTAGGCGACCAGCTGACCTGCATTCTTGTCGACCATGGCCTTATGCGCAAGGACGAGGCCGCCGGCGTGGTGGCGATGTTCCGCCAGCACTACAATCTGCCGCTGATCCTGGTCGACGCGTCGGAAAAATTCATCTCGGCGCTGGAAGGCGAGTCCGACCCCGAGAAGAAGCGCAAGACCATCGGCCGGCTGTTCATCGAAGTGTTCGAGGAAGAGGCCAAGAAACTCGGCGGCGCCGATTTCCTGGCGCAAGGCACGCTCTATCCCGACGTCATCGAGAGCGTCTCCTTCACCGGCGGCCCGTCGGTGACCATCAAGTCGCACCACAATGTCGGCGGCCTGCCGGCGCGCATGAACATGCAACTGGTCGAGCCGCTGCGCGAACTGTTCAAGGACGAGGTGAGGGCACTGGGCAAGGAACTCGGCCTGCCCGAAAGTTTTATCGGCCGCCATCCGTTCCCTGGACCAGGCCTTGCCATCCGCTGCCCCGGCGGTATCACCCGCGAGAAGCTCGAAATCCTGCGCGAGGCCGACGCCATCTATCTCGACGAGATCCGCAAGGCCGGCCTCTACGACGCCATCTGGCAGGCTTTCGCCGTGCTGCTTCCGGTGCAGACCGTCGGTGTGATGGGCGACGGCCGCACCTACGAATTCGTCTGCGCGCTGCGCGCCGTGACGTCCGTCGACGGCATGACCGCCGACTTCTACCACTACGACATGGCTTTCCTCGGCGCGGCGGCCACCCGCATCATCAACGAAGTCCGCGGCATCAACCGCGTCGTCTACGACGTGACGTCGAAGCCGCCAGGCACCATCGAGTGGGAATGATTCAGACCTACCCAAACGCCGCCGGAAACACGCGATTGTACGCCACAACCATTTGATAACACGTATAAATTTATTCGGAGACAATTAGCGACAATCGGTGCGGAGATTGGATTTGACGGACCGGCTGACGGACCTTCCGCAAATTGCTAGCTCAGATTTTTCGAAGTACCGTCAGATCCAATGAGGCTCTGACGGTGTTTTTTGATGCCTTAAGGCACTGAAGATAAAACGAATGTTCTGCCGAAGAGCCTCGAAATTGTACTGACGGTACTTTTCAGGAGGTAGCGGGGAATGCTGACGGACGTCGCCCTTAAAGCCCTGAACCAAAAGTGAAAATCTACAAGATTGCTTACCGCGACGGCATGTATGTTCGCGTCATGCCTAGTGGCGCGATCTCCTTTCGGCTGGATTACAGGCTCAACGGACGCCGCGAGACGGTCTGTCTTGGCAGGTATGGACGGGACGGAATCTCACTTGCCCTTGCCCGAGAGAAGTGTCTCGACGCGAAGCGCGCTATTGGCGAGGGACGGTCGCCGGCGATACAAGCGCCGAGTTGTGACACCGATCACCGGCCGACTTCAGCGCCGAATGGCTACCAAACCAAAGCGATGTCCGGGCCGTCAAGGCCTCTTCTATCTCGGCCAAGCCGGCCCGGAGCCCGCATTCAGTCACATCCCTTGAACCTGGGTGCAGAGCTGCTGCATCGAAGCCATTTGAGCAGCCGAGTTCGCGCCCGAACCCGTGCTGGTGCTGGCGGTCGTATCGCCAGCTGTATTCGAGGATCCCGACGTGCCGGTGGTTGTACCCGAACCAGTGCTGTTGCTGGCCGTGGTGTTACTGCCGGTCGAACCAGAGCTGCCTGAAGTGCCGGTGGCTGTGCCAGAGCCGGTGCCGATACTCGCCGTTGTATCACTGCCGGTCGAAGCCGAGCTACCTGACGTGCCGGTCATTGTGCCAGAGCCAGTGCCGTTACTGGCCGTCATCCTCGAGCAGTCGGAGCGAACCTGTGCCTGCTGTTCAGAGCTCAGGGACGACCAGTTCTTGCGGATCTCATCCTGCGACAGAAGTCTTCCCGAATTGGCGTCGCTGAAGAATGAGCCGGAGAGCTTGCTGTCCCAGCCGCTCGGGATACCGCTTTGGCCGGAGCCGGACGTAGAGCTCATACTGGACCCGGCCGATGAGCCGGACGTTCCGTTCGTGCCGCTGGATGTTCCCGACGACTGCGCCAAGGCCGCGGTGGCGAGACAGAGAGAGATCGCTGTAGCTGTCAAAATCTTACGTTTCATGTGAGTCTCCTTTGGGGTTCGACGCCGTTGCGGCGTCGAATCCTAATCCCGAGGAAAGGCACTTGTTCCTGTAAAGAGTGGAATTCGATGTCATGATCCTTGTGCACCAGCCTTGGCCTCGAATGCGATGCCGGAGCGCTTCAACGACGACTGACGCCTCAGGCGAGAGCTGTCCGCTACTGGGTGTTAGAGGCGATATGCGGAACGCTTCCCGAATAGTTGGGTGCCACCATCGGGTAATTGCGAGGCAGGTTCCATTTGGTTCGGTAATCGTCCGGATTCATGCCCAGTCGGCCAAGGTGCGAACTGCGTCGGGTCTCGGTTAGAGACAGGAGGGTGGCCTTTGCCGCGGCGTATAGCTCGACATTCGGAGCTCGTCTCGACCGCGCACACTCAATATATTTTACGATGACGCCCCCAGATGTCATATGAGCGAATGCCTTTCCGGCGAAATAAATTGCTCCCAGCAGGTCGACGCTCAGCACCTTCAGCCAGCCCGCTCTAGTGAATGCCTCAATGGTTAAAGATTATCAGGCCGGCGCGTTGTTGACGATTATTACCAACCTGCCGAACGCGTGAGCGCAAGTCGACAGCACCGTGATAGCGGCCTCCCCGGCGCGCCCCTTGTCGAACCGATGCGCGCCTTCTCGACCTTGCCTCCACCCACGTCGGCTCACCCGTGCACCTTCGGTGCCCAACCGCATGGCGATGGCCAGTCCAATGCCGCTTGCAGCACCGGTTACAATGCAGTCTTGTTATCCAGGCGCATCGGGTTCGACCTCTTTCTGGGGAGCAGCAAGTGGTTCAGTCCAGCCTTCAGCGACCCGATCCACGCTCAGCAGGCTGCGCGCATAATCCTGTTGCGCGCGAACAATGGCATCGTCTTGCTGTGAGGGAAGAAAGACCGGCAAAGCAAGGCAGACACTTTGTGTGGCCAACAGCTTGTTCCAGTTCGCGATCAGCGCCTTGAAAGCGCGCCCCACCGCCCTCGGATTTCGGTCGAGGTCATAGAGGCCGAGCGGATTGATCCGTCCGTTGTTCTCCCGAAGCGCACTGTCCCAGTCCACCTGATCCGTCAGCGAGTACCAGGTGAAGCCTACGATGGGGATGCCATCGTTGCGGATCCGCAGCACGTTGGCCCACTCTTTCCACAGCCAATAGACGGCCTCGTCTCCATTGGGGCCTTCGCTGATGTTGGTCTCCGTATGCATTACGGGAAACCGGTAGCGGTTGAAGTACTGCCGCGTGATCTCGTCATAGCCAAACACCTCGCCGGACCCGGACGTCGTTCCGTCTGCCCAAACCCGATGTTCGTTGGTCTGGTAATAGTCGGTGCCCATCACGCAATGCCTGCGCAGATGGCTTTCCAGGAAGAAACTGTATTCTTCGGCCGTCATCCCGTTTTCGAGAAGATAGCGATAGGTGTGCGCGTCGACGTCATGACCGTAGTTGAGGTCAAGCGACAGGAAACGCTCGCTGTTGAACCGTTCCGCTCTGCCGACCGCCTCGGGAGAATCGGCGTGGAAGTATTCCGAGGATTCGCTCTGAATGAAGATGGCGTCCGGCCGCACCTCGAGAATCGCCCGCATGGCAAGCACGTTCGCCTTCACGATGTGCTTGAGGGCGGTGACGAAAGCAGTGTCGCTGCTCAGTTGTTCGTTCCACCATCCCCAGCGGGCCGAAAAGGTGGCGCAGATGAACATCTCATTTATTGGGGTGAAGAGCTGGATCCACGGATAGCGCATCGCGAAATCCCTGGCGTAGTGCTCGAATAGTGTCGGAAAGTCCGGGTTCTGGAAGTTGCCAATCCAGTCCGGCACGCCAAAATGGCAAAGGTCGACGATCGGAAGAATGTCTTTCGCCTTCAGGTCCGCGAAGGTCTCATCGGCGAATGCCCAATCATAACGTCCGTCACCCAGCCATGTTTTGTGGATGGGAGGTCCGTAGCGGAGGAAATGCACCCCGAGATCCTGGACCAGTTCGAAGTCGGTGCGCCATCGTTCGTAGAAGCGGCATTTTTCCATTTCGTCGACGCGCTCCCGGCCTTGTCGAATGGTGGGGGTGCTGTTCTCGATGCCGGTGGCAAACATGAACGTGAACATTGATGGTCCTTAGCCAAGGCGGAGATGCCCGCGCTTGGTCAAACGTTCAGTGCTCGACGCAGTTCCTGCAAGACTGCTTGTCAAGTTCGGTGGGCGCCTGACAACCACGTGCCTGCAAGTGCTATTCACAGTCGGTTGACCGTTCGTTGCGAAAGGCAACGGCACATGGCGGAAAAGCCTTCGAACCGGCTTTTTGCCAAAGCCGGAGAATGGCTGGTCGAGAAGGTTCAGCGGCGATTTCTCCAGCCTCACCCGGCCATTCGGAAAGATGGCGCTACGCTCGTGATTGTGAGCAGGGGCCACCCAGGCATAGGCGGGTCGAGATTGGCGGAATTCTATCCCACGGTTCAAGCGAGCAGCTTGCGCCGAATATGATCGGACTATGCTGGACGGAGAGGTCGGCTTCGGGCCAGCCCAGTTGGCGTCAAACGGGTCTTTGCGAGTTAAGGCGGTATGGTAGTTATCCACGTTTGCAAACTGCAAACGGACGTTCCGCTGCCGGCCCCATTTGAGCCATTCACTGGGACGCAGACCGCGGTACATCACCGATATTCTCGAAGCCAATAGTTGGTCTCGTTCATCGTCCCATGGTTCGACAGACCCATACGAGAGAATACGAGAGATATGGACCGGCGAACCATCCGCTGTATTGATCTCCTGTAGAAAACAGTGCCCCTCAGAGACTAGCATGATCGTTATTTGTCAATGCGCTGCGAAGCTGTTCGCCCAATTGATTCAAGAAGCTGATCCAGCCACTCCCTGACCGCATTTATCTTCTGCCGAACGGCAGCACCGCGCCTGAATCCTGCCTCCGGATCAATGTTCGCGTGCAAAAACGGCCGCTCGCGAACATACATTGACAGGTCCAGTTCCGAACAATAAGTTCGGTCATAGAACGAATTAACGGGAGTTCAATGTGACTGACCTGCCGCGCATATCCCGTCAGTTCTCACAGCGCTCCGTGATGGAAGCGATCGTCCAGGGCGGGCCGATCTCCCGCGCCTCGATCGCCAAGCTGACGGGCCTGTCGAAGCAGACCATCTCCGAAATCATGCGCGGGCTCGAGCAGGAGGGCTGGGTCCAGGAAACCGGCCGCACCAGCGGCCATGTCGGGCGCACCGCCGTCACCTACGAACTGGTCCACGACGCAGCCTATATCATCGCCGTCGACCTTGGCGGCACCAAGGTGCGGGTCGCGCTGACGGACCTTGCCTGCCAGATCTTTGCCGAAGCCGCCACACCGACCGACCCGCGCGGCGGCCAGTTCGTCGTCGATCAGATTGCAGCGCTGGCCTTCGATGCCGCGGCCAGACAGCACGTCGCGCGCAAGAAGATACGCCTGGCCGTCATCGGCGCGCCTGGCGCTCCTGACCCGGCCACCGGCCGCATTTTAATGGCGCCGAACATTGCCGGCTTCGACACAATGAATGTGCTGGATGCCTTCGAAGAAGCGCTCGGCGTCGCGGTGATGATCGAGAACGACGTCAATCTCGCGGTGCTTGGCGAGAACTGGCTCGGCCAAGGCCAGGGCATCGACAATCTCGCCTACATCGCGCTCGGCACCGGCATCGGCAGCGGGCTGATGCTGGGCGGCCATCTGGTGCGGGGTGCTGGGCACGCCGCCGGCGAGATCGGTTTCATGCCGATCGGGGCCGATCCCTTCACCGAGGAATCACTGCGCACCGGCGCATTCGAACGCGCGGTGGCCACCCACGCCATGACCGATCGCTACCACGCTCTCACCGGCAGGCAGGTCTCGGTGCCGGCAATATTCGAGAATGCCGCGCTTGGCGACAAGGACGCGCTCACCGTGCTCGACGAAACTGCCCGCCATCTGGCGCAAGGCGTTGCGGCAATCGCGGCAATCGCCAATCCAGAAAAGTTTATCCTCGGCGGCTCGATTGGGTTGCGGCCCGAAATCCTGTCCAGGGTGCAGGCGCTTCTGCCGCTATGCTTCCCCTATCCGGTCAGGGTCGAGGCGAGCGAACTCGGCGCACGCGCAGCCCTCATTGGCGCGGCGGCAATCGGCCTTGGCCAGTTGCACAACACGCTGTTCGGCGTCGACGCGCCTGATGGCCGGATTTCGCTGCCGCCTGCCCAGGCCGCCGCCCTGAAGGAGGCCGCGATATGACTCACGATATTACCGCCCGCCTGCAGGCAGCGCTCGACCGCGACGACGCACTAACGCTGTTTCGCCGCGCCATCGGCCGAGAGAGCATCACCGGCAACGAAGCCAACTTCGTCGACTTCCTAGAAGCCAGGATGCGCGACCTTGACCTCAGCGGCCTGACCAGGACGGAATTTCTTCCCGGGCGGCCCAACATCTGGGGCGAGCGCAAGGGGTCCGACCAGGGAAAGCGCCTGCTGTTCATGGGCCATACCGACACCGTCCATGTCGACGGCTGGCGCGAGCATTGGGCAGGCACCGAGCGTGAGGATCCGTTCGCCGCCCCGATCATTGATGGTGCTGTCTGGGGCCGCGGCTCAGGCGACCTCAAGGCCGGCATCACTGCTTCGCTGGCGGCACTCGCGCTACTCGACAAGGCAGGCGTTCGCCTCAAGGGCGACGTCGCCTTCGCTTTCATCGGCGACGAGGAGAGCGGCCAGCCCGGCACCGGCATTTCCGCCGGGATCAAGCACTTCGTCGGACGCATCGAGACCGGCGAGGTCACAGCACCCGATTTCAGCGTCTATGTCGAGCCGACCCGCCTGGCCGTTTATGCGGCGCAGATCGGCTTCTTCATCACCGATATCTCGATTACCGGCAAATCCGCCTATTTCGGTGTGCCAGAACTCGGCAAGGATGCGCTCCGTGCAAGCCATGCCGCGATGACGGCGCTTTGGAAGCATTCGGATGAGGTCGCCGCGCGCGCCGAGCACAAACTGGTCGGGCGCGGCTTCCTGCTTATCACCGGGCTTGCCGGCGGCGGCTACATTGCCGTTCCCGAGCGCTGCACGCTCTCGCTGATCCGTAAGCTGTTGCCTGGCGAAGACCTCGACACCGCCGCCGCCGAGATCGAGGCTGCCGTGCGCGGCGCGATCACCGATCCGGATATTTCGGTAGAGTTCGCCTACCCCGCCGGCCGCGACCACAGGCTGGGCGGCACCGCTGCCGAGATCGGCGAAACGCGGGCGGAAGTCGCCATGCTGTCCGACGCGATGGCCGGCGCAATGAGCGGACGCGGCGTCATCGAGGGCGCACCGTTCTGGTCGGAGTCCCCCTTCATCATCAATCAGCTCGGTATTCCTGCCGTCTATTGCGCGCCCGGCGACATCAGGAATTGCCACACATTCGAGGAGCACGTGGATGTCGAGGAATATTTCGCCGGCATAGTCGGCTTCGCCGCCTTCATGGCCCGCTATTGCGGCGTGGCCGACTGAACCACCAACGAAGCAAAATGGGAGAACTGACATGCCGATGAAGACACTGATCGCCGCCGCCTTTGCCGGCGGATTGATGCTTGCCGCCAACCCAGCTTTCGCACAGACGGTCGGCCCGCAGGGCGAGAGCGCCACGCCGAGCGCCGACGTGATCCTAAGCGATGCCGACATCGCCGCGCTCAAGGACAAGGGCTACAAGGCTGCCTTGCTCTGGCACACCTCGTCCGATTTCACCAATGCGGTAACCGCCGGCGCCACCGACGAATTCGCCCGCGCCGGTATCACCATTGCGGTCAAAACGGATGCCCAGTTCGACTCCGCCCGCCAGCGCAGCGACATCGAGACGGCGTTGGCCGCCAAGCCCAACGTCATCTTGGCGCTGCCGCTCGACCCGGTCACCTCGGCAGAAGCCTTCCGCCAGGCGGTCAAGGACGGCACCAAGCTGGTGTTCCTGTCCAACTTGCCCAAGGACTACAAGCAGGGCACCGACTACGCTTCGATCGTGACTGACGATCTATTCCAGATGGGCAAGCAGGCTGCGGACGCGATGGCCAAGGCGATCGGCGGCAAGGGCAAGGTCGGCTACATTTTCCACGACGCTGCCTACTACGTCACCAACCAGCGCGACCAAGCCTTCAAGACCACCATCGAGAAGGTCTATCCCGACATCAAGATCGTCGCCGAACAGGGCATATCCGACCCGGCCCGCGCCGAGGAACTGGCCAACGCGATGCTTTTGCAACATCCCGATCTCGACGGCATCTACGTGACCTGGGCCGAGCCGGCCGACGGCGTGCTGTCGGCGCTACGCGGCGCCGGCAACGCCAGGACCAAGATCGTCACGCTCGACCTCGCCGAGCCGGTCGCGCTCGACATGGTCAAGGGCGGCAATGTCGCAGCCCTCGTCGCCGACAAGGCCTATGAACTCGGCCGCGCCATGGCTGCTTCCGGCATGAAGTCGCTGCTTGGCCAGCCGACACCAGCCTTCGTCGTCGCCCCGGCCCTGACCGTCACCAAGGAGAATGTCGCGCAGGGCTGGAAGGACTCGCTCAACCGCGACGCGCCGCAGCCGGTGCTCGACGCGTTCAAGTAAGGCTCTCGCTCCGGCGCGGCCCGCCGCACCGGAGCTTTTCTTCGACAACAAAAAGGGGAATCGGGACATGCGCATAGCATCTGCAATCATAACGACGGTGGCGAGCCTGCTAGCCATGCACGCCTTCGCCGCCGAAGGCGTCACCACAGGACCGAATGGTGAAAAGCCGGTGCCGGCGAGCAGTCTTACGCTGACGCCAGCCGAAGAGCAGCAGATCAAGGACGGCAAGTTCACCGCCGCCCTCGTCTGGCACGAGATGAGCGAATACACCAACGCCGTCAATGCCGGCGCCCATGACGAATTCAAGCGCCTCGGCATCGAGGTGGTGGCGCAGACCGATGCCGGTTTCGACGCCGCGCGACAGAAGGCCGATATCGAGACGGTGATGGCCAAAAAGCCGTCGATCATCCTGTCGCTTCCCGTCGATCCGGCGACTGCAGCTTCGGTCTACGATCCGGCACGACAGGCCGGCGTCAAGCTCGGCTTCGTCGACAATTCCCCGGCCGGCTACAAGCAGGGCAGGGACTATGTCACCATCGTCTCCGACGATCTCTTTCAGATGGGCAACAAGGCCGGCATCGCCATGGCCGAGGCGCTCGGCAAGAAAGGCAAGGTCGGCTACATCTTCCACGATGCCGACTTCTACGTCACCAACCAGCGCGACCAGGCCTTCAAGAAGACCATCGAGCAGGACTATCCCGATATGAAGATCGAGGCCGAGGCCGGCATGGCCGACCCGGCGCGCAGCGAAGACATCGCCCAGGCGATGATCACCCAGCATCCGGACCTGGACGGCATCTATGTCACCTGGGCCGAACCGGCGCTGAGCGTGCTTTCGGCCTTGCGCGGTGCCGGCAACACGCACACCAAGATTGTCACGCTCGACCTCAATGAGCCTGCCGCGCTCGACATGGTCAAGGGCGGCAACATCGCGGCCCTCGTCGCCGACGAGGCCTACAGCATTGGCGTGACGCTGGCGCGCGCCTCGGCAGGTTCTCTGGTCGGCAAGAAG
This sequence comes from Mesorhizobium sp. P170090, assembly GCF_057786115.1. Classification (NCBI taxonomy): domain Bacteria; kingdom Pseudomonadati; phylum Pseudomonadota; class Alphaproteobacteria; order Hyphomicrobiales; family Phyllobacteriaceae; genus Mesorhizobium; species Mesorhizobium sp. P170090. The sequence goes on from NZ_JBYNWH010000001.1 coordinate 2,331,215, forward strand.
GCCGAACCATTCTATGCCGTAGATTCCATCGCCGTCACCAAGGACACGGTGAAGGACGGTTGGAAGAAGTCCCTCAACAGGGACGTACCGGCGGCTATCGCGGACGCGGTGAAATAGGCTCGAGGCGAAGCGCTCACCACCGGAGGAATAAAATGTCCAGTGCCAACACCAGTGCCGGTGGCAGCTTCGCCAGCCGCTTCAACCTGCAGCAATACGTCGTCTACCTCGGTTTCCTGGCGATCTTCCTGTTCTTCGCCATTGTGCTGAGGGACAGCGGCTTCCTCACCGTCCGAAACTTATCGAACATCGTGTTGCAGACGACGCCGGTGACGATCATGGCCATCGGCCTGGTCTTCGTCATGTCGGCCGGAGAAATCGATTTGTCGATCGGCTCGATCGTGGCGGTGGCGGCCCTTGCAGCCGCCGTCACCATCAACGCGTACGGCATGCCGGCAGGGATAGTCGCCGGCCTCGGCGCCGGCCTGCTGATCGGCGTCATCAACGGCGTGCTGGTGGCGTATGTCAGGCTGCCCTCCTTCCTGGTGACGCTGGCGACGCTCGGCCTGTTCGCCGGCGTTTCGCGTTCGATGACAGACCTTCGCTCAATCTCGGTGACCAACGAAGCGTTCACCGGCTTCTTCGGTTCCGGCTCGCTGCTCGGTGTCCCCTCACTCGTCTGGTGGTCGGTGATTGCCGTGGCCATCGGCCACCTGGTGTTCCGCGAAACCCGTTTCGGCGCGCATGTGCTGGCGACCGGCGACAATGCCCGCGCCGCAAGCGTATCGGGCATCAGCGTGCCCAGGATCAGGCTCGCCGTGCTGACCATCAGCGGCGGGCTCGCCGGTCTTGCCGGCTTGCTCTATGCCGGTCGCCTGCAGGCGGCGAAATATACTCTCGGCGAAACCGACCTGATGACGGTCATCGCCGCCGTCATCGTCGGCGGCACGCTGCTCAATGGCGGCAAGGGCTCCGTGGTCGGCGCGCTGGTCGGCTCGTTGATGATGGGCATGCTCAACAACGGCCTGATCCTGATGGGCCTGTCGGTCTCCGACCAGATGATCGTGCGCGGCCTCATTATCCTGACCGCAGTCGCCGTGTCGCTGCGCGAAAAGAACCGCTGAAGGAAGCCATCCATGTTTCTCGACATTTTGCGCCGCCGCAACCCCGCCTTCATCGAATCAGCTATCCGGTTGCACCAGCAAGGTAAGCTGCCGGCCAATGCTTATGTGCTCGATCTCGACACGGTTGAGGCCAATGCGCGGGTTCTCAAGAGCGAGGCCAACCGCAACGGCCTGAAGATCTTCGCCATGACCAAGCAGGTCGGCCGCTCCTCGTCGTTCTGCCGGGCTGTGATGCGCGGCGGCATTGACCGCGCGGTCGCCGTCGACATGGCTTGCGCCCGCGCCACCCACAAGGCAGGCATGAAGCTTGGCCATCTCGGCCATCTCCAGCAGGTCGCAAAATTCGAAGCGGCGGCTGCGGCGAAAACCTTCAAGCCGGACTACTGGACCGTGTTCAATGATACCAAGGCTGGGGAAGCGGCAACAGGCGCCAAGGCGGCCGGCTATGTGCAGCATCTGCTGGCCCGCATCGCCGCCGAAGGCGATATCTTCTATCGCGGCCATGAAGGCGGTTTCAATGCCGCCGACATTATCGATGTCGCCGACCGGCTGGATGCCGTCGAAGGCGGCCGTTTCGCCGGCATCACCACTTTCCCTGCTCTGCTGTTCGACCATGCTTCGCGAAAAGTGCTGCCGACCCCCAATCTGGCGACGCTCGCGAAAGCTGCGGAAGCGCTGGCTAAGGCAGGCCGCAAGGACATTGAGATCAACGCGCCGGGCACCACGTCGAGCGTTATGCTGGCGGCACTCGCCGAGGCCGGCGCGACGCAGTGCGAGCCCGGCAATGGACTACATGGCACCACCGCGCTGCATGTCATGGAAGATTTGCCGGAGCTGCCGGCGGTGCTCTATCTCGCCGAGGTCTCGCATCTCTCCGGCGGCAAGGCCTATTGCCTTGGCGGCGGCTTCTACATCGATCCGATCTTCCCCGACTACGACGTCAAGGCGATCGTCTCGGCTGAACCGACAACGGCAGGCTCGGCACTGCGCAGCGTCGAGGTGCCGCCGCCCTCGGCGATCGACTATTACGCCATGATCGATGCCGCCGGCGCGAACGCGCCGAAGCCTGGCGACAGCGCCGTGTTCGGCTTCCGTGGCCAGGCCTTCGTCACCCGCGCCCATATTGTCGGCGTGTCGGGCATTTCGACGGACAATCCGAAAGTGGAAACCATCGAGAACGGCTTCGGTGAACCCTATGCCTGGCCAGTCTAGGAGAAACACATGACGGTGAGCGCGCCCATCCTTCAGCTGCACGACATTCGCAAGAATTTCGGCGGCATCACCGCGATCGAGAGTTTTTCGCTCGAGGTTTTCCCGGGCGAGATCGTTGCACTCGTCGGCGACAACGGCGCCGGAAAGTCGACGCTGGTCAAGATCGTCTCGGGGGTCCACCCGCCCTCGTCCGGCACCATCGTCATCGAAGGAAAACCGGTGACGATGTCGAATGCCACCATGGGGCGCGCGCACGGCATCGAGGTCGTCTACCAGGACCTGGCGCTGGCCGACCAGCAGACGGTCTACATGAACATGTTCCTCGGCCGCGAGCCGCTGAACCGCCTCGGTTTGCTCGACCGCCGCCGCATGATCGACGAGACCGAGAAACTGGTGAAGGAACTGGACGTGCGCATCCCCTCCGCCCACGCCACTATCCGCGATCTCTCCGGCGGCCAGCGCCAGGGCGTTGCGATCGCGCGCGCCACGCATTGGGCAAGCAAGCTGATCCTGCTGGATGAGCCGACGGCGGCGCTGGGCGTTGCCGAAACCGCCCGGGTGGAGGCTATCGTCCAGTCGCTGAAGCAGCGCAATGTCGGCATCCTGATCATCAGCCACAGCCTCGACCAGGTCTTCAAGCTCTCCGACCGCATCTGTGTTCTCAGGCGTGGCAAGCAGATTGGAATTCGCGAGACCGCGAAGACCGATAAGAACGAGATCATTGCCATGATCACCGGCCTGCAGCAGCAATAGCAGGAACCTCTCTGAGAGCCCCCGCCCGAGATCCGGATGTTGTCGGCAATCACGCGATCGATCAGCTTGTGCCGCGTGGTGATCGCCATCGGCCCGTCCTGGTCGTAGCTGCCTTGCCACTCCGGATGCGGCGCCAGCAGCGCTGGCACATACATCGTGTCGGCCGAAATCATGCGCTGTTCCTTGCCGTAGTTTGCGAGGTAGACCGAGTGGCCGGGCGTGTGGCCGGCGCAGCGATGATCTGGAAGCCGGGCGCGACTTCGGCGCCGTCATGGATGCTGCTGGAACTGCTGCGTCTGGTGAAGCTGCCTGCATCGCCTGAATTTCTCCAGGCGTATCCGCACCAGCTTTCTGGCGGCCAACAGCAGCGCGTTGGCATCGCTGTCCCAGTCTCGATTTGATAGGACCTATGCAATGTATGGCGGCGCCGACATCACCGTGCCGCCCGGCGGAGTCAAGCTGTCCGGTTTCGGTCGCGACAAGTCGCTGCATGCGCTGGACAGATACACCGTCTCAAAACAGCCTGGATTTCTCTCGGCTGCCCGTTTTTCGCTAAGCGCTGCCGAGGATGAAATCGGCGCAGCGGTCGGCGATCATGATCACCGGCGCGTTGGTTTTGCCGCTGATGAGACGCGGCATGATCGAGGCGTCGCAGATGCGTAGGCGCGGCACGCCGCGCACGCGCAATTGCGGGTCGACCACCGCCTGGTCATCGCTGCCCATCCGGCAGGTGCCGCAGGGGTGATAGACCGTTTTGGCGTGTTCGAGGATGTGGTCTGTTATGGACTGATCGGAAAGGTCGGCGGCCCCGCCCAGCGACAGCTCCTCGGCGATCACCGCCTGCAGGGCCGGCTGACGCAGGATGGTGCGGGCGATCTTCATGCCGGCGAGCAGCAGGGCAACACCAAGATGCGACGGCAGGCTTTCCCTACGAAACCCGCTTCGAGGATCTGGAATATCTCACCACCGGTCGCACCGATCTGGTTTCGGTTCTTACCAACAATGCCTACCTCCATTCCCATTCCTCATTCTTTTGTCTTCCTGCTTGTCCTGGCGGCGGTGATGTTGGTCGTTCTGCACCGTACCGCCTTCGGACTATACCTCTACGCCGTCGGCAAAAATGAAGAGGCCGCGCGGTTTTCGGGAATCCGTACCGGCCGGGTTATCATCTGCGCCTATGTGATCTGCGCCGGCTGACGGCGCTGTCATCCATCTTTCTCGCAATGTACACACGCTCGATCCTGCCAAGCTCGCACGGCAATTTCTACGAGCTCTACGCGATCGCCGCCGCCGTCCTTGGAGGGTTCTCGTTGCGGGGCGGGGAAGGCTCAATCATTGGTGTGGTGCTTGGAACGATCTTGCTGCAGGTGCTTCAGAACCTTGTCAATCTTCTAGGCATTCCCTCCTCACTCAACTTTGCCGTGAGTGGATCGGTGATCCTGATCGGGGTACTGGCCGACCAGGAATACACAGAGTTTCGAAAGCGCCGCGAATTGATGCGGGGCCGGCTCGCAACCGCCGAAGGTAGGCTGTGATGCCCGAGCCGGTGAAATAGATTGTTCACGGCAGTTGCGATCGCCGACCGGTTGGCTGCTTGCGCCCGGGGGGCAGCCGAAGGCCGGGATCTAAAACGCCGCAATATTGCCTCTCAAGCGGCTCCTGCTTCGAAGGCAGTCGCCGCAATGTCGATGCAGTCGGCTCATGATGTGCCGAGTTTCGATCTCGCATGGCGATGTAACTTATGCGATCAGCCCGTACTGCCGTGCCTTGTTGCGCAAGAACGGCAGACCGTTGCCCATTACAACCGCTTCACTCTCGGCCACCGGACGCCACACGCTGAGGCCAAACGCCAGACGCGGATCCATGTTGATGAAGCTCTCCATCGCGAGCCCGCCCTTGAAGCCGATCGCGGCCAGCGTTGCGAACGTCTCATCCCAATTGCAATTGCCCTCGCCTGGGGTGCCGCGATCAGACTCGGAGAGGTGGATATATTTGAGGTAATCGCGGGCGACGATAATACCGTTGCCCATACCTTTCTCCTCTATGTTCATGTGATAGGTATCAAGGTGCACGAACATATTGTCGGCGCCGACTCTCTCGATTAGTGCCACCGCCTGAGCCGCGGTGTTGATGATGTGGTTCTCGTAGCGGTTCACGGCTTCAACACCGAGTTCGATGCCGCGAGACTTGGCTTGCGCGGCGGCGGACGTCATCACTTTTGCAATGTTATCAAGTTCGTCCTGCGTAGGTGGCACGCCAGTACGCTCGCCGATGCCGCCATAGATTACGCCGCATAGCGCCTGGGCTCCGATGTCGGCCGTCTTGTCGATAGCCACCTTAAGAAAGTCAATCGCCTCCTGTGGGTGGCGCGATGCCCACGCATATTCGGGCAACCCTAGCGAGCACACCGCCTGCATGCCATTTGCCGCCAGCAGCTTGCGGGTGTGATCGGCATCGCAAGAAAATGGATCGGCCAGCGAAATTTCAATGAAATCGAGATCGTATTTTTTCACCGCCGCTACAGTGTGCTCGGCGCCCTCTACGGACCAACCACTCGTCCACATGCTCGTATGAACGCCAAAACCCTTCATCGTGTTATCCTCATGAAATTGAGCTGCCCGGCAGCCCACCGCAAGATCATGACGCCGATCAGCATGATGCCCCAAATGGCTGTGGCCAGGTGCTGGCTGGCGCCCAAGAGATTCAGTCCCGAAGAAAGCAACTGCAAAACGATGAGGGCTAGGAAGACCGAAACGACCTTGCCGAAGCCGCCAAACGGATTCACCCCGCCCAAAAAGCAGGCAAGCACCGTAATCAGCACATAGGACTCGCCATGGCCGACACGGACGGAATTGAATCGTGCCATCATGATAATGCCGGCCAACGCACACATGGCGCCAGACAGCGCGTAGATCAGAATGATCACGCGTCGCGTCGAGATGCCGGAATAGCGCGTCGCCTCGATGTTGGAGCCGACCATATAGTTTGAAAAGCCAAGCCTGGTTCGGGTCATCAAAACATGCCAGACGATGACTGCGCCGAGCAGTATCAGCAGCGGGACAGGAATGCCGACGATGCTGCCGTGGCCCAGGGGCTGGATGAATTCGGGAAAGCCCGAAATATCGGCGCCGCGGGTCAGAAACTCGCCAAGGCCGCGCAGGAAAATCATCACCGAGAGCGAAACGAGGATGGGGTGCGCGCCGGTATAGGCTATCACCGGGCCCATGACCAAGCCGCTTGCCGTGCCAACGCCGACCGCAAGAACGGAACCGAGTAGAAAGGCATAGATGCTTGCGTCCGGTCCTCCGTTGGCCTGAAGAACCCAGGCGAGCGTGAGGCCACAGAGATTGGCCGTGAACGTCACGGCGAGATTGATGCCGCCCGAGATGATCGGCATCAACATCGCGAGCGTAAGCAGTCCAAGTTCAGGCAACTGGAAGGCCACCGATTCAAAGGTAGCTTTGGACAGGAATCGCGGCGAGAGAGATCCGAAGAATGCAATCACCAAAATCAATGCCAGCAAAAGTCCGATATTCTCGGCGCCCAACGTGCCGGCAAGACGGCGCAAGAATCCGTGCCGTAGCGCTCCAGTTTCGAGCACGCGCTGCGTCATGTACCCATCCTCTGCCGCAAGCCCGCGAGGATATGCCCGAGCGGCGCGTTGGACAGCGTGATGGCAATCAAGATGATCGCCCCGACGATCATCTTGAAAGCATAGGGAGAGATGCCGAGGAGGTTCAGCCCGTTTTGCGTCACCGACACAAGAAACACGCCAAGGATGCAACCGAGCACGGTGCCGCGCCCGCCACCCAGCCTGGCACCGCCAAGGACAACAGCTGCCAGCACGTCCAGCTCGCGCCCCACCAATGCGTTGGGCACGATTTCCTGGGAATAGTGCACCTGCACAAGTCCCGCGATCCCGGCCATCAAACCAAGCCAGCCGAAGGCAATGAAGTGCATCGCCGCGATGTTGATACCGAGGCGACGGGCGCCCTCCGGGTTATCGCCAAAAGCGTATAGCTGCCGTCCCGTGGTGGTATACCGGATAAGCCCCCAGGTGGCGGCGACGCAGACCGCCATGATCGCAACCGGCAGTGTTAGCTCGGCCCAATTGCCATTCGCCTGTTGGAACTCGAAAAGCACAGTGCGATGCGTCCACCATGCAGGCAGATTGTAGATCGATACACCGTGCGTGAAGAACATCAGAAGGCCGAAAAAAATATTGAAGGTGGCGATGGTGACAACGATTGAAATGATCTGGAAATAGTAGATGAGGCCGGCGTTCACCGCACCCAGGGCGATCCCGACAATTGCCGCCAAGGTGAGGCCGATGAACCAATCACCACCTCCCATTTGGGCTAGAGCCAGCGCCACAACGTATTGAACCACTGACGCGGCCACAGCGAAGGAGATGTCGATGCCCCCAGCGATCAACACCACCAGCAGCCCAACCGCGAAGATCAGATTTGTCGAGCTTGTGTTGAGCAGATTGAAGAGATTGGCAATGGTGAAGAATTTGTCGCTCGCAACGGAGAGACCTGCGCTCATGATGAGAAGAACCACAACGAGCCATGTCTCGGTGGGATGAGCCCGGAAGAGCTTGCCGCGGTTACGCATAGACGGCAGCTTCCAGGTCGCCGAGCGGGATGGCGTGCGGATCGTATTCGGCGACTATCTTGCCCGCAGCCATATGAAGGATACGATCGGCGTTGAAATAGACCTCCGGCGCTTCATCGGATATCAGCAGAATCGCCAGGCCTTCGGCAGCGAGCTTGGCGACAATCTCGAAGATGCCGGCCCGCGCGCCAACGTCCACCCCCACGGTTGGCGAATCAAGAATGATCAGTTTCAGGCCGACCGCCAGCCATTTGGCGATGGCCACCCTTTGCTGGTTGCCGCCCGAGAGCGTGGAAATCGCATCGGTCTGCCGCCCGACTTTTATCGCCAATTCCTCGATCCAATGATTGACGAGCGCGTCCTTCTTCTCCGAGGAGATCAGCCCTCGATCAAGGATCTTGTCGAGCACCGGGATAACGGCGTTGTCGGCGATGGACTGAGCTTGTATGAGACCAAGGGACAAGCGGTCTTCGGAGAGATATCCAATACCCGCGCGGATTGCGTCGCGGTTGGAGTTCAGATGAAGAACCGTCCCGTTGAGTGCGATGCTGCCGCGGTCTGGGCGCAGCATGCCGAAAATAGAAAGCGCGAGTTCTGTGCGACCGGCGCCGAGTAGCCCGGTCAGGCCAAGCGTTTCACCTCGCCGTATTGTCAGCGAAACGTCGTCATAGTCGCCTGCGCGGGTCAATCGATCGATCTTCAACACGACGGGTGATCCACTAAGGTTTCTCGTGCTCACGGTTTGGTCGAACGTCTTGCCGGTCATCAGTTCGGTGAGGCGTGATTGGGTCATTCCGGCGGTCGGGAACACCCCAACGACCTTACCGTCGCGCAGAACGGTGACGCGACTTGAGATCTCCAGAACTTCCGCAAGGCGATGGCTGACGAAGACGATGGCCATGCCTTCATTCGAGAGTGTTCGAACGATCGCGAGCAACCGGTCTGTTTCCGATTGAGTAAGCGACGATGTGGGCTCGTCCATGAAAATAACCTTCGCATCGCCGGCGAGCGCCCGGGCGATGGCGACGATCTGACGTTGGGCGATTGCAAAGCTACGCAGAGGCGCGTCGACATCGAGGTCGGCGCCAAGCCGCGCCAACAGCCCTCGCGCCACCTCGCGAATGCGCGAATGATCGACGAGCCGAGGCATGTTGCCGAGGACAGTTCTGATCCCGATATTTTCCGCGACTGTCATTTCAGGAAACAGTGCGAGGTCCTGCCAGATGACTTCCACCCCGGCGCTGCGCGCCGCAGCCGGCGACATGATGTCGACAGACTTTCCGGCGATCGACATGTTTGCGCCGGCTAGCGGCTGACAAACGCCGGTGATTACCTTGATCAGGGTGCTCTTGCCGCTGCCGTTCTCACCGGCGATGCATTGCACTTCACCCGGGAGAACCTCGAAGGCGACATCCTGGAGGGCTCTAACGCCACCAAATGTGACGCTTATGTTGCTAAACGACAGAACCGATGGGAGGTCCTGCGTCGTAGACGCGACGAGGTTCACGGCGGGCCCTTCTGAAATGACTAGGATGGGGCGTGCCGGGATTGATTTGCCACCCCGGCACGCCAGCCATGGTCCGCCATCTAAAGCCCTAGGGCTGCAAGACCATCGACCGTTTCGACCGTGATAGGCTGCACAGCGTCCACGATGATGGTGCCGGTTTTGAAGTCAGGGTGAACGACACCCAGACCTTCGATCGTCATGCCGTCGGTAATTTCACCGCCGCCCGCCAGAAAATCAGCCATCGTTACGAATACTTTGCCCGCTTCCAGAGGATTCCACATATAGCCGCCGTCAATAATGCCGGATTTGAGCATTGCGCTGCCTTGGCTAGGCGAGAATGAACCGACAAGAACCACCTTGTCACCAAGCTTCTGCTCCTCGATCGCGCGTCCGGCGCCGATCGGTCCCTGACTGCCGAACGTCAGGAAGCCGCCGAGGTCAGGATTGGCGGCAAGCACATCCAGAGCCGTCTTTCGGCTGTCATCGGCGCTCTCGGCGACGCCATATCTGTCGCCAACCATCTGCATGTCGGGAAAGTTCTTCTTCAGGTAGGCGATTGCAGCATCGGCCCAGGCATTGTGTGCGGGCACAGTAAGAGAACCTACGTACACAACGTACTTGCCTTTGCCGCCCATTTTCTCGGCAAATAGCTTGGCATGGGCCTCACCGAAACCAACGGCCGAGACCATTTCGAAGTCCCAATCAGCGTTCACCTGGTCTGGCGATTCATGGGTTATGACCTTGATGCCCGTGTCGCGCGCCTTTTTTAGAACCGGCTCGAGAACGTTTGCATCATTCGGCACGACGCCAATTACGCTGACGCCCTGAGCTATCAGGTCTTCGATCGCGCGGACCTGAAGTGCCGGGTCGGCGCTGGTCGGCCCGACCATGAAGCCGTCGTCGCCAAGCTCTTTCGACTTTTCCTTTATTCCCGTTTCCATGGCATTGAACCAGGGAATGCCGCCGATCTTCACGACAACTCCAACCTTGACGTCCTTTGCCGGCGCAGCATTCATTGTGGCGACCGAAAGGGCTGCGCCGAACGCTGCCGCGAGTATAGTTTTTGCTAACATTTAATTCCTCCCTGATTGACGAGTTTTTCAGTTGCCTATTGCCCATGTCGGCTTTGTTTGGCCCACCCCTTTGTGCCCGACGGCATTGACGCACTCGGCGCCGCATTCCTCCCAGAACGCGCCATAAAAGACTTTGAATGCCGGCCGGTCAAGGTGCTAAATAGATTTAGCAAGGCGGTCACGCCACCAGCGTCTAAAAACATTTCTCGATTGATGTAAACGATCCGCCCTTCGCACTCAGGCTGCACCCGTAGAACGACATGCGATCGCCCGCGAGCCTTGGGTGGAGGCGGTGCTACCCAGATCCGAGGTGCTGATGAACGGAGTTGAACTTCTGCAACGATGTCTCGTGACAAAGAATTGCTAGTGGTCGATGCTCGATTTGGATGCCGAATCCCAATCTTCTTGGGCGCCGTCATGCTCTCCGGTTCGCCCAAAGCTGGTCGGTACGGTCACCAGCGGAAAGTGGTCTATCGAATAATTCTCGAGAAGCGAAAATCCTTCAGCAATCATCACCTCGACATTCTGTCGGACCATGGTCACATCGAAGGGCAAATGCGCCGCGAATGGATCCCAGTCGAAGCTTCCGACAACAACCCGTCCAAGCTCACTTGAGGCTAGCGTCGAAGTGAACCGCAATGTTCCTTCAAGAGCGGTCACGCCGTTGACGAACATACCTGAGGGCAGATGCCCAAGCTGAGCGTATCGTGCAGCGAGAGACCGAGCAGCGTTGGTCGGTGCGTATCCGCAGCAGTCAATCGTGCCCGGGCCCGTAACAATCCCATGCGCTGCCAGCGCATCGTGAAAACCCAGCAAACGGCTACGTGTTGCGTCATCATCGCTGACCCCGCCAAAGAAGAAGAGATCTTCGGTGGAGCCCCCTCGTTCTTTCAATTTCTGAACAATGATCTCTGTGAGCGCCTTGGCGCCCCCGTAGTTGTCAGAAACAACTGAGGGAGCCCGGCGGCCTGGCAGATCGATGTTGATGCACCGGACGCCCGCTGCCCGGCACAGATCATTCAGCGGATCGGGGTCACGAACGCCCGCAAGGAAGAGAAATTCCACCTGCTGAGCCAGCAGGGTTTCCGTCACACTCAACTCGTTATCAGGATTGCGATGGGTGCTGACGACGATCGGGCACAAGCGGTGGACGCGGGATTCCGCTTCAAAGGCTTCGGCCAATCCGGCGAAGAAGCGATTGCGGTAATGTGGCAAGATCATTCCAGCGAGTCCGGATCGGGAAAGCCGCAATCCTCGTGCCTTGAGGTTGACAGCATAGCCAAGCCGCTCAGCCCAATCGAGGATGGTCGCTGCGGTTTCCGCCTTGATCCGGTGCTGTTGCCACGAGCCATTGAGGACGAGACTGACGGCGGTCGGGGACGACTTTGCCGCCACCGCGATATCATAAATCGTTGACTTGCGTCGGACAGACTTTCTCGCCATTGGTGACGCTCCCGCTGGGAGATGCAGTAGACGCTAGTGCGGGGTCAAGGCAACATCTCTAAATTGCGTCAAACGGTTTGGAGGAGCGACCCCACGGAAGGACGCGGCGTCTCGTGCCTCCGGTCCGGTCTCCCTGATTGTCTCGATCGTTGCAATGACAGCGCCAGGGAAATCGGCAGATTTGGGATTTTCCCTGAAGCTTCGTTCAGCGTCACTGGAGATACCAACCCCAGTGTTTCGGCTTTGGTCTCCCCGATGATCAATCACCTTGCAAAGGTCGACGAGAAGTTTCGATCAGTTTGGAGCCCACCGTTGGCGATGGTCGGGCGCACGCGTCACGATCGAGTCCTCCGTTTCAATAGCGGGAAGATGAAAGCTTTGGGTTTCTGAGTCTCTATCTGGCCCCAAAAGGGTGCTGCCGGATGCGCCTCGTCTCCGGGCGTTGTTTGCGTACTTGGCCGAGGTGCCCTTGCTTGGCAAGTTCCTTCCGCGACAAGGGTCTGCTCGACAGCACTTTCGTCGCTATTGCCAATGCGGAGCCCCGGAGGATCAAAACCGGTTAGCAGCATGATGCCGACGGTTCAGAGCAAGCGGCTCAGATTCCCGATTTGCTCAGAGTCTCCCAGCCTATGGCTCTCCGTGCAGCGGGCCTTGAGCGTCTGGCTCGACCTTTTTGAAAGCTCGCCTCCAATCGCTGGACGAGTTTGGCGGCAAGGCTAGTCGTCTCCATCGGTGTTATGATCGATGCCAGGGAGGCCGCCTGGACCATGGCGTGAACTCATTGCCGTATGCTGGCAGTGCAAGGCAATGAACTGACTGCACAACATGTAGGTGCATTCGTGGATCAAATTTCCAGATAGCCAAACAGCGCGCGTATCTCGATTAGGTGGCAAGGAGTTGCGAAAGCTATGTTCGCAGTTTGAGAATCGTCCGATATGCCGCACAACGATGCCGGCAAGACGAGCCGAGGATGATCTGACGCAATGTTCAGATCCAAGAAGGACGGTTACCTGTGGCCCAGAAAGGAATCACACTAAAGGACGTTGCCGCAGCGGCTAAGGTGTCGCGCGCCACGGCCGCCCGGGCGCTCAACAGCTATGGTTACGTTGGCGACGAGACGGCGCTCCGCGTGGTTGAGGCAGCCGAAAGGCTGGGCTATCGGGCCAACCTCGTCGCGCAGGCGCTGCGCAGCGGACAATTGCCGATCATAGGCTTCGTGCCCGGCGATATCCAGAATCCGTTCTTCGCCCGAATCGCGCACGACATAGAGGTGGAACTGCGCAAGCACCGCCACAATCTTCTGATTGCCAGCAGCGAGGAGAATGTAGAACAGGAGAAAGAACTGCTTGAGAGCCTTCGCTCGCTCAGCATTCGCGGCTTCATCCTTGCCCCAACGTCTGCAACCGACAGCCACCATATCGTGCAACTGGCCCGCGAAGGCGCACCGATCGTGCTCATCGACCGCGTGGTAAAGGACCTGCAATGCGACAGCGTCGTCGTCGACAACGAGGGCGGGGCACGCGAGGCAGTGGACTATCTGGTTGGCAACGGTCACCACCGGATCGGTCTTTTGCGCGACGAGTCACGCATCTTTACGGCACAGGAACGCTTGGCTGGCTACCAAAACTCGCTCCACTCGCATGGGATCGCAGTCGATGAAGCGCTCATCGGCGTATCGCGCTCGACCGTCGAGCACGCCATCGAAGCCACGATCCGCCTGTTCAGCCGGCGCAATCGCCCGACCGCACTGTTCACGGTGGACAGCCTCATGACGCAAGGCGCGCTTCTTGGCCTGCGTTCAATGGGGCTCTCGATTCCGCATGATGTGTCGGTGGTTGGCTTCGATGACTTCAACCTCGCCACGTTCACCGATCCGCAGATAACGGTCGTGGCGCAACCCATCTCCGAGATCGGACCGCTCGCCGCCAGATACCTGCTGGAGCGGCTTGCCGGCAAAAAGGTTGCACCGCGCCGTACCCGATTTCAGACCCGCTTGATCGTACGCGGATCGGTTGCCCGGCGCGCTGTGCGCTAAAGAGCAAACCCCTCGATTTCGGAGAATTTCGTCTAAAGGACTTGCCATTGGCGAAATTGCGTGCCCATTATTGCTTGTGAGATCGATCTCACATCGGAAAACGAGCTAGACGGCCCACCGACGCCTAAGGCGGGCTAGAGGCCTGTCACACGCGAAATACAAGGAAAACGTCATGCTGAACTTCGATAGGGACCGCTTCGTGAAGATCCAAAGCGGGGCCGTCGCCGTCGCAGGTGAGGTTCGCTCACTGATGCGCACACTGCTGGCAGATGGCGTCGAGCGGCTGTTTTTCATGGGCACCGGCGGCGTGCAGCTTCTAACCTCGCCCGCGATCGAGTTGGCGCAGCGCTGTTCCACCTTCCCGGTGAGCGGTGCCTATCCGGCGCAGGTCGTGATCGATCCGCCCGCCGGTCTCGACAGCAAGGCCGTGGTGGTCATCCCGTCCTTGTCGGGCACGACCAAGGAAGGCGTCGAGCTCATGGCCTTTCTGAAAAAACGTGGTGTGCGCACGATTTCGCTCACCGGCCATTCGGATACGCCAATCGCACGGGAGGCTGACCACAATTTCACGAACTTCGCCGAAGACGACACCTCGTCGGAATCCTTCTACCTGCAGACGCTGCTGATCGTCCTGGCCCTGCTGGAAGAGCGCGGCGAATATGATGATTTTGATGGCACTGTCGCCGAACTCAAACTGCTGCCGGATCTGCTTGCCGACGCCAAGGCTGCCTTTGAGGACAGGGCGGCCGAACTGGCCCAGACAATCAAGGACGATACCTATCACATCTTCACCGGCGCCGGCTCGGTGTGGCCGGAGGCACACTATTACGGCATGTGCATCCTCGAAGAGATGCAGTGGATTCGCACCCGCCCGGTGCACGCCGCCGACTTCTTCCACGGTACGCTCGAGTTGGTCGAGCCGGGCGTCAGCGTTTTCGTGTTCAAGGGCGAAGATGCCCTTCGGCCCCTGGCCGACCGGGTCGAGAACTTCGCCAGGCGCTACACGGACCGCGTTCGCACGCTGGACGCGGCCTCGGTCAAGTTGCCGGGCATCTCCGCAAAGGTCCGCGGCATGATCTCGCCGGTTCTGCTCGCCACCTTGCTCGAGCGGCTGAGCGCCCATCTTGAGGTGCTGCGCAACCACCCGCTGACCACCCGTCGCTACTACAAACGCGTGGAATATTGATCCCCTCTTACCTCTGAAGGAGCTATCCATGAAACGTTCGCTGCAAGTCGTGGCGGTCACGGTGGCCGCGGTATCATCATTGGGGCTGTCGATAAGCGGCAGTTCCGCCGCTTCGCCGGCTGTCACGGCCGACCCAAACGCCAAGGTGGAATACACCGGCACGCTTTCGGTCCTGACG
Organism: Mesorhizobium sp. P170090; assembly: GCF_057786115.1. Taxonomy (NCBI): domain Bacteria; kingdom Pseudomonadati; phylum Pseudomonadota; class Alphaproteobacteria; order Hyphomicrobiales; family Phyllobacteriaceae; genus Mesorhizobium; species Mesorhizobium sp. P170090. The sequence continues at coordinate 2,346,340 of NZ_JBYNWH010000001.1, forward strand.
AAGTTCGGGCTGCAACAGCTGTCGCCCTATTTCGTCAACCTGGCACAGGCCTATGAGAAGCTCCATCCGGATGTGAAGGTCGAACTTATCCAGGAGAGCGACGACAGCGTGAAGGGCAAGACCAAGACGCTGGTCGCTTCCAACTCGCTGCCCGATATCTATTTCTCCTGGACAGGCAGCTGGGGTGGCAATTTCGTGCGCGGCAATCGCGCCGTTGATCTCACGCCCGTCATTGCTGCCGATACCGAGTGGGGCAAGTCGCTGTCTCCAGCCGCCGTCAAGGCGTTCCAATACAACGGCAAGTTCTATGGCATTCCGCTTTACCAGGATGCCAAGTTCATGGGCTACAACAAGCAGATCTTCGCCAAGCTCAGCCTCAAGGCACCCGGCACTTTCGAGGAATTGCTGACCAGCTGCGACGCCATCCGCAAATCCGGCGTGACACCGATCTCCTTCGGCAACAAGGAGGCCTGGCCGGCAATCCACTTTGCAGGCCAGCTGCTCGCCTACAACGTGCCGCAGGCAACGCTGGAACGCGACTTCGATCCGGCCACCGCCCAATACACCGACCCAGGCTATATCGCAGCACTCAAGCAGTTCAGCCAGCTTGTCGAGCGCTGCACCGATGGCGCCGGCGTCAACGGCACATCCTATGCCTCGGCTCTCCAGGCCTTCACCAACGCGCAGTCGGCCATGTACTACCAGGAGATCATCGAGTTCGATCAGGCCGCCACGCCGGAGTCGGCGTTAAAGCCCGCCGATTTCGGATTCTTCCGGCTGCCGGTGCCCGCCGGCGCCAAGGGTGACGCCAGGTCGATCGAGGGCGCGCCGGAGGGCTACATGATCAATGCGGCATCGAAGAACATCCCGCTGGCGATCGATTTCATGAAGTTCGTGACTTCGAAGGAAAATGCGCAGGTGCTGTCTGCGCCACCCTATGGCCAGCCGAGCGCCACCATCGGCGGCGCCTCGGAATCGAACATGAGCGCGGCTGTGGTCGATGGCCTCAAGGATATCAACGCCGCCTCATACCTCATGCCCTGGCTGGATACGGCCAACCCACCGCGCGTCGCCGCCGTCTGGCTGTCCAGCCTGCAGGCGCTGGCGGGCGGCTCGATGACGCCCGAGCAAGTGATGGACGAGGTGCGCAAAGCCGCATCCGCGGCCAAATAAAGCAGGCGAGCATGGCAAGGGCCTCGGACACAGTGGACAGCGGCGCCGACATCGGCGTCGCCAGGCCGCAACGGCCAAAGAGCCGGCGGGCCTGCTTCGCCAACCTGTTGTCGTTGCGATGGGCGGCGATCGCGCTCATCCTCATCGGCTGGTTCGTCTATTATCCGATCGTCGACAATTTCATCGTCAGCACCACCGACCAGGACATCTACACCGGCGAGGTCACCAATGTCGGCCTCGCCAACTACGACCGGCTGCTGCATGACCCGGTCGTGCTGCTGGCGCTGTGGAACAACTGCCTCTACGCTCTCATCTCCGTCATCTTCCAGGTCTTCGGCGCGTTCCTGCTGGCGGCCATTATCGAGGACCTGAAAAGCGAAAGCTGGCGCCGGCTGTGGCGCGCCGTCTATTTCGTGCCGTCGGCAATCTCGATCACGGTGACCGGCCTGCTGTTTTATTTCATCTACCAGCCGCAGATCGGCTTGCTGGATGCCGCGCTCAGCCGTGTTGGACTGAGCCAGCTCGTCATGCCTTGGCTCGGCAATGAGCACACCGCCATCTATGCCATCATCGCCATGAGCCAATGGCAGGGTTTTGGCTATTCGACGCTGCTGTTCGCCATTGCCATCCAGAAGATCCCGCGCGACCTCTACGATGCCGCAACGATCGACGGCGCGGGTCCGCTTCGCCGCCTGTGGAGCATCACCTTTCCGCTCACCCGGGAAATGACGGGGTTGATGATCATCATCACCATCACGGGCGCGTTCCAGGTGTTCAACGAGGTTATGGTGATGACCGCAGGCGGGCCCAACAACAGCAGCCAGGTGCTGGGCACGTGGCTCTACCAGAAGGCCTTCATCGAGGACAATTTCGGCTATGGCGCGGCGATCGCCGCCGTCATCTTCATGTTGACCATGCTCACAGGAGCGGCACAGCTCTGGTACACCAAGCGCCGCCGGGTGCAGCTATGAGTGCGATGGTCGCAGCCGGTCGCAGCCGGAACGTGAATGTGTGGTCGGTCATCGCCAGGACATTGCTCTATTCGTTCCTGGTCTGCCTTGGTGTCGTCGTCATCTATCCGCTGATCTGGATGGCGCTGAGCGGCTTCAAGGACAATGCGCAGATCTTCGGCGATCCCTTCGCCCTGCCCACCCATTGGTCGTGGAACAATTACATGCAGGCATGGAACCAGGGCGTGCGTGGCTACGTGACAGTCTCGGTGCTGGTGACCGTCGCTTCGGCCATATGCACCGTCCTGATCAGCGCCTGGACGGCCTTCGGCCTGACCCGCACCAAGATGTCGGCAAAGCCGCTGGTTATTGCCATCGTTCTGGGCGGCTTGATGCTGAGCCCCACCGTGGCGATCATTCCACTGGTGAAGATGTTGCAGGCGCTCGGTCTCTACAACACCTACTGGGCGCTGATCATTCTCTACACGGCGTTCCGTGTGCCGTTCACCACCTTCCTCATCCGCGCCTACATGCTGGATCTGCCTGAAGACATCGACGAGGCGGCGACGATGGATGGCGCCAGCGAGGGTCAGATCTTCTGGCGCATCACGTTGCCGCTGTGCCGGCCGATCATCATTTCCTGCGTCATCCTGCACGTCCTGTTCGCCTGGAACGAATATCTCTTCGCCATGATCTTCACGAGCGGCTCGGATGTGCAGACGCTGCCGGTCGGACTGACGTCGATCATGGCAACCCACGGGACCAACTATGCCGTGGTGTTCGCGGCCATGACGATCTCGGCGCTGCCTATCGTGATCGTGTTCTTTGCCGCACAACGCTACTTCATCCGTGGCTTGGCCGAAGGCATCGGCAAATAACAATTCCCGAAAGGAGCCTTCATGCCGCAGCTCGCTGCTCATCAGCTGATCGGAGCCAATTTCAGCTTCCAGCACTTCCCCTTCGATGAGGTCGCCAGGACGATCCGAGGCTTTGGCCTGCTCGAGATCGAGCTGTGGGGGATTGCCCAGCATCTGGACCTGTTCCACGCCACGGACGCACGTGTCGAATCCGTTCGCCGGGTACTCGCCGACAACGAGCTGTCGGCCTGGTGCTTTACGCCTGAGCAGGTGTTGTATCCAATCAACATCGCCTCCGGCGACGCCGCACTGCGCCAGGACAGCATCGAGCGGTTTTGGCGTGCAGCCGACATCTGCGCGGCGCTTGGCGCCCGCTATCTCTTCCTGACGCCCGGCCGGGGCTACGAGAGCGAACCCCGGCAACCGGCATGGGACCGCGCGGTCGGTTCGATCGGCAAGATCGCCCGGCGCGCCGCCGCAAACGGGGTGCGCTGCCTGCTCGAGCCGTTGCAGCGGTTCGAGAGCAACCTCGTCAATAATGCGGCAGGCCTGCGCCAAATGCTGGATGAGGTGGGCGCCGGCAACGTCGATGTCGTGCTCGACACTGTCGCCATGGCCACGGCCGGCGACACCGTGGCCGGCTATGTCGACCTGTTCGGCTCGCGGCTGGCGCATGTTCATCTGGTCGACGGCACGCCAGGCGGGCATCTGGTGTGGGGGGAGGGCACGCTGCCGCTCGACCACTATGTCAGCGAACTCGCGCGCCTCGGCTATGCCGGTAAGTTCACCTTCGAGCCGTTCGGCAACGGCTCCTACGCGCTCGATCCGGTAAAAGCCTGGACACGCTGCCTTGGCGCCATCGCGCCGTATATCGATCGCGCAACGGTGCCGGCATGAGGTCGAAGAAGCTTATCGCGGTCGGGGACAATTGCCTTGATGCCTATTTGACCAACAACTTGATGACGGTGGGCGGCAACGCCTTGAATGTCGCGGCGCAATGGCGGCGCAACGGCTGGTCCGCGCGCTATTTCGGCGCCGTCGGGAACGATCCCGAAGGCGACGTGGTGCTTGCCGAGCTGGCAGGTGCCGGCCTATCCCCCGACGACGTCGAACGGCGTCCCGGCGATACGGCCGTCACCTTGCTGCGCGATGAATCCGGCGACCGGAAGTTCCTGCACGAATCCTTCGGTGTGGGCGAAAACTTCATGCCGCTGCCCGCGCATTATGCGGTCATCGCCGCGGCCGACTGGGTGCATCTCGGCACCAACGCCAACAAGCACCTTGTCCAACGATTGGTGGCGGACCATGTGCCGTTCAGCATCGATCTATCGACCGCCCATATGGCGCTGCCGCTCGATGGTGTCCCGCTTTTGTTTGCGTCCGGACCGGACGATGTCGATGTTCCCATCGAGCCATCGCTGGGCGCGCTCAGGGCGGCCGGCGCAAGGCAGGTAGTTTTGACCTGTGGTCGACGCGGCTCCTACTTCGACGATGGCACGAATGTCGTGCATGCGCCGGCGACGCTTGTCGATGTCGTGGATACGTGTGGCGCCGGCGACAGTTTCATTGCCACTTTCCTCGCCGGCTTCCATTTCGGCGGCCTCGGCGCCCTGGAGGCATTGCACAGGGCGTCGATCGCGGCGGCGCAGACCTGCACCCATCTTGGCGGGTTTCCCCAGAGACCGCGTCCGATACCCGATTGGCTGCCAGCCAAATATGCCAGCTTCATTGTCGATGCGCAGGGAGCCCAAGCGTGAGTACAATTCGTTTGCGGCAGCCTGCGGTCGCGCTTGCATCTGACCGGTCGTTTTGGCTGCAGGACATTGCCGCCGCCCCCGCAACCGAGCCATTGCGAGGCGACGAGCGCGCCGACGTGGTGATCGTCGGTGGCGGCTATACCGGTCTGTGGACGGCGCTGCGGATCCTTGAGCTGGCGCCGCAAACGCGGGTGGTCATCCTTGAAGCCGATCTGTGCGGATCGGGGGCCTCGGGGCGCAACGGCGGTCAGGTCCATTCATGGTTCGCCGAAATCGACCAGATCAGTGCGGTCGTCGGTCTCGAGGAAGCGCGCCTGCTGTGCGCCGACACGGTGGCATCGATCGCGGAGCTGAAGACGCTGCAGCAAAACGGCACCATAGACATGGACCTGAGGCTGGACGGATGGTTGTGGACAGCAAGCTCCATTGCGCAGGAAGGCGCTTGGGAGACCGCCGTGGCCTTGACGGCGGCTGTTGGAGAAAACCGTTTCAGCCCGCTGACAGCCGAGGACATTCAACGCCGCACCGGTTCATCGGCCTCCTATGTCGGCGTGGTCGAGACCACTGCCGGCACGGTCCATCCCGCCAAACTTGCCATCGGATTGCGCAAGTTGGCACTGGCACGCAGCGTCATCATCCATGAGCGCAGCCCGGTCCTCGCCATCGAACCCGGCATGACATGCACGGTGCGCACGGCGCATGGCGCGGTACGGGCTGACAAAATCGTGCTTGCCGCCAACGCCTGGCTTTCCGCGCTGCCGGAACTGCGGCGGCATCTTTATGTGGTCGGCAGCGAGGTGATTGCCACTGCCGCCGTTCCCGAACTGCTCGACAGCATCGGTTGGCGCGACGGTGCCTCGATCTGCGATTCCCAGGCCCAGGTGCTCTACTACCAGCGCACCATCGGGGGCAGGGTGGTCTTCGGTCGTGGCAGCGGCAACGTCGCCTTCAGTGGAAATTTCGGCGCCAGCTTCAACCGCAGCCCGGAGCACGGCCGCGACAATATGCGAGAGCTGCATCGGGTCTACCCGTCGCTGCGCGGTGTGGCGATCGAATATGACTGGTCGGGGCCGATCGACTGCGTGCCTGAACACGTTCCTGTCTTCGACCACCTGCGCGATCATCCCAATATCTTCTACGGCATGGGATTTAACGGCACCGGCATCGCGCAGACGCCGATAGCCGGACGCATTCTGGCGAGCCTGGTGCTCGAGCGAAAGGATCGCTGGAGCGAAAGCGGTCTGGTCGGCATCGAGCGGCGCATGTCGCTGCCGCCCGAGCCTTTGCGTTATCTCGGCGCCAGACTTGTCCGCGCCGCGGTGCGCCGCAAGAACGAGGCCGAGATCCGCAACCGCAAGGCCGGCAGGATCAGCAGTCTTTTGGCGGCCCTGAAGCCAGGCAGGCGCAAGAAGTAGCCGGGCATCTGGCTCATCGTCACGCTCTTCAAACCATGAGCCGGCACGTGCCGTCCCGATGACGGTGGACGCGGCATTGCGATCAGGGTGTTTGCTGGGTTGATCGACGTACATTCTTAAAGCGGAGTGCGTCGACCTTGTTCTAACGTATTCATGTGGGCCGTACCGCCGCCAGGCCTATGCTTGGCGCACTTGCGGCTTTCCATCCGAGGGCGGGCCAACGGATCCGCGTGCAATGATGGCGGTCGGCAAAACGAGCCTTTCCGCCGGGCGGGAATCTCCCTTCAATCGCCGGATGAGCAATTCCGCGACGCTCTTGCCAAGCGCGTAGACGGGCTGGTCGATAACGGTGATGGGCGGCGTGGTGACGCTCGTCCAGTCCGCATCATGGAAAGTGATGAGCGAAATGTCGTCGGGAACCCGCAGGCCGCGCTCGCGGGTCACCTTGAAGATCTCCAGCGCAATGACGCTGTCGGAGGCGAGGATCGCCGTCGGCCGATCCGGCGCCGACAGCATCTCGCCGGCAACCCTGCGCGTTTCGGTGGGGCTTGTCGCGCCAAGGCGAACAAAGCGTTCTGGCCGATCAAGTCCGGCCTCTCGGCACACGGTGAGGAAACCGTCGATGCGCTCACGGACCGACGAGGTGTAGATCTGCCCGAGATCGCGGTACTCGTGCCCTTCGGCGTCGACCGCGGTCACATAGGCGATGTTGCGGTGGCCGGCATCGGCTAGAAAGCGGGTCGCCAGCATGGCGATGCCGCGATCGTCGGTCGTGACCGTATCGACATCCAGATCTGCCAGCGCCCTATCCAGCAGGGCAAGCGGTCGGCCCGAGCGGTGGATATCGCGCAGGTGCGCGATGTCGCGCGATTCCGACGGCGTGACGATCAGCCCGTCGACGCGCTTGCCGATGAGCAGTTTCACGGCCGCCTTTTCCGCCTCGATCTTCTCGCCGGAATTGGCCAGGATGACGTTGAACCCGGCTGCCTTTGCCGCGTCGCTGATGCCGCGTACCGCGAGGCTGAAGAACGGGTTCTCGATGTCGCCGACAACCACGCCGATGATGCCGGAGCGGCCGGTCGTCATGCTGCGGGCGAGCTCGTTCGCACGATAGTCCAAGGCCTTGGCCGCGGCCATGACTTCCGCGCGGATCATGTCGCTGACGACGCCGTATCCGCCGAGCACGCGCGCGGCTGTCGCTTTCGAAACGTTGGCCGCGCGGGCGACGTCGCTGACCGTTATCGACGGGGTCTTGGGGGCGGTTCTTTTCATCGGATGACGACTACAAGAGTTGTTGACGGGAGGTCAACGTGGCGATAACGATTAACAAAGAGACCGGTCTCACGCAATATGAGACCGGTCTCTTTAAAAGGAGTGGAGCCGAGAGGCGTGACGGACCGTAATCTCGTCAAGGGCATGTCGGGGCGCCAGATGGCGGCTCGACGGAATACCAAGAAGAACAGACCTTCAGAGTGGAGAAAGACATGAGCAGCAAAGAAATTCTCAAGTCGTTGATGTGCCCGGTCAGAACCGGCGCAATGGCTCTTATGGCGATGTGCGTCGGCGCCGCGCTGGTTTCAGGAGCGGCCGCCGCGGATGACAATCCCTATGGCCTCATTGATGCGAAGGTCATCAGCGTCGGAACCATGGGCGATGCCAAACCCTACGCTTTCACCCAGGCCGATGGGTCGTTCACCGGCTTCGACATCGAATTGTTCCGCAACGTGGCGAGCCGCCTTGGATTCAAGCCCGACCAGGTGATCTTCACCGGCCAGGAATTCTCGGCGCTTATGCCTTCGGTTGCAAACGAGCGCTTCGATGTCGCGGTCGCGGCAATCGGCACGACGGAAGCACGCAAGAAGACCGTCGACTTTTCCGACGGGTATATCGCAGGCTATCTCTCCGTGCTTACCGCCGACAAGTCGATCACGTCGGCGGACGGGCTCAAGGGCAAACGTCTCGGCGTCGTGCAAGGCACGCTCCAGGAAATCTACGCGGCGAAGAATTTTGTCGGAACCGATCTCGTCAAATTCCCCGACAACAACTCCGCCGTTTCAGCACTTAACAATGGAACAGTGGATGCCCATTTCCTCGATTACGAGGCCGCCAAGGACTATGGCGTTCGCTATGCGAACCTGAAGATCGCGGTCAATATTCCTTCCTTTGACGCGCCGGCCGGCTTCGTCCTGCGCAAGGGCAACGACAAGCTCCGCAATGCGCTGAACACCGCCCTTCACGAGGCCATGCAGGACGGCACCTGGAAAACGCTTTATGAAAAGTGGTTCCCCGGCTCGCCGATGCCCGACCAGTATCTTCCAAAGAAGTAGACCGTACCCGGCCGCTGGCTCTCATGCCGGCGGCCGGATTACGCCGCCGTCCTTGATGCGGACGATGTGAATAGCGCAACCGAAAGGGGGGCAAATGAACTGGCTCGAAAACCTGCGGCGCAGTTTCCTCGACTGGCAGGCCATGGCGGACGTGCTGCCCAGCATGATCACCATCGGATTGAAGAACACGTTGATCCTCGCCGCCGCGTCGACGGTGCTGGGTGTCATTCTCGGCATGATCCTGGCGGTCATGGGCATCTCGCAATCGCGCTGGCTGCGCATTCCGGCGCGGGTCTACACGGATATATTCCGTGGGCTGCCGGCGATCGTCACCATCCTGCTGATAGGCCAGGGCTTTGCCCGCATCGGCCGTGAAATCTTCGGCCCTTCGCCCTTTCCGCTCGGCATTCTTGCGCTGAGCCTGATCGCCGGCGCCTATATCGGCGAAATATTCCGCTCGGGCATCCAGAGCGTCGAGCGCGGGCAGATGGAGGCCTGCAGGGCGCTCAGCATGAGCTACGGCCAAGGCATGCGCCTGATCGTGATCCCGCAAGGCATCCGCCGCGTCTTGCCGGCCCTCGTCAACCAGTTCATCGGCAACGTCAAGGATTCAAGCCTTGTCTACTTCCTCGGTCTGCTCGCCTCGGAGCGCGAGATCTTCCGTGTCGGTCAGGACCAGGCAGTGGTCACCGGAAACCTCTCGCCATTGCTTCTGGCCGGCGTGTTCTATCTCGTCATCACCGTGCCGTTGACCCATGTGGTCAACTACATCGACAACTCGCTGCGGGTCGGAAAGCAAAAGGCCGGCCTCGTCATCAGCGGCCTGGCCGAAGTGAGCGAACTGGAGGGCGCCACCGGCAGTGCACCTTCGGAGGCCGGCTCTGATGCCCGCTCAGCGCTGCCCCGCTTCAAGGGCGGCAGTCTCGCCATCACCGATCTCGACATGGCCTATGGCGACCTCGATGTTCTCAAAGGCGTCAGCATGGCAGTCAAGCCTGGCACGGTCACATGCGTGATCGGCCCATCAGGTTCGGGCAAGTCGACCCTGCTGCGCTGCCTCAACCGCCTGGTCGAGCCCAAGGGCGGTGAGGTGTTGCTCGATGGTGCGAGCATCCTGGCGATGAAGCCTGAAAAACTGCGCCGGCGTGTCGGGATGGTTTTCCAGCAGTTCAATCTGTTTCCCGACCACACCGCGCTCGAAAACGTCATGCTGTCGCTGACCAAGGTAAAGGGGCTCCCTGTACAGGAAGCTGAGCGCATCGCCGAGGCGCGCCTTGCCGACGTCGGGCTTGCGACCCGCAAACACCACCGTCCAGGGAGCCTTTCCGGTGGCCAGCAGCAGCGTGTGGCAATCGCTCGTGCATTGGCGATGGACCCGGAGGTCATCTTGTTCGATGAGGTAACAAGCGCACTCGATCCCGAACTGGTGAAGGGCGTGCTCAACCTCATGGCGGATCTCGGCCGGCGCGGCATGACAATGGTCGTGGTGACACATGAAATGGGCTTCGCCCGCAAGGTCGCCGATCAGGTCGTCTTCATGGATGAAGGCCGCATCATCGAGGCCGGCACGCCTGCAGCGATTTTCGACACGCCGAAAAGCCCACGTCTGAAGCACTTCCTTGCCGAAGTGCTTTGATCACGCATGAGCCCTTCAAGACGGCCGCCCAAACCAACCTCCACCAGTGAAAGATATCTCATGGCTGCATCACATCAGGTTTCCAAGGTCGTTGTTGTCGGCGGCGGCATTTTTGGCGTCTCCTCGGCCGTTCATCTTGCAAGGCTCGGCATCGAGACCGTGCTGGTCAATGATGGACCGCTCGCCAAGGGAGCTTCCGGCCGCTCGCTCGCCTGGATCAATTCGGCGCGCAGGCGCTCGGCTGAATATCATCGCCTGCGCATGATCGGTATCGACCGCTACCGCAGTTTGTCGGCGCGATGCCCGGATGCCGCCTGGCTGCGTTTCGACGGTGGCCTGACGTGGGATGCGGACGATGCCTCAAACGAGATCGCCGATGTCTTCGCTCACGAAAAACGTCTCGGCTATGATGCGCAGCATCTGTCCGCGGACGCCATAAGGTTGGTCGCGCCGGGTGTCTGCGCAAGCGCTGTCACGCCTCAAGGCGCGATCTTCAACCCGGGCGAGGGCTGGGTCGACCTGCCGTCGCTGATCGAAATATTGATCGCGGAATTCGTGGAGCGGGGCGGCCAGGTGGTCACCGAGGCCGGAAGCGCTACCGTCACCGTCGCCAACGGCCGCGCCACCGGCGTCACCACCACCAGCGGGATCAGCTTCGCCGCCAACGCGGTGCTTCTGGCGACCGGTGCGGATGTGCCGCGAATGGTTGCCGTGGCCGGTCAGCGTATTGCCGATGGGACACCGATCGCGCTGCTGGTCAGCACCAAGCCAGTCGACTTGCCTCTACGCGCCGTGCTCAACACGCCGCGCGTCGCCATCCGGCCGACGCCTGATGGCGCCCTCGCGCTCGATTCTGCCTGGTCGGAAAAAGAGGTGGTAGTCAATCCGGACGGGACTTATCGCGTAAAAGCATCGACCATCCAGGGGCTTCTCGACGAAGCGTCGAATGTTCTCGACGGTCATCCGAAATTGGAATTGGAGAGCTACGGTGTCGGGCCCAAGCCGATCCCCGGAGACGGCGAGCCGGTCTTCGGCCAGTTGCGGGAGATCGAGGGGTATTACGTCGCCTTCAGCCACAGCGGCGCAACACTTGGCTTGATTGCCGGCGAACTGCTTGCAACCGAGATCGCCACCGGAACAGAGCACCCACTCCTTGCAAGCTTTCGACCGTCTCGATTTTCACTTTAGCCTGCCAATTCGCCTCGGAATGGGATGTAATGTGGCATGCTTGGAGTTTCGCTAGCCGAGACGGCGGCCGCCTGGCCGCTTACGCGCACCTGACAAGCGAATATGTTCCGGAACATTTTCTCCACGTTGAAGTTGGACAGCGCCAGGACCGTCTTTCGTCCAAGCTCAACCAGCGCTGAGAAATTCCATGACCAACCAACACCCCAAGACTAAACAGCCCACGGACAAGGATCTGCGAGACAACCCGGGAATCGGCACCTCGAAGGGCGCGGTCAAGGGCGGCGATATGCTCGACGAGAGCGATGCTCTCGATGGGGACAATACGTTCGAAGGCGATGTCGAGAACGACGTCACGCCTCAGGGCGGCATCAACCCTGACCAGACCGGACGCACGAACAAGTAGGAGGCACCTTGCCATGGCCGGCCGGAAGACCCACGAGCAGCAGCTGCGCATCATCGAAAAGCGCGAGAACTCCAGCAATGCCGGCGACGATTTCAATGCCGAGGATGAGCTGAAGACATCCAAGCAGGAGCGCGAGGCGCGGCAAGACGGCGCCAATCTACGCGACGAGGGCGTGGAATTGACCGACAAGGACGATCGCCAGATGATCCGCGGCGAAAACCAGGAGAGCGAGCACCACAAGCGCAGGCAGGACGACTAAGCCTGCCGTCTTTTTAAGGCTATCGAGGAGCCATCCCAGACTACCGGCACGCCAGGCACCGCATGGTCGAGGCGCACATCGCCCGCCGCGGTGTGCGCGACGAACGAGTCCTTTCGCCACTGAGGCGGAATCCCGCGCGAGAAATCGTCGACGAGGGGTGCGAGGAGTTCGCCTATGGGGACGGTCCGGGCGGCGTTGCGCTCTGGCTATAGGGACCTGCGAAGACGCGACCTGAACATCGGCCAGCTCTGCCGCGAGAGCTTTTGGCGATCAGACAGCCTCGGCCACTACATGCAATCCTCGGCCTCGCAGCAGTTCGATGCCTTCGTCTGTTCGATCGCACCTCGCCTGTTCAGCCGCTGACTGCCGAACAGCGCCTCATCGGGTGGTACTGACACGTTTGCCTTCGGCACCTGACTAGGCGGCCTTGCCTTCGGGCACGGAACATCTCACCGACTTTCTGGTTAGGCAGGCCGGATGTAGGGAGCTTTGCGCATGGCCACTAATTTGGAAGACGGCAAGACCGCTCAATCTTCCGACGAGTTGCATGGCGGCAATCGCGGCGGCAACAAAGACCAGCGTAGGACTGACAAGACCGCGAACAAGAGCAGCCAGGCGGCGGGATCCGCATCGCGGTAAGGACTGAGACATGCCGACCGCCGCGGACATCCTCATCGAGACGCTGATCGACTGGAACGTCGATATCATCTTTGGCCTGCCGGGCGACGGCATCAATGGCATCATGGAGGCGCTGCGCAAGCGGCAGGACCGCATCCGCTTCATTCAGGTGCGGCACGAGGAATCCGCGGCGTTCATGGCGTGCGCCTACTCAAAATGGACAGGCAAGCTCGGTGTCTGCCTCGCAACTTCCGGCCCTGGCGGCACACACCTCCTGACTGGACTCTACGATGCCAAGCTCGACCAAGCGCCGGTGCTCGCCATTACCGGCATGCAGTTCCACGACCTCATCGAGACCTTCACCCAGCAGGATGTCGACTTGACGCGCGTCTTCAGCGATGTCGCCGTCTTCAACGCGCAGGTCTCCGACGCGGCGCATATGGAAAGCCTGGCCGGTCTCGCCTGCAGGTCGGCGCTGGCACGTCGCGGCGTTGCGCATCTGTCGATCGCCAGCGATGTGCAGGAGCACACGCTCTACCAAGCCAAGCGCTCGAAGCGCAACAAACCGTCGCATACGCCGGATCGTTGGTTCGAAGGAAGCAGGCTTCCCGACGAAGAACAACTTGCGAAAGCCGCCGAGATCCTGAACGGGGCGACGAAGGTCGCGATCCTCGCCGGTCGGGGCGCGCTTGGTGCCAGGCACGAGTTGGAAGAGACGGCGGAGCTGCTTGGTGCCCCCGTCGCAAAGGCCTTGCTCGGTAAGGCTGCCTTGCCCGACGATCACCCGCTGACGACTGGCGGCATCGGAATTCTCGGCACGCTGCCGTCGCAGGAAATCATGGAGGAATGTGACGCGCTGCTCGTCGTCGGCTCGACCTTTCCCTACATCGAATACTACCCGAAGCCGGGACAGGCGCGCGGGGTGCAGATCGAGCGCGACCCGCAGCGCATCGGCCTGCGCTATCCCGTTGAGGCCGGCCTTGCCGGCGATGCCGCCGTGACGCTGCGATTGCTGAACAGGCGCCTGAAGCGCAAGGATGATCGCAGCTTCCTCGAGAAGGCGCAGGCGGGCATGCGACGCTGGCGCGAGATGATGGCGCAGTCGGAGCAAAAGGCCGCCACTTCGCTCAAGCCCCAGGTGGTTACACGCGCATTTGGGAAACGATTGCCCGATGATGCGATCCTGGTTGCCGATTCCGGCCAGAACACCGAGATGGCGGCCCGCCATATCGAGCTGCGTGACGGGCAGGCCTTCGGCGTCTCGGGCGCGCTGGCCTCGATGGCATGCGGACTGCCCTATGCGATCGCCGCGGGCCTGGCCTTTCCCGGCCGGCCGGTCTTCGCGGTCGTCGGCGACGGCGGTCTCGCGATGCAACTCGGCGAGTTCTCGACGGCAGTTCGGTACCGGGTCCCACTCAAGGTGCTCGTGCTCAAGAACGGCATGCTCAATCAGATCGCCTGGGAGCAGATGATGTTCCTCGGTAACCCGCAATTCGCCTGCGAACTCCAGCCCATCGACTTCGCCATGGCCGCCGAAGCCATGGGCGGCATCGGCTACAGCGTCTCTCGCGCCGAGGAGGTGGAAGGTGTTCTCGACGCTGCCCTGGCTGCTGAGGGTCCGGTGGTCATCGAGGCCGTGGTCGACCCGTACGAACCGATGATGCCACCGAAGATGCCACCGGATTATGCGAGAAATTTCCGCAAGGCGCTACCGGATACCCCCGGACGCGCGGAAATCGAGGCGAATGTGGCGCAAGAGCCGCTGAGGTCGATGATTACCGCCGGCGAGAAAGACTGACCACACGCAAGAAGGAGCACGAGTTGAACAAGACCGACAGCGGCACCGCAAATCGCGGTTCGCCGGACCTCATGGGCGGCGACCAAGCGTGCAAGGCCGAGGAATGGGGCGGTGGCTCGAAAGCCGCCAAGGGACCGATCACGGAACCGGATCGACACAACCGCAACTCCAACCAAAAAAGGACCTGACATGCAGGATGCCCAGCAGAAATATCCTCAGCCGCCGCTTCCCGAACAGCAGCAGGACATGCCCGGCTACACCGACGAGATGGATCCACGGCCTGACCACGGGGAGGAGAGCTATCGCGGCAGCGGTAAGCTGACGGACCGCGTCGCGCTGATCACCGGCGCGGACTCGGGCATCGGCCGGGCGGTGGCTATCGCATTTGCACGCGAAGGCGCCGACGTCATCATCTCCTACCTTGAAGAGGACGAAGACGCGCAGGAGACGGCGCGCTTGGTCGAGGAAGCGGGGCGCAAGGCGGTGCTCGCACGCGGCGACATCTCGGACGAAATCTTCGCGCGGTCGCTTGTGCAGCGAGCTATCGATGAATGCGGGCGCCTGGACATCCTCGTCAACAATGCAGCCCACCAGGCGTCGTTCGAGAAGCTTGAGGACATCAGCGCGGAGGAATGGGATCTCACCTTTCGCACCAATGTCTATGCGATGTTCTATCTGTCTCAGGAAGCAGTGAAGCACATGGAACCCGGCTCGACCATCATCAACACATCCTCAATCAACGCGACCAGTCCCTCGCCGGCACTGCTTGCCTACGCCACTACCAAAGGAGCGATCGCCAACTTCACCGCCGGACTTGCAGGACTGGTAGCTGAACGCGGCATTCGGGTAAACGCGGTCGCTCCCGGGCCGATTTGGACGCCGCTGATCCCGTCGACAATGCCCTCTGAGAAGGTCAAGGAGTTCGGGAAGAACACACCGCTCAAGCGTCCCGGGCAACCGGCAGAGCTTGCAGCGACCTATGTGCTGCTTGCCTCGGAAGGGTCGAGCTACACCACCGGCGCACTCTACGAGGTCACCGGTGGACGGCCGATGCTTTGAGCGAGCGTACCTGCCAGCTCCACGGCGCCCACTCCCGGTAGCACACTGACATCTGGCGAGGCTCATGCCGATCAGGATCGCGGACAACCGCCACGTCCGCAAACTGGTCGAGGCGGATGCCGAAGCCTCCCACCAGACCCTGAACCGGAGGTTGGTAGACGGGAAGCTGACTTCATTCCGGGTCAACCGGAGCGTCAGCTTTCGGGGAGGGGCAAACGCTGGGTGAATGTCCCCGATAGGCGCATTGCAGCCATGCCGCCATCGCGTTGTGAGACTGATTTGGCGACCAGCAAAACAGCAGCCTCTACGACTCGTCCCTCTCATCGCGCAAATTAGACACAACGCGGCGGTTTTGCGACCTGCAGGCGGAGTCGGGGCAGTCGCGGACCAGCCTGTCCTTGCCGTAGCCCTTGGCCCACATGCGGTCCCGGTCTATGCCGCCGGCGGCGAGGTAGTCCATCACCGCATCGGCGCGCTGCTGTGACAGCGCCGTTTCACTTGCGCCGGGATCGTCGGCGAAACCCTGCAGCTTGAGCAGCCAGCGCGGATGCTTTGTCAACCAGGCGATCTGGGTGTCGAGGGTGGCCTTGGCGACAGAATCGAGCGCGGCCGAACCTTTCGTGAAGTAGGTGCGGCGGCCGACATTGAGGATAAAATCCTCCTCGCTGCCCGGCTGCACGTTCTGGAAGCCGGCAATCTCGGCGTTGGTGACGTCGGGCGTCGACGGGGCCAGCGTGTTGCTGGTCGAGCAGGATGTGGCCACAACCAGCAGGCCGGCGGCGAGCAGCCGGCGCGTGTTTTCAATCATGCGGTTCATGATGCGCCAATCATTCGACAGTGGTGGAAGCGGGCGCCTGGTCGGCGATGTGCGGCAGGACCTCCACCGCGGTGCCGATCGGGCACCGCTGGTAGAGGTCGATGATGTCTTCGGGGAACATGCGGATGCAGCCGCTGGAAGCGTCGGTGCCGATGCTCCATGGCTCCAGCGTGCCATGCAGGCGGTAGCCGATGTCGGCGCCGTCGCGGTACAGATAGAGCGCGCGCGGCCCGAGCGGATTGTTGGACGCGCCGCCTGCGATCATGGGCGGCAGGTCCGGTTTGCGCTCACGCATTTCGGGGGGCGGGACCCATTGCGGCCACAGCGCGCGGCGGTCGATCGTCGCGCGGCCGTACCATTTGAAGCCTTCCTTGCCGACGCCGACGCCGTAGCGGATGGCAGTCTTGTTTTCCATGATGAGGTAGAGGAAGTGGTGGCGGGTATCGACCACGACGGTGCCGACCGGCTCGCTGCTGAAATACTTGACGATCTGGCGATGCCATCTCTTGTCGATCTTGGCGAAGTTGGTCTTGCGATAGACGAAATCGTTATCGCTGGCGGTACCGGCGAAAAAGGATTTTGCCCCCGCGGCTTGAACAATATTGCTGGTTCCACCGACCGCGACCAGCGCCAGACCGCCGAGCACGACACCCCTGCGTGATAAAACCATCGGCAATCCCCCATGCCTTAAGCCTGGCGAACCATAGTTGAGAATGATTCCGGCTCAAAGTGGAAAATGCTGCAGTGGGTGGGCCGCAAGCGGTCTGTCCGCTTGACGGCAAAATAGCGGCTGCCCGCCGGCTCACGCCGGCGGGCTTTTTTGTGCGGACGGGAACATTCTCGCTCCAAGGGTGTTTTGTCACACCCGGCTCGTTCTTCATCGGTCGTGCCGGTGACCAAGATGTCCCCTCATTCATCATGGTCGGCCCGCGCAGCCTTGACCGCACGCGCGGGCCATCCCATCACAAGGCCCGCTGGCTCACGCTGGCGGGTTTTTCCGCGTCCATGCGCCGACACTCATCTTCGCATGCCTGTCACAACGAGCCAGGCGGATTCCAGTATCCGCACGCGGCGAGGAGGACTTGCGACATGCCTCGCTGCGGGATTTTCGCGATGAGTCTACCTGGCTCCCGCTGAACGCCATGGCCTGACCACCGGGCGCGTTGGACGACCTTCAAGTCGAAAAAGCCCGCGGCAATCGCACCTTAGGCGAAGAGGCTTTGCT
Source organism: Mesorhizobium sp. P170090 (assembly GCF_057786115.1). Classification (NCBI taxonomy): domain Bacteria; kingdom Pseudomonadati; phylum Pseudomonadota; class Alphaproteobacteria; order Hyphomicrobiales; family Phyllobacteriaceae; genus Mesorhizobium; species Mesorhizobium sp. P170090. The sequence continues at coordinate 2,363,822 of NZ_JBYNWH010000001.1, forward strand.
TTGTTGATGCAGTTGTCATCGCAGCAATCGTGGGTAGCAACGCGGTTGTTGCGTGTTGTTGGAGAGATGGGGTTTCCCGAAAAGAATGAACATGCGCAGACAAAAGAAGCGAGCAGGATGGCCGTGAGTACATCTGCCAAATATCTATTACCTCATATGCGCTCGCTCCTCGGAAGGCGATCCCGCCACCCTCTCGACAGTGAAGATGGCGGGATCTCAACCGGCGACAAGGGACTTCGATCGACGGTGGGTTTCCAATTCGGCGTCCGGCTGCGTGTTCCGCCGTTCGGGCTTCTTCCAACCGCAATCAGACGCAAGTCCTATCCCATAAGACTGATGGCCAAATTCGGAACATCCGCTGAAGCATTGCGTTCGGCAGCGTGAAACCCCAAGGCAAAGGATGACTAATCATGTCGAATTGCGAGACTGCAAAATCACATTCGTTAGGAAATCGCGTGGCTGATCTCACAGCCAAGATGCGTGAAGCGCAGATTGACGCGGGTGAAATGATGGCCTTCCACAAGGTTGCAACTATGTTGGAGGACAGCCAAGGACGTATCAATGGCGACGACTTGATCGCCGCATCCTTCGTTCTGCTGGAAGACCGAGCGCCCGAGTGACCTTGCGTTGGTCGGCTTCGATCGTTCCTCGATCAGCAATGCGAAGCCTTTTTTGTCACGGCTGGCGTCTCGCGGGACTGCGGGAATAGCTCAAGCCTAAAGGGTGCTGGCCGGGCGCCTAACAGCCAAGAGACACCGCTTCGGGATCGGCCGCCACGCGCCCGCTTTGTCCGAGGGAGGGCATTCCCTTTGAAGACAGCTACGGCCTGTCCTCGCTATCAGTGCCATGCATGCTGGAGCCATGCATGAAGGACTGGATCTCGTTCACATCGATCTTGCCATCACCATTCTCGTCAATGCTACTGAACATCCTGCCCACCGCGCGTTGAACCTCGTCCTCGGACACCGATCCGTCGCCATCGGTGTCCAACAGCCCGAACATCAGTCGCATGCCGGCACCGCGCATCATCTGATGATGCCAGCGTCCAGCCATTCTGTGTCCACGATCGCGGTCACCGTGGTTCTGCCAACGGTCGCCATCTTCATCGTGGCGGTCAGCATCCTCGTTGCGATCGCCTTGATAGTTGCGACTATCTTCCTCGCGGAAACCCTCTTCGGAACCGCGATCCTGCTGCAGTCGCTCACGGACAGCTTGCTCAACCATCTGGCGGATCATTTCGCGTGTTGGTCCATCCGCTTGTCCGGTCGCATCCGGCAACTGTCCGGCGGTCGGCGGTTCGGTTGCCGGAGCGGGTGCAGGTGTCGAGGGTGATGGTGTTCCGCTTGTCTGGGCGAGTGCGGGGGAGGTCAGGGCAATGAAAACGGCGGCCGCGGCCGTCTTGCTGTGTGGAAATCTCATGGCATGCTCCATCAGTGCTTTCGCTTGAAGGCCAAACTGGAGCTCGATGTGATTGTTCCCCGAAGGGATCAGGTCACGGCGAAGTTACTGAGGCATGCCCCGTCTGAGGTAGATCAGGGTCTTCGCCAGGGAATAATTCGGCTCTTCTTCCCTAGGCACAAGAGGAAGCCGGCGCCCATTTTCGCGGGCAATGAACGTTGGACATTCGGCCTCGCCAATTTTCTGCCAATCGATCATACCGACGCACCAATTCCCTCTGTGTCCTCTCCTTTCGTGGGACGGAAGCCGTTTCGACCGCACGCCGTCAATCGCGAATCCCGCGTCCATATGCTGCGCGGCCATGAAGCATATTTTTTATGTCACGGACCTCTGTCCGTCTGGACACCATGTTAGCCAGCGCTAAATCAGAGCAATGCGACGCCTCCTGCTGGGACTTACAGTTTTTCTCTTTTGGACCACGTTGCTTCAGGCCGAGGCGTGGCAGCCCTTCGGCGTCCGACAGCTTGGCTTTAGTTTCGATATTCCTCCGAATTTCGTTCTGACCCAGAATTCGGAGCAGGGCGCGGCTTTTCAGGGCCCAAGAGACGCGTTTCTGGTCGTTTGGGGCGCGCGACTGGGCAAAGCAAGTTTTCGCGCCGAGATTGAACATCGCATGATCGAGGACGAAAAGGCCGGTTGGCGACTGACCTATCGGCGCCTAGCCCCGAAATGGGCCAGCTACTCCGGGGTCAAGAATGGCGAGATTCGCTACGTCCGTGCAATTATGGTCTGCAACCAGCGTGCCGCGCTTTTCACAATGAATTATCGGAAATCCGAAAAGAAACCGTATGACCCTGTTGTTGTGCGCATGGTTCGGTCCCTGAGAGCGGAAGGATGTTAGCCAGCAAAGAGCGAGGTTGCCGTACTGTGCTTCCCTCGGCTAAGGGCCCAGTGGTCAACCCGGCTCCCCAATAGCCCCGCCCAGTCACATGAAAGCAGGCACCGGCAGATATGCGGCCGAACGTTCTCACGCTGGCTCAGCCGCTCAAAGCCCATCACCGAAAAGCTGCTTGGTGCGGTCGCCAGCTAGAGCTACCACTGAGCCATTCCCGCTGCGGCTGGGTAGCGCCTCAGTTCCGTACGCGTTCATACCAAGAACGGGCGGGGCGAACGTCCTGATAGAGCTACGGCTGTAGAAGCGCGCCGCCAAACTGCGCCCACAAGCGCTCGCACTCTCTCGCCCTTAGGCTCGGGGTACCGGGCGCGCCATAGAAGACCATGGCGCCGCGAATGTCGTATCCAAGCACCGAGGCGTTGGCCACGAACTGGATGGCTCTTCCCAAGCTGGTGATGCCGATGTCGACCTCAGCTTTGTTGGTGAGGTCGACCACGCCTACTATTTCCGCATTGGCGCTCCTGCCCGCCAAAACGGCCGTCGACATCGCATCATGCACGGCAAGAAGCACTTCGGTGAGTTGCCCGGTGGAAGGGCTCTACAAACGCTTAAACGTCAGGTTTGTTCCCAACTGGCCTTGGCGGCTTTCCGACGACCAAGAATGCGACTGCGACTACGCTCAATAGAATCACTGCGAACAGGATTGCCATGATTTCCGCGCACTGTATCGGATCACTCCGCGGCGAAGAAAACCCCGCAACATATCTCAGATAGCGGCGGGTGTTCGGCTGTAAGAACCAAACTGGGTCCCGCGGCCTCTCATGTGCGCGTAGTTGACATCGTCTGCTGGACCGAACGGTCAAGCCGAAGAGCCCAGTTCCTCTCAGCATCGAGCAGTTCATTCTGCTCAATCAAGCCATTCATAAACAGCCTGAGTATATGCGCAGCTATGCGCTCTCCGTTCTGCGAAGCAAGAGGTAGGGCGCGCTCTTTGCAGACCGTGTGACAAACCTGGGCGAGCATCTCAATCTCGCTTGGCCCCAAAAACCGACCCGGATACAACATACCGTTTTCCTGTTGGAGAGTTGGAATGGCTATCCATTACGCAGGGTCACCGGCAGCCACAATCAACTATGATAGTGAGATGTCGAGTCCCGGTGGAAAAAACAGTGAGGTCCCAAAAGCGGTCGCGCTTGTCTCCGATTGACAGATGCCTCGACGCTACACCGACCAGCGCTACCGCACCCGCTTCATCGACGCGGCTTTGCAAAGGCCTATGACCAGTTCGCTACCAGCTGCCGGACCGCCCAGGCGAGCATGCCGCCGGCCATTACCGAAAGCGCGATGTCGTGGATGAGGCAGCCTTTTCCGTATACATCCAGCTGTTACGCTGCGCATCTGCTTCGGTTCGAAAACTCGCCGCGAGCCTGGCGTGCTCGCGGGTCCGGGCCGAAAACGCCTTCACAGCCCATATGTTGATAACGACATCGATGAGGCTGCCGCCGACCTCGTTGGCATAGGATGCTTCCCGGCAAGGGCATCGACCAATGCCCCGGGGCCGACCAGCACGAACCTGCGGGGGCTTTCCCGGAACAAAGCGTCGACGATCCGGTTCGGCAGGGAAGCGGCCAAAATTCATGCCATCGGAGATGCCGAGGCAGATGACAGATGAAAGGGAAGCTGAAGATGACGAAGTCTCGCGACCGCACCGTTCCCGGCGACGGCAAGATCGAAACCGGCCCGAACACATCTCCGCAACAGGATCCGGCAGAGGGGTCGCGCGAGACAATCGATCGCGAACTCGAGCGGACAGACGACGATAATAATTCCGACGAAGCGGAACGCTTGCGCCGAGACCTGCGGAAAGGGGTGGCGGAAGAGACCGAGCTTCCCGAACGCGGCTCGGCCTGAGGATCGCCGGAACCTTGCCAAGGCAAGAGACATGGAAGGCTCGACGCCGGTCGGATCGCTGCTTGCTTCGTGCCTTTAACGCACCGGCCACACAACCCACGCGCGGCGGTGACCCAGGAGACGGCGAGAACGGCCGCGCGACGGTCCACTCTGTTCCAGCAAACTCGGCTCGCCGAGAGCTACCAGCTCTGGCGTTAGGGCCTGACGAGATGCCACCTGTCCAGGTCGCATGGCGCCAGGGTTCGGCAATCTCTATCAGGCTGCGCCGGCCTCCTGGCTGCGCTGCGAGCGGGCACGGTCGCGGGCTGCGGCAGTGCCTCCGGGAAAGCCGCTTCGATCGCTGTAGTCGCGTGGCTTGGTCCCGCTCCGAGAGTGGCGCGCGGTCACGCTTTTCGCAGCGATGATGTCGAGCAATGTGATGCCGGCGACCATCGCAAGCGCAAGGCCCACATTATCGCGCTTTGGGTTGCCAGGCCGATACGCTGTCAGCAATGTCGCGATATCCAGGCCGTCGCCGGCCACCCGGCTCCAAAGCCCGGCCTGCTTGTCCACTGAAAGCGAGAGTATGCCGCTGCTTATTTCCCGCGCCCCATAAGCGCGGATCAGGTCTTCCTTGCCGCGCATGCCGAGCGCGCCGGCAATCCGCTCGGCGCCAACCAGCTCGGCGACGCCAAGCGCGATGCTGAACCAGCCGAGCTTGCGGGCAAGGCCATCGGAGGCCCCGACCGCACTCTGCCCAGTCTTCAGCACTTTGGGATCGCCAGGCGATCGGGTGATGTTGGTAAGTTTGGCAATCACGTTCATGACGATTTCCCTACGGTTTCAGTACAACCTTGATGCAGCTGTCCTGCTTGTCGCGAAACACCTTGTACATCTCCGGTCCCTGCTCGAGCCCCACGGTATGGGTGATGACGAAGGATGGGTCGATCTGGCCATCTTCGATGCGGCGCAACAGATCCTCGGTCCAACGGTTGACATGGGTCTGCCCCATTCGGAAGGTGAGCCCCTTGTTCATTGCCTGTCCCATCGGAATCTTGTCGACCAGCCCGCTGTAGACGCCGGGGATCGAGATCACGCCGGCCGGCCGGCAGACATAGATCATCTCACGCAAAACGTGCGGTCGATCATTTTCCATCAGCATCAACTGCTTTGCGCGATCGTAGACGGTATCGGGCTGGGCCAGCGAGACGTGGCTTTCCATGCCGACGCAATCGATGCACTTCTCCGGGCCCTTTCCGCCGGTGAGTTCCCGCAGTCGTTCGACGACACTTTCCTCGGCGAAATTGATGGCGATGGCGCCGCCGGCCGCGGCCATGGAAAGCCGTTCCGGCAGGCAATCGATCGCCACCACCTGTTTCGCGCCGAGCAGCAGGGCGCTGCGTATGGCCATCTGCCCGACTGGGCCGCAGCCCCACACCGCAACCGTATCGGTGGGCTCAATGTCGCACTGTGCCGCCGCCTGCCAGCCGGTAGGAAAAATATCGCCGAGGAAGAGAACCTGCTCGTCGGTAAGGCTGTCAGGCACCTTTACGTGCGTGGCATCGGCGAACGGCACACGCATGTATTCCGCCTGTCCCCCGGGATAGCCGCCGGTCAAATGAGTGTAGCCGAACAGACCCGCGGTGGTGTGCCCGAACACCTTGTCACCGAGATTCTTCTTGCGGTTTGTGCGTTCGCAAACCGAAAAGTTCTGTCGCTTGCACTGGTCGCACTCACCGCAGATTATGGTGAACGGCACGACGATGCGGTCTCCCTCCTTCAGAGCGCCGTTGACGCCCTTGCCGACCTCAACGACCTCTCCCATCATCTCGTGGCCCATGATGTCGCCGGGCAGCATGGCTGGCACATAGTTGTGGTAGAGGTGAAGGTCGGAGCCGCATATGGCACAACTCGTCACCTTGATGATCGCGTCACGTTCATCCTCAATTTCCGGGTCCGAAACCTGATCGCAGCGTATGTCTTCCTTGCCGTGCCAGACCAACGCTCGCATAGCTTGCTCCTATTTTCGCAAGATCTGTGGGTAGGGACCTCGCGCCTGTCCTAAGCGGGCCGATGCCTGGTTGGATCGACTGTGCCGCTGCTTGTCGAACCACAGGGGCGGACCGATGTTCCGGGAGCTCGAGAGAATTTTTGGGCCATTCCAGACCCGCACCTTGGAAGGATCTGTCGCGGGCACCAGCGGCCTTCGCGGGCGCGTCGGGGCACGAACCGCTGGAGCCCGAGCCACGAATGGACGTACTCAAGTGTACCAAAGAAGGTCCGTCCGCAGGTGTCCCTTCGCGGCGATCGACACCTCATCTGCTCGATTCTCGCGGCCATAACCGGCATTCTCTTCCTCGCCCTCACAGGTCGGCGGAGGCGCTCAAGGGTCAGCGCTGTGTGACCGGAGCAGGTAGGAGATGCCGCTCACCGGCGGGCGCGCAGCCCGACCCTACGCGATCGACATGGGGTGGATGGGCGCCATCACGCCGGCGACTCTAGCGGAGTATTTCGCAGAAATACAATGATTAGCGGGCAGGGCGGACTGCTAGCCGTGCGCAGCGATGAACATGGCGACGGCCGACCGGCAATAGGATTCGATTTCGTTGTCGTCCGCCGCTCTCGCCTCATCGAAGCGTGCGATAATCAAAAGATCGGATCCTTTGAAAAGCGCGGCAAACAAGCGGGCGGACCGGAGAGGATCGGGCACGTTCAGAACCGCCTTCGCGTGCAACTGACGCAACAGGACCTCGATTTGGGCGATGACATGGGCGGGGCCGGCTTCGAAATGGAGCTTGCTTAACGACCTTGGATTCGTCTGGTCGGCCATGACCATGGCTTCGACACTGCGGACGTCTGATCTCAACAGTGTCCGAAGCAGGGATGATCCCACCGCCATGAGCTGATCTTCGACCGAACCGCCGACGCCTTCAAGAAGGGCCAGTGGCGCAAACAACTGATGGCAGCCGGCCGAGATGGCCGCGCTGAACAGCGCCTCCTTGTTCTCGAAATGCCGATAGATGCTGAGCTTGGATATCTTCGCCCGCTGGGCGACCTTGTCCAATGTGGTCGCTTGAAAACCCAATTCCACAAAGAGTTCGGACGCAGCGTCGAGTATCGTTTGGCCAAGCGCCTCGTTGGCGGGCCGGCCGCGCCGGCCCTGGCTATTTTCGGTCACGACAATTCCAGTCCTTGACAGTATCCAAATTCTCGGATTACGATACCATGTAGTTTCTGAAATGCGCAAGCCGATGGGTAGCTTTCAACCAGGTCCAACCAGCCCCTCATCCACAACACGGAGCCCATCATGGATGACGTCATCATCATCGGCGGCAGCTTTGCCGGTCTCGCCGGCGCCCTGCAACTCGGCCGTGCCCGCCGTAAGGTCACCGTTCTCGATACCGGCCTGCCGCGCAACCGCGTCGCCGGCCACTCGCATGGCCTGCTCGGCCACGATCACAAGCCACCGCTGGACATCCTGGCCGAGGCGCGGCGGCAGCTGGCGCGCTATCCCACGATCAAGCTGGTCAATGCCCGGGCCGACAGCCTCTCCGGGGCCATCGACGATTTCTCCGTCCTCACTGGCGATGGCGGAAGCCTCGGCGCGCGCCGCCTGATCCTGAGCTATGGCGTCGCCGACCAGATGCCTGATGTTCCGGGCTTTGCCAAAGGTTGGGGCACGTCCATCGTGCCCTGCCCCTATTGCGACGGCTTTGAAGTCGCCGGCCAGCATTGGGGCCTCGTCTGGTCCGGCCCGCCGTCGCACAATTATGTCAGGCTGTGCCACGATTGGACCGACAGGTTGACGGTGTTTGCCGATGGTCACGACATTCCTCCCGACATCCGGGCCGGTCTGGCGCGCCGCAACATACCTGTCGTCGACGGCCGGATCAGCGAGATCGCCCATCAAGGGGGGCATAACGCCACCGTCAAGCTCGATACCGGCCCCAATGTCGCGGTCGACATCCTGTTCGCGCATCCGCGCAACAAGCCGTCCGCAAGCCTGCACGAATCACTGGGCCTCGCCACGGTCGATACGCCCCTCGGCGTAATCCTCAAGGTCGACGAGCGCCGCGAAACCAGCATGCCCGGCATCTACGCCGCGGGCGACCTCGCCAACCCCCTCACGCCGCCATCGGTCACCCTGGCAATATCGCACGGCGCGACGGCTGGGATCTCCGCCCAGCAGTCGATGCTGGTTTGAGAGCGCAGATTCCCTTCTCCGGGTGCCGCAGGCTATCATATTCTGAAGGCGAGGTTACGGAACGCCGGCCCGCTCTCCCCTGAGGGGCATCTTTGGCCGGTTGGCTTTGAGAACTCAACTGCGCTGCCGGCATGACGGCGATCGCCGACATCGGTTATCAAGCTCAATCACGCTGGAAAGCATGAACCACGTCGACGTCGACATCGCCGGCGGGCTTACGGTATGGCGACCGGTGGCGGAAGATTTGCCACCGCTGTCGGCACCTCGATGCTGCGACGCTACTTTGCAGAACGGTCGCGCCCAGCAGCGCTTCTGGCGGAAGTCTCAGGCGGCCACGACGCGCGCCAGCAGTGACGCGGCCTCGGTACCAGCCAAGCCAAGGTCACGGACGCTGCTCATGTGATTGGCCCCACCAAGGGTGGTGCGCGAAACAGTCAGTCCCTGTGTGTCAAGGTGGTCCGTGAAGAGTGCGGCCTGGCTGTGGAACGGCGGCGTTTCATCGGCGCCGACCGAGATATCTACGCCCACGGATGGATCGAAACTGTGGTCGATCGGCGAGAATCGGCGGGCCTCCTCGTCGGTGATCGCGATCTCCGCGGCAAGGAACGACATCTGCAATGGCTTCAGGTCGTAAAGGCCGCCAAGCAGCAGCGCAGCTTTGATGCCGGAAGGCCGCTCGTCACCGTCGAAAAGCATTGTTGCCAGATGCGCACCGGCGGAATGACCGCTAACGGTCAGCAGGCCGGGATTGCCGCCATGGTGTGCGACATTGTCAAATACCCATCGCTTGGCGCGGCGCACCTGGTCGACGATCCTGGCCATCCTGACGGTCGGCATCAGCGCGTAGTCGACAATGACCGCGATCGCACCTGCGTTCGTAACGGTCTCGGCGACGTAGGAATAGTCGCGCTTGGAGAACATGCGCCAATAGCCCCCGTGGATGAACATGTGCACCGGCAGGCGGTCCCGTTTGCCCTCGGGAAAGAACAGATCCACGGTTTCGGTGGCGTCAGCCCCGTAGGCGACATCGGCGACCATGGGAACATTCGCCCTGGTCTCCTCGCTTCTGCGAACGATCTCGGCGACGATGTCATCGAACTCGACCACATGATCGCGAATGCGAAACGGATCTTTGGGGTGATGTCCGCTCACAGGGTCACGGCGATGTACTTGGCCTCCATGAACTCGGCAACGCCGTGCTTCTGACCGCCTTCGCGGCCTAGCCCGCTCTGCTTGACACCTCCGAAAGGCGCCGCCGGATCCGACATCAGGCCGCGGTTGAGCGCGATCATGCCGGACTCGATCTTCGATGCCACGCGCATCCCCCGGCCCAGGTCGCGCGTATAGATGTAGGCAGCGAGACCGTATTCGGTGTCATTGGCTTTGGAGATGACATCCGCCTCGCTTTCGAAGCGACTGATCGGCGCCACGGGACCGAAGATCTCCTCGTGAGCCATGGCAACGTCGGCCGGCACGTCCTTGAGCACCGTTGGCGGATAGAAAAAGCCTCTGCCTTCAGATACGCCGCCGCCACACAGGATTTTGGCGCCGCGGGCAACGGCGTCCTGCACAAGCCGGTCGATCTTGTGCACAGCCTTCCTGGTGATCATCGGCCCGCATTCTGTGTCTGAGTCTGTGCCCGGGCCCAGGTTGAGTGCCGCCATGCGTTTGCTCAAGCCTTCCGCGAAAGCATCATGGATGCCGGCCTGGACGTAAAGCCGGTTGGCGGCCGTGCAGGCTTCGCCGGCGTTGCGCATCTTGGCAACCATCGCACCGTCGAGGGCTGCTTCCAGGTCGGCGTCGTCGAAGACGATGAAGGGAGCGTTGCCGCCAAGCTCCATGGAACAGGAAATGACGTGCTTTGCGGCTTCGGCCAGCAGCACGCGGCCGACGCCGGTCGAGCCGGTGAAGGACAGCTTTCGCACGCGCGGATCGGCCAGCATGGCCGCCGTCACCGGCCCGGGGGTCGAGGTCGTCAGCACGTTGACGACGCCGGGCGGCACGCCGGCCTCCTCGTAGAGCGCCGCAAGCGCATAGGCCGTCAGCGGCGTCTCGCTGGCGGGCTTCAGGATCACCGTGCAGCCGGCCGCGAGCGCCGGAGCGATTTTGCGTGTCGCCATCGCAGCCGGGAAATTCCATGGCGTGATGAGCACGCAAATGCCGATGGGCTGGTAGTCGACAATGATCCGGTTCGCGCCCGAGGGCGCAAGGCCGAACTCGCCGTTGATGCGGACCGCTTCCTCGGCGTTCCAGCGAAAGAATTCCGCCGCATAGGCGACTTCGCCGTGCGCATCGCGCAGCGCCTTGCCGTTCTCCAGCGAGATCAGCGCGGCCAACGTCTCCGCCCGTTCGGTCATCAGTTCGAAGCAGCGCCGCAGGATTTCCGATCGCCTGCGTGGCGGGGTCTCGCGCCAGCCGGCCGCCGCCTTCGCGGCAGCGTCGACGGCGGCGGCGGCATCAGTGAGCGTTGCATCGGGAACCGCAGCGATCACGGCTTCAGTCGAGGGATCGACCACTTCGATCACGCGGCCCTCCGATGAGGGCCGCCAGCGTCCGCCAATGTAGAGACCGTGCGAGACCGTGGCGTAGTCGAACATATCTTGATCCTCGTCGGATATGGCTGCGGCAATGTTCATTGGATGAACTCCTGTCGATCACATCGTGGTGGCGGACATGTCGCCGTCATAGGCAGCCCTGACCAGCTGTCGCATCGCGGCGCGGTCGAACGGGCGGGGATTGTTCTTGATCAACCGGTCGATGCCCAGCGCCTGCTCAGCAGTCCAGTCGATCTTGTCTTCGGGAAGACCCAGTTCGGCCAATGTCGGCGTGATGCCGATGGCGCCAAACAGCCGGCTCACCTCCCGGATGGTGGCGTGCGCCAAGGCGTCGGCGCCGCCGCCCTGAAGGGAAAGGCCAAGAGCAGTGCCGACTTCCGCAATCTCCGCGGCTGCTGCGGCCAGGTTGTAGGCCATCACATAGGGCAGCATGGTGGCGACCCCCAGACCATGCGGGGTGTGGGTAAGCGCACCGACGGGATACTGCACCGCATGGGCGGCGGCCGTTCCCGCCGTGCCGAAAGCGCAACCGGCGGCCAGCGCTCCCATCATCACGTCGGCGCGCGCATCCTCGTCCGATCCGTCGCGATATGCCTTTTCCAGACTGCGGCCGAGCAGCCTGATGGCCAAAAGCGCGAAATGATCGGTCAGAGCGCTCTTGCCGATGAACACGTGCTGTTGCGGCAAATGAGGGTCGGCGCCGCGTTTGGCCGCTGTGAAGGCCTCGATTGCGTGCGTCAGCGCGTCGGCGCCGGCGATCGCCGTCAAGGATGGTGGACAGGTCACCGTCAGATCCGGATCGCAAAGCGCCACTGCTGCGATGAGATGCGGACTGGCGATACCCACTTTCAGCGTCCGATCCGGGTCGGAGATCACGGCGACGGGGGTCACCTCGGAGCCTGTTCCAGCCGTCGTCGGCACTGCGATCACCGGAAGGGTAGGGCCGGGTACCTTGAACTCGCCATAGTAGTCCTCGAGCTTGCCGCCGTGGCTGAGCAGAAGTGCAGCGCATTTGGCCATGTCGAGGCAACTGCCGCCCCCGATGCCGATCACCATGTCCGGCTTGAAATCCTTCGCCTGCGCAATGCAGGTGGCGACGCTGTCGCGCGGCACATCCGGCAGCGTTCGGTCGAAGACCAGCGCCTCGATCACCGCCTTGTGCAAGCCAGCCAGAATCTCGGCGAACTGCGACGTCGCCGCGAAGCGCTCATCGGTACAGACGAACGCACGCCGTCCATATTTGGCGGCAATGGCAGGCAGGACATGGCGCTGGCCTTTGCCAAATAGAATCTCGCTCGGCAGGCGCGCCGCTGCAAACAAGCTCATGCACAAGATCCTGCGAAGACGGATTGGAAGCCGACAGGCTTGGCTTCGTGCCAGAGGCCGACCTCGGCGCTGCAGGTCATGATCATGCGATACCCCTCTAATAAAATCGTATAGGATATAGGATTGAGTTTCGCGGAGCATCATGTTAGTGGGTGGTTCTGTCAAGAGGCAAACGATGCAGAACACGGACCTGACGGTTGACAATGAAGCCCGTGCGACCGGTCGTATTCAGCGCGCCAACAGTCTGGCTGGCGACGTTTACGAAGCAATCTTCGCGCAGCTCATGTCTTTGAGGATTGCTCCGGGATCGCGCATCACCGTCGACAATCTCGTCAAGGAATTCAACGTCTCGCATACCCCCATTCGTGAAGCGCTTGGCAGGCTGGAGGGGGAAGGGCTGGTTCTGAAAACCCACCTGATCGGCTATCGCGCCGCCCCACAAATCACCCGCCGGCGCTTCGACGAGCTTTACGAGCTGCGTCTATTGCTTGAACCTGCCGCCGCGGCCAAAGCCACCGCAACAATGGACGGCGAGCGCCTTGCCGCGCTGCAGGAGGCGGCCGGCGTCATGGCTCGGCGGGTGGGGAAAGACGAACGCCTGCGCTATTCGAACTTCGCCCGTCAGGATGCGATCTTCCACGACAAGATCGTCGAGTTCGCCCAAAACGAACTCATTCGCGAGACACTGAATCACCAGCATACCCACTTCCATATCTTCCGGCTGATGTATCACTCCAGGGTGACCGAAGAGGCGCTCGACGAGCACGAGGCTATTCTCGCTGCCTTTGCCGCGGGCGATCCGGACGCCGCCGAAAAAGGCATGCGTGCGCACATCGAAAATTCGCGGGACAGGCTCCTGCCTGCGTTCGAGTAGCCTGGCGATGCTGCTTGCCCGAGGCACCCTCAAGCGCGGCGCGCCGCTGTTCGCCCAGCCTGCCGCCTACGAATTCTACTCCCCGTTCTGAGCCGATTTCGATCCCGGGAAGGAGGCGCGCAGTGCACCTCCCCCTGAAACAAGCCGAGAGGAAAAGACATGCCAGCCAAAAAAATCCTGATGCTGACCGGTGATTTCACCGAGGAGTATGAAATCTTCGTCTATCAGCAGGCGATGGAAGCGGTGGGACACACCGTTCATGTCGTGTGCCCCGACAAAAGCGCCGGAGACATGATCAAGACATCGCTGCACGATTTCGAGGGCGATCAGACCTACACCGAAAAGCCCGGCCACAATGCGCTGATCAACAAGACCTTTGCCGACGCCGAGAAGCAGCTGAGCCAGTATGACGCTGTCTATTGCGCCGGCGGTCGTGGCCCCGAATACATCCGCACCGACAAGCGGATACAGGCAATGGTGCGCCATTTCCACGAGGCGAAAAAGCCGATCTTCACAATCTGCCATGGCGTCCAGATTCTGATCGCGGTCGACGGCGTCGTGCGCGGCAAGAAGGTGGCGGCGCTCGCCGCTTGCGAGCCGGAGGTGACGCTTGCCGGCGGCACTTATATCGATCTGTCTCCCACCGACGCCTATGTCGATGGGACCATGGTTTCAGCCAAAGGCTGGACCGCGCTTGCGGCGTTCATCCGTGAATGCCTGAAGGTGTTGGGAACGGAAATCCACCATTCTTGAACGGTTTGTCCCGGCGCATCCCTGAGGGGATGCGCCGGCTCCCTCAACGGCGCGGCGACTTCCGTCATTTCATCAAGTTCAGATCAGGAACCTGCGGCAGGTGTGCTCCAGAACCTTGTGCCATCATTACCTCGGACGCCTTCAAGGCGCTGCATCGCGTGCGTGCACCAGCGCGCCATCCTCGTTGACCTTTCCCAGCTTGACGGGTGCCAACCCGAGTTGATTGGCCCATTGGAGAGGTCGACATGAAAGTCGGCGCCCGGGAGCTGTCAGGGTTTCACGAACCGGAACGCGAAGCGATCGGTCTCGCCCTTGATCGCGGGATCGAACACCTTGATCGAGTGCGGGTCATCCTTATTCACCAGCACGGTGCTTTCCGCGTCCAGTACGAAGCCGGCCGCCTCCACCTCCTCGCCGACGAATGCAGGGTCGATCCGATGCAGCGACCGGGTCGCTCGTGCCCGACCCAGCGGCGGCGGCGTGGTCGACGATGACGTAGGACCCACCGGGTTTCAGCCGCTTGTAGACAGCTCGATTGAAGTCGGCCGCCGTCGCACCCTTCTTCTGGACCAGGGCGGTGTGAAGATCGTGGTAAAACAGGTGCAGCCATAGGACATCCGCTGGCGGCGTGACCTCCGGCATCGCGACGAGATCCGCCGAGGCGGCTTCGACGTTCTCTCGGCCCGGCTCCTTCGCGAGCGTCCGCATGAGGCCGACCGGATCGTTCTTGAAGTGGGCGACTTCGGCCGGCACGAAGCTGTAGACCCGCCCCTCTGATCCGACGATGTCGGATAAGAGGCGCGTCCAGTCTCCGTCGCCAGGGTAGACGTCGATCACGGTGGAGCCCGCCTCGATTCGTGCGAACCGGATTAACTCGGATACCTTGGATTGGTCGTACATCGAAATCTCCTTAGGAGTGGATATTCTTCTCGGTGCTCATAGTGATTTCTCCATTTTGCTCGGATCGGATCGCGCTTGATCCGATCCGAGTTCCGATCGAGTGCGTGGTTTCTTTGCCGGTGGGGACGTCGCGCTCGTCAGTCGAATTTGACCAAGTCCTTGAAGATCAGATGACCCCAGCTGTCTCCGCGCGCCTGGACCAGCAGGCCACCTTCCGACACCCCGCCAAGCTTGATCGGCGCGAAACCGAGATTTTCCGCAAGCTCCCCAGTCTGTGTTGCGGCAGCATCATCGTCGCTTGCCAGGAACACGACCCTCCGGCCACCATGTACGGCCGGATCCTGATCAAGCACCGGGGCGACCAGATGGTTGAAGCCCTTGACCAGTTTTGCGCCAGAGAAGGCCTGCGCGATGAACTTGGAAGAAGGTTGTCCTCCCAGTTCCTCAGGGGGCACGCCATAGGCATTGGTCACATCGATGATCGTCTTCCCCTGCCAGGTGGGGAGCGCCTTCGCAACATTCGGGTGCGCCTCGAAGCGGACAGCCAAAAAGATGATGTCCGCCTTGATGGCTTCCGCCAGTTTTTTGGGGATGATGGTGGGTCCGATCGCGGCCGCATCGGCGGCAAAGCTTTCCGGGTCGCGTGTGGTTGCAACGGAAACTTCGATGCCGTTTCGGGCAAACGCCTTGGCAAGGGCCCGTCCGATATTGCCGAATCCTACGATTGCATAGTTCATAGTACTTCTCCGATCTGGTGCTAATGCCGGGGTCAGACTTGCGCCATGCCTCCGTCGACGGCGAGATCCACGCCGGTGACGAAAGAACTTTCATCGGAGGCGAGGAACGTTACGGCAGCCGCGATTTCCTCTGGTTTGCCCCTGCGACCCATTGGGATCTGTGACGCAAACTGGGCGGCCGCTTGCTCGGCTTGCTCAGGGGTAAGGCCAGTCGTTGTCTCCAAGGCCGGCGTCTCGATTGGTCCCGGACTCATTGCATTGACGCGGATTTTGCGGTCTTTGAATTCCAGTGTCCAAGCGCGCGCGAAGTTGCGTACAGCCGCCTTGCTCGCGGCGTAGGTACTAAACCCTGGAAGCCCCAACACGTTCGACACTGAAGAATTCAGGATGATCGAACCGCCGTCTTTGAACAGGGGAAGGGCCTTCTGCACCGTAAAGAACAGACCCTTCACGTTCACATCGAAGGTCTGATCAAAATGTGCCTCGGTAGCGACGGCGAGCGGTGCGATCGTCCCCGCGCCGGCGTTGGCGAAGAGAATGTCGATATGACAATGTTTCACCTTCACGACGGCATAGAGGCGATCCAGATCTTCCAGGAGCGACACGTCACCCACGACCGTCGTAACGTTTTTCATGATGAAGGCTGCGGCCTCCTTCAACTCCTTCTCTCTTCGCCCGGTAATCACGACGTGCGCTCCTTCTTCTACGAAGCGCTTGGCTGTGGCCAATCCGATCCCGCTGCTTCCGCCCGTGATGACTGCGATCTTGCCTTCGAGTTTTTTCATAATTCTTTGTCTTTCGTTGCGCGCGGCCCAGGTACGGACCGCGCTGGGGGTCAGAGTTGAGCCAGGCCGCCGTCGACGGCGACTTCGCTGGCGGTCATGAAGCTGCTGTCCGGCGACGCGAGAAAGGCGGCCACGGCCCCGATCTCCGCCGGATTGGCCATGCGCTGGAGCGGAGTCATCGCGCCGTAGGCCTTCTGGCCTTCCTCGCCCAACGCCTCCTTCGCGAGTTCGGTCGCCGTCGCCCCGGGCGACAACACGTTTACCCGGATGCCGGTGCCCTTCAGGTCCTCCGCCCAGGTCCGCGCCAGGTTGCGCACTGCCGCCTTGCTCGCGCTATAGGCAGTGAACCCCGGAGCGCCCGTGGTGCCGGCGCTCGAGCCGGTCAGGATGATCGAACCGCCCTGGCTCATCAGCGGCAGCGCCTTCTGGACCGTGAAGATCGTACCCTTCACATTGGTGTCGAAGGTTTCGTCAATGTGCCTGGCGGTGATCTGCCCGAGCGGAAGCAGACTTCCCGCCCCGGCATTGGCGAAGACGATATCGAGGCTTCCGCGCTCGGCCTTCACCGCAGCGTAGAGTCGGTCGAGGTCGGCCTCATCCGAGACCGAGCCCTTAACCGCGCGGGCACTAGGCCCAAGGTCGGCCACGGCAGCGTCGAGCGCTTCCTGCCGGCGGCCGAAGACGAAGACGAAGGCGCCCTCCTCCATAAAGCGCTTGGCTGCGGCGCGGCCGATGGCCGTAGCGCCGCCGGTTATCACAGCGGTCTTTCCATTCAGTCTGTTCATGTCATGCATCCTTCGTTTCGCCGTCTCGTATCTTTGGCTGCACGGGAAAGTCCCGCGAGAGCCTCAAGATGGGTTCGCCGAAGTCGGGCGGTGAGTGCGCAATCGCGCACATCGCTGGTGCGAAAACGATCCAGCTAGATGATTGAACGCCGCGGCGACCGCACGAACTACGGCTGATCGTGTTAGTATGGGCTTTGCAAGCCGCACTTCGCTGCGCAGGAATGCACCATGATCGACTGGGATGACGTCCGCTACTTTCTTGCCGCCGCGCGCGGCGGCTCGGTGCGTGCTGCCGCCGCGCACCTCGGTGTGAACCACTCGACCGTGCTGCGACGCATCGCTCAGCTCGAGGAACGCCTCGGGGCGCAGATGTTCGAAAAGCTGCCTTCCGGCTACCGCCTGACGGCTGCGGGCGAAGAGGTCCTCGATCTCGCGACACAGATGGAAGCGTCGTCGCACCAGTTGGAGACGCGAGTCTTCGGTCGTGACCAGAGCGCGCGCGGGCTTTTGCGGGTGACGCTTCCACCGTTCCTCGCCACACACCTGCTCATGCCGGATCTCGCCGACTTCGCGCGTCTACATCGCGACATTGAGATGGAAATCCTGTCGTCCGGCGAGCTGGCCAATCTGACCAACCGAGAGGCCGACGTCGCGATCCGCATTGTCGCCGACCGCAAGACCCTGCCGCTCAATCTTCACGGCCTGAAGGGACCGGAGCTGTTCAGCGGCGTCTACATGTCTCGCGATCGACTAGCCGCGTGGCGTGCGGGCACGCCTGATCCCATCCGGTGGATAGGCATAGACAATCATGGAATTCCGGACTGGGCGCGCGAGGGAGAAGTTCACGTGACGGGAGTACCGTTCAGGACACCTGACGCCGAGACGCAGATCATCGCGGCGCACCAAGGGATTGGGATAACGAAACTGCCGTGCTTCGTTGGAGATGCCGACCCCCTGCTGGTGAGGGTGCCGGGGATCGACGTGCCCATGCATGGGACACTGTGGCTTCTCACGCAAGGCGAGACACGCAAGACGAAGCGGGTGCGGCTCTTCACGGAGTTCGTATCCCGCAGGCTCGCCGCGTACGCTCCGCTTCTCGCGGGGCTGTCCATATCGCGCGACTGACGCCCGGCAGGTCGGCCGGCAACGCTTCCCGCAATCCGGGTGGAAGCCGAGCTGCGATCGCTTGAAGCGGCGTGTTCAATCCGCAATCCAGTGGGAGTAGGGAAACGGCGGCAGTAGCGTAGAGGTACCAGCCTAAGCTCGACCTCCTCCCACACCATGATCAGACAACGATGCCACCGTCTTCACCGCGCCATCGAGCATGTCGCCTTTCTCGTCTTTCAGCGCAGCTTCGCGCAACCGCCTGATCCAGTCGGCAGCGTCATCGCGGCCCTTGACCAGATCGAGCGCTGACAGGACGCGATCGAATTTGGACTGGGCGCGGACGTGGGTGTCGCTGTAGCCCTTGATCAGCCGACGGCAGTTCAGGATTTCGACGGCGAGCGCGTAATGCTGGGGCACATATCCAAGCGCCAGCGCATACCAGCGCTCCAGATGCGCCGTCTCGACCTTGTGGCGCAACAGGCGGCGGCGCCAGCGGCGCAGGCCGCCGATGAACCAGAGGACCGCAAAGCCGGCAAAGCTGTCGGTTCGGATGCGCCGGCCGTGATTGATGCGCCGGTCGAGAAAGCCGGCAAGTTTCGGTCGGTTCTCGATGTAGCTGCCCAACCCCACCGGCAAAGTGCCGCAGAACTCCTCGATGCGCGGATGGAAATACTCGGTCACCTGCAGGATGGAGCCGTTCTTGACGCCCACCTCCTTGCGCACCCGCCGGTCACGCGTCGAACGTGTCTTGAGATCGGCGACGCGGATCATGTCGTCGTAGCACAGCGCGTTGGCCAGATGCTTGGCGGCAGCGATGGACAATCCATAGGCATGGCCGGGATCGTCGAGCGCAACGGCCTTGTCCAACCGGTCGAGATAGTCGCGGCCATAGGCGATGTCCTGGTAGTCGACGACCTTTCTCAGGCCCCGGAGCGCCATGTCGCGCACCGCCGCGGGCATCAGGTCGATGCGGGCGGCCAGCGCCTGCCAACCCTGCAGCAGGTTCTGCGGACCGCTCACGCGCCCTGCGCCCGGAGCGGGGTCGACCGTGGCCGGTTCTGCCGGCTCTGGCGCGGGGGCCGTCGTACCGCGCGCGCGGTCGTAGGCGACCGCGAAGGCAGCGAGGCTGGCTTTCGCGCCCCGGCCGCCGGCGCCGATCGCTTGCTCATAGCTTTCACGCCTGAACGGCAATGCGTCGGAGCCTGCCAGCGCGCCAAGGAGGCTGGCCGAGATCATTGAGCCATTGTCCGCGGCGATCTTTTCCATGTCGAAGGCGATGAAGCGTTTCGATGCAGCTTCCGCCGTCGCGCGTACCTTGGAAGACGAGGCCCGGCCGTCACCCGGCTCGATCTTTTCCGACACCGCGGCGATACGGTGCGAGGAGGTGATCAGCGTGGTGCGATCGGGCGTGACGAAGCCCCTGATGATGGCGCGGCCGGCTTCCATCAGCTCGGCGGCGATCAATATGTCGACATCGCCTTGCGAAGGCGACAGGGCAAAGACCGGCAGCCGGCCGGTGTCGCGGGCCATCTCGACGTAATAGATCGTAGCGCCGGTGCGCTGGGCGACGCCAGCGACGGAGGTCGATTGCGCGACATAGGAATTGCGCTCGGCGACATCGGTGATCCAGTCGGCGAGCACACCGCCGCCCTGGCCACCGACCGCGAGCAAAGCGAGTTTGATCACCGGCTCGGTATCGGCGGCACCGGATTTCGGGCGCAAGGGCGAAGCCTGGTCAAGCATCGGCGAACGTCAACCTTCGGCTCTCGCGGCGGCGCTGCATCAGGCCGATCACGGCGCGGCGAGCGCTTTCCAGGAAACGGTCCCAGCGGCCCGGATTGTGCACGACATCGGCGCGGTAGAAGGATGGGCACAGCACGGCGGCGTCCGCCACCTCGCCGCAATTGCCGCAGCCAACGCAGCTCTGGTCGATCGATGCCACCGGATCGTCACGCAAGGGATCGTCGAGCGATTTCACCGACAGCGACGGGCAGCCGGACAGCCGCATGCAGGCGTGGTCGCCGGTGCAGATGTCCTCGTCGACGCCGAATTTCGGCTTGACGACACGGGTTCCGCCCTTGATCGCCTTGTCGACCAGCGGCTTTTCGCGACGCTGGAGGTTGAGCATGCATTCGGACGAGGCGACGATGACCTTCGGTCCCTTTTCCTCCGTCGTCAGCGCCTCGCGCAGCGTGTCCTGCATCTTGCCGACATCGTAGGTGCGGTCGATGTGGCGCAGCCATTTGACGCCCATGCCTTTCACCGCCTCGGTGATCGGATGCTTGGTCGACTTGGTCTTGTTGCCCGCGCGCGACGACAGGATGTCCTGCCCACCGGTGGCGGCGGAGTAAAAATTGTCGACGATGACGATGACGCCGTCATTCTTGTTGAACACCGCGTTGCCGATCGAGGAGGTCAGGCCGTTGTGCCAGAAGCCGCCATCGCCGACGAAGGAGATCGACCTCCGTTTGGCGTCGGGCGAATTGAAGGCCGAAGCCGAGGCCGGCCCGAGCCCGTAGCCCATGGTGGTGGCGCCAAGCTCGAAAGGCGGCATGATCGAGAACAAATGACAGCCGATGTCGGAGGCGATGTGGTGCTTGCCGAGTTCCTGCTCGACCAGCTTTGTCGCGGCAAAGATCGGCCGCTCCGGGCAACCGATGCAGAAGCCCGGCGGACGGCCCGGCACGACATTGATCAGGTCGGCGGTGTCGACGCCGTCGCCGACCTTGTTGGGCGCGCGCACCTCGCCCGGCAAGAGATGCGAGGCCTCGGCGCGCAGGAAGGCGCCGATGCCGTCGAGCATGACCTGGCCGGTGTATTCGCCGGCCATCGGCAGATACTCCTTGCCGACCAGCCTGGTACCGCGCCCGGCCTTGTGCAGCATGGCGGCAAAGGCTTGCTCGATGTAGTTGGGCTGGCCCTCCTCGACCACGAGCACCGCCTGCTTGCCTTCGCAGAAAGACAGGAACTCATCGTCTATCAGGGGATAGACGGCGTTGAGCACATAGAGCGGCACATCCGTCTCGCCGTAGGTGTCGGCAAGGCCGAGACGCTGCAAGGCGCGGATGACCGAATTGTACATGCCGCCCTGCATGACGATGCCGACCGAACCGTGATCCGAGCCGAAGAATTCGTTGATCTTGTTCCTCGCGATGAAATCGACAGCCGCCGGCCAGCGTTTTTGCACCTTCTCCTTCTCGTGCAGGAAGGAGGCGGGTGGCAGCACGATGCGGCCGGTGTCGCGGCGCGGCGCGTCGAGCGCATCGGCCACCGTCATCGGCGGGCGCTTGTTGTCCTTGGCGATGAAATGGCCGTGGACGTGGCAGCAGCGGATGCGCACCTGCAGCATCACCGGCGTATTGGACGCCTCGGATAGCTCGAAGCCATCCTCGACCGCCTTGACGATCGAAGGCAGGTTCGGGCGCGGGTCGAGCAGCCAGACCTGGCTTTTCATGGCGAAGGCATGGCTGCGCTCCTGCATGATCGAGGAACCCTCGCCATAATCCTCGCCGACGATGATCAGCGCGCCGCCGGTAACGCCACCGGAGGCAAGGTTGGCGAGCGCGTCGGACGCGACATTGGTGCCGACAGTCGACTTGAAGGTCGCCGCGCCACGGATGGGGTAATGCACCGAGGCAGCGAGCATGGCGGTGGCGGTGGCTTCCGAGGCGCTCGCCTCGAAGTGCACCCCGAGTTCGCCCAGAATGTCCTGTGCGTCGGCCAGCACGTCCATCAGATGGCTGATCGGCGCGCCCTGGTATCCGCCGACATAGCCGACGCCGCATTGCAGCAGCGCCTTGGTGATGGCGAGAATGCCTTCGCCCGCAAATTCCTCGCCGGCGCCGAGCCTGAGTTTTTCGACTTCCTTGGCAAAAGACCGTTCGGCCATTTTTCCAACCTTCCGTTGCCGGCGGTGCGGCCGGCGCCTAACGTCTAGATGTCGTGCTTGCGAATGTTCTTCAGCATCTTCTGCAATGTGGCGATCAGCGCCGTGTATTCGGCGTCGTCGACATCGTCGAACATCGCCTCGAACGCGTCATGCATTGCCGGCCAGGCGCGCGCGAACTCGGCGCGGCCCTCGTCGGTCAGGAAGACATGGCGGATGCGGCTGTCGGTAACGCCTTGCTCGCGCCGCACGAAGCCTTGCCCCTCCAGCGTGTCGAGCGTGCGGCTCAAGGTCGACTGCTCGATGACGGTGTAGACCGAGAGGTCGTTGACGGTGACGCCGTCGGTGACCGACAGCACGGCCAGCGTGCGGACCTGCGGAATGGTCAGGCCCTGCTTGCGGAAATCGTCGCGCAAGGTGGCGTTGTAGCGCCCCATGATGCGGTTCATCAGATAGGGCGCGAATTGCTGCAGGCCGATCTGGCCAAGCGTCGAAATGCGCTGGCGCTTTTCCGGAACCTTCTGCTCCATCACAGCCTCCCCGCCAGCAGAAAGCCGGAACCGCCACCGAGGCCCGCGCCCGGATGGGTGGACGCGCCGATGTGATAGAGGTTTTTGATGCCGGTCTGATGGTTGCGGCTGGTCTTGAACGGCCGCCACAGGAACGACTGGTCGATGGTCGAGGACCCGCCATAGGGGTCGCCGCCGACCAGATTGATATTCATCGCTTCGAGATCGGCCGGCGAATAGGCGCGCCGCGCAATCACGCTGTCCTTGAAACCATCGATGTGGTTGGCCAGGATGGCTTCGGCACGATCAGCATAGGCTTCGCGCAACGCCTCGGTCCATTGCCCGTCGGTGGGTGCCTGGAGCGTGCCGGCAGCATCGCCCTTGATGTGACGGGGCGCCTCGGGAAGTTGCAGCCACAGTATTGCTTTGCCAGGCGGGCAGCGCGATGGGTCGAGCGCATGTGGCTGGCCGACACAGATGGTCGGCACGTCCGGCAGCATGCCGCGCGCCGCTTCGTTGCAGGCTTTCGAGACGCCGTCGAGCCCTGGCGTCAGGTGCAACAATGCCACCTGGTCCAGGCCATCACCGCGCCATGCCGGCGGCTTGTTCAGCGCATAGTGAATCTGGAAATTGCCTTTGCCGTAGCGGTATTTCTGTGTCGCTTCGACATCGGCCTTGGGAGCCTCGCTGCCGAGCAACCGGTGGTAAAGCTGCGTCGGCGTGACCGAACAGATGACGCTCTTGTTTGCTGTAATCGTTTCGCCCGAGGCGAGCCGTACGCCGGTCGCGCGGCCACCGCTCTGGACGATCGAGGCGACATCGGCGCCGGTGCGGATGTCGCCACCACGTTCCCTTATCAGAGCTTCGAAGGCAGTGAGCAGGGTCTTCGCCCCACCCTTGACGATCGGCGCCCCGGCCGCTTCCAGCGCGAAGGCAATGACCTTGGCGATCTGCCCTGAGAAGGCGTCTTCCGGTCCGAGCCCGGCGTGCAGCACCCAGGGCGCCCACAGCGCGCGGATTGTCTCGGACCGATAGGTGCTTTCCAGCCAGCTGCGCGCCGGCACCAGTGCTTCACCGAGAAAGGCGGCAAGCCCGCGCGGGCCTCGCCGCCAGGCATCGCCGGCCAACAGCTTGGCTGTCGGATAAGACCACAGGCTGCCGCCGAGCAGGCCGAACAGCAGGCCGGCATTGCGCTCGATGCTGCCGACATCGTCGGCGTGCCGGTCGCCATCGCCGGGGGCGATCGCATTGATTGCCGCGACATTGGCGGCGCGGTCGGTGGTGAGCACGGCATGGCTGCCGTCCGGCCGCAGCACGCCGGTTGGCGTGCCGGTGTGACAGAACTCCAGCCCGTGCCGCGCGAGATCGCCGCCCAACGCCGCAAAGGCCGGCGAGGTGATGAACAGCACGAAGGTGGTCGCCATCACGTCATGGATGAAGCCGGGCGCGGTGATCTCCTCGGTACGCATGCAGCCGCCGATGCGGTCGTTGCGCTCGAGGACGAGCACCTTCGCGCCCTTGCCGCCAAGCATCGCCGCGCAGACCAGCGCGTTGATGCCGCTGCCGACGATGATGTGATCCGGCTGGCTCACCTCAGCGTGCTTTCTCAGCCTTTCGACACCAGTGCCAGCGCGCGGATCGGGCTGCCGGTGCCATGTTCGATCTTGAGCGGTGCGGCGATCAGGATGGCGCCTTTTGGCGGCAACTGGTCGAGGTTGCAGAGGCTGGCAAGGCCATAGCGGTTGGCCTTGTGCATCAGCGTGTGCGCCGGGAATGGCGGCTCCATGCCGCCGGCCTTGCCGGCATCGGTGCCGATCGTCTCCGAGCCCCAGCCCTTGATATCCTTGCTGATCAGGAATTGGATGGCTTCGGCCGTCGGACCTGGCGTGTGCGGGCCGGTCTCGTTGGCGTTGAGGAACTCGGCTTCCGAGCCATTGCGCTTATACCAGTCGGTGCGCATCACCACCCATTCGCCGGCATTGATCGTGCCATGCTTGGCTTCCCATGCCTTGATGTGGTCGACGGTGAGCAGGAAATCGTGGTCGGCGGCGGCTTCCTTCGAGCAGTCGATGACGTTGACCGGGCCGACGAAATTCTGCGCCGGAATGGTGTCGGTGGCGCCGTCCGGATAGTCCTTACCGCTGATCCAGTGCTGCGGCGCATCGAAATGCGTGCCCGAATGCTCGCCGAGCTTCAGCCAGTTCCATGCCCACCACGGACCGTTCTTGTCGTAGCGGGAGATGTTGTGGATCTCGACCTTCGGCGTGTCGACGGCAAGCTCCGGCGGCAGCTTGATCAGCGGCGTGTCGGGTCCGAGCGGCGCAGAGAGGTCGACCACCTTGATGGCGCCTGAAAGCAGTTGGCCGGCGACTTCGCCGAGGAGTTTTTGCGTGTCCATGGTCTGAAGTTCCCTCTTGTCGGTGATGATCAAGGCTCGTCTCGGCCCTTAATATCCTACTAGACGAAAACATATGCATCTGCAATTATCTTTAAGCATAAAGGAAATGGGAACGGGGCGTGAGCGAGTTCGACGCCATCTTTGTCGGGGCGGGCCACAACAGTCTGGCATGCGCTGCGCATCTGGCACTCAAGGGCTGGAAAACCGGGATTTTCGAGCGCAGTGCAGCAATCGGCGGCGCCGTCCAGACACACGAATATACGCTTCCCGGCTTCCGCCACGATTTCGGTGCGATGAATCTGAGCCTGTTCGCCGGCTCCGCCTTCCACCGGAAATATGCAAATGAATTGAAAGCGCAGGGTTTGGCGTTCGCGCCGGTCGCCGACTGTTTCGCCAGCGCCTTTCCGGACGGACGCTGGTTTGGCGTCAGCAATGACCTGGAAAAGACTGCCAGCCGCATGGCCGCGTTCTCCGCTGCCGATGCCGAGACGTGGCGCAAGCTCGTTGCCGCATTCCCTGATGAGGCCGAGCATCTGTTCCGGCTGCTGGGCTCGCCGATGAGTGTGCGTGCGCTTGCCGGCACCGCCTGGAACCTGTGGCGCAAGAAGGGTATCTCAGGCGCGCTCGACACCGGTCGGCTTTTGCTGTCATCGCCTCGCGCCTGGTTGGAGGAAAATTTCGAGTTTGCGCATGTGCGGGCAACGCTCGCCACCTGGGGCATGCATCTCGACTTTGCACCCGACATCGCCGGCGGCGCCGTGTTCCCCTATCTGGAATCGATGGCCAACCAGAGCTTTGGCATGGTGCTGGGCAAGGGCGGCGCCGACACGATCATCCGGGCGCTGGCAGGTATGGTCACCTCGGCGGGCGGCAAGATCGTTACCGGGGCAGAGGTTGCCGAAATCACCGTTTCCGGCGGCAAGGCGACCGGCGTCCGGCTCGCCTCCGGTGAGACGCATACGGCAAGCAAGGCGGTGATTGCCGGCGTCGCGCCCAAGGCGTTGACCGGCAAGTTGCTGCCCAACGGTTCCGGCGACACCGGCTTCGACACGGCTATGCAGAAATTTCGGCACGCGCCTGGCACGATGATGATCCATCTGGCGCTCGACGACCTGCCGGACTGGCGCGCCGGGGCCGAGCTGCGGCAGTTCGCTTATGTGCATCTGTCGCCGTCGCTCGACGCGATGTCGCGCACCTATCAGCAGGCGATGGCGGGCATGCTGCCGGATGAACCGGTGCTGGTCGTCGGCCAGCCGACCGCGGTCGATCCGTCACGCGCGCCGCAGGGCAAGCATGTGCTGTGGGTGCAGGTGCGCATGCTGCCCGCCGAAATCCTGGGCGAGGCGGCCGGCAAGATCGCGCCCGCGCATTGGGATCAGGTCAAGGACGTCTATGCCGAACGCGTGCTCGACACCATCGAGATCTACGCACCCGGACTGCACGCGAAAATCCTCGGCCGTGCAGTGTTCTCGCCAATCGACCTCGAGCGTGAGAACCCCAATCTCGTCGGTGGCGACCAGGTCTGCGGCAGCCATCATCTGGCGCAGAACTTCTTGTTTCGCCCGGCGCGCGGCTATGCCGGCTGGAACACGCCGGTCGCCAATCTGCACCTCACGGGCGCCGCGACATGGCCGGGCGCCGGCAGCGGCGCGGCCTCGGGCTACATGCTCGCGCAACAGCTTGGCGGGAGGTAGCTCGGAAGATTTCAGGAGGGCGACGAGAGGCAAGGCGCTGCTGCCCACGAAGCCTGAAGCTATGAACTGGTAGTGCCGCGCAAAGACAACAAACAACAAGGGGAACGACCATGACAATCAACAGACGCGAATTGCTGGGATACAGTGCCGCGGCACTTGGTGCGGCCGCAATCGGCCTGCCGCAGATCGCCAAGGCAGCGGGCGAACTGACCATCGCCTATAACGTCAACCTGCCGTCCTGGGATCCGACCACCGGACCCTCGGCCGTCAACCCGACGATCCAGGGCCTCTACCAGTCGGTGTTCGACCAGTTCATTCCGCAAAAGCCGGACCTGTCCTTTGCGCCTGGCCTGCTCACCGAATGGGGCTGGAACGAGGATCGCACCAAGGTGACGATGACGGTGCGCGAAGGCGTGACCTGGCATGACGGCTCGCCCTTCACGCCCGAGGACGTGGTCTGGTCGCTGCAGCGGGCGGGCGACGAAAAGACCGGCAATCCGATCCAGTTCGTCTGGAAGAACGTCAACAATTTCAAGATCGACGGCAACAAGATCACCGGCGACGTCGTGCAGTTCGATCCGGTCTACTTTAAATGGATGTCGTTCCTGACCGGCTACATCCTGCCGAAGGCCTATTATGAGAAGGTCGGCGCCGAAGGTTTCGAGAAGGCGCCGATCGGCACCGGCCCTTACATGGTGGAAAAATTCGAGCGAAATGCTTTCCTCCGACTGAAGGCCAACCCGCACTATTGGGGCGACAAGCCGGCCTTCGAGAA
Source organism: Mesorhizobium sp. P170090 (assembly GCF_057786115.1). Taxonomy (NCBI): domain Bacteria; kingdom Pseudomonadati; phylum Pseudomonadota; class Alphaproteobacteria; order Hyphomicrobiales; family Phyllobacteriaceae; genus Mesorhizobium; species Mesorhizobium sp. P170090. Next base: position 2,391,293 of record NZ_JBYNWH010000001.1, read on the forward strand.
TGTGACGATCAAGTTCGTCACTGATGCGGCGAGCCGCGTTGCCGAAATCGAATCCGGTTCCTCGCAGGTGACGCTGGAGGTCCCCTATGAAGAGTATGACCGGCTGATCGCCAAGGACGGGCTTGCCGGCTCGTGCAAGCCCGTTTCCGACATCGGCATGATCTTCTTCAACGACATCGAAGCGATGCTGGACAAGAACGTCCGCCAGGCCGCCGTCATGGCTGTGGACAAGGAGCTTCTGGTCAAGCGGCTGCTGCGCGGCTATGGCCAACCGATCGCTACGCTGGAGACCCCGGAGTACACGGCCTTCGACGCCTCGATCAAGGTCGAGCACAATCCGGAAAAGGCCAAGGAGCTGCTCGCGGCTTCCGGCTATTCGCCGGAAAAACCGGTCAAGTTCACCATCCAGACGACCAAGGGCTTCAAGCCCAAGGATTATGAGATGATCCAGGCGATCGTCGGCATGTGGCGTAAGGTCGGCATCGAGGCGACGATCGAGGTCTACGAGATCGCCAAGCACTATGAACTGCGCGCCGCCGACAAGCTGGCGCCGGCCGCCTTCTACAATTGGGGCAACGCCATCGGCGACCCGACGACGTCGACGGGTTTTGCCATGTATGGGCCGAGCCCGCACTCGGTGTGGGACAGCCAGGATCTGATCGACATGATCAATCCGCTCTGGGGCGAGAAGGACGAGGCCAAGCGCATCGCCGGCTGGAAGGCTGTCGACAAGTATATCGCCGAGCAGGCCTATGTGCTGCCGCTGATTCAGTATGCGCAACCTATCGTGCATGCCAAGGGCGTCAACGTGGTGCAGCATGTGTCCGGCGCGCTGCTGCCGGCGCTGATGACCCCGGCCTGATATCGGCTTGTGGGCGCCACCCTTCGCTGAGCGGCCCCCTCATCCGGCCCTTCGGGCCACCTTCTCCCCGCTGGGGAGAAGAGACCAGCTCAGCTGTCCGTGACCTCTTCTCCCCTCGGGGAGAAGGTGGCCGCGAAGCGGACGAATGAGGGGGCTCTTCGTTAGAAACGCACTGGGCCAACACCAGAATGCTCCTGCAACGATTCCTGATCCGTCTGCTGACGATGCTGATCACGCTGTTCGGCGTGGCTGTCGTCGTCTTCGTCGTGATCCGCGTCGCGCCTGGTGACCCGATCGCCATGATGCTGCCCCCCGGTGCGACAGATGCCGACATCGACCGGCTGCGTGCACTCTACGGGCTCGACAAGACCATCGTGCAGCAATTCTTCATCTGGCTGTCCGGCGTCGTCAGGGGCGATTTCGGCACCTCGATTTCGCTCAGGCAAGATGTGCTCAGCCTCGTCTTCAACCGCTTGCCGGCAACGCTGGAACTCGCCATCGTCGCGCTGATCATGGCGGTTGGGCTCGGCGGCACGACGGCGATCCTCGGCGCCCGCGAACGTGGCACGGCGGTCGAAGCCGGCATCGATATCGCCAGCGGTGCCGCCCTTTCCATTCCCGATTTCCTGTGGGGCCTCGTGCTGATCCTTTTGTTTGGCGTGCTGGTGCCGATCTTCGACATTTCCGGCCGCGTGTCGCCGCAGCTCGACCTGCCCTTCGTCACCCAGTTCTATTTCTTCGAGAGCTTGCTTCGGCTGCGCCTCGACCTGACCTGGGATCTCCTGAAGCACATGCTGATGCCGGCTGTGGCGCTGGCGCTGCCGCTGGCCGCAATCATCGCGCAGTTGCTGAAACAGTCGCTGAAGGAAGTGCTGGACCTCGACTATGTCGTGCTGGCGCGGGTGAAAGGGTTTTCGGAAACGCAGGTTATCTTACGCGAGGCGCTGAAGAACGCTGCCTTGCCGACACTGACTCTCGTCGGCGTCCAGTTCACCTTCCTCATCGGCGGCACGGTCATCGTCGAGCGGCTGTTTTCCTACGAAGGGCTCGGTAACATGGCGATCGATGCCGTCATCAACCGCGACCTGCCGCTGATCCAAGGCATCGTGCTGGTGTTCGCGCTGGTGTTCGTGCTGATCAATCTTGGCGTCGACATGATGTACGCGCTGCTCAATCCGAGGCTGCGCCATGGATGAGGCACGCATCGCCCGGCGCGGACTGGGCCCGAGCCTGTGGCTGGCCGGCGGCTGGCTGCTGCTGGCGCTGCTGGCCGCGATCTTCGCGCCGCTGGTCGCACCGCAGGACCCGCTGGCGCAAGACCTGATGCTGGAACGGCTGCCGCCATTCTGGATGAGTGGTGCGGAATCCGGCTATTGGCTGGGCACCGACAGCCTCGGCCGCGATCTCCTCTCCCGGCTGATCTTCGGCGGCCGTATCGCCTTCATCGTCGCTTTCGCGGCGGCGATCGCCGCCTGCCTTGTCGGCTCGACGCTCGGACTGGTCGCCGGCTATTTCGGCGGCTGGGCCGACCGCATCATTTCACGCATCGTCGACGTCTGGATGGCATTCCCGCCGGTGCTGTTCGCCATCCTGCTGGTCGCGGTGCTCGGCACCGGCCTCAGTTCCGTCATCCTCGCCATCGTCATAATCGACTGGACGCGCTTTTGCCGGGTGATCCGCGCCGAAGCGATGGGCCATTCGCGCATGGACTATGTCGAGAACGCCCGCATCGCCGGCTATGGCCGCATCGGCATCATGCTGCGCGAGGTGCTGCCCAATGTGGTGCCGTCGATCGTGGCACTGCTGTCGCTGGAGATGGGCATCGCCGTCATAGTCGAGGCCATCCTGTCCTTCGTCAATCTGTCGATCTCGACCGACGATCCGACCTGGGGCGGCATCATCGCCGAGGGCCGGCTGTCGATCCATCAGGCCTGGTGGGTGCTGGTGTTTCCGCTTGTCACGCTGATCCTCACCGTGCTGTCGTTCAGCCAGTTCGGTGAGGCGCTGAAGACACGCTTCGATCCGGTGCTGCGATGAGCGCTTGCCTGGATATTGCCAATCTGAGCGCCGTGCTGCCGAACGGCCAGCGCGTGCTGCGGTCGGTGTCGCTCTCCGTGCAGCCGGGTGAGGTGCGTGCCCTTGTTGGCGAGAGCGGCGCCGGCAAGACGATGATCGGCAAGGCGGTGCTCGGTGTGCTGCCGTCAAGCGTGCGCATCGTCGAAGGCGCCATGCAGCTCGAAGGCGAAGACCTCGGCAGGCTGCAGCCCAAGGCAAGGCGCACGCTGATCGGCGCTCGCACGGCGCTGATCCCGCAAGATCCGTTGACTGCGCTCAACCCGTCGCGCCGCATCGGTCCGCAGATGACTGACCGGCTGGTGCGCATTCTCGGCTGGAACGGTGACAAGGCGGACAAGCGTATCCGGCAATTGTTGGATGAGGTGCAGATCCGCGATCCCGACCGGGTGCTGAAATGCTATCCGCACGAGCTGTCCGGCGGCATGCGCCAGCGTGTGCTGATCGCCGCCGCCTTCGCCGCCGAGCCACGGCTGATCGTTGCCGACGAGCCAACAACCGCGCTCGACGTGACCGTGCAAAAGCAGATCCTGCGCCTGATCGCCGAGTTGCAACGCGAGCATGGCACCGCGATCCTGTTCGTCACCCACGATCTCGGCGTCGTTGCAAAGATCAGCCAGCAAGTGTCTGTGCTCTACGCCGGCAAGGTGGTGGAAGAGGCTGATACAGCCGCTCTCTTCGCCGCGCCTGAGCATCCCTATACGCGGGCATTGATAGCCGCCACGCCACGCTACACCCATCCCTTGGCCTCGCTGAAGCCGGTGGACGAGACCGTGCTGGCCGGGCTTGCCGCCGAGATCGGCGCGGCAGACCAGGCGTGGAGGCGGCCGCATGGTTGAGCCGCTGTTTTCCGTGCGCGGGCTGAAGGTGGCGCTGCCCGACATGACCCGCAAGCCGCTGATCGGCCGCGCGCCGCTGGCCGAGATTTTGAAAGGCCTGGACTTCGATCTGCCGAGAGGTTCGGTGACCGGCATCGTCGGTGAATCCGGGTCCGGAAAATCGACGCTCGGCCGCACGCTTGTCAGACTTCTGGAGCCGAGCGTCGGCAGCATCCATTTCGAGGGCCGCGATATCGCCCATCTGCCGGATGCGGAGCTGCGACCTCTGCGCCGCGACCTGCAGATGATCTTCCAGGACCCGATGTCGTCGCTCAACCCGCGTCGCACCATCGCCGGCATCATTGCCGCGCCGCTCAAGCAGAATGGGCTTGGCGACAGGCTTAGGGAACGCGTCGCCGAGGCATTGCATCGCGTCGGCCTGCCGCAAAGCTTCGCTAGTCGCTATCGTCATGAACTGTCGGGCGGGCAGCGCCAGCGCGTCGGAATTGCGCGCGCGTTGGCGCTTTCGCCGAAATTCGTGCTGGCCGACGAGATCGTCTCCGGCCTCGACGTATCGACGCAGGCGCAGATCCTCACCCTTTTGGAGAGACTGGCCGCGGAGATGGGGCTGACGGTCGCCTTCATCAGCCACGACCTGTCGGTCATCCGGCGGCTCTGCCAACAGGTGATCGTCATGCGCGAGGGCAGGATCGTCGAGGCGAGCGCCACCGATGCGCTATTCGACAATCCCAGGGAGACCTACACGCGCGACCTGCTTGCCGCCATTCCGCTGCCCGAGATCGATGCGGACTGGCTGCGGCCAGCGGCGAAAGCGCCGGAATAGGATTGTTCATCTGCACGCCCAACAGCGGGCCTCGGACGTGCAGAAGAGCAAAATCAGCCCGCGAACGGAGGGTAACATGAACTATGCAGCCCGCGGCACGATGCTTGCCGCGATCCTGTTCGGCTCGATGGGAGCGGCCTCGGCCGATTCGATCCCCGGCATGCGCGGCGACGACCACACCGGCATAACGGTTCCCGACATGAAGCAGGCGGTCGACTTCTTCACTGAGGTCGTCGGTTGCAAGAAGGCGATGTCGTTCGGGCCCTTTGCCGACGACAAGGGCACCTTCATGCAGGATCTTCTGGGCGTCGATCCGAAGGCTGTCATCGAGCAGGTCACCATGGTGCGTTGCGGCTATGGATCGAACATCGAGCTGTTCAAATACACCGCGCCTGACCAGAAGGATTTGACGCCGAAGAACAGCGATATCGGCGGCTTCCACATTGCCATGTATGTCGATGATGTCGCCGCGGCGAAAGCCTATCTCGACGGCAAGGGGGTGAAGACGCGGATGGGTCCGCTGCCGGTCAAGGAAGGTCCGGCGGCCGGCCAGACCATCCTCTATTTCCAGGCGCCATGGGGATTGCAACTGGAGGCGATCAGCTATCCCGATGGGATGGCCTATGAGAAGGGTGCCGAGACTGTGCTGTGGAGCCCGAAGAACCCGGACAAGTGATTTCCAGAGCGCGCTTGCGGGGCCAGCCCGCAGGCGCGCCACCCGTGTCCAGCAATCGTTCCAACATGAAACTTTAAGCTTGAAATATTTTATCTCCGGCGCGATACTTGATATGCAGCAAGCGAAGAGGAGATCGCACGGATGAAGGTTGCGGTTCTCGGTGGCGGACCAGCCGGCCTCTACTTTGCCATTTCAATGAAGCTGCGGGACGCCGCCCACGAGATCACGGTGTTCGAGCGCAATCGCGCCGACGATACGTTCGGCTGGGGCGTCGTGCTGTCGGCCGAAACACTCGACAACCTTGCCAAAAACGACCCGGTCAGCGCTGTCTGGATCAAGAAGCATTTCGCCTATTGGGACGACATCGCCGTCATCCATGACGGCGTGCGCACGGTCTCGTCGGGCCACGGTTTCTGTGGCATCGGCCGCAAGCGGCTTCTGGTCCTGCTGCAGCGACGCGCGCGCGAACTTGGCGTGAGGCTGATGTTCGAGAGCGATATCGCCGACCCTCAGCCCTATATGGCGACGCATGATCTGGTCGTCGCCGCCGATGGGCTGAACTCAAGGGCGCGCAACACCTTCGTCGAAGTCTTCAAGCCCGACATCGACACCCGCAAATGCAAATTCGTCTGGCTCGGCACCAACCAGAAATTCGACGACGCCTTCACCTTCATCTTCGAGAAGACCGAGCATGGCTGGGTGTGGGCGCACGCCTATCAATTCGACAGCGAGACAGCGACCTTCATTGTCGAGTGCAGCGAACAGACCTGGGCTGCCTTCGGCTTCGGCGCCATGTCGCAGCAGGAATCCATCGCCGTCTGCGAGCGCATCTTTGAGAAACATCTCGGCGGCCACGCGCTGATGACCAATGCCAATCACATCAGAGGTTCGGCCTGGATCAATTTCCCGCGCGTGCTGTGCGAACGCTGGTCCTACAAGAACCTGGCTCTGATGGGCGACGCGGCGGCCTCGGCACATTTCTCGATCGGCTCCGGGACCAAGCTCGCATTGGAAAGCGCGGTGGCGCTGGCCGAATATGTCAAAACCGAACCGGACCTCGACGCCGCCTTCCGCAAGTATGAGGATGCGCGCCGCACCGAGGTGCTGAAGCTGCAGTCGGCGGCGCGCAATTCGCTGGAGTGGTTCGAGGAGGTCGAGCGCTATCTCGGCCTCGATCCGGTGCAGTTCAATTATTCGCTGCTGACCCGCTCGCAACGCATCAGCCACGAGAATTTGCGGCTGCGCGATGCCAAATGGCTTGAAAGCGCCGAGGAATGGTTCCAGCGCCAGGCAGGGGCAGGCGGCAACAGGCAGCGCCGGGCACCGATGTTCGCGCCGTTTAAACTGCGCGACATGCAGCTCAACAACCGCATCGTCGTTTCGCCGATGGCGCAGTACAAGGCAGTCGATGGCTGCCCGACCGACTGGCATTTCGCCCACTATGCCGAGCGTGCCAAGGGCGGCGCCGGGCTTGTCTATATCGAGATGACCTGCGTCAGCCCGGAAGGACGCATCACGCCCGGTTGTCCCGGCTTCTATGCGTCCGAACATGAGGTGGCGTGGAAGCGGCTGGTCGATTTCGTCCACACCGAGACCGAGGCGAAAATCTGCGCCCAGATTGGCCATTCCGGGGCCAAGGGCTCGACCCGTGTCGGGTGGGAAGGCACCGACGTGCCGCTCGCCTCGGGCAATTGGCCGGTCATGGCGGCCTCGGCGATTGCATGGTCGCCTGAGAATCAGGTGCCGAAAGCCATGGACCGCGCCGACATGGACGAGGTGCGTGACCAGTTCGTCGCGTCCACCGAGATGGCAGATCGCTGCGGTTTCGACATGCTCGAGATCCATGCCGCGCATGGCTATTTGCTGTCGTCCTTCATCACGCCGGTCACCAACCAGCGCACGGATGAGTATGGCGGTTCGCGGGAAAATCGCATGCGCTATCCCCTGGAAATCTTCCATGCGGTGCGCGCCGCCTGGCCGACGCGAAAGCCGATCTCGGTGCGCATTTCGGCCAATGATTGGGTCGGCATCGAAGGTGTGACGCCGGCCGATGCGGTGGAGATCGCGCGGATGCTGCACGAAGCCGGCGTCGACATATGCGACGTCTCGGCAGGCCAGACCTCGATTGCCGCCAAGCCTGTCTATGGCCGAATGTTCCAGACGCCGTTCTCGGACCGCATCCGCAACGAGGTCGGCATGGCGACGATGGCGGTCGGCAACATCTACGAGCCGGATCATGTCAATTCGATCCTGATGGCCGGCCGCGCCGACCTGGTGGCCCTGGCACGGCCGCATCTCGCCGATCCCTACTGGACGCTGCATGCAGCCGTGACGCTCGGTGATCGTGGTGTCAAATGGCCGGATCCCTATCTGCCCGGACGCGACCAGATCTACCGGCTGGCCGAGCGCGATGCAGCGGCGGGGCTGAAAGTATGACGACGGCCTTGGCGATTTCAGGCAAACATGCGCTGGTCACTGGCGGCGGCTCCGGCGTCGGCCGGGCCATCGCGCTCGTGCTGGCCGAGGCCGGCATAGAGGTGACCATATGCGGGAGGCGCGACGCCGAGCTTGCCAAGTTGGCCGGCGAGAACGACCGCATCCACGCCATGTCAGCCGATGTCACCGACGAGGCGGCGATGATTTCGCTCTACGCGCAAGCGGAAGCCGTGCGCGGCCCGTTCGACATCGTCGTCGCCAATGCCGGCATGGCCGGCAGCACGCCGGCGCACAGGACCTCGCTTGCCGACTGGCAGCGGACGCTCGACGTCAATCTGACCGGCGCCTTCCTGACGGTGAAGCCGGCGCTGGCCGGCATGGCCGCGCGCAAGGCGGGCCGGATCGTCTTCGTCGCCTCGACCGCAGGGCTGAAAGGCTACGCCTATGTCGCGCCCTACGTGGCGGCCAAGCATGGGGTGGTCGGGCTGATGCGGGCACTGGCGGCCGAGACGGCGAAATCCGGCGTGACCGTCAACGCCGTTTGCCCGGGCTTCGTAGAGACCGGCATGCTGGAGGAGTCCATTCAGCGCGTCGTCGAAAAGACCGGCCGCTCAGTCGAGCAGGCGCGGGCGAGCCTTGCCTCGACCAACCCGCAAGGCCGTTTCATCCAGCCGCAGGAAGTTGCCTCAGCGGTGCTCTGGCTGTGCGGCGATGCGGCTGCGTCGATTACCGGACAAGCAATTTCGATCTCAGGAGGCGAAACATGGTAGCCGGCCCATTGCCCGCGCCGTCGGGACCCGGCAAGGACCGGCTGCGTCTCTGGATCAGGCTGCTGCGCGCCTCGCGCACGATCGAAGCGGAGCTGCGCGAGCGCCTGAAGAAGGAATTCGATACGACGCTGCCGCGTTTCGACGTCATGGCCGCCCTCTACCGCGCGCCGGAAGGCATGCTGATGAGCGATCTGTCGCGCTTCCTGCTGGTATCCAACGGCAATGTCACCGGCATCGTCGACCGGCTTGTTTCGGAAGGGGTGGTCGCGCGCGCGCGCCGCAATGGCGATCGCCGCACATCCATGGTGCGACTGACCGACGAGGGTTCCAAATCTTTTGCCGCAATGGCCGCGGCGCATGAGGGTTGGATCGGAGAATTGCTGGCCAAGGTCAGCGAGGAGGATGCGCGCCGGCTGACCGGCATGCTGACCTCGTTCCGCAGCAACTGGGAGGGACGCGAATGAGTTCGATGGCCGGCCTCAAGCCGAAGCACTTCCTTTGGGAAGTCGAAGGCAGGATCGCCAAGGTGCGGCTCGACCGGCCGGAGCGCAAGAATCCGCTGACCTTCGACAGCTATGCGGAACTGCGCGACACGTTCCGCGATCTCGTCTATGCCGACGACGTCGACGCCGTGGTGTTCCTGCCCAATGGCGGCAATTTCTGCTCGGGCGGCGATGTCCACGGCATTATCGGCCCATTGGTCAAGATGGACATGAAGGAATTGCTCGCCTTCACCCGCATGACCGGCGATTTCGTCAAGGCGATGCTCAACTGCGGCAAGCCGATCATCGCGGCGGTCGACGGTGTCGCGGTCGGCGCCGGCGCCATCATCGCCATGAGCGCCGACATCCGCATCGCCACGCCGGAGGCCAAGACCGCTTTCCTGTTCACCCGCGTCGGCCTTGCCGGCTGCGACATGGGCGCCTGCGCGATCCTGCCGCGCATCATCGGCCAGGGCCGTGCCGCCGAATTGCTCTACACCGGCCGCACGATGACGGCAGCGGAAGGCGAGCGCTGGGGCTTCTACAACAGGCTGGTCGATGCCGCAGTGCTCGAGGCCGACGCGCTCGAGATGGCGGCGCGCATCGTCTCGGGTCCGACCTTCGCGCACGGCATCACCAAGACGCAGCTCAACCAGGAATGGTCGATGGGCCTCGACCAGGCGATCGAAGCGGAAGCGCAGGCGCAGGCGATCTGCATGCAGACGCGTGACTTCGAGCGCGCCTACAAGGCCTTCCTCGCCAAGGAGAAACCGGTGTTCGAGGGCAATTGATGGCTGACAAGAGTTTCCTCAACTGGCCGTTTTTCGAAGACCGGCATCGCGAACTCGCCGAACGCCTTGATGCCTGGTGCGCCAGGAACCTGCCCGTCGATCACCACGACGTCGATGCCGCCTGCCGCGAGCTGGTGGCGAAACTTGGCCGCGACGGCTGGCTGAAGCCGACGGCGCTCGATACCGACAATCCGGGACCGCTCGATGTCCGCACCTTGTGCATCACGCGCGAGACGCTGGCGCGCCATGACGGGTTGGCCGACTTCGCCTTCGCCATGCAGGGGCTCGGCACCGGCGCGCTCAGCCTGTTCGGCACACCCGACCAGCAGCAATGGCTGGCAAAGACCAGGGCCGGCAAGACGATTTCCGCCTTCGCGCTTTCGGAGCCACGCTCCGGGTCGGATGTCGCCAACACCGAAATGACGGCGAGCCGCGATGGCGACTTCTATATCCTCAGCGGCGAGAAGACCTGGATTTCCAATGGCGGCATTGCCGATCTCTACGTCGTCTTTGCCCGCACCGCCGAGGCACCGGGTGCCAAGGGACTTTCCGCCTTTCTCGTACCCGCTGATACCAAGGGGCTTGGCATTGCCGAGCGCCTTGAAGTGATCGCGCCGCATCCGCTGGCGCGGCTTTCCTTCGATCAGGTCCGGGTGCCGGCTTCGGCGCTGATCGGCAAACCGGGAGACGGCTTCCGCATCGCCATGTCGGTGCTTGACGTGTTCCGCTCCACGGTCGGCGCGGCGGCACTCGGCTTTGCCCGCCGGGCGCTGGACGAAAGCATCAGCAGGGTGGCCGAGCGCAAACTTTTCGGCGCTCCGATGGCAGAGCTGCAGATGGTGCAAGGCCATATCGCCGACATGGCGCTGGACATCGATGCCGCAGCGCTGCTGGTCTACCGCGCTGCCTGGACCAAGGACATGGGCGCGGCTCGTGTCACCCGCGAGGCGGCGATGGCCAAGCTGTTCGCCACCGACAAGGCGCAAGAGGTGATCGACAAGGCTGTGCAGCTGCATGGGGGGGACGGCGTCCGCAAGGGCCATATCGTCGAGAGCCTCTATCGCGAGATCCGCGCGCTACGCATCTACGAGGGCGCATCCGATGTGCAGAAGGTGGTGATCGCACGGCAGGTGATGGGCGCGGCCTGACAGCGACGTATTTGATTTTGAGATTTGGTTTTAAGAATACCGGGGAGGCTTGAAAATGCACGAGATCCTGCAGCCGGAGGGCTGGGCGAAACCGGTCGGCTACGCCAACGGCATTGCCGCGCGCGGCAGGCTCGTCTTCGTCGGCGGACAGGTCGGCTGGAACGGGCAGTGCCAGTTCGAGACCGACGATTTCGCCGGCCAGGTGCGGCAGACGCTGCAAAACATCGTCGCCGTGCTGGCGGAAGCCGGCGCGGAGCCACGGCACATCACCGCGATGACCTGGTATTTCACCGACAAGGCCGAATATCTCGGCAATCTCAAGGGTATAGGCGAGGCCTATCGCGAGGTGATCGGCCGGCATTTCCCAGCGATGGCCGCCATGCAGGTGGTGGCGCTGGTGGAAGATCGCGCCAAGATCGAAATTCAGGCAACCGCCGTCATTCCGGATTAACGAATTCGTTATTCCCGGATTGATCAGCAGCGCAGCCCCGCCCGCTTCAGCAGCGGAAATACGTGGTCGCAGAAATAGGGCAGTTCCTGGGTGTAGTTGACGAACGACAGCGCGATGCCCTGGTAGCCATGCCCGGCTATTGCCGCCATCTCGGCGGCAATCGTCTCCGGCGTTCCAACCAGCGGGTAGGTGCCGGCGCCGCCGGCGAAACGCTGCCGGTAGCGGTCATAGGCATGCGGGTCATGCGACTGCGAGAACTCCTTCTTGCCTGCCATATGAGCATCGACCGCATCGTGGTCGACCAGATCGACGGCATAGCGCGTGTAGTAGGCCTGCGCCTCTTCCATGGTTGGACGGCAGACGACATGCGCCACCGTGTAGACGCCGACGTTGCGGCCAACCTTGTCGGCCCGCTCGCTGATGTCGGCGACATGCTTGCCGGCATCGCTCATTTCCGAAAAGGTCGTGAACAGATAATCGCATCGGGCGGCGGCGAAATCCCGGCCCGGGCCACCGAAAGCAGCGTTCATGGTCACCGGGCGTGGAACCTGTAGGCTCGCCGGCCGGCTCACCGCCTCCTTGAGGCGATAGTAGGTGCCTTCATAGTCCAGAGGCTGGTCCGAGGCGTAGAGCTTTTCCAGGATTTCGATCCATTCGGCGGCCTGGTCGTAGCCCTTCTCGACCAAAGGCGTGCCGAACATGCCGAATTCCTTCGGGTTCCAGCCGCAGACGATGTTCAGGCCGGCGCGGCCCTGGCTGATATGATCGACAGTTGCCAGCGCCTTGGCGGCATAGAGCGGATGCACCAGCGGCACATGCACGGTCATGAACAGGCCGATCTGCTCGGTGGCCACCGCCAGAGCTGCTGCCCAGGTGAAGGTCTCGAACGACCATTCGCGCACCTTGTTGCGGCCGCCAAAGCCACGCCAGCGCGCGATCGGAAGCATAAATTCCAGCCCGGCGCGGTCGGCGATCTGCGCCGCCGTCAGATTGTCCTGCCAGCTTGCCGTCCAGCGTTCCGGCACATCGGTGATGGCCAGACCGCCATCGGCATTGGTCGAAAAGACGCCGAGCTTCAGTTTGTTCGAGCCGTGCAGGGGATGCGTTTTGATCATCATGGGAACTCGTGGCGGGAGACCGACACGCTAGGCCCGCGCAAAAATATTTCAAGCCTGAAATAGCTTCGCCTCGCCGCCGATTGCGGATATCAATTCGGAGGGGAAAAAAGGGGGATGGATATGAGCGCGTTCCGTCAGAAGTGCATCGGCAAGACCAATCTCGTCGGCTCCTTCGCCGCTATTCCCCATCCCGTCGCCGTCGAAGTGATGGCGCTCACCGGCCTCGACTTCGTCTGCATCGACTGGGAACATGCCCAGATCGCGCGCGACACGATCGAAACCATGGTGCGCGCGGCCGACGTGCATCGCGTGCCGGCCATGGTGCGTGTTTCCGGTCATGCGCCGGAAGCTATCCAGGCGGCGCTCGACAGCGGCGCACAAGGCGTGCTCGTGCCGCGCGTCTCGACCGCTGCTCAGGCCGAGGCGGCGGTGAAGGCCTCGCGCTATCCGCCGCTGGGCGAGCGCGGCGTCGGGCCTGGCCGCGCGGCCGGCTATGGCTATCGCATTCCCGAATATCTGGCCGCGGCCAATGATAGGGTGGTCGTCGCGGTCCAGGTCGAGACATCGGAGGGGCTGGCCAACATCGAGGCGATCGCGGCCATAGACGGCATCGATGTGGTCTTCGTCGGCCCCGGCGATCTCTCCGTGTCGATCGATGCGATCGGGCCGAAAGGCGTGGACAAGCTCAATGAGGCGATCACAAGGATCATCCGCGCGACCGTCGCGCATGGCAGGACATCGGGTATATTTTGCGCCAGCCCACAGACGATCAGCCAGTGGGCCGCTATCGGCGCGAGCTTCTTCGTGCTGGCCAGCGATACGATGTTTCTTGGCGCCGGCGCTACGGCCAACTGCACCGCTGCGCGCGCCGAGCTGCGGTAGACGGGCGGGATCGGGCAAAAACTTTTTAAGCTTAAAACTTTTTCCTTGAAAAGCGCAGCACATTGGATAGCATCCAAACTCGATGGCGACTGTCGTGCCGGTGGGGCTTGCCGGGCAGTCCGTCGCGGTGCTCCGGGTGGGAGGGGTTTCAGTCCTTGTCGTTCATACTGCCCCAGTCATCGTCCAGCGCGCGTTATGCTTTCGACGGCGTACGTGCCCAGATCCGTGACCTGCACACCGAAAACATTGCCAACCTTGCCGTGCGCGCCCGAGAACTGGGCGACGTGATCGCGCTCTGGTACGGCGAAGGCGACATGGTGACGCCCGCTTTCATCCGCGACGCGGCGAAGGCCGCCTTCGATGAAGGCCAGACGTTCTACGTCCCTAACATGCGTGGGCACCCCCTACTGAACGAGGCGCTGTCGGAATACCAAACGCGCATTCACGGCCGGACGATCCCGATTGCGCGCACCACGGTCACGCCCGGCGGCATGCAGGCGCTGTACCTGGCGCTGGAACTGCTGGTCGATACCGGCAGCAACGTCGTCTATGTCGCGCCGCAATGGCCCAACATCCACAACGCCATCCATCTGATCGGCGGCGAGCCAAGGCCGTTTTCGCTCGACTTCAAGGGCGACTGGCATCTCGATCTCGACCGGCTGTTCGCCACTTGCGATGCGCGCACACGCGCGATCATCCTGTCGACGCCGTCCAACCCGACCGGCTGGACCGCGTCGCGCGAGGAGATGCAGGCGCTACTCGACTTCAGCCGGCGCACCGGCATCTGGATCATCTCCGACGAGGTCTATGGCCGGCTCTATTTCGACGGCAATGTTGCTCCTTCCATCCTGCAGATCGCCGAGGATGGCGACCGGGTGCTGTCGGTCAACAGTTTTTCGAAGGCGTGGGCGATGACCGGCTGGCGCATCGGCTGGCTGACGCATCCGTCGGGGGTGGCCGACCAGCTTGGCGCCATGACGCAGTACATCAACAGCGGCACCGCCGCGCCTATCCAGGCAGGCGCTGTCGCCGCCATCCGCCAAGGCGAGCCGCTGGTCGAGGAGATCAGGCAGCGGATCAAAACCGGCCTCGACCTTGCCTATGACAGGCTGGCCCAGATTCCCGGCATCATCCTGCCGACGAAACCGCGCGGAGGCATGTATGCCTTCTTTGCCATGGACGGCGAAAGCGACGCCCGGCAGGCCTGCGCCAGGATACTGGAGACGGCGCGCGTCGGGCTGGCTCCCGGCCACCTCTTTGGAAATTCGGCAGCGGCCTTCCTGCGGATGTGCGTGTGCCGTGAACGCGACCAGATAGCGACCGCGCTCGAGCGCATGGTCGCCGCCATGAATTGACGCCCCGCTGGGAGGTGGGACGGCAACAAACCGTGCGGGAGCAAACCCGCCCGATCACAACCAGAGGGAACACAAAATGAGCTTCACTCGTCGCAACCTGCTTCTTCTCGCCGCCACGATCGGCATCGCTGCCGGCCCGGCCACCGCCTTTGCCGCCGATGTGCTCAATGTCGGCGCCTACCCGACCAATCCGCCCTTCGAATACAAGAACGAGAGCGGCACGTTCGAGGGCTTTGAAGTCGACATCGTCAACGAAGCGGCCAAGCGTGCCGGCATGACCACCGACATTGCCGACCTCGGCTTCCAGGCGCTGTTCGCGGCTGTCAGTTCCAACCGCATCGATGTCGCGATCTCCTCCATCACCATCACGCCGGAGCGACTGAAAACGCTGTCCTTCACCCAGCCCTATTATGACTCCGACATGGGCATTGCGACGAAGACCGATAGCGCTGTTAACACCGAGGCCGACCTCAAGGGCAAGATCGTCGGCGTGCTTTCAGGCTCGACCGGCGAGACCTGGGTCAAGGCGCATCAGGAGGCTGACGGCTACAGCGACGTGAAGGGCTATGACACGCAGCAGAATCTTCTGCTCGACCTCAGCGCGGGCCGCGTGGACGCCGCCGTCAGCGATATTCCGGGCATGGAATACTCCTTCACCAAGATGAAGGACCTGAAGGTCAAGCAGCGCATCAAGACCGGCGAACAGTACGGCCTGATGATGAGCAAGGACCATCCGCTGCTCGGCAAGCTGAACGACGCGCTGACCGCGATGAAGAAGGACGGAACGCTGGCCGCGATCCACAAGAAGTGGTTCGGCAGCGACGCGCCAGCCGATTCCTCGACGGTCAAGGAAATGCCGCTGCCCAAGGCCTGACCGGCAATGCACTTAAATCGTGCCGGCTCCCAGGCCGGCACGATTCATTTTACGCTCCGGCGCCTGCTGCCACACGGATAGCCTCATCGGAGGCAAGGTCGATTGGTTTTAACTTGAGCATCCTTTGCTCTGGGGTTCGGGAACGCTCCCATGTCGCTGATCGACACCTTCTTCAATCCTGACGTGATAATGTCCAGCCTGCCGGCGCTGTTGCGTGGCTTCCTGAACACGCTGCTGCTCGGCATTTTGAGTATCGGCATCGGCATTCCCATCGGCCTGGGGATCAGCCTGTTGCGGCTCTATGCGCCGAAGCCGCTGCGCTGGCTGGCGGTCGGCTACACCGACATCTTCCGCGCCCTGCCGGTGCTGGTGGTGCTGATCCTGATCTATTATGCGCTGCCCTTCCTCGGCATCCGTCTGTCGTCCTGGGCCTCCGCCGTGACGGCGTTCGCCATCATCATGTCGGCCTATTCAGCAGAAGTGTTCCGCTCCGGCATTGAGAGCATTCCGAAAGGCCAATTCGAGGCAGCACAGGCGCTCGGCCTGCCTTTCCTTTTGACCTTGCGCAAGGTGGTGCTGCCGCAGGCGATCCGCGTCGTCATCCCGCCGATGACCAGCAATTGCGTCTCGATGTTCAAGGACACGTCGCTCGCTTCCACCGTTGCGCTGCCTGAACTGTTGAAGGAAGCGACCAACGCGCAGTCGCTCTATGCCAATCCCTCGCCGCTGATCGGCGCCGCTTTGGTCTATCTCATCTTCCTCTGGCCGATGGTCCGCCTCGTCAGCCTGCTCGAAGACCGCTTCAAGACCGAGAAGACGCGCTGACCTCATCAACCGTCCCGCTTCCCAAGCCATTCGCAGGAGATACAGTTGAGCAATTCCCAAGCCGCCGGCGGCTTTCCGGTCGACACCATCCGCGCCATGTTTCCGGCCTTGCAGCGCGCCGGTGATTTCATCTTCATGGACAACGCCGCCGGCGCGCAGATCCCGCAGAGCGTGCTCGACGCGGTGACCAATCACCTGGTCTCGCACAATGTGCAGCGTGGTGGTCGCTATGGGCGCTCGGTCACGGTCGACCAATCGGTTGCGGATGCTCGGACGAGCGTGGCCTTGCTGATCAACGCCTACAGTCCGTCGGAAGTCTGCTTCGGCATGAACGCCACCTCGTTCATTCGCCTGGTCAGCCTCGGCATCGGCCAGATGCTGGCCAAGGACACAGAGCGCGACGAGATCGTCATCACCGATATGGACCACGACGCCAACATCGCCACGTGGCTGGCGCTGGAGCCCGCCGGAGCCAAGTTCAAATGGTGGCGCATGCGCGAGGACGGCAACCTGCATGTCGACGACCTCAAGCCGCTGGTTTCCGATCGCACCCGTCTCGTCGCCTGCACGGTGACCGCGCATTCGATCGGCTCGATCGTCGAAGTCGCTTCGGTGGCCGCGATCGCGCATGCGGCCGGCGCCGAAGTGTTCCTTGACTGCGTGCATTACGGACCGCACGGGCTGATCGACGTGCAGGCCTGGGACTGTGATTATCTCGTCTGCTCCGGCTACAAGAATTTCTCGCCGCATATGGGCTTTCTGTGGGGCCGCTTCGAAACGCTGAAGCGGCTGCCGACCTTCCGCGAGGATTTCATCCCCGACGAGCCGCCTTACAAGGTCGAGGCAGGCACCTTCATCTACGAGAACGTCTCGGGCATGGATGCCGCAGTGCAGTACCTGGAACTGATCGGCCGCAATCTGGCGCCCTCCAACAACCGCTCGCGGCGCGACAACATCGTTGCCGGCATGGGCGCCATCCGCGATTACGAAGTGCTCCTGGCGCGTGAGATGCTCGCCGTGCTCAAGGGATGCAATGCCACGATCTACGGCGTCGCCGAGGAAGCCCGCATCAACGAACGCGTGCCGACATTCTGCTTCAACATCGGCAAGCTGTCGCCGCAGCGGATCGTCGAGGAAATGGCTGACATGCAGATCGGCATCCGCGACGGCCATATGTATGCGCCCCGGCTGATGAAGCGTCTCAACCTGTCGATGGACAGCGGCGCCATCCGCGCCTCGCTGGTCCATTACAACACGGTCGACGAGGTCAGGCGTTTCGGCGAGGCACTGCGCGCCGTCATCGCAAGGCTGTCGTAGCTGGTCCTTAAACCTCTCCGGCGCGGAACATCGGCCCGCCCTTGTGGGCCGGGAAGCCATAGCCGTTGATCATCACCAGATCGATGTCGGAGGCACGCGCCGCGATGCCTTCGGCGAGTAATGCCTTGCCCTCGTCGGCCATTGCCGCCAGCAAGCGCGTGACGATCTCATCGGGCGAAAAGCGGCGCGGCACGATGTCCTTGGCCGCCCGAACGGCCTCGATCAGCGCGGCCACTTGCGGGTCGCTCCTGCGCTCGCCGTCGGAATAATCGTACCAGCCGCGCCCGGTCTTCCGGCCGAAGCGGCCGGCCTCGCACAGCCGGTCGGCGATTTCGACATAACGTGCTTGCGGATCGCGCATCGCCGCCTGTCGCTTGCGCCGCGCCCAGGCTATCTCCAGCCCAGCCATATCGTTGACCGCGAAGATCCCCATCGGAAAGCCCCAGGCCTCCAGCGCGGCATCCACCTCATCGGGTGCTGCGCCATCCTCCACCATGAACTCCGCCTCGCGGCGGTAGGCCGAATAGATGCGGTTGCCGATGAAACCCTCGGTAACGCCGCACACGACAGGCAGCTTGCCGAGCTTCCTGACGAAGGCGATCGCCGAGGCGAGCACATCGGGCGCCGTCGCCGCGCAATCCACCACTTCGGTGAGCCGCATGACGTTGGCCGGGGAGAAAAAATGCAGGCCGACGATCCGTTCGGGCCGGGCGGTTGCAGAGGCGATCTCGTCGGGGTTGAGGTAGCTGGTGTTGGTCGCAAGGATGGCGTCCGGGCGGACGATACGTTCGAGCTTCCGGAAGAGTTCGGTTTTTACCGCGAGATCGTCGAACACTGCCTCGATGACCAGATCGGCCTGCACCAGCCTGCCGGCGTCGCTGGCCGCTTCAAACCGGCTCAGCGCCTCCCTGCGCGCATGATCGGTGAGACGGCCGGATTGGACCGACTTGTCGAGAAGCCCGGCGATACGCTCGTATCCTTTTGCCGCGGCGTCGTCGTTCTGCTCGATGCCGATTACGCGATAGCCGGCATTCAAGGCCGAGACCGCGATGCCTGCACCCATCAGGCCGGTTCCGACGATACCGACGGTCTCGACCTTGCGAGGCGTGACACCCTCCAGCCTGTCGACTTTGCTGGCTTGCCTCTCGGCAAAGAAGACGTGGCGCAACGCTGCCGCTTCGCGAGAATCCCGGAGGCGCAGGAAGGTCGCGCGTTCGTCCGCAAGACCGTCCTCAAGTTTGGCCGTGGACGCGGCCTGGACCAGTCTCACGGCTTCTGCAGGCGCGATCTGTCCACGGCTGCGGGAAAGCACCTTTCTTGCGGCTGCCGCTTCGGCTTCGGGTTGCGAGCGTGGGACGGAAAGCGCGCCCGTGCGCCGCAACGGTTGGCCAACGAGACGGCGGGCGACATCGAGCGCGCCTTCGGGAAGATCGTCTGCAATGGCATCGATCAGACCGAGAGTGAGCGCTTCGTCGGCTTTCGCGGGCCGACCCGTGCCGATCAGGTCGATTGCGGCGACCGTGCCGATGAGGCGGGGCAGGCGTTGGGTTCCGCCGGCCCCAGGCACTAACCCGAGCTTGACCTCGGGCAGGCCGAAGCTGGCCGCCTTGCTGGCCACCCGGTAGTGGCAGGCCAGCGCAATCTCGCAGCCGCCGCCGAGCGCCGCGCCGCCAACTGTCGCGACGACCGGTTTCGCGAAGCTCTCGATCGCTTCGATCACTTCAGGCAGTGTGGGCTCGATAGCGGGCTTGCCGAATTCCTTGATATCGGCGCCACCGATGAAGGTGCGCCCAATGGCGGTCAGCACCACGGCAGACACTTCATCCGACGCCGCACGCCCAAGCGCAGCCATCAGTCCGGCCCTGACATGGAAGGACAGCGCGTTGGCCGGCGGATTTTCGATCGTGACGACGAGAACGCCATCGACGATCTTGCCTGTGACACTCTCGGAAAATCGTGCTGTGTTCATGGAGTTTTATCCCGGAACGACGGCAAATCTTCCTCCTCCTTCTGCTCTCCGCCAAATGCCGGTGTCCCGGCTCGGACGGATGAAGCGCCATGGGGTTCTTCAAATAATTTCAAGCTTAAAATAATTAGAATTCAAAAAACTTCAAGCCTACCGGAGTCGACTGCAAAAGGCGTCGCTACCACGACGGTGATCGGTCAGACTTGACGGTTGCACTGCGGTGCCGGGTCAAGGCGAGTTTGTGGAAACCTTCGGCAGCAGGGCTTTGAAATAGTCGATCGTCTGTTGCAGCCCGGCTTCCAAAGTCACCGTCGGCTCCCAGCCGACAAGCCTTTTGGCAAGGGTGATATCGGGCTGGCGGTGCCGCGGATCGTCTTGCGGAAGATCGCGGTAAATTATATCCGAACCTGATCCGGTCATCTGCGTCGTCAGTTCGGCCAAGCGCCTGATCGTTACTTCCCTTGGATTGCCGATGTTTACCGGACCGGTCACCTCCGGCCCCGTATCCATGAGGCGCAGCATGCCGCTCACCAGGTCGTCGACGTAGCAAAACGACCTTGTCTGTGAGCCGTCGCCGAAAATGGTTATCGGTTCACCACGAAGCGCCTGCACGATGAAATTTGAGACAACCCTGCCGTCTGCCGGGTGCATGCGCGGCCCGAACGTATTGAAAATCCGCGCGACCTTGACCCACAAGCCATGTTGTCGGTGATAGTCGAAGAACAGCGTTTCGGCGCAGCGTTTGCCTTCATCGTAGCATGAGCGCGGCCCGATCGGGTTTACATTGCCCCAGTAACTCTCGGGCTGCGGATGCACAGACGCGTCACCATAGACCTCACTGGTGGAGGCCTGAAAGACTTTGCATTTCAGCCGCTTTGCCAGTCCAAGAACATTGATGGCGCCGTGCACGGCGGTCTTGATCGTCTGAACCGGGTCGTACTGGTAGTGAACAGGCGAGGCCGGACACGCCAGGTTGTAAATCTCATCGACTTCGACGTAGAGCGGAAAGGTCACGTCATGGCGCATGAATTCGAAGCGGGGATGCTTGGCCAAATGGTCGATATTGCGCTTTGATCCGGTGAAAAGGTTGTCGACACACAAGATTTCGTCGCCTCGTTCCAACAGGCGGTCAATAAGATGCGAGCCGATAAACCCTGCGCCCCCGGTAACGAGAATGCGTCTGCGGCTGTCATAGAGTCTGGCCAATTTCTGCTCCCAGGCAAATGCTGATCGACCAGATATCGGTCGCCACACGCAGGATACGACGTGTCCGCAGCCAATGCACAAGGACCAAACTGAAATTTCGCAGATCCGCTCGGTGCCGATGCGAATTCCGATCCGGGCATTTGGTTTGATCAGAAGGCACGATTGAGGCCGATAGTGGCCTATGGATTGGCAGCAGAGAATATCAGCCCTGTCGTCAGGGCCGCCGCTGCGTAGGTGGCCGGCAGAACCTGACGGTTCACCCCAATCCGCAGCAGAGAGTGGCTCGAAACCCGGTCCTGCTGGATTTTATCCACAACATCGATGGCATCGGCGATGGCAACATGAAAATGGCAACGACCATTTTTAATGAGACAATCCTCTTCGCGATAGAGCATCGTTGAATTGGCCAACAGGCTGCCATACAAGCACGTCGGCTCAACAGGTGGCTCGAGGAACCCCACGGATGTCCGAACGCATTGCAGTTATCGGCCTGGGTTATGTCGGCCTGCCGGTAGCCATTGCCTTTGGGAAGGTTTTCCCCGGCACCATAGCTTTTGACATCAGCGAGCGTCGGATCGGGGAATTGCGTGGCGGCGTCGATCGTACGGGGGAAGTTGACGCAACGGCGCTCAAGGAGACCTCGATAGGGCTGACCACCGATCGGGAGATGTTGAAAGGCGCTACTTTCTTCATCGTTGCCGTGCCAACCCCTATCGACGCAAATCGCGCTCCCGATCTAGCTTCTTTGAAACTGGCGTCCGAACTCGTCGGCGAGGCGGTGAGCAAAGGCGCCGTCGTCGTTTTTGAGTCGACAGTCTATCCAGGTGTGACCGAAGATTTCTGTGGGCCGATCATCGAGCAGGTTTCCGGCCTGCGACATCCCCGCGACTTTGCCCTCGGCTATTCGCCCGAACGCGCCAACCCCGGCGATCGAGAACACTCGCTGCAAAAGATCGTCAAAGTCGTCTCCGGCGAGAATAACGAGACGCTGGAGCGCGTCGCGAACGTTTATGGCCGTATCATCGATGCCGGCGTCTACCGCGCCCCGTCGATCAAGGTGGCCGAGGCAGCGAAGGTTATCGAGAACACCCAGCGCGATCTGAACATCGCGCTGATGAACGAACTGGCAATGATCTTCGAACGGCTCGATATCCGGACGCAGGATGTTCTTGATGCTGCGTCGACGAAATGGAACTTCCTTCCCTTCAAACCGGGGTTCGTCGGCGGCCACTGCATCAGCGTCGATCCATATTATTTGACCGCCAGGGCCGAGGCCGAAGGTTACCATCCGCAGATCATCCTCGCCGGACGTCGCATCAATGACGGCATGGGGGCCTTCGTCGCCCAGCAGGTTGTCAAGCGGCTGATTGGTTCTGACACGCCCGTCAAAGGGGCTTCTGTCGGCATTCTCGGGCTGACATTCAAGGAGGACGTGCCGGATTTGCGCAACAGCCGAGTTTTCGACATGGTCAAGGAACTAAGGCAGTTCGGAATTATCCCCAAAGTCCATGATCCCCTTGCCGATGTCGAAACCGCTCGGCGTGATCACGGCGAAACAATCCTGCCGCTCGATGAGATAAACGATTTGCAGGCCCTTGTTCTGGCGGTGCCTCACAGGCAATATCTCACCAACGAAAGAGCGCGTCTTTTTCAAATGATCAGGCCGGGGGGGACACTGTTCGATGTCAAGTCGGCCATCAAGCCCAATGAAGTTCCCGACAACATAAAATACTGGAGCTTGTAAAGCTCGCCTGAAATTAACGCTAGGATATGCAGTGACATCAAGCAGGCCGATACTGATCACCGGCGCAGCCGGGTTCATAGGGTTTCATCTTTGCCTGAGGCTGCTTGCCGAAGGAGGCCAGGTTATCGGCCTCGACTCCATGAACGAGTATTATGACGTCAGCCTGAAGCAGGCTCGTCTCGAGCGGCTGAAAGCGTTTTCGAATTTTTGTTTCGAGCATGCCGATCTCACGGAGCGGGACCGTATTTCGGAGCTCTTCCTCTCGGCCGCGCCGGAGGTTGTCGTCAATCTCGCGGCGCAAGCCGGCGTACGCTATTCGATCAGCAATCCGCACGCCTATGTGGAAAGCAACCTCAGCGGCTTTGTCAACATCCTGGAAGGATGCCGGCAGGCCTCCGTCGGCCATCTGGTCTATGCATCGTCGAGTTCGATTTATGGCGGCAGCACCCGCATGCCGTTTTCCGTGCACGATCCGGCGGACCATCCGCTCAGCCTTTACGCCGCAAGCAAGAAGGCGAACGAGCTGATGGCGCACACATACAGCCATCTGTTTCGACTGCCGACCACCGGGCTGCGTTTTTTCACCGTCTATGGTCCGTGGGGGCGGCCGGACATGGCGCTGTTCATCTTCGCCAAGGCTATCCTCGCCGGCGAGCCGATCGCGGTCTTCAACTATGGCAACATGCAGCGGGATTTCACCTATATCGACGACATTGTTGAAGGTATTATCCGCGTCATGCAGCAACCCGCGACACCCAATCCTGAGTGGAAAAGTGTCGCGCCAGACCCAGCGACCAGCAACGCCCCGTTCAGGATTTACAACATCGGCGGCAATTCGCCCGTTCAACTGAACCGATTGATCGAGGTGCTCGAAGACGCGCTGGGACGCAAGGCAAACCGCAACCTCATGCCACTTCAGCCAGGCGACGTTCCGGCAACTTTCGCCAATGTCAGCTCGCTCGAGGAGGCGACTGGCTTCAAGCCCAAAATCCCGATCGAAATAGGGGTTCCGCGCTTTGTCGAATGGTACCGGGAGTTCTACCGAGCATGATCGGACGCTTCGCCACCTGGAGGCGGCTGGCTTCTGACCAGCCATGGCTGGCGCATGCCGCTCGGAAAACTCAATAAGCCGCAGCCGAACTGGGTGTCGCCTGAAGGCGGTCAATATCTTTCCGGGGCGGCGCACCGAACAGGCGACGATATTCTCGGCTGAACTGCGAAGGGCTGTCATAGCCCACCGCGAACCCGGCCGTGCCTGCGTTTACGCCGCCGGCAAGCATAATCCTTCGCGCCTCCTGCAGGCGCAGCTGCTTCTGGTATTCGAGCGGGGTCATGCGCGTAATCGCCTTGAAATGGGCATGAAGGGACGACGCGCTCATGCCTGATGCCGCCGCAATGTCTTCGATGCGCAGTTGTGCCTGGAAATGATTGCGGATCGTGGCGATGGCGCGGCTGACCTGGCTCAGGTGGCTGTCCACCGACGCCATCTGGCGAAGCGTGTCACCGTGCGGTCCGGTGAGGAGCCGGTAAAGGATTTCGCGTTCGATCAGCGGCGCCAGCACGGTGATGCTCTCGGGGCGATCGAGCAGCCTGACAAGCCGACAGGCGGCATCAATCAGGTCGGGGTCACTTGGATAGGCAGCTAACACCGGCAGATCCCTGCTGGGGGATGCACGTCCTTCTTTCACAAGCAGCTCGGCCAGCGCGGTGGAATCAAAATCTATCTTGCAACAGAGGTAGGGCGCCGCCGGGCTCGCCTCCAACACATGCCCGACCAGCGGCAGGTCGACCGAGACGAGCAGGTAGCTCGATGCGTCATAGACCACGCTCTGGTCGGCCAGCGAGACGCGCTTCGATCCTTGGGCGATTATGCAAAGCGACGCCTCGTAGACCGCAGGCACGGGTGCACTGGGCTGGTTGGCGCGAATGAGCGACAGCCGCGGCACCGCAGTGCCGGCCATGCCAGATTTCGGCGCAAAGCGGGTGATTAGCTCGGCGAGTTCATTGATTTTCTCCATGCCGCATAAATCTTCATGGCGCGAAATGTTGCAAGGCATTTCGAGTTCATTTGGAGGATCGTGCAAACTCTTTGGACGATCACGCTACCGCCCTTTACCGGTTCGCCGCCATCTATCTCCCCGTCACCGCAGCGAAAAAGGAAACGATCATGAAGGGACTTAAAGACAAGGTTGTACTCATCACCGGCGCCTCCAGCGGCATCGGCGAAGCGACGGTTCGGGAACTTGCCGGTGCCGGCGCCAGACTGTTCATCGGAGCCCGCCGCACCGAGCGGCTCAAGGCGCTGGCCGCAGAAATAGGCAAAGGCGTGGCGTGGCGCGAACTCGACGTGACTGACGCGGCGAATTTCGACGCCTTTGCCGATGCCGCTCATGCCGAATTCGGGCAGATCGATGTGCTGGTCAACAATGCCGGCGTCATGCCGCTGTCGCCGCTTGCCGCGCTGAAGCGCGATGAGTGGTCTCGCATGATCAATGTCAACATCGGCGGCGTGCTGAACGGGATCGCCGCGGTGCTGCCGCGCTTCGTCGCCCAGAAGAATGGGCATATCGTCAATGTCGCCTCGGTCGGTGCGCATATCGTGCTGCCCACCGCGGCGGTCTATTGCGGCACGAAATATGCCGTCTGGGCAATCACCGAGGGGCTGCGGCAGGAGCATTACGACATCCGCGCCACGATCATCTCCCCCGGAGTGACCGCAACCGAACTGGGCGACGATATCAGCGATCCTCAGGTCGCCACGGCTCTGAAAGAATGGCGGCAGAAGTCGCTCACACCGGACGCCATTGCACGGGCGATCCGTTTTGCGCTTGATCAACCCGATGGCGTGGACGTCAACGAAGTGATCGTGCGGCCAACCGCTGCCAATATGTAGAACTTGCTGCCGGATGCCGGCTTTCGGCGAGCTAGGGCGCTCTCCGAGATCCGGCAACGGCACACCCCTTAATGCACCCGCCCTCAGCCTCTGGCGCAACTCCCGCGGGCCACATCGTACCGGCTCTCGAACGCGCGCGAAAAATGCGCACTCGAATTGAACCCGCAAGCAAAGGCGATTTCCGAGATCGTGGGCGACACTCGGGCGGGCGACAACAATTCTTCCTTGCTGCGCTCCAGCCGCCTGTCCCAGACGAAGCGTTCCGGTCTCGCGGCAAGGCCGGTGCGCCGCTGGGAACTTAACCCGCTAATCATCCCCCCCTGCGACGGTAGAGATGTCAGGCTTCGCCGGCCAGGCGCGCTGAAATCAGCCGCGCCGCCTTGATCACCGCTTCGCCCTGGCTGGCCGCCATGCTGTCATCGGCGCGTGACACAGGCGAGGCCACCGCCAGAGTGCCTAAAGGACGGCCATCGGAGCCGAGGATTGCCGCGGCTATGCTGTGGACGCCTTCTTCATAGCCTTGGGAGCTCGAGGAATAGCCGCGCTTGGCGGCAAGCCGGATCGCCTTCATCAGCCTGTCGGGCTGCGTCACCGTGTGTGGCGTGAAGGTCGGCAACGGCTTGTCGACATAGGCCTCGGCCGCTTCCTGAGGCGAAGCGGCGAGAAAGGCGATGCCGGAGGCGGTGCCGTGCAAGGGCAGCACCTGGCCGACATCGACATTGACCCGGTTGGCCTTTGCCGAGAGTTCGACGTGGACGGTCAGCAGTGCGCCGGCGCTGAATTCCGACAGATGCACCGTTTCGCCTGTTTCCAGCGCCAGCTCGCGAACCACAGGTGCTGCCACGCGCACGAAGGGAAAATGCGCGTCGCGAAAGCGGGCCAGCCGCGACAGGCCGGCGCCGAGCCGGTAGCGGCGGCTTGCCGGCTCCTGTTCGATCAAGCGGTGGTCGGCCAGCGCCATCAGCAGGCGCCGCGCCGTCGCCTTGTCGAGGCCGGTTTTGCGGGCGAGCTCGGACAGGCCGATCTCCGGTTCGCCGAGCGTGAACTGCTCCAACAGCGATATCGCTTTGCCGACTGTGCTCATTGTGCATCCTCAAGATACTTCGCATGGGACGGAAGCCAATCCACCTTGCAGTCCGCTCATAGCACATAAAATGGTGGTTCAAATAACGAACCGTTTGGAAGCGACAAAAAACACCAGCAAGTTTCGCGGCGACATCAATCTCGATGCGCCGCGCCGTGCGAGGGGTGATGCTGCGCGGCAACACCTATCAACAGGTGGATCAACTCGGCGGCGCTGCGCCTGGCCGGCGTGTCGACCCAAACGCCTGATCCTGGCCGGCGCGGAAGCTTCAACTCTGCCCCAGCTGCGCGCGGCGCCAGGCGGCGGGCGCCTGGCCAACCCGCTCCCGGAAGAAGCGTGAGAAATAGGCCGGATCGTCGAAGCCGATTTCGTAGGCGATGTCCTCGACGGTGCGCACGGTGAACAGCAGCAAGCGCTTGGCCTCCAGCAACCGTCGCTCGCCCATGAGCCGCTTGACGCCGCTGCCAAGCACCCTATGGGCGGCCTTGTCGAGAAGATGCGGTGTCGTGGCCAGCGCCTCGACGTAGCGGTCGACGGGCCAGTTGTCGCGGAAATGCGCATCGACCAGACGGCGCAAGCCGCGCGCCAATGCAGCATCGGAAGAGCCAGTCGCATCCATTACCTCGGGACCAAGACGCGCGACGTGGGAGAGCGCGACGGCAATCAGCGCCGGCAGGGTCTTGTCACTCCCGGCCTGCGCCTCGGCATATTCCGTGGCGATCATCTCCAGCACCGCCGCAAGCCTTTTCCACGCGACGTGCTGAGGAAGGCTATCGGCAAAAACCGGCCGATCCAATGGCAGCAGGCTGTGAGCGGCTATTGCCGCAAGCGCATCATCGGCGACCGAAACGACGATGGCGTCGGTGCCGGGCCCGATCGAGAAGCCATGCACGATGGTGCTCGGCACGAAGCTGACGGCCGGCGCCGAAAAGTGCCAGGATTGATCCTCGATGCGATAAGTGCCGGAGCCGCTTGTCCAGTAGGTGATCTGGCCCATTTGCGGATGCTTGTGCGCGGCAACCTGGCCGAGATGAATGTTGCTGCGCGCAAGCACCGTCTCGACATGCAGGAAGCCGACTTCGAGCGGCCGCACCGGCTCGCCATAGACAAAGAAATCAGGAATGGAATTGAGGCTCATGGCGCCGGAAAAAGTCCAATCGGTTTTGCCGTTACGTCCTAACCGATCCTTGCCAGGAGAGCTAGAGTTGATGCCATAAGTGGAGGAACATCATGCGATCGGAAGACTTTCGTGCCGACAATGGGCGCCCGTTCACCGGGGCCGAGTATCTGGAGAGCTTGCGCGACGGCCGCGAGGTCTACATCAACGGCGAGCGCATTGCCGATGTCACCACCCATCCGGCGATGCGCAATTCGGCGCGGTCGCTGGCGCGCCTCTATGATGCGCTGCACGATCCCAAGCGGCAGGGCACGCTGACCTCGCCTACCGATACCGGTTCGGGCGGCTACACCCACAAATATTTCCGCGTCGCCAAATCCTCCGGCGAACTCGCGGCCCAGCAGACCGCGATCGCCGAGTGGTCACGCATGTCCTATGGCTGGATGGGCCGCACGCCCGATTACAAGGCGGCACTGATGAACACGCTCGGCGCCAATGCCGACTGGTACGGCCCGTTCAAGGACAATGCGCTCGCCTGGCACAAGCGTGCGCAGGAAGCCGTGCTGTTCATGAACCACGCCATCGTCAACCCGCCGATCGACCGCCACAAGCCGGCCGAACAGGTGAAGGATGTCTTCGTCCACATCACCAAGGAGACCGACGCCGGCATCTATGTCTCCGGCGCCAAGGTGGTGGCGACGTCCTCGGCGCTGACCCACTACAATTTCCTGGCGCAGAGCTCGGCGACGGTCACCGAAGATCCGTCGCTGTCGGTCATGTTCATCGTGCCGATGAATGCGCCGGGGGTAAAGATGTTCTGCCGCGTCTCCTATGAGCAGACGGCCAACACGGCGGCGGCTCCGTTCGACTATCCGTTGTCGTCGCGCTTCGACGAGAACGATGCCATCCTGGTGCTCGACAATGTCTTCATCCCCTGGGAGGACGTGCTGGTGCTGCGCGACGCGCAGAAAATCCTGTCCTTCCATCCGGCTTCGGGCTTCATGCATGGCTATTGCTTCCAGGGCTGCACACGCTTTGCCGTCAAGCTCGACTTCCTCGCCGGCCTGCTGGCCAAGGCGCTGCGCGCCACCGGCGGAGATGCCTTCCGAGGCAACCAGGCGGCGCTGGGCGAGGTCATCGCGCTCAGGCACATGTTCTGGAGCTTTTCCAACGCCATGGCTTATAATCCGATCCCCTGGGCGAATGGCGCTGTCCTGCCCAACCTGGAAGCAGCCCTTGCCTACCGGACTTTCATGTCGGAAGCCTACCCGCGCGTCATCGACACGGTGCGCCGGGTGATCGCCTCCGGCTTGATCTACCTGCCGTCATCGGTGCGCGACTTCAACAATCCCGAGATCGACAAATACCTCGCGCAATATGTGCGCGGTTCCAACGACATGGGCCATGTCGAGCGCATCAAGATTATGAAACTGTTGTGGGACGCGACCGGCACCGAGTTCGGCGGCCGCCACGCGCTCTACGAACTCAACTATGCCGGTGCGCCGGAAGAGGTGCGGCTGCAGGTGCTGAAGGGCGCCGAACGCGGCGGCCGGCTGAAGGCCATGGAAGAACTGGT
Source organism: Mesorhizobium sp. P170090 (assembly GCF_057786115.1). NCBI lineage: Bacteria > Pseudomonadati > Pseudomonadota > Alphaproteobacteria > Hyphomicrobiales > Phyllobacteriaceae > Mesorhizobium > Mesorhizobium sp. P170090. Next base: position 2,420,601 of record NZ_JBYNWH010000001.1, read on the forward strand.
CGACACCTGCATGGCCGACTATGACGAGAACGGCTGGACGGGAGATACCTGGCTCAATCCGCTCGCTTCTACGGCCGGGTGATGTCAGATGGCCACGCAGATTTCGAAGGCCGATTTCCGCGACGCCATGGCAAGGGTCTGCGCGCCGGTCAACATCGTCACGACAGATGGTCCGGCCGGGCGCGGCGGCTTCACCGCCACCGCCATGTGCAGTGTGTCGGACGAACCGCCGACACTGCTGGTGTGCATGAACGGCCGCTCGACGCAGGCCGCCATGTTCCTCGCCAACCGGCGCTTCTGCGTCAACGTGCTGACGCATGACCATATGCACCTGGCCGGCAAGTTCGCCGGCGCGACCAGGGACATGGAGGCACGCTATTCGGCGGCGCGCTGGCAAACGCTGGCCTCAGGCACGCCGGCGCTGTCCGATGCGATCGTCAATTTCGATTGCGAGATCGAGGATGTGCACATAGTCGGCACGCATAATGTCATGATCGGCCGGGTTATCGACGTCAGGCACGGCAGCGGCGGCTCGGCGCTGCTTTATGTCGACCGCAATTACACGCAGCCGACGCGGCTTGGCAGTTTTGGCGGCTGAGCGGGAGCAGTCAGTTCTCGCCGGCGATCAGGCTCTCCAGCAGATCGAGCAATTGCTCGAGCCTCTCATGTCCGAAGCGCTGTTCGATGTCGCGGTAGATGACGAGGCGTTCCGGCGACAAGGCATCGATAAGGGCGGAGCCCGCCGGGGCGATCGTCAGCACGACACGGCGGCCATCGCCTTCCGCCCTGTTGCGGGTGATGAATTTTCGGCCCTCGAGCGTCTTGATGATGCGTGTCAGGCTGGGCGGCAGCACCGAAGCGCGATCGGCAAGTTCCGTCGCCTCGACAGGGCCGGCCTCGCTCAGAACGCGCAGCACACGCCATTGCTGTTCGGTCACGTCATGCGCCGCCAGCATAGGGCGAAACCGCGCCATCACCACTTCGCGGGCATGGAGCAGCGCCATCGGCAGAGAACGACGGGTGTTTTCAGGCAGCAAGAAGCAGCGTCCCCAATGATGCGGGCGGTCGGCGGGACCGCACGCCAAAACCTGACCTTTCCATCCCGTATCGTCGCCTCAACTTGGATGCAAGGCTTGACTTCAGTGATGCTGCATGTAATTAACGCGTTAACTACAGCAGCGCAACAATCCGGGAGGCGAGACGCGGTGCCTCACTTTTCCATCGAGTATTCGGCCAACCTCGATGCCAAGGTCGACATGAGCGAATTGTGCGCGCTGGTGTTGCGCACCGTGCTCGGCACCGGGCTGTTTGAAACCGGCGCGGTGCGGGTGCGGGCCTTCCGTGCGGAAGCCTATGCCATCGCCGACAGCCTGCCGGAAAACGCTTTCCTCGACATGTCGTTTCGCATTGGAACCGGGCGCAGCGCCGAGGACAAGAAACGAACCGGGGAGGCGGTCTTCGCCGCGGTGAGCGAATACCTTGGCCCCCTGTTCGATACCCCGCATTTCGCTCTTTCCCTGGAGATCAGGGAGATCGACCCGGTACTGAGCTGGAAGAAAAACGCAATCCATCCGCGACTGCGCGGCAAGTGACGGAAGCTGATATGTCCGACCTCGAAGGCAATCTGAAAAAGGCCGAGGCCTATCTGGCCCGTTTCAAGCGCGACGGCGTGCTGAACCAGATCGGCGGCGAAGCGGTGCCGGCGGTGGATGGCTCGACCTTCGAGAGCATGTCGCCGGTCGATCTCAAGCCGCTGGCCAAGGTCGCGCGTGGCAGTGCCGCCGATATCGACCGCGCCGCCAAGGCGGCAAAGGCGGCGTTCCCGGCCTGGGCCGCCATGCCGGGCGACGGGCGCAAGAAGCTGCTGCACAAGATAGCCGATGCGATCGAAGCGCGCGCCGAGGAGATCGCCTTCGTCGAGTGCATGGACACCGGCCAGGCGCTGAAATTCATGGCCAAGGCCGCGCTGCGCGGCGCCGAGAATTTCCGCTTCTTCGCCGACCGCGCGCCGGAAGCGCGCGACGGCGAGACGCTGCGCACGACAGGCCAGGTCAACATCACCACGCGCGTGCCGATCGGCCCGGTCGGCATCATCACGCCGTGGAACACGCCGTTCATGCTGTCGACATGGAAGATCGCGCCGGCGCTGGCGGCAGGCTGCACCGTCGTCCACAAGCCGGCCGAATTTTCGCCGCTGACCGCTCGCCTGCTGGTCGAGATCGCCGAGGAGGCCGGCCTGCCGAAAGGCGTGTGGAACCTGGTCAACGGCCTCGGCGAGCACGCCGGCAAGGCGCTGACCGAGCACCCTGACATCAAGGCGATCGGTTTTGTCGGTGAGAGCCGCACCGGCTCGATGATCATGAAACAGGGCGCCGATACGCTGAAGCGCGTGCATTTCGAACTGGGCGGGAAGAACCCGGTGATCGTCTTCGCCGACGCCGATCTCGAACGTGCGGCGGATGCGGCCGTGTTCATGATCTACTCGCTCAACGGCGAACGCTGCACCTCATCGTCGCGGCTGCTGGTCGAAGCCTCGGTCTACGACACATTCACGGATCTGGTCGCGGAGAAGGCAAAGCGCATCAAGGTTGGCCATCCGCTCGATCCCAAAACGGTGGTCGGTCCGCTGATCCATCCGGTGCACGAGGAAAAGGTGCTGTCCTATATCGAGATCGGCAAATCGGAAGGCGCGGTGGTAGCCGCCGGCGGCGGCAAGTTCGCCGGTCCGGGCGGTGGCTGCTATGTCAGCCCGACGCTGTTTACCGGCGCCACCAACAGGATGCGCATTGCCCAGGAAGAGATTTTCGGGCCGGTGCTGACTGCCATTTCCTTCAAGGACGAGGCCGAAGCGCTGGCGCTGGCCAACGACACCCAATACGGCCTGACCGGCTATCTCTGGACGTCGGATGTTACCCGCGCCTTCCGCTTCACCGATGCGCTGGACGCCGGCATGATCTGGGTCAATTCGGAGAATGTGCGGCATTTGCCGACGCCGTTTGGCGGCGTCAAGAATTCCGGCATCGGCCGCGACGGCGGCGACCATTCCTTCGATTTCTACATGGAGACGAAGAACATCGCCTTCGCCACTTCAGCGCACACGATCCAGAAACTCGGCGGCTGACCGGAGGACATCGCATGCCACTGCCCAAACCAAACCTCTATCCCGCCTTCAACATCGTGCGCCTCAGCCATGTCGAACTGGCGGTCACCGACCTTGCGAAATCCCGCGCCTTCTATGTCGACACGCTCGGCCTGCAGGTTACCGACGAGACATCGGAAGCCATCTATCTAAGGGCGTTGGAAGAGCGCGGACACCACTGCATCGTGCTGAAGAAGGCCGGCAGCGCCGAAGCCCGCGATCTCGGCTTCAAGGTTTTTTCGGATGAGGATCTCGACAAGGCCGAGCATTTCTTCAAGGCAAAAGGCCTGCCGGTCGAGTGGGTCGAGCGACCGTACCAGTCGCGCACCTTCCGCACCCGCGACCCGTACGGCATTCCGCTCGAGTTCTTTGCCCAAATGGAAAGGCTGCCGCCGATTCATCAGAAATATGCGCTCTACAAGGGCGTGAAGCCGCTGCGCATCGACCACTTCAACTGCTTCTCGCCCAATGTCGACGAGTCCGTCGCCTTCTACAACGAGCTTGGCTTCCGCGTCACCGAATACACCGAGGATGCCAGTAGCGGAAAGCTGTGGGCGGCCTGGACGCACCGCAAGGGCGGTGTCCACGACATCGCCTTCACCAACGGTGTGGGTCCGCGCCTGCATCACGTCGCCTTCTGGGTGCCGACACCGCTCAACATCATCGACCTGCTCGATCTGATGGCGACGACCGGTTACCTCGCAAACATCGAGCGCGGCCCAGGCCGGCATGGCATTTCCAACGCCTTCTTCCTTTATGTCCGCGACCCGGACAATCACCGCATCGAGATCTATTGCTCGGACTACCAGACGGTCGATCCGGATCTGGAGCCGATCAAATGGGACCTCAAGGACCCGCAGCGCCAGACGCTATGGGGCGCGCCGGCGCCGAAAAGCTGGTTCGAGGAGGGCAGCACCTTTGCCGGCGCGGCCGCACGCCAACCGGATTTGACGGCGTCGCCGATCATCGCACCGTGACCACAGACGCGAACCTGACGGAGACCGGGATGACTGCACATGGGCGGCTCGCCACCTTCACCGTCGGCGGCAAGACGCGCTATGGCGTGGTCACAGATAAGGGCGTCGTCGACCTGTCGGCGCGGCACAGCCAGTGGCCGACGCTGCGCGAAGTGATCGAGGCCGGCGTGCTACGGCGGCTGGCGGAAGAGGCCGAAGCCTACGCCGTCGATTTTCCAGTCGGCGCCATCGCTTATGAAATCCCTGTGCCGTCGCCGGAAAAGATCGTCTGCGTCGGCGTCAACTACCCGGACCGCAACGAAGAGTACAAAGACGGCCAGGCCGCGCCTTCGAACCCGTCGCTGTTCATCCGCTTCCCCCGCTCCTTCGTCGGCCACGACGCGCCGCTGGTGCGGCCGCCGGAATCGCCGCAGCTGGACTATGAGGGCGAGATCGTCATCGTCATCGGCAAGGGTGGACGACGCATCGCCGAGAGGGATGCGCTTGACCATATCGCGGCACTATCCCTGTGCAACGAAGGCACCATTCGCGATTGGGTACGGCACGCCAAGTTCAACGTCACGCAGGGCAAGAATTTCGACCGCACCGGCTCGCTCGGTCCGTGGCTGGTGCCGTTCACCGACGAGGCGCAGATTGCCGACATCGCGCTGACCACCCGCGTCAATGGCGAATTGCGCCAGCAGGACCGCACCAGCCGGATGATCTTCTCGTTCCGCAAGATCATCGCCTATGTCTCCACCTTCACCACGCTGGTGCCAGGCGATATCATCGTCACCGGTACGCCGACCGGCGCCGGCGCCCGCTTCGACCCGCCGATCTGGCTGAAGCCGGGCGACGTGATCGAAGTCGAAGCCGACGGCATCGGCGTGCTCCGCAACGGCGTCGTCGACGAGGCAGCATCGTGACCCCCGAGCAAGTTGAAGATGCCGCGGCAAGGCTGTTCGAAGCTGAGCGTTCGCGCCGCCAGATCCGTCTGCTCAGCCTCGATTTTCCCGATGCGACGATGGAGGATGCCTATCGCGTCCAGGCAGCGCTGGTGAAACGCAAGACCGATGCCGGGCTGACCCCGAAGGGCTGGAAGATCGGCCTGACATCGAAGGCGATGCAATATGCGCTCGCCATCGACACGCCGGATTCGGGCGTGCTGTTCGACGACATGTTCTTCAACGACGGCGCGACGATACCCGTCGGCCGCTTCATCCAGCCGCGCGTCGAGGCCGAGATAGCCTTCGTCATGAAGGCGCCGCTGAGGGGCCCAGGCGTGACCATCTTCGACGTGCTCAACGCCACCGATTATATCACGCCGGGGCTCGAAATCCTCGACACGCGCATCGAACGCGTCAATGCCGAGACAAAGAAGGCGCGCACTTTCTTCGATACGATTTCCGACAACGCCGCCAATGCCGGCATTGTCGTCGGCGGCCGGCCGCAACGACCCGATGAAGCCGATATGCGCTGGATCGGCGCCATCGTCTCGCGCAATGCGGAGGTCGAGGAGACCGGGCTTGGCGCCGGCGTGCTCAACCATCCGGCGATGGGCATTGCCTGGCTGGCGGACAGGCTCGCCCGCTACGGCATGTCCATCGCGGCCGGCGAGGTGGTGCTGTCCGGATCGTTCGTGCGCCCGGTCGAGGCGCGGCCCGGCGATACGATCGTCGCCGACTTCGGCAGCTCGGGAACGGTCAGCATCCATTTCGCCAAGAGCTGATGGCTCTCATCGGCTCGTCAGTTGGGCTGTTCGCCGCGCAAGTAGTCAATCACCACATCGGCTGCGATGGTCGACATGCGCAAGCCGACATCCCTGGTGATGTCGCCTTCGACGCGGCTTTGCACCCAGCCAAGAAACGCGAAGGCACGCAAGGCGGCGAATAGAGGCAATGCGGCGATGTCCTGCGGGGTCAGCGCACGCTCTTGCTGGTAGCCGTCAAGCAAAGCGGTCTCGATCAGCGGGTAGATCGCCTCCTCGCGGTTCTGGTAGAGGGCGACGGCAAGGTCGTACATGTGCCAGCCATGGCCGCAATCGTCGAAATCGATGATGCGCACCGCGCTGTCATGGATGAGCACATTTTCGCGCACCAGATCTGCGTGGATGATGCCGAAATTGCGCGCGCTGCGCTCATGTTGCGACAGCGCCTTCACTGCCTTGTCGCGCGCCTGCAAGACCAGCGCGCGGCGAGGACCATCGAGAAAGGGCGAGGTCTCGAACCGGCCCCAGACCGGGTTCGCACCGAAGAAGCCGTCGAAGTCCCAGGCATGGCGGGCGAAGCCCGCGGGCGGCGTCCACGAGGCAGTGACATTGTGCATATGGGCGATGGTCCGCCCGATCGCCGTGAAGATCTGGATCGACTGGTCGGCCGTGTAGACCAGTGGCACGCCGCGTGCGCCCACGGCGCGGCCCTCCAGCCAGCTCAGGCAATCGGCCTGCCGGGGCTGCGCCGAGGTGGCCGTGCTGACAAGCACGAACGGATCGCCGGCCTGTGTTGCGACGCAAGACGGCGTGGCGACGCCGGCGGATTGCAGGAAGCCCATCCATTGCAGTTCCGAACGCAGCGCGGCGTCCGTGTGGTAGCCGAGCCGGTGGATGCGCATGGCTGCCGGCTGGCCATCCGGCAGCCGCACGCGGAAGACGGCGTTCTCGCGGTGCTTCAGAAGTTCCGGCTCAGAGTTGCGGACGCCCCAATGTTCGAGCGCACGCCTGGCGAGCTCCGTGACATCGGCTGCCGTTTCGGGCTCGCATTGGGTGGAAACAGAATTCACGCCGGCACTCCCCCGACTTCGCCCAGCACCTCGTCCAGCAGGCCGATCAGGAAGTCGGCATTGTCGCGCGAGAACGGCATGGGCGGGCGGATCTTGAGCACATTGCCGTGGATGCCGGTCTTGCCCATCAGCACGCCGCGATGGCGCATGCGATTGGCGACCTGCTCGGCAATGTCGGGCGCCGGTTCGCGCGTGTCGCGGTCGTGGACCAGCTCGGCGCCGAAGAACAGTCCGGCCCCCCTGACCTCGCCGATGCACTCATGCCGATCGGCCAGCGGGCGCAGCAGGCCAAGCGCATAGGCGCCGACGTCTTGCGCGTTGGCGACAAGGTTTTCCTGTTCGATGACGTCGAGGACGGCATTGGCGACTGCGCAGGAGACCGGGTTGCCGCCAAAGGTGTTGAAGTAGCGGAAAGCGTCGCGGAAGGTCGCCAGTATCTCCTTGGTGGTGACCACGGCCGCGATCGGATGGCCATTGCCCATCGGCTTGCCCATGGTGACGATGTCGGGGACGAAGCCGGCGCGCTGATGGCCCCAGAAATGGCTGCCGGTGCGGCCGAAGCCGGGCTGCACTTCGTCGGCGATGACCAGACCACCGGCTTCGCGCACGGCCCCCAAGGCGTCGTCGAAAAATCCGGTGGGCAGAGCCGGGAAACCTTCATTGGCGAGCAGCGGACACAAGATGATGCCAGACAGGCCAATGCCATCCTGTGCCAGCGAGGCGATCGCTTGACGCACGGCGTCGCCAAAGGCCTTGCCATTGGCCATCGCATCGGGATGGCGATAGCTGTCGGGGGCCGGCACCAGCCTGACATGGGGGGCGCGGCCGCGGATCGGAGGCATGCGCGTGCTGAGCTGCGAAACCGCCGCCGTGTTGCCATGATAGGTGGCGTCGGTGGCGATGATGCCCATATTGCCGGAGGCGGCCTGCGCCATGCGCAGCGCTATGTCGTTGGCCTCGCTGCCGGTACAGGTCAGGATTGCGGTGGCGAGGCTTGCATCGAAGGTCGCCGTCAGCCGCTCGACATAGTCGAGAATTGCGGTATGCAGATAGCGTGTGTGGGTGTTGAGCAGGCTTGCCTGACGGCACAAGGCCTCGACCACATGCGGGTGGCAATGGCCGACATGGGCGACGTTGTTGTAGGCATCGAGATACTTGCGGCCGTCGGCATCGTAGAGCCAGACGCCTTCGCCGCGCACCAGGTGCACGGGCTCGTCGTAGAACAATTGCGATTTCGCGCCGAGCAGGCGGGCACGCCGCTTGACGAGCGCTTCCTCGCTCGGGTTCTTCTCAGATTGGGTCATTGCGTACCAAACTCCATTGCGTCAGCGGGTCCATCAGGCCCTCGACAGACCTGCATCGATGGCCTCGCCGATCTTTGCCACGTCGGCGGCGCCGATGATCAGCGGCGGCGACAGGATGATGTTGTTGCCGGACACGCGCAGCATGACGCCGGCGTCATAAGTGGCTTCCGAAACCACGGCCATGGTCTTCTTGTCCACCGGCTTTTTCGTCGTGCGATCGGAGACCAGCTCTAGCGCAGCCATCAGGCCCTTGTACCTGATGTCGCCGACGATCGCGTGCTTGGCTTTTAGCCCCTCCAGCGTCGCCGCCAGCTCGATGCCGCGCGCGGCTGCATTCTCGTCCAGGCGAAGCCGTTTGGTCTCGGCAAGTGCAGCCAGCCCTGCCGCGCAGCCGACAGGATGGCCGGAATAGGTATAGCCATGACCGATCGCCCCGAAGCTGGTCTTGTCGGCCTCGAAGACGTCGGCGACCTTGGCGCCGATCAAGGTGGCGCCGAGCGGGAAATAGCCCGAGGTGATCGCCTTGGCGATGGTCATGAAATCCGGCTTCACGCCGGATAGCCGCGAACCCGACCAGGCGCCGGTGCGACCGAAGCCCGTGACCACCTCGTCGGCGATCAGCAGGATTTCGTGGCGGTCGCATATCTCGCGCACCAGCGGCATGAAGCTGTCATGCGGAACGATGACGCCTCCGGCGCCGAGAACCGGCTCCATGATGAAGGCGGCAATGGTGTCGCCGCCCTGGAAGGCGATCTCGTCCTCCAGCGCTTTGGCGCACAGTTTGGCCAGCCGCGCCGGATCGGTCTCGTCGAACGGATTGCGGAAGGTCCAGGGTGCGGGAATGTGGAAGACGCCGGGCATAAGCGGCTCATAGTTGCGGCGGAAATTGGCGTTGCCGTTGACCGACGCGCCGCCGAAATGTGTGCCGTGATAGCCCTTCTTCAGGGCAAGGAATTTTGTCCGGTCGCCCTGGCCGCGGATCTTCCAGTATTGGCGGGCGAGCCGCAGTGCGGTTTCGACCGAATCCGAGCCGCCCGAGGTGAAGAAGGTCCGCACCATGCCTTCCGGTTCGAACCATTCGCTGAGTTCGTAAGCGAGCTCGATCGACGGGCCGGTCGACGTGCCGCGAAACCCGGAATAGTAGGGCAGGGCGCTGAGCTGGTCGGCGATGGCCTTCTTGATGGGGTCGCAGGAGTAGCCGAGATTGACGTTCCACAGGCCGCCAACCGCATCGAGCACGGTGTTGCCGTCGATGTCTGTGACCATCACGCCTTCGCCTTTCATGATCACCTTTGGCGGGTTGGCCCGCATCTCGGCCGGGTGTGCCATCGGATGCCAGATCGGCTTGGCGTTTTTCTCGGTGAGGAAATTGATGTCGCGCATCGCAAGGCTCCGCAAATGTCTCAGGAGATGAGGTCGAAATGGCCGAGGGCCTCGGCATAGGAAAGTGCCGGTCGCGCGACGTCGAAATGAACCGTGCGCATGCCGGCGGCACGGCCGCCATCGACATTGCGCTGCTGGTCGTCAACGAACACACAGGCGCCGGAAGGCAGGCCAAGCGCCTCGGTCACCAAGGCATAGGCGCGCGGATCGGGCTTGAGGATGCCGGTATAAGTGGCGTCGACGATGGTGTCGAACAGCTCGAGCAGCGGCAGCCGCTGACGGAAGCCGGCGCCATAGAACAGATCTAGCTCGTTGGACAGGATCGCCAGGCGAAATCCCGCCGCATGCACGGTCCGGATGGCGCGGACGGCTTCGGGCCGCACGATCTTTTCCGGCTCGGCTCCGCGTGCGCGCTGGACGAATGTCTCCATCGCCTGCCAGTCCTCGCCGACGAGCCGGCCGACTTCGCTGGTGCGGGTGCGCCAATAATCGCGCTCGCTGATCTCGTCGGCCTGCATGGAGCGCCACAGCGGATCTGAATCCGGGTCGAACGGCCCGTGCCATTGCAGCGTTCCCGGCGCGAGGCCGAGCGCCTGTTCGGTCAAGGCATGGGTCTCGAAAAGGGTCCGGGTGACGACGCCGCCGAAATCGAGGACGAGCGCCTGGGCAGGAACAGCGCTCACGCAGCCACTCCCTTGGCCGGCATGCCGCGCGGGATGATGCCTTCCTCGACCCAGCGGTCGAAGATTTCGAGCGCCTTGCCGACGAACTCGTCGCTGTTGATGTGGGCGTCGATCTCGTGGAACTCGACGCCGGCGGGAATGGCCTTGCGCATCTCATCGGTGAACGCCGCGAGGGCTTCGGGTTCGTACAGCGGCTCGCCCTGCGCATCCCATTCCTGGATGCCGCCGGAGGGCAGGATGAAAGCGGAGCGCCCCTTCGACGCACCGAGCTTGGCGGCGATGGTCCTGGCGACTTCACGGCGGTCGGCGGCATCGACGGTGATCGAGCCGATCAACCTGTTATGAGCATGGAATGGCCGCTGCGCGAACTTTGTCGGCAGCGCCTGCCAGGTCGGCAAATCGACCATGTCTACGGCGCCAGGGGCTGTGATCTGCGGAATGCCGCGGGCGCCGGCATTCTCGAGCCGGTCTGCGCCGGAGCTGACGACCGAACCGGCAAGATGATTGGTGATCTCCTGCAGGCTGAAGTCGAACACCGCGCAGAAATGGTCCTGGCTGGCGATCGATTCGAAGGCCCGGCCCCCCATCCCGGTGGTGTGAAAGACTGCAACGTCATAGCCGCGCTGCTCCAACGCCGGCTTCAGCGTCTTCATATATCGCAGGCAACTGCTGCCCAGCGAAGTCATGCCGATGGTCGGTCCGACCGCCGGGGCCGAAGCACGGGATGCAAGCACGATCCTCGCCGCACCGACCACCGCGCCGCAGGCCTGGGAAAGGACCAGCTTGCAGATGGTGTTGAGGCCGTAGAGCCCGCCTGCCCACAGGATCATCATCAGGTCGGGCGCGACGCGCTCGGGCGGAATGAGATGCGAGTAGGCGATGGTCGAGACGACGAATTTCGGCACGCCGAGCGGCAGGCACAGCGCGACATCGAGCGCCAAATCGGTTCCCATCGAACCACCGATGGCGATGAAGGCGTCGATCTCGCCGCGCTGATGAAGCTGCCGCACCAGCTGAACGGCGCCGACGGCCATCAATGTCATGGCGGTGTTTTCATCGCCGCTCGAGACGATTTCGGCCATCGTCACGCCAGCGGCCCGCGCAACGGCATGCTTGTCGTGATCGGGACTATAGGCGGGGGCGCCTAGCACGCTGACATCCATCATCACGGCGCGGCCACTGGATGCCTCGATACACGCTTTCATGAACAGCAGTTCGTCGGTCTTGGTATCGCCCGTGCCGATGACCAGGATGCGGGGCGTCGCCATATCTGCAGACATCAGGCCTGCCTCCTCAGGGTTTGCAGGTTTTCGCCATTGAGGCGCATCGAAATCTCCCGTGCCGCGGTCACAACCGCAAGCCCTCGTTCCACGATCGCAGCCGGTGTCGTCCTGGCCTTCGGGGCTGCCACCGCAATTTTCCCCAGCGCAAGTCCGTTGGCGGCGCGGATTGCAGCCGCGACGCCGATCACGCCGTCCTCATGGCCCTGGTCGCAGATCGAATAGCCGCGGTCGCGCGCCTCGCCGATCGACTTTGAAATGGCGGCCGGCTCGACGAGGGTATGATCGGTGAAGGCCTCAAGCGAACCTGTCAGGCATGCTTTCACGGTCGCGTTGTCGGCGAAGGCGAGATAGGCGATGCCGGAGGCGGTGGAATGCAGCGGCAGAAGCTGGCCGACATCGATGTTCACCCGGTTTGCCCAGCTTGAATGCTCGACATGGACGGTGATCAGCCTGTCGACGCCGAATTCCGACAGATGCACCGTCTTGGTTGTCGAACCCGCCAAATCCTGCGCCACGGGAATTGCCGTTTGCAGGAACGGGAAGCAGGCTTCGCGGATACGCGCCAGCCGCGACAGGCCGGCGCCGAGGCGATAGTGCCGCGTGCCGGCATCCTGCTCGACGAAGCCATGGCCGCCCAGCGCCATCAGCAGCCGCCGCGTCGTCGCCTTGGCCAAGGCGCACCGCCGCGCGAGATCGGAAAGTCCGAGCTCGGGCTCGTCCGCCGTGAACAGCTCCAGAAGTGAAATCGCCTTGCCGACCGTACCCATCCAGCCTCCCGCTCGGATAGAAACTTAATGTGTGAATTAACTTGACAGGCATCCGCATTCTTTGCAAGTCTATATTCAAAATAAGGGTTCAAATAATGAACCGATGGCATTCAGGGAACAGGCCGAGCGGCCGCGAACCCAGGGGTTCGTAAGACTGGAGGGACAAATGTCAGCAGTTTCGGAACAGGCGCCCGCCAACAGGCTGCGCAAGAACAGTCTTGGCGTCGGCGCTATCACCTTCATGGTGATTTCGGCGGCGGCGCCGCTCACCGCGGTCGCCGGCGGCACGCCGCTCGGCATGCTTATGGGCAATGGGGCGGGCTTTGCCGGAACCTATCTTATCGTGACCGTGTTGCTGCTGCTGTTTGCGGTCGGCTACGTCGCCATGTCGCGCCATGTCGGCAATGCCGGCGCCTTCTATGCCTATGCCGCGCGCGGGCTCGGCGGTTTTGCCGGCGGCGCAACCGCAATCATCGCGATCCTGTCCTACAACGCCATGCAGATCGGGGTCATGGGCCTGCTGGGGGCCGCGACCGCCGGCCTGTTCGCCGGCTGGGGCATCGACCTGCCCTGGTGGGTGTGGAGCTTCATCGCCGTCGCCATCGTCGCGGTGTTGGGCTACCGCCAGGTCGACCTCTCGGCCAAGATCCTGACGGTGCTGGTGCTGTGCGAATACATCGTGGTGCTGGTGTTAGACCTCGCCATCCTCAAGACCGGTGGCGACAGCGGCCTCTCGGCGGCGCCGTTCAGCTGGAGCCAGATCGTCAGCGGCTCGCCCGCCATCGCCATCCTGTTCTGTTTCGCCGCCTTCATCGGTTTCGAGGCGACGACGATCTACGCCGAGGAAGCCCGCGACCCCAAGGTGACCATTCCGCGCGCCACCTATTTCTCCGTGCTGCTGATCGGCGTCTTCTACATGGTCACGGCCTGGCTGATGGCGGTCGGCGCCGGCGTCGACAAATTGTTGCCGGCACTGCAGGCGCTTCAGGATCCGACGACTTTCCTGTTCGGCCTGTCCGACCGCTACGCCGGAACCATGCTGTCGCACGCCATGGGCATCCTGTTCGTGTCGAGCCTGTTTGCCGGCGTGCTGGCGTTCCACAACGCGGTTGCCCGCTACATCTACGTCTCGGGCCGCGAGAAGCTGTTGCCTGAAGCGATCGGCGTGACGCATTCAGTGCACCAGAGCCCGCATGTCGCTTCCGTCATCCAGAGCGTGTTGGCAGCGATCGTCATCGGACTGTTCGCGATACTCGGCCTCGATCCGGTTCTGGCGCTGTTTTCCTGGCTGACCAATGTCGCGACGCTGGGAGTCATCGTCATGATGGCGGTGGCCTCGCTCGCCGTGGTGATGTACTTCCGCGCCAACCCGTCGACGCAGGAGAATGCGCTGAAGACCACCATCCTGCCTGGGCTGGCCTTCATCGCTTTCGTCGTCATCATCTACCTGATCGTCATTAATTTCGGTGGCCTGTCCGGGGCCGGTGGCTTCCTTGGCGTGTTGCTGCCGGGGCTGGTGCTGATTGCCGCGGTGGTCGGCCTGCTGCTTGCCGGTGCGTTGAAGAGCCGGGATCCGGTTGCCTTCGCAAATCTCGGCGTGCCGCTGAAGGACTAGGACAAAGGACAAGGGGGTAGCGCGTTCGGCGCCGCCCCTTTCCATCGCAAGGGAGTAACGGCGTTGAGCTTTGCCGAGAGCATCACCGTTGAGGCGCTGGAAGCCGATCCGTATCCGATCTATGCGGAACTGCGGCGCAGTGCGCCTGTCGCTTTCGTGCCGGCGGTCAATCTCTGGTTCGTCACCCGCTGGAAGGACGTCGAGACCGTCGCAAAGTCACCCGACATCTTCTCCGCCGTCGTCGGTACGTCTCCGGTCGAACGCTCGTTCGGCAAGCCGACCATCCTGACCACCGACGGCGAAACGCATAGACAGCTGCGCCAAGGCGTCGATCCGAAATACCGGCCGCGCACCGTCGCCGCCTATGCCGGCGATCTCGTACGGTCGATTGCCGAACCTTTTCTCGACCGGATCGCCGAACAAGGCTCCGCCGAGCTGATGGCGGATTATTTCGAGCCGGTGTCGACGCTCAGCCTGGCGCGCTCGCTTGGCCTTGCCGACATCGACATGCCGACGCTGCGCCGCTGGTTCTATGGCCTTGCGCAGGGCGCCATCAATTTCGAGAACGACCCGAAGCGGCAAGAGATCGCCGACGCGATCAGCGCCGAGGTCGGCGCAGCCATCCGGCCGACTCTGGATAGACTGGCGCGCGCACCCGACGACTCGGCGCTGTCGCATATGCTGCATGACGGCATGCCGGAAGGCACGACGCGGCCGATCGATTTCTTGATGCCAAGCATCAAGGTCATCCTGCTTGGCGGCATGCAGGAGCCCGGACATGGTGCCGGTTCGATCCTCGCCGGCCTGCTTGCGCATCCCGAACAATTGCGGCAGGTGCTCGCCGATCCCGAGACCTTTGTGCCCAGGGCTGTCGATGAAGGCTTGCGCTGGGTGGCGCCGATCGGCACCCAGACGCGGCAGACGACGCGGGCGGTCGAGCTTGGCGGCGTAACGATCCCTGCCGGCGCCGCGGTCGCTGCACTTGTCTCCTCGGCAAGCCGCGACGAGAGCCGCTTTGCCGATCCAGACCGCTTCGACATCAACCGCAGGGAAGGCAATCATGCCGCCTTCGGCTTTGGTCATCATTTCTGTTCGGGCCGGTTTTTCGCGCGCGAGCAGATGTGCCTTGCATTAAGGCTGCTGCTCCTGCGCTTCCCCGATCTCAGCCTGGTGCCGGGCAAGGTGCCGGTGTTTCGCGGCTGGGAATTCCGCGCGCCAACCACGTTGTATGTTTCCCTGGGAGTCCGCCACCAATGATCAGCCAGAATGCCATCGACGCGCTGCGCAAGACGGAGATCGGCGAGCGGGGCTTGTTTATCGATGGCGTACAGGCCGCAGCGACGAGCGGCGCGACGCTGGCGGTGATTTCGCCGATCGACGGCCGCCCTTTTGCCAGCATCGCCGACGGCAATGCCGCCGACATCGATCGCGCGGTCCGATCGGCGCGAAAAGCATTCGAGAAGGGTTCATGGTCGCGCGCCGCCCCTGCCTTTCGCAAGAAGGTGCTGACGAAATTTGCCGAGCTGATCGAAGAACATGTCGACGAACTGGTCGTGCTTGGCGTGCGCGACAACGGCACCGAGATCGGCATGGCCTACAAGGCCGAGCCACTGTCGGCGGCCGGCACCATCCGCTACTACGCCGAGGCGATCGACAAGGTCTATGGCGAGATCGCGCCGACGGCCGACAATGTGCTCGGGCTGATCCACAGGGAGCCACTCGGTGTCGTCGGCGTCATCGTGCCGTGGAACTTCCCGCTGATGATCGGCGCCTGGAAGATTGCGCCCGCACTGGCCACCGGCAACAGCGTCGTCGTCAAGCCGCCGGAGATCGCCTCGCTGACCTTGCTGCGGCTGGCCGAACTCGCAAGCGAGGCTGGACTTCCCGAAGGCGTGTTCAACGTCGTTACCGGGCATGGTGCTGTCGCCGGCGAAGCGCTTGGCCTCCACATGGATGTCGACGCCATCGCCTTTACCGGATCGGGGCCGGTCGGCCGGCGGCTGCTCGAATACTCCGCCCGTTCCAATTTGAAGCGGGTCTTCCTCGAGCTTGGCGGCAAGTCGCCCAACATCGTCTTTGCCGACGCTCCGGACCTGAAGCAGGCGGCGGTCGTCTCGGCCAACGGCATCTTTCGCAATTCAGGCCAGGTCTGCGTGGCGGGCTCGCGTCTGCTCGTCCAGTCGTCGGTCTATGATCTTTTCATGGACGAACTTGTCTCGGCAACCACGCGGCTCAAGGTCGGCGACCCGCTCGATCTCGCCAGCGATATCGGTGCGGTATCGAGCGCCGAACAGCTGGACAAGAATCTCGGCTTCGTCGCCATGGCGCAAGCCGAAGGCGCCCGTCTCGTCGCCGGTGGCGAACGGATACTGACCGAGACCGGCGGCAGCTACATGGCGCCGACGATCTTCGAGAACGTGACGCAAGAGATGCAGTTGGCGCGCGAGGAGGTGTTCGGACCGGTGCTCGGCGTGATGCGCTTCGAGACCGAGGAGGAGGCGGTGCATCTCGCCAACTCCACTGTCTACGGACTTGCCTCGGCGGTGTGGACCGCCAATCTTTCCACGGCCCATCGCATGGTGCGCGCCATCAACGCCGGTGTCGTCCACGTCAACACCTATGGCGGAGCCGATATCACCGTGCCGCTTGGCGGCGTCAAACAGTCCGGTTTCGGCCGTGACAAGTCGCTGCATGCGCTGGAGAAATTTGTCGACCTCAAGACCGCCTGGATTGCGCTCTGAGCCTTGCGGAAAGGCCAACGTATCTGCTCTTTTCGTCAAGCTTGGCCTCAGAAACGCCACGCTGGTGCTGGTTGGCGGCGATCGCGTCACCGCTATCGGCAGTTCCGACTAGCGTGGTGTCGTGGGTCCTGGTTTTGCGCGGAAAGCCGTGTTGCGGCCGGCCGGTATCACGGCGTCCTACTCCGTTGTGCTCGCTTTTTTTCTGCGCCGATTGGTGTGCGACTGGGCGACGGCCATTCGTAATTCGGGTGTGATCTCCAAAGGCGCATTCTCTGTCCCATGCGGGTCTTGCAGCCCCTGGACGTGAACGGTCGGGAATGGGAGCTCGATGCCCTGCTCCTTGAAGGCCTGGCGGAGGCGCAAAAAGAACCTGCCTTTCATGCTGAAGGCGCCTCCAGGTCTGGTCGTGACCTTGACCCTCAAGACGATGCCGTACTCGCCGAACTCCTGCACCCCCTGCATCTTGATCGGTTCGATCACCCAGTGTTTGAACTCCGGATCTTCCGCCAGTTCCAGGCCAATTCGCTTGATCAGTTTGCGAGCAAAGTCGATATCGGTGTCATAGCCAACGGTGATGTTGAATTTGTCGGTGACCCAGTCACGGCTCTGGTTCTGCACGGCGCCGAGTTCGCCGAAAGGTATCGTGAACAGCGGACCACGATGGTGGCGCAGCTTCACCGAGCGCAGCGAAAAGCTCTCCACCGTACCCCTGTAGCTGCCCGATGAAATGTATTCGCCGACACGGAAAGCATCGTCGAGCAGATAAAACACGCCAGAGATCACGTCCTTGACGATGGTTTGCGCGCCAAAACCCACCGCGACGCCGACGACGCCGGCGCCGGCGATCAGCGGGCCGATCTGGATGCCGATCGAAGCGAGCATCATCAGCACCGCCATCACGATGATCACTGCTAGCAGAATGTTCTGGATGATCGGCAACAGCGTGTGCAGCCGCGCCTGATGCGGATCGAGGGTGAGGATGTCTTCTTCGCTCACCACCGCTTGCGGTATCGCGACGCCCAGCTTTCGTTCGATCAAGGCTTTGATGATCGACCAGCCGAAATCGGCAGCAAGGGCAATGACCACGACGTTGATCAAGCCGCGCAATATGAGCATGGTGGTCGTATCGCTGCCGCGCATGGATTGCATGTCCAGGCCCAGTACGCGTGCGAGAAGGTAAGCCGCCGCGAGGATGAAAATCATCCGGATACCGCGATCGATGACAGCGATCGTCACCGCCGGGATCGTCGGCCGGCCCGCATCTTCCGAACCGGGCCGCAGGACGAAATTAACCCCGCGCTCTGTCAGCACAATTGCCAAAGGCAGGAAGAATGCGGTGAAGGTAAACCAGAAGAATGTGTAGAGGCCGGCAATGCGTTCGAGGAACAGAACGACGAAGTAAGCCGTCAACAACCATGTCACTGCCGTGTGACCGCTGTGGCGCGCGCCGTCTCGCTGCGTTCTTGGCCGACGCCAAATGGCCAGCAGGAAGAGCAACAGCAGGATGAAATCGGCGCCCACCGACAGGACCATCATTCCGTCCTGGTCTATGCCGAGACCCGGCAAGAGGACAAACGCGGCGGCGAAGAAGGCGAAAACGCCGACGATCCGGGGCAGCCAATAAGCCCAATGGTCAGCAGCTCCGTTGGTGATCGGCAGGGCACGAACCTCGATGGCGTGCTCGACCTCCATGAAAGAAGGGACGAGCGTGGCCATCACGTATAGGCGCACAGCCCACGTAAAGACCGCAGCCATCAGAAATGTCAGCACAATCTCGCGGATGAGCGCTGGCCAGTCGAACAGCATGAACGCACCGGCGCTGCCCAGCGCGAACGAGCCGATCATCATGCTGGAATAAAGCGTGCGGCCGCCGATCTTCTTGGCCCGCCCGATGGGCGTATCTCTGGGTTGCGCGATGATCCAAAGACGAAATGGACGGGTGAGCTTGTATATTGCCCAGGTGAGCGCCAGGCCGGCAGCGATAAAGATCGCAATCAGCACCAATATGCTGACGGGGCCCTTGCTGGACATATCGTCCATTGTCTGGGCCCGGACGCGCGCGAACTGGCCTGGCAGTGTGGGCACGGTTCGCACGATTTTCTCGATGTGATGCTTGATCCGATCGAGCGTCGAGGATGCCATTGTATTCATCTGGCCCGGTGCGGCCACGGCGTCGGCCGGCGGAGCGCCAGCCGCAGCAGGCGCTTCCGTTGATCCAGCGGCCGGATTTCGTTGCTCGGCCACCCAGGCCTTCACCGACGGATCGTCGAGAAGCTCGAACAGCTGTTTGACCTTGTCGGGCGCGACGGCGGCCGGTGACTGCGCCTGTGCCGGGCCAGCCAGCAGGAGGGCGATCCCAAGGACGAACGGCCCGGCAATCAGGGCAAACTTCGTCGTCAGGCCTCCGAGACGCCGTGCCGGGCGCGCCAGCTTGCTGGCTCCCAATCGTCGATTCATGAGCAGCATCGTGCGGTAACCTTCCGGTCAGATCGGCGAGCAAGGACAGCTATGTCCGTCGTTGCCCCCACCTTTAACAAGCCGATGTTGCGGTGCAAGTCTCATCGCACCTAGACCGTTGGGTAGGGCACCAGGCGACCGGCAAGGCTGTCATCACCAGTGCCAGCGTTGCGCTGCATTCCTTGTCCCGACCACCTAGACCGGGTCGTTGTCGGTCGGGGGTTGCTCCGCGGCGGGAGCCTGTGACCATGCCGCATTGCACAATTTTGCGACCTTGCCCACAATGCACGCATGGTCCGCAGCTCACTCGCCGTCCTGGTCATCGACGAAAACCGTATCCGCGCCGCGATCATCGAGGCAGGTTTGCGCGAGGCCGGCCATGAGCGGGTCACCGTCATCCACGACGTGACCGGCATTGCGCGGCGCATCGCCGAGATCGAGCCGGACGTCATCGTCATCGATCTGGAAAACCCGAACCGCGACATGCTGGAAAACATGTTCCAGCTGTCGCGTGCGGTGAAGCGGCCGATCGCCATGTTCGTCGACCGATCGGACCAGGCATCGATCGAAGCGGCGGTCGATGCCGGCGTTTCGGCCTATGTGGTCGACGGCCTCAGGCAAGAGCGCGTCAAGCCGATCCTGGACATGGCGGTCAGCCGCTTCAACGCTTTCTCGCGCATGGCGCGCGAGCTGGAAGAGGTTCGAGGGGAGCTTGAGAGCCGCAAGGTGATCGACCGTGCCAAGGGCATCCTGATGAAGTCGCGCGGCCTGACCGAAGAGGCCGCCTACACGCTGCTGCGCAAGACGGCGATGAACCAGAACCGCAAGATCGGCGACATTGCCCAGAGCCTGGTGACTGCCGCCGGGCTGCTCGGGCCGTCGGAGGACGAATGAGCATGAGCGCCGAGCACCAGATCACCGCCGGCTTCATGCCGCTCTTCGACAGTGCCGTGCTGGTTGCGGCGGGTGAGCTTGGATTTGCCGCACGCGAGGGCATCGATCTCACACTGCACCGCGAGACCTCCTGGGCCAACATCCGCGACCGCATCGCCATCGGCCATTTCCACCTGGCGCACATGCTGGGGCCGATGCCGCTCGCCTGCAATCTCGGGCTGACGCCGCTTGCTTCCGAGACCATCGTGCCGTTTTCGCTCGGGCTTGGCGGCAATTGCGTCACCATCTCCAACGCTGTCTGGGAAGGCATGGCGGCACACGGCGCCATACCCGATCTCGAGCCCGCGCGCGCGGGCGCAGCCCTCGGTGCCTTCATTCGCGACCGCGCCGGGGCTGGCGGCGATCCGCTGCGCTTTGCCGTGGTGCACCCGCATTCGGGGCATAATTACGAACTGCGCTACTGGCTTGCCGGGTGCGGCATCGATCCGGAGCGCGAGATCGAGATCGTCATCGTGCCGCCGCCCTTCATGGCCGATGCGCTGGCCGCTGGGCGGATCGACGGCTACTGCGTCGGCGAGCCCTGGAACAGCGCCTCGGTCGCTGCCGGCACCGGCCATATCGTCACCGTCAAGGCGCTGCTGTGGCGCAACAGTCCGGAGAAGGTGATCGGCGTGCGCAAGGCCTGGTCGCAGGAGAACCCGGTCGCGCTGGCAGCATTGCTGCGCGCGCTGCATCATTCGGCGCGCTGGTGCCAGGATCGGGGCAACCACGCCGAACTGGCTGGTGTGATGGCTCAAGCTGGCTTCCTCGGCCTGCCACCAGCTGTCCAGATGCCGATCCTGACCGGCCATCTTGAACTGGGCGGCGGCGCCGAACTGGATGTCGACGACTTCTTCCTGCCCTTCGACAAGGCGGCGAACTTTCCGTGGAAGAGCCATGCGCTGTGGTTCTATACGCAGATGGTGCGCTGGGGGCATGTCGAGCACACGCCGGAAAACCTTGCTATCGCCCGTGACTGCTACCGTCCGGACCTCTACCGCTCGGCGCTAAAGCCGCTTGGCGTTGCACTTCCCGGCGCCAATGCGAAGGTCGAGGGCGCGCTTAAGGTCGCTACGGCTGTCGGTGCGACCGGGGCAGGCCTGGTGCTTGGGCCAGACGGCTTCTTCGACGGTCAGACCTTCGACCCCGACGAGATCGACGGCTATATAGCGCGCCAGAAAGCCGCTCGCGCGGAAGCCTGATCATTCTCGCGCCATTCTTGTGCATTGCACAAAAAATGTGCGTGCGATTGCTGTAATGAACAATCTTTGACCTGCTTCCGATGTCGTCTCGCGTGCCGGCGTCTGGCGCGTAATGTTGATTTCATTTAGGTTTTTCGTTTCACTCAAAACTGGCACGGTTCCTGCTTTGAATTAGCCAGGCCCTTCGCGGGTCACGGAACAGGCGTCCAATGGCGGGCGCCACAGGCAAAGCTGCCGCTCAGGTCAACGACGCGATCCCGGATGTACGGACGCGCGAGGCCTGGACGGCGGCTTTTTTGTTTTGGCCACTCGACGAAGCCCTCGCGTTCAACCGGAGATTACGATGAAAGAAAAAATAGGGAAATGGATCGGGACGGGAACATCGCTCAAGGATGTGACGCGCCGCGATTTTCTTGTCAGCAGCGCCAGGACGGCCGGCCTGTTCGTGGCGGCCCGCAAGCTCTTCCCCTCGGGCGCCTATGCCGCCACGACCGCTCCGGAGGTCACCGGCGCCAAGCTCGGCTTCATCGCGCTGACCGACGCGGCGCCGCTGATGATCGCCAAGGAGAAGGGGCTGTTCGCCAAGTTCGGCATGCCCGATGTCGAGGTGCTCAAGCAGGCCTCCTGGGGCGCGACGCGCGACAATCTGATGCTCGGCGGCGCAGCCAACGGCATCGACGGCGCTCACATCCTGACGCCGCTGCCCTATCTCATGCACACCGGCAAGGTGACGCAGAACAACCAGCCGATGCCGATGGCTATCGTGGCGCGGCTCAACTACGACTGCCAGGGCATTTCGGTTGCGCAGGAATACGCCGGCACCGGTGTCGGCCTCGACGCCTCCAAGCTGAAGGACGCCTTCGCCGCCAAGAAGGCGGCCGGCAAGGAAATCAAGGCCGCCATGACGTTCCCGGGCGGCACCCATGATTTGTGGCTCCGTTACTGGCTGGCCGCCGGCGGCATCGATCCCGACAAGGACGTCTCGACCATTGTCGTGCCGCCGCCGCAGATGGTCGCCAACATGAAAGTCGGCAACATGGACGTGTTCTGCGTTGGCGAACCGTGGAACGAACAGCTCGTCCACCAGGGCGTTGGTTTCACCGCCGCCACCACCGGCGAACTGTGGAAGGGTCATCCCGAAAAGGCGCTCGGCCTCCGCGCCGAATTCATCGACAAATACCCTAACGCCACCAAGGCGATCATGATGGCCGTCATGGAGGCCCAGCAATGGTGCGAGGCCACGGAGAACAAGGACGAGATGGCCGCCATCATCGGCAAGCGGCAATGGATGAACGTGCCTGTCGCCGACATTATCGGCCGCCTCAAGGGCGACATCAACTACGGCAACGGCCGCGTGGCCACCGGCACTGACCTCTACATGAAATTCTGGAAGGGTGGCGTTTCCTATCCCTACAAGAGCCACGACAGCTGGTTCCTCGCCGAAAACATCCGTTGGGGAAAATTCGCGCCGACCACCGACATCAAGACGCTGGTCGATCAGGTCAATCGCGAGGATATCTGGCGCGAGGCGGCGAAGGATCTCGGCGTTGCCGCAGCCGATATTCCGGCCTCGTCGTCGCGCGGCGTCGAGACCTTCTTCGACGGCAAGATTTTCGACCCGGCCAACCCGTCGGCCTATCTCGACAGCTTGAAGATCAAGGCATCGGCTTGACCTGCGCAAACGGCGCGTTGCGCCGTTTGTCGCCCCAGCGCAACGGCGCTTCGCCGTTGTCGCCCGCATCGACCCCGGAGTTATTGTCAGACATGTCCATCCAAGCCATTGAGGAAACCACGGTGAAGGCGTTCCCCGCCAAGCCTGCCGCGGTCATCGCTTTCACCGCCAAAGCGCGGCGCCGCTTCGACCCGATCGCGATCGCCGGCAGGCTGGCCACCGCCCTGGTGCCGCCGGTCATCGTTATCGCCTTCATGCTGGTCGTGTGGCAGATCGCCTGCTCGTCGCCGACCGCCAGCCTACCGCCGCCCAGCCAGGTGTGGAACGAGGCCTATGACCTGATCGCGCATCCGTTCTTCAACAACGGCCCGCAGGATATCGGCCTTGCGTGGCGGGTGCTGATCTCTCTGCAGCGCGTCGCCATCGGCTTCGGCCTAGCGGCGATCGTCGGCGTCGCGCTCGGCGCCCTGGTCGGCCAGTCGATCTGGGCCATGCGTGGCCTCGATCCGGTGTTCCAGATACTGCGCACCGTGCCGCCGCTGGCCTGGTTGCCGCTGTCGCTGGCTGCTTTCCGCGATTCCAGCCCGTCGGCGCTGTTCGTTATCTTCATCACCTCGATCTGGCCGATCATCATCAACACCGCCGTCGGCGTGCGAAACATTCCGGAAGACTACCGCAACGTCTCGCGCATCTTGCGGCTCAACCAGTTCGAATTCTTCGTCAAGATCATGGTTCCGGCCGCCGCACCCTACATCTTCACCGGCCTCAGAATCGGCATCGGCCTGTCCTGGCTCGCCATCGTCGCCGCCGAAATGCTGACCGGCGGCGTCGGCATCGGCTTCTTCATCTGGGACGCCTGGAACTCGTCGCGGCTGCCCGACATCATCGTCGCGCTCGCCTATATCGGCGTCACCGGCTTCTGCCTCGACCGCCTGGTCGCTGCGGTCGGCGCTTTCGTCACCCGCGGCACAACGGCAAAGTGAGGAGAGGGCGATGACGGCCTATCTGAAGCTCGACCATATCGACAAATCCTTTGCCCGCGGCAGTCAGGTCAGCGAGGTGCTCAAGGACATCAGGCTGACCATCGACAAGGGCGAATTCGTCTCCATCATCGGCCATTCCGGCTGTGGCAAGTCGACCTTGCTCAATCTGATCGCCGGGCTGACCAAGGTTTCCGCCGGCGCCGTGCTGCTTGAAAACAAGGAGGTCGACAGCCCCGGACCCGAGCGCGCCGTGGTGTTCCAGAACCACAGCCTGCTGCCATGGCTCACCGTCTACGAAAACATCAGCCTGGCGGTGTCGAAAGTCTTTGGCCGTTCCAAGAGCAGGACCGAGCGACATGACTGGATCATGCGCAATCTCGATCTCGTGCAGATGGCCCATGCCAAGGACAAGCGGCCGGCCGAAATATCGGGCGGCATGAAGCAGCGCGTCGGCATTGCCCGGGCGCTTGCCATGGAGCCGAAGATCCTTTTGCTCGACGAGCCGTTCGGGGCACTCGACGCGCTGACGCGCGCCCATCTGCAGGATGCGGTTATGGACATCCATTCCAGGCTCGGCTCGACGACGATCATGATCACCCACGATGTCGACGAGGCGGTGCTGTTGTCCGACCGCATCGTCATGATGACCAACGGTCCGGCGGCGACAATCGGCGAGGTGCTTGCGGTGCCGCTGCTGCGGCCGCGTCGACGCGTCGAACTCTCTTCCGACCGCACCTTCCTGCGCTGCCGCGAAGCGGTGCTGAAGTTCCTCTATGAACGCCACCGCTTCGTCGAAGCCGCGGAGTAACGCCATGACCGAAAAACTCGTCATCATCGGCAACGGCATGGCCCCCGGGCGCATGCTGGAGCATCTGCTCGAACAGGCGCCGGGCCGCTACACCGTGACCATTTTCAACGCCGAGCCGCGGGTGAACTACGACCGCATCATGCTGTCGCCGGTTCTCTCCGGCGAAAAGGCCTATGAGGAAATCATCATCCACGGCGACGGCTGGTACATCGCCAACAACATCACCCTCTACAAAGGTCACAAGATCGTCGCCATCGACCGGGCGGCCAAGACAGTCACCTCCGATCACGGCGTCACCGAGCCTTACGACAAGCTCGTCATCGCCACCGGATCGGTGCCCTTTATCGTTCCGGTGCCCGGCCATGATCTGCCGGGGGTGCTGACCTATCGCGACCTCGACGATGTTCAGGCCATGATGCTTGCCGCCCAGTCGCGCGCCAAGGCCGTGGTCATCGGCGGCGGCCTGCTCGGGCTGGAGGCGGCAGCAGGTTTGAACGCCCAAGGCATGGACGTCACCGTGCTGCATGTCATGCCGACATTGATGGAGCGTCAGCTCGATCCAGCCGCCGGCTATCTCCTGCAGCGCGCGGTGGAACAGCGCGGCATCAAGGTCATCACCAAGGCCAACACCCAGGCGATCACCGGCAACGGCAAGGTCGGGCAGGTGGAGCTTGCCGACGGCACTATTATCCCGGCAACGCTGGTGGTGATGGCGGTTGGCATCCGGCCGAATGCGGCGCTGGCCAGGGAGGCCGGCATAGCCGTCAATCGTGGTATTGTCGTCGATGCCGGCATGCGCAGCAATGACCCCGACATCTACGCGCTCGGCGAATGCGCCGAGGTCTACGGCCAGGTCTACGGGCTGGTCGCGCCGCTCTATGAGATGGCGCGCGTTGCCGCGAACCAGTTGGCCGGCAACGAGGCAGCGGCCTTCGTCCACATGGACACGCCGACCAAGCTCAAGGTCACCGGCATCGACCTGTTCTCGCTTGGCGACTTCGCCGAAGGCGAGGACCGCCAGGAGATCGTGCTGCGCGATGCCGCCGCCGGCGTCTACAAGCGCCTTGTGCTCAAGGACGACCGCATCATCGGCACCGTGCTTTATGGCGAGACGGCGGATGGGGCCTGGTTCAACGATCTCAAGAAGAAGCAGACCGACATATCGGAGATGCGCGACACGCTCATCTTCGGCCAGTCCTACCAGGGGGGTGCCCCGCTGGACCCTATGGCGGCCGTTGCAGCCTTGCCGGATGATGCGGAAATCTGCGGCTGCAACGGCGTTTGCAAGGGCAAGATCACCGGCGCGATCACGGCCAAGGGCCTGGCTTCGCTCGACGACGTGCGCGCCCACACCAAGGCATCGGCTTCCTGCGGTTCGTGCACCGGGCTGGTCGAGAAGCTGATGGTGCTGACCATCGGCGACAAATACAACCCGGCCGCCGTGCAACCGATGTGCGGCTGCACAACGCTCGGCCATGACGAGGTGCGCCGGCTGATCATCGCCAAGAGCCTGAAGAACATTCCCGCCGTCATGCAGGAGCTGGAATGGACGACCTCCTGCGGCTGCGCAAAATGTCGGCCGGCGCTCAACTACTACCTCGTCTGCGACTGGCCGAACGATTACGCCGACGACTATCAGTCGCGCTTCATCAACGAACGCGTCCACGCCAACATCCAGAAGGACGGCACCTATTCGGTGGTGCCGCGCATGTGGGGCGGCGTCACCAACGCCGCCGAACTGCGCGCCATCGCCGACGTCGTCGACAAGTTCGAGATACCGATGGTCAAGGTCACCGGCGGCCAGCGCATCGACATGCTGGGCATCCGCAAGGAGGATCTGCCGGCGGTGTGGGCCGATCTCGGCCAGGCCGGCTTCGTCTCAGGCCATGCTTACGCCAAGGGCCTGCGCACGGTGAAGACCTGTGTCGGCTCCGACTGGTGCCGCTTCGGCACGCAGGATTCGACCGGCCTCGGCATTCGCATCGAGAAATTCATGTGGGGCTCGTGGACCCCGGCCAAGGTCAAAATGGCGGTGTCGGGCTGTCCGCGTAACTGCGCCGAGGCGACCTGCAAGGATGTCGGCGTGATCTGTGTCGACAGTGGCTACGAGATCCATTTCGCCGGCGCCGCCGGCCTCGACATCAAGGGCACCGAAGTGCTTGGCCTGGTCAAGACCGAGGACGAGGCGCTGGAGCATATCGTGGCGCTGACGCAGATGTATCGCGAGCAGGGCCGCTATCTCGAGCGCATCTACAAATGGGCCAAGCGCATCGGCATCCCCGAGATCAAGCGCCAGATCATGGACGACGGTGCAAAGCGCAAGGCCTATTACGAGCGCTTCGTCTTCAGCCAGAAATTCGCCCAGGTCGACCCGTGGTCGGAACGCGTCTCCGGCAAGGACAAGCACGAGTTCCGGCCAATGGCTTCTGTCGGGTTTGCGCAGGCGGCGGAGTGATCAAAATGGACTGGATATCGATCGGCTCACTCTCCGACATCCCGCGGCGTGGCGCGCGCTGCGTCGACACACCCGAGGGTAAGATCGCCGTCTTCCGCACGCAGGACGATCAGGTCTACGCCATCGACGATCATTGCCCGCACAGAGGTGGGCCGCTGAGCCAAGGCATCGTCCACGGCACCGCCGTCACCTGTCCCTTGCACAATTGGGTCATCTCGCTGGAGACGGGCAAGGCGCTCGGCGCCGACGAGGGCGCCGTGCGCACCATTCCTGTGCGGATCGAGGGCGAGCTCCTGTTCATTGCGCTGAAAGCGCTGGCCAGCCGCGCGGCCTGAAGCATGGAACTGGGCGAAGCGCGCGAGGTGAGGACCACCTGCCCCTATTGCGGGGTGGGTTGCGGCGTGCTGGCGAAAGTCGCCGCGGACCGTGAAGTCAGCGTCCGCGGCGACCCCGACCATCCAGCGAATTTCGGCCGGCTCTGCTCCAAGGGCTCGGCCCTGGCCGAAACCATCGACCTCGACGGCAGGCTGCTCTACCCCGAAATCCACGGTCGCCGTGCCGGCTGGGACGAGGCGCTCGACCGCGTCGCTTCGACCTTTTCGCAAACCATCGCCGAGCACGGTCCTGACTCCGTCGCCTTCTATGTCTCCGGCCAGTTGCTGACCGAAGACTACTATGTCGCCAACAAGCTGATGAAGGGCTTCATCGGCTCGGCCAACATCGACACCAATTCGCGGCTATGCATGGCCTCCTCGGTTGCCGGCCACCGCCGCGCCTTCGGCTCCGACACCGTGCCCGGCACCTACGAGGATCTCGAGCTCGCCGACCTGATCGTGCTGGTCGGCTCCAATCTCGCCTGGTGCCATCCCGTGCTCTTCCAGCGCATCGCGGCGGCCCGGGAAAAACGACCGGAGATGAAGGTCGTGCTGGTCGACCCGCGCCGCACCATGACCGCTGATATCGCCGACATTCACCTGGCGATCGCGCCGGATGGCGACGTTGCTTTGTTCACTGGTCTGCTCGCCTGGCTCGGCCAGCACAACGCACTCGACCGCGCTTACATCACCGCCCACACGACCGGCTTCGGGCAAGCGCTCTTCGCCGCCTCGAAACTCGATCTTGCCGGCGTTGCCGCCGCCACCGGCTTGAGCGAAGAGGAGCTTGCCCGCTTCTATAGCCTGTTTGCCACCACCGCAAAGACAGTGACGGTCTACAGCCAAGGCGTGAACCAGTCGTCTTCGGGCACTGACAAGGTCAACGCCATCATCAACTGCCATCTCGCCACCGGCCGCATCGGCAAACCTGGGGCAGGACCGTTTTCAGTGACCGGCCAGCCCAACGCCATGGGCGGCCGCGAGGTCGGCGGCATGGCCAATATGCTGGCCGCCCATATGGAGATCGAAAACCCCGAGCACCGCGACCGCGTGCAGCGTTTCTGGAATGCGCCGGCCGTCGCCCAAAAGCCCGGTCTGAAGGCGGTCGAGATGTTTCAGGCGGTGGCCGACGGGCGCATCAAGGCGCTGTGGATCATGGCCACCAACCCGGTCGATTCGATGCCGGATGCCGATGCCGTCGAGGCAGCGATCAAGGCCTGCCCGTTTGTCGCGGTTTCGGATGTGCTGGCGAGCACGGACACCGTGCGCCACGGCCATGTGCGGCTGCCCGCCGCCGCATGGGGCGAGAAGGACGGCACCGTGACCAATTCAGAGCGCCGCATCTCGCGCCAGCGCAGCTTTCTTGCGGTGCCTGGTGAGGCGCGGCCGGATTGGTTGATCGTCGCCGAGGTGGGCAAGCGGATGGGGTTTGACGAGGCGTTTTCCTATTCGTCGCCAGCGGAAATCTTCGCCGAACACGCCGCGCTATCCGGGTTCGAGAATGACGGCGCACGGGATTTCGATACTGGTGGTTATGCTGGTGTTGATAAGGAGGCCTATGCAGCGCTTGAGCCTTTCCAATGGCCGGCGCCGAGCCCAGCCATCCCCCTCTGGCCTGCCGGCCATCTCCCCCGCAAGGGGGGAGATCAGCCGTCGCCTCGGCCTTCGCCAATTACCAACGATGCAGAAGATATGCCGGCGTCAAAGCTGCCAATCTCCCCCCTTGCGGGGGAGATGTCCGGCAGGACAGAGGGGGGTGTTCAAGCGGGACTTGACCCTTCCAACACCCGCTTCTTCGCCAACGGCAATTTCTACAATCCCGACCGCAAGGCCCGCTTCATCGCCATTCGTCCCATCGTCGAGACACGCACCAGCCCGGACTATCCGCTGATCCTCAACACCGGCCGCGTTCGCGACCATTGGCACACAATGACCCGCACCGGCAAAAGCCCACGTCTCTCCCAGCACATGGCCGAGCCCTTCGTCGAGATCCACCCGGCGGATGCCACGCATCACGGCATTGGCGACGCCGACATCGTGCGCGTCTCCAGCCCGCGCGGCGATGTGCTGGTGCGCGCGCTGGTGACGGCACGCCAGCGCCAGGGGAGCGTGTTTGCGCCGATGCACTGGACTGACCAGTTTTCGGCAAAGGGCCGGCTCGATGCGCTGACCGCGCCTCTGACCGATCCGGTTTCCGGTCAGCCTGCGCTGAAACATGTCGGCGCCCGTATCGAGAAATTCGCCGCGAGAGCCTTCGGCTTCGCTGTGGTGCGCCACAAGCCGGTGCCGGTCGCAGCAGATTACTGGGCCGTGGCCAAATGCACGGGCGGCTGGCGGGTGGAGCTTGCCTTTGCTGACGACGACATCGACTGGGCTGGTTTTGCTGGTTCGCTGTTCGATGTTCCCGTAGCCGATATGCTCGCATATCACGACCGTGATACCGGCCAGCATCGTATTGCTGCCTTCGACGACCAGCACCTCGCCGGGGCTTTGTTTATCGCGTCGGGACCGGTGGCGGTTTCGCGAAGCTGGGCGGCACAGCAACTCCAGGAAGTTCACACCAGCCAGCGCGAACGCTTCAGGATCGTCGCCGGTCGCGCCGGCGCCGATCGGCCCGATGCGGGCGCGACCGTCTGCTCCTGTTTCAACGTCGGGGTCAACCAGATCGTGGCGGCAGTGGCGGCCGGGTGCACGACAGTCGAAGCCATAGGCGGCGCCCTGAAGGCCGGCACCAATTGCGGCTCCTGCCGGTCCGAGATCCGGGCGGTCATCCAGGCCAATCGGGTTCAGGCTGCGGAGTAGATGCGGCTGGCTGGGGAGGGGATCTGACGATATCCTCTTGGGCCACCATGGTCATCGATTGCGGTGGCGGTCCTTTTCGGGCCGCCATGAGCGCGCCGGCAAGGGGGATCACCTGGCTTGGCTGTCTAATCCAGCCGGTCGCGCAGGATGCTCCAGGGGAGCAGCATATTCGGTGCATAGCGCACGAGGCTGTGCAGCGGGATCGGCGATGGTGCGGCGAAAGGGAGCGGCAAATCCCTTGCGTCCGTTCCGCTCGCCCAGTCCGCCAACACCTTGCCCATTGCCGTGGTCATGGCGATGCCGCGGCCGTTGCAGGCGAAGCCGGCGATCAGGCCCGGGCCGAGGTCGATGAGACGCGGCAGGAAATCCGGCACCACCGCCGCCACGCCTGTCCAGCTGTAGGCAAGCGGCGGCAGGTCAGGCAAATCGAGATGCCTGGCGAGCCGTCGCCAAATCGTTTGCGGCACGCGCGTCTCGGCGCCGGCGCCGACGACATGCATGCCGCCGCTGATCAGCCGGTTCTGGCCATCGAAGCGGCACGTGAACAGGTTGCGCCTGGTGTCGCCAACGCCCTGGCCGCCGGGCAGCAGGCGCGCGCGTATGGCGCGCGACAGCGGCGCAGTGGCGATCTGGAAGACTTTCAGCGGGATATAGGTCCGCGCCAGTGTCGGGTTCAGCTCTCCACCATAGGCGTTGGTGGCGACCAAGACCTTGCCCGCTCGCACAGTGCCGGACGCCGTCTTCAAGGCCCAGCCATCCGGAGTGCGGTCGATGGAAGTGACACGCGTCTGCTCGAAGATGCGTGCGCCAGCCTTTTCCGCGGCGTCGGCC
Organism: Mesorhizobium sp. P170090; assembly: GCF_057786115.1. NCBI lineage: Bacteria > Pseudomonadati > Pseudomonadota > Alphaproteobacteria > Hyphomicrobiales > Phyllobacteriaceae > Mesorhizobium > Mesorhizobium sp. P170090. The sequence goes on from NZ_JBYNWH010000001.1 coordinate 2,451,767, forward strand.
AGGCCGCGCGCATACTCGACCGGATTGAGGACGCCGCCCGAGTTGTCCATCCAACCGCCGGAGTAGCCGTCGATGCCGGTGAGCTCCGTGACCGCCATGGCATCGAGCGCAACGGTCGGCCTGCCCCGCGCCGCCCATTGCGCGGCGCGCGATCGCGTCTTTTCCAGCGCGGCGGACGAATGCGCCGGCTGGATCCAACCATTCTGCACAGCGTCGCATTCGATGCCGTGCCGCTTGATCAGCCCGAAGACCAGGTCGGCGCTGCCGGCGGCGAAGTCAACCAGGCGCCCGCCGCGCTCGGGTCCGAGTTCAGCGATGATGTCGTCTGGATCCCGCTTGGCGAAGTTCGGAACGACGAAGCCGGCATTCCGGCCGGTCGCACCCCAAGCAAGGAATTCGGCTTCAAGGACCGCGACCGAAAGCCCTTTCTCGGCGGCATGCAATGCCGTCGAGAGGCCGGAAAAGCCGCCGCCAACGATTGCGAGATCGACGTCGAGCCCGCCTTGCAGCGTGCCCCGGTCGCGGCGGTTGCGGCTGACGGCATGCCAGAGTGAAACGCCATGCACGTCTTGCCGGATCATGGCATTCATGGTCCGGCCTCGTTCTCGCTGGCCGCCGCCTTTGTCTGTTTGCCGGGCTTCGGCCGGCGCGGCCGGTCGCCGAACAATCCGTTAGGCCGGATCAGCAGGATGACGCAGAGCATGACGCCGATGGCGACGATCTGCAGTGAGGCCGCGCGTGCCTGCTGCTCGGGCGCAAACAGCACGCTGGTCAGCGTGCCCGACCCCGCCCATATCGCCCAGACCAGGATGCTGCCGGCAATGGCGCCGGCATTGCTGCCCGAGCCGCCGACGATCAGCATCACCCAGACCTGGAAGGTCAGGATCGGCAGATAGTTATCGGGCGCGATGAAGCCGGTGAAATGCGCCTGCAAAGCGCCGGCCAGCGCCATGATGGCGCCGCCGACGGCAAAGGCCTGGACGCGGTAGAAGCGCGCGCTCTTGCCCAGCGAAATCGCCGCTCGCTCGTCCTCGCGCAGCGCCTTGAGCACGCGGCCCCAGGGGCTGCGCGACAGGTGCTCCAGAGCGAGATAGGCGATCAGCGTCACAGCCGAAACGACCGCAAGGTTCGACAGGTTGAACAGCAGCGGCGTTTCGGCAAGGCCGCCGAACGGGCGCGGGATGAAACCGATGCCGAACGGGCCGCCGGTGAGTTTCTGCGCGTTGAGCGCGACCAGCTGCACGACGACGGCGACGCCGAAGGTGGTGATCGCCAGGTAGTCTGATCGCAGACGCAGCGTGGCCATGCCGGTAATTGCTGCGGCGATACCGCCGACGATCATGGCGCCCGCCCAGCCGGCCAGGATCGGCAGACCGAAGCCGCCGAAGCGCGCGGCATCGTCCGGGGTCGTGAGCAGCGCCGATGTATAGGCACCGATGGCGACGAAACCGGCAAGGCCGACATTGAACAGGCCGGTCAGCCCCCACTGCAGATTGAGCCCCAGCGTGACCAGCGAAAAGATCAGCGCGGTGGTCAGGAAGAAGGCGCCGTAGCCGAGCAGGTCCATCAGCGTTCCCTCACACCAAACAGGCCGATCGGCCGCACGAACAGCACCGCCATCAGGATGATGAAGGAGATTGCAGCGCGCCATTCGGCGCCGATCAGCTGCACCGCACCGGCTTCGGCAAGACCGATGATCAAGCCGCCGAGCACAGCGCCCGGAATGCTGCCGATGCCGCCGAGGATTGCTGCTGCAAACATCGGCAGCAGCATGTCGAAGCCCATGAACGGGCGGATCTGCACCAGAATGCCGATCATCACGCCGGCCACGCAGGCCAGCGCCCCGCCGATGATCCAGGTGACACGCACAACGGAGGCAACGTCGATGCCGACGATGCGGGCCAGGGCCGCATTTTGGCTCAGCGCCTGCATGGAGCGGCCGGTCTGCGTGCGTGTCATCAACAGATGCACGCCGAGCACCAGCACGGCGGTCAGCAGCAGAAGCGCGATCTGATCGGGCGTGATGCGGATGCCGAAGCCGACCGGCATGGCGATCTGGATCGCGCGGCTGAAATAGGTCGGCCGTGAGCTGAAGGTGAATTCGAGCAGGCTGCGCAGCGCCATCGAGGCGCCGAAGCTCGCCATCACCACGATGATGGCTTGCCCCTGCGAGCGAAGCCGCGAAAACAGCACCTTGTCGAGCAACAGCGCCAGCAGGGCAGTGAAAATCATGCCGACAACCAGCGCAACCAGCAGCGGCCAGCCGAAAGACAGCGGTCCAATGGGCTCCACCTTGCCGAACATCGCGCCGATGGTGCTGACGACGGCGAGCGTCGCATAGGTGCCCCAGGCCATGAAGTCGCCATGGGCGAAGTTCGAGAAGCGCAGGATCGAGTAGGTCAGCGTCACGCCGATGGCGCCTAGGCCGATCATCGAGCCGGTCAGCAGCCCATCGATGACAAATTGCAGGCTCATGCCGCGCCTCCCTTACTGGCGTGAGAAGGGCGTTGGCCGAGATAGAGTTCGGCGACGACAGGATCGTTCCACAATTCGGACGCCACACCCTCGTGCCGATCCTTGCCTTCGACCAGCACATAGGCGCGGTCGCCGATGGCAAGCGCTGCCTTGGCGTTCTGTTCGACCAGCAGGATGGTGACGCCGGACCTGCGGATGCCGGCGAGCATCTCGAACACCATCGATACGAATTTCGGCGACAGGCCGGCCGACGGCTCGTCGAGCACCAGCACCTTGGGATGGACGATCAGCGCGCGTGCGACGGCGAGCATCTGCCGCTGTCCGCCCGACAGATTGCCGGCGGCGGTGCGGCGCTGGCGGACGAGGTCGGGGAAGGCCGTGTACATTTCCTCGATGCGGGCAGGGATTTCGCGTCGCTCGAGGATGCCGCAGGCGACTTTCAGATTGTCCTCGACCGACATCAGCGGGAAGATGTTCTCCGTCTGCGGTACGAAGGCCAGGCCGAGCCGGACCATGGTGTGGGCGGGCGCGGCGGTTATGTCCTTGCCGTCCAGGAACACCGCGCCGCCGGTGATCGGGACAAGGCCGGCGATCGCCTTGATGAAGCTCGACTTGCCGGCGCCGTTGGGGCCGAGCACGACGACGATCTCGCCCTTGCCGACGGTGATCGAGGCGCCGCGCACGATCGGCACGCCAAGCTCATAGCCGGCTTCGAGGTTGCGCACGTCGAGGACGGTCTCGTTCATGTGGCGCCCCCGAGATAAGCCTCGATGACGCGCGGGTCGCGGGCGACTTCCTCTGCCGTGCCTTCGCTGAGCAACTGGCCGCTCGCCATGACGAGGACACGGTGGCAGAGCCGCGTCACCATGTCGATATTGTGCTCGATCAGCAGAAAGGTGATGCCGTGCGCGTTGATGTCGCGGATGCGGTCGATGATGATCTCGAGCAGCGTCGCGTTGACGCCGGCGGCCGGTTCGTCGAGCAGGATGATCGCCGGATCGGCCATCATGACGCGGGCGAGTTCGAGCAGCTTGCGTTGACCGCCGGAAAGCACGCGCGCCGGTTCGTGCGCCAGCCGAGCGAGCGAGACGAGCTCGAGCAGCTCGAGTGCCTTTGCCCTGGCTGCTCTTTCCTGTGCCGCCACTCGCCACGGCGTGACGAAGTTGGCGAGCAATTTTTCGCCGGCTTGGCCCTGCGCCGCCAGCATGATGTTTTCGATCAGCGTCAGATTGGGCAGGGGGCGCGGGATCTGGAAGGTGCGGCCAAGACCACGGCCGATACGCAGATGAGCGGCTTCGCCGGAGACGCGCGTGCCATTGAGCAGGATATCGCCGCTGGTTGGCAATATGCTGCCCGCCAACAGATCGAACATCGTCGTCTTGCCGGCGCCATTCGGCCCGATCAGGCCGAGGATTTCGCCCGCTTTGACATCAAACGAGACATCGTTGACGGCGACAAGGCCGCCAAAACGCCTGACGACGTTTCGTGCCGTCAGAACTGGCGCACGGGTCTCCTGCCGTTGGCGCTCCGCTGCATCGCTCATCAAACCCTCTGGCCGAAGACGATCGTTGTCGCCTCCTGATTTTTGATTTGTGATCACACTTGCTTTGATCACGCTATTCGGCTTTAATTTCATTCGCAAGCCGAAAACGGGGCAAATGCCGGTAATGCAGAAGGCTGCCATCGAAAAGAACAACGAGACGATCGCAGCCCAGCTTACGCCGGTCGGCCGCGAGACGGTGCAGGATCGCGTCTATTCCGAGTTGCGCCGTGCTCTGATCGGTGGCCTTTTCGAGCCGAACCAGGTGCTGACCATCCGCGGTCTTGCCGATGCGCTGGTCACCTCGACCATGCCGGTACGCGAAGCGCTCGGCCGGCTGATCACGGAAAAGGCACTGGAGGCGCTGCCCAACCGTTCCGTGCGCGTGCCGCCGATCACGCTGGAGCGCATCGACGACCTCCTGCGTGCCCGCTCACTCATCGAAGGCGAAGCGATCGCGCTTGCCGCCAGGCGCATGAGCCCGCGCCAGATCGCGTCGATCGAAGCCATGCTGGGCGAATGGGACGAGATGCGGGCCCTGAAGCACAAGAAGGATATCGATCGCGAAGCGACGCTCAACCAGAGCTTCCATTTTGAGATCTACCGCTGCTGCGGCTCGGCTGTGCTGATCCCGATGATCGAAAGCCTCTGGCTTCAATCGGGTCCCTGCATCCGCGTCGCCATCTATGCCTTCTCCGAGGCAGGCGAGGTTGATACCGCCCACTATCATCGTCGAATTGTCGCGGCACTTGCCAAACAGGATGCGCAAGCGGCGCGCGAGGCGCTGGTAGCCGACATCAGCCGCCCCTTCGCCTTCCTGCGCGACAAACTTCAATCGGCGAAGGACTGACATGCCCAAGCCCGCCATCGGCATCACAGAACCACGCTCGAAGCTTTCCGTGACGGCGCTGCTATTGCCCGAAAAGGCGCCGGAGAATGCCGCCTTCCTGCTGGCGTATCTGGCGCAGCCACGCATCATCCCAGGCATCCATGCGATGTGGACAGGACCGGAAATCTCGTGCCCGGTTCCGTCAGCCGATCTCCACGGCCAGGCCTATGCCCAGTCTTTGCCACCGGAGAATGCAACGCTGACGCCGCAGCCCGGCGATATCGTGCTGTCCTATGTGCCGCCACGCGTGTGGGGCGGCAATCCCAATGCCATCTTCGATATCGGCCTGTACTACGGGCAGGGGGCGCGGCTGCTGTTCCCGATCGGCTGGCTGGCCGGCAGCGTGGTCGCGCAAGTGCTTGCCGGAGAGCGCGATCAGTTTGCCGCCGCCTGCGGCGTCATCCGCCGCAACGGCGCCTGTGACATCACCTTCAGCCTGGTGGAGGCCTGAATGGCCGACGACAGTTTCGAACTCTTCGATCTGCGCGTCGAAGCGGTCATCCCCGAGGGCAAGCCGGTCTATTGCGGCGCCAGGGCCGGCGACTATTTCGAACTCAAGGGCGAAATGCTCTCGCTGCCGGCAGGGCAGGGTTTTTCGATCTATTCGATCTCGGCCGTGTTGCCGCTCCTGGCGGCAAAGCAGCGCCCGACGCATGCAAATGACTGGATGACCTCGGATGCCGAGATCGCCTGTCCCGATCCCAATTGCGCCAGCCGGCTCCGCATCGTCAGGCTTGCCAAGCGGCGGTTCAGCCATGCCGAAACCACGGCCGTGCCGCTGCCGAAGGAGACCGACAAGGGATGACCGCCAGGACCATCGAACTCAGCCCCGGCTATGGGATCTCGCGAGTCATCCGCGGTGGCTGGCAGCTGGCCGGCGGGCATGGCGCCGTCGACCGCAGCCAGGCGGTGACCGACCTCATCGCCACTTTCGATGCCGGCATCTGGACCTATGACTGCGCCGACATCTACACCGGCGTCGAGGAACTGATCGGCGCCGCGCGCCTGCGGCTGGCCGGCGAGCGCGGTCTCGATGTCGCGGCCAGGATGAAGGTGCACACCAAGCTGGTGCCGGACCTCGAACGACTGGCAGGCATCAGCCGCGACTACATCAGGGGCATCGTCGATCAGTCGCTTCGCAGGCTCAAGACCGAGCGGATCGACCTCGTGCAGTTTCACTGGTGGGATTATGACCAGCCTCGTTACGTCGAGGCGATGGGTTGGCTCGACGAGCTTCGGCTGGAAGGCAAGGTGCGCAATCTCGGCACCACCAATTTCGATACGCCGAGGCTAGCCGAAATCCTCTCCGCGGGCATCCCGCTGGTCAGCCAGCAACTGCAATATTCAGTGCTCGACCAGCGGCCGGCAAACAGCCTTGCGGGCCTTGCCGCTAAGAACGGTGTCCGCTTCCTCTGCTACGGCTCGGTGGCGGGCGGCTTCCTCAGCGACAAATGGCTTGGCGTGGCCGAGCCCTCCACGCCGCTCGAAAACCGCTCGCTGGTCAAATACAAGCTGATCATCGACGACTTCGGCGGCTGGGAGCTGTTCCAGTCCCTGCTCAAGGCGCTGAAAGCGGTCGGCGATCGCCACGGCGTCGACATTGCCACCATCGCCTCGGCATGGGTGCTCGAGCAGCCGCAGGTCGCGGCCGTCATTGTGGGTGCACGCAACCAGGCACATGCGCTGGCCAATACGAAAATCATGGACGTCGCGCTCGACGCCGACGATCGCGCGCGGATTGCTGCCGCCATCGCACAAGGCACCGGCCTCGCGGGCGATGTCTACGCGCTGGAGCGCGACCGTCATGGCCGCCACGGCTCGATCATGCATTACAACCTCAATGCGGGGAAGAAATGAGCGGAGAGCCTTCCCTTTTTTCGCGTGCCAGCGCTGAAATCATCGACCTGCATCGCTTCTTCGTCGACTGGTTTGTCGCCGCGCGAGCCGACGCTGTGGAGTTCGGCCGCTTCGAGGCTGTCATGGGCGAAGGCCTCACCATGGTGGCGCCGAATGGCCAGATCCTCGATCGCGACGCGGTCGTAGATCATGTCCGGACAAGCCGCGCCACTTGCGACGACGGTTTTGCCATATCGATCGAGGACATCAGGCCGGGTTGGCAGGACGCGGACACGATCGTCATCTTCTACATCGAGGCGCAACTGCGCGCCGGCAAACACAGTCGCCGGCAGTCCAGTGCGGTCTTCACCACCAGTTCATCGGCACCAAACGGCGTCGAATGGCGGCATCTGCATGAGACCTGGCTGCAGGCGCCGGAAGGCTGAACAGGCAAAAGTTCAAACAAAAAAAGGGGAACGGCAATGAAGAAGACGATACTTCAAATCACCACAGCACTGGCTCTCGTGACGATGGCCGGCGCCGCACACGCAGCGGACTGCAAGATCACCGTCGGCCTGGTCATGGAGCTCACCGGTCCGGCCGGCGAATACGGCCAGGCCGGCGCGAAGTCCGTCGAAATGGCCTTCCGCGACATCAATGAAGCCGGTGGCGTACGCGGCTGCGATCTCGCAACCGACACGCGCGACAGCCAGAGCCAGGGCAATATCGCGGTCGATGCCGCGACCCAGCTGGTACAGGTCAAGAAGGTGCCGGTGATCATCGGCGGCATCATCTCCTCGGTGTCGATCCCGATTTTGACCTCGGTCACCGGGCCGGCCAAGATCGTGCAGGTGTCGCCGGCTTCGTCCTCGCCGACGCTGACCGCCCTTGGCCGCGACGGCAAGACCAACGGCATCTTCTTCCGCACCATCACGTCGGATGCGCTGCAAGGCGTGGCCGCCGCCAAATACGCCATCGACAAGGGCTTCAAGAAACTGTCGATCATCCATGTCAACAACGACTTCGGCGTCAACATGGTGGCCGAATTCTCGCGTGCCTACAAAGCGCTCGGCGGCACCATCGTCTCCGACACGCCCTATAATGAAAAGCAGTCGAGCTATGCTTCGGAAGTGACGGCGGCGATGGGAGGCGAGCCGGACGGACTCTACCTCGTCAGCACGCCGGTCGACGGCGCAACGGTCGCCCGCACCTGGATATCGCAGGGCGGCGTGCAGAAATTCCTGCTCAATGACGGCATGAACAGCCCGGACTTCATCGAATCCGTCGGCGCCGATTATCTGAAGGATGCCTATGGTACCTCTTCCGGCACCAGCCCGACGGCATCCACCGACTATTTCCTGAAAAACTACAAGGAGTTTTCGGGCATCGAACCGTCGAACCCGGCAGCCGACCGTTCCTATGATGCCGGCGCCATTGTCGGTCTCGCCATTGCCATTGCCGGCTCCGAGGATCCAGCCAAGATCAAGGATGCCATGTACAAGGCGGTCGATCTTGCCGGCACACCGATCTATGCCGGCAAGGACGAGTTCGCCAAGGCGCTCGGCCTGATCAAGGACGGCAAGCCGATCCGCTATGAAGGCGTCATCGGTCCGGTCAGCTTCGACAAATATGGCGACATCACCGGTCCGTTCCGGCTGTGGAAGATCGTCGACGGCAAGGTGACGACCGACGGTGAAATGACAACCGACGACGTCAACGCGCTGCAGGCGAAATTGCAGTAGCGCCGGTACATTGTCCGGCGCGATCTCCGTTCGATCTCTGGGAGATCGACGCCGGACAAGCAGTCCAACATCGGCGCTAGTTACGCGGTCAAGCGCGAAATCAGCCGGGTCAATATAACGACAGGCGGCTGGCCGGGCATGAAGACCTGCGGATTGGAGAGGGCGCCGACGATATGACCCACATAGTCTGATTTGTCGTAGCCGATTGACGATATCGGGTAGGCGTCGAAATTGGTCAGGGACACATTGTCGAAGCCATAGAGGCGGAAGCGGCTGGGCCGGTTGTCGGGGAAATCCGCCCGGCAGACATCCAGAACACCCATGGCCATCGCGTCGGACGTACAAAAGACCGCATCGGGACAGCCGCGTCCCGTCAGGCCGGCGGCTGCCGCATAGCCCGACTCGTAGGAATAGTCTCCCTGGACCGTCTGCAGCAGTTCAATTCCATGATGCCGGAACGCTTCGAGGTAGTGGCCGATGCGCAGCTGTTCGACCCGCGAGGACGAACGGCCGGTCAGCAGGCTGGCCGTGCGCGCGCGCTTGGCCGCCGCATCCGCCACGGCCTCGGCGATGCCGACGCCTTCATCGGGAATGACGGTGGGTGACAGATCGTCATGCAGTCCGTTCAGCATGATGACCAGGTCCGAGCGAAACATGCGCCGCACCGTCGCTGCATCGGCAAAGTCGGAGAACACCACGGCGGCATCGACATGATAGGCAACGCCGTTGCGCAGAAAATCCTCGACCCCTTCCGCCGAGCCGATGCGGATGAGGATGACCTGCTTGCCGATCGACTGGATTGCGTCGAGCAGCCGGTCGAACAGGTCGAGATCTGAAAGGTCGTGAATGTGGTTGACCACGACGGCAACCAGATTGACGGTCTTGGTGGTCAGGCTTTGCGCCAGGAGATTGGGTTTGTAGCCGAGCTGCGCGGCGGCCTGCACGACACGTTCGCGTTTGTCCGCCGAGACCGGTCGCGGTCCGCTCGACAGCGCACGGCTGGCCGCGGCACGCGACACGCCTGCCAGCCGCGCGACATCGGCGATCGTTGCGACGGCGCCTCGACTGTGCGCCGATCGGTTGCCGGTAGTGGGTGTCACCACAGCGGGTTGAGCGCCGGCGGGTTGGAGCCCGGCCCCCACCACTTCTTGTAGGTCGCCTCGTAGGTGCCTGACTGGATGAAGTCGGACACGAACATGTCGAGCCAGCGGACGAATTCGGGATCGCCCTTGGCGACCGCGATGCCGATCGGATCGTTGGAATAGAGGCCAGGCAGCGTCACCAGGCTCGGTGTCTTGGTTGCGAGGTAATCGAGCAGCGAGGAATCCTCGATCGCCGCATCGACGCGCTTCTGTTGCAGCTGCAGAACCCCGTCGGGCGCGAACTGGTCGACATAGACGAGCTCTGCGTCCGGCACGGCTGCCTTGAGGAAGGTTTCGCCCGTGGTGCCGCGGCCGACGACAACCTTCTTGCCGGCGAGCCCCTTGAGGTCGGTTATCCCGGCATCCTTCTGGACGATGACGCGCAGCCCGGCCCGGTTGTAGGGGATGGTGAAGTTGACGGTCTTGGCCCGCTCGAGCGTTGCCGAGGTGTTTGCGACCGCGACATCGATCTGTCCCGACACCAGCATGGAAATACGCGCATCGCCCGAGACGTCGACGAACTCGACCGGCACGCCGAGCTTTTGCGCCAGCAGCGTCGCGACATCGACATCGTAGCCGACAGGGTTGTTTTGTGCATCGCGAAAGCCGATCGGCTCGCCGCCGAGCGATACGCCGATGCGAATGGTGCCGCGTGAGCGGATGTCGTCAATCATGCCGGCAAGGGCTGGAAATGCCGAACCGGCCACGATGGCCAGCGCGGCGAAGGCACGCAGTACGGTTTTCATGGTTCCTCTCCTTATTTTCAAGTGACGCGTCTTGCCGCCCGCAATTCGGGTGCGGACATGGAATCCTTCCAGAGCCAGTAGCGGACCTCGCCCTCGCATCTGAAATTCACCACCTCGTGGTTCTGCTCGGCGTCGACGGCGTGGATGACCACTCCGGCCAGGAAGCCGGTGTCGAGTTCAGCCAGTTCCTCGACCGCCAGCGCGACCGCATCCGACAAGGATCGGCCAAGCTTCATGGCCAGCACGACGGTCCGTGCGGTGGCGCAGCGCATCGTCATCTCGCCGGTATGGGTGCACGCCGCCGCGCCATAGCGGCTGTCGGCGTAAAAGCCTGCGCCGGGAATGGGAGAATCGCCGAGCCGGCCCGGATATTTCCACGCCCAGCCCGAGGTCGAAGTCGCGGCATGGATGCCGCGCCGCGCATCCGCCGACAGGAAGACGGTGGTGTCGCGGACGCGCTCGGGATCGGTTATAGTACGGCTGAGCGGCGCCAGATCGATATTGGGGAATTTCGCCAGCTGTTGCGGTGTGAGTTCCTGTTGCAGCCGCTCCCACCAGACGCGCCTGGAGTCCTCGAACAAGACTTTGTCTTCGGCAAAGCCGATTTCGCTGGCAAAGCGCTGCGCCCCTTCGCCGGTCAGTATCACATGCGGCAGGCGCTTCATCACCTGGTGCGCCAGGGCAGCGACCGCCAAGGTCCTTGGCACAGCGCCGACTGAACCGACCTCTCTTGTATTGCCATCCATGACGCCGGCGTCGAACTCCATCTCGCCCAGCATGTTCGGCCAGCCGCCATAGCCGACGCTTCGAACCTTGACCTCCTTCTCCACCATGCCGATGCCGGCAACCATCGCGTCCAGGCTGACGGCGCCATCGCGCAGCATTTGCACCGAGGTTTCGAATCCCGGCCATGCTTCGTTGTTGGCTAACAGCAGCATTCCTAGTCCTTGCGCATCTTGGAGAGAAACTGCGCAACCCGCGGCTGCGCCCGGCCGCCGTCCGCGGCGAAGAAACGATCCGTTGGCAGATCGACCACCAGCCTGCCCTTGTCGAGGAAGACGATGCGGTTGGAAATCTCGCGCGCGAATTCGATCTCGTGGGTGACGAACAGCATCGTCGTGCCTTGCGCGGCGAGCTTTGCCAGGATGGCCAGCACCTCGGAAGTCATTTCCGGGTCGAGCGCGCTGGTCACTTCATCGAGCAGCAGATAGCGCGGCTGCATGGCGAGCGCCCGGCAGATGCCGACACGCTGGCGCTGCCCGCCCGACAACTGCGCGGGGTAGGCGTTGGCCCGATCGGCGAGGCCGACGGACTCGAGCAGCTTGCGCGCCAGCGCCTCGGCCTCAGGGCGCGGCATCTTCAGCACCTCGATCGGGGCGAGCGTAATGTTCTGAAGCGCGCTCATATGCGGATAGAGGTTGAACAGCTGGAAGACGGTGCCTGAGCGCTTGCGCGCCTCGGCCAGCTCCTTCGGCTTGCTGACATCGAAATCGTCGACCGTGATGCGGCCCGACTTCAGCTTTTCGAGGCCGTTGATGCAACGGATCAGTGTCGACTTGCCGGACCCCGACGACCCGAGGATCGAGACCACTTCGCCGGGCGCGATCGTCAGGTCGACGCCGTCCAGCACAGTGACCTCGCCGAACGCTTTGTGCACGTTTTCGATCTTGAGCATGTTAAAGCCCCCGCCAGGCGCTGTGCGCCCGCAGGCGGTTTTCAAGACGCTCGCCAAGCAGGGCGACCAGCTTTGCCGCGCCATAGTAGAGCAGCCCGACGACGGTCCAGACCACGAACGGCTTCAAGGTTCGCATGTTGAGGATGTGGCCAATCTTGGTCAGGTCGACGACGCCGATGACAGAAATCAGCGACGTCACCTGAAGCTGGTTGACCAGCAGCGCGACGAGCGGGCCGACCGCGAAGGCGGCAGCCTGGGGCGAAACGATATGGCGCAGGACCTGCCACCGGGTCAGGCCGAAGACACGCGCGGCCTCGACCTGCTCGCGTTCGATCGACTCGATCGCCGAGACCGCGATGACATAGACGAATGCCGCGGTGTTCGCCGACAGAGTGATGGTCGCTGCGGTGACCGGCGTCACCCTTATATGCAACAGCGCCGGCAGGCCGAAGAACACCAGGAACAGCTGCACCAACACCGGCGAGTTCTTCAACAGCTCCGACAGGAAGGTGACGACCTGGGCCAGAACCGGCACACGGTAGAACCGCACCAACGCCCAGCTCAGGCCAATCAGCAGTCCGATCAGAGAGGTGACGAGAAACAGCGCGATGTTGGTGCCGAGACCTTGCGCCAGCAGGATCAGGTCGTAGGAGGTGAAGTCGCTGAACCGCATCAGTCGACCGCCTCCATCATGTCCCGATTGAGATGGCGGTGGAGCAGGGTGACGCCCAGCGAGACCAGATAGGTCAGGGCCGCATAGGCACAGAGCAGCACCATATAGACCTCGAAGGGCCGATAGGTCTGCGAGACCACGATCTGGGCTGAGCCGGTGAGCTCGTTGAGCGTGATTGTCGAGAGGATCGAGGACGTAAGGATCATGTTGATGAGCACGGATCCGAGCGGTCGCACGGAGGTGCGCAGCGCAATCGGCAGCACGATGCGGGTGAAGATCTTGCGCCTGGACAGGCCGCTCACTTCAGCGGCGTCGATGATGCCCTGGTCGATGGCGAGGATGCCGGCGCGAATGATGTCGGAGGCATAGGCGCCGCCGGCAATCGAAAGCGCCACGACGCCGGTGGTGAAGGCATCGATGTAAATGCCGAGCTCGGGCAGGCCGTAATAGAAGAAGAACAGCTGGACGATGAACGGCACATTGCGGAAGAGATCGACATAGACGAAGGCGATCCGTCGAAGCAGTGCCGAGGCGGAGGTGCGTGCGATCGCCACCAACGCGCCCATGAAGACGCTTCCTACCAGCGACAGCGCGCAAGCCGCGGCCGTGAGTTCGGCGCCGCGCGCCAGAAAACCCAGATGCGGGAGCAGAGTGGACAGATCGAAATGCACCGGCGGTCCCCAGTGAAACCGGTTTCACTCTTTTGGCTTTCGCCTCGTCTGTCAAGATGCAGGGTCTGGTTGCCGGCCTGTGGATTGCATTCGTTGCGATGATTCCGGTTCGCCTCATGCGCGCTATGTCTCAAGCGCCGACAATTCGCCGCCGGCTTTCAACTCGACGACGCCGCCTATGCCAGCCGCGCGTCGCTGCGATGGCGGCTGGGGCGGCGCCCTCGGTTTTGCCGATCCCGGCGCCGGTGTCGGATTCGGCTACGTCACCAACCGCATGCTGGGTTTCGACGACTCCACGCCGCAAGGTGTTGATGATGCCGTTTACGACGAGCTCTGACGTAGGGGCGTTATGTGCGGATATTCGGGTTCCACATGGCGTCCGGCACGATCACCAGCTTGCCGACGAAGTCCTTGGCAACAAAGTCTGCCTGCGCCTTGTGAAAATCGGAGAGCCTGTAGACGCCGCCGACCAGCGGCCGGATTTTCTTCGCTTCGATGTATCCAATGATGCGGCGGAAGTCGGCGCGCGTGCCCTGGCTCGATCCGTGCAGTTGCAGCTGCTTGAGATACATGGTCCTGAGATCGAGCTGCACGACCGGGCCGGCGATGGCGCCGGCGGTGGTGTAGCGGCCTTCAGGTCGCAGGATGCGCAGCAGGTCGTTGAAGATCGCGCCGCCGACGAGATCAGCGACCACATCGATCGGCTGGTCGCCAGTGGCTTCATTCACGGCGGCGGGAAGATCGGCAACCCCACGGGTAATGACCGCTTCGGCGCCGATGTCGCGCACCGCCTGCTCCTTGCCCTTGCCGACGACCGCATAGGGAATGGCGCCGCGCGCCCGCGCCAGCTGCACGATGCCGGAACCGACGCCGCCTGAGGCGCCGGTGACCAGCACGCGTTCGCCGGCTTTCAGCCCGGCGCGCTCCAGCATCTGTTCGCCGGTGAGGTAGGCGCAGCAGAAGGTGGCGAGTTCGACGTCGCTCATGTCAGTATCGACGAAATGCGCATTCTCGCCCGGCACCGTCTGGTACTCGGCGTACCCGCCGTCGCGACCGTGGCCCATATAGTCAATGTCGGCGAGGGAATCGTCGTCGCGGTTGTAGATCGAAAAATCGACCATTACCCGTTCGCCGATACGGCCCGGGGAAACGCCTTCGCCGACGGCAGCGATGGTGCCGACCGTGTCGGTGCCCTGGATGCGCGGGAAGGTAAGCGTGTTGCCTTGCCGCCGCCACGTCGACACGGCGGCAGCGTCCTCCTCCGTGCCATAGGCGCCCTGGCGTACCCAGACATCGGTGTTGTTCATACCGCAAGCGCTGACCTTAACCAGCACCTCGCCGGCGGCAGGCACAGGCACTTTCACATCGCTGCGATAGACGAGCTTTTCCGGCCCGCCATGCCCGGTGAGCAGCACGGCGGCCATGGTGGCGGGGAGGGTCTTGGTCATGGCATTCATGGTCGATCTCAGAGATTGGAAAACACGCTGTTGACGGCATCGGCGGTTTTCGAAACGACGATGTCGGCTTCCTCACGCGTCAGGCAGAGCGGCGGCGCGAAGCCTAGTATGTCGCCCTGCGGCATGGCGCGGCCGATGACGCCGCTGGCGGCAAGTGCTGTCGCCACTTGCGGCCCGATCTTGAGCGAGGCGTCGAAGAACACCCGGTCGTCCTTGTCGGCGACAAATTCGACCGCCGCCAGCATGCCATCGCCGCGCACGTCGCCGACGTGTCTGTGCCCGCCGACAGCCTTGGTCAGTTCGGCGCGGAAATAAGCGCCGGTCTCACCGGCGTTCGTTACCAGGTCCAGTTCGTCGATCAGTTCGAGATTGGCGACACCTGCGGCGACGCAGATCGGATGCGCGGCATAGGTCCAGCCATGGCCGAGCGAACCGAGCTTGTCGGAGCCCTGCACCAGCACCTGCCACATCTTGTCGGCAACGATGACACCCGACAGCGGCGCATAGGCCGAGGTCAGCCCCTTTGCGATGGTGATGAGGTCCGGCTTGATGCCGTAATGGTCGGAGCCGAACATGGTGCCCAGACGGCCGAAGCCCGTCACCACCTCGTCGGCGACCAGCAGCACGTCATACTTCTTCAGCACCGCCTGGATCTTCTCCCAGTAGCCGGCCGGCGGCGGCACGATGCCGCCAGTACCGAGGATCGGCTCGCCGATGAAGGCGGCGACGGTTTCGGGACCTTCGGCCAGGATCATCTCTTCAAGCTTGTCGGCGCAATGCTGCGAGAACTGCTCCTCGCTCATCGAGCGGTCGGCGCGGCGGAAATAATAGGGCGCCTCCGTGTGCAGGACCGGCGCGCGCGGCAGGTCGAAAGCGTTGTGGAACAGGTCGAGCCCGGTCAGTGATCCCGTCATCACGCCCGAGCCGTGATAGCCGCGCCAGCGCGAGATGATCTTCTTCTTCTCCGGCCGTCCCAGCACATTGTTGTAGTACCAGATCAGCTTGATGTTGGTCTCGTTGGCATCCGAACCCGAGAGGCCGAAATAGACCCTCGACATGCCCTTCGGCGCGCGGTCGATGATCATCTTGGCCAGCGTGATCGAGGCCTCGGTCCCGTGGCCGACATAGGCGTGGTAGTAGGCGAGGTTCTTCGCCTGGGTGGCGATCGCGTCGGCGATCTTCTGGCGGCCATAGCCGACATTGACGCAATAGAGACCGGCAAAGGCATCGATGCTCTTCCTGCCATTGTTGTCCCAGACGGTGACGCCTTCGCCGCCGGCCATGATGCGGGTCGGCAATTCACCCCGCGCATGCGTGCCCATATGGGTCGAAGGATGGAAGAAGTGGTCGCGATCCCAGGCATTGAGTTCGTTGGATTGGTCGAGCATTTTTTGACTCCTTGAGAGATGGCCGGACGGACTTATGCGACGCCCAGGCAGAGGTACTTCAGATCGGCGAAAGCTTCGAGCCCATGGCGCGAGCCTTCGCGGCCGATGCCGGATTGCTTGACGCCGCCGAATGGGATCGGCGCGCCGGTGATCTTGACGCGGTTGATAGCGACCATGCCGTAGTCGAGCGCGCGGCCCAGGCGCTGCTGGCGGGCGCCGTTCTCGGTAACGATATAGGCGACCAGGCCATATTCTGTGGCGTTGGCACGGGCGATCACTTCGTCCTCACTGTCGAACGGCGTGACGGCGGCGACCGGCCCAAAGGTCTCCTCGCGCATGATCAGCGCTTCGTCGCTGACATCGGCCAGCAGCGTCGGCTGGTAGAACAGCGGCCCGGCCTGATGCCGCTTGCCGCCGGTGAGACAGCGCGCGCCACGAGCGATGGCATCGGCGACCTGCTCTTCGACCTTTGCGACGGCACGTTCATGCATCAGCGGCCCGATGTCGATCTTGTCGGTAAGGCCGTTGCCGGTGCGCAGCGCCTCGATACGCCTGGCAAAAGCGGCGCAGAAGCGATCGTAGATCGGGCGCTGGACGTAGATGCGGTTGGCGGCGAGGCAGTCCTGGCCGGAGGTGGCGAATTTGGCATCGATGGCGATGCTCACCGCCTTGTCCAGATCGGTATGGGCAAAGACGATCAGCGGCGCGTGGCCCCCAAGCTCCATCACCAGCCGCTTCATCGTCGGCGCGCTTTGCGCCGCGATCAGCCGGCCGATCTCGGTCGAGCCGGTGAAGCTTATGGCGCGAACGCGCGGGTCCTCGCACATGCGACCGACAATGGCAGCAGCCTTGCCGGTGATGACATTGAAGACGCCGGCGGGCAGGCCGGCGCGCTCGCCGAGTTCAGCCAGCGCCAGCGCCGACAGCGGCGTCTCCGAGGATGGGTGTGCGACGATGGTGCAGCCGGCGGCGAGTGCGGCGGCCGCCTTGCGGGTCAGCATCGCCGCCGGAAAATTCCAGGGCGTGACGACGCCGACAACGCCGAGCGGCTCGCGCCGCACCATCATTTCGGCATCAGGCAGATGACTGGTGACGCTCTCGGCGTTGAGGCGCTTTGCCTCTTCGGCATACCATTCGACGAAGGAGGCGGCGTAGTCGATTTCGCCAAACGATTCCTGCAGCGGCTTGCCCTGTTCCAGTGTCATCAGCAGGGCCAGATCATCCTTGGCTGCAATGATCAGCTCGAACCATTTTCGCAGAATTTTGGACCGCTCCTGCGGCAGCAACGAACGCCAAGCCGGAAAGGCACGTGCGGCGGCGTCGATTGCTTTGGTCGTCTGCCCGGCATCGAGCGCCGCGACAAATGCGACAGTGGTGCCGGTCGCCGGATCGGTAACCTCGAAACTCTTCGCCGCTCCGCTTGCCGTCCAGTGACCGTCGACATAGGCGAGCTCGCGCAGCAGCCGGCGGTCGGAGAGGCGGTCGAGCGCCTCATGGCGATGCGAGCGGGCAAAATGCGCGGACATGGTCGAGGCCTCCCGGTTCGGACGATGCGGGAAGACTATCCGTCACATACAGACAGAGAGACTGTTTCGACGCCCTGAAGGAGAGAGACTCTCTCTATTGTGCCGTCCCGACAGACATTCTCTCCGGGCTTATGCCGACGCCGGCAGCAGATCGGCTATCGGCAGCACGATTTCGTCCTTCACCGTCTTGGTGACGATGTAGGTGAAGTAGCGGTCGATGCCGATCTCGCGCTCCAGCAGGTCGTCGACCAGCCGCTGATAGGCGTCGATGTCGCGCGTCATCACCTTGACCACATAGTCGACGCCGCCGCCCACCGACCAGCAGGCGACGATTTCGGGGATGTCGCGGATGACGCGTTCGAAGCGGTCGAAATCGGCCTGGCGATGGCTGGCCAGCGTCACCTCCATCAACACGGTGGCGACCGGCGCCACCACGCGCATGGCGATCCTGGCGTGGTAGCCCGAGACGATGCCTGCCTTCTCCAGCTTGCGCAGCCGCATCCAGCACGGCGTCGGCGACAGCCCGACCTGTTCGGCCAGCGCCAGCTTGGTGATGCGCCCGTCGCGCTGGATGGCGTCGAGTATCCTGAGGTCGACCGCGTCGAGTTTCGATGTCATCGGCGTCCGCTTTTTGTCGGCATCACCATGACGGCGCATTATTTCGATTGTCAATTGCACTGATTTCGATCTCTATTAAGTCATGACATCATGGCAACCCGACCCTGCGCTCATCCGCCGGCCAGCCTATCAAACGCTGGCCGACCAGTTCGCCCGCGCCATTCATGACGGGCGGCTGGCCAACGGCGCGCGGCTTCCAACGCATCGAAGGCTGGCAGACGATTTAAAACTGTCGGTGCAGACGGTCAGCCGCGCCTACGAAGAACTGATCCGGCGCGGCCTGATTTCGGGCGAGATCGGCCGTGGCAGCTTTGTCCAGACGCAGCGCCGCGACCCGGAGCCGCCCTATCTGCCGGAGCGCCTCGGCGAGGTCATCGATCTGTCAATCCTGAAGCCGGTCTGCGAGCCGATGCATTTGGAGCGGCTGAAGCAGGCGCTGGGCTGGCTGGCCGAAAACCTGCCATCCAGTTCGGCGTTGTCGTTCCGGCCCAACATGGTGTTCCCGCGTCACCGCGCGGTGGCTGTCGAATGGCTGAAACTGTGTGGGCTCGACACCTCCGCACAGAATATCAGCCTGACCAATGGGGCGACCGCCGGGATGACCGTGGCGCTGATGAGCGTTGCGCCGCCGGGATCGACTGTCGCCACCGAGGCTATCGGCCACCACACGCTGGTGCCGCTGGCGCGCTATCTCGGCTTCAACCTGGAAGGCCTGCCGATCGACGGCAATGGCCTGATCCCGGAGGCGTTGGACGAGGTCTGCCGGCTCACCGACATTCGCGCGGTATTCGTGCAACCGTCGGTGATCAACCCGACGGCGACGCTGATGGACGCTCGGCGGCGCGAAGAGATCGCCGCGGTCGCGCGCAAGCACGACATCGCCATCATCGAGAACGATGTGCTGGGTCCGCTGGTCGAGGACCGGCCGCCGCCGGTCGCCGCCTTTGCGCCGGAGCGCACGCTCTACGTCACTTCCTTCACCAAGATCACCGTACCTGGCCTGCGCATCGGCTATCTCGCGGCGCCCGACCGCTATGTCGCCGCCGTTGCCAACCGGCATCTGGTGTCGAACTGGATGGCGACGCCGCTGGTGGCCGAGATCGCCACCAAATGGGTGACCGACGGCACGGCGATGGAACTCGTTCGCTGGCAGCGCGCGGCATTGCGCCGCCGCCAGGACATCGCAGCCGAGGTGCTGGGCGGGGTTGGTTATCGCGCCAGGCGCGACGGGCTGCATGTCTGGTTGCAACTGCCCGCGGACCGTGCCGAGGAAAGCTTCGTCGCCCAGGCCCGCCTGCAAGGCGTGGCGATCGCGCCCGGCACCTCCTTCCGCATCTCGGATGCGCCCTGGCATCCGGCGGTGCGCATCTCGCTCGGCTCGACCACCGAGGGGGAACTGCGCGCCGGCCTCGGCGTTGTCACCAAGTTGCTGCTTGGCGATCCGGAGCATCTGCTGCTCGCAATCTAAGCGGGAATTGCTCTGGAATCATGCAGTGCCGGAAATATTGTCATGATTTTATTTTCCCAATTGACATGATTTGGCGCGTTCCGCATCGTTAAGGGCACAGGCTTCTCCAGCAGGGGAAATTCATTTGTCCTCACCCATCATCAAGGTCGACGCCATTTCGAAGAGCTTCGGCTCGTTCAAGGTACTGGACGGCCTGTCGATGCAGGTCATGCCCGGCGAGAAGCTGGCGCTGATCGGCCCGTCCGGCTCGGGCAAGACGACGATCCTGCGAATCCTGATGACGCTGGAGAAGATCGACGGCGGCCATATCCAGATCGATGGCGAGCAGCTCTATCACATGGAGCGCAACGGCCAGCTGCTGCCCGCCGACGAGCGGCACCTGACCAAGATGCGGCAGAAGATCGGCATGGTCTTCCAGCTGTTCAATCTGTTTCCGCACAAATGCGTCATGGATAACGTCACGCTGGCGCCGATGCTGACCAAGGGCACGCCTCGCGCCGCCGCTGAAAAGCGGGCCATGGAACTGCTCGACATGGTCGGCATGGCCGACAAGGCGAAGTCGATGCCGGCGCAGCTGTCCGGCGGCCAGAAGCAGCGCGTGGCGATTGCCCGTGCGCTGGCATTGTCGCCGAAGATCATGCTGTTCGACGAGGTGACGTCGGCCCTCGATCCGGAGCTGGTCGAGGAGGTGATGAATGTCATGCGCAAGCTCGCCGCAGAGACCGACATGACCATGCTGCTGGTCACCCACGAGATGGGCTTTGCCCACGACTTCGCCGACCGCGTGCTGTTCTTCGACCGCGGCAAGATCGTCGAAGAGGGCAAACCAGACGAGATTTTCCGCCATCCAAAGCAGGAGCGCACGCAAGGCTTCCTGAAGAAGATCATCGCAGCCGGACATCGTGTCTGACCGCTTTGCGGGGCGGAAGACCGCCCCAGACAAAACCAAGAAGACAACAAGGAGTTGGGAACAATGAAGAAACTTGGCATTCTGGCCGGCGTCGCCGGTCTCGCACTGACGGCGGTGCTCGCCGCGTCGAGCACCGGTTCGGCCGATGACAGCAAGCTCGAGCAATTGAAGGCACAGGGCTTTGCCCGCGTCGCCATCGCCAACGAGCCGCCCTATACTGCGGTCGCTGCCGACGGCAAGGTTTCGGGTGCGGCGCCCGACGTGGCGCGCGAGGTCTTCAAGCGCCTCGGTGTTGCCGACATCGTCGCTTCCATTTCGGAGTATGGCGCGATGATCCCCGGCCTGCAGGCCGGCCGCTTCGACGTCGTCACCGCCGGCCTGTTCATGAAGCCGGAGCGTTGCGCGGCGGTCGTCTATTCCGAGCCGGTGCTGTGCGACGCCGAGGCGATGCTGGTGAAGAAGGGCAATCCGAAGGGCTTCAAGAGCTACGAGGATGTCGCCAAGGACACGTCCGCCACAATCGGCGCGCCCGGCGGCGGCACCGAGGAGAAGCTGGCGCTCAACGCCGGGGTGCCGCGCGAGCGCGTCATCGTCGTGCCGGACGGCCAGAGCGGCCTGAAGATGCTGCAGGACGGTCGCATCGATGCCTATTCGCTTCCCGTCCTGTCGATCAACGACCTCGTCAAGAAAGCCAACGATCCGAACCTCGAAGTCATCGCCCCGGTGGTAGGCGCGCCGGTCTATTGCGACGGCGCCGCCTTCAAGAAAGGCGATGAGGCCCTGCGCGATGCCTTCGATGTCGAGCTCGCCAAGCTGAAGAAATCCGGCGAGTTCGCCAAGATCATCGAGCCCTACGGCTTCTCGGCCGCAGCCGCGATGTCGACCACGCGGGACAAGCTCTGCGCGGCGAAATAGGGCCGTTTGCCTTCTCCCTGTTCACCGGGAGAAGGTGGCCCAAGGGCCGGATGATGGGCGGCGCCAGGTTCTGAGAATTTAGCGCTGCCCCTCATCTGCCTGCCAGCACCTTCTCCCAGTGTACGGGGAGAAGGAGCTAGAACCCAACCGTTGGAACCCGAATGACCCAGTGGTCCGGCTACCTTGGCCTGATATTGCAGGGAGCGCTTGTCACCATCGAGCTGACGCTGATGGGGTCGGTGCTCGCCCTGATCATGGCCTTCCTCGCCGGCATGGGCCGCGTGTCGCGCTTCTTTGCTCTGCGCTGGCTGGCAACCGTCTATATAGAATTCTTCCGCGGCACCTCGATCTTCGTGCAGCTGTTCTTTGCCTATTTCGTGTTGCCGTTGATCGGCCTCGAACTGACCCCGCTGCAGGCGGGTGTGCTGGCGCTGGGCCTCAATGTCGGCGCCTATGCGGCCGAGGTGGTACGCGGCGCCATCCAGTCGGTCGGCCGCGAACAATATGAGGCCTGCATCGCGCTCAACCTCGGCCGCTGGCAAGGCATGCGCCATGTCATCCTGCCGCAGGCGCTGCTGATCATGCTGCCGACCTTCGGCAACAACGCCATCGAACTGCTCAAGGCGACCTCCGTGGTGTCGCTGATCTCGCTCGCCGATCTCACCTTTCAGGCGCAGGTCGTGCGCTCGCAGACCGGCAACACGCTGGCGCCGTTCACCACCATCCTGATCATCTATTTCGCCCTGGCGCTGATCATCTCCTGGGGCGTGCGTTCATTGGAACGCCGCATGGCGCGCGGCCTCGACGGGGTGCGCGTCTGATGGATTGGGACTGGAACTTCGTCTGGGAGATCCTGCCGACGCTGATCCAGGGCGTGAAGATCACCATCCTGGCAACGCTGCTCGGCTCCGTGCTGGCCGCTGTCGTGGGTCTGGGCATCGCGCTGGCGCGACGCTCGCCCAACAAGGTCCTGTCGCGCACCGTTGGTTGGGCGGCCGAATTCATCCGCGGCACGCCACTTCTGGTGCAACTTTATTTCATCTTCTATGTCCTGCCGGATTTCGGCATCCTGTTGCCGCCGCTGGTCGCCGGCGTCATCGGGCTCGGCCTGCACTACGGCACCTACACGGCGGAAGTCTATCGCGCCGGCATCGACAACGTGCCGCGCGGCCAGTGGGAGGCGGCCAAGGCCTGCAATCTGAGCGCCACGCAGACCTGGACCAACATCATCATTCCGCAAGCGATCCCACCGATGATCCCGGCGCTGGCCAATTATTTCATCGCCATGTTCAAGGAGACACCGCTGCTATCGGCAATCACCGTGCTGGAGCTGATGAACCAGGCAAAGAGCGTCGCCAACACCTACTATCGCTACATCGAACCGATCACGCTGGTCGGCGCTTTCTTCCTCGTCATCAGCCTCTTCTCGGTCGTGCTGCTGCGCTGGCTGGAACATCGCTACGGCAAGATCGAAAGGTAATTCTCAAGATGAAACCGCTGCCCGAAATCAGGCTGATGCCGACAAGGCCGGCGCTCGATGCGCGCCCGCTGGAAAAGCGCGTCGGCCTGATCATCCTTGCCACCGACCACACCAGCGAACCGGATTTCCGCCGCATGGTGGCGAGCGAGCGCATCGGCGTCTATGTCGCGCGCATTCCCTACAAGAATCCGACGACGCCGGAAAACCTTCGCAAGATGCAGCCGGAGCTGGCGGCGGGCGCCGCGCTGATCCTGCCAGACGAGCCGCTCGACGCGATCTGCTACTCCTGCACCTCGGCCTCGGTGGTGATTGGCGACGCCGAGATCGAGGCGGCGATCCAGTCTGCCAAGCCGGGTGTTCCTGTGGTCACGCCGCCCATGGCAGGCGTGCGCGGGCTGAAGGCGCTGGGTGCCAAGAAGATCAGCATCCTCACCCCTTACACCGTAGAAACCTCCAGACCGATGGCGACGTATTTCGCCGAGCGCGGCTTTGAGATCGTCAGCTTCACCTGCCTCGGCTTCGAGGACGATCGCGAGATGGCGCGCATTGCGCCGGCAGCGATCGCCGACCTGGCTCGTGAGGCGACGAATGCGCAGGCCGATGCACTGTTCGTGTCCTGCACCGCATTGCGCGGAGCGCTCGCGGTTCCCGGGATGGAACAGGCGATCGACCGCCCGGTCGTCACCAGCAATCAGGCCAGCGCCTGGAATTGTTTGCGGTTGTGTGGCGACGGGACGTCGCATCCCGAATTTGGCCGTCTGATGACGCTGCCTTTGCCGCGCGATTGACGATCATGACGACAGTCACCCTTAACGATATTCGTGCCGCCCGGGAGCGAATTGCCGGCAAAATCGAACGCACGCCGACAGGGTTATCTCACAGCCTTTCCGAACGACTGGGCGTCCCTGTCCACCTCAAGCTTGAACACCGCCAGACCACCGGCAGCTTCAAGCTGCGCGGCGCCTCGAATGCCGTTGCTTCGCTGAGCGCCGAGGAGAAGGCGCGCGGCGTGGTCGCGGCGTCGACCGGCAATCATGGCCGTGCGCTGGCCCATGCCGCGAAGCTGGAAGGGATGCGTGCGGTGATCTGCATGTCGCGACTGGTGCCGGGCAACAAGCTCGACGAAATCCGTCGGCTTGGCGCGGATGTCCGCATCATCGGCAACAGTCAGGACGAGGCGCAGCAGGAGGTCGAACGGCTGGTGGCGCAGGAAGGACTGGTGATGCTGCCGCCCTTCGACCACCCGGCCATCATCGCCGGGCAAGGCACGCTCGGACTGGAGATGATCGAGCAGGTCCCGGACGCCGCTCTCGTCCTGGTGCAACTCTCAGGTGGCGGCCTTGCTTCGGGCATTGCCGCCGCCGTGAAGGGCGTCAGCCCCGGGACAAAAATCATAGGTGTTTCGATGGCACGTGGTGCTGCGATGAAGGCCAGCCTCGACGCCGGCCGGCCGGTCGAGATCGAGGAGTTGCCGACGCTGGCGGATTCGCTCGGCGGCGGCATCGGTCTCGACAACCGGCTGACCTTCGCCATGTGCCGCGATCTGCTCGACGACGTCATCCTGCTCAGCGAGGACGAGATCGCCGCCGGCATCCGCCATGCCTATGAACAGGAGCGCGAGATCGTCGAAGGCGCCGGAGCGGTCGGCATCGCTGCGCTACTCGCCGGCAAGGTCAGGGCGACCGGGCCGGTGGTCGTTCTTCTCTCGGGCCGCAATATCGACATGAACACGCATCGCAAGATCGTCTGCGGTGACGCACTCGCGGAGCGCGCGGCATGAAAACTCTCTCACGCCGAATTCCCGCCCACCCCCCTCTGTCCTGCCGCACATCTCCCCCGCAAGGGGTCAGATCGGCAGCTTCGATGCGGTCGCTGTTCTTGCTGCGCTGGAGATTGGCGAAGGCAGGAGTGCAGTCCAATCTCCCCCCTTGCGGGGGAGATGGCCGGCAGGCCAGAGGGGGGTGTGACGGGACACTATCCTTCGTGGTGCGCGCTAGTACGGAGCGCGACACATGAGTCCGATGACCATCCTCACCGAGAAGGAACTGCGCACAATCGTGCCGCTCGATCTCGACGCGGTCGCCTGCGTCGAAAACGCTTTCCGCGCGCTCGCCACATTGTCGGTGGCGATGCCGCCGATCCTGCGGTTGGACATTCACGAGCAGCGCGGTGAGGTCGATGTGAAGTCGGCCTATGTGCCTGGAATAGACGGTTTCGCCGTTAAGATAAGCTCCGGCTTCTTCGACAATCCGAAGCTCGGTCTGCCCAGCGGGGGCGGCCTGATGGTGTTGCTCTCGGCAAGAACCGGTGTGGTCGAGGCGCTGCTGCTGGACAATGGCTATCTCACAGATGTCCGCACCGCTGCTGCCGGCGCCGTCGCGGCGAAGCATCTGTCGCGGCCGGATTCGTCCGTCGCCGCAATCTTCGGCGCCGGCGTGCAAGCCGGGCTGCAACTCGAAGCGCTCATGTTGGTGCGGCCGATCGCCGAGGCACGTATCTGGGCGCGCGATGCGGTCAAGGCGGAGACGGCCGCAGGCGCGCTGCGCGAAAAACTAGGTATTCTCGTGCGCGCCGAGCCGGATTCAGCCAAAGCAACCATCGGCGCCGACATCATCGTCACCACCACGCCGTCGACCGAGCCGCTGATCAAGGCCGGCTTTGTCGTTGCCGGGCAGCACATCACCGCCATGGGCTCGGATGCCGAACACAAGAACGAGATCGCGCCGGCGATCCTGCGCATGGCCGATCTCTATGTCGCCGACAGCGTCAAGCAGACACGGCGTCTGGGAGAACTGCATCACGCCATCGCATCGGGCGTGATGGGAGCCGATGCCGCGGTCACCGAACTCGGCCAGATCATCGCCGGCGAACGGCACGGAAGGCGCTCGCCCAGCGACATCACCATCGCCGACCTCACCGGCACCGGCGTGCAGGATACGGCGATCGCCACGTTCGCCCGCGACCGGGCGCGGGCGGCCAATGCCGGAACCATTTTTGAAAGCTGATGCTGGTCGCAAGGCCCAACAAACGAGGACCAAGAACAATGCAACCGAACCTGAAATTCTCGCGCGCCGAATTTGCGGATCGCCTCGCCAAGACGCGAAAAGCCATGGAGGGGAAAGGCGTCGATCTGCTTGTTATCAGCGACCCATCCAACATGGCCTGGCTGACCGGCTATGATGGCTGGTCGTTCTATGTGCATCAGGCGGTGATCGTGCCACCATCGGGCGAGCCGGTCTGGTACGGTCGCGGCCAGGATGCCAATGGCGCCAAGCGCACCGCCTATCTCGCGCATGACAACATCGTCGGCTATGCCGACCACTACGTGCAGTCGACCGAGCGCCACCCGATGGATTTTTTGGCAAGCGTGCTTAGTGATCGCGGCTGGGGCAAGCTGACCGTCGGCGTCGAGATGGACAATTACTGGTTCTCGGCTGCCGCCTTCGCCGCGTTGCAGAAGCACCTGCCCAACGCCCGCTTCGTCGACGCGACAGCGCTGGTCAATTGGCAGCGCGCGGTGAAGAGCCCGACTGAAATCGACTATATGCGCAAGGCGGCCCGCATCGTCGAAGCCATGCACCAGCGCATCGTCGACAAGATCCAGGTCGGCATGCGCAAATGCGATCTGGTCGCCGAGATCTACGATGCCGGCACGCGCGGTGTCGATGGCGTCGGCGGCGACTATCCGGCGATCGTGCCGCTGCTGCCGTCGGGCGCCGACGCCTCGGCGCCACATCTCACCTGGGACGACCAGCCGATGAAGTCGGGCGAGGGCACCTTCTTCGAGATCGCCGGCTGCTACAGCCGCTACCATTGCCCGCTGTCGCGCACCGTCTTTCTCGGCAAGCCGACGCAGGAATTCCTAGATGCCGAGAAGGCGACGCTGGAAGGCATGGAGGCGGGGCTTGCGGCGGCAAAGCCCGGCAATGCCTGTGAGGACATCGCCAACGCCTTTTTCGCCGTGTTGAAGAAATACGGCATCGTCAAGGACAACCGCACAGGCTACTCGATCGGCCTGTCCTATCCGCCGGATTGGGGCGAGCGCACCATGAGCCTGCGCCCCGGCGACCGCACCGAACTCAAGCCCGGCATGACCTTCCATTTCATGACCGGCCTGTGGCTGGAGACGATGGGACTGGAAATCACCGAATCCATCCTGATCACCGAAACCGGTGTAGAGTGCCTCGCCAATGTACCGCGCAAACTGGTGGTGAAGAATTGAGCCCGATGCCTAGCCTCCGCCCATCTCCGATCGCGCCGACCGTCGATTTCGACAAGGACGGCGTGCAACATGGTTTCCTGCGCCTGCCCTACAGCCGCGACGACTCGGCCTGGGGTTCGGTGATGATCCCGATCTGCGTCATCCGCAACGGCAAGGGACAGGCCGCGCTGCTCACCGGCGGCAATCATGGCGACGAGTATGAGGGGCCGCTGGCGCTCTACGATCTCGCCCGCACGCTCGATCCCAAACAGGTCAGCGGCACGGTGATCATCGTGCCGGCGATGAACTATCCGGCCTTCCGCGCCGGCACGCGGACGTCGCCGATCGACAAGGGCAATATGAACCGCAGCTTTCCCGGCCGTCCCGACGGCACGGTGACCGAGAAGATCGCCGACTACTTTCAACGCGAACTGCTGCCGCGCGCCGACCTCGTCTTCGATTTCCACTCCGGCGGCAGGACGCTGGATTTCGTGCCCTTCTGTGCCGCCCACACGGTGCCCGACAAGGCGCTGGAGCAGAAAGCCTTCGACGCGGTCGCCGCGTTCTCGGCCCCGTTCTCGATGCGCATGATCGAGATTGACTCCGTCGGCATGTATGACACGGCGGCCGAGGAAATGGGCAAGGTCTTCGTCAGCACCGAGCTTGGCGGCGGCGGCACCTCGCGTGCCCAGACCGTGCGGATCGCGCGGCGCGGCATCAGCAATGTGCTGCGCCATGCCGGTATTGTTGATGGTGCGGTCGAGAAGGGCAGAACTCAGTGGCTCGACATGCCGTCAGGCGATTGTTTCTCCTTCGCCGAGGACGACGGCATGATCGAGACCATGGTCGATCTCGGCGAGCCTGTGAAAGAAGGCTCGGTGCTGGCGCGCATCCATTCCACCGGCCGCACCGGCATCGCTCCGCAGGAGATCAAGGCAAAAATGTCCGGCATTCTGGCGGCGCGGCATTTCCCCGGCCTGGTCAAAGCCGGTGACTGCGCCGCCGTCCTGGCCCTTGTGGTTTCATCGTGATTTCGCAGAGTACGCCGCGCGAATATCAGTCGGTCTGGATCCAGACCGACTTGGTCTCCAGATACTCGTGCAGATGCTCGATGCCGCCCTCGCGGCCATAACCCGACATCTTCATGCCGCCGAACGGCACCGCCGGGTCGATGGCATGGTACATGTTGACCCAGACCGAGCCGGCCTTGACCCGGCGCGCAAGCTTGTGCGCGGTGCCCAGATGCGTGGTGAAGATGCCGGCGGCCAGGCCATAGGGCGTCGCATTGGCACGCGCCACCGCTTCGTCGAGCGTGTCGAAGGGCATCGCCGAAATGACCGGGCCGAAAATCTCCTCGCGCGCGATGGTCATCTGGTCCGACACGGCGCCGAAGACCGTCGGCGCAATGAAGTTGCCGCCATCGTAGAGCTCGCCGGTCAGCCGCGAGCCACCGGCGACCAGTTCGGCGCCTTCGTCGCTGCCGGCCCTGATATAGCCCTCCACCTTGCCTGCCTGCCTGGCATTGATGAGCGGTCCGATTTCCGTCTCTGCCTCGATGCCATGGCCGATCCGCAGTCTGCCCGCGAAATCGGCGAGCCGGCGGACGAACTCGTCATGGATTTCGCGCGCCACGAACAGCCGCGAGCCGGCAATGCAGATCTGGCCCGAATGCACGAACACCGCCATCGCCGCGATCGGAACAGCCTTGTCGATGTCGGCGTCGCGGCAGACGATGATCGGCGACTTGCCGCCGAGCTCCAGTGAAACGCGTTTGAGGTTGGCCACGGTTGCCCGCGCGATGGCCTGGCCGGTCAGCGTTGATCCGGTGAAAACGATCTTGTTGACGTCTGGATGTTCGGCGAGCCGCGCACCGGCTTCGGCCCCGGTGCCGGTGACGACGTTGACGACGCCGTCGGGCACGCCGGCTTCCTGCATCAGTTGCGCGATCAGCAGCGGCGTCAGCGACGCATCCTCGGACGGTTTCAGCACGATGGTGCAGCCCGTCGCCAGCGCCGGCGCGATCTTCCAGATCGAGGCGGCGGTCGGCGCGTTCCAGGGAATGATCGCACCAACGACGCCCACCGGCTCGCGCCGGGTGAAGGTGACGATCTCGCCGGGAATCGAATTGTCGATCGTCTCGCCATGCAGCGCCGTCGCCATGCCGGCATAGAAGCGCAGCATGCCGATGACGCGGCGCCGGTTAGCGAGCGTGCGCGTGATCGGCAGCCCCATATCCAGCGTGTCGGAAACGCTGAGCTCTTCCCAATGCGTCTCGAAGAGATCGGCGATCCTGAGCAGCACGCACTGCCGCTCGTAGGGCGAGAATTTGGACCATGGGCCTTCGAAGGCCGCGCGCGCGGCGGCCACCGCCGAGTCGATATCGGCAGCCCCGCCGCGCGGCACTGTCGCCAGCACCTCGCCTGTTGCCGGATTGAGTGCCTGCATGCCGTGGCCGGACTGCGCCGCGACCCACTTGCCGCCAATGAACATCGGTCGGAATTCGCCATGGTACAACGCCGTGGCCTTCGCCTTCGGGTCGAAGTTCAGCGTCATCTCTTCCTCCTCGCAATTCCGTGGCGACTATTACTCCCGCCGCCGACCTCAAACAAGGAAAGCTAAAGGGCGCTCGGACAATCAGATTGCGCGGACTTCCCGATCACGCCAGCCGCTAGAGCGTGATCCAGAAAAGTGGGAAACGGTTTTCGGAAAAGATCATGCTTCGACAAACGGCATCTAGAAAATCACCGGCATCTAGAAAAATCATCGCGAGTTGTCGGAGCGCGTCGCTGAAAGCTCAAGGAGGCAAGCCGATCATTGCCCACGGCGACCGCGATGCCGGCATTGCAGACGAGAGCGCAACAGGTAGTCGCCAGCCGCCACCCAGCGCTCACCCGTGGCCGGATCGAATCGTGGCCGTTCCAGCCGGCTTCACCGTGACAGAGGTTTCGCGCGCCGCTTCGCTGCAATCGCTGTTGGATGACTGCTCGCGGAAGCAAGATCGGTCAGCGGCCTCGCGACTTGCAAACATTGGCAGATTGAGCCGCAACCGACGGTGCCTGCATCGATCGAGCACGCCGGTCCGTCACTCCGGAAGTCCGGCCTTTCGGAAGCCATCGACGAAATGGTCGAGCGTGGCAGTGTCGCGGAACGGCTCAGTCTCGACCCAGTGGCGGGTGGTGAAATGTGGGTTAGCGACAAGGAACAGGTCGACCTCGGCGCGCGCCTCATCGATCCGGCCGAGTTGCGCAAGGCTTGCCGCAAGGAAACGGCGCGAGCTTGTCCGATACGTCTCGTCCCGGCGCGTCGTCTCGACGGCGGCTTCATAGTCGCGCGCCGCATATTGCGCCTGGCCGAGCGTCAGGTAGTACCAGCTTGCCGGAAACGGGTTCAGCCGGAACGCCTTGCCGATATAGTCGAGGCCGTCCTCGACGCGCCCGGCCAGGACCGCGATGTCGGACAATGTCGCCCAGGCATCGGCCTCGTTCGGGTCGAGTTCGAACGCCTTGGCAAATCCCACATCCGCTTCGTCGAATCTGCGCTCATAGGCAAGCAGGTTAGCAAGCACCCAGTGGCAGCCGGCATCGTTGGGATCGATCGCCACAGCCTTGCGCGCCAGTTCCAGGGCAAGGCTGCGGGCAGGCTCAATGGGCTCTCCCCAATGCACCCATCCCATCCAGTGGTTCATGGCAAGCCAGCGATAGGCTTCGGCATAGTCCGGATCGAGCGCAAGCGCGCGCGTCAGCAACAGATGCGCTTCGCGCGCCGTCTCCGGCGAGACGTCGATCAGGTTGCGGGCTCGCACGCACAGATCGTAGGCCTCGAGATTTCGAGGCCGGTTGCGCGGCAGCGGCGCGCGCAGCCGGCCAAGCAGCGCCTCGACGATCTTGGCCGTCACCTCGTCCTGAACGGCAAAAATATCTTCCAGGCCGCGATCGAAGCGGTCTGCCCACAAATGCTCGCCGCTCAGCGCGTCGACCAGCTGGGCGTTGATGCGCACGCGCCCGGCGGCGCGTCTGGCGCTGCCCTCCAAGAGATAGCGCACGCCAAGTTCCCTGGCGACCTCGCGCACATCCACCGCCTTGCCCTTGTAGGCAAAGGTCGAGTTGCGCGCGATGACGAACAGGCCGCCGATCCTCGACAGGTCGGTGATCAGGTCTTCGGTCAACCCGTCGGCGAAGGCTTCCTGCTCGGGGTCGTTGCTGAAATTGGCAAAGGGCAGCACGGCTATCGACGGTTTGGCGGGCAGCGGCAAAGCCTGTCGCTTCTCGTCGCCGAGCTGTTCGATGGCGCCGGCGAAGCGATAGCCGACGCGCGGAACGGTCGATATCCATTCTCCGCCGTTCGTGGCCGGACCCAGCAGCTTGCGCAATTGCGCAATCTGGACGGTGAGGTTGCCTTCCTCAACGGCGGTGCCTGGCCAGGCCGCATCCATCAACTCGGC
The DNA here is from genome assembly GCF_057786115.1 of Mesorhizobium sp. P170090. NCBI lineage: Bacteria > Pseudomonadati > Pseudomonadota > Alphaproteobacteria > Hyphomicrobiales > Phyllobacteriaceae > Mesorhizobium > Mesorhizobium sp. P170090. Next base: position 2,483,560 of record NZ_JBYNWH010000001.1, read on the forward strand.
CTTGGCCACGATCTCGCCGGGCCGGGCGACGAGCGCCGCCAGCAGCTGCAGTCCGCGGTGGCCGGCGGCGACGGGAACTTGGTCCCGAAGGAGCGTTCCCGCACCCGGATCAAGCACGAACGGACCAAAGGCAAAGCGCGATCCCTGCATAACGCGCATCTATAGAGCAATTCCAGGAAAGGTGTGAAGGCGGTTTTCCCACGGGAAAGCGCAGAGCGCTTCACGGACGTATGGCGTCAAAACAAAGAGTTGAGCACCTCGTCGTTTCGATAAATCGGCGAGGTGCTCTAACTGCTTTGGAACTTTTGAGAACTATTTGGCCGCGCTTAATTACGGCGCCGTCCGCATGCGGCAGAATTCAACCTCTTTCAAGCCGAGGGCTGTCGCCCCTCAAACCGAATGGAGGTTGCCATGAACGATACCCTTGCTTCTGCTCGTGCAGCCTTGCCGGAAAAGGCGGTGTCATCGGGCCGGCGTCCGACGGGCCCGCGGGGCATGATCGCGGCCTGGCGCGAGCGGATACGCTTTCGCTGGGACCTCAAGCAGATGGCGGAGGCCAATCCGCACCTGATCGACGATATCGGTCTGACCAGACGCCAGGTCGAGGCCGAAATCGTCAAACGCTTCTGGCAAGTGTGAGCTGATGTCGCGGATAAGACCCGCCCGCCTGTTTGGGCGTACCGCGGCGTTTTGCCGGCATTTGCACTTGCCGGAACGTGCCGATCCTGCTTCGAAGTCGGCATGAGCGCCGAAGACGCGACGTCACCGCCGGAGAACCTCATCGCATGGGCCGCGATGGCCGGCATCATCGCGACAGTTACGGTGTTCGCCATAGCACAGGGGCTGACGTATCCGCTGCTCAGCTTCATCCTGGAACGGCAAGGGACGACACCGGGCCTTATCGGCCTCTCGGCCGCGATGACGCCTCTGGGTTTCATTATATCGTCGCTCTTCACGCCGGCGCTGGTCCGGCGGGTGGGCGCGGCGCGCTTTGCGGTTGTGTGTTCGATCCTGGCAGCAACCGTCCTGATCGCGATTGCCTGGACGCAGGATGTATGGGCCTGGATGCCGTTGCGCTTCCTGCTCGGCTTCTTTGCCAATCCGCTTTACGTGATCAGTGAAACCTGGCTGGTCTCGATCACACCCGCCGCACGCCGAGGCCGCATCATGGGCCTATACTCCTCCATCGTTTCCGCCGGCTTTGGCCTCGGCCCGCTGTCGCTAGGCTTGGTCGGCACGCAAGGATGGCCACCCTTCATCATCGGCAGCGCGGCCTTCCTTGTCTGCGGCCTGATCGTGCTTGCCGTCGCGCCACGCCTGCCCGACATGCCGCGTGAGGGCGAAGCGGTGTCGGTCGGCGGCTTCTTCGCGCTGGCGCCGCTGCTCTTGTTCGCAGTCTTCACGGCTGCCGCCTTCGAGCAAGTCCTGCTTTCGCTGTTCGCGGTCTATGGTGCCGCGCTCGGCAGCACTGAGCAGCGCATCGCTTCGCTCATCACCTGTTTCATCGCCGGCAATGCCGTGCTGCAGGTCGTGCTTGGGCGCGCCGCCGAACGGTTTGGCTCGAAGCCGATGATGCTGTTCTGTGTCCTGGCTTGCCTGGCCGGTTGTTTGCTGTTGCCGTTGCTCTTCGCTACATGGCTTGTCTGGCCGCTCTTCTTCGTCTGGGGCGGGGTCTCGTTCGGGATCTACACGCTGTCGCTGATCCAGCTCGGCGAGCGTTTCACCGGTCAAGCCTTGATCGCCGGCAATGCCGCCTTCGCGTTCGTATGGGGGGTAGGCGGCATCGTCGGCTCACCCGTGGCCGGGCTGGCGATGCAACTGACCGGACATCAGGGACTGCCATTGTCGCTTGGCCTGCTGTGCTGCGTGCTGGTGGTGTTTCTGCTGGCGGAGTTACGGCGGGTTGACCGCGTTCAGGCGTAAGGCGTGCCTGCCATTGCGGCCTTCAGGCCGATGCTGCCCTTGTCGACAATAGCGAGAAAGGCCGGACCCGCCTCGTCGCCGTCCTGGGTTTCTCGAAGCGTCCGATCCGCCTCGATGAACGCCACGGCCGCCAGGCGGGTGTCGGGGTCTGCAGCTTACGCCCGCCGCCTTCGGATAGTGCCACCATTAGGATATCCCAGCTCGTCGCGTTCGCTCTCGCTCGCGCCGACGCCGGCCCAGTCCGGACCAGCAATGTCTTCAGCTGCCATGTCTTCAAACCTCGATGTCAGGCGAAAACGCGGCCGCCGTAGAAACTCGGCGGCCGCCAATGGCGACGCTATATTCGCCCGAGAACAACCAGAATGATCACGATGATCAGCACCAGCCCGAGGCCACCGCCGCCATAGTAACCAGTGCCGTAGAACGGGCCGCCGCCGAGGCCGCTGAAGCCGCCGAGCAACGCGATGATCAGGATGATAATAAGAATGGTACCCAGGCCCATATGCCGTCTCCTTCGCTGCCGCGCCGTTCACGGCGCGGCTCGAAGAACTAAACTCCCAGCAAGCCTTCCTGTTCCCCGGCGATTTTCATCCGACGGCTAAGGAACGAAAGCCATCATCACGGCGTTTGCTGAGGTTCAGCCGCAAGCTCGGCGTGCCATCACGCGCGCTGGGCGGCGCGTAGAATTCAGAATTTGCGCGGGATCGCCCTTAAGGCGGCCGGCGGCTCGTCCACCCGAACGCGCCGGCAGGCGTGACGCCGAGCTTACGCTGGAAGGCGAGCTTAAACGTGTCGACATCTGAAGCCGAATTGGTCGACGACGAGTTTTGGCCCCGCACCATTTCCAGTCGAGCCGAACCGGCAGCAGCTCACGTCGCCTTGCCGGCCAGCGCGCCTATGTCTTCCTCGGCAATATCGTCGAACGATGCGTAGTTCATGTTGTAGAGCCTGGCATAGAGGCCCTTGGCCGCCATCAGCTGCTCGTGGTTGCCGCTTTCGACGATCTCGCCGTTCTGTAAAACGATGATGCGGTCGGCGCCGCGTATGGTCGCCAGCCGGTGCGCGATGACCAGCCCGGTGCGGCCTTCCAGCAGCGTGACCAGTGCCTTCTGGATCAGCATCTCGGTGTAGGAATCGATGCTCGCCGTCGCCTCGTCCAGCACCAGGATTTTCGCATCCGCCACCAGTGCGCGTGCAAAGCTGATCAGCTGGCGCTGGCCGAGGGACAGATTGCCGCCGCGCTGTTCGAGCTCGGTGTCGTAGTCGTCAGGCAAATGCTCGATGAAGTCGTGCGCGCCAACGGCTTGCGCGGCGCGCACAACCTCTTCGCTGGTAGCCGATGTCTTGTGGTAGCGGATGTTCTCCAGCACCGTGCCGGAAAACAGGAACGGCTCCTGCAGCACCATCGCCACCTGATCGCCGAGCGAATCCTGCGTCACGTCGCGCACATCGTGGCCGCCGACCCGCACCTCGCCCGACCAGACATCATAGAAGCGGTGCACCAGCGCCATGCAGCTCGACTTGCCCGAACCGGTGGGGCCGACAAGCGCAACCGTCTCGCCCGGATTGACGCGGAAGGAGATGTTTTTCAGCACCGGCTGGTTCTGCCGGTAGCCGAAGGTGACGTTCCTGAACTCGACCGAACCGTCCATGTCGCGCGTCAGCGCCACCGCGCCTTGTCTGTCGCTGACATCGACCGGCACGTCGAGCACTTCGGAAATTCGCTGGCCCGACGCCATGGCACGCTGCATGACCGAGTACTGCATGGTGAGCGAGCGGATCGGGTCGAAGAAGCGCTGGATATAGAACAGGAACGCCACCATGACGCCGATGTCGAGGCTGTGCGACAGCACCATCGAACCGCCGACGACGATGACCGTCGCCATCGCAATGCCGGTCAGCGTGTCGACGATCGGCACCATCACCTGCGCATATTTGGCCGAGGTCAGGTGAGCCCTGAGATTGGCCAGCACCTTCTCGTCATAGAGGTCGAAATTGACGTGCTGGCGTTCGAGACTCTGCACAGTGCGCACGCCATGGATGCCTTCCGCCAGCGCCCCATTGGCGGTCGAATTGGTTTCGTGCGCGGCCATGAAGGCGACCTTGGCGCGCGGCAGCCAGAACAGGCGCACGATGAACAGCGCCGGCATGGTCGACAGCGTCAACAGGCCGAGACGAAAATCGAGCCACAAAAGCACGCTGACAATGCCGAAAAGAAGCACGATGTCGCCCACCGACATGACCGACGTCTCGAGGAATTCCTGCATCGAATTGACGTCGCCCTGCAGGCGCGACATCAGCCGGCCCACCTCGGTCTTGTCCATGAAGCTCAGCGAGACGCACTGCAGATGGCTGAACATGGCGCGGCGCAAATCCGACAGCACATTCTCGGCCACCTTGCCGACGACGCTTTCCTGGACATAGCTGGCGGCATAGTTGATCAGGATGATCAGGGCGAAGGCACCGATCGCCCAGTTCATGACGGAGCTGTCGGCCTTGCCCGCCGCCATGCCGTGGTCGATGGCGTAACGGATGACCAGCGGGATCGCCAATTGCGTCAGAGTGAACACCAAAACGGCGGCCACCGAGATGAAGATCCGGCCCTGATACGGTCTCACGAAGCTCCAGATGCGGCGCACGATGCGCGGATCGTAGACCTTGCCGAAGACCTCTTCCTCGTCGCGGTGCGAACCGACGACGGCCCTGGTGGGCCGCCGGCTGGTGTCTTCTTTTTCGTCGTGACCCGGTGTCGACATTATGCGGCTCCCACCGCCACCGGCAAATCGTCGTCCGGCCGCAGCTGCAGGTCGTAAAGCGCGCGGTAGCGACCACCCAGCGCCAGCAATTCCTGGTGCGTGCCGCGCTCGGCGATGCGGCCATTCTCGATGAACAGGATCTGGTCGGCATGCATCAGCGAGCTCAGCCGGTGCGAGATGATCAGCGTCACGCGGTCCTTGGCGAAGCGCTTCATCGCGGTGCGGATTCGCTGCTCGGTGCCGGCGTCGACAGCCGCGGTGGAATCGTCGAAGACCAGCACCGAAGGCCGCAGGATCAGGGTGCGGGCGATGGTCAGGCGCTGCCGCTGGCCGCCGGAAAGCGATGAGCCGCGCTCGCCCACGACCGTGGTGTAGCCGGCCGGAAGCCCGATGATGTAATTGTGCAGCTGGGCGTATTCAGCCGCCTGCCCGATGCGGGTCTCGCGTGCCCAGGGATTTCCATAGGCGATGTTGTTTTCGATCGAGGTGGTGAACAGGAAGGCGTCCTGCTGCACGACGCCGACCGCCTTGCGCAACGATTGCAGCGTCACCTCGCGGAGATCCTGCCCGTCGATGGTGATCGCGCCTGACGTCACGTCGTAGAAGCGCGGGATCAGATGCGCGATGGTCGACTTGCCGCTGCCCGGCGGGCCGACAATACCGACGGTCTCGCCGGACCGGGCCTCGAATGAAATGCCCGACAGTGCCGGCCGGCCGCCGGCGCCCGCGTAGCGGAAGCCGACATTGTCGAAGCGCAGCACGCCTTCGGTGACCACGAGATCCTTGGCATCAGGCGCATCCTCGATGTCAAGTTCGGCGTCAAGCAGTTCGAACAGCCTTGTGCCGCAGGTCGAGGCGCGGGCGAACGAGTTGACCATCAGCCCGAGCTGGCGCACCGGCATTTGCAGGATGGTCATGAAGGTGAGGAATTGGGCCAGCGTGCCGACGCTGATCTGGCCCGCGATCACCTTCTGGCCACCGAACCACAGCACCAGGCCCATGGCAGCCAGGAAGGAAAAATTCATGGCGCTGGTGTTGGAGACGCGGATGTCGACGCGCTGGTCGGCAAGCTCCAGCGCCGACTTCTTGGCGCGGTCGAATTTTTCCAGCTCATGCCGCTGCGCCGCAAAGGCGCGCACGACGCGGATGCCGCCGAGGTTCTCGTCCATCACCCGGCTCAGCACTGACAGCCGCTCCTGCAGCGTCAGCCAGGTGCTGCGCAGCCTGAGCTGTGTGACCGAGGAGCGCCAGGCGACGAACGGCACGAAACTCAGACTGAGCAGCCCGAGCTCGAGATCGGTGCTGATCAGGAGATAGGAGCCGACGCCGATCAGCACGCCGAGCAGCACCACGCGCAATAAGCCGGTGGAAAAGAACATGCGCACGCCGTCGAGGTCGAGCAGGCCAAGCGTAATTAGGTCGCCGGTATGCACCCGGTCATGGAAGGAGAAGCTCAGCCGCTGGATCTTCTCGTAGAAGGCCAGGCGCAGCTCATAGCCGGTGCGGTGGCCGACGGCCTCGCCATAATAATTCTGCGCCATGGTGAAGAGGCCGCGCAGGATGCTGACGACGAGCAAGGTGATCGCCGTCGTCCACAGCGCCTGCTCAGCCGCCGCGCCGCCGCCTCCAGCCATCACGCCTTGCGCCTGGTCGATGGCGTGGCCCAGCAGGCGCGGGATGAACAGCTGCAGCGTCGCGGCGATGAAGGTCGAGGCGATGGTGACCGCAACCTGCCAGGGATGGCGCAACGTCATGCGCACGATGCGCAGCAGCGTGCTGAGGCCCTTGCCCCAGGACGCCTCCGCCACATGGGCAAACGATTTGCCGCGCTTCGCCGCGCCGCGGGTTGCATCCATTGCCAAGGAAAATATCCAATCCGGTCCGGACATTAGCCCAGACGAATGAAGAAGACTCAGTTTCAGATGTCGCGATGGTACGCCTCCATTTTGACCGTTCAAGGGCCAATGGCGGCATCGCACTGTGCCTGAAAGGGGCTGATCGTCCGCGACCGCTTAAGCCCGTGTCGGCGTTAGAGGCGGCAGGCTCGTCACTTTAGGCCGATTGAAAAGATGCGAGCATGTGGGTTGCGCCAACCGCCATCATGCGTGACCTCGGCCAATGTGATCGGCTGCGGGACCGAGCGCAGTGAGCAGCGCCTTGCCGCTTTCCAGCGTCGCATTCTCATGCGGCGCGCGCAGGTTGAGCCAGCGTTTGTCGCCGGAGCGCACCGCCAGCACGGCCTTCATTGCCGGGATCAGGCCTGCATCCTGGATCACCTTGCGGAACGCCCTGATCGCGGCGTCCGCTTCCGTGACGTCTTGGCCAGCGATCGTCGCGTCGTAGAGGGCGCGGATGGCCGCAGCGTTGAGATTGACGGTCGCGGAGATACAGCCCGCAGCACCACTGGCGAGCCCCTTGGTCAGTTGCGCCTCCGAGCTGGGGAACACCGCGACGTCGGGTGCGGCGGCAATCACCGCCGCCGTGTTGTTCCAGTCGCCGGCGCTATCCTTGTAGGCGACGACCGTCTCTGGAAACGCCGCGCTCAACCGGGCGGTCAGGGCAGGGCTTACCGGCACGCCGGAGTTCTGCGGGATGTGGTAGAGGATCATCTTCAGCGCCGGGCTGGCCACCCTTTCGATCAGCTCGCTGTAGTAGCGCGCCTGGCCATCGTCCCCGGCGGCCGTGTAGAAGAACGATGGCAGCACCATCACGGCGGCGCAGCCGAGGCCGACCGCGTGCTTCGACAGTTCGACGGTTTCGGGCAATGCGGTGACGCCGGTGCCGGGCATCATGCGCCCCGGCGAAATGCCTGATGCAACCAGCCATTCCAGCGCCTGCATGCGCTCGTCGAGCGAGAGCGACAGTGCCTCGCCCGTGGTGCCGAACGGCGACAGCAAATGGGCGCCCTGGCCCAGCACCCATTTGGCATGTGAGATCCACAGGTCACGGGCAATGCGGCCATCGTTCTCGAACGGCGTCAGGATCGGGGCGATGGTTCCTTGCGGGCGGGGCATGTCGGTCCTTCCATCGGTGCTGGAAATCAGCTTGGCATAGAGCATACGTACGATGCGATCTGCCAGAGGCGATCTCTTGGGCCACCGCGCCGGCCGTGGGAAAACTTGCGGGTCATTGCCGCGAAATTCTGGCCCTTCGGTCTGCCGCAACCAGATGACGCCGGCGTCAATGGGTTGCAAATGGACCGGGGTTGCAAATGGACCAGGGTTGCAAGTGGACCAGCCAAGCCCGAAATGTCGAACAGAGACAGATCCGGAAACGGCATGCACCCACGATTGCTCAAGACCTTCCTCGCCGTGGCGCGGCACCGCAACATCACCCGCGCAGCGCGGGAGGTTCATCTGGCGCAGTCGAGCGTCAGCGACCGGATCCAGTCGCTGGAAAGCGAACTTGGTGTCGTCCTCTTCATCCGCTCGCGCCACGGCCTCGACCTGACGACGGCCGGCGACGCGCTGAAACCCTATGCGGAAGAGATTCTGCAACTGGCGGAGGAGGCGCGTATTGCCGTCGAGGCAACGACGGGAATGACCGCCGGAACGGTTACGGTCGGCGCGCTGGAGACGATTGCCACCGTCAGACTTCCGCAATTGCTGGCGGCCTTTCAAGGCGACCACCCGGAGATCGGTCTGCGGCTGAAAATCGCCGGCAGCGATGCCCTGCTGCGGCAGCTCGAAGAGAGCGAGATCGACGTCGCCTTCTGTTTCGACAAGGGCGGTCTGGACGAACGTCTGGCCCGGCGCACGATATCGGCCGAGCCGCTGGTCCTTGTCGCCTCGCCCGAAGATGCGGCCGCATCGCGACAGAACGACCTGGCCGCGCTCGCCGCGATGCGTTTCGTGGTGACGGAAACCGGATGCGTCTACCGGCATCTGTTCGACACTGCCTTTGCCGAGATGGCAGCGCCAGAACTTGCCGCCGAAGTCGGCAGCATCGGGGCCATTGCGGGCCTGGTGGCGACTGGTGTCGGCATGGGCCTGGTGCCGCGGCTGGCCGTTGCCGACGCGCTCGAGCGCGGCGAGATCGTCGAATTGCCGTGGCCGGGGTCGGCCCGCACGGCGTCGCTGGTCATGGTCTGGCGCCGCCGGCGGGTTCAGCCGCCGGCGCTGAAACTGCTGCTGGCGGCCGCGGCCAGGAATTTCGCTGCGCTCAGATCAGCCGATGACCGCCCTCGACATGCAGAACCGTCCCTGTCGTAAAACCGTTGCCCATCAGAAAGGCGATGGCATCGGCAATGTCGTCCGGCTGTCCGACGCGGCCGACCGGCAGGCGCCTGGCCATTGCATCGAGCGTCTCGTCCTTCTTGTCGCCGGCCACAAAACTCCAGATCGGCGTGTCGACCCAGCCCGGCGAGACGGCGTTGACACGGACCGGCGCCAGCTCGACCGCCAGCGCCCGCACCAACCCTTCCAGCGCAGCGTTGACAGCGGCAACGACCGAGCCGCGCGCCGCCGGCCGGTAGGCGGCGATGCCTGAGGTGAAGGTGATGGAGCCGTTGGCCGAAAGCTGCGGCGCGCCATGCTTGGCGAGCAGCAGCGGCCCGTAGAATTTGCTTTCGACGACCCGCTGCGCCGCCTTCAGGTCGACTGAAGGCAATAGCTCATAGGCGCCTTCGATGTCGGCGGCGGTGCTGACGATATGGTCGAGCCGGCCAATTCGCTTGAACAGGTCAGCGACCTGATCCTCCCTGGCAATATCGGCGGCGACGGCGCTCAAAGCGGAAGGGTTCTGCAGCGCCTCACCGGCACGCTTGAGCCTGGCTTCACTGCGGCTGACGATGATGACTTCGGCGCCTGAGTCCAGGCACCGCCTTGCCAACGCCAGCCCCATTCCGGAGCTGCCGCCAATGATAGCGATTTTCGATTTTGCGATGTCTGCCATGTTTCCGTTCCTGTCCTGAACCGCTCCGGGCGAGAGTTCGCAGGCCGGCGGCAGGAGTGGAAACGGAAGAAAGCGATAGTGCCATCGGAGGCTCCGATGGCACTATCGTCGATAGGAACCGACGCGGGCCGCTCCGTCGAGTGCCCCTGTCAATGAAGTGCGCTCAGTAGCCGACCGTAAAGCGCTGCTTGATATGCGCCGGCTTTTCGATCTCGTCGGCCATGACGATGGCGTAGTCCTCGAAGGAAATGCTGCTGCCCTTGTCGGACGTCAGCAGCGTGTCCTTGCCGATGCGGTATTTGCCGGTCCGCTCGCCGGCGACGAACAGCGCCGAAGGCGACAGCAAGGTCCAGTCGAGATCGTCGACCGTCCGCAGCGTGTCGAGGAAGTCGGCGCCCTTCTGCGCCTCGGCCTTGTAGATATCAGGGAAGGTCGGCGTGTCGACCAGGCGCTTGCCGGGCGCAACCTCAAGGCTGCCGGCGCCGCCAACGACGAGGTAGCGTTTGACGCCGGAAGCACGCACGGCTGCGATGAGCGTATCGGGATCGCTGTCGAGGAAATGCACCGAGGAGATCACCGCGTCATGACCCTTGATCAGGGCGGCAAGGCCATCCTTGTCGAAGACGTCGCCCTTCTTGGCAGTCACGCCCGGAAGTGCCGCGATCTTGTCTGGATGCCGGGCAATGGCGGTGATGCTGTGCCCGCGATCGGAGAGTTCCTTAAGCAGGCGGGAGCCGACCTGGCCGGACGCGCCGATAAGTGCGATTTTCATGGGGATTTTCCTTTCGCTGGGGAGAATTTCGTCTGGGGAGAATTTCTGGGACTACGCCGCCTCGATGTGAGCGACGAGATTGTCGTAGCTGCCGAACAGCGCGTTGGCGCCGATCAGGCGCGGCGTCGTTTGGCCGATCACCGCCAGCGCGGGAACGCCATTGGCATGCAGCCGCTGGAACAATGTCCGCCCGCGGCTGACCAGGTCGTCATGCTTCGCCAGAAACGCCTGCGTCGGCGCTTTCAAAAGCTTTGCCGCGTCGCTCATGCCGGCGTCGGTCAGTACCGCGGCGACGCCGTCAACCGTCACAATATCGCGACCGTCGACATAGCGGGCATGCTGGATCGCCTTCAGTGCCGCAAGTTCCTGGCGCCAGTCGTCCAGCCCGGCGGCGTTGATGCCCATGGTGGCAGCGGAAGAATCGAGCAAGGTGCCGCTGACATTGAGCACATTGTCGAGATAGGCCTGGCTGAAGCGCTGTCCGCTCAGCCGCGCGATGCGCTGGTCATTGTCCCAGGCATGGGCGGCGAAGCCTGCATCCAGCGGCCGCGCGCCGGCACCGGAGAAAAGCCCAACCGGCAGCAGTTCGAGTGCGGTCCCGCCGGCGGCCAGTCGATCCAGCATCGGCGTGGCGCCATAGCACCAGCCGCAGAGCGGGTCGAAAAGATAGGTTAGGGTTGCGTTGGTCACGGCGGCCTCATTCTGTTGCCCGATAGATGACAGCTGGACCGGTTGCGAAAAATAGCGATCAATCATACAATCTGTCTGATCAAATCATACAATGAGCTGCCTGTGACCGAACTCCTCAATCTCAACCGGCTCGTCTACTTCGCCACCGTGGTGGAGACCGGCTCGTTCACGGCCGCTGCCGACCGTCTCGATGTTGCCAAGGCTGTGGTCAGCCATCAGGTCGGCAAGCTCGAAGAAGAGCTCGGTGCAACGCTGCTGCGGCGCACGACGCGGCGCGTGACGGCGACCGAAGAGGGTCGTCTGTTCTATGACCGGACCGCGATCATCCTGCGCGAGGCGGAGGCAGCCTATGGCGACATTTCGCAGCGCGCGGCGCAGCCGACGGGGACGCTGCGGCTGACGGCGCCGCTCGACTATGGCGAGAAGGTCGTGGCGCCGACCATCGCCGCCTATCTCAGAAAATATCCGAAAATGCGGGTCGAGACGATCTTCGACGATGCGGTCAGCAACCTGGTCGACGAGCAGATCGATCTCGGCATCCGCGTCGGCTGGCTTGCCGATTCCAGCAATCTGGCACGGCGGCTGGGCAGCCTGCAGCAATTCGTCGTCGCCAGCCCGGAACTGGCCGCCAGGCTGCCTGGGGAAACCAGCCCCAGGCAGGCGAAGTCGCTGCCCTGGGTCGGCAACGCCCAGTTGCGCGGGGTCGGCCAATGGCTGTTCTCGAGGGGCACGGAAACGGTGCTGGCCGAACTCAACCCTGTCGTCAGCTGCGACAAGACACCGGGCGTGCTGTCCTGCGTGCTGGCCGGCATCGGCCTCGGCATCTTTCCGGATTACAGTGTCGCCGACGACATTGCGCGGGGACGGCTGGTGCGGGTGTTCGCGGATTGGACCTTGCCGTCCGGGGGCATCCACGCCGTCTTCCCGCCGGCGCGCTTCAGGCCGGCCAAGGTGCGCGCTTTCGTCGACCTCTTGGTTGCAGCCGAACGGCGGCGCGCGCGCAGTGCCGTTACAGGCTGATTTCTCTGGCTATGGTAATCAGGGAACCTTTGTTCGGCCCACGCTTTTGGATATGCTGCGATTCCGAAACGTCAGAAGGGTATTGCCGATGACCATCAAGATCCTCGCGATCTCCGCCCTTGTTCTCGCGCTTGGCTGCAGCCTGTCTACCGCAGCGCTCGCCAAGGAGAAGAAGCACCGCCATCGCCAGCCGGAACCGGAGCAACGCTACGTTCCCGCCCATCGCGACCTCGTCTATGCCCTGTTCGGCGGCCCGCGCTACTATGACAAGATGCTGATCACCACGGCGGCCGGCCCGTGCTCTTACGACCGGGTCGGGCCGGACGCGAATGCGCTGAACAAGGTCAACGATCACCATTGCGGAAAGTAGATTGGTCCCAACGGCGGGGTTGTCCTGCGTCGCAGGTTTTACCGGATGACGGCCGCCGCGAACTTGAGAGAGACAGTCGATGACCGCTGATGAGAAATGGTCTCCGTCCGAAAAGAAAGTCGCCCGCACTGCCTATGACGCAGCGCTGAAGGTGGCGCTCGACAAGACGCTGGCTGAACTCAAGAGCAGGGCCCACGTTGCGGCAACGCCTTCCGAAATGTGGGATGTCGAAGACTTCTGCTGCAGCAGCGACGGAAGATGGACCAGATGTTCGACTATCGCTATTCACAGCTAATACAGGTCTTCGCCAATCTCATCCGGCAAGGCTATCTCGAGGAGAGTCTCCTTGTTGGCTTGTCGGAAGACAAGCGGCAAACGATCCGAAAATACGCCAGCTGGAATCGCGAAGGGTAGGGGTCCTCTTCGGGGACCTTGGCGCTGCATTCAAACTGGACCATTCACCATCTTCGCGCGCGCCGCGCAGCTCGAGTTCAGCCATGGCGTGCCTCCGTGGCATCGGGGGTCGCGCCTCTGTCCTTGTCGTCCTGCGCCATCGCCAGCGGCGCACCGCCTTCCCACAGGATCAGGCTGGCGGCGCCGATCAGCCCGGCGCGGTCGCCGAGTTCAGCCTGCACGATCGGCACGTCGCGATAGGCCGGCATCGCCCGCTGCTGGATGACCGCTCTGATCGACGGTGCCAGAAGGTCGAACCCGTTGGAAAGGCCGCCTCCCATGACAATCAGATCGGGCGAATAGAGATGAAGCAGGTTGGTGAAGCCGATGCCCAGCCATTGTGCTTCCGCCTCGATCAGGTCGAGAGCGTTGGCGTCGCCGGCCTTGGCAGCCTCTACGACATGCCTGGCCGAGACGTCGCCATCATTTGACAGCCGTCGTAAGAGCGAGCCGTCGCCCGGCGCGGTCAGTCGCGTGGCGCGGCGGCCGAGCGCGGTTCCGGAGGCAACGGCCTCGAAGCAGCCGATGGCGCCGCAAAAGCAGCGGTCGCCTTCACCGGTGATGGTCATGTGGCCGATCTCGGCCGCCAGTCCGCGCCTGCCGTGATAGATGTGGCCATCGGCGACGACGCCGCCGCCAATGCCGGTCGATACGGTCACGAACACCAGCGATCCGCTGCCGCGTCCGGCGCCAAAACGCCATTCGCCGAGCGCCGCCGCATTGGCGTCGTTTTCCAGCCGCACCGGCAGGCCGAAATGCCGCCCCAGAATGTCGATCAGCGGCACATCATGCCAGCCGGCCAGCGTTGGCGGCGCAATGACGATCCCCGCCTTGGGGTCGAGTGGCCCCGGCGCACCGACGCCGATGCCGGCGACCTTTGCCTGCGGGTGTTCCTTGAGGAGCGTGCCTGCCAAAGCGACGATCTGGCTGATCACCGCCTCCGATCCCGCACCGGCAAGCGTCGACGCTGAAGCACGAGCGACGATACGGCCATCGCTTTCGACCAGCGCACCGCGCAGCGCCGTGCCACCGAGATCGAAGGCGAGCGCAAGCTTGGTCATCAGGCGGCGACCTCCAGCCCGTGCAGCCAGGCCATGCGCCGGGGAAGGTCGGGATCGCCGAAGGCCAGCGAGCCCAGCACCACGGTTTCCGCACCTGCGGCGCGCAGCAGCGGCACGGTCTCGTGGCGGATGCCGCCATCGGCGGCGAGCACGATGTCGGCCTCGCGGCCGGCTTTGCGCATCAGCGCGCGCGCCTCGATCAGGCGCGGACACGCTTGATCGGACAGGCTCTGGCCCTTGACGCCGATGGAGGTGCCGAGCAGCGTCACGAATGCCACTTCCGGCAGGAAGGGCGTGACGGCCGCGACCGGTGTTTCCAGCCGCAGCACCACGCCGGCCTCGGCCCCGAGTTCATGCGCCAGTTTCACGGCGCGCAGGCCGGTCTCGCCGTTTTCGGCGTGCACGCTGATCAGGTCGGCGCCGGCCTCGATGAACTGGCGCGTCTGTTCTTCGACGATCTCGGCTTCGACCATCAAATGGACATGGATCGGCTTCGCGGTGAGCTTGGCGATGCGCGCCACCAGGTCCGGGAAGAACAGGAAGCCAGGGGTGAAGCGGGCGTCGGCGACGTCGATATGATGGACATCGGCATGGGTCTCGATGCGCTTCAAATCGTGCTCCATATTGGCGAGGTCGGCCGACCACAGCGAGAACTCGCCGATCAGCCGGTTGCGCGGCAGGGCAGCGATCGCGGCGGGGCCGGACAGGGGCTTGTTCGTCGTCATCGTCTTAGGCTCCGTAGCCGCGCATTGTCTGGCGGTTGGTTTTGACGGCGCCGGCAGGGTCGGCGGCGGCCGTTTCGGACTCTTCCTCCAGCACCAGCCAGCCGTTGAAATTGGGTGCAGCACCAGCGATCTCGATCACCTTCGCCGTGTCACAGACGCCCTTGCCGAGCATCGCCCAGGTTCCATTCGCGTCGACATCCTTCAGATGCACATAGCGGATGCGGTCGCGATAAGTGGTGAGCGTATCCGCCATGTCCTGGCCACCGCGCAAGATGTGGCCGGTGTCGGGCACCCAGCCCACCAGCGAGGCGTCGAGCAGCCCGAAGATGCGGTCGTAGTCGGCGCGGTCGAACAGCAGCGTGTTGTGATGCGAGCTTGGATGCACCGCGACCTGGACGCCGGCCTCGCGCCCGAGCTCGCCGGCTTTGTTGTAGGCCTCGGCGGCGATGGCAAACTTGTGGTCGCGCGGCCCGTCGGAAACGATCGTGGCCGAGCCCATCGACACCAGCGCGCCGGGAAAGGCGGCGGCGAAGTCGATCCAGCGTTTGGCGGTATCGAGGTCGGCGCCGATCTCATCCCTGAGCGTGAAACCGCTCTTGGAGCCGAAGGCGAAGGAGACGAGCGTCAGCCCGGATGACTTCAGCGCGGCGGCGAACTCCGTTGGCTTGCCGGCATAGCGGCCGATCATCGTGTCGGTGATCTCGATGCCGGCATAGCCGCCATCGGCGATCGCCTTGAGCAGATCGTCCGGGCTGCCGGCAAAACGGTCGCCGAGCATTTCCCAGGTAAAGGTCTGGCAACCGACTTTCAGGTCTTTCACGGTCATCCTTTCGTTTCTTGATTCCACTCTCCGTTGGAGGGACATCCTATTTGACCGACCCTGCGGTCATGCCGGCGAGGAAGAACCTCTGGGCAACCAGGTAGATGACCAGGAGCGGCAGCGAGCCGAGCACGCTCATCGCCATCATCTGGTTCCATTCGAAGGCGTGTTGTCCCATCAACAGCTGGATGCCGATCGGGACGGTGCGCATGGACGTTGACTTCGTCAGCGTCAGCGCAAAGAGAAATTCGTTCCAGCACAACAGGAAGGTGTAGACCGACGTCGCCACGATACCGGGCAGTGAAATCGGCACGATCACCCGCCACAGCGCGGTCCAACTGGTGCCGCCGTCGACAGCCACCGCTTCATCGAGGTCGCGGGGCAAGGTGTTCAGATATCCCGTCATCAGCAGGATCGCATAAGGCAGCGTAAACACCAGATAGGTCAGGATCAGCGCGACATAGGTGTCGAAGATGCCATACGAGACGACAAGCCCGAAAAAGGGGATCAAAAGCGTGATCGGCGGGATCGTCTGCGTGCTGATGATGAGCGTGTTGAGGCTGCCCTTGCCGCGGAAATTGAAACGGCTGAACCCATAGGCCGCCAGCAAGGCGATCAGCACCGTCAGCACGGTCACCGCTCCGGCCACGAAGTAGCTGTTGAAGAAGAAGCGCAGCTTTACCGGGTCGCCCAGGATGGCCGCATACGCTTCCAGCGTGAAGGCCTTCGGCAGGACGGTTGGTGGCAGGGCAAAGATTTCGGTATTCGACTTGAACGAGCTGCTCAGCATCCAGTAGATCGGGAAGGCCGCGAAAAAGAGCCCTGCGGCAAGCGCGACATGGAGCGCGGCGGTGATCAGCCTGTCTTTGGGCGTGTGCATTTTCCTCATGTGACTACCGAGCCTTTTGATAGCGGATGTAGAACAGCGTCAGGCCGAGAGAGATCAGCAGGATGACCACGGCGCTCGCCGAGGCCTGCGACAGGTTGTAGCTCGAAAACGCCAGCTTGTATGTGTAGGTGCTGAGGACCTCGGTCGAGTAGATCGGACCGCCACCCGTCGTTATCCAGATCAATGGAAAGACCTGCATGGTCCAGATGAAGTCGAGCAGCGAGATGCTGATGATGATCGGCATCAGCTGCGGAATGGTGATGAAGATCAACTTCTGGTAGGCCTTCGCGCCGTCGATATCGGCGGCCTCGTAGAAATCCTTGGGAATGCCCTGCAAGCCTGCGAGCAGGCTGACCATGAAAAGCGGGTAGCCCGCCCAGATATTGGCGAAGGTGACGGCGTGCAGCGCGGTCGCGGGCGAGGAAAACCACTCGACCTTGGAACCGATGATGCCCATCTGCATGAGAACGCTGTTGACGACACCGTTCGGCTCAAGCAGCAGGCGCCAGATCACCGCGATAATCACCGCGGTGAACAGCCAGGGCAGTATGTACAGCACGCGCAGAATGTTGCGCAGCGTAGGATTGATGCGGTCGCTGTTCAGCATGAGTGCGAAGAGCATGCCGATGGTCATATGGAAGACGACACTCATGCAGGTGAAGTAGAGCGTGTGCCACAGCGAGGCCCAGAACACCGGATCGGCAAAGATCGCCTGGTAGTGTTTCAGTCCGGCAAAGGACGGGTCGCGACGCAGCACCGCGCTGTTCTGGAACGAATAGCCAATCACCGTCACCATCGGCAGCAGCATCAGAAGGCCGATTATGAAGAGCGATGGTGACAGATAGAGATAGGGTGCGACCGCTCGTTTCAGTCGATGGTGGGAGCGCTTCTGCCCGGTCATGTGCGAGCCCTGGGATGTGCCTTCAAGAGGAAGGTGCGCTTCAAAAACAGGTCCATCTCAAATTGCCGATCCGTTGTTGACGGGTGGCCTGGCGAGGCCGGGCCACCGGTGGAAGATAGCAAACGGGCAATGGGCCGCTCAGAATTTCGCCATCCAGCCCTTTTGAGCGTTGGTTGCGGCTTGTTCCGGAGACTGCTCGCCGGCAAGCATCTTCTGAGCCTCCACGTCGAACTGAGTCATCAGGTCTTCAGCCACCGGCAGGCCCGTGAACTCGTTGGCGAGATAGCCGGTCTTGAAGATTTCGAAAGCCTTGGCGAAAGCCTTGTCCGAGGTCACGAAATCGGGCTTGGCGTTGACGTTGCCCGGGAAGGCGTTTGCAAGCGACACGAGCTTGGCATTCACCTTTTCGCTCATCAGATATTGGACGAGCTTCCAGGCTTCATCCTGATGTTTCGAGGCGGCGGAGATGCCGATGCCCCAGGAGGCGTAGGGAAGGCCGCGCTTGCCGCTGTAGTCCGCCACGACCGGGACCGGGATCAGGTCGAAGTTCAGCTTGGGATTGCGTTTGCGGATGAGGTTCACATGCGCAAGCGAGTCGATCATCATTCCGACCCGATCGTTGACGAATTCCTCGACCTTCTCCTGCTCGGTCTTGGTGGCAATGCCGGGCGAGATGACGCCGGCGTCGTTCAGCGATTTGACGAAGGTGAGCATATCGACGACCGGCTTGCCCTCGAGAGCCGGCTTGCCTTCAACCATCATCGTTTGGCCCGAGGCCCAGACCCACGACATCAGGTCGTTCTGGACACCGGACGGCGTTTGCAGCGACAGGGGCAGCACCCAGCCATACTGGTTCTTGTCGGCATGGGTCATCTTCTTGGCGGCTTCGAGAAACTCCGCGCGGGTCGACGGCAGCTTGGTGACGCCTGCCTGGGCGGCGAGGTCCAGATTGACGAAGACCGGATAGACGAACGAAGCCACGGGAAACATCACCGCCTTGCCGTCCACCTTGATGATATCCGCGACCTGGGTCTTGTCGAACCCGCTCGCATCCATCATCGGGTTCATGTCGGCCAGCGCACCCTGCGCGTTCAGATTGTTCACCCAGGCGCCGTCGAGACCGACGACGTCGCTGAGCGTTCCGGTTGCGGCGCCGACCGAGATCTGGTCTCGCGTGGTCGCATAGGGACCGCTGACCAGCGTCACCTTGATGCCGGGGTTTGCAGCCTCGAAGTCGTTCATGATTGCCCTGAGCGAGCCGCCCGGCAATTCGGGCTCCCACCATTGGGTGAATTCCAGCGTGGTGTCCGCCATGGCGCCGGTTGCACCAAGCAACCATGCGGCCGCGGCTATTTTCAGCATCGCGGGTCGTATCCGAAACATCATTTTCTCCTCCTTCTTCAAGATCGGCCGCACAATGCGGACGATCGTCTGTTCATTCAGAAGCCTTCTTGTATCTTCCGCAGGCACCTCGCTCCCGCCCGCGGTCTTCCGCAGATCTTCAGATCGCCAGATGCGTTTCGGGATCGAAGAAATGGAACTTGGCATCATCCACGGCCAACCGGATTTCCGAGCCGGAGCGGACGGCGCTGATCGGCTCGAACCTCGCCACCGCGTTCGACGCCAGGCCGAAATCGTCCACCGCATCCGGATCGCCGGAGTCCACCCGGACCGCGTCGATGTTCATGTGGACGATCTGTTCGGAGCCGAGTTCCTCGATCGAGGTCACCCTGGCCGGTATCGTCTGATACTTGCGACCGGATTCAAGGCTGCTGTCATAAAGATCCTCCGGTCTGATCCCGAACACGACCTTGCGCCCCGCATACGACCTCAAGGCCGGCCTGCGCACGAAGGCTGCATCCTGCAGCCGGACGGCGAAGTCGCGAAAAGCGAGCTCGCCGCCCTTCAGGGTCGCCTCGAAAAGGTTCATCGAAGGAGAGCCGATGAAGCCGGCAACGAAGGCGTTAACCGGCAATTCATAGAGCCTCTTGGGTGTGTCGACCTGCTGCAGCACACCGCCTTTCAACACCGCGACTCTGTCGCCCATCGTCATCGCTTCGATCTGATCGTGGGTCACGTAAATGGTCGTGACGCCGAGCTGCTTTTGCAGGCTGGTGATTTCGGCGCGCATTTGCACACGCAGTTTCGCATCCAGATTGGAAAGCGGCTCGTCCATGAGAAAGGCGGCCGGCTCGCGCACCATGGCGCGGCCCATGGCAACCCGTTGACGCTGCCCGCCTGACAGGTTCGCGGGTTTGCTGTCCAGCAAAGACGTCAGCTGAAGAGTTTTGGCGATCTCGTCCACGCGCTTCTTGCGCTCGGCCTTCGGCTTGCCTGCCAGCCGCATCGAAAAGGCGATGTTTTCGGATACCGTCATATGCGGGTAGAGCGCGTAGCTCTGGAACACCATCGCGATGTCGCGGTCCTTGGGCGGCATGTCGACGACGTCGATGCCGCCGATCCGAAGGCTGCCGCTGGTGATGTCTTCCAACCCCGCGATCATTCGCAACGCCGTGGATTTGCCGCAGCCGGAAGGCCCGACGAGGATCAAGAACTCGCCGTCCTTGACCGACAGGTTCAACTGGTCGATTGCGCGAAAACTGTTCCCGTAGGTTTTGCAGATCTTCTCAAGAATGACTTCTGCCATATTCCTGCCTCCACAAGTATAAGCCCTGATTTTTATGATTCTCCTGGGCTTGTGTTCGCCTGCGAAATGTTTCGTCGGATCGTTTCAGGTCATACTCCAGCATCCACATGCGCATTTTTCAGTTGGACTACTGACGGCGCGTTCGCCGATGCCAGGAGTTGCGTGACCTGGTCCTCGGTCGGAAGCGCCTCGCGCCCGCCACGCCCCGTTATCGAAACGGCCGCCGCCGCGGCCGCGAATGCGATCCGGCCCGCGGTGTCGGCTCCGCGCGTCAACGCATGGGCATAGGCGCCATGAAAGCAGTCACCCGCGCCCGTGGAGTCGACGACCGCAACCCGGTGCGGGGGCAGGTGCCAGAGACCTGTCTCTTCACGGCCGCGATAGTACACACCCCTGCCTCCATCGGTCAGAACCACGGCGGATCGCGATGGCAACCACAAGGCATCGAGCATCTCGGCAGGCGATCGGCGCCCCGTGGCAGTCCGTGCAAAGCTAAGTGGAAGAATGAGATGGTCGCAGAGCGCGATCAGCCGCTCCGTGGCGGGGCCGCTGCTCCATTCGATATCGCCGAGGATCGCAAGGCCGAGATCGCGAGCCCGAGCCACGACATCCAGCGACCCGGTCGCATAGCTATCGACGATCAGGACGGTTGCGCGGCTGAGGATATCGTCCGGAAAGTCCGGAGCGGTGCCCAGCATCGCATCGTCGTCATACGCGATGAACCTTTCCCCGTCCGAGCCGACGGTGATCCGCGAGTGCACCGGGCGCGCGTCGGGATGGCGCGGCGCGAATGCGGTTTCAATACCGCTCGCCACGAGATCGAGCTGCACCGCGTCGTCCGCGGCACTGGCCAGCCATCCGACGAACCCGGCGGTTCCGCCGAGCCGCGCGACGGCGGCCAGCGCCGTCGCGACATTTCCCCCGAAGGCGCGGGTACTTTGCAGAACCTTACCCTTGCCCGCCGACAATGGCTGATCGACGTAGACGATGTCGTCGATCGCAATAGCGCCGAAGCCGAGGATCGAGGGGATGGTGGGCATCGTTCAGGCACCCGCCTTCGCCAGGGCGTCTTGCGCCGAAAGGCCGTCATGGATGACGCCGCGAAAGGCAAGCGCTGCCTTCTCCGGATCGCCATGCCCCCAGAGATTGCGGCCGACCACGGCGCCGTGCGCGCCGGCACGGATGGCGTCCGCCGTCTGCTGAAGCGCGCCGAGCAGCGTATCGGTCTTTGGACCGCCCGCGATGACAACCGGCACCGGGCAGGTCCGGACGGTCTCTTTGAATGACTCGAAATCCCCGGTGTAGCCGATCTTGATCACGTCGACGCCGGACTCGTAGCCGATGCGCGCCGCATAGGCGATCTCGTCGGGGGTGAAGACGATCTTTGCTCCGTCGGTGAAATCGCGAGGGTAGATATGCGCCACCACAGGCATGCCGTAGCGAGCCGCCGCATTCACCGAATCGGTCAGCCAGCGTATGTATTTGCCCTCCGTCGCGCCGCGCACCGGAATGGCCACGGCCAACGCATCGGCGCCCGCGCGCACCGCGTCCTCGGGCGTTGCGATCAACTCGCTGATGCGATCGTCCGCAGTGAAGCAGCCCGCCTGAATCACCAGGGAAGCTTTGCCCGCATATTGCGGCCACAGATGGCGCGCGGTGCCAGGCTGGATGCTGACGTAGTCGGGTTTGCCCGCCATGACGCGTGCGAGCGCACCCGGCAGGTCGGCAAGGCCGCCTTTGCGCACGTCGCCATAGCCGACGAAGTGGTCGACCGCGCCGCCAAAAAGGTTCCCCGATGGATGCGAGAAGAGGCGCGCGAGGCGCACCTTGGTTCCTAGGCTCATGAGTCCAAAATTCCCTGATCGGTTGATTTAAAAATGCTCGATCCAGTGTTTCCGAAAGAAAAAAGAAAAACAATCTTTCGAAAGCTTTCGAATCTGCATATTTCTCGGTAAGGTGAGCAAAGGCCAGGGCGATTGCCTGGCGCGGGAAGGCAAGGCAGGGCAATGTTGTCGGAGCAGAGACGCCAATCGATCCTGGGTGAGGTGCAACGCAGCGGACAGGTTCGCATCAAGGACCTGTCGGACGGGTTTGGCGTGTCGGAGGTCACGGTGCGCTCCGACCTCGAAATACTGGACCGCAAGGGACTGCTGACCAAGACCCGTGGAGGGGCGGTGACCCGGACCACCGATTCGACGACGGCCGCGTTCGCCCGGCGGATGCAAACGAACCTCGACGCAAAGAAGCGCATCGCCCGGGCGGCGCTCGACCTTTTCGAGGACAACCAGTCGGTCATCTTCGACGGTGGCTCGACCTTGATGCAGCTTGCCATGCAGTTACCGCCGCTCAGCAATGTCGTGGTCGCGGCCACGGCCATGAATATCGTGCAGCATCTTATGCATCGTCCCGGGCTCGACGTTCATATGATCGGCGGCCGGGTCTATCCCGACACGGTGAGCACGCTGATCACCGATGCCGATACGGCTCTCGGCGGCCTGGTAGCGCACCAGGTCTTTGTTGGGGCGCATGCGATAGACTCGTCACTGGATGTGGTCGACGTGAACGAAGACATGGCGCGGACGAAGCGAAACCTCGTTCGCATGGCCCGGCGCGTTGTCTTGCTCGCCGATTGGAGCAAATGGGGCGTCAGCGGGACGTCCAAGGCATTTTCGCTGTCGGCCGTCGACGTGGTGATCACCGACGATGGCCTGCCCGGTCCAATACGCAGCGAGCTTGATAGGATCGGGGCCAAGGTGATCTATGCCTGAACCCATCCCGGTCTCTGATGCGCGACGGAAAGCGCGCATGACCCACGGGCTTCGCAGCGGCCGTCGGCCGTTTTTCATGCCGGTCATGTTCTCCTCCTCACGCTGGCGACCTCCCAATCCTGCGCCAGAACTCTCACATGCTCTATAAAAATTTTACGCGCGTCAACATTTAAAGTCCTGTATAGCGGATTGCGGGGGGTCGTGGGAACTGCAACGGTTGCGCAGCATGCCCTTGGCTTCGGAGGAAAGCTGGAAATGCACGGAAAATCAGAGACAAAGCTCGGCATCGGTGTCATCGGCTGCGGCAACATCTCGATGACCTATCTGCGCAATGCAGCGCTCTTCGGTGGTGTCGAGCTACGCGCCTGCGCCGACATTTCCGCTGACATGGCTGAGCTGCGCGCCAGGGAATACGGCATCCGCGCCCTGGGCGTTGACGCGCTGCTGGCCGACCCCGATATCGACCTCGTGCTGAACCTGACAATCCCCGCGGCGCATTTCGACATTTCGTTGTCAGCGCTCTCGGCTGGCAAGCATGTCTTCACCGAAAAGCCGCTGGCAACCTCTGCCGCCGACGGCCGCCGGCTTGTCGCCGAGGCCGCGAAGCGCGGCCTGCTGATCGGCTCGGCGCCGGACACATTCCTGGGTGCAGCCGGCCGCCGCGCGCGCCGGCTGATGGATGACGGCGCGATCGGCAAGCCGGTGACCGGCACCGCTTTCATGATGGGACGGGGCATGGAGCACTGGCATCCCAATCCGCAATTCTATTATCAGCCCGGCGGCGGTCCGGTGTTCGACATGGGTCCCTACTACCTGACCATGCTGGTCAACCTGCTCGGACCGGTCGAGCGCGTCATGGCGATGGCGACGCACGGCCAGGAGGAGAGGCTGATCACGGCCGACGGGCCGTTCAAGAACACGACATTCAAGGTCGGCACGCCGACCAACATAGTGTCGCTGCTCGAATTCCGTTCCGGCGCCACCGTCACCTTCGGCGCCTCCTGGGACGTGTTCAAACACTCCAACCATCCGATCGAACTGCACGGCACCGAAGGCTCGCTCAGGCTGCCCGACCCCGACACGTTCGGCGGCACCGTTTCGCTGTCGGAGCGTGGCGCCGACTGGGCCGATTTCGCCAGCGAGAGCGAACTCTATGGCGACCGCAACTGGCCCTATTCCGCGCCCGACCGCGCCAATTACCGCATGCTCGGCGTCGCCGATCTGGCGCGCGCGCTGGCCGCGGGCAGAAAGCCGCGCGCCTCCGGTGAGCTGGCGCTGCATGTGCTTGAGATCATGGAGGCGATCCTGGCTTCGGGCGAAAGCCGTGGCTCGGTTGCCGTCAACGGCACGGTCGACCAGCCGCCGCTGCTTGGCGAAGACGAAGCCGCAACCCTGCTTGCCTGACGGAGGTTCGCCCGTGACGCCATCGCCACCGTCCCCGTCGCCCCTAGATCCGGAGGCCCGGCATGTGCTCGAGCTCGGCAGCCAGGCCGGCGCGCCGCCGTTCGAAACGGGAACGCCTGAGCAGGCGCGCCGCGCCTACAATGAAGGCTTCCCGACCCTGCAAGGCGAGCGCGAGCTGGTCGCGTCGATCAGCGAGCGCATCATTGCAGGACCCGGCGGTCCGCTGAGGCTCAGGATCTATCGCGGGCAGGGCGCGCCTTCGGCAGGCGCTCCGGCGCTGCTTTATCTCCATGGCGGCGGCTGGGTAATCGGCAATCTCGACTCGCATGACGAGATCTGCCGCTGGTTCGCCAACGAGGCGGGCGCAGTCGTCGTTTCCGTCGACTACCGGCTGGCGCCGGAACACAAATTCCCGGCGGCAATAGAGGATTGCCGCGCAACGCTCAACTTCATGCAAAGCGCGGCGGACGAACTCGGCATCGAGGCTGCCCGCATTGCGGTTGCCGGCGACAGCGCCGGCGGCAATCTCGCCACGGTGCTCGGCCTGCTCACGCGGGGGGACAAAAATCCGCCGGCAGCGCAGCTTCTGTTTTATCCCAACACCGATGCCGGGCAGACGACGGACAGCTATCGCCGCTTCGCCATAGGCTTTGGCCTGACCGCCTCGACCATGGCCTGGTTCCGCGACCATTATATCCGCAATGCCGCCGACATCGGCGACTGGCGTACCTCACCGCTGAAGGCGGAAAGCCTCGCCGGTGCGCCGCCCACCTTCATCGCCATCGCCGGTCGCGACATCCTCGCCGACGAAGGCGAGGCCTATGCCAGGCGTCTGCAGCAGGCCGGCGTGCCGGTCGTGCTGGAACACTGGCCCGGTCAGATCCACGGCTTCGTCTCGATGGGCCGTCACGGCCCGGCAGCGAGACAGGCGGTTGCCGCCGCCATTGCCGCGTGGCGAAGCTTCGATCCTGCCTTTGGAAAGGCTCAAGCGGACTGACGCATCACCAGGGCGGCGTCGAGGCTGACCTTCGGCGCGACGTTTGCCCTATCCTCGTTGAGCAAAGCGAGCAGAGTCTCGACGCTGCGCCCCGCCATGGCGGCAAAATCCTGCGCGATGGTGGTCAGTGCGGGGCAGGTGTAGCGGCTCAGCGGATGGTCGTCATGGGCGGCGATACGCAGGTCGCAATCGGCCTTGCGGCCGATCTTCAGCCCTTTCGCGAAGGCTGCCGCCATCACGCCGAAGGCCAGGCGGTCATTCGCACACAGTATGGTCTTGCCGGGCAGACCCCCGGTCTTGCCGGGCAGACCTCTGGTCTTGCCCGGCAGGCCGCTGGCCCCGAGCATCTGTTCCATCTGCTCGTAGCCGATGCGCTCGAAATCCCATGTGTAGTCTCGGGTGTCGCCGATAACCACCGGCTCCTGGCCAAGCTGACGCATGGCGGCGACGTAACTGTTCAGGCGCTCCGGCGAATTGTGATTGACATGCGGGATGTCGAAATAGATCGGGGCGTCGCCGGAGCGGCAGAGATAGTCGACGATGGTCGAGACACTCTGGGCATTGTTGTTGCCGACAAAGGGCGTGCCGCCTTCGAGATAGGTATCGAAATAGACGACCGGCATTGTCTGAGTCAGCTTCTCCAGCGTGCGCCGGTCCGAGCGCAAGCCGAGCGGCGCGATCAGCGCGCCCGAAACTTTCAGCGACAGGATGGTACGTGTCGCCTCCATTTCGAGCTCGGTTGAGCCATGCGAGGAGATGACGATCGGCCAGTAGCCCTCGTCGCGCAGCCTGAGCTCGATGCGGCTGACCATTTCGGAATAGAAGGGATCGGTGACCGTCGGTACGACAATGCCGATGGCGCGGGTGCGCTTGCGGTTGAGGTTGCGGGCAAACAGATTGGGCTGGTAGTCGGACGACCGCAACGCCTCTTCGATGCGCTTGCGCGTTGCCGGCTTGACGCTGGTCGGATCGTCGAAATATTTCGACAGCGTCGGCCTGGAGACGCCGCAGGAGCGGGCGAAATCCTCCATCGTCTTGTGCGTCATTGGCATTCAATCCTCGTCTGGCACGCGCCAGAACCTCGGTCATCCCTTGACGCTGCCCACGGTCCTGCAGCCGGCGCGTCCGCCACGCAACGGCAGACGAAATTTACAGGAAACGTCAGTGGGTTCAACGCGCAATGACAGATTATACCGTGCGTAAATTTGTTCAATTGACGCGAAAAATTGTCGCGCATCAAAGTCTCGGTCACAAAGAGCGCTGAAACAGTCCAGGCACCATGACACAACAGATCGATCGGCTTCTTTCCCAGCTTTATCGTCGGCTCGATGCCGCCGCGGTTGTGATCGGCGATGCTATCGATCCGCGCTACAGCGACGACCTCTCCGGCAAGGGCGGCGGCCAGCCCGAACTGGTCTTGCGTCCGCGCAACGCCGCCGACGTCGCCGAAATCCTGCGCCTATGCAGTGGTATCGGCCAGAAGCTGGTCGTCCATGGCGGCCGCACCGGGCTGGCCGGCGGCGCGCGCGTGCAGCCGGGCGAAGCGGTGCTGTCGCTGGAGCGCATGACCGCGGTCGAAGCGCCCGACCGCGCCGCGGCAACCATCATCGCGGAAGCCGGCGCGCCGCTGCAAATGGTGCAGGAAGCGGCCGATGCGTCCGGCCTGATGTTCGGCGTCGATATCGGCGCGCGCGGCACGGCGACGGTCGGCGGCAACATCGCCACCAATGCTGGCGGCATTCGCGTGCTGCGCTACGGCATGTACCGCGCCCAGGTGCTGGGGCTGGAGGCCGTGCTTGCCGACGGCTCGATCCTGACTTCGTTGCGTGGCCTGGCCAAGGACAATTCGGGATACGATCTCAACCAGCTTTTCATTGGCAGCGAAGGCACGCTGGGCGTGGTTACTCGCGCCTGCCTGCGGCTGCATCCCAAGCCCGCCACCGAGGTTGCCGCCTTTTGCGCCCTTGGCTCGCTGGAGGCGGCGATTGCGTTGCTGGGGTTGCTCAAGCAGCGGCTCGGGCCCTTGCTTTCGGCCTATGAGGTAAACTTCTCGCCGCTCTACGGCGCCATGATTGCCGGCATGGCGGCGCCGGCGCCGCTGCCTGCCGGCGCGCCGGTTTATGTTTTGGCCGAGATCCAGGGCAACCAGGCCGAGCTGGACGGCGAGCGTTTCGCTTCGGTGCTGATGCAGGCGGTCGAGGACGGCATCGTCGACGACGTGGTCGTCTCGCAGTCGCCGCGCGAATTCCGTGCGCTATGGGATGTGCGCGAAGAGGCCAACCGATTCCTGTTTGCGATCGAGGGCATGATCGGCGTCGACATCAGCATCCCGTTGGCGACCATGGCGGGTTTCCTGCGCAACGCCGAAGCCGCGATCCACGCCGTCGACAGCAGCGCCGAGATCTACGTCTTCGGCCATCTCGGCGACGGCAATCTGCACTATCAGGTCGACACCACGGAACCGGCGGCCGCCTATGAGATCATCTATCGCGGCGTGGCGGCATGCGGTGGCGCCGTCTCGGCCGAGCACGGCATCGGCCTCGACAAGAAGAAATGGCTGAACCTCGTGCGCAGCGACGCCGAGATATCAGCCATGCGCCGGCTGAAGGTGGCGTTCGATCCGCACAACATTCTCAACCCAGGACGGATTTTCGACATCGTTCGATCGCCAGGAGGGATCTAGCTTGCAGCTGGCGAGAGCAGCGCGTGGAAGTCGACCGTTCTCATCTGCTCGATGCCGTCCAGAGTCATATTTCCCGCGACATAGACGATGATCGCCAGACCGAGCCAGCCGATCCAGCGATACCTGGCAAGCAGCGCCGCCACCAGCGTCGAGGCGACCGCCATCAGAACCACCGACAGGATGAGACCGAACACCAGCGCATTCATGTCGTGGGCGGCGGCGCCCGCCACGGCCAGCACATTGTCCAGCGACATCGAGACATCGGCGACGACGATCTGCAGGATCGCGGTGCGCAGCGCCTTGGCCGGCCGCGCCGTCGCAAGTGCTGCGGCTTCAGTGTCGACGTCCTCGCCGTCGCCGGCCGAGCGCAACTCCTGGAACATGTTCCAGCACACCCAGAACAAAAGCATGCCGCCGACCAGCATGATCCCCGGAATTTCCAGCAGTTGCACCGCGATCACCGCAAAGACGACGCGGATCACCGCCGCCGCGGCAATGCCGGCGATGATCGCCTTCTGCCGCAACGCCTTGGCGAGGCCTGCGGCCGCCATGCCGATCACCACGACATTGTCGCCAGAGAGCACAAGGTTGATGGTGATGACTTCCAGATAGGCGGCGACAGTCGTCTGGTCGAAACTCATAAAGCGGTCTCCCCGGAAGGCTCCGGCTGGTTGCGGGCGCATCGGACCGATGTCTGCGCAAACGCGAAGACAGCTGATTTGAGTGCAGCCCGGCATTGAAACAAGACGCCAGCGCGGCCAATCGGTCCTCATCCACGGGAATTCATCGCCGGGTCGTGATTTCCGACCAGAAATGCCCGTCCCAGAATGCCCATCATGGAAGGAAGACAAAAGCGTTCCGCTTGCCTATCAATATTGCCGACCAAAGGAGAGACGAGCATGAGCAAGACGGCACTGATTTTCTGGGGCGGATGGGAAGGCCACACGCCGGCTCGCAGCGCCGCTGTCGTCAGCGAGATATTGACCGGGCATGGCTTCGAGGTGCGGATAGAAGAGGGCACATCCGCGCTCGCCGATCCGCAGCTCCCGGTCATCGATCTGATCGTGCCGGTGATCACCATGTCGACGATCGAGAAACCGGAGCTGCAAAACCTCACCGCCGCCGTCAGCGGCGGAACCGGCCTTGCCGGCTTCCACGGCACAATGGGCGACAGTTTTCGCAACGAGCCGGCCTATCAGTTCATGACCGGCGGCCAATGGGTCGCGCACCCCGGCGACATCATCGACTACCGTGTCGACATCATCAGCGACGATCCGATCGTCAGGGGTATCGAGGGTTTCGCCTACCATTCCGAGCAGTATTACATGCATGTCGACCCGAGCAACGAGGTGCTGGCGACGACGACGTTCAGCGGTGAGCATCTCGACTTCATCGACGGCGTCGTCATGCCCGTGGTCTGGAAGCGCCGCTACGGCAAGGGCCGCGTCTTCTTCAGCGCGCTCGGCCACACCGCGGATGAGTTTTCCGTCCCGCAAATGCGCACCATCTTCGAGCGTGGGGTGCTGTGGGCCAGCCGATCGGCCTGATCCCGGGCTTGGCGTCAAGCTGAGCGCAGTGGGACGGATTGCTTATAGCGATCTTCCAGTTCCGCGAAGCGGCGCTCCCGACACTGCTGGGGGCGCGCTGGCGAAGGAATCGCCAATGCCATGACACTCGAGCCGTATCGTTCGACGGGCGGCTTTTCGGAGGATTGGATGGCGTCGGGATACGGGAAAGTAGAAGACTCTAATTCTCTCTGAATCCTCGATTGAGCGAGTCGCGAACCGGCGCCAGCATATAGTCGAGCAGTGTGTGCTCGCCAGTCAGGATCATCACTTCGGCAGGCATGCCGGGCGACAATTTTACGTCATGGAGGTTTGCGAGGTCAGCCATATCGACTTTGATCTTGGCGAGAAAATAGGGTTCTCCGGTCCTCTCGTCCGTCAGCCGGTCGGCCGATACCGAGGTGAGCAACCCGTGGATTTGGGGAAGATGCCGTGTTGGATAGGCTGACAGCACAACGCGTGCCGGCATGTCCGGATGCACCATGTCGATGTCCCGCGGCTTGATCCGTGAATCGATGACCAGGTTGGACTCATTCGGAACGATATCGAGGAGGGGCTGGCCGCTGGAAATCACGCCAGATTCAGTTGTGACACGCACGTTCATCACTGTTCCCGCGATCGGCGCGACAATGTCAGTCCTGGCCAGCACATCCTGACGCGAGGGTAACAGGCTCCGCAATTCGGCCAGATCGCCGCGCACCTTGCCAAGATCCTCGTTCGCTTTCTCACCATCCTGTTGCCGCAAATTGAGAAGCTGCAGCTCGGTCTCGCCGATCTGCTGTTCGTTGCGCGCGACCTGCGACCGGTTCGACGCCTGGCTCGCTCGGATGTCGGCCTGGGCACGCTGCAGCGCAAGGATCCGCGGCAGGCGCTCCAATCCCTTTTTGTACATTTCCTGTGCCGAAGCGATCTCGCGGTCGATCAGCCCCAGTTGCTCCTCCTCGGCTGCGATCACTTCCCTGGACCCGGTGATTTGCTCCTCTATCTGCCGTATCCGCTTGTTGAGGATCTGCTCGCGCCCCTCGCGAGTGGCAAGGCGGCTGCGAAGCAGTTCCTGCTCTTCAGCGGCCACTTTCTGCCCGGCCTGGTTGTCAGCCGATGTCAGTTCCTTGGGAAAAATGATCTGATCTTCTCCGGCAAGCTCCGCACCCAAGCGCGCTTCGACCGCCAGCAAGCGAATGTAGCGCTCATGCAGCTCGTCGTAGCGGCCCTGTGCATCGGTCGTCTTCATGCTTATCAGAACCTGGCCCGCTGTGACCTTGTCGCCATCCCGCACGTGGATCATCCCGATGATGCCGCCCTCCAGATGCTGAACGGTCTTCCGGTAGCCGTCCGGGCTGACGATGCCGGGGGCCACGATGGCGCTGGCCAGGAGGGCCACGTCTGACCAGAGGGCGATGCCGCCGACAAAGAACAGCGCGGAGAAATAGCCGAGTATACGCGCTGGACGCGTCCGGCGATTCAGGTCGCGCTTGCTATCGCGATATGCAGACGAACGCCGCCGGACAAGCCCGACAAGCACGAGCACGAACAGCGCGGTGGCAGTTGCAGCCAGCGCGGCGCGCGCCGGCACGTCCAGGCTGTCGAAACGGTTCGAAGCCGCCGCAGCTAGATCTCCAGCAGCGACAACTAACCTGTCCAGCACGTCACGCAGGCTGGCCATCAGCATGTCCATCATCTTCGACAGGTCGCTAAATCGGTCGCTCATGGCTCACTCCGCCGCCTTCAATTTTGCCGGAACGACGACGCTGGTCTTGTCTTGCCCGGACGACGGCACGGCAGTCGGTTTGCGGTGACCGCCCAGCGCGCCCAGCACCTCGTCGCGCGTGCCGAACATCTTAACGGTGCCGTCGTGCATGAAAACGACATGATCCGCCGTACGCAGCAGGTTCGTCTGGTGGCTGACGAGAATGACGGTGCAGCCCCGTTCCTTCAAATGGTGAAGAACATTGAACAGAGCCATTTCACCATCGCCGTCGAGGCCAGTGTTCGGTTCGTCGAGCACGACGAGCGCGGGATTGCCGAATAGCGCCCGGGCGAGAGCGATGCGCTGACGTTGGCCACGCGAGATTCGCGCCCCATGCGGCCCCACCTCCGTTTGATAGCCATTTGGCATCCGCAATATCGTCTCGTGGATACCTGCGGCCTGCGCCGCGGCGATCACTGCGGCACTATCGACATCGCGCAAGCGCGCAATGTTGTCGGCGATCGTTCCCGGAAACAGCTCGACCTGCTGCGGCAGGTAGCCGATGTGCATTCCAAGCTGGTCCGAAGGCCAACTCGCGAGCTCTGCGCCGTCCAGCCTTACATGACCGAGCGAAGGCCGCAACGTTCCCACCATGAGGCGGCAAAGTGTGGTCTTGCCGGAACCCGACGGACCAATCACGCCGCAGGTCTCGCCGGCCTCGACGTTGAAGGATACTTTGTTCATCAGGGCCTGCTGTGTACCCGGCGCATGGTAGTGTGCGTTCTCGAGCCTTAGCCGGCCTTGCGGGCGGGGTAAGGTCACTTCACCGCCCTGCCTAGAATTGGTGTCCGCGAACAGGCGCATGAGGTTGCGACGCGCGGTGCGAGCGGTAACCAGGCTGCGCCAGGCTCCGATCGAGCGTTCTATCGGCGCAAGCGCGCGGCTCAGCAGTACCGATGCCGCGATCATCGATCCGGCCGTCAGTTCGCCGCGCAAGACAAAGTAGGCGCCAAGTCCCAGCACGGCCACTTGCAGGGCCATGCGCAGCGAGCGCGACAGGCTCCCGATGCTGGTCGTGCGACCGAGAAGTTGCGCCTGGATGGTCATCAACGACTGCTGCTTTTCTTCCCAGCGCTGCAGCGCCGAGCCCGACATGCCGAGCGAGCGCAACGTCTCAGCGCCATCGATGTATTGGCCGGCCGCGACCTGGTTGCGACGCAGCTCTGCCGACGTTTCCTGGCTCCTGCGGCGGGTAAAGAAATCATTGGCGAGCGCGCCGCAGAACAAAAGGATCGCCCCGATGAGTCCGAGCACGCCCAGTGCTGGGTGCAGAAGCCACATGAACGCCAGGAAGACGGGCGTCCACGGCGCGTCGAGAAAGGTCAGCATGCTGTCGCCACCGACGAAACCGCGCAGGTCCGCTACGTCCTTCAGGCCGGCCTCGACGTTGCTACCCGCGAGGCGAGCCTCCATGGCTCGTTCGATCACCGGGACGTTCAACTGGTCGTCGAGCCATTGGCTGATATGGCCGAGGATCATGCGGCGGGCTTGTTCCAAAAGGCCATAGACGGCGATCGCGCCGATCACCGCCAGGGTGAGCCACACCAGCGTGTCGATCGACCCGCTCGACAGCACCCTGTCGTAGATCTGCAGCATGTAGACGGTGCTGGCGAGCATCAGGACGTTTGCAAGCAGGCTGAAGATGAGCAGGGCGGGCGCCTGGCGCCGGGCCAGATGCATTACCTCTTCGAACTGCGGTCTTGGCTGCGGCACGGCTCGCCCCCCATTGTGATGCTTTGGATTGTGCCGGCCGGGCGCCAGGAAAGGCGCCCGCCCGGTGTCGGGTCAGATGATGCCGTCCGGGGCGTCGACATGGACCGAGAACGTGTCGGTAAAGCTGTCATTGTCGCCGTCGACGAGATTGGCCGTGAAATCCAGGTCGAGCGGCGCCGGGTTGGACTCCTGCTCGAGCGAGAACTGAATCACGGGGATCTTGACGGTGCCCACGCCCATGATGAGCTGGACCGCCTCGATCTGCTTCGCGCCGCCGTCGATCTCGAAGTACTTCCCGCCCTCCGCGACGTCAGGAATGAGCGGGTCGTGGCGCGGGGCATTGCTGAGCATGCCCGCCGTCACGTCGGTAGGACCGCTGACGGTACCGTCCGTATAGTAGACGATGTAATAGAGGTCTTCCGTAGCCGGGTTGTAGCCGCCGACGGAGTTGTCGATATAGACCGTGACCTTATCCACGTCTTGCTGGGGATTGACCACGAAGCTCTCGTCGCCCGAGGTGATTGAGGTGCCGGCGAACAGCGGGGTACCCCCGCTCTTGCCGTCGAGGTTGTTGTTGTTGACGCCGATGCCCGAAGTCGACACGTTCATCTTCGATGAGCTGTTGATCAGGCTGGTGGCACCATACCCCTCCAGCGTTGCCTCGGTAGGGTCATTGTTGACCAGGTCTTCGATGTCGTTCGGGAAACTGCCCGCCCCATTCTCCAGGGGAGCGGTCACCAGATTGCTGAAGAAAATGACGTCACCGTCGTGACCGGTCGGCGGGAATTGCAGCGTCTGCACCGCGTCCGGACCGCCCGCCTTCAGCGAACCCTGTGTGGTGTCGAAGGTCGTGATCGTTCCGGGAGGGGTGTCGACGTCAAGGTCGTAAGTGCCGTTGACCGGATCGAAGGTCAGTGTGAAGTCCACGTCTTCAGCCGTGCCGTCGCCGTTGAAGTCATCGTGGATCGAGCCTGTGAAGGTGTAAGGGTCTGCCGCGTCCGGTGTCAGGGATAGGCCCGACGTTACCGTCGGGTTGGAGTCGATTGTATAATCGTCCAGCGTTACGCCCAGCAGGTTGAACCCGTCGGCGCCTGGGTCGTGCGTCCAGGTGCCATGGGCGCCACTGTCGTAGTCACCGGTTGCGTTCTCCACAGCAATTGCCGGCCCGGTGTCTTCGAAGGTGAAGGCACCGCCTATGTCGACCGAGGTGTGCGCGCTGTCGCCGTCGCCGTCGGTTGCGGTTGCGGTCAGGCTCACCAGGTTGGCGGCAAGGATGACCGGAGTGTCCGCCTCTACGGGATCGGTTGGATCGCCATGGACAACCGCACGCGACTGGTCGAGGGTCACGTTGCCGTCGGCATCGACCGAGATGCGGAACACCTCATCCGTGCCGGCAGTGCCGACGATGTCGCCGCCGACAACATTGAGAAGCACCTCAAGGCCGCTGAGCGTATCGAACACGCCGCTGGCGACGTTACTGCCGCCGCCGAGTACATCCAGCGTGTAGGTCACATCGTCGGTGGCCGCTGGTCCATCGACGCCAAAGTTCGGCGTGAACAGCGCCGCGAAGCTGGTCGAGTCGTCGGTAACGAAGTCCGAATCGCCGACCACCAGGGTCGGTACGTCATTGCCGGACGGCACGATCGATGGGCCGTCATCGTCGAAGTTGATCAAGGAGCCGACCTCTGCGCTGGCGACGTTGGTCTGATCTGTGCCGAAATGCACTTCCTTGACATCGAAATAGTCTTTTTGCTCGTCAATGTTCTTGATAGTGAAGCGGTCAAAGGTTGCGTCTGCGGTGAAATCGACCGTCACACCCTCGCCGACATTGTGAAGGATCACTCCCAGGTTGGTGTAATCAACCGTGATGCCCAGGGTGGCGGCATCCGTTACCACGCCGTTCAGCTTGAAAGTCACTGAGGCGATGTTGACTTCCGCATCGTTGTCATCACCCGGTAACGTGGCGCCTTTCGCGTTGTCATCATTGTTGTAGGCGTGGACCTCTATGTCAGCCACGGTATGGGTCGGAGTAGACTGCGAAATCGAGAAACCCGCGGTGGAGACGGTCTCGATGTGATCTGTGTAGTTCGGCGCGGTCGGCGTATTGGTAAAGTTCTTGCCGGCGCTCTGGGTGCCGCCGTTGATCAGGTCGATCTGAAGCTCACGGCCAAAGCGCACGTCTTGTGATGAGACGCCCAGGCCTTGCGTGCTGACATTGACTTCAGCCTGTACGCCATTGTCATGAGCCGTGACCAGGATCTTCTGCGTGCTCGCCGTGTCAGCGTCGAGGATATACCACTTGTTGTGTCCGGGAGGGGCGTCACCAAGCGAGCTAAAATTCAGGACGCTGGTCCCGGTGACCGAGGCGTAGACTAGCTGATCCAGATCGATTAGATCGACGTCCGCGTTGTCAGGGTCCGGATTCATCAACGCCACGTACTGGACCAGGTACAGGTCCGCGTCGCCGTCCAGCGCAAACGAGAAGGCGAGGGGATCGAGTAATGGATCGGGCTCGCCAACTGAGGTCGGGTCAGAGGTCCCAATGACGCCGATCACGACGTCTGCATTGTTCGGGTCCTGGAACAGCCAGACATAATTGCCATCGACCGTCCGGATGCCGGTGACCGCGCCGTCGGTGGGTGAAAACGCAGTTCCCGAAGAGTCCTGGGCGAGAACGACCGAGGTGATGGTCTCCCCTGGGTCCGCAGAGGCCACCACGAAGTCCTCCTTGAAGGCGACCTCCAGCGCGGTGCCAAGATTCAGCAGATATTGCAGCGTGGTGTTGGTGCTGTACAGCGGATCGGATGGGTCAATATCATTGTCCGTGAGGCCAGCGCTCTCATCGATGATGATGTCATGAGCTGTGATGTCGATTGCCATGGAGATTCTCCCCTTTTTCAATACATCGAGAAAAGGGTATTCACCCCCCACCCGATGCCGGATGCACCTACCCCAGGGCATCCGCTGACGCGCAGAATTGCGGTCTTTTATCCTCCATTGTGCCGCTGACGCCGAGCACGCGTCCATTCGCGGTTCGATAGTGTTATGGTGAATGCCCCTACCTGATCGAACGATATACATCCTTCGATAGACCGGGCCGCGACAGGCGCTCGCGGGCAACCGTGTTGGTTTGGTGGATGGATCGATATGCCGTGGGTTTCCGGCCTGTTGCCGGTATCCTGTCGACGCAGTGCCAGCTGACCGAAGGGAGGAATCAAAGCCCGCTTTTGTGGCCTGGTCCCAGATGGTCGGCGCCGTCGCCAAAAGTCGCCCAGGCGAGTTCGGCCCTGCTGCCGAGGCGCAGCTTCTCGTAGACGTGATGCAGGTGCATCTTCACCGTGCCTTCGGATACATGCAGCCGCTGCGCGATGATCTTGTTGCGCAGGCCGCGTGAAACAAGGCCGGCGACTTCCGTCTCGCGTCCAGTAAGCTTTGGCGCGCGCTGAGGCAGCGATCTCGGCGTCAGCAGATGCTGGAGGATATGGTCGTCGACCCACTTTCGGCCGCCTGCCACTGCATTGGCGCATTCGACAAGGTAGCTGTGGCTGATGCCGTCCATCAGCAGGCCGTCGGCATCGAGCTTGGGGATTTCGTTGAAGTCGAATCCGCCGTTTGGCTGCAGGATGTAGATGATGCCCAAAGGGCTGCTGGTGGCTCTCAGCCTTGCGGAAAGGCCGGCCGTCTGCCGGTCCACACCATCCAACCCTATGATGACAAGATCGGGCCGGTGGCGCTCCACCAAGGGGAGAACCTCAATCGTGTGGTGGCATTCTGCGACAACGCTGTGTCCCGCCTTCCGCAAAACCCACTCCAGACCGGCGAGATACACCCCCCGCGGGTCCGCGACTACCAAGCTCGACATGGGAACACGTCCGTAAAAAACGCAACGAACTTTGTTTAATATGTCAAGAAACCAGAGCTTCGGTCGATTGTCAAGGAGTTGCTAATATTGTAGTATATTCAAGGCTATGAATGCATTTTTTCTGCGTTCGACAGGCCCGCCGAAGCGCTCGTGATCGCGCAAGGCGCCTCTGGATTTGACGCCTGTTAAGCTGCCAGTGATGACGGATTTTTGAGCTGTCTTCTCCCCTTGGGCAGACAGGCGGAGCTACTCGCAAAGTCAAATCATATGTTCTATGCTCGCTGGCATCACTGCGTTCGACAGCCGTGATCGGAACTGAGGTCTGTTGTCCTGAGGCGGGGCATCAATGTTCGAGGTCGGCGGATTTTTTCGGCAACGAATGCCGTTCTCAAAGGGCCGGCGCATCGTCGGCGCCCTTGCTCTCGTCGCCGCTGTATTCGGGCTGTTGCTGCTCGCACCGGAAGTGGCGAATGCGAAGCCGAACTGGACGCTCGATCCGGCGAATTCGACGCTC
Organism: Mesorhizobium sp. P170090; assembly: GCF_057786115.1. Classification (NCBI taxonomy): domain Bacteria; kingdom Pseudomonadati; phylum Pseudomonadota; class Alphaproteobacteria; order Hyphomicrobiales; family Phyllobacteriaceae; genus Mesorhizobium; species Mesorhizobium sp. P170090. The sequence continues at coordinate 2,520,733 of NZ_JBYNWH010000001.1, forward strand.
ACCTATCAATCGGTGAAGAAGAACACCATTGTCGAAACCAACAAGATCAGGAACCTCTCGGGCACGCTGACATCGGATGGCGCCGCCAAGGTCACGTTCGACCTCAACTCGGTCGACACCGGTATCGACCTTCGCAATGTCCGCATGCGCTTCCTGTTCTTCGAAACCTTCAAATTCCCGACGGCGGAAGTGACGGCGAAAGTCGATCCCGCCGCTTTTGCCGATCTCGCCACCAAACGGCGCATGAGCGCGCATATCCCGTTTCGCCTGAGCCTGCACGGCGTCGACAAGGACCTTGAGGCCAATGTCGTGGTCACCATGATCACCGACAGCATGGTGTCGATCGCCTCGGAGGCGCCGGTCGCCGTGCATGTCGAGGATTTCGGCCTGTTGCCCAACATCGAAAAACTCCAGCAGGCGGCCAATGTCAGCAGCATCGTCCCGACGGCTTCGGTGTCGTTCGACTTCGTCTTCGCCGCTGATGGCGCCAAGCCTGCGGCCACGCCTGCCGTCGCGGCCGCAGCCCCAGCCGATGCCGGGCCGGTCGCCACAGATGCAGGCAAGACGTCCTTCAGCGACGATGAATGCCTGAACAGGTTCGAGGTGCTGTCGCGCACCGGCGCCGTCTATTTTCGCCCAGCCAGCGCTCGGCTCGATGAAAAGAGCCGCCCGCTGCTGGCCGAGGTGGTCGGCGTCGTCGGCAAATGTCCGAAACTGAAGGTCGAGGTTTCGGGCCATACCGATTCCGACGGCTCGCCGACGGCCAACAAGAACCTGTCGGAACGGCGCGCCAAGGCGGTCGCCGACGCGATCATCGCTGCGGGCATTCCATCGGCGCAGATCACGGCTTCCGGCTATGGCGAGGAAAAGCCGGTGGCGCCGAACGATACGCCGAAGAACAAGGCGCTGAACCGGCGGATCGAGTTCTCCGCCACGCCGCTCTCCAACTGAGCCGGTCCTTAACTGAGAAGGCCCGTCAACCGAAAAGGAATCCGGTGCGTTTGGACATGATTGCAAGTTGCGGCAACTTCATGCGCGGCATCGGCCTCGCCGTGCTGGCGCTTGCGTTGACCATGACCATTACCATGACCGCGGCCAGTGCCGAACGCCGCATCGCCCTGGTGCTCGGCAATTCCCATTACCGGAACGCGCCGGTGCTGCCCAATCCGGTGAACGATGCGCAGGCAATGTCCGATCGCCTGAAGGGGCTGGGCTTCGAAATCGTCTCCGGCCTCGATCTCACCAAGGCGCAGACGCAGGAAAAGATCGCGCAATTCGCGCGGCAGGTGCGTGGCGCCGATATCGCGCTGTTCTTCTATGCCGGTCATGGCCTGCAGGTCTCGGGCAGGAATTACCTGCTGCCTGTCGATGCGGCGCTGGAGGACGAGACCTCGCTCGACTTCGAAGCCGTGCAGGTGGACTTCATCCTGCGGCAGATGTCGCGCGAGACCAGCATCAGGCTGGTGTTCCTCGACGCCTGCCGCGACAACCCGCTCGCCGATGTGCTTGCCAAGGAGACTGGCGGCGACAGCACGGCAAGCAGCGGCCTTGCCGAAATACCGATCGAGAATGGCGGCGCCGGCACGCTGGTCGCCTTCGCTGCCAGTCCCAACCAGCTCGCCTATGACGGACCGGGCGAGCACTCGCCATTTTCGGCGGCGCTGCTTGCCCATATCGGCGAGGTCAACGTCTCGATCACCGAAGCGATGAACCGGGTTACGTCGGATGTGTTCAAGGCCACAGCCGGACGCCAGCAGCCCTGGGTCAACGTTTCGCTGACCACCGATGTCGTGCTTCACAAGGTCGATCTCAAGGCGCCGCTGATCGTCGGCGATTCCGGCGCGGCTGCGCCCGAAGGCGATACGCAGGCGCGCACCGGCGCGGCCGCCAATCCGCCGGGTACGGACGCCGGCGAGCAGGCGCTGGAACAGCTGCGTGAGGAAATTCCGAAGCTGGGCTCGGACGCGCCAGTCCTTTTCGACGTTCCGGTCAATTTCGGCGACCCGGCGATCGACGGCAAGAGCATCGCCCAACTCATCCAGGGCAAGCCGCACTTCAGTCCGGTCGAGGGCCTGGAAAAGTCCGTCTGGGACAACCAGTGCAGCAACTGTCATCAATGGACCGAGGAGCGGCTGTGCGACCAGGCCAAGACCTACGTCACCAATGATGCCTCGGTGTTGCGCCTGCAACACCCGCTGGGCACGCGCTTCAAGGTGGCACTCGGCAAATGGGCGCAAAACGGCTGCAAATGAGACCGCCAACAATGGGTTGGATCAGATTTCAATGAAATCTCATCACGATCCAGAGCAATCAGGCTCGGCGCAGCGCCTCGGTTTCGGCCAGATGGATGCCCATCTCGACAAAGGCGGTGAGCACGGAGAAACGGTCCGCCACCGCAACCCGCGCCAGTCCGGCCAGTATGCCGGCATTGACGGCATGCGCAGCCGGCAGCGGCCGCAGCCTCGACCCGTTGGTCTGCGGCGTCAGGCCATTGATGTGCCGTTGCGCCGCTAGCGCGATCCAGCCGGCAGGCGTGTGCTGCTGCGTCATCGCCGCCCCGGCGACAGCCTCCCGGCGGGTTGCATTGTTGGGGTCGCCGACCCACTCCTGGATCAGTGTCAGCGTTGCGAGGTCCTGCTCTTCGAGCAGCTCGGTCAGATGCCCCAGGCACTCATGGCCCCACCAGATTGCGGCCCGGTCAGGCAGGAGATAGGCGCAAAAGGTAATCGCTTCCTCGGGGATGCGCCCGGCCATCAGCCGGCGGCAGAACTCGAGCGAGGGTTGGTCGGTCGGAACGGCCGTCATGTCCCGGGCGACAGCCGTGTTCGCGGCGAAGAGATCGCGTGCGGTCTGGAATCGAAGCCCGTTGACCATCGCTGCTGTTATCCTCCCCCAGCCCTCACTCAACCCGCCTGCGAGGCGCGGGTCAAGTCTGTCGACCACCACATGTCCATGACGTTGTTCACAGACAAACGCCTCACGGTTTGGTATATTCCACAGCCGACCGTGATCTCGACAGATCATTGTCGAACAGGAAGAGTTGGCCCGGATCCATGGATCGGGCCTGAGTGAAAATCGGATGCTCGAAACGGGAGTAACCGTTATGCAGCGGCACATTTCAGTCTTGGCATTGGCGACCGTGCTTTTCTCGACTCACGTCTATGCCGACCCACTTCAGAAATCGGAAGACATTGTGAAGTTCTTTGCCGGCACGATCGATCACGGCGCGGCACGCGGGATTTGTGTCGGCACCGAGGACGAGTGCAAGAGCAAGACCGGCCAGAAAGAAAAGCCCCCGGAGAAGACCGGCCTCGATATGCTGATCAATTTCAGCCTGGATTCGTCCGAGCTCGACGCCAAGGCGCGCAGCGAACTCGACGAATTCGCCAAGGCGCTGAAGGACGATCGGCTGAGCAAGCTGTCCTTCGTCGTCGAAGGCTATACCGACGCATCCGGCTCGGCGACCTACAATGAAGGCCTGTCGCAGCGCAGGGCGCAATCGGTCACCGCCTTCCTCGAATCCAACGGCATCGAATCCACCCGCATCAAGGCGGTCGGTCTCGGCGAGGCCAATCCACGCAATCCCGATCCCTACGATCCCGTCAACCGGCGGGTCGAGATGCGGATCAAGGCGCAGTAGCTTCGCCGGCTGCGTCTTCCGGCCGTCGTCAAACACAACGCCGCGCGTCCAACGGACACGCGGCGTTTTTATTGTTTGACATGATCGATCAGTTCTTGAGCACGCCGCCGACCGCTACGCCGGTGCCGAAGATCAGCGCCTTGGTCAGGAAATCATTGTTGTCCCGCGGCGGCGGCTCATCCTCGCGCACGACCTCCCGGTTGCGCCTTTTCTGCACGAACTGCTGTTGTCGGCGCGGCTTCTGGGCGTACTGCTTCTTGCGTGGCTTTTCCGCCACCGGCTTCAGCGTGCGGGCCTTCTGCACCACCTGTTTTTTCGGCTTGTCCACGCCGGCCTGGTCGGCCTCATGCTTGGCACGCACGGCCTCCATCATCGGATCCGTCTGGATAACCAGGAACGCCAGTTGCTCGCGCGTCAGGAAAGTGGTCGGAGGCAGCCCGTTCCCCTCTTGCCAGTCGCCGATCGCTTGCCGGGTCTTGGCGCCGATATTTCCGTCGACGCGGCCAAGCTCGTTGCCCAGCGCCTCGACGCGCAATTGCAGGTCGATGCGGCCCTGGCGATCGAGACCGATCGCGTTCTCCGTCGCCTCGGTGCCCAGCACCTTCTTCATGTCGTCCGAAATGCCTACCGAGGTGCGCACGGCAGAACCCGAGTTCGCTTCTTCGGCAGCAAGCGCGGCGACTTCCCGTTCCTGGGCTTTCGGATCGTTCAGCGCATCGATGTTGAGCCGCGCCACCGTGGCGAAGCGGCCATTCGGGAACTGTTCGAGATAGGCTTCGTAGAATGGCGCGGTGTTGCGCTTCGAGGCCTCGTCCCAAAGCCGCTGCTCGACTTCCCACGAAGGCGGTTCGCTGGTGACGGGGGCAGGGACGGGCGCTGTCGCGGCGTTCGCGTCGTCGGCGGCCGGTTTTGCCACCGGCACGGCTTGGGCGGCCGGTTTGCCAAGGAAAACCTCGCGGCCCAGCGATGCGTTGTGCCATGGCCGCTGGCGGCCTTGCGTGGTCTCGGCCACTTCGCCGCGCACCCGCGTCAGCGCACTCTGGATCTCGACGCCGGGTTCGGTCAGGTGCCGGGCGAGCGCGGTCGAGTAGGGGCTGTCGACGCCGTTGCCGTCAAAGGCGATGGCGCCCGGGTCGGTGGCATAGGCAATCAGGATGCCGCCGGTGCCGACGCCCTCTGATTTAGGGTCGATCGGCGCCAGGCCGGTGCCCAGCGCGGTGGAGCGGGTCTTCGGCATCGCGGCCGCCAGTGTGCGTGCCAGCGGATTGTCGCGGCAGGCATCGAGGATGATGACGCCGACCGCCGGGTCGGGCGGCAGTGCGGCCATGAAGTCGTCGATCTGGACGGTGCGGGTCTTGAGATAGGCAGGTGACGTCAGTTCGGCGTCGACCGGGATCAAAAAGTTCTTGCCGTCGACTTGCATGCCGTGGCCGGCATAGAAGATGACGGCGAGGTCGGCATCGTAGGACTGCTCGGTGAATTTGCTGATCAGGCTGTGCATGCCGGCATTGTCCTGGTCGACGCCCTCGATCACCTCGAAGCCCGCATTGCGCAGCGTCGATGCGATGAGATGCGCGTCATTGGCCGGATTGGGCAATTCGACGGCATGGACGTATTTGCTGTTGCCGATGACCAGCGCGACGCGTTTGACGCCACCGGCATCCGGCGCCGCCGCCTGGACGGTGCCAAGCGCGGTCAGCATTAACAGAAAAAATCCGCTCAAAAGGACGGCAAACGCTTTCATGGGATCGGCCCTCCGCCCCAATGGGGCGCGTTATTGATGGCTGCGCATGCTAGATTTCACCAGCGACTGTATCGCTTCTGCCAAAATGGCTCTTGGGCGTATGTGATCCCAGCCACAGTTTTGGTTCACAAGGACCCAAAAACCTTCCCAAATATCCGCAAACATACCATTCGCCGGCCTCAGAACCAATCGGCTTGGCGAAAGCCGGGGCGAACTGCCAGCTCTAGCCCGGCTCAAGAGTATTTTGGATCGAGCCGACCAGTGCCGTTATCGCCTGCTTGTATTTTTCGAACTCCGGCGATGTCTGGCGGACTTCCGTCGTCGTCGGCTGGCCCGCATCGGTGGTGGCGGGCGTCGGCAATTTGCGGCCCATCTTCCGTTCCGCCCAGTCGACGACGTAGCTGGCGGTCTTGCCGGTAAGAAATGGGTTGGCCTGGATAACGGACGATCCGAGCACGGCGCTCAACTGCGCCGATCCCGGCGACGCCAGCACCTGATGTGCGCCTTCCATGCCGAGGAAATGGCAGAGATAGAGCCGGCCGGCGGTAATCTGATGGCCGCGCGCCTTGAGATAGGCTTCGCCCTCGCGCGCCAGATTGCGCACCATCTCACGCGAGATGGTGGCGTCGTAGCGCAAAGCGAGCAGGTCTGCGGTCGACAGCGATCGCGCGAGTTCGGGACGATAGGTGTTCATCATCCGGATCCAGGTCTTGGATATGAACTGGCCGGCGCCTGTCGCCGAAGACAGCGGGTTCTTGGCCCGCGCGCTACCGCCCGATTCGACGTGGACGATACGGTCGGTCAGCGTTTCGACGGCGGGATCGCTGGAAGTGACGGCGATTGCAGCGGTCACTGTTCCGAGCGGATCGATCGCCTGACCGCTTTGATAGAGTTCGAAATGCAAATGTGGCCCGGTCGACAGGCCGGTGGTGCCGATATAGCCGATGATGTCGCCGGCCTTCACCTTGGTGCCGACACCGCTGGCAATGGCGAATTTCGACATATGCGCGTAGCGCGTCTCGCGGCCGCCGCCATGGGCGATCTTGACCACATTGCCGTAGCCGCCGCCGTCGCCCTGGAAGATGATCTCGCCGTCGAAGGCTGCGGCGATCGGGGTCCCCACGGGTGCTGCCCAGTCGACGCCTTTGTGGATGCGAACAACGCCCAGGATCGGATGCTTGCGCGGCCCGAAGGTCGACGTCATGACACCGTTGACCGGCGTCACCATGCCGTTGGCCACCGTCAGCGAGCGCACCTGGTCATCGCCCGAGACGCAGGAAAACTGGCCGTCGCTCTGCTGGAAAACGAAACAATCGAGGCTCTTTTGCGTGCCTTGGATGCCGACATAGAGCACCCGTCCGTCGGTCTCGTTCTTGCCGCGCGGCGTCTGCGAATAGATCAGCACAAGGCGCTGGTCCTCGCTGGCGAAAGCATCCAGATCCTGTCCGCGCGACAGATACATGATGGCTTCGCCGATGATGCCGCTCGGCACATTGTTGCGGGCCGCCGTCGAGTAGATCGCGTCGAGCAGGCGGTATTGCCGTTTCTGCGTGCCTTCGGTCTCGGCGCCCGAATAATTGAACAGGTCCTCGCGCACCCACGGGTCGACGCCCGACACGAAGGCGCCGGCCGCGTTGCGTGTCAGCGTGCCTACAAAGACGTTCCTGGCGTAGATCGAGACCTGCATCAGCGACATCGTCGTGGTCTCGCGCGTCGGCCTGAAGCCGCGCATCGCCACGACATAGCCAGGCTGCAGGCCGTCCTTGTCGAACAGCGCCTTCAGCGCCTCGCCGGCAAGCTTTGCGTCGTCGGCGGAAAAATGCGCATCGAGCGCCACGCTGTCCAGGCTGCGGTCGTTGAGGATTTTCACGAAAATGTCCTGGGTCGCCTCGAAGCGCTGGTATTCCGAGCTGACGGTGGCAACGCTGGTGTTGTTTTCGACCGCTGTCTTCTGAAAGGCGGGGAGTGCTGCTTCGCCCTCATCGATGGTCTCGCCCCAGCCGGCCTCGGGGTCATCGGCCGCCGTCGATGCACCCGGAGAGGTCTGCGGGTCAGGAGCTGGGCCGGAGGCCGCCGGAGCCCCGTCCGCGCCGGGCGATGGTTGAAGATCGTTCTGCAGGTCATTCTGCGGATCGTTGGGTTCGGCGGGTGGCGCGACCGCGGTCTTCCGCTGCGCCTGAAAGAAAGCGAAATCCTCTTGCGTCGAGGGGATCGTCGTCATGAATTTTTCGCTGGCGCTCAGCATCACGTCGGAGAGAACCATGATCTGAGGGGAGATGCCGGCCTGGTCGAGCTCCGTCGGGCGCGGCATCCCGCGGCTCTTGGCGGCGCCGGCTTCTGGCGCCAGTGTGATCCACATCGGGTCGCCGGCAAGGTCGATGATGGCCGGCACGTAGACCGATGCGTCGGCCGGTACGTCGTCCGAGCCTTCGACGGCGTGCAGTTCCTCGTCCTCGTCGCCAAACGACCAGTAGTCGGCGGTGAGATAAAAGCCGGTGGCAATCGCGGCGAGGACGATTGTCGCCAGGCCAGCCGCCAGTCCGAGCCAGATCCTGCGCCTGCGCAGCGCGGCGCGCGCCTGCTTCTTTGCTTTGAAGCTGGTGTCGATGCTGTGCGTCACGGCGCGCTTCCGGTCAGGAAGAAGGTCCAGCGCACCTGTTCCTGCGTGTCGACTTCGAGAAACTTCGCCGCGATATGGCCGCGCTGCCAGCATTCATCGATGCCGCGGATCGAGAACCGCCGCCGCTCGATGCACATGTCGGTGGAGCCTGCCAGAATGGCGTGGCCGAAGACATCCGTCGCGTAGATGTAGATGTAGCGGTTGGTCAGCTCCTCGCGGATGACGTTGACGCATTGATTGGCGCCGATGGTCCACCAGCCATCGGTCTGGTCGGCATCGTCGACCTTCTGACCGACGGCAAGATTGACGACGTCGAGCGTCTGGTTGCAGACGGTGAATTCGGCGCGCGCCTGCCCGGTGGAAAGAAGCGCCAGCAACAGCGTCGCGACCGCGCTCGCGGCGAGCTTCACGCGCACGTTCCGGGCAAGCAGGACGGGATCTCGGCGACGGCGTTGCATCGGCGTCGGTGCTAGCCGCCGAGGCGGAAGTATTTGGCGGTCGCCGAAAATGCCGAACTCCTGGCGCCGATCTCGTCGAGTATCCTGGGCAACAGCACCGAGGCCGGCGTCGGCGTTGTGAAGTCCGCCGCCTTAATGTCCTGCGGCCCGGTGATCACCATGATGATCTGCGGCAACGCCTTGCCTGCCGGCTTGTCGGCGGCGCCGAGCCCGATCGGGATCGAGAAGGTCGCCTTGTCGGCTTGTACGACAACATGGTCGTCGAGGTTGAAGGCGATGCCCCTGTGGTCGATCAGGAACACGCTCGACACCAGCCCGCCATGCGTCACCAGCGTGCCGTCGATCGGCGAGCCGTCCGGCACCGATGTCTGGTCGAGGACAAGCTGCGGCCTGTCGGCCGTGCTCGCGCCCATGAAACGCAGGAAGCCGGTGATCCCGCATTGCGGGGGCTGGATAAGGCGGACGCTGATATCCGGCTCGACATGGAACTTCGCCTGGAATTCCCCAAGCAACTGTTCGAAGGGTGGCACCGACGTGCCGAAGCCCTCGATCGCGACACCCTTGTCGGCGGCCGACGTCACCGTCGCAAAAAAACAATCACCACCATTGAAGGCGCGTACCCAGGTGACCCGATCGGCGGCCGCATCGGCCGGTGGCGGCACCTCCGGCTTGGGCACGTTCATGGCAATGTCGGGCTCTGCCGGCTTGTCGGCCTGCTCACCGCTGGCAATATCGGGCTGGCTCGGCTTAGGCTCCGCGGTCGGTTCAGGCGCCTGCGTGTCCGGCTTGGGCGCCTGCGCGGTCGGTTCAGGCGCCTGCGCCTTGGGCTCGGGCGCTTGAGCGGTGGGTTCCGGCGTCGGTGCTGTGGGTTTGGGGGCCTCGGCCGTCGGTTCAGGTGTTTGCGTGGCCGGCGCTGTCGCCTTGGGCTCTACCGGCGTGCTGACAGGCTCCGGGTTCTTCGCGGCATCGGGCTTCGACGGGCCGGATGGCGGTTGCAGCGCGACGGTCTTGTCGGTTGGTGCGGCCGGCAGCGGGCCCGTAGCGCTCGACGCGACTGGCGGCGTCGGCTGCGGCTCGACCGGCGCTTTGGCCTGATCTTCAGCCGCAGTCTCCGCTGGTTGCGGCTTTGGCACCGTCTTCTCGACCGGCGCAGTGTCCGGAACGGGCTTGTCAGCGACGATCGGCTTTGTCAGTTCGGGTTGGAGCGGCTTGCCGGTGTCGGTGACGCGAGGCCGGTCTCCGAATCCCACGATACCCGATGCATAGAGCCCTCCAAGCGATACCACGGCCACCGCCGACAGCACCGCGATCGTCAGATTTCTGCCTGTAGTAGCACGCTTCGGTGGTGTGCTTGCTCGCTTGGGAGTTTCAGCAGCCGGTTTCGGGTGCGACAGGTGCGCCGGGCGCACGTGCGGCACGAAAGACGGCTCCGCCGTGCCGCTTGGCGGGGCCGAACCGAAGCCTTGGGCCGGCGAGTTCCCGACCTTCGAGACAGGCCCTGCGGTCTGCCCGGTTCGCGGCAGACCGGGCCGGGGCGCGAGCGATGCCGGCGGCAAGGTCGCGTCGCTGTCGTCGCGCGTCAACCGGGCGATTTCGGCCATGCTGGCCGGTCGATCATCCGGGTCAGGCTGCAGCATCGCTTCGACAATGTCCCTGAAATCGGCCTCGATGCCGGAGAGATCAGGGACGGTCCGCCGTTTTTCGACGATCTCGTATTGCGAGCCGCCCATATCGATCGGCTTGCCGCGCAGCGCCGCCGCCAGCACCAGCCCCAGGCTGTAGATGTCGGACTGTTCGCTGACCTCGCCGCCATAGAGCCCGAGTTGCTCGGGGGAGACGTAATTGTATTTTCCGGCAAACTTGCCGCCGATCAGCGTCTCGCCACCGACCGCGGCCGATCGCGCAATGCCGAAATCGATGATCTTTGCCCGCTCGACCCGGCCGCCCGGCAGGATGATGTTGTCGGGCGACAGATCGCGGTGGATGGCGCCGGCCTGGTGCACGGCGCTCAGGCCCGAGGCTAGCCGGTGGCACAGTTTGCGCACATCCGGAGTCGCCATCGCCCCGCCGCGCATGACGTCGTACAGCGACTGGCCGTCGACGAATTCCATCGCCAGATAGGGCCGCCCGATGCCGGGATCTATGGTGAAGACGTGGTAGCGCACGACCGCGTCATGCGACAGATGGTTGAGGATCGAGGCTTCCTTGCGAAACAGCGACAGGATCGTCTGATCGCGGGCGAATTCCGGCAGCACGATCTTGATCGCGACATGATCGCCGGTCTGGATGTTGTGGCCGCGATAGACTTCGCCCATGCCGCCCGACGCGATGCGTTCGTCGAGCTCGTAGATGCCGCTGAGCTGCGTGCCGACGCTGGTATCCGCCATGTTGGGCAATAGCCGGGTCTTGTCGTCGGAGCTCATCGGTCGCGGCCTTCTGCTCGGGACAGGCCATTGCCTTTGTCTCTGATCTTGACCAGAACGATGGTGACGTTGTCCGTGCCGCCGCGCTCAAGCACCATGGAAAGCAGCTTTTCGCAGGCAGCCTGCGGCGCTGCCGAGAGCACTGCAGCCGCAATCTCCGCGTCACTGACATGCGCCGTCAGGCCGTCCGTGCTGAGGATGAAAATGTCGCCGGCAAGGGTCTCTCCCTGCTGGAAGTCGATGGCGATTTCGTCGTTGACGCCGATGGCGCGGGTGATGACGTTGCGGCGCGGCCAGTTCTCCGCTTCGGCCGCGCTGATCGCGCCGCTGTCGAGCAGTTCCTGGACCTCGGTGTGGTCGCGCGAAATCTGCGAGATCGCGGCGTTGCGCACGAGATAGACGCGGCTGTCGCCCGACCACAGGCAGGCGAACCTGCCGTCCATGGCCAGCAGTGCGGCAACGGTGGAGCCGATGGTCACGCCGCGTGAGCGCGAAATCCGGCGGATCTCGGCATGCGCCCGGTTCAGCCGATCCTCAAAGCGGGCGCGCAGATCCGGCGCCGAACTGGCGATGCCGATCGTCGCCAGATGCTCGACAATGCTTGCCGAAGCGACTTCTCCGGCCTCGTGCCCGCCCATGCCGTCGGCCACCACCCAGAGGCCGATCTGCGGCTCGACCAGAAAGCTGTCCTCATTGTGGTCGCGCACGCAGCCCTTGTGGCTCACGCCGTAGCTCTCAAAGGCGGCATCGTTCACTTGCCTACGCTCCGCAACGCCTTGGCTGACGTGCCTGGCCAGTCTGCCACAGCCCCATTCATTAGAGTATCGAAATCTAAGCCGCTGATGACGGACCGTGTGGTGCCGCCGCTGTCTCTGCGTCCTGCAATCGCTGGTCCTGCCATGCAATTCCCCATCAGAAAGCCTTCGGACAGCTGAACGCGGAGAGCGCCGGCAGCGTGAACGGATTACCGTCCTCCCCGGTCTTGATCGTGTAGGCGACATCGCGCCCGCCGATGAGGAAATGCGCTTCGAGACTGTCGCCATTGGCGGTGACCTGCCCCTTGTCCAGCAATCGTTTCAACGCCCAGGGACCGTCGAACTTGATTGCGGACTCGCGGCCGGGCAGCTCCGGCGTCAGGCTGAGACTGGCCGAACCGGTCTTGCCCGGCCACGGAATCAGGCCCGGCGTGTTGCCGGCCTGGGTGGCCTGCAGCACCTGGCCGTCGATATTGAGCAGCGCCATGTCGGCATCGCCATGCAGCGACAGCGGCGTGAAGGTGATGTTGATCGACGGCACCGGCCCGCCGAGCGGAAAGAAAGCCGCGCGGATTTGTGCCGCGAGCTGAAAGTTCTTCAGCGTCGATTTCGCCAGATTGCGGCCGAACCTGGTGTCCTGCTTCCAGTCCCAGTCCTGGCCGCTCATGTCGACCAGCGACGCCAGGTTCTGCGCGAAGAACCGGTCGAGAACCCCGCCTGGAGAAAACAATCTGGCAAAATCCGCCATGGCGACATCGTCGGTACCGGCGGGGGCGAATGGAAAGCGCCCGGCAATCATCTCTTCGCACGGACGGCCGACGGTCTCCTCCAGCATCTCGTTGAGACGCGTGGTCGATGTTTCGGCGACGGTGCCCTCGAAATCGTCCGCCGCCGCGCTCACCATCCTGGCCAGCGCCTTCGGCAGCCGCGAGGCGTTGGCGCGTAGAGTCGATATCTGCAGCTGCAGATTGGCGTTGGCCTGGTCCGTCTGGGCGGGGACATCGGCGGCCAGCCGCACGCTCTGATAGATTTCGCGGAAATTCTGGGTCAGGGCGTCGAGCGGCCGCTGCCCCGGCGCCCCGGCCACCAAAGCCTGGAAAGACCGGAACTGGGCTTCGATGTTGGCGCCGGGATCCTTGTTCTGGGTGCTGACAAAGGCGGTCCCGGCCCTGCTCTGCGATTTGCGCGCCGCAATCTCGATGCCGATGCGGGCGAGGCCCTTGGCGCGCGCGGCGGTTTCCTGGTCGCTGTCTTGAGACGGCGCAGCCGGATTGCGCTCTTGCGTCAAAGCTGTTTCGCGCGCGATCGCCTCGAACAGCTGCATCAGCGGCGAACTCGGTGATCCCGCTGCGGACAGCGCCAGATATTGCGGTTTGTCGGCGGCCATTGCCTTGAACTTCAACCTGTCGAGCACCTCGTTCCACGCCGCCGCAAAGCCCTTGCCATAGCGATCGAGCAGCTCCGGGCCGAGCTTGAGCAATTCCTGGTCGAAACCGCCTTGCTCGCCGCTCGAGCCGATCACCCATTGATCGTCGACCAGCGCCTGCGCGCTCCTGGCAAGTTGCGCCAGATAGAAGTCGAAGCCGGCATGGGTGTAGAGACCGGGGACGCGAAGGCCGGCGAGATCGTTTCCGTCATTGCGCTCGAACAGCATCGGCGCTTCCGGGCCGGCTTGCGAGGCCACCGAAAAATCGTCCAGCGCCGCCGCATAGGTGGCCGACTGGATGAGAGCGGTGGCGCGATCGGCAAGGCTCATGCGGCCGAGCGAGCGCTGGGCGGATTCGACCAGCGTGCGGTTGAGTTCGAACGAGGGATCCTGGTCGTTGTCGAGCGCCAGCATGGCGCGCAAATGCTTCTCCAATTGCGCCCGGCCGTCGCGATTGTGGGCGCCGGGATAGCGGTTCTGTTCCCAGTCCCGTTTCAGCCAGGTGACGACCAGCTCGTCATCCACTTTCGGCGCCTTGCCGCCCAGCATCAGGTAAATCTTCAGCGGCTCGTACAGCGCCATCGGATCGGCCATCCTGGCCTCGATCGTGCGTTCGAGCTGGAACAGCAGGCGCGAGCGGAACATGCGCTCCAGCCCTTGCCGGTAGGCAGTCTCGGAAGCCGAAAGGATACGCTCGCGCTGGCTGAGGCCGAACGTCGCCGTGGCCGGCGTCGGCTGATCCTTGGTGTCATAGCCGGCTGGTAGGCCGCGCAGCGCATCTAGCGCACCGATGACGGTTTCGAGGTCGGCATCCGACACCGTCGTGCTGGCCAGCAGCGGCGCGGCTGTCGCGCGGTATTGGCCTGCCGCCTGGCCGGTCGCGGCGACCAGCGATTTGTTGGTCGTAAAGCTCAGGCCGAGAACGCCAAGCGCGGCGATCGCTATGGCCGCGATCGCTGTCAGGCCGGCGTAGCGGGCGATCGCAACGCGCCTGTCGGCCGCCCTGTCATAGGACACCCAGCCGGACTCGGCGAAAATGACGCGGCTCAACAGATCGTGCAGGAAGAAGCTTTTGCCGGTGCCGGAAAGATGCGCCTGGGCACTCCTGCCGAAACTGCGGCCTATGCTGCCCAGCAACTGGTCGATCGGCGTGCCTTCCTGCGTGCCGGAAGAAAAATACAGGCCGCGCAGGGGGGCGTTCAGCTGCTTGCGCGTCGGCTCGAAAACGCCCTCGAGGAAATGCACGATCCGGCCTTTCAGCGCGCCGAGCTGCGCGGCGAAGCCGAAAATGGCGATGCGCGCGACCGGATCGGTCTCCGCCTGCAGCCGCTCGCTCATCTCTTCGGTCAGGCGCTTCACCAGCGCGTCGAATTCGGCTGGCGCTTCCGCGACCATGTTCAGGCCGCGCTCGGCGGTCTGGAAGGTCGCGCCCCACACCTTGCGCCGGCGTGCTTCGTCGAAACCGCCGAAATATTCCATGAATCCGGAGACCAGGTCGGCCTTGGTGAACAGCACATAGACGGGAAAGCGGACCTTCAGGACCTCGTGGATTTCCTGCAGGCGGCTGCGGATCTCGGCGACACGGGCCGCCTGCTCGCCGTCCGCCATCAGATCGGCAAGGCTGATCGCCAGGATGACGCCATTGATCGGCTGACGCGTCCGGTGCCGCTTGAGCAGCGACAGGAACGCCAGCCAGCTTTTGCTGTCGGTCCGTGCATGGGAATCCTGCGTCGTGTAGCGCCCGGCCGTGTCGATCAGCACCGCCTCGTCGGTGAACCACCAGTCGCAATTGCGCGTACCGCCGACACCCGCCACCGGCTGCGCCTGGCCCGACCCGGCAAGCGGAAAGTTCAGGCCGGAATTGACCAGCGCGGTGGTCTTGCCGGCGCCCGGCGGGCCGATGACGATGTACCAGGGCACGTCGTAGAGGAAGTTGCGCTTGCCGCTCGATTGCCTGAGCGTCGCGACCGCTTCGTTCATGCGAGCTTCCAGCACCTTTGCATCGCTGCCGTCATCCTCGGCGCTGGCCATGGCGGCCTCCAGCGCCTTCTGCGCCTTGCGCCTGCGCCAGAACCGGATTGCGTAGATGATCGCCACCGTTCCGACGACGATGCCGATGATCGCTGCCCGCAGCCAGATGGGATCCAACGGCCGGGCGCCGGCAAAGCGGATCAACGGGCCGGCGTACCAGACCGCGGCTGCAAAGCCGGCGAGCGCGAGCGCGCTGAAGATGCGCAGCAGCCAGCCGGTCACAGCATCTCCTCCCGCGGGATCATTACATCGACACGGCGGTTTTTGGCGCGGCCCTCCGGCGTTGCATTGTCGGCGATGGGCTCGTCCTCGCCCTTGCCCTCGACCTTTGTCCGCAACGGATCGCTGAAATGCGCTGCGATCATCTTTTCCACCGACTGGGCACGTGCGACGGAGAGGTCGAAATTCGATTTGAAGGCGCTGGTCTTCTTCGGTTTGACGTTGTCGGTGTGGCCGACGATCCGGATCGGCCCGCGCTCCGCGTCGAGAGCCGCCGCGATGCTGGCGGCCACCGGCTCGAACTCCGGCTTGACCTCGGCTCGTCCCGACTGGAACAGCAGGGCGTTGCTGATTTCCACGATAATGAAATCACCCTTGGTGCCGACGCTGACGCCGCCGCCTTCGATCTCCTTGGCCAAGGCAGTGCGGATGCGATCGACCTGCGCAATCGTCGTTGGCGCTGCGACGACCTTCACCTCCTCGGTCAGCGGGACGAAGCCGGTGCGCTCGATGGTGACCGGCGTCGCCGGATTGAGCGCCAGCAACTCGCCGGCAACAGCCTCGCCATCATTGGTGATGAGCACGCGCAGCGTGAAAAAGGCTGCGGTCAAGCCCGCCGCGGTTGCAGCGGCTATGACCCAGAGCGGAACCCGCCTGGAGCCTTGCGCCGATGTGACCGACAAGCCTTGCCAGCGCGGCGAGATGTCGTCGTCACCGGGGACGCGGAAATAGGCTGATGTCTCGTAGACGTCGCGGCGGACCCGTTCGAGGCTCTCGCGCGGCTGGCCGCGATACTGGCCTTCGAAGCCAAGCGACAGGCAGACATGCATCAGCTCGATGAGATTGCGATGAGGTTCCGGCGTCGCCAGCACCGTGTTCAGCGCCTGGAAAAAACCGGCGCCGGTGGGTTTGACCTGGAAGAAGCGCTGCAGCATGGCCTGCTGCGCCCAAGCATCCCGGCTGGAACCGGGCAGATTGGCGACGATATCGTCGGCGGTTTCGCAAAGCACATAGCTGGCGATGCGCGCATCCTCTTCCGAGGTATCGGTCCTGGCGATCTTGCGGTCGAAATCCTCGATCAGGCCGGCGACATGCTGCGCCAGCTTCTCGGCCGGTCTTTCGACAGCCATCAGCCGCAGATGCCCAAGCAGCATCAGCAAGGGCGCCGCGGCAGCGACGATCGGGTTGGCCGCGCCATAGTCGACGCCGTCGCTGGCGCCGAGCAGCGCATCCCATGGCGTTTTCCCCGCCGTCCCGGCTGAGCCGTGAACGGGCGGATCGGCCGGCGCCTCAGTGAAGGGCGTACCCTGATAGATCACCGTCCCCGTGACGTCGGGTGGCGGCTGGCGGCCGGCGTTGGGGTCGAAAACCGTGGGTTCCGGGACGCTGGCAGGGGCGATCACCGTACTGCCGGGGGCCGGCGCATCGCGGGCGAGAACCGTCTTTTGCTTGCGGCCGGGATTGGGGCGGCTGGGGCGGATGACGGTTTTGCCGGTCGGATCGAAAGGATCATCCTTCGAGCTCATCGCCGATCCCTGCCTCTACGCCCGCGCGCCGCGACGCACAGCGCCATGTCCGCGCAAACGCGGACCGCAGGACGCTATCTCGCCGTGACATGACATGTGCCGCAGACCCCCGAGGTCGACCAACCGTACCCGCGTGCTCAATCGTCGTATGTGATCGTAGTCTCAGAAGGTTGCGATGGAAACCCGGCGCAATTTTGGTGGCCGGCCCGTGCTCGGGTCGCCTTCACGGTGTCTTCAGCGGTGCGCGGGCTTAGCCCTTGCCGGTCTTCTGTTTGGCGGCCTTGGCATAGGCTTCACTGAAATAGGTGAGGAATATGTCCAGCATGCCGTTCTCGTGCGCTTCCTCCTTGGCCCGCCAGGTCGCGACCAGCGCGTCCCAGGCGCGCGTTTTCTTCGAGGCAAAGGAGGATGGCGGCAGTTTTTTCGCAATCGCCTCGGGCGACAGATCGTCAAGCAACCGCGACAGCGCTGCCTGCATGGCGGCGAAGGTGGCGAATTCATGTGTTTTGAGGTCGTGGAAAGCGTCTTCGATGCTGTGCCTGGCATCGAGATAGCCGGCCCTGCGCCGCGCGAACATGATGTCGAGGATTTCGTCTGTCCCGGGCACGAACTTTAGCGGATTGTTGTCGGCGGAATTGATCATGGTCCGGTCGCTGGTCTTGGCCAGGACTTTTGCAGCGGCGCGCGCCTTCAACAGCAACACCAGCTCGTCGACGAGGATGCGCAGCACCGCGCCGATCTCGCCGGCTACCTCCTGCGGTTGGCGCAGCAAAAGCACCTCTGGCGGAATGCCGGCGCCGGCGGCAATCGCGCGCAGGATCTCGTCGGCTTGCTGCGGCCGGCTGGAGACCGAAGCGGGTGGCGCGGTCGGTGACCGTGGCGATGCGACATGGTCTGGAAAGGATCCGGCAACGGGCATCTGCCGTTGCGTCGAACCATGGCCACCGAAGGCTGGGTTCCCGTCATCGATCGACACCGAGACGATATAGCGGCCGATCCGGAGCCGGTCACCTTGCGCCAACCGATGCGGGCCGGTCAGGCGCTGGCTCGACCCGTTGACGAATGTGCCGTTGCGCGAGACGTCGTGGAGAAAAAAGGCGCCGCCTTCGTAGCGGATTTCGCAATGTCGGCCGGAGATGAACTTGTCCGGATCGGGCAAGGTCCAGGCGCAGTTCTCCCGCCCGATCTCGAAGCCGCGGTCGCGCGATGCGTAGCCGGGCGGCAGCCCGGCAGGCAGGACATCGACATTGCTGATCTGCAGACTGATGAACATGCGCTATGGACCGTCGACCGCTGCCGTTTCCATTGATCCGATGTGCCACAGTCTAGCAGCTTGCGGGCACAGCGGGAGAGCGGCGTTTCACACTGGCGAAAGCGGCGCAAACAGCAACGGCCTGCCGCTTGTCCTCTTTGGTCTGCCATTGAACATGTGGTAGGCTCAACATGGCTTGGGTGGCAAGTTGCGAAATATCCCTGAACGTGAGGTCGTTAACACAAGAAGGGCTTCGAACCTGCCACACTAGCGCTCAGGAGGGGCACGACCCATGCCGAGTGAACAACGCGCCGCGCTTGTGCAGACGCCGGTCGGCGCCGAACTGTTGACTTTCACGCATCTCGTCGGCCGCGACGAGATCAGCCGCTGCCTTGCCTACACCGTTGGATTTGTCTCGACCAATGCCGATATCGACCCGCTGAAGATGCTGGGCGGCGCCGTTTCGATCGAAGGGGAGGCCGACCCCAAGCGCTGGTTCAGCGGCCTCATCGCCGAGTTTCGCCTTACCCGCATCGAAGATCGGCTGGCTCACTATGAGGCGGTCGTCAGGCCGTGGCTGTGGTTCCTCGGCAATACCACCGACTGCCGCATTTTCCAGGACAAGACCGCCGTCGAGATCGTGGAGGAGATTTTCTCCAAATATGGCGGCATCGCCAAGTTCGAGAAGCGCTTGCAAGGCTCCTATCCGCCGCGCGAATATTGCGTGCAGTACGACGAGAGCGACCTCGATTTCGTGCAGCGGCTGCTCGAGCATGAAGGCATAATGTACTTCTTCGAGCATGCCGAGGGTGAGCACACACTGATCCTGGCCGACGCCATGAGCAAGCTCAAGCCAGCGCCGGGCTATGAGACGGTGCTATATCAGTTCGAAGGGCAGGGCTCGCGCCGCGACGTCGAATACATCACCGACTGGATTCCAGGCAGCGCGGTGCGCCCCGGCGCCTATGCCCACACCGATTATGACTTCGAAAAACCCGCCGCCGATTTGATGGCGAAGTCGGCGCAGCCCTTCGGCCACAAGCAGGCTGCCGGCGAGAACTATCGCCACCCCGGCGCGCATCTGGAAGTCGGCCGCGGCGACAGCCTGGCGGCGATCAGGCGCGAAGAAATCCAGGCGCCGCATATGCGCATTGCCGCCGTCGGCACCGTGCGCGGCCTGTTCTCCGGCTGCACCTTCAAGCTCGACGGCTTTCCGCGCAAAGACCAGAACAAGGAGTATCTGGTCGTCAGCGCCGAATACCGGCTGTTCGATCCGGGCTACCGCGCCGGCGTCGACACCGATGGCGAGAATTTCAAGGTCGTGCTCGGCGTGGCGCCGACTTCAGTCGCCTATCGGCCACCGCGCATCACGACGCGGCCGATCATGCGCGGGCCACAGACGGCGACGGTCGTCGGTCCGTCCGGCGAGGAAATCTTCACCGACAAATATGCCAGGGTGAAGGTGCAGTTCCACTGGGACCGCCTGGGCAAGAAGGACCAGAAGAGCTCGTGCTTCGTGCGCGTGTCGCAGACCTGGGCCGGCAGCGGCTGGGGCTTCATCCAGATTCCCCGCATCGGCCAGGAAGTGATCGTCGATTTCATCGAAGGCAATCCGGATCTGCCGATCATCACCGGCCGGGTCTACAACGCCTCGCAGATGCCGCCCTACGGGCTGCCCGGCAACGCCACGCAGTCGGGCTGGAAATCCAACTCGTCGAAGGGCGGTGGCGGCTACAACGAGCTGATGTTCGAGGACAAGGCCGGCTCCGAACTGGTCAATTTCCAGGCGCAGAAGGACCACCACCTTCTGATCAAAAATGATCGCAAGAAGCTGGTCCAGCACGACCAGTCCGACCGCATCGACCACGACGCCAAGCACTCGGTCGGCCACAACCTCGACGAGGACGTCGGCAACAACAAGACGGTCAAGGTCGGCGTCGACCAGACCACCGATATCGGCAACAACGACACCGAGACCGTCGGCGTCAACCGCTCGCTGACGGTGGGTTCGAACGAGACGATAAGCATCGGCTCCAACTCGACCGAGACGATCGGCGCTAATCACACGCAGACCGTGGCGATCGTGCAGACGGTGACTGTTGGCGCGGCGCGGGTCGATACCGTTGGGGCCTCCGAGACCCGAACCGTGGGTGCGGTGCAGACCAATACCATCGGCGCGACACGCTCAATGACCGTGGGCATCAGCCAGACGCACAACATAGGCACGAGCGATACCTGGACCATCGGCGCCGATCAGAGCATCAGCATCGGTGCTGGCCAGACCGTCGCGATCGCCGCGTCACAGGCCACCGATGTAGGCGCTTCGCGCATAGCCAAAATCACGTCGAATGACTCCACTGAAGTTGGTGGCGGGTTCATGCTCAACATTGCAAAGGGTAGCCTTACCGACATCAAGGAAGACTCGGTTACAAAGTCTGGCAAAAGCCTGTCGATCGAAGCGGCGGACGACATCACCCTAACATGCGGAAGTTCGAAGGTTGTCATGAAAAAGGATGGCACGATCGTTGTGGAGGGAAAGGACATTTTCTTGAAGGCATCTGGTAAGATCAACGCCAAGGCCTCGGGTGACATCATCCTGAAGGGC
Source organism: Mesorhizobium sp. P170090 (assembly GCF_057786115.1). Taxonomy (NCBI): domain Bacteria; kingdom Pseudomonadati; phylum Pseudomonadota; class Alphaproteobacteria; order Hyphomicrobiales; family Phyllobacteriaceae; genus Mesorhizobium; species Mesorhizobium sp. P170090. Next base: position 2,541,432 of record NZ_JBYNWH010000001.1, read on the forward strand.
TCGAAGATCAACGAGAATTGAGGTCGCGATGAGCAAAGTTGTCGAGCGTATCTATGGGGTGGTCATCGGGCTGTTCCTTGGTTTCGACGATCAGGGTCCGCTGGTTGTATTTCCCGGCAATCCCGAGGATGTGGCGCTGAGGGCCAGAAGCCTGGTTGAGCTCAATCAGGCTATGATAGGATCAGAAGTGGCGTTGCTGTTTCAGGACGGCGACCCGAGACGTCCGCTCATCATGGGACCGATCATCGAACCAGCCCGCAAGCGCGCGGCCCAGCGCGTTATCAGCGATGGTGAATATGTCCGACTGAAGGCCTCGAAGAGGATCGAACTTCGCTGCGGAAAGTCCAGTCTCATACTTGACAGTGATGGACATATCTCGCTTCGCGGAAAATACATCGTGAGCCATGCTAGCGGTGCGAACAATATCCGCGGTGGCTCCGTGAATCTGAACTGATGACTGGGCCACAGGTCACAACGCAGGCGCGGCCCAACAGGGTGGCTGATGACGTGCTCCGTCAGCATGTCGAATTGGTGGCATTCCTTTGGGCGCAAAGAGATACGCTGCTGAATGCAGACCCGCCGGACGTTCAGGTGGCAAAGAGCTTTGGCGACCGGCTTGAGGTGCATCTAGACGCGCTGCGGATCGCCGGCGCGGCGGCTTGGCCATTTGCCATCGAACAATGGGCCGATTTTCCCGACAAAGGCGAACTTTTCACGTGTGCATGGCTGGCAATTGAGCTGGAAGACGAAAAAAGCCTGAACGAGTCGATTGAATTCTTCCGCGCTGAAAGGAACGCAGCCTACGGCTTTGTTGGCGCGTTGGAAATCCATCGAGCGGACAAGATCGCGAGGTGGGTCAGACAGTGGGTGTCGCACGAGGATCCCGTTAAGCGGCAACTTGCCGCTCACGCGATCGACGTGCACAAGATGGACCCCGGCAGAACGCTTTTGCGTTTGCTAAAGGACTCTGGCGCAGAGACGCGGTGTATCGGTCTTAGGCTCACGGCGAGACTTCGACATATCGAGCTTGTCCAGGTTGTCGCGGCGCTGCTCGATGATCGCGATGCCCAGGTACGCTTCTGGGCCGGTGTCGCACTCGCAGAGCTTGGATTTGGGGAGCGGGTTAGGCCCGATCTTGAGGCCGTAGCCGCATCAGACGACGCTAACGCACTCACCGCGCTGCGTACTTTGATCAAGACAACGCAGTCGAGGGAAGTCCGATCCTGGCTGGGAGGTCTGATGCGCGCCGCGAACCCGGCGGCTGTCCGCGCAGTTGGGATGCTCAACGACAAGACCCAACTCAACTGGCTCGTCGATCGCATGCGCGAACCCGCGATGGCCGCCGCAGCGGGTGCGGCTTTTCTGGAGCTCTTCCCCGACGCTGCGCAAGAAGATGATTTGTTCACCATTGACCCAGCCGAAGCCGGTTTGGAATTTGTCCACCGCTTCGAATATGGCGAGCAAAAAATCCCGCTGGCTGACAAAGTCATGGAGTGGGCCAAGGCGAGTGGATTTTTCGGATAGGGCCAACCTTGCAGCAGCGATCTCTCCGCACACGCGTGGAACTGCTCAGATCCCTATCGGGTGACCGAAAAAATATCTCTGCCCCGCCTTGAAGCCCCCGATCTCATCGCTGTCGAAAAATGTCTCGAGGATTCCGGCAGCCTGCAACGATTTCAAGTTGCCGTTTCTATCGAACATTTTCGAGCAATTGATGCCTGTGGTAGCCTCGAACAGCGTCGCTTCCCGTGCCAGCCTTTGCTCCCGCTCCTCGTCCTGTTTCAAGTTGCGATACATGCGCTTCGCAATCTTGGCGATGTCGATCGCCTCGCCTCCATAGATCGGAATATGCTTGGAGCCTACGCGCTCTAGCACCGCATCGCGCGCCTGCTTCACTTGGTCGAAATATCTCTCGCGGTTAGCTCTCTCGACCCAGCCCTCATCCGTCAAGACTTCCTCCATGGAACCCGCCATCAATGGGCCATCCTCGGCTTCAAGAAGGAAGGATATTTCCTGCTCGATCTGTCTTAGCGGCTCGATGTCCCCAGCTCGTTTGTGCGCTTCCATAAGGTAGTCGACCGCAGAGAGGTTGGATGTAGCTCCCAGTGCAATTGCCAGGAAATAGAGGAAATTGTCTCCGCTTTTGTCCTCGATATGATCGAAAGTCTGCCGCACCGACTGAAGTGTGCCGGCATAACCGGAAATGTTGGCGATCGCATGCCAAAGTAGGTAAAGCGGATTGTCTCGCATCAACGGGCCGAGTTCCGGAAGCCTTGAAAAGTTTCCGCGCGTGCATCCTAGCAGAACCGCTGCTATCCGCTCCCATGCGCGTGTGCTCGTTTCGAGGCGGGCTAGGTCCAACGCATAGAGGTCGAACGACTTGGGATGAAACCCATAGCTGAGTTCCTCGAATGCGGTGTTGGCGATCTTTGGATAGTGTTCCATGTCTACTCAATAAATTAGGCTCGCGACCTTTTCCAGTTCGCTCTGGTCATCTTCGATATCGTTGCACGCCTTGGTGTTCATGTAGTGCTGGGGAACGACGTTTCCTTGATCGTTGCAACCACCTGCCATGCGCGGCGTCTTGTGGTTTAGTTTGCTAGGTGGTGGCTTGTTTGGAGGGGGATAAGCAGCGGGAATCGGATTCGTCGGGTTCATCTTGCTCCAGATACTCAGAACCGCGCTCTTCTTCTTCGAGCTGAAGGCGTCGCCCGCTGCCTGGGCCGCTGTTGGACCAAGTGGTCGCTTCACGGTCGGACGATGTCGCGTAATCTTATCGCGATGCTGAGGTATGTCGAAATGGAGTGCGCAGCCCTGGTTCTCCTTCGTCTGGACATTTGGGCAACTCGGCTGGCCGTCCTTTCTTTTCTTGCGCTGCCTGGTCTTTCTTCTGTTCATCCGCTCGAGGGTCTCAGTTAGTGTATCTTTCTCGGCCTGCTTGTCCGGCACTTTGATCAAGCTGATCTGCTTTCGCCAGAAGGCGCCCGCCGTCATCACCCGATACGGTCTCTTGGTCTTGGGGTCCTTCTGCCACTTATGCAAAGGGTTGCCGCAACAGGGACATTTGCCGGCTTGGATGGCCGCCTTGGCCTGTTTCATGTCCTGGGTTTCATTCGTAGGCGCCGGTGGCGTTGCGCCGATCTGCGAGGCGTGATTGCTTGTTGTTATGTCGATATGCCGGCAAACGTTCTTGCCCTCGAACTTCACCGTCATCGCCCAGGCTTGGAAGTAGGTCTTGCCGGTGATTTGGTGGGTGACGACAGACGCGCCAAAGCTCCGGGTGGCCGCCTCGTTGCCCAAAGGCGACGATTTGTAATAGGACTTTTGGGCGAGCGCGGCGGGTTTGCCGCCGATATTGACCGTCTCGGACCCTTCTTGGAGGTCTTTCGAAAACGACGTGTCAGGATAAGGAACCGGGATAGGCCCGGCTGGCGGCGAAGGCGGTGACAGACACACGTCGGGAAAGCGCGCCAATGACTTGTTCATGCCGTTCTTGCCGGCGATTTCCCACTTCTCGGCGAAGACGTCCTTTGTCATCGGTCAACTAGGCCTTCTGGGTGCCACAATTGCTGCGGCCTTTGGGCCGAAGCAAGAGCTTGCGTGAAGCGCGGCGAGCTTTCCCGGCGCATAGTTGCGCGCATAGGCTTGCTCGGCCCAGGCGAACTGGATGATGCCGGCGGCGGCGCCGCTGTCGCCAATGCAATCCGCTGCGTGCCAAACGTCTTGGCAGGGCCGGACTTCACGCATATTGCGCATCTGTGCCAGCACCAACTCTTCGAAAGCGTAGCTTTCACCCGCAACGTCGGACAGGCGAAACGAGACTTTGTGCATAGGCACGCCGGCATCGGCAAGCGCGGCCTTCAGGGCGGCGCTCAAGCCGTCGGCTCGGAAGGGCGTCTCGTTGAACAAGGTCGACCCCTCGACGCCAAAACCGATGCCGAGAATGCTGATCGCGGTCAAAGAAGCGGCATCGCGCGTCACCACCAGGATCCCGGCAGCTTCACCAGGAACCAGTCCGTCGGTGACTGCACTGGTTTTCAATCGCTGATGTAGATCAAGCCACGACAATGTGCGCGCATCCACCAGGCTATCGACGGCGACGATGATGCATGCGGGATATCCTTCGCTCTTCAAAAGCGTCTCGGCATGGGACAATGCGGTGAAAACCGCGACAGGGCCGCCCGCGATATGCAGCAGCTTCGGTCCCGTCAGCCCGCGTCCGTCCGGTAGTGTTATTCCCGCCAGAATTCCTTTGAGCCTGCCACCAGGCATTTCGTTCTCACGCGTGCACAACAGAAGGGGCATCTGCCCCCAAGGCAGACCGGTCACGGTGTCGGCATCGAGTTGCTCGAATGCGAGTTTGACCAGCGCCGAGATGCGCTCGCGACCTCGCAGCTTGAGCGGCAAGGCGTCGACTGTTGCGCCGATGATCGGCTCGCCTTCCGCATCATGATAGCTCAGCTCGTTGAATGCGGCTATTTTTCCCCGCATGGCCGCGATCGAACTGGCGGCGCTGTAGCCAACCGGTGTCACTAGGCTGATGCAGGAGACCCAACTCATGACAGGCGCCGTTGGTTTTTCAGGGCTTCAATTGCCACGCCCAGTCCAGCGTAGTGTGGCTTGTCATCATCATCCGGGATGAGATTAACGCCAATCTCCACCTGCTGCAGTTTCACGAATTTGCGCGGAACCTTCGTGCTCACCCGGCCCACTAACACGATTTTGCCTTCGTGCGGCACGATGTTCAACGTGTCGGGAACGAGGGTCTTGCGCTCAATGCGGTCTTCGTAGACAAACCGGACGGGCACGGAGAGCCTTGGCAACCTAGCCGCGAAGCGCCCTCTTTCAGTCATCCCCAGGCAGCCGAAAACCATCCCTTCACTGAGCAGATCAAGCCACTGATCTTGTGGCGCCGCCTGGAAATAGCGATCATCAAAATCCGTCGGCAAGTAGGGAAAAATATTGTCGAGCCAGTTCTTGTCATAGGTGCCCGCATATTGCGCGCGCTGTTTGGCGAAGCGCGGCACCGGGCCGAAGCCGATCGGCTTCACGCGGTCGTTCCAGATGCGGACACGTGATTGCGGGTGCTCCACGCACGGCAAAAGGACACCGTCGGGATTGGCTTGGCTCACCAGGAAGCCGGTGCCGATAGGGTTCACGCCATCGCCGTGCGGCTTCTCGGGATCTGTCCTGTCAGTTCCCCCGAAAGTGAGATGCCACGCGAGAGGCATGCTGACAAAGGGCGTAGTCCGTGAGGCCTGCACACCCAGACCTGTCTTGAACCAGCGTCTTTGCCCGGTGAGGATGGCGCGTTTGTCGATGCCGGGCCCGATCAGCGCAACTTCCATCGATTCCATTGGACGGCCGATTGGTGCGACCGCCTGGGCGTCGAGCAGCACTTCGCATTTTGGCTTGACCGGAACGAAATCACTTTCGACGCGTACCGACGTTGTCTCGGGATCGCCGTAGTGGGTATCGGCGTAGACGAAGGGTGACTGCGTCGTGCTGGGCGTGCAGTTGCCTTGCTCATCGACATCGTATGTCGCGCGAACGACCGCGACGCAGAACTTCACGCAATGCTTGTCCTGATAGGGAAAAGTCTCGGCGAGAAACGGGGTGGTGTTCTGGCTGACGAACATCAGAGTTGCGCTCCCATCAGCTGGTCTCCCAGCTGCCGGCGAGGATTGTCTCCAGCGTCGTTTGCGGCGCGTGCGGGTCGATGTCGAAAATGTCGGAGTGCGCCGTCCACATCACCATGTCGGCGATCAGCTCTTCGCCCGGCTCGGCCTGTGGCATCGGCAGTGCCGTCAAAGCCGCGTCCAGTTCGTCGGGCGTCAGCTCGCCACGCTGGGCGGCGCTGGCGGCCTCCTCAATTCCGGCAAACCATGCCTCGGCATGCGTCAGCGAGACAGGCGTTTCGGGTAGCACGGCGACAATGCTCAAGGGGAATTTCCGGCCAACCTTGTCGGCGCTTTGCAGGATGATGCCCGCCGACGCGCCGAAGGAATTCGCGCCGGCCAGAAAGCGCAGCGCGGTGGCGGGGGGCCAGATGTCCTGGCCAAACAATGGCACCAGGTGTTGCGCCAGCCAGCGGTCCCACAGGCGCAGGAACTCGCCCGTCAGCCGCCGGCTGACGAAGTCGCCGGTGGCGGGCATTTTGCCGTAGAAGCCAGGCAGGATCAGATCTGCGGCGGACATGAGAATTTCTTAAACATCTGGAGGTTGTAGGGATTTTCGACGCTCGCCGCCTTGAGCTTGAAATCGGCGTACATGCCTTTCGTCCCCAGCCGCAGGCTGTAGACATCGGACAGCGACGTCCCGGTGAAGCGGCCGCCGCGCAGCATCCTCAGCCACGCCCAGCTGCCGGTCTCGTTGAGCATGATTTCGGGCGAGCCGTCGATCGGCTGGAAGGCGAGCGAGATGACGCCGGTGCCGTCCTTGCCGGGCCACGTCATCGGCTGAGGTCGCGTCGCATTGTTGAAATAGACCAGGTTCTGGCCGTCGAGGTTGAGCGTCACGCGGGTGACGTTGGGCGACAGGTCGGTCGGCTCCAGCGTGAACGCCATCACCGGGCCTTGACCACCGGGAAAGAGATCGTCGCGGATGCGCCGCGCCTGCTCGAAGGCGGCGAGCGCCGATGGGTCGAGGCCGAAATCGGCACGCCATTTCCAAGGCTGCGCCGAGGTGTCGACATAGCTGATCAGATGGTCGTTGATGAAGCCGTCGATCATCCCTGCCGGTCCGAACAGGCGGGCGAAGTCGCGCACATTGACGTCGACGGCGCTGTCTGGGCTGAACGGATAGCGGTCGTTGAGCGCGGCCTGGCAGAAGGGCAGGATGTCGGCGCGCCAGATGGCGTTGAGCTCGGAGGCCACGGCCTTCTGCGTCAACCCGCTGGTGTCGCCGGCAATGCCGCTCAGCCAGGTGTTGACCGGGTCGGGCAGGATCTGTGCCTGGCGGGCGACGGCGCCGGTCAGTTCGGCCAGCCCGCCCTGTTTCTTGATCGCGTCCTGCGGGTCGGGATTGGCGGTCACCGTTTGCAGCACATTGGACAGCGCCGTCAGCGCAACGACCGCGGCATCGAGCGCCGGCGGCTGGCCGTCGACCTCGGCAATCGTGCTCTTGAGCGGCTTGAAGTGTTCGGCCACCAGCGTGCCGGTCAGGTCGACTTCGCTGGCCGATCCTGCGCGCGGCAGCAGCTTGGCGCCAGTCTTGACGATCTTGCCCAGTTTGCCGAGTTTGCCCAGCAGTTTCGAGCCGCCCTTCGCCGCCGCCTTGTCGTCGGTCGGCGCCTCGTCCGAGCGGGTGAGGTCGACCTCCTGGACCACCGCCGTCAGCAGCCGCTTCAGCGCGGAATCGGCGCTGGAAAGGTCTTTCAGATTCTCGCTGGCAATGTTGAGGTCGCTCAGCGGCGCCAGCCGCATGTCGCGCAGGAAACTATCCCACTGCGCGATATAGTCGTCATAGTAAAGCTTCAGAATGTCTTCCGACAGCGCCGACACCGAGGTCTCGGAATTTTCCGAGCAGCCGCCGGCAAACACGGCGCGGTCGAGTGCCGCCTGGGCGGCGACATCCTCGACCCGGTCGAGGATCGCATCGTGGAAGCCGTCATAGGTGAAGGCGCCCGATATGCCGACGCGCAGCGTCTTGTCGGAGCGTCGCGAAAACACCTTGGCGCCGTTCGGCCCGGCGAAATTGGCGGGGATCCATTCCTTCAATCCGGCCACCGCCGGATCGGCCAGCAATTGCTTGTAGGCCCGCGCCGGCAGCGAGATCGTGCAGACCGTTTTCAGCGCTTCGGCGACCAGCGCCTGGTCGGGTGTGATGTAGCTATCATCGACCGCCATGCGCCGGATCGCGGCCAACTGGTGTTCTTCGGCATCGGCGGTCGGGAAGGGCGCGGCCGGCGCGAATTCGGGCAGGTCGTTCACCCACCAATTCTCGACGAAGTCGGAGTCCATCTGAGACAGACCGGTCATCATGCGGTAGGTCTTGAGTGCGCCCAGCATGAAGTCCGGATCGCGGATCTGCCTCCACATGGTCGCTTCGAGCAACGCCACCATGCGCGGCTCCAGCACGTTGCGCAGAGCGTGGTCATAGGTGTCGGTCTGCGCCCGCATCATCTCGGCCGAAGCCGATGGTCCGAGCAGGTCCTGTGCCTTGTTCGGAGGCGCAGTCCTGGCATTGGCGACTTCGTCCATGGCGGTCAGGGCAACGTCCATAGCCGGCTGCAGCACCGAGGCGGGCGTCGCGGCGGTCGACGTCAGCGGCGCCTGCAGTGCTTCGAACTGGCCGGCTTGCGCGGCGATGGCGTTGCGGTTGTCGTAGTAGGACCAGGTGAACAGGCCGCCGGCGAGTATGGCCGCAGCCGCGCAGGCAGCGGCGGCACCGCGCCAGATCCAGCTGCGGCGGCGCTGCGCCAGCGGATCGAAGGTGCCGAGCCCGGCCTCCTTGAAGATCACCTCGGTCAAAAGGTTCTTGAGGAAGAAGCTGCGCTTCTCGAAGCGCTGCGCCGGCATCGTGCGTCGTGCCGGCAACCCGAAGGAGGAGGCCAGCGCCGCGGTCAGCCGGTCGATCGGCGCGCCTTCCTGGGTCGCCGAGGTGAGATAGAGGCCGCGCAGCCAGGCTGCCTCCTCGTAGCGGCTCTCGCCGAACATCGCCTCGACCAGCACCTGGATCGGCTCGGACAGGCTTTGCAGCTGTGCGGGAAAGCGGAAGATCTCGGCCCGTTCGGCCAGCTTGTCCTCATCCTCCAGCCGCGGCACCAGCCGCTTTTCCAGCTCCCTCGACAGCGTCGTGATTTCGCCCGCGATCATCTTGGCGTCGACGCGTGCATCGAGCGGGAAGGTCGTCCCCCATACCTGTTCGCGCGCCGCCGTCGACAGGCCGCCGAAGAAAGCCTCGAAGCCTCTGATCAGATCGGCCTTGGTCAGCATCAGATAGACTGGCAGGCGGATTTCCAGCCGCTCTTCGAGCTCGGCCAGGCGCCTGCGGATCTTGCGGCCATGCGCCTTGACGGCTTCGTCGCCCTCGGACAGCGCGTCGATCCCAAGCGCAACGATGACGCCGTTCAGCGCACGACGGCCACGATGCTTCTTCAACAGATCGAGGAAACCCAGCCATTCCACGGCGTCGACATCGGGCTGGCTTTCCTGCTGGACATAGCGCCCGGCGGTGTCGATCATCACTGCGTTTTCGGAGAAGAACCAGTCGCAGTTGCGGGTACCGCCGATGCCCTGCAGATCGTCGGTCAGGTCGATCGGAAAGTTGAGGCCGGATTGGCGCAAGGCCGTCGTCTTGCCGGTCGCCGGGGGGCCGACGATCACATACCACGGCATCTCGCGCAGGAACTTGCGGCCGCCGAGCTTGCGGCGCTTCAACTCGACCATGACGTCCTGGAACTTGGCGCCGACCGCGGCGACGTTTTCCTCGCCCGGGCTGAGCCGCTTTTCCTCGACCGGGGCGGAAATCTCGGCGACGAACATGCGGTTGGCGCGGATCGCGCGGCGCTGCGCGACGATCAGCCAGATCAGCCAGAAGATCACCAGAAGAGCGATGATGACGATGCGCACTGTCTCCGACGCCATCGGCACATAGTCGCCGACCCGTACGATCGGGCCGAATACCCAGATGATCAGCGACAGCAGCGCCAGGCCGATCAGCGTCCACAGGAAACGCGAAGTCAGGACCGCCCAGAGGAAGCGCAGGATGAACATGTCACAGCCTCTTTTCGACCAGCACTTCGACGCGGCGGTTCAAGGCCCGGCCTTCGCGTGTGCCGTCGTCGGCCACCGGATCGGTGGCGGCCCGGCCTTCGGAGCGCACGCGCTCCTTCGGCACTCCGTTCTGAATCAGGATATCGGCAATTTCCGCGGCGCGGGCTTCCGACAGCCGCTGGTTGGTGGACAGTGGGTTGGTCTTTTGCAAGGGAACGCCGTCGGTGTGGCCGACCACGGTGATATCGCCGATCAGTTCCTGGTTCTCGAGGATCACCTTGGCGACCGAGGCGATGAGCGGATCGAAGCCGTCTGTCAGCTGCGCGCGCGACGACTGGAAGAGTTCGGGATTGGAGGCCTGGATGACCAGCCGCGCCAGCGACACGCTCTCCGTGCCGCTCAGCGCTCTCTTGAGCTCGTCCGGCGCCGCGGCCTGGAATTCCGGCAGCAGCGCGAAATCCACCGCCACCGGCGGCGGCGCGTCGACCTTCGGCGAAGCGCGGGTGACATCCGTACGCGTCGGCGGCGGCAAGGCGCGAACCAGCGCCGAAAGCTCGACCGCCTGGCTGCTCAGGCTCATCGACAGGCCGATATGGATGGCGGTGGCGATCACCGCCGCCGCCGCAACCATCACCCAGATCGGCACGATGAAGCGCTGCGGTTCGTCGGAGGCGATCACGCCCTTCCAGTTGGGCGAAAGCGGTGCGCCTTCGGCGTCGCTGTCGCGCAGGAAACGCGCCGCGGCCACCCGCACCGCATTGAGCGAACGGTCGCCGGAGCGGCCAGGCACGCGATATTTGCCGCGGAAGCCGAGCGCCATGCAATGATATTGCAACTCCAGCATTTCGCGGTCGCGATTGGGATGGCGTTCAAGCTCTTCGAGCCGGGCGAAGAACTGCGCGCCGGCATCGACGTCGCCGCGCAGCATCACCACCAGCGGCTGGCGTGGCCATGCGCTGGCGCCGCCCCACGGCGTGTTCAGCGCCAGATCATCAAGCAACGCAGCCACCAGCCACGCGGCCTGGTCGGCGCGCTCGAGCGAGGAGCCCTGCGCCATGGTGGCGTCGCGGCAGCGCACAAGTTCGTCGAGCAGCCTGGTGCGCAGGGCTTCCGGGTTCTCAGGCGGCTGCGCGTTTTCGAGTTCGGGTGCAAATTCCAGCAGCGGCGAGAACGCGTTGACGAGCACGTTCGGATGCGCGCGCGCGGAGCGTTTCGCGGTCACGCCTGACGCCGGCAGCGGCATGGCGCGCGGCGTTGGCGCTCCGCTCAGCCGAATGCGCGTCCGCTCGCGATCCTCGGACAGTCCGAACGGATCGTCCCTGCTCATCATCTCACCTGTTGACCGAGTAGCAGTCGACCTGCGGTTCGCTGGGCAGCACGCCCGAAACGCCGATCACAAAACCCGGCGCTTCGAGCAGCGAGGCCCAGTGCTCGCTTTTCTGGTCCAGTTCGAGACACAGCCGGTCGCCGTCATAGGGAATTTCGCGCGGCTGCGAATGAAGGGGCTTCAGCGGAATGCCGGGCAGGCGTGATTTCCACAGCCCTTCGAATTCGCTGGCCGAGCCGACCGTCGCCTGGTTGACGAAAATCTTGCGCAAGGCATCCTCCGACAGTTCGGAGCCGATCCGCACCACGATGCGGCTCGCCACCAGAAGTTTCGGGTTGTCGATGCGGATCTTCCACACATTGGTGGCATGGCGCATGACCGGCAGGGCGCGCGATTTCGGCTCGATGTAGCGCAGGCTGAGAATCAGCGAACGCAGCGCGTCGGCCAGCGCCGAATAGGCGGGTCCGGGCGCCATGTGGTCGTAGACAGGCAGTTCGCCGAGCCGCCTTGCGCTCGAACCGTAGGTCGCCATCGAGCCGGCAAGGCCGGCAAGTTCCATGTAGACCTCGGCCGGATGGAACACGTCCTGCGCCAGCATGTGCGCCAGCCGCGGCCGCGCGGCGTTGACCAGGTTCAGGATCAGAAGATCCTCGACGCTGCGGCCGGGGCCGCCCAGCACCATCTTGCCATGCGCCTCGGCGATCTGGTCGAGGCCGGTGACCACTTCCTGCAGCAGGCGGCTGTACCAGGACGCCGCGCCGATGACCAAGGTCGGCGGCAGGAAGGTGTCGTCGAGCGCCACGCCGCCATCGGCGCGCACGCCCTTGAGCTCGGCCACCGGCAGCGCGGTGTAACCGCCGACGGCCGTGCCCGGCGCCAGCAACAGCGCCTGCGGCCGCGCAATCTCGATTTCCTCGGGGTCGGAGCCGCCATGCACGGCGTCGCGCACCCAGACGATCCGGCCGCGATAGCGTGCGCCTGACGGCTCGGCGTGAGCCGGGTCGAAGCCGACGCCGCCGGGCGGTTCGAGCGGCAGTGCGATCAGCACTGGCCCCGCGCCCATCTCCGGCGTCACCGCCAGCGGCCGCGGCGCATCCATCGTCTCAGGGATCGCGAACGGCGTCCCGTCGGGAAAGATGCCGCGCGCCGAAAGCACCGAGATCTGGCCGGCATCGAGCTGTGCCTGATCGAGCGTCAACGTTCGAAAGCCGAACGTATGCAGATGCCCGGCCTGCAAGGCGCCGCGCACCGTCGCTTCGAAGAAGCGGTCCTGTTGCTGGAAATGCTGGGTGCGAAGGAAAAGCCCCTCCGACCACAGCACCCTGTTTGCATCGCTCATGCCGGCACTCTCTGCTTCCTGCTCATCACCTTGGCGGCTTTGCGGATTTCGCCGCCCAATGCATGTCGCTCAAAAGTGGTCACGGTTTTGAGAGAACGACATGCATAAAAACAAAGACCTAAAGCGCGTCGCCTGATCGCGTTCAAACGCGACGCGCTTTAGGCGGAAATGCCGCCGCTGCCGAGCTTCACATTGACGGTGAACTTCGATCCCGGCGAAACCGATTTGGTCGTACGCCAGTTGCGCCCGCCGGGTTCCCTGATCAGCGCGACGAAGCCGAGTGCGGCCACTTCCGGCTCGACCGTGATGGTCTTCGATGCGGTCTTGCCGGGTCCGACGGAAATCGTGTCGGAGCCGATGAGATCGCCGCCAAGTGCGGAGCCGGCACCGCCCTGCAGGGCGAAATAATCGGCCGAATTGAAGGCGCCGGTGCTCTTCAGCCGCAAGACCATTACCGTTACCGGCCTGTCGCCGCCGCCCGGTCCCGGGTTCATGCCGGCCCCACCGGCCAAATTGACCGTTATGACGGACGGTTTAGGCGGGCCGCTCTGGCAAGCCGTCAGCAGTCCCGTAGCCCCGATGGCCAGAATGAATTCGCGTCTGTCGATCATGTCTCAGTCCTCCTCATATGCGTCCCTAAAATCAGCGCCGATTTCGCCCAGAAAGCGCGTCTCGGCGCTGTGAGCGATTTCACGGTGGCGTTTCTGGTACAATTCCCAGAGCTTGGCGCCGCGCCCGCCGGTCAGCAGATTGCCGATCGCCGAGCCCGACTTCAGTTCCTGCTCGATCGCCGCCGGATCGAAGCGGTCGATCATGCGCTTGAGCGCGCCTTGCACGCCGCGCCAGGCACGAACGTGGTGCTGCGCCAGATCGCGCACCGCGTCCTTGATCGCCGCTTCGGCGCCGAGGAAACCGGGGCTGCGCTCGGCCAGCATGGTCACCAGAGCATCGTCGACCGAAGGCAGGAATTTGAGCGGGTTGACCTCGGACGCGCCAACCACGGTCTGGGCGACGCGGGCGTTGCCCTTCTCTTCGGCGCGCTTGCGCAAAAGCTGCATCAGCCCTTCCATCATCAGCCGGTACTCGCGGCCGAATTTCTCCATGTCGGCAACCGGATCGCGGCCGGGAAAGCCGGGCTCGTCCACACCCATGCCGCGCAGGAAAGCAGCGCGAAGGTCCGCGTCCGGTTGTCCGGCCGACGGCCGCGCTGCAGCTTGCCGTACAGGAGGGCGGGGCGGTGGTTGCGGGGTTGGCTTTGGCGATGGCTCGGCCGCGCGAGCCGGCAGCTCCCAAGGCGCGGCGGAGGGAGCAGGCGAGGCCGCATCGATCGCGCCGCCATCCGTCGCGCCTGCGTCGAGACTGGTGGACTCGGCCGGGCCAAAACCAAACCCGTCATCGTAGGCCGGCAGCTTCTCGGAACTGGATCTGCTCGGCTCTCGCGACAGCGGTGCGGAATCGAGGCCGAAGGGATCGTCGAACAGCGGCTTGCCAACAGCCTTGTCGGGGGCGGTCTCGGGCGCAGGCGTCGCCACCGGGTCGAGGCTGAATGGATCATCGAACGCCTGCGAGCTGCGTTCATCTGCACGCGCGAACGCCCCGGGCACCGGCTTTTCGAATGGATCGGGCAGGTTGGCAGGGCGTGGCCGTCCCGGCTCTTCTTCCGTGGTGGACGAAAAGAAATCGTCGCCGCCGAGGCTGACCGGCGCCCGCGACGCCGCCGGCTTACTGGCAGGCGCTGAAGGCCTGGAGGCCGGCGCCTCGGTCTTCGCCGTCTGCAAATCGACCCACACCACATAGTCGCCCAGTCGCAGTCGCATGCCGCTTTGCAGGCGCGCGGTATTTCCCGCGCCGAGCGGGCTGGCGGCATCGTCGATGAACAACCCGCTGCTGGAGGTATCGGTGACGAAATAGCCGCCCTGCTTGCTGGTGATCTTGCAGTGGGCGCGCGAGACGAACATGTCGGGATCGTTGATCTGCCAGTCGGCGTCGGCGCTGCGGCCGATTACCAGCTCGCCCTCGTCCAGCCGCGCCTGCCGCGTGACTTGCGCGCGTGGTCCCTGTTCGAGAATCAGAAGCAGGCTCATGCCGCCACCTCTTCCCGCCAGCCGACGATGGTCCGCAACCGCATGTCGTCGGCGTCCCCCTTTTCGACCGGTCGCGCCAGCCAGGTGGTGCGGGCAAGCTGGACGGTGCCGAGCTTCGCCGGCGGCACTGCCTTTGCCGCAAGCACGATCCTGAGATCGACATCGATGGTCTCGCCGATCAGGTCGCGCACCGCCTGCTTCAACAACTTCAGCCGCTCGCCGCCGGGCAGGAACGCCTTGTAGTCAATATAGCTGAGCGCACCGATGCGCAGTTCGATTCGGCTTTGCCGGCTGAAGCTGCGCGGGCCGATGGTGGCGCTGCGGCCGAGTGTGGCATAGCTGCCGGCCAGCCGGCTCTGCAGCGCCTTGGGAATGGTCATCCAGGCGCCGACGAATTCCTTCAGCACCACCGGAACCTTGAAGGCTTCGGCAATGAACAGCGTCAGCCGTTCGGGACCCTCGACCTGGCTGGCGAGCGAGGCGGCCTGGCGAAGCTTTACCGCATCGAGTACGGCGTCCTGCGTGCCCGGCAGCCCAATGCCGGCCATGGCTTCCAGCATCGAACGGACTCGGCCGCCGACACCGCGTTCGACCTGCACGGCCGGATGCGCATCCGCCCAGGCGCGATAATAAAGCGCGATCATCCGGTGCTGCAGGATGTTGACGAAATCGACGAAGGTCGTGTCGCTCGTCTGCCGCGCCTCGGCGCCCGCATACCAGCGCTGCGAAAGCCGATCGAGCACCCAGCGCGTCAGATGCAGTGGCATCGGCCCTTCGGGTCCGAGCAGGCCGAGATTGTTGACCGTGACGCGTGCCGGCGACTTGTCCGTCGGCTCGCGGAAATCCACCACGTCCTGCACTGCGAAGGACAGCCGCACATTCTGGCCGAGCCTTGCCGGCTCGCGGTCCGGCCGGCCGGAATGGCCGAACAGGCCGCCTTGCCGTTCGAGCCGGCGCAGCAGTTCGAAAAAGTCGAAACTCTCGGACAGGGTTGCGGCTCGCTCTAGATCAGGTAGCGATTGCCGGGCGTCATCGGCCATGGCACATCCTCCTGTTTCTGGAGCAACCGCGTGCGCGTGCGCACGAACCCGTTAATGCCGGCATGGCGGGCAAACAGCCGCGACAGCAGGCCCGACAGCAGCAGAGTGCTCTGTCCCGCCAGCACCGACTGGTCGACATGCAGCGTCACTTCCGTGCCGCGGCCGAAGCACATCGGCCCTTCGATCGCCAGCCTTTCGATCACCGCGCGCGAGTCGATGCGCACGATCGAGCGCACATTGCGGGCGAGCCCGGGGTCGCCGCGCTCGGCATAGAGATCGAGCAGCGCGTGCAGCGGATCGACGCCGCGGCCTTCCTTGGCCAGGCTGAGGAAGTTGAGCGCCAGCTGTGACACCAGTCGCCAGGCCAGGTCGTCGGCGCGCGACTCGCCGTCGGCGCCGGTCGGCAGCGCTGCCGGGATCGCCGGCTGCGGCGAACGCAATGCGCCGAGCAGCCGGACCGTCTCCACAGGGTCGCCGGCTTCCAGCGTCAGGGTCGGCGTGTCGTCGAGGATGGCCAGGTCGCGATTGGTGCAAAGCGCCATGATGTCGACGCGCTTCAGCGGCCGGTTAGCCTGACTGTGGACCGGGCGCGAAACCGCCAGGAAGACGTCGTCGCCGGCATAGGAGGTCCGCGTCACGCCCTGGCGCCGCTCGTCCTCGGTCGGCCGGCGCGGCCGCCGCTCCGTCGAATAGACCCAGCCGCTGCCGCGATTTTGCCCAAGGCTGAAGAGTTCCGGTATCTCCGCGTCGGGTCCCTCGGCATCGGCGTCTTCGACGCGGATGACGCGGTAGATTTCAAAGTCGCGCGCCCGCGTGCGGTCGGCATGCAGCACCTGGCGCGTCTTGCGCTGGTCGAGCTCGACGATGTTGCACTCGCGCTCGAAGAGATTGATGATCGGGGTGGCGAAGAGATCGAAATCCGCCGGCGTCAGATCGGCGAGTTCGGGCACCGGACGCCGGAACAGGAAGATGATTTCGAGCCCGGCCTGGCATTTGCGCACGACCGGCAGCAAGCCGGTGACGCGCCCATAATGGAAGCGCTCGGGCATCATGAAATATTCGCGCAGCAGGCGGTAGCCTTCGAAGGTCGGCCGCGTGCGCGGCATCAGCGCCTCGGCATCGGCAATGCCGACCATCTCCGGCGGCGGTAGCGGCGACAATGGATTGGTCTTGCCTTCCGGTCGAGCGCCGACACCAGAGCAAACTCCGAAGATGGCGTCGAAGATCAGCGGCGCCTTGGTGCGGTTGGCGAAATAGAAGTCGAGCCGGTCGAGCGCCAGTTCGTCGAGCTTGCCTTTGCCGGTCCGCGCCAGCGTGATGCGAAGTGCCGCTTCGCCGGCCTTGCCGGCGATCGGGCCGATGCCGGCGGCGGCAAGCGCGCTGCGGTCCTGGAAATAGCCGACCGAACTGATCGCGATCGGAAACAGCGTCATGTCCTGCGCGGTGGTGAAGGTGCAGCGTGTCGACAGGCCGGCCTGCAGGCTGGAGACCAGCCGCGTGCCGCGCTTGACGACGTGGCCGGCAAGCATTGTCTGCACCTGCTGGCCGGGCTTCAGCACCACCATGGCGGTTGCCGGCGCCGGCGTGACGAGATCGGGATAAAGCACGTCGAGGATGCTGCGCGAAAACCGCGAGCGCTCGGCATCCACCTTCAGGCGCGTGCGCGCGGCGAGGAAGGCGACGCCGTCGAGCAGCCGCTCGACATAGGGGTCGGGACACGGCACCGTATCCAGCGACAAATTGCGGGCAACCGCCGGATGCATGTCGGCGAACTCCGCCGCCAGCCCGCGTATGTGGGACAGTTCCTCCTCGTAATATTCTACGAAGACCCGGTCCATCTCTCAGGCTTCCCTGAACTCGGTGCGCGCCAGTCCGTTGTCGAGATTGATCGTCGTGCGCAGGCGCATGCGCTCGGGCGTCGGCGTCATGATCAGCACGGCGTCGATCTCGATCTTCAGGCCGGTCTTGTCGCCGAGGTTGACCGTGACTTTCGTCGCGCTCTCCTTCAGCCGCGGCTCGAATGCGGCGAGCACGGCGCGGATCTCGCGTGCCAGAACATCGCGATCGAAGTCGCGCGACGACCGGCCGGAGAAGGACGGCACGCCATAATTGACAACGCTGCGGCGCACCTCCGGAAAGTCGGCCAGCGATGTCGGACTGTCGGTCATCTGCTCGGCCTCGAGATCGGATAGCAGCGGCGCGGATTCGAAACGCTCGGTGTTGAACAGCGCCTCGATGTCGCGCCGCACGGCCTCGCGCAGCACATCGGGCGACACCACGATGCCTCGGCTTTCAAGCTCGCCACGGTGCCGGTTCTGAAACGCCAGCCGGTGCAGCCGGCGCTTCTGATCGGGGTTCAATGCGTCATCGGCGTCGATGCGCCTCGGTCCGTCTGCCAGCAGCTCGTCCAGGCGCTCTGCGCCAAGCTCCTCCTGCAGAGCCTGCCTGAGCCCGTCTATCTCCGAGCTCAGGCCCGGCAGGTCGTTGACGAGGCGGTCCCACAGCGAAGGCTGTACCGCCTCGCGCTTGGCCCGTGAACCGCCCGCCTGTACCTTGTCGGCGGCAGGGCGCTTTGCTCGCCCGTCACTTGCCGACATAGACATCCATTTCGGCTTCGTCATTGTCGTCATAGACGAACTTGATCTTCTTGTAGGCGAAGGAGACTTCCTCCTGGATCAGGTCGGCTTCATCATCGGCCTGCGACATGTCGTATTCCATGATCGAGGCGTCGGTCAGGGTAACGACCAGATAGTCCTTGCTCTCGCCGTCGATGGTCCGCCGCGCGGAGAATTTGACCTCGTCCAGCGCCTTGTTTTCGAACAGGGCCTTGGCCAGATAGGGTGAGGCCTTGTCATAGTGCTTGGTGAACTTGATCATGCCCATCGACACGCGGCCTCGGCGCGAGAGGGAATTGGGGTCGTAGGGCGCGACCATCTTGTAATCGACGCCATGGATTTCGATCTCGTCGTCATGGCCGTCGCGTGTGCTGGGCCCCTTGATATCCGGAACTTTCAGAAAACCGTCGATCTTCATTGTGGGCATTTTCGTTCTCCACCGCTTTCAAACAAAGGTTTGGTTGCTGCAATCAGGTCTTCACGGACGGCAATTCCGACACCAGCCTAAGCGAGGCGTTGATGCCCTCCAGCTGGTAGTGCGGGCGCAGATAGAAGCGGGCGTTGTAGTAGCCCGGCCGGCCCTCCACGCTGTCGACCTGCACCTCGGCGGCGGCAAGCGGACGCTTGGCGCGCGCCTTGTCGTCGGCGAAGGCCGGGTTGGCCAGCACGTACCGGTTGATCCATTCGGTCAACCAGATCTGCATGTCGGTGCGTTCCTTGAACGAGCCGACCTTGTCGCGCGCAATCGCCTTGAGGTAGTGGGCGAAGCGCGAGACCGGGAACAGATAGGGCAGGTTGGCGGAGAGCCGCTCGTTGGACTGGGCGTCGGGGTCGACCAGGCGGCCCGCCCGCGTCTCGTCATCCTGCAGCGAATGGGCGCCGATAAAGGCCGCGAGATCGGTGTTCTTGCGGTGCAGGATCGGCATCAGCCCGAGCTTGGCCAGTTCCGCCTCGCGCCGGTCGTCGATGGCGACTTCCGTCGGGCATTTCATCGCGATCGAGCCGTCATCGGTCGGGAAGGAGTGCACCGGCAGGTTAAGCACAGTGCCGCCATTCTCGACGCCGCGGATCTGCGTGCCCCAGCCATAGAGCTTGTGGCTGCGGTTGATGTTGACGCCCATCGGGAAGGCGGCGTTCATCCAGACATATTTGTTGTGATCGCCCTGCACTTCCTCCTCGAAGGAGAAGCCCTTGACCGGCACGGTCTCCGAGCCGTAGGGCAGCCGCGCCAGCACGCGCGGCATGGTCAGCCCGATATAGCGCGCATCCTCGCTCTCGCGCAGCGATTGCCACGAGGCGTAGGCCGGGTTGGAGACGATCTGCTGCAGGTCCTGCGGGTTGGGCAGTTCCTGCCAGCTGTCCATGCGGAACAGCCGTGGCGAGGCGGCGGCGATGAATGGCGTGTGCGCCGAGGCGCAGATGCCGGAGATGTTGCGCAACAGGCCGACGTCGCGCGGGTGGTTGGAGAACTCGTAGGCGCCGATGACGCAGCCGATCGGTTCGCCGCCGAGCATCGAATACTCGTCGGTGTAGACCTTCTTGAAGATCGGGCTCTGGTCCCACATCTGGCCTTCATAGTCTTCGAGCGTATCGGCCAGCTGCTCCTTGGAAATGTTCATCACCCGGATCTTCAGCTTCTGATCCGTCTCGGTGTTGTTGATGAGGTACCAGAGGCCGCGCCAGGTGCCTTCCATCTGCCGCACTTCCGGCGCGTGCAGGATTTCGTTGACCTGGGTCGTCAGCATCTTGTCGATGCCGGCGATCAACGACTTGATCGACTTGATCGAGTTGGACGAAATCGTCGTCGTCTCGGAGCGCGACTGCGCCGCCAGAGCCAGGTTGCGAACCAGCTGCTGCAGCTTCTCGCTGTCGTCCTTCTTGACCTTGAAGTCCTTCTCCAAGAGCTGGCTGAATTCGCCGAGATCGACGGCCTCGGCCTCGGCGACGGATGCTGCGGTCTTTTGCTGTTCGGCCATGATCTATTCCTCACCCTTGTCGTCGGACAGCGCCTGGGCGGCGATCTGGCCAAGCAGCGGCTGGTTGTTCAGCAATTGGGCGATGCGCTTTTCGGCATCGACGCGGCCGTCCATGAAGCCGAGCAGCTCCTCGAGCTGGCGCCGCATCTTGAGGATTTCGGCCAGTTGCGGGACCTGTTCGGCGATCTTGTCGGGGGCGAAATCGCCCATCTTGGTGAAGGTCAGGTCGAGCGCCAGTTCTTCGTCGCGCTCCTGTCCCTCGGCCTGCGGCAGCGTGTTCTTCACCCGCGCCTTGACCCTGGGTCCCAGCGCTTCCATGAATTTGGGGAAGCGGTTGGCATCGGTCTCGACAAAGGAACGGTCGAGCACCGTCTTGGACGCTTCCCTGGTCTGCGATGCGCCCGACAGGTCGGCCATCACGCCCATGACGAACGGCAGTTCGATCGTCGTCGGGCTGCCGTAGGTTTCGACATCGTAGGCGATCTGCACGCGCGGGGCGCGATTTCGCTCGATGACCTTCGCTTTGCTTTCGGCTGGCATGTGTTGCTACCTTTCATCCTTCTGGGCAGTCTTCTTGGCGTCGGGAACGCCGGCGAGCAGCCGGAATTCCTTGAGCCCCGACGGGGCGAGGTCTTCCATCAGTTCAACGAAATCCATGTGCACCATCCTGCGCACCCGGCGGGCGAGATGCGGGATCGGGCTCGACGGCTCGGTGCGGTCGTAGAACGCGACCACAAGGTCGAGGCACTTCACCACATCGTCGCGCGAGGAAATCCTGTCCGGGAGCCCCGCACCGGTCTCCGCGTAGCTTGCCATCGTCTCGGCTCCATGACCGTTTCTGACCGGCGCGGCCGGGCTTGCCGGGGGAGCAGCCGGGCTGGCCGCCCCCTTCGTCGCTGCCTCTTCCGTGGTCTCGACCGCCGTATTGCGTTCCAGCGTCGTCAGCACGCGCTGCAAAAATCGTTTCAGGTCCGGGACGGCGGCCCCGTTGCTGTCAAGGCGGGCATTCAGCGCCGCATCGACCGCGTCGAGCGCCTCGATCGCTGCGTGCGCCCCGGCGATGAGCGCCGTCATCTGTTCACCGGCCTGGTCCTGATGGGCGGCACAACCGCTGCCCACCCGGTTCAGGAGCTGTCCGTGCGCGCTGACCAGTGCTGCCTTCTCCGTGGCATTCAATCCCGACGCCGCTTCCTGAAGCATGACGCGATCGTCGAGCGCACCCTGTTCGAGATCGCGTCCGCTGATCGGCCCGATGGGACGCGGCGCGAAGAAGACCATCTGCCTGAGGTTCGCCAGCAGGCCTTCCTGGCCGTTCTGCAGGTCGGCCAGCGCGTTGAGGCGGCGCAAGGCGGCCTCGCGTGGTTGGGGGCTGGCCCGCAGCGCCGGGTGCATCGTCTCCCAATGCGTCTCGAAGGTCCTTGCAATCAGGGTCAGGCCCTGTGCCAGTCCGGCCAATCCCTCTTCATTGGCCAGCGCCCGGGCGACAATGACGAGCAGGCGCAGGTCGCGGCCATGCGAACGCAACTCCTCGGCCTTGCCGAGCACGGCAGGCCAGTCGACCGGAATGGTCGATTGCGCGGCTGGCTTGTTGCGCCCGTCATGGACGACCTTGACCTGCGGCTCCGTGAGCCGCTCCAGCTCATGAAAAGCCGGATCGTTGCGCAAGTCTTCGCCTGACGGATTTTCACCGTCCAGCGGAGCAAGCCAGAGTGCGAGATCGATCACAGATACCCCCGGCGACCGGCTCTAAAACCGTACGTGACCCAACGTTAGCACACGGTTGCATATTCCCACAATTCGCCATCCGCTCAAAAGTTAACGAGCGCTAATGAATGTCGGTGCAACTGCGTCTCGGATGGCGCAATTCATGGCGTGCTTGGCCAACCTCGTATGTGAAGCGCATCGCATAGGATTAGAAAAAATCGTGGTTGTCTGCATTTGGCGGCGCGGGACTCTCCACAAAGGGAAAAGGCCGGCTGCATCAAGCGCTTTGTCAAGCGGCTGCTTATGTGGCAGGCTGTCGACGGGCAGATTGCAGGAGCACGTTCGATGGAACAGCGCCGGTCGTCGCAGGGGTTCAAACGCAAGGAACTGGTTGGCAAGCTCAATCCGGTCTGCCTGCGCGCCTTCAAGGCCGCCGCCGACAGCGCCAAGCTGCGCGGCAATCCTTACGTCGAACTCGTCCATTTCATAGAACAACTGGTGCTGTCCGAGCGTTCGGATGTGCAGATGATCATTGCCGATGCCGGCGTCGATGCCAGCCGGCTTACCAGCGAAATGACCCGCGCCGTCGACAAGCTGCCCTACGGCGCCACCTCGATCGAGGAATTTTCCGACCACATCTTTCACGCCATCCAGGAGGCCTGGAACCTAGCGACGCTGGAATTCGGCATGGAGGAGGTCCGCAGCGCCCATGTCGTGCTCGCCTGCCTGAAGACGCCGGTGCTGGAAGGCCTGGTGGCGAAGATCAGCGGCGAATTCGACAAGATCGACGCCGACGGGGTCATCGCCCGCTTTGCCGAGGTGGTGGACGGTTCGCTCGAAGCCGGCGCCACGGCAGCAGTGGCTCCCACCGCGGAGGCGCCGCGGCGAGCTCCGGGCGGGGACTCCGCGCTGGCCAAATACGCCACCGACCTGACCCAGCGCGCCCATGACGGCAAGATCGATCCGGTCGTCGGCCGCGATCCGGAAATCCGGCAGATCATCGATATCCTGATGCGGCGCCGGCAGAACAACCCGATCCTGACCGGCGAGGCCGGCGTCGGCAAGACTGCGGTGGTCGAGGGCTTTGCCCTGCGCATCGCCCAGGGCGACGTGCCGCCGCCACTCCAGGGTATCAGCGTACGCATGCTCGACATCGGCCTGATGCAGGCCGGCGCCAGCGTCAAAGGCGAGTTCGAAAAGCGCCTGAAGGCGGTCATCGACGAAGTTCAGTCATCCGAAACGCCGGTCATCCTGTTCATCGACGAGGCACACACGCTGATCGGCGCCGGCGGTGCGGCGGGAACCGGCGATGCCGCCAATCTCTTGAAGCCGGCGCTGGCGCGCGGCGAACTGCGCACCATCGCGGCAACGACCTGGGCCGAGTACAAGCAGCACATCGAAAAGGACCCGGCGCTGACCCGCCGTTTCCAGGTGGTCAAGATCGACGAGCCGTCGGAAGCGGTCGCCGTGCTCATGCTGCGGGGTGTCGCCGACGTGCTCGAACAGCATCACGAGGTGCAGATCCTGGACGAGGCGATCGAGGCGGCGGTCGGCCTGTCGCATCGCTACATCCCGGCGCGGCAATTGCCCGACAAGGCGGTCAGCCTGCTCGACACCGCTTGCGCCAGGGTGGCGATCTCGCAGCATGCGACGCCGGCCGAGGTCGAGGACATTTTGCGGCGCCGCCAGGCGCTGGAAGTCGAAAGCGGCATCATCGGCCGCGAGGCCGCGATCGGCATCGAAGTAACTGACCGGCAGGCGCGGGTCGAGGCCGGGCTCGCTGAGACCGGGACCATGCTCGCCGCCGCCGAGGAGCGCTGGGAGCGCGAAAAGGCGCTGGTTGCCGAGATCCTCGAACTGCGCGCGCGGCTGCGCGGCGACGGCGTGCCGCTCGATGCGGTGGCGACAGCCGAGACCGATGCCGAACCAGCAGCGCCGGACGAAGAAAAGACCAAGGTACCGAAGGCCGAGACGCCCAAGGCCGAGACGCCCAAGGCCGGAACGTTCAAGCCTGAAAAGCCGAAGGCCAAAGCGTCCGAGACCGAAGCGCCGGCTGCCGAGGCTGCGCCGTCAGATCCTGTCGCCGATCTGGCGCGGCTGCGTGAACTCATGGCCGAGCTTGCCACCGCGCAAGGCGAGACGCCGCTGATCCTGCCATCGGTCGACCGCAATGCGGTCGCTGCCGTGGTCCAGGACTGGACCGGCATCCCGACGGGACGGATGCTGTCCAGCCAGACCGAAAAGGCGCTCAAGCTCGCCGACACTTTGTCCGAACGAGTCGTCGGCCAGGATCACGCCATGGAGATGATCGCCAAGCGCGTGCAGACCAGCCGCGCCGGGCTCGGAGCGCCGGAAAAGCCGGTCGGCGTGTTCCTGCTCTGCGGCCCCTCCGGTGTGGGCAAGACCGAGACGGCCCTGGCGCTGGCCGAGACGCTCTATGGCGGCGAGCAGAACCTGATCTCGATCAACATGTCCGAATTCCAGGAGGCGCACACCGTCTCGACGCTCAAGGGCGCACCGCCCGGCTATGTCGGCTACGGCAAGGGTGGCATTCTCACCGAGGCCGTGCGCCGAAAACCCTATTCGGTGATCCTGCTCGACGAGGTCGAGAAGGCGCATCCCGACGTCCACGAGATCTTTTTCCAGGTCTTCGACAAGGGCATGATGGATGACAGCGAGGGAAGGCGCATCGACTTCAAGAACACGCTGATCCTGCTGACGTCCAATGTCGGCTCCGAAGTCATCATGGAGCGGACCGGCAACGGCACGGTGAGGGCAGGGCTCGACGGCCTCGATGCTGCCCTGCGCGCTCCACTGCTGAAGGTGTTTCCAGCGGCCTTCCTCGGCCGCGTCGTGACCATCCCTTACTATCCGCTTTCGGATTCGATGATCGAGGCCATTACCCGCCATCAGTTCGGCAAGATCGCGCGGCGGCTGCGCGCCAGCCACGACGCCGAACTGGTGATCGGCGACGGCGTCATGGCGCTGGTCAAGGCGCGCTGCACCGAAATCGAGTCCGGTGGCCGCATGATCGACGCCATCCTCACCAACACGCTGTTGCCGGAACTCAGCCGCGGCGTGCTGAACCGGTCGCTCGACGGCGAGAAGATGACCAAGGTGACCGTCAGCGCTTCCACTGACGGGTTTGCCTATTCGTTCGAATAGTCAGGCCTGACTGCGAGCCCCCTCTATTGCGGCGTCTCCGTCTCGGCGCGGATCAGCTTGATGTCGGCGCCGGCTGCCCAGGCGCCGATATCCTCGCGCCGCAACGCCGCCGCCATCATGTCGGGAAACAGGTCCGGCGTGCAGGCGAAGACCGGTATGCCAAGTGCCGCGACCGAAGCCGACATCGCCGGATCATAGCCCGGCCGGCCCTGATCGGTCAGCGCCAGCAGCACGATGACATTGACGCCGGACCGGACCAGCGCCGCAAGCCGCCGCAGCAAGTCCTGGCCGTTGCCGCCCTCATAGAGGTCGGTGATCAGCACGAAGTGGGATTTGGTCGGCCGCTCGATGCGGTCGGCGCAATAGGCGACCGCCTGGTTGATGTCGGTGCCGCCGCCGAGCTGCACGCCAAACAGCACCTCGACCGGGTCGCTGAGCTCTTCGGTCAGGTCGACGATGGCCGTGTCGAAACAGACCAGCTTGGTGCGCACGACCGGCAGCGACGCCATCACCGCGGCGAAAATCGAGGCGTAGATCACCGAGCTCGCCATCGAGCCGGACTGGTCGACGCACAGCACCACTTCGTCGAGATCGACCAGCCGGCGTTGCTTGCGCATGAAGCCGACCAGTTTTTCCGGCACGACGGTTTTGTGCTCAGGCTGGTAGTGCCGAAGATTGGCCGAGATGGTGCGCGGCCAGTCGATGTCGCGTTGGCGCGGCCGGTTGGTGCGTCGCGACTTGTCGAGCGCGCCACGGATCGCCTCGGCGGTCTTCTGCTCAAGCCGCTGCATCAGCTTGGCAACGATGTCGGCGATGATGGTGCGGGCGATGTCCTTGGTCTTGGCCGGCATCACCGAACGCAGCGAGATCAGGTCGGCGACGAGGTTGACGTCGGCCTCGATCGCCTTGAGGAATTCCGGCTCCATCAGCATCTGCTTCAGGTTCAGCCGCTCAAAGGCATCCTTCTGGACGATCTGGACCACCTGGGCGGGAAAGAAGGAGCGGATATCGCCCATCCATTGCGCCACGCGTGGCGCCGAGCGGCCGAGCCCGCCGCGCCGCTTGCGCGGGTCGGCATCGGCATTGGCGCCGTCGCCGTAAAGCGCATCGAGCGCCGAAGACAGTTTTTTGTCATCACTGGAAAGGGCGGAGGAAGCCTCGTCATCGGCGCCGATCGCCAGCCGCCAGCGGCGCTCGCGCCCGCTATCGGAGGATGCTGGGCCGGGGTCGGGCACTTCGGCTTCGTCATCCATTGTCACACTCCGCCCGCCAGCAATGGCCCAAGCCGCTCCAGGTGACGGCGCCAGCCCTCGCCGCCATCCGGCGCCGGCGTCAGGCCGGCCGGCAACCTTGCGGTGCGGCCGAGCACGGCCTCGATCAACCGCTGCCGCTCCATCGAGTCCAGATTGGAGAAGACGCGGCGCAGCAATGGCAGATGCGCGATGAAAGCGTCCTCGTCGAGCGATTTCAGCCACCCATCGACGGCGCCGCGCAGGCCCTCGTCGTAGATCAGCCGCTGGCCGGCAGTGCTGAAGAAACCTTCGAAGAACCCCGCTGCCTGGGCGACCGGCGTCCCCGGCGACAGCCTGCGTCCGAGCAGCCCGGCGGCGTCCTCTGCCGACAGTTGGCCGGCTTCATAGAGCAGATGCGCGGCGCAGCCGGCGAGCAGCGCCGTCGAGCCCGGACCTTCCAGCACGCCGGTCAGGCCGTTGCGCCATGCATCGAGCACGCCTTCGCCGGGCTCGACCAGCCGGATCGCCGTGTCGGCCTTGCGCACAGCACCGACCAGCGTGGTGGCGGCCTGCTCGTCCAGGTCGCGCACCGCATAGGGCAGCGCGATCGCGCCTTCGACGATCAACCGTTCCAACAAACCGGACAGCCGGTTGGTTTCGGTCTTGCGCGCCTCGCCGTAACGGATGATGTCGGCAAGCGGCGGCACCGAGGCCAGCATCTCCAGGCATTCGCTGCTGTGCGCTGCGCGCGCCTCCAACGCTACAAGGCCGGCGCTCGCGGCCTCCGACAGATCCGCCGTAATGGCGCTCTGGACAAGGGCGGCAAGCGTGTCGAGGCTCGCGGCCGCACCGAGCATCTGGATCAGGCGGCCATTGGCGGCCTTTTCGATAGTCGGGCCGTAGATCAGGTTCTCGACCAGGCGCACGGCATATTCCGGCTCCCAGGCCAGCGTCCATTTTTCGCGAAAGGTGCCGCGGCTGCGGCCGGCGTCGGCCAGCCTGCCCCATTGCACGCCAAGCACGTTCAGCCGGTGCAGCAATGTCGAACGAAACAGTCCGCTTTCGCTGCGCAGATCGACCGACAGCTCGCGTTCCAGCGCCTCCGGCTTCAGCCGCGCCGCCTTCTGGTTGCGCTGCAGGTCCTCGATCAGCGGCGCCAGCGGCGTGTCGGGCGGAATCTCGCCGACATCCGCGCCCAAAAGCAGCTCGGCCTCGACCAGCGCCCACAGCACCGCTTCGCCGTTGAACAGCGCCGCGATCGCGGCATCGCGCAATTCCTCGAAGCCGGGCTTCGGCCGCTCGCGAATGGCAGCCAGTGTGCGCGCAAGCCGCTCGGCCTCGATCAGCGACGCGGTCGACACCAGATGGCCCTTCGCCCGCAGCACCGCCGCGATCGTCGCCAGCCACAGCGTCGCGGCGTCGCGCCGCCCTCGTGTGCGCCACAGATGCTTGCACCAGCCGGGCGCGACGACGCCAGCGCCATAACCATAGCCCAGCGCAAGACGCGGCCCGGTCCATGGCGCCCATGTCATGATGCTTTTGCGCCGGGCAATTCCCTTGATCAGCGCCTGGTCGTTCTTCTGCGTGTGCGCGGCCTGCAGGGCCGGCACATGCCATGCGCCGCAGACGACGGCGATCGGTCCGGCGAATTCCTTGCGCGCGGCGGCGATTTCCAATCGCATATGCGCTTCACGCTTGGCCTCGAACGGCGCGATCGCACCTTCGCCGTCGCGCAGCGTCGTCATCGCATCGGTGATGGCAGCGAAGATTGGACCCGGCTGCGGATTCTGCTCGATAATGTCGGCCCACCAGCTTTCGCCATCTTCATAGCCGGCGGCCGCAGCCAGCGTGCCGATCGGGTCGCGATGCGATGCGGGCTCGCCATCCTCACCGGTTTCGTCCTTGGGTTCGGGCTTGTCGGCGTCAGCCGTTTTGTCGGGGTCGTCGGTTGCCGGTGCCGCGAACCGTGCCGATGACGGCAGGTCGATGAACCGCAATGCCGCCTTGTTCGCCACCGCCCACACCGCCGCCTGGTATTCCGGCGAGAACTCGGCGAACGGCCAGAAACTTGTCGCGGCCGGATCGTCCTCGGGGTAGCAGAGCAGCGCCACCGGCGGCTGCATCTGCGGGCGCGCCAGCAATGGCAGCAGGGCGGACGCGTCGCTCGGCCCTTCGATCAGCACCGCGACCGGCTGCAAGTCCCGCAGCGCCTGCACCAGGCTGTCGGCGGAGCCCGGCCCGTGATGGCGGATGCCGAAATAGGCGACGTCGCTCATGACCTCAGATCGCTGCGTTCAGCGCCGCGTAATAGCCGGCATAGTCCGGCCGCTTCTTGAGCACCGTTTCGAGATATTCCTCCAGCACCACCTTGTCCTGCACCGGGTCCTTGACGATGGCGCCGACAAGGCTGGCGGCGAGGCCTTCGGCGCCGAGCTTGCCGCTGTCGAACCACGCCGCCTGGCTGAGGCCGCCGACCATGGTGGCGATCGCCTCGGCGGTCGAGAGCGAACCCGAAGGCGTCTTCAGCGTCACCTTGCCGTCGGCGGTTGCGCCCGAGCGCAGCTCGCGGAAAATGGTCAACACTCGAGCGATCTCCTCGCCGACATTTTTCGGCACCGGCAGGTCGAGCCCGCCGGCCATCTCGTCGACCCGCTTGGAGACGATCGCCACCTCTTCCGCCATGTCCTCGGGCAGCGGCAGCACCACCACATTGAAGCGGCGTTTCAACGCCGAGGACAGCTCGTTGACGCCCTTGTCGCGGTTGTTTGCGGTGGCGATGATGTTGAAGCCGCGCTGGGCATAGAGCGACGTGTTGAGTTCCGGGATCGGCATCATCTTTTCCGACAGCACGGTGATCAGCGTATCCTGTACATCGGAGCCCATGCGCGTCAACTCTTCCAGGCGGCATAGCTTGCCGCTCTCCATGGCGCGGTAGAGCGGCGTCGGCACCAGCGCCTCCTGGCTCGGCCCTTTGGCCAAAAGCTGCGCATAGTTCCAGCCGTAGCGGACCTGGTTCTCGTCGGTACCGGCCGTGCACTGCACGATCAGCGTGGAATTGCCCATGATGGCGGCGGCGAGATGTTCCGACACCCAGGATTTTGCGGTGCCGGGAACACCGAGCAGCAGCAGCGCGCGGTCCGTGGCGAGTGTCGCCACCGCCGTTTCCATCAGCCGGCGGCGGCCGACATATTTTGGCGATATCACGGTGCCGTCGCTTGCCTTGCCGCCGAGCAGGTAGGTCAGAACGGCCTTTGGCGACAGGCTCCATCCCGCAGGTTTTTGCTTGTCGTCATTGCGCGCCAGCGCCTGCAGTTCAGCGGCATAGGCCTGCTCGACGGGGAGGCGGATGGCTGCGTTCATGGTGCTGTTCTCCGGATTGTCATGGGTTGGTTCCCGTCAGGGCCGCGTTGAGGCGCAGGAAAGCGAGCGAGGCTGCCGCCGGCGGCATGCCGGCCGCAACGACATGCTCGATCAATTTTTCCGCTGTCGCCGCAGTGGCCAGAAAGCCCAAAGTTTCCAACAGGTCGTCGACGGTTCGCTTCATCGCGTCATCATTGCCGGCGACAGCCGAACGCAACACCGCCAAGCTCTGGCCGTTCGTCAGGTCGGGCCAATCCAGCCAGTTGGCTTCGAAGCCCTCGGCAAGGGTGAGCGTGCTAACATACTGCGGCGTATCTTTCAGGATCAGTCTGACCAGGACACGCTTCCTGCGGCTATCCAGGCGCGGTGTCAGGTGCAGCACGAACAGTGCCGGCTTGCCACCCTCGGCGATCAGCGTGTCGGCCATCTGCGTTACTGCAGCGTCGCTGCCCGACGCTGCGACCATTCGTGAGATCTGGATGTCCGCATTGTTGTCGGCACCGAACTGCCAGGCTGCAATGAAATCGGGTTCGCTGACCCCAAATCGGGAAGCAAGGTCGACCAGATTGCAGGTCTCGAACAGTTCGGCGCGGCGCTTTTCCTGCGCCGGCGATTTGAGCTTTGCCGGCGTGTAGGTGGTGCGGCGGCGGATAAAGCCGGATTTGCCTTCTGCGATGAAGGCGGCAAGTTCGGCAACGGGATCGTCGGCACCGCCACCAACACGACCGTGCTCGCCCAACCTCGCCAGCAGCCGGCTCGCCAGTTCCTGCACCTTGCCGGAGCGGTCAGTGGCCAGGCTTTTCAGGAACGGCGCGTCCTCAGGCGTCAGGCCGAAATGCATGAGTTCGATCAGTGCCAGCCGGACTTCCGCCGGCTCGCCGGGCGCCTTCGCTTCCATCAGGCTGCGGGCCGTGGCCGGATCGCGACGGCGCATCTCGGTCAACGCGATACGGCGCGCGGCGGGGTAAAAGTCATCCCAGTTCTGCACCGTCAGTTGCTCCTGCGGCGCAATCTTCAGCCCCTCGACGCTGGCCTGCCAGTCGATCCACGGTGCATAGATGTCAGGGCTGTTCTGGTCTGATGCCGACGGCATCCAGTCCATCGGATGCAGCACGTAGCCACGGCCGGCGACGAGCGTCGCCACGCGCGCCTTGCGCCGCGCATCGGCGGTGTTCTTCAAGGCAGCCCGCAACAGCGGCCGCAACCGCTCCGGCAGCAGCGGCAGGCCAAGCCTCGGCAGCGGCGGGCGCCGCTTCAGCGACTTCGGCGCGGCTGGCCTTAAGCCCACATCGAGCGCCTGCGCGGCGATGGCCAGCAACAGCCGCTCCCGTTCGTCCGGGCTTGCGCCGCCGGCGATTTCCTTCCACGCGGCTGGCGCCAGATCGAACGCAGTTCCGCCGGTGATCCAGCAGTCGCGCATCGTCGCCAGGCCGGTTTGCTCGAGCTCGTTCATGACAGATCGAGCCTCCCGAAGCCGCTTTGCGCGGCGAGCAGATCGAGCCGCGCGCCGTTCCACAGGGCTGCCGTTGCCGAAAGGTCGAGACCGAGCACGGTTTGATCGACGGTTCCGGCGACAGGCAGGGCGATCCGTTGCGGGTCGTGCGCCGCTTGCCACCAGGCGGTGCCGCGCTCATCGAGCAGGATCGCGCCGGCAGGCAGCATCAGCGGGCTATCGGTCGACCAGGGTGCTGCGTCCTGGTGCGCCGCATGCGCCGCCAGCGGATCCTTGACAATGCCGAGGCCGAAATCCGGCCAGGCGCCCGACACGACATCGCCCTTGCGCTCCGCTACCAGCGCCCGCAGCCGTTGGCGTGACGGATAGAACACCAGCCTTGCATCGAACCGGTCGCCAGGTGTGAACGCGGCAGAGCGGCGGCCGGCCGAGGCCGGAAAGAAATCGAGTAGCAGCGCAAATTGCGGCGTCGGGCTTTTCAGGTCGAGCAGCCAGGTAGAATGGCTGACAAGGCCGTCGCGGCGGGTCTCGATCTTCTCGCCGATGACTTCCCACTGGCTGTCGACCTGTCTTGCATCGGGATTGGCCAGCACCTGGTCGCGGGTTTCGGATGCCGACACCAGCCGCTTCAATTCGGGATCGTCTGGCGCCGAGCGCCAGGCCTTGGCCAGCAAAACCAGCTTGCCGAGTTCGCGGATCGCCGCGTCCGGCCGTTCCTCGCTGCGCAGCGCCATTAGCCGGGCCGGGATTTCGTCGATGCGTCCCGCAAGCGCCGTTGCTTTCATGTCGACCAGCCTGGCGGCAATGCGGCGGCAGCGCTCGCTGCTGGCGTCGGCAAAGGCGGAAAGGCCGAGCCGCAGCTGGTCGGCAATCCACTGGTCGAGTTCGTCCAGCGCGCCTGCCACCGCGGTGCGCGTATCTTCCGCCCGCTTGCGCTGCGCCGTCTCGCGGCGCTCCGTCGCGGCGGCGTCATCGACGGTGCTTTCCTCTGCCTGCGAGGCCTCGCCAATGCTCTTGCCAGACGCGCCCCTGCCAGACTTTGCGTCGACCGGCGGGGGCGCACTCTTCCTGCGCCGGCCAAGCCAGTCATTGACCCATTCCGGCGTTGTTTCGGCTGATGTGAAGCTGGCCGGCGCCGTGGCGGCGATCCACATCAGCGCCAGCGTGTGCTTGCAGGGAAATTTTCGCGACGGGCAGGTGCATTTGTAGCCGTGGTCGCCGGTGTCGACGACGGTGCGATAGGGGTTGGATCCCGAGCCCTGGCATTCGCCCCAGATCAGCGCCTGCTGCTCGTTCTTCTCCAGCCGCGGCCAGTTCGAGCGCTTGGTGAGCTTCGAGGCGGCGCTTAGCGACGCCTGATCGGGGGCCAGCGCCTCGATGGTTTTCAGTTCGAATTCCAAGCCGCGCCTCTCGTCACCCCAAATCAATGCCTGGCATCAATATAGGGTGCCGTTTGTGAAGGATTGTTGTGGCCCCGGCAAGACGAAGATAGCGCAGATCAGTACAACGGCGTGGCCATATGCCGGGGCGTCGGCCATTGCGCGGTGATCTCGGGCTGCACCGGGCGCTCGAGATAGGTCGACAGCACGACATAGCTTCGCGTCGAGGTGACGCCGGGCGTTTCGTAGAGACGCGCCAGCAGGCCTTCGAGCGCCCTGGTGTCCTCGGTGCGGACCTTGAGCAGCAGGCAGGTGTCGCCGGCCACCGAATGGATTTCCTCGACCTCAGGATATTGCGAAACGGCCATCAGCTCCGGCGTCTTGCCCCAGCCCTTGGTATCGATATGCACGAAGGTGAGCAGCGGCTTTTTCACCGCCTTCGGGTCGATGATCACAGCCGTGCCGCGGATGGCGCCGCTGCGCCGCAGGCGCTTGACCCGCTCATGCGCCGCCGGCGGCGACAGGCAGACGCGTTCGCCAAGTTCGGCGTAGCTGATCGTCGCATCCTCGACCAGCACGCCTAATATTTTTCGGTCGATTGCGTCGAGCTCTCGGGGAGCTACCTTATTCTGCAGAACCCCATCTGTTTCTTCGTCCATATCGAAATTCCTTGTTGTCGCGGAATTCAGTTCGGCCATTATGACCCGATGACGAACGCGCATCAAGCTGCAACGCTCCATCAGCCGATCCCGGCGCTGGCCTATCTCCTGACCGGCTGCATCGCCGTCATCGGCTCGAACTCGCTGGTCCTGGGTCCAATTGCTCCGGCAGTCGCCGCATCCTTCGGCACCAGCGTGCCGGCGGTGATGGCCGCGTCGGCTGCCTTCGGTCTCGGCACTTCCGCCAGCGCTTTGTTCCTCGCCCGCTATATCGACGGCGTCGGCGCCCGCCGCATGCTGCAGGGCGCTCTGCTGTTGCTGACGGTCGGGCTTCTCGCCAGCGCGCTGGCGCCGACGGTGATCATGCTGGTCGCGGCCCAGGCCGTCGCCGGCATCGCCGCCGGCGTCGCCATGCCGGCCATCTATGCCAGTGCAGCGGCAATTGCGCCGCCCGGCCGCGAAAGCGGCACGATCGGCGTCGTGCTGACCGGCTGGACGGTCTCCATGGTGGCCGGCGTGTCGCTGTCGGCCGTGCTTGCCGATCTCGTGCACTGGCGCGCCGTCTTCGCCGCCGTCGCGGTGCTTTCCGCCATTGCGCTTGCTGCCTTGTCGATGACCTCGCTCAGCGACGTCAGGAAGAGCGGCCCGGCGCCGTCGCCGTTCGTTGCGCTGGCCATTCCGGGCATCGTGCCGCTGCTCATCGCCTGCACCGCCTTCATGACCGCTTTTTACGGCGTCTACGGCTATCTCGGCGATCATCTGCACCAGGATCTGGGCGAGCCCGTCAGCGCCAATGCGCTGGCCGCACTCGCCTACGGCGCCGGCTTCGGCGCCGCGGCCTTCCTCGACGGCGTCATCGACCGCATCGGCGCACGGCGCGTCATGCCTTTCGCCTATCTGCTGGTCGCCGTCGTCTATGTCGCGATCGCGCTCGCAAGCAGCAATTTCGTGCTGATCCTGGCTATGATCGCCATCTGGGGCCTTGCCAATCATTTCGGCCTGAACGTGCTGGTGATGCGCCTTACCGCGCTCGATCCGTCGCGCCGTGGCACCATCATGGGCCTGAACAGCTCGGTCACCTACCTCGCCGTCTTCATCGGCACCACCAGCTTCGGGCCGCTTTATTCATCGTTCGGCTTTGCCATCTGCGCCATCGTCGCCGCCGTGCTGATGCTGGTTGCGGCAGCAGCGGGGTCATGGCGATCGCCGCTGCCCATCAAGCCGTAAAGCTTGCGTTCTCATCCCGTCCTTCGCTAGAGCTTGGCTTGCCATGCGAGCCCCGCCCGGATGAAGACGACGCTTGAAACCACTGCCGACCCCTCGTCAGACGACCTCGCCTTCCTGGCCGAGCGGCTGACGGCGTTCAATGACGGCGATGTCGGCCCCTCCGGCCGCAAGCCGATCGCCGTCTTCGTTCGTGATGAGCACGGCGCTGTCGTCGCCGGCATTTCGGGATACACCGCCTGGGGCTGGCTCTATGTGCAGTGGCTGTGGGTCGACGAACGCCTGCGCGGCCGGCATATGGCCGGCGACATGCTGGGCGCTGCCGAGGAGGAAGCGGTCAAGCGCGGCTGCCAAAACGCCTGGATTGATACGTTCAATCCGACAGCGGCCAAAGTCTATGAGCGGCAAGGCTACCGGCGCTTCGGCGAACTGCCTGACTTTCCCGTCGGCCGCAGCCGCATCTTCCTGCAGAAGAAGCTCTAACCTGCCAGCCGCCCGCCTTGCATCGGCCGCGGCACGCCGGTGGTGCTGGGAAAGCTGATCGGCAGGCCGCGCAGCACGCGCACGGCAAGGAAGGCAAAGCATTCGGCCTCCACCGCATCGCCTTTCCAGCCCAGTGTCTCGGCCTGCACAACCTCGACGTTGGCGCGCCTCGCCAGCATCGCCATCATCGTCGGGTTGCGGCGGCCGCCGCCACTGACCGCCAGCCGCTTCGGCCGGCGCGGCAACAAATCGAGCGCCTTGCCGACGGCCGAGACGGTGAAGGCCGTCAGCGTCGCCGCCCCATCCTCTGCGCCGAGGCCGTCGGCCATGGCGGCGCCGAAGTCGAAACGGTCGAGCGATTTCGGATAGGGCTTGGTCAGATACGGATGCTGGAGCAATTTGGCCAGCCGCACTTCATCGACGGTGCCGGCCGCGCCCAGTGCGCCGTCGCGGTCCATCTCGCCGAGGCCGTTTGCCTTGATGAAATCGTTGAGCGGCGCGTTGGCCGGGCCAGTGTCGAAGGCGACGATGTTGTCCTTGCCGTCCCACCAAGTGACGTTGCCGACACCGCCGAGATTGAGCACAGCGGTGTCCCCGCTGGCGTCGGCTTCCCTCAAAAGCGCCGCGTGGTAGGCAGCCGCCAGTGGTGCGCCCTGGCCGCCAGCGCGCACATCGTCCGAGCGGAAATCATAGGCGACCTTGGCGCCCAAAATGGAATGCATCAGCGCGCCATCGCCCAACTGGCGCGTATCGCCGCGCCGCCCGGGTTGCGGGGCACGATGCAGCACGGTTTGGCCGTGAAAACCGACCACGCCGATATCGCCCATGGTCAGGCCGTAGCTTTCGACAAGGTCCTTCACCGCCGCCGACTGCGCCCGCGTCAGCGCCTCCTCGGCTTCGGCAAAGATCGCCGGCTCCGGCCCGTCGAAATTCCACACCCGGGCCTGACGCAGCGTCTCCTCCAGCAAGGCACGGATCGCTGCGGGGTAGGGGGCCAGCGTATAGGTGCCGAAATCGGCGATCCGCTCGCCATCGGTCTTGATCAGCGCCACGTCGATATTGCCGTCAAGCACGGTGCCGGTCATCAGGCCGACGGCCCAGATTGGTTCCACGGTCGACTCCCTTGCGACACCGTTTGCGATTCCAACGCAATCACCTGTCGGACGGATTGTCTCGCCAGGCAAGACCCTGGCCGCGGTCGATTGCTCCGAACCTGCCGGCAGGGTTTTTCACCGAACAGCGAAAATCGAGCAACGTCGTTCTTGCGTCTCGCCGCTCAAGACGCCAGCTATGAGACGAACACGTCATCGCCAAGGAGAAACGACATGGCATCCGAAGTCGCAGTGATCGCCGGCGCGGGTGCGGGCCTGAGCGCCTCTTTGGCACGCCTTCTCACCACGGAAGGCTATCGTGTGGTGCTGGCCGCCCGCAACACGGCCAAACTCGCGGCGCTGGTCGGGGAAACCGGCGCGCTGGCCGTCGAAACCGACGTCGCCGATCCGGCCTCCGTCGCCGGCCTGTTTGACGCCGCCGACAAGCAAGGCCCGCTGGCCCTTGCCGTCTTCAATGCCAGCGGCCGCACGCGCGGCCCGATCGCCGAGGTCGATCCCGATGCGGTCAAACAAGCCTTGCTTGTCGGCGCCTATGGCGGCTTCCTGGTCGGCCAGCAAGCGGCGCGGCGGCTGCTTGCGCGCGGCTCCGGTTCGATTCTTTTCACCGGCGCCTCCGCCAGCATCAAGGGCTTTCCCAACTCCGCCGGCTTTGCCATGCCGAAATTCGGCCTGCGCGGTCTGGCTCAGTCGATGGCGCGCGAACTCTTCCCGAAGAACATCCATGTCGCCCATTTCATTATCGACGGCCAGATCGAGCCGGTCGGGACGAAGCCCGAGCGACCGGACAGCCAGCTGTCGCCCGATGCGATCGCGCAGACCTATCTCGCGACCCATCGCCAGCATCGCAGCGCCTGGAGCTTCGAGGTCGAGCTGCGGCCCTTTGTCGAGACATTCTGACCGGTCCGGCGTGACCGTTCTCGCAATTGCGAAATCTTTGAGAGAATATTCCCGGCTTCGTGTTTGAGAAGAAATGCGGTTCTTTGATCCGGCAAGCAGCATTGCCGATGATGTCGTCAAGGCTTGGTATTCCACCTCGCCGCAATGACTTCAGGATTACGAGGGATCGACAATGTCCGAACGCGGAAACGCTTCCAGCTCTCTTCTTTTTTCAGCCATCAGCCGGCGAGCTGCCCTTGCGGCACTTTTTGCCTCGGCCGTCACGCTTGCCGGTCTGGCTCAGCCGACGCCGTCCTTCGCCGAGGACAAGAAGTCTATCAAGGTCGGCATCATCAGCGGCGAGGATGAGGATGTCTGGCGCGTCGTCGTCGCCCAGGCCGCCGAAAAAGGCCTGACCGTCGAGACCGTGGTGTTCAACGACTACACCCAGCCCAACGAGGCGCTCGAGCGCGGCGAGATCGACGCCAACGCCTTCCAGCACCAGCCCTATCTCGACAACCAGATCAAGACCCAAGGGTACCACATCGTGCGCGTCGGCTACACCGGCGTCTGGCCGATCGGCCTCTACTCCAAGAAATACACCAAGGTTGCCGACCTGCCCGAAGGCGCCGTCATCGGCTTGCCCAACGACCCCTCGAATGAGGGCCGCGCGTTGCGCGTTCTGCAGAACGAAGGCGTGATCAAGCTGAAGGACGGCACCGGCATCCTGGCGACCACCGCCGACATTGCCGAGAACCCGAAGAAGGTCGTCATCAAGGAACTGGATGCCGGCATTGTCGGGCGCTCGGTCGAGGATCTCGACGCGGCTGTCGTCAACACCGACTGGGCGCTGAAGAGCGGTCTCGGCCCGGACAACCGCATCGCCCAGGAGCCAGTGGCCGACAACCCCTACCGCAACTTCATCGCCGTGAAATCCGGCAACGAGAACGAGGCGTGGGTGAAGACGCTGGTCGCGTCCTACCAGAACGAGGCGGTCAAGGCCGAGTTCGACAAGGTCTACAAGGGCACCGGGATCAGCGCCTATTGATTGGCGCCTGGTTGTCAGGAGCAGGCGGCCCGCTGTTGAGCGGGCCGCTGTCGCATTTTGTCGAGCGTTGAAACGGACAGTGAGATGAACCAGCACGTCACGGCCGAGGCATCCGGTCCGGTCAATATATCGGCCGGGCAAGAAGATGTCGTACGCCTGGTCGACCTCAAGCGCCGCTTTGGCGCGACGCCTGCGCTCGACGGCGTCTCGCTGACGGTGCGCAAGGGCGAGATCCTCGGCATCATCGGCCGCAGCGGCGCCGGCAAGTCGACGCTGATCCGCTGCCTCAACGGGCTGGAGCGGCCGGACTCCGGCGACGTCTTCATCGAGGGCCGCGAGATCGGCCGGCTCGGCGAGCGTGAATTGCAGCCGCTGCGGCGTCGCATCGGCATGATCTTCCAGCACTTCAATCTGCTGTCGGCCAAGACCGTGGAGGACAATGTCGCGCTGCCGCTGAAGATCGAGGGCCGCCCAAAGGCCGAACGGCTGGCGCGCGCCGCCGAATTGCTCCACCTCGTCGGCCTGTCGGAGAAGGCGAAGGCCTATCCGTCCTCGCTGTCGGGCGGCCAGAAGCAGCGCGTCGGCATCGCCAGGGCGCTGGCCGCGCGGCCAGCGCTGCTGCTGTCCGACGAGGCGACCTCAGCGCTCGATCCGGAGACGACGCGCTCCATCCTGGCCTTGCTGAAAGACATCAACCGGCAGCTCGGCCTGACCATCCTGCTCATCACCCACGAGATGGAGGTGATCCGCTCGATCGCCGACCGCGTCGCGGTGATCGATGCCGGGCGCATCGTCGAGCAAGGCCCGGTGTGGTCGGTCTTTGCCGAGCCGCGTTCCGAAATCACCAGGAGCCTGCTCGGCGGCATCCGCCCGCAACTGCCGGCCGAGATTGCCGGGCGGCTTGCTCCCGGAGGCGGCGCCGAGCTCATCCTCAGGGTCGACGTCGCAGGTGAGGCCGCGCGCGGTCCGCTGCTGTCCGATCTTGCGGTGGCGGTGCCGGGGCCTTTCCGCCTCGTCCATGGTGGCATCGACCATGTCCAACAGCAGCCGGTCGGCACGCTGTTCCTTGCGGTCGCGGGCAACGATCCGAAACATCTGTCGAAAGTAATCGCATTCCTGAAGGCCCGCGACGCGCGGGTGGAGGTGCTTGGCCATGTCGCCGGTTCTGTTTGAACTTCTGCTGCGTTCGATCTGGGAGACGGTCCTGATGACAGCCGCGTCCGGTCTCATCTCGCTCGTCTTCGGGCTGCCGCTCGGCCTGGCATTGATTGCCACCGAGCGCGGCGGCATTGCCGAAAGCCTGTGGGTGAACCGCGCGCTCGGCGCCGTCATCAACGGCTTCCGCTCGGTGCCTTTCATCATCCTTCTGGTGGCGCTGATCCCGGTGACGCGGCTGATCGTCGGCACCTCGATCGGCACCTGGGCGGCGATCGTGCCGTTGTCGATTGCGGCGACGCCCTACTATGCCCGCATCGCCGAAGTGTCGCTGCGCGAGGTCGATCGCGGCCTGATCGAGGCGGCGCGCGCCATGGGCGGCAACCGCTGGACCATCATCCGCGAGGTGCTGGTGCCCGAAGCATTGCCCGGCATCGTCGCCGGTTTCACGGTGACGCTGGTAACGCTGATCGGTGCCTCGGCCATGGCCGGCGCCATCGGTGCCGGCGGGCTTGGCGACCTCGCCATCCGCTATGGCTACCAGCGTTTTGAGACCAGCGTCATGGTCGCCGTGGTCATTGTGCTGATCATCCTCGTTTGCGGCATCCAGTGGGTCGGTGACCGGCTGGTCGCCAGGCTGGACCGGCGCGGATGAGCGCCACGAACGTTATTTGCCGGCAGGCTGCCAAACGCAGCGCCGGCTTTCTCTATCGGCGCCGAGATTGGATTGCGCGTTGCTTTGATCGGACCGGCCTGCGTGCCACCGTGACAGCGGAACAAGGAGCTTGACCATGCCCAGGATCGTACCCGTGCTTGATCTCGGCCGTCTCGAACAGGGCGCTTCCGAGCGGCGAACGTTTCTCTTCGACCTGCGCACGGCCGCGCGCGATGTCGGCTTCTTCTATTTGACCGGCCACGGCATATCGGCTGCGGATACCGCAGAAGTGCTCGACGCCTCGCGCCGGTTCTTTGCCTTGCCGGAAGCCGACAAACTGGCGATCGAAATGGTGAAGTCCTCGCAGTTCCGCGGCTATACGCGCGCCGGCGGCGAGCTGACCAAAGGCAAGGCCGACTGGCGCGAACAGCTCGACATCGGCGTCGAACGCCCGGCCATCGAACAAGGCCCCGGCGTGCCCGCCTGGACGCGGCTGCAAGGGCCCAACCAGTGGCCGGCCACGCTGCCCGAGCTGAAGCCGGCGCTACTCGCATGGCAGGCCAAGGCGACGGCGGTGGCGATCCGGCTGCTCCGGGCCTTCGCTTTGTCGCTCGATCAGGCCGAGGACGCCTTCGATCCCGTCTACCGGGCCGAGCCCAACCATCGCATGAAGATCGTGCGCTACCCCGGCCGCGACGCCACCGGCGACAACCAGGGCGTCGGCGCGCACAAGGATGGCGGTTTCCTGACGCTTCTGTTGCAGGACGAGAGCAAGGGGCTGCAGGTCGAATATGACGGTGCCTGGGTCGACGTCGATCCGCTGCCCGACACGCTGGTGGTCAACATCGGCGAACTGCTCGAACTGGCGTCGAACGGCTATCTCCGGGCGACAGTCCACCGTGTGGTGACACCGCCGGCCGGCGTCGAGCGCGTCTCGGTCCCGTTCTTCTTCAGCGCCCGGCTCGACGCCACGATTCCGCTGCTCGACCTGCCCGAGGAACTGGCGGCCGAGGCGCGGGGCCCGGCCAGCGATCCCGACAATCCGCTGTTTCGCAATGTCGGCACCAATGTGCTGAAGAGCCGCCTGCGCTCGCATCCCGACGTGGCGCGCCGGCACTACGCCGATCTCCTGGAAACCGGCGCCTCACCGGCTGAAAT
The DNA here is from genome assembly GCF_057786115.1 of Mesorhizobium sp. P170090. Lineage (NCBI taxonomy): Bacteria > Pseudomonadati > Pseudomonadota > Alphaproteobacteria > Hyphomicrobiales > Phyllobacteriaceae > Mesorhizobium > Mesorhizobium sp. P170090. The sequence goes on from NZ_JBYNWH010000001.1 coordinate 2,582,192, forward strand.
CTTTCAAAACGAGATCGAAATTTCCGAATCTCGCGTTGTTTTAGAAAGCCGTTCGTCGCCATCTGCCGCGAATACGCGCATATAGGAATTATCGTTCGGCGGTTTCCTCCCATTCCACCGAGCGGTGTTCCCCTCTGAAGGTTCTTGACCTTCTTTTGGCCGGGCCGCTTTCGCGCCCGGCCTTTTTTATGTAGCTCTTCTTTCTTCCCCACAAGGGGAGAAGGAAGAGGCGCCAGGGGACTTCACCCAAACTTCGGATCAAGGCTGCCCGACTTGTAGCGCTTGGCCATCTCAGCTACCGGCAGCGGCTTGATCTTCTGGGCATTGCCGGCGGTGCCGAACTGCTCGAAGCGCTCCTTGCACAGCTTGCGCATCGCCGCCATCGCCGGCGTCAGATATTTGCGCGGATCGAACTCGCTCGGGTTTTCGGTCAGCACCTTGCGGATGGCGCCGGTCAGCGCCATGCGGTTGTCGGTGTCGATGTTGATCTTGCGCACGCCGTGCTTGATGCCGCGCTGGATCTCTTCCACCGGCACGCCCCAGGTCGGCTTCATCTGGCCGCCATATTTGTTGATGATCTCCTGCAGGTCCTCGGGCACCGAGGACGAGCCGTGCATGACCATATGCATGTTGGGCAGGCGGCGGTGGATTTCCTCGATGACATTCATCGCCAGCACCGCGCCGTCCGGCTTGCGCGAGAATTTGTAGGCGCCGTGGCTGGTGCCCATGGCGACAGCCAGCGCATCGACATGGGTGTCCTTGACGAATTCGACCGCCTGCACTGGGTCGGTCAAGAGCTGGTCGTGGCTGATGGCGCCTTCGACGCCGTGGCCGTCTTCCTGCTCGCCGCCGCCGCTCTCAAGCGAACCGAGCACACCGATCTCGCCTTCCACCGACACGCCGCCCCAATGCGCCATGTCGACGACGCGCCGGGTGATTCCGGAATTGTAGGCATAGTCGGCCGGCGTCTTGCCGTCCTCTTTCAGCGAGCCGTCCATCATCACCGAGGTGAAGCCGTACTGGATGGCGGTGACGCAGGTGGCTTCGTTGTTGCCATGGTCGAGATGCATGCAGACCGGGATGTCGGGGTGGATTTCGACCAGCGCGTCGATCAGCTTGGCCAGCACCACATCATTGGCGTAGGCGCGGGCGCCGCGGCTTGCCTGCAGGATGACCGGCGACTTGGTCTCCTCGGCCGCCTCCATGATGGCGAGGCCCTGTTCCATATTGTTCATGTTGAAAGCGGGTACGCCGTAGCCGTACTCGGCGGCGTGATCGAGCAATTGTCTCAGTGTTATGCGAGCCACCCAATAGTCTCCCGTATCTGGTTTCAAGCGCAACGTCGCGGGCCGGCCGGTTGCCGGCCAGATGCTTCTGGCCGGATTTCGCCAGAACCGCAACCGTCCGCCGCCATCGAGGCCGCAATTCTTGTTGCAGGGCTGAAATCCGGTAGCCAGCCGGTGAGGCGCTAATCTCCCTCATTGAGGGGGAGATGGCCGGCAGGCCAGAGGGGGTCGGTTCGACTGGAGCGCTAGCATCATCTGTCGGTGCTGGGAGGTCGCGTCAGGACGCGCCGACCCCCTCTGTCGCCTTTGGCGACATCTCCCCCTCAAGGGGGGAGATTATCCGCGTTCGGGGAACATCGCCTTCAAGCCTTCGCGCGAAGCCTTGGCCACACCGCGCTCGGTGATCAGCCCCGTCACCAGCCGTGCCGGCGTCACATCGAACGCCGGATTGGCCGCCGGCGTCGCTTCGGGCGAAACCCGAACCTGCGCGATCTTGCCGTCCGCCGTCTTGCCCCAGACCAGCGACACCTCGTCACCGGAGCGTTCCTCGATCGGGATTTCGGTGAGGCCATCACCCACCGTCCAGTCGATGGTCGGCGAGGGCAGAGCGACGTAGAAGGGCACGTCGTTGTCGGAGGCGGCGAGCGCCTTGAGATAGGTGCCGATCTTGTTGCAGACGTCGCCATTGGCCGTGGTGCGGTCGGTGCCCACGATCACCATGTCGACCGCGCCACGCTGCATCAGATGGCCGCCGGCATTGTCGACGATCAGCGTGTGCGGCACGCCGTGGCCGGCCATCTCCCAGGCGGTCAGCTGGGCGCCCTGGTTGCGCGGGCGCGTCTCGTCGACATAGACATGGACCGGAATGCCGGCCTCGACGGCGAGATAGATCGGCGACGTGGCGGTGCCGTAATCGACCGTCGCCAGCCAACCAGCGTTGCAATGGGTGAGGATGTTGACCGGCTCGCCCGGCTTCTTGCGTGCCGCGATCTCCTTGATGATGGCAAGCCCGTTCTCGCCGATGGCGCGATTGAGATCGACATCCTCGTCGGCGATTTCGGCAGCGCGCTTATAGGCCGCCTCCGCGCGCTGTCCCAATACGATCGGCCTTAGGAACCGCCGCATCTCGTCCAGCGCCCAGCGTAGATTGATCGCAGTCGGCCGCGTCTTGTGCAGCGTCTCCCAGACCGCGTCGAGCGCTTCGTCAGACGGATCGTCCGCCATCTGGATGGCGACGCCGTAGGCCGCGGTGACGCCGATCAGCGGCGCGCCACGAACCCACATGTCACGGATCGCGGTGGCGATGCCGGCAACGCTCCCGATCGTCTCGACCCGGAACTCGTGCGGCAGCCAGCGCTGGTCGATGATCTCGACCGAACGCTGGTCGTCGCTCAGCCAGATGGTGCGGTAGTGGCGCTCGCCGACGTTCAAATCCTGCTCTCCCGTTCGATCAAAGCGGCCAGATTATTAACCTCGTCCATGCCGTGAATCTGGCGCCGGTTGACGGCGATGTGACGGCCGAATTTCAGCGCCTTGGCCTCGCAGGAGGCTCGCAGATCCTCGTCCTCGATGGTCTCGAAATCGGCATTGTGGGCGAGGCCGAGGATGCGCCGGTGCACCTCGATGCCGGCAAAGCCCAAGAGGTCGGTCCAGATCTGGTGCAGCACATGGTCGAGCGCCTGCTCCGAGGCGAGAATGTCGCCCTGATCCTCGAACAGGCTCTTCTGGTAAAGCATGCCGGTGCGCTCGGTGCGCCATAGATGCGAGAACTCGGCGCGGAACACCGTCCAGGTGTCGTTGGTCACCCCGAGCAGATAGGCACGCATGGCGTCACGCTTGCCCTTCTGTTCATGGCCGCGCTGCGAGAAGTAGGACATCCAGAAATTGGCGAGCAGCATGCCGACGTCGAAGGCCATCGGACCGTAGAAGGCGAACTCCGGATCGATCATCCGCGTCTCGGTGTCGGTGACCATGATCGAGCCCGAATGCAGGTCGCCATGCAGCAGCGTCTCGGCGTTGGCGGCGAAGATATGCTTCAGCCGCTGCGCTTCGACCTTGAGGTCGCGGTCGGCACGCAGTTCGGCAACCAGGCCGTCGAGCTGCGGCGAGGTGTGCCGGTTCAGCTTGGCGTCGAAATAGGGATCGGAAAACACCAGGTCTTCCGTGATGCCGCAGAGCTCGACATTGTCGGCGAACAGCGCCAGGTCGGCCTTGCGGTCCTTGGTCGGCATGGAGAGATCGGAGCCGCGGAACAAAGTGCGGGCCATGAACAGGCCGATGTCGCGGGCAATATTTGGCAACTCGCGGCCGCCGATCAGGGCACGGCGCAGGATGATGTGCGGCGGCGCCAGATATTCCATGATGATCAGCGCCTGGGCTTCGTCGAAATGGAGGATCGCCGGCACCGAACCCGGCGCGCGCGCCTCTTGCCGCGTCAGCGCGTGATACTCGAAGAAGGAGCGTTTGAGCGGCAACGGCCAGCTGTCGCCGACGAGGCGAACATAGGGCAGGGCCTGCTTGACCACGGCCGCACCCGACACGCCCTCGACGATGAAGACGAGGTTCAGATTGCCGTCGCCGACCTCGCGCACCTTCCAAGGGCCCTTGCCGATTTTGGCGCACAGCGCTTCGTTCGTACCGAGGCGCGTTGCAAGCGTCTCCACCGACAGTGCTTCAAACGGCAATTTCGCAGTCATTCCTCACCCTCCCGCTTGCTCGCTCCAATCATAGTGGAGCGATGGCGGTGAGGCCAAGCTAGGAAGCTGACTGGCAATTGTCAATCGAGTTGACAATTGATGACGTAGCCCATAGCGTCATCGTTAGGGAGGAACGAATGGGCAATGATGCCGTGTTCCGCGTGGACGGGCTGAGGAAATCCTTCGGCCATATCGAGGTGCTTGGCGGCGTCTCGCTCGAATTGCATGCCGGTGAGATCAGTGTGCTGATGGGCGCCAACGGCGCCGGCAAGTCCACCCTCGTCAAAATCATCAGCGGCGTCTACGACCATGACGGCGGCATCATGCACCTCGCTGGCGGCAACTTTGCGCCGAACACGCCGGCAGAGGCGATCCGCGCCGGTGTCGTTACCGTGCACCAAAACATCAATGACGGCATCGTCGCCGATCTCGATGTCGCCACCAATCTGACGCTCGACCGGCTGAGCGGCAAGGGCGCGCCGCTGCTGTTCAACCCCGGCCGGGTGCGCCGCGAAGCCAAAGCGGTGGCCGACCGCATGGGGCTCGCCATCGACCTCAAGGCCCGCATCAGCGACCTGTCGCTGGCCGATCGCCAGATGGTGGCCATCGCGCGCGCCATGGCGCACCAGCCGAAAGTGCTGATCCTCGACGAGCCGACCTCGTCGCTGTCCAGCGCCGAGGCCGACCGGCTGTTTGCGCTGCTCGACCGCTTGCGTGAGCAGGGCGTCGCCATCCTCTACATCTCGCATCGCATGTCGGATATCAGGCGGCTGGCCGACCGCATCGTCTCGATGCGCGATGGCGTCATCTCAGGCGTCTTCGACAGCAAGCCTCTCGACTATGAGGGTGCCGTTAACGCCATGCTCGGCCGCAAGATCCATCTTGACCGCATCGAAGCCAGGAGTTCTGCCAAGCCGATCCTGACCGTCGATGCCTTGCGCATCGCCCCTGGTGCCCGGCCATTCTCGCTGACGCTCGGCGACGGCGAGGTCGTTGCCATCACCGGCCTCGTTGGCGTCGGCAAGACCGCGCTCGCCGAGACGCTGTTCGGCTTGCGCAAACCGCTGTCCGGCACGATGACTTTATATGGCAAGCCCTATGCGCCCGCGTCGACCGGCGAAGCCATCGCCGCCGGCGTGTTTCTGGTCGCCAAGGACCGTGGCGAAAACGGCATCGTCGGCGGCTTCAACATCCAGGAAAACATCAGCCTGCCCTTCCACAAGCGCATGTCGCGCTTTTCAGTTCTCAAACGCGGCCTTGAACGCACTATTGCCCGCCGGCAGATCGAGGATCTCGCCATCGTCTGCCGCTCGGAGAAGGACGAGATGACCACTCTGTCGGGCGGCAACCAGCAGAAGGTGATGGTGGCCCGCTGGATGGCGCAGGACGCCCGATTGTTCATTCTCGACGAACCGTTCCAGGGCGTCGATATCTCCGCCAGGCGCGACATCGCCGCCAAGCTGAGGGCCAGCGCCAATGGCCGCGCCACGCTGCTGTTCGTCACCGAACTCGACGAGGCACTGGAGACGGCCGATCGCATATTGGTGATGTCCGAGCAGACCATCGTCGGCGAACACCGCAACGCCGATGTCGATCTCGACCGTCTGCTGGCCGAAGTCGCGGGCGGGCCGTTGCACAGTGCGGCCTGAGCCACGATGATTGAAGAACTGAGGGTTGGAATGGAGTGCACGGGTTTGAGTTGGGTATTGACGGCGGGCGCTGAATGACGCTGCGCGATTACGCTATCCGCTACGGGTTCATCGTGCTTCTGTTCGGGCTGATCGCGTATTTCGCCATCGCCGCCGACGGGTTCGTCTCGCCGCAAAGTGCCGTCTTCATTTTCCAGTCGGTCGCCATCACCGGCGTGCTGGCGCTGGGCGTCACCGCCACACTGGTTGTCGGCGGCTTCGATCTCTCGATCGGCTCGGTTGCCACATCGGCCATGATGGCGGCTGCCTATGTCATGGTGGTGCTGGAGCAGAACGTTGTCGTCGCTGTCCTCATCTGCCTGCTCATCGGCGCCCTTGTCGGCCTCATCAATGGCTGGCTGATCGTCTATATGCGCGTGCCCGATCTGCTGGCGACGCTCGGCATGATGTTCCTGCTCGTCGGCCTCCAGCGCATCCCGACTGAAGGACGCTCCATCGCCACCGGTATGACAATGCCGGACGGCTCGGTCGCCAACGGCAAATTCTCCGACGCCTTCCTGGCGCTCGGCCGCCACCGCTTCGACTTCTTCATCCCGAACCTCATTCCGGTCTCGGTGGTCGTGCTGATCGTGCTCGCCGTGCTGATCTGGTTCTTCCTCGAATACACACGCTTCGGCCGCATGATGTATGCCGTGGGCAGCAATGAACGGGCCGCCGAACTCGCCGGCGCGCCTGTCAAGGCATACAAGATCTGGGCCTACGTCATTTCAGGAGTTTTTGCCTCGATCGGCGGGATTTTGCTGGCCGCACGGCTTGGACGCGGTGACATCGCGTCGGGTAATAATCTGCTGCTCGATGCGGTTGCCGCGGCGCTGATCGGCTACGCGGTGCTCGGCGCCGCCAAGCCGAACGCCTTCGGCACCGCCATCGGCGCGCTGTTCGTCGGCATCCTGCTGCAAGGCCTGACGATGATGAACGCGCCTTACTACACGCAGGATTTCGTCAAGGGCGTGGTTCTCGTCGTCGCCCTTGTCTTTACCTTCGCCCTTTCCGGCCGGGGCAGGAGATAGAATGGCTGCCGGGACAGTTTTGGGTTCAACAAACGGAGGAAAGAACGTGAACATCACAAGACGACTTTTGGGGAAGGTCGCGCTCGGATTGGCCGGCGCAACAATGCTGATGCAGGTCCCGGCCTTTGCCGCCGACAAGCCGGCGCCGTTCGACAAGCCCGGCGTCAAGATCGCGCTGGTGCGCTATCTCTCGACCGGCGATTTCTTCCAGGCCTATCTCTCGGGCGTCGAGTCCCAGTCCAAGGCGCTCGGCATCGATCTGCGCGTGCTCGACAGCCGCCAGGACGCCGCCCTTCAATCCGACATGGTCGACCAGGCCATCGCACTCGGCGTGCAGGGCATCATCATCCAGCACGGCCTGACGGAATCGATGAAGGACGCCGCCCAGCGCGCGGTCGATGCCGGCATCAAGGTCGTCGCCTTCGACGTCAATGTCGAAAACCCCAAGATCCCGCAGATCGAACAGTCCGACAAGGACCTTGCGCGCCTGGCGCTCGAGCAGGCGGTCAAGGACAATGGCGAGAGCTGGAACGCCGGCTATGTCTATGTCGCTGGCATCGCGCCGCTCGACCGCCGCAACGAGACCTGGGTCGACGTGAAGAAGAAACATGCCGGCATCAAGGAAGTCGCGATGTTCGGCACGCTCGACAACCCGATCGCCAACTCGGTCGCCAACCAGGCGCGCTCGGTGCTGCAGGCGCATCCCGACATCAATGTGATGTTCGCGCCCTATGACGAGTTCGCCAAGGGTGTGAAGATCGCCGTCGACGAGGCGGGGCTGAACAAGAAGATCAAGATCTACTCCGCCGACATCTCTACCTCGGACATCGCGGCCATGCGCGAGACCGACAGCGCCTGGGCCGCCACCGCCGCCACCAACCCTGCCGTCGTCGGCCAGGTCTCGGTGCGCGCGCTGGCGCAGCTGCTCGCCGGTGAAGATCCCGGCCACAACGTCGTCGTGCCGCCGACGCTGATCACCCAGAAGGACCTGATCGACAAGGACATCAAGAACATGGAGGACCTGTCGGCCAAGCTGCCGCAATTCGCCCATGCCGATGTCGCCATGCCGGCCTGGATGCCGAACCCGAACGCGAAGTAGGATCGGTCGTCTGATAGATGCGAAGGGCGGCTATGGGCCGCTCTTTTCATATTGATGGTAAGCCTGCCGGCCTACAACCAATGGTCTGGATCGCGCATCCCGTGGACAATCGCCACAGCGATAACACCATCGGGCTGCGGCTCGTAGATGATGATTTAGCGGTCTTCGACGAGCACGCGGGCCGTTGCGCTTAACTCGGGCCGTGCGCTGCCCATCTTGGGGTGCTGCGCCGCCAGCTCCAGTCTTTCGAAAATGCGCATCAACAGTCTGTCTGCTGCCTTTTCATTGTCGGCGGCGATGGTGTGCCAGATGTCTCGCAAATCCTGCGAAGCGCGCGGTGTGAGCCGATGGCTAGCCACGGGCGCGGCGTTCTGCCTTCAGGCTGCCGATGAACTCGGTGGGGTCGACAGCCACTGGCTTGCCGCTGCCCATCCCGTCGGCATAGGCCCGCTTCAAGTGCTGGAGTTCGAGCGTGCGCAATTCCTCGCGCTGCTCCCATAAGCGCAGGGCGTCGCGGACAATCTCGCTGTTGGAAGCATAACCGCCACCTTCGATAGCGCTTTGCAGGCGAGCTATCTGCTGCGCGGTAAGGGATATGGTGAGGGTGCGCATAGGTTCGTTTTTCATACCCACATTATAATGCAGCCAACAAGATCTAACAATATCTGTTAGGAATCTGCCCCTGCATCATGACCGCCCGACGCGCACCAGCCACCGCGCCGTCCTCGCCATGCAGGCGTGCAGCACCGGAACACCATATTCGATGGCAGGCAGGCCATGCGGCGCCCTTGGCGGGATCGCCAGCATCCGCCATGCCCGCCCGGCGGCAGGCAAAGCTGCGTCCCATCAGACGGTGTCGCCAGCGCGCCGTCCTTGAAATCGCTCAGCAGCCATTGGCCTTCGCGGGTGACGAAGGTGGGAACGGAGTCGTATTTCGCCGATCCAGAGTACGCATGACATGGTTGCCGAAAGCAGCGAAACCTCATGCTCGGCGGAGCGCCCGCCGAACAGCACGCCGACACGAAGTCTCTTCGCAGCCATCGACAACTCCACCAAGGATCAGGGTCGGAGCTCGCATGCGAAACACAAGGCGCGCCCTAAAGTGGTCGAGCAATAGGCCAAGGATTGGAGTGGATTTTGACCAGTTCGAGCAGTTTTTCAGCACGACCTGCAAAAGCAGTTCTCCGCCTGGAGTCCTTCAGGCGGGAGAGCGGTTCGTCGTTTTGGTGAACGATGAACCGCTCCAGGTCTATGTCTAGCGCAGCGCTGCGGCGATGTTGCCACCGTCGACCGTCGTCACATCGGCGGTGGTGCGTTCGGCCAATGCTTGGTGCAGGAAGGCCTGCGCCACGTCTTCTGCCGTCACCTCCTGTCCGAGCAGATTGCCCGACATGTATTCCTTCTCCGACACGCCGCGCGCGCCGGAACGGCTGGCGATCATGGCGTCGGTCAACAGGCCGGAGCGGATGCGGTCGGCGTTGACCGCATTGGAGCGGATGCCGTGCGCGCCGTAGTCGAGCGCATATTGCCGGGACAGGAATAGCGTCGCCGCCTTCGGCACACCATAGGCGCCGAATTTCGGACCCGGGTTGACCGCCTGCTTGGAGGTGTTGAACAACAACACACCGCCGGTGCCCTGTTCCAGCATGAGGCGCACCGCGTTCTGCGCCGCCGACTGGTGGGCGAAGAAGTTGAGCTCGAAACTCTTGCGCAGCAGGGCATCGTCGAGCTCGCCGATGCGGCCTTCCCAGGCGGCACCGGCGTTGGAGACCAGAATGTCGACGCCGCCATAGACAGCGACAGCTTTGTCGAAGGCGGCGCGCAGCTCGGCCGGGTTGGTGATGTCGGCGCCGACGCCGATCGAATTGTTGCCGGCTGCCTTTGCCGCCTCGGCCGCCCTGGCCGCATCGAGATCGACGACGACGGCATGCGCGCCATTGGCGGCGAACAGTTTTGCCGTCGCAGCACCGATCGCGCCGGCGCCGCCAGTGATCAGCACCACCTGGCCGGTCAGCGGCTTCGGCTTGTTGGAGGCGAGCTTGGCCTGCTCAAGCGACCAGTACTCCAGCGGGAAGAGGTCGGCCTTCGATAGAGGATGGAAGCTGCCGACGGCCTCGGCGCCGCGCACCGCCTCGATCCACATCTCGCCGACATCAGATGCGATCTTCGCATCCTTCAGCGTGCGGCCATGGCCGAACATGCCGAGGCCCGGCACCAGCGTCAGCCGCGGCATCGGGTCGAGCATGGTGCGCTGGACGTCGTCCAGCGCATCGTTGGTTTCGAAATAGGCGCGATAGTCGTTGGCGAAGGCGTCGACATGGCTCTTGATGACGGCCTTGTAGTCGCCAATCTTGTCGGCGTCTGGCGCCGGAACCGCCATCGGTCCGGTCTTGATGCGGATCGACAGGTCGGGCGTCGACACGCCGCGTCCGGCATAGTCTGCAATGCCGGCTGAGTTGATGAAATCGACGATGGCGTCCGAAGTGCGGAAATCGCTGATCATGCGGTCGAAGCGGCCTTCGCCACGCGCCACCGCCACCGCGCCACGCAGCATCGGCGCGATCGCTGCCGGCGTTGCGAGCTTGGCCGGCAGTGCGGCTTTCGCTGTCTTCGGCTTGCCGTTCTTCGCCACATAGTCTTCGGCCACGTTCACATAATGGATCATGCGGTCATAGGCCTGCTTCGCAGCGTCGCCGAAGGTGAAGATGCCATGCTTGTCGAGGATCAGGCCTTCGACGCTGGGGTCGGCGTCGTAGACATCGGCGGCCACCTTGGCGAGGTCGAAGCCCGGCTTGATGTAGGGCACGTACCCCATCTTGTCGCCGAACACGGTCTTGATCAGCGGCTTGCTGTCCGCCTGGTCGACGATGGCGAGGATCGCGGTCGAATGCGTGTGGTCGACGAATTTATGCGGCAGGAAGGCGTGCAGCAGCGTCTCGACCGATGGATTGGGGGAGGCGGGGTCGATGAGGTTCGCCCGCTGCAGCGCCACCATGTCCTCGTCGGCGAGGCTGGCCAGCGCACGCGCCTTCAGCAGCGCGCCGAGCTTGACCGCCGGCAGGCCTTGCGGCTCGATCACACCCATGTCCCAGCCGCTGCCCTTGACGGACAGCACATCCCATTCGTCGCCGACGAGATCGGTGGCCTTGGTCTTGCAGGAGGTGTTGCCGCCGCCATGCAGCACCAGCCGCGGCTCGCCGCCGAGCAGCCGGGTCGTGTAGACGCGCAGCGCGAGGTCGCGGGCAACGCCCTTTTTCGCATAGTCGGCAACCAGTCTTTCCGCGTCGCCGTCATTCCAAAGGTTCTTCATGTCGCTATGTCCGCTTTGCTGTCTTTGATGTTGCTGTGAACAGGAGTGCCGCGACGCCTTGATGACAATGCGCCGGCTGCTGGGATTTCGTTGGTCAGGAAGCCTTTTTTGCCCCCGCACTGGCTCCGGCATGGTCGAGCAGCCGCCGCGCCATGCTGGCGCCGACGACGAGATGCGTGCAGAGCCCGCCGGCGAGTGCGGCGAGCAGCGGTTCGAACTTGCTGTCTTCCTGCACCACCATCAGCCGCTTTTCGATCTTCCGCAGCGACGACAGCGAGGCCGAGATGACGCGGCGGTTGTAGCTGCAGTCGAGCGCCTTGCCGGCGGCATCGATGATCTGGCCGGCAACGACGCCGGCGGCACCCGCCTCGCGCAACAGCCCCATCTCGCCGGGGCTGAGCGCGCCGCATTTGACGACATGGCTGTCGCCATCGACCGTGCCGACCGAATAGAGCGCCAGATCGCAGTTGGCAATATCGGCCAGTTGTTCGCGGATCACCGGTTCGGCGCGCAGCCCATGCGCCAGCAATTCCGTTGTCAGCACCAGCGGCGCGTAGAAATTAAGGCCCTTGGCGTTGAGCCGCCGGGCGATCTCCATCGTGCACTGGTCGGGCCGGTAGGAGTAGGGCGCGCCGAGATTGCCGCAGAGCTGCACAACGGTGACGTCCTGCAGGTCGGCATAGGACATGACGTCGGCGATGGTGTAGACGGTGCGGCCCCAGGCGACGCCGATCCGGTCGCCTTTCTTGACCAATTCGAGAAAGACACTCGCCGCCAGCACCGCAATGTCGGTCGATGGATCGAGGACATAGTCGTTTTCCGGCGCGATCCACACCGCATCCAGCTTCAACGCATCCTCGATCTGGCGCGCCAGCACGTCGTCGGTGAACAGCTGCGTCGAGGTCGAGATGTTGACGATGCCGGTCTCGCGCGCCTTGCGCAGATACATGGCGACCGAGGCGCGGGAGATGTTAAGCTGGCTGGCGACCTGGTCCTGGCGCAAGCCATGGGCATAATAGAGCCATGCGGCCTTGTGGATAAGCTGTTCTGCCGGTCGGATCGCCATGCCGTCTCCTCGGCTGACATTATTCACGGCTCTCGACAAAAGTCAAACTTGCGTGGGTACATGATACCTCTTTGCCGATCGAATCTGGACGATCATTGCGCCAAATGTGCCCGGTCGGGAATCGCTGATGGTGACGTGGCGGGAACCTGTGGTTAGAAGTTCTCAACAATGAAAATTCGGGGAGCACGGGATGGGCAGTCCCTACGAGCAGGATCTCGGCAAGAACGCCGCCAACCATCAGCCGCTGACGCCGCTCACTTATCTGGAGCGGGCGGCAAGCACCTATCCCGATCATGTCGCCATCATCCATGGCAGCCAGCGCATCACCTATCGCACCTTCTGGCGGCGCTCGCTGAAGCTGGCCTCGGCGCTGTCGAAGCGCGGCATCGGCAAGGGTGATACGGTGACCGTCATGCTGTCCAACACGCCCCCCATGCTGGAGGCGCATTTCGGCGTGCCGATGGCCAAAGCGGTGCTGCATTCGCTCAACACAAGGCTCGATGCCGCCGTCATCGCGTTCCAGCTCGACCATGCCGAGACCAAGGTGCTCATCGTCGACCGCGAATTTTCCGCTGTCGTCAAACAGGCACTGGCACTGGCCAAGGTGAAGCCGCTGGTCATCGACTATGACGATCCCGACTATGCCGCCGATGCACCCTATCCCAAGGGCGAGCGCATCGGCGCGATCGACTATGAGGCGTTCGTCGCCGGCGGTGACCAGGGCTACGCCTGGTCGATGCCCGACGACGAATGGGACGCCATCTCGCTCAACTACACCTCCGGCACGACAGGCAATCCGAAGGGCGTCGTCTACCACCATCGCGGCGCTGCCCTGATGGCTTACACCAACACCATCCATGCCGGCATGGCCAAGCACGCCGTCTATCTGTGGACGCTGCCGATGTTCCACTGCAATGGTTGGTGCTTCCCATGGACAATGGCCGTCCAGGCCGGCACCCATGTCTGCCTGCGCTGGGTGCGGCCGAAGCCGATCTATGATGCCGTCGCCGACCACGGCGTGACGCATCTGTGCGGTGCGCCGGTCGTCATGTCGGTGCTGATCAACGCCAGGGACGAGGACAAGCGGACGTTCCCCCAGACGGTGACCTTCAATACGGCGGCAGCACCTCCGCCGGAAGCGGTGCTGTCGGGCATGGCCGATGCCGGCTTTGCCGTCACCCATCTCTACGGGCTGACCGAGACCTATGGCCCGGCGGTCGTCAACGAATGGCACGGCGCCTGGGACGATCTAGACAAGGGATCGAAGGCGCAGAAGAAGGCAAGGCAGGGCGTGCGCTATGCCGCACTCGAAGGCCTGACCGTGATGGACCCGGAGACGATGCAGAAGACGCCGGCCGACGGCGAGACGATCGGTGAGGTCATGTTTCGCGGCAACATCGTCATGAAGGGCTATCTGAAGAACAGGAAGGCGACCGAAGAGGCCTTTGCCGGCGGCTGGTTCCACTCCGGCGACCTCGGCGTCATGCATCCCGACGGCTACATCCAGCTCAAGGACCGCTCCAAGGACATCATCATCTCCGGCGGCGAGAACATTTCATCGATCGAGGTCGAGGAGGCCCTCTACAAACACCCGTCCGTGGCGTCCTGCGGCGTCGTCGCCAAGGCAGACGACAAATGGGGCGAGGTGCCGGTCGCCTATGTCGAACTGAAGCCCGGCAAGGTGGCAAGCGAGGCCGAGATCATCGAACACTGCCGCGCGCTGCTCGCCCGCTTCAAGGTGCCGAAGGCGGTGATTTTTGCCGAGATCCCGAAGACATCGACGGGGAAGATCCAGAAGTTTCAGCTGCGGGAAATGGCGAAGGGATCTTAGTTCCAGAGCGCAACGGCACGCGCAAGGTCGAGTTCGCGCACACCCTCTGTCACCCTCTGTCACCAAATTATACGCGTACGTCGAATTCGCATTGACACTTCCCTCTTTTCGATTTACGACTGACGAAAGTTGAAATTCGTCACTCATAAATCGACAGAGAGCCATGTCCGAAGCCGCCAGCATAATGGCCGACTCCACCCGCCAGGAGAATGTCACCCGCATTCTCGACTGTGCCGAACGCCTGTTCCGGCACTATGGTTACGGCAAGACCAATGTCGCCGACATCGCCCGCGAACTCGGCATGTCGCCGGCCAATATCTACCGTTTCTTCGCCTCCAAGGTCGAAATCCACCAGGCCGTTTGCGGCCGCATGCTCCTCGCCAGCTACAACATGGCCTACGAGATTTCCCGGTTGCCGATCAGCGCCGAGGAGCGGCTGCGCCGCTACGTGCATGCGCAGTACAAGATGACGCTGGAAGTCATGCTCGACGACCAGAAGGTCCACGAAATGGTCATCGTCGCGCTCGAGCGCGACTGGGGCGTCATCGACAAGCATATCGACAGCATTCACGACCTGTTTGCCGAGGTCATCCGCGAGGGCATCGAGGCCGGCGAGTTTGCCGACCAGGATCCGGTCATCGCATCGCGCTGCTTCGGCGCCGCCACCGTCATTCTGTGCCACCCGCAAATGGTGGCGCAGTGCCTTGCCAAGACCAATCGGGCGATGCCCGACGATCTCATCGATTACGCGATCAAGGCTCTGAAGTAATAGCCGCCGCCCGCCGGGCGCCGGTGTCGACCGTTCATCTCCAGTCGGGAGTACGAAAGTGTCTTTGTCCAGTTCCATCATCCGCAAGCTGCCGGTCGCCGGCCTGATCGTCGCCACGCTCGGGCTCGCCGCCTGCAGCCAGGAGAAGACCGAGGTCCAGGACATCATCCGTCCGGTCAAGGTGGTCGAGATCGGCCAGGCCGAAAAGAGTCGCGAACTCACCTATTCCGGCTCGGTGCGAGCCCGTACCGAAATGAACCTCGGCTTTCGCATCTCGGGCAAGGTCACTGAGCGTCTGGTCGACATCGGCCAGCATGTGACGACAGGCGATGTGCTAGCCCGTATCGATCCCACGGACTATGAGTTGTCGGTCAAGAGCGCCAAGGCCAGCCTCGACGCCGCCGAGCGGCAGGTCGAGACGGTCGATCTGTCCCGCAAGCGCGCCGAACAGCTTTTTGCCAAGAACTTCACCTCCAAGTCGCAGCTCGAACAGGCGACGCTGAGCTACAACCAGGCGGTAGCGACGCGCGATGCCGCCCGCTCTACCCTTGCCCAGGCGCAGAACCAGGTCGTCTACACCGATCTCAAGGCGAGCGAGAACGGCATCGTCACGGCGGTCTCGGCCGATGTCGGCCAGGTGGTCGGCGCCGGAACGCCTGTGATGACCGTTGCCGTCGACGGCGAAAAGGAAGTGCTGATCGCGGTTCCCGAAATGGACATCGCCGCCTTCAAGCCGGGAAAGGACGTCAAGGCCAGCTTCTGGTCCGATGACGCGCTGGCGCTCTCCGGCAAAGTGCGTGAAGTCGCCGGCAGCGCCGACCAGCAGTCGCGCACCTTTGCCGTCCGCGTCTCGCTGCCCGACGACCCGCGCGTGCTGCTCGGCATGACCGCCAACATCGAGGCCTCGGTGGCCAAGAAGCAGGAGATGGTGTCGATCCCGCTCAGCGCGCTTGCGGAAAAGGATGGTCGCAAGATTGTCTGGACCGTCGACCGCGCCGGCGAGACGGTGCACGAGCGCCTGGTCAAGGTTGCGGAGTTCACCGCCGACGGCGTCAGCGTCGCCGACGGGCTCAAGCCGGGGGATGTCGTCGTTGCCGCCGGCACCCAGTTCATGACCGAGAATCTCAAGGTCAAGCTGACCGGCGATGCGGTCCAGGCCGCCTCTGCGGAAGGCGATGCCGCAAAGGCCCTGCGCTGACCGCAGGCATGAAGCCGGCTTGATCGTCGCTTCGGCGAAAGGGCTGGGCAAGCGAATTCAGGGTTTCCGGGCGGCGAGCGCCCGATGGTCGAGACGCCAAGATCGAGTTCCCCCGCATCGATCCGCGCGTCCCACCGCGATGAGTGTCTCTCCGCTCGGAAAGCCTCGCCGCCCGGAAGCCAGCATCGGAATATCCTAGCTGCATGCAAAGCGTATGCGCGCACGATCAACGAATTGGACTGACGCCGATGACCGCCACCGACAGCACTGAAAAGCAGCCTTTCAATCTTTCGCGCTGGGCCATCGGCCATCCCTCGATCGCGCGCTTCCTGTTCGGTCTGATCATCATTGCCGGCGCGCTCGGCCTTATGCGCATGGGCCAGAAGGAAGACCCCGATTTCACTTTCCGCGTCATGGTCGTCCAGGCGATCTGGCCGGGCTCCTCGATCCAGGAGATGGAAGACCAGGTCGTCAACAAGATCGAGCGCAAGCTGCAGGAAACGCCGCACCTCGACTTCGTCCGTTCCTACACCCGCGCCGGCAGCGCCATCATCACCGTCCAGATCAAGGGCGACTCCAATGCAGAGGAGGTGAAGGACGCCTTCTACCAGGTGCGCAAGAAGGTTGGCGACATCTCCGGCGACCTGCCGCAAGGCCTGCTCGGGCCCTATTTCAACGACGAGTTCGGCGACACCTTCATCACCCTGCACTCGATCGGCGGCGATGGCTACAGCTATCCGGAGCTGAAGAAATTCGCCACCCAGGCTCGCGACATGCTGCTGACGACGCCGGGCGTCGAGAAGGCCGTCATCATCGGCGACCAGCCGGAGAAGCTTTATATCGACGTCTCGTCCAAGGCCCTGGCCGAACGCGGCCTGACGCTGACCGACCTGCAGAACGCCATCAAGGGCCAGAACAATGTCGATCCGGCGGGCTCCGTCGACACCGGCCTGCGCTCGGTGCGCATCTCGGTCGAGGGCGATGTCACCAGGGCTGCCGACATCAGGGAATTGCGCCTGCGCGCCGGTGGTCAGGTGACACGTCTTGGCGATATTGCCACCGTGAGTTCCGGTCTCGAAGATCCCTATCAGCGCAAGTACCGCTTCAACGGCCACGAAAGCGTCCAGGTCGGCGTCGTCATGGCCAAGGGTTTCAACGTCAGGGACGTCGGCACGGATGTCGAGGCGACCTACAAGCGCTTCGAGGAAGCGCTGCCCTACGGCGTTGCGGTTGATCAGATCTCCAACCAGCCCGAGGTTGTCAAGGACGCCGTCAACGAGTTCATGGAGGCGCTCGGCGAGGCGCTGCTGATCGTGCTTGCTGTCTCGCTGCTGTCGATCGGCTGGCGTTCCGGCCTGGTCATCGCCATTGCCATTCCGCTGGTGCTGGCCGCCACCTTCGCCATCATGTACGAGCTCGGCATCGATCTGCAGCGCATTTCGCTCGGCGCCCTGATCATCGCGCTCGGGCTGTTGGTCGACGACGCCATGATCGTCGTCGAGATGATGGAGCGCAAGCTGGAGGAGGGGCTGGTCAAGATCGAGGCGGCGAGCTTCGCCTATTCCTCGACCGCCTTCCCGATGCTGAGCGGCACGCTGATCACTATCGCCGGCTTCATCCCGGTCGGCTTCGCCGCCTCGACCGCAGGCGAATATGTGCGCACGCTGTTCTATGTCGTCGGCATCGCGCTGGTCGTGTCATGGTTCGTCGCCGTCTATTTCACGCCGTGGCTGGGCTACATGATCCTCAAGCAGCGCAAGCATGCCGGCAACCATCATGACGCCTTCGACACCGGCTTCTACCGGCGGCTGCGCGCCACGGTCGGCTGGGCGGTGCGCCACCGCATCATCGTTCTGGTGATGACGCTGGTCACCTTCGCCACCAGCCTGTGGGCGTTCCAGTTCATCCCACAAAACTTCTTCCCGCAATCCTCGCGGCCGGAAATCCTCGTCGATCTCTGGTTGCCTGAGGGAACCTCGATCAAGGAAGTCGAGACGCAGGCCAAGGCGCTGGAAGCCCGGATGATGGACGACAAGGACAAGCGCTTCATCGCCACCTATATCGGCGAAGGCGCGCCGCGCTTCTTCCTGCCGCTCGACCAGCAATTGCGCAATCCGAACTATGCGCAGCTTCTGGTGATGGCCAATGACGAACCGGCGCGCGAGCGGCTGATCCTCAAGCTGCGCTCAATCTTGGCGCAGGATTTCCCCTCGATCCGTTCCAAGGTCGACCGTCTGTTCCTCGGCCCGCCAACCGGCTGGCCGGTGCAGATGCGCATCATGGGTCCGGACCGCCAGGAGGTGCGCCGCATCGCCGACCAGGTGAAGGCGAAATTCGCCGAAAATCCGCTGCTCGGCGCCGTCCATGACGACTGGCTGGAGCCGGTACCGGCGATGAAGCTGGTCATCGACCAGGACCGCGCGCGAGCGCTTGGCGTCACCTCGCAACGCATCCGCCAGATGCTGCAGGCAGCGATGTCCGGCGCGCCGCTCGATGACTTCCGTGATGGCGAGGAGACGGTTTCCATCGTCGCCCGCGAACCGGACGCCAGCCGCAGCCTGCTGTCCTCGGTCGACTCGGTCTATATCCCGACCGATTTCGGCGGCTTCGTGCCGCTGTCGCAGGTGGCCAAGGTGGTGCCGGTGCTCGAGCAGGGCGTCGAATGGCGGCGCGACCGCCTGCCGACCATCTCGGTGCGCGCCACGCTGCCGGATGGCGTGCAGTCGAACGACGTCGTCACCAAGCTCTACAATGACATGCAGGGCATGCGCGCCGGCCTGGCGCCCGGCTACAAGATCGAGATCCAGGGCGGTGCGGAAGATTCCGCCGAAAGCCAGGCCTCGATTGCCGCCAAGGCGCCGATCATGCTGGCCGTCATCGTCGTGCTCCTGATGATCCAGCTGCAGCATTTCGGCAAGGCGATGCTCGTGCTGGCCACCGGTCCGCTCGGCATCATCGGTGCGGCGGCGGCTCTGTTGATCAGCGGCGCGCCGTTCGGCTTCGTCGCCATCCTCGGTGTCATCGCGCTGCTCGGAATCATCATGCGCAACTCGATCATCCTGGTCGACCAGATCGATCAGGACATCGCCAGGGGGATGGACCGATCGGAGGCCATCATCGGCTCGGCCGTGCGCCGTTTCCGGCCGATCGTGCTGACGGCGATGACGGCGGTGCTGGCGCTGATCCCGATCTCGCGTGCGGTGTTCTGGGGACCGCTCGCCTACGCCATGATGGGCGGCATCCTCGTCGCCACCGTACTCACCATCCTGGTGCTGCCGGCAGGCTACGCGCTGTTCTTCGGCCGCGAGCCGAAGAAAGGCAGGAAGCCGGCTGATGAGGCCGTGCAGGACAATGACAGGCCGCCACTGGCGCTGGCCGCCGAGTAGGCGCTGCTGGGGCACAGGATCTTCCTTGGAAAATGCTGGAACGCCGTACGCTTGACGTGCGGCGTTCTGGCTTTCTCCTTGCCGGTGGCACCGAGCACCCAGGCAAGTATCTCAACACCAGGCGGGTTCATCAAAATAGGTTGAACGGCCACCTGTATGAAAATGCTTCGCGGCGCCGGTTTTGCAAAACAGAATTCCTTTCCAGGACGGCAAAGCCGTCCGATCCTGCTTACATATCGGAGCGGCAACGCTCATTCGCATCAGGTGATCATCCCATGGTAGACAATAAGCAATTGCGGCTCGGCGCCTTCATGCGTCCGGTCAGTCTTCACACCGGGGCCTGGCGCTATCCCGGCTCATATCCCGATGCCAACTTCAACTTCGCCCATCTGAAGCGCTTCGCGCAGACGCTTGAGGCGGCGAAGTTCGACGCCTTCTTCATGGCCGACCATCTGGCCGTTCTCAACATGCCGATCGAGGCGCTACGGCGCAGCCACACGGTGACCTCGTTCGAGCCGTTCACGCTGCTGTCGGCGCTCGCCGCCGTCACCGATCATATCGGCCTTGTCGCCACCGCATCGACGACCTTCGACGCGCCCTATCACATTGCCCGTCGCTTCGCCTCGCTCGACCATATCAGCGGCGGCCGCGCCGGCTGGAACATCGTCACCACATCCAATCCCGACGCCGCGCTGAACTTCGGCCTCGACGAGCATGTCGAGCACGACGAGCGCTATCACAATGCGCGGGAATTCTACGATGTGGTGACCGGCCTCTGGGACAGCTTTGCCGACGACGCCTTCATCCGCGACGCCGAGAGCGGGCTCTATTTCGATCCCGCGAAGCTGCATGTGCTCGACCATAAGGGTGAGCATCTCTCGGTGCGCGGCCCGCTCAACATTGCGCGGCCGGTGCAGGGCTGGCCGGTCATCGTCCAGGCCGGCGCATCTGAGGCCGGGCGGCAGCTGGCAGCCGAAACGGCGGAGGTGATCTTCGCCGCCCATTCCGATCTGGCGGCTGGGCAGCGCTTCTTTGCCGATGTCAAAAGCCGGGCCGAGAAGCTCGGCCGTTCGCGCGACGACATCAAGATCCTGCCCGGCGCCTTCGTCATCGTCGGCGACAGTGTCGAGGAAGCACAGGCCAAACGCGCCAAGCTCGACAGCCTGGTCTATTACGAGAGCGGCATTGCCTCGCTGTCGATCGCGCTCGGCCATGACGCGTCGGCCTTCGACCCCGACGCGCCCTTGCCCGAAATCCCCGAGACCAATGCCTCGAAGAGCGGCCGCGAGCGCGTCATCGAGCTGGCGCGCCGGGAGAATTTGACCGTCCGCCAGCTGGCGCAGCGGCTCGGCGGCTATTCCGGCCTTGCCTTCGTCGGCACGCCTAAAACCATCGCCGACGCGATGGAGGAATGGTTGGTTGCCGAGGGGTCAGACGGCTTCAACGTCATGTTCCCCTATCTGCCTGCCGGGCTCGACGACTTCGCCGAGAAGGTGGTGCCCGAGCTGCAGCGGCGAAAGCTCTTCCGGCGCGAGTATGAGGGCACCACCTTGCGCGAGAATCTCGGCCTGAAGCGTCCGCCGAACCGGTTCTTCGAAGGCTCCGAAGCGGCCACTCGCAAGGCCGGCTGACGTCCTGCCACAAAAAGAAACGGGCGCGCCGAAGCGCGCCCATTCTTTTCAGCCATCACTTTCAGATGACGAAGTACCAGTTGGCGAGCAGCATCACCACCAGGCCGGCGACCAGCGTCAGGTAGGGCAGCATGCCTGCCTTTTTGACCGAGAGGTCTGCGCCCGCCATGCCGAGGTCGGCCAGCATGTGGTCGGGGAACCTGCCCTTGTCTTGGACGTAGTGCCGGTAGCAGAACACCGGGATGATCAAGGCGGCTGTGATCAGGCCGGCCCAGAGCGCCATCGGGTTCCACACCTTGGCGCCGGCGCCCATGAAGATGGCGTTTACATAGGCGAAGATGGCGCCGAGGCCGAGCAGCCAGCTCGGCGCCTTCCACGGCCGGTTGATGTGGCCGTTGTCGATGCGGTGGATCCAGCCGGCATTGAGGTTGAGGAAGTTGAAGATGATGTAGCCGCAGTTCGACACGGCGAGGATGAAGAAGAAGCTCGTCGCGTCGGCCGAGGCGATGGCCAGCACGATCAGGTTGAAGACGAGATCGGTCCACATGGCGCGCGTCGGCGCGCCATGCTCGTTGACGTGGCTGAGATAGCGCGGCAGCCAGCCATCGACCGAGCCCTGGTAGAGCGTGCGCGACGAGCCGGCCATTGCCGTCATGATGCACAGCACCAGCGCCAGGATCATCAGCATCACCAAGAGGCTGTGGATCAATGCGCCACCCCCGACCATGCCGGCCAGTGCATCGGCGACACCCGAGCCGTCGACGATCGGCGTCGCCAGCATGCCGTTGAGGCCCAGCACGCCCTGGAAGGTGAAGGGCACCAGGATGAACAGAAGCATGCAGAGCAGGCCGGAATAGAAAATCGCCTTGAACGTGTCGGTGCCCGGGTTCTTGAACTCCGATGTGTAGCAGACGGCGGTCTCAAAACCATAGGTCGACCATGCGGCGATGAACATGCCGCCCAGCACCAGCGTCCAGCCAGCAATGTTCCACGAGCCGGGCTCCGGCGCGTAAGCCGCCGCCAGCGGCACCAGCGGCGAAAAGTTCGCCCAGTTGATCTGGCCGGTGACGATCGGCACGACACCGACGATCAGCATCGGGATAATGACCAGCAGGCCGATATACTTCTGCACATTGGCGGTGCCGAGAATGCCGCGATGCTGGATCGAGAAGATGATCAGCATCAGCACCGCGCCGATGAAGAAAGTGGCATTGAGGGTGAAGGAGACAGGACCCAGCGTGTGGCTGAACAGCGTCCAGTTGCGGATCGCCGGCGTGGCCGCCGCGGTCACCGCGGCGATGGCGTCGGCAGGCACCGTGCCGGCATGCGCCGCGATATAGGCGACGACGTCCGGCGACGCCTCGGTGAACAGCGGCACCGGCGCCAGCGCGTTGAGAATATAGGCGGCGGCGATCGAGCAGCCCAGCGACAGCACCGGCGACCAGGCGAACCAGTTGCACCATACCGACAGCGGCGCGATGAACTTGGAATAACGCAGCCAGGCGGTGGCGCCGTAGATCGAGGCGCCGCCCGACTTGTTCGGGAACAGGCCGGCGATCTCGGCATAGGTGAAGGATTGCAGGAAGCCCATGATCATGGAAGCGATCCAGATCCCGAAGGCCAGCGTTCCCGTCGTTCCGGCAATGCCGCCGATCGAAAACAGGACAAGGGCAGGAACGCCGCTCGCCACCCAGAAGGCGCCGCGCCAGTCGATGTTGCGGAGCAGCTTGCCTTCAGCGGGCTGCTCCAGGGCAGTGGTAATCGTGCTCATCTGTCTGAATTCCCCATTTTGTGTTCCCGGCCGGTGATGCCTCGGCTTCGCGAAGCTTGTTCCCCGGTACATGACCGCACGACTCCAGTGTTTCCACTCAGTCGTATTTTTTTCTTAACAGTGAAGATTGATCCGGCGCGCTTTCACGTCAAGTGATTTGTGGCGTCGTGCACATCACGGTTGCGAAACGCTCGCTTTGTCCTTCTCCCCTTGTGGGGTGAGAAGCGGTCCGCGGTAGCGGACGGAAAGCCAATTGCTTTCGAGCTTCGAACGCCCTGAGCCTGCGAAGGGCCGGGGGTACAACCCTCAGGATCGCGGCCTGGTCTTTTGCGGATCGTAATGGGCGAAGGCCACGACGCGCGCCGGCAGCCGTTTGGCGTGGCCGTCGAGTTTGCCGATCTCGACCTCTGTGCCGGTGGCCGCATGGGTGACGTCAAGCCTCGCCAGAGCGATGTTCTTGTTCAGCACCGGCGAGCGCATGCCCGAGGTGACGACGCCGATCTGGGCGCGGCCGATATGGACACAGTCGCCATGGCCGACCGCGACATTGCTGTCGATGTCGAGGCCGACGAGCTTGTGCTGCGGATGTTCCTTGCGCCTTATCAGCGCCTCGCGGCCTATAAAATCGTCGGTCTTGGTCTTCAACGGCACGGTGAAACCAATGCCCGCCTCGAACGGGTCGGTCTGGTCGGAGAATTCGTAACCGGCGAAGATCAGCCCGGCTTCGATGCGCACCATGTCGAGCGCCTGCAGGCCCATCGGCTTCAGCCCGTGCGGCTGGCCGGCCTCCCAGATGGCATCGAACACTTTTTCGGCGTCGCGTGGGTGGCACCAGATTTCGTAGCCGATCTCGCCGGTATAACCGGTGCGCGACACCACGACCGGAATGCCATTGCCGCCGCCGATGCGCGCGACAGCGAAGCGGAACCATTCGAGGTCGTCGATCGACGGTTGCAGCGGCGAGGTCCAGACCACCTCTCGCAAAATGTCACGGCTCTTCGGCCCTTGGACAGCGACATTGTGCATCTGATCGGTGGAGGAACGCACCAGCACGTTGAGGCCAAGCTTTTTCGCGGTGTCGCGCAGCCATTCGCCGGACAGGTCGTCGCCGCCGACCCAACGGAAATTGTCCTTGCCGAGCCGCAGCAGCGTGCCGTCGTCGATCATGCCGCCATGCTCGTAGCACATGGCGGAATAGACGACCTGGCCGACGCCGAGCTTCTTGACGTCGCGGGTCAGCGTGTATTGCAGCAGCGCCTCGGAATCCGGGCCGGTGACCTCGAACTTGCGCAGCGGCGACAGGTCCATGATCACCGCGTCCTGCCGGCAGGCCCAGTACTCGGCGATCGGCCCCTCTTTGGCGAAAGAATTGGCCAGCCAATAACCCCGGTATTCCACGAAGTTGCGGGTGTGCTTGGCGAAGGATGAATGAAAGGCTGTCTCGCGGGTCATTTTCGGTTCCGAATCGGGCGTCATGCGTCTGGCGATCGCTCGCGAGAATTTGTGTTGGCCGGAATAGGTTCGCACATGGATGTCGGTCGGGTTCCAGCCATTGGCCGGTGTCGTGTCGTCGGGACAGGCGGAGGAGACGCAGACGATGTCGGTGAGCGCCCTGAGCAGAACATAGTCACCCGCCCGCGACCACGGCTCGTCCGACACCATCACGCCATGGGCGTCGATCGCCGTGTTGAAGAAGAAGTTGATCGCCATCCAGCCGGCGCGGGGCGTCACGCCCTTGTCGGCCAGCGCGCGATTGAAGTTCTCCGAGCAGTTGGTGTGGCCGGGATAGCCGATGTCATCGTAATATTTGGCGGCACACGCCAGCGCGAATGCGTCGTGTCGCCCGCATGTGTCCTGGATAACCTCGACCAGCGGCTCCATGTCCTGGTCGTAATATTTCGAATGCAGGCCCGGCATCGGGTAGCTCGACCCCATCAGCGTGCGCGTGGTCGTTACGTCGAGCGGATGGTCGAGACCCTTGTCCAGCTTGCGCGCAGAAAAGCACTGGAAGTCGGTGCACTGGCGACCATCGACGTCGATGATCTGCAGATAGTCGCCGGCCTTGACGAAATAGGATTCGGCGGTTGCCGAATGGACGCGCAAATCGAGCACCGGATCGGCGAGCGGATCGGCGAGCTGCGATTTCGATTTCAGGCGCACCGTGGCACGGCGGACGATGACGGTGAGCGGCGTTGCCGTGTCGTGGCCGTCGACCAGCATCGGCCCGCCGGGTGCGGCAATCAGCATCGCGCCGTCGCGCCTGACCGTGAATGCCTGCTCGGTGCCGGCAGGCGTTGCGCCGCCGAACACACGCACCGCCTTGGGCTCGTCGAGCTGCACCTGGCGGCGCTCAAGGCCACGACGGACGGAAGCCAGGCTGTCATCGCCCTCGGCCAGAAGCGCCTTGATCCCGGCGGCATTGCTGTTGGACTTTTCGCCGAGGATGGAAGGATCGGTGGCGCCGGTCCTGTCCCAGGCCAGCAACTCGCAAGCCTGCCCGCCCTCGACATTGCGCACGGTGAACGTATCGCCGGCCTCGACCTCGATCAGCACCGCGCCATTCCCCAAGATAGTATGGCGCTCCATGCCCGGCGGCAGCGCGATCTGGCCGGGCCTCAGGATGAGGCTCGGCCGCGGCGGCCCGGCTGTCACTGAAGGGTAGGGCGACTGGCTCATCTCAGCCTTGCGGTTACAGAAACAAGTTTGCCTGTGTGTAAAATTATTTTAGCAGCAAGAATAGCAGCGCGGTTGGGTTTGGCAAGGTGGAGGTGGCGTTCTCGACGCGGTCGCTGCAGGTTAGACCCTTCCAATCGAACCCATCTTCCGAACGCCAGCGCCGCCCCTCATCTGGCTGCCGCCATCTTCTCCCCGTAAACGGGCGAAGCTGTCGACGCCGGTTTCGCCAATCGCCAACGTTGCAGGACGAGCGCCGAGGCTGCGACCAGCTTCTTTCTCCCCGTCACTATACGGGGAGAAATGCCCGGCAGGGCGATGAGGGGCGGCGCCAACACCTGAAACTATCGAGCTAAAGCTCCTCGGAATGCCCGATAGCCACACCATACTCCGCAGCCGAATCCAACATCGTGTGCCACAGACTTTCGGCAAACGTCGCAAACATCAGGAGGTTGAACACCGCCTGCCCATCCGCCTTGTCACCACCACGCCAGAGCGTGACGCTGGTGTGATCCATCGAGGTCGCGGCAGCAGCGCCAACCGGAAACGCATCGGGATGCAAATCAATCGACGACAGTTTCGCCAGCATGGCGCGCGCCTTGGGGCCGCAGATGCTGATCAGCACGCGTGCATGCGATTGGTCGGATAGCGAAGCGGAAGATGCAAAGGTCTGAGCGAGCACCTCAGTCCTGCCACCCTTCGACAGGACAAAAAACTGATCCGGTCCCGACCAGATCAGCGTCGCATCCGCGGTGCCAACCGCCTTCGGCGTTTCCGGAGCCGCGACGCCGAAACGAGCGTTCGTGGCCTTGGCCAAATCACCCGCCTTGCCGCGCCGTGCCATCACCTGGACGAGGTCGAAATTGCGGATCTCGGTCAGCGACACACCGGCATCGCCTTGCGGGCCGTAAGCGCCAGGAGCGAGCGCGCGCTCGAGCGGGCTACGAACATCCCAGGAAAAATCAGCCACGCTGGCGCCCTCCATCGGGATCGTAGAAGACGGGATTGCAGAGCTCGACATCATAGTCTTCACCGCGCAGCGGATCATGCGCGTGGACGATCTCGCCGATGCGTTCGCGGCCGCGCTCGACAAGGCCGAGACCGATCCACTGGTCGAGCGTCGGCGAGAAGCAGACCGAGGTGACGTAGCCTTGGTCGTTATCAGGCCCGGGCGTCTGGCCCTTCGGGATGATGTGCGCGCCGGAGCGCAGGCGGCGCGCCTTGTCGATCGGCTTGATGCCGACCACGACCTGCCGGTCCGGCGCCACCAGCGCCTCGCGGCCGGCCATGACGCGACCGATGAAATCCTTCTTGGTCGACATCATCTTGCCGAGGCCGAGATCGGCGGCGGTCGTCATGCCGCTCAGTTCCGGTCCGGCGACATGGCCCTTTTCAACGCGCATGACGCCGAGGGCTTCTGTGCCATACGGCGTCACGCCGAACGGTTTTCCCGCCAGCATCAAATTGCGTGCCATCGCTTCACCGTAACGCGCCGGCACCGAAATCTCGAACGCCATCTCGCCGGAGAAGGAGATGCGGAACAGCCGCGCCTTGATGCCGCCGCGCAAAGCGACTTCGCGCACGCCCATGAAGGGAAAACCTTCGTTCGAAAGGTCCTCGGCAGGGTCGACGATTTCCTTCAACAGGTCTCGCGTCCTTGGCCCGGCAATCGAGAACTGCGCCCACTGGTCGGAGACCGAGGTCAGTTGCACGTCGAGTTCGGGGAATAGCACCTGCCGGCAGAATTCGAGATGCTGCATCACCAGCCCGGCCTTCGCCGTGGTCGTGGTGAGGAAATAATGGTCCTCGGCCAGCCGCGAGGTCGTGCCGTCATCATAGACGAGGCCGTCCTCGCGCAGCATCAGCCCGTAGCGGGCTTTTCCCACGGCAAGGTTTGAGAAGGTGTTGATGTAGACGCGGTCGAGGAAGGCGCCGGCATCGGGGCCGTGCACATCGATCTTGCCCAGCGTCGAGACATCGCAGAAGCCGACGCCCGAGCGCACCGCCTTGACCTCGCGGGTGACCGATCCCAGCCAGTCCTTCTCGCCCGCGCGCGGATACCATTGCGCGCGCTTCCACAGGCCGGTGTCGACAAAGATCGCGCCTTGTTCGGCCGCCCAGTGATGCGACGGCGTCAGCCGCGTCGCATGGAAATTTTCGTCGCGATGGTGGCCGGCAAAGGCGCCGATGGCGACCGGCACGTACGGCGGGCGATAGATGGTCGTGCCGGTCTCGGGAATGGATTTGCCCGACACCGCCGCCATGATGGCGAGGCCGGCGACATTGGACGTCTTGCCCTGGTCGGTCGCCATGCCGAGCGTGGTGTAGCGCTTCAGATGCTCGACCGATTCAAAACCCTCGCGCTGCGCCAGCTCGATGTCGGACGCGGTGACGTCATGCTGCTGGTCTACAAAGGCCTTGCCTTTGCCGGCGACGTGCCAGAGCGGGGTCAGTGAGAAGGACTCGTCGCCGGCAACAGCTGCAGAGCCCGGATTGCCATTGCGTCCCGCGTCCCGCGCCGCTGCGGCGCCGGCCTCGAAACCTGCGCGCAGGCAGGCGCCTAGCCCGAAGTCGCCGTTAGCCGCACCTGCGGCGACCATACCGGGCGGCGCGCCGTCCGGCACGAAGGCGGCGATGTCGTCTCGCCATTTCGGCCGGCCGCGATGGTAAGAGGTGAGCCCGACCGCCGGATTCCAGCCGCCGGAAACGGCAAGCCCGTCGGCCTCGACCTCGGCGCGCGCGCCGCCGGTCAGCGACACTGCTATTTTTCTTACGCCGTCCTTGCCGCCGTCGACGCCGCTGACCGAACCATGCAGCACGGTGAAGCCGTTCCTGGACGCGAGAGAACGATGGGCAGGCGAGACGTCAGGCCGCGCGTCGACCACCGCCGCGATCTGCAGCCCGGCGCCGAGTGCCGTCTCGACCGTGCGCCAGCCATCCTCATTGTTGGTGAACAGCGCGATCCGCTTTGCCGGCGTCGCCGCATAACGTGTGACGTAGGTGCGGATGGCGGACGCCATCATCACGCCGGGCGTGTCATTGCCGGCAAAGACGATGGGACGCTCAATCGCGCCGGCGGCGACGACGCAGCGCTTGGCCACGATGCGCCACAGGCGCTGGCGCACCTGATGCTCGGGCGGCACCGGCAGATGATCGTTGACCCGCTCGATCGCGCCATAGGTACCGCCGTCATAGACGCCGAACAGGGTCGTGCGGGTCATGATGCGGACATCCGGCATCGAGCTGAGCTCGGCCAGTGTGCGCGACAGCCACTCCGCGGCCGGCAGACCGTCGATCGTGCCGCCATCCGACAACAGACGGCCGCCGGGCGCAAAATCTTCTTCGCACAGGATGACGCGCGCACCGCTGCGGCCTGCAGCGAGTGCGGCGGCGAGACCGGCCGGACCGGAGCCGGCGATCACCACATCGCAATGCGCCCAGGCCTTGTCGTAGTGATCCGGATCGGGGGTGACCGCCGCGCGACCCAGACCCGCGGCGCGTCGGATCGCCGGCTCGTAGACCATTTCCCAGAATTTTGCCGGCCACATGAAGGTTTTGTAGTAGAAGCCGGCGACGAAGATCGGTGCGAACAGCTGGTTCACCGACATCACATCGTGGCGCAGCGACGGCCAGCGGTTCTGGCTGGCCGCTTCGAGGCCTTCATAGAGTTCGGCGGTGGTGGCCTTGGTGTTGGCCTCGCGCCGTGCGCCGGTGCGCAGTTCGACCAGCGCGTTGGGTTCTTCCGAGCCGGCGGTGAGAATGCCGCGCGGGCGATGATACTTGAACGAGCGGCCGACCAGCTTGACGCCATTGGCGACCAGCGCCGACGCCAGCGTGTCGCCCTGGAAGCCGGAAAATGTCGTGCCGTCGAAGCGGAAGGTGAGGGGGGTGGAACGGTCGATGAGACCGCCGGATGAGAGACGATGAGAGGTCACGATGTCCAGCCTCTGATCCATATGGTGTCATGGCGAAGGATGGCGCCGCCCCTTACCCTCCCCCTTGTGGGGAGGGTCGCTGCGCAGCAGCGGGGTGGGGGTGCGGCACCGACCCCCACCCGGACCTGCGGTCCTACCTCCCCACAAGGGGGAGGTAGGGGGCTGGCGCTTTTCGCGACGGCTACGATTTCGACAGGATAGCTCATTTCGCCACCTGCCTCGCCCCGGCGCCCGCCGCCGGCTCCACCGCCGAAATCTCATGCGTCAGCGTGTTGCGGGTGACCTTCAGCCAGGCCCGGCAGCCGCCGCCGTGATACCAGTTCTCAGCCATCACGCCGGCAACGTTGTCGCGCAGGTAGACATAGTCGTAGACGGCATCTTCGCCGGCATCCGCCGCCGGCCGTACAGGCTTGGCATCGCCGAGATAGCTGAACTCGCCGAGTTCACGTTCGCCGCAGAAGGGACAGACAATACGCATCTCGCCAGCCTCAATGCAGGTTCGGTTGGGCGCCTTGGCCCTTTTCGTCGATCATGGCGCCGCGCTGGAAGCGGTCGAGCCGAAACAGCGCCGCCTCCTTGTGCGTTTCGTCACGCGCCAGAAGATGGGCAAAGACCAAGCCGGAACCGGGCGTCGCCTTGAAGCCGCCATAACACCAGCCGGCGTTGAGGTAGAGCCCGTCGACCGGCGTCTTGTCGATGATCGGCGAGCCATCCATCGACATGTCCATGATGCCGCCCCACTGGCGCAGAAGTCGCACGCGGCCGATCATCGGGATCAGCGCCATGCCGCCCTCGCAGACATCTTCCATGACAGGCAGATTGCCGCGCTGGGCGTAGGAATTATAGCCGTCGATGTCGCCGCCGAAGACCAGCCCGCCCTTGTCGGACTGGCTGACATAGAAATGCCCGGCGCCGAAGGTCATGACGCCAGGAATGAGCGGCTTGATCGCCTCCGAGACGAAAGCCTGCAGCACATGGCTTTCGATCGGCAGGCGCATGCCCGCCATCGCTGCGACACGCGACGATGACCCGGCGACTGCCATGCCGACCTTGCCGGCGCCGATCTTGCCGCGCGACGTCTCGACGCCAGTCACCTTGCCGTTGCCGTCCCGGACAAAGCCGGTGACCTCGCAGTTCTGGATGATGTCGACGCCGAGTTCGCTCGCCGCATGGGCATAGCCCCAGACCACCGCGTCATGCCGCGCGGTGCCGCCGCGGCGCTGCAGGAGGCCGCCCTGCACGGGAAAGCGCGCATGGTCGAAATTCAGGAACGGCAGCATCTTCTTCAGCGCTGCCTGGTCGAGCAGTTCGGCATCGATGCCATTGATGCGCATGGTGTTGCCGCGCCGCGCATAAGCGTCGCGCTGCGCATCGGAATGATAGAGGTTGAGGACGCCGCGCTGGCTGACCATGGCGTTATAGTTGAGGTCCTGCTCCATCCGCTCCCAAAGCTTCATCGAAAGCTCGTAGAAGCCGGTATTGCCGGGCAGGCCGTAATTGGAACGGATGATGGTGGTGTTGCGGCCGGCATTGCCGGAGCCGATCCAGCCCTTTTCCAGCACAGCGACGTTTCTGATGCCGAACTCGCTGGCGAGGAACCAGGCGGTGGCGAGCCCATGGCCGCCGCCGCCGATGATCACCACATCGTAGTGGTCCTTGGGCGCCGCATCGCGCCAGGTGCGCTGCCAATTCTTGTGGCCGGAAAGGGCAGCACGGGCGAGCGAGAAGATCGAATATTTCATCAGGTCATTCCGAGGTCGCTCGCACAGCGGGGACGATTATATGTCCAGCGTGTGGTCGCGCTCCCATTGCGTGAAGTGCGAAGCATAGGAATTCCATTCCTGGTGCTTCAGCTTTAGATAAGCCGACGAGAATTCCTCACCCAGCGCCGCCTTGAGCGATTTGTCCTTGTCGTATTCGCGAAGCGCGTCGAGCAGATTGAGCGGCAGCTTCGGCGCGCCTTTCACCGTGTGGCCGTTCTGGTACATGTCGATGTCGTAGCGCTTGCCGGGATCGGCCTTGGAGCGGATGCCGTCGAGACCGGCGGCAATGATGACGGCCTGCAGCAGATAAGGGTTTGCGGCGCCGTCCGGCAACCGCAGCTCGAAGCGGCCGGGGCCGGGCACGCGCACCATGTGGGTGCGGTTGTTTCCGGTCCAGGTCACCGTGTTCGGAGCCCAGGTGGCGCCCGAAATGGTGCGCGGCGCGTTGATGCGTTTGTAGGAGTTCACCGTCGGGTTGGTGATGGCGGCCAGCGCCGAGGCATGTTTCATGATGCCGCCAAGGAAATTCTTGCCCTTGGCCGACAGGCCGAGCTCCATCGCATTGTCGGCAAAGACGTTGACCTTGCCGGCCTTGTCCCACACCGAAATATGGGCGTGGCAGCCATTGCCGGTCAGGCCCTGGAAGGGCTTAGGCATGAAGGTCGCGCGCAGGCCGTGCTTTTCCGCCACCGACTTGACCATGAACTTGAAGAACGAGTGCTTGTCGGCGGTCGCCAGCACATCGTCGAAGGCCCAGTTCATCTCGAACTGGCCGTTGGCGTCCTCATGGTCGTTCTGGTAGGGGCTCCAGCCCAGCGCCAGCATATGATCGCAGATCTCGGCGATGACATCGTAGCGGCGCATCACCGCTTGCTGGTCGTAGCAGGGTTTTGAAGCCGTGTCGTATTTGTCGGAGATGACGCTGCCGTCCGGCGAGATCAGGAAGAACTCAGCCTCGACGCCGGTCTTGACATGCATACCGTCAGTGGCGGCTTCCGCAATCAGCCGGCGCAGCGTGTTGCGCGGCGCCTGCTCGACCTCCTTGTCGTCCATGATGCAGTTGGCGGCGACCCAGGCGACCTCGGGCTTCCACGGCAGCTGGATCACCGAATCCGGATCCGGCACCGCCAGCATATCAGGATGCGCCGGCGTGAGGTCGAGCCAGGTGGCGAAACCGGCGAAGCCGGCGCCGTCCTTCTGCATGTCGGCGATCGCCTGCGCCGGCACCAGCTTGGCGCGCTGGCCGCCGAACAGGTCGGTGTAGGAAATCATGAAATATTTGACGCCGTTCTCTTTGGCGAATGCGGCGAGATCGTTCCCCATTATAGTTCCTCGCTTATTTTGATGTGTTTTTTAGAAGCCGTTTTTCCCCGGTATCCAGTTGGTGCCGGCCAGCGGCACGCCGGCCATGGCGGCGGCTTCGATGGTGAGGGCTACGAGATCCTCGGGCTCGAGATTGTGCAGGCTGTTCTTGCCGCAGGCACGCGCAATGGTCTGCGCCTCCAGCGTCATCACCTTGAGGTAGTTCGCCAGCCGCCGTCCGGCGGCGACCGGATCG
The DNA here is from genome assembly GCF_057786115.1 of Mesorhizobium sp. P170090. Lineage (NCBI taxonomy): Bacteria > Pseudomonadati > Pseudomonadota > Alphaproteobacteria > Hyphomicrobiales > Phyllobacteriaceae > Mesorhizobium > Mesorhizobium sp. P170090. The sequence goes on from NZ_JBYNWH010000001.1 coordinate 2,614,883, forward strand.
ACCCGCTTCATCAGTTCGGGGTCCTGCGTGGTGATGCCCGCGGGGTCGCGACCCTCGTGCCAGTCGTCATAGGCCCCGGCGGTGGTGCCGAGCGCATTGTATTCGGCCTCCCAGCGCGGGTCGTTGTCGCCGAGCGCGACGAGCGCTGCCGTGCCGATCGACACCGCGTCGACGCCGAGCGCCAGCGCCTTGGCGACGTCGGCGCCATTGCGGATGCCGCCCGACACGATCAGCTGCACCTTGCCGTGCATGCCGAGATCCTGCAGCGCCTGCACCGCCGGCCTGATGCAGGCAAGCGTCGGCTGGCCGACATTTTCGATGAATACTTCCTGGGTGGCCGCCGTGCCGCCCTGCATGCCGTCGACGACGACGACATCGGCGCCGGCCTTCACCGCAAGTGCTGTGTCGTAATAGGGGCGGGCGCCGCCGACCTTGACGTAGATCGGCTTCTCCCAGTCGGTGATCTCGCGCAGCTCGAGGATCTTGATCTCGAGATCGTCCGGCCCGGTCCAGTCGGGATGGCGTGAGGCCGAGCGCTGGTCGATGCCCTTCGGCAGCGTGCGCATTTCGGCGACGCGGTCGGAAATCTTTTGTCCCAACAGCATGCCGCCGCCGCCGGGCTTGGCGCCCTGGCCGACAACGACTTCGATGGCGTCGGCACGGCGCAAATCCCTGGGGTTCATGCCGTAGCGTGACGGCAGGTACTGGTAGACCAGTTGCTTGGAATGGCCGCGCTCTTCCTCGGTCATGCCGCCGTCGCCCGTGGTGGTCGACGTGCCTGAGAGCGTAGCGCCACGGCCGAGCGCTTCCTTGGCCGGGCCGGACAGCGACCCGAAGCTCATGCCTGCAACGGTGATCGGGATTTTCAGCTCGATCGGCTTCTTGGCATAGCGCGAGCCCAGCACGACGCTGGTGTCGCAACGTTCGCGATAGCCTTCCAGCGGGTAGCGCGAAATCGACGCGCCGAGGAACAGCAGGTCATCGAAATGCGGCAGCTTGCGCTTGGCGCCGGCGCCCCTGATGTCATAGATGCCGGTAGCCGCGGCGCGGCGGATTTCGGAAAGCGTGTAGTCGTCGAAGGTCGCGGATTTGCGCGGCGTCGTCGGCGGGTTCTTGTAGGTCATGCTGCCTCAATACGCGTCGGCGTTGTCGATATTGAAATTGTAGAGCGTGCGCGCCGAGCCGTAGCGCTTGAATTCCGACGGCTTGACGCCGGTGACGCCGGCGCGGTCGAGCAGTCCCTGCAGCAGTGCGATATGCTCGGGCCGCATCTCCTTGGCGATGCAGTCGGCGCCCAGGCTTTCGACCTTGCCGCGCACGAACAGCCGCGCTTCGTAGATGGAATCGCCAAGTGCGTCGCCGGCATCGCCCAGCACCACCAGATTGCCGGACTGCGCCATGAAGGCCGACATGTGGCCGATATTGCCGTGCACGACGATGTCGATGCCCTTCATCGAGATGCCGCAGCGCGACGAGGCGTTGCCCTCGATGACGAGCAGCCCGCCCTTGCCGGTGGCGCCGGCATACTGGCTGGCGTCGCCCTTGATGACGATCGAGCCCGACATCATGTTTTCGCCGACACCGGGGCCGGCCGAGCCGTGCACTGTGATCGCAGCGCCGTCATTCATCCCGGCGCAGTAGTAGCCGACGCTGCCGCGCACATCGATGCTGACAGGCTGGTCGACGCCGACGGCAACCGAATGGCTGCCCTTCGGGTGCAGCACTTCCCACGCCGTCTCGTTGGAACCGGGCGTCAGATTGTGAAGCGCCTGGTTGAGCTCACGCAGCGACGACACATCAAGATCGAAAACCCGGGACGCCTGGTCTTGCGCCGCCTTCGAAAGTTTGGTTGCCGGCATGGGCTCAATGCTCCCAGAAATAGACGGTTGCGGGTTCCGGCTCCCAGATCCTCGCATTGTCTATGCCGGGCAGCTTGGTCAGCGCCCGATATTCCGAGCCGAAGGCGACATACTGATCGGTCTCGGCCATGACGGCGGGCTTGCAGGCGATCGGATCGCGCACCACGCCGAAACCGTTCTTGGTGCCGACGACGAAGGTGAAGAAGCCGTCGAGGTCGGACAGCGTGCCTTCCAGCGCCTCGCCGAGGTTCTTGCCATGCGCCATCTGCGACGAGAGATAGGCGGCGGCGACCTCGGTGTCGTTCTCGGTCTCGAATTTCATGCCCTCCCGCACCAGCTCACGCCGCACATTGTTGTGGTTGGACAGCGAGCCATTGTGCACCAGGCACTGGTCGGCGCCGGTCGAGAACGGATGCGCGCCCATCGTTGTGACGGCCGATTCCGTCGCCATGCGGGTATGGCCGATGCCATGCGTGCCGGTCATCGAGCGGACGTCGAAGCGGTCGACGACCGCTTCCGGCAGACCGACTTCCTTGTAGATTTCCACCGCTTCGCCGGCGCCCATGATGCGCACGTCGGGGCGGATTGACTGCAGTACTTCGCGGGCGGCGTCGACCTTGTCTGGCGCGGTTCTCAACACTGCATGGGTGGACTTCACCGCAATGCTCACCGGCGCGCCGATGGCCTTGGCGAGTTCGGCGTCGAGGCCGCGGAAATCGCGCTCGGGCTTCGCCGACTGGATGGTGATCTTGGCTTCATTCCTGGAAGGCGCGCCATAGATGGCGATGCCGGCGCTGTCGGGGCCGCGATCGCTGAGCGATATCAGCATCTGCGACAGCATCGAGCCGAGCTGCGGCTCAAGCGACTTGTCTTTCAGAAAAAGTCCGACGATTCCACACATGTCAGCCTCCCGGCGTTACCACTAGACGATGATGTATCGAATGCGTCGTGCGAATTCAATCATATGAAAAAAATATTCCTGTAGTTACGTATGCGGTTCGATGCCGCTTGGTGCACTATCGCTGCCGTCGCGGGCGCTGTGAACCCATGTAGCGGTGCGGATGCGGGCGATTTTGTAGGCGTCGAGGATCGACAGCGCATAGATCAGGAAGCCGCCGGCGTGGCGGCCGACGAAGCTAGCATCGGCCGGCGCGATCTTGGCCGTCACCCAGGCGAGGATCACCATGAAGAACAGGAATTGCAGGCCGCGCACCGGCACGCCCAGAATGACGTGGCCGCTGGCCGGTAAGACGAGGGCAGCGCCGAGCACCAGATACGGGTTTGTCGGTGCGGGTGCGCTCATGCGACCTGCCTTTCCTGTCGGTTGATGGCATCGCGCAGCACTGAGGCCGAGGTCAGCAGTCTCTCGACCAGCGTTGGATCCAGCCTTGCGCCGCCGAATGCGGCCTGCCGGAACACGCCGTAGCGCGCCCGCTCGGCCTCGGCCAGCAGCCAGACGATGCGCACGCCATTCGGGGTGATTAAAAGTTCCTTGGCGCGGCCTTCGGCAAAGATGTCGAGATGGCTGGCGATGAGGTTCTGCGGAAAGCGCGCCGCCCTGAGGTTGGTTCGCAGCACCGCTTCGGCCGGGAAGCCGGGTGCCTTCGGCAGTGTGTGCTGGAGGTGGTCGAAATTGGAGAAGGTCGTCGGCGAGCCCGGCCGCATCATCATGTCGAAGGTCGCCGGCACCGCAACCGGCTCTGTGATCGTGACACTCAACCATCGCGCCGGCAGCTTTCGCGTCGCCAGCGTGTCGACGATGGTGCGCAGCTGCACGCGCTGTCCGTTCCACGAACCCGCCCAGGTGACAACGCCGGCTGTGTTATCAGAGACATCAACGGCATCTGTGATGACGGTCCGGCTGCTGGCTGCCTCGGCTGCAAGATCAGCCTTGGCCTTTTTGCGGCTGGCGCGCGCATGCCAGGCGAGGTGCAGGACGAGAGCCACGGCGACCGCCCCGGCCAGCAATGCTGTCGTCACGTCAGACACCTCGTCACGCCATGCCCGCCCAGACCGGCAGGCCCTCTCCTGTCAATAGCCCTGCGGCTTCGGCCACGGCATGGTGAACTGGTCGCCGCGGCGCACATAGCGGTAACGGTAGAAGTGGAACCACAGCGAGATCAGGAAGTAGAAGGCGACCATGGCGATCAGCTGCGTGCCGTAGCCGAGGAAGATCGCAAAGAAGGTCACCACGCAGAGGCAAAACAGCACGATCGCCGGGATCGGGTGGAACGGGTGCGTATAGCCGCGGCGGATCGTGCCCAGCGGCCACTTTTTGCGGAACATCATGATGTTGATGCTCATGAAGGTGTATTGCAGCACGCCCGACAGGATCGAGAAGGTGATCGCCTGGTTGAGGTCGGCAATGAAGGCGAAGGCGAGCGCGATCGGCAACAGGAACAGGATCGAGCGATAGGGCGTGCGGTATTTCGGGTGCACAGCCGAGAACCAAGTCGGCAGATAGCGGTCGCGTCCAAGCGAGAACCACGCGCGGGCCGCATCGTTGATACAGCCATTGGCCGACGCCAGTGCCGCGAGCAGCGTGGCGATGAACAACAGGTTTTCCAGCAGCGGGCTGCCGGTCAGCTTGCCGGCGTCCCACAGGGGATAATAGGTGATACCGAGGTACTCCCAGGGCATCAGCGAGGCGCAGACATACCAGGTCATGGCGGCGGCGATCAAAAGCGTGATCATGCCGGCCATGGTTCCGTAAGGCAGCGAACGCGCCGGCGAGCGCACTTCCTCGGCGGCCTGCGTGGTGCCTTCGATGCCGAGATAGTACCAGATGCCGAACTGGAAGGCCGCGATGACGCCGATCCAGCCATAGGGCAGCGCATTGCCGGGGGTGACCAGCTCGTTGAGCTTCAGCACAGCACCCTGCGTCCACGGGCTGACCGAGAAGAACAGGATAACGATCGAGACATAGGCTATCGCCGTGATGACGAAGTTGACGTTGAGCGTCATCAGCACGCCGCGATAGTTCAGCCATGCCAGCACGACGATGGTGGCGGCAATGAAGGAGTTGTGGGTGAGCCCTTCGACGCCGGCCTTGGCGACGATGGTGTCGCCGAGCAGGATGGCGTCCGAAACCTCCAGCATGGTGTAGGCAAAGACCAGGAACAGCGCGACGTTGAAGGCCATCAGGGGCCCGACAATGTGCTTAGCCTGCGCGTATTGGCCGCCGGCGGCGGCAACCGTCGATGTCACCTCGGAGTCGATCATGGCGACCGAAGTGTACAAGAGCCCGACCACCCAGCAGACGATCAGCGCCGCCAGTGCGCCGCCCTTGTCGGCCGAGAAATTCCAGCCGGTGAATTCGCCGACCAGCACGATGCCGACGCCAAGCGCCCAGACATGGGCCGGGCCGAGCACGCGTAGCAGTGAAACTCTGTCGCCGTGTATTGCCGGTTCAAGCGTGATCGTCATTGTTCAATCCCCACTCAGATCCGGTGTTTTTCGGAAGCGGCTTCAAGCTCGCCTTCGCGCGAGGAAGTCAGCACCTCCTCGGAATAGGTCGTGTCGATCTTGAACCAGTCGTAGAGCATCCACAGCGCAAGCACGACCGAGATGCCCCACGATGCGTAAGAGAGTGCGACCCACATGAGCGTGCTTCCCCAAAATCTCTGGCGTTACTTGTCGTCGAATTTTTCGTTGATGACGTCGCGATATTCGCGGTCGGAGGCGCGGAACAGGAAGACGAAATAGCCGATCAGCACCGCCGCCATGATGATCAGCGTCGGCCAGTCGATGATGTAGTGGAAGCGGTTCTGGATGATGTCGTGCGCGGTCTCCGGCGTATAGCCGAGCTTTTCCCAGATCGAGGCCATGGTCGGGTTCTGTCCCAACGCTTCCCAGGTCTTGGCATCGAGCGCGTCGATGGATTTCGCCGCACCCGCCAGGCCGAGTTTCAATGGCAGCCACAGCGCCACGAAAATGGCGACCACGACGACCACGATATCGAAAATCTGCCCGGCCTTGCCTTGTTCCGGCGGCGTGTAGCGCGACATGTCTTCTACCCCTCAGGACATTCTGTTTTCAGGACTTGCGGTTGCGGGCCGCGTCGGCGTTCTTGATGTCGAGACCGTAGATGAAGTCCTTGTCTTCCTTGTAGTGATTGACCATCGCCAGGATGGCGGCCGTATTGAAGATCAGCACGGCGGCGGCAGCGATGGCGACGACGATCTTGATCCCGGTGTCCGGGATGTAGGGCCATGTCATGATAAGCACGAAGAGGATCGTCGCCCAAAGGCAGATGATCAGGAGCGCGGATCCGCGCAGGTCGGAACGGTACAGCGCTTCGATGCGCTGCGGCAGGTCTGACATCGGTCTTTCCCCTTTTTCCAGCGCCCGACCCCGAATTGGCCGCCCGCTGCCCTCTTTCAACAGAGTGAAATTTTTTTCATAAATTCGGGCCGAATCCAGCAATTGTCAAGCCGATTTTACGTTGGGTTAACCGTTTGTCCCCAGCGGTAAATTTTGCCTGACAATGAAATTATTTGCTTGCGGGTATTGCGGCATCAGGACGTTTGCGATCAAATTCAACCAAATGCTTCCGCCTCCGCGCAGGGAGCCGGGAACACAATAGCATTTTCGAACGGAGGATTTGAGGATGACGGCATCCTGGAGATTTTCGACCCTGGCGGATCGCCATCGCGCGTTAGGCTCGAAGCTCGAAGACTGGAGCGGCATGGGCACCGCCTGGACCTACGACAAGGACGCCGACGAGGAATACACCGCCATCCGAACCAGGGCCGGGCTGATGGATGTGTCGGGCCTCAAGAAGGTTCACATCACCGGGCCGCACGCCTCACACCTTATCGACCTGGCAACGACGCGCGACGTGGAGAAGATCTATCCCGGCAAGTCGGCCTATGCCTGCATGCTGAACGAGGCCGGCAAATTCACCGACGACTGCATCCTCTACCGCACCGGGCCGAACGCCTGGATGGTGGTGCACGGCTCCGGCACCGGCCATGAGGAATTGCAGCGCGCTTCCGTCGGCCGCGACGTATCGCTGCGCTTCGACGACAATCTGCACGACCTGTCGCTGCAGGGGCCGACCGCGGTCGACTATCTCTCAAAGCATGTGCCGGGCATTCGCGACCTCAACTATTTCCATCATATGCAGACGCAGCTGTTCGGCTTTCCCGTCATGATCTCGCGCACCGGCTATACCGGCGAGCGCGGCTACGAGATATTCTGCCGCGGTCAGGAGGCCGGTACGATCTGGGACAGGATCCTCGACGAGGGCAAGAGCGCCGGCATCATTCCGTGCCGCTTCACCACGCTCGATATGCTGCGCGTCGAAAGTTATTTGCTGTTTTATCCCTATGACAACTCGCAGAAATATCCGTTCGAGAATGAAGGCCCCGGCGACACGCTGTGGGAGCTCGGCCTCGACTTCACCGTCAGCCCCGGCAAGACCGGCTTTCGTGGCGCCGAAGAGCATTACCGCCTCAAGGGCAAGGAGCGCTTCAAGATCTATGGCGTGCTGCTCGACGGCAAGCAACCCGCGGATGAGGGCGCGCCGGTCTATCGCGACGGCAAAAAGGTGGGCGTGGTCACCTGCGCCATGTATTCGCCGCTGGTCGAGAAATCGATGGGAATCGCCCGCCTCGACGTCGACTGCGCGGTCAAGGACACCAAGCTCGAGATCCGCAACAAGAGCGGTTCGATCAGGGCGACGGCGCAGCCTCTGCCCTTCGACGATCCCAAAAAGACCAAGCGCACGGCGAAAGGCTGAGGCACAATCGACAGCGAGGGGTTTCGAGGTACGAAGTAGAGAATGGCAGCCAAAACGATCATCAGCCGGCCCATCTACGGAACCCTGTCCCCGCAGCCCGGCAAGCATCATCTTTTCGTGGCGGATGCGGAAGGCGCGCTGGCGATCGTCGATATGGCAAGGACGTCGCCCCCCGGCTTCTTCGACGGCGCCGAAATCGTCTTCATTCCCGGGGCCGACGGCAAGCACGTTGCCGCTCTTGAGGCACTGAAGTCCGCGCAATTTCATGTCGCGCCAACCTTCGCCAGCCTGCTGCCCCGGCTGAAGCAGACGCTTGCCAACGCGCATATGGGCCTGCGCCTCTATCTCGCCGGCACCGAAGGGCTGATCGGCCAGGCCATGCAGGTGGCGCTCGAAGCCGGCATCGATCATACCTCCATGCAGACCGAGCATCGCGGGTCATTGGCGCGGCGCATGCAGTGCGTGCATTGCAAAGGCATCACCGAAAATGTGACGACGCAGCCGGCCACCTGCGCGCATTGCGGCCTGCTGCTTCTGGTGCGCGATCATTATTCGCGACGGCTGGCCGCATTCCAGGGCGTCTGCATAAATGCCGAGGATCGCTCGGAGATACCTCCCATCGAGGAGGTCTTCCCATGAGCGCCGGCACCACCAAGCTCGATGTCGTCGTCAGCGACGTCGTCCCGGTCAACGAACTGGTGACGCGCTTCCATTTCCGCCGCCGTGACGGTGAGCTTTTGCCGACCTTTTCCGGCGGCGCCCATGTCGTGGTCGAGATGCGCGATGGCGACCGCACAAGGCTCAATCCCTATTCGCTGATGGGATCGCCGCTCGACACCCGCGAATACACCATCTCGGTGCGCCGCGACGATGTCGGCCGCGGCGGCTCGTTGTTCATGCACCGGAGCGTCAAGCCCGGCCTGGAGATGGTGGTCAGCTACCCCGTCAATCTGTTCTCGCTCGACCTCAGGGCAAAGAAGCATCTGATGCTTGCCGGCGGCATCGGTATCACGCCGTTCATGGCGCAGACCGCGCAGCTCGCCGGGTCCGGCGGCAATTTCGAGCTGCACTACACCTGCCGCACCGCCTCGCTCGGCACCTATGCCGATGTGCTGCAGGAGCGCTATGGCCGTCGCGTCCGGCTCTATCACGACGACCGCGGCGAGCGCATCGAACTCGACCGTCTCTTGTCCTCGCAGCCGCTCGGCACCCATCTCTATGTCTGCGGCCCGGCCGGCATGATCAACTGGGTGCGCGAGCGCGCCGCGGCTCTCGGCTGGCCGGCGGAGACCGTGCATTACGAGCATTTCGCGGCACCCCAGCCCGGCCTGCCGTTCGACGTCACACTTGCCGTCAGCGCCAAGACCATCCGCGTCGGCGAGCAGCAGAGCCTGCTCGAAGCCATCGAGGCCGCCGGCGTCGATCCGCCCTATCTCTGCCGCGGCGGTGTCTGCGGCCAGTGCGAGACCAACGTCGTCTCGTATGACGGCAAGTTCATCCACAACGACCACTGGCTGAGTGAGGAAGACCACCGTTCCGGCTGCAAGATCATGCCGTGCGTGTCGCGCTTCGAAGGCAAGTCACTGGTCCTGGAAAGATAGGAGGCGAGCTTGGGCATCACCTTTCGCAAGGAAACGTTTCGGGACGATTTCACCTTCAAGAACAGCCCGGAACACATCAGGCGGTTTCCGTTCCCGTTCCACGAAGACGCCTACATGTATGCGGTCAACATCGAGCCGCATGTGGTTGGCCCCAAGGGCAGCGTTCTGGAAAACCTGATCGACGTCGACGAGCACTATGTCGCCGAGATGCAGGACCGTGCACTGGTGCTGGCCGACGATCCGCTGCGCTGCCAGTCGCTGCCGCATATGACGCTGGCCGGCTGGGACCTGCTCGAACTTTTGATGGAGCAACAGGCACTTGGCTATCCCGAGCATTTCACCCTGACCCGCGACGGCGACCGCTGGCGCTGGATCAACCGGCCGCTCGGCATCGACGACACCTTCACCTTCGGCGACACCTCGACACTGCCTTACGGGCCGATGGAGTACATCACCCGCCAGAGCCAGGGTGATTTCTGCATTCTCGATCAGCGCGACGGCAATCTTTGGATGGACGCCGGCATGGTCACCACTCAGGCCGACTGGTCGCTCGATTTCGACATCGGCATGAATTTCTTCGAATGGCACGCGCCGGTGCCGCTGGCGCATGAGAAGGGGATTTTCGTCAGGGCGCTGAAGTTCCTCACCAACATCCAGCAGGGCAAGCCGGCGCGGCGTCTCAACTGGACGATGACCATAAACCCGCGCCTCGACACCAGCCCGGAGAATTACCACAAATGGGGCCCGGACCGCGCGACGGTGACGCCCGAAAATGTCGGCGACAAGGTGCATCTGCGCGTCGAACTGCAAAGCTTCTGGCGCCTGCCGCGCTCGAACGGCATCGTCTTCCCGATCCGCTGCTATCTCATCAAGATGGACGAACTGGTGACACAGCCGAAATGGGCAAGGCGACTGCATCGTGTGATCCGTGATTTGCCCGAAGAGTTGGCCACCTACAAGGGCCTGACGCGGTATCGGCCGACGCTGCTCGAATGGCTGTCGAAGCTGGATGATGGCAGTGCGACGTCACCGGGGTTCGGGCCGGACTAAAGGCCCCCTCATCCGGCCGCTGCGCGGCCACCTTCTCCCCGAACGGAGAAGAGATCGCCAGCGCTGACGCCAGACTCCTCTCCCCTCGGGGAGAGGTCGGATTGCCCCGAATTGCTCTTGCAATTCGGCCTTGGCAATCCGGGTGAGGGGGCTGCGGCGGTCCGATTACCCAGCGCTATTCTGCGGATAGCAAATGATCGACAGATACCGCATCGGCAGTTTTGTCAGCTGCTCCGGCCCATGCGGCGCATCGGCGTCGAAGAACAGGCTGTCGCCCGGCTTCATCGGATAGAGGTTGCTGCCGTGCCGGTACACCACCTCGCCCTCCAGCATGTAGAGGAATTCCATGCCCTCATGCTGGAAGGTCGGGAACACATCCGAATGCTCGGTCAGTGTGATCAGATAGGGTTCGACGACGACGCCGCTGGTGTTGGAGCCGATATGGCCGAGCAGATTGTATTGATGGCCGGCGCGGGTGCCGCGGCGTTCGACATCGAGGCCTTCGCCGGCCTTGACGAAGACGGCGCTGCGCTCTTCCTCGAATCGGCGGAAGAAGGCGGTGACGGGAACGCCGAGCGCCCTCGACAGCGCCTGCAGTGTGGTCAGCGACGGCGAGGTGATGCCGTTCTCGATCTTCGACAGCATGCCCAGCGAAATGTCAGTGGCGACGGCGAGATCGGCAACGGTAATGCCGAGCTTCTTGCGGAAGGCGCGCACCTCGCGCCCGATCGCCACCTCCAGCACTTTTTCGCGGGTGTCGCGAATGGCGTGCGGATTCTGCGTCAGCGGCGCGCGGATGGGTTTTCCGTCCACGGAGGCCTTTGCCAGTGGCTTTGCCCTTGTCGAAGCAGTCTTGGAGTCGGAACTTGTCTTCGCCATCTCGCCCCCGAATCCCTGTGACTTTATTTCACTCCAGGTGAACATATTCGGTGCCGATACAGAAACGCAACCGCGCAGCAAGCCCGTTAAGTCGAATGGTGTCCGCACCGGATTTGCGCCGTCATCGGTTTTTCCGGAAATCCGCTGGGGCGAAACGCGGTTTCGCCACAAGGCCTGTTGACAGCATCCAAGAGGCAATTACTGTCCTGTGAGTGAAATTTGTTTCGTAAGAGCAATTCCAAAAATCGAATGACACCGGGAGGCCTGCCATGAAAACGCGCGTTGCCGTCATTGGAGCGGGGCCATCCGGTCTGGCCCAGCTCAGGGCCTTCAAGTCGGCTGCCGACAAGGGCGCCGAGATCCCCGAAATCGTCTGCTTCGAAAAGCAGTCGGACTGGGGCGGCCTGTGGAACTACACCTGGCGCACCGGCCTCGACGAGCATGGCGACCCCGTCCACGGCTCGATGTACCGCTACCTCTGGTCGAACGGACCGAAGGAATGCCTGGAATTCGCCGACTACACGTTCGAGGAGCATTTCGGCCGCCCGATCGGATCCTACCCGCCGCGCGCGGTTCTGTGGGATTACATCAAGGGTCGCGTCGAGAAATCAGGCCTGCGCAAATGGGTGCGCTTCAACAGCCCGGTGCGCATGGTCACCTTCTCCGACGAGACGAGAAAATTCACCGTCACCGCGCATGACCGCTCAAACGACGTCACCTACTCCGAAGAGTTCGACAATGTCGTCGTCGCCTCAGGGCATTTCTCGGTTCCCAACGTTCCCTATTTCGAGGGCTTTTCCACCTTCAACGGCCGCATCCTGCACAGCCATGATTTCCGCGACGCGATGGAGTTCAAGGGCAAGGACATACTGATTATCGGCCGCTCCTATTCTGCCGAGGACATCGGCTCGCAGTGCTACAAATACGGTGCCAAATCGATCACTTCCAGCTACCGCTCCAAACCGATGGGGTTCAAATGGCCGGAGAACTGGAAGGAAGTGCCGCTGCTGCAGAAGGTCGTCGGCAAGACGGCGCACTTCAAGGACGGCACCACAAAAGATGTCGACGCCATCATCCTGTGCACCGGCTACCTGCATTCCTTCCCGTTCCTTACGGAAGAGCTGAAACTGAAGACCGCCAATCGCATGTGGCCGGACGGGCTCTATGAGGGCGTCGTGTGGGAGAAGAACCCGAAACTGTCCTATATCGGCATGCAGGACCAGTTCTACACTTTCAACATGTTCGACGCCCAGGCTTGGTTCGCCCGCGACGTCATCATGGGCCGTATCAAGCTGCCGTCGGTACAGGCGATGGCCGAGCACGGCGCCAAGTGGCGGGCACGCGAAGAGACGCTGGAAGACGCCGAGCAGATGATCTGGTTCCAGGGCGACTACACCAAGGAATTGATGGACCAGACCGACTATCCCGGTTTCGATGTCGAGGCGGTCAACCAAACCTTCATGGAATGGGAGCACCACAAGGCGGAAGACATTATGAGCTTTCGCGACCACGCCTACCGCTCGCTGATGACCGGCACCATGGCGCCATTGCACCATACGCCCTGGCTGCAGGCGCTGGACGACTCGATGGAAAGCTATCTTCAGGTAAAGGGCGTCGCGGCGGAATAGGTCGGCGTGATGCAAAACAATGCGCCGGCACCGGCCCGGTTTCAATTCAGAGGGTAGTCGGGAGCCGCATCGGTCTCCGTCACCTTGACCCACACCAATTCGCTATAATAGGCGCCCTCCGGGCCGGTGCCGTACATAGACAGCCTGTCAGCCATCAGCAGATGTGTCATGTCGTTGAGTGCCCGGCCGGTCGGCTCCTCGGGCCAGGCGAAGACGCCGTCGGTTTTGGCGCCGAACCTCACATCGGTGCAGCCGAAATCGATCTCCACCTTCCACGACAGCAACGGCCTGATATCGCTGGGCGGCGGGCGCGGCGGATCGGGCTGCTCGAAGTGATGGTCGACCGAGACTCTCGTCGGCACTGCCGGCGTGATGCCTTTGGCTTTGAAGGAGGCGATGGCGTCGTCGCCAAATCTTGCGAGCAGGCCAGCGTGCCATAACCGGTAGGTCGCGCGGAAAAAGCCGCTGACCCGGATAGATTTGCCGTCGTTGTTGAAGACGTTCACAGCGGCGTAGAAACGGCGCAGTCGTGGCGCCAGCGCCGGCCAGTCGCATTCGGCCGGTGTCCCCGGCGTCGCGATGAAATCGTCAAGCAGATCGCTGCCGCGCACATTGGCGTTCAGCACCGTGCAATCCTCACCATGGATATGCCAGTGCCGCCGGAGCTCGGCTGCTGCGATGCCGGGCTTGCGCAGCTCTTCCACCGAGGCGCGAACCCGAGCAATCGCGTAGGACGTAGCCGCATCCAACGTCTCAAACCCCGAAACCACATGCTCGCCGGTCTTGGCCATGTCGAAGACGTCGACAGTAAAAGGCGGTTCGCGCTGATCGGGCATTCGGCAGCAAGCTCAGGCTGGTCGAGGATGAAGCAGCTTTCCGCGCGAAAATGCGTCAAAGTCAAGAGCTGGAGCGCGGCCTGCCATTTCCAGAAGAGGCGAACTCCAGAAGAGGCGAAACCGTCTATCCGAGCCGTGCTTGAGCTTTCGCGGCTCAGGGGTCGAAGACCGACCGCGATGATGTCGATGGCAGGTTGTTGCCAGCCCGCGACAATGCCGCGACTTTGGACAGTGCGACCAACACTTCCTGGCCGAGATCGCGTGTGCCGGCCACGGGGCAGGTGATGATCATCACTTCAATCCAGCGGATAGTCGGGAGGCGCCTCCGTCTCGGTCACCTTGGCGGTTAGTATCTCGCAGTCGTTGGCCCAGTCGGGGCCATCGCCGCGCATGGCCATCATGTCGGCCATCAGCAGGAACTGCATGGTTCTGAGCGCCCAGTCGGTGGGCTCTTGCGGCCAGGCGAAGATTCCGGCGGCGTCGCCGCCGAACTTCACGTCATGGCAGACAAAACCGACCTCGACCTTCCAGGATCGCAGCGTCACGCCTGGCGGCGGGTAGGGCGGGTCGGGAAGCTCGAAGTAATTGGCGACCATGAGCTTCGTCGGCTCCGCCGGCTCGATCCCCTTGGCCTTGAAGGCGGCAATGGCGTCGTCGCCAAAGCGCTCGAGCAGGCCGTCTCGCGTCAGCCTGTAGGTCGAGCGAAAGAAGCCGCCCGCCCAGACGGATTCGTTGTTGCCGTTGGAGATCAGCAGCGAGGCGCGGAAGCGGCGCAGCCTTGGCGCGAGAACTTGCCAGTTGCATTCGGCCGGCATCGACGGCGTCGCAATGAAATCGTCGAGTAGATCGCTGCCGCCCACTCCGGCGTTCAGCACCGAACAGTCTTCGCCATAGAGGTGCCAGAGCTGGCGAAGCTCTGCAGTGGCGATGCCGGGCTCGCGCAACTCCTCCACCGAGGCGCGAACCCGCGCAATGGCGTAGGACGTCGCCGCCTCCAGCGTCTCAAACCCCGAAACTACGTGCTCCCCGTCCGGCTCGCCGGTCTTGGCCATGTCGAAGACGAGTACGGCAAAAGGCGGTTCGCCGGGATTGGACATTCAACAATTATCCTAGTCTTGCCCGCGCCTTCGCCGTCCAGGCATTGAACAGCCGGTCTGCGACGATGCCGATGAAAGCGATGGCGAGACCCGCGACAATGCCGCGTCCGGAATCGGCCTTGGACAGCGCGATGAAGACTTCCTGGCCGAGGTCGCGTGTGCCGACCATGGCGCAGATGATGATCATCGCCAGCGCCATCAGGATCGTCTGGTTGACGCCGAGCATGATTTCGGGAAGCGCCAGTGGCAATTGTACCCGAAAGAAGGTCTGGCGCGGCGTGCAGCCGGAAACCTTCGCCGCCTCGATCAGCGCCGGCGGCACCTGCCGGATGCCGTGATTGGTGTAACGGATCGCCGGCACCACGGCGAAGGCCACCGTTGCGATCATGGCGGTGACGTCGCCGACCCGGAACAGCATCACCACGGGAATGATGAAGCAGAAGGACGGCAGCACCTGCAGCGTGTCGATGATGGGCGTGACGATCTTTTCGAAGCGGTCGCTGCGCGCGGCCATCAGGCCAATCGGGATGCCGATCAGGCAAGCGATGAAGGCCGAGATGCCGCAGAGATAAACCGTCGCCATGGTCTTTTCCCACAGGCCGGTGACGGCGCAGAATGCGGTCAGCGCCGCGACGAGGGCGGCGAGACGCAGGCCACCGAGCTGGTAGCCGGCGAGGCCGAGCAGGGCCACCGCGCCGAGCCACGGAAAGCCTTCGCAGAAGGCGCGCAGCGGGTTCAGTACATTGAGGATGAGCGCCACGCGAAACGCTTCGATCACGTCGAAGAAGTTGATCGTCACCCAGCTCACCGCCGCCTTCCACAATGGCGCGGTGGTGAAGGTGATCGCCTTCGGCACCGCCGCGAAGGCCGGTACGAACAGGCCGAGCAGCGTCGTCACGACCAGGATGGCGATGGCCAGCGACAGATTGGGATAGCGCCGCCAAACGCTCTGGTTCGCCTGCCGTTGAACGTGGCCTTTTGCCTGCTTATGCGCGATCGCCTGGCTCAGCCGGTCGAGCGCGATTGCGAGCGCCACAATGGCGAGCCCGGCTTCCATCGCTTCGCCGACCTTCAGCGCACGCAGCGCCAGCAGCACATCATAGCCGAGGCCGCCGGCGCCGATCATCGAGGCGATGATCACCATGTTCAGCGCCAGCATGATCACCTGGTTGACGCCGATCATCAGTGTCGGCCGCGCCGACGGCAGCAGCACGCGCCACAATTTCTGCCGCGCCGTGCAGCCGGCCATCTCTGAGAAATCGTCGATCTCGGAGGGCACCCGCGACAGACCCAGCATCGTTGCCCGCACCATCGGCGGCGTGGCGAAGATGGCGGTGGCGATCATCGCCGAGACCGGGCTGTTGCCGAACAGAAGCAGCATCGGGATGAGATAGGCGAAGGTCGGGATGGTCTGCATCAGATCAAGCGCTGGGGAGATGATCAGCCGCTCGGCCCATGGCTTGCGCCACGCCCAGATGCCGGCGAACAGGCCGGTGACGATGCAGAAGGGCACGGCGATGGAAATCAGTGCCAGTGTCAGCATGGCGCTGGTCCATTGGCCGAACAGCGCGGTGTAGAGGAAGCAGCCGCCGACCAGTAGGCCGAGTTTTCTACCGCCCACGGCGTGCCCGGCGATGAAGGCGGCTACGCAGACGCCGATCCAGGACAGGCGCGGCAGGAAATAGGCATCGGCACCGTGACCAATCTTGAAATTCTTGGCCAGCAGGTCGAGCGCGAAATCGAGGGGAACGCCGAGCACCGCGGTGATCGAGCGGGTCAGCCAGGACAAGTTCGACTTGATCCAGCGCATCAGCGCACTGACCCAGTCGGCGACGGGAACGACCGCATCGGCCGGATAGTCGACCGCCCATGGCAGCCTCTCCTGCAGCAGGAATACCACCAGCACGGCGGCCAGCGCCAGCGCCCAGACCAGCAGCCAGCGCTGAACCGGCGGCCTCGATTGGCTGGCGCTTGCCGTGACCGTCATGCGCCAGCTCTTTGCTTGTCGATGCCGGCCAGCAGTCCGATCACGGCTTGCGGCGTCACCTCGCCGATCGGCTTGCCGCTGCCGTTGACCACCGCGAACGGTTTTCCCGAAGCGACGATGCTGGCCGAGAAGCTGGCGATCCTGGCGTCGGGCGAAACCGTGCCGCCATGTTCGGCGCCATCGCAGGCACGCATCAGGCTGCGCGCCGAAATCACCTTGGCGCGGTCGACGTCTCTAGTGAACTCGGCGACATAGTCGGTCGCCGGATTGACTACCAGCTGTTCCGGCGTGCCGATCTGGATGACCTCGCCATCCTTCATGATGGCGATGCGGTCGGCGAGCCTGATCGCCTCGTCGAAATCATGGGTGATGAAGACGATGGTCTTGTGCAGCATGGTCTGCAGCCGCATCAGCTCGTCCTGCATCTCGCGGCGGATCAGCGGGTCGAGCGCCGAGAACGGCTCGTCGAGGAACCAGATCTCCGGCTTGGTCGCGAGGCTGCGGGCAATGCCGACGCGCTGCTGCTGGCCGCCGGAGAGTTCGCGCGGATAGAAATGCTCGCGGCCGCGTAAGCCCACGAGATCGATCACCTCCCGCGCTCTCGCTTCGCGCGTCGGTCGGTCCTGGCCCTGGATGCTCAGGGGAAAGGCAATGTTGTCGAGCACGTTAAGATGCGGCAGCAGCGCAAAATTCTGGAACACCATACCCATGCGATGACGCCGCAGTTCGATCAGCGCCGCATCGGAAATCTTGAGCAGGTCGTTGCCTTCGAATTCGACCTTGCCGTGGGTCGGCTCGACCAGCCGCGACATGCAGCGCACCAGCGTCGACTTGCCGGAGCCGGATAGCCCCATGATGATGAAGATCTCGCCCTGGCGTATTTCGAGATCGACGGCGCGCACCGCACCCACCAGTCCTGCGGCAGCGACATCGGCCATGCTGGCCTTGCCGTCACGCTCGCGGATGAAGCTGGCCGCGTTCGATCCGAACAGTTTCCAGACATTGCGGCAAGCAAGCTTTATCGGCCGCGCATCCTTTGGCGTGCCAACTGCCTGCGGTTCAGTCGCTTCCGTCATCCAATGGTCCTTCTGGAAAATGGAGATAAGACCCGGCCGCTAGGGCCGGGTCCGGCTTCCAGTCAGGCGATCACTGCGCCCAGGCTTTCCAGTCGGCTTCGTGGGCAGCGATCCAGGCGGCGGCGACGTCTTCCGGCGTCTTGCCGCCAAGATCGATCTCGCCGCTCATCTTGTTGAGCTCATCGGTGTCGATCGTGTAGGCCTTGGCCACCTTGTAGGCGATCGGCCATTTGTCCTTCATGCCGGACCAGGAGTATTTCCAGATCTCGCCATGCGGCTTGCCGCAATCATATTTGGCATCCGGGTTGGTGCCCCATTTCGGATCGGTGTAGCATTCGGGCGTATACTCCGGGAATTCAACCCACTCGCCCTTGTACTTGGCCGGCGCCCAGTGCGGCGAATAGATCCACAGCATGATCGGCGCCTTGCGCTGATAGGCCGAGTCCAACTCGGCGAACATCGCCGCGTCGGTGCCGGCATGGATGACGGTGAAGGGCAGCTTCAGCGCCTCGACGCGCTCGTCGTCAAAACCCTCCCAGGTTACCGGGCCGCCGAGATAGCGGCCCTTCGGCGCCGTCTCCGCTGTCGAGAACGCCTCGGCGCATTTCGGGTCCTTCAGCGCTTCCCAATTGGGCAGGCCGGGGCATTTCTCCTTCATATATTCGGGAAACCACCATTCCTCCTTGGCCTTCGGCCCGAGCTTGCCCAGCCGCTCGGTCTGGCCGGTGGCGTCTGAAGCCTTCATCGCCTCGCCGGCCGTCGTGTCCCAGAACTCCAGGCCGACATCGAGGTCGCCATTGGTGAGACCGGTGGTCAGGCTGGAGAGGTAGTCGGCGGTCGGATATTCGACGGTATAGCCGAGCTTTTCGAGGATACCGCCAAGGATCTTGGCGTTGAGGTTGACGCTGGTCCAGTCGAAGAGCGCGATCTTGATCGGGTCGTTGGATTCGGGTGCTGCTGCGTGGACCGGTGATGTAAGCGCACTTGCGGCGGCAAGTGCAAGGGCTCCCATTGATAGGTTCGAAATCACACTGCGAAATGACATGCTTGTTCTCCTGTCAAACCATGTGGAAATTTCTTGACCGTTCCCTTCTTGCGTCTTTTCTTGATTGTGTTGGAAAGGCGGGTCGTTGCGCAAGTTCGTTCGCACCATGCCATTGCCGCGGCCGCAACTTGCGCAGGCGAAATGGTTCCTCGACTTGGTGTTTATGTGATGCCGGGCGGGCCCGCGTCATGGCATCGGATGGATTGCTGCGTGAGCAATCGTCAACAGATCGATCGCCGCTCCAGCGGCGCTCTCAGACGTGCGAGCCATCAAGGTCCCATGGTCTCGGCCGGCGAGCCCCATCCCCGCCAAGGCCGTTTCATGGGATGAAATTATATATACCAACGTTCATGCCGCGCAACGGCTGATGCCCTGTGCACTGCGGAATTTCAGACTGGTCGATTGCCAACCGCCGGAGCTGACGTTCACGACATGATCAGGCCGCCATCGACATTGATGGTTTGGCCGGTGATGTAGGTGGCGTCGTCGCTGGCGAGAAAGCTGACCAGGCCGGACACGTCCTCGCCGCTGCCGGCGCGCCCCATTGGGATGTTCTTCACCCATTCGGCCATCAGCTCGCCGGGCTTGTAGTCACCCATCAGCTTGCCCCAGGCGGCGTCGTTGTAAGCCCACATGTCAGTGTCGATAATGCCGGGGCAAATCGCGTTGACGGTGATCTTTTCCTTGGCTACTTCCTTGGCCAGGCTCTGGGTGACGCCGACGACGCCGAACTTCGACGCCGCATAATGCGGCGTGTAGATGAAACCCTGCCGCGCCTGGCCCGATGCCGTGTTGATCAGCCGGCCGCCATCGCCATGCTTGCGGATGCGGGCGATCGCTTCCTGACAGCACAGGAACACGCCCTTGGTGTTGACCGCCATCACCTTGTCCCACTCGGCCTCGGTCATCGCCTCGATCCGGGCGATGGTGATGACGCCGGCATTCTGCACCGAAATGTCGACACGGCCGAATTCCTTCTCGGCGAGGTCGTAAAGCGCGGTGACCTCATCCTTCCTGGTAACGTCCATGCGCATCGACGCGACCTTGGCGCCTGCCGCTTTCAGGCCGGCGGCGACGTCCTCGACGCGGGTATCGATGGCGCTGACCACCACCGCGGCACCTTCCTCGGCGAAGCGCTTCGCCATCGCCGCGCCGATGCCACCGCTCGCGCCGGTGATGACCGCAGTCTTGCCTTCAAAACGCTTCTGCATCTTTTCTCCTTACCAGCAGACAAAACCGCCATCGACGATCAGGTCGATGCCGGTGACGTAACTCGCGGCGCGGCTGGCCAGGAACACGGTCGGGCCGACCATCTCTTCCGGCGTCGCCATGCGCCCCATGGGCGTGTCGCGTTCGAAGATCTTGATCTGTTCGGCGACCTCCGGCCGCTTGTTCATCGGCGTCAGCGTGTAGCCTGGGCTCACCACATTGACGCGCAGGCCGCGATCGGCCCATTCCATGGCGAGGCTTTTCGACATGTGGATGACCGCCGCCTTCGACGAATTGTAATGCGCCTGGGTCAGGCCGCGATTGACGATCGAACCCGACATGGAGGCGATGTTGATGATCGAGCCCTTGCGTCGTGAAAGCATGGCGCGCGCTTCGGCCTGGCAAGACAGGAACACGCCGCTGACATTGACGTCGTAGATTTTCTGCCACGTCTCCAGCGGCAGCGTCTCGGCCGGCTCGGCCCCGGCGATGCCGGCATTGTTGACGGCGATGGTCAACGCGCCGAGTTCGTTCTCGGTGCGCTCGATCGCTGACGCGAGATCGGCCTCCGACGTCACCGTGCCGGTCAGCACCAGCGCCTTGCGGCCAAGTGCCGAAATCTTGTGCGCCGTCTCGTCCAGCCCGCCCTTGGAGGTGTGGCCGAAACAGACGACATCGGCGCCGGCTTCGGCCAATCCAATGGCGATCGCTTGCCCGATGCCGCTGCCGGCGCCTGTTACCAGTGCTACGTCGCCGCTGAGATCGAATAGTTTCATGTTGTTCCCCCTCCTGAAATGAAGGGGCGCCAGTCTTTGCTGGCGCCCCGCGCGGTCCGGTCCTTGGGAGGATACCACCTGCTGCGCTTTGTTCCGACTCCTGTCCTCAGCTCGTGGCGAGTTCCATCACCGCGACATTGCTGGCCTCGCTGCGGCCGAGAATGCCGCGCTGGCGGCCGCGGCTCAGCACCAGCACGCGGTGCGATAGCCCCAGCACCTCCTCGAGGTCGGAGCTGACCACCACCACGGCCATGCCGGAGCGGGCGAGGTCGGCGATGACGTCGTAGATCGCTGCGCGCGCACCGACATCGATGCCGCGCGTCGGCTCATCGAGGATGAACACCTTCGGCGGTCGCGACACCCATTTGGCGATGATCACCTTCTGCTGGTTGCCGCCGGAAAGCTTGCTGACCGCCTGGTTCGGCTTGCCCTTGACGCCGAGCCTTGCGATGCCGGCCTCGGCGAATTTCTGCACTGCTTTGGGAAACACCCAGCCCTTCGGCGCGACATGGTCGAAATTGCCGAACGCCAGGTTCTCGCCGATGGTCTGGTCGAGCACGACGCCTTGCGCCTTGCGGTCTTCCGGCACCAGCACGACACCGGCCTTGATCGCCGCCGCCGGCCCGCTGAGATGCACCGGTTCGCCGGCAACACGCACCGAGCCGGACGAGATCGGATCGGCGCCGGCGATCGCCCGCACCAGTTCTGTGCGGCCGGCGCCGATCAACCCGGCAATGCCGAGAATCTCGCCTGCTTTGACCGAGAAGGAGACGTTGTTGAAACTCTTCTCCGGCGAAGACAGGTTCTCGACCTCGAGCAGTGTTTCCTCGCGCGGCGGCGTCAGATGCGGGAACATCCGCTCGACCGAGCGGCCGACCATCTGCTCGACCACTGTGCGCACGGGAATATCGGCGCGCTCGTGGCGGGCGACGATGCGTCCGTCGCGCATCACCACCACGCGGTCGGCAATCTGCGCGATCTCGTCGAGACGATGGCTGATATAGATGAAGGACATGCCTTCCGCCTTGAGCTTGCGGATCTGCTGGAACAAAAGCTCCGTTTCCTCGCCGCCAAGCGCTGCGGTCGGTTCGTCGAAGATCAGCAATTCGGCATTCAGCGTCAGCGCCTTGGCGATCTCGACCTGCTGCTGGGCTGCGATGCGCAGCGTGCCCACCTTGCGCTCGGGCGAGACGTCGAGGCCAAGCCGCTTCAACTGCGCCGAGGCCTTGGCGTTCATCTCCGCGCGGTCGATGCGGCCGCGGCGCATCGGCAGGCGCCCGACATAGACATTTTCCGCCACCGACAGGTCCGGCAGCAGCTTCAGTTCCTGATGGATCATGCCCACACCGGCATCGATTGCCGCGGCAGGCGAGGCGGGGGAATAATGTTTCCCCCGCCAGATGATAGTGCCGGCATCGGCCTTTGTCGAACCGGCGATGATGTTGGACACCGTCGACTTGCCGGCGCCGTTTTCGCCGAGCAGCGCCACGACCTCGCCCGGCCGCACCTCGAAGCTTGCATCGGCCAGGACCTGGACCGGTCCGTAGCTCTTGCAAAGGCCGTTGACGAAGAGCCCGTTGTGCGGGCGTTCGCTGTGGCGAGGATCAGGAGACATCGTGGCGCTCTCTCTAAGCGGTGCGGGTTATTACGGGTGCTTGGCGATGAACTGTTCGACATTGTCCTTGGTGGTCAGCGTCGCATCCTGCAGCTGCTCGGCCTGAACGCTTTCGCCGGCCACCAGCTTGATCGCCGCATCGACGGCGAGCCGGCCCATGCCTTGCGTCTGCTGCGTCGCGGTGACGTCGAACACGCCGTCCTTCAGCGCCTTGAGTGCGGCCACGTCGCCATCGAAGCCGGCGACCCAGACCTTGTGGCCGGGATTGGCGACCTTGACCGCCTGTGCCGCGCCCAGCGCCAGCGCATCGGCCTGGCCGATGACGATGGAGACATCGGGATGCGACTGCAGCAGGTCCTGCGTCAGCTTGAAGCCTTCGTCCTGGTGCCAGCCTTCGCTCCACAATTCGCCGACCACCTTGATATCGGGATAGGCCTTGAGCGCTTCGCCGCAGCCCTTCGAGCGATCGACTTCCGGCGTGGTGCCCTTCTGGCCGTGGATGATGATCAGTTCGCCTTTGCCGCCGGCCTGCTTGGCGATGTAGTCGCACACCGCCTGCGCCGAGGCGACACTGTTGGTGGCGATGAAGGTGTCGCCGGGCGCGCCGTCGGCGTTGCGGTCGACATTGACGACCGGGATGCCGGCAGCCTTGGCGGTCTTGGTCGGCACGGTGGCGGCTGTGGCGCCGGCCGGAATGTAGATCAGCGCGTCGATGTTCTGCGTGATCAGATCCTGCACCTGGCTGACCTGGGTCGCTGAATTGCCCTTGGCGTCGACGGTGACGATCTCGATGCCCTTCTCCTTGCCGTAGGCTTCGACCGACTGCTTGATCTGGTTGAAGAAGTCGGCCTGCAAATTGGCCACGGCGAGGCCGAGTTTCTTGGCCTCCTTGCCCGAGGCCATGTCGGTCAGCCCGAGCATAGGAATGATGGCGGCAGCGGCAAGCAGCAATGAACGTTTGGTCAGCATGTGTTTCCTCCGTTGATAGTCAAACTGTCCCGCCAGCGCATCGCGCCCCTTGGAACATCCCAGTTTCGGATCGACCGATCCGTCTATCGCCCGGACGCTCCGGGCGAATTCTCAATTGTACCCCGTTCTCTATCGCGCCCTGCGCCGCCAGGTATCGCTGGCGACCGCCAGCGCGATCACCACGCCGATCACCACCTGCTGGATAAAGGGCGAGACGCCGAGCAGATTGAGGCCGTTGCGCAGCACGCCGATGATGAGCACGCCGACCGCTGTGCCGCCGATCGAACCGACGCCGCCCGAGAGGCTGGCGCCGCCGATCACCACCGCCGCGATGGTGTCGAGTTCATAGCCCAGGCCGGAACTCGGCTGCACCGAATCCAGCCGCGCGGCGAGCACGATGCCGGCAAGACCCGCAAGCACGCCGCAGATGGCATAGACCCAGGTGGTCAGCGACTTCACCGGAATGCCGGAGAGCCGCGCCACCTCGGCGCTGCCGCCGATGGCGTAAAGGCTGCGGCCGGTGGCGCGGTAGTTGAGGAAGATGGCGAAGACGATCGCCAACACCATCATCACCCCGACGGTGACCGACAGGAAGCCGAAATGGCGGATGATCGACAGGTTGGTGAACCAGTCGGGAAAGCCGACGATCTGCGAACCGTCGGTGATCATGTTGGCAAGACCGCGCGCCACCGACATCATCGCCAGCGTCGCGATGAAGGGCGGCAGCCGGGTGACGGTCACCAGCAGGCCCGAGACTAGGCCGCAAAGGCCCGCCACCACAAGTGCGGCGACGACGCCGGCGGCAAGGCCGAGATTGAGATAGTCGGGATGGGAGACAAAGCCCATCACCATGGCGGCCAGCGCCAGCACCGAGCCGACCGAGAGATCGATGCCGCCGATCAGGATCACCAGCGTCATGCCGATTGCCATGATGCCGAGCACGGTGATCTGGTCGAGCACGTTGAGGATGTTGCGCACGGTGAGGAACGTGTCGGTGGTCAACGTCAGCGCCAGGCAGAGCAGCAGCAGTCCGATCAGCGGTCCCATGGTTCCGGCAAACAGTGCCGAAAGCTTCGCGGCCGTCGCACCTTGAGTGCCGGGCGCGGCTTTCAACTCGCCAGCCTTCGACTCGCTTGCATCATTACTCACGGCCACTTCGTCTCCTCCGTCAGCGAAACGGCGATGGCCTGCCGTCCGCTCTTGTTCACCAGGCACCTCCCTGTGAACAATTTTTCTTTGATATGCAATTTTGTTCAGCTAAACTGTTCATTAGAAAATTGTCAAGAGCCGTTGCGCCATTCGGCGAAGGTTTGCGCCACCGGGCGGTTTGTCCTAGGGAAGGCCAGGGGGCGGCGCTTTGCGGAAAAGATTTCCGAAATCTGCCGCGGGAGAGCACGAGCATGGCGACCGTCGAAAATGAGAAGGCCTCGCGCTTCCCCGATGCCGAGCTGAAGGCCCGCGCCGCCTGGCATTACTATGTCGAAGGGCTGACGCAGGAGCGCATCTCCGAGATTCTTGGCGTCGGCCGCATCAAGGTGCACCGGATCCTGTCGGCTGCCCGCGAGGAAGGCATTGTCCAGTTCCGCATTCGCGACAGTGTCGTCGAATGTGTGCAGCTCGAGGAGGGCCTGAAGCAGCGCTTTGGGCTAAGCCAGGCGGTCGTGGTGCCGTCGGCCGCTGATCGCAGCAACGCGCCGCTGATGATCGGCCACGCGGCTGCCGCCTATCTCGCCGACAACGTCAATGCCGGCGACGTCATTGCGCTGGGCTGGGGCCGGACGCTGAAATTCGCCATCAACGAATTGCCGAGGCGGCCGATTGCCAGGACGACGGTCGTCTCGATGCTCGGCGGCCTCACCCATGCGCAGCCGCTCAACCCGACCGAAAGCGCCTGGGAGTTCGCCGAAAAGATCGGCGCTGAATGTTTCCTGCTGCCGGTGCCGGTCTATGCCGACAAGCCGGAACAGCGCGATGCCTTCATGAGCCAGCGCAGCGTTCAGGATGTCGTCTTCCGCGCGCGCCGCGCCAACATCGCCGTGCTCAGCGTCGGCTCGTTTTCCAAGGACAGCCCGATCGCCAATTACGGCTTCATCAAACCGAGCGAACTCGAGGAATTGCAGGCGGCCGGCGCGGTCGGCGACCTCTTGTGCCATTTCATCGACGCCGAGGGCCACTCTGTCGACCATGAGGTCAACCGCCGCGTCTGCGCCTATCCGCTGCAGGATCTGTCCGATATTCCGAGCATCATCCTGGTGTCAGGCGGTCAGGAGAAGGTCGCCGTCATGCGCGCCGCGCTCGCCAACACCAGGGTTTCGGTGCTCATTACCGATGAGGATGCGGCCAAAGGCCTGCTCAATCGTTGAGCGCTGTCCGGCGTCGGTCAGAATTCGCAGGGCTCCGGACGACTGTCGTCCAACCAGTCGGCCAGTGCGATCGGCACGAATTTTCCCGCGACCGGTTTGCCGTCGTCCAGGTCCTTTGAGGCAACGCCTCTGCCGGTGAGAAAATTGATGTCGCAACCGCCCAGCGTCGTCTCGACCGAGCCGTCGGCTTTCTGAACATTCCAGTCCCAGTCGCGACTGTAGCCGGCGACAAGGAATTTACCGCCGCGCCAGACGATGGTCAGCGTTGTATCCCATGATTTGTTGGCGCCGCAGCCGAAGCACGAGGTGACGACAAGCGATCCCTTGCCCTTGCTTTCGAGCCCGAGAATACGGTCCTGCGTCAGCGCCTTTTTGACAAAGTCAGGCTTGCGCGAAGGATCGAGCTTTCCTTCGCCGGCAGCCAGATAGATCGAGAGATCCGCCAGCCCGGTGTCGGAATCCGCCGCGATCGCGGCCCGATCCATCCTGCCGTCATTGTCCATGTCGAGCGTGACCTCGAAGGGCGGCTCGTCCTGCGCACGCGCCGTCATCGGAGCTGCCGCAAGCGCGACAATCCAGGGAAGGGCGGCAAGGTGAAATACTGCTTTCATGAGCCCGATGAGTTTAGCATTGGCCGGGCAGGACGCAAAATCGGCAAGCTGGGCAGGTTGGGCATGGGAGCCTCACGCAGGCAAGCTGCGCTTGAACTCAGATCGCACCGAGCCGCGCGTGGATGTCGCGTGTCGCGTGATAGAGGTCGCGGTAGATCGCCTTGCGCGCCCGGTAAGCCGGCACCAGCGTCATATCCGGATCGACACGCCTGGCCGGCGCCGCCGCCATTGCCTTGGCGGCGTCTTCCGCCGAGGCGAACCAGCCGATCGCCGAAGCAGCCAGCATGGCCGCGCCAAGGGCCGCCGCCTCGTTGACCGGCGACACGAACAGCGGCCGCTCCAGCACGCTGGCCATGATCTTCATCAGCAGCGCCGAATTGGTGCCGCCGCCGGCGGAAATCATCTCTCCCGACTTGCCGCCGCTTTCGGCCTCCATCGCCTCGCTGGCGATGGCCTGCTCCAAAGCGATGCCTTCCAGCGTGGCGCGGAAGAGATGCCTGGGCTCATGGTCGAGCGACAGGCCAACAACGGCGCCGCGCGCCGCGCCATCCCAATAGGGGCTCATGACGCCGGCCCAATAGGGCATGACCAAAAGACCGTCGCCGCCGGCCGCAACATCGACCGCACCCTTCTCCAGTTCTGCCGCGGAAGACGCGCCGGTGGTGCGCACGATCCAGTCGACCAGTTGCATGCCCGAGCGCAGCACGGTTTCCAGCATGAAGCCGGAGCCGGTCGGCGAGACCAGCGTGCGAAACGCATCCGATGTGGTGACCGTGCCGGAATAGCAGCCGCTGACGACGCCGGAGCCGAGCGAGAGATAGCTCCTGCCGGCACCATAGACGCCCATGCCGAGACCCATGGCCTGGCCATCGCCGGCGCCGGCGACAATTGGCGTGCCCGCTTTGAGGCCAGTCAGCTGGGCAATGCTTTCGGCAAGGCCGCCGCAGATTTCGCCTGGGCCGATCAGCGCCGGCAACTGCCGTGGCTGCAACCCTGCAGCCGAGACAAGCTCAGGGTGCCATTCGCCTGTCGTGACATCGAGCAAGCCGAGCGGGTCGGCACTTGCCGTGCTGGTTACCAGCCGTGCGGTCAGCCGGTGAACGAAGAAGCCATGAACATCGACCAGGGCGGCGGCGTTGGCCAGCACCTGCGGCTGGTGTTCCGCCAGCCAGGCGATGGCATAGAGCGCCG
This sequence comes from Mesorhizobium sp. P170090, assembly GCF_057786115.1. Classification (NCBI taxonomy): domain Bacteria; kingdom Pseudomonadati; phylum Pseudomonadota; class Alphaproteobacteria; order Hyphomicrobiales; family Phyllobacteriaceae; genus Mesorhizobium; species Mesorhizobium sp. P170090. Next base: position 2,642,418 of record NZ_JBYNWH010000001.1, read on the forward strand.
GCGTCGGATCCGGCGGCTTGCCGCTCCAGTCGCGGATCGTCTCGCGGCCAAGCTCGGCCGACAGCTTGGCGACTTGAGGCCGGGCGCGCTCGTCAAGCCACAGGATCGCCGGGATGAGCGGCGTGCCGGCCTGATCGATCAGGGTGAAGGTCTCGCGCTGATGGGCTATGGCAATTGCCGCCACGCGCGCTGCGCCGACCTTGTCGGCAACCTGCTTCAGCGAACTGATGAGGGCTGCCCACCAATGTTCGGCATCCTGCTCGAAATGGCCGGGCTTCGGATTGGCCAGCGGATAGGCCTCGCGCGCCTGGAACAGCTCCGCGCCGTCGCGGGTGAAGGCGATCGCCTTCACCGCCGTCGTCGAGGCATCGATCCCGATAACGACATAGTCCATCACAGGGAGATCCCGAAGGTTCAGGCGGCGTTGGTCACAAACTGTCCGTCCGACTGGTCGAGACGGCGGCGGATCTGCGTTATCACCATCGAATCGTCGGGTACACAATTTTCATAGGTGAGGAAGTCGCCGGTCTTGACCGGCTTGACCACCTTGGCGCGTTCGGCAATCCCGAGCGGCAGCGCGCCCTTGGCGCGGGCGTCCTCCCAGGTCATGGCGAAGCCGCGATAGTCGTTCTCGCCGATCATGCCGAGCGATTGGCCCGCGCCGAGATCGCTCTTGGCCACCGCCACCGCTTCGGCCACCGGGTGGTCGAGCGGCTCCATGTCGGCGCGTTTGTAGACCACGGCGCGCGCCGCCGACAGTGGCACTTCAAGGCTTGTCAGGTGATAGGGACGGTAGATCGTGAAATAGGGGCCCTTGCCGACCTTGAGGTCGACCATGCGCTCCAGCACGCGCGGATGGCTCGTTTCGATGATGCAGAACACGCCGGGCGCCACGCCCTTGCCGATAGAATAGTCCACCACGCCCTTGCGGTGCAGCACGCCGCCATCCTCGCGCGGGCAAAGCACGCTGGCCAGTTCCTCCAGCGTCGCCGTCGGGCCGTGCATGCCCGGCACGTCGGGCACCAGCCCGGTGGCGTTGGCGATAGCCACCATCTCGATCGCCGTCTTGGAACCGTCGACGAACTCGACCAGCATGCGCGCATTCATGTTGCGCTCGGCCGCTTCCTTCTCGTAGTCGGCGGGCATGGCGTCGATCTTGAGCGGGTTGTTTTTGCCCTTGCCGGCGGCGATGATGTTGAAGCCGAGGCTCTTGGCGAAGCCGATGATCTCCAGCGTGCAGGCGGGTTCGTCGCCGGCCGCACCGGTGTAGACCACGCCAGCCTTGCGCGCTTCCTCCTTGAGGAAGCGGCCGATCGTAATGTCCGCCTCGACATTGAGCATAACGATGTGCTTGCCGTTCTTCATCACTTCGAGCGCAAACAGCGTGCCGATGTTGGGATTGCCTGTCGCGTCGATGATGACATCAATGCGGCCGGCCGCGGCCAGCGCATGCAGATCTTCGGTGACAGCGATCTTGCCGGCCTCGATGGCGCGGTCGATGGCAGAGGCGTTCGCAGCCTGGACGATGTCGGAGCGGTCATGGCCGGCGAGCAGTGCGGCATCGATCGCCGCTTGCGGCCGCACCTCGGAAATGGCACCGATCCGCATGCCCGGCATCAGCGCCACCTGGACGACGATGTCGGTGCCCATCTGCCCGGCGCCGGCGAGTCCGATGGTGATGGGCCCTTGGGCTTCAGCGCGCTGCAGAAGTTCCGCTGCAAATTGCGGATGGGCCATATCGCTTCCTCCAGTCATGACGCGCCGCAGCGTCAAATCATCATTTTGAACATTCCTATTTCCATTTGAAAAATATTTCAACCCGCAAATCGGAGAATGGCTGCAGGACCAAATCTCCCACGGAGGATTCGTGGGGTGACAGGTTCATGCTGCGCTTGATCTCAGCCGATCTCTAGGAAAGGCTTGCCGAGCAGGTCGGGCACGACATCGATGCCGAGGCCGGGCCCGTCGGGAATGCCCATGTGGCTGCCGGTGACCGGTGGGGCGTTGGAGGCCGTGCGCACCGTCACCCACTCATGGAAGGCGATGGCGTGCAGCCGGCGTTCTTCCGGCGTCGACAGCGACAGATGCGCCATCGCCGCCGTGTCGATCTCGGCGCCGCCCGTATCCTCGACGGTGATCATGAAACCGAGATCGACGGCGACGTCGCGGATTTGCCTTGTCCTGGTTACGCCGCCAAGCCGCGAGATCTTCAGCGTCAGCCCGTCGGCGGCGCCCAGGCGGTGGATTTCCACCATCGCCTCGAGCGAGATGACGCTCTCGTCCAGCACCATCGGCTTGTCGAGCATGCGGCGCACCGACATGTTCTCCTCGATCGTCGTGCAGGGCTGCTCGAACGTGTAATCGATGCCGCGCGTGGCATCGGCGAACTGCCGCGCCTGGTAGGGTATCCAGCCGGCATTGGCGTCGCAGAAAATCACCGTGCCTTTCGGCACGGCCGAAGCGACTGCGCTCACCCTGTCGATGTCGTCATGCACATTGCCGCCGACCTTGACCTGCAGCCGCCGGCAGCCTTCCGCGATGATCCTTTTGGCCAGTGCCGCCATCTGGTCGAGCGTGCCGTGGGTGACGACGCGGTAGGTCTCCGCCATGTCGCTCTCGCGGCCGCCAAGCATGGTCACCAGCGGCACGTCGGCGGCCCGGGCCGCCAGATCCCAGCAGGCCATGTCGAGCGCCGACTTGATGTAGGGATGGCCCTTGAACACCGTATCCATCAATCGGCCGATGCCGGCGAGGCCACGCGGGTCCTGGCCGATCAGGTGCGGCGCGATCTCGACCACGCCCGCACGCGTTCCCGCCGGAAAGGCGGCCGAATAGAAATTGCCGAGCGGCGCCATCTCGCCCCAGCCGGTTACGCCGCTGTCGGAGGTGATGGCGACGATCACCGCATCGAAGCAGTCTGCAACCCGCCCCTTGGACATGCGGTAGGGCCCGTCCACGAAGGGCTGCACGACGCGATAGGCCTTGATGGTTTTGATCTGCACTTGTCTGTCCGTTGTCTCTAGGCGTTGAGGAGGGTCAGCCCTTCGATGTTCCGCTGCTCGAGGCCACGCGCATAGGCAAGCAGCTCTTCGAAATCGAGGTCGATATGCTCGCGCGCATGGCGCTGGGCAGCGCGCATGTCGGCGCCCTTCAAGAGCCGCACATAGGTTTCGTGGAGATCTTCGGCCGGCACCGGCTCGTTGCGGGCCCGCTGGTGCAGGGCAAAGTACATTTGCAGCCGGCTGGTCAGCCGCTGCCAGGTTTCCAGCAGCACCGAATTGTCGGCCCATTCATAGATCAGCCCGTGCAATTGCAGTGCGGTCTCGATCTGGCGGGTGGTGTCGCGCGCGCGCGTTGCCTGCTTCACCGCTTCGTGCCGGCGGTCGAGTTCATCGAAGAAGCGCTGGTCGCGCAGCTTCCATGTCCGCTCGATGGCGAATTCATCGAGCACCTTGTTCAGCGAATAGGCGTCGTCGATATCTTTGGCGGTGACATCGATGACGAAGGTGCCGGCATAGGGAATGCTGGTCAGGATGCCTTCCTGCACCAGCTCGCGCATCGCCTCGCGCAACGGCGCACGGCTGACCCGCATCTGCTCAGCGATCCTCAGCTCGTTCAGCTTTTGGCCGGGTTCCAGCTGGCCGGTCAGGATCGCCCGCCGCAACAGCGCAACGATCTCGGCTCGGCGTGTCGTATCCGCGATCGGATTGAAGTCCAGCTTGGCCATTCCGTCACTCCAGTGAGAGCCGGAAACAGACAAGCAGATTGTCGACAATCCTACAATATGTCTGTTCCGGATTCTTGTGCCTTGCGGTTACTCCAAAAACGGCGTGCGGCGCTCCATAAAAAACGGCGCCCTCGGCGTGGAAGCCGAAGGCGCCGCAGGACCGGGGCTGATGGGGGTTATCAGCTGGCCGGTTTCTCCTGGGGCAACGGCGAGATCGGCATTCCTGGTCCGATCTTCTGCAGATTGCCGGTTATCACCTGGTCGCCTTCGGCAACGCCGCTGAGCACCGCCACAAGGTCGCCGCTGGTCGCGCCGAGCGAGACGATGCGCTGGTCGACCGTGTTGCCCTTGCCGACGACATAGACATATTTGCCGAGCTGGCTCGAACCCAGCGCCACCTGCGGCACCATCAGCGCGTCGGGCAGCTGCTTGATGTGCAGCCGCACGCGGACATACTGGCCCGGCAGCAGCGAGAACTTCGCATTGCCGATGGTGGCGCGCGCCGTAATCGTGCCGGTCGAGTGGTCGACCGTGTTGTCGATGAAGGTGAGTTCGCCCTTCTGGCTGGCTTCGGTCTCGCCGGGCAGCAGCACCTCGACCTCGATCGGGCCGGCGGCCCGGGCCTGTTCGATTTCGGCCAGATCCGTCTCGCTCGGATTGAAGGTGACGTAGATCGGGTCGAGCTGCACCAGCGTGTTCAGCACCGTGCCGGCGACGCTGACCAGCGTGCCGACCGAAGCCTGGTTGCGGCCGACGCGGCCGGCAAACGGAGCGTGGATTTCGGCGTAGCTCAAATTAAGCTCGGCCGTCCGCACCGCCGCCTGGTTGACGGCAAGCGACGCTTCGGCCTGACGCAAGGTGCTCGTGCGCTGGTCGAACCCATCCTTGGCCAGATAACCGCTCTTGGCGAGTTCGGAGCCGCGGCCGAGATTGGAGCGCGCATAGTCGAGGCTCGCCTGGTCGCGCTGCACTTCGGCCTTGGCCTGGTCGAGAGCCGCCTTGAAGTCGTCAGGCGAGATCTTGTAGAGCAGATCACCCTGGCGCACATCCGCGCCGTCCTTAGCCGTCTGCTCCTGCAGATAGCCGGGCACGCGGGCCTGCAAGGTGACGCTGCGGATAGCCTCGATGCGGGCGGCGTAGTCAAGGTAGATCGGGATCGTCTTCTTGACCACGCTCGTCACCGGCACCGGCATGACGAATGCCGCAGGTGCTGCCGTCGCTGCCGCCGTGCCGGCATTGAGGCTGAGATTGCCCATGTCGAGGAAGTGGACGCTTGCCACCGAGATCGCTCCCAGGGCGACGGCCGTTCCCAAAGCTATTTTCCATTTACGCATTTTGGTCTCCAATTCTATTCGGCTGCTTCGGCCAGGCGCATCGGCGCTGGTTCGGCAGTCGGTTCATTATTGTCCTGGTCATGAGCAGCGTTGGGTTCGCTGCGCACGCGGCGTTCGCGCAGCTGTTCGATGACCGCGTAGAAGACTGGCACGAACACCAGCGACAGGATGGTCGCCGCGACCATGCCGCCAAACACGGTGGTGCCGATCGACTGCCGGCTTGCCGCACCCGCACCCGTCGCAAACATCAGCGGCAGCACGCCGAGGATGAAGGCGAAGGCCGTCATCAGGATCGGCCGCAGCCTCAGCCGCGCAGCTTCCATTGCCGCGTCGACAATGCTCAGTCCCTCCTCGCGCCGCCGCCTTGCAAACTCGACGATCAGGATCGCGTTCTTGGCGGCGAGGCCGATCAGCATGACGAAGCCGATCTGCGAGTAGACGTCGATCTGCATGCCGCGCAAGAACAGGGCTGCGAAGGCGCCGAACAGGGCCAGTGGCACCGCCAGCAGCACCATGAACGGCATCGCCCAGCTCTCATACTGCATCGCCAGGATCAGGAAGACGAAGACGATGGCGAGGCCGAAGACGACCGACGCGATCGATCCTGCCTTGAGCTCCTGGAAGGTGATGCCGGTCCATTCGAAACCGAAATCCCTGGGCAAAGCGGTGGCGGCGGCCCGTTCCATCGCGGCAACCGCCTGGCCCGACGAGAAGCCGGGGGCTGCGCCGCCATTGATCGTGGCCGAGGCGTTGTTGTTGTAGTGCGGCACGGTTTCCGGGCCGACGAACGGCACCAGTTTGCCCAGTGTGCTCAGCGGCACCATGCCGCCGGAGGCGTTGCGCACATAGAGCCGCGAAAGGTCGCCTGCGTCGGCACGTGCATCCTTGTCGGCCTGGATGGTCACCCGGAAGGTGCGGCCGAACAGGTTGAAGTCGTTGACGTAGAGCGAGCCGAGATAGATCTGCAGCGTGTTGAAGACGTCGGGCAGGTTGAGGCCGAGCAGTTTGGCCTTGCTGCGGTCGAGGTCGTAGTTGAACTGCGGCGTCGAGGTCGAGAACGGCGAGAACAGCTGCTGCGGGTTGATTTCCGGCTGCTTGCGCGCCTCGGCGATCACGGCTTGCGTCGCGTCGTTGAGGGCTGAACTGCCGCGCCCGGTGAGATCCTCGACGACGAATTCGAAGCCGCCCGTGGTGCCGATACCCGGGATCGAAGGCGGATCGAAGGACAGCGCGAAGGCTTCCGGAATCTGCATCAGCTTCCCGCGCACGTCGGCGACGAGCTTCGACGCGCTCTGGTCGGGGCCGCGCTCTTCCCACGGCTTCAGGATGGCGAACTCGACAGCCGAGTTCGACTGCGCGGCACTGGTCAGGAAGTTCAGGCCGCTGATCGAGCCGACAATCTCGACGCCGGGCGTAGCTTGGAGGATGTCGCGCGCCTTCTGGGCCACGGCGTCAGTGCGTTCCAGCGAGGCGCCGTCAGGCAGCTGGATGACGACGAAGAAGTAACCCTGGTCCTCGACCGGAAGGAAGGTCGAGGGCAGCTTTTGCCAGACGAAGTAGGTGGCGACCAGGCCGGCCGCGAACAGACCGAGCATGATCCAGCGCAGCCGGATGAGGATGCGTACGCCATGGGCATAGGCATGCGACAGCCTGTCGAAACCCGTGTTGAACCAGCGGAACGGGGCGAACTGCGTCTCCCCGCGATGGCGCAGGAAGGCGGCACTCAGCGCCGGGCTGAGCGTCAGCGAGTTGAAGGCGGATATTCCGACCGAAATCGCCACCGTCAGCGCGAACTGATTGTAGAGCTTGCCGGAGACGCCAGGAATGAAGGCAACGGGCACGAAGACGGCCATCAGCACCGCGGTGGTGGCGATGATCGGTCCGGTGACCTCGGCCATCGCGGCCTTGGTCGCCGCCAGCGGTTTGAGGCCCGCCTCCAATTGTCGCTCGACATTTTCGACCACCACGATGGCGTCGTCGACGACGAGGCCGATGGCCAGCACCATGCCGAGCAGGGAGAGCATGTTGAGCGAGAAGCCCATCATTTCCATGACGACCATCGTCGCCACCAGCGACACCGGAATGGCGATGGTCGGGATGATCGTCGTGCGCCAGCTCTGCAGGAAGATGAACACCACGGCCACGACCAGCACCAGCGCTTCGCCAAGCGTGATCAGCACGTCATGCATCGATGCCGACACGAAGCGCGTGGTGTCGTAGTGCATGGCGTAGGAGACGCCCTTGGGGAAACGGGCCGACAGTTCCTGCATCTTGTCCTTGACGTGCTGCTGCAGATCGAGCGCGTTGGAACCGGGCATCTGGTAGACGGCCAGCACCACCGTGGGGTCCTTGCCAAAGAAGGCCGACGACGAATATTGCAGCGCGCCGAGCTCGATGCGGGCGACGTCGCGCAGCCGCACCAGCGAGCCGGTGCCGGTGTTGGCGCGCACGACGATGTCGCCGAACTCCTTGGGGTCGCTCAGGCGGCCGACGGCGTTGACCTGCATCTCGAAGGCGGTGCCGGCGGGCGCCGGCGACTGGCCGATCTTGCCGGCCGCCACCTGGACGTTCTGTTCCGAGATGGCGTTCTGGACGTCGACAGCGGTGATGCCGAGATTGGCGAGCTTGTCCGGATCGAGCCAGACGCGCATCGAATAGCGGCGTTCGCCGAAGATCTGCACGTCGCCGACGCCGGGCAGCCGCTTCAAAGGATCGACAACCTGCAGATAGGCGAGGTTGCTCAGCGCCACCGGATCGACCGAACTGTCGGGCGAGGTCAGATTGACGATGAGGACGAAATTCGGGTTCTGCTTCTTGATCGTCACGCCACCCTGGTTGACGATCGCCGGCAGCGACGAGGCGGCTTGCGAGACGCGGTTCTGGACGTCGACGGCCGCGGTGCTCAAGGAATAGCCGACATCGAAGGTGATGGTGATGGTCGAGGAGCCGTCATTGGAGCTCGACGACGACATGTAGGTCATGCCTTCGACGCCGTTGATCTGCTGCTCCAGCGGCGTCGTCACCGTATCGGCGACCACTTGCGCGCTGGCGCCCGGATAATGCGCACTGACCACGACCTGCGGCGGCGTGATGTCGGGAAACTGCGAAACCGGCAAAAGGAAATAACAAATCGTCCCGGCGAGCACCATGATGATGGCGATGGCCGAGGCGAAGATCGGACGATGGATGAAAAAGTTTACCACGACACGCAAACCTCTTTAGAAGAACCGGCCTCTTTAAAAGAATTGGCAGACCGGGACAGCCGCCGGCCGCGCACCGAACCCGGGTCCTGCAAAAAATACGAAGACGGCGCCGCACCGCTGAGGCCCTGCTCATCGGCAACGGTCCTCAGCATCGCTTCGAAGGCGCGCGGATTGACGCGGTCCGCTTTCATCACCAGCCGGATCATCGGATCCCGGATGGCTTCATCGATGGTCAAATCCTTGCGCTGCGACATTGGAGCGTCTCCATTCCAGCGGCCCGCATCGGACGATCGCGAACCGGTTTTCATCTCTTCACCGGCCGGAGCCGCATGACCTGCAATTTTCACCCTTTGTGATCTGGCAGGACCAGTTCACGGCCTTGTTATTGACGGAAGGCCACATAGGTGTTACCAGTAAGTAACATTCGGATAGTTACAGACCGGTAACACCCTAGTCAAGAGGTGAACCGAATTTTTAGGGAGACAAGGAGACTGCGATGGCAGACGGCATTACCGATCGCGTGCGCCCCCGGGACCGAATCCTGGAGACGGCGCAGGACATGTTTCACAAGCATGGCATCAAGGGCGTCGGTGTCGACGCCATCACGGAAGCCGCCGGCACCAACAAGATGACGCTCTACCGTCATTTTGAGTCGAAGGACGAACTGATCGTCCAATGCCTGCGCGCGTCGGCGGCTAAAGGCGCCGCGATGTGGGACCAATTCGAGGCTGAGCATCCCGGCGACAAGCTCGCCCAGTTGCATGCCTGGATTCGCATGGCCGCTGCTTGCCTGGCGGCTGACGGTCGCGGCTGCGACATGGCCAATGCCGCCGCCGAATTGACCGAGCCGGACCATCCCGCCAGGAGCGTGATCAAGGAGCTCAAGAGCGCTCAGCGCGATCGCCTCGTTGCGCTGTGCCGGGATGCGGGCATCGGTCAGGCCGAGCTTCTGGCCGATACGCTGTCGCTGCTGTTCGAAGGGGCGCGCGTCAGCGTGCAGACCATGGGCTGCCAGGGCCCCAGCACGCAGTTCGTGCGCATGGCTGAAGGCCTGATCAGCTCTTTCAGGGCGCGCTGAATTCCAGCTTTCGGAGTTGAGGAGTCCCCATCATCCGGCGGGGCTTTTGGCTATTCTCCGAACTTGCCCGTCAACTCTAATTTAGATTCATTTGAGAATGAAAAAAGCCCGCTGCCGGGAGGAGGTGGCAGCGGGCTCGATTTCGAACGAGATGCGGGAGGAGGTGCACCGCGCTCAGCGTCGGCATCGCATCTGGGAGGAGTAGATGGCCGACACCCAGATGAGTACGGGTTGCCCAATGATTCGGCAACAATGAAAGTTGCATGGCTGCTGTGCAGATTTGCGGCATCTACCCCGACTTGTCGTACAAATCGGAGAAACCGCCACGGCGCGACTTCACTGCACCGGCACGTTTTCCTTGAAGATCAGCCGTGGCTCGATGAACTTCTTCGTCAGGTAGGGCGCGGCGGACGCGATCGAGCCGAGCAGGCGGATCACAGATTGCTCCGCGATCAGCCGCGCATTCTGGTCGATGACGACATCGGCGAGGTCGTCGACGAGATAGCCGCGCGTTTCCTTGGTCAGGTCGTGGCAGATGAAGACCGGCTTCTTCTTTGGCTTGGCCTCAAGCAGCGCTCTCGCCACACCTGAGCGCCCAGCGCCGACGCAGTAGATGCCGAGCAGTTCCGGCTCGTTGTGCAGCGCCTGCATCGTTGCGGTGTAGCTGCCCTCCGGTTCGTCATTGATCTCGACCGCACTCGAGACCGTGAGATTGGGGAATTCCTCTGTCAGCACCGACCGAAAGCCCATCTCGCGCTCCTCGTGCCCGCGATAGGAACGCGAGCCGACGACCATCGCCAGATGACCCTGGCGGCCATTGAGGAAGCGCCCCATCAACAGCGCCGCCGTGCGTCCGGCAACCCGGTTGTCGATGCCGACATAGGCCGAACGCGGGGCGGCTGGAACGTCGGAGACCAGCGTGACAAGGCGGATGCCTGCCTCGACCACATCGCGCAATATGTTGCGCGTTCGCGGATGATCGACGGCAATGACGCCGACGCCATTGGCCTTCAGCGACAGATTTTCAACCGCCGCCTGCAGCGCTGCCGGCGAGATGCCGCCGAGATTGTGGATCCGGCACGAGGCGACCAGCGGCAGGCGCCCCGCATAGTCCTCGATGTGCCCGGCGAGGTCGATCATGAAACCGTTGACGCCGATCGGCAGGAAGAATTCAAGATGCGCCGGCCGCGACGGCAGCGTCACCTGATCGACCACCGGCAAATAGCCGAGCTGCTTGGCCGCCTCCATCACCCGTTGGCGGTTGGCGGCGCTCGCGCCGGCCAGGTTGTTCAGAACCCGGTCGACGGTCGCGGTCGACAGGCCGCAGCTCCTGGCTATGTCGGCAACGGTGGCTTTCATGGCTGTAGTCATAGAGCATGATCCCGAAAAGTGGGAACCGGTTTTCTCGGACAAACGGGAACCGTTTTGTCAAAAGGTCATGCTCTACAACGAGTTAGAGCGGATGCGTTTCCGTGCCAGACGGCGCGAAGACGGTTCAGCCGTGCGATGGCCCGCCTTCGATGATGGCGTCGCGGATCTCCTTGTCCGACATCCCGGTGATGATGCGTTCGACCTCGGCCACGCTGGTCTTCTTCGGGTCGATGTCGTCGGCCACCACCTTGCCCCGGCGCATGACGACGATGCGGTCAACCACCTGGAAGACATGGTGGATGTTGTGGGCGATGAAGATGCAGGAATGCCCGGAATCGCGCGCGTTGCGCACGAAGCTCAGCACGCCTTGCGTCTCGGCGACGCCGAGATTGTTGGTCGGCTCGTCGAGGATGATCAGGTCGCTGTCGAAGTGCATGGCGCGCGCGATGGCGACGGCCTGCCGCTCGCCGCCGGACAGGGAGCCGATCGGCGTCGTCGGCGGGATGTTCTTGGAGATGCCGACCTGTTTCAACAGGTCGCGGGCGACATTGTTCATCGCCTCCTGGTCCATGCGGTTCAGAAAACGCGGCGGCTTGATCGGCTCGCGGCCGAGGAACAGGTTGCGCGCGATCGACAGCTGCGTCACCAGTGCCGAATCCTGGTAGATCGTCTCGATGCCGTGCGCGATGGCGTCGCTGGTGCTGCGCAGATTGACCTTCTTGCCGCGGATGAAAATGTCGCCGCTGGTCAGCGGCACCGCCCCCGACAACACCTTGATCAGCGTCGATTTGCCGGCGCCATTGTCGCCGAGCAGGCCGACGATCTCCCTTTCGTTGACATGAAAATTGGCGTCTTCGAGCGCCTGCACGCGCCCGTAGGACTTTTTGATGTTGGACATGCGGATGAGCGGTTCAGCCATGGTTCTAGGTCCCTGCCTGATGCCGGCGTTCCAGCCATGAGTGCAGCGCCATCATGCCGAGGATGATGGCGCCGATGAAGATGTTGTAGGCCAGCCCGGGCACGCCGATCAGCACGATGCCGTTGCGCATGACGCGCAGGATGAGGATGCCGAGCACGGTGCCGATGATGGTGCCGCGCCCACCGGTCAGCGCCGTGCCGCCGATCACCACCATGGCGATGACTTCGAGCTCGTAGCCGGTGCCGCTGTTGGGGTTGGCGGCCGACGTGCGCAGCGACGAGATGACGCCCGCAAGCGAAGCCATCACCGACGACAGCACGAACAGGCCGATCTTGACGCCGCTGACGTTGACGCCGCGCGCCCTTGCGGCGCCTGGATTGCCGCCGGCTGCCTGGATCCAGTTGCCGGTCCGGCTTTGCGTCAGCACGTAGCCCAGCGCGATGGCCGCCGCGATGAACCAGAAGAGCGACATGTAGATGCGGAACGGGCCGATGAAGAAATCACCGACCAGCGCTTCGGCCAGCCAGCTGCCCTCGGCGCTCCACGTCCGCTGCGGAAAGCCGTCAGTGACGAACAGCGCGGTGCCGCGCACCACCAGCAGCATGCCGAGCGTCACCAGGAAGGATGGGATTTTCAGCTGCGTGACGAACCAGCCATTGACCAGGCCGATGAAGGCCGCGATCAGCAGCGCGGCGAGGAAGCCGACCTCCAGCGAGGTCAGGCCGCTGTTGAACAGCGTCCACATCAGCACCGGCGAAAAGCCGAACAGCGAGCCGACCGACAGATCGAATTCACCCGACGTCATCAACAGCGTCATCGCCAGCGCGATCAGCCCGAGCTCGACGGTGAAGGCCAGCGTGTTGGAGATGTTCTGCGGCGACAGGAAATCGTGGTTGATGCTCCAGAATACCGCGATTTCGACGATGAGCAGAACGAAGGGCCCGAATTCCGGCCTCGCGATCAGGCGTTGGATGAGCGAACGGTTTTCCACTGATAACCTGCGACAGGAAGGGGAAGGCTGAGCCCAGCGCGCAACGCGAAGGGCTCGGCGAAAAGACAGTCGCGACCGCGGCTGCGGCCGCGACTGTTGAAGGTCTGGGTTATTTGCCGGACAGGATGTCGTCGTAGACCTGCGCGGTGTCCTTTTCATAGAGCGCGCCGGTGATGACGTTGAAGCCCGGAGGAATGCCTGACGCCGCCATGTTGGCCAGCGACAGCGCGACGTAGCTGGTCGCCTGCGGGTCCTGCCACTGGCCGGCATTGACGTAGCCGGTCAGCACTTCCTGGGTGGTGTCGAGCGAGTTGCCCCAGCCGACGACCGGGATTTCGCCCGGCTTGATGCCGGCCTGGTCGAACACCCGCTTGATCGAGCCGGTGACCAGATCGCCGAGGCCGATGATTGCCTTGACCTTGGCCTTGTTCGCGGTGAGATAGTCGACCATGCGGTTGATGGCTTCGGCCTGGTCGAGCGTCGCTTCGGTGATCTCATAGGTGATCCCCAGCGGTTCGAAGACGCTCTTGATGCCTTCCTCTTCCTGGACGCCGTAGGTGGCGCCGGGGATTTCGACCGGCATCCAGACGAAGTCGCCCTTCTTCACCAGACCCTTGTCGACCAGATATTGCGCCCAGTGCTTGCCGAAGGTGACGTTGTCGCCGCCGACATAGGCGTCGAAGCTTGCCTTAGGATCGGGCGTGTTGAAGTTGATGATCGGGATCTTGGCGGTGTTGGCTTCCTTGGCGATTTCGATCAGGCTGCCCGGATCGGGGCTGGTGGTGACGATGCCGTCGGCCTTTGCCGAGATCGCGGCACGCACGGCCTCTTGCTGCGAGGCAACGTCGCCATTGTGGAACGAGGTGTTGACGGTGTTGCCGGTGTCCTTCGCCCATTGCTTGGCACCGGCTAGGAAGTAGGTCCAGACCGGGTCGGCCGGGCCGCCATGCGAAATCCAGTAGAACGTCTTGGCCTGTGCCGCCGCCGGAATGGCCAGCGCCACAATCAAGCCAAGCACGAGTAATCGTAGCCTCGTCAGCATTTGCTTTCCTCCCATGTTGAAAAACGACCTCCACGTCCGGCGATGATCCGGGCCATGCCCTTGATCCTCTCCTCCTGCCAGCGCCGACCCGGATGCGCAGAGCATCTTCTTTTGCGGCCGATGGCAAGCCTCTATCCGCCCAATGGATGGTGGCGCGATGCAACGCGCCATCAGCGATCCCATCAGATCGCATCAGTTAGACAGCAATTCCAGGAAAAGTGTGAAACGGTTTTCCGCCCGGAATTGCGTCAAACCAAGAGATAGAGATATTCCCCGGCAAGCAGGCGGGGCTTAAACTTCAGGCGCGCGGATTTTCCTGAAAGCGCTCGGCCTGGCGGTTGCGCAGCACCTTGGCCAGCCGGTCGATCGCGAGCACCAGCACCATCACCGCGCCGATCACGAACGGGCTCCATGCGGCGTCGATGCCGAACAGGGTCACGCCGCTCAAGATGACCTGGACGATCAGCATGCCGATCACCGCACCGAAGACGGTGCCGCGCCCGCCGTAAAGGGGGGTGCCGCCGATGATCGCCGCGGCAATCGCCATCAGCACGAAACCGCCGCCTTGGTCGACGTCGGTAACGGGAGAGCCAAGCCACAGCGCGCCCGCCAGCCCCGAGACGACGCCCATCAGCACCAGCGTCTGCAGCCGCACAGCACCTGTCGGGATGCCGGCATAGAGCGCCGCCTGCGGATTGCTGCCGACGGCCTGAATCCGGTAGCCGAAGCGGCTGCGGTGAAGCACGAGGTGCATCACCACCGCCATTGCGACGAAGACAAAGACAGCCGTCGGCACAAGGCCGAACAGCTTGCCGTGAACGATCTCAAAGAAGTCGCCGCCTGGGCTGGCCGGAGCTGTCGCTTGCATCTCGACGGCCACCGCCGCCAGGCCCCGGAACATTGCAAAGGTGCCCAGCGTAACGACGATGGCCGGCAGTCGCAGCGCCACCACCAGCAGGCCGTTGACGAGGCCGAGCCCGGCGCCGAGCAGCACGCCGGCAAGGGCGGCAAGCCACGGGTCGATGCCGGTGGCCAGAAGGAATGCGGTGAGAAGGGCCGCGAGATGGAATATCCAGCCGACGGAAAGGTCGATCTCGCGGAGTGCGAGCACGAACACCATGCCGATCGCCAGCATGCCGGGATACGCAGCGGTTTCCAGCAACGACAGCACATTGGCCTCATCGAGGAAATCCGGCCGGGCAAAGCCTGTAATCGCCACCAAGACAACGAGCCCGATGAGCGGCCTGAGTTCGACGGGCAGGCGAAGGCTGCGCTTCGGGTGGGCAGCCGAACCGGCAAGCTGCAGTGTGGGATCCAATCGTGTCATGCCATGGCTCCCACGAGTTTCTTTTTCGGCCGCTCCGCCTCCGGCATCTCGCCGGTGGTGGTCAGTTGCAGCACTGTCCTTCGCTTCATCTCGGCGCCGGACAGCTCGCCGGCGACCCGGCCGCGGTGGAAGACAAGGACGCGGTTGCTGAGGTTGGTCAGTTCGGACGGCTCGACCGAACGCAGCAAAACGATACAGCCATTGGCCGCCATCTGCCGGATCAGCGCATAGATCTTGCGCTTGGCAGCCGCCTCGATACCGCCAGCCGGATTGTCTAGGAGCAGCACTTGCGGCGCCGTCTCCAGCCATTTGGCGATTACGATCTTCTGCTGATCGCCGGCCAGCAGCGAATTCACCGGCGCGTCCGGCAGGCCCTTGATGCGCAGCGCATCGATCTGCCTTGCGGCGGCGGCGATCGCGGCCTTGGGCGAGTAGCGGCGCGACCCCCAGTTGCGGGCGCCGGTAGCGATGTTGCCTATGTTGAAGGCCAGCGACCGGTCGGGCATCAGGCCGTTGCACAGGCGGTTGGCCGGCACCAGGCCGATGCCGCGCCGCGCCGCTTCGGTCGGATTTCCAGGCAAGCCGTAGCCGTCGGGGAGCCGCACCCTGCCGCTTTGCGCCTTGCGCAGGCCAAACAGCATCTCGAACAGGTGTTCAACGCCTGACCCCTCAAGCCCGGCCAAGCCGAGGATCTCGCCGGAGCGGGCGGTGAAGCTGACGCCGGAAATCCGGCCGCCGCTCAGACCCTCCACCGTGATCCGCGGCCTTATCGTGCTGGCATTGGCCGGCAGTGCAGGCGGGAACAGGCTGTCGCGCTGCTGGCCGATCATGGCGTCGATCACATCGGCTTCGCTCAACGCCGAGCGCCCACTTGTCAGCACGTCACGGCCGTTGCGCATCACGGTGACCTGGTCTGCGATCGCAAACACATCCTCCAGCCGGTGCGAGACATAGAGCACGCTCGTGCCCTTGGCCTTGAGGTCACTTAGTACGGTGAACAGGTGCTCGGTCTGGCGCCGGTCGAGCGCAGAATTCGGTTCATCGAGGATCAGCAGCCTCGGGCCTTCCAGAATTGCGCGGCCGAGTTCGACATATTGCCGTTCGCCCATGCCGAGTTGTCCCACAGGAGCGTGGACATCGACGTCGAGCTTGAGTTGCCGAAGCAAGGTGCGGCTGCGTGCCTCCATCTCGCGCCTGGAGACGAAGCCATTGCGCAACGGCTCGCGATTGACGAACAGATTGGCCAGCACCGAGCGGTCGGCAAACAGGCCGAGCCCCTGGTGGACGACGCCGAAGCTGTGCTTGCGTGCAGCGATCGGGCTGTCGACGGTGACGATCTGGTCGCCGACGCGGATGGTGCCGCTGTTGGGCCGGAGCACGCCGGCAAGCACCTTCACCAGCGTCGACTTTCCGGCGCCGCTTTCACCGACGACAGCATGGATGGTCCCCTGTCCGACAGACAGGTTCATATCCCTGAGCGCGACAACGCCGCCATAACGCATGGCGAGATTGCGCACCGATATCATCGGCAAACCGAGCATGCGATTCGGCCCCCACAGACCGCGCCCCGATCCTGGAGCGAATTTCCGATACAGTCACCCGGATTCCGCTAACAAACGGCTTACAGGGACCGGATACGAACGTTTATCGGCTATCCGTTCGTCCCGCTGCTCCGAAATCAGATCAGGTCGGCCTTGGCGAGGTCCCGCATGAGATGGCTGGCGCCGTAGGTCCAGTGCGGGCAATCGGGCGACAGAAGCACGCGGTTCACCAGCGCGCCGAATTTCTCCGACGAGATGGTGACGATGTCGCCGATCTTGTGGGTGAATCCCTTGCCCTTCTCGCCGCGATCCTTCGACGGCACGAACATGGTGCCGAGATAAAGCGCCAAGCCGTCGGGATACTGGTGGTGCGGCCCCATGGCGGCCGCGACCAGCTCTTCGGGCGAACGGCTGATCTCGGCCATCGAGCTCGCGCCCTCCAGCGAAAACCCGTCCTCGCCCTCGACCTTCAGCCGCACCGTGGCGCGCTTGACATCGTCGATGGAAAAGCTTGCGTCGAACAACCGGATGAAGGGCCCAAGCGAGGCCGAGGCATTGTTGTCCTTGGCCTTGCCGAGCAGCAGCGCCGAGCGTCCCTCGACGTCGCGCAGATTGACGTCGTTGCCGATGGTCGCGCCGACGATCTTGCCGGTGCTGGCGGCGATCAGGGCGATCTCCGGCTCGGGGTTGTTCCAGGTGGAGACAGGATGCAGCCCGACATCGGCGCCGAAGCCGACGGACGCCATCGGCTGGCATTTGGTGAAGATCTCGGCGTCGGGGCCGATGCCGACTTCCAGATATTGCGACCAGGCGCCGCGCTGGATGAGCTTGGCCTTGATCTCCATCGCTTCGGGCGAGCCGGGCTTCAGCTTGGACAGATCGTGGCCGATCAGCCCGGCAATGTCGGCGCGGATGGCGTCGGCCTTTTCCGCCGAGCCGCGCGCCTGCTCCTCGATGACGCGTTCGAGCAGGCTGACCACGAAGGTCACGCCCGACGCCTTCACCGCCTGCAGGTCGACAGGCGAGAGCAGATAGGGTTTTGCCGGATCGCGGGTGGCCTGAAAACTGTTGGCGGCGATCGCGTCGAGCGAGCCGATCGGTTCGCCCTTGGCAGAGCGCACGTGTCCGGCCGGATCGGCCATCTCGCAGATGTCGCGCACTGTGGGTGCGGTGGTCGAGGTGACGTCGAAAACGATGCCGTCGCGCACGGTGACCACCAGCGGATGCGAGGCATCGCTTGCCCTGGCTCGGCCGATGAAGAGCCCGTCGGCGGGAAGCTGCGTTGGGTTCGTCATGGCTTACGGTCCTTTGATGATCGAGATGGCAGCTGGGCCGCTGCACTTTCACCGGATTCACGCCAAAGGTCTATCCAGTGGCGCAGGCAATTGTCGGTTCTGACATGAGGCCCGCTCTTTCAAAAAAATGAAACTGGCACTAGAATTTTCATTTCCGCATACTCCAGGTGAAGCCTTGCCCGCACCGTTTTCCGTTCCGATCTGGCAGAAGCCGCAGACCGCATCCGCCTTCCAGTTGCTCGTCACTGCGCCGGTCGACGTTGCCATCGTCGGCGGCGGCTTCATGGGCCTGTCGACCGCCTTGCACGCAGCCGGGCTCGGTCTCGGTGTACAGGTGCTGGAGGCTGGCGAGATCGGCCAGGGCGCCTCGGGCCTCAATGGCGGCCAGGTCATTCCCGGCCTGAAATATGATCCCGAATGGCTGCTCGAGCATTTCGGCCCCGAGCGTGGCCAAGCGCTGGTCGATTTCGCCGCCTCGACGGCGGATACGGTGTTCGATCTCATCCAAGACGAAAAGCTGGCGGTGCCGTTCACCCGCAATGGCTGGATCCAGGCCGCGCATACCGAAACCGCATTGAAAGCGGCGGCGAACAGGGATCGTCAATGGCGGGCGCGTGGCGCCGATGTCCGGCTTCTGAATGAAAGCGAGATCGCCGCTATGACCGGCGCGCAAGGCTATCTCGGCGGCTGGCTCGACCGCCGCGCCGGCATCATCGATCCGCTCGCCTATACAGTGGAACTGGCGCGCATCGCCGCCGCCGCCGGCGCCAGCATTGCCGAGCGGCAGAAGGTGGTGAAACTCCGCAAGGAGGCCGGCCTTTGGCGTGTCTCAACCGAAAGCGGCGCCGAGGTGCGGGCGAAAGCGGTTGTCCTGGCGACGAACGCCTATACCGATGGACTGCTTCCGGGCCTCGCGGAAACGATCGTGCCGCTGCATTCCTTCCAGGTCGCGACCGCGCCGCTGTCATCCAACCTTGCGGCGACGATCCTGCCGGAAGGGCAGGCGGTGTCCGACTCCAGGCGCATTCTCGTCTACTACCGCAAAACAGCCGACGGCCATCTGGTGCTTGGCGGCCGCGGTCGCATGGCGCGGCCGAGGAGCGAGGCCGACTGGGCGCATCTGCAGCGCGCGCTGGTGCGGCTCTATCCGGCGCTCTCCGATGTCGTCATCGAGAAGCGCTGGTTCGGCCGCGTGGCGATGACACCGGATCACCTGCCGCACATCCATGAGCCGGAAAAGGGCCTGCTCGCCGTGGTTGGTTGCCAGGGCAGGGGCGTCGGCCTGATGACCGCGCTGGGAAAACGCATGGCGGGCTACCTCGCGGGCGGCGATGTCAATCAATTGCCGTTCCCGCTGTCGCCGGTCCGGCCGATCCCGTTCCACGCCTTCCGCCAGGTCGGCGTCGCCGCGACCATCGCCTGGTACCGGATGCTCGACGCCTTCGAGCGCTGATTGGGCGCCGGTCGCCTAGGCCTCGTGGATTCAGCTTGACAGTTTCACAAATATGAAAAAAGCTAAGCCGATTTCATATTTCCGTTGAGCAGTCCGATGTCGAGCATCGTTGCAACAGAAGCGCCGGCAGGGTCGTCCCGAGGCTTCCGCTTCGCCATGTTGCTGCCGGGCGGGCTGGTCACCTTGTTCCTGATCCTGTTTGCCCTTGGCCTTGTGCTCTTCCTCTCACTTCGCGGCAATGACGGTTCGCTGCTCGGCGCCGGCTTCAGGGCAGGCAACTTCATCACCGTGGTCTCCGATCCGCTCTACTGGACGGTGACGCTGCGCTCTCTGGTGATCGCCGGCCTGGTGACGCTGGCGACCGTCGTCACCGCCTATCCCGTCGCCTACTATCTCGCCTTCTATGCCGGCCGCCGCCGCAGCCTGCTTTTGTTTCTGGTGACCCTGCCGTTCTGGACCAGCTATCTCCTGCGCGTCTTCGCCTGGAAGATCGTGCTCGCCTACAACGGCGTCTTGAACTCGGCGCTGATCGAAAGCGGCATCTGGTCGGAGCCGACGCTGGCCTTCCTCAACACGCCGGCGGCGGTGGTCGTCACGCTGGCGCATGCCTATGCGCCCTTCGCCATCCTGCCGATCTATGTGGCGCTGGACACCATCCCGAAATCACTGCTCGAAGCCGCCTCCGATCTCGGCGCCAGACCGTTCACGGCGTTTCGCCGCGTCGTCTTGCCCAATTCGATGCCGGGCGTTCTGGCGGCCGCCCTCGTCGTCTTTGTGCCGACGGTCGGCGACTATGTCACCCCGGCCATGGTCGGCGGTCCCGCCAGCACCATGATCGGCACATTGATCCAGTCGCAGTTCGGCAAGGCCAATGACTGGCCGTTCGGGGCGGCACTTTCAGTCTGCGTGATGCTGGTCATCCTCTGCGTGGTGCTGGTCGCACGCGGCGCCGACCGCAAATTCGGCAGCCGCACATGAGCGCGGCGCGGAGAGATGATGGCCGCGGCTGGCTCGGCGTCTATGTGCTTGCCTATCTCGTCTTCCTCTATCTGCCGGTGCTGTTGATCCCGCTGTTTTCCTTCAACAACTCCATCCAGGCCGCGTTTCCGCTGCAGGGCTTCACGCTCGAATGGTATGCCACGCTCTATGGCAATCCGGCGCTGTCCGGCGCGCTTTTGAACAGTCTCGTCATTGGCGTCGTGGCCGCCGCCGGCGCCACGCTCTGCGGCATCACCGTCTCCTATATGGACCTCTACGGTCGTTCGCCGCTCGCCGCCACCATCAGCGCCATCTCCAGGCTGCCGATCCTGATCCCCGGCGTCATCGTCGGCATATCGTTGCTGATCCTCGTCAATCTCATCGGCCTCGGCCCGTCGCGCATCGCCATCGTTCTCGGCCACATACTGGTGGCGCTGCCGACCACCGTGGTGATCATGCGCAGCCGGTTTGCCGCAATTCCGAAAACCATTCGCGAGGCCGCACTCGATCTCGGCGCTTCCGACTGGACGACCTTCCGGCGGGTGATGTTGCCGCTCTCGCTGCCGGCCATCGTCTCGGCCTTCATGCTGGCCTTTCTGATTTCCTTCGACGAGTTCATCGTCGTCTTCTTCCTCGCCGGCACCGAGCCGACGCTGCCGCTCTACATCTGGAGCCAACTGCGTTTTCCTCGCTCGCTGCCGACCGTGATGGCGCTGGGGACAGCTATCCTTGCTGTGTCCGTCATCATCGCCGGCATCGCCGAAATCCTGCGCCATCGCGGGCTGAGCACAGCCCGTCGGACGGCGCCCACCAGTCCAGCCTGAACCATAACAAAAGAGGAGAACCGAAATGGCATTCGACCCGAAATCAATTACTGGGCTGAAATCGATCACTGGCCCGAAATCGATCACTGCAAAGACAGCCCGCACCGGGCTTGCCGCGCTTGCAATCGTCCTGTCGTCGACTGTCGCCTTCGCCGCCGACAAGCTGCAATATTTCACCTGGTCCGGCTATGAACTGCCCGACTTCAACAAGAGCTTCCTGACGGCCCATCTCGATGGCGTCGAGGCCTCGATCTTCGGCGACGACGACGATGCCTTCACCAAGGTCAAGGCCGGCTTCCGCCCCGATATCGCCCATCCCTGCTACGACAAGGTGGCGCGCTGGAACAAGGAAGGCCTGCTGCAGCCGATCGATACCAAGCGCATCAAGAACTGGGATTCGATCTTCCCGGTGTTCAAGAACCTGCCCGACATCCAGGCCGGCGACGGCAAGGTCTGGATGGTGCCGTGGGACTGGGGCAACACCTCGATCCTCTACCGCACCGATCTGGTGAAGAACCCGGAAGCGAGCTGGAACCTTCTGTGGGACAAGCAATATGCCGGCCGCATGGCGACCATCGATGCCGTGCATGACACGCCGATCGTTGCAGCACTTCTGGCCGGCGTAAACCCCTTCGATATGACGCCGGAGCAGATGGACAAGGTGGCGGAAAAATTGCGCGAGCAGCGTCCGCTGCTCTCCAACTACACCACCGACATGACCTCGGTCGAACAGGCGCTGGCCAGCGGCCAGCTGGTCGCCGCCATGACCTGGAACGCGTCGGCAACCTCGCTGAAGAAGCAGGGCGTGCCGGTCGAGTTCATGAAGCCGAAGGAGGGCATGCTGACCTGGGCCTGCGGCTTCGTCATGCTCAAGGACGCCAAAAACGTCGACCTCGCCTATGACTTCATCAACAGCCGGCTCGACGCCGACTCGGGTAAGTACCTGATCCAAGCCTACGGCTATGGCAGCTCGCTGAGCACCGCCTTCGCCGGCGTGGCGAAGGACGAACTGGACAAGCTGCAATTGCCGGCCGACCCGGAGGTGATGCTGAAGACCACCATCTTCACCGGCCCGATGAAGCAGAACGACGATGTGGCGAAGATGTTCGAGAAAGTGAAGGCGGGCGGGTGAGGGATCCATCGCCGACGGTTGCGCTGCCCCTCACCTGCCTGCCGGCATCCTCTCCCCGTATAGAGACGGGGAGAGGGGCGCTGTCACCAGCGATTTCGCAAACCGCAAACGTTGCAGAAATGGCGCCGAGTTTGCGACCAGCCGCTTTCTCCCCGTCACTATACGGGGAGAAATGTCCGGCAGGGAGGGGCAGCGCCGACGGCAGGTAATTGTGACTAATCTCCTGAAGCCCGCGGGTCTTGCCGCCGCGTCAAAGACTGCAACAAGGACCAACTGATGGACATGCTTGAAGCGAAACCAAAGGCCGACGCCGACATTCGCGTCGGCCGGCGCGTGCGGGCGCTGCGGCTGGAGCGCAATTTGTCGCTGGCCGAGCTGGCAGCAAAAGCCGGCGTCTCCATCGGTGCGCTGAGCCAGATCGAGCGCGGCCTGTCTTCGCTGCGCGTCAAGGTGATCTGGCCGCTTGCGGCCGCGCTCGACATCGAGCCTTCGGCGCTGATCACCGACGGCAACGAAGCCGCCAACGATCTCTATTGCGTGCGCGCCGACAAAAGGCGGCAGCTCCCGGTCAAGTCGGAAGGCATCGCCAAGGCGCTGCTGTCGCCGCCGGGCGCGGCGCTGACCGGCCTCTTGGTGACCGTGGAAGCCGATGGCGGCACGGCGGAAGCCTATGCGCATATCGGTCACGAGTTCGGCTATGTCCTGTCGGGCGAGGTCGAACTGGTGGTGGACTCGACAAAATACGTGCTGAAGAGCGGCGACTCCTTTGCCTTCAAGAGCACGCTTCTGCACGCCTTCCGCAATCCCGGCACCGAGCCTTGCCAGATCCTCTGGGTCAACACCACCAAGCCGTCCGAGGTTCGCGATGGCGCCTGATGCGCTGGTACGCCTGGACACGGTCTCGAAGGTTTTCCCCGGCGGCATTGTCGGGCTCGACGCCGTCGATCTCGACATTATCAGCGGCGAGTTCATCACCCTGCTCGGGCCCTCGGGCTGCGGCAAGACCACCAGCCTGCGCGTCATTGCCGGTTTCGAGAGCCCGTCGAGCGGCAAGGTGCTGCTCGATGGTCGCGACATCACCGCGCTCAGGCCGTTCGACCGTCCCGTCAACACCGTGTTCCAGGATTATGCGCTGTTCCCGCATATGAAGGTCGCCGAGAATGTCGGCTTCGGCCTGTCGCTGCGCAAACTGTCCGGCGCCGAGCAGGCAAAGCGCGTCCGCGAAGCCCTCGACATGGTCGGCCTCGCCGACAAGCTCGGCGCCCGCGTTTCCGAACTGTCGGGTGGCCAGCGCCAGCGCGTCGCGCTCGCCCGCGCCATAGTCTGCGAGCCGCGCGTTCTGTTGCTCGATGAACCGCTGTCGGCGCTCGATGCGCATCTGCGCGAACAGATGCAGGTCGAACTGAAGCGGCTGCAGTCGCGGCTCGGCACCACCTTCGTCATGGTCACCCACGACCAGACCGAAGCGCTGTCGATCTCCGACCGCATCGTCGTCATGAACAAGGGCCGCATCGAGCAGATCGCGCCGCCGGCTACGCTTTACGACCGGCCGGCGACGAAATTCGTCGCAAGCTTCATCGGCACCATGAACCTCTTGCAATCGCGCTTCATCGGCCGCGACGGCGACCGCCTGCGCTTCGCCGCTGGCGGGCTTTCGCTGGAAGCAACATCTGAAACCGGCGACACACCCGGCGAAGGCACTGAGCGCACCATCGGCGTTCGCCCCGAGGACTTGCTGGCCACCACCGATGCCGCCGCCGGCACCGCGCCGGCGCGCGTCAACTCCATCGTCTTCCACGGCCGCACGCTGCGGCTGCATGCTGAGCTGGGGCAGGGATTGCCGGTGGTGATCGATGCGCCGCGCCAGGCCGAGGGCTTTCAATTCAGCGTCGGCGACGTGGCGCATATCAGCCTGCGCCGTGGTGCCAACTGCCCTATGCTGCCAAGCTGATCCAACCCAATCCCTTCATCGACGGTTGGATTTAACCTGCTGTGAAGATCGCCAAGGTGGAATTAAGTGTGAATTGACTCGCAAAGGAACATATTCCTACTTTGCGGGATGCCCGAACTAAGCACCCGACCGCGCCGAAATGTGCAAACCCTCTGCTTGGCGCATGAAGTCGGGCAGCTAATTCGTGTTCGATGTCGGAACTGCAACATCACTCGACACTATCTGCCTGGCGATCTCGCAAAGCTGGTTGGTGATATCCCCTTTTGGGATGTGGAGCGGCACATGCGGTGCGAGCGCTGCAAAGGTCGTGAGCTCGATGCAGGCATCATTCTGCCAAGCGCTGCTGAACGCCTTAAAATTCGCGTCAGACGTCTTGTCGAAATCCGCATGGTTCGCCGGGTAATCTGGCGAGACGACGATTGAGGAGAGCCGATTTCGGGCTAAAACAGAGACCCTTGGGCCGGGGCCTGTGGTGGGAACTTGATCTGTGTGGCTGGCTTCTCAACGATCACCAACGCGTCGTTGGGCGCCGTCCGCTGCAAATGCCGTGCTTCCGACCATGGCGCCGTCAGCCAAGCCTCGGTTTCCTCCGGCGTGGTGAGGATCACGGGCATAGCCTTCTCATGGATCGGCGCAATGAGAGCATTAGGCTTGGTGGTCATGAAGGCGTATAGCTCGAAGTCGCCGGGACCGTCCTTGACCTTTCGCACGCCCTGCCAAGACGTCCAGAAACCAGCGAAGAAGAACAACGGCCGGCTCTCGCCACGGGCAAACCAGTAATTTCGCTGGATTCCTGTTTCCGGGTCTTTATCGTTCGCCGCAGGGCTGGGCTCGGCAAAGCTGGTCACCGGCACGACACATCTGTGCTCGACCCCCACATATTGCTGCCAGTGCGAATATTGCGGATTGCGAACGTTGGTGGTGCCGTAGTCGGCCTTACCTTTCATGCGCTCGGGCGGCGTTGGCAAACCCCAAAGCAGTTTCGCCAGTTCACGCTCCCCATCCGCCCTGTTGCGAACGACAAGCCCAGGTTGATTGGGATAGACATCAAGCGAAGGTTCGAGGTTGCCGCTGATATCGTGCAATGTGCGGGTCCATTGGCGGACCGCCTCTTGCGTCGTCGTGATGTTGTAGAGGTTGCACATGCACCCAGCATTGCGGAATTGGCTTTTGTCTGCAACCGAAGTCGCTGTCCGACGCCGCCGCAATCGTCGTCACACAGCCGCGCTATATCCATCGTCCTGACACACCGTGTCAGCTGTCGTGCGGGTAAAGGTGGCGGGCCGGCAAGCGCTTCCCTACTTCAAACCAGTCTGAACAGGAGGAACACACATGACCATCGCGGATGTTGCCAAGGATTTCACCGAAATGCTCCAGCAGGGGGATCACCTGGGTGCTGGTGAAAAGTACAATGCCGATGATATCGTCAGCCTCGAAGCCATGGAGGGGCCGATGGCCATCGCCCGTGGCAAGGAGGCTCTCAGGCAAAAGGGCGAATGGTGGCAAGCGAACCACGAAGTCCATGGCGGCTCTGTCGAAGGCCCCTATGTCAACGGCGACCAGTTCGCGGTGCGCTTCAAGTTCGACATAACGCCCAAGGCCACCGGCGAACGGGTCACCATGGACGAGGTTGGCCTGTACACGGTCAAGAACGGCAAGATCACCGAAGAGCGCTTCTACTACTGAGCCCGGGTGCCGTCGGGTTCCGGCGCGCGCTTCGCTGCACGACCCAAAAACCAGGCGGCCGGGACAAAGTCCTGGCCGCAGTGGGAAAAGCTCAAATGGTCTTCACATACTGCGCCAGCTGATCGGCCACCGTGCCCCAGCCGTCGAAGAACCCCATCTCTTCATGATTGTTGCGGGTAGCCTCGTCGCGATGGATGGCCGTTGCCGTGTAGCGCGTGCCCTTGTCATCCGACTGAAGCGAAATGACTGCGGTGATGAAGGGCTCGCCCGAGGGCCGATAGCCCGGCAGCAGCGCATCGGTCCACACCAGCCGCTCGTTCGGCACGATCTCGAGATAGCAGCAATGGCGGTCGTTGACCTCCTTGCCGTCGGGCGATTGCATGCGCGTCCGGAACAGTCCGCCCGGACGAAGGTCGATCTCGCAATCGGTGATCAGCCAGGGCTTGGGCGTGAACCATTGCTTGACATGCTCCGGCACCGTCATCGCGCGCCACAAGAGTTCGCGCGGCGCGTCGAGCATGCGCTCCAGCACAAGGTCCAGTCTGGGGTCGGGCTTGAAGGGATAGCTCACTTTTCTTGCTCCTTGAGGCTCATCACATAGGCGTCGAATTGATCGAGTTGGCGCTCCCACAGCGTGCGCTGTTCGGCCAGCCAGTTTTCGGCCAGCTGCAGCGGTTCAGGCGCCAGCTGATAGGTCCTGGTGCGGCCGATTTTTTCCGATCGCACCAGTCCGCAGCCTTCCAGCACTTTCAGATGCTCGATGAAGGAAGGCAGCGCCATCTCGAAAGGCTGCGCCAACTCGCTGACTGAGGCGGGACTGCGGTTCAGCCGCTCGACCACGCGCCGCCGCGTCGGGTCAGCCAGCGCGCGGAAGATGCCGTCGATCGGCGGGAGACTTGTAGTTGGGGCGTGGAGGCTTGGCATGGGCGATCCTGAGGTCTGTCGACGCGGTGCAGACAGATACTTAGGAAATTTCCTTAGTATTGGCAACCTCTAAAAAAGCGCCGCTAGCGATTGGGACGCTGGCAAAGCGGGGAGGGCGGTTTTAGGCTGTCTGAGGATTCGACTGTCAGTCAAGGGAAGCGCGTTTTGACGATCACCATGTACGGCATCACCACCTGCGACACGATCCGCAAGGCACGCACCTGGCTGGAGGGCCATGCTGTGCCCTACCGCTTTCACGACTACCGGGCCGAGGGGATAGAGGCGGGCAGACTGGACGGGTGGGTCGGCAAGGTTGGCTGGGAAAAGCTGCTCAACAAGGGCAGCACCACATTTCGCGAACTGCCGGACAAGGACAAGCAAGGGCTCGACGAGAAGAAGGCCAGGAAGCTGATGCTGGCCAACCCGACGATGATCAAGCGCCCGGTGCTCGAGGTCGGGGATGAGATTTTGGTGGGGTTCAAGCCGGAGGCTTATGAAGGGGTGGTGAAGTAGCGTAGCCTCGCTTCGTCATCCTGTGGCGAAGCTAGGTTCGAAGCGACGCAGCGCAGACCATGGGATCCTGTCGGTCTCCTTCCCACCCCAAACATAGCATGGGAACAACACACAGGATCCTCGGGTCAGCCCGAGGATGACGAACGCGTGGAGGGCGATCGCTAATTGTGAAGGCTTTCGCTTGCGGCGTATGCAGCGGTTCGCTGTCTCTCAACCCGTCACGCGCAAATACCCCGCCAACGCCACCGCATTGTTATGCGCCTCGTCATGCGCGCCATAAAGCAGCGTCACCTTGGCCTTGCCGAGCAGGCCACGCAGTTTCGCCACCGCTTCTCTATTCCCATCCAGCTCGACCGAATACCGCACCTGAAACTCCGCCCATCGCGCCGGCTCATGTCCGAACCACCTCCGCAATTCATCGCTCGGCGCGATCTCCTTCAGCCACAGCGTCAGCGCGGCATCCTCCTTGCTGATGCCGCGCGGCCAGATGCGATCGACCAGCACCCGCTGCCCGTCATCGGGCGCGGGTGCTTCGTAAATTCGCTTGACCGTCAGGTCGAAACCCATCCGCCGCTCCGCGAGCTTACGCCCACTCACCCTTGCGCATCACCGGCACCTTGCGGCCATCCTTGTGCACGCCGTCTATGTCGATCTTGTCCGAGCCGATCATCCAGTCGATGTGGATAAAACTCTTGTTGCCGCCGCGCTGGGCGATTTCGTCCTGGGTGAGCGAGGCGCCGTCGACGAAGCATTTTGAATAGCACTGCCCGAGCGCGATGTGGCAGGCGGCGTTCTCGTCGAACAGCGTGTTGAAGAACAGCAGGCCGCTGGCCGAGATCGGCGAGGAATGCGGCACCAGCGCCACCTCGCCGAGCCGGCGCGAACCCTCGTCGGTGTCGAGCACTTTCTTCAGCACGTCCTCGCCCTTCGAAGCCTTGGCCTCGACGATCCTGCCCTCTTCGAAACGCACCGAGATATCGTCGATCAGCGTGCCCTGGTAGGACAGCGGCTTGGTCGAGGAGACATGGCCGGAGACGCGCCGTGCATGCGGCGTGGTGAAGACCTCCTCGGTCGGGATGTTCGGATTGCAGGTGACGCCGTTCTTGGCAGTCGAAGCGCCGCCCATCCATTCATGGCCATCGGCCAGCCCGACGGTGAGGTCGGTGCCCGGGCCGCTGAAATGCAGATCGTGAAAATTATGGCCGTTGAGCCATTCGGTGCGGCTGCGCAACGCTGCATTGTGCGCCGTCCAGTTTGCGATCGGGTCTTCCACATCGACCCGTGATGCCGAAAAGATCGCATCGGCGAGCTTCACCACCGCGACATCGTCGGCATCGCCGGGGAAGACCTGTTTTGCCCAGGCGAGATCTGGGAAAGCGACGATGTTCCAGTTGATGTCGAAGCCGGTGATCTTTTCCAGCGCCGGCTGGTAGGCCATAGAGTTCGCCTTGTTGGCGCGCGCCACTTTCGCCGGGTCCTGCGCCGACAACAGCGACGGGTCCTCGCCGCGCACGGCAAGCCGCGCCGCATTGTTGGAAAAGGCCTTCGCCATGCCTTCATACATCCAGCCGGCGGCGCGGTCGAAGCCGGCATCCGCGCCGTAGCGGAAGCGCGCCAGCGTGATCTCGTCATCATTGAAGATTGGGGTCACCAGCCCGGCGCCCGCTTTATAAGCGTGCTCAACGATGCGCCTGGTCAGCGGCAGTGCGGCGATCGACGAGGTCAGCACCAGATCCTGCCCCGGCTGCAATTGCAGCCCCACCTTGATGGCGACTTCCGCCAGCCTGTCGAGCTTCACCGGGTCGATGGTTGCGGAAACGCCGCGCGAATGTGTGGTCATGATCCTGCCCTGCCTTGGTCTTGGAGGTGAAGCTCCAACATAGATCGGCGCGGCTGTGCTTTCCAGCACCGTCGCGACGGACAGCCCTAGGCAGCGCTTTCCAGCGCGCTAAACTGCGCCACGGTCGCCGCGATTTCCTCGCGGATCCAGATCTTGAAATCGCGCACCTTGCGGCTTTCGGTCTTGGTCGCCGAGGTCACCAGCCAGTAGCCGAGGCCGCTCTGCGCCCGCACGCCGAAAGGCGCGACGAGGCGGCCGTCGGCCAGCGCATCGGCGGCCAGCAATTGCCAGCCGAGCATGACGCCATGGCCGGCGATCGCCGATTCCAGGCACAGCATCGGGTCGGTGAAGCGCGCGCCCTTGCGGAAGCTGACCGGCTCGGCCCCGGCAGCCTTGAACCAGCTCTCCCAGTTGATCATCGCCCGTTCGTCGGTGATGGCGCAGGTCTGCGCCAGGTCTTCGATCGACTTCAGTTTCTTGGCGATCACCGGCGCGCAGACCGGAAAGACTTCCTGCGCCAACAAAAGTTCCGCCCGGCCGCCCGGCCATTTGCCGTCGCCAAGCCGGATGGCGATGTCGATGTCGGAGCGCTCGAGATCGGCCAGCCGCACCGAGGCGTCGATGCGCAGCAGCACGTTGGGATGGCGGTCGAAATGCCGCGACAATCGCGGCAGCAGCCATTTCGAAGCGAAGGCCGGCGCCACCGAAACCACCAGCGTGCACTGGCTTGCCTCGTCGGCCAGCGCCACCGCTTGCGCCAGCTCGCGAAAACCGGCGCCAAGCCGGGCGGAAAAAACCGTGCCGAACTCGGTCAGCACCAGCCCGCTCGCCGTTCGTTCGAACAGCGCCTGTCCAAGCTGCTTTTCGGTGCGGTTGATCTGCTGGCTGACGGCGCTGACGGAGACGTTGAGCTCGCCGGCAGCGGCCGCCAGCGAGCCGAGGCGGGCGACGGTTTCGACGGCGCGCAGGCCGTTGAGATGGACGCGGTTCAGCATAGCCATTTCAGTTTTTCTAAACCGGCGCGGCTGAAATCTCAATTGAAAGACAGCCCGACAAGGCAGATTTTAGTGGGACAGTCAGACCGAGGAGGCGAGGATGACGATCGTATCATTGTTCAAGATCTTAGCCGCTGCCGGCCTCCGGCCGGACCGCTATGATGGGATGCACGGCGGCGATGTCATCGACTGGGTTACCGACCCATTGTCGCATCCGGTGCTGGACACCATGTCGGAACGCGAACTCGGAGATATCCCGTTCCGGCTGACGGCGCGCCGCACCGCCTACGAGACCGGGGCGGTCGGCTGCGGCTGAGATGCGGGGGCGTTAGTCGCGCCCGCTGGCCCAACACAAAGCGGATTGTTTCATCGGTCGCCAATTCTATGGTGCGCTGCAATGAACGCCGCTCCATCACCCTTGCGCCTTGCTCTCGCTGGCATGATCGCCATGGCCGTCGCCATGGGCATTGGCCGTTTCGTCTACACGCCGATCCTGCCCGGCATGATGGAGGAGCTGCATCTGTCGCCGGCTGATGCCGGCTGGATCGCGTCGGCCAACTACCTCGGCTACCTCGTCGGCGCGCTTGCGGCGGCCGGCGGCTGCGCGCATGGGCGCGAGCGCCTGCTGATGTTTGGCGGCCTTGCCGCCAGTGCTGCGCTCGCCGCCCTGATGGGGCTGAGCGAGACGATGACCGCCTTTGTCGTCCTCCGCTTCCTTGCCGGTCTCGCCAGCGCCTTCGTCATGGTGTTCATGGCCTCGATCGTCTTCGGTCACCTGGCAGCCGCCAACAGAAGCGACCTGCAGGCGCTGCATTTCGGCGGCGTCGGCCTCGGCATCGCGGCATCCTCAGCGCTGATGGCGGTTCTGGTCACCGAACATGCCGGCTGGGCTTCGGGCTGGCTGTGGTCGGCAGCGATTTCCGCCGGCGGCCTTGCGATGGTCGCCTTGCTCGCCGGCGGCACCGCACCTGGCCGCGGCGTGGCCGACCGCGAACCGGCACTGCCGAGGGACCGGTCGTTGGCAAAAGTCATCGTTGCCTACGGCCTGTTCGGCTTCGGCTATGTGGTGACGGCGACCTTCCTGGTCGCCATCGTGCGCCAGGGCGGCGGCGGCCGCGTCTTCGAGGCAAGCGTCTGGATGGTCACCGGCCTTGCCGGCTTTCCCTCGGTCTGGCTGTGGCAGAAGGTAGCGGCACGGATCGGGCTTTATACCGCCTATGCCTTGGGCTGCCTGGTCGAGGTGGTCGGCGTCACCGCCAGCGTCGCCATCGGCGGCACCGCCGGGCCGCTGCTGGCGGGCGTCCTGCTCGGCGGCACCTTCATCGCCATCACCGCGCTCGGCCTGCAGACGGCAAGGCAGCTCGTGCCGGAGGCGCCGCGCCGGATTTTTGCGCTGATGACCGCTTCCTTCGGCATCGGCCAGATCGTCGGCCCGATCGTCGCCGGACTGCTGGCGCAAGCCTCGGGCAACTTCTTCCTGGCCTCGATCGTCGCTGCTGGCGTATTGCTGGTATCTGCTGGGATCACCTGGTCGGCCGCGCCAAAATCGCCATGATTGTGGTCTTGCTCGATGCCGGGCATCGGGTACGGGCATTTGCTTTCCACCTAATGTGTGACTTTATGCCCGCCGAACCCCGCTGATTTGCGCACCGACCGAGGATTTCACCACAGTGTTCGTATCCTTCTTCCCGCAGCCGAAGCTGTTTTTCATCTCGGCCGTCGTCTGGACTGCGGTTCTCGTGGCAGCCTGGTTCCTCGGTGCTGACCAGCTTGGCGCGTTTCTCGGCTTGCCTCCGGCTCTTGCCGACGCGCCGCCCATCATAGGCGTCTCGGTGTTCTGGTCGCCTCCGTTCCTCTGGTTCTACATCTACTATGCGCTTGGCGTTTTGATATTCTATGGCTTCTGGCACTGGTATTCTCCGCACCCGTGGGACCAATGGTCTATCCTCGGCAGTTCGCTGCTCCTGTTCACGACCTACTTTCAGGTGCAGGTAAGCGTGGCGATCAACGCATGGTATGGACCATTCTGGGACCTCATTCAGGGCATCGTTAGCAAAACGGTCAAGGCAACCGAGGCTGATCTTTACGCTCAAATAATCACTTTCCTCGGTATCGCTCTTGTCGCGGTTACCGTGTTCGTTTTGACAAACTTCTTCGTCAGCCACTGGGTGTTTCGCTGGCGCACTGCGATGAACAATTACTACATGTCCTATTGGCCGAAGCTGCGCCATATTGAGGGCGCTGCACAGCGTGTGCAGGAAGACACGATGCGGTTTTCCAAGATAATGGAAGACCTTGGCACTAGCTTCGTCGATTCCATCATGACGCTTATCGCTTTCATGCCGATCCTGCTCAGTTATTCTAAGCATGTCACAGAGTTGCCATTGATCGGTCATGTTCCTCAGCCGCTGGTTTTGGCTGCGATCTTCTGGGCAGTCTTCGGTACAGTCATCATTGCGACCGCAGGCATCAAGCTTCCTGGCTTGCAGTTTCGTAACCAGCGCGTCGAGGCAGCATATCGCAAGGAACTCGTCTACGGTGAGGACGATCCGGCCCGGGCGCAGCCGCCGACCGTCGCGGAGCTGTTTGCGAGTGTGCGGCAAAACTACTTTCGCCTGTATTTCCACTATGTGTATTTCAACGTGGTCCGCTATCTTTATCTTCAGACCAACAACGTCTTCTCCTACTTCCTGATGGTGCCTTCCATGATCGCTGGAACGCTGACGCTGGGTCTCATCAACCAGGTCAGTTCAGCCTTCAGTCAGGTAACCAACTCATTCCAGTATCTCGTCAATTCTTGGTCGACGATTGTCGAGCTTCTGTCAGTTCACAAGCGCCTTCGCGCCTTCGAGGCGACAATTCGCGGCGAGCCGCTGCCCGACATTGACCGCCACTTCATGGAGCGTCAGGAACAGGCAAAGGAACCCGACCCGGCTTGATCCTATTTGCACAGACGGTTGGCGGCTCAGCCGCCCACCGCCGCCTGCCTCTCGCTACCACGTTGCCGCTGCACATAATCGCGAAAACTGATGCATTCGACGTCGGCTTTCACGCACGTCTCGTCGGCAAAGCGCTCCAGCGCGTTCCAGTAGGCGCCGTTGTTCATCAAGGTGAAGTGGAAGCTCAGCACCAATGGGATGCGCTTGCCCTGATATTGCTTGTCGAAGGCAGCACGGAAGGCCTGGTAGGTCCGATCGCTGAACTCGGCTGCCTGGCTCGGCCGCTCGAAACCGCCGGAATGCCTGACATAGAGATTGTAGTCCATGGCGATCACCGGCCTTGAACTCGGGCCTTCCGGGATCTGTGGCAGCGAAAAGCGGGTCAAGCCGCCGCCGGTCGGCGGCTCGACCGGGCCGTTCGAGACGCCGCTGGCGTCATAGTGGTAGCCGGCTTCAGGCAGGGCCTCGTAGAGCCCTTTGCTGGTCGACAGATAGGGCGCGCGAAAGCCGACCACGGCATGGGCAATAGCGCGCCAGCCTGCGGGCTCGGGCGCAATGCCGTTGATCGTATAGGCGTTCTCCAGAATGCGCCCGAACGAGGCGAATTCCTTCAGCCAGTCGGCCTTGCTCCAGTCCTTGCCGTCGAAATGGCCGCAGCCATGGCTGGCAATGTCATGGCCCTCCGCAGCGGCAAGCCCGATCTGGTCGAGTCGGTCCGCGACTTCCTGCTTCGAGACGGCAAAGCCGATGTTGGATTTGCCCGCGGACCTGGCCGGCGCGGTGTATTCGGCGCGTGTCTGCTGCGACAGCAGGAACACGCAGGAAAGGAAGTAGGTAAAATGCGCGCCGGTGCGCTTGGCTAGCGCCCGGCTGCGCTGCCATTGCGATATCTCACGGGCGCTGTCGAACGAGATGATGACGATCTGCTTCGGCTTTGCCGGGGATGGCGCCGCCGGCGGGTCGGCGAAAGCCGCACCAGCCATGGCAAACACGGCTGAGGAAAACGCAACAACGCGGGACAAACGTGGCATCGGCAATCTGGGCTTGATCTGGAGGCAGTCCAAGCCGGCTATCGGCAAAATGTGGCGTGGGTGCGATCAACGTCGGCAGCTATGCGCCTGGCGATTAGCCGATTTTCCTGCCGAGCCCCTTCCATGCCCGCGAAATTTCGCTAAAACGCGGGCTCAAGAAGCGCCCCTGTTGGGGCAGCAATGGTTTTGATTGATGTCCGACGACAGTTTTATCCGCGAAGTCAACGACGAGATCCGTCGCGAAAAGGCGCAGGTGCTTTGGGATCGTTTCGGCCCGGCGATCCTTGTCCTCGCCGTCCTGGTGGTGCTCGGCACCGCTGCCTTCGTCGGCTACCGCTATTGGGACGAGACCCGCGCCAACCGCTCGGGCGATGCGTTTTCGCAGGCGCTGAAGCTTGCCAATGACGGCAAGAGCGACGAGTCGCTGACAGCGCTCGAACAGCTGGAAAAGGATGGCTACGGCGCCTATCCACTGCTCGCCCGTATGCGCGCCGCAACCGTCAAGGCCGACAAGGGCGACTTTGCCGCCGCCGTTACGGATTTCGATGGCGTCGCCGCCGACACCGCCATTCCGCAGGGCATTCGCGACATGGCGCGCCTGCGGGCCGCCCTGCTGCTCGTCGATCACGGCTCCTTCGCCGACGTCTCCAGCCGCGTCGAGGCGCTGACCGCCGACAACAACACGCTGCGCCACACAGCGCGCGAAGCGCTCGGCCTTGCCGCCTGGAAGGAAGGCAAGACCCAGGATGCGCTGAAACTGTTCGACCAGATCGCCGCCGATGACGGCGCCCCGCGCAACGCGCGCCAGCGGGCGACGCTGATGTCGGAATTGATCCGCGGCTCGGGCGCGTCATGATACGCATCGCCCAAAGCCTGCCCTCGGGCCTGACCCAAGGGCGCGCTGCGGTTTGGGCGATGATATGGATAGCCGGATGAGCTTCAAAGTCGCCATTATCGGCCGGCCCAATGTCGGCAAATCGACGCTTTTCAACCGATTGGTGGGACGGAAGCTGGCGCTTGTCGACGACACGCCGGGCGTCACCCGCGACCGTCGCGTCCACGCGGCCAAACTCTACGATCTGCATTTCGATGTCATCGACACCGCCGGTTTCGAAGACGCCGCCGCCTCGACGTTGCCCGGCCGCATGCGCGCGCAGACCGAGATCGCGATCCGCGAAGCCGACCTGATCTTCTTCACCATCGACGCCAAGTCCGGGCTTTTGCCCGACGACCGCACCTTTGCCGAGATCGTGCGCAAGTCCGGCAAGCCGGTCGTGCTGGTCGCCAACAAGGCCGAGGCCAAGGGCGCCCAGGGCGGCATGCTGGAAGCCTGGGAACTGGGCTTGGGCGAGCCGATCCCGGTCTCGGCCGAGCACGGCCAGGGCATGCCCGATCTGCGCGACGCGGTGATCGAGGCGCTGGGCAAAGACCGCGCCTTCGGCGAGGAAGAAGACGAGGCCGAGGACGTCGCCGCCAGCGAGGTGCTGATCGGCGAGGACATCACCGATCCCGACGCCGAACCCGCCTATGACGACACCAAGCC
Organism: Mesorhizobium sp. P170090; assembly: GCF_057786115.1. NCBI lineage: Bacteria > Pseudomonadati > Pseudomonadota > Alphaproteobacteria > Hyphomicrobiales > Phyllobacteriaceae > Mesorhizobium > Mesorhizobium sp. P170090. The sequence continues at coordinate 2,678,055 of NZ_JBYNWH010000001.1, forward strand.
GATGCGCATCGCCGTCGTCGGCCGGCCCAATGCCGGCAAGTCGACGCTGATCAACGCGTTGATCGGCGAGGAGCGGCTGCTGACCGGCCCGGAAGCCGGCATCACCCGCGATTCCATCTCCGTCGACTGGGACTGGCATGGCCGCCGGCTAAAACTGTTCGACACTGCCGGCATGCGCCGCAAGGCCAGGATCCACGAGAAGCTGGAAGTGATGTCGGTGCAGGACGGCTTGCGCGCCATCCGCTTTGCCGAGATCGTCATCATCGTGCTCGACGCCACCATCCCGTTCGAGAAGCAGGATCTGCAGATCGCCGACCTGATCATCCGCGAAGGCAGGGCGCCGGTCATCGCCTTCAACAAATGGGACCTGATCGACAATCCGCAGGAACTGCTGACGGAACTGCGCGAAAAGACCACACGGCTTTTGCCGCAGGTGCGCGGCATCCAGGCGGTGACGGTTTCGGCCGAGACCGGCCGCAGCCTCGACAAGCTGATGGATGCCGTCATCAAGACGCACAAGGTGTGGAACAGCCGCGTTTCCACCGGCAAGCTCAACCGTTGGCTGGAAAGCATTCTGGCGCATCACCCGCCACCCGCCGTCGCCGGCCGCCGGCTCAAGGTCAAATATGTCACCCAGGCCAAGACCCGGCCGCCGGGTTTCGTCGTCCAGTGCTCGCGGCCCGACGCGATGCCGCAATCCTACGTGCGCTACCTCTCCAACAGCCTGCGCGAAGCCTTCGACATGCCCGGCGTGCCGATCCGGATAGCGCTGCGGACTTCGGACAACCCGTTCGCGGGGAGAGCGAACAAGCGCAAGTGAGCGATGACGGTTGCGGAATTCTCCGCAAGATTGGCGGGACAGCACCCCCCTCTGCCCTGCCGGGCATCTCCCCCGCAAGGGGGGAGATCAGTCGTTTCGTCTTTGGAGCCTCTCTTGCAACGTTGAAAATTGGCGAAAGCATTCGCGAGATCCAATCTCCCCCCTTGCGGGGGAGATGTCCGGCAGGACAGAGGGGGGTGTGACGGAACGCTACGCTGGACAGCCGCTTCCGTCTAAGCGACCTCTCTCAACCGCTCGTCCTGCGGCAGCGCCGCCACCGCCGCGTGCCACAATATATCCGCCAGCCGCGCCGCCACCGGGTCCAGTTCGGCGTCTTTCTGGTGCAGCACCAGCGCCATGGTCGGCAGCGCGGGTAAGCCCAGCGTTTGCGGCGCCATCGCCCTGACATTGGCCGGCAGGCCGATATCGGTGCGGATCGTCAGGCCGAGGCCGGCGGCGACCGCCGCCCAGATGCCGCCAAGGCTGGGGCTGGAGAAGGCCATCCGCCATGGCAGGCCGGCGCGGTCGAGCGTTTCCGTCGTCACTGTGCGCAGCAGGCATGGCGCTTCCAGCGCCACCAGCGGCAGTGCCTCGCCCTCGCGCAGCCTGGTCTCGATCAGCTTTGCCGGCCCGATCCAGCGCAATTGCGCGTCGCCGACATGCCGGCTGTAAGGCAGCGCCTGGCCGCTGTCCCAGGCCAGCGCAATGTCGAGATTGCCTGATGTGATCCGCTCGGCGAGTTCATAGCTGCGCCCGATCCGCGCCTCGATCTTGACCTTGGGGTGCGCGCGGGCGAAGCGTCCGAGCACCTCCGGCAGCACCGCCTCGCCGAAATCCTCCTGCAGGCCGAGCCTGACCCAGCCTTCCAGTTCCACGTCGTGGATGGCCGAGGCCGCCTCGTCGTTCAACTCGAGCAGCCGCCTGGCATAGCCGAGCATGGTTTCGCCGGCTTCGGTCAACGCCAGTCCGCGGCCCGACTTGCGGAAGATCGGCGTCGCCGCCTGGTCCTCCAGCTTCTTCAATTGCGCGCTCACCGCCGAAGTCGAGCGTCCAAGCCGGTCGGCGGCCTTGGCGAAGCTGCCGAGTTCCATGCCGGTGACGAAGCTTCGGAGGACATCGAGGTCGAAGGTTACGCGGCGCATCAAAACGGTCCTGTTTTTCGGGAACAATTGTCAAAAAATTCCCGATATTCGGGATGAAGTTATGGCGGTAAAGACGAGGCGTCAAGGTCCCGAAAGGGCATCAACAGGAGTCCCGCCATGTCGATTGCCGACGCAAATCGTGAGCCAGGCCGGGTTGGCCGAGCCGCCGCCGTCAGGTCGAAGGCTGAACGATTTCGCGCCAATCATCGCTGGAAGGTGCTTGGCATCGGCGTTGCCGCCAATGCCAGTTTCTCCGCCACCTTCGCCGGCATACCGGCGGCGGCGGTGTTTCTGCGGTCGGGCTATCACTTGAGCAATGGCAATCTCGGCCTGGTCCTCGGCCTTCTCGGACTGGGCGTTGCCTTGAGCGAACTGCCCTGGGGTCTGCTCACCGACCGCTGGGGCGATCGCGGCGTGCTGTTGACCGGCCTTGGCGCGACCGCGGCGTGGCTCGCCTTGATGGCGTTGTTCATCGTGCCCTCAGTGACCTATGTGCCTGGCGTCGCAATGCTGGCCGCATGCCTTCTGGTCGCCGGCCTGCTCGGCGGCAGCGTCAACGGTTCCAGCGGCCGCGCCATCATGGCCTGGTTCCACGAAGGCGAACGTGGCTTTGCCATGAGCATTAGGCAGACCGCCGTGCCGCTCGGCGGCGGGCTCGGCGCGCTGGTCCTGCCGTCGCTGGCATCGGTGCACGGTTTCGCGGCGGTCTTCGGGCTGCTGGCCGCCATGAACGCCGTCTCTGCGCTGTTTGCCTGGCGATGGCTGCACCAGCCGCCGGAACTGGACAATGCCGGCAGCATGGCCATGGCAAAGTCGGGCGGTCCGGCGCCGCTGCGCAATGTCGAGGTCTGGCGCATCGCCACCGCCATCGGCCTGCTCTGCTTTCCGCAAGTGGCGGTGCTGACCTTTGCCTCGGTCTTCCTGCACGATTTCGCCGGCATGGCCACGCTCACGATCAGCGCCAGCCTTGCCGCGGTGCAGACCGGCGCCATGGTGATGCGCGTCTGGAGCGGCCGCTTCACCGACCGCCATGGCAACCGCCGCTGGTTCCTGCGCCTCTGCAGCATGACAAGCGCGCTTGGCTTCGCGGCCGTCGGCCTGCTGGTCCTGGCGGCAGGAGCCACGCCAGACGCCCATGCCGCGTTGATCCTGGCGATCGCCGTGCTGCTGGTCGTTGCCGGCATTTCGGTCTCCGCCTGGCATGGCGTCGCCTACACCGAACTCGCCACGCTTGCCGGCGCCAGCCGCGCCGGAACCGCGCTCGGTCTTGCCAACAGCTTCGTCTTCATCGCCTTCTTCGTGGTGCCGACCGCCATTCCGGCATTGCTGCTCATCTGGTCGTGGCCTGGCGTCTGGCTGGTGGGCGCGCTCTGCGCCTTGATTGCATGGCCAATTTTCCTGCGGCCGAACTGACGGGTTGCCGGTCGGCAAACGGCGTCCCATTTCGGGCCGCTTCGGAAAAACACGATCAACCGCGTTAACCCCGCATCAAGGTTAATGCTTCACTTTGGCTCTCCAGTGGCTCAGTGGCGTTTCTGGAGAGTTCCCCGTGCATCGACGTGTCCTGAAGCGGCTGGCCGCCGCCGCCGGTGAGAAAAAACGTTCCTTCGTATCGCCATTGGTCATCGGGCTCGGCATCTGGATCGGCTTTCCGACCGTCGTCGCCTACCAGGACATGGGCAGCTTGATTTCCGGCCTCGAAGCTTCGGGCACCCGCTGGAACTCTTATGTCGAGCGCTCCGTCGCCGGCTCGGTTCATGCCGCCGAAATGCCTTTCATCGATTCCGTCACCACCGGTTCGCTCTCGGGCTCGGGCGTGCGCCTGCCCGGCGTCGGCAAGGTCTCGTTTCGCGGCAAGGGCAATGTCGCCGGCATCACGCCCGACGAGGACCGCATCATGCGCGCCGACAAGAAGGGCCGCATCATCCAGGTCTCGCCGGTGGCGCCGCCGAAGAACTTCAATGCCGGCTCGATCTTTCAGCGCACGTCCTCGCTGCTGCGGCCGAGCATGGACAGCGGCCTGAAGCTCGCCTTCGCCAAGCCCGGCATCAAGGGCAAGGAAATCCAGATCGCCCAGGCCTTCCACACCAACGTGGACAAGAAGCCCGATCCCGGCGTGCCGGCCATGCTTGCCGCGTTGGTCAACAATGACAGACCGGACGTGCTGGCCACCGCCTATGCCCAGGCCGAACCCGATTACGCCAAGGCCTCACCCTTCGAAGCGCTGCTGCAGGACGAGGAGCCGAGCAGCGGGCGCTTCATTCCGCCGATGGCCAAGGGTGACCACTCGTGGATCCAGAACCCGCTGCCGGCCAGCGTCTTCTCCACGAAGGAGCAGGCCTGCCTCGCCAACGGCATCTATTTCGAGGCGCGCGGCGAATCCGTGCGCGGCCAGGCCGCCGTCGCGCAGGTCATTCTCAACCGCGTCCGCAATCCGGCCTATCCGAACTCGATTTGCGGCGTCGTCTACCAGAACGACAACTGGCTGAACCGCTGCCAGTTCTCCTTCGCCTGCGACGGCCGCAAGAAGCGCATCGAGAGCCCCGCCCACTACAAGACCGCGCAGGACGTCGCGATGGCGGTCACCGCCGGCAAGATATTCATTCCCGAAGTCGGCTCATCGACCCACTACTACGCCAACTACGTCCATCCGGGCTGGGCGCGCACGATGCAGAAGATGACCAAGATCGGCCTGCATATCTTCTACCGCACGTATGGCGGCGGCTGGAGCTGAGCCCTTCGGCTTGCCTGTCGCAAACGAACCGCAAAGGCCCTGGAAGCCGAAATCGGACAGCGGTCGCCGGACGGATTCGGGGCATGTGCCGACCCGATAGTGCCGGGCACGATGTCGCACCTCGCCAAGTGGTTGATTCCAATAGAAAAAATACATGGCTTTGAAGTCCCGCCCGTGGCTTGACGGGCGCAAACCCTCTAACTATGTTGCCGGCGACTTTAGAAGCGGACGGACGGTGACGGTCTGACCGGGCAGGGGGGTTACGATGGCCGACAAGAACGGGCCAGACGGAACCGGAGAAACCGGCCGCGGCAGCAAGCACGAGGCCGACATCCGCGACGAAGATCTCGAACGCCGCCGGCGTGAGCTTGGAGCATCGCTTGCGACAAGACGGCCGGATCAGTTCGAGGGGAATGACGGCGCGAAAGCGACGGCCGGATATGGCCAGGCGCTCAAGCTGTCCAGCGAGTTCATCGCCGGGATAGTGGTGGGTGTGGGCCTTGGCTGGTTTCTGGATCGTGTGGCGGGAACCTCGCCATGGGGTCTGGTCGTCGGCTTGTTGCTGGGCTTTGGCGCCGGCGTGCTCAATGTCCTGCGTTCGTCAGGTGTTGTGGCGGAATTCGGAAAAAGCGAGAAGTCGCACGATCCGAAAGAATGAAAAGGCGCGCCGCCAATGGCGCACAAGGACACTTAAGGCCGCTCGCGGTTTTGACGGGGATGTAAATGGCTGCTGACAAGGTCGATCCGATCCACCAGTTCCATATCGTCAAGCTGATTCCGATCAATATCGGCGGCTATGACCTGTCCTTCACCAATTCGGCTCTGTTCATGGTCGCGACCGTGGCCATTGCATCGGCGTTTCTTTACCTCTCGACCGCAAGCCGCAGCCTTGTTCCCGGCCGCCTGCAGTCGGTTTCGGAAATGGCCTACGAGTTCGTCGCGAACATGTTGCGCGATGCAGCCGGAACCCAAGGTATGAAGTTCTTTCCCTTAGTGTTCTCGCTGTTCATGTTCGTGCTTGTTGCCAATCTGCTTGGCCTTTTTCCTTATTTCTTCACCATCACCAGCCACATCATCGTCACCTTCGGCCTGGCCGCGCTAGTGATCGGAACCGTCATCGTCTATGGCTTCATGAAGCACGGTCTGGGCTTCCTCAAGCTTTTCGTGCCGAAGGGCGTGCCCATCCTGATGATGGTGCTTGTCGTTCCGATCGAGGTGATTTCCTTTGTCTCGCGTCCGGTCAGCCTATCGGTTCGTCTGTTCGCCAATATGCTCGCCGGCCACATTACCCTGAAGGTGTTTTCCGGGTTTGTGGTCAGCCTGAGTGCGCTCGGCGCGCTCGGCGTTGCGGGATCGATCCTGCCGCTGGCGATGGCTGTGGCGCTGACCGCGCTGGAGTTGCTCGTGGCGCTCTTGCAGGCATATGTGTTCGCCGTGCTCACCTGCATGTACCTGAATGATGCGCTGCATCCTTCGCACTAGATAGAATTTCCGGCATCTTTCCCCGGATGGAATTGCAACGAATTACAGATCCAAAGGAGTTTAAAATGGACGCAGAAGCAGCAAAGTACATCGGCGCCGGTATCGCTTGCCTGGGCATGGGCGGCGCGGGCATTGGCCTCGGCAACATCTTCGGCAGCTACCTGGCGGGCGCCCTGCGCAATCCGTCGGCCGCCGATGGCCAGTTCGGCCGCCTGATTTTCGGCTTCGCCGTGACCGAAGCTCTGGGCATTTTCTCGCTTCTCATCGCGCTTCTCGCCCTGTTCGGCTGAGCCCCTGTTCGGCCAATTATCGGTCGGACGAGCATTGGGAAGAATTGGCTGGCCGCATTCCTGCGGCCATGCCTGATATCAGGGGATAGTCCATGTTCGTGACATCTGCGTTTGCGCAAGAGTCCGCACCCGCCGCTGAAGGCGCCCACACCGGTACGGAAGGCGACACGCATTCCGGCACCGGCGTGCCTGCCGAGGCGCACGGCACGTTCCCGCCATTCGATCCGGCGACGTTTCCGTCCCAGCTTCTGTGGCTGGCGATCACGTTCGGGCTGTTCTATTTGTTCCTGAAGAAGGTGGTGATGCCGCGCCTTGGCGGCATCATCGACGTCCGCAGCGATCGCATCACGCAGGACCTCGACCAGGCCGCCAAGCTGAAGGGCGAGGCCGACGCCGCCGTTGCCGCTTACGAGCAGGAACTGGCGGAAGCCAAGGCCAAGGCCAACGCGATCGGCCAGCAGGCCAACGACGCTGCCAAGGCTGAAGCCGAGGCTGCCCGCAAGAAGGTCGAGGCCGCCCTCGACAAGAAGCTCGGCGAGGCGGAGGCCAGCATTGCTTCCATCAAGGCCAACGCCATGAAGGAAGTCGGCACGATTGCCGAGGACACCGCTTCAGCCATCGTCGATGCGCTTGTCGGCGGCAAGACCAGCAAGGCCGAGATCTCGGCTGCGGTCAAATCCGTGGCCCGGTGAGGAGCACATTATGGACGCCACATCTCTCGCAACGCTCTGGGCAACGGTTGCCCTCGTCATTTTCCTCGGCGTTGCCGTTTACATCAAGGTGCCGGGCCTGATCGCCAAGTCGCTCGACGCCCGCGCGACCAAGATCAGCGACGAGCTTGCGGAAGCCCGCCGGTTGCGCGAAGAGGCCCAGCAATTGCTCGGACAGTACCAGAAGAAGCGCAAGGAAGCCGAGCAGGAGGCCGCAGCCATCGTCGCTGCCGCCAAGCGCGAGGCCGACATGCTTGCCGCCGAGGCGCACAAGAAGACCGAAGACTATGTCACCCGCCGCACTGCGCTTGCCGAGCAGAAGATCGGCCAGGCAGAGCGCGAAGCCGTCGCCGAAGTGCGCGCCAGCGCCGTCGACATCGCCGTCGAGGCGGCCCGCACGCTGCTCGCCGGCAAGATCGACGCCAAGGCCGGCGCGGATCTTTTCAAGTCCGCGCTGCAGGACGTGAAGGCCAGGCTGAACTGAGCGGGGATAACTCGCTGACATCAAGCCGCCCGGGCAACCTGGCGGCTTTTTTGTTGAGCGGCGACGGAGATTGGCGAAGGCGGTGGTGCGCCTGATCTCCCCCCTCGAGGGGAGATGTCGCCAAAGGCGACAGAGGGGGTCCGTTCGACCAGGCGCGACGCTCTTTCTGCGACCAAGAAGGGCTAGCACTTCACGCGCGCGACCCCCTCTGGCCTGCCGGCCATCTCCCCCTCAAGGGGGGAGATTACCATTACTCCAACCCGGCGAAGCTCTCTTCCTCAACCACCTCAACCCCACCCAGCCTGAACGGCGCGAATGATGCCCGGTGCAGCCTTGCCACCGGCCCATGCGCTTCGATCGCGGTGCGGTGCCGCACGGTGGCGTAGCCCATATGGACCTCGAACCCGTAGCGCTCGTGATGGCTGCCGCAGCCGCACATCATGCGGTCGCGCATCACCTTGGCGACGATCGAGGCGGCGGCGATCGATTGCGAGCGCTGGTCGCCCTTGATCAGCGCGCGGCCTTCGCAGAGGAGGCCCGGCGGCACATCGCGGCCATCGGCCAGCGCCAGCTTCGCCTGGATCGGCAGGCCGGCAAGGGCGCGGCGCATGGCTTCCAGGCTGGCCTTGAGGATGTTGCTGCCGTCAATGCCTTCGGCGCTGACCGAGGCCATCGACACGCCGAGCGCTGACCCCAGGATTTTCAGGAACAGCGCCTCGCGTTGCAAATGGTTGAGCCGTTTGGAATCGTCTAGCCCGTCGGGAATGTTGGCGGGATCGAGGATCACCGCCGCCGCCACCACCGGCCCGGCCAGCGGACCGCGGCCGGCCTCGTCCATGCCTGCCACCGGCCACAGGCCTTCCGCCATCGCCTTCGTCTCGAAGGAGAAGTCGGGCTTTTCGACGATTTCGAAAAGAAGCGGAGAATCGGAACGTGCGCGAGCCATGTTGCGGCGAGGTTCGCATCGGCTCCGATTCTCCGCAAGTCCCTCCAGGGTCGAGTGGGGCAAGACCGGGAGGGCACCGTCTGCAGGCCGGGGGACAGGCCGGACGGGATTCTTGGGTCGCCTGACAGCCACGAGGGCAGGGCAGGCGCTACTCTCAGAGCAGCATCAGCTGCTCGGTCGCCTTGGCGGCGGCGACAAACTGGTCGGTTCGGAGCGTGCGCCGCTCGGCGTTGAGGCCGAGCCGCTTGGCCGTGATCTCGAAGCGCCGGCCGATCTGCCAGGCATAGGGGCCGGCGCCTTTCATCCGCTTGCCCCATTCCGAATCATAGTCCTTGCCGTCGCGCATCGAACGGATCAGCGACATCACGTGCCGGTAGCGGTCGGGATAGTGGCGCAGCAGCCAGTCCTTGAAGATCGGCGCCACCTCGAGCGGCAGGCGCAGGATCACATAGCCGGCCTCGCGGGCGCCTGCGGCGCGTGCCGAATTGAGGATGCGCTCCATCTCCTGGTCGGTCAGGCCGGGAATGATCGGCGCCACCATGACAGAAGCCGGGATGCCGGCATCGGAAAGCTGCCGGATCGCCTCAAGCCGCTTGGTCGGCGTCGACGCGCGTGGCTCCATGGTGCGCGCCAGCATGCGGTCCATCGTTGTCACCGACAGCGCCACCTTGGCCAAGCCCCGTTCGGCCATGCGCGACAAGATGTCGATGTCGCGCGTCACCAGATGGGATTTGGTGACGATGCCGACCGGATGGCCGCGCGCCTCCAGCACTTCGAGGATCTCGCGCATGATCCGGTATTGTTTCTCGATCGGCTGGTAGGGATCGGTGTTGGTGCCGATCGCGATGGTGCGCGGCTGATAGCCATCCTTCGACAGTTCCTTGTCGAGCAGCCGCGCCGCATCCGGCTTGGCAAACAGCTTCGCTTCGAAATCCAGCCCCGGCGACAGGCCCATGAAGGAATGCGTCGGCCGGGCGAAACAATAGACGCAGCCATGCTCGCAGCCGCGATAGGGGTTGATCGAGCGGTCGAAGGAAATGTCGGGCGATTCGTTGCGGGTGATGATGGTGCGCGGCTTCTCGACCTGCACTTCGGTCTTGAACGGCGGCAATTCCTCCAGCGAATTCCAGCCGTCGTCGAACACATGCCGGCTGACCGGCTCGAACCGGCCGGACGGGTTGATGCCCGCGGAACGGCCGCGGTTGCGATCCGGACGGACGCGCATGCCGCTCTGTTCGATCATCGCATTGGCCATCTCGGCTCGCCCTGCTCCGAAAGCAGCAATGTCCGCACGCACGATATGTTCCATTTTGGCCCTTTCCCAAGGACTGTCGGCTGGCTGTCGAATCGCTCTGTTCATGAAAATAATCCTATTTCGCTGATGAGAACAAAGCAAGAACTTTTTCGTTGGGCCATGCAAAACTGGCGCTGCGCCGGGCTTTCCGCTATTCGGCTAAAAATGCTCAGCGTTCTCATCGAAACCCGGGATGACGAAGAAGGCCTTGCCCGCACGCTCGCCTCGTTGATCGGCGGCGCGGTCGAGGGCGTGGTGCGCGATGTCATCGTCTGCGACACCGGCTCGACCGACCAGACGCATCGGGTTGCCGATCATGCCGGCTGCCACTTCGTGGCCGGCGGCATTGCCGCGGGAATCAGGCAGGCGAAGGGTGACTGGCTGCTGTTTCTGGAACCCGGCGCAAGGCTGGCGGAGGGCTGGATCGACGACGTTGTCGCTCACACGGCGCGGCAAACCATGCCGGCGCGCTTTTCCCGTGCGCGCGGCAGCCGCACGCCGTTCCTGTCACGGGTGTTTTCGGGCAACCGGGCGCTGGCCGAAGGGCTGGTCATCAGCAAGCGCCAGGCCGCTGCCCTGTCGAAGAACGCGCACAGCGCCGAAGCCCTTGCGCGCGGTCTCGCCACCAGGCGGCTCGACGCCGAAATCTGGCTGGCGCCGAAGAAGTGATGTTTCTCCCTTTTCCCGTTCCCAGGGAGAAGGGTGCCCGAAGGGCGGATGAGGGGCAGCGTCGGCGTCTCATCCGCATTGGCACGGTCGCAGCACCATCCCTCTTTTTCGCCGCAAAAAGCTATTGTGCATTGCACAAAAGCTGACGCGGGATTAGCATTCCGTTGATGCGGGATATCGGGGTTTGGGTAGTGCCGGAGCGGTAAGCAAGCGCCGCGTCGTCGTTGCTGCCGTTCATATCTGAGGACCCCGATGAACCTTTCGTCCCCTGACAAATCCGGCGCCCCCAGTCTGGAAGCCATTGCCCGCAACGGCAGCCTGCTCCGCCGCATTGCGGTGCGTATCCCGACCTATCTGTCCGACCTGCGCGAAAATCCCGCATGGCTGCCGATGTTCGTGCTTGCCCGCACCATGCCGGCGCGCAAGCTGCACTGGCTTGGCGCCAAAGCCGCGCGCCCCGCGCAGAGTGCCGGAGCGACGATGTTCAGGGGCGTCGACCTCAAGTCGATCGTCGCGGCGCTGCGCACCGATGGCCTGTTCTCCGGACTGGTCCTTCCGCAGGCAATCCACGAAGAGATCGCCAGCTTTGCTCAGAGCACGCCGTGCTTCGGCAATTTCGACCGCCGGCTCGAATTCATGCCCGGAGAACACGCAGAAGCCGAGAAGCGGTTCGGCCGCTCTTTGCTCAGCGGCCACTATTTCGAGCGCATCCTCGGCTGCAAGGCGGCACTCGCCATCCAGAACGACCCGCTGCTGCTCGACATCGCCCAGCACTATCTGGGCGGGCAGGCAAAGCTGATCACCACGCGTGTCTGGTGGAGCTTTCCGACCGGCGAGGCTTCCGACGCCGACAAGAACCTTGCCTCGCTCGGCAAATATCATTTCGATCTCGACGACTGGCGGATGCTGAAATTCTTCTTCTATCTGAAACCCTGCGATGCCGGCACCGGTCCGCATGTCTATGTCAAAGGCAGCCACAACAGGCGCAGTCTCAAGCACCAGCTGACGCTGCTGGTCGGCCATCCGGCGCAAGACGTGCTCAAGGTCTATGGCGACGACAGCCCGGTCACGCTGACCGGCGAGGCCGGCCTCGGCTTCGTCGAGGACCCGTTCGGCTTCCACATGGGCACCGTGCCGTCCACCACGCCACGGCTGATGATGGAGGTCGGCTTCGGCGTCTCGCCGCCCTCGCGCCGCCGCTTCCACGGCGAGCCGGTCATCCGCTGACGCCGGAGCGGATCTCGACCGGCATCCAGCGCGCTTGCCGCCGGGCAATGCGACCCTCTTTGTTCTCGGCATCATAGTCCATTGGGACCGGCTCGCGGTTGAACCGCGGCCGGTGATCCAGCGCATTGACGATGACGATCGCTCTCGGTTCGCCGTCGGTGGTCACAGCAGCGACATAGACGCCGCAGTCCCGGCAGATGAGATAATCGGCGGTGCGCAATCCGAACCGGTATCGGTGCAGCCGCGCCTCGTCCTCGACCGAGACGATCAATCGGCCCTGCGGATCGGCAGCGGCGCGCGAACCATGCCGGACGCAGAACGCGCACTGGCAGGCGCGGATCTCCACCTCGGCCGGCTCGATTCCCGTTTCGAAGGTCAGGTGGATGTTGCCGCAATGGCAGCCGCCGCGGTGCGCGCTCATTGGATCTCTTCCGTCTTGACTTGGCGACAGACTATCCGCCCGACGACCCGGAGGAAATGACCTCTCGAAGGCGCAGCCGCCATTCTGCCTGACAAAGGCAGCACTTGGCCGGCACTTTGCCTTGGTTTACGAGGCGGCCTTGCCGCGCCGCAAATGCTCGTCCAGGCGCGGCATGATCTCGACGAAGTTGCAGGGCATGTGGCGGTAGTCGAGCTGCGGTTTCAGGATGCCGTCCCAGGCGTCCTTGCAGGCGCCGGGCGAGCCCGGCAGCACGAAGACGAAGGTGGCGTTGACGACGCCGCCCGTCGCTCGGCTCTGCACTGTCGAGGTGCCGATCTTGTCGTAGGAAATGCGGTGGAACACTTCGGAAAAGCCATCCATGCGCTTCTCGAAGATCGGCTCCAGCGCCTCCGGCGTCACGTCGCGGCCGGTAAAACCGGTGCCGCCGGTGGTGATGACGACATCGATGTCTTCGTCGCGCGACCAGCCCAGCACCTTGTCGCGGATTTTCTCCCGGTCGTCGGTGACGATGTCGCGCGCGGCCAGGACATGGCCGGCCTCGGCGATGCGATCAGCCAGCGTCTGGCCGGATTTGTCGTCGGCAAGGCTGCGCGTATCGGACACCGTCAGCACCGCGATGCGCACCGGGATGAACAGGCGGCTTTCGTCAATTTTGGTCATCGGCCCCCTCTGAAGCGATGCTTCGTGTCGCGGCGACAAACCACTCCGGTTCGCGGCTGCGGATCTCGGCGGCGGCGCGCTTGGCGACATTGCCGGTCTCGAACAGCCCGAAGCATGTCGCGCCGGAGCCCGACATGCGCGAGAATCCAGATCCGGCCCTGTTCAGCAGGGAAAGCGCTCTGCCGATGGGCGGCTGTATTGCTTGCGCCGGTTCCTCAAGATCGTTGCGGGTGATCTCCAGCCAATTGCGGACGCCGTGGAAATCGAAACCGCGCGGCAGCGGCGGCAGTCCTTCATTGTCGCGTTTTTCAAGTGCATTGAACACATCGGGCGTCGAGACGGCGACGCCGGGATTGACCAGCACCAAAGCGAGCGCCGGAAAATCCGGCACCAGCGACAGCTCGTCGCCGACGCCACGCGCAACCAGCGGTTTTGCCGCAAGACACATCGGCACGTCGGCGCCGAGCGTGAGACCGATCCGGCTCAGTTCGGCCTCACCGATGTCGAGCCCCCAGGTCCGGACAAGACCCTGCAATACCGCCGCCGCGTCGCTCGAGCCGCCGCCGACCCCGGATGCGACCGGCAGGTTCTTTTCCAGCCGGATGGCAACCGGCGCCGTGCTCTGCTGGCCGGCCTGCCTGCGCAGCGCCTCGCGCGCCTTCACCACCAGATTGCTGTCGTCGATCGGCACGGAAGTCGCGTAACGGCCCGATACGGAGAACCGGTCGGCGTCGGCAGGCTCGATCTCGACCCTATCGCCGAAGCGGGTGAAAACGACCAGGCTCTCAAGCAGATGATACCCGTCGGCGCGCCTGCCGGTGACGTGCAGCGCCAGATTTATCTTGGCGGGCGCAAGCCACGTCCGGGCTGCGGCATCCAAACTGTCGGCTGCTGACGGGATGATGCTCAGTCCTTGGCCAAGCGGTATTCGCCGGTCTTGGGATCCTGGACCAGCGTGCCGTTGGTGCCGTTGGCTGCCTGCTTTTCGGTGCGCCGCACCTTGGCGGTCACACGTTCGGCCTCGCGGACGAAAGTGCGGTAGCCGAAATAAGCGGCGGCGCCGACAACTGCGAAGAAAATGATCTGTGGCATTTCAAAGCTCCTCCCTCGCAAGGCGGCAAGGCAGACTGTCAAGCGCTTATGCTAGACGCTTTCCCCGCTTTTTCAAAGCCCGAAGCGCGCCCACAATGCGCGCTCTTCCGCCGCATCGATCACGCCGCTTGCGGCGGCGGCGGCAATATCGGGCGCTGAAAAGTTCGAGCCGAACAGGCCGATGCGGCCAAACAGGCCACGCGGCGCGGTGACCAGCCTGAGCTGGGTTTTCGCGCCGAAGCGGGTTTTCAGTACCGTGCGCATGTCGCTCAACGCATCGACGAGGCCAAGCTCCAGCCCTTTCTTGCCGGTCCAGAACAGGCCGGTGAACAGGTCCGGATCGTCCTTCAGCTTGGTGCCACGGCGTTCCCTGACCAGGTCGATGAAGGTCTCGTGCACTTCCAGCTGCAGCGCCTTCAGGCGCTCGACGTCTTCCCTCTTCTCCGGCTTGAACGGGTCGAGCACCGCCTTGTTCTGGCCGGCGGTGTGGACACGGCGCTCGACACCGATCTTCTTCATCAACTCGGGAAAGCCGAACGAGGCCGAGACGACACCAATCGAACCGACGATGGAGGACGGATCGGCAAAGATCTCGTCGCCGGCGACCGCGATCATGTAGCCGCCCGAGGCCGCCACATCCTCGACGAAGACCAGCACCTTCTTGTTCTTCTCGACCGCGAGGTCGCGGATGCGCTTGAAGATCAGCCGCGACTGCACCGGCGAGCCGCCAGGCGAATTGATCGAAATGGCGACGGCGGGCGCATCGAACAGGAACGCCTTTTCGATGAGGGCGGCGGTGGACGCCAAGGAGAGGCTCGGCCGGAACGGGCCGCCGCCGGCCATGATGGTGCCATGCAGCCTGATGACGGGAATGGTGACGACGCTGGATCGCCAGGATTTCGGCAGCAGGCGGTTGAAAAGGCGTTTCACGAGGTGGCTGTCTCCAAATGGCTTCAACGCATGTAGGGATTTGCCGGTCAACGGCAATGCTGCAATCCATCTCAGCCAACTGTGTGCCGGTTTTGCGGCAACGACACTGACGGGCCCAAATCAATCGCCAAACAGCGATGCCAGTCCGTTGTTGATCATCTCGGTTCGTTCCGACGGGCCGTCGCCCGTTTGCCCATGCAGCATCAAAGGCGGGCGGATCGACAGCTTGCCGCGCGCGCCGAGCGCTGCCCTGACGACAATGCGGATTGCGGCTGCTTCCGGGCGCGGATGCACGGCCAGCATCTCGGCGTCGCCGAAGCGGCCCGACAGCGCATGGAGGAGGTCGCCAAGCTGTTCCGGCCGCGCAATGACGGCCAGGCCCCCGCGCGGCTTGGCGACGGCAGCCGCACTCCGGATCCAGCTTTCGAACAGCCCGTCGTCCATGACATGCGCCTGCCGCCGCAGCGGATCTGGCGTGGCGCGGTCTTGCGCCGCGTTGAAGGGCGGGTTCATGATGACGAAATCGAAGGAATTGTCGGCGAGGCCGGCTTGCGTCCGCGCCCGGCCTGACAGCGTGACGTCGGCGGTCAGCACCGAGGCGCGATTGCCGAGATGCGCATTGCCGGGATGGGCGAGCGTGGTTGTGGCGAAGCCTGCCATCTCGGCCGACCGTTCGACGAGCACGACCTGCGCCTCTGGGCAGCGCGACAGCACGGCGAGACCCGCCGCACCGGCGCCGGCGCCGAAATCGGCGAGGCGTCCAGAAAAGCCGGATGAAACTGCTGCCGCCAGCATCATGGCATCCATCCCGGCGCGATGCCCTGTCCTGGGCTGGACAAGCCAGAAGCGGCCGCGATGGAAGGCATCGACCGTGTGGGCCGGCGTATCGCTGGTAAGCGCGCTCGCTTCAGCCATTATGTCAGGCGGATTTCGTTCTCGATGCCGGCGTCTTTCAAGATGCGCCGCGCCTGATCGGCCTGGTCGGCATCGACCATCACGCGCTTCTGCAAAAGACCGATCGACCCTTCGAGAATGCTCATGTTCTGGTCGGCGACGAAGCAGGCAATCCCGGCATCGCGCATCAGCAATTCGACAAAGGAGATGATCACGGCATCGTTGGTGCGCACGAG
This sequence comes from Mesorhizobium sp. P170090, assembly GCF_057786115.1. NCBI lineage: Bacteria > Pseudomonadati > Pseudomonadota > Alphaproteobacteria > Hyphomicrobiales > Phyllobacteriaceae > Mesorhizobium > Mesorhizobium sp. P170090. Next base: position 2,694,107 of record NZ_JBYNWH010000001.1, read on the forward strand.
TTCTATCATCGGACGAAGTTCGCAGGTTGCAGCGTTGATGTAAACGCTGGAGCATGGCGCCGAAAAGTGTGGAGCGGTTTTCGGGCAACGGCATGCGGTCGCTAAGGTTGACACGCCGTCACCGCAGCCGCGCCAATTCGCCTCTTGCCGTGCCCGTATGTGCCGCCCTAGAGTCCCAGGCGGGACCAGGGTGCCGTCGCACGCGTGATCAAAGACGGGAGTGTTTGTTGGTGGGTGTCGTTCTCAACATCGAAAACGGGAAGCGGGAACCCGCCTCCATCAAGGATCTCATCGACCTGACAGCAGCCGATATGGGGCGCGTCAACAAACTGATCCTGTCCAAGGCCGGCTCCGACGTCGAGATGATCCCGGAGGTCGCCAATCATCTGATCTCGTCGGGCGGCAAAAGGCTGCGTCCCATGCTGACGCTCGCGGCGGCCCAGATGTTCGGCTATTCCGGCGAGGGCCACGTCAAGCTCGCCACCGCGGTCGAGTTCATGCACACCGCCACGCTGCTCCATGACGACGTCGTCGACGAGAGCGGCATGCGGCGCGGCAAAAAGACTGCCCGCATGATCTGGGGCAACCAGGCGAGCGTGCTGGTCGGCGATTTCCTGCTCGGCCAGGCTTTTCGCATGATGGTCGATGTCGGTTCGCTGGAAGCGCTCGACATCCTGTCCAGCGCCGCCTCGATCATCGCCGAGGGCGAGGTGATGCAGCTGGCGGCAGCCAAGAACCTGGATACCACCGAGGACGAGCATTTCGCCGTCATCAAGGCCAAGACCGCGGCGCTGTTCTCGGCTGCCGCCGAGGTCGGTCCGGTCATCGCATCGGCGACGCGCAACGATCGCGCCGCATTGCGCTCCTACGGCATGAATCTCGGCCTTGCCTTCCAGCTCATCGACGATGCGCTGGATTACGGCGGCTCCAGCCAGGAGCTGGGCAAGAATGTCGGCGACGATTTCCGCGAAGGCAAGGTGACGCTGCCGGTCATCCTCGCCTACCGGCGCGGCACCAAGGCCGAGCGCACCTTCTGGAAGCGCGCCATCGAGGACAATGTCACCGACGATGCCGGCCTGGAAAAGGCGATCGGCCTGATGACCCGCCATGGCGCCATTGCCGACACCATCGGACGGGCCCGCCATTTCGGCGAGATCGCCCGCGACGCGCTGGCGCCGCTGGAAGCGACGCCGCAGAAATCGGCGCTGATCGACGTCATCGACTTCTGCATCAGCCGGGTGAACTGACCCGCGCCTGGCGCCAAAGCAAGTTTGCACGCAAAATCGGGCAATCACCGCTCGACAATCGGCAGCAGTGCAAATTATCTATAAAACATGGCAAAGACCGCAGACGACACCATCGCCGTGCGCATCAGCAAGGTGCTGGCGGATCGCATCATATCGGGTGCGATCGAACCGGGAGCCCGGCTGCGGCAGGATCACATCGCCGAGGAATTCCAGACCAGCCATGTCCCGGTGCGCGAAGCCTTCCGGCGCCTGGAGGCGCAAGGGCTGGCGGTCAGTGAGCCCAGGCGGGGCGTACGCGTCGCCGCCTTCGACCTCGGCGAAGTCAGGGAAGTCGCCGAAATGCGGGCAGCGCTCGAAGTGCTGGCGCTGCGCCATGCCGCGCCGCATCTGACGGCTTCCATTCTCAACCTTGCCGAAGAAGCCACAAAGGCCGGCGACAAATCCCGCGATGTCCGCTCTTGGGAGGAGGCCAACCGCACCTTCCACCGGCTGATCCTGGCGCCCTGCGGCATGCCGCGGCTCATCGCCACCATCGACGATTTGCACGCCGCAAGCGCCCGCTTCCTGTTCGCCGCCTGGCGCTCGGAATGGGAAATCCGCACCGACCAGGATCATCGCGCGATCCTGAGCGCGCTGCGGCAAGGCAACACCGAATTGGCCGCGGCCACGCTTGGCCGGCACGTTCAGTGGATCGGCCAGAAACCGGTCAAGACCGCGTCGGGCAAGATGCGCGAAGCGTTTGCCATCGTCGGGTAGGGACGAAGGGACAAGTCGTCGGATTCCGCGCGTAGCGATCCTTCACACCCCCCTCTGTCCTGCCGGACATCTCCCCCGCAAGGGGGGAGATCAACAGCTTTGCCGTTGCGTTAGTCCTGCAACGTCGGCCATTGGCGAAAGCAAAGGCGACATCCGATCTCCCCACTTGCGGGGGAGATGGCCGGCAGGCCAGAGGGGGGTGCTGTCCCGCCAGCTTTTCCAAATGTCCTTTATTCGACACGCAAGCCCAAGCCTTTTTAGGGGCGAGGGTTGCCATTCCCGCGCAAATATGGATTCGATAATAGATCGAACAACAAAATTATCTATAATTCAAACCAGCCAGGGAAGCCGCCATGACCGACATCGCCTTTTCGCCCTCCAAGCCCTCCTTCAGCCCGTTGCGCCTGCAAACCCGCTCGTATGCCTGGCAAGCCGCGGCCATCGTCATCGGCACGCTGTCCATTGCGCTCGCCTCCTACATGGAAGTGCCGATGCTGCCGGTTCCAATGAACATGCAGACCTTTGCGGTGACGCTGGTGGGCGCGCTCTACGGCTGGCGGCTCGGCGCGATCACCATCGCCGCATGGCTCGTCGAGGGCGCTGTGGGTTTGCCGGTGCTATCGGGCGGAGCTGCCGGCATCCAGCATTTTGCCGGGCCGACCGCCGGTTATCTCTTCGCCTTCCCGGTCGTCGGCGCGCTGGTCGGCTGGCTGGCCGAACGCGGCTGGAACGGCAACCGCGTGCTGCTCGCCTTCGCCGGCATGGTCCTCGGCAACCTCACCTGCCTGGTTCTCGGAACGGCCTGGCTCGCCGTCATGATCGGCCTCGAACAGGCCATCGCCTTCGGTTTCCTGCCGTTCCTCGTCGGCGGTCTGTTGAAATCGGCGCTCGGCGCCGCGACGCTCAAGCTGTTTTGGAGCAACAAGGCGGACCCGGCAGGAGCATGATCCCGAAAAGTGGAGTCCGGTTTTCGGAAGAGATCATGCTCAAACAAAGAGATGGAGCCCCATCCCGATACCATCGGGATGGAACAGGCTCCGCTGGCGCGTCCTGACCGATGACCGTCCGGCTGCGCTCCCACCATCTGCTTTGCCTGCTGACCTATATTGGCGAAGGGTACAGCGCAGCCTTCGTCGCCAATTATGACGTGATCGCGAAACGTCTGGGCCGGGGCGAGGATATTCTGATCGTCTCCGGCCCCGACGACATCTGTCGGCCGCTGCTCGGCGAGGCCGAGCCCCACTGCTTGCGCGAAAGCGCGGCAGGCCGGGACGAGCTGGCAGCACGCGATGTCGGCAAGCTGCTGGCCCGGCCCATCGAGGCGGGCGTCCGTCTCAGCCTCGACGCGGCAACGCTTGCCGCCTTGCGCGCGGCCTTTTCAGCCGGCGTGACGCGTGAGGCCTGCCAGGGTTGCGAGTGGGCCGGCCTGTGCAGCACGATAGCGGCAGGCGGATATCGCGACGTCAGGCTGTAGCTCCCAACCCCGATCTGCTATTGTCGGAACCGACAGTGTCTGCGTCGCCATGGTTTGTTAATCGGGTGACCCGATTGTGAATTCGGCCCGGATTGAAGCCTGACCCCAAAAAGGCCATGCTTTGTCAGGAAACATCGAGTCTATGGCTTCTCCGCGCCGACGCGGGATGGCGCTTGGCTGAAAGGGATACGATGCGGCAAGGAAGTGCGCGCTGGCTCGCGGGGCTGGCAATTGTGGCAGGGATGGCGATTTCTCCGCTGCCTGCCTACGCCAAGGAATTGACCGACCCGGTCAAGATCACCTCCTTCTCGGGCGCCTATCTCGCCGCCCGCATCGCCGAAGGCGACAACGACCTCGACAATGCCATCGCTTATTACAAGCAGGCGCTCGCCTTCAATCCCGGCGACACCTCGCTGCAGCAAAGCCTGATGCTGTCGCTGATCGCGCAAGGCCGCTTCGAGGAATCGCTGGTCTATGCCGACAACCTCAAGGCAGTTCCCGACGTCGAGCGCTTCTCGCGTCTGGCTCTGGCGGTCGATTCCTTCCACAAGAAGGATTTCACCAAGGCGCAGTACTGGCTCAAGCTGTCGCTCGAATCCGATCTCGACCGACTGATTTCCGGCGTCATGTCCGGCTGGGCACAAGAGGGCGCCGGCGACCCCACCGGGGCGATGGCCTCGATCGACAAACTGCAGGGGCCTGACTGGTTCGGCCTGTTCAAGTCCTTCCACCGCGCGCTGATCGCCGATGCCGCAGGCCTATCGGACAAGGCCGACGCGCTTTATGACGCGACCCTGACCGACGTCACGGCCGGCGGTGCCGCGCCCGAGACATGGATGCGCAACGCCCAGGCCTACGCGTCTTTCCTGGCGCGCAAGGGCAACAAGAACAAGGCGCTCTACGTGCTCGACAAGGCCGAGGCGTTCGCGCCCGGCAAGCTCGACATCCAGGCGCTTCGCGACAGGATCAGCAAGGGCGACAAGATCGAGCCCTTCGTCGCCAGTCCCTCCGAAGGCGCCGCTGAAATCCTGCTCGACCTCGCCATCGCGCTCAATCGCGGCGGCGGCGAGCCGTTCGTGCGCCTCTATCTGCAATATGCGCTCGCGCTCAAGCCCGACAGCGACGCCGCTTTGGTGCAGCTTGCCGCCGTTGCGGAGCAGTTGAAGGACGGCGAAGGCGCCATTGCCCTCTATAGCCGCATTCCAGCCTCTTCGCCTCTGAAAGAGCTTTCCGACCTGCAGCTCGGCCTCAACCTTGCCGATCTCAACCGTCACGACGAGGCGATCGCCCATCTGAAGACATTCGTCGAAGCTCACCCCGATGACATGCGCGCCTATCTGGCGCTCGGCGGGGTCTATGCCTCGAAGGAGGATTTCCGCTCCGCCGCCACTCTCTATGACAAGGCGGTCGCGGTGCTGAAGACGCCGACCAATGCCAACTGGAACATCTACTATCAGCGCGGCATCGCCTATGAGCGGCTGAAGGAATGGCCCAAGGCCGAACCGAACTTCCTCAAGGCGCTGGAACTGTTCCCCGACCAGCCGCAGGTGCTGAACTATCTCGGCTATTCCTGGGTCGACATGAACATGAACCTCAAGGAAGGCCTGGCGATGATCCAAAAGGCCGTCGACCTCAGGCCGAGCGACGGCTACATAGTCGATTCGCTGGGCTGGGCCTATTTCCGCATGGGCCGGTTCGACGACGCCGTGCGCGAAATGGAGCGCGCCGTGTCGCTCAAGCCGGAAGATCCGGTGCTCAACGACCATCTCGGCGATGCCTATTGGCGCGTCGGCCGCAAGCTCGAAGCCACTTTCCAGTGGAACCAGGCGCGCGACCTGAAGCCGGATCCCGATGTGCTTGCCATTTTGCAGCAGAAGCTGATGAAGGGCCTGCCGCCGATCGAATCCAACACGGCGCAGGAAACCCCGAAGGTCAAGCCGGCCACCCCGCCAGCGCCGAAGGGGTGATCGGGCCATACTTCTGATGAAACGGGGCTCGCTGAGCCCCGTTTTTGTTTCGGCTTGGCGTCTTAGAGCAATTCCAGGAAAAGTGTGCGCGGTTTTCCGCTCGGAATTGCGACAGAAACAAAGAGATAGAGACGCCCTATCGCGATCGTCATTCTATGGCGGAGCAAGGAGCGAAGCGACGGGGCGCAGACCCAGCGTTGGCGCTCATTCTAGAACAGCTTTCGGTAGACGACGAAGCCCGAGAGATCGCCGATCTTGTCGTAGAGCTTCATCGCCGTGTGGTTGGTTTCGTGTGTCAGCCAGTAGACGCGGCTGGAGCCTGCGGTTTGCGCCCTGGTATAGACGTCTTCGATCAGTGCCCGGCCGACGCCCTTGCCGCGCGACGCCTCATTGGTGAAGAGGTCCTGCAGATAGCAGTTCGGCGAAATCGCCGTCGTGGTGCGGTGATAGAGATAGTGGACAAGACCGAGAAGCTTGCCTTCGCTCTCCGCGACCAGCGCATGCATAGGCTCATAGGCATCGAAGAAGCGCGACCATGTCATTGCAGTGATGTCACCGGGCAGGGCGGTCTCGCCCGAGCGGCCGTAAAACGCATTGTAGCCGTCCCACAGCGGCAGCCATTGCTCGTAATCCTCTCGGGTGACGGGGCGTACGGTGAGCTGGCCTTGCATGGCTGAACCTCTGTCGTTGAAGCTGGGCGAGCAAACGGCCACCGGCACCGTCCGGCAATGGGCCAGTCCGAAGCAAAGCGTTCAACCTCTCATCAAGGCGGCGATAGGCGCTGCCTTGACGCTAGCCGGCCCGGCAACTAGGGAATGGCATCATTTCAGCGCTTTCCGAGGCCGCCGTGACGTCAGACAGTCCAGCCCATATACATCCCAGCCGCTCGTTCCAGGGGCTGATCCTGACCCTGCACAATTACTGGGCCGCCTATGGCTGCGTCATCCTGCAGCCTTACGACATGGAAGTCGGCGCCGGCACCTTCCATCCGGCCACCACGCTGCGCGCGCTCGGGCCCAAGGGCTGGAACGCCGCCTATGTCCAGCCCTCGCGCCGGCCCAAGGACGGCCGCTACGGCGAAAACCCCAACCGGCTGCAGCATTATTACCAGTACCAGGTGATCCTGAAGCCCAACCCGCCGAACCTGCAGGAGCTCTATCTCGGCTCGCTCAAGGCGATCGGCGTCGATCCGTTGCTGCACGACATTCGCTTCGTCGAGGACGACTGGGCAAGCCCGACGCTTGGCGCCTGGGGGCTCGGCTGGGAGTGCTGGTGCGACGGCATGGAAGTGTCGCAGTTCACCTATTTCCAGCAGGTCTGCGGCATCGAATGCGCGCCGGTGGCGGGAGAACTGACCTACGGCCTGGAGCGGCTGGCCATGTATGTGCAGGGCGTCGACAATGTCTACGACCTCAACTTCAATGGCCGAGAAGGCGCCGAAAAAGTCACCTATGGCGATGTCTTCCTGCAGGCCGAGCAGGAATATTCCAGGCACAATTTCGAATATGCCAACACCGCCATGCTGCTCAGGCATTTCGAGGACGCCGAAGCCGAATGCAAGGCGCTGCTCGCGGCCGGCGCCCCGGCTTCGAACGACAATCTGCCGATGCACCGCATGGTCTTCCCGGCCTATGACCAGTGCATCAAGGCCAGCCACGTCTTCAACCTGCTCGACGCGCGCGGCGTGATTTCGGTGACCGAGCGGCAGAGCTACATCCTGCGGGTGCGCAATCTGGCGAAAGCCTGCGGCGAGGCATTTTTGCAGACCCAGGCCGGCGGGCTCGCCGCCTGAGGCTCACTTCATCATTTCGAGGGAAATGTTGATTGGGGCCAACATCGGGCCAGTCGACCCCGCCATGGTCCGCATAGCCTGCCGTACGCCCGGCATCGAGAAGGCGCCATGCACCTGCGCGGCGAAACAGGCGCTGAGCGCGATGATCTGGAGAAGTCTCGATGCCGTTTTCATGGTCGTTCAGCCAATAGGTCCCTGCCTGAGCGTTGGTCGCTTCAGCGCTGCGTTTGGTTCATGGAAATCTTTGATCAAAGGACGGGCGGGCTGGTTGCGGCCCGACAGGGGGGGTCAAAATTCCTGGAAACAGCGGTCAGCCGAGTTGCCATGCCCTCTTACCACCCCCTAGATGGGGGAGGTCGCCGCGAAGCGGCGGGTGGGGGTGACAGCGCGACGTTCCATGCCAAAACTCGATCGATTCAAGCTGCAGTCTGCGCAAAGGCTTCGCGCGGCGATGACCGACGAGGAACGCATCCTGTGGCGGCATCTGTGGCGCATTCCAGTAGAAGGCACTCATTTTCGCAGGCAGGCGTCGGTAGGCGTTTACTTCCCTGATTTCATCTCCCACCGGCTGAAGCTGATCATTGAGGTGGACGGTGCCCATCACAGCTTCGATGACCAGCTGCGCCATGACGAGCGTCGAACGAAATGGTTCGAGAGCCAAGGCTACCGCGTCATTCGCTTCTGGAACCATGAAATCAAAAACGAACTGGATTCCGTGCTCGATACGATCTATGCGGCGGTGGAAGAACGAAAATCACACCTGCGTTTGCGCGATGGTGCCGAAGGTATCGGCGGCTGAGAGGTCGCCACCCCACCCCGGCGCTACGCGCCGACCCTCCCCATCAAGGGGAGGGTGGGAGCTTAACCATGCCAGACCTGCTCTTAGAACTTCGCTCCGAGGAAATCCCCGCCCAGCCGCGCGTCCGCAGCGCCGGAGGCGCGAGGACGCGCAATCAGGAAGAAGGCATGCGGGTGGAGAAACTCTGATGCCTGATCTTTTGCTAGAACTTCGCTCCGAGGAAATCCCCGCCCGGCCGCGCAACCGCAGCGCCGGAGGCGCGAGGACGCGCAATCAGGGAGAAGGCATGCGGGTGGAGAAACTCTGATGCCTGATCTTTTGCTAGAACTTCGCTCCGAGGAAATCCCCGCCCGGCCGCGCAACCGCAGCGCCGGAGGCGCGAGGACGCGCAATCAGGGAGAAGGCATGCGGGTGGAGAAACTCTGATGCCGGATTTGTTGCTGGAACTCCGCTCCGAGGAAATCCCCGCCCGCATGCAGCGCAAGGCGGCGGGCGATCTCAGGAAGATGCTGACCGACGGTCTGGTCGAGGCGGGTCTGACCTATGACGCCGCGCGCGAATACTGGACGCCGCGGCGCCTGGCGCTCGATGTCAGGGGCCTGACCGCGCGCTCGAAGGACATCCACGAGGAGATCAAGGGGCCGTCGACGGCGGCGCCGGAACAGGCGGTGCAGGGTTTTCTGCGCAAGGCAGGCCTTGCCTCGGTTGCCGAGGCGCATGTCCATTCCGATCCGAAGAAGGGCGATTTCTACGTCGCCCATATTTCGAAGCCGGGCAGGGCGGCGGAAGAAATCGTCGCCGAACTGGTGCCGGCCATCATCCGCAGCTTCCCGTGGCCGACATCGATGCGCTGGGGGCCGGCTTCGGCCAAGCCCGGTTCGCTGCGCTGGGTGCGGCCGCTGCAGACGATCCTGTGCACCTTCGGCCCGGAGACCGAGGAGCCGGTGGTGGTCGATTTCGAGATCGATGGCATCCGCTCGGGCAATATCACCTATGGCCATCGTTTCATGGCGCCGGGTGAAATCACCGTGCGCCGCTTCGACGATTACGTGACCAAGCTGGAAGCGGCCAAGGTCGTGCTCGATGGCGACCGCCGCAAGGAGATCATCCTTGCCGACGCCCGCAACCTCGCCTTCGCCAACGGGCTCGATCTGGTCGAGGACGAAGGGTTGTTGGAAGAAGTGTCGGGCCTGGTCGAATGGCCGGTGGTGCTGATGGGCGAATACGAGCAGGCCTTTCTCGCCATTCCGCCCGAGGTGGTCCGGCTAACCATCCGCGCCAATCAGAAATGCTTTGTCACCCGGCCGCAAGGCGACGGCGAAAACCTCTCCAACCGCTTCATCCTCACCGCCAACATCGAGGCCAAGGACGGCGGCAAGGAGATCGCGCACGGCAACGGCAAGGTGGTGCGTGCCCGCCTGTCGGACGCGCTGTATTTCTGGAAGACCGACCAGGGCGATCTGCCCGATCTGGGAGAGCTCGAGGCATCGGCAAAAAAGTTCGGCCTCGATCTGAAGAAACCGCTCGACCAGCGCATGGCCCGCCTCGACCATCTCAATGTCACCTTCCACGCCAAGCTCGGCACGCAAGGCGAGCGGGTGGAGCGGATCAAGCGGCTGGCGCAAGAGATCGCGCCGACAGTGGCGCACTCCATCTTCCCCCTCGAGGGGGAGATGGCCGGCAGGCCAGAGGGGGTCGCTTCGGCTGCCGCGACGCCGTCCGGTCTCTCGAAGAAAGAGGGAGTTGGCGCTCCACGCGAGACGACCCCCTCTGTCGCCTTCGGCGACATCTCCCCCTCAAGGGGGGAGATTGCCGCGCTCGCCGGGCGTGCGTCGGTGCTCGCCAAGGCCGATCTCACCACCGAAGTGGTCGGAGAATTCCCCGAACTGCAAGGCGCCATGGGGCGCAAGTATGCGCTGCTGCAGGGTGAGCATCCGTCCGTGGCCGCGGCGATCGAGGAACACTACAAGCCGCAAGGTCCGTCCGACCGCGTGCCGACCGATCCGGTGTCGATTGCCGTCGCACTCGCCGACAAAATCGATACGCTGGTCGGGTTCTGGGCGATCGATGAAAAGCCCACGGGCTCGAAGGATCCTTACGCGCTGAGAAGGGCCGCACTGGGCGTGGTGAGAATCCTGATCGAGAATGGGATCTCACTGCCGCTGACATCGCTCTTCGATAGTGCCTATCAAACGGCGAGTTATCTCGCGTCTAAGGCTGGACGGGCCTTTGGCTCCGACCTCCTCGCCTTCTTCCACGATCGCCTGAAGGTCTATCTCCGCGACCAGGGCGCTCGGCATGATCTCATTGACGCCGTGCTGGCAGGTGGTGGAAGCGCGCCAATCTCCCCCCTTGTGGGGGCGGCGAAGCCGACAGAGGGGGGCGCTGTCCAACCGACCTCTCATTCTGGCGCGCCCCCCTCGGCCCTGCCGGGCATCTCCCCCACAAGGGGGGAGATCGGCCAATCGCAGTCGGACGACCTCCTGCAGATCGTCCGCCGCGTCGAAGCGTTGGGCTCCTTCCTCGACACCGAGAATGGCAAGAACCTGCTCGCCGGCACCAAGCGCGCGGCCAACATTCTGGCGGCCGAGGAGAAGAAGAAAACGCTCGTCGCCGAGACTGTTGAGCCGGCGCTGTTTCGCGAGGAGGCCGAGAAATCGCTGTTTGCAGCGGTGAATCAGGCGGAGAGAGAAGCCGGCGAAGCGATTCAAAACGAAGACTTTTCCGCCGCCATGCTGGCGCTTAGCGTGCTGCGCGAACCGGTTGATTCATTCTTTGAACGTGTTCTCGTGAATGATGAGGACCAGGCCGTGCGCGCCAACCGTCTGGCATTGCTCGCCCGCATCCGCACGGCCACCGACCAGGTGGCTGATTTCTCCAGAATAGCTGGCTAGCTAAGGGACGGACAAGCCCGAACACGGGCGGCGTTCACACGCCGCCCGTCTTGTTTTCAGTCCTCCCGAGGCTGACTCCGTCAGTCCTCCAAAATGCTGACATGCACGCTGTCTGAATAGACGTCGACCTGGATCAGCGGCTCGCCATTGACGATGGCGTTCCGTGTCGAGGAGCTCATCGCGCCACCGCGCTTCAGCATGCGTTCCAGATACGCGCGATCATCGTTGCTGCGGAACCAGTCATCGCCCTGGTCGTCGGCATCGCGCCGGTGGAACTTGTGCCAGTTGGCACGGTCCTGCCGCACCATCTGTGCTGCGCTGCTCAGCTCATAGCCGTCGCTGGCATGGTGGTCGCGATCGGAAATGCGCGCGACGTAGGACCCTAGCTCGTCACCGGCCTGCGCGCCGCCGACACCTATAGGTGACGCCAGCAACAGGCCGGCAATAATCAAAGATTTCGTCATGTTCATGATAACCCCTCGCTCTCCTACAACCCGGCGCGCTCATGCCAAAACCGATTGGCGAAATTGGGGCCGCCGCCGCCAAGCCGATCGTGCGCCGGGGCGTCGATCGGCGTCAAGCGGAATGGATCGGCCGACTGTCTTGGCCGACTGTCTTGGCTGAATGGCCTACTCGGCTTTGCCGACGCCCTCGATCGGCTGCTGCGGTGTTGCTGCCGGCTGCGGCGCTGCCGGTTGCGACTCGGGCTTGCCGTTCGATGCCGTTGCAGTTCCTGCTGGTGCGGTCTCTGCCGTCGTCTCCGCTGCCGGCGCTGAAGTGCTCGCCCTGGCCGGAGCCGGCGCGGCGAAGGCGCCGCCGACGATGCCGCCGCGAATGATCATCGGGTCCTGGCCGTGCCTAGGCTTTTCGGGGATCGCCGCGACCTTTTCATAAGTCACATCGGGCTGGGCATCGCCGAGCGCGACGATCGATGGCGACGAGGCGATCCTGACCGGTTCGGATCCGCCAACCTTGATGACTGATGGCGTCGAGGTCGAGACGCCGAGAAAGACGATCGACGAGGCGTGCGCCCCACCGGTCATCGCCGCCAGGGTGAAACCAAGCGCTCCAAGCACACGCATCGACATCGAAACCGTCCCCTTGCCCAACAAGCTGCCAGCCCTAACCCAAGTAGCCTAACCCCAGTGGATTGATGCCGGCTTGCAGGGAAACGTAGCATTTTAGGCATTGATAATTCGCCAACGCCGGCTTGCCCGAAAACCACTGCCGTATTAGAGCAATTCCAGGAAAAGTGAGTAGCGGTTTTCCGTCCGGAATTGCGCAAAAACAAATACTTAGAGCGTTTCAGCGAACAGCTGAACCGCTCTAACGCATGTCGCTCAAAAGTGGCCCCGGTTTTGAGAGAACGACATGCATCAAAACAAAGACCTAAAGCAGTCGCATGAATCCGGTTCAGCGCGACGCGCTTTAGGTCCGGCGCCTGTGAGGTGAAGCGAGTGGCTGAGATACTATCCGTCGGCGAAGCGATGGAGCAGGCGTTGGCGCTGCTTGAGGGCGGCGACGTCGTCGCTATCCCGACGGAGACCGTCTATGGACTGGCCAGCGACGCGACCAATGGCGTCGGCGTCGCCCGCATCTTCGAAGCCAAGGGCCGGCCGCGCTTCAACCCGCTGATCGCCCATGTCGCCGATCTCGCGATGGCCGAGCGCATTGCGATCTTCGACCCGCTGTCGAAGCGGCTGGCCGGGGCGTTCTGGCCGGGGCCGCTGACGCTGGTGCTGCCGCTCCGACCCGGCAACGGCATCCATCCGCTGGTCACCGCCGGGCTCGATGCGATCGCGCTCCGCATGCCGAGGGGCTTCGGCGGCGAGCTGATCGCCAGGCTCGGCCGGCCGCTGGCCGCGCCCAGCGCGAACTCTTCGGGCAAGATAAGCGCCACGACAGCGCAAGCCGTGGCGGCCGATCTCGGCGCCAAAATCCGGCTGGTGGTCGATGGCGGCGCCACCCCGGTCGGGCTGGAATCGACCATCGTCAAGGTCGAAGGCAACAGCGTGCGGCTGCTGAGGCCAGGCGGCATCGCTGCCGCCGATATCGAGGCCGTCACCGGCATCAAGCTGCAGCGCGGCGCGACAGCCGGCATCGAGGCGCCCGGCATGCTGGCGTCGCATTATGCGCCGCGCGCATCGGTGCGGCTCGATGCACAGAGTGTGGCTGAAGGCGAGGCCTTGCTGGCCTTTGGTGGCGACCGCGCCGAAGGCTGGCAAGCGGCGGCCGCCTTGCGCAACCTGTCCGCGTCAGGCGATTTGCGCGAAGCCGCAAGCAATCTGTTCGCGTATTTGCAGGAACTCGACCGCAGCGGCGCGGCGACGATCGCCGTCGAGCCGATCCCGTTCGATGGGCTCGGCGAGGCGATCAACGATCGGCTGTTTCGTGCCGCTGCCCCCCGTGACAAGCTCGATTGAGCGCCATAGTTTGCGCCCATGAACGACGCACCCTTCGACCTCGATCCCGCTCTCATCGCCCGCTTCGCGGCAATCGTCGGCGACAAATTTGCGCTGCGCGACCAGGCCGATATTGCGCCGTATCTTACCGAGCGGCGCGGCCTATGGCACGGCAGGACCGCCTTGGTGCTGCGTCCCGGCAGCGTCGACGAGGTCAGCCGGATCATGCGCCTGGCGAGCGAGACGGGAACGCCGGTCGTGCCGCAAAGCGGCAACACCGGGCTGGTCGGCGCCCAGGTGCCGGATGCCTCCGGCCGCGAGATCGTGCTGTCGCTGTCGCGGCTGAACCGCATTCGCGAGATCGACGTCTTCTCCAACACGGTAACCGTCGAGGCCGGCGTCATCCTGCAGACGCTGCAGGAAGCCGCCGACGCCGCCGACCGGCTGTTTCCGCTGTCGCTTGCCGCGCAAGGGTCCTGCCAGATCGGCGGCAATCTCTCGTCCAATGCCGGCGGCACCGGCGTGCTTGCCTATGGCAATGCGCGCGAACTCTGCCTTGGTGTCGAAGTCGTGCTGCCGACCGGCGAGGTGTTCGACGATCTCCGCAAACTGAAGAAGGACAACACCGGCTACGATCTGAAGAACCTGTTCGTCGGCGCCGAAGGCACGCTCGGCATCATCACCGCCGCGGTGCTGAAACTGTTTCCCAAGCCCAAGGGGCGCGAAGTCGCCTTTGCCGGCCTGTCGTCGCCGGAAGCAGCGCTTGCGCTGTTCAGCCTGGCGATGGACCGGGCAGGGGCGGCACTCACCGCCTTCGAGCTGATCGGCCAGCGTCCTTATGATTTCACGCTGCGCCATGCGCAGGGCGTCACGCGGCCGCTGGCGCAGGATTGGCCATGGTATGTGTTGATGCAGGTGTCGTCGGGCCGTTTGGCCGAGGACGCCAGGGGGCTGATCGAAGAAGTGCTGTCGGCAGGCCTCGAACAAGGCATCGTCGGCGACGCGGTGATCGCGGCCAGCCTGGCGCAGGGCGACGCGTTCTGGAACTTCCGCGAGGTGCTGCCGGATTCGCAAAAGCCCGAAGGTGCTTCGATCAAGCATGATATTTCGGTGCCGGTGGCATCCATCCCGGCGTTTATCGAAAAGGCGGCCGGTGCAGTGGCTTCGGTCAGTCCGCAGGCGCGCGTGGTCTGCTTCGGTCATATGGGCGACGGCAATCTGCACTACAACATCTCCCGGCCGGAGGGCGGTGACGACGAAGCGTTTCTCGGCCTCTACCACGCCATGAACCATGCCGTGCACGATGTCGTGCGCTCCTTCCACGGTTCGATCTCGGCCGAGCATGGCATCGGCCAGTTGAAGCGCGACGAACTGATCGCCACCGCGCCGCCAATGGCGATCGAACTGATGCGCCGGGTGAAGGCCGTCTTCGATCCGGCCGGCATCATGAATCCCGGTAAGGTTATCTGATCCTTTCAACATTTTGTGGCTGGTCTCATTCCGATAACCATCGCCTGAGATCAGCAAAATTTAACTGACTTTCTTAAGCCGGGCGGCAGAAGCTCGCGCTAATGTTTCACACAACGAGGCCGGGAAAACCGGCCCGGAGAGACCCGCAAAACGGCTCTCAGGAGAAACACAGGAAGGCAGCAGATGAACAGTGTATTGAAGCCCGTCTGGGCCGGGCGCAACATGCGCCTCGACCCATTCCGCCTGCCGCAAGTGGTGAGCTATGCCACGCGCGACGACTATGGCGACGTTACCTTCACCATCGACCAGCGCGGCGCCGTCATCCGCCGCACGCTCGAGATGAGCGGCGTGCCGGCGATCATCGCGCTGCCCGCCAACGCGTTTCGCGGCGTCGCCGCCCGCGCGATGGAGGATGCGCAAGGCAATGTCACGGTAACCCTCGAACTCCTGCACAACGACCCGATGCTGTCGGTGCCGCTGCTGGTGGCCGACGATCTCGACGACGTCGCCGCCGACTGGCGCGCCTGGGCCGATGCTTACCGGCTGCAGATGCTGCTGATCGAATCCGACGGCATTGCCCGCACGCTTGAGGAATCGCTCGGCGCCGCCATCAAGGCGCTGCCGGCAAAGGATCGCCGCAAGGGCCGGGTCTCGACCACGCGCCGCCCGCGCTTCCTCGCCCGCCGCAGGGCCGGCAATCTCGGGCTGAGACTGGTGATCGACGGCCAGGAGATTATTTCGAGAGAGTAGCTTGACCGGCGATTGGCGAAACCGCCGACGACAGCCTTCTTCTCACTATACGAGGGTTGAGGAGCGGTCCGCGTAGCGGACGAAAAGCCAATTGCTTGGCTTTTCGAGTGACCAACGCCCGGCAGGGCGATGAGGGGCGGCGCTGACCGAGGCATTTCTCGCAATATCGCCGCTGTGCATCTCACCTCAACTGCAAAGATTGGCGCTGCCCCTCATCCGGCTGCCGCCACCTTCTCCCCGTGTAGTGACGGGGAGAAGGAGATTAAACCAGCGGCTTTAGCGCCACCCACAGCGCACCGCCGATCAGGCCGATGAAGATCAACCAGCCGACCTGGTTGTTGGATTTGAACAGCCGCAGGCATTGATCGGGATCGTCGATATCCAGAACCGCTATCTGCCGCGCCATATGGGCGCCGGCGGCGATCAGCCCGGCCAGCGCCACCACCGGCGCCTGCGCCGAGGCGAAGGCGATGGCGAAGCAGACCAGCGTGCCGCCATAAAGCCCGACCAGCCAGGTCTTGGTGTTGTCGCCGAACAGCCGCGCCGTCGAGCGCACGCCGACGATGGCGTCGTCTTCCTTGTCCTGATGCGCGTAGATAGTGTCGTAGCCGATCACCCACAGGATCGAGCCGATATAGAGCATGATGGCCGGGCCATCGAGATCGCCGAACTCGACCGCCCAGCCCATTAACGCACCCCAGGAGAAGGCGAGCCCGAGCACCAATTGCGGCCAGTTGGTGAAGCGCTTCATGAAGGGATAGACGGCAACGATGACCAGCGAGACGATGCCGAGCGGAATGGCGAAGTCGTTGAACTGCAACAGCACGACCAGGCCCAGCAACGCCTGGATGACCAGGAATATCCAGGCCTGGCGGCGCGTCACCTTGCCGGCCGGCAATGGCCGCGAGCGCGTGCGCTCGACCTTGTTGTCGATGTCCTGGTCGACAATGTCGTTATAGGTGCAGCCGGCGCCACGCATGGCGACGGCGCCGACAAAGAACAGGAACAGGAACCACGGCGACGGCAGCAATGTGAGCAACGGGTCTGCCGGGCGGGGATAGGCGCTGGCCGCAAGCGCTGCCGACCACCAGCAGGGCCACAGCAGCAATTGCCAGCCGATCGGCCGGTCCCAGCGCGCAAGCTGCGCGTAAGGCCACAGCCAGCGCGGCAATATCTTGTAGACCCAATGGCCGCTCGGCGCGTCGGCGACGCGGCCCTGTGCGGCTTTCGACTGGATGGTTTCCATCGTGCTGGAGTGGCAGCAGCGGCGTGCGCCGTCAAGCGGCCGCATTGTCGCTTAGGCGGTGAAAATATCGTGGCTGGCAAACCATTCCTTCGCCACCTCCGTGAAGGCCAGCGCCGCCTTCGACAGCCTTTGCCTTGTGTCATGGGTGAGGATGATGCGCTGCATCGGCAGCGGATCGGACAGCGGCTTGCAGACCAGCGGCAGCCCGTCATAACTCCTGTCGCCATAAGGCCTGGTGTAGCTCACCGCGACGCCGAAGCCGTTGGCGACCATGCTGCGCTGCAGTTCGAACGAACTCGCCGTCGATTGCGAGACCGGCGACAGGCCGCGGCTGAGGAACAGGTCCAGCATATGCTGCCAGCTGTGCGGCTGGTCGGTGGTGATCAAGGGATGGGTCGCCAGCTCCGCCAGGCTGACACTGGCCTGGCTGGCCAGCGCGTGGCCTTGCGGCAGAAGCGCGTGTGGCCGCAGCTCATGCAGCAGGATGCGGGCGAAGTGCGAGGGCAGGCCGAGATCGTAGGTCAGGCCGAGATCGATTGCCGCATCGCCGAGCCGCCGGCCGAGCGTCTCGAAGGTCTCGTCGCGGACCACCACGGTGACCGCCGGGCAGCGTTGCGAAAAAGCGCGGATCAGCGCCGGCGCGAAATAGGGCGCCAGATCCTCGAAACAGCCGAGCACAAGTTCGCCCCCGACATCGGCGTCGCGCGTCCCGAGCCCAACCAGTTCGTCCGCTTCGGCCAGCACCTGCTTTGCCTTCGCCACCGCGCTGCGGCCGAACGAGGTCAGCGCGATGCCGCTGCCGCGCTGGCGCACGAACAGTTTCTGGCCGAGCGTCGCTTCGACATTGTCGATCGCCACCGAGATCGAGGGCTGCGAGACGTTCAGCATCCGGGCGGCCACGGTGACGCTGCCGTGACGGGCAACAGTGACGAGGTAGCGCAACTGGGTGAGGGTCAGGTTCATAGAGTAAAGCTATAAGGGAGATGAGAAGTTATTATTTTACGCGATGTGCGGCGGCTGCGATAGTCGGTCATCGAAACAGGGAAGACATGAGATGGCCGCCAGACATATTGATGCCGCAGCGATTGCCGACTACCAGCGCGACGGCGCGGTCTGCATACGCGGCGCCTTCAAGGACTGGGTCGGCACCATCGCCGCCGGCATCGAGCGCAACATGCAAAACCGCAGCGCCACGGCCTCGGACATCGCCAACGGCAAGGGCAGCTTCTTCGACGATTACTGCAATTGGGAGCGCATTCCCGAATTCGTCGACGTGGTGCGCAATTCCCCGGCCGCGGAACTCGCGGCAGCGGCGATGCAGTCGCGCAGCGCCCAGTTCTTCCACGACCATGTGCTGGTCAAGGAACCGGGCACGCAAAAGCCGACGCCTTGGCACCAGGACATCCCGTATTACTTCGTCGATGGCACCCAGACCGTCAGCTTCTGGATTCCGATCGATCCGGTCAAGGAAGCGACGCTGCGGCTGATCGCCGGCTCGCACAAATGGGACAAGATGATCCTGCCGGTGCGCTGGCTCGATGACAGCAATTTCTATGCCGGCGAGGGCGATTATCTGCCCGTGCCGGATCCAGACAAGGACCCGTCGCTGAAGGTGCTCGAATGGGAGATGGAGCCGGGCGACGCCATCCTGTTCGACTTCCGCACCGCGCATGGTGCGCGCGGCAATCCGACCGCGGCGCGTCGCCGGGCGCTGTCGCTGCGCTGGGTCGGCGACGATGCGCGCTATGTCGAGCGCCCCGGCCGTACCTCGCCGCCCTATCCCGGCCATGACATGAAGCCCGGCCAGAAACTGCGCGAGGACTGGTTCCCGGTCGTCTTCCAGAGCTGATACCGGCCGGGGACGCCGTGCTCTCGGCGCGACGTTCCCGTGCGCAACCGGTATGGCGCAAGGTAAAACTCTTGACCCGCGCCGCCCGGGGCAATAGCGCAGTCCCTGTCGTGAAATGACAAGGGACATCGGCATGCGCGTTTTGTTGATCGGCTCCGGCGGCCGCGAACATGCCCTGGCCTGGAAGATCGCGGCCTCGCCGCTTTTGACCAGGCTCTATGCCGCGCCCGGCAATCCGGGCATCGCCCACGAGGCCGAACTGGTCAAGCTCGACATCGCCGACCATGCCGCTGTTGCCAGCTTCTGCAAGGACAACGCGATCGACCTCGTCGTCGTCGGGCCGGAAGGCCCGCTGGTCGCCGGCATTGCCGATGACCTGCGCGGCGAAGGCATCCGCGTCTTCGGACCGTCGAAGCGCGCCGCAAGGCTCGAAGGCTCGAAAGGTTTTACCAAGGACCTCTGCGCCAAATACGATATCCCGACCGCTGCCTATGGCCGCTTCACCGATCTGACCGCGGCAAAGGCCTACGTCGAAAAGATGGGAGCGCCGATCGTCATCAAGGCCGATGGGCTCGCTGCCGGCAAGGGCGTCACCATCGCCATGACGCTGGACGAGGCGCGCGCCGCCCTCGATGCTTGTTTCGACGGCGCATTCGGTGACGCCGGCGCTGAGGTCGTGGTCGAGGAATTCATGACCGGCGAGGAGGCGAGTTTCTTCTGCCTGTGCGACGGCACGACCGCACTTCCCTTTGGCACCGCGCAGGACCACAAGCGCGTCGGCGATGGCGATACCGGCCCCAACACCGGCGGCATGGGCGCCTATTCGCCGGCGCCGGTGATGAGCCCCGAAATTGTCGAGCGCACCATGCGCGAGATCGTCGAGCCGACCATGCGCGGCATGGCCGAGCTTGGCGCGCCGTTCGCCGGTATTCTGTTTGCCGGGCTGATGATCACCGACAAGGGGCCGAAGCTGATCGAATACAATACCCGCTTCGGCG
The DNA here is from genome assembly GCF_057786115.1 of Mesorhizobium sp. P170090. Lineage (NCBI taxonomy): Bacteria > Pseudomonadati > Pseudomonadota > Alphaproteobacteria > Hyphomicrobiales > Phyllobacteriaceae > Mesorhizobium > Mesorhizobium sp. P170090. Next base: position 2,713,751 of record NZ_JBYNWH010000001.1, read on the forward strand.
ATCCCGAGTGTCAGGTGCTGATGATGCGGCTGAAGGACGATCTGCTGGTGCTGCTCAACGCCGCCGTCGACGGCCAGTTGGCGCACAGTTCGATCCGCTGGCGCGACGATGCCGCGCTGACCGTGGTGATGGCGGCACAGGGCTATCCCGGGACGCCGGAAAAAGGCTCGGTCATTCGGGCTCTCGACGGAGCCGCTGGCGAAGGCGTTGAGATTTTCCATGCCGGCACTGCCATCAATGGCGGCGCGCTGGTCGCCAATGGCGGCCGCGTGCTCAACGTCACGGCATCAGGCAAGACGGTGGGCGAAGCGCAAAGCCGCGCTTACGCCGCGCTCGACCGTATCGACTGGCCGCAAGGCTTCTGCCGCCGCGACATAGGCTGGCAGGCGGTGGCGCGGGAAAAGGCCAGCGCCGCCACATAAGCCTCAGCGCTCGCGAACCAGTTCCGTCGAAGCGGTGCTGACCGGGTCGGCGGCCTGCGAGAAGGCGGCCTCGAGCAGAGCCTCCGAACGATACGTGGTCCGCTTCCAGGCGACATACTCGGCAATACCGAAGCGCGCGCGGCGCGGCACCGTCTTGACCACCGGCATGCGGAAGGCGGCGCGGAATGTCTGCCAGCGCGCGCCGAGCACCGCCACCATTTCCTCGACCGTCGGTGGCGTCGCCACATCGGCGTATGTGATGGTGACTTTGCCGGCGAGCCCGGCCGCGCGCGACACCGGCACCGGTATCGAGGCGAGGTAGTCGGGCGGCACGTCGATCAGGCCGCCGAAGGGCCATTGCTGGCGCAGTGCCGCCGCGTCCATCGGCGCGACGTTGACGTCGATGTCGTTGGGCGTGCCGGCGACGCGGTAGGGGCAGCGCAGGCGCCCGCAATTGGCCTGCGCCGAGAACTGCCACAGCGCATAGCCCTGCCAGTTGCCCATCGGAAAATGCACGTCGATGTCGGGCTTGTAGCGCGCATACCAGAGCGGCAGCCGCGACAGCAGACGGTATTGGTAGCGGTTGTCGGCGATGTACTGGGCGGTCTTGCCGTTGGTGTAGAGGATCGGGAAACGGCCGAGCCGCCGGTGCACCTGGCGCACGAATTCCTCGGCATCCTCGAGCGACATCCATTGCGAGGGGTCGTTGCCTTCGAGATCGAGGGCGAGCAGATCGTCAGGGGCTGGCTCGGCGAAATCGATGAAACTGTTGGCCTGCTCGAGCGGATTGCCGGGGCGGGCAAGATGATAGGCGCCCCATTTCAGGCCGAGCGCCTTGGCCACCACCTTGCGCGTCTGAAACAGCTCGCGCGTCACCGCAAAGCGTTTCCACAATGTCTTGCAGAGTTTGACCGTAGGCTCGTCGCCGTAGCAGAAATAGGGCGGCGGCAGCCCGTCGGAGGCCTTGTTGATGAAGCCGACAATGCGCTTGTCGGTGGCAAGCTGCGCCCAGTCGATGGAATTGTATTCATAGGCGTCGACCACCAGCGCGCGGTCGCCATCCCGCCAAGGCTCGGAAAAGTCCGAGGCTGTAGCCGCTGACGTCAGCGCCATCATCGCCGCGAGAGCGATCGCTGAGCGGCGAAGAAGATGCGCCGGCGTTTTCAAACAGGGGATCCCCGCTGACCAAACACCGATGGTGGACCGGTATGGTTAAGGAAGTGCTTTCGGGCAGGAGTCCTGTCGCTCTCGCGATTTCGTCATTCTATGGCGAAGCAAGGAGCGAAGCGACGCGGCGCGGACCATAGTATGCATTCCGCGACTTCGAAGCGTTGCCACGGCGCGGAATTCTGCACCGTTGCGCCCCTGGCGCGAGGTCGCGACATGGTACTCGGCATCCGCTACGCTCCCGCTCCACCTGTGGACGACGAAGTTCGATGAAAATCCGCGTGACAAAGTTTGACGTTTACGTAAAAAGAAGGTCGGAGGCCGCCCAGAGGCGGATGGTTTTGCATCGGCCCGGGTCCTAGGATCGAGCAGTCGGAGCAGCGGAGGAGAAAGCGGCATGTACAAGGCCCCGGTCGACGACATTTCGTTCACGCTCAAGCATGTCGCCGGGCTCAAACCGGCGCTCGACAGCGGCGCGTTCGGCGACCTCGGCGAAGACCTTGTCGACGCCATCCTGGCCGAGGCCGGCCGCTTCGCCAGCGAGGAAGTGGCGCCGCTCTACAAGATCGGCGACGAGCACGGCGCGGTGCTGAAGGATGCAGCCGTGACCATGCCGCCCGGCTGGAGGGCGCTTTACCGCAGCTGGATCGGCGGTGGCTGGAACGCGCTGTCCGGACCGGAAGAATTCGGTGGCCAGGGCCTGCCGACCATGCTCGGCGTTGCCGCGCTCGAAATGTGGAACTCCGCCGCCATGGCCTTCGGCATCGGCCCGACGCTGACCATGGGCGCCGTCGAGGCGCTGGACAAGCATGCCTCCGAAGCGCTGAAGGCAAAGTATCTGGCAAAGCTCGTCTCCGGCGAGTGGATGGGGACGATGAACCTGACCGAGCCGCAGGCCGGTTCCGATCTCGCCGCCTTGCGCAGTCGCGCCGAGCCTGCCGGCGACGGCACCTACCGCATCTTCGGCCAGAAGATCTTCATCACCTATGGCGAGCATGATTTCACCGACAACATCATCCATCTGGTGCTGGCGCGGCTGCCCGACGCACCGGCCGGCACGCGCGGCATCTCGCTGTTTTTGGTGCCGAAATTCCTGGTCAATGATGACGGCTCGCTCGGTGCCCGCAACGACGTCTTCTGTTCCGGCCTCGAGCACAAGCTCGGCATCCATGCCTCGCCGACTTGCACCATGATCTATGGCGACGGGTTCCAGGGTGCTGCGCCCGGCGCCGTCGGTTGGCTGATCGGCGAGGAGAACAAGGGGCTCGCCTGCATGTTCACCATGATGAACAACGCGAGGCTTTGCGTCGGCATGCAGGGCGTGGCAGTGGCCGAAGCCGCGACGCAGAAGGCGATCGCCTATGCCAATGAGCGCCGCCAGGGCAAGGCATCGGACTTTTCAGGCGCCGGGATGGCGCCGATCGTCCATCACCCCGACGTGCAGCGCAATCTCTTGACCATGAAGGCTTTGACCCAGATCGCCCGCGCCATCTCGTATTCCTGCGCCTATGCCATCGACTTTGCGCGTGTGTCGACAGGCGAGGAGGCCGCGCATTGGCGCGATCGCGCCAATCTGCTGACGCCGCTGGCCAAGGCCTTTTCCACCGATATCGGCGTCGATGTCGCATCGCTCGGCGTCCAGGTCCACGGCGGTATGGGCTTCATCGAGGAGACGGGCGCGGCCGCGCTCTATCGCGACTCCCGCATTGCGCCGATCTATGAAGGCACCAACGGCATCCAGGCGATCGACCTTGTAGCCCGCAAATTGCCGCTTGGCGGCGGCGAGCATGTGCATGGCTATATCGCCGAACTGAAGGCCATCGCCGACGAGGTGCGGACCTCGAACCTGCAGGGCTTCGGCCGCACCGCCGAAGCGCTTGACCAGGCGTTCGACGATCTCACCGAGGCGACGCGCTTCCTGCAGAAGCTGCTGGCCGACGGCCGTCTGGACGAAGCGCAAGCCGGTGCGACCCCCTATCTCAGGCTGATCTCGCTTGCTGCCGGCGGCGCTTATCTGGCGCGTGGCGGACTTGCCCAGCAGAGCCGCATCGCCCTTTGCCGCTTTTTCGCCGAAAACCTGCTCGGCGAAGTCAGCGCCTTGAAGGAACGCGTCATCGATGGCGCCGAGAGCCTCGCTACCGCCGGCAAGGCGCTGATAACGGCCTGAATACCAGAGCGCTCACCAGGGAAGAATGACCGTGACAGACCATATTCTCGTCGAGCGCCAGGGCGCCATCCAGATCATCCGCATGAACCGTCCCGACAAGAAGAACGCACTGACGCGCGCCATGTACGCGACAATGTCCAAGGCGCTGGCCGATGGCGATGCCGACCCGGCGGTTCGCGTCCATGTCTTCCTCGGTGTGCCTGGCGCCTTCTCTTCCGGCAACGATCTCGCCGATTTCCTGGTCATCGCCACCGGCGGTGAGGGCGGCAACGAGGTCTGGGACTTCCTGATGGCGCTGGCCAAAACGGAGAAGCCGATGGTCTCCGGCGTCGACGGCATTGCGGTCGGCATCGGCACCACGCTCAATTTGCATTGCGACCTGACTTTCGCCACGCCGCGCACGGTGTTCCGCACACCCTTCGTCGACCTCGGCCTGGTGCCGGAGGCGGGCTCCAGCCTGCTGGCGCCGCTCATCCTCGGCAGGCAGGGCGCCTTTGCGCTGCTTGGACTCGGCGAAGGTTTTTCCGCCGAACGCGCCAAGGCCGCCGGCCTGATCTATGAGGTGGTCGAGGAGGACGGGCTAGAAGCCGCGGTACTCGCCGCGGCCGGCGCGATCGCCGCCAAGCCGCCGCAGGCGCTGAAGATCGCTCGTGACCTGATGCGCGCCCCGCGCGACGAGCTTGTCGCCCGCATCAAGGTGGAGAGCGAGCGTTTCTCCGAGCGGCTGAAGTCCGACGAAGCGCGCGCCGCGTTGACGGCCTTCATGACGCGCAAGAAGGCATAGGTCACGCCAAGCTGTATCCGACCTTGGCGGTGGCGGTAGGCGTCAGGGGAAAACCGCTCAAGGGTTGTCAAAGCGCTTCGGCCTGCACTATTTCTCGCTCGATCCTGGCGGCCAGGTGGAGAGGACATGACCCGAGAAGTTGTCATCGATGCGCACAGCATCGAAGCCGGCGCCCGTTGACGGGTTGAACGCCGGGACATGCTTGCCGATTTTGCAAGGCCGCTCGGCCTGACGTTCAGGCTCTGGTGGCGCTTCTGGCCGCAGCTGATCGCCATGGTGCTGTTGGGCATTTTGGGCGGCGACCTGTTCATGCAGATCGCCGCGCGCGCCGCCTTCCTCAACCATATGGCGGGCTTGGCGCTGCTGACGCTCGTCGCCTTGACGCAGCTCATCGTCACCGTCGCCATGTTCCAGACCCTGCTTCCCGGCCTGCCGGCGATCCGCGCGGCGCAACAGGGCGCGCGGGACAAAGCCTCCGATAAAACATCTGGCGAAGAACCGAGCAGCAGCGCCGCAAGGCTGACGCACATGGTCACTGTCGCGCTCCTGCCCTTCTTCGCCTACTACGCCGCCTGGGGTTTTCTCGGCGACACGGTGCGGCAATATTCGCGCGTCACCCTCGACATGGCGCCGTTCGGCGAAGGCTCGGGTAATGTGCTCGATGTGCTGGATTCGCGCTGGCTCATATTTTCCGTCGTCATCTCCTGGCTGGTCAGGCGTTTTGCCCAGGCGATGCAGAAGCGCGGCGGCGCAAAGTCCTTCTGGCAAATCGTGGTCGTGATCTGCGAGACCAACTGGATCTTCGTCGGTCTGTACGTCATCTCGCGCTGGAAGGACGACATCGTCGGCTGGATCATGAGCCGCAACATTTTTTCCGTCCTGCAAGCTGCAGCCGACGGCGTGGCCAATCCTGTTTCCACCGCCTTTGCCGAGCCGATGGTTCCGGTGGAAGTCACCTCGATCGATACGACAACAAAACTCATCGCGCTGTTCTTCTACATGCTGCTGCCGGTGATCTGGCTGGTCATGACGGCGTTGATCTACGGCTATGATGTACGCGACGACAAGGAACTGCTGCGCGTGCACGACCGGGTCGAGCGCCTCGGCGCCCGCTATCGAAGCATCCCGAAATTCATGCGCGACTTCGTCGAACACTTCATCTCCGGCTATCGCTCGCGCTATCTGCCGATCGCCAATGGCGTGCGCATCACGCTGAGCTCGGGTGTCGTGCTCATGCTCACGCTGATCGTCGGCTATCGTCTCATCGACTGGCTGGCCGCCTGGGCGTGGCTCGGCGCGACGCGCATCGCCGGCCCGCACGATCTCGACATCTGGCAGGTGCTGTCCGAGGGCGTGTCGCTGCTGTTCGGCAGTGCCTTCCAGGACTCATCGACCGGTATTCTGGTCGAGCCGTTGCGCATCTGCTTCCTTGCGGCGATCCTCGAAACGGCATTTGCGCTGCCCAAGCGCCGGGCCAGCGAGGCTGCGCAGCCGGCTGGTCCGGCCGGTCCGGAAGGCGAGGCGCAGAATGCTTGAAACCGCCCGATCGCGGCTGAAAGCGTGGATTGCCGCCGGCATCGGCACGGCGGCGGCGATTGCCGTTGCCGGCGTGCTGGGCGCCTTCGGGGAAAGGCATGCGCAGGTGCCGGTTCTGGCTCCAGCCGGCCCGATCGAAACCGGGCAATGGCTGCTGCGGCCGGCGAAGGCCTATGTCAGCGCCCAGAAATATGTCTATGGCACGTTGCGCAAGCCCGGGACCAAAGCGCTGGTCTTCGAGGTCGACATGACCAACCGCACGGCCCAGTCGACGAAGGATTATTTCGAACTCTTCCAGGCAAGCCAGCCGGCTGTCGACCCGGCGACAAAACCGTACATCGTGCTGACGCGCGACGAGACGCTGTCGCCGGAACTGCACCCGGATATGCCGGAGCGCATGGCCTATATCTGGGAGCTGCCGGAAGGTGCTGCCGCTCCAGCCAGCCTCGACCTGACAGTCATCCGCAAAATCTACAAACAGCGCGACAACCTCTACGGCCTGCCCGGCTGGTTCAATCCGAGCCCGGTCGGCACGCTGACCATTCCTGTCGCGCCCGATGCTGGAGGCCAGCCATGATGCGCAGACTGGCCAATCTCGTCCTGCTGCTCGCCGCCGTAGCGCTCTGCTACGGCTTGCAGGTTTCGAAGCCGCACTATGCCGACCTGATTGGCCCGATCCCGGTACGGGGCAATGTTGGAGAGACAATCGTCGGCCGCAGCTTCGAGGTGCGCGCGGAAAAGCTGGAGTTTGCGCGCAAGCTCAAGGCCGACCGGTTCGGCGAGACCAAGGTGCTGACCACTGGCGGCGTGTGGGCGGTGGTGACCGTCGAGTTCGCGGCCAAGGCTGCGTCCACGATCGTCGCGGTCGCCTCATGGCGCGGACCAACGGGCTTGACCTACGACCACACCGAGCGGCTGTCGTTCATCAACAAAGGCATTCTCCCGGTAGCTGTCGACCCCGGCCTGCCGCGGAAGGCGAGGCTGGTCTTCGAGGTGAGGCCAGAGGAGGCCGGCAACGCGACGGTGCTGATTTCAAGCAAGCTGATGGCGGCGCTCGATTCGCAGGCCGAGATTTCGATCGGACCGGTCGCAGCCGGTTCCGACGGCCTGCCTGCCGGCACCGTCGGCACGCTCGATCTGGCGCAGCCGATCGATGGGCAACCGAAATGACGGCGCTGATTGAGGATAGAGGGCTGACGGAGAAAAAATGGCGCCGCCGCAGCCTTTGGGCGCTGCTTGTGCTCGTTCCCCTGACCCTGGCGGTGCAGGCCTATGACAGCGTCAAGGCGCTGCTCGGCGACAACGATCTGTTCGAGCGCCGCGTGGCCTGGGGCCAGAGCGCGCATTTCGGCGGCAGCGAGTGGAAGCTGACCGATCTGCGCGGCGCCTTCGGAATGAAGAACCTGCCGCCCGATTCCGTACCGGTGCTCGCGGATTTCGCGGTGACCATCGGCGATCCCGACCTGCAGAACCTCTGGCTTGGCTGCAAGGTGATGCTGATCGATGCCGAGGGAAGGCGCTGGTCGCCGACATCGGCGGTAAGGCTGAACGCGCCGGACAATGTTCAGACCTGCATTTCCGCGATGTTTTCGGGCGCCAAGGCCGGGGACACGATCAAGCTGCGCGAGACATTCCTGGTGCCGAAGGACGTCACCAGGACTATACGACCAGCGGTCGGCGTTGCCAGCGAACGGCCGCATTTCCTGCTGTTCCAGATGGAGAAGGACTGATCTCCGGCGGCCCCGGCGATCCTCAGGGATAAAGCCGTGTCTTGTCCCAGCCGCCTTCGGCGTTGCGCGAAAAGACCAGCCGATCGTGCAGCCGGAATGGCCGGTCGTGCCAGAACTCGATCGCCTGCGGCACGATGCGGAAGCCCGACCAGTGCTTTGGCCGCGGGATTTCGCCGATAGGGTAGCGCGCCGTGTATTCGGCCACCGCCTTCTCCAGGGCAAAGCGGCTTTCCAGCGGCCGCGACTGTTTCGAAGCCCATGCGCCGATCCGGCTGCCGCGCGGCCGCGTCGCGTAATAGGCGTCGGCTTCAGCGTCGCTGACGATCTCCACCGGACCGCGTATGCGCACCTGGCGGCGCAGCGATTTCCAGTGGAAGCACATCGCCGCCTTCATGCTGCCAAGAATCTCGCGGCCCTTGGCGCTCTCGAAATTCGTGTAGAAGACAAAGCCGCTTTCATCGAAACCCTTGAGCAGCACCATCCGCACATCCGGCATGCCGTCGGCATCGACGGTTGCAAGTGCTACGCCGTTGGCGTCGTTGATTTCGCTTTTCTTGGCGTCCTCCAGCCACTCAGCAAAGAGCCGGAACGGCTCGGCGGCTTCGGTAAAGTCACTACTTGTTAACTCAGTGTCACTCATAGTTTTTCTCAAATTGTCTCGAGCTTCAGGAGGTTGCCGATTGTCGCGTATCGCGCAAGCTTTTGACAGCGGGCAATGGAGCGTTATCGCTTCGGCCAGTTCGAAAGCCGTGATCGTGATTATCGCACTGCCGCTTGCCGCCTGCGGCGCCGGCGGCTTCAGCCTGGAAAAGGCCGAGGTCGATCGTTCCATCGTCACCTCAAGCGCGCCGGCGAGGGTGACATCGACGGACGCCGACAGCGCTTCCGACCAGACCACGATCGGCAATGCGGTGTCTTCGGCCGACATCGAGGAGCTTCGCGGCCAGGCCGTGCCGTGGGCGAATGCCGACACCGGCTCGCGGGGCTCCATCACCGAACTCGCCGAAGTGCAGGACAACGGCCAGGCCTGCCGCAGCTTTACCGCCTCGCGCGAAAGCTTCGACGGCGTCGCTTTGTTCAAGGGGCAATTGTGCATCGCCGCGGCCGGCGGCTGGCACATGCAGGACTTCAAACCGCTCTGATTTTCGAGGTTTGCGGGCATCGCAATTTCAACCCTCGATAAGCCTGCGCGCCACTGGAATTTCTTCCTATGGGAGCGCATATAAGGGCCAACGTGGATTTAACTCATTTTCCAGGGCAGGACGCATGCGCGACCCCTATGAGGTGCTGGGCGTTGCCAAGAACGCATCGGCCAAGGACATAAAATCGGCTTACCGCAAGCTCGCCAAGAAGTATCATCCGGACCAGAATCCGAATGATCCCAAGGCCAAGGACCGTTTTGCCGCCGCCAATCAGGCCTATGAGGTCGTCGGCGACGAGAAGAACCGTGCGGCCTTCGACCGCGGCGAGATCGACGCCGACGGCAAGCCGAAATTCCAGGGCTTCGAGGGCGCAGCCGGCGGCGGCGATCCGTTCGGTGGCTTCCGCCGCCAGCAGGGCGCCGGCGGCTCGCGCTTCGAATTCCGATCGGGGCGTCCGGGCGGCGATCCGTTCGACGGCAACAGCGACATTTTCAGCCAGATCTTCAACGACGCCTTTTCCGGCGCGCGTGGCGCCGGAACAGGCGACCGCCGCCAGCAGGCGACCGCCGCCGATCTCAACGTCACGCTCGACGTCACCATCGAGGAGATAGCGACCGCAGAAAAGGTGACGGCGATGTTCCCCGACGGCCGCAAGATTGCGGTCAAGCTGCCGGTCTATGTCGAGGACGGACAGACCATCCGGCTGAAGGGCCAGGGCGAGCAGGGGCCGGGACAGCCGGGCGATGCGCTGGTCAAGATCCGTATCCGCAGGCACCCGCGCTACCGCATCGAGGGCCGTGACCTGCATGCCGATCTGGAGGTAGCGTTGGCCGACGCGGTGCTGGGCGCCAAGGTGCCGGTCGACACGCCGACCGGCAGGCTGGCGGTCAACATTCCGGCCTGGTCGAGCTCCGATAAGGTGCTGCGCCTGAAGGGCAGGGGCTTGCCGGAAAAAGCGGGTGGCCATGGCGATCTCTACGCCCATGTCCGCATCATGCTGCCGGAAGGCGGCGACAGCGAACTCGAAGCGCTGATGCGCAGCCGCAAAGGCTGACGCGGCCCGACTTGGCTGCCTAGCTGCCGGGCGCTGCTTCCTCCATCCGCCGGATGGTTTCGCCGAAGCGGCGCAACGCCTGCCGCACCGGGACATGCGGGCTCTCGATCTCAAGCAGGATCATCGTCTCGCTGCCGAGGAATGCGGCGCTGACCAGGCTGGTCACTTCGGCGGCGGAGAATGGCCCGAGGCCGCCGAACCGCCGCTCCGCCTCTTGCGCCAGTCCGTCCAGCAGTTCGAACCAGCCGCGCAGGTCGCGGCGCACCGCCTTGGCGATCTCGGGGCTCGACAGGCTTGCCGCGATCATCTCGTGCAGGATCCGGACATAGCCGGACGCCAGATCATCGTCGAGGAAATCGCAAGCGCGCTCCCAGCGTTGCCACAGCGGCATAGGTGCCGCAAAAGTCTCCGCCTGGCGCTTCAGCAGGCCCTCGTTCAGATGGTCGAGCAGGGCCAGGAACAGCCGTTCCTTGGAGCCGAAATGGTAATGGATCTGGCTGAGCGGAACGCCGGCGATCTCGGCAACGCGGCGCGTCGACAGATCGGCATAACCGCCTCGATGGAGGCATAACTCGGCGGCCGAAATCAGTTCGGCGCGCGTGTCGCGCTTTTGCTTGTTCTGTGGCGGGGTAACGGCTTCGGCAGCGTCCGTCATGCGGCGTGGCTGCCGCTGTTAGCGGTGCAATCTGGGCGGATCATAGCTTCTCCTGTCCGGGGCTGGACGTCCCTCCACTCTATCTCGGTCGAGCGACCGATCAAGTTGACTCGCTAGAAAATTTATGGTTTTTGACGCTGAATTCGGTCGACCGACCGAATCCTGATGCTTGCATGGAGGGCACTCATGGCGGGCGTAATCACCCTTATCTACGGCGTTGCCGCATACCTGATTTTTCTCGGTTCGTTTCTCTATGCGGTCGGTTTCGTCGGCAACATGGTTGTGCCGAAATCGATCGATTCCGGAGTCGCTGGAAGTCCGGTCGAAGCCGTCATCGGCAATGCACTGCTGCTCGGCCTTTTCGCCGCCCAGCACAGCATCATGGCGCGGCCGGTTTTCAAGCGCTGGTGGACACGGATTGTCCCGCACGCGGCCGAACGCAGCACCTATGTGCTTTTGGCCAGCCTCATCCTGCTGCTGCTCTACTGGCAATGGCGGCCGATTCCCGGTCTCGTCTGGACGGTCGAGAACCCGGTCTGGGTCGCCGTCATCCATGGCGTGTTCTGGCTCGGCTGGGCGGTATTGTTGACCAGCACCTTTCTGATCAACCATTTCGAACTGTTCGGCCTGCGCCAGGTTCTCGCCGCTTTGCGCAAGAGCGAACCGGCGCCGCCCGTGTTCAGGACGCCGCTGTTCTACAAATGGGTCCGGCACCCGCTCTATGTCGGCTTTCTCCTGGCCTTCTGGGCGACGCCGTCGATGACATGGGGCCATCTTCTGTTCGCGGCGGGCAGCACCGGCTACATCCTGCTCGGCATCTTCCTCGAGGAACGCGATCTCGTCGCGATGTTTGGCGATCAGTACCGCCTCTACCGCAAGCAGGTGGGAATGCTCATTCCCTGGCGCAAAATGGCTGGATAGGGCCGATGCGTTGCCGACCAGCCGATTCGGCTGGTCGGCCGGGCCTGGGCCATCAAGGCGCGCTGGCCGCAGTGAGGCGTTCAAATCTCACAACAACGTTATTATCCCCCATTCGTTGTCACGCCGAGTGTCTGAATTGAACGCGCGCCCCGTCTGCGCTTGATGCGCCTTTCTGCCTGTGCGATAGGCACTCCAAAGCAGAAAATCTTTCGGAGAGCGCTGACATGGCGGGTGGACAGGGCCTTATGGCCGGCAAGCGCGGCCTTATACTGGGCGTCGCCAACAACAGATCGATTGCCTACGGCATCGCCAAGGCCTGCGTCGACCATGGCGCCGAGATCGCGCTGACCTATCAGGGCGAGGCGTTCAAGAAGCGCGTCGAGCCGCTGGCTGCGGAATTGGGCGCCTTTGTCGCCGGTCATTGCGATGTCACTGATCCGGCGAGCCTCGACGAGGTGTTTGCCAATGTCGCCAAGCATTGGGGCGGCAAGCTCGACTTCCTCGTCCATGCCATCGCCTTTTCCGACAAGGACGAGCTGACCGGACGCTATGTCGAGACGACGCGCGACAATTTCCTGCGCACCATGGACATTTCGGTCTATTCCTTCACCACCATCGCCAAGCGCGCCGAAGCGCTGATGACCGACGGCGGCTCGCTGCTGACGCTGACATATTACGGCGCCGAAAAGGTCATGCCGCATTACAACGTCATGGGTGTCGCCAAGGCCGCGCTCGAAGCCAGCGTGCGCTATCTCGCCGTCGACCTCGGCGGCAAGAAGATCCGCGTCAACGCCATCTCGGCCGGGCCGATCAAGACCTTGGCTGCTTCGGGCATCGGCGACTTCCGCTACATCCTCAAGTGGAACGAATACAATTCGCCGCTGAAGCAGACCGTCACCCAGGAAGAAGTCGGCGATTCCGCCGTCTATTTCCTGTCGGACCTGTCGCGTGGCGTCACCGGCGAGGTGCACCATGTCGATTCCGGCTATCACGTCGTCGGCATGAAGGCGGTCGACGCGCCGGATATTTCGACCGTCAAGGAATAGTTCTGCCGCGGTTTCCGCCCGCCTGTCCTGATTTCCGGAAGACCTGATGGTTCCGCTCGTCTACATCGTGCGCCATGGCCAGACGCAGTGGAATGCCGAGTCGCGGCTGCAGGGCCAGGCCGACACCGATCTCAACGCGCTCGGCCGCGAGCAGGCGACCCGCAATGGACGGCGGCTGGCCGAACTGATCCAGAACCCTCAGGATTTCGACTTTGTCGCCAGCCCGATGAAGCGGACGCGCGAGACGATGCAGCGGCTACGCTTGGCGATGCAGCTCGATCCCGATGCCTACCGCATCGACCCGCGTCTGGTCGAGGTGCACTTTGGCGACTGGCAGGGCTTTACCTATGCCGAACTCGATGCGCGAATGCCGGGCTCGGCGAAGGCGCGACGGCGCAACAAATGGAATTTCCAGCCGCCGGGCGAGGGCGCCGAAAGCTACCAGATGCTGCTCGAACGGGTGAAGCCGTGGTTCGACGCGCTCGACCGCCAGACGGTCTGCGTCACGCATGGTGGCGTCGTGCGGACCCTGTTCAGGATGGTCAAGGGTGTTTCCGAACACGAAGCGGCAAACCTGGAAGTGCGGCAGGACCGGGTGCTCAGGCTGCAGGACGGGCGTCTGGATTGGCTTTAGGTTCGAGCAGATAAAAACAGGACGACCGTCCTGTTTATCCGGGCAGGGCTCCGCCGAGCGGCAAGGGCCTGTGCGATGTCGGTGTTACTCGGTGTCGGGCAGTTCCATGTCGGTGACGACGTTCTCGCCATTCGTCACGTCATAGGCAATGACGATATCCATGCCCGGTTTCAGCGAATCGAGATCGGTCTCGGCGTTGAGCTTGAAGGACTTACCGTCCTCCAGCGTCAGCGTCAGCGCGTCCTTGTCGACCTTCTTGATCAGGCCTTCGGTCTGGCCGGCATAGGCGGCGGTGGAAATCAGCAACATGGCGGCAGCAGCGCCAATCAGGGTACGCATCGTCGTCCTCTTTGTCATTGCGCCTGCACGGATGGCGGCGAGCTTTCAACGGGCGGATGGAAGAGAGCAGAAACCAACCGAATGTGTCAAAACTAAAACGGCCGGATCACAGTTTGACCGCTGTGGAAAACGCCAATAGAACGCACCTTTGATCCGGTCCGCTGCCGGGCAGGGCTAAAATTCATGTCTCACAACACGTTCGGCCATCTCTTCCGCGTCACCACCTGGGGCGAAAGCCATGGCCCGTCGCTCGGCTGCGTGGTCGACGGCTGCCCGCCCGGCATCCGCTTCACGCGGCAAGAGATACAGGCCGAACTCGACAAGCGCCGTCCCGGCCAGTCGCGTTTTGTGACCCAGCGCCGCGAACCGGACGAGGTGAACGTGCTATCCGGCTTCATCCTCGACGAGGACGGCGAGACGATGATCACCACCGGCACGCCCGTCTCGATGCTGATCGAGAATGTCGACCAGCGCTCCAAGGACTATGGCGAGATTGCCCGCCAGTACCGTCCCGGCCACGCCGACTACACCTATGACGTCAAATACGGCGTGCGCGACCATCGCGGCGGCGGCCGTTCCTCGGCCCGCGAGACGGCCGCGCGCGTAGCCGCCGGCGCGCTCGCCCGTAAGGTGGTGCCCGGAATGGTGGTGCGCGGCGCGCTGGTCTCGATGGGCGAAAAATCGATCGACCGCGCCAACTGGAACTGGAATTTCATCGGTGACGCCGAAAACCCGTTCTTCACCCCCGATCCGGCCTCCGTTCCGGTCTTCACCAGCTATCTCGACGGCATCCGCAAATCCGGCTCCTCGGTGGGCGCGGTTATTGAAATCATCGCCGACGGCGTGCCAGCCGGCCTTGGCGCGCCGATCTATGCCAAGCTCGACCAGGACATCGCGTCCGGCCTGATGTCGATCAACGCCGTCAAGGGCGTCGAGATCGGCAACGGTTTCGAAGCCGCGCGCATCACCGGCGAACAGAATGCCGACGAGATGCGCATCGGCAATGACGGCAAGCCGGTCTTCCTGTCCAACAATGCCGGCGGCATTCTGGGCGGCATCTCGACCGGCCAGGCGATCGTCGCCCGCTTCGCCGTCAAGCCGACCTCGTCGATCCTGACGCCGCGAAAATCCATCGACAAGGACGGCAACGACGTCGACGTCATGACCAAGGGCCGCCACGACCCCTGCGTCGGCATCCGCGCCGTGCCGATCGGCGAAGCCATGGTTGCCTGCGCCATCGCCGACCATTATCTGCGGCACCGGGGACAGACAGGCCGGGGATTAGGCAGTAGGGATTAGGCAATAAGCCAGCCCGTACTTCCTTCCCTAACTCCTACTGCCCAACCCCTATTCCCTGCGAGCGAAGCGAGCCAATGCCATACGATCAGAAGAAAATCGTCGAAGCCATCCGCGCCTTCGAGCGCGGCGAGATCGTCGTCGTCATGGACGATGACGGGCGTGAGAACGAGGGCGACCTGATCGTTGCCGCCGTGCATTGCAGCCCGGAGAAAATGGCCTTCATCATCCGTCACACCTCCGGCATCGTCTGCACGCCGATGCCGCGCGAGGAGGCCAAGCGGCTCAATCTGCAGCCAATGGTCGCCGACAATGATTCCGCCCACACCACGGCCTTTACCGTCAGCGTCGATTTCAAGCATGGCACCACCACCGGCATTTCGGCCGAGGACCGCACGCTGACCGTGCGCAACCTGGCCAACGGCAATGTCGGCGGTTCGGATTTCGTTCGCCCCGGCCACATCTTCCCGCTGATCGCTAGGGAAGGCGGCGTGCTGATGCGTTCGGGCCATACCGAAGCCGCGGTCGATCTCTGCAAGCTTGCCGGCCTGCCGCCGGTTGGCGTGATCTCGGAGTTGGTCAATGACGACGGCACCGTCAAGCGCGGCCCGCAGGTGGCGAGCTTTGCCGAGGAACATGGCCTCAAGCAGGTTTCGGTCGCCGACCTCATCGCCTACCGGCAGCGCAAGGAAACGCTGGTCGAACGCGTCGCCTGCTCCGAAATCGACACACTCGGCGGCAAGGCACAGGTCTTCACCTACACGCTGCCCTGGGATTCCATGCACCATGTCGCGGTCGTTTTCGGCGACATCCGTGACGGCGAGGACGTGCCGGTGCGGCTGCATTCGGAGGATGTGGTGACCGACGTGTTCGGCACCAGCCACCGGCTCGACGCCATTATGAAGGCGATGGGCGAACGCAAGCGCGGCGTCATCGTTTACCTCCGAGAGGGTTCGGTCGGCGTCGCCCATCAGGAGCGCAACCGGCCGATGAGTGCCGACCGTGAGGACCACGAAGAGGCCCGCCGCCGTGAGAACGAGTGGCGAGAAATCGGCCTCGGCGCGCAGATTCTCAAGGATCTCGGCATCTCCTCGATCAATTTGATCGCCTCGCGCGAACGCCACTATGTCGGGCTTGAGGGCTTTGGCATTCATATCGCCAAGACCGAGATTTTCTAGGGGACAGGGGGCGGTCGGATGAGCTTCGAGGCCTATCTCAATTGCTTTGAAGATGGCGAAGAGAGCTACTTCCCCACATCGATCGTCGAGGATGCCTTCGCGCCGTTCGTCACCAGGCGTGAACCTGAATTCACCTGCTGGGTCGTCGCCTATGACGATGCGTCGTCGGCCGACCTCTATCTCAATTTCGACCCCGGCGATGCCTCGCGATGTTCAGGCTTCACCGTCGCGCGGCCGCCCGACGATCCGCGCCTCTACGAAGCGCTGTGGAAAATCCTGCGTGTCACCAGCTCGGTCGTGTATTGCGCCGGAGAATGTCCGCCGATGGTCGGGCGCGCTGAAACAATACCCCATCTGAACCCGGATATGGTCGAGACACTGGGAAGTCCCGTCGTCGTTGTTGATGGGGACGAGATTCGCAACAGGTTTGAACACTCCTAGGAAGCCCGGCTTCTTCAAGGTGAACGGCGTCCGTTCCGTGAGCTGAACCGGACGCTTGTGCTCCTATTCCGCGGGAACGGCGGCCGCGTCGCATCCGTCCAGCTCGCATTCATGGGTGGCCAGGCTGCGCTGGCCGGCGAGCACCGTGACCAGTGCGATAGTGCCGGCCGCCACCGAGACCCAGAACCCGTTCTGAGCTCCAAAGGCGTCCACGACGGCGCCGGCGGCAAACGAGCCCAGCGCCATGCCGATGCCAATCCCGGTCATCACCCAGGTGATCCCCTCGGTCAGCATCGCTTCCGGCACGTGCCGCTCGATCAGGCCGAAGGCGGTGATGAAGGTCGGCGAAATCGCCACGCCGCTGATGAACACGGCCAGCGCCAAGAGCGGCACGGTGCCGGCCGTTAGGGGCAGCAATGTGCCGAGCGCGACAAGAGCGACCGCGATGGCCAGTTGGCGCTGCAACGGTGCTTTCAGATTGAGCGCGCCGACAACGAGGCCGAGCACGAACGATCCCAGCGCATAGACCCCGATAACGAGGCTGGCGGCGCCCGGTTGGCCGAGTTCCTTGGTGATCGCCACCGTGCTCACTTCCGTCGTCGCGAAGGTGGTGCCGACGAAGATCAGGGCGAAGGTGATGATCTGCACTGGGCGCAGCCGGATTGCCGAGCCGCTTGTGACACGATCCACCGGCCGCACTTGCGGCTCGGTCGAGCGCTGCAGGATGAAAGCTGTCGAGCCGATGGCGAGGAACAGCGTGCTCACCAGAACACCAGCTTCGGGGAAGAGGGCGGCGCTCAAGCCCACCGACAGCGATGCGCCTGCGATGTAGACGAGTTCGTCCGCAGCCGACTCGAAGGCGAAAGCGGTGTTCATCTGCGGCCGGCCGCGGAAAATCTCGGTCCAACGCGCGCGCACCATGGCCGGCATGCTGGGCATGGCGGCAGCCGCCAATGCCGACACGAACAATGTCCATAGCGGCCAGTCCTGATTGGCTGCCGCAATCAGCACCGCAAAGGCGATCACGGTGACAATGGTGGTGGGAACAACGATACGCGTCTGGCCGAGCCGGTCGACCAGCCTTGAGATTTGCGGCGCCACGAAAGCATTGCTCAGCGCGAAGGTCGCCGCGACGGCGCCGGCCAGCCAGTATTCGCCATGCGTTTGCGACAGCATCGCCACGAGTCCGATCGGCGCCATGGCGATCGGCAGGCGCGCCAGGAAGCCGGCGCTGGCAAAGCCCTTGGCTCCGGGGGCACGAAAGATTTCGGCGTAGGGGTTTTGCATTGCGGGCTCCTCGACAAAGGCCAATTCAACAATTACATACGATGCGTATGATTGTAAGATAGTGCATACGCGGCGTATGTCAATTGGCCTACGATGCGTATGTGAATAAGGCCAGAACCATGCACAGACCCCGCAAGGAGATGATCGCCGAAACGCGCGCCAAGCTGATCACGGCGGCCCGCCATGCCTTCGGTACGATCGGCTATGCCGAGGCGTCGATGGACGATTTCACCGCCTCGGCCGGGCTGACGCGCGGCGCGCTCTACCATCATTTCGGCGACAAGAAGGGGCTGCTGCAGGCGGTCATCGCCGAAATCGATGGCGAGATGGCGGTTCGCATAAATGAGATCGCGTCGAAAGCGCCGACCCGCTGGCAGCATTTCGTCGACGAATGCACGACCTATATCGAAATGGCGCTGGAGCCCGAAATCCAGCGCATCATGTTCAGGGATGGCCCGGCCGTGCTGGGGGATCCGGCGCAATGGCCGAATGCCAATGCCTGCGTCGGTTCAATGACCGATCATCTGACCGCTCTGCAGCAGGAGGGGGTGGTCGTCCCCGGTGTCGACCCCGAAACCGCCGCGCGGCTGATCAACGGCGCCAGCAGCCAGGCGGCGCAGCGCATCGCCAATTCGAGCGACCCCGAAGCGACGTCGAAGACCGTGGTGGCGGCCTTCAAACAGTTGCTCGAAGGGTTGCTGAAGAAGCAGGGTCCTCAGCCGGTCTGAAATCTCACCGCCGAGACCCGGCATTTTGGCAGTGGATCAGTTTGAGATTGCGGACATCGTTGCGCTGATCGAGGCGAAGGAAGCTGAGAAGCCGATGGTGCGGGCACCTATAGAAAGCGTGGAGAATTGCCCCTATGAGAGCACAATACAAGGGTCACCGAGTTGTAGAGACCAAAGCTGGCACATTCGCCCTTGACACGTGGAAGCCGCGCGATCCCACCGACTTTTCCATTACTATAGATTTCTACGCGGGCCCAGAACGAGATGCGAGCGCCGACGCATTTACGGCGACAGTCTGCTCTCCGAACTATTTTCTTCGCTCGCAAAGCGGCAACGTGTTTTCTGGAGACAGCGTAATTTTCATGCTCAGATTCGACTACGCTGAACTGGAAAAGTTTCTCATAGATCGTTGCGCAGCTACCGAGGGCGATACATGGGACGCGATAGCTGCGCAACTAACGAGGCTGGGACGCTGGGAGTTCGACTATCACCTTCAGATTTCAAACTGACCCACGACTCGGGATTTGCCGATGTTGACAATTCCAGGCCCGGGATCATCCTCGCCGTCCATTCTCTGAGGGGAGATTCGGGCGCATGTGGGATTTCGAAATCGGCAGGTCGGTGTCCATCATGATCAGGACATGGCCGTTCATCGTCTTTCGCATGATCGTCTATTTCGGCATCACGCTGGCTTATATCGTGGCGACCGGCAGCGGCGCCTCGGTCGGCTATGGCGTCGGCCACATCTCCACCGATCCCGACGGGCCGCTGTCCTTTGCACTCTGGGGCGGCATCGTCGGCATTGGCGTCGTTTCGATCGCGCTTTACTGGATCCGCGAATACATCCTCTACGTCGTCAAAGCCGGCCATATCGCCGTCATGGTGCATCTGATCGACGGTAGGGACGTTCCCAATGGCCAGGACCAGATCGCCTACGCCAAGGATGTTGTGAAGGAGCGTTTCGCCGAGGCCAACATCCTTTTCGTGCTCGACCAGCTGGTCAAGGGCGCCATCCGCGCCATCACCGGCCTGATCGGCGGCATCGCCGCCTTCCTGCCCATTCCGGGCCTCGGCGGCCTGGTCGCTTTCATCAACACAGTCATCCGCCTGTCGCTGACCTATGTCGACGAGATCATCCTCGGCTACAACATCCGCATCAACTCGTCCTCGCCCTTCGAGACGGCGCGGCAAGGCGTCGTGCTCTATGCCCAGAACGGCAAGACCATGGTCAAGAACGCCGTCTGGCTGGCGGTGATCATGTGGGGCGTGTCCTTCGTCATCTTCCTGCTGATGCTGGCGCCGGCCGCCGCCATCATGTGGTTCATCCCGGGGCAGCTCGGCGGCTGGGCCTTCGTGCTGGCGATCCTGCTGGCCTGGGCCTTCAAGGCGGCATTCATCGAACCCTTCGCCATCGCCTGCCTGATGCAGGTCTATTTTAGGACGATTGAAGGCCAGGTGCCGAACGCCGAATGGGACCAGCGGCTGGCCGAGGCGTCGTCCAAGTTCCGGGAGCTCAGGGACAAGGCGCTGGCCTCATTCGGCGGCTCGCGCTGGACGCAGCCGAGCACCTAAACCCTGTTGAACGTCGGGGCGGCGCGGCGTCAAACCATGGTCAAAGCGGCCGGGCGCGCCTATATCGGGTCATGGTCACAAGGCTCTACACCCATCCGATCTTCCTCGAACATCTGACGCCGCCCGGTCATCCGGAGCGACCCGACCGCTTGCGCGCCATCGAGCGCGTGCTCGATGACGAGGCCTTTGCGGCGCTCGATCGGGTCACGGCGCCGCAAGGCGACGAGGCGACGATCCTCTATGCCCACCCTGAGGATTTCGTGGCTCGGGTCCGCGCCGCGATCCCTGAAAGCGGCATTGCCCCGATCGACGCCGACACCAGCGCCAGCCCGAAAAGCTGGCAGGCGGTGGTGACCGCCATCGGCGCGGCCAATGCCGCCGTAGACGATGTCTTCGAGGGCCGTGTCGCCAACGCCTTCGTCGCCGCGCGTCCGCCCGGCCACCATGCCGAAAAGACCACGGCGATGGGCTTTTGCCTGTTCAACACCGCGGCCATCGCCGCGCGTTATGCGCAGAAGAAACACGGCGCTGAGCGCGTCGCCATCGTCGACTGGGACGTCCATCACGGCAACGGCACGCAGGACATCTTCTGGGACGATCCGTCGGTGCTCTATTGTTCGACGCACCAGATGCCGCTCTATCCCGGCACGGGGGCCAAGACCGAAACCGGCGCCGGTAACATCGTCAACGCGCCGCTGGCGCCACAGACCGGCTCAGAGGTCTTTCGCGATGCCTTGCTGTCGCGCGTCCTGCCGGCGCTCGACAATTTCGCGCCCGATCTGATCATCATTTCCGCCGGTTTCGACGCCCACCATCGCGATCCGCTGGCCGAGATCAACCTCAACGAGGGCGATTTCGACTGGGCGACCGGCCAACTGCTGGAGCGCGCCGGGCGCCACAGCGGCAACCGGCTCGTCAGCCTGCTCGAGGGCGGCTACGATCTGCAAGGACTGGCATTTTCGGTGGCCGCCCATGTCGGGCGGCTGATGAAGGGGTAAAGTATGGCTGGCGAAGCAAATGAAGACGTCAAGGCGATGAGCTTCGAGCAGGCACTCGACGCGCTGGAGAAGATCGTCGATGATCTCGAACGCGGCGACGTGCCGCTCGACCAGTCGATCAAGATCTATGAGCGCGGCGAGGCGCTGAAGGCCCATTGCGACCGGCTGCTGAAGGCGGCCGAAGACAAGGTCGAGAAGATCAGGCTGTCGCGTGATGGCAAACCGGTGGGAACGGAGCCGCTCGACGCGGAGTAGTGGAATGGGGCGGGCATAAAGCAGATAGGAGTTCAAGCATGTGCAGAAACATCAAGACCCTGTTCAATTTCGAGCCGCCGGCGACCCATGACGAGATCCGCGACGCCGCCCTTCAATTCGTGCGCAAACTGAGCGGAACGACGCGCCCCTCGCAGCGCAACCAGGCAGCCTTCGACCGCGCCGTCGAGGCGATCGCCGAATCGGCGCATGAATTGCTGCATTCGCTGGAAACCACGCATCATCCGCGCAATCGCGAAGAGGTGGCGGCCAAGGCAAAAGCCAAATCGGCGCTCCGCTTCGCCTGAGGACATCCAGATGAGTTTCTTCCCCGGCAAGGACCCTGAGCCTGGCGATGCCTTCGCCAGCGACCAGATCGAGCTCATGGTCATTCCAAACGCCAAGGACATTGGCGGCTTCCAGGTTCGCCGCGCTCTGCCGACGGCAAAGCGGCGGCTGGTTGGTCCCTTCATCTTCTTCGACCGCATGGGGCCGGCCATCTTGCGCGCCGGGCAGGCGATGGATGTGCGCCCGCACCCGCATATCGGGCTTTCCACCGTCACCTATCTGTTCGACGGCAATATCAGGCACCGCGATTCGCTCGGCACCGAGATGGTCATCCAGCCCGGCGACGTGAATTTGATGACCGCCGGCCGCGGCATTGTCCATTCCGAGCGCACGCCCGAAGAACTGCGCGGCGCGCCGATGTCGGTCTCCGGCCTGCAGACATGGCTGGCTTTGCCCGACGGCAAGGAGGAAGTGGCGCCGGTGTTCGAGAACACGGCCGCGCTCCTTCTGCCCGAGATCGACGCCGAAGGTGTTTCCGGCCGCGTGGTGATCGGCGATTTCCAGGGACTGCGCTCGCCGGTAAGAGCCGACACCGAGACGCTCTACGCCGATCTGAGGCTGGCGCCCGGCGCCAGCGTCAAAATTCCCGCCGACGCCGAGGAACGCGCCATCTACACGCTGGACGGCGATGTCTCAATCTCGGGCGACCGTTTTCCGGCCGAACGGCTGCTGGTGTTCCGGCCTGGCGACGAGATCGTCGTGTCGTCCGAGCGCGGCGCCCATTTCATGCTCTTCGGCGGCGCTTCGCTCGGCTCCCCGCGCCACATCTGGTGGAACTTCGTCTCGTCGTCGAAGGAACGCATCGAACAGGCCAAGCAGGAATGGAAGACGGGCCGCTTCGATATCGTTCCCGGAGACGAGGAAGAGTTCATTCCGTTACCGGACAATTAACGTCAGCATCACCCGCGTCACTGACACGCATTTACATTCCGGCGACGCAGGCATATTTCGCCATGATCGACGCGCATCATAGCTGAGCAGGCCCTTTACCAGTGAACGCAACGCTGCATACGCCGCTTCTCGACAAGGTCCGCATTCCAGCCGACCTGAAGAAGCTTGACGAAAGCGAGCTGCCGCAGCTGGCCTCGGAGCTGCGCGCCGAGCTGATCGATGCCGTCTCGCATACGGGCGGGCATCTCGGCGCCGGCCTCGGTGTCGTCGAACTGACGGTGGCGCTGCACTATGTCTTCAACACGCCGGAAGACCGCGTGATCTGGGATGTCGGCCACCAGGCCTATCCGCACAAGATCCTGACCGGCCGCCGCGACCGCATCCGCACGCTGCGCCAGGAGGGCGGCCTGTCCGGCTTCACCCGTCGCGCCGAGAGCGAATACGACCCGTTCGGCGCCGCGCACTCCTCGACCTCCATTTCCGCTGGCCTCGGCATGGCCATGGCGCGCGACCTCTCCGGCGGCCACAACAATGTCATTGCCGTCATTGGCGACGGCGCCATGTCTGCCGGCATGGCCTATGAAGCCATGAACAATGCCGGCGCGCTCGATGCTCGCCTGATCGTCATTCTCAACGACAACGACATGTCGATCGCGCCGCCGACCGGCGCCATGAGCGCCTATCTGGCGCGGCTTGCCTCTGGCAAGACCTATCTTGGCCTGCGCGACTTCGGCAAGAAACTGACCTCCTATCTCGGCAAGCGTGCCGATCGCGCCATCAAGCGGGCGGTCGAGCATGCGCGCGGCTACGTCACCGGCGGCACGCTGTTCGAGGAGCTTGGCTTCTACCATATCGGCCCGATCGACGGCCACAATCTCGAGCATCTGATCCCGGTGCTGAAGAACGTCCGCGACCATGCCGACGGTCCGGTGCTGATCCATGTCGTGACCCAGAAGGGCAAGGGCTACGCGCCGGCCGAGGCTGCGGCCGACAAATATCATGGCGTGAACAAGTTCGACGTCATCACCGGCGCGCAGACCAAGGCCCCGGCCAATGCGCCGGCCTACACCAAGGTGTTTGCCGAAAGCCTGGTCCAGGAAGCCCGCCTGGACGAACGTATCGTCGCCGTCACCGCCGCCATGCCGAACGGCACCGGCCTCGATTTGTTCGGCGAAGCGTTTCCGACCCGGACCTTCGATGTCGGCATTGCCGAGCAACATGCCGTGACCTTCGCCGCCGGCCTCGCCAGCGAGGGCTACAAGCCCTTCGCCGCCATCTATTCGACCTTCCTGCAGCGCGCCTACGATCAGGTCGTCCATGATGTGGCGATCCAGAAACTGCCGGTGCGTTTCCCGATCGACCGCGCCGGTTTCGTCGGCGCCGACGGCGCCACTCATTGCGGCGCCTTCGACACCACCTTCCTGGCGACGCTGCCGGGCTTCGTGGTGATGGCGGCCGCCGACGAGGCGGAGCTTCGCCACATGGTGCGCACCGCCGCCTATTATGACGAAGGCCCGATCGCCTTCCGCTATCCGCGCGGCAATGGCGTCGGCGTCGACATGCCGGAGCGCGGCTCGGTGCTCGAAATTGGCAAGGGCCGCATCGTCAGGGAAGGCACCAAGGTGGCGCTTCTGTCCTTTGGCACAAGACTGCAGGACTGTCTGCTGGCGGCCGAGGAACTCGGCGCGGCAGGGCTTTCGACGACGGTTGCGGACGCCCGCTTCGCCAAGCCGCTGGACGAGGATTTGATCCGCCGTCTCGCCCGCTCGCACGAAGTGCTGGTGACGGTGGAAGAGGGGGCTGTCGGCGGTTTCGCCAGCCACGTGCTGCAGTTCCTCGCCCATGAAGGCTTGCTGGAAAGCGGTCTGAAAGTTCGGCCGCTGGTGCTGCCGGACGAGTTCACCGACCACGCCAAGCCGGAAAAAATGTATGCCGATGCCGGGCTCGACGCGGCCGGCATCGTGCGCACCGTGTTCGTCGCGCTCGGCCATTCCGCGCGCGCGCAGCGCGCCTGAATCAAACCTCACGCAGCTGAAGCAGTTGCCTGTGCAAGCCTGACACTTTGTTAACGCTTCTCTTTGGCGTTTCGCTTACCGTCTCTTTTGGCCGTTTTTCAACGCCGCCCTGCTAGAACTGCCTCCAGGCAGGGAGTTAAAAACAATGCGAACGCTTCTGTGCGGCGCGGCCCTTTTGGCCGTCATCGCCCCGCCGGCCATGGCCGAGACGCGCTATGACCGCAAGCTCGAACAGGCGGTGGCAGGCATCGTCGCCCGCAAGATGGGCGATATCAGGGGCGCTTTTTCCTACAAGCAGGTGCCGCAGCTTGTCGTCGTGCCGGACGCACCAGTCGTTGCTGTCGAGCGCCCGCGCAAGCAGGCTTCAGATGACGGAAGCGACGGCCTGATGCCGGCCGTTGAACGGCAGGTCTCACGGACGATCTTCTAAAACCACATATCGCGCACGCAGCGCCCATCGCGCGGCAGGTCGTCATAAGTGTCCAGCCCGTCGAAATGGTCGATCGGCAGGTCGGCGACCGCCTCAGGCGGTGCCAGCCTGACATTGACGGCGATACGCGTGCGGCCGCTGTCGCTGCGGCGCAAACCGCGCCAGGCAAGCACACAGGCACATGTCGGGCAAAACAGTATTTCCAGCGACGGCGTCTCCTTGCCAACGCGGGTGTAGGACTGCACAGGCCCCACAAGCCGGATACGCTCGTCGACAAAGTCATAGGACCAGAGTGTGCCATAGCGGCGGCAAAGCGTGCAATTGCAGGCCGTGATCGGGCCGGGATCGCCTTCCAGGGTCCAGTGGGCGGCGCCGCAATGGCAGGTTCCCGTCAGCATTCGTCTTCCTCCGCATTGCCTGAGCCTCTACATCTTGCCGGACTGGCTGCGCTATTCAACCGGGCGGACTGGCTTGCGGCCCGGGTCTCGACGTCCTCCTATGCCAATGTCCTTGCCTTCGCGGCCGGCTTTCGCCATGAAGGCCGATGAACTCCCCTCTGCCAGCCAGCACACGCCAGCGGCTCGACGAATTGCTCGTCCAGCGCGGCCTGTTTGCGAGCCGCTCGCGCGCCCGCGACGCGGTCGAGCGCGGCACCGTGACGGTCGACGGCGTGGTCGCCCGCAAGCCCGGCCAGACGGTTCTGCCGCACTGTCTCATCGTCATCGACGACCCGGCGCAGGGTTATGTCTCACGCGCGGCGCTGAAGCTGATCGCCGGGCTCGACCATTTCAGTCTCGATCCCGCGGGCAGTGAAGCTCTCGATATCGGCGCCTCGACAGGCGGCTTCACCCAGGTGCTGCTCGAACGCGGCGCGGCCCATGTCACTGCCGTCGATGTCGGCCACGGCCAGATGCATCCCGGTGTCTCGTCCGACCCGCGCGTCACCGTGATCGAGGGCCTCAACGCTCGCGAGCTCGCGGCTGCCGATCTCGGCGGCCGTATCCCCGATTTCATCGTCTCCGATGTAAGCTTCATCTCGTTGAAACTGGCGATGCCACCGGCGTTGGCATTGGCACGGGACGGCGCTCGTGCGGTGTTTCTGGTCAAGCCGCAATTCGAGGCCGGCCGCGAGGCGATCGGCAAGGGCGGTCTTTTGAAAGACCCTTATGACGCCGCCCGTGTGGCCGGCTTGCTGCAGGAATGGCTCGAAGGCGTCCCTGGCTGGCGTACATTGGGCTTGCACATGTCGCCGATCGAAGGCGGGGACGGCAACCGCGAATTCCTGCTTGCCGGGATCAAGGATGCCGGGACCAAGGATGCCGGGACCAAGGACCGATGAGCACGGGCTTCACCATCAAGAGACTGGGTTCGCAGGGCGACGGCGTCGCCGAGACGGAAACCGGCGAGCTGTTCATTCCCTTCACCCTGCCCGGCGAGACCGTCACCGCCGCGCGCGAGAGGGATCGCGCCATGCTGATGGCGGTATTGGAGACGTCGCCGCTGCGTATCGATCCGGCCTGCCGGCATTTCACCGAATGTGGCGGCTGCGCCGTCCAGCATCTGCAAGCCGACGCTTACCAGCAATGGAAACGCGACAAGGTCGTGCATGCCTTGAAAGGCATTGCCGGCGACATCGGCGCCCTGGTGCCGTGTGCGCCACACACACGCCGCCGCGTCGTGCTTGCCGCCAGGCGCGCCGACACAGGCATGCTGCTTGGCTTCCATCGCCATCTGTCGCCGGAAATCATCCCCATCGAGGAATGTCCGATCTCGCTGCCGGAGATCGTTGCCGCGCTCGATCGCTTGAGGTCGGTCGCCGACCTGGTTTGCGCCACCACCAAATCGTTCCGGATGGCGGTCACTGTGACGGGCTCGGGGCTTGACGTCGCTGTCTATGAGTCGGGCAAGCTGGGCGAGAACCAGCGCCGGGTCGCCTCCAACTTCATCATGGCCAATGGCTTTGCCCGGCTTTCGATCGACGACGAGATTGTCATCGAGCCGAAAAAGCCGGTGGTCATGTTCGGCACCGTCGCTGTCGCCATACCGCCTGGCGCCTTCCTGCAGGCAACGCAAGCCGCCGAACAGACGATGGCCGATCTCGTTGGCGGACATCTGAAGCGTGCCAGGAAAGTCGCGGATCTTTTCGCCGGCTGCGGCAGCTTTGCGCTTCGGCTGGCGGCCAAATCCGAAGTCCACGCGGTCGAAGGCGACGCGGCAGCCCTTTCGGCGCTCGACCGCGGATCGCGCTTCGCCACCGGCCTGAAGCGGGTAACCGGCGAACGCCGCGACCTGTTCCGGCGGCCGCTGACGTTCAAGGAGCTGAATGCTTTCGATGGCGTCGTCTTCGACCCGCCGCGCGCCGGCGCCGAGGACCAGTCGAAGCAGATCGCCCGCTCGGATGTGCCGTTCGTCGCCGCCGTCTCCTGCAATCCGGTGACGCTGGCACGAGACCTGCGCATCCTGATTGACGGCGGCTACATCTTGAAGAGCGTCACGCCCATCGACCAGTTCCTGTGGTCGCCGCATGTCGAGGCCGTGGCGCTGCTGGAGAAGCCGAAACGGCGACGTTAATCCGCCGATTTTCACAAGGCCGTGCTTGAGTTTGCCGCCCCCCGCAAGACGTAGCCGGCTGGCAAACTAGCCTTCGCGAACGCTTTCGTACCCGGCCGCTTGTGCGGCCTTGATGAACTTACGGTCGAAGGACACAAATGCTGAGCAGTGCGAGGACTTGCCCAGATGGAGCGCATCGGCGAAATCCATTCCCGTCTCGGCTAGATCGACCGCGGAAGAGACCATCGCAGCATCCTCTATCTCGACAGTGGGAAGCCCGCCGAACACCCGCAGTGCATTGACGATCGAGGCCTGATCATAACCATAGCCGCTGCGCAGCACCCACTCAGCCTCCAGGATCACCGTGACGGCGACGAAAACGGGCTGACCGTCGATCAGCCGCCGGGCTCGCGGGGACTGCTCGGGATCGTCGTTCGTCAGATACCTGACGACAACGTTGGTATCAATCGCGAGCATGGCGCCGCCGTGCTTCAGCAAGGACGGCCGCGTCCATCTCCTCCAAGGTCTTCGGTCTGCCACTGTGCGGCAGGACACCAAAGACATCTTCTGGTCGTGTCGGGGCAAAGGCAGGCGCCGGTCTCAAAAGTACACCGTCCGGTGTGTCTTCGACCTGCAGGCGCGTGCCCGCGCCCCAGTCCCTCCGTTTGCGGATAGCGCTGGGCAGGATGACTTGTCCCTTGGTCGAGACGGTCGTTATAAGCTTTTCTATTGCACCCATTGCGGTATTACCCTTGTGTAAGACAAAGGTAAGATATCCCTGTGAGGGGAACTATTCAAGCCCGCCGACGTCTCCTCGCTCAAACCCTGGTGCCGCCGACCGTCATCTGGTTCATCCTGAGATGCGGCTGGCCGACGCCGACCGGCACGCCTTGTCCGGCCTTGCCGCACATGCCGATGCCGGTGTCGAGTTTCATGTCGTTGCCGATCATCGACACACGGTGCATGGCGTCCGGTCCGTTGCCGATCAGCATGGCGCCCTTGATCGGCTGCGTCACCTTGCCGTTTTCGATCATGTAGGCCTCGGTGCAGCCGAACACGAACTTGCCTGAGGTGATGTCGACCTGGCCGCCGCCGAAGGATACGGCATAGATGCCGTTCTTGACCGAGGCGATGATCTCGTCCGGCTCCATGTCGCCCGCCGTCATATAGGTGTTGGTCATGCGCGGCATCGGCTGGTGCGCATAGCCTTCGCGCCGGCCGTTTCCCGTGGCTTTCATGCCCATCAGCCGGGCGTTCTGGCGGTCCTGCATGTAGCCGACAAGCTTGCCGTCCTCGATCAGCACATTGCGGGCCGAAGGCGTGCCTTCATCGTCGACGGTCAGCGAACCCCGCCGCTCCGGCATGGTGCCGTCATCGACCACGGTAACGCCCTTGGCGGCGACCTGCTGGCCGAGCAGGCCGGCAAAGGCGGAGGTCTTCTTGCGGTTGAAGTCGCCCTCCAGCCCATGGCCGACGGCTTCGTGCAGCATCACGCCTGGCCAGCCGCTGGACAAAACGATGTCGAACGTTCCGGCCGGCGCGGGAATGGCTTCGAGATTGACCAGCGCCTGCCTGAGCGCCTCCCTGGCCGCATGCTTCCAGGCGTCCTCGACCAGGAACTCGCCGAACGCCTTGCGCCCGCCCATGCCATAGGAGCCGCTTTCCTGGCGGTCGCCGTCGCCGACGACGACGGAAACGTTGATGCGGACCAGCGGGCGGATGTCGCGCACGATCTGGCCGTCGGCGCGCACGATCTCGACATGCTGCCAGGACGCCGCGAGCGAGGCCGTCACCTGGCGCACGCGCGGGTCCTCGGCGCGCAGCCATGCGTCGATTTCCTGCAACAGCTTGGCCTTGACCTCGAAGGAGGGCGAGGGGATCGGGTTCTCCTCGCCATAGAGATGGCGGTTGGTGCGCGCGGGTGCCGCGGCAAGCGTGCCGGAATAGCCGCCCCTGACTGTCGAGACGGCGTCGGCGGCGCGCAGCAGCGACGCCTCCGAAAGATCGCTGGAATGAGCGTAGCCGCTGGCCTCGCCGGCCACGGCGCGCAGGCCAAAACCCTGGTCGGTGTTGAAATTGGCGGTCTTCAGCCTGCCATTGTCGAACATCAGCGCTTCGCTCTCGCTGTATTCGAGGAACAGTTCGCCGTCGTCGGCGCCGTTCAGTGTGTCGGCGACGATTCGCTTGATGCGATCATCTGAAATGTCGAATTGGCCGGTCAGGCTGTTCATGGCAGGTCCGCTCACAGGAGGAATGGTGTTGCCACGATGTAGGCGCGAAGACGCGCCTGCACAATCCGCAATGACGATCCGCAGCAGGTAGGAGCGGGTAGCCCCGCCCCTGAACATGACATCCATCTTGAAGTTCGACCCGTCACCCGAAAAGGCCTTCACCCAGCGATATTTCTTGTTCCATTCATTGGCCTGGTCGGCCGTGAAGGGGTCGGTATAGCCCGAGGAGAACTGGATCGACTTGCACTTCTCATGGTTTTCGCAGCCATAGAAGTAGATGACATATTTCATGCCCTGAAGCCGGCCCGAGACCATCGGATCGCCCCGTCGTCCTTGTCCATCTTGGCCGAGCCATAGCCTTTCGCAAGCTCGAAAATGACGGCCGGATCGGGCGCCGTGATGATTTCGGAATCCTCGGCAAAGGCGACGGAAACGGCGCCGGTCAGGATCAGACCGGTCGACAAAAGCAAAGAACAAGCACGCATGATGACCCCCACAGCCAAAGATCAAACCCGTGGGAATTGTGAGGAAAGACGGTTTCGCAAGCATCAAGCTCAGGGCAGGGCGGCAAAACCGTCGGCGAAGCCCTTGAGGTCGACGGGGATGCCGATGCCTTCTTCCGGCGTCTGGAAGACGATGAAGGTGGCCGACGTCCCGGTCTTCAGCGTATCGAGCAGCGGCTTTTCGAGAATGACCTCGGCATAGCAGCCGTCCTGGAAGCAGCGCACGAAATAGGCGCGGCCGATATCCTTGCCGTCGACATTGAGGCCCAGGCCATTGGGCAGCAAAACGCCGAGCGGCGCCAGCACGCGCAGGATCTCAGCCTTGTTGTCGGCGGTGCGCAGGACGACGACGGACAGTCCCATTTCCGGGCGATCCTCGGCAACGACGTTCTGCATCATCACGCATTGTTCCGAGGTGGCGCCGGCCGGCGTGTCGCAGATGATCGACCACGCGCCATGCGTTGACTTGACCGTGCCGCTGGGCTGCGCTGCATTGGCGACGCCGGTTGCGGACGAGCCGATACCGATCAGGGCGGCGAGAAAAACGACCTTCGCCCCGCTTCTCGAAAGCCAAGCGCTTTTCGAATGCCAGGCGCTCTTCGAATGCCAGGCGTTTCTCGAAAGCCAAGCGTTTCTCGAAAGCCAAGAGGTCATGACGGCTCCATTGCGAATCACGGCACTTTAAGCCGCGCCAAGGCCAAGTAAAGGATAGGGCGACCGCCGGTCAGCCCCGGCAGGCGCAATAATGCGCTTTTCCCTAGCAAATTCGCCCGAATTGCGACCGTCGGGCGCATTCCTGACACAAGCCCGCATAGCCTGTCTGTCGACGACCCGCGCGGGCCACGAGGCCGTCGAAACAGCGCGGCAGCACTTGCGCGCAAAAATGCCGCACGGTTTCGCCCGCTCCTTTCTTGCGGAGGGAAATAGAGTATGGTTTGAACCACCCTTGGGACTGTCCGGGATTCCCATCCCGGCATTGTTCGATATTCTTGCGTCGCGATCGCGAGGAACCGGGAGATGAAGAGGGCGATGAGAAAATTCCCAGCAAGCGCCAAATTGATGGCAACGGCAGGCGCCGCCGCCGCATTTTTCGCCGGTGCCTCCGCCCATGCGGCCCAGCCGCAGCCGTGGGAGATGACTTTTCAGCCGCCGGCGACAGACATGATGCGGCAGATCGAGTGGTTCGGGAACTACACGATGTGGTTCGTCGTCCCGATCACTGCTTTGGTTCTGGCGCTTCTCGCCTGGTGCATCTTCAGGTTCCGCGCCAGCAAAAACCCGGTTCCGTCCAAGACCAGCCACAACACGCTGATCGAGATCATCTGGACAGTCGGGCCGGTCGTCGTCCTGCTGTTCATCGCCATTCCCTCGTTCCAGTTGCTGACGGCGCAGTACACGCCGCCGGAAGAGGCCAAGCTGACCGTCAAGGTAACGGGCAATCAGTGGAACTGGGACTATGAGTACCAGACCGAGAACACGCTCTCCTTCAACTCGGCCATCCTGCAGGACGCCGACCGCGCCGCGATCGGCAAGGAAGACCGCAAGGTCTATCCGCGCCTGCTGGCGGTCGACAACGAGCTGGTCGTGCCGGTCAACACCATGACGCGCGTCCTGGTTACCGCAGCCGACGTGATCCATTCCTTTGCCGTTCCGGCCTTCGGCATCAAGATGGACGCGGTTCCCGGCCGCACCAACGAGACGTGGTTCAAGGCGGAAAAGGAAGGCATCTATTACGGCCAGTGCTCGCAGCTCTGCGGCAAGGACCATGCCTTCATGCCGATCGCCGTCCGCGTCGTATCCGATGCGCAGTACAAGACCTGGCTGGCAGCAGCCAAGACCGACCTCCCCGGCGCCAACAAGGCGCTGATGGCCGAGGTCGACGGTACCAACAAGGTAGCGGCCGCCGGCAATTGATGCCGCGGGTTAGCAAGAATTAGGGAACGGAGCCGACCATGGCAGAAGCTGCAGCTCACGACGACCACGACCACAAGCCCTATCATGGCTGGGTCCGGTGGGTGTACTCCACCAACCACAAGGACATCGGCACGCTCTACCTGATCTTCGCGATCTTCGCGGGCATCGTCGGCGGCGCGCTTTCGGTCGTCATCCGCATGGAGCTGCAGGAGCCGGGCATCCAGATCTTCACCGGTCTGGCGCAGATGGTCTATGGCATGAACGGCGATGCCGCCATCGACGGCGGCAAGAGCATGTACAACGCCTTCGGCACCGCGCACGCGCTGATCATGATCTTCTTCATGGTCATGCCGGCGCTGATCGGCGGCTTCGCCAACTGGATGGTGCCGATCATGATCGGCGCGCCTGACATGGCCTTCCCGCGCATGAACAACATCTCGTTCTGGCTGCTGCCGCCGGCCTTCCTGCTGCTCATCGCTTCGGCTTTCATGCCGAGCGCGCCCGGCGCCTATGGCGTTGGCGGCGGCTGGACGCTCTATCCGCCGCTGTCGACCTCCGGCCAGCCCGGGCCGGCCATGGATCTGGCGATCCTGTCGATCCACATTGCCGGCGCGTCCTCGATCCTCGGCGCCATCAACTTCATCACCACCATTTTCAACATGCGCGCGCCGGGCATGACGCTGCACAAAATGCCGCTATTTGCCTGGTCGGTTCTGATCACCGCCTTCCTGCTGCTCTTGTCGCTTCCGGTTCTGGCCGGTGGCATCACCATGCTGCTTACCGACCGCAATTTCGGCACCACCTTCTTCGCCCCGGATGGCGGCGGCGATCCGATCCTGTTCCAGCATCTGTTCTGGTTCTTTGGTCACCCCGAAGTGTACATCCTGATCCTGCCGGGCTTCGGCATCATCAGCCACATCGTCTCGACCTTCTCGAAGAAGCCGGTGTTCGGCTATCTCGGCATGGCCTACGCCATGGTCGCGATCGGCGCCGTCGGCTTCATCGTCTGGGCGCACCACATGTACACGACCGGCCTGTCGCTCGACACGCAGCGCTACTTCGTCTTCGCCACCATGGTCATCGCCGTACCGACAGGCGTGAAGATCTTCTCCTGGATCGCGACGATGTGGGGCGGCTCGATCTCGTTCAAGACGCCGATGCTGTGGGCGCTGGGCTTCATCTTCCTGTTCACGGTCGGCGGCGTCACCGGCGTCCAGCTCGCCAACGCCGGCCTCGACCGCTCGCTGCATGACACCTATTTCGTCATTGCCCACTTCCACTATGTGCTGTCGCTGGGTGCGGTCTTCGCCATCTTCGCCGGCTGGTACTACTGGTTCCCCAAGATGACCGGCTACATGTACTCGCCGGTGATCGCCAACACCCACTTCTGGGTCACCTTCGTCGGCGTCAATTTGATCTTCTTCCCGCAGCATTTCCTCGGCCTGGCCGGCATGCCGCGCCGCACCATCGACTATCCCGACGCGTTCGCCGGCTGGAACATGGTGTCGTCCTACGGCTCCTATATATCGGCCGTCGGCGTGGTGATCTTCCTCTATGGCGTGTTCGAGGCCTTCCAGAAGAAGCGCGTCGCCGGCGCCAACCCGTGGGGCGAGGGTGCAACGACGCTCGAATGGCAGCTGCCTTCGCCGCCGCCTTTCCACCAGTGGGAACAGCTGCCGAAGATCAAGTAAGGCAGCCCGAATACGAAACCGCCGGCCCGCCGGCGGTTTTCGGCCAACGGAATGATTGGACTTATGTACGCATGGCCCTTGTCGACGACCCAATGATTGACGAAGCGGGCTTTCGCATGTCGGAAGCCACGTCGGGCGATTTCTTCGCCCTGCTGAAGCCGCGCGTCATGTCGCTGGTGGTGTTCACGGCCTTTGTCGGCATGGTCGCTGCGCCCGTGACCATCAACCCGCTGCTGGCGGTGATCGCCATCCTGGCCATTGCCATCGGCGCCGGCGCCTCTGGTGCGCTCAACATGTGGTACGACGCCGACATCGACGCAGTAATGAGCCGGACCGCCGGCCGCCCGGTACCCTCCGGCCGCATCCTGCCCGGCGAAGCCCTGAGCTTCGGCCTTGTGCTTTCGGTGCTGTCGGTGATGACGCTGGGCGTGCTGGTCAACTGGCTGTCGGCGGCGCTGCTTGCCTTCACCATCTTCTTCTACGCCGTCGTCTACACGATGTGGCTGAAGCGCTCGACGCCGCAGAACATCGTCATCGGCGGCGCCGCCGGCGCCATCCCGCCGGTCATCGGCTGGGCCGCGGTGACCGGAACGGTGAGCCTGGAAAGCCTCGTCCTGTTCCTGATCATCTTCCTGTGGACGCCGCCGCACTTCTGGGCGCTGGCACTGTTCAAGTCCGACGACTACGCCAAGGCCGGCATCCCGATGATGCCGAACGTTGCCGGCCAGGCCTCGACCCGCCGCCAGATCTTTGCCTACGCCCTGATCCTGGCGCCGATCGGTGTGCTGCCCTGGGTGCTCGGTTTCACCACCGCCTTCTATGGCGTCGCATCAGTGGCTCTCGGCGCCGGCTTCGTCTGGTATGCCTGGAAAGTGCTGTGCATGACCGATAGCGACCGCGTCATGAAGCCGGCCAAGGCTCTGTTCGCCTATTCGCTGCTCTACCTCTTCGCCATCTTCGCCATCTATCTTGCCGACTGTGTCGTCGGTCGCGCTTTGGCCATCGGTGGAGCATGACCATGATCGACAAGAAGCTTGAACTGGTCACGCTGACCGAAAGCCAGAGGAAGGCGCGGCGCAACCGTTCGGCGGCGATCGGCGTCGCGCTGGCGATTCTGGTCGTCATCTTCTACGTCGCGACCATCGTGAAATTCGGCCATACCGGATGAGGCCGATGATGACCCGCCAGACCGTGACCGATCCCAGGAAGAAGAACACCAACCGCGTCGTCGCCGCCGTCTGCGTCGCCTTCTTCGGCGGCATGATCGGCATGGCCTACGCCGCGGTGCCGCTCTACAAGATGTTCTGCCAGGCCACCGGCTATGGCGGCACGACGCAGCGCGCCGAAAAGCAATATGCCGGCCGCATCCTCGACCGTGACATCACCGTGCGCTTCGACGCCAACACCAACGGCATTCCGTGGCAGTTCCAGCCGGTCGCCCGTTCGGTCACCATCAAGATCGGCGAGACCACGCAGGCGCATTACAGCGCCACCAACAAGTTCGACCGCGCCGTTACCGGCCGCGCCACCTTCAACGTGCAGCCGGAACTGGCGGGCCCCTACTTCAACAAGGTCGAGTGTTTCTGCTTCACCGACACGACGCTGAAGCCCGGCGAGACGCTGGACATGCCGGTCGTGTTCTATGTGGATCCCGATATCGTCAACGTGCCGGAACTGAAGGACTTGAAGACGATCACCCTGTCCTACACCATGTTCCCGGTCCAAAAGAACAAGCCGGTGGCGTCATCGACGCCGGACAGCAGCAGCAAAGTTTCAGATACCGAAGCAAATCTCGGGGGTTGATATGGCAGACGCGCACGCAAAACCACAACACGACTACCATCTCGTCAACCCGAGCCCGTGGCCCTTCCTGGGGTCGATCGGCGCGCTGGTGACTGCAGTCGGCGGCGTCGCCCTGATGCAGTATCTCAAGAACGGCGATTTTCCGATTTTCGGCCACAACATCGCCAATCCATGGCTGTTCTTCATCGGCCTGGTCATCGTCCTCTACACGATGTTTGCCTGGTGGTCGGACACCATCAAGGAAGCGCATGAGGGCCACCACACGCGCGTCGTGTCGCTGCATCTGCGCTACGGCATGATCATGTTCATCGCTTCGGAAGTGATGTTCTTCGTTGCCTGGTTCTGGGCCTATTTCGATGCCAGCCTGTTTCCGAGCGAAGTGCAGAATTACGCCCGCACCGCTTTCACTGGCGGCGTCTGGCCGCCGAAGGGTCTCGAAGTCCTCGATCCCTTCCATCTGCCGCTCTACAACACCATCATCCTGCTTCTGTCGGGCACCACGGTGACATGGGCGCACCATTCGCTCATCCATGGCGACCGCAAGGGCCTGATCAACGGCCTGGTGCTGACCGTCGGCCTCGGCATGCTGTTCACCATGGTGCAGGCCTACGAGTACATGCACGCTCCGTTCGGCTTCAAGGATTCCATCTACGGCGCCACCTTCTTCATGGCGACCGGCTTCCATGGCTTCCACGTCATCATCGGCACCATCTTCCTGCTGGTCTGCCTGATCCGCGCCTGGAAAGGCGACTTCACGCCCAAGCAGCATTTCGGCTTCGAGGCGGCTGCCTGGTACTGGCACTTCGTCGACGTGGTCTGGCTGTTCCTGTTCGCATCGATCTACGTCTGGGGATCGGTCGGCGCGGTGATCGAAGGCCACTGACGGCTTTCACCGAACCGACAAATCAGAAGGGCGGTCGCGGCAACGCGGTCGCCTTTCTTCTTTTCGGCGCCCCATCAATGGCCAACGGATTCGGCTGGTCGGGCTGGCTGCTTCAATTGGTCGACTGGACCGATGGCTGCATTGGGGTTACCGACTGCGACATGGACGAAATCTGGACTATGGTGCCGGATGGAACGCTGATCGAAATCGAGCCGTAAAGCATGACTATCCATGAGTGAAGATAGGGCGATCTGGCCACCCATCGAGCCGATCTCGGCCGGCCTGCACGGACGCTGCCCGCGCTGCGGCGAAGGACGGCTGTTTTCCGGCTTCCTCACCGTCGGCAAGCGCTGCAACAATTGCGGCCTCGACTATTCCTACGCCGATGCCGGCGACGGCCCGGCGGTGTTCGTCATCCTGATCATCGGCTTCATCGTCGTTGGGCTGGCGCTGTGGGTGGAGGTGAAGCTGAGCCCGCCGCTGTGGCTGCATTTCATCATCTGGATACCGCTGGCCGTGGCGCTGTGCCTGACGGCGCTGAGGCTGATCAAGGGGGTGCTGCTGACGCTTCAATACGCCAACAAGGCGGCCGAAGGCCGCCTGGACCAGGGGCAATGAACGAGGCACTGACCAAGCCCAGCGGCCGTTCGCGGCCGAAGACGGCGTTGCTGCTCGGCCTCGGCCTGGTGGTGTTCGTCATCCTGCTCGGGCTTGGCACATGGCAGGTGCAGCGCCTGTACTGGAAGGAAGCCCTTCTGCAGACCATCGACCAGCGCACCCATTCAGCGCCGCGGCCGCTGGCGGACGTCGAGAAGGAATTCGACGCCACCGGTGATGTCGACTACACGCCGGTCACCGTCAGCGGGACGTTCCTGCACTCCGGCGAGCGGCATTTTTACGCCACATGGGACGGCGACGCCGGCTTCAACGTCTACACCCCACTGGCCCTCGACGATGGCCGCTATATCCTGATCAACCGCGGCTTCGTTCCCTATGATCTCAAGGATGCCGCCAAGCGCCCTCAAGGGCAGGTGACCGGCAAGGTCACGGTCACCGGCCTGGCGCGCAACCCGCTGCCGGGCAAGCCGTCGATGATGCTGCCCGACAATGACGTGGCCAAGAACATCTTCTACTGGAAGGATCGTGATGTCATGGCGGCGAGTGCCGGCCTGCCGGCTGGCGCCGTGCTGGTGCCGATCTTCATCGACGCCGACAAGACGCCGAACCCGGGCGGGCTGCCGGTCGGCGGCGTCACCATCATCGACCTGCCGAATTCTCATCTGCAATATGCCTTCACCTGGTATGGCCTGGCGGCGGCTCTTGCCGCGGTTCTGATCATCAGGCTGCGCCGTCCGGCAAAGACTGAATGATCCAGAGCATGATCCCGAAAAGTGGGAACCGGTTTCGGACAAGATCATGCTCCAACAAAGAGTTAGATCAGGTAGACCATTCAACCTGATCCAACTGCCCTTGACAGGGCAGGGGTGCACACCTCATTTCGCCTCACGATACGATCAACCGATCTGGAATCATGCTGCAGACCGCCACAAAACCACCGCTGACGATCCGGCTCTGCCAGCCGCGCGGCTTTTGCGCCGGCGTCGACCGCGCCATCCAGATCGTCGTGCTGGCGTTGAAGAAATACGGCGCGCCGGTTTATGTCCGCCACGAGATCGTGCACAACCGCTATGTCGTCGAGGGCCTGCAAAGCCTTGGCGCGGTTTTCATCGAGGAACTCTCGGAAATCCCGGCCGAGCACCGCAAGTCGCCGGTTGTCTTCTCGGCCCACGGCGTGCCGAAATCGGTGCCGGCCGACGCCAAGGCACGCGAGCTCTTCTATCTCGACGCCACCTGCCCGCTGGTGTCCAAGGTGCACAAGCAGGCGATGCGCCATCAGCGGCTCGGCCGCCATGTGCTTCTGATCGGCCATGCCGGCCATCCCGAAGTGATCGGCACCATGGGCCAGCTGGCTGAAGGCGCCGTCACGCTGATCGAGACCGAAGCCGACGCTGCTATCTTTGCCCCCGCCGACCCGGAAGCGCTCGGCTTCGTCAGCCAGACAACGTTGTCGGTCGAAGACACTGCCGGCATATTGCGGGTGCTGCAGGAGCGCTTCCCGCAGCTGCATGCACCGGCCGCCGAATTGATCTGCTACGCCACCACCAACCGCCAGGAAGCGGTCAAGGAAACCGCCGCCGGCGCCGATCTCTATCTGATCGTCGGTGCGCCCAATTCCTCCAATTCGCGCCGTCTTGTCGAAGTGGCGGAGCGCGCCGGCGCCACCATGTCGCTTCTCGTACAGCGCGCCGCCGAAATTCCGTGGAATGACATCACAAATATCTCGACGCTCGGCCTGTCTGCCGGCGCGTCGGCGCCGGAGATCATCGTCGACGAGATCATCGACGCCTTCCGCCAGCGCTTCGAGGTGACCATCGACCTGGCGATCACGGCCACCGAAACGGAGGATTTTCCAGTCATGCGGGTTCTGCGCGATGTCGAACTGACGCGGGCCGACATGGCCTTCGTCAACGGAGCCGCGTGAACAGCCCATGGCGGTCTACACCGACGTCAATGAAGGCGAACTCGGCGCGTTCCTGAGGGCATATCCGGTCGGCGAACTCTTGTCCTACAAGGGTATCGCCGAAGGCACGGAGAATTCGAATTTCCTGCTGCACACCTCAAGCGGCTCTTACATACTGACGCTCTACGAGAAGCGCGTCGACAAGGCCGACCTGCCGTTCTTCCTCGGCCTGATGGGCCATCTCGCCCGCAAAGGCATTTCCTGTCCGCTGCCGGTGACCGCGCATGACGGCACCGTCATCGGCACGCTGGCCGGCCGTCCCGCGGTCATCATCACCTTCCTCGAAGGCCTGTCGCTGCGGCGGCCGACAGCGGCGCATTGCGCGGAGGTCGGCAAGTCCCTCGCCGCACTGCATTTGGCCGGGCAGGATTTTGCGATGACGCGTAACAACGCACTGGCCATCGAGGGCTGGCGCAAACTCTGGAATGCCTCGCGCGACCGAGCCGACGAGGTCGAGCCGGGACTGGCGGCCGAGGTCGACGCGGATTTCGCCGACTTCGGACGCCATTGGCCGCAAGGCCTGCCGGCAGGCATCATCCATGCCGATCTGTTTCCCGACAATGTCTTCTTCCTCGGCGAGAAACTGTCCGGCCTCATCGACTTCTATTTCGCCTGCAACGACCTCTACGCCTATGACGTCGCCACCTGCCTCAATGCCTGGTGTTTCGAGAAGGATTTCTCCTTCAACCTGACCAAAGGCACGGCGCTGCTGGCCGGCTATCAGAGCGTGCGGCCTTTGAGCGAGGGCGAGAAAGCAGCGCTGCCGATCCTTTCGCGCGGTTCGGCGCTGCGCTTCATGCTGACCCGGCTCTATGACTGGCTGACCGTTCCCGAGGGCGGGCTGGTCATGAAGCGCGATCCGACCGAATATATCCGCCGCATGCGCTTCCACCGCGCGATCAGGTCGCCTTCGGAATACGGACTGACATGACCAAGCAGGTTGAAATCTTCACCGACGGCGCCTGCTCGGGCAATCCCGGTCCCGGCGGCTGGGGCGCCATCCTGCGCTTCAACGGCAAGACCAGGGAATTGTCGGGCGGCGAGGCCGAGACGACCAATAACCGTATGGAGCTGCTGGCCGCCATCTCGGCGCTGAATGCGCTGAAGGAGCCGTGCGCCGTCGAGCTTCACACCGACAGCAAATATGTCATGGACGGTATCTCCAAATGGATCCACGGCTGGAAGAAAAACGGCTGGAAGACCGCCGACAAGAAGCCGGTCAAGAACGGTGAACTGTGGCAGGCGCTGGATGAGGCCAATCGGCGCCACAAGGTGACCTGGAACTGGGTCAAGGGCCATGCCGGCCACACCGAGAACGAACGCGCCGACGAACTCGCAAGGGAAGGCATGGCGCCGTTCAAGAGGGGCTCAGCCAAACCTGCGGCGCCGAAAGTGGCGCTGAAGCCGGCGGCATCCGAGAAGCAGCCGGCGCCACGGGCACGGCGCTCGACCCAAAGCTATTGAGCTCAAGCTATCGGCAGGGGATCTCACTCATGCCGATCGTATACTACATCACCCATCCCCAGGTTCAGATCGATGCCAACGTTCCCGTGCCGCACTGGGGGCTATCCGAGATCGGACGAGCGACAGCATCAGCCATGCTCGATCAGCCATGGGGCGGATCGATCCGCCGTGTCGTCTCGTCGGCCGAACGCAAGGCGATCGAAACCGCCGAGATTCTTGGCAAACACCTCGGCCTCGCGGTCGAGGTGAGGGAGCGCATGCATGAGAACGATCGGTCGGCAACCGGCTTCCTGCCGCCGCCGGAGTTCGAGGCGGTCGCCGACCAGTTCTTCGCCAATCCGCACAAAAGCATTCGCGGCTGGGAACGGACCATCGACGCCCAGCAACGCATTGTCAGCGAGGTCGAAACGGTGCTGGGTGCTGCCGACGGCGGCGACATTGCCTTCGTCGGCCATGGCGGCGTCGGAACGCTCTTGCTGCTCTCGCTCAGCGGCCGCGCAATCAGCCGCGCGGCGGATCAGCCGGCCGGCGGCGGCAATTACTTCGCCTATGATGTCGGCACGCGCCGCGTCGTCCACGGATGGCGGCCGATAGACAGTCTGGCGCCGCGCTAAAGCGGATGTCAGGAGATCATCGATACCGTAGCCGTGATGAAGCCGCTGGCGACCAGCGGATAGAACCTGTCCTCAGCGGATCAGCAGGGCCGTGCCGTAGAGGCCGAGCGCGAACACCGTGTGCGAGATCACGTTGAAGGCGCGGATCTGCATCGCGTTGGGGCGCTTTGACGCAGCCCAGCCGGCGCCCATGCCGGGCGCCAGCAGGAACCAGCCGGCGCCGATGGTGACCATGCCGAGGATGAAGGCTGGCAGGAAGGTCGGCGCGTCCAGCCATGCCGTGCCCGCCAGCGCCACCAGGATGAAGCCGTAGACGATGCCGGTGACATAATGGAAGGCCCAGCCCAGCGCCTGCTCATGCGCATAGGGTGCGGCTTGGGCGATATCGTCGTGGAAAACCTTGCCTTCCCTAAGGTGCCAGACCCAGCGGCCGGGCGGCCCCCAGTTCGGCCGCGGCTGGCTGAGCGCCAGATGCAGGAACAGCGCCCAAAGATCCATCAGCACCGTGGCGCCGATGCCGATCGCAACGCTGCGCCAGATGATGTCAAACATCGTCGATGTCCCCCAAAGCAGGCAATCCGGCTGGAAGCGCGTGGTCGTCAGGCCATGGCGCTCATGAGCCGACGCGGCCGCTGCGGTTTAGAGCTGGCTCAGAATGTGAGCGGCACCCGATGTGTCGACTCCTGGCTTGGTCTCGACATTGAGCGCGGTGACCTTGCCGTTGTCGACGATCATCGAGAAGCGCTTCGAGCGCAATCCCATGCCGCCGCTGGAATAGTCGGAGTCGAGGCCGATCGACCTGGCGAAGTCGCCATTGCCGTCGGCGAGATAGAGGATCTTGCCTTGACCGCCGGTGAAATTGGCCCAGGCGCCCATGACATGGACATCGTTGACGGAGACGACGGCGATGGTGTCGACGCCGCGGGCCAGGATGGCATCGTGGTTCTCGAGATAGCCCGGCAGATGATTGTTGCTGCAGGTCGGCGTGAAGGCGCCTGGAACGCCGAACAGCACGACCTTCTTGCCCGCGAAAATCTCGGCCGAGGTGATCACCTTGGCGCCGTCGGCGGTCATTTCCTTGAAGGTCGCATCGGGCAGTTTGTCGCCAACGGCAATCGTCATGATGG
The DNA here is from genome assembly GCF_057786115.1 of Mesorhizobium sp. P170090. Lineage (NCBI taxonomy): Bacteria > Pseudomonadati > Pseudomonadota > Alphaproteobacteria > Hyphomicrobiales > Phyllobacteriaceae > Mesorhizobium > Mesorhizobium sp. P170090. Next base: position 2,756,145 of record NZ_JBYNWH010000001.1, read on the forward strand.
TCCTCGTGTGAAAAGCAGGGAAGGTTTCTTGCGATAGCGAAATCGGGCATCTCCCGCAACCGCCGACAAGGCCTGGATCAAGGGAAAGCCCTGATCGGGTTCGGTATCAGGGGAACGGCAGAACGCCCTCGACCGCGCCTTCGGCACTTGTCAGGGTGTAATACAACCCGCCATCGGTCGGTGTCGTCGACGGCCGGTCGAGGATCGGAATGGTAAATACCAGCCGGCCGTCCTTTTCGCTGCGTGCAGGCGCCCCGAACATATAGTCGCGTCCCCCGGCGACGAAGAAATCCGCCGCCTCCGGATCTCCGGGAAAAGTCGCCTCGACGATCAGCGTCTCATGGTCGCCCGGCAGCACCTTGATCCCGAAATCGGGCTTGGCAGGCGCGGGCAAGGTGGCGAGTGCAGCCTTCACCAGCGCCGCATCCTCGGCATTGTCGGGATCGGCGGCGGGATCGACGCTCAGCCGCGTCTGCACCGGAATACAGATCGTCTCGCAAATGCCAAGAAAGATGTCGGCATCGATGACGGCCGCATCCCCAGGCGACGACAAAGTGAACGTCACCGGCAGCGAGACCGGATGGTTGTAGCCGGCCCATTTGCCGTAGCCGTCGTCATGGCGCTGCGGCGGCGGGAAGGAAAACGCCGCATCGGTGATGTTGGTGCTGGCCGAAACGTCGATCTGCGGCGGCACGCCGGCGTCGCCCGGATCACGCCAATAGGTCTTCCAGCCGGGCTTGAGCGCGATGTCGAGCACGCCATGGATGCGACCGGCCTCGTCGGCCTTGCCTGATGTCACCAGCCGCACCTTACCGCCTTCGCTGTTGTACCAGTCGGAAGACGAGGCGGCGGCGGGAATAGCTGCTCCGCATCCGATGGCGGCGCCGAGCAGCAGGATTTTCAAGCTTTGCATGGCGTTGATTTGATCGTCAGTTCATGGCCGCGCAATGTTTTCATGGCGCTCTGCGTATCATATTTGCGTGACCTTCGGGCAAGGAACAGTTGGCTTCAAGCAATCGGCCGAGTGAAGTTCGCAGTCAAGATTCCGTTGTTTCAACCGTTGGGCTTTGGCCGAATCGCACGCGGCGCATCTTTTCGGCGTCCCGGAAACGCGTTACGCTCCAGTGCATGGACTTGTTGCGCCACAAAAAGACAGCCGGTGGACGCGGCTTTCTTGACGACCAGTTCCTGATTGCCATGCCCGGCATGAAGGACGATCGCTTCACGCGCTCGGTCATCTACATCTGCGCGCACAGCGATGAAGGCGCCATGGGCCTGATCATCAACCAGACGCAACAGATGCTGTTTCCCGATCTTCTGGTGCAGCTCGGCATCATGAACGAGCAGGAGGCGATCAGGCTGCCGGCGCAGGCTCGCGACTTCGTCGTGCGCAATGGCGGCCCCGTCGACCGTAGCCGCGGCTTCGTCCTGCACTCGGGCGACTACCGGGTGGAATCCTCGCTCACCGTCTCCGACGATATCTGCCTGACCGCCACGGTCGACATATTGCGCGCCATCTCGTCCGGCCGCGGCCCGCGGCGCGCGTTGATGGCGCTCGGCTATTCCGGCTGGGGCGCCGGCCAGCTGGAAACCGAGATCGCCGAGAATGGCTGGCTGACCTGTCCGGCCACGCCGGAGCTGCTGTTCGACGCCGACATCGAGCGGAAGTACGACCGCATCCTGGCATCGATCGGGATTGATCTGGCGCATTTGAGCCTGGCCGCGGGGCACGCCTGAGGCCTCGCCTTCGCCGACGTTCCGCCGAACCTTCGCGACTAGCCGAAGCCGCCCGCCACTTTCGCCATCCTAAGGTCTGCGCCGCGTCGCTGCGCTCCTTGCTTCGCCCTAGGATGACGAAGGCGCGGTCGCTTCAGGGGTTCATTCCAATGTAACCACGCGCCTGCACGACGCATGCCTCACCCGTCACGCCTGCGTCATCGGGTACTGCTCTTTCAACGCCTTCAGCACCTGGTCGCCTGGCATCGGCGCGCCGAACATGAAGCTTTGCACATATTCGCAGCCCATCTGGCGCAATTCCAGCGCATCGCTTTCGTCGGAAATGCCCTCGGCCACCACCGACAGGCCGAGTTCATGCGCCATGTTGACCATGGATTTGAGCAGCACCGCCCGCTTCGGCGTCGCGTCGTCGACGAAGCTCTTGTCGATCTTGATGGTGTCGAAGGGGAAGCGGGTCAGATAGGCGAGCGAGGAATAGCCGGTGCCGAAATCGTCCAGCGACAGGCCGATGCCGAGCTGCTTGAGTTTGGTCAGCACATGCGAGGTCTGCTCTGGATTGTCCATGACCAGCGATTCGGTAAGTTCGAGCCGGAAGCAGCGCGGCTTCAGATTGGCGCGGGCGATGACCGAGCGGACATCGCTGACCAGGTCGCGGCGGATCAGCTGGCGGCTGGACAGATTGACCGACACCGACAGCGGGGTGTCGCCGATCTGCTTTTGCCAGCCGGCGAGGTCTTCGGCCGCCTGCTGCATGGCAAACAGCCCAAGCTGCACGATCAGGCCACAGCTTTCGGCGACCGGAATGAAATCGCCGGGCGGGATCATGCCGCGGCGCGGATGGTCCCAACGCAGCAGCGCTTCGAAGCCGGCAATGCTGCCGTCCTCCAGCCGCACGATCGGCTGGTAGGCAAGGGTGAATTCGCGCCGCTCGATGGCGCGGCGCAGATCGGATTCGAATTGCAGCCGGTCGGTGCCGACGGTGCGGAAGGCCGGCCGGAACGGCTCGATCCTGTCGCCGCCGAAGCGCTTGGCCTGGTGCATGGCAAGCTCGGCGTCCTTGACCATGTCTTCTGCCGAAGTCTGCGCCGAGGTCCAGGTGATCAGGCCGATCGAGGCAGTCAGCACGATCTCGCGCTTGGCGAAGGTGATCGGGTTGTTGATGGCGTGCTTGATGGCGTCTGCCACCGCCGCGATGCGGGAGGGTTCCTGTTCGGAGAGCAGCATCAGGGCGAACTGGTCACCGGCAAAGCGCGACAGCGAATCCTTAGGTTTCAACAGCCGGTGCAAGCGGCGCGCAATGGTGAGCAGGATGGTGTCGCCGGCCGAGATGCCAAGCCCGTCATTGACCTGCTTGAAACGGTCGATGTCGATGACGAAGACGGTGGGGCGCACCTTCTCTTCGGTGCGCGCGATCGAGATGATGGCTTCCAGCCGGTTCATCAGAAGTTCGCGGTTGGGCAGGCCGGTCAGATTGTCGTGAACGGCATCGTGCAGCAGCCTTTCCTCGGACTTTTTCTGCTCGGTAACGTCGACCATGGTGCCGACGCAGCGAATCACTTCGCCATCCGAGCCGATCACCGGCCGCGCCCGAAGCAAGAACCAGTGGTAGTGCCCGTCGGCGCCGCGCAGGCGGAAATTCTGCGAGACCCGGCCGCGCCGATGTTCGAGCACCACGTCGAGGGTGGTGCGGAACGTGTCGCGGTCGTCGGCATGCAGCACCGGCAGCCAGTTGCGGGCCGCACCCCCCAGGCTGTTGGGCGCCAGGCCAAGCTGGATGCTGACGTCGGGCTTGGTGACGACGCGGTCGCGCAGCACGTCCCAGTCCCACACCGTGTCGCCGGAGCCGGCGACGGCCAGCGCCTGGCGCTCGAGATCGGAGAACAGGCCCTGATGCAGCGCGCCGCCGGCAAAGGCATGCTGCATGACGGTGAAGCCGATCAAAAGGATGATCAGGATCAGCCCGCCGCCCAATGCCGGCTGGGCGATGTCGTTGTCGAGCATGCCGGTGATCGCCATCCACGACCCGCACAGCCATAGCAGCACCATCACCCAACTGGGCACCAGCATGATCGCACGGTCGTAACCACGAAGACCGAGCAGGATGATGAGGCCGAGCCCGGTCAGCGCGGTGGCGGCAAAGGACAGCCGGGCAATACCGGCGGCGACGGCCGGATCGATGATGGCCACACCCGCGATCAGCACCAGGCCGAGAATCCAGACCAGCGCGCCATAGCTGAAATGCCCGTGCCACCGGTTGAGGTTGAGATAGGCGAACAGGAACACCACGAAGGTCGCCGCAAGCGCCACCTCCGTTCCCGCCCGCCACATCTGCTCGTTGCCGGGCGATATCTCTATGATCTTGTTCAGAAAGCCGAAATCGACGCAGATATAGGCAAGTACCGCCCACGCAAGTGCGGCTGTCGCCGGAAACATCGAGGTTCCCTTGACGACGAAAAGGATGGTCAGGAACAGCGCCAGCAGCCCGGCGATGCCGATGACGATGCCGCGAAACAGCGTATAGGAATTGACCGAGTCCTTGTAGGCTTCCGGCTCCCATAGATAGACCTGCGGCAGCTTCGGCGAGGCGAGTTCGGCGATGAAGGTGATCACCGTTCCCGGGTTCAGCGTCACCCGGAACACGTCGGCGTCGGAGCTTGACTGGCGGTCGAGCGCGAAGCCCTCGCTGGGTGTGATCGCGGCGATGCGGGTGGCGCCGAGATCGGGCCAGAAGATGCCGGAATTCACCAGCCTGAAATGCGGCGCCACGATCAGCCGGTCAAGCTGCTGGTCGGTGGTGTTGGCGAGCGCGAACACCGCCCAGTCACCGCTCGAGCGCGCGTCATTGGCCTCGACCTCGATGCGCCGGACGATGCCATCGGGGCCGGGTGCGGTCGACACCTGGAAGTTTTCGCCCTGGTTGCGGTAAATCTCGACGGCGCGCGACAGGTCGAGCGCGACATCGTCGCGGGCAATCTTGATCGGTTCGACGGCGAAGGCCGGGAGCGCCGCGCAAAGCGTGACGACAACCGCCAGAACAAAGGCCAACAGCGACCCGTTTCGCAGGAAATTCGTCAAAAATCAGTCCTTCGTTCCAGCGCCCGGCGGATCGTCCGCGATCCGGGCGTAGAGGTAGTGGTCCTGCCAGATGCCGTTGATCCTGAGGTAGGATCGCAGAAGTCCTTCGCGCCGGAATCCGGCTTTTTCAAGCACGCGGATCGACCGGACATTGTCGGGAATACAGGCAGCTTCGATCCGGTGCAACCTCAGCGTATCGAAGGCGAAGCGGCAGACCACCTTGACCGCGTCGGTCATCAGGCCGCGGCCGCCAAACCGCTCCCCGATCCAGTACCCGACATGGCCGCTTTGCGAGACGCCGTGGCGGATATTGCCGAGCGTAATGCCGCCGGCAAGCTTGCCGCTCGCCTTCTCGAAGATGAAGAAGGCGATGGCTGTCCCCTGCGCATAGTCTTCGCGGTAGCGGCCGATGCGCAGCCGCCAGGCGGTGCGGTCGAGTTCATCGGGCGTCCAGCGCGGCTCCCACGGTTCGAGGAAGGCACGGCTTTCGCCGCGCACCGCCGACCATTCGCGATAGTCGTTGGTGTAGGGCACGCGCAGCATGACCCGGTCGCCTTTCAGTGCCGGTAGGTCACGGCGAAAGAAAGGGAGCGCGAACACCGGCGCTTGAAGGCTTAGACGGCGAGCTTGCGGGCCGTGGTGTGCGTGCCCGCAAGCGAATCGAGAATCGCCTCATAGGGCGCGAGCGTACCCACCGGTCCAACCGCAGTCAGCGTCGGCTTGGTCGAAAACAGCCGGGACGAAAGGTCGGTCAGCCGCTCGACGGTCAGCGCCGACAGCCGTTCCATCAACTCCTCCTTGGCGATCGGCCGGCCGAACAGAAGCAGCTGCCTGGCGATCTGCGAGGCGCGGCTGGCCGGGCTTTCAGCCGACATGATCAGGCCGGCGCGGTATTGCGCGCGGGCGCGGTCGAGCTCTTCCTGAAGGATATTCTCGCCGGCCTTCTGCAGCTCGTCGATAATGACCGGAACCAGTTCGGCAATGTCGCTCTGCCCGGTCGCGGCATGAACGCCGAAGATGCCGGTATCGGAAAAACCCCAGTGGAAGGCATAGACCGAATAGCACAGGCCACGCTTTTCGCGGACCTCCTGGAACAGCCGGGACGACATGCCGCCGCCGAGGATCATCGACAGCACCTGCGAAGCGTAGAAATCGCGCACATGATAGGCTCGGCCTTCGAAGCCGAGCACGATCTGCGCGTCCATCAGGTCGCGATCCTCGCGGAAATCGCCGCCGACATACTGCGCATATTGGGGCATCGTGCTGTCGGACTTGCTGCGGAAACCGCCGAGCTGTTTTTCGACCTCGCGCACGAAATTGTCATGCTTGATGTCGCCGGCCGCGACGATCACCATCTTCTCGGCGCCATATTGGCGCTCGATGAAATCATGCAGCTGTTTGGAGGTGAAGGATTTGACGGTTTCCGGCGTGCCGAGGATCGAGCGGCCGATCGTCTGGTGGCGGAAGGCGGTCTCGGTGAAACGGTCGAAGACGATGTCGTCGGGTGTGTCGTGCGCGGCGCCGATCTCCTGCAGGATCACATGCTGCTCGCGCTCCAGTTCCTCTGGGTCGAATTCGGACTCCTGCAGGATATCGGCAAGGATATCCACCGCCAGCGGCACATCGTCGGACAGCACCCTGGCGTAATAGGACGTCGTCTCGACTGATGTGGCGGCATTGATCTCGCCGCCGACATCCTCGATTTCCGAGGCGATCTCGAAGGCCGTCCGCCTTTTCGTACCCTTGAAGGCCATATGCTCGAGCAGATGGGCCATTCCGTGCTCGTCGTCACGCTCATTGCGGGCGCCGGACTTGACCCAGGCGCCAAGGGCAACGGATTCGAGGCTTGGAAGGGTTTCGGTGGCGACTGTCAGGCCGTTCGACAGACGGCTTACCTCAACACCCATATGGCAAGTACTCCCTAACGCGCTGCCCTTGAGTGGCGGCTCACGTAATCTTCCACCATTTTCAGGTCGGATGGAAGTACCGTGTACTTTTCGTCGGCTGACATCAAGGACCCCAGCCATGCGGGCAGGGCCGGCGACACGCCGCAGGCGGCTTCGACCGCGGCCGGGAACTTGGCCGGGTGCGCCGTGCCCAGCACCACCATCGGCACTGCACCGTCAGCCTTGCCGGCGGCGACATGCACGGCCGCGGCCGTGTGCGGATCGAGCAGATAATTGCTGGATTCGAGCGTTGAACGGATGGTGGCGGCAACCTCGTCCATATCAGCGCGTCCGGCGTCGAATTCGGACCGCATCCGGTCGATTTCTGCGGTTTCGATGGTGAAGGCGCCGGATTGCTTGAGGCCGGCCATGTAACGCCGCACCGTCTCTGCGTTACGGTCGCAGGCCTCGAACAGCAGTCGCTCGAAGTTCGACGATACCTGGATGTCCATCGATGGCGACGTCGTCGCAAACACACCCTTGGTGCGGTATTCACCGGTCGCGAAAGTGCGCGCCAATATGTCGTTGTCGTTGGTGGCGACGATCAGCCGCTCGATCGGCAGGCCCATCTTCTTGGCGGCGTAACCGGCGAAAATATCGCCGAAATTGCCGGTCGGCACGGTAAAGGAGACCGGCCTGTCCGGCGCGCCGAGCGAAAGCGCCGAGGAAAAATAATAGACGATCTGGGCCATGATGCGGGCCCAGTTGATCGAATTGACGCCCGACAGCGACACGCGATCACGAAAACGATGATCGTTGAACATATCCTTCAGCAGGCCCTGGCAATCGTCGAAATTGCCTTCGATCGCCAGCGCCTGGACGTTGGCGGCAGTCGATGTCGTCATTTGCCGCTGCTGCACCGGCGAGATGCGGCCATGCGGGAACATCACGAAAATGTCAGTTCGGTCGCGGCCGGCGAAGGCATCGATGGCGGCGCCGCCGGTGTCACCCGAGGTCGCGCCGACGATGGTGGCGCGCTGGCCACGCTCAGTCAGTACATGGTCCATCAGCCGGGCAAGCAGCTGCATGGCAACGTCCTTGAAGGCCAGCGTCGGACCGTGGAAGAGCTCGAGGATGAACGTGTTGGCGCCGGTCTGCACCAGCGGGCAGACGGCCCGGTGGCGGAAGGTGGCATAGGCTTCTCGCACCAGGCGCTCGAAGACGGGTGCGGCGATCTCGCCGCCGAGGAAGGGCGTCAGCACGCGGATGGCGAGGTCCGCATAGGGCAGGCCGCGCATGGCGCGGATCTCGGCTGCCGAAAACTGCGGCCATGTCTGCGGCACATAAAGCCCGCCGTCGCGGGCCAGCCCCGCCAGCACCGCATCGGCAAATCCAAGCACGGGCGCATCCCCGCGGGTACTCACATAGCGCATCGTCAAAGGTCCATTGCAGCCGCCGGTTTCATCCACGGCAATTGGTTAATTTTCCGAGCCGCCTCAGTCGCATTTTTGCCGTGGCGTTGCTATACGTCACCAACTTTGCGAGAGGGAAGTGCAGTTTCATGGCGTTTCATAAGTTCAACCGTCGCTTTGTCGCGGGTCTGGCGCTAACCGGCTTTATGCTTGCCGCCGCCGGTTGCCAATCGAGCGACAATGGCATCCTCAATCTCGGTTTCGGCAAGAAGACCGACCCGAATGCGCCAATACCGCCTCAGGATCCCAAGGTTCTCGCCAGCCAGTTGCAGGCCTACTGCCCGAAAGTGACGGTGCGTGACGGCACCGCATACTTCAATACCTACGCCAAGGGCGCGCCGCAGCCGAAAAAGAAAAAGGCTGATGCGGCACAGGATGCCGAGGCCGCTGCCGCCGCGCAGACGGCGCCTGACGGCTCCATCGTCGATCCGAACAAGGATCCGGCCAAGATCATCTACCAGGCCTCGATCAGCGATGTGAGCCGCGATTGCAGCCGTGCCAACGGCCAGTTGACGATGAAGGTTGGGGTTGCCGGCAAGATCGTGCCGGGACCGCTGTTCGCCCCCGGCACCATCACCATGCCGATCCGCATTGCCGTCATGCACGGCCCCGACGTACTTTATTCGCAGATCCACCCCTATCAGATCCAGGTCAGCGATCCCTCGACCGCCACCCAGTTCGTGTTCACCGATCCCAACGTCGTCGTGCCCGAACCCTCCGCCCGGGATTACACTGTCTATGCCGGCTATGACGACACCGCGCCGGCGGCGGCGGACAAGAAGTCCGGCAAGAAAAAGAAGCGCGCTCCCGCGACGAACTAAGCGCCTGGGCGCCGTCGCTGCTGCGACGGTGCCGGTCAACTCTTTGAAAGATCCAAACGATCCGATCGTAATCCTGCAGGTGTGCGCCTGCGGGCAGGTCGCGTCTGCGTAATCTCGATCCATTCCGCCAGCGCACTTGACTCATTCATATCTCGGCAGTTATACGTCGATCAATAGCTCGCAGGTTATTGATCCCGATGCCAGACGCCCACGATACTTTGTTTAGAACGCTTGCCGACCCGACCCGGCGGGCCATCTTCGAGCGCCTTTGCCGCCAGGGTGAGCAGACCGTGGGGGCGCTGACGGCGGAGTCCGGGGTTTCGCAACCGGCGGTGTCGAAGCATCTCGGCGTCCTGAAGCTGGCCGGGCTGGTGCGTGATCGCCACGCCGGACGCCAGACCCACTACAGCGCCCAGCCCGCGGCACTTGGTCCGCTGACCGACTGGACAGTTCAAATGACAGGATTCTGGGAGGGCCGCTTCGATGACCTCGAGAACCTGCTGAAAAGGATGGACCAGTGAGCAATCCCGAACTGCGCACCGTCGTCGTCGAACGTGAAATATCCTGGCCGGCGGAGAGGATCTGGCGCGCGTTGACGCAGCCGCATCTGATGGAGGAATGGCTCATGAAGAACGATTTCAAGCCTGTCGTCGGCCACAGCTTCAATCTTCGCGGCGACTGGGGCGGCGTGCTCGATTGCGAGGTTCTCGCCGTCGAGCAAGGCAGGACGCTGTCCTACAGCTGGGATTTTGCGCATGAGGATGCCGCCTACAATCTGAAGAGCGTGGTGACGTTCACGCTCACGCCCACCAGCATGGGGACCCATCTGCGCGTCGAGCAGTCGGGTTTCCATCCGAGCCAGAAGCAGGCCTATGGCGGCGCCAGGGCCGGGTGGCAGCAATTCCTCACCAAGCTGGAGCAGGTCCTGGCGAAGCCGGATTGAAGCCTGCCGGTACCATGCCCTGATCGCGGGGCACCGAATGCAAAAAGGAGGAAATCGATGAAGATCAAGCTGACCAGCGTCTATGTGGACAACCAGGACAACGCACTGCGCTTCTACACCGACGTGCTGGGCTTTGCCGTGAAGGTCGACTTCAGCAATGGGCCTTTTCGTTGGCTGACCGTCATCTCACCCGATGAGCCCGAGGGAGCCGAGCTACAGCTGGCGCTCAACGACAACCCGGCCGCCAAGGCCTACCAGCAGGCCATCTTCAAGCAGGGGCAGCCCGCGCTCATGCTGTTCACCGACGACGTCAAGGGTGATTACGAGCGCATCAAGGGACGCGGCGGTGCGTTCGCCATGGCGCCGACAGAAGTGACCGGCTCGACTATCGCCCAGCTCAACGACAGCTGCGGCAATCTCATCCAGATCACCCAACTGGCGCGTTGGTAGGCGCTGGTTTCAAGAGGAAGTTGCAATGAACTTGAGCAAATGGATACGTCAAACCCATCGTTGGCTGTCGATCATCTTCACGCTGACCGTGGCAGCCAATTTCATCACCATGGCGTTCGGGCAACCTCCGGCCTGGGTGGTCTATTCGCCGCTGCTGCCGCTATTCCTGCTGCTGTTCAGCGGCCTCTACATGTTCGTGCTGCCTTACGTCGCGAGATCGCGTGGCGAGCAGGGCGCGCAAGGGTAGGACATGGCCAAGGCGCCGGGAAAATCGAAGGTCGCAAAACCGGCCCCAGACAAGCCGGAAAAGCCGGTCCTGCTTTCGGGCGGCAACCCGCAGATCCCGAAGGCCTATGGGGACGCTCCGGTGCAGGCATATATTGCTGCCATGCCGGGCTGGAAAAGCGATGTCGGGCGCTGGATCGACGCACTTATCGTCAGCGCCGTCCCCGGCGTCTACAAGGCGGTGAAGTGGAACTCACCGTTCTATGGCATCGAGGGCGACGGTTGGTTCCTCAGCCTGCATTGCTTCACCAGATACGTCAAAGTCGCCTTCTTTCGCGGCACGTCGCTCGATCCTGTGCCTCCCGGCGGTTCCAGGCAAAAGGAAGTGCGCTATCTCGACATCCATGAAGGCGAAGAGATCGACGAAGCCCGCTTCGCCTCCTGGGTGAAGCAGGCCAGCCGATTGCCCGGCGAGAAGATGTGAACGGAGGCAGACCATGAAGGTCAGCATGTCGAGCAAGGACGAGGGAGGCGCCTCTGCCTCCGAGCGGATAGATGCCCGAATCCGGGAGCTGGACGATTGGCGGGGCAAGACGTTGGCCAGCCTGCGCAAGACCATCCTCGACGCCGACCCGGAAATCATCGAGGAGTGGAAGTGGATGGGCAGCCCGGTATGGTCACGCGACGGCATGATCGCCGTCGGCAACGCTCACAAGGACAAGGTGAAGCTGACCTTTTCTCACGGCGCCAGCCTGCCGGATCCCGACAGGCTGTTCAACAACGGGCTCAACGGCAAGGTGTGGCGCGCCATCGATGTGGCGGAGGGCGACGAGATCGATGCGGATGCGCTGAAAGCGCTCGTCCGTGCCGCGATTGCCTACAACAGGGCAAAGAAGAAACCGGCCAAGTCGGCCAAAGCCAAGGACTGATCGGTTCAGGCGTCCGACCATTCCGACAGAGCGGCAACCACACTTTTCAGTTCGGCCCAGCGGCGGATGACGGTTTCGGCGCCGGCTTCGGTCAGCACATCGGCATGGCCGGGATAGCTGTGCGCGGCGCCGGTGAAGCCGATCACGCGCATGCCAGCGGCCCTGGCGCCGGTGACGCCGTGCACCGAATCCTCGATGACGAAGGTGTTTGCCGGATTGGCGTTGAGTTGCTGCGCCGCGATCAGGAACACATCCGGCGCGGGCTTGGTTTTCTTGCTTGGTATTTCCAGCGCTGAAAAAATCCGGCCGGCGAAGAACGGCAGCAGGCCCACTTTCTCGAGCATGAACTCGATCCGCTCCAAGCGTGAGTTCGAGCAGACGCAGCGCGGCGCGGTGACCGCGGCGACCGCCTCGCGCACGCCGTCGATGGCGCGCACGTCGCTGCGCAGTTTGCGGTCGACCAGCTCTTCGGCCCGGTCGATCATCGAGGCCTGGAACGGGATGGCGGATTTTTGCTCGACCCGCATCATGATGTCCTTGAAGGTCAGTCCGGCATAGGTTTCGGCGTATTCCTCAGCCGAGATTTCATATCCGGCCAAGGTCAGCAATTCGGCCTCGACGCGGGCTGCGATGATTTCGGAATCGACGAGCACGCCGTCGCAATCGAAGATGACAAGATCTGGCTGGGGCATGGCAATCCGAACGAGGGAGGGTGATGGAGGCCCGGCAAGGCTCAAGCGGCGCGACATACACCAACGGGCCGGGCTGCGCAAATTGACGACGTCAGGGCTGCCTGGACCGTTGCGTCCTTCACCGAATATTTACGCTGATCGGTAACCATAACGGGGAGTAAACAGTAACGCGTGCCTTGGGTGTAAAAATGTCTGCCGTGCGTCTTCTCGCCGACCTCTCCCACGCCCCCCAGCAATCCGAGTGGCTGGACACGATCCTCAAGGGCGATTGTGTCGCCGCGCTCGACCGGCTGCCGGAAAAATCCATCGACGTCATCTTCGCCGATCCGCCTTACAATCTGCAACTCGACGGCGATTTGCACCGGCCCGACCAGTCCAAGGTCGACGCCGTCGACGATGACTGGGACCAGTTCGAGAGTTTCGAGGCCTATGACGCCTTCACCCGCGCCTGGCTCCTGGCGGCACGCCGCGTGCTGAAGCCGAATGGCACCATCTGGGTCATCGGCTCCTACCACAACATCTTCCGCGTCGGCGCCAAGATGCAGGATCTCGGCTTCTGGATCCTCAACGATGTCGTCTGGCGCAAGACCAACCCAATGCCTAATTTCCGCGGTCGCCGCTTCCAGAACGCGCATGAGACCATGATCTGGGCCTCGCGCGACCAGAAGGGCAAGGGCTATACCTTCAACTACGAAGCCATGAAGGCATCGAACGACGACATCCAGATGCGCTCCGACTGGCTGTTCCCGATCTGCACTGGCGGCGAGCGGCTGAAGAACGACAATGGCGACAAGCTGCATCCGACGCAGAAGCCGGAAGCGCTGCTCGCCCGCATCATGATGGCCTCGACCAAGCCGGGCGACATCGTGCTCGACCCGTTTTTCGGCTCCGGCACCACCGGCGCCGTGGCCAAGCGGCTTGGCCGCCATTTCGTCGGCATCGAGCGCGAACAGGCCTATATCGACGCCGCCAATGAGCGCATCGATGCGGTGCGGCCGCTGGAAAGCGCCGATCTCGCCGTGCTCACCGGCAAGCGCGCCGAGCCGCGCGTCGCCTTTGTCAGCCTCATCGATACCGGGCTTATGCAGCCCGGCGCCACGCTTTACGATGCCAAGAAGCGCTGGTCGGCCAAGGTACGCGCCGACGGCACGGTTGCCATCGGTGACAGCGCCGGCTCGATCCACAAGATCGGCGCCGAAGTGCAGGGCCTGGACGCCTGCAACGGCTGGACCTTCTGGCACTATGAGCGCTCGGGCGGCCTGACCCCGATCGACGAACTGCGCCGCATCGCCAGGCTCGGCATGGAACGGGCAGGGGCCTGACGCTACCACATAAAGGTCGGCGCCCTACGGCGCCCCCCTCTGGCCTGCCGGCCATCTCCCCCACGAGGGGGGAGATCGCGCGCTTCATTGTTTTCGCCAACCTTCAACGTTGTAAGAAAGAGCCGTCGGCGAGGCTGCCAATCTCCCCCCTCGTGGGCATAGGCGCTAAGATAGGTATTGCCTTGCGGAATCGGGTGTGATTCTACGCTGCGATGACACACGAATCGCTTGTTGATGACGGCTGGGCCGAGACGATTGAGCTTCTGGGCGGCGAAGAGTTGATCGCAGGAAGTGCCCGCGAGACGAAGGCGTTCCTGCGCCCGCGCGGCGTCAGGTCGGCGAGCGACCTGTTGCGCCTGACACTGGCTTACTGCCTTGGCAAGGTTGGCATGCGGGGCGTCGTGGCCTGGGCGGCGGCGAGCGGGATAGCCGACATTTCGGACGTGGCGCTGCTTGGCCGGCTGCGCAATGCAGGACCATGGCTGCAGCAGTTGATTGGGCACCTTTTGAAGCGCGAGGATGCAGGTTTGGCCAAAGGCCGACTGGTTCGCATCCTCGATGCGACAGCGGTTGCCAAGGCCGGTGCGTATGAGAAGAAGAACAATGGTCTTTGGCGCATGCACTGCGCCTTCGAGCTTGAGCGCGAGCAGTTCGACTTCATCGAGATCACCGATCAGAGCGAGGCCGAGTTGATCGACCGCGTGCCGGTGGTGCCGGGCGAGATCCGCATCGGTGACCGCGCCTATCTGCAGGCCGAGCGGATCGCCAAGGTGATGGCGCAAGGCGGCGATGTTGTTGTGCGCGCGTCGTGGAAAAACGCGCGATGGCTCGACGCCAACGGCAGGGCGTTCGATCTCATCGGCTACCTGGAGAGCTGCCGGGAGGAAGTCTGCGAAACGCCTGCCCGGCTGGCACTCAAGAAGGGCGAGCCTGTGAAGATGCGCCTGATCGCCTTGCGCAAATCCGAGGCCGCGGCACAAGAAGCGCGGCGCAAAATCAACAAGGAAGCCAGGGCCAAGGGCAACAAGGTTCAACCGCAGACGCTGATTGCGGCCGGCTTCGTCCTGCTTGTGACCTCGCTTGACCGGGAGGAGTTTCCCGCCGATACGGTCCTCAAGCTCTACCGCATGCGCTGGCGCATCGAACTCGCCTTCAAGCGCCTGAAGAGCCTGATCGGGCTGCGCTCTCCTCCCGCCAAGGACCCAAGGATCGCAAGGCCTTGGATTCTTGCACACTTCCTCATCGCGCTTGTGACCGAACCCCTCTCGCAGGAGTTGGGTGTCTCTCCCCCTTGAGCGACGGGCGCCCGCTGCTGTGGCGCGCAACCCGCCAGATCGTCGCCTCTCTGATCGCGACCATCTTTCCTCAACCTTCCTTGGCGGCCCTGCGCCAAAAACTCCATGCCTTGCGATATCGCTGGCGCGAACCACCACGAAAGCGCAAGTTTCAGTCCATGCCAAAGCTATCTTAGCGCCTATGCCCTCGTGGGGGAGATGCCCGGCAGGGCAGAGGGGGGCGCCATAAAGCGCTACCTCGACCCCTCTGCGTAGCTCAGGTCGCGATGCCATACCGCTCAAGGTCCGCCTTGAGCGTTTTTGCATCTGTGAACAGCACAGCATTCCAGCCAGCCGCCCTGGCTCCGTCGACATTCCTGGGGCTGTCGTCGATGAACAGCGTGGCGGAGGGCTCCAGGCCGAACGCGACCACGTGATGGTCGTAGATGGCGCGGTCGGGCTTGATCTCACGGATATCGGCCGACACGGTCACGCCGCGCGGGCGGCTGAGGAAATCGAAGCGCAGTCTTGCCTCGGCAAGTGTGTCGGCGGCGAAGTTCGTCAGCATGGTCACGTCGTGGCCGCTCTCGATCAGGCCGAGCATGATGGCGACGCTGTCCTCATAGGCATGCGGCACCATGTCGTTCCAATAGCGTCGGAAATTGCGAATGTTTTCAGCATGATCCGGGTAATCCGCGATCAGCAGCGCTTCCGCCTCTTCCCACGTCCGGCCACGGTCCTGCTCGATGTTCCAGTCATGCGTGCAGACATTGTCGAAGAACCACTTGCGCTCTTCGGCATCGGGAATGAGGCGGCTGAACGGAATGTTCGGATCGTAGTGGAGCAAGACGCGGCCGATGTCGAACACGATATGGCGGATTTCAGTCATTTCTGGCCTTTCAAAGCGAATGCTAGTCAATGGGGCGGTGCTTTTTGGTTGCGCCCGGTATCGCTGCTTCGATGACCTTTTTCATGACCGTCGGCAGCGCTTCTCCGGAAATGTCATGGGCCAGCGACCAGAAATGCCCTTCCGGCGCATCACTTTTCACTTGAGCGTGAAAAACTTCGAGCTCGAGCGCGAAATGGGTGAAGACATGCGCGATCTCTCCAGCGCGCCGCCAGTCGGCAGGGAAGGGCGCTGCCTCCGAAGTGGTTGCACCGTCGATCCGTGCTGTCCAACCTGTGGTCGGCACCTCGGTCATGCCGCCGAGCAGGCCCTTGTCAGGCCGCTTGCGCAACAGGATGGCGCCGTCGCCGCGCTCGGCGACGAAGGCGGCACCCCGCCTGAGTGGTTTGTCGACCTTGGGCAGGCGGACCGGAAAGCGCTCGGGGTCGCCGGACAGGATGGCGCTGCAATCCTCGCGCACCGGGCACAGCATGCAGCGCGGCCGTCTTGGCGTGCAGATCGTGGCGCCGAGGTCCATCATTGCCTGGGCGAAGTCGCCCGGCCTTGTCTGCGGAACCAGTCTTTCGACGAGCGCGCGGATTTCAGGCTTTGCCTCGCTGAGCGGCGTTGCGATCGAATAGAGCCGCGAGATGACACGTTCGACATTGCCGTCGACGACCGCCGCCGGACGGTTGAAGGCGATCGCCGCGATCGCCGCCGCCGTATAGGCGCCGATCCCCGGCAATTCCCTCAATCCCGTTTCGTTGTCGGGAAAACGGCCGCCCTGGCTCGCAACCAGATCGGCGCAGGCCTTGAGGTTGCGCGCCCGTGAATAATAGCCGAGCCCGGCCCAGGCCTTCATCACATCCTCGGCCGGCGCAGCCGCCAGCGCCTTCACATCAGGCCATTTCTCGACAAAGGCGCGAAAATAGGATTTTACCGCTTCGACCGTGGTCTGCTGCAGCATCACTTCCGACAGCCAGATGCGATAGGGGTCCGGCCGTGCACCGCCGGCCGCCGCGCGCGGCGTGATCCGCCACGGCAGTTCGCGATGGTGCGCGTCATACCAGGCAAGCAGACGCGCGGCGATCTCTCCTGATAGAGTTGGTTCGGATGCGGCCTTGCGGGTCTGTTCGTGCAGTGCCATTGATCGCGGGCTGGCTCTAGGCTGGTGAGGAGCGTGGCTGGAGAACGTACATGGCAGGGAGAACGCCTTACGGCAATCCCGTTCCGGTGAGCGATCTCGCGACCGCGATCCTCGACCCCGTGCTGCGCAAGCGGGCCGGCATTTCGATCGGGCTGGTGCAGTCATGGGAAGAGATCGCCGGCCCCAGGCTCGCCGGCCATTCGCGCCCCGAAAAAATCCAGTGGCCGCGCCGCATGCATGAGGACGATCCGTTCGAGCCGGCGGTGCTGGTCATCGCCTGCGAGGGCATGGCCGCGCTGCACCTACAGCACGAGACCGGCGAGATCATCAACCGCGTCAATGCCTTTCTCGGCTTCAACGCGATCGGCAGGATCCGGATCGTGCAAAAGCCGGTGCTGAGGGACAAAGCCCGGCCGAAACCGACGCCGAGAGCACTGACTTCTGTCGAAAAGGCCAAATTGTCGGATACCGTCGGCAAGATCGAGGATGAAGGCTTGCGCGCCTCGCTGGAGCGTCTTGGCGCCACAATTCTTGGCCAAAGGAAGCGGCCAAGGTAATCAACCGGTAATCAGTCGGTCATGAACGCGTCATCTATCTCGCGCATTCGTGATCCTGCATGTAGAGTTTGGCGATTGGAATGGGGACGGCGATGCCTTAATTCCCGCCAACTCTCGCCTTTTCTAGCCTTTGCGTTGCAAAATCAAACCACAGTCAGGTGATTCGCATGAACCGTAGCTTGTCCCGCAGAAACCTCCTGTCTTCGCTGGCCGTCATTCCGGCAGTGGCTATGCTCGCCGCATGCAGCGATTCAGGCGAGGATGCCAAAGCAGCGGATGTGAAGCCTGCGGCTCCCGCGCCTGCTTCGACGCCTGCCACTCCGGCCGCCGTCAAGGTCCCGGAGTCTTCCGGCAATGTCGACATGGCCGAACTGCTGAAGCCCGGCGCTTTGCCCGACAAGCAGCTCGGCAAGGATGACGCCAAGGTCACCATCGTCGAATATGCCTCGATGACCTGCCCGCATTGTGCGCATTTCGCCGCGACCACCTTCCCTGAGTTGAAGACCAAGTACATCGACACCGGCAAGGCGCGTTACATCCTGCGCGAATTCCCGTTCGATCCGAGCGCCGAGGCCGGTTTCATGCTGGCGCGCTGTTCGAAGGACAATTATTTCCCGATGGTCGACGTGCTGTTCAAGCAGCAGGCCAACTGGGTCGGCGTCAACAATACCAAGGATGCGCTGCTGCAGATCTCCAAGCTCGCCGGTTTTACACAGGAGTCCTTCGAGGCCTGCTTGACGGACCAGAAACTTCTGGACGATGTGAGATCGGTCCAGAAGCGCGGCGCCGATGAATTCAAGGTCGACTCGACACCGACCTTCTTCATCAACGGGAAAACCTACAAAGGTGCGATGTCGATTGAGGAAATATCGGCCATCATCGACCCTCTGCTCTGACGTCCAGGCGGCGCCGGAGCGACTGCGCTTCGGCGTCAGCGCACCTTTGTGCCTTCCAGGCAGGCGCGAATGAAGTTTTCGCGCCTTCGCCTCCTCGGCTTCAAGTCCTTCGTCGAACCCGGCGAGTTCGTCATCGAACGCGGCCTGACCGGCATTGTCGGGCCGAATGGCTGCGGCAAGTCGAACCTTGTCGAGGCGATGCGCTGGGTGATGGGCGAAAGCTCGTACAAGAACATGCGCGCATCCGGCATGGACGACGTGATCTTTTCCGGCTCGGGAACGCGCCCGGCCCGCAACACCGCCGAAGTCACGCTGTTCCTCGACAATAGCGACCGGACCGCGCCCGCCGCCTTCAACGACGCCGATGAATTGCAAGTGTCGCGCCGAATCGAGCGCGAAGCCGGCTCGCTCTACCGCATCAACGGCAAGGAAGCCCGCGCCAAGGACGTGCAGCTTCTGTTCGCCGACCAGTCGACCGGCGCGCGCTCGCCATCCATGGTCGGACAGGGCCGCATCGGCGAACTGATCCAGGCCAAGCCGCAGGCGCGCCGCGCGCTGCTCGAAGAAGCCGCCGGCATTTCCGGCCTGCACACGCGCCGTCACGAGGCCGAGCTTCGGCTGAAGGCGGCCGAACAAAATCTGGAACGGCTGGACGATGTCGTCGGCGAACTGGAGAGCCAGATCGAAAGCCTTAAGCGCCAGGCGCGCCAGGCATCGCGCTTCAAGAACCTGTCGGCCGATATCCGGAAGGCGGAAGCCACGCTCTTGCATCTGCGCTGGACGCTGGCCAAGACCCAGGAGGGCGATGCGCGGTCGGCGCTGGCGGTTGCCACAGCTCTGGTCGGCGACCGCGCCGCCGCCCAGATGGCTGCCGCCCGGGAGCAAGGCATCGGCGCCCACCGGCTGCCCGATCTGCGTGACGCCGAGGCCGCGGCTGCCGCCGCCTTCCAGCGGCTGTCGATCGCCAAGGCGCAGATCGAGGAGGAGGCAGGCCGCATCCGCGCCCGCCAGGCCGAACTCGAGCGCCGGCTGCAGCAGCTCGACGGCGACATCGCCCGCGAGGAGCGCATGGTCCGCGACAATGCGGATATTCTTGAGCGCCTGCGCGAGGAAGAAGCCACGCTCAACTCAGACAATGCCGGCGCCGCCGAGCGCGAAGCCACGACGCGGGCCGCTTTCGAGCAGGCCGGCGCAACGCTTATAACAAGCGAAGCAAAGCTCGCTGCGCTGACCGCCGAACGAGCGGAGGCCGCCGCCTCGCGCAATCAGATCGAACGCACGCTGCGCGAAAACGCCGAACGCCGCGACCGCTTTGCCCGCCAGCTGGCCGACGTCGACCGCGAATTGTCCGAGATTGTGTCGAAGGTTGCGGGCTTGCCTGACCCGGCCGAAAAACGTGCTCTGGTCGAGGACGCGCTCGCCCGGTTGGAGGAAGCGGAGGCCGGCGCCATTGCTGCCGAACAGGCGGTCGCCGAGGCGCGCGCCACCGAGAGTGCCGCTCGTCCGCCGCTGCAGGACGCCAGGTCGGAGCTCGCCGGCATCGAGACCGAAGCGCGCACGCTGGCCAAGATCCTCAATGCCGCCAGCGGCGATCTTTTCCCGTCGGTGCTTGAGCAGCTCAGCGTCGAACGTGGCTATGAGACGGCCCTCGGTGCTGCCCTTGGCGAGGACCTCGACGTGCCGCTCGACCGCAGCGCGCCGGTGCATTGGGGCGAAAGCCAGGTTCAACCAGGCGATGCGGCCTTGCCGGAAGGCCTCAAGAGCCTCGCCAGCGTGGTGCGCGCGCCTTCGCAGCTTGCCCGCCGGTTGGCGCAGATCGGCATCGTCGACGCCACTGATGGCCGCCGGCTGCAGGCTCTGCTCGCTCCCGGCCAGCGGCTGGTCAGCCGCGACGGCGCGCTGTGGCGTTGGGATGGCTTGACCGCCAGCGCCGATGCACCGACCGCTGCGGCGCAAAGGCTGGCGCAGAAGAACCGGCTGGCCGAGCTCGATGCCGAGGCGGTGCAGGCGACGCAGATCGTGCGTGAGGCAGAGGCTGCCCTTGCCCAGGCCGAACAGGCGCTGCGCCAGGCGAGTGAGGCCGAACGCAATGCGCGCCAGGCAGGGCGCGACGCCCAGCACGGCCTGGACGCCGCCCGCAGCGCGCTGGCCGAGGCCGAAAAGGCCGGTGGCGAGCTGGCAAGCCGCCGCGCCGCCCTGGACGAGGCGCGCGCACGAATCGTCGACAGCCATGAAGAAACGGCCGCCGCCTTCGCCGAGGCCGAAATGCTGCTGCAGGACGCCCCCGATCTCGGCGACCTGCAATTGCAGCTTGAACAATCCGCCGCCAATGTCAGCCGCGATCGCGCAACCTTGGCCGACGCGCGCGCCGTCCATGAAGGCCTGCGCCGCGAAGCCGAGGCGCGCACGCGCCGGCTCGACGCCATCGGCGCCGAGCGCAGCAACTGGTTGCAGCGGGCCGAAAACGCCTCGACGCAGATTGCCTCGCTGGGCGAGCGCAGGGCCGAGGCCGAGGCCGAGCGCGAAACGCTGGCCGACGCCCCCGACGAGATCGACGCCAGGCGGCGCGCGCTGCTGTCGCAGCTGACCGAGGCCGAGACCTTGCGCAAGGCGGCCGCCGACCGTTTGCAGGAGGCCGAGAACAACCAGGCCGAGCTGGACAAGGCCGCCACCGCGGCGATCCAGTCGCTGGCCGATTCCCGCGAAACCCGCGTCCGCGCCGAAGAGCGATTGACCGCCGCCGACGAGCGCCGGCTCGAGGTCGAGGCGCGCATCCAGGAAACGCTGAACACGCCGCCGCATCTGGTCATTCGCCATACTGGCCTGGAAGCCGACAGCCCGATGCCGGAAATGGCCGAGATCGAGCGCCAGCTCGACCGGCTGAAGGTTGAGCGCGAGCGGCTCGGCGCCGTCAATCTGCGCGCCGAGGAAGAGCAGAAGGAATTGTCGGACCGGCTGGAGACCATCGTCTCCGAGCGCGAGGACATCATCGAGGCGATCCGCAAGCTCAGGCAAGCGATCCAGAGCCTGAACCGCGAAGGCCGCGAACGGCTGCTTGCCGCTTTCGAGGTGGTCAACGGCCATTTCCAGCGGCTGTTCTCGCATCTGTTCGGTGGCGGCACGGCCGAATTGCAGCTGATCGAATCCGACGACCCGCTCGAAGCCGGGCTCGAAATCCTGGCCCGTCCGCCCGGCAAGAAGCCGCAGACCATGACGCTGCTGTCCGGCGGCGAGCAGGCACTGACGGCGATGTCGCTGATCTTTGCCGTGTTCCTGACCAATCCGGCGCCGATCTGCGTGCTCGACGAAGTCGACGCGCCGCTCGACGATCACAATGTCGAGCGCTTCTGCAACCTTATGGACGAAATGGCCGCGACCACCGAGACGCGCTTCGTCATCATCACCCACAACCCGATCACGATGGCGCGCATGAACCGCCTGTTTGGCGTGACCATGGCCGAGCAGGGCGTCAGCCAACTGGTCTCGGTCGATCTGCAGGCCGCCGAGGCGATGCGCGAGGCGAGCTGACGCAGCATGCTTTGTTGATTTCGTCGGCGATGGCGTCGATCCGACTGTTGCAACAGGACCGTCGCCCTTGCGACCTGCTTGCGACGCGCATTCTGTAAGGTTCGAAGAGAAGAAATTTAAGCGCCACCTGAGAGCGAACGCCAAAGCCCACATGCAAAGCGCCCGGCCAACGCGAAAGCGATGCCTATAAGGCACAGATGGCAATAGGCTCCGACCGCAATTCAGCTGCCACGTTTATCGGAAGCCAAGGAAGCTCAGTATCGCAATCACGATAACGACTGCTCCGATGAGCCAGATTATGTTGTTCACCGTATCTCTCCCGAATTAGTTGCTGGGAGTGAACTCGTAAGAGCCTACTAATGTTCCCGCATTTTTCTGCGTCGAAACAAAATGGCGGCCATCGCTTCGTCGATTGCCAGACCAAGGTCCGAACACGGTATGACTGAAGTCCTGACGTCGGAGCCATAGGCCTGAAGGCGGGCAACCTATGCCCTCCCGATACATTGGAACCGGGCTGCCGAGCATGAGTCCCTTCATCGGTGGTCAATCGGGTGCCCGCCATTCCTGAGAGGTTAGCGGGCACCCGATTGTCGTGACACCGCCAAGCGGTGTTCGTTCAATAGAGAGGCTGACAGTGACCTTTGTCCAGAGATCAGTGCGTGACGGCGCAACCCGACCCGCAAACGACAACGACAGTCCTGCGGAAGTTTCTTCCGTTCTTGACCTCATACCATCGGCTGACGACGACAAGGTCGCTGAGCTTGTCAGGCGAACAGAGCGCCTGGCAATCGCAGTGGTTATCGGAATCGCGGTTCTGCTGATCTTGGCGCCGGTGGTTTACCTTGCACTTTCTTACGGGATCTGAGACCGCCCGACTTAGGCGATCTAAGATGGCCTGATTGGTCGTATTCTCGTAAATCTGAAAAGTTGTGCCGACAGTCCTCCTCGCAAGACAAGTGTTTCCCGTCACAGATCAGGAGATCGAACGCGACGACATAGAATGGTCGTGCGCAGCGCTCCTTTGTCGAGTGGCGTAACCCTGGTGGCCGGCTTGAAAGAGCGTGCTCACCAGAATTTGCCAACAAGAGCTGTTGTCGCAATTACTTCCTTCACACGCCGTGTTGCGCGGGAGCAGCTGTCACTGATCGCGCCCGTGGACCAACGACGCTACTCGGAACCAAAGGGATGGGACGCGGTTATCCCCGCGAAGGGATAATTAGCAGATGGAGATATTACAATGAAAACAATGATCGTGAGCGCCTTGGCACTGTTCCTTGCCGTGCCGACGGTAGCTCCGGCAGCTGAAGCTGACGTGGTCATCACGACCCACCATCGTCATCATCACAGGAACGTCAGAATCATCAATGACCAAGGTCAACGCCTTCATCACCGCAGACACGGCACGGTTGCCTTCTACGACCACGGCCGCAGACATCATCGCCGGGATACTGTCATCGTGACCGGCTCGATCGAGCGTAGCCATCATCGCTATTATCGACATCATCGCCATCATCCCGTCGTCATCCAGGACGACAACGATTACTGATCCTCTCCGCACGGCCCCGGCTCTGTCGACGGAGTCGGGGTCGCGTGGGAGTCAGATAGCTCCTGACGGCAGCCATCCATAAGGTCGGTAAATCATTGATTCCAAAAGCCATGTAATTTGGCTGGGGCGCCAGGATTCGAACCTGGGAATGTCGGTACCAAAAACCGATGCCTTACCACTTGGCGACGCCCCAGCAAGCGAGCTTTGCCCGTTGCGCGGCCTTATAGGACGAGCGGCACGAAAGCTCAATGCCGAGTTGGCCACTGTGCAAAACTGATCCACCGCTTGGCGCGGGGACGCGCTATTCGCCCCAGACCGCCAACTCGTTGCCAGCGGGATCGGTGAAATGGAACCGCCTGCCGCCCGGGAACGAGAATATCGGCTTGACGATCGTGCCGCCGGCGCTTTCGACAACGTCGAGCGTTGCTTCCAGATCCTGCGAATAGAGCACCGGCAATGGTTTCGCCGGCGCCTCCGCTGCATCGGCCTGGAAGCCGCCATCGAGCCCTTCGCCGAAGGCCGAATAGGTCGGCCCGTAATCGGTGAACGACCACGAGAAGGCGGCGCTGTAGAAAGCCTTGACGCTGTCCAGCGTTGCGCCGGTCGCGGGCAGTTCGAGATAGTCGAGTTTTCCGTTGAGTTTCATCACGCTGCTCCCAACTTGTTCCCTATATGTTCTATATCCTGGGCAGCGATCCGGCAAGTCTTTTCGACGCAGCTTTTGCTTAATCGATTGTAGTCGCCGGGCTTCGCTGCCACACCTTGCCTTTCGCACTGCAGCATAATAACGCTCGGGTCGGAGCGCGGGGGAACCGGGTCTTGGCCCCGGGGTTCTAATCTTCCGAGAACTTGGAGGGCGAGCATGACCAAATGGGTCTACACCTTCGGCGATGGCGCCGCGGAAGGACGTGCGGGCGACCGCAACCTTCTCGGTGGCAAAGGCGCCAATCTGGCCGAGATGTGCAGTCTTGGCCTGCCGGTGCCGCCGGGCTTCACCCTCACCACCGAAGTCTGCAACGCCTATTATGCCAACGGCAACAGCTATCCGGCCGCGTTGAAGGCCGACGTCGTCAAGGCGCTGGACCATATCGGGCAGCTGACCGGGCGCCGTTTCGGCGATCCGTCGAAGCTGCTTCTGGTCTCGGTCCGCTCCGGGGCCAGGGCCTCGATGCCGGGCATGATGGACACCGTGCTCAATCTCGGCCTCAATGACGAGACGGTCGAGGCGCTGGCAGCCGATTCCGGCGATGCCCGCTTTGCCTATGACAGCTACCGCCGCTTCATCCAGATGTATTCCGATGTCGTCATGGGTCTCGACCACGAAGTGTTCGAGGAAATCCTGGAGGACCAGAAGGCGAGCCTCGGCCACGAGCTCGACACCGAACTGACAGCGCAGGAATGGCAGAGCGTCATCGCCCTCTACAAGGCCAAGGTCGAGGAGGAGCTCGACAGGCCGTTTCCACAGGACCCGCACGAGCAGCTGTGGGGGGCGATCGGCGCGGTGTTTTCCAGCTGGATGAACAACCGCGCCATCACCTACCGGCGCCTGCACGATATCCCGGAAAGCTGGGGCACGGCGGTCAATGTCCAGGCTATGGTGTTCGGCAATATGGGCGAGACGTCGGCCACCGGCGTCGCCTTCACGCGCAACCCCTCGACCGGCGAAAAGATGCTCTACGGCGAGTTCCTGGTGAACGCGCAGGGCGAGGATGTCGTGGCCGGCATCCGCACGCCGCAGAACATCACCGAGGCGGCGCGCATTGCCGCTGGCTCGGACAAGCCGTCGCTGCAGAAACTGATGCCGGACGCGTTCCGCTCCTTCGTCGACATCTCCGACCGCCTGGAACAGCACTACCGCGACATGCAGGATCTCGAATTCACCATCGAGCGCGGCAAATTGTGGATGCTGCAGACGCGTTCCGGCAAGCGCACCGCCAAGGCGGCGCTGAAGATCGCCGTCGAAATGGCGCGCGACAAGCTGATCACGACGGAGGAGGCGGTCGCCCGCATCGATCCCGCCTCGCTCGATCAGCTGTTGCATCCGACCATCGACCCCAAGGCCGCGCGCGATGTCATCGGCGTCGGCCTGCCGGCTTCTCCGGGCGCGGCGACCGGCGAGATTGTTTTCTCCTCGGGCGATGCCGAGGATCTGAAGACGCAAGGTCGCAAGGCAATCCTGGTGCGCATCGAAACCAGCCCCGAAGACATTCACGGCATGCATGCTTCGGAAGGCATCCTGACCACGCGCGGCGGCATGACCAGCCACGCCGCCGTGGTCGCGCGCGGCATGGGCAAGCCTTGCGTTTCGGGCGCCGGCTCGCTGCGTGTCGACTACAAGGCCGGCACGCTGATGTCGATGGGCCAGACCTTCCGCAAGGGCGACATCATCACCATCGATGGTAGCAACGGCCAGGTGCTGAAGGGCGCCGTGTCGATGCTGCAGCCGGAACTGTCGGGCGATTTCGCCGCCATCATGGAATGGGCCGATGCGGTGCGCCGCATGAAGGTGCGCACCAATGCCGAGACGCCGCTCGATGCGCGCATGGCGCGCTCCTTCGGCGCCGAAGGCATCGGCCTCTGCCGCACCGAGCACATGTTCTTCGACGGCGAGCGTATCGTCGCCATGCGCGAGATGATCCTGGCCGATACCGAGAAGGACCGCCGCACCGCGCTTGCCAAGCTGTTGCCGATGCAGCGCTCGGATTTCCTCGAACTGTTCGAGATCATGGCCGGCCTGCCGGTGACGATCCGGCTGCTCGATCCGCCGCTGCACGAATTCCTGCCCAAGACGGAAGCGGAGGTGGCGGAGGTCGCCGCCGCCATGAACGTCTCGCCCGACAAGCTCAGGCAGCGCACCGAAGCCTTGCACGAGTTCAACCCGATGCTCGGCCATCGCGGCTGCCGCCTCGCCGTCTCCTATCCCGAGATTGCCGAGATGCAGGCGCGCGCCATTTTCGAGGCAGCCGTCGAGGCCGGCAAGAAAGCCGGCGCGCTGGTCGTTCCCGAGATCATGGTGCCGCTGGTCGGCCTGGTGAAGGAGCTCGACTACGTCAAGGCGCGCATCGATGCGGTCGCCAAGGCTGTCATGGACGAGACCGGCGTCAAGATCGACTATCTCACCGGCACGATGATCGAGCTTCCGCGCGCGGCGATCCGCGCCCACGTCATCGCCGCTACGGCCGAGTTCTTCTCCTTCGGCACCAACGATCTCACCCAGACCACCTTCGGCATCTCGCGCGACGATGCGGCGTCCTTCCTCGAGACCTATCGGCAGAAAGGCATCATCGAGCAGGACCCGTTCGTCTCGCTCGACATCGAGGGCGTCGGCGAACTGGTGCGCATGGCTGCGCAAAAAGGCAGGGCGACGCGGCCCGACATCAAGCTCGGCATATGCGGCGAACATGGCGGCGATCCGGCCTCGATCCGCTTCTGCGAAGAGGTCGGCCTCGACTATGTGTCGTGCTCTCCCTACCGGGTGCCGATCGCAAGATTGGCCGCAGCCCAAGCCGCGGTGCAGATTGCCAAAACAGCAGTGCCGCGCCCCAAAAAGAGCGCCGCGGCATCCTGATTTCGACACAGTCATTTCGGCAGCGATGAAACGGCCACCCCTGGGTGGCCGTATGGCGCTAAGCTTACGATTTTGTAAGCAAATTCACGGTGATGTGCGCGGCTCAACACGCAATCCCGACATCGTTTCTGCCCAATTTCACGGCCCCCCAACCCGCCCGGTGCCGAGAAAAAGATGTTGCAGATTTCGCCCAGACCCTTCCGCTCGATCCTGATTATCCAGACCAAGTTCATCGGCGATGTTGTTCTGTCCTCCACGCTCGCCAAGAACCTGCAGCTCGAATATCCCGGTGTCAGGATCGTCTTTCTCTGCGAGGCGCGCCTCGCCAGTTTCGTCACCGCGCACGGCATCGCCGCCGAGGTCGTCAGCTTCCGCCGCGCCGCCATGCGCGGCACCCCGCTGGAGCGTGGACGCGAGCTCTATTCGATGATCAGCCAGCTGCGCCAATTCCGTTTCGACCTGACCATCGACCTCACCGATTCAAAGACATCGCGGCTCATCGTCAGGTTCCTCAACGCCAGCACCCGCATCGGCTACAATCCTCCGGAAAGGCCGCTGCGCTGGCATGAGCGCCAGCCCGCCAATGTCTTTGCCGAGCCGTTCGGTTTTGGCGAACGTCACTATCTCTACCGCTACCTTTCGCCGCTCGAGCCGCTCGGCGTCGGCCTGCGCGTGCGGGTGCCGTCGATTCGGCCATTGCCGATGGAGACGGCGAGGGCCCAGGCATTGCTGGACAAACACCATTTGCGGCCAAACGGCTTTGTCGCGGTGCATGCCGGCGCAAGTTTTCACGGCCGGCGCTGGCAGCATGAACGCTTTGCCGCCGTGATCGACACGATTTCGCGCGAAACCGGACTGGATTTCGTACTCGTCGGCGGCCCTGACGAGCGCAAGCCGGCCGAGCAGATCCTCGCCAGTGCCGCGTCGATCGTCAACCTCGTCGGCGCGCTGTCGCTGGAAACGCTGCTGGCGGTGTTGCAGCAGGCGCGGCTGTTTGTCGGCAATGAGAGCGGCCCCATGCACATGGCAGCAGCGGCCGGAACGCCGGTTGTCGGCCTTTTCGGCCTGACCAGCCCGGCCGTCTGGGGACCGGTCGGCGTGCCCAGCCTCGCCTTGCAGCCATCCATGCCGTGCAATTGCGTGGCGGGCAGCCTGTGCAATCCGCTCGATCCCAGCAAGGCCTGCTGCGTCTGGCGCCTCGAGGTCGAACCGGTCGTCGCGGCCGTGCGCGAAGTCCTGTCACGCACGCATGTGGAACTGGAACACGCCGTCTGACGGTGCGCGGCGGTCACATTGTCGGGATATCAGCTTTCTCACGGCCACTATCCCGATTTCCGCCTTGTTGCGGGTCCTGGGATGCGGCTATGACAGCGCCGATTCTCAGACAAGACAGGCATCCCTTGCAAAAGCTGTTTTGCGCCTTGGCGCTATCTATCGTGGCCGTGTCCTCGGCCCAGGCCGCGCCGCTTGTCGAGCCGGTGCTGCATCTGAAGGCTGAGGACGGTAGCAGTGTCGGCCGCGTCGCGCTTACGCTCGACGCCTGCGGCGGCCAGACCGATACGAGGATCCTGTCGGCGCTGGTGGAGAACCGGATTCCGGCGACGATCTTCGTCACCGGTATCTGGCTGAAGCGCAACGCCGCCGCCGTCGAGATCATGCGCGCGCATCCGGACCTGTTCGAACTGGAAAACCACGGCGGCCATCACATCCCGGCCGTCGACACGCCGCGCAAGATCTATGGCATCCGCAGCGCCGGCAGCCCGGAAGCGGTGCAGGCCGAAGTCGAATCGGGCGCTGCCGCTCTCGCTGGCACCGGCGAGCCGGCGCCGAAATGGTTTCGCGGCGCGACCGCCGAATACAGTCCGTCGGCCATCGCCATGATCCGCAGGCTCGGCTTCAAGATCGCCGGCTTTTCGATCAACGGCGATGGCGGCTCGTTGCTTGGTGCAAAAGAAACCGCCCGGCGCATCGCCGCCGCCAAGGATGGCGATGTCATCATCGCCCACATCAACCAGCCGACCCACGCCGCCGGCGAGGGCGTCGTGCAAGGTCTGCTCGCGCTGAAGGCCAAGGGGCTGATGTTCGTGCGGCTGGATGACGCCGACGGTGTCGGCAACGACGGGACGACTGATTAGGATTGGGCGGCGGCAGGCAGTTTCATCGCCTTTGGACTAACGTCGCCGACGCTTGAGATTAGCCGAGGCCTCTAAACTTCGTCATCCCAGGATGAAACAGGAGCGAAGCTCCGTCGCGAAGACCCTGGGATGACGAAGCGAGCAACGGCGGCTTGAGTCGCTTGCTCAGGCCGGTGCTGCTTCGATAGTGACCCTGTTGGGATAAAACGCGCCATGGTCGCGAATCTCAGCCATTTCGTCGAAGGGCTGCTCATAGCCCCACATCGCGTCCTTGCCGGTCTCACCGGCCGGCAGCACGCTCCAGTAGCTGGCGTCGCCCTTGTAGGGGCAATGGGTCGACAGGGTGGTTTTGCCGAGCTGGGTGAAGTCGATGTCTTCGAAGGGGATGTAGAATGCCTGGGGGTAGGGCGGTTCGGACAGAAGCTTCGCCCGCGTCGATGAGGCGATCACCGTATCGCCGGCACGCACGACCACGGTACCGCGATAGGGTTCGACGGTGATGACCTTGCCGGGATTGCTCTGAAAGCCGGGGGCGGGGTTGGCGATCTGGTCCATGCGGGGTTCTCCTTGTTCGATTGGGAGCACAGTCCGATTGAGAGCGTGCGGGGTTGCTTCCCATGTCCCTAAAATGTGTCTGGAGAACTCGTTGCGCAAGCCTTCGCCAGTAGGCCAGAGCTGGCCTTCCGATCACTAAAAACGATCCCGCGTGGAATGCTAGGCTGCGGTCTTGAACACGTCCATTAGGCCGGCATAGGCCGCGGCAATACCGGCTACCGGGTTGGTGCTTCTTGACGTCGTCTCGACCTTCAGCGGGCCGCCGCCGGTCGGCAAGGTGAGCAGCAGGAACTGGCGATTGCCGCCGTCGCCGATCGATGCGGCGGCGACATGCTGGCCTTCGCCTTCGTTTTGGACGCACATTTTGAACAGCAGCGTGCCGCCGACCGCCTCAAGGGCGCCGCCGACCACCTCGACAAATTCGTCTTCGGAAACCTTTTTGGCCTCCGGCACGAGATCGGCCAGACTTGCGGCAAGCGTGTCTTCAAGCTCTTTGTCGTCGAGTTGAATATCGTCCAACTGCACGTCTTCGGCCCCGCTGTCATCCAGCTGCCTGTCGTCGATCTGCCTGTCGTCGATCTGCTTGCCGTCGAGCTGCGTGTCCATGCGAACCTCTTTCAGTCGCCAATCCGCACCCCTACCCCGTTAACGAACCTTAACGTCGACGATGGCCGGATTGTGGCGGTTTTCCCCGCCTTTCGATCACTGCTTGCTTCAGCCGTTAACGGTTGGAGACGTCATGGCTGGACAATCCGTCCGTTCGTCCCACAATGGAACAAAAGACGGGAAAAACGAGGAAGCAATGGGAGAAACCAGATGCTCGGACTGATGCAGGAATGGCCGCTGCTCTGCCACAAGCTGATCGACAATGCCGAGCGGCAGCACGGGACGCGCGAGATCGTCTCGCGCTCGATCGAAGGTCCTGTCGTTCGCACCACCTATGCTGAAGTTCATCGCCGCGCGCTCAAGGTCGCTCAACGGTTGGAGCGCGATGGCTTTGTGCTCGGCGACCGCATCGCGACCCTGGCCTGGAACACGGCGCGCCACATAGAGGCCTGGTACGGCATCATGGGCATCGGCGCCATCTACCATACGCTTAACCCGCGTTTGTTCCCCGAGCAGATCGTCTGGATCATGAACAATGCGCAGGATGAAGGGATCTTCGTCGACCTGACCTTCATGCCGCTGCTGGAAAAGATCGCCGGCGCGGTCAAATCGCTGAAAAAGGTGATCGTCCTGACCGACAAGGCGCATCTGCCTGAAACGACGCTGCCGAATGTGGTTGCCTATGAGGACTGGTTGAACGAGGCCGATGGCGACTTCGCCTGGAAGGTTTTCGGCGAAAACACCGCAGCCGGCATGTGCTACACCTCCGGCACGACGGGCGATCCCAAAGGCGTGCTCTACAGCCACCGCTCGAATGTGCTGCATGCCATGATCGCCGCCATGCCCGACGCCATGGGCCTCTCCGCGCGGGACACGATCCTCCCCGTCGTGCCGATGTTTCATGCCAATGCCTGGGGCCTTGGCCAGAGCGCGCCGATGATCGGCGCCAAGCTGGTCATGCCCGGTTGCAAGATGGACGGCGCCTCGATCTACGAGCTGCTCGACACCGAGAAGGTGACCTTCAGCGCCGCCGTGCCGACCGTCTGGATGATGCTGCTGCAGCATCTGGAAGAGACCGGCAAGAAGCTTCCCTATCTCAGCAAAGTCGTCATCGGCGGCTCGTCCTGCCCGCGCGCCATCATCAGGAAATTCCAGGACAATTACGGTGTCGAAGTCATCCATGCCTGGGGCATGACCGAAATGTCGCCGCTCGGCACGCTGTGCACCATGAAGCCGCAGTATCAAGCGCTCGAGGGCGAGGACCGGCTCGATATCCAGGGCAAGCAGGGCTACCCGCCCTTCGGGGTCGAGATGAAGGTGACGGATGACGACGACAAGGAACTGCCTTGGGACGGCAAGACCTTCGGCCGGCTGAAGGTGCGCGGTCCAGCCGTCGCCAGCGCCTATTATGGCGGCGTCGGAGCCGAGCAGTTCGACAAGGACGGCTGGTTCGACACTGGCGATGTCGCCCATATCGATTCCGGCGGCTACATGCAGATCACCGATCGCGCCAAGGACGTCATCAAGTCGGGCGGCGAGTGGATATCGACCATCGACCTGGAGAACCTCGCCGTCGGCCATCCCGATGTCGCCGAGGCCGCGGCGATCGGCGTCCATCATTCGAAATGGGGCGAACGGCCCTTGCTGGTCGTGGTCGCCAAACCCGGCAAGGAGCCGAGCAAGGCGGACATACTGGCGTTCATGGACGGCAAGGTGGCGAAATGGTGGATGCCCGACGACGTCGCTTTCATCAGCGAAATCCCGCACACCGCCACCGGCAAGATCCAGAAGATCACCTTGCGCAAGCAGTTCAGCGACTACCGCCTGCCGACGGATTGACCGGGACCGTGCGTTTCCTTGACCTTCAAGCTACCGGCGGCAAAAACGTTAGGGCAGGGGATGTTCAATTTGAGCATCCTTTGCTCTAAGCGTCTGTGCGGGTTGGGGCGGTGCTGAAGACAATGGAAATTGACGAGCGGCAGACATCGAAGGCGGCCGGCTGGTCGCGGCGCACGGGCGCTTTTGCCCTGGTCCTGCTGCTCACCGTGCTGGCCGGCCATCATTTCGAACTGGTCGAAACGCCGGCCTTCCTGTGGGTGCTGGCGATCGTCGCCTTGCTTGCCGCGTTCGCTTTGCTGTTTGCCGGCCTCGCTTTGTCCCGGCTGTGGCATTTCGGCGGCCGTGGCGGCCGCGACCTCTCGGTCGGCGCCCTGCTGGCGCTGCTGGTGCTGACGCCCTACGGCTTTGCCACCTATTTGGCGGCGACCACGCCGCCCCTGAGGGACATCACGACGGACCTCGACAATCCGCCAGTGCTCGACACCAGCGACCGCACCAAGGACATGAACGTGCTCGCGCTGCCAACGCCGGGCGAAGCGCGCCTGCAGGCCGACGCCTATCCGCTGGTCACCGGGCATAGCTACAATCTGCCTTTCGAAACCGTCGTCGACGCCGTTGAAACCGTGCTCGACCGCCGCGATTGGCAACTTACCGCGCCATACCCAGTGACCGACGGTCAAGACGAGGTGACGATATCGGCCGTGGCCCGGAGCTTCGTCGTCGGCCTGCCCGCCGACGTCGCCATCCGGGTCAGCAATGATGGCGACACCATCGTCGTCGACATGTGCTCGGCCTCCCGCTACGGCCGCTACGACCTCGGCGACAATGCGGCGCGCATCGTCGGGTTCCTCGCCGAACTTGATCAGGAAGTTGCGGGCCAGGTGGGTGCGGCGCCGGCTGAGTAGTTCTACCCCACCGGAACAAAAACGCCGTCGATGGCCGGGTCACCCTGGGTAGCAACCAGGCCGCGCGCCACCAGGTCCTCGAGATGGGCAAGCACCGACAGGCCGGCGGCGCCATGCAGGCGCGGGTCGGTGTCCCTGTAGATCGCCTTGACCATGTCCGGGATTGTCCGGTCGCCGCCCCGGATCCGTTCGAGGATCGCCCGTTCGCGCATCTTGCGGTGAGTCTTCAGCCCGCGCATGAAGCTGCGCGGCGCATTCACCGGGCCGCCATGGCCGGGCAGCAGCAGGCGGTCGCCGCGCGCGATCAATTTATCCAGCGAGGCCATGTAGTCGGCCATCGCGCCGTCCGGCGGCGCCACGATCGACGTCGCCCACGCCATCACATGGTCGGCCGAAAACAGGATGCCGGTGCCTTCGAGCGCAAATGCCGCGTGATTGGCGGTGTGGCCCGGCGTCAGCACCGTCCGGATCGTCCAGCCATCGCCCTCGACCAGCGTATCGTCGGGCAAAGTGACATCCGGTACGAAACCGGTGTCGGCGCTGGCGTCGAGCGGATTGATCTCGCCGATCCGCAGCGGCCTTGCCGGGCGGTGCGGGCCTTCGGCCAGCACGGCGGCACCGGTGCGCGCTTTCAGCCGGGCGGCCAGCGGAGAATGGTCGCGATGCGTGTGACTGACGAGAATATGGCTCACCGGCCGGTTTGCGATCACCTTCAGCAACGTCTGGAAATGCGCTTCATCATCCGGACCCGGGTCGATCACCGCCAGTGTGTCGCGGCCGACAATGTAGCTGTTTGTGCCGTGAAAGGTGAATGGGCTGGGGTTTTTGGCGGTGACGCGCAAGACCTCGAGCGCGACGGTGACGCCCCGGCCATAGGCGGGATCGAAGCTGGTGTCGAATTTGAGCGCCATGGCGGTGTCGTTGAACCTCTGTTCAGGAGGACGGCAAAACTGATTGCCGCATAACACGGAAGCCAATATAGAAAAACGCAAGGCCGCGATCTGCGGCAATCCGGATTGGGGAAGACCATGGCACTTGCAACGACGATGCGCCCGCTTGTTTCTCTCGCTTTGCCCCAGGAGGGCGCGCAGCGCCTGGCAACCCAGCTTTTGCTGGCGATCGCCGGAACGCTGCTTTTGACCCTGTCGGCCAAGACGAAAGTCGTGCTCGGGCCGGTCGACATCTCGATGCAGACGCTGGCCGTCCTGCTGATCGCCACCGCATTTGGCCTGCGGCTTGGCGTCGCTACCCTGCTTCTCTACATGGCCGAAGGCGCCATGGGCTTCCCGGTCTTCCAAAGCACGCCTGAAAAGGGCATCGGCATCGCCTACATGATCGGCGGCACCGGCGGTTATCTCGCCGGCTTCGTCGTGATGGCGGCCATTGTCGGCTGGGCCGCCGACCGCGGCTGGGACCGCCACCCGATCAAGTTGTTCAACGCCATGCTGGTCGCCGAAATCGTCATGATGGCCATGGGCTTTGCCTGGCTGGCCACCCTCATCGGCGCGGAAAAGGCGTGGCAGTTCGGCGTTTTGCCGTTCGTCCTCGGCGACCTGATCAAGGTTGCGCTCGCCGCCAGCCTGGTGCCGGCGGTATGGTCGCTGCTGCCCAAGCAGCCCTGAAAACCGGACGACACAATGAGCCGGCGGGCCAAAGGCCCGCCGGCTTTTTTATTGTTGTGCATCCAAAAGGATGGCGGGACGCCGGTTTGCCAAATCGCCGCATCTATTGCAGCGTCAGCCTGTGCTGGTCGGTCAAATTGCCGCGAGGCGGCAGATGCAGAGCAATTCTGGCGCCGATCCACGGCCGAGATTGAATTGACAAGCCATTGCGCGAAACCTAAGCACGGGCAACTTGATTTCGAGGCGGGGGCCGGTAATTCAAGGAGAGCTTGTTGAAGGGAATAATCCTTGCAGGAGGCAGCGGGACGCGTCTGTATCCCCTTACATTAGCGATCTCTAAGCAGATTCTGCCAATATACGACAAGCCGATGGTTTTTTATCCGCTGAGCGTCTTGATGCTCGCCGGTATCCGCCAGATTTTGATCATTTCGACACCTCGCGACTTGCCGGTGTTTCGGGAGTTGCTGGGCGACGGTTCGGAATTCGGGGTCGAATTCTCCTATGCCGAGCAGGCGCAGCCCAACGGGCTTGCCGAGGCCTTCATCATCGGCCGCGACTTCATCGGCAAGGATAATGTGTCGATGATTCTCGGCGACAACATCTATTTCGGCGAGGGCCTGTCGCAGCTCTGCCGCACTGCTGCGCAGCGCCAAAGCGGCGCGTCGGTGTTCGCCTACCATGTCGAGGACCCGCAGCGCTACGGCGTGGTGTCGTTCGACAAGCTCAGCGGCACGGCTTTGACAATCGAGGAGAAGCCGCGGGAGCCGAAGTCCAACTGGGCGGTCACCGGCCTCTATTTCTACGACAATGAGGTCGTCGACATCGCGTCGACGATCAAGCCCTCGGCGCGTGGCGAACTCGAGATCACGGCGGTCAACAACGTCTATCTCGAGCGCGGGAAATTGCACGTGCATCAGCTCGGCCGCGGCTATGCCTGGCTCGACACCGGCACGCATGACAGCCTGCATGAAGCCTCTTCCTTCGTGCGCACGATCGAGCACCGCCAGGGGATCAAGGTCGCCTGTCCTGAAGAAATCGCTTTCGAGCAGGGCTGGCTGACCGCCGACAAGGTGCTTGAGCGCGCCACGCGCCTGGGCAAGAACGAATACGCCGCCTATCTGCGCCGGCGTGTCGCCGAGCTGACGGAGACATAGAGTGCTGGAAGTCAGGCAGCTCGGTTTGGACGGCGTGCTGGAAATCGTGCCGAAGCGGCACGGCGATGCGCGCGGTTATTTCATCGAAACCTGGAATGCCGAGGCCTTTGCCGAGGCCGGCATCGATCTGCGTTTCGTCCAGGACAATCATTCCTATTCGGCTGCCGCAGGTGTCGTGCGGGGGCTTCACTATCAACTGCCTCCACGCGCGCAGGACAAGTTGCTGCGTGTGATCCGAGGCAAGATTCTCGACGTGGCGGTCGACATCCGCCGCAGCTCGAAAACCTTCGGCAAATGGGTCGCGCTCGAAATATCGGCCGAGAGAGGCAACCAGATCCTGGTGCCGAAGGGTTTCGCGCACGGTTTCGTCACGCTCGTGCCGGACACCGAGGTTCTGTATAAGGTCACCGACACCTATTCGCCGGCGCATGATCGATCGATCCGTTTCGACGATCCTGATATCGGCATCGATTGGCCGTCGCCGGCCGGCGCCTTCGAGCTCTCGGCCAAGGACCTCAAGGCGCCGGCGCTTGCTGAGGCCGAGGTGTTCGCATGACGCGCGACGATGTGGGGAGAGCGCCATGAATTTTCTGGTGACAGGCGGTGCCGGCTTCATCGGCTCGGCCGTGTGCCGGCATTTGTGCGCCAATCCGGCCTACCATGTGACCAATCTCGACAAGCTCACCTATGCCGGCAATCTGGCCTCGCTGCGCACCATCGAGAATGCACACAACTACAAATTTGCGCAGGCCGACATCTGTGACGAGCGGGCGGTTCTCGACATCCTCCACCGCGACGAGATCGACGTCGTCATGAACCTCGCCGCCGAAAGCCATGTCGACCGCTCAATCGACGGACCCGGCGCCTTCATCGAGACCAACATCGTCGGCACCTACCGGGTGCTGAATTCGGCGCTCGAATATTGGCGCGGCCTTGACGAGGACAGGAAGGCGCGCTTCCGCTTCCACCATGTCTCGACCGACGAGGTGTTCGGCGATCTGCCCTTCGATGGCGGCATGTTCGTGGAGGAGACGCCTTACGCGCCATCCTCGCCCTATTCCGCCTCCAAGGCCGCATCCGACCATCTGGTGCGGGCCTGGCACGAGACGTACGGCCTGCCGGTCGTGCTCTCCAACTGTTCGAACAATTACGGGCCTTATCACTTCCCCGAAAAGCTGATCCCGCTGGTCATCCTCAACGCGCTCGACGAAAAGCCGCTGCCGGTCTACGGCGCTGGCGCCAATGTGCGCGACTGGCTGTTCGTCGAGGATCACGCCCGTGCTCTGGAGCTGGTCGCCACCAAGGGCCAGCCGGGCGAGAGCTACAATGTCGGCGGCAATTCCGAACGCACCAATCTTGGCGTCGTCGAGACGATCTGCGACCTGCTCGACATCAGGCGTCCGCGCAGCGGCGGCAGGAGCTACCGCGATTTGATCAGCTTCGTCACCGATCGCCCCGGCCACGACCGCCGCTATGCCATCGATGCCTCCAAGATCGGCAGGGATCTCGGCTGGGCGCCGGCGGAGAGTTTCGACAGCGGCCTTGCAAGGACCGTCGAATGGTTCCTCGACAACAAATGGTGGTGGGGACCGATCCGCGAGCAGCGCTACGCCGGCGAGCGGCTGGGGCAAGTCCGGTCGCGCGGCCAGGTTGAAGGCAGGAAGGGCGCGGCGTGAGGCTGGTTGTCACCGGACGCGACGGTCAGGTCGCTGCCAGCCTGCTGGAGGCCGGGCAGAGGCGCGATGGCATCGAGGTCGTCACCCTCGGCCGCCCAGTGCTCGATCTGGCGCGGCCCGATACGGTGTTCGACGCACTCGCGGCAGCGCGGCCGGATATCGTGGTGTCGGCTGCCGCCTACACCGCCGTCGACCAGGCCGAAGACGAGCCCGATCTTGCCTTCGCTGTGAACGCCGTCGGCGCCGGCAAGGTCGCCGAGGCGGCCGCGAAGCTCGGCGTGCCCGTAATCCATCTGTCGACCGACTACGTCTTCGATGGCACCAAGGACGGCGCCTATGTCGAGACCGACGCCACCGCACCGCTCGGCGTCTACGGCGCCTCCAAGCTTGCCGGCGAGCTGGCCGTGGCCGCCGTCAATCCGCGCCATCTGATCCTGCGCACCGCCTGGGTCTACAGCCCGTTCGGCAAGAATTTCGTGAAAACCATGCTGCGGCTGGCCGGCGACCGCGACGAGATCGCCGTGGTCGCCGACCAATGGGGAAATCCGACATCCGCACTTGATATTGCCGACGCGATCCTGCATGCGGCGGCGGTGTTGCGCGGCGACTTTGACGGCTACGGCATTTATCATCTTGCCGGCACCGGCGAGACCAGCTGGAGCGGCTTTTCCCGTCATATACTCGACACAAGCGCGCAATACGGCGGGCCCACAGCGCGGGTGCGTGACATCGCGACAGTGGACTATCCGACCAAGGCACGACGTCCGGCCAATTCGCGCCTGTCGAGCGAAAAGTTCGCATCGGCGTTTGAATGGACGGCCCCGGTGTGGCAGGAGTCGGCGGAAAAGGTGGTGCGCAGGCTGGCGGGGAGCAAGACGAAACAGGCATTGAGTGCATGAACAAGCATCCGTCACCCGAGCAATTGCATGAGTTGACGCCCGACCCTCAGGGGATCTATCAACCGGCGCCGAAGAAGCGCGCCAAGACGACCAAGCCCGCGAAACGTACCTGCATCATGGTGCTCGGCATGCACCGCTCGGGCACGAGCGCGCTGACCAGGGCAATCAGCTTGCTCGGCGCGAAGTTGCCAAATGATTTGCTCGGCGCCAATTCGACCAATCCGACGGGCCACTGGGAACCCTTGAAGCTGATCGCGCTGCACGACCAGATGCTCGCCGAGGCGGGCAGCAGGTGGGACGATTGGCGTAGTTTCGATCTCGGCGATTTGTCGAAGGCGCGCGCTCAATTCTACAGAGTCGAAATCGCTCGCCTCATTGACGAGGAATATGGCGATGCTCCTCTGCTGGTGCTCAAGGAGCCACGCATCTCGCGTTTTGTGCCGCTCTACGCCAGCATTTTCAAGTCCATGAACATCGACCTGCAATACGTTCTCGCAAGTCGCAATCCGCTCGCGGTCGTTGCATCGCTAGGCAAACGGGATCGCTCGACGCCGGGCTTCGGTGCCCTGCTTTGGCTTCGCCATGAATTGGAGGCCGAGCGCTCGACACGCGGCGCACCACGTGTGTTCGTCTCCTATGAGGCGATGATGCGGAGTTGGCGGCCGACGCTGGACAAGATCACGGCAGCGCTTTCGGTTGCATGGCCTCGCGCGATCGAGAAGGCGGCATCTGAGGTTGACGCCTATATTTCAAGTGACCATCAGCATCATACGGCGAGCGATGGCGCACTCTTCGCTGACGAGCGAATCGCCGGATGGGTAAAGGACACTTATTCGGCACTCAGGCATCTGGAAACGGACGCCAATGGCGCCGAGGCCATGGCGATACTTGATCGCGTCAAAGCTGAATTCGACAGCGTCGCTCCAATCTTTGGCGAAGCGTTTTTCCCTGAGCTACAAGCTAGACAACAGATTCTATCCGAGACAATTGGGATCTTGCAGCGCGCTGTGGAAGAGCACGCGACCAACGCGTCACAGCTTGCAGGCCAACTCCAGCAGAAGGACGCAGATATAGCAGGATATCATCAAAGCGTTGCGGAAGAGCGCGCTGCGGCAGCGAAGCTTATCGAGAGGAACAGGGAAGAGAATCAAAAACTCGGTTCCGAGTTGTTGGTGGCTTTGGACGACAATGTCAGGCTGAAAGAAATTCTGGAGAAAACGCAGCTAGAGCTGACGGAAGAAAAGGAGCGCTCTTCAGCGGCATCGGAAGAAGTATTGGAGCACCATCCGACAGAGGTAAGTGCCGACGCCGGTGCCGATTCCGCCTCGTTTCTGGCCCTCTCAAGGATGCCGGATGAGCAGGAAGAAGTAAGCATCTGTACCGACGACACAAAGTTGATTGCTTTCTACCTCCCTCAATTCCACAGAATTGACGAAAACTCAGAATGGTGGGGACCTGGCTTCACGGAATGGACGAATGTCGCCCGTGCGACTCCGAATTTCTATGGTCATGACCAGCCGAGGATACCTCGTGAGCTAGGATATTACGATCTCTCGCATCTGGACACGATGCGAGAGCAAGTCGAATTCGCAAAACTTTATGGACTACACGCTTTCTGTTTCTATCACTATTGGTTTAGCGGCCGAAGAGTGCTGGAAAAGCCGGTCGATTTGTTCCTGGAATTTGACATTGATTTCAAGTTTTGCCTCTGCTGGGCCAACGAAAATTGGACCCGTGCTTGGGATGGGGACACGAGGAACATTCTGCTGGAGCAGAAGTACGCAGAGGAGGACGCCAAAGCCTTTATCGAGACGATGATCGGTTACTTCAAAGACGAGCGATACATAAAAATCGGCGGTATGCCGCTGTTGGTGGTATATCGAGCCAAGGACATTCCTGACCCACGGCGCTGGTTTTCCATTTGGCGAGATCATGCGGTCGCCAATGGATTTCCGGGCATCCACATCAGTGTCGTCGACTTCTACGACATATCGACTCCCCAAGAAGTGGGGGCTGACTCCCTGGTCGAATTTCCTCCGCACAAATTCAACGGGCCTCAGAACCATCCTTCGGAGTTCCCGCTCTTCACGAATCCGAATTTCTCGGGTGGTGTGGTCGACTATCGGAAAATAATTGCCCAAAGCGCCAATCGTCCGAAGCCGTCCTTCAACATATTCAGGGGCATCATACCGGGGTGGGACAATACTGCCCGGCGGCAAAACAACCCGACAATCGTGCTCAATTCGACGCCGGAACTCTATGGCGAATGGCTCCGTTTCCTGCGCTTTCAGGCCCGACAAAATCATCCTGATCCGGAAAGCCGAATCGTATTTATCAATGCATGGAACGAGTGGGGCGAGGGCTGTTACCTCGAGCCGGACCGGCGGTGGGGACTCTCCTACCTGGAGGAAACACTTCGCGGGAAATTCTTCGACGTAGCAAGAGAACCCGAAGGAATGCAGGCCGCCCGGTCGCGATTGTTCGATCAGCTCGTTTCGGCGAAGCACCAGCCAATTTTGGGCGCGCCAATCTCCAAAGAAACCCTGGCAGCGATTGCCCCCCCGAGCCGGATGGCCGTGAATGCATCAAAGCTCCTGCGAAGATGGCCGCCACTGCATTCTGTCGCCAGCTTCCTTTATAAGCACGTACTGCTCACCAGGCAGATAGACAATGGATGATGTAGCAATTGTGGCTCATTTCGACGTCAATGACGGCGTCGAAGCTAATTTCATCGAACTACTATCCTGTCTTGCGAAGAGATTCGACCGGATCGTTTTGGTGACGACAAGTAAAATCGAGGAAGATGTCGTAACCATAATCCCAAAAGACGCCGTCTTGATAAGACGACCAAATTTTGGGTACGATTTCTCCAGCTACAAGGTTGGTTTGGATTATGCGCTGAGGAATTGGCAGATCGAAAACGCGCTTCTGATAAACTCAAGCTTTGGCGTTCTTTCGTCTGCGATCTTTGACAGGACCCTGTCGAGGATGCTTGAATTA
Organism: Mesorhizobium sp. P170090; assembly: GCF_057786115.1. Lineage (NCBI taxonomy): Bacteria > Pseudomonadati > Pseudomonadota > Alphaproteobacteria > Hyphomicrobiales > Phyllobacteriaceae > Mesorhizobium > Mesorhizobium sp. P170090. The sequence continues at coordinate 2,797,490 of NZ_JBYNWH010000001.1, forward strand.
ACACCGGAGTACGATGTGGTTGGTTCGACTGAGTCGTACCAATTCTCGTGGCATGTACAATCGTATTTACTTTTGTTGGGAGCCAAGGTGCTGCGGGCACCCTGGTTCGAAGGATTTCTTGCGAGCGTCGCGCCCACAAGCTCAAAATTAGAGACAATATTCAAGTTCGAGCTCGGCCTGTCCGCTGCGCTTCGAAACAATGGTGCAAAAGTTACAACACTTCTGCAACCGTCGCCTGAGCAGCTTCAGCATGCCAACCGGCGTTGGAATACCAGCGAGGGAAAGGAATTTGCCGATCCTCCCATGTCTCTTTCTGACGCAACCTCGATGGCGCTCCAATTCAACCCCGTTCACCATCTTGCCGACTTGGTCGCCCGCGAACTTGGGTATGTGAAGCTTGAGGTTTTAAGGGAGAACCCTCATCAGATCGATCTGGCCTTTGTCGATGACATTTATGAAAGGGAGCGCCTGGACGAAATAGAAGAAATGCTTAGCCGCAGTCGTGCCAGCTATGCGCGCGGGAGCGACAACCTTTCTACACTTAAATCCCAAGCTAGCCCCATCCCAGTGACCAAGCTCGCACGATGGCGCCGAACGAAGGCCGGGGAAGTCAATGTAGCGGTTGTCGTCCATTTGCACTATGTCGATATGATTTCCGATATTCATAAGATACTAAAAAATATCGTTCTCCCCTTTGATGTTTATGTAACGACCTCTTTTGAGGGATTTTACAATGAGATTTTTTCGAAATTCTCTGATTTGGCGCAGAGCATTTCCGTATATTACTCGGAGAACAGAGGTCGGGATATAGGGCCGTTTGTCTCGGTCTATCGCAGTGGCGCTCTCGACCGGTATGAGGCTGTTCTGAAGATTCATTCAAAGAAAAGTGCCTATAGCGCCAACGGAACTCTTTGGAGGGATAGGCTCTACGGCTCGGTCGCTGGCGATTTATTGACTGTGTTGAGGTCCATCGAGTTGATTAAGTCGGGCGAAGTTGGCATCGTCGGCCCGCACCGCTATTACCTGACCGATGACCAGTTCTGGGGCGCAAATCGCGCTACGGTCCGCCGACTGCTTGAAGAGATGACGGCGCTCCAGCCGGAAGCGAATCTGGAACTCGGCTTTTTTGCCGGTTCGATGTTCTGGTTCGCGCCGCGGGCGCTTGCGCCTCTGAAGAACATAACCGAGGCGAGTATCGCGTTCGAAGCTGAAAACGGGCAGCAGGATGGCACACTCGCGCACGCGATCGAAAGGGTGTTTTGCTGGGTCGCACGCGGTCAAGGGTTCACGGCATCCAGCGTCCTTCTTCGTGGAGAGGATATTCACAAATATTCGACAGCTGAGAATCGTGTCCCTGTATTATGAGGGAAGGCGGCATTACAAAAGCGGAATGATGAATTGAGGAGCGAGAATGGCTGAGATATTCAATTACAAGGGGTTCTCTATACCAATAGAACTGGCTCATATGACCGGAGGTGCCGAAGACACTTTCGACCATATCTCTAAGGAACACATGCGACAGGCTGACGAGTATGTCGGCATTGCGCCAGATAATTCCATAGTCGAGATCGGATGCGGCATCGGCCGCGACGCGATACCGCTCACCGAGCGACTTGCGGCAAACGGTCGATATTTAGGTATCGATGTGGTCAAGCCGATGATCGACTGGTGCCAGCAGGCGATCACTTCCAAGCACCCGAATTTCAAATTCGTCCACTTTGATGTGGCCGAGAAATGGTACAATCCGAATGGCACCGAGCTGCTTCAGCAGTGCCAAATTCCCGTCCCGGACTCGTCGGTTGATGTAATCATACTGCACTCTGTTTTTACCCACATGATGCGACGGGATATTGCCCACTACCTCGATGAATTTGCTAGGATATTGAAGCCAAGCGGAAGGGTTTTAGCCACATTCTTCATCATCAACGGTGACATCCTCAAGAACCAGGGGCCGAAGTCTTACATCACATTCTATCACTCGGTCGGCGATGGCTGCCACGTCCACGAACTGGAGAAGCCAACGCATGCCGTTGCTTACGAGGAAGCGACTGTGGCGGCCATGGTCGCGGACGCAAATCTGCGAATGGCCGGGTCCCCGATTTGGGGGGCTTGGAGCGGCCGGCGCTCTAACCCCGGCGCCGGTCAAGATGCAATCATCCTAGAACTGGCAGGCAAATCGTGATGGCTGATCGGCGCTTGGCAGGAGGGGCGCACCTGCCCTGTTGTAACAGGCAGATCTATCTGGCCGTTGTGGCTGGGAAGACGGTTCAAACGGCATCATGAACATTACCCAACTTATCGTTTCTCTGATCCGTCGTGAAGTGTCGGGCCGCTATCGGGGTTCCGCTTTCGGCTTGTTGTGGTCGCTGCTCAATCCTTTGCTCATGCTTGCCGTTTACACGTTCGTGTTCGGTGTGGTTCTGAAATCGCGCTGGACGGTTCCTGACCAGCCGAGCGCTACCCATTCCACTGGTGAGTTTGCCGTCATCCTGTTTTGTGGATTGATCGTCTTTCAGTTCTTCTCGGAGGTGGTTTCGCTGGCGCCTGGGCTGATCGTGGGCAACGCCAACTACGTCAAGAAGATCGTTTTCCCGATCCAGATCCTGCCGGTGGTTTCAGCCGGCGCCGCATTGTTTCATACGGCCGTCAGCCTTCTGGTGCTGCTGGTCTTCGCCTATGTCGTTTTTGGCTATATCCCGCTCACGGTGATTCTGGCGCCTGTGGTTTTGGTGCCGCTGATTGTCATGGTGCTCGGCATTGCCTGGATGCTGGCATCGATCGGCGTCTATTTTCGCGATATGAGCCAGATTGTGGCCCCGCTCGTAACCGCGACCATGTTCCTGTCGCCGGTATTCTTCCAGAGGTCGTCGCTGCCGACCTGGCTGCAGCCTTGGCTCTCACTCAACCCGCTCGCGATCCCCGTCGAGGATTTCCGCAACGTAGTTCTCTTCGGTGTGCAGCCAAATTGGACCGCGCTGGGCTCCTACTCGATCATCGCGATTGTGGTCGCGTTTTTTGGCTATCAGTTTTTCCAGAAGACCCGCAGGGGCTTTGCCGATGTCCTTTGACAAGCTCGGCGCCAAGAAGGCTGGCCGTATCTCTGATGTTGCTATCCGAGTGCGTGATGTGTCGAAACACTATGTCATGTTCGAGCGGCCGGAAGATCGCTTCAAGCAGATGATCGTGCCTCGGCTAGAGCGTCTGGTCGGTCGGCCGCCGCGCCGGTACTTTCGCGACTTTGCTGCTCTGTCCGGCATTTCCTTTGACGTTGGCCGGGGCGAAACTGTTGGGATCATCGGCCGCAACGGCTCCGGCAAGTCGACGCTGTTGCAGATCATCTGCGGCACGTTGCAGCCGACTGCGGGTTCGGTCGAGGTCAACGGCCGGATCGCCGCGTTGCTTGAGCTTGGCGCCGGCTTCAATCCAGAGTTCACCGGCCGCGAAAACGTCTTTCTCAACGCGTCGATTCTCGGTGTGCCACGCAAGGAGATGGAGTGGCGTTTCGACGACATTGCGCGTTTCGCCGATATTGGGCCTTTCATAGATCAGCCAGTAAAAACCTACTCGTCAGGCATGTATGTGCGACTGGCCTTTGCCACCGCGATCAATGTCGACCCCGATATCCTGGTGGTGGACGAAGCGTTGTCAGTAGGCGACGAGGCGTTTCAGCGCAAATGCTTCGCCCGCATCGAGGACATCAAGGACAAGGGTGGCACCATTCTGTTTGTCAGCCACGGAGCGCCGACAATCGTTCAGCTGTGTACGCGAGCAATGTTGATCGACGGCGGCGAAAAAATCCTGGAGGGTCGGCCTAAGGCGGTGGTCGGGCAGTATCAGCGGCTGGTGAATGCAAGCCCGGAGGCTGTGTCCCGAATCCGCGCGGATATTGTGCAGCAGAATAGTGCGGAGGTTCGCGCCCCGTCTGTGCCGGCGCCTCCCGCCATGACCCACTCTGATTTATTTGAACACCGGCCTTCCAATGCGACTGCGTCGACAACGGCTGCGGCAACGGCCGGCGCGCTAGGCGCCGCTTCCGAGGCCAATCCTCAAATCGATCAATCGGCAATGGCTGCCCTGCACGGTGACTACTTCGATCCGGGACTTCGTTCACAGTCGACCGTCGCGTTGGAAGAACGTGGTGCGCGCATCCGAGATTCTAAAATAACGACTATAGGTGGCGACGAAATAAATGTGTTGCAGATGGGTAGACGGTATAAATATGAGTACACCGTCGACTTTTCCACAAATGCCAGGAATGTCGGGTTCGGCATATGGTTTAGGACTGTAAGCGGTATTGGTCTAGGGGGCGCGCAGACAATTTTTTCCAGAAGTCTACTTACCAGGTCTATAAAGACAAATACCACGGCCAGGATTTCATACGAGTTCACGAACATATTCCTGCCTGGCGTCTATTTCATCAGCTGTGGGCTTTTCGGATCGCCTGGCGATGAGCAAATCGTCATGCATAGGTTGGTAGATGTGACGGCTTTTCGCGTGGCCGCGGAGCCTGATCTGCTGGCCACGGGAATCATCGACGTGTCCCCGCAGATTTCTATTAATTTTGAAGCTGCGGAGTAAATGATGCGCCATTCGATAAGCGTGGTGGTTCTCAATTGGAACCGGCAGGACCTGTTGGATCGATGCCTGCAATCGCTGTTGAGCACGACTGGCGAGTTCGAAAAGTGCATAGTGATCGACAACAACAGTAGCGATGGCTCTGTCGATATCATCAGGAAGTGGGCATCTGTCGATGACAGGATAGAGCCCTTTCTTGCGCCCGAAAACAGAGGGGCGGACTGGATAAACGACGCGCTTCGAATGGTAGAGTCGGATTTGGTTTTCATACTAGCCAACGACAAGGAACTGATGCCGGGCTGGCGGGAGTATGTCGACGCGGTCTTCTCCGCCTTTCCCGAGTTGGGCCAGCTTGCCCTGCACGCGCCGGCGCCGCTGGATGACGAGGTATGGGTTACAAAACCGGCTACCTATGCCTATCAGAATGGCGAAGGCCTTTATCTAGCGCATGGCAACACCGGAATGTCGAGTATAATAAGGAGGGATATTTTAAAGAGGGAAAATATATATTTTGAAAATATCCCAGGAAATTCCACAGTTAAACTTCCGAACGACAGTAAGCTTTCTGAGCAAATTAAGTCCAGTGGATATTTTTCAGCTTGGAGCAGTAGATATTATTCCATCAACGTTGGACATACCTTACAGGAATTTGAGAGAGATTGGGAATATTATCACGCCAATTACGAAGAGAAATACTGGCTGAAACTTGAAGGCCTCAAAAAGCGCATCGATGAGCATAAGCGTACACCGAAGCCAAATCGCCAGAGTCGGATATTTGGATGGGTGGGGCAGCCTGAGAGCTACGGGGGAGCCGAAGAGAGCAAAGCAAGGTGTTGGTCGACTTTTGGCGACGGGTCACTCGATCTGGAGACGCTGGATTTCGTCTACGCACTCTGCAGGCTGATCAAGCCTCACAACGTTGGAGTCGTGCGAGCCGGGCCGGGCAGCGTTGCTGTAGCCGCGGGCCGCGCGTTGCAGGACAATGGATTTGGGCAGGCCGTGTGTTATGAGACCGAGGCCTTGATGCTGGAGCGTTTGCAGTCCCGCATTTTGGAGCATTCTCTTTCCGGTCACGTCAGGTGTGCGTCTCATGAATTGATCGAGAATTACGATCTCTTGATTCTTTCAGGCTACATTCCCGAGGAGCTGTTCTCGATCGAGCGTGAATTTGTCCTCGAAGCGGTGGCCCGCTCAAGGATGCTTCTGATCGACGCGAGCCAGTCGGCGAGCTCAATGTTTTCAGCGATGCCGGCTTCGGATGGCTGGAGCACCGTCAGCTTTCCTGTGCCGCGGTCTATTCGATTGATGATGCGGTCGCTGTGACACCCGACCGTTCCAGTCGGTTGTCCCGCTTTCGCGCCGAATCAGGGTGGGGTGTGCCCTTCATCCCAGCCTTTCGACATTTGCGATACCTGGCGAAAACGTCGTTCGATTGCTCTCAGTCCCTTAACCAAGAGGCCAAACAAAAAATATCTGGCGATAACCGCAACTCCACGCTATGCGATACAAAGCGGCGGGGCTGGGGATTGGCACTCTAAACAGGTGATCGGTGACGGGTTTCCGTCGCTCTTGCACCACGTTAGTGTCCATGTCCTTGCGCCTGGAGTTCAGTACTACCCAATGACATCCTATGTAGAGGTCGTGTCCGGACTTCGGCCGAAGATGCGGCGCGCCATTATAATGATCCAGGATCTGGTCATGGTCCTGGTCGCGGTGGCGCTGAGTCTGGGGCTTTCTCAGTCGAGACTTTCATTCGACGCGCTCTCCACGGCCGGCCTGGCGTGCTGGGCAAGTATTGTTTTTCTCAGCCATATGCTGTTTCGCTATTGCGGCCTCTACAACACCGTGTGGCGTTTCGCCTCCACGCCGGACTTCTTCAACATCCTGAAGAGCTGCGCCATCCTGACCGTCACGCTCTATGTCGTCTCGCTGGCGGTTCGATCGTTTCAGCCGGTGACCGGCCTCAACGAGCGCCAGTTCATCGTCTTTTTCCTCGTCTCCTTCACCATCATATCGGCGCCTCGGCTCTATTACCGGTTCCTGCGCGACGGGGCGAGCTGGCGAATCCTGAGCCGCAACGCAAACAATGCGGCGATCAAACAAGCGCTGTTCGTCGGCAGGCTTGGCGAAGCAGACGTCATCATCCGCTTCACACGCACGGCCGAGCCGGCCGAATATTCCATCGCCGGCATCATGGCCATCGAGAACGGCGCGCCGTTGGGCACGCAGATACAGGGCGTTCCGGTGGTGGCCGTGCGGCCCCGCCTGGTCGAGGTCCTCGAAGAATATGCAAGAGGCACCAAAAGCCTCGACATGCTGATTTTCGGCAATGGCACCGAACGCGAGATCGAGGAATATTCGGAACTGGTCCGTGTCGCCCGTCACAGCGGTATCGCCGTCGTCCAGTTCTCCGGCGTTTCGGAGCTCGGCCAAGGCGGAAAGCTGGTACTCGACGCTGTCGAGATGGAAACCATCCTGCGCCGCTCCACAGTTGCTTCCGATATGGAGCGGATCGGCGGCTTTATCGGTGGCAAGCGCGTCCTGGTCACCGGCGGCGCCGGCTCAATCGGTCGCATCCTGGTCAAGCGGTCGCTGGAACTTGGCGCCGAGGCGGTTCTGGTCGCCGATATCTCGGAGTTCGGTATTTTCCAGCTCGACCAGCAGGTTGACGAAAAGGACCATGTCCGGCTCAAGAGCCGCATCGTCGATGTCACAGACCGGCGCCAGATCACCCGCGTCGTCAGCGATTTCAAGCCCGACATCATCTTCCATGCCGCCGCGCTCAAACATGTGCCGCTGCTCGAGGAAAATTGGGAATCGGCGATCCAGACCAACATTTTAGGCACCCTCGTCTGCGCCGAGGTTGCCGCCAAATGCGGGGTGCCGCAGTTCCTGCTGATTTCCAGCGACAAGGCGGTCGATCCGACCTCGGTGCTCGGCATGACGAAACGCGCCGCCGAGCAGATCGTCTCTTCGCTGCACGAAACGCATGCCACCGGGCCTAGCGGCCGTCGCTCCGGCACCAAGTTCATCGCCGTGCGGTTCGGCAATGTCTTCGGCTCCAATGGCTCGGTCGCCACCATCTTCCAGGCGCAGATCGAGGCCGGCGGTCCGGTCACCATCACCGATCGTCGCATGACCCGCTACTTCATGACGGTGGCCGAAGCCGTCGACCTCGTCATCATGTCGGCGGCCGACGCCGAGCGGCGCCAGGGCAAGGACGACTACGCCATCTACATGCTCGACATGGGCAAGCCGGTGCCGATCCTCGAAGTCGCTGAAACCATGATCCGCATGGCCGGCAAAAGCCCCTACACCGACATTCCGATCCGTTTCACCGGGATCAGGCCGGGCGAGAAGCTTCACGAAGTGCTGCATGGCGGCAATGAGGAGATCGTCGCGCTGGATATCCCCAAGATCTTCGGCCTCAGGACCGATGTCGTGGGATGGCCCAAGGTCCAGGCGGCGCTGACATTGCTGCAGGCGGCCATGCGCGATCAGGACAAGGCCTCGGCGCTCGCCGTCATGGCCGGCCTCTATCAGGCGGAAGAGCCTCCAAGTGAGGCACGCCGGGAAACCGTTGCGAAAACAGTCGGGCAAGCTGGTTAGAGCAATTCCAAGAAAAGTGTGGAGCGGTTTTCCGTCCGGGATTGCGTCAAAACAAAGAGCCTGTCCTGATCGACCGGGATTGGCTATTGAAACCGATCCGATGGCCGTTCCCAGGCGTTTGCAGATGATTTTGAACCAGTGAGCAGACAAGATCAGCGCGTGGCCGTGCTGCTGGGCACGAAAGATGGCGCGGCTTTCCTTGACGAGCAGCTCGCGTCGCTGGCTGCGCAATCGCATCCTGTTGTCGACCTCTGGGTTTCCGACGACGGTTCGACAGACGGCACTTCGGCCATTATCGGCGCCTGGCAGAGCCGCTGGTCCAAGGGCCGGTTGACCCTGTCGAATGGTCCTCGCCAAGGCTTTGCCGCCAATTTCCGCGCGATGATCATCGATCCGCGCATCGAGGCCGACTACTACGCCTTCTGCGACCAGGACGACATCTGGGAGCCGGACAGGCTGGAGAGCGCCATTGCCTGGATGCAAGGGCACGACGCCGGAACGCCGCTGCTGTTTTGCTCCAGAACCGCGACCATGTCCGAAACCGGAGCAGCGCAAGGGTATTCGCCGCTGTTCCAGCATCCACCCGCATTTCGCAATGCGCTTGTGCAAAGCATTGCCGGCGGCAACACGATGATGATCAACCGCGCCGCGCGAAAGTTGCTGGCAAAGGCATCGGCAAGGACCGAGTTCGTCAGCCATGACTGGTGGACCTATCTGATCGTCACGGCTGCCGGCGGCATTGTCCGCTATGACCCGCGACCGCTGGTGCGCTACCGCCAGCATGAGGCAAACCTGGTCGGCGCCAACGTGTCGTGGAAGGCGAGGCTGTCGCGGCTGGGGCGCCTCTTCAGGGGCGAGTTCGCCGTCTGGACCGATCACAATCTGAGCGGCCTGGCCGTCAATCGCGACATCCTCACGAGGGATGCCGCCGCCTGTCTCGGCCTGTTCATCAGGGCGCGAAAGGGCGGTATCTTGCGACGCCTGCGCCTTCTCAGGAAAAGCGGCGTCTACCGGCAGACGCTGGCTGGGACGCTTGGGCTCTATGTGGCCTTCATCTGGCGGCGGATCTAGAGCATGCTGAGATGGCCATGAGGGGACCCAAGCGAGCTTTCGATCTCGTCGCGGCGGCGGTTCTGTTGCCGCTGACCTCGCCCGTCACCCTGCTTGCCATACTGGCAATCAGGCTGTCGTCGCCCGGACCGGCACTCCTCTCCCAAACTCGCGTCGGCCAGCACGGGGTGCTGTTTCGCTGCCACAAGTTGAGGACGATGGTTGTGGGAACGCCATCTCTGCCCTCGCATCAGGCGCCGGCAAACTCCGTCACCGCCGCCGGTAAGGTGCTGCGAAAATTCAAGATCGACGAGCTGCCGCAGCTCTGGAACGTGCTGAAGGGCGAGATGAGCCTGGTCGGGCCGCGTCCATGCCTGCCCACGCAAACCGAGTTGGTCGACCGCCGCAGGCAATTGGGTGTGCTTGCCGCACTTCCAGGCATTACCGGGCTTGCGCAGATGAGAGGCATCGACATGTCGGATCCGAAACTCTGCGCCGAAACCGATGCCGAATATCTCAGGGGAGCCTCGATCGGACTCGACGTCAAAATCCTGCTTGGCACAATCTACCGGACCTGACGGGCCTGTCGTGCAAGTTCCTCAATCCGGCCGAGCGTGTCGGTTTCCGGCATCCAGCCTTCCGAGATCAGCAGTGACGGGTCGCAAATCTGTGTCGCCATGGAAGCGTCGTACGCTGCTTTTCTGCCAAGCAGTGTGGCGAACAGCCTGAATGGCCAGGCCGGCACAGGAACGAGCCGGGTCGGAACGTCGTATCCGTGCCTGAATGCAGTCAAGATTTCGAACATCGCAACGGGGGAAGCATCGCCCAGGACATAGGTCGGGCGCGGTGGCGTGGGACGAGTCAAAAGATGCGCCACGGCGCCAGCCACCGCGTCGCGCGATATCAGCGAACGAACTGCGGTGAAAGCGCCTAAGGGCAATGGTAAGGCAATGGCGGCAGCCCGCATCATTCCACGCAGGTTTCCCTTCATGCCTTCGCCATAGACCGGCGGCAGGCGCAGCGCCGTGGCATCGGAGGGCCTGGACGCATAGGCTTCCAGTGTCTTGATCTCGCCTTCGCGTTTCGAGCGCCCGTAGGCGCATTGCGGGGCAGGGAGCGTCGCCTCGCTGATCGTTCCGCTGAAACCGGGACCGGCTACTGCCCGGATCGACGACAGATAGATGAAGCGCCCGCTTGTCCGCGAGGCGGCCGCGCGCGCCAGCTGCGCGGTCAGTGTCGCGTTGGCTGCCATGAAGTCGGCTTCGCTCGCCTTGCGGTCATTGTTGAGCGCCGCACAGTGGACGACATGGGTGATATCTCGCATCAGCGCCTGGTATGCCTGAGCCGGTGCGTCGAAGTCCGGCAACAAAACCGCATCGCTCACGGGATCGAGCCGTTCCGGGTGGCGCGATGCCATGCGCACCCCGAACCCGGCTTCGCGCAGCTGGTTGACGACCTGCCTGCCGATGAAACCCGTCGCGCCTGTGACCAGCACTTTCACGGCCGGCTTGCCTGGGGCGCCGGGGCCGGTGCCTGTTGTTCCGGCAGCATTTGTTGCCGGCCCGATGCAAGATATGTCCCGGACACCAGGAACACCATCAGTGTGGCATCGAGGATGTCGTGGCCGACCAGAATGCCGGTCAGGCCGCCGATGAGGTAGGTGATCGCAGTGACGACAATCATCGTGGCGCCGAACCGCTCGATCGCGTCCGTGCTGGTGCGCAGCACGATGGCCGCGTTTCTCGCGGCAACGAAGAACACAGCCGCGAGCGTTACGGCTCCAAGCAGCCCGGCCTCCACCAATGCAGTCAGGAAGCCATTGTGAAAATGGCTGAAGCCCGTGGACGGCATGTGGAACTGATTGTGGAATCCATCCTTTATCAGCTCACGGCTTGCAGCAATGCCGTGACCGAAAATCGGCATGTCGTGGAAGGCGCTCAGCCCAATCTGCCAAAGTGCTGCGCGCAAGCCGAGCGCGGTCGTGTGGTCGCCCTTCGTGGCGAGCGCATCCCAGTCGCTGAACAGGAAGGCCGCGCGCTCGGAAATGATGGGGAGACCAATGACCGCGATGACGATGCCGATCGCGCCCGCAATCAGCAAAAGCCGAATGGCGTTTCTGTTGTTGAGCTTGCGACGGTTGATCAGCAGGACCGCGATGCCGGCCACCAGCATCGCCAGCCAGATGATCCGCGACCCCGAATAGACAATGTCGACCGCGCCGGCCAGTGTCGCGCAGGCCAGCAACGCCCTGTTCTTTTCGACACCCGATAAGGCGCCTGCCAGGCACATCATCATGCTGAGGCAGGCGACGGTCGCGAACACGATCGGATTGCCGGCGCCGCCTTCGGCCCGTATGCCCAGCCCGTGATATTGCACGACCGCCAGCAGCAGGGCGCCAAAACAGGCGGCGGCGCTCGCCAGCACGACGATGCGCGTCAGCGTGGTTTTCTCGGTAATGCTCCAGGTCGCGTATGAGACAGGGAAAAACAGGAAGGTGATCAGCCCTGCCAGATGCGGCGCATCCCTGGCGATCGAATTGTTGACGATGGAGGCGAGCACGCTGGCTGCGCAATAGGCATAGATGGCCACCGTCATCGCGGTCATCGGCCGGTCGATGTTGAAACGCCGTCTTTTCAGCGCAAGCAGAAGCACCGACCACAGGCCGCCGCCATTGAACAAAAAGCTGACCGCCGATCCCAGTACCGGCGGGAAAAAGAAGCACAAAATGGAGAAGGTGACGTTGATCCGTGACGGCGAAACGTGCTGCTTGATGGCGGAGATCGGGGTCAATGCTCTGGTTCACAATGCGCTGGGTCGCGTGGCGACGGACAATGTTTGGCGGCGGCATTTGCGGCATGCCGCCCGGCGCAGGTTCAGGAGCCGGTATAGCGGCTGGGTGCGGTTTTCGAAAGTGCGACGAGGTCCGGCCGGCGTTTCTTTCGGTCCAGGGAAGATTTTTCCCGGCCTTTGAATGCTATCGCTCCGTCGGGCAGGAATTTTCGGATTCTAGGCTTTTCATGGAAAATTCGTTGCCGATCGGTGTGGCCGCCGGCCTTTCCAGCGTTGTTATATCAGGTGGCGATCTGCTAGAACGCCGGCACGAACCGATAGTGTCCAGCAGTGAAGCTTGAACCGGGCGGCTGAAAAGGACGCCCGATCCATCTGATGCAAGGTCTGGATTGCACGAGAGAACGCTCACAGTCCATGAACATCGCGCTTACGCACCTGCAGCGGCTCGAGGCCGAGTCCATCCACATCTTCCGTGAGGTTGCCGCCTCCTTCTCCAAGCCGGTGATGCTCTATTCCGTCGGCAAGGATTCCTCCGTGCTGATGCATCTGGCGATGAAGGCCTTCTATCCGGCCAAGCCGCCTTTCCCCTTCCTGCATGTCGACACCACCTGGAAGTTCCGCGAGATGATCGCCTTTCGCGACCAGATGGCGCAGAAGCTCGGCTTCGACCTGCTGGTCCACGTCAATGAAGACGGCGTGCGCGACGGTATCAACCCCTTTGACCATGGCTCGAACACCCACACCCATGTCATGAAGACGGTGGCGTTGCGCCAGGCGCTCGACAAATACGGCTTTGACGCTGCCTTCGGCGGGGCTCGGCGCGACGAGGAGAAGTCGCGCGCCAAGGAGCGCATCTTTTCCTTCCGCAACGCCCAGCATGTCTGGGACCCGAAGAACCAGCGGCCGGAGATGTGGAAGATCTTCAACACCCGCATCGCGCCGGGCGAATCGATCCGCGTGTTTCCGCTGTCGAACTGGACCGAGCTCGATATCTGGCAGTACATTCTGCAGGAAAACATCCCGATCGTGCCGCTCTATTTCGCCAAGGAGCGGCCGGTGGTCGAACGCGACGGCATGCTGATCATGAAGGATGACGATCGCATGCAATTGCGCCCCGGTGAGACGATGGAGAACCGTCTGGTGCGTTTCCGCACGCTCGGCTGTTATCCGCTGACCGGCGCCATCGAATCCGACGCGGACACGCTCGAAGCCATCGTCGGCGAGATGCTGACGGCGCGCACCTCCGAGCGCCAGGGCCGCCTCATCGACCGCGATGAAGCCGGCTCGATGGAAAAGAAGAAGCGCGAGGGATATTTCTGAGCATGCGCCATATCCTGGCCAAGAGCCTCGCTCCCACCGACGGCGTGCGCGAATACATGGCGGCGCAGGAGAAGAAGTCGCTGCTGCGCTTCCTCACCTGCGGCTCGGTCGACGACGGCAAGTCGACGCTGATCGGCCGTCTTCTGTCCGACACAAAGCAGATCTTCGAGGACCAGCTCGCCGCACTCGAGCGCGATTCCCGCAAGCACGGCACCACTGGCGACGACATCGACTTCGCGCTTCTGGTCGACGGCCTCGAGGCCGAGCGCGAGCAAGGCATCACCATCGACGTCGCCTACCGCTTCTTCGCCACGCCCAAGCGCAAGTTCATCGTCGCCGACACCCCCGGCCATGAACAGTACACCCGCAACATGGCGACCGGCGCATCGACTGCCGATCTCGCCATCGTGCTGATCGATGCGCGCCAGGGTGTGCTGCGCCAGACCCGGCGCCACTCGATCATCGCTTCGCTGCTCGGCATCCGCCATATCGTGCTTGCCGTCAACAAGATCGACCTCGTCGATTTCGACCAGGCGGTGTTCGACCGTATCGTCGAGGATTACCGGCAGTTCTCGCACGAGCTCGGCTTCCAGACGATCGTGCCGATCCCGATGTCGGCCCGCTATGGGGACAATGTCACCAGCCGCTCCGGCAAGACGGCGTGGTATTCCGGCCCGTCGCTGATCGAGCATCTCGAAACCATATCGGTCGACGAGGCCGCGGTCGAACTGCCGTTCCGGTTTCCGGTGCAGTATGTCAACCGGCCCAATCTCGACTTCCGCGGCTTTGCCGGCACCATCGCGTCCGGCTCCGTCGCGCAGGGCGACGAGGTGGTGGTCGCCAAATCCGGCAAGGCCTCGCGGGTCAAGCGCATCGTCGCGCAAGGCGGCGATCTTGCCCAGGCGGTGGCCGGCCAGGCCATCACCCTTGTGCTCGATGACGAGGTCGAGGTCTCCAGAGGCAACATGCTGGTGTCGCCGGCGGCACGGCCGCAGGTCGCCGACCAGTTCGCCGCCAACATCGTCTGGTTCGACGAGGCAGCGCTGCTGCCGGGACGCTCCTATATACTGCGCACCGAGACCGACCAGACCAGCGCCACCGTCACCGACCTGAAATACCGCGTCAACGTCAACGACTTCGCTCGCGAGGCGGCGAAGTCGCTCGAGATGAACGAAGTCGGCATCTGCAATATCTCGACCCGGGCGCCGATCGCCTTCGACACCTTCGCCGACAACCGCGATACCGGCGCCTTCATCCTGATCGACCGCATCACCAATGCCACGGTCGGCGCCGGCATGATCCTGCATTCCTTGCGCCGCGCCGAAAACATCCATTGGCAGTCGCTCGATGTCGGCAAGCGCGGCCGCTCCGACCTCAAGAGCCAGCGCCCCGCCGTATTCTGGTTCACCGGTCTTTCCGGCTCGGGCAAGTCGACCATCGCCAATCTGCTTGAGAAGAAGCTGTTCGCTTCGGGGCGTCACACCTACATTCTCGACGGCGACAATGTCCGCCACGGCCTCAACCGCGATCTCGGCTTCACCGACGCCGATCGGGTCGAAAACATCCGCCGTGTCGCCGAAGTGGCAAAGCTGATGGCCGATGCCGGGCTGATCGTCATCGTCTCCTTCATTTCCCCCTTCAGCGCCGAGCGGCGCATGGCCAGGGAGTTGATGGCCGACGGCGAGTTCGTCGAAGTGTTCGTCGATACGCCGTTCGAGGAATGCGCCCGACGCGACCCGAAAGGCCTTTACGCACGGGCGCTGAATGGCGAGATCAAGAACTTCACCGGCGTCGATTCCCCGTATGAAGCTCCCGAAAATCCCGAAATCCATCTCAAGACACTCGGCAAGACGGCCGAGGAGATGGTAGAGGCTCTGGAACACTGGCTGAATGAGCGCGACATTGCCGAAGACCAATATGACAGCGGCGGCGGCATCTGACGACGAAGTGATGCTCGACGTGTTCGAGCGCCTGGCGCTCGAAGCCGGACGCGAGGTGATGCGGGTCTTCAAGGCCGGCTGCGCGGTCGACAGCAAGTCGGACTCCTCGCCGGTCACGGAAGCCGACCGCGAGAGCGAGACGATCATCCTCGCCGGCCTGCGTGCGGCCTATCCCGATGTTCCCTGCGTGGCCGAGGAAGAGGTCGCCGAAGGCATTGTGCCGCCCGATCTGGATGGCGCCTTCTTCCTGATCGATCCGCTCGATGGAACGAAGGAATTCGTCAACCGCCGGACCGATTTCACCGTCAACATCGCGCTTGTCCGGCACGGCGTGCCGGAGATCGGCGTCGTCTTCGCACCGTGCAGCGGGCGGTTCTTCTCTGGACGGCCGGGCTGGGCCGAAGCAATCGAGGTCGATGGCGACTTCCGTATCGTCGGCCGCCGGCGGATTTCGGTCAGGAGGGCGGTCACGCCGCTGGCGGTCGTTGCCAGCCGCTCGCACAACACCCCGGAGACCGAAGCCTTCATCAAGGATCTCGGCGCCGCCGAGATCGTCTCGGTCGGCTCATCGCTGAAATTCTGCCTGCTCGCCGCAGCCGAAGCCGACATCTATCCGCGCTTCGGCCGCACCATGGAATGGGACACGGCGGCCGGCGACGCCGTACTGCGCGCCGCCGGCGGCATGACGCGCACGCTGGACGGCGAGCCGCTCACCTATGGCAAGCGCAAACAGAGCGACGACGAGGATTTCGCCAACCCGCATTTTATTGCGAGCGGGAAGGCGGCGGACGCGGCGTAACTTACGCCGCCGCTACATGCGCCGAGTTCGAGCCAATGTAGTTGCGGATCGTCTCGATGATGCGGTCCTGGTCGGCTTCGCTGAGATAGGGATGCATCGGCAGGCACAGGATGCGCTTCGGCAGTTCCTCCGAAACCGCAAGCCCGGTCGGCGTGCGCGGATAGTCGCGATAGGCGACCTGCTCGTGCAGCGGCTTCACATAATAGATCACCGAAGGGATGCCCTTTTCGCCGAGATGCGCCCTCAACCCTTCGCGCTTCGGCGTCTCGATGGCGTATTGCGCCCAGGCCGAGCGGCCACCGCCCAGATTGCGTGACGCCTTGACGATGTCGCCGAGACCTTCGGCGTAGCGCTTGGCCACCACCTGGCGGGCGACCATCTCGTCTTCGAGGATGGCGAGTTTCTCGATCAGGATCGCCGCCTGGATCGTGTCGAGGCGTGAATTGATGCCGACGCGGACATTGTCATACTGCGTCTCGCCCTTACCGTGGAACGCAAACGAGCGCAGCTGGTCGGCCAGCGCGTCGTCATTGGTGAACATCGCGCCGCCATCGCCGTAGCAGCCCAGCGGCTTGGCCGGATAAAAGCTGGTCGAGCCGACATGGCCGAAGGCGCCGCACATTGTGCCGTCGGCCGAACCGCCGATCGACTGCGCCGCATCCTCGATCACCAGCAGCCCTTCGCGCCTGGCAATCGCCATGATCGCCTCGTAGTTGGCGGCAAGCCCAAATAAGTCGACGGGAATGATCGCCTTCGGCTTCAGCCGGCCTTCCTTCTTGATCATGGCGATCGCCGCCTCGAGGCTGGCTATGTCGATGTTATAGGTCTCGGCCTCGACATCGACGAACACTGGTTCGGCCTTGGCAAGCGCCACCACTTCCGCCGTCGCGGCAAAGGTGAAGCTCGGCACGAACACCGCGTCGCCGGGGCCGATACCGGCGGCAAACAGCGGCAACAGCAGCGCGTCGGTGCCGTTGGCGCAGGCCACGACATGCTTGGTGCCGATATAGGCTGCGAGCTTGTTTTCGAATTCGGTGACTTGCGGTCCGAGGATATAGCGGCCTTCCTCGACGACATTGTCGATCGCGGCCTTCAGCCGGTCGCGGATACGTTCGCGCTGCGCGCCAAGATCGATGAACTGCATGTCGGCCTCAAAACGGTGTGGTGCGGGCTGCCCCGGGGACAATGACACGCACAGAAACAACAACTTAACCGGGCCGCTGGTACCAGAGTTGGGCCGGTCTAGAAAGCCGGACCGGCCGCGGGACGGGTTGTCTAGGTGTCGCAGCCTGTTACTTCAGGCTTTCCCTGCATTGCCGCAAGATGCCGGAAATCCGGGCTTCGCCGCCTATTAATCCGGCTGATCAGTCCGTCTTTCCGGCTCGCGGAAACATAAAGTGATCGGCTGCTTGCAGCGGCTGGCGGCGGACTAAGCGTGGATCAGGCGATTTCGTGCCGCCAGGGCGGGTTGGCGCCGGCCCGCGACACGGTCACCGCCGCCGCTTTGGCGCCGAGCGCCAGCGCCTGACGGATGGCGTCCTCCGAAAGGCCGCCGATCCCGGCCTTGGTGAGCAGGCCTTGCTCGTGCAGCGAGGCCAGAATGCCGGCATTGAAAGTGTCGCCGGCGCCGACCGTGTCGACCACCTCCACCTTATGCGGCATCACCGTGACCTTGTGTTCCCTGCTGTAGCCGACGGCACCTTCGCTGCCGTGGGTAACGACGATCAGCTTCGGGCCGCGATCCAGCCAGTTGCGGATGACGTCCTCATGCGAGCCGGCCTCGCCGAACCAGTGCAGATCCTCATCCGATAGCTTCACGATGTCGGCCATCGCCATCATCGAGCGGATGCGCCGGAGGTGCTTGGCTTTGTCGGGGATGAAGTTCGGCCGGATGTTGGGGTCGAGCATCATTACGCGGCGTTCGTGCTCGCGTTTCATGAATTCTTCGTAGGCAGCACCCGCCGGGTCCGAAATCAGGCTGATGGCGCCAAACAGCATGGCTTCGATCTCGGCGCCCAGTTTCGGCAGATCCTCTGTCGTCAGCATGCGCCCGGCGGTGTTTTCGTCGTAGAAAGTGTAGGTCGCCTGGCCGTTGGTGAGCCGCACGAAGGCGAGCGTGGTCGGGCGAGGGGAGGTGTGCGCATAGGTGGAGCTGACCTTGCTTGCGCCGAGCGCCTCGCGGAACTGGCCGCCGAACAGATCCGACGACAGGCCGGAAAAGAAGCCGGCGGGCGCGCCGAGGCGGCCAAGCGCGATCGCCGTGTTGAACACCGCGCCGCCGACATAGGGCGCAAAGGCCGGCTCGCCCTGTGTCGTGGTGCGCGGCAGCATGTCGATCAGGGCTTCGCCGCAGCAGAGGATCATGATTTCTTGTTCTCCGGCGGATAGATCACGCCCTTGCGGATGATGATGTTGGCGTAGAGCCGGGGTTCGCTGGTCCCGACGATCGCATATGCCGACCGGACGCGTGCATAGAAGTCGGCGCCCGCCAGCGCAACCACCTTGCGGCCCGGCGCGCGCCTGGTGCAGATCGTTTCGATTTCATGGTGGACCGGATCGGCGACCGAGGGATCGCCTTTTACCGAGGCACGAAACAGCGCTTCCGGCACGAAGTCGTCCACCGGCAGCACGCTCAAAATGGCGTCAAGCACCGGTATGAGGTGAAGACCGTCGGCGCGGATCAGCCGGTTTGCCTGTTCTTCCGCCGGATAGTTGCCGTCGACGAGCGCGATCTCGTCGCCATGGCCCATGGCGCGCAATGTCGCCAGAAGCTCCGGACCGAGCAGCGACGGAATACCGATCAGCATTCAGATGCTCCTGGAAATCGTGGTCGAACCGATGAGGAAGCGTTCGGACAGCGGCAGGCTGGCGCCGCCCAGCGCGCGGGCATGGATGCCGACGGTGCCTTCGCGCACCACCGGAAGCTTCAGCCCTTCGCCATCGATCGTACCGATCGCCTGCCTGATCGCATCGACGAGCCGGCGCCGGACAGCGAGCGGCATCCAGCCGTCGATCACCGCGGCCTCGAAATCGATCACCGAGGACGCCGATACGATGGCATAGGCCAGCGCCTGAGCGGCATTGGCGATCCAGTCGTCGAGCTCGTGACCGATCTCGCCCCAATCCTCAGGCGACGTCCACAGATGCGAAGCCTCGACGCCGCGTGCGTTAAGCGCCTTTTCCAGCATGGCGATCGAGGCGACGTCGATGAGCTGCGTCGGCTTGCCGTCCGGCCCCGGCACCGGCATCGAACCCAGCGCCCCGGCATTTCCGGTTGGCCCGCCGAACAGCCGGCCGTTGAGCACGATGCCGCCGCCGGCAAAGGCGCCGATATAGAAATAGACGAAGTCGCGCGCCCCGCCGGTCTGGCCGAACACCAGTTCGGCGCCGCAGGCGGAGGTGGCGTCATTCTGCAGATAGACCGGGAATTCGCACTGCGCCTGGATGTCGGCACGGATGTCGCGATGGCGCCATTCGTCCATGATGTCGCGCGGCGCGCCGGCGGTGTCGGCCCAGTTCCACAGTTCGAACGGCATGGCGATGCCGAGCCCGGCAATGCGCTTGTCCTGCGCAGGTGTCAGTTCGGCGCGCATCGTCTTCATGCCTTCGGTGACGAACTCAACCGTCTCGCGCGGCGCCGGATAGCGGTAGGAGTGCTGCAGCATGGAACGCACAGTTCCGAGGAAATCGATCAGCACCAGTTCGGCGCTGCGGCGGCCGATCTTGAGGCCGATGAAGAAGGCGCCTTCGGGGTTCAGCGCCATCGGGATGGAGGGCTGGCCGATCTTGCCGCGCAACGGCGCCTGGCGCAGCAGCAGGCTGTCTTCCTCCAGTTCGCGCATGATGACCGAGACGGTCTGCGCTGAAAGCCCGGTCATGCGCGCAATGTCTGATTTGGCCAAGCTGCCGTGCTGGCGAACCAACGACAGCACCAGCCGCTCATTGTGGTCGCGCATGCCGCTCTGGTTGGTGCCACGGTGGAGACGGCTGGCGGCCGCCTCGGGCGAACCGTGCCTCGCAATGCCGGTCTCCACCCTTGTTCCTTCCCTTGGTTTATTCTTACTGCTTTTGCGGCAGAATGAGTGAACCGCGCAAAGCTGTCAATAATAAATAAGAGTGATTTAATTATTGACAGGCGGCTCCCGCTGGTGTCATTTGAGGGCGCGTCCACACTGGGAGAACTTCAGTGGATGCGCTCAAGATGCCGGTTGGCGGCATCCGCATGGTTCCATGGGAGGAAGATC
The DNA here is from genome assembly GCF_057786115.1 of Mesorhizobium sp. P170090. Taxonomy (NCBI): domain Bacteria; kingdom Pseudomonadati; phylum Pseudomonadota; class Alphaproteobacteria; order Hyphomicrobiales; family Phyllobacteriaceae; genus Mesorhizobium; species Mesorhizobium sp. P170090. The sequence goes on from NZ_JBYNWH010000001.1 coordinate 2,817,817, forward strand.
GTGACCAAAGCTTTATTGAAGTCCACCGTGTTCGCCGCGGCGGGCCTCGGCCTGATGGCGTTTGCTTCGACAGCATCGGCCGCCGGCGTCGGCGCCTGCCTGATCACCAAGACCGACACCAACCCCTTCTTCGTCAAGATGAAGGAGGGCGCGACCGCCAAGGCCAAGGAACTTGGCGTCGACCTCAAGACCTATGCCGGCAAGATCGACGGCGACAGCGAGAGCCAGGTGGCGGCGATCGAAAGCTGCATCGCCGACGGCGCCAAGGGCATCCTGATCACCGCGTCCGACACCAAGGGCATCGTGCCGACGGTGAAGAAGGCGCGTGACGCCGGCCTGCTGGTGATCGCGCTCGATACCCCGCTGGACCCGATCGATGCCGCCGACGCGACCTTCGCGACGGACAATCTGGAAGCCGGCAAGCTGATCGGCGCCTGGGCAGCCGCGACCCTCGGCGACAAGGCCAAGGACGCCAAGATCGGTTTCCTCGACCTGACCCCCTCACAGCCGACCGTGGATGTGCTGCGCGACCAGGGCTTCATGATGGGCTTCGGCATCGACGTGAAGGATCCCAACAAGATCGGCGATGAGGACGATGCCCGCATCGTCGGCCACGACGTCACCAACGGCAATGAAGAAGGCGGCCGCAAGGCGATGGAAAACCTTCTGCAGAAGGACAACTCCATCACCGTCATCCACACCATCAACGAGCCCGCCGCTGTCGGCGCCTACCAGGCGCTCAAGGCGGTCGGTCTCGAAAGCCAGGTGCTGATCGTCTCGGTCGATGGCGGCTGCCCCGGCGTGAAGTCGGTGACCGAAGGCGTCATTGGCGCCACCTCGCAGCAATACCCGCTGCAGATGGCGGCACTCGGCATCGAGGCGATCGCCGCCTTCGCTAAGGACGGCGCCAAGCCGAAGCCGACCGAAGGCAAGAACTTCTTCGACACCGGCGTCAACCTCGTCACCGACAAGCCGGCCAATGGCGTGAAGTCGATCGACACCAAGGAAGGCCTCGCCAAGTGCTGGGGCTGATGGCTGCCTGACAGCCAGCGGCAAGCTGACGGCCGGGGGCTTGATCCCCGGCCGCTTCGGGTGGACGATGCGTCACGCGAATAATCCCGGCAGCAGACCGGACAGGCGCGAGCGGGTATCGGCATGGAGCTGAAGCCCAGGGGAGGAAACATGGCTCAAGCACAGGAATTCGAGAAGGTTCTCTCGAGCAGCGACACAAGCGTTGCCGCCTTTGACGAGCACAAATCGGCCGTCAAGCGCATCCAGCATTTCCTGCACTCCACGCCGGCGGCGGTGCCGCTGATTGTGCTGGTCCTGTCGATCGTAATTTTCGGCATCGCCATTGGCGGGCGTTTCTTCTCATCCTATACGCTGACGCTGATCCTGCAGCAGATCGCCATCGTCGGCATCCTCGGTGCCGCGCAGACACTGGTCATCCTGACCGCCGGCATCGACCTGTCGATCGGCGTGATCATGGTGATTTCAGCCGTGATCATGGGCAATTGCGCGGTCAGCTACGGCATGCCGGCCGTGCTCGCAGTGCCCATCGGGCTTGCCGCCGGCGCAGCCTGCGGCCTGCTCAACGGTTTGCTGGTCGCCTACATGAAGCTGCCGCCGTTCATCGTCACGCTCGGCACCTGGAACATCGTCATGGCGACGAACTTCATCTATTCGGCCAACGAGACGATCCGCGATACCGATGTCGACGCCCAGGCGCCGCTGCTGCATCTCTTTGCCCTGAGTTTCAAGATCGGCACGGCGGTGCTGACACTGGGCGTCATCGCCACGGTCGTGCTCGTTTTGATCCTCTGGTACGTGCTCAATCACACCGCCTGGGGCCGCCATGTCTACGCCGTTGGCGATGATCAGGAGGCGGCGAAGCTGTCTGGTATCCAGACCAAGAAAGTGTTGATGACGGTCTACACCCTTGCCGGGTTGATCGCCGCTTTCGCTGCCTGGGTTTCCATCGGCCGCAACGGCTCGATCTCGCCGTCAGCGGCCGTCACCGACTACAACCTGCAGGCGATAACCGCGACGGTGATCGGCGGCATTTCACTGTTCGGCGGGCGCGGCTCAATTCTGGGCACCCTTTTCGGCGCGATGATCGTCGGCGTCGTCTCGATGGGCCTCAACATGCTGGGCGCCGATCCACAATGGAAGGTGCTGCTCACCGGTGTGCTGATCATCGGCGCCGTGGCGATCGACCAATGGATCAGAAAGGTTTCGGCATGACCGTGGAACCCATCCTCACCGCGCGCGGCCTGATCAAGCGCTATGGCCGTGTCACCGCCCTCGACAATGCCGACTTCGACCTCTACCCCGGCGAAATCCTGGCCGTCATCGGAGACAATGGCGCCGGCAAATCATCGCTGATCAAGGCGATTTCCGGCGCCGCCGTGCCCGACGAAGGCGAGATCCGACTCGAAGGCAAAGCTGTCGCTTTTAAATCGCCCATGGAGGCGCGCGAGGCGGGCATCGAGACGGTCTACCAAAACCTGGCTTTGTCGCCGGCCCTGTCGATCGCCGACAACATGTTCCTCGGCCGCGAGATCCGCAAACCCGGCTTCCTCGGCGACTGGCTTCGCATGCTGGACCGGCCGGCAATGGAAAAGCGCGCCCGCGACAAGCTGACCGAGCTTGGCCTGATGACCATCCAGAACATCAGCCAGGCGGTGGAAACGCTGTCGGGCGGCCAGCGTCAGGGCGTGGCGGTGGCGCGCGCCGCCGCTTTCGGCAGCCGCGTGGTGATCATGGACGAGCCGACCGCGGCACTCGGCGTCAAGGAGAGCCGCCGCGTGCTGGAACTGATCCTCGATGTCAAGAAAAGAGGCCTGCCGATCGTGCTGATCTCGCACAACATGCCGCATGTCTTCGAAGTGGCCGACCGTATCCATATCCATCGGCTGGGACGTCGCCTCTGCGTCATCGATCCCAAGCAATATACCATGTCCGACGCCGTCGCCTTCATGACGGGAGCGAAGGTTCCGCCGGAGGCTGCACTCGCTGCCTGATCCGCTCGACGGATAAATTGCCGCAGGGGAACTGGCGGCATGCTGGTCTAAATCGATTGAACGTATGTTGCGATGCACTAGGATAGGCTGGGACTGAGAGCGAAAGCCGGTATGATCGCAGCACGATCACGAGAGGCAGTATGACGCGAACAATGACAGCCAAAGCCCCCGATCTCGAAATACCCGATCCCAAGACGCTGGCCGACGAAGTCTTGCTGGCTCTCAAATACCGGGTCGGCAAAGGCACGTCCGTTGCTACGCAATATGATTGGCTGACCGCCTCGATCAAGGTCGTGCGCGACCGCATCGTCGATCACTGGATGCAGGCGACGCAGGAGGCCTACGCCCAGCAGGAAAAGCGCGTCTATTACCTGTCGCTCGAATTCCTCATCGGCCGGCTTATGCGCGATGCCTTCTCCAATCTCGGCCTGATGGACAATATGCGAGAAGCGCTCAAGTCGCTGGGCGTCGACCTCGACCTCATCGCCGGGCTCGAACCGGATGCAGCGCTCGGCAATGGCGGTCTCGGCCGGCTCGCCGCCTGCTTCATGGAAAGCATGGCGACCGTCGACATTCCCGCGCATGGCTACGGCATTCGCTACGCCAACGGCATGTTCCGCCAGGAGATCCATGACGGCTGGCAGGTCGAACTGCCCGAAACCTGGCTCGACCACGGCAACCCCTGGGAGTTCGAGCGCCGCGAACGCGCCTTCGAAGTCGGCTTCGGCGGCTCGGTGGAATCGATCACCTCCAAGGATGGCCGGCTCGAACGTCACGTCTGGAAGCCGACCGAGCATGTCCAGGCCGTCGCCTACGACACCCCGGTGGTTGGCTGGCGGGCCAACCGCGTCAACACGCTGCGGCTTTGGTCCGGCATGCCGGTCGATCCGATCCTGCTCGACAAGTTCAACGCCGGCGACCACATCGGCGCGCTGGCCGAAAGCAACAAGGCCGATGCCTTGTCGCGCGTGCTTTACCCCGCCGATTCCCACAAGGCCGGCCAGGAACTGCGGCTGCGGCAGGAATATTTCTTCTCCACCGCATCGCTGCAGGACATCGTCCAGCGCCATCTCAGCCAGTATGGCGATCTCGCCTCGCTGCCCGACAAGGCGGCGATCCATCTCAATGACACCCATCCGGCGATCGCCGTGCCGGAGCTGATGCGCCTGCTGATGGACGTCCATGGCATGGATTTCGACCAGGCCTGGGATATTACCAAGCGCACCTTCGGCTACACCAACCACACGCTGCTGCCCGAGGCGCTGGAAAGCTGGCCGGTGCCGCTGTTCGAACGGCTTTTGCCGCGCCATATGCAGATCGTCTACGCCATCAATGCGCAGGTTTTGCTTGAGGCCCGCGCCACCAACCAGTTTTCCAATGAGCAGATCAGCCGCATCTCGCTGATCCAGGAAAATGGCGACCGCCGCGTGCGCATGGGTAACCTGGCCTTTGTCGGCTCGCACTCGATCAATGGCGTGTCGGCGTTGCACACCGAACTGATGAAGGAGACGGTGTTTGCCGATCTCCACAAGCTCTATCCCGATCGCATCAACAACAAGACCAACGGCATCACGCCACGGCGCTGGCTGATCCAGTGCAATCCAGGCCTCACCGCGCTCACCCGCGCGGCGATCGGGGACCGTTTCCTCGACGACATCGACGCCATCAAGGGGCTCGAAGCCTTTGCCGGTGACGCCGCCTTCCGCGACAAGTTCGCCGCCGTCAAGCGCTCCAACAAGGTCAAGCTCGCCAATCTGGTCGCCGACCGGCTCGGCATCAAGCTCGACCCGTCGGCGCTGTTCGACATCCAGGTCAAGCGCATCCACGAATACAAGCGCCAGCTGCTCAACATCCTGGAAGCGATCGCGCTCTACGATCAGATCCGCTCGCATCCCGAGCAGGACTGGATGCCACGTGTGAAATTCTTTGGTGGCAAAGCGGCGCCCAGCTACCACAATGCCAAGCTGATCATCAAACTGGCCAACGACGTCGCCAAGGTCATCAACAGCGACCCGTCGGTGCGCGGTCTGCTGAAAGTGGTGTTCGTGCCGAACTACAATGTCAGCCTGGCCGAGGTGATGATGCCGGCCGCCGACCTGTCCGAGCAGATTTCGACTGCCGGCATGGAGGCGTCGGGCACCGGCAACATGAAGTTCGCGCTGAACGGCGCCTTGACCATAGGCACGCTCGACGGCGCCAATGTCGAGATCAAGGAATGCGTCGGCGACGACAACATCTTCATCTTCGGCCTGAGCACGGCGGAAGTCGCCGAGCGGCGCAGCAATGGCTACAACCCGCGCGCCGTGATCGAGGGCTCCCCTGAATTGGCGCAGGCTGTTGCCGCAGTATCGTCGGGCGTGTTCTCGCCCGACCAGCCGGATCGCTACCGCGAGCTGGTCGACGGTCTCTACAACAGCGACTGGTTCATGGTGGCGGCGGATTTCGACGCCTATGCCGCCGCCCAGCGCGATGTCGACGCCGTCTGGCGCAACAGCCCCGATTGGTACGCGCGCGCTATCCGCAACGTTGCCCGCGTCGGCTGGTTCTCTTCCGATCGCACGATCCGCCAATATGCGAAAGAAATCTGGAACGTGCCCGCCTGATATGATTGCATGAGGCCACGACAATGGGTCTTGTGCACAAGAACTGGTTCCCAGGGAGGGACACCGCCTGATGAAGAAACCGCGCGCGACCGCGACGACGAGCGGGTCGGACGGGCTGGCGTCAGCCGGCGATGTCGCCGCAATTGTTGCAGGCACGCATGGCGATCCTTTTGCAATCCTGGGCGTGCATGATGCCGGCAAGAGCCTGGTTGCCCGCTGCTTCGTCCCCAATGCCGAGTTCGTCACCGCATACACGCTGGCCGGCAAGAACGCCGGCGAACTCACGCGGCGCGACGACGCCGGTTTCTTCGAAGGCAGACTGTCGATCAAGAAGCGTCAGCCGCTGCGCTATCACGCCAAGAATGCCGGCGGCGACTGGTGGCTGACCGATCCCTATTCCTTCGGCCCGGTACTCGGCCCGATGGATGATTATTACATCGCCCAAGGATCGCATCTCAGGCTGTTCGACAAGCTCGGCGCTCATCTCATCGATCACGAGGGCGCCTCCGGCGTACACTTCGCCGTCTGGGCGCCCAATGCGCGGCGTGTCTCGGTGGTCGGCGACTTCAACGAATGGGACGGCCGCCGGCACACGATGCGCGACCGCCGCGACACCGGCATCTGGGAGCTGTTCATTCCCGATATCGGCGCCGGCCACCCCTATAAATACGAGATCATTGCCCCCGACGGCGTGCGCCTGCCGCTCAAGGCCGATCCGTTCGCCTTCAAGTCTGAACTGCGCCCGGCCACAGCATCCGTGACGGCGGTGCCGCCGGCGCATGAATGGGGCGACGAGGCGCATCGCAATTACTGGCGAAAGGCCGATCCGCGGCGCGAAGCCATATCGATCTACGAGGTCCATGCCGGTTCGTGGCAGCAGCACGATGATGGCAGCTTCCTGTCATGGGACGAACTCGCCAACCAGCTCATCCCCTATGCTGTCGAGACCGGCTTCACCCACATCGAGTTCCTGCCGATCTCCGAACATCCCTATGACCCGTCATGGGGTTATCAGACAACCGGACTTTATGCCCCCTCGGCGCAATTCGGCGACCCCGACGGCTTCGCCCGTTTCGTCGACGGTGCGCACCGCGCCGGCGTCGGCGTCATCCTCGACTGGGTGCCGGCGCATTTCCCGGTCGACGCGCATGGCCTGGCCAATTTCGACGGCACAGCGCTTTATGAGCATGCCGATCCGCGCAAGGGTTTTCATCCCGACTGGAACACCGCGATCTACAATTTCGGCCGCCGCGAGGTGGTGTCGTTCCTCGTCAATAACGCGCTGTTCTGGGCCGAGAAATACCATGTCGACGGTTTGCGCGTGGATGCGGTGGCCTCGATGCTCTACCTCGATTATTCGCGCAAGGCCGGCGAGTGGATCCCCAACGAGAAGGGCGGCCGCGAAAACCTCGAAGCAGTCTCCTTCCTGCAGAAGATGAACAAGGAGGTCTACGGCCACCATCCCGGCGTGATGACCATCGCCGAGGAATCGACTTCATGGCCGAAGGTCTCGGCGCCGGTGCATGAAGGCGGGCTGGGCTTCGGCTTCAAATGGAACATGGGCTTTATGCACGACACGCTGGAGTATTTCGCCAAGGAGCCGATCTTCCGCAAACATCACCACAACGACCTGACCTTCGGCCTGACCTACGCCTTCTCCGAGAATTTCGTGCTGCCGCTGTCCCATGACGAGGTCGTGCACGGCAAGGGCACGCTGCTCGGCAAGATGGCCGGCGACGACTGGCAGAAGTTCGCGACTTTGCGCGCCTTCTATGCCTTCATGTGGGGCTATCCCGGCAAGAAGCTGTTGTTCATGGGCCAGGAATTCGCCCAGCGCCGCGAGTGGAGCGAGGCGCGCGCGCTCGACTGGAACCTGCTCGACTTCCACCCGCATCGCGGCGTCTGGCAGACGGTGCGCGACCTCAACTATCTCTACCGCTCGCGCCCGGCGCTGCATGCGCGCGACTGCGAGCCGGACGGCTTCTCCTGGCTGATCGTCGACGACAAGGAAAATTCGGTCTTCGCCTGGCTGCGCAGCGCGCCCGGCGGCAACCCGATCGCCGTCATTTCCAACTTCACGCCAGTGCCGCGCGACAATTATCGCGTGCCATTGCCCAAGGTCGGCAAATGGCGCGAAATCATCAACACCGACGCTTCGGACTACGGTGGTTCGGGCAAGGGCAATGGCGGTGTGGTCGAAGCCAGGGCGGAAGGAGGAGGCATTTCGGCAACGATGCTTTTGCCGCCGCTGTCGACGATCATGCTTGAACTCGTTGCGGGCTAGGTCCGTCAACTCGTTTCGGATTAGGTCCGTCGACTCGTTGCGGACCGGGCGATGCTCCAGACTGGTAATTTGGGAGGGTAAAAATGGCAGACTTGAAGAGAACCCAGCCGCTGGCGCGCGATGCCATGGCCTATGTGCTGGCCGGCGGCCGCGGCAGCCGGCTTAAGGAATTGACCGACCGCAGGGCCAAGCCGGCCGTCTATTTCGGCGGCAAGACGCGCATCATCGATTTCGCGCTGTCCAATGCGCTGAATTCCGGCATTCGTCGCCTCGGTGTCGCCACCCAGTATAAGGCGCATTCGCTGATCCGCCACCTGCAGCGCGGCTGGAACTTCCTGCGCCCGGAGCGAAACGAAAGCTTCGACATCCTGCCGGCCTCGCAGCGTGTCTCGGAAACCCAGTGGTATGAAGGCACCGCCGACGCCGTCTACCAGAACATCGACATCATCGAGGCCTATGGCCCTGAATATATGGTGATCCTGGCCGGCGACCATATCTACAAGATGGACTACGAGCTGATGCTGCGCCAGCACGTCGACGCTAATGCCGACGTCACTGTTGGTTGCCTCGAAGTGCCGCGCTTGGAAGCGACCGGCTTCGGTGTCATGCATGTCGACGGCAAGGACAACATCATCGCGTTCGTCGAAAAGCCCGCCGACCCGCCCGGCATTCCCGACAAGCCGGAATTCGCGCTGGCCTCCATGGGCATCTATGTCTTCAAGACCAAGTTCCTGATGGAACAACTGCGCCGCGATGCGGCCGAGCCGGGTTCGAGCCGCGACTTCGGCAAGGACATCATCCCCTACATCGTCCAGCACGGTAAGGCGATCGCGCATCGCTTCGCCAAGTCCTGCGTGCGCTCGACGGCCGAGAACGAAGCCTATTGGCGCGATGTCGGCACGGTCGACGCCTACTGGGAAGCCAATATCGACCTTACCGACATCACTCCCGAACTCGACCTCTACGACCGCGACTGGCCGATCTGGACCTATGCCGAATTGAAGCCGCCGGCAAAGTTCGTGCATGACGAGGATGGCCGGCGCGGTTCGGCCGTCTCCTCGCTGGTCTCAGGCGACTGCATCGTCTCGGGTGCTTCGCTGAAGCGCAGCTTGATCTTCACCGGGGCGCGCATCAACTCCTATTCGACGCTGGAAGAGGTCGTCATGCTGCCCGACGTTCATGTCGGCCGGAACGCAAAGTTGAAGCGCGTCGTCATCGACCACGGTGTAAGGATACCGGAGGGGCTGGTGGTTGGCGAAGACCCTGTTCTCGACGCCAAGCGTTTCCGGGTCTCGGAAAAGGGCATCTGCCTGGTCACGCAGGACATGATCGACAAGCTGAAGCTGTAAGACGGGATACCATAAACGCATGCAGGTTCTGTCGGTCACGCCCGAGATATTCCCGCTGATCAAGACCGGCGGACTTGCCGATGTGACCGGTGCATTGCCGATCGCGCTGGCCGCCAAGGGCGTGACCATGCGCACGCTCATCCCCGGCTTTCCCCAGGTGATGGACGCCTTCAAGAAAAAGAAGGCTGTCTACCAATACCCGCTGCTGCAGGGCGGCAAGGCTTCGGTCCATGCCGTCAAGATCGCCGGGCTCGACCTGTTCGTGCTCGACGCGCCGCATCTCTACGACCGTCCCGGCGGCCCTTACGGCAATGCGGCCGGCGCCGATTGGCCCGACAATTGGCGGCGCTTCGCAGCGTTGAGCCAGGTCGGCGGCGATATCGCCGGCGGCGCCATCTCCGGCTACCAGCCCGACCTGGTGCACGCCCATGACTGGCAGTCGGCGATGACGCTGGCTTACATGCGCTACGGCAAGGCGGTCGGCGTACCGTCGCTGATCACCGTTCACAACCTTGCCTTCCAGGGTCAGTTCGGCGCCGGCATTTTTGGCGAGCTCGGCTTGCCGGCCGCGGCGATGGCGCTTGACGGCGTCGAATATTATGGCGGCGTCGGCTTCCTCAAGGCCGGCCTGCAGGCGGCCTGGGCGATCACCACGGTGAGCCCCACCTATGCCCAAGAAATCCGCTCGCCGGAATTCGGCATGGGCCTCGACGGCCTCATCAACATGCGCTCTTCCGACCTCTACGGCATCGTCAACGGCATCGACACCGACATCTGGAACCCGGAGACTGACAAGCATCTGGTGTCGGCCTACTCCGCCGCGACGCTGAAGGCTCGCCTTCCCAACCGGGCGGTTGTCGAGGACCGCTTCAGCCTCGAGCGCGACGACAGTCCGATCGTCTGCGTCGTCAGCCGGCTGACCTGGCAGAAGGGCATGGACATACTGGCGGCTGTGGTCGATGGCGTCGTCGCCACCGGCGCGCGGCTGGCGATCCTTGGCTCAGGCGACGCCGGCCTGGAAGGCGCGCTGCTGGCTGCCACCGCCCGCCATCGCGGCCGTGTCGGCGTCGTCGTCGGCTATGACGAGGGGCTTTCCCACGCCATGCAGGGCGGCTGCGACGCCATCGTCATCCCGTCGCGCTTCGAGCCTTGCGGGCTGACCCAGCTTTACGGCCTGCGCTATGGCTGCGTGCCGGTCGTCGCCCGCACCGGCGGCCTTGCCGACACCATCATCGACGCCAATGAAGCAGCGATCTCGGCCGGTGTCGCCACCGGCTTCCAGTTCGCGCCCAACAATGGCGGCGCCATGCTGCACGCCATCCGCCGGCTGGTCGATGCGCATTCGAGCCCGGCCGTCTGGGAACAGATCCAGCGCCAGGGTATGAAGGCCGATGTCTCCTGGGACAAGAGCGCCGACAAATACGTTGAACTCTACCGCCTGCTGCTTTCGAAAAGGGTTGCCTGAAGCATGATCCGGACCGTCGCCACCAAACCCTATCTCGACCAGAAACCCGGCACGTCCGGCCTGCGCAAGAAGGTGCCTGTCTTTCAGCAGGAGCACTATGCCGAGAACTTCATCCAGTCGATCTTCGACGCGCTGGAGGGCTTTGAGGGCAAGACGCTGGTGATCGGCGGCGACGGCCGCTTCTACAACCGCGAGGTCATCCAGAAGGCCATCGCCATGGCGGCGGCCAACGGCTTCGGCAAGGTGATGGTCGGGCAGGGCGGCATATTGTCGACGCCGGCGGCGTCGCATGTCATCCGCAAATACAAGACCTTCGGCGGCATCATCCTGTCGGCCAGTCACAATCCGGGCGGCCCGCACGAGGATTTCGGCATCAAGTACAATGCCGGCAATGGCGGCCCGGCGCCGGAAAAGCTGACCGACGCGATCTTCGAAAAGACCAAGACGATTTCGAGCTTCAAGACCGCCGACATCGACCAGATCGACATCGACAAGATCGGCACGGTGACCGCCGGCGGCATGGCGGTCGAGATTATCGACCCGGTCACCGACTATGCCGAATTGATGGAGAGCCTGTTCGACTTCGACGCCATCCGCGCCAATTTCAAATACGGCTTCCGCATGCGCTTCGACGCCATGCATGCGGTCACCGGCCCGTATGCCAAGGAAATTCTCGAGCGCCGGCTCGGCGCGGAGAATGGCACCTGCCGCAACTACAAGCCGCTGCCGGATTTTGGCGGCCATCACCCGGATCCGAACCTGGTCCACGCCAAGCATCTCTATGACGAGATGATGGGACCGGATGCGCCCGATTTCGGGGCGGCTTCCGACGGCGACGGTGACCGCAATCTCATCATCGGCAAGGGCATTTTCGTCACCCCGTCGGATTCGGTGGCCATGCTTGCCGCCAATGCGCAGTTGGCGCCCGGCTACAAGGACGGCCTCAAAGGCATCGCCCGCTCGATGCCGACCAGCGGCGCGGCCGACCGCGTCGCCGAAAAGCTCGGCATCGGCATCTACGAAACGCCGACCGGTTGGAAGTTCTTCGGCAATCTGCTCGATGCCGGCATGGCAACGATCTGCGGCGAGGAAAGCGCCGGCACGGGCTCGAACCATGTCCGTGAAAAGGACGGGCTGTGGGCGGTGCTGTTGTGGCTGAACATCCTGGCCGTGCGCGGCGAAAGCTGCAAGGACGTCGTCACCGAACATTGGGCGACCTACGGCCGCAATTACTATTCACGTCATGACTATGAGGAGGTCGAAACCGAGCGCGCCAACGCCTTGGTCGACGAGTTGCGCGCCAAGCTCGCTTCGCTGCCCGGCACCAGCGTGCGCGGACTGAAGATCGCCAATGCTGACGACTTCGCCTATCACGATCCCGTCGACGGTTCGGTGAGCAAGAACCAGGGCATCCGCATCCTGTTCGAAGGCGGCTCGCGTGTCGTGTTTCGTTTGTCCGGCACCGGCACGTCGGGTGCTACGCTGCGCGTCTACATCGAGCGCTACGAGCCGGACAGAGCGCGGCATGATCTCGACACGCAAGAGGCGCTCGCTGACCTGATCGCGGCTGCCGATGATATCGCCGGGATCAAGAGCCACACCGGGCGCAACAAGCCGAGCGTGATTACTTGAGGGTGGTGACGTCTTTACCCTCCCCCTTGTGGGGAGGGTCGATCCGCGCAGCGGATCGGGTTGGGGGTGCTCGTAAAGCGCTTTCCCCGCGCCGACCCCCACCCCGCTCACTTGGTTCGCGACCCTCCCCACAAGGGGGAGGGTGGAGGATGCGCCGATGACCCAACTCGGCGCAAAGGTCACTCCCGAAGGCATCCGTTTTGCCGCCTGGTCGTCCTCGGCGCGGCGGCTCTGGGTGTCGATCTTCGACGACACCGGCGCCCGCGAAATCGACCGGCTCGAACTCCAGCCGGAAAGCGAAGGCGTCCATGCGCTGTTCGTCGCCGGCCTTGCCGCGGGTACGCGCTACGGCTTTCGCGCCGACGGCGAATATGCGCCGGAGCGCGGGCTGTGGTTCGATCCCGACAAGCTGCTCACCGATCCCTACGCCGTCGAGATCGACCGGCCCTACCAGCATCATTGGCGGCTTGCCGCCCGGCGCAACGAAGGCGCCGACACCGCGCCACTGATGCCGAAGACCATCGCGCGGGCTCAACCGAAGCCGCTGCCGGCCAAGCCGCCTTTGTTCCAGCCAGGCGGCCTGATCTACGAACTCAACGTCCGCTCCTTCACCAGGCTGCATCCGGACGTACCGGAAGCGCAGCGCGGCACCATTGCAGCCCTTGCCCATCCGGCTATCGTCGAACATCTCAAGAAGATCGGCGTCTCCGCCGTTGAGCTAATGCCCGTGACGGCATGGGTCGATGAGCGCCATTTGCCGCCGCTGGGCCTCAGCAATGCCTGGGGCTACAACCCAGTCACCTTCATGGCGCTCGACCCGCGCCTGGCGCCCGGCGGCATCGCCGAGTTGCGCGATACTGTGGGGGTGCTGCGCAGGGCTGGCATTGGCACCATCCTCGATCTCGTCTTCAATCATACCGGCGAAAGTGACCGGCTCGGGCCGACGCTGTCGCTGCGCGGCCTCGACAATCAAGCCTACTACCGCAGCGAGCCGGACGGCAGGTTGGCCAACGACACCGGCACCGGCAACACGGTCGCCTGCGATCATCCGGTCGTTCGCGGCATGGTGCTCGACACGCTGCGCCATTTCGTCCGCCATGCCGGCGTCGACGGTTTCCGCTTCGACCTGACGCCGGTCCTCGGCCGCGTCGCTGGCGTATTCGATCCGGCGGCCCCGTTGCTCGAGACCATCGCTGGCGATCCTCTGCTTGCCGATAGGGTGCTGATCGCCGAGCCGTGGGACATCGGCCCGAATGGCTATCAGCTCGGCAATTTCCGGCCGCCTTACCTCGAATGGAACGACCGCTACCGCGACGACGTCAGGCGCTTCTGGCGCGGCGATGCCGGCGCGGTCGGTGCGCTGGCGACAAGGCTCGCCGGCTCCTCCGATGTGTTCGGCAGGGAGGGCCAATCCGCCAGCCGCACGGTCAACTTCATCGCCGCACACGATGGCATGACGCTGGCCGATATCGTCGCCTATGAAGCCAAGCACAACCAGGCCAATGGCGAGAAGAACCGCGACGGCCACAATGAGAACCTGTCCTGGAACAACGGCGTCGAGGGCGAAACCTCGGACAAGGCGATTGCCGAGGCCCGTTCCCATGATCGCTTCGCGCTGCTCGCCACTCTGTTTGCCTCGCGCGGCACCATCATGCTGACGGCGGGCGATGAATTCGGCCGCACGCAAGGGGGCAACAACAACGCCTATGCGCAGGACAACGCCATCACCTGGCTCGACTGGGCCGGGCGCGACGTCGGGCTGGAAGCCCATGTGTCCGCGCTCGCAGCTCTGCGCGGCGCGGTGCCGGCGCTTTCCGATACGCGCTTCCTGACCGGAGAGCCGCCGGACGGTTCTGATGTGCCCGACGTCGCCTGGCTGACCGAGACCGGCGCGCCGCTCGGCGAAGCCGACTGGAACGATGGCTCGCGCCATCGCCTCGTCATGCTGCTCGGCGATGGCGGGGAAGGCCGCCTGGCTGTGATCGTCAATGGCGATCGCCGCCAATGCGTCTTCACGCTGCCCGCGCGGCAAGGGTTTGAATGGCAGCCGGCTGTTGAAGCGCAAGCGGTCGACCTCGCGTGGCCGCTGCCCGGCCGCAGTGTCAGTTTCATGATCGAGCGCCGGACCGCAAAGGCCCGCGCCAGGAAGGGTCCGTGATGGCCGACGACAATGCCCAGCCGGGACCCGAACAGAGCGCCGACTGGTGGCGCGGCTGCGTCATCTACCAGATCTATCCTCGCTCCTTCCAGGACACCACCGGCGACGGCAGCGGCGACCTCTCAGGCATCACCTCACGGCTGGCGCACGTCGCCTCGCTCGGCGTCGACGCCGTCTGGCTGTCGCCCTTCTTCAAATCGCCAATGGCCGATATGGGCTACGACGTCTCCGATTATCAGGCGGTCGATCCGATGTTCGGCACGCTCGACGACTTTGACGCGCTGGTTGCCGAGGCGCACAGGCTCGGCCTGAAGGTGATCATCGATCAGGTGTTGTCGCACTCCTCCGACAAGCACGAATGGTTTGTAGAGAGCCGTGCCAGCAAGGATAATCCCAAGGCTGACTGGTATGTCTGGGCCGACACCAGGCCGGACGGCAACGCGCCTAACAACTGGCTGTCGGTCTTCGGCGGCCCGGCCTGGGAGTGGGACGCGACCCGCCGGCAATACTACATGCACAATTTCCTCGCCTCGCAGCCGGACCTCAACTTCCACAATCCTGAGGTCCAAGACGCGTTGTTGCAGACGGTGCGGTTCTGGCTCGAGCGCGGCGTCGACGGCTTCCGCCTGGATACGGTCAACTACTATGTCCACGACCGCTGGCTGCGCAGCAATCCGCCGCTGGCGTCGAGCGTCGCCGGCACCAATGGCGAAACCAACACCTATCTCTTCCAGGAGCATCTGTTCGACAAGACGCAACCGGAAAACCTCGGTTTCCTCAGGCGCTTCCGCGCTTTGCTCGACGAATATGACGGCCGCGCCAGTGTCGGGGAGGTCGGCGACGAAGGCCGTTCGCTGCAGACGCTGGCCGCCTACACATCCGGCGGCGACAAGCTCAACATGTGCTACACCTTCGACCTGCTCGGTCAGCAATTCTCAGCCGCCCATGTGCGCGGCTGCGTCGAGGCCTTCGAGGCAGCTGTCGCCGACGGCTGGGTCTGCTGGGCGTTCTCCAACCACGATGTCGTGCGCCATGTCAGCCGCTGGACGCGGCCGGGCGGCGATCCAGATGCGGTGGCGACATTCGCTATCGCTTTGCTCTCCTGCCTGCGGGGCTCGATCTGTCTCTACCAAGGCGAAGAGCTTGGGCTGGAGGAGGCGGAACTGACCTTCGAGGATCTGCGCGATCCCGTCGGCATCCGTTTCTGGCCGGGGGTCAAAGGCAGGGACGGCTGCCGCACACCGATGGTCTGGGAGGCGGGCGCCGACAATGCCGGTTTTTCCTCGGGAAAACCCTGGCTGCCGGTGCCGGAAAGCCACCGCGCTCGGTCGGTCGATATCCAGAACGCCGACGACAAGTCCGTGCTCGCCGGCTACCGGACGATGCTCGCCTTGCGCAAGGCGCATCTGGCGCTGGTCAAGGGCCCGATCCGCTTTCTCGATACCGACGGCGATGTCCTTGCCTTCATCCGGCAGGGCGAGGACGAGATATTGCTCTGCGTCTTCAATTTCGCCGACAAGCCGGCCGACTGGCGGCTGCCGCCGGATCTCCAGCCTGTCGAGGCGATCGCTCTGGGTGGCGGTGCCGTCCTGCAGGAGGAGGGGCTGTTGCTGCCGGCCCTGGGCTGGTTTGTCGGCAAGGTAGGCTGATCTTCAGGGACGCCGTCCGGCGTCAACAAAGATCGTGTCCGCATGCAACCGTGCCGAGTGATCCGTGCAACGCCACCGGCGCCATGTTTTTCATTTTCGGGCTTCTTCGGTACTTTCGTCGAGCTTGGCCACGAACGGCATTCCTGGAATGTTTCCAGATGGTTGCGCCAATTACAACTGCTGAGGGCAAAACGCAAAATTACAGGACAACCGCAAGCTGCACCCAATTGAACCTGGTAATATAGATTAGCTATGGCTGGTTTAGGGTGAGGATGCTCACTTAGCGTCAAGCAAGACTCGGTTGAAATAATATTTCCGTCTGTCTAGTCTCCTGCCACCAGCTGCCGGAACGGGAACCGGCGGCGCGCTCGAAGGGGCCAGAAATCGGTTCCGGGGCGTCAACACTCGTAAGGCGCAGCCGATGGGCAGCGCCACAGGGAGAGACTTCATGCTGAAAAATATGCTGAAGGCGACGCTTGTCGCCGCGACCATGACCTTTGCCGCAGGCACGTTCCTGACGCCGGTCCTTGCCGAGACCGTCTATAACAGAGGCAGCGCCGCCGAAGCGGAGACGGTCGATCCGCACAAGACCTCGACCGTCTACGAAGCCGATATCATACGCGACCTGTTCCAGGGACTGGTCATGCACGATCAGAAGACGAACCTCATCCCGGGCGCCGCCGAAAGCTGGACGGTATCTGATGACGGCACCGTCTACACCTTCAAGCTGCGCAAGGACGGCTTGTGGTCGGATGGCAGCCCGGTGACGGCGGACGACTTCGTCTATTCCTTCCGTAGGCTGGAGGATCCGGCGACCGCCGCCGAATACGCTTCCATGCTCTATCCCGTGAAGAACGCCGAGGAAGTCAACACCAAGAAAGGCAAGCCCGAGGACATGGGCGTCAAGGCGATCGACGCCAACACCCTGGAAGTGACGCTGAAGGCGCCGACGCCATACTTCCTGGAGATGCTGACCCACCAGGCTACCTACCCGGTCAACAAGGCCTCGATCGACAAGCTCGGCGCCGACTGGATCAAGGCGGGCAATCTCGTTTCGAACGGCGCCTATACATTGGCCGAGTGGATTCCCAACGACCACATGAAGCTGGTCAAGAATCCGAAATTCTGGGATGCCGCGACCGTCAAGATGGACGTCGTCAACTACATCCCGACCGAAGACCGCTCTTCGGCGATGAAGCGCTTCGAGGCCGGCGAACTCGACAGCTACGGCGACCTGCCGACCGAACAGCTCGCTGACCTCAAGACCAAGTTCGGCGATCAGGTCCGCGTCGGACCGTATCTCGGCACCTATTATTACGCGATCAAGACCGACAAGGCGCCCTGGGACAATGTCGAGCTGCGCAACGCCATCTCGATGGCTATCGACCGCGACTTCCTGGCCGAAAAGGTCTGGCAGAATTCCATGCTGCCTGGCTATTCGATGGTGCCTCCGGGCATCGCCGGCTACACGCCGGCAATGGCCAAATACGCCGACATGCCGCAGATCGACCGCGAGGACGCCGCCAAGAAGATCCTTGAGAAACTCGGCTATACGCCCGAGCATCCGCTGAAGATGGAGATCCGCTACAACACCTCGGAAAACCACAAGAACACCGCGGTTGCCATCCAGGAACAGTTGAAGCCGCTTGGCGTCGAGATCACGCTGCTCAACACCGATACCAAGACCCACTATTCCTTCCTCGAGCAGAAGGGCAACTACGACGTGGCGCGTGCCGCCTGGATCGCCGACTACAAGGATCCCGAGACCTTCCTCGGCATCACCCGCAAGGCCAGCGGCAACAACTATTCGAACTACGTCAGCCCGGCATATGAGGCGGCCATGGACAAGGCCGCGGCTGCCGGCGGCAAGCCGGAAGAGCGCATGAAGGACCTCACCGAGGCCGAGCGCATCCTTGTCGATGACGTCGGCAACATTCCGCTTCTCTACTACAGCTTCCACGATATCGTTTCCTCGAAGCTGCATGGCTTCGATGACAATGTGATGGACATCCATCCGTCCCGCTTCGTCTCCAAGGACTGATAATCATCCTTGACTGGACCGCCGCGCCCCATTTGGGCGCGGCGGACTGGTCGGTCATCGCACCGGTCCGAAAGTCGTGGTCGATTTTCGGCAAGCCCGGTGCGAAGATTTGGCGCCGGAGCGTGGCAATGCGTCCGCATGGACGTATGTCGCTCTGGCCGAAGCGGGGCGCCGATGCTGCGATACATCTTACGGCGGCTTTTGACCGCCATTCCGACGCTGTTCGTCATTGTGACAATGGCGTTCTTCCTGATACGCGTCGCACCGGGCGGCCCTTTCAATCAGGAGCGGGGCCTCAGTCCCGAGATCAGGGCCAATCTGGAAGCACAGTTCGGCCTCGACGATCCGCTCTGGCTGCAATATGCCCACTATCTCGGCAATCTCCTGCGCGGCAATTTCGGGCCGAGCTACAATTTGCCTGACTTCACCGTCACCGAACTGTTTGCCAAGGGGCTGCCGATATCGGTCCAGCTCGGCACCTCCGCGCTGATCCTGGCGCTGCTGCTTGGTTCGGTGCTCGGCACCATCGCCGCGCTCAACCAGAACAAGCTTGGCGACTATACGGTGATTGCGCTGGCGACCGCCGGCAGCACTATCCCCACCTTCGTCATCGCTCCTGTGATTCAGCTGGTGTTCGGATTGACCTGGAAGCTGTTGCCGATCGGCGGCTGGGGTGATGGCGCATTGATCAACAAGATCGGCCCGGTGCTGACGCTGGCCTTGCCGCAGATCGCCATCGTTGCCCGCCTGATGCGCGGGTCGATGATCGAGAGCTTGCGTTCGCATCATATCCGAACGGCGCGTGCGCTCGGCCTCTCCGACTGGTCGGTGGTGGTCAAGCACGCGCTGCGCGGCGCCATCCTGCCGATCGTTTCCTTCACCGGTCCGGCAGCCGCGGCGCTGCTCACCGGTTCGGTCATCGTCGAGACCATCTTCTCCATTCCCGGTGTCGGCCGCTATTTCGTCGATGCCGCGCTCAACCGCGACTACACGCTGGTGATGGGGACCGTGGTGGTGATCGCGCTCTTCACCATCGTCTTCAACCTGATCGTCGACGTCATGTACGCGGTCGTCGACCCGAGGGTACGCTATGACTGAGGGTGCGCTATGACTGACATCACAGCCGCCGCCGCTCCGCCGGCCGTCGTCGGCCGCTCGCTCTGGGGCGACGCATGGGCGCGCCTCAAAGCCAACCGCGCCGCCATGTTCAGCCTCTATTACCTGGCCTTCATTGGCGTCATCAGCATCTTCGGCCCCTGGTTCGTGCCGCATCAGTACACCACCATCTATGCCGACTATGTGCGGACGCCACCAAGCTTTTCAGCCTATCCGAAGCCGGACATGATCGAGACGGCGCTCAAGGATGCCATCAAGCGCATGCGCGTCGACATTAAGGAGTGGAAACTGGAGGGCAGTCGCGTCACCGTCACCGTCACCTCGACCAAACCGATCGACGACCGCAACATCCGCTATCTCGACCGCTCCGATGCCTTCGACGATACCAAGATAGAGAGCAAATCGGCCGACGGGCTCGAATTGACTATGACTGCGTCGGTCAAACAGCAGTACTTCCTGTTCGGCACCGACAACACCGGTCGCGATCTTCTCTCGCGAACGCTGATGGCAGGGCGCATCTCGCTGGCCATCGGCCTGCTTGCCGGCATTGTCGCGGTGGTCATCGGCGTCCTCTACGGGGCGGCGGCCGGCTTTTCCGGCGGCAAGATCGACGAGGTGATGATGCGCATCGTCGACGTGCTCTATTCCTTGCCCTTCATTTTCTTTGTCATCATGCTGGTGGTCTTCTTCGGCCGCAATTTCGTGCTGATGTTCCTGGCGGTGGGGGCGGTGCTGTGGCTCGACATGGCGCGCATCGTGCGCGGCCAGGCGCTGTCGATCCGGCGGCAGGAGTATGTCCAGGCGGCCGAAGCCATGGGCGTCGGCCAGCGCGGCATCCTGCTGCGCCACGTCATCCCCAATCTGCTCGGACCAGTGGTGATCTACATGACGCTGCTGGTGCCGCAGGTCATCATCCTGGAAAGTTTCCTGTCCTTCCTTGGCCTTGGCGTGCAGGAACCGATGACCAGCTGGGGCGTGCTCATCTCGGTCGGCGCCAAGAACATCGGCACCGCCAACTGGCTGCTTTTGTTCCCCGCCTTCTTCCTCGTGTCGACGCTGTTTGCACTGAACTTCGTCGGCGACGGCCTGCGCGACGCGCTCGATCCGAGAGACCGATGAAGATGGGACCGATAAAGATGGGGACCGATAAGATGGGGACCGTTGCGATGGAAACGCCCGAAACGATCCTCAGCGTCAAGGACCTTCGCGTCCGCTTCCGCACGCTCGACGGCGCGGTCGAAGCGGTCAAGGGCATCAACATCCACGTCAAGGCAGGTGAAACCGTTGCCGTGGTCGGCGAATCCGGATCCGGCAAGAGCCAGACCATGATGGCGGCGATGAGCCTGCTGGCGTCCAACGGCGAGGCGACGGGTCACGTCGATTATCGCGGCCGCAACCTTTTGACCATGAGCAAGCCCGACCTCAACAAGGTGCGCGGCGCCAAGATCAGCATGATCTTCCAGGAGCCGATGACCTCGCTCGATCCGCTCTATTCGATCGGCAACCAGCTTATCGAACCGATCCGCAAGCACCGCGGGCTGAACGCAGCCGAGGCACGGAACGAGGCGCTCAAGTTGCTCAGGCTGGTGCATATCCCCGATCCCGAGCGGCGGATGAAATCCTATCCGCACGAAATGTCGGGTGGCCAGCGCCAGCGCGTCATGATCGCCATGGCATTGGCCAACGACCCCGACATCCTGATCGCCGACGAGCCGACGACGGCGCTCGACGTCACCATCCAGGCGCAGATCCTGGTGCTGCTCGCCGAATTGCAGCGCAAGCTCGGCATGGCCATCGTCTTCATCACCCACGATCTCGGCATCGTCCGGCGCTTTGCCGACCGCGTCTATGTCATGCGCTATGGCGAGGTGGTCGAGGAAGGCGAGGCGGAAGCACTTTTCGCCAACCCGCAGCATGCCTATACCAAAATGCTGCTGGCCGCCGAACCGACCGGCACCAAGGCGGCGCCGCCGCCCAGCGCTCCGGTGCTGCTGGAGGGCCGCAATGTCGAAGTGACCTTCAAGATCGGCGGCGGCTTCCTTGCCGGCGAACCGCTGCTGCTACGCGCCGTCGATCACATTTCGATCCGGCTGAAGCGCAACCAGACCATCGGTATCGTCGGCGAGTCCGGTTCGGGAAAATCGACGCTCGGCCGCGCACTTCTGCGCCTGTTGCCCAGCGACGGTGTCATCCGCTTCGGCGACCGCGACATCTCCACCGCCGACCGCCAGGCGATGCGACCGCTGCGACGTGAGATGCAACTCGTCTTCCAGGATCCGTTCGGCTCGCTGTCGCCGCGCATGACCGTCGGCCAGATCATCACCGAAGGGCTTCTGGTGCATGAGCCGAACCTGTCAGGCAAGCAACGCGATCAGCGCGCCGTCGAGGCCTTGCTCGAGGTCGGCCTCGACCCCAACGCACGCAACCGCTACCCGCACGAATTCTCCGGCGGCCAGCGCCAGCGCATCGCCATCGCGCGTGCCGTGATCCTGAAGCCCAAACTGGTGGTGCTGGACGAGCCGACTTCGGCGCTCGACCGCTCGGTGCAGAAGCAGATCGTCGAATTGCTGCGCAAGCTGCAGGCCGACCACGAACTGTCCTACCTCTTCATCAGCCACGATCTCTCCGTGGTGCGCGCCATGGCCGACTACATCATCGTCATGAGGCAGGGCAAGATCGTCGAGGAAGGCCCGACGGAAGAGATCTTCAGCAACCCGCAGGCTGCCTACACCCAGACGCTGATGGCTGCGGCGATCGATGTCACGCGCTTCAGGCTGAGTGCTTAAGGCGTGACGTTCAGCAGATAGTCAGGGTAGGGCCAGTTCGCTTAGCCCGCTGACCTGGGGCATCTGTTGGCCCTTGTCGCGACAATGGCCTCTTGCCGCTGCTTCAGCAGTTCGATTCTGGCCGTCTCACGCTTGGCCACTGCGCTCTTCACGCGCGTGCCGCCGAGCAGCCAGTTCGGCACGCTGGTGTTGGCGACCTTGCCGCGGGTGATGGCGGTTTGCGAGATGTCGCGCGCGGTATCGCCTACGGCGGTGTTGAGCTCGGCGCATGTCATGCTGTCGTATTTCGCCGGGTTCACCGCGCTGCCCAGCGATGAGCAGCCTGCCGCCAGGGACAAAGCGAGCAGCGCTGACAGCCGGCTTGAAATCAACAAATTCATCTTCCGCAAACCTCGTTCCGGGCCGCTGTCTCGGCGGCATTCCTATTATCGAGGTAGCGCGGATGGTTGTCGCGTCAAAACACCATGCTGACAGCGAACGCCGACGCGGCCGGTTTGCATTACGCCATCTTGTGGTCTCGGGAGAACAAACACCTAAGTGTCTGTTTTTTCTGGTCGGAGTGGCAGGATTTGAACCTGCGACCCCCTCGTCCCGAACGAGGTGCGCTACCAGGCTGCGCTACACTCCGTGACCAGACCGCGGGCTTATAGCCGCCGCATACCGTTCCTGCAAGCGGCAATGGCAGCGCTTCTGTCGCATTTCGTTGGCTTTCGTTGGGCATTGCCGCAAAGCTTGGCTTTCCCTCCCGGGATAAACCCGGCTTAAAGCCTTGTGTGCTAAGTCGCAGCCTCGATAGATCGTGTTTTCGCCATCTGGAGCTTTGCTGCCTTGCCCCTGAAAATCGTAGGCGACGCCCGGCCCAACAGCTTCGAATTCGAAACCGAAGCGCTGATCAAGGCGTCCGGCTTTCGCGAATACGACGCGCGCTGGTGGTTTGGCCATGCCGGCTCCACCCAACCGCCGGAGCTGAACCTGATCGGCGTCCAGGCGCTGGGCATGGGCCTGGGCACCTTGATCCGCCGTCTTGGCGCCGGGCCCGACATCGTCACCGGGCATGATTTCCGTTCCTATTCACTTGCCATCAAGCTGGCGCTGGTTTCCGGCCTGATGGCTGCGGGCGCAAAGGTGAAAGACATTGGCCTGGCGCTGTCGCCCATGGCCTATTTCGCCCAGTTCGCGCTCGACGCGCCTTCCGTCGCCATGGTCACGGCATCGCACAACGAGAATGGCTGGACCGGAGTCAAGATGGGTGCGGCGAGGCCGCTCACCTTCGGACCGGAGGAGATGAGCGCCCTGAAACAGATCGTGCTGTCGGGCGATTTCGATCTCGCCGGCGGCGGTTGCTACGAATTCGTCTCCGGTTTTCGCGAGACCTATCTCGACGACCTGACCCAGGACAAGCGCATCGCGCGCAAGATCAGGGTTGTGGCGGCTTGCGGCAACGGCACTGCCGGCGCCTTCGCGCCACAGGCGCTGGAGCGCATCGGTTGCGAGGTGATCCGGCTCGATGTCGAGCTCGACCACAGTTTTCCCCGCTATAACCCCAACCCCGAAGACATGCAGATGCTGCACGCCATCCGCGACAAGGTGCTGGAGACCGGCGCCGATGTCGGGCTGGGCTTCGACGGCGACGGCGACCGTTGCGGCGTGGTCGACAATGAGGGCAACGAGATCTTCGCCGACAAGGTCGGCGTCATGCTGGCGCGTGACATCTCCAGCCAGCATTCCAGCTCGACTTTCGTCGTCGACGTCAAGTCGACCGGCCTGTTCCACACCGACAGCGTCCTGCGCGCCAATGGCGCGGTCACCGATTACTGGAAGACCGGCCATTCCTACATCAAGCGCCGCGTCGCCGAGCTTGGCGCCGTCGCCGGATTCGAGAAGTCGGGCCATTTTTTCTTCAATCCGCCGATCGGCCGCGGCTATGATGACGGTCTCATCACGGCAATAGCCATATGTGAGATGCTCGTCCGCAACCCCACAAGTTCGATGGCCGATCTCTATCGCGCGCTGCCGCTGACCTTCGGCACGCCGACCATGTCGCCGCATTGCGCCGATGACGTGAAATACGGCGTGGTCGATCGGGTGGTGGCGGACTTCCAGGCGATGCAGCGCGCCGGCAAGGCTTTTGCCGGCCAGAAGATCGCCGACCTGATCACCGTCAACGGCGTGCGCATCGTGGCCGAAGATGGCACCTGGGGCCTGGTACGGGCGTCGTCGAACAAGCCGGAGCTTGTCGTGGTTGTCGAAAGCCCGGTATCGTCCGACCGCCGCCGGCAGATGTTCGAGGCGGTCGACGCCGTGCTGCGCCGCAGCCCCGAAGTCGGCGCTTACAACCAGACGTTCTGATTGGACCTTTCATGAGCGAGCGCATCGTCAGTTTTGTCATGAGCGGCGGTGTCGGTTCGCGGCTGTGGCCGCTGTCGCGCGAGGACAACCCGAAACAGTTCCACGATCTTTCCGGCGACGGCTCGATGCTGGCCAAGACACTGCGCCGGCTGACGGCGCGGCCGGAGGGCGAAACGCCGATCTTCCTGATCGCCGCCGAGCGCCATGCCGAGCGCGTGCATGCCGACCTTGCCGGCCTCGACCTCGCCGGCGGTGGCCCGCTGTTCGAGCCGACCGGGCGCAACACGGCTGCCGCCGTGGCGCTGGCCGCGCTGCGCACATTGTCGGAGTTCGGCGACAGCCTGGTGCTGGTGGTGCCGTCAGACCATGAAATCGCCACGCCCAAGCAGTTCTGGCAGAGCGTCGAGGCGGGCAGCCAGGCAGCGCTTGCCGGCCGTCTGGTGGTGTTCGGCATCAAGCCGACGCAGCCCGAGACCGGCTATGGCTATATCGAAGTCGCAGCCGAAAGCGCTGGCGTCTTCGACGTGTCGCGCTTCGTCGAAAAGCCCGACCTCGCCATCGCGCAGAGCTATCTCAGGGCGGGCACCTTCTACTGGAACACCGGCATTTTCCTGTTTCGCGCCGGCGCCATGCGCGATGCATTTGCGGCCTTCCAGCCCGACATCTGGCAGGCCACCGAAGCGGCCTACAAGGCAGCGACTTCGGATCTGTCCGGCCTCTATATGCCGCTCGACCTCTACGCCGCCATCCCGTCGAACTCGATCGACTACGCCATCATGGAGCGGGCCAAGGACATCGTCATGGTGCCGGCCGGCTTTCGCTGGAACGACCTCGGCTCCTGGCAGTCGCTGCTCGATGTCGGCCCTGCTGATGCCAATGGCAATGTCGTCGTCGGCGATGTTGTCGCCATCGATTGCGAGAACTCCTACATCAGAAGCGACGGCCGGCTTTTGTCGGCTATCGGCATGAAGGACGTCGCGATCGTCTCGACGGCGGACGCCACCTTCGTCGCACCGGTCAGCCACAGCCAGCACGTCAAGAAGATCGTCGAGCAGCTGGAGAAATCGGGACGGCTGGAAACCAGGTTTACGCCGGCACACGACCGCGTCATCGAGAGCGGCGCCTGGCGTCGGCGCGTGCATCACTGGCTGTTCGAGGAGACCTTGCCGCTGTGGTCAACTTCAGGCGTCGATGAGCGTCATGGCGGCTTCCACGAGGCGCTGGGTTTTGATGGCAATCCGCTGTTGAAGCCCAAGCGTATGCGCACGACGGCCAGACAGGTCTATGCCTTTGCGGTCGCCAGGGCGCGCGGCTGGGACGGTCCGGCGGACCGGTTGATTAGCCACGGCATCGCCTTCATGGCCGGCAAGGGCCGCACCGACAGAGGCGGCTGGGTGCGCACGCTCAATGTCGACGGCTCCGTCGCCGACCCAACCGAGGATGCCTACGACCATTCCTGCGTGCTGCTGGCGCTGGCGCATGCGCATATGTGCGGCAATCCGGATGCGCTGCGGCTGGGCCAGGAGACCTTCGTGTTCCTCGACGCGCATCTCGAGGACAGCCGCATGACCGGCTTCCTCGAGACGTCGGACGGCGAGGGCGAGCGGCGCTCCAACCCGCATATGCATCTGCTCGAGGCCTTCCTCGCCTGGTATGAGGCGACCGGCGACCGCACCTATCTGCGCCGCGCCGCGCGCATCATCGACCTTTTCCGTAGTCATTTCTTCGATGCCGAGAGCTGGACGCTGGGCGAATATTTCGACGCCGGGTGGAAGCCGACCGCCGGCGAGAAGGGCACATGGACCGAGCCCGGCCATCATTTCGAATGGGCCTCGCTGCTCACCGATTTCGTCGCCCACAGCGGTCAGGGCGAGTTGAGCAATTTTGCCCGCAAGCTCTACGCCTCGGCCATCGCCAACGGCCTCAACCGCGCCACCGGCCTTGCCTACGGTGCGGTCTCCCGGCAGGGCCTGCCGCTCGACCTCGTATCGCGCAGCTGGCCGCAGGCGGAAGCGATCAAGGCGGCGATCGCGCTTGACGGGCCTGGTGGCCCCGACCTCAAGCCGGAGATCGAGGCGCGCGTCGGCCGCCTGTTCCGCTGGCACATCGATCCGGCCCCGCTCGGCCTGTGGATTGACCGCATCGACGAACGCGGCCGCTCCTTGGCATCGGACGTGCCGGCCAGCATCTTCTATCATCTGGTCTGCGCGCTGACGCAGTATCTTGATGGGACAGCGCAGAAGGGGTGAGGTTGTTGAGAGGCCGGTGCGAGGCACCCCCCTCTGCCCTGCAGGGCAGAGGGGGGTGCCTCGCGCCAACCCCTCAATACGGGCTCGCTACATCCCCGGTCTCGACATACACCGCCTTCAGCTGCGAATAGAGCGCTAAAGCCGCCAGCGAGTTCTCGCGCCCAATGCCGGATTGCTTCACCCCGCCAAACGGAATTTCCACCGGCGTCAGATTGTAGGCGTTTATCCAGCAGGTGCCGGCCTGCAGTTCGGCGATCACCCTATGAGCGCGCTGCAGGTCGCGGGTGAAGACGCCGGCGGCGAGGCCGAATTCGGTGTCGTTGGCGCGGTCGATCACCTCGTCCTCGCCGTCGAACTTCAGCACGCTCATCACCGGCCCGAAAATCTCCTCGCGCGCAATGCGCATCGTATCGGTGACACCGGTGAACACGGTTGGCTCGACAAAGAAGCCGCCATCGAACCCTTGCAGCGACGGCACGTTGCCACCGCAGGCGAGCGTTGCTCCATCCTGCCTGCCGGCCGCGATGTAGGAAACGACCTTCTCCTGCTGCGCCTTGTTGACCAGCGGCCCCATCTGCGTCTCAGGATCGAGCGGATCGCCGATGCGGATCTTTTTCGTCCGCTCGACCAGCCGGTCGACGAAGCGGTCATGGATGCCGCTTTGTACGAAAACACGCGTGCCGTTGGAGCAGATCTGCCCGGTCGAATAGAAATTGCCGAGCATGGCGCCGCTAATGGCGTTTTCGAGGTCGGCGTCGTCGAAGACGATCAGCGGCGACTTGCCGCCGAGCTCCATCGTGGCATGCTTCATCTTCGAACCGGCGAGCGACAGCACCTTGCGGCCGGTCGGCACCGAGCCGGTCACCGAAACCTTGGCAACGACATCGTGGCCGACGAGGCCGGCGCCGACATCGCCATAGCCTTGCACGACGTTGAACAGCCCGTCGGGCAGGCCCGCCTCTGAGTAGATCTCGGCCAGCGCCAGCGCCGACAGCGGCGTGTTCTCCGAAGGCTTGAATACCATGGCGTTGCCCATGGCGAGCGCCGGGGCGGATTTCCAGCCGGCGATCTGGATCGGATAGTTCCAGGCGCCGATGCCGACGCACACACCGAGCGCCTCGCGGCGCGTATAGGCAAAAGGTCCACCAAGATCGATCGCCTCGCCGTTGAAGGCGGCAACCGCGCCGCCGAAATATTCGAGGCAGTCGGCAGCCGACGGCGCATCCGCCACCAGCGTTTCCTGGATCGCCTTGCCGGTGTCGAGCGTCTCGATCCGCGCCAGATCGGCGTTGCGCGCGCGCAAAATGTCGGCGGCGCGGCGCAGGATGCGGCCACGCTCGACCGGCTTCATCCGCGCCCAGGCCGGTTGTGCGGCCCGCGCAGCTTCGATGGCGAGTTCCAGCACGTTCGGCGTCGCCGAATGCAAGGTGGCGATGATCTCGCCGGTCGCCGGATAGATCACCGGCAGCGGCGCGCCGCCTTCGTCCTCGATGTAGCGGCCGTTGACATAGTGCGATGCCGTTGGCTGGGCGCGCATATGAATTCTCCAATGGTCTTGGCCGGACAATGCCCTATCGATCCGCCACCTGCCAGCGCGGATTGATCCAGGGTTCCTGGTTGGATGGCGCCAGCGGCGTGCGGCCGAGAATGTGGTCGGAGGCCTTTTCGCCGGTCATGATCGAGGGCGCGTTGAGATTGCCATTGGTGACGCGCGGAAAGATCGAGGAGTCGGCGACCCGCAACCCGTCGATGCCGATGACGCGGCACTCCGGATCGACGACGCTCGTGATGTCGTCGGCCCGACCCATCTTGCAGGTGCCGCACGGGTGATAGGCGCTCTCGGCATGATCCCGGATGAAGGCGTCGAGATCCTCGTCCGACTGGACATGCGAACCCGGCGAGATTTCCTTGCCGCGGAAGCCGTCAAAAGCCTTCTGGCCGAAGATCTCGCGAGTCAGCCTGATGCAGTGGCGGAACTCGGCCCAGTCGTCTGGATGCGACATGTAATTGAAGCGGATCACCGGTGCCGCTTTCGGGTCGGGAGAGCGCAGCGTCACCGAGCCGCGCGACTTCGACCGCATCGGCCCGACATGGGCCTGGAAGCCATGGGCCCTCGCCGCCGCCTTGCCGTCATAGCGCACCGCAGCCGGGATGAAGTGATACTGGATGTCGGGGTAGTCGACGCCGGCCTGCGAGCGCACGAAGGCCGCGGCCTCGAAATGGTTGGTGGCACCGAGGCCGGTCTTGAAGAACAGCCACTGCGCCCCGATCAGCGCCTTGGAGAATGGGTTGAGAACCGAATTCAGCGTGATCGGCTGGGTCGATTCCTGCTGGATGTAGAGCTCCATATGATCCTGCAGATTGCGGCCGACACCGGGCCGGTCGGCCACGACCTGGATGCCGTTCTCCTTGAGATGCGCGGCCGGGCCGATACCGGATAGCATCAGGATCTTGGGCGAATTGATCGATGATGCGGCAACGATCACCTCACGTCGCGCCTTAACGACCTGAATCTGTTTGTGAGCTTCGACCTCGACTCCGACGGCACGCTGATTCTCGATGATCACCCGGCGGGCGAAGCCTCTGATCACGCTGACATTTTGCCGCTTGAGCGCCGGCTTCAGATAGGCTGACGCCGCCGACCAGCGGCGGCCGCCGCGAATGGTTTGCTCCATCGGTCCGAAGCCTTCCTGCTTCGAACCGTTATAGTCGTCGGTCAATTCAAAACCCGCCTGACGGCCGGCTTCGACAAAGGCGCCGTAGAGCGGATTCTTTCGCAGGCCGCGCTGGACGTGCAGCGGGCCGCCGTGGCCGCGCCAGCCGTCCTCGCCGCCGTCACTGTCCTCCATGCGCTTGAAATAGGGCAGCACGTCGGCGAAGCCCCAGCCGGCGGCCCCCTGTTCGGCCCAGTGGTCGAAGTCGCGTGCGTGGCCCCTGACATAGACCATGCCGTTGATCGAGGACGAGCCGCCGATCACCTTGCCGCGTGGCGTCGCCAGCACGCGGCCGCCGAGATGCGGCTCCGGTTCGCTGGCAAAGCCCCAGTCGTAAAGGCTCATGTTGAGCGGGATCGACAGCGCCGACGGCATCTGGATCAGCGGCCCGATATCGGTGCCGCCGAACTCGATGACGATGACCGAATGCTTGCCGTCTTCCGACAGCCGGTAGGCCATGGCCGAGCCGGCCGAGCCGGAGCCGATGATGACGAAGTCTGCTTCAAGCATGGTTCACATGCGCCCATCGTTCATATGCGAAATAAAATCGGCGAGAGAGACATTGCCGCCGGTAGCCACAACCAGGACGGTTTTACCCGCCACATCCACCTTGCCGCCGAGCAGCGCCGCCAGCGACGCTGCGCCTGACGGCTCAAGCACCAGCTTCATCCGCTCGAAGGCGATCTTCATCGCTCGCCTAACCGATTGGTCGTCGACGGTGATGCCGCGCACGCCGGCGGTCTTGACCGCCGCGAACGGCGCGTCGCCCGGCCGCCGCGACATCAGCCCGTCGCAAATCGATTTCGGCGCGATCGGCATGGTCTCGATGGCGCCATGCGCTAGCGATGCACCCATGCCGTTGAAGCCTTCCGGCTCGACGCCGATGATCTCGGTTGCTGGCGACAGATAGTGGAAGGCGAGCGACATGCCGCCGATCAGTCCGCCGCCGCCGACCGAGCAGAACAGAAGGTCGGCACTGGCGTCCTTTGCCTCGAATTGTTCGAGCGCTTCGAGCCCGGCGCCAGCCTGGCCGGCAACGATCTCCGGATCGTCGAATGGATGCAGCAACGCCAGCCCTTCGGTCTCGGCAATCTCGCGGGCCTTGGCGGCTGCGACCTCTTCACGGGCGCGCTCACCATGATCGGTCAGCACGACGCGCGCGCCATAACCTGCCGTCGCATCGCGTTTGGCGGCCGGCGCGTCGATCGGCATGACGATGGTGACGGGAATGCCGAGCGCCTGGCCGGCAGCCGCCAACCCTTGCGCGAAATTGCCGGATGAGTAGGCGACGACGCCTTTTCTGGCCTCATCCGGCGACAGCCGCTTCAACCGCCAATAGGCCCCGCGCACCTTGAACGATCCCGCCCATTGCAGCGATTCCGGTTTGATGAAGACGCGGGCCGCACCCGTCTCCTTGGCCAAGGCTGTCGATTCCAGCAAAGGCGTGATCTGCGTCGCCTTCGACGTCACGGCATAGGCCTGTCTGAGGTGCTCGAGGGAGGGGACAATTGTCATCATTCGCCTCGCGGAAAGCGTTTCTGTTCCTCGAGATTGTCGAGGTTCATGTGGTTGCGCATGTAGCGTTCCGACGCCTTCTGCAATGGCTGGAACTCCCAGGGGTAATGCGTGCCGTTGCGCAGCGCGGGATAAACCACCCAGCGCCGCGCCTGGCTGACGCGCACCGCGGCATCAAATGCCGCCATGTCCCAGCGCGCTCGCACGGCTCCCGTGAAGGCCGCCACCAGATCGGCATGCGCCGGATCGGTGGCACGATTGGTGCGTTCTTGCGGATCGGCTTCGAGATCGAACAGAAGCGGCGGGTCGATCTCGCAATGGATGAATTTGTAGCGGCCGTCGCGGATCGCCACCAACGGCGCGTTGGAGCCCTCGGCGGCATATTCCATCAGCACCGGCGCGGTGCGCTGTCCGCCATCAAGCAACGGCAGCAGCGACTGGCCATGGGTCCACGGTGCGATCGCGGAGATGTCGATGCCGGCGAGATCGCACAGCGTCGGCGTCACGTCGAGGTTGGAGACCGGCGCCTCGATCAGCCCTGCAGGGATGCCTTTGCCGGCGATCATCAAAGGCACTCGCGCCGAGCCCTCGAAAAAATTCATCTTGAACCACAGGCCGCGCTCGCCAAGCATGTCGCCATGGTCGGAGCAGAACAGGATGATGGTGTCGTCCAGCATGCGCGTTCGCTCCAGCACTGACATCAACTCGCCGACCTTGTCGTCGAGATAGGAGATGTTGGCGTAGTAGCCGCGCCGCGAGCGGCGGATCTGCTCCGGCGTGATGTTGAAACTGTCGTAGTCGCTGGCCCGGTAAAGCCGTTGCGAATGCGGGTCCTGATGGGCATAGGGGATGAATCCCACCTCCGGCTCAAGCGCCGGACAGTCTTTATAGAATTCCCAATATTGCCGCCGTGCGACATAGGGGTCGTGCGGGTGGGTGAAGGAAACCGTCAGGCACCAGGGCCGGCTGGCCTCGTCCTCGGAGGTGCGGGCAAGATCGTAGAGTTTTTGCACCGCGTGGAAGGCGACCTCGTCGTCATACTCCATCTGGTTGGTGATCTCGGCAACGCCGGCGCCGGTGACCGAGCCCAGATTGTGATACCACCAGTCGATGCGCTCGCCGGGCTTGCGGTAATCCGGCGTCCAGCCGAAATCGGCGGGATAGATGTCGGTGGTCAGCCGCTCCTCGAAACCGTGCAACTGGTCAGGGCCGACGAAATGCATCTTGCCCGACAGGCAGGTGTAGTAGCCGGCGTTGCGCAGATGATGCGCATAGGTCGGGATCGAGGAAGCGAATTCGGCGGCGTTGTCATAGACCTGGGTGCGCGACGGCAATTGCCCGCTCATGAAAGCGGCGCGGCCCGGCGCGCAAAGCGGCGAGGCCGTGTAGTTGTTGCCGAAGCGCGCCGAGCGTGCGGCCAGCGCCTTGAGATGCGGCACATGCAGGAAGTCCGCCGGCCCGTCCGCAAACAGCGTGCCGTTGAGCTGATCGACCATGACGATCAGGATGTTGGGTCGCCTTGATATCTCTGAGGCTGTCACTGTGTCTGTCGCCCGCCGAGTTTGATTTCGAGATAATCTTCGACCAGCGCGATCGCGGTTTGAGCATCCGGCACGCCGTCCTTCAGCGCGCGCCTGATGTACAGCCCGTCGATCATCGCCGCGACCGCTTCCGCCGCGCGGTCGGCTTCGGTGCGCGGCAGTATGCCGGTCAGTCCGCTCATCAGGTTCGAGTGCAGCCGCCGCGCATAGACCCTGAGCAGCCGGCGCAGGGCCGATGATTTCTGTGCCTCGACATAAAAGGCGAGCCAGGCCGCGATGGTTTCCGGCCGGAACTGGATGTCGGAGAAGTTGACGGCGACCACCGCCGAAACGCGTTCGCGCGGCGAGCCGGCGGATTGCAGGGCGCGCCGCATGTCGATGGTCAGTTCGGCCAGAATGTGCCGCATTGTCGCCAGAAGGAGCTCGTCCTTGGCGCCAAAATAATGATGGGCGAGGGCCGAGGACACACCGGCACGTCCGGCGATCTCCGACATGGTCACATCAAGCGAGCCGCGCTCGCCGATCGCCGAGATCGTCGCGTCGATGAGCGCCTTGCGGCGCAACGGTTCCATTCCGACTTTCGGCATTGGGGAGATCCAGATCAAAACAGAGATTATTTTTTATTGACGGATCAATCAATCAAAAACTCGCGCTCGGATCAACCGATCATGTCGCTCTGGCCCATCCGTTGGACTGGAAAACGGTTCACTGTTGAACAATATTGGAGGCTGATGCCGCGCTATGACATGTTAGGCTTGCGGCGAACGGAGGTTGCCATGACCGCATGCATCGTCGGCTGGGCGCATTCGCGCTTCGGCAAGCTTGAAGGCGAGACGCTCGAGGGCCTGATCACAAAGGTCGCGGTCGACGCGCTCGACCATGCCGGCATTGGCCCGGACGAGGTCGACGAGATCGTGCTCGGCCATTTCAACGCCGGCTTCTCCCCTCAGGATTTTACCGCCAGCCTGGTGCTGCAGGCCGATGACCGGCTGCGCTTCAAGCCGGCGACGCGGGTCGAGAACGCCTGCGCCACGGGTTCGGCAGCGGTCCGCCAAGGCATCCGCGCCATCGACGCCAATGCCGCCCGCATCGTGCTGGTGGTCGGTGCCGAGCAGATGACGACGACCCCCGGCCCCGAGATCGGCAAGAACCTGCTCAAGGCTTCCTATCTGCCGGAGGAGGGCGACACGCCGGCCGGTTTCGCTGGCGTCTTCGGCAAGATCGCGCAGGCCTATTTCCAGCGTTATGGCGACCAGTCGGACGCGCTGGCGATGATCGCCGCCAAGAACCACAAGAACGGCGTCGACAATCCGTACGCGCAGATGCGCAAGGATTTCGGTTACGAATTCTGCCGCCAGGAAAGCGAGAAAAACCCGTTCGTGGCCGGTCCGCTGAAGCGCACGGACTGTTCGCTGGTCTCCGACGGTGCTGCCGCCCTTGTGCTGACCGACACCTCGACGGCGTTGAAGATGCGCCGCGCCGTCGCCTTCCGCGCCAACGAGCATGTCCAGGATTTCCTGCCGATGTCGAAGCGCGACATCCTGTCTTTCGAAGGCTGCGAGCAGGCCTGGAACCAGGCTTTGAAGAAGGCCGGCGTGACGCTCGACGACCTCTCCTTCGTCGAGACGCATGACTGCTTCACCATTGCCGAGCTGATCGAATATGAGGCGATGGGCCTAGCCAAGCCGGGCGAGGGCGGCAGGCTGGCGCTAGACGGCACGACTGCAAAAGACGGCAGGCTGCCGGTCAATCCTTCGGGCGGGCTGAAGGCCAAGGGCCATCCGATCGGCGCCACCGGTGTGTCGATGCATGTGCTGACCGCCATGCAGTTGACCGGCGAAGCAGGCGGCATCCAGGTGCCGGACGCAAAGCTTGGCGGCATCTTCAACATGGGTGGCGCTGCCGTCGCCAACTACGTTTCCATCCTCGACCGGATCAGGTAGAAGCGGCCCGTATTTTTCGGGGTGGTGATGACAAATCCGGTTCTGGTCGAAGTCTTGCGCGGCGCGATCGTCGAGAGCGCCCATCGCGGCGCTGTCGCAATCTTTGACGGTGACGGCAAGCCTGTCCTGGAGATCGGCGATACGGCGCGGCCGGTGTTTCCGCGCTCGGCGGTCAAGGCGATCCAGGCGCTGCCGCTGGTCGAAACGGGTGCTGCCGATGCGTACGGCTTGGGCGACCGCGAACTGGCGCTGGCCTGCGCTTCGCATTCGGGCGAACCCGCGCATGTCGAACTGGCGCAGGCGATGCTGGCCAAGGCCGGGCTCGACGAGTTGGCGCTGGAATGCGGCGCCCATTGGCCGTCGAGCCACGACGCGACGATCGCACTGGCCCGCACAGGCGTCTCGCCGAACGCGCTGCACAACAATTGCTCCGGCAAGCATTCCGGCTTTCTCTGCACCTGCGTGCACTCTGGAATTGCCCATCAGGGCTACGTCAAGGCCAGCCATGGTTTGCAGGAGATGGTGCGCGACGCCATGCAGGCGGTGACCGGCGCTGCCCACGATGCGGATCACCGGGCAACCGATGGCTGCTCGATCCCCACCTATGCCGTGCCGCTGAAAAGTCTTGCCCTTGGCTTTGCCCGCATGGCTACGGGCAGGAGCTTTGGCTCTGAGCGTGCCAAGGCGGCCAAACGCCTGCTGTCTGCCTGCATGGCCGAGCCTTTCCTGGTCGCCGGCACCGGCAAGGCCGATGTGGCGCTGATGCAGGCCGCGCCCGGCCGCATCTTCGTCAAGACGGGCGCCGAGGGCGTCTATTGCGCCGCCGTCCCGGAGCTTGGCCTCGGCATCGCGCTAAAATGTGATGACGGCGCCGGCCGCGCCGCCGAGGTGATGATTGCTGCTGTGCTGGCAAAACTTCTCAGCGCCGACGGCGCACTGGAGGCGAACCTTCTGGAGCGGGCCAATCCGCCGATCGAAAGCCGCATCGGCGCCAAGGTCGGCTCGCTGCGGCCGACGACGGCGCTCAGCTGACCCTGTTTCGCTCAACCGTCAGATGCGCATAGCCGCTTACGCTTGACCGCGCGAGGTCGCCGGTCGCCCGTTCGGCCCAGCGCTGGCCGATGATGGCGCCGTTCTTGGCGCCGTCGATGACGTTGTCGGAAATGATGGCGTTTCCAGCGCCTTCTACCACAGTGACGGCGATGCCGGTTCCGGCCTGACGGATGATGTTTCCCGTCGCCACAACATTGCGCATATAAGCGCCCCAGCCGATCTGCATGCCGTAGAGCGGCGCGTTCTCGATGACATTGCCCGAGACGGTGGTGTCGGCCTCGACGCTGATACCGACGCCGAAGCCCGGCGCGTCGGCGGGGTAGGGGCCGGTGGCCGAGAGGTTGCGCACGATGTTGTTCGAGCAGACACCCATACGGCCGCCGTCGTTGAAATTGACGATCGAGATGCCGTTAGCGGCACCATCGACGATGTTGTTGCCGATGATGGCGCCTTCGAAGGAGAATTCGGAATAGAGCGCCGTTTCGCCCGACCGCGAGCAGGTGTTGCCGGTCATCTGCAGATTGCTGGAACTGTTGGCGCGGATCGCCGAGAAGGCGCAGTCCGAGACGATGTTGCCGGTGACCGAGACATTGCCGGCACGGAATGCGTTGATGCCATTGCCGTTCTGCCCGGTGCCGCCGCTGCGCGCGCCGATCCGCTGCACGCGGTTGCCGCTGACGATCGTGCCGTCCTCGGCCTGCTGCCAGCGATGGACAAGAATGCCGCCATTGCCACAGTCGGATACGGCATTATCGGATATCGCCAGGCCAGCGGCCTCGACGGAGTAGATGCCGGCGTCCGCAGCCCCCGAAATCTCGGAGCGCTCGACGCGGCCCGACGCATGCTCCAGCGCCAGCCCATGCTTGCAGCTGCCGGTGATCGTGCAATTGTCGATGACGAGATGGGCGACGCGGCGCAGGTCGAGCAGGCCTTGCGCATCGTCGGCCAGCCCGCCGTTGGCGCCGTCGAAGACCAATGCGGTGAACTCTATATGCTCGGCCTGTCCGGCCGTCAGCAAATGGCCATTGCCGCCATAGAGGATGCGCGAGGCGCCCGGCACGCCCGAAAGCCTGACGCGGGCGGGCAGGGTCAGGTTGGACACGACATAGGTGCCCGGCGGCAGGAACACCGGCGCATTGCGCTGGCTTGCCTCGGCTAGCATCCTGGCGAAGGCCCTGCTCTGGTCGTCCGGTGCGTCCGGCTCCACGCCAAGCTCGGCGGCATTGATCGAGCCAAGCGCTGCCGTCTTCGCCAAGGCGTTGTCCAACGAAAGGCCGAGCACCGCAAAGCCGACAGTCCCCTTGAGAAGCGTTCGTCTGTTCAACATCGGCACAGATCCCTGCGATGAAACGGTTCTTCGCAGGAATTGGGCCAGCCGCATAGGCTCCGCTCCGCCGTAGCCCGGTCAATGATCGGTCAGGCAACTGGCTTGTACAGTCGCCGAAGCGGGCCTAAGTTTATCCGATGAGCAGGGCTTTTACCCGCGAGGAAGACAGCGAAAACGCCATTGCCGGCATCGGCGAGCGGCCGATCAGCCAACACCGCAATCTGGTGACGGGGCGCGGCCTGGCGATGATCGAGGACAATCTGGCCGATCTGCGCGACATTTTGGCGAAAGCCGAGCGAAAAGCCGATCGCGAGCGCATTGCCGTCGTCTCGCGCGACCTGCGCTACTGGACAGCGCGCCGCGAAAGCGCCGAGCTTTCCGTGCCGGAACCGGGCAGCGACCAGGTGCGCTTCGGCATGGGTGTCACGCTGGAAAGCGATGACGGCAAGAAAGTGCACTGGAAGATCGTCGGCGAGGACGAGGCCGACCCCTCAAAGGGCAGCATCTCACACGTCTCGCCAATGGCCGTGGCGCTGTTCGGCAAGAAGGTCGGCGACGTCGCAAGCGTCAACGGCAAGGAATGGGAAATCGTCAAGCTGTCGGACGCCTGACGCCAGCTCACCCTATTTGCACAGCCAGCTTTCGCAACGCGGGCTCATACTTGTCCATGACATCGCGAGCAGCACGCATTTGCCGTTCGACGTCGTCACACGGCACCGGCCTTAGGATGATGCCGTCGTCGGTTTCGATGATCTGGAGTTCATCGCCCACTTGCAGGCTCAAGCTGTCGAGCGTTTCCCGCGGCAGGATTACAACGCCCGATCCGTCCTCAAGTCCGTGAATGATGGTGTTCATAGCTATACCATAGGTTGCGCCCGATACTGTAACGCAACTTTGATAAGCAGTGCAACTGTTTCCATCAGCTCGCCAGCAGCCGGTCCAGCAACCGATCCGCAGCCTCCGGAATAACCGTGCCTGGCGGGAAGATCTCCGCGGCGCCAGCTTCCAGCACCGCGTCATAGTCCTGCGGCGGGATGACGCCGCCGGCGACGATCAGTATGTCGGCGTGGCCGAGTTTCTTCAGCGCATCACGCAATTCGGGGATCAGTGTCAGGTGCCCCGCCGCCAGCGACGAGGCGCCGATGATATGGACGTCCTGCGCCACCGCCAGCCTGGCGATCTCCTCGGGTGTCTGGAACATCGCGCCGACCGTCACGTCGAAGCCGAGATCGGCGAAGGCCGTGGCGATCACCTTCTGGCCACGGTCGTGGCCGTCCTGTCCCATCTTTGCGACCAGGATGCGCGGCTTGCCGCCGGACTTCTTCTCGAAAGCTTGGAGCTTCTCCAGCAATCGGTCGACCGTCAGATTGTCGCCGAGCGCATTGCGATAAACGCCGGAGATCGTTTGCACCGAGGCGACGTGACGGCCAAAGACTTTTTCGAGCGCCAGCGAGATCTCGCCGACCGTGGCATTGGCGCGCGCGGCGCGGATGGCAAATTCCAGCAGGTTTTCGTTACCCTGCGCAGCGCGGGTCAGCGCATCGAGCGCGCTCTCGACCGCGCCGACATTGCGCGTGCCTTTCAGGTTCTGCAGCTTCGACAATTGCCGGGCCTTGACCCCGGCATTGTCGATCTTCAGCACGTCGACGTCGATGTCGTTCTCGGGGCGATGCGCGTTTACGCCAACCAGTATCTGCTCGCCGGAATCGATACGCGCCTGCGTGCGCGCCGCCGCTTCCTCGATGCGCAGTTTTGGAATGCCCTGTTCCGTTGCCGCCGCCATGCCGCCAAGCGCCTCGACCTCTTCGATATGGGCGAGCGCACGCGCCGCCAGATCGTGCGTCAGCCGTTCGATATAGGCCGAGCCGCCCCACGGATCGATGATGCGGGTGGTGCCGGATTCCTTCTGCAGGATCAACTGCGTGTTGCGGGCGATGCGCGCCGAGTGGTCGGTCGGCAGCGCCATCGCCTCGTCGAAGGAGTTGGTGTGCAGCGACTGGGTATGTCCCTGCGTCGCCGCCATCGCCTCGATCATGGTGCGGGTGATGTTGTTGTAGGGGTCCTGCGCCGTCAGCGACCAGCCGGAGGTCTGGCAATGGGTGCGCAGCGACAGCGAGCGTTCATCCTTCGGTGCAAAATTCTTCTGCATCAGGGTCGCCCACAACAGGCGCGCCGCGCGGAGCTTGGCGATCTCCATGAAGAAGTTCATGCCGATCGCCCAGAAGAAGGAAAGCCGCGGGGCGAAACGGTCGATGTCGAGCCCGGCGGCGACGCCGGCGCGGGCATATTCGATGCCGTCGGCGATGGTGTAGGCGAGCTCCAGGTCCGCGGTCGCGCCGGCCTCCTGCATGTGATAGCCGGAGATCGAGATCGAATTGAACTTCGGCATATGCTGGGAGGTATAGGAGAAGATGTCAGACACGATCCGCATCGAGGGCTTCGGCGGATAGATGTAGGTGTTGCGGACCATGAACTCCTTCAGAATGTCGTTCTGAATGGTGCCGGCGAGATCCTTCTGAGCAACGCCCTGTTCTTCGGCCGCGACGATATAGAGCGCCATGATCGGCAGCACCGCGCCGTTCATGGTCATCGACACCGTCATCTCGCCCAGCGGAATGCCGTCGAACAATTGCCGCATGTCGAGGATGGAATCGATGGCCACGCCCGCCATGCCGACATCGCCGGCAACGCGCGGATGGTCGCTGTCATAGCCGCGATGGGTGGGCAGATCGAAAGCGACCGAGAGGCCCTTTTGGCCGGCGGCGAGATTGCGCCGGTAGAAGGCGTTGGATTCCTCGGCCGTCGAGAAGCCGGCATATTGCCGGATCGTCCACGGCTGCTGGACATACATGGTCGGGTAGGGACCGCGCACGAAGGGCGGCATTCCCGGATAGGTGTCGAGATGCGGCAGCCCCTTGAGATCGCCCTGGCTGTAGAGATGCTTGACGGCAATACCTTCCGGCGTCAGCCGCTGGCCCTTGACCTCGACCGGCGCGCGCCGTGGCGCCGACCAGCCAATGTGGCTGAAATCCGGGATCACTGTGCGGCTCCGATTGCCTGGTCGATGCGGACCGGAAACAGCGCCTCGCACACCGCCACGCCCTCTGTGAAAGGCGGCCGCCGCTCAGCCGCCAGCGTCTCGACCGGGGCATCGTTTTTCAGCGGGTAAAGCGTGGTGCCGATGATTGCCCGTTCACCCGACCGGTAGGCCTCGGCGCGGCGCTCGGATGCTGCCTTGACGCGCTTCTGGATATGCCCTTGCTGCAGGCTTGCCAGAACGCCGCCTTCCGCTTCGATCCGCTGGAACTCTTCCCACGCCGCTTCGCACAGGCCCAGGGTCAGCGCCTCGACTGCGCCCGACCCAAATGCTGGGTCGGCGACATGGTCGATATGGCTTTCATTGGCCATGATCAACTGCGCATTGCGGGCGATGCGGCGGGCAAGGCCGGCCGGCAGCCCGAGGGCGATGGTGTGTGGCAGGATGGAGATCGAGTCCGCGCCGCCTGCTGCCGCTGCAAAGCTAGCGATGGTGGTGCGCAGGATGTTGGTTTCGGGATCCGCCGCCGTCATCATGCGGAACGACGTCTCGGCATGGATGTTGGCTGTCGATGCCGGGATGGAACAGGTTTCCTGGATGCGCGCCCACAGCCTGCGCAAGGCCCGGACCTTGGCCATCGACAGGAACTGGTCCTGGTCGACGCTCAGCGCAAAGCCGATATGGGGAGCGGCATAGACAAGCGGCTGGCGCGCATCCTCGAACATCCTGAGGTATGACACGGCGGAAGCGAGCATGGTGCCGAGTTCCTGCGCTTCCGTGGCGCCGGCATTGTGGAACACCCGCCCGTCGGCCTCCAGCAGCACACCCGGCACGCCCAGCGAGAAGAAATGCGCCAGCGATTGCGGCATCGATGCCTGCAACGCCTCGATCGACATGCGCAGCCGGCCGGTTCCGGCAAAGATTGCCGCCGGGTCGATGCCGAAGGAGAGGTTCAGCTTTGCCGGGTCGGAGCGGCGCTTGCTCAGGAACGCCACCAGCCAGTCGGCGACGGCACGGCTCCAGGGATGGGCGTCGATGCGGATCTGCGTGCGGTTGAGCGGTACGCCATCCAGCACCGTTTCCAGCGCCTGCGCCGTCCTTGGCAGGCCATAGCCGAACGCATTCGGAGCACCCTCGAAGACAAGCGACAATCCCGTCGCGCCTTGTGCCACATCGTCCAGGGCCTGCGCCTTGGCGCGTCCGATATCGGGATCGTCAATGCGCTGGCTGACGATCCAGGGCAATTTGGGGTTGGCGCGCACAAGCGGCTCGGCGCCGGCGGCGCGATCGTAGAGCGGTTCGATGCGAATCTGATCGTCGGTATGCGAGACCAGTTTTTCCTCGAAGGAGGCGCCGGCGAGCGCCTTTTCGGCCAAGGCCAGCCAACGCTGGCGCTCGACGTCAGCGGGTTCGATGCTCCTGGTCAAGGCTCCGGCGCCCATCCATGTTCCTCGTTTTTATGCGGCCGCACCAGCGTCAGCCGTCCAGTCTACGGTTCCCTGCCAGATATCGCAATGCAATGCGCTTGCGCGGTTGGGATTCGCTTCCCTGACATAGGGCAGCCTGCGTGGACGAACCATGGAACGATTGCCAAACAGCGGCAAAATCCGCAAGTTCCAAAAACCGATTTGGAGGATTGGTTCAATTTAGACGATTGGCCCAATCTGGATGAATAGCCAACTGGATGGATAGCCCAATTGGAGAATAGCATTGTCGCTGCGCAATGGCCTGACTATACCCTGCGGCAAGGCCACAGGCTTTTAACACATCAGTTTGCGGAGACATGGCCATATGGCTGACGACACTAGCATTTTCCTCGGCGCCAGCCGCAAGCCCGACGACAGCTATCAGCGCGCCGAACAGCTCTTGCTGCAATATGGCAACCGCCATGGCCTGATCACCGGCGCCACCGGCACCGGCAAGACGGTTAGCCTGCAGATCCTGGCCGAGGGGTTTTCCAATGCCGGCGTGCCGGTGTTCTGCGCCGATATTAAGGGCGACCTGTCCGGCATTGCCATGATGGGCAAGCCGCAGGATTTCCTGGTCAAGCGGGCCGAGCAGGTCAAGCTCGATCCCTACGACTTCCAGGAATTCCCGGTCATCTTCTGGGATCTGTTCGGCGAGCAGGGCCATCCGATCCGCGCCACCGTCTCGGAAATGGGGCCGCTGCTTCTGTCGCGGCTGATGAACCTCTCCGAAGCGCAGGAAGGCATCATGAACATCGCCTTCCGCATCGCCGATGAGGATGGCCTGCTGCTGCTCGACATGAAGGATCTGCAGGCGCTGCTGGCCAACATCGCCGAGCGCGCCGACGAGATCAGTTCGCGCTACGGCAATGTCACCAAGCCGTCGGTCGGCGCAATCCAGCGCACGCTTCTGGTGCTGGAACAGCAGGGTGCGGCGCATTTCTTCGGCGAACCGGCTTTGCGCATTGCCGACATCATGCGCACCACTCGCGACGGTCGTGGCGCCATCAGCGTGCTTGCCGCCGACAGATTGATGATGAACCCCAGGCTCTACGCCACCTTCCTGCTCTGGCTGATGTCGGAACTGTTCGAGGAATTGCCCGAGGTCGGCGATCCCGACAGGCCGAAGCTGGTGTTCTTCTTCGACGAGGCGCATCTGCTTTTCGACGAAGCGCCGAAGGTGCTGATCGACCGCGTCGAACAGGTGGTTCGCTTGATCCGCTCCAAGGGCGTCGGCGTCTATTTCGTCACGCAGAACCCTTTGGACATCCCTGAAAAGGTTCTCGCCCAGCTCGGCAACCGCGTGCAGCACGCGCTGCGCGCCTATACGCCGCGTGAGCAGCAGGCGGTCAAGACCGCCGCCGACACCTTCCGGCCCAACCCGGATTTCGACTGCGCCACCGCCATCACCCAGCTCGGCACCGGCGAGGCGCTGGTCTCGACGCTGGAGGTCAAGGGCGTGCCGTCCATGGTGCAGCGGACATTGATCCGGCCGCCATCGTCCAGGCTTGGCCCGATCACAGCGGACGAGCGCCGCAAGCTGATCGACCAGAGCCCGGTCGCCGGCCAGTACGACCAGACCATCGACCGCGAATCGGCCTTCGAGATGCTGCAGAAGAAAGCCAGGGATGCGCAGGACGAGCAGGCGCAGCAGGCCGACACTGGCCGCTCGCGCTGGACCATTCCGGGCTTCGGCAATGACGATCCGCCGCCGCCGCAATCAGGCGGTCGCCGCGCCCCGGCGCCGCGCCCGTCCAACCGCCAGACGGTGGCCGAAGCCGCGATCAAAGCGGTGGTGCGCTCGGTCGGCTCGTCGGTCGGCCGCGCGATCGTGCGCGGGATTCTGGGCAGCCTGTCCAGGGGGCGGTAAAAGGCATCAGCCCGCAAGAATGCCGCATGGCGGGCACCTAACCGAAACGGTTGCTCGGTCGGCCTCGTTCTCCCGGCCGGAGCGCAAAACGCCGCCCTCGTTCGGATGCGCGTCAAGGTGCTCCGCCGTCATCGTGAAGCGCGCCGAGGTGACGAACAGCGTATCGAGTTTGGCGCCGCCAAAGGCGCAGCTTGTCGGCCAGGAGCAGGGTAGTTCGACGATCCGATCCAGTCGGCCGTCCTGCGCGATGCGAGCAAGGCAGCTGCCGCCGACGACCCGGCAGTTCCAGATGTAGCCTTCGGCGTCCATGCAGGAGCCGTCGGGCAGGCCCCGCTCGAAGGCCCCGAAAAACCGGCGCCGGTGTTCAAGCCGCGATGCGGTCCTGTCCCAAGCATAGCTGTAGAGTTCGTTCTTCATTGTGTCGGCGGTGATGAAGCGACCGTCCGGTGTCCATGCCATGGTGTTGGTGATGCCAAAGCGGTCGTCGGACAGGCGCGTCACGCGGCCGTCGGGAGCAACCCGAAACAGCTGCCCGGCCTCCTGCGTGATGGCGACGGGCGCATCATCCGGTCCGATGTTGTTGGCCATCGTGCCGACCCAGAATGACCCATCGGGCGCGATGACGCCTTCATTCAGCCGGATGTCGGGTCTGTCCGGCTCGATCGTCGCAATCGTTCGGAACTTCCCGCCGAAGTCCCACAAGGCAATCTCGTTCCTGAGGCCGACAATGGCGCCGCCATCGGTGCGCAGGCCGATCGAGGTGACCAGATCGGGTGTCTCCCAGGACTCGTGAACTGAGGTCAGCGGATCCAGTCTGTGGATCCTGCGGCCGATAATGTCGATCCAGACCAGCCGGTCGCAGCGGTCGTCCCAGAGCAGGCTCTCGCCGACGACATCACGCGCATCGAAGAGCAGGCCAGCGTTCATATCGTCCATGCGGTTCCTCCAGACCAGCGCA
Source organism: Mesorhizobium sp. P170090 (assembly GCF_057786115.1). Taxonomy (NCBI): domain Bacteria; kingdom Pseudomonadati; phylum Pseudomonadota; class Alphaproteobacteria; order Hyphomicrobiales; family Phyllobacteriaceae; genus Mesorhizobium; species Mesorhizobium sp. P170090. The sequence goes on from NZ_JBYNWH010000001.1 coordinate 2,861,945, forward strand.
TCCAGAACACGCTTGACATATATCTTTCGGATGAATTATCAGCAACTGAATAACAACCTGTCATACAGGTTCAAGGGAGAGACATGCAGGATCCGACGGAGACAGCGGCTGAGCCGAATCCCGGCCTTGTGAGCACGGCGATCCAGGCGATCACCCAGCACATCCGCTCGGAGGGCCTTGCGGCCGGCGATCCGCTGCCCAGCGAAGCGGCCATGACGCGTCAGCTCAATGTCTCGCGAACCGTCGTGCGCGAAGCGTTCCGGTCGCTTTCTGCAATGCGCCTGATCGACATGAGCGCCGGGCGCCGCGCCACCGTCGCCAAGCTCGACACCGGCGCCATGTCGATGGTGATCGAGCACGGCATCACCACGCAGCAGATCAGCGTGCATCAGGTTTATGATGTCAGGCGCACGATCGAGATGCGCACCGTGGCGCTGGCGGCGCTCCGCCGCACCGAGGCGGAAGCCGCGGCAATCGCGCAATCCGCCAGGCTGATGCGTGAGAATTTCCAGCACCCTGAGATCGTCATGGAGCACGACATCGCCTTTCACGAGGCGATCGCGGCGGCCTCGCACAACCCGGTCTTCTCGCTGATCGTCACCGCCTTCAGCGGGGTCACGCGCCGCACCTGGGTGATCGGCTGGCGGACACGCTCCTCCAGCGAAGACCAGCTCAAGATGATCAAGGGGCACGAGGACATAGCCGAGGCGATCCTCAAGGGCGATCCGCGGCTCGCCGTCGAGCACATGGCGCAACATTTCGACAAGAGCGTCAAGGCGCTCCTCGACGCGGGAATCGCCTGACATGAAGATCACCGCGATCGAGACCATTCGCATCGAGGAGCGGCCCAACCTTCTCTGGGTCGAGGTCCATACCGACGAGGGCATCACCGGGCTCGGCGAGACCTTCTTCCTGTCGCGCACCGTCGAAGCGTATCTGCACGAATATGTCGCGCCACGCGTGATCGGCCGCGATCCGCTCGAGATCGACCTTTTGTCCGCCGACCTTGTCGGCTATCTCGGCTTCCGCTCCAGCGGCGCGGAGGTGCGCGGAAATTCGGCCTTCGACATCGCGCTGTGGGACATTTTCGGCAAGGTCACAGGCCAGCCGATCGCTCAGCTTCTGGGTGGCTTCAGCCGTCGCTCCATCCGCACCTACAACACCTGCGCCGGCACCGAATACATCAAGGACGCCAAGGGCCAGACGACGGCCAATTACGGCATCGGCGCCGGGCGCGACTACGACGATCTCAACGGCTTCCTCAACCGCGCCGGCGAGTTGGCCGAGGAACTGCTCGAGGACGGCATCACTGCCATGAAGATCTGGCCGTTCGATCACGCCGCCGAAAAGACGCGTGGCAATGACATCTCGGCGGCCGACCTGAAATCGGCGCTGCAGCCGTTCGAGAAGATCCGTCGCGCCGTCGGCGACAAGATCGACATCATGGTCGAGTTCCATTCGATGTGGCAGCTTTTGCCGGCCATGAAGATCGCCGACGCGCTGAAACCTTACGCCACCTACTGGCACGAGGACCCGATTCGCATGGACAGCCTCGGTGACTTGAAACGCTACGAGGCGGTCAGCCCGGCGCCGATCTCGGCCTCCGAGACGCTGGGCAGCCGCTGGGCCTTCCGCGACCTGCTCGAAACCGGGGCTGCCGGGATCGTCATGCTCGACATCTCCTGGTGCGGCGGCCTGTCGGAGGCGCGCAAGATCGCTGCGATGGCGGAGGCCTGGCGGCTGCCGGTCGCGCCACATGACTGCACCGGTCCGGTCGTGCTCGCCGCCTCGACGCATCTGTCGCTCAATGCGCCTAATGCGCTGGTGCAGGAGAGCGTGCGCGCCTTCTACCGCACCTGGTACCGGGACCTGGTGACGGCGCTGCCGGAAGTGAAGAACGGCATGATCACCGTGCCGCCTGGACCGGGCCTGGGGCTGGCGCTCAACCCCGACCTGGGCAAGGCCTACACCGTCCAGCGCCGCGTCTCCGACTAGACCGACATCTAGGAAATCCAAAGGGAGGAATTGAAATGAGAAAACTGACTGCAACACTTCTGCTTGGCGTCGCTATCTTCGGCGCCCAGACCGCCGCGCGTGCCAACGGGTTGAACATCGTCTTCACCCACCATTCGTCGGCATCGAACACCTTCTGGCAGGCGGTGAAGAAGGGTTTTGACGACGGCTGCGCCAAGGTCGAGGCCAGCTGCAACATGGTCTTCACCCAGACCGAGGGTTCGATCGAACAGCAGGTCGCCAACATGCGTGCGGCCCTTGCCGCCAAGCCCGACGCGCTGCTGACCTCGATCGTCGACGACCATGCTTTCGATGACGTCATCAAGGAGGCGCGCGATGCCGGCGTGCTCGTGATCGCCGTCAATGTCGACGACACCGAAGGCGCCAAGGGCAATGCGCGCCAGGCCTTCGTCGGGCAGGGCTTCAAGCCGGCGGGCTATTCGCTCGCCAAGGCTATATCCGAAAGCTTCCCGAAGGATGGCCCGATCAAGGTGCTGGTTGGCATCTCGGCGCCCGGCCAGAACTGGTCCGAGAGCCGTGGCGCCGGCGTGATGCAGTTCCTTGAGGAATACAAGGCCGCGCATGCCGACCGCGATGTGTCGTGGGAGCGCATCGACAGCGGCACCGATCTTGCCGTCACCTCCGACCGCGTCGGCGCCTATCTCAACGCCCATGCCGACACCACCGCCTATTTCGACACCGGATTCTGGTGCGCCGGCGTCGCCCGCGTGCTGCAGGACCGTGGCGTAGCGCCGGGCAAGGTCCTGCTCGGCGGTTTCGACCTGGTGCCCGAAGTGCTGCAGCAGATGCAGAAGGGCTACGTGCAGGCGCTGGTCGACCAGCAGCCCTACATGCAGGGCTTCATGCCGGTGATGGAGGCCTATCTCAACAAGAAGATCGGCCTGGCGCCTTCCGACATCGACACCGGCCAGGGCATCGTGCGGCCGAACGAAGCCGATGCGATCATGGCGCTTTCCGCCCAGGGAATGCGCTGACAGCGCAGCGCCGATGAGCGGTTTTGCATCGGCGGCGCCCGCGCGCCGCCGATGCCTCAACAGAAGTTCGAATTCCTGGAGCCTGACGTGAAGCGTCTGTTCAAGACCTATCTCGAAAAGCCGGAGCTGGCCGGTCTGATCCTGCTCTTGCTGCTGATCATCGTGTTCCAGATCCGCTCGCATGGCGTGTTCCTCAACCAGGACAATCTTCGCGGCATTCTCGGCATCCTGCCGGAGGCCGGCCTTGTTGCCATCGGCGTCACCATCCTGATGATCAGTGGCGAGTTCGACCTCTCCGTCGGCTCGGTGTTCGCGCTGATGCCGATGACGATGGCGGTGCTGATGGTGCACGACGCCCCGTTCCCGCTGGCGCTGCTCGCCGGACTGCTTGTCGCAGCCGCCATCGGCTTCATCAACGGCTACATCACCATCCGCTTCGCCATACCGAGCTTCATCACCACGCTCGGCATGCTGTTCATGGCGCGCTCGCTCACCGTCGTCGTTTCGGGCGGCTTCCCGCCGCTGCTGCCTGCCGACCTGCCGAACTGGCTGTTCACATCCTTCGTGGGCCCCGGCAACATGTTCCGCATGTCCTTCCTCTGGTTTGCCGGCATTGCGGTGCTGACCTCGCTGATGCTTTCGCGCACCAATTTCGGCAACTGGATCAAGGCCACCGGCGGCTTCCCGCCGGCCGCCGCCGCGATGGGGATCCCGACCACCAGGGTCAAGATCATCTGTTTCATGCTCTGTTCGATGCTCTCCGGCTTCGCCGGCATGCTGCAAGTGCTGCGGCTGGGCTCGCCCTTGCCTTCGATCGGCGAGGGCATGGAACTGCAGGCGGTGGCGTCCGCCGTCATTGGCGGCGCTTCGCTCGCCGGCGGTATCGGCACCGTGATGGGCGGCATCATCGGCACGACGCTTATCCGCGTCATCGACAACGGCCTCGTGCTCAGCCATGTCGACGCCAATTGGTTCAAGTTTGCCATCGGCTTCCTGACCATATTCGCCGTCGTCGCCAATGCTTGGATGCGCAAGCGCGCCAAGGCCATCAAGATGGAGGATTGAGCGATGGCCGACGCGATCATCTCCGTGCACAACCTTCACAAATGGTATTCCGGCGTCCATGCGCTGAAAGGGGTGACGCTCGACTTCACCCGGGGCGAGGCGCTTGGCCTGGTCGGCGACAATGGCGCCGGCAAATCGACCCTCATCAACATCCTCTCCGGCGTCCACACGGCGGACCAGGGCGAGATCAAGGTCGAGGGCAGGACTGTCCGCATCGCCAAGCCGCGCGATGCGATGGATCTCGGCATCGAGACGATCTACCAGTACAATTCCATGGTACCGACCATGTCGATCGCCAGGAACCTGTTCATCGGCCGCGAGCCGACCCGGTTTTCGGTCTTCGGCGTCGGCTTGCTCGATCAGAAGAAGATGGCCAGCGAAAGCATCCGCGCGATTGCCAATGTCGATCTGCACCTGCGCTCGCCGGATGCCCTTGTCGGCGAGCTTTCCGGCGGCCAGCGGCAGGGCGTCGCCATCGCCCGGGCAATGCATTTCAAGTCGAAGGTGATGATCCTCGACGAGCCGACCAACCATCTCTCCGTCAAGGAGACGAGGAAGGTGATCGGCTTCGTGCGTGGCCTGAAAGAGCAAGGCATCACCGGCGTCTTCATCAGCCACAACATGCATCATGTCTTCGAATGCTGCGACCGCGTCGTGGCGATGGCGCGCGGCGAAATCGTGCTGGACAAGCGGGTCGCGGAGACCTCGATCGATGAAGTCCACGGCGTTCTGTAAGAGGTGGCGGCAATGAAAGCCCTTGCCGATCGCGTCGTGCTTCTGACCGGCGGCCTTGGCTCGCTCGGCCGTGCCCAGGCGGTGACGCTGGCGCGGGCCGGCGCGCGCGTGCTGGTGCTCGATCGCCCCAATAGCGAAGACGGGCCAGGGATTGCCTCGGAAATGGCCGCGCAGACAGGCGGCAACGTCGCCTTTGTCGGCTGCGACCTCAACCGGCTTGCGGAGGCGGAGGCTACGGTGGCGGCGCTGGCGGCGAGGGAAGGGGGCATCGACGTCTTGATCAACAACGCTGCCCTGATCATCAACCGGCCGTTCGAAGAATTCTCGCTGACCGAGTATGAGGATCAGATCCGTGTCAACTCTTCGGCCGCCTTCGCCTTGGCGCGGGCCTGCGCGCCGGCGATGAAGGCGAAGGCCTATGGCAAGATCGTCAATTTCTGCTCCATCACGCTCAACGGCCGCTGGGACGGCTACGTGCCCTATGTCGCGTCCAAGGGCGCGATGCTGGGTCTGACCAAATCGCTGGCGCGGGAGCTTGGGCCGCACGGCGTCCGGGTCAACGCCGTGTCCCCGGGCGCGGTTGTTTCGGAGGCCGAGGCGCGGGTGTTCGGCGACCGGCTGGCGCAATACAACGAGTGGATCCTGGAGAACCAGGGTCTCAAGATGCGCATCGGGCCGCATCACGTTGCCGATCTCGTACTGTTCCTCGCATCGCCCGCCTCGGACATGATCAGCGGCCAAAATATCGCTATTGACGGCGGTTGGTAGGGATGGCCGGCCTCCTGGAACTGCGCGACGACAGCGCCCGTCTGGTCCTGGCGCCGCAAAAGGGCGCGGCGATCGCCCGCTTCGACGCACTGGTCTGCGGCGCAACGGTGCCGCTGCTCCGCCCCGACGATGGCACCGGCGCCTCCGGCTGCCAGCTTCTGGTTCCCTGGTCGAACCGCATCTCAGGCGGCGGTTTCGCCTTCGACGGCCGCTTCCATGCGATCGAGCCGAACGTGCCGGGGGAGGCCTTTCCAATCCATGGCGACGGCTTCCAGAGGGAGTGGCGGATTGCCAGCCACAGCGCCACCGAGGCAGAACTGGTCCTCGACGCCGGTGAAATCGGCCCCTACCGATATACGGCGCGGGTCGCCTATGCGCTGCATGACGGGGCCTTGGATGCCACGCTCACGGTGGAGAATCGCACCGGCATTCGCCTGCCTTACGGGCTCGGCTTTCATCCGTGGTTCCCGCGCAGCGCCGGAACGACGCTCGAGGCGAAGGCGGCGCGGGTCTGGCTGGAGGACAAGCATCATCTGCCGGTCGGCGTGGCGCCGGTGGCCGATTACCCCGCGTGGAATTTCTCGAACGCCTCCCTGTTGCCGCGAAGCTGGGTCAACAACGCCTTCGACGGCTGGGACCGCCGCGCCAGGATCACCCGGCCCGAGGACAGGATCGCCATCTCGCTCACCGCCTCGCCATTGCTCGACGTCTTCATCCTCTATTCGCCGTCGCAGGATGCCGATTTCTTCTGCTTCGAGCCGGTGTCGCATACCGTCGATGCGCATCACGGCAAAGGGCTGACCCCGCTTGAGCACGGCGCTACACTGAGTGCAAACATGCGCCTCGATTGGCGTTCCGCTGCTTCGCTCTGATGCGTCATGTGCACACCCACTCGCGGATCTTGCATTTTTGTCCGTTCCGCTCGCACGCCTGCAGTGTCAGGTCTTCGGCATCCCGGCGTGTTTGCGCCGTCTCGGCGCCCCAACTGGTCAGCCGCCCTTCCGGCTTCTCGCCTACGGCGAGGGCGCCGCAATGCTTGTAGGGAAAGCCGGTATTGTCGTCATCGTCCCAATGGCGATGATTGCGGAATACGCTGACCACGGCGCAGCTGCCGCCGCCGGCGTTCTGGCAATGCTTCAGCGCGATGTCCATCGCCTCCTGCCGCTTGTCGGCGCCCCAAAAGAAGCCGTGCTTCTCGTCGGGGCTCGAATAGGCGATCGCCGCCCAGATGCCTCTCTCCTCCTGGGCCGGCGGCTCGGGCACGTCCGCCGCCGGGGCGAGGTCCGCCGCGCCCAGCCGTCCGGCGCAAAGCAACAGCATGCCGATCGCCGCAATGGCGGAATTCACCCTCATTGTACGCCTCCTTGTTTACCTGCTGCCGAGGCCACGGAAATGACGACGCAGCTGTTGCCGGTTGGCAGCAGCATCGCGTTGCCCCCTCCATTGGCCAGTTCATAGACGCTGATTTGTCCAAGATTGTTGGCGAGCTTGCTGTCTTTCGGAAGCAGGGCCGGAACATCGGCGCAATTGGCCGCGAATGGCGCCACCCTGACCATCGTACCTTCGCAAACGGATGCGGTGGGTGCCGCGAACACCAGGCCTGCCGCCGGGCCGCTGTAGCCCTGTGTGGCGTAGTTCATGCCGACCAGGGCTTCCACGAGGTGTTTGTCGGGGGCCTCGTTGTTCCAGATCGACTGGACGCTGTACGTCGTGCCGGTTGTCAGCATCTGCCCAAGGGCTGGGAAAATGTTGGAACAAGACTGCAAGCCTGCCTCTTTGGCGTGTTGCAGAAATGGCGTCTCGGCCAGGGCCGGATTGGGCTGGTTGGTCTCCGCGACCGCCGGCTGCGGCAATAAATTGTGGAGCAGGTCGTAGCGCATGGCCGCGAAGCCGGCCGTGGCGACGACGGCAATGGCGAGCAACGAGAAGACAGCGGTCCTCGCGCGGTTTCGTTGCGGTCTGCTCCGGTCTTCGATGCCGACCCGGACAGCATCCTTTCCCTGGTTGCGGGACATTATCCGGTCATGGATCGATTGCTGGTTCATCGCGATTGCCTCGTCAATTGATCGCCGCAACGGCCGCGGCCAAGCCCTTGAGGGTCGCGGTTACGTTGATCGTCCTGCCATCCGTGGTCGGGAAGGAGATGACGGATGCCGCGGCCTTCGAAATCTGTTCGCGCATGATCGGACCAACCGGCAGCATGCCGACGCAGACGGCCTGATTGCATCCGTCGAGTTGAATTTTTATCGGCTCCTTGCGCCCCTCGAATGTCAGCGAGACAGGAGCGTCGCTCTTGGCGATCGGCGGGGCGCGCAAGATCATGTAGGGGTTGCCTTCCTTGGTGGCGGCAAGCGACCAGCTGAACGCAACCTGTCCTGCCTGGTCCTCGATGATCTGGGTGACATTGCAGACCTTTTGGCGCGCCTTCAGGTTCTCGTCGCAGATCAGCGTCCAGTTCTCGAACGGACGGGTGGTCCGTTGATATTCGCCAAGCTTCGCATCCGCAGGGATCGCTACGTCGGAAGGTTTTACCCTGTAGCCGGAAGGGATCGCTTCCTGCCCGGCCGCTAACGGGCCGGACAGGAGCATTGACGTCATGGATATCGCGACAGCAAGGACTGCCTGCCTGATCATGGCCGGGCTCTAGTTCAGCGTAAGGCTGACGCCCGCGCCGACACCCCAGTGTCCGCCTGCCGTCGTACCGGACAGGTTCGCTCGAACACGTCCTTCCTCGCTGGTGTAGCCGGCGCCGAAGGCCAGGGCGCCTTCACCGCGCCAATAGCCTCCGCCGGCGGCCACGCTCAGCTTGCCGGGACGATCGTCGTAGCGCAGCGAGCCGGCCGCCAAGCCGATTGCCGCAGCCTGGCGCGCCTCGCCCCTGACCTCTCCCATGTCCATGTTGAGCTGGCTGAGTTTGGAGTCCGCATACGCATTGGCTTGCTGCAGCGTGGTGGCCGCCACCTGGTTGGTGTAGTTCTTCGAATTGTCCAGGTTGAGTGCTAACCCGCTGTTGAACTGCTGAACATTGACCGCATCGGTGTTGGCAACGCCCGGCCCGACATTGTGGATGACCACCGGCGTGTTCGGGTCGCCGCCGGCAAGGGTAATCGAGTTGGACTTGTTGCCGTTCCCGTCCTTGTCGTACTGGACGGCGAACTGGTTGAGGTCGCCGACGCTACCCTGCATGGCTTCGACCGCCTGGTTGGTGGCGAAGAGCTGGCTGCCGTTGATGGCGTCGGTGGAGGTGCCGCTGATCCGGCCCGCCGCGACATTGGTGACGGTGCGCTCGTTGCCGACGGTGCCGACGCTGACCGTGCTCGTCGGAGCTGTTCCGGCGAAGGTATAGGCAACGCCGTTGATCGTGGTGCCGGTGGTGGCGACCGCCGCCGCCGTCGTCGAGCCCGCGCCGAGCGCGACGCTGCCCGGCTCGTTGGCCTTTGCGCCGGCGCCGAGCGCCACCGCCTGCGCTCCGTTGGTGGTCGCGTTGGTGCCGAGGGCGATACTGTCGGCCTGGTTGACGGTCGAGTTCTGGCCGATCGCAATGCCTCCCGGCGCCGTCTGCTGCACGATGGCGCCATTGCCGATGCCGATGCCATTGTCGCCATTGACGGTGGTGCGCGGACCGACCGCAACCGAATCGACGCCGACCGCGAGCGAGTCCGCTGCCGTCGAATTGGCGTGGAAATACAAGCTTCCCGTCACCGCGAACGAGCTCAGCGCGCCCTTCAACTGGCGAAGCGTGACCGCGTCCTGGTCCTGCGTGCCGTCGGCCACGTTGATGATCTGGCGATAGGAGGTGGAGGTGCCGACCGAGACGGCGCCGAGCAGGCTCATGTCCGCGGTGTTGTAGGGAATGAGGCCGGTGCCGGAGAGGATCGATCCCGATACGGGCGCGACCGCCCGGTCCGAAACCGAGCCGGCGCCGAGCGCCACGCCGCCGATGACGCTGGCCTGGGTGTCGCGGCCGAGCGCCAGCGCATTGTCGGCGCTCGCGGTCGCCTGGTAGCCGAGGGCGGACGAGCCGATCCCCTGCGCGAAAGAGTCGGCGACGGCGAGCGTCCGGTCGTTGGTGCGCACATAGCGGATGCCGTCGCCATTGGCGTCGGTGTAGGCCAGCGAGGTGTCGCCCGTAATATTGCTGATCGAATTGCCGAGATTGGTGATGTCAGCAGTATTGGCGGCAATGTCGGTGGTGTTCTGCGTCACCTGCTGGTTGGTCGCAAACAGCTGCGAGCCGTTGACCGCATCGGTCGAGGAGTTGCTCAACTGCCCGGCCGCGACGTTCTGGATCTGGCGTTCGGCGCCCACCGAGCCGACCGAGAATGCACCCGCGGGCGTCGCGCCGGCGAAGGTGTAGGCAACGCCGCCGATCGTGGTGCCGCCGACCGCCGTGGTCGCGGTCGACACCGCATTCGCGCCGATCGCCACGTCGCCGGCATTGTTGGCCACAGCATTCGGGCCGATGGCAACGGAATCCGTCCCCAGCGCCTGCGAATCCGCCAGCGTCGAATTGGCGTGGAAATACTTGATGCCGCCGCCCGTGCTGATGCTGTTGATCGTGTTGCCGAGATTGGTGATGTCGGCGGTGTTGGCGGCGATGTCGGTCGTATTCTGCGTCACCTGCTGGTTGGTGGCGAAGAGCTGCGAGCCGTTGATCGCGTCGGTCGACGAATTGCTGAGCCGGCCCGCCGCGACATTGGTGATGGTGCGTTCCGCGCCGACCGCGCCGACGCTGACGGTGCTTGCCGGCGTCGTGCCGGCGAAGTTGTAGGCGACGCCGCCGATCGTCGTGCCGGCGGTGCCGACCGCCGCGGCGGTTACCGAGCCCGAGCCGAGCGCCACGTCGCCGGCGTTGCTGGCATTGGCGAGGGCGCCCAGCGCGATTGCATTCTGGGCGCCGGCATTCGCTCCTACGCCGAGAGCGGTCGCTTGAAAGGCGGTTGCAAACGCGTTCTGGCCGATCGCGGTGCTGGACGTGGCTGTGGCATTGGCGTTGGCACCGACGGCGGTGCTGTATTGGCCCGAGGCCTTGGAGATGTATCCCATCGCCGTTGCGTCAAGCGCCGATGCGACGGCGCCGCTGCCGAAGGCCGAGGCGTTGGCGTCGGAGGCGCTCGAATTGGTGCCGGCCGCGATGGCGTTTGTCCCCGTCGCGGTCGCGACTGGTCCGATAGCAACGGAGTCCGTGCCCGTTGCGGACGAGTCCGCCGCCGTCGAATTGGCGTGGAAATACTTGATGCCGCCACCGGTGCTGATGCTGTTGATCGTGTTGCCGAGATTGGTGATGTCGGCGGTGTTGGCGGCGATCGCCGCCGTGTTCTGCGTCACCTGCTGGTTGGTCGCAAACAGCTGCGAGCCGTTGATCGCGTCGGTCGACGAGTTGCTGAGCCGGCCCGCCGCGACATTGGTGATGGTCCGCTCCGCGCCGAGCGCGCCGACGCTGACAGTGCTCGTCGGCGTCGTGCCGGCGAAGCTGTAGGCCGTGCCGCCGATCGTCGCGCCGCTGGTGCCGACCGCCGTCGCGGTCACCGAGCCCGAACCGAGCGCTACGTCGCCGGAGCTTGCCGTCGCCGTCGCGCCGTTGCCCAGCGCGACATTGCCGGCAAGGCCGGCTGCACCCGCCGTCGAGCCATTGCCCAGCGCCACGGAGCCTTGCCCGACGGCCTTGTTGTTGTTGCCGATGGCAACCGCGCCTGCGGCCTGGTTTGCGGCTGTGGCGGTTGCCGTGCCGTCGCTGTTGGCGATGTTGTTGGCGCCGCCGGTGAAGGCGCCGGTGCCGCTGGCATAGCTCGGATCGCCGATGGAGACCGCGCCGTTGCCGTAAGCCGTGTTGCCGGCGCCAATGGCGACAGCCTTGCCGCCCGTGGCCGTCGCGGCCGTGCCGATGGCAACCGCGTCGGCGGAATTGGCGACCGCAGCATTACCGATCGCCACGGCGTTGGTGGCACTGGCCTTGGAGCCGATGCCGAGCGCGGTGCTGGCAATCCCGCTAGCGGCGGCGCTGACACCGGCGGCAAGAGAATTGTCTCCCGTCGCATTCGCGCCGGACCCGAATGAGGAGGCGTTCGCGCCGCTGGCGACAGCCGTGTTGCCGATCGCTGTGCTGGCGGAGCCACTCGCAACCGAGGTAGCACCCATCGCCGTGGCGAAAGCGCCCGAAGAGAGCGAATTGGTACCGATCGCGATGCTGTTGGGCACAGCCGTGTTGGCCTGAACGCCCGCCTGCGCGCCCGTGCCGAATGCGATGGACTGGTTGCCCCATGCACTGGCTCCTCTACCCACCGCTGCGGCGTTCGTTCCCGTTGCTTTGGTCAGGACGCCAATGGCAAGGGCGTTTTGCTGATTTGCTGTGACATCCGTGCCAAGGGCGATGGCGCCTTGGGCCAAGGCCCCTGACCCCGCAACGGTGCGCGCGCCGATATTGATAGAGTTGATATCGGACGCGACCGACTGGAAGCCTATCGCGATGGCGTTTTGACTGCCTGCATTGGCGTTGGTACCTTGGGCAAGGGAATCGATTCCGCTCTGGGTTGCTTGATATCCAAGCGCCATACCGCGCAGGCCACTAGCACTGGACTGATAGCCCATGGCGTATGCGTATTGGGCGCTGGCTACCGACCCGTAGCCAGTGGCGAACGCATAATTGTTGCTGGCCGTGGCGCCGACACCGACCGCGGTGGAGTTCGATCCCGAAGCGTGGGAGTTTGTGCCCAGTGCGCTGGCCCCGGCCGCAGTGGCGTCGGACTGAACGCCAATGGCTACCGTATTGATGTTGTTTGAAATCGCGCCGCCGCCGATCGCCACCGCGCCGCCGGTGCCTGTGGCCTGCGCATCCTGGCCGATTGCCACTGCGTATTGCGTTGACCCGACAGACCGGGTCCCGATCGCAACAGCATTGAGCTGAGAGGCCGTCGCGGCCGGGCCGATAGCGACTGAGCCACTGGCGGTCGCGGTGCCGCCGCCGGCGGCATACTGCGCGGACGCCGGGGTGGCGATGCTCCCGAATGCGATTGCACCCAGCGCCGCTGCCGCAATTCTGCCGCTGCCCAGCGTGCCAAGCCCCAGACATTTGCGTCGCATGCCGAGCACGCGGCACGCGTTGCGCAGCACCGCCATCAGGCGGCGCCGCACCGAGCGGCTGTCGGCCGCGCCCGCGATCCAGTTTCCGACAAAGCTTGAAGAAAGTTCGATCCTTCTCCGCCCCTCGACGCGTTTGGTCATGCTAGTTTTTCCTCGCAATTGCCGAGGCGCTCTGATGTGCCGCACCATTCGCCTCGGTGGCCAAAAAATCTTCGAAATTGCGCGTCTTCTCCCGCAACGAGAGACCGACCTTCGCGCCTTGTTTTTCAATCAGCTGATAGGCGCTCGCGACCCATGGCTGCGTCGGTTCTGGAACCGTATGCAGTGCAGCCTCCGTCCGTTCCGGCGGCAGGCTTACCGCCACCAGCGCGCGGCAGAGATCGAAATGAAATCCCGGATCGCCTTCACCACAAGCGGGAGAGGTCAGTCCAAGCACGAAACAGGCCAGGAGATGGTCGAGTTCCGCAGCGCTGATCCGGCTGGCGTATTGGCGTTGAAGTGCAGCCCAGGCCGCTTCGGCCTTAGGCGCGAAGACCTCGATTTCCGCGAATTGAATGTCCATGGGACAATCCGACATGCTGTATCATCTGGTTGCTCCCCCGCCCCAAATGACTTCCATCGCGACCATGAGCACATTCGCGGTGCAGGTATTTTGGAATAATCCGGAATCTTTGTAGGAAAATCCGGTATTTGGTCCCTGCGCGACGACTGTGACTGCTCTGCCACACAACCTTCGACTATACTGAAGATCAATCGAGGTATCGCCACGGACAATCATGCGCGCCGCAACAAGCGTTAACGTTGCAGCTTCACCTGCCTGGGGGTTCTGTTCCGGTATCTGGACATGGTGACTGTCAAGTGGCTCTGGTCCGAGAATCCACTGAGATGAGCGACTTCCGCAATCGACAGGTCGCTCTCGATGAGAAGTTTTTCGGCGAAATCGAGACGCAGCCGCAGCAGGTATTTGTGCGGCGGCTCGCCAAAAGTCTTGGTGAATGCCAGGATGAAATGGCTCGGCGACAGGCCACAGAGTGCGGCCAGCTCGGCCACCGCGATCTTGCTGGAAAAATTTACCTCCAGGAATTCCCGCACCCGCCGGGCGCTGCGGTTCGACAGACCGCCCTTTGGGGCTTGTGGCAACTTTCGCGCTCCTGCGTAGTTCCGAAGCAAATGGACGCCGAACATGGTGACCAACGAATCGACATAGAAGTCGTTTGGAGTTTCCCGATCCGTCAGTTCCGCCTTTAGCAACTGCGCGAGTTGCAGCGCCTGGAAGTCGACGGTCCCGTACGGCGGCGGTTGAAGCTCGGCATGGCCGGTGTCGAATTCACGCGTTGCCAGCTCGAAGAGACTCTCGGGGGTGAGCGCCACGATTGCGCTTTCCGTGGTGGATGACCGGGTCACCTTGCCGCCGAGATCGGCTGGGACGACCATGATCATACCGACGTCGCCGTCGTATTCGTGGACTTTGTCGCTGCCCAGCGATGCCGCTATCCCTGGTGAGGGGGCAAGCAGAACCGAAGCGAAATGTTCCGCCGCTTTGAATGTGTGTGATCCCGGCCGATGAACGACATGAGCCGCGCCGCCTCGAAACGTGACCAGGTAGCGCCCCGCGCTTTCCGGAATTCCGTCGAAGATGCGACGATCCGCGCGCCGCCGCTCTGTCCCGGCGCTTTCCTGGACGTTGCCTCTATGTTGCATCTTCGTCTCTGCCACTGCTGCGCCGATCAATCCAATCCTGTGCTATATCGAGGCGCCCAGAATTCACGTTTGCTCCTGGGCGTTCCTTCGAATCCTACAGATGCTGCTTTATATTGCAAAGAAGAATTTGAGCTCAAATGAAAATTTTACCAGGATTTTGACTATAAATTTACAGGTTTGAATTTTTAGCCAAGGCTACCTGACTATTTTCCGATCTTATCTTACCATTTTGCCTAGTTATTGTGCATAGTGTGCCGTCACAATCCAGCATTGTATTCCGAATATAGATCGCGCGGCCATTGCCAGAGCTGGTCGACTATCTGTCATTGTCACGGGATCCAGCAGCAGTTATCGCCCGAATCATGGCTTCTTTCCCTTGTGCTTCTTCATGGCGGTGGCCAAATGGCCTTGATCCGAAAATCCCGCGAGGTAGGCGACTTCGGCGATGGCGACCCTCCGGGAGCGATCCAGGGCTGCGGACAGAGCATGTCCCGCTCCCCCGCATGGTTGCTCTTCTGGGATTGGCATTTTCGGGGATTGTGTCGAGGGCGTGCCGATCGACCCGATCGGCGCCTGCGCTGCGTTCCTGAACCTCGCCCGCATTTTTCATTCAGCCTTGCCTCAGCCGCTTTGCCAGCCCATCGAAATTCCGTGCCGTTCAAACAGCCAACCCGGAAATCCGGACGGTAATTTGTATCCCCCATAGTCCTGCCCAAAGGCAGCGTAGCGCATCCCGCGGATAGAAAAAACATTGTAGGTGAAGAAAAAAGTTTGCGCGAGAAAAACATGGCCTGGCTTGGCCGGCGCTACGGAATTATCCGGCTCACGCAGGCCTGCTAAAGATTGCCTCGGCGTTTCTCGTACAGATCCCAGCACAGCTCGACCATGGCCAGAAGAACGTCTTCCTGGCTCCACCCGGCGGCAACCGCCGCCTCGACAATTCCGCGGACGAGCGGCAGCAATTGGCGCTCGCATTCGGCCGACAGGTTGGCCTCGGCGCCGTCGGCAGGCGGACTATCGAAATCAAATCCCACCATCGGCGTTCCCCCGCCATCAATGATCTAATGAAATGTATGTCTCTGCAATCATACTCCCGTCTAATATACATCAATCGGTAACGAAACACAGCAGCGTCGAGATTGACAGGGCATGGCCGCCCCGATTGCAGCGGCTCCATGGTTCGTCTGGACGTCTTTTTTGGCCTCCTGTTGCCGGCATTGCATATCTTGGATGCGAACCCCAGGCATTCGCGTAAAGCTATCGGGATCCTGGCGGGGGTTTGCCGCATGGAGCGGAACCTGCCGCTTCATGGCATCGATGAAGTCGATCAGGTCACCGGGCCGAGCAGGACCGAGCCATCCGGCACCCCGCCATCGATCGGGATGGCTCTGCGGTTTGCGCTCGCCGCCATCGGCTGGCCGATGTCGGACGTCACGATAACCGGGCTCTTCGACGGCACGCGGTCGTAGAGGTCGATGATGTCCTGATTTATCAGGCGCACGCAGCCTGACGAGACGGATTTGCCGATCGAGTTCCATTCCGGCGAGCCATGCAGGCGGTAGAGCGTGTCGACGTTGTCGTGGAACAGGTAGAGCGCGCGGGCGCCGAGCGGGTTCTTGAGGCCGCCGGGCATGCCGCCGTTCTTGGCGCTGTATTCTTCCAGTTCAGGCTGGCGGGCAACCATCTCATCGGGCGGCGTCCATTTCGGCCATTTCTGCTTCCACTGGACGACGGCGTCTCCCGACCATTCGAAGCCGGCGCGGCCGAGGCCGACGCCGTAACGGATCGCCTGGCCGCCTTCGCGCACCAGATAGAGGAAATGGTTGGTCGTATCGACGATGATGGTACCTGGCCGCTGGCCGGTCGGATCGGGAACGATCTGGCGCAGGAACTGCGGGTCCATCTTCTTGATCGGGATCGCTGGGAGCTCGAACCCGCTGTCGGAAATCGGGCCGTACATCGTCGCATAGTCGCCGAGCGGCGGCTCATCATAGGTCGGCGGTGGCGGTTCGACCGGCGCCGGTGCCGGTCCGGTGGTGGTGCAGGCGGAGACCGCAATCGAGGCGGCGCCAAGGGCTGCGGCATTCAGAAAGCCGCGACGGCTCAGGCGATAGTGGTCAATTTCGGTCTTCAACATGGTTGCCTTTTTTAAGTCTCAAATCGCAAGAAAGCGTGAATGCCTTCAGGCGGCGCAGTGGTCGGCCTCCCCCAATGCCTGACGCGATAGGCGGTTCCGATTCTGGCCTGAGGGTGGACAAACAAAGGCGAAGCTGTGACCGCCCTGCCACTGTTGCTCGAAGGCAACAGAGTGATCAGCCGCCGGTCAGCAGGCCTTCAAGCGACGGCAGGATCAGCGCCGGCGGGAAATCCCGGTATTCCTCGGGCTGGTTGGCGCGGTTGATCCAGACGGTGCGAAAGCCGAATTTGGTGGCGCCGGCGATGTCCCAGCGGTTGGACGACTGGAACGAGACGGCGCCCGGATAGAGTTGCCAGCCCGTCGCCACCATGTCGTAGGTCGACGGGTCGGTCTTGAAGCGCCTGACGGCGTCGACCGAAAAGATATCGTCCAGCACCTGGTCGAGGGCGGCCGACTTGACCGCCGCTTCCAGCATCTCGGGCGAGCCGTTGGACAGGATTGCGAGCTTGGCGCCGGATGCTTTCAGTGCCTTCAGCACGGCCGGCACTTCCGGATAGCAGTCGAGCCGCCAATAGGCTTCGAGCAGCTTGGCCTTCAGTCCCTTGTCGGCGGAGGGAACCTTGCGCAGGGCGAAATCGAGCGCCTGTTCGGTGAGCTGCCAGAAATCGGCATAGCCGCCCATCAGCGTGCGCACCCAGGAATATTCCAGCTGCTTGGCGCGCCAGATTTCCGAAAGCAGCGGGCCGTCAGGGCCGATCTCGCCGTCGTGACGGCGCACGGCGGCGTGCACGTCGAACAACGTGCCATAGGCGTCGAAAACGTAAGCCGCGTAATGCATGGCGACAGTTTTGAGGGCAGGCGGCGCAAGGTGCAAGCATCGATTGTAGTCTTGATCGCTTTCTTGGGGCGCTCTGGCCTCAACAAAAACCGCTCCATGCCGGTTGACGGCGCCGGTCAAAGCATCTTCCAATGCTTGGCACAGGCAGCTTTGAAGCGGAACCGAACAATGACACTGGCGACTGCGGCGCTATCGGCGACATGGACCTTCGTCGACGGCGACTGGTACGAAGGCAACGTCGCCATTCTGGGTCCGCGCAGCCACGCCATGTGGCTCGGCACCAGCGTCTTCGACGGCGCCCGCTGGTTCGAAGGCGTCGCCCCCGATCTCGAGCTGCATGCCGCTAGGGTGAACGCATCGGCGACCGCGCTCGGCCTCGCGCCGTCGATGAGCGCCGATGAGATTGTTGGACTGACCTGGGACGGGCTGAAGAAGTTCGACGGCAAGACAGCGGTCTACATCAGGCCGATGTACTGGGCCGAGCATGGCGGCTATATGGGCGTGCCGGCCGATCCGGCCTCGACCCGTTTCTGCCTCTGCCTCTACGAATCGCCGATGATCTCGCCGACCGGCTTTTCGATCACCGTGTCGCCGTTCCGGCGGCCGACCATCGAGACCATGCCGACCAATGCCAAGGCCGGCTGCCTCTATCCCAACAATGGCCGCGCCATCCTCGAAGCGAAGGGACGCGGCTTCGACAATGCGCTGGTGCTGGACATGCTGGGCAATGTCGCCGAGACCGGAACCTCGAACATCTTCCTGGTCAAGGACAGCCACGTGTTGACGCCGGCGCCCAACGGCACCTTCCTGTCCGGCATCACCCGCTCGCGCACCATGACGCTGCTTGGCGATTACGGCTTCAAGACCACGGAGAAGATGCTGTCGGTGCGCGACTTTCTCGAAGCCGATGAGATCTTTTCGACCGGAAATCATTCCAAGGTCGTGCCGATCACCCGCATCGAGGACCGCGATCTGCAGCCCGGGCCGGTGGCCAAGAAAGCGCGCGACCTTTATTGGGAATGGGCGCATTCGACTTCCGCCGGTTGAGCCGCTAAAAGGCAATTGGCGCTTCATTCCGGAGTTGTTCCAGATCAATGCAGCCCTATCTTAATCCGGTATCCGCACCGGATTTTTCCATGAGGAGTATGACCGATGGCTTTTGAATTGCCCGCCTTGCCCTACGACTACGAGGCCTTGCAGCCTTACATGTCGAAGGAGACGCTGGAGTATCACCACGACAAGCACCACAAGGCTTATGTCGACAACGGCAACAAGCTGGCCGCCGAAGCGGGCCTTGGCGATCTGTCGGTCGAAGAGGTGGTCAAGCAGTCGTTCGGCAAGAATGCCGGCCTCTTCAACAACGCAGCCCAGCACTACAACCACATCCATTTCTGGAAGTGGATGAAGAAGGGCGGCGGCGGCAACCAGCTTCCGGGCGCCCTGCAGAAGGCTTTCGACGCCGACCTCGGCGGCTACGACAAGTTCAAGGCCGACTTCATCGCCGCCGGCACCACGCAGTTCGGTTCGGGCTGGGCCTGGGTCTCGGTCAAGGACGGCAAGCTGGCGATCTCCAAGACGCCGAACGGCGAGAACCCGCTCGTCCATGGCGCATCGCCGATCCTCGGCGTCGATGTCTGGGAACATTCCTATTACATCGACTACCGCAACGCGCGGCCGAAATATCTCGAGGCCTTCGTTGACAGCCTCATCAACTGGGACCATGTCCTTGAAATGTACGAAGAGGCGAAAGCCTGATCGACCCAGAGAAGCCCCGGTACTCCGGGGCTTTTCTTTCTCAGCTGAAGCAGCAGGCACACAAAATTCGGCAGAATCCGGCCGGCGGACAGGGAATAATCCCGGCCCGCCCTCCGTTAACGTTAGGTCGCGACCCCTCATCATCCTGGAGCCAATTGAATGAGAAAGCTTGTTATCGCCATCTCTATGCTCAGCCTCGCCGCCTCGGCGGCTTTTGCCGACCCGATCCTCGACCGACAGGGACTGATGAAGGAACGCGGCAAGATTGTCGGCGGCCTGTCGAAAATCGCCAAGGGCGAGGCAGACTTCGATGCCGCCGCCGTGCTGACGGCGCTGCAGGCGCTGCAAGTCAATGCCGAGAAGTTCGATGTCGACGCGCTGTTCCCGGCCGGCAGCGACAGCGGTGATACCACCGCCTCGCCCAAAATCTGGGAAGACATGGCGGGCTTCAAATCGACCGAGGACAAGTACCTCGCCGACGTCAAGGCCGCAGTCGCCGCCGCACCCGCCGATGTCGATGCGCTGAAGGCGCAGATCGATACGCTCGGCAGTGATTGCGGCACCTGCCACAAGACCTATCGGGTGAAGAAGAGCTGATCCCGGGCAATGCCCTTGTGGAAAAAATTTGTCGGCGCCGCCCTTGTCCTGGGCGTCGTCGGTGCCGGCGCCGGCTGGTTCCTGTCGGCGCCGGTCAAGCTCGACACTGGCACCCTGGCGCAGCTCGGCCCCGGCGACGCCGCCAGGGGGAAGCGCATTTTCAATGCCGGCGGCTGCACCTCCTGTCACGCCAAGCCGGGCTCGCAAGGCGACGGCCGTTTGCAACTGGTCGGCGGCCTCGAGCTCAAGACGCCGTTCGGCACCTTCGTGCCGCCCAACATCTCGCAGGATCCCAAGGACGGCATCGGCGCCTGGACGGTCGAGGACCTTGCCAACGCCATGCTGAAGGGCGTGTCGCCGTCGGGCGAGCATTTCTATCCGGCCTTCCCCTACACATCCTACGCCCGCATGAAGCCGGCTGATATTGCCGATCTCTATGCGTTCCTGAAGACGCTGCCGGCGGTGGCCGGCAAGGCGCCGGACAATTCGCTGAGTTTCCCCTTCAACATCCGTCGCGGCCTCGGCCTGTGGAAGCGGCTCTATCTCAGCAAGGAGCCGGTGATTGCCTTTGCCGATGGCACGCCTGATCCGGTACTGGCCGGCCGCTATCTGGTCGAGGGACCCGGCCATTGCGGCGAATGCCACACGCCGCGCGACGTCACCGGCGCCACCAGGAAGAGCCAGTGGCTGGCTGGCGCGGCGGCCGCCGAAGGCAGCGGCATCGTGCCGAACATCACATCGGGCGAAGGCGGGCTCGGTGACTGGTCGGAAGCCGACATCGCCAACTATCTCGAAACCGGTTTTACCCCTGATTTCGATTCGGTAGGCGGCGCCATGGTCGACGTGCAGCGCAACATGGCCGAACTGCCGCCGGCAGATCGCGCGGCGATAGCCGCCTATCTCAAGGCGGTGCCGCCACATCCCAACGGCTACCCGGTGCGCAGCAAGCCGGCCAAGTGATCCCGGCTACAGGTGGCCATCTACAGGTGGCGATCGCCGAGGAAGTCGAAGCCCGTCTCGAAGAAATGGCTGTAATTGCAGGTCAGTTCCTCGCCGGGTGCGATGTCGCGCAAGGCATAGGTTTCCTCGGGCGAGGAGACATCGCAATTCGGTTCGTCGTCATGGTTCATGTAGCGGGCGTCGTCGGCTTCGAAGACGATGTAGTTCGGATCCCGGCGGTCTGGATAGGAATAACGGTCGAGATAGTTCTTCACCGGGCCGCTCTCGCCTTCATAGGTCTCGACGTCGATGATCCGGTCGAATTTGGGGTCGAGCTTCCAGACCAGCGTGCCCTTGGCAATGTGGTTCCTGGCGAAAACCCCGATGCCCTGGATCGGTGATTTCTCGAGATAGGTGTCGACGAGCAACATAGTGGCCCCTTTGCGTATGTCATGGTCTGGAAGGTGGCGCGCATGGGTAGCGCGCAGCCATTGCAAATGCGAGTGAAAATGAGCAGCCCGGAATTCAAAAAGTGACGACCGGCGCGCCTCGACGGGCGCGCTTTTGGCTTCGACATCAGCGCTGCTGCAAGGCCAGACGAACGCCTAACGCGCAGTAGATGCCGCCAACCACCTTGCCTTGCCATTTCACCACCGACGGATTGCGGCGCAGGAACGTGCCGAGCCGGCCCGCACTCACGGCAAAGACGATTGTGCTGAAAAAGCCGAGCAGAACAAAGATTATGCCCAGCGTCATCAGCTGGAGCATCACCGATCCGTTTTCAGGCCGCACGAACTGGGGCAGGAAGGCGAGGAAGAAAAGCGCCGTCTTTGGGTTTAGCACTTCGGTCAGGACAGCTTGACGAAACGCCTTGCTGGCGGAGATCGCGAGTGCGCCGGCAGTAGGGTCGGCCGGTATTCTCTCGATGATCGCGCGAATGCCGAGGTAAACCAGATACGCCGCGCCGATATATTTTACGACGCTGAACAGCGTTGCCGAAGTGGCGATGATCGCCGAAATGCCGACCATCGCCATGATGGTATGGAACACATCGCCAGCCGCGACGCCCGCGCCCGTCGCGACGCCAACCCTGGTTCCGGAACTCGTCGCGCGCGCGACCGTCAAAAGCGTGGCTGGGCCAGGAATAAACACAAAGCCAAGCACAACCGCTATGTAAGCCGTCAAGGTGGATAGATCGATCATTGCGACGCCTCCGTTGCATTCTCAGCCTTGCCCGTCACCTCAGGTTCGGGCTTGGCCGTAACCTTGAGCGCGAAGGAGTAGGTATAGGCGATCTCCTCCAGCCTTGAAAAGCGGCCGGAGGCGCCGGCATGGCCGGAATCCATGTTGATCTTGAACAGCACCGGATTGTCGCCGCTCTTGCGCTCGCGCAGCCGCGCCACCCATTTGGCCGGCTCCCAATAGGTGACGCGCGGATCGGTGAGGCCGGCCAGCGCCAGGATCGGCGGGTAGTCGTGATCGGCGACATTGTCATAGGGTGAGTAGGCGGCGATCGTTTGGTAATCTTCCGCCGACGCGATCGGGTTGCCCCATTCCGGCCACTCCGGCGGCGTCAGCGGCAAGCTTGCGTCGAGCATCGTGGTCAGCACGTCGACAAAGGGGACCTCGGCAACGATGGCGCCGAAATTTTGCGGCGCCATGTTGGCGATCGCACCCATCAGCATGCCGCCGGCCGAGCCGCCTTGCGCGACGATGCGGTCGTGTTGGGTGTAACGCTCGGCGACGAGATGCTGCGCGACGGCGATGAAATCGGTGAACGTGTTCATCTTGTGCGCCCGCTTGCCGTCGTCATACCAGCCATAGCCCTTGTCCTTGCCGCCGCGGACATGGGCGATGGCAAAGACAAAGCCACGGTCGACCAGCGAGAACCAGTTGGTGTTGAACGCCGCCGGGATGGCAATGCCGTAAGAGCCGTAGCCGTAAAGCAGGCACGGCGCGGAGCCATCGAGCGGCGTGTCGCGGTGATGCAGGAGCGAGACCGGCACCAGTTCGCCATCGGCGGCCGGCGCCATCAGCCGGCGCGTGACATAATGATCCGGATTGTGACCGGACGGCACTTCCTGGGTCTTCAGCAGCACACGCTCGCGGCTGCGCATATTGTAGTCGAAGACCTGCGCCGGGGTCGTCATCGACGAATAGGTGAAGCGCATGATCTCGGTGTCGTATTCATAGGACCCCGACAGGCCGAGCGAGAACGCCTCTTCGTCGAACGAGATCAGATGCTCCTCGCCGCTGCGGCGATCGCGCACGACGATGCGCGGCAGCCCTTCCTTGCGTTCGAGCCTGACCATATGATCCCTGAAGCCGACCACCGACAGGATCAGCCGGCCTGGCTCGTGCGCCACCAGCTCTTCCCAATTGGCGCGAACCGGGTCATTAGCCGGCGCCGTCATGATCTTGAAGTCCTTGGCGCCGTCGGCATTGGTGAGGACGAAGAAGATGTCGCCGCCTTCTTCCAGATCATATTGCAGGCCAGTCTCGCGCTTTGCCACCAGCTTTGGCTCGGCGAAAGGCTCATCGGCGCGCATCAGGTGATATTCCGAGGTTTCGTGATCGTTGATCCCGATCATGATCCATTCGTTGCAGCGCGTGCCGCCGACATCCATGAAGAAGCCGGGATCGGTTTCCTCATAAATCAGCCGGTCATTAAGGGGGCTGCCGCCGAGCGCGTGGAACAGCACCTTGGACGGGCGATGATTGTCGTCGAGCCTTGTGTAGAAGAAGCCGTCATCGGCGGCATTCCAGACGCCGCCACCACTGGTGGCCTCGATCTGGTCGCTCAGTTCCTTGCCGCTGGTGAGATCGCGCACGCGAAGTGTGAAGAATTCAGAGCCCTTGTCGTCGAACGCCCACAACAGCTTGCGGTGATCGGCCGAATGGTCGACGCCGCCGAGGCGGAAATAGGGCTTGCCCTCGGCTTCCGCGTCGCCATCGAGCAGGATCTGCTCATCGCCGCCATCGCGCGGCATGCGGAAATAGCGGGGCTGTTCGCCGCCAAGCTTGAAGGATGAGCCGTAAGCATAGGGGCCATCCTTCATCGGCACCGTCGAATCATCTTCCTTGATGCGCCGCTTCATCTCGCCGAACAGCTGCTTCCGAAGCTCTAGCGTATCGGCCATAAGCACTGCTTGATAGGCGTTTTCGGCTTCGAGATGGGCGCGGATGCGGCCCTCAAGCAGGGAAGGGTCCCTGAACATCGCCTGCCAGTTCTCGGCCCTCAGCCAGGCATAGTCATCTGTGCGGGTAATGCCGTGATGCGTGTCGAAGACGGGGTGTTTCTCGGGGCTCGGCGGGCTGGCGGTCGGAAAAGCTGAGGTCTTGGTCATTGCGTCTCACTGAAGAAATTACTTGAATGGCAAATGAACACGCCGATCAGCGCGGGTTCAAGGGCCGGGATGTATTGGTTGCGGCGGGCTCGGGAGATGAGCCAAAAGGAGAGGATGATGAATTTCCATATCAACACCGCTGCGGCTCTCGCCGTCGTCGCTTCGACCGTTATGGCTTTCACCGGCCAGTCTCATGCAACCGCGTTCGCCGCTTGGCAAGTGGCTGGCGTGCCGTTCGGCGACACGCTCAACGTTCGCAAATATCCGTCCGGCACCTCGCAGAAGCAGGCCGCCTATCCCAACGGGACGATCCTGCAGATGACCGGCAAGTGCACCAGCGGCTTGAATCTTCTGGAGATCGCCGGCCAGCCGCACTGGAAACAGAAACAGGCAATTCGCTATCAATGGTGTCAAGTTTGGCACGACCCGGCGCAAAATGGTGGTTTTGTTAGTGGCTGGGTCTATGGAAAATACCTCACGCCGTATTGAATCCGGTCAGACCGAAGATCTTCTTCGGCGGGTTTCGCCAACGCTTTGCAACTTGCGGTTTGGTACGAATCCGACAATCAGCCGCCCAAACCTCGAAGCATAGACCAAGCATCGCTGCCCACTTTATGAGTCCTTGCTGATTTAGCGGTGGTGTGACCTTACGTCATGCTAGTCCTGGTCCGACCAGAAAATATCGCGAAGTTACAGAGTGCACGAAAGATTGAAGCTGAAGAGCGACTATTCGATGAATATCGTTGAATATAGCGCAAGATGCGAATTGACTTACTTTGTCTGTGGGCTCATTAAGATGCCCGGACGCGAATCCATGAAGCTCTTCCCGCGTGAAATTCGCGCCATGCCCGATCTTCCAAAAAGGGCGCAAACAGAAACATCCTTCGTTGGGGCCTAAACCATGGATATCGTCGAAACACCTTCCAGAAATAGCGATGCGCTGATCGAGCTGACCGCCGATGTGGTGGCAGCCTATGTCAGCAACAATCCCGTGCCCGTCGGCGAACTGCCGAACCTTATCGCTGATGTCCATGCCGCTCTCGGGCGCGTGGGCGGAGCAAGCGAACAGCCTCCGGCCGACAAGCAGAAGCCTGCGGTAAACCCGAAGCGCTCTGTTCATGACGATTACATCGTCTGCCTTGAAGATGGCAAGAAGTTCAAGTCGCTGAAGCGCCACCTGATGACCCATTACGGTCTGACGCCCGATGAATACCGCGAGAAGTGGAATCTCGACGCCAGCTATCCGATGGTTGCCCCTAACTATGCCGCTGCCCGTTCGCAGCTGGCCAAGAAGATGGGCCTCGGCCGCAAGCGCAAGGGGCGGTAACACCGGCTCCAATGGACAAGATCAACGGCGCCCCTTACGGCGCCGTTTTGTTTCTAGAACAATTCCAGGAAAACTGCCGAGCGCTTTCTCTTGGGAATTGCGTCGAAAGAAGAGAAGATAGAGCAATCAAGCAGTCTGCTTGAGAGCCATCTCGGCGTCGCGCTTGATGCGCTTGACCATTGAGCGCAGGCCATTGGCCCGCTGCGGCGACAGATGTTCGTCGAGGCCAAGCGACCTCAGCGTCGCCTCGGCGTCCGTTTCAAGGATCTGGCTGGCAGTCCGTCCCGAAAACAGCGCCAACATGATGGCGACCAGACCGCGTACGATATGAGCGTCTGAATCGCCTGTGAAGGTGATGACCGGATCGGCGCCCGGCGCTCGGCTCGTGGTCAGCCAGACCTGGCTGACGCAGCCCGGCACCTTGTTGGCGGCGTTGCGTTCGGCGTCGGGAAATGGCGGCAGCGCTTCGCCGAGCTCGATCACATAGCGATAGCGGTCTTCCCACTCGTCGAGCAGGGAGAAGTCGTCGCGGATCGTCTGGATCGTCGTGGCCATTGCTCGGGATATAGTCATCCGCGGCTGCGGCGTCACGGAAAAAGAAGAAAAGCACCGCAGGCATCGAGAGGTCCGACCGGCCTGCGGTGTCGCTGTAGATACCAGCTGAAACGGTGTTTAGTTCTTCGCCACCAGCTTGGCAGGTATGTTGACTGTCGCCGGCAGCACGATGTCCTCGGCGACGCTGCCGGTGGCCAGCGATGTATCGGGCGAGGTCTCGGCGCTCTTGTCGTCCAGCATGGCGGCGGCGATCTTGGCGGTTTCCTTGGCCCGGGCGCTGATCGTATGCATCGCCGACTTGCCGGTTTCGCAGACGTCCGGCTTGCGCTCGCAAATGCCGGCGATGTCGCCGACCGCTTCGCGCGCCGCAAAAAGCGCCTGGAACGGCCCGACGCTCTCGCGGCCATCCTCGTCGGGGCCGACGGTCAGCGGCAGCGCTAGCAACACCAGCGAAAACCAGAACGCCATTCTTATCAAAAAGCCCATCGATCTGCCCTCTCGTCCAATGACCGGATCATGCGTCCATGCGCAATGACCTCTTTATATCAGCCACAATGGCACATGAGGCGCAAAGGACGGCTTTCCTGCTCAGCGAAAATTTTCCTCAAATTTTAGGCAAATTCGAAGCGAGGCGTTTTGCAGTGCATTAGCCTCAAATGCCGGCGATTTTCTTAACCTTGCAGTAACCATCTAAGCGATTGTTGCGCATGGATATCTTCAGAAGAGCAGGCATGCCGGCTCAGGGTTTCGCAGCCACGGGCACGCCCTTTGCACATAACGCTCCGTTTACTATGGCCACAAATGGCGGTGCATTCCGGTGCCGGCGCTCCAATTTTTGCCGCAGCGCGCTCGTTGTTCGGGTCAGCCTTATTCATTCCTTAAACGCTGGATGCGAGTTTCAAACAAGCAAAAGCGACCTGCAAAGCAGGGGCAGTCACGACCGGGTGCGAGTGCGTTGAGTTTGACAACTGCCAGATATATTGAACTGCCTGGCGCGCTGGCGGCTGGTTGCGAACGCATGGTCCATCCGGCCATCATCGGCCAGGGCGATCGCCTGCGCCAGCGCCGGTTCATCGGCATCATGCTTGCCGCTCCGTTCTTCGCCGCCGGTGCGGCGGTGACACTGGTCACCTCGGGCATGGGCGCCGCCGTCACCGTCGCAACCATTTTCGCCGCCTTCGGTCTTTGCTGGTTCGCCGCCTTGCTGGTGGCGGCGTCAGGCAAGATGACGCTGGCAGCCCAGGTTGCCCTTGCCGCCGGCGGTCTTGCCCTTGCCGGCGCCGTCGCGGCAGCAGGCGGCCTGGCGTCGCCGGTTGCGCTGCTGTCTCTGGCACTGCCATTCGAGGCCTGGTGGATCGGCGGTTCAAAGCGCGCGGCACTTTGGGGCGGCCTCTCAGCCTTGGCCGCAATGCTGCTGCAGCCCTTTGTCGGCTCTGTCGTCCCGCTCGGCGGGGCGCAAGTCGCGGCGTGGCACTGGCTGCTGCCGCTCGCCTGGGGCCTGACGCTGGTTCCCCGGCTCGCAGCCCTCGGCGATGCCGCACGCGCGCAGCCCGCGCTCCTTCCAAACGACCGCCTTGAAGACATGATCGACGCCGTTGTCCTGCATGTCGCCCGGCATGGCGAGGTCCTGGATGCCTCGGCCAAGGCGCGCACCATCCTGAAGCTGCCGCCGGAACTGCTTTTCGGCGCCGGCCTGTTCGACCGCATCCACCTGTCCGATCGCGTCGCTTATCTCAGCGCGCTTGCCGACATGCGCGATGGCGCCCTGGCGCGCCGGCTCGATCTTCGGGTAAGGCTGCCGCAGGACGGCAGCGCCTCAACGGCCGACAATTACCGGCCATTTCAGCTCGAACTGATGCGCGCCGAAGAGCAGCAGGAGACCTTCACTCTGCTGCTGCGCGAGAACGACGAGACTGCCGAATTGCGCGACGAGCTTGCTGCCGCCAATGAGGCCGCAGCGTCGGCAGAGGTGGCGAAGGGCCGCTTCCTGGCGGTCGTCAGCCATGAGCTTCGGACGCCGCTCAACGCCATCATCGGTTTTTCCGACATGCTGCTGCATGAGATGTTCGGCGGCTTCAAGGACCCGCGCCAGAAGGAGTATGTCGGCCTGGTGAAGGAGTCGGGCCAGCATCTGCTTGCCGTCGTCACCTCCATCCTTGATGTCTCGAGGATCGAGGCCGGCGCCTACGCGACCGAGCCCGAACCGTTCCGCTTTATCGAAGCGGTCGAGATGTGCCAGTCGATGATGCAGCTGCAGGCCAATGCCAAGAACATCGGACTCCAGGCGCAGATTGCGCCGGACGCCGGCGAGATCAATGCCGACCGTCGTGCCGTGAAGCAGATCCTGATCAACCTCATCTCCAATGCGGTCAAGTTCACGCCCGATGGCGGCAATGTCGTCGTCGGCGCCAAGCGGATCGGCTCGCGGCTGCATTTCTGGGTCAGGGACACCGGCATCGGCATCGCCGAGGAAGATTTTGTCAATCTCGGCAAGCCGTTCATGCAGATCCAGAACGACTATACGCGCCGCTTCGAGGGCACCGGGCTCGGCCTGTCGCTGGTCAAGGGCCTGGTGGCGCTGCACGACGGCACGATGTCGATCGAAAGCATGCCGGGCGAGGGGACGACGGTCACGATCAGCCTGCCGGTGAACGGGCCGAAGAGGAGCGCGACCGACAGGAACGGCGTGCTGCCGATGCCCGCGACCAGGACGAAAGGCGACGCGAAAGGGGACAGGAATGGCTCGCTCCGCAAAACAGCCTAAGGCGGTCAAGCGCCGCAGCGGCGCGTTCGAGGCCGGCGCGATTGCGCTCGGCGGCGCGATCTCGCGCAATCCGGTCCTGGTCGGCGGGTCGACCGCCTTCCTGGTGACGCTGTTCTACGTTTCCGCCAACGCGCTGTGGTACCAGCCGTTTCCGCATGCCGGCGCCTTCTTCGCCACCCGCAGCATCGAGGGTTTTCCGCACCCCGGCGCGGACGAACCCGAAACCACCATCAACATCCTGCGGCCCGGCCCGGCACCGGTCAAAAGCGACCCGACCGTCGAGCAGGTCCAGGGCATCCTGAAGGATCTCGATTTCTACACGGGAACGGTCGACGGCATTTCCGGGCCGAATACCCAAAAGGCGATCCAGGCCTACCAGCAGAAAGTTGGCCTGCCGGCCTCCGGTGAGATCGACGCCGTGCTGCTCGACCAGCTCGGCGCCAAGCAGACCACAGCTGGCATCCCGCATCCGCTGCCGCGGCCCGTGGATATGGCCGCCGCTCGAGTTGCCGCGCCCGAGGCCGCGCCTGCGCCCATCCCGGTTTCCGCGCCGGTATCCGCCCAAGCGCCCGATGCCCGCATCGTCAAGATCCAGGCCGGCCTGAAGGCATTCGGCAATGACGACATGCAACTCGACGGCGTCGTCGGCGCCCGCACCAAGGCGGCGATCAAGGAATTCCAGTCGCTGTTCGGCCTGCCGGAAACGGGCGAGCCCGACGAGGTCGTCTACGTCAAGATGCGCGAGATCGGCCTGACCAATTGAGTGGTCAAGACGACCGCTCGCGGATAGCCGAAAATCCGGCTAAGACGCCGCGCATGTCCTCCGGAGCCTCGTCATGCGCGTAACCACCGAGTTTTGGGTGTCGGCCCTGCTGCGCCGTGTCTTCGGCGCCGGCGGCTTTGCGGCCGTCGTCAAGCGCGGCGCGACCGAGGCCGGCGCTGTCTTCGTGCTCTCCCGCGGCAGGCTGGGCGACGTCTCCCTGTTCGGCCCGGCGCCGCAGACGAGCTACGATTCGGACAAACCGGATGATCGCTTTTTCACGCTGCTCGGCGCCGGCGACGATGCCGCCGCGCTTGACGCCAGGCTTGAGCGGGAGAAAAAATTCGATCCCGACATCTGGGTGGTCGAGATCGAGGCCGGAACGGTTTCCGTCGAGGAGCTTCTCTCCGTCAAGACGCCTTGAGGCTGGCCCCTAAGCTGGCTTTGTCGACGTCCGGCGCTTGGTCGCCATTCGCGGCGACAGGGGTGTTGCCGCGCACCGCTCGCGACAATGTTTCGGCCTTCCAGCCGCGCACCTTGTCGAGCGCCGCCTCGTGGTGCAGCAGCCGGTAGCGGTCGAGGAAGATGCGGATCGCCTGCGGGTGCGGAAACTCCCGGGGGTAAACCGCGACCACGATCAGGAATGCCCTGTCCTCACTGAGGTCGAGCGCCCGCAGCGCGGCGAGCAGCGAGACATAGCTCGAATGCTCGGTCAGCGACCGCGCCGTCGAGAAGTCGATATCGAGCGCGTCGGCAAGCGCGGTCTGGAAGAAGGCGGCGTTGCCGGTCAGCGCCGTCTCGCGCAGCTTGCTGTAAGTTGCTGAGCCGGCGAAGGGATTGACCGATGTCGCCTCGCCCTCGGCGAGCATCATCGAGCGCAGGCGGCGCCTGGCGGTTTCGGCGGCGCTGCCGGGCAGTTTTGGTGCGCTGGGAGCGGCGGCAGCGGCTTCGGCGTCGGCGCCCGCCACGTCGGCGATCGGCTCGGGCTGCCGCACGCGCACCAGGGTCGGCTTTTCCAGCGCCTTGATCAACTGCGCGATGGTCGGGTTCAAATCCTTGCGGCGGGCAATGGCGCGCGCATGCGGCAGGCCGTGGCGGCCGATCAACGCGATCAGGTCGATGTCGCCCAGCGCCCGCGAACGGACGAGCAAGGGGGCGCAGACATCGACCGGCTCCTCGCAAAGCCGCCGCACCAGGGCGGCCGGCGCATATTCGCATTCGGACAGGGCGGCGGCGACATAGCGGCGCGATTCGACCGGCACGCTGTCGAACAGCGGCAGCGTCAGATCCTCGAGCTGGGCGATCTCGCGGCGCGACGGGCGGGTCAGCGAGCAGAACGCCGACACGGCGGCGCGAAACAGCCTTTCGGCTTTTCCCGATTCCGTCCGTATGGCGATTTGCCTGAAATCCGAAGCTGACACGGAAGATACGCCCGACACTCGACACAACCCGGGCCATGCTCAACCGCAACAGTGTCGGTTTCGCGCAAGGCCTGGAACAAACATCAAATTAGCCGCGATCCGTTAGCGCTCCGTTAACCCTCTGCCGGCCTTAATCACATTTGGAGGCGTTGCGTTGTGCTCCGGGGCAACCGAGAGGAATACGCGAACCATGGGCATGGTACTGTCTTTCGTGCCGCGATCGGCACCAGTCAATCGAGCAGTTCAGGACACCGGTACGCCAGCGGCGGTGATCATTTTTCCCGGCGTCCGCTACGAGCATCCGCCATTGGCAGGCCAGGCGCGGCCGGCGGACAAGCCGGGCACACCACGGACGCCTGTTCCGCACCACTGAGTTTGCTGGTCGTCGGGCTGAGGTCAGTAGTCCTGCAGTTCGCAGGAGCTCTGGTCCAGGAACTGCGACACTATCGGCTTCCAGCTGTCGTCAGGCACGAAGGCGCGGATGACGAAGATGCCTTCCTCGATCGGCGCCTCGACGAAGATCGCCCCTTGCAGGTCTTCGGGAAGCTCCCTGCGCACGTCGATCATCTGTGCCGGCGTCAGCACCACGGTGTCCAGCTTGCTGCCGGTCGCCGTGCGGTCGTTGAAGGAATAGAAATTGTGGCCGTTGCGGTCATAGACCGACACCGACCAGAACGGCACGCTGCCCGGCGCCTTGATCCGCACCATGCCTTCGGCAAGGTCGAAGCGGCAGGCGGCGGCGTAAAACAGCGGATCTACCGACTTCACCACCGGCGCGCCGCCCGCCTCGGCATCCAGCCTGGTCATCTTGTAGAGGTCGGACGCCATCGCCAGCCGTGACCAGGCATCGCGCTCGGTAAATTCCGGCACCAGCAAAAGCACCACGATGTGGACGATGCCGGCGCCGAGCAGGCCGAGCAGGATGGCGTGCAGCAGCCTACGCATTGCAGCCAGCCTTGACGATCCGGGGCAGCGACACGTCGGAAAGGCCGGTGCTTGAGGCAATCGGCGTGTCGTAGAAGGTGAGCACGAAATACATCCGGCCAAAACCTTCGATCAGAAGCCAATTGCCGGGGGCCGGACGGTTGCCGACGGCAATGATCACCGAATTGTCGGGCTGACGCAGCACCTGGTAGGATTGCAGCGCCGCCAACCTTGGCTTGCCGGTGTCGACCACGCCGAGCGATTGATCCGCGGCATAGAGCGTCCAGAACCGGGCTGTGGGGAAACTGCCCTCGATCCTGTAGTCGCATTGCCGCTGAAGCTCATTGCCGGCCGCATCGCGCTCGGCGATGAAGGACAAGCCCTCGGCCTTGCCGAGCGCCAGCACGCCTTCACGCGCCACGCGCGCCTTCGAATAGGGGTCGGCATCTTGCGTGCCGATCTCGGGAAAGGCGGTCCATTCGCCGATGCTGATCGCGCCGACGCCGCTCTGCGCCTGCAGCGCATACCAGACGCTGCCGCCGCCGAGGCCGATGGCTATGGCAAGCGAAAGCAGCGTGAAAAAGGCGGTCTTGAGCATGAAGAACCGGGACGAGTGAATTATCGTT
Source organism: Mesorhizobium sp. P170090 (assembly GCF_057786115.1). NCBI lineage: Bacteria > Pseudomonadati > Pseudomonadota > Alphaproteobacteria > Hyphomicrobiales > Phyllobacteriaceae > Mesorhizobium > Mesorhizobium sp. P170090. The sequence continues at coordinate 2,894,292 of NZ_JBYNWH010000001.1, forward strand.
GGGGGATATAGCGGGGCAGGCCGCAGAGCAAGCAGCGCTGTGGAATCAAAGCGCCGACAGGGTCTCCGGTGTCTGCGGCGAGCCGAGCACGGGCGCGGCCTGGAACACCTTGGTCATCTCGCGCAGCGTCTGTGTCGTGCGGCTGGACAGCACCGCCGGGCGCTCGGCCGCGGCATCCGCTGCTGCCTGATCGGCATTTTTCTTCTCCGCTTCCTCGGCCTTGGCCGCGATCTCTTCGTCGACGAAGGGTTTGTCTAGGCCGGGGATCGGCTTCAGGTCGATATTCTGGTGCGCGTAGACCATCAGCCGCTGCCACACCATCGCCGGCAGCGTGCCGCCGGTCATGTTGCGGGTCGGGGTGAAGTCGTCATTGCCGAGCCAGACGGCAGCCGTGTAATTGCCGGTGAAGCCGACGAACCAGGCGTCGCGGTAGGATTGCGTCGTCCCTGTCTTGCCCGCGACGACGATGTTGGGCAGTTGCGCGCGCCGCGCCGTGCCGATCGCCGGCACCGCAGCCAGCATGGTGTTCATGTATTTCAGAGCCTGTTCCGACAGAACCCGATGCGGCGCCGGCGCATCCTTGGCAAAGTCGTAGACGACATCGCCGGTGCGGGTGACGAGCTGGGTGATGCCGTGCCGCGAGCCGGCGAAGCCGTTCTGCGCGAACACGCTGTAGCCCGTCGCCTGGTCCATGACCGTCATGCCCGATGTGCCGAGCACCATGGTCTTGTGCGACTCCAGCGGCGATTCCACGCCGAATGATTCGGCCATCGCCTTGATCGGGCCGATGCCGAGATAGTCCTTGGCCAGCCGTACCGGCACGGTGTTGATCGATTTGGCGATCGCCGTGATCAGCGTCACATTGCCGGCCGAGCCGCCATTGTAATTGTGCGGTGACCAGCCGCCCCAGCTGATCGGCCCGCCTGAGACGACCGAGTCCGGGGTGAACCCGTGCTCCATGGCGGTGGCGTAGACGTAAGGTTTGAACGAGGAGCCGGTCTGGCGCAGCGCCTTGGTGGCGCGGTTGAACTGGCTTGCGCCATAGTCGCGGCCGCCGACAATGGCGCGCACCGCGCCATTGGTCTCGATCACCACAACGGCGCCCTCGGTGACGTTGTACTCCTTGCCGAACTGGCGCAGGTGAAATTCGACGGATTCTTCCGCTGCCTTCTGGATGTTGGCATCGAAAGTGGTGTGTGCGACGAGCGAATGCTGGCCGGGCTTGGCGATTTTCTTGACCTCATCGAAGGCCCAGTCGAGGTAATAATCCGGGCTCTTCTGCTCGCCGCGGTCGACGATCTCGGCTGGATGCAGCCTTGCCTGCAGCACCTGGCCTTCGGTCATGAAACCGGAATCGACGAGGTTCGACAGCACCACATTGGCGCGAGCACGGGCGGCGGGCAGGTTGATGTGCGGGGCGTATTTGGTCGGCGCCTTGAACAGGCCGGCCAGCATCGCCGCCTCGGCGAGGTTCAGATCCTTGACGCTCTTGCCGAAATAGAAATCCGCCGCCGCCTCGATGCCGAACGTGCCGCCGCCCATATAGGCGCGGTCGAGATAAAGCTGCAGGATCTCCTTCTTCGACAGATTGGCCTCCAGCCACAGCGACAGGAAGGCTTCCTTGATCTTGCGTTGGAAGGTCCGCTCATTCGACAGGAACAGGTTCTTGGCCAGCTGCTGGGTGATGCTGGAGCCGCCCTGGACGACGGAATTGGCTCGCACATTCTCGAAGATGGCGCGCGACAGGCCGAGCACGTCGATGCCGTAGTGCTCGAAGAAGCGCCGGTCCTCGGTCGCCAGCACTGCTTTGATGACATGGTCCGGCATCTCGTCGACAGGCACGGAATCGCGCTGGATGATGCCGCGCTGGCCAATCTCGTTGCCGTAGCGGTCGAGGAAGGTGACGGCGAAATCGCCCTGACTGCGCCAGTCGCCGGTGGTGATCTGGAAGGCCGGCATCGCGAGTGCGAGCAGCACGACGACGCCGCCGGCGCCCATCGTAAAACCTTCGCTCAGCACCTCGATGATGCCGCGTCGCCAGCCGGTGACTCGGAAGCGCCGCGAAAAAATGGTCGCCGATTCCCAGAACTGTCCGGCCTTGAAGCCGATTTCGTAGAGCGAGGAATCGATCCACGCGTCCACCGCCAGCAGTGCGGCGGCGATCGGACCTCTTCGTCTTGGACGTCGTTCTAAAGGACTGGCCATTCCCGAAACTCACCCAACCCACCTGAGAACCGCAAGCGGGCAATTTCAGGGCGGGCATACCCGGCGAAGACTATTCTTCCATTTCAGCCCGGCTCACAAGGGCAGCCAGGCCACACCGCACGGTTTGTTGAGCGCCGCCCGGATCGTGACGCTGGAGGTCGACGCCGTCGATGCCGACGCCAGTGGCTTCGAGCCAGTCTGGCACAAGGGCCGGCGCGTCGGCTTCGTCGCCTCAGCCGGCTATGGCTACACAATAGGCAAAAGCGTCGCGCTGACGTTGCTGGGCGACGAATTCGCCGGGGAGGGGACCGCGCTTTCGGTGCACATTGTCGGCGTCGAGCGGCCGGCGCGAATTATTCCGGCCTCGCCATACGACCCCGAGGGCAGGCGATGCGGCAATGAGGAGTTTTGGCCATGGTCGATGACATCATAAGGGAGACCAGGCGCGAGCGCCGGCGCGGGCACACCGGTGAGGCCGGCAGCGGGCCAAGCCGCCACCCGAACTATCGCTCGCTCAAGAACCCGTTCCTGCCGCAGCCGGTGTTTTCGGACGACCAGGTCGCGGCCATCCACGACACGGCGTTGCGCGTGCTGGAAGAGCTCGGCATCAAGGTGCTGCTGCCGGAGGCACGGGCGATCTACGCCAAAGCCGGTGCGCTGGTCGACGAGGACAGCCAGATGGTGCGCATCGGCCGCGATATTGTCACTGCGGCACTGGCCTCGGCGCCGAAATCCATCCGGGCGCTGGCGGGCAACCGTAGCCGCGATCTCATGCTGGAGCTCGGCTCGATGACGTTCCTGGCCGGAGCCGGGGCGCCCAACGTCACCGATCTCGAACGCGGACGGCGTCCGGGCACGCTCGCCGCTTTCGAAGAACTGACCAAGCTTGTTCAGAATTTCGACGTGCTGCATATGCTCGGCCCCTGGATCGAGCCGCAGGATGTCGACAACCATTTGCGCCACTATGCCGTCAACCGTGCGCAGCTGACCCTGTCGGACAAGTTCCCCTTCGTCTTCGCCCGCGGCACGCCGCAGGTCGAGGATGGGTTCGAGATGATCAGGCTGGCGCGCGGGCTCTCGCAGGACGAGTTCCTGGCCGGCGTCCATTGCTATACCGTCATCAACACCAATTCGCCGCGCCAGCTCGATATCCCGATGGCGCAAGGCATCATCGACTTCGCCAGGGCCGGCCAGGTCTCTGTCATCACGCCCTTCTGCCTGGCCGGCGCCATGGCGCCGATCACCGTCGCCGGCGCATTGACGCTGCAGCATGCCGAGGCGCTGGCTGGTCTCGCGCTGGCGCAGATGGTGCGGCCGGGCGCACCGGTGGTTTACGGATCCTTCTCCTCCAATGTCGACATGAAGTCCGGCGCACCGGCCTTCGGCACGCCCGAGCACGTCAAGGCGACGCTGGGCGCCGGCCAGCTGGCGCGCTTCACCGGCCTGCCTTGGCGGTCCGGCGGCGGCAGTGCGGCCAACATTTCCGATGTGCAGGCGGCGCACGAGACGCAGTTCGCGCTGTGGGGCTCGGTGCTTGCCGGCGCCACCGTCTGCATCCATGCCGCGGGCTGGCTGGAGGGTGGCCTCAGCGTCTCCTACGAGAAGCTGATCACCGATATCGAGGCATTGCAGACGGTTGCCGAACTCTGCGCTACGACCCCCGGCGACGAGGATTCGATCGGCTTCGAGGCGATCGCTGAAGTCCAGCCGGGCGGGCATTTCTTCTCCGCCGGCCACACCATGACGCGCTACCGCACCGCCTTCTACGAGCCGCTGGTCGCCGATTGGTCGAATTTCGGCAGCTGGACGCAGTCCGGTTCGAAGTCGGCCACCGAGCGCGCCACCGGCATCTGGAAGCGGACGCTGGCCGACTTCCAGCCGCCTGCGTCGGCCGTTGCCACATCCGATGTGCTCGACGAGTTCATTGCCCGCCGCACCGAAGAGGGCGGAGCGTTGCCGGTGTCGTGAGGTTGGCAGCCGTCACGTCGGCCGCTTGTCGCCGGTCTTCGACGGCTCGCGGCGAATTGGCCCGGCATCGGCCTGCCTGTGCTTGTCGGCGGCAATCCGGCGGATGCGATCGAAGCGGCTCTCCTCCGCCGGCTTGGTCGCGGATACAGCGTTTGGCTTCGGGGCGAATGTGATCATCTGTCGATCTCCCTGTCGTTGATGACAGTCTTGACTGACTGACGGAAATTCCTGGCTCGCCGGGGAAATGTCCCCGGCAGCCTGTTCTGATTTATGCCCGCCCAGATTCCAGCGGGCAATTTTCGGGCGATGGTCAGTAGCCGCCCATGCCGCCACCGCCGCCCGCAGGCGCCGCATCCTTGGCCGGAACGTCGGTGATCATCGCTTCGGCGGTGATCAGAAGGGCGGCGATCGAGCCGGCGTCCTGCAACGCGGTGCGCACCACTTTCGCCGGGTCGACGATGCCGGCCTTGATCATGTCGACATAGACCTCGTTCTGGGCGTCAAAGCCCTGATTCTGGTCCTTGCTGTCGGACAGCCTGCCGACGACGATCGAGCCTTCGACGCCGGAATTCTCGGCGATCTGGCGGATCGGCGCTTCAAGCGCCCTGAGCACGATCGAAATGCCGGCGGTCACATCGTCATTGGCGCCGGTCAGGCCGGCCAGAGCCGATCTTGCGCGCAGAAGCGCCACGCCACCGCCGGGCACGATGCCTTCTTCCACCGCCGCGCGCGTCGCATTCAGCGCGTCGTCGATGCGGTCCTTCTTTTCCTTCACTTCAGACTCGGTGACGCCGCCGACGCGGATCACGGCGACGCCGCCGGCGAGCTTGGCCAGCCGCTCCTGCAACTTCTCCTTATCGTAGTCGGACGTGGTCTCCTCGATCTGGCCCTTGATCTGCGCGATGCGCGCCTGGATGGTCGCCTTGGTGCCGGCGCCGTCGATGATCGTGGTGGTGTCCTTCTCGATCAGTACGCGCTTGGCGCGGCCAAGCATCTCGATGGTGACGTTTTCGAGCTTGATGCCGAGATCCTCGGAAATCATCTGGCCCGATGTCAGCACGGCGATGTCTTCCAGCATCGCCTTGCGGCGATCGCCGAAGCCCGGCGCCTTGACGGCCGCGACCTTGAGGCCGCCGCGCAGCTTGTTGACGACCAGCGTCGCCAGTGCTTCGCCTTCGACGTCTTCCGAGATGATCAGCAGCGGCCTGCCGCTCTGCACCACCGCCTCGAGGATCGGCAGCATCGCCTGCAGATTGCCGAGCTTCTTCTCGTGGATGAGCACGTAAGGCTCTTCCAGCTCGACGCGCATCTTGTCGGCATTGGTGACGAAATAGGGGCTGAGATAGCCGCGGTCGAACTGCATGCCTTCGACGACGTCGAGTTCGGTGTCGGCGGTCTTGGCCTCCTCGACGGTGATGACGCCGTCATTGCCGACCTTGTCCATCGCCTTGGCGATCATGGCGCCGACGCTGGCATCGCCATTGGCGGCGATGGTGCCGACCTGCGCGATCTCGGCCGACGACTTGACCTTCTTGGCCTTCGCCTTGATGTCCTTGACCACGGCGGCGACAGCCTGGTCGATGCCACGCTTGAGGTCCATCGGGTTCATGCCGGCGGCAACCAGCTTGGCGCCTTCGCGCAGGATCGATGCGGCCAGCACCGTGGCGGTGGTGGTGCCGTCACCGGCGAGGTCGTTGGTCTTCGAAGCCACTTCGCGCACCATCTGCGCGCCCATGTTCTCGAACTTGTCGGCAAGCTCGATTTCCTTGGCCACCGTCACACCGTCCTTGGTGATGCGCGGCGCGCCATAGGCCTTGTCGATGATGACGTTGCGGCCCTTGGGGCCGAGCGTGACCTTCACCGCATTGGTGAGGATCTCGACGCCGCGCAGCATGCGGTCGCGCGCGTCGGTGGCGAATTTGATTTCCTTGGCAGACATTTTTTTCAATCCCGTTGGTGTGGTGAAGCAAGCGGCTCGCCGGAGCCTGGCAAAGCCAGGCCGGTCAGGCGGCCTTCTTGGCTTTGACGCTTTTCTCGGTGACGACCGTCCCGCTCTTGCCGATAGCGGCCGTCTCGCTCTTGTCGATGACGCCCATAATGTCGGCTTCCTTCATGATCAGCAGGTCCTCGCCGTCGATCTTGACCTCGGTGCCCGACCATTTGCCGAACAGGATGAAGTCGCCGGCCTTGACGTCGAGCGGGACAAGCGCGCCGTTTTCGTCGCGTGCGCCCGGCCCAACGGCGATGACTTCGCCTTCCTGCGGCTTTTCCTTGGCATTGTCGGGAATGATGATGCCGCCCTTGGATTTGACATCGCCTTCGGCGCGCCGGATGACGACGCGGTCGTGGAGTGGCCGAAACTTCATGAGAACTTCTTTCTGGGGCCGGCATAGGCGACCGCGCCGTTCTTATAGGCGTGTTGGCACTCGATAGATAGGAGTGCCAAAAATTATTCGTGGCCAAAATTAAATATTAAAAAGTATTATGATGTCTGCAGGGTTCGAAACGTCGCGAGGCGCCTAGATATTTCGAAAAATTGAATTTCGAGGCCAAAGCGACTATTTATATCGTAAGTTCGATTTCACAATTTCAGGCACGAGGAGAGATTTAGGCGATGGCCGAAGGCAATCAGAGCATCATGGAAAAAGCTGAAGCCCGCTTCATGGACAAGCAGAAGAAGACGGCCGAGCGCAACAAGGCAACCTCCGACTACATGTCCGAAGCGAGGGCCAGGGAGATCAAGACGGCAAGGCTCAGGGAATTGCGCCTGGCCAAGGAAGAGGCCGACCGCGTCGCGGAAGCCTTGAACCCCACACCGAAGAAGAAGCGGGCGACAGTGGCGACAGTCAAGAAAGCCGCCGCCGCGCCGAAGGGGGGCACGTCATGAGCCTGACATTCCCCAATCCAAGTCGCTTCTATGACGAGGCCGGCAAGCGCATCCGCTTTGTCGGCCATGACGGCATGTTCCAGATTTCCTTCTCCGTCGCAGCCGATGCCCTCTCGAAGGTGCCATCAGGGACGGCGACCGCGGAAGCCACCTATCTGGCGGCCTTCGACACCGCGTCCAGCTCCATCCATGACATTGCCAGCAAGGCCTACGCCCGCACCCGCAAGAGCATTTATGTTCTCACAGCCGCGGATTTCGGCTAGCGCGCGTTCGTCTTGCATCAGGGCGGCTGAGATCAGCGTGCGTCAGGACTTGCGGTCGGCTTTTGCCCGCCGCTTGACGTCCCGGCTGTTCAGGCGGTCGGCCATCGCTTCCGCATCCCGCAAATTCATGGCCACCATTACCTGTTGCTTAAGCTCGACAGGCTGGCCGGTGAAGATGTCGAAGATAGTCCAGCTCTCGGGCTCGTCCATGCGCAACGCGTAGCGGTTTGCCATATCGGCATCAGGCCCTTGACATGCAAAATGCCGCCGCCATGATCAGGATTGTCCAGGCCACCACCGACAGCTTCAAGGCCAGGCCGCCATGCATTGAAAGTATCTCGCGCATGCGCAGGGCCACGGTGCTCTTCGACAGGGCGGGTGCTGCCGCAATCGCGACCGGGGGCTTGACGCCGAGCTTTCCAAAAGCCGGCAGCAGCGGTGGCGTTCGCATGAAATGACCTCGAATTGCCGGAGAAAACAGGGCTCCTCATAACACCCTTCTTGAAACTCCCCGCATGCCAAATAGAACCCGGTCCGTGAAAGGGCCATGCCGCCCGATTCGCCGCCTTCCATCAGGCGGATCGTCATCTGGCGAAATCCGTGCAACGCGGTTAGGTTGCGCGCGAAACTGAGGTTGTTCAAAGCGTGACAGGCGAACGGAGACGACGATGACGGCGCCCGGCGATTTGCTGCAAGCCTTGTTCATGAGATTGAAGAGCGATGCCTCGCTGACGGCGCTGCTCGGCGGCGCCGGGTTGCGCGAGCAGGCGGCCGACAGTGCCGCCTTCCCTTATGTGACCTATGGCAGGACCAGCGCATTCGATCTGGACACCGGCGCCGACAATGATGACGACCAGCTCATCACGCTGCATGTCTGGTCGAAGGCGCAAGGCGAGGCCGAGACGCGTCTGATCATGGACAGCATCCGGGCGCGCCTTGACGGCGCCGCTTTCGCCACCGGCTCGCGCGACCAGACCCGCCTGTCCCTGGAGTTCGCCGAGGCCCGCTACGACGAGGACCTGGCGCTCTACCACGGGGTGCTGCGGATACGCGCTCTCACCGAGCAAAGTGATTGAAGCAACCTAGATTTGCGCCTGAATCTCGGCCTTGTCGATGACTGACCACACCTCGCGGATGCGACCCTCTCCGAATTCGTAGAAAACATTCTCAGCGAACGACACGCGCTTGCCGTTCACCGGCAGGCCGAACAGCACGCCCTTGGGATGACAGTCGAAATGCAGGCGCGCCGCCACGCGCGGCGGCTGGCAGACCAGCAGTTCGATGTTGAAGCGGAGGTCGGGAATCGCCTCGAAATCGCCTTCGAGCATACGGCGATAACCCGACAGGCCGAGCATTTCGCCATTGTGCTGCACCTCGTCGCCGACAAAGTCTCCAAGTTTCGCCCAGTCCTGGGCATTCAGGCAAGCGATATAGCCCCGGTAAAGGTCGGCAAGGTGTTTATCCGTCATGGCGCACTCCGATGATTTGACGTTTTCCCGCGCTATTTAGGGCGGCCCCAGAATGGTCTCGCCTTGACCTGTTCCCAATCTGGCTGCGAATTGAGAACCTGCGCGCAAAAACCATAGCCGCGCAGCCGGTTTTCCGGTTATGAATCCATTGCCCGGTCTGAGGGACTGGGCGGTAGGATCGCATTCATTCGTTGCGCGCGCAGGGGGTATTGCGGGGATGGATTTTCACCCGTTCACCGTTCATTTCACGTTCAGCACAGTTGCGTTACAACGCCGACCATGAAAACGCTTCGCTCTCATGTCAGAACCGCGATACTGGCGCTCACAGCGGCCGGCCTGTTGGCGTCGCAAGCGACGCCGGCAGCCGCGGCGGATTGCTACGCGATCGGCCAGCAGGTTGCCGAGCAGAATGGCGGCACGCTGGCCAAGGCTTCGCAGACGACGCGTGGCGGCCAGGAGGTCTGCGTCATCGTCGTGCTTGTGCCGGGCAAGGACGGCCAGCGTCCGCGCCGTTCCGAGATCGTCGTCCCGGCGAACTGATCCAATCTTCCCTCTTGCAGGGCTCGTTTCCCAGACCACCGGAATCGGCCTATAGCTGACACATCAACAGGCCTGACCGATCATGCGCGTACTCGTCGTAGAAGATGACAAGGATCTCAACCGGCAGCTGGCCGACGCGCTGGTCGATGCCGGCTATGTCGTCGACCGCTCCTATGACGGCGAGGAGGGGCATTTCCTCGGCGACACGGAGCCCTACGATGCCGTCGTGCTCGACATCGGCCTGCCGCAGATGGACGGCATCAGCGTCGTCGAGCGCTGGCGCCGCAACGGCCGCAAGATGCCGGTGCTGATCCTGACAGCGCGCGACCGCTGGAGCGACAAGGTGTCGGGCATCGATGCCGGCGCCGACGACTATGTCACCAAGCCGTTCCACATCGAGGAGGTGCTGGCCAGGGTGAGGGCGCTGATCCGCCGCGCCGCCGGCCATGCCTCGTCCGAGCTCACTTGCGGGCCGCTGCGCCTCGACACCAAGGCCTCCAAGGCCGATGTCAACGGCGTGCCGCTGAAGCTGACCTCGCATGAGTTCCGCCTGCTGGCCTATCTGATGCACCATATGGGCGAGGTGGTGTCGCGCACCGAGCTGGTCGAGCATCTTTACGACCAGGATTTCGACCGCGATTCCAACACCATCGAGGTCTTTGTCGGCCGGCTGCGCAAGAAGATGGGCATCGACATGATCGAAACCGTGCGCGGCATGGGCTATCGCATGCGTGAGCCGGAGGCGTAAGGCGGAACCGCTCCCCATACCAGCAAGGAAGCCTTTTTCGGCGCGGCTCTGGCCGCGCTCGCTGGCCTTCCGCGTCATCGGCTTTTCCACGATCTGGGCGATCCTCACCCTGATCGTCATCTTCACTCTGATCACCACGCTCTACCGCCAGGCCAGCGAGCGCGGCTTCGACAGCCTGCTGTCGGCGCATCTGTTCAATCTGATCGGCTCGGTCGGCGTTTCCGAATCCGGCCAGCTCACCGGTGCTCCCGACCTTGGCGACCTGCGCTTCTCGGAGCCGAATTCGGGCTGGTACTGGTCGGTGGAGCCGGCTTCCGAAGGTGTGCACGGCAACCTTCATTCGTCCTCGATGACCACGACGATCCCGTCGCCGACCGTCGCCGAGGTGCCGTTCAATTCGAGCTTCCAGCGCAGCTACTCCACCGACGGTATCGGCGACGAGCAGCTCGAAGTGTTCGAGAGCGAATTCGTGCTCGATGCCAAGAACCGCGCCGCGCGCTTCCGCGTGATGGGCAACAAGACCGAGCTCGAACAGGAGATCGCCACCTTCCAGGGCCGATTGCTGACCTATCTCAGCCTGTTCGGCGTCGGCATGATCGCCATCAATGCGATTGCTATCCTGCTCGGCCTCCAGCCCTTGCGCCGGGTTCGCAACGCGCTTGCCCAGGTGCGCGAAGGCACGGCGCAGCGGCTCGATGGCCGGTTTCCCGCCGAGATCGAGCCGCTCGCCAACGAGACCAATGCGCTGATCGAAAACAACAAGCGCATCGTCGAGCGCTCGCGTACGCAGGTCGGCAACCTTGCCCATTCGCTGAAGACGCCGCTCGCCGTGCTGATCAATGAGGGCCGGGCTCTCGGCGGCGCCAAGGGCCAGCTCATCGCCGACCAGGCGGCGTCGATGCAGAAACAGGTCGACCACTACCTGCAGCGGGCACGGGTCGCGGCGCAGCGCGACAGCGTCGTCTACCGCACGCCGGTGACGCCGCTGGTGCAGCGCATGGTGCGCGTGCTGCAAAAACTCAAGCCTGATGTCAGCCTGTCGCTTGTGTTGCCGGCGGCCGACATCGTCTTCGCCGGCGAGCGCGAGGATCTGGAGGAACTGCTCGGCAACCTTCTCGACAATGCGATGAAATGGGCGAAGAGCACTGTTGCCGTATCCGTCACGCCGGCCGCAGCCGGCCTGTTCGAGCTATCGATCGAGGATGACGGTCCCGGCATCCCCGAGGACAAGGCCCGCGATGTCTTGAAACGCGGCCGGCGCCTCGACGAGACAAAGCCGGGAACCGGGCTCGGACTTGCCATCGTTGCCGACCTCGTCAACGAGTATGGCGGGGCGCTGGCGCTGGAACGCTCCACGATGGGCGGGCTGAAGGCGGTTGTGCGCTTGCGGAGCTTGCAATGATGTACTGCCCAGGGCCAATCGACACGGCCGAATGCCTGTGTTATGGCGGCCCCTCGATTGCGCAAAAGCCGTTAAGAACGGCCAAATTTCCGACAAATATCAATAGTATGACGTCCTGACGCCCCCGATGACGCGGCCCCCAGCGCATCCCGTTCAAGAAAACCGGTTGTTGGCATGAAGATTCGCGTTGCGCTCGTTTCCGCACTGCTCGCTCTTTCCGGCTGCGGAACGCTGGGCAAGGGCAGTGGCCCGGATATCTCCATCACCAACCCGCCCGCGTCGCCTCCTTCAGGGGCCAAAGTCGCGACGACGATCATCTCGGCCATGGCCGGCGGGCTCGTCGGCGGATCGATCGGCAGCGGCCTGAACAGCACCGAGAAGCGCAAGGCGCTCGAGGCGGAATACAAGGCGCTCGAATATACGGCGAGCGGCCAGAAGGTGACGTGGAAGAGCGACAGTTCGGCTCATTCCGGCGAAGTCGTCGCGGCCCAGCCCTACCGCGTCGGCTCGCAGGATTGCCGCCAGTACACCCATACGGTGTTTACCGGCACGGCCGGCCAGACCGCGCGGGGCACCGCATGCCGCAACGCCGACGGCAGCTGGACGCCGCTGACCTGAACATTGGGCCGGGGCCGGAATCCCGTCAAAGCGTCGCAGCACCCTCATGTTGTGAGAGCAGGGCTCTCGCTCTATTGGAAGAACCATGCTGTTCTGGGTCATAGCCGCACTCCTCACGCTGGGCGCAAGCCTGGCGGTGCTGCTGCCGCTGACCAGCGGCGGCAAGGGCGCTCCGACCAGCAGCGACCATGATCTCGAAGTCTATCGCGACCAATTGGCCGAGCTTGAGCGTGACGCCGCGCGCGGCCTGATTCAGCCGGCCGAAGCCGAGGAGGCGCGCACTGAGATCGCCCGCCGCATCCTTCGCCTGGGAGATGTTGGTCAAGCCAATGTCGGTCAAGCCGATGCACCTGGCGCGCGGCAGCCGTCGAGGGCGGCCAGGTTGATGGCAACATCAGCGGTGCTGGTGGTCCCGCTGCTCAGCTGGGGCCTGTACAGCCAGCTCGGCTCGCCGGATCTGCCGTCGCAGCCGCTCGCCGAACGGCTGGCCAAGAATCCGGCCGATAGTTCGGTCGACGAGTTGGTGGCGCGCGCCGAGGCCCATCTTGCCGCCAACCCTGGCGATGGACGCGGCTGGGACGTGCTCGCCCCGATCTATCTGCGCCTGCAGCGCTTTCCCGATGCCGTGACCGCCTATCGCAATGCCATCCGCCTCGATGGCGACACGGCCGCCCGCGAGGCCGGCCTCGGCGAAGCGATTGCCAATGCGGCCGGCGGCATCGTTTCGGCCGATGCGCAATCCGCTTTCGAACAGGCGCTAAAACTCGACCCGGCAAACGCGAAAGCCTCGTTCTATTTGGCGATGGCGCTGGCCCAGGAAGGCCGCATACCCGAGGCAACCGCGGCGTGGCAGAAAATGCTCGATTCCCTGCCGCAGGATTCACCATGGCGCGGAGCTGTCCAACAGGCGTTAGCCGAGGCTGCCAACCGCAGCGTCGCCTCAGGAGAGCCGGCGAAAGGCCCCGATGCCGCGGCCGTCGACGCCGCCTCGTCGATGGCGCCGCAGGACAGGCAGGCCATGATCGAAACCATGGTCGCCGGCCTCGACGAAAAATTGCGGCAAAAACCGCGCGACACGGAAGGATGGATGCGGCTCATTCGTTCCTATGTTGTGCTGGGCAAGGCCGACCAGGCGCGCGACGCGCTGCATCGCGGTATCGCCGTGTTTGGCGCCGACAGTGAGGAAGCGAAGAAATTCACCGCCTTTGCCGCCTCGCTCGGCCTGACGGCGACGGAGTAGGACATGACGCGCAAGCAGAAGCGATTGTCGGTGATTGTCGGAGGTCTTGCCTTCCTCGGCGCCGCCACCGGGCTGACCTTCTATGCGTTGGGCCAGAAGGCCTCCTATTTCTATATGCCCGCCGATCTGACCACCGCCAGCTTGCAGCCGGGACAGCGCATCAGGCTCGGCGGCCTCGTCGAAAAGGGCACAGTCGTGCGCGGGCAGGGCGCGACGGTTGCGTTCTCGGTCACCGACGCGCACAAATCGGTCAAGGTCAGCTATACCGGCATCCTGCCCGATCTGTTCCGCGAGGAGCAGGGCGTCATCACCGAAGGCAGCTTTGGCGCCGACGGCGTTTTCGTCGCCGACAGCGTGCTGGCCAAGCATGACGAGCGCTACATGCCCAAGGAAGTCGCTGACGGGCTGAAGGCCAAGGGCGTGTGGCAAGAGAGCAAGAGCCAGTAATGGTTGAGACCGGACACTTCGCGCTCGTCCTCGCCTTTGTGCTGTCGCTGGTGCAGACGCTGGTGCCGCTGATCGGCGCCCGTACCGGCAACCAGAGGCTGATGGCTGTCGGCGGTCCCGTCACGGTCACAGGCTTCGCGCTCACGGCGCTATCGTTCGCAGCACTCGCCGGCGCCTATGCAAGTTCCGATTTCTCGGTGGCGAGCGTGTGGGAAAACTCGCATTCGCTGCAGCCGCTGATCTACAAGATCACCGGAACCTGGGGCAATCACGAAGGCTCGATGCTGCTCTGGGTGCTGATCCTGACCTTCTTCGGTGCGCTGGTCGCTGTCTTCGGCTCCAACCTTCCGGCGACGCTGCGCGCCAATGTGCTGGCCGTGCAGGGGGCTATCGGCGCCACCTTCTTCCTGTTCATCCTGGCGACATCCAATCCGTTCACCCGGCTCAATCCGGCGCCGATCGAGGGCCGCGATCTCAACCCGGTCCTGCAGGATCTTGGCCTCGCCATCCATCCGCCGCTGCTCTATCTCGGCTATGTCGGGTTCTCTATCTGCTTTTCCTTCTCGGTCGCCGCCCTCATCGAAGGCCGCATCGATGCCTCCTGGGCGCGCTGGGTGCGGCCGTGGACGCTGGTCGCCTGGATGTTCCTCACCGGCGGCATCGCGATGGGCTCCTACTGGGCCTATTACGAGCTCGGCTGGGGCGGCTTCTGGTTCTGGGATCCGGTCGAAAACGCCTCCTTTATGCCGTGGCTGGCCGGCACGGCTCTTCTGCATTCGGCGATCGTCATGGAGAAGCGTTCGGCGCTCAAGATCTGGACGCTGCTGCTTGCCATCCTCACCTTCTCGCTGTCGCTGCTCGGCACCTTCCTGGTGCGCTCCGGCGTGCTGACCTCGGTGCATGCTTTCGCCACCGATCCGACCCGCGGCATCTTCATCCTGTGCATTTTGACGCTGTTCATCGGCGGCTCGCTGGCCCTGTTTGCGCTGCGCGCCTCGCGGCTGACGGCCGGCGGCCTGTTCCACCCGATCTCGCGCGAAGGCGCGCTTGTCCTCAACAATCTGTTCCTGACCACGGCCACCGCCACCGTGCTGGTCGGCACGCTCTATCCGCTCGCGGTCGAGGCGCTTTCGGCCGGCAAGATCTCGGTCGGCGCCCCCTTCTTCAACCTGACATTCGGCCCGCTGATGGTGCCGCTGCTGGTCGTGGTTCCGTTCGGGCCGCTGCTCGCCTGGAAGCGCGGTGACCTCTATGCCGTCGCCCAGCGCCTGATGGCGGCTTTCGGCGCCGCTCTCCTGGCGATGCTGGTCACCGGGCTGTTCATCGACGGCGCGTCGGTGTTCGCCGCCCTTGGTGTCGGCCTCGCCTGCTGGCTGGTCTGCGGCGCGCTTACCGACCTCGCCGTCAAGTCCGGCTTTGGCAATGTGTCGCCCGCCATCATGCTGCGCCGTTTCGCCGGCCTGCCGCGTTCGGTGTTCGGCACTGCACTTGCCCATCTCGGCCTCGGGCTGACGACGCTCGGCATTGTCGGCACGCTGTGCTTCGGCACCGAAAGGATACTGTCGATGCATGCCGGCGAGAGCGTCGAACTCTCCGGCCACACGCTGCGTTTCGACGGCCTCTTCCCGGCGCAGGGTCCGAACTACAGCGAGCAGCGCGGCCGCTTTTCCCTGATCGGCGCCGATGGCGGCGTTTCAGCCGAAATCACCTCGGCCAAGCGCTTCTTTCCGGTGCGGCAGACGACGACGACCGAATCCGGCATCGAGACGATCGGCTTCAGCCAGCTCTATCTGTCGCTGGGCGATGAAGGCACCGATGGATCCGTCGTGGTGCGCCTGTGGTGGAAGCCGCTGGTGACGCTGATCTGGGGCGGAGCTCTGGTGATGATGGCGGGAGCCGCAATGTCGCTGCTCGACCGTCGCCTGCGGGTTGGCGCACCCTCGCGCCGCCGCAAGCAGGCAGCCTCCATGCCGTCGGCAGGCGCGCCGTGAGCACCAGGTCTCTGGCCTCGCTCGTGCTTTTGCTGGCGCTGCTGTTTGCCGGCGCGGCGCAAGCGGTGAAACCGGACGAGGTTCTCGCCGATGCGGCGCTCGAGGCGAGGGCGCGGCTGCTGTCGGAAGGCCTGCGCTGCATGGTCTGCCAGAACCAGTCCATCGACGAATCCGATGCAGACCTCGCCCGCGACCTGCGCATCCTGGTGCGCCAGCGCCTGGTTGCCGGCGATACCGACCAGCAGGTGATGGACTATATCGTGTCGCGCTACGGCGAGTTCGTGCTGTTGAAGCCGCGCTTCAGCCCGCGCAACGCCTTGCTTTGGGGCACGCCGGTGCTTCTGCTTCTAGTCGGCGGCATTTTCATTGTGCTGACCACACGCTCCCGCCGCTCGTTTGCAACCAAGGCGCTGAGCGCCGAGGAACAGGCGGCGCTGGACAAGATGCTGAGCGACTAGCTCGGCCATTCCTCCAAAGGCCAGTCCCGCGACGTGTGGATGGCGCGCAGGATAACAATGCTCTGACGGCCGGCGATCAGGCGCAATTCATAGGCAATGATGTAGGGCAGGCGGCCGATGGGCTTCTCATAAGTGCCTGTTACCCGGCCAGGTCGGCCCGTCGCCATATCACCAAGGCCCCGGCCCATTTCACGGATACGGTCCGCGAGGCGTCGGGCGGCGGCAGGATTGTCCTGAGCGATAAAGGCAACTTGCTGCGTGAGATCGTCCAGCGCTTCTCGCGACCAGGTGACGAACCGCTTCACGCCTTGCCTGCGCGCCTGGCTTTCACTGCTTCGATCACCGCGTCGAGCTCCGCCATGGCGTCGTCGTGGGGCACGACACGGCCAGCCTCTGCGTCGGCCATGCCACGTTTTATGCCTTCGATGATATCCAGCTCGCGATCGACATAGGCTGAGACCGCCTCGGCGGCGAGGAACGATTTACTACGCCTGGTATCGGTAGCGATCTGCTCCAGCTTCAGCTTGGTCTCGGACGAGACTCGAATGGTCATGGTGGTGCTTGCTGTCATTGTGAAAGCCTTGTGCTGAGTTGTGTACACCATAGGGCAGCAGGCGAGCGCAACCAAGCGATTTGTGCGACCGCCCAACATTACAAAACTTTCATGCACCGGAAATGGCGCCGTAATGTGCGCCTCTCTATTTCTCTTGTCCGAGGATGCTCTGCCTGAGCCGCATCCAGTGAAAAGAGGATACGAGACCCATGACTATCGCCCCCAACCCATATTCCCGCACCCGCAAACGCCTGTTGGCCGCCGCCGCTTCGCTGGCCATTGCCGGCGGCATCGGTTTCGGCGCCGTTGCCACTGGTACAGCTCCCGTTCTGGCCGACGCCGTGCGGGTCGAAGCGCCCCAGGTGCCGGGCTTTGCCGATGTCGTCGAGCGCGTTTCGCCGGCCGTGGTCAGCGTCAAGGTCAAGGCCAAGATCGAGCCTGCCGCCGATGACGGCTCCGACCAGTCCGACGATCCGGACGGCATGAACAACCTGCCCGACAATCCGCAGCTGCGCCAGTTCTTCAAGCAATTCCGCGGCTTTGGTGATCAGAACGGCCATGACGGCGGCAATCGTCGCTTCAGCCACCGCGACCATAACAACGACCAGCCGCGTCCGGTGGCGCAGGGTTCTGGCTTCTTCATCTCCGATGACGGCTATCTCGTCACCAACAACCATGTCGTCGAGGAAGGCTCCGCCTTCACAGTGGTGATGAATGACGGCAAGGAGCTTGACGCCAAGCTGATCGGCACCGATCCGCGCACCGATCTGGCGGTGCTCAAGGTCGATGGCGTCGGCAAGTTCACCTATGTCGATTTCGCCGACGATTCCAAGGTTCGCGTCGGCGACTGGGTGGTGGCCGTCGGCAATCCGTTCGGCCTCGGCGGCACCGTCACCGCCGGCATCGTCTCGGCCCGTGGCCGTGATATCGGCGCCGGTCCCTATGATGACTTCATCCAGATAGACGCTTCGGTCAACCGCGGCAATTCGGGCGGCCCGACCTTCAACCTTAACGGCCAGGTCGTCGGCATCAACACCGCGATCTTCTCGCCGTCGGGCGGAAGCGTCGGCATCGCCTTCGACATTCCGGCCTCGACCGCCAAGCAGGTGGTGCAGGATCTGATGAAGAGCGGCTCGGTGCAGCGTGGCTGGCTCGGCGTCGAAATCCAGCCGGTTACATCGGACATCGCCGAATCGCTGGGCCTGAAGTCGCAGAACGGGGCTCTGGTTTCGGGCGCCCAGGACGGTGGCCCCGGCAAGAAGGCCGGCATCACCGCCGGTGACGTGATCACCCAGGTCGAAGGCAAGGACGTCGCATCGCCGAAGGAACTGGCTCGTCTGATCGGCGCCTACCCACCCGGCAAGTCGGTCGACGTCACGGTGTGGCGCGACGGCAAGAGCCAGACCATCAAGGTCGATCTCGGCACGTTGCCATCCACTGACAAGCAGGCCTCGGCCGACCCGCAGCAGCCCGCGGCACCGGCAAAGCCCGCCGCGCTGGCCGATCTCGGCCTCACCGTCACCAAGTCGGAAAACGGCAAGGGCCTGGTGGTGACCGATGTCGATCCCGACAGCGATGCCGCCGACCGCGGCATCCAGCCCGGCGATGTCATCACCTCGGTCAATTCGACGGAGGTGAACGGCACCGAAGACGTCGCCAAGGCGATGGCCGATGCGGTCAAGTCCGGCCGCAAGGCGGTGCTGATGCAGATCACCCGCGACGATTCAAACCGCTTCGTCGCGCTGCCAGTCGCCAAAGGCTGACATCACACAGTTTCCAGTGCGGCGGTTTCAACACCCCCGAGCCGCCGCACGGGAAGCAAGGGGCCGAACGCGTTAGTCAGTCATCGTGTTCTGCCCCCGGCGGCAGCGGGCCCCATCGCCCGCTGCCGCTCTAACATCGAAGCATGTCGCCCAAAAGTGCACGGCGGTTTTGGCAAAACGACATGCTTGAACGAAAGCTTTTGCGCTCATGGCCGCCCCTCAATCTTCCGGCGAAATCGCGTATAACGGCTCTATGAAGATTCTCGTCATAGAAGACGATCGCGAGGCGGCCGACTATATGCAGAAGGCCTTTGCCGAGGCTGGGCACACCGCCCATGTCGCCGGCGACGGCGAAACCGGCTTTGCGCTGGCCGATGCCGGCGACTATGACGTGATGGTCGTCGACCGCATGATGCCACGCCGCGACGGGCTCTCCGTCATTGCCGGCCTGCGCTCGCGCGGCAACACCACGCCGGTGCTGATCCTGTCGGCGCTGGGCGAAGTCGATGACCGCGTCACCGGTCTGCGCGCCGGCGGGGACGACTATCTGACCAAGCCCTATGCCTTTTCCGAATTGCTCGCCCGCGTCGAGGTGCTGAACCGCCGCGCCAGCGCCAGGGAGGCCGAAACCGTCTACCGGGTCGGCGATCTCGAGCTTGACCGGCTGTCCCATTCGGTCAAGCGCGCGGCGCGCGAGATCACGCTGCAGCCGCGCGAATTCCGCCTGCTCGAATATCTGATGCGCCATGCCGGCCAGGTGGTGACGCGCACCATGCTGCTCGAAAATGTCTGGGACTATCATTTCGATCCGCAGACCAACGTGATCGACGTTCACGTCTCGCGCCTGCGTGGCAAGATCGAGAAGGGTTTCGACAAGCCGATCCTGCATACGATTCGCGGCGCCGGCTATATGCTGAAGAGCGGCTAGAGCATGATCCCAAAAAGTAGGTACCGGTTTTTGGAGAAGATCATGCTCCAACAAAGGGGTAGGTCATGATGAGATTTCAGCCAAATCTCATCATGAGCTAGAACTCGATGGCCCTTTCCCTGCCGGCCATCATGAGGACGACGGCGGCGCGGCTTTCAGCGCTTTATTTCCTGCTTTTCGCGCTATGTGCCGTGTTGCTGGTCTTCTACATGACGTCGTTGTCGGCCCGCATGCTGACCGGCCAGACCCAGCAGACCATCAATGACGAGGTGCTCGGCCTCGCCCGTGCCTATCAGAGCGGCGGCCTGCCGCGGCTGGTGCGCGTCGTCGAGCAGCGCTCGCGCCAGCCCGGCGCCAACCTCTATCTCATTGCCGATGTCAACGGCCAGATCCTCACCGGCAACGTGCAGAGCCTGGCACCGGGGGTGCTCGAGACCGATGGCTGGACGACCGAACCCTTCTCCTATCGCCGTTTCGGCGAAGGTGAGCTCGAACGGCAGCGCAACCAGGCTGCCGACCCGAACGGCGCGCAGCCCGGCGAGACTGAAATTCAGTCCGAGGGCGAGAAGGGCCACAACGCCATCGCGCTGGTGCTGCGGCTGCCCAACCAGATGATCATGCTTGTCGGCCGCGATCTCGGCGAGCCCGAGCGCTTCCGCGCCGTCGTCCGCCGCGCGCTGATGCTGGCGCTGGGCATGATGGGCCTGGGCGGGCTGCTGATCTGGTTCCTTGTCGGCCGCGCCGCGCTGAAGCGCATCGACAGCGTCTCGGAGGCAAGCCGCCGCATCATGGGCGGCGATCTCACGGGACGGCTGCCGGTGACCGGCGCCGGCGATGAGTTCGACCGCCTGTCGGAAAACCTCAACACCATGCTGGCCAGGATCGCGACGCTGAACGAAGGGCTGAAGCAGGTCTCCGACAACATCGCCCATGATTTGAAGACGCCGCTGACCAGGCTGCGCAACCGCGCCGAGGCCACACTTTCGGGCAAGCACAAGACCACCGACTACCGGCTGGCGCTGGAAGGCACCATCGCCGAATCCGACCAGTTGATAAAAACCTTCAACGCCATCCTGATGATCTCCAGGCTGGAGGCCGGCTATTCCTCGGAGAGCACCAGCAAGGTCGATCTCGCCGCCGCGGTGCATGACGTTGTCGAGCTTTATGAGCCGGTGGCGGAGGAGGCTGGCGTGGTGCTTGAAACTGCCGCGGACGGGAATTTTTCCGTCGATGGCAACCGCGAGCTGATCGGCCAGGCACTGTCGAACATCGTCGACAACGCCATCAAATACTCGACCGATGCGACGGAAAAGCCTGCCGTGCGCGTAGCCCTGCAGCGCGTCGGTCACGAAATCCGCCTTTCCGTTTCCGACAATGGCCATGGCATCCCCGACGATGCCGACCGCGCCAGGGCGACCGAGCGCTTCGTGCGGCTGGAAAAGAGCCGCTCGCAGCCGGGATCCGGCCTTGGTCTCAGCCTCGCCAAGGCGATCATGACTTTTCACAATGGCCGGCTTGAACTTCTGCCTGCCAATCCCGGATTGTCCGTTATCATGAGCTTCCCGGGGCGGGAGGACCATTGATGGCGGTGCGGATGGCGCAGAAACGGATCGAGACCGAATGGCGCCTGCAACTGGCGGCGCAGCTCGCGCCGCTGGATGAGACCCGCGCCCGGCGTGAACTGTCGGAGATCGCTGGCGATGCCAAGGACGAGAACCTGCCGCGGCTGGCGAAATTCCTAGGAGGCAAGGGCGCGGCCCAGGAGTTTCTCGCTGCGGTCTTCGATCTCTCGCCTTTCCTCCGCGATGTCGCGCGCCGCCGGCCGCAAATCCTCGACGCGCTGTTCGATGGCAGTGTCGAGGCTCGGCTGCTCGCCATCGCCGAAGCGATCGGCAAGGCCGCCTTTTCCGAGACCGTTTCCGAATCCAGCCTGATGATGGAACTCAGGCAGTGGAAGGGTGAAGCTCACTTCCTGATCGCACTTGCAGACCTCTCCGGCGAGGCCGATACCGCGCTGACGGTAAGGCGCCTCAGCAATCTCGCCGATGCCTGCACCTGCGCGGCGGTCGACTTCCTGCTGCGCGAGGCGCACAGCCAAGGCAAGCTCAAATTGCCCGATCCCGAAAATCCGTCACGGCAATCCGGCTGGATCGTGCTCGGCATGGGCAAGCTTGGCGCGCATGAACTGAATTTCTCCTCCGACATCGACCTCGTCGTCTTCTTCGATCCGGATGCGCCGGCGATCGTCGATCCGCTCGAGGCCACAGAGCTGTTTGCGCGCCTGACCCGCAGGCTGGTCCGCATCCTGCAGGACCGCACCGGGCACGGCTATGTCTTCCGCACCGATTTGAGGCTTCGTCCCGATCCAGGCTCGACGCCGCTGGCGATCCCGGTCGAGGCAGCACTTCGCTACTATGAGGCGCGCGGCCAGAACTGGGAGCGCGCCGCCATGATCAAGGCGCGTCCCGTGGCCGGCGATCTCGATGCCGGGGACGCGTTCCTGCGGGAATTGCAGCCCTATGTCTGGCGCAAATACATGGACTATGCGGCGATCGCCGACGTTCATTCGATCAAGCGCCAGATCCATGCCCACAAGGGTCATGGCGAGATCGCGGTCAAAGGACACAACGTCAAGCTCGGCCGCGGCGGCATTCGCGAAATCGAGTTCTTCGTCCAGACCCAGCAACTGATCGCCGGCGGCCGTTTTCCGGAGCTGCGCGGCCGCGAGACGGTGCCGATGCTGGGTGCGCTGGCGGCGCGCAACTGGATCACCGCCGATGCACGCAACGCGCTCACGCAGCAATATTGGTTTCTGCGCGGCGTGGAACACGCCATCCAGATGGTCGCCGACGAGCAGACGCATATTCTGCCCGACGATGATGAAGGGCTGGAACGCATCGCCCATATGCTGGGCTTTGCCGATGCCGCCAGATTTGCCGAAACCTTTCGCGCGGCTTTGCATGAGGTCGAGCGCCATTACGCCGCGCTGTTCGAGACTGCGCCTGAATTGTCGGCCGGCGTCGGCAATCTGGTCTTCACCGGCGATGTCGACGATCCCGACACGCTGCAGACCTTGCATGGCCTTGGCTTCCAGCGGCCAAGCGACATCTGCCGCGTCATTCGGGGCTGGCATTTCGGCCGCTATCGCGCCACCCAGTCGGCGGAAGCGCGCGAGCGGCTGACCGAACTGACGCCGGCGCTGCTCAAAGCCTTCGGCCAGACGCGCCGGGCCGACGAGGCGCTGGTTCGCTTCGATGAACTCCTCGCCGGCCTGCCCGCCGGCATCCAGCTGTTTTCGCTGCTGCAGTCGAATCCCGCTCTGCTGAAGCTTATGGCGACGATCATGGGCGCCGCGCCTCGGCTGGCGGCAATCATCACAAGGCGCCCGCATGTCTTCGACGGTCTGCTCGACCCGGCGCTGCTCACCGAACTGCCCAACCGCGCCTATCTCTCAGCGCGGTTGGCCGCTTTCATCGATGGCGACAGGCCCTACGAGGATGTGCTTGACCGGCTGCGCATCTTTGCCTCCGAGCAGAAATTCCTGATCGGTGTCAGGCTGCTCGCCGGCTCGATCGACCCGGCGCGCGCCGGCCGCGCCTTTTCCGATCTCGCCGACCTCACCATCGACGCCGCATTGCAGGCGGTGACCACCGAATTCGCGCTGCGCCACGGCCGCATCGCCGGCGGCACCGTGTCGCTGCTCGGCATGGGCAAACTCGGCAGCCGCGAGCTCACCGCCGGCTCCGATGTCGACCTCATTCTGCTCTACGACCACGACGCGAATGCCGACGAGTTCGACGGCGACAAGCCGCTCGCACCATCGCACTACTATACCAGGATGACGCAGCGGCTGATCGCGGCTGTCTCGGCGCCGACCGCCGAAGGCGTTCTCTACGAGCTCGACCTGCGCTTGCGGCCATCCGGCAACAAGGGGCCGGTGGCCACCCACATCGATGCCTTCAAGAAATACCAGCGCCAGGAGGCCTGGACCTGGGAGCACATGGCGCTGGCCCGGGGGCGCGCCATCGGCGGCGACGCGGCCCTTTGCGCCGAGGTCGAGGCCGAGGTGGCGGCACTTCTGGCCTTGCCGCGCGACGCCGCCAAGGTGAGGGCGGAGGCATCCGAGATGCGCGCGCTGATCGAGAAGGAAAAATCGCCGCGCGATCTCTGGGACATCAAGCTCATCTCCGGCGGCCTCATCGACCTCGAATTCATCGCGCAGGTGGCGGTTATAACCGGGCAGGTCGAAGCCGGCCGCAGGGTGACCGCGACCGGCGAAATCCTGGCGCATCTGTCGCCGGATTTCGCCGAGGCTGACGTCAGGCAGCAGCTTTGCGAAGCCTACCAACTCTATCTGGCGCTGACCCAGATGACGCGGCTTTGCCTCACCGGTGCATTCGAACGCGATGACGTTCCGCCGGGATTGTCGGATCTGCTTCTGGCGGTGACTGACCTGCCGGATTTCGGTGTGCTGGAAGCACATCTCAAGGAAACGTCGCAAAAGGTCAGAAAGGATTTCGACCTTTTGCTTCGTACGAAACGGTTGTGAGGGCGTGAAGCGCTGGCGGCTGTTTCGGATCGCATCGGGGGTGACGATGCAACAGGAGATACCCATGAGAAAGACAACCGGACTTGCCCTTGCCTTCATCGCGCTTGCCGGCGCCGTCGGCACCACCGCCTATGCCGAGAACAATGCCAGCGCCAGAATGCGCGAGGGCACCATGATGCGCCTCGACAAGGCGATGAAGGATTCCAACGGCACCATCAGCTTCGACCAGTTTTCCGACGCCATGAACGCGCGGCTGAAGAAGCTGGTCGCCGATAATGGCGGCAAGCTGACAGTCGCCCAGCTCGCTGACGCGCTGGAGAAGGCGCGGTTCGAGGAAATGGCCAAGCGCATCGTTGCCCGCTACGACAGCAAGGGCGACGGCACGCTGACCACGGACGACATCACCGGGCGCGAGAAAAAGGTGTTCGCGATGCTCGACCGCAACAATGACGGCAAGATCGAGCGCAACGAACTACCGAAGAACGGCCGCATGGGCCGCCACCACCAATGGGACGGCGGCGACGACAGCATGGAGTGAGTGGCGATATGTCTCCGGCGGCGAAAGCCGCCGGAGCCCTTACATGACCGCGGCTACTCAGTCCTTGAACGCGGCGGAGAGCACCGCTGGCATTGGCGGGCCGTCAGGCCGCCGCCTTCACCGCCGGCTGCGCCTTCTTCACCGGGATGCGCACCGACACGATGGTGCCGACGCCTTCGGTCGAGCGGATTTTCAGCGCTCCTCCTTGCAACTCGGCCAGCGAGCGCGAGATGGCAAGGCCGAGGCCGGAACCGGCGTGGTTCTTCGAAAACTGGTTCTGCACCTGTTCGAAGGGGCGGCCAAGCTTGCTCAGTGCCTCCTTCGGAATGCCGCAGCCATTGTCCTCGATGGTCAGCACCAGCGCGCCTGACGTGTTGCGGGCGCGCACCGAGATATGGCCGCCCTGGCCGGTGAACTTCACCGCATTCGACAGCAGATTGATGGCGATCTGCTTGATCGCCCGGCGGTCGGCGAACAGCGTCATCGTATCGGCGATGCGGGTTTCGACCGTGATCGATTTCTCCGCCGCCTGCAGCGAGATCACCCGCACCGTCTCGCGGATCAGCGGGCAGAGATCGATTTCCTCGCGGTCCACCGAGAATTGGCCGGCTTCGATCTTCGACATATCGAGTATGTCGTTGATGACGCCGAGCAGATATTTGCCGCTGCCGTTGATGTCGTTGGCATATTCCTCGTAGCGCGGCGAACCGAGCGGCCCGAACAGGCCTTGTTCCATCAGTTCGGAGAACCCGATGATGGCGTTGAGCGGCGTGCGCAGCTCGTGCGACATGTTGGCTAGGAATTCGGATTTGGCCCGATTGGCGGCCTCGGCGCGCTCGGTTTCCTTCATATATTCGCGGTTGAGCTCGACCAGTTCCTTGGCGCGCTCTTCCTCGGCCCGGCGGGCGAGGCTGAGGTCGTGGATGGTCGCCATCAGCCGGCGCTCGCTGTCGACCAGCTTTTCCTGGTGCAGCTTGATCTGGGTGATGTCGGAGCCGACGGAGACCGTGCCGCCGTCCCGGGTCCTCAGTTCGTTGACCTGCAGCCAGCGGCCGTCGGAGAGCTGCCGCTCGAAGGTTGCGCCCCCTTGCGGCCCGTTGGTGTTGGCCAGCCGCCGTTCAGAGGCGAAGGCCAGCATGCGCTCTTCAAGCACGGCGCGCGCAGCGCCCGGCATGACGTCGCGGTCCGACAGGCCGTTGTCCTTCTGGTATTTGGAATTGCACATGATCAGGCGCTGGGCGGCATCCCACAGCACGAAGGATTCGTTGATGTTTTCGATCGCGGTCCGCAGGCGCAGGTCGGCCGCCTCCGAGCGCAGCGCCAGATGCCGCTGCTCGGTGACGTCGACGGCAATGCCGATCAGCTGGATCTCAGGCGCTTCCGGGTCGATCACCTGGGCCCTGGCGCGCATCCACACCCACTGGCCGTCGGCGTGACGCATCCGGAACACCTGGTCGATATGGTCGATCTCGCGCTCGACGATTTTGTTGGCCAGCTCGAACAGGTCGCCGTCCTCGGGGTGGATGATGTCGTCGACCTCGCCGAACGACAGCATCGAGTTGCAGGGCTCGTAGCCCAGCATGTCGTACATCGAGCGCGACCAGTACATCTTGCCGCGCACCATGTCCCAGTCCCACAGGCCGCAGCGACCGCGAACCAGCGCCATGTCGATGCGCTGATGGGCTTCGAGATAGATGCGGTCGGCTGTCTGGGCGCGCGATGCCTGGCCGAAATAGGCGTAGAGGATGATGATCAGCACGCCGGCTGTCAGCACAAACAGCGTGACGTTGAGCGAGACGGTCTTGCGCCAGTTGTCGAACGCCGCTTCCTGCGGCACCAGCACGGCGGCGGCGTTCTTGCGGTCCCGGGTCAGGCTCACCGCCGCGTACCAGTCCTGGCCGCCGATGCTGACATCCATGACCCCGGCGCGGTCGCCGAACATGAACAGCGGCTGGCCGTCCAGCACCAGGTTGTCCAGCGATCGCCCTTGCCAGCCGGTCGACAGCGGCGACACGGCAATGATCTTGAAGGCGCTGTCGGTGATCACAAGCACATGGCTTCTGCCCATGGCGCCCTGGCGGCTCGTGCTTTCCAGAAGATCAATTGCACCGCTGGATGCCGCGGTCGGGTCGGCCGAGATTGCGTTCGCC
Organism: Mesorhizobium sp. P170090; assembly: GCF_057786115.1. Classification (NCBI taxonomy): domain Bacteria; kingdom Pseudomonadati; phylum Pseudomonadota; class Alphaproteobacteria; order Hyphomicrobiales; family Phyllobacteriaceae; genus Mesorhizobium; species Mesorhizobium sp. P170090. Next base: position 2,921,009 of record NZ_JBYNWH010000001.1, read on the forward strand.
ATCTGGCCGGCGGCGAGACCTAGCACCGCCTTGCCGTCGCGCTCGGCCTCGTCGCGCTCGTTCATCAGCGACAGCACGCGCAGTGCGGCGATGACGATCAGGAAGATGATGATGAGAGCCGGTATCGAACGGCGCAGAAGGGGTTCGGCAGCCAGGAGCCGCCGGTAGGCTGGTTCAGCGATGAGCCGCGTATTGCCGGCGAGGCCGTCGCCTCGCGCCTTGCGCCGCTCAAAAGCCGTCCCTTCGGGCGCGCCCCACGCGTCCGCCTTGGCCATAAATGGCACTCCCCGAATTTCCGTACGCTTGACGATCCGGCAACACCGCACATCCGAATCGTCTGTAAAGAATCAAAGGTGATTCGCCTTGTCCAGAGGCGCGGCCGAAAAACATTAAAAATTGATTGAAATAACGCTGGAATCCCTCCCCTTGAGGGGAGGGTGGCCCGAAGGGCCGGGTGGGGTCCTCGGCGAAGCGCTCGACTCTCTCAATCACGGTCGAAGTTGGTCGATGTCGCGCACTGCCGCAACGACCCCACCCGTCCATCCGCCTTCGGCGGCTGTCCACCGTCCCCTCAAGGGGGAGGGATCAGGCCAGCGTTCGCTCCACAATGTCCCGCAAATCCGCCGACAGGTTCTCGGCACCGGCGATCGCCAGCAGCGCTTCCCTGGCCTTGGCTTGCCTGCCCGGCTCCAGCGAGCGCCACGAGCGCAGCGCTGTGGCCAGCCTGGCCGCCACTTGCGGATTGCGTTTTTCAACCTCGAGTACGGTCTGGGTAAAAAACCGGTAGCCTTCGCCATCGGCTCGGTGGAAGCCGGTCTGGTTGGCGCTGGCGAATGTGCCGACCAGCGAGCGCACCCGGTTCGGATTGGCCATCGAGAAAGCTGCGTGACCAGTCAGCTTGCGTACGGTATCGACTGTCCGGGGTCCCGGCACGCTGGCCTGGATCTGGAACCATTTGTCCATGACCAGCGGATCGGCGCCATAACGCGCCTCGAAATCGGCCAGCGCCTTGGTCGCCTCCGGTGAACCGTCATGGCGGTGCGCAAGGACGGTCAGCGCTGCGGCGCGGTCGGTCATGTTGGTCGCGGTTTCGAAATGCCGGGCGGCGAGCGCAGCACCTTCCGGCGGCAGCGAGAGGTAGTCGAGCAGGATGTTGCGCAGCGCGCGGCGTCCCGCACTTGCCGCGTCGGGGCTGAACGGCCCGTCGCCGGCGAGGCGGCCGTATAGGTCGGTGAACGTTTGCTGATTGGCGCGCGCGATTGCCAGCGCCAACGCCTCGCGAGCGGCAAAGATGGCGTCGGGATCGATGTTCGTGCCGATGTCGCGGGCAATGTCGGCCTCGCCCGGAAGTGACAGCGCCAGCGCCCGGTAGGCAGGTTCCAGGGTCTCGTCGCCGGCGATCTTGCCGGCAAGTCCGGTCAGCCTGGCGGTGAAAGCCGGCTTCGCGCCGCCGAGGATCTGGCGGAAGGCCGCTATCAGCGCATCGGTGAGCAGCGTGTTGAACGCCTGCCAGCGCGCGAAGGCATCGCTGTCATGGCCGGCGAGGAAGAACTGGTCGTCGGCCTTCTGCTCGACCGAAAGTGTGATCGGCGCCGAAAAGCCGCGATTGAGCGACACCGCCGGCCGATCCGCAACGCCTGAGAAGCGCACCATATGTCGGCGCTTGCGGATATGGATGACACCGTCTTCGACGGTGGCGCCTTCGACGCCGCCATAGGCGACCGGTTCGCCGCCGGCGCCGACCAAGCCGAAGGCGAGCGGAATGTGCATCAGGCGCTTGCGGCTCTCCGACGGTGTCGGCGGCACCGACTGCTCGATCTCGAGGGTAAACTCGCGCGTCGCCGGATTGTGCGTCGAACTGACGGTCAGGTTCGGGGTGCCCGCCTGGTGATACCAGAGCGCGAACTGAGACAGGTCGCGCCCGGAGGCGTCCTCGAACACCTTCAGGAAGTCCTCGATCGTCGCGGCCTCGCCATCATGGCGCTCGAAATAGAGGTCCATGCCGGCGCGGAAAGCCTCGGCCCCGAGGATAGTGCGGATCATGCGCACGACTTCCGAGCCTTTTTCGTAGACCGTCGCCGTGTAGAAATTGTTGATCTCGCGGTAGCGGCGCGGCCGCACCGGATGCGCCAGCGGTCCCTGATCCTCGGGGAACTGGTGCGCCCTGAGCGTGCGCACTTCGGCGATGCGCTTGACCGCACGCGAGCGCTGGTCGGCGGAGAATTCATGGTCGCGAAAGACCGTCAGCCCTTCCTTAAGGCAGAGCTGGAACCAGTCGCGGCAGGTGATCCTGTTGCCGGTCCAGTTGTGGAAATACTCATGCGCGATGATCGCCTCGATATTGGCGAAATCGGCATCGGTGGCGGTTTCCCGGTCGGCCAGCACATACTTGTCGTTGAAGATATTGAGGCCCTTGTTCTCCATGGCCCCCATGTTGAAGTCGGAAACGGCGACGATGTTGAAGACGTCGAGGTCGTATTCGCGGCCGAAGGCCTGCTCGTCCCACTGCATCGAGCGCTTCAGCGCATCCATGGCGTAGCCGGCAAGCCCCTCCTTGCCTGGCTCGACATAGATGCCGAGTTCGACCTCGCGCCCGGACATGGTGACGAAACTGTCCGCAACCTTGCCGAGATTGCCGGCCACGAGCGCAAACAGATAGGACGGCTTGGGGAAGGGGTCGTGCCAGACTGCAAAGTGCCAGCCGTCGGCAAACGCGCCGCTTTCGACCGGATTGCCGTTTGAAAGCAACAGCGGCGCTTCGTCCAACCTTGCCTCGATACGCACGGTATAGACCGACAGGATGTCGGGGCGGTCGAGGAAATAGGTGATGCGGCGAAAGCCCTCGGCCTCGCATTGCGTGCAATAGACATTGCTGGAGCGGTAGAGGCCCATCAGCGCCTCATTGCTGGCCGGCGCGATCTCGGTCTCGAGCAGCAGCTGGAAACGGGCCGGCGGCCTCAAAATGGTCAGCTGGTCCGGCGTGGCGAGATACTCGGCCGGGGCAAGCTCGCGACCGTCGATGGCAATGCGCTTGAGCACCAGCCCGTCGCCGTCCAGCACCAGCGACGTCGAGGCGGCGGCGCCATCGCGGCGTTCGATCGTCAGCACTGCGGTGACACGCGTTGCGTCTGGCGAAAGGCGGAAGGTGAGGCCGGTTTGCGGGATGGAAAAGTCGTTGGGGCGGTAGTCTTCGAGCTTGAAGACCTGGCCGGTATCGGTTCGCATTCCCTTGGGTTTCCCTGTAGCTATCGGAGCCGCTGACGTGTCCTGGCCCATTAATCTAAAGTTGCGCGCTCTTTACACGAAACGGTCACTCGACAAAACTGCGCCAATGCCTATTTCGGGGCGTTCCCCTTCCGCCATCATCGTGAGGCCTTGATGACCGTCGTCAGATCGAAGTTCGGCATGGGCGCCTGTGTACCGCGTCGTTCGACGCGCATCTCAGCGGAGATCCGGGAAGCAACAAAAACAGTGAAAGCCGGGCCTGGAGACGAAGCGGGCGGGAAACTGTCCGATCATCCCGGCGCGCATCGGCCCAAAAATCAATGTCGATTTTTGGAAAGCACGATGCGCAGATTTAAAGTGTCAGAGCGTCCTTTACGCGTCGAAGACGACGCGCGGCGCTCTAATGTTCTCACCGGGATCATGCTCAAGGTCATGTCGGTGGCAGTCTTTGTCGGCATGCAAACCTGCATCAAGGCCGCCGGCACTTTGCCGGCCGGCCAGATCGTCTTCTTCCGCTCCTTCTTCGCCATCTTCCCGATCATCGCCTTCCTGGCCTTCAAGAGAAAACTCGGTACGGCGTTCGCCACCAAACGCCCGCTGAACCACATTGCGCGCGGTGTCGTCGGCGTTTGCGCCATGGGGCTCGGCTTCTTTGCGCTGACCCGGCTGCCGCTGCCTGAGGCGATCACGCTGAACTATGCCCAGCCTTTGCTGGTGGTGGTGTTCTCTTCGCTATTCCTCGGCGAAGCCATTCGCGTCTATCGCTGGAGCGCGGTTGCGGTCGGTCTGGTCGGCGTGCTGATCATCTCCTGGCCGGAGCTGACGCTGCTCACGTCGGGCGTCGCGCTCGGCGACCAGGAGGTGCTGGGCGTCATCGCTGCTCTTGTTTCTGCAGCAATCTCCGCCAATGCCATCCTGCTCGTGCGCAATCTTGTCCAGACTGAACGAACAGCGACCATCGTGTTGTGGTTCTCGGCGACGGCGAGTGTCATGGCGCTGCTTACGCTGCCCTTCGGCTGGCAGGCGCTGACGCCGCTGCAGGCCGGTCTGCTGGTCGCAGCAGGGTTCTGTGGCGGGCTGGCGCAGATTTTGATGACGGCGGCGTACCGCCATGCCGAAGCTTCGGTGGTGGCGCCGTTCGAATACACCTCGATGATCCTCGGCGTGGTCGTCGGCTATTTCGCCTTTGGCGATATCGCCACCATCAACACGCTCGTCGGCGGTGTGATCGTCGTTGCCGCCGGCATGTTCATCATCTGGCGCGAGCGCCAACTCGGCCTGGAACGCACCCGAACGCGCAAGGCAGCGCCACCACAGGGGTGAGGAGGTCCGCGGGGTTGGCTCAGTTAGCTTCCGCACGTTCCTTCGCCAGCCGCACCAGCACCGCTCGCGTCTGCTCGTCGGCCGGGAAGAAAGACTCGATCGCCAGTTCCGACAGCGTCACGTCAAGCGGCGTGCCGAAGACGGTGATGGTGCTGATGAAGGACAGCACCTGGTCGCCATGCGCCAGCCGCAGCGGATGGACGATGCCGTTGGGCTCGACCGGCACCGGCCGCGCACCCTTGAGCCCGGACGGATAGGTTCGCAATTCGCGCTCCAGCTCGACCAGGACGGGATCGCCGGCGGCATCGTTCTGGTGTTTCAGCCGCTCCAGCAGATGCGCCCGCCATTCCGCGAGATTGACGATGCGCGGTGCGATGCCGTTCGGGTGCAGGCTGAGGCGCAGCACATTGACCGGCGGCTGGAGCAGCGACGGCTCGGCAACATCGGCCAGAAACGGGCCGATGGCGGCATTGGCGGAAATCAGGTTCCAGTGCCGGTCGACGGCGAGGGCGGGGAACGGCTCATGCCCTTTGAGCACGCTCTCGACCGCGGCAAGCGCCGGCGCCAGCGTCGTATCTGTGAGTGGCCGCTCGCTGAAGCTCGGGGCAAAGCCGGCAGCCAGCAACAGCTGATTACGCTGCCGCAGCGGAATCTCAAGCTGCTCGGCCAGATGCAGCACCATCTCGCGCGATGGCGCGGCGCGGCCGCTTTCGACGAAGGAGAGATGACGCTGGGAAATCTCAGCCTCCATTGCGAGATCAAGCTGGCTCATGCGCCGGCGCGTGCGCCATTCGCGGATCAGGCTGCCGGCGGAGGTTTGGGCTGTTGTCATGGGGGATGAGTAGGCCGGGGAGAGGCGTATTTCAATTACCTGGGAGGTCATTGGCGCGGTTCTCCCTTCTCCCCCTGTGGGAGAAGGTGGCCGAGCGAAGCTCGGTCGGATGAGGGGTGTTCCAGGGAACGCCAACGTCTCACTCCGCTGGAACACCCCTCATCCGTCTCGGCGCTGCGCGCCGATCCACCTTCCCCCACAAGGGTGGAAGGAAGAGGCGCGCTTCACCCCACCTCTCGCAACTTCGCTTTCACCTCGAGAAAATCCCGCCACGCCAGTTTCTTGTGCGCCGGCGTCCGCAAGAGATAGGCCGGGTGCAACGTCGGCATGGCCGGAATGGCAGTGCCCGACACCGTCGTGTGCACCTGCCAATTGCCGCGCAGGCGCAGGATGCCCTCGGTAGTGTTGAGCAGGGTTTTGGCCGAAGGGCCGCCGAGATTGACCAGCACCTTCGGATTGACCAGCTCTATCTGCCGCTCGATGAAGGGACGGCAGATTTCGGTCTCGTGCGGCGTCGGCGTGCGGTTGCCGGGTGGCCGCCAGGGAATGACGTTGGCGATATAGACCGAGGTGCGATCAAGCCCGATCGCCGCCAGCATGCGGTCGAGCAGTCTGCCGGAGCGGCCGACGAAGGGAAGGCCCTCAATGTCCTCGTCGCGGCCGGGCGCCTCGCCAACCAGCATCACCGACGCTTCCGGATTGCCGTCGGCAAAGACCAGGTTCTTGGCGGTGAATTTGAGGTTGCAGCCGTCGAAGGACGCCATGTGCTGGCGCAGCGCGTCGAGCGTCGAGGCGCTTGCCGCCATTTGCCGGGCAAGAGCCGCCTGCGCCTCGTCGGGCACCGTCGCCATGGCCGGCACGGAGCGCGCCGGCGCGTCCGGCACCCGGCTCGCATCCAGACCAGGGCTTGCCGTGGCTTGTTCCGGTGCCTTGTTTTCGCGAGGCGGCGCGGCTGGCGCCGGTGCGCGCTCGGGGCGCTTCGGTGCTGCCCCGGCAAACCGGTTCACCGGCGCGTCCTCCAACGCTTCGTCGACACCGGCAGAGGCGTAGAAGGCGAGCAACTCGGCCAGGTCGGATCGGTTGTTGGGGGAGGCGGCAGTCATACCGGGCACATTCGTCCGCCGAGAGACGATTTGCAAGGTTGGGCGGTTAGTAATCTCCCCCTCAAGGAGGGAGATTACGCGCTCGTCGGCTTTCGCCAATCACGAAGGGCATTTCGTGGCGATTTTCACGGCGTCTGCCGCTTACCCCGTCGGTATCCGCGGATCCTGCACCAGATAGAACGTCCAGCGCGGCGTGTAGTCGGTGATCAGAAACTCGAAGCGTCCCCTCTTCAGCGGGTCGATCTGTCCACTCTTGAACAAGAGCCGGTCATAGGGTTCGAAATCGCGGTCGAAATCGGCGTACGCGCTCGACAGGATGTTGTCGGGCGTCTTGTTGCGCTGGTCGAAGGACAGGCCGTCGCCGAACACGCTCGGCTGGTTGAGTATCTCCTGCAGCTCGAACTGGAATTCGACCCAGGCCTGGCCGCTGTTGTTGAGCACCTCGATACGCATGTACAGGATGCCGTTGGCGAATTCGCCGTTGGTGCTGAACGGCTGGATCGGTTTGGTGGTGCGGATGGTGAGCGTCACCGGCGTCGACGAATTCAGCTCCTCGGAGATGACCAACGGATCTTCCTTGGTGCCGGTGCCCGAGGCGCCGGTGATGTGGAAACCGCCAAGCTCGTCGGAAAAGGAATAGGCGCCGGTCGCCCACACCTTCACCGGCTCGGCCTGAGCGCGAACCGGCGTAAGCATTGAAAGGGCGAGAAGGATCGCTCGGCAGGTCCGGCCGGGCGGAAGGGGGAAGCGCGTCAATGAATAGCCGGACGGCGTGCGCATGGAAATAAGTATGGCCGATAAGAGAGCCGTCGAACAATTAAAATATGGGACGCTGAGCGCGGCCGCGCGCAAAACGCTTGCGGCAGAGTTGTTATCCGCGACTTTTTGTCGAAATCGGCATTGTCACGTCAGCGCCGGTTTCCTGTCGCGGATTGATGCGCTATGCAGCGCAGGAGCCAGCAAAATGCCGGAAACGGTTGGCCAGAGCGGAGGGGTTGATGAGCGAGATCGAACGCGAGAGCATGGAATTCGACGTGGTCATCGTCGGGGCCGGCCCGGCGGGCCTTGCCGCAGCGATCCGTCTCAAGCAGGTCAATCCCGAGCTTTCCGTCGTGGTGTTGGAAAAGGGCGGCGAGGTTGGTGCCCACATTCTGTCAGGCGCCGTCGTCGACCCCATAGGCATCGACCGCCTGTTGCCGGGCTGGCGCGAGGAAGATGGCCACCCCTTCAAGACGCCGGTTACGGCCGACGATTTCCTGGTGCTCGGCCCCGCCGGCTCGTTCCGTCTGCCCAATATCCTGATGCCGCCGCTGATGAACAATCACGGCAACTACATCGTCTCGCTCGGCAATGTCTGCCGCTGGCTGGCAACCAAGGCTGAAGCGCTAGGCGTCGAAATCTATCCGGGCTTTGCTGCCGCCAGCCTCGTCTACAACGATGCCGGCGCGGTCACGGGCGTCGTCACCGGCGACATGGGCGTCGAAAAAGACGGCACACATGGCCCGGGCTTTGCGCCGGGCATGGCGCTGATGGGCAAATACGTGCTGATCGGCGAGGGCGCGCGCGGTTCGCTGTCCAAGCAGCTGATCGCAAAATACAAACTGTCCGACGGCCGTGAGCCCGGCAAGTACGGCATCGGCCTCAAGGAGCTGTGGCAGGTCAAGCCCGAGAACCACCGGCCGGGCCTGGTGCAGCACTCCTTCGGCTGGCCGCTCGACCTGAAGACAGGCGGCGGCTCCTTCCTCTACCACCTCGAGGATAACCAGGTCGCGGTCGGCTTCGTCCTGCATCTCAACTACAAGAACCCCTGGCTGTCGCCCTTCGAGGAATTCCAGCGCTTCAAGACGCATCCGGCGATATCGCGCACCTTCGAGGGCGCCAAGCGCATCGGCTACGGCGCGCGCGCCATTACCGAAGGCGGCTGGCAGTCGGTGCCGAAACTCTCCTTCCCCGGCGGCGTGCTGATGGGGTGTGCGGCGGGCTTCGTCAACGTGCCGCGCATCAAGGGTTCGCACAATGCGGTGCTGTCCGGCATGCTGGCGGCCGAGCATGTCGCGCAAGCGATCGGCTCCGGCCGCGCCAATGACGAGCTGTCGTCTTATGAGGACGCCTGGCGCGCGACCGATATCGGCAAGGATTTGAAGAAGGTCCGCAACGTCAAGCCGCTCTGGTCGCGCTTCGGCACCATTATCGGCGTCGGCCTCGGTGGTCTCGACATGTGGCTGAACACGCTGTTCGGCTTCTCGCCCTTCGGCACGCTGAAACATGGCAAGGCCGATTATGCCACGCTTGAGCCCGCGGCCAAGCACAAGAAGATCGCCTATCCCAAAGCGGACGGCGTGCTGACCTTCGACCGCCTGTCGTCGGTGTTCCTGTCCAACACCAACCACGAGGAAAACGAGCCGGTGCATCTCATCGTCGGCGACATGGAGTTGCAGAAGCGTTCCGAGCATGATGTCTTTGCCGGGCCTTCGACCCGCTATTGCCCGGCCGGTGTTTACGAATGGGTCGACAAGGACGGCAACGCCGCCGCCGATCCGTCTGCCAAAGATGTGCGCTTCGTCATCAACGCGCAGAACTGCGTGCACTGCAAGACCTGCGACATCAAGGATCCCAACCAGAACATCAACTGGGTGCCGCCACAAGGCGGCGAAGGCCCGGTCTATCAGGGCATGTGAGCCTCACCGACCGGGGCCGTCTCAACCAGCAAAAATGGCGGCGATGGCCGGGTTTACCAAGGCATGTAAGGCGCTCGGCGCCAAAGATTGTTGAAACCGTCGTCTGCTTGTGGTCTCATTGCCGCGTCCATGGGGAAAATGGCATGCGCGTGTTGGTCTTGTTTTGCGTCGCCGTCATAAGCGCGGCCTGCGGCGTCGTCGGGACGGCGTCGGCGGGGGTGAAAACCGTCGTCAAGACGCGAACCTATGACATCACCGGCACGACAGGTGCCGGTCTGGTTATCGCCATGAACCGCAGGGGCCCCAAGCACGGTTTCATGACCCACGCCATCGCGCAGACAAGCTACACCGCCGACTGGAGCCTGGACGTGGGTCAGGTCAACGGCGTCTGCCGCCTGCGCCAGGCCAATGGAACGCTCAACATCGCCTACACCTACCCGCGCGTCGCCTCGGCCGTCACGCCGGCGCTGCGCAAACGCTGGAACCGGTTTTTCACAGGCGTTCTCGCTCATGAAGGAACCCATGGCCGTATCGCCGGGCAGATGATGCAGGCTGCCGAGCGGTCGGTTCGCGGCCTGAAATTTGCCAACGATCCGCAATGCAACAAAACGCGCGTCGAAGCCACGCGGCGCTTGCAAGCCACTTCCAAGCTCTATGAGGCAAAACAGATCGCGTTCGACGCGCGCGAGCACAGTGAAGGCGGCCATGTCGAGCGCATCATCGAGGCCTTGGTAGGCTTGTGAAACCGTAAGCCCCGTGGCGTACGATCTAGCCGCCCATGCTGGGCTGGATCAGCGACACAGTCGCGGTAGAATCCTCGTCGACCGGCTTGGTCTCGTCGCGCATCAATGAAAATTCCACCATCACCGGCAGATGGTCGGAGCCGGTCTCTTCCATCTGCGTCGACGACAGGATGGTCACCCCGCCCTTCGAAAACACCTGGTCGATCGGCAGGCCCGCATAGCGCCGCAGGAAATCGGGCAGGGTCCGGTGGATCCAGGTCGGTCCGGCCGATGGCATCACGGTCAGTCCGCCGAGCGAGGCAACGCGCCGTACCGCGGCGCTCCACGGCACGGCGTTGCAGTCGCCGGCCATGATCGCCGTCTCGCCGAGCGAGGTGAGCGTCTCGGTCAACTCGCCGATCTGCCAGTATTGTTCCTTCGGCCACGGCCAGCTCAAATGGATCGCCGCGACATCGACCGGAGTGCCGCCGAAATCGACGGTGGCGGCCGCCATCGCGCCGCGCGGTTCGCAATGCGGCTCGGTGCCGGCCGCAAAAGGTCGCCGGGACAAAAGCGCCACGCCCCACACGCCGTCGGGATGGGCGCACAGGATGCGATAGGGATAGGCGTTCTCGATATAGCCGAGTTCGGTCGCCCACATGGCCGATACTTCGTCGAGCGTGATCACGTCCGGGTTGGTCCTGGCGATCAGCGAAAGAACCTTCTTGGGTGTCGGATTGTTGAAACGCAGGTTCATCTGCAGCAGCCGGTAGACCGGTTCGTTGCCGGGCGCGGCGTCATTGGCGGCCTGCACCGGCCACAGGCGCGGCAAGGTGCTCAACGTGCTGGCGAAGGCGGCCACGGCCAGCAGCAGGCCCACGCCCGCCTGCAGGCGAAACGAGGTGGCGAGCAGCGGCAGCGCAATCAGCCCCATCAGCACGGCAAAATGGATGCGGAAATGGGCGAAGGAATCGAAGGCCGGATGCAGTGCGCCAAAGAACCCGGCTACAAGCGCGGCCGAGAGGCCGAGCATTGCCAGGAACGCCATTGAAGCCATCATCTTTCGCACGCGTGCCATCAGACCGGGTTTTGCCCATAGACCGGGTAATACATTGCCGAGGTATCAGGCCTTTATCGGCTGAAATGCGGCCCAATCAAGATGACGAAACGCCTCGCGGCAAACATTTACGGCAAGCCGGTCTACTGAAAGGCCGTCTCCGAAAAGCTTCTCAGCTTGCGCGAATGCAACCGTTCCATCGGCATTTCCGCCAGCTTCTCCATCGCCTTGATGCCGATGGTCAGATGCTGCGCCACTTGCCGCTTGTAGAATTCGGTCGCCATGCCGGGCAGCTTCAACTCGCCATGCAGCGGCTTGTCGGAGACGCAAAGCAGCGTGCCGTAGGGCACGCGGAAGCGGAAGCCATTGGCGGCGATCGTGGCCGATTCCATATCGAGCGCGATGGCGCGCGACTGCGACAGCCGCTGCACCGGTCCGCGCTGGTCGCGCAGTTCCCAGTTGCGGTTGTCGATGGTGGCGACGGTGCCGGTGCGCATGATGCGCTTGAGATCGTAGCCGGAAAGTCCGGTGACTTCGGCGACCGCCTCCTGCAGCGCCACTTGGATCTCGGCCAGCGGCGGTATCGGCACCCACACCGGCAGGTCATCGTCCAGCACATGGTCTTCCCGGACATAGGCATGCGCCAGCACATAGTCGCCCAGCGCCTGAGTGTTGCGCAGGCCGGCGCAATGGCCGAGCATCAGCCATGCATGTGGCCGCAGCACCGCGACATGGTCGGTGATCGTCTTGGCGTTGGACGGGCCGACGCCGATGTTGACCATGGTGATGCCGCCATGGTTCGGCTTCTTCAGATGATAGGCTGGCATCTGAGGCAGGCGCGGCGCCGCCACGCCTTCGCTGGGCGCGTTTTGCCCTGCCTTGGTGATGACATTGCCCGGTTCGACGAATTCGGTATAGCCGTGGCCGCCTTCAGCCATCTGGGCCCGCGCGCGGGCGACGAACTCGTCGATGTAGAACTGGTAGTTGGTGAACAGCACGAAGTTCTGGAAATGCTGCGGGCTGGTCGCCGTGTAGTGCGTCATGCGGTGCAGCGAATAGTCGATGCGCTGCGCCGTGAACGGCGCCAGCGGCCTTGGTTCGCCGAACGCGACCTCGAAGGTGCCGTTGGCGATCTGGTCGTCGGTGCCGTCGAGATCCGGCACGTCGAACAGGTCGCGGATCGGCCGTTTGATGCGGTCGGCGGCGGCGCCATCGACATGGGTTCCTTCAAGGAACGCGAAATGCAGCGGGATCGGCGTGGTCGATTCCGAAACCGTTACCGGCACGCCGTGATTGCGCATGATCAGGCGAAGCTGCTCTACGAGATAGCGTTCGAACAGCACCGGCTGGGTGATGGTGGTCGAGAAATGCCCGGGGGTCGGCATGTGGCCGTAGGCCTGGCGCGAGTCGATCTGGGTGAACGAATTGGTGGTGACGCCGATCTCCGGGTAGAAGGCGCGGTAGCGCTTGCTTTCGTCGCCGCCGGCGGCAAGCGTGGCAAAGGAGTCGCGCAGAAACTTGGTGTTGCGGTCGTAGAGCACCTGCAAGGCGGCCACGGCCTTTTTGGCGTCGTCGAAGCTCTGCTTGCCGAAAGGCTCCGGCATGACGACCGATTCGATAGCTTGTGGGTAGATTCGCTTTTCCATGGCTCAATATAGAGACTTGAGGCCGCACTTGGGAGGGGAGGGTGGCCGCCAAGTGGTCGATTTATTCGTCCACGCCCAAGGTGTGCTGAGATTCAGGTAAGGCTGAGCCGGAGTCGAGGACGGGCGCGAAGCGACCAAACTGGTTGGCTTCGAGAACCGGAGCGGAGCGTACTCGAAGCATGTGAGCACCAAGGCCGCCACTTGCAGGCCAGCATCACCTTAATACCGGCACACCTTACCCGCGCTGCAGACTGACCAGCAAGACAAAGCCGACGCCATGCTTCTTCGTCGCCGGCGCGTCGATCGTCGTGTCGGCATTGGCCCGCATCATTGGCATGGCCAGGACCGGCGCCGACAGCACGACCAGGACGAGCGCCGCCCGCGGCAGGAGCCGAAGGGTCTGGAGGGCGTTGATGGCGATGCGGTTCATGGCTTTTGCTTTTCTGTTTGGATCTATGTCTTTGTCGTCTCAGGGGCGAAAATGGTTCATGCAATCGAATTGGCAGGAACTGGCTGCATTCCAGGAACGGGCCGGACGGCCGGATTCGGCCACGAGGATGGCGAAGAGCATCCCGAACAGGCTCATCAAGAGGCAGACGATGGTGAAGCGGCGAGCGAGCATTTGCGTGGTGTCTCCTTGAACACGCCATCAAAATGCCCTGATGCGACTGAACCGGCGCTGATGCCGGCGTTCATCTGCGGTTCAAAGTGATTGACGATGTTTTAGGGAGCGCATCGGTTCGGGTTTGCGCCGCCGCAAACGGCACGGTCGTCGCTATGGCGCGCACCGTCCTGCAAAAGAAAACGGGGCCTGTGAAGGCCCCGTTGGTCAGGTCAAAGCAGCTAGATCAGAGCTTGTGCCAGGTCTGGCTCTTGCAGATCAGCCCGCCGAGCACGCAGCCGCTCATTTTGAGCGAGGTGCCCGACAGTGTTGCCTTGCCCGAATAGGTCTTGTCGTTTGCCGGATCGGTGATGTTGCCGGCATATTTGTTGGCCCCGGCCGCCTTGAGCGAACCGATGGTCTTCCCGGCATATTTGCCGGTCTTCAGGGTGATGGAGAATGAACCGCTGCCGCCGATAACTGCTGTGTCGCCGGCTTGTGTCTTCCAATTGCCTTCGATCGGATCGGCCCAAGCCGCACCAGCCATCATCACGGCGGCCGCCAGGGCCAAGCTCACTTTGCGAAACATATCTGTCCTCCCTGGTTTAGATGGGGCTGCCGCCTCTCTGCCCCTTACGCAAACGTAAGCTAATCCAGCTCCCGGCAAAACAAAAGCGTGCCGCGACGGAAGGTTTCGCAATTTTCATGCAGGGTCGGGAGAGTGCAGCCCGTGGAAATGAAACGATCGAGGCGTTGGCTTTGGTTTGCGTGGTTAGCAGAGTGTTGATCGGCGCCTTGCAAATTTTCGTCAAATCGATCGAAAAACGGCGGGATTGCTGACTTTGTATCCTTAACGAATTTCCGCGTTTACCTCTTGTTTTAGCTTTGTTTTCTCCAAATTAAGCACGCCATTTAACGACGGATTCAAGGCTCGGCCTCATTCTCGGAAGCATCGAAAGAGCGGCTCCCCAGGGAACACCGGGGGACAGAAGAGGCCCGCTCTCGGGAGCCAGACAGGGGACTAAAATGGCACGTTTTGAAATGCTTGAAGCCGGCTTCGGCGCCATGGGGGCAACTGCCCAGGCCGACATTCTTTTCGAACTGGGCATGATGTATGCGACCGGCCGCGATTGCGAGACCGATGTCGTTGCCGCCCACAAATGGTTCAACATCGCCGCCATCAAGGGCTCGGTCCGCGCCGCGGAACTGCGCTCGGAACTGTCGGCCGCAATGTCCAAGGTCGAGATCGCCAAGGCGCTGCGCGAAGCCCGCGAATGGATGACGATGCACTGAGATCGCGAGCAGATTATCGCAGGCAGATTATCGAAAACAGGGAAGCCCCGGGATCAAGACCGCAAAGACGGTCGGAACCGGTGAAACGACAAGGCCGCGACAAGACGGCCGACCATGAAAGAACAAGAACGCGGCAGGCCGGCACGGTCCAGTCGTGCACAATGGGGACGGCGGGCAGGTTTTCGTGGCGCGGGGGCGCATGGGGACTGCTACGAGCAAAAAGCCACGACCGGCCGGAACAGGCTGGCGTGGCTTTTTGCGTTGATGAGGCCCAATCGAGCGGCGCCGATGCGCCTAGACAGGCCCAATGAAGGATGAAATTGTCCCGCCTTCGGAAAGAAGCGCGGCCAGAGCGGCTGCGCGAGTGTGGGAGGAGTTCTATCACCATGAAAAAAACGGGTATTTTGAGCGCGGCCGTATTTGGCCTGATGATGAGCGCGCCGGTTGCCTTTGCCGATGACATCACCATTTCGGTGGTCGGCCCGATGACCGGACAGCTCGCCACGATCGGCGACCAGTTCAAGCAGGGCGCAACGGCAGCCGCCGACGCGATCAACGCCGCCGGCGGTGTCAACGGCTCGATGATCAAGCTCGACATCGAGGACGACCAGTGCGATCCCAAGCAGGCGGTTTCGGTGGCCAACCGGATCGTTGCCAACAGCGTCAAGTTTATCGACGGCCATGCCTGTTCAGGTTCGAGCATCCCGGCTTCCGCCGTCTACGCCGAGGCCGGCGCGCTGATGATGAGCCCGGCCTCTTCCAATCCCGAGCTGACCGATGCCGCCGCCAAGGCCGGCTGGCCGACGATCATGCGTCTCTATACGCGTGACGACGCGCAGGGCGCCTTCATTGGCCCGTGGATCGCCAAGAAATATGCCGGCAAGAATGTCGTTATCCTGCATGACAAGAGCGCCTACGGTCAGGGCGTTGCCGATGCCGTGAAGGCGACTATGAATGCCGGTGGCCTCAAGGAGATCGACTATGAAGGCATCAATGCCGGCGAGAAGGATTATTCGGCTCTCGTCACCAAGCTGAAGGACCTCAAGGCCGACGTTGTCTATTTCGGCGGCTATCACCCGGAAGCCGGGCTTATCCTGCGTCAGTCGGCCGAGCAGAGCGTCAAGTTCCAGCTGATCATGCCGGACTCGATCGCCTCGCCGGAATTCTGGCAGGTCGCCGGCCCCGCCGGTGAAGGCACCCTGTTCGTCTTCCCGTCGGACCCGCAGGCCAAGCCGGAAGCCAAGGAGGCCATCGCCAAGATCAAGGCGGGCGGCTTCGTGCCGGAAGGCTTTACGCTGTTCTCCTACGCCGTCGTTCAGGCGTTTGCAGAGGGCGTCAAGCGCGCCGGAACGGACGATCCGGTCAAGGTAGCCGAAGCGCTGAAGAACGGCACGCCTTTCAGCACCGTGGTCGGCGACGTGACCTTTGATGAGAAGGGCGATCTGAAGAACGCCAGCTACGACATCAACCAGTGGCATGACGGCAAATACGCGCCAATCGCGCAGTAATCGTCCGCGTACTCAAGGAAATGGCCGGGCTTGTCCTGGCCATTTTTCGTTCAAGCCTCCAGCCGGCTATGCAGCCTCTTCAACGAAGCGCACCAGCACCGTTCCGTCGGGGACCTGCGCGCCCTCGGTGGCGATTTCCGCGATCACGCCGTCATGGCTGGCCGCGATCGTGTGCTCCATCTTCATCGCTTCCAGGATCAGTAGCGGCTGGCCCTTGATCACCCTTTCGCCCTTTGCCGCGCGCACCAGCTTGACCACGCCTGGCATCGGCGCGCGCAGGCTGCCGGAAGCGGCGGCCGCCTCGTCGGTGCGCGCCAGCGGATCCGGGACGAAGAAACTGTAGCCGACCGCGCCTTCGAAGACGGTGACGTGGCCTGGCCAGCGGGCAAGGCGAGGGGCGGCGCGAAGATCATGCGAATTGACGCTGTCATAGGGCGCGTCCAGCGCCACCTCGAAGCGCCCGTCCGGCCGCACTGAAACACGCGCCAGTATATCGTCCTCGCCATGGCGCAGGCGCGTGCGGCGCGCAATGCTGTGGAAATGCGCATAGCCGGCAAGCGACGACCACGGATCGTTCGACGGCGGCAAGGCACCGGCGCCCGCCGCGGCAAGGGCCGCCGCGGCAACGATCTCGCTGCTCGGCGGGGCCACCGCGGTCAGCGCTTCCTGATGCCTGCCGATCAGGCCGGTATCGACATCACCGGCGGAAAAATCGGCGTCCGCGGCAAGTGCCGCGAGAAACGCGGTGTTGACGGTCGAGCCGGCAATCTCGGTCTGCGACAACGCAGTGCCGAGCGCATCGAGCGCCGCCTGCCTGTCCTTGGCGTGGACGACCAGCTTGGCGATCATCGGATCGTAGAAGGGCGAGATCGCGTCGCCGGCCCGCACGCCGGTTTCAATGCGCATCGTGGCGCCTTCGGGCGGCTTGTCGGGAAACGCCAGGTGATGCAGCGTACCGGTCGCCGGCAGAAACCCTTTCGCCGCGTCCTCGGCATAGATGCGCGCCTCGAAGGCGTGGCCGGAAAATTGGATTTCGCTCTGCGTCTTGGGCAGCTTTTCGCCGGCGGCTACGCGCAACTGCCATTCGACGAGGTCGGTGCCGGTGACCATTTCGGTGACGGGATGCTCGACCTGCAGGCGGGTGTTCATTTCCATGAACCAGAAGCGGTCGGCCTTCAGCCCTTGCGACGCATCGACGATGAATTCGATGGTGCCGGCGCCGGAATAGCTGATCGCCTTGGCGGCCTTGACCGCCGCTTCCGTCATCGCCTCGCGCAGCGCCGGCGTCATGCCGGGCGCCGGCGCTTCCTCGATCACCTTCTGGTGGCGGCGCTGCGCGGAGCAGTCGCGCTCGTAGAGATGCACGGCATTGCCAAAATTGTCGCCGAATATCTGGACCTCGATGTGGCGCGGCTTCTCGACATATTTTTCCACCAGCACGCGATCGTCGCCGAACGCGGCCTTGGCCTCGCGTCGTGCGCCCGACAGCGCCTCGGAGAAATCGTCGGGATGTTCGACCCGGCGCATGCCCTTGCCGCCACCGCCGGCGCGCGCCTTGATCAGAACGGGATAGCCGATCTCACGCGCCTTGGACGCCAGCAGCACGATCTCCTGCGCCTCGCCATGATAGCCGGGCACCACCGGCACGCCGGCCTTTTCCATCAGCCGCTTGGCCGCGTCCTTCAGACCCATGGCGCGGATCGAGGCAGCCGACGGGCCGATGAAAATCATTCCCGCCGCCACCACCTGGTCGACGAAATCAGGGTTTTCCGAGAGAAAGCCGTAGCCGGGATGGATGGCCTCGGCGCCGGTCGCCAGCGCCGCCGCAACAATCTTGTCGCCGCGCAGATAGCTTTCGCCGACGGGCGAGGGACCGATATGCACCGCCTCGTCGGCCATCTCGACATGCAGAGCCTCGGCATCCGCGTCGGAATAGACGGCAACCGTGCGCACACCGAGCCTACGTGCGGTGCGGATCACCCGGCAGGCGATCTCGCCGCGATTGGCGATCAGGATCTTGGCGAACATGGAGCCTCCAGAGTTTGCCATAGGTGACGCCGCCCCGACATGTCCTCTCTCACGCAAGCCTTCGCTATTGCCACACCCTGCGTTGGCAACCGACCGTTGTCAAAAAAGCTTTGAGGTTGCCGTCCCTATTTGGATGCCGCGATTTCGCAGGCGCCCCCGGTGTTGACCTTCAATCCGCCGCGGCCAGCCTGGCATGACTTCAAAGCCGCGTCTTCGGCAGCCTTTTGTGACGCTGCGTTCAGGCGCGAGCCGCAGATAATGTATAACGACGTTATCCGCATATAGGGCGTGGTCGCATAGGCTGAATGACCGCCGGCCGCCACATAGGCGTTGAAGGCCTTGGTGCACGGGGCTTTCGGGTTTCCTAGCAATTTCGGCCAGAATCGGGTGTCTCCCTTGCTGCCCGCCAGCGATCCAGCCGCCCCGATACCGGGTGCCGTAAATACGAGCAGGCCGGCAAGCATCGATACAGTAATTCGTTTGATGCGTGTCGATTTCATCTTGCGCCGCCCATTTGAAAAATGCCCAAGCCGATGCTTGTCGGCCTACTTCGATGCCGCAACTTCGCAGCCAGCCCCTGTAATGACCTTGTAATGGCTGCGGGCAGACTCGCAGGATTTCATAGCCCGTTCTTCGGCAGCCTTCTGTGACGGTGCATTCAAGCCCGAGCCGCAGATGATGTACAACGAACGGATCCGGGCATACGGCGTGGTCGCATAGGCCGAATGGCCGCCGGCGGCCACATAGGCGTTGTAAGCCATGGTGCACTGGTCTTTCGGGCTTTTCGGCAAATACGGATAGAAATGGATGTCGCCTTTGCTTCCCGCCAGCGATGCCGCGGCGCCAACGCCGGGTACCGCAAATATAAGCAAGACTGCAAGTACCGACGCAGTCGTTTTTCCCGAATATTTCGGCCTCATCTTTACCCCATCCCCGTTGCCCAATGCGGGATGAACAATAGCGTCTATTCTCCAGTGCCGCCAGCCTGCTCACCGAAAATTGCTTTTGCGTAGGTGGAGGAACCATCTTATCCATGCAGACTAGCATCCTCCAATGGCAGCAACGGCTTGTCGGTATAGTTGAGCTGTTGGCTCGTCGAAGCAGCAGAAAATAACTGTTTCGGGCGTTGAGTTCTGTCCGACGAAGGTACCTGCGATGCCAACGGCGATCTGCGTCGCCTCATTTTTCGGATAGCGGTACATGCCGGTGGAGATCGCCGGAAATGCCACAGTCCGGCAATCCCTGGCGGCGGCGATTTCGAGCGATCTGATATAGCAGGAGGCGAGCAGCCCGGCTTCGCCTTTGCCGCCGCCTTGCCAGACAGGTCCGACCGTGTGGATGATGTAACGTGCCGGCAGCCTGTAGCCCTTGGTAAGCTTTGCTTCGCCGATCTTGCAGCCGTTCAGCATCCGGCATTCGAATTCGAGCTCCGGGCCGGCGGCGCGGTGAATGGCGCCGTCGACGCCGCCGCCGCCCAGTAGCGAGGAATTGGCGGCGTTGACGATGGCATCGACCGCAAGCCTGGTGATGTCGCCGGTGTGGACATGTATCCGTTCGCCGAACTTGCTCATCCTACATCCTGAACACGCCGAACTTCGTTTCCTCGATGTCGGCGTTGAGCGCGGCCGACAGGCTGAGCGCCAGCACCTCGCGCGTTTTCGCCGGGTCGATGATGCCGTCGTCCCACAGCCGCGCCGAGGAGTAGAGCGGGTGGCCCTCATGCTCGTATTTCATCAGGATCGGCTTTTTGAATTTCGCTTCCTCCTCAGTGCTCCATTCACCACCCTTGCGCTCGATGCCCTCGCGCTTGACCACCGCCAGCACGGTCGCCGCCTGTTCGCCGCCCATCACCGAAATGCGCGCGTTCGGCCACATCCACAGGAAGCGCGGCGAGTAGGCGCGGCCGCACATGCCGTAATTGCCGGCGCCGAACGACCCGCCGATGATCATCGTCACCTTCGGCACCTTGGCGGTGGCGACCGCCATCACCAGCTTGGCGCCGTCCTTGGCGATGCCGCCGGCCTCGTATTTTCGCCCGACCATGAAGCCGGTGATGTTCTGCAGGAAGATCAGCGGGATCTTGCGCTGGCAGCACAGTTCGATGAAATGCGCGCCCTTCACAGCACTTTCGGAAAACAGCACGCCATTGTTGGCAACGATGCCGACCGGCATGCCCTGCAGATGGGCAAAGCCGGTGACCAGCGTGGTGCCGTAATTCTGTTTGAACTCGTCGAACTCGGAGCCGTCGACGACGCGCGCGATCACCTCGCGCACATCATAGGGCTGGCGCAGATCCGTCGGCACGATGCCGTAGAGTTCACGCGGATCGTGAAGCGGCGGCGTGGGTTCCTGTAAGCTCAGGCTTACGGTCTTGCGCCGGTTGAGGTTTTTGACGATGCGCCGGCAGATGGCCAGCGCATGTTCGTCGTCCAGCGCATAGTGGTCGGCGACACCGGACAGCCTGGTGTGCACGTCGGCGCCGCCAAGCTCCTCGGCGCTGACATCTTCACCCGTAGCCGCCTTCACCAGAGGCGGGCCGCCGAGAAAAATGGTCGCCTGGTTGCGCACCATGATCGTCTCGTCCGACATTGCCGGCACATAGGCGCCGCCCGCAGTACATGAGCCCATGACGCAGGCGATCTGCGGAATGCCGGCCGCCGACATGTTGGCCTGGTTGTAGAAGATGCGGCCGAAATGCTCGCGATCGGGAAACACCTCGTCCTGATTGGGCAGGTTGGCGCCGCCGCTGTCGACCAGATAGACGCAAGGCAGATTGTTTTGCAGCGCGATCTCCTGTGCGCGCAAATGCTTCTTCACCGTCAGCGGATAATAGGTGCCGCCCTTCACCGTGGCGTCGTTGACCACGACCATCACCTCGGTGCCTTCGACACGGCCGACGCCGGCGACGAGGCCGGCCGAGGAAATCTCCTCGCCATACATGGACCATGCCGCGAACTGGCCGATCTCGAGGAAAGGCGAGCCGGTGTCGAGCAACTGCGCCAGCCGCTCGCGCGGCAACAGCTTGCCGCGCGAAACATGACGCTCGCGCGCCTCCTCCGAGCCACCGCGCTCGACGGTTGCCGCCTTGTCCGCAATGTCGGAAACCAGAGCCCGCATGCGCTCGGTGTTGGCGAGGTAGGTTTCGGAGGAGGGCGAGATCTGGGTTTGAAGTAAGGCCATGCTAAACCCCTTCCGCCATGATCTCGCGCCCGATCAGCCAGCGGCGGATCTCGCTGGTGCCGGCGCCGATCTCGTAGAGCTTGGCGTCGCGCAACAGCCGGCCGGTCGGATACTCGTTGGTATAGCCGTTGCCGCCAAGCAGCTGGATGGCGTCGAGCGCCATCAGCGTCGCTTTTTCGGCGGCAAACAGCACGCAGCCAGCGGCATCCTTGCGTGTCGTCTGGCCGCGATCGCAGGCAGCCGCGACGGCATAAACGTAAGCGCGCGCGGCGTTCATCGTCGAATACATGTCGGCAAGTTTGCCCTGCACGAGCTGGAACTCGCCGATCGGCTGGCCGAACTGCTTGCGCTCATGCACATAGGGGACGGCAACGTCGAGACAGGCCGCCATGAGCCCGAGCGGTCCGCCGGCGAGCACGGTGCGCTCGTAGTCGAGGCCCGACATCAGGACCTCGACGCCGCGGCCCTCCTCATGCAGCACATTGTCATAGGGCACCTCGACATTGTCGAACACCAGTTCGCCGGTGTTGGAGCCGCGCATGCCGAGCTTGTCGAGCTTTGGCGATGCCGAGAAGCCGGCCATGGTCTTTTCGACGATGAAGGCGGTGATGCCGTGCGATTTCCGCTCCGGATCGGTCTTGGCGTAGACCACCAGCGTTTCGGCGTCGGGGCCGTTGGTGATCCACATTTTCGAGCCGTTGAGCACATAGCGGTCGTTGCGCTTTTCGGCGCGCAGCTTGAGCGAGACGACGTCGGAGCCGGCGCCCGATTCCGACATGGCCAGCGCACCTGCCCTTTCGCCCGAGCACAATGCCGGCAGGAATTTCTCCTTCTGCGCCGGCGTCGCCCAGCGGTTGATCTGGTTGACGCAGAGGTTCGAATGGGCGCCGTAGGAGAGACCAACCGAGCCCGAGGCGCGCGAAATCTCTTCCACCGCAATGACGTGGGCAAGATAGCCCATGCCGCTGCCGCCGAAATCGGGATCGGCGGTGATGCCGAGAAGGCCGAGCGCGCCGAGCTCTTTCCACAGATGCGTGGGGAATTGATTGCTGCGGTCGATCTCGGCAGCGATCGGCGCTATTTTCTCCTGGGCAAAGCGGCGCACCAGATCGCGTAGCGCCTCGATGTCCTCGTCATGCCCGAAGCTGAGTGTGTTCGTGTACATGCCGTTCCTCCCCGATTTCGATCTTCGCGCCAACCAGGCGCATTGTCATTGAAAGATATGTCGCCGTGACTTCAGCCATCGACAGCCGCTCGCCCGGCCGGAACCAGACGATGACGCCGGTCATCATCTGGATCAGGGCCATGGCAGTGAGCCCGGTGTCATCGACACTGAAGGCGCCGGCCTCCGCGCCGTCGCGCAGGATGGTGCGTAACTCCTTCTCATAGGCGGTGCGCATGCGCAGGATCTGCGTCAGCCGGTCATGCGACAGGCTGCGCAATTCCATGTTCGAGACATGGGTGGAGTGGCGGCGCTCGATGTGGAAAGCGATGTGGTTTTCGACATAGGCGGCAAGCCGCGTTGCCGGATCGGCTGCGTCGGGGCGTGCGGCGTCCCACGCTTCCATCAGCCCTTCCATATGTTCGCGCATCAGCGTGAACAGCAGGTCTTCCTTGGTCGGAAAATAGCGGTAGAGCGCGGCCGCCTGGACGCCGACCTCGGCGGCAAGCTGCCGCATCGACGTCGCCTCATAGCCGAAGCGGGCGATCAGGCTGACCGCTGCCTCGCGGACGGCCGCTTCAGTTTTTTCGCCATCGGATCCCGTTGTGCGTGCCATGATCGCCTCCCGGTATTTAGTAATAAAACGAACGTTCAATTAATTCAAGCGGCAATAAAGTGGTTCCGTCTAGACAATGATCCGAAAGTCGATGGGCGCGTCGAGGAGTTCGAATTCTTCGATCTCGACCTTCGAAACCGAAGCTCCCCGTGGCCCTTGCCGGAGCCGTTCGATCATTGTGGAAACCGCAGCATCGGCACCGGCAATCGAGGCCGTCACCGTGCCGTCTCGTTCATTGCGTACCCAACCTACGAGGCGAAGCCCTATCGCTTCGCGTCGCGCCCACATCCGATAGCCGACGCCTTGCACCTTACCATGCACGCGCGCCTGCACCGCCTTTTGCCGGTCGTTATCTCCCATGCTCAAGAACTGGCGCGGGATCGGATGAAAGCAACAGCCTTGAACGGTTGGATTGTTGTTGGATCGACGGAAGCCGGGGACCCGGCTGATTCTGTCTTGGCCTTTGGCGGCATTGGCAGGCCGTGTCGCGACGGCAATCGGCCGGGCTAATTTCCCCGCGCAGCGGCGAGCGCGCCGGGCAGTTCCTCGGCAAAGATGTCGAGCTCATGATCGAGGCCGACGCTGATCCTTATGCAACGGTCGAGCCCTGGCGCCATTGGTTTGCGAATGAACACGTCGCGCGACAAAAGATTTTGCAGCACTTTCAGCGCGAAGGCGCCGTCCTTGCCGCAATCGATGGTGACGAAATTGGTCGCCGATGGCAGCGGCTTCAGCCCGTTCGTCTCGGCAATCCCGGCTATACGTGTGCGTCCGGCAGCGACTCGCGCCACCACGCTGTGCAGCCAGTCCTGGTCGGCCAGCGCCTCGACGCCGGCGATCTGCGCCAATCGGCTGACGCCGTAATGGTTGCGGATCTTCTCGAAATCGCGGATCACCTCAGCCTCGGCCACCGCATAGCCGCAGCGTATGCCGGCCAGCCCGTAGGCCTTGGAGAAGGTGCGCATGCGGATGACGTTGGGCCGCGCGACATCGATCGGCGGCAGCGCCGAGGCCGGCCCCAATTCGCCATAGGCCTCGTCGAGCACCAGCATGGTGGTTTCCGGCAGCGCTTCGACGAAGCGGGTGATATCTCCTGCTTCCCACCAGCTGCCCATCGGATTGTCCGGATTGGAGAGATAGACCAGCGGCGCCTTTTCTCGGGTGACCGCCGCCAGCAGGCCGTCAAGACTTTCCTTGTCGTTTTCGTAAGGCACCGTGACCAGCCGGCCGCCGACGCCGGCAATGTGGAAATTGAACGTCGGATAGGCGCCGAGCGAGGTGACCACTGCGTCGCCAGGCGCGACATACATGCGCGCCACCAGGCTAAGCAGCCCGTCTATGCCTTCGCCGACCACGACGTTTTCGGCGCCGACGCCGAGATGGCGGGCCGCAGCCTGCTTCAGATCGTAATTGTCGGGATCGCAATACATCCACTGGTCACGCGCGACGCGCTCCATACGGCCGATAACGTGCGGCGAAGGCCCGAAACTGCTCTCATTGGCGCCGATGCGGGCGCGAAAAGCACGTCCGCGCTCGCGCTCCTGCGCTTCCGGTCCGACAAACGGCACCGTGGAGGGAAGCGCGCCGACAAGCGGCGTGAGGGCAGGGCGCTGGCGCATGGCAAAAGCTCACGAGAAGATGAGCCTTCTTGCTAGCGTGCCCGATAGGACGGCGCAAGTTCTGGCGCGGCTGGAAATGGTGGTCATGACGCCCGGGATGAAATCGGCGCGGGTGGCCACGCTCTACGACTTGACTGCCGGTAGGCGGCAGCCTTTTGAAGGCCACTGCAGCCAATGACATGGCGACGGATGCTTCAAAAAAACCCGGCGGTTGCCCGCCGGGTTTGCTTTTCAGCCAGGCAGAGCCTGTTAGAACGAGCGCTGGAAGCGGAGGAGACCGCCGATGCTGCTCTTCTTGTCGGCATTGGTGAAGTTGGAGAAGTTGGCGTCGTCGAACTTGCCTGCGTTGAGGTAGTCGACTTCGGCCGTGACCGTGAAGCCGGGAACCACATCGTAGGCGATGTTGGCGGCGACGCCGAGATTCTTCCATTCGTCATACGAGACCTGGGCGTTGAACGAGGTCTTCTCGTTGATGGTGTAGGTGCCGCCACCCCAGAATGCCCAGTTGCCGCCCCACTGCTTGTAGAAGCCGCGGCCGCCAGCGTCGATCGCATAGCTCGAGTCCGTCAAATTGTCGTCGGTGCCGTAGCCGCCCATGATGAACAGCGACAGGTTCTGCATCGGGGTGACATCCAACCGAACCTTGCCGGCGACTTCTTCATAGTTGCTGTCATAAGCGACGACGCCGGTGATGGCGCCCCAGCCCTGCGTGTACTTCACGCCGCCGACGACATGCGGAACGTAGCTGTCGATGGTGTCGAAGCCCGAGCCTTCTTCGAGAGAGACGACGGCCGAGAAGCCGTTGCCCGCATCGAAGTAGTACTGGACGACGTTGGTGTCGAAGTCGCCGTAGGGAACGAGCGTATCCTGAAGGACGTTGCCGGCGTAGCCGATGAACGTGTCGAAGGCCGATTCGTCTTTACCGACGCGCAGACCACCGAGCTGGATCCAGGCGAAGTTCAGCGAAACGTTCTTGTTGCCGGCAGGGTTGGAGTTGAACTCGTCTGCTTCCGTTGCCGGATCGTCTGCCGACGGATAGCCGTTACGATTGCCGAAGTTGAAGCGGGTCTCGGTGTAGGTCTTCAAGGTGCCGAGTTCGGTTTCCTGGCCGGTCCAGGTCTTCAGCGTGAAGCGGGCGTTCTTGTAGAAGGTATCCTGCTCGTCGCCATCCTTATGGTCGAAGGACCTCGCACCGTCGAACGAGCCGACGTCGCCGGCGCCGATGTCGTAGCGGACATAGCCGCCGATGCGCAGGCAGGTTTCGGTGCCGGGGATGTAGAAGTAGCCGGCGCCGTAGACGTCGCAGATCTTGACGTATTCAGCCGGTTCCGGCTCGGCGACGACGACGGCGTCGGCGGCGCGCGCACCGGAAACTGCGATCAAGGCCGCAGCGGAGCCGAGGAGAAGGCTCTTAATGTTCATTTTCTGACCTCCAGTCAGAATCGAACAAGATAGTGAAGCCGGCGACAGGCGTTTTCGCTGTAATCAGTTGTTATTGTTGAGGTTTATTGAAAAATGGACTTTGCTGCGGGTGATGCGGCCATCACCACAGGCGCTTGTTTGCGAAAGCATGCCCTGAACCGGATTTGAGATAGCGCTCGAATGAAGCTGCCTTGGCCTGGTTCGAAAAGGCCATATAGGTGACGATCCGCCACGGCAGAAACTTGGATGTATGGCTGGATTTCCCCGCATTGTGCTCGACAAGCCGTCG
The DNA here is from genome assembly GCF_057786115.1 of Mesorhizobium sp. P170090. Taxonomy (NCBI): domain Bacteria; kingdom Pseudomonadati; phylum Pseudomonadota; class Alphaproteobacteria; order Hyphomicrobiales; family Phyllobacteriaceae; genus Mesorhizobium; species Mesorhizobium sp. P170090. Next base: position 2,947,313 of record NZ_JBYNWH010000001.1, read on the forward strand.
TTTCAGGTCCGTCGTTATGCTGATATAGCGTTCGCCTTCGGCAGCCGCACTCTCCAGGAGATACACATACCACATGAGCTGCTCTCCTTTGCCGGGGCTTCGGAGGGCATCCTCTCCGCCATCCTGCTTCGCGCTGAGGGTTGGGTTTGTCCTGCGAAGCTCGAAGAGCGAAGCAGGACTGCCAATCGAATTTTGCAAGGGATGCTTTGGGCTTACGCTGTGCGGCACGTAGCACGCCACACGGTCCGGCCCTCCTACGCCAAGGCTTCGGAGGGCATCCTCTCCGCCATCCTGCTTCGCGCTGAGGGTTGGGTTTGTCCTGCGAAGCTCGAAGAGCGAAGCAGGATGGCGGAGAGGATGGGATTCGAACCCACGAGAAGCTTTTGACCTCTACTCCCTTAGCAGGGGAGCGCCTTCGACCACTCGGCCACCTCTCCGTTGCGCCGCTGGATAAAGAAAAGCGCGGGCACAATCAACAAGCCGGCGCCATTATCTCTGAAAATTCCGGATTTGGCCGCAGCGCCGCCTTTTGCATGCGGCGAATCTGCGGCCGCTCCCTGGCCGGCGAGTCGGCAGCAGCGCCGCAATTCCGGCCGGCGATCGCCGGATTCGGCCGCAATGCGGCGCGCTGGACAAGGCTTCCGGGCCCTTCGATAGTTAATGAGAGCTTTCTGACTGAGGCCAAATCGTGTCATTTGTGCAACAACGCCGGGGGATAGCACCCGCACAGCCCTTTTGCCGGTACGATCATGGTTGAACGCCGCCGCCTCATGGGTAATGTCAATTTCGAAGGAGCGGCGCGGTGCGCATCTTTTTCGGTAGTGGGGATGGGGCAGGGAACGCTGTCCTTCAGCAAAGAATACCCAGACCCGTTTTTTAACTTTTGACTGGAGGTCAGAAAATGAACATTAAGAGCCTTCTCCTCGGCTCCGCTGCGGCCCTGATCGCAGTTTCCGGTGCGCGCGCCGCCGACGCCGTCGTCGTCGCCGAGCCGGAACCGGCTGAATACGTCAAGATTTGCGACGTTTACGGCTCGGGCTACTTCTACATCCCCGGCACCGAAACCTGCCTGCGCATCGGCGGCTATATCCGCTACGATATCGGCGCCGGCGACGTCGGCTCGTTCGACGGTGCGACGTCTGCCGACGTTGAGGACGGTGGCAGCAACGACACCTGGTTCAAGCACGCCCGTTTCTCGCTGAAGACCTGGACCGGCCAGGAAACCGAGCTCGGCACCTTGAAGACCTACACCGAGACCCGCTTCAACTTCCAGAACAACAACCGTGATTCGGGCTTCGATCCGGACGGAGCCGGCCCCCTCTTTGGCTCGCCCAATGCTGCTGGCAACGGCGACACTGTCTCGCTGAACTTCGCCTGGATCCAGCTCGGTGGCCTGCGCGTCGGTAAGGACGAATCGGCCTTCAACACGTTCATCGGCTACGCCGGCAACGTCATTCAGGATACGCTGGTTCCCTACGGCGATTTCGACACCAACGTCATCCAGTACTATTTCGATGCGGGCAACGGCTTCTCGGCCGTGATCTCGCTCGAAGAAGGCGCGGGCGGCGGTACTCCCGGTTCCTACGGCGTGGGCACGATCGACAGCTACGTTCCGCATGTCGTCGGCGGCTTGAAGTACACGCAGGGCTGGGGCGCCATCACCGGCGTCATCGCTTACGACAGCAACTATGAAGAAGTCTCCGGCAAGGTTCGTTTGGACATCACCCCGATGCAGAACCTGTCGCTCTTCATCATGGGCGGCTACGGCACCGACGACAACCTGACGGATACGGGCTACGCGTTCCCGGCCGGCGGCCGCGGCTTCTACAAGCCGTGGGATGGCAACTGGGCAGTCTGGGGTGGTGGCACCTACACCATCAACGAGAAGACCTCGTTCAACGCTCAGGTTTCGTATGACGAAGGTGAAAACCTCGGCATCGCAGCCAACATCGCCTACGACGTCGTTCCCGGGTTCACGATCACTGCCGAAGTTGACTACGTCAATGCAGGCAAGATCGATGAGGTCGATACCCTTGGCACGAACCACAACTGGACCGGTATTACTGATGGCGACGACGCCATCGGCGGCATGCTCCGCTTCCAGCGCTCGTTCTAAGGTCTGGCTTTAGGCAAGTGAATACCAGCCCGGGCGCATCTACGCCCGGGCTGTTTTGTTTCGTGACTGGAACAAGGCAAGCAGAAGGAACAGGGGGAATCGGCAGCTGAACAGTCCGTAGGGTGAGTTCGTGGGATCCGCTGATGGGCGGATGAATTCACAACTGCGTGATTAAATCTCTTGAAAGGACGCTTCCAAGCGGGTAGGTCTGACTCTATCCACTCGGGGGTGTGGCAATTTATGACCATCGACGCGATACAAGAGGGCGACCCCTCCGAACATTTCTCAATGTTCTCTTCTCAAAATGCGAAGATAAAATACAGCTACAACAAGATCAGAGAAGTAAAGTCGCACCGGGTCGGAGAGCTTTTTTCAGCATACCGAGACATACTCTGGGATGATGGGCGACATAAGTACAATGTCAGCTCCTTCATCGGCGAAATAGACGAGATTCTCCTCGGAGAACGGTTCAGCGCCTTCGACCAGAGCACCCTTGACAACCTTATCGGCACCTTGCGCCAGCGCGGCAACAGCAACGCAACCATCAATCGAAAGATGGCTGCCCTCAGCAAACTGCTGCGCAAGGCTTACAAGATGGGGGATATCCACAGCCTGCCCGAGTTCCGCCGCCAGAAGGAGCGGGCGGGACGGATACGTTTCCTCGAAAGGGACGAAGAAGCAAGGCTGTTCGCCGCCATCAGGACCCGCAGCGAGGATGCCTACCGTCTTTCATGCTTTCTCGTGGACACCGGATGCCGTCTCGGCGAGGCGCTCGGACTGATCTGGAACGACATCCAGGAACACCGCGTCTCGTTCTGGATCACCAAATCCGGCCGCAGCCGCACCATCCCGATGACCGAGCGGGTCAAGGAGGTCATCAAACTGCCCCCGTCAGAGGGCCGCCGGCCCAAGGGCCCGTTCACCAAACTCAGCCAGGCACAGTTTCGCGCCATCTGGAACGATGCCAAGGCTGAAGTCGGTCTCGGCGCCGACGACCAGGTGGTGCCGCACATCTTGCGTCACACCTGCGCCTCACGTCTGGTCCAGGGCGGCATCGACATCCGCCGCGTGCAGATGTGGCTTGGCCACCAGACGCTTTCGATGACCATGCGCTATGCGCATCTGGCCACCAACGATCTCGACGGCTGCGTCGTCGTGCTGGAGACACCACGCGGCGAAGGGCTGTCCGGCGATGGAAAAAGCTCGGCCTTCGCATCGCCGCTGACCACGGCCTCAGTGCCAGCGCCTGCTCAAAAAAGCAAAACGGCAGCGGCGAAGGCACCCAAGGCGCCCCGGAAAAGCTCGAAAGCCAAATAGTTACCCAAGGCTTTCATATACTGCCACGACAACCCCAGGATCAGATTTGATCTTGGGGTTTACTTATCCTATCCAAACATTCCGCTTCATCCAGGAAAGCCGCGATAGCGCCCGGCAAATTGCCTGTCTCCAGGAAGGGGGCATGACCCTGGCCCTCGACGGTGGTCGCTTCCATGCCGGGATGACGCTTTTGCATCTCGTCGAGTGTGTCGGCCGACAAGAGTTTCGAGTTGGCGCCGCGAATGGCAAGCAAAGGTATCGCCGCCAGCGCCTCGAACAGCGGCCACAGATCCGGCAACGGCTTGCTGAGGTCGAGGCCCGCCACCGTCTCGACCAGCTGCGTGTCGAAATCCGGCAGCAGGAGGCCTTCGTCCGTCTCGCGGTAGAGGGCCGACACCATCCGCTCCCAATCCCCCTCGGTCAGAGCGGGAAAATCCGCGCCGTGCGCGACGCGTTGCGCATCGATCGCCTCAGCGCGGCTCTTCGGTTTCGGTGCCGGGTCGAGATAGGTTTGGATATGGGCGAGCCCCGCGGCCTCGATCACCGGTCCGATGTCGTTCAGCACAATGGCTTTCAGCGCGGCTGGCCGCAGCGGGCCGAGCACGTGGATGATCAGCCCGCCGCGCGATGTGCCGATAAAGGCCGCTTCCTCGACGTTCAGAGCGGCCAGTCCGGCGAGGACATCGCCGGCCTCGATGCCGACATTGTAGTGGCCGATGTCAGGGTCGTAAGCGGACTGGCCGCGGCCACGGTAGTCGAAGGCGATGACCTTGCGCGGATTGTCGGCCCGCTGTGACAAATAAAGCGCCAACTCATGAAAGTCGCGCGCGTTGCGGGTCAGTCCAGGCAGGCAGACCACCGGCCAGGTTCCCGAGTTTGTCTCACCGTAGATGCGAGCGTGAAGTCTGAGGCCGTCCGGCGCTGTGTAGAAGAAATCGGAAAAGCCGTCGGTGCTCGACATATTAAAAGGACTCCCTGGCCGGATTGTCTCCGTCTGCTACAGGCGAGGGTGGGAGCGGTCAAATCGAGGGTTGTCGGCAAGCTGACACTCTTGGAAATGTCGCCCTCCTCTGTCCTGCCGGACATCTCCCCCACGAGGGGGGAGATTGGCGGTTCAGGCGCTACGCCCTTCCTTCGACGTTGGAGATTGGCGAAATCGGCAACGACAGCTGATCTCCCCACTCGTGGGGGAGATGGCCGGCAGGCCAGAGGGGGGCGCGAAGGATCGCCAACGTCTGCCCATGGCGACAGCTCTGCCGCCTCAACCCCGCCCGTTCACCAAATCCCCAACGATGTCGTACTTCCCCGAAATACGCATCTTGTAGACCTCGTAATTCTCCATCACGCGCTGCACGTAACTTCTTGTTTCGGTGTAGGGAATCCGCTCGATCCAGTCGACGACGGCGTCGATGCCCTTGCCGCGCGGGTCGCCGTACTTGGCTACCCATTGGCTGGCGCGGTTGGGGCCGGCATTGTAGCCGGCGAAGGTCAGCACATAGGAGCCGCCGAAGCGGTCGAGCTGCTCGCCGAGGAAGGCAGCCCCCAACGTCGCATTGTAGCCGGCATCGCTGGTCAGCCGATCCTGGGAAAAGCTCAGTCCTGCCTTCTTCGCCAATTGCTTGGCGGTGCCCGGCATCAGCTGCAGCAGGCCGCGCGCGCCGGCGCTGGAGACGGCGCCGACATTGAATTCGCTTTCCTGGCGGGCGATCGCATAGGCCAGCGCCTTGCCCGAGCCGGATATGTCGGCGGTGTCGGGAATGACGCCCAGCGGATGCGACAGCGCGCCGACATCGATGCCGCGCGCGCCGGCGATCTTGCCGATCTTCAGCGCCATGAAATGATTGCCCTGCTTTTCCGCCAGCACCGCAAGCAGCGCCAGCTCGCCGGGGCTGGTCAACTGCCCGGCGAGGTCGCGGTAAAGCGTCTCGGCATAGCGGTCGTAGCCCGCCTCCTGCAGCCGCTTGATGGCGCTGACGGCTTCGCGGCCGTCAAAGCTTTGGCGGTCGTCAGTGCTTGGCTCGGGATAGACGATGTTCAGCGTGCGCAAGCCAACCCGTTCCGCCGCCAGCTGCCCGTAGAAAGTGGTGCCATAGGCTGCCGCCTTGGTGAAATAATCCTTCGCATTGCCGGGACCGCCGACTTCCGCCGCGCGGCCAAGCCAGTAATAGGCGCGTGACAGCGACATCGGTCCCTGCGCGAGATCGGCGATGCGGGCAAAATGGGTCGAGGCCGTCGCAGGATCGTTGAGGCCGCGCAACGCATACCAGCCGGCGTGGAATTCGGCCTCGGCGGCGCTGGCGGGGCTTTCGGCGGCATGCGCGGCAACGATCTTGTAGGCGGTCTTCCAGTCGCCCTGGTCGACCAGTGCGCGCGACAGCACGCGGCGCTCGACCCACCAGGCATCGGGATCGACCAGCGCGTCGCGGCTCGTTGGCGCTTTCATCATCACCGCGGCGGCGTCCGCAAACTTCCGCTGCTTGCGCAGATATTCGGCTTGCGCGAAGAAATAGCCGGCCGATTGCTGCGCGGCAGGCACCGCTTTCAACAGCTTGGCCGCGTTCTTGTCGCCACGCGAGGCGGCGGCCCAGGCATCGGCCAGCGGTTGCCCGCCGGCAAGTGCTGCGACCCGCAGTGCCGAATTCTCCCGGTCGGCATAAAACATCCGTTCCATGCGGAAACGATGGTCGGCAGCCGGAATGATGGCGCCAAACTCCTTGCTGACGGCCGCCTCGTCCCTGGCTTCCAGCTTCTCGGTGCGCCAGAATGGCGACAGCACGGAAAGCGCAGCCTTGGTGTTGCCAAGAGCTACATAAGAACGGGCAAGGATGACCACGCCTTGAAAGGTCAGCGGCTGGCTGCCGTCAAAGGCTTTCACCACGGTCTGCGGCGAGGGGTTTTCGCGATAAAGCGCGCGCTCGCTGTTCTTGCGCAGAGCGATGGTGCCCGGCCAATTCGGCAACATCTTTGCGGTATCGGCAATCTCGCTGCTCGGCACACGGTCGCCGCCATAGAGCGCGATCGCCCAGGCCAGGATATGGCGGTCCAGCGAACTGGCCGGCAATGTTTCGCGCACCGCTCGTGCCGCGGCGATATCGCCGGTCGCCAACGCGTCGAGACTGCCTTTCAACACGGCGATATTGGCGGAGGGCGCATCGGTCTGCGCTCCATCTTGCATGTCAGGCATCGGGATCGATGAGGTCGTCTGCTCGTCGACGCTCTCGTTTGCCGCCGTTCCCACTATCAGCAGGGCAACGGCGCCAAGCAATATGAAGCGGAGTGGCCGACTGGCCGGCATGATCCTGATCTTTCCCTATTGCGGCACTTTAGATGGCAAGCCCAGGTGCCCGAGAGCCTAGACTTAGGTCGTGAAGAGCTCGTAAACAAAGGGTTATCGAGGCCGTTCGAATTGCGCTTGCTGGCACCATCGGCATGCTTGCCGCGCAACAGTGTCGAGACTATGGTGCGCGGCTTCGCTTTCGGCTAGAAGGCGCCCGATGCATGTCGCCCAAAAGCGGGAACCGGTTTTGGGACGATGACACGCATAAACAAACAAGTTCCAAGGAGTTGGACGACATGCTGAGAGGCTCGCTTACTGCGCTCGTGACGCCGTTCGAAAAGAGCGGACGTTTCGACGAGAAAGCCTTTCGCGCCTTCGTCGAATGGCAACTTGGCGAGGGCACGACGGGCCTCGTCCCGGTCGGCACCACCGGAGAGTCGCCGACGCTGTCGCATGACGAGCATCGCCATGTCGTCAAGGTCTGCATCGATGTGGCCAAGGGCCGCGCTCCGGTCGTCGCCGGCGCCGGCTCCAACAACACCGCTGAAGCGGTCGGTCTGGTGCAGTACGCCGAGCAGGCGGGCGCCGACGCCGCTCTGGTCGTCACGCCTTATTACAACAAGCCAACACAGCGCGGCTTGTACGAGCATTTCGCTGCCGTCGCCAGGGCGACCAAGCTGCCGATCATCATTTACAACATCCCGCCGCGCTCGGTGATCGACATGATGCCGGAGACGATGGGCAGGCTGGCGCACGACTTCAAGAACATCGTCGGCGTCAAGGATGCCACCGGCAAGGTCGAGCGCGTGTCCGAACAGCGCGCCACCTGCGGCGAGGAGTTCATCCAGCTTTCAGGTGAGGATGCCTCTGCCCTCGGCTTCAACGCTCATGGCGGTGTCGGCTGCATCTCGGTGACGTCGAATGTCGCGCCGCGGCTGTGCGCCGAATTCCAGGAAGCCACACTGTCCGGTGACAGCGCCAAGGCGCTGGAATTGCAGGACCGTCTGCTGCCGCTGCACAAGGCCATCTTCCTTGAGCCCGGCCTGTGCGGCGTCAAATACGCGCTGTCGAAGATTGGCAAGGTCGAGAACGTGGTGCGCTCGCCGCTGGTGACGATCGAGCCATCGACCGCCGAGAAGATCGATGCGGCGATGAAGCACGCCGGCTTGATAAATTAAGGATGAGGCGCCACCTCTCCGCATCATGAACCAGGTCAGAAAAGCCGATCCCAACAACAAGACCGTTGCGGAAAACCGCAAGGCGCGGTTTTCCTATGAGGTGCTCGACACGGTCGAGGCCGGCCTTGTGCTGACCGGCACCGAGGTCAAGTCGCTGCGCCAGGGCCAGGCCAACATCCAGGACAGCTACGCCTCGGTGGAGGGCGGCGAGATCTGGCTGATCAATTCCTATCTGCCGGAATACCTGCAGGCCAACCGCTTCAACCATGAGCCCAGACGGCGCCGCAAGCTGCTGCTCAACAAGCGCGAGATGGCAAAACTTGCGCAGAGCATCGACCGCGAAGGCATGACGCTGGTGCCGCTGAAAATCTACTTCAACGACCAGGGCCGTGCCAAGCTGCTGCTCGCCGTCGGCCGCGGCAAGAAACTGCACGACAAGCGCGAGACAGAAAAGCAGCGCGACTGGTCGCGCGAAAAGGGCCGGCTCATGAAGGAACGCGGCTAGAATCTCAGGCAGCCCCAGAAAAGCCAGACATCGGCTTTCAAGTTTCGAACAGCTGCAACAGCAAAACACGATGGGGAAAGGTTTGAAGAACCGGATCATCCTCTGGGGTGCGGCCAGTCTGGTCTTTGCCGGCCTCGTCGCAGCAGGCGGCTTCTTCTATTTCCGGACCTTCTCGCCCGATCGTGACAGCTATCCGGTCAGGGGTATCGACGTTTCCCATCATCAGGGTGAAATCGACTGGCGCCGCGTTGCCGCCGACGATGTCGCCTTCGCTGTCATCAAGGCGACCGAGGGCGGCGACCATGTCGACGATGCCTTCGCCAAAAACCTGCGCGAGGCGCGCGCGGCCGGACTTGCCGTCGGCGCCTATCACTTCTTCACCTTCTGCCGGCCGGGCGCCGACCAGGCGAAAAATTTCATCGCGGTGGTGCCGCACGACCAGCCGCTGCTGCCGCCGGTCGTCGACATCGAATTCGGCGGCAACTGCCCGCAACGCCCGTCGCCGGAGCAGCTGAGCGCGGAACTCCAGGCCTTCCTCGGACCGGTTGAAGCTGCGTTCGGCAAGCCGGCGATCATCTACCTGACCGACGAGGCTGAGGACGCCTATGCCGGACAGATGGCTGTGCGGCAGCGCTGGCTGCGCTCGCTGGCGTTCAAGCCGAGCGAGGACGGCTGGATTTACTGGCAGTACCACAATATGGGCCGTGTCGACGGGATCGAGGGCGATGTCGATCTCAACGTCCTGCAGGGTGGGCAGCAAACGCTGGCCGAGCTATTTGCTGCGCCCGCATCGCTCTCTTCGCAAAAGCCTCCATCGCCTTGAACGAATCAGCTGGCCTTGAGTTTGGCATCCGCAGTCTTACGCAGGCTTGGGAACAGGCCTGGAAAGAGCCGAAAAAGCCATCCCCGCGGCCATGATCAGTACGGCGGCGAACTGGGCGCCGGTCGGCGTCTCGCCGAGCACCGTCATCGCGATCAGCACGGTTGCGATCGGCACGCATGGCATGAACAGCGATGGCGCCTGCGACCCCAGCTGCCGGACGATATAGGTGTACAGGAACATGGCGGCCGCACCTGCCAAAAACCCTTGAATGACGATCTGGCTGGCAATCTCGGCCACTGATGCCGCGCGGAGGCCGCTTGGGGCAAAGAAATAGAGCAACGGCAGCGGCACGCATGACAGCAGCACCACCGTTGCGGTCGCCGCAACCGGAACGACGCGCCAGCGCCGCACGAGAACGGCATAGGTGGCAAACATCGCGCCGGATCCGACGAACAGAAGATCGCCGAAGAGGACATCCTTCATGCCGCCGCCAGTGCGCACGGGTGCAATGAACAGGATCAGCCCGGCGATGATGGCTGCGACGCCGATGGTTCGCTGGCGCGAGGTTTTCTCCCTCGTGGCGATGCGCGACAGCACGAATGAGAAGAACACGATCGAGGCAGGGCAAAGTGCGGCACCATGCGCTGCCGGCGCATAGGTCAGTCCCCAATTGATGATGATAGGGTAGGGCAGTCCGGCCAGTGCCGCCAGCGTCAAGGCACGCCTCCAGCCCAATGCCTTGCCAGTCGCCCGGCCGTTTCTCCAGACGACCAGCAGCATGACCATGCCGGCGCCGGCAAAGCGCAACGTTGCCAAATCGGTCGCGGTCAGATGTTCCCGCAGGCTGAAGCGGGCGGCGACGAACTGCACGGCGTAGATGCCGATCATGGCCAGGGCAGCAAGGATTGCCGGCTTCGTGTTTCGGTCCTCTGTCACGCGCATTCTTGTCCCGCTCGATCCTGCCAGCGGAAGGGTACTTCCTCCAGACGGCTTTCGTTGAAAACGCAGCCTATTGTCGAAAATGGTGCGTCAAAATATGCTGTTTTCGCAATGTGGAAGTGAAAGTCACGCGATATGGGCGCTGCAAACGTGAATCATGAATCCGATCAGCTCGACGCCATCGATCGCAGCCTGCTTCGGTTGCTGCAGGAGGACGGGCGTCGCACGACGCTTGACCTAGCAGCCCGTGTCGGCCTGTCGCCGACCGGCACCAGCCAGCGCGTGAAGCGCCTTTTCCGTGAGGGTTTCATCACCGCGGTCCGGGCCGTGCTCAATCCGCAAAAGATCGGCCGCGGCACGCTCGTCTTCATCGAAGTCAGGCTCGACCAGGCGGCGCCGCATGTGTTCGACCGTTTCGCCGAAGCGGTAGCAAGGGCCCCCGAAGTGCTGGAGTGCCATATGGTCGTGGGCGGCTTCGACTATCTGGTGAAAGCGCGCATTTCGGAAATGGCCGCCTATCAGGATTTTTTGAAGCGCGTGATCCTGCCGCTGCCGGGTGTCAGGGAAACGCACACCTATGCGTCGATATCGGACGTGAAGCCGGACGCGCTGCTGCCGGTGTGAGGGCCGGACCAACGCAAGCGGTTGCCACGCCTCCGCTTCAAGCGGCCTGGGAAACCTCCGGCGCCAGCGTCACATTCGCATCGCCCCAGACCTTCAGCACGGTGATCACGGGCTCTAGGCTTCGGCCACGAGGCGTCGGGCTGTACTCGACCTTCGGCGGCATCTGCGCATAGACCTTGCGGGCGATGAGCCCAGTCTGGCTCGCTCGGCTATGCGCAGGCGGCAGCACTGCCGACGACGGCGATCACCGCCTTTGAGGCGCTGTTCGACCGCCTCAATGTGAAGAAGCTAGTCATCGGCGCCGCGAACACCATCCTGATCGTCGGCGGCGCCGGCGGCGTCGGGTCGATCGCGGTCCAGCTCGCGCGCCAGCTGACCGATCTGACGATGATCGCCACCGCATCGCGGCCCGAAACCCGCGACTGGGTCGCAAGAGCGTTTCGGTCCACTGGGAGCCGATGTTCACCCGCTCGCTGTATGAAACGCCCGATATGGCCGCGCAGGGCGAACATCTCAACGAACTGGCGCGCCTTGTCGACGCCGGCACCATCCGCACCACGCTGGGCGAGACGTTCGGCCCAATCAATGCCGCCAATCTGAAGCGCGCCCATGCGCTGATCGAGACCGGCAAGGCCAAGGGCAAGATCGTGCTCGAGGGATTTTGAGAGGCAGCGTCTAGTTCCGCAGGAACGACGCGATCTCGCTGAATACCTTGACGAACATCGCTTCGGTCAGCACCCCAGTGTTGGTGTTGTAGCGCGAGCAGTGATAGCTGGAAAACAGCGTGACGCCGCCGGCCGGCAACTGACCGCCGTGCTTGAACGGATAGGCGGCGACGCGCTGGCCCAGCGCCCTGACGGTCGACTGGTGGGCGATGGAGCCCAGCGCCAGCAGGGCGCGCAGTTTGGGAAAGCGTGCAATCGTCGGCACCAGAAAGCTGCGGCAAGTGGCGATCTCGGCGCCGACCGGCTTGTTTTCAGGCGGCACGCAGCGCACCGCATTGGTGATCGCGGTGCCGATCAGTTCGAGCCCGTCATCCGGCCGCGCCTTGAACTCGCCGCGGGCAAGACCGTGAGCGATCATCGTTGAGTAGAGCAGGTCGCCGGCATAGTCGCCGGTGAACGGTCGCCCGGTGCGGTTGGCGCCGCGCAGGCCGGGCGCCAGCCCGACGATCAGCAGCTCGACGGCGTCCTCGCCATCAGGCGGCAGGAAAGTCGGCACCGGCGCATTGAACCACGACGGCTCGCGCTGCCGCCAGTCTGCGATGAAATCATGCAGGCGCGGGCAGAGCGGGCAGTCGCGGTCGGGTTCGGGAGCGGCGTCCAAGGCCGCCGCCGTCAATAGTCTTCCTCTTCGACTTCGGCCGGCTCGGGCCTGCGCACCGGCCGTTCGGAGGGATCGCGGCCGACCTCGTTCTTCAGCGAGGTCAAATCGATGAAATGGTCGGCCTGGCGGCGCAGATCGTCCGAGATCATCGGTGGTTGCGAGGCCATGGTGGAGACGATCGAGACCTTGCGGCCGCGCCGCTGTAGCGCTTCGACCAGTGTGCGGAAATCGCCGTCGCCGGAGAAGATGACATAGTGGTCGACGACATCGGCAAGTTCGAGCGCATCGACGGTCAGTTCGATGTCCATATTGCCCTTGATCTTGCGGCGGCCGGTCGAGTCGGTGAATTCCTTGGCCGGCTTGGTCACCACCTTGAAGCCATTGTAGTCGAGCCAGTCGATCAAAGGGCGGATCGAAGAGTATTCCTGATCCTCGACCAGAGCGGTGTAGTAATAGGCGCGCAGCAAATAGCCGCGCTTCTGGAAGCTGGACAGCAGTTTGCGGTAGTCTATGTCGAAGCCGAGTGCGCGCGAGGTGGCGTAGAGATTGGCGCCGTCTATGAAAAGAGCGATTTTTTCACGGGGGTCGAACATGGCAATATTCCTTTTTCGAAATAGGTGGCGGACTAATCGAAATGGGTCGTTATATCGGTCGGCTCGTAAATAAACCGGCTGACCTTTCGTCAACCGAGATAGCGCCAGTTTTACGGCAATCCAAGGGTGCCGGGGCGCACTGCAAGCAATTGTGATCGGAGCCGTGTCGTCGCCGGTAGGCGGGCTTTGCCGGCAAGGCATTCACCGGCGCCAGAGACTGGCATTCGCCAGCCGATGGGGCCACGGCGCCATAATGCTTGTATTTTGGCGGCGTTCGGGTTATGGACCGCGCCTGTTTTCCATCAAATCCAGGCATGAAAGGGGCAATCAATGGCCCGCGTAACCGTTGAAGACTGCATCGACAAGGTCGACAACCGCTTCGAGCTCGTGCTGCTCGCCGGCCACCGTGCCCGCCAGATCAGCCAGGGCGCGCCGATCACCGTGCCCCGCGACAACGACAAGAACCCGGTCGTAGCGCTGCGCGAGATCGCCGACGAGACGCTGTCGCCCGACGACCTCAAGGAAGATCTGATCCACTCGCTGCAGAAGCATGTCGAGGTCGACGAGCCCGAGGCCGACGGCGAGGCGATCGCCGACCAGACCGGCAACGCAGTTGCAGCTACCGATGCCGACGACGCCGAAGAAAACGTCACCTTCGATCGCATGACCGAGGAAGACCTTTTGGCCGGCATCGAGGGCCTGGTTCCCCCGGAAAAGAGCGACGACTACTAATCGCTGCCCTGGACCTGCCGGGAATATGGTTCCGGCACTTCCGTCCCGTGAGTTTCGTGGCTATCTATGAGATGCGCCGTACATCAGTGCGGCGCATCAATCATTTCAGCACCGTGAGAACCCGCCCATGATGCGTCAGTATGAGCTTGTCGAGCGCGTTGCGCGCTACAAGCCTGACGTCAACGAGGCGTTGCTCAACAAGGCCTATGTCTACGCCATGCAGAAGCATGGCCACCAGAAGCGCGCTTCCGGCGATCCCTATTTCTCGCATCCGCTCGAAGTCGCCGCCATCCTCACCGAAATGCACATGGACGAGGCGACGATCGCCGTCGCCTTGCTGCATGACACGATCGAGGACACCACCGCGACGCGGGCCGAGATCGACGATCTGTTCGGCCCCGAAATGGGCAAGCTGGTCGAAGGCCTGACCAAGCTGAAGAAGCTCGATCTCGTCTCCAAGAAGGCCGAGCAGGCGGAAAACCTGCGCAAGCTGTTGCTGGCCATCTCGGAGGATGTCCGCGTTCTGCTGGTCAAGCTCGCCGACCGTTTGCACAACATGCGCACCCTCGACCACATGCCCGAGGCCAAGCGCCTGCGCATCGCCGAGGAGACGATGGACATCTACGCGCCGCTGGCCGGGCGCATGGGCATGCAAGGCATGCGCGAGGAACTGGAAGAGATCGCCTTCCGCTTCATCAATCCGGAAGCCTACCGCGCCGTCACCGCGCGGCTTGCCGAGATATTCGAGCGCAACAAGGGTGTGCTGACCGACATCGAAAAGGCGCTGTCGGCGCTGTTCGAGAAGCATGCCATCAATGCCGGGGTGAAGAGCCGGCAGAAGAAGCCGTGGTCGGTGTTCCGCAAGATGGAGGCCAAGGCGCTGTCCTTCGAGCAGCTCTCGGACATTTTCGGCTTCCGCGTCGTCGTCGACAGCGTCGAAGACTGTTACCGCGCGCTCGGCGCCATCCACACCACATGGTCGATGGTGCCTGGCCGCTTCAAGGATTACATTTCTACGCCCAAGCAGAACGACTACCGTTCGATCCACACCACCATTGTCGGCCCGTCGCGCCAGCGCGTCGAACTGCAGATCCGCACCCGCGAGATGAACAAGATCGCCGAATATGGCGTCGCCGCCCATTCGATCTACAAGGACACCGGCGGCAAGACGAACGGCGCCGCCCATGCGATCTCGAAGGAGACCAACGCCTATGCCTGGCTGCGGCGCACCATCGAGCAACTGGCAGAAGGCGACAACCCGGAAGACTTCCTCGAAAATACCAAGCTGGAGCTGTTCCAGGACCAGGTATTCTGCTTCACGCCGAAAGGCATGCTGATTGCGCTGCCGCGCGGCGCCACGCCCATCGACTTCGCCTATGCCGTGCACACCGATGTCGGCGACACCTGCGTCGGTGCCAAGGTCAACGGCCGCATCATGCCGCTAATGACGGAACTGAAGAACGGCGACGAGGTCGAGATCATCCGCTCCAAGGCGCAAGTGCCGCCGGCGGCGTGGGAGTCGGTGGTGGTCACCGGCAAGGCGCGCTCAGCCATCCGCCGCGCCACCAAGAACGCCATTCGCAAGCAATATTCAGGTCTTGGTGCCCGCATTCTCGAGCGCGCCTTCGAACGCGCCGGCAAGACCTTCACCAAGGAAAGCCTGAAGCCGGTGCTGCACCGGCTGGCGCGCAAGGACATCGAGGATGTGCTGGCCTCGGTCGGGCGCGGCGAACTTGCCTCGACCGACGTCATGAAGGCCGTCTTCCCAGACTACAAGGACGAGCGCGTCACCGTCAGCGCCCCCAAGCAGCGCGAGGAGGGCTGGTCGAAGATCCGCAACGCCGCCGGCATGCTGTTCCAGATGCCCGGCACCCGAGCCGCGCGCAAGGACAAGGACCAGCCGCGCGATGGCGCGGTGCCGATCCGCGGCGTGCGCGGCGACCTGCCGGTGCGTTTCGCGCCGGAAGGGGCCGTGCCAGGCGACCGCATCGTCGGCATTGTCCAGCCGGGCACCGGCATCACCATCTATCCCATCCAGTCGCCGGCGCTGCAGGCCTTCGACGACCAGCCGGAGCGCTGGATCGACGTGCGCTGGGACATTGACGAGCAGACCAAGGAGCGCTTTCCGGCGCGCGTCTCGGTCACCGCCATCAACGCGCCGGGCTCGCTCGCCGACATCGCCCAGGTCGTTGCCTCCAACGACGCCAACATTCATACGCTGTCGATGGTGCGCACCGCGCCCGACTTCACCGAAATGCTGATCGATCTCGAAGTCTGGGATCTGAAGCACCTCAACCGGCTGCTGTCGCAGCTCAAGGATAATTCGAGCGTCAGCGATGCGCGGCGTGTGAATGGGTGAATAGTGAATAGTGAATAGTGAAAGAAGGCGTTCTCACTACCATTCACCATTCACCATTCACCATGGACATGGGGCGAGTTATGAATACCGACGAAGTTCTGGGCATTTTCCGCGAGGCAGGCGCTGTTCTGGAGGGACATTTCATCCTGACGTCGGGTCTGCGCAGCCCGGTCTTCCTGCAGAAGGCGCGCGTCTTCATGCATGCCGACAAGACCGAGCGGCTTTGCAAGGCGCTGGCCGAAAAGATCCGCAAGGCGGTGCCGGGCAAGGTCGACTACGTCGTCGGCCCGGCGATCGGCGGCCTGATCCCGGCCTATGAGACGTCGCGCCATCTCGGTGTGCCAGCAATCTGGGTGGAGCGCGAAGGCGGCGAGTTCAGGCTGCGCCGCTTTGAGATCGCGCCGGGATCGCGCGTCGTCATCGTCGAGGACATCGTCACCACTGGTCTTTCGATCCGCGAAACCATCGACTGCCTGCGCGCGATTGGCGCCGAGGTCGTGGCGGCGGCCTGCATCATCGACCGCTCGGCCGGCAAGACCAATGTCGGCGTGCCGCTGATCGCGCTTGCCGAATATGAGGTGCCGGCCTATCCCGCCGACCGCCTGCCGCCGGAACTTGCCGCCATCCCGGCGATCAAGCCGGGTAGCCGCAACATTTAGGGGACATCACCATGATCGCCGGCATCGATCATTTCGTGCTGACGGTCCGCTCGGTGGAGGACAGCTGCGCCTTCTACCAGCGGGTGCTTGGCCTCAAGCGCCTCGACGAGCCGAACCGGCCGACGGCGTTGCTGTTCGGATCGCAGAAGATCAATCTGCATCAGGCAACGCACACTTTTGAACCGAAAGCCAAGACGCCGATGCCTGGGTCCGGCGATTTCTGCCTGATCGCCGCAAGGCCGCTTGCCGAGATTTGCGCCAGTCTGGAAGCCAACGGCGTTGCCATCGAAGTCGGCCCGGTCGAGCGCACCGGCGCCCGCGGTAAGATGATGTCGGTCTATTTCCGCGATCCGGACAGCAATTTGGTCGAAGTCAGCGAATATCGGGAATAGTCTATCCGCCTCGGCGTCGTCTTCGCGCGGACATTGCCGTCGTCAGGGAGCTTTCATCGATATTGTCCTCAGTTTCGCCCCAATGGCGCTCTTGTTACCCGCCTGCGGCAGACCATCGTTACCCGCCTGCGGCAGACCATCGCGGCGGCGTTTCATTGTTCCGCCGCAAGGCAGTCGCTATATCAAAGTCGTTGTTGCCTTTCTGCGCCCTCGAAGCGCAAGATGGAGCGACCGCGCCCGGCCAGGGATGGTTGCAATTTGGGCGTGATGAACCGGGAACTGGAACAGAGTGCTTTTTCGACGCCGAAAGCCTGATGGCATTCTGGAGCGGGTGCGTACCTATCTGTGGCCGCGCCGCTCGTTTTCGCGCTCGTTGCAATATTTCTCCAAGCGCATCCTGCGGCTGAAGGCGACACCGCATGCGGTCGCGGCCGGCGTCGCGGCCGGCGTTTTCGCCTCCTTCTTTCCGCTCGGCTTCCATTTCGCCGTCGCCGCCGTGCTCTGCTGGGTGGTCGCCGGCAATCTGGTGGCCGCCGCCCTCGGCGCGGTATTCTTCGGCAATCCGCTGACTTTCCCGCTGCTGTGGGGAGCGTCCTGGGAAGTCGGCAAGCTGATCCTGCATGAGCGCCTGCCCAAGAACGGACCGCCTGCGCATCTTGGTGAGATGATGCACACGCTGTCGTTTGCAAAGCTGTGGCACCCGGTGCTCGAGCCGATGCTGATCGGCGCTGTGCCGCTCGGCCTGATCTTCGGGCTGATCTTCTACGGCATTACCCGCTGGGGGATGACAGCCTTTCGCGAGCAGCGCAGGAAGCGCATGGCAGAGCGGGCGCATAAGGCCGGGCACCGCGGACGGGAAGTTCCGGCGGAATGATCATCGGCATCGGCAGCGACCTGATCGACATCAGACGCATCGAAAAGTCGCTGGAACGGCATGGTCAGCGCTTCATCCAGCGCATCTACACCGAGGTCGAACAGGTCCGCTCCGAAGGCCGCAAGGGCCGCGCCGCCTCCTATGCCAAGCGCTTCGCCGCCAAGGAGGCCTGCGCCAAGGCGCTTGGCACCGGCCTGGCGCAGGGCGTGTTCTGGCGCGACATGGGGGTCGCCAACCTGCCCAGCGGCGCGCCGACCATGGCGCTGACCGGGGGAGCGGCGGCACGGCTGGCCAAAATCCTGCCACAGGGGCACAGAGCGGCGATCCACCTCACAATCACCGATGATTTCCCGCTTGCTCAAGCCTTTGTGATCATCGAGGCGTTGCCCGCCGAACAAGCGCCACATTGATTGCATCAGACGACCGCTATCTAACGCCGACTTGACGTTGCCCAGCGCGCGCCGAGACTCTATACCATCCAACGCACAATCGAGGACGACATGAGCGTGGCTGAAAAATCCGAGAAGAAATCCGGCGGGCTTGGCGAAATCGTCAGCGTCATCATCCAGGCTTTGCTGCTGGCCATGGTCATCCGCACCTTGCTGTTCCAGCCCTTCTCGATCCCGTCCGGCTCTATGCGGCCGACCTTGCTCGAAGGCGACTATCTGTTCGTCACCAAATGGTCCTATGGCTTCTCGCGTTATTCGCTGCCATTCGGCCCCGACATCTTTTCCGGCCGCATCTGGGGTTCCGATCCGAAGCGCGGCGACGTGGTGGTCTTCAAGTTCCCGCCGGATCCGTCGCTCGACTACATCAAGCGCGTCGTCGGCCTGCCGGGGGACAAGATCCAGATGAAGGACGGCCAATTGTTCATCAACGGCCAGGGCGTGCCTCGTGTGAAAACCGGCCAGATCCAAAATCCTGATATCACGGAAGTGCCTGAGCCGGTCGACGTCTATCGCGAGACCCTGCCCAACGGCGTCAGCTACGACACGCTCGACCTGACACCGAATTCGATCACCGACAACACCCGCGAGTTCGTCGTGCCCCCCGGCAACTATTTCATGATGGGCGACAACCGCGACAATTCCTCCGACAGCCGCCTCAGCGTCGGCTACGTGCCGGCGGAGAACCTTGTCGGCCGCGCCAACATCGTCTTCTTCTCGATCGCCGGGAAGGCGAGCCCCCTCGAGATCTGGAAATGGCCGTCGCTCGTGCGCCTGTCGCGCCTGTTCCATTTCGTGAATTGATGGCTTTGAAGCGCCCGACGGGTGAAACTCTGGCCGATTTGGTGACAGCCAAAACCGGCCATTCCTTCCGGGACGTCCGTTTGCTCGAGACCGCGCTGACCCATTCCAGTGCGGTCAAGGCGAGCAGCAACAACCAGCGCCTCGAATTCCTTGGCGACCGCGTGCTCGGCCTGATCGTTGCCGACCTGCTTTTCGAAAAGTTTCCTGAGGCGCCGGAAGGTGAAATCGCCCCGCGCTTCAATGCCCTGGTCGATGCGCGGACATGCTCCGAGATCGGCATTGAAATGCAGCTCGAAGATCTGGTTCGGGCCGACGCTGCCTTGAAGGCGCGCTCGCGCGGCTCGGGCGGAAACTATCTGGCGGATGCGGTCGAGGCGCTGATCGCGGCGGTCTATATCGACGGCGGCCTTGATGCCGCAAGGCAATTCGTCCTGCGCTACTGGGAGCCGCGCTCGCAAAAGGTGGTGGCCAAGCCGCCCAATCCGAAATCCGACCTGCAGGAATGGATCGCCAAGACCAGCGATGTCAGGCCCGAATACGCGATCGAGAAACGCGAGGGACCTGAACATCAACCGGTTTTCACGGTGTCCGTGAAGGTCGGCGGTTTTGCGCCGGCAAGCGGCACGGGCGGCTCTCGTCGCGCAGCCGAAGAAGCGGCGGCATCGGCGTTTCTTATGCGCGAGGGCATCTGGGCCAACCAAGGGAGTGCGGCATGACCGGCAGCGAAGATCTCCCTCCGGCCGCGGAGGCCACGCATTCCGGTTTCGTTGCCCTGATCGGGGCGCCCAATGCCGGCAAGTCGACGCTGGTCAACCAATTGGTCGGCGCCAAGGTGTCGATCGTCACTCACAAGGTGCAGACCACCCGCGCCATCGTGCGCGGCATCGCCACGCATGACAACGCGCAGATCGTCTTTGTCGACACGCCCGGCATCTTCAAGCCGAAGCGCCGGCTCGACACCGCGATGGTGACCACCGCCTGGGGTGGCGCCAAGGACGCCGATATCGTGCTGCTGCTGATCGATGCCGAGCGCGGCATCAGGGGTGACGCCGACGCCATCCTCGAGCGGCTGAAGGACGTCCGCCAGCCGATGGTGCTGATCCTCAACAAGGTCGACCGGGTCAAGCACGAGGCGCTGCTGGCCCTGGCTGCGGCAGCAAACGAAAAGGTGCCGTTCAAGCGCACCTTCATGGTCTCGGCGCTGACCGGCTCCGGCTGCAAGGATTTGCTCGACTATCTCGCGCAAGCGCTGCCGGTCGGCCCCTGGTACTATCCGGAAGACCAGATCTCGGACCTGCCGATGCGCCAACTGGCCGCCGAGATCACCCGCGAGAAGCTGTATCTGCGGCTGCATCAGGAGTTGCCCTATTCCTCGCATATCGAGACCGAGAAATGGGAAGAGAAACCGGACGGCTCGGTGCGCATCGACCAGACCATCTATGTCGAGCGCGACAGCCAGAAGAAGATCGTGCTCGGCCACAAGGGCGAGACCATCCGCGCCATCGGCCAGTCGGCGCGCATGGAAATAGCCGGCATTCTCGAGCAGAAAGTGCACCTGTTCTTGTTCGTCAAAGTGCGTGAAAACTGGGGCGACGACCCCGAGCGCTACCGCGAGATGGGGCTTGAGTTTCCCCATTGAGCTTCATCGTCTAGAAATGCCGCCCGGCAGTTTGAGACGATGACATGCCTGATCCAAAACCGACCATCGATACCGATCTCGTGCGCCGGCTGGTCAACGCGCAGTTTCCGCAATGGCGGCATCTGCCGGTGAGCCCGGTGACGTTTGGCGGCTGGGACAACCGAACCTTCCACCTCGGCAATGATATGACTGTGCGGCTGCCGAGTGCCGCACCATATGCCTTGCAGGTCGAAAAAGAGCACCGCTGGCTGCCCAGGCTGGCGCCGCTTCTGCCGCTGCCGATCCCGGTTCCACTGGCGATGGGCGAGCCTGGGGAGGACTACCCCTGGCAATGGTCCGTCTACCGCTGGATCGACGGCGAAACAGCCAAGACCGCCGAAATCGCCGATCGCCCACAGTTCGCGGTCGATCTGGCCAAGTTCCTCATTGCGCTCCGGCGGATCGATCCGGCGGGCGGGCCGCCCGCGGGCCAGCACAATTTCTTCCGCGGCGGATCGCCGAGCGTGTATGACAACCAGACAAGGGAAGCACTCCAGGCGCTGGAGGGGCAGATCGACACCCAGGCGGCCACCGCTGTCTGGGATGCGGCCCTTGCCGCCACCTGGCAAGGGTCGCCCGTCTGGTTTCACGGCGACGTCGCCTGGGGCAACCTTCTGGTCCAAAACGGCCGTTTGAGCGCCGTCATCGACTTCGGCACCTCCGGGATCGGCGATCCCTCTTGCGACCTGGCGATCGCCTGGACGTTCTTCCAGGGCGAGAGCCGGGAGGCGTTCCGTGCCGCCATCGACGTCGATGAAGCGACCTGGGCGCGCGGCCGCGGCTGGACGCTGTGGAAGGCGCTGATCACCGTTGCCGGACACGACGCCAACCAGGCCGAAGCCGAGCGATCGCGCCGCGTCATCGACGACGTCCTGGCCGATCACCGGAAATTCGCGTGATCGGAGCCTTTCGACGATGTGCGGAGATCCAATGTCAGCACAGATCGCACGCGGTGCGCCAAAATCTTGATTTCGCCATGCAACCGGTGACAAGCTCCTGCCATGGAATGGCGCGACGAGGGAATCATACTCGGCACCCGCAAGCATGGCGAAACCAGCGCCATTCTCGAGGTAATGACGCGTGCGCATGGCCGCCATCTCGGCCTGGTGCGCGGCGGGCGCTCGCGCAAGCAGCAGCCGGTGCTGCAGCCCGGCAACCGCGTCGACCTTTTGTGGCGGGCACGCCTCGACGAGCATCTCGGCACCTTCCAGGCCGAGGCGATCGAGATGAATGCCGCCCGGTTGATGGACAGCGCAGTCGCCGTCTACGGCCTGCAGACCATGGCCGCGCATCTCAGGCTCCTGCCGGAGCGCGACGCCCATGGCGGCCTGTATGAGACGCTTGCCGTGATGATCGCCCATCTGGACGATTCGGATGCCGCCGGGGAACTGGTGGCGCGCTTCGAACTGCTCATCCTCGACGAACTCGGCTTCGGCCTCGATCTCAGCCAGTGCGCGGCGACCGGCGCCAGGCAGGATCTGGCCTATGTCTCGCCGAAATCCGGCCGTGCGGTGTCGCGAGCCGCCGGTGCGCCGTGGCGCGACAAGATGCTGGCGCTGCCGGCCTTCCTGCAGCGCGGCTCCGGCTTGCGGGCGGACCACGCGGCACTCGAGGACGCCTTCCATCTGACCGGTTTCTTTTTCACCCGCCATGTCTACGAGCCGCGCGGCATTGAACAGCCCGATGCCCGTGCCGGCTTCCTCGCCGCCTTGCGCAAGCATCATTCGGGCGGCAATGCCGCCACTACGGCAGACGCTGCGCCAGAAAGGGGAGGGAGACTCGGTGGGTGCTGACCTCCGCAACCGTCCAGGTTCACAGCAAAAGCTGCATGCGGCAGCATTCCCTCCCCCTTGTGGGCATAGGCGCTAAGATAGCTTTGGCATGGACTGAAACTTGCGCTTTCGTGGTGGTTCGCGCCAGCGATATCGCAAGGCATGGAGTTTTTGGCGCAGGGCCGCCAAGGAAGGTTGAGGAAAGATGGTCGCGATCAGAGAGGCGACGATCTGGCGGGTTGCGCGCCACAGCAGCGGGCGCCCGTCGCTCAAGGGGGAGAGACACCCAACTCCTGCGAGAGGGGTTCGGTCACAAGCGCGATGAGGAAGTGTGCAAGAATCCAAGGCCTTGCGATCCTTGGGTCCTTGGCGGGAGGAGAGCGCAGCCCGATCAGGCTCTTCAGGCGCTTGAAGGCGAGTTCGATGCGCCTGCGCATGCGGTAGAGCTTGAGGACCGTATCGGCGGGAAACTCCTCCCGGTCAAGCGAGGTCACAAGCAGGACGAAGCCGGCCGCAATCAGCGTCTGCGGTTGAACCTTGTTGCCCTTGGCCCTGGCTTCCTTGTTGATTTTGCGCCGCGCTTCTTGTGCCGCGGCCTCGGATTTGCGCAAGGCGATCAGGCGCATCTTCACAGGCTCGCCCTTCTTGAGTGCCAGCCGGGCAGGCGTTTCGCAGACTTCCTCCCGGCAGCTCTCCAGGTAGCCGATGAGATCGAACGCCCTGCCGTTGGCGTCGAGCCATCGCGCGTTTTTCCACGACGCGCGCACAACAACATCGCCGCCTTGCGCCATCACCTTGGCGATCCGCTCGGCCTGCAGATAGGCGCGGTCACCGATGCGGATCTCGCCCGCCACCACCGGCACGCGGTCGATCAGCTCGGCCTCGCTCTGGTCGGTGATCTCGATGAAGTCGAACTGCTCGCGCTCAAGCTCGAAGGCGCAGTGCATGCGCCAAAGACCATTGTTCTTCTTCTCATACGCACCGGCCTTGGCAACCGCTGTCGCATCGAGGATGCGAACCAGCCGGCCTTTGGCCAAACCTGCATCCTCGCGCTTCAAAAGGTGCCCAATCAACTGCTGCAGCCATGGTCCTGCATTGCGCAGCCGGCCAAGCAACGCCACGTCCGAAATGTCGGCAATCCCGCTCGCCGCCGCCCAGGCCACGACGCCCCGCATGCC
This sequence comes from Mesorhizobium sp. P170090, assembly GCF_057786115.1. Classification (NCBI taxonomy): domain Bacteria; kingdom Pseudomonadati; phylum Pseudomonadota; class Alphaproteobacteria; order Hyphomicrobiales; family Phyllobacteriaceae; genus Mesorhizobium; species Mesorhizobium sp. P170090. The sequence continues at coordinate 2,970,905 of NZ_JBYNWH010000001.1, forward strand.
AACCTTGCCAAGGCAGTAAGCCAGTGTCAGGCGCAACAGGTCGCTCGCCGACCTGACGCCGCGCGGGCGCAGGAACGCCTTCGTCTCGCGGGCACTTCCTGCGATCAACTCTTCGCCGCCCAGAAGCTCAATCGTCTCGGCCCAGCCGTCATCAACAAGCGATTCGTGTGTCATCGCAGCGTAGAATCACACCCGATTCCGCAAGGCAATACCTATCTTAGCGCCTATGCCCTTGTGGGAGGGTTAGGGTGGGGGTACTCGTAGGGCAAGAGCCTCAGCCGGCCTTGCGATGCTCCATGAAATCATCGAGGATGGCGCGCTGACCGCCGAGGATCTTGAGGCTGGCCTCCGCGAAGGAAAACCAGCCGGCCCTGTCGATTTCGGGAAATTCCCTCGTCACGCCTGACCTGGGCGGCCATTCCATCGTGAACATGTTGCTTTTAACGGCATCGGGATCGAAATCGGCTTCGACACTCCAGGCGATGACGATCTTGCCGCCGGCTTGCCGATAGCTGCCGACAGGCTCGAAATCACCCTCGATACTGACTCCGAGTTCTTCCCCAGCCTCGCGCCGGGCGGCGGCCAACTCATCTTCATTGTCCTCGACGAGGCCCTTGGGGATCGACCAAGCGCCTTCATCCTTCCTTGCCCAGAATGGGCCGCCGGGATGGACGAGCAGAAATTCGAGAATGCCGGCCCTTGTCCGGTGGATCAGCAGCCCTGCACTTCGTTTCGGCATTCGATTTCCCCACAGTTCATCCGAGGATAGCATGGCTCCTGGGCAAGTGGCGGCGGCATGCCATTCCTGGCTATCTCAGATGATGGGTGAGGATAAAGACCGTAGGCCGCTGGAATTTGCCGACGAAACATGCTCGATAACTTCTTTTCGGCCACCATTGCGGTGGCGTGACTTGAATAGCCGTCTGGGGTGGCCGTGTGGCCGCCGCAATTGTCAGTGAAAACTGGCCTGGTTTGGGGGAACCGCCATGTTTGAAAGCCTGATTGGCGCCGTCGTCGTTATCGTGCTTTTTGTCCTCGTCTTGCGCCAGCAGGGCCGCGTCAGTCTGATCGAGCGCGAGCTCGGAGCGCTGCGCAGCCTGGTTCTGTCCGGCGTGCATGCGACACCGCCCGTTGCCAAACCGGTCGAGCAGGTTGCAAGCGCACCGGCGGATGCCGCTCAGGCCACCGCACCAGTTGCCGACATAGCTTCGCCAACAACAGCCGACGCGGCACATGCCCAGGCACCGGCCGCCGAAGCCGATGCGGCCACCAGCGAGGCCGTGCCAGAACTGTCAGCCGCGGCCAAGGCGGCATTCACCGGATCCGCGCCTGCCGCCACGGCGAAGGCAGCCCGCCAGTCCGAGGTCGAAACCGCGCTCGGCACACGATGGGCGGTCTGGGTCGGCGGCGTCGCGCTGGCCCTGGGCGGCCTGTTCCTGATCCGCTACACCATCGAGGCCGGCATTTTCGGCCCCGAAGTGCGGCTGTCCCTGGCGGCGCTGCTCGGCCTGGTGCTGATCGGCGGCGGCGAGTTCATCCGCCGCACCGGCTTCAAGGTGCCGGTGCAAGGGGCTGCAGGCGCCTATATTCCGGCGATCCTGACGGCTGCCGGCGCCTTCATTCTGTTCGGTACGGTCTATGCCGCGCACGCCATTTACGGTTTCGTCGGCCCGGCCTTCGCTTTCGCCGTGCTCGGCGCCATCGGCGTAGCGACCATTGTCGCCGCTCTCGTCCACGGTCAGGCCCTGGCCGGCATCGGCCTTGTCGGCTCGATGGCGACGCCGGCGCTTGTGTCCTCGCAGGCGCCCAACCCATGGGCGCTGTTCGTCTACCTGGCGATCGTGCTTGCCGCCACAGCCGTGATCGCCCGCATTCGCGACTGGAAATTCCTGATTGCGGCCGCCTTCTTCGGCACCGGCGCCTGGACCATCGCCTACATGATGAGTACGCTCGTCGCCGACCTTGCCGTCATCCGGTTCGCCGACCTTGCCGTCATCCTGTTCATCGACGCGGTGACGCTGGCGGTGCTTGCCTTTGTTTGCCTGGGCAGTCGTGGCGGCGAAGCGGAACCTGCAAAGGCGGGCTTCGACTGGCCCTCGATCATGCCTGGCGTTTTCGTTGCGTTTTCAGCGCTAGGCCTGTCCGTCGACACGACGCTGGTCGCCGCCGGTGGCGCCTTGCCGGGCGCCTTCGTCCTCGTCGCCCTTGTCGCTACCGCACTCTACCGGCCGCGCGCGCTGCCGCTGCTGCATGCCGCCGGCGTGGTGAGCGTGATGATCCATCTCGGCATCATTCCGCCCACCACCATCGGCTCCGACATAACCCAGGGGAATTTCGGCTTTGACGGCATGCCGGTGGCGGCCGGAAATCCGTTGACGCTGCGCATCGGCATTGCCCTCGGCCTGGTTTTCATCGGCGCCGGCTTCTGGGCCGCACGCCGCTTCGCCGCCTCAGCACGGGTCCGCGCGGCATGCTGGGCGGCATGGGGCGTCGCTTCGCCGCTGCTTATTCTGCTGACGCTGTGGTTCGCCTACGGCAATCTCGACCGCGACCTTGTCTACGCAGCGATAGCTGCCCTTCTGGTCGTCGTCTTCGCCGCCGGCGGCGAATGGATTGCGCGCGCCGAACAGCCGCCGCTCAAGGGCAACGTCGCCGTCTCCTTCGCGCTTTGCGGCTCGGCTCTGGCCGGGCTCCTGATGCTGCACATGGCCTTCGGTTCCGGCTGGACGACCATTCTTGCCGGCGTTGCCGCCATCGTGCCGGCGCTGGCGACGCGGTGGCGCAGCTATCCGGTGCTTGGCTGGATTTCGGTCGGCGCGGTCGTTGCCGTGCTGGGCCGCGTCGCCTTCGATTCGACCATCGTCGGTGCCGAGTTCCTGACGACGACGCCGGTGTTCAACTGGCTGCTGCCGGGATACGGCGTACCGGCGCTGGCCTTCGGCTTTGCCGCCTGGCAACTCGCGCGTACCACCCCCGCACTACCAACAACTGGCAATGGCCGGCCGCGCCTTGCGATGGAGGCGGGTGCAGCCCTGTTTGCGCTGCTCACCGTCGCCATGCTGGTGCGCCACGCCATGCATGGCGGCGTCATCGACACCGGCCCGGTGACGCTCGCCGAACAGGCGATCTATACGCTGATCGCCATCGGTGCCGGCGCGATACTGGTGGCCATCGACATGCGCTCGCCAAGCTCTGTGCTGCGCTACGGCTCGATGGCCGCCGGCGTGCTCTCGGTCGCCTTCATCGTCCTCCGGCATTTCCTGGTGCTCAATCCGCTGTTCACCGACGAATTGACCGGCCAGATCCCGGTGTTCAACCTCTTGTTCCTGGCTTACCTGTTGCCGGCCATAGCCGCCGGCGGGCTGGCGCTCTATGCCAGGGACAAGCGGCCGCCATGGTATGCGCAGATGCTGGCGGTAGTGGCGGCATTGCTTGTCTTCGCCTACGCCACACTGTCGGTCAGGCGCGTGTTCAAGGGCGAGTTCATCGGCCTGTGGAGCGGCCTCGGGCAGCTTGAGACCTACACCTATTCGGCGCTCTGGCTGGTCATCGGCGTCGTGCTGCTGACCGCCGGCGTCTGGCTGAAGTCGCAGGTGCTGCGCATTGCCTCGGCGGCGCTGATCGCGATTGCCGTGGTAAAAGTCTTCCTGTTCGACATGTCGGAACTGGAAGGCGTGCTCAGGGCGCTGTCCTTCATCGGTCTTGGCGCCGTGCTGATCGGCATCGGCCTGTTCTACCAGCGGCTGCTGACGCGGGCGGCGAGGGAGGCCAACGCTGCAACTTGAAGTGATATACGGGATGGAATATATGAATATCCAACGGAGGATATTCGATGCCGCTCTATATCCGCGACGACGAAGTGGATGCGCTGGCCAGCAGATTGCAACGCGAGACGAACGCTCCGAGCAAAACGGAGGCGGTGCGGGTCGCGCTCGTGCACGAACTTGAGCGCAATCGGGCGAAGGTGCCGCTGCGCGATCGGATCGCCAGTCTTCAGGACAGGGCCAGGAAGCTTGGCCTGCCCAATCCCGATTTCGATATGAAGAAGTTCACCGACGAGATGTGGGAAGACTGATGTTTGTCGACGCGTCGGTGATCGTCGCCATTCTCAACCAGGAACCTGGGTGGGAGGAATTGCTGAAGCAGCTATCCGGTTTTTCCGGGCAGGTCTGGGTTTCTCCGTTGGTTCACTTCGAAGCAACACAGGCATTGGCAAGGGCTGGCGCCGACCCGCGCAGACCCAGCGCTGAAGCCCTTCTCCATGCCCGCGATCTGATCGATGAGTTCATTGTGGAGATCATGGGAGAGAGTCTGGCCATTGACGACAACATCAGCTCTCGGGCCATTGACGCGAGTGCCCGTTACGGCAAAGCCGTTGGCCACAAGGCGGATCTGAATCTCGGGGACTGTTTTGCTTACGCCTGCGCGAAAAGCCGCGATCTTCCACTGCTGTACAAAGGCCATGATTTCGCACTGACCGATTTAGGATAATTCGGCCCTTTTGTTGATTGCGGGGAATAATTTAGCCGATCAACTCGTTATCTCACTGCTTGGGTGACCGGGGCGGCAGACCGCTTCGCGCTGGCCGCTTGCGCCGCGCCGGGAAGGCGCGTTCAATCGGGTTAAACAAGGGCGACCTCAGAACCAGCGGTCATGGACGAAAAGAAGGCAGCAATCCTTGGCGAAATACCGCGCCTGCGCCGCTACGCACGCTCGCTTCTGCGCGACCGCGAATCCGCTGACGATCTCGTCCAGGATTGCCTCGAACGAGCGCTCTTGCGGCTTGAAAGCTGGCAGACGGGAGAAAGCCCCCGGAGGTGGCTATTTACGATCATGCATCATTTGTTCATCGATCAGATGCGCAAGGTGAACCGGCGCGGTGAGGCGGCGATCCTACCGCTTGACGCAAACGAGGCGCAGGCAGTCCCCGCCGAGCAGGCGGAGAACGCCGCCTCGCGCGAGATCATCGACGCATTGCAGGCGATCAGCCCCGACCGTCGCGCCGCTCTCGTCATGGTCGCCATCGAAGGATTCTCCTATGCCGAAGCCGCCAACATTCTCGGCGTGCCCGCCGGCACGCTGATGTCGCGCATAGCGCGCGGACGCGAGGAGTTGCGCAGCCTGCTCGATGACACGGCGCGCCGCCGCTCGATAAGGATCGTCGAGAAATGACCCGCCGCGATTTTTCCGAACGCGATATCCACATGGCTCTCGACGGCGAGCTGCCGGGCGACGAGCGCGCCGCCTACGACGCCTGGATCGACGCCAATCCCGAAATGAAGGCGAAAAGCGCCCGCTACACCGCCGACCGCGCCGCGTTGCGCGCCGCCTTTGCCGGTGTGCTCGACGAGCCCGTGCCGGTGCTGTTCAAGCAGATCGTTAGCGGTGAAGGCGCGACCAAAGCGGCGGCGCGGCAGTCGCGCTGGTGGCTTGCGGCCGCGGCGGCCGCAGTGCTCGTCATCGGCGGTCTTGGCGGCTATTTTGCCGGCATCGACGGCATCGGCAGGGAAGATGGCGCCGATGACCAACTGGCCGAAGAGGCGATCGCCGCCCATGTCATCTATGCCGCCGAACAGCGCCATGCGGTGGAAGTGCCGGCAAGCGACAAGGATCACCTGCAGACCTGGCTGTCCAACCGCGTCGGCCTGAAACTGGTGGCGCCGGATCTGGTGGCGGAAGGCTTCCAGCTGGTTGGCGGCCGGCTGCTGCCCGCCGGCCAGGGCAAGGCAGCGATGCTGCTTTACGAGGACGCCAAGGGTCAGCGCATCTCCTTGTTCGTTACCGCTGATTCCTCAGCCAAGTCCAAGGGCACCTACATGGCCGAGGCCGACGGCCCCGAGGCGGTCTACTGGCTGGACAAGGGCTATGCCTGCGCCGTCGTCGGCTCGCTGCCGCGCGAGCAACTGGCTGCGGTCGCCAAGCGCGCCTACGGTCAGCTTCTGGCGGGTATCGCCAGCTAAGCGCATTCCGTTTCGGGAATGCGCCTGGGTAGAAAGTGTCACAATTCGGCCCTATTCGAAGTGCGATAGCGCTTGATGGATATCAGCGTTTCGGCTGATGTTTGCGACGTTTTTGACCGCGGCCTTTTCCTCCACCCAATCGAGGTTTTCCAAACCCGCATGCCTGCCGAGATTCGCAAGGCCCGCGCGTCCGACGTCGATGACCTCGCCGCCATCGAGAAGGCGGTCTTTTCCAGTGACCGCATTTCCCGGCGCTCCTTCCGCCTGTTGATCGAACGCGAGACAGCCGAGATGCTGGTCGCCGAAAGCGATGGCCGTGTCGCCGGCTACGCCATCGTGCTGTTTCGCAAGGGCAGCGGCGTCGCCCGGCTCTATTCGCTTGCCACCAGCCCGTTTTTCAGCGGCCGCGGCATTGGCCGCATGCTGCTTGCAGCGGCCGAAGAAGCTGCCTTCGAGCACGACCGCATGATGTTGCGCCTCGAAGTGCGCGAGGACAATCTTCGCGCCATCGGCATCTATGAGCAGAGCGGCTACCGCAAGATCGGTCGCGAGCCTCACTATTACGAGGATGGCGCCACCGCGCTGCGCTACGAAAAGACCTTGCGCGGCGATATTCCGGTCGCCACCAAAGTCCCGTTCTACCAGCAGACCTGCGAGTTCACCTGCGGTCCATGCTGCCTGATGATGGCGATGGCCAATTTCGATTCCGGCTTCGTGCCCGATCCGGTCATGGAAATCCGCCTATGGCGCGAGGCAACGACCGTGTTCATGATGTCCGGCCCGGGCGGCTGCGAGCCCTTCGGCCTTGCGGTTTCCGGCTACGAAAGCGGGCTTGCGGCGGAAATCTTCGTGTCCTTCTATGGCGCGCTGTTCTTGCAATCGGTGCGCAGCGACGACAAGCGCCGGGTGATGGAACTTGCCCAGGTGGACTTTCGCCGCCGCGCGGAACTTTACGGCATCCCGGTGAATTACCGTCCATTCACCATCGACGATATACGCGGCGCCCTGGCTCAGGGAAAACTGGTGCTGGTGCTGATCAGCGGCTTCCTGATGTTCGGCAAGAAGGTGCCGCATTGGGTGCTGGCTATCGGCGACGATGGCGACCACATCCTGATCCACGATCCCTGGGTGGAGGACGAACGACAGGAGACCATCCTCGATGCCGCCAACATTCCCGTGCCGCACGGCATCTTCATGAACATGGCGCAATTTGGCCGCGACGGACTGCGTGCTGCCATCACTCTTGGGAAACGCTGATAACAATGACCTGGGTCATCCTCACCGGCCGTCAGAACGATCTCGACCCGGCGGCGACGCCGCACAAGATCATCACCAACCGTGACTATCTTGCGCATCCGGCGCTGTTTCGCGGCCAGCAGCCGAAGGTCATCAACCTATCGAACAATTACGCCTACCAGAGCCGCGGCTATTATGCCTCTCTGCTCGCCGGTTCGCGCGGCCACAAGGTCATCCCGACGGTCGAGACGATGATCGACCTGTCCGAGCGCAAGCTCTACGAGCACGCGCTGCCGGAACTGGAGCTGGCGCTCAACAAATGCCGCAAGGATCTCGGAGGCGTTTTCCCGCAAAAAATCTGCATCTTCTTCGGCATTGGACCGTCGAAGGTCTGGGACCGCTTCGCCAAGCTGTTGTTCGACTGGTTCCGCGCTCCGGCGCTTGAGGTTCACATCAAGGACAGCGCCGAATGGGCTTCGATCCGCAAGATCGGATTCCTGCCGCTGGCCAGGATGGCCGAGGAGGAAGAAGCCTTATTCGTGCAGGCGCTCGAGACGTACACCAACCGCGAGTGGCGCGACACCAAGGGCCGCACCCCGGCACGGTACACCTTCGCCACGCTGGTCGATCCGCATGAGGAACTGCCGCCGTCGGAGATTTCCTCGCTGCGTTACTGGGCCAAGATCGCCGAAAAGATGGGCGTCGAAATCGAGCCGATCACCAGGAAGGACCTGGCCAAGCTCGCCAATTACGACGCGCTGTTCATCCGCGAGACCACCTCGATCTCAAACCACACCTACCGCTTCGCGCGCCGCGCCCAGCAGGAAGGCATGCCGGTGATCGACGACCCGCTGTCGATGATCCGCTGCACCAACAAGGTCTATCTCAACGAACTGATGGCCTACAACAAGGTGCCGGTGCCGCCGACGGTGATGATAGCCGGCACCTCGGATCTCGAACTGGCGGCGCAGACGCTCGGCTTTCCGCTGGTGCTGAAGATCCCGGATTTATCGTTCTCGCGCGGCGTCAAGAAATGCGGCAACTTCGAAGAACTGAAGACGCTCGCCACCGAGTGGCTGGAGGATTTCGATCTCCTGATCGCGCAGAAATTCATCCCGACCGAATATGACTGGCGCGTCGGCGTGCTCGGCGGGCAGCCGCTGTTTGCCGTGCATTATCTGATGGCGAAAAAACACTGGCAGATCGTCAACCACAAGGCCAGCGGCAAGCCCGACCAGGGCGGCATCAAGACCTTCACGCTGAAAGAGACGCCGCCGCATGTCGTCGACACCGCGGTGAAGGCGGCGCGCTGCATCGGCGACGGGCTTTACGGCGTCGATCTCAAGGAAACCAAGGATGGCGTCTTCGTCATCGAGGTCAACGACAACCCGAACCTCGACCATGGCTGGGAGGATTCCGGCGAAAAGGACGAAGTCTGGGTGCGGCTGACGCAATGGTTCCTGGAGCGGCTGGACCGTCCCGGGCGTTAGTTTGCCGCCCCCGGGCGGTAATTCAACCGAGGGGGAAAAATGCAGTTCATCGTCATCGAGGATTTCACCGGCTGCGACCGCAAGGAGATCTACCGCCGTTTCGGCGAGCGCGGCCGATTGAAGCCGGACGCGCTTGTCGTGCACCACTCCTGGATCGCGGCTGATATGAGCCGCTGCTTTCTTTTGGTCGAAGCCGATGACGTCACGCTGCTGCAGCGCTGGGTTATCGAATGGGCTGACCTGGTGGAGTTCGAGATCATTCCCGTGGCGACGAACAAGGACATGGTCGCCGCACTGGCCGGCCATCTCTGAGCAGCTCGGGCCATCAGCCGAGCACCGGCGAACCCACCGACCGCCGGCATTCCTCAATCAGCCAATTGCGAAACGCCGCCACCAGGTCGCGCCTTGCACTGCGTTCCGGGATCGTCAGGCAATAGGGCTGACGCAGCGCGATCGATAGGGCATTAGCCCGGACCAAACGGCCCAATTCCAGCGCCCCGGCGCAATAAATGCCTTGCGCCAGCGCCACGCCCAGCCCTGAAATGGCAAGGTCGAGCGCTGCCCGCGACGAGTTCGCCGACAGGCCGCGCTGCACTGTGCGGCCGGGCTCTATGCCCGCCGCCTCGAACCATGTGCGCCAAGACGGAAACGACGCGCCGGTCGGTCCCCAGTCGGTGTGAATCAGTGGCAGGCCGGCGAGGCTGTCGGTTTTGGCGGTGAGTTCTGGCGCGCAGACGGGGTAGACGGCGTCCCTGACAATGTCTTCGGTCGGGTGTTCACGATAGTGCGGGCCGAAGGACAGCCGGATGTCGATCAGTTCGCGGTCGAACGGCACCGGATCGTCATCGCCGCGCAGGGATATGTCGACGGCGCCGTGGCTGGCCACAAAGCCGGCGAGACGTTCGGAAAGCCACCCCATCGCCATGGACGGCGGCACCGATATGACAAGCCGCGGGCGGAAGGCATCGCTGCCACGCGCGATGCTGCCGATCTCCCGAAAAGCCAGGGTCAGCCGGGGCAGCATCTCGACGCCGGCTTCCGTCAGCACCACGCGGCGGTTGACGCGATGGAACAGTTTTCGACCCATCTGCTCCTCGACGGTGCGAATGAGCTGGCTGACCGCGGCCGCCGAGATCGAGAGCTCATCCGCCGCTGCGGCGAAACTCCCCGAGCGCGCCGCCGCCTCGAAGGCTTGAAGTCCTCTCAGGGAAGGAAGCGCGGTCATGGGCTATCCGATAGTAAGGTAAGCTTATCTATGTCGCAGAAATCCTCGTTTTTCGAAAGCTTTCTTATTCGAGTAGCTTGGCGCCATGACCGTATCGGCCCAGTTTGAACCCAGAGACCATCGCGACGTCGTCGCGTCTCTGACCAATGAGCAGCGCAGCCGCCTGACCGGCAAGTCGGATGGGCCGGGTCTGGTCCAACTCGCCTTCCATCTCGGCGCGATTGTGGCTATCGGCGGGCTGATTGCGGCCAAGGTGCCGTACTGGCCGCTGTTGATGTTGCCGCAAGGCATTCTTATCGTCTTCCTGTTCACGCTGCTGCATGAGACGGTGCACAGGACGGCGTTCGAGACGCAGTGGCTCAACGATGCCGCCGCAAGGGTCTGCAGCCTGGCGATCGCGCTGCCCGCCGTCTGGTTTCGCTATTTCCACTTCGCCCATCACCGTTTCACCCAGGATCCAGAGACCGATCCGGAACTCGCCTTCCCGAAACCGGAGACGATGCGGCAATACATCGTCCACGTCTCGGGCCTGCCGGTGTGGTGGGGGCATTTGCAGACACTCTACACCAACGCGATTGGCGGCTGCCACGACAGCTACGTGCCGCCGAAAGGCCTGCCCAAGGTGCGCACTGAAGCCCGCGCCATGATCGCTTTCTATGTCGTGGTCGCCGCGCTAGCCCTGTGGTTCGAGGCAAGTGTACTGCTCTATGTCTGGATCGTGCCGGCGCTGCTCGGCCAGCCCTTCCTCAGGCTCTATCTGCTGGCCGAGCATGGCCGCTGCCCGCTTGTCGCCAACATGCTGGAAAACACCCGCACCACGCTGACCAACTGGCTGGTGCGCAAAGTCGCCTGGAACATGCCGTATCACGCCGAGCACCACGCCTATCCCGGCGTGCCCTTCCATCAGCTGCCGGCCTTCCACCAGCTGATCGAGCGCCATCTCAAAGTCGTCGAACCCGGCTATGTCAGCTTCCACGAGAAATACGTCGAGACCTTGCGCTGAGGCGCTCGGCCGTCAGCGTAGCGTCTGCTCAACGAGCGTGACGAAATAGCGGAGCACTGTGGGGACGATGGCGTCGTTGAAGACATAGCGATCGCCGTGCAGCCCTTCGCCCGGTCTGACCGCTCCTGCGCCGACCCAGGCATAGCAGCCGCCGGCTTCGCGGACCATGTAGGCAAAATCCTCGCAGCCGAGGCTCGGGTTGAATGCGGTCTCGACTTGCTCGCGGCCGACAACCGCGGTTGCCGCCTGGACGGCTTGGGCCGTCGCGGCTGACGTGTTGACCAGCGGCGGGTAGCCTTTCTTGTAGGCGAGCTTGGGGGTGAGGGCATGCGCCGACGCAATGCCTTGCGCGATATCGCCGATCAGCCTTTCGCAATGGTCCGACAAAGCGGGCTCGAAGAAGCGGCAGGTTCCCTGCAGCCAGACCTTGCCCGGCACGATGTTGCCGACGTTGCCGCCATGGATCTGCGTGATCGAGACGACCAGCGCCCCCTGCGGGTCGACCGAACGGCTGACGATGCGCTGAACGGCTTGAACGAAGGCGCCGGCCGCAAGCACGGGATCGTCGCCAAGCTGCGGCATGGCGGCATGTGCGCCGGTCCCTTCGAAGGTCAGTTCGAAAGTGTCGACGGCCGCCATCATCGACCCGGCACGGGCCGCGATCTTTCCGAGCGGCAGCCCCGGCCAGTTGTGGACGGCGTAGACGGCTTCCACGGGGAAGCGCTCGAACAGTCCGTCCTCGATCATCAGCATGGCGCCGCCTTCATTTTCTTCCGCCGGCTGGAAGATGAAACAGACGGTGCCGTCGAAGGCTCTGTTGTCGGCGAGCAGCTTGGCGGCGCCGAGCAGCATCGCGATGTGCCCGTCGTGGCCGCAGGCATGCATCACGCCGTCTTTCTTCGACGCATATGGCAATCCTGTCTTCTCCAGCACGGGCAAGGCATCGAGTTCGGCCCGAAGCCCGATGGCGCGCACGCCTGGTCGTCCTCTGAGGACGCCAACCACGCCGGTGCCGCCTATGCCTTCATGAACCTCGTCGAGCCCGAAGGTGCGCAGCTTGTCGGCGACGAAGCGCACGGTCTCATACTCTTGGAAACCGAGTTCGGGGTTGGCGTGGATGTGATGCCGCCATTCCACCACCTGCGGGGTGAGGGCGGCGATGGGGTCGTTGTGCAGCATTGCGCTCTCCTTGCCGGCTATCGTAAATTCGGCCTTGTCGATGCCAGCACGTAAAGGATTTGCGCCGGCAGCGTCTTGAACAGGATTGACCGTGTCTGGAATTCAACAGCCTCAGGAGACGACGCAGTTCTGGCGTCATCCGCGCTTTCGCGATCTTGGCATGCTCAAGGCGCGCTTCACGCGGCATCGCTACCAGCTGCACACGCACCCGACCTATGTCGTCGCCCTGATCACGCAAGGGTGCGAGCGGGTCCGCATCGGCAACGAGACTGTCCTCGCGCCGTCGGGCACGGTTCTGCTCGTCGATCCGGAGATATGGCATGACGGCGAGGCGGGCGCCGACCAGGGTTGGGCTTACCGCACCTTCTATCCGTCGGCCTCGCTCATGGGTACTATCGCGGACGAACTCGGGCAGGATCGCCCGCCGTTGTTTTCGCAAGCGATCGTCGATGATGCCGATCTCGTCCAGGCAGTAGGCGTCGCGCACTTGGCTTCGACATCGGGTGATGCCACGAGCGCCGAAACATCCATGCTGATCGCCTTGCGCAAGCTCATCCTGCGCCATGGCGATTGGGGCGGCCGGCGGCGCGAGGCGGTCGAAAGCTTCGGATCGAAAAGCCGGCTCCGGGTCTATGAACAGGTCATCGAAGACCATCTGAACTCGGGCCTCGATTTGCAGCGGCTCGCTGAAGCCGCAGGCGTGACGCGCTTTCAAGTTATCCGCGATTTCAGGAAAGTGCTGGGTCTCACCCCTGCTGCCTTCATCCGTGACCGCAGGCTGCGCCGTGCCGATCTGCTGATCCGGCAAGGTTCAGATCTCGCCGGTGCCGCCTTTGCGGCCGGCTTCTCCGACCAAAGCCATCTCTCGCGCACCTTCCGCGCCGCGCATGGAATGACGCCGGGGATGTTCAGGCGCGCCGGGACGCTGCCCTCGTCTTGAGAAGTCGAGCCATGTCGGCGGCCTTTGACGGCATGCCGATCAGAAAGCCCTGCGCCTCGACGCAGCCAGCCTTGCGCAATATATCGAGCTGCGCTTCGGTCTCGACGCCTTCGGCGGTGACAGTGATGCCAAGTTCGGCACCAAGCCCGATGATCGTGCGCACGATCGCCGCCGTGTCCTTGTTGTCGATATCGTGGATGAAGGAGCGGTCGATCTTGATCTTGTCGACGGGAAAACGCCTGAGATAGCCGAGCGACGAATAGCCGGTGCCGAAATCGTCGAGCGCGATGCGGATACCGAGTTCGCGCAGCTGTCTCAGCGTCTTCAGCACCGTCTCGCTCTCATCCATCAGCACGGTCTCGGTGATTTCCAGTTCGAGCCGGCTGGCCGGCACGCCGGAAACGGCCAGCGCCGAAATCACGCTGCGGGCAAAGTCGGCGCTTCTGATCTGCACTGCCGAGACATTGACGGCGATGCGCATTCCAGGCGGCCAGCCGGCGGCCACGCTGCAGGCCTGTTTCAGCGCCCATTCGCCCAGCGGAACGATCAGCCCGCTGTCTTCGGCGGCTGCGATGAAATCGTCGGGCGCCACCAGGCCGCGCGTCGGTGAATTCCACCGCATCAACGCTTCGGCGCCGACGATCTTGCCCGACGCGATGTTGGTGATCGGCTGGAACTCCAGCACGAACTCCCGCCGCTTCAGTGCCGTCTCGAGATCGGTTTCGAGCGCCAGGCGCGCCCGCACCAAGGCATCCATGCCGGGCTCGAAAAAGCGGTAGACGTTGCGGCCTTCGCTCTTGCCGCTGTAAAGCGCCATGTCGGCGTTCTTCAAAAGCGTGTCGGCGTCCTTGCCGTCACCGGGATACAGCGCGATGCCAAGGCTGATGCCGACATGCATGTCGCGGCCCTTGTCGCGAAACGGCTGGCTGACGACAGCGACGATGCGTTTTGCCAGTTGTTCCGCATCGGTGGCGCCTTTGGGATTAAACTGCAGGATGGCGAACTCGTCGCCACCGAGGCGGGCGACCACATCGGTGTCGCTGCGCAGGCTGTGCCGCAACCGCTCCGCCACGCATTTCAGCAGCCAGTCACCGGCCGGGTGTCCCCAGGTGTCGTTAACGGCCTTGAAGCGATCGAGGTCGAGCGAGAAGATCGCCAACGGTGTATCGCCGGCCATCGCCTGGTCGAGCCGTTCGCGAAACATCGAGCGGTTGGGCAGGTCGGTCAGCGTGTCGTAATGGGCAAGGTGGCTCATGCGCTCTTCGGCGCGCCGGCGCTCGGTGATGTCTTCGAAGGTCGCCACCCAGCCGCCACCGGCAAGCGGCCGGCGCGCAACCAGCAGCGTTCGGCCATCGGCAAGGCTGCGGTCGGTCGAACGCTCCTCACCGGCCTGCAGGCTGGCTCTGGTGTTGGCGATCTCGCCGTCGATGTCCATCGACGGATAGATGCGCAGTCGCACCATCTGTTCGAGCAGGGCGCGCTGGCTCATGCCGAGCGGGAAGTCGTCAGGCGTGACCTTGTAGAGGTCGAGGAAGCGCTGGTTGCGCACGATCAGCGTGCCTTCGGCGTCGTACATCAACAGGCCTTGCGACATGTTGGCGAGCGCCGCATCGAAGCGGCGGTGCTGCTCCTTCAGTTCCTGCTCGGCCCGTCTTTGCTCCGTAATGTCCTCATAGATCGACACCCAGCCGCCTGAGGCCAGCGGCCGGTGCGTGATGGAAACGATGCGTCCGTCCGACAGTATTTCCTCGTAGGTCGAGGCTTGCGCGCGCTCGATATAGGGCTTGCGGATGGCATACAGGTCTTCGGCGCTCTGTGAGGCGACACCGATGTCGACGCTGTGCTTTAGAATGTCCAGGAACGCGATGCCGGGCCGCACGATCTTCGCGTCGAGGGAGAAGATGCTGATATAGTTGCCGTTGCAGATGATCATCCGCTCGTCGGCGTCGAACATGCACAGCCCGTGCGACATATTCTCGACGGCCGCCGAAAAGCGCTCGTTCTGGTGGCGCAGTTCGTCGGCGATCTGCCGTGGCGCGGCGACGCCTCCGGCTCCCCGTCTGCGGACGGGCGAACCACCCTTGACGTGCGCAACGGACATGAGGCGTGCCTGCTGACCGTGATCGAAACCCGGTACTGTGGTTACCGCTGGTTAATTTAGCGTATGTTCACTGCGCCGAATGCACGGCAACCGTTGCCTGGCGTTGCTTTTCAAGCGTTGCGTAGCGTTTGAGGAAGGCAGCTTGCGCCGAGGTCACCGAGTGCGGCTTAAAGTCGAAGCGGTCGGCATTGAACCCGCGCGGCCGGCCGAAGAACTCGGTTGCTTCTGCGGTCGAGAAACCGGCAAGCAGCGTCGCCTCGTAATAGGCGGCGATCTGGTCGGCGCGCTTGATCTCCTTGCGCAAGCCGACGCCGAGTTCGGGCGGCAGCGAAAAGCGCTGATGGATGGCGCGCTGGAGACGCAGCTCACACTCCTTGTAGGAGCCGCCCATTACCGATTTGAACGGCGAGATCATGTCGCCGATGACATATTCCGGCGCGTCATGCAGCAGTGCTGCCAGCCGCGCATTGGCCGAGGCGTCCGGCTGCAACTCGCTGAACAGCGCCTCGACCAGCAGCGAATGCTGGGCGACCGAAAAGGCGTGATCGCCGCGGGTCTGCCCGTTCCAGCGGGCAACGCGGGCAAGCCCGTGGGCGATGTCTGAGATTTCGATGTCGAGCGGCGAGGGATCGAGCAGGTCGAGCCGCCGCCCCGACAGCATGCGCTGCCACGCGCGCGGTGGCGCTCCGACGCGATCGGCAGCCATCAGGCGTCCTCCGCGCCGATGGCTTCCCTGGGAAAGCTGAACTTCGCCCAGGACGGGATGGCGAGCGAGACGGTGACATCACCGGCCAGTACCGGCTGGCCAGCGTCGAGCGCCGCCTTGACCCGGTCGATGCGGGCAATGGCGAGTCCGGCCGTGCCCGCGCTGGAACCGAGCGTGCCGACCGGCCGCCCCGCAACCGTCAGCTCCGAGCCCGGCGCGGGCAAGGCATGGTCGGCCGAAACGATCAGCACGCGCCGCCTGGCGGTGCCGCGATGCTGCATGCGCGAGACCACTTCCTGGCCGACATAGCAGCCTTTCTTGAAGCCGACGCCGCCGGTCTCGTCGAGCAGCACGTCGTGCGGGAAGGCATCGCCGAGCTGATAATCGGAACCGCTTTCGGCAATGCCGTTGGCGATGCGGAGCGCCTGCCACGCAGCCGGATCGCCACCTACGGATGCGCCGCCATAGGAACGGCTCACAACCACATCGCGGAAGCGGGCATCGGCAAGTGTCGTTGAATCAGAAGGTGAGGCGCTTGAATCATCGCCCCACGCAACCGTCACAAGCACTTGATCCTGCTTCGCGATCTCGGCCTTGGCGCGCAGCTTGTAAAGCATCAGCCGGCGCAGGAAGTCGTCTGCGACGTCGGCACGGCAATCCAGCCGGAATCCGTCCTCGCGGCTACGCGAGATCAGGAAATCAAACAGGATCTTGCCTTGCGGCGAAAGCAGCGCACCGGGTTTTGCCGCACCGGCGCCCAGCGTGTCGAGGTCGGTGGTGAGGATGTTCTGCAAAAAATGCTCGGCATCCGGGCCTGACACAGAAATGAGAGCGCGGTCTTTGAGCAGGGCAAAAGGCATGGGCGGCAAAGAACCTGATCTTGCAAAACGGTCGGCCTTTACGTAAGCCGACGATACTCCCCCCGCAAGAGACCGAACGCCCATGGCCACCACCTACGACCTCATCCTGACAGGCGGCACGGTGGTCAACCATGATGGCGAGGGCGCGCGCGATGTCGGCGTCAAGGGTGGTCGCATCGTCGCAATGGGCGATCTTCGCCAAGCTTCGGCCGGCGAAGCGATCGACTGTCGCGGGCTGCACGTCCTGCCCGGCGTCGTTGACAGCCAGGTGCATTTTCGCGAGCCGGGGCTGGAGCACAAGGAAGATCTCGAGAGTGGATCTCGCGCGGCTGTGCTGGGCGGGGTCACCGCCGTCTTCGAAATGCCCAACACCAATCCGCTGACCACCAGCGAGGCGGCGCTTGCCGACAAGGTGCGCCGCGCCACCAGCCGGATGCATTGCGACTTCGCCTTCTGGGTTGGCGGCACGCGCGAGAATGCCGATGATGTCGGTGAGCTCGAGCGGCTGCCGGGTGCTGCCGGGATAAAGGTGTTCATGGGCTCGTCCACCGGCGACCTGCTGGTCGAGGACGACGAGGGTGTCGCATCGATCCTGCGCAACACCCGCCGCCGTGCCGCCTTTCACTCGGAGGACGAGTTCCGGCTGCGCGAGCGCCTGGGCCTGCGCGTCGAGGGCGACCCGTCATCGCATCCCGTCTGGCGCGACGAGATCGCGGCGCTTCGCTGTACCGAGCGGCTGGTGCGCATCGCGCGAAACACCCGCGCCCGCATCCATGTGCTGCATATCTCCACTGCCGAGGAAATCACCTTCCTCCAACAGCACAAGGATGTCGCCACCTGCGAGGCGACGCCGCACCATTTGACACTCGCCGCCGACGACTATGCGCGGCTGGGCACGCTGATCCAGATGAATCCGCCGGTTCGCGCGGCCCGCCATCGCGACGGCGTCTGGCACGGCATTGCGCAAGGCATCGTCGATGTGCTCGGCTCCGACCACGCCCCCCACACGCTGGCCGAAAAGGCAAAGCCCTATCCGGCCTCACCGTCGGGGATGACCGGGGTGCAGACGCTGGTGCCGATCATGCTCGACCACGTCAATTCAGGCCGGCTGACCCTGCAGCGCTTCGTCGACCTCTCCAGCCATGGCCCACAGCGCATTTTCGGCATGGCCCGGAAAGGCCGTATCGCCGCAGGCTATGACGCCGATTTCACCATTGTCGACCTCCAGCGGCGCGAGACCATCACCAATGCGCAAGCCGGCTCCAAGGCCGGCTGGACGCCCTATGACGGCAAGGAAGTCACCGGCTGGCCGATCGGCACCATCGTGCGCGGTCGTCGCGTGATGTGGGAAGGCGAGATCGTCACGCCCGGGCAGGGCAGGCCGGTAGAGTTTTCCGAGGCGCTGCCGGCTTAGCGGTTTCTTGCTGCGTTGGATTTCTTAAGCGCTATCCACTACGTTAAGGGCATTATGAACGCAGATATCGCGCCCATGATTGTCCCTGCGGAGTTTCCGGAGCTCCAGGCGCTCGCCTGGAACCGCGATGCGGCACGCCCGATTCCGGCCGAAGAGGCATTTGCGCTGTATGAGCGTAATTGGCGGTTTGTCGATCAAAAGCGTCTTACTGTGCGTGAGAAGATGCTTATCCAAAGTTTGGCAGACAAATTCGGTCACGGCGTGCTCTTGACCGCCGGCTGATTTCCCTCACCTGATCGTTCCTCGCAGCCGGAATATCAACAGGACACACCGCGAGCGTCATGATGGAATTCAAGAGGCCCGAGCACCAGATCATTGCCGAAGCGCTCGGATTGATGGATCGCCATTTCCTGACCGCAAACCAGTGCTGGTTCGGCGGTGGCACTGCGATCGTTATGAAATTCGGGGAATATCGCCGCTCACTGGATGTGGACTTCCTGTGTGCCGACAGTGATGGCTATCGCGAATTGCGGACCTCCGCAGCCGAACGTGGCGTCAGAGCATTCTTTCCTGAGCCGGTCGAGGCTGTTCGGGACTTCCAGATCGATCAATATGGCTTGCGGACGATCGTGCGGTTGAAAGGCCAAACGATCAAGTTTGAAGTCATCCGCGAAGGCCGCATAAAACTGCGAGGCCATTTCGACGACGATCTGAATGTATCCGCCCTGGTCCCGGCGGATATGTTTGCCGAGAAGTTGCTGGCGAACGCGGATCGATGTCAGGACCGTGCAATTGCATATCGCGATGCCATCGATCTTGGAGTGCTGGTTGGCATCTATAAGGAAATCCCGAGCGACGCTGTTGGCAAGGTGAAGGCGGCCTATGGCGTGGATATCGAGCGCAAGGTGGCTTGGGTGGTAAACAGGCTGCGGGACAAGGAAGAATTGCGGCATGCCGCCGAGGTGCTGCAAATGGATCCCAACGCGGCGGTCGAAGCGATTTCGGCCCTTCGAAATGAAGGTATCCGCATATGGCCTGACACAGGCCTCGAGCTTTCTAGCCCTAGCCAGTAGCCATCCCAGGGGAATCGCCGTTCAATCCCCGGCGACGAAGAATGTCCACTGCCCGGCCGGCGTGATGCCGACGCGGTAGAAGATGTAGGCGCCGAACTGCTTCATGTCGTCATAGTCGCCGGCGGTGACGATCTTGAACAGTTCGACCCGCTGCCTGGCGTTGAGCTTGTCCAGCGGCAGGGCGAAGAAATATGGCCAGACATAGAGTTCCTGCGGTGTGCCGACGTCTACATGGACATAGCCGGCATTGAGCACCTCTTCCAGGATAGCGAGGATTTCCTGACCTTCCTTGTCGCCCGATAGCCCTTTCAGGAACGCGATCGGGTCGCCCTCGATTTCGCCCAGCGACAATTGGGTCATGGTGTCGCCCTTGCCGATCAGCGGCCGCAGCTTCTCGATGTCGCCGCTGACGCAGGCCTCGACCATCAGATCGCGCATGCGCCTGACGGGCTCCGGCAATTTGGAAAGGTCGTAGACGACTTCGGGCACCGGCGCTTCTGGATCGGCACGCGGGTTGGCCACGCCGCCATCGTTGGCGGGGGCCTCCGGTTGGCTTTGTCCGGGCTCCGTGGGCGATTTCGGCTGGCTGGCCGCCGGTGGCGCCGTGCCGGGCAGATCGGGCATTGGCACTGAATTTTCAGACGGCGCCGTCTCACCATTGGCTGGTGGCCCGGCAGGAACTGGAAGCTCCTCGCGCTTGATCTCGCTCAACGCGTAGGCAGGGTTGCTGGTCAGGACAAACGCCAGCGGACCCGCGGCGCAGGAAGCGGCAAGCCAGATGCTGAGGGCCACGCCGCGAGGCCGGCCTGACATCGAAAAATTCACCGCTTGCCTCTCCTCGGGCCTAGGCTCTTCAGGCATGATGCCCAAACGACTCGCCGTCGTCAAAGAACCGGTAAGCTGACAGTGCACCCTCTGAGACGCGCGACGCCTAGTGCCGAAACCGCTCCGGCTCGAAGGCGCCGGCGATCACCTTTTCACGCATGCGATCGAGCAGGGCAAGGGCCGAGGTTTCGCCATTGGCTCGCAGCATCTCGCCGAACGCGGTTTCAAGCGCTGCCTCGGCGATGATTTCAGGTTCTATGCCGGCCGACAGACCTTCCGCCCAGGCCTCGCTATGGCTTTCCACCGCGGTCAGGCGCTTTTCTTCCCTGACCAGCGCGTCGATGTCGTTGACGCCATGTTCCATTTGCGATGTCCACCTTTCAAGCGGCGGTCCGACGGGTCGGATCCGGCTTGGCTGCCCCTATCTCACGCAGGCTAAGTAAGTGTCTGTAAATACGACATTTTTTTGATCGTCTTTACAAACTTCGTCGCCTGCGTCCGGTCCGATTCAAACTTAGCCGATTAGACCGGTGAGCGGGATGAAAACCTTCAGTTTGAGTTAATTCCGCATTCGCGCGCTAACGTTTCGTTAATACTGTTGCGCAAGTGCAACACCAAGATTGCATCAACGTGCCGTGGATACAAGGCGGGTGCTCGAAAAGGCGTGGCTAAACGCCGTCTGGCGCTCGTCAGTTGCCGTAACGCGAGGCGATGTCGCGCGACAGCGTCTCGCCTTCCTTCATGTAGCGGCTGATGGCTTCGGTCGCTGACGGCGTGCATTGGGTATAGGTGCCGCCGAAGGAACGGTAGCCGCGGTTGAAGCTGGCGATGAAGCGGGCGCGCCGCTCGGGATCGGGATTTTCCGAATCGATCAGCTTTTCCATCTCGGTGCGCCACTGGTCGCCCTTTTCGCCGCACAGATTGCGCAGGAAATGCAGCGATCCCAGCACCTCGGCCAGTCGCATCAGCCCGGGCTCGAACGGCGACTCGGCGGCCAGCGCCGGCTGCACGCCAACAGCCGTGGCGGCGGCGAGGCATGCGGCAAGGAACAGCGAGGTGCGGGTCATAAGTCTATCTGGCGAAACATTTTGTCGCCTGCAAGGCGATTCTCGGAGGGGCGGATACCGGTTTGCTTCAGGCCAAAAGCTCTTCAGCCACCTCCACGACGTCACTCGCGAGCGGCAGCGTCGCCATTTCATCAAGACTATAGAAGGCGGCGGTCTCGGCATCGTCGCTGGCCGTAGCTTCGCCGCCGGCATAAACGGCGCTGAACACGGTCAGCAGATAGTCGACCGGGTGATTCTCGCCGCTGCCGTCGATGTGGATGTCGCGAAGCGGACGATAGTCCTGCGCCCGCAGCCCGGTTTCCTCCAGCAACTCGCGCACTGCTGCTTCTTGCAGCGTCTCGCCGGGCTCGACCTTGCCGCCGGGAAAGGCATAAAGCCCCTGCGACGGCGGCCGCGCCCGCTTGACCAGCAGCACCGTCCTGCCGCGCACGACGGCGACCGAGACTGCGGGAAGTGTCTTGCGCTGCTCGTTCATCGATCTCGTTTTCGCCTATGTGAGGCCAGACCCTTGTGGACCGGCCGGCGGCATTGAGCTTTAGCGGTTGCGCAACGCCGGTTCCATCGCCACTTTCGCGATCGGATCATTTCATCGAGCTTTCCCATGTGCGGACGCTTTGCCCTGACGGCCACGCCGGACCAGACCGCCGCCTTGCTCGGCCTGGCGGAGCTGGAGGATTTTCCGGCCCGCTACAACATCGCGCCGACGCAGCCGGTGCTGATGGCGCTGTCGGGGCCGCCGCGCATGCCGGGCTCGAATTTCCCGGATCGCCAGGCGATGCTGGTGCGCTGGGGACTGATCCCCACCTGGGTCAAGGACACCAGGGAATTTCCGCTGCTCATCAACGCGCGTTCGGAAGGCGCTATTGAAAAAGCCTCGTTCAGAGCCGCCATGCGCCATCGCCGTGCCTTGGTGCCGGCCTCCGGCTTCTATGAGTGGCAGCAATCCGGGAGCGGCAAGAAGGGCCAGCCCTACTGGATACGGCCGAGGCATGGCGGGTTGATCGCCTTTGCCGGGCTGATCGAAACCTATGCCGAGCCGGGCGGTTCGGAAATGGACACCGGCGCTATTCTTACCGTCAACGCCAATGCCGGCACCGCCCATATCCATGACCGGATGCCGGTGGTGATCGCGCCTGAAGATTTTGCCCGCTGGCTGGACTGCCGCACGCTCGAACCGCGCGATGTGGCCGACCTGCTCAAGCCCGCGCTGCCCGATTTCTTCGAGGCAATTCCGGTCTCCGACCTCGTCAACAAGGTCGCCAACATCGGGCCCGAGATACAGGACATGGGCATCGTCGAGCCCGGCAAGGTCAGGCGCCAGAAGCCCGGCGCGGACGACAGTCAGATGACGCTGTTTTAGAGCGCGCTCCCAAGAAGCCATGTCCGGTCTTCGGGAAGAACCTGCTCAATAGGAAGAGCTGTTGTTTTCAGGCGCGCTATGGGGCCTCAGCCTTCCGTTCCGGCGCACGCCTTGTCGGCGGCGGCACGATGCCTGTTCAGGCAGCGCGGGGCGAAGTGATTTTCGGCGCCGGCTTTTTATTCTTCGCGGTGTGGAGAAGGGCGGCGACGATCGCGGCCGGGCCGATCGCACGGTAGTGGTTGGCGAGCGCCGGTTGCTTGGCGCGGCTCGATTCCTGCTTGGTTCGTGACATCGATCTCTTCCCTGTAACATTTCCGTGTCTGCGTTTGCCGGCCGAATCTGACCGAATCGTGACCTATGGTGAACTAGCCGGCGAATGTTTCATGACTGTGCCGACATGTTTAATAAAATGTTTCAGCGGCTCCTGACCTATGAACCAGCGATGCTTTTGCCGGAAGTTGCGACTTGACGGCAACACCGGCCAAGGCGATAAAGCCGCCGATGAAAACGTTTTTCGCCATTTGTGGCATTTGCATTATTGGCTAGCTTCGCGCTGGTCCGGACGTTTTCGCCTCATCTTTCCCCAGAGTGGACAAACGCCCCGGCCAGCAGGCTGGAGCCCGATTTGTGCCTTGGCACAGGTAAGGCTCTCTCCAGAACTTAACGGACCGGAAGGGCACGCATGTCTGACGCATCGAAGGGTCTCAGCCTCTACAACACGCTAACGCGGACGAAGGACGTGTTCCTCCCGATCGACCCGTCGAATGTGCGCATGTATGTCTGCGGCCCAACCGTCTACGACTTTGCCCATATCGGCAATGCGCGTCCGGCGATCGTCTTCGACGTGCTGTTCCGTTTGCTGCGTCACCTCTATGGCGAGGCTGGTGTCACGTATGTGCGCAACATCACAGATGTCGACGACAAGATAAACGCCCGCGCGCTGCGCGATTTCGGCGCCGAGATCGCGTCGGGAAGCCTGACGCTCAACGAGGCGATCCGCCGCGTCACCGAAAAAACCGCCGACCAGTATCACAAGGATGTCGCCGCACTCGGCTGCTTGCCGCCGACGGTCGAGCCACGCGCCACCGAGTTCGTCGCGCGCCGCGCCGACGGCAAGGTTGACATGATCACCTTGATCGAACGTTTGATCGAACGCGGCCACGCCTATGTCGCCGCCGGCGAAGTGCTGTTCGACACCGCCTCGATGCCGGATTATGGCGAGCTGTCGAAGCGCAATCTCGACGAACAGCAGGCCGGTGCGCGAATTGCCGTCGACGCTCACAAGAAGAACCCGGGCGATTTCGTGCTGTGGAAATTGTCGTCACCGGAAGAGCCCGGCTGGGACAGCCCATGGGGCAGGGGCCGGCCGGGCTGGCACATCGAATGCTCGGCCATGTCGGCCGCCTATCTCGGCGATGTCTTCGACATCCATGGCGGCGGCCTCGATTTGATCTTCCCGCACCATGAGAACGAGATCGCCCAGTCGCGTTGCGCCCACGGCACCGACGTCATGGCCAATATCTGGATGCACAATGGCTTCCTGCAGGTCGAGGGCCAGAAAATGTCGAAGAGCGTCGGCAATTTCTACGCGATCGCCGAACTGCTGGAGACCGAAACTTTCGGCGGCCGCAAATGGCCGGGCGAGGTGCTGCGTCTGGCGATGCTGATGACGCATTACCGCGAGCCGATCGATTTCTCCGTGCGCAAGCTGGAGGAAGCCGAGAACACGCTGCGCAAA
Source organism: Mesorhizobium sp. P170090 (assembly GCF_057786115.1). Classification (NCBI taxonomy): domain Bacteria; kingdom Pseudomonadati; phylum Pseudomonadota; class Alphaproteobacteria; order Hyphomicrobiales; family Phyllobacteriaceae; genus Mesorhizobium; species Mesorhizobium sp. P170090. The sequence goes on from NZ_JBYNWH010000001.1 coordinate 2,995,082, forward strand.
TGGAAACGCGCGGCTGACCTGGCGCCGTCGGCAGGGCAAGTCCCGGCGGAGATTGTGGCGGCGCTGTCGGACGACCTCGCCACCTATGCCGCCTTCCAGCAGCTCACGCAGCTTGCCGGTGAGGCCGCGGAGGGCAACGAAGCGGCCGCATCGCTGAAGGCATCGCTGTTGTTCCTCGGCTTCGATATCGGCGCGGCCAAGGTCGACGAGGCAGCGATCGCCAAGGCGATCGCCAAGCGCTTGGAACTGATCGCAGCGAAAAACTGGGCCGAGGCCGACCGCATCCGCGACGAGCTTCTGGAGCAAGGCGTGCAGCTGAAGGACGGCAAGGATCCTGTCACCAACGAACGCGTGACGACGTGGGAGGTGAAGCGGTGAGGGTGGCGCGAGACACCGTTGTAAGATTGGCGAAGGCGGCAGCGACAGCCAATCTCCCCCCTTGCGGGGGAGATGTCCGGCAGGACAGAGGGGGGTTCGAAGGAACGCCAGCGTTCCTTCTTGCCCACTTTCATTTCGGCCACTTTCTGAGAACGCAATGGCTGCCGGTTGAGACGCTGGCGGGACAGCACCCCCCTCTGTCCTGCCGGACATCTCCCCCGCAAGGGGGGAGATCAGCCCTCGCCTCGGTTTTCGCTAATCGCCAGCGCGGAGTGGCCTGAGCATGGGTCACGACCTCGTTCCATCGCGTCAGCGCAAGAATGCAAAGTCCATGCGTCGCGTCATGACCGATGCCGAGCTGAAACTGTGGAATGAGTTGCGGGCTCACCGGCTGATCGGGATGAGCTTTCGCCGACAGGTACCGATTGGACCCTACATTGTCGACTTCGCCTGTTCGGCCCACCACCTCGTAGTCGAGGTTGATGGCAGTCAGCATGCCGACGTAGAAGATGCAGAACGCGACAAGGCACGCAGCGCTCAATTGAGTGCCAGTGGCTGGACCATCCTGCGCTTCTGGAACGACGACGTCATCCGCGATATCGACAATGTCTGCCAGCACATCGTGATCGAGGCCGGCTTGGCCGGCGCCGACGTGCCGGCGCCAGCAAGGGAGGAGCTTGTTTCATGATCGACCATCTCGGCATCAATGTCGCCGATTTCGGCGCGTCGAAAGCCTTTTATGACCAGGCGATGGCGCCGCTTGGCGCCTCGCTGATTTACATGGTGCCACTGGAATATACCGGCGGCGCCAAGGTCGGCGGTTATGGCCGCGACCGGCCGGTGTTCTGGCTGCAGGCCAGCGATGACAAGCCGAGGACCCATCAGCACGTCGCCTTCACCGCGCGCAGCCGCGCCGAGGTCGACGCCTTCCATGCCGCGGCGCTCGCCGCCGGCGGCAAGGACAATGGCGGGCCGGGGCTGCGCCCGCATTATCACCCGGACTATTACGGCGCCTTCGTCTTGGATCCCGACGGCAACAATGTCGAGGCCGTCTGCCATGCGCCCGAATGACTATGAAACGGAGTGAAACGCCATGAGCCTCGACAACCGGCCGATCTACACCGGCGGCTGCCAGTGCGGCGCGGTGCGCTTTCGCGTCGAGGGTGCGCTAGGTGACGCCTCGATCTGCCATTGCCGCATGTGCCAGAAGGCGTTCGGCTCATTTTACGCGCCCCTGGTCTCGGTGCGTGGCGCCAAACTCGACTGGACGCGCGGCGAACCGAAATATTTCGCCTCGTCCAGCCACGTCGATCGTGGCTTTTGCGGCAATTGCGGCACGCCGCTGACCTTTACCGCGCCCGACGGCATCGGCCTCGCCATCGGCGCCTTCGACAATCCGGCTGATATCGTGCCGCTGATCCAGTGGGGCACGGAGGCAAAACTTCCCTATGTCGACACCCTTCCGCAATTGCCGGGCGAGGACACGATGGCCGACATGTCGTCGGCGCCTTATCTTGCCGAGCTTGTCTCCTACCAGCATCCCGATCATGACACCGAACAATGGCCGCCAGAGGAAAAGTTATGACCGATGAAGTTCGAACCGGCGGCTGCCAGTGCGGCGCCGTCCGTTTCCGCATCAAGGGCAAGCTTGGCCGGGCGTCCATCTGCCATTGCCGCATGTGCCAGAAACAGTTCGGGTCGTTTTTCGGCGCCCTGGTGACAGTGCCCAAGGATGGCGTCGAATGGGTGCGCGAGGAGCCGACCTACTTCCAGTCGTCGGTCAACATCGATCGCGGCTTCTGTGCCCGCTGCGGTACACCGCTGACCTATCGCCAACCTGGCGCACTGGAGATCGCCATCGGCGCCTTCGACGACCGCTCCGATCTGGCGCCGCAGATCCAGGTCAACTACGCGGTCCGATTGCCTTGGGTGGAAACGATCTTTGACCAGCCCGTGCATCAGGATCCGGATTTCTACTCCCGCCAGGAGCAGATCATCTCCTTCCAGCATCCCGACCACGAAACCACGGACTGGCCCGCGCACGGCCTGAAGATATGAGCAATGAAATGAACAGTGAACTTCGTACTCTTTATCCAGAGATCGAGGCGTTCGAGTCCGGCATGCTCGATGTCGGCGACGGCCATCATATCTACTGGGAGCGCTCCGGAACCAGGGGCGCCAAGCCGGCCGTTTTCCTGCATGGCGGTCCCGGCGGCGGCTTCTCGCCAAAACATCGGCAATTGTTCGACCCGAAGCTTTACGACGTCATCCTGTTCGACCAGCGCGGCTGCGGGAAATCGACACCCAACGCCTCGCTCGAGGCCAACACCACCTGGCACCTGGTTGCCGACATCGAGCGGCTGCGTGAGATGTGCGGCTTCGAAAAATGGCTGGTGTTCGGCGGCTCGTGGGGCTCGACGCTGGCGCTGGCCTATGCCGAGACGCATCCTAATCGCGTCAGCGAGCTTGTCGTGCGCGGCATCTACACGCTGACCCGCGCCGAACTCGAATGGTACTATCAGTTCGGCGTCTCCGAGATGTTCCCCGACAAATGGGAGCGTTTCCTGGCGCCAATTCCTGAAGCCGAGCGCGGCGACATGATGGCCGCTTACCGCAGGCGGTTGGTCGGCGCCGATGGCAAGGCGCAGCTGGAAGCCGCCCTTGCCTGGAGCCTGTGGGAAGGTGAGACGATCACGCTGCTACCGGAGCCGGAGACCAGCGACAAGTTCGGCGAGGACCACTTCGCCATCGCCTTTGCCCGCATCGAGAACCACTATTTCGTCCACGCCGGCTGGCTGGAGGAGGGGCAGCTTCTGCGCGATGCCCATAAGCTCGCGGATATTCCCGGCACAATCGTCCACGGCCGCTACGACATGCCGTGCCCGGCGCGCTATGCCTGGGCCCTGCACAAGGCCTGGCCGAAGGCGGATTTCCACCTCATCGAAGGCGCCGGCCATTCCTATTCGGAGCCGGGGATTCTGGATCGGCTGATACGCGCGACGGATGGGTTTGCGGGGAAATGACAGCGCGTGGCACCCCCCTCTGTCCTGCCGGACATCTCCCCCTCAAGGGGGGAGATTGGCTGTCATCGGCGCTTTCGCAAATCTTCATCGCTGCAGGAAACGATCCGACGCTAAAGCTGCCGATCTTCCCCCTTGAGGGGGAGATGGCCGGCAGGCCAGAGGGGGGTGCTCGCGCGCCAACAGAACAATGACCAAACAACGCCTCTATCTCTTCGACACAACCCTCCGCGATGGCCAGCAGACGCCGGGCATCGACTTTTCCGTCGAGGACAAGATCGCGATTGCCAAGCTGCTCGATGAGTTCGGCATGGACTATGTCGAAGGCGGCTATCCCGGCGCCAATCCGACCGACACCGCCTTCTTCCAGCAGAAGCGCACGGCGAAGGCAAAGTTCGTCGCCTTCGGCATGACCAAGCGGGCAGGCGTGTCGGCATCCAACGACCCGGGCCTGGCAGCGCTCGTGCAGTCCAAGTCCGACGCCATCTGCTTCGTCGCCAAGAGCTGGGACTATCATGTCCGCGTCGCGCTCGGCTGCACCAATGAGGAAAACCTCGACTCGATCAACGCGTCGGTCGAAGCAGCTGTTGCCGCCGGCAAGGAAGCGATGGTCGATTGCGAGCATTTCTTCGACGGCTTCAAGGCCAATCCGGACTACGCACTGGCTTGCGCCAGGACCGCCTATGATGCCGGCGCGCGCTGGGTGGTGTTGTGCGACACCAATGGTGGCACGCAGCCCTCGGAAGTGCGCGCCATCGTCGACAAGGTCATTGTTTCAGGTATTCCGGGCGGCCATCTCGGCATCCATGCCCATGACGACACCGGCCAGGCGGTGGCCAATTCGCTCGCCGCCGTCGAGGCCGGCGTGCGCCAGATCCAAGGCACGCTGAACGGCATCGGCGAGCGCTGCGGCAACGCCAATCTGGTCTCGATCGTACCGACGCTGGCGCTGAAGCCGGCCTTCGCCGATCGGTTTGAAACCGGCATCTCGGCCGAGGCGCTGACCGGGATATCCCGGCTTTCCCGCGCCTTCGACGAATTGCTGAACCGTGCTCCGGAAGCGCAGGCGCCCTATGTCGGCGCCTCGGCCTTCGCCACCAAGGCCGGCATCCATGCCTCCGCACTGGCCAAGGAGCCGGCGACCTATGAACATGTGCCGCCCGAGGCGGTAGGCAACCGCCGCCGCGTTATGGTTTCGGACCAGGGCGGCAAGGCCAATTTCCTCGCCGAGCTGAAGCGGCGCGGCATCGATGTGCCCAGAGACGACCATCGTCTCGATGCGCTGATCTCGGTGGTCAAGGAGCGCGAGGCCGAGGGCTACGCCTATGAGGGCGCCGATGCCTCCTTCGAGCTGTTGGCGCGCAAAATGCTGCACGGCCTGCCGGAGTTCTTCAACGTCACTTCGTTCCGCTGCATGGTCGAGCGCCGCTTCGATGCCAACGGCCAGTTGAAGACGGTCTCCGAAGCCATCGTCAAGGTGATGGTCGAGGGCGAGGAGAAGATGTCGGTGGCCGAAGGCCACGGCCCGGTCAACGCGCTCGACATCGCGTTGCGCAAGGACCTCGGCAAGTTCCAGAGCGAGATCGCCGACATGGAGCTCGCCGATTTCAAGGTGCGTATCCTCAATGGCGGCACCGAGGCGATCACTCGCGTCCTGATCGAATCGCATGACGGCACCGGCGCACGCTGGTGGACGGTCGGCGTGTCGGAAAACATCATCGACGCCTCCTTCCAGGCGCTGATGGATTCGATCGTCTACAAGCTGATGAAGAACCGCGACATGGCGGGATTGGTGGCGGCGGAGTAGGGTTGCAAGACGTGGGTTTCCTCGCCCCCCGAAGTGGGGCGAGGAACTGGCGCCGCCCCTTGAGCCATCAGCGGAAGTCCATTGATCCATCATAATTTTGCGATGGTTTTGGATGGCCCACTGGGCCATAGCGTTTGCCATGGCCAGCGACACGATCCAGCCCGACGCCGACTCCAAAGCCCGCAGCGGCTTTCTCCTCGCGCTCGGCGCTTATGTGCTATGGGGCCTGTTGCCTTTCTACATGAAGGCGGTTGCGCATCTGCCGCTGATCGAGGTGATCGCCCACCGCATCGTCTGGTCGGTGCCGATTGCTGCTGCAGTGCTGGTCTGGGCCGGCCGCACAGCCGATTTCAAGGCGGCGATCCGCTCGCCGCGCAGCATCGCCATGGCGGCGCTGACGGCGACCCTGATCTCCGTCAACTGGGCCATCTATGTCTGGGCGATCTCGGTCGACCGCACCGTCGAGACCGCGCTCGGATACTACATCAACCCATTAGTTAGCATCGTCGTCGGCGCGTTGTTGCTCGGCGAGAAGCTCGACCGGCTGCAGATCGCGGCCGTGTTGCTGGCGGCGGTCGCAGTTGCCGTTCTGACCGTCGATGCCGGCAAATTGCCTTGGGTGTCGTTGGCGCTGGCGTTTTCCTTCGCTGCCTATGGGTTCTTCCGCAAGACGCTGCCGATCGGCCCGAGCCAGGGCTTTCTGCTCGAAGTGCTTTTGCTGTCGGTCCCGGCGCTTGCCTACATCGTCTTCCTGGTCGTCAACGGCCAGGACCATTTCATCTCCAGCAACGGCACCGATATGGCTTTGCTCATCGGCTGCGGCCCAGTCACCTCGGTGCCGCTGCTTCTGTTCGCCTTCGGCGCCAAGCTTCTGCGCCTCTCCACCATCGGCATCATGCAGTACATCGCACCGACCATGGTGTTCCTGATAGCCGTGCTGATTTTCGACGAGCCGTTCGGCACCACGCAAGCAATTGCCTTCGCGTTGATCTGGGCGGCATTGGCGATGTATTCCTGGTCGATGTTTCGTGGCCGTGAAATCCGCCCGGTGGCGTTGGCCCCGAAGTAGGGAGCCTTTCGATGTACGTGCTGCATATCGCCAACAAGAACTATTCGTCATGGTCGCTGCGGCCATGGGTGCTGATGCGCACCCTCGACATTCCGTTCGAGGAGCAATTGACGCCGTTTCCGACCGGGCCCAGTTTCGATCTCTACCGGGCGTTCTCGCCCAGCGGGCGCGTGCCTTGCCTGGTGGATGACGGCTGGGCTGTCTGGGATTCGCTGGCTATTGCCGAGTATCTCGCCGAGCGCCACCATGGTGTGTGGCCTGCCGAGGCCAAGGCGCGAGCCTGGGCGCGCTCGGCCGCCGCCGAAATGCATTCTGGTTTCACGGCCTTGCGCGGCGCATGCCCGATGAATTGCGGCTTGCGGGTGAAACCGTTGCCGATGTCGGACGCGCTGAAGCAGGATCTGTTCCGTTTGGGCGATCTCTGGAACGATGGCCTTGCCCTGTTCGGCGGGGCGTTCCTTGCCGGCGGCCATTTTACCGCCGTCGACGCCTTCTTTGCTCCGGTGGCGTTCCGTGTGCTATCCTATGGGCTGTCTTTCGAAGGGGCAGCTGCAGCCTATCCCCCGCAATTGCTTGGCCTGCCGGCCATGCAGGAATGGTATGCGGCGGGTCTCGCCGAGACCTGGCGGGAGCCGGACCATGAGGCGGAGGTCGCTGCCGCCGGCACCATCGTCGAGGATCTTCGCGCTACGGCGTGATGGCGCAGCGGGGCCTCTCTCACTAGTCACTATCACATTTTATCAATCACCGACTGCACGCCTTCCGTCGGCGCATCGACCGACGACCCCGCCACCATGATGGCGGCGACGATGGCCTCGGGGTCTTCGACCACCAGCGGCTTGACCCGTTGCGCGGTGTGGATGAAGCCTTCGCTGGCCATATGGTCGAGCAGCGCCAGCATCGGATCCCAGAATCCTTGAACGTTGGCGAAGACGATCGGCTTGCGGTGATGGCCGAGCTGGCCCCAGGTCATGATCTCGACGATTTCCTCGACCGTGCCGATGCCGCCGGGCAGCGCCACAAAGGCGTCGGATTTCTCGAACATCTTGTGCTTGCGCTCGTGCATGTTGTCGGTGATCAGCAACTCGTCGAGCCGGTCAAGCGCGGTTTCGGTCGCCTCCTTGTTGATGAGGAAGCGCGGAATGATGCCCGTTACCTTGCCGCCGGCCTTGAGCGCGCCTTCGGCGACTGCGCCCATAATGCCTTTGGTGCCGCCGCCATAGACCAGCCGCAGGCCGGCTTTGGCGAGCGAGCGGCCAAGCAGGTGCCCGGCCTTGGCATAGATTTCATCGCGGCCCGGAGACGAGCCGCAATAGACGCAGACGGATCGAATCGTGTTCATTCGTGATTGGTGATTGGGTCTGAATGCGGGGTCAAGCCCCAAGGCTGACAAGCCCGGGCTTTTTCTTGTCGGTGCCGGCAAAACACGCTAGACCGGCTTCAGGTGGCTAAGGGGTAGGGGAAATATGGCTGTTAATCCATTGAAGGCGTTTCTGTTCGCGGCCGGTGGGACCGTCGCGGTCGTCGGAACCGCCTATGTATCGGGCGCACTCGACCCGTATCTGAATCCCACGCCGCCTGCGGCGATTGCATCGCTGACGCCGCCGGCTGAAAAGCTGGCCGATCCGGGGACCGAGGGAAGGCTGCCGCCGGCGCCCGCCGCGCCCACCGATGCCAAGGCTCCCGCAGCACCCGCGCCTGCCGACGCAACGGCTCCCGCGACCGAAGCTGCGGCTCCGGCGGCACCTGCCGCGCCCGCTGCTGCCCCAACAACCCCAGCGCCGGCCGCGGCCGGCCCGGTTGCGCCGAGCTTCGACGTCGTGCGCGTCGAAAGCAACGGCTCGATCGTCGTTGCCGGCAATGCTGCGCCCAATTCGAAGATCGAGATCCTCAACGGCTCCTCGGTGCTTGGCTCGACTGTCGCCGGTCCGGACGGCGCCTTCGTCATCGTTCTCGATGATCCGCTGAAGCCCGGCGACTATACGATTGCGTTGCGCGCGACGGCCGGCGATGTGGTTACCCCTTCCGTGCAGACCGCCGTCGTTTCGGTTCCCAAGGACGCCGCCGGCCAGGTGCTGGCGATGGTCGAGGAACCCGGCAAGCCGGCCGAGCTGCTTAGCGTCCCGGCGCCTGAGACCAAGCCCGCGGCACCGGCCGCCGGCGATCAGGCCGCTGCCCCAGCCTCTGAGGCGCCTGCTACGGCTGGGCCTGCCGTGGCCGCTGAGACAGCACCTGCTGCTCCGGCTGTGGAAGCCGCAACTGCCCCTGCAGCGCCAGCAGTACCTGCAGCGCCGCCGGCGGCAGGCGTGGCTGCACCCAAGATCGTCGTCGAGGCGGTCGAGATCGACGGCAACAAGATCTTCGTCGCCGGTCTGGCTGACGCCGGCCGCAAGGTGCGCGCTTATGCCAACGATATCCTGCTTGGTGATGCGGTGACCTCGCCCGACGGTCATTTCCTGGTCGAGGCGACGCGCGACATCCCGGTCGGCAGCTACACCATCCATGTCGACGGTCTCGACGCCGACGGCGTGAAGGTCGTGGCCCGCGCCGCCGTGCCGTTCGAGCGCGAACCCGGCGAAGCGATCGCCGCCGTGGCGCCCGCGGAGGCCAAGCCCACCGAGACCAAGCCCGCCGAAGCAAAGCCTGCTGAGCCGGCCGCACCGGCTGCTGCCGAAGCACCGGCCGCTCCGAAGCCTGCGGCGCCAGCCACTATCGCGGCTGCCCCTGCGAAGCCCGCACCAGCTGCTGCCGCATCCGCACCAGCCGCACCGGCGGCTGAAGCGCCGGCTCCGGCTGCCCCGGCGGTTGCCGGGGCACCTGCGGCACCGGCAGCGCCTGCCGCTGAGGTTCCAGCCGTCGTCGCGGCGGCAACGCCCGATGTGCCAGAGACGGTGGCGCCAAAGCTTGAACATGCCGACGGCGCGGTGATCATCCGCAGGCACGACACGCTGTGGCGGATCTCACGGCGCGTCTACGGTCACGGCGTGCGCTTCTCGACCATCTATCTCGCCAACCAGGACCAGATCAGCGATCCCGACCGCATCTGGCCGGGGCAGGTGTTCAAGGTTCCGGAAAAGTCCAAGGAAGGCGAAGCCGCCGACCTCAAGGCGATGGGCGAGCAGGTGACAACGGCGCCGGTGAAGACGCAGTAGCGGCCGAGCGCTTGATCTCCCCCCTTGAGGGGGAGATGGCCGGCAGGCCAGAGGGGGTCGCCGCGCATAGAACGCCGACCTTCTCTTTGCTGCAAACGACGTTGCGTCAGGACGTACCGACCCCCTCTGTCGCCTTCGGCGACATCTCCCCTCGAGGGGGGAGATTAGGTCGCTCTACCCATCGGGTTAGCTTGCCACGCACCCGTTCATCGTCTATCGCCGATGAACGATGGCAGACTCGCTCGCTGAACCAGACCACGCAAACTGCGCACCGCCCCAAAGCCGCGCCGTTGCCGCTCGCTTCGCCGCACTCTCGCACCCGGCGCGCATCGAGATCCTTAGACATCTGTCGGCCAGCCGCTCCTGCTGCTGCCGTGAGGTTGTCGACCATCTCGACCTCGCGCAGTCGACGGTCTCCCAGCATCTGAAAATCCTGGTCGAAGCAGGCTTGGTCCGCTTCGAGCCCGACCGCCAGCGCTCGCGCTATCAACTCGACCGCGCCGCGCTCGCCGACGTTTCCGCATCGCTGACCGCACTCGTCAATTCCTGCTGCTCCGGCCGCTGATTTCTCACCCAAAAGGCAAGACAAGTGGCAGAAAAAACCGTTTCCGATAGCTCGACCTTCAGCACCTTGCGCAATCTGTGGCCCTATATGTGGCCGGCCGACCGCGCCGATCTCAGGGCACGCGTCACTTGGGCAACGCTGCTTCTGGTCGTTGCCAAGCTGACACTGGTTGCCGGGCCGTACTTCTTCAAATGGGCGACCGATTCTCTGGCCGGTGACGCCAAATCGCCGCCGCCGCTGCCATCCTTCCTGCTGGCGCCGGTGATGCTGGTCGTCGCCTACAATGTCGTGCGGCTGGTGCAGCTTGGCTTCAACCAGCTGCGCGACGCGCTGTTTGCCCGCGTTGGCCAATATGCGGTGCGCCAGCTCGCGTTCCGCACCTTCGTTCACATGCACCAGCTGTCGCTGCGCTTTCACCTCGAGCGCCGCACCGGCGGCCTGTCGCGCATCATCGAGCGCGGCACCAAGGGCATCGAGACGATCGTGCGCTTCATCATGCTGAACACGGCGCCGACCATCCTCGAATTCGCGCTGACCACCGGTATCTTCGCCTACACTTATGGCTGGAAATATGTGGTCGTGGTGGCGGCCACGGTGTGGCTCTACGTCTGGTTCACGGTTCGCGCCAGCGACTGGCGGATCTCGATCCGCCGCGACATGAACGACAGCGACACCGACGCCAACACCAAGGCGATCGACTCCCTGCTCAACTACGAGACGGTCAAATACTTCAACAACGAGGGTATGGAGGCTGAGCGCTTCGACCGTTCGATGGCGCGCTATGAAATGGCGGCGACCAGGATATGGACCTCGCTCGGCTGGCTGAATTTCGGCCAGGGCATCATCTTCGGTCTCGGCACCGTCATCGTCATGTGCATGTCGGCGCTGGAGGTGCAGGCCGGCACGCAGACGGTCGGCGATTTCGTCTTCATCAATGCCATGCTGATGCAGCTTTCGGTGCCGCTCAATTTCATCGGCTTCATCTACCGCGAAATCCGCCAGGGGCTGACCGACATCGAGCAGATGTTCGACCTGCTCGATGTGCCGCAGGAAATCACCGACAAGCCGGATGCCAAGCCGCTCACTGTTAAAGCCGGCAAGGTCGAGTTCCGCGACGTGCACTTCGCCTACGACCCCAGCCGCAAGATTCTGAAGGGCGTCTCCTTCGAGGTTCCGGCCGGCAAGACGGTGGCCATCGTGGCCCGTCCGGCGCCGGCAAGTCGACGATTTCGCGGCTCTTGTTCCGCTTCTACGACGTCCAGGGCGGTCAGGTGCTGATCGACGGCCAGGATGTCCGTGATGTGACGCAGGCGAGCCTGCGCGGCGCCATCGGCATGGTGCCGCAGGACACCGTGCTGTTCAACGACACCATCGCCTACAACATCCGTTACGGCCGCATCGGCGCCAGCGAGGAAGAAATGCAGAAAGCCGCCGAGCTTGCCCAGATCGGCCCGTTCATCGAACGACTGCCCGAAGGCTACCGCTCGATGGTCGGCGAGCGTGGGCTAAAACTGTCGGGCGGCGAAAAGCAGCGCGTGGCGATTGCCCGCACGATTTTGAAGGCGCCGCCGATCCTGATGCTCGACGAGGCGACCTCGGCGCTGGACAGCCACACCGAACAGGAAATCCAGGCCGCCCTCGACCTGGTCAGCAAGGGCCGCACCACCATCGTCATTGCGCATAGGTTGTCGACGGTGATCACCGCCGACGAGATCATCGTGCTCAAGGACGGCGAGATCGCCGAGCGCGGCACCCATGCCGAGCTGATGCAAAAGCATGGCCTCTACGCGTCGATGTGGGACCGCCAGCGCGAAGCGACAGAAGCCGAAGAGAGGCTTCGAGTTGCACGCGAGAGCGATGAGCTGGGTGTGGTTGTGCGCAGGCGGACTTCGGAGGTGAGCTAGCGTCGACGCCTTCCCCTTCTCCCCTTGTGGGAGAAGGTGTCGCCGAAGGCGACGGATGAGGGGTGTTCCAGGGAACGCCAACGCCTCACTCCGCTGGAACACCCCTCAACCGTCTCGGCGCTGTCGCGCCGATCCACCTTCTCCCACAAGGGGAGAAGGAAGAACGCTCGCGATTTTCCCTCTTGACCTCAACCTTGGTTGAGACCGCAAACCCGTTCCTGAGCCACAGAACCCAAGTCGTTCAGGAACGGAGACAATTGAAATGGATCAACTCAATCAACAGCTTACCAGTGAAGCCGTGTTCAGGGTCGACAAATTCGTCGTTCCTGCCGAGGCCCGTGAAGAAATCCTTCGCAAGGTCAGGGCGACTCATGAATTGCTGCGTCTGCAGCAAGGCTTCGTCCAGGATTTCGTGCTCGAGCAATTTTCGGGTCCGGGTGAGTTCAACTTGGTCACCATTGTCGAATGGGAAAACCAGGCGGCCGTCGACAATGTCGTGCCGATCGTCAAGGCGGCCCACGAGCGGGCGGGCTTCAACCCGCAGGAGACCATTGCCCGGCTGGGTGTGAAGGCCGATATCGCCAACTATCAGCGTCTGCCTGAGATGTAGGAGGGCCAGCCCGTGCCAGGTGCTGGCGCCTCGACGCTCAGCACCTGGCCGGTGCGGGCATCGCTGATCATGTTCTCGAAACCACGCCATTGGGCGGCAACGATGAACAGCGTCTTGCCATCCAGGCCGCCGAGCATGCAGGCAAAGCAGCCGCGATCGGCATTGACGGACTGCAAGACCTCACCACCTTCGCGCACCCGCACACAGCGTTTGTTGGGAACATCCGCATACCAGGCAGTTCCTTCGGCATCGAGGCAGACGCCGTCGGGAAAGCCATCGAGATCGGCCCAGACGCAGCGGTTGGAAAGCCCGCCATCCTCCGCGATATCGAAGGCGGTCAGCCGGTTGGCATGCGACTCCGCCACGATCAGTGTCCTGTTGTCCGGCGTCACCGCCATGCCGTTGGCGAAAGCGATGTTCTCGGCCACTTGTCGAACCGAGCCGTCCGGCGTGATCAGCACGATGGTGCCGGGCCCGAAATGCTCGCCCGGTGCAGGCGCCGACCCGCCGCCATTGACATAGATGTTGCCGCGCCCGTCGACGACGATCTCGTTCCACGGGCTGTTTGACAGCGACCGAAGATCGGCATGGGTGGCCAGCGTTCCATCCGCCTCCTGCCGCAGCAACAAGCCATCCCGACCCGAGACGATCAGCAATCGGCCATCCGACAACCAGTCGATCGAATAAGGCAGGATGGCCGGCACGGTGAGCATCACCTGGTTCCCGCCGTCCTCATCCACCGCGACGATCTCTCCGGTTCCCCAGTTGCAGAGCCACAGGCGTCCGTCGTGCCAGCGGGGAGACTCTCCGAAAGCGAGGCCGGTGGCAACAAGACGCGTTTGGTTCTGCATTTGGGGAAACTCCTTGTTGGGAGCGCAATCATGGCAAGGGCCATGATCGGCGCTGTCTCACCAAGGACGGGCGAGGGGGTGGTTCCCCGACAGCGGGTTTACTGTTTTTCGGTCAGGAAGAACGTGCCATCGGCATGGCCGTTGGCGCCGCATGACGGCGGCTCCGTTCTGTCATCCTTGCCGGTGCCGCTCTGCTCGACGACAAGCGCATCGCCATCGCGGCGAAAGGTGAAGACAAAACCGGTTGGGTTGTCGTTGTCGTCGGTGTCGACCAGTCGCAGAGTGTTGCGCTTCTCGACCGTGCCGTCGATCTCGCATGACCCACTTCCCGAGACTGGATTGGAAACGACCTCTTCCGAGATCTCGACCTTGCCTCCGCCAACAGCCTTGATGTCGACGCTACCGCGCACGCTGCTCCATGTGCCGATCAAACCTGCATCGGGGGGCTTGCGTATGCCGGACAGGAAGGTTGCGCGGTCGCGCAGGAATTCGCCGAGATCGAAAGTCTGTTGGTTCTTGGGCGAACTTTCGTTGAAACCGGCGATCTGATCGCGATAGGCGATGAAATCGCTTTGGTCGTCCCGCAGCGCCTTCCCGGCATGAGCATCGAGCCTCTTCAGCAGCGCGGTATAATTCTTCGCGACGTCGGCATCGGCTTGCGCCAGGACCGGATCGGCGCAAATGGCCTTTTCCGCCAAGCTGGCGGCCTTGGCGCAGTCGAAGGATGGCTTGCCTTGCGCAACTGCGTGGTCGCTCGCTGCCACAAGTACGGTCAAAACGGCACCCACGGCTGACGATCGTATGGCAACAAGATACGTTTTGCCTGAATTGGCGCCATGGCAGTCGGCCTTTTCGCCGCGCGTTCAGCCGGCGTTGGCCCGAACTCTGGCGGCAAAGCAGCCGACAGGCAAGCACGTCACCGTTCCTGCCGGCTGCGGACGACGCGGCCTTGCCCAATGTGCGTTGCGGCAGCGGAGCCTTTCCGGTATTGAGGCCGGACCTGAAACAGGGACCGCCCCCATCCCATGAGCCCCATCCGATGAGCCTTGTCGATTCGATCAAGAATGCCTTCGTTCCGATCCATCGCGAGGGCTATCCGTTCATTGCCGCCTTTGGTGCGGGCACGCTGTTCCTCGGCTATTTCTCCTCGGTGCTGTTCTGGATCGGCCTGATCCTGACCGCCTGGTGCGTCTATTTCTTCCGTGACCCCGAGCGTGTCACCCCGGTCGATGACAGGCTGGTGGTCAGTCCCGCCGACGGCGTCATCTCGGCGGTCGGCCCGGCCGTGCCACCGCGCGAGCTCGGCCTCGGCAACACCGAAATGACCCGCATCTCGGTGTTCATGAATGTCTTCTCCTGCCATGTGAACCGTGCTCCCGTGCGCGGCCGCATCACCAAAATCGAGCACCGGCCGGGCAAGTTCCTGAATGCCGAACTCGACAAGGCAAGCTCGGAGAACGAGCGCAACGGGCTGGTCATAGACAGTCCCAACGGCATCGTTGTCGCCGTGCAGATTGCCGGCCTGGTGGCGCGCCGCATCGTCTGCTGGGCCGAGACCGGCGGCTCCATTGCCGTCGGCGAACGCTTTGGCCTGATCCGCTTCGGCTCGCGCGTCGATGTCTTCCTGCCGTCGACCGCGGTGCCGCGCGTCGCCGTCGGCCAGACGGCGGTCGGCGGCGAAACCGTGCTCGCCGAATTCGGCGGCGTCGCCGCAACCCCGCTCGTCAGGATTTCGTAAGCGGTGGGCGCGCCGTTCAAAAAGTTCGAGGCCCATGGCAGCGGCGGCCCGCGCATCCGCGAAATTCCGATGCGCATGGTGCTGCCTAATCTGGTCACCGTGCTTGCCATCTGCGCCGGCCTGTCCGGCATCCGCTTCGGCTTCGAGGGCCGTTTCGAGCCGGCCGTGGTGATGGTGCTGCTCGCCGCCTTCCTGGACGGCATAGACGGGCGCCTGGCGCGCATGTTGAAGGCGACATCCAAATTCGGCGCGCAGATGGATTCGCTGGCCGACATCGTCAATTTCGGCGTCGCGCCGGCACTGGTGCTCTACGCCTTCCTGCTCGACCGCGCCGGCTCCTTCGGCTGGATCGCAGCTCTTCTGTTCACCATCGCCTGTGGCCTGCGGCTGGCGCGCTTCAACGTGCTCGACGAAGACCATGACCGGCCGATCTGGCAGAGCGAATACTTCGTCGGCGTGCCGGCGCCGGCCGGCGCCGTGCTGGTTATGCTGCCGCTCTATCTGTCCTTCCTGCGGCTCGGTCTCGAGCCGGACCGCCTGACGGCATTCGTCGCCACCGGCTTCACTGTGCTGGTCGCTTTCCTGCTGGTCAGCCGGCTGCCGGTCTATTCCGGCAAAAGCCTGAAAGTGCCGGGCGATAAGGTGCTGCCGATCATCCTGGCGGTCGTTCTATACGTCCTGCTGTTGATGACCTATCCCTGGTACACGCTGACCGCCTCTGTCGCAGGCTATCTCATCTTCCTGCCTTTCAGCGTGCGGGCGTATTCGAAGCGCGCCAAGCGCGAGGGCGAAAAAGTGCCGCCGTCGGATATTGGGTAGTTGTTATCTCCCCCCTTGAGGGGGAGATGTCGCCGAAAGCGACAGAGGGGGTCGGTACGCCCCGGACGCGACCTCGTTTGAGCGAAGAGGACGTCGGCGCTTCACGCGAGGCGACCCCCTCTGGCCTGCCGGCCATCTCCCCCTCAAGGAGGGAGATACGCTAAGCCGCCAGGCCCAGCCCCAGCTTCTCGATCGCCAGGTTCCGCGTCGAGACATAATCCGTCTTACCGGAACCCAGCACCGGGATCTCGTCGACCTTGACGATGTCGTTGGGCACCATCAGTTCGGCCGCACCTGCCTTCTTGCCGAAGGCGCGCAGTTCTTCCGGATCGGCGTCGTCGGCGGTGGTGACCAGCACGATGCGCTCGCCGCGCCTCTTGTCCGGCACCGCCACCGCGGCGTGGCGCTCTTCCGGCCACAGCGACTGCACCAGCATCTCGACGGCGCCCAACGACACCATCTCGCCAGCGATCTTGGCGAAGCGTTTTGCCCGCCCGCGAATGGTGATGAAGCCTTCGCGGTCGACCGAGACGATGTCGCCGGTGTCGTGCCAGCCGTCCAGCGGCTGCAATTCGCCGGGCCGGTCAGCGGTCATGTAGCCCATCATCAAATTCGGCCCGTCGAGCCACAGGCGGCCGGCACCCTCGATACCCTCGACCGGTTCGAGCTTCATGCGCATCGCCGGCAACAGCCGTCCGACCGTGCCGTCGCGACCATGGATGGCGGTGTTGACGGCGACGACGGGAGCGGCCTCCGTCAGCCCGAACCCCTCGATGATCGAGGCATCGAAGCGCTCGCGATAAACGCGCCGCGTCTCCGGCTTCACCGCTTCCGCGCCGGCGACGACGAAGCGCAGGCTTGAGAAATCGCCATCCTTGGCGGTGCGGGCATAGTTGGCAAGGAAAGTGTCGGTGCCGAACATGATGGTCGGCTTCACCTTGCGGGCGATCTCCGGGATGATCTTGTAGTGCAGCGGTGACGGGTAGAGGAACAGTTTCACCCCGGTCACCAGCGGCAGGATGGTACCGCCGGTCAGGCCGAAAGAGTGAAAAACCGGCAGCACGTTGAGCAGGATGTCGGACGGCGAAATGGTAATGCGCGCCTCGGCCTGCATGGCGTTGGCGTGGAGATTGCGGTGCGACAGCACCACGGCCTTGGGCGTGCCTTCCGAGCCTGAGGTGAACAGGATTGCGGCGGGCTTGGCCGCATCCTGCCGCTGCAGCGGGAACCGCCACAGCACCGCTGCTGCGAGCTTTTCCAGCGTCGTGACGCTTGCGCGCACATCCTCCAGCCACAGCATTTTGGCGCCGCCGGCCTCGATCGCGGCGATGATGTCGGCAAGCGCCGCCTTCTCGACGAACGCGCGCGAGGAAACCACCGTTCGGATGACTGCCGCGCGCACCGCGGCGGTTACGCTGGCCGGCCCTGCCGTGTAGTTGATCATCGCCGCTACCCGGCCGGCCGAGAGCAGGCCGACGAAGGACAGCACCACGCCATTGGCGTTGGGCAGCAAAACCCCGACCGCTTCGCCGGGCGCCGCCACCGCCTGGAAACGGCGGCCGAGCACGCGCGCGCCGATGAACATTTTTCGATAGCTGAGCGAGCCGCTGATCACATCCTCGATGATCGGATGCGAGGCGCCGGTGCGATCCGCGGCATCGCGCATGGCCAGGAACAGGCCGCGATCGAGGTTGCTGCCATAAAGCCGCGCCTCGGCGATGCGGTCGAACAACGCATTGGTGTTGGAAGCCTGGTCGGGGTTGCGCGCCACCAGTTCGGCAATCGTCATTGGCTCCAGCACGCTGATCGAGAGTTTTGGGAACCAGTGGCGCGGCGCCCGGTTCTTTGGCGTCAAGGAAACCGGCAGGTCGCGCGAGCCGGTGACGAAGATCGGCACGATGCGGGCGTCGGCCTGCATGGCGATGCGGGTGACGGCGCGGAACAGGCGAAACGTCTTCACATCGGGCTCGACGTCATCGGGCAGATAGACGGCAAGCCGGCCTTTACCCTTCAGCACCCTGACCAGCCGCCGGCTGACGAAGAGATGCTCGGCGTTGAAGGCGATGGTGCGGCCAAGCTCGCGCCAAGGCTCCATCCAGGGCGAGCGCGCCGAAGCCTCGTCGAGAATGTGCAGCGTGTCGTCGGGCAGCAGCGACAGCATCAGCGCCGGCTCGAAGCGTGACTGGTGCGAGACCACATAGATCACCGGCGTCGGCGCGTTGCGGGCAATGCGGATGCGCCGGTCATCGATCCGGTAGGCGAGCTTGAACGGCACATAGAGCAGCGCCTGGGTAAAGCGCAGGTCGAGACGAAACGTCTCGATCGCGCCAATCAGCAGCCAGGCCAGCACGAGGCCTGCAAGCAGCGCCAGTGTCAGGATCATGCCGCGTCTCTCCCAACGGTCCGGTATGCGGCTCTTCGTCCGCTTGGAGAGCAGAGGGTAGCGCAATGGGGGGCAAGGTCAATGCGCGGGTGCGAGGGAGCGGTGTTCCACCTGACCTCACCAGGCAATGACCCAAACGCAGGCCTTGAAATGTTGCGACACGTGTCGTAAATAAAGCGACACGTGACGGAGAGGTAATATGGCCAGTTCCCCGCTGGGCTTTGCCGAGGCACCACATATGGAGCCGGAGTTCGAACGAATGGTCGACCTGTTTGGTGGACGGAAGGTTCTTGGATTCTCGGTAGCCAGTCCTCTTGAGGCACATGAAATGATCCTGCATGGAATTCCGGGCCAGGCGCTCGAAAGCCTCGTCAGCCATCTGATGGTCATTGATCCCGCCGATGCGTTTGAGACCGCATTCGGCATGAGCGAGCGGACATTTCAGCGGCACAAATCGGATCACTCCAAGACCCTCAGTCGGGAGCAAGGTTCCAGAACCTGGAACTTCGCCAAGCTCCTGACAAAGGCCACGTCCGTGCTCGGGACTCAGGAAGACGCGGAAAAATGGATGATCGAGCCTGCCATGGGTTTGGACAATCGCCGGCCGATCGATCTGCTGGCCACGGCGGCGGGCACTGCGCTTGTGCAGGAGTTTCTTGAGCGGCTCGACTATGGTGTCTACGCGTGACGCCTTTGCCGGGCTCCCTCGCAACAGGGAAGTTGTTGGGCTGGAGGCTTGATCACAGACGCTTCAAGGCGAGCTGGGACAGTGGCGAAGGAGCCTTCAAGCTTGGGGGAAGGTGGAACAGCAAAGGGATCAGAGCCGTATATGCGTCCATCGACCCATCGACCGCCATCTTGGAGGTGGCGGTCCACAAGGGGTTTCGCACGCTGGATACTGTCCCTCACGTGCTGACGGCATTCGACATCGTCGATCCATCAGAGATTTATGTGGTCCAAACCGACGATATTCCGAACGCGAACTGGCTGCGTCCCGGCATCCCGGGCGCGGGACAGCAGCAGTTCGGCGATGGTCTGCTGGCAAAGCATCCGTTCTTTCTGATCCCCAGCGCGGTATCCCAGCACAGCTGGAACCTGGTGTTCGATCCCAACCGGGCGGCAGGCCTTTATAGCTTGCATCTCCGGGAGGATTTCGCGCTTGATACAAGGCTTCATCCTCCCGCTGGGTAACAATCAGGCCGTGGCCTTCAGCCGCCCACTGATGAACCGGAACTCCTGCGACTTGCCGCCATAACCGTACGCCGCGGCCGGGACTTCATGCACGAAGGCATAGCTTTCCTCGTGCACGCCACCTAGCAACTTACCAAAGGCCTCAAAGATCGCCTTCAGATAGGCTTCCAGCTCCAGCTTGGTGTTGGTGCCGTCGACCACCTTGATGTCGAGCCAGAACGTATTGGCGCCATGCTCTGCCAGCGATTTGCCGCCGGCGAACCAGTGCTGCGGGTCGATATAGGTGACAGCGACGGCGGTGATCGTCGGGTCCTTGCGCAGATGGGCTGCGGTCAGGCCGGTGATTTCCTTGGCGATTGTGGCGGACAGCTTGGCGTCGGGCTTGCCGGTGACGCTGATGTTGATGATGGGCATTTTTCTCTCCTTCGTTTGAGCGGCGTCTGTTTGCCGTTGGAGAGACAGTGCCACCGTCTTTAAGTCAAAAAAATCGAATTGTCTCGAACAAAAGGTTCTGTATTATCGAAGTATGCAAGCTCTCGATCCCGATCTGCTCAAAACCTTCCTTGCCTTTGTCGATGGCGGCTCGCTGGCTCAGGCTGCGTCTGTTGTCGGCCGCTCGCCCTCGGCGGTGACCGCGCAGATGCAGCGTCTGGAGGAGATCGTCGGCGAACCGCTGCTGGTGGCGCAGGGGCGCGGGCGCGGGCTGACGCCGGCCGGCGAGGATCTTGTCGGTCATGCCCGCCGCATTCTTGCCGTGCACAGCGAGGCCTGGCTGGCGCTCAAGGGCGCGCGTGCCGCTGGTCGCGTCGCCATCGGCACGACACAGGATTTCGCCGATAGCGGCCTGCCGGAGCTGCTGCGCGCCTTCGCGACCAGCCATCCGCGCGTCAGGGTCGAACTCCGCGTTGGCCGTTCGGCCGAGCTTGGCGAGGCGCTGCAGGCCGGGCAGCTCGATCTGGCCGTTGTCATGCGCAAGACGCCGGCCAATGACGAAGTCGGGCTGTTCAGTGAGCCGATGCTGTGGCTGTGCTCGCAAAAAGGGCTTGCCGTGCGGGAAGAGGAATTGCCGCTGGCGCTGCTCGACCCCTATTGCGGCTTTCGCGAAGCAGCACTCGCGGCCCTCGATGCTGCCGGCCGCCGCTACCGCATCGCCGCCGGCAGCGCCAGCCTTGCCGGCTTGCGTACGGCGGTCAATGCCGGCATCGCGCTGACCTTGCGCACCGCCCGCTTTGCCCATTCAGGCATTGCCGAAGCACCGCGCGAATTCGCCCTGCCGCCGGTGCCGACAGCGCAATTCGCGATAAAACTCGGCCAGGGCGCTGAGCGGCCGGCGCGCGATCTTGCCATCCTGCTCAGCGACAACCTCGCCTTGCCCGGCTTTGCCGGCTGATGTCCAAAGAAAAAGCCGACCTTTACGGTCGGCTTTGAGGAGGACGGGTCGAGGGGTTTGGGGGGACTTGGGGGGTGACCCGTCGCACATAAAACTGCCTGATCCGCATGATGGTTCCATGACTTGGAAAATAATTATTGGGTTGCCGCACTTTTTCTCGCAGCCAGCCAGTCGCGCCCCGCATGGGCGAAAACCGCGCAGAGTACTATGGCGCCGCCGATCAGGCTGGCGGCCGGCGCGATCTCGCCGAGGAACAGGAAGGCGAACAGGATCGCAAACGGCACTTCGGCGGCACCGAGAAGGCCGGACTCAGGCGCCGGGATCAGCCGCGAGCCTTCCGTCCACAGGATCGACGCCGCTGCGAACGATCCTCCGAAGGCGACGAGCAGCACGGCGTCGCGAGCAGAAATCGCCAGGGGGTCGGTGACGAACCAGCCGAGCACGAACAGCAGAAGCGCCGAGACTGCGCCCGCCCACACCACCGGCGTGTCGCGGAAGGCGCGCACCATGATCATGTAGAGCGCGCTGCCGGCGGTCATCAGCAGCGCGAGCCCATCGCCAAACAGATGACCGCTGCCGAAGCCGGAGCCGACCATCATCGCCACGCCGCACAGCGAAACGGCGGCGGCGGCAAGCGTCTGCGCCCGGAACGGCTCGCGCACCAGCACGAAGGCGAGCAGCGCGGTGATGAAGGGCGCGGTGGCGTAGATGACCGCGACATTGGCGACATAGGTGAATTTGAACGCCGAGATGAAGGCGATGCTGGCCGCGGCGCCCTCGAGGGCCAGCAACCAGCCGCGCCAGCCAAGCCGCAAGCTTTCCCGCCCGCCGGAGCGGCGCCGGCGCCACAGCACATAGAAGGTGATCAGGATCGCGCCGACAAAGCCGCGCCAGCAAGTGATGGTCAGCGGGTCGGCGTGGATCGATTTGGTCAGCACGCCGGTCAGGGCGAAGAAAGCCGCCGAGGCCGCCACCAGCATGATGCCGAGCGTACGATCGGCAGCGGTATCTGTGGTGCCTGGGCCGTCGAGCGCTTCCGTCATCTCAGCAGCCTATCCGTCTTCTCCTGCCACCATGCTGTCAGCACGGGGTACTCATAGCCGCTTGCGGAAATGCTCGTTGCCGATGATCAGCAGGCCGGCGCCGACGATCAACGCCGCCCCCAGAAACACCTCGCGACGCGGCACGTCGCCCCAGATCGCAAAGCCGAGCCCGAAGGCCCAGACCAATGAGGTGTATTCGAACGGCGCCACGATCGACACCGGCGCCCGCTTCATGCCTTCGAACAGCATAAATTGCGCCACGCCGCCGAGCGCGCCGACGCTGATCAAAAGCAGCAACTGGCGCCAGTCCGGCATCTGCCAGACCAACAGCGCCGGCACCGTGGAAAACACCAGGAAGTAGAAATTGTTGAGCACAAGCTGGATCAGCGTGCGCTCGGCCAGCGCCGTCTTGCGCAACAGCACCACGGCAATGCCCCACAGCACTGCCGCAGCCAGTACCAAGAGCATCGGCACGGACAAGCCGAGACGAGTGGGATCACAGGCGATGAAGACGCCGACGAAGCCGATGAACACCGCCAGCCAGCGCAACAGCGGCACCTTTTCGCCAAGCATCACCACCGACAGCACGGTGACGATGATCGGGGCGGCGTAATAGATGGTGGTGAGTTCGGCCAGCTGCAGGGAGCGGGCCGCGTTGTAGTAGCAGAGCCAGGCGCCGAGCGTGAAGGCGCTGCGCACCAGCATCGGCCGCACGATGGGCGAGCGCATTGTGTCGGCAAAGATGGGCGGTCCGCCGATTGCAGCACAGCCGATAAGCACAGCGATCGAGCGGAAGAACATGATCTGCCAGACGCTGATGCCGACGACCAGAAGCTTGATCGCGGCGTCCTGCGTCGAAAACAGGAAATAGGCGCAGCCGGTGAACAGGATGCCGGCAAGCACCCTTTCGCGGGTTTCCAGAATGGCAATATCGGCCATGCGGCGTGTCCGGCGCTGTCAAGAGGACGAAGAAGAAGCCTGCCCCAATCAGGCTCCCATTGCAGGCTACACGGGCGAAAGCCTGCGGGGCGCTACGCCAGTGGCAAGCTTGCGTTGGCGCAGCCTGGCCGACAGCGTGGGCACGCCGTTCACTGTGTTGCCTGGTAGAGCTCCGAAGCGGCCTCCTTCAGGGCGCGCCGGCCGCCCGGCCTGAGATACATCATGTGGCCGCCCTCGATGACGTCGAGACGGATGGGTTTTGCCCCGCCGAGCGTCGGGATTTGGCTCACCAGATAGCGTGAGGCCAGATAGGGAGTGACCAGATCGGTGTCGCCGTTGACGATCACCACGCCGAGCCCCGGGTTGAGCGAGCGCGCCCGCTGCAGATCGTCCATCACCCCGGCATAGCCTTGCCGCGAGCCGCCATAGTCCCAGGCGTGGGTCACATCGCCATTGAGCAACCTGTAGCTGACATCGGTGCGAAAATTCAGCTCGTCGCGCGCATAACCGACAAAGGCCGAGGTCAGCGCCGGCACGCTGCGGTCGAGCACCGGATCTGGGCCGGCGCTGCGGGCGCTCTCCGGGGCGATGTCGCTGGTGGCGATGGTGCCGTCATACGGGCTGAGCACTTTGCCACTGGGGCGCTGGAATTCGCGCGCGAACAGGGCGGTCGGGATGCGGGCGAAATTGCGTTGCACGAGGTCGAGCGGCAGGCCGGTGATCTCGGCCACGCGCTGGCTGGCCAGCCGCCCACCCTGTTCCAGCCCGCCGGCCAGAGCGGTGAGGTAGTCACCCATAGCATAGTGTTCGACCTCGGCGAGCTTTTCGCGCAGCGCCTCGCCGCTGAGGCCTTCGCTGCGCAGGCGCACCGCCGCCAGCGAGGGCAGTTCCAGCGCCCAATGCAGTGGCTGGAATTCGTCGGGCAGCACCAGCGTGAACTCCAGTGCAGGCGAGATCAGCACGATGCCGTTGGGGCTCAGGCCGACATCTTCCTGCAGGGTCCTGGCGAGAAGTGCCGCGCGGAACCCGCCATAGCTTTCGCCGGAAAGGAAGAGCGGCGATCCGGTGCGGCCGTTCTGGGCGAGATAGAGCCGGATGAAAGCGCCGATCGAACTGGCGTCCTGGCTGACGCCCCAAAAATCTTTTGTGTCCTGGCCGGGGGCCTCGCGGCTGTAGCCGGTGCCGACCGGATCGACGAAGACGAGGTCGGTCATGTCGAGCCAGCTGTCGGGATTGTCGATCAGCTTTTGCGGCGGCGGCAGGAATTGGCCATCGGCGCCGGTCGCGACGACACGCGGGCCGAGTGCGCCGAGATGCAGATAGGCGGATGCCGCGCCCGGGCCGCCATTGAAGACGAAGGTGATGGGGCGAGCCTTCTCCGCGCCCGCCAGTGGCGGCAGCGTATAGGCGACATAGAAGATTTCCGCGGTGACCTCGCCCTTGCCGGATAGCAGTGACAGCGTGCCGGCCTTAGCCTGATAGTCCAGCTTGCGCCCGGCAATGGTGATTGAATGGCTGGTCGTCTGCGGTGCCGGCAGCAGCGACAGCACGCCGCCTGCCGGTGCGGGGCGCTCGGGCGTTTCGGCGACGACTGGCTGCGCGAAGGCTGCAAGCACCAACAGGGTAAGCGAGATCAGTTTCAGCTTGAACGGCATGATGCCTCCGCGGGAATGACTCTGCTTAGGTATGGCTCGGGCGGTCGAAGTCAAAGTAACTCTTCGCGAGCTAGCGTTCCTTCACGCCCCCTCTGTCCTGCCGGACATCCCCCACAGGGATGGAGATTGGATGTCGCGACCGCCTTCGCTAATCGCCGGCGTAGAAAGCGCCATCGGCGAAGCTGCAGATCTCCCCCCTGTGGGGAGGTGGCCGGCAGGCAGAGGGGGGCGCTGTCTCGCCGGCATATCAGTGCTATCAAAGCGCGACGGACTCGAAAAGGAATGCAACATGGACGCCACCGCACTCAAGGCCATGCAGGCACCGATCAAGGAGGCTTATCGCGACGATTCCTCGCGAGCGCTGATCACGCTTCGCGCCAAAGGCTCCATCGACGACCAGTCGATTGCCTGCAAGGTCGAGACGGGCAGGGCGCTGGCGGTCGCCGGCCTGCATCCGGCGACCGGCGGTTCCGGGCTCGAATTGTGTTCGGGCGATATGCTTTTGGAGGCGCTGGTGGCGTGCGCCGGCGTGACGCTGAAGGCAGTGGCGACGGCGCTGGAATTCAGGCTTGGCGCAGCCACCGTCGAGGCCGAAGGCGATCTCGACTTTCGCGGCACGCTGGGCGTGGCCAAGGACGCCCCCGTGGGCTTTCGCGCCATCCGGCTGAATTTCAACCTCGACACGGATGAGCCGCAGGCGCGCATCAATTCGCTCATCAAGCTGACCGAACGCTATTGCGTGGTGTTCCAGACCATCAACAGCAAGCCGGAGCTGACGGTGAGTGCGCGCGCCTGATCTCCCCCCTTGAGGGGGAGATGTCGCCGAAGGCGACAGAGGGGGTCGGGCCGACTGGACGCGACGCCCTTTGTGCGGAAGGAGGTTGGCACTCTACGCGAGGCGACCCCCTCTGGCCTGCCGGCCATTTCCCCCTCGAGGGGGGAGATTGCGCTACTGCGCAGCAGGCTCTTCCGCGTCGCCCTCATCGGTAAACGGCGAGGCGCTCGGCACGCAGTTGACCGCCCAGCCGGCCGGCGTCGGCTGCTTCTGATATTCGGTAATCGCGTTTGTGCACTGTTCGCGGGTGTCGAAGGTGCTGGGCAGCACCACCATGCCGCCTTGCGGGCCGGCGATCACCAGGTACCAGACCAATGCTACGCTGGGAGCAGCCATGGGAATTCCTCGCTTTGCTGAGTGTCGGAGTCGGGTCGACCCTAGCAACTCCCGGCTGATGGCGAAAGCAGGGCGAGCGGGGAGGGACCTGCCGGATCATCACAGACCCGTGAACGAACCGCTCCCAGACGTCTCTCAGTTCGTCGCAAAGCAGTAGAACAGGCCGTCGCCGCCGGTGCCTTTCAGCGCCTCCTGGCTGCAGCCGCCGCGCGAGGCATGCGAGGAGTTCCAGGATTTCGCCGCCGCCGACTCATCAAGGCCGGTGCGGTCGTGATGGCCCATCATCGCCGCGCCCTCCGCGCCGCTCAAGGTCCAGTCGCCGCAGGTCTGGTCGGCGAGCTTGGTGCCGTCAGGCTTCGAGCCGGTCAATATGTCGTGCCGGTTCGGCTTGTCGCCGCGGCCATTGACCACTTGGCCCTTCTCGGTCAGCGCCGTCTGCTTGTTGATGGCGTTGGCGTTGCTGTGCAGCGAGGCGACGTCATCGGCAATCTTCTCGCCCTTGGCGTTGACCCAGGGACCCTTGCCGATACGGTCGCGCGCATCGACATTGGCGCTCGAGAGATAGGCGTGCCATTCCTTGCCGGTAACCCCAGCCGCTTCCGCCAGCGAGGCGCAATGCGCGTCGGCACCCTTGAGACCGCCGAGATCGGCGCCCTTGCCGGAACCGACGCTGGTGACGAAGAAACTCATCTTGGCGTCTTGCGCCAGCGCCACCCCGGCTGTGGCGGCAATCGCGGCGGCGGCAACGAGAAGAAGTCTACGCATGTCGGTCCTCCGGTTTCGAATGTCCTACATTCGAAGAAACGTAACTGGAGGCCTGTTTAATCCCGCTACAACCCGGTTTATTCCGGCTGCCGGTAGGCGACGAAGCGGTTGTTCTTGACCTGGAAGATCAGCCCCGTCTCTTTCATCTCGGGGCTCGCCAGCGGCACGATGCGTTTTGCCACCTCTGACGGGTGCGGCAGCGTTTCCGGATCCTCGCCGGGCGCGGCCTGCGCACGCATGGCGGTGCGGGTGGCGCCGGGGTCGACCGCATTGATGCGGAGCGGCAGGCTCTGCGTCTCATGCGCCCAGGAACGCGTCATGGCTTCCACAGCCGCCTTCGACGCCGCATAGGGCGCCCAGAAGGCGCGCGCCGAATGCGCGGCCCCGGACGACATGAGAATGGCGCGGCCGGCGTCGGACAGCCTGAGCAGCGGGTCGACCGAGCGGATCAGCCGCCAGGTCGAGGTGACATTGATGGTCATAACCTTCTCGAAGGTTTTGGCCTCGACATGGCCGATCGGCGAGATGACGCCGAGCACACCGGCATTGGCCACCAGAATGTCGAGCTTGCCCCAGCGCTCGTGAATGGCGCCGCCCAGCCGGTCGATGCCGGCCATGTCTGAGAGGTCGAGAGGCACCAACGTCGCTTCGCCCTTGCCGGTTTTCGCGCGCTCGGCCTTGATCTGGTCGTCGAGTTCTTCCAGCCCGCCGACGGTCCGGGCTACCGCAATGACATGGGCCCCAGCGGCGGCAAGTTCCTTGGCGATGAAGTAGCCGATGCCGCGCGAGGCGCCGGTAACGACCGCGACGCGGCCGGAGAGGTCGAGGGTCATGCGAGCGCTTTCAAGGATAGCAGTTGGGCTTTACGCCCCGTTGTTCGCCAGCAGCGACAGCGTGCGCACATTGTCGTGACCTTCGAAGTCGAGCAGGCGGGTCGGGTACTGGCCGGTGAAACAGGCGTCGCAGAATTGCGGCTGCTCATTGTCGCGGCTGGCTTCGCCGACGGCGCGGTAGAGCCCGTCAATGGTGAGGAAGCCGAGCGAATCGACACGGATGAACTCGGCCATTTCCTCGATCGACATGCGCGATGCCAAAAGCTTCGACTTCTCCGGCGTGTCGACGCCGTAGAAGCACGACGCGCTGGTCGGCGGCGAGGCGATGCGCATATGCACTTCCTTGGCGCCGGCGTCGCGCACCATCTGCACGATTTTCTGGCTGGTGGTGCCGCGCACGATCGAATCGTCGACCAACACCACGCGCTTGCCCTCGATCATCCGGCGGTTGGCGTTGTGCTTGAGCTTGACGCCCATATGGCGGATCGAATCGCCGGGCTGGATGAAGGTTCGGCCGACATAGTGGTTGCGGATGATACCGAGTTCGAAGGGGATGCCTGCCGCCTGGGAGAAGCCGATTGCCGCCGGCGTGCCGGAATCCGGCACCGGCACGACGATATCGGCCTCGACCGGGCTTTCCTGCGC
This sequence comes from Mesorhizobium sp. P170090, assembly GCF_057786115.1. NCBI lineage: Bacteria > Pseudomonadati > Pseudomonadota > Alphaproteobacteria > Hyphomicrobiales > Phyllobacteriaceae > Mesorhizobium > Mesorhizobium sp. P170090. The sequence continues at coordinate 3,023,010 of NZ_JBYNWH010000001.1, forward strand.
CAATTCGGCGCCGATACGCTTGCGCACTTCGTAGACATTGCGGCCTTCGACCGAGGAGTCCGGGCGGGCGAAATAGACATATTCGAAGATGCAGAAGCGGGTCTTCTGCGGCTCGAAGGGGAACAGGCTCTCGATGCCCTTCGAGGTCACCACGACCATTTCGCCGGGCTTCAGGTCGCGCACGAAGCGGGCGCCGATAATGTCGAGCGCGCAGGTTTCGGAGGCCAGGATCCAGGCGCCGTCCAGGTCGCCGAGCACCAGCGGGCGGATGCCGAGCGGATCGCGGCAGCCGATCATCTTCTTGGAGGTCATCGCGACCAGCGAGAAAGCGCCTTCGACCTGACGCACGGCGTCGATGAAGCGCGAATTCAAATCGCGTTCCTTACTGGTGGCAACGAGATGCAGCAGCGTCTCGGTGTCGGAGGTCGACGAGAAGATCGCGCCCTGCTTCTGCAGCGCGCGCTGCACGGTCATGGCGTTGGTGAGATTGCCGTTATGGGCGACGGCAAAGCCGCCATCGGCGAGTTCGGCGAAGAAGGGCTGGATGTTGCGCATGCCGGCGCCGCCGGTCGTGGCATAGCGCGTGTGGCCGATGGCACGGTTGCCTTGCAGGCTGTCGATGACGTGCTGCTTGGTGAAGGTGTCGCCGATCAGGCCGACATGGCGTTCGACATGGAACTGCGTGCCGTCATAGGAGACGATGCCGGCCGCTTCCTGGCCGCGATGCTGCAGCGCATGCAGGCCTAGCGTTACGATGGCCGCAGCGTCCTGCCGGCCGAAAATGCCGAACACCCCGCATTCGTCGTGGAAATGATCGTCTGCTTCGGCGGAAAGCACGTCGTCCGCGTCTGCCTTCGAAACTGCCATGGGGCTCAAGCTCCGCTAAAATGGCCATATAGTGCGATAGCGCCGCGAAAGCAACGTAGTCAGGCCGGAACTGCCGGGATGGCGCCTGTCCGGCACCATCCGTCCGTATCAGTTTGCCGGCGCGGCCGGAGCCGGAGCAGCGGGCGCGGGTGCGTTATCGGCCGGAGCGTCGGTCTCGTCGTCGGGCGCCGGCGTATCGTCACCGGTTGCCGGAGCATCCGCCGCCGGTGCATCGGCCGCCGGAGGCGTCTCGGCTGCCGGCTGATTCGGATTGAGCTTCTTCAGGATGGCGTTTTCCGGATCTTCGGGCAGCAGGCTTTCCAGCTTGGCGCCGATGGTCTCGAGCAGCGGCTTCGACTTGGCGTTGGCGATCCAGGCGGGCGCCTTGGCGCCGGCCAGCCAGTTGAAGAACAGCAGCGCCACGGCGACAACGAGGACGCCGCGCGCGGCGCCATAGAGGAAGCCCAGCGTACGGTCGAGCGCGCCGATCCTGGAATCGATGATCCAGTCGGCAAGCTTCATGGTGATGACGGAAACGACGATCAGCGCGATGAGGAAGACGATGCCGGCGGATGCCGCCATGGCGATCTTGTCGCTTTCGACATAGGGCTGAACGTAAGGCAGCACCGGCTTGTAGAAGAAGAATGCCGCCGCGGCGGCAGCCGCCCAGGACACGACGGACAGGATTTCGCGTGACAGGCCGCGAACCATGGCGAGCATCGCCGAGACCAGGGTGAAGCCGACGAGAATTCCGTCCAGCAGCGTAATCGGCATGTCTTTCGCCCCACTCAGATTGTCTTTTCACGGCTCGGGCGAGCCGCGTCAATCTTCCACGTCGACACGGCTGCGCCGTGAGCCGGCTATGCGTGCGACGAGATCGGCAAGTTCGGTCGGCTGGAAAGCGCCGGCCCCGATCCCCCCGACAACCTCCTCGCTGCCCAAGGGCAGAACCGCACTTCCAAAACCCAGCTTTTCGGCCTCTTTAAGGCGCTGCTGCGCATGCGCAACCGGCCTCACTGCGCCCGACAGGCTGATTTCGCCGAAATAGACGCAATCGGCGGGAAGGGCAAGACCGGTGAGCGACGAAACCAGTGCAGCGGCAACCGCCAGATCGGCCGCCGGCTCGGAAATCCGGTAGCCGCCGGCGACGTTGAGGTAGACATCGTGGGTGCCGAAGCGCACGCCGCAATGGGCTTCGAGTACGGCAAGGATCATCGACAGCCGTGCGCCGTCCCAGCCGACGACGGCACGGCGCGGCGTGCCCAATGTGGACGGCGCCACCAGTGCCTGGATCTCGACCAGCACCGGACGTGTCCCTTCCATGCCGGCAAATACCGCGGCACCCGGCGATTTTGCGTGGCGTTCGCCGAGGAACAGCTCCGACGGATTGGCGACCTCGCGCAAGCCCTTGTCCGACATCTCGAAGACGCCGATCTCGTCGGTCGGCCCAAACCGGTTCTTCACCGTGCGCAGGATGCGGTAGTGATGGCCGCCTTCGCCTTCGAAATAGAGAACGGCGTCGACCATGTGCTCGACGACGCGCGGACCGGCGATCTGGCCTTCCTTGGTCACATGGCCGACCAGCACGATGGCAGCACCGGTGGATTTGGCGTAGCGGATCATCGCTTGCGCCGAGGCGCGCACCTGGGTGACGGTGCCGGGCGCCGAGTCGGCCATGTCGGTCCACAGCGTCTGGATGGAATCGAGGATGACGAGGTCCGGCCTTCTGCCGTCGGCTATTGTTGCCAGGATATCCTCGACATTGGTCTCGGCGGCAAGTTCGACCGGCGTGTCGGCGACGCCAAGCCGCTGCGCCCGCAGCCGGATCTGCGCGACAGCCTCTTCGCCCGAGACATAGACGATGCGGTGGCCTTTTGACGCCAATGCTGCTGCGGCCTGGGTAAGCAGCGTCGACTTGCCGATGCCGGGATCGCCGCCGACCAGCAGCGCCGAGCCGCGCACGAAGCCGCCGCCGGTGGCGCGGTCGAGTTCGCCAATGCCCGAGATGATGCGCGGCGCGTCCTCGATGTCACCGGACAGGCTGGTCAGCACCACGGCGCGGCCCTTGCGCGCATTGCGCGTGTTGGCCGGTCCCGAGCCGATGCCGCCCGAGGTGCCTTCCTCGACGAGTGTGTTCCACTCGCCGCAGGCATCGCATTTACCGGCCCAGCGCTGATGCACCGACCCGCAATTCTGGCAGATGAACTGGACGCGCGATTTAGCCATGGAGTGATGCTGCCTGCAAATGACCGAAGGAGGGTGATCCTGCACACCCCTCTCTGTCCTGCCGGACATCTCCCCCGCAAGGGGGGAGATTGGCTATCGTCGCTGCTTTCGCCAATCGCCAACGTCGCAAGATGAGCGCCATCCGCAAAGCTGCTGATCTCCCCCCTTGCGGGGGAGATGGCCGGCAGGCCAGAGGGGGGTGTGACGGAGCGCTGCGGTAGGCCAAAAAGCTACTCGAACCTCTCCGCAATATGATGCTCTTCGGCGAGGTCGGAAAACCGTGTGAACTCGCCATGGAAGGCGAGGCTCACCGAACCTGTCGGGCCATGGCGCTGCTTGGCGACGATGACTTCGGCCTTGCCGCGCATCTCGTTCATCTCGTGTTCCCATTTGATGTATTCATCGGTCCCGGGCTTCGGCTCGCGGTTCTTCAGATAATATTCCTCGCGATAGACGAACATCACCACGTCGGCGTCCTGCTCGATCGAACCGGATTCGCGAAGATCGGACAGCTGCGGGCGTTTGTCTTCGCGGCTTTCGACCTGACGCGACAGCTGCGACAGCGCGATGATCGGAACGGAGAGTTCCTTGGCCAGCGCCTTGAGGCCGGTGGTGATCTCGGTGATTTCCTGCACCCGGTTCTGCGACGATTTCGCGCTCGACCCCTGCATCAGCTGGATATAGTCGATGACGATGAGGTCGAGGCCGCGCTGACGCTTCAGCCGCCGCGCCCGCGCCGACAGCTGCGCGATCGAGATACCGCCGGTCTGGTCGATGAACAGCGGGATCTTCTGCATGGTCTGCGAGCAGGCGACCAGCTTTTCGAAATCCATCTCTGAAATCTCGCCGCGGCGGATTTTTGACGACGAAATTTCCGTCTGTTCGGAAATGATGCGGGTGGCGAGCTGCTCGGACGACATTTCCAGTGAGAAGAAGCCGACGACGCCGCCATTGGCTGCCTTGAACGAGCCGTCGGCCTGTTGCGCCGGCTCATACATCTCGGCGATGTTGAAGGCGATGTTGGTGGCTAGCGATGTCTTGCCCATGCCCGGACGGCCGGCAATGATGATCAGATCCGACGCCTGCAGGCCACCCATGCGGCGGTCGAGATCGCGCATGCCGGTGGCGAGGCCCGACAAATGGCCGTCGCGCATATAGGCGGCGTTGGCCATGTCGACGGCGGTCTTGACCGCGTCGGTGAAGCTCTCGAAGCCGCCATCGTAACGGCCGGTTTCGGCCAGTTCGAACAGCCGCCGCTCGGCATCCTCGATCTGTTCGGACGGCGCCATGTCGACCGGCGCGTCATAGGCGATGTTGACCATGTCCTCGCCGACGGTGATCAGCGCCCGGCGCGTGGCCAGATCGTAGATGGCGCGGCCATAATCGGTGGCATTGACGACGGTGACGGCTTCGACCGCCAGACGAACCACATATTGCGCCACCGTCATGTCGCCGACCTTCTCGTCGGCCGGCAGGAAGGTTTTCAGCGTGATCGGCGTCGCCACCTTGCCCATGCGGATGAGCTCGGCCGCGACCTCGAAGATTTTCCGGTGCAGCGGCTCGTAGAAATGGCCGGCCTTGAGGAAGTCGGAGACGCGGTAGAAGGCATCGTTGTTGACGAGGATGGCGCCGAGCAGCGCCTGCTCGGCCTCAATGTTGTTCGGCGCTTCACGATAAAGCGGTTGCTGCTCCGCCACGCCGAATTTTCGCGCTGCCTCTGCCATGATGTCCCCGATTTTGATCCCGGCTTCTCGATATCAGAACGAGATAAATCGGTGCTGACCTTTCTGCATCACCGCACGACCAATCAACCTCGATGCCCGTTGTTCACAGGGGCGGCAAACCGTCCACAGAAGAGTGTTTCCGCGCCCCGATTCCGGTTGACTCAGAAAGGCGCTGACTTTTATCCGAGTCGTTGGAACAGAGCAAGAACAATCTCGGTGATTATCCGCTTCTAGTCCAGTGTATCGCCCCAGTCCAGCCGCCGCGCTGCCTTGAACAGCTCGCCCTCGCGCTTGGTGAAAAGTGTCTCGCCGGCGCCGCCATCCGGCTGGCACAGTTTGAGCAGCACCTTGCCGGAGCCCGATTTCGGCGGCGCAATCACGCGGGGCGGATGTACAGGCGCGGGTTGCCGCGACGCCGCGACGTAGATGAATTTCTCGTCCTCCCACGGCACGTCCGCGTCTTTGGCCAGGCGATGAAGGCGCGAGCGGGCGACGCGGCGCGAAAAATGGCACCAGTCGGGCGGCTCAAGCGGGCAGGGCGCCTCATGCGGACAAGGCGCCAGCACATGCGCCCCGGCCTCCAGCAATTGCCTGCGCACTGCCAGGATGCGCTGCCAGCCTGCCGGTGTGCCGGGCTCGACAATCAGCAGTGTGTCGCCGGTCAAATGCCAGAGCCGGCCGACAAGCTTCGGCAGCGATGCCGGCGCGATCTCGTCCAGCACATAGGCGCAGGTGACCAGATCGGCAGGCTTGAGATCGGCAAGGTCGATGGTCACGTCGCCGGCGCGCCAGTCCATCCTGGTGGCGATGGTATCAAGGGCGAGCGACTGGCCAACCTTGCGCACCGCGGCGCTTGCTTCAACCAGAACCGCCTCTTCGAGGTCGGGCCACAGGTCTGTAGTGGCCCAAAGCACCGTGCCAGGACCGGCGCCGACATCGAGCAAGCTCGTTGGCTGGAAATCGGGCCGCGCATAGGCGAGTTCGTCGAGACCGGCCCGTACCGCCGCGTAGGTCGCCGGCAGCCGCGTCGCCAGATAGGCTTTTACCGCCATCTCTTCGGCCATGTGCGGGCGGCCGTCGCGCAATTCGGCGCGGTAGCGGTCAGACAGCGTCTTCGCCGCCTGGCGCAGCACCGCCAGCGGTATCGTTTCGAGCAGGCGCTCGACGCCTTGTCGCAGCGAGGCGGGGAGTTCCACGCTCAGGCTCCGCGTGCCGCGAGCACCGAGGCGCGGGCGAACTCGACAAGGGTGGTGGCGATGGTGGGCAGGCAGGTCATTAAAAAAGGTCTCGCGAGAACGAGACCTTTTTCAGTGTCAGAGCCGTCAATGGCAAGCGGCAATCGCAATCGAGGCGTTATTCGCGATCCGCCACCTTGCGACGGCGCGCTGGCTTGGCCGCAACGGACCTGACAGCAACGGACCTGGCAGGCACAGACCTAGCGACAGCAGGCTCGGCGGCCGCCGCCTCCTGACGATGCCCCATTTCGCGCATTTCGAGCGCCTTTTCACATTTGGCCATGTAGTCGCGCGTCATCGGCAGCGTGTCGTTCTTCTTGGCGATCTGGATCTGGAAGATCACCAGATCCTGCCAGCGGAAGGCGGCTTCCGAAGCCGCCAGATAGAACTCCCACATCCTGCAGAAGCGCTCGTCGTAGATGGCTTTGGCCTTGTCGCGGTTGGCGGCAAAGCGCTGGCCCCAATGCTTCAGCGTATCGGCATAGTGCAGCCGCAAAATCTCGATGTCGGTGACCACAAGGCCCGACTTCTCGATCGCCGGCATCACCTCCGACAGCGAGGGAATGTAGCCGCCCGGAAAAATGTACTTGCGGATGAAGGCGCTGGTCGCCCACGGCACGCCGGAGCGGCCGATCGTGTGCAAGAGCATGACGCCGTCGGGCTTCAACAACGTCGCCGACTTGTCGAAGAAAGTGCGGAAGTGGTTGACGCCGACATGCTCGAACATGCCGACCGAGACAATGCGGTCGAAGCGTTCGTTGAGTTCGCGGTAGTCCTTGAGGTCGAAATGCACGCGGTCCTGCAAGCCTTGCGCATGCGCCCGGTCGGTGGCGACGCCGTGCTGCTCGGTCGACAGCGTCACGCCTTGCACGTCGACATCGAAAGCCTTGGCGAGATAGAGGCCGAGCCCACCCCAGCCGGAGCCGATATCGAGCACGGTCTGGCCGGCCTTCAGCCTGAGCTTGGCGGCGATATGGCGTTTCTTGGCCATCTGCGCCTCGTCGAGCGTCATGTCCGGCTGTTCGAAATAGGCGCAGGAATACTGCATGTCGTCGTCTAGGAAGAGCCGGTAGAGGTCACCCGACAAATCATAGTGGCGCTGCACGTTGCGGCGCGCCCGTGATGCGGTGTTGATCTGCTGCAGGCGGCGAAAGGCGTGGCGCAGACCCTCGATGGCCTTCGACCAGGTGGCGTCGATACCGCCGCTGCCCATGTTCTGGAAGGCGATGCGCATCATACCCAGTACGCCGCCCTCGATGATGTCGAGTTCGCCGTCCATATAGGCTTCCGGCACGGCCAGCATCGGATCGAAGGTAATGGCGCGCTCGGCATGCGCGGTCTTGATGTGCATATGCACCGGCTCGCCGCTGCCGTCGCCGAAAACCACTGTCGAGCCCTTCGGCCCGGTGACTTTCAGATTGCCCGTACGCACCAGGCGGTCGAGAACGCGCTTCAACAGAATATTCATCACCAAATGTCCCCTCACGGTCAGACTGGCGGACCAATTCTGCAACAATATATAGGGGTTCGAAAAGTTCCATTTGGCACAAAAATGCCCGGGCGAGAGGCCCGGGCATTGGTCCAGAAAGGCTGGATGACGAGGAAGTGATTGGAGCGCTGCTCCCCTCGCTTCCCGATCAGGCCCCGTGCGGGATCAGGCGTTGTCTTCTTCGCCGCCTTCGAACTCGGTGTTCGGGTCGAAGAAGTTCTCCGGCCGTGCGTTGTCGTTGATGTCGTCGCCATAGATGGCTTCGGCGGTGGTCAGCGTCTCGCCCTTGGCCTGGCGCTCGGCTTCGTCGGCCGTGCGGGCGATGTTGAGGCTGATGGTGACCTCGACTTCCGGATGCAGCGCAATCGCCACATTGGTGACGCCGATGGTCTTGATCGGCTGGTTGAGCTGGATCTGGTTGCGGTTGACCGAGAACCCTTCGGCGGTCAGCAGGTCGGCGATGTCGCGGGTCGACACCGAACCGTAGAGCTGGCCTGTCTCGCCGGCCGAACGCACGGCGATGAAGCTCTTGCCGTCGAGCTTTTCGGCAACCTGGCTGGCTTCCGACTTGCGCTCGAGGTTGCGCGCTTCGAGCTGCGCGCGCTGCCCTTCGAACTTCTTCTTGTTGGCTTCGTTGGCGCGCAGCGCCTTGCCCTGCGGCAAGAGGAAGTTGCGGGCAAAGCCGTCCTTGACCTTGACGGTATCGCCCATCTGGCCGAGGCGGGAAACGCGTTCGAGAAGAATCACTTGCATGGTCTTGTTCCTTCGTCTGGGCACCGACCGCGGGATCGGCGCCGAATTGAATGGAACAGGTCAGGAAGCTCTGAGCGCCTTGGCGCCGGTGTCGCTGTCCTGCCTGTCGCGGCAGTTAGAGGCTTTTCACCTCAACTCGGGATTTCAATGCACGTCGCCAAGAGTGGTCCCGGTTTTGGGACAACGACATGCATCATCAAATTACCCCTGCGGCGCCCGTCGCCGTGGGAGAAGGAAGCAGGCGGCGAACCGCCCGCTCGAAAGTCTTAGCGAACCACGTAGGGCAGCAGGCCGAGGAAGCGGGCGCGCTTGATCGCCTTGGCGAGTTCGCGCTGCTTCTTCTGGCTGACGGCGGTGATGCGCGACGGCACGATCTTGCCGCGCTCGGAAATGTAGCGCTGCAGAAGACGCACGTCCTTGTAGTCGATCTTGGGCGCGTTGGCGCCGGAGAACGGGCAGGTCTTGCGGCGGCGATGGAACGGGCGCCGGGTCGGGATCTGATTGATGTCGACCATTATTCTGCACCTCCTTCAACGCCTTCGCGCGGACGGCGCGGACCACGATCACCACCGGCGTCGCCAAATGAGCGCGGCGGACGATCGCCACGGTCGCCGCGATCACGGTCGCCGAACGAGCGCGGACCACGATCACCACGGTCGCGGTCGCCGAAGCCGCCGCGTTCCGAGCGCTCTTCGCGCTTCTGCATCATGGCCGACGGGCCTTCCTCATGCGCCTCGACCTTGACGGTCAGGAAACGCAGCACGTCCTCGGACAGGCCCATCTGGCGCTCCATCTCGTTGAGCGCTGCCGGCGGGCAGTTGAGGTCCATAAGCGTGTAGTAAGCCTTCCGGTTCTTGTTGACCCGGTAGGTGAGGGACTTCAGTCCCCAGTTCTCGACCCGGCCGACGGACCCGCCATTTGCGGAGATGACGCCCTTGTACTGTTCGACAAGCGCATCGACCTGCTGCTGCGAGAGGTCCTGCCGGGCAAGGAACACATGTTCGTATAGAGCCATAGTGGTTCAGTGCCTTTCTTCGTTTCTCTCCCGGATCCTCGCGGCAAAGCCTCTGCAACTTCTCTGACCCGCTGGTCCCGAGGGGGCGGGGAAGAAAGGAGCATTTCGAGACGGTCGAGAGCGGAGACACGGGAGGCGGAAGCGCTTCTGGCTTCACACGAAGGTTTTGGGTAAAACCTCCGGCCCTCCGTTCAGCCCCCAGCAAGGACCGGCAGATTGCGGGCGTCTATATAGCAAATTGGCTGGAAGGCAAGGGTAACGCATGCTCCGGACAGCGTCCTGGCGTCGCAGGGTTGGAAAAATACCAGGCATCAACTCGTATGCGGGGTACCACCGTTGATCGTTTCGGGGAAGAAGTCCGGAGCCGCCTTACGCTTGCCGAACATCATATCGTATTGCAGCAGGCGGAAGTCGTTGATCGCCGGATCAACGTCCTTCTGCCGCGCCCAGTCCGGCGTGGCCTCACCTGACGGTGTCAAAAGCAGATTGCGGTCGACGACGCGATAGCGTTCGCGCAGCGCGCCCAGGAAGCCGGTATAGTAGGGGTGCGTGATCCCGGCCGTGGTAAGGATATGGTAGGGCAGGAAGGCCGGGCTCACCGCGCCCATATCCTGCGCCGGACCGGTGCGGTTAGACCAGATGACCAGCGGCGTCTGATGATGCTCCAGTGCCGCCTCCGGCGTCGGTTCCTTGCGCGGCGCGACATTGTCCTTCAGGTAACCGGTTTCGACATAGACGGGGCCGAGCGGCGGCAGATGGTCGCCGAAGAAGGCGATGACCGTCGGCCGCTCGCGCTTCTTCGCCCATTCGATCAATCGCTCGAGGCCACGGTCGGCATCGGCCGATCCCTCGGCGTAGCTGAGCAGCGATTCCCGCGCCCACGTGCTGATCGGTGCCACGACCTTGTGGGTCGGATTGTAATAGCGGTACGGCTCGTAGGGACCGTGGTTCTGCAGGCTGACGGCGAAGAAGAACACCGGCCGCTCGCTGGCGTCGGCCTCTGCGATGATCTCGTCGGTCATCGACGCATCGGAAGCCAGCGGCCCGCGCTTTTCCAGTGGCGGCAGCGTCTCTTCCGAGCGGAAATCGTTGAAACCGAAATCGGCATAGACGGCGCCCCTGTTCCAGAACCAGTTGGTGCCCGGATGGATGGCGCGCGCCCGGTAGCCCTCGCTTTTCAGGAAGGTCGCCAGCGACGGCGTCGGCGTGCGCACATATTGCTGGTAGGGGATCGAGCCCGCCGGCAGGAAGGCATTGGAAAAGCCGGTCAGCGCCTCGAATTCGATGTTGGCGGTCATGCCGCCGAATTCCGGCGAAAACATATAGCCGGAACGCAGCGCCCGCACATTGGGGATCGGGTCAGGCGTGATTGTGACGCCGGGCAGCTTGGTCGGATCCCAGAAAGATTCGCTCATCACCACGATGATGTCGGGTTTCTCATCCGGTACCGAGGCCGCCACAGCAGGCCTGTCGATCGCGTCGATCGCCTTGTCGGAATAGCCCGCCGGCGCCGAGACATGCGCCATCGGCACGTTGAGCGCGAAGGCCAGCGCAAACCCGTTGGAGGCGTAGTTCTCCTTCTGGTCCCACATGATCGGGATGATCTGCAGCCGGTCGCGGGTCCACGAGAAGGTGGCGTAGTCCATGATCGAGACGAAGAAGGCGAGCAGCGGCACTGCCAGCGTCAGCCGCGCCAGCCGCCCTTTGCGGCTGAGGATCGGAACCTTGCGGCGCCACAACCGCCAGCCATAGATCAGCAGCGACAGGCCGGCGACGATGCCGACCGCCATGGCGAGCGCCGTCCAGGGCCGCTCGCGCACCAGGAGCGGCATCAGTGCCATGATCTGGCGCGAATAAAGAAAATCGGTTGGGTAGAGCGGATCGCCGAGATAATGCGACTTCTGATGCCCGACAAAGGCCAGCGCCAGCGTCAGGGGCGCCACGATCATCAGGCTCTGGTGACTGCGGCCAAGCACGGCGTCCAGTCCCATCAGCACCAATGCAAAGACAATGATGGTGGTCCAGCCCGGCTTGAATGGCTGCAGGAAGAAGTCGACCGTGCCGAAGAAGTCGCCGCGCACGATCCATTCGATAGCGAACACCAGGATGGCGGAGGCAAGCAGCGTGACCAGACCGTAGCGGATGACCGGCCATCTGCGCCCCGGCAGGTAGCCGGTGGACGGATCGTCTTCCAAGAATTGTGGCGCGGGTACGGCCGCGCCTTTCCTGATCCTAGCCACGTCTCTTCCCCCGGCCCAAGCAACGCGTATTTCCACTCGCGCCACCGTTCTGTCATAGAACTGTCATGCAAAAGCTAGCGCCTGTGGCGAAAATAAGAAGAGCCAGCAAACGATTCGTGAGCGGTTTTCATCAGGTGTGATCGGCAAAAAGCCTTTGGGAACAGGGACTCGAGGTCAGCTCCGGTTCAAGCGAGAGCCGAAATGCCGCCTCCGGGCTTGACTTGACGGTCCGCCTTGCGTCACAGGCAGGAAAAATCAGCCGCTGGAGAGCGCCCAAATGGCCGTCGCATTCACCTTTCCGGGACAGGGCAGCCAGGCTGTCGGCATGGGCAAGGACCTCGCCGACGCCTTCCCCGAGGCACGCAGGGTGTTCGAGGAAGTCGATGATGCGTTGGGCGAAGAGCTGTCGAAACTGATCTGGGAAGGCCCGGAAGAGGCGCTGACCCTGACTGCCAATGCCCAGCCGGCGCTGATGGCGGTCTCGCTGGCGGCGATCCGCTCGCTGGAAGCGCGCGGCTTTTCGCTGAAGGACAAGGTTGCCTACGTTGCCGGTCATTCGCTCGGCGAATATTCCGCCCTTGCCGCGGCCGGTTTCGTTTCGGTCGCCGATGCTGCCCGGCTGCTGCGCATCCGCGGCAACGCCATGCAGGCGGCGGTGCCGGCCGGCGAGGGCGCCATGGCGGCGATCATCGGACTGGAACAGCCCGACGTCGAAGCCGCTTGCACCGAGGCCGCAACGGGATCCGGCAAAGTCTGCCAGATCGCCAACGACAATGGCGGCGGCCAGCTGGTGATCTCCGGCGCCAGGGCGGCGGTGGAACTCGCCGCGAAACTGTGCACAGAAAAGGGCGCCAAGCGGGCGCTGATGCTGCAGGTCTCCGCACCCTTCCATTCGGCGCTGATGGCGCCGGCGGCCGATGTCATGCGCGAGGCGCTGGCCGGCGTGACCAAGAATGCACCGGTCGTGCCCGTCGTCTCCAACGTCACTGTAGCCCCGACCAGCGACCCCGACGAGATCGCGCGCCGCCTGGTCGAGCAGATCACCGGCCGCGTGCGCTGGCGCGAAACGGTGGAGTGGTTCGGCGCCAACGGCGTCGCCACGCTGTTTGAGATCGGCGCCGGCAAGGTGCTTTCCGGCCTGGCGCGGCGGATCAACCGCGACATCGCCACATCCGCCGTCGGCACGCCGCCAGATGTCGAGGCGGCGCTGGCCGCGCTTGCATAATCCACTGGCGATTCAACCCCTCCCGTGGGAAGGGTGTTCTCTTAAGATCAGGAGACGAAAATGTTCGAACTGACCGGCCGCAAGGCGCTCGTCACCGGCGCATCGGGCGGCATTGGCGAGGCGATTGCCCGGGTGCTGCATGCGCAAGGCGCCATTGTCGGCCTGCACGGCACCCGCATCGAGAAACTGGAGACCCTGGCCGGCGAACTCGGCGACCGGGTAAAGCTGTTCCCGGCCAATCTTGCCGACCGTGACGAGGTCAAGGCGCTTGGCCAGAAGGCCGAAGCCGAACTCGAAGGCGTCGACATACTGGTCAACAATGCCGGCATCACCAAGGACGGCCTGTTCGTGCGCATGGCGGACGCGGATTGGGACAGCGTGCTGGAGGTGAACCTCACCGCCGTGTTCCGGCTGACCCGCGAGCTGACCCATCCGATGATGCGCCGCCGCCATGGCCGCATCATCAACATCACCTCGGTGGTCGGCGTCACCGGCAATCCTGGCCAGACCAATTATTGCGCCTCCAAGGCCGGCATGATCGGCTTTTCCAAGTCGCTGGCGCAGGAGATCGCCACCCGCAACATCACCGTCAACTGCGTCGCCCCGGGCTTTATCGAATCGGCCATGACCGACAAGCTCAACGACAAGCAGAAAGACGCGATAATGGCCGCGATCCCGACGCGCCGCATGGGCACGAGTGTTGAAGTGGCGTCGGCCGTCGCCTATCTCGCCTCCAACGAGGCAGCCTACGTCACCGGCCAGACCATCCATGTCAACGGTGGCATGGCCATGATCTGACAGGATATTGCCGGGTGATAAGAAGACATGGCCGGCTTGTGAAAAGAGACCATTTCGCCTTGGACCTCAGCCATTTTTCGTGTAATGCGGCCCGCAACCCGGCGGTTCGGGCAAAAACCGGTCCGGCATCGTTGCGTTTCCGGCAGGACCATCTTTCAGCTTGATTAGCGGCATTCTGCCCGCTAACGAAGACAGACAAACAAAAGACGAGGATGCCCCAAATGAGTGACACCGCAGAGCGCGTCAAGAAGATCGTCATCGAACATCTTGGCGTCGATGCCGACAAGGTGACGGAGCAGGCGAGCTTCATCGATGATCTGGGCGCAGACAGCCTCGACACGGTCGAACTCGTCATGGCCTTCGAAGAAGAGTTCGGCGTCGAGATTCCGGACGATGCGGCCGAGACCATCCTGACCGTCGGCGATGCCGTGAAGTACATCGACAAGGCTTCGGCCTGACACCATCCGCAGTCATCACCGGGGAGGACCTGCGATGAGGCGTGTCGTCGTCACGGGCCTTGGCCTGGTTTCGCCGTTCGGCATGGGCTTCGAGCACAGCTGGAAGGAACTTCTGACCGGCCGCAGCGCCGCGAAGCGCGTCACCGAGTTCGAAGTGGAAGATCTTGCCTGCAAGATCGCCCACGTCATTCCTCGCGGTGACGGCACCAACGGCACGCTCAATCCCGAAGCCGTGCTCGAGCCCAAGGAACTGCGCAAGATCGGCGACTTCATCCTTTACGGGATTGCGGCCGCCGACGAAGCGCTGAAGGATTCCGGCTGGGAGCCCAGCACCGAAGCCGAGCGCTGCGCCACCGGCGTCATGATCGGCTCCGGCATTGGCGGCCTCGAGGGCATCGCCGAGAACGCTATCATCCTGAAAGAGCGCGGACCGCGCCGTATCAGTCCATTCTTCATTCCCGGCAACATTATCAACCTGGTATCTGGCCAGGTATCGATCCGGCATGGGCTGAAAGGCCCCAACCACGCCGTCGTCACCGCCTGCTCGACCGGCGCGCACGCCATTGGCGATGCCGCCCGGCTGATCATCTTCGGCGATGCCGACGTGATGCTGGCCGGCGGCGCGGAATCGCCGGTGACCAGACTATCGCTTGCCGGCTTCGCTGCTTGCCGGGCACTGTCCACCGACCGCAACGACACGCCTGAGAAGGCCTCGCGTCCCTATGACCGCGACCGTGACGGCTTCGTCATGGGCGAGGGCGCCGGGGTCGTCGTGCTGGAAGAACTCGAACACGCCAAGGCGCGCGGCGCCAAGATCTATGCCGAGGTCACCGGCTACGGCCTGACCGGCGATGCCTATCACATCACTGCACCGGCCGAAGACGGCGACGGCGCCTTCCGCTGCATGACGGCGGCGCTGAACCGGGCCAAGCTGACGCCCGCCGACGTCGACTACATCAACGCGCACGGCACCTCGACCATGGCCGACACGATCGAACTCGGCGCCGTCGAGCGGCTGGTCGGCAACGCCGCCTCGAAAATCTCGATGTCGTCGACCAAGTCGTCGATCGGCCATCTCCTGGGTGCCGCGGGTGCCGCCGAGGCGATCTTTTCGATCCTCGCTATCAGAGACAACATCGCGCCAGCTACCATCAATCTTGACAACCCGGAACGCGAAACCGCGATCGATCTTGTTCCGAACACGCCACGGCATCGCCAGGTCGACGTGGCGCTGTCCAACTCCTTCGGCTTCGGCGGCACCAACGCTTCGCTGGTATTCCAGCGTTATACAGGCTGATTGCGGTATCGACCGGCGCGCCAGCGGTCTGTCGTCAATTTTGCCATATTCAAGCCTACTCTGCCGCTGGGGATTCGTCGCATCGGCCTGAAACCGAAGGCGCTTTTTTTAAAAGCACGATGCGTAGGCTTGAAATGTTAGGGCACGCTGTGCGTCCAATCGGGCGCATGGTCGCTCTAAGAGATCAGATGGTAGGGCGCTAATGAACACCAATCCGGGCGGCAGCGGACAATTCGGACAAAACCAGCAGACCGGCCCGATCGTGCCGAAGACCGCGGCCGAAGCTTTGCGCCCGGAAGCCGGCACACCACCACCAAAGCGCTCGCGCGCCTCGCGCAGCCAAGTCGTCGTGTTCATGAACTTCGTCATCTCCGCGGTGATGTTGATGATCCTCGCCGCCGGCGTTTCGCTCTATTTCGGCAAGCAGGCATTCAACGAACCGGGCCCGTCGGTGGCCGGCGACACCTTCCTGGTCAAGCCGAGCACCGGCGTCCAGGATATTGCCGACCAGCTCGAACGGCGTGGGCTGATCAGCGATGCCCGCATCTTCCGCATCGCCGTGCGGGTCTATGGCAATGATTCAGCGCTGAAGGCAGGCGAATACGAGATAAAGCCGCGCGCCTCCATGCGCGACATCATGGAGCTTCTGAAGAGCGGCAAGTCGGTGATGTACTCGCTGACCATTCCCGAGGGCCTGACGGTCGAGCAGGCGCTGCAGCGCATCGCCGAGCAGGATGCGCTGACCGGCGACATGCCGGCCGCCAAGCCGGCTGAGGGCAGCCTCGCCACCGACACGCTGCGCTTTACCCGCGGCGCCACGCGCCAACAGATGGTCGACAAGCTGCTCGCCGACCAGAAGAAGCTGGTCGACGAGGTCTGGCAGCGGCGCGCGCCCGACCTGCCTCTGGCCAATGTCGACGACTTCGTCACCTTGGCCTCGATCGTCGAAAAGGAAACCGGCCGGGGCGACGAGCGCTCGCGCGTTGCCGCCGTCTTCCTCAACCGTCTGGCCAAGGGCATGCGGCTGCAATCCGATCCGACCATCATTTACGGCCTGTTCGGCGGCAAGGGCAAACCCGCCGACCGGCCGATTTATCAATCTGACATCCAGAAACAGACGCCTTACAACACCTATCTGATCAACGGCCTGCCGCCGACGCCGATCGCCAATCCCGGCCGCGCCGCGCTCGAAGCCGTCGCCAACCCGTCGAAGACCGATGATCTCTATTTCGTCGCCGACGGCACCGGCGGCCACGTCTTTGCCACCACGCTTGCCGAGCACAATGAGAACGTTGCCCGCTACCGGGCACTGCAGAAGAAGCAGGCTGAAGACGCCGCCAAGGGCGCCAAGACTCCGGGCCAGACCGATGCGCCGGCGGATGGCGACGACAACGGTGACGCAAGTGGCGATGCCGCCGGTGACAGCGGTGATGCCGGCGATACGGGTGCCGCCCAGTAGCAGGCCGGCGCTTTCAGACGGATCGACCTTAAGCGATGCGGACAGAGGCGGACGCGCTGCTGCTTTGAACGAGTAGCGCCGTTCGAAGCGTCTTCGGTCTTGCTCGGGTGCCTCTGCTTCGCTCGATTTCAGCCCCGCGAGATCGAAACGACACCAGAAATCAAGATCTTGCCGGTATTGCGATTCTGACATTCGCGCTGCCCGTGATATCGAACGCATGCGCAATTATTAGAATCGGACCATCAGGGAGACACGAGCCGCATCATGAATTTGCAGAGCATGACCGGATTTGCACGCACTGTTGCCGAACATGACGGCGCCTCGATCGCCTGGGAGGTCAAGTCGGTCAACGGCAAGAGCGTCGAGGTCAGGTTGCGGCTGCCGCAAGGTTTCGAGCGGCTCGAACCGACTGTGCGGCAGACGCTGCAGAAGCGCTTTTCGCGTGGCAATTTCCAGGCGACGCTGACCGTCGGCCGCGCCGCCGGCCAGCAGGCGCAGCCAGTGGTCAACGAAGCCTTCCTCAGGGATCTGGCGGGCTTGGCCAAGCGGCTGCAGGACCAGTTCGGTGTTGGTCCGGCAACTGCCGACGGTCTGCTTTCCCTGCGCGGCGTGCTCGATATCCCTGAAACCAGCGAAACCGAGGAGGTGCGGGCAGCACTCGACGCGTCAATCCTGTCCGCGCTGGAAACGGCGCTTACAGGCCTCGAGCAGGCACGCCAGAGCGAGGGCGAAGCGCTGCGTTCGCTGCTTTCCGGCCATATCGACGCCATCGAGGCGTTGACGCTTCAAGCCGAGGCCGACCCGTCGCGCGAACCGGCGGCGATCCGCGAGCGAATCGCCGAACAGGTGCGGCTGCTGATGGATGCGTCGGCCAACCTCGATGCCGGCCGGCTGCACATGGAAGCGGCGTTCCTGGCCACCAAGGCCGATATCCGTGAAGAGATCGATCGGCTGAAGACGCATGTGGCGTCGGGCAGAGCGCTGCTGGCAAATGGCGGCGCCATCGGCCGCAAGCTCGATTTTCTGGCGCAGGAATTCAACCGCGAATCAAATACGCTGTGTTCCAAGTCGAACGCCGCCACTGTCACCGCTATCGGGCTGGAACTGAAGGCGGTGGTCGACCAGTTTCGCGAACAGGTCCAGAATCTGGAGTAAACCCGAATGGGTGGCAAGGAGCCGATGGTTGCCAGGGATCTCGGATCCCGCATTCGCCGCCGCGGGCTGATGCTGGTCCTGTCGTCGCCGTCGGGCGCCGGCAAGTCGACGATCGCGCGCAACCTGCTGGAAAGCGACGGCAGCCTGGAATTATCGGTCTCGGTCACTACCAGGCCACGCCGCGGCTCGGAGATCGAGGGCGTCCACTATCACTTCCGCACCACGCGCGAGTTCGAGCGGCTGCGCGATTCCGACGCATTGCTCGAATGGGCCGAGGTGCACGGCAATTGCTACGCGACGCCGCGCGAGCCGGCCGAACTGGCGCTGGCGCAGGGCCGTGACATGCTCTTCGACATCGACTGGCAAGGCGCCCAGCAGCTCAAGGAGAAGATGCGCGCCGACATTGTCTCGATCTTCATCCTGCCGCCGTCGATGAAGGAATTGAAGTCGCGCCTTAAGCGCCGCGCCGAGGACCAGGAGCACGTGATCGAGACCAGGCTGAAGAACGCCCGCAACGAGATCGAGCACTGGAAGGAATATGACTTTGTCATCGTCAACGACGATCTCGACCGCGCCTTCGCCGAAGTGCGTGGCATCGTGACGGCGGAAAGGCTGCGGCGCGACCGCCGGCCCGGGCTGTTCGATTTCGTCTCGGGGTTGCTGGACGAGAAGACGGAATAGGCAGCTGTCGTTCCCCGATGGCCGGCTGTCCCATGAAGGCGTCTTTGGCAAACGATCTGGCAATATGGACGCTGTGGGCATCTGTTACTGGCTGGCGGTATCTTTTATGAGTTCTGCAAATGGGGTTTCCTCGCCGGCAAAGCTCTCAATCATCGGATTCAGGACGTTTTCGCGACCGAGCATATCGGCATTGAATGGGAATCCCGCATTCTCCATCAGCATTGCCAGAAAGGTAAGCTGCGTGCGGCCGTTGCCTTCGCGAAACGGGTGGACGGCATTGATTTCGGCCAAAACATGCGCGGCCCGAACGGCGAAGGCGTCGAGGTCGAGTTCGCAGAGATAATCACCGTCGGCGAGTTCGCCGAAAATTCTATGCATTTCCTGGTTGATATACTCAGGATAGCAGAACCAGTTGCCCCCCTTGCCGATGCGGATGGCGCGAACCTCTCCCGCCCATTCATAAACGTCCTGGAACAGGTGATGATGGACAGCCTTGTAGTGCACGAAATCCAGACGGCCTGCGGGGATATGTTCGTCGGCCCTGGTCAGGAAAAGTGCCAACTCGAATTCATCGAATTGGGCCTGGTCTTTGATATTCAGCCTGTTGCGGAGAACGGTCGTGCCTGGGTAGCACAGCGGATCATGTTCAGCGGCATAGACCACCTGCCGATCCTACTGCTTGCGGGTTACTTGGTCCTTGATAAGCGCCCTGCGCTCATCCCCGCTCAGGCCGCGCTCACGGCTTTCCTTCAGAATGAAGCCCATACGTTGCGATAGCTTCAAGCCTTCAACCGCGCTGATTTTTTCGCCCCTGCCGCTGGTCAGGACAAACTGGCCATTTTGGGTCGGCCGGAGGCTTGAGGTACTCTTTTTCATATGACGACAATATCACGCTCGGCGACTCACCGGCAACTGCATGCCGCTATATGCTGCTTGTCATCGCTGTCACACAGGATGCGATTTGGGTCCACGGCCGCGCTAGCGCCGCCGGTCAAACCGCGTTTGTCAGCCGCACGAATTCCTCGACGCTGAGCGTCTCCGCACGCCGGGTCGGATCGATGCCGGCGCGCGTCAGCAGTGCCTCGCCACCCAGGCTCTTCACGCTCTGCCGCAGCATTTTCCGGCGCTGGCCGAAAGCGGCTTCGGTGACGCGACCGAGTTTTTTCACGTCGGTTGACAAAGGGCTGGCGCGCGGCACCAGATGCACCACCGACGACGTTACCTTGGGTGGCGGCGTGAACGCTTGCGGCGGCACGTCGAAGGCGATCCTCGCCTCGGTCCGCCAGCCCGCCAGGACGCCGAGCCGGCCATAAGCATCGCTGCCGGCACCGGCGACAATGCGCTCGGCCACCTCGCGCTGGAACATCAGCGTCATCGATTGATAGAAGGGTGGCCAGTCCGCCACGGTAAGCCAACGGATCAACAGCTCGGTGCCGATATTGTAGGGCAGGTTGGCGGCAATCCTCACGGGGCCGCTGCCTTGTGACGCGGCTTTGGCAAGAGTGGCAAAATCCGTCTTCAACGCGTCGCCGCTGATCACCTCGAGCCGGCCCGGATAGTGGTTGGAGACCTCGGCCAAGGCGGCAAGGCAGCGTTCGTCGCGCTCGATGGCGACAACGCGACGGGCACCGGCAGAGAGCAGCGCCCTGGTCAGCCCGCCGGGGCCGGGGCCGACCTCGATGACCGTGCTGTCGCTGAGGTCGCCGGCTACCCGCGCGATCTTGCCGGTCAAGTTGAGGTCGAGCAGGAAATTCTGGCCAAGCGCCTTCTTTGCCTGCAGTCCATGGCGCCCGATCACCTCGCGCAGCGGCGGCAGCCCGTCAATGCTCATGAATTTTGGGCTCATGATTTTTGGCTCATGCAACTGCGGGCTTTGCGCCGGTATCGGCCAGCCGGCGGGCCAGCTTCAGCGCCGCGATCAGGCTGTCGGGACGTGCGATGCCCTTGCCGGCGATGTCGAAGGCTGTGCCGTGATCGGGCGAGGTGCGGATGAACGGCAGGCCAAGCGTGACGTTGACGGCCTCGTCGAAGGCCAGCGCCTTGGCCGGGATCAACGCCTGGTCATGATACATGCAGACCGCCACGTCGTAGCCGGCGCGAGCGCGCGCATGAAACATCGTATCGGCCGGCAGCGGTCCGAAGGCATCGATGCCTTGCGCCCGCAACATGTCGACCGCAGGACGAATGATGCGCTCGTCCTCTGTCCCCATGGCGCCGCTTTCGCCGGCATGCGGATTGAGGCCGGCAAGCGCGAGCCTCGGCCTGGCGATGCCGAAACGGCGTGCAAGATCGCCGGCGGTGATGCGCGCGATGGCAACGATCAGCTCCGTCGTCAGCGTCTTCGGCACCTCGGCCAGCCCGATGTGGATGGTGACCGGAACGGTGCGCAATTCGGGGCCGGCGAGCAGCATCACCGGCGTCACCGTGCCGCCGGTGTGGAGCGAGGCCAGATGCGCCAGATATTCGGTGTGACCGGGAAAGCCGAAGCCGGCATCGTAAAGCGGCTTCTTCGCGATCGGACAGGTGACGACCGCGGCCGCGTGACCGGCAAGGCAGTCGGCGACGGCGCGATCGATGGCCTCGATGATGCCGGCGGCATTGGCCGGGTCGGGCCGGCCGGGATCATCGGTGAAGTGGGCCGCCAGCGGCACCACGGGCAAGGCGTGTTGAAAGACACCAGCCGCTTGGGCCGGCACCGTCTCGGCGATTGCCACCGCCGCGCCGAGCCGGCGCGCCCGCGCGGCAATCAGCGCCGGATCGGCGAGAAGATAGAAGGGCGCGGCACCGGAACCGCGGGCGCTCTGCCACGCGGCAATGGCGATTTCCGGACCGACGCCGGATGGATCGCCGACGCTCAGCGCCAGCGGAAGCTCTGTCTCACGCACGGCTCGGCCGGTTCAGCGCGTAACGATCTTGGCTTTCGCCTTCAGCTCTTCGACATATTTGGCCGAGAGCTCGTCGGCGTTCTTGTCGCCGCTGCCTTCGCTCTGGAACACCATCTGGGCCGCCTTGTCGTCGGAAACCTCGCGCGACGAGCAGATGCCGATGAATTCAATGCCGCGATCGGTCTCGCGCACGGCCGTGGCGCCGCCCAGCTTGGTGGCCTTGATCTGCTCGGCCCAGTCCGGCGGCAGTTGCGGCGCCAGCAATCGGGGGAGGTCGCGAACGGTGACGTCGATCAGGCCCTTGGCGAATTCACGCGTGGTGTTGCAGCCATTGAAGCGGGCGCGCATGGCTTCAGCCTCGCGCTTGCGTTTGGCGAGTGTGGCACTGCGCTCGGCCTTCGGCACCACGAAGATCACCTGCTGCAGCATGTACTCGGTGGCGCTTGGCTTGGCGCCGCCTTTTTCGAGCATGCGCTTGACCAGATCCTGTTCGCTCACCTCCCCGCCGCCGCCGCTGTAGCGTGCGCTCAGCGCCTGGTTCCACGCCATCTGGGAGCGGATGAATTCCTTGAAATGCTCCTTGGTCACGCCGGACTGCGCCATGACACCGTCGAGCTGCTTGAGCTGCATCTTGTTGCTCGAGGCAAAGCGCTGATAGGCAGCCTCTACCTGGGCGTCGGAGATGCGGATGCCGAGACGCCTGGCCTCCGCCATACGCAGCGTCTGGTCGATCATTTCCTGACCCGCGTCACCCTTCTTGCGCTGCAGTTTCAGGAAGGCAGCCCGGTGCGCGATGTCGCCGGTGGTGATCGGCATGTTGTTGACGACATACTTGATTTCACTGGCGAAGGCCGGCGGTACCATCGTGGTGACAGAGACCGAGGTCGCCGCGAACAGGAGCGCGAATCCTGCCGAAAACAGGTATTTCCTCATCGAAAGCATCCCAATTCTAGCCCGGTTTTGGCCGATTCCAGCCCGATATTGGCGAAATCCGTGCCCGCTTTATGCGGCAAAACGATGTCGTCAGCCGGCTCTACTGGATGGAGTCGATCGAGCTTTGGGACGAGCCGAAATCGCCGAGCGTGCGGAACGACAGGTTGAAGCCGACATTCTGCGACACTTCCTTGGTGTTGATGTCGCGTGATTCCGAGTACGTCATCAGGTAGGTGAAGCAGGAATCATTGTAGGCAAAGCCGACGCCGTCCTTGACCAGCACGCTTTGTTGCAGGTCGTAGGTGCCGGTGCCGAAGACGCGCCAGTTTTCGGCCAGGTGCGTCGAGGCGCCGAGCGTGACTTCGTGGCGATCGGTGGTGAAACCATAGAGCGGCTGCGCCTGGATGAAGGCGTATTTGGCGCTCAGCGAAACCGGCAGCCCGGAATAGGCGGCCTTCACCTCGGCACGGCGAACTTCGAAGGTCTGCTCGTCGAAGCGGCCGCTGAGCGAACCGGAGAAGCCGCTCGGGCTGCTGAAGCCGACAAGGCCGACATAGTCGGAGGTCGAAGTCTCCAGGCCCGAATTAGCAGCGCCATCGACATTGGCGCCGACATTGACCAGATCCGGCGAATTGAAGGAGTTGCGGCCGCCCAGCTGGTAGGATTGGCCGAAGATGGCATTGGTGCCCCAGCCATTGTCATAGGCGCCGGAATAGCGGAATCCGACATTGGCGCGGCTGCCGCCTTCGACGCGGTCGTAGCCGGAGAACTTGTCGCGCTCGAACAGCGTCGTGGCATCGAAGACGAAGCTCTGTGCATCCTCGTTGGGAACGGCGAGCCCGCCGACATACTGCTCGTTCGGGCGCATGAAGACCTGCGCCATCGGCTCGACGATATGGCTGGAGCCGGCCATCGAAAACAGCACCGGCCAGCGCATCTCAAGGCCGGCGGTCGCCATGTAACGGGCGAAGGAAGACCGCATGTCGTCGGCGGCACCGACATTCGTTGCCATCTGGTTTACCGCAGTCAGCGAAGCCGAAGAAGCGTTGAGATAGTCGACGTCGCCCTGCAGAGCCAGAAGGGGCGTCAACTGCAATCCGCCGTCCGTGGTGAAGGTACGCTTCCATTCGGCTTCGGCGGTGAGGCGACCGGATTCGCCCTCGATGCCGCGCACGCGCTGGACGCCGGAGCCCGGCACGTAGGGGGTAAAATAGGCCTGATCGAGATCGTCGCGGCGAATGACTCGTGCATTGACGTTGAACGACAGCTGGCCGCCGGCCACCGACATGTCGGGGATGTAGGCATAGTCGAGCGACGGCAACACCCAGGGCTGCTTGTCGCTGCGCGATGCGACGTTGCCGTCCGGTGTGTTTTCCTGAACCTGGAAGCGCATGGCGCGCACATCGAAATAATTGCGGTCGTTTAGGCCGGTCAGGTAGACCGACGATTGATGCACGGCGTCGTTGTAGCCTTCGATCGTGTAGGTACGCGAAAAATTCTTGTCGGTCTGAAGCAGGATATCCCAGCCGAAGTCCCAGCGCGGATTGATGGCGAACTGGCCTTTGGTGCCCATCATCCCGCGGAATTTGTTCGGATCGCCTGCTGGCCCCGAATTGACATTGTAGCCGCCGGGGAAAGCCGCGAAATCACGGAAAGCGCCAGGGTCCTGCTGGTTGATTCCGGCAAGCTTCAGCGTGTATTGGCCATTGTTGAAGCGCTGGCGCCACTCGGCCTCGCCGAGGAAACCCTGCTTGGTGTAGCCGCTGCCGGTAACGGTGAGGTCATAGGTCGGCGACAGGGCAAAATAGTAGGGGACTTTGACGCCGACGCCGAGACGGTTGTTGTAGCCGATGCTGGGGATCAGGAAGCCGCTTTTGCGCTTGACCGTAGGGTCGGCGATCTCGAACGCCGGCAGATAAGCCAGCGGGAAGCCGAAGAATTCGAAATTCGCGTTCTCGAAGCGAACCGTCTTCTTTTCGCCGTTCCAAATGATCTTCCTGGCTTTGATCCGCCAGGTCGGCGCCTTGTCCGGCTTGTCTTCGCAAGGCTCGCAGGCCGTATAGACGCCGTTGTGGAACGTTGTCAGCACGCCGCCCATGCGCTCGGCGCTTTCGGCGGCGAAATAGGCTTTTTCGGGCGTTTCGACGCGCAGCGCATTAACGAAACCGTCAGCGAAATCGTCGGTAATGTCGATATGCTGCGAGTTGATCTTGGTGCCGTCGCTGTTGACGATCTCGACATTGCCGCTGGCAACCAGCCGCTTGGTGTTTCGATCATAGACGACGCGCTGGGCGACGAGCTTGTTGCCGCCATAGTCGATCTGGACGCCGCCGATGGCGGTGACCGTCTGGTTGTCGTTGTTATAGACGAGCGTGTCGGCCGCCAGCAGCATCTGGGAGCCGGAGGGAACCTTCGTTGCCACGTCGGTAACGTCCTGCGCCAGCGCAGGGGCCGTCAGCACGCCGCAGGCGAGCAGGCATGCCAAGGCGCTCGCCGAATAGAGGCGCGCCAAACCGGCCTGCCTATGGCTGCGCAAAGCCGCCTCCCTCACTAGCCGTCTTCCTTGTATAGCAGGAATGTCACCCCAAAGAACATAGCCACGACAACCGGAACCCATGCAGCCACGGCTGTGGGCACGAATCCCGCAACGCCGAATGCCTTGACCAATACCGAAACGACATAAAGCAGAAAGCCGGCGAGGACGCCACCCAGAATCATCGTTGCCGACTGCCCCATCCTCGCAAATCGCATTGAAACTGTTGCCGCAATCAGCGTCATGGCCACAAGCAGGAACGGTAACGCCACCAGCGAATCGAACTGCATGGCGAAGGCATTTGCCTTGAGGCCGAAGGAGCGGGCAACCTCAATCTTGCCGGGAAGGTCGTAAAACGGGATGGTTTCGGGGCGCGCCAGCCGTTCCTGCACGAATTCCGGCTTGAGGTTGGTCGGCAACTGGTCGGTCGTTTCGGAACGGATGTTGCCGTCCTTGAACACCTTGACGTCCTGCAATTCCCAGTAGCCGTCGCGCAGAAAGGCCCGGGCCGCGTCCTTGCGCTCGACGATATTGCCCTGCGGATCGAGGACGAAGAACACGGTGTCGGCCATTTCCAGGCCCTGGTTCAGGATGGCGCGGGCGCCGATGATGGTATCGCCGGAGTTGGTTTTCTGGCGGATCCACGGCGTGGCATCGGCCGCCACCGCGTTCGAATTGCCGGATCGCAGCTGGTTTTCCATCTGCTCCGACCATGAGAAGCCATGCGCGGCGATCGGATTGAGCACGCTGACCGACAATATGCCGAATAACAGCGCACCGATGCAGCAGGGCAACAGAAACTGCCAGGCCGACACTCCGGCCGAGCGCGCAATCACCAGCTCGTATTTTCGGTTGAGCGAGACCAGCGTCGCCATCGCCGAGAACAGGCCGACGAACGGCACCGTCTGCAGCATGATCATCGGCATCCTCAGCGCCGAGATGGCGACCGCCGTGCCGTAGGTGAAGCCCGGCAGGCCGGTGATGCGGCCGGACAACTCGGTGAAGTCGATCAGGAACACCAGCGCCAGAAGGCCGATGAAGAACCAGATCGTGATCGACACGTAGCGAAAGAAGAAGTAGCGGCCCAGGGTCCAGCCCATCGTCAGGCTCCCTGGCCGGATGTGTAGCGCCGATTGAGGCGCAGCTTGAGCGCCGTCCAGCCATCGCTGACGCGGCCGGCGAAATTCGTCATCCAGTCGGCCCAGCTGCCGGGCAGTTCCATGCTTCGCGAGGTGACGATGAACCAGATGGCGACCGCCGAGGCGATGACCGGCACGCCATAGACCATATAGGCGTATTGCGGGATCTTGTCCGCCTTGCCGGCGGCAAAGAAGCCCAGCCAGCGCACGAACAGCGCAATGGCGATGGCTGTGATCAGCGGGTGGATGCGCGCCTCGCGGTGTGAGCGCGCATCGCCTGCGACCGCCAGCGCGATCAGCGCGAACACCAGCGAATAGGACCATTCGGAAAAGCGCTGGTCGAGCTCGGCCTTGTAGGCGCCGGGCCTGCGCTGGAAGATCTTGTCGTTCGGATCCGGGTTGAGCAGGTATTGCGTCGTTCGGTCCTTGGGCAGGAGCATGATATCGTTCGCCGCCGACATGAAGGCGGAAAGGTCGAAGGCGTAGGACGTGAAGCGGATGACCGACAGATCGCCGGTCAGCGTCTTGCGATGAATGACGCCGTCATTCATCATCAGCACCTTCTCATCACCCTTTTCGACGACGCTGCCGCTCTTGGCATAATAGATCAGATTGGCGCCTTCCTCGCGCGAATCGGCCACGAAGATGCCGCCGAGCCGGTTGTCCGGCAGCCGCTCGCCTATCTGCAGGAACAGCCCGTCGTCGATCTTGCGGAACGTGCCTTCCTGGATGATCAGCGACAAGAGATCGGCGCGCGAGGATGCGATCAGCTGGCGGTTCTTCTGCCTGGCATAGGGTTCGACGCCATTGTCGACCGCGAAGGAAAAGACGCTGGCCGCCAGCGCGATCAGCAGGACCGGCCGCACAATCGTCCAGCGCGAGGCGCCGGCGGCGTTGATGACGGCCAATTCCGAATCGGAGTTCATGACGCTGAGCGTCTGGGCCACCGCCACCACCAGGGCGAATGGCACCACGATCGGGATGATGGTGGGGATGATGAGGCCCGCGACCTCGAAAAAAGTCAGCGCCGATTGGCCACTATCGGTGACCAGGTCGATGCGGGCAAGCACCTGCGTCGTCCAGACAATGGCCAGCGTCCAGATCAGCGCAGCGAGAAACACCGCCAGTGCGCGACGCATGATGTAGCGTTCAACGACCTTCATGTAAGGCTTTTCTCGATTTGCCGAACGGCATCATGCCCGCGGACAAGGTAGTCGTCCGGCTGCGGCTGTACAACTGGGTGCGTTTGGCCATTTCTTTCAGGCGGTTCGATCCGATTCTCCGTCCCACATCGCCCGTCCCGCAGGCCGGAGTGTCGGCGGCAATGGATAAGAAAGGGAGAACATCGATGGTTAACAACAGGTTGCGGCAGGAAAGCGGGGCCGTGCCGCGACGAATCGTTATCGATTCCGCTGCGCATATGAGCCCTGATTCCGGCAAAGTCTTGCCAAATCAAGGAAAACGACCAAATGTCGCGCATCTTCCCTGAGAATGCATTTTTCCTGAAAATCTGAGCCGTTTCCCGAAAGCAGGACCTGATGACTTTGAGACCATTGATCGCCTTCGCCAAATTTGCCGCACCCAAAAAGGGCAGCATCTTCGTGCTGGCGGCCGACGATGGTGGTCTTGGCGAACCGGCAAAGGCCTGCGACCCGGCAGGAACGCTGGCGCGGGCGTTTCCGGTGGCGGAGTTTTCCGGCAAATTCGCCGGTGTCGTCGAAGTACTGGCGCCGCAGGGAACATCGCTCGACCGACTGGTGGCGGTCGGCGCCGGCAAGGTCGCCGGCCTCGATGACTTTGCCTGGCTGAAGCTTGGCGGCACCATCGCCGCGTCCCTGCGCAAGGCAGCGGAGGTGGCCGTCATCCTCGATGTGCCGGGCGCAAAGATTGGCGGCAGGCAAGCGGCGAACCTTGCCGCCGGCATCATTCTGCGCAGCTACTCCTTCGACAAATACAAGACCAGGAAAGACAAGGACGATGCCGAGCCGAAGAAACCGGTCAAGGTGACCATCCACACCGCCGATCCTGCCGCGGCGAAAAAGGCCTTCGCCGATGAGGTTGCGGTCATCGACGGCGTGCTTCTGGCGCGCGACCTTGTCAACGAACCGGCCAATACGCTCGGCCCGATCGAATTCGCCGCCCGCGCCAAGGAACTGGAAGCGCTCGGCGTCGAGGTCGAGATCCTCACCGAGAAGGAAATGAAGAAGCTCGGCATGGGCTCGCTCCTCGGTGTCGCGCAAGGCTCGCCACGCGGCGCCCGGATGGCTGTCATGCAATGGAAGGGCGGCAAGGCCAAGGACGCACCGGTCGCCTTCGTCGGCAAGGGCGTCACCTTCGACACCGGCGGCAATTCTATGAAGCCGGCCTCCGGCATGGAAGACATGAAGGGCGACATGGGCGGTGCCGCGGCCGTCATCGGGCTCATCCAGGCGCTGGCCGCGCGCAAGGCCAAGGCCAATGTCGTCGGCATCGTCGGGCTGGTGGAAAATGCCGTCGACGGCCATGCCCAGCGCCCCGGCGACATCGTCACCTCGATGTCGGGTCAGACCATCGAGGTGCTCAACACCGACGCCGAAGGACGCCTCGTTCTGGCCGACGCGCTGTGGTATTGCAACGACCGCTTCCAGCCGAAATTCATGGTCAATCTGGCGACGCTGACCGGCGCCATCATGGTCGCGCTCGGCCAGCATTATGCCGGCCTGTTCTCCAACAATGACGAACTGTCGGACAGGTTGACGGCGGCCGGCCAGGCGACGCAGGAGCGGCTGTGGCGCATGCCGCTTGGGCCCGAATACGACAAGCTGATCGATTCCAAGAACGCCGACATGAAGAACATCGGCGGCCGCTATGGTGGCGCCATCATCGCCGCGCAGTTCCTGCAGCGCTTCGTCAAGGAAACGCCGTGGGCGCATCTCGACATCGCCGGCACCGCGATGGGCTCTCCGCCGAGCGAGATCAACCAATCCTGGGGTTCGGGCTTTGGCGTCAGGCTGCTCGACCGGCTGGTGCGCGACAATTACGAGGGATAAGGCAGGGCATGGCCGATGTCCTGTTCTACCACCTGACCGAATCGACGCTGGAGGATGCGCTTCCCGGCCTGCTCGAGCGCAGCGTCGGTCGCGGCTGGCGCGCCGTGGTGCAGACCGGGACCGAGGAGCGGCGCGATGCGCTCGACCTGCATCTGTGGACATTCAGGGACGATTCGTTCCTCGCGCACGCGACCGACCGTGAAGCCCATCCGGCCGAACAGCCAATCTTGCTCACCACGAGCGACGCCAACCCCAACCAGGCGCAGATACGCTTCCTCGTCGATGGCGCCGCACCCGCCGATCTCGCCGGCTACGAACGCGCCGTGTTCCTGTTCGACGGCCATGACGCGGCCCAGGTCGAAAGCGCGCGGACGCATTGGAAGGTGTTGAAAGAAGCGGGCCACGCGGTCACCTACTGGCAGCAGACGCCCGACCGCCGCTGGGAGCGCA
This sequence comes from Mesorhizobium sp. P170090, assembly GCF_057786115.1. NCBI lineage: Bacteria > Pseudomonadati > Pseudomonadota > Alphaproteobacteria > Hyphomicrobiales > Phyllobacteriaceae > Mesorhizobium > Mesorhizobium sp. P170090. Next base: position 3,052,601 of record NZ_JBYNWH010000001.1, read on the forward strand.
AGGCGTAAGCGCTTTTGCGGCGCGTCTTGAAAACGACGCTGTTGTCGCCGAACGATCCGACTTAGGAATTGCGAAAAGCGCAACTCAAGCGGCGGGCTGAGAATGCGGATCAGGATCATCGGAACCGGGCGAGCCGTACCGGCTCGATGCGTGACCTCGCGCGCCCTCGACGCGCGGCTGGGGTTTGGCGACGGACATTTCGAGGCCGCGACCGGCGTCATCGAACGCTATGTCTGCGACGCCGAATCGCAGGTCGACCTTGCTTGTGCCGCAGCCCGTCTGGCGCTTGCCGATGCCGAACTTGAGGCAGGCAGTGTCGATCTGGTCATCGGCGGTTGCGGCGTGCCTTATCAGCCGTTGCCGTCGACTGCTCCGCTGGTCATGCAGCGCCTCGGCCTTGCCGATGGGTCGGCGGCCGCCTTCGACGTCAACAGCACCTGCCTCGGTTTCCTCACAGCCTTCGAGACCGCGTCGCGCCTGATCGAGGCCGGGCAATGCCGGACGGCGCTGGTGTTCTCGTCTGAAATCGCCTCGCGCGCCCTGCCGTGGCAGGACCAGCCGGAAATTGCGGCCCTCTTCGGCGATGGCGCGGCGGCCGCCGTGCTGCAACAGGCCCCAAGCGAGGGTCGGGTCGCGGCCAACCTGATGCGCACCTACCCTTCCGCCTATGAGGCCTGCAGCATCGGCTCCGGTGGCACCCGGTTCGACTTTCATCGTGAGCCTGAGGAATTCGCCCGCCACAGCCTGTTCCACATGGAGGGTAAGGAACTGTTTCGCGTCACGTCACGCCATTTCAACGGCTTTGTAGCGGAGTTGCTCGATCGCGCCGGCTGGCGGCACGACGATGTCGACCTCGTCGTGCCGCATCAGGCGAGCCCTTTGGCGCTCGCCCACATGGCGCGCCAGACCGGCTTCGCCAGGGAAAAGCTGGTCGACATCGCGGCGCGCTACGGCAATCAGATCGCCGCTTCCATCCCCTTTGCGCTCGACGTCGCGCGCCGCGAACAACGCATTGTGCCCGGCGCCAAAGTGCTGTTCCTCGGCACCTCGGCCGGCGTGTCGTTCGGCGGCATGGCGCTGGAAGCATGACCGTGGGACGCGTCCTCGTCACCGGCGCCAGCGGCTTCCTCGGCGCGCATGTCATGGCGCGGCTGGCTGCACTGGGCACACCGGCGCTGGGTCTTGGCAGGGACGCCAAACGCTGCGCGGCGCTCGAAGCCGCTGGTCATCGGGTCGTTCGGCTCGATTTGTCTCAACCATTCGATGCAGCTGCCGCGCGCGCTCTCGACGGCGTCGATGCGATCATCCACTGCGCGGCACTTTCCGCGCCCTTCGGCAGGTTGGCGGATTTCCAGACGGCAAATGTCACAGCTACCCGCAACCTCAGCGATTTCGCGCGCCGGCAAGGCGTGCGCCGCTTCGTCCATATCTCCAGCCCGACGGTCTGTTTCGCCTATCGCGACCAGCTCGGAGTTTCCGAGAATGCGGCCTTGCCCCCTCCGGTCAACCACTATGCCCGCACCAAGCGGCAGGCCGAGGAGATCGTGCTGGCGGCGCCTGAGATCAGCCCGGTGGTGCTGCGGCCGCGCGGCCTCTACGGTCCCGGCGACCGCACGCTGCTGCCGCGTCTGCTGCAGGTGGCACGGCAGCGCCCGCTGCCGCTGTTTCGCGACGGCAAGGCGCGCATCGATCTCACTTATATAGAGGATGTCGTCGATGCGGTGCTTGCCGCGCTGTCCGCCGGCAGCGCTGCCGAGGGACAGATATTCAACATCTCCGGCGGCGAAGTGGTGCCGGTCCGCCGCATTGCCGAGGCGGCCTGCGCCCGCGCCGGCGTGCAGCCGCGCTGGCGCAGAATGCCGCTCTGGCCCGCCATGCTGGCGGCCGGGATAGCGGAGACGGTAGCGAATATATTGCCCGGCCGCCCGGAACCGCCGGTGACGCGCTACGGTCTTGGCCTGTTCGCCTATGCGCAGAGCCTCGATCTTTCCAAGGCAGGCCGCATCCTCGGCTGGGCGCCGAAAGTGTCGTTCGAGGAAGGGCTCGATCGCACATTCGGCAAGGCGACGGAAAGCAGGGAGGCTGCGTGAAGATCGTCTTCGCCAACAGCGCCTCTGTCAGCGCAGCCGAGCGCCTGATCCTGCGCGGCGGCAGCTGGGCGAAGGTCAGGCTACGTGTCCGCTACGGCCTGATCATGCATCCACAGGCCGGCCCCGTACTGATCGATACCGGCTACACGCCGCATGTGACACAAGGCAGTGGGCGCAGCACGGCGCTGCGTCTTTACAGTGCGATCCTCCGGCCCCAGCTCAACGAAGCCGAGCAGCCGCTCGCGGTACTGGCGCGCTTCGGCCTCTCGCCGCAGGACGTGCGCACCGTCATTGTCACGCATTTCCATGCCGACCACATGTCGGGCCTGTCGCTGTTTCCCAACGCTCGGCTTATCGCCAATGACACCGCCTGGGCGCGGGCGAAGGCCAAGACTTCCCGGCAGAATCTGCGCCATGGCGTCTTCAAGGAACTGTTCCCGTCTGACTTCGAGGCCCGACTCGACGGGCTGTCGTCGAAGCGGCAGGTCGAGCCGCGTGGCGGCGTACCGGACGGCGCCGATCTGTTCGGCGACGGCAGCGTCGTCGCAGTCGATCTGCCCGGCCATGCCGATGGCCAGTTCGGCCTTTTGTTCCCCAATCTGGAGCGGCCGCTGCTCTACGCCGTCGATGCGCAATGGCTGATCAGAGCATTGGTGGAAAACCGAACTCCCGGTCTGCCTGCAACCCTGCTGGCCGAGGATGCCGCCGCGATCGAGCCGACCAGCGTAATGTTGCGTCGGTTTCTGGCGACCGGCGGCGAGGTTGTTCTTTGTCATGATCCGGCGGTGACGGCCTACGATGTGGCCGGAGAGAGCGCGTGAACGGGCCGGCCGAAGCGATCCGCTCGTTTGCGCTGACGCAATGGGTTTCGCGCAAAAGCCGCGAGAGTCTCGAGCGCTGGCAGGCGCAAGCCTTGCGCCGCTTTCTCGACCGCGACCTGCCGCGCGCGCCGTTCTACGGCAAGGCGCCGCGTCTTCTCGGCGACCTGCCGGTGACCGACAAGGCGACGGTGATGGGCAATTTCGAGCGCTTCAACATTCATGGCGTCTCGGCCGCCGAGGCCTGGAAGGCGCAGGCCGGCGATAGCCGCATTGGCGAGCTGACTGTCGGCTCCAGCACCGGCACGTCGGGCAATCGTGGCCTGTTCGTCATTTCCGAGGCGGAAAAATACCGCTGGCTGGGCACCATCCTGGCCAAGGCCGTGCCCGATCTGCTCTGGCGCCGGCAGCGCGTTGCGGTGATCCTGCCGCAAAACACCGGGCTCTACGATAGCGCGCGCAAATCGCGGCTTATCGACCTGCGCTTCTTCGATCTGACGCGCGGTCCGGAGAGCTGGCGCGGCGCTCTCGAAGATTTCGCGCCGACGGTGATCATCGCGCCACCGAAGATACTGCGACACTTCGCGGCCGAGGGCTTTCGGCTCAAGCCGCAGCGTGTCTTCAGCGCCGCCGAAACGCTCGACCCGGTTGACCGGCCGGTCATCGAGGCATTCTTTGGTCGTCAGCTCGACCAGATCTACATGGCGACGGAAGGGCTGTTCGCCGTCACCTGCCGCCAGGGCGGGCTGCATCTGGCCGAGGATTCGGTGTTCTTCGAGTTCGAACCGGCCGGCGACGGCCTGGTCATGCCGCTGATCACCGCCTTTCGCCGCCGGACCCAGATCATGGCGCGCTACCGGATGAACGACTTGCTGCGGCTGTCCGAAAAGCCATGCCGCTGCGGCTCGCCGCTGCGCACGCTGGACGAGATCGTCGGCCGCATGGACGACGCTTTCCGGCTCGCCTCGCCGCACGGGCAGCTCCTCGTCACGCCCGACATACTACGCAATGCGGTGCTCAAGGCCGACCGGCGCATCGACGATTTCCGCCTGGTCCAGACCGCTGAAGATGCAATCGAACTCAGCCTGGCCCCCGGGCTTGCCGACGAAGCCGCCACCGCCGCCCATCAGTCCGTGCGCAATTTGCTGGCGGCGCGCCAGGCGACAGCTTCGGTCAGCCTTGTTCGCAGGGACCTGCCGTTGGAGACCGGCCGCAAACTGCGTCGGGTCGAATGCCACCTGGGAGCGGCATCATGAACCGGCTCGCTATGTTGCCACTCGATCAGACGAACCGGGTAGAAAACAACCCGCGTGAGGTCGAAGCCTTCGTTCAGCTTTTCAACGAGGTGCCGGTGCGCGACCTCGTGCGCAATCTGACAGTGGCTGTCGAAACCTTCGAGATCGCCGGCCGCTCCTTTCCGCTGACGCTGAACGACAGAAGCGAAGCGCCGAACTGCTACATCTGCTGCCCGTCCAGCGCCTATATCGACTATGCCATCGACGAGACCCGCAATTTCGTCTCCTCGCCCTTGCTGCAAAAAACGATGCGGATGCTGATCGGCCTGTGCGCGCCGCTGGTCAGGATGAGCGGCCTTGACCATCAGGTTCAGGTCAACAACTGGCTCTATTCGACCAATCCGGTGCCGCTGCTCGATCGCAACGCGGTCGCGGCGATGCGCGACGATCTCACCGCGCGTTTTCCCGATCGCGCTGTTCTCATCCGCTCCCTGAACGAGATCGCCGATCCCTCGACAATCGCAGTGCTGAAGGCGGAGGGTTTTCGAATGCTGGCGGCGCGGCAGATCTACATCTTCGCAGGCGACGGTTCGGCCATGACCAACGACATGAAGCGCGACCGCAAGCGGCTGCCCACGACGCCTTTCGAGCAGGTCGGCAATGGCGACTTCACCGAGGCCGACTATGCGCGCGCCGAAGCGCTCTACCGGATGCTCTATCTCGACAAATACACGCCGCTCAACCCGCACTACACGGCCCGCTATATCGGCGAGACGCACCGTCGCGGCATCCTGCAACTGGCAGGCCTGCGTCGTCCCGGCGGTGAACTGGTCGCCGTCGCCGCTTTGTCTCAGAACGGCAGGACACTGACGCAGCCCATCGTCGGCTACGACACCGGCCTCCCGGTGAGCGAAGGCCTTTACCGCATGATGATGGCGCTGGCGCAGGATCATGCGATGGCGCACAGCCTGTTCTTCAACATGAGCGCCGGTGCCGCCGCCTTCAAACGCTTGCGCGGCGCCGTGGCGACGGTGGAATACAACGCCGTCTATGCTGCCCATCTGCCGCGCCGCCAACGCATGGCGGTGCGGATCATGGAATTTGTGCTCGCGAAGATCGGCATTCCCCTGCTCAGGAGATTTGAACTTTGAGCGACACCCGGCAGCAGAAAGACAAAGACTATTGGCAGGCGGTGATGCGGTCTGCCGACATCAAAGCCAAGCCGAAGCGCATCCTGTTCGACGGCGCGCCACTGGTGCTGTTCCGCTCGGCGAAAGGCATTGCCGCCCTCTTCGACCGCTGCGCTCACCGCCTGGTCGAACTCTCGACCGGCAAGGTCGTCGGTGGCGAGATCGAATGTCCCTATCATGGCTGGCGCTACAATGGGGAAGGGCGCTGCACCGCCATTCCCGGCCATGTCGGCGACGTCCCGCATTACCGTATCCGCCGCTACAGCGCGATCGAGCGCGACGGCGTCGTCTTCGTCTCGGCAGGCACGCCTGAGGGCGAGCCCTATCTCCATTGCATGCAAGGCAAGGATGTCGTCGTGAAGCGGGTGCGAAGCTCGGCGCGATCGACGGTGCTCGACGCCGCCGAGAACATTCTCGACGCCACTCACACCCACTTCACCCACAAGGGTGTGCTGCGCGGCCTGACCGCAAAGCGCCATCTCGTGCGCGTCGAGGTGACCGGCGGCAAGGGCTGGGTCGAAAGCTGCTACACCGGCGAGGACCGCCAACAGGGGCTGGTCAGCCGGCTGCTGGAAGGCGAGCGCGCCAGGACCATCGGCCGCTACCGCCATCCCGGCATCGTCGAACTCGAATATTGGGGCAAGGGCGGCCTGGCGCTGGCGACCACTTTCCATTTGCGTCAGGCGGACGAACGGACCGTCGAAGGCGTCGGCTGGCTGATCGGCCCGCGACAGGGCCTGTTCGGCGAACTCAAGGCGCTTGCTTTCCGGCCGCTCTTTGCCTTTGCCCTGCAGCAGGATCGCCATGTGCTGAAATCGGCCAGCGACAACGCCCGTATATCGCCGCAGGTTCAGCCGGCGATCGGCCCGCTGGATTTCCTGCGCCGCGACATAGCGGCGATCATCGACGGCAAGATGCCACCGGCGGCGGCAGAGCCGCGGGTGCACCAAATCGAGTTGTAATCTAAAGTTCACGGCACTTGATTCCAGTTCTGCTGTAAATTATAGTTCACGGATGATCGAAGTTCGATCCACTGACGAATTCCGAAAATGGCTCAGAGGGCTCACGGACATTCGCGCCGTAAAGAAGATCACCCAACGGATTGTCCGCGTTCAGGCTGGGCTGTTGGGAGATGCCAAGTTCTTCGATGGCATAGGAGAATTGCGCGTAGATTACGGTCCGGGATACCGCGTGTACTTCGTCCGGCGCGGCAACACGGTCATTATCCTGCTCTGCGGCGGTGACAAAGGCTCGCAGGACAGGGACATCGGAAAAGCCAGGAAAATGGCAAAGGAAGTTTGATATGACCCTCAGAACCACACCATTCGACGCCGCCGAATATCTTGATGATGCTGAGTCTCAAGCCGAACTGCTCGCTGATGCGTTCGAGACCGGGGACGCGACTTATATTGCGCACGCCCTCGGCATTGTCGCGCGCGCCCGCGGCATGACAAGCATAGCGAAGGACGCCGGCGTGACCCGAGAGGCACTCTACAAGGCGCTGAGCGAAAAGGGCGATCCGCGCCTCAGTACATTGCTGGGCGTAACCAAGGCGCTTGGCCTGCAATTGTCCGCAAAGCCAGTTAATCCCGTTTAGGCAACCTTAGCAGGACTTACGCACTCAGCTGAAAACGGGAAGTTCCGCTTCAACTCGACTAATCCTGCTCCGGCCCGTTCCACTCGATATCGCGCGTCGACGCGGCCTGAAGGCTGATGCGCTGGCTGATCGCCGTCCCGGCGATCTCGGCCAGCGTGCGCCACTGCGCCCGCTTCGGCGCGGGGTCGCCCGGCCAGTCGAGCAGCTCATCGGCATCGTGCATCGCCTGGCGAAAGCTGCCGAGACCACCGGAGCGCAGTGCCGCCGGCATCCCGTAGATCCACATCGCCAGCCTCACCGTCTGCGGCGCCGTCACGTCGGGCTTCACCTCGGCGCCATCCTCCAGGACCGCGTCGGCGAAGCGCCGCGGATCGCGAAAGAAGTGCAGGCCGCTCACGGCGCGCGGATTGCACTCCAGTGGCAGCACCCTGCCGTTGTTCTCGCGCATCAGGTCGAAGGATATCTGGCCGGTCCAGCCGGCGCCGGCGACGAAGGTTTCGACGAAGCGCCGCGCCGCGATATCCTCGACCGGCTCGAAACAGATGCCGGCGCCCTTGCCGGCGCGATAGAGCGAACGGTAGAGCGCCAGCGCTTTGAGTTCACCCTCGATCGCCACCGCATAGGCGCTGATCTCTTCACCGGCGATGTAGCGCTGCGCCACCCAAGGAGCGGCGGGCGAGGGGCGGACCGCGTCGAGTTCGTCCGGCGATGGCCGCAGCAGTACGTCACGGGCAAAACGTGACCACACAGGTTTGAACACCAATTCGCGCGATTGGCCACGAACGCCGTCGAGATCGGCCTCGCTTTGCAGCAGTATCGTTTCCGGCACGTCGAGCCCAAGGCTCTGCGCCAGCCGGATGAAGGCATGCTTGTCGTGAACGCGGGCGAGCATCGCCATCTCGGGTGCGAAGAGGCGGGCCGGCATGGCGCGGTGCTGCCAGAGACGACCGAGATAAAAGACTTCCTCGCAGGTCGGGATAACGAGTTCGATGCCTTCCGCGCGGACAAGCGCTTCCACCGCCTTGGCATAGGCGTCGGCGGCAAAGCGCGGCGGCGGCAGGCGATGGTAGGCGGCGCAGGCCGTGCTCGCTGCGGCGATCGGCCGGGCCGGGCTGTCGGCCAGGATCACCCGGCGACCGGCGCCATGCAGCAGCCGCGCCAGGTGCAGCGCCACCGGCGCGCGGGCGCCGGTGATCAGCACGGTGCTATTGGGCATGAGCCACCGGCATCGGTTGGAAAAGACGAGTCGATGCTTCTGCGGAAGGCTTCATTCGCCATAAGTGCCACATGGCTTGCGTGCCGACAACGCACTCCACAAAGGTGGCTCCGCTGCGTCAGCCATCGCTTTTTGGCCTTCGGGGCGTTATTGGCAATCTGTCGAACACCCGGATCTCCTCAATGCGCTTTCTGTTTGTCCTGATACTGCTTGCCGGCGCCGCCATTGGCTTCGTCTATCCCTGGGCCATGAGCAATTTCTCCGGCCACGAGATCGGCACCTGGCGCGTCTACGACCAGGGACGGTTTAGGCCTGTGACGGTGACGCTGAAAGCTGGCGACGCGCCGGTCAGAGTGCTGGTCGACCTGGCGGCAAAGGCCGAGCGCATTGTCTCGCAGCAGCGCACTGTGCTGACGCTCACTGCCGCCACAGCCGGCCGCACGGTGCTTGCCTCGACGCTGCAATTCAACCACGCCGACAATCCGCGCCAGGTCAGCCCACAACTGCCCGACAAGATCTTTCGCGACGAGGCCGGCGTGATCGAAACCGTCAGTCCCGGCGCCTATCTCTTCACCGCCGGCCCGGGCGACGCCGACGATATCCCGATACGCGCGGTGGATCTGATACTGCGCTCCGGCGCCGGTGAGATCGATCAACGCGCACGGCCGGTCGGCTATGGGCTGATGGCAGTCGGCCTGATCGGCTTCCTGCTTACTCTGGCTTTCGGCGGTCGCCGGCCGGAGAACCCGAACTCGAAGCCGCCACCGCCGCGTTGGGGCAGAGGCTCCTCGACATGAGCGCGGCATGAACTACCGTCACGCCTATCACGCCGGCAATTTCGCCGACGTCGTCAAGCATGTCGTGCTCAGCCTTCTGCTCGACTATCTGAAGCAGAAGGACAAGGCCTTCCGTGTCGTCGACACTCATGCCGGCATTGGCCGCTACGATCTGTCATCGGCGGAAGCGCAAAAGACCGGCGAATGGCAAGGCGGCATCGGCCGCTTGATCGACGCCCCGATCGAAAAATCGGCGGCTGCGCTGCTTGCCCCCTATCTTGAAGCGGTGCGTTCGCTCAATCCCGATGGCGGGGTGAAGAAATATCCGGGCTCGCCACTGATCGCCAGGCACCTCATGCGAAAGCAGGACCGGTTGTCGGCGATCGAACTGCACGAGGCAGATGCTGCCAGGCTGAAGACGCTGTTTGCCGGCGATTTCCAGACAAGGGTGATCGAACTCGACGGCTGGCTGGCGCTTGGCGCGCATCTGCCGCCGAAGGAAAAGCGCGGCCTGGTGCTGATCGATCCGCCGTTCGAGGAAGCCGGCGAATTCGACCGCCTGGTCGATGGCATGCAGAAAGCGCACAGGCGCTGGCCGGGTGGCATCTACGCGCTGTGGTATCCAATCAAGGACCGCAAAGCGATCATCGCCTTCCGCAAGGCGCTCAAGCAATCCGGCGTTCCAAAACTGCTCGACATCGAGTTCGAGATCCGGCCGGCATCGCGTGAACCAAGCCTCGACGGCAGCGGCATGGTGGTGGTCAACCCGCCCTTCACGCTGGAGCGCGAACTGCGCATCGTGCTGCCGGTCCTGCACAGATTGCTGGCGGTCGAAAAGCCGGCGCACTGGTCGCTGGAATGGCTGGCCGGGGAGTAGCGACGCTTGGCAGCGGGCGACGCCCGCGGCAAAGACACAAAGTCGTCGCTAGAAGATTTGACGGTGGCGCCATCCGCGAATGCTCAGCTGTGTTCAACGAACCGAAACCATGGAGATGCACATCTAATCGGCTTGGCGTTGACGCTAATTCCCAGAATCAGATAGATAGATGTCTAATTATTAGATTTCGAATCGAAAGCCAAGATCGACAAAAAAGGAACTGGTCAACGCGATAGGCTTCGCGATGTCGCGCTGGCAGGATGCCGTCGAAACGTTCGATGGGACAGTTGCCGAAATCTATGTGCTGAGCGCGGCCGAGCGCCGCTGTCTCGGCGCGATCAGTCACGGCCCGCGGCCGGCAAACGTCGTAGCGAGGGAGACAAATCTCACGCCGGCGGCGGTTACGACGTTGATCGACCGGCTGGAAAAGCGCGGCTTCGTCAGCCGTCAGCCGGATCCCGATGACAGGCGCAAGGTCATGGTCGCGGCGGGCAAGAAGACCGAGGAACTCGTCCGGCGCTGCTACCATCCGATCCTCGAGGCGGGCGCCGCATTGCTCGGCGGCCGAGATGCAGTTTTTGCTCGGCTTATCAAGAGGTCGAAGCGATGCAGAAGGCGCAGACCGAGAGGGTGCGCGGCAAAGCAAAACCGGTGCGTTGAGAGAAGGCATCGGAGGATGGTCCGGCGAAACGCCGGTCCGGTTTCAAGTGTGTACTGTCAAGGAGACCCTATGCCCCGCATGATCTTCGTCAACCTGCCCGTCGCCGATCTCGCTGCGTCGATGGCATTCTACAAAGCCCTCGGCTTCGACAACAACCCGCACTTCACCGACGACACCGCAGCCTGCATGGTGCTGAGCGAAACGATCAACGTCATGCTGCTCACCCACGCCAAATGGCGTCAGTTCACCGATCGCCCCATCCCGCCGGCCACCTCGAGCGAGGTCATGCTTGCCGTGTCCTGCGACAGCCGCGCGGCGGTCGATGCGATGAACGAGGCGGCGGCGAAAAATGGCGGCGCCGCCGACATCAACGCCCAGCAGGATTATGGCTTCATGTACAATCGTAGCCTGGCCGATCCTGACGGCCACGTCTGGGAAGCGATGTGGATGGACCCGGCCGCCATACCGCAGGGCGACGCCAAGCAAGGCTGAACCGGGTTTCGGCGGCCCGCCGGCCATGGGCAGGCCGCTTTTCCTAATGGGCAAGGCGAGCTTTTTCAAAGGTCAGGACGTGGTTTCGCAGCTTCGCACCGGAAAAACCGGTTGCGGAGCGGGAAACCATCGGCAGCGCGACCGCTTGACCGCGCGCCGCCGAATCCGCAAAGTGGGCGCAGTCGACCTTTGAGAGGCTGCCATGACTCGCTTTGCCAAATCCGCTCTTGCTGCCCTGATTTCGCTTTGCACGCCGCTGGCCGCACCCCTCGGCCAGCCAGCACAGGCCGCCGACCTTTCCGTCTATTCCGACGAGGACAGCGGCGTTTGCGGCGAGGCCTGGGTGCTAAGCAAGATCTCCAACCGCTTCTCCTACCAGGTGCATCACGTGCCGCATCTGCCGGATGTTTCGATCACAGATTTCCAGCGCATCCACCAGCATCGCTATCTCCCGGCCAGCGAAGAATGGCCGATCGGCCGCCGCTATTGCGGCGCCACCGTCAGCCTTTCCGATGGCCGCGCCCGCACCATCTGGTACTTGATCGAGGAAGGCCAGGGTTTTGCCTCGATCGGCGACAATGTCGAATTCTGCGTCTCGGGCTTCGACCGCTGGATGGTCTACAACGGCCGCTGCCGCGTCCTGCGCTAAGGTCGGATAAGAACCGCCGTTGAACCTGCCATTTCCCGCAAGGGGGAGATCTGATGTCGCTCCGGTTTCGCCAATCTCCGAACTGCTGCCGCTGCCTCACACCGCCTTCCCACCAGACACGTAAGCGCAGATCAGCTCGACCAACTGCTTCTGCAGCTCCGGCGCGTCGAGCATGTCTCGCCGCGCGGCATTGTGGATGACGCCCTCGACCGCTGAGGACAGCACCCGGGCCACGGTCTCATTGTCCTTTCTGCGCCTGCGATATTGCGCCACCGCCGCCGTGTAGTGATCAAGATAGCGCGACTGGAACGAGGCATGGGCGGCGCGTGAGCCGCGATCGCCCGGCGCCTCGTCGAGCAGCACCTGATGCAGCGTCGGATGGATGCTGTGCGCATCGATCATGCCGCGCACCAGCTCCTGCGCGAATCGTTTGAGCGGCTTGTCGCCTTCTGTTGATTCGGCGATCACCGACAGCACCTGATCGAAATGTCGCCGGCGAATTGCTTCGACCAGCGACAGCTTGTCGGGAAAATATTGATAGAGCGAGCCGATGCTGACGCCGGCCGCATCGGCCACCTTGTTGGTGGTGAAGCCGGCCCAGCCGAGCGCGCTTAGAACATGAGCACCGGCTTCGATGATCGCCTCGACCGTCGCTCTCGAACGCGCCTGGCGCGGCTGCTTGCGCATGCGTGAGCGCGGCTTTGCAATGCGAGTAGACATGTCTGCTCCAGCAGCCAAGAATATAGATAATATACTCACATTTTTTGCAAAGGATACAGACCATGGACGCGCTGGATTTGCTCCGCAGCCTCTTCGTTTATCAAGCCTGGGCGAATGGTGAATTGCTGCAGAAGCTTGCGGGCCTCGACCAGCAGGAGCATGTCGATCAGCGCCACACGGCGACCCGTCTCATCAACCACAACCTCGTCGTATCGAAGATATTCGCCGCGCATCTTTCCGGCACGCGTCATGGCTATGCGTCCGACAACACCGTGGACACGACAGCACTCGATGAATTGAGCGCTGATGTCGCTGCGATGGATCGTTGGTATCTCGACTATATCGAAGCCGTCTCGCCAAAGCTCATGTCAGAGCCTGTGCCTTTCACCTTCACCGACGGCGACAGGGCGATGATGTCACGCCAGGAAATGCTGACCCATGTCGTCACGCATGGCGGCTATCACCGCGGCGAGATCGGGCGGATCCTGATGCAGATCCGGCATTGCGCCGCCGTGGGATGCGTTTGCCGTCCACCTCCACCACGCCGAGCCTTGCGCCGGCTGCAGGTGCGCGAGCGGGTTGGCGCTTAGGGGCCTGCACCCCTTGGCTTCCAAGGGATCGCGGCTTCCCGGGAGGAGGATTCCCCGATCTTTCGTTTCCCATTTCCGTTTGGCATCTCTTGCGCCGAAGCGGCGATCTCCCTTCTCGTCGGGGAGACGTCCGACACAACAGGCTGTCCCTTCAAGTGCTGTCTTTCCTGGCTTCCGTCCACCCACTCGCAATATACGAGTAAAAAGCTCGCGTTCACTTTAGTGCTGTTCCTGCGACCGCTGGGATGAAGCAAGATCAGCCTCTGCGGTGCGATGATTGTTGCCATCCGATAGGTCGCCGATGACCGCGTGAGATCGACGGCGTTGCAAGAGAATGTGAGCTTGACGAGAAGATCGTGTGAGTCTCGATATCAGAGATTTCTCTCGCAACAGTTCGCTGCGAAGCGGGAAGATTCTTTGGCGATTTCTGTGCCGATCATTGCGATAATGCTCTCAGCGTAACCGAAACTTAATTTGCGAAATTCTATGTAATGCTTCGCTGGCTAGATACGCACGAGTCAGATATGCATTAGCTCGCCGGGTCACTCACGGCCATCGGCACAAACGCAAGGGGCATCGCATGGCAAAGACCACGACGAAGGCGCCGGCGGCGAAAGCGCCGGCAAAGAAAGCGGCACCGAAAGCTGCCGCGAAACCTGCAGCAGTAAAGAAGGCAGCACCGAAGGCAGCGGCAAAGCCGGCTGCCAAGGCAGCGGCAAAGCCGGCAGCTAAGGCAGTAGCAAAACCCGCCGCCAAGGCAGCAGCGAAACCCGCCGCCAAGAAGCCGGCCGCCAAGGCTGTGGCGAAGCCTGCTGCGAAGGCAGCAGCCAAGCCCGCCGCCAAGAAGCCGGCAGCCAAGGCAGCGGCAAAACCCGCCGCCAAGGCTCCGATGAAGGCCGCCGCCGCCAAGTCGACGGCAGCTGTGAAGAAGGCTGCACCGGCCAAAAAGCCAGCCGCCAAGAAGAAGTAACAGCGGTCCATCTCAAAGCTCCCGGGAACTTTGCCGACTGGCAAATTCCCGGGAGCTTTTTTGTTGTGATTTAGGTCTCGTTTTGATCCACGTCGTTCTCTCGCAATCGACGCCAATTCTATGCGACATGCATTGGCGACTTCATTGTCGGCGGATTGGCCGCCTGGTTTTGCCCTTCTGGCAGTTGCCCCTCAGGTAAGATCGGCCAACACTAAGGCGGTCGCATCCGATGGGGTTCAGGCGACGCGCTCTAGACCTTTGTTTTACGCGCGTCGTTCTCAAGACCGGAACCGCATTTTTGAGCGACATGCACTGGCCGTCCGAAAACAGGAAACCGATCATGCCGAAGCTGCTCTACGCGTCCTCATCCCCCTACAGTTCCAAGGTGCGCATGGCAGCACTCCATGCCGGCATTGCCGTCGAGCTGGTGCCGGTCAAGACCGAGGACAAGCCTGCTGAACTGATGTCAGCCAATCCTCTCGGCAAGATTCCGGTGCTGGTGCTCGACGACGGCCGCTCGATCCACGACAGCCGCGCCATCACCCAGCATCTCAACCGCGCTTCGAAGAGCCTGTTGTTGCCGCGCAATGCCGACAAGCGCCTCGAGGCCGAAGTGCTGGAGGCGCTGGCCGACGGCATATGCGACTGCGCGCTGTCGATGGTCTATGAGCGGCGCACGCGTCCGGAGGAGATGGTCTATCAACCCTGGCTCGATCGCCAGTGGACCAAGATCACCGCCGCACTCGATTTCCTCAACGCCAATCCGCCGAAGCTGCCGAAGAAGATCACGCTTGGCCAGTTGGCGTTGCGTGCCTGCCTCGGCTACCTCTCTCTGCGCTTCGCCGGCAAATGGGAAAAGGGCCGGGGCCGCCTGACCCGCTGGGCAGCGCGTTTCGATGAGAAGTTTCCGGGGCTGAAGGTGGCTGTGCCGGCCTGACGGGCGAAACAAAAAAAGCCGGGCGCGAGGCCCGGCTTTCTTGTGTCGTGGCTTGAACGACAGTTAGAACTTCATACCGACGCCGAAGGTGACGCGGTTGTCGCTCTCTTTGACCTTGGTGCCGACACTGTCGAAGCTCTTGGAACCGAAGTCGGTGTATCGGTACTCGACACGGCCGAACACATTGTCGGTGAGCTTGATGTCGGTGCCGACGCCTGCGGTCCAGCCGAGCATGGTGTTGTCGTCGCTGCCCAAGGGGGTCGAGACCTTCTGGTTCTTCAGGGCGCCGCCGCCGGTGCCGTAGAGCAGGATTTCCGGGGTCACGGCGTAACCCAGACGGGCGCGCAGCGAGCCTTCGAAGCCGCCCTTGGAATTGACGCCGCCGCTGTCACCCTTGACGCCGTTGTAGCCGAGATCGGCTTCAGCACCGTACACGAAGTTTTCCTGCTGCCACTGGTAGCCGCCGAAAACGCCGCCGACAAAGCCCTTGGTCTTGATATCGGGGCCGCCGTCGTGGACTTTGGCATGACCGCTGAAGCCGTAGCCGGCGCTGAGACCGGCATACGGGCCGGCCCAGGAAGCGACGGGGAGCTCGGCGATCGGTGCCGGTGCCGGGGGCTCTTCCGAGACGACGTCGGCAGCAAAAGCGGTACCGCTCAGGGCGAAGAGCCCCAGCGCAACCGCGAGCGGCGCGAATTTGAGATTGGTTTGCATTGTTGTTTACTCCTTAAGCCACAAGACACGTAGGCTTGTTTGTCCTGAGCGCCATCAACCCGTCCGGGGGGTGAAACGGATCTGGCACTCAACGGTTCCGAATGTCGTGTCAAAATGCGGCGGCAGCGAACCTGAAAATGGGTCATTCCCCGGCACGAATGAGGCCGAAGCTTGACGTTGCATCTTCGCAACAGCGAAATGTCAGTACGCAGGCGATGCTGCACTGCACTCGGCTTGGTGCAACGGGTTCAGCGTCCTATATTGCGGTCCTGCCGACCCGAATCCGGGGCGGTCCAGGCGGTGAAAAAGCCGTTTCGCCACATTCCTGCCCCAGGTGGAAACGGTATTTAACCCCTGGGCGCGTCACAATGTGCCGGCTGGCGGAATTGAGGCGCAGATTGAGGATTGACAGATGATCGAAGCCGCCGGAACGGCGCTGGTGACGGGCGGGGCGAAGCGGATCGGCAAGGCGATCGTCGAGGATCTGGCCGCGCACGGTTTTGCCGTCGCCATCCACGCCAACCGCTCGACCGCCGAGGCCGACG
The DNA here is from genome assembly GCF_057786115.1 of Mesorhizobium sp. P170090. Lineage (NCBI taxonomy): Bacteria > Pseudomonadati > Pseudomonadota > Alphaproteobacteria > Hyphomicrobiales > Phyllobacteriaceae > Mesorhizobium > Mesorhizobium sp. P170090. The sequence goes on from NZ_JBYNWH010000001.1 coordinate 3,068,678, forward strand.
CGCTGGCTGCGAGCATCAGGGACGGAGGCGGCCGCGCCGGCGTGGTAGCCGCCGATCTGACCGACATGGATGCGGTTGGCGATCTCGTCGGCCGCGCCGCGGCAGCGCTCGGCCCGGTCACGCTTCTTGTCAACAATGCGTCGCTGTTCGTCGACGATAGCGTCGAGGACTTCGACTGGGCGGCATGGGACCTTCACTTCGCCATCCATGTGAAGACGCCGGCGCTGTTGGCGCAAAACTTCGCCCGCGCCTTGCCGCAAGGGCAGGAGGGGCTGATCGTTAACATCATCGACCAGCGCGTCTGGCGACCGACGCCGCGCTATTTCTCCTATGCGCTGTCGAAGTCGGCCTTGTGGACGCAGACCGAAATGCTGGCACAGGCGCTCGGTCCGCGCATCCGCGTCAACGCCATCGGTCCCGGTCCGGCGCTGAAGAATGCCCGCCAGGACGATGATGATTTCCAAAAGCAGGTCGATGGCCTGATTCTGAAGCGCGGCCCGCAATTGGCCGAATTCGGCGCCACCATCCGCTATCTCTGGGAGGCGCGCTCGGTGACCGGCCAGATGATCGCGCTCGACGGCGGCCAGCATCTTGCATGGCAGACGCCGGATGTGACAGGCATGGTGGAATGAGTCCCGCAGACCAGAAACACAAGACGCGCGCCGGCGCCGCCGACGATATGCCGCCCGACATCGAGCTTGAGGATGAAGCGGTCGAGGAGATCGTCGAGCCCGAGGCCACCGGGCCCGATGTCGCCTTCACAGCGATAGACTGGGCGCCGCATGCCGGCGACGCCGACGGCATGGTCGGCGCGGAGGTCATCCAGACATTGGTCAAGCGGCTGCCCAATGCGCCCGGCGTTTACCGCATGATGAACGCTGCCGGCGACGTGCTTTATGTCGGCAAGGCGCGCAGCCTGAAGAAGCGGGTGACCAACTACGCGCAAGGCCGGTTCCACACCGCCCGCATCGGCCGCATGGTGCGCGAGACATCGACGATGGAGTTCGTCGTCACCCGCACCGAAATCGAAGCGCTGCTGCTCGAGGCCAATCTCATCAAGCGCTTGCGGCCGCGTTTCAATGTGCTGATGCGGGACGACAAGTCGTTCCCTTACATCCTGTTGACCGGCGATCACGTCTCGCCCGGCATCTACAAGCATCGCGGTGCGCGCTCGCGCAAGGGGGACTATTTCGGACCTTTTGCGTCGGCCGGCGCGGTCGGGCGCACCATCAATTCGCTGCAGCGCGCCTTCCTGCTCAGGAGCTGCACCAACTCCTTCTACGAAAACCGCACCCGGCCGTGCCTGCTCTACCAGATCAAGCGCTGTGCCGGTCCCTGCACCGGCGAAATCTCGCATCGCGACTATGCCGAGCTGGTCAGCGAGGCGAAGGATTTTCTGTCGGGCCGCAGCCAGAAGGTGAAGACCGAAATCTCTGCCGCCATGCAGCAGGCCTCGCAGGAGCTCGATTTCGAGCGCGCCGCCATTTATCGCGACCGGTTGGCTGCACTGTCCCATGTGCAGAGCCATCAGGGCATCAACCCGGCCACGGTCGACGAGGCCGATGTCTTTGCCATCCATCAGGAGGGCGGCCAGGTCTGTATCCAGGTGTTTTTCTTCCGCACCGGCCAGAACTGGGGCAACCGCGCCTATTTCCCCAAGGCCGATCCGGCACTGGAGGGGGCGGAAGTGCTGGGCTCGTTCCTGGCGCAGTTCTATGACGACAAGCCGACGCCACGGAACATCCTTCTGTCGCGAGGCGTCCAGGATCAGGAACTGTTGGCCGAAGCGCTGTCCACCCGCGCCGGCCGTAAAGTGTCGATCTCGGTGCCGCAGCGCGGCGAGAAGAAGGATTTGACCGACAACGCGCTGCAGAATGCCCGCGAGGCGCTCGGCCGCCGCCTGGCCGAAACCTCCACGCAAGGCCGGCTGCTCGCCGGCTTTGCCGAGACCTTCGGCCTGCCGAAGCCGCCGGTGCGCATCGAGGTCTACGACAATTCGCACATTATGGGCACCAACGCCGTTGGCGCCATGGTCGTCGCCGGGCCGGAAGGGTTTGTGAAGAACCAGTACCGCAAATTCAACATCCGCTCGACCGAGATCACGCCCGGTGACGATTTCGGCATGATGCGCGAGGTGATGGAACGGCGCTTTTCGCGGCTGCTGAAGGAACATGGCGATGTCGTTCCCGACGACGCGGCAGCCGGTGGAGCAGGCGACGACATCGAGGAAGACATCTCCGGCAGCTTCCCGGCCTGGCCCGACGTCATCCTGATCGATGGCGGCCAGGGCCAGATGAGCGCGGTGCGCAAGATCCTCGCCGACCTCGGCATCGAGGATCGCGTGGCGGCCATCGGCATCGCCAAGGGCCAGGACCGCGATGCCGGCCGCGAGCGTTTCTTCGTCAGAGGCAGGGACTCGTTTTCGCTGCCCGTCCGCGATCCCGTGCTCTATTTCGTCCAGCGGCTGCGCGACGAGGTGCATCGCTTCGCCATCGGTTCGCACCGCGCGCGGCGCAAGAAGGAATTGGTCAAGAGCCCGCTCGACGAGATCGCCGGCATCGGTCCCGGTCGCAAGCGCGCGCTGCTGCTGGCCTTCGGCACTGCCAAGGCGGTCAGCCGCGCGGCAGTCGAGGATCTGGTCAAGGTCGACGGTATTTCAGAGCAGGTCGCCAAGCTCGTCTACAATCATTTCCATGAGAGCTGAGCGCCGGTGACGCCGCTGTCCCGATCAAATGGCAGCAGCCGTTCTTTTCTCGCAGGCCACTCGAATCCCGGCAATCGCGCGCTATTTTCGTCTGGCCAATCGAATCTCGCCTGTTGACCCCCTACATCCGGTTCTGATTTGAGTACGCAGGCAGAAAGAGTCCCTGAGATATGGCCAAGCGCGCGTTCAACCTGCCCAACATGCTTACCTATGCCCGCATCGTCGCGGTGCCGCTGGTGGTGCTGTGCTTTTTTCTCGAGGGGCATCTGAAATCGAGCGACTTCGCCCGCTGGTCGGCGTTGATCATCTTCCTGCTGGCTTCGATCACCGACTATCTCGACGGCTATCTGGCGCGCGCCTGGCAGCAGACGTCCAACATCGGCAAGATGCTGGACCCGATCGCCGATAAACTGCTGGTCGCCACCTGCCTGCTGCTGCTCGCCGCCGATACCGACCGCCATGCCGGCATCGCAGGCTGGTCGTTGTGGGCGGCAATCATCATCCTGTGCCGCGAAATCCTGGTTTCGGGGCTGCGCGAATATTTGGCGGCATTGAAAGTCTCGGTGCCGGTGACGCAGCTCGCCAAATGGAAGACCGCCATCCAGATGGTCGCCATCGCCTTCCTGCTGGCCGGGCCTGCCGGCGACAAGATCTTCCCGCTGACCACGCAGACCGGACTGGTGCTGCTGTGGATCGCAGCCCTCGTCACGCTCTACACCGGCTACGACTATTTCCGCGCCGGCCTCAAGCACATCATGGACGAGTGAGATGTCGACCAGGCTCATTTATTTCGCCTGGGTGCGCGAACGGATCGGCAAGCCGGAAGAGGATGTCGAACTGCCCGCCGGTATCGAGACGGTGGCCGACCTCCTGCGCTGGCTGAAATCGCGTGGCGAGGAATATGAGCACGCGCTGCAATATCCTGATGTGATCCGCGTCGCCATCAACCAGGAACATGTCGAGCATCGCGAGAAGATAGCCGGCGCGCGCGAGATCGCGCTGTTTCCGCCGATGACCGGGGGCTGACACCATGTCCGGCGCGCCGACGGTGCGCATCCAGCGCGACGATTTCGACGTTGCCGCCGAGATCGCGAAACTGACCGAGGGTCGCGCCGACATCGGCGCTGTAGTGTCCTTCTCAGGACTTTGCCGCGACGAGCAGGGCCAGCTGTCGGCCCTGGAACTCGAGCACTATCCCGGCATGGCCGAGGCCGAAATCACCCGCATCGCCCGCGAGGCGCTTCAGCGCTGGCCGCTGCAAGGGCTGACCGTCATCCATCGCCACGGCAAGATCGCACCGGGCGAAAACATCGTGCTGGTGGTGGCAGCGTCCTCGCACCGGCAGGCGGCGTTCGAAGCGGCCAATTTCCTGATGGATTTCCTGAAATCGCGTGCACCCTTCTGGAAGAAGGAGCACCGCGTGGACGGCACCGATGGCGGCTGGGTCGAGGCCAAGGACGCCGACGACCAGGCTGCGGCGCGCTGGAAGGCGCGGCCCGAATAAATCTCGGCGCAGCCATGTATTGACCGCATTCCCTTGGCCAAATCGCATCGGCCAAAAAGGGAGCAAGGGCATGCTGGACAGGATCGCCGAATTCTTCGTCTTCGGTTTTGTGCCGCTGGTTATCGGCGTTCTGGCCGTTCCCGAGCCTTCCGTCGCCGCCGAGAAAACCCTGAAGGGCGAGGTGATGTATCGCGAGCGCATCGCGCTGCCGCCCAACGCCGTGCTGTCGGTTCAACTTGCCGATGTATCGCTGGCCGATGCGCCGGCCGCCATTGTCGGCGAGCGCAAGGTAGCGCCGGCCGGCCAGGTGCCGATCAAGTTCGAGATCAGCTTCGATCCAACGGTGATCCGGCCCAACATGACCTATGCGCTGCAGGCGCGCATCACCGCCGACGACAAGCTGCTGTTCGTCACGGACTCGCGCTATCAGGTCGATCCGCTCAGCGAGGCGCCGCAGGCCATTGTGCTGAAAATGGTGGCGCCGAGCGACAAGCCGACCTCGGCCTCGCTGTTCGGCCAGAGCTGGCTAGTCGAATATATCGACGGTATCGGCGTGATTTCGGAGCCGCAGGCGACGTTCCGGGTCAGCGAAGCCGGCAAGGCGGGCGGCAGCGGCCCGTGCAACGCCTATTTCGCCACCGCCAAGGTCGATGGCGAGACCATCGTCATCAGCGACATCGGCTCGACCTACAAGGCCTGCGCGCCGGAGATCATGGCCGAGGAAAAGGCGCTGTTCGAGGCGCTCGCCAAGGCGGCGTCGTACCGTGTCGATGGCGGCAAGCTGATCATCGCCGACAAGGACGGCCACGACATCTTGCGCTTCAACGCAGCGAGCTAAGAATCAAGACTGCGGCGGCGGGGGCGCCGGCGTCAGGCCGAACCGGCGCATCAGGTCCATCAGCCTGGTGCGGTCTGGCGGGCCGCCAGTGCTGAAGATGGCGAAGGCCTCGCGAAAATATTCCGGGCCGATCGCCGCCGGTGTCACCACGCACAGCACCTTGGCGGTCGCGGCGGTGTCGTTGTCGAAGCGATGGACCGCGCCGCGCGGAATGCACAGCGCCTGCCTAGGCCCGATATCGTGCCGGTGTCCGTCGACGGTCAGCGTCAGCACGCCTTCGATCCCGTACATCGTCTCTTCATAGTGATCGTGGCTGTGCGCCGGGGCGGGCAGGCGCTGCGAGCCGGCGACCGTCAGTTCGAAGGCGGCGATGCTGCCGTTCGACTGGTCGCCGGTAAGCAGGAAGCGCACGGCAAGGCCGCCATGGCTGATTGTCTCGTCGGCCGGATTGACGCTGATCTGGCTAGCTCTGTCTAGCATTTCATCCTCCCACGTGGTAAATTGAATTTACCGAAATGAGTAAACTCAATTTACCAGAGTGTCAATGCCATTATCCGCGGAAGAACCGCCAAAGAAGCCACCGCTGATCGGTGCACTGCTGCGCGTTCCGGCCATGGCCATTCACCGCAAGCTGATCAGGGATCTCAGGGCGTCGGGTTTCGAGGACCTCAGCCCGCCGCATATGGCGGTGATCCAATATCCCGGCCCGGATGGCCTTCGGCCGAGCGCGCTCGCCGAGCGCGCCGCGATGAGCAAGCAGGCCATGAATCAACTGCTGAAGACGCTGGAAGCGATGGGTTATATCACTCGCTCGGCGGCGCCCGATGAGAGCGGCGGGACCGTCGTCCACTTCACCGACCGCGGGCGCGCCGCATACCAGAAGATGGCCGACATCCTGCTCGACGTCGAGCGGGAATGGGCGCAGGAGCTTGGGCAGAAGCGCTTCACCGAGCTGAAAACGCTGCTCGGCGACCTCTGGGACACGCCGCTGATCCGCTAAGGGAGCGGGCCAAAAACAAAAAGCCGGGGTTTTGCCCCGGCTTTCATAGTCAAACCTGTCTATCGGCTCAGCCGACGATCTCGGTGTCGGAGAACCAGTACTTGATCTCCTGCGCGGCGGTTTCCGGCGCGTCGGAGCCGTGCACGGAATTCTCGCCGATCGACAGCGCGTGGACCTTGCGGATGGTGCCTTCGGCGGCGTTGGCGGGGTTGGTCGCGCCCATAACTTCGCGGTTCCTGGCAATGGCGTTTTCGCCTTCCAGAACTTGCACGATGGTCGGCGCCGACGACATGAATTCCACCAGTTCGCCGAAGAACGGACGATCCTTGTGGACGGCGTAAAAGCCTTCGGCCTCGCGGCGGCTCATCCACACGCGACGTGAGGCGACGACGCGCAGGCCGGCCTCTTCCAGCATCCTGGTGATGGCGCCGGTAAGATTGCGCCGGGTCGCGTCCGGCTTGATCATGGAAAAGGTGCGTTCGAGCGCCATGGGGTCGTCCTTGTCTTGAGATGGAAAGTCTTGAGATCGGAATGTGGAGTGGCGGGCTCTATACAAGCCGCCCGGCCCATTGCCAAGGGGACGCGCCCCGGCAGCGTTATTCGGCCGCGACCGCCCGCATGGCTGTTCGCAACGCTCTGGTCAAAGGCAAGGCTTTGCGGGAAAATGGCGATTGCGCAGGCACGCACGGTTTCGAACGGAAATCAGCGGAACGGAAAGACATCGGACCATGTTTGACGGGACGCGCTGGCCTACCACCACCTCAGGCCGGGCGACATAAAAGGGAGCCTATTGATTATCGGCATTTTTGCTGCCGTGGGCCTTGTTCTGCTGCTCCTTCTGGGTCGCCGCACAGATACGAATTTCGGTTTCGGGCCTGAATGGCAGTGCACTCCGATGCCGAAGGGCGACCCGATCTGCGTCAAGCTCATCGCCAAGGAAGAGACGAAGTGATGGGCAGCTTTACCGCCTGATCACTACCGGCGGCCGCCGGCGCTCCCAGCCCTCGCGCTCCAGCGTCGGCATCTCATGCTCCTCGCTGGGATAGCCGAGGCAGAAATAGCCGATCAGCGTCCACTCAGGCGGGGTGTCCAGGATTACGGCCATCTCGGCGGCGTCGAGGATCGACACCCAGCCCATGCCGATGCCTTCCGCCCGCGCCGCCAGCCACAGTGTGTGCACCGCCATGACGGCCGAATAGTCGATGGTCGCCGGCATGGACATGCGGCCGAGCCCGTGGCCCTGTTGCGTCGTGCGGTCGGCGAAAACCGCGAACTGGCAGGGCGCTTCATTGAGACCGGCGAGCTTCAGCCGGGCATAGAGAGCGGCGCGCTCGCCCGAAAAGCATGCCAGCGCTTCGGCATTGCACCGCTCGAAACAGTCTCTCACCGCGCCCCGCCGCTCGGCGCTCTCGACCACCACGAAGCGCCACGGCTGGCTGAGACCGACGGACGGCGCGATGCTGGCAAGCTCCAGCAGCCGCTCCAGCGTACCCTCGGGCAAAGCCGTCCGCTCGAAGCGCCGCACATCCCGGCGCCAGCGCAGCAGCGTGACCAGCCCGGCGCGAAAATCATCGGTGAAATCGGGGGGTGGTGGCATGGCGATCAGGAGACTTGTGTGGGCAGTAGGCAGTAGGCAGTAGGCAGTAGGCAGTACAGCGCTCAGACCCTATTGCCTACTGCCTATTCCCTAAGCTGCTGCCGCCGCCTCCTTCCAGCAATGCCGGTTGAGCGGACGAGTCGCGTCGTGTCCGACGAGTTCATAGAACAGAATGGTCATTGGCGGCTGCGTCCTCGCGGTCTAATTAGGCGCCTGCGGCTGAAGCGGAACTCGTCGGCGGGAAAAAGATGAAACAGCATTTCATGATGTTCGCGGCCTACAATCAATGGGCCAATGGCCGCATCTACGATGCCGTCGCCGCACTTGACGAAGAAGAGTTCAACCGCGATGTCGGCGCATTTTTCGGCTCGATGATGGGCACGCTCAACCATCTGCTGGCCACCGACCGCATCTGGATGAAACGCTTCACCGGCGAGGGCGACGCGCCGGCAAAGCTCGACGCCATCCTGCACCGCGCATTGCCTGGCCTAAAGCTGGCGCGTGAGGCCGAGGACAGGCGGATCGTCGACTGGGTCGGCGGTTTGACCGAAAAGGCTTTGTCCGGCCGCTTCTCCTACATGACCGTTTCCGACATGCGCACCGTCTCGCAGCGGCTGGCGCCGGCGCTGGGACACGTCTTCAACCACCAGACCCATCACCGCGGCCAGGCGCATACCATCCTGACCATTCTCGGCCGGCCTTCGGTGCAGCTCGACCTGGCGTTTTTCCAACGCACCGACGAAGGCCGCGCCTACGCCTGATCTCCTGACCGCGCTTCCCGTTTAAACGCACGGGAGCGTTAACCGGTGCATTTGCGCGGCCGTCGATGCCCGGCACCAGCTCTGGATCCAAGCCGGGTTTTGAGGACCCTGTCGGCACAACGCTGCCAGGTGACTGGGCCAGGTGGCTGGGCTGTCAGTGGCCCGCCTTTTGTGGGCCTTCGGCTCCAGGCCGCCGCAGCCACAACCCGCTCCAACTCCGGTGGAATTTCTGTCGAGAGAATTAAACAAAGTTTAAATATTGAAGCAAAAACATATTTTTTTTTAGCAGACCAGTGCACGCCTTGAGAACTACAATCCTTATTCTTGGAAAAAATAAAGAAACTATAAGGAAGACTCGTGCGTAGCTGTGAGTGCATAAGCATATGTCTGCTTTGGTTTGCTGGCATGTTGCAATGCACAAAGCAGAACGGCAACAAGGAGAGTGTCATGGTTAATATCACTCAAAAAATCGCTAGAACACTGGCGGCGGGTGCAATTATCGTCATTTTTGCCGCTCCCGCGAATGCAGGCGGCGGAATTGGCGTCGGTGTCGGCGCATCTATCGGTGGTGCTGGCGGCATCAATGCCGGTGTTGGCGCTTCGATCGGCGGCAGCGGCGGGGTCAAGGCCGGTGCCGGCGCCTCGGTTGGCGGCAGCGGCGGTATCAAGGCGGGTGCTGGCGCAACGGTCGGCGGCAATAGCGGCGTTACAGCAGGCCTCGGCGCCTCAGTCGGCGGTAGCAGCGGCATCAAGGCTGGCGCTGGCGCGACGGTCGGCGGAGCCGGTGGCATCAAGGCCGGTGTTGGGGCCACGGTCGGCGGCAGCGGAGGTATCAATGCCGGTGTCGGCGTCAACGTCGGCAGCGGCATCAACGTCGGTGTCGGCGTCGGCATTGGCGGAACGCCGGGCACGCCCGGTACCCCCGGCACTCCAGGAACTCCTGGAACACCAGGCACCCCTGGGACACCCGGTATCGTCGCTAGCATGTCGAACAGCCAGCTGACACGTATGAAGAAGCGCTGCGTCGATGTGCTCGCCAGCGAGGGCACCTACGACAGCGATCTGCGGCAGCTATGCCTTATGATCTCGCGTCGCTGAGACAGGTTTCGCCGGGAGTGTCGAGCCAGCCGTGAGGCTTTACGGCACTCTCCTACCGCATGGCCCAGACTTCCCGAGGGACATGCGCTGACGAGAAGCCTCCGGCCAGTCGGAAAGCCCGCCGCGCAAGTGGCGGGCTTTTTGTCGCCACTCACAAGGCAACCGATCGCGCCTTTCGATTGCCGGAGCTTTTTATCGTTTAACGGAAACGGTGAAACGCGCTATCCCTTTGTCTTGAAATTCTCAGGGAAAGCGCCCACGCGCTTCTCCCGGGAAAGCTGCTCACACTTTCCTGGAATTGTTCTGGTTAACCACATTCGAATTGCAGGTAAGATTTTAGGGTTTCATTTGTGTTCCCGCTGCAAAATGGCGAACACAGTGGGAGAAATGGCATGCGGGTCGATCTTTCGCCCACGAGCTTGGGCAGGGTCATAGCAGTCACGGTTGTCGGCACGGCGATCTGTATCGCGGCGGCCTTCCTTGTCGATTCCTACAATTTTCCGTCGCTGTCGCCCGAAGCGTTGCGCTGGGCGCAGCTCACCGACCTGTTGCTGCCGCTCGTGCTGGGTGGATCGTTCTTCTCTTTCCTGATGTACAAGATGCGCCAGCTGGCGATCGCCCAGAAGAATCTGAGCATCGTCGCGGCGACCGACAGCCTGACCGCGGTGTTCAACCGCGGCGCGTTTTCGATGCTGGTAGAGGCCTATCTCGAACAGGCGCGCAGCCAGGCCGTCGTCGATGCCGGCGCCCTGCTGATCGTCGACGCCGACCATTTCAAGACCATCAACGATCGATTGGGCCACGATTGCGGCGATCAGGCGCTCAAGCTTATTGCGCAGACGATCAAGGCCCAGCTGCGCGGCGCCGACATTGTCGGGCGCATCGGCGGCGAGGAGTTCGCCATCTTCCTGCCTGGCGCCGACCCGTCGCAGTCCTGGCTAGTTGCCGAGGGGATCCGGCGGCGCATCCGCGAGGTCGAGTTTGCCCCGGATGGGCGGCCCTGTCCGCTCTCGGTGAGCATCGGCGGCGTCGCCTTCAGCGGACCCACCACCTATGCCGACATGTTCCTGACGGCCGACCGGCACCTCTACAAGGCCAAATCCAACGGCCGCGACCAGGTCAGTTTCGAGACCACAGGGCCGCGCGCCCTGCTGGCTGGTGATCCGACGTTGCATTGAACTGACGACTTCAGCCAATCAATTGGTGCCACCAGTCAACGCCGCTGGGCCAGGAAACAAGCCGACGGGCCGTTGACGTGATCAGCCGCGACAAACGATTCCTCAACGTCGAAGCCCGCGCGGGCAAAAGTGTGAAGAATGCCCTTACGTGACATCCACACGGAGGTGTCATGAATACCACCGTTGAAGAGATCGGTGGTCTGAGCACCCAGATATGAGCGCCAGTAGTACTCCGCCGTATATCCCATATATTGAGCTGCGGTCACCCGCCCAGAGAATGGAACACGTCGAAGATCTCCCGCCGGCATATACTCTTCGTCGAAAAAATGCGTCCATAAGAAGATGCTGTCGGACCTCCGCGTCATATTGACCAAAGCGCGCAGAGGATCAACGAGATGGTAAAGTATCCCACTGGCTACAATAAGTCCGAACTTCCTGCTTTCGGTATCCAGCCATTTTTCCACCTCGCCATATTCGACGTGAAGGTTCGTCAGATTCAGAACCTCCTTGGTGATAAGCGTCTTCAAATAACAAAATGAATTCCCCTCGATGGCAGTAAGTTCCCCAACCCCGGCACGGATCAATGAATAGCTATGACCTCCCTCAAGAGGACCCAGTTCCACGGCGTTGATCCCGACAATCGATGCACCGAGCTTGTTAACGAGATAGGCAATTCGGGGATCGTCGAACAGCGGAACAACACCGCCGCTCTTCAGGCCGGATTCACGCGGGAACCCCGATGTCCAGCGACCTGAAAAAACATCTATCGCAGCTTGTTTAGAGGGGAGTTCTGAGGAGTATCGTTCGTTTACCAGCATATTCATCTCCCTCTCTGCCCATTAATACCTGTCGGTTGCGACAAGACTTCCCATGGCTTGCTCACGCGGGGTGGAAAGGCGATTGAGAAATCCGTCCGGTCCACAGTAAGGTTCGGGCTATAGTAAGGGTCATTCGCAATTATCGATGACCAACGCTTTACCATGTAAGCCTTCTCCAGTCCAAAACGCTCTCTTTTTTCTGCGGTGTCTTCATAGCCACGCGTTGCCGACTCGTGATGGAATAGCTCCGCGCCGGGCAGCCAAATGTTGCGCAACCCGATCTCACGAAGACGAAGGCAAAAATCGACATCGTTGTAAGCGACGGCAAGATTGGTCTCATTGAGGCCGCCGACCGATTCGTAATTCGCCTTGGTGACCACCAGACACGCACCTGTCACCGCCGCAAAATTCTGATTGAGCGCCGCACGCCCGACATATCCTGGGGACCATCGATCGAATCCTTGATGAGCATGGGCGGCGAGCCCTCCAAGCCCCATGATTATACCGCCATGCTGAAGTGTCCCGTTGGGATAGAGTAGTCGCGCTCCAACAGCGCCGATGCCCGGGCGGAGGGCGTGTTCAACCATTTCGGTCAACCAATCTGGCGCGATCACTTCTATGTCGTTGTTCACAAGAGCAATAACTTCGCCCGAAGCAACATTAACGGCATTGTTGTTAAGCCGGGAGAAATTGAACGGACCATCGTCCCGGACTACGCGAACAATGCCGTCTCTTGAAAGCTGTGAGAAATATTCTAACGCCTGCGGATCGGTGGAACCGTTGTCCACCAGAATGATTTCGAAATTGCTGTAGCCGGTCAGGTTCTTGATCGACCCTATGCAATTTTGAACGAGTAGCGACGCGTTACGCGTCGGAATTATCACACTTACCAAAGGCAGCGGGCCGGCAATTGGGTAGCGTGTAAAGAAACCGAAACCCGCGAGTTTCGCGACACCGTTTGGCTCAACTCGTTTCAAATGTTCGTTGAGGGCCCTTTCACCGGCAAGCATCGCATATGGCTTGGAATCGGAGGTCTTTGCTGTGCTGCCCTGGTGAGTCCGCCAATGGTAGAGGACATGAGGAATGTGGACGATTTGCTCGGGGCTTATGGCTTCCGTGAATCTGAGAGCAAGATCATAATCTTGTGCTCCTTCAAACCCCGGTCGACAGCCTCCCAGATCCCGAACAGTTTGCGTATGGTATACAGCTAGATGGGTGACCAGATTATGCGATCTGAATAAATCTACGTTCCAATCCGATTTGAAATACGGATCGCAGCGGTTCCCTTGCTCATCTATTTTGTCTTCGTCTGAATACAAGAGTTTGGCATCTGGGTTGTCAGCGAGTGCTTTGGCAATACATACCAAAGCATGCGGTGCAAGTGTGTCATCATGGTCGAGGAATGCAATCCATTCGCCCGTACACAACGAAATGGCCGAGTTGGAAGCATGGGATATGTGCCCGTTCTGGGGCCGGAAGATGATTTTTATGCGAGGGTCTCGGGCTGCGTATTCGCCCAAGATCGCGGCAACGGATTCCTGGGTAGAGGCGTCGTCAGCTATGCATAGTTCCCAGCGCTCATAGTGTTGTGCCAAAACACTTTCAATTGCCTCCCGCAAGAAGTGCTCAGGCGTATCGTATACCGGCATAACGATCGAGATCAGCGGCTTCTCAGGCAGATGTGACACGAATGATTTTATAACAGTTATGTCGCGACTAGAGCAGGCATCGTATGCTGAGATCCACGACGCATAGCTCTGATCCCCAGTGCCTTGCGCTCCCAGTCGACGGAGATCCGACAACAGAGCGGTAGCACCGCCTGTCTTTAGCGATTTGAGCGCACGCCTGAGAACGACAAGTGCGTCATGTGGAGTTCGAACGCGGCTGATTGTCTCTGTTGAGATAACCCGCGAGTAGAAAAGAAATTTCGAAACTGCCGACGTTGGTACATCGGCCTTTGAGGGTGCCTTCAAATCATGGCTCTGATGGAACATTCTTCGAAACAGTCCCGAGAACGTTGCCTGACCTCGCAAAATGCGCGCGACAGCGCGCATAGGCCGAGTTACCCGCCAGGAGCGGCTGGCATGGATCTGTCCGATGACCTCGCAGAGTTCTGACGTCATTTTATTCGCGGTCTCGAGACTTGCCGCTTGTTCTCGGTGGTGCATTTTGAGAGCCACTAGATCCGAGATAAGGCTCTGAAGTCTCTCCTGACTGAACAGGAATTCCAATTTCGATCGTTGCGCTTGGTCTGCGACCGAAGCTTGAGTCACACCTTCGCGCTGTTCCCTGTGCAACGCCCCACTCTCACGCTGGACTTTCAGGCGAGCATCCAGTTCGGAAAAAAAGGTGTCGCCGGAAATCGCCGAAAGGGTGTCCAATTCGGCCTTGATCCTATCAAGGCTATGGCTCGCGGATTTGTCGCGCTTGTCGATGGCTAGAGAATTGAGGGCCGCATACGCCTCGTTGACCCAGAGGGAAATGCGGTTGTCGTCGACAAGCTCCGCAGCGCTGGCAGTATGATGGTCGGTAGAAGCATATCGATTGAGGTTGTCAGCGGCCTCTCGAAGGGTGAGTGGCCAAGCGAGATCCAACTCGTCGACTATTTTCGAAAGCGCTGGCCGCCACTCGGAGGTCAGGTCCTGATAAGACACAAATACACGTTGCTTGCCCCTAGTCGCGTGCTCAGCATCCAGGGTGTGACGTAGCCAGAGCAGACAGCAGAAGCCCAGGGTAAATTGATAGCGTTTTTCCAGGGAGGCGGCGACCTCAAACGGGTTGCGGTTGACGAGCACGTAACGCACGTCAACCCCCATGGCCTTCAATACCTCTGCATAAAGCGGTGCGAACCGAGATATTCGCGGCTCTTTGAGGACGAAGAGTTCGGGCTCACCAAACTCCTCAACGAGGAGGCGTGCGATTTCGACCTTGTAGTGTCGGATGCGCGATCTTGGGAGACTTGCGATTTCGAAATCGCGCCAATCGTCCCACCGGCTCCCAGCTTCCTTAAGCAGTCGCTCATGCAGTGTAACCAACGGCACAGATTCCCAAAAGCCTTTCCTGTTGTCTGCGGCGGGGGGCAATATGTTCCTTGGAAGTTCGGCACCGAGCAGGCTGATTGCCCTGGCCACAGCACTGGTACCCGAACTGTGCATGCCGAGCACCATAATGCAGGTACGCTTTGCAATCGGCTTCGCTTTGGCGCGCACATTCAGCGATCCAGTTGCCGGAATCTGGAAGTTGAAGGTTTCCGTCGTTCCGCTGTCGCTCATGGTGGCCTTCATGCAGCGCACGCATCGGGAGTTTGCAAGACCGACCCCGGCGCAATCGCCGGCAACGAATTGGACTTTCTCAGGATACAGGTGAACTCAATGCCATTGGTGAGCGTCTCATGGACCTCTTCAACTTCCAATCCAATCATGCCGAGCCTCCCCAATATCATGACGATCTCCGCGAAACTTGCAGGCGTGAATTGCCAAGCATGGACATCGATGTAGCCTCCATTGCTGTTTTTCCATTCGTCGATGGCGTGTTGGGTCCGAATGGCCAATTCATCCAGGCTCGGCGCCGGACCGTGATCGCCCAGCCAATGTCTTGACGCCTCATTGTGGGTGGTCAGCGCGCGTGTCGCGACGACGCTGGCCAACGTATGGACGCGCCGATCGTCAAAATGGGCGTCGATAACATCAGCAATGGTCGATGCCGGCAGCCGGCTGTCGAAGCAATACCGCTTGTCGGGAACAAGGATGAAATACCTGCCGTCATTTTCCAGAAGATTGCCGACATCGACTAGATGACGAACTAGGTCGGGCTGATGTTCGATGCAATGCGAACTGACGATGGCGTCGAACTTGCGATCGACTATGCGCAGGTCGCCAACAGGTGAAACAAAGTCAATCCTTGCTGGAATGGTGTCAGTGCCGTATCCGATTTTCCTGGCTCGCTCCGCCAGATCGTCGCTGGTCAGGACATCGAAATAGGTGACGTTGGCGCCGGTGAGGCAGGGTGCGAAGAAGGGCCCGATCTCAAGTGCAGATTTCGCTTTGCCGGCTGCATCAAGGATTGCGTCGCGCAATGCCTGCGGAGGAGTTGCTGCGGGCAATTCGACCGATACGCCTGGAGTTGCCATTGGCGCGGTCGATCCGTTTGCCGTACCGGCGACCCAGTGTATCAGACGCCCTATGCACAGGTGGCTCGCCCAGCTTGCGATCATGACAAAACACCCTGGGCCAGAGAAAGGCTGGAGCGGATTAATGGTAAGATTCTCAATTCATAACCTCTACTTAAGGCATTCAAAAAAATATGAACATCTTCAGCAAAGTGTCAATGTAAATATCAATAAAGCCATCGAGAGCGGTTTGAATCGCGGATGCATCGTACTCTCTGGAAAAATCGATATTCACAGCTTATTCCATATTTAGCGCGCTGTAAGATAACCTACCAGAAATCGGATAGTTGTCGATCGATGTCTTGTGTTTCCCCACAGCCTGCTGGTAGGGATGAGAAAGTGGATTCTGAAGACGGTTCTTGTCGCTTCAAGGGGGCCCAGCATGAGCATGCAGCAGTCAGCGATCGTTGACGCCAACATTTGCCGCCACGAACACCGCGTTCTTACCCCTATCATAACGAACGCCAGAAACGCATTTGTCGATCTCATTCGCGGCCGGTAGTGTCTTGGGGGATTCTTCGTGTGCTGCTAGCGCTGGGCGTGATGTTCGGTCACGCCGACTTTGGTCGTTTGCAAATGACCGGCGGCTTGGTTGGTGTCCAGGCCTTCTATATGGTTTCTGGTTTCTACATGGGCCTCATTCTGGGCGGCCGCTACAAATCTGCATGGTTGTTTTATTCGAATCGCGCCCTTAGAATCTACCCGACCTATTGGCTGGTTCTCGCCCTCACCTTTGTCTATGTTGGTATCGACACATATATCGGCGGCCTGAATAGTCTGCCATCCCCTGTCACCTCCTCCGCCCTGGCTGGCGGGCTGCCGGTGCTGTTTACGCTGACCAAGGACAGCAGAATCGACCGCCTGATTGGGGAGCTTTCCTATCCTCTCTACATTTCGCATCTGCTGGTCCTCGAGGTGATGCGCACAACTCTACCGATATCAGGAGCATCAAGAGCCGCAGCGGTCTTTGTTATCTGCATCGCTTTCGCTGCGCTGCTCGCCGTGTTCGTGGAAATGCCCTTCAGAACTATCCGTGATCGGCGGTTGGCAGCCAGCTTGAAAGCGGCGCATCCAGTTCAATTCTCCGGAGCGCTCCCGCATCAGCCCCCGCTAGCTTGAAGAGGAGGATATCCTTATGCGCCTACGAGAACTGTTGAAGGGATGTAAACCAATCAGCCCCGAAGTGCCGGCCGCAATTGCTGAACCAGCGCAGGCTGAACCAACCCCTGGGTTTTTGATCATGCCGACACGCGGCGACCATACCGTGGCGCCGCCAAAGATCGTCACGCATATGGGCGCAATGGGATATCTTTCCTCTAACTACAATCATTCCGGCGCACGTGTGCTCGAATTAGGGTCGCGCGTCGTCACCGGAGCAAACTATCGGGCGCATTTCGACAAGGCAGACTATGTCGGCTTTGACTTCTATGAAGGGCCGAATGTCGACGTGGCCGGCGACGCCCATAGACTGTCTACATATTTCAACGAAAGCCAGCGGTTCGACTTGGTCTATTCGCTCGCCGTTTTTGAGCACCTCTATATGCCTTGGGTGATCGCGCAGGAGATTGCCAAGGTCATGAAGGTCGGTGGCGTTGCCTACATCGAAACGACCTTCGCCTACGCCGCCCACGAGCGCCCGTGGAACTTCTTTCAGTTCTCGGAACTTGGCCTTCGCGTCTTGTTCAACAAGTCGCTTGGTTTCGAGATTCTCGATATGGGGATGAGCAACCCGATGATGGGCTTCTTCAGTGACGACTGCGATGAATATCTCCAGCGCCGGCCGATCCCTGAACTGTACTGCCATAGTTCGATCCTGTGTCGCAAAGATCGCGAGGCGGTGAATTTCGATTGGACGCAGGTGCAAGCGGACGATGTGGTAGACGGCGATCGCTATCCGGCCCCTCAAAAGTCCTAAAGCGGCTGACGCGTCATTTCTCCGCAGGTGATTGGTGGACTCTCTTTCAAAATCACTTTCTGTCCAGGCAATAAGAGGAACCGCTGCAACACTGGTTGTTTTACTGCATGTTTGCACAATGTCGTCATTCGGGAAGAATCAATGGGGCGCTTATGCCTACAATTTTTTCTTGCAGTTTGGGGCATTCGGGGTCGATATTTTTTTCGTCGTCAGCGGAGTGATCACCGCCGGTCTGCTGCGGCAGAAACAGGCTGACCATCCTCTTCATTCCCTGCAATTCTTTGTAAGGCGTTTTGTCAGGATTTATCCGATCTATTGGCTTTCGCTAGGTGCGACAATCGCCGTCTCACTCGGGAGCAGCGGTCTCTATCCGGTCGATTTTTCGCAGCTGACGTTGAGGAATATCGGCCTGCTGACGACGAGTCCTCTGCATCCGCTCAGTTGGACGCTTTGCAATGAGATCCAATTCTATCTGGTCGCGGGTTTGGCCATGCTGTTCGGCAGGAGGTCTGGACCGGCGATCGCAGTCTGGGGCGCGGCCCATATTGTGGCAGTGATTGCCGCCGGGCGCGGCTGGGACCGCGGATGGTATTTTGCCACCCCTATCACTTTGGAGTTCCTGCCGGGATTGCTGATCGGCTACATCGCGCCTCGGCTGTCTTTGCCGTTGCCGCGAGCCGGTATGGTCCTGGGTTGTATCATCGTCGCTGTGGCAGGGTTTTACGCTGCCCAGCCGCTCGGAACCACGACCGGGCTGCTTCGCGTTGCAGTTTATGGAACAGCCGCGTCGCTGATCGTATGGGGTGCTCTGTCCGTGGAAAGGGCAGGCTGGCGCCCGGCCGAGTGGCTCACATTTCTAGGCGACATCTCATATTCGAGCTATATGTGGCATTGGCCGATCATGATCGCAGTGTCGCTCCTGTTTGGTGCATGGTTGAGCCGTTCAGCGGGTGTCGTCCTTTACATTCTTTCCACAGGCATTTGTGTCTTGATCGCAAGCTGGGCAAGCCATCGATGGATAGAGCGCCCGTCGACACGATGGGCAGGCAGTCTGTTCCGCAGGTCGGGGCAATCCGGGTCGATGGCGCCGAGCTCTCCTGTCGCCGTCGCGCCGCTGCCTGCCCCTGCGCTGCCGAACGGACTGGCGGTTCAGCAAACCTGAGACCTGGTTTGGCGTGACATGCGGTCCATGCCGGCAAATGGCAGTAATCCGCCGCCAGCCGCCGTCAGTAATCCGTTCATCCCTTGGCGTCAAATATCTGGCGAGCCGATTTTCGACCACAATGAGGGCATGTGTGTCCAATCTCGCGGCTGGGCGGCCCGTTCTTCATGCCGCGAGGATTCTGCGGAAATACGGCACCGACGACCCGGGTTCCGTTGCTCTATCATCGGCGGCTTGCCTGTCCGTTCGCCGGCAGGCCCGAGCATCTTTGCATAGGGTAAGGCTGGTCGAAGCCGGACGACACCGGCAGGCAGACCGAAGCTATATTTTCGCGGTTTTGGGCTTGGGTCCCGGCCGTCTCAGACGGCGTAGCCGCCATAACCGTGTGCGACCGGCTTGACCGAGACGGCCGGCTGGACCGCGGGCCAGAGGATCCCTGCCGTGACTGCAAAGGTGATCAGGGCATCGCGTGCGGCCTCAGTCGAGATTTCGCCGGCGCGTGCCGCCTCGCAAGCCCTCACGGCCGCGCCATAGCTCAGGCGCCGGCGTGACGGCGGAAATTCGGTCAGGAAATCATGCATCTCGAACAGCGAGGCGAGCATGCGTTTGTGGCCGGCGCCAACGCTAACGGCAACCGGGGTGAAGAACATCGCGTCGTGCATTCTGGCCTCTCTGGATGGGCGGAAGGGCGGCGGCCGCCGCCCTCCGATCGCGGGTTGGACGCCAGAAAACGCGGCCGGCGGCCCGAGGTTCCCTGAGAGATGCCATGACAGGACGATTTGCTCTTGAGGTCGCTCCCTGCCGGCATTCGCGGTTGCGGCTATTTCCACATGCCGCGCATGCGGGCGCCGAGGTCGACGCGGACTTCAGGTCTGTGGCGCGGATCGTCCTTGGCGTGGACGCTCGCCCACGACGTCTGCTCGAAGGCGCCGAGGATCGAGGCCGGGATGAAACGGGTTCGCGAGGCATAGACGTGGCGGTCGCCGCGCGCTGCCTGGCCGTGAGTGAAGAAGCGCTGCGGCGTCACCAGATGCAGGCCGTCCTTGGCCCGCGTCATCGCGACGTAAAGCAGCCGGCGCTCCTCCTCGATGTCTTCCTTGGTGCCGACGCCGAGATCGGCCGGGATGCAGCCATCGACGGTGTTGAGCACGAAGACGTTCTTCCATTCCTGGCCCTTGGCCGAATGAATGGTCGACAGGATCAGATAGTCCTCGTCGCGGTGCGGCGGCCCGGCCTGGTCGCTGGTCGCATCCGGTGGATCCAGCGTCAGCTCGGTCAGGAAGCGCTCGCGCGAAGCATAGCCGGAACCGATCTGCTCGAGCTGCATGAGGTCGGCTCGCCGCGTCGTCGCATCCTCGTGGATGCGCTCAAGATGCGGCTCGTACCACAGCCTGACCTGTTCGAGATCGGCCGGCCATTTCCCCGACCGGGCGCGCAGGCCGGAATAAAGCGCAACGAAGGCTGGCCAGTCCTCAGCCGCGCGTTGCGGCGGCCGGTAGCGGGCCAGCCCCATTTCCTCGTCGAGCGATGTCGCCATGGTCTCGACGATGGTGCTCGCCGCCGAAGGGCCGATGCCGGGCAGGAGCTGCAGCACGCGGAAGCCGGCGACGCGGTCGCGCGGGTTCTCGGCAAAACGCAGCACCGAAAGCACGTCCTTGACATGGGCGGCGTCGAGGAATTTGAGCCCGCCGAACTTGACGAAGGGGATGTTGCGGCGCGTCAGTTCGATCTCCAGCGGGCCGCTGTGGTGCGAGGCGCGAAACAGCACCGCCTGCGATTTCAGCACCGTGCCGGCCTCGCGCTCGGCCAGGATGGCCTGGCAGACATAGTTCGCCTGCTCGGCCTCGTCGCGCACGCTGACCAGTTTCGGCCTTTGCGAGGATTTGCGCTCCGACCAGAGGTTCTTGGTGAAGCGCTCCGACGCCTCCGAGATGACCGCATTGGCTGCCGCCAAAATAGTCTCGGTCGAGCGGTAGTTGCGCTCCAGCATAATGACATCGGCGGCTCGCGCGAATTGTTGCGGGAAATCGAGGATGTTGCGCACTTCCGCGGCGCGAAACGAATAGATCGACTGCGCGTCGTCGCCCACCACTGTCAGTCCGGCGCCGTCCGGCTTCAGCGCCGAAAGGATCGAGGCCTGCAGCCGGTTGGTGTCCTGGTATTCGTCGACCAGCACATGGTCGAAGCGCGAGCCCAGATGCGCCGCGATCTCCGGCTCGGCGGCCATCTGCGCCCAGTAGAGCAGGAGGTCGTCGTAATCGAGCACGTTCTGCGCCTGCTTGGCCTCGACATATCCGGCGAACAGCGCCTTCAGTTGTTCGGCCCAGCCGGCACACCACGGAAAGGCCGAACCCAGCACCTCGCCAAGCGGCGCCTGCGCGTTGACGGCGCGCGAATAGATCGCCAGGCAGGTGCCCTTGGTCGGAAAACGGCTTTCGGTCTTCGAGAATCCAAGTTCATGCCGGGCAAGATTCATCAGGTCGGCGGAATCCTCGCGGTCGTGAATGGTAAAGGCCGGGTCGAGGCCGATCGTCAGCGCATAGTCGCGCAGCAGCCTGGCGCCGATGCCGTGAAACGTACCGGCCCAGGCCAGCGCGTCGGCGATGACGGACGCGTCTCGGCCCAGCACCTCGCCGGCGATGCGTTCGACCCGCCTGGCCATTTCGGTGGCGGCGCGGCGCGAGAATGTCATAAGCAGAATGCGTCTGGGATCAGCGCCCTTGACGATTAGATGCGCGACCCGGTGGGCGAGCGTGTTGGTCTTGCCGGAGCCGGCGCCGGCGATCACCAGCAGCGGCCCGGCGATCTGGCCGTCGCCATGTTCGACGGCGAGCCGCTGCTCGGCGTTGAGCTTCGCCAGATAGGCGGGCTGCAAGGACGAATCATTGATGGCGATGGTCATCGCCTATCAAGCATCGTTTCCGCTTTGTTCGCAACGGGCCGAAGTCGCCCTTATCGCCGTGGCGCGACACCCGTCGCCGCCGACGGGCGCCGCAAGGTGGCGCGTTCGTCGCCAGGCACCGGCAACGGATCGAAATTGTCGGGCACGTCCTTGATGATCTCCTTGGCGATGCGATAGGTCGCGTAAGCGAAAAGGCCGGTAATGAACAGACGGATCATGGCGCGATCTCCTTTGGGCAACCAACCTCAGAGCCGCCGTTTGGTTCCAGCCGACGCGGCGTCGTTTGCGAGCGTGCAACCAAAGCCGAACCACCTCGTTGCCTTACGAAGGAGAGGGCAGACCTAGGAGGTCGCCATGAAGAGGCTTCTGATTCTGTTGGCCGCCAGCTTGGCGCTCGCCGCCTGCGACGGCGACATCCAGCCAACCAAAGCCCCTGTGCTCGATCAAACCCCGCAGTCGGATTCGGCGCCAAAGCCGGCGGCCGGCGGCGATCAGCCCGCGCAATGATCGTTTTAGCGGGACGACAAGGCTGAGGTGGCCTTCGGGAGAAGAAGGCCGGCGCCGCTTGGGAGGTGAGCTGATAGCGCCGGCCAGGCGGATATCAGGTCCGCCGCACAACCGAAGATAGCTGAGTCTCTCGCCTACGTCATGAGGTGGGCCGCATCGACCTGCTTCATGACGGCGCTTCTGCACAAAACAACTTCGATGTCAGATGGCGTGTGGAACGAAACTCGGCGGGAGGACGTCAGGCCATCGCCTGCCGCAGCACCGGGCCGCCGGCAATCCCGGCGTCCAGCTGGCACTGCGTCAGCGCCGCCTCGGCCATGATCCACTGCTTGAACAGTTCCACCTTGCGCGTGTAGGGCGCGGTGACCGGGCAGACGAAATACCAGCCGGCGGTGTTGGGGTGATGCACGGCAAACGGCGCCACCAGCCGCTCTGCGCGGATCTCGCTCGCCATATAGGCGCGGTTGGCGACTGCAAAGCCCATGCCGGCATTGGCCGCCTCATAGGACATCATGCAGGAATCGAAATAGATGCTCTTGGTCTCGCCGAGCACGGAACTCGCGCCGGCAAAACCCAGCCACGACTGCCAGTTCTGTGTGCAGGTGTCGGAATGCAGCAGCGTGAAATGCCTGAGGTCGTCGGGCGTCACCTGTGACGGCGGCGTGTCGCCGAGAACCTCGTGGAACAGCTTCCTGCTGCACACCGGCGTCAAATCCTCCTTGAACAGCAGGTCCGCCTTGAGGTCGGGAAAGCTGCCGTCGCCATAGCGGATCTCGAGGTCGAACTCGGAGGTGGCGAACTCATTGGTGGCGTAGGAGGTCGAGACCCGCATTTCGATTTCGGGATATTGCCGCTGGAACAGCGGCAGGCGGGCAAACAGCCAGCGCGCCGCGAACGTCGGCAGTACCGAAATCTTCAGCACATGCGCCTGCGACTGTCCGGTCGCCTCCATGCTGGCCGCCACGATGCGCTCCAGCGCCTCGCGAACGCGCGACACATAGGTCTCGCCTTCGGGTGTCAGCGACACCGCATTGCCGCCGCGCTGGAAGATCTTGAAGCGCAGCTGGTCCTCGAGGCTTTTGACGCGCTGGCTGACGGCGGAAGCAGTAATAAACTGCTCTTCGCCCGCGCGCGTGAAGTTACGGTGCCGGGCGGCACTTTCGACAATCTTCAGCGAATTGAGGTTGACCTGACTGAGCAGACGCACGCGTTTCGACCTTAAGCTGGGCTTACACTAGCACCAGCATTCCTAATTTTACAGGGGTGGGGAAATTAATCGACAGTTTACCAAGTGATGCCCCCATCCTGGAGAAGTAGAATGAACGCCCATACCATACCTGAACTGCGCTACGCGATGAGCCGAGAAGCCATTATCGGCCATGAGACGGCCTGGAAAGTGTCGGGTTTCGGCGTTGCGCAGTATCTGCATGGCTACGACCCGGCGCTGCTGGCGGCGATCGAAGAGGCGGCGTTGAAGCTCAAGGCCAGCCACGCCGTGCACAAGCACCTCGACCTGACGTTCATCACCGGCGCCGATCGTTTCATCCCGGAGATCAAGGAACTGCTGCACGACAAGCTGCGGCTGGAGCGTCTGTCCGACATGATGGGTACCAAGCTCGAGCCCTATCCGCTGTCGATCGTCGGCTCGACCGTCACTTTCATGAATCCCAAGGACGGCGCCGTCGATTGGCATTGCGACGGTGTCCCGGTCACCGAACTCATTCCGCTGTCGATCAGCAATCCGCTGGTCGGCGGCCATCTCGAAATCTACTGCGACGATTCCGAGACCGGCCGCGCCATCCTTGAATCCGGCCGCGAGATTCCGCGCAACCAGGTCATGCGCATCGACCACAAGAAGAACTACGCCACGCTCGGCCAGTTTCTCGGTGTGCTGCACCGCACCGCGCCGATACAGCTCGGCTCGCGCGTCACGCTGGTCCTCAACCAGCGCTCTGTGGCCAAGCCCTACGTCGACGACAATCGCATGTTCTATCTCGCAGCCGACAATGATCACGATCGCGAATGGGTCAACGAACTGGCCGAAGACGTCTGGACGAACCAGCTGCCGGCCTATCGCCGCTTCGAGGAAGAGCGTCCGGTTGCGGCGGCGACCGATGCGCCGGTCCCGGGCGGATCAAGGGAATCATGGTAGCCAGGGCATAGAAGTGGACGCCGGTTTGACCGTCGGTAACATCATGGTCGGCGATAAGGACAAGGCACCGTCGCGCCGATTCCGGGATGGATCCGGCTCGCCATCGGCCCTGGTCTTCGCCGCCGGCGCGGTCGCCCTGTGGTCGACCAACGCGCTGGTCGGCAAATCCCTGCTGGCCAGCCATCCAGTATCGCTCGTGCAGTTGCTGCAATTTTGTGGAGCGGCTCTGGTGTTCGCCGTCATCCATCTGGCGAGCCGGAAGGGGGACACGCAAGACGCAGCCTTTTCCAAGGGTGCTGACGGCACCCTGGCGCCGGTCGCGGTCGGCTTTATTGGCCTGGTCGGCACCATGGTGCTGCAATACATCGCCTTTGCCTCCATGCCGGTGATCGAGGCCAATCTCGTCGCCTACACCTGGCCGCTGATGGTCGCGGCGGCGGTCATCGTGCTGGGCAAGCGGCAACGCCCCGTGCTGCTGGGGTTGACTGCCGTGCTCGGCTTTGTCGGCGTGGCGCTGGTGATCTCGGGTGGTCGCGGCCAGCCTTTTCTCCAAGGCAGCATCGTCGGCTATCTCGCTGCCTTCGGCTCGGCGCTGTGCATGGCCTTCTATTCGATTGCGGTCGCCCGCCTGGCCACACCGTCGGAGCGTTTGCTTTTGCCTTCGGCGTTGGTCGGCGTCGGCCTGACCTTGCTGTGGTGTATTCACGACGGCGCTGCCTGGCCATCCAGTGAGCACCTCCTGCTTGGCCTCTATCTCGGTGCCGGCCCGATGGGGCTGGGATATTATTTCTGGTCGCGCGCCTTGAAGCTTGAAGGCGGCGGCAAGGTTGCGGTCATCGCCTATCTGACCCCGATCGCATCGACGCTGCTGCTGACACTTTCGGGCGAAAGGCTGACGCTGACCGCGATAGCCGGTGCGGTCCTCGTCATCGGCAGCTGTATTGCGGTGGGCATAGAACGCTCGGAGGCTGAACATGCTTGACGACGATGAACGCCTCGCCAGACAGGAAGCATTCTGGCTGCTCAAGGAGTTCGGCGCCGAGGCGCCGCTCTACGCCGCCATGAAGGCCGAAAAGGCGATAGAGCAAAAAGATTTCGGCCGGTGCGCCCGCTGGAAGCGCATTCTGGACATACTGGCCGACTCTAAACCTGCGGCGTCCGTGCAGTTGAAATCTGCTGGCGCGAAGTCGGCCGTTTCCAAGTATTAGATTTTCTAATTTGCAACGTTGCAACCTGTTGTGGAAACATCCTCCTGTTCCGATTCTTGATCGTTTATTGAGACTTTAGCGACCCGTTGGGGGGTGCAGCTAGGTCGATACATCAAGAGAAGTCTTAAAAAAAGCCGGCAACTTCATGACCGGCGGGAGAAACAGAATTGCACACCATCGACAGCAAGACCGCTATTGAACTGACTGCTGACATCGTCTCGGCCTATGTCGGCAACAATCCTCTCCCTGCGTCTGGCCTGCCGGATCTGATCGCCAGCGTCAGCGCATCGGTGCGCAAGCTGGGCAGCATTGCCGCCGTGGAAAGCCCCGCGCTGAACCCCGCTGTCAATCCGAAGCGGTCGGTGTTTCCCGATCACATCGTCTGTCTTGAGGACGGCAAGAAATTCAAGTCGCTGAAGCGCCACCTGATGACCGACCATGGTCTGAGCCCGGAGGAATATCGTGGCAAATGGGGCTTGCCGTCGGACTATCCGATGGTGGCGCCGAACTACTCCGCGACCCGTTCGGCACTGGCCAAGTCCTCGGGCCTCGGCCGCAAGCCGGCCGTTCCGGCCGCCGCGGCCAAGGTGACGAAGCGCAAACCCAAAGCCTGAACCAGGCAGCCTCTTAAAGTCAGTCTGCAGTTAGCAGTGATGGACGGCGCGCTTTGGGCGCGCCGTCTTCATGCCTTATGCCCCCGCCAGCGCCCAGGCACTTGCGAAGCGCCGCCCTCCCGTGCAAAAGCCCCGGCATGCTTATCATCAACGATCTTTCGCTCCGCATGGCCGGACGCTTGCTTCTCGATCATGCCTCGCTGACCTTGCCGGCCGGCACCAAGGCCGGCCTCGTCGGCCGCAACGGCACCGGCAAGACGACGCTGTTCAAGGCCATCACCGGCGACTTTCCCTCCGAGACCGGCTCGATCAGCCTGCCCAAGAACACCCGCATCGGCCAGGTGGCGCAGGAAGCGCCCGGCACCGAGGAGCCGCTGATCGAAATCGTGCTCAAGGCCGACCTCGAGCGCACCGCATTGCTCGAGGAGGAAAAGACCGCCACCGACGCGCACCGCATTGCCGACATCCATATGCGGCTGGCGGATATCGATGCGCATTCGGCGGAATCTCGCGCGGCCACCATCCTCGCTGGCCTTGGCTTCGACGACGCCGCGCAGCGCCGCCCGGCCTCGTCCTTCTCCGGCGGCTGGCGCATGCGTGTGGCGCTCGCCGCGGTGCTGTTTGCCGAGCCCGACCTTCTGCTGCTCGACGAACCGACCAACTATCTCGATCTCGAAGGCACGCTTTGGCTGGAAAACTACGTGTCGAAATATCCGCACACGGTGCTTCTGATCTCGCACGATCGCGACCTGCTCAACCGCGCCGTCAATTCCATCGTTCATCTCGACCAGAAGAAGCTGACCTTCTGGCGCGGCGGCTACGACCAGTTCGAGCGCCAGTACACCGAGCAGAAGGAGTTGCAGGAGAAGGGCCGTGTCAAGCAGGAAGCCGCGCGCAAACACATGGAGTCCTTCGTCGAACGCTTCCGCGCCAAGGCTTCGAAGGCGAGACAGGCGCAGTCGCGCATCAAGGCGCTGGAGAAGATGAAGCCGATCGCGGCGATCGTGAACGACACGGTGCGGCCGTTCTCTTTCCCCGAACCGGTGAAAACGGTGGCGTCGCCGATCATTGCCTTGAACAACGTCAATGTCGGCTACACCGAGGGCCAGCCGATCCTGAAGAAGATGACGCTGCGCATCGATGCCGACGACCGCATCGCGCTGCTCGGCGCCAACGGCAACGGCAAGTCGACCTTCGCCAAGCTCCTGTCCGGCCGGCTGAAGCAGGAAACCGGCACCATGACGGTGGCGCCGGGCCTGAAGGTGGCGATCTTTGCACAGCATCAGCTCGACGATCTCAGGCCTGATGAAAACGCCTACGAGCATGTCCGCCGGCTGATGCCGGAGGCGCCGGAATCCAAGGTACGTGGCCGCGTCGCCCAGTTCGGTCTCACCACCGAGAAGATGAACACCGCCGCCAAGGACCTGTCCGGCGGCGAGAAGGCGCGCCTGCTGATGGGCCTGTCGGCCTTTGAGGGGCCAAACTTGTTCATCCTCGACGAACCGACCAACCATTTGGACATCGACAGCCGCGAGTCCTTGATCCATGCGCTGAACGAGTTTCCCGGCGCCGTCATCCTGATCTCGCATGACCGCCATCTGCTGGAAGCGACCGCCGACCGGCTGTGGCTGGTCAAGGATGGTGCGGTCAACCCGTATGACGGCGACCTTGAGGACTACAAGACGCTGGTCACCGGCGTGTCCGGCGATCGACGCGGCAAGCGCGAGGCCGAGAAGGCATCCAAGGCCGATCGCCGCCGCGATGCCGCGGCGCGCCGCGCCGCCTTCGAGCCGCTGGCCAAGGAAATCCGCGCCACCGAAGCGCTGATGGACCGCATCCGCAAGCGCATCGACCTGATCGAGGACGAACTCGCCAATCCGGCCGTCTACGAAAAGGATCCGTCGACGGCGACCCGGCTCGCCAAGGAGCGCTCGCAACTGGCCCAGCAGCTTGCCGGTCACGAGGAAAAGTGGCTGACCATGTCGGCGGAGTATGAAGAGGGCACGGCGGAGTAAAGCGGCCGGTTGCGCCCAGTCGCATGATGAAAGGCCAGCGAACGCCGGGACGCTGCAAAGCAGCGGGGGATCCAACAGGGGGCTGAAAAGCCTTCGGCACCGAGGCTCTTGCTACGGCTTCTCTTACGCACCCGGGCGACGCGGCCCGGTGTTTATTGCCGTCTTCGGCGTCGAGAAGCGGACCGTAATTTGGCTCGCGCGGATCACCAAACGAGCTCCTGCTTTCAGGCGGCTTTCCGCTGAACTTTCCACGTCTCGTGCCGCTTCCCCCATGCCGACATTGCGGTCACGGCATCGTTCAGGCTGAAGCCCAGTGGCGTCACCGAATATTCCACGCGCGGCGGTACCTGGTCATAGGCGCGTCGGCTGACAAGCCCGTCGGCCTCCATCTGTCGCAATTGTTGCGCGAGCATCTTCTCACTGATCCCCGACAACCGCCGGTGCAATTCGGCGAAGCGGTGAGGCCGCAGGTGCAATTCCCACAACAACGAGGTTTTCCACTTTCCGCCGATTGCCTGCATCGCGGCAGCAAAGCCGCAGCTGTCTGTTTCCTTGCTCCTCATGTGACTACTCCTGACATGATTCCAATAACTTACCTCAAGGTGCGTACTTCTCAACGCAGGAAGAATATATATCTTCAGATTAGCGCGCCAAAGACAAACCAGCTATCGCTATCGGAGAAATCGTCATGAAATCCAATGTCTGCGTGCTCGGCGCGGGCCGCATGGGCTCGTCCATTGTTCGAACGTTGCTCGACCGAAATTATCCAACATCGGTGTGGAATCGTACTGCGGCCAGGTGCCAGCCCCTAGGTATTCTTGGTGCGAGGGTAGCCTCTTCAGTCGAGGATGGAATCCGGTCGGCCGATGTCGTGATCATAAATGTTCTGGATTATGCCGCTAGCGATGCGCTGCTCAAGCAGCGCAGTGTTGCTTCGGCACTGGCCGGCAAAGCCATCGTGCAACTCACCTCCGGCTCAGCGCGCTTGGCACGGGAGGAAGCGCGCTGGATAGAAGCGCATGGCGCCAGCTATCTGGACGGGGCGATCCTGGCGACCCCGGATTTTATCGGCAAACCCGACACAGCATTGCTTTATTCAGGCTCCCGCGCCGTCTACGAAACGAACAAGACCCTGCTCTTTGCGCTTGGCGGCGGCACAAGTTATGTCGGCGAGGTGCCGGGCCAGGCCTCCGCGCTTGATACCGCGCTGCTCACGCAGATGTGGGGCGGGCTCTTTGGCGCGCTCCAGGGCATGGCTGTCGCCGAGGCCGAAGGTCTCGATCTGGAGACGTTCAGGAGCCATCTGACTGCATTCAAGCCGGTTGTCGATGCCGCCTTGTTCGATGTGGTTGACCGGACGAAGGCGCGCCGTTTTGCCGGCGACGACGCAACGCTCGCGTCATTGGGCGCCCACTACAGCGCCTTCCGGCATCTGCTCGAAGCATGCCAGGAACGAGGTCTCGACGCTGCCATGCCGCGCGCCATGGACGCAATTTTCCAGCAGGCGCTTTCTGGCGGGCGCGCAGATGATGATTTTGCATCTCTCTCGCCCCTGTTCGGAAATAGTTCGCCGCATCATGGCAGGGAGCCTGCGAATGCGTGATGGCAAGACCAGGCGACGGGCGACCTGCTCGTGTCGCGGGGTGGAACTGGTGCTCGCCGGGGAGCCTCGGCGCGTCTATGCCTGCAGCTGCCTGGAATGCCAGAGATGCACGGGCGCAGCGTTCTCATACCGAGCCATTTATGACGACTCCGCCATAGTCGACCGAAAAGGCGAGACGAAATCCTGGCGACGAAACGGCTCGTCAGGGCAATGGCTGGAGCAGACATTTTGCACCACATGCGGATCGATCGTCTTCATGCGTGCCGAAGGCCTGACGGAAGCGCTGTCGGTATCTGTCGGCTGTCTGGAGGACCTGGAATTTCTGCCTCCGGCAATTCTTCATTGGCCCAACAGGAAGCACAAATGGCTCTGCCTGGAAGGCGTGCCCCAGGCAGAAGCCTCCTGAGGCAGATAGCTGACCGGCCCAGTCTTGGGTGGCGATCGGCTTGGCAGTGTCCTTGCCTTCTTCCCCAGGGGAGAAGGCAAGGGGCATTGCTCGCAGAGGCAAAGCGGTGCGCCACTTCTGGCCCTACACGCCGCCCGCGAAACCCGCTAAAAACCCCGCATGAACCAGCACGCCAAGCTCAGAATCGGCCACTCCACCTGTCCGCATGATTGCCCTTCGACCTGCGCGCTCGAGGTCGAACTGCTCGATGGCAACCGCATCGGCCGTGTCCATGGCGCCAAGTCCAATACGTATACGGCTGGTGTGGTCTGCGCCAAGGTCGCGCGCTATGCCGACCGTGTCCACCATCCCGACCGGCTGCTGAAGCCGCTTGTTCGCGCCGGGGCCAAGGGCGCCGGCGTCTGGAAGGAATCCAGCTGGGAAGCGGCACTCGACCTCGTCGCCGAGAAATTCATCGCGGCCGAGAAAAAATACGGCTCCGAGACCGTCTGGCCTTATTTCTATGCCGGCACGATGGGGCTAGTGCAGCGCGACGGCATCGACCGGCTGCGCCATGCGAAAAAATACTCCGGCTTCTTCGGCTCGATCTGCACCAATCTGGCCTGGACCGGCTGGATGATGGGAGCGGGCGCCTTGCGCGGTCCCGATCCGCGCGAGATGGCGAAGTCCGACTGCGTGGTGATCTGGGGCACCAATGCCGTGGTCACGCAGGTCAATGTCATGACCCACGCCATCAAGGCGCGGAAGGAGCGTGGCGCCAGGATCGTCGTCATCGATGTCTACGAGAACGCGACGATGAAGCAGGCCGATA
Source organism: Mesorhizobium sp. P170090 (assembly GCF_057786115.1). Taxonomy (NCBI): domain Bacteria; kingdom Pseudomonadati; phylum Pseudomonadota; class Alphaproteobacteria; order Hyphomicrobiales; family Phyllobacteriaceae; genus Mesorhizobium; species Mesorhizobium sp. P170090. Next base: position 3,099,639 of record NZ_JBYNWH010000001.1, read on the forward strand.
TAGGCCTTGTGCTGAAGCCCGGCACCGATGGCGCGCTGGCCTGCGCGGTCATGCATGTGCTGTTCAGGGAAGGCATGGCCGACCGCGCCTATCTCGAAAGATACACCGACGATCCGAAGGGGCTGGAAGCGCATCTGGAGACGCGCACGCCGGAATGGGCTTCCGCCATCACCGGTCTTGCCGTCACCGAGATCGAGGCTTTCGCACGCCTCGTCGGCACGACGAGGAAAACCTATTTCCGCCTCGGCTATGGCTTTGCCCGCCAGCGCAATGGCTCGGTCAACATGCACGCGGCATCCTGCATCGCCGCCGTCACCGGCGCCTGGCAATATGAGGGTGGCGGTGCCTTCCATTCCAATTCCGGCATCTTCAAGCTCAACCAGGATGTGCTGGAAGGCGCCGCGATGCGCGATCCCAATATTCGCCATCTCGACCAGTCGCGTATCGGCCCGGTGCTGACCGGTGCAGCGGACGCGCTTTACGGTGGCCCGCCGGTGACGGCGATGCTGATCCAGAACACCAACCCGGTGAATGTCGCGCCCGAGCAGCGGCTGGTGAAGCAGGGTTTCCTGCGTGACGACCTGTTCACCTGCGTGCACGAGCAGTTCATGACCGACACGGCAAAGCTCGCCGATGTCGTTTTGCCGGCAACGATGTTTCTCGAGCATGACGACGTCTACAAGGGCGGTGGCAACCAGCACATCACGCTCGGCCCCAAGCTGATCGAACCGCCGGAAGGGCCGCGCACCAACCATTTCGTCATCGAGCAATTGGCGCAGCGTCTCGGCGTCGCAGACCGGCCGGGCTTTGGCCTGACCGAGCAGCAGCATATCGACATCATCCTCGGCAAGCGCGGGCTGGGCTCCTTCGCCAGCCTCAAGGAAGACAAATGGGTCGACCTGCAGCCGGATTTCGAGGCGGCGCATTTCATCGATGGTTTCGGCCATGCCGACAAGAAATTTCACTTCCGCGCCAATTGGAGCGGGCAGGCGGCGCCCAACCGGCCGCCGAAAATCATGGGCCTGTTCGGGCCGGTGGCGGAGCTCCCGGAATTCCCCGACCATGTCGACCTGATCGAGGTCGCGGATGCGGAGCATCCGTTCCGGCTCGCCACATCGCCGGCGCGCAACTTTCTCAATTCGACATTCGCCGAGACACCTGTGTCGAGAGCCAAGGAAGGCCGGCCGGAACTCCTGGTGCACCCGGACGATGCCGCCGCGCTTGGCTTGGACGACGGCGACCGTATCGAGGTCGGCAACCGGCGCGGCGAGGTGGTGCTGCACGCAAAGCTGTTCGATGGCATCAAGCGCGGCGTGGTGATCGCCGAGGGCATCTGGCCAAACAGCGCCCATGAGCGTGGCGAAGGCATCAATGTGCTCACCGGCGCCGACGCACCAGCGCCCTATGGCGGTGCGGCCTTCCACGACAACAAGGTCTGGCTGCGGCCGGCGGGCTAAAGCAATTCCAGGAAAAGTGTGAGCGGTTTCCGTCCGGAATTGCATAGAAGTGACTGGCTATCCCGGCAGAGGCACCGTCAGCCCCACCTTGACACGGTCCATGGCAACGAAGGTGCGGAATTTTCGGACATTCTTGCTGTCGAAGAACAGTCTGCGCGTCAGCGCTTCATAGGCGCCCATGTCGGCCGCGGTGATGACTAGGATGAAGTCGGCCTCGCCGGTGACGTAGTAGCATTGCTGCACTTCGGGCTCTGCCGAGAATTGCCGCTTGGCCGCGTCGATCAGGTCCGAGCGTTCGCTCTCCAGTTCCACTTCGACGAAGATGGTGATGGGATGGCCGACCGCCGCCGGGTCGACCACGGCGACATTGCCCGCAATGACGCCGGACTGTTCCATGCGCTTGATGCGCCGCTGCACCGCCGGCGCCGACAGGTTGACGGCTTCGCCGATCAGCCGCTGCGGCGTCGTGTTGTCCCGCTGCAGGATGGCAAGGATGGCGAGGTCGAAACTGTCGAGCGAAGGCGATCGAGGCAAAGCGCTATCCTGGCGAAACAAACTTGCATTTCGAAGCGCCACTAACAGCGCTATTTGCGCCTCGGCTGCAATATGATTTCGTCACACCCAAAGGAGGCCACCCGTGTTCCTGCTCAACAGCAATGCCTTGCACCGCCGGCCGCTCGATCCGGTCGATGCCGAAACGCTGGGGAATGCCGGTGCCGATACGGTCGAGCGCTTTCTTGCCCATCGCGACAATCACCTCGCAACTCCGTTGCATGCATTGCCGACGCTGGCCGGCGAACTCGGCCTCGGCGCCGTCCACATCAAGGATGAAGGCTTTCGCCTCGGTCTCGGCAGTTTCAAGGCGCTCGGCGGCGCCTATGCCGTTTTTCGACTGGTGCTGGAGGAGGCGAGCCGATCGCTTCATCGGCCCGTTGACGTGGCCGATCTCAACCGGTTCGACGTCCGGGCGGTCGCTGCCGGCATGACGGTTGCCTGCGCCACCGACGGCAATCATGGCCGCTCGGTCGCGCAAGGTGCACAGTTGGTTGGCGCGAAAGCGGCAATCTTCGTTCACGCCGGCGTCAGCGAGGCGCGCATTGCAGCAATAGCCCGCTATGGCGCCGAGATGATCCGCGTCGACGGCAATTATGACGACTCGGTCAGGCAGGCCGCCGAGGTTTCAGCGGAGCAAGGCTGGACCGTGGTGTCCGACACCTCCTGGCCGGGCTACGAGCGCATCCCCGGTCTGGTCATGCAGGGCTATACGGCGATCGTGCGCGAAGCGTTGGGCCAGTTGCCGCAGCCGCCGACCCATGTCTTCGTGCAGGCCGGTGTCGGCGGTATTGCCGCCGCCCTGGCCGGCCATCTCGCCATCGTGCTCGGTGACGCCAGGCCGACCTTCATCGTCGTCGAGCCGGCCCGCGCCGCCTGCGTTGTCGCAGCCGCCCGGGCGGGCCACGTGGTCAAGGTCGCACACGATCAGCCGACGGTGATGGCGATGCTCGAATGCTACGAGGCCTCGCAAGTTGCCTGGCGCGTTCTGGCGCGGGTTGCCGATGCCTTCATGACAGTGGATGAGGAGGAGGCGGTCGCGGTGATGCGGCGGCTGGCACGGCCGGCTGGCAATGATCCAGTGATCGTCGCCGGCGAAAGCGGCGGCGTCGGTCTGGCCGGGCTGATCCGGGCGGTGGCCGACCACAAGGCCGCGCTCGGGCTCGACGACAAATCCCGCGTGCTGCTGATCAACACCGAAGGCGCCACAGACCCGCATCGCTATACCGAGCTGGTCGGGCAGAGCCCCGCCGATGTGCTGGCCGGCAAGCTGAAGGCCGAGGCATAGCCATGATCGGGATCGATGCACAGCGTCTGCTTGGCCGCATCCGGGAACTCGGCGCCGTTGGCCGCGACAGTGAGGATAGGCTGATCCGGCTCGCCGCCTCCGACACAGACAGACAGGGCCGTGACCTCTTTGTCGGCTGGCTCAGGCAGGCCGGGCTGGAAGTCGCCATCGACCGGGTCGGTAATATCTTCGGCATCTGGCAAAGCCCCGACAATGCCGGGCAGGCGCCGCTGCTCATCGGTTCGCATATCGACACCGTTATCGATGCCGGCATCTATGATGGCTGCTACGGCGTGCTGGCCGGGCTGGAGGTGATCGAGACGCTGCAGGCTTCGGGCTTTTCGCCGTCGCGCCCGGTCGCGGTCGCCGCTTTCACCAATGAGGAAGGCGTGCGCTACACGCCTGACATGATGGGCTCGCTATGCCATGCCGGTGGCGTCAGCGCCGAGGCCGTGCTGGCCGCCATCGGCGCGGATGGCAGCGTGCTCGGCCAGGAGCTCGCCCGCATCGGCTATGCCGGCGACCGCGAACCCGGCTTCCTCAAGCCGCATGCCTATCTCGAACTTCATATCGAGCAAGGGCCGGTGCTGGAGCGTGAAGGCGTGCCGATCGGCGCGGTCGAGAATTTGCAAGGCATTTCCTGGCAGCGCATCACATCGACGGCGCCGCCAACCATGCCGGCACCACGCCGATGTCGATGCGCAGCGACGCCGGCCACGCCGCCGCCCGCATCATCACCTTCCTGCACGATCGGGCCAGGGCTTCAAATGGGCCAACCGTGGCCACGGTCGGCACGATGCGCTTCGAACCCAACGCCATCAACGTCATTCCCGCGCGCGCCGTCTTCACCATCGACCTGCGCGATCCCGACGAACAGCGCCTGCAGGCGCATGAGGCGGCCCTTGCTGCCTATCTCGAGGAGCTTGAGGTTTCGGAGAACGTATCGATCTCGGTCGAGCGGCTCGCCCGCTTCGAACCGGTGCTGTTCGACATCGGCATCGTCGAACTGATCGAGGCGGCCGCGAAGAACCGCGGTCTCGGCGTCAGGCGCATGACATCGGGCGCCGGCCATGACGCGCAGATGATGGCCCGCCTCGCGCCGGCGGCAATGATCTTCGTGCCGAGCGCCGGTGGCATCAGCCACAATTCGCGCGAACACACTGAAGATGCCGAGCTTGTCGCCGGCGCCAACATCCTGCTTGATGTCGCCAGTGAGCTTGCAAAAGAGGTCGGGGAGAAAAATGGCTGAACTCGATCGTGATGCGCTGAAGCGGGAGATGACGGGCTGGCGGCGCGATTTGCACGCGCACCCCGAGTTCGGTTTCGAGGAAAAGCGCACCGCTGGCTTTGTCGCCGCGAAGCTGCGCGAATTCGGGCTGGACGACGTTGCAGAGGGGGTCGGCGGCACCGGCATCGTCGGCACGTTGAAGCGCGGCAGCGGCAACCGGGCGATTGCGCTCAGGGCCGACATGGATGCGCTGCGGATCACCGAGCAGTCCGCGACAGCCTATGGCTCGCAGAACCCCGGCATCATGCATGCCTGCGGCCATGACGGCCACACCACCATGCTGCTCGGCGCGGCAAAGCTGCTCGCCGCCGAGGGCGGTTTCGACGGCACCGTGCGTTTCGTTTTCCAGCCGGCCGAGGAGTGGGGCAAGGGCGCGCTGGCAATGCTCGATGACGGGCTGCTGCAGCGCTTCCCCTTCGACGAGATCTTTGGCCTGCACAACATGCCGGGCCTGCCCATTGGACATTTCGAGACCCGTGCCGGCCCGTTCATGTCGGCGGAGGACAATTTCGAGATCGTGCTCAAGGGGATCGGCGGCCATGCGGCGCGGCCACATTCCGGGAACGAGACGCTGGTCGCCGCCTGCGCGCTGGTCACCAATCTGCAGACCATCGTCTCGCGCCGGCTGAGCCCGGCCGACATTTCGGTGGTTTCGGTGACCGAACTGATCACCGACGGCACCCGCAACGCATTGCCCGGCCTCGCCCGCATCCTCGGTGACGCCCGCAGTTTTCGTCCCGAGGTCAGCGCCGAGATCGAGCGCCAGATGCGGGTCATCACAGCGGGTACCGCCGCCGCCTACAATGTCACCGCCGACGTGACCTATAGCAGGGAATTCGTGCCGCTGCAGAACGATGCCGACCTGGTGGACGCGGCCTTTGTCGCCGCAAGGCGCGTGCTGGCCTATGGCGCCGCCAGCATCGCGGCGGAGCCGATGACCGCCTCGGAGGATTTCGCCCGCTTCCTCGATCACGTACCGGGCTGCTTCGTCTTTCTCGGCAATGGCGAGACCTCGCCGCCGCTGCACAATTCCAGCTACGACTTCAACGATGACGGGCTGTTGCACGGCACGGATTTCCATATCGCGATCGTCAGGCAAAGACTGGGCGGCGCGATCGGGAAGTGACGCCTGATCGCCTTCGCAACTGGCCCAAGCGGCACTGCTATCGCCAGCCAGATGCCGGGTTTAGGGAGATTGCCTGTTGCCGGAGATCGCACGCCGATGACCAGGGTTTCGCTTCTGGGAATACCACATGACGAGAACTCGTCCTATCTCAAGGGCGCGGCTGCAGCGCCGGCCCTGATCCGGCGCGAACTCAAAAGCGACGCGCACAGCTCGTGGAGCGAAACCGGCTTCGATGTGGCGGACAGTTTCGTCGACCACGGCGACATCGACTTTTCAGGCGCCGGCGATCCGTGGGAGCGAATCGAGGCCGAGGTCGGCCGCGCGCTGGATGCCGGCCACCCGTTGATCAGCCTCGGCGGCGATCATGCCATCGCCTGGCCGGTGCTGCGTGCCGTGCGCCGCCGCCATGCCAGGCTAACGATCGTCCAGATCGACGCCCATCCCGACATCTACGATGCCTATCAGGGCAACAGGCGGTCCCACACCTCGTCCTTCGCGCGCATCCTGGAGGAGGGGCTGGCTGACCGGCTGATCCAGATCGGCTTGCGCACCCTCAATGATGAGCTTCGTGACCAGCTCAAGCGCTTCGGCGTCGAAATGATCGAGGCGCGGCATTTCAGCGAGGATCTGCAGCTCGATCTCAAGACGCCGGTCTATCTCTCGATCGATCTCGACGGCCTCGACCCGGCTTGTGCGCCCGGCGTGTCGCACCGCGAACCCGGTGGTCTTACAACCCGGCAAGTGATCAACCTGATCCAGCGGATCGACCAGCCCATCGTCGGCGCCGATGTCGTCGAATACAATGCAAGCCAGGACGTCTCCAATCTCACCGCGCTGGTTGCCGCCAAGCTGGTCAAGGAGATCGCCGGCATGATGCTCAAGACGCATGGCGCCGGCTGAATCAATCTGGCAGGGCGGCATGGTAGATCATTGTTGCGACTCGCATTTCCAGTGAAAGCCGCCATGCCGCATCCATTGAAAATAGCCATAGCCGGTGCGCTCGGCCGCATGGGCAGGGAGATGGCGCTGGCCGTCGAGACCGATCCCAGGCTGGCGCTCGTCGCCCGCTTTCACAGGCCGGGCAGCATCGGTGAGGGGCTGGTCGAGCGCGACGAAGCACTGGCGCTTGCGGATGTCGTCATCGATTTCACCACGCCTGCGGCCTCCGTCGATCTTGCACAAGCTTGCGCGGCCCGCTGCGGCCCGGCGCTGGTCATCGGCTCGACCGGCTTCGAGCCGGCCGATCTCGCCGCCATCGCTACTGCTTCGAACTCCGTCGCCATCGTTCGCTCCGGCAGCTACTCGCTCGGGCTCAGCATGCTGACCGGGCTGGTCGAGCAGGCGGCGCGAGCACTTGGTCCCGACACCGACATCGAAATCCTGGAAGCGCATCACCGCATGAAGGTCGACGCACCGTCGGGCACGGCGCTGATGCTGGGCGAGGCGGCCGCTCGCGGACATGGCGTCAGGCTGGACGATGTGGCGAAACGCATCCGCGACGGCGTTACAGGTCCACGCCCTGCCGGCGAGATCGGCTTTGCCGTGCTGCGCGGCGGCAGCATCGTCGGCGAGCACAGCGTGAGCTTGCTGGCCGAGGGCGAGACGCTCACGCTTTCCCATTCGGCCGCCGACCGCTCGATGTTCGCGCGCGGCGCCATTGCGGCAGCACGCTGGGTCGCCGTCCGGCCGCCCCGCGAATACGACATGCGCGACGTACTGGGCTTCACGACCTTTTGAGATGCAAGCGTAACGCAACGAGGGGCGTTGCGAGGTCGGAGCCGTATAGAGAATAGAATATAGCAACAACTACGCCATTTCGCGCCTTCCTCGACCGAACCGAACGGTTCGGTTCGCACATTTTTGTGATTGGCAATGGCAGCAACGCACACCCATTTCGGGGTGGTCCGAGCGACGCGAATTCCTCCCAAGGCACGCCACTTGACGGACAGAACTGAAAAATCTGGATTACCTGAAATGACCAAGATCGCACTTACCGCTGCTGCCATCCTCCTTGCCACCGGCACCGCTTTCGCAGGCAGCGACCACTACGGCTCCGACAGCGTCAACCAGCCTGCTGTAACAGCGCCCGCCGGCAACATCGATCACAATTATACCGCCTCGATCCGCAAGCCGGCCAGCCTCGGCGATTTCACGATCAAGGGCGACTCGAACCAGCCGGAATCCGGCCAGGGCATCTGGGGTCGTTGATTTTCTGAGAAATCTACGACCACAAAGAGCGGTGGGCCCGGCCCACCGCTCTTGTTTTTATGCAATCAACTCGGGGCCGCAAAGATCTTGAATCAATCCGCCAGCAATTGGTCCTATCTCCTTGTTTGACCGTGGTCTTTTCAAAACACGGTTTGCGGCTGTCACCTGCGGCTAGCCCGTTAGGCAGCTTGGTCTAGCTTAGATCCTTCGGCTTGATGCAATGCGTCAACCGGGCCGCGCCGAAGCCGAGATCCGCCCAGTCGCCGTCGATGACAAAGCGGGCAAGGGCGCCGGTCGGGAATTTCTCTTCAAGTTTCCTGAGAGCAGCCACACCCGATCGCGGACCGGCGAGCCGGCGGGCAAAGTCCTCCAGGCCGGGATTATGGCCGAGCACCAGGAGACAGCTAGCCGATGCGACTGCCTGCTGCAGCTCGGCCAGAATGTCGCCAGCCGTGGCTTCGAAAAGCGCCTCGGCGAACTCCACCGTTACGCTCGCCGACAGTTCCGCCGAGACCAGCCGCCATGTCTCGCGCGTACGCAGCGCCGGCGACACCAGCGCCAGGTCAGGCAGCCAACTGCGCCGGGCCAGTTCGCGCCCCATCAGCGGCGCCGTCTTCAGCCCGCGCGGCCCGAGCGGCCGGTCGAAATCAGCAAGCGCCGGGTCGTCCCAGCTCGACTTGGCGTGGCGCAGCAGGAGCAATTGTCTCGGTGTCGCCATGTCGGCCTACGGCGTGATCCGCGCCAGATGTTCGAGATCGCGTTCTTCGCGCAGCGGGTCGGGCGCCATCACCACGGAAGTTCCGTTTTCGGCATCGTCGGCGAAATGCGCCAGCACGGTGCGGCCGCCTTCCATGTGCGCCTTGCCGTCGGCGACCAGCCCGAGTGCCAGCGCATAAAGCCGGTGCTCGGCCTTCAGCACTCTGGCGGCCAGCGTGTCTTCGTTGTCGCCGACCATCACCGGCACCGCTGCCTGCGCGATGATCGGGCCGTCATCCATCTCTGATGTGACGAAATGCACCGTGCAGCCATGAATGCGAATGCCGGCGCGCAGGGCGCGCGCATGCGTATCGAGCCCTTTGAAGGCCGGCAGCAGGGCAGGGTGGATGTTGAGCATGCGCCCTTGCCACTTCTCGACCAGGCCGCGGGAGAGAATGCGCAGATAGCCGGCCAGCGCCACGATCTCGGCATTGAACGCAATCAGCGCGGCGTCGATCGCCGCATCATGGGCTTCCTTGCTGGCATGGTCGGCGCGCACGATGACCTTGGTCGGGATACCGCGCGCGGCCGCGATGCCGAGGCCGGCGGCGTTGGCCCGGTCGGAAATGACGCCAACGATCTCGGCGGGATAGGCCGGGTCGCTCGCCGCCGCGATTAGCGCCGTCATGTTCGAGCCGCGTCCCGAGATCAAAACAACCGTGCGTTTCCTGCTCATAGGCCGATCGAGCCCCGATAGATAACGCCGGCGTCGCGGCGCGGCACGATGCGGCCGATCGGCGTCACCGTCTCGCCGGCCTCCTGCAGCACGGCTGCGACCTGTGCCGCCTGGCCGGAGGCGACGACGAGGATCATGCCGATGCCGCAGTTGAAGGTGCGCATCATCTCCTCCGGCGCCACGCCGCCAGTCTTCGCCAGCCAGGAAAACACCGGCGGCACATCGATGGCATTGAGATCGAGTTCTGCGGAAAAGTCCTTCGGCAGGACGCGCGGAATGTTTTCGGGAAAGCCGCCGCCGGTGATATGGGCCAGCGCCTTGATGCCATGCGTGTTGCGGATCGCCTTCAAGATCGACTTCACATAGATGCGGGTCGGCTCGAGCAGCGCTTCGCCCAGCGTCGCCTCATCGTTGAACGGCGCCGGATCGCTCCAGGCAAGCCCGCTGACGCCAACGATGCGGCGCACCAGCGAAAAGCCATTGGAATGCAGGCCCGAGGAAGCCAGGCCAAGCAGCACGTCGCCTTCGACGATATCGTCGGTCGGCAGCAACTGGCCGCGTTCGGCAGCACCGACGGCGAAGCCGGCAAGGTCGTAATCCTTGTCGTTATACATGCCGGGCATTTCGGCCGTCTCGCCGCCGATCAGCGCGCAGCCGGCCTGTCGGCAGCCGATTGCTATGCCGCCGACGATTGCCGCCCCCTGGTCGGGGTCGAGCTTGCCGGTGGCGAAATAGTCGAGGAAGAACAGTGGCTCGGCGCCCTGCACGACGATGTCGTTGACGCACATGGCGACGAGGTCGATGCCGATCGTGTCGTGCTTGCCGGCATCGATGGCGATCTTCAGCTTGGTGCCGACGCCGTCATTGGCGGCAACCAGCACCGGATCCGTGAAACCCGCCGCCTTGAGGTCGAACAGGCCGCCAAAACCGCCGATCTCGCCATCGGCGCCCGGCCGGCGCGTCGCGCGCACCAGCGGCTTGATCTTCTCGACCATGAGGTTGCCGGCATCGATGTCGACGCCCGCCTCGGCATAGGTGAGCCCGTTCTTGCGCTTGGCCCGGTCGCCCTTGCTCATCGTCGGCGCATCCCTGTTTCCCTCGGCGGCTCTTCGCATGAATGGTTTCGGGGGGCAAGGATGACGACAGGATACCGGGCTTTTGCCCAAGATAAATACGTGGACAGTCGCCCCTTCACCGCTGGTCCTTGCACCCACAATCCAACTCCATCATCGATCTGCAGAACAAGCATGGCGGGACATGCCTTTGACCATTCCCAACCTCATCACCATCCTGCGCTTCGTGCTGGTGCCGGCGGTGGTGCTGGCGATGCTGAACATGCGCTGGGACTGGGCCTTTGCTGGATTTCTCGTTGCCGGAATTTCCGATGGCGTCGACGGCTTCATCGCCCGCCGCTTCAACCAGCAATCGAGACTAGGCGCCTATCTCGATCCGATGGCCGATAAGGTGCTTCTGGTCTCGGTGTTCGTGGTCATGGGCTTCATCGGGCAATTGCCGCTGTGGCTGGTGGTGACCATGGTGTCACGCGATGCGCTGATCATCTGCGCCGTGCTCTTGTCCACGGTCATGGCGCATCCGGTCGAGATGAAGCCGCTCTATGTGTCGAAGGCCAACACCGCCGCCCAGATCGTGCTGGCGCCGTGGTGCTGGGCGAACTTGCCCTTGGCCTCCACCTCGACCCGCTCAGGCCTGCGCTCATATTGCTGTCCGGGGTCTTGACCGTGGCTTCGGCCGCGGCCTATCTCGTGGCTTGGCTGAGGCATATGAGCGGCTATGGCGAAGGCTCCACCCCGGGTAGTTGACAAGAATGCCGCGACTGCCGCGTTAGCAGACGCGGCTGCGTCCCTGGCGTTTCGCCGCCAGATTTTCTTCTGGCTGGGCACGGCAATCTTCCTGGCGCTGTTCCTCTACATTTTTTCCAGCATCCTGTTGCCGTTCGTTGCCGGCATGGTGCTGGCCTATTTCCTCGACCCGGTCGCCGACCGGCTGCAGCGCCTCGGCCTCTCCCGGCTGATGGCGACGGTGGTCATCCTGATCGCCTTCATCGTTCTTTTGGTGCTGGCCTTCGTCATCCTGGTTCCGGTTCTGGCCACGCAGATGGCCGATTTCGCCAGCAAGCTGCCGGAATATCTGACCCGGCTGCAGTCGCTGATCACCAGCTTCGATCCCAAATGGCTGGAGCAGAAATTCGGCGTCAATGCCAATGGCCTGCGCGACGGGCTGAATTCGCTGCTCACTTCCGGTTTCGGCCTGCTGAGCACCGTCTTCACCTCGATCTGGAGTTCTGGCGTTGCTCTGGTGTCGGTGGTCAGCCTGTTCGTGGTCACTCCGGTTGTCGCTTTCTACATGCTGCTCGACTGGGATCGCATGGTGGCGGTCGTCGACAGCTGGGTGCCGCGCGATTATGTCGGGACGGTCAGGGCGATCTCCAGGGACATCAACACCGCGACCGCCGGCTTCGTGCGCGGCCAGGGCACGCTGTGCCTGGTGCTCGGTGGCATGTATGCCACTGGCCTGACGCTGACCGGGCTGAATTTCGCCATCCTGATCGGCCTCTTCGCCGGGCTGATCTCCTTCATTCCCTATGTCGGCTCGCTGACCGGGCTGGTGCTGGCCGTCGGGGTCGCCTTCGTCCAGTTCTGGCCGGACTGGACCATGATCGTTGCTGTCGCGGTGGTCTTCTTCATCGGCCAGTTCATCGAGGGCAACATCCTCCAGCCGAGGCTGGTCGGAAAAAGCGTCGGCCTACACCCGGTCTGGCTGATGTTTGCGCTGTTCGCTTTCGGCGCCCTGTTCGGCTTCGTCGGCCTTTTGATCGCCGTTCCTGCTTCGGCGGCGGTTGCCGTGCTGGTGCGGTTTGCCATTGCCCGCTATCTCGAATCGCCTCTCTACAAGGGACACTCCACCGAGCCCGTCCCGCCGCTGCCCGCCGCTCGCGGCGGGGGCCACCGGTCGCCGCGCGGCTGAACGTGACGGATCATAAGACCGAACCGCCGCGCCAGCTGCCGCTCGACCTTGGCCACGGCACCGGCTACTCGCGCGACGAACTGGTGGTGTCGGCCACCAACCGCGAGGCGGCAGCCCTTGTCGACCGCTGGCCGGACTGGCCGTCGCCGGTAATCGTGCTCGCCGGCCCGGCCGGTTCCGGCAAGACACATCTGGGTTCGATCTGGCAAGCGCGGGCCAACGCTGTGGCGGTCGATACCCAGCGCATCGGCAATGCCATCACCGGGCTTGGCGGCAGGCCGGCGCTGATCGACGATGTCGACAAGACAGCCATCGACGAGGCGGGCCTGTTCCATCTCATCAATGAAGTGCGCGGCGCCGGGGCCACCTTGCTGTTGACGGCGCGGCGCTTCCCCGCCGCCTGGAGGGTGACGTTGCCCGATCTCGCCTCGCGGCTGAAGGCGGCGGCAACGGTCGAGATCCATGAGCCGGACGATTTGCTTCTGGCTGGTGTCATCACCAAACTCTTCGCCGACCGCCAGGTCGAGGTCGAGCCGCATGTCGTGCAATATCTGGTGCGCCGCATCGAGCGCTCACTGGCCACCGCCATGCGCGTGGTCGAACGCCTCGACCGCACCGCGCTCGAGCGCAAGACGCCGATCACCAGGGCGCTCGCCGCCGAAACCGTCAGCGCAATGGACGAAGGGCAGGGCGAGTTCGAGGTTTAGATCCTGCTGCAATTCCCTGGACGGCGATTGTCGATCCCGCCCGTGCGACGTTTTCAAAACATGCATGGTGACATCACCTGAAATAATATGATACTTTCAATCAATGACATCGGAGCGATATCAATGCCTGCAGTGACCGTCCGAAATCTTCCGGAAGCGACCCACCGAGCTCTGCGTGTACGGGCGGCCTTGCACGGTCGCAGCACCGAGGCCGAGATACGCGACATTCTGGAAAACGCGGTGCGGCCGGACGGCCGTGTGAAACTCGGCTCCGTTCTGGCAGACATTGCCCGACGCGCCGGGCTGACCAATGAAGACGTGGAGGTCCTGGAGCAGGCTCGCGACAAGGCGCCGGCCGAACCGCTGGGGTTCGAATGATCCTCCTCGATACCAATGTCGTTTCGGAGGCCATGAAGCCCGAACCGCATCAAGCTGTGTTGGCCTGGCTTGATGACCAGGCCGAGGAAACGCTTTACCTCTCCAGTGTGACGCTCGCCGAAGTGCTGTTCGGCATCGAGGCCATGCCGGCGGGTCGTCGCAAGGCTGCGCTCGCTGAAACCTTCGCCGGTGTGTGCGCCGTGTTTGAGCGCCGCATCCTGCCTTTCGATACCGAGGCGGCCCGGCACTATGCCCGACTTGCAGTGAAGGCGAGGGCAGCCGGCAAGGGGTTTCCTGTGCCCGACGGCTACATCGCGGCAATCGCCTCCGCAAACGGCTTTCATGTCGCCTCGCGTGACACGGCGCCATTCCATGCGGCCGGCGTGCCTGTCATCGATCCTTGGCAGCCGTAACCAGGTACGGCAGCCCGACCAGAGCGCGAGCTGCGAACATGCGTTTCGGCAGGATTTCCTCTTCAGCGACGACAGCGTGTTCGAATGAATACACTCGATCTCTCCGTGCCCACCGCCGCATGAGGGCCGCTGTCCCATTTCGGGAAACATTATTTGGCATCCGTCTTGCACCTGGGAACTTGCCGGCTGACCCCGGTCCTGGTCGCGTTCCTGATCGGGTTGTAGGCTCGCCGGGAGTGATGATTGGGGTTCTCGCCCGGCGAGCTTACCTTCGTAGAGCAGTCACCGGAGTGTCCGGGAGGGTGCCCTATAGCCACAACGCCGCCAGATACCGGACCAGCAGATAGACCACCGTATGCGCTGCCACGTAGCACGCGGCGACGACGACAAAGAACAGCACGCTGGCGGGCCACGAGCGGGGAGGGCCTTGCCTCTTGCTCGGCCGGTTGTTCCAGATCCACAGGGCCGCACAGATAATGGCCCAGACGACGACGAACGGAACCGTGATGCCGATGTAAGCGAAGTACGCAGGCCAATCAGCGAAAGCCATGCCTCGAGACCAAGCATCCAGAATCTCCCCTTTGCCCGAAGTCTAATGCATGTCGCTCAAAGTGGTCCCGGTTGAGAGAACGACATGCATCACCTGGATACGTTTCAGCGCGACGCGCTTTTAGACCGGCGATAGAGGTGGAAGCGAGGGGATTATCCCTGCGTCGGATTTTCAGCCAAACCCGCCGAAGGGATGCTGTTCGATGATACGGGCGCCTGATGCATGTCGCTCAAGTGGCCCCGGTTTTGAGAGAACCACATGCATCAACAAGACCTCAAGCGCGTCGCGTGAGTCCGTTCAAATGAGACGCGCTTTAGGTCAGATTGGTGCTCCGGTCGCCAAACTCGGCCGTAGCAGGTCTAAAGCGATCGGATCAGCCGCAGACCCTGACCTCTTCGACGACCCTGTGGTGATGGCGCCAGTGCCTGACCAGTTCGATATGGCAGCGGTGATGGCGATGGTGGCGCCGCCATTGGCCATCCTGGTTGTCGCTGTAGTCGTCGCCATAGTCGTCGCTATAGTCTTTGTGGCGCTGGTGATGGCGAAGAATCTGTATATCGCCATCGTCGGACGAATATTGATCGTCGTCATCGGACTGGATAGTCAGACTGGCGGCTTGCGCCGGTGCGATCAAAGCCGCCGTTCCGGCGAACGCGATCATCGAGGCGACGAGAAGGGTTTTCATTGTTGGCTCCTTGCATTGAACATACACAACTCTCGGAGCGAACTGCCGTTCCAATACAAATTGTAGGTCGATCGGCGAGCGGCTGCTGCTGGGCAATGTGTGCCGCCAGGCGCAACCGGCGAGGCAGCCATTGGCGACCTTGGGGGTGACCTGGGCAAGGATGGGCTTTGTGGGAAGAAATGGTCGGAGTGGAGAGATTCGAACTCCCGACCCTCTGGTCCCAAACCAGATGCGCTACCAGGCTGCGCTACACTCCGAGGCCCTGCGGCGTATACGGTTCCGAACCCTGTCGCGCAACCCCTAAATCGTCAAACGGGGCTTGGCGGTCTGCGCTCCCGTGCAATCCTGGCTGCGATCGCTTTGGCCTGGATGCGGGCATTGGCGAAGCAGCCGCGGATGCTTGGCCGCATGCCGGTGAACCACAGGCCCGGCAGTCGCGGGTCGCTGTCGGCGCCGTTGAACAGCGGCACGCCCTTTTCGTCGAGCACGCCGAGCTTGCCCAGCATGGCCTCGAGCCCGGTGCGGTAGCCGGTCGCGGCGATGACGATATCGGGCTGGATCGTCGCGCCATCGTCGAAAACGACCGTGTCGCCGGTAAATTCCCGCACGGTTGGCAGCACGATGATCCTGCGGTCCTTGATGGCATCGACGGCGCCGTCATCGGTGGCGATGGCGGTATAATCCGACGCCAGCCGGCTTGCGCCGCCCGAAGGCGTCGGCGGCAGGCCGTAGGCCGTGAGGTCGCCGAAGGCCCATCGCTGCGTCGCCGCCATCACCGCATCGGCGAGCTTGAACGGCAGCCGCGCCAGGATCGGCGAAAACCGGTGGACGGCGATCTGGCCGAGGCGCTTGGGCAGCAGTGCCGGACCGTTGCGCGCCGACAGCCAGATCTGTCCCGTGCCGGCCGCCGCCAGGTGATTGAGCACGTCGAAGCCGGAATTGCCGGCGCCGACGACCAGCACTTTCTTGCCCGCATAGGCCTTGGCGTCGCCGAATGCGGCCGAATGGATGATGTGTCCGGCAAAGGCCTTCATGCCTTTCCAGGCCGGAATGAAGGGCTGCCGGTCGCGCCCGGTGGCGATGACGACATGGCGCGCCAGCCGCGGCCCGGCACTGGTCCGCACAAGCCAGTGGTCGCCCTCGAAGCCTATCTCCTCGACCGCGATGCCGAACTCGACCGGCAGCCGGTGCATGGCGTGGAATTCGTTCAAATGGCCGATGATGGTGTTTCGGTGCGGAAAGGCAGGGGTGCCGGCAGGAAAGGAAACGCCCGGCAGCGCCGAAAGGTCGCGATGCGTGTTGAGATGCAGTCGCTCGTGCCGGCCGTGCCATGGCTCGGCCAGCCGGGCTTCCTTTTCCAACACCATCACAGGCACGCCGGTCTTGAGCAGCGCATGGGCTGCGGTCAAGCCGGCTGCCCCGGCGCCGATCACGATCGCGCCGTCGAAAATCGCTTGGCTGCCGGCCTCGGCGTGCAAAATCCCTGCGTCCATGCCTCTTTGTGTCGCCATCATGACCATGACTTTTGATGCTACGCCAGTGTATCCAGTCGATGCCGCTGCCGAAGCGGCCTGGTTGCAGGCCGCTTCGGCCTTGCCGTCGGCAGTGTTGCACAGTATTGACTGAAATAAGGCGGCGCTACCGCCAACGCAGCTACGAGGTGCCCATGTCCGCGCGTATTTTCAGCCCAGCCAAAACCGCGATGCAGTCCGGCAAGGCCAAGACCGGCCATTGGGTGCTGGAATTCGATCCCGCCCAACGCAAGAAGATCGACCCGCTGATGGGCTACACCACATCGGGCGACATGCTGAGCCAGATCAGGCTGACCTTCGACACCAGGGAAGAAGCGGTGGCCTATGCCGAAAAGCAGGGGCTGGCCTTCCGTGTCGAGGAGCCGAAAGAGACCAAGCGCCGGCAGATTTCCTACGCGGAAAATTTCCGCTATGACCGCAGGATACCCTGGACGCATTGACCGGCGGTCAGCGCCTGGCACATAGACACCAGCCGGCCAAGATATCAAATGCCGGCCAGCGGTCCCGTAGCTCAGCTGGATAGAGCACCGGCCTTCTAAGCCGATGGTCACAGGTTCGAATCCTGTCGGGATCGCCAACAACTTCAAAGAGATAGTGTGGAGGCCTGAGTGGGAATTGAACCCACTACGTCGGTTTTGCAGACCGATGCGTCACCGTCCCGCCCTCAGACCATGGCTCCTTGTGCATTGACCGCGACAGCTAGTCAACTTGGCCGGCCTCTGCTCGCAGGTTCGGACCGCGATCCGGCTGCCACCAGTCGAGATGTTCGGAACGCGGCTCGCGTTCAGGCGTTTGTTGCTGATGGCACCGACAACCCCGACCATTGCGCGCATCTGGCGCGGCAGGACCTTGCCCGACAAGGCCGACGCCTATGAGCGCTACAACTACGAGGTCGGTATCAAGCCGCTGATCGAGAAAGCGCTGGGCGTGCAGACTTTTCGCGAGGACACGCCGACGCATTCGGAATTCATCACCATCTCCTATTGGGAGAGCGTCGAGGCGATGGCCGCCTTTACCGGCGGCGATCCGCAAAGCATCCACCATCTCGACCGCGACAAGGAGTTCCTGATCGAATTGCCGAAGGGTGTCCAGGTGCTGCGAATCCGTTCCAGCCACGGAATGGTTGGCGGCAGCTGATGTTTGCGGGCTTTGACGCCAGGACCGTTCAAATGGAGGAGACATCGATCTTCGTCAGGGCCGGTGGCTCAGGGCCGCCGCTGCTGCTCCTGCATGGCTTTCCCGAAACGCATGTTATGTGGCGGGACATCGCCGTGGCATTGGCGCCGCACTTCAGCGTGGTTGCCGCCGATCTGAGAGGCTACGGACAAAGCGCCTGTCCGGCTTCCGGAGCCAATCATGCCGCCTATTCCAAACGAGCGATGGCGCGCGACATGGTGCAGGTTATGGACGTTCTCGGTTTCGACCGTTTCATGGTTGCCGGCCACGACCGTGGCGGTCGCGTCGCCTACCGGCTGGCGCTCGACCATCCCGAAACCGTGTCGAAAGTCGCCGTTCTCGACATCGTCCCCACGGCCTCCGCCTGGGATCGGGCCGATGCCAGGTTGGCGCTGGCCTTCTGGCCGTGGAGCCTGCTCGCCCAGCCGGAACCGCTGCCTGAGCGCCTGTTGTCCGCAGCACCCGACGCAGTTGTCGACAATGCGATCGCCGGCTGGGGCTCGGCTCCAGATGCTTTTCCCGCTGAGGTCAGGGCCGCCTATATCGAGGCGCTGCGTGATCCCGCCCATGCCCACGCCATCTGCGAGGAATATCGCGCCGCCGCAGGCATCGACCGCGAGCACGACGCGCAGGACCAGGCTAATGGCTGTCGCATCAGATGCCCGCTGCTTGCGCTCTGGAGCGGCGAGGGCGGGTTGGAGAACTGGTATGCGGAGGAGGGCGGCCCGTTGGCGATCTGGCGGCAATGGGCTGATAACGTCGGAGGCGGCTCGGTCAAGGGTGGGCATTTCTTCCCGGAAGAGCACCCCGAAGACACGGCTGCAAGGCTGTCGAGATTCTTCGCAAGCTGACTGCGGGCCGATTGCTAAAATCCGGGCCTGTGTGTTCCTGTGTCGACTATCTCAGATGGCCGAGGGATTGCAGGATCAAAGTGCTCGAAAGACCAAGCAGGGCGATACCGTAAAACCGGTCGATCCACACGGCGTTTGGCCCAGCCAGAAGCCTTGCAGCCCGCGCGCCAAGGGCTGCGTAAAACGTCAGCACAAACACATCGGCAAGCGCGGCGATAATGGCCAGGATGCCATACTGGATCGCGATCGGCTCATCCACGCGGACAAAATGCGGCAGGATCGCGGGGAAAAGCAGCCAGGCCGCCGGATTTGTGACCGCCACCAGGAAGCAGCGCCCAATGAGTGCCTTGGCTGAATGGCGTGTTTCGGGAAGGTTAGGGTTGAACGAAGGTCGGGATGCGGCGCGCAGGGTACCGATGGCGACGAAAAGCAGATAGCCCGCGCCGAACATCCTGAGAGCCGAGAGATAGAATTCCGAAGCCAGCAGAAGAGCGCCGAAGCCCAGCGCGACGATGCTGATAAGAACGAAATCAGACAGTACGACGCCGGCCATGCCGAGAAACGCGCGTCGAAAACCGTAGCGGGAGCCGTTGGTGATGGCTAGCACGACGTCCGGTCCCGGAACCGCCATTCCGAGCACCGACACGAAGGCAAATGTCACCAGCGGCAGGTTTCCCATGACGCCGCGTAATGTACCCGGCGCTCACCGTCCGTAACGCCCTTCACACAGCGGCTTGGCTATCGCCGATTGTTGTTGGCCACCTTGGCTCAGTGCCCGCCGCGCATCTTCACCACCACAGTCCTCACCGCCAGCACCAGCACAGTGATGATGATCAGGATCACCGAGAGCGCGGCGATCGCCGGGTCGATGTTGTCGCGCAGGCCCATCCACATCAGCCGCGGCAGCGTGATGGCGTTGACCGAGGTGATGAACAGGGTGACGCCGATCTCTTCCCAGGACAGCACGAAGGACAGCAGCGCGGCGGTGACGATGCCGAACTTGATGTTGGGCATGATGATGCGCGTGGCGCGTTCCCACACGCCGGCGCCAAGGCCGCGCGCGGCAAGGTCGATGCGGCGGTCGAGCTGGCTGAGCGAGACCAGGATCAGCACCGTGGCGAAAGGCACCGTCATCACCGAATGCGCCATGGCGACGCCGAGCCAGGTGTCGTAGCCGAAGAACGAGCTCATGCCCGAGATCGACGTCAGCAGGAAGTAGAGCGTGATCGCCGAGACCACCGGCGGCACCACCATCGGCAACAGCACGAAGCCGACAAGGGTGGCCGTGAAGCGCGGCTGGAACATCCAGACGCCAAGGCTGAAGCACAGCGCCAGCACGGTCGAGATGACGCTGCTGACGATGCCGATGCGGACCGACAGCAGGATGGCGTCGAGCCAGCGCGGATCCTCGATCAGCGCGCGGTAGTGGCGCAGCGACAGTTCGCCCGTCGGCATAGCCAGCATGCGGCTTGGCGTCAGCGACACCGGGATGACCGCCAGCAGCGGCAGCAGCAGGAACAGCGCCACCAGCACGGCGAGGATCAGCGAGACGGGACCGGGGCGATAGGTCGGCATCAGATCAGCTGCTTCGGTCTGACATAGCGGAACAGCAGCGCCATGAGCGCGCCGACGAACAGCACCAGCACGACGCTGATCGCCGCACCCAGTCCCCAGTCGGGGCTTTGGAATATCCTGAGGTAGATCAGCTCGGCGATCATCACGCTGCGGCCGCCGCCGAGGATCGCCGGCGTGACGAAGAAGCCGAGCGAGAAGACGAACACGATCATCGCCGAACCGATGATGCCGGAGCGCGTCATCGGCACGAACACGGTCCAGAAGGTGCGCATGCGGCTGGAGCCGAGCCCGCGCGCCGCGAGCAGCACGCGCTCGTCGAGGCTGCGCATGGCGGAGGCCAGCGGGAACACCGCGAATGGGATCAAAAAATGCGTCATACCGACGATGACGCCGAACTCGTTGCGCACCAGCGCCAGCGGCTCGGAGATGAAGCCGATCGATTGCAGCCAGGTGTTGATCAGGCCGCGGTTGGACAAAAGCGCCACCCAGCCGAAGGCGCGGGTCAGCACCGAGATCCAGAAGGGGACGAGAATGCAGAATTCAGCGATTATGCGCTGTGCCGGGCTGCCGCGCACCCACACCATGGTGATGGCGTATGCCGCCGCCACGGAAACCACGGTGACGATCAGCGCGATGCGCAGCGTGCGGATGAACACAGACTGCACCAGGGCATCGGTGGCGAGCGCGCCATACTGGCCGAGCCCCGGTGTCGGCAAGGTGACGCTCCACTTGACGACGCCGAGGAACGGCCAGGCGTAGGCCAGCACAAGGAACAGCAGCAGCGGCGCCATCAGCACCGCCGCGCCCATCCTGTCGGAGAGGGTGCCTCTCATCGAAGCTCGTGCCCGGCCTGGTCAGGCCGAGATGATCTTGGTGTATTCGTCGAGTGCTGCCCCGTAATTCTTGGCGTACCAGTCCATGTCGAGCGCGATCTGCTTCTTCATGTTTTCGGGATCGACCGGGTTGATGCGCTTCTTGTCGGCGGGGATCAGCGCATCGGCGGCCGGATTGGCCGGACCCTGTCCGAGCTTGTCGAACATCACCAGTTGCTTCTCCGGATCCTGGGCGCTGGCGATGAACTTCATCGCTGCGTCCTTGCCGCCGGGGTTGCCCTTGAGCACGGCCAGCGCGCCGGGCGAAATCAGGCCCTGATCCCAGATGAACTTGATCTTGCCGCCCGAGTCCTGCTCGATCAGCGAGGCGCGGGTCGACCACACGATCGCCATCGAGGCTTCGCCGTTGAGCAGCACGCTCTGGCTCTCGGCGCCGCCGCCCCAGTAAGCCACGACGTTTTCCTTGAAGGCGGCGATCTTGTCATGCGCGCGCTTCAGGTCGAGCGGGTAGAGCGAGGTCGGCGCGATGCCGTCTGCGAGAAGTGCGGCTTCCCAACTCGACACGCCCCATTTGTAGAGCGAGCGCTTGCCCGGAAACTTCTTCACGTCGAAGAAGTCGGCCATGCCGGTCGGCGCGTCCTTGCCGTATTTCTCGGAATCATAGGCGATGACATAGGAGAAGAAATAGGTCGACGCCGCGTATTCCCAGCCGAACCCCTCGCGCATCTTCTTCTTGTCGACGACGGCGTAGTCGATCGGCTCGAGCGCACCCTGCGCGCCGAGCGTGATGGCCGAGAACGGGTCGACGTCGACAAGGTCCCAGGTCGGCGCGCCGCTCTTGAACTGTGCGGCAATCGCGCCTTCGGTCGGGCCCGAACCGTCCATCTTGACGGCGATGCCGGTCTCCTTGGTGAAGGCCTGGCCATAGGCGGCGTCATAAGCGGTGAGGGCATCGCCACCCCAGTTGACCAGCACCAGTTCCTTGGCCTGCGCAAACGCGCCGGTCGAGCGCAGCAGCATCGGCGTGCCGGCCAGCACGAAGGCTGCAAGCTGGGTGAATTGCCGGCGCGAAATCTCGCCGCGCACAGCCCGGGCGGATAGCGCGTCCATGGCTTGTTTTTTGCTTTGGTCTGTCATTTTAGTTCCCCTTTTTCGTTGTTGGTTCCGGTGGTTATGGCGCGCTCCAGATTCTTTGCTGGAAGACTTCGCCGTTCTCGTCGTCATCCTCCGTCCGGAAGGAGGAAACCCTTTTCCGCCGGCCAGGTCAGCCAGACGGAATTGCCTTTGCTGAGTGCAGCCGCGGCGACCTCGTTCGGCACCGAGACGGTCACCTTGGCGCCCTGGCGCGTCGTCAGATCGAGTTTGGTCGCCGCACCCAGATAGGTCGAGCCGATGGCGGTGGCGGCGATGCCATTCTCGCCGGCGGCGGCTTCGCGCGCGATCGACATATGCTCGGGCCGGATCGCCAGGATCGCATCGCCACGGACTTTCTCGGCCTTGCAGAGCATGTTGACCGCGCGGTCCTCGCAGAGGCCCGTCGAGCCATTGTCGGCGGGCTTGACCCCCTTCAACGGCAGCATGTTGATCTCGCCAAGGAACTCGGCGACGAAGCGGTTGTCCGGCCGGTCGTAGACCTCGTCCGGCGCTCCGACCTGCAGCAATTTTCCGTGGTTGAAGATGGCGACGCGCGACGACAGCGCCAGCGCCTCGCTCTGGTCGTGGGTGACGAAGACGAAGGTGGTGCCGGTCTCCTGATGCAGCCGCTTCATCTCGGCCTGCATCTGGCCGCGCAGGCTCTTGTCGAGCGCCGAGAACGGCTCGTCGAGGAGCAGCACGCCGGGTTCGAACACCAAAGCGCGGGCCAACGCCACGCGCTGCTGCTGGCCGCCGGAAAGCTGCGCCGGCAGTTTCGTCTCATGGCCCTTGAGGCCGACGCGCTCGATCATCTCGGCAACGCGGCGCTTGATCTCGGAAGCCGATTTCTTGCGTACCTTGAGCGGGAAGGCGATGTTGGCCTCGACCGACATATGCGGAAACAGCGCATAACCCTGGAACACCATGCCGGCGGCGCGCTGCTCTGCCGGCCGATCGGTGATGTCGAAACCGTCGCTGAAAAGCTTGCCGGCGGTCGGTTGCACGAAGCCTGCCAGGATCATCAGAAAGGTGGTCTTGCCCGAGCCGGAGGGGCCGAGCAGCGTCAAAAACTCGCCGCGGCCGATATTGAGCGTCAGGTCGTCCAGCGCCCGGAACGAGCCGAAGCTCTTGCCGATCCCGATTGCCTTGATCTCTGCGGCCCGGCCGGGTTGCTGCATCCTGCCTCTTCCTTGATCGTGGCTTGAGCGTAGGGCAGTGCGCCGGCTCACCGCAACCGAATAGTTTTCGCCTGATCGGCAAATTTAATTCACGGATGGGAGGCTAGTACGGGCTGATCCGGTTCTCCGACAGCTTCGACCTCAACCAGCCATTGAATGCTTCCAGCACCGGGTGGCTGGCCTTGGCATGTTCCGACACCAGGAAATACGAGCGCGGCGAGGGGATCGCGATGTCGAAGGGGCGCACCAGACGGCCTTCGCTGAGCGCGCGGCGGCTGGTCAGTTCGTCGCCCATTGCGATGCCTTGTCCGGCGATCGCCGCGGAGAAGACGAGGTTCATGTCCGAGAAGAAGATACCGCTTTCGGTGTCGGGGTTTTCCACCTTGGACAGCGCCAGCCAGCGCGCCCAGTCCTCGGTGTCGCCGAGATGCAGGAGATTGGCGCGCAGCACGTCGGCCGGTTTTGAAAAGCCGCCGACCTTGTTGAGCAGTGTCGGGCTGCAAAGTGGCGTGAACGAGATTTCGCACAGCAACTCCACCGAGCGGTTCGGCCAGTTGCCGACGCCGAAGGCAATGAAGGCATCGGCGTCCGGATTGCTGACATCGTCCAGCCGCCGCGGCGTCAGGATCGACAGCGCCACGTCTGGATACATCTGCCGGAACTCGCCGATGTGCGTGCACAGGAACAGAGAGGCGAAGCCCGGCGTGCAGGAAACGGCGAACGAACCGCCGACGCCCGTGCCGGCCTGGCGCGTCACCGCATCGCCGAGCACCGTCAGCGCCTTTCTCACATCGGCGGCATAGCGCTGGCCGCGCGGTGTCAGCGCCACGCCCTTGCCGATGCGCTCCAGCAGGTCGAAGCCGAGGTCGCGTTCGAGCAGCCGCAACTGATGGCTGACGGCGCTGCGGGTGAGGTGCAGTTCGTCGGCGGCGCGCCAGACGCTGCCGTGACGGGCAAAACTGTCGAGGGCGCGCAGCGCCTGTGTGGAAGGTATTCGCAAGAGGCCTCAGGTGAACCGAATTTGCATGAACCGGAAAAACATATCACTTTTTGCAATGCCGCTTCACTGCTTTCTTGGGCCGCATGGAGAAACCGGTGACGACCTTGGCGCAAGCCACCGCGCTTGCCTGTCTCGATAGCATCCAGCCGTCGCTGTCGGCGTGGACGCGCACCATTTTCGATTTCGGCGAAACAGCCTGGCGCGAATACCAGTCGGCGGCCTGGTATGTCGCGCGGCTGAAGCATGAGGGCTTTTCGGTCGAGGAAGGGTCGGCCGGCATGCCGACCGCCTTTTGTGCCCACTGGACGAATGGCCCGGGGCCGACCATCGGCATGTACGGCGAATACGACGCGGTGCCCGGCAACTGCCAGGACGCGGCAACGGTGAAGCGATCGCGGCCGGGCCTCGGCAGCGAGGCCGGCGGCCACACCGATCCGCATTCCGGGCTTGGCATTGCCGGCCTCGGCGGACTTCTCGCCACCAAGGCGGCAATGCAACGCCACGGCATCGAGGGGACGTTGCGCTTCACCGGCGAGCCGGCCGAGAAGGTCAGGGGCTCGAAGCCGATCCATGCGGCCAAGGGCTACTATGACGGCCTTGCCGGCATGATCTCGTTCCATCCCTTCTATATGCTGCCGCTCTGCAACACGGCGCGCTGGGACACGCATTGCGGCGCCGCCTATGCGATGATCTACCGTTTTGTCTGCGACGAACCCGAAAACTGGGTTCGCGCAAGCGATGGCGCGCCGATCCCGCAGGCGCATTCGGCGGTGCGGGCGCCCGGCGCCAACGACGCACTGATGACGATGTACATGGCCTCCAAGGCGCTGCGCGATTCCATGCTACCCCACCAGGGCGGCTGGTCGATCAGCGAGGCGATCCTCACCGCCGGGCAGGCGACCGCCGACAATCTGCCGGCGGGGCTGGCCGAGATCCAGTACATGATCCGCGTGCCGACCATTGCCATGGCAGAGCAGGTCACCGCGGTGCTCGACCGTAATGCGGCCGCGGCCGCGGCGATCAGCGGTTGTCGCTATGAGCGCCATTGGGTGTCGAAGTCGCGGCCGGGCCTCGCCAATCACGCCATGGCAGGGATTGCCTATGAGGCGCTGTCCACCGTCGGCGCTCCGAACTGGGACGAGGCGGCGAAAGCGATCGGTCGCGAGGTCCAGGTCAATGCCGGCGGCACCGCGACCGACAACCCTTTCATCGACGAGATGGAGCGGCTGGTTGCGCCGCGAGAGGCCGAGGCAATCCTGCGCCGCGATTTGCCTCCGTCGCAGATCAACTCGACCTCCGACGACTACACCGACATGTCGTGGCACACGCCGACCGCACGCTTCTATGTCGCCCGCCCGGCGCTGCGCTCGGCGAATGGCCATGCCTATCCATCCTGGGCGATGAACGCGCTGGGCGGTATCTCGGCCACCATCGACCCGATGGTCATTTGCGCCGCCAAGACGGTTGCGCTTGCAGCCCTCCGCCTGCTCGAGGACAAGTCCGCGCGCGATGCGGCCATGGACGAATTCGTCACCCGCACCGGCGGCGGCGTCGGCGGCTCGAACTGGATCGCGCCGCTTTGCGACTATGACCCGCCGATCAATTTCCGCTGGCCGGAATATGTCACCACCGCGCGCGGACGCGATTGGTGGATTCCGAGCAGCCAATCCAATCAAGCTGCATAGTCAAATCGAGGAGAACCTTATGACCGTCCATGACCGCATCGTCGCCGAACCGTTCTCGCTGCAGCGCCGCAATCCCGCCGGCGGCACCAAGCCGCTGACATCATGGGGCTTTGCCAACGAGACCGACGTGCTGACAGACGTGTTGCTCGGCTCGCCAAACTTCCTGCGCCACCTCTCGACCAGCTCGCTGTCGCGCAAGCATTTGCGCGAAGCGCCCTGCAACGTCCAGATCGCCCAGGCGCAGCACAAGGACCTCGTCGCCGCCTATGAGCATTTCGGCGTCAACATCCACTGGCACGAGCCGACGCCGGAACTGCCGATGCAGGTCTATTCCAGAGACTCCAGCGTCATGACGCCCTACGGCGCCTTCATCACCGCCATGGCCAATTGGTGGCGGCGCGGCGAGAACTATGCCGCCATCCGCACCTATGAAAAGCTCGGCATCCCCATCTACGACATGGTCACGGCTGGCACCTTCGAAGGCGGCGACTTCAACGTCATCGAGGAGGGCGTGGTGCTGATCGGCTGCGGCGGCGCCCGGACGCAGGAAGAGGGCGCCCGCCAGGTGCAGGACTGGTTCGAAAAGGAAGGCTGGGAAACGCGCCTCGCCTTCATCGACGAATATTACGTCCATATCGACCTGATGGTGGTGCCGATCGCCGAGAAGCTCACCGCGGTGTGCCTCGCCTGCACCGAGCCCGGCATCGTCGACTGGCTGAAGGGCAAGGGCCACGAGATCATCGACGTGCCCTTCCAGGACACGATGGCGCTCGGCTGCAACTTCATGTCGCTCGGCAAGGACAGGGTGATCGCGCCGACCTCGAGCCAGTCGCTGATCGGCCAACTCAAGGCGCGCGGCTTCGAGGTTGCTGCCGTCGACATGAGCGAGATTTCCAAGACCGGCGGCGGCATTCACTGCATGGCGCAGGCGCTCAAGCGCGAGCCGGCGTAAGGGCACGAATTGCCGCCGGGACCTGTGACGGACTGCTGGCAGATTTGACAAAACAGGCCCGGCAGAGGAAATTGATGCCGTCAGAGGAGGGATTCTGTGAAGAAAACTTACGAAAAGCCGAGTCTGGCCAAAGCCGGCAAACTCGGATCGCTGGTCGCTTCAAACCCGTCGAAGCCCGCCCCTTGAGCGCAACCAGCCGCTGAGGCCGAAATTCGGTCGTCCTGGTTATCGACGACCGGATCGCGCTGTATGATTGAAGGGAGCCCGCCGGCTTTGAACGGCGGGCTTTTTGCTTTGCGCCAGAGCGCTGCCGCGTCTGCCGGGCTAGTCCAATCTGCCCGAACCTGAATTGAACTTGCGCCGGGCGTTTTCCAGATGCGCCCGCGTCGCTTGGCCGGCCGCTTCCGGGTCGCGGCGCTCGATCGCCTCGAACACCGCCTGGTGGCCGGCAAAACTCGTGCGGTTTTCGATCTCCGTATTGGCCACGTGGATGCGCGGATTGATCAGCCATTCGACCTAGCCGTTGATTTTGAAACCAAGCCAGCTTCCCCAAAAGATCATGCCCAAATAAAGCCATAGCGCGAAGACCACATGCGCGCGGTTCCCGCCCGCCCGGCGATCAGGGAGTGGCTGGCGTGAGATGGCCGCGCTGACGACGGAACGAGATCGCCTCGTCTGGCCGGCCGGACTCGCGACGGCGTGGTCCGGCCGGAGTTCCATCTGCTATGCGGGTATCAATACGGCGATGCGATGCACGCCGACCTCCTTGCTTGTATTCGTGGCTTCATCGGTCTTGCCCTTGGAGCAGGTGTACATATCACCCGTCTTGAGCTTGAATTCCTTGTCCGCTTTCTTGATCGTGAATGCACCTGAGGTAATGGTGCACACCATGTCGTTGTCCATCACGGTTTGAGGAGCATGTGCTCCGGGCTGAAACACAACGTCGATAATTGCGATGCTCTTGTAGGCGGGAATGTCTGCATTGCCGGTGCCGACCTCCACCACCCTGACACCGGGCGCAATCTCCTTGCCCTCTTTCGGGCCGTATTTCTTGATTTTTGCCGATGCCGCCAAGGTGAACAAAGGCGCTACCGCGGCGGTCGTCAGACCGAGGGCAATTGCAGACCTGCGATTCATGGTTTTCATTGCATCCTCCCGATGCTCGTCATGCATGGATTGCACGATCCTTGATATATTAGCACAAACGAATTTACTTGTATGCAAAGTGGCTGTGGCGCAGGCCAGCAAGGAAATCCTCCGCCGGATAATGTTGCTTCACTGTACCTTTTGCCGGAATTTCGAATGACAGTTCGAGCAATCCTGCAGGATGAG
This sequence comes from Mesorhizobium sp. P170090, assembly GCF_057786115.1. Taxonomy (NCBI): domain Bacteria; kingdom Pseudomonadati; phylum Pseudomonadota; class Alphaproteobacteria; order Hyphomicrobiales; family Phyllobacteriaceae; genus Mesorhizobium; species Mesorhizobium sp. P170090. The sequence goes on from NZ_JBYNWH010000001.1 coordinate 3,127,956, forward strand.
ATGCAGGATATGCTCCGCCGGCAGTTTGGTCGGATCGGCTTCCTTTGGAATCGAGTGCTTGCCGAGCAGGCTGCCGCCGCGCATCGCCAGGCCGGTGCCCATGCGCATGTCATCGGTGATGACGGCCGGCGCGCTTTGGGCCTTGGCGGCCAACGCGCGCGCCAGCGCCCCGATATGATTTGCCAGCGCCTCGAATTCCCGTGACTGATCGATCACCAGCCTGGCCTGCGAAGGCGGTCCAAGCGAGCCGCTCGGAAATTCGGCAATCAGGGCAGGGCCGGTGCGCGCGCGCAGCGTGTCCGCAGCCGCCTTGAAGGCTGCCGCGTCATAGGCTTGCCTGCGGTCGAACATGCCGGCAATGGTTTTCGCAGCCGCCGCCATCTCCTTCATCGACGCCTGGCGGGCCGCGACGATCGGTCCGCTGCCGACGGAGGCGGCCATCGTAAGGGCACAGACCAGCCACAGCAGCGCCGCTTTCACAGTCCATCTCACGGCGCCATGTCCTTGCCCCATCCATCCGTGATCAGCCAGCCGCAGCAGGGGTTCGACATGCAGTCGGATTCTTCGGTCGTGATGCCGGTTCTCATCGGTAAATTTCCATCGCCGGAGGTCTCCGTCTCTAATCAGATAGACCTTCCAGCCACCGGAAGGTCAACTGATTGAGAAGGCCGATCAGCGGGCAATGAGCACAGGCTTGCAGCAAGCTGACGCAGCGTTTCCTTGACTTGGATCGCAAAAACGGGCAGCAAGGCGGGGGTGAGGGAGAGCATTCTACCGTGGCGCAGACCATGGAGTGCTCTTTTTTTCGCATCAGGCGCCGCATAATCGGTGGCTGATGGAGGGATTGGTTAACCAACTTTGTCCATCTTTTGATTCAATCGGCAACAGACGCGAAAGGTGCAGGGGGCACCAGCGAACTGTGGATGTCACGGATGCGAGGGTCGCAAGCCTGCATGCCGATTGAGAGTGGTTGTATGGCGTTTTTGCGTTTGAAAGACCGGGGCGACACTCCTGAACGGGGTTTGACTTCGAAGAGATCCGGCCAGCGCTGGGTGGTGGTGCCGGTTGTCGGCGCGGCCTTGGCGCTGTGGTCGGTGGCAACCATGGCCGGCCTCTATTCGCTCGGTACCTCGCTCACCGCAGCCTCCAACAGCCTTCCGCACAGTCTGCTTCTGCCGAACGCAGCACTTGCCGATTCGCGCCGCAGCCTCGCCAATTCGTGGGCGCCGCGGCTTTCGGCGCAAAAATCACAGGCCTCGCTGCTCAGCCAATGCGACGCCGGCTGCGCGCATGCCGCCGCGAACTTCGCGCATGACGGCAAGATGGCGCGGCTGAAGCCGGCCACGCACGCTGTGGCCCCGAGCAGTGTCGCCTCAAACATTGCGCCAAACACCAGCGTCGCTCTCGCCACTTCGCGCGGCATGCGCTTCGACGGCGTGGTGGCCAAGGCAGAGCTGTCGCCGCAAAAGCTGGCTGCCGCCTTCGCCAAGGCCTCGAATGCGCCCTTCATGCTTGCCAGCCTTCCGGTCGCTGCCCGTTTCGCCGAAGTCCGGCTGCCCGATCAGCATGGCCCCGCTTCGGAACGCTTTGGGCCGGAAGTGGCTGAGATCGAACGCTCGTCGCGCCTGGCGCTGGCGCTGGCCAACAGCTTGCCGGAAGACGCTGACATGCTGGCGCCGCCGCCCGCCGTTGCAGCAATCGCCGGAGGGCAGGATCCTGAGCAGGCCGAGGTTCAGGTCGCTTCGCTGCCGCCGCAGGACGATCTGCCCGACAACATTGCGTTGCCGGGTTGGCGTCCACGCGCCGAAACCGCTCAGCCTGCAGAGCCTCGGCAAGCCAGCAAACCCAGGGCAGCCAAGCCACAGACCGACAGGACGGCCGAGAGCCCCGCACCCCAGTCGCCGGGCAATTCGTCGCCGCGGTCGCCACGCAGTACTTCGGAGGTTGCCGCACTGCCTGGCGTGCCAGACAGCCAGAGCATCCGATCAAGCCGGATCAAGCCTGGCAAACGGTCGAAGACACAGGCCGGCGAGATGCTGGCCTATGCCAAGCCGGACGTCCCGGCGGGCGGTGTCGGTCGCGCCTTCAAGGATCTGTTCGCCACGCCCGGAATGGGCGGCGGCGTCGCCGTCTACGATATCTCGGCCAAGACCGTCTATATGCCGGACGGCTCGCGGCTGGAGGCCCATTCGGGGCTGGGCTCGATGGTCGACCAGCCGCGCTTCGTGCACAAGAAGAATGTCGGCCCGACGCCGCCCAACACCTATGATCTGCGGCTGCGCGAATCCCGCTTCCATGGCGTCGAGGCGCTCCGTCTCACTCCCGTCAGCGGCGGCAACAAATACGGCCGCGACGGCCTGCTCGCCCACACCTACATGCTGCGCGGCGGCCGTGCGGAGTCCAATGGCTGCGTCGTCTTCAAGGACTACGCCCGCTTCCTTGCCGCCTACAAGAAAGGCAAGATCAAGCGCCTCGTCGTCGTGCCGCGCCTGACCAAGCCGCTGACGCGGGTCGCTCAGGAAGGCCGGGGATCGTAAGGCAGTAGGCAGTAGGCAGTAGGCAGTAGGCAGTAGGCAGTAGGCAGTAGGCAGTAGGCAGTAGGCAGTAGGCAGTAGGCAGTAGGCAGTAGGCAGTAGGCAGTAGGCAGTAGGCAGTAGGGCCCAGGAGCGTCCATCGCCTGTTGATTGTTTTTCTGCCCCTATTGCCTATTCCCCACTGCCTATTCCCTTTTCACCCCCAGGCAGACTATGAGTGACCGCTGCGGGTCGGCTTCACCACGAGGACATCATGACAATACGCGCTGTCGTTTGGGGCGAGAACATCCATGAGCGGACCAATGAGGTGGTCGCAGCCCTCTATCCCGAGGGCATGCACACGACCATCGCCAAGGCGCTGAATGCCGACAAGGCGATCTCCGCCTCGACCGCGACGCTCGAGCAGCCCGAGCATGGCCTGCCGGCCGACCGTCTGGCCGAGACCGACGTGCTGGTCTGGTGGGGCCACAAGGACCATGGCGCCGTTGCCGACGAGATCGTCGAGCGCGTCGCCCGCCGCGTTTGGGAGGGGATGGGGCTGATCGTTCTCCATTCCGGCCATTTCTCGAAAATCTTCAAGCGGCTGATGGGCACGCCCTGCACGCTGAAATGGCGCGAGGCGGGTGAGCGCGAGCGGCTCTGGGCGACCAGTCCCAGCCATCCGATCGCCGAAGGCGTCGGCGAATATTTCGAGCTCGAGAATGAAGAAATGTATGGCGAGCAGTTCGCCGTGCCCGAACCGCTGGAGACCGTCTTCATCTCCTGGTTCCAGGGCGGCGAGGTGTTCCGTTCTGGGCTGACCTATCGCCGCGGCGCCGGCAATGTCTTCTACTTCCGCCCGGGCCACGAGACCTATCCGACCTATCACGACGCCAATGTGCACAAGGTGCTGCGCAATGCGGTGAAGTGGGCGCACAATCCGCAGGGCACCAAGTCGGCGATCCTTGAGGCGCCGAACGTGCCGGTCGAGAAGGCGCTGGAGCCGATCGTCGAGCGCGGCGGCAAGCTGCACGCTTCGGGCGAGGCCGGCTTCCGCTAAAGCAAAATCCAGGAAAAAAGGCGTAGCGGTTTTCCGCATGGGTTTCCTAGACCGTATCTGCGCCATATGATTGAATCGAACCAATTCGCTCGGAGTGCAGAAAATGCGGCTTTTGATACTGGGAACCGGCTGGATGGCGCAGGAGCATGCCCGCCGCTTCGGCGGTATCGACGGCGTCGAGATCGTCGGTGCTGTCGACGTCGATGAAAAGCGCGTTGGCGAATTTGCCGACGGGTTCAAGATACCGAAGCGGTTCACATCCCTGGAAGACGCGCTGGCGTGGGGCGAGTTCGATGCGGTCGCCAACGTCACGCCGGACCGCATTCACCACCCGACCACCATGGCGTTGATCGCGGCCGGCAAGCCGGTGCTGTGCGAAAAGCCGCTGGCCGAAGACTTCGGCAAGGCAAGCGAGATGGCCAAAGCGGCTGAGGCGGCCGGCATCGTCAACATGGTCAATCTCACCTATCGCAATGTCGCTGCCTTGCAGAAGGCGCGGCAGATGGTGCTGGTCGGCGAGATCGGCACCGTCCGCCACGTCGAGTCCTCCTATCTGCAGAGCTGGCTGGTCTCGAAATTCTGGGGCGACTGGCGCACCGACCCGAAATGGCTGTGGCGGCTGTCGCGCGACCACGGCTCCAACGGCGTGCTCGGCGATGTCGGCATCCACATCCTCGATTTCGCCAGCTATGGCGCCGCACTCGACGTCGACCACGTGTTTTGCCGGCTGCGCACCTTCGACAAGGCGCCAGGCAACCGCATCGGCGAATACGACCTCGACGCCAATGACAGCTTCGCCATGACGCTGGATTTCTCCAACGGCGCCTTTGGCGTCGTTCACGCCAGCCGCTGGGCGACCGGCCACATCAACGAATTGCGCCTGCGCATCTATGGCGACAAGGGCGGCATCGAAGTCGTGCACAATCTCGAGGGTTCGGAACTGAAGGCGTGTGTCGGCGAGGATATCGAGAACGCCAAATGGCAGGTGCTCGACGCCGGCACGGTGCCGACCAATTACCAGCGCTTCGTCGATGCGGTTCGCAGCGGCGTGCAGGCCGAGCCTTCATTCCACCATGCCGCCGAACTGCAGAAGGTGCTGGATCTGGCCATGGTTTCGGAACAGAAGCGGACGGAACTGAGGGCCAGCGCCGATACGCAGTGATGTGAAGGGGAGGAAGAAACAATGGTCACGCGCCGCGCGCAATGTCTCTGCGGCCAGCTTTCAGCCGTCTGTTCGGGCGAGCCGGTGCGCATCTCGGTCTGCCATTGCCTCGACTGCAAGCGCCGCACCGGCAGCGCCTTCAGCTACAATGTCCGGTTTGCGCAAGCTGATGTATCGATCGAGGGGCGGGCGAAGCAGTTCACGCGCGCCGGCGACGAGGGCGGCCGCGTCATCTACAATTTCTGTCCGGAGTGCGGCGCCGCCGTCCACTATCGCATCGACACGCAGCCCGGTGTGATCGCCATTCCCGTCGGCGCCTTCGCCGACCCGTCGTTCCCGCCGCCCTTCCAGTCTTTTTACCACGAAAGCCGTCGCTGTGAGTGGGTCGAGATCAACGCCGAGCCGCTGGCGACGTTCGACTGAAGGCCGCTTTTTGGATACCCGGAACCGTCCGCACGCTCCGCGCCTTTGAGAGGGCATCGCCCCCTGATTGCCATTGCCGAGCCGTTAGCCACCGCGCTCGGCTGCCCCATGAATAGGCATAAGTCAAGACGAATCCGGCTTGCGGCCCGATTGCTGACATGCTTACCTGACGGCATGTGTTCAATGGGGGTATATGGATGGCTAAGGAATCTTCGAATTCCGCTTCTTCAGAAAAGAAGGCGGACGTAAATCTGATAGGTAACACAGAAGGAAACGGGCTGAACTTCATGGGAGTTCAGGCCCGCGAAAACGGAACCGCCGGCGACGCCGTCGGTGTCGACAAGATCCGTGACCTGCTCTTCGGCAACCAGATGCAGGACTATGACCGCCGTTTTTCCAAGCTTGAAGAACGGGTGTTGCAGCGCTTCAAGGATGTCGAGTCCGAGGCCAAGCGCAATCTCGAAATGTACGAGTCGAATGCAAAGAAGCAGATCGATTCGCTTGCAGGGCAATTGCGGAGCGAAAAAGATTCACGAGCCGATGCCGACAAGGAGATCGACCGGAATCTTCGCGAGCAAAACCAGGCTCTTGAAAAGCAGGTGCGCACGTTGTCGGATCAGTTGAGCGCGCTCGAGCGCGACGTTTCGGACCGGATAAATCGAAACGATCATTTGCTGCGTGAGGAAATCAAGCAGAAGAATGAAGGCGTTCAGATGCTGATCGAGAAGATGTTTGCCGACCTCAGCAACGTCAAGACCGACCGAAATCTTTTGGCTGGCCTGTTTGTCGAGGTTGCAAAATGTCTCAATCAGGATCCCGTCGGGAGCAAGAGCAACTCGGACCGCAGCTGGAAAGTGAGTTGATGGGACCTTGACGTCCACCGTCGACCCATTCAACCTTCCGCAAAGAACAGCCTCGAACGATACAGAGATTGATCGCGAGGCTCTGGCTCGTCTTTTGATCGAAATTGCCCGGAACGTTGATCCGGACTACCGTGCGCAGTTCGAGGCGGTTCCAACCGCCGATCCGCGCATGGAAACGCTGCGGCAGTTGCTGGTCAGCCGCGAAATCTCCGAGCTTTCACGCGTCACGCATCTGCTCGACGAACCCGAGCAGCTTGCGGCGGCCGTGGGCGACGTTCTTCCCAGTGCTGCCGGACGAGCGCCTTACGCGCAACTCGGCGAGGCGCTTGCGCCAGCTGTCGAACGGGCTGTGCAACGGTCGATCCAGAAGAGCCCGCGCACGCTGACGGACATATTGTACCCGGTGTTTCTGCCGGCAATTCGCAAGTCGATCGGCGAAAAGATCGACCAGACCTTTCAGTCGCTGAATGAAACTCTAAGGCACATATTCACCTGGCACGGGCTCAAGTGGAGACTTGAAGCCTGGAGAACAGGGGCAAGCTTCTCCGCAGTTGTTCTGAAGCATTCCCTTGTCTACCGTGTGGAACATGCCTTTCTCATTCATCGGAATTCCGGCCTTTTGATAGCGCATGTAACTGCCGACAATGCGACGAGCGAAGATCCTCAGCTCATTTCTTCGATGCTCAGTGCGATTCAGGATTTTGTAAAAGACTCATTTAACGAGAAAGAGCAGAGCGGCCTGGACACAATCCGTTTCGGCGAGCTTCGTCTCTGGTCGGAAGTTGGACCGTTTGCGACACTGGTTTCGGTGATCCGGGGAAATCCGCCGGAGGAATTGCATGAAATCGTTCGCGATGTGTTGCTTCGCATCCATGAGCAATCCTCAGAGGCTTTAGAGCAGTTCGACGGCGACGGTTCGCAGCTGGCCAGCGTAGAGGCGCAGTTGCAGACCTGCGTCGAGCTCAAGCAAGAGGAATCAAACGACGGATTTCCGTGGCTGGTGGCGGCCGTTGCCCTGTTGCTCTTGAGTCTGGCAGGCGGTTGGTACTTTCTTTCCTGGCAATCAGCGCAGCGCTGGCAGGCTTACGTGTCGCGCTGGCAGGCTTACGTGTCGCGAGTGGAGGCCCAGCCGGGCATCATCGTTGCCGAACAGCAGGTACGCGATGGCCAGTTCTATATTGCCGGCCTGAGGGACCCGCTTGCCGTCGACCCGCAGTCGCTGTTGTCAGGCACGGGAGTCGATCCGGCCGGGGTTCATTCGCAATGGCAATTCTATCAGAGCCTTGAGCCGGAGTTCGTGCTGAAGCGGCTGACGGCGTCGCTGGCTCCGCCGGATTCAGTGCGATTTTCGATCGTCGATGGTCGCGTCGTCGCCGAGGGTGAGGCTCCCGACACCTGGATCAGCCGGGCGCGCGCGGCGGCCCAGCAGCTTTCGGCAGGCGGGCCGGTCTTCGACATCTCGGGGGTTCGTGACGTAAGCCCCGAAGTGCACGCGGCGCAGCGCTGGCAGGCTTATGTGTCGCGACTGGAGACCCAGCCGGGCATCATCGTTGCAGACCAAAAGATACGCGACGGCCAATTCTATATCGCCGGCCTGCGAGACCCGCTTGGCGCCGATCCGCAATCGCTGTTGTCGGGAACAGAGGTCGATCCCGCCCGGGTTCATGCGCAGTGGCAATTCTATCAGAGTCTTGAGCCGGAGTTCGTGTTGAAGCGGCTGACGGCGTCGCTGTATCCGCCGGATACAGTACGACTTTCGATTGTCGATGATCGCATCGTTGCCGAGGGCGAGGCTCCCGACACCTGGATAGATCGGGCGCGCGCGGCGGCCCGGCAGCTTTCGGCAGGCGGACCCGAATTCGACATCTCCAAGGTTCGTGACGTGAGCCCCGAAGCGCGCGCGGCGGAGCACTGGCAGTATTATGTGTCGCGACTTGAGGCCCAACCGGGAATCATCGTCGCCCAACAAAGCGCGAGGGGCGGACATTTCTACATTTCCGGCTTGAGAGACCCGCTTGCCGCCGACCCGCAAGCCCTGCTGTCCGGAACGGACGTTGATCCTGCCCGCGTTCATGCACAGTGGCAATTCTATCAGAGCCTTGATCCGAAGTTTGTGGTGAAGCGGCTGACCGCGGCGCTGTCCCCGCCGAAAACCGTTCAGCTCTCGATCATCCAGGGTCGCATCGTGGCCGTGGGTGAGGCTCCTGCCGGCTGGATCAACCGGGCACGGGCCGCCGCTGAACAACTTTCGGCGGACGGCGTGGTTCTGGATGTCTCGCAGCTGCGTGAACTGAACCTTGCAGAACTTAATCATTTGAGGCAGGCCATCCAGACGACCGATATTTTCTTCTCTTCCGGCAAAGTTGTGCCGGGACCGGAGCAGACGCCGGTTCTCGACAGGTTGGCGGACCAAATAAAGGAATTCGCCCAGAGTGCCCGCAATTCCGGCGTAACGGCGCGGTTCATGTTGACCGGGCATTCGGACACCACAGGCCGTGAGACGGCCAACGCGTCGATCAGCGCCGCCCGCGCCGAGACAGTTCGTGCGCTTCTCAACAAGCGGGGCGTCGCTCCCGAATTGCTGCTGGTTCGGGGCGCGGGCACTTTTGAGCCGGCTGTACCTGAAAACAGTCTAACCGGTAGCTCCACCAATCGCCGGGTTTCGATTACGGTAAACCTGGACTAGCGGAGCCCAACATGTTGCAAAAAAAGATCTGCATGCTGGGCGGTTTCGCCGTCGGAAAGACGAGTCTGGTCCGCAGGTTTGTGCAGAGCATCTTCTCAGAAACCTACTTGACCACCGTCGGAGTGAAAATCGACAAGAAAAGCGTCGCGCTCCCGGACAAAACCGTGGATCTGATTTTGTGGGATTTGGCCGGCGAAGACGATATCGGCTCATTCCGCGTCAGCTATGTTCGCGGTGCAACCGGGCTCGTGCTTGTCGTCGATGGAACCCGCGCCGCTACTCTTGCCGTGGCACTCACGCTGCGCGAACGGGTCGAGGCCGAATTCGGCGCCATGCCGTTCGTATTGCTGTTCAACAAGTCCGATCTGGCCGATCGGTGGGCGATATCGGATGGTGAGATCAACGAGTTGAGGCAACGTGGATGGCAAATCTATCTAACAAGTGCGCTTTCGGGCGAGCAGGTCGATGACGCCTTTCGTCAACTTGCCTTGATGGTCACCAAATAGACCATGCATGAATTGCCAAAAGAAGTCAGAAATTGGTTTTTCAATTTCTTCTTCGACGGGCACGCTGTCGCTTATCTGAAAATCGACCCTGAGCTTTGCATAGCTGCCAAGGGCGGCAATGTTGAACATTACGGGCTGTCATCACTTCGCATCGGCAAGCCTGTTGCCGAGCAGCTTGAATTCATGGAGGGTTTGCTGCCTTGCCCGGAGCTTCCGTTTCGCATGGACATGGTTGAACTGCCCGGCGGGCGTGTCGCCGACCTCCATTTTTTTGCTGACAATGCGTTCGTGTGGCTGCTTTTTCTGGACGCCACTGCCGAACGAGACAACAGGCAGCGGCTTCAACAGAAGGCCTATGAAATGACGCTCCTGCAAGAGAGGGAGCGTCAACTCAACGAAAAATTGCAATCGACGAACGAGGCGTTGAGGAAGAGCCAGGAGGGATTGGCGCGTGAATATCAGCGCGCCGAAAACCTGCTCCTCAACATTCTCCCGGCCTCGATCGCGGAGCGATTGAAAGCGCAAAAGAAAATTGCCGACAACCACGCAGAGGTGAGTGTGCTTTTTGCCGACATCGTCGGTTTTACGGAACGAGCGCGCAGCGTCGGAGCGGTGACGACGCTCGCTATTTTAAACTACTTCTTCAAGGCGGCGGATCGGCTCTCTGAGCGATACGGCTGCGAAAAGATCAAAACAATTGGCGATTGTGTGATGGTGGTCGCCGGCCTGCCCACGGCGCGATCCGATCATGCAAAGGCCCTCACGCGCTATGCGATTGAGCTGCGCAAAGCGGTCAAGCGGGAACGCTTCGCAGGAGAGCCGATAAGGCTGAGAATTGGAATTCACTCAGGACCGATCGTCGCCGGCGTCATAGGCAAGAGGCGGTTCGCCTATGACCTGTGGGGTGAGACCGTTAATCTCGCCTCACGTATTCAAACGTCCGCGGAGCCCGATGAAATCCGTATTTCCGATGCAACTTGCCAACTGCTTGGACCGAAATTTGCTTGCGACCCACTCGAGGAAACGGAATTGCGCGGTGCGGGTCGCGTGCGAATGTGGCGGCTCCCGAGCTGATCCGTCGCCTGCGGTGCGACCGTGGAGCGCCGATAGCGGCGCCCGAAAGCCATTGGCGTGACCTGATCTTGCGATCGCAAAGCACCCTTTGCGCTTGCCCGGAAGGCCTCTATTCTGGAGCACAGTGGCCGCTGGTGGGATAGAATGTCGGTACTGCCTTTTCTGAGAATCTACGCACCGCTAAATGCGGTGCTCGCTGCGCCTGGGCTTCTGGCGGTGGCTGCGCTCACGATGCCGAACATGTCCGGACGAAGCAGACTGGCTCTGGCTGCCGTGCTTGCTGTCATTTGGGCCGCCTATCTTCTGCAGATGGCCGAGACCCTGCTCAAGCGCTGGGCGGGAGACCTCAGGGACAGGACGCCGGCAATCGCGATCGATGTGCTCGCGGTTTTGGTTCCAGTCGCCGCATTTCTGCTCGACGGCACGCCCGACCGGAGCCTCTACTGTGCTGTCTGGCTGCTGAAGCCGCTGCGCGACTCGACCTTCTTCCCGCTGCTTGGCAGGGTTCTGGCCAACGAAGCGCGCAACCTGGTCGGCGTCACCACGGTCTTCGGCCTGGTTCTGTTCGGTGTCGCACTCGCGGCCTATGTCATCGAGCGCGACGTCCAACCGGAAAAGTTCGGCAGCATCCCCGAGACAATGTGGTGGGCGGTGGTCACGCTGTCCACTACCGGCTATGGCGACGACATTCCGCAAAGCTTCGCCGGCCGCGTCCTTGCCGGGGCTGTCATGATGTGTGGCATCGGCATCTTCGGGCTCTGGGCCGGCATTCTTGCCTCCGGCTTTTATCAAGAAGTCCGTCGCGAGGATTTCGTCCGCAATTGGCAATTGATTGCCGGCGTTCCGTTGTTTCAGAAGCTTGGCCCGGCCACGCTGGTCGAGATCGTGCGCGCGTTAAGGCCTCGCACGGTGCCGGCGGGCGCCGTGATCTGCCGCAGTGGCGAGACCGGTGATCGGATGTTCTTCGTCGTGGAGGGCCGCGTCAGCGTCGCGACGCCCAACCCGGTGGAGCTTGGCCCTGGCGCCTTCTTCGGCGAGATGGCGCTGATCAGCGGCGAACCGCGTATGGCGACCGTCACTGCCGCGACTTCTGTCTCACTCCTGTCGCTGCACGCGGCGGATTTCCAGATGCTGTGCAGCAGTAGCCCGGAAATCGCGGAAATCATCCGCAGGACCGCGCTCGAGCGGCGCGGCGCGGCGCCGGTGGCTTGACCGTACAGCCGATGGTGGCCCGGCTGGAACTGGATGGTACGGCTCTATCGACCACGCGCTGAGGTTATGGACGGCACGTGGAAGGTCCCAGAGGCGTAGCCGGAGACCTAAACGTAGCCGATCCACTCTACCGGCGGCTCGTTGTTTGGCGCTATGCGTCGACAGTTCCTGCCCCGCGGCCTTTCGGACGACCGGCTTTGGCTAAACTCTAATGCCTTAGAATCTTGCTTAGAAAAGCCCGGCTGCGGTCGGTCTTCGGGTCGGAGAAAAACGCCTCCGGCGTGCCGCTTTCGACGATGGCGCCGGCGTCCATGAACACCACGCGCTGCGCCACCTTGCGGGCAAAGCCCATTTCGTGCGTTACCACCATCATGGTCATGCCTTCCTCGGCCACCGCGACCATGACGTCGAGCACTTCGGAAATCATCTCGGGATCGAGCGCCGAGGTCGGTTCGTCAAACAGCATGATCTTGGGGCGCATGCCGAGGCAGCGCGCGATGGCCACACGCTGCTGCTGGCCGCCGGACAGCTGTGACGGGTAGGCGTTGACCTTGTCGGCGAGGCCGACCTTGGCCAGCAAGTCGCGCCCGGCCTGCTCGGCCTCGGCGCGGGGGATCTTGCGCACATGGATCGGCGCCAGCGTGACGTTTTCCAGCGCCGTCTTGTGCGGGTAGAGGTTGAACGACTGGAAGACGAAGCCGATCTCGGTGCGCAGCTGCGTCATGTTGGTGGCGGGGTCGCCGAGGCGCTGGCCGTCGACGACGAGGTCGCCATCCTTGATCGCTTCCAGGCCGTTGATGCAGCGGATCAGCGTCGACTTGCCCGAACCACTTGGGCCGCAGACGACGACCACTTCGCGCGGCTCGACGCTGAGCGTGATGTCCTTCAGCACATTGAGCGAGCCGAACCATTTGTTGACGCCGCGAAAGTCGATCATGCCCGTTTTGGTCAGGTTTGTCTTGGTCGGGCTTGGATTGGTCATGGCGGTCAGCCCTTTGGGTTCGATGTCACAGCTGCACCTCGCCATGCGCCGCGCCCATGCGGCGCTCCAGCCGGCGGGCGAGCATGATCAGCGGATAGCAGACGACGAAATAGCCGACGCCGACCAGGAAGAAGACCAGCAGGCCGTTGGGCACACGCTGCACCACCAGCCAGCCGACGCGGGTGAGGTCGGTCAGCCCGATCGCCGAGACGACGGAAGAATCCTTGATCAACAGTACATATTGCCCGACCAGCGGCGGCAGCACGATGCGCATCGCCTGCGGCAGCACCACCTGGCGCATGCGTTGCCAGCGCGACAGGCCGGACGCCAGAGCTGCCTCAACCTGGCCGGTCGGCACCGAGCGGATGCCGGCGGCGACGATCTCGCAGATGAAGCACGCGGCGAGGTTGGTGAGCGCGATGATGCCGGCGGTGAAGGCATCGAGCTCGATGCCGAATTCCGGCAGGATGAAGAAGATCAGAAAGATCTGCACCAGGAACGGCGTGCCGCGGATCAGGTCGACCCAGGCCCCGATCACGCTCGAGATCAGCCGGTTGCCGCCGGTGCGCAATATGCCGAGGCCGAAGCCAAGCAGCGTGCCCAGCACCAGGCTGATCGCCGACAGCATCACGGTCATGCCAAGGCCGCGCAAGGCGAGGGGGTAGCTGCCGGCCAGGCTTTGCAGCTGTTGCCAGATCATGTGCTGCTCCTTGCCGGCTGCAGACCGAGCCAGCGACTGGACAGCCCCGCCAGTCCTTTGAGGCCGTAATAGAGCAGCAGATAGAAGGCGGCGATGGTGATGAAACCTTCCGCCGGCATGAAGCGGTCGGACGCCAGCAACTGGCCGGCGCGCGTCAGTTCGGAAACCGAGATCAGCGACAAAAGCGCGGAATCCTTGACCAGCACGATCGCCTGGCCGAGCAGCGGCGGGATCGTCACCTTGAAGGCTTGCGGCAGGATGACCAGGCGCATGCGCTGGACATAGGTCATCCCCGAGGCGACGCCGGCCTCGACCTGGCCGCGCGGGATCGACAGGATGCCGGCGCGGATGATTTCCGCGACATAGGCGCCGCTGTTCAGCGACAGAGCGATGATGCCGACGACCAGCTCGGGCAGGACGAAGCCGAGACGCGGCAGGCCGAAATAGAGGAAGTAGAGCTGCGCCAGCAACGGCGTGGCGCGCACGGCATCGATATAGCCCTTGGCCAGCACGCGAAACAGCTGGCCGCGCTGCAGGTTCATGGCGGCGAGCACGATGCCGACGGCCAGCGCGCCCGCAAAGGACAGCGCCGACAGCCACACGGTCGTGATCAGACCCTGCCCGAACAAAGGCAGATATTCGATGATGGTGCGGAAGCTGAAATTTTCGAGCATGGCGGTGAATGGTGAATGGTGAATGGGCAGTAGTGAGTAGTGAGTAGTGAGTAGTGAGTAGTGAGTAGTGAGTAGCGTCCGGAATGGCCATTCACCATTCACCATTCACCATTCACCATTCACCATTCACCATTCACTACTTCCTACTCACTACTCCCTGCTTACCTCTGCTTAGTGATCCTTCTTCCAGGCGTCGGAATTGACCCAGTAGTCGAGGTTCTTCTGCAGGCGGCCGTCGATGCTGACCTGGTTGAGGAACAGGTTCATCCAGATCAACAGGTCCGGCTCGTCGTAGCGGGTGGCGAAGGCAAGCGGCTCCTTCGACAACAGGTCCGGCATGATGGTGAAGGTGCCGGCGGGATAGGCTGTCGACTGACCCTTGACCGCCGAGACGTCGTTGACGCCGCAATCGGCCTGGCCGTTGTTGACTGCGTCGAGCAGCAGCGGGCCGCCGCCCTTGTAGCTCTTGATGTCGGCATCCGGGAAGGCGTTCTTGGCTTCCTTTTCGCCGGTGGCGCCCAACAGCACGGCGATCTTGGTGCCCTTGGCCTTGCAGTCCTCGGTTGTCTTGAACTTGCTGTCGGCCTTGGTGAAGACGGTGCTGCCCGTATACATGTAAGGTGTGGTGAAGGCGACCTTCATGCCGCGCGCCAGCGTCGGCGTCATGTCGGCGACGAGCAGGTCGGCCTTGCCCGAAAGCAGCGCCGGGATCAGCCCGTCCCAATCATAGTCGAGGAAGGTGATCTTGACGCCCATTTCCTTGGCCATCAGTTCGGCGAGTTCGACCGAACTGCCGGTGCGCTCGCCGGCCGCGCCGACCAGCGAGAAGGGAGGTCCTTGCGTCTGTACCGCGACGCGCAGTTCGCCGCGCTTGGTGATCTCGTCGAGCGTTCCGGCACTGGCAGCAGCGGTCAGGCCCGCAAGCGCAAGTCCGGCGATGAAAAGCTTGGCAATCTTCATTTGGCATTCCTCCTGTTATCGTTGTTGTTCCACTTTGTTATTCCACCCTTTTGGGTGTTTTTTGAGCGGCGGCACCGTTTGCCGGCGGCAGCCACCGTTCGAAAATCCTCAGTCCCAGGCCACCGTCTCGGCAACCTTGATGCCACGCCTGGCCAGCTCGTCGAAGAACGGCCCGTCCGGCACATGCAGCAGCGGGTTCAAAAGCCCTGGTGTGGCGATCTCGCGCCGCGCCAGCATCTGCGCCACGATGCTGGCGGGATAGCCGACGCCAAGGCTCATGCCGAACAGGCCTGATGCCAGGTCGCGTTCGATGATCAGGTCCGACGTCACCGTTTTGGCGCGGCCGCCTTCGAGACCGGAAAAGACATTGCGCATCACGCAAAGGTCCTTCTCGTCGGCGCCATATTGCAGTTGCGGGCCGAGCAGACGGCCGAGAAATTCGCGTGGGCTGGCGCCGGTGCCGGGCACCTTGTCTTCGGAGAGGAAGCCGAGTTCCTTCAGCGGCGCCCAGAACGCCGACCATCCCGGCCAGCGCAGCGTATAGCGGCCCGAGCGTTGCAATCCCTTGGCGGCTGCCAGCATCTCGACATAGTGCAGAGCGTCGCCATTGGGGAAAGCTTCCAGCCGGCCGAGGCCCGCGACCTCGATCTCGTGGATGAAGGCATTGTCGTGCTGTCGGCCGGCCGGCACTTCGACGCGCTTGCCATGCTCGATCATCACGCTGTCGCGGTTCTGGCTGACCAGAACCATGTCGAAATTCCAGCTTACCTTGTAGCAAAGCGGCTTCGCCATCGCCTTCGGTTCGGGGATGCCGCCGCAATAGGAATCGATCGAGGAGATCGTAGAGAACTGCTTTGCGGCGCGCGCATAGAGCACGAGGTCGATGCCGGGATCGAGCCCACATTCGGTCATGATCGAAACGCCGGCCTGTTCAGCCTCCGGCGCCAGATCGGCAATCGCCTTGCCGTAATTGGTAGTGACCAGCGGCGTGCGCGTTGCGATCGCGGCCTGCACCGCCTCGCGCATCAATGGCTGCGGCAACAGATCGATGGCGGCGTCGACATCCGCCAGCACGGTGGCAAGCGCCGGACCGATCGCGCCCTCGGGCATGACGAAACGCACGCGGGAAAGGTCGGTCAGCCCGGCAAGCCGGGCAGGGCCGTCAGCCGACGTATCGACGCAGACGACTTCCTCGACACCGGCGCTGGCGACGAGATCGGCGATGGCCGCCCGTCCCTGCAGGCCGAGGCCGCCGAGAACAGCTATTCTCATGCCGGCTCCTTGCGTGACGGTGTTTCTTCCGACCAGCAGCCTTCGGGAAGGCTGACCCATTTGTTGCATGAAGCCATGACGACGAAGGTTTCGCTGCGCACGACTTCCCCGGGAATGCCGGCGCCCGGAATCAGCTCGCTGGTGATGCGGTAGAGGTCGGCGACATCGCCGGCGACGGTCACGTCGACGATGATGTCGAAGCGCCCGGTAACCACCGAGGCCGAGTTGACGAAAGGCAGTTCGGCAATGCGCTGCGCCAGTTCCCGGGCGCGGCCACGTCCCTGAGCGTTGATGCCGACAATGGCCGAGATCAACTCGGGGCGTTCGGTCAGATTGAGCAGCCCGACGATCTTCAAGAGGTTGCGGTCGAGCAGATTGCGCAACCTTGAGCGCACCGTCGGCACCGAGATCGCCATCGTCTCGGCGAGCCGGTTGATGCCGGGCTGGGCATCTTGCGACAACAGCTTTACCAGCCGTCGATCGGTTTGATCGAGATGCTCACGCAAAAGGCAAGGCTTTCATAAAGGGAAAGAAACGATGGGATTTTCTTTCGGATATGAAAAATACCTTATGGGAAATTTTTAACAGCAGCAAGAGCTATGTCATCCCTCTGTGCCAGTTCCCGTGTGCGTTCAGGCAAGACAGGATGCATGTCGTCCCAAAACCGCTGCACATTTTGGGGCAGTCGAGGATGTGCGCGACAGCACTAGGTGACGGAGTTCGAAGACGATCTTGCCGCGGCCGTGGTCGCTTGAACGCGACGGTAGGTCGTAGTGAGCAACGCACCCGAATGGCAGGCCGACCGAGCTGCGGCGTAGCCGCAACTCACGCCTTCACCTGATAAGCGGAGAGGCTCATTCGCGACATGGCCAAAAGCGGCCTTTCGATAAAACTATAACTCGCCAGGGACACGGCGATGCAAGCGGTGACAATAGCTATGCTTGCAAGCCATGGTGACACATTGGCGGTTGCAACGACAGGAGCGATCGCGAGCAGCACGATAGGATGGGTCAGATAGAGAGAGTAGGAAGCATCTCCCAGCCTTGCCAGCACGCGAGGAGCAAAAAGTCGGAAGTAGCTCTCCAGGCTGATGCAACCCGCGACAAGGATCAGCGCCGGGATACCTTGAGCAAGGGTTCGCGGCAAGTTGAAGCCAAGTACCATCACCAGTGTGGACACAATAGCGAACCCGACAGCCGAGGCACCCAGGAAAGCGGGCAAACGCACCAGTCTGCCGACCAGATGGCCGACAGCCATGCCGGCAAGGAACTCAAACAGGATTGGCGTGGTATAGAAAAACAGCACAGTGTCGGCGGCGGGTTTGAAGATAATGCGTGCGGCTACGGCGATTGCAAAGACAACGCCAATCGTGGCCATTTGCGTCAGCGCACCAAAACCCATAGTCGCCGCGAACAGAATGTAAAACAGGATTTCCAGATTGAGCGTCCAACCCACGCCAAGCACTGGCTGGACATAGCCTGTGGCCGTATCGAGATAGGGCACGAAAAGCAGGCTATTGGTAATCTGCTCAAAGGACACTCCACGACCGGCAAACAGCCAAAGTGCGGCGACCATGAGGAAGGTCTGACCCAATAGAACGGAACGACGCGCGTGAACCGCTGCATCAAAAAAGCACGGTGGTCGCGATGTCTGTTCTCCGTCGAGAGAACCATGACGAAACCGCTGATGACGAAAAACAGGTCGACGCCGCTGTTTAGAATGGGAATAGGCAAATCGAGCACGCCTAGTGCGGCCGGAAGATGATAGATAACAACCATTAGGGCTGCTAGCCCCCGCAGGGTCTGTATCGATGTATATTGTTGAATCCAACGCGGCGCAGCGTGATCATTATCCGGAATGACGTTCATTAAAAAATGTCCCCGATGCCGGAGAGTATTAACACGGATGAGATCGTTGATGCGACGATTAACTGCCGGTTTAATAATACATAAAATTTGAATAGCTTTCACCGACTTTCGCGGCCCGGGCCTTGCGATCGCCATCGTCTCGGCGATGCCTTGGCGCGCTGCTTGTATGCGCTATCGCCCGGTCTGGAAGATCGCCACCGCTGCCGCCGTCAGCGCGGCATTGCCGGCCGCAACCGTGCCATCCGGCAGATGCTTCCCATCCTCCAGCCCGACGCGCGTCGACCAGTCGCGATCCGCGGCACGGCGCACGAACGGCCACACCGTCGCGTTCTCGCCATGCAGCAGGATGGCACGGCGAATGCCGGCGCGCTCCAGGACCTGTTCGATGCCGTCGGCGACCGCAAAAGCCTCGTCTAGCGTCTGCTCGGAAATCTCGATCAGCACGCGCAGCACGCGCCCGCCATGGTCGAGGCCGACCAGCCGCTCGGCGTCGGCGACCGACGCCAGACCCGCCTCGATGCCGATGCCGCGCTGGCGCAGGCTCTCCATGACGATCGGTGCCGCCGCCTCGCTGAGATTGACCGAGGCATAGTCCGGCAATTCGCGCCAGCCGGCGATGGCGACCAGCGTGCTTGTATCGTCATTCTCGATCCAGGCGCCGGTGGAGACGCCGATCAGCGTACCAGGGCAGGCACGGCGCAGCCCTGCGATCGTCAGGTCCATCGCTGCCGGCGCAAGGCTCTCGCGGCGGTCCGCTCCGCGGGCATGGACATGCAGCTCGGCCGCACCCGCGGCGACAGAGGCCGCGCCGTCGCGCGCCATGGCCTCGGCGTCGAGCGGCAGCGTGGGGTGAAAATCGGCGGCGCGCGCGCCGTTGATGCAGGTCTGGACGATCATGGCTCTCGCGATCCTGTTGCGGATCGCGCGAGCCTACCGCAGGGCAGGGCGGAGAGGGAACGGGCGTGGTGAAGATTGCTGACAGGGTGCCGCTTCTGCGGAGGTTGCGGTATCGGCCCAGGACATACCATATAGCGGGACAGGACACGCCACGGGCGATCCTTACCCCTTTGCCGGACTGCCGGCCAGAAGGATTTGCGATGGCTGAGTTGAAGGTCAGAACCCGCGTCACCGGCGCGACGGCGACGCTGCAGCCCGGCGGCTTGCCTTCCATCACCACTCCGACCGGCGGTGCAGTCGATGTCGTCACCGGCGTCAGCGCGCCGGGCTTCAATCCGCTCGACCTGCTCTACGCCTCGCTCGCCGCCTGCATGGTGCTGAGTGCGCGCATCGCCGCCTCCCGCCTCGGGGTTGCCGCCGCGCTTGGCGAGGTGCGCGCCGAGGTCAGCGGCGAGAAGGCCAAGGACGAGCCGTCGCGCGTCGAAAGGCTCAACATCAGGCTCGACATCTCAGGCGATCTCGACGCTGCGACCAAGCAGCGGATCGTCGAGGACGCCGAAGCGATCTGCACGGTGTCCAACACGCTGCGCGCCGCGCCGCAATTGCATACGACGCTTGGGTGAGGGCTTCGCAGAATGCCTCGCTGCCACCAACCAAGGACCGTCCCATGGCCATGATCCCGCCGATCGACTACGCCTCGGCATCGCAAGACATCCGCGCCGAGCACGACAGGGAGCTTGGCCTGCGCGGACGCATGACCAACATGAAGCGCATCCTGCTGCATTCACCGGCGGCCCACCGCATCTATGCCGAATGGTTCACCCTGCGCGATCTGCTCAAGCCCGCACTCGACGACCGCGCTGTCTGGCTGTTGTCGCTGGCGATCTCCGAGAGATGCCGCGCCGAGATACCGCTTACCTTCTTCCGCCGCGCGCTGATCGATGGTGGCCTTGATCCCGAGGCAATCCAGCCAACCTCCGACGAGGCGTTGCTGATCGAATTTGGCAAGGCAGTCGCCGCCGATGCCAATGTCATTCCGAACGACATCTGGGCAGCGCTGAAGGCTCGCTATGACGACACGCTGCTGGTCAACCTCGTCGCCTTCGCCGGCATCATGGTGGCGACCTGCCTGTTCACAAACGCGGTGAGGGTCGATCTGGACCCTGAGTTGGAGGCGTATCGCCGCAAGGGTGCCGATCCGGTCTGATGCGATCGATACGCAGTCGATCTGCAGTGGATATCGCCCGGAAGGATCAGCCGTAGTAGCCGGCTCCAAACAGCAAAAGTGTTTCCACCTGGGAGTCCGCTTCTTTTCCTATGGCTGTCCAGATGCTGATGCCGAGAGCATTCGAAATCGCGCTATCGATCTCGACCTTCACATTGGGGTCGGTTTGTCTCAAGAACCTCAGCGCAACCTCCATGGAAATCGGAAACAGCGACGCGCCACCCAGTTCCAAGATCGCAGGCGAGGTGAATTCTAGCGCTTCGAGTGCGCCATCGGCCTTGTAATAGGCGAATACTCCAAGGTCCGGCCAATAGTCGGCCGGAACGCTGGTTGGGCTCCGCCGAAAGACCTTGAGCTCTCCTGAAAAGAAGGATCTGACAGTCGCCTTAGACGATCCGAGAGGAAGCCCTTTGACGCCATTTAGCGGTTCGATCGAAAGATGCATGTACACAGTTAATCGCTGCCGGCAGCAGATGACAATGTTCATCGCAGGAATCGGGTGGCCCAGGCGCCTCGTTCGCCCCACTTTGACCGCAAGCAAAGGAGGCATCCATGACCATCCATTCGATAAGCACCAAACGCGCAGCCCATTCGGCCGAAGCGCGCGTCGCAGCGCAGGACTGGAGTGCTCTGATCGGCGAACTGAACAGCCACGGCAGCGCCGTCATGCCGGCGTTGCTTGCACCCGAGGAGTGCGCCGAGATCGCCGGTCTCTATCCGCATGAGGACCATTTCCGCAGCCATGTGGTGATGGCCCGCCATGGCTTCGGCAAGGGCGAGTACCGCTATTTCCGCTATCCGCTGCCGGATCTGGTCGGTGGCCTGCGCACCGCGCTCTATCCCAGGCTGGCCGGCGTCGCGAACGACTGGAACGATCGCATGGGCGCGGCACGGCGCTATCCCGATGACCACGCCGCCTTCCTCCAGCTTTGCCACGAAGGCGGCCAAACGCGGCCGACGCCGCTTCTCCTCCAATATGGCCCCGGCGACTTCAACTGCCTCCACCAGGATCTCTATGGCGACCTCGCTTTTCCCCTGCAGGTCGCGATCCTGTTGTCGCAGCCGGGCGAGGATTTCACCGGCGGCGAATTCGTGCTGACCGAGCAGCGCCCGCGCATGCAAAGCCGTGCCGAAGTGGTGCCGCTGACCCGGGGCGATGCAGTGATCTTTGCTGTCCACAATCGCCCGGTGCAAGGTACGAAAGGGCACTACCGCGTCAATCTCCGGCACGGCGTCAGCCGCCTGCGCTCGGGACGGCGGCATACGGTGGGAATCATCTTCCACGACGCGAAGTGACAATTCGTCGGACACAGCCAAAGCACCTCACTACCGCTGCTTATTGACATGGCGAGTTCGGCGGAACGTCTCCGCTTGTGTAAGAGAGGGGCATTTATGAAACGATCCTATGAGAAGCCGACACTCGTCAGACGGGGCAAGCTCGCCTCGCTCGCCGCCCAGCAGGTGCCGTCAATAGAAGCGGAAGTGCCCGCACCGAACTGAGTACAGAAGCTGGTTCAAAAACAGCCCGTTGCGCAAAATCGCGCGGCGGGCTGTTTTGCATTCTGGAGGTGCGGACCGCAGCGGCTTTTGCGCGCGGCGTCAAATGGGCGCTTCCTCTGGCGCGGCCGATCGCGTAAGGGCCGGGGAAAATCCTCCAAGGTTCTTCCAGTCGCATGATCCGTCTTGAAAGCATCAGCAAACAGAACGGCCGCCAGCTTGTCTTCATCGAGGCCTCGGCCTCGCTACAGAAGGGCGAGAAGATCGGCCTTGTCGGTCCGAACGGCGCCGGCAAGACGACTTTGTTTCGCATGATTACCGGCCAGGAGCAGCCCGACGAGGGCCAGGTGCAGGTCGATCGCGGCGTCACCATCGGCTATTTCAGCCAGGATGTCGGCGACATGGCCGGCCACAGTGCTGTGGCCGAAGTGATGAACGGCGCCGGGCCGGTCAGCGACGTGGCGGCCGAAATGGCCGAACTCGAGGCGGCCATGGCCGATCCCGAGCAGGCCGACCGGATGGATGAGATCATCGAGAAATATGGCGAGGCGCAGCACCGTTTCGAGGAACTCGACGGCTATGCGCTCGATGGCCGCGCCCGCGAAGTGCTGGACGGCCTGGGCTTCAGCCAGGAAATGATGGACGGCGATGTCGGCAAACTGTCCGGCGGCTGGAAGATGCGCGTGGCGCTGGCCCGCATCCTGTTGATGCGGCCCGATGTCATGCTGCTCGACGAACCGTCCAACCATCTCGATCTCGAAAGCCTGATCTGGCTGGAGCAGTTCCTGAAAGGTTATGAGGGCGCGCTGCTGATGACCTCGCACGACCGCGAGTTCATGAACCGCATCGTCAACAAGGTGGTCGAGATCGACGCCGGTTCGCTCACCGCCTATTCCGGCAATTACGAATTCTACCAGCAGCAGCGGGCGATCGCCGACAAGCAGCAGCAGGCGCAGTTCGAGCGCCAGCAGGCCATGCTGGCCAAGGAGATCGCTTTCATCGAGCGCTTCAAGGCGCGGGCGTCACACGCCGCCCAGGTGCAGAGCCGGGTGAAGAAGCTCGACAAGATCGATCGTGTCGAGCCGCCCAAGCGCCGTCAGATCGTGAATTTCGATTTTCAGCCGGCGCCGCGCTGCGGCGAGGATGTCGTGACGCTGAAGAACGTCCACAAGGGCTATGGCAGCCGCTCGATCTATGAGGGGCTGGACTTCCAGGTCCGCCGCCGCGAGCGCTGGTGCATCATGGGCGTCAACGGCGCCGGCAAGTCGACACTGCTGAAGCTGGTGGCCGGCGCGTCTGACCCGGATGCCGGCACAGTTGCTCGGGGGCCGAGTGTGAAAATGGGCTATTTCGCCCAGCACGCCATGGAGGTGTTGGAGGTCGAACGCACCGTGTTCCAGACGCTGGAGGACGCGTTTCCGCAAGCCGGCCAGGCGCCGCTCAGGGCACTCGCCGGCTGCTTCGGCTTTTCCGGCGACGAGATCGAGAAGAAATGCCGGGTTCTGTCAGGCGGCGAAAAGGCGCGCCTGGTGATGGCGCTGATGCTGTTCGATCCGCCCAATCTTCTGGTGCTCGACGAGCCGACCAACCACCTCGACATCGCGACCAAGGAGATGCTGATCACGGCGCTGTCGCAATACGAAGGCACCATGCTGTTCGTCTCGCACGACCGCCATTTCCTGGCCGCACTCTCCAACCGCGTGCTGGAACTGACGCCAGAAGGCATCCACACCTATGGCGGCGGCTATACCGAATATGTGGAGAGGACCGGGCACGAGGCGCCGGGGCTGCGGACCTGACGCAGGTCCTGCGTCCGCATTTGCGTCCAGCAAAGCCAGGATTTGTCAGCTCGCCGCCAGCCATTTGCGCGACTGCGCGAAGGCCTTGAAGGCTTTGGCATCCATCGGGTAGCCGAACAGGAAGCCTTGCAGGATGTCGCAGCCAAGCTCTTTCAGGATGCGCGCGTGCTCCATCGTCTCGACGCCCTCGGCGATCACTTCGATCCCGAGCGACTTGCCGATGTCGATGATGGACGACACAAGCTGCCGCTGTGCGGTTGAGCTGGTGATGGGGGTGACCAGCTGGCGGTCGATCTTGAGGCGACGGGGCCGCAACTTCAACAGCGAGACGATCGAGGCATGCCCGGTGCCGAAATCGTCGATCTCGACGTCGATGCCGAGCCCCTTGATGTGTTCGATGTTCCAGCTGACCAGCTCGTCGTTTTCGTCGAGGAAAATCGACTCCACCAGTTCGAACGACACGGTCCCTTCCTTGATCGGAAGCTTGCGCAAACCCTTGATCAGGTCCCTGTCTTCCAGGCGCCGTGCGGAAACGTTGACCGAGACGCGCGGGATGTTGAGGTGGCTGCGCGACCAACGCTCAAAATTATCGAGCGCCTGCTCCAGGACGGTGCGGTCGATAAGCGCCACGACATTAAGTTCTTCAGCCACCTTGATGTAGGCGTCGGGGGTCAGCATGCCGCGTTGCGGATGATCCCAACGCGACAGCGCCTCGACGCCGACGATCTCCAGCGTCTTGGCGTCGAACTGCGGCTGATAGTAGACGATGAATTCGTTCCGCTCGAGCCCGCCCAGAATCTCGTCGGCGGTCTGCTTGGTCCGCACGATCTCGCTCTGCAGCTCTTCGTTGAAAAACTCGTAGCGGTTGCGGCCGCGGCCTTTCGCCCGGTACAGCGCCAGATCGGCATTGACAAGCAACTGCCTTGCATCGACGCCGCTATTGGCCGCAATGCCGATGCTGACGCCGAACCGGCACTGGTGACCCAGATAGTCGACCGGCTGGCGCATCGCATCGATAATGTGGTCGGCCAGCGCGGCGAGTTCCTTGTCGTCGCGTCCATGGCTCAGCACGACAAACTCGTCGCCGCCGATGCGCGCAACGAAATCGGCACTGCCGACGCTGGCCTTGATGACTTTCGAAGCATGCACCAGCAATGCATCGCCCGCTGCATGGCCGAGCGTGTCGTTGATCTGCTTGAACCGGTCAAGGTCGAGATGCAGCAACGCCGCACGGCCGTCGGCTTCGCGGTTTTCGGCAAGCATCTCGTCCAGATACCGACGGTTGGGCAGACCGGTCAGCGAATCATGCATCGCGACATGCTCGATGCGGGCTTTGGCCAGGTTCAGTTCGGCATTTTTCGATTCTGAAAGGCGACGTTCACGCACGAGATTCTCGTTGAGCAGCACGTCGCCTGTCACATCCCATTCGGCGCCGATCATTTTTGGCGTGCCGTCGATGTCCCGGAAGAAACTGGCGCGGGTGCGCACATGGCGAATGGTGCCGTCCGGCCGCAGGAGCCGATACTGCGAAGAGTAGGGGCCTTGTGTTGCAACAGCCGAATCGAAATCTGCTTTAGCCCGTTCGAAGTCTTGGGGATGGATCGCCAGCGCCCAGTCGTCATAGCTACGGGTCTTGCCGCCGCCGGGTTTGCCATAGATTTCGTTGATGCGGTCGTCCCATACGAGTTCGTTGCTGACGGTATCGTGCTCCCACACGCCTATAGCAGAGGCTTCCAACGCCAGCTCCAGCCGCCGGGACAGGCGCCTCAACTCGGCGTCACTTTTCTGCCGCTCACCGAAAAGACGTCCTGCCACGAGGATCGGCAGCACCACCAGCGCGCCGGCAAGCGCCATGAGCAGACGCAACAGCCACTCATTTTTCGGAGCGGTCGGCCAGCCGCCCTTCGGTATGGCTGAAATTTGCCAGGAGCCTGAAGGCAATTGCACCTCTGCCATCACCGGATTGCCGGACACGACATTATCGCCGCCGAAGAACAGTTCCCCGCCGCCGCCGAGCGCATCCTTGCCGATAAGCGCCACATCGATATCCAGATCAGGGTCGGTCAGTCCGCTGGCAGCGTAGAGCCGATCGACATCGATCACGGCCGAGACGATACCCCAGAAACGGTCGCCGCCACCCGCCGTCGGCACGAAGACCGGGATACGGCCGATGAAGCCACGTCCGCCTTGCGCCAGTTTGACCGGCCCGGCGAGCACCAGCGCGCGCTGGTCACGGGCGCGAAGCGCGGCCATGCGTTGCGTATCGCTCTTGCGGTAGTCCAGCCCGATGGCTTTTTCATTGCCTTCCAGCGGATACATCAGCGCGATGACGAGGTCGGGGGCGCCGGCAATATCGCGCAACTGCGATTTTTGCTCGAACAGATTACGGGCGAGTGCCGCAAATCTTTGCTGGCCCATATAGGGCTCGGTAACGATTGTCGAAACGAGACCCTGAACCAGCTGGAGATTGCCGCCTATGTTGCCTTCGAGCTTGGCGCGTATGATGTTGACCTTGGCCAGGACGTCGGCGCGCGCCAGCTGATCGGAGACCTCTCTGTTCCTCTGGTCGGCAACCAGGGCGCAGACGAGAAGCACGACAAAGGCAATCGCCGCCGGCAAGTTGGCGGAAGAAAAAACGGCCCGTTTCAACCGGCCGGAATTGAGCATTGCACCTGCCAACTCGATCCGAAGACCTTTCCAGGACAGTAGTCCTTCGGTCGACCATAGTAGCTAAAGCTTAAGTTTGAGCTTCGAGACGAATCCGAGAACAAACGGTAAGCTTTTGGCTGCCAGGGTCCAGCCGAAATCTGAATGAGTGTCCGAAAGTAGGACGCCAGGTTGCAGCGTTCTGCAACCCAGCGGCGAAGTCATATTCGCCTCAGATTGCAACAAGCCGCCTGATCTTGCCGCGCGGGCCCTTGCGGGAGGCTTACTTCCCAGCCATTTGATCGGCCAGCGCCTGCGCCTGGGCGAGCAGCGCCGGGAAAGCCGGGTCAGCCGGCAGGCGCTGCGCCATGCAGGCCCGGTAGTCGCTGTCGCCCTTGTCCCAGGCGGCGTTGGAGGACTCGAACGCTTTTTCGTCCTTCAGGTCCGATGCCTGGTAGGCCTCCTGGAATTTCTGCGCGGCGGCGTCCGCAGCAGCCCACACGGCGTCGCAGGCGGCGATCTTCGGAACGGCAGGGGCTGCCGGCGCTGCGATAATTCTCACGCTGTTGCCTTTGACGAGCGTAACGATGACTTCCTGCTCATAGATCGGCCCGACGTCCTGCGTCCAGCCGCCGAGCCGTGCGAAGGCGATGTCGGCGCCTTCGGGTTTCTTCAATGGAAAGTCGAGCGTTCCCTCGAAGGCGGCGTCGCTGTTGATCGCCTGGGTGTAGAAGGCATCGAGCTTAAGCGCCTCATCGATGCCGGCGGGCAGTTTGAAACTTTCGTCGGTCTCGGCGGTTCTGGACTGGAGCCAGCGCTCCAGCAGCCCTCGCGTCGTTGCCACCAGGCTGGGGCCGTCGTCGCCCTTGGTGTATCGCAGCCCATCGAGCATGCCATAGCCGATATCGGAGTCGCTGAGGCTTTCGATATTGATTGTGCCGGTTGGCGGAAAGTCCTTGACCGCCAGCGGCCCGATAATGCCGGCAAGACGCTGCTGGAGGTCGGCCAGCGCCTTCTCGTTCTCAGCGTCGATGGTCTCGATTGCCGCGTTCGCACTGTTCAGCGCTGCGATATCAGCAATCGCCTTGTCACGCGCGGCCACATAGTCGTCCTCCGGCGAGGCCGCGAAAGCCACGCTGCTCACCAGTGCAAACAGAAACGTCCAGACCCACCGCATGATATAAACCCTGCTCTACGTTCGATTCCAAGGATACATGACAACATTGGGCTGAAAAAAGACGCCGTTGGAGCTGCAGATCTCCCCACATGAGGGGGAGATGGCCGGCAGGCCAGAGGGGGTCGCCGCGCGTGAAGCGCTGACTCCTTTTGCAGCGCGAGACGACGTTAGCGCTTCACGCGCAACGACCCCCTCTGTCGCCTAATCACGCCTTGCGCTTCTCCACCTCCGCCTTCCTCAGCAGGAAGCGCTGGATCTTGCCGCTTGGGGTCTTCGGCAGTTCCGTGATGAACTCGACCTCGCGCGGGTAGGCGTGCGCCGAGAGCCGTTTCTTGACGTGCTGGGCCAGCTCTTCGGCGAGCTCCGAATTGCCCTTGTAAGCCGGCGCCAGAACGACGAAGGCCTTGACGATCTCGGTGCGCTGCGGATCGGGCACGCCGACGACAGCCGCCTCGTTGACCGCCGGATGCTCGATCAGCGCGCTTTCGACGTCGAACGGG
The DNA here is from genome assembly GCF_057786115.1 of Mesorhizobium sp. P170090. Lineage (NCBI taxonomy): Bacteria > Pseudomonadati > Pseudomonadota > Alphaproteobacteria > Hyphomicrobiales > Phyllobacteriaceae > Mesorhizobium > Mesorhizobium sp. P170090. The sequence goes on from NZ_JBYNWH010000001.1 coordinate 3,155,652, forward strand.
CCGATGCGATAGCCGGCCGAAGTGATGACATCGTCGGCGCGGCCGATGAAGGAGACCGAACCGTCCGGCTCGTACTCCACCGTGTCGCCGGTGCGGTAGTAGCCGCCCGTGATCGCTGGCGTCTCGGCTTGGTGATAGCCGTCGAACCAGCGCAGCGGCGACTTCGCGATGTCGACGGCGAGGATGCCGGGCTGGTTGGGGCCGAGCTCGTTGCCGGCCTCGTCCAATACCACCATGCGATATCCGGGCATTGCGAAGCCGGCCGAGCCCACGCGCACGACGTGCGAGAGCCCATGATGGTTGTTGACCATCATGCCGTTCTCGGTCTGGCCGTAATGGTCGTGAATGGGCGCGGCGAGATTTGCGTCGAACCAGCGGATGACTTCCGGGTTGAGCGGCTCGCCGGCGCTGCTCACCACGCGCAGTCTGCCTTTGACACGGGCCGCAGCTTCCGCGCCTTCCGCCATCAGCAGGCGATAGGCGGTCGGCGAGCCGGCAAGGCTGGTGACGCCGAGCCGCTCGATGATGTCGTAAGTGCTCTTGGCGTTGAAGGCGCCCTCATAGAAGGTCGTGGCGATGCCGAGCTGCAACGGGCCGGTGATGGCGTAATAGAGGCCGTAGGCCCAGCCGGGGTCCGCGATGTTCCAGAAGATGTCGTCGGGCAGCAAGCCGATCGCGTCGCGCATATAGGCGCCGAAGGCGAGCAGGGCGCGAAGCGGCACCGGCACGCCCTTGGGCAGGCCGGTCGTTCCCGACGTCGACATCATCATGAACAAGTCGTCGCCCTTGCGCATCACCGGCTGGCACTCGGGCGAGGCGGCGGCAAGCGCGGCGCGGAAATCGATGTCGCCTGCAGGTAGCTCACCGCCATTGCCAAGAATGGTGGCGATTTGCGCTGATGTCTCGACCTCGTCGAGCTTGCCGCGATTGGCCGGGTTGGTCACCACGATCCTGGCGCCGCTATAGCCGAGGCGGTGCTCGATGGCTTTCGGACCGAAGGCGGTGAACAGCGGCTGGTAGACCGCGCCGATGCGCCACGTCCCGAGGATCAGCGCCACCAGTTCGGGGACGCGCGGCAGCATGCCGGCGACGACATCGCCGGCACGGACGCCGGCGGCCTTGAGCACATTGGCGGCGCGCCCCGACATGTCGGCGAGATCGTCGAAGCTGAATTCGCGAAGCTCACCGCCGGCCGAGATCGCGCGCAGCGCCAGCCGGTTTTGTCCGGTGTAGCGGCCGCAGCATTCGACATAGGCATTGATGCCGGTTCCAGGGTTGCCATACAACCACGCGATCTCATCTTCGATGCGAAAGCGCTGAACGGCATCCTCATAGCGCGGCATTTTGCTCATTGCGGTCCTCCCTAAGCGGCGCCCATCTCCCCTTGGAGCGCCTTATCGGTCAGATTGCCTGAAATTGCTGCGCTGGTCGATTACGGCGATAGTCGGGGGATGCGAAGGATCGCAGCGCAGCGACAATCCGCGCCGAGCCACTGCTGTTGACCGAACCGTCCATCCGGCCGATAGCACCGCCAGAATTGCCCCGAGGCCCCAATGACCCCAGACTCAACTTTCGATGACGCGGCCATCGCCGACGAAGGACGCGATGCCGACACCGCCTGGCAAAACGACATCCGCGCGGGCGTGCGCCACGTCCGCGATCTCGCCTCGCTGCCGCTGTCACCCGCCGAGCGCGCGGCGGCGCAGGAGGCGGCCGTACACCACAAGGTGCGTGCCCCCAAAACCTATCTCGACCTGATCGACTGGAACGATCCCGCCGACCCGATCCGCGCGCAAATCATTCCATCGCCGGATGAGCTGACGGAAACGGAAGGCGAGCTCGACGATCCGATCGCCGACCATGCCTTCAGTCCGGTGCCGCGACTGACGCACCGCCACGCCGACCGCGTGCTGTTGTTTGCGACCTACCAATGCGCGGTCTATTGCCGCTTCTGCTTCCGCAAGGAATCCCTGACCTCGATCGGCCGCGGCTATACGCGAGAAGCGCTCGAAGAGGCTTTTGCATATATCGAGGGCCATACCGAAATCCGCGAAGTGATCCTGACCGGCGGCGATCCGCTGTCGCTGCCGGACAAGGCGCTGGCCGAAATCCGCGCCCGCATCGAGGCGATCGCGCATGTCAGGCTGCTGCGCATCCACACGCGCGTGCCTGTCGTACTGCCCGCGCGCATCACGCCGGGGCTGGTTGGCGCGTTGCAGGGCCGGCTGATGGTCACAATCGTCACCCATTTCAACCATGCGCGGGAGATCACGCCGGCCACCGAATTGGCCTGCCGCGTCATGCGCCAGGCAGGCTTCGTGCTGCTCAACCAGAGTGTCCTGCTCAAGGGCGTCAACGACACGGTCGAGGTGCTGGAGGAACTCTGCCGCGAACTGATGTACCGGCTCGGCGTCAAACCCTATTACCTGCACCATGGCGACCTCGCGCGCGGCATGGCGCACAGGCGCACCACGATTGCGCAGGGACAGGCGCTGGCCGGCGCGCTGCGCGCCCGCCTGTCGGGCATCTGCAATCCGGTCTATGTGCTGGACCTGCCGGAAGGCGGTGGCAAGGTGCCGCTCGGGCCATGCCATGTCGAGGGCCGGGACGGGCAGGACTGGCGCATCCGCGGCCAGGACGGCGAGGTGAGGCTGTATCGGGACGCCGTGGTGTAGGCAGGGCGCAGCGGCGACGATGACCGCCGCCGTCACATTGTCGATCGGGATGACCATCGCACCAAACTCTCGCCACGACGCGTTCGCTTGCATTCCGTATGTTGACATAAAGATATCCTTATGTGATGGTTGTCGCCTCAAGGATAAAAAATGTCGCAGAATTCTGCATCGCTGGACGCATTGTTCGGCCCCGTCGCGGCAAAGCCCGATGGGTCCGAAGTGCTTGCGGCGCTCACGGCAGCGGCGCGCGAGCGCATTCTCATTCTCGACGGCGCCATGGGCACGCAGATTCAGGGTCTCGTTTTCGACGAGGAGCATTTTCGCGGCGAGGCATTCGCCGGCTGCGCCTGCCACCAGCAGGGCAACAACGACCTCTTGATCCTGACGCAGCCGAAGGCGATCGAGGAGATCCATTATCAATACGCCATCGCTGGCGCCGATATCCTCGAGACCAACACCTTCTCCTCGACCTCGATCGCCCAGGCGGATTACGGCATGGAGGATGCCGTCTACGCGCTGAACCGCGACGGCGCGCGGCTGGTGCGTCGGGCAGCGGCGAGGGCACAGCAGGAGGACGGCAAGCGGCGCTTCGTCGCCGGCGCGCTCGGGCCGACCAACCGCACCGCCTCGATGTCGCCCGACGTCAACAATCCCGGCTATCGCGCCGTGACCTTCGACGATCTGCGCCTGGCCTATGGCGAGCAGTTGCGCGGACTGGTCGACGGTGGCGCCGACATCATTCTCATCGAGACCATCTTCGACACGCTGAACGCCAAGGCGGCGATCTTTGCCTGCAACGAGATTTTCCTCGAAAAGGGCGTGCGCCTGCCGGTGATGATTTCGGGCACCATCACCGATCTCTCCGGCCGCACGCTGTCGGGCCAGACGCCGACCGCCTTCTGGCATTCGGTGCGCCATGCCAACCCCTTCACCATCGGCCTCAACTGCGCGCTCGGCGCCAATGCGATGCGCGCGCATCTGGCCGAAATTTCAGGCGCCGCCGACACCTTCGTCTGCGCCTATCCGAATGCCGGCCTGCCCAATGAATTCGGCCGCTATGACGAGAGCCCGGACTTCATGGCCGCGCAGATCGAGGATTTTGCGCGGGAAGGGCTGGTCAACGTCGTCGGCGGCTGCTGTGGCTCGACGCCGGACCACATCCGCGCCATCGCCGAGGCTGTCAAGAAATATCCGCCACGCGCCATCCCCGAGATCGAGCGCAAGATGCGCCTGTCCGGGCTGGAGCCGTTCACGCTGACTGACGAGATTCCCTTCGTTAATGTCGGCGAGCGCACCAATGTCACCGGCTCGGCCAGGTTCCGAAAGCTGATCACGGCGGGCGATTATGTCCCCGCGCTCGACGTGGCGCGCGACCAGGTCGCCAATGGCGCCCAGATCATCGACATCAACATGGATGAAGGCCTGATCGATTCGAAGAAGGCGATGGTCGAGTATCTCAACCTGATCGCCGCCGAACCTGATATCGCCCGTGTTCCGGTCATGGTCGACTCCTCGAAATGGGAGATCATCGAGGCCGGGCTGAAATGCGTACAGGGCAAGCCGCTGGTCAATTCCATCTCGATGAAGGAAGGCGAGGGAGCGTTTCTGCATCACGCGAAACTGGTGCGCGCCTATGGCGCGGCCGTGGTCGTCATGGCCTTCGACGAAGCCGGCCAGGCCGACACCAAGGCGCGCAAAGTCGAGATCTGCACCCGCGCCTACAAGCTGCTCACCGAACAGGCGGGTTTCCCGCCCGAAGACATCGTCTTCGACCCCAATGTCTTCGCGGTCGCCACCGGCATAGAGGAGCACGACAATTACGGCGTCGACTTCATCGAGGCCACCGGCGAGATCACCGCCACGCTGCCGCATGTGCATATCTCGGGCGGCGTCTCGAACCTGTCCTTCTCCTTCCGCGGCAACGAGCCGGTGCGCGAGGCGATCCACGCGGTGTTCCTCTACCATGCTATCCAGCGCGGCATGGATATGGGCATCGTCAATGCCGGCCAGCTTGCCGTCTACGACACGATCGAACCGGGACTGCGCGAGGCTTGCGAGGACGTCGTGCTCAACCGCGCGCCCAGGGCCGGCGGCACCGCCACCGAACGCATGCTGGAGATCGCCGAGCGCTTCAAGGGCACCGCCGGCAAGGAAGCCAGGGAGCGCGATCTCGCCTGGCGCGACTGGACGGTCGAGCGGCGGATTTCGCATGCGCTGGTCAACGGCATCACCGAATTCATCGACGCCGACACCGAAGAGGCGCGGCTTGCGGCCGAGCGGCCTCTGCATGTCATCGAAGGCCCGCTGATGGCCGGCATGAATGTCGTCGGCGATCTGTTCGGCGCTGGAAAGATGTTTCTGCCGCAAGTGGTGAAGTCGGCGCGCGTGATGAAGCAGGCGGTGGCCGGATTGCTGCCGCACATGGAGGCGGAAAAACTGGCGAATGCCGCCAATGGCATCGACAATGGCGAGCGCCAGACGGCCGGCAAAATCCTGACGGCGACTGTGAAGGGCGATGTCCACGACATCGGCAAGAACATCGTCGGCGTCGTTCTGGCCTGCAACAATTACGAGATCATCGATCTCGGCGTCATGGTGCCGGCGGCGAAGATCCTGCAGACGGCTCGCGAGCAAAATGTCGACGTCATCGGCCTGTCCGGCCTGATCACCCCATCGCTGGACGAGATGGTGCACATGGCCGCCGAGATGGAGCGCGAAGGGTTTGACATTCCGCTGCTGATCGGCGGCGCGACAACCAGCCGCGTGCACACGGCGGTGAAGATCCATCCCCGCTACTCCAGGGGACAGACGGTCTATGTCAATGACGCCAGCCGGGCGGTCGGCGTCGTCTCGTCCTTGCTGTCGAACGAGACCAAGGGCGGCTACGTCGACACAGTGCGGGCCGAGTACAAAAAGGTCGCCGACGCGCATGCCCGCTCCGAGGCCGACAAGCAGCGGCTGCCGCTGGCAAAGGCCAGGGCCAATGCGCACAGGGTGGACTGGTCCGCCTATGAACCGCCGAAGCCGTCCTTCACCGGCGTGAAAGTGTTCGAGAACTGGGACCTGACTGAGCTCTCGCGCTACATCGACTGGACGCCGTTCTTCCAGACCTGGGAGCTGAAGGGGCGTTATCCCAAGATCCTTGAGGACGAGAAGCAGGGACCCGCCGCGCGCCAGCTGTTCGAGGATGCGCAGGCGATGCTGGAGAAAATCATCGCCGAAAAATGGTTCGCGCCGCGCGCCGTCATCGGCTTCTGGCCGGCGAACGCCGTCGGCGACGACATCAGGCTGTTCACGGATGAGGCACGCTCGCAGGAACTGGCAACCTTCTTCACGCTGCGCCAGCAACTGACCAAGCGCGACGGCAAGGCCAATGTCGCGCTGTCGGATTTCGTCGCGCCGGCCGACAGCGGCAAGCCGGACTATATCGGCGGCTTCATCGTCACCGCGGGGATCGAGGAGGTGGCGATATCAGAGCGCTTCGAGCGCGCCAATGACGATTATTCCTCGATCATGGTCAAGGCGCTGGCCGATCGTTTCGCCGAAGCGTTCGCCGAGCGCATGCACGAGAAGGTGCGCAAGGAATTCTGGGGCTATGCATCAGACGAGACGCTGGCGCCCGACGAACTGGTCGGCGAGCCCTATCGCGGCATCCGCCCGGCGCCCGGCTATCCCGCGCAGCCCGATCATACCGAGAAGGCGACCTTGTTCCGGCTGCTCGACGGCGAGCGCAATGCCGGCGTCAGCCTGACCGAGAGCTATGCGATGTGGCCGGGCTCCTCGGTCTCCGGCATCTATCTCGCCCATCCCGAAAGCTATTATTTCGGCGTCGCCAAAGTCGAGCGCGACCAGGTCGAGGACTATGCCCGCCGCAAAGCCATGCCGCTGGCCGATGTCGAGCGCTGGCTCGGCCCGATCCTCAACTATGTCCCTCAGCACTATGCCGAGGCGGCGGAATAGCGGCTGCGACGTGGCCCAACGGCTGCTCGACCGCTCCCTTGATTTTTCACCGTCGAAAAAAATCGCGCCGCACCCGGTTCTCGGCGAGCTGCCGGTTGTCGGTCGGTCAGACTTAGGTCCCTCGCGCCTGCTTTTCTGGAACAAGCCGTGATGTCCCGCATTTTATTGGCAGGGACACAAGGAGTGTCGAGTGAAAGCGATTTTGGGACTGGTCGGCGGCTTCGTGCTGACCCTTGCGGTGTTCGGCAGCGGGCTGGTTTTCGCAGCCTGGCTGCTTGCCGCCAAGCCTGTGCGGGAGGCAAGGCCCACCGTCAGCGTGGCGGAACTGTGGACCCGGAAAGCGCGGCCGGTGGACAAGACGGCGCAGGACTTCGAACGTGTGCCGCCCGAGCAGTCCGCGCCTGCCGACATCGCCGCCAAGGAGCCAGCCCAGGACCCGGCCAGGCAGCAGCCCGATCCCACAGTCACCGGCGCCATCGCGCGGACCGAACTGCCGCCGCCGCATCTCGCCTGGTGCGCCAGCCGATACCGCTCCTACGATCCCGACAACAACAGCTACATGTCCTATAGCGGACAGCAGCGCACCTGCGTATCGCCCTATCTCGCCGCCGACCGCGTCGCGCCGCGAGAGGCAAGCTACGTCGAGGGCGCGGGCGCCTACGCGGCCGCCGGCGGCGACCATGTCGAATCCTGCTTCAGCCGCTATCGCTCCTACCGTCCGGAAGACAACAGCTACCAGCCATATTCCGGCGGGCCGAGACGGCAATGCGAATAGCCAGCGCGAAGGGCGCCGCAACGATTGCGACCGCGCGATTTCTGGGATCGTTCGGATCGTCCTCAAAGCCCAGGGGAGAACCACCATGGAAGACGACCGGCATCACAAGATACAGCAGCGCGCCTACCAGATCTGGGAGCGCGAAGGCACTGGTGACCCCGAGCACCACTGGCACCGGGCCGAGGCCGAAATCGACCGCGAAGCAGCCCTGCCGCTGACCGCCGACGACGCCCTGCCGCGCGAGATCGCCAGCACCGACGTCCTGACGGTCGAGGAACTCGCCGTGCGCACCGGCATAGCGGGCGACGAGGCGCAGGAGCTGATCGACAAACTCGGCGCGGACCGGGCGGCGGTTGAGCAGGCGGCGAGGGGGATTGAGGGGAAGCGGCGGGCGAAGTCGTGACGGTATGGTCTATCGCTTCATTTCAAAGAACGAGGGCACTTGGAAGATCAAGCTGATCCGGCTGGTGTGCGGCGATTCGGTCGAGAGGCGCTACATCGACGAATGTGTCCAAGATATCGGCCAAACTGCACGATGGACGTTGAGGGACTCGTTCGCTAAGCGCGGGGCCTCCTATTCGAACTGGTGCCTAATTTATGCCCTTGGCCTTTCCAGGCGCGCTCTTTATCGCTGGCATCTTTGATACGCAAAATCTCATAAATTCGTTTTCGATTTCGCGCTTATCCGCTGTAAAGAATTCCCCGCCTTGAGAGCTAAAACGGACTTTAAACAGGTCCTTCAGTTCGTCCTCGTGGCGATGGGCGGTAGAGACATCCGGAAAGGCCTGACTATTCACGAGCTTCCAGCGGCATGTTCCATTTTCCGGGAATCCCCCATTAACCTCCTTAAGCCGCCGCTTAGGGTCGTTCGAACGTCCGACCTTTACCAAAGCCTTGCCGACATGAGATCCTGTTCGGCCGAGTAGCGCCTCGGCGCCACCTTCAAGCATCATTAGATACAGGTTGTTTTCGCCGTCCTCATGGGTTGCCGTCCGGGTGCCAAGGCTGGGAGGGAAACCGCGCGAAGGCTTGAGCAGTTCGCCCATCACCCCTTTGGCCAATTCAGCTTCGGAGATTGATGGCTCGCCGTATACGTTGACCTGAAAGACAGGATGGCTCAGCGCGCGTTCGCGCTCTTCAGGCGTCAGCAAAATTGCGCGAGTTGTTCGCTCGAATCGATTCTCATTCGCGTATGCTTCGGGTGCGATTGTGTTAACACGGACGCGGTTCCTCACCCGCCATGCGCGCCGAACCTTCACGCCGAAAGTCCATCTGTCTAGGAAGCCATGTTCCTCCTTCCAATCGATAGCCGGCGGGGCAGAGCGTTCCCGATCGGAGCAGCGCTCCCCTGTGACCTCCAGAAAGCCCAAAGCCTGACGCTTCAGCGATGTATCCGTCAGATGGTCTACCGCCCCATAGATCAGGACCAGATCGCCATCCCTCATCCGTTCGAGCATGGTTTCGCGCTGAGGCTCATACGTAAAGCCAAGATAGCCTGCTTCTTCAGGGCTGAAGCCGTAAAAAGCACGAAGCCACACCTGTCGATCTTCAGGAAGTTCCGCAGCCACTTCACTCATCACCCACCCCAGCATTCACCTTGTTGGCAACGACACCTGATCGAAAATGGCAAGTTTTCATAGTGATTTATGTTTCAGGTTGCTGCTACCGCTGCAACAAGGCTCTGTACATAGTCCCGCAGTGGCGTCAGCTGCTCAGGGTTATGTTCAAGTATGTGCTTCAGCAGAAATAGAGAGTCATTCTTCTTGGCGAAAGGCGCGCGGTGCTCGGAGAGGGTTCCGCACACACTGGCGATAAGATTGGCCGCGTCGACGTGGGTAAGCCACTCCACGTTCCTTATGTCGTCACTCCATTCCGGAACAAGAAGCGGGCGCTTGGCAGCCGCGGCCTTCAAAGTTGCTTCGACCGTATCTGGCGTAACGGTTGCAACCGACCCGGGATCCTTGCTTATGACAAAGGCCGCAATTGCTGCGGGGTCGATAAAGAAGCATTCCAGGTGGCGCCTAGGCAAGAAATGCAGCAAGCCGCCGGCCTTCCGCTTCATTTCCGTTTTTTCTGCATCGGTCAGCTTCTCTGTGTCGAAGCTGAAAGCAACCGACACAACCAGCGTAGCAGCGGCGGAGCTCAAGCGGCTGTAAACCTCATACACGATTGCCGGATCGCGCCTGTTCGTGTTGAAGTCACCCGTTGCCGCAACCGACGTGATAATAGTTCCGCGCGGCAGCGGTCCAACTAGCTGTTGATACAGATAAGGGAAACACAGCTCCTCCGTCGGACCTTCCACCCACACCACACGTTCGGCCGCGAACACGTCTGCCATTGAGACACCTAAGTGCTCGGCTACCTCACGAAACTTCCCAACCTCATCGAGGTTCAGTCGCTCGACTGAGGATTCGTATCCGGCGCGCTTGACGAGATGAATTGTCGTGGGGTTACTGAAGCCGATCACCTCAGGGGCGTGTGTAGAAATTATGTATTGATTATGAGCATATCGCGTCTGCAAAATTCGGAGCAGCGCCTTAACCGCTGCGGGGTGCAAAAAGCTGTTGATCTCGTCGATTATAATCACGGCCTTATCGATCGTCATTATCGCAGTGAGAAGCGCGATAACCTGAGACACGCCTGTTCCGCTTGAGTTGAGCGGAAAGCTAAGTTCAACTCGTTCCATTACCTCAGTCGGCCAGACCCGGACTTCTAATTGGTTGTTCTCTGGTCGCGTTCTGATACTGAGATTGGCGACTGTGGGGAACACTTCTCGAAGATGATCCACCAGTTGCCGAAAAATGTCGCCTCGTTCACTGTTCAAAGTATGAAGCACATTCGGCAAATTGCCCGCGTTTGATTGGAGGCGTCCTGCATAACCAAATGCCGCCTCACCGATCGTTAGGCGCTCAGCCGCAAAATAGAACATTTCGCGTTGCCATGCTGCAAAAAGCAAGTTAGGCAAAGTGTCATTTCCAGAGCTTTGTATACCAAATGTTATTTCGCCGTTTGTTGGTGTCGCGGATGCACAAGTTTGTGGTGTTCCATCGCCGTAATAAAATAAATTGTGGGATGGGTAAGAAGAATAGAATTCTGTGTTTTCATTTCTTTTTACGTCAATACGCATTTCATCAATATTGAATAGCTGTTGTAAATATGCCTCCGGATCAAGACCAGGCAGGGTTTGCAATGGAAAATATTGAGTGGATCCAGATATTAGAATCCAATCTCGTATCTCAGCCCCGCTAATTTCCAGAGTGAATTCTATCTCGGGTCGCTTTAGTCGAAATGCCTCCCATTTATCCGGTGTGCGATGTCTGTCGTCGGGAATAGAAGGCAGCAGTGCGCGAAGTAGGGCGCTTTTCCCAGAATTATTTTGCCCTATTATGATATTAATTCCATCAGTGAAGGATATATCCCCTGTGTCTTCAAACGACTGAAAGCCCTTTATTCTGATCCTAGATACTCTCATTAGAGCTATTTCCGAATTTCAGAGTGTTGTTATGATTAATTGCTGCCAGTATGGTGCCAGTTTAACGGGATGCTTCCTGAGACATTCCAACGCATAAACCGAGCATATCGATATGGGGACGCATTACCAGCTAGCAGACCCGGCTGTTAAAATGCCGTGGTCGGCGGTGTCTAAGTCTTAGGCGGCCCGCAGCATCCCTTGAGAATCGCTATCTCGGCCTCGTGGTCGCCACCCGACATGGATGCAATCGGCACGCCGATCAGGAAGACACCAAGCGCATCACCGGATGCTGACTTGTTCTGCTGGTTTGAAATGACAGCAAGGCGTTGTCTCTCGGCTGGCGTGCAGGGGCCGGAATTCGGAACGCCTGCAATCTTGTCGGGCGGCGTGGCACACCCTGCGAGGCCAGCCAGCAGCGATAGTGTCAAAAACTACGTTTCATTATTCCCCCATTAAACCCATCCCATGCCGACATTACGCGGCGCATGGCGGCGCGCAAGTATTCAACGCTCGGCAATACATGATTATTTTCAACAATCTGCGCCGACACTTGCTGCGTTGCGGTCGTTACGATTGCAGCTTGCCTTGCCGGCGGCCGGCGAATGATCGCGTCGATTCGTGCTCTTGCAAGGGTGGCAGGATGCCTGGCCCGGGCTGTCAAGAAAGGCGCCCCCTCTGCTCGCGAATACCCCCTCCCGTTAACCTTTCATTAACCATACCACGGCTAGCGTTTACCTCTCAGTAAGGAATCGCCCGCTGTGACCTTTGCCGCTCCCCTCGAGGCCAAATCCATTCGCTTTCGCGCCCGCTCCTTCGTCGCATTCACGCTGACGCCGGAGGCGCCTTTGGACGTTTGGCTGGAGAGCCTCGATCGCTGGGTCGGCAATTCGCCGGGCTATTTTGCCGGGCGCCCGGTGGTGCTCGACCTGAACGTGCTGAAGCCCGATGTCGTGGCCATCGAAGCGCTGGTCGATCTGCTCGGCCAGCGCGGAATCCGCATCTATGCCATGGAACTCGATGGTGGCGCCGAGCTTGGCACGCATCTGCCGCCGGTGCTGGTCGGCGCCAAGGAGGCGACCACCGACGGGCTGCTGCAGCCGAGCCGCAAGGCGGGCAGGGCGGAGGAGGACACTGCGGTAAGCGACATGAAGGCGGCCGGTGACATCAAGGCAGAGGCCGGCGATTTGAAGGCGGGCGATTTGAAACCGGCGAGCGATGCCAAGGCACAGCCGAAAGACGCCAAAATTGCCGCACCCGACGCTGGCACGCTGATGATCCGCTCGCCGATCCGTTCAGGGCAGCTGATCTTCCATCCGCATGGCGATGTCATCGTGCTGGGCTCCGTCGCGTCCGGCTCCGAGATCGTCGCCACCGGTTCCATCCACGTCTATGGCACGCTGCGCGGCCGCGCTTCGGCAGGCGCGCAGGGCAACACGGCGGCGCGTGTCTTCTGCCGCAGGAACGAAGCCGAACTTCTCTCGGTGGATGGCTGGTATTGCACCGCCGAGGAGATGGACCCGTCAGTCCGGGGCAAGCCTGTGCAGGCATTTCTCGACAACGGCATGCTGCGCATCGCCCCTTTCAGCTAATGCGTCTCGCCCGACAACGACATAACGAACAACAACGGAGGCTTTATTGATGGGCAAGGTAGTGGTGGTCACCTCGGGCAAGGGGGGCGTCGGCAAGACGACCTCGACCGCGGCTCTGGGGGCGGCGGTCGCCAAGACCGGCAAGAAGGTGGCGCTGGTCGATTTCGACGTCGGCCTGCGAAACCTCGATTTGATCATGGGCGCCGAACGGCGCGTCGTGTTCGACCTCGTCAACGTCATCCAGGGCTCGGCAAAGCTGTCGCAGGCGCTGATCCGCGACAAGCGGGTCGAGACGCTGTTCCTGCTGCCGGCCTCGCAGACGCGCGACAAGGATGCGCTGACCGAGGAGGGCGTGGCCGAGGTCATCGGCAAGCTGCGCTCGGTCTTCGACTATGTCTTCTGCGACAGCCCGGCCGGCATCGAGCGCGGCGCGCAGCTCGCCATGCGCTTTGCCGACGAGGCGGTCATCGTCACCAATCCGGAAGTGTCGTCGGTGCGCGATTCCGACCGCATCATCGGCCTGCTCGATTCCCGCACCTTGCGCGCCGAGGAGGGCGAGCAGATCGCCAAGCATGTGCTGGTCACACGCTACGATGCGGGACGCGCCGCGCGCGGTGAAATGCTGTCGATCGACGATGTGCTGGAGATACTGTCGGTGCCGCTGCTCGGCATCATTCCGGAAAGCCAGGATGTGCTGCGCGCCTCCAACCTCGGTTCGCCGGTGACGCTGTCGGAGCCGCTGAACGCCGCTGCCAAGGCTTACATCGACGCGGCCAAGCGGCTCGAGGGCGAACAGCTGCCGGTCATCGTGCCCTTCGAGCGCAAGGGCTTCCTCGATCGTCTTTTGGGAAGGAGGGCGGCATGAACCTGCTCGACATCTTCAAGCGGCGCACCAGCGCGCCGGTGGCGCGCGAACGGCTGCAAGTGCTGCTTGCCTATGAGCGCCGCAACCGCAGCCAGCCCGATCTCGTCTCCATCCTGCGCGAAGAGATCATGGCGGTGATCGCCAAGCATGTGCAGATCGACCAGGATTATCTGCAAGTTTCGATGGACCGCGGCGAGACCATGTCGACGCTGGAGATCGACATCCAGATCCCCAACAAGAGCGCGGTGCCGCTGGCGATGGCGGGGTGAGATTGAAGCTGCTGATCTCCCCCCTTGTGGGGGAGATGGCCGGCAGGCCAGAGGGGGGCACTGTCCCGCTGGCCTGTCGATTGTTTGGCAACGGCTTGGGCCGAAGTCGGTCCTAGCCGACACGACTTGTCGAACGTAGCGATCCTTCGCGCCCCCCTCTGTCCTGCCGGACATCTCCCCCACGAGGGGGGAGATTGCGCGCCTCTTCGGCTTCGCCAACCATCGCCGTTAGCCGGCCTTTTCCGTCTCTCCAAAAAACATTCAACCAACCAGTTGACTATCTAAAATCTCGCCTCTATATTCAACTACATGGTTGAATTAGAGACGCCCCAGATGGACCAGGTTTTTCACGCCCTCGGCGACGCCACGCGCCGGAACATGCTTAACCACCTCGCCGGCGGCGAGCGTACGGTGAGCGAGTTGGCACAGCCCTTTGCCATGTCGCTGGCCGCCGCCTCCAAGCACATCAAGGCGCTGGAGCATGCCGGGCTGATCCGGCGTGAAGTGCGCGGCCGCACCCATGTCTGCCGCCTCGAGGCCCGCCCGCTGGCCACCGCCTATCAGTGGCTCGGCCAATACGCGCGTTTCTGGAACAGCCGCCTCGATGTCCTCGAACAGCTTTTGCGCGAGGAGGCGGGGCGCAAAACGTCGACAACGCCGTCAACGCCGGCACCGGCAAATCCAGAACGATCCAAGCCGGAATCACCCAAGCCAGACACATCCAGGCCAACATCATCCGAGGGAGACGACCGATGAACCAGATGAACAGCTTCGACGGCTACGCCCAGCTGATCCAGCCGGCCACGTTGAGGGTCGAACGGCTTTTACCCGGAACCAGGGAGCGCGTCTGGGAATATCTGACGCAGAGCGATCTGCGCCGCCAATGGCTGGCGGCCGGCGACATGGAGATGGAGGAAGGCTCTTCCTTCGAGCTGGTCTGGCGCAACGACGAACTGACCGACCCGCCCGGCGACAGGCCGGCCAGCTTCAGTGGCGGCGAGCAGCGGATGCACAACCAGATCGTCGAGTGCGACCCGCCGCTCAAGCTCACCATCACCTGGAACGGCAGCGGCAATGTCACGTTCGAATTGGCGCAGCGCGGCGACGACGTCTTGCTCACCCTGGTCCACCGCCGCCTGCCAGACCGCTCGAGCCTGATGATGCATGCTGCAGGCTGGCACGTGCATCTCGACCTCCTGGTTGCCCGCGTGGCGGCCGAGAAGCCCGAACCGTTCTGGGACAGCTTTAGCCGTATCGTGGCGGAATACGATCGGCGCCTGCCGGCCTGACCTGACCTAACGCATCGCCCGGTCCAACCGGGCACCATCGATCCCTTGCGCCGGATGCCGGCGCAAGGGTCGGCGAAACACGCGCCTTCGCCAGACACCGCGGCGCGTCATCGGAAGTGAAACCAGGCAACGTGCTTGCATCCCGCAAGCCCGAAGGAGGAAGTCATGCGTAAATTGATCACCGGAATGAAGATCTCCATCGACGGCAAGATGGAAGGCCCCGAAGGTTTTGCCGACTGGGTCGACAACTGGTCGGAGGAATATGGCCTGATGCCTGAGATCGACGCCTGCCTGCTCGGCGGCGTCATGTATGCCGGCTATGAGCGCTACTGGAGCGCGATCCAACAGAACGAGCCGGACCAGCCATTGCCGATGACCGGCAGACTGGTCGACCCGGCCGAACTCGAATGGGCGCGCTTTGCCGCCAAGACACCGCACTATGTGTTGTCGAACACCATGACGACGTCAGCCTGGGCCTCGACGCGCTTCCTGCGCCGCCTCGACGACGTCGCGGCGCTGAAGCGCGAGCCCGGCAAGAACATCTACCTCATGGGCGGCGCCTGCATCACCGCCAGCCTGATCGAAGCCGGCCTGGTCGATGAAATGCGGCTGATCGTCTATCCGCTGCTCGCCGGCGACGGCAAGGCGCTGTTCGGCATGGTGCACGCCCGGCACGGACTGGAACTGCGCAAGGCCGAGGCGCTTTCGGATGGACGTGTGAGCCTGGTGTATGGGCTGGCGAGCTAGCTTCTTTTCCTCTCCCTCCGGAGGGGGGAGAGGTGGCGCCGCGAAGCGGCGACGGAGTGGGGGAAGGCGGTCATGAAACCCACGGTCGCCGCAAAACAGGAGCGACGGAAGCGAGCGCGAAACGCCTGCAAGCAGACAATCAGGCGGATGAACGGTCGACCCCCACTCCGTCGAGCTACGCTCGACACCTCTCCCCCGATCGACGGGGGAGAGGAAATGCGTCTGTCCGAACCGGATAGATAGGTAACAGAATGGACCGATAGCATGGGTGACAGTTTTCTTGTCCGCCGGAGGACCGGCGATGGTTTGGCGAGAGACTGGCATCATGGACGAGCGGCTACGGTTTGTTGTGGAGTGTCTTTCTGGGGATGAGACGATGGTTGCGCTTTGTGCGGCCTACGGGATCTCACGCAAGAACGGCTACAAATGGCTAGGACGCTATCGGACGTTTGGGCCTGAGGGTTTGCACGACCTGCCGCGAGCCCCGCTCAATCATGGCCGGGCGACAGCTCAGGATCTGGTTGAGCGGATTGTGGCGGCCAAGGAGCTGCATCCGCTTTGGGGTCCAAAGAAGATCGTGGCACGGCTCAGGCGCACGGCTCCCGAGTTCCTCGTGCGCTTCATCAAGCTTGGCATCACGCTGGAGCGGATCGCACCCGGCAGGCCACAGCAGAACGGACGTCACGAGCGCTTTCACCTGACCATGCTGCCGATGGCCGAGGCACCGGAAGCCGACCGAACGGCACAGGGCCAGGCCTTCGAGACCTTCCGCCACAGCTACAATGAGGAACGTCCCCATGAGGCGCTGGGCATGGATACGCCCGCCCAGCACTACCGGTCCTCACAGCGCGCCATGCCCAGGACACCACCCGAGCCCGTCTATCCGGCCGAGGCCTCGGTCCGCCGCGTGCGCCACAATGGCGAGATCCGATGGAATGGCGGCTTCATATATGTCTCGCAAGCGCTGGCGGGCGAACCGGTCGCTGCGTTGGAGACCGAAGACGGACAATGGACACTCTCATTCCATGCCCACCCGCTCGGCATCATCGACACACGGCACATGAAGCTTGTCCGCCGCAGCGCCGCGCCAACCAATCCGCTTGGCGCTGCGGCGGACGCATAGGGGGAGAGAAGTGTCACCTATGTATCCGGTTCAAAGTGTTACCCATCTATCGGCTGGACACGTCGGCGTTCGCCTTCCACGTCTTGCCCCATCAACAGTCTGCCCGTGCCACACGACAGCCAGGCCTATTATCCATATCTCGGGCCAACGCTGCGGCGCACCGCGGGGGGGACTGGAATTGACGTCGACGCCGATTGCCGTAGCTGAAGCGAAGGCCTTGCCGATCGGCGCGTTGCTTGGCGCAATGGTGTCGATCCAGATCGGCGCCACCTTCGCCAAGGGCGTGTTTCCACTGATTGGCGCCAACGGCACCACGGCGCTGCGGCTGGTCGTGGGCGCGCTGATGCTGGCGGCGGTGCTGAGGCCGTGGCGGGTGCGGCCGTCGCGCGCCGTGCTGCCCTGGCTCATCGCCTATGGCGTCAACCTCGCGGCGCTGAACCTTTTGTTTTACGCAGCGCTCGCCAGAATTCCGCTCGGCGTCGCGGTGGCGCTCGAATTCTCCGGCCCGCTGCTCGTGGCGACGCTGTCGTCGCGGCGCGCCACCGACTTCGTCTGGGTGGTGCTGGCCGTTGCCGGCATATTGCTGTTGTCGCCCTTCATCCACTCCGGCAGTTCACTCGACCCGGTCGGCGTGATGCTGGCGCTGGCCGCCGGCGGCTGCTGGGCGCTCTACATCGTCTTTGCACAAAAGGCCGGCGCGGAGCTTGGCAGCCAGACCACGGCTTACGGGCTGGTCATTGCCGCTGCCGTCGGCCTGCCGTTCGGCCTCGCCGAGGCGGGTACCGGCCTGATCGCACCCGCGATCCTGGTCAGCGCGCTGCTGGTCGGGCTGTTCTCCAGCGCCTTGCCGTTCTGGCTGGAGATGGTGGCGCTGACCCGGATGCCGGCCAGGCTCTACGGCACGCTGACTTGTCTGGAGCCGGCGCTGGGCGCGCTGGCCGGCTTCCTGTTCCTGCACGAAATCCTGAGCCCGCTGCAATGCGCGGGCATCGCCGCCGTGGTCGTCGCCGCCTTCGGCGCGGCGCTGACGACGAAGCCGCCGGTACCGTCGCCGGAATAGTTGCCTGAAATGGATATGTGACGCCGATGCCGTGGTCCGCCGGTCCCGTGTCCGGTTGCTCAAGCGCCTGCAGCATCGATATATGGATCGATGTATGCGCAGGAGATCCAGATGAGCAGGGCCGACAGCATTGCTTGAGCCGTCCGTGATCAAGGCAATACTCCTTGTCGGGTTCGCCGCTGTCGTTGCGGCTCTCGCCTGGCGGCTGGCGCGGTCTCGTCGCAGAGCCCGGCTTCGTGAAGATCCGGCCAACGACTACGCCGTGCGCCGCGACTGGTCGGGCAACCACGGCAAGCTCAATCATTCGTCCTTTGTCTATTTCGATGCCGATCGCGACGGCCGCTACGGGCTCGGCGACCGCCCGATGGCCGGCATCATGGTCAGACTGCATGATGGCGACGGCCGCTTCGTCGCCGCGGCGCGGAGCAATCGCGGCGGCTTTGCCAATTTCCTGGCGTCGACGAAACGTCGCGCCGCGCCCATCCATGTGCCGGGCAGCTACCGCTTCACCGTGTCGGTTCCGCCCGGCTGGCGCGCGAGCAGCGCCAACGAGGTCCAGTCGCAGCACCTCCGGCCGCTGCCGGGCTCGCCCACCGGGCTGGCCTCGGAAGCAATGCTGCAGCCGGTCGGCCTGTTTGCGATACGCCGGCTCAGCGGCCGCGTAGCGGACGGTGCTTCGGCGAGCATCTCGGTGATGGCGAAAGGGCAAAAGGTGGCAGTGCATCCGCTAAGTGCTGGGGCTGGCTTCCGTCTCGATCTGCCCGATGACGCCGACGCGATCGAAGTCACCGGCGATGGCATGGAACGACGACTGGCCTTGTCCGCCTACCCGACCGAGCTCGGCCTGCTGTCGCCCGAGAACGCGGCTGTCGACAGCGCCGCGTCCTTGCAGGCCATCGGTTTCGACGATGTCACGACGCGCGGCCTACGCAAGGTGCCGTCCGGTTATGCCGGGTTGACCTGGTTCAACCTGAACGCACTGGCGCGCGATCATACCGAAGGCAGCGAAGGCTACGTCAACGGCAATATCTCGGGAGACCATGTCTGCTATACGAGCAGCGGACACCCGGCCGAATTCTCGAGCGACAAACCGTTCGGGTTCCATTCCGTGATGCTGACAGCGGCATGGTTGAAGTCCGAAGGCGAAACCGCACTGGTCGAGAGCTGGCTTGGCGACCGGCTGATCGCCAGCGACACGATCGTCCTGTCGGCACTGGCGCCCGTCCACTATGCGCCGATGCTGGCGGCGGTGACGCGCGTGCGCCTCTCCACGAGCCACTATTGGCAGCTCGTGCTCGACGATCTGGTGGTTGTGCGCTGAACGGTCCCGCCGCCTGCGGGAGATCATGCTCCGGAAACGATCAAGCCGCCCGACTCTGCCAGGAGGATCTCGATCTACCGGGGAACGAGTTTAGCCCGGAATAGGAGCAGAAGCGCCGTTCGCGGTGATCTGCGAGAGCTTGCCCTTTTTTACCAGCACTGGCTTGGAATAGGTCTTCCTCATTTTCCACTCTCCACGTCGGGCACCCAAAGCCCTGTTCCCGGCCAGACGGCACGAGGCGTCGGATAATCGGCTGCTAGACGGCGACCGGCCCGGAGCCGTTACCATTGTCGGCTGTAACCTGCGAGAGCTTGCCCTTCTTGACCAGCACCGGCTTCGAATAGGTCTTCTTCATGCCGCATCTCCAGTGTCAGGCGAGGCCGCCAGATCAGGCGACAGTCCGACTCAACGACTTCACTCGATCGGGCCGGAACCCGCTCCATTGGCGAGCGCCGTAACCTGCGAAAGCTTGCCTTTTTTGACCAGAACAGGCTTCGAATAGGTTTTCTTCATAGTAAATCCTCCAAGCTTACGCGATAATGCCAGACGGATCGGCACTGTCAACCTTCGCGGCGCCGTCGTCCCGCCCCGGGTTTTCTCGGTCCCGATGCACTAGATCATGATGAGATTTGGTTGCAATCTCATCATGATCTAACCCTTTGTTGGAGCATGATCTTTTCCAAAAACCGGACCCGCTTTTTGGAATCATGCTCTAACCCGCAAATCCACCTTCATCGAGAAAGCGTTGTTCTTGGGCGTGCATGGCGCGACCGAGGATCGGGTTGCGGTGCGGAAAACGTCCGAAACGGCGGATGATGTCGCGGTGATGTTCGGCCCGCTTCAGGTCGGACGGGCCGATGTCGCGCGACAGCGCCACCGAGCGGTCCTGGTCGGCAATCGCTTCGGAATGCGCGAAGGGCAGCCCGAAAACAGCCGCAGCGAGGGATCGACCATCCGCTGGAACCCGGCATCGATCGCCTCAGTAGCGATCGCGCGGGCCTTCGCGTCGCTGGCATACATGCGCGGCGTGTCGCGAAAGGCGTTGCGCGGGAACTGGTCGAGCAGCAGGAGCAGCGCCAGAGCCCCGTAGGGCGTCGCCATCCAGCCATCGCAGTCGCCGCGCGCTGCGGCCTCATGCAGCCGCAGGAAGCGATCGCGAAACTCGCGGTCGAAGGCCGCATCCTTGGCGAACCACGCGGCAGGTCCTGCCTGCCACCAGAAGCCGACCACGGCGGCAGCGGCATCCGGCACATTCTTCCGGGCGGCGAGGCCGCCCGGTTCGACGGTTGCGATGGCGTCCATTGTCAGGCCGCCTTCGCATCGCCGGCCAGTGCCGCCCAGTCCAGCGCTCTTGCCCAATCGGCGAATGAGGTCGGCTTCACCGGCAGCAGACGGGTCGTCTGGCCGAAATCGACGGCAAGCACGGTCTGCTTCTGGTTGTGGATCCAGGCATAGCTGGCGGCAGTCTGTTCGGCGGCGTCCTTGCCGAGCACGGTTTCGAGCGCGGCGGCGAAGTCCGCCAGCGGCACCGGATAATAGCTGACTTCGCGGCCGACAATGCCTGACAGGATGACGGCCATCTCCGGTCCGGTCAGCGCCTGCGGCCCGCCAATGTCGAAGCTGGCACCGGCAAGCTCCGGATGCCGCAGCGCTTCGACACGTAGGCCGCCATATCCTGCCAGGAGATCCAGGAGGTCTGGAAGTTGGCCGGCAGCGGATAGGCGAGGACGCCCTGATGCATGATCGCCGGCGCGCTCCAGGGCGCCGCGATATTGCTCATGGCCAGCGTCGGCTTGAGGACGATAGATGGCGGGCCGAACGTCTTGATGTAGTCGATGAGTTCGGCCTTGGCGTCCATCACCGCCGTGCCGGAATGGCCCGACACATGGCCGCTGGTGTTGAACACCAGAAGCTTGACGCCGCCTTGCTGCGCCGCATCCGCAATGTTGCGGCCGTAGCGCAGGATCTCTTCAGGGCTTGCACCGACCGGCAAGGTCAGCGCCACCGCATCAACGCCGAGGCAGGCGAGGGCCAGTCGGCCGGGGTCGGCGAGATCACCGCGCACGATGTTGACCCCATCGCCGAACGGATCGGGCGAGCCCTTGCGTAACAGGACACGCACCGTGGCGCCGGCGGCGCGGCAAGCGCTGACAATGGCCGACCCTTGGGCGCCGGAGGCGCCGGTGACCAGAACCGAATTGGGAAAGTTTGGCATGGATTTGCTCCTCTCTGAATGAGTGCCGACGAAACCGGCACCACCGTCTTCGCGTCGAAGAAGGCATTCGCAACTTTACTCTGCTGAATCCAGTGATATGATTTCAGGAATATGCTGAACAAAATTGACCTGGCGCGCGCCGATCTCAATTTGCTGGTCTTGTTCCAGGCCATCATGGAGGAGCGGCATGTCGGTCGCTCGGCGGAGCGGCTAAACCTGTCGGCCTCGGCGGTCAGCCATGGCCTTGGCCGGCTGCGCAAGCTGCTTGGCGATCCGCTGTTCCTGAAGACGCCGCGCGGCGTCGTGCCCACCGACCGGGCAACGGAGCTTGCCGAACCGGTGGCCGAGATCCTGGCGCGGGTGCGCCGGGTGATCGCCAGCGCCGAGCCGTTCGATCCGGCCCGCTCGACGCGCCGCTTCACCATCGGTGCGCCGGATGCGGTGTCGTCCGTGCTCCTGCCGCCGCTGCTCGACCAGATCCGCCTTTTGGCCCCCGGCATCGACATCGGCATCCGGCAACTGCTGCCACGCCAAGGTGAACCGTCGCCCACTACTGCCTGGAGCGACTGTGTCGCCGAACTCGAAGCGCGCGCCATGGATGTCGCGGTGATTCCGTTCGACGGCCTGCCGGCACGCTTCACCGTCGACAAGCTCTATGAGGAGGATTTCGTTGTCGCCATGCGCGCCGGCCACCGCTTCGCCGGCGATCCGTGCCTCGACGCCTATTGCAGCGTGCAGCATATGGTCGTCTCGAGCAATGGCGATCCGAACGGGTTTGTCGACAGGGTGCTGGCTGAACGCGGCCTGTCGCGTCGCGTCGCGCTGACTGTCCCCAACTTCATGTTCGGACTGGCCGTGCTTGCGCAGACTGATCTGATATCGGCCTATCCGCGCCGGTTCCTCGCCATGTATGGCGGCCGTTTCGGTGTCGTCGGCGTCGATGCGCCCATCCGGCTCGGCCACTTCAACATCAACAGCATCGTGCCGAAGGTTGCGCTGATGGATGCGGGTCTGGCCTGGTTGGTCGGCCTGCTCAAACAGAGCGGCAATGCAGCGCGGACTGGCCCAGCCTAAACATTGGCCTTGCCGTCGCGCCGCACTCACAGTTCCTTCTCCGCCAGTTCGCGGAAGGCATCGGGAACCGAGCGCCGGGCTTCCAGCGCCACGGCGCCATAGCCGACAGCCTCTCTGCCAAAGCGCTGGCGGATCTTGTCGATGGCGCGGTCGGCGCCAAAGCGCGCCAGGCCTTGCCTGCTGCCGGGCCGCTGCTTTTCATCGGCAAGCCCGAGCGGCAGCTCCAGCTGCAGCTCGGCACTTTCTTCTAGCTGCGACACCGAGATCGCCAGCAGCGAGATGGTCTTCTCCCGAGGGTTGGCGGCCAGCACGCCGCGCACCAGCTCCCCGGCGATTTCGGCCAGCATCGCGGTTGCCGAAATCGGCTGATCGAGCGTCAGCGAGCGTGTGACAGCGTGCAGATCGGCGAAACGCACGCGCACCGTCACCGTGCGCCCGGGCCGTGATTTCGCCCTGAGCCGGCTGGCGACCCGGTCTGCCAGATGCAGCAGGACGGGTCCGAAGATACGCGCCTCGGCCGGCCGTCTGCCAAGCGCCGACTGCGCGCCGGCGGAATGCGACGGCCTGTGGGTTTCGAGCTTTCGCGGGTCGCGGTTCCATGCCAGCGACGCCAGCTTTTCGCCGGCGGCGGGCCCGAGCAACCTTCGCAGCGCCCCGCTATGCGTTTTTGCCAACTGGCCGATGGTCTCGATGCCGATCTCGGCCAGCCGCGCTCTGGTCGCCGGGCCGACGCCCCACATCAGCCCGACCGGCAGATCATGCAGGAAGGCAAGTTCGGTGTCCGGATCGACCACCACCAGCCCGTCGGGCTTGGCCACCTGCGAGGCGATCTTGGCCAGATGCTTGGTGCGCGCCACGCCGATCGAGATCGGCAGGCCGAGCTCTGCCCGGACGCGCCGACGCACCGTGGCGGCGATCTCGGCCGGCGGCCCGAACAGATGCGTGCAGCCGGCGACGTCGGCAAAGGCTTCATCGATGGAAATCCGCTCGACCAGCGGCGTGAAATCGTCGAGCACCTTGATGGCGGCGTCGCCCAGCCGCTGATAGTCGGCGAAATGGCCGCCGACGAAAATCAGTCCGGGGCAAAGCTCGCGCGCACTTCGTCCGGGCATGCCGCCGCGCACGCCGAAAACCCTGGCTTCGTAGGAGGCGGCAAGCACGACGCCGCCGCCGACGGCGATCGGCTTGCCCCTGAGCGCCGGGTCGAGCAACTGCTCGACCGAGGCGTAGAAGGCGTCGAGATCCGCATGCAGGATGGTGGGCTCCATCCCGACCGTTCCCTTTGCGGCGTTGCAGCATTAGCCGCGTCTGTTGTGAGAGGCGTTTTTGCCGAACAAATAGAGAACAAACAGGGCCTATTGTCAAGCGAAGCGGTTGTCGCCGGCCGGCCCGTTCCAGGTCGGGCTGTCGAGTGCTCCGCCTGGGCATCGGACCTGCGGAACATTGTCTCTCGCCTCGGCGTTCATATCCGCGACGGGACGCTGTTTTTGTGGAGGCCGGTATGGGCCAGTTCGAGATGATCGACCTCGTCAGCGTCATTGACGCCTGCACGAGCGATCGCGTTGCCGGGCACTGCGTGTCAATGGCCAGGGCGGTGGAGGAGTTGCGAGTGCTGACCGGTGATTTCGTATCGCCGGACGAGACGGTGGCCAACGCGCTGTCGGCAGTGGCGCTGGGGCGCGGCTGCGCGGTGGTGTTCGACGAGCGAGCGGGCGCCGACATCTTGCTGACGCCGTAGCGCGGCGGCGCCGGGTTGTGGCAGCCAGAAAAGTCGAACAGCGTGCAAAAAGCTGTGCAGGCATGGCCCCATAACCGGGGCGTGGAAAAGTTCTGCGCGTGGGTGTATTCTCCAGGTCGCAAGCGGTCGCAGACCGCATAGGGGGAGAAATGACATGCCGAGGGTTTCAGAACTCTTTTTCAAAACTGCCATCTTGTTCCTGATGTTGGGGATTGCGGCCGGCCTGCAGATGGCGATCTCGGGTGACCACGCCGCTTTTCCGGCGCACGCGCATATCAATCTGCTCGGTTGGGTGACGAGCGCCATCTTCGGCGGCTACTACGCGCTCAATCCGCAAAAGGCGGCGCGTCGCATCGCCATGATCCACTACGGGCTCTACACACTCGGCCTGGTGATCATGCTGCCGGCGCTGTATGTGATGCTGCAGGGAAACCCGGCGCTTGAACCGATCGTCGCCGGCGGCTCGCTCATCGTCGCCGCTGCCGTTCTGGTTTTTGCTTTCGTGGTGTTTTCGCCCGAAACGGCGCGCTCGGTGTCCGGCGTGGTGCCGGCCTCTCGCTGACTGTTCGCGCGCGGCGATCAAAGTCCGACCCGCATTCGCGACCCGCGACACGGGTTGGCCAGGCCGATGGCCGCAGCCGCTGGCTGCGGTGTCTATCGCCGCGTCGGCGCTTAACATACCCGAGTCCCACCACGTATTATTTCGTGACTATTTGGCGCCGGAACCTTCCCAGATATCGCGCGTTGCGGCGACTGTATTCGCGCTGCCTTATATATAGGCAGACTTGAGTACGTCCACAGCATGGGTTGGGGGAGGAGCAGGCCACCATGTCGAAAAGAGAAATCGGAACGTCGGCCTCACTGGGCCGACGCATCGCCGATCTGAAAGCCAGGATGCGAGACGCCAGCGTTACTGAACACGAGATGCAGACCTTCCAGAAGGTCGCAGCCATCATGGGAGGTGTCGAAGGCTCCCTACGCCTCGACGCCGACGACCTGATCGCGGCGTCCTTCGTCACCGAGGCGCTCGGCGATCCCGGGTCGAATTGAAGGTCAGAGCCCGTCGGCACTCAAGTGCCGGCGGTCGATGGCCCGGTTCGCAGCGCCGCGATGCCGGAGCGTGTCTGCACCGCCCGCGGCGGGGATTTCTTGCGCACTTTGAAGATTTCAGGCGAGCGGCCTCGACGGCGCTTGAAATATTGGGCTTCGCGTTCGTGCTTCTCGGCTGCTTCTCGGCTGTCGAAGGTGCCGAGATTGTCGCCGTCCAGCCCTTGACCACAAGGGCTAAGCCAAACCGCCAAGGCGCCTTAAACGAAGGATCCGGCCAGCCGGATTCTTCGAAATATCGCGATGCTCCGGCATCGCCTTCAGCTCATCCTTGGTCCAACTGGTGACGGCGTGGACGTCCCGGGAAACCTCTCGAAAGTCCGCGGTCGCTGCCTTACACGTCGTCGAACGGGCCGCCGCGCCTCGCCAGATCGTGACCAATGGCGGCTTCCTCGGCGTCGTCGGGCAAGGCATCGTCACTGTCCTGGTAGGGGTTGTCGTCATCCTCCTCGGGCAATTCGCCTTCCTTCTCGACACCGGTGGTGTCCGGCAGGCTTTCCTCATCTGCTCCGTCGGGCAGGACCGTTGCGCCACGCAGCGCATCCCAATCCTGCCGGCGCGGCGTCGGCGCTTCCACCTCGTCATTGGCGATCCTGTCGCGGGCATCGTTTTTGCTCGGTGGCGCCTCGACCTCGTCATTGGGTTTTCTGTTTCGTTCTTCCATGATTGCCTCCTCCGGGCGGCTTTGCGTCGAGAAGGTGGAACTCACTTCCGGCTGTCAGGTTCCGGCAACCACTCCATCTCCGTGGAACCAATTGCCGCCAGTCTGCTTTGCCAAGGACTAGTCTGCTTTGCCAAGGAGATGAATCCAGAGGAGCTGGACCATGAAGACTTTCCCCCTCATCCCATGCGTGCTGCTCTTGGCGCTGGCCGACCCGGCGGCTGCGCAGGACAATGGCGACCAGCACGGCCCTGCCGCGCCTTGCCAGGCGCAGCCTCAGGACGATGGTCAGAAGCCGCCGGTCGCCAATGGCGGCGGCGAATCGACCAGCACGCTCGGTCCCTGCGGCGGCGTGCTGCAGCCGCCGCCCAGTGGTGACCAGGGTATGACGCAGCCGCCGCCGGATCAGGGCAAGACGCCGGTGATCAAGCCTGGCGAGGTGCCTGCGCAGCCGCCGAAGCAATGACCTTTGCTTGAAACTTCACGGCGTGGCACGAAGGCGGTCGGTTCCCGTCTTGGCCGGGCGACGAGGTCACCGGATCAATGCCGGCGCCGGCCGCGATCGCCACCGGAATTGGAGCCGTGCATCATCCATGTCGAAGGTCTCCTGAGGGATTGTGCTTCAATGCGAATCTTGCGGGTGCGGGTTCTGCTGGCATGACCGGGAAGCCGATCAATTTAGTCTCCGCTTGCGGAACAAGACCGTACCGGCTGCGTTTGCCTCCAGGAGCCCGCCACCTCGATCTGCGCTGTTTTCGCCTCATGCGGGAACACGGCGGAGCTCGCCAACAACGACAGGAGACGAAGATGAAAACCATCCTTATTCCCGCCGTCGCCGGGCTCGCCATGATCGCTGGTATCGGCATTGCCGCCGCCGACGAGGTCATCGTCACGCAGCCGGCACAGCAGCAGGTGATCATCACCCCGGAACAGCGCACGGTCGTGCACCAGTACGTAAAGAAACATCCGCTTGCCTCGGTCAATCTGCTCGGCGTCGAATTGAATGTCGGCACTGCCTTGCCTGATACTGTCGAGCTGCAGGAGGTTCCCGACGTTCAGTACAGATACGCCGTCGTCGACAACCATACCGTGTTGGTCGACCCCAGCACGCGCAGGATTGTCGAGGTGGTCGAGTAACGCTCGACAACCTAACCCTTCATCGGTGATACGGCCCTGTCGTTCTTCCTAAAAGGGCGGCAGGGCCGAATGATGAACATGATGAAAGGAGAATTGCCATGTTGCCGCATGTCGAGACCCCGAACTCCGCCAATGTTGCGGCGTGTTGCGACAAGTTGCTGGCCGAGCGCAACACGGCGCTGTTATCGATGAAGGAAGCGATCGCGCTCCTGCGGGAGCGCACCGGCACCGATCGTTCGGATGCCGACCTCGCCGGGCTGATCGTCAAGAAAGCGGCGCTGCTCGGCGTTGCGGTGATTTCCGACCCGCGCTGAGATGTCTCGTCACTCAAGACGCCGGTCGAATTTTCGGCTAATGTTTTCGTGGAATCTGGACCAACCGACCGGACCCAACCACGGAGGCTTAAGTGACGGACGACAAACAGGACCGCATTCGCCAGCGCGCGCACGAGATCTGGGAAAAGGCCGGCCGGCCTGAAGGCGCGCATCAGGAACACTGGGAGCAGGCCACGGCTGAAGTCGATGGCGCGGTCGCCAAGCCCAAAAAGGCGGCGAAGAAAGCTGACGCCAAGCCCGCCAAGGCAGCCGCCAAGCCAAAGGCAGCGAAGCCTGCCGCCGCAAAGTCCGGCAAAGCCAAATCGAAATAAGGCCAAGTCGAAATAAGTCAGTCGAAATAAAGCAAGGCCGGAATTCGCTGGCCGGGCCATCCTTGGCGCCCGCCGTTCAGGCGCGCCCGAGCCTCTCAACCTGACGAATTGCGCCTGCGACGGGCAGCGCAATTCCTTGTGTTTGGCGACAGGCGCCCTCATGCCTCCCAGGCATAACTCGACAGCGCAAAGCGAATGCCGGCAGCTGTCATGGTCAGTTCGCATTCGGTGATCTGGCGCAGGTGGCGCAGATAGCGCGTCACGGTCTGTGGCAGCCAGCCGGCGCAGGCCTCTACATAGGCGCGGCTGTGAACAAGGGTGCCGGTCGACAGCCTCTCGTCCTTCTCGGCAACGACTTTCAGATATTGGCGGATGAAGCGGATGTCGTCGGCGATGTCTTGGCTGGCCATTCGCCAGGCCCCGGCGAGGCGTTCGCACTGATCGAATGACAAGGGCAACAAAGGGGGCGGCAATAAAGGCGGCGGCAACGACGGAGATGACCGCAAAGACGAGAGAGATCGGCGAAGGCAACATGGTTCGCTGTGCTCAAGGACATTCCTCTCTGCGAAAAGAGATATCGTACTTTATGTACGAATGAGCGTCAAGCCAATTTCGTACAGTTG
Source organism: Mesorhizobium sp. P170090 (assembly GCF_057786115.1). NCBI lineage: Bacteria > Pseudomonadati > Pseudomonadota > Alphaproteobacteria > Hyphomicrobiales > Phyllobacteriaceae > Mesorhizobium > Mesorhizobium sp. P170090. The sequence continues at coordinate 3,183,998 of NZ_JBYNWH010000001.1, forward strand.
GGACGATAACGCAACGAACTGACGAGTCGTCTGTTAACGCCCGGGCGCCCGGCACGTCTGGCCCAAAACACTTTCCCGCAGTGCCTCAACAAACGGCTTCCCCAATGCCGCGAACGGTGCTTTAACCCGCCCATCCACAGGGGTGCTCCGTATCGTCGGGGCTGAGATGAGGGCGGCAAGCCTTCGGACCCTAAAGCTGATCTGGATAATACCAGCGGAGCGAGGCGGGCGATGTTTTCAGGCGCACAGATTTCCCTTTATCCCATGACCGACGATTTCGTCGGCGTCATCCTCGGCGCGCTCGGCGCGCTCGATCCCTGGCGCGACCGGCTGCGGATCGAAACCGATGACATCTCGACCCTTATGGTCGGGCCGCCCGAGGTGCTGTTTCCCGCCATGCGCGACCTGTTCGTCGCGGCGGCCAAAAGCGGCAAGCACTGCGTGCTTTCGGCGGCGGTCTCGCGCGGCTGTCCGGGCGAGCCCGACGATCCGATCTGCCGCTCCGACGAGACCGGCGGCCCCGCCATTCCGCTGGACGAGCGCAAGATCGCCGGGATCCGCGCTGTCCAGGCCACGCCGTCGACCGGCCAGCCGGTGGCGGCGCAGTTCTCGCTCTACGTTATGGGCACGGGCGACCATATGGACGAGATCTACGGCTGCATCGATTTCCTGAAACAGTCCGGCGTCTTTGAGCGCTCAAAGAACTTCTGTACCAAATTGCGTGGCGATGCCGGTGCGGTGTTTGCCACGCTCAACGAGGCCTTCTGCCGCTTCGGCCCCGGCGCCGGCCACGTCACCCTCGACATCACGATCTCGGCGAACAGCCCGAGCGCCGTCTGAGCCGCGGCTCAAGCGTCGTTCCTTGAGGATATTGCCGTGGCTGGTTTATCTGACCCATTGCGTGGAGGAGATGCCTCTGACCCCTCAGCACAGAGAGGAGGGGAGCCATTGGCGATTGGCGAAGACCGCGATGCCCACGAATCTCCCCCCTCGAGCAGGAGATGGCCGGCAGGCCAGAGGGGGTCCCAGCGCGTGGAGCGCCGACGTCCTTTTCGCATCGGCAAGGCGTGGGCGCTCTATGCGAGACGACCCCCTCTGTCGCCTTCGGCGACATCTCCCCCTCGAGGGGGGAGATTAGCCGCAGCCATCGCCAAGACCATCCCCGCCGCCTGCGCCTCCGCCCTGCTCCTCGCGGCGTGGGAGCTCTACGCCCGCTATGGTGGCGCTGCGCCCACCATGCTGCCGGCGCCGTCGCGCGTGCTGCAGCAGGCCTGGGAGCATCGCGCTGCCCTTGCCGACAACACGCTGCCCACCATCCGCGCCACATCAGCCGGCTTCGCCTGCTCGTTGGTCGCTGCCTTCGTGCTTTCGGCGCTGGTCGATTTCTTGGCCCCGCTGCGCCGCGCGCTGTTTCCGCTGCTGATTGTCAGCCAGACCTTGCCGCTGGTCGCGATTGCGCCGCTCATCGTACTGTGGTTCGGCTTCGGGCTGATGCCAAAAATCTTGCTTGTGGCGCTCGTTACCTTCTTCCCGATGATGGTGGCGCTGGTCGAGGGTTTTGCCGCGACCAGCAAGGCGATTTCGCAGATGCTCGCCACCATGGGGGCAGGGCGCTGGCGCATCTTCTGGCTGGCGCGCCTGCCTTCGGCGCTGCCCTATTTCTTCGCCGGGCTGCGCATCTCCATCACCTACGCCGTCGTCGGCGCGATCTTCGCCGAATATGCGGGGGCGGCGAAGGGGCTGGGCATCTACATGCTCAATGCCAAGAACAACTTTCGGCCCGATCTGGTGCTCGCCGCGGTCGCCGTCAGCGCCGCGCTCACGCTTGTCTTGTTCGCCATTGCGGTGCTCGTCCAGCGCTTCGCCATGCCTTGGGAGAATGCAGGGAGCGAAAGCCGCGACGGCAAGGTTGAAGCTGCAGAAGAGAACCGTCAATGACGCGGCTCGAACTCCGGGACATCAGGAAGAACTTCGGCGCGCTTGAGGTGCTCGCCGGCATTTCGCTTCATGTCGCGGCCGGCGAGTTCGTCTCCATCCTCGGCCCTTCCGGCGCCGGCAAGTCGACGCTGTTCCAGTTGCTGACCGGCGCGCTGAAAGGCGAGGGCGACATGCGCTTCGACGGCGCGCCATTGCAGGGCAGCCCCTTCGCCTTCATGCCGCAGCGCGACGCGCTGATGCCGTGGCGGCGCGTCATCGACAATGTGACGCTGGGGCTGGAAGTGCAGGGTCTTGGCCGCAAGGCGGCGCGCGAACGCGTCGCGCCGTTGTTCGCTGAGTTCGGCCTTGCCGGTTTCGAGCGCGCCTGGCCGGCCGAGCTTTCCGGCGGCATGCGCCAGCGCGCCGCCCTTTTGCGCACCGTGGTGCAGCAGCGCGACATGCTGCTGCTCGACGAGCCCTTTGGCGCGCTGGATGCACTGACCCGCGCGGGTATGCAGCGCTGGCTGGAAGGCATGTGGCAGCGCCAACGCTGGACGGCGCTGCTGATCACCCATGACGTGCGCGAAGCCGTCTACCTCTCCGATCGCATCTATCTGATGTCGGCGCGGCCGGCCCGCATCATCGGCGAGATTGCCGTGCCGCTGCCGCGCCCGCGCACCACCGGCAGCGATGCCGCGCGCCAGGCCGCCGCGCTCGAAGCCGACATCCTCGACACGCTGCTCAATCCCGGGACTGACCGGCCCTCGTTCCCGCAGACCGCTCAAAGGAGTTTTTCATGACCGAATTCACACGCCGGCAGGCTTTGCTGCTGACGCTGGCTGCCGGACTGCCGCTTGCCTCTCGCGCTCATGCGGCTACGCAAAAAATCACCGTCGCGCTCGACTGGACGGTCAACACCAACCATGTCGGCCTGTTCGTTGCCCGCGACAAAGGGTTCTACCACGAGGTCGGGCTCGATGTTGAGATCCTGCCCTATGGCGATACTGGCGGCGGCACGCTGGTCGCCAACCGCATCGCCGATTTCGGCATTGCCGGCGTCGGCCTGTTCACCCAGCGGGCTGCCGGCGCCGATCTCAAGGCGGTCTACGCCGTGGTCCAGCAGGAGACCGGCCGGTTGGTCTTCAACGCGGATCGCGGCGAGATCAAGAGTCCCAGGAATCTCGACGGTCTGACCTATGGCGGCTTCGGCAGCGCCTGGGAAAACACGCTGATCTCGACCATCATCCGCCACGATGGCGGCAAGGGCGTTTTCGAGACGGTGACATTAGGCACCTCGGCCTATGAGGCGCTGGCCAACGGCTCGGTCGACTTCACGCTGGAGGTCTCGACCTGGGAAGGCGTCGCTGCCGAGCTGAAAGGCGTCAGGCAGCGCGGCTTCCGCTACGCCGACTACGGCGTGCCCGACGAGCACACTACCTTGATCGCCTCCAGCAATGCCTATCTCCAGGCAAACCCGAAGGCCGCATCGGCCTTCGTCGAGGCAACGCGGCGCGGCTACCAATTTGCCTGCGATCACCCGCAGGAAGCCGGCGATCTGCTGATGGCTTCCAACAAGGATGCGCTGACCGACCCGGCGCTGATCCACGCTTCGCTGAAGATGCTCGTCGACGGGCATTTCTTGCGCAGCCAGGACGGCGTCATCGGCACCATCGACAGGGCCAAGATCGAGGCGATCGGTACCTACCTCTTCAGGGCCGGCATATTGCTCGATGGCGATGGCAAGGCTCTGAAGGAGAAGCCGGATTTCGGGGGGTATTTTACGAACGAGTTTTTGGGAGCGTAATCTCCCCCCTCGAGGGGGAGATGTCGCCGAAGGCGACAGAGGGGGTCGGTACGTCCTGACGCGACTTCCTATCGCGGACAGAGGACGTCAGCGCCTTACGCGCGGCGACCCCCTCTGGCCTGCCGGCCATCTCCCCCTCGAGGGGGGAGATTGCGCCTCACCGCCTTCTCCCTCACATATCGATCATCGAGCGCTTCACCCGGCCGATGATGGTGATGGCGCCTTCGAGCGCCGGCGGCGGGATGTCCATGTAGGAGGCCGGCTGGAAGGGCGGGTTCTCGTTGGGGCGATAGCGCTTGTAGGTGGCCTGGCCGCTTTCGTCCGAAATGACATAGCAGCCATTGGTCACCAGCCGCTTGTCCCTGAGGTTGACGAAGATGATCGAATCCGGTGGCGAGATCTTGTTCATCGACGGGCCGTCGACGCGCAGCGCAATCCATTGGCCCTGCTCCAGATCGGTGGTGGGGATGGTCGGATAGTCGCTGAGATTGACCACCGTATCCTGGCTGCCGAGTTCGCCGGCGCTGATCCACGAGACGATGGGCACATCGACGGTGGCCAGCGACGGCATCGGAATCTGCCGGCCCGACTCGTCAAAGCCGAAATGGCCCCCCGCAAGGCTGCCGCCGTCACCGTTGAACAAGAGCCAGCCGGGATCGACGCCGAACAGGCGGCCGTATTTCTCCGCCGCCTTGCGCGACAGCGGCCGGTTACCGTTCTCGTGACTGATCAGCGTGTTCTTGTTGATGTCGCGCAATGCCCGCGCAGCGTCGCTCGGCGAGGCATAGCCCGCCTCCGCCCGCGCCTGCTGCAATCTGTGCCTCGGTTCCTGCATCGTACAAATTGCCTGAAATTTATCGTCCAATATGTACGATTTCGCTTGCGTACGTTTCGTACATATCGTACGCTTAGCGCATGATCGAACAAATCGCAAGCGTTTCCGCAGACATCCTCAGCTTTCTCCCATCGTCCGGGCTGTCCTCCTCCCCGGTCCGGACGCAAACCGGGGCTTCTGCCCCGGATCCGGTCGAACCGTCGTCCCCCCGATCGACCGGAACGGCCGGAGCCGCTCCTCTCCCGGCTCCGGCCACCTCTTCAGCCCATGGCGCCGCCGGTGCGCCAAGGGCTGTCTCCGGCGGGCAGGGTATTTCCTGCATCCGCACGGAAGATGGCACCGTCATCCTGTTCGACCGGCTGACGGGCAGGGCGGTTTCCGCCCTCACCAAAGCGGCCGCCGAAGCCGCCTTGCGGCATCTCGCCGGCTCGCTGCCGGCCGCCAGTATCGGCTGACCGCGCCGACCATCCGCTCTGATTTTTTCCCGTGGGCCCCCGGGGCCGGCGCTCGGCCTTTGCGCGCGCAATCAATGGATACCGACATGACTGCCTATACCGACACCGAATTGCAGGAGATCGCCGTCTGGCTGAGGGATGGCCTGTCGGCCACAGGGATCGCCGTCCGCTTCACGGCGCTGCGCGGCAGTCCGGTCTCGCGCAATGCCATCATCGGCATCGTCCACCGCAACAGCGCGTTGAAGACCATCGGCTTCGCCAACCCCAGAGGCGGCAGGTCCGGCGGCCGACCGAGGAAGAATGCGACGGGGAAGACTGCGGCAAACGAGAATACCGCCAAGAGGAATCCGCCGGCGCAGCCAAGCAAGCCCGTAACGGAAGTAGGAGTTTCGAAGCAGGCCGCGCCGGTCAAACCGGCCGCCAAACCGAGCCGTCAGCCATCGGCCAGGCCTCTGTTGCCAGCCCGTCCGGCGCCCTCGATCCCGGGCGAAGGACGGCTGGTGGTGGACGGCGAAATCTACCGCTTCAATGTGCCGGCGCCGCGCCCTGCCTCGCTCGGGCGTCAGCCGCATGTCGCCGCCATGCGCTTCATCGACTGCCTGTTCGACCGCTGCCGCGCGCCGCTCGACCTGACGCTGGAGGAAGACCCCGACAACGATGCTCCCGGCAGTCGGCCGGGGCTCGAGATGCTGTGCTGCGGCCTGCGCACAAGGGCGCTGAAAAGCTACTGCGAATATCATCAGACGCGTTTCCACCGACCTGTGGCGGAGGTGGTGTGAGCGGCTGGGCTCCGTTCCTCGCCTCCGGACGACCCCACCAATGATCGAAAGCCGGCGGGACAGCGCCCCCCTCTGTCCTGCCGGACGTTCGTCGCTCGGAAAGCCAAGCAATTGGCTTTCCGTCCGCTTCGCGGACCACTCCTCAACCCCCACGAGGGGGGCGATCGGATATCGCCGCCGATTTCGCCAATTGCCAACGTTGCAGAGGCGCAGCCGCCGAAACTGCCAATCTCCCCCTCGTGGGGGAGATGCCCGGCAGGGCAGAGGGGGGCGCGAAGGAACGCCAACCTTCCGGCTCAACAACCCAATCCCACAAGGATCCTCCGATGAGCAAAAAAACCGCGCAGAAACGGCAGCCACCAAAACTCCCCACAGGCGAAGCCGAGCAGGTGCGCATCCGCCGCGAGATCGGCCATGATTTCGCGCTGAAGGACGATCGCTTCGGCCGCAAGCGGTTGAGCGTCGGCACCGAAGAGGCGCGGCGCGTCTACGAGGTCTCCAATGACGGCTACACCGCGACCGGCGGCATCGTGCGGGTGCGCAATGTCGATCCGCTGGTCGGCATCACCTCACTGACGCGCCAGCAACGCGAGGCCGGCCAACGGTTTCGCGACGATTTTGAGCGCGCCTCGCGTGACGGGCTGCGGCCGATGCCGTGGGAAGAGCGCATTGACGGCGGCCGCATCAATGGCGGCATCCCCGACCGCGTGCTCAACGCCGGCCGCGCCCACACCCATGCCATCGCCGCCATGGCCCACTGGGAAGTGGCGGAGGTGGTTCGCAAAATCTGCCTCGAAGGCCAGTCGGTGAAGGCGCTCGCCGAACGCACCGGCGAGGGACGAGATGTGGTGGTGAAGATGTTGAAGGTCGGGCTCGACCTTTTGGCCGTGGGTTACGGGATGATGCTGATGCGGAAGCCGCGATAAGGCCGGCAGCCGCGCAGGAAGCGGCCGGCCGGCAGATGCCGGCCGAACCGGTTTCACCCTATCGGATCACCGTTCGCAAACGCGAATTTCCTCGACGATCCTGTGATGATGGCGCCAATGCTTGACCAACTCTATACGGCAATGGCGATGGTGCCTGTGATACCTGTGGTACCTGAAGCCGTTGTCGTAGGCGTCATACTGGTAGTAGGGGCGAGGAGCGTAGCGATCGTAATAGTCGCCATAGCTGTCATTGTAGTCATCGTCATAGTAGCCGTTGCCGATGCCGATCACGACGCGCCCGCCGGCATTCGCCGGGGCGATGATCGCCGCAGCCGCAGTGATAGCGATAGCCGAAGCAAGCAGGAGCTTTCTCATAGCTGCCTCCTATTCAAGGTTGCGCTAATATAACTCGCTGGGCACGACCTCGTTCCATAATTTTGCAAGATGCGAACGACCCCTGCGCCGTGCATTGCGAGGAAAGTCAGCGTCACCTCCTGTCAGCATCGCCCCCCGATTTTTGAACCCTTCGCCGCCCCAGCCATTAATCCGGCATGAATCAGCAAGGGAAGGACGAGACCATGCATGTCATTCTTGGAGGTACCGGCCATGTCGGCTCGGCGGCGGCAATGGCGCTGTTGCGGCAGGGCGAGGATGTCACGGTGGTGACGCGCGACGAGTCGAAGGCCGCATGGTTGGTTGAACAGGGCGCGGAGGCCGCGGTTGCCGATGTGCTCGATGTCGAGGCGCTGCGTGAAGTCTTGCGGCGCGGCAAGCGGGCGTTTCTGCTCAACCCGCCGGCCGATCCATCGACCGACACCGACGCCGAGGAGCGCAAGACGGTTGGCGCCATTGCGGCGGCGCTGGAGGGCTCCGGCCTCGAAAAGCTGGTGGCGGAATCGACCTACGGCGCGCAGGCCGGCGAGGGTGTCGGCGATCTCACCGTCCTTTACGGCCTCGAGCAGAAGCTGAAGGCCCAGGCCATTCCGGCAAGCATCAACCGCGCCGCCTATTACATGAGCAACTGGGATCAGGCCTTGGAGACGGCGCGGCGCGACGGCGTCATCACCTCCTTCTTCCCGGCGGATTTCGAGCTGCCGATGGTGGCGCCGCAGGATCTCGGCGAGGCCGCGGCGAGACGTCTGCTGGAGCCGACGGACAAGACCGGCACGCACTATATCGAGGGCCCTCGGCGCTACTCAGCCGCCGATGTCGCCGCAGCCTTCAGTGCGGCGTTGCGCAAAAACGTGCGCGTGGTCACGGTGCCGCGCGAGCGCTGGACAGAAACCTACGAAAAACTCGGCTTCTCCAAAGCGGCGGCCGAGTCCTACACCCGCATGACCGGGGCCACGCTGGACAAGCCGGCGGAGCCGGAAAACCCGGAGCGCGGCACGACCAGCCTGGAAAGCTATATTGCTGCGCTCGTCGAGGGGCGGCCGGAAGACCTGTTGAAGGGTGCCGCGTAAAGTGAAGGGTTGCTGTTGAGAAACAGGCGCTTCGACGACCTACGTGGCCCGCTATTCCTATTGCCTGACCGTTCGGCAGTTGCCCGCCGGCGGCGTGGTCTTGCAGATATCGATGGAGGTGCGCGTGTCGCCGTGACCGGTTTCGGTTATCAGATTCAGGTCCAAAAGTTCGTATGTCACGAGGTATCGTATGCTGTCGTCGGGTATTTTTTGCATGGCCGATACGATCCACGAACCTGCTTTCATCTCGGTGAAATAGCTGTCGACCTTGCGTTCATACCATTTGGGTATCGGAACGAGGACGATGGTCTTCTTGCCGTGGATTTTCTTGGCGGTCGGCAGCATGATCCGGTGAATGCCGACAAAGGCGCGGCTGTCTGCCAGGCGCCGTACGCCGCCCGCAAGAACCATCGTACAAGCTGACGAACAGACTGCGCCGACGGGGTTGGCGACGCCGAAGCGGAGGTCGCCCGGCCCGCAGGCTTTTGTGTCTGGCGCGCATTCGGAGAACTCCGTCTTGCCAACCATCGTGTCGAGCCCGCTGGCGCGGATCATATGGCCAAGCGCCATCGCCGCATCGGTCTCGCCGCCCGGGGAATTCAACGCCAAAGGCAATTTGCGGGGGCCGAGTTTTTTCAGCAAAGCCTTCAGCAAAGCTGGCGTGCCGGCCACGATGTGACCTTCCGCCGAAATCCATTCCGGGCATGTCGGCTCGCATCCTGGCGTGCTGTTGCGTACAACGACGAAGTGCATCGGCGGTGTATATGCCAGTATGGCAGGCTCAGGCGTCGTTTGGGCGATCGCGCCGCCAATCGCCAGCAGCACGAAAACCAACGTCCATGCGAATGTCTTCATGCCGAGCCTCGCCTGGCAGAGCATCACTTGAGAAATGGGTCTTTGCAAGTATTATCAAAACAAGCCGAGCACGTGTTTCTATGGGCCGCGCACTATCTCTGCATGATGGACAGGCCGCTACTGGCGGCCCCTGTCTGAACCGTCGTCGCTTTCCGCCGCCCCCTCCCACCCGAACACACTGCGCCCTCCCAGCAGATGCGACTGATCGAACTCGCCGGCGACGATTTCCTTCAGGCTCGGCCCGGTGACGTAGCGCTCCAGCCGACGCGCTTCGCCATCCAGCCGCTGCAGCGCGCCGAGCTCTTCCTCGCGGCCGAGCTTGGCCTTGCCGACGGCCGATTTCAGCACCGCGATCGTCTCGTCATAGACTTTCAGCGGCACCGGGAAGGGGTGGCGGTCCTTGCCGCCATGGGCGAGCGAGAAGCGCGCCGGATCGGAGAAGCGGCAGGGCGCGCCATGCACCACTTCCGCCACCATGGCCAGCGCCCGCACCGTGCGCGCGCCGACGCCGGGCACCAGCAGCAGCTCGGGAAAGTCGGCCGGCCCGCTTTCGATGGCGGCGGAAATGTTGCCGTGCAGCCGGTGCATGACGATGTCGCTCTCGCGCACGTCGTGATGCGCCGGCATCACCAGATTGGGCAGCATCGGCTGCGCCGCCGGTTTCGCAGGCGCTGCTTTCGGCGGCGGCTCCAGCACGGCAAGCTCGTCGAGGATCCGTTCCGGGCTCATGGTCTTCAACAGGTCGATCTGGCCGCTACGTGACGGCGCGGCGCGATGGTCGGTCAGGTTGACGATCTCGCCCTGCCGCTCGCCCTCGATCGCCGCATGCGGCTGGTCGACGAAGCTTGTCAGCCCTTCCGACAGCCAGTGATAGCGCCGCGCCTGGCGGCTGTCGCCGTTCATGCCTTGCTGCACCACCACCCAGCGGCTGTCGTCGGTGACGATGAAGCCGTGCAGATAGAGGTCGAAACCGTCCTGCACGGCCGCACTGTCCACCTTGGCGACCAAGCGGCTGGCGGTGGCAAGCGCCGCACCATCGATGCCGACGCGCTCGCCGATCGCCATCAGCTCCTGCGGCGTCTTGCGCGAATGCGCGCCGCGCCCGCCGCAGACATGGATGCCGAGCTCCCGCGACATCGGGTTCAGCCCGCGCTTCAGCGCGCCGACGACCGAGGTGGTGATGCCTGAGGAGTGCCAGTCCATGCCCATGACGGCGCCGAAGGACTGGAACCAGAACGGATGCGCCAGCCGCCGCAACAGCTCGTCGCGGCCATAGTGATGGATGATCGCCTCGCACAACACCGCACCCAGCCGCGTCATACGATCGCCCAGCCATTTCGGAACCCGCCCGCCATGCAGCGGCAAGTCCGCACTGCCGCTTCGCTGCGTCAAGTGAATGCTCCGTGGATGCCGCGCACCGGCGGTGCGCCTGTGATGTAGATGGCATTTGGGGGGCGATTTGCAAGCGGGGTGGGGGCGGCGACTATCGTCGCCCTACGCTCTTCTTGGTGTCTCGCCGAAAGATGCAGTTACGCCGCCTGTCGCACCTGGCAATAAGGTCGGCTCCCTGCTTGAAGGCGAGACAGGTCTCGAATAGAGCTTATCCAACCGACGGCAACTATTAAAACCAAAACGATGTCGCAATTCTGGTGGGTAAATCACAGTCAGACCGCCCGCCAAGAGATCGACGGGCAATATCTCTGGTCGCCCAAAACTCAGAAGAATGGGGCACGCAGCGAGTTCTACAAAAATATGCGTCGGGCGACACCTGGTGACCTCGTGTTGTCTTTTTTCGGTCAAGCCGTGCGCTATATTGGTCGGGTAGCGGAGTTTGCATTCACAGCACCGAAACCACCGGAGTTCAAGAACACTGGAGCCAATTGGAACGAGGAAGGTTGGCTTCTCCCGGTGTATTGGGCGCCGCTCCTGCCGACGGTGCGCCCGTCGGACATAATTGGCGAATTGGGTCCGCTTCTGCCTCCCCGATACTCGCCCATCGACCCAAACTCCGGATCAGGCCGTCAAAACGCCTATCTCGCGAGCGTATCGCAAGAGGTGTTTCACACAATTGTCGCGGGTACAGCTTTCGACCGCGAAGCTCTGAGGCGTGGTGGCGCAAACAGTCTCACTTTCGAAGTCGTCAATGAAATTTTAGAGGACGTGGTTGAGCGCCGTATCCGAGACGACCTCCAACTCGAGGACACTGTAAAGACGAGCGTCATTCAAGCTCGTCGCGGCCAAGGTAAATTTCGTTCCAATGTCGAAGCCATGGAGCGCTCGTGCCGACTCACAGGGGTCACCAATCCCTCGTTGCTGATTGCAAGCCACATCAAGCCTTGGCGCCTATGCGCTTCCGCGCAGGAGCGCTTGGACGGCATGAACAGGCTGCTCCTCACGCCTGATGCCGACCACCTCTTTGACCGTGGCTTCATCAGTTTTGAAGATAGCGGGCAGGTCCTCATATCCCAGCGCGTCGACAAGACTGATTTGCGGCGGCTCGGTTTCGAGCAATTGGTGATGCAGAGTTTCGGCTTTGCCGAAGCCCCCGCCGTCTGGCGCACTAGCACCTTCACCCCGCCGCAGCAGGCTTACCTCGCTCACCATCGAGAGGATGTGTTTGTGGCATAGCTCCCATCAACTGAGCGGTCAGCCGTCAGGTCCCCCTACCTCGCCGCCCCCTAAAACACCGCCTTCTCCAAGACCGGCTCCAGTGATTCAGCAAATGGCGTCGCCAGGTGGTGCCGGTCGCGGAAGGCGAGTTGGCCGTTGATGAACACGTGGCAGGTTTGGGCGTCGCAGAACTGGCTGGTCAGGTCGACATAGGTGGCGCCGGGCACGCTGCGCACGACGTCGCGCTCGGCCGCGGCGATGTCGTCGTTCGCCGCCGCGTCCCTCGGCGTGTCGCAGACTTCAGGCACCTGCCCGCGCCACAGCGCCCGCGCCACGCATTTGTCGGCATAGCTTCCATTGTAGGGAACGTCCCGGATTACCGCGACCTTGATCCCGGCCCGGCTGAATGCCGCCAGCGTCCAGCGCAGGCCGGCCTTCCACTCCTCGTTCCAATCGGCGTGCTTCAGTTCCTCGGGCGATTCCTTCATCACATTGCCGATCGAGAATTCCGAGATCACCACCATGTGCGGGTGCAACGCGATAATGTCCTTGACCGATTGCTCCCGCCACTGGTCGCATTCGGTGTAGTCGCGCTTCAGCCGCCAGTTCCAGGTCGTCACCCGCGAGGCACGGCAGGACGATTTGAGATAGGTGACGAGGCGATAATTGTTCTTGGCCGCCGCCTCGATCAGCGGCGTCGACCAGTGGTCGGCATGCGAATCGCCGAACAGCGCAATCGAGCGCCCGGCGTCCTTGTTGCCGAACACGCAGGCCTTCGGCGTCACCGTCTCAAAGGAGAGAATACAGCCGGCCGCGCGCGCCGTGGACGGCTGCGCGGCGCTGGCGGCAATGCTGCGCTGCTCAGGGTCCAGATCGTGGACGGCAAGCCTGGCATTGGCGTAGGCGGCTGCGACGCCGGTGCCGGTCAGGAGGACGGCCGGCACCAGCGCCCGCGCCGCACTGGCCATCAGCCAGCCATTGCGGCGGATCGGGTTTTCGATGACATGATAGGTGAACCCCGACAGCGCCAGCGTCAGCGCCAAGCAGCCGAGCCGCTGCAGCGGCGAAAGTTCCGGCGTCAGCATCGTGGCATACACGATCACCGGCCAGTGCCAGAGATAGAGCGAGTAGGAGAGTTTGCCGGCCCATTGCAGCGGCGCCAGCGCCAGTGCCTCGATCGGGCTTTTCTTAGCGCTCTCCTGCTGCGCGTGCGCCGCTCCTGCCAGCAGCAACAGCACGGTGCCGGCCACCGGCACCAGGGCGAGGAAACCCGGGAAGGGCGTTTCGTCGCTGAAGGAAAGATAGGCGCCGGCAATCAGCGCTAGGCCGAGCCACGCCAGCGGCGTGGCGAGCCGCGGGCGGTTTTGCCAGACTTGCTGCGGCACCATGCTGGCCAGTCCGCCGGCGGCGAACTCCCAGGCGCGTAGCGGCGAGAAATAGAAAGCCCAGGGCTGCGAGACCGTGGTGAGCCACGCGCAGACGGCGAACGAGACGAGGCCGGCAATGCCGATCACCAGGATCGCGCCGCGCTTGCCGGGGCGCAGCCATGCCGCCAGCACAAGCAGCGCCGGCCAGGCGACATAGAACTGCTCCTCCACCGACAGCGACCAGAAATGGACAAACGGGTTGCTGGCCGCATCGGCGGCGAAATAATCGAACGACCAGCGGATCAGCCACAGATTGATCATGTAGGCCGAGGCGAACATGGCGCCTTTGGAATAGAGCGATTGTTCCTCCGGCGACAGGATGAAGGCGCCGGCCACCAGTGTGGCGAGGATGACGAACAGCGACGCCGGCAACAGCCGCCGAGCGCGCCTGGCATAGAACCGCCACAGGTTGAGCCGCCCGGTCTCGGTGATTTCGGCAAGCAGGTGTTTTGTGATCAGATAGCCCGAGATGACGAAGAAGATGTCGACGCCGGTGAAGCCGCCGGGCAGGCCGGTGAAGCCGAAATGAAAGGCGATCACGCCTGCCACCGCCAAGGCACGCAGTCCTTCGATATCGGGCCGGAACGATGCTGACACGATTTGCCACCTCGTGCTGGTGCATGACCCCGCCTCGGCGAGTAACGATCGCGCCGGGATCATACGTGCGGCAGCTTTGCGCCCAACGGGACACGGCGCTGCAACCGTTGACAGTCGGACGAAGACTCCGCCCTATGGATCGATATCGCAATGCAACAAATCTAACGCAGTGCAACATTGGAGGAGGCGACGCCGCTGATCTCCCCCCTTGAGGGGAGATGGCCGGCAGGCCAGAGGGGGTCGGTTCGACCGGACTGGCCCAATCCTGCAAGTGAAGGCAGGCGCTCCACGCGCGGCGACCCCCTCTGTCGCCTTCGGCGACATCTCCCCCTCGATGGGGGAGATTAGCTCCCCGCCTCCTTCGCCAAATCTCCGACATCCGGGGTCGGCCCTTGCGTTGCCCCCGTCACACGCATCGGCTATCCAACCGGCAGCCATGCAATTCAAACGGAGCCTCCCATGACCAACACCACCATTTTCAAATTCGGCGCTGTCGAGCATGCCGAGGGCGGCGACTTGCCGGGCTGGATCGTTGTGGCGGGCCGACCGACCATGCAGACCGCCGTGCAGCACACCACCGCCGATGGCAAGGTGCTGTCGGGCACCTGGCGGGCCTCGCCCGGCACTTATCACGCCACCTACACCGACTATGAGTTCGTGCACATGATCGCCGGCCGCATCATCATCACGCCCGATGGCGGCACGCCGGTCGAGGTCGGTCCGGGCGATGCGTTCGTGGTCGAAGCCGATTTCAAGGGCACCTGGCAGATCATCGAGCCGGTAACCAAGCACTTCGTCGTCAAGCTTGCTTGATCGCGTCGTCAGGGGTGTCTGATCCGTGCCGATACACGTCGGCCGGCGCGGTTCATCGCCAGCGTCCCCCTCGCCCAGCAGGGGGAGGGGGACGTAGCGAAGCGAATATCGGTTAAGAGGGCGTCACCTCGTTCGCTTCGAACCGATGCGGATCGAAAAGCTGAGACGATGGCGTTCTGCGGAGCCTGGTCGAGAGAACGCAGGCCAGGTCTGCTGCCGGGTCGCCGGCGCGTCAGCCAAGAGCGAGCGGCGCACTTCGAGAGTGCATGCCGCCCGTCCGGCGCCGGGCCGTCAATGCTGTTGTTACGAAACCCCCCAGCCCCGTCTCAACCGCCACGGCCATGGCGTGACCCATAGCTTGCTATACGCATGCAGCACCGCGGTCTGTCAACGCCGCCCGCAATGGCCGCGGGAGGTCCTTTTGCGCCTCCCGGCCAGCTTTCCAGCCGGCCTCGCGCAAGCCTCTCGCCGCTGCAAAATGCGCTTGAAATGGCGGTTTTCCGGGTGTTCCGGCCGCTCCGGAGCGGACCTTTGGCGCGACAGAGGTCGCGATCTAGGCGATTGGATGAATTTGTCTTTCGCGGCTGAAACGTTTCAGGAGCCGGATTGTAGACCTGACTTTTTTTGGGTGTATTTCCCTCACGTCAGTTTTGCACCCCAGCCGGCCCGATCGACCTGCCGGAGGGCAAGCCTCAGGGGCCGGCGTCGGCGCTCTGAGTCTCTCGGACCGACGGGCGCCGGACGATGCCGCTGACGACATAGGCCGCCGCGCCCAGCGCCGTGATCCAGAAGCTCGTCGGCCAGTCGGTCAGGAAGGCGAGCGTCAGGCTGATCCAGGCGATGATCACGGCAAGCGCGATGGACGTCAGCACGCCGGCCCCGACGCCGCTGGTAAGCCTGAGCGCGGTGGCTGCAGGCGCCACCATCAGCGCGAAGACGAGCAGCACGCCGACGATCTGCACCGCCTCGGACGTGGCGACGGCGACCAGCACCATGAACAGGGTCGAGACAAGAGTGAGCGGCACGCCGCGCGCTTCGGCGAGTTCCGGCTGCAGGCTGGCGAACAGCAGCGGCCGCGCGATCAGCAAAAGCGCGACAAGGATCGCCACCGCCAGCACCGCAAGCACGATAACGGTGCGCAGGCTGATGCCCAGCACATTGCCGAACAGCACGTTGGTCGCCTGCGAGGCGAAGGCGGTGTAGAAATGCAGAAACAGCAAGCCCAGGCCGAGCGACAGCGTCAAGACGATGCCGATGGCGACGTCGCGATGCGCGCGCTCGCCGAGCAGGCCGATGCCGATGCCGGCGACGACGGTAAACACGGTGAGGCCGAGAAACGGCGACAGCCCGATCAGGCCGGCCCCCGTGGCCCCGGGAAAGCCGACATGGGAGAGCGCATGGCCGGCGAAGGTCTGGCCCCGGAGCACGAGGAAATAGCCGACCGCGCCCGAAACGATGCCGACGATGGTGCAGGCATAGAAGGCGTTGCGCATGAATTCATAGTCAAAGATCGTGGACATGCGCCCCGCTCTCGAGTTCTACATCGTCGGCCATGACGAAGATGCGGCCGGCAACCCGCACCACATTGATATGCGTGCCGTAGAGTTTCGACAGCACCGGACCACTGATGACCTCGTCGACGGAGCCGATCGCCGCCTTGCGGTTGCCGAGATAGAGCACGCGGTCGACGGCGCGCAGCAGCGGGTTGATCTCGTGCGAGCAGAACAGCACGGCAATGCCGAGCCGTTCGCCGATCTGATGCACCAGGTCGATGATCGCGCGCTGATGGCCCGCATCAAGACTGATCAGCGGCTCGTCGAGCAGCAGCAGTTGCGGATTGCCGATCAAGGATTGCGCGATCAGGATGCGCTGGCGCTCGCCACCGGAAAGCTCGCCCAGCGGCCGCCGCGCAAGGTCGCCGGCGCCCACCTCTTCAAGAGCCTTCCACGCCGCCTCCTTCTCGGCAGCCGATGCGACGGGCCAGCCCCAGCGATGCCCGCCGGCGGCACTCAGCACGAAGTCGAGGCCGCTGACGCCGACATCGCCAAGCGCGCGCCGCGCCTGCGGCATATAGCCGATGTCGGCGTTGCCGCGCGTCGGCGATTTGCCAAGCACCGAAATGGCGCCGCCGGCCGGTTTGATCAGGCCGAGAATGGCGCGCAGCATCGTCGTCTTGCCGGCGCCATTGGCGCCGAGCAGGCCGACAAAGGCGCCTTGCGGAATCGAAAAGGAGACGTCGGATAAAACCCGGCGTCCCCCATAGGTCAGCGTGACCTTGTCGAATTCGATTGCGTTCATTTAGTCACATTCATTCGCAGTCACGTTCATTGCGTGCGGGCGGCGAGCGCCTTCTGGACCGCGTCGATCTGGCCGCCGAACCAGGTCTGGATCGTCTGGCCCGCCGGTTCCGTCTCGGTGACGCCGATGACCGTGACCTTGTTCTGCCTGGCGATGTCGAGCAGCCTTGTCGTTGCCTCGTCGGTCACCTGCGAATTGTAGAACAGGATCTTGGCCGAGCCGTCCTTCAGGCTGTTTTCGAACGCCGCCACCTGCGTGGCGCTCGGCTCCGCATCGTTCATCAAGGCCACCTGGAAATCGTAGTTCAGCATCTTGAGACCGAGCGCTTCCGCCATGTAGCCGAAGACCGGCTCGGTAGCCGTCACCTCGGTGCCGGCATAGGTGTTCTTGACGTCGGCGATTTCCTTGTCAATGGCCTCGAGCGAGGTCTGGAATGCCTTCAGGTTCGCCTCATAATGCACGGCATTGGCCGGATCGCGCTTGGCAAGATCGGCGCTCAGCGCCTTGGCGATGGCGGGCAGCGTCGCCGGGTCGTACCACAGATGCGGATTGTCGCCCGACTTCTTGCCGATCAGGTCGGCGGCGACGATGGTCGTGCGATCCTTGGCTGTCGAGGCCGACAGCAGCTTGTCCATCCACGGATCGTAATCGGCGCCGTTATAGATGACGATCTTGGCATCGGCGATGGTGCGCGCCGTCGACGGGCTGGTCTCGAACAGATGCGGATCGTCGTCGGGATTGGCCAGGATGCTGGTAACGGTGACGTTGCTGCCGCCGATCTGGCGGGCAAGGTCGCCATAGAAATTCTCGGCCGCCACGATGGTCAGCTTGTCTTCGGCGCCGACAGCCGTGCCGGTCAAAAGCGGCACCGCGACGAGCAGCGCGGCGAGAAAGGGAATGCGACGCATCCGTGGTCTCCTTGCAGTCTGAAATGTATGTCGCCGGAGAGGCGGGCTGTGTAACTGTATAACAGTAACAATATAACGTTTGCGTCGAAAATACGGCTGATGTCAATGGGCTTTTCGAGCCGCGCAGTTTTTCACGCGCACAAAAGCGTGAGCGGCCTGCGCCGATCAGGCGGAGCCACTCATGCCTGTCGGCTATATGCGAAAGGGCAGGCGATCGCCGGCACCGCGAGGCCGCCGCGAGCACACCGGTCGTGGCGGTATCCTGATGAATTCGCGGCGGGTAAGTTCCTTGCTTGTTGCCGTCAGTTTTGCGGACGCCTTCCCTCCCACGCGTCCTGCAACAGGGCGCGGATTGCGGCGCGGTCGAAAGGCCGCGGATTCCAGTATGGGTTCCTGGTCGCAATCTCGGCGGCGCGGTCGAGATCGGCCTGCTTGAGGCCGAGTTCTTTCAATGTAAGGGGCGCGCCGACCGCCTTGGCGAAATCCTGGAGACCGCTACCGGCGCTGCTGCCAAACAAGTCGGCGACCGGCTTCAACAAGTCGGGCACCGCGGCGGCGTTGAAGCCGATCGTGTGCGGCAACATCACCGCATGCGTCTCGGCATGCGGCATGTCGAAAGAGCCGCCGAGCGTGTGACAGATCTTGTGATGCAGCGCCATGCCGACGGCGCCGAGCACCGTACCGCACAGCCAGGCGCCGTAAAGCGCATCGCCGCGTGCATCGATGTTTCCAGGCTCCTTGGTCAACACCGGCAGCGCCGTCTTCATGGCGCGCAATCCTTCTTTCGCCATCAGGGTGGAAATCGGATTGCGATCCTGCGCGTAAAGCGCTTCGGCCGCGTGCGCCATGGCGTTGAGTCCTGACGCGACGCTCATCGCTGTCGGCAGGCCGACGGTCAGCTCTGGATCGTAGATCACCACTTCCGGCAGGATCCTTGCGTCACGCATTGTGGTTTTTTCGCCGTTCTCGGTCTGACCGAGGATCGGCGTCACCTCCGAGCCGGCATAGGTGGTCGGGATGACGATCTGCGGCAGGTCGGTGCGCCAGGCGATCGCCTTGCCGAGACCGGTGGTCGAGCCGCCGCCAAGCGCGACAACGCAGTCAGCCTTGACCTCGGTCGCCTTGGCCATTGCCGTTTGGGTTACCTCGACCGGCGTGTGCATGGCGGCGCCCGAAAAGATGCCGGCCGCCAGCGCGCCGAGGGATTTGGCAAGCGCCTGGCCGTCGGCAGCCCGATGCGGCGTCGACAGCACCAGCGCGCGCTTGCAGCCGAGCTTTTCGATCCAGGTGCCCACCTCGGACGACGCGCCATTGCCGAATACAATATGCGCAGGGCTGCCGGAGTAGGTGAACGTCCTTGTCATGCCGATCCGCTCCCTTTGCATACTATCACTGTGACGGAGCCGAAATCGAACGACCAGCTCTCGTCGCCGGCGACACGTTTGCGTCGTTACCGTCTCGCAAGCGGGGCCTGATCTCTCCCGCGTACTCGCAAACGTATCGCCTT
Source organism: Mesorhizobium sp. P170090 (assembly GCF_057786115.1). Lineage (NCBI taxonomy): Bacteria > Pseudomonadati > Pseudomonadota > Alphaproteobacteria > Hyphomicrobiales > Phyllobacteriaceae > Mesorhizobium > Mesorhizobium sp. P170090. The sequence goes on from NZ_JBYNWH010000001.1 coordinate 3,203,192, forward strand.
GACCACAAAAACGTCAAAAAAGTATCAGTGAGGTGGACACACCGTGGTGGCGGCTGCATGAATTGCAGCCTAAGCTTCGATCACTGCAGAGAGCGGCAAACGCGGCCTGCGGGAGATGGCACTGCAACTGGTCGCATGACCGGACCGGCGCCGGGGGAACTGACATGAATCCGGACTTGGAAGTCGTCCAGATCAGACGCGGCGAGTCGTTCAAGGCCTGGGCCCACGGCTACCCCTTCCACACGGTGCGCTGGCACTTCCACCCCGAATACGAAATCCATCACGTCGTCGCCACCACGGGCCATTATTTCGTCGGTGACTTCATCGGCGAGTTCGAGCCCGGCAATCTCGTGCTCACCGGCCCGAACCTGCCGCACAACTGGGTCAGCGACGTGCCGGCAGGCGCCAGCGTGCCGCTGCGCGGCCGCGTCGTGCAGTTCTCGCAAGAGTTCATTGCCGACGCCACCGCCGCGTTGCCGGAACTTGCCGGTTGTGAAAACATTCTCGAGCTCAGCCGCCGCGGCGCGCTGTTCTCCATCGCTACCGCCAAGCTCACCGCACCTGTGCTGGCCGAACTGGTCGAAGCGCAAGGCGTGCGTCGCATCGCTTTGTTCATGGAGCTCATCGACATTCTGAGCCGCGCCGCCGATGTGAGGACGCTCACCAGCGCCAGCTATCTGCCAGATCCCTCAGGCTTCATGTCGGCCGGCGTCAACAAGGCGCTTGCCTATATCAACGCCAACCTGACCGAGCCGTTCAGCGAAAGCGATCTGGCGGCGATTGCCGGGCGCAGCCCGAGCGCGTTTTCGCGCAGCTTCCGCCGCCATACCGGCATGGCGCTGGTGCAGTATGTCAACCGGTTGCGCATCAACCTCGCCTGCCAACTGCTGATGAGCGAGGCCGACATGCCGATCACCGAGATCTGCTATGCCGCCGGCTACAACAACATCTCGAATTTCAACCGCCAGTTCCTGACCCAGAAAGGCATGTCGCCTTCGCGCTTCAGGGCCCTGCTGGCGGAAAACATCAGCGCGGAGATTGCCGCCTAACAGGGAGGACCGGGAGGAGCCTAGACATTTACTGAGGTAAGAACGCGGGGTGCGTTGGAGGCGCCCCGTGCTGGAGATCGCTTGTCCCAAAATCCAGGGATATCAAGGGGATGCGCAGCACGGATCAAGTGCTCCGTTGTTCCTCGCAACAGCCGACTGCAGTCAAGGCCCGGCGCCATGTGGTGTCCAGGGCTTCATGAAACCATTCCTTGAAACGGAGCTATCAAAATGACCAGATTTGCCTGGAAATCGACGGGAGCCATTGCGCTCACTCTGTCTCTTCTTGGCGGCACCGCTGCCTTTGCCGCCCCGGTTACCGACGCCACGGTCGCCTTCTTGATGCCCGACCAGGCCTCGACGCGCTACGAGCAGCACGACTATCCCGGCTTCGTCGCCGAGATGAAAAAACTCTGCCCCGGCTGCAAGGTGATCTACCAGAACGCCGATGCCGACGCCTCGCGCCAGCAGCAGCAGTTCAACTCGGTGATCTCGCAAGGCGCCAAGGCGATCGTGCTCGACCCTGTCGACTCGACCGCCGCCGCCTCGCTGGTCAAGCTGGCGCAGAGCCAGGGCGTCAAGGTCATCGCCTATGATCGCCCGATCCCGACTGCACCTGCCGACTTCTACGTCTCGTTCAACAATGAAGGCATCGGCAAGGCCATTGCCGACTCGCTCGTCGAACACCTCAAGGCGCTGAAGGTCGACCCCGCCAGCGGCGGCCTGCTGCAGATCAACGGATCGCCGACCGACGCGGCCGCCGGGCTGATCAAGAAGGGCATCCATTCCAGCCTCGACAACAGCGGATACAAGATCCTTGCCGAATACGACACGCCGGAATGGGCGCCGCCGAAGGCGCAGCAATGGGCAAGCGGCCAGATCACCCGCTTCTCCACGCAGATCGTCGGCGTCGTTGCGGCCAATGACGGCACCGGTGGTGGCGCCATCGCCGCCTTCAAGGCCGCCGGTGTCGATCCGGTGCCGCCGGTGACCGGCAACGACGCGACGATCGCCGCACTGCAGCTGATCATCGCCGGCGATCAGTACAACACCATCTCCAAGCCGAGCGAGATCGTTGCGGCGGCTGCCGCCAACGTCGCCGTCCAGCTTCTGTCGGGCGAGACGCCGAAGGCCGAAATGACCCTCTACGACACCCCATCGCAGCTGTTCACGCCGGCGGTGGTGACGCAGGAAAACCTCAAGGCCGAGATCATCGACAAGAAGATCAACACCGCCGAAGAGCTCTGCGTCGACCGCTATGCCGAAGGCTGCAAGAAGCTCGGCATCACAAAGTGACAATGCAGGTCGCCCAAAATCGCGCAGCGGTTTTGGGATAAGACATGCATAAAAGGATGACCTAGAATCCTGATCCTGCTTTCCGGCCGCCCTTGCGGCGGCCGGAAGTTCGCAGTCACTCTTGACCGCCCATCCGGAAAGGTTTGCCACCATGTCTGACATCTCTGACGGACCGGTTTCGGCAGGCGAGCTGGTGCTCAGCCTGCGCGGCATCTCGAAGAATTTCGGCGCCGTTTCGGCGCTCACCGATATCGATCTCGATGTCCATGCCGGCGAGGTGGTGGCGCTGGTCGGCGACAATGGCGCCGGCAAGTCGACGCTGGTCAAGATTCTGGCCGGCGTCCACCAGCCGAGCTCGGGCACCATCAATTTCCGCGGCAGGCAAGTGACGATGCCCGACCCGAGCGCCGCGCTGACGCTCGGCATCGCCACCGTCTTCCAGGATCTCGCACTGTGCGAAAACCTCGACGTCGTCGCCAACATCTTTCTCGGCAAGGAGATCAACCCGCTGCGGCTGGACGAGGTGGCGATGGAAATTCGCGCCTGGACGCTGCTCAACGAATTGTCGGCGCGTATTCCAAGCGTCCGCGAGGCGGTCGCCTCGCTGTCCGGCGGCCAGCGCCAGACCGTGGCGATCGCCCGCTCGCTGCTGCTCGACCCCAAGGTCATCCTGCTCGACGAGCCGACCGCCGCTCTTGGCGTCGCCCAGACGGCGGAAGTGCTGAACCTCATCGACCGGGTGCGCGAGCGTGGGCTCGGCGTGCTGATGATTAGTCACAATATGGAGGACGTGCGCGCCGTCGCCGACCGCATCGTCGTGCTCAGGCTCGGCCGCAACAACGGCGTCTTCGAACCCGACGCCTCGAACCAGGAACTGGTCAGCGCCATCACCGGCGCCGCCAACAATGCAGTGTCGCGCCGCGCCGAACGGCGCAAGGCCGCCGAACAAGCGAACAATCAGGAGCAGCGGCCATGAGCGCGGAGCCCAAGCAGGACACCTCCTCATCGACGGCGCTCGACCGCAGCGACGTGCGCGTCAAGCACCAGGCCGGCGTTGGTGGCGCCATCAGCGCCTTCTTCGACCGCGTCCGCTCCGGCGACCTCGGCTCGCTGCCGGTCATCGTCGGCCTGGTCATCATCTGGAGCGTGTTCACCGCCCTCAATCCGGTGTTCGTCTCGTCGAGCAACCTCGTTAATCTCCTGTTCGACTGCTCGACCGTCGGCGTCATCGCGCTCGGCATCGTCTGTGTGCTGATGGTCGGCGAGATCGACCTGTCGGTCGGCTCGATCAGCGGCTTTGCTTCGGCCATGGTCGGCACACTGTGGGTCAACCAGGGCTGGCCGGTGGCGCTCGCCATCCTCGCCGCGATCGCCGTCGGCGGTTTCATCGGCGGGCTCTATGCCTTGCTGTTCAACCGGCTCGGCATGCCAAGCTTCGTCTCGACGCTCGCCGGCCTGCTCGCCGTGCTCGGCCTGCAACTGTATATTCTGGGCTCCACCGGCTCGATCAATCTGCCCTATGGGTCGAACCTGGTGAATTTCGGCCAGTTGCTGGTCATGCCGGACTGGCTGTCCTATGCACTGGCGGCATTGCCCGGCATCGTCATGCTGATCAGCGGCCTGCGCACCGTCAGCCGCCGCCGGGCCGTCAATTTGTCGGCGCCGTCTGTCGGCGGCCTCATCGTGCGCGTCGCCGCCCTGACCATCCTGCTCGAACTGATCGTCGGTTATCTCAACCAGGCGCGCGGCATACCGTGGATGTTCGGCCTGTTCGTCGGCCTGGTGGTGGCGATGAACTATGCGCTGACCCGCACCCAATGGGGCCGCTCGATGACCGCCGTCGGCGGCAACCGCGAAGCGGCGCGCCGGGCCGGCATCAAGGTGCGCTCGATCTACCTCAGCGCCTTCGTCATGTGCTCGATGTTTGCCGCCCTCGGCGGCGTCCTGTCGGCGGCGCGGCTGGCCTCCGCCAGCCAGCAGGCCGGCACCGGCGACGTCAACCTCAACGCCATTGCGGCGGCGGTCATAGGCGGCACCAGCCTGTTTGGCGGCCGTGGCAGCGCCTATTCCGCGCTGCTCGGGATCATCGTCATCCAGTCGATCGCCAGCGGGCTGACCTTGCTCGATCTGTCATCGTCGCTTCGCTACATGATCACCGGCGCCGTTCTGGCAATTGCGGTCATCGTCGACTCCCTGGCACGCCGCTCGCGGGTTTCCCACGGCCGCGCCTGAACGCAACCGCAATCGATACGAGGATAGAATGGCTCAGGATTTGAGTGGAAAGGTCGCGGCGATCACCGGCGCCGCGTCGGGCATAGGCCTGGAATGCGCGAGAGCGCTGATTGCCGCCGGCGTCCGCGTTGTGCTCGTCGATCGCGCCGAAGACGCGCTGAAAAGCGTCTGCACCGAACTCGGTCCCAACGCGATCCCGCTGGTGATCGATCTGATGAAGCCGGCCAGCGTCGCGACGATGATGCCGCAAATCCTGGACAAGGCCGGCCAGCTCGATATCTTCCACGCCAATGCCGGCGCCTATGTCGGAGGCCCGGTGCTCGAAGGCGACCCCGATGTGTGGGACCGCATGCTGAACCTCAACATCAACGCGGTGTTCCGCTCCATACACGCGGTGCTTCCGCATATGGTCGAACGAAAGACCGGCGACATCATCGTCACGTCTTCGATCGCCGGACTGGTGCCCGTGGTCTGGGAGCCGATCTACACAGCGTCGAAACACGCGGTGCAGGCCTTCGTCCATACGGTGCGCCGCCAGGTCGCCCCGCATGGCCTGCGCGTCGGCGCGGTGCAGCCGGGGCCGGTGGTGACAGCGCTGATCAGCGATTGGCCGAAGGACAAGCTTGAGGATGAACTGGCCAAGGGCGGCCTGATACAACCGGTCGAGGTCGCCGAAGCCGTGCTGTTCATGCTGACGCGGCCGAGAAATGTCACCATCCGGGATCTGGTGATCCTGCCGCAGAGCAATGATTTGTGAGGCAGTAGGCATTAGGCAGTAGGGAATGGGGGAGAGGCTCTTGGAACTGACCGTTCACTGCTGACCATCTCGCCTACTGCCTACTGCCTACTGCCTACTGCCTAACTTCTGAGGTTCCCATGTCCCACTTCCTCGGCATCGACGTCGGCACTGGCAGTGCCAGGGCGGGGGTGTTCGACAGCAAGGGCACCATGCTTGCCTCGGCGAAGCGCGACATCGCTCTGTTCATCGAGCCCGGCGAAATCGCCGAACAGTCGAGCGAGGACATCTGGCGCGCGGTTTGCGCCAGCGTGCGCGAGGCGGTGACGAAGTCGGGGCTCGCTGGGCGCGACATTGCCGGCATCGGCTTCGACGCCACCTGTTCGCTGGTCGTGGTCGGCAAGGACGGCGCGCCGTTGCCGGTCGGCAGTTCCGGCGACAGCCAGCGCAACATCATCGTCTGGATGGATCACCGCGCGCTCGATCAGGCGCAGCGCATCAATGCCGGCAAGCACGCCGTGCTCGACTATGTCGGCGGCACCATCTCGCCGGAAATGGAAACGCCGAAGCTGCTGTGGCTGCGCGAGAACCTGCCCGCCACCTTCGATGCGGCCGAGCATTTCTTCGACCTCACCGACTATCTGACCTGGCGCTCAACCGGCAGCCTGGCGCGCTCGATCTGCACGCTGACCTGCAAATGGACCTATCTCGGTCATGAGCGGCGCTGGGACGGTGCCTATTTCCGTGCCATCGGCCTCGGCGCGCTCGCCGATGAAGGCTTTGCCCGCATCGGCACCGAAATCGTCGAGGGTGGCACGGCACTTGCCCAAGGCCTCACTGAGGCCGCCGCGGCCGATCTCGGCCTGCTGCCGGGAACGCCGGTTGCTGCCGGCCTGATCGATGCCCATGCCGGGGGAGTCGGCACGGTTGGCGGGCAGGGCTCCGTCGGCACCTTGCAGTCGCGCATGGCCTATGTTTTCGGCACCTCGGCCTGCACCATGGCCAGCACCAGCGAGCCGGCCTTCGTGCCCGGCGTCTGGGGCCCGTATTTTTCCTCGATGGTGCCGGGGCTTTGGCTCAATGAAGGCGGGCAATCGGCGGCGGGTGCTGCAATCGACCACCTCGTCGCTTTCCATCCGGCCACGGCTGAGGCATCCGCAAAAGCCAAGGCGGAAGGTCTCGGCCTGACCGCTTGGCTTGGTCAGCAGGCGGCGAAGCAGTCCGCCGACCTGTCCGCCGTAGCGCACCTGGCCGATGGACTGCATGTTGTGCCGGAATTCCTCGGCAACCGCTCGCCCTTCGCCGATCCCGAGTCCAAGGCCCTGATCGCCGGGCTTGGCATGGACACGTCCCTCGACAGTCTGGTCGCGCTCTATGTCGGCGGCCTGCTGGGCATCGGCTACGGCGTTCGCCAGATCCTGGCGGCGATGGCCAAAAAAGGCATTGCCATCGACACTATCGTCGTCAGCGGCGGTGCGGCGCAAAGCGAGCTGGTACGTCAGCTTTTGGCCGACACGACGGGGCTGACCGTCGCCGGTTCGACCTCGCCCGAACCGGTGCTGCTCGGCTCGGCCATATTGGCGGCGGTGGCGGCGCAAAAATATCCCGATGTGATCGCGGCGATGACCGGCATGTCGCGCGTCGGCGACATCTATCGCCCGGCCGGTGGCGACCTCGTGCCCTGGCACGACAAGCGCTTCGCCGCCTTCGAATTGCTGCAGCAGGCAGGCCGCGCCATCCGCGATTGAACGGCTTGGCTCACGTCCAGAAATAGCGGACGATGTGGAAGAACACCGGTGCGGCGAAGACCAGGCTGTCGGCGCGGTCCATCATGCCGCCGTGACCCTCGATCAGGTGACCCCAGTCCTTGACGCCCTGGTCGCGCTTGATCGCCGACGCCACCAGCCCGCCGAGGAACCCCATCAGGCAGGCGATGAAGGCGACGCCTGCCGCCGCGAGCGGCGAGAACGGCGTCAGGAACGACAGCAGCGCGCCGAGCAGGCTCGATGACACCAGCCCGCCGATCAGCCCTTCCCAAGTCTTTGATGGCGAAACGGACGGCGACAAAAAATGCCGGCCGAACAGCTTGCCGAAAATGTATTGCAGCACGTCGCTGCCTTGCACGGTGATGATCAGGAAGGCGATGAGCAGGAGGTTGCGGCCCTCGAAACCGGGCACGTTGAGCGTCAGCAGCGCCGGCACATGGCTGACGCAGTAGACCGAGATCATGACCGCCCATTGCTGCGCCGACACCCGCTCGAGGAAGCGCTCGGTGTCGCCGTTGAGCGCGGTGATCGCCGGCATCAAGAGGAAGCAGTAGACGGGGATGAAAATGGTGAAGAGCCCGTACCAGGCGGTCCACACCAGCCAGTACTGGAAGGGAATGATGATGCCGAACATGCCGAGCAGCACCCAGTGGTCGCTGCGCCGGCTGTGCGTCAGCGTCACGAACTCGCGCAGCGCGGCAAACGAGATCAGCGCAAACAGGATGGTCATGCCGGTGCGGCCGAAGAAGAAGGCGACGGTGATCGCCAGCACCATCACCCACCAGGCGTTGATGCGCTGGTTCAAGTTGACGAGCGTCGAGGGCAACGGCTTCGGCGCCCGCCATGAGAGGATACCGGCAACGATGCTCGCCATGGTCAGCACGCAGATCAGGCCGGCCAGCAGGATGACGGTTTCATGCATTGGCGGCAGTGTCATACGAAGTCTCTTTGCCTGGTCATGCTAGTGGTCCCGATCGGGACGCGGGTTGAGCGACAGCAGCGTCTGGCGCGCGCGCTCGAGGAAGGTGCGGCGTTCTTCGCCGGGCGCGATCGCCACCGGCGGACCAAAGACGACGCGGCACAGAAGCGGCACCGGCAGGAACTGGCCCTTGGGCAGCACGCGCGACATGTTCTCGATCCAGCACGGGATGAGTTCGACATCGGGCCGCGCCATCGACAGATTGTAGAGGCCGGAGCGGAACGGCAGCAGATCCGCCTCCGTCGTGTTGCGAGTGCCTTCGGGAAACAGGATCAGCGAGTGGCCGTCGTCGAGCACCGACAGCATGATCGAGATCGGGTGTTGCGTTTCGTCGGTCCACTGCCGGTGGATGAGCACGGACGACAGCATGTCCTGCGCGATGAAGCGGCGGAGCCGCGACTTGCCCCAATATTCGGCCGCCGCGATCGCATGGGTCCGGGCGCGCACCTTCTCACTCAGACAGGCCGACAGCAGGATGAAATCACCATGGCTGGCATGGTTGGCGAAGTAGATGCGCTGCCGCTCCGACGGCTGGCTGCCGTTCCAGATTGGTCTGACGCCGGTTACCACCCAGGCCGCCGCCGACAGGCCGACCGACGTCACCGTCTGCAGCAAGGTGAAGGTGTTGGCGCGCAGGTGAAGTTTTGTCATGGCTCAAACAAATGCTGCGAAAAGGGATGCCGCAGCAAACATGGCGAGCGCCATGCGCTGCCTTGTCAGCAGGCGGCGCGTGCCTGCCATGCGATGGTCGAGCGAGCGGCCGCCGGCAGTGGTGGATTTCAGGCGCATGCGCGCCAGCACATCGTCGACCGCGGCACCCCCGGCGGCCTCGCTGGCGTGGCTTGCCATCAGCCGGAACAGCAGCGCATCGAACAAAAGCAAGGCCGAAAGAGCCAGCGTGGCCACGGCGCTCGCCGCCGCGACCAGCCAGGCCGCCGCGGACAGCGCTGTCGTCTGCGGTCCGGCCACCAGGCCGATGACCGGCGCTGCCATCACAGCCGCGACCACCAGCAGGATCGGCCACACCGCCTGCACCATCAGCCCGGCGGCGAATATTTCGGCCTTCTCGGGAAAATTGTCGCCACTCATGCCGGCCAACTCATGTCGGTTCTTCCAGCCCCGGTTCTTCCAGCCCCGGTTCATCCAGCCCGATCTGAAGGTGCACGGGCCTGCCCGACGCGGCGAGTTTCTTGCGCGCCTGTGCAGCTGTGTACGAGCGCCCCGTCACCACCAGCCAGTCGGCGACGACGGCTGCACTGCGCTGGAAGCCGAGCGCGCAGCAGACCAGGACGGTGCCGCGCCGGCGCGCCAGCTCGATCGCCGCCACCGCTCGCTCCAGCCTGTCGTGAGGCGGCGCCACGAGGTCGAGCATCGCGTAGCTGATCCAGCGGCAGGTCACGCCGCGCGGCCGTTCCATCTCGCCGGCAAGGTCGATCACTGTGCCGAAGCGGTTGGCCTCGTCGGCACTCGGAAACCGGCCGAGGAAAACACCGTCGGTGATCTCCGCTTGCGGCGCCAGTTGGCGGGTCCATACCCACACATTGATCCGGGCGCCAAGCCGGTAGGGCAGGAGCAGGATGCGGCTGGCCAGTGAGACACTGGCATCGGCCGCCTTCTGGAACACTTTGGCGCCGGCCCCGGCATAGGCGAAGGCGACGATGGCCAGCGCCAATGCCGGCCACAACAGGATGAGAAAATCGGCGGAGACAAACGCTCCGCCGGCAGCGCCGGCCAAGGCAAGGGCGGCGCCCAGCGCGTAGTAGCCCGCAAGCCGCCGCGCCTTGGGGTCGGCGGTCAGACGAAAACCCCAGAAAGGCAATTCGCCCTTGAACGGAAACAGCCATAGCGCAAACAGGCCGAGCAGCGCGCCGGTCGGAATGTCGATGAAATGATGCTGCCACGTCGTCAGCACCGAGGCGCCGATGAGAAAACACCAGACGTGCCAGACGGGGCGGAGAATGCCGCCGAGACGGTGACGTGCCAGAACGTGACGCCAATGGTCCCAGATGATCACCAGGAGTGCGATGTGCAGGGATGGCGCCTGGTTGAACGGCTTGTCGAAACCACCGAGCACTGCAAACAGGAAACCCGGCAGGCCGGTGGTTTCCGGCCGCACGAATGTCGCCGTCAGCGGGAACGCGATGAAGCAGGCGACGGCAATGATCTGCGCCGAGAGATAGCGGCCGGCGAGCCGGTCGACGCCGCGCCTGGTCGTGTTGAGCAGCAGCGATAGGCCGTAGAACAGATTGATCGACCAATAGGGCACGATCGTCCAGGCGACGAACGGGATGGCGTGTTCCCAGGCAAACACGATGCTGCCGACATGGTCGCGCCGCGACGCCAGCCAGTTGGCAAAGCCATAGGTCGAATAGAAGAATGGCGCCAGCAGCGCCAGCCAAAGGGCTGCCCTCAGCACGATGCCCAAATAGGGTTCCCGCGCCGGGGCAGGGTCAGCGACAGGCAGGGCCATGGTCTCAGACGCGCCGTGCGACCGAGACGGTGAAGATGCCCCATTGGTCGATGCGCTGGTCGATCTTTGCGAAACCGGCAGCCGTCACCAACTGGTCCATCTCGCCTTGCGTGCGCCGCCGCATCACCCAGGCCTGTCCGCCGCGATGCGAGGTCAGGCTGCGCGCGATCATCTCCAGCTGCGGATGCCATGGCTGGTTGGTGTAGACGAGCAGGCTGCCGGGTTGCATGGCGCTGGCCAGCCCGCCGAGCGAGCGGGAAATCATCGTGTTGTCGGCGAACAATTCGTAAAGCCCGGAGACGATGGCGAGGTCCGGCGCCGGCTTTTGCCCGGCCAGCATGTCGGCATCGAAGGCGTCGGCCTGATGGAAGGTGACGCTGGTCGGCAGCTGCCGCTCGGCGATCAGCTTCGAACCCAACCCGACATTGAGCTCGGAATAATCCTGCAGCCGCACGCTTGCCGGCGGTTCAGTGCATTTTGCGACGGCATCGAGCACATAACGGCCGTGACCGGCGGCGATGTCGAGCATGTGGACGGGACGGCCGGCTGCCTTCAGGCTGGCGGCGGCGTTGCCGATCAGCTCTTCCAGATGCAGCTTGCGCTGGCGGATGCCGCGCCAGCCGATGGCGTCGAGGAAGGTGCGGTCTATCATGCGGCCGATGAAGCCGATGCCGCGCGCGTCGTTCTCGTAGACATAGTCGAGCGTCGAGCCGGAATCGAAGCCGGTGGCGATGCCGGTCTTCATGCCCGAAGACAGCCAGGCGCCCATGCGGATCGAGGCGCGGCTTACCGCCCAGTAGATACCCTTTGGCGACAGCAGCGCCAGCGGCGAGGCCAGCCTCTCGGCCTCGTCGCGGGTGTAGCCGGCGCGGTCGGCCTGAAGCAAGTCGATGGTTTTCTCCGGCGTGGCAAATTGCTTTTCGAGGAACGGCCGGATCAAGTCCAGCGCCTGCTTGCGATCGCGCTCGCCCAGCGTGTCGTGGAAGAAGCCGGGCAGCACATGCCGCTCCTTGGCGCTGCTGCCGAGATTGACGAAGAATTCGTGCTGCGGTCCATGCCGCACCACCCAATCGCTGCCGGAGATCAAGAGCTGCGTCGGCACGGTGATGGCGCGCGCGTCCGAGACGATGCGGGCAGCGTGGTCGTAAAGCTCGACCAGGATGTTGGAGGCGATCGGTCGCGTGATCAGCGGATCGGCGTCGAAGGAAGCGATGCGCTCGGCGTCATGCGTCAGGAACTTCGCCTTGACGTAGGAATTGACGAAGAAGCGGCCCTTGAGCTTCTGCCACAGCGCAATGCCCTCTTTGGCGAAGGGCACGTAGAGCTTGACCGAAAAGGCCGGTGAAGCCACCACCAGCGCGCGGATGTCGGGCGCATAGTCATGCACCCAGGCAGCGGCCAGCACGGCGCCGAAGGACTGCGCGATCAGCGCGATGTCGCGCTGGCCAAAACCATCCCGGCCGATCTCACGCACCAGGCAGTCGATGTCACGAACCAGGGTGGCAAAGGATGGCGCATAGCCGCGCTCGCCGGCCGAGCGGCCATTGCCGCGCGCGTCCCAGGCGTAGAAGGCATGGTCGGGCATGGCGAGTTCGTCGACCAGATGCGCCATGCGGCCGCCATGCTCGTGGCCGCGATGGAACAGAAGGATCGCACCCTTTGGCGTCGACCCGGCGGCCGGCCAGTAGCGGTAGAAGATCTCGGTGCCGTCATGGCTCTTGAACGTGCGCTCCTGCGCGATGCGCTCGAGGCTTGCCGGTGCTCCGGCTGCAATGGTCTGGTGGATCATGGTTTCCCTCTGGCGGTCGGGTGCCTGACGCTTTGGCATCATGCGCCGCCCGCTCTAAGGCCGCCGCGTATCCGGTTGATGGCGGTTACGACTGACAGTGTAGCCATGACCGGAAACACAAAGGGCACAATCGCTTGGAACCACAGGCCGCAGGCGATGAGGAAGGCGATGACGCCGAGCACCAGGGCTCGGTCGCTCTTGCCGAACGGCCCGGCATAGTTGCGCCCGCTGCCTGCGGCAACGCCAAGCACGCCGGCGAACTCGACAAGCATGGCGGTAATAGCGAAGGCGACGACACCCCAGGCCGGGAACAAGGTGGCAAAGGCCAGGATCAGCGCCAGGTCCGAGACGACGTCGCAGAGTTCGTTGAGATACATGCCGAGTTTTGATGCTTGCCCATGTTCCCTGGCCAGCATCCCGTCAATGGCGTTGAGCGCCATGCGCACAAACAGCACCACCGGCATCAACAGGAACACCAGGGGATGGAAGGCAAAGGCAGTGACCACCAGGCCTGTGGCGATGGACAGTGCTGCGGCGAGAAGCGTGATCTGGTTGGCGGTGACGCCGGCATCGGCCAGCCGGTCGGCCAACGGCCGCAGCCTGGCCTGAAAGGCCGGTTTCAGTTGATAAAGCGTTGGCATGTGCGATCCCCCAACCGCGGCTCATGACAGTGTCGGCCAGATTGGTCAATCGGCAGGCAGGGCGCAAGGGCTCGCACCAGCATCCGCACCGTTGCGGGACTCGAAACTCCCGGCATGGATGCAGAGGCGCAGCCGAAGATCTCGGCCAAGCAGGATGTTGCGCGCTACAAACCGCCTCGCAAATGATAACTTTACAAATACTCGTATTTATGTGAAGTAAATCACTGAAAGGTCGATCATGACAAACAGTCGCTTCGCCACCCGCCTGAATTCCTTCGCCTCGCGGCCGCAAGCCGAATGGCCTGATCTCACCGGCAAGCCGTCCATGCTGCAGATGGCCACTCGCGCGGCCAAGGTCGACGGGTTGACCGATCTTGATCTTAATTTCCCCGATCATGTCAGTGAAAAGCCGGCTGAAATCGCCCGAAAGCTCGGCGATTTCGGGCTTTCCATCAATGGCTTTGCCATGCGTTACTACTCCAATCCGGCCTTCAAGCTCGGCGCCTTCACCAATCCGGACCCGGCGGTGCGCCGCGAAGCCATCGACTTGACCAAGGCCGGTATCGATGCGGTGCGCGCGGCCGGCGCCAGTCTGATGACGCTGTGGCTGGGCCAGGATGGCTTCGACTATGCATTTCAAACTGACTATGCGACGCTCTGGCAGCACGAAATCGAGGGGATTCGTGAAGTTGCCGCGCATGATCCCGGCTGCCAGATCAGCCTGGAGTACAAGCCTAACGAACCGCGCTCCTACTCGCTGATGCCGGATGCGGCGACCACCTTGCTGGCGATCCGCGAGGTCGGCCTACCCAATCTCGGCGTCACGCTCGATTTCGCCCATGTGCTCTATGCCGACGAACAGCCGGCCTTCGCCGCGGCGCTGATCGCTCGCCACAGCAAGCTGCTCGGCGTCCATCTCAACGATGGCTATGCCAAGCGCGACGACGGCCTGATGGTCGGCGCGGTGCACACGCTGCAGACCATCGAACTGCTGCGCCAGATCCGCCGCGACGGCTACGCCGGCGCCATCTACTTCGACACCTTCCCCGACATGACCGGGCTCGATCCGGTGCGCGAATGCGAAGTCAACATCGCCACCGTCAAGCGCCTGCTGCGCGTTGTCGACCGGCTGGAGAAGGATAACCGCCTGTCCGCCGCCATGGACAGTCAGGACGCCGTGACGTCGCAGGCTATCGTCCAGGAAGCCATGCTCGGGCCGGAGACGAGGGGACGTGGATGACGTTGAGCAATCTCGATCTGAAAGCCGTCGGGCCGCGCATCCGCATGATGATGCCGCATCTCACCCCGCTTGAGGCCAAGGTGGTGGAAACCGTCTTCGGCCGGCGCGGTTTCGACCAGACCATTCCGCTGAAGCAGATCGCCGAGGAGGCCAGCGTGTCGGAGGCGATGGTGGTCAAGATCGCCAAGAAACTCGGCTTCTCCGGCTACCGCGACTTCCGCACCGCCGTCTATGAATACAGCCGCCTCCCGACCGCCGAGATGCACCAGGAACTGTCGGTCGACGACAGCTCGGCCGAGATCGTGCAGAAAGTGTTCCGCACCTCGATCCAGGCGCTGGAGGAGACGCTCGCGATCCTCGACATGGACGATTTCGACCGTGCCGCCGATCTGCTCTACCGCGCCAGGAACCGCGATTTTTATGGCGTCGGCGGCTCCGCCCAGATCGCCCGCGACGTCTCGCACAAATTCCTGCGCATCGGCATCCGCGCGTCTGTCTATGATGACTCGCACATGATGCTGATGTCGGCCTCGCTGCTCGGCGCCGACGACATCGCCGTCGGCTTCTCGCATTCCGGCAACACGTCGGCCGTCATCGACGCCATCCATCTTGCCCGCAAGAGCGGCGCCCGCACACTGGCCATCACCAACTACGACAACTCGCCGCTGGCCCGGATTGCCGACATCGTGCTGTGCTCGACGGCGCAGGGATCGCCGCTGATGGGCGAAAACGCAGCGGCGCGCATCGCGCAGCTCAACATCCTCGACGCGCTGTTCGTGGCGGTGGCGCAGCGCGACTACCAGGCGGCGGAGCGCAATCTCGGCCGCACCATGTCGGCGGTCACCTCGAAACGAAAAGACCGGGGCACATGACGGTTCCGCTGGTCACCGTCTTCGGCAGCCTGCACTACGACATCATGGTCGACGCGCCCGACCGTCCGCGCAAGGGCGAGACTGTGACCGGCCATGCCTGGCAGCCGAAATGCGGCGGCAAGGGCGGCAACCAGGCGGTCTCGGCGGCACGCGCCGGCGTGCGCGCGGCGATGATCGGCGCCGTCGGCGACGACGATTTCGGCACGGCGCTGCTGGCCAATCTCGATCGCGCTGGCCTCGATCGCCGCTTCGTGCGCGTGGCGGCAGGCGCAGGCTCCGGCATGAGCGTGGCGATCTTCGACAGCGATGGCGACTATGGTGCGGTGATCGTCTCCGGCAGCAATCTCACGCTGGACGATGATGACGTCGTGGCAGCAAGGGAGGTGGTGGTACAGACGGCAGTGCTGTTGCTGCAAAACGAAGTGCCCGACGCCGCAAACATCGCTGCCGCGCGCGCGGTGAAGGCATCCGGCGGCCGCGTCGTGCTCAACGCCGCACCGGCGCGAACACTGTCGGCCGAATTGACCGCGCTGATAGACATCGTCATCGTCAACGCCATCGAAGCGGAATTTTTGGCCGGCGTTCCGGTTGTCGATACGCTCGCCGGCGCAACCGAAGCCGCGCGGCGGCTGATCGATGCCTACCCCTCGGCGATCGTCACCGCCGGCGGCGAAGGTGTCGCCTATTGCGACCGGACCGGCGCGGCCTTCGCACTGGCGGCCGTCCCGGTCAAGGTCGTCAGCACCCATGGCGCCGGCGACGAATTCGTCGGCGCCTTCGCGGCAGGCCTCGCCCGTGGCCATCCGATGGAAGCGGCGATCGCCACGGCCAATGCCGCCGCCGCCTCGCTGGTGGCGACACCGGAGGGAAAGCGCAGCTCGCGTTGAAAACTCAGGCCGCATATTGCCGCCTCCAAACCCGTGCCCCCGTCGATGAGCGAAACGGCAAACCGGGCGCGGCGAGAACCTGCTTGGCTTTGCCCTGATGGAGGCGCGGGACCAAGCTGCGTGGTCGAAAGTAGGGAGCTTCAGTCCGCTTCGCCGGCCGAACTTTTGCCGCACTGCGCCAGCACCTTACCGATCGCAGCGCTCGAGCCCGTCAGCGGAAAGCTGTTCTCGCCATATTTGTCGGCCGTAACCGTGACGTCGCCCTTGCCGCGCAACAGGCCGAGCAGTGGATCGTCTTTGCTCAGCTCAGCCGTGAAGTAATTATACATGGCCTCGAGGTCGAGCTTTTTGGTCACGCTCTTGTCACCGCCCTTGAAGGTGAAGGAAGCGCTGATGCGGGGTTCCAGCTGCTGGCCGGCCGCACCCAGATCGTAGCTCAGCACCGGCTTGTCGAAACAGACGAGCATCAGATGCGCATCGGCCTTCGGTCCGCCGCACACCGAAGCCGTCAGCACGCTGCCGCCTTCGTCTTCTTCCATCTTGGCGCTCCAGTTGCAGGATGCGGCAAAAGCCGGCTGCGCGGCTTGCAGCGCGGCCAGAACGGAACCTGCCATCATGAACTTCGCCAATGCACTTTGCATGATCCCCTCCCAAGCTACATTCAACGAGATCATACAGGACAAAAGGCCTGGTGACAGCGGCATATGCCGTCTTAGCCCCCGGCGCGCCCCATTGATCAAGCCTTTGAGACCGGCCTCGACGTCCAGGGCGGCTCCGGCGCGAAGCGCTTGCCGATCCACTCGGCGAAGGCGCGTGTCTTGGCGGCTTGTCCCTTGGCCGAGGGCATGACGACATAGACCGCGCCTTCGTCGGCCAGCGTCCAGTCCGCCAGCACCGGCACCAGCCGTCCGTCGGCGAGTTCGCGTCCGACAAGCCAGTCGGTGCTCATCATCAGGCCGAGGCCTTGCACCGCGGCTTCGACCAGCACCTCGGCATCGTCGCACACCATCGGCCCCGAGACGTCGACGTTGACGCGGCGTCCCGAACTGTCGGTCATCTCCCAGGTTGGAAAGGTCTGGAAGCCGGAGAAGCCGAGGCAGGCGTGTTCTGTGAGCGCTTCCGGCGCTTCCGGCGTGCCCCGGCGGGCGAGGTAGGAGGGAGCAGCGCACAGCAACCGCCGCCGTGTCGCGATCTTGCGCGCCACCAGGCGCGAGTCCTCCAGCGCGCCGAGACGGACGGCGACATCGAAGTTCTCTGCAACGAGATCGACGAACCGGTTGGAGAACTCGGCCTCGATGCGGACATCCGGGAACGTCGCTAGAAATTGCGGCAGCAGCGGCCCGATCCACATACGGCCAAAGGTTCCCGGCATCGCCAGCCGCAGCAAGCCCCGCGGAGCCCCGCTGGCATGCGCGGAAGCAGCAGCCTCAGCTTCGTCTACCGAGGCCAGGATGGCGCGGACACGCACCAGGAACTCCGCTCCGGCCTCCGTCAACGACACGCTTCGGGTGGTCCGGTGCAGCAGCCGCACGCCGAGCCGCTCCTCCAGCGATTGCAGGCGGCGTGACAGAACCGTCGAGTCGCGCCCGACGCGCAACGCTGCCTTGGTGAAGGAGCGCGCTTCCGTGATGGCCGCAAAGGCGGCCATTTCGGCAAGGCTGGCGGGGTCGTGTGATTGCTGCATAAAGCACAGGATTCAAATGTAAAAATTCCAGATTATCTGCTTGTAGCGCAGCAGATAGCTTCACTCAATCCTGACGATTGACCCCTTAAACAGGAATGCGTGAGCCATGAAAGCCATCGAACTGACCGCCGCCAAGCTGGACGCCTTTCGCGCCACCACCATTGCCACGCCTGAACCGCAGCGCGGCGAAGTGCTGATCCGCCAGCGCGCCGCGAGCCTGAATTTCGTCGATGTGGCGGTGGTCAGCGGCAATTATCGCGTGCCCGGCTTTCCGCTCATTCCCGTCGCCGACGGCGCCGGCGAGATCGTCGCGCTGGGGGAGGGCGTTACGGATTTCGCCGTCGGCGATCGCGTCGTTGCCCATGCCAAGCCGCGCTGGATCGGCGGTCCGCCCCGGCCTAACGAGATGACGCAGATGCGCGGAATTTCGCTGCCGGGGTCGCTCGCCGAATATGTCGCGCTGCCGGCCAACTCGCTCGTGCCGGTACCGGCTCGTCTCTCTTTCGAGGCGGCGTCGACCCTGCCGATCGCCGCGACCACCGCCTGGAACGCCGTCCGCGCCGCCGATGTCGGGCCGGGCTCGGTCGTCGTGCTGCTCGGCACCGGCGGCGTCTCCATCTTCACCCTTCAGCTGGCGAAAGCCGCCGGCGCAACCGTCATCATCACTTCTTCGTCGGACGAGAAGCTGGAGCGGGCGAAGGCACTCGGCGCCGATCATCTCATCAACTACCGCGCAACGCCCGACTGGGACGGCAAGGTGCTGGAACTGACCGGCGGCCTCGGCGCCGACCTCGTCGTCGAGACCGCCGGCACCGCCACCTTCGCCCGCGCCGTCAACGCCACCGCGGCTGGCGGCACGCTGTTCACCATCGGTTTCGTCACCGGCGCCGAGGCCACGGTCGACCTGCTGCCGATCATCATCAAGGCGCTGAAGGTGGTCGGCAACAACACCGGGTCGGTATCTGACCTTCGCGCCGCCGTCCGCGCCATCGCCGCCGCCCGCATCGACCCGGTCGTCGACAAGGTGTTCAGCCAGGAGCAGGCGGCCGAAGCCTACGCGCACATGTCGGCGGGCGGGCAGCATTTCGGCAAACTTGCGTTCAAGCTCGACTGGTAGCCGAGGCGCGCGAGCTGCCAATCTCCCCCCTTGAGGGGGAGATGCCCGGCAGGGCAGAGGGGGTGGTCCGACCGGGCTCGACCTACTGCGGCGGAAGGAGGTTGGCGCTCTACGAGAGGCGACCCCCTCTGTCGCCTTCGGCGACATCTCCCCCTCAAGGGGGGAGATTACGCACGCCGCTTCCTAGATCAACTTCTCCAGCGTGATCGGCAAATCCCGCACTCTTTTTCCCGTCGCATGGAACACCGCATTGGCGATCGCTGGCGCTACGCCGACGATGGCCAGTTCGCCGACACCCTTGCCGCCGAGCACCGAAGAGTGCAGGTCGGGAATGCCGACCGAGATGACCTCGATATCGGGGATGTCGGCATTGGTCGGCACCAGATAGTCGCCGAGATTGTTGTTGACGATGCGGCCATGCCTGCGGTCGACAATGCCTTCTTCCAGCAGCGCCTGGCCGATGCCCATGATGATGCCGCCCTTCCACTGGCTTTCGGCCAGCTTGGGGTTGTAGAGCCGGCCCGAATCCAGCGCCGATACCACGCGCGACACGCGCACCGTGCCGAAATCCTCGTCGACGCGCACCTCGATGAAATGCGCGCACCAGGAGTGGCGCGAGTAATCGCCCTCGGTGTGCGGCAGCGCCGCCGCGATGGTGGTGTAGTTCTTGTAGCGATCCTCGGCGGTCGAGTTCGCCGGCATGGTGTCGCCGGTGGCCTCGATGCGGTCGCGGCCGACGCTGGCCAGCAGGTCGGCAATCGAGACATCGGGACCGTCGCCGCGCGGCGACCTGATGCGGCCATTGGCGATGACCAGCGTGTTGGCCTGCAGCGCGTGGAAGGGCGAGCGCGAATCGCTGATCGCCAGACCAACCAGCTGGTCGAGTGCCGATGTCGCTGCCTTGTAGACCGCGCCCGTCATCACGCCGGCCAGCCGCGACCCGCCGGCCACGCCGGCGCGGGGATACCGGGAATCACCGAGCTTCACCACGACATGGTCGGCCGCCACGCCGACCGTTTCGGCCGCTGTCTGCGCCAGGATCGTGTAGGTGCCCTGGCCCATGTCGATCGAGGAGCTTTCGACCTCGACCGAGCCGTTGGCAAGGATACGCACGATGGCCTCGCCGTAAGCGCGCCGTACCGGATAGGTGCCGGCGGCGACGCCCCAGCCGATCAGCTGGTTGCCGTCGCGCATCGAACGCGGTTTGGGCGTGCGCTGGGCCCAGCCGAAGCGTTCGGCGCCAGCCGCGAAAGCCTCGCGCAACTGCCGCGTCGACCAAGCCTTTTTTGCGTGCGGATCCTGCTCGGCGTAATTCCTCAGCCGGATCTCCAGCGGATCGATGCCGACCTCGTAGGCGAGCTCGTCAATGGCGCTTTCGATGCCGAAGGCGCTAGGGTTTTCGCCCGGCGCGCGCATGGCGCCAGGCACCACCGAATTCACCCGCACGACATTCTGCTTCGAGGAGAAGTTGGGCGTCGCATACATGATCGAGGTGACCACGCCCAAAGGCTCGACCCACATGCCGTCGATCGACGTTTCATTGACGCCGCGATGCACGATCGACTGGATTTTTCCGTCACGGTCGGCGCCGATCGTCACCGTCTGGCGGGTCGCGGCGCGGCCGCCATAGCCGGTAAAAGTCTGCGGCCGAGTCATGACCACCCTCACGGGCCGTCCCAGCATCTTGGCTGCGGCAGCCGCTACCGCGCCGTGGCCGAGCGCCAGCGCCTTGGAGCCGAAGCCGCCACCGATATAGGGCGAGACCAGCCGTACATTTTCGAACGGCACGCCGAACCATTCGGCATAGGTGCGGGCCATGCCGTCGAGCCACTGGCTCGGTTCCCACACGGTCAGCCGGTCGCCCTCCCAGCGGGCGATGAGGCCATGCGGCTCCATCGGCGCCTGGTATTCGCGCGGCGTGTTATAGGCGCCGCAGACGCGCACCGGGGCAGCGGCGAAAGCGGCCTGCGCATCGCCCCATTCCTTGGTCATGGCGGCGATCGGAATGCCGTCGCCCGCCTTGGCGTCGCTGAGGTCGACGATGGCCGGCGTCTCGTCATAGCTGACCTTGACCAGGGCTGCGGCCGCAACGGCCTGCTCGAAGGTCTCCGCGATGACCGCGGCGACATGCTGGCCCGAAAAGGTGATATCGCGCGCCAGCGGGCAGTAGGGCTTGTCCGGCGGCGGTGTGCCGAACCAGTCCGATGCAGTCTTCAGCGGCATGATGGTGTCCGGCGTCAGCACCTTGAGCACACCAGGTGCCGCCTCGGCGGCTGACGTGTCGATCGAGCGCACCTTGCCTGACGCGATCGTGCTTTCGACCAGAACGCCGTAGGTTAGCCCGTCGAGCTGCTGCTCGACGGCGTATTTTGCCGCACCGGTAATCTTGGCCGGGCCGTCGACGCGCGACAGCCGCCCGCCAACCTGATCGGCAGTGCCGTCCGAAGCGTCGCCGTGCCGTGTCCTCGGGTCGTGAATGGTCATGACATGGCTCCCGTCTTGAGGATGGCGCGGGCAACGACGCGCGGCGCCAGTTCGATCTTGTAGTGGTTGGCGCCGTGGTCGATCGCCCCTTCCATGGCGAGCAAGCTGGCTGCCCGCACCCTGTCTTCGCTGAGCACCTTGCCCTTCAACGCCGCTTCCACGGCGTGCGCCCGCCACGGCTTCGTCGCGACGCCGCCCAGCGCGACGCGCAGGTCGCGAATGGTGCGGCCATCGGCTTCGAAGTCGATGCCGACTGCGGCGCTTGCAGCGGCGAACTCATAGGACTGCCGGTCGCGAACCTTGAGATAGGTCGACTGCCGGGCGGCGGCTGAAGCCGGGATGCTGATGGCCGTGATCATCTCGCCCGGTTGCATGGCATGTTCCCTGTCGGGCGTGGCGCCGGGCAGGAGAAAGAAGTCGTCGACGGCAACCTGGCGTTCGCCAAGATGAACCACGGCGTCGAAGGCGACCAGCGCGGTGGCGAGGTCACCGGGATACATGGCGATGCAGGCGTTGCTGGTGCCGAGCACGGCATGGCCGCGGGTGACGCCGCCGATCGCCGAGCAGCCGGTGCCGGGCGAGCGCTTGTTGCAGGCGGAAAAATTCGCGGGATCGCGGAAATAGGGGCAGCGCGTGCGCTGCATCAGATTGCCGCCGATGGTCGCCATGTTGCGCAGTTGCGCGGAAGCCGCCTGCCACAGCGCTTCGGAGACCGCAGGAAAGCGGCTCTTGATCTCGGCATGGTCGGCGACGTGGCTCATCTTGGCCAGCGCGCCTATCATGGCACTGCCGGCGTCGACCTTGATGGCGTCGAGCCCTTTGAGATGGGTGATGTCGACAAGGCTGTCGGGTTCGGCAACGCCGCATTTGGCGAGATCGACCAGCGTCGTGCCGCCGGCAAGCAGCATGGCCCCGGGCAGGGCGGCAGCTTGGCGTGCGGCATCGATGCTATCGGCGCGAACGTAGGAAAAATCCCTCATGACGCCACCTCCAGTGCCGCCTGGCGCACGGCGGCAGCGATATGCGGATAGGCGCCGCAGCGGCACAGATTGCCGGCCATGTATTCGCGGATCTCGTCATCCGAGCCGGCATGGCCCTCGCGGATGCACGCCACCGCCGACATGATCTGTCCCGGCGTGCAGTAACCGCACTGGAAAGCATCC
The DNA here is from genome assembly GCF_057786115.1 of Mesorhizobium sp. P170090. Classification (NCBI taxonomy): domain Bacteria; kingdom Pseudomonadati; phylum Pseudomonadota; class Alphaproteobacteria; order Hyphomicrobiales; family Phyllobacteriaceae; genus Mesorhizobium; species Mesorhizobium sp. P170090. The sequence continues at coordinate 3,225,594 of NZ_JBYNWH010000001.1, forward strand.
TGGTCGAGGAAAGCAGTCTGAACCGCGTTGAGCGTGCCGTCGTCGCCGGCCAACCCTTCGATGGTGGTGATCTCGCGGCCTTCGACCTGTGCTGCAAGCGTCAGGCAGGACAGCACGCGCTGGCCGTCGACATGCACCGTGCAGGCGCCGCACTGGCCCTGGTCGCAACCCTTCTTGGTGCCGGTCAGGTCGAGGCGATCACGCAATGCATCGAGCAGCGTGACGCGCGGCTCGACCTGCAGTTCGTGACTGTGTCCGTTGATGGTGAGACGGATTGGGATAGTGGTGGATTTGGTTTGGTCGGTCATGGGCGTCTGGCTCCAGTTGCTTGACGCTAGGGGATTGAAATGGCGTCCGAGTGGGAGAGGAAAAGGGAAGAGGCGACGGTGCGCCTAATCTCGCCCCTTGTGGGGGAGATGCCCAGCAGGGCAGAGGGGGGCGCGAAGGAATGCGACGTTCCCGATTTACATGCGTCGAAATAGACCTTTTCCAAGCGGGTGTTGGTCAGGCCTCGATAGGCTGGCGGGACAGCGCCCCCCTCTGTCCTGCCGGACATCTCCCCCACGAGGGGGGAGATTGACAGCTCTGCCGCCCCAACTCTCCAGCCGGCAGGGGATGCTTCAGTCTTCACAATCTCAACACGTGACATACCGGCTCCCCTGATTATATGATGAGGCTGCTCCACTAAAACGGAGGTGCCTCCGTTTATCCAATTGGGGGCTTACCCCTTTGGGTTCAAGCCCCCATATATCGACAGTGGAGAAAAAATTGACCGAGCAGTCGCAAGCAATTGCCGACGAGAAGCGCGAAGCCGCAGCGCCAAGGCCGCTGCGCGCCGATGCGCAGCGCAACCGCGACCGGCTGGTCGAGGTCGCGGCAGCGGCCTTTGCCGAGCACGGCGTCGATGCCTCGCTGGAGGAGATCGCGCGCCAGGCGGGCGTCGGTATCGGCACGCTCTACCGGCATTTTCCAACCCGCGAGCATCTGGTCGAAGTGGTCTATCGGCGTGAAGTCGAGGCGCTCTGCGCGGCTGCCGATGACCTCGCCAGCCACCATTCGGCCGATGTGGCGCTGGAGCAATGGATGCAGCGCTTCGTCGACTACATCGCCACCAAGCGTGGCCTGGCGGCCAGCCTGCGCATCCTGTTCAACACCAATTCCGCCGTGTTCTCCGACATGTCTGGCCGGGTGTCGTTGGCCTTGCGGCAACTGGTTGAGGCGGCAGTGGCCGAAGGTTCGATCCGCAGCGACATCGATGCCTCCGATGTGCTGCATGCACTCGGCGGCATCTACTCGGCCCCCGACACCAAGGACTGGCGCGACCGCTCGCGCCGGCTGGTATCGCTGCTGATGGACGGGCTGCGGTTCGGGGCTGGGAAGAGGTGACCTAGCGGCTCAAGCCGAACCATCGACCGCATAGAACCGAAACGCGCCGGGCAGCCCGCTTGCCGCCATTTCGCCACGCTCCTCGAACCGCAGGCCGGAGCCGACCACGAGATCGCGCACCGTCCTTGATGCAATGATTTCGCCCGGCCGCGCATGGTCAAGCAGACGCGATGACAGTTCGATCGCCGCGCCTGAAAATTGATGGCCCCGCTGCTCGCACTCGCCGATATGCACCGCCGAGCGGACCTCGACACCGGATTGCCGCAAGCGATCGCGGATGGCGATCGCGCACTGGATCGACCGCGTTGGCCGCTGGAACACCGCGAGCACCTTGCCGTCCGATCGGCTGATCTCTCTGCCTTCGGCCGCGAGGAGTTCGCCACGGAGCGCTTCGGCGTGCCGCTCGGCCGGGTCGATGCCGAAAGGCGAGCCCGTCATATCGAGGGACAGCACCGACACAAGCAGCCGTTCGCCTGGGGCCGCCGGCAAGGCGCCGGTGACGAAAGCCTGGATCTCGTCGACGATCCGATCGGAATTCTCGCCCCAGATGACGTGGTCGCGGCCGGCGAACTCAATGTATCGGGCGCCCTCGATGTGCGTCGCCAGGTAACGTCCTTCTTCCCGCTTCACCCAGCCGTCGCCAGTCGTCTGCATGATCAGTGTCGGAACATGGACAGCAGGCAGAATGTCGCGAACATCGATTTCGGCTCCCCAGCGCCACAGGGCGATCGCGTCGGCGGGCGAGGCAGAATTCCTGAGATAGGCGGCGAACCATTCTGTCTCGAACGTGTCGCTCATCAGACTGGGCGCCGCGTTGCTCATATCCGCCGCCGCTCCCCATTCTTTCTCGACGATCGCCAGATCCTCTTCCACCTGCTCGCTTGTCTTCGCCCACGGATAGTCTTGTGACCACCTGCCGCGGGCGTAGGCCCCATTGAGCACGAGTGCCGCTGTGCGCTCGGGATAGGTCGCCGCGAACAGCATGCACATCGGGCCGCCCTCGGAGCTGCCGAAAAGCACCGTGCGCTTCGAGCCAACCGCATCCAGCACTGCCCGCACATCTTCCATCCGCTCTTCCAGGGTCGGCAGACCGACATTGCGGTCCGAGAGCCCGGTGCCGCGCTTGTCCATGCGGATTAGGCGCGAGAAAGTGCCGAGCCGCCGGTGCACATGCGAAAGCCGCGGCGAGCCCCAGGCGTGGTCGAGGTTGGAGACCCATCCCGGCACATGGATCAGGTCGACCGGACCGTCGCCGGTCACCTGATACGCGATGTTGATCCCGGCCGATTTGACATAGTGGGTCGGGGGGGCTGCGAGTTCGTGGCTGAAGCCGGTAGCGTCATCCGCATCAGTCGTGGGTGGCCGTGCCGGCGCCATTGTGCGGCGTGTGCGCAGCGTCTCGAACAATTGCCGCGTCTCCGGCTCCGGCTGCAGCTTGAGATCGCGTAGAAGCGCGGTGCGGCAGTGCTCATATTGCTTCAGCGCGAGATTGGTCCTGCCTTGCGCCGCATAGGCGCGCATCAGGGCACGGTGGACATCCTCCCTCAACGGGTCCATGGCCAGCAGGCGCGCCGCCGCGCGCACGCATGCGGCAGGATCGTTCGTCGCTGCATAATGCGCGACGAGCCTGTCGAGCGCCGCGACGGCCAGTGCCCGCAGCCGCTCGCGTTCGATCCTCAGCCAGTCCTCGAATGGCTCCTCCTTCAGGCCGAAGCCGTCGAGCAGGTCGCCGCGGTAGACATTGAGCGCCAGTTCGAGGTCTTCGGGTGCCGGGCTGGCGACCAGCGCCTCGAACCGCGCGACGTCGAAATCAAGGCCGTCGAGATGCAGAGCGACGCTGTTGCCATCGGTGAGGAAGCGGCCGCCGCCGCACGTCTGCATGGCCTTCCTGACAGACGATACCGCTTGCCGCAGGCTCATTCGCGCCTGCGCCTCGCTGTTGATGCCCCAGAGCAGGGTCGCCAGCTTCTCGCGCGACTGCGAATGCCCCGACTGCAGCGCGAGATAGGCGACCATCGCACGCGCCTTGCGGCTGATGGCTGGAACCGTGGCCCCGACGCCGGCAAAGTCGAAACCACCCAGCAGGTGAAGATAAGGTCCGGTCATCGGATCCGCCACGGTCACAGCGCGACGACGATCCGCTCAAGCTCGGTCCATTTCAACACTTATTCCGCCGCCGAGGCGCTTTTCACGATTCCATCACGCAGGTTCCCACGCGTTGCTCACGGCGCTTGAGGAGATTGTTCGCACTGGATCTCTTTTCGCAGGAGGATACCGTGCATCACCCTGGCCCGACCGAGTGGCCCATCTGGCATGACGACCCCGGGCGCGACCGGCAGGAGCTTGGCGCACCATCGCGTCACGATGTTGCGCTGGCCCGCTATCTCGAAACACAACAGGCCCATCGGGCATTGGCGGCTCGCAGACTCGATCCGGCGGCGGTCGTGGCCTCTGCACTGGCAGCGTTCGTCCGCTGCCTTTTCCGTGCAGCGCTGCGCCGAATTGTCCGCTGGCCACCCGATGCCGCGACAGGGATGGACGATTTCGGCTTGACGTTGTCCAAGGCTCATGCGGATCTTAGCAAGACCCTTTGGGGCCGCTGAGTGCAGCGCCCTTGGTCGACGATCTCATCCCCAACCGCCGCCGCCGCCGCCAGCCCCACCGCCGCTTCCGCTGCCGCCGAGAGAAGGAATCACGGGCGGCTTTTGCGGGATCTCCTCGGCCGGCTTGATCACTTTGCCGGTGGCCGCCTTCTTGAATCTGACCACCTTTGGCTGGGGTGCTGCGCGAACCACCTTGCGATGTTTCACCGGCGATGCCGGCTCAAACATCGGCGACACCGAGGTGCAGCCCATGAGCCCGGCCAGAACGCCGGATAGAATTATCCCGATGAATGCCTGCCCGATGAATGTCTGCTTGAATGCCTTGCCCACCATGGCCTCCTTATTGTTCAGAACAAATCCCGACGCGGATTAGCCTCTTCCCAGACCCCCCGGGCCGCATTGACCAGTTGCGTGTCCAGCGAACCGGATGGGGGGATCTTCGACTTGAGCTCCTGACGCAGGGCGTCCAAAGCTGCCGTTTTCGGCTTGGTGCCGAACTGCGCCAGGCCCTTTTTGGCGTCCGGCAGCTCCTTGCGCAGATCGAGCGCGACGGCGAATGCCAGGAAGCGCACCGCGACAGCCTGATCGGCCTTGTCGCCTTTCGCCATTTCAAGCGCCGCGCGATCATAGGCGCTCGACGGATCGCCGCGCGTGGTCGCCAGTTCGAACAGCCTTTGCGCTTCCGCCGGGTCCTGACGCACACCGGCGCCATCCCTGTACATGCGGGCGAGGCTGCCCGGAGCGTAGGGCTGGCCAAGATCGGTGGCCTGCTGGAACAGCGCCTGCGCCGTCTTCGGATCCTTGTCGATGCCCTGGCCGGCGAGGTAATTGCGGCCGAGCAGGTTCATCGAATACATGTCCTGGCGCTGCACCCCCGCTTGCAGGAAGGCGACGGCGCGGGCCGGATCGGCAGGCACGCCATTGCGGCCCTCGGTGAAGATGGCGGCAAGATCGTTCATGGCATAGGTGTGCCCCATGGCCGCCGCCTTGAGCAGCAGGTCGAGGCCCTTGGCCGTATCGCGGTTGACGCCATAACCATTGAACAGCGCGCGTCCCCACGAGGTCATGCCGTAAGGATCGCCCTTGTCGGCGGCAGCCTTGTAGAGAGCGTTGGCCTGGGTGCGGTCTATGGTCGTTCCGGTTCCGGTTGCGTTGAGATAGCCGAGTTCGAAGACGGCGCGCACATGGCCTTTCTTGGCGGCGTCCTCGATGGCTGTCCTGGCCTCTCTAACCTGGCCTGCCGCAAGCAGGGCGCGGCCGAGCTCGTAGTGGAAGCGGGCGACGTCTGGATAGGTTTTCACGGCCGCCTCGCAGGCTGCCACCGCACCGGCGCCGATCTCGTTCGGCAGCAGGCCGGGCACCACCCCTTGCAGGTCGAGAGGCTCGCCGGCGGCGGTATCGCAGGCATCGACCGTCGGCGACAGCTTCATCGTCGCCGGCTTGGCCGAGCTGCTGTCGGCCCGGATTTCGAAGCCGACCTCGACCGGCGCGCCGGCGCCGATCTGCGGCTCGTAACGGAGATGGTCGACTTCACCGGCCAGAAGGCTGGATTGCGGCGACAAGGTTCGATCAGGCAATGACAGCGTTCCCGTTGCCGGATACCCCGTGACCTTCAGGCTGACCGCCGGATCGTCGGTGGGGAAATCCAGATTGAGCGCGACCGGGCCGACGCCGACGGGAATATCAAGCTTGCGGTTCTCGATCGCTTCGGCAGCCCCGGTGATGTGGATGCCGCGATCCAGCACCTGCTGCTTCTGCTCGGCCTCGAGAGAAGCCATGATCTGCTGACCCGCCGCACCTTCGCCGCTCTTGACGCGGAACACGAGTATGCCCTGGCTCCCGCCGCCCCAATTGTCATGCGTGGCATAGGCCAGCATATCCACCTCGTCCTGCGTGGCGGCGCCTTTGGGGACATCCATTTGCAGGCGCGGCAGGTCCTTGCCGGCGATCGGTTCGCCCACCGCGACGTCTTTGCCGTCCAGCACCAGACGGCCCATTGCCGGCGGACGTTCGATGCTGACGCTGATAGCGCCGCCATCGACATCGACCGGCTCCGGCAGGCCGAGAGCGACAGGACCGACCCCCGAGAGCACTACCTTCTCCAGCACTGGCGGCAGCGAAGGCCGGTTGTTGCGGCGCACCAGCACCACGTCATCGATCAGCGAGGAATTTTCCCAGGGCACCTGCATGCCGTTGGTGGCCTGCACGACATCGCGGCGCACCGCCGACATGACCGTGCGGATCTCCTGGTTCGGCGCCAGCGCGCGCCGCGAAAAGGCCGATGAAAACGGGCTGAGGTCGCCGCTGCCGTCATAGGCGACCGCGCCTGGTTCGGTGGCGAAGGCAATCAGCGTGTTGAGCGAGCTTCGCACCTGCGCCAGCCCGGTATTGCCGGCGGTGACAAGCTGGTCGCGCAGCCAGTAATTGTTGCGCGGGAAGGGGTTGTTGCGGCAGGCATCGAGGATGATCACCTGGATCTTCGACTTCGAGCGCAGCTGCTCCAGCACGTCGTTGAGCTTGATGGCCTGGACCTCGATGTCGGCCGCCTTCTTCAACGAGGCGTCGACGGGTATCAGGAAATTCTCGCCGCCGATCTGAAAGCCGTGCCCGGAATAGTAGACGACGGCGAGATCGGCGCCGTCGGCGGCGGCCAGATAGTCCCGGAACTGGCCTTCGAACTGCTGCTTGGTGAGGTTCTCGGCGACGAAAACCTCGAAGCCGGCCAGCCGGAACGTGGCCGATACGTCCTGGGCATCCTTGGCCGGGTTCTTCAGCGCCGGGATGTCGCGATAATCGGAATTGCCGATGACGAGCGCGACCCTTCGATCGGCGAAGGCCTCGAAGCTTGTGAGGCCGGCAAGGATGAAGGCCGCGATAAATCCGCAAAGTCGGAGCATGACAAAACTCCTGGTCGCGGCCTGACGCCGACGAGAACACCGCTTGCGGCATCAAGGTCCGTTGAGATATGCAACCTGCCACAGCATAAAGTGAAAGGCCCGTCACCGCCAGACCATGGCAGGCGATTTCTTTCGGCGTTGACCAACCGCAGAGTGCAAGTAGCACGCGCTTCACGAGCAGGTATGTGACAAGTCTCACAGTTCGCTGTTTTGGGGAAATGCCTGGTGCCGGCGGCTGCGCGCCTATTCCTTGAAGAGCAATTCCTTGTCGTTCGAATATTTCACCAGCAGCGGAATGCTGGCGCCGCCGATGACGGGGCCGAGATGGCCAAACGTCCCCTCGATGACGGAGAACGGCTCGGGGCGATCGACAAGGATCCGTGCCAGCTTTCTGCGCATGGCCTTGGCGATCTCCTTGCGCACGCCATTGGGTATGGCGCCATCGATCACCACATTGTCGATGTCGAGCAAGGCAACGGCACTGCGGGCGGCATAGGCAAGCCCGTCCGAAACCTCATCGATCCACGCGGTGAGCGGCTCTCCAAGGTCGCCCCAGTCGTCGGGCGACGACCAGATGCGGCCGGCGCCCTCGTCCCCATTGTCCTGGTCGTTGAGCTTGCCGGCCAGCGAATGCAGCGAAGCGACGCGCCGCAGCGGGGTCATCCGGTCGCCCTTGCGCCCCGGCGCGGGCACCGGCATGTCGCCCAGCGCCCCGGCCAGCTTGTTGCGGCCGGGGAACAAGTGATGATCGAGCACCAGGCCGCCGCCGATGAAGTGCCCGACATAGGCATAGAGAAAGTCGGCGCGCGATCCGCCGGCGCCAAACATCAGTTCGGCCGCGGCCGACACCGTGGCGTCGTTGTAGAGGAACACCGGCCAGTCGAACGCCCGGTCCAGTTCGGCGCGAATGTCGATTTCCCTCCAGGCATCCAGCCTGCTCGCCGGCACCGCGCCCTCTTCGCTCAGGTTCCACTGATGGAATGGCGAGGCGATGCCAAGACCCGCGATGCGGTCTTGCTCTATCGATCTGTGCTTGCGGCACATGCGCGCGATGGCGCCCTTGGCGAATTTCATCACCTCGACGGGCGTCGGATAGTCGAACAGTGTGCGTTCGAACGCCATCACGTCGCCGACGAAATTGACCAGGGCGACGTCGGCGCTGCGATGGTCGACCTTGAGGCCGAAGGCATAGGCGGCTTTCGGGTTCAACGCATAGGGAACCGAGGGTTGCCCCAGCCGTCCGCGCAGAGGCTCCAGGCGCAGCAGCAGCTTGTTGTCGGCGGCGCGGTTGACGATGGTGGTAATGGTTTGCGCGGCCAGCCCGGTCAGCCGCGTCAAATCGGTCTTGGCCAGCTGGCCGTGCCGGCGGATCAGCGAGACGATCAGGCGTTCGTTGTAGATGCGGCTCTCGGCCTGCGTGGTTCCGCCGCTGCGGCCCTCGGCGATCTTTTCGAGACTGAAGAAGCTGGTGCCGGTCACGCTTTCCCCTGCGCAAGGAGGTTGGCCGCAAGGCGAGCCGATCAAAGCGCTGACGTAGCAATGCGGGCACGGCAAGGCAACACTTAAATCCACCCGATGGAAAAATGTAGTTGACGCCGGCCGGCCTGCTGTCGTTCAAAGTATGCAAGCCTGGAGGAGCAATGCCGTGACGCAGACCCGGACAATCATGTGCTTTGGCGATTCCAATACCTATGGCGCCATTCCCACCCTGGCCCGCGTCGGACGGCGCCGCTTCACGCCCGACCGGCGCTGGCCGGGCATCATGCGCCGCCAGCTCGGCAGCGGATGGGATGTGATCGAAGAAGGGCAGGGCGGGCGCACCACCGTGCACGACGATCCGATCGAAGGTCTCCACAAGAACGGGCTCAAATCGCTCCCGGTGTGCCTGGAAACGCATATGCCGCTCGACCTCGTCATCCTGATGCTCGGCACCAACGATCTGAAGCATAGGTTCTCGGTAACGCCGAACGACGTCGCTGATTCTATTGAGATCTTGGCCAGAATTGTCCTGCGCAGCGAAGCTGGCCCCGCGGGCGTGGCGCCCGCGGTCCTGATAGTAGCGCCGCCGCCGATGCTGGAGGTCGACTGGTTCGGCCAGATGTTCCTGGGCGGCGCCGCAAAGTCGATGCACTTTGCCGGCCTGTTCCGCGATGCGGCCCGGCGCGCCGGCGCCGCGTTCTTCAACGCCGGCGACGTCGTCGAGTCGAGCGCGGTAGACGGCATTCACCTCGACAGCGACGCGCATCGCGTGCTCGGCACGGAATTGGCCAAAGTCGTCCAGTCGCTGATCGCCAAGGCGTGATCGCGTGGGCGAGCCACCCAACTATCTCCGATTAATTAATTCCACTGGAAAAAGTTTTGACTTGCGAGCGGGAAGGTGGGTATCTGGGGAGACTGGGAAGAGTAGCGACCGCGAGGCTTGCGATGCGCGGCAACAATCAACGACAGGGAGGAAGTAAAATGCGATCTGACAGGAACATGATGCTGGCCACGCTGCTCGGCGTTGCCGGTGTGCTCGCGGGCGGTACCATTCTGGCAAGCGCGCAGGACGGCCCGGCCGGGCTCACCAAGCCGGCGGTATTTGCGCCGTTCGATCCGAAGGCGCCGGCCTGCAGCCCACCGCCCGGCCTGAACAAGGTGCTGGCCTTCGCGCAGGATAACGAGCGTGAATTCATGCAGGGCGTCGACCGCGGCCTGGCCGCCGCCGCCAAGGATCGCGGGCTGGAATATCGCCGCGCGCTTGCCAACAATGACGCCGCCAAGGGCGTCGAGCAGGTGCAATTGTTTCTCGCCTCCAAGATCGGCGGTCTGGTCGCAGCCCCCGTGGACCCGGCCTCGATGAGCCGCAGCCTGCAGGAGCTTATCTGGTCGGGCGCCTATGTCGGCACCATCGTGCCGCCGCCGGCGACGTCGCTGCTCAACGCGCCGCAATACGAGACCGGCAAGGTGCTGGCCGAAGCGGCCGCGGCCTACATAAAGGACAAGCTCGGCGGCAAGGCCAATGTCGTCATCCTGTCGCATGACAGCATGGAATTCCTGGCGCCGCGCTTTGCCGCCATGCGCGACATCTTCAAGGCTATGCCAGGCGTCACCATCGTCGCCGACATCTCGCCCAATCCCGTCAACAAGGAAGGCGGCTTTGCCACGATGAGCACTATTCTCCAGGCCCATCCCGACGTCGATGTCGTGCTCGGCGCCGACACGGTCGTGCTCGGCGCGCTGGCTGCCCTGGAAGCGGCGGGCAAGGCGCGGCCGGACCAGTTCCTCGGCGGCATCGACGGCGAGCCGGAAGCGGTCGCCGCGATCAAGAAAGGCGGCGGTCCCTACAAGGCAAGCATCAGCCTTGCTTCGCCGGTCTTCGCCTACGCCATGGGCCAGCATGCCGCCGACTGGCTGGAGGGCAAGAGCATCCCGCAGGCGATGGATATCCTGCCCGTGGCGCTGACCAGCGACTACATGGCCCAGTACGAGGCCGACGTCGCCGACCCGGCCGCGGTCTACAAGGACCCGAAGCGCCGCGACATCTATCTCAGGATGTACGGCAACATCTGCTACGATACGCGCGACCAGTATGTGAATTTCCCCTGGTCATCCGAGGCAAAGTAGCGCCTGTTTTTCCCGCGCGGTACGGGCGGGTTCAGCCTGACCTGAAACCGCTCGCTTCAGTCAGAGGCAAGCATGAGCACAGACAGCCTTCGAACGGGGACGACGCCGCTGCAAACGGGCCGGTTTTCATCCTTGCTGCCGGGCGTCAAGGCGCCGGGCGAAGCGTCTGGCCGCGTCGGCCTTGCCCTGGTTGCGCTGGGCTTGATCGTCGCCTTCTCGCTGTTGAACAAATCGTTCTTCAGCCTCGACAATTTCGTCGTCATCGGCGTCAACTCGACCTCGATCCTGATTGCCGTGCTCGGCACCTCCGCGCTGCTGATCGCCGGCTATGTCGACCTCTCCATCGGCAGCATGGTCGCCTTGATCGGCATCATCACTGCCAAGGTTGCGGTGGCGACGCAGAGCGCGCTGCTGGCGATCTGCGTCGGCCTGGGTCTGGGCCTTTTGCTCGGTCTGCTCAACGGTCTGCTGGTGCGCAGGCTGAGCATCTCGCCGTTGATCGTCACGCTGGCGATGCTGGCGCTCTATGGCGGCCTTGCCTTCGTCGTCTCCAGCACCGCGGTCTATGGTTTTCCCGAGGCTCTGCTCGAATTGGGGCGGGGCAAGATCTTCGGCATCCAGTACACCGTGATCATCGCCGCGCTGGTCTTTGTGATCGGAGCCTTTGTCTTGACCAGCACGGTCACCGGCTTGAGGCTCTACGCCATAGGCGGCGACCCGCGCGCAGCCGAACTCTGCGGCATTCCGGTGCGGCGCACGGTGGTTGGCCTCTACGCCGCCAATGGCTTGCTGATCGGTTTGGTCTCGGTTCTGATCGCCGGTCGTCTCGGCAGCATCACGCCGACCATCGGCGTTCGCTTCGAGCTCGACGTGCTCACCGCTGCAATCCTCGGCGGCGTTGCGTTTTCCGGCGGCTCCGGCAGGCCGCTCGGCATCGCCATCGGCGTTGCCACCATTGGCATCCTCAATGCAGGACTGATCTTCGTCGGCCTGCAATCATGGTGGCAATCCATTTCGGTGGGAAGCATGCTGTTGCTCGCGTTGGTGGCCGACCAGGCTGCGATCGGTTTTCGCGGCCGGCGCGCCCTGGTGGCCGCGACCAACTTCACGGTGGCGGACAATGGTGCCGTCGCATCGGCCGGCCCTGCCGTGACGGCGGGCAATGGAGAAGCCCCGCAAGGTCCGGCATTCTCGATTGCCGGCGCCCGCAAATCCTACGGCGCGCTGACGGCCCTGGAAGAGGCGAGCTTCACGGTCGGCAAAGGCGAGATCGTCTGTCTGCTCGGCGACAATGGCGCCGGCAAGTCGACGCTGGTGAAGATTATTTCGGGCGCCATCCAGCCCGATGCCGGCGCGATGACCCTCGAGGGCCAGCCGATTTCCTTCAGGAGCCCGCAGGATGCACGCGGCGCCGGCCTGGAGACGGTCTACCAGGATTTGGCGCTCTGCCCAAACCTCAGCGTCGCCCACAACATGATCCTCGGGCGTGAGGAAACGCGGCGTTGGCTCGGTGTCTTCCCGGTTCGCGACGACCGAAAGGCCGCCGAGCAGTGTTGTGCCCGGCTTGCCGCGCTGGGCGTCACGCTTCGCGACGAAAACGTTCTGGTGCGCTCGCTGTCGGGCGGCCAGCGGCAGTCCATCGCCATTGCCCGCGCGCTTGCCGATCACGTCAAGCTGATCTGCCTCGACGAGCCCACCGCCGCGCTCGGCGTCAAGCAGACCGCGCAGGTCGTCAAGCTGATCCGTTCGATCGCCGCCAGCGGCACCGGCGTCATCCTGGTCACGCACGACCTGTCGACGGTCAGGGCGCTGGCCGACAGGATCGTCGTGCTCAGCCTCGGCAGGGTGGCTTACGACGGCTCGGCCAGACAGCTGACCGCCGATCAGCTCTGGGGCCTGATGGCAAGCGGGACGCTGGCGCCGGCCGCTGGGTAGGAATGCCGATCGCAGGATCTAAAGCTCGAGGCAGACCTTGCCGAAATGCCTTTGCGCTTCGTAGTGCCTGAAGGCGGCGGCGATATCCTGCAGTGGAAAGCTGCTGTCGATGACGGGCTTCAGGCGGTTGACCTCTATGGCACGGATCATGTCCTGCTGGTCGGCTTTGCTGCCGATGGAAATTCCGCTGATGCGGATCTGGTTCGAAAACAGCGCCGGGATCGAAACTTCTGCAGCAAAGCCGGTCAGGACGCCGATGAGTGCGATATGCCCGCCTGTCCGGCAGGCCGTTATCGACTGCGCCAGCGTCGCCGGTCCGCCGACCTCGATCACATGATCGACGCCGCGTCCGTCCGTCAGTTCCCTGGCCCTGCCGCCCCACTGCGGCACCGCCTTGTAGTTGATGACGCTCTCGGCCCCGAGCCGTCTGAGCTTCTCCAGCTTCTCTTCATCGGACGACGTGGCGATGACCCTTGCGCCGGCGGCCTTGGCAAATTGCAGCGCAAACAATGACACGCTGCCGGTGCCAAGGATCAGCACGGTGTCGCCGGGCTTTACCTTGCCGCATGTCACCAGGCCGCGCCAGGCCGTGACGCCCGTGCAGGTCAGCGTTGCCGCCTCGAGATGCGTATAGCCCGCCGGCGCCGTGGTGAAGGCCTGCGCCGGCATGCACACATACTCGCTGGCGAAGCCGTCGAAACTGTCTCCGGGAATGTCGCGGCTTGTATCGGATCTCATGTCGCTGGCCAGCCACCAGGGGTAGAAAACACTGACGACGCTGTCGCCCGGCTTGAACGTGTCGACGCCGTCACCGATCGCGATCACCTCGCCGGCGCCATCCGACAGCGGCACGCGGCCGTCGGCGAGCGGCACCTTGCCCTGTACGGCGAAATCGTCGCGCATGTTCAGCGCGCAAGCGCGAATCCTGACCAGCATTTCTCCCGGCCCAGGCCGGGGCTGATCCTCCTCGACCAGGTCTAGCTTGTCCAACCCGCCCGGCGCTCTCAGCCTGACCAGCTTCATAGTCTCTCTCCGACGTAAAGAGCGTTAGCATGGCGGCGGCGGTCCAGCCTATCGCCGGACCGGCCGGCCGGAAATCACGCGCAGCCAAGGCGCCAGATGGACGGCGCTCATCAAGAGATACATCAGCGGCATGCCGGTGAGCGGGGAGGCATCGGCCCCCAGGCACGACATGGCGCCGTCGCCAGCGTGAATGCAGGTGAGCAGCGCCATCACGGCGAAAACAGGGGCCGCGGCGAGGCATAGCCACTCGGCGGTGCGGAGAGAAACTGCATCGGAGCGTTGAGGGACCTCACTGCCGGTGCCTGTGCCGATATCGCTCATGGTCATAATCCCTTGATGATCAATGCCCGGCTTTCCTGTCCCGTGAGGGACAGGAAACCAAGCTGGATGGGCGCCGCTCCAGGTCCTTACTTGCCGTCCTTGTTGCGGAACGCGGCTTCGCCGGCCGCCGACACTTCCTCCCACGTCTTGTCGGGTGCGGCGTCGTAATTGTCGTGCCAGTTCCACCAGCTGTAGAGCTCGGTCTGCGGATAGCCTTCGGGCGAATCCTCCCAGATTTCCTGGCGGCCGAGCGGCGTTGCGTCGAGGTAGCTCCAGACCGTGCCCATCTGCTCGTCGCCGCGGTTGTTGATGAAGTAGGTGCGATACACTTTCTTGCCGTCCTGGATGAACACGTTGTGGCCGTGCCATTCGTCGACGCCGAAATCCTTGTCGAAACTGTCGGTGATTGTGTACCAGGGCATCTCCCAACCCATCCGCTGCTTCAAGCTGGCAATGTCGGCCTGCGGCGCGCGGGAGGCATAGGCAAGCGTGGTGTTGCGGGCGTTGAGATGGGCGAGATGGCCGACCTGGTCGGCGCCGAGCGAACAGCCGCGGCAGGCATGTTCGGGCCAGCCGTGGACGCCGGGTTCGTAGAAGGCGCGGTAGACGATCAACTGGCGCCGGCCCTCGAACAAATCGAGCAGGCTCGCTTTGCCGTTGGGACCTTCAAACACATAGGCCTTGTCTACTTCCATCCATGGCATGCGCCGGCGCTCGGCCGACAGCGCGTCCCTGGCGCGCATCGTTGCCTTTTCCTTCACCAGCATCTTTTCGCGCTCGGCTTCCCATTCTTGCCTTGAAACGACCGGTGGGGTCTTCATTGCCACGTGCTTGGTCATTGCTTGTTTCCTTTGCCAGTTGTTGAGCCGTTGTGGCTTGTCGTTGCCTGTTGATCGTGAGGCAGGCTAGGGCCGCGAGGCGGCGAGGGCGGAGTTACAAATGTGACGGCATTTGCAGGGGGGCCACCGCAGCAGGGGTGGCGAGGCCGCACGGTGGGCTCGAAGTCCTCGGAAGCAGGCATGGTCGGTTTTTCCTTATTGAGAAGCTTAACACGACTGTCTGAGATGCTCAGGCTAGCGAATGCGAATATTGCCGTCAACGCAGGCCTGGGCGTCTTCAACCAGTCCAGATGGCTAGGTCGCCGTCCGCGGCTTGCTGCTTGGCGGTGGTGACTTAAGTTAGGGCCGATAAGGGGAGCGGTGGGAGTTACAAATGTGACGGGATTTGCATGGACTCGCTGATCACCGCGGCAGGGCTGGCGCTGGCGGCGGGCAATCCTCTGGCGGCACTCGACCGCGTCGCCTTGCGCGAGGATGCCCCGGCGCTGGCGTTGCGCGGCATTGCCATGGCGCAGCTCGGCGATTTCGATCGCGCCAAAGTACTGTTGCGTAGGGCCGGCCGTGCCTTCGGTCCAAAGGAGGCGGTGGCGCGCGCCAGGTGCGTTGTCGCCGAAGCCGAGATCGCACTTGTTTCGCGTGATCTCGGCTGGCCGTCCAAGGCGCTCGACGCGGCGCGGTCGACATTGGAAAAGCATGGCGACCGGCTGAACGCGGCGCATGCCGGGCATCTCAAAGTGCGCCGCCTGCTGCTGATCGGCCGCCTCGACGAGGCTGAAGACGTGCTGGCTGGGCTCGATCCGTCGCCGCTTCCGCCGGCCTCACGCGCCGCGCATGAACTCGCGGTTGCCGGCATCGCCATGCGGCGCCTGAAGACGAAGGCCGCGCGCGCAGCCCTTGAGTGGGCGCGCCATGCCGCCCGCCGGGCCGGCATTCCGGGTCTCATGGCGGAGGTCGACAGCGCCTTCCTGGCGCTGGAGACGCCGGCGGCGCGGCTGATCGCAGGCGGCGAGGAGCATCCGCTGTTGCTCGAAGAAGTCGAGGCGCTGCAGGCGTCGCGCGCGCTGGTCGTCGATACGTTCCGCTATATCGTGCACAAGCAGGAAACAACGATCTCGCTGGCAACGCGGCCGGTGCTGTTTGCGCTGGCGCGCGCGCTTGCCGAAGCCTGGCCGGCGGATGTGCCGAGGGCGACGCTGATTGCCCGCGCCTTTGGCGGCCGGCATGCCGATGAATCGCATCGCGCCAGGCTGCGGGTCGAGATCGGCCGGCTGCGCGCCGAATTGCGGCCGCTGGCGGGCATCGGCGCGACCAGCCAGGGCTTTGCGCTAAAGCCGCGCGAAGCAGGCTCCGTGGCGGTGCTGGCGCGGCCGATCGAGGAGCGGCACGCCGCGGTGCTGGCCTTCCTGGCCGATGGTAAATCCTGGGCCAGCTCGGCGTTGGCGCTGGCGCTGGGCGCCGGACAGCGCAGCGTACAGCGGGCGCTCGAGCAGTTGGCCGAGACCGGCAAAGTGCAGTCCTTCGGCCACGGCCGGGCGCGGCGCTGGATGACGCCACCGGTCGCTGGTTTCACGACCACCTTGTTACTCCCGTCGCCGCTGCCGAACGGCTAGGAAAGGTGACCATGATCGAGGACCAGGACATGAAACATTCAGCAGCGGAAATCCTGCGCGAATACGGGCCCTTTCCTGATGTCGACACCGTGCACGGCGTGAGCTTCGACGGACAGAATGTCTGGTTTGCGACGGGCGAGCGGCTGACCGCCTTCGATCCGGCAAGCGGCGAGACGCTGCGCTCGATCGATGTCGCGGCACATGCCGGCACCGCCTATGACGGCCGGCATCTGTTCCAGCTCGCCGGGGACCGCATCCAGAAGATCGACCCCGATACCGGCAAGGTGCTCTCCACCATCCCGGCGCCCGGCGGCGGCCGCGATTCCGGCATGACCTGGGCCGAGGGCACGCTCTGGGTGGGGCAGAACCGGGAGCGCAAGATCCACCAGATCGATCCCGAGACCGGGAAAATCCTGCGCACCATCGACTCAAACCGCTTCGTCACCGGAGTGACCTGGGTCGATGGCGAGCTCTGGCACGGCACCTGGGAAGGCGACCAGAGCGATGTCCGGCGCGTCGATCCGCAAACTGGCAAGGTGCTGGAACGGCTCGACATGCCGGCGGGGGTGGGCGTTTCCGGGCTCGAATCCGACGGCGGCGACCGCTTCTTTTGCGGCAGCGGCCCTGGCGGCATGGTGCGATCGGTGCGTCGGCCGAAGTAAGGCCGTCAAGTATTGGGCCGGCAGCGTATTTCCTACGGTCATCCCGCCGAGATCATATCCCGGAGCCGTCGAGCAGCGGGACGTCTTCGCCTTGCCACGGACTTGGCATTGAAGCCCGGCTCAGATTGGCCGTCGGCAGCGGCATCCAGCATTTCAACTCCGGTTCGGGGTATTCGATCACCCGTCCTGGCGACGAATCGGAAGAGCGCCAGCCCTCCGTGCCGAACTGGTCGGCGCGCGACCAGTAAGCGAGGTCGACCTCGGCCGGCCCCTGTTCCGATGGCCTGACCGTGACCAGGATGCGGCTGCCGTCCTTGGGGGCGCTCGCCATGTGCCGCCAGCGATCGGGTTCGTCCATTCTCATGTCCTCCTGCACGTTGCAGGGATAGTCGCCGCGCGCTTGGCAGCGGTCAACCCGAACTTTGCCCAAGCACGAGATCTGTTTAGCACTCCCGCGCCGTCGGCCGAAACAAGATCTGGTTCATGTCGACCTCGTCGGGCTGGCTCACGGCGAACGCCCCCATGGCGAAAGAATCCGGATGCCGGGCCGCAACAGGAAAATCGAAACCGGCATGTGAACGGGCTCACATGCCGCCACTGCAAGGAACGCTATGGGACGTCCGGCCATGACAGGGGTTTCGGATGACACTTGCTGATCTGTCTTTTTATCTTTTCACTATTTTCAATGGCTTGCGGGTGGTGTCCTACCTGCCGCAGATCGTGCGGGTGGCCCGGGACAGGCACGGGGCGTCGGCGATTTCCTACGCGACCTGGCTGTTGTGGACAGGCGCCAACGCCACGACGGGACTCTACGCCCACATCAATCTGAACGATCCCGCTCTGGCGGCGATCAACTGGCTGAACGCCGTATGCTGCGTGCTGGTCATCGCGCTCACCGCCTACAAGCGCCATCGCGCACGGCTTCCGGTTGAGGAAGCCGCAAGCCGGTCGGAAGCGACCGCTCTGATGGTCGACAATGTCTGCTGAAGATCACCGCGGCAGATTGCGCTTTTCGAGGCCGCTCTCAGACATGCACGGTGCCATGCGAAAGCTCGCCCTCGTCGCTTGAGATGAGGAAAGCGGCTGCGAGTAGGCCGACATAGAACAGCCCGACCATGCACACGACATAGATGCCTGGAACCGGGCCGAGCTGCGCCACGCGCGCGGCGTCGAGAAATGACGCGCCCAAGCCTATCGGCGACCCTTCGCGCTGCAGACTGGGCGTCGTGATCTTCAGCACCCACGCCAGCATCAGGATCGTGTACATGAAAATGTAGTTGCGGCGCAGCCGGCGCACCAACGCCGCGCGTTGCGAGATCAGGAAGCGCGGCGAACGCAGGCCTTCGCCGACGATGGCCAGCCAGTTGGAGGCGTAGTCGGGCTGCGGCGAGAAAATCTGCGCGAAATAATAGCGCTCGAACTGGCGCACCCTGGCCCGGTAGACGTCGAAGAAACGATAGCGCCGCGCCTCGATCCATAGCAGCAGCGTGGTCAGCAGCATGGCAAAGAGCAGCACCCCATGATGGGCGCTGGGCGTCGAGAGTGAGACTGAGAGCATGGCGGCGACGACAGTAATCGCCCAGTTGCTGGTACGGTCCAGCCGGTCGCGCCAGCCGGCCATGCGGGCGATTTCGGCGCGGTGGAAATGCGACATGGTGGCCACGAATTCCGATGAGGTGAGCTTCAGCGCGAACGCATCAGAGGCCCGCGGCGCTGCAGCCGCTTCGTCGGTTTTCACGGTCTTGACCTGGGACATCCCTTGCCACGCGCCTCCCAACGCCATGGCCGGCCGAAACGACGCCGGTCATCCCCATCCGCGCAACGCGCAATCGGTTGAAAATGTTCCGTCGCCGGCCCGGGTCTCGGCGGTTTATCCGCAGTCAGATAGGCCCGTTATGCGATTCAGGTAAGGAGGAACCTGCGGCGCGCCAAGGGAGCGTGGCGTGCAACCGATCTCGCCCGCAAACGTTATACCGGGCACGATGAGGGGGTGCATGTCCTTCGTGGTCAACCGGCGCCGGTCGGTCGCGCTTGCCGCGGCAGCCTTCGCATTCATGCCGGCCGCATCGTTGGCAGCCGAAAAGACCGGCATGTCCAGCGAGGGCATTTTCGTTCTCGAAATCCTCCTTCTGCTTCTCGTCGGCCGCGGCATCGGCGAATTGCTGGAGCGTCTCGGCCAGCCGGCGGTGATGGGTCAGCTCATCGGCGGCATCCTGCTCGGGCCATCGCTGCTCGGCTGGCTATTGCCGGAAGCAGAACGCGTGATCTTTTCAGGCGACGCCACCCAAAAGAGCATGATCAGCGCCATCGCACAGCTCGGCGTGTTGATGCTTCTGTTGCTCACCGGGATGGAGACGGATCTGCGGCTGGTGCGCAGGGTCGGCCGTGCGTGCTTTTCCATCTCCGCCGCGGGCGTCGCCGTGCCTTTCGCGCTCGGCTTCACCGCCGCACAGCTCATGCCGGCCTCGCTGCTGGCCGACGGAACCGAGCGCATTGTCGCCGGTCTCTTCCTCGGCACGGCGCTGTCGATCTCCTCGGTCAAGATCGTCGCCATGGTGGTGCGCGAGATGAACTTCATGCGCCGCGATCTCGGTCAGACCATCGTCTCGTCGGCCATCATCGAGGACACGATCGGCTGGGTGATCATCGCCATCACCATCGGCATCGCCACCAAGGGGCGCTTCGAGCTCGGCAGCCTTGCCTTCACCATTGTCGGCGTTGCCGCCTTCATGGGGTTTTCCTTCACGATTGGCCGCCGCATCGTCTTCGACGCCATCCGCTGGACCAACGATACGTTCCGCAGCGAATACGCCGTCGTCACCGTCATTCTCGCCATCATGGGCGCAATGGCGCTGATCACCGATCTGATCGGCGTCCACACCGTGCTTGGCGCCTTCGTCGCCGGCATACTGGTTGGGGAATCGCCGATCCTGTCGCGTCATATCGAAGGGCAATTGCGCGGCGTCATCATGGCGCTGTTCATGCCGGTTTTCTTCGGCGTCGCCGGCCTTTCGGCGGATCTCACCGTGCTTGTCGACCACGAGCTTGCGCTACTCACGGCCGCTTTGGTGCTGATCGCCAGCTTCGGCAAATTCGCCGGCGCCTTCATCGGCGCCGAGCTTGCCGGCATGAGCCGCAAGGAAGGCATCGCCGTCGGTTGCGGCATGAACGCGCGCGGCTCGACCGAAGTCATCGTCGCCTCGATTGGCCTGTCGATCGGCGTTCTGTCGCACGATCTTTTCACCATGATCGTGACCATGGCCGTCATCACCACGCTCGCCATGCCGCCGACCTTGCGTTGGGCACTCGGCCGCTTGCCGATGGGCGAGAACGAGAAGAAGCGTCTGGAGCGCGAGGAGATCGACCAACGCGGCTTCATCGCCAATCTGGAACGACTGCTGGTGGTGACCGATGAGGGCGTTGTCGGCCGCTTTGCTGCTTACCTCGCAGGAGTCGTGGGCGCCGGCAGGCCGACGACGGTGCTGCATGTCCGAGGCGAGGGGGAGGAGGCCGAGCCCGGCACGGATGCGAAGCTCGAGCCGATCGAAAAGGGTGCCGAGGACAGCCGCGAGGCCGCCAGGAGTTCGGACGAGGAGCTGGCCCGCGCGGCGCCTGTCACGCGGCGCCACGAGGCCGAGCTTTCGGCCGAAACGGTTGCCAAGGAGGCGCGCAAAGGCTATGGGCTGCTGCTGATCGGGCTCGGCCGCGCGGTCACGTCGAAAGGTGGGTTTGCCCGCCGCATCAACGAGATCGCCGGCGCCTTCGAGGGCCCGCTATGCCTGGTGCTGAAGGCGACCGGCGCCGGCCGCCAGATGCCAAGGCTAGGACCTGAAGGCGGGAAGATTCTGGTTCCGGTCAACGGCACCGCGATCGCCCGCCGGGGTGCCGAAATGGCGCTGGCGATTGCAGCGGTCACGGGTGCGCGGGTCAAGATACTTTATGTCGCGCGCGTCGGCCGCGACGAACCGCGCGACACTGTCTCGCATCGCCGCAGGGAGGCGGTGCTGAAGGATACCGTCGCACTAGCCGACCGCTATGGCGTCGAGATCGAGACGGCCATCCGCAGCCGGGCCGCCGCCGCCGATGCCATTGCCCGCCAGGCCGGCAGGGGGGCGGCGCTGATCGTCATGGGCGTGGCGCGGCGCCCTGGCGAGGAACTCTTCTTCGGCGAGACGACCACCGGCGTGCTGCAGCGCTGCCAATGCCCGGTGGTGCTGATCTCGGACGCCAGGCTCAGCCGCGACGACGAGGGCAGAGAAGAGCTGCGCTCGGGAACGGGGACAGGGTGATGAGTATTTCCCCTCGAGGGGAAATTTCGCTCATGCCGCCTGCAGCCTCTCTCGGCCGGGCTGCGGCGGGAAGGCGATGGCGATGCCGGCAGCACCGAGGCCGATCAGCGCCGAGCCGATGAACAGCCAGGAATAGCTGGCATAGGCGTCGAAGATCATGCCGCCGGCGAGCGGGCCGAACGACATGCCGAGGCTGGACAACAGGGTCGCGGCGCCAAGTATCGTGCCGATGATGCGTGGCCCGAAATAGTCGCGCGCCAGAACCGCATAGAGCGGCATGACGCCGCCATATGTGGCGCCGAAGATGATCGCCAGGAGATAGAACTGCTCGAGATTGCCGACGGCGAGATAGGCGGCGATCACCACCGCCTGGATGGCGAGGCCCACGATCAGCACCGGCTTGGCGCCCAGCCTGTCGCCGAGCACGCCGTAGAGCACGCGCCCGCCAAGGCCGGCAAGGCCCTCGACGCTGTAGATCGACACGGCTGCCATCGGCGCCACGCCGCACGACATGGCATAGCTCACCATGTGGAAGATCGGCCCCGAATGCGCCGCGCAACAGGCGAAGAAGGTCATGCCCAGCACCAGGAATTGCGGCGAGCGCAACGCCTGGCCGACTGACATGCCGGGGGCCGCGGCAGGTGCGGGCGCGCTGCCATCCGCTGCCGCGACCGCCGCCGACGGCTGGAGCACCAGGAAGACGGCCGGCAGCAACAGCACCCAAGCCATGATCCCGATGTCGAACATGGCGGTACGCCAGTCATAGGCCGTGATCAGCCAGCGTGCGAAGGGCGAAATGGTCATCGGCGCCACGCCCATGCCGGCCGAGACCAGCGACACGGCCAGGCTGCGATGGGTCTCGAACCAGGCGGTGGTCAGCGCGATCATCGGCGCGAAGAAGGCGCTGGCCGCCAGCCCGACGATGACGCCATAGCTCAGCTGGAAGACCAGCAGCGATTGGGCTCGGCTTGCCACCACCAGCGACAGACCGAGCAGCACCGCGCCGGCAAAAACCACCGGGCGGGCGCCGACACGGTCATAGATGGCGCCCCAGGCGAAACCGCCTGCGCCCATCACCAAGAAATTCAGCGTCATGGCGCTGGAAATGCCGGTTCGCGACCAGTTGGTGTCGAGCGCCATCGGCTCGAGAAAGATCGCCAGCGAAAACATCGCGCCGAGCGCCACACAGGTCATCAGCGCGCCGCACGCGACGATCACCCAACGGTAGGAACTGTTCATGCTCTTCTCCCGAGATCGGTTTCGATGCGGCGCCACTCGCTCCAGCTCCGTTGCGCCGCTTGCGTCCGAAGGACGTTGGCGGGATTTCGAATCCGACGATCCGATTGCATTTTTTATCCGGTCTGCGTGGAAGTCCATCCGGATATGACAAAAGCAGGGGCGTAAGGCTGCCAAGCGCGCCGACAAGATAGACTGCCGAATTGACGAGCCGCTCCGCGGCACTAGCTTTGTGGTCTCGCGACGGGAGATATCGCTCATGGAACTGCATCGCGGCCGCCTCATCGACCACGTCCAGCTGGTGGTCAGGGACCTCAAGGCGAGCCGGCGCTTCTATGAAGCCGTCTTCAAGGTGCTCGGCATTCCGATCGGCGGCGAGGCAGAGGACTATTTCTGGGCCGACGAGCTGTTCATCTCAAGCCTCGACAGCCGGGCGGCGAAGGGACAGCTGACCGGGCGCCATCATCTGGCCCTCCAGGCCAGGGACAAGGCCATGGTCGATGCGTTCTACAAGGCCGGCCTCGATGCCGGCGGCGCCGACAATGGCGCGCCGGGTGAGCGGCCCTACCACCCCGGCTACTACGCCGCCTTCCTGCTCGACCCCGACGGCAACAACATCGAGGCGGTGTTTCACGGGCCGGCAAAGCGAAGTGCCGCTTCGGTCGAGATCAATTTCTAGCGCAGGTTCACGAGGAGCGGGTTGCGGTGATCCGTCCGGAGTTCTCGTAAAAACAAAGAGTTGAAGCGGTCCACGGATTCAATCGCTGAACTACTTCACATTGCCGGCGCGTAGCGGTTCACCACCATTCCGCAGGCATAGGCTTTAGAGCCGAGCAGGCGCAATTTCAGGAAGCCGCCACAGTCGAAAATCCGCTCGCCGTCGCCCAGCGCGGCCGGATTGATGAACAGCTGGAACTCATCGACCAGTCCCGCTGCAATCAGCGCCGAGGCAAAGCCGGCGCCGCCGAATACCGCCATGTCGCCTTCACCTTCAGCTTTCAGGGCCTTGACCTCGCGCGGCAGGTCGCCGCTGGCAAGCGTCGTGCGCTCCCACCGCGATGCCGCGAGCTTGTCGCTCAGCACCACCTTGCGCGCCTCGACGATGCGCTGCGCAAAGGCGTAGAAGGGATCGCGCGGATAGTTTTTTGCCGCATTGCCCCAATGGGTTAGATAGCCTTCTTCGGCCATCTTGCGGCTGAGCAGAATGGTATCGATGCCGGCGAACACCGCGTTGAAATCCTGCTTCAAGTCGTCGTCCCACGGGCAGTTGGCGCCCCATTCCCAGAGCTGCCAGTGCTCATCGCCGGCCGCGCCGACAAAACCGTCGACCGACATCTGCATCTGCAGGATCAGTTTTCTC
Organism: Mesorhizobium sp. P170090; assembly: GCF_057786115.1. Classification (NCBI taxonomy): domain Bacteria; kingdom Pseudomonadati; phylum Pseudomonadota; class Alphaproteobacteria; order Hyphomicrobiales; family Phyllobacteriaceae; genus Mesorhizobium; species Mesorhizobium sp. P170090. The sequence continues at coordinate 3,249,361 of NZ_JBYNWH010000001.1, forward strand.
ATCGTCGTTCTCCTGATTGAGCTCTGGTGTCACCAGCGCCAGGTCAGGCGGCGTTGGTTATTGCTTTACTTTCGGAACCATTGACACGAGAGAAAAATGATGTCAATAGTAAAGTGATTTAGAAATGGAAGCATTGAAATGTCGACCAGGGAAAGATCCGGCTGCCCCATCAGCCTGTCGCTCGAACTGCTGGGTGACCGCTGGACGCTGCTGATCATCCGCGACATGATTTTCGCGGGAAAAAGGCACTTCAGGGAGTTCCTGCTATCAGGCGAAGGCATCTCGTCGCGCACGCTGGCCGAGCGGCTGCAGACCTTGCAGGATGAGGGCATCGTCACCAGAAGCGACGACCCCACGCACAAGCTCAAGGCGATCTACAGGCTGACCGAGGCCGGCATCGACCTGTTGCCGGTGCTGGCGACGCTCGGCGCCTGGGGCAGCAAATACCGCAACGCCGACGACAAGCTGGCCAGGATCGCCGACGAACTGGCGGCCGGCGGCGAGGCAGCGCTCGAGCAGATAAAGAAGAAGCTGCGCGCCGAGCATGTCGGCTAGGGAGGAACGCCTCCCTTCGCGCTGGTGGCGGGCTAGATCGACACGACATCGCGCAGCCTCACCCTTCCCATCCCGCAAATCGCTGTGGCCGGAGCCATGTCTGCTTCGGATTGCCATCGCCCGAACCACGGCCTCCTCCAGCCAGCGCGCGGTGGCGGGGGCGGCATGCATGCCGATTGGGCCTATGCCGCCATGCACGTAGAGCTCTTCGACCGCGGTGCGGCCGGCGACAGGCAGCCCGTCCGACAGCATGGGGCGATTGCCGGGATAGACATTCGTCACCGGGGTGAGCCGAGACCGGACAGGATGCGTAGCGTGCGCGCCGCGATGCGAAGGCGTCTCGGCGCTAGCGCGCCGTCCACCTTCTCCAACAAGGGGAGAAGGTGAGGCGCGCCTTGTCCCGCCTGCGCTTCTACGCGTAGCCTAAGGAGCTAGCGGGAGGAGAATCGCTTGGACACCACTGTCGTTATTGTCGGCGCCGGGCCCGCCGGCCTTGCGGTCGGTGCCTGCCTGAAGCGGGCAGGAGTGGATTTCATCCTGCTCGAAAAATCGCAGGAGATCGCGCCCGCCTGGCGGCGGCACTATCGGCGGCTGCATCTGCATACGGTCAAGTCGTTCTCGTCGCTGCCGTTCCTGCCCTTTCCCAAAAATTATCCGCGCTACGTGCCGCGCGAACTGGTGGTCCGCTATCTCGACGACTACGCGGAAAAATTCGATCTGCGCCCGCGCTTCGGCGTGACGGTGAAAGCCATTCGCCTCGGGGACGGCGGTTTTCTGGTCGAGACAGGATCGGACAACCTCAAGGCGCGCCATGTCGTTATCGCCAGCGGTAACAATGCCGAGCCGATCGTCCCCCGGCTCCCTGCCATCGAAGCTTTCAAGGGCGAGGTGCTGCACAGCGCCGACTATACGCAAGCGGCGCCCTTTGCCGGCCGCTCGGTGCTGATCGTCGGCATGGGCAACACCGGCGCCGAGATCGCGCTCGACTTGGCGGAAAGTGGCGCGCGTCCGACCATTTCGGTGCGCAAGGGCGTCCACATCGTGCCGCGCCAGCTGTTTGGCGTGCCGATCCAGATGGTCGGCATCGCCAGCCGGCCAATGCCGCAGGCGCTGAACGACTGGATGTTTCCGATCATCCTCGATTTCGCGCTGGGCAAGCTCGAGAAATACGGCATCGTCAGGCCGAAACAGGGCATCCTGCAACAGATCGACGAAGTCGGCCGCATCCCGGTCATCGACGTCGGCACGGTCGACGCCATCACCAAAGGCGCCATCAAGATCGCGCCCGACATAGCGGGCTTCACCGAGCGCGGCGCTGCGTTCACCGACGGCAGGCAGGAAAATTTCGACGCCGTCATCCTCGCCACCGGCTATCGCCCGGGCTACGAAAAGTTTCTGCCCGTGGAATTGCAGCCGGAGCGCAGTGGCGTCAACGCCCGCGCCTCGCAACTCGGCCTCTACCTCGTCGGCTTCTACAATCCGGTCACCGGTCTGCTCAGGGAAATTGGACGCGAGGCGAAGGCAGTGGCGGCCGACATTGCTCGGCGAGGCTGAAAGGGGCGGCGTCGGCCAAGCTGCGGATCTCCCGCCTTGCGGGGAGATCGGCTATCCATCACAGCCCCGCCGCGTCGCCCTCATCGAGCAGCCATTGCCGCACGGCTTGCGTCGGTTCTGGGTGCCGTTGCTTGCGCGGCATCACGACATAGAAATCGTGCGTCCCACGCATCTCTGCGTTGATCGGCTGCACCAGCCGGCCGGCGGCAATGTCGGCAGCGACGAGAAACCGGCTGGCCAGCGCGATGCCCTGGCCGGCAATGGCGGCGTCGATCGCGAGGCCTGTCTGGTTGAAGCGCATGCGTTTGGCCTCGGTGGCCATCTTCAGCCCGAGCGCTCTCTCCATGAATTCCGGCCACAGATTGTGCGCGTCGTGCAACAGGACATGATGCTGGATATCGGCCGTCGCGATCTCGTTCGCCTCGGTTGGCAGCAGGGCAGGGCTGCAGATGGCGACGATCTGCTGTGGGAACAACAGGTCGACCATCAGGCCGGCGCCGAAGGGCGGGCGGCCTTGCCTGACCGCAATGTCGACGCCGTCGGCCTGAAAACTCGACAGGCTTTGGCTGGCCAGGATGCGCAAATCGACGAGCGGGTTGTGGGCGACGAACTCCGGCAGTTTGGGGATCAGCCATTTGGTGGCAAAGCTCGGCGTGACGCTGATCGTCAGCCGCGCCGGCTCGGGCCGCAACAGCAGCGTTGCCTCGGAGATCAGCTCGAAGGCGCGGCGAATGTTCGGCGCATAGGCACGTCCCTCATCGGTCAGCGCCAGGCCGCGCGGCAGCCGGTCGAACAGCTTTGCGCCGAGATCCGCCTCCAGCCCGCGTATATGCTGCGCCACCGCCCCTTGCGTCACGTTCAGCTCTTCGGCGGCGATGCGGAAGTTGAGATGACGCGCGGCGGCTTCGAAGGCACGCAGCGCATTCAATGGTGGCAGGCTCAGGAAGGCTTCAGGCATGCAGGAGTTTTTCTACAGCTTGATTTCAGGCTTTCTGGTTCGAACCAGATGGCAACACCGTTTATAGCATTGCTCGAAGGTCGGAAACATGGGCTTCAGAGTCCCGCCAACCCGTGCGAAGGAAAATCAAGATGAATGTAGAAAAAGTGGCAGTGGTCGTCGCCGGTGGCAGCGGCATGGGTGCGGCGGCGGCCAAGCGGCTGGCGGCGGACGGGTTCAAGGTCGCGATCCTGTCGTCCTCAGGTAAGGGCGAGGCCTTGGCGAAAGAGCTTGGTGGCCTCGGCGTCACCGGCTCCAACCAGTCGAATGACGATCTGCAGCGGCTCGCCGACCTCACGCTCGAGCGCTACGGCCGCATCGACGTGCTGGTCAACAGCGGCGGCCACGGGCCACGCGCGCCGATCCTCGAAATCACCGACGAGCAGTGGCACACCGGTCTCGACGTCTATCTGATGAACGTCATCCGGCCGGTGCGCATCGTGGCGCCGCAGATGGTCAAGCAGAGGGCCGGCGCCATCATCAACATCTCGACCGCCTGGGTGGTCGAGCCGAGCCCGATGTTCCCGACATCCGCCGTGTTCCGCGCCGGTCTTGCCGCCTACACCAAGATCTTCGCCAACACCTACGCCGCCGCCAATGTGCGCATGAACAATGTGCTGCCCGGCTGGATCGACAGCCTGCCGGCCACCGAGGAGCGCCGCGACAGCGTGCCGATGCAGCGCTACGGCACCTCGGAGGAAATTGCCGCGACCATCGCCTTCCTCGCTTCCGAAGGGGCGGGCTACATCACCGGCCAGAACATCCGCGTCGACGGCGGCATCATCGGCGCGATCTGACCGCGCGGTCGCCTCGCGTGAGCCGGCGCGTCACTCCTTCACCGCGCCGGTCATCGACGAGACATAGTGCTCGACGAAGAACGAATAGAGCACCACCACCGGCAGCGAGCCGATCAGCGCTCCCGCCATCAGCGCCCCCCATTCGTAGACGTCGGAGCGCACCAACTCGGTCAGCACACCCACCGGCACGGTCTTGTTTTCCGAGGACTGGATGAATGTCAGCGCGTAGATGAACTCGTTCCATGACAGGGTGAAGGCGAATATGCCGGCGGAGATCAGGCCGGGCACCGACAGCGGCAGCACGATCTTGGTGAGGATCTGCCACCGGCTCGCTCCGTCTATCAGCGCGCATTCTTCCAGTTCGAACGGGATGGAGCGGAAGTAACCCATCAACAGCCACGTGCAGAACGGCACCAGGAAGGTCGGATAGGTAAGGATGAGTGCGAAGGGCGTGTCGTAGAGCCCGAGGTTGAACACCATCACCGACAGCGGAATGAACAGGATCGAGGGCGGCACCAGATAGGCGAGGAAGATGCCGAGGCCGACCTGCCGCGCCCCGGAAAAGCGCAACCGCTCGATCGCATAGGCGGCGAACACCGACGCCAGCAGCGACAGGAACGTGGCGGCGGTCGAGATGATGATCGTGTTGAGCAGCCAGCCCGGATAGGAGGTTTCGAACAGGAGATAGCGGATATGCTCCAATGTCGGATGCACCACCCAGAACGGATTGAACTGCGCATAGTCGGTCATCTCGAGATTGGGCTTAACCGCCGTGATCGTCATCCAGTAAAATGGAAACAAAAGCACGAAGACGAACACCAGCAGCGGCAGATAGACCGTCACCACGCGGCGCGGCAGGCTCTGCAGGTAGCCCATGCCGCCTTCGTCGATATCCCCACGTTTCGCCTTCCTTGTCGCGGCCGTCTTGACCATGTCAGTCTCCGCCGCCTTGTTGCCATTTGCGGCGTTGCAGGCCGAAATAGCTGAACAGGATCGCCGCCAGCAGGAACGGGATCATGGCCACCGCGATGGCCGCGCCCTCGCCAAGCTGGCCGCCGGAAATGCCGCGCTGGAAAGACAATGTCGCCATCAGATGCGTGGCATTCACCGGTCCGCCGCGGGTCAGCACGTAGATCAGCTGGAAATCGGTGAAGGTGAAAAGCACCGAGAAGGTCATGGTGATGGCGATGATCGGCGTCAGCAGCGGCAGCGTCACATAACGAAACAACTGCCAGCGACTGGCGCCGTCGAGCGTGGCCGCCTCGTAGAGCGACTGCGGAATGGTCTGCAGGCCGGCGAGCAGCGTGATGGCGACGAAAGGAATGCCGCGCCAGACGTTGGCGGCGATAACCGAAGCGCGCGCATTCTCCGGATCGCCGAGGAAATTGATGCGGTGGTCGATCAGGCCCATTTGCTGCAGCGCCCAGGACAGGATGGAGAACTGCGAATCGTAGATCCACCAGAAGGCGATGGCTGACAGTACAGTGGGCACCACCCAGGGCAGCAGGACTATCGCGCGGAAGAACGATTTGAACGGCAGGTTTTCATTGAGGATGAGCGCCAGCCACAGGCCGAGCACGAACTTCAGGATCGAGGCGCTGACCGTGTAGAGCAGCGTGTTGAAGACGGAGAGCCAGAAGACGTTGTCATTCCAAAGGTACTGATAATTCTCGACGCCGATGAAGATGCCGGGGCGGCCGATCCGGGCATCGGTGAAACCGAGCCAGACGCCCAGCCCGAGCGGATAGGTCAGGAAGACCAGCAGCAGCGCCGCCGCCGGCAGCATGAAGCCGAAGCCCAGCGCGTTGCGGCTTTCGGAGATCCGCGAAAGCATCGACGGACGCGGCTGGGCGGCAACGGACGGCACGGCCATGGAGGGCTCCTCATCGGAGAATCAGGTCACGGCGTCAACGGCCGCCATGGGATTGTGCGACGGGCCGGGCAGCGCACTAGACGCTGCCCGGCGGTGCCGTGATCAAACGCGGTAGTAGCGGTTGGCGCGCTTCTCCGCCTCCTCCATCGCCTCCTGCGGCGTCGCCTGGCCGGTCACCGCCTTGGCAAACATGTCGACCAGGACATAGTCGGCCATGGTCGCCGCCGAGGCATAGCCGAGCGGCCCGGCATAGCCGTTGGGGCGCAGCGTCGCCGAGGCCTTGGCATAGGCGGCATTGTTCGGGTCGGCCGTCCACACTGGATTGTTGTCGAAGGCCTTCAGCGTCTGGCAGCAATAGCCCGCCGAGGAGGTGATCCAGTCGGTCATCTGCGGATCCTCGAACATGAACTGCAGATAGGCCTTGGCCGCATTGGGGTAGGGCGTGTAGTTGAAGATGACGGCGGTGGTCACCTGGAACAGTTCGACCGATTTCCCGACGGGACCGATCGGCAGGTTGGTGGTGCGGATGTCCTTGGCGATCTCAGCCAGCTTCGGATCGTTGTCCTTGTTGATCTTGGCCGTATTGTAGGCGGAAATGCCGTTGGCGATGACGCCGAGTTCGCCGGCCAGGAAGGCGCGGTTGTTATTGACGTCGAGCCAGCTTTCGGTCCCGGGAATGAAGGTCTTGTAGAGTTCCTGCGCGTATCCGATCGCCTTTAGCGTCTCGGGGCTGTTGATCGCCACCTTGCCGCTCTCGTCGACCATCTGGCCGCCATGGCTCCACAGCAGCCAGTGCGCGTAATTGTTGCCGTCGCCGACGCCGTGGCCGTGCGTGAAGCCAGCCGGATGTCCCTTCGCCTGCAACGCCTTGCAAAGCTCGAGGAAGCCTGCCGTGTCCTTCGGAAATTCGGAGAAGCCGGCCTCCTTCACCCAGCTTTCGCGATAGACGATGGCATTGCCGATCGTGGCCAGCGGCAGGCCGACGAACTTGCCGTCCCGCGTCGCATATTGCTTTGGTCCGTCGTGCCAGCCGCCATATTTCGAGCCCAGATACTCGCCGAGCTCGGTCACGTCGTGCAGCTTGTCGGGATATTGATGCGGGTCGTCGAACCAGACGAACATGAGGTCCGGGCCGGAACCGACATTGGCGGCGACCGCTGCCTTGGGGCGAATGTCCTCCCAGCTTTCCTTGTCGACACGAACCTCGACACCTGTCGCCTCGGTGAAGCGCTTGGTGTTGGCCAGCCATTGATCCTCATCGCCCTTGACGAAGGGCGACCAGCGCAGCAGCCGCAGCTTTGCGCCTTCCTCGGGCTTGTATTTCAAGCCCTCCTGGGCAAAAGCCGGCGAGCCGACGAACCGGCTTCCCAGAGCTCCCGCCGCGGCACCTGCGGTCGTGCGGATTACATCGCGTCTCGTGAATTTCATGGTCGTCTCCTCCGGTTTATCTTCCTTGCTATGCGGTCCTTACCATCCGTTACGCGTTTCAAATCGTGTTCCGGTCTTGCCGTCAAAGAGATGAATCAGGCCAGGCGCGGCAGAGAGGCGTATGGATTCGCCCGGTGTTAAGGCATGGCGTTCGCGGAAATTGGCGACGATCTCGTCGCCGCCGGCGGTGCGGCCGATGATCTGCACTTCCGACCCGGTCGGCTCGACCACCGCGACGGTGACTGGAATGCCTTGGTCTGACGATAGCCGCAAATGCTCGGGCCGTATTCCCAGCACCACCGGATGACCGTTGCCAACGGCCGGCGCGCCGGCCAGCGGCACGGAAATTCCCCCGGCGCCGCGAAAGGACGGAGACCCGTCGGTGACGATCTCGCCCTTGATCAGGTTCATGGCGGGCGAGCCGATGAAACTGGCGACGAAGAGATTGTTTGGCCTGTCGTAGAGCTCCAGCGGCGGTCCGATCTGTTCGACGATGCCGTCATGCATGACGACGATCTTGTCGGCCATGGTCATGGCCTCGATCTGGTCGTGGGTGACATAGACTGTGGTCGTCTTGAGCCGCTGGTGCAGTTCCTTGATCTCGGCGCGCATCTGCACCCTGAGCTTGGCGTCGAGATTGGAGAGCGGTTCGTCGAACAGGAAAACCTGTGGATCGCGCACGATCGCCCGGCCCATGGCGACGCGCTGGCGCTGGCCGCCGGAAAGCTGGCGCGGATATCGCGTCAGCAATGGCACCAGCCCGAGGATTTCGGCGGCGCGCTGAATGCTGGTAGCGCAATCGGCCTTCGAAACACCTTTGAGCATGAGCGAGAACGCCATGTTCTCGGCGACCGTCATGTGCGGGTAGAGCGCGTAGTTCTGGAACACCATGGCAACGTCGCGCTCTTTCGGCGCAACGTTGTTGACGACCCGATCCCCGATCGCGATCTCGCCCCGAGAAATCTTTTCCAGGCCGGCGATCATCCTGAGAAGGGTCGATTTTCCGCAACCCGACGGGCCGACCAGCGTGACGAATTCGCCGTCGTCGATATCCACACTGACGCCATGCAGGACCTCGACGGTCCCGAACGATTTGTAAACATCGCCGATCGCGACAGACGCCATCGATCTCCTCCCGAATGCTTCTTGCGACGCCCCGAAGGAAACCGCTCCTCTCCCGCCTCGCAACCGTCTCCCATTCCCCCAACAGGTCGCGTGACGATCAGACGGTAGCGCTACCAAGCCTGCCTGTAAAGCGGCCATGCGGCCGGTGCTCTTGTCATTCGGAACACCGGCGCAATGACCGGTTCGCCGGCAAACTACCCCCCATTCACAAAAGCCAGCACCAGCTTCTGCAGGTTTCCGCCGGGGCCGAATTCGACCCGGTCGAAGTCGCGGCTCGCCTGCCGCTGAGCCAGCGAGATCTGGGCGAGTTGCCTCGTCAGCTCGGTTCTGATCTTGCTGCAGGCGGGGTCATCAGTAACGGTCAGGCCGACGCTCACCGCCTCGATCTTGCGCACCATCTCGGCGATGGCTGCGCCATGCACTCTCTCGTGGGCGGCGAGCCCGGCGATGAACACCGTCCAGTTCTTCTGGACGGAAGCCGGCAACGGTTCGGCCGGCTTCGGCAAGGTGTAGGTGATGATCAGTTTCGGGCGCGCCGATTTGAGCACGCAGGCGTCGCCTTGCGGCCTGTAGTCCCTGGTCCAGGTCAGCTTGAAATTGGTGTGCGCAATGACCCGACCCTTGCCGAGCAAGGGGCCGGCTTCGCCGATCGCGGCATAGAGTTCCGGGCCGGTCCGCCCTGCGATGGCGTAGGTCTCGACCTTTTCGACCGGCTTCCAGTCGGCCCGTGCCGGCGACGCCAGCAGGGAGGCCGCGAACAGGAGAAAGAACATGGCTGGTTTCATGGAAACGTCAGAGACACTGGGCTGAGGCAAAGATCAACCCGGCGCAATGCACTCAGGTCCCACGGCAGGCCGCGTCATAGTCGGCCAGCACCTGATCGACAGCTTCGAGAAGGATAGCCTCGGGATTGCCCGCCGGCCCGAGTTCGGCCGGCAGCGCCGGCAGGAATTGCCGCATCAGCGTTTCGGGAATGGCAACGTCGTCCAGCGCCTTGCGCAGGCGCTCGACGGCCGCGACAGCGGTGGGGTTGCTCCAATAATAGCGGATGCGGTCGCTGTAGCTGTAATGCCGCTGCACATAGAGCTCTGCTTCATTGCCGTGATAGTGGCTGTGCCAATGGCCGGGGGCTGCCAGCATCGCGCTTTCCATGGTCCGGGCGAGCGACCGGTCGCCATAGTCCCTGGCCATTTCGGAGGCGATCAGGTCGAGCCCGTAAAGCGCCTCGCGCAAGACGAAGGTCAGGCCGGGGCCGACCTTGAGGATAGGAAAGCCGTTTGCGACCAGCGCGGTCAAAGCCGCACGGGTCTGGTAGTCGGTCGAATGCGCCTCGTAGACGAGCGACGGCTGCTCATCGAGCAAGCCGGTCAGGCCCTTGGATTTTTCGGGCGCGTAGGCGACGACATTTTGGCTGCCGAATTCCATGCCCGGCTGCACCACCACGGCCATGACGCGGCCGAACGCCTCGGTCAGGCCTTCGCGGGCAAAGATCTCCCGGTGAACCTCGATCGTGCGCCGCGCCGCCGCCGCCTCGGTCGGCTTCAACTCGCTGATCGCATGGTCGACGCCGCCGGGGGCGGGAACTTCGGTGCCGATGATGTAGACCGGCAAGGTGCTGCCTGCGGCGTGCGCGCCCGTTTCGGCCGCCTTTGCCAGCCGCGCCGCCCGGGTGGCGATGGTCTCGTCGTCAAGCGCCGCCGGCTCGCCGGCGCAGCCCATCGATGCGTCGAGATGGATCTTGGTGAAGCCGGCCGCGATATAGGCGCCGACCATGGCCTCGGCCTTGTCCATCGCCTGCGCCGCCGGCTCTGCGCGCCACGGGTTCGGTCCCAGATGGTCGCCGCCGAAGATGATACGCGAGGCTTCCAGCCCCTCGCGGCAGGCGATCTCCAGCACGAAGGCGACGAACAGCGCCGGGGTCATTCCGGTATAGCCGCCGAACTGGTTGACCTGATTGCAGGTTGCCTCAATCAGCAGGTTTTTCTCCCTGTCGGCAACGGCGCGCCTGATCGCCGTCTGGATCACCAGCGGATGCGCGGAGCAGATCGAGGTGATGCCGTAGGGCGAGCCGTTTTTGCGCGCGCTGGCGAGGCCTGCAAGCGGGTTGGCGCTCATGTCCGTCTCGCTGTTCCCTTGATGAATTGATCGAGTCCGTCGAAGCTGGTGACGCCCTCCATCGGGCCGCGCCGGGTGACGTTGCGGGCGCCGGCGGCATTGGCATAAAGCAGCGCCTTGCCGGGCTCCATCCCCTGGCGGCGGCAGGTCAGGTAGGTGGCGCCGAAACAATCGCCGGCGCCCGTCGGGTCGACTTCCTCGACCTGAAAACCGGCGCAGTCGATCCTGGCGCCGTCGGCGCCGAACCAGGAAGAGCCGTCAGCACCGCGCTTCAGCACGATCTCGCCGACGCCCCTGGCAAACAGCGCCGCCACCGCCCGGTGCTCGTCATCGACGCCCGCCGTAGCGAGCAATTCGTCGCCGGACGGCAGCAGCAGGTCGGCATCGTCGATGAGTGCGGAAAACAGTGCGCCGTCGGAGCCGTCGATCAGCTCCTTGCGCACATTCGGGTCGAATGAGGTCGAGCCGCCGCGGGCACGAACCGCCTTCACTGCGTAGCTGACGATCTCCTTCAGCCCTGCCACCGACAGCGTCGATCCCATGATATGCAGATGGCCGGCCCTGTCCGCCAGCAGGCGCGCAGCAGTGGTCAGGTGGATCTGCCCGGCGGCGGATTCGGCGATGTTGTAGACGAAGTCCCTGATACCATCGGGCCGGTAGCGCACGAAGGCGCATCCCGTCGGGAAGCGGTCGCTGATATCGACGGCTGAGACGTCGACGCCGTCGCGCTCCAGCCTGTCCAGGTTGAGCGTGCCGAAATCGTCGCGGCCGACGCAGCCGATAATGCCGGCGCCGCCTCCCAGCCGGGCGACCTGATCGATGAAGATCGCCGGCGCACCGCTGGGGAATGGCCCGACAAGCGATTGCGGCTCGAGGAAGCCGAAACCCCGTTCCGTCGCCATGATCTCGACCAGGATTTCGCCGGCGACAATCGTTGGCCCCACGGCCTCGGCGGCGATCTCGCTTCGGCGCGAAAGGCTCATGCTTGCGATTCCTCTCACACGCAAACTGATTGCTTGCCCGCGCAGTTATCCGACGCAAGTGTTTATCGGGTAAATCGCACATACAGCGAAGTCAATAAAACTCTACATGCGTATAGTTTATCTGTTTCCGCGCGTACACATTGCAGGATTCGGGTGGCTGGTATCGTGGCACCGTGCAAATCAGGCGTCGACCGCAGCGAAAGGACAGCCATGCTCACGCTTCATGATTATTTGCCGTCGCAAAACGGTTGGAAGGCGAGGGTCGTGCTCGGCCTGCTCAACATTCCCTATGAAAGCCGCCTGGTGTCGATTTTCGAGGGCGAGAGCCACACCGACGCCTTCCTGAAGCTCAACCCGGCCGGCGCCGTTCCTGTGCTCGAACTCGAGGATGGCCGTGCTATCGCCGAATCGAATGCGATCCTCATTTATCTCGCCGAAGGCACGCCCTTGCTGCCGGCGGATCGCTATGTCAGCGCGAAAGTTATGCAATGGCTGTTCTTCGAACAGTACCATGTCGAGCCGGTCATCGGCTCCCTGCGCTTCTGGACGCTGGCCGGAAGGCTGGAGCGCAACCAGGCGACGCTTCCGGCCAAGCGCGAAGCCGGCGCCCGCACGCTGGCAGCGCTGGAGCGCAGCCTGAACGACACGCCGTTCCTTGTCGGCGACATGCTCACCATCGCCGACATTGCTGTCTATGCCTACGGCCACCGTGCCGAAGATTGCGGCTTTGCGCTGGCGGCTTATCCGGCGGTTCGTGCCTGGACGGGCCGGGTACGCGACGCCATCGGTCCCGGCTATCCCGTGCATCTCTACAGCATCGATCGGCATTCGGCTGCTTGAAGGCAAAAGGCGCGTTCACCTTGCTTAGTCGAAAAGAAGACCCAGATTCTGCTTTGTCGGCGGCTTTCGCTCGCAATCCGTTGACTGGATGGCCGGATCCCGGCGTCAACTCGACGACCTGCCGGCACTTAGCATGGAGGTGACCATGACACGCGACGACATCATTTCGGTGTTGGGGCCGGTAGACGAGGCGGTCATAGCCGACATCGCGCTGACCGGCGCCACCCTTCAAGAACTGCGCGAGGCGTTCGCCTGGCTCGGTGCCGACGAGGCGCTGGTCAACGAGGGCCGCCCCTTGCCGGGAACGAAGGTGGCGCGGCTGATCGAAATTCTCGATATGCCGGACGACGAGGACGGCCGGCAAGCGGCGGCGCAGTAGGCTGTAGGCGTAGGGTATCGGTCTGCGCCACCTTATTCCCTATTCCCTACGGCCTATTCCCTCCCCTTACGCCCTCGACAGCAGCCGGCGCATGATCAGCGAGGCGTGGCCGCCAACGCCGTGCGCGGCCGTGCGGCGCTCGACCACTTCGAAACCGTGCTTGCGATAGAAGGCGATCGCCCGGTCGTTGCCCTCGATCACTTCCAGCGCAATGCTGGGGATGCCGGCATGCGCGACAAGCACCGCGTGCAGCAGGTCGGTGGCGAGCCCGCTGCCGAACTCTGTCTTGTCGATGTGCAGCCGGTCGAGCAGGACATCGCCACGATCGTCCATCGCCGCCATCGCGTAGCCGGCGATCGAACCGTCCGGCCGTTCGGCCACGAACGACATCTTGTTGTCGTCCGCAAGTTCCTCGGCCAGCCGCTCGGGCGCATGCTTGTCGTCCGAGAGCCGCGCAGTGGTCTCTGGCCCCATAATCGCCGAATAGGTGCGCCGCCAGGATTCCCCCAACAGCCGCGACACCGCCGCTATATTTTTCTCGGTCATCGCCCTGATCTGAACCATGGCCTAAATCCTCACCGCCTCACCCGCGACTTCAGCCAACGATCGAAGGCCACGGCGAGGATCAGGATCAGGCCGATGACGATGCTTTGTGTGTAGGACGAGACATTGTTGAACTGCAGCCCGTTCTGCAGCACGCCGATCAGTGCTGCGCCCACCACCGTGCCGCCGACTGAGCCGATGCCGCCGAATAGCGAGGTGCCGCCGATGACCACGGCCGAAATCACCGTAAGCTCGTAGCCGATGCCGGCCACGGCTTCGGAGGAGTTGAGCCGTGCTGACAAAACGAAGGCGGCCAGCCCGGCGAAGAAGCCGACGATGACATAGACCGAGATCAGAATGCGGTCGACGCGCAGGCCCGACAGGCGTGCGGCCTCGGCATTGCCGCCGACGGCATAGACGGCGCGGCCATAGCGCGTATAGCGCAGCACGATGTGGCACAGGATGGCCGCCGCCGCGAAGATGATCGCCGGCACCGGCACCGGTCCGATGAGCCCGGTGCCGAACCAGCGCATCGAGGCGTCGAAACCGGAGATCGGTCCACCATTGGAGATGGTCAGCGTCAGGCCGCGAAACACTGTGAGACCACCCAGCGTGACGACGAAGGGCGGTACTTTCAGCCGGGTGATGGCAAAGCCCTGGACGCCGCCGGCCAGCGCCCCGACGATGACGGCGGCAAGCAAGGCGGCGAACCAGCCATAGCCTTGCGTGCCCGTGGTCGACAGCGACAGCGTGTTGGCGGTGCCGCCCTTGGCCACCACCGCGGCCACCATGCCGCAGAAGGCGAGCAGTGAGCCGACCGACAGGTCGATGCCGGCAGTGAGGATGACGAAGGTCATGCCGAGCGCGATCAGCCCGGTGATCGAGATCTGCCTCAAAATGTTGAACAGGTTGATTGGATCGATGAAGCTAGGCTTCAGCACGGTGAAGATGACGATCAACACCGCCAGGAACATCAGCGGCCCAAAACTCATCAGAAGCCGCGCGATGTTGATGCCGCTGCGCTGGGTCTGTTCGGTGGTGCTGGTCATTGCGTTGCGTCCTGCTTGCGGTCGAGCGCCATCAGTTCCATCAGTTTTTCCTCGGTCGCTTCGATGCCCGGCATTTCGCCAGTGATACGGCCGCGCCGCATCGTAACGATGCGATCCGACACTGCCAGCACCTCCGGCAGCTCCGACGAGATCATCATGATGGCGATGCCGCGTGCGGCAAGCTGCACCAGGATTTGGTGCACTTCGGCCTTGGCGCCGACATCGACGCCGCGCGTCGGCTCGTCGACTATAAGTACTTTCGGGTCGCGCGCCAGCCAGCGGGCCAGGATCACCTTTTGCTGATTGCCGCCGGACAGGCCCTCGATCGCCTGCTCGGGCGAGGCCATGCGGATCGACAGTGCCTTGCGATAGCCGGCCAGCGCCTCGCGCTCGCGCCGTTCGGCCATGAAGCCGGCCCCATTGCTGTAGCGGCCGAGCGAGGCGATGGAGAAATTGTTGAGAATGCCAAGTGCTGCAAAAATCGCCTGGTGCTTGCGGTCTTCCGGCACCAACCCGATGCCGAGTTTGATGGCGTCGGCGGGCGAAGCCGGGGCGATCGGCTTGCCGTCGAGCGCAATCGTGCCGGCCGCGATGCGGTCGGCGCCGAAAATAGCGCGGGCAAGCTCGGTGCGGCCGGAACCGACGAGACCGGCAACGCCGAGGATTTCGCCGGCCTTCAGATCGAGGTTGACACCTTCGAGCACGATGGCGTGCGGCGCCAGCGGATCGCGCACCGTTCGCAAGCCTCGCACCGAGAGCCGGACCTCGCCGGCGACGTCGCGCTGCGTCGGCCGCGCGTAGAGTTCGGAGGCGGCGCGGCCGACCATCTTCTCGATGATCTTCGGAATCTGGATCGGCCGGCCGTCGCGGTCGAGATGACCGGCCAGCCTGCCGTCCCGCAGCACGGTCATGCGGTCGCAAATGGCGGACGCTTCTTCCAGCCGGTGGGTGACGAACATGATGGCGACACCGTCCTTGCGCAGCCGGTCCATGATCGACATCAGTTTCTGCACTTCGGTCTCGGTCAGCGCCGAGGTCGGCTCGTCCATGATGATCAGGCGGCTTTCCAGCGACAGAGCGCGGGCGATCTCGACCAGCTGCTGTTCGGCTACCGACAGCGAGGACACCGGCGTTGCCGGATCGATGTCGAGACCGACGCGGGCGATGATCGCGCGCGAGGCGTCCTCCATCCTGCGCCAGCTGACCAGCCCGAGCGGACCGATCGGCGCGCGGCCGATGAAGATGTTTTCCGCCACCGTCAGTGTCGGGATCAGGCTGAGCTCCTGGTAGATGGTGACGATGCCGTGCCGCTTGGCGTCCTGCGGGCTGGACGGCGCGTAGTCAGCGCCGTCGAAGACGATGCTGCCGCTCGACGGCGGCATCACGCCGGACAGGATTTTCAGCAGCGTCGACTTGCCGGCGCCGTTCTCGCCGAGCAGGCCGAGGATCTCGCCGGACCGCACCTCGAGCGAGACATCGCTGAGTGCGGTGACGCCGGAGAAATGCTTGGTCACGCCTTCGACGGAAAGGAGCGGGGGCGATGATGCGGTGGATTCAACGGCGGACAAGCATTGCTCCCGGATTGCGATAGGCAGCGGGACAGCGCCCCCCTCTGTCCTGCCGGACATCTCCCCCACACGGGGGGAGATTGACAGTTTCGCCGGTGGCACCTTCACTGCAAGGCTGGCGATTGGCGAAAGCAGACGTGACGGCCAATCTCCCCCCAAGTGGGGGAGATGTCCGGCAGGACAGAGGGGGGCGCGACAGAGCGCGACCTCCACCCGTCATGGGCCCTACTCTCACTTCGTCTCGTTCAACCTCTCCGCCTTGTCGAGATTGTCCTTGCCGATGACGATCGGCGTCAACAGCACCAGCTTCTCCTTCGGCTCGGTCTTGTCCCTGGCGAAGGCGACCGCGATCTGCACCGCCTTGCGCGACTGTTCGCCGGGGAACTGCTCGACCGTGCCGGCGAGCTTGCCGTCGCGCACGGCGACCAGCGCTTCCGGCAGCGCGTCGAAGCCGTAGATCTTGACGTCGGTGAAGTTGCGCGCGGCACAGGCTTCGAGCGCGCCGAGCGCCATGTCGTCATTGGCGCAGATGATGGCGTCCGGCTTGCCGTTGGCGGCAAGCCCGGCCTCGGTCACCGACAGCGCTTCGGCGCGGGCGAAATTAGCGGTCTGCTCGAAGATGATCTGGTACTTGTCCTTGAGCGGATCGAGCACATTGTGGACGCCTTTGTTGCGGTCGATCGCTGGCCCGGCACCCGGCTGGCCCTGCAAATGGAACAGCTTGGCGCCGTTGGGGAACGCCGCCACCATGGCCTGCGCCTCGGCTTCGCCACCCTTGACGTTGTCGGCGCCGACATGGGCGAGAATGCCCTCGACGCCGTCGACGCGGCGGTCGATCGTCACCACCGGAACGCCGGCCTTGACCGCTTCCTCGATCGCCGGCGCCAGCGCGTTGACGTCAAGCGGCGAAATCACGATGGCGTTGACCTTCTGCACAAGTGCGGCCTCGATGTCGGCGGTCTGCTTCGGCGCCGAGTTCTGGCCGTCGCTCTCGGTCAGATTGACGCCTTGCGCCTGCGCCTCCGCCTTGATCTCGTTCAGCATGTGCACAAAGAACGGAAAGCCGAGATTGGGCACCGAGCCCAATATGGTCAATTTGTCGGCGGCAAAGGCCATGGGCGCGGCCAGCGCCATGGCGCCGGTCGCCACCGTCGACAACAGGAATTCGCGTCTGTTCATCAGATATCCTCCACATGAACGCAGGAGCCCGAAACCGGGAGCGGCTCGGGACGGTCCTTGCGTCAATTCAAAAATGGAGTGTCCTGTGACCGCCCCGAGGGGACGCGAGGCGCTCCAGCCGGTCCGCCGCAACGTTCTCCTCCGCACGGCGCCGACCCGAGGATGCTAGCCAAGGAAAATCGATTACGCAAGGTGAGGCGAGGGGCTGAAACTGCTAATCTCCCCCCTTGTGGGGGAGATGTCCGGCAGGACAGAGGGGGGCGCTGTCCCGCCGACATTGGCCAATTTCACTTACATCTTTGAGCTAACCTCTACGCAGAATACTTGATGCGGGCGATCCTTCGCGCCCCCCTCTGCCTTGCCAGGCATCTCCCCCACGAGGGGGGAGATTGGCAGCTTAGACGCCTCTACCTGTCGATCGTTGTCATCACCCGCTCATTGTAGCGCGGCCCTGAGACCTTGCCCGGCGCAAGGGCTGCGTCGAGCGCAGCTATCTCGGCCGCGTCGAGCGTGATCGCGGCCGCAGCAACATTTTCTTCGAGATACTTGCGCCGCTTTGTCCCCGGGATCGGCACGATGTCAATGCCGAAACCGTCGCCCTTGCCGAGCACCCAGGCCAGCGCGATCTGTGCGGGCTTTGCCCCTTTGGCCGCGGCCACCTCCTGCACCGCAGCCGCAGCCGCGACATTGGCGTCGTAGTTGGCGCCCTGATAGCGGGGGTCGCCGCGGCGGAAATCGCCTTCCGGATAATCCTCGGCGCGTTTGACGTCGCCGGCGAGGAAACCGCGGCCGAGCGGCGCGAACGGCACCAGGCCGATGCCGAGCTTTTTGAGCAGCGGGATGATCTCCGGCTCCAGATTGCGCTCCCAAAGCGAATACTCGCTCTGCAGCGCCGAGACAGGGTGCACGGCATGCGCACGGCCGATATTCGCCGCGCCCGCTTCCGACAGGCCGAAGAAGCGCACCTTGCCATCGGCAACCAGCCGGCCGACCGTGCCGGCGACGTCTTCCATCGGCACCGCCGGATCGACGCGATGCTGGTAGTAAAGGTCGATATGGTCGGTGCCGAGCCGCTTCAGCGAGCCCTCCAGCGCCTCGCGGATATGGTCGGGCCGGCTGTCACGCTCCGTGCCGACCTGTCTGCCGTTTTCGATGCGGAAGCCGAATTTGGTGGCAAGGGTCACCTCATCGCGCCGGCCCTTCAGCGCCCGCCCGAGCAGTTCTTCATTGGCATAAGCGCCGTAGACTTCCGCCGTGTCGAGGAAGGTACAGCCGAGTTCGATGGCTCGGTGCAGGGTGGCGATCGATTCCGCCTCGTCGGCAGGGCCGTAGGACTGGCTCATGCCCATGCAGCCGAGGCCGATCACCGAGACCTGCAGCCCCTGGCTGCCGAGTTTGCGGGTGCTGAGGGTCATTGCCGTTCTCCTTGGGGCTGAGGAAAACTATAGCGGCCGCTCCTCCAGTTTCCATAGCTGTTCGGCGGAAGAACAGCGCTTCCCTTGACAAACCCAGCCGCAAGCGCCCTTGCCGGCGGCCATTGGGGGCCATGGGGATACCAATGAAGAAGATCTACGAGAAGTCGACGCTGAACCGGCGTCAGCAGCTCTCGCGCGTCACCGCGCTCATAATTCCTTCGGACCACTAACCGAATATTGTCGTCGCCATTGCAAAGTCCACTGCCGAAGCGCAGCGGTTTTTTGCTGCCGCCGGATCATAGCGCTGCCAGAAGCAGGCGGTCAAAATTGACAGAGCACCTGATCTCCAGCATCCTTAGGTAGCCGCCATGCCTAGCGGCTCTTGTGTATGAGTGAGCCATGGCCAGTTCCGTCACCAGCCAGAATTCCAAGCGCGCCGCGGTGCGCAAGGCGCTCGACCGCCACAAGGTCTACGTCACCGCGCAAAGCTTTTCCGGTGGTGTCTACTCGGCCCGCGTGCTGGTCGACGGCGAGGCCTACTGGGTCGACGAATTCCGGCTGGGCCAGCTGCAGCAGGGTCTGTCCCCGGCCGAGCTAGACCTGACGCCGGCCACCGACGATTGAGTGTGAACGCCGTTCCTTCGCACCGCGCTGGGAAATTTGAAATGTTGGCGGGACAGCACTGTGCAGGAACGCTGCGCAGGGAAGGTTCGTCCGCCGCCGCCGCTCCCGCCTGACCCATGCCAACCCCGCCAACACTCAAGGCCTATCGCGCCAAGCGCGAATTTACCAAGACGCCGGAACCGGCGGGCGGGGTCATTTCAGGCGACGGCAACCGCTTCGTCGTCCACAAGCATCACGCCACCGCGGACCATTACGATTTGCGCCTGCAGGTAGGCGGCGTGCTGAAAAGCTGGGCGGTGCCGCGCGGCCCCTCGCTCAACCCTGCCGACAAAAGGCTGGCGGTCGAAACCGAGGACCATCCGCTCGAATATATTGACTTCGAGGGCGTCATTCCCGAAGGCGAATATGGCGGCGGGCCGATGATCGTTTGGGACACCGGCATCTGGGCGCCGATGGACGATGTCGAAAAAAGCCTGCGCACCGGCGCTTTCAAGTTCCGGCTGGCCGGCGAAAAGCTCAATGGCGGCTGGATGCTGACCCGGCTGAAGCCCAGACCCGGCGAGGACGAGAACAAGAAAAACTGGCTGCTGTTCAAGGAGCGCGACCTCGCCTCCGACACCAGCCTCGACATTCTGGAAGCGCGGCCGGAAAGCGTGAAGACCGGCAAGCGCATCGAGGAGCTGGTGGCGCCGCCGAAAAAGCCGGCGCGGCTGCCGCCAAAACCCGGCGCGCTGAAACCCGGTGCACTGCCCGGCGCGATCAGGGGCGATCCGCCGTCGCGCATCGAGCCGCAGCTCGCCACGCAGGTGCCGAAGCCACCGGGTGGGCCAGTGGAAGACACAGGTGAACTCTGGTTGCACGAAATAAAATTCGACGGCTACCGTACCATGGCGCATATCGCCGATGGCGAGGTCAGGCTGATCACCCGCGGCGGCATCGACTGGACGAGGCGTTACGGCGACCTGCCGCAGGCATTCGCCCGGCTGCCCCTCAGCCAGGCGATCATCGACGGCGAGATCATGGTGCTGGACGAGAAGGGCATCTCGCGTTTCGCGCTGCTGCAGGATGCGCTGTCGGCGGGTGCGGGCAGCAAGCTCCATTTCTATGCCTTCGACCTGCTGCATCTCGACGGCTGGGACCTCCGCAAGGCGCCGCTCGCAAAGCGCAAGGCCCTGCTCGCCGAACTGCTAGCCGGACAGGGCGCCAACTCCGCCATCCAGCTGAGCGACCATGTCGAAGGCGACGGACAGGGGCTGTACGATCAGGCCTCGATCCTTGGGCTGGAAGGCGTCGTCTCCAAGCGCGCCAACGCCATGTACCAGAGCGGCCGCACGAAGAGCTGGACCAAGGTCAAGGCGCTGGAGACCGGCGATTTCATCATCGCCGGCTACACCGTTTCCGACGCGGCCGAAGGACTGGCGGCACTCGGCATGGCTGAATTCGCGGATGGCGAACTGCACTATCGCGGCAAGGTTGGCACCGGCTTCGATGCCGCTACGGCGGGCGACTTGCTGGCCCGGCTGCAGCCGCTGCGCGACGGCGCGACAGCACCCGAGGGTGTGCCGCGCGAGATCATGCGCGAGATGAAATGGGTGCGGCCGATGCTGTCGGCCCGCATCCACTACGCCAACCGAACGGCGGACAATTCGCTGCGCCACGGTGTGTTTCGGGGCTTGCGCGATGTCGGCCTGTCGACGCCGGTGTCGCCGAAGCGCAAGCGGCTGATCGCCGAAGCTGATCTCGCAACCATCTGGGTGACCAATCCGGAGCGGCGGCTGTTCGGCAAGACCGGACCGACCAAACTCGACATCGCCGTCTATTACGCGCTGGTCGGCGATTTCATGCTGCCGCACATTATGGGCCGCCCGGTGTCGCTGGTGCGCTGCCCGACGGGCCTGCCGAAGGACTGTTTCTTCCAGCGCCACGCCTTCACCGGCATGCCGCCGTCGGTGGTCACTTTTGACGCCACCAACTCCGAAGGTGAAACCAAATCCTATCTGTCGGTCGAGGGAGCAAAAGGCTATCTGGCGCTGGCGCAGTTCGGCGTCGTCGAGTTCCACACCTGGGGCACGCATCGCTTGAGCCTCGACAAGCCCGACCAGATCGTTTTCGATCTCGATCCGGGTGAGGGCATCGCCTGGCGCGAGGTGGTCGAGGCCGCCGTCCACATCAAGGGCGAATTGGAACGGCTCGGCCTGGTGCCGTTCGCCAAGACATCCGGCGGCGGCGGCATCCACATAACCGTGCCGGTGACGCAAAAGCAGAACTGGAAGAAGCTGCACCAGGCTACCAGCGCCATCTCCACGCATCTGGCGGCCACGGCGCCCGACACTTTCACCACCACAATGGGCAAGGAAAACCGGAAGCGCCGCATCTTCATCGACTACCACCGCAACGCGCGCGGCCACACCTCCGCGGCGCCTTATTCGCTGCGCGCCCGCACCAACCTGCCGGCGTCGACGCCGGTGAACTGGAGCGACCTTGAGACGATCGATGCGCCGCAGGATCTGAACTATTCCTCGCTGCCGGGGTTGTTGGCGACCTCGGGCGACCCCTGGGCGGACATGGAGGATTTCGCGAGGGATTTGCCGGCCTTCAAATAAGGTTTTTCTCCCCATTTCATCGGGGCGAGGAACCCAAGTCCATCGACGCTTCGGACAATTTGAATTATTCTCGGCCTTGGACCTTCAGGGCGACTGGAAGATTTCGCTAGGGATTTGCCTGTATCGTGCCCGGTCGGTGTAGGATTTCCGCAGCACCATTCGTCCTTTGGACGAAGCGCTGCAGTAAGCATGATCCCGAAAAGTGGGAACCGGTTTTCGGATAAGATCATGCTCAGTCTGAAATGTCAGTGCGTGGCCGCGTAGGAGAGTATCATGGCGCCCAGGGCAAGTTGGAAAGGTTACCTCAAGCTCAGCCTCGTCAGCTGTCCGGTCCGGCTCTATCCGGCAACGACGACCAGCGAGCGCATATCGTTCAACCAATTGCACAAGAAGACCCACAACCGCATCAACATGAAGCCGGTCGACCCTGAACTCGGCCTCGTCGAGCGCGCGGACCTGGTCAAGGGTTACGAATACGAGGACAAGCAGTACATCATCATCGATGAGGCCGACCTCGAAGCAGTGCGCATCGAATCCAATCACACGATGAACATCGAGGCCTTCGTCGACGAAGACGAGGTCGACGTCATTTATCAGGATGCGCCGTACTACATGGCGCCGGATGGCGCCATGGCGGAGGAAACCTTCGCCGTGCTGCGCGAGGCAATGCGCAAATCCGGCAAGCTGGCCATTGCCCGCCTTGTCCTGTCCAGCCGCGAGCGCGTGGTGACGATCGGCGCGCGCGAGAACGGCATGTTCGTGTGTACGTTGAGGAACCCGAACGAAGTGCGCGGCACGGCTGAATATTTCGGCAACATCCCGGCTGGCAAGCCGGATCCCGAAATGCTGCAATTGGCCGAAGCGCTGATCAAGCAGAAGGAAACCACCTTCGATCCGAAGAATTATGAGGACCGCTACGAGATCGCGCTGATGACGATGATCCGCGAGAAACTGAAGGGCCATAAGCCGATCATTGCGGCGGCGCCCGAGCGTGGCAATGTCATCAACCTGATGGACGCGTTGAAGGCGAGCCTGTCGCAATCAGCCAAGCCGCCGGCCAAGTCGAAGAGCAAGACCGGCGACGCTGAAAAACCTGCCGCCAAGGGTAAGGCGGGTGCGGCCAAGGAAAACCCGTTGAAGGCCAATCTGCTCAAGGCCGTCGGCAAGAGCAAGGGGTGACGGCGCCGACCGGTATAATCCCGGGCGCCGTCTTCGGCGCCATCGGCGCGCTGACGGCATTTCCGCTGCGGCTCGCGGCCCGTGAGGTGGAGCGTCAGCACGGCCAGCTGCGGCGCGGCGTTACCCGACGCACGACGCACGTCGTGTTCGGGCGCACGCTGCTTGCCAAGGCCGGCTTGGCGAAAGCCGGTGATGCCGAGATCGAACGCCGTGTCGCGGCCGAGCGAGCCGCCGGCCGCACGCTCCTTAGCGAAAATGGCTTCCTGCGCCTGCTCGGTCTGATGAAGGCGCCCGAGGCGTCTTCGCTGTCCAGGCAGTCGCTCATCGACCAGTCAAAACTGCCGGGCGCCGACCTCGACCTGCTCAGCCTGTTCGATGCGTTCGAGCATGATGGCGAACCCTACTCGTTCCGCGATCTGATCCTTGCCCGCAAATATGCCGGGCTGGTCGCCGGCGGCGCATCCTGGGGCGCCATCGCGCGCTCGGTCCACCGTTCCGGCCCGGTCGCCTCGCTCACCGCCAAATCGCTCAATGTCGGCTCGCAGCATGGCAGGCCCGATGCGATCTATCTCGAAGGCGGCCAGAGCGAACTCGACGGCCAGCTGCTGTTCGATCTCGGCAGCGCAAGCGCAGCCGGCGACGACACGCTGGAAGAATTGTTCGCCGAGGCTGAAAGCGCGGAAGAGGAGGGCCGGCACGACGATGCCGCGGCGCTCTACCAACGCTGCCTCAGCATCGATCCGAGCGACGCCATCGCCGCGTTCAACCGCGCCAATTGCTTGCGTGGCGCCGGTCGCGTGGCCAACTCGGCGCATGACTATGCAAGAGCGATCAAGCTCGATCCGGCGTTCGTCGAGGCCTGGTTCAACCTCGCCGGGCTGATGAGCGACGAAGGCAAGATCGCCTCGGCGCGCCGGCATCTGGTCAAGGCCATTGCGCTCGACAAGAGCTACGCCGATCCGGTGTTCAACCTTGCCCGGCTGGAGTTCGACGCCGGCAATCTGACCGAAGCCCGCCGCCACTGGGTCCGCTATCTCGAACTCGATGCTGACAGCGAATGGGCGCGCACTGCGCAAAAGGGGATACAGTTCGTCGATCTGCAATTGGCACGGACGGCGGGGTAGGGCGCAATGGCAGCGCTTGAGCGCCCCCCTCTGGCCTGCCGGCCATCTCCCCCTCAAGGGGGGAGATTGGATGTCGCCATCGCTTTCGCCAATCACTATCGTCGCGAGGTCCGTGAGGCGCTGAAACTGCCAATCTCCCCCCTTGAGGGGGAGATGTCCGGCAGGACAGAGGGGGGCGCGAAGGAACTCGGCCTTTACCGGCAGCGCACCCCATGACCGCCTTCCTCTTCGACGGTAACGAAACCGCCCCGGTCACCATCGTGTTGGCCCACGGCGCCGGCGCGTCGATGGATTCCCCCTCGATGACCGACACCGCCAAGGCGCTCGCCACAGCCGGCTTCCAGGTTGCGCGCTTCGAATTCCACTATATGGCGGCGCGACGCTATGGCCAGCGCAAGCCGCCGCCGCGCGCCGAGACGGTCAACCCGGAATACATCAAGGCCATCGCCGATCTGAGGGCGAGGGGCGTCGCTGGTCCGCTCATCATCGGCGGCAAGTCGATGGGCGGGCGCGTCGCCTCGATGGTCGCCGACGAGATGTTCGCCAAGGGCGAGATTTCGGGCCTCGTCTGCCTCGGCTATCCCTTTCATCCGCCGGCCAAGCCCGAGCAACTCAGGACAAAACATCTCGCCGACCTCAAGACGCCGACGCTGATCTTCCAGGGCACCCGCGACGAGTTCGGCACGAAAGAAGAGGTCGCGACCTACGGCCTCTCCAAAGCCATCGAGGTGATCTGGCTGGAGGATGGCGACCACGACCTGAAGCCGCGCAAGAGCGTGTCGGGGTTTTCGACCGCCGATCATTTGAAGACGCTGGCCGGGACGGTGAAGGCGTGGACAGGGCGGATCGTTTCCTGATCGCCAAATGAAAATCGCCACCTTCAATATCAACAACGTCAACAGCCGGCTGCAAAACCTGCTGGCGTGGCTGGCGGCAGCCAAGCCCGATGTCGTCTGCCTGCAGGAGCTGAAGGCGCGCGACCTGCAGTTTCCGCGCACGGCACTGGCCGACGCCGGCTATGGCGCGGTGTGGAAGGGCGAGCCGACCTGGAACGGCGTAGCCATACTGGCGCGAGGAGCCGAGCCGGTGCTGACCCGTGACGAACTGCCCGGCGATACCGCCGACAAGCAGAGCCGCTACATCGAGGCGGCGGTGTCGGGCGTCGTCATCGCCTGTCTCTACGCGCCCAACGGTAACCCGCAGCCGGGGCCGAAATTCCAGTACAAGCTGGCGTGGCACGCGCGGCTGGAGGCGCATGCCGCAGAACTGTTCGACACCGGCCTGCCGGTGGCGCTGGTCGGCGACTACAACATCGTGCCCGAGCCGCGCGACATCTACGCCACCCGCTCCTATGACGACAACGCGCTGGTGCAGCCAGAAAGCCGGGCGTCATTCCAGCGTCTGCTCGAGCAGGGCTGGACCGATGCGCTGCGCAAGAAGCATCCGAAGGAAACGCTCTACACATTCTGGGACTACCGCCGCAACCGCTGGCCGCGCGATGCCGGGCTGCGGCTCGACCACATCTTGCTGTCGAAGAAACTGGCGCGCCGCCTCACTGCTGCCGGCATCGACCGCGATGTCAGAGGTGAGGACGGCGCCAGCGACCACGCGCCGGTATGGGTCGAATTGAAGTGAATTTGGCTGCGTGATCGCGCCCACTTTCGTGGGCGCAGTTTTGCGCTATTTGTTTCGCTGCGGCGGCCGCATGATGAGCAAGGTGCGGCACCGGAGGGGAGTCCGATGGACAGGTTGGCCGAAAGGCTGTTTGCGCTTCCGCTGCTGGCGGCCGCTTTGGCTTGTCTGGTGCGGGCGTATCTGCTGCTCGGCGACAGAGATTTCAGCTGGAGCGGGATCGACCACATGCTGCACGGCCCAGCCACGCTGCGACCGGTGGTGTTCCTGACCGTCGGCGGGCTTTGCCTGCTTGGCGCCCTGTCGTTCTGGGCCGGACTGCTGCCGGGTCGGCGAAGCCAGCCTGCTGGAACGCCGCTTTTTGGCCGCGACGCCGAGATGGAATCCAAGGGTCGCCCAGGCTGGCGGCGCGCCTTCCTCATGTTGCCGGTGCTCGCCGTGTTGGCGCTGCTGGCCGACCACTTCCCTTGGGCGCGTGACGCCGGCCCGGGCGCTGAGGTCGTCGCCCCGAAGGAGCCCAAAGCCGAGCCGAAGGGCCAGGATATCGCCGGCGTCCCACCGGACCTGGCGACGCCGGCGGTTCCACCGAGTTCGCCGCCGCTCGCCACGCCTCCCGAGCCAACCCCGCCTGAGCAGGCTGCCAAACCGCCGGAACCGGCGCAGCCTACGCCTCCGGCTGCTCCCCCTCGGCCGCCACAAGTCGCAGTCGCTCCGGCGACACCGCCACCGGAGACTGCTCCACCGCCGGCTCCGGCGACACCGCCACCGCAAACCGTCGCGCCCTTGCCGCCGCCTCCGCCGGCGCTGCCGACCGAGCCCGACGGCCATCGCGACGCCGTCGTCTGGCTCGCCGTCTCGGCCGATGGCCGCGACGTCATGAGCGCCAGCACCGACCATATGATCAAGCTCTGGGACATCGCCGGCAAGCGGCTGATCCGCAACCTTGGTGAACACAAGGACATGGCGCGCACGGCGCTGTTCATGCCCGACGGCGCAACCGCGCTGACCGCCGGCGACGATGGCGAGATCGTGCTGCGAAAGCTTGCCGACGGCGCGGTGCTGCATGTCTTCTCGTCGGGCGCGAATGGCGGCGTGCGCAAGCTGGCGATCAGCCCGGAGGGCAAGCGCGCCGTCAGTGGCCACGACACCGGCAACGTCATCGTCTGGGATCTCGTCAACAAATCGGTGCTGCATGTGATGACCGGACATGACTGGCCGATCAGCACGGTCGCAATCTCGCCCGACGGCACGCGCGCGCTGAGCGGCTCCATCGACGGCACGCTGAAATTGTGGGACGTTGAAAGCGGCAAGCAATTGCGAAGCTGGCACGGCCACGAGCAAGGCACCTACGGCGCCGTCTTCACCGCCGACGGCCATCATGTCGTCACCGGCAGCGGCGACTACACGATCAAGCTCTGGGACCTCGACACGTTTAGGGAGTTGCACCGCTTCGAGGGCCACGAAGGCACCGTCTATACGCTGGCCCTGTCGGCCGACGGCGAGCGCCTGGCCTCCGGCTCGCTCGACGGCACGGCGCGGCTGTGGGATGTCGGCACTGGAGACCAGATCGCCATGTTCGACAGCCGCACCGGCCCGATCTACGCCGTTGCCTTCGCCGCCGACGGCACACTGCTCACCGGCGGCAACGACCGCACCATCAGGGATTGGCCGGCGGCTGGCGGCGATGGCGAAATCCTGTTCGCCGGCGCACCGCAGTAGCGACATCAAATACTTTGGATATTCCAGAACAGCCTGGCTTGCGCTATGGATTACTGGTGGCTGCAAATGGATTGGGGACGGTGAGCAACAACGACTGGGCGCCCAAAGTGGATACACCTGTCTACAGCCCGCCCAAGTCGCGTCGCCGAGGGGTCCTTACCGTCGTTCTGGTGTTGCTGGCGGCTTATGTGCTGCTCGGTCCTGGCCGAAATTATTATGTGCAGTGGTCGGCCATTAAGAAGATTCAAGCGGCTGTCCTGGCAAAGGATTATCGCGAGCAATTCCATCAGATCTCCGTGCTGGCCGACATGGGAAATGCTGACGCACAGTACAATCTGGGATTAATGTACTGGCGTGGCCAGGGTATTGCCCAAAATGACAGGCAGGCGACCTACTGGTGGGGCAAAGCAGCCGAGCAAGGAAATGCAGATGCGGCATCCTTGCTCGCCCAGGCCTATTCCCATGGCCGAGGTGTCGAAAGAAACGACCAGCTGGCGTTAAAATTTGCCACACAGTCGGCCGACAAGAGCAACGCGAATGGTTACTATGCCATCGGCACCCTGTACGCGCAGGGCCAAGGTGTTCCGCAAAGCTATGAGCAAGCTCTCTCCTGGTGGCGCAAGGCAGCCGATGGCGGCAGTACCGAAGCTGCCTACTGCATCGGTCGATCCTATTATCTCGGTGAAGGCGTCGAGAAGGACGATCAGCTCGCCGTGATGTGGGTGCGAAAGGCGGTCGACATGGGTGAGCCGAATGCCCAGTCTTTGTTGGGCACGCTGTATTCGCTTGGTCACGGCGTCGGTCAGGATGACCGCCTGGCCTTCGAATGGTGGATGAAAGCCGCGATCGCCGGTGTGCCGGAAGCGCAATACTCATTAGCAAATGCGTATGAATTGGGAAAAGGCATCGGCAAGGACGACGCCCAGTCGTTCGCCTGGTTGGTCAAGGCGGCGGAACAGGACAATGTCCGGGCGCAGTCTGCGCTGGCCTTTGCCTATGCTACGGGCAAGGGCATTGCCAAAAGTGATGCCGAAGCATCGTCCTGGTGGCTGAAGGCGGCGAGCCAGGGAGACGCCTATGCGCAGGCGAACCTCGGCCTTGCATATTGGACGGGCGCCGGACTGACTCAGAGCGACGCTGATGCCGTTTCGTGGTGGCTC
Source organism: Mesorhizobium sp. P170090 (assembly GCF_057786115.1). Lineage (NCBI taxonomy): Bacteria > Pseudomonadati > Pseudomonadota > Alphaproteobacteria > Hyphomicrobiales > Phyllobacteriaceae > Mesorhizobium > Mesorhizobium sp. P170090. The sequence continues at coordinate 3,277,802 of NZ_JBYNWH010000001.1, forward strand.
AAGGCCGCAAAGCAGGGGGACGTTTCGTCTGAACTGTACCTGGCTGTTGCCTATGCCCGCGGCAGAGGGATAGCCAAGGATGAAAAATCCGCCTAATTCTGGTTGCTGGAGGCAGCCAAGGCGGGAAATGTCGAAGCAGAACTCAACCTTGGCAAGCTTTATTACACCGGGATCGGCGGCAAGCCGAACTATCCGGAATCTGCCAAGTGGTTTTCCACATCGGCAAGCCACGGAAACGCCGAGGCCAGGACCTTCCTCGAAATGATGAAGGAAAAAGGCCAGTTCGACAGCAAGACGCTGTGAGCTCAGGGTCAGGCAACGCCGATGACGTCGGTGAGGTCGTGTCATATAATGGACATCGGCAGCGGATACCAAAACTGTCTTTCATCAGTCAATTTCGGAGGCCACTTATGCCTGCCGGCCATCTCCCCACTTGGGGAGATCAGCAGCGTCGCCGTCACGCCTTCCGTTTGAGGCGTGACACTCGCATCGCACGATGCGAAGACTCATTTGCCGCTGCACCTCGAGAATCCCATGCCCAACCTCCACATCGTCGAAGCCTCGATTGCCGATCTGCGGCGCGCGTTGGAAGACGGTACCGTCACCAGCGTCGAGCTGGCCGGCGCGTATTTCAGGCGCATCGCGCACTACGACCGCCATGGCATCGCGCTCAATGCCGTGCCGGTGCTTAACCCGGCAATGTTCGAGGAGGCGGCGGCGTCCGACCTGCGGCGGCGCAATGGCGCCACCCTCGGGCCGCTCGACGGCATCCCCTACACCGCCAAGGACAGCTATAAGGTGAAGGGCCTGACGGTGGCCGCCGGCTCGCCCGCCTTCGAGCATCTCGTCGCCAATGAGGACGCCTTCACCATTGCCAGGCTGCGGGCCGGCGGCGCGGTGCTGATCGGGCTGACCAACATGCCGCCAATGGCGAATGGCGGCATGCAGCGCGGCGTCTATGGCCGCGCCGAAAGCCCCTACAATGCAGATTACCTGACCGCCGCCTTCGCTTCCGGCTCGTCCAACGGTTCCGGCACCGCGACCGCTGCGAGCTTTGCCGCTTTCGGGCTGGGCGAGGAGACATGGTCTTCCGGCCGCGCGCCGGCGTCCAACAATGCACTTGTCGCCTACACGCCGTCGCGCGGCGTCATTTCGGTCAGGGGCAACTGGCCGCTGGTGCCGACCATGGATGTGGTGGTGCCGCACACGCGCGGCATTGCCGACATGCTGGAGTTGCTGGATGTGATCGTCGCCGACGATGCGGAGACGCGCGGCGATTTCTGGCGTGTGCAGCCTTGGGTGTCGATCGCGAAGAGCGCTGCTCTCAGGCCGCCAAGCTACACTGCGCTCCAACTGCAAGGCTCATTACAAGGCAAACGCCTCGGCGTGCCGAAAATGTATATTGGCCGCGACGGCGGCGCGCCCAAACCCATCGAGACCCGCGCCTCGGTGCTCGACCTCTGGCGGCAGGCGGCGCGTGACCTGGAAAAGCTCGGCGCGGAGGTGGTCGAGGTCGATTTCCCCGTCGTCTCGAACTATGAGCGCGACCGTCCGGGCACAAAAACCATGGTCGAACGCGGGCTGGTGCCGGAAGCCTTTGCAGAGCGCGAAATCTGGGATCTCTGCATCTGGGGCTGGGACGATTTCCTGCGCGCAAATGCCGATCCGGCGATCCCCGATCTGGCTGCGGTCGACGGCCCAAAGATTTTCCCGCAGCCGCCGGGCGCGCTGCCGGACCGCTATGGCGACGACGATTTCGATCTGGCCGACTACGTCACGAGCGCCAAGCAGGGCGTGATGCCATTGCTGGATATCCCAACGCTGGCGGAAGGTCTGAAGGGATTGGAGGCGACGCGGCGCATCGACTTCGAGGACTGGCTGGACGAGCACAGGCTCGACGCCGTCGTGCTGCCGGCGGTCGCCGATGTCGGGCCGGCCAGCGCCGACGTCAACCAGACCTCTGCAGAAATCGCCTGGCGCAACGGCACCTGGGTCGCCAATGGCAATCTGGTGTGGCGTCATCTCGGCATTCCGACCGTCACCGTGCCTATGGGAACGATGGCCGATATCGGCATGCCGGTCGGGCTGACCTTTGCGGGCAAGGCCTATGATGATGCGGAGTTGCTGCGGCTCGCCGGCGATTACGAGCGCGCCACCCAACGCCGCACCAGCCCGCCGCGCACGCCGGAATTGCCGGACGATGCGTTTGCGGGGCGGCCTGGTGGATTGCGGGCCAGCGATGCGCCGGCGCCGAGGCTTACGCTTGTTGCCGAGACGACGCGGCGAGGAGACCAGGCCGAGATCGCCGTGACGGTTGAACTCGATGCGGAGACCGCTGGCGTCAAGGTTCACGTCAATGGCGAACCGGTCGCTCTGCGGCGCAGCGGCACAAGCTTTCACGGTCGCATCCTGGTGCCCGCCGGCGAGCACGAAAGAATGCACAGTGTGTGGCGAGGCGCTTACGGCTCGATCGTTACGGCCGTCATCCGGCTGGAGGATGGACGCACGGCTGGTGCTTACGTGGTCGCGGGTGGAATCGGGTGAGGTACATGTAATCTCCCCAAGGGGGAGATCAGCAGCTTCGCCGTCTTGACCCTCCCATCGCCCGCGTTATCTTCGCGCCATGCCAAACCTCGCTCCCCTCATCGTCATCGACCTCCAGACCAACATGTTCGACGGCCGCGTCGAGCCGCCGATCCACGATGCGCCTGGCATAGCCGAGCGTACCTGCTCGCTGATCGACTGGGCGCGGCGCGAGGGGCGCAAGGTTGCTTTCGTCAGGCATGACGGGCCGGCCGGCGATCCGCTGGCGCCCGGCGAGCCGGGTTGGCCGGTATGGCCGGAACTCGGCCAGGCCAAGGACGAGCCGACATTCTCCAAGACCGTCCGCAACGCCTTCTCGAATGCCGAGCTTGGCGCCTGGGTGGCCGGGCAAGGAGTCGGCGAAGTCGTGCTTGCCGGAGCGCAAACCGATTTCTGCATCGCCGGCACCGTTGAGGGCGCCCTGGCCGAAGGCTTCGGCGTCACTGTCGTTTCCGATGCGCACTCGACGCTGGACACTGAAGGCGAAACCGCGACCGAGATCATCGCCCGGTACAATGCGGACTTCACCGATGCCGGCGTCACGCTGGTGACGACGAAGGCGCTGACCGGCGACTGAAGCGCCGGCGCTTCGAAGAGTGGGAGACCGCCGTGCCAACCCTGAAATTGCCGGCCGAAGGCGGATGCCGCTGCGGACGTGTGCGGCTCAAGATTTCCGCAAAACCGCTTTTGACCATGGCTTGCCATTGCATCGGCTGCCAGCGCATGTCGGCCAGCGCCTATTCGCTGAGCGCCGCCATTCCCTCGGACGGGTTCGAGATCATGCAAGGCGAGCCGGTGATCGGCGGACTGCACGGCGCCTCGCGTCATTACTTCTGCCCACATTGCATGAGCTGGATGTTCACGCGCCCCGAAGGGCTCGACTGGTTCGTCAATCTGCGTCCGACCATGCTCGACGAGCCTGGCTGGTTCACGCCGTTCATCGAGACATGGACCAGCGAGAAACTCCCCTGGGCGACGACGCCCGCGGTGCACAGTTACGAGGCGCTGCCGGCCTTTGAGGCGTATGAGGGGCTGGTGGCGGAGTTCGGTGAAACTGCGAATCTCCCCCCTTGAGGGGGAGATGGCCGGCAGGCCAGAGGGGGTCGCATCGCGTGAAGCGCCAACCTCCATCTGCCGCAGGAGGCCGAGCCTAGTCGAACCGACCCCCTCTGTCGCCTTCGGCGACATCTCCCCCTCGAGGGGGGAGATAAGCCCCGCTAAAAATTTGGATCGAATTGATTGCGCAAACGTTTCGATCACCCTAAGCTCCCTTGAAATCCGCCATCAGAGCGGATGGGAAACGCATACTAGGGAGGAGCGCTTGCAGGCGCTGATATGTCTTGCCGACAATGGCTGAAGTGGCGCGGCGCGCCGGTGTGTCGGTGTCGACCGTCTCGCATGTCGTCAACAACACGCGCTTCGTTTCGCTGGAAAAGGCGAGGCTGATCAACGACGCCATTGCCGCCATGGGCTACCAGCCTAACGAGCTGGCGCGCTCGCTGAAGGCCTCGACCACCAACAGCGTCGGCCTGGCGATCTCGGCGATCTCCAACCCTTATTTCACCGACATCATCTGCGCGGTCGAGGCCGAATGCGCGCGGCTCGGGCTGATGGTCTTCCTGTCGGACACCCAGGAAGATCCCGACCGCGAGCTGCAGGTGGTGCGCGCTTTCCATCAGCGCCGCGTCGACGGCGTCATCCTGGCCCCGTCGGGCTCGCCGCAGCGCGCCATCGATTACCTCGCCGACAAGAAGATGCCATGCGTTCTGATCGACCGTTTCGCCGACCAGCGCTTCGACCAGATCGGCGTCGAGAACGAAACGTCGATGCGCGCGCTGATCGACCATGTCGCCTCCTTCGGCCACAAGCGCATCGGCTATATCGCCGGACAGCCCGGCCTGACGACGACGCGCGAGCGCATCGAGGCGTTCCAGGCTTCGCTCGCCGCCAATGGACTTGAAAGCGTGCCGCGCTATCTCTCGGCCGAGAATGTCGACACGGCGGCGGCGACCGCATCCACCCACGCCATCCTGTCGCTGCCGTCGCCACCAACCGCACTGGTCACCGGCAACAACATGACGACGATCGGAGCCGTCCGCGCCATCCGCGAAAAAGGCCTCACCATTCCGGGCGATCTGTCGCTGGCCGGCTTCGACGATTTCGAATGGGCCGATTGTTTCGAACCGCGCCTGACGCTGGTCGCGCAGCCCTGCACCGAGATAGGCAGGCAGGCCGCGGCCCTGCTCAGCGCCCGCATCGCGGCGACCGGTTCCGCGCCGCGTTCGGTGCGGCTGCAGGCGACGCTGCGGGCGCGCGCCTCCTGCGGGAGGCCGACCCACACGAGGCTAACATGACCGCGCCGCTGCTGGTGATGACCGGCGCCGTCAAACGCTTCGGCGGCGTGCAGGCGCTGCGCGGCGTCGACTTCGACCTCAAGGCGGGCGAGATCCACGCGCTGCTCGGCGAGAACGGCGCCGGCAAGTCGACCCTGATGAACCTGTTGTCGGGCGTCTACACGCCGGACGAAGGCACGATCGAGATCGACGGCAAACCCGTGCGTTTCAACAACCCGCGTGAGGCCCAAGCGGCCGGCATCGCCACCATCTTCCAGGAGCTCGACCTGGTGCCGTCGCTGGATGTCGCCGCCAATCTGTTCCTCGGCCGCGAACTGATGCGTCCGGGCGGCTTCCTCGACGTGCCGGCAATGCGCCGCGAGGCCAAGAAGCGGCTGGAAGCCATCGAGATCGCCATCGATCCGGCCGCCATGGTGGCGGACCTGTCGATCGGCCAGCGCCAGGTGGTGGCGATCGTCAAGGCGCTGTCCTACGCCTCGCGCGTGCTGATCATGGACGAGCCGACGGCCGCACTTACCGTCGGCGAAGTCGAGCGGCTGTTCGACATCATGAGAAAACTCGCAGCCACCGGCGTCGGCATCGTCTACATCTCGCACCGGCTGGAGGAAGTGCCAGGGATTGCCGACCGGGTGACGGTAATGCGCGACGGCCGTGTCGCCGGCATCACCGAGCCGCACGCGCCGCAGGCCGAGCTGGTCAGGCTGCTGGTCGGACGTCCGCTGGACGAACTCTATCCGCAACGCGCCAAGGCCGCGGGCAAGCCGCTGCTCAGCCTGAGGAACGCCAGCTTCAAGCTCGCCCGCGACAGCGCCGGCTGGCAGGCGCCGCAAGGCGTTTCGCTCGATGTCCATGAAGGCGAGATCGTCGGCCTGGCCGGCATTATGGGGGCAGGGCGCACCGAACTGTTGTCCGCGCTCTACGGCACCGGCCTGTCCGGCCGCTGGGAGGGCGAGGTCGCTGTCGGCGGCAAGCCGGTGAAACTGGATTCGATCAGCGCTGCCCGCCACGCCGGCATCGCCTTCGTCACCGACGACCGCCGGGGCTCGGGCCTGATGCTGCGCATGGCCGTCGGCCTCAATCTGGTGATGTCGGTCATATCCCGAATCTCGCCGAACTGGCTGGTCTCGCCGCGCCGCCAGGCCGAGGCGGTGAAGGAATCCTTCGGTCAGTTCGATATCCGGCCGAAGAACCCCGATATCGCCGTCGGCGCGCTCTCGGGCGGCAACCAGCAGAAGGTGGTGCTGGCCAAGGAAATCCTCGGCAATCCGCGCCTGTTGCTTCTCGACGAGCCGACGCGCGGCGTCGATGTCGGCGCCAAGGGCGAGATCTACCAGCGGCTCAGGGCACTCGCCGCGCAAGGGCTCGGCATTCTGGTGGCGTCCAGCGAGATGCCGGAGCTGATCGGTCTGTGCGACCGCGTCGTGGTGCTGCGCCAGGGGCGCAATGTGGCGGAATTCATGGGCGGCGTCGACGAGCACACGGTGCTGGCCGCGGCTAACGGCAGGGAGGCCTGATGTCCCAGGACAACAATCCAGTGGCAGCGAGCCCGGTGATGGCGGCGCCTCAAAAGCATCGCGACCCGCTGGCGCTCATCGTGCGCTTCCAGAGCCTGATCGGCCTGGTGCTGGTGGCGATCGGCGGCATCATCTTCTCGCCGCGCCGCCACGGCGAGATCCTGTTCCTCAACCCCGACAACATCGCCAACATCGTGCGCGCCGTGTCGGAGACCGGCATCATCGCCATCGGCATGACCTTCGTCATCATCACCGCCGGCATCGACCTGTCGGTCGGCGCGGTGCTTGGCCTGTCCAGCGTCGTCACCGCCTCGATGATGATCTCCGGCGGCTTCGGCCTGATCCCCACCATCCTCGCCGTGCTCGCTTTGGGCATCGTCTTCGGCGCCATCCAGGGCACCATCTCGACGCGTTTCAGGCTGGAGCCGTTCATCGTCACGCTGGCCGGCCTGCAGGCCGCGCGCGGCTTGGCGCTGGTCGTCTCCGGCAACCAGTACATCAACATTTCCTATGGCGAAGGGCCGGGCCTGGCGCCGCCGGTGTTCGCCGTGCTGGGCGAGCGGCTGTTCAACAACACCGTGCCCGTGGCGACGCTTGTGTTCGTCGTCTTTGCCGCGATCGCCACCATCGTGCTCAACACCACGCGCTTCGGCCGCTATGTCTTTGCCGTCGGCGGCAATGAGCGCGCCGCGCGCATATCCGGCGTGCCGGTGTCGATGGTGAAAATCTCGGTCTATGCCATCACCGGCTTTGCCGCCGCCCTTGCCGGCATTGTGCATGCCGGCCAGTTCAATTTCGGCAGCGCCAATGACGGCATGGGCTATGAGCTGACGGCCATCGCCGCCGTGGTCATCGGCGGCACCAGCCTGTTCGGCGGCGCCGGCTCGATGGTCGGCACCGTTGCCGGCACCATCATGCTTGGCGCGCTAGCCAACATCCTGCAGCTCAACAACATCACGCCCGCCATGCAGCTGCTCGCGACCGCCGCGATCATCGTTTTGGCGGCAGTGCTTCAATCCCTCGTTCGCCGCCGCGAGGGGTTGGGTCGTTAGTGCATGTCGCGCAAAAGTGACATCGGTTTTGCGATGACGACATGCACAAACAAACAAGGAGGAGACGGCAACACGTGAACGTCAAACCAAGGTCTGGCCCCCCGGCCGGACGAGGAGGAGAGTGAGTTATGAAAACGACACTAAGAGGATCGACCCTCAAGGCCGTGCTGCTGGCAGGCGCTGGCCTGTGCATTGCAGGCTCCGCTTACGCCGCCGAGCCGCTGGTGAAAGCCTGCGCCAAGGACGGCCAGTTCGTCGTCGGCTTTTCGCAGGCCAACAATGCCGAGCCCTACCGCCAGCACGTCAATGACGAGCTGGAGGCGGCCGCCAAGGAAGTGCCTGGCTTCACGCTGCAGATCGCCGACGGTGCCGGCAACGTCAACACGCAGACCTCGCAGGTCGACAATTTCATTACCCAGAAGGTCGACATCCTGCTGATCTCGCCCTTCGAGGCCGCACCGCTGACGCCGGCGGTGAAGCGCGCCATGGATGCCGGCATCCCGGTCATCGAGCTTGACCGCAAGACGGTCGGCGACCCCGGCAAGGACTACACCGCCTTCATCGGCGGCGACAATTTCAAGATCGCCGAGGAAGCCGGCAAGTACACCGCCAAGACGCTGCTGCCCGATGGCGGCGAGGCGGCGGTGCTGCAAGGCCTGCCGAGCTCGACGCCGGCTGTCGAACGCCTCAACGGCTTCAAGGAAGGCGTCAAGGGCAACCCGAAAGTCCAGATCGTCGCCGAGCAGGCCGCCGACTGGGTGCCGGACAAGGCGCAGGTCGCCTTCGCCGCCATGCTGCAGGCGCACCCCGACATCAAGGTGCTCTACGCCTCCAATGACATGATGGCCGCCGGCGCGCTGCTTGCCGCCAAGGGCGCGGGCAAGGACGTCAAGATCATCGGCACAGACGGCCTGCCAGGCCCGGCCGGCGGCATCGAAGCCGTCGCCAAGGGCGACTGGGTCGCAACCTTCACCTACCCGACAGGCGCCAAGGAAGCGATCGAGATGTCGAAAAAGATCCTGCTCGACTGCGCGACCGAGGTGGACAAGACGGTGACCGTGGAGACGACGGCGATCACGGCCGAGAATGCCAAGCAGCTGATGGGGAAGTGAGGGGGGCGACGCTCAGCACTGAGGTTGAAAGCAAGGCCCCGGGAGGGGCCTTGTTGCGTTGCGGCGAGCTACGGGTGAATGGCCGCTGCCGGCCTTCAGATCAATGCCATCGCTACCCGTAAGCGGACGTTGGTCTGCTTTAAACCGTAAGTTGCGGCTGCGCCGGGGATCGTGATGTTGCCGAATCCGCGCTCGTCGAGATTGCCGGCAGAACGTGATGCGTCGTTAATCACTCAATGTCTGCTGCGATGAACCAATCGTTGATCTCCCGCAATTCCGCACGCGCCTCTTCGAATTTACCCTGTGACCGCAATAGCTTTGCCAGACTATTGGTCGCCTGCAACTCCCAACTCCTAGCGCGCTGCTGCCGCGCAAAGGCAATAGCCTCGCGGAAAGAAGCCTCTGCCGCTCTGTCTCCGACTCCATTTGCAAGTTCGATCTCGCCGCGAATGCGAAGCAAGGCAGCTGTAAAGTAATGCTCGCCAATCTTTTCGGCCTCGCGCAGACCTTTCTCGACGGTCTCTGCCGCTATATCGAATTGTCCAGAGTTAATGAAAGCTTTGGCCAGTAAGCCTAAATAACACGATTTGTCGACTTCCTGATCTTCAAGGTCACTCTCGGTCAATGCCATCATATGGCTTCCCACCAGACTGTCATCGAGGCTTGATGCAGCCAAGCCACCAAAAAAGCGCGCCACCCGTGTCCAGAGGTTGAAACCGTTTTCCTGCGCTAATGGCAGAAGTTCATCCGCCAGCCGAGCGATATCCCTGCTCTCTTCGCGGAAGGCGAACAACACACACCCGTTTCCCAAGCAGGCGGCCAAGCGATAGGCGGATTGCTGCCGAACGGTCGCCTCCGCCTCGAGGTAGAGTTTCAGCGCTTGACGGCGATACCCCAGAATATGCAAGGTCCACGAAAGGTAGATCATGGCCATACTCGGAAAGTCGCTGCCGACCTCGTCTGCACTGCCCTTGTGGCTGAGAGCGCGCTCAAGATATTGCCGAGCCTCCGCCAACTCACCCTGACAGAACAGACTCATGCCCTTAAACTGCAGACCTATAACGAGCGCGTTTAGGTAGCCGCCCTCCTCGCCGACTCGAATTAATTCATCACTGGCCGCGAGGGCCTTACCAAACTGGCCCGAGTTGAAATGGGTACCGAAAAGCCCGTCGAGTGCCCTAATCGTCGCCTCCAGTTCGCCAAGCTTCCCGCTCAGCGCTATGGCCCGCTGATACGCGGCACTGCCTTCGCCCGTCACGTAGCCGAGCGCAGCGTACAGAACGTCGCCCAGTTCCAGTTCGAAGCGAAGCAACCTGCGGCTACGATCGTCGGAGTCAGGCAAGAGTTTCGCTGCTTCAAGCCCTTTCCTGAAGATACGCACTGCGTCAACTTTCGCCCAAGTCTTGGCGGCCTTCAGCCCTGCCTGCAGCCAGTAGTCAGCGGCGCGATCGAACAGACCGGCGTCGGCGAAATGCTCAGCGAGCACTTCGGGATAGGCAAAGCCCGCGTTGGGGTCGCGCAGCTCGATGCATTCGGCAATCGATTTGTGAATTTGTTGCGCACGTTCGTGCAGCATCGTGCCTCTAGCGGCCTGCTGTAGCAGCACGTGGGTGAACGAAAAGCCTGCTCCGGCCGTCCCTCGCTCGGCTACGATCAGCCCTGTGCGCATCAGCTCACCAACCGCAGCGCGCAACTCCGCTTCAGGCCAATCACAAATTTCGCGCAGCATGTCGAAATCGAATTCGCGGCCGATCGCCGCCGCGACCTGCGCGACTTCCTTGGCGGTCCCCAGCCTGTCGAGACGGGCAAGCAACGAGAACTGCAGAGAGTTTGGAATGTTGTTCGTGAGTGACAGACGCTTGGGCTGCGATACGTCTAGGCGCAACCCTGTTTCGACCACGCTTCGAGTAAGCTCTTCGATATAGAGCGGGACGCCTTCACCGCGATCGAGCACCGCTGCTACGTCAGCAGCGAGCGCGTTCGGACTAATGTCATGGACAATCGCTTCAGCGTCCGCTCGGCTGAGCGCTTCAAGCCTGATATGGTGCCCGTCAGGACCGTCGACCCATGGAACGCTTGCGTTGTTCCTGCTCGACACAAGCAAGAGGGCGGGTGTCGAAGCCAGGCTGGCGACGATTTTTTCGAGAAGGTCGCGCGAGGTCGCATCGGCCCATTGCTCATCCTCGAACAAGATCAGGATCGGGGTAGTTCGCGCCAAATAACTGACCAGATCGATGAATGCTTGCTCGGCAATGTTGCGCTGTCGTTCGGCACTTATCCCTTCAAGCCTGTCCGGCATTGTCGTCGGCATCCCGAGCAGGCCTGAGAAGATCGCCAGCGCGATGTCGCTGGACACCGAGCCTATCGACAATCCGTTGCGGAGCTTTCGAAGCTTTTCTTCCGTTGAGTCACCGTCCTCGATCGTTGCAATCCTCTGCAACTCTGCAAGGAATGGATAAAGGGTACTGTTCTCAAAGGTCGGAGAACATTGCATGGTCAGTTGCGGAAAGCTGCGCAGACGCTGCTGGATTTCGTTGAGCAACCGGGACTTGCCGATTCCCGACTCCCCCGAGACCAACACGGCATTGCCACGCCTGTCGCGCACGACAGTCTCCCAGTGCTCCATCAGCAGTCGCAATTCGGCGTTGCGGCCGCACAGCTTGGTCATACGCGCCCGCTTTGCAAAGCGGGTCGGCACCATGCGCGCCCTTTGCACCTGCCAAACCTGGACTGGCGCGGCGAATCCCTTCAGTTCATGTTTGCCGAACCCGGTGAAATCAACCGCACCGCTTGCGGCCTCGAAGGTCGCCGCGTCGACAAGGATCGTATTCGGCTTGGCCAGTACCTGCAGCCGTGCCGCTAGATGCGCGACGTGACCGAAGGCGACGGTGGATACACCGCTCGGTGCGCCGACGAACTCACCCACCACGACTTGGCCGCTCGCGATACCCATCCTCACTTGCAACGGATATCCCTGATTTGCGGAGATGGTGGCCACCGCATCAACGATCTCGAGCGCGGCCAGCACCGCGAACTCGCTGTCGTCCTCACCAGCTGTTGGATAGCCGAAATAGGCCTGAATAGCATCGCCGATGTAACTAGCCGTCACGCCCTTGCGGCGCCGGACGACGCTGCTGCAGGTCTGTAGAAAGCTCTCAATCAGGTGTTGGAAATCCTCGGGATCCAGGCGGTCGGCATATTCGGTTGACCCCACCATGTCGCAGAACAGGATGGTGAGATAACGCCGTTCCGCAACAGGTTTCGCCGGATTGCCGGGCAAAATGGGGCTAGCCAATGGAACCGGCGTGGTCACGCTCCGGGACCCTCCTTAGTGCGGCGACCATGTAGCACCCAGTCATGTTATCGCAAATCCCGGCGCTCACCAGTCGCTTTCGATCGCGTCAGGTGGTTCATTGAAGCTCGCCACACTGAACATCGGCGTAGATCAAATGGTCTGCCTCGCTAAATGCCGCTTGGCTCTGGTCGAAGCAGAACCGTTTGGGCACCAAACGAACTAAGGTGCGTCGGTTGCATTCACCGGGCAGATCGATCTGGAAGGTGCGCGGCGACATCGACGGCGCCGGATCGCTCCATTTCTTGTGACCAGCAAACGAAACGTTCTCGATCCACAAGCTGGAGCCGGCTGAACCGACTGGACCGGAGATAGCCTCGACGCTGATGCCCTTTGCCTGCTCGATGCTTGGATACTCGCCACTTTGCGGCGGATCCCCGTTTGCCGGAATCGTGCCCGCGCTGACTGCCACATTGATCCTGATATCGTCGCGCTCGGGAACACCACCGTAGCTGTTGCGAAAGGTCCAGCTTAAGCGAAGGACACGCGTCCTGACGTCCTCTCCGGGCGGTGGAGGCAAAACCCGAATCTCGGCATCGGCAAGCGAAGAGCCTTCATCCTGCGCTTCTGGCGCCGGGCAGCGCGTGTAGAGTGGGCGGTAGCCACACTCAGGACCGCCGGCTCCCCACAGACAGTCGCTCAGCTTGCGCCAGTCTTCCAAGCTCAATCGAGGCGTTCCTGAGGACAGGTCATTGCCGGACCCCGGCACCATCCAGGGATGGATGCCGCTGCTGCCGATCGCCCAGTCCGTGCGATGTGCTTCTATGCCGGCGTAGACGGTCTGTTCCTCGTGCAGCTCGAGCAATTGGACCCAGGTTGGCGATGTGACCGCCGGTTCGTACCCGACTGCGTCCGCGGCAAAACGGCGGCCGGTGATTTGTGTGGTAAGCGTGTGGCAGCTTGTGCAGTTTCCGGTCGGATCTTCGACCGTCCTGGCTTGGCTAAGTTCATTGGGATAGGTGCCGGTGTAACCGGAGCCGACCACGCGGAACGGCGCGCCCGGCAACCGCGGTCGGCGCGGTAGAAAATCTCCCAGGCTGAAGGCGGTCGATTTGGAATCGCGGGCTGAACGGAAACCGACCCTGCTCTGTTCAATGTGCGGATCTATCACATAGGGGCTTTTGTTGTCATGGCATGCATGGCACGAGATCTGGAACGTCGGGTCATATATTTTCTCCGCCGCAACCCTTCCGATGTCATCGGAATAGTTGCGCCCGCCTGGCGGAACGAAGGGCTTTGACCAATCGAACTCGCTCCGGTCCTTGCGGCCGTCGAAGAAGATGATTTCTCCGGATTTCCGATTGAACCCGATGGTGCCGAAGACGGAAAATCTCGGATCCGACCGTGTCCAGTAGGGATCGGTGCTGACCTCGTGGCTGATATTGGACTTTCTGCAGAGGAACAGCCATTCCACGTTGCCGCGCACGACCCTTACTGCACGTGAGTTCAGCCCACAGTAGGTTGAGCTGCCAGTTAGCGAAGGCTTGTCGCATCTGGGCAATGTCGCCGTCCATTTCACCACCTCTCCGTTCTCATTGCTGTGCTCGAACTCCAGCGGAGAGCCCGGTTTTGTCGGATTGGGCTTGAGGTCGACGACATTGCCATCAACTTCCAGTGGGATGACCTTCATCTGTGGGCTGCCGCAATCGCCCTCTGGAATAGGACCGAACACCGCCCGCGCTTCATCGCCAGACCTCGTTATGACGTCGGTGCTCTTTGAGGCTGGCGCCCAAAAGATGTCAGGGTTCCATCGCGTAACGGCTTCGGCGAACGCCTTCCCATCGAGTTCAGCGGGAGCGAAAGCGACGCTGCGAGGGCGCAGCGGCTCGAAAGCGGAACTGCCTGGCAATGGTGACGCCGCGCAGTTGCCCGCCTTGCTGCAAATCATGTCGGCCTGATTGGAGCCTTGCCTCTCGCCGGCTCGCGGCGTCGACACGAAAGCTTCATGTCCGATCGTCCCGGACAACAGGAGAAACGCAACGCCGAGGACAGCAGCGATCAGCGCAACAGCACGCATCTCAGCCCACTGGAGCGTGCCAGTGAACCCATGGCCGATCTCTGGGCGTCATCGCTTCTTCGCTGCGACAGAGCCAGCGTCATAGTCAGCGTGGACAGTAAGCGATTGAAATCGCCACATGCCGTCATCGCCCTTTACAACAGACGCGCGGGCATCCGCCGAATAGTCAACACTCGGTGCCGAAGAGTGGGAGTCCTGCATTGTCACAAGGACTATCGATTTGGTGTTCACCGTCTTGTCGTCAACCACGTCGAACAAGGTGTTGGTCACGAGATGCCGGGTCTGGAGTTTATCGGTTTCCAGTTTCTTAACTATTATTTTCATTTGCACGAGAAGATCATGTGCCGACTCTGGGCCAAGGTCGAGTGTCAGCTCGAGGACACTGCTGCCTGCATCGCAAATCTCATAGTAAGACGATTTAGGTTCCGCAAAGAGGGTGGCGAACGCGGCTGCATTTTTTTCGTCGATCGTCCAGGCGTAGCGGGACAAAAGATCTTGGATTGCCTGACGGTCTTCGGCCGGAGGATTATTATTGACGTTCCAGCCATGAGTAGCCTCTGTTCCACATGAATCAGCCAAAGCAGTGCCGCTGAAAGCAAAACAGAACCCATACGCCAGGGCAAAATACCTCAAAATCGCGCAGACTGTTATTAAGCCTTTCCAACGCTCGCTCATAATGGCCCCCTCGGATGGAGCTTGATGGGAAAGTAGCGGTTCATCTTATACCACGCCAAAAAAGGCGCCAGTGAAAATCGATGTCATTGGAGGCCGGGGATGTCGTATTCCTGAATTTGTGAATTTGTGGTAAGTTGTACTCCCCTGTCTGCAGCAATTTTATTCCTGATTGCCGGATCAGCTGTGGGTAATCTGGCATGTGTTAGCAAAATAAAAGCTCACGTAGTCGAAACAATAGATTCTAATCGTGGTTACACAGGAGCAAAAAATGCCGAACATTGTTCGAAATATGGTGTTTCTAATTTCATCCTTTTTTAGTATAGTTCCTTTGGCGTTTGCGCAGCAGAATCAGGAAATTGAGATAGTTCTGCAATCGCGCCTGACTTCTTTTGGAAACGATACCCCACTAATTATTGACTTTACTCTCACGAACCGGTCACGCAGCCCGATCAGACTGCTCAGGTGGACCACGCCGATCGACGGCGTCTCGGGCGAAATTTTTTCAGTAGCGAGAGGGTCGCAGCCAATTCAGTATATTGGCCCTTTGGTGAAGCGAGCAGAACCGACCGAGGCTGACTTTATCAATATCGAACCCGGACAATCGATTTCGGTGCCCGTCGATCTGTCATTGTACTACGCCATCTATGAAGCAGGGATCTATGCGGTTACCTATGATACAGAGAGAGTGGGTCTGCTGGTTGGCCCTCAAGGTGCCCTGAGACGCGCCCAGGTTCTGAGCAACGCCGTCACGTTCAGGCTTCTATCCGGTCGAATTCCTCCGGAACGGATACCGCTCTCGGCACCCAAATTCGACCAGTGTGACAGCTCTCAACAGGACGATATTGGCGCTGCGCTGGCGGAAGCAAACAACATAGCCTCGGCTGCCCTGCAGGTTTTGCAGGGCACGCCTTCTGCCCAGCAACCGAATTCCCAACGATATCTGACATGGTTTGGGGCGCATACCGTAGGACTGTACGCGAAGGCCACTGGAAATTTCTCGAAGATTGCGGATGCTCTTGCAAACAAAGCAATATCGTTTGGATGTCACGGCAGCGTCTGCGGACCGGGAGTTTATGCGTATGTGTTCCGTGGTCAACCTTATAATATCTTTGTTTGTCAAAAGTTCTGGTCAGCCGCTCTGAAAGGAACGGATTCAAGATCTGGAACGATTGTACACGAAATTAGTCACTTTGAGGTCGTCGTCTTCACAGACGACTATTCCTCTGGTGGTCAAAATACCGCCAAGCTACTCGCGGTTGAAAACCCCCCGCAAGCCACAGAAAATGCCGATAGTCATGAATACTTTGCGGAGAACAACCCGGATCTTCCGATGTGAGGGACACCCAGGCAACTGATCCAGCGTGGATACGGGTGCCGTATTGCCATCAGAAACGAGAAAAGATCACCGAGGGCCGGACACATTGCGATCGCATGGTGAATGTCCGCTATCGCTCCCGCACACCGAAAGCGGTCCGGTCGCTCTCGGCCAAAATGCGACTTTCAACTTTCGTCTCGTCCTGTCAGGATTTGGCAAGCCGCCCGCCGGCTGGCTCCGAAATGTAGGATCGAAGTCCTGGCGCGCATGCTAATGCGGACAACACGAACTGGACCGGTTTGGCAGTGATCCACTGCGCGCGCCAAACCCTGGCCGATTCACGGCGCAGCCGTAAACCCGCACTGCTTCTGTTCCATCTCGATCTGCTTCGTGATGCGGATGGCGTTCTGGGCGTAGGCTTCCGTTACCGAGCCGCTGTTGACGGTCTTGTCCTTCAGCGGGCTGACCGCTGCGCAGAGGTGGAAGACATGCTCGGTGTCGGACTTGGCGGCGCCGTTTTCCGGCGCGATCCAGTAGACGACATCCTGGCCATTGGGGTGCGCCGCGTCCTTCGTCGCCGCGGCCACCGTGGTGGAGTCGGTGGCGATCGCCTGCGCCTGGGCGGCGACTTCGGGCGAACAGGCCGTGGTCGGCTGCCCCGCCTTGATCTGTTCCGCGCAGGTGTTCATGTCCTGCGTGTACTGCTCGACCGATGGCGGCTGGTAGCTGACCCCGATCAGCGTCGCCAGCACGGCCAGCACGGCGCCGATACCGCCGGCCACCTTCTTGCTCTTCGGGTCCATGTTCTTGTCGTTGAGGATCAAGAGAACCAGCGGCAGGAAGGCAATCAGGGTGATGATCGCGCCGAGCTGGTTCTGGACAAAGAACCGGAACGTGTCGGATTCGCGGGCCGGGTCCTTCCGGTTGGCCGCCTTCCAGAGCAGGCTGCCGGCGATGGCGAATATCGCGATCCCGACCAGGATGCCGATCAGCAGCGGCAGGTTTCCCTGGTCGAACTTGTGCTTGTAGAGCAGTACGATCCCGGCGATCTCGCCGCCAATGGCGATGACCCACGACAGCACGGCGAACAGGCGCAGCCGCGTGGCCCCGGACTTCTGGCCCTGCGTTGCCTGCCAGTCCTTGGTAACGTCTACGGTCGGCTTGTTGTCGGTCATGACCAGATCCCCCGGTATCGACACTTTTGCGGGGCGTCAAAGGCGCCCGGCGCAGCGTCATTGATCGAACGTCGCCTGCCTCGGCGCGAAAGCGCCACGGCAGACCCCATCCTTATTGCGCATGATGGGATTCGTCCATAGCCGAGGCGGGCGGACGCCGGAGGGCAGGGCAATCGCATAAGGCGGCGCATCCTACGCGATTGCCCGGGAAGAGGGAGTCACCCCTTGAGCCGCTCCAGCGCAGCCACGATCAGATCGCAAAACTTCGCATGGTCGAGCTTCACCGCCACGCTGTGACGGAAGTCGGTCTGCTCGCTCGCCGTGCCGCCGAAATGGTGCATGCCGCCCATTTTCTCGAAATTGCAGACCGTCATGCCCCTGGGTCCAGCGTCCCGCAAGCTCGACGCGGATATCGGCCTTTTGGACGCGGGCAGTCTGGCGCGGCTTCCTTAGCGACTCTCCCGTTCCCTGAATTGATTTGTATACAAATGTTTCTGGCCGGCATCGGTTTGTGAAGCGCTTCACCGTTGCCGCGCAATCGATCGGTTACAGAGGCCGTGCAAGAGCGGGCCTAAGGCAGCGCTCTGCTGCTGCATGGAGGTAACCGATGTTTGAAAGTCTCAGCAGAATTCGCGCTGCCCTGGCGTGCGCCAGCAAGCACAGGAAGACCGTGCGCGCACTGAATGCGCTGCCGACGGAGATCCAGAAGGACATTGGCTGGACGGAGTCGAGGTCGATCGATGAGATAAGGCTGCCGTTCTAGGGCCGCATCCAGCGTCGCTAATATATCGCTCGCCATCGATTGTTCGGAAGCGTACAGTGCAGCATCGTCGGCCACATCAATGGGCGCTGACGCTTGGGAGCGACCATCGCACTCCTGCCCCGACAGGAGGCATTGGAGCCATGGCGGAGCAACCGAGACAGTCCGGTCTGAGCGCCGAGGCGCTCGCGGCCTTGGCGCGGGAAACCGGGGCCTCCGAGCAGCAGATACAAGAGATCGCATCGCTGATCGGCAACGATCGCTCGTCCATCGTGCGCGAAGCGCGCATGGTTGCGGCTGACCGCCCGAAGCGCTGATCCAGGAAAAGCTGCTGGATTGATCCATGGGGCGTCGCCCCTGATTTGTCGGTTTTGTACGAAGTACAATGGCTGAATCCGAGTCAGCTATCGTCCAATGACCGTTTGCATTTGGGCAGGGCGCCGACGGATGACATGTGCTCTTGCCCTTGGGGAGAGAGCGATGGACCAGTCGGTCAGCAAGGAGAAAAGCGGCCTTTTGCGCCGCATGAACCCGGCCGACTTCGCACTGCTTGCGCCGCATTTGCATCATCGTGTGCTCGATCTCAAAGCCCCGCTCGAAATGGCGGGCGAGCCGGTCGGCTCGGTATGCTTCCTGGAAAGCGGCTTGGCCTCGGTGGTGGCGAGGAACCGGCCGGGCCTGGACACCGAGGTCGGCATCATCGGCCACGAAGGCATGTCGGGCTCCGCTTTGGTGATGGGCGCCGACTGGGCGCCCCATGATTGCTACATGCAGATGCCGGGCGAGGCGGTGTGCATCGATTCCGAGCCGTTCAAGGCAGCGCTGCAGAAAAGCCCGACGCTTCGCGCCTTCCTGCTGCGCTATGCCCATTATCTGCACGGCCAGACCAAATCCACGGCACTGAGCAATGCCCGCGCCAAGCTCGAGGATCGGCTGGCCCGATGGCTCCTGATGTGTGACGACAGGGTGGTCGGCCATCAGATCCAGATCACGCATGAGTTCCTGTCCGTCATGCTCGGCGTCAGGCGTCCGGGCGTCACCATCGGCCTGCAGATCCTGGAAGGGCGCGGCCTGATCCGGTCGCGGCGCGGCGAGATCGTCATCCGCGACCGGGATGGCCTGATCGCCGTCGCCGACGGCTTCTACGGCCAGGCCGAGGCCGAATACGAACGCCTGCTGGGCTGAGCCTGGCACGGGCTGGAAATGGCCGACGCGAATGCCGGTGAAAGCATGTTGCCAGAGCCGCGCCGGCCATTTGCGGCCGTCTGGGGAGAGGCCGCCCGGCAAATCTAGCATCGGCGCAAAAGCGGGCAACGAACCGCAATGGCTTGGTAAAAACCGTACAATCGAATTGTGTTGAACCTTGGTTCGGCAAGAGTATGAATCTGCTGTCGTCGACCATGTATATGGGGCGCTGGCGCCTGAGGCTTCGACAGGCTCGCGCGCCCGATGTGAACGGGGAAAACCGAAATGGCAGAACTGCTTTTCGATGTATCCGCCTTCGATTGCGCCATCCTGCGCGCCGCCTTCATCAAATCGGTGATGGAAGACAATGTCCCGGAAAAGCGCTGGCGCGCGCTCGCCGCCTCCCTGGTTCGCGACCTGACCGACCACGAAGATGTCGAGCCGGATCTCCTCGGCTGGATCACGCGCAAGTAGCGGTACCCTGACGGTCCGGCGGCTACCCCAGCCACCACCACAGCGCCGCGACCGCCGCAAGCACCGCCACCACCGACAGCCCCAGCATGATGTAGCTGCCCTTGATGATGTCGCGGATGATCTTCTTGACGCTTTCGCGGTCGTTGAGGTTGGGGAAAGGCTCGTTGGGCAGCGCCACGCCGAGGAAGCCGCAGAGCGGCGCCCAGCCATCGCTGACCTTGAACACCAGAAGCTTCTCCGGCGGCACGGCCGCTATCACCTCCTCGGTATAGGCGTTGTAGCGCGCCACCGCCTTGGCGCGGTCGTCCATCACGCCGGCAAGCGTGCGGCCCCAGATCAGCCTGTGCGACATGTCGCCGAATTTGCGGCCGAACGGCGTCAGCCATTCCAGCACCTTGAACTGCCACAATGTCTCGGTGAAGTGGATCGTGTCGATGGTGCTGTCGTACCAGGCCTCGGCGCCGCGCGGATGCAGGGTGAGCAGCACCTTGGCGTCGGGATAGGCGGCCATCAATTCGCGCCACACGCAGCATCCCGGATTGTCGACCGTCGCCTTGTAGTTGGCAAAGACTCTGGTCCAGTCGTGCTGGCTGCCGGGCGGGCTGTTGGCCACCTTGCGCCAGAAGTCGAGATGGCCCTTGTTGGCCTTGTTGAGGATGACTTCCTGCATGTGGTAGCTGGGAAGGCCCAGCCTGTTCAGCGCGGCAAAGGTCGACCATGTGCCGGTGCGGCCGAATCCGGCCCCGATGAGCTCAAGCGCCATTTTATCTCCCCTGGTTGAGACCGCTTTTCTTTTTATGCCGGTCCGCTCGGAATGAGGTTGCATCCGCGCCCCTCGGCGCGCAACAATTTTCCCTGTGCAGGGGTCAAAATGTGTTTGCTTTTTCGTCTGGGCCACGCGGAATGACGGTCTGGCTATTCCCGCGGGTGGGGGAGCCTGATAATAGGTCAGCCAGATTGACCTAAATTCGCATGGCCGGGACGGTCATGCTGGACCAGATGCCGTATCCCGGGAGGTTGGCTCGTGAGTTTGATGGACCTGTTGGCGTCGCGCGCCTCGCGCATGAAGGCGTCGGAAATCCGCGAGCTGCTCAAACTGCTCGACCAGCCCGATATCATCTCCTTTGCCGGCGGCATCCCCGATCCGGCCTTGTTTCCGGCGCAAGCCATCGCCGATGCTTACGCCTCGGTGCTGGGCGGCGCGGAGGCGAGCGCAGCACTTCAGTATCAGGTCTCCGAAGGCTATCTGCCGCTCAGAAAATGGCTGGCGGGCCAGATGGGCAAGCTTGGCATCGCCTGCGACGAGCACAACATCTTCATCACCTCCGGCTCGCAGCAGGCGCTGGATTATCTCGGCAAGCTGTTCCTGTCGCCGGGCGACACAGCACTCGTGACATGGCCGACCTATCTCGGCGCGTTGCAGGCCTTCAACGCCTATGAGCCGCGCTACCACCGGCTGACGCCGGATGGCGGCAACATGACGCCCGGCGCCTACCAGGCGGCGGCTGCCGCTGCAGGCGGCAAGGTGAAATTTGCCTATCTCGTGCCCGATTTCGCCAACCCGACCGGCGAGACGCTGAACCGCCAGCAGCGCGAGGCGGTGCTCGACCTTGCCGGCGAGCTCGACATTGCCGTCATCGAGGACGCCGCCTATCGCGCGCTGCGCTATGACGGCGAGGGCCAGCCGCCGATCCTGGCGCTCGACTGCGAACGCTCCGGCGGCATCGAAAACGCCCGCACGCTCTATTGCGGCTCGTTCTCAAAGATTCTGTCGCCGGGCATGCGCGTCGGCTGGGTCTGCGCGCCGCGCCGTGTCGTCGAGCGGCTGGTGCTGATGAAGCAGGCGTCGGACCTGCACAGCCCGTCGATCAACCAGCTGGTCATGCACCGCGTCTCCGAGGCCGTGTACGACAGCCAGGTGGAAAAGCTGATCGGCGCCTATCGCCAGCGCCGCGACGGCTTGCTTGCAGCACTCGAAGCGGAAATGCCGGATGGCGTCAGCTGGAGCCGACCGGAAGGCGGCATGTTCGTTTGGCTGACGCTGCCCGAAGGTGCGGACGCCACGGCACTGCTCGCCCGCTCGGTCAAGGAAGCCCGCGTGGCGTTCGTGCCGGGCAACGCATTCTACGCCGACGGTTCGGGCCGCAACACGATGCGGATGAGCTTTACGCTGGCTGATGAACGCGCCGTGGGTGAGGGCGTGCCGAGGCTGGCGAAATTGATGAAGGGCTAGGCGCCCTACCTCCCCCTTGTGGGGAGGTCGACCGAAGGTCGGGTGGGGGTGCTTGGCGCCGACCCCCACCCCGATCCGCTTTGCGGATCGACCCTCCCCACAAGGGGGAGGGTAAAAAAGTCACTCCGCCACCACCAATTTATCCTGCGTCTTCGTCTCGAAATCGCTGGCGTCGTGGCGCTCGTGCAGTTGCATGGCGGGGTCGCCGAAGGCGCGGTTGACCATGCGGCCGCGTTGCACGGTCGGGCGGGCGTCGATCGCCCTGGCCCAGCGTTGTACGTGCTCGTAGTCCTGCACCGACAGGAACTCGGCGGAATCATTGTACATGCGGCCGAGCGCCAGGCCGCCATACCAGGGCCATACCGCCATGTCGGCGATCGAATAGAAGGCGCCGCCGAGATATTCGGTCTCTGCCAGCCGCCGGTCGAGCACGTCGAGCTGGCGCTTGGTCTCCATGGCGAAGCGGTCGATGGCGTATTCGAACTTTTCCGGCGCATAGGCGTAGAAATGGCCGAAGCCGCCGCCGAGATAGGGCGCCGAACCCATCTGCCAGAACAGCCACGACAAGGTTTCCGCGCGCGCCGGCTGTTCGGTCGGCAGGAACTCGCCGAACTTTTCCGCGAGATAAAGCAGGATCGAACCGGACTCGAAGACGCGGACAGGCGTCTTGCCGCTGCGGTCGAGCAGCGCCGGGATCTTGGAGTTGGGGTTGACCTCGACAAACCCCGAGCCGAACTGGTCGCCATCGTTGATGCGGATCAGCCAGGCGTCGTATTCGGCGCCCTTGTGGCCGAGCGCCAGAAGCTCCTCCAGCATGACAGTCACTTTGACCCCATTCGGCGTCGCCAGCGAATAGAGCTGCAGCGGATGCTTGCCGACCGGCAGCACCTTGTCATGCGTCGGACCGGCAATAGGCCGGTTGATGCTGGCGAACGTGCCGCCATTGGCTTTCTTCCAGCTCCAGACTTTCGGCGGGGTGTATTCGGTCATGCGGGAAATTCCTTGGGTTTGGCGGGGCGAAAACGACTTGCGCGAGGGCGCGAGACTGATGGCGGAAAAGTCGGCGGAACCTAGATACGGGAACACATAGGTGCAATTCAGAAAGGTTCAACTTGTGTTGAACTATTATCGATGTCGGCGCCGCCCCTCATCGCCCTGCCGGGCACTTCTCCCCGTATAGTGACGGGGAGAAGGACGCTGTCGCCTATTGATTTCGCCAATTGCCAGCGTTGCCAAGAGCGCCGATGTTGCGGCCATCTCCCTTCTCCCCGTCGCCATACGGGGGAGAAGGTGCCGGCAGGCGGACGAGGAGCAGCGCCAGCCTCTGAAATGATTGCCTTGTTGCCTAAGCCCTTGCGCCCTGTGCAGCGCGGCATACCTATAGAGGATACTGCCCACGCATATCTGCCAGGATGACCGCATGCCGATCGATCCCGTTTCCCCGCTCTTGCGCTCCGTCGTTGGCGTGCGCGCCATGGTTCCCGACGATGCCTTCACGGCCAATGCCCTGGGCACGCGCCGGGAAGGCAGCGGCGTCGTCATCCGCGGCGACGGGCTGGTGCTCACCATCGGCTATCTCATCACCGAGGCCGAGGAGGTCTGGCTGACCGACCAGGACGGCCGCGTCGTGCCGGCGCATGCGCTGGCCTATGACCAGGAGACAGGCTTCGGCCTAGTGCAGGCGCTGGCGCCGCTCGGCCTGCCGGCGGTGGCGCTGGGTGACGCCTCGAAGGCGAAGATCGGCGACCCCGTGGTGTTTGCCGACGGCACCGGCCGCTCGGTCAAGGCACACATCGTCACCAAGCAGGAATTCGCCGGCTATTGGGAATATCTGCTCGACGAGGCGATCTTCATTGCCCCGGCGCATCCGTCCTGGGGCGGCGCGGCGCTCATCGGCCAGGATGGCAGCCTGCTCGGCATCGGTTCGCTGCTTTTGCAGATGAGCCGCAACGGCGAGGTCGCCGACATCAACATGGTCGTGCCGATCAACCTTCTGACCCCGATCCTCGACGATCTCCTGACGCGCGGCCAGGTGGCGAAGCCGCCGCGCCCATGGCTCGGCGCCTTCTCGGCCGAGTCGAACGGTGCGGTCGTGGTGATGAGCGTCGCCGAAGGCGGCCCCGCCGCCAAGGCCGGCCTGCGCCAGGGCGACATCATCTCCGACGTGCGCGATGGCGAGGTCGACGGTCTCGCCGATTTCTACCGCAAGCTATGGCAGAATCCGGCGGGTTCGGAGATTCCTCTCAGGGTCGTGCGTGACGGTCGTGAGACTTGGCTGCGAGTGAAATCCGCCGACCGAAACAGCTTTTTGAAGAAACCGCATCTGCAGTGAAGCCAATCTCCCCCCAAGTGGGGGAGATGCCCGGCAGGGCAGAGGGGGGGGGCGCGAAGGATCGCGACCTCTCGATCTATTTTCTGACAAGAATCGCGGGATAAACGTGGCTGACACTGGCCGGTGCGTTGGCGGGACAGCGGCCCCCCTGCCGGCCATCTCCCCCACAAGGGGGGAGATTGGCTGCCCCCTCAATCCCCGCACACCCTAAAAGGCGTCCCCGTGTCCCACTCCGCGAAGGGCACGACCTGGCCTTCGACAGACACGATACTGTTCACCTTGCTATCATCATCCTGCGTCTGCATACTTTTGCCCTTGCCGGTCAGCACGTCGTAGTCGCAGCTGCTGTAGACGACAACGGACTGGTATTTGTAATGGTCATAGGCAACGCCGGCGACGACGAAGGCCTCGTTGCGCCAGGCGATGGTCAGCGTCATGTCGGTCCGCTCGCCGGGGCCGATCAGCCCCGGCAGATAGATCTTGATCGAGCCGTTGGGCAGCAAGGTCAACTCCGGTTCGATGCCGGAGCCCTCATAATGCGGCTGGTCGTAGTCGTTCCATTCGCCGTAGACCTGCTCATGCACGACGCCGGCGGGTTTCAGAAAATTGTACTTTTTGTCCCTCAGGAAGAAATGCATGTCCATGGTATCGTCTTCGGGCTCGGTCTCGACGATCATCGCCAGATCGGCGGCGCCGTCGCCATTGAAGTCGCCGGTCAGCGCGGTGATGATCTTCTGGGTTTCGATCGGTTCGGCCAGTGCCGAGGTCGGCAGCAGAAGGATGAGGCCGAGTAACATCGCTCGCATGGCATTTCCCCCGAATTGCAGTCTGCCTTGCCCGGCTGACCAGCAGGAAACTGCCACGGGCGTCGGCTGCGGCGCAAGCCGGCTCGCAATAGGCTAGGGGGTATCGACGCCGCTGACGGAAACTGGCATCGACAGCCGATACAGCCGGCCCGGCAACAACGAGGTGATGATGGCGCCGTTCAAGGTCGATCCCGACAAGGTTCATGAATTCCCCGATCCCGACAGTTTTTACGCCTGGCTGCGCGAAAATCATGCCGGCGAGAGCGAGGTCTGGATCAAGGTCCACAAGGTCGGCTCGGGCCTCGCCTCGATCACGCCGAAGCAGGCCATCGACGTGGCGCTGTGCTTCGGCTGGATCGACGCCATACGCAAGCCGCTCGACGACAAGAGCTTTCTGCAGCGCTACACGCCGCGCGGCAAGAAGAGCATCTGGAGCAAGATCAACATCGACAATGTCGCCCGCCTGGTCGAGGAGGGCCGCATGACCGAACACGGGCTGAAACAGGTCGAGGCGGCCAAGGCCGACGGCCGCTGGGACCGCGCCTATGCCTCAGGCAAGGACATGAAGATCCCTGACGATCTGCAGGCCGCCATCGATGCCGAGCCAAAGGCGAAAGAGATGCTGGCGAAGCTTTCCGCCCAAAACCGCTTCGCGCTCGCCTTCCGCACCCACAACATGAAGACGGAGGCGGGGCGCAAGAAGAAGATCGAGGCTTTCGTCGCGATGCTGAAGCGCGGCGAGACGATCTATCCGCAGAAGCGGTGAGGCGACGGCAAGCGGCTGCCATGGTGCGCGCAGCTAAAAACCCGCTTGTGAGGTTCTGGCCTCGCTTGCCCGGACATAACATATTGTCTTTACGGTATTTTCCACTCGTCGTGCGGGTGATAGCTGCGATAGTGGAAAAAAGTAACAACATATTGTTAATTAAGAGTTTTCCACTATGTTAACTTGATCCTGGCTTAAGAGTGGAAAACGATGCTGAGAGAGTTGACCGGCGAGCAGCGGCGCCAACTCATAGATACGCAACAGGTCTACGAGGCCTGGCAGCATGCTGATGACCAGCGCCAAAGGCGCTTTGCAGGCAGCATGCGCTGGGTTGAGCGCAGCGGTGCTGAATACCTGCTGCGGAAGGTCCGGCAGGTCGAGAATTCACTCGGGCCGAAAAGCAGCCAGACGGAGAAGGCGTTCGCTGCGTTTTCCGAGGGCAGGGTGCAGAACAAGGATCTGCTGGCAGGTCTGGCCGATCGCCTGAACGGCCTGGCGAAAGTCAATGTGGCAATGGGGTTGGGCAGGGTACCGGCCATCGCCGCACGGATATTGCGGCGGTGCGCCGAAACAGACCTGCTGGGCAAGCAGTTGCTGGTCGTCGGCACGAATGCGCTGTTCGCTTACGAGGCTCTGGCGGGCGTCCAGATCACCAGCGGTCTCACGGCAACCGGCGACATTGACCTGCTCTTCGATTCCCGACGCCGCATCAGCTTCGTGACCGGCGAGAGGGTAAGCCAGTCCGGCCTGATAGGCGTGTTGCGTAAAGTGGACAGGTCCTTCAAGCCGCTCCAGCCCCGGGCCTTCAGGGCAGCGAACCGTGATGGCTATCTGGTCGACGTGATCCGTCCGCAGGCAAGACATGTCCTCAAGAACAACGCCATTACCTCGATTACACAGCTTGCCGATGACCTCGACAGCGCACCCATGGAGGGGCTGCAATGGCTCATCAACGCCCCGAAGGTGGAGGCTGTGGCGATCGATGAGCGTGGCTATCCCGTAAGCATGCCGACGGTCGACCCTCGAATGTTCGCTCTGCACAAGGCTTGGCTGGCCACGCGGCCTGATCGGTCTGCGGTCAAGGCAATGAGAGATCGTGAACAGGCGGAAGCGGCTGCACGCATTGCCACGGGCTATCTTGCGCTTCCGCTGGACAGCGAGCATCTCAAAGGGCTTCCGGGGCCACTGCTGGACGCTGCGGCCGCAACGCTCTCTCTGCCTGGCCCGAGCGGCTTTTCCGAAGACCTTCCAATTGAGCCCGACTGGTAGCGGCCGCGCTAGCACGCCATGCTACGAAAATAGCATTCTCGCCTCGCGCATGTGATGCTACGGTTCCCGGCGCACCCAGGGCGGAGGGGTTGCCAAGAGGAGAAGTGGCGGGCGCTGGCCCGGATTTCAGCGAGAACCGGACGGAGTTGTTGAACCATTGCAAGGCCGCCGCGTTTTCCAGCGTCGGCCACAAGGGAGGAACCACCTGTGAAAGCATCCTATCTCGTCTCAGCCGTGCTGCTTGCGGCGACTGCGATGCCGGCGGCGGCCGGCGAAATTTCCGACGGCAAGGTCAAGATCGGCATCCTCAACGACCAGTCGGGCGTCTATGCCGATTTCGGCGGCAAATGGTCGGTCGAGGCCGCCAGGATGGCGGTCGAGGATTTTGGCGGCAAGGTGCAGGGCGCGCCGATCGAGATCGTCAACGCCGATCACCAGAACAAGCCCGACATTGCCTCCAACATTGCGCGCCAGTGGTACGACACCGAACAGGTCGACGCGATCATGGAACTGACGACATCCTCGGTGGCGCTCGCCGTCCAGGGGTTGTCCAAGGAAAAGAAGAAGATCGACATCGTTACCGGAGCGGCATCGGCCGACCTGACCGGCAAGCAATGCTCGCCCTATGGTTTCCACTGGGCTTACGATACCCACTCGCAGGCGGTCGGCACCGGCGGCGCGCTTGTGCAGCAGGGCGGCGACAGCTGGTATTTCATCACCGTCGACTATGCCTTCGGCTATTCGCTGAAGGAGCAGACCTCAAAGGTTGTTGAGGCAAGCGGCGGCAAAGTGCTGGGCGAGGTGCGTTACCCCTTGGGATCGACGGATTATTCCTCCTTCCTGCTGCAGGCGCGGTCCTCCGGCGCCAAGGTTATCGGCCTTGCCAATGCCGGCCTCGACACCTCCAATACCATCAAGCAGGCGGCCGAGTTCGGCATCGTCGCCGGCGGCCAGCGGCTGGCAGCACTTCTGTTCACGCTTGCCGAGGTGCACGGCCTCGGCCTGCAGGCGGCGCAGGGCGTGGTGCTCACCGAAGGGTTTTACTGGGACCGCGACGACAAGAGCCGCGACTTCGCCGGGCGCTTCTTCAAGCGCACCAACCGCATGCCCAACATGATCCAGGCCGGCACCTATTCGGCGGTGCTGCAATATCTCAAGGCCATCGACAAGGCCGGCACCGACGAAACCGAGGCGGTCGCCAAGCAACTCCATGAAATGCCCGTCGACGACATCATCAACGCCAACGGCAAGGTACAGGCCGACGGCTCGATGGTGCACGACATGTATCTCTATCAGGTCAAAAAGCCCGAGGAGTCGAAGAAGGACTGGGACTACTACACCTACCTTGCGACCATTCCGGGCGACAAGGCCTTCATCAAGGCTGAAGACAGCGGCTGCCCGCTCGTCACCAAGTGACGCTGGCGCAAGCCGTGGCCGTCCAGCCGGACGGTGCCGAAATCAAGCCGCGGGTGGTGCTCTCCGCCCGCGGCCTGCGGCGCGATTTTGCCGGTTTCGTCGCCGTCAACAATGTCGACCTCGACGTCCATCACGGCCAGATCCATGCACTGATCGGGCCGAACGGCGCCGGCAAGACGACGATCTTCAACCTCTTGACCAAGTTCCTGCAGCCGAGCAGCGGCAGGATCGAACTGTTGGGCAACGACATCACCCGCACCGCGCCGGCCAGGGTGGCGCGCATGGGTCTCGTCCGCTCGTTCCAGATATCGGCGATCTTTCCGCATCTGAGCGTGCTCGACAATGTCCGCGTCGCCTTGCAGCGGCCGAGCGGGCTCGGCTTCCAGTTCTGGCGCTCGCTGGCCGCGCTTGACCAACTGACTCCACGGGCGCGCGAACTGCTTGCCGTCGTCGGTCTCGACGATGTCGCGCATCGTCCGGCCGGCGATCTCTCCTATGGCCGAAAGCGCGTGCTCGAGATCGCCACCACGCTGGCGCTCGACCCGAAAGTGCTGCTGCTCGACGAGCCGATGGCCGGCATGGGGCACGAGGATGTCGGCGTCATTTCCGGCATCATCCGCTCGCTGGCAACGGACCGCGCCGTGCTGATGGTCGAGCACAATCTCACCGTCGTCGCCGACCTCTGCGACTGGATCACCGTCATGCAGCGCGGCCAGGTGCTCGCCGCCGGCGACTACGCGACGGTGAGCAACGATGAGCGCGTCAGGGTCGCCTACATGGGGACCGAGCAGGGGGACCGAGCATGAGTGAGCCGCTGCTTGCCGTGCGCGATCTCCATGCCTGGTATGGCGAGGGCCATGCGCTGCATGGCGTCAACCTCGACGTTTTTCGCGGTGAGACCGTGACGCTGCTCGGCCGCAACGGCGTCGGCAAGACCACAACGCTGCGCGCCATCATGGGGCTGGTCCGCAAGCGCAGCGGCAGCGTCGCCTTCGATGGCAGCGACCTGATGCGCCTGCCGCTGCATCGTGTTGCCCATCGCGGCATCGGCTTCGTGCCGGAGGAACGCGGCATCTTCGCCACGCTCACCGTCGACGAGAACCTGATCCTGCCGCCGGTGGTGGCCAAGGGCGGCATGAGCGTCGAGGAGATTTTCGACCTCTTCCCCAACCTCAAGGAGCGCCGCAACAGCCCCGGCACCAAACTCTCCGGCGGCGAACAGCAGATGCTGGCCATCGCCCGCATCCTGCGGACGGGCGTGCAGCTGCTGCTGCTCGACGAGCCGACCGAAGGCCTGGCGCCGGTCATCGTCCAGCGCATCGGCGAACTGCTGGCGACCTTGAAAAAGCGCGGCATGACCATCCTGCTCGTCGAGCAGAATTTCCGCTTCGCCGCCCGCATCGCCGACCGCTTCTACCTGATGGAGCACGGCAAGGTGGTGGAGGGTTTTGCCGTAAGCGAGCTTGCCGCTCACACGCAACAGCTGCACGAGGTGTTGGGGGTATGATGACGACAGCCCACGGCAGTACCCCCACCCCGCTGCTGCGCAGCGACCCTCCCCACAAGGGGGAGGGCCACCGCCCTACCTCCCCCTTGTGGGGAGGTCGGACCGAAGGTCCGGGTGGGGGTACGTGCCGCACAGATGCATCCCGCTTGCAACACCCTCGGTGACGGCGCCATGACCATGATCTTCGGCATCCCCGTCCAGGCCTTGCTCGGCCAGATGCTGGTCGGGCTGATCAACGGCTCCTTCTACGCCATGCTGAGCCTCGGCCTGGCCGTCATCTTCGGCCTGCTGCGGATCATCAATTTCGCCCATGGCGCACTCTATATGCTCGGCGCCTTCATCGGTTACCTGCTGCTCGTCCATCTCGGCATCGGCTACTGGCCGGCGCTGCTCCTGGTTCCGCTCATCGTCGGCGTCTTCGGCATGGCGGTCGAGCGCGTGGCGCTGTCGCGGCTCTACCGCCTGGATCCGCTCTACGGGCTGCTGTTCACCTTCGGACTGGCGCTGGTCATCGAAGGCGTGTTCCGTTTCTACTACGGCGTGTCGGGCAACCCTTATGCCGTTCCGGCGCAGCTTGCCGGCGGCACCAATCTCGGCTTCATGTTCCTGCCCAACTATCGCGGCTGGGTGGTGGTGGCCTCGCTCATTATCTGCATCGGCACCTGGCTCCTGATCGAAAAGACCAGGCTCGGCTCCTATCTGCGCGCCGCGACCGAAAATCCCGAGCTGGTGCAGGCCTTCGGCGTCAACGTGCCGCTGCTGCTGACGCTCACCTATGGGCTCGGCGCGGCGCTCGCCGGCCTTGCCGGTATTCTCGCCGCGCCCGTCTACCAGGTCAGTCCGCTGATGGGCTCCGATATCATCATCGTCGTCTTTGCCGTCGTCGTGGTCGGCGGCATGGGTTCGATCCTCGGGGCCATCGTCACCGGCTATATGCTTGGCCTCGCCGAGGGCCTGACCAAGGTGTTCTATCCCGAGGCGTCGAACCTCGTCGTCTTCGTCATCATGGCGGTCGTGCTGCTCCTGCGCCCCGCCGGCCTGTTCGGAAGGGACGCCTGAGATGAGCGAGGCAACCCTTCACCAACAGCGCACCGCCGCCTCCGTGCGGCTGGAGCGGGTATTGCTGGCATTGGCCATACTGGCGCTGATAGCCGCGCCCTTCTTCGTCTATCCGATCTTCCTGATGAAGATGCTGTGCTTCGCGCTGTTTGCCTGCGCCTTCAACCTGCTGCTCGGCTACACCGGGCTGTTGTCGTTCGGCCACGCCACCTTCTACGGCGCCGCCGCCTATTTCTGCGCCTACGCCGTCAAGGCATGGGGCTGGCCGCCCGAGGCCGGCATCCTGCTCGGCACCGCCGGAGCGGCCGTGCTCGGCCTGGTCATGGGCTTCCTCGCCATCCGCCGGCAAGGCATCTATTTCTCGATGATCACGCTGGCGCTGGCGCAGATGTTTTATTTCTTCTGTGTCCAGGCGCCGTTCACCGAAGGCGAGGACGGCATACAGGGCGTGCCGCGCGGGCATCTGTTCGGCATCGTCGATCTCAACGTCACGCTCAACATGTATTTCGTCGTGCTTGCCGTCTTCCTCATCGGCGTCTTCGCCGTCTGGCGCATCGTCAACTCGCCCTTCGGCATGATCCTGCGTTCGATCCGCGAGAACGAGAACCGCGCCATCTCGCTGGGCTATTCGGTCGGCCGCTACAAGCTCGCCGCCTTCGTCATGTCGGCAGCCCTTGCTGGGCTTGCCGGCGCCACCAAGGCGATCGTCTTCCAGTTCGCGACGCTGACCGATGTCACCTGGCAGATGTCGGGCGAGGTGATCCTGATGACACTGCTCGGCGGCATCGGCACCATGGTCGGTCCTGTAGTCGGCGCCGGCCTGGTAGTCGGGCTGGAAAACACCCTCGCCACCTCCGGCTTCCCGGTGACCATCGCCACCGGCCTGATCTTCATGATCTGCGTGCTGGTCTTTCGCCGCGGCATCGTCGGCGAGATTTACGCGCGCTGGCTGGCGCCGGCCGCCAACGGCGAGGAGGGCCGCGATCAATAGGTGATGGTCACCACCACCGTGTCGGTGTAGACGCCGGCCGAGGGCGTCGTCTGCGGCGGCACGCGGCCATAGACGGTGAGCGCCTGGGCCGTACCGGTTCCGGTGCCGGCCACCGTGCTTCCCGGCGTTCCGGCATCACCCCAGGGCTGCGCGCGCGCAATGTCCTTGTAGAGGCCGTAGGTGACCCGCTCGGCCCCCTTCGACATCTTGCGGTTGGTCGGCGTGCCGCCTGTCGTGCCGCCATCCAGGGAAACCGTATAGGCGGTCGACGGCGTGCAGGTCACCGAGACCTGGCCGGTGGCATCGGCATTAGCGGTGAGCACGCCCTTTGAGCCAAAATCGATGTTCTGGGTGGTGACCAGGCAGTTTGCCTGGACCGTGGCGTTGATGGTGAAGGTCGGATCGGGCGCCGTCAGACCGAAGCCGGTGTTGCAGCTGTTGCCGAGCAGGTCGTTCTGGTAGCGAAACTCGACGTGGATGCCCGAAAATATCGACTGATAGGTGCCCGGCGGAACCGCTGACTGGCCGCCGGTCACCCGAGCGTAGATCGTGGCGCTGCCGGATGCATTGCCGATGAGAATGGGCACCAGCACCTGCGGCGGCGGGCGCGATGCATAGGCCCAGGTATAGGAACCCCACACGACGCTCATTCCGGGGTCTGAATAGAGCTGGTAGTTAAGGCTGTTGGCGCCGCTCGCCATCTGCCTGGCTGCCGCCGAGGTAGCACCCCCACTGCCGGCGCCGATATGCGGACAGAACAGGATGCGCACCACGCCGCCGGTGCAATTCATGTTGAGTGTCGCCGTCGCGGTGGCTGCGGTGGCCGACAGCGTGTCGATGAGACCGAAATTCATGTCGGTGACGGTACCGGTGCAGCTCTGCGCCCGGGCCAGCGACGGCAGCAGTACGAGGATTATAACGACTGCAGCGCGCATCATTTGGCCTGGGATTTTCATTGGCACACCACATCCTTGATCGTCACTTGCCGGCCTCGCACCGCTTCGAACGGGAAATCCGCTCGGCACGAGCTGCCGTCCGCCAGACCGACCACCACCGCATTCTGCTTGCCGAGGCCCTTGATGTAGGCCTGCCCATCATAGCCGACGACGAAATCTTCCGTGCCGCCGTCGACGCGGCCGGCAAGCCCGGCTTCGAGCGGCGTGCCGCTCGGGTCGACCAGCGTCACCAGCGCGGCCTGCGCCGCCTCCGACACGCCGAACTTCAGCACGACGCCGTTGCGGTCGGCCGGAACGACAGTCTCCTTGGTGGTCGGAATATCGGCGTCGACGGGCAGGTTCTTCGGGTCTATCGACACCGTGTTGGGCTCATAGGAATTCAGCCCGGTGACCAGGATGCGGCCTTTGCTGTCGGTCTTCCCCACCGGCCGGTTCTGATGCAGGACCTCGACGTCCGGCGTGCCGACATCGACGACGGCAAAGGCATCGTCGATGCGGTTGGTGGCGAACACACCGCCGCCTGCGACCGCAATGGCGCCGTCCATCTGTCCGGTCACGCGAAAGTCCTTGTCGAATTGCTGGGCGCCGGCCTCGAAACGCGCAAACGGCGCGCGGTAGCTGACCGCTGCCGAACGATTGGGGACCTCGCCCTCCGAGGTGCGCAGCCGCCAGCCGATGCTGCCGTCCTCGGCCCGCTCCGATTTGGCGAGGTCGGCCACGATATTGAGGCCGTCAGGCCCATGCTCGACACCCGTCGACGCCATGACGTCGTCATTGAACGGGATCGAAATCCCCGCAAAGATGCCATAACTGTCGCCGTCGTCGAGATCGGCGAAGGCCGTGGCATAGAGCGTGCTGCGCTTGAAGATCGCCTGACTATAGGAGAGGCCGACGATCTGGCTGGTCTCGCCTTCGGCATCCTTGAGGTGGGTATAGGAGAAGTTGAGGCTGGAGAAATCGATCGGCATCGGCACGCTGAGCGTCACCTGGTCGACCGCCCGCGGCACACCGGCGCTGAAACGGGTGAAATCATCTGGATCGAGTATGACCGGCTGTGCCGTCACCGAAGCGATGTCATCATAGCCGCCGAACGCCCGCTGCATGCGGGCATTGACCGCCCAGCCGTCATAACCGAACTCGGCCCTGGCATCGACCAGCGAACCGGTGCGCCCGTCATGATGGCTGCCGGCGACTGCCAGCGAAGCCGCGCCATATGCCCCGAGCGGGAAGGCAGCGCCTATGCCGCCATTGATCAGGTCGGCGCCGCCCTCGGCATGGGCTTCCAATGTCAGCCGGTCGGTCACGCCGTAACGCGCCGTGGCGACCCCCATGACGCGGCCGTCGTAATCGTCGGAGGAGATGCCGAAATTGCGCCGCGCCATCCCTGCCTCCACGGAAAAGTCGAGCAGTCCCTGGCGCAGCAGCATGCTGGAGGCATAGAATGGCAAGGTGGCCGTGGTCTCGCGGCCGAGGCTGTCGCGCAACACCACCTGCGCCTGTCCGGCGCCGGTGAACACCGGCAGGTTGGTGACCTGGAACGGCCCGGGCTGGATGTCGCCGGAATAGGTGCGCACGTTCTGCGTATAGACCTCCAGCGTCGACGGCACCGCCGCGGTGCCGGCGAAGGAGGGCAGGGGCAGCGTCACCAGGTCCGATCGCAGGTGGAAGTTGCGTTGCGCCTGGATACCGCCGAGATAGACCGGACGCGTCCACGACAATCCGCCGGAGATGAAGTCGCCGGCTCGGTAGGTCATCAGCCGGTCGGGGTCGGAATAGCTCCAGGTCGTATTGAGCCGGGTGAAGCCACCCAGCCTGCCGTCGGAATAGCCGGCGATGAAGGATTGGCTGAGCGTCCCGTAGGGGCTGAACACGCGCGCATCGAAACCGCCGGAAACGCCCTGGAACAGCTCGACGTCCTTGTCGAACAATGAGTTGGAGCTGGCAAACAGCGAATAGTTGAGAACCGCGCCCAAGCCCGACTGCGGCGCCGGCCGGTCCTCCTGCAAGCGTAAGCCGAGATCGACGATGCGCGCCTCTCGGCTGTCATCGGCCGCCGTGACATAGAGGCGCTGCGTGGCCTCGTCGACCTGAAACGACACGTCCGCCAGCTGGTCGAGCCTGACCAGGCCGCCGGCGTCGGCTACGCCCTCCGGCGGCTTCAGGCCGACCCCTTTCAGCTCTTCCGGAGTCGCCGCCAGGCCGCCGCCCGGCATTTCGGTGAAATTGCCGATCAGTTTCGTCGAGGCGTCGTTGATGAACACCTCCAGATAGAGGCTGCGGCCGGCTGGCAAAACGGATTCAGGCTCTTCAGGGTTCGTCACGGCCGGCAGCTCTTGCGAGTTCACTGCCGGGCAAGGTGTGAAAGTCGCGAGCGCGACGACAATCGCGGTGCTAGCGGCCCTTGACGGCAACTTTGGCATCGAAAGGTCCAAGATCGCTCTGTGCCTTCAAAAGCACCGAGCCCGCGGACAGTGATTTGCTGCTGCCGATCGGCCACTGCATGGTGGCGCCGCCCAGGACATAACCGACGAGTCCGTTTCGGCTGCCAAGCTTCTTGCCGTTCTGGGTCAGGGATAGGTTGGACAGGCGGAGGCGACTTTCGCCGCTGTTGCTGGCGGTCAGCACAAGGCCGCCGCCCTTGCGCGAAATGCTCCACGCAACTGCCGGCGCCGCTGCATCGGCATTGCGGAAAAACACCGGCACCGAATAGCGAAGCGCGAGCGCGACCGTACCGGCCTTCTTGCGTGAGGGGTCCGGCAGTTCGTCGACGATGACGCGGTAGCTTTCC
Source organism: Mesorhizobium sp. P170090 (assembly GCF_057786115.1). Lineage (NCBI taxonomy): Bacteria > Pseudomonadati > Pseudomonadota > Alphaproteobacteria > Hyphomicrobiales > Phyllobacteriaceae > Mesorhizobium > Mesorhizobium sp. P170090. The sequence continues at coordinate 3,313,493 of NZ_JBYNWH010000001.1, forward strand.
TCGGCCCGCACCGGCGCCTTCGACACGCGCACGACGCGAACCACGTATTGGGCATTGGGTCCGAGTTTGGTCGATGGTGGGCTGGCGACCACGTCCGTGGTCGGCGTCAGCGTTTCGATGCCGCCGGCCTGGCTCCATGCGAAGACCCGGATCTGCACATTGATCGGCCGCTTGGCGTCATCGTTGGCGAGGTTGAGAACCGCCGCGCTGTCGGGAGCGATCAGTTCGAGGCCTGTCGGCGCTACTCTCAGCGAGGCAGCGTGTGACGTCCCGGCGCAGAGCAATAAAAGAGCCGTGGCGCCAATGCATGAAAGCATGGATCGCATGGTCTTCCTCGTAATTGGTGCCGATAATCAGTAGGTTAGGGTGACCTGAACGATGTCCGCATAGTCGCCCGCCACCGGTGTCGGCTGGATCGGAACGCGCCCGTAGACCGTGAGGCTCTGGACGCTGCCATTGCCGGTTCCCGCTTGCGTGTCGGTGCCGGATGTGATGCCCCAGACCTGCGCATGGCCGCCATCCTGGTAAAGACTATAGTTGACCACCGCTGCGCCCGGCCCGGTCATCTTGCGACTCCCGACGGTTGTGCCCGCGCCATTTCCGAGACCCAGACCCACGACGTAGGTCTGTCCGGCGGTGCATTGCACGCCAATGGTGCTGGTCTGGTCCACATTGGTATCAATGATACCGTGCGAACCGAAAATAAGATCGCTAGCCGTCAGGATCTTGCATTCGTTTGTGATCGTGATCTTCACGTTAAAGTTGGTGGTCAAGACGGTGGAGGTCGCGGGAAGGGTTGCAAGCAGCGACCCACCCAGCAGCAGCGCGTATTTTAGCAATCTCATGCGATGGCCCTCCGTCGGGGCAGATCGTTCTTCGCAAAACGGTCTTGACCCGGATTTCACCCCTACAGCTCCTCCGCTGCATGCTTCGCAAGACATCAACGGTACAGTAATGTCACAAGCGAACTGTGCAATTATTATTACAACTTAGATTCGGATTGCGACAGCGAATAACTTCGGTATGTATCGGATAATTTTGGTTAATATTTGGTTAACAGAGATAAAATGGACATTTTTCCAAAGTGAAAGTTCGTCTGTCGATAATTTATTTTAGTTCTCGTGCGGAAAAGGCGAAAATATCTGGCAGATCATCTTAATTTTGTAGAGTCTCACCTGCCGTCCTTTATTATCGATATTTCGCGGCGTGCACCGGCGCCAAGCAGCCATCGCCATATAGCCGCGCGGGTGGCTGTTCCAGCCTGTCCAAGCCTTGCGATCATGCTGACAGGGCCGCATTCGCCAAAACCGTGTTCCGCCCGGCCCAAGCATGGCCGTCCCGGCTGAGATAAATCCACCGCCGTCGGATCGCGGCGATGCGAATCATTCTTGCCACGCTGACCCCGATTTCTTCGGCGGCGCATCGGCCGGACGGGAGATGCGCCTGTTGTCCCTTGGAGCCATGATCGTACGGCCGGTAGCCGCGCGGACCGGCTGCCAGACGTCAGAAAAGGAAGAACGATGAAGAAGACCTATGAAAAGCCAAAGCTCGAAAAGCGCCAGAAGCTGTCGCGCGTGACGGCTGTCGCCGGCCCATCAGTGACCAGTGAGAGCTGACGCCGTCGACCGGCATCGAACCACCAGCGGACAAGGAGAGCAGTCATGGATCAGCATGCGAACCCGTCACCCGGCTTCAGGCGCAATCCCGGCAAGGTGATCACCGTCGAGCCCTTCAACGGGCGTGTCGTCGTGTTTGCAAGCGGCAACATCATCGCTTCCTCGGCAAAAGCCAAAATGGTGACCGAGCCGCCCCATCCCTTCTCCTTCTACATCCCGTTCGAGGACATCGACTTCCGCAAGCTCAAGAAGACGGAGCGGTCGACGCTGTGCCCCTACAAGGGTGACGCCAGCTACTGGAACGTGCTGCCGGCGGGTGAAACCGGCAACGATGCGATGTGGGCCTATGAGCAGCCCTTCGACGAGATGGCCGAGATTCGCGCCCACGGCGCCTTCTATCCCGACCGGGTCGCCATCGACGCCACGCCGCGCTAGCGCGTCATGCCTGTCGCCCAAAAGTGGCCAGCGTTTTTGGAGCCGACGACAGGCATGAACAGAGGAATTTTTCAGATCAGCCAAAGCTGTCCTCACCCGGGGGCGCAGCGGTTTTGCGGCAACGGCATGCCGAAACGAAGACAAAAGGTCATGGACGAAAAGCAGAGAGCAATTCTCGACGAAATCCCGCGCCTGCGCCGCTATGCGCGCTCGCTGCTGCGCGACCGCGATTCCGCCGACGATCTCGTCCAGGACTGCCTGGAGCGGGCGCTGCTGCGGCTGGACAACTGGCAGACGGGAGAGAGCCCGCGAAAATGGCTGTTCACGATCATGCATCATCTGTTCATCGACCAGATGCGCAAGGTGAACCGGCGAGGCGAGGCCTCGATGCTGCCGCTGGAGGCCGGCGAGGTGCAGGCCTCTCCCGCCGACCAGCTGGAGAACGTAGCCGCGCGCGAGATCATCACCGCGCTGCAGGCGATCAGCCCGGACCGCCGTGCCGCGCTGACCATGGTCGCCATCGAGGGCTTCTCCTATGCCGAGGCCGCCGAGATGCTCGGCGTGCCGGCCGGCACCCTGATGTCGCGCATCGCGCGCGGCCGTGAGGAACTGCGCGGCCTGCTTGAGGACAATGCGCGCCGCCGCGCGATAAGGATCGTCGAGCCAGGCCCGGCCAGGGCGGTTCCAATCAGGGCGCCAATGGCATGACGAGCCCCAATCGCATGATGACGCCTTACGGCATGGTCCGGCACGATTGCAGGCCTTGTCCGCACTGTGGGCGCGGCGCACCCGGTAACGGTTTCTTCTCTGCTTGCGTGCATAGTGGCGGCGACGGAGTGAGCGAAACCAGGGCATGGCTGAAGAGAAAATACGCAACGGCGAATTCTGGGCGCTTGCGCTCGAACGCGCTCATCTCGGCGTATGGGACTGGAATATTTTGAGCGGCGACTGTTTCTATTCGCCGACCTGGTCGCACATGCTGGGTTATGAGGATGGCGAGCTTGCCAACAGCGACGACCTCTGGCTGAAGCTGACGCATCCCGACGACCGCCAGCGGGCGCTGGCCAGCGGCGAGCGGCACATTTCCGGCCTGACCGCCTCGATCGAGACCGAGCTGCGCCTCAAGCACAAGGACGGCCACTGGATCTGGGTGCTGGACCGCGGCGGCATTGTCGAGCGTGACGAGACGGGCAAGCCGGTCAGGCTGATGGGCGTGCAGACCGACATCAGCCGGCAGAAAGAGGCGGAAGCCGAACTGGAGCGGGTCAATGTGCGCTTTCGCCTGGCGCTGGCGGCCAGCGGCACCGGCATCTGGCATCACGATATCGACGCCAACAAGAGCTATTGGGACGCCCGCACCAGGGAGATATTCGGCCTGGTCGCCGACACCGACGAGGTGGCCGCCGACCTCTGGCATTCCTATCTGCACCCCGACGACAAGGATGCCGCAGAGCGCGCCCATCTGGCGCCGCTTTCGACCGACGGCGTCGTCGCCGCGCAATACCGCATCGTCAGGCGCGACGGCGAAATCCGCCATGTCGAATTGCTGGTGCGCTTCATCGCGGCGCCTGAGACAGCGGGCCAGATTCTCGGCACCGTGCGCGATATCACCGAGGACAAGAAACGCGAGCGGGAACTCGCCTACGCCGCTCACCACGATGCGCTGACGGGCCTCTTGAACCGTGCCGCCTTCGACCGGCTGCTGGCCGTGCACATCGCCACCGAGCGGGCTTTGCCGCTGGCGGTGTTTTACGTCGATCTCGACTACTTCAAGGCGCTCAACGACTTCGCCGGCCACGCCGCCGGCGACCTGGCGCTGAAGGGTGTCGCCGCCGGTATTCTGGGCTGCCTGCCGGCATCGGCACGTGCCGCGCGCCTCGGCGGCGACGAGTTCGCGCTGCTGGTGCCCAATTGCCAATCGGCCAAGGCCGAGGCGCTGGCCGGCGCCATCCTTGCGGCGGTCCGTGACGCCGACCTCGGACTGCCGGCGACCTCGCGAAAGCTCGCGGCCAGCATCGGCATCGCCTTCGTCGAGGACACCACCACCACGGTTGCCGATGCGTTGGCCTGCGCCGACGACGCCTGCTATGCGGCCAAGGCGGCCGGGCGCAATCGCTTCGCGGTGTTTTCGGCCGATGCGGCGTCGGGCTCCGGCGGCCTCAACGCGGCGCGTGTCGCCGCCGACACTGTCGACGCCATGGATGACGGGCGGCTGAAACTGTTCGGCCAGGAGATCCATCTTCTGGGCCAGCCTTGGCAGGAGAGCCGCCATGTCGAGGTGCTGGCGCGGCTTGCCGGGCGCAATGGCAAGCTGATCCCGCCCAACGAATTCATTCCGGTCGCCGAGCGCTTCGGCATTGCCTCGCGGCTGGACCGCTGGATCATCAGGACAGCGCTTTCGCAGCATGGCGAGGCGATGCGCTCAGGCGCCATCTTGCTCGGCTTCAACCTGTCGGCGCAGACGCTGAGCGATCCGCTGCTATGGGATTTCGTCGACGCCGTCATCGCCGAGACCGGGGCGCCGCATTCCGGCATCGGCTTCGAGATCACCGAGACCGCGGCCGTAACCAATTTCGACGCCGCCGAGCAGTTCGTGCGCAAGGCGCGCGAGCGGCAATGCCGTGTCAGCCTCGACGATTTCGGCGCCGGCATGAGCTCGTTCGAATATTTGCGGCGCTTTCCGGTCGATCAGATCAAGATCGACGGCTCGTTCATCGAGAATATCGCGGAAAGCCGTTTCGACCGCGAGATCGTCTCGGCCATAGCGGGCATCGCCAAAAGTCTCGGCTGCGCGGTGGTGGCCGAAAAGATCGAGCAGCAGGAAGCGCTCGACATTCTGCGCGGCATGGGCGTGGCCTATGGCCAGGGTTTTCTGCTGCACCGGCCGGAGCCGCTTGAGGCGATCGTCGCGCGGGCCGGCGAACAGTCACCGGCCAGCGGACAGTCACCGGAAAAGCGCTTCGGCTGACGGCTCTCATCGCCTCGGGCTCGCGCGACTTGTCCGGCTAACCGGCGTCGGCCTTTTCCTGCTTTCGCTGCGCCGCCTCTTTCTTGCGGCGCAACACCTCATCTGTACCGACAAGGTCCTTCGAGCCGCCGGAAATGGCGGTCGAGACGACGGCGGGCGGATCGCTGGCCGGAAAACTGTCTTCGAGGCCTGATTGCAACTGCTCCTCGAGCGTCTGCGGGTTCTCGGAGCGGCCTTCGGCGCGGCGCTCGCCAACGGCTTCGACATCGCTCTTGGTGTCGGGGTGAGCGCGGGCTTCCGATATCGTCGACACCACCAGCTCGATTGCGAACTCTTTCATCGCCTCGGCTTGCGGCCCATCGACATCGGAGTCTTCGATCAGCCGGATGAGCGACTTTTCCAGGGCGCCCAGTTCCTTGACGCCCTGACACCGCGCCAGACGCTTGGTGAGCGAACCGATCAGCGCCGGGGCAAAGGTCGAATAGGCAAGCCTGCGTGTGTCGTCGACCTGCTCGGGATGAAGCTTTTGCAAGGACATAGATGCCTCCAGTCAATCAGCCGGGCAGCTTCTGCCGCTGGCCCCTCCTTAGGAAACAGAGGGGAGGGCAAGAGGTTCCATACAGTCCTCGACAGGGTCGACGAGTTCAACTCCACAGCGACGCCATGGTCAGCGACGCTTCGAATATCTGCTCCCTGTTCTCGTTCAGCATCTTGACGGTGATCCGCCGGTGGTCGCCCTCCGGAATCTCGTCGCGCGCCACATCGTGCAATATGCGCAGCGCTTCGGCTCCCGCACGCTCCCGGCTGGGAAAAAGCTGCCCCTCTTCATCAATCTGGGTCTCGGCGTTGTACAAGTCGAAGTAGAACCGTTCCATGTGTGCAAGGATCCCTGCGTGAGAACGCTAAGGCGCGCCGCGGTTGAAAGGACGCAGGCGACGCGCTTCAGGTCTGTGTTTTTATGCATGTCGTTGTCTCAAAATCGGGGCCATTTTTGAGCGACATGGATTAAATCCCAACCCGCACCCATGGTTCCATGCGACTGTGTCCTGAGCAGATTTCCTGCCAGGAGCCGTCGCCGTGCCGGCCGATTGCAACCGCACCCGATCTCCGGCGTTTGGCTAGGCCACGAATGTCCACGAAATCTCGAACTGGATCCTCGATGCTAGAACCGCTTTATCTCAACCTTGGCCAGCATGACGCTTTGTCCGAGCAGGAAAAGGGGCTGCTGGCCGCCGCCATGACCATCGAGATGGATTTTGCCACTGGCCAGGACATCGTTTCCGAGGGGTCGAGGCCAGGCTACAGCACGCTCATCATCGAGGGATTGGCGGCGCGCTACAAAGTGCTGGAGGATGGCGGCCGCCAGTTCACCTCGTTGCAGGTGCCCGGCGATTTTGTCGATTTGCACGCCTTCCTGCTCAAGACAATGGACCATGGCATTATAGCTTTGTCGCCATGCCGGGTGATCGCCGCCGACCACAGTCGGCTAAGGACGATCACCGAACAGGCGCCTCATCTCAGCCGCTTGCTTTGGCTGGACACGCTCGTCGATGGCGCCATCCATCGGGAATGGATCGTGGCCATGGGCCGGCGGTCCAAGACTTCGCATCTGGCGCATCTTGTGTGCGAGCTGTTCGTGCGGCTCCAGGTCGTCAAGCAGACCAACGGCATGAGTTTCCGGCTTCCCCTGTCGCAGGCGGAACTGGCCGATGTGCTTGGGCTTTCGGTCGTCCACATGAACCGGGTCATCGGCGCGCTACGCAAGATCGGTGTGATCGGCTGGGCGAATTACATGGTGACCATTCTGGACTGGCAGCAACTGGTGGAAATCGCCGAGTTCGACCCGACTTATCTCAGCATGAACCGCGAGCCGAGATAGGCTATCCGGCGTTCGCCATGACATCGCCGGCAATCCGTCAGCCGGTCTTTCAACGATGCCCATCCAGCGACGCCAATTCGTCGAGCATGGCAAGGGCGGCACTTGGCTTGGCCGGCTTCAGCAAGCCCTGTTGGGCGGCGGCATTCTGGAAAGCGGCAAAGGCGATGTCCGGGCGGCAAATGCCGTTCAACGCGTCATCCACCAGCCTGTCGGCCGCCTTGTAGGCCGCCGTCTGCTTGTTCTTCCATGTTCCGCCTAGCGCCCTCCTGGCGTCGGCGATCGACGACACCGTCATCGCGCTGCCGTCCACGAATCTGATCGTCAGGGGCAGAAAACGGCTCATGCGCTCACCATCCAAACCATTCGCGCCTCGCCCGGATCGATCTCATCACTTGCCTCCTTGAAAACGGGATCGCCATAAACGAGGAAATCACAAACTGGTTGCAGCCCGGCGAGCTACATGTTGCTTGCCGGCCAGATCGGCCGATGCGGACGATAAGGCGGCCGCGGCGCCGGCTTCAACGGGATGTCGGCGAGCGAGTTGCGGATCGGCCTGAACAGTATCGGCGAAGACGCGGCGCGGCGGTGCAATACCGCGGCTGACAATTTGGCAATCAGATTTCGAACGTCCATGGGACACCTCGAGCGCGTTGAGAGTCCCCCCATCGCGATCACCTACCACCTCACGCCCAGCATCCGCATTTAACTTTGATATAGGCCGGACGAATACGCGCCGCGCGCAATGTCTGCCGCCGAGATTCTGCCGATCCTCGGCGGCGGCTATTGAGGGCGGTGCCAGGCTGGCGGTCACGCATCCCAGCAGCGACGTCGCGGACGCTGCTGCAACCGGATGAATTTTCGTGCATTCTTGTGCATGGCCACAATGCTTCGAACCGACACGCCGGCAAAATGCTGCTCCTATTGCGGTTCGCGAGAGCATGACTACGAGGATTGTCCGAAGCGTAAAGCAGAGGCGGAGCGGCAGTGGGAAGGCCAGGCAAAGCCCGGCGCCGAATCCGAGGCGACGGCCGAAGTCTAGCTGGGCTCGAACAGCTCGATCACGTTGCCGGACGGGTCTTCACAAAGAATCTGTCGCCCGCCCGGACCTTCGACGATCTGGTTGCGGAACCGCACGCCGGCCTCGACCATCTCAGTCACGACTGCCGGCAACTGCTCGACTTCGAGCACAAAGCGGTTCCATCCGCCCGGCTCGGGTGTCCGGCCGTCCGGCATCGGCCTGGCTGCCGACGCCAGGGGGCCGGCGAGCCAGAGCGAAAGGTCGCCGCGCGTCAGGATGGCCATCGCCGGACCGAATTGCTGCTTCAGCGCGAAGCCCAGATGGCTCGTATAAAACGCGATGGACAGATCGACATCGCGGACCAGATATCGGACGGACACCATTCGCAGTCTCCCTCACAAAGGCCCCTTCCGAGAGATAGCTGGCGGGACAAGTCGGGGCAAGCCCGCGCGCACGCTTCGGGTGTCTATGGTGCGATTGCGTGGTCGGCCTGTCTCTCTCTCACGAAGGCCGTCAGCAGGAGCGCGGCATCATCGCCGGCTACCGGGCCGCGATCGATCCCACCGCCCTCGGTCTCGGCACCATGGCCATGATCCGCCTGCGCACCACGCATGAGCACATCCAGACCTGCCTGAAGAAATTCGCGGCCATGCCGGAAGTGGTTGAGGTGCTGCGGGTGACCGGCGAGGATTGTTTTCTGGTCAAGGTCGTCGTCCCGTCGCCGCCCGACCTCGAAAGCATCGTCGACGCCATCGGCCGCTACGGCGCGGTGACGACCAATGTGGTGCTGCGCGCCGAGCCGCCGAAGCGGTTGGGGCGGGAGCTGATGGCGAAGCTCTGAGCGGGCGGCAATCAGGCTTGCCCGCAAGCGGCGGCCTTTTCAGAAGTTCTGCTTCGCCGGGAAAGAATTTTGCGGGACGATGTCGGATCGGCGGCGTCGCGCCCGTCCTTGGGATGAAACCCGTTGCAAACCTTTGGAGCACATCATGGAAGCCGTTCAATCGCCGTGGCAGACCGCGGCCATTCTCATCGCCCGCCTGACCCTGGCCGCCATGTTCGCGATGGGAGCAGCGTTCAAGTTCATGGATATGAACATGACCGCCGGCTACATCGCCGCCGCCGGCTTCCCGTTCCCGCTGTTTCTGGCCTGGTGCGCCGCGATCCTCGAAACGCTGCTGGTGATCGCCCTCCTGACCGGAGCATTCTTCACACCGGCCGCCCTGGTCGCCGCCGTCTATGTGGTCTTCCTCGGCTTTGCCTTCCACGGTCCGTCGCACTGGACCGGCAACCAGGCCGAGGTCGGCGCCTTCATGTCCCATTTCCCGTTCGCCGCCGGCTTGTTGTTCGCCGCCGTGCATGGACCGGGCAGCGTGCTGGCCTCGAAACTCGGCCGAGGGTGAGGCCCCGCGTCGGCAGACCGCCTCACATCTGGTCGTTGTAGGGTTCCTTCATCTGGCCGACCATGCGGGCCAGTTTCGAGAAGGACGGCATGTCCGCCTCCGGCTGGCATTGATTGGCCAGTTCCAGCAGTCGGATCGGAAAGTTGACGGCGTCGCGGTTGGACTCCGACATGCCGTCGGACCGCTCCTCGCCGGTTTCGATGGCCTCGGCCTTGCGCAGCGCAATGTCGATATCCTCCACCGTGAGCAGGCCCTTGCGCACCAGCACCTGATTGATCGAGGCGACGGCCATCAGCAGGCCTTCGAGTTGCAGATTGGCGACGTTCATGGCTGTTGCTCCCATTTGGCTCAGGCTCAACGCATGAGCCGCTGTTACGATCCGGACGGGGATACAAGCGATAGGCGTCGGCCGACCTGCGCTACTCTTCCATCCAGCGGCGGCCATATTCGGCCCACAGCGCCTTGACCTCCCGGCTGCCGAGGCGCGGGGCGGCGCCGTCGCCATAGGCGATCAAAACGCCGCTGATGTCGTAATGGGCGTCGATGACGAAGCGGATCGCCTCGCCGAGCGGCCTTCTGCCGATGACCGGATCGGCCTGGCCTTGGCCGACGCTGCGAACGCCCGAAACAGTGGCTGGCGCTTGCCGCATCCTGAACACGGATGCCATGGCTGGTTTGTCCATCCCGCTCTCCCCCGAGTTGGAGTTCCATAAGAGCCAGCTAATGACCAGTCGGTCGATGCCTGTAGAAGGCTGCGTCTTGTGATCCGCCGCAAGTGCCGGCGATATGCTGCAGCCGGTTGAAGGACTGTTCAGGCCAGCGGATCCGCCGCCGGCGGCCTGGCGGGAAGGCCGAGCCTTGTCCGCTCGCCGTCGGCAAACTCCTCGGCCGCTTCCTGGGCCATGAACAGATGCTGGGTCACCGTGCCATTCTCGGCAACCAGCACCGCCCATTGGCGGCGGTCGACACGTTCCACGCGAACGTCATTGGGCTCTCCGGCCACCACGATCGTCCTCCAGCAGGCGTACGGCACGGAGGGGGCGTGCCTTTACGCCTTGGTCTTACTCTTGGCCGGCGCCTTGGCGGCCGGCGCCTCGGGTGTCCTGATGCCGAGCCCGAACTCCTTTGCCAGCTCCGAGCGCTTGGCGGCGTAGCTGGGCGCCGTCATCGGATAGTCGCCGGGCAGGTCCCATTTGGCGCGATAGGCTTCCGGCGTCATGCCATGGGCGGAGCCGAGATGACGCCGCAGCGACCTGAACTTCTTGCCATCCTCGAGGCAGTAAATGAAATTCGGCGTTACCGAGCGCTTGCGGTTGACCGCAGGCTCAGGCGCAGGTTGCGGCGGAGCAACGGGATTGTCCACGGCCGCGAGCGCTGCATTGACGCTCTCGATCAACGCCGGCAGGCTATCCGGAGGCACTGAATTGTTGCGCACGAATGCCGCGACGATGTCGGCGGTCAGATTTATATTTCGGATTTTGTCCTCAGACATGGCTTCTTTTGCCCCCTTGATGCCAAAGGGCAAATTATCAGACAACATCCGCCGACGGCATGGCACTTTAGAACATATGCATATGACTTGACGCCGGATGTGGTAGCGCTAGCATCGCCGAGTCTCCGATCGATGTCGATGTAGGAATTCTTTCCTGACATATCTTGACCGGTGAGGGCAGCTATGCTATGATTTGTTCATGGTGCTGATTTGCGCCAGCAACCCGCCGCCGAGGCGGGTTTTTGTTTCATGCCGGCTTGGAAACAATAACGGCCAGTGACGCGAGTTTTCCCTCGCTCAGGCTGCTTATGTAGTTTTTTCGCCGATGCACGAACTCGGCGCCGAGCACGATCTCATTGGCCTGCTGCTGGGCCGGCGAGGGCACGATGCCGGAATTTGCCCGTTTCAACGCCAGCTCGACGTGATCGCCGGTTTCGTCGATGACGTCGTCGACCCGGAATCCGGCTGAAGCAAACAGAGCCTTCAGGGTTTCGCGGTCGACGAGATGGCTGGCCACAGCCGACACCGCCCAAGGCAAGGGATAGTGAGGCTCGCCGTCCGCCAGCACCGCCTCGGTCCAGACAAGCCTGGCCTTCGGCTTCAGTACGCGCCACGCTTGCCCGATGACCGCCGCCTTGTCGGCGATATTCATGCCGACATAGAAACAGATCGCCGCGTCGAATGTGTCGTCCGCAAAAGGCAGCCTTGTCGCATCGGCCTCATGAAAACGGACTTTGTCACTGAGGCCGCAGAACTCGGTCAATCGGCGGGATGCCTCGACGAACGCCGGCGTCAGGTCGACGCCGTCGACGCTGCACCCATAGGTCTCGGCAAGGAACCGGGCCGGGCCGCCAATGCCGCTGCCGATGTCCAGAACCCGATCAGAAGCGGAGGGCGCAAGACGCGCGGCATGGTCCTGCGTGGCGATCAGCTCGCGGCCATGAAGCTGGTCGAACGGATAGAGTTGTTCGGCTGCGAGGCTGCCGGCCCTGGCGTCCGGCACAGCCGACAGGATGCGCTCGACGATGCCGCCGCTGCCATAGTGACTGGTCACATTGCTCATTGCTCTCTCCGACGAGACCCAGCATCCCATCGATGCGGCCCTCGCGCAATGCGCGCCGCCGCCAAGGACGAGGGAGTAGGAATCATTTCCTTTTTTGTATTGACGGGTGAGGGCAGCTTTGCTATTATTTACCCATGGTGCTGATTTGCGCCAGCGACCCGCCCACAAGGCGGGTTTTGTGTTCCTGATGCCCACAACGTGCGGATATCGGATGTCGGCGGGACAGCACCCCCCTCTGGCCTGCCGGCCATCTCCCCCTCAAGGGTCCCTCAAGGGGGAGATCGGACTGCCGCTTTGCTTTCGCCAATCGTCAGCGCTGCAAATTGGTCGCGACCCTGGAGCTGCCAATCTCCCCCCTAGAGGGGGAGATGTCCGGCAGGACAGAGGGGGGCGTGAAGGAACGCTATCCTCGGTTCATTCTGCCTTATCCGCGAGGCCTCCCTTGTCCAACCGCTATGCCACCATCATCACCGACGATGACGGCCGCGAGGTCGTCAGCGCCATTGGCGTGTTCGAGGGCGCTGCCCCGCAGGCGCGCATCGGCCGTATCGAGCCGGTCGTGCCGGGCGTGCTGATCGGCATGGTTCGCGGTGGTCCTGTCGATGCCATCGGCGGCTTCGGCTTTCCACGCGGCGCGCACGACGCAAGGGCGATCGCCAGGGCAAGCCTGAAAGCCGCGTCTGCCGGAAAGCGCCACGCGCCGGCCGCTGATGCAGCCCGCAAGGCCGCCCCAACACGGTCAGGGCCAAAATCGGCACGGCGCAAGTCCGGCAAGATCAAGTCCGGCAAGATCAAGCGGGCAAGGCCGGCAAAGCAGGCGAAACAGGCAGCGACCGCCGAGCCCGCCGGGATCTCGGATCATGGCTGACCGGACGGCGCCGCGTGCGCGCCCTGACGGCAAGGCGCCTGCCGCCGCCGCTGCCAAGCCGAAGCGGACGAAGAAGACGCTTGGCGATGATTTCCTCGACGCGGTGCGCGCCGATTTCCGCGCCCATGGCGCCGGCGTCATTGCCGCGGTCCGGGCCGACAAGCCCGACCAGTATCTGAAGATCGTGCAATCGGTGCTGCCCAAGGATCTGGCCAAGGATTTGCATGTTTCATCTGACAATCTGGAAGCCCTGAGCGATGACGAGGTCCGCCGCCGCATCCGTGGCCTCGAAGCCGTCCTCGGGCCGTTTGGCGACCAGCCTGAAGGCGCGCCGCCACTATCTGGCGCTGCTGCAGGAGCTGGACCGCAGGCGCAGGACTAACCAGCTTGCCGCCTACCGGCCTTATCCCAGGCAGGCGGAGTTTCACGCCGCCGGCGCGCAGAACCGGGAACGTCTGTTCATGGCCGGCAACCAGCTCGGCAAGACCAGGGCCGGCGGCGCCGAATGGGCCATGCATCTCACCGGCCGCTACCCCGCGTGGTGGCAGGGCAAGACCTTCGACACCCCCGTCAGGCTATGGGCTGCCGGCGTGACGGGCGAGGGCACGCGCGACAACCCGCAGCGCGTGCTGGTCGGCCCGCCGCAGCAGCAGGCGGCATGGGGCACCGGCATGATCCCGGCCAACGCCATCCTGCACACGACCATGGGCCGCGGCGCCCCGGGCGCGCTCGACAGCATCGTGGTGCGCTGGGGCGGCGGCGGCGACGTGCAGGCCGATGAATCGGTGCTTTCGTTCAAGAGCTATGAGAAGGGCCGCGAAAAGTGGCAGGGCGAAACCCTGCACGGCGTCTGGTTCGACGAGGAGCCGCCGCTCGATATCTATTCCGAAGGCCTGACCCGCACCAACGCCACCGGCGGCATCACCATCGTGACGTTCACGCCGCTGCTGGGCATGAGCGACGTAGTGCTGCGGTTTTTGTCTGCGCAGGAGGCTCTTCCTTCTCCCCCTGTGGGGTGAGCAGCTGGTTCGCGAAGCGAATTCGTCGTGCCAGTGGCACGACGAAAGGCCGGCGAACGCCGGGACGCTGCGGAGCAGCGGGGACCCGGCAGGGATGGATCGGCCACCACCCGGGCCTTCGCAGGCTCAGGGCGTTCGAAGCTCGAAAAGCCAATCAATTGGCTTTTCGTCCGCCACGCGGACCGCTTCTCACCCCACAAGGGGAGAAGGTAAGAACCGCCACGCCCGGCGCAAAAATCGTGCTCGGACAACATCATGCGACATTACTTTGAATCAGTTCGGCAGGCTCTACGTCCTGTCACGTCGCTATCTTGACCCCGAGATCAGCGGTGCCTCAGGCGATTGCCGGCAATGATGATTGCCATACGGCGTGGTGCGATATCTGGTTGTGCTCGATGCAATCGGTTGCCAGTTTGCTGATTTCAGGATCGGCGGACGCCTGCGCCCATTCGACGAACGCGTCAACAACGACCAACCTCGCCCGGCTGGCCAGCCCCAGGCCGTAACGGCGCACTACCGGCTCTGAATGGTCGAGCATCGCACGGATCATGCCTGATGCATCACCTCGCCATTGCCCGGAGATATCGGCGATCGCCGAAAACGGCGTTTGCGGCCTGAGCAACGCGGCGTGCTGACGCGCAAGCTTTAACTGCCAGTCTTTTGCAAAGCGCACAAATTTGACGGCTCCCATGCGTACACCATCGTGATAATCATCAAGGGCAAACAACGCCTGCGCGAGATGCTGACCATCGTTCCGCGTACTGCATCGCAAGATAGACTCCACGGCATCGAAGCGCGTGCGCGGGTTGCTGTCCCCAAGCAGCGCGGCCAGCTCACCCACCATCGAACTTATGTTCTGGTTTTGAAAGGTGGCAATAAACGCACCCGCCGCTCGCGTCTCAGCATTGGCAGATGTCAGCAGGAGACGAAGGCTTTCCAACGGCACCGTCTTGCCGAGCTCGCCGAGAAGGTCGTTGGCAAGCGCGCCATCGTCATCATGCGGGGACGACAGCAGCCGCTCCAGCATCTCCTGACCTGTCATGGCATTAGTCGATTTGCCGAGTGGCAGCAGGATCTTACCGCCTTCGCTGAAAAAAAGATGAGCAACCTCGCTGTCCTCGGCGGACAGGCGCATCGCCTCGAATAGATCTGTCATGGCAAAGAGTGGCTGTCCCACCCGCGTAGAGTACAGGCCGCGCAGAATGCACCAGCCCAGACGCATCGATGTCGCCGATGCACGGCAAGACCTACCGCATAAAGCGATAAAGGAAAAGATGAGAGCGAAGCTTTCCCGTTTCGGCGCGTTGCGGAATCGCGAACCGCGACCAGACTGGTGGCCAGGTTGTCGAGGAACCAAGTCCATGAACAGGCGGCAGGTATTGACAGGCGGTTTGTCGTCGCTTGTCGTGTCGCCGGAGGGTGGTGCTGAGGTATCAAAGCCCCAGGTGCCCAAATGGCGACCCTCGTTTTCACAACCCGTCGATCGCATCGAGGAACGGTTCGGCTATTACTTCGACAGAGGCCGTGACTTTGCCATCCTTGAAAACGGCACCTGCGTGCTGACGGAAGCCGGCCTGTCCGATGAGGCGGCAGCCATGGCCGCCATCCAGACGCTTGCCATGATTTACAACTATCACCCGGACATGAAGCCGTCCGACATGGATGATGGCAACGTGCTGGTCAGCTACAATCATCCAGCCTTCAATGTCGTGCTTTCCGACGTTGCGAATGCGCATTGGCAAGAGATCGAGGCCCGCCACCAGGATGGGCTGGCTACGGGCGAGGTGCTGATCACGCCGCTGGGGCAGAATGTGTTCGATGAGCTCGGCAAAAAGGCGCTGCTTGGCAGGTGCTACATGTTCATGGATGCGCAGGCGCCAAAGGTGATCCGCATCAAACCCAGTTGATAAGTCGAATCAGGGATATTTGGTGCCCGCAAGCTGCCTGGCACGACCCTCGGCGGTTGGCGATTTGCGCGTTAATGGGCCGCACAATATTTTCTCTCGACCGGTATACTGGTATATATAGAGCATACAGGATTGATTGGGAGTGTCGGGGACGCAGACCTCGCGTTTGAACCCTGTTCCCGGATCGGTACGGGTTCTGCAGATTTTTTTACTCGTATCGTAAGGAACATTCGCCTGGCTGGTGCATGCCGATGCACTGGCGGCAATGCCGACAACGATTGCAATCCGAATCATGTGTTCCCCAAGTCTTGGGTCAGCTTCGCATTGATGAGCGCTGGTATCAATGGCCACACTCTATTGGAGCATGCTTGCATGACCCGTCACGTCACCTTCATGACCATAGACGACGCCGAACACTATTCGCCGGACGAGCGCGCCGCGATCGTTGCCGCCTATCCCGAGCATGAGCGCGAGGCGCGGGCGCGCGGCATTCCGGTGCTGGGCTCCGGCCGCATCTTTCCGATTGCCGAGGAGCTGATTGCCTGCGAGCCGTTCCGGCTGCCGCGCTACTGGCCGCGGATAGGCGCGCTCGATTTCGGCTGGGACCATCCGTCGGCCGCGGTCGAGCTGGCCTGGGATACGGAGGCCGATGTCGTCTATATCTCCAAGGCGGCGCGGGCCTCGCAGCAGACGCCGGCCATGCAGGTACTGGCCCTGAAGCCGTGGGGCGAGTGGCTGCCCTGGGCCTGGCCGCGCGACGGCCGCCGCGAGACGCTGGAAGGGGCGGGCACCGCACTTGCCAGACAATATTCCGCGCATGGGCTGAACATGCTGTCGGGCCACGCCCGCTTCGCCGACGGCTCGGTCTCGGTCGAGGCCGGGCTGATGGAGATGCTCGACCGCATGCAGTCCGGCCGCTTCAAGGTGTTCTCGTCGCTGCTGCCCTGGTTCGAGGAATTTCGGCTTTACCATCGCAAGGACGGCAAGGTGGTGAAACTGCGCGACGATTTGATGGCCGCGACGCGCTATGGCGTGATGATGCTGCGGGAAGCGGTGGTTGATCCCGCGGAGTTCAAGAGCGCGAGGCGGACGACCGGGCAGAGTGATCCGCTGGGGGCGTTTCGGTGAGGGGCAAGCGCCCTCGATCTTTCCAAGAGTCTTCGATCCGACAAAGCCCGCGAGGCGGGCGGGCGAACGCGTGTGGCCCGGCCCTGCTGTGGTCGCCAGCGCTGCGCGCCTTTGTTCAAAGCCAGGGAGCAGCCAACAATGGTACACATCATCCCACTCTCCGTTGGTCGGCGACGGCTCGATACGGGGAACGCAGTGCAGTATCCGCAAGGGTCGCCCATCGGCGGCGCCATGCAGGGTTTTGGCGACGAGCTTTCCGCACTGGCCGAGCACTACCGGAAGATGACAGAGCGACAGGAGGCCTTCGACGCCGAGATCGCACGCCGCCAATTCAACGGCCGGATCGCGTTGGCCGAAGACGAGCTGGCGGCGAAGGCGCCGGCCGACGGCGCGGGCATGCACGAGGCCATGTACGGCCAGCTGGACCCGTATGACGGCCGAGCGGTGAAGCCCGGTCTGTTCGACAAGATGTTCGGCGAGGTCTTGCCGAGCATGCCCGAAAGCCAACGCGCCAACTTTGCCAAGCAGAAGGAGGCGATGCGCATGGCAGGCGCGGTGCGCATGGCGCAGCGGCAGCTCCAGCGGCGCAAGGATTATGAACAGAACCAATGGTCCGGGGTCCAGCGCGCCGAGCTTGACGCCATCGCTCAAAGCAATCCCAACGACACTGTGGCTTTTAACGCCGCTCGCCGGCGCGGCCTCGATGTTCGCGACAAGATGGGCCTCGACCCGCAGGGCAAGTTGCAGGCCGAAGCCGCGTGGCGGGATAGCACGGCAAAGACACGGATTGAGGCTCTGATAACTCAGAACCCGAAAAGGGCCCTCAATCTGCTCGTGCCGACAGCGTTTACCACTCAGGAAAGCAATCAGCCGGAGCAGGGGATGGATGATATCATCACCGACTCTGTTGCCGGAACGGATAGTTCTGACGAGTCAACCGAAAAAGGTGACCGCGTTCGCCGACTCACGTCGAATGAACGGATAAGGCGGGCATTTCAGGACGATCTTCCGATCGATACGTTGCTTGCCGAGCTTTCGCCTGGTTCCTATGACGATGTTGTTCGCAAGGCGCGCACCGCGGATGCGGCAAGTCTCATCGGCACCCATGCCGATCTCGACATCGCTTCTCAAAACGCGCGGGCAGCCATAATCAACATGACACCCTATTCCGGCACAAGACATGACGATACCGAGTTTACTTCTGTCTTTGGTGCCGAAGAGGGCGGCAAACGATCCAGAGCTTTCAATTGGAGAGCGGATGTCAGCCCATATCTTGCCGATATGCGAGTCATGCCGACAAGTCAGATCGATGCGTCAATCTTTGCCGCAAAACCCCTCCCGAACCGCTTCTCGCAGGAGGAAGATCCCGAACTGTATAGGATGGATCAGGCGCGCTTCGAAAAAGATCAGAAGCGCTATGAATTGAACGCGGACGCTGCAGCTTTCATCATACAACAGCGGCAGATCGACCCGGCGGCTTACGTGCGCAAGGTGATCCCCGGCCGTCGATACAGCCTTCAAAAACTTGTCGACACCAGAGGACTTGCAAGCCGCGGTCGCGCTATCATTTGCCGCTCAGCGTCAATTGGGTATCGCGAAGCCTCAGCCGCTGCCCCTATCCGACGCTGAAGGTTTGATCAAAGCGTGGAATGATACCCCCGATCCGGAGGAAGCCGAGCGCAAGGCGCTTGAAGCAATAATTGATCAGAAATCGCGCAAAGCGCTGGCCACGCAGCTGGATAATATCAAGGCGGCACAATCAGATGCGCTGGCAGCGTCTGACGGCGAGCCGGATGCGGATGGGTTTGACGATGCCGGTTCCGAGCGTCCATCAAATGAAAAATTCGCGAAGTCAATCGATCTATCTCCGGCAGACATTCTTCGATTAAAGAAAACAGTTGCGACGGAATACTATCCTAAGAGCGACGAAATCGAGGCTAAAGCAGTTATCGACGCGGTTCTAAATCGGCTGGCTTCCCAGCATTGGTGCTACAGCATTGAAAGCGTAGTAAACAGCAAGGATCAATTCTCAGACGTTAATGGTCCGACCTCCAGGTCTAAGCATAATCGATCCGACATCGATCAAGTACCCATCGGCGACCCACGTTTTCCTAAAGCATCGAGGATAGTTGACGAATACCTAATGCAGCGTGCATCAGGCGAGCCGTCATCGGTTGAGGATAATCTTAGCTAAGGTAATCCAGATTATGCAGACGAATCTGGTCTTAAGTGGTTACTGAAATTAAAAAATGAAGCGTGGTCTTCATTTGCATGGTACGCCTCCCGATTTGCTGCGGTTCCTTCCGGGAAAATTTGGTATCAATCTACCAGAGGACTACTATTCAGCTTGGCCGTAAAATAGATCGATATCGGTGCCGCTCAGAAAGGGCCACCTCTTTATTAGGCGGTGTCCTTTATTTGTGAAAACAATCATCATCCGTTCAGCTACGGCGCGCAGCCAACATCAACAAAATTTAGTAGTGGTTCGACGCCTTCATCGTCCCGAACGGTATAGAATGCATCTGGGTAAGTTTCAGCGGGCCTCCAATTGAAGTTCTTGACTGTATCCGGACCTACCGCAAACATATAGGAAGGCATCGGACCACTGATAAATCCGTGGTCGCCCTCTTTCGTCACCAGCTCCGCCGCCGTGGCCGGCTGCAAAAGCTTCTTATCCGCCGTGAAGGCGGCTTTACCGGAACCTTGTCGGATGACGGTCACGACAATCCCCGACTCGAGTTCCGTGAAGAGCACGCCCTTTGGGCAGCTTTGCCACAGAGTGTCCGTCTTATCCACGTCGTCCGACTGAGCCGCGCCAAATGGCAACGCAAACACCGCCATCGCGGCGAGAATGAGCGATCGCAATTTGCCTCCTAGGACGGTACAGGTCACCGATTTTTGCGGAATGACCGAGCAATGCGCTCGGCAATTGGCTGAAACAGCGCCTGATCCTTCTTGTTCCAATGCATATTGAAGCAGGTGACGGTACGGTGTTTCTGACACATGCCGTAGAAAATGAATTCGCCATCGGGCGAGGTCCCGGAAATCACTGCGAGCGATGGCCTGTCAATCTTATACGTTACGATGCTGTCATCACCGACGATTGCCTGTTTAAGGTACTCAAACGGAGTCATCTTTTTTTCAAGGGCTCGGTACTGACGAAGCTCTGCGTCCGGATACGATGCCGGACGGAACACCGAGCCGTAGTTTTCGGCGAACCCACCAAGCAACCAACCATCGCCATCTTCAAAGAATTCGGGGATCTCGATCTTGCTTCCGCCGCTTAACGACTCGATCCATTTGATAGGCTCCTTGGCAACGGCCATCGGCGTCGACAGCGCCAGGAGGCCGAAGGCGAAGCCAAATGTTCTCATGACGTTGGCTCTTGGAGCGACAACTGGGGCGAGAATGAGTGATCGCAAGGGTGCTCTCTTAAATTGTATGTTGCAAGCTATAGCGCCATTTTGGTTGTAGCAAGTGCTGACATCGCTGGGAAGGATATGGGATAGGATTGAAAAAAGCGCGCACTATGGGTAATCCAGAGGTGGCAGCAAACTTTGTCATAGATGAGTGCCCGACGCCGGACCTGGTTATTGGCCGCTTGATGAGGGAGAGCGGTTTGAAATGCATCGGAACCGGCTGCGGGGACGGCGAGTGAGGGAGCAATCTGGGAGTTTGTGGAAGGCACGTTCAGTCCTGCTCGCGAGCCTTTCCCTTGGCCTTGTCTACGCCGTGCCCGCGTCGGCAATCACCCTTTCAAAGAAAGAATGGAAGGCATTCTCCTGCGTTCTAAGCAAGGCACGCGATCAGGGTAACCCGGACGTCGCTGCCGGCTACGCTATCGAAGAGTGTCCCACGGAGGGCTGAGTGACGCGCGGGAGGAGCGGATCAGGGATTTGGTCACCGGCTGATGAAAGAATACGGCTTGACGTGCATCGGAACTGGCTGCGGGGGAGGCGAGTGAGGCGAGAGCCTCTGTACTGTTCACCGGGGCTCGCCAATCATCGGTTTTTGCGGAATGACCTTACGATGCGTTCGGCATCAGCAACCTGAGGCATCATCATGGAAGCGGAAACCAGCATTCTCGCATACATTATTTCCTACCTGCCATTGCTGGTTTATCTGGTGGCGCAGGTCTGGGTGAGCATCTGGCTCGCATTCAAACTCATCCGCGTTCAGCAGCAGATGGCGCGCGCGCAGGAAGGCATCCTGGCCAAGTTGAGCGAGATCGACAGCCGGATGGCGGCGAAACCGAACAAGGACTGAGCATTCACTAGGGCGATGCCTCCTGTCGACGGGCAGTAGGATTTTATTCCTAATTATGTACTTGACAAAAGTAGCGCCTTGGACGATAACAAATCCAAGGAGTTACCCGCATGACCGACCTTCAGCACCCCATGTTCCACGATGACGATGCCGCTCGCGAGGCGCTTGAATCCGTCCGCTGGCCGCATGGTCCGAACTGCCCGCATTGCGGCAACGCGAATCCCGACAAGATCGCCAAAGTAGAGGGCAAGAAGCGGTCGCATCGTCCGGGTCTCTACTATTGCAACGAATGCAAAGGTCAGTTCACGGTAACTGTCGGCACTGTGTTTGAGCGCTCTAAGATCAAGCTGTCCAAGTGGTGGCTGGCGACGCATCTTCTCGGATCATCCAAGAAAGGCATGTCCGCACACCAACTGCACCGTATGCTTGGCGTGACCTACAAGACGGCTTGGTTTATGGCGCACCGTATCCGCGAAGCCATGAAGGAAGACGTAGCATCGTCTGGCCCGCTTGGCGGTGAAGGCAAGACCGTCGAAGCCGACGAAACCTACATCGGCAAGCGCGAGACGCCGCGCATTTCTGCCCAACGCAAGGGCCGCCCCTTCACCAAGAAGGGCAAGGGCGGCGGTCGCGAGAAGCGCATCGTCGTCGGTCTGGTCGAGCGAGGCGGCAAGGCCCGCATGTTCCACCTGAACGACGCTACCAAGGCCACCGTTCGCGATGTGCTGGTCCGCAACGTGTCGCGCGATACCAACCTCTACACCGATGCTTCGAACCTCTACACCGAAACTGGTGGTGAGTTCGCTACTCACAAGACCACGAAGCATTCGGACGGCGAATACGTTCGCTACGAGGAAGGCATCGCTATCCATTCGAACACGATTGAGAACGTGTTTTCAGTCTTCAAGCGCGGCATGGTCGGCGTCTACCAGCATTGCGGCGAGGCTCATTTGCACCGCTACCTTGCTGAGTTCGATTTCCGCTACAATCGCCGCACGGTTCTTGGCTTCACCGACAAGATGCGCGTTGACGCCATCATGGAAGGCATCGAAGGCAAGCGGTTGACCTATCGAAGCGCTCACTAAGGCAAAGACACCAAAGCAGAAGGCGCGAAGGCTACTGACGCTTCGAAAACGCAATCGTCCATGATTCATGACTCGCCCGCAGCCGTACTAGGGGATAGCATCTTGCCACTCAGGAAGTGGGAAGGTGTGGGCTTTGGAAGATCTCCGAAAACATGATGAATTGCTGGACGGCGCGTGGGAACGCTACGAGCGGACACAAGCTGTACAGGAAAGCCAAGACCGTGAGCGCAAGTGGTGGCAGTCGCGCCACCGGACGCTGGCAAGCTTAGGGTTGCGAACAGGACGAACGCCCGAGGGAAACGCACAGTGCACGGAATGCGGGCAGCCGTTCTTTACGGCTTCCGCTGAGACTCTTTGTTATCGCTGCGTTTAACCGGAGCCGCATCATCATCCGCCTTTTCGTGTGGCTTGTGAGGCTGCGGCGGCTGCTTCACCAGGCGCTCCATAATGCGCTTGGTTTCATCCAGGTCCTTGTCTCTGTCGGTGTCGTTCATGGCCACTAAATTAGACCTCTCTGGCGCCCGCGCCAAGCTAAAGTGGTCGGACAATCAAATCACAATCCTCAGCACGCAAATCGCTGCCTTCATGGCACAGAACGTC
The DNA here is from genome assembly GCF_057786115.1 of Mesorhizobium sp. P170090. Taxonomy (NCBI): domain Bacteria; kingdom Pseudomonadati; phylum Pseudomonadota; class Alphaproteobacteria; order Hyphomicrobiales; family Phyllobacteriaceae; genus Mesorhizobium; species Mesorhizobium sp. P170090. The sequence continues at coordinate 3,336,237 of NZ_JBYNWH010000001.1, forward strand.
ACAGAATTCCGGCCCGATCCAAAAGGTGAGATGAGACGTGCCACACTTTATCGGAACGACGCGCTCGTCCCGGACGATATCAAGACGGCGACGGGCATGATCATTCAGGCCCAGCGCGACAGTCTCGACCACCTCATCGTAGCGCTGGCACGTAAGAACGGGGCCGTCAAAATGACGGTACCTGAATTCCCGATCTGCGACAGCGAAACGCGTTTCGCCGATAAAGGTACCCTGCGCAAGATCGGCTCTCTCTCCGATATCGACCAAGCCGCTGTCATGGCACTTAAACCGTACAAAGGAGGGAATAATCTCCTGTACGCCCTTCATTGGCTCAGCAACAAGAGCAAGCATCGCGATTTGGTCACCGCAATGCATCATCCCATCTCGGCCACCTTCACGAACACTGGCGTCATAGGGCACGTTCGTAAGGTCACGATTCATAAGGGAAAAGGACCAGACGGCGAGCCCATGGCAGTCGTCAGTGTGGATGCGGACCCTCAGATCAAACTCAACCTCTCCCATGCGGTATCGTTCCGCGAAATTCCCGAGGCCGGCAGTCAGCCGGTCATTGAAACGCTGCGCAATTTCTCCAAACTTGCCCGTGAAATCATCGACGGATTTGACGTCTGATCGGTTTGCCGGCCTGTCAGCCATAGGAAGTATTCCTAACTGTGACTTTTGTCACGTATATAATTAGGATTTTATTCTTAAATCCGTTGACGGGTGAGGTCAGCAATGGTATACTTCTATCCATGGTGCTGATTTGCGCCAGTGACCCGCCATCAGGCGGGTTTTTGTTTGCGCGATAGCCGGTGCGGATGCTGCGACGATTGCGAGAGAACGCGGCGCCTCAGAATTCTGCACCGCTGCACCGCTCGCAGGTCACGGCATGGATCCCTTGGGCTGCGGAGCAGCTCCAGGGGTCTGCGCCGCGTCGCTTCGCTCCTTGCTTCGCCATAGGATGACGAAGGATGGGGGACGTCTCGCTTCCTTCACTGACGATGGCTTCGCTTCTGGCTGACGAAGGTCCACGCATGACCCTCCGCATCATCTCCGCCACGCTGCGCGATCTCTCCTACATCGCCGCAAATCTGCGTGCCGAGGACCGGGCCGAGATCGACTGCCAGCTTGACCATTGGTCGCCGGCCCTGCTGGCGGTCACCGCGCTGCAGGGCTTTGCCTATGTTGCCGAGCTAGACGGCAATCCGGAGGCCGGCTTTGGCGCTGCCGAACAGCGCGGCGGGCTGTGGATCGCCTGGAGCTGGGGCACGCGCCGCATGAAGCGCTGCGTGCCTGGCATCACCGGCCACTTCCATGCGGTGCTTGGGCCGAAGGTTGCGGCGCGGGGCGCCTGGCGGGTCGAGGCGCGGGCGCTCGCCGCCAACGAACTGGCTCTGCGCTGGCTCGGCCGGCTCGGCGCCACCCAACGCTGCCGGTTGCCTGGATATGGCCGCAACGGCGAAGACTTTTTCCTCTACGACTGGACAAGAGAAGGCTGGAACCATGTGTCTCTTTCAAAAGCCGCCGGCGCTGAAGCCGCTGCCACCGACCCCGACCATTGAAGACAAGGACGTGCAGGCGCGCGAGGCCGCCCTGCGGACTGAACTCGAACAGCGCCAGGGCACGGCGGCGACGGTGAAAACCGACCTCGCGCCCGGCGACCTCACCGGCCAGCGCCGCGTTTTGCTGGGGGTATGACCATGACCGCGATGAAACGCAGTTTCAGCAAGCGCGTGCTGGCGTGGTGGTACTGGCGACGGCATGCCGGGCTGGTGAGAAGGCGGTGATTGGCTGATCTCCCCCCGTGTGGGGGAGATGCCCGGCAGGGCAGAGGGGGGCGCTGTCCCGCCGACTTTATCCGCTTAACGACAGCCTTCCACGGCATTGTATCCGAAAGGCTGAGATGCCGGCGTCCCTTCGCGCCCCCCTCTGTCCTGCCGGACATCTCCCCCACAAGGGGGGAGATTGGCTAATCGCCGCCGCGCTTCTTCTGCATCTGGCAATGCTCAAGGCCATGGGAGACAACGATCTCCTAGACCGTAACCGTCGCGTGCAATTCGTCATCTCTCAGCGGCTTGACAATCGCTCCTCAGGCGCCATGCTGCAGTGCAACATGGCTAGCTACGAAACCAGCATCATCAAGTCGTCGCGCATCGAATGCCTGGACGGGCTTCGCGCGCTTGCGGCGATCTGGGTGCTGGTCGGGCACTGCATGCTTTTGACCGGCTGGCAAATTCCGATCGTCGGCGAGCCGGATCTCGGCGTCGACCTGTTCATCATGCTGTCCGGCTTCCTGATGGTGTTCCACTATCAGCTGCGCCAGGAAAAGGAGCCTTGGCTAAGACCGGAAACCTGGCTGAAATTCTGGACGCGCCGCTATTTCAGGATCGCGCCGCTGTTCTATGTCATGCTTTTCCTGGCGCTGGCGCTTGGCCCCTATCTCTACGATTGCAGGATCATCATCGACGATTTCCTCTCCAGATCGCACCAGGCGCCGGAACGCTACCTCGACGGCAGCCTGAAAAACATCGTCGCTCATCTCACGTTCCTGTTTGGGCTGGTGCCGAACCTCGCCTATCGCACGCCGCTGCCTGACTGGAGCCTGGGGCTGGAGATGCAGTTCTATGCCGTGTTCCCGGCCGTCATGCTGCTGGTGCGCAGGCTGGACTGGATGAGGAGCGCCCTTGTGGTCGCGGCGGCCGGCTGCGTCATCGTGTTTGCGATGCGGCTGTTGTCGATCCATTTTCCGATGCCGTCCTTTCTGCCGCTCAAGATACAGATATTCCTGTGCGGGATGCTGCTGGCCGGAGTCGTGCATCAGAGCCAGCCGCGATCTATCCTGTACTTGGCACTGGCGCTGCTGCTGGCGGCGCTGCCCTTTGGCGGCGACCAGGGGCTGGGCAAGGTTCTGGTGCGTGAAGCGCTGGTGGCGGGCTTCTTTGCGCTGGTTCTCTACCGCATGCTGCCTGGAAGGGCGGGAACGCTGGCGCGAGCGATCGCCGTGACGCTCAGCAACCGGTTCTTCCACCTGATGGGCGAGCTTTCCTTCAGCATCTACCTGATCCATCTGCTGGTGCTGCAGCCCGTCGCGGCGTTCGTCATCAGTGAGTTCGGCCACCAATTGTCGGCGCCGCTGCGCTTCGCCATCGTCGTTGCCGTTGTGCTGCCGACGGTGACGTTGCTGTCCTGGATCACCTATACTTTGATCGAGGTCCCCGGCCAGAAGGCGGGCCGCTTCGTCGTCCAGCGCTTTGGCCGGAAAACTGCGCCGGTGCTCGAGGGCATCAAGCGCAGCGCGTAGTCGGCTGACTCTGCCGATCTCCCCCCTCGAGGGGGAGATGTCGCCGAAGGCGACAGAGGGGGTCGGTGCGACCGGACGCGACCTCCCGCCACCGACAGATGACGCTAGCGCTCTACGCGCGGCGACCCCCTCTGGCCTGCCGGCCATCTCCCCCCTCAAGTGGGGAGAAGCGCCGCTTCGCCGTCCATTCACATCCTACCCAGCGAGCCCCTCATGACCGATTCCCGTGCCCGCGATATCCTGTCCCGCCAATCCGAGCTCGAGACCGAGCGCTCTCAGTACGAGGCGGTGTGGGAGCAGGTGGCGGAATTTTGCGATCCCGATGCGCCCGATGTCTGGAGCGGGCGCAGGAGCGGCGGACCGGATTCGCAGGCCGAGCGGCAGGAGCGGCGCGGTGCCCGCGTCTATGCCAACACCATCAACTCGGCCGCCAATCGCCTCGCCGCCGGGCTCGAAAGCCTGATCATCCCGCAGTCGGAAAAATGGCACGGGCTGACCACCGCAGAAATGAACGACGAGGAGACCGACGAGGAGAAGGAATGGGCGGAAGGCTTGCGCGATTTCCTGTTTGCGTTGCGCTATTCCGCCAACTCCAATTTCGTTCCGGCAACGCAGGCTTGCCTGCGCAATGTCGTGCGCTACGGTCCGGCCTATCTCTATGCCGAGGAAGGCTTTGGCGGCACGCTGATCCGCTATGCCTCGATCCCCGTGGTCGAGGGCTATCTCGCCCGCAACCGCTGGGGCCAGGTCGACATTTTCCACCGCCGCTACGAGCGCACGGCAAGACAGGCGGCGCAGCTGCTCGGTTATGACAAACTGCCGGCGCGGATCAAGATGCTGGTCGACGATCCCGCCAAATGCGAGACCAGGATCTCGCTGATCCAGTGCATCCAGCCGCGCGACGAGCGCAAGATGTACCGGCTTTCCGGCGACTACCAGTATCTCGACACGGCATTCGCCTCCTATCACGTCATCGAGGACGAGGAGGAGATCGTCAGGGAAAGCGGTTTCCGCTCCTTCCCGGTGTCGACATTCAACTGGCGCCGCTACGAGGGCGATCCCTATGGTATCTCGCCGACCATCGAGGCGCTGACGACGGTGCGCGAGGAAAACGCGGTGCGGCGCTCGGGCCTGCGCGCCCTGCAGCAGATCACCGATCCGGCCACCGCCTCGAAAGCCAGGCTCGATTATGTCCCGGTGCTCAACCCCGGCGAGAATTATCCCGGCCTCATCGACGACAATGGAAGGCCGCTGATCCAGCCGATCGCGACCGGACAGAACCCGACCTATGCCTTCAACTATGCGGCGAGCCGGGCGGAGGAAATCCGCGACATGATGTTCGTCAACCTGTTCCAGACGCTGGTGCAGAACCCGCAGATGACGGCGACCGAAGCCTTGATCCGCCAAGAGGAGAAGGGCGCGCTGCTCGGCCCCTCGGGCTCGATCATCCAGGCCGGATTTGCCAGCAATCTCGACCGCGAACTCGGCATTCTGGAAGAAAAGGGCCTTTATGACGAGGACAGCCGCTTCGCGCCGCCGGAAAGCCTCGCCGGCAAGTCGGTACGGCCGACCTTCACCGGCCCGCTCGATGTGCTGCGCCGCTCGGCCGAGGCGCGCGACACCATCCAGGTGGTGACGACGGCCATGCAGATGGCGCAGTTCGATCCCGGCATCATGGACAATATCGACGGCGACGAAGCGCTGAAGATCGTGCAGAGCGCCGGCCGCAGCCCGCAGCGCATCTTTCGCCGCAAGGAGGAGGTGGAAGGTCTGCGTGGAGCAAGAGCACAGGCCCAACAAGCCCAGGCCGGCATGGCGGCGATCGCCTCCGCCGGCAAGGTCGCCAAGGACGCGGTGCCGGCAGCGGTGCAGGCGCGCGACAGCGGGTTGCTCGACGTATTGATGCAGCAGGCGGGCGGCGGCGGAGAGGCGACGGCCGGATCGGCCGCGCCGGGCGCCGGCGGGCAAGCGACGGCCGTGCCGGCCGCGCGGGAGCAGGGAGCATGAGCGCCAAACGCTTCGCCCGAGCCGGCCAGACGGGCGGTCCCGCCAAGGCGCGCGACGCGCTGACCAAGGCCTATCTCAGGGTCTTCTCCGGCGAGGACGGCGAAATGGTGCTGGCCGACCTCGCCGCAACCGTCGGCTACTACCGCCGCCCGTCCTATGGCGAGTGGATGGCCAGGACGAGAACGCCGAACGGTTTCGAGCTGCACAGCGCGCTCAGCAATGCGCGGGCTGAAGTGGTGCAGCACATTATGGGATTTCTGACGTTGGACGAGACGCAGCTGGCTGCGCTGGAGAAGGCGGCACGGGCGGAAGGGTAGGTGAGGCGGCATCCGTAGAGCTGCCAATCTCCCCCCGTGTGGGGGAGATGTCCGGCAGGACAAAGGGGGGCGCTGTCCCGCCAGCGTTTGCCGTGATTGCAGCTGCTCCAGGCAATATTTCGGGATATGCCTCCGGACCTGGCCACAAATGCACATGTCGCAGACGGCATGCCGATCCCCTCGGCTGGCCGTTTCTGGCCTTTAGATCCGGCCGGGATCATTCTTTTTCATCCCTTCTTCGACCATTGCTCGTTTCGCACCGCTACCTCAACCAATCACGCCGCATGGCTGGAAGATCACCGTCGCCAGTCGAATGGCGGCAATGCCTTCGCATTGCTTGGTGGTGCGCTCAATCATTCTGTTAGCCGCGTATGGGCTGGGTACTGGCAAAGAGCGGAATAGTATTGCAGAAGAGGCGATTGTTGAGATTCTGCTGAATGTGCCCGCGTGAATAGCAAAATTGGCCGGCATCCCCGTCTACCTTGGCAGGCAGATGACCCACAGCTCATTCTTTCGCACTGTCGATGGAGCGAGTTGAAGGGAACCTATAAAAAATCGGCAAAGGAGGCGGCTAGAGGGACAGAGATATACGAGCGCGCCAAGAAGCAGTTTGACGAAAGCGCCGCCGCTGATTTGGTCGACCAATGCGTGCGTCAGACTGTGGTTGAGCAGATAATTGATCTTGTTCTCGCCAAGAAGAAACCCGCTCGGATAGTGATTCCTCACCCGGAATATGATCCTCACGATATGGACGAAGGAGGAAATGCCCTTCGCCCGACAAATGCGCTTCCATTTGCCTACGCCGCATATCTCGCCCAAGAAATGGACTGCCCCATCGATGACCAGATCATCGAAACGGCGCGTCCGGGTCGCACGAAATTGAAGCGGTTCCCACGGTTTTTGTGGCAACCAGCCTTCGCGGGAGAGGTGCGACAAGATTGCACCTATGTCTTGGCCGACGACAATTGTACCCTTGGCGGCACGTTGGCGACGCTGCGGAACTACATCCTTTCGAAGGGTGGAACCATCGCGGCAGTTACAGCTTTATCAACCAATGACGGCCTACACTGTCGTTTTCCCATTGCTGGGAATACGGTTGATGTGCTTAAGTCGACTTATTCTGTGGACATTTCGTCCCTCTGGATAGAGGAAATTGGCCATGACATTCGGTGTCTTACAGAGAGTGAAGGAACATTTCTGGCCGACTGGCCAAAAAGAAACCCAAGCTCCGATGGGGCCAGCCCATTTCAACGACTCAGAGATCGCCTCGCTGCGGCAGCAGCTAAAGGCGAATAGCGATTCTGCGCTTAAAATCCGCGCCGCGCGTGGCCACAAGGTTAACCCCCGAATCTTAGCGGCACGCAAAGCGGGCGCTAACGTCTAAACTCGTCTCTCGACGCGCTCTGTCTCCTTGGCCTTCCGCCTTCGCCGCACCTTCGCGGTATTGACGCACTGCCTGATCCGCTCGACTAGCGACGGCTCCCAGCCCCTCAGTTGAACAATGCGCTGGGCCGTCTCCTTGCTGCCTTCCGCCTCGCACTTCAGGATTATCCGTAAAGCTCGCCTTTCCGGAAGCGGCAGGGCTGCCGCCGCAATGGCGCGACCTCCGCGCGATTCGCCACAAGCGTGTTTATCGCGTGTTCGTATCGGGTCGAGCGAACGATGGGGGCAGCTCTTGGCATTCCCGGATTTTATGTGAAGCCACCAGGTAGCGGCAGTCGGAATGTTGGTGCGTTTGCTACATAAGACCGCAATTTCGCGGATTGAGCTTCGGCAGCGCCAGCTTTTCAGATGGTGGCGCTGCCCCTCATCGGCCCTTCGGGCACTTTCTCCCCGTGAACGGGGAGAAGGGAATCCGGCTCAATAATCGCCGTTGTAATACCGGTCGTCGCAAGGCGCCGTGTAGATGCGGCCGTAGCGATCTTGGTAGCGGCACAGCTGTTCGCCGCGGCGCTGCGGCGTGGTGGCCTGGCCGATGACGGCGCCGAGCAGGGCGCCGCCGGCGGCGCCGATCACGGTGCTCTTGGTGTTGCCGCCCAGCGCCTGGCCGGCGAGCGCGCCGACGCCGCCGCCGATGAGCGCGCCGTTGGTTGCCCTCTGCTGCTGTTCGGTCTGGGTCGCGCAGCCTGCCAGAGCGGCAGTCATGAGCACGGCGGCAATGGCTTGTCTGATGATCATCTTGGAACTCCTTTGAAGCCCCAAACGCGGATTGGAGCGAATGGTTGCCAGTAGCTGTCGCATTGCGGCCAAACGGCGGCGCGCCCGCTCACTATGAGACGTGGTTTCTCGGGCCTTGAAGACAATGGTCGCCAAAGCGGAAACGCCTTGCGCGAACAGGGCCATAGCGCCTCGGTTTGAATCGATACGCCAGCGCTGATCCGGCGCTTTCTGAATAACGTCCTTTCCAGAATTCCGAACAGAAATGGAGATACCAATGACCCGAGGTCTTCCCCGGACGCTGTCGCGCGCCGCCGCCCGCGAGGCCGGATCTGCCCCGCCCAAATTCGGCCTCAAGGCCGTCACCACGGGGCAGGGCGGCTCGTACCGCACCGTCTTCACCCTTGCCGGCATGCAGGTGCCGGTCGCCGACGCGCTGGCCTATGCCAGCCAGAAACTGCTCGATTTCGCCGACGGCAAGGTGCGCATCAAGGGCGGCACGGCCAGACTGCAATTTGCGGTACTGACCACCCGCGCGGCGACCATCAACGACAATGCGGCGCTGACCTGGTCGCTGGGCTCTGTGGCGGCATCGAGTGCGACGCTGGCCGGCGCCATGGTAAATGTGCTGGCTTCGACGGCCCGCACACTGGATGGCCTGGGCGCCGCGCTGTCGACGGCCTCGACCGCGGATGTCGCGGCAGCCGCCACGCTGGACGGCACGGCGACGCCGGTGGATCTCTACCTCAACCTGGCGTTTGCCACCGGCACCGATATCGACGCCGACGGGACGCTGGCGGTCACGGGCACGATCACGCTGCTGTGGGAGAACTGGGGCGATAACGCGTAGGCGGTGATACAGCCAATCTCCCCCCTCGTGGGGGAGATGCCCGGCAGGGCAGAGGGGGGCGCTGTCCCGCCGGCCTGTCCTGTCGATTTTACACTTGCGTTATTCGGAGAGGCTTCGGCTGACGAAGTGCCCGAACGCTGGCGTTCCTTCGCGCCCCCCTCTGTCCTGCCGGACATCTCCCGCACAGGTGGGGAGATTGGCAGCTTCGCCGCCGGCTCCTTCTAACAACAATCAAAGGAATCCACTCATGACAGATCTGGTAGATGCCGGGTCCGTGGCGGCGCGTGCGCAGCCGGCGGGCAACCCAGTACGGCCACCGGCAGGCGCGGATAACGGGTCCGCCGCGCTTCCGGCCAAAAGTTGGTTTGACGGTCTTTCCGAAGGCAACCGCAAGCTCGCTGAAGCCAAGGGCTGGACCAGGGCCGAAAACCTCGATCGGGTTTTCAATTCCTATGCGGAGCTGGAGCGGCAGCAGGGTGAGAGCCTGCGCGTTCCCGCACCGGACGCATCCCCGGAAGACTGGCAGAAATTTCATGCCCGGCTGCCGGAGACCATGCGTCCGCTGACATCGCCCGACAAGGTCGAGTACAGGCGGCCCGACGGCCTGCCTGAAAACTTCGCTTATTCGGACGAGCTTGCCCAGGCGTCCAAGGCCTGGGCAGTCGAGGCCGGCGCCACGCCCAAAGTGGCGCAGGCCTATCACGACCGCTTCGTCGGCTACATGGCCGAACAGGCCGCGCGCCAGGACATCGCGCTTGCCCGCTCGGTCGAGGCCACGCATGACGATCTCGTGCGCGACTGGGGACCGACCGGCAGTGATGGCTTTCGCCAGAAGCTGGAGGTCGCCAACCGGGCGATGAAGAAGCTCGGACTGGTCGATGCCTATAAGGCCAAGGGCATCCTGCTGCCGGACGGCGCATTGACCGATCCGCAGATCGCCAAGGCGTTCCATGCCGTCGGCGAGGCGATGTTCAGGGAAGACACGATCGACGGCGGCGCGGCTTTGAGCGGCGGCAATCCGTTCAAGCGCAACGCCGCCGGTGACCGCAACATTTCGGCGATTTCAGCCCTTGTCAAAAGCGACCCCGCCCGCGCCCGGCGGCTGGCACGCGAGGCCGGTGAAAACCCCGACCTCTGGATGCCCAACAACCCGCTCTAGTCCTCCAAAGCTCGCCGCCACATCAACCTCAAAGGAAGTGAAAAATGGCAGACGCCTATACCCGTATCGCGGACGCGATCGTTCCGTCCGTTTATGCCCAGTACTCGTTCGAGGAGCACGTCCAGTCGCTGGAAATCTTCCAGGCCGGCATCCTGTTCAACGACCCGGCCATCACCGCCAAGCTGTCGATGGGCGGCCGCTCGGTCGACATGCCCGGCTGGAAGGATCTCGGCAACGATCCGTCCGAACCGGTCAATGACGATCCGGCCGATTCCATCGAGATGAAGAAGATCGGCGCCCGCCGCGAGGTCGCCGCCCGCAATGTCCGCGCCCAGGCCTGGGGCGTTCCGGACCTGACCTCGATCCTGGCCGGCGACGATCCGCAGAAGCTGATCGTCAAGCGCCAGACCGAGTACTGGCAGCGCGCCAACAAGCTGACCCTGCTCGGCATTCTGAAGGGTGTCGTCGCCGACAACATCGCCAATGACGGCGGCGACCTGGTGCGCGTCACCGGCGCCTCCATCGTCGATACCGACATCATCGAGGCCGCCTATCTGATGGGCGACCGCGCGGACAAGTTCAAGACGATCTGGATGCACTCCAAGCAGATGAAGGCACTGAAGCTCGCCGATCTCATCGACTATGTTCCGTCGTCAGAGCAGGGCGGGCCGCTCATCCCCTACTACATGGGGCTGCGCTGCGTGGTCGATGACGACATTCCGGTCGCGGCCGGCGTCTACACCGCCTTCATGTTCAAGGACAAGGCGATCCTGTGGAACGAGCTTCCGGTCAACACGGAAGGCGGCCCGCTGGAGTTCGACCGCAAGCCGCGCCAGGGCCATGGCGGCGGCGTCACCGAGATGGTCGGCCGCAGGCACTTCGTCCCGCACGTGCCCGGCACCCGTTTCCTCGACGCGTCTTCGGCCGGCGAGTTCGCCACCGACGCCGAACTCGCGCTGGCGGCAAACTGGGACCGTACGGCCTCCAGCGTCAAGAGCATGACGTTCATCGCGCTGAAAACGACCGAGGCGTAGTACCTTTCGTCCGGCCAGCGGGTCGCCGAAACTGCTGATCTCCCCCCTTGCGGGGGAGATGTCCGGCAGGACAGAGGGGGGTGTGAAGGATCGCCAACTTCCGGTCCCTTTCAACCCCCTTCAACCCACAACCGCTTCTCCAAATTACGTCAGGTCGGCGGGACAGCACCCCCCTCTGGCCTGCCGGCCATCTCCCCCGCAAGGGGGGAGATTGGCGCTCCGCCATATGCCCTTGCCCAATCAACCACCATCCACGAGGCGCTGATCCATGGCCATCACCCCGCTCGACATCGCCAATATGGCGCTCGCCGTCCTCGACGAGGCGCCGATCGACAGTCTCGACCAGGACGTCAAGGCGGCGCGCCTGCTCAACCTGCATTTCGACCTGACGCGGGAAGCCGAACTCGCCAGGCACGCCTGGGTGTTCGCCATCCTTGCCGCCAGCGTCGCCGGCGCCGACACCGGCAGCGGCAATTGCACCTTGAACTTCGCCTATGAACTGCCCGCCGATTGCCTGCGGCCGCTGCCGCTGACCGCAAATGGCGAGCCCAACGGCGTGCCGATCTCGTGGCGCCAGGAAGCCGGACTGATCTACAGCGATCGGTCCGGTCCATTGATCATCCGTTACATCGCCAACCTTACCGACCCGAACGACTGGGACGCGCTGTTCACCGAAGTGCTGGTCTCCGCCCTTGCCATCAAGATCGCGCATCCCTTGACGCACAAGGCGGGCATGATCGACATCGCCCGCTCCGCCTATGACCGGGCGCTGGACGCGGCCTTCGCCGCCAACGCCATCCAGCGCGGCGGCCGGCTCTACACCTCATCCTGGGCGCAGCAGCGCGGCGACTTCAGGGTGTCTGCCCGATGACCGCGCTCTACCCTATCCAGGACGTTTTCACCCGTGGCGAAATCAGCCCGCGCCTGCACGCGCGCGCCTCACTCGATCTCTATCGTGCGGCGCTGTCCAAATGTGAGAACTTCGTCACGTTGCCGCATGGCGGTATCCGCGCCCGCGGCGGCAGCTATTTCGTCAACGAGGTGAAGAATTCGGCCAGGAAGACGCGCGCCATCCCCTTCATCTTCTCCTCCGAGCAGGCCTACTGCCTGGAGTTCGGCGACCTCTATATCCGCGTCTATGCCTATGGCGCCCGCGTCGGCACGGTCGAGGTGGCCTCGCCCTATCTGGAGGCCGATTTGTTCGACCTCGCCTATGTCCAGTCAGCCGACCAGATGTGGATCACCCACAAGAACTATGCGCCCAAAGTGCTGACCCGCACCGCCCACACGACATGGACGCTGGCAGGTTACGAGTTCCTCGACGGCCCTTACGACCCAATCAACACGACCGGCACCACGATGACGCCGGCCAGTTACGGCTCGTACGTGCCGAAGATGACAGGCTTGACGGCTCCGGCCGGAACGGCTTTGGCCAGCAACGGTTCCGCGTCAGCGTGGGCGATTTTCGACAAGGACAGCAGAACAGGTGCGGAGATCGGTGCCGGCACCAATGGCTGGGTCCAATATCGGCAGGCGAGCGGAGCGCAGAAGGTTTGCAACGCCTACTGGGTGCAAGCCATGAACAGCGCGTCGGAAGCAGAAAACATGCCGACGCAATGGGAAATCCAGGGCTCGAACGACGGATCGACATGGACAACCATCGACTCGCGGATTGGCCAGATAGGCTGGGGTAACTCCGAGCGCCGGTTCTTCGAATTCTTCAACAAGGCCGCCTTTGAATATCTGCGCATGGACATGGACGGTGGCGGCGGCTCCGACAGTACCAGAACCGACTTCGCCGAATGGGCGCCGAACGAGGACGGCGACCTTATGACGCCGTTCAATCTGACGGCGTCATCGATCACCGGTATCAACGATGATACCGGGTTCCAGACATCGGACGTTGGCCGGGCCATCCGGCTGCTCGGTTCGGATGGGCGGTGGCGCTGGGCCAAGATTGCAGCGCGCACGAGCGCGACAGTCGTTACCGTTCGTCTGTATGGCCATGCCTTGCCGGATCTCAGTCCGATCAGTCGCTGGCGGCTTGGCACCTTCGTGCCCGGAAAATATGTCGAGGCGGGCTCGCTCTATGAGGAGCGGTTGGCCTTCAGTCGAAAATTCTCGGTCTATGCATCGGCGACCGGCGACTTCGACAATTTCGCGCTCGGCGAGGAAGATGACGACGCGCTGGAATTCGTCCAGGCCGGCGGCGGCCAGGCCAATGACATCGTCTGGATCTCCGATTCCGATGGTGCGCTGCTGATCGGCACGTCGGGCGGTATCAGGGCACTGTCCGGCTCCGGCATCGACGAGGCACTCACCCCGTCCTCGTTCAAGAACCGCCGTTCGCGCACCTTTGGCTGCGCCCGCATCCGCCCGGTCGATGCCGGGCAGTCCTTCCTCTATGTCACCCGCTCGCGCAGATCGATCGCCGAGCTGACGCAGAGTTCTACAGCCAAATTCACCTCCGATGACATCGGCCAGATCTCGGAACATATCCCCAAGCAAGGCGTGGTGGAACTCGCCTTCCAGACCGACCCCGACCCGATGCTGTGGTTCCCGCTCGAAAATGGCGAACTTGGCGGCTACACCCACCAGCCGAGCCAGGAGGTGCGCGGCATGCACCGCCATCGCTTCGGCGGCAGCTTCGCTGGATCCGCCCCCGGTCAACCCACTTGGGCGGTCGTTGAAAGCGCCGTGGTGACGCCTGGCCAGAACGGCGTCGACGACATCTGGCTGATCGTCAAGCGCACGATTGGCGGGGTGACCAGGCGCTACATCGAAATCATGACCACGCCATTCGAATACGGCATGCTGGAGGATGCCTTCCAGGTCGATTGCGGACTGACCTATTCGGGTGCACCCGTCAACGTCGTCTCCGGGCTCGGCCATCTCAACGGCCAACTGGTCGACGTGCTGGCCGGCGGCAAGGTCTATCGCGGCCTGCCGGTTGCCTCCGGCCAGGTGGCGCTGCCCGCCGGCGCCACAGCTCGGAAGTGGCAGGTCGGGCTGCCCTTCCAGTCCGAGGCCAACACGCTGGAACTCGACGTCGGCGGCCAGGACGGTTCCGTCATCGGCCGCCGCAAGAAGGTGGCGAAAGTCATCCTGTCGCTGCTCGAGACCGACACCACCGGGCTGCAGGTGCAGTCCTTCCTCCGCGGCCGCTGGGAGAGCGTGCGCATGCCGAGCATCGTCGCACCCGACGGCAATGCGAAACTCTACACCGGCAATGTCGATGTACCGGTCGACGACAGCTGGGAAGGGCAGGGCAGGGTCCGCATCCGCCACGTCAACCCGACGCCCTGCACGATCCTGGCGTTTACGCCGGTATTCGACGCCGAGCCGTAGAAAAATTTGATGCGGCAATAGTCAACGCCGAGTTCCCGCCCACCCCCCTCTGGCCTGCCGGCCATCTCCCCCGCAAGGGGGGAGATCAACGGCATCTTTGCCTTCACTAATCGCTGACGTAGCAAGACTGGCGAGCCTGCCCGAGCTGCCAATCTCCCCCCATGCGGGGGAGATGTCCGGCAGGACAGAGGGGGGTGCTGTCCCGCCGACGTCACCATTCTCGCACCATTCCCACCAAGGAACCGACCCCAATGACCCCCCATGCCGAGACCCTCGGCAAGGCGCGGACGGCTGCCGATTTCGCGGCCGTCATCGCCTTGCTCGACACCGACATTAACGACGCCGTCGTCCGCAGGCGCGCGCTGGAGCAGGCCGAGGACCGGGCCGTCTTTGGCGACGGCGACCTGGCCGCGGCGCGCGCCGCGCTCGATGCCTGCAACGACGTCATCACCTTGCTGGAAAAAACCATCTGCGTCGCCGACACGCGCCGCATCGACGCCGCCGAGAGCGAAGCCCGCGCCGACATTGCCGCTATTGGCGACGAGATTGCGGCCAAAGCCGCCACCCTGACCGAGCGCTGGCGCAACGCTGCCCGGCTGGTCGAGCTGCTGCGCCAGGAACTGTTCGAGGCCGATGCGCTCGTCCGTGCCATCGCCACCGCCAATGGCCTGTTCGACGCCGCCAGCGTCGCCGAGCTGAAGATAAACCTCACCGCCGCCCGCCGCGCCGCCATGGCCGGCGCACGGGCAGCCGCACCCGCTCGCCTCAGCCGCGCCGGCCTGCAGGCCGACCGGCTGCTTTTGTCCCTGCTCGCCACCGGCGGTGCGCTCGACCCGCGCCCGCAGCTTGGCGCGCCGGTCGCCGGCGTCAAAAGCAAGTTCATTCCCGCAAGCAAACCCATTCCCGCAATCAAACCCATTCCCGCGAGAAAACCCATTCCTGCAAACAAACCCCTGGGCGAACGAGGCTGACCATGTGCACACTTGCCCTTCTCGGCACCGTTCTTTCCGTCGGCGGCGCGCTGGCCGAGGGCCAGCAGTCGAAGCAGATGGCCGACTATCAGGCCAAGGCGTATCAGCAGCAGGCGCAGGCGGACGCTCAAGCCGCCGCCTTCGAGCAAGGCCAGGAGCGCCACAAGCAGGACCTGCTGCAGGCGCAGGCGCGCGCCCAGGCCGGCGCGTCCGGCGTCGGCATAGCCGGCTCGCCGACCGAGGTGCTGGCGGCGAATGCCAGGCAGGGCCAGGCGGATCTCGGCGCGCTGCTGTATGGCTCGAAGCTGCGCCAGAACAATCTCAACAGCCAAGCCGCCATCTCGCGCTTCCAGGGCAAGCAGGCGGTGACGGCGTCAATCTTCAACGCCGGCAGCGCGCTCGTTGGCGGCCTCTCCAAAATCAACGACCCGACGAAAGCGGCAGCGTCAAGCGCTGCGGCCGCCGCTGTGCCGGGCCGCTCCGTGATCTTCGGCAGTGCGGCCCTCAGGGCTCCGTGGGCGGGGAACACCTAGATGGTACACATCATCCCCCTTTCCGTCGGCCAGCGCCGGCTCGATACCGGCAACGCCGTGCAATATCCCCAGGGGTCGCCGATCGGCGGCGCCATGCAAGGTTTCGGCGACCACCTTTCCGCTCTTGCCGAACGCTACCAGCAGATGAAGGACCAGCAGGACGCGTTCGACGCCGAGCTGGCGCGTCGCGGCTTCGACGCGCGGATCGCGCAGGCCGAAGATGAAGTGGCGGCGAACGCGCCGGCGGATGGCGCAGGCATGCATGAAGCCATGTATGGCGAGGTCGACCTGCGCGCCGGCCGGGTGGTGAAACCAGGCCTGTACGATACGCTGTTCGACGATGCGAAACGGACGATGCCCGAAAGCCAGCGCGCCGCTTTCGCAGGTCAGAAGGAAAACAAGCGCGTCGTTGGCGCATACCGCATGGCGCTGCGGCAAAAGACCAAACGCGACGACTACGAGAAGGCCACCGTCGACACGACACTGACGACCAATGCCATCGCCATCGCAAAAGGCGACCCGAACGACACCGCGACCTTCGAGGCGATCCGGCAGAGCGGGCTCGACCTGATCGCCAAGATCGGCAACCCGCTTGCCAGGCAAGCGGCGGAAGCCGCCTGGCGCACCAACTCGGCCAAGGCGCTGGTTCAGGCGATGATCGCCACGGACCCGAACCGGGCTGCTGAAATGCTGGGCGGCGCAGCGGCCGCCGGCGGCGAGACCGCTGGCGATAGCGCGCAGGCTGCGGGCAACTCCTTTGTGGACGGCCCAAGGATGGCGCCCGGGAAAGAAGACCGCGTCGGCACGCAGACGCCGGATGACCGCATCGCGCAGGCGTTCAGGGACGATCTTCCGCAGGAGGAACAGGATGCGCTGGCCTTAAAGGCAAAGGTCGCAAAATTCAGTCAGGACATCCAGACGCGCGTCGAGATCGGTCGCGCCGAGAGGGAAGCGCCGGACGAGATAGCACGCACGGGCGCCTACTCCGGCCCAATGCCGGGCAAGGACGCCTACAGGACCATCTATGGCCTCGATGAGGGCGACAGGCGCCGGCAGGGTCTCGAATGGCGTACCAATGTCGGCAAGAAGATTTTCGACATGGCGACCATGTCGAACCAGGAGATCAATGCCGCCGTTGTCAGTGCCGAGCCGGGGCCGAACGCTTCACCGGCGGATCAGGCGGGCCACGATTCAACCGCTGCCGCGGCAAATCTGGTCCTGGAAAGGAGACGAGTCTATCCAGGTGACTATGTCGATGGATTGTCTTCAGAAATCTCGGAGGGTTGGAAAGCCGTATTTGGCACTGGGCCCTCTGATTCAGAGGCTTTCGACCAAGATACTTACGACAAAACACTAGCCTTGTCTGTCGCCCAGCAAAATGCATTGGGCATCGCTGATGAAAATCTCCAACCCGTGCCGTTCTCTTTTCTCCTCAAGCTTGCCGAGCAGCGCGACAGCGGAAGCATGTACTTCATGGACAACTACGCGAAGGCGAGCGAGTTGTTCGCGCGCACGAAGGGTCCTGTCGCACGAGCAGCTTTGGTTCGGGAATTGGATGAGGCCGGCCTGGGCGGGATTCTTCCTGGCGGCAAGCCTGGCCTTTCGGCGATCGAGGTATTTCGATCGGAGGCCAGAGGCCTTGGCAAGGCAGGTGCGAATGCGGGGATATTCGCAGGCAAATTGATGAAGGGGATTGGCTACGGGGCTTCCCTTGGAACAAGCGATCCTCCCGATTTCAGCCAAGGCTACTTCGAGCCTTCGAACAATGCCGAGAAGGTGATGATGCGTCAGGGAAATGACGCATTGAGCTGGGCGATACCTGGGCCGGGCATTGGGCGAGCTGCTGTTGCCGCGAAAGGGATACCTCGCACACTTGAGCCGTTGAGTGCCATGGCGTCGGGGCGCGCCGAAGGTCTCATCGCCAAAGAGCTTCCCGGTGAGTTGTCTAAGGAAGGCGCGGGACTCGTCGAAGGTGGCAGCGGACACCCGGCCGTCGCTCCCGATCTCCCCTCGGGCAGTTTCTCAATGTCAGATTGGGCAGATTATCCGATAGCGGTTGTGCCCAAGCCAGATGGATTATTCATACGGCTAGAAGGTACACAGCAAAAAGCTGCTAGAAAAGCGGCTGATCAGGCCAATCGCATTATCCGCCAAGAGCGAGGCCTTGTCGGCCAGCCCGTGGATGTGCATGAAATTAAGCCAGTGAAGTTTGGCGGGAGTCCGACCGATCCGTCCAACAAGGTCATTCTGCCCCGAGAAGTTCATCAGCAGCAGGTTACGCCCTGGTGGAACAAATTACTAAAAGACATTGGAGAATAGCAGTGGGATATGCACTAACTAAGGGACGTTTCGACCCACCGGCTCAAGCTGCAGTTGTCGATGGCCTGCCCGCAAGCCTGGGAGTGACGTTGCCGAAGGATTACGCCAATTTCCTTAGGGAGCATAATGGAGGTGAAGGCTTCATCGGCGACAGCTATATAATTTTTTTCAAGGCTGAAGAGTTGGTAGACTTCAATCGAGAATATGAGGTTGAGAAATACGCACCAGGCATCCTCTTGTTTGCGTCGAATGGAGGAGGGGAAGCCTATGGCTTCGACACCCACGATGTGGAAATGCCGATCGTGCGCATCCCATTCATATTTATGGAACGGCAATCCGCCGAGACGATAGCGCGTGACCTCGCCGGTCTATTTGCTGCGTTGGAGGACTTGAAATGAGCGTCCAAGGTACAGATTCGCGTTCCAAAGGCATGGAATTGTTCGAGATCAAACCGGTAGCGGTTGGCGGCGATCCAGTTAGCATGGAGAACAAGATCTGGTTGACCAGGCAAGAGCATTTTCAAGTGGTGCGCTTTTGGAATCGAACTATCGAAGTTCAGCGTAAGGCGGCACTGGAAAAGGCGGGACGAAACGGGGAATAGAGTGCAAGGAGCACGAGCCATGACCAGCGTCGGACGATCATTTGCAAATCCAACGAACCGCCGGCGCAAGCAACTCGTCCCTAGATCCCAACATAATAATGGTACCATCTTCCAGGAGGTTTTGCATCCGAATCGTGGCGGAGGGTTTCTCTTTGGGGCAAGTAGGCAGGCTGATAGACATAGTTGCAAGGCTGTCGGAGTTTGACGAGTACGACACGATTTATGCGTCGGAGCCTTGGACCGAGGATTCCGATGCGATGGTTGCTACCGGGCTGGACACGGGAAGATCGCCACCGGAGGCCGTCGAAGCCGGTTTGGAATATTTTCTTGAGATACATATCTGTCGAGAAGTCATCGAGGGTTGGCTTGCCTCAATAAAAGAAAAACCTAGCCTAGCGGGGGTTTGTCAAAGGCTTATCGAATACGCCATCAATGACGCATAGGAGAGATAGAGTGGAACATAACCCGCGCTATGACGGAAAGCCGCTGCTTAAACTATTGGAATTTTATGTTTTGTGGGTAATTGGTGAGCTGCCCGAAGAGGTGGATAAATCCTTGAAGGCGATAGCTCCCAAACTGCACACTCTCTATGGAGGCGATGGACAGTGGCAGGGCGCAATTGCCGCATCTGTTCATTTTTCCGAGGAATACCGGCGGAAATCCGGGGTCTATGGGCGAAGAACCTCGAAATCGCTCGCGACAACGACGTAACGCTTTCGCCTCAGAAATTTGCCGAGATGTTCGTAGATGAAAATTTCGAGAATGATGGATTACGGTGACAGCGTATTTCTAGAGGTCCGCACCAGTGCGAGGTAGAGCGAAAGCTCTAAAGCTGACAAATTGAAAAGAGTGCACTGTCACCGTAATCGGAAGCATTGAGACGCATAATTCAGCTGGACAGCCTGATCGTGGGCGTTGGAGGAACTGCCGGGTTATACTTGTCCAGCGGACAAAGTGGCTCCAGTATGGACGGACCCGTTGAGGAGAACAGCAATGTCTATTAGATTCGCTACGCTGGCGCCCACTTACATCTGAAGGGCTGGCCAGCGGTCACCTTGAAAATCGCATGGGACGGCGGCCTTGGCTCGCCGCAATGAACATGGGCAGGAAGATACTTCTCGGTGGAACGTTTCCTATGACGACGACATCGAACTGAACAAGCGGCGGCAACACCCGACCATAGCCTGGTTGTGGCGGCTGGAGACATGTGATCCTTCGGAAAGGCCAGAGCTACTGGCCAAATACGAAGAATGGAATCAACTCCACGAAGAGAAAAAGCGGAATGCCACGGGTTGGGAACACCGCAGCTTTTACCCCTTGCTGGACTTTGATGACATCGGTCGCACAGTCATGCAGAGGGCGACGCCGAGGCAATGGCGCTGAGGATCGAGCTTGGGCTGCCGGCTGAACCGGAGAAAGTGCCGACCGAAGAAGAGCGTATTCTGGCCGAGGCCGGGGATGGCTATGTGACGCCTGCGCAGCGCAAGCGGCTGCGCTACCTGCGCAAGCACCCTGAGGAGGGGTGATGCGCCGCGTCTAACTCTTCGGCCTTCGTCACAGCGCTGATCCTGGCGCACCAAATTGGAACTTCTTTCAAGCCTCGCTATCGCGGGGCTTTTTTCATGGAGCAAGCCTTATGGCCCGACCTGCAACTGCCGCCGTTCGCCTGTTGACCGGCGAACGCGAACCCGTGCGCCTGGCGACGACGGGCAACATCACCCTTTACGGCCTGCAGACCATCGACGGCGTGCCGGCCGAGGTCGGCGACCGCGTGCTGGTCAAGAACCAGACCGATGCCCGCGACAACGGCATTTATACCGCCAGCGAAGGCCAATGGTTCCGTGCCGCCGATGCCCGCACCAGCCGCACCATGCAGAAGGGCACGACGGTGCATGTTCAGCAGGGCGCGGTCTCGGCCGACTTCGTCTATGTTTTCGAAACGCTCGATCCGGTGATCGGCACCGACGCGGTCACGATCGCCTTTTACCTGTCGGAGGACACGCTGGGCGATGCGGTGGGCGCGGCCAGCGCTGCTGCCGCCAGTGCCGCTGCGGCGCTCACCTCGAAGAACGCTGCCGCCACCAGCGCCACCAATGCCGGCACCTCGGCCGGCGCCGCCGCGGGTTCGGCCACGGCCGCCGCCGGCTCCGCCACAACAGCCGCGACCAGCGCCACCAATGCCGGCAATTCGGCAACGGCGGCTTCCGGCTCGGCATCGGGCGCGGCGACCAGCGCCACCAACGCAGGCAACTCGGCTACAGCTGCAGCCGGTTCGGCGAGCGCTGCCTCGGGCTCGGCAACCGCGGCTTCCACCTCAGCCACCAATGCCGCGACCTCCGCTTCCAATGCGGCGGCCAGCGCTGCGGCGGCATCAACCTCGGTGGCGGCGCTCGGCTACACCTTTTCCACGACCACAGCCGACGCCGATCCGGGCAACGGCACCTTGCGGCTGAACAATGCGAGCGCCGCCTTGGTGACCGCGGCCTATATCGATAATCTCGATGCCGGCGGCGCCACCGTGAGTGGCATCCTCGATGGCTTTGATGACAGCACGAACCCCATCAAGGGCCAGTTGACCCTGCGCTCGAAAGCCTCCACCGCTATCTACTATGTCTATAACGTCAGTGGCGCAGTTGTAGATGGTAGCGGCTACCGCAAACTGACGCTCGCCTATGTCAGTGGCGCCGGCACTTTGCCGACGGTGGCCAACGGCATCTGGTTGATGTTCGACCGCGCCGGCGACAGAGGCGCCGACGGGACGGGAGTAGGAGATTTTTTGGGGCCTGCGTCTTCGGCAACCGACGATATTGTCACTTTCGCGGGCACCACGGGCAAGGTGGGGAAGGACAGTGGGATTGCGGTGTCCAGCCTGGCGCCGAAGGCCAGCCCGACATTCACCGGGACGCCAACGGGGCCGACCGCAGCGCCTGGAACGAATACCACGCAATTGGCTACAACGGGGTTCGTCAAGGCTGGGTTTGATCTGAAACTTGATAGCCGTTCCAACCTTGGTGTCGTCGCGCAGACGATCACCGATTGGAACAACGCCCTGGACAATGGCTGGTATATGGCCTCGGCGGCGGCTAATGCGCCGGACGGCGTAAATTGGTTCCTGGGGTTTGTGGAAGCGCACGGAAGCACTGGCTACCGGACGCAGACGGTGCATGATTTCGTCAACGACACTACGGCGGCAGACCAAAAGCTATGGCGGCGCAGGCAGGCTGGCGGTGCCTGGGGAGGATGGATCAAGCTGCAATGGTCGCAGGCCGAACAGGATGCACGCTATGTCCAGTCGTCCACGGCGTTGCTTCAGAAGTTTTATGAAAGCGCGCAGCAGACCATCACATCCGGCGGGTCGCTGACGTTGGCTCATGGGCTGGGGGTGAAGCCGAAGCTCTATGCGGCCTTCATTCAATGTACTACGGTTAATTCGGGGTATTCGGTTGGTGACGAGATACCCATTAACCCATCTCTCAATACAACTGATGCGACCGCTCAAGCTATTAGCATCGTGCCAGATGCGACCAATTTGAATGTGCGGATTGGTAATGCTGCTGGCGCACTTAAAGTCCTTAACAAGGCTGGAACAGGTTTTAACGACATAACGAACGCTAGCTGGAAACTCGTTGTGAGAGCGTGGGCCTAGCTTGCGAAATGTGAGCAACGGTCTAAACGTTGGAACATGCATATTACTATTGCAGTGCAAGGCAAAATTCCCTGTAGAGGCTATGGCGGCACCCAGCGGCAAATCGATTGGCTCGCCAGCGCACTCGCATCTCTCGGACATGAAATCACACTCATTGCCGGAGTGGGCTCCACCCATCCGCGTTGCGAGGTCCGGCAGGCCGCGTCAGTAGTGGAATGTCTGGGGGCGATCCCTATCAATACTGACATCGTGCATTTCAACGGCTGGTACGATGTAGAAAGCCCATATCGTGCGCTTTACACTCTGCACGGCTATGTTCCAAACGCCCCGAGGAAGGGACAAAATTACAGCTTCGTCAGCGCCAGTCACGCGCATCATCATGATCGAGAAACGTTTGTTTACAACGGCTTCCCTGTGGATGCCTACCGGCTGGCAGATCGGAAAGGTGAGCGGCTGTTGTTTTTGGGCGGTATCGCGAGGGCCGGGAAGGGCCTCAACCGGGCCGTCGATCTGGCGAAGAAATTTAACTTCGCTCTCGATATTGCGGGTGGCTCGAGGTGGAAGTTGCTCGGGCGCAGCCAAACCCGGAAAGAGTCTCTGTTCTTCAAGAGCTTATCGCGGCGCTACCGCTTCCACGGCACTGTTGATGGCGAGGAAAAGCTCCGATTGCTCGGCGAGGCGTACGCCTTCCTTAACCCGATCTCCTGGGCAGAGCCGTTCGGCATGGCGGCGGTCGAAGCAATGCTGTGCGGAACGCCTGTGCTGACCACTCGGTGCGGTGCGCTTGCCGAAACGGTCGATGCAGACAGCGGGCGTTTCTTCGAAACCGATGATGAGTTTGCTCACGGTCTCAATGAGATCAACAGCATTTCCGCGCGAGCATGCCGTGAATCGGCAGCCGAAAGATTTCCGATCCAGAAAACCGCAACGGCCTACCTGGAACTCTATAAGCGCATCCTTGACGGGGAAGTGCTTCCGTGAGCCCGCTTTAGCCGCTCCATCCAAAATTCCTATCCGGTGAGGAAGCGTTATAGCTGGCCAACCGACATGCCGTCGGCACAAACAGGATCAACAGGACACTCGTCTCCTTTGCGTGATCTGTGACTGGCTAAAATCTCCGAGCTAAATTCCACAATCTCCAGAGGTTACCCATGGACCGCAACTTCGCGCGGGCGCTTGCGCTCGTCCTCAAATCGGAAGGCGGCTGGTCCGACAATCCGGCCGATCCCGGTGGCGCTACCATGAAAGGCGTTACCATCGCCAATTTCCGCCGCTACGTGAAGGCGGATGCCAGCAAGGCCGATCTGCGAGAGATCAGCAACGCTCAGGTGGCGACGGTCTATCGCCGCTTCTATTGGGACGCGGTAGCCGGCGCCGAGCTTCCCGGCGGTGTCGACTATGCTGTCTTCGACTTCGCCGTGAACAGTGGGCCGGGCAGGGCGGCTAAATATCTGCAGGCGGCAGTTGGCACCCCACAGGACGGCAGGATCGGCCCGGCCACGCTCAAAGCTGTCGGCGCCAGGCCACCGGGCGCAGTCATCGACGATCTTTGCGATGCCCGCCTGGCATTCCTGCGGCGGCTGCCGACCTGGCCGGTTTTCGGCAAGGGTTGGAGCGATCGCATCAGGTCGGTCCGTTCCCAGGCGCTGTTGATGTCGGCACTACAGCCCGCTCCGGCACCTTTGCCGGGCTCCCCGACCCTGCCATCAGCGCTCTCGCCGAAGCCCGGCAGTGCGATGCCGCCGGTGTCTACCGGCGGGCGCGTCAGCCCCGTCGAACGCCTGCCGTTCTGGCGTGCGCTGCTTCAAATCCTGAAATCGATTTTCGCAAGGAGTTCGTCATGATCGCCGTCTTCATCCGCATCGGCTTGCGTTACGGCGCCGGTGTTCTGGTCGCGCGTGGCCTGCTCGGCGCCGACGACGCGGCGGCATTTTCTTCCGACCCCGACATTCAAGCTGGTCTGGAGATCGCCGCCGGTCTCGCCATCGCCTCGGTCACCGAGACCTGGCATTGGCTGGCCCGCAAATCCGGCTGGGAGCACTGACATGGAAGGGTTTCAACAACTGCTCATCGCCTATTTCGAAGCCGCGAAACCCTATGCTATCGGCTTTGCCGCCGGGCTTGTCGCCGGGTGGCTGCTGTGAGCGCGCTCCTCGCCGTCCTGCTTGGCAACAAAGCGCTGCTGGGCTTCCTGGCATCGGTCATCGCCGCCCTTTGTTGGGGCGCTCACCAGCGGCTGGCCGGCGCCAGGGCCGAGCGCGGCAAACTGGCGGCCGCTGAGGCCGCGGCGCGCGCGGTCGCTGAGCAGGTGCAGGACGACGTCGGAGCACTGCCGGCGGACGCTGTTCGAAAGGAGCTGAAATCATGGGCAAGGGACTGATGCTTGCGCTGCTTGTGGCGCTTGCCGGGTGCACGACTGCTTCGGGCGGCTTCTGCGCGATTTCGAGCCCGCTGCGCCTGTCGGCCGAAGCCGTCGACGTCCTGTCGGACGCCGAGGCGAGAGCGCTCCTGGCGCACAACCGCAAGGGACAAAAGCTCTGCGGATGGAGGCCTTAGCCGATGCACGACCTCTTCGACATGCTCGGCATCAAGGGGCCGGTCGTCGCCGCCGGGCTAGCTGGCGGCGTGCTGCGAGCACTGTCGCGCCATCGTTACAAGCTGCGCGAGATGATTGCCTCGCCGATCTGCGGGGCGCTGGCGGCTGCGTATCTGACGCTGCCTGCCGTCGCCTGGTTCAGGGCAACCGGCATGCCTATCCCCGATCCGGCCGACGACACCACGACGCTCGCCGCCGCCTTTTTGATCGGCGTCTCGGCCATGTGGATTTCCGACATCGTCTTCGAGGTCATCGTGCGGCGGTTCGGCTCGGCCGGCAACGAGTGATGCACTTGAGATGCTGGAAGAAGCCGGCGACAATGCCTACCTAAGGAGCAATCCAATGGAGGTATGATATGGCGACGTCCACCGAACGTGCAGTCCTTGCCGGCGGCTGTTTCTGGGGCATGCAGGATTTGATCCGGCGCTATCCCGGCGTGATCTCTACCCGCGTCGGCTATAGCGGTGGCGATGTGCCCAACGCCACGTATCGCAACCACGGCAGCCATGCCGAAGCCATCGAGATCGTTTTCGATCCGGCCAGGATCAGCTTTCGCACATTGCTCGAATCCTTTTTCCAGATCCACGATCCGACCACCAGGAACCGCCAGGGCAACGATGTCGGAATGAGCTATCGCTCGGCGATCTTCTACACCAGCGACGAGCAGAAGCGCGTCGCCGAAGACACCATTGCCGAAGTCGATGCCTCTGGACTGTGGCCGGGCAAGGTCGTCACCGAGCTTGCGCCGGCGGGCGATTTCTGGGAGGCGGAGCCAGAGCATCAGGACTATCTCGAGAAATACCCCAACGGCTATACCTGCCACTTTGTCAGGCCGGGCTGGAAGCTTCCGGTCCGCGAAAAGGCTGTTTCGTAACGCAGCCGCTATCGTCTGCTTATCTGGCGGTCGAACTATTCTTCCGCGCGATCGGTATGCCGGCCGCCTCGTAGAGGTGGCCATGCTCGGGCTGCCCATAGACGAACGCGCCGTGGACGGGTTTGCCGTCGACCTCAGAGTCTGAGAACGCGACGGCCTCGATCTTCTTTGTTCCGGTCAGGCTCTGGTTTCGAAGATAGGCGAAGGTTCGCACCGCTTCTCCAACAATTCGATCGAGAAACGGCTTTGGCCGCCTCCCGGGCCGTCGCACTAGGCTTGGAAAGCGCTCTCGTCCCGAAACAAAATGGTGCTGTGCGCAAAGCGCCGGCATGATCTGATAGATTCGGTTGAGCGAGCAGGTCATGAATCCTGGGTGAAAAAGAACGAAGTCGACCTCTCCTCTCAGATGCATGGTCCTGCGCAGCAATCTTTGCGCTGCCGATCTGGAGAGGACATAGCCTGCGGCGCCCGCGTGCAGCCCATAAAGTCTGGCAAGCGAAAACCCATCATCGAGAGCGACTTCCTTGCGTCCGACCCTCACTTTGGCAAAATGCGTTTCCAGCTTGATCACATCGGCATCGCGTGGCACCCATTGATCGGAAGCAAGCAGCGAGCCGGCGCCAGCGCCGAAAACGACGTCGTCCTCGAAAACCGCGCCATATTGATCCGCGCCGTTCGCAACGATCTCCCAACACGAGCGGTGGCTCAGGAAACAGCAAACCTCAGCAGCGCTCAGCGGGCTTTTGGCGACAGAGCAGCAATCGGGGCAACCAATGGCGGAGACACGCTCAAATGGTACTCCGATCCGGCCGAACTCGGACGCGACATGCGCCAGCCGATCGCGAGAACGATCAAGATTGATCACCAGACACCTCATCAGCGCCCCCTTTGTCCGGTGATCAGTGAATATCACGTTCCCGTTATTGCACAAAATTTGCTTACGTGCGGGGCAGTGGGTAGCGGCGTACGTGCCGCCGGTTGATTTTGGAGGTTGGGTGGACATTGACTGCATCCCCGGCGAGGCGCGAGGCTTAACCGTGCGCGGGTAGACGAGTTGAGTCGCCCTAGAAGCCGAAGAATTGCCGGCCGATCATGTATCCAAGCGCGACGACCACAAGGGGAAACAGGGCGGGCGCCAGCCGACCAAGAGCGGAGGTCTTTGGCTGTTGCCTGGAGATGGTCGTGGGCGCATTGCCGAGATTCTTGGTCATCCGGCATAGTAGCAAGCGCTGATTAACGATTCCGTAACCCGGTCGAGGCCGCCGCGGCTTTTTGCGTTTCTGGCGCGACCTTGACAATGCCCAGCCCGTGACGCAACTGGGCCGTCTTGAGAGCATTGTGAGGCAAGGTCAATGCGGCTGATTCAGCGTCATGTCGATTTGGTTTGCACCGGCGCTAGGTCGTCGGCCGGCACCGGCCGCCCACAGGACGAAGTCCTGCACGCCTCGATCGATCCCGAAATGCCTCCCGTCCATTTTCGCGCGACCCCTACACTCCGCATCGTTGACGGCGAAGCGCTTCCTTGACGACCGGCGATCCAATCCTCTTCGTCGGCTTCCCCGCGGTCGGCGACTTCGTCCGTTGCCATTCTGCCATCCAGATCATCGCTGCGCGATTTCCTGATCGCCCCATAGATGTCGTCACCTCGCCTGTCGCAGCGCCGCTGGCGCGCCTGATGCCGCATGTCAGGAAGGGCTGGGCGCTTGCCAAGCGTCATCAGCGCCCCGGTTTTGGCGAGCGCAGCCGCCTGGTTGGTGAGTTGCGCAAGGAAAATTACCGTACGGCCTATCTGATGACCAGCAGCACCAAGGCGGCGCTGATGGCGTTCATGGCCGGAATAGAGGAGCGCATCGGCTATCCGCAGGAGTTGCAATTCGGCCTCCTCAATCGCTTCCCCGCCGGCTGGTTGGCGCATCTATGGGCCTTCGGACCCCGCAAGACGCGGCTCTTCGAGGAGGTCTGCTCGATTGCCTCGCTTGGCGAAAAGCCGGCTGCGGGCGCAGAGTGGCCGGCGCCCCGGCTTGTGGTCGATCCGGCCGAGTTGGACGATTGGCGCCAGCACAAGAAGATCGATGCCGGCCGACCGGCCCTGGCGCTCTATACTGCCGACATTGAGAATTTCCGCTCATGGCCCGTCGAGCGCTTCATTTCGATCGCCAGAGACCATCATGATCGCGGCTGGGCAATCTGGATTGTGGGCGGACCGCGCGAGCACGCCGGTGCCGCAAAAATCCGCGCCGCCATTCCTGAGGCAATCGACTTCACCTCGACCCCGTCGATTGCTGACGCGATGTGCCAGATCGCCGCGTCGACCATGTTCCTCGGGGTTGATGGCGGGATTTCCCACGCCGCCGCTGCCCTGAACGTCCCATGCGCGCTCATCTACGGGCTGAATCGCCCCTATGTGCATGGGCCCGTAAACAACCATGTTCGCTTTATCGAACCGCCGCTTTCGACGCCTAGCTGGGTCAAGGACACGCGCGGCGTCAGCGAAACTCGGGTGAGGGAGGTTCTGGCTGACCTCTCAGCCGGTATTGCCAACTGACCGGTGGCCTCGCCGGCCCCAAGCGTCTGATCAAACGCTCCGTGGGGGCAACCATAGCCCCGTTTCGGGTTTACCCCTTGACACTACCCCTTGGCCCTGCGGTTTTCGGGCTCGTGATTGCCGACCCAGTGGGCACGGATGCGGTCGCTGGCTTCAAGGTAGGCCATGTCAATGAGGTAGGTCAGAAGCTTCTCGCCGTCGGCTTCGGCTTTCTGCCGAAGCTCCCGCAGTATCGCTTGCGCGAACTGCAGGTTCTCCATTTTGCTCGGCTGGTCCATCGGTGCCCCCCAATGTCTGCGCATGAACTTTGCGCCGACTATGCTTGCATGAAGATAGCCGTGAAGTGGATATTGCACGTGCGGACCGCGATCCTGCGAAGGCGCTGGCTGCATGAAACCCGCCCCATCCGGCTTCAAGATTCGCTACACTATTTGACGGAAAGAAAATAAACAAAGCGTTCTTTTGTACAAGACAGGAAGATTCCTTCAGTTCACACCACGAGATACTTGGACAGCATAGTTGACGTAACGATATTGCGTGGCCTTAGGCTCTCGTTTCCAAACAAAACGTAGCATCGTTGCAACCACAAGACGAATTCCAGCTGACCGGGGCCGCTCCGTAGTCAATCGCCGGTTACAAACGGCACCGGGTCTCAGCCCAGGGCTTTGGCCAACCCATCGTTCCACGGCAGCGCAGGCCGGATGATCTACCGCCCGCCTTGGCTTGACGCCAAGGCGGGCTTTTTGCGTTTGGCTTCTACCGGGTGAAATGTTGTCGGACCCGGCCCTGTCGACATCGGGCGGTTTCGAGAATGAATTTCCTGCCTGCCGGCTGTCTGCGCCGCTCGCGCTAGGCCGACTTGCGTTGCGGCAAGCTAGACGGCGTCTCGACACCGTCAGAAATCGGTTCGGCTGTCCGGTTTGTCGGCTCGTCATCGACCCGGTCGTGCTCGAATTGCCGGGCGGCAGGCAAGGGTTGCAACCAGTGCTCACGGCGATTGACCCAGAGTTCATAGCTGGGCTCCAGCCCTTCGGTGGGCACCTCATCGAGGCTGCCAATCGTCACTTCCACCTCATTCTCACGAACCAAAGGGACCCGGCCGCCGCAGGTGGGACAAAAACTTCTGTCGCCGTAGCTGTTGACGATACCCGTCGTTTCGAACGCCTCGAGCGGCCACACTGCAAACGCCGAAAAAGCCGACCCGCTAGCCTTGCGGCAGTCCTTGCAATGGCAAAGGCCAATCCGAAAGGGATCTCCCGTCACCGAAAACTGGATGCCGCCGCACAGGCAGCTGCCGCTCCGCCTTGTATCATTGGGCATGACCGCTCCTCCATCTGGTTGGGCATCACACCGCTACATCTTGCAGCGCCATGCGCACAATCAATTCACGCGCGGCGCAAGGGTTCCATGTCGCCTCGCGCAATGCATCGTCTGAACCCGGGAGCGCCATGGCAACGACCGCCGCAAGGCTGCTGGATATGTCAGTTCGGGAAATCGAACACCGGTTCCCGGCACCAATAGACACGGCACTGGCCATCACGTGTCGGAACGGAGGCAGCGACCGGCACCTCCGGCCAGTCGCACTCGTTGCCGTATTGGCGGACATAGCGATCGTAAGTATTCCGGCCGGTCGTCAACACCGCCGAGTGATGGCTCTGGATCAGGTGCTGCGTCTCCTCGCAGCTCATCGAACGCGTGTCGGGTCGGGCGTGGGCCGTGCTTGTTGCTGCAAACAAGGCCGTTCCAATGATCCATGCGATTGTTTGGGATGTCATGGCGATCCTTATCCTAAAATACGGCCAGGTATTTCAACAGCGAAATGATGCCGATAATGATGACAACGATCTGCGCGATCTGCCTCGTGCGGCCATCGAGCGGCAGACGCTGGATGAGATAGAGCACCAGGATGATCACCAGGAAAGTGATTAGAATGCCGATAAGTACCGATGAAGCCATGTCCCTCACTCGGTCTGGCTACGTCTGAGAAGAGTACGCAGCGGCAAACGCTCTGGCCCTTGATTGGTTCCTGTCGATGCGAAGCCATCGGCGCAGCGTAAAGGCCGCGAAACAACGTTCCGCCTTTGAAGCTGGATGCCGATCAGGGCCTGTTTGCCGCAATGGTTGTCGTTTGCCATCGGCGACACGGTTTCCAGGCAACTTGTTGCTGGCGTCAGGCGGGCTAACGGGAGAACCGCCTCGGGTTGACGAGCTTCCGACAAAGACGGCCTGAGTTGCGCTTCGTTGTCGACATTTGCGCGAGCCCTGAGATCCGGCGCCGCCCGGCGGGTGATCGCCTTTTCGCAGGAGAACAATTGCCGTCCCAAGGGGACGACGGGAACCGAAACCTCGCACGTGCATCTCAGCTACCGCGGAACGGGCAAATCGAGCAGGTGGGGAATTTGGGGTAGGGAAATACGTCATCCAACATGCGGGGATTGGAATCCCAGGTGTCGGGCCCGCCAGTTTGTTGGGAGCGTTGCCCGTTGCAGCCTACACCATCGACACACGGGGCCGCATCACCTTCTACAACGAGGCCGCCGAACTTGAGTGGGACGACGCGCCGCGGTTTTGGCTCCGTCGTGCTCAAGCGGGTTGCACCACAAGCGCTTAGCGGCACCGGACAACTGGAATTTGGGGAACAAGGCGTCGTCTGGACGCTCAAAGCGCCGCTGAGCTCGGTCCAAATCTCTCTCGCGGATTTTGTCGATTGAAAGGCGGGTCGCGCCTTAGGACAATCCCAGCAGGGGAGCGGTTTGACCGCCTGTGGTGTCGGAATTGCCGATGCCAGACAGTTCGTGCTTATCGTCGGCAAGCGAAGTCAATCTCCCCGCCTCGACGGAGGTCAGTCCGTCCAACTCCATCACCGCGCCGTAGAGTTGGGCCGTCTGCATCACAAGCCGCTCGACATCTTCAAGGGCGACGTTCTCGTCCAGGTTACGCAATCGTATGTCCTCGGCAACCACCGCAATATTGACCATTCCGCGCGAGCGCAGCGCGCCCAGGACCCGTGAATTGAGATCCTCCCGTAGCCGAGCCGAATATCCGTAGCGCATGGAAACCTTCCTTTCAGGAGCCGGTTGTCCCGTCGTGGTCAAGATGCGCCAACGACCTTCAGATGGCAAGAAGAATATAAAATATTCTTAAGTAAATCAAGTAGTTAGCAGACTGCGCGGGTTGTGCTATCGGCGTGTCTTCCTCATCGTTGGTCTTCTATGTGAGTCACCCATCAGCCTCTCTTGACGCGCTGCACGGGGACCCCTAGCTATACTGCAATTGAGACACATACTAACTCACCATATTTTTTGGTCTTGACGGTTGGAGGCGCGAATGGCCGAGCTGGAACGACCCGAGCGACTGCAGATCATGCTGACAGCCGAGGAATTGGCTGCCTTGGAAAACTGGCGCTTCGAAAAGCGCATGCCAAGCCGGTCCGCGGCGGTGCGGGAACTGCTGCGGCGCGGCCTGGATGCGGATGGATTCCTGACTGCGGGCCAAGGAACTAAGTCTCAGGACTTTGGAATTCTGGGGAGCATTGTGACTGGCGACGGCCAGTCGGGCGAGTAATTCGACGGCGGTTAGCCAACAATCGCTTTTCTGGAAGTGCCGCTACCAATTTATTGCCGTGGCGGAAACGCAAAGCGGGTCGGCTCTCGGCAGGGTACTGGTCTCAGCAGGGTACTCTTGGCGTATGGTTGCAAAGCCCGCTCCGGTTCGCCGGAGCGGCTTTTTGCGTTTTCCCGACAGGAAATAGTCGCGATCGCTTCAGACACGCTCAAGGTTCTCTTCGCACTCCGTGCACGCGACGCTGTGACCGGGGCAACTGAGCCGGTGTGTTCCTCCGGGGCAGCAATGGCCGTTCGAGCTGGCCCACCGGGCACAGACAAACACCTTGCGGGTTCCGTGGCATTGTGGACATTCCATCGGACGCGCCAGCAGAGCCTCGTTCTCCGAGACACGGCATTCCCTCTCAAGAACCTGGACCATCTGATACCCCAAGGCCGAAATATGGCTAAGCATCCATACCCGGAAAGCCTAAATTAGAATTTAATTACATACGCCACGAGAGCCTTCCGAGGGGAAGTTCGCGGATGGCAATCTCAGGCCACCTGCAGTCCGCCGCGCGTGTCTCATTCCCAATCTCGGCCGTCTCAAGATCAAGCTCCGGTTGCTCCCGGCATCGGTCGACCCGCGATTTTGCCCACCGATTTTCGCATTCGGATCGTTATAGGCTTTCGCTTTGCTGGAGCGGCGTTAAAGCTGCCCGGCAAATGCCTGAGCGGGAACAGTCCGTTCCTGCGTCGGTTCGTTTGGACAAGGATGTCTGCCAATGACATTGATGGGCGCAGCGGCACTTTTGATCCTTGTCCTGACTTATGCCGGCGTCGCAATCGGGCGTATTCCAGGCCTCCGTCTCGACCGGGCAGGGATCGCCTTGCTGGGGGGTGCGGCGATGATCGCCATCGGCGCACTCAGTATGGAAGATGCCTATCGCGCCATCAATTTCGACACCATTACGCTGCTGCTCGGGATGATGATCGTGGTGGCGCATCTGAAGGTGTCCGGCGCCTTCCGGGCGCTTGGCGCCTACGCTATCGAGCATGCGCACGCGCCTTTCGTGCTGCTGGTGATGGTGACGCTTTTGACCGGCGTGCTGTCGGCGTTCCTGGTCAACGACGCCATCTGCCTGGTCATGGCGCCGATCGTCGTCCACGTCACCCGTGTCATCAATCGCAATCCCATTCCCTATCTGATCGCCACCGCCACCGCGTCCAACTGCGGCAGCGTCGCCACCATCACCGGCAACCCGCAGAACATGGTCATCGGCGCGCTGTCGGGAATTTCCTACCCGGCCTTTTCGGCCGCCCTGGCGCCGGTTGCCCTCTTCGGCCTCGTCGCGGTCGTCGTCATCGTGCGCATCGTCTACCGCGCCGAATTCGCCCGCACCGCCGATCTCAACCCGGAAGTCTATCGCGGCCGCATGCTGCCGGGACAGGTGCTGAAGGCGGTGGTTGTCTGCATCGGCCTGGCCATCGCCTTCTTCGCCGGCGTTCCGGTTGCCAAGGCAGCGCTCATCGGCGGCGCCATCCTGTTGCTCACCCGCGCCATCAAGCCGGCCCGCGTCTACCGCGAGATCGACGGTCCGCTGCTGTTCATGTTCGCCGGCCTGTTCATCGTTGTCGCCGGCGCCGAAAAGACGCTGCTGACGCCCGACATCATCGCCTCGGCCAAGAACCTCGGGCTGGACGACGTCTGGCGTCTATCGGGCTTCACCGCGGTGCTCTCCAACATCATGAGCAATGTTCCGGCCGTGCTGGCGCTGCGGCCATTCATACCCGGCCTTGAGAACCCCGGGCGTGCCTGGCTGGTGGTGGCGATGAGCTCGACGCTGGCCGGCAACTTCACCTTGCTTGGCTCGGTCGCCAACCTGATCGTCGCCGAACAGGCGCGGGCGGCCGGCACGCAGCTGTCCTTCTCAGCCTTCTTCAAGGTCGGCCTGCCACTGACGCTGCTCACCCTTGCCGTCGGCACGGCATGGCTGGCGGCTGGATTCTAGAGCAACTCCACGAAAAGTGTGAAGTGGTTCTCCGTCCGGAATTGCGTCAAAGAAATAGCGTGTTTCGCCGTCTCCATTAAACGGTGAACGCTCTAGCGGATAGTCGCCGATCCTGACCTTGCTCGAACCAGCGTTGCAGCGGCATGTCCGGCGGCCTCGACATAGTCGGGGTTGCGGTGGATCAGCATGATCGAGAACGCGCCGTCCATCAAAAGCACGATTTCGCGCGCCAGGGTCTGCGGCTCGTCGACGCCGTGGCCTGTGAGTTCGCCGGCCAGCCAGGTCTCGAAATTCTGCTTATGCCGCGCCCCCGCTTTAACGGCCGGGTGTCCGGGCATGGAAGCGAGTTCGGCTGCCGTGCGCAGAAAGCCGCAGCCTCTCCATTTCGGGTGCTTCGCCACGCGCGCCAGATTGGTGAAAATCGCCTCGACCTTGCGCTCGACATCGCCTTCGGCCATCTCGAACCAGCCGGCTATCTGCTTGAGGTTCGGCTGGTCGCGACCGTCGAGATAGGCCGCGATCAAATCGTCCTTGCTCTTGAAATGATAGTAGAGCGTGCGCTTGGTCAGCCCGGCTTTTTCCGCCACTGCATCGACGCTGACGCGGCCGATCCCCTCGGCATAGAACAGCTTCGTTGCGGCATCGACAATGCGTTTGCGGGTAGGGCTTGGTGCTTCGCTCATACGCAAGTATACCGACTAGTGAATATACATACAACCGAAAGCCTGATCCTCTCCGTCGACAAACACAGGGAAGGAAAAGACATGACCGAGCTTGTGCTCACCGGGGCCCGCAACGGGATCGCCATCCTCACACTTAATCGGCCGGAGAAGCTCAACGCCTTGAACTATGCGCTGATTGATCGCCTGCTTGCGCTCCTCGATGCCGCCGAGACCGACGATGCCATCCGCGCCGTCATCCTCACTGGAGCAGGAGAGCGCGCCTTCTCCGCCGGCGGCGACATCCATGAATTCTCAGGCAGCGTGGCCATCGGCGTCGACGTTGCCCTGCGCGACTTCGTCATGCGCGGACAGCGGCTGACGGCAAGGCTGGAGGCGTTCCGCAAGCCCGTCATCGCCGCCGTCAACGGCATCGCCTTCGGCGGCGGCTGCGAGATCACCGAAGCCGTGCCGCTCGCTATCGCCAGCGACCGCGCCTTGTTCGCCAAGCCTGAGATCAACCTTGCAATGCCGCCTGCTTTCGGCGGCACGCAGCGGCTTCCGAGGCTGGCAGGGCGCAAGAGGGCGCTCGAGCTGCTGTTGACCGGCGATTGGTTCCCGCCGCCGCGCGCCCTCGAACTCGGCCTCGTCAATCAGGTGGTGCCGCATGAGGAGCTGATGCCCGCCGCAATTGATCTCGCCCGGCGCATGACCAGGCATTCTCCTGCAGCAATTGCCTCGATCCTCACAGCAGTGGCGCGCGGCCTGAACCAGAGCATCGCGGATGGCTTGGCTGTCGAGGCCGAGCAGTTCGCCCGCATGGCTCCGACCGCTGATCTGCGCGAAGGGCTGGATGCCTGGATCGCACGCCGCCAGCCGGGCTGTCACGGCTCGTGGACGCACATCACCCGGCCGGATGAAGCCAGGCGAGCCTCAACGCAGCAGGACGGGCTTGCGGACCGCGATCAAGGCGCCGTCACGGCCACATGACCTTTCATGTTGGGGTGGAAGCGGCAGAAATAGTCGACCGCTTCCGCCTTCTGCAGGGTCAGGCTCGCTGTTGACTTCGGTGGGATCATCACTTCCCAGCCGCCCTTGACGGTAGCCGTGTGGGCGAACACGTCATTGTTCACCCACTTGATCGTGTCGCCGACCTTCGCCTCGACGGTGGCCGGCGAAAAGACAAGCTTGTCGATGGTGACCTGGATGGTTTCGGCCTGCACGGGTGAGGTCCCGAAGACCAGCGCCAGTGCAATCCATAGCAGCCGTTTCGACATGGCCTGGTCCTTACTTCAGCATACCTGCAACATGCTCGGCGTGCTGTTCATGGCCCTGGAAAATCTTCAGGCCGGTCTGCAGCAGGCTCTTCAACTCGGCGTTGCTGGCCGATGGGATCAAAAGGGTTTCAAGCGCGCCGTCGACCTGTTTGTGGTAGGCGATCTCGTTGTCGACATAGGCTTTGTCAAAGGCTGCGCCGTCGAGTTTGGCGAGCTTCGCCCGCTCCTCGGCCGCAGCCTTGGTCAGCGCCTGGCTGGTTGCGTTGTCTTCCGGCGTCACCTTCAGCTTCTTTACCAGTTCCAGTGCCTGCGCGTTGACCGCTTCGTGGTCGCGCACCATGTCGTTGGCGAAATCCACGACCTCCTTGGTCTTCGATTTCTTGATCGCCTGCTTGGCGGCTTCCACATCGATGACGCCCGCCGTGTAGGCGATGTGGGCGATCTGAGGGTCCGTCGGCTTGTCGGCGGCTTGTGCGAGCGGGGCAGCGCCAAGCAGCAGCAAGGCAGCGAGGGCGGCGGTGTGTCGGGTAAGCATGGCATCTCCTTCGCCCGGACGCGGGATCGCGCCGGGCCATGTTTTTCAGTTGACGGTCATTGGATGCGCAGCGGTGGCAAACGTTCCCGGGGAAATCGGCCAAATCAGCCGATGATCAGCTCTCCAGGCCGAGCCGCTGCATGACGGCGCTGGTCAGCCTGTCGCAGCGCCGTCCGGCAAACGGGAAGGCGTCGAGCAGCACCGGCCCGATCTGGTCGTCGAGTGCCTTGCGTACCAGGGCGCGGGCGCGGTGTAGCCTTGTCTTGACGGTTTCCGGCCGCACGCCAAGCAGCTCGGCGGTCTCCTCGATACTGAGCCCCTCGATAACCCGCGCCACGAACACCGTCCGATAAACATCGGGCAGGCTGTCGGTCGCCCGTTCCACCAACTCGAGGATCTGCCGCTGCGCCATCGTCCGCTCCGGATCGTCGCTGGGATTGAGGGGGAACTGGATGATTTCGGCTTGCGGGTTTTTCGCCACCGTCCGCCGCCTTTTGCGCAGACGGCCGAGCGCCTCGTTGATGACGATGCGCGACAGCCAGGTGGCCAATGAGGACTCCCCGCGAAAGGCACCGAGATGGGCAAAGGCTCTGACATAGGCCTCCTGGACGATGTCCTCGGCTTCAGCATCGTTGCGCACCACCCCGCGAGCGATGCGATAGAGCCGCTGATTATGGGTCTTCATGATGATGCGGAAGGCGTTGCCTTCGCGTGCCAGCGCGCGGCGCACGAGAAGCATCTCGCTTGAAGCAGCTGTGGGCATTGGTACAGACATAGCAGGCATGGCCAGTTCCTCGATCCAATCCCCGTCCGAAACCTCGATCAAGACATTGGATGACATCGCCGGCAAAAGGTTCCCGGCCATTTTCGCCCGGCTCCGACGGCGCCTAGAATACTGCTTCCGCCAGCGGCTTGTCAGCAGCCTGCGCTCGCGCCGTGGCCGCAAGCAGGTCGGTCTGCGTGATCAGGCCAAGGATGCGGCTGTCCCCGTCCAAGATGATGACTGCATGGGTGCGGCCGTCGGTGAGCACCGGTAGCAGGGCCATGGCGGGCGTACCGGCGGCGGCGGTCGACGCTGTCGAGGTAACGCTTCCGACGGCTTCGTCGGCTCGCGCCAATTCCCTTAATCCAACGGTGCCGACCAGCCTGGCGTCCTTGTCGACAACCGGCAGCGTGCGGATATTGTGGTCGAGCAGCAGATGACGCGCCCGATCGGCGGACGCGTGTTCATCGACCGAAATCACGTCGCGGGACATGATGTCCTCGCACAACATGGTTCGGTGTGCGCGCATCGTCGCTTGCAGTTCGACCTGTCGCAGCAGCTGTTCGAGATCGTTGCGGTCGATGTCGAAGGTCTCGTCGAGCGCAGCCAGCGCGGCATCGATGTCCTCGGCCCGGAAGCCGATGCGCTCCTGAGCCGGCGGATCGATGGTTCCGTGCGTGCTTTTCGGGGCAGGGGCCGGCACATGCGGGTAGCTGCGTCGCGACAGCCTGTGGAAAGCATAGCCGAGCGCGACCAGCATCATGGAGTTCAGCGCCACCGGCACGAACGGAAACAGGAAGCCGGCACCGATCACGGCCGGCCCGCCGAGCACGGCGGTCAGTGCGGCGGCTCCGCCCGGCGGATGCAGGCAGCGCGAGAACGACATGGCGGCGATCGCCATCGCCACGGCAATGCCCGTGGCGAGAACGGGCTGAGGGACGAAATGGGCCACGATCACGCCGACCAGCGCCGATATTGTATTGCCGCCGATGATCGACCATGGCTGCGCCAGCGGGCTTGCAGGCACCGCAAACAGCAGCACCGCCGACGCCCCCATCGGCGCCACCAGCAGCGGCACATGCGGGCCATTGCCAAGCACCAGCGCGCCGATCGCGCCGGTCAGCGCAATGCCGATCATCGCCCCGATGCAGGCGATGAGGCGCTCGCGCAGCGTCGCGCCGGCGAGAATGGGGACAAAGAGACGAAAGGCCATGGCAAGCTCAGTCCGGCTGGAATTGTGCGCGCAGCGCCTGCAATGGCGTTGGACCGACGATTTTGAAAGTCAAACCGATCCGAAAAAGCGCGTTGGGGAAATAACATTGCGCTTGGTTGACCGATGAGCGGCTTTGCGAGGTCGATCGTCCTACGAAAGTCGCTCGCCAATCCTTTCAACGGGTTAAGCCGGCTAGCGGAATCAGCTTGGCAAGTTTGCTGGTGTCATGCCGCAGCGGCCGCTTCCAGCCCGCGCAGGATATCGGCCTTGAGGTCCTCGACATCCTCGAGCCCGATCTGCAGCCGGATCAGCGGGCCGTCATAGGGGCCCTTGGCGACGGTACGGTCGCCGAGGAAGACCGGCACGGCAAGGCTCTCATAGCCGCCCCAGGAATAGCCGAGACCGAAGATTTTCAACGCATCGAGGAAGGCATGCTGCTGTCTCTGGCCGCCGCCTTTGAGCACGATGGAAAAGATGCCGCTCGAGCCGGAAAAATCACGCTTCCACACCGCGTGGTCGGGGTGGCTGGAGAGCGCCGGGTGCAGCACGCGGGCCACGCCGGGCTGGCCTTCAAGCCAGGCGGCAATGGCAAGCGCGCTCTTTTGATGGTGATCCAGCCGAACGCCCATCGTGCGCAGGCCGCGCAGGACTTGGTAGACGTCGTCGGGGCCGGCGCAGCAGCCCATCGTGTAGAACGTCTCGCAAAGCTGCTTCCAGCAGTTGGCATTGGCCGACACTGTGCCCAGCAGCACGTCCGAATGGCCGGCCGGATATTTCGTCGCCGCATGGATCGAGATATCGACGCCGTGGTCGAGCGGACGGAAATAGAGCGGCGTTGCCCAGGTGTTGTCCATCATGACGATGGCGCCCGTTTCATGCGCCGCCTTGGCGATTGCCGGAACGTCCTGCACCTCGAAGGTGTTGGAGGCCGGTGATTCCGTAAACACGACTTTGGTGTTCGGCTTGATCAAGCTGGCGATGCCGGCGCCGGCATGCGGATCGTAATACTCGACCTCGACACCCAGCCGCTTCAGCATCGTGTCGGCGAAATTGCGGGTCGGATGGTAGACGGAATCGACAATCAGGATGTGATCGCCTGCCGAGAGAAACGCCAGCAACGGGACGGTCACCGCCGCCAGGCCCGACGGCACGATTATGGTGCCGGCGGAGCCTTCCAGCGCGTCGATCGCATGCGCCAACGCATCGGTGGTCGGCGTGCCGCGTGTGCCATAGGTGTATTTCTGGCTGCGCGCCGCCATCGCCGACGCATTGGGATAGAGCACGGTCGAGGCATGCACGATCGGCGGATTGACGAAGCCGAAATAGTCGTGCGGATTGTTGCCCGAATGGGCAAGCCGCGTGTTGATACCCATTTCGTTGCCGTCAGTCGCCATTGCTCTTCGCCTTGTGGTGAAAGCGCTAGCCATAGAGCGGCGGCATTGGCTGTGCAACAGCGGGCGCCCGCCAGGCGGTGCCCTTTGCATAGGCCAATTCCCCCATGAATAGTCTGGAATGCGTGGCGATCCAGAGCCGCGGATTTCATGAGTGGATGTGGATTAGCGTCGACGGACTTTGCCGGTTTTATTTGCGGGGCTTGCTGCTTTCCTGATGCTGTTGTCTGCAATTCAGGCATTTGCGGCAATTGGTTTTCAAAGCTGTCGTGAAACGGTCATTTCCCTTGACCTCACAGAGATAATCGCCTTCGATGCAGTTCGTGAATGGGAGGGGCCGGGCGTCGGTTACGACGCGGGGTTCCGGGAATGAGCCGGATGGGAGCCGGGTTCACGCGGGAAAAGATCAGGATTTGCCTGAGGATCAGGGTTTACCTGAAAACAGAAAAGGGTCTGTGGGTTATGAAACACATTGCAATTGGCATTCTCGGCGCCGCTGCGCTTGGATGGATGGCTTCGGCCGCGTCGGCGAGCACGCTCGACGACGTCAAGGCGAAAGGCTTCATCCAGTGCGGTACCAACACAGGTCTTGCCGGCTTCGCTGCGCCTGACGACAAGGGTGAATGGAAAGGCATCGATGTGGATTTCTGCCGCGCGGTCGCGGCCGCCGTCTTCGGCGACGGCACCAAGGTCAAGTTCACGCCGCTCAGCGCCAAGGAGCGCTTCACCGCGCTGCAGTCGGGCGAAGTCGACATCCTGTCGCGCAACACCACCTGGACCATCAATCGGGATACGGCACTTGGCCTGAACTTCGTCGGCGTCACCTATTATGACGGCCAGGGCTTCATGATCAACGCCAAGAAGCTGCCGGGCGTCAATTCGGCGCTGCAGCTTTCGGGTGCGGCAGTCTGCGTGCAGAGCGGCACCACGACCGAGCTCAACCTCGCCGACTACTTCAAGGCGAACAAGATGGAGTACAACCCGGTCGTCTTCGAAAAGCTTGAAGAGGTCAACGCCGCCTATGACGCGGGCCGTTGCGATGTCTACACCACCGACCAGTCGGGTCTCTACGGCATCCGCCTGACGCTCAGCGCGCCGGCAGACCATGTCGTGTTGCCCGAGATCATCTCCAAGGAACCGCTCGGCCCGGCCGTGCGCCAGGGGGACGACCAGTGGTACCACATTGTCAAGTGGACCTATTTCGCGCTGCTGCAGGCAGAGGAACTGGGCATCACCCAGGCCAATGTCGACGAGATGAAGACCTCGGACAACCCGGAGATCAAGCGCGTGCTCGGCCAGGAACCCGAAACCAAGATCGGCACCGATCTCGGCGTTAGCAATGACTGGGTCGTCAACATCGTCAAGGCAGTCGGCAATTACGGTGAGATGTTCGAGCGCAATGTCGGCACCGGCAGCCCGCTGAAGATCGCGCGCGGCATCAATGCGCTGTGGACCAAGGGCGGCCTGCAATACGCGCCACCGATCCGCTGATCGAAATGCGATCCGGAAGGCAGATTGTCTGCCTTCCGGTTTCTCTTTGCAGGGGATGGGCAATGGCGTCGCAGGAAGTCCTACGCGAGGAGCCGAGCCGCGGTTCCTTCATCAACGATCCAAAAGTCCGTGGAGTTGTCTTCCAGGCGGTGGTTGTCGTCTTGCTGGTGGCGAGCGTCTGGTGGATTGTCCACAACGTCATCGACAATCTGCAGCGCCTGCACATTTCTTCCGGGTTCGGCTACCTGAAAAGCCGTGCCGGCTTCGATATCTCAGTCAGTGCCATCCCTTACAACTCGGACGACACCTATGGCAAAGCCATTGTCGTCGGGCTGATCAACACCCTCATCGTCGCCGTTGCCGGCATCATCACCGCAACCATCATCGGCTTCATCGTCGGCATCGGCCGCTTGTCGCACAACTGGCTGATCCGCAAGATCTGCACGGTCTATGTCGAGATTTTCCGCAACATCCCGCCGCTGCTGGTGATCTTCTTCTGGTATTCGGGCGTGCTGGCGGTCTTGCCCGTGGTGCGCGAAAGCATCAACCTGCCATTCGGCTCTTTTCTCAACCAGCGCGGCTTCTATCTTCCTCGTGCCATCTGGGGTGATGGCTCCTGGCTGATCTTTGTCGCCTTGCTTGTCGGCATCGCCATGGCATGGTTCGTCGCCCGCACGGCGCGCCAGCGGCAGATGGCGACCGGTCAGCAGTTTCCCGTGTTCTGGACGTCCCTGGCGCTGATCGTCGGCCTGCCGCTTCTGGCCTATGCGCTGAGCGGCTTTCCCCTGACCTTCGATTTTCCGAAGCAATCGACCTTCAACCTGGCCGGCGGTTTCCACATCGGGCCGGAATTCCTTTCGCTCTATCTGGCGCTGTCCTGCTACACGGCCTCCTTTATTGCAGAGATCGTGCGTGCCGGCATTCTCGGCGTCTCGAAGGGCCAGTCGGAAGCGGCTGGTGCTCTGGGATTGCGGCCGGGATCGATCCTGCGGCTTGTCGTCGTGCCGCAAGCCATGCGCATCGTCATCCCGCCGCTGACCAGCCAGTATCTCAACCTGACCAAGAACTCATCGCTGGCCATCGCTATTGCGTACCCGGATCTGACGGCGACCGCCGGCACAGTGCTCAACCAGACGGGGCAGGCGGTCGAAAACGTGCTGATCATGATGGTCGTCTATCTCGTCATCAGCCTGGTGACGTCGGCGGTCATGAATGTGGTCAACGCCAGGATGGCGCTGGTGGAGAGGTAAGGCCATGCAGGAACATGATACCGCTTGGGTGCGGACCGAAATGGCACTGGCGCAACAGGCGCCGGCCGGCGTGCGGGGGCCTATCGCCTGGGTCCGCAAGAACCTGATCGGTTCGGTGGGCGACACCATCCTGACCGTACTGGGCATCGCACTGGTGGTGATGATCCTGCCGCCAATCATCAACTGGGCCTTCATCAGCGCCCAGTGGGTAGGGTCCGATCGCTCGGTATGCGCCACGGCGGCGCAAGGCGGCGTTCAGCCGGATGGCTGGTCCGGCGCTTGCTGGGCGTTCGTCAACGCCAAGTTCGGCCAATTCATGCTCGGCCGCTATCCTATTGAGGAGCGCTGGCGGCCGATCCTGGTCGCCATACTATTCGTGGCGCTGCTGGTGCCGCTGCTGATCCCGCGCGTGCCGCGCAAGGGGCTGAACGCGATCCTGCTTTTCCTGGTGCTGCCGATCGTCGCTTTCGTGCTGCTGGTCGGCGGCATGTTCGGCCTGCCGCATGTGGAGACGCAGCTATGGGGCGGCCTGCTGGTGACGCTCAGCCTGGCCTTCGTCGGCATTGCAGTGTCGCTGCCGTTCGGCATCGTGCTGGCGCTCGGTCGGCGCTCGAAGATGCCGATAGTCAAGATGCTGTGCGTTATCTTCATCGAATTCGTTCGCGGCATCCCGCTGATCACCGTCCTGTTCTTTGCCAGCGTCATGCTGCCGCTGTTCCTGCCCCCCGGCGTTTCCTTCGACAAGTTCCTCAGGGCGCTGATCGGCTTCTCGTTGTTTGCCGCCGCCTACATGGCGGAGGTGGTGCGCGGCGGTCTGCAGGCGATCCCCAAGGGCCAG
This sequence comes from Mesorhizobium sp. P170090, assembly GCF_057786115.1. NCBI lineage: Bacteria > Pseudomonadati > Pseudomonadota > Alphaproteobacteria > Hyphomicrobiales > Phyllobacteriaceae > Mesorhizobium > Mesorhizobium sp. P170090. The sequence continues at coordinate 3,379,466 of NZ_JBYNWH010000001.1, forward strand.
TATGAGGGTGCGGATTCGCTTGGTCTCGGTTACTGGCAGAAGATGAACCTTATCGTGCTGCCGCAAGCGCTGAAGCTGGTCATACCCGGCATCGTCAACACCTTCATCGGCATGTTGAAAGACACAAGCCTGGTTATCATCATCTCGATGTTCGACCTGCTCGGTGTCGTCAAGCAGAACTTCTCCGATCCCAACTGGGCGACGCCGCAGACCACCAAGTCCGGCCTGATTTTCGCTGCCTTCGTCTTCTGGCTGTTCTGCTTCGGCATGTCGCGCTATTCGATGTATACGGAACGCCGGCTGGACACCGGCCACAAACGTTAAAAACAAATAAGGGGAACCTGCCATGGTCATAGAAAACGCCGTCAGCGCCGAAGAGATCAAGGTCGATGCCAAGAAGATGCACATCTCGACCACCGATGTCGCAATCGACATCATCGGCATGCACAAATGGTATGGCGAGTTCCATGTGCTGAAGGACATCAACCTCAAGGTGATGCGCGGCGAGCGCATCGTCATCTGCGGTCCTTCGGGCTCGGGCAAGTCGACCATGATCCGCTGCATCAACCGGCTGGAAGAGCACCAGAAGGGCAAGATCATCGTCGACGGCAAGGAACTCACCAACGATCTCAAGAAGATCGACGAGGTGCGCCGCGAGGTCGGCATGGTGTTCCAGCACTTCAACCTGTTCCCGCATCTGACCATCCTGGAGAACTGCACGCTGGCGCCGATCTGGGTGCGCAAGACGCCGAAGAAGCAGGCCGAGGAAATCGCCATGCACTTCCTCAAGCGCGTCAAGATCCCCGAACAGGCCAACAAATATCCGGGCCAGCTGTCGGGCGGCCAGCAGCAGCGCGTGGCGATAGCGCGTTCGCTGTGCATGAACCCGCGCATCATGCTGTTCGATGAGCCGACCTCGGCGCTCGATCCAGAAATGATCAAGGAAGTGCTGGAGACGATGGTGGGCCTGGCCGAGGAAGGCATGACCATGCTGTGCGTCACCCACGAAATGGGCTTTGCCCGCAAAGTGGCCAACCGGGTGATCTTCATGGATCAGGGCCAGATCGTCGAACAGAACACGCCGGCCGAGTTCTTCGACCATCCGCGCCACGAGCGCACCAAGCTGTTTCTGTCGCAGATCCTGCACTGAGCATTTTCATGCGAAGCAAAAGAGCCCGGCCGCAATGCGGCCGGGCTCTTTTGCTATCTGGGGTCGGGATTGATCTTCTCCATTGAAACGCAAAGCCGCCGCCGCATGAGAAAAACCCTGCGTTTCCTGGCCATGCTGATTATCGTGGTCGCGCTCGCTGCCACGCTCGGCACGCTGGTGCCGCGTCCGCTGTGGCCGGCGTCAGCGGCGGGTGAGGGCACGCGCCATATTCTGGTGCTGGAGAATCCGATCCACACCGACATCGCCATTCCCGTCGATGACGAGGTGCGCCGGCGCTTCCATTTCCTGGTCGCTGCCGGCATCCCTGTCGACGCCCCGGAAGTGCGCTACATCGTCTTTGGCTGGGGCGGCCGGGCCTTCTATCTGGAGACGCCGAGCTGGTCGCAGCTGAAGACAGTGCCCGTCCTCAAGGCGCTGACACTGGACGCCTCGGTCATGCATGTCGATATCGCCGGGGCCATCGCCGAGCCGCACCCTGCTGCCACCGGTTTCGACATCGATGAGGAACGTTTTGCAGCGCTGCTCGACTATATCGACGCGAGTTTCCAGCAAGGGCCGCACGGTCCTGTGGTCATCGAGAACGCCGCCTATTCCAGCTTCGACCGCTTCTTCGAGGCGAACGGCCATTTCAACGCGCTGGTCGGCTGCAACACCTGGACAGCCGCCGGCCTGCGCACCGGCTGGTGGAACCCGCTGCCGGCCTCGCTGGGCTTGTCGATGCGGTTTTATAACTAGCAGTCCTTCATCGCACCGCGACAGTGTTGGATCTTTTGAAGTCAGCGGGACGGCACCCCCCTCTGGCCTGCCGGCCATCTCCCCCGCAAGGGGGGAGATCAGCCGTTTTGCCCGCGGCGCTCCTGCTGCAACGCCGGCGATTTTGGCGAAGGCGACGGCGACATCCAATCTCCCCCCTTGCGGGGGAGATGTCCGGCAGGACAGAGGGGGGTGGGAAGGATCGCTACGTCGACGATCTAGACTGCCGAGTGTCCGCTCGCCATCCATAGAGCCAGTCGAGGTCGGCGGCGAGCTTGTCGGGCGAGCGCATGGCCAGGAACAGATTGCGGGCGATCGCCACCGGGCCGGCAGCATGCCAGGCGAGGCGGTTTACGGCCCCACGACGCGCGGCCTTGGCGACACGCGGCCGCCGAAGATTTTCCCAGATTCGAAAACTTCTGGGCAGATCGCCAGGGAAATCGGCGATAGCCTCGGCAAGCGTGATGGCATCTTCGATCGCCATCGCGGCACCTTGCGCCGCAAACGGCGTCATCGCGTGCGCGGCGTCGCCGATCAGCGCGATGCCCTGCGGGCTCGTCCACCGCTTCTGTTCGACGGTGTGGATCGGAAAGGCCGTCCATGGGCCGGCCAGTGCCACAAGCTTCGTCAGGCCCGGCGCGGTGCCGCGCAGGGCAGCCGTGAGGATCGCGGGATCGGCATGGCCCGACCAACCTTCGGCCATGCGCTCACCCTTGGTGAAGGCGGCGAGATTGAAGGCCTGGCCTTTGCTGACGGGGTAGGCGACCATGTGGAAGCCAGGATGCAGGAACGTGGTGACGCAGTCGGCGGCGCCGATCGCGGCAAAGGCTTCTCCGGCCGCACCGTCGGCTGCGATTGTAGCCCGCCAGGCGAGTTCGCCCGAAAAACGGCTTTTGACGAAGTCCTCGCCTGCGAGTTGCGCCCGGACCGCCGACCAGACGCCGTCGGCGCCGACCAGCAGTTTGCCGCGTGCCTCGATCTCGCGGCCGTCCACTTCGGCGGTCACGGCGACATATTGCGCGTCTTTGACGATGCCGGTCACGCGGGCGCCGGTGATGAGCTCAATCTCTGGCCGTTCGGCCATTTGCGCCAGCAGCGCTGCCTGCAGATCGGCGCGGTGAGCGACGAGATAAGGCGCCTGCCAGCGCGCTTCGGCGGCTTGCCCAAGCGGTACCCGCGCCAGTTCGCGCAGCGTCCCGGCGTCCTTGAGCACGACCGCTTCCGGCCGCAACGCTGCCGGCAGCAGCCGGTCGAGCACGCCGAGTTTTCCAAGAATGCGTGTTGCGTTGGGCGAAAGCTGGATGCCGGCGCCGGCCGCGTCTAGGTGCTGTGCCTGTTCGATCAGCTTTACCGGATAACCCCGTCCGGCGAAGGCAAGGGCAGCGGTCAGCCCGGCGATGCCGGCCCCGGCGATTATGACCTGCCGGGACCTGATGTCTTCCATCGGGCTTGTCGCGGAAGGATCAGGCGGCCTGGTCGATATAAAGGCAACCGGCCGGCAGCGTTTCCGTCGCCCTCAGCTTCGCCGAATAGCGGTAGAGCGTCGAGCAGTAGGGACAGACCTTTTCATTGTCGTCGCCCATGTCGAGGAACACATGCGGGTGGTCGAAGGGCGGGTTGGCGCCGGTGCACATGAATTCCTTGACGCCGATGTCGATTGCCGGATGGCCCGCATCGTTCTGGAAATGGGGAATGGAACCGCCTGCCATCGTCGTCTCCTTGATCTCGTCGAAAAGCATCTGGAACATAACAGGCCTGTTTGCAAGATCGATGAAATGAAACTGTCGCAAAAGCCTGTCAGAGGATACGTTGAGCCGGTTAAGTGCATGTCCCTGAAATCGGAACGGTTTTCGCCGAAGGGTCATGCGCCACAAAAGCGTGTTAGAGGCATGGCACGTCCAGCGGCGCTCCAAGGGACGGTTGGCGGGGGAAGAGCAGGAACCATGAACGAACTGAAGCCGGTGCAGAGCGAATTCATCAATGTCGAGGTGGCGAGCCCCGAGGGCGGCAACCCCGATCGGTTCGTCAACCGTGAGTTCTCCTGGCTGCAGTTCAACCGGCGTGTGCTCGAGGAATCCCAGAACCAGCACCATCCGCTGCTCGAACGCGTCCGTTTCCTGTCGATTTCAGCCGCCAATCTCGACGAATTCTTCATGGTCCGCGTCGCCGGCCTTGCCGGCCAGGTGCGCGAAGGCATTGCGCTCAAGAGCCCCGACGGCCGCACGCCGGAGCAGCAGCTGGAACAATTGCTGCGCGAGGTCGAGCGGCTGCAGGAGGACCAGCAGAACAGCCTTTCGGCGCTGATGTTGCTGCTCAACAAGGAAGGCATTGAGAGCATCACCCGCGATGCACTGACCAAGGATGAGAAAGTCTGGCTGGAAGATCATTTCCAGGACCAGGTCTTCCCGGTCCTGACTCCACTGTCGATCGACCCGGCGCATCCGTTTCCGTTCATTCCCAATCTCGGCTTCTCGATGGCGCTGCAATTGCGCCACCGCAAGAATGGCGAGGAGATGAGCGCGCTTCTGCGCCTGCCGGTGGCGCTGAAGCGCTTCATCCGCCTGCCCGACCGCAAGCAGCACGTTCGCTTCATTCCACTGGAGGAGGCTGTCGGCCTCTATATCGGCAAGCTGTTCCCCGGCTATGAGGTCAAGGGTTCCGGCACCTTCCGCATCATCCGGGACAGCGATATCGAGGTCGAGGAAGAGTCGGAAGATCTCGTGCGCCTGTTCGAGACGGCGCTGAAGCGGCGCCGCCGCGGTTCGGTCATCCGCATCGAATTCGACAAGTCGATGCCCGGTGAATTGCGCGAGTTCGTCGCCGGCGAGCTTGGCGTCTCTTCGAGCCGCATCAGCGTTCTGACCGGCCCGCTGGCGCTCAGCCAGATTTCCGAGATCGTCGCCGTGCCGCGCGACGACCTGAAGTTCACCCCCTACAATCCGCGCTTTCCCGAGCGCATCCGCGAGCATGGCGGCGATTGTTTCGCGGCCATCCGCGAGAAGGACATCGTCGTCCACCACCCCTATGAATCCTTCGACGTGGTGGTCCAGTTCCTGCGCCAGGCAATGGCCGACCCGGAGGTGGTGGCAATCAAGCAGACGCTCTACCGCACCTCCAACGACAGCCCGATCGTGCGCGCCTTGGTCGACGCGGCCGAGGCCGGCAAGTCGGTGACCGCCCTGGTCGAGCTCAAGGCGCGCTTCGACGAGGAAGCCAACATCCGCTGGGCGCGCGACCTCGAACGCGCCGGCGTCCAGGTCGTGTTCGGCTTCCTCGAACTCAAAACCCATGCGAAAATGTCGCTTGTGGTGCGGCGCGAGGACGGCAAGCTGCGCAACTATGTCCATCTCGGCACCGGCAACTACCATCCGGTGACCGCGCGCATCTACACCGACCTGTCCTTCTTCACCACCGATCCGACGATCGCGCGCGATGTCGCCCAGCTGTTCAACTTCATCACCGGCTATGCCGAGCCGACCGATGAGATGCGGATCGCCATCTCGCCGTTTACGCTGCGCAGCCGTATCCTCAAGCACATTGCCGACGAGGTCGCCCACGCGCTGGCTGGCCGTCCGGCGCGCATCTGGATGAAGATGAACGCGCTCGTCGATCCCAACATCATTGATGCGCTCTATGACGCCAGCCGTGCCGGCGTCGAGATCGATCTCGTCGTGCGCGGCATCTGCTGCCTGCGGCCGCAGGTGCCCGGCCTGTCGGAAAACATCAGGGTCAAGTCGATCGTCGGCCGCTTCCTCGAACACAGCCGCATCTATTGCTTCGGCAACGGCCATGGCCTGCCGTCGGACGAGGCGATCGTCTACATCGCCTCGGCCGACTTGATGCCACGCAATCTCGACCGCCGCGTCGAGACCATGGTGCCGATCACCAACCCGACGGTGCATGAACAGATCCTTGGCCAGATCATGCTGGGCAACATCATGGACAACCAGCAAAGTTTCGACGTATTGGCTGACGGAACCTCCCGGCGCGTCGTGCTGGAGGAGGGTGAGGAACCGTTCAACGCGCAGGAATATTTCATGACCAATCCGAGCCTGTCGGGACGGGGTGACGCGCTGAAGTCGCATGCGCCCAAGCGCATCGCGCAGTTCAAGCGTCGCAAGAAGAACACCGGCTGATGATTTCAACGTCCCAAGGCCGGCTGCAGGATCGCCGGCCGCTGTCCATTATCGACATCGGCTCGAACTCGATCCGCCTTGTCGTCTATGAGGGGCTGGCGCGCTCGCCGACCTTGCTGTTCAACGAAAAGATGCTGGCCGGCCTAGGCCGCGGCATCGTTTCGACCGGCAAGCTCGACCCCGAGGCGGTGACGCGCTCGATGGAGGAGTTCCGCCGTTTCCGTGCGCTCTCCGACCAGGCCGGCGCGGAGCACATGTATGTGTTGGCGACGGCCGCGGCCCGCGAAGCGATCAACGGCCCCGATTTCATCCACCGCGCCCAGGATGTGCTCAAGACCGAGATCCGCGTGCTCACTGGCCGGCAGGAGGCGCATTATTCGGCGCTTGGCGTCATTTCGGGCTTCCACCCCGCCAATGGCATTGCCGGTGATCTTGGCGGCGGCAGCCTGGAGCTTATCGACATCAATGGCGAGGCGATCGGCGACGGCATCACGCTGCCGCTGGGTGGCCTGCGGCTGCAGGACATGGCCAGGAATTCGCTCGCCCAGGCGGCAAAGATCACCCGCGACGAACTGGCGCGCGCCAAATTGTTGAAGGGCGGGCTGGGACGGCCCTTTTACGCCGTTGGCGGCACCTGGCGAAACCTTGCCCGGCTGCACATGGAAATGACCAACTACCCGCTTGGCGTCATGCACCACTATGAGATCGGTGTCGAAAGCGCCGCCAATTTCCTGAAGCAGGTGGCGAAAGGCGAGATCGAGAAGGTCAAGGGCATCGAAGGTGTGTCGAAGAACCGCCGTTCGCTGCTGCCCTATGGCGCGGTCGTGCTGCAGGAGATCATGGCGGCGATGCAACCGTCGAAGATCATCGTCTCGGCATTGGGCGTGCGCGAAGGGTTTCTCTATTCGCTGCTCGACCCTGCCGAGCAGAAGGCCGATCCGCTGGTCTCCGCTTCGGAGGAACTGGCGCGGCTGCGGTCGCGCTCGGTCACCCATGCGCATGAGCTTGTTGAATGGACGGACAAGACCTTTGCCGCCTTCGGCATCGACGAGACGGAGGATGAGGCACGCTATCGCCACGCTGCCTGTCTGCTGGCCGATATAGGCTGGCGCGCACACCCGGAATATCGCGGCAAGCAGTCGCTCAACATCATTGCCCACGCATCCTTCATTGGCGTCGATCACCCCGGCCGTGCCTTCCTGGCGCTGGTCGGCCTGTTCCGCCACGAAGGCGTGTTCAACGATGCGGCGCCGGAAATCCGCGGCCTGGCGACGCCGCGCTATCTCGAGCGCGCCCGCATCCTGGCGGCGGTGCTGCGCGTCGTCTATCTGCTGACTGCGGCCATGCCCGGCGTCATGCCGCGGCTGAAATGGGAAAACCGCGGCAATGGCACGTTGGCGCTGGTGCTGCCGGCCTCACTTTCCGATCTTTACGGCGAACGCCCGGCCGGACGGCTGGCGCAACTGGCGCGGATCACCAACCGCCGGCTGGTGCTGGCGGTCGAGGGTGGGCAGAGCGTGTCGGTGAAGTAGGCGCGGCCTGACAGCAAAACCATGTCGTCGTCGGCCTCGCGTTCGAGCACCGGCTTCCTCAATCCGTCGCTGCTTCGCACCGCCACCTTCCCCCTCCGGAGGGAAAGGAAGGGAGCCTCGTTGGAAAGCGTTGGCGGCAATAGGCTCGCGCCCTTCCTCTACCCCGTCGATCGGGGGAGAGGGGGCTCGGCGAAGCCGAGACGGAGTGGGGGTCGACCTGCCTCGGGCATCGATGGTTCAACCGGGACGATATTTGACGATATCAGACCGCGGCACCGCGCCCGTCGATCGACCAGGCCCCGGCGCCGGCCATGGCTAGCGCCAGGAATCCGCCGGCGATGGCAATATCCTTCATCAGCATCTGCTGGTGCAGGAAGGTGAGCATCGGGTCATCGCCGCCCTGGCCGTAGTGGCCGATGGAGCCTGCAACGATGCAGAAAGCGGCAAGAAGTATCGCAACGACCGGCGTCTGAAAGCCGACCAGTATCAAGAGACCGGCAATCAACTCGAACAGCCCGGTGCCCCAGGCGGCAAGCGTCGGCAATGGCATGCCGAGGCCGGCGAAATAGCCGGTCGTCCCGGCAATGTCGGCGAGCGCGTGGTAGCCGGAGGGAACGAGCAGGGCGGCGAGCAGCAGCCGGGAAATCAGAAGCAATGCATCGCGGGGCATGGTCATCTCCGTTGTCTGTCCGCCGGCTGTTTCGAGACCGATCCTAGCAGGGATGGGACGGGCGCGCGCTTGGGCAGACAACGAAAAAGCGGCGTGGAAAATTCCACGCCGCTTTTTTCAGGCTTGGGAGGGAAAGCTCAGCCGCGCTTGGCGTCGATCGAGTAGGCGCCAGGGCCTGAGGAAGCCAGCAGCAGGAAACCCCCGGTGATGGCGACGTTCTTCAGGAAATGGATCATCTGGTTCTGGTCGGCCCAGCCGGTATGGGCGACAAAGGCCGAGGCGATGGTGAAGACCGCGAGCACCCAGGCGGCGATGCGGGTCTGAAAGCCAACGAGCACGGCAAGGCCGCCGAGCAATTCGATCAGGCCGACGACAATGGCCGTTATGGTCGGCACCGGCAGGCCCATGGCGCCGAAATAGCCGGCGGTGCCCGAAATGGCGGTGAGCTTGCCGAAGCCGGAAAGCAGGAAGGTGGCGGCGAGCAGGATGCGGCCGAGCAGGATGGTGGTGGAACTGTTGGACGCGATGCCGGCGCCGGCAGCGGAAGTGTTGATGGACATGGTGGCTCTCCGAAAAGGGTTGATGTCCCGTCAGATAGACCAAGCCGACTGTTCACCAAAGCCGCCAGTCCGGCGACACATTGTTCACAGGACGTACATTTCGGGATCGTTCGACCGACGCAAAATTCTTGTCGCGGCCAGCAGCGGCGGGAGCAAATTGTCCCGCCACACAATTCGGATTCTAGTTGACGCAATTCCCAAGAAGAGGGGCTGCGCGCTTCCCGAGGAAACGCAAGGCACTTTCCCTGGAATCGCTTAACCCGGATGCGTCATGTCCTCCGGCCGCACCAGCCGGTCGTAGTCTGCCTCGCTGACCAGCCCGGTGGCCAGTGCTTCCTCGCGCAAGGTGGTGCCCTTCTTGTGCGCGGTCTTGGCGATCTTGGCGGCATTGTCGTACCCGATCGTCGGCGCCAGCGCTGTCACCAGCATCAGCGAGCGGTCGAGCGCGGCCTTGATGTTGTCTTCGCGCGCCTCGATACCGACGACGCAATTGTCGGTGAAGGAGATCGAAGCGTCGGCCAGCAGCTGCACCGACTGCAGGAAGTTGTAGGCCATCAGCGGGTTGTAGACGTTGAGCTCGAAATGGCCCTGGCTGCCGGCGAAGGTCAGCGAGGCGTTGTTGCCGAACACCTGCACGCAGACCTGCGTCAGAGCCTCGCACTGCGTCGGGTTGACCTTGCCAGGCATGATCGAGGAACCCGGCTCGTTTTCCGGCAGCGACAGTTCGCCGAGGCCCGAGCGCGGGCCGGAGCCGAGGAAGCGGATGTCGTTGGCGATCTTGAAGAGGGCGGCGGCCGCCGCGTTGATGGCGCCATGCGAGAACACCATGGAATCGTGCGCGGCGAGCGCCTCGAACTTGTTCGGCGCGGTGACGAAGGCAATGCCGGTAATGTCGGCGATGCGCGCCGCCACCTTTTCCGCAAAGCCGACCGGCGCATTGAGGCCGGTGCCGACTGCGGTGCCGCCCTGCGCCAGTTCCTGCAGGCCGGGCAGCGTCATCTCGATGCGCTTGATCGAAGAGGCCACCTGTGCGGCATAGCCGGAAAATTCCTGGCCCAGCGTGAGGGGGGTGGCATCCTGCGTATGGGTGCGGCCGATCTTGATGATGTGGGCGAAAGCCTTTGTCTTGACCTCGAGCGCGGCGTGCAGATGCCTAAGCGCCGGCAGCAGATCGTGCACGATGCGCTCGGCGCAAGCGATGTGCATGGCTGTCGGGTAGGTGTCGTTCGACGACTGGCTCATATTGACGTGGTCGTTGGGGTGCACCGGCTTCTTCGAGCCCATGACGCCGCCCAGAAGTTCGATCGCCCGGTTGGAGATCACCTCGTTGGCGTTCATGTTGGACTGCGTGCCCGAGCCGGTCTGCCACACGACCAGCGGGAAATGGTCGTTGAGCTTGCCGTCGATCACCTCTTGCGCCGCCTCGATGATCGCCTTGCCGACTTCCGGATCGAGCCGCTTCAGCTCCATATTGGCTTCCGCCGCCGCTCGCTTGACGATGCCGAGCGCACGCACGATCGAGGCCGGCTGCTTTTCCCAGCCTATCCTGAAATTGCCGAGGGAACGCTGCGCCTGCGCGCCCCAGTAACGGTCGGCGGCAACCTCGATGGGGCCGAACGTGTCGGTTTCGGTTCTGGTCCTGGCAGCGGTCACTTGTCTCTCCGACGATCGAATTCGGCAACGGCGTATCGCGTTGCACAATGGCCTTCAAGCAGAGATTGCGGCCGGCAGGCAGTAAATCGGTTGAAGCGGTAGCGCCGGCCTTCGGGATCCTGCACCCTCCACTTTCGTGTGAAGGAAATTGCTCCTCAGTGCGGCTTGATCCCATAAAGTGGACGGAAACTTGCGGATTTGCTCGATGAGATCATGTCGAGCTGGCGGATTGCTCTACGCAAACTTCCCCCAGGATCAGCAATGCGCAATTCACGTCTACCTACGAGCGACGCTGCCACACGATCCAAACTACCATCCGTACCGGCGTCTCACAGGCAACAGCAGCGATGAGGTAGCTTACGCGCTTGTCCTTCTGTTCAGTTTCCCGACCAAAATCCGGCATCGCATCCGGATCGAGCTTCGGATCGCGAAGCCGAGAATTTCAAGTCCACCCTGGGAGCGCCTCCACATAGCCTCGGGGATTGCCAAGATGCATGGCGGCAAGGTCGAAGCCGTCTCGACGTCGCAAGGGACGCTCTTTGTCCTCCGTATTTTGCTGAAAGCGCGCCTGATCGCGGACCGTCAGCTCGGAACCTTTTTCCTCCAACGGCGCAGCTTTGTCCTGAGATAGGATCTATAGCCGAACGGAAGTGTTCGCCGTCCGGAAGGCTTGCTTGTCCGCGCCTCCAGACGCTGGCGCACGACGCTCATCAGTCTGCAGAACGCGGGTGTTTCCAATGATTGCACCCGTTTGACGAGATTGTCGGGCAATGGCTTTGAGCGCCAGTCGAAATAAGCCTCGTAGTCTTGCGGCGTTGCTATCAGGCGCTGGAGATAGGCTGCAAGATCGCTGGCGCTGGCGAAGGCCCTGGCGTCAATAAAGGAGTGCTCCGGAACGAACTCGTCCACATTGGGAGCGCCAAGGTAGATCGGCACCGTGCCGGCCATGAACGCGTCATAGATTTTCTCGGTGACATAGTCGGCCTCGATCGAGTTCTCCATGGCCAGGCAGAATTTGTGCCGCGCAATGGTTTCGATCTTGGTCTTCGAGCCCAGATCGGGGCCAGAGACCGATCGGTTGTTGCGATATCGGCCATAAGAATCGATCTTCATGTGGCGCGCCAGTTCGTTCGCCAGATCGACACGGCCGCTATAATTCAGGCCGGCCGACTGGAAGAGTGCGACCGGCGCTTCTTCCGTTTTCGGCACGATTGGTCTGGCCAGCGCATCTTTCCACCACACCGCACGCGGAAGGTAGGGTACCCAGACATCGGACCGGGATTCATGCGTCATGATGATATCGAAGTGCCGCATGATTTTGGGGTCGGCAAGTCGCTTGTAGTTTTGGCCGCATTCCATCGACCAGGCGACCCAATATTGACCAGGGTATTTGTAGGCATCGCCAACTTCGCGAAAGTTCGGAATATGGAAGACGACTGCCGCGGCCTCGGAAATCCGTCGTTTGTCCAGTGTCCACCGCCCGGGCATTTCGCACTGTATCGACGCGATATCGACGGGTTTGCTGAAGAACGTTGTGTAGAAGAGGATCAGTGGATCGATAGACGGCATGGCACCACGAATGTCTGAAGCATTGCTCAATCTGCAGACAGACGCGGTATCGGAAGTTTGGTCAAGTGCTCCGCTTGTTCGAGGCCGAGGGCCGTCCAAACGGTCACCCCGCCGTATACCCGCCATCGATCGCGAAAATGCCGCCGCTGGTCCACGCCGCCTCATCGCTGGCGAGATAGACGGCGATGCCGGCAAGATCGCTGGTCTGGCCGATGCGGCCGAGCGGGTAGCTGCGCTCGACATAGGTTTTCAGCTCGGCTTGCGCTGCCGCCGGCAGGTTGTCGATCGACTTGCGCCGCATGGCGGTGTCGACCGTGCCGGGCGCAATCGCATTGACCCTGATGCCGCGCGGACCAAGCTCGAAGGCCAGCGACTTGGTCAGCGAATTCAGCGCGCCCTTGGACAAGGAATACAGGCTCGACGGCCGCTTCGGGATCATCTTGTCGGCGAAGTAGGACGAGATGTTGATGACGGAGGCGTTGGCGCCGAGATGCGGCAGCAGCCGCTGGGTAAGGAAGAACGCCGCCGTCACATTGAGCGCGAAGGATTGCTGGAAGAGGTGCTCGGTGACGGTCTCGAACGGCACCAGATAGGCGACGCCGGCATTGTTGACGAGGATGTCGAGTGGGCCGGTTGCTTTCGCGCGATCGACCACGGCATCGATGCCGGAAGAGGTCGAGAGATCGGCCGACTGGGTGCCGACGTTGCCCTCCGCCGCAAGGGTCTCGCGGGCGGTCTCGAGCTTGCTGGTGTCGCGACCGACGATCAGCACGTCGGCGCCCTCGCGCAAGAAAGCTTCCGATATCGCCAGGCCGATGCCGTCCGAGCCGCCGGTCACCAGTGCTCGTTTGCCAGAAAGTCTCATTGAAGGCCAGTCGCATCGAATGCTCTCGCTGTTGCCCGCGTCACGAAGGCAATGCCGATCGGCGAGGGCGGTCAAGCCGCCGGCCTATCGCTCAGTATGAACTTCGGTTGGCCGCGTGCCGATCCGGTTACCGCAGCAGCGACTGCGACGTCGGCGTCAGGCGCAAGGTTTCGGTCCGCCAGGTCACATCGGCCGCTTGCCATTGGGGCGAAGCGGCAACTGCGGCTTCGTAACTGGCATGCGCCTCGGGACTGTTGAAACCCGTCACCGCGATAAAGACGTTTTCGCTCAAGCGCACCGGCAGGCGGGGAAAGCTGTTTTCGGCGTGCTCGGTGATGAAGGCGCCAAGCAACCGTCCGCCGGCGCCGATAAGGACCGGAACGGCATCCGTTTCGAAATTGCCGGCGAAATCGGCTTCGGCGCCAGACCGCAGATGATGAATCTGGATGACAACAACACCGGTCAAGCCATTGTCTGCGCTTGGCTTTCCATCCGCCGCCATGGCGCCTCGCTGCGCGCCTGACAGATCGAAGCCGGCGCCTGGCCATGCCGCCTTCAAGAGCAGCACATCGTCGGAATCGATCATCGTCGCATTGGCGGCGTCGCGGTGCGCCGTCCACACCGGCCCGTCATAGAAGGCGGTGAGCGCCTGCTTCCGCGCTTCCATGCCATCGAAGCCGCGCAGCCAGACGAATATGTCGGGGCGGTCGAGGTCGCGGAACTGTCCGATGATGGTCATGCCGGCGTGTTCCTGGCCTTCGATGAACCGACTGTCGAAGATGTCGATCAGCGTCTCGCGCCGGCCCGGCTTCAGCGTGTACTGCCGCAACTCGACGACAGGCGAAGCGAGCAGGCTTGCCGTCGCAGGCGCATTCAGGGGTACGGTCATTGTGTCGTCTCCAAAAAACAGGATGATCATCCGGTTTATAAAACAGACCGGTTGTCCTGTTTTGTCAATCTGCTATCGTTGGCAAATGTCAGCAGAGATTGCTCGGGCTCCGAAAGGGCCGCCGCGAAAACGCACCAACGATCCCGAAGGGCTGCGCAACAAGGTGCTCGATATCGCCGAAGCGTCGTTCCAGGCGCGTGGCTATCATGCATCAGCTCTTGGCGAGTTGATGACGACCGCAGGCGTCAGCGGCGGCGCGCTGCATCATCATTTCCCGACCAAGAAGGCGCTCGCTCTGGCGGTGATCGAGGAGCGCGTGGCAGCGGCCCTCGATGAAACCTGGATCAACCCTGTACGGGCGGCAGGCTCGGCGCGCGAAGGCGTGCGCGCGGTGTTCGAGGCGGTGGCGACCGAGCTTGAGCAGCAAGGCTTCGTGCGCGGCTGTCCGCTCAACAATCTGGCGCATGAACTGTCGCTCGCTGACCCGGATTTCCGCGCCGCTCTGGACGATATCTTTGCCGGATGGCGTCAGGCGGTTGCCGACAAGGTGCGAGCCGACCAGCAGTCGGGGAGGGAGCAGGGCACCGACCCCGAGCGCTTTGCGGCACTCGCCATCGCCGCCTATTCCGGCGCCATGTCGATGGCCAAGGCGGCACAGGATGCCAGCGTGCTGCGCGATTGCCTGGCCGAACTTCAAGGCAGCTCAACGCCGCCATTCCCGAGCAGAGCGAAGCGGCGTCGCAGGATCCTGCTGCGGCCGGGAAAACCTTGAGGCCGGAACTGCGCTGTTCTAGTTGGAAAGCGGCTTGATCGTCTCGTAACCGTTCACCGATTCCGCGCTGGTCCCTTCGTCGTAACGCCGGGCGAGAGACGCTTGCAGATCGGGAGCATAAAGCGCGGTAAATGTGTCCAGCGTTTCGCCGGCGCCGTTCTTGAAGGTCTCCGTGACCGCCAGCACGTTGTATTTGCAGCCGCCGACGCTGAACGTCTCCTTGCCCTTGACGACCAGGCTCAGTGTCTTGGTGCTCTTCGGCTGCTTGTTCGGCGACAACTCGACGAATTCGATCGTGCTCTTGGCTCCCGTCTTCAGCGGAAACAGTTTTCGCAGATCGGAAAACGGGATCGTCGCCACCCGTCCGGTACCGCTGTCGCGAAACACTTCGACCAGGCCTGCAAACAGGAACTGTGTCTGCGGTGATTGCGATTCGTAGGTGTTGGCGACGGACACCATGCCGCCGGCCACCGGCCGAAACTCGCTGCGGACGCCAGGCATTTCCAGAACGAAGCCGGCCTTGGCCGATTTTGCGTCGACACAATCGGCGGCATGCACCGCAGCCCCCGGCAGCAACCCAGCCAGCACCACGCCTATCGAAACGGCTCTCATGAAATCCTCCCCTCTGCTTGTATTTGCTGCGCGCCAGCATGACCCAAGAAATGCCAGAGCCTCAGGTGCCGTGTCGACCTGCCATTCCTGGCAACTGGACGGTGGGGCGCCGGCTGTGCTGAATTTCAGGTCATGAATCGCAAGCTCGTCCTCTCCCGTCGCAATTTCCTCGCAAAGGCAGCCGGCCTTGCCATGGCTGGCATGCTGCCGCGCGCCGCGCTTGGCCAGACCGGCAAGCGCATCCAGCCCATCGACGCCACCTTTCTGTTCATCGCCGATGTCCATGCCTGCCGCATGTCGAGCGGCCTCAGCCCCAACTGCCTGGAGGAAGGCAAGACCGATGCCGCGCTGTTGCGCAATGTCGCTGTCCTCAATGGCTTGGCCGGCCGGCAATGGCCAGTCGAGATCGATGGCGTTGCAACCCGCCTGCGTTCGGCCGGCAGCCGCATCGATGCGCCGCTCGGCCTCGTTGTCGGCGGCGACATCACCGACGATGGCGGCGGCCAGATCACCGAGCCCAGCGAAGGCACGCAACTGTTGCAGTTCAGCCAGCGCTATCAACAAGGCGTCGGCCCGGACCGCGTGCACATGCCGGTCTATGTCGGCCTCGGCAACCACGATCTCGACCAGAACGGCTCGCCGCCCCATGTCGACTGGTATCGGCGTGAACTGCGCGACTATGTCGAGGTCAACCACCGCCCCGGCGTGTTCTTCAAGCCGCCGGTGCCGGCCACCGAATACGATGTCGACACCGACTGCTATTCCTGGGACTGGGGCGGCCTGCATCTCGTCCAGACCCACCGCTTTGCCGGCGACACCGGCCACGGCGCGGTGAGCAGCCTGCCGTGGCTGAAGCAGGATCTGGCGACCTACGCGGCGGATGGCCGTCCCGTCATCCTGTTCCAGCACTATGGCTGGGACACTTTCTCGGTCGAGCGCTGGGACCCGGCCAAGCGCACCTATGACGATGACGGCGCAGGCGCGCCGCACTGGTGGAGCGAGGCCGACCGCCAGGCGATGCTGGCGGCGCTGAAGGGCTACAATGTCATCGCCATCTTCCATGGCCATCAGCACGAAGTGCCTATGATCTACAAAAGCGATGGCCTCGACCTGTTCAAGCCGAAGGCTGCCTATATGGGTGGCTTCGCGCTGGTGAGGGTAACCGGGGACGGCATGGACGTGGTGCTGGGCGAGGCGGCGGGCGACCGGGGCGGGGTCAAGTTCACCAGCGCCTTCAGCAAGAGCCTCAGCCTCTGACAAGAAAAAGGCGGCCTTGAGCCGCCTTCCTCATTGCCTGCAAGATCGAATCAGAGCGCCTTTTTGATCTTGTCCTTCACGTCGCCATAGACCTTCTGCACCTTGCCGGCGGTCTTGTCGGCCGTGCCTTCGGCCTGGGTCTGCCTGTTGCCGGTCGCCTTGCCGCCGACCTCCTTGACCGAGCCCTTGACCTGCTTGGCCACGCCGGCAACCTGATCCTTGTTCACCATCTTTGCATCTCCTGGGATTCCGGGGATTCATTCGCAGGAGGCAAACGGGCCGGCTTGGCTTAGGTTCCCTGGGCGGCGATCATCGTCGCATCTGGTCGCTTATATGGTCGCCGAAACGCTTTGCCGCGTCGTATCGTGTGACTAATGTGACGAAATTTTGGGGAGACCGCCTTGGCTGTATTTACGCTCATCATCGCCAACAAGTGCTTTTCGTCCTGGTCGCTGAGGCCATGGGTGGCGATGAAGCATCTGGAGATCCCGTTCGAGGAAGGTTTCGTGCGCCTGCGCACGCCCGAGACTTTTGCCGCTCTGGCGAAAGTCTCGCCCACCGGCCTTGTGCCAGTGTTGAATCACAATGGCAGGATTGTCTGGGAAACCCTTGCCATCCTTGAATATCTGGCCGACCTGTTTCCGGAGAAAAAACTTTGGCCGCAGGATATCGGCGCCCGCGCCTTGGCTCGCTCGGTGGCGACCGAGATGCATTCCGGCTTTCGCGAGGTGCGCTATGGCTGGCCGATGAATTTGCGCCGGCCGAAGGGCCACAAGCCGCTCGACGCCGAAGGCGAAATGCAGCGCGCGCGCATCGAAACGATCTGGCGCCAGTGCCGGGAACAATACGGCAAAGGCGGCCCCTTCCTGTTCGGTCATTTCACCGCGGCCGATGCCATGTATGCACCTGTCGTCACCCGCTTCGACACCTATGGCGGCAAGCTCGCGCCCGACACGCGCGCCTACGTCGACGCCGTGTTGGCAACGCCGGCGATGCGGCACTGGTATGCGGAAGCAGCGAAGGAGACTTGGCCGGAACCCGGCCCGGACGAATAGGACCACTAATGACATCACGGTGAGTGACCGATGGCCAGCAATGATGGACCGCGTGAGACTACCGCGCCAACAATCTTCCACTGCCGGCTGATCCCGCCTCGGCCGGACTTCGCCTTCACCCTGACGGAGGAGGAGAGGGAGTTGATGGGCCGGCATGCCGACTATCTGCGCGGCAAGCTTGCCGAGGGCGCCATGATCCTGGCCGGGCCGGTCGCCGACCCGGCCGGCCCTTGGGGTCTGCTGATCCTGCGTGTCGGCAGCGAAGCCGAGGCAAGAGCGGTCACCGACGGCGATCCGGTGTCGAGCTCCGGCCGCGGTTTCCGCTACGAGATCCTGCCGCTGATCAGCGCGATCCTGTAGGCGAGCGTAAGTTTAAGGAAAAGTGTGCAAACGGTTTTCCCTTGGGAATTGTGTCAGACAACGGCACATACAAGAACGCCTCTCGCACCGTTTAATGTGCGGGAGGCGTCCTTTTGCCAGCATTACCGAGATTGCTCTCTGAATTGCTGACACCACGGAAATGCGCCGGCTTGCGATTGGTTCCGGGGCGTGAAATATTTTTTGGGAACGCCTTGCGCTCCGCCACCTCGTCAGTTGAGGCTTATGCCTCAGGCATCCTCAGGTTGAATTTGGGCTGCGGCCAAACCAGAAATTGACTCGGCGCTAAGAGAAGTCTATAAGAAATATGTCGATATTTGTTTGACCGACTTTTGTTATCCGCGCATGATGCGCGCCTTTGACGAACTTCCCCATCAAAAATCGAGACAAAACGCTGTTGTGCAGTCGCACGATGGTGAACGAATATTTGCCAGGGAAAGGGTTCTTCATGGCCACCGGCACAGTGAAATGGTTCAACGCCACCAAAGGTTTTGGTTTTATTCAGCCTGACGACGGCTCCGCCGACGTTTTCGTCCACATCTCGGCCGTAGAGCGCGCCGGCATGCGTGACATCGTCGAGGGCCAGAAGCTTGGCTACGAGATGACCCGCGACAACAAGTCGGGCAAGATGTCCGCCGACCAGTTGAAGGCGGCCTGATAAGGAATTCGGCCTTCCGGTGACCACGGATGTACTGGCACCGATGAAAGGCTGAAAGGAGCGCCTTGCGCATCCAACTGGATGCGCGGCGCTTTCATGGAAGGTCAGGCGGTGCCTGGCCTTTTTCATTTTGTGCGTCGTGCCGCTAAAAGTGCGCCGCACGCCGGCCGGAACGTGCTAAGGGACGCTCCAGCAATCTGAACCGCCCATACTGCCCCGCTGCCGTATTGCTTTGGTCGTAATCGAAGACCGCTCTCGCTCTATCGGCACCAGGCTCCCGACAGGAGAAAGTTTTGACCACTCAATCCAAGACCGCCGACCAGGCCGGCTCGCTGTTCAGCAAGACGCAAACCCAGTCGATGTCACTCAACCGCATCCTGTCCGAGCGTGATGCCGTCAGCGAGGCGCGCGAAGCCAAGACCGCGCGCTTGCGCGAACTGCGCAAGGAAAAGGAAGCCGACGACATGGCAGCGGCCGCAGTCCTTGCGGCGCTGCCGAAGCGGGCAGGCAAACGCTGATGGCCACCAAGCGCGTACCGCCGACGCCGATCGATGCCGATGCGACCATAGCGTCCATGGTCCCGGGCCTGGACAAGCCGGTCGAATATGTCCGCCGTGTGCTGGAAAAGCTCGAGCGCTGCAAGCGCGCGCATGGCGATGCCCAGGTGCGCGTCGGCGTGCGCGGCCGTGCCGAAGCCCCGAACTATCTGGTCGAATATGTCCGCGAGGACAAAAGGACCCAGGAGCGCGTGACCTACCAGGATGCCGCCTATAGCGGCAGCACGCATCGCGAACTGGCGGCGCACCACATTGCCGAGGCGAGGAACTGGTCGCCCGAGGAAATGAACATCACAGCGGTCTCGGCGCTGATCGGCCGCTTGCGCAATCCGCGCGCACCATCATCCCGCTTTTCCGACGAGGACTGACATGGCCATAAAGTTTTCCACCAAGGACCAGCCGGCAGCGCCGGCTGCTGCCACTGCAAAGCAGGCCAAGCCCGCTGCCGCGCCGAAGGCCGCCGAACCGTCGGCAACCGATCTGTTCGAGGCGCCAGCCGCCACGCCCAAGGGCAAGGCAGGCAAGAAGAAATAGCGCCTTGCCGCACCAAGCCGATCGCAATCTCGCAGCACCTGGGCTGGTCGCGTTGGCCGCCAGGGATATCCGGTCGTCAAAACAGGACGACCAGCCGGTTTTCGATTGCCAGAGCTGCGGCGCCTGCTGTTCCTACTCGGCCGAATGGCCGCGCTTCTCGACCGAGGACGATGCGCAACTTGACCGGATTCCGGAAAAGTTCGTGTCCGCCGACCTGTCCGGGATGCGCTGCGAGGGCGTGCGCTGTTCGGCGCTTACGGGCGAGATCGGCAAGCACACGGCCTGCGGCATCTACGAGATCCGCCCGGACGTCTGCCACGCCTGCATGCCTGGCGGCGACGATTGCCTGATGGCGCGCAAGGCGCACGGGATGCCAACGATCTAGCCGACGCCCACCTTGCCTGATCCCACATCCCCCGATAGCTTCCACTACGGGCAGGGCGTTGGAGGAACCATGAGCATCGAATTCCTGTTGACGTCGCTGATCGTCGTGGCTTCGCCCGGCACCGGCGTTCTCTACACGCTGAGCGCCGGGCTTTCGCGAGGCACGCGCGCCTCGATCACTGCTGCATTCGGCTGCACGCTTGGCATCATCCCACATATGGCCGCCGCCATCACCGGCCTGGCGGCGCTGCTGCACACAAGTGCTGTCGCCTTCGAGACGCTGAAATATCTCGGCGTCGCCTATCTCCTCTACATGGCCTGGAACACGCTGAAGGAGAAGGGCGGCCTGAGCGTCGATGAAAACGCGGCACCCCGCTCGGCAGCCAAGGTCATCACCTCCGGCATCCTGATCAACATCCTGAACCCGAAGCTGTCGATCTTCTTCTTTGCCTTCCTGCCGCAATTCGTCAGCACGACCGAACCGAACGCATTTGCCAAGATGCTGGAGCTCTCGAGCGTCTTCATGCTGCTGACCTTCGTCGTCTTCGTCGCTTACGGCATCTTTGCCGCCTCGATCCGCAGCCATGTCGTGTCGCGGCCGATGGTGCTGACCTGGATGCGCCGCACCTTCGCCGGCGCCTTTGTCATGCTCGGCGCCAAGCTGGCGCTGGCTGATCGATAGAACAGGAGCTGCCAGGCCTCGGCCTACTCTTCGTCGGTTCCGGATCCGGTCCGGATGCCTAGACGCCAGGCCGAGGGCGGAAGGCCGATCATCTTCTTGAAGGCGCGGCTGAACGCTGCCTCGGATTCGTAGCCGATTTCAGCGGCGATGCTGGCCATGTTGCTGGAGCCGGCGCTGAGCAGCTCCGAGGCGATCTGCATGCGCCATTTGGCGAGATAATGCATTGGCGGCATGCCGACCAGCCTGGTGAAGCGTTCGGCGAGCACGCTGCGCGACAGCGCGGAGTCCTTCGCCAGCGCCTCCACCGTCCAGTTATGCGCCGGCCGGTCGTGGATCAGCGCCAGTGCCCTCGCCAGGTGCGGATCGCGCAGGCCAGCCAGCCATCCCGTGGTTTGTGGCGGCAGCGATTCCAAGTAGCGGCGCAACACGTCGACAAACATCAGTTCGCTCAGTTTGGTGAGCACCGTTTCACTGCCTGCGCGCTTTTGCGCCACCTCCGTGACAGCCAGGTTGATGAACTGGCTGAGCCAGCCGCCATCGCCTTTGGCATCTCCGGCCTTGATCACCGACGGCAAAGCCTCGAGCAGTGGATTGAAAGGCTGTGCATCACAGGCGAGATAGCCGCAAACCAGCCTGGCCGAGGCCGCGCCGTCGCCGGCGCAGTTGATGTAAACCGGCATCCGGCTGGATGTTGCGATGTCGAGAACGTCGGCTGTCGGCGGATCGGCGCGCAGCGCCGGATTGCTGGACATAATATGCGGGTCGCTCCTGGTGAAGACGACGACTTCGCCTGCCTCCAGCGCGATCGCTTCCTGGCCGACGATGCGCGCGAAGCAGCGACCGGCCGTTACCACATGGTAGGAGATCAGATGGTCCGCACCGGGCAGGATCTTCGGCAGGATGGACGATGGCGCCGGCGAGCAGACGGCCCACGGCTCGTGGCCCTCAATGTCAAAAAACGTCGCGCCGGTAAGGCGTACCGTCCTCAACAGGTCAGACAGAGCATCCCCGGCCATTCCGTTTCGTCCCGCACCCGGCTAGCCGGCCAGCCATCCCTTTCGAGTTCCGGACGCGCTGTCAAGCGAGGCGGACGCCGTATCATTCAGTTCGCGGCCAGAACTCCTAAACCTGCACCGGTGCTCAAGCGCTGCCGAGAGTGGGCGCTGAGTGCTGTCGAAACCAACCAGGGACAAATATCATGACGGTACATAAGGGCGGGTGTTTTTGCGGCGCTGCGGAAATCGAAGTGCACGGAGCCGCCGAGGCAATGGGCTATTGCCATTGCGGTTCGTGTCGATCGTGGTCGGCGTCTCCCGTGAACGCATTCACGCTGTGGAAGCCTCAGAACGTCAAGGTCACCGGGGGCGCGGAGTTCCTGTCCGGGTTCGAGAAGACCGAAATGAGCGATCGCCAGTTCTGCACGAAATGCGGTGGTCATCTGATGACCGTTCATCCGCCGCTCGGCCTGGTCGATGTCTATGCGGCAACGATACCAGGCGTGAAATTCACGCCTGGAGTTCACGTCAACTACGCTGAGACCGTGCTGCCGATGAAGGACGGGCTGCCCAAGCTCAGGGACTTTCCGGCTGAGCTCGGCGGCTCCGGCATCGCGGTGCCGGAATAAGGCCCGGCCACTGCTCGCCATTTTTGACAACGGCAATTCAAGACAGGAGATTGTTCATGGAAATCGCAACATTTCGCGCCACGCAGGAGCCGATCAAGGATCTCTATCGCAGGGATGCGAAGGCCGCGTTCCTCACCTTGAAGGCCAAAGGCGTCGCCGACGCGTCCACCGTGACCTGCAAGGTCGAGACCGGACGCGGGCTGGCGCTTGCCGGCATTCATCCGATGGCCGGGGGCAGCGGCCAGGAACTGTGCTCCGGCGACATGCTGCTCGAGGCGCTGATCGCATGCGCCGGTGTCTCGATGCGCGCGGCGGCGGCCGTGCTCGAAATTCCGATCAGGTCCGCCGAAGTTTCCGCGGAAGGTGACGTCGATCTTCGCGGCACGCTCGGCGTGACTGCGGGTGTTCCAGTCGGCTTCAAGGAAATCCGCTTGCGGTTCGACATCGACACCGACGCTCCCCAAAGTCAGCTCGACCAACTGCTCGAACTCACGGATCGCTATTGCGTGATCTTCCAGACCATCCAGAACAGTCCCGGCACCACGGTGAAGCTGCACCGCGTCATCCAGTGACCAGAAAACCGGCCCGGAAACTCGACTTGAGCGAGATTCCGGGCTGGGAACGGGAGTGCCGGGCAACGCTTCTATCCTTTGACGTAACCCATCGCCTCGACGATCAGCCCGTCCGCGACACGCATCAGGTTGACGCCGCGGATGGAGTTGCCGTCGGCCATGAAGTAGCGCCAGCGGATCGTCGCCCGTTCACCGGCGACGAAGGTTTCCTCGAGGTCGAAGCGCGTGCCGGGCTGGGTGGCGATCGCCGACCATAGGTCAATGCATGCCTCTTTGCCGGCATGGCGGGCGCCGTCCGGCGCCGGCACGGTGTTTTCGATAACGCAATCCTGCGCCACCAACTCGGCAAGCGCGGACGGATCGTGCAACTGGAACACATCGTTGAAGCGACGCATGATCTCGGCCGTCTGGCTAGAGTGGTCGCCCGGATGAATGCTCGTGATGCTGTCCTGGCTCATCTCATATCTCCTGGTTTTCATTGTTCCGTGGCAGTGGTGGCGGCCAGCTCGGCCTTGAGGGTGATGGTTGTAACGCCGGCCAAAGCGCGAGAGACAAGGCAGGTCGTCTTCGCCGTCTCCGCCATACGCTGGAATTCGGCAGGCTGAAGGCCGGGAATCTCTGCTTCCGTTTCGAGCTCGATGTGGGTGATCGTCGGCCCGGCGGCGGTCGCGCCGAGATGCACCTTGGCGACGGTGCGGATGGTGCGGGCGACGTGGCCTTCCTGGCCGAGGATGAAGGTCAGCGCCATCGAGAAGCAGCCGGCATGTGCTGCCCCGATCAGCTCTTCGGGATTGGTGCCCGGACCGTTCTCGAACCGCGACGGAAAGGAATAGGCGCCTTCGAAGACGCCGCTGCCAAGCCGCAGACGGCCGCCGCCTTCCTTCAGCGTGCCTTGCCATTCTGCGGAAGCTTCACGGATGGTCATGGTCGTTCTCCTGATTCGGGGTTGAAAAGCGGGCAATTGGGTCAGGCGCAGTCGATGACAACCTTCCCGAACACGTCGCCCTGCTGGAAGTGGCGGTACGCTTCGGGGGCTTCGGCAAAGGGGAAGACCCTGTCGATAACGGGCTTGAGGCGATGCTGCGACACGGCGCGCAGCATGGCCTCAAGATTGCTGCGGCTGCCGACGAACAGGCGGCTGATGGTGGCGAGGCTGCGCTGATAAAGCGCTGCCGGCATCTCGATCGATCTGCCACTGGCGTCCTGCAGCGTCAGCAGCACGATGTGTCCATAAAGCGTGCTGGCAATCAGCGACTGCGCGAAGGTGGCCGGGCCGCCGGTTTCGACGACGAGGTCGATGCCGCCTGTCTGCTCGCGCGCCCAGCCGCCCCATTCCGGTATGTCGGTGCTGGAGACAACGAGGTCGGCGCCCAGCGCCCGCAGCCTGTCGGCCTTCTCCGCGCGCGATGTGATGGCGACAACCCGGCAGCCGAGCAACTTGGCGAACTGCAGAGCAAACAGCGAAACGCCACCCGAACCGATGGTGAGAACCCATTGACCGGGCTTCGGAATCCGGGTCCGGGTCACCGCGTTCCAGGCCGTCACGCCGGCGCAGGTCAGCGTCGCCGCTTCGTGCCAGCTCAGATGATCGGGCAGTCGCGCCGCCCATTGTTCGTCGAGCACGGCAAACTCAGTCAGCATGCCGTCCAGCGTACAGCCGAGCTGGTCGATCAGACCGGCATTGATGCGGCCATCGATCCAGCGGGCGAAGTAGCTGCCGGTGACGCGGTCGCCGACGGCAAAACGGGTAACGGCATCGCCGATTGCGACGACGTCACCGGCGCCGTCGCTCAGCGGCACGATGCCTTGCCGCAGCGGCAACGGATAGGTGCCGCCAAGGATCATCGTGTCGCGCCGATTGAGCGAGGCGGCGCGGACTCGCACCACGATCTCATGCGGTTTCGGTTCCGTCCGCGCCTCCTCGCGCATCGCCAGGGATTCGGTTCCACCAAACCCTCCAAGACGGTAGCTGCGCATGTCACTCTCCTTAATAATATATAGACTGATCTACATATTATATAGACCGGTTGTCATATTCTTGGCAAGGCCTATAATGCGTCACTGCTGACAGAGGTTGACATGGCCAACGACACCCGCACCCGCATACTCGAGACCACAGGCCTGTTGCTCAGGCAGCGCGGCTATCACGGCACCTCGCTCAACGACATTCTGGGCGCCAGCGGGGCGCCGCGCGGCTCGCTCTATTTTCATTTCCCGGGCGGCAAGGACCAACTGGTCATCGAGGTGACGCGCAACAGCGTTGCCGACGTCACGAAAAAGCTGGGCGAAGCACTGGCAGCCGAGAGCGATCCTGCAGTGGCCGTCCATCACATCTACCAGTCGGTCGGGCGCATGCTGGAGGACAATGATTTTTCGCTGGGTTGCCCCATCGCGCCGGTGGTGCTGGATTCACCCACCGATGTGCCGGAACTGGCGGAACTCTGCCGATCGGCTTTCGAGCAATGGATCGGCTTGCTGCGACAGGCCTTCGTCAGGGCAGGGGTGCCCGAACGCCGCGCGCACGCTTTGGCGCTGCTGATCGAATCGTCGCTGGAAGGGCTTATGGTGATTGCGCGGGCCACCCGCGACCGTGCACCGGTGCTGGTGGTGGCCGACGAGGTGGCGGCGCTTGTCGAGCAGGCGGTGCTTGCAGGCAAGGTTGCGCGGCAGGCGGACAGCGCCGCCTAACCATCCGCTTTCCAAAATAAAAAGGGCGCCTCTCGGCGCCCTTTCCGTATGCATAAGCCAGATAGCTTGGATTAGAAATCCATGCCGCCCATGCCGCCCATGCCGCCGCCGCCCATGCCGCCAGGCATGCCGCCGCCAGCCGACTCCTTCTTGGGAGCCTCCGCGATCATGGCTTCGGTGGTGACGAGCAGGCCGGCGACCGAAGCCGCGTCCTGGAGAGCGGTGCGAACGACCTTGACCGGGTCGACGATGCCCATGGCGATCATGTCGCCATACTCGCCGGTCTGGGCGTTGTAGCCGTAGGTCGCGCCCTTGTTGTCGAGGATCTTGCCGGCGACGATCGAAGCTTCAGCACCTGCGTTCGAAGCGATCTGACGGGCCGGAGCCTGCAGTGCACGACGAACGATGTTGATGCCGGCAGCCTGGTCGGCATTGACGCCGGTGACCTTGATGTTGGCCGAAGCGCGCAGGAGAGCGACGCCGCCGCCTGCAACGATGCCTTCTTCCACGGCCGCACGGGTCGCGTTGAGGGCGTCATCGACGCGGTCCTTCTTTTCCTTGACTTCGACTTCCGTCGCGCCGCCGACACGGATCACCGCAACGCCGCCGGCGAGCTTCGCCAGACGTTCCTGCAGCTTCTCCTTGTCGTAGTCCGACGTGGTCTCTTCGATCTGCTGCTTGATCTGGGCAACGCGGCCCTGGATCTCGGCCTTCTTGCCGGCGCCGTCGACGATGGTGGTGTTCTCCTTGGAGATCGACACCTTCTTGGCGCGGCCGAGCATGTTGAGGCCGACATTCTCGAGCTTGATGCCGAGGTCTTCCGAGATGACCTGGCCACCGGTGAGGATGGCGATGTCTTCCAACATGGCCTTGCGGCGATCACCGAAGCCCGGCGCCTTGACGGCGGCGATCTTCAGGCCGCCGCGCAGCTTGTTGACGACCAGCGTGGCCAGAGCCTCGCCTTCGACGTCTTCCGAGATGATAAGAAGCGGCTTGGAGGTCTGCACGACGGCTTCGAGAACCGGCAGCATGGCCTGGAGGTTGGACAGCTTCTTCTCGTGCAGGAGGATGTAGACGTCCTCGAGCTCGGCAACCATCTTGTCGGCGTTGGTGACGAAGTAGGGCGAGAGATAGCCGCGGTCGAACTGCATGCCTTCGACGACTTCCAGCTCGGTCTCGGCGGTCTTGGCTTCTTCAACCGTGATGACGCCTTCATTGCCGACCTTCTGCATCGCTTCGGCGATCATGGCGCCGACCGACTCGTCGCCATTGGCCGAGATCGTGCCGACCTGGGCAACTTCCTCGGAGGTCTTGATCTTCTTGGCAGCTTTGCCGAGAGCCGCGACGACTTCGGTGACGGCCAGATCGATGCCGCGCTTCAGATCCATCGGGTTCATGCCGGCGGCAACGGCCTTGTGGCCTTCCTGGACGATCGACTGCGCCAGAACGGTCGCGGTCGTGGTGCCGTCGCCGGCAATGTCGTTGGTCTTCGAAGCAACTTCGCGGACCATCTGCGCGCCCATGTTTTCGAACTTGTCTTCAAGCTCGATTTCCTTGGCGACGGTGACGCCGTCCTTGGTGATGCGCGGTGCGCCGAACGACTTGTCGATGACGACATTGCGGCCCTTGGGGCCGAGCGTGACCTTCACTGCGTCGGCGAGGATGTTGACGCCGCGCAGCATGCGCTCGCGGGCGTCGCGGGAGAATTTTACGTCTTTAGCAGCCATTTTTTAGCTCCTGGCAGGGGGCTTGCGATCAAGCCCGAAATTAGTTGACGGTGAGGCCGATGATCAGCCGATGATGCCCATAATGTCGGATTCCTTCATGATCAGAAGGTCTTCGCCATTGAGCTTGACTTCGGTGCCCGACCACTTGCCGAACAGGATGCGGTCGCCGGCCTTGACGTCCAGCGGGACCAGCTTGCCGGCTTCGTCGCGAGCGCCGGAGCCGACGGCGATGATCTCGCCTTCCTGCGGCTTTTCCTTTGCCGTATCCGGGATGATGATCCCGCCGGCGGTCTTGGATTCGGATTCGACCCGGCGTACGACCACGCGGTCATGAAGCGGGCGGAACTTCGACTTTGCCATTTTTTCTTCCTCGAATGAGAACGGTGAGAGCTGTTCCTCGATCCGGCGGTGCCGGATGTGCGTTAGCACTCACCTGGGGAGAGTGCTAACGTGCGCTGAAATAAGCGCGTGGCTTTCGAGAGTCAAGGCGAACGGTGAGCACAATTGTGCCAATTGGAGCCGTGCCGCGATCCGACGGCAGACCCTACCGGCGCCGCGGCGATATAAGCACCAGAAGCGGACAGCGTTCAGCCAGCCCATAGGTCCCTGTCGGCGCGAGGCGGACACTGTCAAAAAACCGGCTCGCCTCTTCGACCAGCGTCGCCGCCGGGGCGAAACTGTAGACAGTCTGCGAATTCGCATAGACATCGATGGTGCCGATGACCGGCATCTCCCATCCGGTCGTCGCGGCAAGGGCCTCCCGGTCGGCAAACAGCGCATCGAAGGCGTCGAGGATCGCCCGCACCGGAATGGCGCGGTCGGGATCGCCGCCGGCACAAGCCATGGCAATGCGCCATTTGAGTTCGTGGAAGGTCGCGACACCACCGGACAGCGTCAGCGCCCGGACCTCCTGCAGATCGTCCGGCACCTGAGGGCTTGCATAGGCGCGCAATGCAGCCCGCCCATCGGACTTCAGCACACGCGCGATCTCGGCAAGCAGCGCCTGCCGTGCAACCGAGGAGTCCAGCGCCGACAGACAGCCGTCGCCGATCACCGCCCCGGCGCTTTCGTCGCCCAGCGGCAACTCCAGCCAGTTGCCGATCACCGCCTTGCGTGAGGCGGTATCGCCCGGCCAGATGCCCGATATCATGGCAGTGGACTCGTCGATCGCGAGCATGGTCCTTCCGAGGCCGGCAAGCTCCGGCGTGACCCCGAGCAGCACCACATCGACTGATTGCAGGCTAAGTTCGCGCTCATAGGCGGCGACAGCTTCCGGGGGCGGACACAGCGGCGACCCGAGAAGCCGCCAATGACGGCGAATTGCGTCCCAATGCTCAGTCATGCGGAACGGTTTGGGGAAAGGCTGGACATATTTCCTTCCAGGCTGTTGGTTGCCTTGCGAGTTACCTCATGCAGGAAAGGCCATGGCCCGCATTGCCGTCATAACGCATGAATTTGACCGCTTCCAGAGCCGGCGGGGCCTCCTGCTGCGCCAGGACAGCCCCTACATGCTGTTCGACGTCCTGGCGGAGCTGAAACGGCGCGGTCACTCCGTGCAGATCATGCGTGGACCCTCGGCAAGTCATAACGCCGATATTGCCGTCCTGCATGTCGACGCGACAGTGACGCCATCGGACTATGTCGACTACGCGCGCGGATTTCCGATTTGTCTCAATCTTGGTGCGACCGACATTTCCAAGCGCCGCATCAGCGGTGCGATCCTCGAGGAGGGTGCCAACTGGAGCGGCCAGGTCATCGTCAAGAGCAACCTCAATCATTGGGGGACGCCCGAGGAGCAGCTCAACCGAAAATCCGTTCGCGCCGGCAAGGCAGTGCCTTTCCCGGGCGCGCAGACCTTCGACCGTTATCAGGTGCATGCCTCGCTGGCCGATGTGGCGCCGGAGATTTTCAGGCGTGCCGACCTGATCGTGGAAAAATTCATTCCCGAAATCGAGCCCGACGGGTTTGCGGCGCGGTTCTGGATATTCTGCGGCGATCGGGAGCGCTGCATCCGCTATGTCTCGCCACAGCGCCTGGTCAAGGGCGACGACACCATCCGCCGGGAGCCGGTTGCGGTTCCCGACGAATTGCGCGCCCTGCGTCGGAAGCTGGGCTTCGACTATGGCAAATTCGACTTTGTCGTGCATGAGGGCAGGGCCGTGCTGCTCGATGCCAACAAGACCCCGGGTCGCGCCAGAAACCTGTCGAAGATCGTCGCCGCCGGCGCCGCCAACCTGGCCGACGGCTTCGAAAACCTCATCCACCAGACCGGACGGGGTCGAATCGGGCGCTAGAGAAACAGTCCCAACTGCGTATGGATGATCGACCGGTAGTCCTCGATGGTGTGGCGGCTTTCCTCCTGGTCCTGGGTCAGCGCCATGCGCACGACGCCGCCGGCCAGCTGGAAGATCAGGAAAACCATACGGCCGAACTCATTGCGTCGCTCTGGCGCGAGAAAGGGGCCGACATGGTCGCAGAACATCGTCGCCTGGTGCCGGGTTTCGGCGATGTCGAGATTCTTCAGCGCCTTGTCAGCCTGGATGGCGTTTTGCAGGTCCTGAATGGCGGGGTCGCCGGCGACGCGCTCATAGTAGTCGTCGAGCAGCCGGTCGGCCGCAGCGATAACGTCGCTCAGCCCGCCGACGTCGGCAACGATCGCGGCAAGCCGGGCGCGGCTCACTTCGGAGAATCGCTCGTAGAGCATCGCCAGGATCGCCGACTTGTTGGGGAAGTAATGATAGACGGTGGCGATCGGCCCGCCGGCCTGTGCGCCGACTTCCTTCATGGTGACGGCGTCGATGCCTTTCTCGCCGATCAGCCGCATGGTCGTCGACAGGATGGCGTCGATGCGCTCGCGGCTGCGCTCCTGTTTGGGCCTGCGCCTCGGTTCGGTCGTCATCTGCACTGCTTCGTTCATGCCGCCATCCTCTCGATCGCCCAGACCATTCGATCGCCAAGACCATCCCCAGCCTTGTTGGTGCCAAGTCCCGCTACTGATTGACAAACGAATATGATCGAGTATCAGTTTCTAAATGCTGACAGACTGTCAGTTTTTTTGCCGCCAGGCAAGGACGTTGGGAGGCGACCGTGACTTCTGCTGGTAACGCCGATGCCGGGAACGGCGACTGGCTGGTCGGCAACCCCACTGGGGCGCAACTCGCCTCGGCATTGTGGATCGGCTCGGTCGGCCTGCTCATTCTCGGGCTGCAGCCGGTGCTGCTCGGCGCACTCTATACCGAGGGGCATGTCAGCGGCGACGAACTCGCGCTGGTCGCCACGGCCGAGATGATTGCCATCGGCATCGGTTCGGCTGTGGTGGCCATGATGCTTTCCGCCCACAATATGCGCTGGAAAAGTGCCGTCCTTCTGGTCCTGCTGGCGCTGGCGAACTGGGCGACCTCCTATGCGCTGACCTCCACCTCGCTGATTGCCGCCCGCGCGGTGGCCGGCCTCGCCGAGGGCGGGCTGGTGGCGGTCGCCACGGAACTGATCGCCCGTTCGCGCCGGGCCGAGCGCATCGGCGGCTTCTTCGTCACCCTTCAGACCCTGGCGCAATGCGCCCTTGCCCTGCTGGTGGCGCTTTACGTCATCCCGGCCGCCGGATCGGCAGGCGGCTTCATCGTCCTTGCCGTCGTCTGCATCGCTTCGGTGGCGGTCGCCTTCATCGTCCCCGATAGCTATGCCGACCTGCCCAAGGAGGAACAGTTCAGCAATGTGCTGACCGTTCCTTCGCTTGCCGCTTTGCTGAGCGTCTTCTGCTACTTCATGTTCTTCGGCTCGGTCTGGGCGTTTCTCGAGCCACTTGGCGCACAATACGGCATCGATGGCCGCACCGTCGGCCTGATCGTCTCGGCCAACCTCGCATTGCAGGTGCTGGGCGCAATGACGGCTACCGTCTTCGAGGCGCGCATCGATTACCGCTTCGCGATCGTGGCGATCGGCGTGGTCGCCGTCGCCAGTTCCGTGGTGCTCGCCGGCAGCCCCGGCCTGACGGTTTTCTGGGTCGCGGCCTTGATCATGGGCTTCATCCTTCTGTTCATCGTGCCCTATCAGATCCGGCTGGCGATCACCGCCGACGAGACGCGCACGGCCGTGCTTCTGGTGCCGGCGGCCCAGCTTTTCGGTCTGGCGATCGGCCCGGTCGCGGCATCGCTGCTGATCGACGGCAAGGATTTTCGCCCGGTGCCGGAATTTGCCGCCGCCAGTGCGGCGGCCAGCGTCGTGCTGCTCGGCCTGTTCGTCCTGATCGCGCGGCGCCGCCGCGCGATCGCCTGAGAAGCGACCGCGTGAGCATCTCGTACATACTTGACTAAGTCAAATAAATGACCGATCGTTGATGGGCAGGAGGCTTCCCATGACGATCCATCATCAACCCGGCAAGGAGCGCATCGACGCGGTGCGGGCTTTCAACCGCTTCTACACCCGCCAGATAGGTCTGCTCGACGAAGGCCTGCTGAAAAGCGCCTTCTCGCTGACCGAGGCGCGGGTGCTCTACGAACTGGCGCATCGCGATGGCCTGACCGCCAGCGATCTCATCCGCGATCTCGGCCTCGACGCCGGTTATGTCAGCCGGCTCCTGAAGAAGTTCGAGCACCTGCAGCTGATTGCGCGCGCGTCGCTGGCGTCGGATGCGCGGCAGTCGTCGATCACGCTGACGCCGGTGGGGCGGCAGGCCTTCGCGCCGCTGAACCGGGCTTCGCACGACCAGGTCGCGGCCTTGCTGGAGCGGCTTCCTGCTGCCGAACAGGACCGGCTGGTCAAGGCCATGCAGACGGTGCAGCAACTCCTGGGCGACAGCCCGGAGTCCAAAGTGCCGTATATGCTGCGCCCCTTGCAGGTCGGCGACATCGGCTGGGTGGTGCGCCGCCAAGGACAGATCTACGCACAGGACTATGGCTGGGACGAAACCTACGAGGCGCTGGTCGCCGAAATCCTCGGCGCCTTCGTAAAATCCTTCGATCCAGAATGGGAACGCAGCTGGATTGCCGAACGGCAAGGGGAGGTGGTCGGCTCGGTCTTCGTCGTGCGCAAATCCGACGCGGTGGCGAAGCTGCGCCTGCTCTATGTCGAACCATCGGCGCGCGGCCTCGGCATCGGCAAGCGGCTGGTTCAGGAGTGCATCGGCTTTGCTCGTGCCAAGGGCTACAAGACGCTGACCCTATGGACCAACGACATCCTGACCGCCGCCCGCCACATCTACGAGAGTGCCGGCTTCAGGCTGGTAGACGAAGAGCGCCATCACGCCTTCGGCAAGGATCTGGTCGGCCAGAACTGGAACCTGGAGCTGTAGCGGCGTTCAGGCCACCGGGACCCATATCTCCAGCCCGCCATTGCCGCTGCGCGGATCGAACTCCGGGCCGTAGCGCTCGAATTCGGGGCCGTCGGCTATATCGTGCCCCGAGGCCGGCAGCCATTTGTTCCAGATCGTGTTGACGGTGCGGCGGATCGTGGAGATGTGCTCGGCATGGGTGAACACGGCGTATTTCTGCGCCGGCACCCGCACCCGCGAAAGCTCCTTCGGCAGGTCCGAGAAATCCGAAACTTCGACGCCGGCGATATAGTCGAAATTGCCGGCATCGTCGCCGTTCACGCAGACGCCATAGGCGACGTCGCCGGTCTCGCCCGGAATGTTGCCGATATAGGGACCGAAGCGCTGCCACTGCATCGGAATGGCCGCGCTGGTTTCGCAGCTGTAGCGCTCGCCGAGGCCGGCAATGAGGAAGGGACGGCCGGTCTCGAAGCGCGGCGGCGGCAGTGAGGCGAGGAAGGACTGGTCCATCAGGATCGGCTCCACCAGGTCGAGATTGCTGAGGCTGCCCTGCGCGCGCACCAGTTCCGGCGTCGTGCCGAACTGATCGCGGAAGGCGCGGGTGAAGGCTTCGTGCGAGGCGTAGCCGGCATCGAGCGCGACCGCGAGGATGTCGGGCGCGCCGGAAGCCAGCTTGCGCGCCGCTTCGGTCAGCCGGCGCGCGCGCATATAGCCCATCACCGAACGGCCGGTGGCGGCGCCAAAGGCGCGCGTCACATGAAAGCGCGAGACGCCGCTGCTTTGCGCGACATCTTCAAGCGAGATCGCTTCCGGCAGATGGCTCTCGACAAACCACAGCGCTTTCTCGGTCGGGTTCATAGGTCTCCTCGCATTTGGCGGCACATTTTGTCGGCTTTTTGCGAGGCCAGTTTGATCGAAATTGCGCCTGTCGTAAAATCGAAGGGCGCTGGTCGACTGTGGCAGGTCACCATCGTGGAAAGCCGTTGCTGGGCGGCCTCGGCCTGGCTCGCTGGGACAATATCTGGGCGCGCTGGGTGCGGGCACCATCCTTGCCTATGCGCTGTGGAACCACCGCCGGCTCGATGCCTTCGCCGCCGGCGAAAATGCCGCCGAAAGCCTAGGTGTGCCGGTGGCGAGGACGCGCAAGACGACCTTTCTCCTCGCGGCGTTCTCGACGGCAATTCACGTCACGGTCGGGAGGTCATCCGCAACCGTCATTGACTGTGCCATGACCGCATCTGCATGGCTGCCATCCCTCTTTTTCGGCTCTGGTGCAATGCGGCGCCTTGAATGGTAAGCACGCTTATAATATATACCGCTCATGGTTTCCGACGGCATAGATAGATTGGGCTTTTTGATCCACGACGTGCAGCGCCTTATGCGCAAGCGCTTCGAGGCGCGCGCCAGCGGACTTGGCCTTTCCTCGGCACAATGGCGGCTTCTGGTTCGCGTTGCGAAGGAGGCGGGCGTCGCCCAGGCTCGCCTCGCCGAACTTCTCGAAATCGAGCCGATCAGCGTTTCACGCCTCGTCGACCGGATGGAGGAGGGCGGCTGGATCGAACGGCGCTCCGATGCAACTGACCGGCGCGTGCGCATGATCTTCCCGACAGCCAAGGCGAACGCGGCCTATGCCGAGGTCAAAAGCCTTGCCGGCGAAGTTTATGAGGAATCGCTGGTCGGCGTTTCGCCGGACGACCGCCGCGTCCTGATCCGGGCGCTGGACACCATCGTGCAAAACCTGGCGGACGGCGAGACGTCGTCCTTGAAGAGTACGGAAGGGGCAGCAGCATGAACGCGGCAGCCAAACTAGACGAGAATGTAACCAAGATCGAGACGCCGGCAAAGCCGGCCGCCGAAGCGCCTGCACAGCCGGCCGCAGCACCTGTCGCGGTGGCTCCCCCGGTTCAACCCGCTCCGGCTCCGGTCAAGAAGCGCCGCCTCGGCCGCTTGCTGCTGATGGTCGCCCTGCCGGCCGCGCTGGCCATTGGTGGCGGTTATGTCTGGGTGACCGGCGGCCGCTATCAGGAAACCGAGAACGCCAATTTGCAGCAGGCCAAGGTGTCGATCGCCTCGGACACCGCCGGACGCATCGTTCAGGTCGGCATCTCGGACAATCAGCAGGTCAAGCAGGGCGATGTGCTGTTTGCCGTCGACCCCGAGCCCTACCGGATTGCATTGGCGCAGGCCGACGCGGCGGTCGCAGTCGCACGCGTCGGTATCGAACAGCTGCGCGCCGCCTACAGCCAGGCGCTGGCGCAGGAAAAGTCCGATGCCAGCCAGGTCGACTACGCGCAGTCGCAGTATGACCGCGCCGCCGACCTTGCCCAGAAGGGCATCAACGCCAAATCGTCGCTGGACGAGGCCAAGAACGATCTCGACAAAGCCAGGCAGCAACTGGCCGTTGCCGAGCAAGGCATCATCAGCGCCAAGGCGGCTCTCGCCGGCAATCCCGATATCGAGACCGACAAGCATCCGACGGTGATGGCCGCACTCGCCGCGCGCGACAAGGCCGCCTACGATCTGGCGCAGACCACGGTCAAGGCGCCGGCCGACGGCGTCATCAGCCAGGCCTCCTCGTTCAAGATCGGCCAGTATGTCGGTTCCGGCACGCCGCTGTTTGCGTTGGTCGAGACCGGCGACACCTGGATCGATGCCAATTTCAAGGAAACCCAGCTTACCCACATGAAGCCTGGCCAGAAGGCCGAGATCGTCGTCGACACCTATCCGGGCAGAACTTTCGAGGCCACCGTCAAGGCGATCGGCGCCGGCACCGGCGCGGAGTTTTCGCTGTTGCCTGCTCAAAACGCCACCGGCAACTGGGTCAAGGTCACGCAGCGCATTCCGGTGCGCCTGGAGCTGACCGATGCCGACGCCAAAATGGCGCTGCGCACCGGTATGAGCGCCTCGGTTACGGTGGATACCGGCGTTGCTCGCGGGTTCCCCGCTATCTTCGGCCACGCCACCGCAGGCGAAGCACAATAGACTGTGAATGGACCGTGATCTCGAAAAGCAGGATCACGGCCCGGCAGAACGCCCGCCGCAGGCGAGGTGAAGTTGAGATGACAGGATCGGTCCGACGGCAGGTTGAACGAGGGGTGGATTGGACCGGGCCGCATCGCGGCCTGCCCAGAACCTGGACCACTTCGGCGCCCATCCTTCGGACCTTGGATTTCCGGGCGGCAAGCGCCTGATGTGTCGAGACCTTCGATCGATGTAACCCCCACATCGATAGATCGCGTCCCACCGCGATGAGGGTCTCTTCACCAGAGAAGGCCTCGCCGCCCGGAAACCTAATGTACACCTTTTTGTTACCTGTCGGAAGTTCCGCATCATGACCACACCAGAACCTTTCAAGGAAGTGCCGCATCGCGGCCTGATCACCGTGGCGCTGATGCTGGCGACGGTCATGCAGGCGCTCGACACCACGATCGCCAATGTCGCGCTGCCGACCATGACCGGCGACCTCGGCGCGTCGCCCGACAACATCAACTGGGTGTTGACCTCCTACATCGTTGCCGCCGCGATCATGACGCCGGTGACCGGCTGGCTGGCCGACCGCTTCGGCCGCAAGGAACTGTTCCTGGCGGCGGTTGTCGGCTTCACCGTGTTCTCGATGCTGTGCGGCATTGCCTGGAGCCTGGAGAGCATAGTGTTCTTCCGGCTGATGCAGGGCGTGTTCGGCGCAGCCATCGTGCCGCTGTCGCAGACCTTCCTGCTCGACATCAACCCCAGGGAACGCCACGGCCAGGCGATGGCCATCTGGGGCGCCGGCATCATGCTGGGGCCGATCCTGGGTCCGACGCTGGGCGGTTGGCTGACCGAGAATTTCAACTGGCGCTGGGTGTTCTTCATCAATTTGCCGGTCGGCATCATCGCCTTCCTCGGCATGGCAGCCTATTTGCCGGTCGTTGCCCGGCGGATCCGCAGCTTCGATTTCTTCGGTTTCGCCATGATTTCGCTCGGCGTCGGCGCGCTGCAGCTGCTGCTCGACCGCGGCGGCGAGGTCGACTGGTTTTCCTCGGTCGAAATCTGGATCGAGCTTGCTCTTTCGATCACCGGCTTCTGGGTTTTCATCATCCATACACTGACGGCGGAACGTCCTTTCATCGACCCCAAGATCTTCCTCGACCGCAATTTCGTCACCGGTCTGGCTTTCATCTTCGTCATGGGCGTGCTGATCCTGGCCTCGATGTCGCTGCTGCCGCCGATGCTGTCGACCATCTTCGGCTATCCGACCGTCACCATCGGCGTCGTCCTGGGGCCGCGCGGTGTCGGCACGATGATTTCGATGCTTGTCGTTGGACGGCTCATGAGCAGGATCGACGCCCGCATCCTCGTCGTCATCGGCTTTCTGCTCACCGCGCAGTCGCTCTACACCATGTCCTCCTTCACGCCGCAGATGGACAATTGGCTGATCCTTAGCTCCGGCGTCATCCAGGGCCTGGGCATGGGCATGGTGTTCGTGCCGCTGTCGACGGTGGCCTTCGCCACGCTCGACGTGCGCTTCCGCACCGACGCCACGGCCCTGTTCAGCCTGGTTCGAAATCTCGGTTCGTCGATCGGCGTGTCGGTGGTGACGGTTCTCATGGTGCGCAACACGCAGGTCAATCACACCGAACTGTCGGCTTTCATCAACCCGTTCAACCCCAATTTGTGGGCGGCCTCGCCGGCGGCAGCAGGCGGCGATCCGACGGCACTTTCGCAGGTGGACCGCATGGTCAACATCCAGGCGATGATGATCTCCTACGTCAACGACTTCAAACTGCTGATGGTGATGACGCTGGTTGCCATTCCGTTTGTCTTCCTGCTGCGCAAGCCGAAGACCGCTCCGGCCGGCGCGGCCGCTCCTGCCGCGCATATGGATTGAGGCGGGCGCCGGTAGCGCTGGCAGCAAGCTGGTTGCCCCTGATGATTGTTGCTCGGATGATCGTCAAAACCCGCGTGTGCAAAAGAATATCGATAATGAGCCGTTGGAAGTTGATTTGAAATGACATTTGCACCTTTGGTATCTGGTTGCTGACGCCTCCAATTCCGTTACAGTTCATCTTGAATTAGCACATCTGTAACATTGTCAGTCGACTTTCGTCTGGCACGACAGAGGCCCTTTCTTGTTTCAGGTGCCAAACCGGAGGAGGTCTGTTTGGTCACGAAGTCATCCAGAAGATCCGTCGGGGCGCGCCGGCCGGTGGGCGTAGCCGCATTGGCAAGACTGGCTGACGTTTCCTACGATACGCTCGAGGGAGAACTTCGCACGACCATTGCGGGTCTCGAAGGGCAGACCCTGCGCTTCGAGACTGCGATCGAGAATATTTCGCAAGGCATCTGCTTTTTCGATGCCGATGAACGGCTGATCCTGAGCAACCGGCGCTATGCGGAAATCTACCGCATTGCGCCCGAGGAATTGCGGCCTGGCGTGACACTGAGCGAAATAGTCGAACGCCGCGTTGCCGCCGGCACGGCGGCGACGGCCGCCGACACCTATCTCGCAACGGCTCGCTCGATCAATTCGGGCAAGGCTTCGCGGCTCTGGACCGCCAAACTTGTCGATGGTCGCACAATCCAGATCCGTAACCAGCCCATGCCCGATGGCAGTTGGATCGCCACGCATGAGGACATCACTGAACTCCTCGCAAATCGGCAGATCGTCGACGAGCGCATTTCGCTGCAGGCGCTGATCGACTGGGTGCCCGATTATCTCTGGGTCAAGGATACGCAAAGCCGTTTCGTCGTGGTCAACAGCGCCCTTGCGACCGATAGCGGCCGCAACAAGACCAGCGACATGATCGGTTTGACCGATTTTGATCTCCACCCCCCGGAATTTGCGCGGAAATTTCGCCTGGTCGAGCAGCGCCTGCTCAAGAGCGGACAACCAATGATCGACGCGGAAGAGTTTGTCGTCGATGCGTCGGGGAACGGCAAATGGCTTTCGTCGACGAAGGTGCCGCTGCGCAATCGTCAAAATGAAATCTTCGGCCTGGTTGGCATCGCCCACGACATCACCGCCCGCAAGCAGGCGGATGTCCTTCGCAGCGGGCAGGCGCAGATCCTCGAAATGATTGCCACGAGCGCGCCGCTGGAGGACGTGCTCGACCGCCTCATGCGCTTCGTCGAGTCTCAGTTGAAGGGGATATTCGGTTCCGTCCTGCTGCTCGACAAGGACGGCATTCATTTGCGTCACGGTGCGGCGCCGGGCCTGGCGAAAGCCTATACGAGCGCCATCGATGGGGCCGCCATCGGTCCCAAGGTGGGATCCTGCGGAACCGCCATCTACCGGCGGGAACCGGTCATTGTTACCGATATTCTGCAGGATCCGCTTTGGGACGATTACCGCGAACTGGCGGCACCCCATGGCTATCGTTCGTGCTGGTCAACCCCGATCCTGTCGCATCGGGGCGTCGTGTTGGGCGCCTTTGCCATGTATTCGATGACCGTGCGCGAACCCACCCATGCCGAGACCCGCCTGATCGAATTCACCACACACATTGCCGGCATCGCAATCGAGCGCAAATTGGCGGAAGACCAGATCCACTTCATGGCCAACCATGATGCGCTGACCGGCCTGCCCAATCGCGCTTTGCTGGAGGATCGGCTTTCCCAGGCGGTCCTCTACGCGCAGCGATACAATCGCTGGATGACGGTAGTGTTCATCGATCTCGACAATTTCAAACTGGTGAACGATACGTTTGGCCACAATGCCGGCGACGAACTCCTCAAGACCGTCGCCAGCCGTTTGGTTGGATGCGTGAAGGCCACCGACACCGTCGTGCGGCTTGGCGGCGACGAATTTGTCATCGTCCTGTTCGACCAAACCACCAATGTCGATGTGGTCTCGGAAACCCTGCAGACGATCAGGGATGCGATCGCGGAACCGGTTCTTGTCGGAGAGCATCGGCTGAGAACGACGGCCAGCATCGGCATCGCAAATTACCCGAAGGACGGGACCAGCCCGGATACGCTGTTGGCCAATGCCGACGCCGCCATGTATCGCGCCAAGGAATTCGGCCGCGACAATTTCCAGTTCTATGCCCCGGAGTTCAACTCAACGGCACATGAAAAATTCCTGCTTCAGGAGGAATTGCGAAACGCGCTCGCCCGGTCGGAATTCGCTCTGCATTATCAGCCACAGGTGGATCTGCGATCGGGGCAGGTTTTCGCCGTCGAAGCGCTGGTGCGCTGGAACCACCCGACGCGAGGCCTGGTTTCGCCGGCGATGTTCATCCCGACCGCCGAGGAGACCGGGCTGATCGTGCCGCTCGGCGACTGGATCCTGCACGAAGCCTGCCGGCAGAACAAAGCCTGGCAGCGCGCCGGTCTGTCGCCCGTAACCGTCTGCGTCAACGTGTCGGCGCGGCAGTTCCGGGAGAAGAACCTGATCGACCGCGTCGTCAACGCATTGAAGGAAAGCGGCCTGGAGGCGAGGTATCTCGAGCTCGAAGTGACGGAAAGCCTGATCATGCAGGATTTCGAGCTGGCGGTCGCAACGATGAACGGACTGCAAAAGCTCGGCGTGCAGATATCGATCGACGATTTCGGAACAGGCTATTCCAGTCTCAGCGCTCTCAAGACGTTTCCGGTGGCGCGGCTGAAGATCGACAAGTCCTTCATCAACGATCTCGCGACCGACGAGAACGATCAAGCGGTCACTGGCGCCGTGATTTCCCTGGGGCAGAAGTTGAACCTTCGGGTGCTGGCCGAAGGTGTCGAAACGGAAGACCAGGTCGCCTTCCTGCGCAAGAACAATTGTGACGAGGTGCAGGGCAATTATTTCAGCAAACCCCTGTCGGCTGGGGATATCGGCGAGCTGATCGCGAAAGGCTGACGGCTGGCTCGCGCCGTAACCGCTGGCTGCTATTTTCCGAGCACCAGGCTCCAGTAGCGGATGGCGCTGTCGCGTCCGTCGCGTACATAGGCGAGGCCGAAGCGGCTGAAATCCGGATCGAGCATGTTGCGGCGGTGGCCAGCCGAATGCATCCAGATGTCGAACAGTTTCTGCTGGTCGAAGCGGCCCTCGGCGATGTTCTCGGCGGCGGCGCCCCGCACCCCATTGTCCTTCATCCGCGACGCGAAATCCTTTCCCCAGCCCGTCGTGTGGCTCATGCGTTCGCGTGAGGCCATATAGCCGGCCTGCTGCCGAGCGGCCTGCTCGAGCTGGGCGTCCGGCACCAGCGCCGGCAGTCCGGCCGAAGCTCGGATGCCGGCCAGCGTCGCGGTGGCCGAGGACGACACACCGGCGCCTTCGCCGGTCGGCACCGAGACCGTACTGCAAGCAGCGAGGCCGGCCATGGCTGCAAGGCCGATCAGCAGCAGGCGCCTGCTTGGTTTTGGACTTGCTGCGCCAGAGCGGGTTTGCGCGAGCGGATGATTGGTGGTGCAGATCATTGTCATGCCTGCCTGACTTAGCGGCGATCATGGCTTTTGCCGGGCAGGGCTGCGAAAATCTCAATCGCTGGCCTCCGTGCAGGTTCGGCCGGCCGATTCGAATGGGAAGGTCGGCGGCCGATGTAGTCTCGGCGCGCTGCGTCCGATCAGCGTTGCGCGTCGGTCGCCATTTTAAGCGCCAGCGCGGCGAGCACCGTGCCCATCATCCAGCGCTGGATGACCATCCATAGCGGCCGTCCGGCAAGGAAGGTGGCGATCGAACCGGCCGTTACCGCGATGATGGCATTGGCGGTCAGGCTGATCGAGATCTGCGTGGCGCCGAGCACCAGAAGCTGCGACAGCACATGGCCGTTGCCCAGCGAGATGAACTGCGGCAGCAGCGACAGATAAAGCACCGCCACCTTGGGATTGAGGAGATTGGTCATCAGGCCCATCGCGAACAGCTTGCGCGGCCTGTCCTTCGGCAGTTCGCGCACCTGGAATGGTGAGCGCCCGCCGGGCCGCACCGCTTGCCAGGCGAGCCATAGCAGATAGAGCGCGCCGGCAATGCGCAGTGCGTCATAGGCAAACGGCACGGCAAGCAGCAGCGCGGTGATGCCCAGCGCAGCCGATACGACATAGAACAGAAAGCCGGCCGCCACGCCGCCGAGCGAGATCAGCCCGGCCTTCGGGCCTTGCGACAGCGAGCGCGAGATCAGGTAGATCATGTTCGGCCCGGGCGTCAGCACCATGCCCAGGCAGACCAGCGCGAAGGCGAGATGGTTGGCGGTTTCGGGCACGGGCAATCTCCGGGAAGCGGTGACGATACCCACCACGCGTTTTGACTCACCGCAAGAGCATGATGGCCGGAGCCTTTGCGCCAGCGTCGAAAATTGGCGAAAGCGGCGAAGCCGCCAATTTCCCCCGCAAGGTGGGGGAAGATCAGCAGCTTCAACCCTCAGCTCACCACGCGCAGGTTCGAGAGCTCGTTGGCGATTTCCTTGAAATTGTCGGACAGCGTGGCGCCGGTCGCGTTCCAGAACAGTTTTGCAGGCTTGCTCGGGTCGGCCGGATCCTTGCGGAAGCGCGAGTCCGACGAGCACACCTTCAGTGCCTCCATCGCGCTCTTGTCGCCGGCGTCGGTCGTCGACATATCGAGCGCCACCGTCATCACCATGATGTTGGCCGCCTTGGCGTTGTTGCACAGCGTCGCCATCTGCTCGTTGAGGGCGGCGGTGTAGTTGCTCGACGAATAGTTGAGCTGGCCGCTGGCGCTCGACGTGCCGCCGAACAGGCGGGTGACCGCAGTGCCGTTGTAGCCGACGCCGGTATAGCCATAGCCGGCATAGGTCGACTTGTTGCCGGCGGGATCGCTGCTGGGCACCGCGTAGGTGTTCTCGCCGTCGGTGAGCACGATGACCACCTTGTCGTTGCCGCGCTCCGTCTCAGGACGTCCTCCTGTGAAAGGCTCCGTGCTGGAGACGGTGCGCCAGCCCCAGGCCATGCCCTCCGGCACATTGGTGAAGCCGTTCGGCGCCATCAGGTCGATCGCAGCCTTGATCTTGGTCAGCCCGGCGGTGTTGGAGACGTCGGTCAGCGGCGTGATCGGTGTCGTCGTGCAGCTGTAGTTAGGACCGGCACCGGCCGACAGCACCGGAGCATTGATCGGCCGCGGCTGGAAATACTTGGCCATGTTGGACTGCCTGGACTTGCCGGAGGTGCTCGCCGGATCGTCGTTCCACCAGCTGTTGGCCGCGCCATAGGTCTTGGGGGCCACCTCGTCGGGGTCCTGCGTTATGTACCAATGATTGCCCGGCTCGTCTGGCGCGAACATCGGCACGAACATGGTCGCGGGATCGCCGACGCCGGTGCCGGTGTTGTTCGGTCCGCCGGAGGCCGGCGCGTCGGTGACATTATAGGGGTAGGGACGGACCTCGACGCAGCCCTGCCAGCTGGCGAACGGTCCGTATGTGTCGTTGTAGTCGTATTCGTTGTGGCTGTCCGAGCATGTATGATTGGCACGATATTTGTCGCAGACCACGCGTTTGCTGCCGACGATGCGCTCGTGGCTGGTGACCACCTTCATGTCGCGGTAGAGCGAGAAGCGGGTCAGCATCTGCCCCTCCTGCTCACCCCAGCCAGTGCCTTTCTTGTACCAGATGCCGCCGATCTTCTGGGCATATTTGTCGGCTGCGTTAAGCGTCGACCAAGCGAAATTCTCGTTGTGGATGGGCGACAGCCCGTAGGCGTCGATCCATGACGCGTTGTCGTTGCTGGCGCCGACATTGACAGAGGCGGCGAACGGCACCAGGCTGAACTGGACCGGCTTGTCGATCTGCTTGATCATCGCGGCCTGCAAGGCAAGCGTGTCGACCAGCTGCTTGGCGGCTTGCTTGAGAAGGTCGATGCGCTTTTGTCCCGCACCCGTGCCCGTGTTCGACATCGACCCCGAATTGTCGAGCACCATGGCCACTTCC
This sequence comes from Mesorhizobium sp. P170090, assembly GCF_057786115.1. Lineage (NCBI taxonomy): Bacteria > Pseudomonadati > Pseudomonadota > Alphaproteobacteria > Hyphomicrobiales > Phyllobacteriaceae > Mesorhizobium > Mesorhizobium sp. P170090. The sequence goes on from NZ_JBYNWH010000001.1 coordinate 3,422,868, forward strand.
AGCGTGTTCTTCAGCCGGACTTGCGAACACACGGAGTAGGTGACGTTTTCCGACGTCCTGCCGATCAGCATCGCCGCTGCCGGCAGGAAATAGGGCTTGTAGACCAGGCTGGCGCACAGCTTGACGATGCCGCCGCCGGTCGTGCTGCTGGGCAGCGTAACGCTGAGCGTCGTGTCGGCGGGATCGACGTCGTTGAGGTTTGCCTTGAAGAAGTCGAGCGCATAGGCCCGCAACTGGTCGTCGGTGGCGCCTTCCACCAGCCGGCGCGCTGTGGCGAAGTTGGCGGCGTCAAGCGCGTTGACCACCCTCTGCTTCTCGCTGACCACGCCGGTGTAGTCGACAGCCATTGCCACGCCGCCCATCAGTGGCACCATCGCCACAACGGTCATCAGAGCGTAATTGCCGCGGCGGTCACGCCAGAAGTCACGCCGGAATGTGCGCCAGAGTTCACGCATGTGATGTAAGCGGCCCCGCCTGCGGATTCTTCAATGCCGCCACAGTTTCACAAAACGTTGAAGGACGGGTTTGGGAAACTGCTCGATTGCGCGGATAGCGCTTCACCAGGCGCTAACCAAATGCGCCAGCTGCCGAACGCAAAACGCCCCGCTGGAGAAGTGGCGCTTCGTTCCTTTGGATTACGCCGGTCAGCTGACGATGCGCAAATTGGACAGTTCGTCGCCGATTTTCTTGAAATCGTCCGACAGCGTGGCACCCGTCGAGTTATAGAACAGCTTCTCCGGATTGCCGGCCACATCCTTGCGGAAGCGAGAATTCGACGAGCAGGTCTTCAAGGCAGTCATCTGTGCCGACTCGGCGGCCTTGCTTGCGTCGAGGTCAAGCGCGATCGTCATGACGATCACGCCGGCCAACTTTGCATTGTCGCAGAGCGTGGCGAAGTGCTCGTTCATCGCCTTGGTGTAGTTGGGATTCGAATAGTCGCTCTTGCTGACGTTGGTGGTGGTGCCGAGGAACGGACGGCCATAGGTGTAGGCGCTGTTGAAGGGCTTGGTCTGGCCGGGATAGGCGAGGTACCCGAGAGACGAATAGAGGGCCTTGCTACCGGCGAGGTCGTTGCCGCCGTACTGGTAGTCGGTGCCCGAGTATTGCTGAGCGCTCACACTGTCTGGCGTGTAGTAAGTGTTGGCACCGTCAGTCAGCACGATCAGCACCTTGTCGTTGCCCTTTTCGGTTTCGGGCCGGCCGCCCGTGAACGGCGCCGCGTGCGAAAGGGTCCGCCAGCCCCAGGCCATTCCTTCCGGCACATTGGTGGCGCCGACATCGACCATGTCGTCTATAGCTTTCTTTACCGCCGCCCCGGCGTCGGGTGACACATCCGTCAGCGGCGTGATTGGGGTCGTGCTACAGCTGGCGTTCGGCCCGGCATTGGACCCGTAGGCCGGCGTCACCTTGTTTCCGACGCCGGCGTTAAAATATTTTGGCATGTATTTCTGACGTATAGAATCGGTGCCTGACGTTATATCGAGGTGCCAGTTGTTGTTTGCGGGGAGAAGGTGGCCGCTCTTGCTCTGGGTATTGTCGGTCTCGTCAGGGGCGAACATTGGCACGAACATCGTCGCCGGTGTCGAGGTCGAAGCCGCCGTATCCTGTATGTTGTAAGGATAGGGACGCGATTCGACGCAGCCGCCCCAGGTCGCAATCGGTGCGTAAACTATATTGGACGTGCAGACGCCGTTTGAGGTTTTGCACGACGAAATGCGCTTCATCCATTTGTAGATCGAGAAGCGCGTCAGCACCTGGTTCAGCTGCGTCGCATCCCAGGCCGAGCCTTTCGCATAATAGTAGTTGCCGGACTTTTGTGCGTACTGGTTTGGGGAGTTAGCCGAGGTAAGCGTCGACCAATCGAGGTTCTCCTGGTCGAGGGGCGAAACGCCTGTCGTGTCCATCCACGGTGCGTCGGCATTTGTCGGGCCGACATTGACGGAGGCTGCAAAGGGGACGAGGCTGAACTGCACCGGTCTGGTGACCTGCCTCATCTGTTGCGCTTGGGCGGCCAGCTGATCGACCAGCTGCTTGGCGGCTTTCTTGAGCAAGGTGAACCGCACCTCGTTGGACCCATGCCCCAGTTGGTCCATCGAGCCGGAGTTGTCGAGCACCAGCGCCACTTCCAGCGTGTTCTTCAGACGGATCTCCGAGCATGCCGACGTTGTGACGTCGGCGGCGGTTCTTCCGATCATCATGGCCGCTGCCGGCAGGAAATAAGGGTGGAACGTCAAAGTGGCGCACAGCTTTAGCGTGCCGCCGCCTGTGTTGTTGTTGGGCAGTGTCACGGTCAGCGCCGTGTTGGTTGCTTTGACGCGGCCGAGATTGCCCTCGAAAAAAACTTTGGCATAGGTCTTGGCCGCAGCGTCGGTCGCCCCGGCGACGATCTGCTGCGCTGTGGCGATCCCGGCGGCATCCAGCGCATTCAGCATGTTCTGCTTTTGACGCAGGAGGTCGGTGTAGTCGATGGCAAGCGCCAGCGCGCCCATCAAGGGCACCATGGTGATCACTGTCATCAAGGCATAGTTGCCGCGTCTGTCGTTCAGAAATCTGCGGATCATGCCTTCAGCACCCCTGCCAGGACCCCAATATCGGTCCGAAGATGCCCACAAAATCGTTAAATTTCAGGTTGCTGAACTGCGTTCAACATAGGGCCATCTTTTCAAGGCTCGTTAACCACTCGGCCCTGGTGATCAGCGGTGCGACATTGTTTCGATCGACCGAAGCTCGGAGAAGGGTGGTTCCTGCCTGTTGCAACCTTCGATCAGCCCGTTGCGCAACAGCCTCGCAAGTGCCGAAAAGCTGGTGACAGGATGAAACGCTTCGGTTAATGCGGGGCCGGTTGCGGCGGACCGTCGGCTGCAGCTCTCGCAATGATCGTCACAGCAGGAAAACGGCATGGCGGATTCGCCTGACATCATCGGCTCGCTCGCGGATTTGTCGGGCGCCTACTCGGCCATCCTGTGCGATGTCTGGGGCGTGATCCACAATGGCGAATGGCATTTTCCGGCGGCTGCCGAAGCGCTTGCCGCCGCGCGTGCGGCGAAGGTCCCGGTCGTCCTGATCACCAACTCGCCGCGCCGCAATGCCGATGTGGTGGCGCAGATGAATGCGATCGGCGTTCCCGCCGCCGCCTACGATCGCGTCGTCACCTCAGGCGATGTGACCCGCGACCTTATCGCCGAAGGTCCACGAAAAATCTTCCATATCGGCGCCGACCGCGATTTCACCCTCTATGACGGTCTCGACGTCGAGCTCGTCGAGGAGTTCGAGGCTTCCGGCGTGGTCTGCACCGGGCTGTTCGATGACGAGGTGGAAACGCCTGAGGACTACGCCGATATGCTGCGCCGGCTGCGCGCCAGGAACCTGCCTTTCATCTGCGCCAATCCCGACATCGTGGTCGAACGCGGCGAGCGCATGATCTGGTGCGCCGGCGCCTTGGCGCGCGACTATGCCCAGCTTGGCGGCCGCACGCTGATCGCCGGAAAACCCTATGCGCCGGTCTATGACGTAGCGCTGCGGGAGGTTGCCGTGCTTCTCGACCGCGACGTCGCGCGCTCCGAGGTGCTGGCCATCGGCGACGGCATGATGACCGATGTCAAGGGCGCGGCCGACAACGGCATCGATGTGCTTTACGTCTCGGGCGGCATTCACGCGCGCGACTATGGCGATCCCATGCAGCCGGACCCCGCCAGGCTCGCGGGCTTTCTGCAAAAGCACGGCTACCGGCCGGTCGCCGTCATTCCGAGACTGCGGTAGGGTTGCTGCATGAGCGCAGCTTTCGAACACATTTCAGCAACCGCGCCGCTGCCGCCGCATTTGCGCCGCGGCGTGGTGGCGATCGGCAATTTCGACGGCGTCCATCGCGGCCACCAGGCGGTGCTCGATCGCGCGCTTGCCGAAGCCGGGCGGCGCGGCGTGCCGGCGCTGGTGCTGACCTTCGAGCCGCATCCGCGCAAGGTGTTCAGGCCGGATATGCCGCTGTTCGTGTTGACGCCGCCGCCGATGAAGGCGCGGCTGTTGTCGCATCTGGGCTTTGCCGCACTCGTCGAACAGCCGTTCACGCGCGCCTTTGCCGGCCTGTCGGCCGAGGCTTTCGTGACCGATGTACTGGAGACGAACCTCGGCATCACCCATGCCGTGACCGGCTTCGATTTCCACTTCGGCAAGGACCGGCAGGGCGGTCCTGCGTTTCTGATGGCGGCAGGCGAGCGCCATGGTTTCGGCGTCACCCTGGTCGACGCCTTTCGCGACGAGGGCGCCGAGGTCGTGTCGTCGAGCCGTATCCGCGAGCTGCTCTGCGAGGGAGAGGTCGCCGAGGCCGCAGGCCTGCTCGGCTACCGCTTCACCGTCGAAAGCGAAGTGATCGGCGGCCAGCAGCTCGGCCGCACGCTCGGCTTCCCGACAGCCAACATGAGGCTTTCGCCGGAAACGACTCTGAAGGAAGGGATTTATGCCGTCCGCTTTCGCCGCGGCGACGGCACGCTGCATGATGGTGTCGCCAGCTTCGGGCGTCGCCCGACTGTCGACCACAATGGCGCGCCGCTGCTCGAAACCTTCGTCTTCGACTTTGCCGGCGATCTCTATGGTGAGATCTGCGACGTATCGTTCTTCGGCTTTTTGCGCCCCGAGGTGAAGTTCGATGGGCTCGATGGGCTGGTGGCACAAATGAAGCGCGACGAGGCGGAGGCGCGCGCGCTGCTGGCCGGCGTCAGGCCGCTTTCGGATCTGGACGGCGCCATCGCTTTTTGAGCCTTCCGGCCGCTTACCTCTTCAAGCCCCTACTTCTTCAACGCCAGTCCGAGAGCGATGAAGCTCCAGCCCTGGAAGATCAGGTCGATGGCCAGGAACAGCCCGAGCACCCACAGGCTGTTGACCGGCCAGCCCATGGCGATGGTCAGCCCCGCCAGCACGCTGATCAGGCCCGCCGCGACGACCCAGCCCCAGCCCTTTTCCGGTCGGTGGCTATAGCCGACCCAGGCCCTGAGCGCGCCTGAAGCGACCAGCGCCGCCGCCAGCAGCAAGGTCAGCACCGTCGAGGCCAGCAGCGGATTGTCGAAGGCAAAGAAACCGGCAACGGCATAAAGTAGGCCGCTGAGCAGCCAATAGAAGAAGCGACTCCAGGTCTTCACGCCGAAGGCATGCACGATCTCGATGATGCCGGCCATCAGCATCAGCCAGCCCACGACATAGACCGAGGCGACGGTGGCGATGAACAGATTGCCGAAGGCAATGCCGCCGAAGATGAGCAGCAGCACGCCGAGCGCGACGAACCACCCCCATTTGTCCCGTGTCCGGCCGATCGCATCTTTCAGGGTATCACCGTGCAACGTCATGGCTGCATCTCCTCGAAATCGCCTGGCACCTTGCCGGGAGGTTAGCCCCGGCTGTAGCGGACGTCCAGCCGATGGCGACGGCTACCAAACAAACAAAGCGTCGGTGGCGCGGCTTGAGGTTCGCGCGTATGTGTCAACTTATGGCAGCCCACCCAGTCACAAGGACGAGGACAAGCGTGACGAGCGCTCCAGAGACGTAGACGATCGTTCTGACACTGCCACCCTTGGCGGCATTGCCGCCGCGTAGGTAAACCCCCAGGTGAAGCAGGCGTATCGCCACATGAACCCAGACAATGGTCGCCAACGTGGCCGACCCAACGCCAACCATCATGGCCAGCACCGCCGGGACGACAAAAGGCGCCAGCGCCTCGACCGAGTTCATATGCACGCGGTCGATCCTGTAGAGGAGATTGGCGTCGTCGGCCGGGATCACCGGACCGGAAAGCGCTCCGGCAAATCCCTTGGACGAACCCGAGTAAACCGCCAGCGCGACTGACAAAAGACAGAGGATCAGTACACCGAGGATGCTTAGCCAATAGGGTTCCATAATTGTGCTCCTTCAGGTCACCTTGCTGGCAAAAAGATCTTGGAATCGCCTGAGATAGAGGGGCCAGCCTTGATCCCCGTCGATCCCAAAGCGCACGCCTTCCCAGCCTTCGCCATGACGTTCGAGATTGCGATGCTCGATCTCGACGCGGGTCCGGCTATTCGTCTCCGCCGTAAACCGGACTTCCCACTCGCTGGTCCTGTCCGGATTGGTCTCGATCTGCCATTGAGGGCTGATATCCCAACTCAGAAGCAGTCGGTTCGGCGGCTCGTAGGCCAGCACCCGTGCCCAGCGGCTCTCGCTGCCATCCACACCGCGGTCGTAGACGTGACCGCCAACGCGGGGTTCGAAGATCGTCTCCGCGATCGGCACCGCAAGCAGGTTATGCTCTTTGGGTTTGAAACTGCCGAAGTGCTCGGTGAAAACCTTGAAGGCATGCGCGATCGGAGCCTCGACAAGGATGGAGTGCCTCACGGGCGGTTGATGCGTGCTCATTCCTGCTCCTTCAAGGGCTGTTCGACGACCACTTTGTAGGCCGCCAAGGTCTTGCTCCAGAACCGGTCGAGTTCGGCGCGCAGGCTGGCCAAGCCTTCCGGATCGACCCGGTAGATGCGTTGCTTGCCTAGCCGTGTGTTGGCCACGAGGCCGGCGTCCTTGAGCACCTTCAGGTGCTGCGAGACCGCCGGCCGGGTGACAGGAAGCGCACGAGCCAATTCCCCGACCGAACAGGGTTGTTCGACCAGCAGTTCGAAGATCGTCCGCCTGGTCGGGTCGCCAAGCGCGGTCCATCTGTTCATGTTAGTCTGCACTAACGCGAATTTAGGCAACCTCGCTATTTCTGTCAACTCGCCACAGGCCCGGCGGCGCCCTGTTCAAATGGGCCACAGCGCAAAAAACAGGGTCGCAGTTGCCGCCACTGCTGTAGATTTTAAGTCAAATTTTACCGAACCGGCGCCATGGCTTTGGCTGCCGGGTGTTCTCTCCGTTTGTTTCGCGTATGGGGTGATGATGCGTATTGTCTGGACGATTCCGCTGTTTCTCGCCTCGGCGCTGCTCACTGTGTCCACCGCCAATGCGGGCGAGGGTGCCTTCGGCTGGATGTCCGGCGACTGGTACCTGACGCTTGGCGCCACCGGCATGGTCGCGCCGAAATTCGAGGGCTCCAACAGCTATCTGCTCAGCGCATCGCCGATCATCTCGCTGGGCAAGGCCGGCCCGGCCGCGCGCTTTACCTCGCGCAACGACAACATCTCGCTGGCGCTGGTCGACGATGGCGGCGTCCGCGCCGGCCTGACCGGAAAATTCCTGTTTTCCCGCGACAGCAAGGATGAGCTCAAGGGCCTCGACCCGGTGCGCTGGGGCGGTGAGGTCGGCGGCTTCTTCGAAATCTATCCGACGGACTGGCTGCGCGCCCGCGCCGAACTGCGCCATGGCATTCGTGCCCATGATGGCTTTGTCGCCGACATCGCCGCCGATGCTTTCTACGACGTGACGCCGACTGTCAGAATTTCGGGCGGACCACGCGTGTCCTTTGCCTCGTCGGGCTATTTCGACTCTTATTATGGTGTCAACGCCAAGGAGGCTGCGGCCTCGGGCCTGAGCGAATACCATCCTGGCGGCGGCCTGAAATCGACCGGCCTTGGTGGCGCCATCACCTGGAAGGTGACCGATCCGATGACCGCCAGCCTGTTCGGCGAATATGCGCGCCTGATGGGCCCGGCCGCCGATTCCAGCCTGGTCAAGGAGCGCGGCGACCGTAACCAGTTCACGGTCGGCGTCTCGACCACCTATCGCTTCGACTTCGCGATGTAAGTGAATCGAACAAGAGACGCTTTATTCCTGCGGCTTTCTCGGCTAAAAGCCCGGCAATGACGAGCTTTTCACGCGTTCGCGCGCTGACGATACGAATTACAGGCCCGGTGTTCCGGGCGGCCTGAGCGCCGCCGGAGCCGCCGGGAGTTTTGCGCGCCCCCCTCGCGCTTTTCCAAATCATGATAGTTCACGCCCGAGCTTTTACGCCCGCCGGGCAATGCACATGGCAGACCAATGACCGACACTGTTGAAACGATCGACTATTCCAAGACGCTTTACCTGCCGCAGACGGATTTCCCGATGCGCGCCGGCTTGCCGGAAAAGGAACCGCTGCTGGTCAAGCGCTGGCAGGACATGGATCTCTACCGCAAGCTGCGCGAAGAGGCCGCAGGCCGCGAGAAATACGTGCTGCATGACGGCCCGCCTTACGCCAACGGCAACATCCATATCGGCCACGCGCTGAACAAGATCCTCAAGGACGTCATCACCCGCTCGTTCCAGATGCGCGGCTATGACTCCAATTACGTGCCCGGCTGGGACTGCCACGGCCTGCCGATCGAATGGAAGATCGAGGAACAGTACCGCGCCAAGGGCAAGAACAAGGACGAGGTGCCGGTCAACGAGTTCCGCAAGGAATGCCGCGACTTCGCCGCGAACTGGATCACGGTGCAGGGCGGCGAGTTCCAGCGGCTCGGCGTCGTTGGCGATTTCAAGAACCCCTATACGACAATGGCTTTCCACTCGGAGTCGCGCATCGCCGGGGAGTTGTTGAAGTTCGCCATGTCGGGCCAGCTCTATCGCGGCTCCAAGCCGGTAATGTGGAGCGTCGTCGAGCGCACCGCACTGGCCGAGGCCGAGATCGAATACCAGGACTATGAGTCCGACACGATCTGGGTGAAGTTTCCAGTTGTGTCAGGATTTTGGAGCGTTGAGCACTTTGTATCAGACGCTGCACCGTCCATGCGCGTTCCGGAAAGCGTTGCACTTTTGGACAACGCCCACGTCGTCATCTGGACGACAACCCCATGGACGATCCCCGGCAACCGTGCCGTCAATTATTCGTCACGGATCGGCTACGGCCTTTATGAAGTTACCGCAGCCGAAAATTCGTTCGGTCCACAGCCCGGTGAAAAGCTGATTCTTGCAGATGCGCTTGCCGAAGACTCCTCGGCCAAGGCCAAGGTCACCTTGAATCGGCTTCGCAGCGTTTCGGTCGAAGAGCTTGGAAGCCTTACACTTTCACATCCCTTCAAAGGTCTCGGCGGCGGCTACGAATTCGCCGTGCCGATGCTGGCCGGCGATCATGTGACCGACGATGCCGGCACCGGTTTCGTCCATACCGCGCCCGGCCATGGCCGCGAGGACTTTGATGCCTGGATGGATGCGGCATCGGATTTGCGCGCACGTGGCATCGACCCTGCCATCCCCTTCACTGTAGATGATGCCGGCTTCTTCACCAGGGACGCGCCGGGTTTTGGCCCGGATCGCGAAGGCGGGGCGGCGCGCGTCATCGACGACAACGGCAAGAAGGGCAATGCCAACCAGGCGGTCATCGACGAACTGATCAAGCGCAATGCGCTGTTCGCGCGCGGCCGGCTGAAGCACAGCTATCCGCACTCGTGGCGGTCGAAGAAGCCGATCATCTTCCGCAACACGCCGCAATGGTTCGTCTATATGGACAAGGACCTCGGCGACGGCACGACGCTGCGCAGCCGTGCGCTGAAGGCGATCGATGACACACGCTTCGTGCCGGCGGCCGGCCAGAACCGTATCCGCGCCATGATCGAGGAACGCCCGGATTGGGTCTTGTCGCGCCAGCGCGCCTGGGGCGTGCCGATCGCCGTCTTTGCCGACGAGGACGGCAATGTGCTGAAGGACGAAGCCGTCAACCAGCGCATCATGGACGCATTCGAGAGGGAAGGCGCCGACGCCTGGTTCGCTGCCGGCGCCAAGGAGCGTTTCCTCGGCAATCACGAGGCCTCCAAATGGAAGCAGGTGATGGACATCCTTGACGTCTGGTTCGATTCGGGCTCGACGCATGTCTTCACGCTGGAAGACCGTCCGGACCTCAAATGGCCGGCCGACGTCTATCTCGAAGGCTCCGACCAGCATCGCGGCTGGTTCCACTCCTCGCTGCTCGAAAGCTGCGGTACCAGGGGCAGGGCGCCTTACGACACCGTCGTCACCCATGGCTTCACCATGGATGAGGAGGGGCGAAAGATGTCGAAATCGCTCGGCAACACCGTCGTGCCGCAGGACGTCATCAAGCAGTCCGGCGCCGACATTCTGCGGTTATGGGTGGTGACGACGGATTATTGGGAAGACCAGCGTCTCGGCAAGAACGTGCTGCAGACCAACATCGACGCCTACCGCAAGCTCCGCAACACCATCCGCTGGATGCTGGGCACGCTCGCCCATGACGATGGCGAGGAGGTGCCGCTGGACAAGATGCCGGAACTGGAGCGGCTGATGCTGCATCGGCTGGCCGAGCTCGATGAGGTCGTGCGCTCGGGCTACGACGCGTTCGAGTTCAAACGCATCACCCGCACTTTGCTCGACTTCATGGTGGTCGAGCTGTCGGCCTTCTATTTCGACATCAGGAAGGACGCGCTCTATTGCGAGGGACCCGCCAGCGTGAAGCGCAAGGCCTCGGTGCAAGTGGTGCGCCACCTCTTCGACTGCCTGGTGAAATGGCTGGCGCCGATGCTGCCCTTCACCACGGAAGAAGCCTGGCTCGACCGTCATCCGGATGCTGTCTCGCTGCATCTCGACCAGTTCCCCGAGATTCCGGCCGACTGGAAGAACGAGGCACTGGCTGAGAAATGGCGCAAGGTGCGGCAGGTTCGCCGCGTCGTCACCGGCGCGCTCGAGATCGCACGCGCTCAGAAGGTCATCGGTGCCTCGCTGGAAGCCGTGCCGGTCGTGACCCTCGACGATGCCGCGCTTGAAGCCGCGATCGCCGATGTCGACATGGCCGAAATGGCGATCACCAGCGATCTCGTCATCGCCCACGGCAAGGCGCCGGAAGGCGCCTTTGCGCTCGACGATGTCAAAGGTGTCGCGGTGGTGGTCGAAAAGGCCGAGGACCGCGGCTTGGTCAAATGCGCGCGTTCGTGGCGCTATACCGCCGATGTCGGGCAGGACGTGGAATTCCCCGACGTGTCTGCCCGCGATGCCGCCGTGCTGCATGAACTCAAGGCTCTGGGACGTTTGTGAGTGCTCAAAGCCGGTGCACAAATGCCACGGCGGGCGGGTGAAAAGCGCCCGCGCGTTGCCCTTAACGAGTGGTTGAGATAAACACGCGAAACTCCGGAAGACAAATTGTCGCCGGAATTCCGTCGCAAGAGCGTGGACGATGGGGACCGGGGCCTTTGGCCGGTGACGATCGAGAGGCTGTCTAGAGTGGGACTTTTTGGCATGATCGACAGAACTTCCGTGCGCGTTGCGCTGCTGGCGCCGCTTGTCGCGTCCGGCCTCGCTCTGTCCGGTTGCATGGGTTCGCCGACCTACGGCACCGACAAGACGGCTGGCGAGCAGCTTGCCGGCGACCTTTCCGGCGCCTTCGCCATCACGCCCAAGCACAAGGAACAGATCGACTACAGGCCGCGTCCGGAGCTGGTAAAGCCGGCGCCGGGGCAGAAGGAAGTGCTGCCGCCGCCTCAGGAAAGCATCGAGACGGCGAGCACCGATTGGCCCGAATCGCCCGAGCAGCGCCGCGCCCGCCTGCGTGCCGACGCCACTGCCCACCAGGACGACCCGTCCTATCAGTCGGGGATCGTCGACGACGTGCAGACCGATCCGGCTTCCGTGAAGAAGGCGCTGGCGGATTCGGGCTCAAGCCACCCGCCGGCCTGGTCGCCGAAGGATTCAGACAAGGGCCGCGCCGCCGAGATCCAGCGCCGCACCGCAGAGCAAAAGCAGGGCGATCCCAACACTCGCAGATACCTGAGCGAGCCGCCTCTGGCCTATCGAGCTGCCTCCGACACGGCGCCGCAGGGCGAACTCGGCGAGGATGAATACAAGAAGGAACGCCGCCTCAAGAAGGAAGCGGCCGCCAAGGGCAAGAGCGGCGGGCTCTTCGACTGGCTGCCCTCCTGGTAGGAACCGTCGCCTTCGGTAGCTGAAGGCTCTACGTTTCGCGTCTTTCCCGAAAGAAGTCCCTGAGCAGCAGCGCCGCATCGGCTTCGGCCATGCCCGGATAGATGTCGGGCGTATGGTGGCAGGTCGGCGAAGCGAAGAAGCGCACGCCGTTGACCACCGCGCCGCCCTTCTCGTCGGCCGCGCCGAAATAGAGCCGGCGCAGCCTGGCGAAGGAAATGGCGCCGGCGCACATGGCGCAGGGTTCCAGCGTCACATAGAGGTCGTGGCCGGTCAGCCGCTCGCTGGAGAGCGTTTGGCAGGCCGCGCGGATCGCCAGCATTTCGGCATGCGCCGTCGGATCGGCAAGTTCGCGGGTGCGGTTGCCGGCGGATGCCACCACCGTGTCGCCGCTGGCGATGACGGCGCCAACGGGAACTTCTCCGCGCAAGGCGGCGGCTTGCGCCTCTTTCAGCGCCAGCGCCATGAAACCCGGCCGCTTCAAGCGGTTTCCATTCCGATTATCTCCTCGCCACTTGGCGGTGATCCTGTTATGGAGCGCGTCAACCCGAATATCGGAACAGATTTTCGGAAATGATCATGCGCCAAATCAAAGTGCTATAGCGTCCTTTGCGCGTCCGAAAGGATGCGCCACGCTGTAGCAGCGCAACAAGGCAAAGGCCACATGGACGACAACGACAAGAAATCTCCGCGCCACAAAGGCCCGGGCAAAAGCGGCCCTGGAGCCGCGGGGCCGCGCCGCGATGGCGCCGCCGGCAAAAGCGGCAAACCCTCCTTCGGGGCCAAGAAACCCTATTCACCGCGCAGCGCCCGGCCGGCAGTGGCTGAGGGCGAGCGGCCCAAGCGCGATTTCAAAAGTGGCGACCGGCCATTCAGCAAGGGTCCGCGTCCCGAAGGCAAGCCTTTCGAAAAGCGCGAGGGACCGCGCAAGCCATATGCACCACGCGGTGACCGGCCGATGGCAGCCGAAGGCGAGCGCAAGCCGTATGAAAAGCGCGAAGGGCCGCGCAAACCCTATGCGCCGCGTGGGGATCGCCCTATGGCGGCCGAGGGTGAACGCAAGCCGTATGAAAAGCGCGAGGGGCCGCGCAAGCCTTATGTACCGCGCGGCGATCGGCCGATTGCGGCCGATGGCGAGCGGCCAAAGCGCGATTTCAAGGGCGGCGATCGGCCGTTCAGCAAGGGGCCGCGTCCCGAAGGCAAGCCTTTCGAAAAGCGTGAAGGGCCGCGCAAGCCCTACGCACCGCGCGGCGATCGGCCTGCTTCCGCCGAGGGCGAAAAGCGTTTTGACCGGCCAAAGCGCGACTTTGGCGATCGCCCGCAGCGCGACGCCGGAGATCGTCCCAAGCGTGACTTCAGCGATCGCCCCAAGCGCGATTTCGGCGGTGACCGGCCGCAAGCATCTGGCGGCGCCTTCAAGCCGCGCCCGCGTCCGGCCGAGGCTGAAGAAGCCGGCGAGCGTATCGCCAAGCGGTTGGCGCGCGCCGGCCTTGCGTCGCGCCGCGACGCCGAAGACCTGATTGCGGCGGGCCGTGTCAAGGTCAACAACCGGGCTTTGACCTCGCCGGCCTTCAACGTCATGCCGGGCGACATCATCCATCTCGACGGCATGGAGATCCCGCCGATCGAGCGCACCCGCCTGTTCCTGTTTCACAAGCCGGCCGGCGTCGTTACCACCAACCGCGACCCCGAGGGCCGCAAGACCGTGTTCGACGTGCTGCCGGCCGAATTGCCGCGGCTGATGACCATCGGCCGCCTCGACATCAACACCGAAGGCCTGCTGCTGCTCACCAATGATGGCGGTCTGTCGCGCGTGCTCGAACTGCCTGCCACTGGCTGGCTGCGCCGTTACCGCGTGCGCGTCCATGGCAAGGTCGAGGAAAGCATGCTCGCAGGCCTGCGTGAAGGCATTGCCGTCGACGGCGTCTTCTACGGCGCCATCGAAGCGACGCTCGACCGTGAGCAAGGCACCAACGCCTGGCTGACGATCGGCCTGCGCGAAGGCAAGAACCGCGAAGTGAAGAACATCCTTGGATCGCTCGGCCTCGACGTGACGCGGCTGATCCGTATCTCCTACGGACCGTTCCAGCTCGACGATCTCGCCGAAGGCCATGTGCTGGAGATCAAGGGCCGCGTCTTGCGCGACCAGCTCGGCGAGCGACTGGTCGAGGAATCCGGCGCCAATTTCGACGCCGAGATCATCAAGCCGTTTTCCAACCAGCCGGTGCGGCGAGAGCGTGACGCGGAGCCGGAACGGCCGAAAGTCACCCGCGAGGGTGACCATCGGCCGATCGGCGAGGGCGGTCTGATCAAGAACCGCAAGCGCCGCGAAGGCAGCCGCGACGAAGCGCTCGGCAAGCTGTCGACCAGTCCCGAAAGGGGCGCGAGGCCGGAAAAGAGCTTTGGCGAACGCGGCCCGAGACCCGAGCGCAGCGAGTTTTCGGACAAGCCGCGCAGCGAGTTTCGCGAAAAGCCGCGCGGCGATTTTGGCGACAAGCCCCGTGGAGGCTTCGGCGACAAGCCGCGCGGCGCCTTTGGTGACAAACCGCGCGGCGGCAAGAAGCCCGAGCGCGAGCAGCGGCCGATCGATCCGCCGGGCCAGCGCAAGGCTAATGTCTGGATGGCGCCGGGCGCGCGTCCGATCGGCAAGGGCAGGGCGGAAGCCGATGCCGCCAAGGCGGCCGAGGCCAAGGCGCGCAAGGCGTCGTTCAAGCCGTCCTATGGCAAGCCGTCCTATGGCAAGCCGGCCTATGGCAAGCCGGGCGGAGCCAAGCCGTTCGGCAAGCCGGGTGGCGAGCGTCCGGATGGCGGTCGGGGCGGCGAGCGGCCACGCAACGGTCCCAAGGGCCCGAGGACCAGATGATGCCGGGACTTAAATGAGATCCGGCCTTAAATGAGACCCGGGCATAAATGAGAATCGTCGGCGGCCAATTTCGCGGGCGTCCGCTGGCGACGCCGCGCGACCATGCCATCCGCCCGACGACCGACCGCGCCCGCGAGGCCGTCTTCAACGTGCTGGCGCACCGCTTTGCCGACAAGCTCGACGGCGCGCGTGTGCTCGACCTTTTCGCCGGCACCGGCGCTCTCGGCCTCGAAGCGCTGTCGCGCGGCGCTTCCTATGGCGTCTTTATCGAAGAATCGGCCGAAGGACGCGGCCTGATCCGCACCAATGTCGAAGCTTTTGGCCTTACCGGCCGCACCAAGATCTTCCGCCGCGACGCGACCGCCCTGGGTGAGGCCGGTACGCTTGCGGCATTCGGCCTGGTCTTCGCCGATCCGCCCTATGGCAAGGGCCTTGGCGAGCGCGCCCTGCGCTCGGCCAGGGATGGCGGCTGGTTGCTGCCCGGCGCGCTCTGCGTGGTCGAGGAAGCCGCCTCGGCGCCCTTCGAGATTGGGCCGGAATTCTCGGTGGTTGATGAACGAAACTACGGCGAGACGGTGGTCCGGTTCATCGAGCTTGCGTAAGGGTGGAGCGACCGGCGCCTTCAAAATGACGCACAATTCACTTTGCCTCCGCGGCTAACCTTGCCTATCGTCGCGCGATAACAACCGGAGCCATCAATGACATTTCATACTGAATGGCTGCGGAGAGCCTTGCTCGCCACCGCGCTGACCATGGCCGGCCCGGCCCTGGCCGCGGACGATGGCAAGGTGGCCAACTTCCTGCTCGACAATGGCATGGAGGTGGTGGTCATTCCCGATCACCGCGCCCCCATCGTCACCCATATGGTGTGGTACAAGATCGGCAGCGCCGACGAGCCGCCAGGCAAGTCCGGCATAGCGCACTTCTTCGAACACCTGATGTTCAAGGCCACGACCAACCACGCCGCGGGCGAGTTCGACCGCGCCATATCGGCCATCGGCGGCTCCAACAACGCCTTCACCTCCTATGACTACACTGCCTTCCACGAGACGGTGGCGCCCTCGGCACTCGGTGAGATGATGAGCTTCGAGGCCGATCGCATGCGCAACCTCATCTTGACCGACGAGGTCATCAAGACCGAGCGCGACGTGATCCTGGAAGAGCGCCGCGCGCGCATCGACAGCAATCCGCAGGCGGTGCTCGACGAGGAGGTCGACGCGACGCTCTGGCAGAACCAGCCCTACCGCATTCCGGTGATCGGCTGGATGCAGGAGATGGAGCAGTTGAACCGCACCGATGCGGTTGCCTTCTATGACAAATACTACCGCCCCAACAATGCGGTGCTGATCGTGGCCGGCGATGTCGAGCCGGAGGTCGTGAAGGCGCTGGCCGAAAAAACCTATGGCAAGGTCGCGCGCGGTCCCGACCTGCCCCCGCGCATCCGCCCGGTCGAGCCGGAGCAGAACACCAAGCGCACGGTGACGCTCACCGATGGGCGCGTTTCGGTGCCGAGCTTTTCGACGCAATGGGTGGTTCCGTCCTACCACACGGCAAAACCCGGCGAGGCCGAGGCGCTCGACCTGCTGGGAGAGATCCTTGGCGGCGGCAGCCGCAGCAGGCTCTACCAGCAACTCGTGGTCAAGCAAGGCATCGCATCGGCGACCGGCGCCTTCTTCCAGGGTACGATGCTCGACGCCACCAATTTCACCGTCTATGGCGCGCCGCGCGGCGACGCCAAGCTGAGCGACGTCGAGGCGGCCGTCGACGCCGAGATCGCCCGCATCGTCAAGGACGGCGTCACCGCCGATGAGCTGGAGAAGGCCAAGGCCCGCTATATCAGGGCCATGATCTTCGCCCGCGACAAGCAGGACGAGATGGCCAATCTCTACGGCGCCGAGCTCGCCACCGGCGGCAACGTCAGGGATAACGAGGAATGGCCGGAACGCATTCGCAAGGTCACCGCCGATGAGATCAAGGCGGTCGCCGCACGCTATCTGCTGCTCGATCGTACGACGACCGGCTATCTCTTGCCGCAGCAACAGGCGGGGAATTGATGATGACGAGATTGAGCGTTAGCGCTGCCCCTCACCTGCCTGCCGGCATCCTCTCCCCCTATAGTGACGGGGAGAGGGGCGCTGTCATCGTCGATTTCACCAACCATCAGCGTCGTAAGAAGAGCGCCAGCGTCGCGGCGAGACCCCTTCTCCCCGTCACTATACGGGGAGAAGTGCCCGGCAGCGCGATGAGGGGCGGAGCTGACCTTGGCGATCAATGGCCTGATGGGATTACTCATAGGCGCATCGCGGTTCTCCACGTCTTCGCCACACTGTTCCTCGGCATCTTCTTCCTCATCCTGCCGGCGCTTGCCGCGCACGCGATGGACATTCAGCCGGTGACCTCATCGAAAGGCGTCAACGCCTGGCTGGTCGAGGACCACTCCATTCCGATCGTCGCCATCCGCTTCGTCTTCGATGGCGGCTCGACGCAGGATCCGGCGGGGCGGGAAGGGCTGGTCAATCTGATGACCGGCCTATTCGACGAGGGCGCCGGCGACCTCGACAGCGAGGCCTTCCAGATCAAGCTTGACGATGCCGGCGCCGAAATGGGCTTCGAAGCGGCGCGCGACGGCACCTATGGCGCGATGCGGATGCTGGCCGAGCAGAAGGATGCGGCCTTCGACCTGCTCAGGCTGGCGGTCACCAGCCCGCGCTTCGACCAGGCGCCGATCGACCGTATCCGCGCCCAGATCCTGTCCGGCATCATCGCCAATGAGCGTGACCCCAACACCGTCGCGCAAACCAAATGGCTGCGCGCCATCTATGGCGAACATCCGTATTCCAGGCCCGACCAGGGCACCAAGGACAGCATCGCCACCATCACGGCGGCGGATCTGGCTGCCTTCCACAAGGCCAATTTCGCCCGCAGCGGCCTGCATGTTGCGGTGGTCGGCGACATAGATGCCGCGACGCTGAAACGGAAGCTCGACGAGGTCTTCGGCGATCTGCCGGAAAAGCAGGTGCTGCAACCGGTTGCCGATACCGAGCTGAAGCTCGGCCAGCAGCTCGAGGTCGACTACGACCTGCCGCAGACCTCGCTGCAGTTTGCCTATCCCGGTGTGAAGCGCGATGCGCCGGATTTCTTCCCTGCGGTGCTGATGAACCAGATTCTCGGCGGCGGCACCTTCACCTCGCGCCTCTATGACGAGGTGCGGGAAAAGCGCGGCTTGGCCTACTCCGTCGATTCCAACCTGGTCGACCACCAGCATTCCAATGCGCTGATCATCACCACGGCGACGCGTTCCGACCGCGCCGCCGAGACGCTCGGCATCGTCAAGGAGGTGGTCAAGAAGATGGCGCAGGAGGGGCCGACCGAGGCCGAGCTGGACGCGACCAAGAAATACATGGTCGGCTCCTATGCTATCAGCAATCTGGATTCTTCCAGCGCCATTGCCGCGACCCTGGTGGAATTGCAGCTCGACAATCTCGGCATCGACTACGTGCAGCGCCGCGCGGCGCTCATCAACGGCGTGACGCTCGATCAGGTCAAGGCAGCGGCGAAGAAGCTGCTGACGCCGGCGCCCGCGATCATGAGCATCGGGCCGAAGCTGGAGGCCAAATGACAGGTCCGACTTTCGGTATCGCCTTTGGCGGCGGCGGCGCGCGCGGCCTCGCCCATATCCACATCGTCGAGGCGCTGGACGAGCTCGGCATCAAGCCCGTGGCCATCGCCGGCTCCTCGATCGGCGCCATCATGGGCGCCGGCATGGCCTCGGGCATGAGCGGCAAGGACATCGAGGACTACGCCCGCTCGATCCTCGGCCGCCGCGCCGAGGTGGCGGCGCGCATGTGGCGCTCGCGTCCCGGCACCATCGCCGAGGCGATGCAGGGCGGCATCCGAGTCAGCCAGTTCAACATAGAGCGCATCTTGAAGGCGTTCCTGCCGGAAGCCATCCCGGAAACCTTCGCCGAGCTGAAAATCCCGCTGAAGGTGACGGCGACGGACTATTTCGGTCACAAGCTGGCCGTCTTCGACGAGGGCGACCTGCATTCGGCGCTCGCCGCCTCGGCTGCCATTCCCGCCGTGTTCCGCCCGGTGACGCGCGACGACCGCGTGCTGATCGACGGCGGCATCTACAATCCGGTGCCGTTCGACCTCATCGAAAACGACGCCGACATCATCATCGCCATCGACGTCGTCGGCGCGCCGAGCGAGGCCGAGCGCAAGCACCCGACCACGGTCGACCTGATGTATGGCGCGACGCAATTGATGATGCAGTCGATCATCGCCCACAAGCTGAACCAGCGCCCACCAGACATATTGATCCGCCCGCCAGTGTCGAAATACCGCGTGCTCGATTTCATGAAGATCGACACGCTGATGGCCGAGACGCAGGAGGTCAAGGACGAACTGAAGCGCGAGGTGGAAAGAGTGGTCGAGGCGCGTGCCAAGGGCAAGCGGGGGAAGAAAGTAGGGTGAGCTGCCGATCTCCCCCCTCGAGGGGGAGATGGCCGGCAGGCCAGAGGGGGTCGTCTCGCGTGAAGCTAGACCTCCTACTGTCGATAGGAGGTTGCGTCAGGACGGACCGACCGCCTCTGTCGCCTTCGGCGACATCTCCCCCTAAAGGGGAGATTACCCCACCAGCGTCTCACACCCTCCCAGCCGCATATTCCAGCGCCACCACGCCATTGCTGAACTGTACGGTCGAGATCGGCTCCAACGCCACCGGCATATCGGGCGGGAACAGCTTCTTGCCCTCCCCGACGGAGCCAGGGTAGCTCAGCAGCCTGACGCGATCGACCAGACCATGGCGCAGCAATTCCCGCGCGACGCTCAGGCTGCCATGCACATAGATGTTGCCGCCGCTGCCTTGCTTCAGCGCCCGAACCGCTTCCGGCAACACACCCTTCAGCAACTCGGCCGGTTTCCAGTCGAGTGCCTTCGGGCTTGTCGACGCGACATATTTCGGCAGCGCATTGAACCGGTCGGCGAAGTCTCCGGTTTCCTTGGGCCAAGAGCCGGCAAAAATCTCGTAGGTCGTGCGCCCCAGAAGCATGGCCCCGCTGTCGGCAAGCTCGTCCTCCTTGAACCTTTGCATCTCATCGTTCCAGGTCACGCTGGGCAGCTTCTCGACCTCGGCGATGCCATCGATGCTGATGAATTCGGTGACAATAAGGTTTCTCATGGCGCTCTCCTTCTTCTGTCAAAGGACGAACCGTGTGAGCCTTTTGCGACCGCTCTGCGAAAAAAAAGCGCTTTGTTGAGCAGGCGTTGCTGTCGGGCGCTGGCCCATCGCGCTTAAAGGGGGGCGCTTCGGACACCATCGACAAACGCCAGAACGACCACACACGGAGCAACGCAGTAAACCAGTCTCGCTCTGCGGCCCGTCTTCGTCACAGCGTCGCTTGCGTCGAGATCGACGGTGATGTCCTCATAGCCCAGCACTTCGCCATCAAGCGGGTAGGCGGCCTTGTAGACAGCTTCCTTGGCGGCAAAAAGGATGCGACCGGCAAGATACGGGTCGGTTGCGTCGATCCGGTCAGCGGGGGCTGCAACCAGCGCGAAGATGTCGTCGGGCAGGGGCAAAGCGGGCTCGATATCGATGCCGAGCGAGGCGACGTGGGAGAGCGGCGCGACGGCCGCCACGGCCATCTCGTCGTCGTGAGCCAGCGACCCCGTTACTCCATGAGGCCATACCGGTGCGCCGGAGGAGCCGCGGAGGATAGCGACGTCGTTCAAGCCCATATCCGCCAGCAACTCGTGCGCGATCCACCGCGCCGCGCCACTCGCCCGCCGCATCAGCGGCAGGCGTGACGGGATGGAGTGTGCTTCCTGCGGCAGCAAATGGTTCTCATCGCCTTCGCGGATCGTGCGGCATCCGATCCGAACGCCGGCGGGTGCCATGGCGGCCATCGCCGCCAGCAACTGCGCCGACAGGCTGGCGCCGGCATCGAGCGGGCGCGTCATGGCTGTTCGCCCCGCAGAGCGAGGTCGGCGATCATTTCCCCGTCCTCGTCGGGCCCTTCTTCGACGAAACCGGCAGCGCGATAGAGGCGGCGTGCCGCTTCATTCCCAGGTTCGTAGCAGATCGAAACGTGGCTGATGTGGCCGAGCCGCATGATTTCATCCAGCACTTCGCGCAAAGCGGCCTTGCCGTAGCCTTGGCCCTGATGGACGCGATCGATCATGAAGCGGTAGATCCGCGCCTCGTCGTCGTCCTCTGGCGCCTCATACATCAGGAAACCGACGACGCGATCCCCTGCCATGACGACGCGCGGCCGTGCGTCCCCGTCGGTTTCGGCTTCGTCCAGCGACTCCGCATTGCTGGCGACAAAATCGATCTGATCCGCGGCCAGTTCCAGAGCCGCGACCAGGGCCCGGTTGGCCGCAGTCACCGAAACGAGACGGACGTCTGCGCCCATCAAGCCGTTGCCTTGACGCTATCCTCCGGCAGCGGCTCGACGAAGCGATGCAGCTTGGCCGGGTTGCCCCGCCAGATCGAGTTGGGTTCCAGCTCTTCGCCCTTCATCACGAAGGAGTCCGCGTCGACCATCGAGCCTTTGCCCATCACCACGCCGTAGTGGACAAAGGCGGAAGGTCCGAGCGTGCAACCATCGCCGATGCGGATGAAATCGGACTTGAACGCGCCTTCTTCCAGCGAGTGGGCCTGAATGACGCAGCCCTCGTTGAGCGTGACGTCGTCGCCGATCTCGACCAGCGAGCGCTCGGTCAGGTTGCTGCCGCCATCATAGACCCGGCTGCCGACCTTGACGCCGAGCAGGCGCAGGATCATCGGCCGGAACGGCGTGCCGGCGAACAGGCGCACGATCGGCGAATCCGCCAGCTTCCAGTGGCGTTCGTGGCGCCAGAAGGCGACGTCGTAGATCGTCGTCATCTGCGGCTTTAACCGGCCAAAGCCAAGGCTTGCCCGCTCGACCAGAATGTAGAACGGAATGGTGATCGCCGAGGTCAAAAGCACGGCGGCGAACAGGGCGACCTCCGCCCATTCCGTATAGTAGTTCAGCGCCCGGTCCCAGATCGCCAGCGTGACGAACAGCATGACCCATTGCGTTGCCAGGAACAGAAGAATGGTCACCAGGTTGTGGCGGTTCTTGTGCGGGATGCGCCGGCGCCGGTCGGCCTCGTCGACGCCGGCGATAAGCTCCTTGTCGCGGTTCACCATGCGCGGGATTTCAAACGCAGGCGAACCGAGAAGGCCGACATTCTCGCGCACCGGCCCATCGATGGGGATCATCACCTTGGTGCCGAGCAGCACGTTGTCGCCGGTGCGGCCGTCCGGGGGATAATAGATGTTGTTGCCGAGATAGTTGCGTTCGCCGATGCGCGTCGGCTCGAGCCTGAAGGCCGAGGCGGACTTGTGCATGTTGATCATGAACAGCCCGTCCGAGACCATGGTCTCGGTGCCGATCTCGCACAGAAGCGGATTTTCGTGCTGCTGGTTGGAGCCGAAATTGGAGCCGGTCTGCACCACTCTGTTGAGGTTCCAGCCGATGGCGCGCATGTAGTGCACGACGGCCGAGCTGTCGCCGGCCAGGAGCCCGAGCACGCGGGAATTGCTGGCGAATTCGGCGACGGTCTGCAGCCAGTAGCGGAAACCGTAAAGCGTGTAGGTGCGGCCCGGCTTCAAGATGAGGCTGGTCAGGCGCGGCACCAGCGTCGCTGCCAGGAAAGCCGCCGCGATATAGCCGAAAAGCGTGACCGTGGTGCCGATTGCGACAAGGCCGATCGTCTCCTGATAGTCGTCGCCGACATATTCCCAGTAGCTGTGGAACAGGAGCGGCAGCGGGGTGACGAGGCCAAACAGGCCGATCAGCTGCAGCGCTTCATAGAGGAAGCGCCGGACCTGGTAAGGATTGACATTGCGCACCTTGCAATAGTCCGCCGTGGTCGGCACCGCCGGCGATCCATGCCAGTGCTCGCCGTCGGGAATGCTTTGCCCGCGATGCAGCGAGGACGAATGGCCGAGCTGGGCGCCGTTGCCGATCCTGGTGTCGATATCGAGCGTGGAGCCGACGCCGACAAAGGCATCGCGGCCGATGGTCAGCGGCCCGGTGTGGATATAACCGGACTGGGCCCTGAAGCCGAGGATCATCGATTCCTTGCGCAGGATGGTGTTGGCGCCGATGGAAATAAGATCCGTGCAGACGGGCACGGATTTCGATTCGATGACGGCGTTTTTCCCGAGCTTGGTGCCGAGCAGCTGCAGATAGAGGCTGTAGAGCGGGCTGCCGCGGAACAGCACGACGGGCGCGGTGCGGATCAATGTCTTGACCACCCAGAAGCGGAAGTAGGGCACGCCCCAGATCGGAAACGCCTCGGCCTTCCACCGGCCGATGAGCACCCATTTCGCAAGGACGGCAAAGCCCGACATGCCGAAGAACACGGCCGCCGAAAGCGCCACGCACCGGATATAGAGCTGCAGCGGATCGTCGAGCGCGTCATACATCCAGTTGAGGCCGTCATTGATCGCCCAGAGCGCCACGTAGCTGTAGAGGCCGTAGAACGAAAGCTGCGCCGCGCCGCAGGTCCAGTAGGCGAAATTCGAGGCCCGGCGGGTGAGGACCGGCTCGTTGGTTGCCGTCGTCATCTCCTCCGCTACCCCCAGATGCAGCGCCAGGCGCGCCACTGTGGGATAGAGATAGATGTCGCGCATCGACGTCGTCGCCCATTCCTTCCTGGTGCGCACGCGCGCGCAGAAATGCGCCATCAGCAAGGAGTTGGCGCCGAGATCGTCGAAGAAGTGATCCTCGACCGACACCGCGTCGAATTTCAGCACCGTGGCCAGCGCTTCCGCCAGGAATCGCTCGTCCTCATTGCCGGGCGGCACCATTGTGCGATCGGCCGAAAGCCGGACGCTCGTCGGCTTCGGCAGTTGGCGCAGGTCTACCTTGTTGGAGACGGTCATCGGGATGGCAGGCAGTTCCTCCAGATAGCCGGGCACCATGTAGTCGGGCAGCCGCCGCTTCATCGTCTGGGCGAGATCCCCTCGGGAAATCGCCGCTACGCCGGTTTTAAGCGCGTAATAGGCAACCAGTTCGACGCGACCGGGTTCGATCTCCCAGGTGGTGACGGCGGCCTGGGCGATCTCGGGCTGGTCGAGCAGCACCGCCTCGATCTCGCCGAGCTCGATGCGATAGCCGCGAATCTTCACCTGCGTGTCGATGCGCCCGGCATACTCGATCTCGCCGCTATCGTTGATCCGGCCAAGATCGCCGGTGCGGTAGATGCGCTGCGACGGGTTGTTCGGCAGGCCGACGAAATCGGCGATGAATTTCTGGTCGGTCAGGTCCGGCCGGTTCAGATAACCGACGGCGAGCCCGATGCCGGCAATGCCGATCTCGCCCAGTTCACCGGGCTCGGCAAGTTGCGGCAGCGAAGCGTCGAGAATGACGATCGAGTAAGTCGGCAACGGCGCGCCGATCGTGACGGGACGGTCCGGCGTCAGCGCCCCCATCGTTGCGGTGACGGTCGCCTCGGTCGGCCCGTAGGTGTTGAGGATCTGCCGGCCCGGCTTCGACCAGCGCACCACCAGATTGTGCGGGCAGGCCTCGCCGCCCACCAGAAGCGTGCGCAGGCTGGGAACGTCCGATGTCATCGACGACAGCAAGGTCGGGCTGCAGGCCATGCAGGTGATGTCATGGAGGCGCAGGAAATCCGCCAGTTCCTCGCCCACCAGCGGCATCTGGCCAGGAGCCGGCACCACCGTCGCGCCGGCGACGAACGGCACCCAGATCTCTTCGGAGGAAAAGTCGAAGGCAATGGTCATGCCCTGATACACCCGGTCGCCCGGCCGGTAGCCGTAGGAGGCGGCCGCGACGTGTATGAAATTGACGAAGCTCTGGTGCGTGATGACCACGCCCTTGGGCTTGCCGGTGGTGCCCGAGGTATAGAGGATGTAGCAAATGTCGTCGGCCGCCTGCGGCTTCAGCGGCGCGGGCGACTGCGCGGAAATCTCGGCGGCGGCGCTGTCGATCAGCACATGGGGAACGGGCAGTTGACCGGCGCGCGACGCATAGGCGGCGATGGTGACGATCATGCTGACGGCGGCGTCTTCGATGATCAGCGCCATCCGCTCCTGCGGAAACGCGGTGGCCAGCGGCACGAAGGCAGCCCCCGCCTTCATCACCGCCAGCAACGCGACATAGGTCTCCGCCGACCGATCGAGAATGAGCCCGACCCGGTGGCCCGGCCGCACGCCGTGCTTGATCAGCATGCGGGCGAACTGGTTGGCACGGCTGTTCAGCTCCTGATAGGTCCACACGCGTCCGTCGGAGATCACCGCCGGCAACGTGGCGAATGTCACGGCGAGCTGCTCGAACACCGTATCGAGCCGCTCACCCGGCTGCAGGGCAAAGTCGGCGCCCGTCAGGACCTGGCCGTCCCTTGCCGGGCCGCGAGCGATCCTTGCCAGCGCATCGATGCTTGCCAGGCTGCCGATCGCCGTTGCCGCGTCGCTGTCCAGTTCGGCGATATCGTAGTCCATGTCCATACTTTCTCGTCCTCGCCGGGCATTGCCCGGCTGTTCATGCGGCCGCTGGAGGAGGCACTGCGCCGCCGCTGCGATTTTGTTGGTGGAGGGCTTCCAAAAAGGAAGAACCCGGAATCCGGGAAGCTTATGCCACCCGATCTTTTCGCCGGTTTTTCCGAACTGTTGAATTTTGTTTCTGGAGTGTGTCTGGGCGGGGATTTGCCGGGGCCTCGTCGACCCTTGCGGGGAGGGGTTCAGCCTCCGTGGCGACCCGGAAAGAGACTATGAGCGAACCTCATGCAGACGGCGCCGGCGAGCTGTCTATAATGGAGCGCTACGGCGACCCAGCAGCAGAGCGATGCCCAACGCCGGAAGCGTTGCCGCCGCAACGGCGAAGAAGACGAATTGCAGCCCGGTCGACGCGGCGACCAGGCCGAGCGCCGGACTGCCGAAGCCGAGCGCCACGTCGAGGAAGACGGTGTAGAGTCCCATGGCCAGGCCGCGGCTGCGCGACGGAAGATGGCCTACGGCCTCGGCGCCGAGGCCGGGATAGACCAGCGAGTAGCCGAGGCCAGTCAGACCCGCTCCGATTGCGGCGACAACAGGCCCGGTCGCAAGCCAGATCAGCATCAGCCCTGCCGCCTCGACCGCGACGAAGATCACGGCGACGCGTGCGCCTCCAAGCCTGTCGGGCAGGTGGCCGAAGCACAGCCTTGCCACGATCAGCGACGCGGCATAGGCCGTGAAGGGAAGCCATACCGGCTGCCAGCCCCGCTCGGCGAAGAGCAGGGCGCCGAAGCCCAGAATAGCACCATAGCCGAGGCTGCTGAAAGCAGCTCCGACGCCAGGAAGCCAGACCGCTTTCGCCACGCTCCTCCATGACTGCGGCGCGCTGCCCGCGACGGCGCCGGTGCCGCGCATCGGCAGGATGGCAAGCAGCGTCGCCAGCGGCAGGACGATCGTCGCGAGTGCGATCGCGGTGAAACCGCTCGCCGCATAAAGCGCGGATCCGACCGGCGCTCCCAGCGCGAGCGCCGCAAACATCGCCGTGCCCACCCAGGCTATGACTGTTCCGGAGTTCTGTCCGCCAGCAACGGAGAGGCCCCAGGCGACGCCGCCGGTGATGATGAAGCTCTCGGACGCGCCCAGTACCGCCCGTCCGGCGAACAGCGCGGATGCGGACGCTACCGGCCGGTCGAGCAATGCCAGCGAGCCGAGGTAAAATAGCCCGGCAAGGGCAGCGGCAACGAGGCCGACGATGACGGCGCGCTTGCCGCCGCGTCCATCGGCATAGTTTCCAGCCCCGATGCGCGACAGCATCGAGGCGACGAACTGGCTGCCCGTCACCAGTCCCACTGCGAAGGGGCCGAAGCCGAGCTGCTGGTCAAGATGCAGCGGCAGGACGGGTAGCGCCAGGCCGATCAGCAGGAAGCCGGCGAAGACAGCCGCCATGATCGGCACCAGTTCCGCCATGACGCCATTTCGGTCTGAAATCCGCGCCATCTTGGCCATCGGCAACCCAACTGTTCGGATCAGTAGCGTTCGTAGGTCACGCGCCAGCCTTCGGCCGGGTTGTCAGGCGTGAGGACCAGTTTGTTGTCCGAGACCTCGAATTTGCGTTTCATGCTCTTCCCGACGAGGTTGCGGACCAGGGAGGAATCGATTGTGATGACGAAGGTCTTGTCCTGGTCGTTGATGGCGACCGGCCCGTAATAGGCTTCGTAGCCATTCGCCGTGTAAGGCGTGTCCGGCGCCTTGGTGTCGGGGTTCTGCGCCTGCACCGAGAGGGTGCCGGCCTCGGTGAAGATGACCTGGCCGGAATAGGGCACGGGCTTCAGGTTTCCCTCTGCCCCGGCCTCGAGCGAAATCATGCGCCATGCGCCGATGATCGCGGATTCTTGCGAGAAAGCCGGCGTGGCGACCGAAAGCGCAAGCGCAAGGCGGCAATCTTCAATCTCATTGTCATATGTTGTTCCTTTTCTGAGTTTTGGGTGCGCACAGGCCGTCCGCCTGATTGCTGCTCACACCGAAAGCATGACCTTGATGGCGCGACGCTCGTCCATGGCGCGGTAGCCTTCAGCGACCTCGGCCAACGGCAGCTTGAGGTCGAAGACCTTGCCGGGCTTGATCCGACCTTGCAGCACACGGTCCATCAGGTCGGGCAGGAAGCGGCGCACCGGCGCCGGGCCGCCCAGCATGCGTTTCTGGCCGAAGAATAGTTTTTGGCCGTCGAAGTTCACGCCATGCGGCACGCCGACATAGCCGATGGTGCCGCCGGGGCGGGAGCAGGCCAGCGCCTGGTCGAAGGATTCTCCCGTGCCGACGCATTCCAGCACGGAGTCCGCGCCGACGCCCTTGGTGAGTTCCTTGATGAGGGCCACGCCTTCCTCGCCGCGCTCGGCGACGATGTCGGTCGCGCCAAACTCGCGGGCGAGCTTTTGGCGGCTGGCGTGCCGGCTCATGGCGATGATGCGCTCGGCGCCCATCTCCTTGGCCGCAAGCACGCCCATCAGGCCGACCGCACCATCGCCGACCACGACCACCGTCGATCCTTCGCGGACCTCGGCTGCGTCGGCCGCATACCAGCCGGTGCCGAGCACATCGGACACCGCCAGCAGGTCAGGGATGAGGTCGGCCGGCGGCACCTCGGCGGTGGCGACCAGTGTGCCATCGGCCAAGGGTACGCGGGCGTAAGGCGCCTGCGCGCCCGACATGAACTCGCGCTGCACACAAGACGACTGGAAGCCGAAGCGGCAATGCGGGCAGGTGTTGTCCGAGAGGCAGAACGACCCGACGACGAACTGGCCGGGACGGACCGTGCGCACCTCTGTGCCGACCTCGACGACGATGCCGCAATATTCGTGGCCCATATGCATAGGCCCGGCGACCGGCTGCAGCCCACGATAGGGCCACAGGTCCGAGCCGCAGATGCAGCTTGCCGACAGCTTGATGATGGCGTCCGTCGGCCGCATGATTTTCGGATCGGCGATTTCCTCGCAGCGTATGTCGCCCGGTTTGTGAAGAACGGTTGCAAGCATGTTGGTTCCTTCCGAGGGGAGAAGATCAGCCGCCGTAGTCGGCTTCGCTGACATGTTCCAGCCAGTCCACGACCTTGCCGTCCTTGACCTCCTGGAGGGCAATGTGGGTCATGGCGGTCCGAGGCGACGCGCCGTGCCAGTGCTTTTCGCCGGGCGCGAACCAGACGACGTCGCCTGGACGGATTTCCTCGACCGGGCCACCTTCGCGCTGAACTCGGCCGAGGCCCGAGACGACGATCAGCGTCTGGCCGAGCGGATGCGTGTGCCAGGCGGTGCGGGCGCCGGGCTCGAAGGTTACCTGTGCGCCTTGAACCCGCTCGGCGTCGAAGGGATTGAAGAGCGGATCGATCCGCACCGTTCCGGTGAACCAGTCAGGCGGTCCCTTGCCGGAAGGCCTGGTGCCGGCGCGAAGAATGTCCATGGTGATCTCCTTTGCGTCCTCAAATGCGTTCGATGCCAAGCGGGAATTTGCCGCGAATGTGCAGGGCCTGCTCGCCCTCGTCGAAGCGGCCAAGCCTGATCAGCCCGGGATGGCGGTAGTCGGCATGGAACATGGCCAGGTTGCCCCAGGGCATGAAATAGCACAGGTCGTAGGGCTGCTCGTCGGCGAACGGACCGCTTCCCTCCTCGGTCAGCTTGCGCGGCAGATAGGCGATCTTCTCGTTGTGGGCGTAGTCCTCGATCTCGAGGTCGAGCGGCAGCATGGAGAAGAAGTCGCGCGCCGACGGATTGTCGTAGAGCGTGGCGGTCATGGTGCGGCCGTTGAAAACCATCCTGATCTTCATGTCGGTGGGCTCCTGGCTGACGGGAGATTGGCCTTCCTGGCTGGCGGCTGTGCGAGGCAGGGCCGCCACCGCGAGCGCGGCGCCGAGCAATGTCCGGCGGCTGAGCGGCGCATGTTCGATCGTCATGGCAAAGACCTCCGGGCCATATGCGCTGCGGCGAGGGCGGCGAGCGCCGATCCGCAGAGCAGCACCGCGCCCAGAGTGAACGGCCCCCACCAGCCGACCGTATCGAAGAGCGTGCCGCCGATCGCGGCGCCGCCGGTGATGGCGAGCTGGATGACGGCTACCTGCAACCCGCCGCCGGCCTCCGCGTCGTTCGGCAACGTTCGGCTGAGCCACGTGCCCCAACCGACCGGCGCGGCCATGCCGAAGAAGCCCCAGGCAACGAGCAGCAGCGCTGTGGGACCCGGGAGTGCACCGAGGGCGATGAGCGCGGCGGCCAGCGCAGCCATGACCAGCGGGGGTGAGGATGCTGAACAGACGCGTGCGCAGAAGCCGGCCGACGCACCATGTGCCGAGCACCCCGGCCAGCCCCATCGCCAGCAGGACCGCCGAGAGGGCGGCGATGTCGAGCCGGGTGACGTTCTCGAGGAAGGGCCGCAGATAGGTGAAGAGCGCGAACTGGCCCATGAACAGCATCATGATCGACGCCATGCCGGTGGCGACGGGAAGACGGCCGAGCAGCGCCAGCGGATTGCCGGCACGATTCCTGCGGCGCGGGGGCAGCGCCGGCAGGCTTGTCCACCGCCAGGCCAGCGCCAGGAGGCCAAACGGCACGACGAGGAAGAAAGCGCCGCGCCAGCCGACATAGGCGCCGAGAAAACTGCCCAGCGGCGCGGCGATGGTGGCCGCAATGGCATTGCCGGCGTTCAGCATGGCGAGACCCTTCGGAACCATGTCTTGCGGCACGAGGCGCATGACGACCGCGGTCGACATCGACCAGAACCCGCCGATCGCGATGCCGAGCAGCGCCCGGCCGACCATGAGCAACGCGTAGTTCGGCGCGAAGGTGACAGCCAGACCGGACACGATGAGGAGGAGGGTGAAGCCGGTCACGACCAGTCGGCGGTCGATGTGGCGCGTGAGGCCGGCGACCAGCAGGCTGGTCACGACGGCGAAAGCGCCCGAAATCGAGATCGCCTGTCCCGCGCGGCCCTCGGTGATGCCGAGATCGGCCGCTAGCGGCGACAGCAGGCTGACCGGCATGAATTCCGACGCGATGAGCACGAAAACACACAACGCCATCGACAACACTGCGCCCCATGCGGTGCGGTTTTCGACCAGCCTTGTGTCGTATGTCGTTTCCATGATTGGCATCCTGGCAAAGCGGCCGGACGGATCAGCCGCCATCGCTGCCAGAAGATATTGCAGGGGAACCCATTTAAGTAGACTAAGTAATCCGCATGGACTTATCTGCTCATGATATGAATGTCCGGCGGGAGGTGCCCTATGCAGCGCGATGGCATGAAGGATCTGCTCTGGTTCGTGGCGGTCACCCGGGAGCGCAGCTTCACCAGGGCGGCGGCAAAGCTCGGAACCTCGCAGTCGACCCTGAGTTCGACAATCAAGGAGCTTGAAGCTCGTCTTGGCGTCCGCCTGCTGACGCGTACGACGCGGAGCGTCTCTCCGACCGAGGCCGGCGAGCGACTTTTCCAATCTCTCGTTCCCCGCTTCGAGGAAATCGAATCCGACCTCGCAAGCCTGGTGGCGTTTCGCGACAAGCCCTCCGGAACGGTCCGCATCACCCTGTCCGACCATGCGCTCCAGACGACCGTCTGGCCGAAGCTCCAGCCCTTGCTGAACGACAATCCCGACGTTCGCGTCGAGCTCTACAGCGACAACGGCATGAAGAACATTGTGGAGGAGCGCTTCGACGCAGGCGTGCGGCTTGGCGAGAGCATCGACCGGGATATGATCGCGGTGCGCATCGGGCCGGATTGGAGGCTCGTGGCCGTGGCTTCGCCGGACTACTTTTCCCGCCATCCGGTTCCGACCGCGCCCCAGGACCTGGTCGACCATGACTGCATCAATATGCGGCAGGCGACGTTCGGCGGATTGTATGCCTGGGAATTCGCCAGGGACGGCCGCGACCTTCGTGTGCGGGTGGAAGGCCAACTCACCTTCAATTCGTCCATTCCCATGATCGAGGCTGCGACAAGCGGTTTCGGGATCGCCTATGTCCCGGAAAACCTCGTCAGCCACCACATCGCCGAGGGACGCCTCAGGCTCGTGCTTGACGACTGGAGCCCGCCTTTTGCCGGCTATCACCTCTACTATCCGAGCAGGCGACAGCTCTCCCCTGCGATGGCGGTGATCATCGACGCGCTCCGCCATCGCATGTGACCCGAGACTGTTTGGATCATAGAGGCTGAGCTTGGTAGATGGCAGGTTCTACCTGGCCAGGCTGTTCATGCCGCCGCTGCAGCAGGCGCTGCGCCGCCGCTGCGAATTTGTTGGTGGTCCAAAAAGGAAGAACGCGGAATCCCGACTGGGAAGCTTATGCCACCCGATCTTTTCGCCGGTTTTTCCGAACTGTTGAATTTTGTTTCTGGAGTGTGTCTGGGGGTGCGGGTATTGCCCGCCCCTTGTTGACCTTGCGGGCGCGCGCCTTACTTGCTCTTTGGCGTCGGCTGAAGGCACTCCGACAAGTGATGCTAGGCGGGGTGACCAGCGTTCCCGCGAGAATTGGTTCTCCAGGGTGCGGCCTGGTTTTGGGCATCTAATACGCGGCAATGGCCGGCAGCCAACTCGCTTGCGACGCCATCTTGACGAATAGGAACAAATAGGGAACAAGTGCGATAGGCAGCCCATTCACGAGGTCAGGCTGAGGACAGATACCAATGTTATCCAATGACTATCCACCGGCTATGCACTTGGGGCTCCACAGCTATGACGACCGAAACCTGCAAGCGCAGTTGTGCCGGGGCGATTGAGGTGAAAGATACCGCCGTGAGAAACCTTCCGCCGGGAAACAAACTATGAACGCGTCATTGGCACTTGATACGTCGGCCACCGCCTCGCGTCTGGACGAATTCATTTGCTGGTCACGAATGCAGGCGGAGGCGGGGCAACCACTCGAAGCGATTGTAGAGCGGAAGGAGCAGGAGCGGCGCGCAGGCAATGGCACCTTCTTTTGGGGGGTAGGAAATCCGCCAGCAGTGATTGCAAGCGCTCTCGCTCGCTCTGGGATGCCAGTAAGGGCTATCTTCTCCATCATGAAATCGCGCCCCAAGGCGGTTGATGTCGCCCCCGAGAGGACGGTTGTGTGGCGCCGTTACATTGATGCCTATGGTGCTGAACGCACGCTGCCGCCAAATGCTTTGGTTACAAGCCGAGCCGATAGTGCCTCTGGTCCGAAGAAGTCACACTACGCTCTCATGTGCTATTCCCCTGAGCCGTTGGTATTGCGCAGAGGGATTGAGTCTTTTGATCCGGCCGCATTCCGCAATGCCAGCGGGAAAGGTGCACCAGTCGGCAATTCGCAGGTGACCGCACTGCTCCGAAGAGTGGATCGCCTCCACGGCGGATCGGACTATGAGGTTAACTTGAGCGCTTGGCTAACTGGCGCATATTGGGTTCGGCTAACCGATGCGGTTTTGCTCACCGCCGCTAATCGAAAACTGATCGAGCGTGCCACCAAATCGAGCGAGGCTGATTGGGTTGATCTCAGCAAGGCCGTGCGCGAAGGGCCGAGTTTTGGGTTATCCTCGACGCAGACGACCGGAACGCTGCTCTAAGCAAGGTCCTCATCTTGCTTACCGGCTTTAGTAGCTTGGGTAGCGAAGGCAGGGTGATAGGTGGCCACCGACAACGAGAAATTAGTCGACAAGCTACGGGAAGCCGGGATTAGCCGGGCCGCGATTGAAGCAGCGTGGCCGACGTGGTGGACTGAGGAAATCAATGAGTCTCCCTCTGGGCGTGCCGAATTGCGCTTTGCTTTGGCGCGACGGCTCGGCCTAGATCCCAAGCCGTTGCTCGGCGAACGAGTTGAATTCGTTTGGAATGATGAGGCTCGGTTCAAGCATCTTTCGACGGAAGATGCGGCGGAGCGATCTGCCCTTACGTCCTATGGAATTTCGCTTGGTCGTTTGCTGTTACACGCTACGCCAGATCCAGGGGAAGCACTTAACGCGACACCTGAGGAACTTCGCGAGGCGATACTGGCTGGCGCCCCATACGTGGATCTGAGATCACTGCTCACGACATGCTGGGCGCTTGGCATTCCGGTTATCCACCTGCGTGTGTTCCCCCTGGAAACCAAGGCAATGCACGCAATGGTGGTTGCGGTTGACGGAAGGTTCGCGATCTTGTTGGGGCGCGATGCTTCCTATCCTGCACCGGTCGCCTTCACGCTAGCTCATGAGTTAGGCCACATCTTTCGTCGCCATCTGGGCGATGCGCCCGCGCTCATTGATCTGAAAGATCCGGCCACGGCCCAAGACGGAGATAAGCAAGAAGACGAGGCGGATGCCTATGCCTTGACGCTGCTTACGGGCTCGCCGAAACCCGACATAGAAACGAATGTCGACAAATTTAACGCACCCAGCTTAGCCTCAGCGGTCCTGAACGCCGGCCCTCTCTACAATATTGAGCCAGGGACTCTCGCTTTGTGCTTGGCTTTTCAACGCGAGGCTTGGCCAATAGCCAACGCCGCTCTTCGATTCATATACACCGAGCCCAAACCTGTGTGGCGCGAAGTCAACGGGATAGCCGAAAGCGAAATTGGTTGGGATCAACTCAGCGATGAAGCGGCCCAATATCTACGCAACGTAATGACTGGCCGATGACCCAAGCGTCGCTCATTGACAATGACGTAATCATCAAGATTTCCGCGTACGGATTAGGCGACGAGCTGCAGAAAGCGGTGACGGGGACCGCTGCTGGTCCACCAGCAATGCTGGGAGTAGGGCGGTTTGTCGTCCGCGATAGGCTTGCACGAGCTGGTTGGATTCCTGATCCCAAGGCTGCCTTGGTGGCATTTGAGGCACTTCTTTCATCGCTAGTGCTCTTGGAACCAACCCAGGACGAACTCGCAATTGCTGCGGAATTTGAAAGTGCAGCAACACGGCGAAACCTTGAATTGGACGGCGGAGAAAGTCAGCTTCTGACGATCTTGCTGGTTCGTGAGTGCAAAGTGCTTCTTACAGGCGACAAAAGAGCGATCCGGGCGATCGCAGGCATTGCCACTGCTCCAGCTCAGGGAAAGCTAGCTTGTTTAGAGCAGGTTCTATCAGACATTGCCAGCCGATCTGACATCGAGGAAATGCGTCAGAAAATTTGTCGTGCGCCGAAGGCTGACATGGCCGCATCCATTTGCTTTAGCTGCTCAAGCAAGGTGTCGGTAAGCCGTGCGAAGATTATTGAAGGACTAGAGAGCTACACAAACCATCTTAGAGCAGACGGTGCAGGTACTCTCTTGAAATCCGCTGACCTTTCAGCGTTGACCTCTTAAGAAAACTGCATAGGGCTCCAATAATGTTGCTACCAAGCCGATATCTATATCGCGCGGTGGTATTTCATTGTTGAGCTCCGGTCGCTCAAGAAATTCAAGGCAGGCTTTATCAACCCGGCCTTTCACATACCGGCTACCCAGGCGGCCCGTGCTACGGCCAACTGGTACGCGGGTTTGATCAAGGGGTAGTTTAAATTGCTCACGATGAAGCTGGTCTATTACAAGCGCGTACTTTGAGCCGCGCACTTCGATTGTCTTAGGTATTGTGCTCCACTTTATCCCATCAGCAGAGTATTCGGCTGCGCAGAGTGGCTCAGCCAGATGACCGGACTCCATCTCTTCCATGCACAAATGAATTACACGCCCTTTCTCGGCAAACGCTTGTGCGAACGGTTGAACCATAGAGGACGGATGGCAGGTGTTGCCACCGTACCCCCACATTCCATAGCCCGTCTCCTTTATTTCACGCGACTTTCGCTCGATGATATCCGCAAGACTTTCGCGGGCATGCGTCCCGATCTTCATGAAAAGAAGGCCTTCGCCGGGCCTTAAGATGTCATTCAACGTCTTTCTCCAGCATAACGAGTTCGTACTCATCCTCGTGAGCCACGCC
This sequence comes from Mesorhizobium sp. P170090, assembly GCF_057786115.1. Taxonomy (NCBI): domain Bacteria; kingdom Pseudomonadati; phylum Pseudomonadota; class Alphaproteobacteria; order Hyphomicrobiales; family Phyllobacteriaceae; genus Mesorhizobium; species Mesorhizobium sp. P170090. The sequence goes on from NZ_JBYNWH010000001.1 coordinate 3,457,898, forward strand.
ATAGTCGAGCCGGTTGCGCTCCATCACGTACCTTACCCGCGGCTCCTTTGATCGGCCATAGAAATTCGCGAGCCTTTCTACATCCTTGATCGGGCTGCTTTTGGCGCGATCTCGTCCGTTGTCCGGCAAAGCGCTGAGGTAGAGGTTGCAGGATTTTAATTCAGGAGCGTCATCAAGATGGTACTCGTGCAACTTGCGTTGCATCCTCGAAACATAAAAACCGCTGCGCGCCGCGAAGGCCTGCACGCTCGCCAACACCCGCTTTGGCCACTCAAGTTCGTCATCGTCCGCGATGACAACCATACCCTCTCCAACATATCGCGTGGCCTCAATGCCCCGTTCAACGAAAATGTTTACGCTCTCACCCTTGTTCGAGGCGCCCCAAGGAGGATTGGTGTAAAATAGATCGTAGTTCACAGCCGGGTCCAACGCGTCAAGCACGTTGTAAAGCCGAGCATCCAAGTTACTAATTCGCTCCTTGTCCGCGAAGCGATTTACCGCGTTCACGGTCCGCTGGTCGAAGTCGAAGACGGTGATGTGCGATGGGCCGAATTGGAGCACGTCCTTCGCCTGGAGGTAGGCGACGCAAACACTGATTGCGTCGCCATCACCAATGAACGCCAGCCGCTTCCCGTCAGCCCAATCTGCTACAATTTCGCTCTGCATGACCATGTCACCGGACTTCATATGGATCTGATCAAAGACTCGAAGCGGTCTCGGCCTGTTCTGGACGACGTCTGAGACTGCGTTCAATGCTGCGCGTAGATCGATCCGGTTCCGCTGAGAGGGTTCGGATTTCGCTAGTCCTCGCTGTTTGGGCCTTTTCGGGCGGCAGGTCAGCAACCTGCGCGCTACGGCGAGCGGCGACATCAAGTTAGTCGCCTTCCCAATAGCGAAATTAGGCTTGCCCTGTCTGGCGCCGATGTGTCGAACAGATAGATGGCAGCGCCGGCAGACATGCCATATGTAGCGGCCACGGAGGATTGAAGAGCCGTGTGCATCCGCGCTTCCTCTTCGGAGATCATCGGCCTTCCCGCAGCATCTTTCTCAATGCGGGCGATAGTGACTTCTGGAGATGCGTAGAGCAGCCAAATCTCGTCAGGGTCTAGCTGATTGAACTGCTCTAGCGAAAATGGCGTGATGCGAAACCCATAGCGCTCTTTGGTAACCGGGTGGCTGTCTATTATAATATTTTTCGATGCTCGATTGGCCGCGACAAAGTCAAGCAATGCCAAGTCAACCTGCGCAACATCTTCCGGCGTCACAACTGCGGATGAATGCTCCCTGAGGTTGTCTTGGCTCGACACTTTTGCTGAACGTGACCTCACGTGGTCTGTTAATCTTGCGCCATACTCCCATACAAGCAATCCCGGTATGGCATCGGCCAACAACCGTGCTGTAGAGCTTTTGCCGGACGCTGGCGCGCCCGTCAGATAAATGACCTTACCCAAGCTCCCCCCCTAGTGCCGGGCTTAAATTTAACAAAGAAGCCTGCCCGGCAGAACTTATTTTTGACTGCTATTTTGAGGACATTGACATGGATACCCAGTAAACGCAAGTAAAACTGCGAGGGAGTCCCAAGTGCACCTTATGCTTCCGGTTCAGTGTTCCAACAGTGTTAGCAGGCGCAGATAAGCATCTCCCAGGAGATACCAGATGAGCTTGGGTGGAATTGCATTTTGTTAGAAGCCAAAGGCCGATAGGATAGTTGATCCAACCCCGATTAGCCCCATCACAAAGAAGGTAGTCCGGAACGATCTTCCGAAGGTCCAAGGGCGCTGCAGAATATTCTGGTGAGCATGCGCGGTCCCCTGCTTGGCCGGCTCGAGAGTGAAAAGACGTGTCGCAGTAGGGCAGAGTTGGGCTTCCGCGATGACATGCACCTCCTCCGCATGTTTAATAAGAAACGCGGCTCGCTGATCAAGCTTCCAGAATATAAAGGACAATATCGTCAGGGCGAGGCCAAGCGCCACTCCGAACCGTGGCGCGCCTTGGGTCGCAGCAATGCCGGCAACGACAGCTCCAGACAATACCGTGAAGAAATTAAACACAGCCATTCGCTGGTTGGCGTGGAGCTCGAAGTACCGCCAAGCGTGGTCAGAGACCATGCTCCAATCGACATCCGCAGTGCTAGACTGGCGTGGCATGCTTGATTTGGCCATTAAGTTCGATGCCCTAAGTTAGTACCGGTCATTTCTACCAAGGAACGACGGTATCTATGCGTTTGTAAAGACGCAACCTGATGAATTGGCAACATCTCAATGGGCATGCAAGCGTGACCAAGAGGCAGGCTTCAACCCTTCGATCTCACTCCTTCCCCCCTTGCCATACCCAAATTCTCATCCTAATCTCCCTGAGAAAACCTTTTCCCAACTCCCGCAGCATCTGTCGATCATCCACATCGACACGCAATGGCCAAGTAAGAGAAAACCTTTTCCCAACTCGAGGACCCACACCCGAAACATGGCCTCCGACACGCCAACACCCGCCAAGACCCCCGTCACCCTGCGTGAAGTCGCAGCGATGGCTGGCGTCAGTGTGGCCACGGCGTCGAAGGCGCTGAACGGGCAGGGGCGGATGACCGTCGAGACGCGGCAGCGCATTCGCGAGACGGCGCAGCGGCTCGGCTTTCGCCCCAACAGCCTGGCGCAGAGCCTGCTGCGGCGGCGCTCCTTCACCGTCGGCCTGTTGACCAATGATACCTATGGCCGCTTTTCGCTGCCGGTCATGTCGGGCATTTCGGATGCGCTGGTCGACGCCGGTGTCTCGGTGTTCATGTGCAATGTCGAGGACGACCCGCGGCTGGCGCAGCTGCATGTCGAGGCGATGCTGGACAAGCGCATCGACGGCATCATCGCCAGCGGCAAGCGCATCGACCGCCATCTGCCGGTCGACCTCGCCAATCTCGGCGTGCCCGTCATCTACGCCTTCAGCCAGCCCGATCCCGATGCCATCGCCTTCGTCTCCGACGATGCCGGCGGGGCGCGGCTGGCGGTCGAGCATTTTTGCCGGCTCGGGCGTCGGCGCATCGCCCATGTCAGCGGTCCCGCCAGTTTTGCCGTGGTGAATGAGCGGGCACAGGCTTTTCGCGATGTGCTGGCCGCCCACGGCCTGCCGGTCACCGAGCCCTTGCTCGGCTCGTGGTCGGAAGCCTGGGGGCATGAAGCCGTCGGAAAGCTGTTCGACGGCCCAACGCTCTTCAACAAGAAGGGGGAGAAACCCGACGCCGTGTTCTGCGGCAACGACCAGATCGCGCGCGGCGTCATCGATGCGCTGCGCGAGCGCGGCTTAGGCGTGCCCGGCGATGTCGGCGTCATCGGCTTCGACAATTGGGAGATCGTGGCGGAGGCAACCCGCCCGCCGCTGACCTCGGTCGACATGAACCTGGCGGCGCTCGGCCGCGAGGCCGGCCTCACACTGCTATCGCTCGTCGGTGGCGAACCCGCCGCGCCGGGCATTCGAAAACTGCCGTGCCGGCTGGTGGTGCGTCAGTCCTGCGGCCGCCCATTGGACGGCTAGGAGAACGCGCGGCGCCATCTAAGGGAGCGCCGCAACAGGGAGGAGAACAGAACCATGAGGAGGAAAACCATGAAGACCGTGATTACCGGGTTCGCGCTCGCCGCGAGCATCATTGCCTTGCCTGCAATGGCTGCCGACACCGCCAACATCTGGGTCCGCGCCGACGGCTCGAACTTCATGCCGCGGATCGTCGATGCCTTCAACAAGGGCCATGAGAACCAGGTCAAGCTGGACATCATTCCCAATGCCGAGATCATCCCGAAATATGGCGCCGCCGCCGCCGGCGGCACGGCGCCCGACGCGCTGTCGCTCGACCTGATCTACACGCCGTCCTTTGCCGCCGCCGGCCAGCTCGAGGACATCACCGACTGGGCGAAATCGCTGCCTTATTTCGCCAGCCTGTCGCCGGCGCATGTCAAGACCGGCACCTACAAGGACCACATCTACGGGCTGCCGTTCTCGGCCGACGCCTCGGTGCTGATCTGGAACAAGAAGCTGTTCAAGCAGGCGGGGCTCGATCCCGACAAGGGGCCGGCCAACTGGGCCGAGATCGAGGCCGATGCCGAAAAGGTCAATGCGCTTGGCGGCGACATCAAGGGCTTCTACTTCTCCGGCAATTGCGGCGGCTGCAATATCTTCACGTTCACGCCGCTGATCTGGGCCTCGGGCGGCGACATCCTCTCCGAGGACGGCTCGAAGGCGACGCTGGACAGCCCGCAATTGCGTGGCGCCATCGACCTCTACCGCTCGATGGTCAAGAAGGATCTGGTGCCGGCCGGCGCGCAGACCGACACCGGCGCCAACTTCTTTGCCGCCTTCGCCACCGGCAACATCGGCATTTCGCCATCCGGCGCCTTCGCCATCGGCGCGCTCAACACGCAGTATCCGGATATCGACTATGGCGTCACCTTCCTGCCGGGCAAGGACAGCGGCTGGTCTTCGTTTGCCGGCGGCGACAATTTCGTCGTCACCAAGGGCACCAAGAAGCTCGCCGTGGTGAAGGAGTTTCTCGACTTCGCCTATTCGCTCGAAGGCCAGACCATCCTGGCCAAATACGGCAGCCTGCCGGTGCGCGGCGACATCGCCAAGGAGGCGCTGAAAGATCTCGATCCGCGCTACCAGATCGCCGCCGAAGCCATGGCCAAGGGCCGCACGCCCTATTCCGTGGTGTTCAACGACCTGATCAACTCGGCCAACGGTCCGTGGACGCAGATGATCAACGAGGTCGTCTTCGGCGACGACGTCGATGGCGCCATCGCCAATGCACAAGAGACCATGCAGTCCATCATCGACCAGGCGCCGCAAAAGTAAGCGCCGCCCCTACCTCCCCCTCGAGGGGAGGTCGGACCGCAGGTCCGGGTGGGGTCGTTCCGGCAGTGCTCGACGTTCTTTTTCGTCGGCGCACTGCGCGGAGGACCCCACCCCCGGCCTGCGGCCGGACCCTCCCCTCGAGGGGGAGGGGGATCACCGCACCCGGAGCCCACGTATGACCGCCACCACCACCCCGCCACGCGCCAGAAAACTCGTCGGCGCCGGCCGCCGGCAGTGGATCGGCCTGCTCTATGTCGCGCCGGCAGTGGCACTGGTCGTTTTCTTCTTCATCATCCCGCTCGGCATGACCGCGTGGATGTCGCTGCACAACTGGCCGCTGATGGGCGAGCATTTTTATATCGGCTTCGACAATTACCGGGCGATCCTGCGCGACAATCGCTTCTGGAACGCGCTGAGCTTCACCGCCTACTACACCGTGATCGTCACCATCGTGATCTTCGCCGTCGCCTTTCCGCTGGCGCTGTTCATCGAAAAGCCCAGGCAGCTGACCGGCTTTTACCGGACGTCCTTCTTCATGCCGGCGGTCGTCGGCTTCGCCTCGGCCAGCCTGCTGTGGTCGTGGCTGCTCAATGTCGATTCCGGCCTGTTCAGCCCGGCCGCCTACGATTTCGGCCTGACGGCGAAAAAGTTCAACCTGCTGGCGACGTTCCAGCCGGCCTTCTGGTCGATCATCGCCATGGTCGTCTGGAAGGTAGCGGGCTTCACCATGATCATCCTGATGACCGGCCTGCAGTCGATCCCGACCGATCTGCAGGAAGCCGCGATGATCGACGGGGCAGGGCCGTTCGCGCGCTTTCGCGCCATCACCCTGCCGCTGATGCGCCGCACGCTGGCGCTGGCGCTGATCCTGTCGATCGCCGGCTCGATCCTCGCCTTCGACCAGTTCTACATCATCCTGCGCGGCGGCCCGCGCAACCAGACGCTGACCGCCGTCTACTGGATCTTCAACCAGTCCTTCGTCTCGTTCAAGCTCGGCTATGGCGCCGCTTTGTCGATGATCCTGCTGGCCATATTGGTGGCGCTCAGCCTGGTCCAGCTGTGGCTGCTGCGCAAGCCGGAGGGCATCGACTGATGGCGCAGGCAAGAAGCCGCAGCAGCCGCCTCTGGCTCAGGATCGCCGAGCATTCGACCGGCATGATCGCCTCAGTGCTGTTCATCGCGCCGATCGTCTGGGCCGTGCTGTCGACCTTCAAGCCGGCGCAGGAGGCGCGCCAGCCGCCGCTGCCGCCATGGCCGACGACAGGCTTTTCGGTCGAGAACTACCGCACGCTCGACACCTTTGGCGACGGCCTCTGGCTGCCGGCGCAAAACAGCCTCTATGTCGCCTCGATGACGGTGATCCTGTCGGTCATCGTCAGCGTGCTGGCCGGCTACGGGTTTTCGCGCTTCCGCTTTCCCATGAAGGATGTGCTCTTCATCGTGATCCTTTCGACGATCATGATCCCGTTCCAGTCGATCCTGACGCCGATCTTCCTGGTGCTGACCAAGGTCGGCCTGCACAACACGCTGACCGGGCTTGTCCTGGTCTACGTCACGCTGCAATTGCCGTTCTCGATCTTCATGATGCGCAACGCCTTCGACGCGGTGCCGCGCGAGATCGAGGAGGCCGCGCGCATGGACGGCGCCAACAACGTCACCATGCTGCTCAAGGTGATGCTGCCGCTGGTCTGGCCGGGCATCGTCACCATCGCGCTGTTCGCCTTCCTCGGCGCCTGGAACGAATTCCTGGCCGCACTCGTGCTGATGACCGACCAGTCCAAATTCACGCTGCCGATCATGATGACCGCACTTCAGTCCGGCCGCTTCGGCGCCATCGACTGGGGCGCCGTGCAGGCGGGCGTCACAGTGATGATGGTGCCGTGCCTGGTGCTCTTCCTGTTGCTGCAGCGCTTCTACATCCGCGGCCTGATGGCCGGCGCGGTGAAATGACCCCCCGTGAAATGACCAATATCCAACGGAGTGACACGATGACCGTTCAACCATCCGCCAAGCCCGGCAAACTCGCCTTCCGCCCGCTGCCGGTGCCGCAGGTCGATGTCCGCGGCTTCTGGGGCGACCGTGTCGATGCCGTGGCGTCGCGCACCGCCGACATCCTCTACGAGCGCTGCGTCGAGGCGCGCATGCTGGAGCAGATCGACCCGGACCGGCCCTCGCCGGGCGTCGTCATTCCGTTCCATTCGCCGTCGCCCGACGAGGCTGCCAGCCCCGGCTTCACCGGCTCGACGGTGACGACGCAGATGTTCTGGGACTCCGATTGGGGCAAGACCATCGAGACCGCGGCCTATTCGCTCTACCGGCGCAAGAATGCGGCGCTCGAGAAGAAGATCGATGCCGTCATCGACCTCTACGGCAGACTGCAGCAGGAAGACGGTTATCTCTCCAGCTGGTACCAGCGTATCCAGCCCGGCAAGCGCTGGACCAATCTGCGCGATTGCCACGAGCTCTATTGCGCCGGCCATCTGATCGAAGGCGCGGTCGCCTACTACCAGGCCACCGGCAAGCGCAAGCTGCTGGATATCATGTGCCGCTACGTCGACCATATCGCCGACACCTTCGGTCCGGAGCCGGGCAAGAAGAAGGGCTATTGCGGCCATGAGGAGATCGAGCTGGCGCTGGTCAAGCTGGCGCGGGCGACCGGCGAGCAGAAATACATGGACCTGGCCAGGTATTTCATCGACCAGCGCGGGCAGCAGCCGCATTATTTCGACGAGGAGGCGCGTGCGCGCGGCGCCGACCCGAAGGCCTATCATTTCAAGACCTATGAGTACAACCAGTCGCACAAGCCGGTGCGCGAGCAGGACAAGGTCGTCGGCCATGCGGTCAGGGCGATGTACCTCTATTCCGGCATGGCCGACATCGCCACCGAATATGGCGACGACACGCTCAGGGTAGCGCTCGACCGTCTGTGGAACGATCTCACCACCAAGAACCTCTATGTCACCGGCGGCCTCGGGCCATCGGCGCACAATGAGGGCTTTACCAGCGACTACGACCTGCCCAACGAAACCGCCTATGCCGAGACCTGTGCCTCGGTCGGCCTCGTGTTCTGGGCCAGCCGCATGCTCGGCATGGGTCCCAACGCCCGCTACGCCGACATGATGGAGCGGGCACTCTACAACGGCTCGATCTCCGGCCTGTCGCTCGACGGCTCGCTGTTCTTCTACGAGAACCCGTTGGAGAGCCGGGGCAGGCACAATCGCTGGAAATGGCATCGCTGCCCCTGTTGCCCGCCCAATATCGGCCGCATGGTCGCCTCCATCGGCAGCTATTTCTACTCCCTGTCGGATGATGCGCTGGCCGTTCATCTCTACGGCGACAGCACCGCGCGCTTCGACATATCGAACCGGGCGGTCAGTCTGATTCAGACCAGCAATTATCCTTGGGATGGCGCGGTCTCGATCCGGATCGAAGCCGAAGCGCCGGTCGAGTTCACCTTGCACCTGCGCGTCCCCTCCTGGTGCGGCAAGGCGGCGCTCAAGATCAACGGCGCCGCGGTCGATCTGGATGACATCACCAGCGACGGCTATGCCGCGATCCGGCGCGAGTGGCGCCAGGGCGACCGGGTCGAACTCGATCTCGAAATGTCGATCGCCCGTCTGTTCGCCAATCCGGAGGTGCGTCAGGACATCGGCCGCGTCGCACTTGCGCGCGGTCCGCTGATCTATTGCGTCGAGGAGACCGACAATGCCGGCCAGTTGCATCGGATCGCTCTGCCGCGAAGGGCAAAAATCGAGGCGCATGCCGAGCCGAACCTGCTCGGCGGCATCGTCACGCTTTCGGCACTTGCCAGCAAGGAAGCGCAGGAAAACTGGGAACCCGGGCTCTATCGCACCGATCCGCCGGCGGTGAGCGAGACGAGAATCACCGCCGTTCCTTACTACGCCTGGGACAACCGTGAACCCGGCGAGATGCTGGTCTGGCTGCGGGACGGATGAGTTAGAGGCTGACAAACGCCGTCAGCGGCAAATGATCCGACGCAACCCGCGACAGCGGCGTGTCATGGGCTTCCACCGACGAGACCATGCCGTGCCGGTTGGCCATGATCCGGTCGAGCGCCAGTACCGGCAGGCCTGAGGGAAAAGTCGGCACCGCCGCCGGCGTGAAACCAAAGGTGGCGTGCAGCGTCTTGAGCGCCGAGCGGTTGCCCAGCCGCCATTCGTTGAGGTCGCCGAGCAGCAGGGTCGGCCTTTCATCCTGGTTGCTCATGATGTCGAGCACGACGCGGGCCTGCTCCGAACGCGAGCGGCGCAACAGGCCGAGATGCGCGGCGATGACGCGCAGAGTGCGCGTTTCGTCGAGGTCGATCTCGGCAACCAGCGCTCCGCGGGGCTCCAGTCCCGGAAGCTTGATCTGATGGACGTCGCGCACGGTGCCGCGCTTGAACAAAAGCACATTGCCGCGCCAGCCATGGCCCTTGCCGCTTCCGGAAACCGGCACCGGCACAAGCCCGGTTTCGTGTTCGATCCGGGCAAGATCGAGCAGCCCGGCGCGATCGCCGAAGCGGTTGTCGGCCTCCTGCAGCGCGATGACGTCGGGGCCGATCTCGCGGATGACGCGGGCGGTGCGTTCGGGGTCGAACCTGCGGTCGGTGCCGATGCATTTGTGGACGTTGTAGGAGGCGACCACCATCTGGGCGCCTTCAATGTGCTTGCGCGGCGTCGCGTTCGCCTTGCGCGCTTTCCTGCCGCGGATCGACAGGAGCACTGTTTCAGGAAGGCTGCGTCCGTTTATGTCCATAGGCCTGCTATTCGATGTCCTGATTCTTTGTTCTATGCATATCGTTCTCTCACAACCGGGACCACTTCGAGGCGGTATGCATTAGAGATAGGGCGATCCCAGCCATAACAACCGGTCAAAAACCCGGATGAGAAATGGCCGCGCTTTCAAGGTTGCGAGTGTGACGGGTTTGGCGGAAGCGATTGCCGCTCCGATGCGCCCTTCGATCTCGGCGGCAAAGCCGGTATCCAGCACCTCCAGGTCGATTTCGAAATTCAGCCGCAGCGACCGGGCGTCGAGGTTGGAAGAGCCGACATAGGCCCAGACGCCATCGACCGACAACAGCTTCGAATGGTCGAATGACCCTTCATGACGCCAGACGCGGCAATAGTGCTTCAGCACCTGGTCGTACTGCGCCGTCATGGCGCGGCCGACCAGGAAGAGATTGTTGACCGCGGGCACGACGATGTCGATCTCGACGCCGCGCCGGGCAGCCGTGACCAGCGCGCTGACAAATTCCCGGTCCGGCAGGAAATAGGGCGACATGATGCGGATCGATTTGCGGGCGACGGAAAATGCCCCCGTCAGCAATTTGTGGTTGGTTTCGATGCTGGCGTCCGGCCCCGACGCCACCGCCCGCACCAGGATCGGCTGACCGGGAGGCGGCGAGGGCTTTTCCACGTGCCAGACCTCGTCCTTGAGGGCCTCGTTGCCGGCAAAACGCCAGTCTTCGGCGGCAACCGCGAACAGGTCGGCCACGACGGGCCCCGTGACCTGGAAATGCGTATCCGCCGAACTGGCGCTGCCGGCGAATTCGGCCGAGAATCCCTTGCGGATGTTCATGCCTCCCGTGAACGCCACCACACCGTCGACGATCAGGATTTTCCTGTGCGTCCTCAAATTCGCATAGGGAAGTCTCAGGCCCATGACGATGTTGCCGTTGAACAGATCGACGGTGACGCCGGCTTCCCGGAGTGTCCCAAGAATGCTGGGCACGGAATAGCGCACGCCCACCGCATCGATCAGCACGCGAACCGTCACACCGCGCCGGACCGCTCCGGCCAGCGATCCGACAAAACGTCGTCCGATCTCGTCATTGTCGAAGATATAGGTCTCGAGCAGGATGCTGCGCCGTGCGCCGTCGATCGCCCCGCACATTGCCGCGTAGGCTTCGTCACCGGTCCTCAGGATGGTGATTGCATTTCCCGAAAGCAGGCCGCGCCGCGCCACCCTGTCGCCTAGCGTCTTCAGGCCGGCAAAGCGCTGGCCGAATTCGGCTGAGATGAGTGTTTCGAGCGCAATGTCGTGGTCGTGTTTGGCTGTCTCGGCTTCACCGGCGACGGGCCGCATGGCGCTGATCGTGGCGCGGCGGATGCGGTTGATGCCGGCAATGGCATAGATGATCGCGCCAAGGAACGGCGACAAGATCATCACGCCGACCCAGCCGGTGGCGGCGCGCACGTCTTCCTTGGTCATGATTGCGTGGACGATGCCGATGGCGGCCATCAGCATCGGAATGATCACAAGGATTAGAGGCCAGTAGGTCACAAAGGTCTGCCACATCGGCAGGACTATCGAGCCAGCGGCCGCAGAAGGCAATGCAACGGATCAACCAGGACGGAGGCGCTCGCGCCTCAGTCCTTCGCCCGCTCCACATAAGCGCCATCGGCCGTCATCACCACCACGCGGGTACCCGGCGCGATGTGCGGCGGCACCAGCGTGCGCACGCCGTTGGAAAGCACGGCCGGCTTGTATGACGAGGACGCCGTCTGGCCTTTGGTCGTCGGCTCCGTCTCGACCACTTCGAAAGTAGCGCGCTGCGGCAGCACCAGGGCTATGGCGATGCCGTTGAACTGCGAAATCTGCACCGCCATGCCTTCGAGCAGGTAGGGCGCCATGTCGCCGACCACGCTTTCCGGCACCGCGACCTGGTCGTAGCTTTCCGGGTTCATGAAGTGATACCCCTCGGCGTCGGCGTAGAGGAAGGTGTGCTCGCGCTCCTCGACATAGGCGCGCTCGACCTGCTCGGTGGTGCGGTAGCGCTCCGAAACCTTCACCCCGTCGGAGATGCGGCGCATGTCGAGCTGGGTGACCGGCGTACCCTTGCCAGGGTGGATGTTTTCGGCAAAGAGGATCACGTAAAGCTTGCCGTCCTTGTCGACGACATTGCCTTTACGGAGCGAACTGGCGATGACCTTCACCACGGTTTTCAATCCTAGACTTCGTTGGCCTGAAACGATCGTTCGGCGCAAATCGGCTGCGAGAGCCGTCGCCGTAGCGCATCTTGGCCCGAACCGCCAGCCCTGTCAGCAATTCCGTTGCCCGGCAAACCCATGACTGGCGCTTCGCCCTGGTGGACGCCGGATGTTCACGCCGACCGCCGGCCGCGGCTGATGGCGCGTAACGCCATAGCTGCCGCAATGCGCAGCTGGTTTGGCGAGCGCGACTTCATCGAGGTCGAGACGGCGGCGCTGCAGATATCACCGGGCAATGAGGCGCATCTCTCCGCCTTTGCCACCGAGGCTATCGGCGCCGACGGTGCGCGCCGGCCGCTTTACCTCCACACCTCACCGGAATTCGCCTGCAAGAAGCTGCTTGCCGCCGGCGAACGGCGCATCTTCAGCCTGGGCGCCGTCTGGCGCAACCGCGAGCGCGGTCCTTTGCATCACCCGGAGTTCACCATGCTCGAATGGTACCGAGTCGGCGAAACCTATGAGAGCCTGATGGCTGATTGCGCCGAACTGCTGAAGCTCGCGGCTGAGCGGGCCGGCGCCAAAACCTTCCGCTTTCGCGGCCGCGAGGCCGATCCGTTTGCCGAGCCGGAACGCGTGAGCGTGGCGGAAGCTTTTGCGCGTTACGCCGGCATCGATCTTCTTGCCACCGTTTCTGCCGATGGCGGCACAGACCGCGCCGCACTTCATGATGCTCTGGTCAAGGCCGGCCTGCGCACGGCCGACGATGACAACTGGGCCGATTTGTTCAGCCGCGTGATGGTGGAAAAGGTCGAACCGATGCTGGGGCAGGGGCGGGCCACAATCCTCTATGGCTATCCGATCTCCGAGGCCGCCTTGGCCCGGCCGAGCGCGGAGGACCAGCGCGTGGCCGAGCGCTTCGAGCTCTATTGCTGCGGCGTCGAGCTCGCCAATGCTTTTGGCGAACTGACCGATCCGGCCGAGCAGCGCCGGCGCTTTGCCGCCGAGATGGACGAGAAGGAGCGCGTCTATGGCGAGCGCTATCCGCTGGATGAGGATTTTCTCGCCGCCCTCGCCATCATGCCGCAAGCCAGCGGCTCGGCGCTTGGCTTCGACCGGCTGGTGATGCTGGCAACGGGCGCGACGAGGATCGATGACGTGATCTGGACGCCGGTCGCCACTCCTTGACGGAATCGGCCTCGGTTAAACTCACAAACCGGTCAAGCCGCGCGTCTGTGGCGCCGCCGCGGATGGCTTTGCGGGCCGCTTGGGCGCTATGCCGCAGCGGGACAATTGCCCGTGCGCCATTGCACAAGCCGCATTGGGACAATAGATGGTGCAGCAGCCGCTACCGCCCGGCGCGGCTTCAGCCAGGACCACGCGCATGACCGATACATCAGAGGCAGCGAAATTGACCGACCGCGTCGCGGCACTGGTCGAGGCTGCCAAGCGGGCCGGCGCCGACGCCGCCGACGCGGTTGCCGTGCGCGGCCGTTCGATCGGCGTGTCGGTGCGGCTGGGAAAGGTCGAGCACACCGAAGCGTCCGAGGGCGACGATGTCTCGCTGCGCGTCTTCGTCGGCAACCGGGTGGCGAGCGTCTCGGCGACGGCGGCATCGGACCCCAAGGCGCTGGCTGAGCGCGCCGTGGCCATGGCCAAAGTCTCGCCCGAGGACCCCTATCAGGGTCTCGCCGATCCGGCTTTGCTGGTTGGCAAGGTGCGCGACCTCGATCTGTTCGACGCCACCGAGGTTTCGGCCGATCAGTTGAAGGAAGCGGCCCTTGCCGCCGAGGAAGCGGCCCTTGCAGTCAAGGGTGTCACCAATTCGGCCGGCAGCGGCGCCAGCGCAGGCCTCGGCGGGCTGGTGCTTGCCACGTCGAACGGCTTCGTCGGCCACTATGTCGCGTCGCGCTTTTCGCGTTCGGCCAGCGTGATTGCGGGTGAAGGCACCGGCATGGAGCGCGACTACGAATACTCTTCGAACCAGCATTTTTCCGATCTGGACGCACCGGAATTGATCGGCCGCAAGGCCGGCGAGCGCGCCGTGCGCCGCCTCGGCGCCCGCAAGGCGGCGACCGGTCCGGTCAACGTGGTGTTCGATCCGCGCGTCGCGCGCGGCATTGCCGGTCATCTCGCCGGCGCCATCAACGGCGCTTCGGTGGCGCGCAAGACCAGTTTTTTGCGCGAGATGATGGGCAAGCAGGTTGCGTCGGCTGCCATCACCGTCACCGACGAGCCGCTACGGCGTCGCGGCCAGGCCTCGCGCCCGTTCGACGGCGAAGGCGTCGAGGGCGAAAAGCTGTTGATGGTCGAGAACGGCGTGCTGAAGCACTGGTTCCTGTCGACGTCCGCCGCGCGGGAATTGGGGCTGACCACCAACGGACGCGGCGCGCGCAGCGGCTCGTCGGTATCGCCGTCTTCGACCAATCTCGCCATCGAGCCGGGCGACAGGACGCCGGAAGACCTGATCAGGTCGCTAAAATCCGGCTTTTATGTCACTGAAGTGTTCGGCCAGGGCGTCGACATGGTGACCGGCGAATACAGCCGTGGCGCATCCGGCTTCTGGATCGACAATGGTGAGCTTGCCTATCCGGTGGCCGAGGTGACCATCGCCTCGAATTTGAAGACGATGTTCCTCAATATGGTTCCGGCGAGCGATCTTGACCGCGATTTCGGCACTGCCGCACCGACGCTGCTGATCGAAGGAATGACCCTTGCCGGAGCGTGACCCGGTCATATCGGCCGGGGCCTCGGAAGACCTCGATCTGCTGCGCGACGCCGCCCGCGAGGCGGGCGCGATCGCCATGCGCTATTTCGGCAAGAACCCGCAAGTGTGGATGAAGGGCGGCACCTCGCCGGTCAGCGAAGCCGACCACGCGGCGGACGCCTATCTGCGCGAGACCCTGCTTGCGGCGCGGCCGGACTATGGCTGGCTATCAGAGGAAACGACTGACGATCCGGCGCGGCTTCTGGCGCGGCGCACCTTTGTCGTCGACCCCATAGACGGCACCCGCGGCTTCCTCGAAGGTCTGCGCTCGTGGTGCGTCAGCGTCGCGGTGGTCGAGAATGGCCGCACGCTCACCGGTGTGCTCGAATGTCCGGCCAAGGGCGAAACCTATTGGGCGCTGCCTGGCCATGGAGCTTTCCGCAACGGCAAGCCGATTGCCGTGCGCGGCCTGGGTAAGACGGTCGAGATCGGCGGGCTGAAGCAGTTGATCGACCTGATGCCGGCGCAATGGCAGGGCCGGGTGCGGCGGGCGGCGCACATTCCCTCTCTCGCCTACCGGCTGGCGATGGTCGCCAACGGCACGCTCGACGCAACCTTCGTCAAGCCCAACGCGCATGACTGGGATATCGCCGCCGCCGATCTCATCTTGCGCGAGGCTGGCGGCGCCGTGCTCGACGGCCATGGCCGCGCGCCGCTCTATGCCGGGGAGATCATCCGTCACGGCGCGCTGGTCGCCGGCAGCGGGCAGTTGCTGACCGTGCTTGCCGGCGTCATTGCCGATACGGAAGCGTGATCGAAGGTTCCAAAGTCGGCAGCTTTGGGCTAGACCTGTCGCAAACTCACAATATGTGAAGGACCGAAATGGCCGCGGAAGACGGAAAGAAACAGCTTTTGCACCTGGTGTTCGGCGGCGAGCTGAAGAAGCTGGGAGGCACCGAGTTCCGCGATCTCGACGCGCTCGACATCGTTGGCGTTTATCCGGACTATCAAACCGCGCACACCGCGTGGAAGGCAAAGGCGCAAGCCAGCGTGGACAATGCCCATATGCGCTATTTCGTCGTCCATCTGCACCGGCTGCTCGACCCTGAAAGCAAGGCCGCCGGTTGACAGCGATGGAGCATGAAGCGGTGAAAGGGCAGCCCACCGGCGCCGCGGTCCGAAGAAGACGCGGCGGCAGTTCGAAGACATTCTGGCGCAAGATCCGCGAGCCGTTGGCGCAGTCGCGAATCGTCAAGAGCATGATCGTCAGCCTGCTCGCCCAGTTCGTCCGCCTGGTGCGCCTGACCAACCGCGTGGTCGAAGGCTCGGCTAAATTTTCAGGCGGCGACTACGCCGAATTCGAACCCGGCATCATCGCGCTCTGGCATGGCCAGCATCTGCTGACCCCAGCCTATTATCCCAAGGGACGGCCGCTGGTCGCCATGGTCTCGCGCAGCGCCGACGCCGAACTCAACGCGCTGATGATCGAAAAATTCGGCATCGAGGCGGTGCGCGGCTCCGGCGGGCGTGAAAGCACGAAGCATCTCGACAAGGGCGGCGCCAAGGCGCTCATCGCCCTGAAAAAGTCACTCGTCGCCGGCAAGAACGTCGCCATGATCGCCGACATTCCCCACGGCACGCCGCGCGACGCGGGGCTTGGTATCGTTCTGCTGGCACGCCTTTCCGGCCGGCCGATCATGCCTGCCGCCATCGCCACCAGCCGCCGCAAGGTGCTGGAAAGAAGCTGGGACAAGACCACCATCAACCTGCCGTTCGGCCGCTCCTCGATCGTCATCGGAACGCCGGTTTTCGTGCCGGCCAATGCCGACGAGGCCGAAATGGAGCGCAAGCGCCAGGAAGTCACGGCCGCGCTCAATGCCGCGACCGCCGAGGCCTATCGGCTCGTGGACGGCAGGCCATGAGCGTCGGCTGGGCGCGCGCCTTCCTGGCGGCGTACCGCCTTGCCGGTGCCGCCGCCTATCCGCTGATGGGTCCCTATGTCGCCTGGCGCACATCGCAGGGCAAGGAAGACCGCAGCCGCAGCCGTGAGCGCTACGGCGTTGCCGGGCGGCCGCGCCCTGAAGGGCCGGTGATCTGGATCCATGCGGCAAGCGTCGGCGAGACCCTTGCGGTCGTGCCGCTGGTGCAAAGCATCCTCGACTACGGTGTCAACATCGTGCTGACGACGGGCACCGTCACTTCGGCGCAGGTTGCCGACGAACGGCTGGGCGACCGCATCATCCACCAATATGTTCCGCTCGACCTGAAGCCGGCCGTCAGCCGCTTTCTCGATCACTGGCGGCCGGACCTGGCGATCATCGCCGAATCCGAGATATGGCCGATGACCATCCTCGAGCTCGGCGCCCGACACGTGCCGCAGGTGCTGGTCAACGGCCGGCTGTCCGACCGTTCGTTCAAATCCTGGAAGAAGCGCGCCAACATCGCCGAGGCGCTGTTCGAGAACCTCGCACATGTCGTTGCCCAGTCGGATGTCGACGGCGAACGGTTTCGCGCGCTTGGCGCCCGGCCGGTCACCGTGTCCGGCAACCTCAAGGTCGACACCTTGCCGCCGCCCGTCGACGAACGGGCGCTGGCGACGCTGAAGCGCCAGATCGCCGGCCGCCCGACCTGGGCGGCAATTTCGACCCATGACGGCGAGGAGGTGGTCGCCGCGGAAGTCCACGCCACGCTCTACAAGCGCCACCATGGCCTGCTGACAATCATCGTCCCGCGCCATCCCGACCGCGCCGAAGCGCTGGCAGCACAGATTTCCGGCATGGGCCTGAAGCTGGCGCGGCGCAGCAAGGGGGACCGGATCACCGCCGACACCGATATCCTCCTTGGCGATACGATCGGCGAGATGGGGCTTTATCTCCGGCTGACGGAAATCGCCTTTGTCGGCCGCTCGCTGACCTCGGAAGGCGGCCAGAATCCGCTGGAGCCGGCCATGCTCGACACCGCTGTGCTGGCCGGCCGCAACGTCCAGAATTTTCGCGAGGCCTATCAGCGCCTGCTCGACAGTGGCGGCGCCAAGCTGGTGCGCGACCGCGACATGCTGGCCGGCGCCGTCAATTTCCTGCTGAGCAATGAAGTTGCGCGCCATGAGATGATGGCGGCCGGTGCCGCCACAGTCGACCAGATGCGCGGTGCGCTGGCGCACACGCTGAAGTCGCTCGAGCCTTATATCCAGCCATTGATCGTCAAGTCGCGCCTGAAGGGCGCCGACGGGCGATAGGTGGCGTCGGAAGCACCACCTTTCTGGTGGGAAGCGCCGGACTGGCGGGTCTTTGCGCTGTCGCCGCTATCAGCGGTCTATGGCATGGTCGCCGGCCGCCATATGCATCGGGCGATACGTCAAAAGATCGACGCGCCAGTGCTTTGCGTCGGCAACTTCACCGTCGGCGGCAGCGGCAAGACGCCGGTCGCCATCGCGCTGGCCAAGCAGGCCAGGCGCATGCAGCTCAATCCCGGATTCCTGTCGCGCGGCCATGGCGGCTCGTTTGCGCAGCCGCATGTCGTCGATGCCAGTCACGACGCCGCCAAGCATGTCGGCGACGAGCCGCTGCTTCTGGCCGAGCACGCGCCGGTTGCGGTAAGCCCGAACCGCGCCGCCGGCGCCAAGCTGCTCATGGAAGCCCATGGCTGCGATTTCCTGATCATGGATGACGGTTTTCAGAGCGCGCGCATCCATATTGATTATGCGCTGGTCGTCGTCGACGCCCGCTACGGCATCGGCAATGGCCGCGTCATTCCGGGTGGGCCGCTGCGCGCCAACGTCGTCGACCAACTGGTGTTCACCGATGGGCTGTTGAAGATGGGCGAGGGCACCGCCGCCGACCAGGTCGTGCGCCAAGCGGCGCGCGCCGGCCGGCCGATCTTCGAGGCGCATGCCGAGCCCGCGGCCAAGGAGCGGTTCGCCGGCCGGCGGTTCCTCGCCTTTGCCGGCATCGGCCACCCCGAAAAATTCTTCGACACGCTGCGCGGCACCGGTGCGGAAGTGGCGCTGAGCCGGTCGTTTCCGGACCATCACTTCTATGCCCCTGATGAACTCGCGGAACTGGCGGCAACCGCGCGCCGCGATGGACTGGGCCTCGTCACCACCGCCAAGGACGCCGCCCGGCTGCGCCACGGCGCTGCCCCGGCCGATTTCCTCGCTGAACTCGCCGTGCTGGAGATCGACGCCACGTTCGAACTCGACACTGTGCCGGAGCGCATCATCGACGAGACGCTGGATGCCTGGAGACAGCGGAAGCTGCGAGGGTAGGGCGTGCAGCGTCACGCGGAGATGCTGGCGGACAGCACCCCCCTCTGGCCTGCCGGCCATCTCCCCCGCAAGGAGGGAGATCAGCAGCTTTGCCAATGGCGCTCATTCTGCAACGCTGGTGATTTGGCGAAAGCAAAGATGATCATCCAATCTCCCCCGTTGCGGGGGAGATGTCCGGCAGGACAGAGGGGGGTGTGAAGGAACACGACCAACGGCTCTGTGCGCGCCTTTAACCCCGGCTGCGCAGGTCCGGATGCATCTCGATCTCGCGGCGCAGCGAGGCGGCGGCGCTGACATAGGGCTCCTGCCTGGCGACGCTCCAATATTTGAGCTCGTCCAGCGGAATGCTCTCGCCGGTCACCGCGCAGCGCACGAAGGCGCCGGGGCTGGTGACCTGGAAGTCGCCGTCGAGATAGCGGATACGGGCTTCCTTGCCGCCGGGGCCTTCGAAGCGGTTCATGGAGTGGTGCCAAGGTTCATGCTGATTTCATCGCCATAAATTGCCGGCAAGGTCAAGCTTGACGCAATGCTGAGGCGCTATTGTCGCTCCAAACCATTCTTATGGGACCGGTATGGACATTTCATCCGCCCGCCTGACCGCGCTGCTGCGTGAGGCCATGATATTGGCAGCGTTGCCGTCGGCGAAGGCCGATCCGGCGAAAGCAGCACTTATAAAGGCGCTGGTGCAGCCGCCGACGCCGTCCGGCGCGCCTTTGCAGCAGGCACCGGCGCCGGCGCTGCAGGCGCTGTTGTCCGCAGCCACCGCAAAGGGGCAGCAGACGGGTTCTGCCGAGGTCCTGCAAGCCTATCTGGCCCTTGCTGAACCTGGCGTCGAGGCGCCAGACAAGGTCGCGCCGACAAGGGTCGTTGCGGTCTCGCCGGCAAATGACGACACACAGCGCGGTCTGCCGCTGCCGCCGGCAAGGGCCGAAGATGGCGCTGCCGCAAAGCCCGCAGGACTGCCCTGGTTTGCGCTTCTCGCACCCGTGGTTTCGCCGCAGCGCCGCGCTGCCACCACCGATATGCCAATGAAGCGGGAGCAGGCGACGTCTGGGCCGAATGATGCGGCCCAGCCGGAAGGCCGACAGCAGACGCGTGTCGGTCTGATGGCGCTGGCAACCGGGTTTCTGGCCGTCGCCATTGTCGGGCTAGCCCTGCTGGTGCTTCGCTGAGCACCGAACGATCGCCGCTATCGCTCGGCTTCGAGGAATGCTTCCATCTTGTCCATCGCCAGCCCCGCCTCGACAGCGATACGGCGTGAAAGTTCGGCGGCAGCCATGCGCGGCCGCCCCAGCGGCCGGTCGAGCCAGTACGACACCGGGTTCAGCGCCGTGCGCTCGTCGACGGCGACGATGCGGCCTGCCTCCAACTGGTGTCCGGTCAGCGGCGGCCGTGCCAGCGCGATGCCGAGCCCATAGGCGGCAGCGTCGAGCACCAGATTATAGTCCTCGAAGCGGCGATCCTGCGGGCGCGGGCGGTAGTCCATCCCTTGCGCGGCAAACCAGGCACGCCAGCCGGAGGCGTCGGAATCGTTGATCAGTGGAAACCTCAGCAGCCGGGCCGGGTCGCCGCGGCCGATCTCGCGGGCAAGGCCGGGCGCGGCGACGGGAAAGACATGTTCCTCGAACAGCTTCACCGAGATGCGGCCCGGAATGCCGCCGCGGCCGCAGCGGACCGACAGGTCGATGCCTTCATCGGCAAGGTCGGCTTGGCGGATGTCGACGTCGAGCACGATGCGCAGCTTGGTGGGATTGTTCTCCAGCGCCGCCATGCGTGGCATCAGCCACAGCCCGCTGACGGAGGGTATCGAGGTCAGCCGCACCACGGCGGTGCCGCGCGGCTCGACCCAGCGGTCGGAATGGCTGGAGATCAGCGCAAAGGCTTCCGCCGTGCGCAGATGCAGGCGGTTGCCCTCGATGGTCAGCGAGACGCCGCGCGCGCCGCGGTCGAACACTTTCAGGCCCAGCCAGTCTTCCAGCTTGGCGATCTGCCGGCTGACGGCGCCGTGGGTGATGTTGAGCTTCTCGGCCGCGGCCGAAAAGCTCCCCGTTCGCGCCGCCGCATCGAAGGCGCGCAGGGTCTCGAGCGGCACCATTGTGTCTGAGCTGTGATCCACAGTCACAGGTGATCCTCGATTTGATCGTTTGTCAACCGCGCCGAAAAGGCGCTTTCTGCCTTTCAACACTCTGGGAACCCGAGGACAGGCAGATGAGCGCAACGACCAGCATGTCGAATCCGACACAGCGGATGGACACCACGGCGGCCATCGCCGTGGCGTTGACGGTGGTTGGCTGGGCCTCGGCCTTTCCGGCGATCCGTGCCGGCCTCGCCGCATTCGGGCCGCTGGAACTCGGTGCGCTGCGCTTTGCCATTGCCGCGGTGCCGGCGGCGATCTTTCTTGCCGTCAAGCGCCCGGCGCTGCCGAGGCTCGACGAAGTGTGGCGCCTGGTCTTTGGCGGCGCCATCTTCGTCGCGCTCTACACTGTCATGCTCAATTTCGGCGAATTGACGGTTTCGGCGGGTGCCGCCGGTTTCATCATCAATGTCAGCCCGATCTTCACCGCCATCATGGCAATGGCATTGCTCGGCGAGCGCTTCTCAAGCTGGGCCTGGTTCGGCACGGCGATTTCTTTCGCCGGCATCGGCATCATCGCCGTGGCCGACGGCAATGGCTTGAGTTTCGACACCGGCGCGCTGCTGGTTCTTGGCTCCGCGCTGTGCTCGGCCGTCAACACGATCATCCAGAAGCCGCTCTTTGCCCGCCATCACCCGCTGACCATTTCGGCCTCCAACATGATCCTTGGCGCGCTTTGCCTGGCACCCTTTCTGCCAAGCGGCTTTGCGCAGGCCGCGGCCGCCAACACGGCCGGTATCGGCGCCGTGATCTTTCTTGGCATCGTGCCCAGCCTGATCGCCTATGCCGCATGGGCAACCGCACTGTCGCGCCTCCCGGCAGCACGCGCCTCGAACTTCCTCTATCTGGTCTCGCCCATGTCAGCCCTGATCGGCTTCTTCTGGCTGGGCGAAGTGCCGACGCTGCTCGGCATAATCGGCGGTGCGCTGGCGCTCGGCGGCGTCATCGTGGTGAATTTGAAGCGTTAAAACAATGATTGGAGCTGTTTTCGGACTCAAACCGGGAACCGCTTCCATCAGAATGCAGATACCCAGAGGAAGGACAGCTATGGTACGCTGCCTTCACTGGGGGACGGAATGGGAAGACTGTTCATATCGGCAATGTTTTGCGTTTTGCTGCTGACCGGGAAAGCCGCCGCGGGCTGGTATCAGGTCGAAAACTACGAAGGCTCCATCGGACCTAACCCCGTCCACCTATCGCTGCAGAGATATGACAGTTTCGGCAGCGGGATTACGGTCGAGGGGAGCTATTTCTACGACGCGAAGCAAAGCCCGATAGCGGTGTACGGCAAGATCAGTGGCACCAGCCTCTTCCTTTGCGAGATTGCGGACGACAGGGAGTTCGACCGGGTGCTGGTCATGGGATCGAAAACGCCCGTTGGCACCGCCGGATGTCCGTTTTCTCTCGACCTTGGCGAAAGCGGCGCAACAGGGACTTGGAGCAAGGGCTCGGACAAGTTCCCGATCACGCTGAAGAAGGTCGCAAGCCTCGATGATACCGGCGAGGCGAAGGTTGACGGCACCGTCGAGATTCCCTTCTGGGCGCAGACAGCCACCCACAGATTTGCCGGGGTCTACGAGAAAGCGGGCTTTCTCGTCTGCATAAATAAATTGCGGGTCATCGATAAGAAGAAAAAGAAGGTCGTTCAGGAGATCGCTTTCGATGACGACGATTGCGATGCCGGCATGCTGATGACTCCCATCTACATGAATGTTCAAAAACAGGTTGGGAGAAGCTTCGAGATAATCTCCGTGAATTTTCGCGGCGGTAGCGCCGGCTACTCAAGGGATTACGTTTTCTCTCATAGGTTCAAGGATTATCGCCTGTTGGTGAATTGAGCGTGTGGCCTGACCTGGCTTGTGCTCACCGCCTTCCGAACAACCGCTCGATATCGGCGAGCTTGAGTTCGATATAGGTCGGGCGGCCGTGGTTGCAGGTGCCGGAGCCGGGAGTCGCCTCCATCTGTCGCAGCAGTGCGTTCATCTCCTCGGCCTTAAGCAGCCGGCCGGAGCGCACCGAGCCATGGCAGGCCATGGTGGCGGCGATCTTGTCCAGTCGTTCCTTCAGCGTCTCGATCGTGTCGTTGTCGGCGATCTCGTCGGCAAGATCACGCACCAATTGCTGGACATTGGTTTCGCCGAGCATCGACGGCGTCTCGCGCACCGCCACCGCGCCGGGACCGAAACGCTCAATGCCGAGGCCGAACCGGGCCAGCGTTTCGGAATGCATGGCCAGCCGCTCGGCGTCCTCCTCCGGCAGGTCGACGATCTCCGGCAAGAGCAGCATCTGCGAGGGCACCGCGCGCGAGTGCAGGGCATTCTTCAACGCCTCGTAGACCAGCCGCTCATGCGCGGCGTGCTGGTCGACGATGACAAGCGAATCCCTCGTCTGGGCGACGATGTAGTTCTCGTGGACCTGCGCGCGGGCGGCGCCCAGCGCGGTGCCGAGCAGCGTCTCGGCCGGCTCGGCTAAGCCGGCACGCGCATCGGCGCTGGCGAGCGGACCGGCGTCGAATGCAGCCTGGTCGTTTTCGCGGAAGCCGGCGCCGTCAAATCCCATATCCAGCGGCCGCTGTGGCGAGCGGTCAAAGCCCGAAAAGCCCGAGGCCCGGTAGGCCGCGTCATAACTGCGATGACCGTTGGCAGGACCCGCATGGGCGTAGGAGGCGGCTCCCGGCCGGAACGCCGCCACCATCCCGGCGGCCCCGCTGGTGGCGGCGCGGATGCCGGCATTGGCCAGCGCCTCGCGAATGGCGCCGACGATCAGCCCGCGCACCAGGCCGGGGTCGCGAAAGCGCACATCGGCCTTGGCTGGGTGGACGTTGACGTCGACGGTCGCCGGATCGAGCGTCAGGAACAGCACGGTCACCGCGTGCCGGTCGCGCGGCAGCACATCGGCGAAAGCGCCGCGAATGGCGCCGGCGATCAGCTTGTCGCGCACTGGCCGGCCGTTGACATAGGCATATTGCTGCAGCGCGTTGGCGCGGGTGAAGGACGGGATCGAGACGTGGCCGGTCAGGTGCACGCCGTCCCGGCTGGCGTCGATAGCGATGGAATTGTCGGGAAACTCGGCGCCCATCACCTGAGCGACGCGGCGCAGGCTGCCCTCGGTACTGTCATCGGTCGCCGGCAATTCCAGCGTCGAGCGGTCCGAGCCGGCCAGCGTGAAGCGCACGGCGGGGAAGGCGATGGCGATGCGCTTGAGCACGTCGCTGGTGGCGGAGCTTTCGGCGCGCTCGCCCTTCATGAACTTGAGCCGGGCCGGCGTGGCGAAGAACAGGTCGCGCACCTCGACCGTGGTGCCGCGGTTGGCCGCCGCCGGTTTGACCGCCGAAACGCGGCCGCCTTCGATGGCGATCTCGGCTGCAGCGTCGCCTGCGGCCGTGCGCGAGCGAACCGACAGTCGCGACACCGAACCAATTGACGGCAATGCCTCGCCACGGAACCCGAGCGAGCTGATATCATGAATGTTGTCGGCAAGTTTCGAGGTGCAGTGGCGCGCAATGGCCAGCGCCAGTTCCTGTTCGGGGATACCGGAGCCGTCATCGGTGACGCGGATCAGGTTCAGCCCGCCGCCGGCAGTGACGACCTCGACGCGGGAGGCGCCGGCGTCGAGCGCGTTTTCGACCAGTTCCTTCACCACGCTCGCCGGACGCTCGATGACTTCGCCGGCGGCGATCTGGTTGATCATCGTTTCGGAAAGCTGGCGAATGGGCATGGGGGTATTATAGGCGGATTCGAAGGGTGTGCGGAAGGCTTCAATGAATGCCGGACATTGGAGATGCCAGCGGGACAGCACCCCCCTCTGGCCTGCCGGCCATCTCCCCCGCAAGGAGGGAGATCAGATGTCACGACGGCTTTCGCCAATCTTCAATGCTTGAAGGGTGACGCGACATATGAACTGCCAATCTCCCCCCTTGCGGGGGAGATGTCGGGCAGGACAGAAGGGGGTGTGAAGGAACTCCGCGATAGTGACTACGCTGCAACCGATTTCAAGCCTGCGCCGCCAGCCAGTCCCTGACTTTCCGCGCATTCTCGCTCAACTCCCGGTTCTTCGGCCAAACCACATAGAACGCCTTGCCGGTTCTCAGCACATGGTCGGTCACCGGCACCAGCAGCCCCGACGCCAGGAGCCGTTCGGCCAGATGCCGCCAGCCGAGCGCGATGCCCTGGCCCTCCATGACGCCCTGGATCACGAGGCCGTAATCGTTGATGCGCAGGCCGCGCGCGGTGTTGTCGAGCCTGCCGCCCGCAGACTGGAACCATTCGTCCCAGCTAGCCGCCTCGCGGTAGGGCTCCTCGAGGTGGATCAGGCGATGCGTCGCCAGCTCCGCGACGCTCCTTGGCATGCCGAATTTCGCGAGATAGCTGGCGCCAACCACCGGAAAAATCTCCTCGTCGGCCAGCGGCAGCGAATGATAATCGGCCCAGTCGCGCGGTTCGCCGCCGCGAACGGCGAGCGGGATGCCCTCGGCGATGATGTCGAGATCACGGTCGGCGGTCTGGATGCGCAAGTCGATGCCCGGCAGTTCGTCGCGGAACTGCTGCAGGCGCGGCATCATCCAGAACGAGCCGAAGGCGGTCGACGCCGCCAGCGTGACATGGCCGCCGCTCGCCTGCAGGCGCAGATCCTCGGCCGATTTGCGGATATGCGACAGACCGAGCGAGACGTCGGCATGGAAGCGTTCCCCCGCTTCTGTCAGGACGACCTGGCGGTGGCGGCGCTGGAACAGCTGCGCGCTAAGCTGTTCCTCCAACCCGCGCACCGCATAGGAGACGGCGGCCTGCGTCATGCCGAGCTCGCGCCCGGCGGCGGTGAAGCTCGACAGCCGGCCCGCCGCCTCGAAGACGATCAGGCTGCCGGCCGAGGGCAGGAGGTGGCGCAGGCTTCGCATAAGCTGAGCTTATACAAGAGATCAGGATTTTCCAGCGTCACATCCATATTTCCTCTCGCTAACTTGGTTGGACGGAATGAGGAGGCTCCATGAACGCACCGGCCGCTGAACTGACTGAGCAAACCCACCGCCGCGGCGGCGGTCGCCTCGGACGCAAGGCGCTGAGGAGCGCCCCCGTCACCTCGTTCCCAACGCTGGTCCGCGAGATTCCCACCTACCAGATGGTCCCGGACGAGGCGGTGGAACTGATCCACCAGGAGTCACTCGCCATCCTCGAAGAGGTCGGTTGCGAGTTCCGCGACGACGAGGCGATCGCCATGTGGAAGGCGGCGGGCGCCGACGTGTCCGAGACACGCGTCCGCATCGACCGCGGCCTGCTGATGGAACTGGTCGCGAAGGTTCCGTCCGAGTTCACCCTCAATGCGCGCAATCCCGAGCGCACCGTGAGCGTCGGCGGCAAGAACTCCATCTTCGCGCCGATGTATGGCGCGCCTTACGTGCGCGACCTCGACAACAACCGGCGTTATGGCACGCTTGAAGACCTCAACAATTTTCACAAGCTCGCCTACATGGCCCCGGCGCTGCATTCGTCGAGTTCAATCATCTGCGAGCCGATGGAGATCGCGGTGCCGAAACGGCATCTCCACATCATCCATTCGGCGCTGAAGCACTCCGACAAGCCGTTCATGGGCATCGTTACTTCCAAAGATCGCGCCGAAGACACGATGGCGATGGCCGGCATCGTCTTCGGCGAGGAGTTCGTCCGCGACAACCCGGTCCTGGTGTCGATTACCAACTGCAACTCGCCGCTGGTGTGGGACGCCACCATGCTGGACGCGATGAAGGTCTATGCGCGCAGCAATCAGCCGCTGATCCTGGCGCCCTTTGCGCTGTGCGGCGCATCGACTTCGGCCTCGGCCGTCGGCGCGGTGGCGCAGGTCAATGCCGAAGCATTGGCCGGTGTCGCTTTCACCCAGCTGCTGCGTCCTGGTTCGCCGCAAATCTACGGCCAGTTCATGGTGACGGTCGACATGAAGACCGGCGCGCCGATGGGCGGCACACCGGAAGCCGCCCAGATGATGTATCTGATGGGCGCGCTGGCGCGGAAATACAAACTGCCCTGGCGAACCTCCGGCTTCCATGTCGGCTCCAAGCTCAACGACGCCCAGGCCGGCTATGAATCCAACATGCTGATGCATGCCGCCATCCTCGCCGGCGCCAATTATATTTGGCACTCCGCCGGCTGGTTGGAGGCCGGGCTGACCTGCGGCTATTCGAAATTCGCCACCGACTGCGAGCAGCTTGTCGGCTGGTACAAATATGCCGGCGGCCTGCCGTTCGACGACTTCAAGGAGGCCATGGCGGCGATCCGCGAGGTCGGGCCGCAGGGCCATTTCCTCGGCACCCAGCACACGCTCGATCATTACGAGTCGGCATTCTTCATGCCCACCATCATGGATTTCAACTCCTACGAACAATGGAAGGCTGGAGGGGCGAAGGACCACGACACGCGCGGCCGCGAGAAAGCCCGCAACATGCTGGCCGACTATGAAGAGCCGAAACTCGATGAGGGCATTGCCGAGGGCCTCAGGGACTTTATCGCGCAGCGCGAAGAGAGGCTGCCCGACAGCGTTAGCTAAGAGAACGACGAATGAGTTGATAACGGGCGAAGACCCGATGGGAACCGCAAGGGAGAAAGATATGACACTTTTCAAAAGCAATGGCGATCGCGTGCCAACGGCCATCGAGGCGATGGCGCAAGAGACGCGTGCTGGCCGTATGGACCGGCGCGAGTTTCTTGCATTGGCAAGTGCGTTCGGCGCATCGACGGCGCTGGCCTACGGCATGATCGGCCTTGCCGCGCCGGGACAGGCTTTTGCCGAGGAGCCGAAGAAGGGCGGCACGCTGCACATATCGATGTCGGTCAAGGCCCAAAAAGATCCGCGCACCTATGACTGGGTGGAACTCGCCAACATCTCGCGCTGCTGGCTGGAGCCGCTGGTCCGCTACACCAGGGAATTCACCTTCGAGCCAGTGCTGCTCGAAAGCTGGGACATCAATGACGACGCCACGGAATACACGTTGCATGTGCGCAAGGGCATCACCTGGAACAATGGCAATGCTTTCAACGCCGATGACGTGGTCTTCAATGTTACCCGCTGGTGCGAGAAGAAGGTCGCCGGCAACTCCATGGCCGCTCGCGTCGGCGGGCTGATCGACGAAAAGTCGGGCAAGGCCAGGGAAGGCGCGATCGCCAAGGTCGACGACAATACGGTCAAGCTGACGCTCAGCGCGCCCGACATTTCGCTGATCCCGAACCTCACCGATTATCCCGCGCTCGTCGTCCACCGCAATTTCGACGCCGAAGGCGCCGACCCGGTCAAGAAGCCGATCGGCACGGGCCCGTTCGAACTGGTCTCCTACGATGTCGGCCAGAAGGCGGTGGTCAAGCGTCGTGAAAACGGCAAGTGGTGGGGTGGTGAAGCGCCGCTCGACAGCGTCGAGTTCATCGACTACGGCACCGACTTCAACGCTTCGATCAACGCCTTCGAATCCGGCGAGATAGACCTCAATTTCGAGACGCCGGCCGACTTCATCGACATCCTGGATAAGATGGGGCTGGAGAAGTCCGAGGTTGCGACGGCAACCACGCTGGTTGCCCGCACGAACGTTACCCACAAGCCCTATGACGACCAGCGGGTGCGCAACGCGCTGCAGATGGCGGTCGACAACAATGCGGTGCTGGAACTCGGCTATGCCGGGCGAGGGACGGTCGGTGAAAACCACCATGTCAGCCCTATCCATCCTGAATATTTCGCGCTGCCCAAGAAGACGCGCGACGCGGCCGGCGCCAAGAAACTGATGGCCGACGCTGGGCAGGCCGATTTCGAGCACGAGCTGATCACCGTCGAGGACGATTGGCAGAAGAACACCGGCGACGCGATTGCCGGCCAACTGCGCGACGCCGGCATCAAGGTCAAGCGCACGGTGCTGCCGGGCTCGACCTTCTGGAACGACTGGACGAAATATCCCTATTCGATGACCATCTGGTACATGCGCCCGCTTGGCGTCCAGGTCCTGGCGCTTGGTTATCGCACCGGCGAGGCCTGGAATGAATCGGCCTATTCCAACCCGGACTTCGACGCCAAGCTGAAGCAGGCGCTGTCGCTGATCGATGTGGAGAAGCGGCGTGAGGTGATGAAGGATGTCGAGCAGATCCTGCAGGATTCCGGCGTCATCATTCAACCCTTCTGGCAGAAGCTCTACAGCCACATGAACAAGAAGGTGAAGAACTACGGCGTCCACCAGACCTTCGAGATGGACCTGCAGAACGTCTGGCTTGATGGCTGAGACGGTGCAGCCGGGGCTTCATGAGCCGCAAAAAAACCGATATGCAGGATGTCTGGTATTGCACCTTGCCGCCAAACGTCCGGAGTGCCTGCATGAAACCGATAGTGCTTGCCGCTGTCTTTTCGATTGCCTTGCCAGCGACAGTGCTGGCCGGGCCGGCTTCCAACGCCGTCAAGTTCTTTTATGTGCCTGAAGTGAAATTCGAGGGAGACGCAAAGTACCGCGACCGCTTCACCGAGCCGGTGACCAAGCTGTTCGATCTCAACGACCAGGCAACGAAGAACAAGCCCGACGAAGTGGCCTGCCTCGACTTCGATCCCGGCCTCGACGCCCAGGATTTCGACCAGAAGTCGATTGCCAAGACATTGAAGCTGGCCGAGACCGTCAATGGCGATACGGCCGAAGTCACCGCCACCTTCAGCCTTTTTGCGGAAGGCGATGATTCCAAACGCGAAATGCTGTGGTCGCTGAAGAAAATCGACGGCAAATGGAAGGTCGCCGACATTACCTCCAAGACCAGCAGCTGGACGCTGAGCGCGCTGGAATGCATGCCCGACAAAGCGCCGGAGTGATCCTGTGCTCCGCCGTCTTGCCCTGGCGCTGTCGCCCATGTGCGTGCTGGCGGTGGCTATGAGCGCAGCCGCGGCACAAGGCCTGTTGGGCCCGCCGCCAGCCAATGCCCCGGCCGTGACGGCACCGGCCGGCGCAGCACCGCCCGCAAATCCACCCGGGACAGCGGTGGAAGCGGCGACACCGCCGGTTGGGTGGTCGCCGGCCGACGCCGCACCGGCCGCACCCATTCTGCCGGGATCCCCGACGGCGGTGGTGCGGCCATTTTACGATCAGGTGGGGCTGGAGATCGATCCGGCGCAGCGCAGCCACTTCATCGACCCGGCAAAAACCGTTCTCGACAAGAGCGACGCGTTGCGCAAATCCGGGCAGGGCGAATGCCTCGACCCCAACATGGCGCTCGACAATGCCGACTATGACAAGGCCGAGATCGATAAGAGCCTGAAGACACTCGAAGCGATCAATGGCGACCAGGCCAAGGTCATTGTCGCCTTCGTCGTCGCCGGCAACCCGCATCGCCTTGAATGGAAATTCAGGAAAGTCGACGGCAAGTGGAAGATATCCGATCTGCTTTCGGTGACCGGTGAATGGGCGCTCAGCCAGTATCAGTGCGAATAATGTTGATTGAGGGTCAGCGCCTGCGATCCTTCGCGCCCCCCTCTGTCCTGCCGGACATCTCCCCCTCGGGTGGGGAGATCAGCAGTTCCAGCGTCTCGCCCGCTTCGCATCATTTGAGATTAGCGAAAGCCTATGTGGCGGCCAATCTCCCCCGTGTGCGGGAGATGTCCGGCAGGACAGAGGGGGCGCTGTCCCGCTAAAGGTCCGCAAAATAGCTTCAGCCACGGCCGCGATAGGGGGCAACGCCGGTGTCGGGCAACCAGGCGCCTTCGGGCGGAGCGCCGGTCTGCCAGAAGACATCGATCGGAATGCCGCCGCGCGGATACCAATAGCCGCCTATGCGCAACCACAGCGGCTTCGTTGCCGCCACAATGCGGCGGCCGATCATCACCGTGCAGTCTTCATGGAAAGCGCCATGGTTGCGAAACGAAGTCAAAAACAGTTTGAGCGACTTCGATTCCACAAGGGTGGCATCGGGTGCGTAGTCGATGACGAGATGAGCGAAATCCGGCTGTCCGGTTACCGGGCAGAGCGAGGTGAATTCCGGGCAGGTGAAGCGCACGATCGCCGGCGGCCCGTCGCCGCGCTGGAACGGCACGGTCTCCAGGACCGCGGTCTCCGGGCTCTGTGGCGTCCCGACGTGGGCGCCGAGCTGGGTGAGGGTTTTGGTATCGATCATCGTGGTTTTCCTGGGGATTTTCCGCGCTCATTAGCATCGGATCAAAAAGTGTGCAGCGATTTTCGGATAAATTCGATGCTTAAGACAAGAACTGGAGCAGCGCGCGCTGCTCCGACACAAACTGGAACGGCAGGAAGATGATGACCAGCAACGACCCGCTTCTCCAGCCTTACCAGCTCAAACACCTGACGCTGAAGAACAGGGTGATGTCGACCAGCCACGAGCCGGCCTATTCCGAGGACGGCATGCCGAAACAGCGCTACCGGCTCTACCACGCCGAAAAGGCCAAGGGCGGCATGGCGCTGACCATGACGGCGGGCTCGGCGATCGTCTCGCGCGACAGCCCGGCCGCCTTTGGCAATCTGCATGTCTATGACGACCGCATCGTGCCGTGGCTGGCCGAACTGGCGGACGCCTGCCACGAGCATGACTGCAAGGTGATGATCCAGATCACCCATCTTGGTCGCCGCACCGGCTGGAACAAGGCCGACTGGCTGCCGGTGCTGTCGGCTTCGCCGGTGCGTGAGCCGGCGCACCGCGCGTTCCCCAAAACCATCGAGGACTGGGACATCGAGCGCATCGTCGCCGACTATGCGTCGGCTGCGCAGCGCTGCCAGGCCGCCGGCCTCGACGGCATCGAGTTCGAATCCTACGGCCATCTGATGGACGGCTTCTGGTCGCCCGCCACAAACCATCGCGACGACGAGTTCGGCGGTTCGCTCGACAACCGGCTGCGCTTCACCGACATGGTGCTGGATGCCGTGCGGGCGGCGGTCGGCGAAAAATTCGTCGTCGGCATCCGCATGGTCGCCGATGAGGATTTTGACAAAGGCCTGTCGAAGGAGGAGGGCGTCGAGATCGCCAGACGGCTCGCCAATTCCGGCAAGGTCGATTTCCTGAACATCATCCGCGGCTCGATCGAAAGCGACGCGGCGCTCACCAAGGTTATCCCGGTGACCGGCATGCGCTCTTCCCCGCATCTCGATTTCGCCGGCGAGGTGAGGGCGGCAACGAAATTTCCGACCTTCCATGCGGCTCGGATTTCCGATGTCGCCACGGCGCGCCACGCCATCGCGACCGGCAAGCTCGATATGGTCGGCATGACCCGCGCCCATATCGCCGACCCGCACATCATCAAGAAGGTCATGGAAGGTCGCGAGCACGAGATCCGGCCTTGCGTCGGCGCCACCTATTGCCTCGATCGTATCTATGAAGGCGGCGAGGCGCTGTGCGTCCACAATGCCGCGACCGGCCGCGAGGCCGAGATTCCGCATATCATCCTGAAGACCGAAGGGCCCAGGCGGAACGTCGTTGTCGTTGGCGCTGGCGCTGGCGGGCTCGAGGCAGCTCGCGTGATGGCCGAACGCGGCCATCATGTCACGGTGCTTGAAGCCTCCGGTCAGGCCGGCGGCCAGGTTCGGCTGGCAACGCAGAACCCGCGCCGCAAGGAACTGATCGGCATCATCGACTGGCGGCTGGCCGAACTCGACCGGCTCGGCGTCGGGATCCGCTACGATACATGGGCCGAGCAGGACGATGTGCTGGCGCTGTCGCCCGACGTGGTGGTGATCGCCACCGGCGGCCTGCCGCAGAACCCGCCGCTGACATCGGGTGACAATCTCGTGACGTCGAGCTGGGACATCATGGCCGGCAGTGTCAAGCCGGCGGAGAACGTGCTGCTCTTCGACGACAATGGCGGCCACCAGGGCATGGGCGCGGCGGAGCTGATCGCCAATGCAGGGTCAAAACTGGAGCTGGTTTCGCCGGAGCGCTTCTTCGCCCCCGAAATGGGCGGCATGAATCACGTGCCCTATATGCGCGCCTTCCACGAGAAGGGCGTCACCATCACCATCAACACCAGGCTGCGCTCGGTGCGGCGCGAAGGTAATCAGCTGGTTGCCGAACTTGCCTCCGACTTTGCCAATGGCTGGCGCGGCGAGAGGCGGGTCGACCAGGTGGTGGTCGAGCACGGCACGGCGCCGCTCGACGATCTCTATCTCCGGCTGAAACCGCTGTCGAAGAATGGTGGAGCGGTCGACTATGAGCGGCTGGTCGGCGGCGGCGATATTTTTCCTTCACGCAATCCCGAAGGCGGCTTCGTGCTGTTGCGCATCGGCGATGCGGTCGCATCGCGCAACATCCACGCGGCCATCTATGATGGCATCAGGTTCGGCTTGCGGGTGTGAGCTTTACAAGCGGCCTACGGCTTGTTCCAAAACTCGATCTCACCCTTCCGGCGGGCGCAACTCGATCGATCAAAGTGATGGGTGGCGCGCAGCCAAACCTCTGTGCGGAGAGCCACCTTGCACATCCGTCCGAACTGCGCGCCGCGTACGCCACCGCCCGGGAGCCAGGCGGCGTACGACGCGGAATGCTTCAACCGGGAGGCAACGCGCGGCAGGGCTCAAATCATCCTGGCCGTCGCCATGCAAAGCACGGTGAGTACCAGAAGCCAGGCGGCGATGCGCTCGCCGCGTGCCATTTGGCTGCGCAGCGCCGCTTCCGTTGCGGCGTCCGCGCCGGCAAGCTGCCGGCTGGTCTTGCGGACGACGACGCTGAGAACGCCGGCAGCGGCGAAGGCGGCCAGGATGCCTAGCTCCAGCACCATTTCCATCGAGCCGAAATGGACGCCATGGAAGAAATACCAGAGCAGGGCGCCGGTCACGAACACCATGCCGGCCGAGCCCATTTGCGGTCCGATAAAGCGCTCCGCCCTGATCTCGGGGTCGCGGGCAAGCGTGATGGTGGTGCCGGCCCAGAACACGCCGGCTATGACGTGAAGGCCGATAACGACGATGTAGACATATTGCATGACCGCTTCCTCCTTGCCCGCCGCCCGTCCTCGGATCCCTGTCGAATGCGGGATAATACGAACTCGGTAGATCGACACGCATGATAGTTAGGTATCAAATGGTTCGATGTCAATGTATAATGCCGCGTTCCATCGCTCGGCGCCTTGTTCTACTGTCGGCGCATGACTCCCTTTGACCGTCCGCCAATCGGCATGAATCTCGCGCGCACCTCCAAGCTGGTGGCGCAGGCCTTTGACGCCGCTTTGGTCGAGGCCGGCGGCACGCTGCCGGTGTGGCTGACCTTGCTTTCGGTCAAGTCGAGCGAGCTTGCCAACCAGCGCGAACTTGCCGGCATGATCGGCATCCAGGGCGCCACGCTCACCCACCATCTCAACGCCATGGAGGCGCAAGGCTTGCTGACGCGCCGCCGCGATCCGGACAACCGCCGGGTTCATCTGGTCGAGCTGACGCAGGCGGGCGAAACGATGTTCCTGAAGCTCCGGGCGGCGGCTCTCATCTTCGACAAGCGGCTGCGCGCGGGATTGCCGGACGACAGGCTGGCGGAGTTCGCCGAGGTGCTGGCGGCATTGCGGGCGAATGTCGCGCCGGCCAAATGACCGGCACCGGTGGGCAATAGTCTAGGCTAAATTGCCCTGAAGCACCTTCAGCTTGGCTTTCTTCGGGCTGCGCGCCAGCAGCCATTCGCGCGCTTTGTCCTGCGGCATCGGGAAGGCGATGGAATAGCCCTGCACCTGATCGCAGCCGATTGCCATCAGCGAATCGAGCTCGGCTTCGGTTTCCGCGCCCTCGGCGACGATCGAAATGCCGAGACCGCGCGCCAGCTCGGTGATGGCGCGCACGATCTTGGTGTTGTCGCCATTCTCGTTGATGTTCTGGACGAAGCGGCGGTCGATCTTCAGCCGGTCGATCTCGTTGGGATTGACATGGCTGAGCGAGGCATAGCCGGTGCCGAAATCGTCGAGCTCAAGATGGACGCCGGCAGCGCGGATGTGGCGCAGCTTCGCCGCGATGCCCGTCTTCTCGTCGTCGAGAATGACGGATTCGACGATTTCCAGCGACAGTTTCTGCGGCGCAAGGCCGGCCTTTTCCAGCGTCGCGAACAGGAAGCGGTCGAAGTCGGGTTCGCGCAGCTCGGTGCCGGACACGTTGACGGCAAGCCGGCCGAAGGCAATGCCGGCGCGATCCCATTCGGCTGCTTGCTCGATCGCCTTGGTAAAGACGATGCGGCCGATCTCGGGCATGAAGCCGCATTTTTCGGCGACCGGAATGAACTCGCCCGGCGCAATCATGCCGCGCTCGGCATGCTTCCAGCGCACCAGCGCCTCGATGCCGCTGATGGCGCCGTTGCTCAGCGACACCTGCGGCTGGAAATAGACTTGGAAGGCGTTCTCCGAAATCGCGACCTTGATGTCGTGCTCGAGCTGCTTGCGGTAGTCTAGCTCGCGCCTGAGTTCCTCGGAGAAGAACGAGAAGCTGCCGCCGCCGAGCTTTTTGGCGGAATAGAGCGCGAGGTCGGCGTGGACGAGCAGATCCTCGGCATTGTCGGCGTCGATGGGATAGACGGCAATGCCGGCGCTGGCCCCTGGAAGGATGGTCGTGCCCTGGAAGGTAATCGGCTCGTTGATCTCCTCCAGGATGCGCCGGGCCAGCATGTTGATGTCCTCGGGGCCGCCGGCGCCATTGAGGATCATCACGAATTCGTCGCCGCCAAGGCGCGCGCAGAGATCCGACGCACGGCAGGAATCGCGCATGCGCTGCGCGGTGACGACCAGCACATAGTCGCCGGCGGCGTGGCCGAGTGTGTCGTTGATCTGCTTGAACCGGTCGAGGTCGAGCTGGATGACCGCCAGCCTCTCGCGCCGGCGATGCGCGCCCTTGATCAGCGTTTCGAAGTGGTCGGTCAGGAAGGTGCGGTTGTGCAGGCCGGTCAGCCCGTCATGTACGGCGATGAAGGCCATCGAGTTGCGGGCATCGACAAGCTCGTGCGTCTTGCGCAGGATCGCCTTCGACATCGGCCGGAAGATGAAAAGCGCCACCAGGACGATGACGCTGATGGTGGCGTAGAACAAGGTGCGATGGAGATCGAGGAGCTTTTCCGACCGCTCGTCTGCGAATGCGGCGATGCGTTGGCCGAGCGCGGCATAACCCGACAGCGTCGCATTGGCGACGGAAGCATCGAGATTGACGCGCTCGCCGCCGCCCTTGTAGGCGGCATTGCCGGAGAGCTGGGATTCGAAGGACGAGATCAGCCTTTCGCCATTGGCGACCAGCCCGACCGAGAAATAGTCGAGGTGGAACGGCTTGCCGTAAAGGACGCTCTCGATCGACTTTGGATCGGACAATGCTGGCGACAGTGGGTCGGCTCCCGTCTGTTTGAGCAGCAGGTCGTAGTTCGTCTCGAACTCGGCGGTCGCCTGTTTCAGCGCGGCAACCAGGGCCGGCTGCTTGTCACGCGCGGCGGAGCCGGTTGCGCTGGTCAAAAAGACAATGCGCTGCGACAGCGCCTTCTGGGTGCTGACGATGTCGAGCAGAGTATGGTTGTGCTGTTGCGCCGCCATCATCTGCTGCAGCAGGATGAAGGAGGCCATCACCATGGCGGCGATGATCAGCAGCGCCAGCCAGTAGCCGCTCTTGATCAGCAGGATGAGTTTGCCCGAGACGGTTTGCGCCGGCTGCTGCGACATATTCTAGGTGACCCCTCGGTCGACGGATTTCTGCCACCGATTCGTGGCAAGAACACCATTGCCTTGAAAGGGTTAACAGGTTTGGAAGCCGGCGGAACTGCTGCTTCCGCAGTAAACGAAAGCTGCTGAGATGGTTATCATGTTCTTTCGCGGCATGGCCGTATTCGCGTGCCTGCTACTCCAGCATGCTGGCCATGCGATCGGATCGCGCCAGGGTTGAGGCAGCCGCGCCACCGAAGCGGTCGCTTTTGCGGTGGATTTTTAGTGCGCGTAGCGCGACAGTCGCGCCAATCTCAACAGGACCTGATCATGAGCGCGGCATTCCTCTCCCATATCGACAACGAACTGCAAGGGCTGAAATCCGCCGGGCTCTACAAATCCGAGCGGGTGATCACCTCGACCCAGTCGGCTGAGATCGAAGTCGGCGGCGACAAGGTGCTGAACTTCTGCGCCAACAACTATCTCGGCCTCGCCGACAGCGCCGAGTTGCGCACCGCGGCCAAAGGCGCGCTCGACCGCTACGGTTACGGCATGGCCTCGGTGCGCTTCATCTGCGGCACGCAGGAAGAGCACAAGCAGCTTGAATCAACGATTTCATCCTTCCTCGGCCTGGACGACACCATCCTTTACGGCTCCTGCTTCGACGCCAATGGCGGCCTGTTCGAAACGCTGCTCGGCGAGGAGGATGCGATCATCTCCGATGCGCTGAACCATGCCTCGATCATCGACGGCGTGCGGCTGTCGAAGGCCAAGCGTTTCCGCTATGCCAATAACGACATGGCCGACCTCGAAGCGCGGCTGAAAGAGGCGAAAGACTGCCGCTTCCGCCTGATCGCCACCGACGGCGTGTTCTCCATGGACGGCATCATCGCCAATCTTAAAGGCGTCTGCGACCTCGCGGAAAAATACGACGCCATGGTCATGGTCGACGACAGCCATGCCGTCGGCTTCGTCGGCAAAAACGGCCGCGGCTCGGCCGAGCATTGCGGCGTCGAGGGCAGGGTGGACATCATCACCGGCACGCTCGGCAAGGCGCTGGGCGGCGCGTCGGGCGGCTATACCTCGGGCAAAAGCCAGGTGGTCGACTGGCTGCGCCAGCGCTCGCGGCCCTATCTCTTCTCCAACACGCTGATGCCGGCGATCGCCGGCGCCTCGATCAAGGTTTTCGAGCTGATCCGAAATGGCGATGCGCTACGCGAGCGCCTCTATGCCAATGCGGCGCGGTTCAGGTCCGAGATGGGCAAGCTCGGCTTCACATTGGCCGGCGCCGATCACCCGATCATCCCGGTGATGCTGGGCGATGCCAGCCTGGCGCAGGAAATGGCGGCGCGCATGCTGAAGCGCGGCATCTATGTCATCGGTTTTTCGTTCCCGGTGGTGCCGAAAGGCCAGGCGCGCATCCGCACGCAGATGTCGGCGGCGCATTCCGCCGCCGACATCGACCGCGCCGTGGCGGCATTCGCCGCAGTCGGCAAGGAACTGGGCGTGATTGGCTGAGAGTTTTACCCTCCCCCTTTGTGGGGAGGGTCGACTTTCGACCGCTTGCGAAGCAAGCGGGCGGGAGGCGGGGTGGGGGTCTGCAGGGTCACGACCTCCGCCAGTTTTTGACCCCCACCCGGCCCTTCGGGCCACCCTCCCCACAAGGGGGAGGGTAAGGAGTTGTAGCATGTCGAACATGATGAAGGCGCTGGTGAAGGCCAAGGCCGAGCCGGGCATCTGGATGGAAGAGGTGCCGGTGCCGGAGATCGGCCCCAACGATGTGCTGATCAAGGTCAAGAAGACCGCGATCTGCGGCACCGACGTGCATATCTACAATTGGGATCAGTGGGCACAAAAGACCGTGCCGGTGCCGATGGTGACCGGCCATGAATTCGTCGGCACGGTTGCCGATTTTGGTGCTGCGGTCACCGAATACAAGGTCGGCCAGCGTGTTTCGGGCGAAGGCCATATCGTCTGCGGCCATTGCCGCAATTGCCGCGCCGGGCGAGGGCACCTCTGCCGCAACACGCTCGGCGTCGGCGTCAACCGTCCCGGCGCCTTCGGCGAATATCTGGCGATCCCGCAGCACAATGTCGTGCCGATCCCCGACGATGTGCCCGACGAAATCGCCGCGATCTTCGATCCGCTCGGCAATGCCGTCCACACCGCCCTGTCCTTCGATCTCGTCGGCGAAGACGTGCTGGTCACCGGAGCCGGACCGATCGGCATCATGGGCGCGCTCGTTGCCCAATGTGTGGGGGCGCGAAAAGTCGTCATCACCGACATCATCCCGGTGCGGCTGGCGCTGGCCAAAAAACTCGGCGTCCAGCATGTCGTCGATGCGTCCAAGGAAAAGCTGCGCGACGTCATGCCGGCGCTCGGCATGACCGAGGGTTTTGACGTCGGCCTCGAAATGTCGGGCGCCGCGCCCGCCTTCCGCGACATGATCGACACCATGAACAATGGCGGCAAGATCGCCATTCTCGGCATCGCGCCGACCGGCTTCGAAATCGATTGGAACAAGGTCATCTTCAAGATGCTGCATCTCAAGGGCATCTACGGCCGCGAGATGTTCGAGACCTGGTACAAAATGATTGCGCTGGTGCAGGGGCCGCTGGATGTATCGGGTCTGATCACGCACCGCATCGGGATTGATGATTTTCAGGTGGGGTTTGATGCGATGAGGAGCGGCAGTTCGGGTAAGGTGGTGATGGATTGGTGAGGCACGTGTGGGTGCAAGATGGCGGAAAATGAGCACGGTCGTATCATTGCCTCGCAGGCAAAGATCGTACTGAAGCCCGCTGGATTTCGACGCAAGGGCCAATCCCGAATCTGGATCGCCGATCGCGGCTTCTGGCTAAGTGTAGTCGAGTTCCAGCCCAGCTCATGGTCCAAGGGCACTTACCTTAACGTAGCAGTCCACTGGCTCTGGGGTTCGCTTCCGGAAACGATTACCTTCGATCGCGTTGAGCGCATTGGACAGTTCGTTCCGTTCGAGAGCCCGCCACAGTTTCTTCTCGCGGTTGATCAAATGGCCAAGAAGGTCGTCGAAATCGATCAGGTTCACCGATCGATGTTCCCTTCCGTCCAGGCGACAGCGAAAATCCTCGTGAGTGAATTGCAACCGGGCGCCTACGGCGAGTGGGCGGCCTTCCACGCCGGGGTGGCGGCTGGTTTGGCCGGTGGTTTTGAAACGGCAAGGCGACTGTTTGAAAGCGCGCAAAGACACGCGGCTTCGCAAGCGCAGGCGCTTCTAGCCTACATTGATGATCCGGTGGCATTTCGAAGCCGTGTCAGAGGCTTCATTGAAGCCGAACGCGCCTATTACGGTCTAGGGGCGTTGCCTGCCGCATTCGCGATCTGATTTCAGCGACGGTCGAACTTATGGGAAGATCTCAACCCAAGGTGAGTTTTGCCTCCAGCGCCGCCACCCCATTCACAATCGCCGCCCGCTCTTCCGTACCAAGCCTCTCCAGCAACTCCCGTTCAAACGCCTTCGCCAGCGGCACCATTTCGCCATAGGCCGCCAGCCCCGCCTTTGTCAGCGCCAGATGCTCCACGCGCCGATCATTCTCGTCAGTTGTGCGTACCAGCCAGCGCCTTCGCTCCAGTTCCCCCACCGCGCGCGACACCTTTGTCTTGTGCATGGCCGACTGCTCGCCAAGCGCTGTCGCCGTCATGGTGCCGCGCTGTCCGAGCCCTGACAGCGTGCGCCATTCCGGCCGCGTCAGGCCGTGGCGGTCGCGGTAGATTTTTGAAAATTCGCGGCTGACGGCGTCGGCCAGCCGGTAGAGCCGATAGGGCAGGAAATTTTCGAGTTCGAGGGTTTCCATATGCGCACCGTGGATGCGGCATCAGCCGTTGATAGTTACATTTTCGATGGTTACAAATGAAACCAGTTTGGTCAACATCGCCGGCAGGCCGCGCTTCGCGGCGGTCGGGATCAGGGAGGATCGGATGGAATTTTCCTACATGCCGGGCTTCGGCAATGATTTTGAGACCGAAACGCTGCCCGGCTCGCTGCCGCAAGGGCGCAATTCCCCGCAGCGGCCGGCTTACGGACTTTATGCCGAGCAGCTCTCGGGCTCGCCCTTCACCGCCCCGCGCGGCACCAATGAGCGTTCCTGGCTCTACCGCATCCGGCCGAGCGTAAAACACACCGGCCGCTTCAAGGCAGCGAGCTATCCCTTGTGGAAGACAGCACCCAATGTCGGCGACCACGAACTGGCGCTCGGGCAGTATCGCTGGAACCCGGTGCCGATGCCGAGTGAGCCGACCGACTTCATCGCCGGCATGCGCACCATCACCACTGCCGGAGATGTGCTGGGCCAAAGCGGCATGGCCGCGCATGTCTATGTCGCCAACCGATCGATGGTCGACGACCATTTCTTCAACGCCGACGGCGAGTTGCTGATTGTCCCCCAGGTCGGTGCCTTGCGCTTCGTCACCGAGATGGGCGTCATCGAGCTTCGGCCCGGCGAGATCGCCGTGCTGCCGCGCGGTCTGGTGTTCAAGGTCGAGCTCGCCGACAAGGAAGTGCGCGGCTATGTCTGCGAGAATTACGGCGCCAAGCTGACGCTGCCCGACCGCGGCCCGATCGGCGCCAACTGCCTGGCCAACCCACGCGACTTCAAGACGCCCAGCGCCTGGTTCGAGGAGAAGGAGACGCCGTGCCGGCTGACGGTGAAATGGTGCGGCAATTTCAACGTCACCGAGATCGGCCATTCGCCGCTCGACGTCGTCGCCTGGCACGGCAACTATGCGCCCTACAAATATGATCTGGTGACGTTTTCGCCGGTCGGCGCCATCCTGTTCGACCATCCCGATCCGTCGATCTTCACCGTGCTGACGGCGCCGAGCGGCGAGGAGGGCACCGCCAATATCGACTTCGTCATCTTCCCGCCGCGCTGGCTGGTGGCGGAAGACACGTTCCGGCCGCCCTGGTACCACCGCAACATCATGAGCGAGTTCATGGGCCTGATCCATGGCCAGTACGACGCCAAGGAAGAAGGCTTCGTGCCCGGCGGCATCAGCCTGCACAATCTGATGCTGGCCCACGGCCCCGACGCACCTGGCTTCGAAAAGGCCTCGCGCTCCGAGCTGAAACCGGTCAAGCTCGACAACACGATGGCCTTCATGTTCGAGACCCGATTCCCGCAAATGCTGACCCGCTACGGCGCCGAGCTTGAAACAAGGCAGGACAATTACATTGACTGCTGGACCGACCTGAAGAAGCGCTTCAACGGCACGCCGGAGGGCGACTGGTCTTGAGATCAGCTCGATGAGCGACCGGCTGGTGCTTCTCGGCTCGAAAGGCGGCCCGGCATTGCGGCCGGGCGGGCCGTGGCCGAGTTCGTCGCTGCTGGAGCTTGGCGGGCGGACCATCGTCGTCGATTGCGGGCTGGGTGTCACGCGTGGCCTGGTCGATGCCGGCGTCAGCCTGAAGGCGCTCGACCTGATCTTCGTCACCCATCTGCATTCCGATCATGTGCTGGAACTGGGGGCGCTGCTCCACACCGCCTGGACCGCCGGTCTGGCCAATCCGGTGACGTTGTTCGGACCACCCGGCACCGGCCAATACTGGCGCCGCTTCTGCCAGGCGATGGAGTTCGACATTGAAATTCGCATCGTCGATGAGGGCAGGCCGGACATTCGCGAAATGGCTTCGATCGTGGAATTCGGCGAGGGCGAGATTTTTGCGCAGCGCGGCCTGAAGGTCTCGGCACTGCGCGTCGACCATCCGCCGGTGACCGACTGTTTCGCGCTGCGCTTCGAGCATGGTGCGAACAGCGTCGTGTTCTCGGCCGACACAGCCTTCTTTCCGCCGCTCGCAGGCTTTGCCCGAAATGCCGACATTCTCGTCCATGAGGCCATGCTGGAAGAAGGCATCGAGCGGCTGGTCGCCAGGACCGGCAATGGCGCGCGGCTGAAAGAGCATCTGCTTGCCAGCCACTCATTTGCCGAGCAGGCAGGCCGCATCGCCAGCGATGCCGGGGTGAAGAGGCTGGTGCTCAACCACCTTATTCCGGCCGATGATCCCGAGATCGGCGAGGCCGACTGGGAGGCTGCTGTCAGGAAATCGTGGGTGGGTGACTTGACGATTGCCCGCGACGGCCTTGTTGTGAACTTAGACGGCGCCAAAGCCGCATCAGGAGAGGAAACCGCATGAAGCTTGCCACATTGAGGGACGGGACGCGCGACGGAAAGCTTGTCGTCGTCTCGCGCGACCTGACGCGCTTCACCGACGCCTCGTTCCTGGCGCGCACGCTGCAGGCCGCACTCGACGACTGGCAGCGGATTTCGCCGCACCTGGCGACGATCGCCGAATCGCTGGAGAACAATGCGGTGCCGTCGGCACGCTTCCATGAGCATGACGCCCATTCGCCGCTGCCGCGCGCCTATCAATGGGCCGATGGTTCTGCCTATGTGAACCACGTCGAGCTGGTGCGCAAAGCCCGCGGCGCCGAGATGCCGGCAAGCTTCTGGACCGATCCGCTGATCTATCAGGGTGGCTCGGATTCCTTTATCGCGCCGCGCGATCCGATCCGCGCGGCGGACGAAGCCTTCGGCATCGACATGGAGGCGGAGGTCGCCGTCGTCGTCGACGATGTGCCGATGGGCGCCAGCCTCGACCAGGCGCGCGCTGCGATCCGGCTGGTCATGCTGGTCAATGATGTGACGCTGCGCGCGCTCACCGGACCCGAACTCGCCAAGGGGTTTGGCTTCTTCCAGTCGAAGCCGTCCTCGGCTTTTTCGCCGGTGGCGGTGACGCCGGACGAACTCGGCGACGCCTGGGATGGCGGCAAGGTCAACCTGCCTCTGCTCGCCGACGTCAACGGCAAGCCGTTCGGCCGTGTCAATGCCGGCGTCGACATGACCTTCGACTTCCCGGCGCTGATTGCCCATGCCGCAAAGACACGGCCGCTGGTTGCCGGCACCATCATCGGCTCCGGCACCGTCTCCAACAAGCTGGATGGCGGGTCGGGCAAACCGGTGGCGGCCGGCGGCGCCGGCTATTCCTGCATCGCTGAACTGCGCATGATCGAGACCATTGAGTTTGGCGAGCCCAAGACGCCGTTCCTGCGCTTTGGCGATACGGTGCGTATCGAGATGAAGAATAAAAGCGGAAACTCGATCTTCGGCGCCATCGAGCAGAAGGTCGAGAAGTCCCAGGCATAAGAGGGGGCAATGCAATGACGGGCGAGGCGTTCTACCTGCTGGCCGGCGTCTGGGCGTTGGCCATTCTGGTGGTCTTCATCCAGGCGATCCGGCTGAGCTACCGCATCGAGGCGCGCTCGCCCGATCTGACCAACCGCAGCGGCTACCCGCGCAAGGCGATGATGTTCCACACCATCACCAACACCAATGTGGCCGGGACGAGGAGACGCAGGCGATGCGGCGGCGCATGAACCGGCTGCTGCTGATCGTTGTCGCCGGCTTCGCGGTGATGGCGGCTGGCATTGGCCTGATCAGACGAATGAACGCGTGACCCTGCTCGAGCATTTCAGCCGCATGGCCGGCAACAATCTCTGGTCGAATGACCGGCTCTACCGCGCTGTGCTTGCGCTGAAGCCCGGCGAATTCGAAGCCGAACGCACCAGCTTCTTCCCGTCGATCAAGGCAACGCTCAACCACATCCTTGCGGTCGATCATCTCTATCTCGATTTTCTCGAAGAAGGCGGCGTCGGCGCGGCCGCCCATGACGACTACGTGCCGTTCGATGTGCCGCAGGCGCTGTTTGCCGCTCAGGTCGCGGCAGATCGACGCCTGATCGCCTTTTGCGAGAAGCTGTCGGAGGCGGATCTCGACCGTCGGGTCATCACGGACCGGCGCGAGGACGGCATGATCC
This sequence comes from Mesorhizobium sp. P170090, assembly GCF_057786115.1. Classification (NCBI taxonomy): domain Bacteria; kingdom Pseudomonadati; phylum Pseudomonadota; class Alphaproteobacteria; order Hyphomicrobiales; family Phyllobacteriaceae; genus Mesorhizobium; species Mesorhizobium sp. P170090. The sequence continues at coordinate 3,502,199 of NZ_JBYNWH010000001.1, forward strand.
CCGAAAAGATCGGCGACATTCTCGCCCATGTCTTCCTGCACGACATCCACCATCGCGGCCAGGTTCACGCGATGCTCTCGGGCAGCTCGGTCGCGCCGCCGCAGCTGGACGAGTTTTTGCTCGATTATGATTTGAAGGTGAGGAAGGAAGAGGTCGAGCGGCTGGGCCTCTGACCTTTATCTGGTGTACTCGTTCCATTCAGGGCCGAGTTTGTCGAAATCGTCAGAAATCCAAATCTTGCCCTTCAGGGCACCTATGCGCGACAACAAGTCTTCTCGAACTGGTGGCACGAGCCGCGCCGCGATCTTGCCGTGACGAGTGATGACTATCTCCTCGCCGGTCTCCGCGCGGCCGACGAGTTCCGCTAGTTTGGCCTTTGCTTCGGTTATGGAGACGTTCACGGGTTGACCCTTTTTATCGAAACTTAGATCAAGGCCGATCGAGCCGCAAACGGGGGTTCAGGCCGCCTTGCCGTCGACCTTGATCACGCCGCGCTTGATCTGGTCCTGCTCGATCGACTCGAACAGCGCGCGGAAATTGCCTTCGCCAAAACCTTCGTCGCCCTTCCTCTGGATAAATTCGAAGAAGATCGGGCCGATCACGGTTTTGGAGAATATCTGCAGCAGGATCTTGGTCATGCCGCCGTCGACCACGCCTTCGCCGTCGATCAGGATGCCGTGCTTCTTCATCCGCTCGATCGGCTCGTCATGCCCGTTCACCCTGTTGTACGACATGTCGTAATAGGTCTCCGGCGGACCGGGCATGAACTTCAGCCCGTTGTCGGCAAGCTTGTCGGTGGCGGCGTAGATGTCGTCGGTCCCGACGGCGATATGCTGGATGCCTTCGCCATTGTACTTCTTCAGGTATTCGGCGATCTGGCTGGTGTCGTCCTTGGATTCATTTAGCGGAATGCGGATCTTGCCGCAGGGCGAGGTGATGGCGCGGCTGACGAGGCCGGTGATCTTGCCGTCGATGTCGAAGAAATGGATCTGCTTGAAGCCGAACAGTTCGCGATAAAAGTCCCACCATTTGTCCATCTGGCCGCGATAGACATTGTGGGTGAGGTGGTCGAGGAAATAGAAGCCGACGCCTTGCGGCCGCGGGTCGCGTTCGCCCAGCCACTCGAACTCGGCATCATAGGCCGAGCCCTTCTTGCCATAGGCTTCGATGAAATAGAGCAGCGAGCCGCCAATGCCGACAATGGCCGGCACGTCGAGCGCCTTGTCGTTGCCGTCGTAGGGCGTGGCGCCTTTCGATACCGCATGCTCGAACGCATGCTTTGCATCGACCACGCGCCAGGCCATCGAGGCGGCGCAGGGGCCGTGCTTGTCGACGAATTTCATCGCATGCGAGCCTGGCTCGGCATTGACGACATAGTTGATGTCGCCCTGGCGCCAGACGGTGATGTCTTTCGTGCGGTGCTTGGCGACCGCGACATAGCCCATGCGGGTGAACAGCTCGGCGAGCTTCTGCGGCTCCGCATGCGCGAACTCGACGAACTCGAAACCGTCGGTGCCGGCGGGGTTTTCCTTGCTGATCTTGGCGGGCGGGGCGTCGTGCGGGAAGGGACCCATGGCATTCCTCCAAACGGATGGTGGCCGCATCGGACCACGAGATGACGCATGATAGTACGAAGCGACCGCACGGTGCTTGCATTCAAACGCTTGAAATGATCATCTGGTGCGTAACTCATGCATGATTGGAGGTGAATCGATGAATGACGCGCGCATCGATCAATTTGACCGCAAGATAATGGCTCTCTTGCAGGGCGACGCGCGGCTCACCAATAACGATCTCTCGGAGCGCGTGAACCTGTCGGCATCGCAATGCTCGCGCCGCCGCCAACGGCTGGAGGAAGACGGCTTCATCAAGGGCTATCGCGCCGTGCTCGACCGCGACAAGCTTGGATTCTCGCTGGTCAATGTCATCTCGGTGACGCTCGCCACCCATAACCGCGACAATGCCAGGCGCTTTGGCGAACTGCTGGCCCGGCTGCCCGAGGTGCAGGAGGCGCACGCTTTGACCGGCGAGATGGATTACATCCTGAAAGTGGTGACACCCGATCTCAAATCATTGTCGGAGTTCGTCAACGGCGTGCTCCTGCCGCATGAATCGGTCCAGCATGTGAAGACAGCGATCGTGCTGGAAACACTCAAGGAAACCGGGGCGCTGCCGATCTAGTTTGAGAGAGTTTCAGTTGATACGTCGGCGGGACAGCACCCCCCTGGCCTGCCGGCCATCTCCCCCGCAAGGAGGGAGATCAGCAGCTTTTGTCGACAGCGCTCATCCTGCAACGTCGGCGATTGGCGAGTGAAGGCGACATCCGGTCTCCCCCCTTGCGGGGGAGATGTCCGGCAGGACAGCGGAGGGTGTGAGGGATCGCCAGCGCCTCAGGATGCTCACCCCTTGGACTGCTGGATCAGCCCGTAGAGATTGGTGCAGCGCGCGCCGGAGCGGCAATAGGCAAACACCGGGCCTTCGAGCGCGTCGAGCGCTTCGGCCTGATCTTCGACATTCTCGGCTGTGATCTGGCCGCTGATCACCGGGATGTAACGGAAGGCCAGCCCCGCGGCTTCGACCGCCGCCTTGACGCTGTCGGCCGAAGGCTGGTCGGGCTGCTCGTCATCCGGCCGGTTGCAGATCACGCTCTTGAAACCGGCTTCCTTGATGGCGGCGGCATCTTCGGGCTGGATCTGGCCCGAGACCGAATAGTCCTCGCTGATTTCGCGATATTCCATGGCTCTCATCCTCTCAACCTGGTTTGGCGCGAAGTCTTGCCACTCTCACACGAGGTCGGCAATCCGCGCCGGAAAGAAATACCTCGGCGCAGATAGACATTTGCGGCCCAAGATCCAACCCAGGCTCAAGAGGTTTCGCGCTGTTGGCCTTGCCCGGAGGCGGCAGCAACTCTAAACAGGCGCACCGACAAACGAAGGAACCATCCCATGAGCATTCGTCGCATCGATGTTGGCCCGCGCATGAGCCAGATCGTCATCCACGGCAACACCGTCTATCTCGCCGGCCAGGTCGGAACGCCCGGCGCCAGCGTTGGCGAACAGACCAGGTCGATCCTCGCATCTATCGACGAACTGCTGGCCAAGGCCGGCACCGACAAGACCAAGATCCTGCAGGCGATCATCTGGCTGGCCGATATGGGCACCTTCGCCGAGATGAACAAGGAATGGGACAAGTGGGTCCCGCAAGGCAACACGCCCGCCCGCGCCACGGGCGAGGCCAAGCTTGCAGGGCCGGAATATGTGGTCGAGATTATTGTTACGGCGGCGATTTAAGGCACGGCGCCTTACCCTCCCCCTCGAGGGGAAGGTCGGCGAGTAGTCGAAGCGAAGCGGAGACTGCGAGACGGGGTGGGGTCGGCGAGGCTGCACCGACCCCACCCCGCGTCACCAGTGCCGCCTTGCGGCACTTGCTCCGCGACCCTCCCCTCGAGGGGGAGGGTAATCACCCCTGCGAAGGCCTGAACCTCGCCACCAGCGTGTGGCTCTCCGCGGCATAAGTGAACCTCACCTGCGTCACCGGGTGCTCGGCGCTCCAGGTCCGGCGCTCGACCACCAGGCAGGGCGCGCCGGTTGCGATGTCGAGCGCTTCGGCAATATGCCTGTCGGCCGCCACCGCGCGGATACGGTGCTCTGCCTCGCTCCATGGCACGCGGCCGATCAGCCAAGGGCCGGGGGCGATGTCGAGAAACTCCTCCTCGGCGGCTTCCGCGACGGCGGCGAGATTGATCAGCCGCTGTTCGTGCGCGAACGGCCGCTTGCCGGCGAAATGCCGGCATTCCAGCGCCAGCACCTGTCCAGCCGCTCCCAATTCCAGCAAGGCGCGATCCTCGGCGCTGCTGCGCCTTTTCTGCCGCGCCACGCGCTCGTAGCGATAGGCCAGCCCAAGCGCCTCGACCTCGATCCTGATGTCGTGGATTTCCAGCACCGCGGCCTGCGATTGCGGCTGGCGCACGAAACTGCCCGAACGGCGGCGGCGCTCGATCAGCCCGGCCTTGGCCAGTTGCGACAGCGCCTTGTTCACCGTCATGCGCGAGCAATGATACTGCGCCGTCAGCTCGTGCTCGAACGGGATGCGGTGGCCCGGCGCCCAGGCGCCGGACATTATTTTCTCGCTGATGTCGGACAGGATGCGCTGGTGCAGCGAGCCGCCTTCTACCACCGCTGTCTCTGAAATGCTCATGCCGAAAGCGCTGTCATCACCTGACGAAAGCGCTCGGCGATCGTCTCACGCGCTACATGCCGGCCGCCGCTGACTTGTTTTTTTCCGTGCACCCAGACGCAATCGACCTTGCCGCCATTGGCAAAGATCCAGGCGTCGAGGATCGCATCGCCACTTTTTCCGGCCAGCGAAGGATGGTTTTCGTCGAGGGAGACGAAATCAGCCGCGGCGCCGGCGGCGATCCGCGACGGGCCGGTGCCGAGTGCGGTGCTGCCGCCATCGAGGGCGGCGTCGAACAGAGCCCGCCCGGTCGAGCCGCCGGCCACCGCCAGCACATTGCGGGCGCGGTGTGCGAGGCGCTGCGAATATTCGAGCTGGCGCAATTCATCCGGCAGGCCGATCAGCACGTTGGAATCCGAGCCGACGCCGAAGCGGCCGCCATGTTCGATGAACAGAGGTGCTGAAAAGGTGCCGTCGCCGAGATTGGCCTCGGTGATCGGGCAAAGCCCGGCAATGGCGCCGCTTCTGGCCATGCCGGTTGTCTCAGCCTCGGTCATGTGGGTGGCGTGGATCAGGCACCAACGGTTGTCGATCCCGGCATTGGCGAGCAGCCATTCGACCGGTCGCGCACCCGACCACGCCAGGCAATCCTCGACCTCCTTCGCCTGCTCGGCGACGTGAATGTGGATCGGTCCGTCCGGCGCAATGGCGGCAACAGCGCTGAGTTCCTCCGGCGTCGCGGCGCGCAGGCTGTGCGGGGCGACGCCGACGACAGCCTGATTCAACGCACGAACCGATTCGCGGCTTTTCTCAAGCAAGCGTTCGAACCGATTCACATCGTTGATGAATCGCCGCTGGCCTTCGTTGGGCGCAGCGCCGCCGAAGGAGGAATGGGCATAAAACACCGGCAGCAGCGTCAGGCCGATCCCGGTTTCGCCGGCGGCCGCGGCAATACGTTCGGCCATCTCGGCAAGGTTGGCATAGGGTTTTCCGTCGCGATCGTGGTGGAGATAATGAAATTCGCCGACGCGCGAGAATCCGGCCTCCAGCATTTCGACATAAAGCTGGGCGGCGACCGCCTCGACCTGGTCCGGCGTCATCGACAGCGCGAAGCGGTACATCACCTCGCGCCAGCTCCAGAAGCTGTCGGCGGAGGGACCGCGCAGTTCGGCAAGCCCGGCCATGCCGCGCTGGAAGGCGTGGCTGTGCAGGTTCGGCATGCCCGGCACCAGAATGGCGTGGCGTTCGTCGTCAGCCTGTATCGACGTGCCGGCTTCGACTGCCGTGATGCGACCGTCGTTCAACAAAATCCGCACCTTGTCGTGCCAGCCATTGGGCAGCAGCGCCTGTTCCGCAAAGATCGCCGTCACGTTTTTCTCCGCATTCCCTGAACAATTGCACTTGCAGTGCTTTTCAATATGTATATACATAATCGCCATCCAATCAAACGGAAAAAGATGATGGCGGCACAGAACAAAAGCCGGGCAGGGGGCCTTCACCTTTGGCGCAATGCGCGCCTGGCAACCATGGCCGAAGGCGACGCCGGACTGGGCATTGTCGACAAGGGCGCGATTGCCGCCCGCGACGGTCTCATCGTCTATGCCGGTCCGGAAGCCGACATGCCGTCAGCGTTGGCTCAGGGCGGCGAGACTACCGATTGCGAAGGCCGCTGGATCACGCCCGGTCTCATCGACTGCCACACCCATCTCATCCATGCCGGCAACCGTGCCAACGAGTTCGAGATGCGGCTGGCCGGCGCCACCTATGAAGAAGTCGCCCGTGCCGGCGGCGGCATCGTCTCCTCGGTCGAATCCCTGCGTGCCGCGAGCGAAGACGAACTGGTTGCGCAGACGCTGCCACGCCTCGATGCGCTGATGGCCGAGGGCGTCACCACGGTAGAGGTAAAGTCGGGTTACGGGCTCGATCTCGAAAATGAACAGAAGTCGCTTCGCGCCGCGCGGCAGCTGGACAAGCAACGCCCGGTCACGGTCCGCACCACCTTCCTCGGCGCGCATGCGCTGCCGCCGGAAGCAAAAGGCGACAAGGACGCTTTTGTCGATCTCGTCGCCAACACGATCCTGCCCGCAATCGCCGCCGGGGGCCTGGCTGACGCCGTAGACGGCTTTTGCGAGGGCATTGCCTTTTCGCCGGAACAGATTGCCCGCGTCTTCGACAAGGCCAAGGCGCTTGGCCTGCCGGTCAAACTCCATGCCGACCAGCTGTCCAACCTGCATGGCGCCGAACTCGCCGCCCGCTATGGCGCGCTGTCGGCCGACCATCTCGAATACACCGACGAGGCCGGCGCCGCAGCGATGGCCAAGGCCGGCACCGTGGCGACCATCCTGCCCGGCGCCTACTATTTCATCCGCGAAACCAGGAAGCCGCCGGTCGGCCTGTTCCGCCAGCACGGCGTCAAGATGGCGGTCGCCACCGACAACAATCCCGGGACGTCGCCGCTGACCTCGCTGCTTCTGACAATGAACATGGCCGCGACGCTTTTCGGCATGACCATCGAGGAGTGCCTGGCCGGCACCACTCGCGAGGCTGCCCGCGCGCTTGGGCTGCTTGGCAAGACCGGCACCCTTGAGGCAGGAAAATCCGCCGACCTGGCGATCTGGGACGTCGAGCGTCCGGCCGAACTCGTCTACCGCATGGGCTTCAACGCGCTCCATGCCCGCATCTGGAGAGGACAATGACCGAACTTAACCTGAAGCCCGGCAATGCGACGCTGGCCGACTGGCGCGCTATCTATCGCGGCGCCGTGCCGAAGCTCGACGCCTCCTGCCGGCCAAAAATCAAGGCCAGCGCCGAGGCAGTCGCCCGCATCGTCGCCAAGGGCGAGCCGGTCTATGGTATCAATACCGGCTTCGGCAAACTGGCCAGCGTCCGCATTCCGGCCGAGGATCTAGAGGCCTTGCAGCGCAACATCGTTTTGTCGCATGCCGCCGGCGTCGGCGAGCCGATGCCGGCCGCTGTGGTTCGGTTGATGATGGCGCTGAAGCTCGCCAGCCTGGCGCAGGGCGCGTCGGGCGTGCGGCCGCAAACCATCGAATTGCTGGAAGCGATGCTGGCCAACGACGTCATCCCCGTCGTGCCGGCGCAGGGCTCGGTCGGCGCCTCCGGAGATCTCGCGCCGCTGTCGCACATGACGGCGGTGATGATCGGCGTCGGCGAATGCTTTACACCGCATGGCCGCTTCCCGGCCAAGGTCGCTTTCGTCTCGCACGGCCTGGAGCCCGTGACGCTCGGCGCCAAGGAAGGTCTGGCGCTGCTCAACGGCACGCAGTTTTCCGCCGCCTACGCGCTGGCCGCTCTGTTCGAGGCCGAAGTGCTGTATCAGTCGGCGCTGGTCGCCGGGGCGCTGTCGACCGACGCTGCCAAGGGCTCGGATGCACCCTTCGATCCGCGCATCCATCTCCTCAGAAAACACCCGGGCCAGATCGAGACGGCGGCAGCGCTGCGCAATCTGATGTCCGGCAGCGCCATCCGTGAATCGCACCGCGTCGGCGATGAGCGCGTGCAGGATCCGTACTGCCTGCGATGCCAGCCGCAGGTGATGGGTGCTGCACTCAGCGTGCTGCGCCAGGCTGCCGATACGCTCGGCACCGAGGCCAATGGCGTCACCGACAATCCGCTGATCTTCGCCGAGGACGATACTGCGCTGTCAGGCGGCAATTTCCACGCCGAGCCGGTGGCTTTCGCCGCCGACATGATCGCGCTCGCCGTCTGCGAGATCGGCTCGCTGTCGGAGCGCCGCATCGCCATGCTGGTAGACCCGGCGCTGTCCGGCATGCCGGCCTTCCTGACGCCGAAGCCCGGCCTGAACTCCGGCTTCATGATCCCGCAGGTGACGGCGGCGGCGCTCGTCTCTGAGAACAAGCAGAAGGCCTATCCGGCAAGTGTCGATTCCATCCCGACCTCGGCCAACCAGGAAGACCATGTCTCGATGGCCGCACACGGCGCTCGCCGGCTGATCGGCATGATCGAAAACGCCACGGCCGTCATCGGCATCGAACTCCTGGCCGCCGCGCAAGGCTGCGATTTCCATGCGCCGCTGGCGTCGAGTGCAGCTCTGGAAGCGGTTCGCAAGCTGGTCCGCGCCGAGGTGCCGCATCTCGACAATGACCGGCATTTCCACCCTGACATGGAAAAAGCCATCGCCATGGTGCGCAGCGGCGCTGCCATCAAGGCTGCGAGCGCGGTGACATTGCCTTCGATCTCGGGAGTCTGACATGACCGACTGGCTGACAGTGACGGAAGGCACGGCACCCCTGTTGGTGTCCATCCCGCACACGGGTATCGATCTCGCCGGCATCGACAATCGGCTGGTCTCGCCCTGGCTCGGCCGCCGCGATTGCGACTGGTGGATCGACAATCTCTACGATTTTGCCGCCGGCCTTGGCGCGACTGTCGTGCACACGTCGATCTCGCGCACCGTCATCGATGTCAACCGCGATCCTTCCGGCGCCTCGCTCTATCCCGGGCAGACGACAACGACGCTATGCCCGACCGAGACCTTCGACGGCGATCCGCTGTATCTGCCCGGCGCGGAACCGACGCCATCGGAGATAGACCAGCGTCGCATAGCGTATTTCGTGCCCTACCATGAAATGCTGGCGGCTCAGTCCGTCAGGCTGCGCGGCCTGCATGAGAAGGTCGTCGTTTACGATTGCCACTCGATCCGGTCGGTGCTGCCGCGCCTGTTCTACGGCACGCTGCCGGTGTTCAATCTCGGCACCAATGACGGCCAGACCGCGGATCCTACGCTGCAGGCGCTGGTTGGCCAGATCATGGCCGAGAGCGGTGAAAGCAATGTCATCAACGGCCGTTTCAAGGGTGGCTGGATCACCCGCTATTTCGGCAATCCGCAAGGCGGCTACCATGCGCTGCAGATGGAACTTGCCGATCGCGGCTATTTGCGCGAGCCCGAGGGCAAGGGCGAACCGGACAATTGGCCGGTGCCTTATGATGCCGAGTTCGCCGCGCCGATGCGCGCCACACTGACGAAAATCCTCCAATCCGCCATTGACTGGGCCGGGCGCTGAGACGCCGCCTTACTCCAAAGGGACAATGATGAACAATCCTCGCCACAACATCCGCGAAGTGCGCGCGCCCCGCGGCGACAAGCTCAACGCCAAATACTGGACGACCGAAGCGCCGCTGCGCATGCTGATGAACAACCTCGATCCCGATGTCGCCGAAAACCCCAATGAGCTCGTTGTCTATGGCGGCATCGGCCGGGCCGCGCGCACCTGGAACGATTTCGACAGCATCGTCGCCTCGTTGAAGACCCTCAATGAAGACGAGACGCTGCTGGTCCAGTCCGGCAAGCCGGTCGGCGTCTTCCGGACGCACACCGATGCGCCGCGCGTGCTGATCGCCAACTCCAACATCGTGCCGCATTGGGCGACCTGGGATAAATTCAACGAGCTCGATAAAAAAGGCCTGATGATGTACGGCCAGATGACGGCCGGCTCCTGGATCTATATCGGCACGCAAGGCATCGTGCAGGGCACCTACGAGACCTTCGTCGAGGCCGGCCGCCAGCACTACAATGGCAACCTTACGGGCAAATGGATCCTGACCGGCGGCCTCGGCGGCATGGGCGGCGCCCAGCCGCTTGCCGCCGTCATGGCCGGCGCCTGCTGCCTCGCCATCGAATGCAATCCGGACTCGATCGATTTCCGGCTGCGCACCCGCTATGTCGACGAGAAGGCCGAGACGCTCGACGAAGCGATGGAAATGATCGAGCGCTGGACCAAGGCCGGCGAGGCGAAGTCGGTCGGCCTGCTCGGCAATGCGGCCGACATCGTGCCGGAAATGTTCAAGCGGGGCATCCGCCCCGACATGGTCACCGACCAGACCTCGGCGCATGACCCGATTAACGGCTATCTGCCCAAGGGCTGGACGATGGCTGAGTGGCGCGAGAAGCGCGTCTCCGATCCCAAGGCTGTCGAGAAGGCCGCCCGCGCCTCAATGCGCGAGCATGTCGAGGCGATGGTCGCGTTCTGGAATGCCGGCGTGCCGACGCTCGACTATGGCAACAACATCCGCCAGGTCGCCAAGGACGAAGGCTTCGAGAACGCCTTTGCTTTCCCGGGTTTCGTGCCGGCCTATATAAGGCCGCTGTTCTGCCGCGGCATCGGCCCGTTCCGCTGGGCTGCTCTTTCGGGCGATCCCGAGGATATCTACAAGACGGACGCCAAGGTGCGCGAACTCACCCCCGGCAACACCCATCTGCACAACTGGCTGGACATGGCACGTGAGCGCATCGCCTTTCAGGGCCTGCCGGCGCGCATCTGCTGGGTCGGCCTCGGCGACCGCCACAGGCTGGGGCTCGCCTTCAACGAGATGGTGGCCAGGGGCGAACTCAAGGCGCCCGTCGTCATCGGCCGCGACCACCTCGATTCCGGCTCGGTGGCTTCGCCCAACCGCGAGACGGAAGCGATGAAGGACGGGTCCGACGCCGTCTCCGACTGGCCGCTGCTCAATGCGTTGCTCAACACCGCGTCGGGCGCAACCTGGGTGTCGCTGCATCATGGCGGTGGCGTCGGCATGGGCTTCTCGCAGCATGCCGGCATGGTCATCGTCGCCGACGGCACGCCGGACGCCGCAAGGCGCCTGCAGCGCGTGTTGTGGAACGATCCGGCGACAGGCGTCATGCGCCACGCCGATGCCGGCTACGACATCGCCATCGAGTGCGCGAAGGAGCACCAGCTCAATCTGCCCGGTATTTTAGGCTGATTGGCTTAAATGATGCGCATCCTACGGGCCGCCGACTACCGGGTCATGCCGTGGAAGAATGGCGGCGGCACGACCACCGAGATCGCCGTCTCGCCGGACGGCGCCGGCCTGGACGATTTCGACTGGCGCGTTTCGATGGCGCGAGTCGAGGATAGCGGGCCGTTCTCGGGCTTTGCCGGCGTCGACCGCACGCTGGCCGTGCTGGAAGGCGAGGGCATCGTCCTCGACATTGCTGGCCGGCCGCCGGCCGAAGTGACGGCGGCTTCCGCCCCGCTGTCCTTCCCGGCCGATGTGCCGACCTCGGCGGCGCTGATCTCCGGTCCGATCACCGACCTCAACGTCATGACCCGCCGCGGGCGGGCCATGCACACGGTCGAGCGCCTGGTGATCTCGGTTCCGACCGATACCCGGCCGACCAGCGCTATGACCCTGATCCTGCCGTTCGACGGTGAGGTCGGCGTGACCGGCGCGACATCGTCGCGCCTTGGACCTCGCGACACGCTGTTGCTCGGACCGCAGGCCGCGAAACTGCGGCTTGAACCGGTGCGGCCGACGATCGTGTTCGTCGTCCGGATAGCCAGCCTGGGCTAGCCGCACCGCCAGCACAACGATTAACGCCTGTTGCCAAACATGATCGCACGCCGGAGAAATCTGGCGTAAGCTGTTGTCTGGATCACGAAAAAGCCCGAATCCTTCCGTCGTTCCAAGGCGGACGGGAGGGCAGGGGTGCTCGTCCTTAAGTTGTCGAAAGCCCCACTTAAAATGTCGAAGGGATAACGCCTCTGGCGTGGTGAGAAGCAAAACTTTCGGCCAGTGTAATCATGCAACCAATTGCATTTGAATCGGTTTTAGGGACATTGCCGTGGCGGTGGCGCCGCATCGCGTCCCCCATGCGGAATTTTCAATGAATATCCAGACAAATCCTGCCCATATCGAAAAGTCCAGCGCCGGCTTCCCGGTCATCACCGAAGAGCCGATACGCTCCAATTTCCTGCCCGAAGAGCGGCTGCGCGCGCTGGGCGAAAGCCTCGCCAAGGGCGACATCAAGGACCTGTTCGGCCTGACGCAGTTCGATTTCCAGGCCCGCATCCGCGACAGCGCCAAGAAAATCCTCGAAGTCTACCGCTCGACCAATGCCGCCCAGGCCAAGGGCGAAACCATCACGCCTGCCGCGCAATGGCTGCTCGACAACAATTATCTCGTCGAGGAGACCATTTTTCAGGTGAAGCGCGACCTGCCGCGTCGTTTCTACCGGCAGTTGCCGACCCTGGAAGTGGCCAACCGCGCCGCGGTGCCGCGCGCGCTGGCCCTGGCCTGGAGCTATGTCGCCCATTCCGACAGTTCGGTTTCGGCGACCATGTTCAAATCCATCGTCGAGGGTTTTCAGTCGGTCGAGCCGCTCAAGATCGGCGAATTGTGGGCGCTGCCGTCGCTGCTGCGCTTCGTTTTGATCGAGAATCTGCGCCGCATCGCCGTGCGCGTCGACCGCACCAGGCAGATGCGCCATATCGCCAACGAGGTCGCCGACCGCGTGCTGGCGACCGACGACAATGCAGACCGCCGGAAGATCCTGTCGGGCTACGGCGCGCATGCGCAGGACACCACCTTCGCCACCCAGTTGCTCTACCGCCTGCGCGACGGCTCGCAGAATGCCGGCAGGGCGCTGGAATGGCTGGAGGTCGAGCTCGAGAAAACCGGCTCCGACGCCGAGGAAATCATCATTTCCGAGCATCGCACGCTGTCCAGCGGCAATGTCACCACCGGCAACATCATCCGCGGCCTGCGCCTCATCAACGACGTCGACTGGACGGTGTGGTTCGAGGGCGTCAGCCGCATCGACACGCTCTTGCGCGAGCGCACCGATTTCGCCGCGCTCGATTTCTTTTCGCGCGACCAGTACCGCACGTCGATCGAGCAACTGGCGCGCCGCTCCGACCTGTCCGAATTCCGTGTCGCCGAAAAGGCCATCGAGCTGGCCAGCCATGTCCCCGGCGTCACCGATGCCTCCGGCGTGCCGGATGCATCAGCCGATCCGGCCATGCATACCGATGTCGGCTTCTTCCTGGTCGGCCCGCGCCGGCCGGATCTGGAAGAGGCGATCGGCTACCGGCCGCCCTTCCATGTGACCTTCAAGCGCGCCTTCACCGCCACGGGCTGGCTCGGCATCGTTGTGCCGGTCTTCCTGCTTACGGTGCTACTGCTGGTTGTCTCCGGCAATGCGCTTGCCCATCTTGGCCTGTCGGTGGAATCCATCACGCTGATGCTGGCGCTGTTTGCGGTGCCTGCCAGCGAAGGCGCGCTCGCCTTCTTCAACACCGTTGTTTCACTGTTCCTGAAGCCGACGCGGCTCGTCGGCTATGATTACAAGCACGGCATTCCAGCGGCATCACGCACCTTGGTCGTGGTGCCGTCGCTGATCGGCTCGCGCGATGATGTCGAGGAAAACATCCGCAACATCGAGGTGCATCACCTCGCCAACACGGCCGAAGAAATCCATTTCGCGCTGCTGTCCGACTGGCCGGATTCCAAGACCGAGATCGACGCCGCCGACATCGAGATCCTGCAATATGCGCGCGACGAGATCGCCAGGCTCAATGCCCGTTATCCCTCGGAAGGCGCGCCGCGTTTCTATATCCTGCATCGCCGCCGGCTCTACAACCAGGCGCAGGGCGCCTGGATGGGCTGGGAGCGCAAGCGCGGCAAGCTGCATGAGCTGAACCTTCTCTTGCGCGGCGACAGCGACACCACCTTCCTGCCGCTCGACGTGCCGCTGCCGGAAAAGGTCGTCTATGTCATGACGCTCGACGCCGACACGCGCACCACGCGCGACGCCGTGTCGTCACTGGTCGGCAAGCTCGCCCATCCGCTCAACCGCCCGCATTTCGACGCGACAAAGCGCGTCGTTACCGCCGGCTACACCATTCTGCAGCCGCGCATCACAGCCTCGCTCACCAGCGGCGACGACGCTTCTTTCTTCCAGCGCGTCTTCTCGTCCAACAGCGGTCTCGATCCTTACGTCTTTGCCGTCTCTGATCTCTACCAGGACGTCTTCAGCGACGGCTCCTTCACCGGCAAGGGCCTTTATCACGTCGACGCTTTCGAGGCGGCGCTGCAGGGCCGCATCGAGGAAAACACCGTCCTCAGCCACGATCTGCTCGAAGGTGCGCTGGCGCGCGCAGCACTTGTCACCGACGTCGAACTGGTCGAGGACTATCCTACCCGCTACTCGGTCGACGCCTCGCGCCACCACCGCTGGGCGCGCGGCGACTGGCAGCTGCTGCGCTTCATCTTCTCGCCGCGTTCCGGCGTGCCGGCGCTGTCGCGCTGGAAGATGGTCGACAATCTGCGCCGCTCGCTGACCCCGATCTTCTGGGTGATGGCGGCGATCGCCGGCTGGACGCTGCTGCCCTTCACGCAGGCCGCGCAGTGGCAGGCGCTGCTGATCCTGTCGCTGTTCATGGCGCCGACCTTCGATGTCGTCAACGCCATCCTGCCCAAGAGCGGCGACCAGACGCCGCGCGGCCATTTCTCCGCGCTGGCGCACGACACCGTCTTCGGCACGGCCCTTGTGGCGCTGAAAGTGCTGTTGATGGCGCACAATGCCTGGATGATGGGCGACGCCATCGTGCGCACGCTCTACCGCCTGTTCGTCAGCCGCCAGAACCTGCTGGAATGGCGCACCGCGTCGCAGGCGCACAAGGGCGGCGACAACGATATCGGCTCCTATTACAGCATGATGTATGGCGCCGTGATCATCGGCGTCGTCGGTCTCGCTATCCCCGTGCTGGCCGATTCCACCGGTGCCTTCGTCGCCTTCTTCTTCGCTCTGTTCTGGATCGGTTCGCCGGCGGTTGCCTGCTGGATCAGCCGCTCGGCCGAGACCGAGGACCGCCTGCGCATATCGCAGGCCGACATCCACGCGCTGCGCACCGTGGCGCGCCGCACCTGGCATTATTTCGAAACCTTCGTCACGGCCGAGCACCACAATCTGCCGCCCGACAATTTCCAGGAAAGCCCGGCGCCGGTTGTAGCGCCGCGGACGTCGCCGACCAATATCGGCGTCTACCTGCTGTCGGTGGTGTCGGCACGCGATTTCGGCTGGATTGCGCTCTCCGACGCCATCACTCGCATCGACGCCACGATGACGACCATCGAGAGCATGCCGCGCAACCGCGGCCACCTCTTCAACTGGTACGACACGACGACGCTCAAGCCGCTCTATCCGCTTTACATCTCGGCCGTCGACAGCGGCAATCTCGCCGGACATCTGGTCGCGGTGGCGGCTGCCTGCGCCGAATGGGCGGAAGCCCCGTCCGTTCACCTGCAGGGCGATTTCGAAGGCGTCCTCGACACGGTGAGTATCCTCGACGAGAGCCTCGAGGAATTGCCTGACGACCGCCGGCAACTGCGGCCGTTGCGCCAGCGTCTGGCCGATCGCCTCGATGGCATGCGGCGCGCCGTCATGACCATCAAGGCGCAGCCGGAGATGGCCTCGATCCGCACCATTAACCTGGCCGTGCTTGCCGGCGAGATCCGCAAGCTCGCCACCGCCATCCACACCGAGGCCGGATCGCAGCGCAGCGACATTATCGCCGACTGGGCGGCACGGCTGGAAGCGACCTGCGAGGCGCATGTGCATGACTCGCACAGCGACGAAAACGCCGTCGAAGCCTTGCGCGCCAAGCTGCTGGCGCTGCGCGAACGCTGCCGCCGCTATGCCTTCGAGATGGATTTCTCTTTCCTGATGCGTCAGGAGCGCAAACTGCTCTCGATCGGCTACCGGGTCGAGGAGCACCAGCTCGATGAGAGCTGCTACGATCTGCTCGCCTCCGAGGCGCGGCTGACCAGCCTGTTCGCCATCGCCAAGGGTGACCTGCCGACGGAGCATTGGTTCCGGCTTGGAAGGCCGATCGTCGAGATCGGCTTCCAGGGTGCGCTGATGTCCTGGTCGGGCTCGATGTTCGAGTATCTGATGCCGCCACTGGTGATGAAGGAACCGCAGGGCTCGATCCTCAACCAGACCAGCAAGCTGATCATCAAGCGTCAGATCCAGTACGCGCGTTCGAAGAACGTGCCCTGGGGCATTTCGGAAGCGGCCTACAATGCCCGCGACCGCGAACTGACCTACCAGTATACCAATTTCGGCGTGCCCGGACTTGGCCTCAAGCGCGGCCTTGGCCAGAACACGGTGATCGCCCCTTACGCCACGATCCTCGCGGCGCAGTTCACACCGCGCGAATCCGTCCAGAATCTGGCCAGGCTGCGCTCCATCGGCGCTCTCGGCCGGCATGGCTTTTACGACGCCGTCGACTTCACGCCGCAGCGCGTGCCGGAAGGCACCGACCACGCTGTTGTCCTGAACTACATGGCGCATCACTCCGGCATGTCGATCGCCGCCGTTGCCGACGCCATCTTCGAGGGCCGGCTGCGCGACCGCTTCCACAGCGATCCGGTGATCGAGTCTGCCGAACTCCTGCTGCAGGAGAGGGCGCCGCGCGACATCCCGACCGCCACGGTCAGGACCGAAGCCGACGAGCGCTCGAAGGACGAGACCGAGGTCGAGAGCCCGGATTCGCGCATCGTCCTCGACCCGCTGAGGGCGTTGCGCGCCACCAGCGTCATGTCCAATGGCCGCTACTCCGTCATGGTCTCGGCCACCGGTTCCGGTTACAGCCGCTGGGGCGAACTCGCCGTCACCCGTTGGCAGCCCGACCCGACCGAAGACCGGCTCGGCTCCTACATCTTCCTGCGCGACGCCGGCAGCGGCGACTGGTGGTCGGCCACCGCGGAGCCGAAGCAGGCGACCGGCGAGAGAGTGCAGACGCTGTTTTCCGACGACAAGGCGAGCTTCGTCAAAACAGTGGGCTCGCTGCGTTCGGAGGTCGAATGCATCGTCATCTCGGAAGGCAATGGCGAGGGACGGCGCGTCACGCTCTACAACGACGGCGCCACTGACCGGCATATCGAGGTGACCTCCTTTGCCGAGCTGGTGCTGGGCAACGAAGCCTCCGACAATGCCCATCCTGCGTTCTCGAAAATGTTTATCGAGACCGAGATCGCTGCCAACAACGGCGCCATCTTTGCCACCAGGCGCAAGCGCGAGAAGAACGAGCCTGACGTCACCATGGTGCATTTCGTCACCGATCCGTCCGGGTCGGCGCGCGATGCCGAGGCCGAAACCGACCGCCGTGCCTTCATCGGCCGTGGCCGTACCATCGCGGAAGCGGCGGCCTTCGATCCCGGCGCCAAGCTTGGCGGTCACCACGGCTTCACCCTCGATCCGGTAGCGGCCCTGCGCCGCCAGGTGCGGGTGCCGGCCAACAAGAAGATATCGCTGACCTTCTGGACCGCCGTCGGCGCCAACCGCGCCGAACTGGACGAGGCCATCGCCAGGCTCGACCATCCCGAAAGTTTTGCCCGCCAGGCGATGCTTGCCTGGACGCGTTCGCAGGTGCAGACCCGCCATCTTGGTCTCAGCCTGACCGACGCCGCCAACGTGCAGAAGCTGGCGCGCTTCCTGATCTATCCCGATCCGTTCCTGCGCCTGCCCGGCGAATTTATCGCTTCGGGGCTGGGCAAGCAGTCCAGCCTGTGGCCGACCAGCATTTCGGGCGATTTCCCGATCTTCCTGGTCCGCATCGGCGACGTGGCCGACCTCGAAATTGTCGCCCAGGCGCTGCGCTTCCAGGAGTATATGCGCGCCCGCGGCATGATGATCGACTTCGTGGTCGTCAACGAGCAGGCATCGTCCTATGTCCAGGATCTGCAGCGCGCGGTCGAGACGCTGTGCGAAAACAGCCGCCTGCGCGGCAAGGAACTCGGGCCGCGCCAGCACATCTTCGCCGTGCGCCGCGACCTCATGGACGAGGCGACGTACAAGACGCTGCTGGCGGTTGCCCGCGTGGTTCTGCACACCCGCAACGGCACCATCTTCGACCAGATCGAACGCGCCGAGGCGGCAGCCTTGCAAGCACGCGATGCCCTGCAGCCGGCGCCCCCCGCGTCGCTGCGCGAGCCGTCTCTGCCGGTGCCGGCGGCGCCTGCATACCATGCCGCGTCCGACAGCAGCGCCGACGGCAGCGGCCTCAGCCAGTGGAACGGCTTTGGCGGTTTCGAGGGCGACGGCCGCCACTATGTCACCCGCCTTGCAGGCCGGCGCTCGACGCCGCAGCCCTGGATCAACGTCGTCTCGAACGCCTCGTTCGGATTCCATGTCTCGGCCGAAGGCGCTGCTTTCACCTGGAGCCGCAACAGCCGCGATTACCAGCTGACGCCATGGTCGAACGATCCGGTCACCAACCGGCCGGGCGAGGGCATCTACATCTACGATCAGGCCAGCGGCAAGGCATTCTCGCCGCTGGCTGCCGTGGTCCGCGATCCCTTGATGACCTATGAGACATGGCACGGCCAGGGCTTCTCGACCTTCCGGTCCAAACGCGGCCCGCTGTCGATGGATCTGACGCACGTCGTCGATCCCGTCGATCCAGTGAAGATCACGCGGCTGCGCATCCAGAACTCAGGCCCGGCGCCGGCGCGGCTGCGCGTCTATGCCTATGCCGAATGGGTCCTCGGCAGCCATCGCTCGAGCACGGCTGCGACCATCATCCCGTCCAGGGATCCAGCGACTGGCGCGCTTCTGGCGCAAAACCCCTACGGTCTCGATTTCGGCGACCGGGTGGCCTTCCTGGCCGCCACCGGTCCGGTGCATTCGGTGACAGCCGATCGCGGCGAGTTCATCGGCAGGCACGGCACCAGCGCCTTCCCGCACGCCGTCGTCAGCGGCGCCGGCCTGTCGGGCCGCGTCGAGGCCGGCGACGATCCGTGCGCAGCTGTCGCCAGCGAAATCGATATCCCTGCCGGCGGCGACGTCACGCTGGTCTGGCTGCTTGGCGACGCCGCCACATCAGCCGAGGCGAGCGCGTTGGTGCAGACTCATTCGGGCAAGGATTTCGACCAGCGGCTGGCCGACAATGAACGCGTCTGGCGCGGCTTCCTCGACACCATCCAGGTCGAGACGCCCGACAAGGCGCTCGACGCCATGGTCAATCACTGGCTGCCCTATCAGAGCCTGGCCTGCCGCATCCGCGCCCGCTCGGCCTTTTATCAGGCAAGCGGCGCCTTCGGCTTCCGCGACCAGCTACAGGACACGCTGGCCCTGCTTGCGCATGATCCGAAACTGGCGCGCAACCAGATCCTCAATGCGGCGCGCCGGCAGTTCCCCGAAGGCGACGTCCAGCATTGGTGGTTGCCGCGCACCGACGCCGGCGTGCGCACTATGATCTCCGACGATGTGGTCTGGCTGGCGCATGCCACCAATCGCTACATCGAGGTGACCGGCGATACAGGGATCCTGAAGGAGCAGCTGCCTTTCATCGACGGGCAGGTGTTGGGCGAGGGCGAGCACGACGCCTTCTTCACGCCGGAAATCTCCAAGACGAGCGCTTCGCTTTACGACCATTGCGCGCGCGCGCTCGACCTTGCGGTCAAGCGCAGCAGCCCGGCCGGGCTGCCGCTGATCCTCGGCGGCGACTGGAACGACGGCATGAACCGCGTCGGCGAAGCCGGCAAGGGGGAGAGTGTCTGGCTCGGCTGGTTCCTTTTGAAGACGCTGGGCGACTTTACCACCGTGGCCAAGGGGCAGGGCGACACCAAGCGGGCGCAGGCCTGGACAAAACACGCCGATGTGCTGAAGCGGGCGCTGGAAAGCACCGCCTGGGACGGCCAGTGGTATCGCCGCGGCAGCTACGATGACGGCACGCCGCTTGGCTCGCACAATTCGGACGAGTGCAAGATCGACTCCATCGCGCAGTCGTGGAGCGTGCTCTCCGGCGAGGGCGACCCCGCGCGCTCGACCACGGCGATGCAGCAGGCGACGAACCTGCTGGTCGACGACAAGCTCAAGATCGTCAAACTGTTTACCCCGGCCTTCCAGAACACGAGAAAGGACCCTGGTTACATCAAGAGTTATCCGCCGGGCGTGCGCGAGAACGGCGGCCAGTACACCCATGCGGCGACCTGGTTCGTGATCGCGCTCGCCGAAATGGGCCGCACCGACGATGCCTATCGCTGCTTCTCGATGCTGAACCCGGTCAACCATGCGCTCGACGATGCATCGGCCGAGCATTATCGCGTCGAGCCGTACGTCGTCGCCGCCGACATCTATTCCGGTGAGGACAAGGGCGGTCGCGGCGGCTGGACCTGGTATACGGGCTCAGCGGGATGGCTCTACCGTGCTGCGGTCGAAGGCATTCTGGGCATTGAGCGGCGGGGCAAGCAGATCACGTTCCGGCCGAAACTGCCCAGCCATTGGGACGGCTATTCTGCCACGCTGAAAATGCTGGGGTCGGAGATCAAGGTTCGCGTCATCCGCGACAAAAAGGCCAAATCCATCTCGCTCGAAGTCAATGGAACCAAGACAAAATCTTCCGGTTTTCAGCCGAAAGCCGGCGACAAGACCGAGGTGGTCGTCAAGATACCCGCGTAAAATCAAAGGCTTCAGGTTATTGACGCGCGCCTTTCGAGGCGCGCGTTTTCTACTTCGGCATGCTCCTGGCGCAGAACGGCGTGCCTTCCCGATAACGGCGGTCCAAGCGTGCAGTGACTAAAAATGTGGCAGCGCCAGCTGCTGCCATGATTTTGCCGCAAGACTGACATTTCACCTTTTATCTCAAACCGTTAGGTGATCACGGCAGATTTCGCAACGTCGTCATCTTTTGTTCGCAGAATGGGAACGGAAGAGGTAGACGGGCATTGTTTTGCGACCCGTTAACCGGTACGTGTCAAGAAATGGTGCGGTGCACAATAATGTTTTGGGCGGAGTAGCTGAAGTGTCACTTCTGCAAATCTACTGGAGAGCGCTGGGTTATCTCGCAGCCGACAGGAAGCGCGTTGCGTTTATCTGCGGTGCGAATGTCGCGCTCGCCATTATCGCCATCCTCGAGCCGATCATGTTCGGCCGGGTGATCGACGCCATCTCCGATAAGGGTTCGGTGTTTTCGACGCTCGCGCTGTGGGCCGGTCTCGGCGCCTTTAACATCGTCGCCTTCGTGCTGGTGGCGCGCGGCGCCGACCGTTTTGCCCACAAGCGTCGCAGCGAGGTGCTGTGCCAGTCGTTCGAGCGCGTGATCACCATGCCGCTCGCCTGGCACCACCAGCGCGGCACCTCCAACGCGCTGCACACGCTGCTGCGCGCCGTCGAGACGCTGTTCAGCCTGTGGCTTGAATTCATGCGCCAGCATCTGTCGACGGCTGTTGCGCTGGCTCTGCTGATTCCGACCGCTATAAGCATGGATCTTCGCATGTCGCTGGTGCTGATGGCGCTGGGCGTTCTCTATGTCGGCATCGGCCGGCTTGTGATGAAGCGCACCAAGGCGGGCCAGGCCGCGGTCGAGCGCCACTACCATCAGGTGTTCGCGCATGTGACCGACTCGGTCAGCAATGTCGCCGTGCTGCAGAGCTACAACCGTCTCGGCCACGAGGCCGATACGCTGCGCCGCTATGTCAAGAACCTGCTCGACGCGCAGAACCCGGTGCTCGACTGGTGGGCGATGGCCAATGCGCTGCACCGCCTGTCGTCGACCATTTCGATGATGGTTGTGCTTTTGATCGGCGCCTATCTGGTCACCCATGGCCAGCTCAAGATCGGCGACGTCATCGCCTTCACCGGCTTTGCCACGCTGCTGATTGCCCGCCTCGACCAGATGTCGGCTTTCGCCAACCAGATTTCCGAAGCCCGCGCCAAGCTCGAGGACTTCTATCACCTCGAGGATTCGGCCGCCGACTCCGCCGAGCCGGACGGCTTGCGCGACCTCACCAACGTCACCGGCCATGTCCGCTTCGAGAATGTCGGCTTCGAGTTTGCCAATTCGCGGCAGGGCGTCGACGACGTCTCCTTCGAGGTCCAGGCCGGGCAGACGGTTGCCATCGTCGGCCCGACCGGCGCCGGCAAGACGACGCTGATCAACCTCTTGCAGCGCGTCTTCTCGCCGTCTCATGGCCGTATCCTGATCGACGGCATCGACACCCGCACGGTGACCCGAAAGTCGCTGCGTCATTCGATCGCCACCGTCTTCCAGGATGCCGGCCTGCTCAACCGCTCGATCGAGGACAACATCCGCGTCGGTCGTGCCGAGGCGACTTATGACGAGGTTCACGCCGCCGCCAACGCGGCTGCCGCGCAGGATTTCATCCTTGCCAAGAGCGCCGGCTATGACACCGTCGTTGGCGAGCGCGGCGGCCAGCTTTCGGGCGGCGAGCGTCAGCGCATCGCCATTGCCCGCGCCGTGCTCAAGGACGCACCGATTCTGGTGCTCGACGAGGCGACCAGCGCGCTCGATGTCGAGACCGAGGACCGCGTCAAGGAAGCCATCGACGAACTGAGGCGCAACCGCACCACCTTCATCATCGCCCACCGCCTGACCACCGTCCGCGACGCCGACCTGGTCGTGTTCATGGACAAGGGCAAGGTGGTCGAGATGGGCGGCTTCGCCGAACTGTCGCTGCGCAATGGCCGTTTCGCCAGCCTGCTGCGCGCCGGCGGCCTGCTCAACGACGAGGAAGTCCGCCGTCTCAGCCGCACGGTGAATATCGAAGCGGCGTAGCTTTTTTACCTCCCCCTTGTGGGGAGGTCGGACCCGTAGGGTCCGGGTGGGGGTAGTGCCCCACCACCCCCACCCCGCTGCTTCGCAGCGACCCTCCCCACGAGGGGGAGGGTAAATAAGACTGCGACACTCCCTCGATTGCCCCGAACGCGCCGCCGGTCTATCTAGACCTTATGAGCGATACCTCCTCACGCCTCGCCGGCTGGACCGACCTCGCCAACCCCACGCGCTTTGTCGGGCTGGCCGATAGGCTGGTGCCGTGGCTGGCGTCGATCGCCGCGATCCTGCTCGCCATCGGTCTCTATATGAGCTTTGCCGCGCCTGAGGATTTCCAGCAGGGCATCACGGTGCGCATCATGTATATCCACGTGCCTTTCGCCTGGCTCGCCATGATGTGCTACACGGTGATGGCCGTCGCCGCGCTCGGCACGCTGGTCTGGCGCCATCCCTTGGCCGATGTCGCGCTGAAGTCGGCAGCCCCGATCGGCGCCACCTTCACCGCGCTTGCGCTGGTCACCGGCTCGATCTGGGGCAAGCCGATGTGGGGCACCTGGTGGGTCTGGGACGCCCGCCTGACCTCGGTCTTCATCCTGTTCCTGATGTATCTCGGCATCATCGCGCTGACGCGTGCGCTCGATGACGCCAGCCGCGCCGCCTGGGCCGCCGCCATCATCACGCTCGTCGGCTTCATCAACATCCCGATCATCAAATTCTCGGTCGACTGGTGGAACACGCTGCACCAGCCGGCCTCGGTGTTCCGGCTCGGCGGACCGACGATCGATCCCAGCCTGCTATGGCCACTGCTGGTGATGGCGCTCGGCTTCACCGTGCTGTTCTTCGCGCTGCATTTGACGGCGATGCGCACCGAAATCCGCCGCCGGCGGGTGATCGCCATGCGCAGGGTGGCGGCACGGCAGGCCGACTAGCGCGATTTTCAAAACCGAAGCCATACGCCTGCCGCCAAACATTAGCATGTGCTGCTATGTTGCGGTGCAGCAACAAGAATTCTCAAAAGATTGTTCCCGACTTCGCTTGGCTCCTTGATCTCGTTTGCTTTCTTGACAGCTCGGCCGCGAAGCAAGAGTGATACCAGTCACTAGTTGTAGCGAGGGAATTGGCGATGAAACTGCGCTTGTTGGCTGGCGTTTCGACATTTGCATTGGCGCTTGGTTGGAGTTCGGCCTACGCCGCCGACGCGATTGTCGACGTTCCGAGGGCGGAGGATCTCTGGTACGTCACGCTCTTCGGCGGCGCCAGTTTCCCGAACCATGTGAAAACGGACTACAATGGTACTGGCTATTCAGTCGATCTTGATACCGGGTTCGTAATCGGCGGCGCTGTCGGTCGGCGCATCAACGATGTGTTTCGTGTCGAAGGCGAACTGTCCTACGCGCGCTACAAGGCAAGCGAATACAGCTACACGGGCGTCGGCAACTATCCGGCTTCCGGCAATCTGTCGGCCACCTATCTTCTCGCCAACGTCTGGGCCGATGTTGCGCATTTTGGTGATGCCAAACTCTATGTCGGCGGCGGCGTCGGCGCGGCCTATGTTACCGCCGATACTCACTTTGATGGCCACGCCTTTGGATACGGGCCTGGCGGCTGGGGTTTCGCCGGCCAAGTGGGCGCCGGTGTTACCTACGCGGTAACGCAGAATGTCGACCTCGATTTCGGTTACCGCTTTAAGGCCGTGACAAGCGTGGATCTAGACGACAATGATGGCGGCGGCACATACGAGAACGCCAAATTGTACTCCCACAATCTCCAGCTTGGCGTAACCCTGAAGTTCTGATTGGTTCGTCGCAGGCCGCGACCGGGATTTGACGGATGCCGCTCTTGCCACGCCGGCAACCCCTGGGCCTGTCGGCAATGATCCCAGCCTCGCTGCCGACCGCCGGTGAGCCGGCGGAAAAGACATTGCAGCGCGGCATCGACCTGCAACGGCGCAAGCGTTTTCGTGAGGCCGAGTTCTGCTACCAGACGGTGCTTCGCACGCAGCCCAAAAATGCCATGGCGCTGAACCTGATGGGCACGCTCGCCATCGAGGCCGAGCATCATGACGCCGCCATTGCCTATATGGAAAGGGCGGTCAAGCTCGAACCGGACAACGCCATCTTCCGCAACAATCTCGGCAACGCCTACAATGTCACCGGCAACGTCGACAAGGCGCGCAGACATCTGAGAAAGGCGATCGAGCTCGATGGAGGGCTCATCGAAGCGCTGTGCAATCTCGGCCGCTCCTACCGCAGCCAGCTCGAGGGCGACATTGCCGAAGGGTTCTATCGCCAGGCGCTGGCTATCGACGGCCAGTCGGTGATGGCACTTGCCGGTATGGGCGATTTGCTCACCGACATTGGCCGGCCGGCCGAGGCGGTCGAATGCTTCAGCAAGGCCCTTGCCATCGACCCGGGCCATGTCGAGGCGCTGGCTGGAATGGCGCTTGCGCGCCGGGCGGTCAAGGACGATCCGACGTTGCCTTTGGTGCTGAAACGCCTGGAATTGCCGACAACCACCGATCGCGAGCGGGTAGTGCTGCACCACGCCGCCGGCAAGATGCTCAATGATCAGCGCGAGTATAGCCCGGCCATCCGCCATTTCGCGAGGGCCAAGGCGATTTCCGGCAATGATTTCGACATCGACCGGCACACCCAGCTTTACGACAGCTTCATCGACACTTTCGACGCCGGCTTCTTCGAGGCGCGAGCCAATTTGGGAAATCCATCCAGACGCCCGGTCTTCATCGTCGGCATGCCACGGTCGGGAACGACGCTGACCGAGCAGATATGCGCCAGTCATCGCGATATCCATGGCGCCGGCGAGTTGTCGACCATTCGTTCACTTGCCGGCGAACTTGGGTTCGACAAGCTCGACCCAGCCATTTTCACCAAGGCCATGGCGGCGCTCACTGCGGCCAAGGCCAAGGAGCTTGGATCGAAGTATCTCGACGATCTCAACAGACGCAACAGCAAGGCGCGGCTTGTCGTCGACAAGATGCCGCACAATTTCGAGCTGCTGGCCTTCATCAGCCTGATCTTGCCGAATGCCCGCATCATCCATTGCCGGCGTGACCCGATGGACAATTGCGCGTCCTGTTTCATGCATAATTTTTCCGAGGCGCACGGCTATAATGCCGATCTGACCAAGCTTGGGCAGTATTACCGGCAGTATGACCGCCTGATGCGCCATTGGGCCAAGGTCATCCCGCTGGATATCCACGACATGCCCTACGAAGAAACGGTCGCCGATTTCGAAAATCGCGCCCGCGGATTGATCGGATTCCTCGGCATCGAGTGGGACGATGCCTGCTTGCGTTTCAACGAAACCGAGCGCACGGTGCGGACGCCGAGCCGCTGGCAGGTGCGCCAGCCGATCTATTCATCCTCGGTCGAGCGCTGGAAGCTGTATGGCGACGCGCTGGATCCGCTGAAGGCGGCGCTGGGTCCGGTCTATCAGTCCTGATTTCAGTTGGCCCGAACAACCTCGCGCTCGACGCGCGCTGGCGTAGATTAGACCTGAGTTGCATCGTGCTTTGGGGCCAAATGAAAGCCGAATGCTTTCATGACCGCCAGTGTGGTTTCCAGCGTAGGATTGCCGTTTTCGCTGAGCGAGGTATAAAGATGCTCGCGAGCCAAGCCGGTCTTTCTGGCAATGTTGCTCATCCCCTTGGCGCGGGCAACGACACCGAGGGCGGACGCGACGAATTTGGCGTCTCCGGTTTCCATTGCCTCTGCCAGAAACGCCTCGATTGCCGTATCGGAATCGAGCATTTCGGCGGGATCGAAATCATAGATTTTTTCAACCATTGTCGTCACTCCATTCTACGGCCAGGCGCTTTGCTGTCCGTATGTCGGTTTCTTGTGAACTTTTATCCCCGCCGCACAGGAGCAGGATGACCGTTTCACCGCGCTTGTGAAATAAACGCGATAGCCGGGCCCATAGTGAATGCGCAATTCACTGATGCCTTCACCCACTGGGGCCACGTCGCCGGGATTTCCTACAATCAAACGTTGCAGCCGAACGGCAATTGCCGCCTTGGCTCTTCCGTCTTTCAGCTTTTGGTGCCACCTCCGAAAGGTGGCTGTCTGCTTCAGGATTGCCATGGGGACTAGTAAGTTATAAATTACAATTCGTCAATGTCGAAATAGGGCGAGCCTCCAAAACGAAAAGCCTCACCCCATCCGCCCACGCGCTTCCACCTTCAGCGTTTCCAGCACCTTGTCACCGTCGATCAGATGCACCTGGTCGAACAGGTTGGTCACGACGCAGCAATGATCAGGCACCACGCGAACGCGTTCGCCGATGCGCAGGCTCGCGCCATTCGCAAGCGTGACCGTGCCATGTTCCTCGCTCAAGCTGGTGACGCGGGCGCCGGGCATGCCGAGCAGCTCGCCAAAATCGGCGAGCCCCAGCGTGTCGCTGGACAGCGCCTTGCTGCCGCTGTCGAGGATGGCGCGGGCCGGCGTCGGATGGCTGACCACGGTGGCGAGCACCGTCAGCGCACAATCGTCGAGCGTGCCGACGCCTTTGGCGACCTGGTAGCGGTCGAGATAGATGTAGGTGCCGGGGCGGTATTCGGTGACCACGCTGTCCTCGCCGGAGCGCCACATATCCGGCGTGCCGCCGCTGGAGATGCGTTCACAGGCGAGATCCGACGCCGCAAGGGCCTGCTTGGCGCCGGCCAGCCAGGATTCGGCCTCGGCGGCGCGGCCTGCCGCGGGGTAGGTCATCAGTCCGCCGAAGGTGAGCCCCTTGGCCTGGTCGATGATTTTCGCCAAGGCCAACGCCTCGGCGGCGCTCTGCACACCGCAGCGGCCCATGCCGGTGTCGCATTCGACCAGCACGGGCAGGGGCCGCCCGGCATCGATGAAAGTAGCGGCGAGCCCCTCCAGCGTTTCGCGGCTGTCGGCCGTCACTGACAGCGTCACACGACCATGCAGGGCCTTGAGCCGCTCCAGCTTGGCGCGGCCAAGGATGTTGTAGGGCAGGAAAATATCGGTCAGCCCGGCATCGGCCATCACTTCGGCCTCGCCGATCTTCTGGCAGGTGATGCCGACCGCGCCGGCCGCCATCTGCTTCTTCGCCCAATAAGGCAGCTTGTGCGTCTTGATGTGCGGCCTGAGTTTCAGCCCGTGGCGGTCGGCATGCGCCTGCGCTCGTGTGATGTTGGCTTCGGCGCGGGCCGCGTCGATGAGGATCGCCGGCGTGTCGAGGTCGTCTATGCCTTGCATGAATGTCACCCTGGGAAATCTGGCTGGACTTATGGCCCCGATCCGCACGGATGTCATGGGGCCAGCATGCAGTTTGCGTCGACACCGCAGCGCTGTTCGGCTATGCGCTTCAGATGACTCCAGGGAACGCGACGCGAAGGGATCACGATCATGAAACGCTCCACCGTCAACGACATCATCCGCGATGCAGACGCCTTCATCCGCTCGTTCGGCTACATCATGCCGCCCTTCGCCTACTGGAGCCCGGAAGAGATGAAGGCGCGCAAGGCCGACTCCGCCGCCATTTTCACCTCGCGGCTCGGTTGGGACATCACCGATTACGGCCAGGAAAAATTCGACGAACTCGGCCTGTTCCTGTTCACCGTTCGCAACGGCGTCTATGCCGACATGAAGAAGGGCATGGGCATGCTTTATGCCGAGAAGATTATGATCTCGCGCAAGGATCAGCTGTCGCCGATGCATCGCCACAACATCAAGGCCGAGGACATCATCAACCGTGGCGGCGGCAAGCTGGTGCTCGAACTGTTCATGCACGATCGCGACGGCGGCATCGATCCGAAGGCCGAAGTGTCGGTGCCGGTCGACGGCACCATCCACAGGTTGCCGGCAGGCGGGCTGCTGAAGCTCGACCCGGGCCAGAGCGTGACGCTGATGCCCGGCGTCTGGCACGCCTTCTGGGCCGAGGGCAAGGATGTGCTGATCGGCGAGGTCTCGACCGTCAATGACGACCTTACCGACAACGTCTTCCGCGAACCGATCGGCCGCTTCTCCAACATCCACGAGGATGTCGCGCCGGTGCACCTTCTGGTGTCCGATTATGAGAAGTGGGTGGGATAGGGGGAGCGTTTCCAACTTCTTCCAGCTCTACGCAATGCACAGATCTTCTGTGACTGGAGCGTGACTGATCGGCTCGAGGCTTGATTGCCAGGTGGTTCCCCCAATCCGTCGCTGCTTCGCAGCGACACCTTTCCCCCCTCCGGAGGGAAAGGAAGGGAGCGTTTCTGGACTAGCATTGACGGCAAAAAACTTGGCGCCTTCCTCTACCCCGTCGATCGGGGGAGAGGTGGCTCGGCGAAGCCGAGACGGAGTGGGGGTCGACCAGCACAGCATAAGACAATGCATGTGCATCCCGTAGCCATTCTACGGGGAGAAGGTGCCGGTTCACCTCGTAGCGGAGCGCAGCTGCTGCGAAGGATGGGCAGGCGGATGAGGGGCAGCGCTGACGGTGCAGCAATCGCGGCTACCGCTGAAACTTATCCGCCTTACGCGTCCCCAGCAAAAGCTTGCGCTCAAGCTGTGCCCGCAGCTCGCCATAATAGGCGGTGAGGAAGGCCCTGGAATCGACGGCATCGACCATCATGCCGATCTTGCGCCCGATCGTCTCGGCCACCGCTTTCAGCGCGAAATAGTCGTCGCGGCGCAGCACCTCTTCCAGCTTGTGCAGTTCGGCAATGCCATAGGCGTCAAGCTGCGCCTGGGTGAAGCGGAAGGCGCGAGCGTTCTGGCGTTGCGACAGGTCCTCGACCAGCGCCAGTTTCGGCGCCTCGACCACCCAGGTTCCGGCAAGCAGGTCGCCGATGCGCATGCGGTCGCGGTTGAACAGCGGGAAGAGCGCAAACAGCAGCGTCCACACCAGTCCGAAGATCGTCGTCAGCGTGTCGGCGAGCCCCATCTCGCTGCGGCCGAGGATGATCGATAGCGGCAGGAAGATCTCGATCTCGCGCATCAGGTTGCGGGCAATGACCTGATCGACTGACAGGCCGGCGCCGCTGCGCGACGCCACCCGGATGCCGAGCATCCGCTTGCCGGGCGTGGCGGCGCAGCGGCCGGCTTCGAAGACGATGAAATAGGCGTTGCGCAGGAAGAAGATCAGGATGATCCAGACGATGAACAGCGGCTGCGCGCCTTCGCCTTTGAGGCCGGCCAGCCCGAACAGTGCAACGATCGAGATCACGATCGCCGTGACGATGATGATGACAAAGTCGAGCAGGAAGGCGGCGGCGCGGGTGCCGGCATCGGCGAGCTTGATCCGGAGATCGACGCCTTCCGGCGTGACCAGCGGCCGTATCGTCGAGACGGCAGCACGCCTAGCGGTTGCCATGCCGCACCACCCTGAACACATAGAAATAGCAAAGCCACAGCGTCAGCATGACGCCGCCAATGGCATAGCGTGTCACGTCGCTGGTGATCACCTGCCTGCCGATGCCTTCGAGCAGGCCGGCAAACAAAAGCATGATCGTCACCCCGACCATGGTGGTGGCGGCCACGCGCCCGGCATAGGCAGCAGCCGTCATCCGCGTCAGTTCGCCGGGGAAGGCGATGCGCGTGCCGATGCGCATGCCGGCGGCGCCCGCCAAGGCGATCGCGAAGATCTCGGTGGTGCCGTGGATGGACAGCCAGCCGCCCAGCTCCAGCCCGAGCCCCTTGGCGATGTAGATCTGGAACATCGCGCCAAGCAGGCAGCCATTCATCAGGATCAGGAGCACGCTCGGCACCGCGAAAGCAAAGCCGAGCGCGAAGGCAAGGATCGCCACCTGGACATTGTGCGTGAACAGATAGGCGGCGAAGCCCGACAGGAAATTGCTGTCGGCGCCGTCATAAAGCACCTGTCGCAGGACTTCGACTGAGGCATCCGGGTTGCGCCCGCCGGCCAGGCTCGGCGGAATGATGGCGTCGAACCAGCCCTTGTCTTTGGCCACCAGCCAGTAGCCGGCGCCGGCGCCGACAAAGGTCAGGACGACCGACAGCAAGGTCTCGCGCCACAAATCGCGAATGGCATGCGGCCAGTCATGCAGAAAGAAATCGCCGATGCGCTGCCGCAAGCCGCGACGCGCGCCGTAGAGGTAGAAGTAGCCGCGCAGGCACAGCGCTTCGAGATAGCTGACCAGCGCATTGTCGAGCGACGTCGCCCGCGCCACCGAAAGCGAGGACAGCGCCGAGCGGTAGAGCAGCGGCAGCGACAAAAGCTCGTCTTCCGACAGCGTGCGCGGCGCACGTTTCTCCACCCGGGCAAGCAGCGCCTCGAACGCCTTCCAGTCGGCCTCGCGCTCCGAACGGAAGCTCGCCAGCGACTGCCGCACCGCATCCTTGCCGACCAGCGCGTTCACAACAGATCCTCTCGCTTGAGTTCGAGATAGCGCTCGACCAGTGCCGGCCCGAGCCTCTGATGGTCGGCTTCGATGACATGCGCGCCGAGCAGCCTGAGCCTGCCGATGACGACCTGCCTTTCGCGCAGCAGCCCGCCGGCGACAACCGAGCGCGCCACATCCTCCGGTGCGTCCGGCGGCATGTCGGCCAGTGTCTCCAGTTCGACATCCTTCATCATCATGAACAGCACCAGATGCCGTTCGGTGATCCGGCCGACGGTGCGCAGCATCAGTTCGGCGCTGATCGGATCGACGAAGTCGGTGAAGATGATCACCAGCGAACGCCGGTCGAGCTTTGCTGCAAGGGTCGTCAGCGCCAGGGTGAAATTGGTCTCTTCGGTGGAATAGTCGATCTCCGCCGCCCGCTTCTGGATCATGGCGAAGCTGGCGGAGCCGCGCACGGCGCCGCTGGAGACGCGCGGCCGCGCATCGAAGCCGAACAGGGAGACCATGTCGCCGCCCTTCAGCGCAATGAACGCCGACAGCAAGGCTGCGGTGACGGCGCGGTCGACCTTCGGCACGCCGTCGACGGGCTCGCACATCAGCCGGCCGCTATCGATGGCCAGCACGATGTTGTTGTTCTCCTCGATACGGAATTCGCGCGCCAGAAGCCTGCCGTGGCGGGCGCTGCGCTTCCAGTCGATCATGCGCCGGCCCATGCCGGGCTGGTAGTCCTTGAGCGCCTCGAATTCGCGGCCCTGGCCGGCGCGGCGCTGCGCATGTCCGTCGGGCAGCGCCTGGCGCTGCAGAAGCGTGATCGCTTCGTCGCGGGCGCTGCTGACGTTGGGCAGCACCGCCACCTTGCCGTCCATCGGCAGCACCACCTGGTTCCAGACCAGCCCGAACGGCCCGCGCCAGCGCACCCACAGGCGATCGAACCTGGCAATGCCGCGCCGCAGCGCCTGAAATCTGAGATCGAGCGATGCGCTGCCGGCCTCGGCGGTCGATGCGCCGCCGGTGCCGCCCAGCGGTTGCAGCCGCTCGTCATGGCCAAGACGCGCCTGCACGGCGCGCGGCCGTCCGCCGAGCCTGGCGGTGACATTGACGGTGAGCTGGCCGCCGACGCTGACCTGCGGCGGGGCGTGGATGCTGGCGTTCAGAGAAGCCCGTCCGCGCCCGGCGGCCGCGTCCACGGCCAGGAAAGCAAGCAGCGCGCAGATCCACAACAGGCCGAGATACCACATCGACGGCAGCGCGAGCGCGATCAGGAAGGCCGGTATTGCACCGGCCGCACCTGCCCAGACTGCCCGGCCGCTCGGATAAATCAACGTGGCGCTTCCGTCTGGTCTACAAGGTCGGTCACGATCTGTTCGACCAGGCGGCCGTCGATCTGCGCCGCCGGCGACAGGATAACGCGATGGCGCAGCGCCGGCACGGCAAGCGCCTTGACGTCGTCGGGGATGACATAGGCACGCCCGTCGAGCGCTGCCCGAGCCCGTGCAGCTCTCGCCAGCATGGCGCCCGCGCGCGGGCTGGCGCCGACCTCGAGGTCGGGGCTTTCGCGCGTGGCCCGCACCAGCCTGGCGATATAGTCGACGACATCATCGACCAGCGTAACCTCGCCGACGGTCGCCAACGCCTTTTCCAGCGTCTTGCGGTCGGCCTGGGCCTTGATGCCGTACTGCTTGATGTCGTGCGAGGCGGTGCCGCCGCCATGGTGGATGATGATCGCCTTTTCCTCTTCCGGGCCGGGGTAGCTCACCCGGTGCTTGAACAGGAAACGGTCGAGCTGGGCTTCGGGCAGGGGATAGACGCCCTGGTGCTCGATTGGGTTCTGCGTCGCGACCACCATGAAGTTCGGGCCGAGCGCATGGGTGGTGCCGTCGAAGGTGACGGCATGCTCCTGCATCGCCTCCAGCAGGGCTGCCTGGGTCTTCGGCGGCGTTCGGTTGATTTCGTCGGCGAGCAGCAGATCGCAGAAGATCGGGCCGCGCGTCAGCGTGAACTGCCCGGTCTGGAAATTGTAGATGTTGGAACCGACGATATCGCCGGGCATCAGGTCGGGCGTGAACTGGATCCGGCCATAGGCGACGCCCAGCGCGTGGGCAAAGCAGCGCGCCGTCATCGTCTTGGCCGTGCCCGGCGGTCCCTCGAGCAATATATGCCCGCCGGCGAACAATGCCGTGAGCATCAGATCGACCGTATCGTGTTGCCCGGTGATGGCCTTGGCCACCTCTTCCCTGATCTGTGTCGCCAGGGCCTTCACATCATCGACGTTCACCGAGCCTCCTTGCCGTCCAGTCGTGCAGCTTTTCGGCTGCATCATGCATTTGTGTCAGGGTCTTTGCCGCGTTCGCAGCTTGCAGGCGGGTCGTGAACCCGCCGGCTTCGTCCTTGTCGCGGGAATCGAGCCAGCGGTCGAGCGCTTCGCCCTGCAAACCGTGCGGCGCGCCGAGCAGCGCGCCGGCGCGCACCCGCGCCAGGGTTCCATAGCGGTCGCCTAGTTCTTCCAGCCGGCCGGCGCGGCGCAACAGCATCGCCGTGGTGTCGACCAGCGCGCGTTTGCCGAAGGCGATGGCGCGCTGATCGGCCCGTGGCGGCCCGAACCGGCCAAGGCCATGCAGGAAGGCAAGTGCCGCCGCCGCCAGGATGGTCAGCGTCAGCGCCAGGAAAGGCGGTTCGACCAGAAGCTTGGCGAGATCGTATTTTCGCCCGACGCCATGCAGCGTCAGGTCGAACATGACGGCACCCTCTTCGGGCTGGAGGAGCTCGATCAGCTTGAGCGCCGCCGCCGCCTTGTCGGGATCTTTCAAGCCAGCGTTGTTGATGAGATCGGGGTCCGTCAGAATGTAGAACCGCTCGTCTTCGACCTCGGTCAGCACGGCCTTACCGTTGCCGGCGGCAATCAGCGGGTGTTCGTCGGCCACCCATTGCAGCTGGTCGGGAACGCTGACCATTTGCCCTGGGACGTCGAGTTGCTTGACCGTGGTCTCACCTTCGCCGAGCTTGGCCTTGGCGATCCGGGCGAGCCAGTCGTTGACCACGACGTCCGGCAGCCGCTGGATCTTCATCTCCCACCCCTCGTGCTCGAACAGCGGCAAGGTCGCCCATTTGGGCAGCACGAACAGCGTATCCAGGCCCTTGCGAAGCTTGACGATGTTGGCAAGCGCATCCGGGTCGCTGTCGGGCGAAATCGTGACGATCAGGAGGTTCGTGTCGATCTGGAGATCGCTGTCGGACCGCGCCATGTCGGGCGCTTCGCCGGTCAGCTCCAGCCATTCCGCCAAGCCGGCATAGCCGATGCCGCTCTTCGAGAGCGGCGTTGCGCCACCGACGCTCGGCTGGCGAAAATCGGGGGCATAGGTGGACAAAAGGAAGAAGCCCGCCGCCGCGAGCAGGCTGGCGAAAATGCCCCAGAACACCGTCCTGCGGCTGAACGGTTCCTGCTGGGCGATGTCGGCTGTCGCGTCACTCACGTCCAGGCATCCCTGAAGACGAATTGCTCATAGGCGCTGCGCGCCTCCTGCCAGCCCTCGGGCCCGACCGGCCGGCGCGCGAACAACGCCGCCTCGACGATGCGCGCGATCTGGGTAAAGGCGCCACGCGCCCGCGTTGGCAGCGACGCCGCTCCCGCGATATCGCGCGCGGTCAGCGACGGGCGCAGGAAGTCGGGCAGGCGGCCGGCAATGTCGGCAACGCTGCGGCGCAGCAGGAGATGCACCGCCTCGTCATACTCGCCCCGGGCGGCCAGCGCATCGGCTTCCGACAACAGGATCTGCGCGGCGCCAACGTCGGGGTGCCATATCGCTTCCGCCTCGGTCACGCTCTTTTTGCGCCACCAGGGCAGGCGCCAGGCGACGCCTTTCACTTCAAGGACAATCAGCAGCAGAATGATCGCGGCACCTGTGATCACCGCGCCCCAGAACAGGTAGATCATGTACGGGCCGAGCGATTTCAGGAACTCGCCCAGCGGTCTCAGCCACTCGGGTGTCTCGGGTGGTCTGTAGGCCGGCAGGTCGAACTGGATCGAATTGTCCGACAGCAACTGCTTGTGCAGTTTGGCCAGCCATTCGGCTTGCGCAGCGTCCGGCTGTGCAGCAGTCACCTTTTCGCCCCCCCTGCAACCTGCGGTTCGCGGGCCGACACTGACAATACGCCAAGGCAATTGCAAGCGGCGGCAACCGCAAGTATCAATATCGGTGATTTATACTTTCTGATTTCGGGTATCCATTAGTCGGGGGGAATGTAACATGACGTCAATCGCGAGCGAGCGGCCGGAACGGTTCAGCATCGGCAGGGCTTTCAGCAATACGTTTTCGGTAATCGGACGAAGCTTCGTCCCACTTGCCGCCATCGTCGGCCTTTTTTCGACGCTGCCTGCGCTGCTGTACAACATCTGGAGCTTTAGACAGATTGCAAAGATAGCAGTACCTGGGGCGAGCTTCGAGCAATCGGCGATGGCGGGCTATGGTGCCGTTTCGATGATTGCCGGCCTGGTGCTCCTGATCTTGGCCTTTCTGGCGCAGGCGGCGCTGGTACGAGCGACAATCGAAGATTTGAACGGCAAGCGCCCGTCGATTGGCGATTGCATTCAGATAGCCCTGCGCAGCTTCCTCCCCACGCTCGGAATTGGTCTTGTGATCATCGTGGCAATGTTTCTGGTGGCGATGATATTAACGGTCATCACCATGGCCATCCCCATCGTCGGCGGTGTGATTGCACTTCTGTCGCTCATCCCCATAGCCATGTGGCTGATCAGCATATCGGTGGCTGTGCCCGTCGCGGTTCAGGAAAGGCCTGGCGTCTTCGCCTCGATTTCGCGAAGCAGGGCGCTGACGAAGGGAAGCCGCTGGCGGATATTCGCGCTGTTTCTGGTCCTCGGCATTGTTGCGATAGGGCTACAAGTGGTTTTCACCTTGCTGTTTCAGGCTGCTATTGCGAGCGGCGGGATCAGCACGACCGGACTCATTGCCGCCGCCATCGGAAGCAGCCTGCTGTCGACAATCGTTTCGGCGGTGATTTCGGTGGCGATTGCCGTCACCTATGTCGAGCTGCGCCAGGTCAAGGAAGGCACCAGCGTCGACGAACTGGCGCAGATATTCTCGTAACGAAGGTTTTGGCCCGAGAACAGCCAGTCACGTTGGCGCGATTGGCCGGGATCTAGCTCGGGCCGGAAGGGGTAATCGTGGCATCGACGGCGGCGGCGCGGCTTGAGAAGTTCCAGATCGGCAGGGTTTTCAACAACACCTTCGCCGTGATCGACCGCAATCCCGGTCTGATGATTGCTTTGGCGGCGCTTTTCCTGGTCCTCCCAGCAGTTGCGCTCAATCTGTCGAACCACTGGAATGCCGGCCCCAACGGCTACATCGCCACACCTCCACTCGGCGCGAAGTGGGTCATTATGAGCAGCTCGTTCTTATCGCTCGTTTCAAGCCTGATCTATTTCGTTTGCGCGCTGTTGTTCCAGTCCTCGCTGGTGCAAGCGACGATAGAGGACCTGAACGGCAAGCGCCCGGTGATCGGCGACTGCATCCAGATAGCCTTGCGCAGCATATTGCCGACGTTGGGGGTGGGGCTGATTGTCTTTTTGGCCATGATCCTTGGCCTCATCGTGATGGGCATCGCCGGAATGTTGGTGCCGATCTTCGGAGCGATCATTGCCTTCGTGGTGTTGCTCGTTGCCGGCATCAGGTGGCTACTCGGCATATCGGTTTCCGTGCCGGTGCTGATGCAGGAGCGGCTTGGCGTGTTTGGCGCGATGTCGCGCAGCCGTGCTCTGACCAAGGGCAGCCGCTGGCCGATGTTCGGTGTCTTGCTGATCCTGTTTTTGGCGGCGCTTGCCTTCCAGATGATGTTTGCCTTGCTGATCGGCCTGATTTTCGCTTTCTTCAGCGGCCTCTCGACGGTCGCCCTGATTTTCGGCGCTTTCGGAAGCGTCCTTATCGTGACGGTCGTGTCCACGGTGGCATCGGTGGCCATTGCGGTCGCCTATGTTGAACTGCGCCAGGTTAGGGAAGGCACCAGCGTAGACGAACTGGCGGAGATTTTCTCCTAGAAGGCGAAGCCGACTCGGCTGGTCGGGCGGCGGGATTTCAGTGACAACAGCTTGGCCCCGCCTCCGCGCTCGTCCGACACAGGCACGACGAGGTGATCGCCACATCCCGCGCGAGCTGGACATGGTCGAAGCAGCGTTTGGCCGCACGGTCTGCCTCGTCCTTGCCGTGCTCGTTCCAGGTGAGGTTGTAAAAAGGCCCGGCGGCATAGGCGATGCCCCAATGCACGAAGGCGCAATCAGGATCTGTCTCCAGCGCCTTCTCGAAGCACTTTATGCCTTCCTCATGGTTGAAGCCGTAGCACCAGTTCAGCCCGATATCGAACCAGCGCTGCGTCTCGGCCGAGGCGGTGGAGATTGGACGGCGATAGGTGCCGAGGTCGAAGTGGTCCATGCGTTCTCGTGCAAAATATCGAGGCCAAAGTCTATCAGGCCTTGAACTCAATCTTGGGGTGCTGACCTAGGTAAAGTGCGAAGCAATCTGTTCGACAGGGTCCTTGTCTGGGCGCACCAAAAACCAGAAGATCAGCCCTGTAGCGCCACCGAGTATCCCTATGAAGGAGCATGCATAGAGAACTCCGCCGATTCCCAATGGAGGACTCCACTTACTGAGGCCGAAGACAAACGCTGGAACAAAAACTGCCAGAAAGCCAACGACGACGTATACCCAAAAAAACTGCCAGCGCCGTCGGGTCAGGACATAGAAGGCCGGAATTCCTACCACCGCCTCCACAACATAGAAAACAAGGGTTACGAAGATGAAGCCCGACAACGGCCCCGTCTCAGGGTGGTTCGCATGCCAATTGTAGCCGGGCAGGATCGCCGGAATAATGGGTGCAAGAATGAAAGCCCAACGGGCGCGCATGTGTATTCTCCGGAATGACGCGAGCCCACAGCGGCGCCTCGTCGACACACCAGACCGATCCACGGTCGCCGCGTCAAGACAGACACCGTCGTAAATGCTCGGAGTGCGCTGCAGGTATCTACCTGAGCGACATACCGCTCAGGTGCCAGCCGGTATGCGGCGTCCCCGAAGGATCACCCCTCCAGCCACACCTTCTCAAAATGCTGTTCCAGCGACTGGTGCTGTTCGCAGCCTTGCACGCCCTTGCGGTAGGTGCGGTAGACCGAGCGCCAGTAGGGCTGGATGATGATGCCGGCATGGCGCAGATTCTGTTCGATCTTGGCCATGATCTCCTTGCGCTGGGCAGCATCCGGCGTTGCCAGCGCCTTGTCGAGGAGTTCGTCGAACTCTTTGTTGGCGTAAGCGCTTTCGTTCCAGGCGGCGCCCGATTTATAGGCGAGCGCCAGCACCTGGACGCCGAGCGGGCGGCCCAGCCATTCGGTGGTGGAGAAGGGGTATTTGCTCCAGTCGTTCCAGAAGGTCGCCGCCGGCAGCACGGTGCGCTTGATCTTCAGGCCGGCCTCGCGCATCTGCGCGGCGATCGCGTCGCCGGTGCTCTTTTGCCATTCGATGTCGACCGAGATCAGCTCGAATTCGTGGTCCGTCTTGCCGGCCTCGGCGAGCAGTTTCTTCGCCTGATCCATATCTCGCTTGGCCGGACCGATATCGGCAAACTCAGGATGCATCGGACCGACATGGTGGTTGTCGGCGGGCTTGCCGCGACCGCCGAGGCCCAGCGCCAGCACGGCGGAATTGTCGACGGCAAGCTGGGCGGCGCGGCGCACCTTGACGTCGTCATAGGGCGCGTTGCCGACATTGAAACGGGCAACGATGGTCGATCCGGTGGCGATCTCGGAATTCAGCAAGCCCATCTGCTCGGTCTGCGACACGGCGTCGGAGGCGGTCTCGTGGTCGGTGTCGATCTCGCCGGATTCGAACGCCGACAGCATCGCGTTGGGGTCGGAGCCGTAATCGACCCATGTGATGCCGTCGAGGTAGAAGTCGCCCTTCCACCAAGGCTTGTCCTTGCGCTTCACCTCCGCACTGGTCTCGGCATTCCAGCTGACCAGTTCGCAAGGGCCGGTGGTGATTGCGAGCGCCTTCATCGGATCGTCGCCGCCCTCATAGGAGCGGTGCATGATCAGCGCGGGATAGTCGGCCATCCCTGCGATCAGCGAAATGTCGGGTTTCGGCAGATTGAGCTTTACGGTGAAATCGTCGACCTTCTCGATGCCGCCATCGACCGGCTTCTTGGTGTCGGCATTGACCAGCGCGCCCATGCGCGCGGCGACCGAATTGCCGGGGACGGAAGCGTCGCACCAGCGGTTGAGATTGTGGATGACGTCATCGGCGTTGAAGACGTCGCCATTCGACCAGGCGATGCCCTTGCGCACATGCAGCGTCAGCGTCCTGGCGTCGTCGCTGGTTTCCCAGCTTTCGAGCAGCCACGGCTCGAAGGTGAAGTCGCGGTTCCAGCGCACCAGATATTCGTTGCAGTGGCGCGCCACATTGGACATCTCGACACCGTCGAAGGTGCGCGGATCCTTGAAACCCTTGACGTTCATGGCGACGCGCAAGGTGCCGCCGCGTTTCGGCTCTTCGGCCCGGGCAGGCGAAGGGGAAAGGCCGCCCAGCGCCAGCGCGCCGGCGGCACTGACGCCAAAGCCGGCCATGATGGCGAGATATTCGCGCCGGTTGACGCCGCCCTTCCTGAAACCATCGGCAACGGGCTTCGCCTGCGGGTGCAAATTACGGTCGGTCAGCATGAATTTCATCGTCGTTCCCTTTTTTGTTGGGCGCCCCGACGGTCCGCTTCCGCTGGGGGCGGATGCGATCGCCGAGGCGCCGTTGCCTGAGCAGGTGATGATAAAGCGGGCCGACACCGGGAAATGTTCTCTTTTCCGCAATTCTTGTGCACCACTCCGCAGAGGTAGACTGCCAATCTCCCCCCTTGTTGTGGGGGAGATGTCCGGCAGGACAGAGGGGGGCGCTGTCCCGCCATCCCGTCTGCCGACTGGAGTATCATCGCAGATAATCGTTGCGTTGATCTAGGATATTGAAGGGCCGCGATCCTTCGCGCCCCCTCTGGCCTGCCGGCTTTCGTCGTTCGGAAAGCCAAGCAATTGGCTTTCCATCCGCTACGCGGACCACTCCTCAACCCCCATGAGGGGGAGATCAGCGCTTCGCCGCCTCAATATGGCCAGTCGTTCTTGCCGAGCACGGCGACGGCGGCGATGGCTGCAAGCGTGCACACGAACGCCTCGCCGGCGCGCGGAACATTTTTGCGGGCACGCAGAAAACTGTGCACGAGGCGGGGCTCCTCATACCACCAGGCGCGGCCGCCTGCCGCAACGATGCGGTCGCGATAGGTCTCGCCGTCCGATGACAGCGGATCGCATTGAGCGGTGATGATGACAGTCGGCGGCAAGCCGGAGAAGTCATTGTCGCTCAGCGGCGAAAAAGTCGGGTCGTCGGGCGACTGTGCCGGTGCGGAGCGAATGGTGCGGTAGAACGCGATGTCGCGCAGCGTCAGCAGCGGTGCCTCGGCATGTTCGACATAGGAGCCGGCGCTCTCGTCGCCGCCGAGGCCGGGATAGATCAGCACCTGGCCAACCGCGCGGCGCGGGTGGCGGCGCGACGCATGGGCGACCGCGGCGGCAAGGTTGCCGCCGGCGCTTTCGCCGACGAGCACGATCGGCAGGTCCGTTGTCACCGCCGCCCATTCGAACACGGTCAGCGCGTCGTCGAAGGCGGCCGGGTGGGGATGTTCCGGCGCCAACCGGTAGCCAACCGAGACAACGTCGAAGCCGGTGCCGGCGCAGATTTCGGCGCAGATGTCGTCATGGCTGTCGAGCCCGCCAAGCACAAAGCCGCCGCCATGATAGTAGACGATGACGGCGCGCACGGGCTTGCCCGCCATCCGATAGTAGCGGATCGGGATGGCGTGCCCTGCAGGGGCGGCGATGATGCCGTCGCTGGCCGAAACCCCCTTGGGATAACCCTGATGGAAGGCGCGGCACATCGCATCATAGACCGACCTTTGCTCGGCGATCGGCAGTTCGGCGATTTCGGGTGGGAACCAGTCATTGACCAGGTCGATATAACCCCACAGTGCCGGATCGAGCAGGGTGGCGTATTTCCCCCGCCTGGCCATCTTGAGCTTGTGGACCGTGCCCATCTCTCAGAGCTCGCCGTAGAGCCGTTCGGCGTTTTCAAAGGTGAAGCGCAGCGGCACCGAGCCCTCGACCCGCCATGCATCGACGGTGTCGCCCGCCATCAGCCGGCACGCGTCTATCGTGTTGGTGACGGCGCCGCCATAGAGCCGGTTGGCAAGGTTGAGGATGGCGGTCTGGTGCATGGCGGCACTGCCGCTGCCGCAGGCATCCTTGACCAGAAGCACACGAAAGCCGGATGCGACCGCGTCCTTCACGGTGGCGTCGATGCAGGCCTCGGTCCAGACGCCGGCGACGATCAGCCATTCGATGCCGCGCGCCTTGAGTTCGGTTGCGGCAGGTCCGGCGCCGAAGGCGCTGGCCTGCGTTTTGACCAGCATCGTCTCGCCGGCCGCGGGCGCCACCTCATGGCAAATCTCGGTCAGCGGATCGGTCTTGTCGGAAAAGGCAGACTTGCCGTCGGCGTCGAGCGGATGGAACGGACGCGCCTTGGCGGTATCGACGACATAGGCCCAGTGATAGAGCGGCACGAAGTTGCGCCGCGCCGCCGCCTGCAGGCGCTGGACGTTGGCAAGCACCTCGCCAAAACCTTCGACCAGATAGCGCTTGTCCTGCCGATGCTCTTCCTGGAGGTCGATGAACGCCGCGGCGACCGCGCCGCGTTTGATCGAGATGGGGCTTTTCATGTGGACGGGCCTGGGTTCGCGACCGCCGCCATTCCGTTCAGCGAAGTCGCGCAAACAGTGGTGATTGGCCGGTGCCTCCCCACCTTCGTCATCCACGGGCGAAGCAGGAGCGAAGCTCCGTGGCGGAGACCCGAGGATCCATGCCGTGACGCTGGTCGGAGAGTGCGGCGGAGCAGAACTTGTACCGTTGCGGCGCGGATGAGTCCCGGCATGGATCCTAGGGTCTGCGCCGCGTCGCTGCGCTCCTTGCTTCGCCCTAGGATGACGAAGGCATAGCTGCCGCGACTATTCCCGAAGGTTTGCGATACCGCGCTGACGTTAGTGAGGGACGCTGCGATCAAACCTGCTTCTCCAGAAACTCATCCTCATAGGGAAAGCGCGACAACAATTCGGTGCCGGTGTCGGTGATCAGGATTTCGTCCTCCAGCTTGACGCCCTCGCGGCCGCCTTTCTCGCCGATATAGCTTTCCACGCTCACCACCATGCCGGGCACGACAACACCGTCGCGGCCGTAGGTTTCATAGTCCATGGCGTGCGCTATGAACGGCGTCTCGCCATGCATGCCGACGCCGTGCATCACCGAGGTATAGCGCTGGTCGACGAAACGATACGGGATTTTCCACGCTCTTTCGGCGATTTCGCGAAACGCCATGCCCGGTTTCACGATCGAAACATTGTGCTGAACCTGGTCGTGCGCCATGCGGTAAAGCGATTTCTGATAGTCGGTCGGCTTGCCCGGCCCGCAGCGGAAGGTGCGCGAAAAATCGGAATAATAGCCATAGCAGCCGATCGTGTCGGTATCGAGCGCCAGAAGCTCGCCCGGCCGGATTTTGCGGCCGCTGGCCTCGTTGAACCACGGATTGGTGCGCTGGCCCGAGGTGAGCAACCGCGTCTCGATGAACTCGCCGCCCTGGCGGATCACCTCGCCATACATGATGGCGAACAGCTCGTTTTCGGAGACGCCGGGTTTTATCGCCTCGCGCACGGCATAAACAGCGGCTTCCGCGCCGGCCATCGACACCTGCAGGCATTTGACCTCCTCAGGCGTCTTGACCGCGCGCACCGCCAAAATCTCGCCCTGGCAATCCTTGACTTCGCAGCCGCGCTTTTCCAGCGCCAGCGCCTGCAAATGGCTGCAGCGGTCCAACCCGAGCTTCATCGAGCCGCCGCCATGTTTCTTCAAAAGCTCGGCGATCTCGTCGGCGAAGGGGCCGGCGGTTTCGTCGTCGCGGCCCGACACCGAAGACCATACCAGCTTGGACGGGCGCGCCTCGTCGATCGTGTCGAGCACCATCGAGACATGGTAGCTCTGCGGGTATTCGAACAGCACGATCGGCCCGTCGGTCGGGATGAAGAAATACCGCGTCGAGTTGCGCAGGAAATAGCCGAACATGTTGCGCGAGCCGGTGGCATAGCGCTGGTTGTAGGGGTCGAACAAAACGACGCCCCCATAGCCCGCCTCGCGCATCCAGCCGCGCAGTTTCGCCAGCCGCCCTTTGCGCAAGGCGTCGGCATCGATGAAGGACGGCTCGGTGTCCGACAGCCACATGCCACCGGCCGAGTCAGCCGCAACCGGGTGGCGCATGCGGTCCTTGAAATCCACATCCTCGGTGCTGTCGGGGTCGAAAACGACGATGCTCATTGGGTGCGCCTCCTGAAGGGCTAGACCATAGCCATGCGCCGAAAAATGTCTGTGCGAGAATCCGCAGATGTCGTGCGAAATGCCGCAAGAAGGGCATGGATACAAAGGGCAATGTAGCGATCCTTCGCGCCCCCTCTGTCCTGCCGGACATCTCCCCCACAAGGAGGGAGATTAGCAGCTTTCGCGTCCCGCTCGCCCTGCAACGTTGGTGATTGGCGAAAGCCGAGGCGACATCTGATCTCCGCCCGTGTGGGGGAGATGTCCGGCAGGACAGAGGGGGGCGCTGTCCCGCCAGCATCTCACCGCGTTAGCGCGCAGCGCCCTCTAATGCCGCCGCATCGCCTTCGGCGCGTGCCCATGCTCCTCGCGAAACGCTCGGGCAAAACTTGACATGGACGCGAAGCCGCAGGCCAGCGCCACGTCTCGCACCATCAGCGTCGAATGGGCCAACAGGTCGGCGGCGCGCCGCAGCCGGAGCCGCCGGTAATATCCATTGGGCGAAATGCTGAGCTGGGCGCGGAAATTGCGCTCCAACTTGTCGGAGGAGACCCCGAGACGGGCCGCCAGTTCCGTCATGCCAAGCCGCTCTTCCACCGCATCCTCCATGATGGCAATGGCCGACAGCACCAGTTCGTTCTGGACGCCGGTGCGCAGCCTGAGCGGCATCAGCTTGCGGTCGACGCTCGAACGCAAGGGGCTGTGCACGAACCATTCGGCAACGCCCGCCGCGAGCTCGCCGCCATAATCGTTGGTGATGATCTCCAGCATCATGTCGAGGCTGCCGACGCCACCGGCCGAGGTGAAGCGTTTGCGGTCGATGACATAGAGATCGCGCCGAAGCTCGATATCCGGGAAGGCCTCCGTGAAGGCCGCCTGGCTGGTCCAGTGCAAGGTGCAAGCATGGCCGTCGAGCAAGCCGGCCCTGGCGAGGAAGAAGGCGGCGTCGGCCACCGCGCCGATATGGGCGCCGGCGCGCAGGCTCCTGCGGATCCAGGCAACCGCATCGTCCGCGA
This sequence comes from Mesorhizobium sp. P170090, assembly GCF_057786115.1. Taxonomy (NCBI): domain Bacteria; kingdom Pseudomonadati; phylum Pseudomonadota; class Alphaproteobacteria; order Hyphomicrobiales; family Phyllobacteriaceae; genus Mesorhizobium; species Mesorhizobium sp. P170090. Next base: position 3,546,503 of record NZ_JBYNWH010000001.1, read on the forward strand.
CAAGCAAGTCCGCATTGCCGCCGGAGCAGACGACGATGCGGTCGACCTTCGGTGCGCTCGAGGCTGAGAATCCCGGTTGTATGACAACCCCATTGGACGCCTCGACCGTGCCCTGGTCGGCGCCGACGATCACCCAGCGGTAACAATCGCGCTTGGCCAGCACATTGGCGGCGCGCAGCGGCTCGATCACCGAACTGAACGCCATCATCGGAAAGCCGGGAAAGACCAGCACAGCGAAGGTGAGGGGACCTTCGCTCGCTGCGGGTTGCGCCCGGTCGTGTGTTTGGCTGGCACGGTCGGTATTCACAATTGTGTATTTCCTGGGAGCGTCATTGGTGGCAGACAGGAAATGTAACGGGCTTTTTGGCCCGCCGGCAATGGAGACGACGCCATGTTTGCGGCCCAGACCATCGACAGCACCGACAAGCCGGCCTTCTACCGCGAACTGGCCACCCAGTTGAAGGCGCTGCTGGAAGGCGAGAGCGACTCCGTCGCTAACGCCGCCAACACATCGGCGCTGATCTTCCAGATGGTGCCCGATCTCAACTGGGCCGGCTTCTATTTCCTGGCGTCGGACGAGGAGCTGGTGCTTGGACCGTTCCAGGGCAAGCCGGCCTGCGTGCGCATCGCCGTCGGCAAGGGCGTGTGCGGCACCGCCATCGATCTCGAAATGTCGATGCTGGTCAAGGATGTGCATGAATTTGCCGGCCACATCGCTTGCGACGCCGACTCGCGCTCGGAACTCGTCGTGCTGCTGAGGGACAATGACGGCGTCTTCGGCCTGATCGACCTCGACAGCCCGACGCCCGGCCGCTTCGACAAGGACGACCAGGCCGGCATCGAGGCGCTTGCCGCGATCTATGTCGCGGCGAGTTCGTTCGAGGATTAAGCGAACTTCACCAGCATCAGGCTGAAGCAGCCGATGAACAGGAAGGCGCAGGAGGCGAGCGCCAGCGGGCGAAGGCCGCGCGAGCGCAGCTGCGAAATGTTGGCCTGCAGACCCATGGCGGCGAGCCCCATGGTCAGCATGATGGTGGTGGCGAACGCCATGGCCGACTTCACTTCGGCCGGCACGGCAACCAGGCTGTTCAGCGCCACGACGGCGATGAAAGCGGCGACGAACCACGGCATCGGCGGCCGCGCACCGGATTGGTCGCTTGGGCGATCGCCATTGCTCTTGCGGCGCGTCATCAGGCCGAGCGCGATCACCATCGGCGCCAGCATGGCGACGCGGGTCAGCTTGGCGACGGTGGCGATTTCGCCGGACTGGGCGCCGTTCTGGAAGCCGGCGCCGATGACCTGCGCCACCTCGTGGATCGAGGCGCCGGCCCACAGGCCGAATGCGTGCTGGTCGAGGCCGAGCACCGGCGCCAGCAGCGGAAAGCCGAGCATGGCGACGGTGCCGAACAGCGTTATCGAGGCGACGGCATAAGTGACGTCCTCGTCGCGCGCATCGGTGACGATGTTGGTGGCAACGATCGCCGAAGCGCCGCAGATCGAGGTGCCTGCGGCAATCAGCTGCGCCAGCTTGGCGTCGACGCCGAGCAGCCGGCCAAGCGTGATGGTGAAGACGAAGGTGGCGCCAAGGGTGGCTGCCACGATGCCGACGCCGCCCGCGCCGATGGAGGCGACCTGGCCAAGCGTCAGCTGGAAGCCGAGCAGCACGACGGCAAAGCGCAGCAGGCGCTTCTGCGAGAAGGCAATGCCGGCCTTGGCGTGGGCGGGGGTGCCGAGCACGTTGGAATAGATCATGCCGGCGACGACGGCGAGGATCATCGGGCTGAACAGCGCGAAGCCGGAGACATTATGGGCCGAGAAGGCCACCCCCGTGATCATCGCCACCAGCACGGTCCCGGGGATGACGCCATTCCACATGGAATCGAGCCGCTTCCGGCCCACGGCCAGGTCGGCGGAAATCATGCTGATCGGAATATCGTTCGCTAGCTGGGCGGCGGAAGACAATGCAATTCTCCAGGCAAGTACCTCAGGAGAATGTCATTCCAGAATCAATCTTTCCAACGAATTGTTCTTGTTGGAATGATCGATTTTTGCGAACAGTCGGCAATGCCTTCAATCTTGCCTGTGCCATGCAAACGTAATGACTGGCTCGGTTATGCAGCTTGACGCTCTGCGTCTTGCACTCCAGCGTGGCGTCATGTCCATTTTCTCGCTCGCCATCGCCCAGCGACGTCGCCTCTGCACAGTGCGGAGCGGCAAGGCGCGACGACAAAGACCGGCACACTAAATCGGTTCGTTCGTTCCAGCCCCGCCCGCGACGTCTGCCGGCGGGGTTTTCATGTCTGGAGCCTTTGCCATGTCCAATTCTTCCATCCTGTTTCGGCCGGCCCAACCGGCGGACGCTGCCGCCATCAAGGACATTGTGCGTGCCGCCTATGCCAAATGGGTGCCTCTGATCGGCCGCGAGCCGCTGCCGATGCGCGCCGACTATGACAAGGCGTTCGCCGAACATCCGTTCGATCTCGCCATCGAAAATGGCCGCATCGTCGGCATGATCGAGACCATCCTGGCCTACGATCATCTCTGGATCGAGAATGTCTGCGTCGCGCCAGAGGCGCAGGGCAGGGGCATCGGCCGGCTGTTGCTTGAACGGGCGGAGCAGAAGGGGCGTGAGGCCGGCCGCTTCGAACTGCGCCTGCTGACCAATGGCGCCTTCGAGGCCAATGTATTGTTGTACAAACGGCATGGCTATACGATCGACCGGGAGGAGCCGTTCATGGACGGCATGACGGTCTATATGAGCAAGAAACTGGGTGATGGCCGATAACAGGGAGGATCGGATGGCAGTCAGGGTCCGGTTGAAGCCGCTCTCGGGGCGGTATGCGGTCTCGCGCCTCGAAGCAAAAGACAGCATTCCCGGCTGGGCGGACGGGCCGGGCTTCGTCAGCATTACCAGGACCGACGACGAGCTTTCGGTCGTCTGCCTGCAGGATCGGGTGCCGGACGGGGTGAAGCATGACAGGGACTGGGTCGCCCTGAAACTCCAAGGTCCCTTTGCCTTCGACGAAACCGGCATCGTGCTGTCGGTGATAAAGCCATTGTCGGAAAACGAACTCGGCATTTTTCTGGTATCCACCTTCGATGGCGACCATCTGCTCGTCAAAGCCAAGGATCAAGCCGCGGCAAGGGGGCTTCTGGTCGCGGCGGGGCACACGCTTCTGTAGCCGTCGGCTCAATCGCCCGCCCTTGCGTTTGACATCGCTCTTGCCCCATCGTTATCCCTGAACCGATACGACGATCTGGCGATCGCCCCCCATCAATTCAGAAATCCCCCGAGGAGAAGCCCATGTCACACAATCTGCAGTTCTATATTGACGGCGTGTGGGTCGATCCTGTCGTGCCCAGCACACTCGACGTCATCGATCCGTCAAACGAAGATGCTTTCGCGCAGATTTCGCTCGGCTCAAAGGCCGATGTCGACAAGGCGGTTGCGGCCGCCAAGCGCGCCTTCGAGACATTCGGCTTCACTTCGGTCGAGGAGCGCCTCGATATCCTCACCCGCATAATCGAGGTCTACAAGAAGCGCAGCGCCGATCTGGCGCTGGCCGTATCGCGCGAGATGGGCGCGCCGCGTCAGATGGCACTCGACAGCCAGGTCGGCATTGGCCTGGCACATCTGCAGAAGATGGCCGAGGTGCTGAAGTCGTTCGAATTCCGCCACGTCAAGGGCTCGTCGCTCATCGTCAAGGAGCCGATCGGCGTCGTCGGCCTGATCACGCCGTGGAACTGGCCGCTGAACCAGATCACCTGCAAGGTCGGTCCTGCGCTCGCCGCCGGCTGCACCATGGTGCTGAAGCCGTCCGAGATCGCGCCGCTCGACGCCATCATCTTTGCCGAAATCATCGACGAGGCAGGCGTTCCCAAGGGCGTCTTCAACCTCGTCAATGGCGACGGCCCGGGCGTCGGCCAGGCGCTGTCCAGCCATCCCGATGTCGACATGATGTCGTTCACCGGGTCGACCCGCGCCGGCATCCTGGTCGCCAAGGCGGCCGCCGACACGGTCAAGCGCGTGCATCAGGAGCTTGGCGGCAAGTCGGCCAACATCCTGTTTCCCGATGTCGATCTTGAAAAGGCCGTCAGCAAGGGCGTCGCCGGCTGCTTCAGCAACTCGGGCCAGTCCTGCAACGCGCCGACCCGCATGTTCGTGCCGCGCGACCGCCATGACGAGGCGACCGGCTACGCCAAGACGGCGGCCGAAAAATTGACCGTCGGCCCGGCCGATGCGGCAGGCACCAAGCTCGGCCCGGTGGTCAGCCAGATCCAGTACGACAAGATCCAGGACCTGATCCAGGCCGGTATCGATGAAGGCGCCACGCTGGTCACGGGTGGACCGGGCCGTCCGGCCGAGCTCAACCGCGGCTATTACATCCGCCCCACCGTGTTCGGCGATGTCACATCAGACATGCGCATCGCACGCGAGGAAATCTTCGGACCGGTGCTGGCGATCATGCCTTACGACACAGTGGAAGAGGCGATCGGCACCGCCAACGACACCGTCTATGGCCTGGCCTCCTACATCCAGGCCAAGGATATCGAGAAGGCCCGCGAAGTCGCCGCCCGCATGCGCACCGGCAACGTCTACATCAACTATCCGCAATGGGACGCCGGCCTGCCATTCGGCGGCTACAAGCAATCCGGCAACGGCCGCGAATACGCCGAATACGGGCTGGAGGATTTCCTCGAGATCAAGGGCATCGCGGGGTATGAGGCAGCGGAGTAGGGGCTACCCCTTGGGGACCGGCAACCAGCCGGTCCCAAGGCTTCAGCTCTCAAACGTGCGGCTTCACTCTTCCCGGAAAGCTTTCTGGATCTGATCCGACAGCGGCTTCACCAGATAGGAAAGCATCGTCCGGTCGCCGGTCGGGAAGAACACTTCGGCCGGCATGCCTGGCGCCAGCGCCAGCCCGCGCAGCTTGGCGACCTCGGTTTTGGGCAGCGTCACCCGCGCCACATAGAAGGCTGCTCCGGTACGCTCTTCGATGGTGAGATCGGCCGAGATCCGCGACAGCGTCCCGGTCAGCTCCGGCGTGGTTTGCCGATTGAACGCCGACAGGCGCAAAATCGCATTCTGGCCCATCGTCACCTGGTCGATATCCTGCGGTGCGATATGCGCTTCAACGGTCAGGTCGTCCGTCACCGGTACGATCTGCATCACCTGTTCCCCGGGGGTGATGACGCCGCCGATCGTATGCACCGCCAACTGCAGCACCACGCCATCCTGCGGGCTGCGCAGATCGATGCGCTTCAACTGGTCCTCGGCCGCTACCTTGCGTTCGACGAACTCGGAGATCTTTCCCTGGGTATCGCGTAAATCGGTCGCGACCTCGCTGCGAAGATCCTGGTCGATCTGGATGATCTGCAGTTCGATCTCGGACGCCTTGCCTTTCACCTGGGCTATTCCCGCGGTCAACTGGCCATGCTCGCCTTCGAGCCGCACCGCGTCCCGTTCCAGCGACGTCATGCGGTCGATCCCTATCAGCTTGCGATGCCAGAGCGACCGCACGCCTTCCAGCTCGATCTGGATCAGCTCGATCTCGCGGCGTTTCGCCTGCAGCTGCTCGGTCAGGCCGGCACTCTCCTGCGTCAACTGCGCGATCCGTTCGCGCAATTGCGATCGCTGGCCAGACCGCGCCTGGTGCCGGAAATCGAACAGCGATTGTTCTCCGGCCATCGATGCGGCGACACCGGCTTCGTGGCGCCGCGATGTCAAAACGTCCGGAAAGCTGATCGTGTCCTTGCCGTCACGCTCCGCCTCCAGGCGCGCCAACCGTGCATAAAACTCATCCAGACCTTTTGAGACGATCGCCAGATTGGCGCGCGTTGTCGTCTCGTCCAGCCGCACCAGAATATCGCCCGCCTTGACCCGGTCGCCTTCACGCACCCTGATCTCGCCGACCACGCCGCCCGTCGGATGCTGAACCTTCTTTACATTGGAATCGACCACCAGCCGGCCAGCTGCGATCACCGCACCCGACATCTTGGTCACCGCCGCCAGGCCGCCAACACCTCCGACAAGCAGCAGACAGGTAGCAACGCCAGCCACGAGATAGCGGCGGACCTGCCGGTGATGCAAAGCGCTTCTGTCCTCGCTCATGCCGGAACGCCTCGCTCCGTGACGGCAACGACCTTGAGCGGCGCTGCCGATCGGAAGACCTTGTTCAGCACCTCGTCCTTCGGACCGAAGGCCTGCACATGGCCATTGGCCATCACCAGCACGGTGTCGACATTGGCCAGGACACTGGATCGGTGCGCGACGACGATAACGATGCCGCCGCGGTCCCTGATGCCCTGGATGGCGGCGGACAAGGCCACTTCACCCTCTGAATCGAGATTGGAATTCGGCTCGTCCAGGATGACCAGGAACGGATCGCCATAAAGAGAGCGCGCCAGCGCGACACGCTGGCGTTGCCCCGCCGAGAGCGAGGCGCCGGCTTCGCCAACCTTTGTGTCGTAACCGTCGGCCAGATGCACGACAAGATCATGCACGCCGGCGGCCTTGGCTGCCGCAAGCACCATGTCGGACGACGCATCCGGGTCGAAGCGGGCGATGTTCTGCGCAATCGTGCCGTCGAACAACTGCACATCCTGCGGCAGATAGCCGATATGTTTACCCAGCTCGTCGGCCGGCCACTGGTCAAGCGTCGCGCCGTCCAGCCGCACGGCGCCGCGCGCCGGCAGCCAGACACCTGCAAGCGTACGCACCAGCGACGATTTGCCGGAAGCACTCGGGCCGATGACCCCCAGGCCTGCTCCCCTGGCCAGTGAAAAACTTGCATCCCACACCACCGGCGTGCGTTCGCCCGGCGGCGCCACACTGACATTCTCGACCGCCAGCGCGCTGACAGGCGCGGGCAGGGTCACGCCGGTTGCGCCTTCCGGCAGCGCGGACAGAAGCTGCTTCAGGCGTGCCCAGCTTTGCCGCGCCGAAATGAAACCCTTCCAATGCGCTATCGCCAGTTCGATCGGAGCCAGCGCCCTGCCCATCATGATCGAGCTTGCGATCATGATGCCGCCGGTCGCCTCTTGCTTGATGACCAGATAAGCGCCGATCGCCAGCATTGCCGATTGCAGCATCAACCGCAGGATCTTGGAAATCGTGCCAAGCGTTCCCGCGACATCGCTGGCTGCCGCATGGGCGTTCAGGTACTCGGCATTGACGGCAGACCACCGCTCGGCGATACGCCCGCCAAAACCCATGGCCTGCATGGCTTCGGCATTGCGCCTTGTCGCCTCGGCCAACGTGCTGCGGACGGCCGCGTGCTGTCCGGCGATCCTTGTCGGGCCGCGGGTCCGGAATTCGGCCAGAAGCGTCAGTGCAAACAGGACAACGGCGCCGGCAAGCGCGGTAACGCCGATCCAGAAATGAAAAATGAAACAGATGCCGATATAGAGCGGCATCCATGGCAGGTCGAACAAAGCGGTCGGTCCGGCACTGCCGATAAAGGAGCGGACCTGATCGAGATCCCGTAGGGGTTGCAGCCCGTCGCCGGAAGGCTTGGCGCGCAGCGGCAGGCGCATCAGCGCCGAATAGACCGACGGGCTCAGCTTTGCGTCCAACCCCTGTCCCAGCCGCACCATGAGGCGAGAGCGGATCAGCTCCAGCACTCCCTGAAACACGAACAATGTTCCCGCAAGCACCGCCAGGCCGACCAGCGTCGGCACGCTGCGACCCGGAACGACGCGGTCATAGACTTGCAACATGAAGAACGAGCCGGTCAGGGTCAGCACGTTGACGACCCCGCTCATCAGGACGATGCCCGAAAACGCACGTCGAAAGGACGCCAGGATTCCGACCAGCGTAAGCGGCGTCGATGGCGTCAGCTGCATGCAGGCTCGCAATCAGGATATGGCATCTCGTCCCTTCAATAGATAACTGCCTTGAGTGTGACATGGACGGGCAAGCCGGCCTGGAACTGCGCGCTGCCCCGCGCCACCAGCCAGCCGTCCGCACGCTCCAGGCGCGCAACGACCTGCAGTGTTGGTGAAGCGGTCGAGCTTGCGGGCAGGGGCAAGGAAAATTCTATGGTCTTTGAGCCGCCCTCGCTCTTGAGGCTGGTTTTGGCGGCGCGGCGTCGCCCACTGTCCTGAATGGCGGGATCCTCAAGATAGATCTCGAGATGACCTTCCGGGATAGCCTTGCCCCCCACAAAGGTGACGGCGCCGCGAATATCTGTTGCGCGAATATCTGGCGCGCGAATATCTGGCGATTGCGCTGCCGCTGCCCCGGTGGCCGCGGCGACTGCCGCAACTCCGGCGGCCATTAACACTGTGCGGCGGTCGGTCATCGCGTCCTCTCCCTTTTCACTGCGCTGGGGTATGCGGGAGGGGAGCCTGACGGCACCCCTCCCGGCAACGCGTTAGATGACGATGAAGTCTGCAGCCGAAAGGTCCAGATTTGTGTTCAGGTGTGCAAACTGTACGGCTGCTCCCTGTCCGGAACCATCGGCGTCGTAAGACAATATTCCACTGTCGGTGTCGTAGATGATGCGGTCGTCGGCATCATGAGCAGCGCCGGCTGCGCTCTTGTAGAATGAGCCCAGGGCGAGGGCGCCGTCGCCGCCAACGCTGGCAAAGATGAGGTTGTCCAGCAGGATCGTATCGTCGGCGACCTTGAAGTCCTTGATCCAGTCGATGTTGCCGTTCCCGAGTTCTGTCGAGAAGCGGAAATAGTCGTCGCCGGCGCCGCCGGTCAGCGTATCGGCAGCCAGCCCGCCATCCAAAAGGTCGCTGCCGCCGCCGCCGTTGAGCGTATCGGCGCCCGCAACGCCCGGCTGAGCTGGTGCCGGCGGGAATTCGACCGACACGTTCAGCTTGTAAGTCGAGCCCTCCGGCACGGATTCGACCCAGCCATCGCCAGGAGCCGAGTCCGACCATTCGCCCTCCACAATATAGTAGGTTCCGGTTTCCTGAACGATGAAGCTGGTGCTCGAATCGCGGCCGTTGTTGGAGCCGGGGTCGTTGCCGCCATCGTCGTTCTGGGCGACGATATTGCCATCGCTGTCCAGCACCCTGACGATGCTGTCATGGACATTGGGGTCGGCAATGCCATCGATGTCGATGGTGATGATCGTGCCGGCCGCCAGGTTGATGCTGTAATATCCGCCCAAGCCGTTTCCGGTGGCATTGACGGTGGTGTGAAGGGTGGTCGTCGAATCGAAGATGTCGGGGTCGGCGGTCAGCGAGAAGTTGTTCGAGATGTCGAAGGCGGTCGAGACCGAATTGTTGGTCGCGTCCGGTCCGAGCGTGGCGTAGCCGGTGCCCATGCCCGGGCGTGGCGGAGCATCGCCCTGATAGGCGAAATCGCCGAGCAGGGTGTCATCGCCGCCGCCGCCGTCGATCTTGTCGGCGCCGCCCTGGCCGGTCAGCACATTGGCCGCGCCATCGCCGGTCAGGTGATCGTTGAAGCCCGAGCCAGCCAGATTTTCGATCGAGATATAGGTGTCGCCGCCGGATTTGCCGCCACCCAGCTTGAGGTTTTGCCCGCTGGCCGCGTCGGCGTAGTCCGCCGTGTCGCTGCCGGCGCCGCCATTCAATATATCGGCGCCGCCACCGCCGGTCAGCGTGTCGTTGCCGGCGCCGCCGGAAAGTTTGTTGGCCTGGGCGTTGCCGATGAGATGGTCGTCGAAGAACGACCCGACGGCGTTTTCGAAGCCGACCAGGATGTCGTGCCGGATAACGGTGCCGCGCCCGACGATCTGCACCGGGCCATCGCCGTCGCCGCCATTGGCCGTGCCATTGGCGAGGTCGATCGTCACGCCGGCGGAGCTGCCTTCGTAGACGACCGTATCGATGCCGGCGCCGCCATCCAGATAGTCCTGGCCGGCGCCGCCGATGATCGTGTCGTTGCCGGCTTCACCGTACAGGATGTCGCCGTCATTGCCGCCATCCAGTATGTCGTTGCCGCCGCCGCCGTTGAAATAGTCGCCGCCGCCCCGGCCCCAGAAATGATTTGCCGCCGACGTACCGATGAAACGGTCGATGCGGTCATCGGAGCCGATCAGGTTCTCGATGCTGTAGAATGTGTCGCCCGTGGCGGTTCCGCCGCTGGCCACGTTCGTCTCGAGGTTGACGAGCAGTTGGAAGGGGCTCTCCTTGCTGAAGTCGACCGTGTCGACGCCGGCGCCGCCCCTGAATATATCGACGCCATCCTGGCCGCTCAGCGTATCGTCGCCGTCGCCGCCGTCGAGGATGTCGTTGCCCTGGCCGCCGAGGATCGTATCGTTGCCGCGGCCGCCATAGAGCGTGTCATTGCCGTCGTCGCTCTCGGTCTGGTCTGGAAGGTCGGCGACATCGATGGTGTTGTTGATGTCGCGGCTGGCGAGCGAGTCGCGGCCGCCGATGATGAGATCATCGCCGCCTTGGCCGAAGATCGTGTCGTCGCCGGCGCCGCCGTCGAGCGTATTGTTCCCATTGTCGCCGAAGATGACGCTGGTCATCGTGTTGTCGCCGATGGTCGGTGCGGTTTCGGTGCCGCCGTCTCCAGGCTGGAGTGTCGACTCGTCGGCGTAGATGATGTGTTCGACGTTGGCGATTTTCCGGATATTCAAGTTCCGGTTCAGCAGAACGACCGTGTCATTCCCGCCATTCGCTTCCTCGCGCACGATGTCGTCGAGAGAATCGACGAAGTAGGTGTCGTCGCCGCCATTGCCGGCCATGCGGTCGCCGCCGCCGCGGCCATCCAGCACGTTGGCTCCGTCGTTGCCGATCAGGACGTCATCATAGCTGCTGCCGATGCCGTTCTCGATGTAATAATCGGTGCCATCGGCGTTGTGCCCGGCAAAGATCGACACATTGTTGCTGTGGCCGTTGACGCTGGAGAACTGTCCGGCGCGCAAATCGAGGATCGTGCCGGCCGTCGAGCCGGAGAAGTCTATCGTGTCGGTTCCGCCGGTGTCATGGATGACGAAACCGATATCGTGCTGCATGCCCGAGGAGGTCAGCCGGTAGCCGTCCACGGCACTGCCGAAGCCGTAGACGTTGTCGCCCGTGTTGAGATCGATATGCTGATAGGTGCGCACGCCGTTCTCGTCGACGGTGGAGAAAAAGCGGCGGATGACCGCCTCGATGTCGGCCATCATCGGCGTTGACGCCGACCAGCGGCTGGTTTCACCGACATCGATCCCGTCGAAATAGGACATGACGCTGTATTGCTGACGGTCGTAGGTCCAGGTCGCATTGTTCAGATAATTGATCTGTACGCCGCCGGGGCCGCTGTAATTGTAGAGCCCGGGGTGGTTCAGCCCGAACTCATGACCGAATTCATGGATGAAGGAATCGAAGACATAGCCGCCAATATCCGTCTTGTTGACCTCGGTGTCGTGGAAACGCTGGCCGATGCTGACATAGCGGTCGTTGGAATAGGCGCTGCCATCGTCCTCTTCGCCCAGTTCGGGGCTGACAACCTGCATCCAGTCCGTTGCGCTGTTGTATGGTGCATTGTCGACGATTTCGAACTTCAAAGGGGTGACACTGGCCCACATCTGCAAGGCGCCGATCGCGGCGGCCTTGTATTCGGGATGGTCATTGAGCTCGGAGACATTGATCCTCAGCGTTCCCGCCGCGATCGCCGGCGTTATCGACCGGTCCAGCGCTCCAAGGTAGGTGAGGAAGGCCCCGTAATCTTCGCTTTTGCCGTACGGGTTGTCCGGCGTCTGGTCGTTGACCCACCATTGATCGCTGGTTTGGTTTGGGTTCGGCATCCTTGGGACTCCTTGGTCTCGCAGCCGTGGCAATTACGGCTGTAGGGTTTAGCAGTTGCCAACCACCGACAAGCATCGTTTGCGCTTGCCGGTCGAGCCCCGTCCCAGTGCCAACAATGCTATTGGAATCTTCGCTTGTCTAGCCTCTGTTCGCGCTCAGTACATATGAAGGTTCTTGGGCGCGCTTGTACCGGCGGGTTTTGAGATACTCGTTTGGTGTTAATTGAGCTATCGCTAATCTATGGTCGTACCTCGCCCGCCATGCGCACCACAATGTCTGCATCAACCATCCCGGCTGGCGCAGGCTGCCGGTCGGGCGGCGCAAAGCAATCCGGCAACGGCCGAATACGCCGGATACAGGCTCGAGGATTTCCTCTCGATCAGGGGCATCGCAGGCTACGAAAGCGGCGGAGTAAGCTTCCGTCTTTCGCTCAAACGCCGGTATGCGCGCTGTTGCCTTTCGCGGGCGGGGCAGGCGGCGGGACCACCGCCTTCGTGCTCTCGCCGGGGGCGTCGACCGGGACGAGGGTTATCGCGCCGGTTGGGAAAATGATCGAGCGTTGCGCAAGGGCACGAGGGCGGAACGCGCAGGCGTGCTTCAGAAACCCGCCCGGCGGGCGAAATGTTCATAGGTCACGCGCCAGGGGTCGCTCTCCGCGCGTCTCTCCTCGCCGATCCAGTGAAAGCTGTCGGCGGTGATCTCGGTGAACCGCCACCGCGCCTGCAGGCCGCGCGAGTCGGCGCCCATCTGGACGATGTCCTTGCCTTCGGCCCGCCCGATCTGGCGCGAGTAATCCTGGTTGAGCGGATCGCTCCAGATAATGTGCCAGCCACCGATCCCGGGATCGAAGACGCGCAAGGTCGTGCCATACATGGTGGACGGGGCAGGGCGCCTGGGCCTGATCCAGATGTCCTGAATGGCGCGGCCTTCGAGCACCCAACCAAAGTGACACTCGCCATCCCATTTCTGAATTGTGCCGTCGTTGCGGTGGTGGAGCGTCTCCATCCCAACTGCCGATCAACCATCCATACAGGTCCATGTCTTTCGCCCGGTCGGCTGGCGGACCTTCGGATGCGAGAGCGGTAAGAAACGTCGCCATGATTGTCTCCAGGCAAGCCGCGCCGAAACGCTGGGCGTTCCAACCCTTGCACCGTTGCGGGTTCCCTTGGGAAAAATTGCGGTAATGCTGCTGTGAAGGCACTTCCGCGTTCGCGCCATACCAAATCTATGCGTGAATGCTAATGTAGCGTCGGCGGGTACCCCAATGCCCGCCTGGCCGGCGCCTCCTCAGGCAATCTCTTGATGAGCGGCGCCGGCCGCTGACTTCGGCGGCGACCAAATTCCTGCCGCGGGAATATCAGGCCTGGCGGGAGGGTTACCGCTGGGCGGTTTTGGCCGGCATTTGGATATCGGTCTGTATTCCCAGAACGTCCGCTGCCCAATCGCGCAGTTCCGGAGAAGCATCGCTCGATTTCATGATCATTGGAACCCGATCAATTCTCGGGTGGCGCTTCATCTTCCCAGCCGGCCAGCTCCGGCAGGTCGTCCAGCCAGCTTTTCTCCGTCATCAAGATTTCGCCGGCCTGTGGTGCCGCCTCAGTGGCGTTTTGAATAAGCCAGTCCATCCACTTTCGATAAGCGGCTGGGGCCAGTTCGGGCGGCAGCACCTTGGCTTTGGCCAGCATGCGTTTACGGAAGCTGAGCTGCCTGCGCAGTTTGGTCGTCGTGAATTTTATCGCCTTGCCCTGGTATTCCACCGTCCAGCGCCCATCGCCGTGGCTGGTCAGCCTGTCGATGGCAAAACCGGCATCGACCGGCCTGTCCCGCCAGGGAAGCTCGATGGCGTTCCGCCTCAGATCGAGAGCCCATCGCCGGTAGTCGGCCCCGGTACGCTGCGGCGGCAGCACGCCAGCCTGTTCGAGGATTTTCCTGCGAAAGGTCGGCTGCTTCTTGATCTGGCCGGTCGTCAGTTCGATGCGGTGCCTACGCAATTCGACATGCCAGCGGATCCTGCCATTGCCGACATATTTGACCAGCCTGTCGATGACGAACTCGTCGTCGGACAACTCCACGCATCCTTGGCGGATGCTTTCGAGGATGTACTGGCTGTCAGTGGGCATGACGTGCCTTGGCTGGGGAACCTGGATTCGAACCAGGACTAACGGAGTCAGAGTCCGTGGGTCTACCGTTAACCTATTCCCCAGCAGGCGCTGTCGCGCTGGTGGGCCGCCGAAGCAGCCGCGCGTGCCTTGTAGCCGCCGCCGGAAAATAGTCAAGCCTAAGCTGCGTTTCAATCACAGCGTTTCATAGGGGCAATTACGCCCGGGTGGCGCGCCGCACCCAATGATCCTCAGCTCTCTGTCCGGCTGTATTGCGAATGCTCGAAGAACAGCACCACGCCGAGCGCGATCAGCAGCGGGATGATCAGGTAGAACAGCCGGAACACCAGAAGTGCCGCCAGCACGCCGACCGGGTCCATATCAGACAGTCCGGCGAGGAACACGACCTCGAACACGCCGAGCCCGCCCGGCGCGTGCGAGATCTGCGCAACCGAGAACGACACCAGGAACACGCCGAGGATGACGAAATAGCCGGGATTGCCGGCAACGGGCAGGGCAAAGAAGATGATCGCCGCCGCCGCCAGAAGCTCGATCGGGCCGATCAGCAATTGCCGCGCCACGATCGGCAGCGCCGGGTAGTGCAACTGGAAGCCGGCGATTTTCAGCGGCTTCAGATGCAGCCAGCTGCCGAAGATGTAGGCGCCGACCAGGATCAGCAAAGCGATGCCGGCGGCGATCGCCAGGCCGTGGTGCGGGGCGCCGGAAAAGCGGTCGATGATTGCAGGCTCGAAAACCAGCACCAGGCCGCCGACCAGAATGCTGGAGAGCACGAAGGTGATCCAGCAGATCGCCACCAGAATGCCGACATCCTGGCCGGTCAGCCCCCTGGTGCCGTAGGCGCGGTAGCGGATCACGGCGCCCGAAAACACCGAGCCGCCGATATTGTGCGACAGCGCGTAGGTGGTGAAGGAGCAGAAGGTGACGAACAGCCACGACACTCGTCTGCCGATATGCAAGAGCGCGATGTGGTCGTAGCCTGCGAGCGAGGCATAGGCGACCACCGAGCTCAGTGCCGCAAGCATCCAACCGCGCGTCGGGATGGCGGATATGCCGTCCCAGACATCGTCGATCGAGATGCCGCGCAGTTCATGCCACAGCAACAACAGCGACCCGATGACCGCCGCGACACCGATGACCGGCCACAGATAGCGCTTCCAATTCGTGGCCCCCCAATTCATGCAGTTGTCGTCATGTGTTGCTGCCCATCGCCCAGGCGGGCGTTAAAACGTCCGCGATTCACAATTCCCCCTCATTTCAGAAATGCCTCATTGAAGCCGGCTATTCAACCGGCAAGGGTGAGCAGCCGGTTCGCCAACGGCGAATTCGCCGTGCCAGTGGCAAGATGAAAGGCTAGCGAACGCCGGGACGCTGCAAAGCAGCGGGGATCTGGCAGGACGCAGCCGGCAAAAATTGAGCCCTTGCTCTTGGTGATCCGGTCCGGCGCTGCTACTCTGGCGGCAACTTAAAAGATTGAAGCGCCTGCTGCGTCCGGTTTTCCGGTTCGCGCGGCGCCGGAAGGAACTGAAGTGGAAGACCACGACACCGGCGCTGGCGCGCCGGAAGTGGGCGTGTCCAGGGCTTCGCCGCCGTCAGGCGGGCCAAGCCCATCCGCCGGGCGGCCCCGTCAGGCGGGGCCCCAGTCCGGCAACGGACAGGCCGGCGACGCCCAGCATCAGCGCGGCAAGGCGAGAAAGCGGCGCAAGCGCCGGCGTGGGCGCAAGGTTTTTGCGCGCGACGACAGCCCTCTCGCAACGGCCGCAGCGGTCGGTGCGCCGGCCGCCGTCGGCCCGGCCGCTCCAGCGCCGGTGCCTTTGCCCTCGGCCCCACAACCCCGACCGGAACAGCCCATGCATCGGCCGCCGATGCAGGAACTGCCGGTGTTTGCCGCGCTCGATCTCGGCACCAACAATTGCCGGCTGCTGGTCGCGGTGCCGCAACGCCATGGCCAGTTCCGCGTCATCGACGCCTTCTCGCGCATCGTCAGGCTGGGCGAGGGGCTGACCGCCAATGGGCACCTTAGCCAGGCGGCGATGGACCGCGCCGTCGAGGCGCTGAAAATCTGCGGCGACAAATTGCGCAACCGCAAGATCAGGAAAGCCCGGCTGATCGCCACCGAGGCTTGCCGCACCGCCGATAATGGCGTCGAATTCCTGCAGCGCGTCGAACGAGAGGCGGGGTTGAAGTTGGAAATCATCGATCGCCAAACCGAGGCGCGGCTTGCTGTATCCGGCTGCGGCTCGCTGGTCGAGCGCGACACGCAAGGCGTGGTGCTGTTCGACATTGGCGGTGGCTCGTCCGAAATCGCGCTGATCGACCTCACCGGCCAGCGCTCGCCGCGGCTGGCCAACCACATCGTGTCGTGGACCTCGCTGCCGGTCGGCGTCGTCTCTCTGGCCGAACGCTTTGGCGGCCGCACGGTGACGCGCGAGATCTTTGCCGCCATGGTCGACGACGTCGCGGTGCGGCTGAAAGCCTTCGACGGCCGCGACCGGCTGAGCCATGTGCTGGCCAGTCCGAAATTCCATCTGCTGGGCACATCCGGCACGGTGACGACGCTGGCCGGCGTCCATCTCGATCTCGAACGCTACGACCGCCGCCGCGTCGATGGGCTGTGGATGGACCGCGACAGCGTCGACCGCATGGTCGAAAAACTGGTCGGCTGGGATTTCCAGCAGCGCTGCGCTAACCCTTGCATCGGCGCCGACCGTGCCGACCTGGTGCTGGCCGGCTGTGCTATCCTGGAAGCCATCCGTGCGGTGTGGCCGTCGGAGCGGCTGCGCGTCGCCGACCGGGGCTTACGCGAAGGCATTTTGAGCGAGCTGATGGCCGATGACGGCGTCTGGCGCAACAGTGGGCGGGGCCGAGCATGATCCGCATTGCTTTGGTGAACGGTCGACCCCCACTCCGTCGAGCTTCGCTCGACACCTCTCCCCCGATCGACGGGGTAGAGGAAGGGCGCGAACTTATGCAGACCAGCGCCTTTCCTCTCCCTCCGGAGGGGGGAGAGGTGGCGCCGCGAAGCGGCGACGGAGTGGGGGAAGCCCTTCGCGAAACGCGAAGCCGCCGAAAAACGGCGGCAACTCGGCGAGTGCAAAAACTCAAACAAGAAAAAAAGTCATGACCAAGAAGCCGGAAAAGCCGGGCTCCGCCAGCATTCGTGTCCTCAAAACGCGGATCAAGAAGAAGTCGGGCCTGAAAGAATTGTCGCGCCGCTGGCTGCAACGCCACATCAACGATCCCTACGTTCAGCGCTCCAAGGCCGATGGCTATCGCTCGCGCGCGGCTTACAAGCTGATCGAGATCGACGACAAGCATCATCTGCTGAAACCCGGCATGAAGGTCATCGACCTCGGTGCGGCCCCCGGCGGCTGGTGCCAGGTGGCGGCCGCGAGGACCAAGTCGACGGCAGAAAATCCGCATGTCATCGGCATCGACTATCTCGAAATGCCCGCCGTGCCCGGCGCGCCGGTGCTGCTGATGGACTTCCTTAACCCCGAGGCGCCGCAAAAGCTCGCCGAAGCGCTGGGCGGCGACCCCGATGTCGTGCTGTCCGACATGGCGGCGCCGACCACCGGCCACAAGCGAACCGACCACATCCGCACCATGCATCTGTGCGAAGTGGCCGCCGATTTCGCGCTGTCGGTGCTGAAGCCGGGCGGGCACTTTCTGGCCAAGACGTTTCAGGGCGGCGCGGAGAACGAGCTGCTGTCGATGCTCAAGAAGAACTTCCGCTCAGTGCATCACGTCAAGCCGCCGGCGTCGCGCGATGAGTCGGTGGAGTTGTATCTGCTGGCGAAGGATTTTAAGGGCAGAGACGGCACGGCGTGAAAGACGCTTCGTAGCGTTCCGTCCCTCTGTCCTGCCGGACATCTCCCCCGCAAGGGGGGAGATTGGCAGTTGCGACCGCCCCCGCCTCGCCGTTCCTTCAAAGTTGCAAGATTGGCGAAAGCCGCGTGATATCCGATCTCCCCCCTTGCGGGGGAGATGGCCGGCAGGCCAGAGGGGGGGGTGTGAAGGATCGCCGACGTCGACGATTTTCGTCGCGCCGCCCCTTACTTCCCAGCCGTGCTCACCGGCTCCAGCGTCTTCGGCGTCGTCAGCCGGCCATGTCCCGACACGGCATTGCCGGCATCCGGCGCCAGCCGCATGAATGACACGGACGCTGCCGCCGACACCGCCGCCACGATGAAGAAGGCGATGTGGAAATCGCCGAGCGCCAGCGGTCCGCCATGGATCGAGGTCGAGACTTCCAGGATGCCGCCGGCCAGCGCCACGCCGAGCGCGATCGACAGTTGCTGGAACACCGCCGTGATCGGCGTTGCCTTGCTGGTGTCTTCAGCCGTCACCTCGGCATAGGAGAGCGCGTTGACGCCGGTGAAGAACATCGAGCGGATGAAGCCGCCGACCAGCAATATCGCCAGCATCAGCGCGTAAGGCGTCTCCGGCGTGAACAGGCCGTATATGGCGATCGATGCCGCGGCGATCAGCGAGCCCCAGATCAGCACCCGGCGGAACCCCGCAAGCCGGAAGATCAGCGCGGTAACGAATTTCATGCCGATGGCGCCGATAGCCGAGACGAAGGTGATCATGCCCGACTGGAACGGCGTCAGCCCGAAGCCGATCTGGAACATGAGGGGCAACAGGAACGGCACCGCCCCGATGCCGATGCGAAACAGCGAGCCGCCGAGCACCGAGGAGCGGAACACCGGGTTGCGGAACAGTTCCAGCGCCAGCAGCGGGTTCTTGGCGCGCCGCGCATGCAGGAGATAGAGCACGCCGGAAATCAGCCCGACCGCCACGGTGATGAGGCCGGTCGCCGGCGGCAGATAGGGCAGGCTGACCACCGACAGGCCGAAGATGACGCCGGAGGCCGCCAGCCCGCTCAGTACGAAACCGACGAAATCGAGCGGCGGCGTCTCCATCGAGTCGGTTTGCGGCAGGAAGCGCGTCGCCAGCCAGATGCCGATCAGGCCGATCGGCACGTTGATCAGAAAGATCCAATGCCAGGTGAAATAGGTGGTGATGAAGCCGCCGATCGGTGGTCCCACAAGCGGGCCGACCAGCGCCGGCACAGTCAGCCACGACATGGCCGCGACCAGCTCGCTCTTCGGCGTCGCGCGCACCAGGACCAGCCGGCCGACCGGCGTCATCATGGCGCCGCCTATGCCTTGCAGGAAGCGCGAGACGACAAAGGCCGGCAGTGAATTGGAGATGGCGCAGCAGACCGAGCCGACGATGAAGACGCCGATCGCGGCGCGAAAAATGGTCTTGGCGCCGAACCGGTCGGCCATCCAGCCGCTGATCGGAATGAAGATCGCCAGCGCCACCAGATAGGCGGTCAGCGCCAGCTTGAGCGCGATCGGGCTGGTGTGGATGTCGACGGCAATCGCCGGCAGCGATGTCGCGATGACGGTCGAATCCATGTTTTCCATGAACAAGGCGACCGCCAGAATGAGCGGAATGATGCGGTTCAACGAACGCGTCCGAACTGGTCTAAATGTGCCTGCCGGCCAATCCAAACAATGAAAAGGCGGGCAAGCCGATACAAACGGGCGGTTATCACGCCTCAGGCGCGATGTCGCATTAATTTGCTGTCACTTTTGTGCGACCGTGGGCGGACAAGAGGCGTCGCTGCGTTTCGCCACATTGAATGAACTTGCGAAAATTGACCGGGTTCACTATGCTGTAGTGAATATAACTACTATATGGACAATGCCATGGAGGAAGCCGTTTCCGCAGCCGACGCCAACCGCAAATTCTCGCTCCTCCTGCGCGGTGTCCGCGAAGGACAGAGCTATGTCGTGACCAGCCATGGGCGCCCCGTGGCGCGGATCGTGCCTGCAGGGCAGCCCGACCCTGCGGCGTCTCGTTCGCGCACAGCGCTGCTGTCGCGCCTCGAACGCCAGCCTGTTGTAGAAGCCGGGCGCTGGAGCCGCGACGAGCTTTACGAGGACGAGCGGTGAAGGTCGCGCTCGATACCAACATCCTTGTTTATGCCGAGGGGATCAACGGAGCCGAGAAGCGCGACATCGTTTTCGGCCTGCTGCACGACATTGCGCAAGTGGCAGCCGTCATTCCAGTCCAAGTGCTCGGCGAATTGTTCACCGTTCTCACACGCAAGGCCGGACGATCACGTGCACAAGCGCGCGACGCCCTGTTGAGCTGGCGCGACGCGTTTCCGGTTGTCGGCACGACGCCGGAGGTGATGACGGTCGCGGCTGATCTTGCGACCGATCACCATTTCGGCATCTGGGATGCGACCATCCTGTCTGTTGCCTCGCAAACCGGTTGCCGGCTGCTGCTGTCGGAAGATCTGCAGGACGGCTTCACCTGGGGCGGCGTAACGGTCGTCAATCCTTTCGCGTCACCGCGCCATGTCTTGCTCGATGCCCTGTTGGGCAAGTCCGCCGAATAGGCCACGACCGGCTTTTCAACCACGCCGCGACGTGTTACCAGCCAGCGCCAATCCTGAAAGGGAAGAAACGAGTCGGCGCTGTCCATTTCGGTCCAGCGCTTTTTTGTATTCTCCCGGCGCTTTTCGTATCCGAGGACTGGCCATGGCAAAAATCATCGAAACGTCCACCGGCGCGCTGGCGCTGACCTTTGACGACGTGCTGTTGCAGCCCGGTCATTCCGAGGTCATGCCCGGTGAGACCGACATCCGCACCCGCATCGCCACCGACATCGACCTCAACGTGCCGATCCTGTCGGCCGCCATGGACACCGTCACCGAGGCGAGGCTTGCCATCGCCATGGCGCAGGCCGGCGGCATCGGCGTCATCCACCGCAATTTCTCGCCGGCCGAACAGGCCGAGCAGGTGCGTCAGGTCAAGAAGTTCGAATCGGGCATGGTCATCAATCCGGTCACCATCGGCCCCGACGCCACCCTGGCCGACGCGCTGGCGCTGATGCGCACCTATTCCATCTCGGGCATTCCGGTGGTCGAGAATGGCGGCACCGGCGGCCAGAAGATCGGCCGCCTCGTCGGCATCCTGACCAACCGCGACGTGCGCTTCGCCTCCGATCCGGGGCAGAAAGTCTACGAATTGATGACCCGTGAGAACCTGATCACGGTCAAGGAGAATGTCGACCAGGACGAGGCCAAGCGGCTGCTGCATCAGCACCGCATCGAAAAGCTCGTCGTCGTGGACAAGTCCGGCAATTGCGTCGGCCTGATCACCGTCAAGGACATCGAGAAGTCGCAGCTCAACCCGCACGCCACCAAGGATGCGCAGGGGCGCCTGCGGGCGGCGGCAGCCACCAGCGTCGGCGATGACGGCTTCGAGCGCGCCGAGCGGTTGATCGATGCCGGTGTCGACCTCCTGGTCATCGACACCGCGCATGGCCATTCGCAGCGCGTGCTCGATGCGGTGACGCGGGCCAAGAAGCTTTCCAATTCCGTCCGCATCCTGGCCGGCAACGTCGCCACCGCCGAAGGCACGCAGGCGCTGATCGACGCCGGGGCCGATGCCGTCAAGGTCGGCATCGGCCCGGGCTCGATCTGCACCACGCGCATCGTCGCCGGCGTCGGCGTGCCGCAGCTTTCGGCGATCATGTCGGCGGTCGAGACGGCGCATAGATCAGGCGTGTCGGTCGTCGCCGACGGCGGCATCAAATATTCGGGTGACCTGGCCAAGGCGCTTGCCGCCGGCGCCAGTGCGGCCATGATCGGTTCGCTGCTGGCCGGCACCGACGAAAGCCCGGGCGAGGTCTATCTGCATCAGGGCCGCTCCTTCAAGGCCTATCGCGGCATGGGCTCTGTCGGCGCCATGGCGCGCGGCTCGGCCGATCGCTACTTCCAGGCCGAGGTTCGCGACACGCTGAAACTGGTCCCGGAAGGCATTGAAGGGCAGGTGCCCTACAAGGGACCTGTGTCTGGCGTGCTGCACCAGCTTGCGGGCGGGCTAAAAGCCGCTATGGGTTATGTCGGTGGCCGCGACCTTGCCGATTTTCGCGAACGCGCCACCTTTGTGCGCATATCCAACGCCGGACTTCGTGAAAGCCACGCCCATGACGTCACGATTACCCGCGAAAGCCCGAACTATCCTGGCGGAGCCTGACCGGCAGCCAGAGCGGTACATGCTCTGGCGCCACCAGGCGACGATCGTGCTGCGGCTGGCGCGCCATGCCGGCGCGCTGTGCTTTGCCGCCGCGGCGGTTTTCATCATCATGACGCTGCTGGAATTCTTCTATTTCCGCCGGCTGAGCGGTGGCCTGCCGTCGCTCGACGTGCGCCTTGGCGGGTTCACGCCCGACGAGGGCATGGCCTGGCTGACGGCACTCGGCCGGCGCGGCAGCGAGATCATCCTGGTCTGGCACTATTTGACTTTCGACCTTCTCTTCCCGGCGCTGCTGTCGCTGACCATGGTCAGCTTGATCCTGGCAACCGGGCGGCGGCTGAAGAGTTTTCGTGCCATGCCGGTGCAGCTTCAGGCACTGTTCGCGCTGGTCATCGTGCTGCCCTACACGTGCGCCGACTACGCCCAGAACATTGCGGTGGCGCGGCTTCTGTCCGATGCGCTGTCGGCCAACCCGGATTCTCTGTCTTTCGCCTCGTCGCTGATCGTCACCAAATTCGCGCTGCTGGCGATCCCCGTCATCGTCATCGCGTTTTTGATCCTTGCCGCCCAGCGGCGTCCACAGGCATGAACGACAGAGCAGGGGCAACGCCATGAGCCAGACCGCGATTTTCTGGCCGATGCTGGCGCAGGTGTTGCTCGTCTATATCGTCTATGTCGTGATGGGCCGGCGCCGCTACGGCGCGGTCAAATCGGGCGAGGCCAAGGTCGGTCAATACAAGGTGCGCACGACCGAGCCCGGGTCGAGCGTCACGGTTGCCAACAATCTCATCAACCAGTTCGAACTGCCGGTGCTGTTCTATGTGCTGTGTCTGGCGCTGCACGCGACCAATGGCGTCAATTATCTGACCCTGGCCTTGATGTGGATTTTCGTGATTTCCCGCTATGGCCACGCCTGGGTCCACCTCACCAGCAACAATCTGCGGTTTCGCAGCCGCGCCTTCTACGTCGGCGCGATCATTCTCTTGCTGGCATGGATCTGGTTCGCGCTACACCTGCTCGGAGCGGTGTAGGGCAGTTGTTTACCCTCCCCCTTGTGCGGAGGGTCGCTCCGCGCAGCGGAGCGGGGTGGGGGTCTACAAATCGAACACCGCGATCTTGCGCTTGTCGAACTTGATGCCGATTTCGCCGCGCACCAGCTTCAGTGCGGCTTCGCCGAACACGGCGCGTCGCCAGCCCTGCAGGGCCGGCACGTCGGCATCCTCGCCCTCGGCGGCGATGCGGTCGATGTCGTCGCTGGACGCCAGCACTTTCGAGGCGACGCCTTCCTTCTCGGCGACGATCCGCAACAGAACCTTCAGCAGCTCGGAGGCGGCATTGGAGCCCTCGGGCGGCTGAAAGCTCTTGGGCAGCTTCGGCATCTCTTCGCGGGGCAAAGCGAGCGCCGTGTTGACCGCGCCAAGCAATGCGGTAGCCGTCGACGAACGCTCCCAGCCTTTCGGCGTCGTGCGCAGCTTGCCCAACGCTGCCGCATCGCGCGGCGCCTGCTGGGCGACCTCGTATATGGCGTCGTCCTTGAGCACCCGGCCGCGCGGCACGTCACGCTCGCGCGCCTCGCGTTCGCGCCATGCCGCCACCGTCTGCACGATCGCCAGCTCCTGCGGCTTGCGCAGCCGCATCTTCAGCCGCTTCCAAGCGTCTTCGGGGTGCGGATCGTAGGTCTCGCGCGAAGTCAGCACCTCCATTTCCTCGTTTAGCCAATGGGCGCGGTTTTCCCGCTCCAGTTCGGCGCTGAGATGCTTGTAGACGTCGATCAGATGGGTGACGTCGGCCAAGGCATAGTCGAGTTGCTTGTCCGACAGCGGCCGGTGGCGCCAGTCGGTGAAACGCGAGGATTTGTCGAGCCGTGCGCCGGTGATGCGCTGCACCAGCTGATCGTAGGAGACGCTGTCGCCGAAGCCGCAGACCATGGCCGCGACCTGGGTGTCGAACACCGGATGGGGCACCAGATCGCCGAGATGGACGATGATTTCAATGTCCTGGCGCGCGGCATGGAAAACCTTGACCACCGCCTCATTGGCCATCAGCCGGAAGAACGGGGCGAGGTTGATGTCGGGCGCCAGCGGGTCGATCAGCGCGGTGACGCCGGGCGCCGCCATCTGGATCAGGCACAGAATCGGCCAGAATGTCGTTTCGCGGATGAATTCGGTGTCGACGGTGACGAAATCCGACTTTTCAAAAGCGGCGAGAACGGACTCGAGCTCATTTTGGGTGGTGATGACGTGCATCAAATCGCTTTTTATTAACGGGTAAGGTTCTCTTTCAATTTCAGCCATGGGCGCTTTCGTCAAGCCGCCCTCCGGTCAAGTATCGGCCGATCCGTCGGAATCGCCATTCCTGCGCGCCAGCCGCGCGAAGACGGTTGATGTGCGCAGCAGCGCCGTGAAGCGGCTGCGCTTGCCCGCCGGCACGCTGCCGCGCACCTGCATGCGGTAGAGAATGACGGCGATGAGGGTGGCGTAGACGACTGCGCTGAAGACAAACAGGGCGCCCGGTCCGAAATGTTGCATCACTGCGGACGCCGCGAAGGGGCCACCAATGGCGCCGAAGGAATAGAACAGCATCAAGGCGGCGTTGATCAGCACGAACTCGCCCTTGTCGGCGCGGTCGTTGGAATGCGCCGCCGATAGCGAATAGAGCGGCATGGCGAAGCTGCCGAAGATGAAGACGATGATCAAATTGAGGGTCGGATCGGCGCCGGCGACGAAGACCAGCGCCAGCGCCGCGAACATGGCGCCGCATGTCGTGGCCAAAAGCACCGCGCGCCGATCCCAGCGGTCGGAGAGGTAGCCCAGCGGATACTGGATGAGGGCGCCGCCGAAGATGCCGACGCTGACGAAGGTGACGACATCGGCCACCGACATGCCGATCTGCTCGGCATAGACCGGCGACAGCGTGCGGAACGCGCTGTTGGTGACGCCGACGCAGATGCAGCCGAAGCAGCCGAGCGGCGAAATCCGCCAGACGCGGGCGAGATCGAGCTTGACGTCTTCCGGCGGCGTCGGGTTGGAGCGGTCGCCGAGCGACACCGGAACCAGCGACAGCGTGATCATCATCGACATGATGGCGAAGATGGCAAAGCCGCCGGGGCCGAAGATCGGGATCAGGAACTGCGCGCCGGTTACCGAGCCGATATCGACCATGCGGTAGACGGCGAGCACCCGCGCACGATCCTTGTTTTCGACGCCGGAGTTCAGCCACGCTTCCATGACGGTGAACAGGCCGGCAAAGCAGAAACCGCCGGCAAAGCGCACCGCGCACCACATCACCGGGTCGATCACCAGCACCAGGAGCAGCGTACTGGCAGCGGCGATGGCGGCGAGCGCTGAAAACGTCCGGACATGGCCGACTGCCTTGAGGATGCGGGTGACTGCGAGGCAACCAAGCAGGAAGCCGGCGAAATAGAACGTGCCCATCAGGCCGATGTCGGAGGCCGAAAACCCTTCCTGCGCGCCGCGCAACGCGATCAGCGTGCCCTGCAGCCCGTTGCCGCCAAGCAGGATGCCGGCGGCGATGAGGAGCGGGATCAGCGGGCGGATGGAGGACATACGGAACCGTTGCTTGGGTGGCTCCACAGTTCTGAACCATCGGTGTGGCCAATGCCAGTGGCTTGTCCCGCCGCCAACAGGTGTGTGGCTTCAGGTGCGGCCGTTCAAGCTCCGTCGGCCCTCGCCAAAGCTTCGCTCGCCGGCGCAGGCTTGCCCCGGGCAGCCCTTCGGCCAAGCGAGCCGGCGGTCAGCAGGCTGAGCATGATGAACGGGATGCCGATACCGAAGGCCGAGCGGATGCCCCAATGGTCGGAGACGAAACCGAGCAGCGGCGGGCCGAGCAGGAAGGCGACGAAGGAAATCTGCGACAGCGCCGCGACATTGATCGTCGCGGAGCGGTCCGTCCGCTGGGCTGCCGCCGAGATCGCCAGCGGAAAGAGCACGCTGCTGCCGATGCCAAGTAGCGCAAAGCCCAGCATCGATACGAGCGGGGCAGGCGAGAAGAAGACGAGCAGCACGCCCACCGCCATCGTCGCCAGCAGCACCCGCGCCACGACGCTCGGCGAGTGGCGGTCGACAAAGGAGTCGGCAAAGAAGCGCGTGCTCGCTTGCGAGAATGCAAACAGCGCCACTGTGAAGCCGGCGACGAAAGGGCCCGCATCGAACACGGTGCGCATGTAGATTGCCGACCAGTCGATGCTGGCGCCTTCCATCAGCATCGCCGACAGTGTCACCGCGACGAGGACGAGGATCGGCAGCGTCGGCCGCGCCAGCGTTGGCGCCGTCTCATCATTGCCGGCGAAGCGGCTCGGCGCCGGTTCGTAACCGCCGAGAAACAGCGCGATTCCTGTCGCCACCATCGGTACGACAATCGCCAGGTGCAGTTGCGGCGAAATGCCGAGATGCGCAAGCGCGGCGCCGAACAGGCCGGCGCCGAAAAAGCCGATGCTCCAGAACGAATGCGCCCGGTTCATGATCCGGCGCTTGAGCAGGAATTCGGTTCTGTCGGCCTCGACATTGAGAATGATCTCGACGCTGCCGATCATCAGGCCGACCGGAAACAGCATCAGGAACAGCGCAAGCGGCCCAGGCGCATGCACGGCAATGGCAAAGACAACCGACAAGAGCGGCACCAGCCCGAGCAGCGCGCGGCGGAAGCCGACGCGCTCCAGGATCGGCGCCGTCAGCGTCAGCGCGGTCAAGGTGCCGATTGGCGTCCCGATCAGGCTTAGCCCGAGCGTGCCGTCCCCGATGCCCATGGCGTGCTTGATGTCGGGCAGCCGCGGGAAGATTTGGCCCATGGCGAACGAATAGATCGCAAAGCCGGCGTAGACCCGGTGTTGCGGAGCGAGGCGGAGGCCAAAGGTCATGACGATGCTTTCGGGGAAGAGAGTCGACGGTTGTCACTGATTGATATGCTTACATCTTGCACAAACATGCAAATCGTGCAAGAACGTGCATGAAAAAACAGGATCATGCAATGCTGACCGATCAGCGGCATCAAATCATTCGCGATCGCCTCGCCGTCGAGGGAAGGGTGCTGGCCGGCGAGCTGGCAAGCCGCTTCGGCGTTTCGGAGGACACGGTTCGCCGCGACCTCAGGGAACTCGCCAAGGCCGGGCAATGCCGCCGCGTCTATGGCGGTGCGGTCGCGCCCGCACCCTTCGCATCGACACCAGTCGGCCTGCGCGCCGGCCATGCGGTCGAAGAAAAGACGCGGCTGGCCCGCGCGACCGTGGCATTGCTTTCGGGCGGACAGACCCTGTTCATCGACAGCGGCTCGACCAATGCCGCGATCGCCGGGGCCATTTCGCGCGACCTCGAACTGACCGTCGCCACCAATTCCCTCGAAATCGCCTCTGTCCTGTCAGACCACGCTTTGGTCGAACTGATTGTGCTGGGCGGCCGGTTCGACCGCCACCTCGGCGCCTGCGTCGGCGCCGACACGCTTGCCGCTGTCGCGCAACTTGGCGCGGACCTGTTTGTTCTCGGATCCTGCGGTCTCGATGCGTCGCGCGGCGTCACGGCCTTCGATTCGGCTGAGGCCGAGGTAAAGCGGGCGATGGCCAAGAACAGCGCAGGCATCGTCATCGCTGTAACCAACGACAAGCTAGCCACAGCCGCACCCTACCGGGTCGCCAGGCCAGAGGCGATCCGCCACCTCGTGGTCGAAAAGACCGCGCCGGCCGCGATCCTCGCGGATTTCGAACGCCAGGGCGCCGAAATCCATTTGGCTTAAACGGAGCTCGGCGCGCGGGCAGTCCGGGACGCAGCATGGGCGACGAACACTTCGACATCTTCCTTTGAATAACCGAGAAGGGCTCCTTCAAGCCTCGCCAGATCATTCGATGTGAAGATGTCAAAGGCCTCTCCGCTGCGGCACATTCTGGAGATCAACAAGCTCAGTTTGCAGCGCCATTCCTCTGTCGGCAGGCAGTAGCGGCGATCTTCCACGGACGTCTCTGGATCAAAGTGGGTGAACTTCAGGATGCGGCCTTCGTCGACAAACGGTGC
Organism: Mesorhizobium sp. P170090; assembly: GCF_057786115.1. Classification (NCBI taxonomy): domain Bacteria; kingdom Pseudomonadati; phylum Pseudomonadota; class Alphaproteobacteria; order Hyphomicrobiales; family Phyllobacteriaceae; genus Mesorhizobium; species Mesorhizobium sp. P170090. The sequence goes on from NZ_JBYNWH010000001.1 coordinate 3,574,421, forward strand.
AAAGCCCGTATCGCCAATATCTTCGGCGTCCATACCCGGCTCCGCCCCGAACAGGGCCATCGGCTTGTCGCCCTGAAGCATCAGTGCCAACTCGCGGCCATTATGTGGCCCGACGCCCGACGGGACTGTGCGTTTCGGCATGAAGCATCTCCAGATTGCTTGAGGACGGCACTGTCGCGAGAAACATGCCTGGCGGCAATGCGCCAAGCCTGGCAAAGACTTTATGCTGACGATCGCATAGGGCGGCGACCCAAACCCCGCTTGCCTTGACAAATCGGGCCTCCCATGCGCTTTTCGCGCAAATTTTGGACCGGGCTTTGATGCTCGACCCACAACCCAGCACCCCGGAATTTTGACATGACAATGCATCGTTACCGCAGCCACACCTGTGCCCAGTTGAGAAAGAGCGATGTCGGCTCTTCGGTTCGCCTGTCGGGCTGGGTGCATCGCGTGCGCGACCATGGCGGCCTGCTGTTCATCGATCTGCGCGACCATTACGGCCTGACCCAGATCGTCGCCGATCCGGATTCGCCCGCCTTCAAGGTGGCCGAGACGCTGCGTGGCGAATGGGTGATCCGCGTCGACGGCGAGGTCAAGGCGCGCCTGCCGGACACCACCAACGCCAACCTGCCGACCGGCGAGATCGAGATCTTTGCCCGCGAGATCGAGGTGCTGTCGGCAGCCAAGGAATTGCCGCTGCCGGTGTTCGGCGAGCCCGACTATCCCGAAGACATCCGCCTGAAGTACCGTTTTCTCGACCTGCGCCGCGAGACGCTGCACAGGAACATCGTGGCGCGCACGAAAATCATCGCCGAGATGCGCAAGCGTATGACCGATGTCGGCTTCACCGAATTCTCGACGCCGATCCTGACGGCCTCGTCGCCGGAAGGCGCGCGCGACTTCCTGGTGCCGTCGCGCATCCATCCCGGCACCTTTTACGCGCTGCCGCAGGCGCCGCAGCAGTACAAGCAACTGATCATGGTTTCGGGCTTCGACCGCTATTTCCAGATCGCGCCCTGCTTCCGCGACGAGGACCCGCGCGCCGACCGTCTGCCCGGCGAATTCTACCAGCTCGACCTCGAAATGAGCTTCGTCGAGCAGGACGACGTGCTGTCGACCATGGAACCGGTGATGCGCGGCGTCTTCGAGACCTTCGCCAACGGCAAGCCGGTGACGCAGACATTCCAGCGCATTCCTTACGATGTCGCCATGCGCAAATATGGCTCCGACAAGCCGGACCTGCGCAACCCGATCGAGATGCAGGCCGTCTCCGACCATTTTCGCGATTCCGGCTTCAAGGTCTTCGCCAACATTCTGGCCAACGATCCGAAGGCCGAAGTGTGGGGCATTCCGGCCAAGACCGGCGGCAGCCGCGCCTTCTGCGACCGCATGAACTCGTGGGCGCAGGGCGAGGGCCAGCCGGGACTGGGTTACATCTTCTGGCGCAAGGAAGGCGACAAGCTTGAAGGCGCCGGTCCGCTGGCCAAGAACATCGGCGAGGAGCGCACCGAGGCGATCCGCCAGCAGCTCGGCCTTGCCGATGGCGACGCCGCCTTCTTCGTCGCCGGCGATCCGAAGAAGTTCGTTACCTTCGCCGGTGCCGCGCGTACGCGTGCCGGCGAAGAACTGAACCTTGTCGACCGCGAGCGCTTCGAATTGTGCTGGATCGTCGACTTCCCGTTCTTCGAATGGAGCGAGGAGGAGAAGAAGATCGACTTCGCCCACAACCCGTTCTCGATGCCGCAAGGCGGTATCGACGCGCTCAACGGCGACGACCTGCTCGGCATCAAGGCCTTCCAGTACGACATGGTCTGCAACGGCTTCGAGATCGCCTCTGGCGGTATCCGCAACCATTTACCGGAAACCATGGTCAAGGCGTTCGAGACGGTTGGCCTCGACCGCGCCACGGTGGAAGAACGCTTTGGTGGCCTCTACCGCGCCTTCCAGTATGGCGCCCCGCCGCATGGCGGCATGGCGGCCGGCGTCGACCGTGTCGTCATGCTGCTGGTCGGCGCCAAGAACCTGCGAGAGATCACCATGTTCCCGATGAACCAGCAGGCCTACGATTTGTTGATGAACGCGCCTTCGGAAGCCTCGCCGCAGCAGTTGCGTGATCTGTCGCTGCGTGTCGCGGCAGTGAAGAAGGACTGACAGCAGCGTTGCAGCTGCCCTTTCTCCCCGTCTCTATACGGGGAGAAATGTCCGGCAGGACAATGAGGGGCAGCACGCATGCAGGCGATTGGCGAACGGCCTTAGCAGTTGGCGCCTTCTGACAATCGGTTCAGCATCGAACTACAATTTGCACGCGTTGGCGCCGCCCCTCATCTGCCTGCCGGCACCTTCTCCCCGTACAGTGACGGGGAGAAGGGAGCTAACTTCGATCAGTCTTCGTTGGCCTTGACGTGGACGCCCAGCGTCTTGGTCAGGTCGGCCGGGTTGGACATGGCGCCGGCCATGATCAGCGCGAACGGCACCGCTGCGGGCGGCTCGGCCGAAATCTCGAGGCTCTTCGGATCGTCGAGGTACTTGCTCACCGCCGCCGTCACTTCGGCGGTCAGTTCGGGATTGTTGAGCTGTGCCATGCCGAACGGCACGATCGCCTTGGCCTGGTTGGCGATGTCCTTGCCCGACATGCCCTGCTGCTTGCCGACATATTCAAGCACCTTGCCGGTGAGCGAATCGTCATCGAAGCGGATCGATGCGCTGTTGAAGGAGAGCTGCTGCAACAGGCCGAGCAGGGCCATGCCTTGCGCCGAATTGTCGGCGCCTTCGGGCTGCGCCGCCATCTTCTTCTGCATCTCCTGCAGCGACTTGACGAAGTCGACCGTGTAGCCGCCGAGGCCGAAGGTCATGCCGAGCGTGCCGGCATTCTCGACCGAGATGTCGTATTTCGACAGGTCCATCTTGCCGTCGCTCGGCTGCCAGGTGCCGCCGATCTCGATATTGCCCGAGATGTTCTGGTAGCCGAGGGCCTCGATGGCTTCCTTGGACTTCGCATCGTCGACCAGGGTCAGGTCGGCGTTGAACTTTTCCGTGGTGGCGGAGAACTCCATCGCCTTGCCGTCGGCCGGCGGCGCGATCTGGACAGCAAGCCCATCCACCGAGAAGGCGGTCTTGTCGGCAACCTTGACCGTCAGGTTTTCGAGTTCGGCCGACTTGTAGATCATCATCGAACCGAGCGGGCCCGTAGCGCCCTCGGCCGGGATGTTGGCGTCATGAATGACGAAGGGGGTGAGGTTGAGCGTGACGCCGTCCTTGCTGTGCTCGAAGGCCGAAGTCGTGATGGTCGCGACATCGAAGCCGCCATTGGCTTCGGTCACGCCCTCGAGCTTGACGTCGCCGATCGGCAGCGATTCCTTTTCGGCCGCCGGTTTGACCGACACGCCCTGCAGCACCATGCTGGAATTGTCGCCGGTAACGCCGGTCCAGGTGATATCGACGCCCTGGACGGCAAGTGCGGCCTTCAGTCGGTCGGCAACCGCCGTGTCTTGCGCAAAGGCGGCATTCAGCGGCAGCGTCAGCAAAAAGGTCGAAAAAGCAAGTTTCTTGAGTGTCGAACGTTGGATTGTCATCGCGAGTTCCCTGAGAGAGTCCTGAAAAAGTGTTTTCTCAATTCTACGCCATCACCATTCCGTGACGAACTGGACGGGAAAAAGGCGCTTTCCCGCAGAGTTGTCGAAAATCACGGCGAAAGGCAAATCGGAGCGGGAGCCTTCGCCCGATGCGGTGAATATGTCATGAAGGTCGGGCTCCCCTGCGTACCGTCTCCTGCCTTAGAGAGGGCGTGTAACAGATTGATGTTGGTTGGCAACAGCACTGCTACCGTTGCTGTTGCACAGGGACGGCAAGGGGGAACATGAAGTCCGTCACATCCATTGTCGGACCTTGAGCCGCCCTCGTAAGCCCAAAGGCTGCAAAGTGCGGATTTCCGCAGCCCCGCCTTGCCGCGAATCACCCGCTCGGCTAGTCCAGCCGCATGGGAAAAAGGATTTTGCCGCCTGAAAATGGCGGCGGTGACCACATCGAACCGGTCGATCTGAAGAAGGCGCTGGAAGAGCGCTATCTTGCCTATGCGCTCTCGACCATCATGCACCGGGCGCTGCCTGACGTGCGCGACGGGCTGAAGCCTGTGCATCGCCGCATCATGCATGCGATGCGGCTGCTCAGGCTCAACCCCGACCAGGGCTTTGCCAAATGCGCCCGCATCGTCGGCGACGTGATGGGCAAGTTCCATCCGCATGGCGACCAGTCGATCTACGACGCGCTGGTGCGCCTGGCGCAGGATTTCTCCATGCGCTATCCCCTCGTCGACGGGCAGGGCAATTTCGGCAATATCGACGGCGATAACGCCGCCGCCATGCGCTATACCGAGGCGCGCATGACCGAGGTGGCGAGCGATTTGCTTGCCGGCATCACCGAGGACGCCGTCGATTTCCGGCCAACCTACAATGAGGAGGACGAGGAGCCCGTAGTGCTTCCCGGCGCCTTCCCGAATCTGCTCGCCAACGGTTCCTCCGGCATTGCGGTCGGCATGGCCACGTCCATCCCGCCGCACAATGCCGCCGAGCTTTGCAACGCAGCGCTGCAGTTGATCGAGCAGCCGGACGCGCCGGTGACAAAGCTGATGGAGTTCGTCCAGGGACCGGATTTCCCGACCGGCGGCATCATCGTCGACAGCCGCGCTTCCATCCTGGAGGCCTATGAGACCGGCCGCGGCGGTTTTCGCGTGCGCGCCAAATGGGGCCAGGAGGACCAGGGCAGGGGCACCTGGAGCATCGTCGTCACCGAAATCCCCTACGGCATCCAGAAGGCCAGGCTGATCGAAAAGATCGCCGAGCTTTTGATCGCGCGCAAATTGCCGCTGCTCGAGGATGTCAGGGATGAAAGCGCCGAGGACGTCCGCATTGTGCTGGTGCCGAAGAGCCGTTCAGTAGATCCCGGCATTCTGATGGAATCGCTGTTCAAGCTGACCGAGCTTGAAAGCCGCTTTCCCCTCAACATGAACGTTTTGTCGCGGGGCAAGGTGCCTAACGTCCTGTCGCTGAAGGGCGTGCTGAAGGAGTGGCTCGACCATCGCCGCGATGTGCTGATCCGCCGCTCGAAGCATCGGCTTGGCGAGATCGAGAAGCGGCTGGAAATCCTTGCCGGCTACCTGATCGCCTATTTGAACATCGACGAGGTCATCAGGATCATCCGCGAGGAGGATGAGCCCAAGCAGGTGATGATGGCCCGCTGGTCGCTCACCGACACCCAGGCCGAAGCCATCCTCAACATGCGGCTGCGCGCCTTGCGCAAGCTGGAAGAGTTCGAGATCCGCAAGGAGTTCGACGGTCTCACCACCGAAAAGAAGCAGATCGAGGCATTGCTGGCATCCGACGCCAAGCAATGGTCGACGATCAAATGGGAAGTCACGCAGGTTCGCGACAAGTTCGGCCCCGAGACCGAACTCGGCAAGCGCCGTACCCAGTTCGCCGACGCGCCGGAGCATGACCTGACCGACATTGCGCACGCCATGATCGAGCGCGAGCCGGTCACCGTGGTGGTCTCGGAAAAAGGCTGGCTGCGAGCGATGAAAGGCCATCTGGCCGACCATTCCACGCTCACCTTCAAGGAAGGCGACAGCCTCAAGCTCGCCTTCCATGCCCAGACCACCGACAAGATCCTGGTCTTCACCACCGGCGGCAAATTCTACACCATCGGCGCTGACCGGCTGCCAGGCGGCCGCGGCCATGGTGAACCGATCCGCATCATCGTCGACATGGACAACGACCAGGACATCGTCACCGCTTTCGTCCACGACCCGAAGCGCAAGCTGCTGCTCGTCTCCTACGATGCCAATGGTTTCGTCGTGCCGGAGGAGGAGGTCGTCGCCAACACCCGAAAGGGCAAGCAGGTGATGAACGTCAAGGCGCCCGACGAGGCCAAGGCCTGCGTCCCCGTGTCAGGCGATCATCTCGCCATTGTCGGCGAGAACCGCAAGATGCTGGTGTTTGCGCTCTCCGAAATTCCGGAGATGGGCCGCGGCAAGGGCGTTCGCCTGCAGAAATACAAGGATGGCGGTCTGCTCGACCTGAAACCCTTCACGCTGGCGAGCGGCCTGTCGTGGCAGGATTCCGCAGACCGCACCTTCGTCAGGTCGCGCGAGGAGCTGGCGGAATGGATCGGCGCGAGAGCGTCGGCCGGTCGCATGGTGCCGAAGGGATTCCCGCGGACCGGGAAATTTGGTTGAAGCTGCTGATCTCCCCCAAGTGGGGGAGATGGCCGGCAGGCCAGAGGGGGGCGCTGTCCCGCCAGCGCATCAAATGGTCATGGCTCGCCACTCGGTCGCAACTCTTGGGTCTTCAATGTCGGGTGCCAGGCTGGCGATCCTTCGCGACCCCTCTGGCCTGCCGGACATCTCCCCCACAAGGGGGGAGATTGGCAGCTTCACCAACCATTTGGACTATCGTCACGATTGCGGCACTATAACAGTGCATAAACGCTGTTAGGCCGGGGAGAATTGACCGTTTGAAGGAAGCGAAGATCCAGAAGCCTGAGCGTCAGCAGCGCCTGTTCGGCCTGTCGACTCCGTTGCGATCAGCTGTCATTCCTCCGCTGTCGGCGGCGCGCTGGCTGTTGGTGCTGATCGTCGCCGCCGGCGTTTATTTCTTCCACGGGTTCCTGTTTCCCGTGCTGGCAGCCCTCGTCATTGCTTTTGCCAGCTGGCCGCTCTACCGCCGGCTGCTTGCCGGTGTCGGCGGTAACCGCACCGTCGCCGCGACGCTCGCCATCCTGTTCATCCTCGCCTTCCTGGTGGTGCCGATAGCGCTCGCCGGCACCTACGCCATCAACGAGGTCCGCGAATGGGTCGGCTGGGCGATCGAGACCAACAGGCACGGCGCGGTCACACCGCACTGGATCACCTCGCTGCCTGTCGTCGGCGAGTGGCTGAACGAACAGTGGATCGACAATTTCGGCCATCCCGGCGGCATCGGCGAGCTGATCCAGCTGGTCAGCGGCGCTAATATCGGCAGCATCTATCGCGGCGTGCTGGCTGCCGGCGGCAGCGCCTTCGGCCTGTTGCTGACGCTGCTGTTCATGATGATCGCGCTGTTCTTCGCCTACCGCGACGGCGAACACTTTGCCAGCCAGATCGACCGGCTCGGCGAACGCATCCTGCCGACGCGCTGGGAGCGGATTTCGCGCGTCGTGCCGGCGACCATTTCCTCGACCGTTACCGGCATGACCGTGATCGCCATCGGCGAGGGGCTGGTGCTCGGCATCGCCTACTGGCTGGCCGGGGTGCCGTCGCCGGTGACGCTGGGCGCATTGACCGGCGTGATGGCGCTGATCCCCGGCGGCGCGCCGCTGTCGTTTACGCTTGTGTCGATCTACCTCGCCGCCAGCGGCTCGCCGATGGCGGGTCTGGCGCTGTTCATCTGGGGCGCGGTGGAACTGTTCATCGTCGACAAGACCTTGCGCCCGAAGCTGGTCGGCGGACCGATCAAATTGCCCTTCCTGCCCACCTTTTTCGGCCTGATCGGCGGCGTCAAGACGATGGGCTTTCTCGGCCTGTTCATCGGCCCCGTGCTGATGGCGCTGCTGGTGGCGATCTGGCGCGAATGGCTGCGCGAGGTGGAACTGGCCGAAGACACCGTTCCCGACACGGCGGCCGAGCTCGAAGGCGGGCCGCCGCAGATCGAGATTGTCGCCGGCCCCGCGAAGAAAAGTCAGGCTGGGTAAGCGACGGCGAGCGCTGCCCGGCGCTTGCGCCCTTCATGCAACTGCCACAGGGAATGCGCGACCAGCGTGACGATCAGGATCACGCCGCCGATCAGGCTGTTGCGCGACGGCGTCTCGGCAAAGATCATCCATATCCAGACCGGCGCCAGAACCGTTTCCAGGAGATAGAACATCGCCACTTCCGGGCCTGAAATGTATTTCGGCCCGTTGGCCAGGCAGAAGAAGGCGAACGGCATGATGACGGCGCCGTTGAAAACGATCCACCATGGCGCCTCCACCTGGAAACCGGTCCTGGAGACCATGAGCGCCGCCAGCCCGAACGGCAGCAGGACGCCGGTCAGCGCGGTGAACCCCATATCCCTCCCGCTGGCGCGCGAAACGGTGATGGCGCAGGCAATCGCCAAGGCCGAACACAGCGCCGTCACATCGCCGAACAGATATCCCGTGCCGACGGAATCGCCGACGATGATGGCGATGCCGACGATCATCAGCGCCATTGCCGCAAGCGTCAGCGGCTGCGGTCGCTCCTTCAGAAACAGCCACGACAGCAGCGCCGAGAACATGGTGGAGAAGGCCAGGATGAAAACCAGATTGGCGGTCGAGGTGTTGTAGACGGCAGTGATGAAGGCGATTGCGCCGAGCCCGTAGAGTGTGGCGACCACGAGCCCCGACCAGCCGGGTATCAGCTGCGGAGCATTCTTGCTGAACGAGCGCCAGATGGCCCATACGATCAGCCCTGCCACGAAGGTGCAGCCGGTGCGCAGCAAAAGGATCGTCCAGGCTTCGCCATGGGCGAGCCGGATCAGGGGAATGTCGATGGTCAGCGCCAGCCCGCCAAGCGCGGTGAGCAGGAGTCCTTTGGTGTGGGCATTGTGAGAGGACATGCAACGGCTTTCGCAATGATTTGAGCAGATGCCGGTCGGCGCAATCGCCCCGCCAACGGGCGGAAGACCAGCATCGTCTCGGCTGAAAATGTTTAGATCAGGATCTGGTAAGAAGAAAAATCAGCGCGTGACCGCTTCGTGGTCGTAGCGTTCCCAGCCCTTCGGGCCGAGATGCTCCTGCGGCATGAAGCGCATTTTATAGTTCATCTTGCGCGAGCCGTTGACCCAGTAGCCGAGATAGACATGGGGCAAGCCCATGGCCCGGGCGCGGGCGATATGGTCGAGGATCATGAAGGTGCCGAGCGAACGGTCCTCGAACTCGGGATTGAAGTAGGAATAGACCATCGACAGGCCATCGGCCATCTTGTCGGTCAGCGCCACGGCGATCAGCTCGCCCTGGCCCTTGCCGGTGATGAATGTGTCGGGGCCGCGGCGCCGGTATTCGATCACCTTGGTGTCGACATGGGTATCCTCGACCATCATGGCGTAGTCGAGCACCGTCATGTCGGACATGCCGCCGCGGCGATGGCGAGCGTCGAGATAGCCGCGAAACAGCGAATACTGCTCGGTCGACGGCTGCGCGTCATGCATGGCGCCGATCAGATCGGAATTGCGCTGGATCACCCGCTTCATGTTGCGGCTGGCGGTGAACTCCTGCGCCAGGATACGCACCGAGACGCAGGCGCGGCAGGTCTCGCAGGCGGGACGGTAAGCGATGTTCTGCGAGCGCCGGAAACCGCCTTGCGTCAACAGATCGTTCATCTCCGGCGCCTTGTCGCCGACCAGATGCGTGAACACCTTGCGTTCGAACTGGCCCTCGAGATACGGGCACGGCGATGGCGCGGTCAGGAAGAACTGCGGCGACTGGGTCGGATGGTGCGTCATCGAACCTTGGGAACACTCCTGCGAATCGCTCTACCTTTGGCTTGGCTGGCGAAAAATTCAACAGGATTGTGAAGGCGGGGTTGAACGGACCCCTTCACATTTGCGCACAAATGCCTGTTGGCGTCGGTTGGACGCCGGTTCAACGGTCGCTACGGCTGACGACCGTGCCAAGCAGCAGGTCGTGCAGTGTGCGCTTGCGATCGGAAAACAGCGTCACCAGGAGGACGAGCGGCGTCAGGATGACCGTGCTCGCCCAGAACAGCACCGAATGGACAACGGCGGTGAGGCCGTCGATACGGCTGCCGTCGAGACGATCGAGCCGAATGCCCATGATCTTCATGCCTGATGTGGCCTGGTTGCGACCGCCCAGCGTGTTCCAGATGTAGAGAATGGCGACCGCCGGCACGAGGATGGAATACAGCGCCCAGCCAAGACCGAATGTCAAAAGGCCAAGCACGGCCACCAGGATCGCGAACGGAATGGTGAGCAGCGCCACGATGCAATAGTCGATTATGAAGGCAGGGATGCGCCGCGTGCGCACACCGTCATAGGCCCTGACGTCGTCGAGCCTGCTGGTGATGATTTCGCCGTCAAGTACGCGCGCGTTCATGTCATGTCCTCGTAACAGGCGCCACGCTAGGGTGCGCCGCCACTGAAATGGTGAAGACCGCGGGCGGAATCAAGATCGGTTCGTCCATCGGTCCTGCTCGGCAGTGTGGCGCGGTTGAGCCGATTGAATTTGGTGGACGGATGGCGTTAGCTTGCTGCGGCGCAACAAGACGCCGAGGGGACGGGGTTACATGGATTACGACATGCTGGTCATCGGCAGCGGCCCTTCCGGGCGCCGCGCCGCGGTGCAATCGGCAAAGCTCGGCAAATCGGTGCTGGTGGTCGACAGGGGCCGGCGCCTCGGCGGCGTCTCGGTGCACACCGGCACCATCCCGTCGAAGACGCTGCGCGAGACGGTGCTGAACCTGTCCGGCTGGCGCGAGCGGGGCTTTTACGGCCGCGGCTACCGGGTCAAGCAGGACATCTCCATCGCCGACCTGGTCGAGCGGCTGCACAAGACGCTCGACCACGAGGTCGAGGTGCTGCAGCACCAGTTTATGCGCAACGCCGTCAAAAGCGTCCGCGCCATGGCGAAATTCGTCGGCCCAAACAAGGTCAGCCTGACGGCAGACAATGGCGACTACTCGGAGGTTGGTTTCACCAATGCGCTGATCGCGGTCGGCACCAGGCCGCACCGGCCGCGCGACGTGCCTTTCGACAAGATCCGCGTCTTCGACAGCGATGAGATGCTGGAACTCGACCATCTGCCGCGCACGCTGACGGTGATCGGCGCCGGCGTCATCGGCGTTGAATATGCGACGATCTTTTCGGCGCTCGACGTACCGGTGACGCTGGTGGAGCCGCGCAACACCATCCTCGATTTCGTCGACCGCGAGATCGTCGACGACTTCATCCACCAGATGCGCGACCGCGGCATGACCATTCGCCTCGGCAGTACGGTCAAGGAAATCGTCTCAAAACCCGACTATGCCGAAGTGACGCTCGCCGATGGCCGCACCATCCGCTCCGAGATCGTGCTTTACGCCGCCGGCCGCAGCGGCAATCTCGGCAGCCTCGGCCTCGACGTGGTCGGCATCGAGGCCGATTCCCGGGGCCGCATCAAGGTCGATCCGCAGACCTTCCAGACCAGTGCGCCCAACATCTATGCCACCGGCGACGTCATCGGTTTCCCCAGCCTTGCCTCGACATCGATGGAGCAGGGCAGGGTGGCCGCCTGCCACGCCTTCGGCGTGCAACTGCCACCGCCGCCGGAAACCTTCCCCTATGGCATCTACGCCGTGCCGGAAATCTCCACCGTTGGTCAGTCGGAGGAGCAGGTGCGCGAGAGCGGCGCTGCTTATGAAGTCGGTCTGGCGCGGTTCCGCGAAACCTCGCGCGGCCACATAATGGGCGTCAACTCCGGCTTTCTGAAACTGCTGTTCTCGGTCGAAACGCGCCGCCTGCTCGGCGCCCACATCGTCGGTGAAGGCGCCACCGAACTGATCCATATCGGCCAGGCGGTGATCAACCTCGGCGGCACGGTTGATTTCTTCGTCAACAACACCTTCAACTATCCGACGCTGGCCGAAGCCTACAAGATCGCCGGGCTCGATGCCTGGAACCGGATGGGACAGGGCTAGGCGACGAGCATCTGCTCAGCCGTTCCGCCGGGCGCCGATGCGGTCTACCAAGGTCTCTTAGCCTGCCTGGCGTGCGACCAATGCTGGTCCCGCCAGCCATTGCCGGACGATGGCGGCATCCGGGTCGCCGATTTCGTGACCTGAAGGCACGATGCGCGCATCGACCTCGGCGCCATGTTTGTTGAGCAGCCTCACCAGTGGCGGCGCAAACGGCCCGTAGGTCTCGTCCGCGGCACCAGCGACAATCAGGACGCGCCTTCCTGTCAGATCGGTTGCCGGCGCATCGTCAAGCACGGGCATTGCTCTCAGCAACGCCGCTTTTCGGACGAGGCCGGAGTTGAGCAGCATCAGGCTGGAAACCAGATTGGCGCCGTTGGAATAGCCGAGGAAAGTCGCCCGGGCGAGGTCGAGCCCGTGCCGCTTTGCGGCCTCGCTTGCGAAGGCGGCAAAGTACGATGTTTCGGCACGGATGCTCGCCTGTTCGAAACTGGTCGGCGTGATCCGCTCGAACCAGCGGAAGCCGTCTTCTTGGCGGATGCGGCCACGCACCGCGACCAGCGTGGCGTTAGGGGCGATCTGCCTCGCAATCGGGACCATCGTCGTTTCGTCGACACCCGATCCGTGCAGTAAAAACAGGCTCTCGCCGCCGGCATTCTCCGGCTTGAGGAGGCGGTAGGGAAAGGCCAGATCCTGGTGCAGAAAGGCGTTCTCGTCGCTATATCGATCCACGCTCATATCTCGTTGTTTTCACGGAGACATTGGTCCTTTGCCAGCTTCAAAACGGAATATTTTCACGCTCCGCCAAATGTGATTGCAACAGGCTCATTTCAGACCGTTTCTGCGCCGATATGCTCCCTGCGGGAGGAATCGAAGCGGTGTGCGCCGATGGTCGCATCCCGGCATGAACAACGCGAGCATCCTTGCTCTCCTTTGAGGCCTTTTGTCGATGACCCTGCCAGTCCCGCCCGATCGCGCCCCGCGTATCGCCGATCGCGCTCCGCGTATCGCCGATCGCGCTCCGCGTATCGCCGATCGCGCTCCGCGTATCCCCGATCGCGACACGCGCATTGACGTGTTCCGTGCGCTCGCACTCCTGACCATCTATATCGACCACGTGCCGGGCACCGTCTTCGAAACGCTGACCTACAAGAATTTCGGATTCTCGGACGCGGCGGAAGCCTTCGTGCTGATTTCCGGCATGTCGGTCGCACTCGCCTATGGCACCAAGTTCCAGCCGGGCGGCCGGCTGCTGGCGATGTTGAAGATGTGGCGCCGGGCCGGCGTGCTTTACAGCGCCCACATCGTCACCACCATGGTTGTGATGGCGTTGTTCTGCGCCGCGGCGGTGTTCGGCCGGCGGCCGGAACTGCTCAAGCTGATCAACATCGAGCCGCTGATGAAGAACACGCCGGAGGTCATGATCGGCATTGTCACGCTCGGCCACCAGCTTGGCTACAACAACATCCTGCCGGTCTATGCGGCGCTGCTGTTGATGGCGCCGCTCTTCCTGCTCTTCGTCAGCTACCGGCCGCTGCCGGCGCTGGTCTTTTCCGGCGCGCTGTGGCTCGTCGCCGGCCTCTGGCAGATCGCGCCGCCGAACTATCCCGAGCCCGGCTTCTGGTTCCTCAACCCGCTGTCCTGGCAATTCCTGTTCAACATCGGCCTTGCCGGCATGCTGCATGTCAGGCGCGGCGGCACAATTCCCGTCAATCGTTGGCTGGTGGGCGCCGCGGCGACCTATGTCGCGGCAGCGGCGGTCTGGGTGCACAGCCCGCTCTGGGGCGAGATAACGTGGTTTAACCTGCCCGTGGTGATCGGCGGCTTCGACAAGACGTTCCTGTCGCTGCCGCGGCTCCTGCACATATTGGCGGTGAGCTATCTGATCGTCGCCCTGCCGGCTTTCTCGAACCTGTTCCGTCTCAGCCCGGACCATCCGCTTGCCCTGCTCGGCAAGCGCTCCTTGCCGGTGTTCCTCGCCGGCACGCTGATCGCCATGGCGGCGCAGGTGATGAAGCTGATCAATCCGGGCGGCTTTGCCTATGACGTCTTGCTGATTTCGGCCGGCATCGCCATGCAATTCGCGCTCGCCTTCTATCTTGAGTGGCTGTCCGGCATCGGCTTGGGCAAAAAGCCGGTTCGCAAAGAAGCGCCAGCCGTTCACCAGACCTTCGGCATGCCCGCGATGCCAAGGCTAAGCCGGTGATCCCACATCAGCCGCCTAGCTAGCAGGCGAGGGGCCGGACGACCCCCGCACCACAAGATCGACCGGCAGCAATTGCCGGTGCTGCGAGCCGTCATTTTCGAGGATCGCCTTGACGGCCAGCCGGCCCATCTCGGCGATCGGCTGGGCGACAGTGGTTAGTGGCGGCTCGGAGTCGGCGCCTTCCGGCACGCCGTCGAAGCCGACGATTGACACATCGCCCGGCACGGCAATGTTACGCTCGCGCAGCCAGTCGAGCGCATGCAGCGCGATCTTGTCCGACATGGCCAGGATTGCCGTCGGCGTCTGCGGCAGCGCGAAAATATGATCGAGGCCGGCCCGAACGCTCGCCTCGTCATTGAGGGTTTCGTAGATTGGCACTTGCGAGACGTCGATGCCGAAGCGGGAGAGCTCGCCGAAATAGCCACGCAGACGGTCGCGTGTGCCCGAGTAGAGGGATGTCGTCTCGACTTGCTCCTGCGTGACGGGACCAAAGCCAGCGTCGGCAGATTCCAGGGCGAGTACGGCAAAGCTGCGATGGCCGAACTCGGCCAGATGGCGCGCCGCCAGACCCGCGCCGGCGACGTTGTCGACGCCGATCGCAGCGACCGCCTCATTTTCCGAATCGAGATCAAGCGCCACGAAAGGCAGTTTGCGTTCGCGCGCCAGTTCGACCAGCCGCGACCCACCCTCGATGCAGAACACGATGAAGCCGTCGACCAGGGCGCTCTGGATGTTCCAGGCGAGCTGCTCGCTGTTGGCGGCCGAGACCAGCGAAATTCCGGCGCCGGTGGCGTCGCAGGCCTGCGAAATGCTGGCCATCATGACGCGGGCAAAGGGATCGTCGAAGAAATAGGACAATGGTTCCGCCGTTGCCACGCCGATGGCGTTGACCTTGCCGGCGCGCAGCAGCCGGCCCTTGGGATCCGGGCCGGCATAGCCCATCGCTTCCGCCGCCGCCTTGACCCGCTCGCGGACCTCTTCGCGCACGATTTCCGGGCGAGCGAACACGTTGGACGCGGTACCGTGCGAGACCCCGGCCGCCTTGGCGATGTCGGCAAGCCGCACTGGTCTCGTCTTGCCGGAGGTCAATGCCGTCATTTTCGTCTCCTGAACCGGAGCCTGTTTAGCACTTTCGTTGGATCGGTTCAAATTTTCCCTTGATCGGACGGCGGAGAGGGTCTATATTTGAATCGATCCAAGGGATTCACCAAGTATAACTTGGATCGATTCAAGAGGAGGGTGCGGTGCATCCCGTGAATTATCTGTTCGAAGACATCTACGGCAATGATTGGGGCATAGTCTCCGACGCCGCCACCCGCAGGCGCCGCGACAAGGTCGGGCCGTGGAGGCGTGACCTGCAATACCTTGTGAAACGCAAGCGCAGCTGATCGGCCCCGGCATTTTCGTGCCAGCTGATTGGATCGATTCAAGTTCTTGAAGAGGAGACGAACATGCATCCCGTGAAGCATCTGTTCGAAGACATTTATCGCAATTACTGGGGTATCTCGCCTGCCACGGAGCAGCCGGAAAGGCGGCGGCCGACCAAGTCTGCCAAGCGCAACCGCGACCTGCTGCCGCAAAACCGGCAGGATTAAGCCTCGTGTGATATCTGATGGGACAGGGTTCTTGGCTCGTCAGGACCGTTGCCGCACGAGCGCCGAGGCCGCGATCACCAGCCAGCCCGCGATGAGCAAGGTGCCGCCGATCGGCGCCGACATCGGGAACAGCCGCGATCCCACGAAATCCCGTGCCAGCAGATCGCCGCAGAACAGAACAAGCCCGACGAGCAGCACCAGGCTGCCGATCCGCAAGATCCGGTTTGCGCCGGCGAGGCCGACGGCCAAAAACACCGGCGCATGCATGAGCAGGAAGGATGCGGCCGTGCCGACGAAGGCGCCGCCGAGATGCGCTGATGCCGCCGACAGCGCCACGCCCGCCGCGCCGGCAATGCCGCCGGCGAAAACGAGGATGCGCGCGCTGTTTGCTGGTGCTGACTCGGCGATGCTCATGTCTCGGGCTCCGTGATTGACGATAGGCGGCGCGACCTGTCTGTCAGGATTTTTCCGATATCGCCAGCATGTCGCGCGTGCGGCGCGCCTGGGCCAGCCAATTATACGCGGCACCGCCCGCCATCAGCAACGACGTGCCGAGAAACACCGCGCGCATGCCGAAATGGCCGCCGACGAAGCCGCCCAGCAGCGGCCCCGCAACCTGGCCGACATATTGCGCCGAGATTGCCAGGCCCAGCACATTGCCGCCGACCCCATCGGGAACATTGTGGCGGATGACGCTGGTGATGCAGGGCAACAGCCCGCCCAGCACCAGACCCATAAGGAACCGCAGCCCGACCAACTGCCAGCTCTCGGTGACGAAGGCCTGCGGTATCAACAGCAGCGCCGAGACGGCCAGCGATGCGACGATGACGTTCCAGTGGCCGATGCGGTCGGCGAGTTTGCCCAGCCGTGACGCCGACAGGATGGCGCCCAGCGCCGCCGCCGACATGACGACACCTGAGACCAGGGTCACCCGGCTTGCCTCCGCGACCAGTTGCTGGACGTAAACGGTGATGATCGGCTCGATCGACATGTTGGCGAAGGTGAACAGCATGCCGGTCGCCAGCATGGCCACGACAGGGCGTTTGTCGGGGATCTGCGCCCAACTTCCCTTTGGTTTCTCCTCGCGTTTTGCCTGTACTGGCGGGCGAGGCATCTCCTTTATCAGGAACGTCGTCGCCAGCGCCGCCAGGAAAATGACGCCGCCCGCGATGAGGAAGGTGGCGCGAATACCGATCAATGGCGGCAGCGCGCCGCCAAGCAACGGGCCGACCAGGGAGCCTGCGGTGATGCCGGCCGACAGCACGCCAAGCGCCCAGCCGGAGCGCTCCTTCGGCGTCTGCATGGCGACAAGGATCGTCGAGCCTGAGGAATAACCGCCGGCAAAGCCGATCAACAGGCGCAAAAGCACCAATTGCCAGACGGTCTGCACCATGCCGGTCAGCGACATGCAGATCGCCATGCCGAAACTGGCGCGCACCAGCATCACCTTGCGGCCGTAGCGGTCGCCGAGCCGCCCCCACAGCGGTGCGACAAGGGCCGCGGCAAGGAAGGTGGCGCCGAAGGCGATGCCGGACCATTGCACGATCGCCGCGTGGCCCAGGGCGCCCAGCTGTTCGACATAGAGCGGCAGGAACGGCAGCAACAGCGTCATCGCCACAAGCGTGCTGAACGATCCGGCAAAGCACACGAGCAGGTTGCGCCGCCAATGAATGTTGTAGGTGGAAGGCGCTTCGGCGGCCTGCGCTGCACTGTCCTGCGGCATGTCCTGTCCTGTCCGCTTGCTGCGGATACCATTGTGGGATACCAACTTGGTACCTCATGGACGCAAAGCCCGGCTGCTGTCAATCAGGCGCTCTCAATGTGATCGGCAAGACCAACGGGCAAGGCCGATCGCCAGCAATGGAAGCAACTATGTCGCAGATGCAGATCGTCGAAAAAGCGCTTCGCGAGATGATCCTTGGCCTCGAGGTCGGTCCTGGCGAGCGGCTGACGGAGCGCTGGATCGAGAGCCGCTTCGGCGCCTCGCGCACGCCGGTCAGGGCAGCCCTGCTGCGGCTGGAGACGGAAGGGCTGATCTGCCGTGACGGGCGCGGCTGGACCGTGTCGCCGATCAACCTTGCCGAACTGGAACAGATCGCGGTGTACCGCGAAGCGGTCGAGGTCGCGGCGGTCAGGCTGACTTCGGCGCTGGCCGACAGGAGCGCAGCCGATGTCATCGAGGCGATGCTGGACTCCTGCGACACTGCCACGCCGCGCGAGGAATGGCACCGCGTCGGCATGGATTTCCATATCGAACTGGCGCGGCTCTCCGGCAACGAGTTCCTGTTTCGGGCCGTGCGCGATGCCATGACGCGGCTGTCGCGGGCGCGCTGGCTGGAGGTGCGCGACGAGGCGGCCCTTGGCCGCGCCTGGAGCGAGCATCACGCCATTCTGGCGGCGGTGCGGGCCGGCGATGCCGATGCGGCGGCGGCGCGACTTTCCGCCCATATCGCCGGCAGCCGCGCTCGCCTGGTGACGTCGTTGCACAATGACCGGCGCGGCCTGCGCGCCAGGGGTTTTGCCGTCGTCGCCGCTTGATACTGGTCACGAAAACGAAAGAACGCCGTCGCGATCCGCTTTCGGCCTCGCTTCGCGGACGCCGATGGCGTAAGAGGCGCCCATGGAAAACAACCGATTTGAAACACCCGTGACCGTTAAGTCGGGCACGGAGGGAAGCACTCAGCTCTTGCGTACGGTGCGCGAGGCTTCCGATTACCTGCTCAACAGCTGGCCCGGCAAGCGCAGCCCCAAGCACCGCGAAGCGCTGCAGGCCTGCCATGACGCGCTGGCCGGCGACAAGCCGGCGATGATCGCAAGACGCGCCTTCATCGCCGCCGCGCGCGAGGTCAACGTCTTCGTCAGCGACAAGGCCCCGGCCTGATCACATCGGCCTGATCAGACCGGCATTTTGCCAGGATCCGGCCCGTTTCGTGGGCCGGTGATCCTGTCTTGCCTATTTTTCTGTTTCGGTGTCGGTTTTCGAACTTGCCTCGTTCTCAGGCTCGGCGCGCTCCTTGGCCGCGACCTTGGCGGCGAGCTTCTCCGCCTTCTTGGCGGCCTTCTGCCGGTCGCGCTCTTTGCGTTCCTGACCGTAATTCGGTGGTCGAGCCATATCGTTTCCTTTCGCTGTGCCTGATCCTGCCTAGAAGCATTGGCCGGCAAACACAACAGCGCCGCGAGGGCAGATGCCAGCGGTTCTGGACTTGCGTGATGGCGAACACAATGGTTTAGAAAAGGCTGCGGGACAGTTGCTGGAGCCGCCGCCGACCGATTTCGAATCAAAACGACCGATGGCCACGCTTCAAAGAAACGCACAGAAGCTGATCTACTATGCGCGCAACGCCATGCGCGACATCGCGCCGCCGGTTCTTTTCCGGCGCCGGCTCGGCCGGCTGCTCGATCAGGCCAGGCTTTCCGACGCATCGGTCCGCCAGCGGCTCAATTACTACAACACGCTGCGGGAGCCTTTTAGCCCCAGCCCCGAGGCCGTGCCGGTCAGCCGGCTGCCGTCGGACCGCAGCATGTACTATTACGATCTGAAGGAGTTCACCCGTTATTTCGACCCAGATCTGCGCATCGACCTGGAATTCGGCGACGTCATCGAAGTGCCGAAGATGCCGTCGATCGTCAAGGACCGGCCGATAGCCGGCGACAACGGCAACGGCGTCCTGTTCAAGCTGAACAAGTTCCGTCATTTCTACATGCCGGCCGACGATGTCGCCTTCGCCGACAAGCATCCGCTCGTCGTTTGGCGCGGCGAACTCAACAATCCGATCCGCACCTTGTTGCTGGATGCAGCCCGCAATCTGCCGTTCTGCGATGTCGGCACGCCGAGGGCGACAGCACCTGCGGAATACCGCAAGCCCTATCTCAGCATCGATCAGCAGCGCCGCTACCGCTACA
Organism: Mesorhizobium sp. P170090; assembly: GCF_057786115.1. Classification (NCBI taxonomy): domain Bacteria; kingdom Pseudomonadati; phylum Pseudomonadota; class Alphaproteobacteria; order Hyphomicrobiales; family Phyllobacteriaceae; genus Mesorhizobium; species Mesorhizobium sp. P170090. The sequence continues at coordinate 3,593,802 of NZ_JBYNWH010000001.1, forward strand.
TCATCTCGCTCGAAGGCAATGATGTCGCGACCAATCTGAAATGGATCATGAGCTCGAACTCGCTCTGCCTGATGCCGCCGCCGACTTACGAGACCTGGTTCGCCGAGGGGCAGCTCGAGCCCGATGTCCATTATGTGCCGCTGGCGCCCGACTTCAGCGATCTGGCCGAGCGGGTGCATCATCTCGAGCAGCATCCGGCCGAGGCCCAGCGCATCGTTGCGGCGGCCAACGCCTATTGCCGCAAATTCGCCGACGAGCGGGCCGAGCAGGCGATCTGCCTGCTCGTGCTCTACAAATATTTCGTGCTCAGCGGCCAGATCGAGCCCGATCCGCAGGTCTGGCGGTTTATCGCGGGCTAGCGGCTTCCGGCGCCCTTAAGTCAGATGACGCTGCGGTCCATAACCAGATCGGCCGGGCCGAAGCGGTCCTTCGCCGTAAACTGCTGGTGCCAGTAGGGATAGAGCACCGGCGGCCGGCTGACGGCATCGAGACGCTGGCGTTCATCAAAGGACAGCGTCAGGCTTGCCGCGGCGAGATTGTCTTTCAACTGGGCCTCGTTGCGTGCGCCAATCACCAGCGAACTGACGGCCGGCCGGCCAAGCAGCCAGGCCAGCGCCACCTGGGCCGCCGAGACGCCGCGAGTGGCGCCGATGTCGACCAGCACGTCGACGATCCGCCACAGCCGGCCCTCGTCGCGGATCGGCGGTTCCGACCAGCCGCCGATCTGGCGCGCCGTCGGACTGTCGCGGCGGTATTTGCCCGACAGCAGGCCGCCGGCGAGCGGGCTCCACACCAGCACGCCAAGGCCCTGGTCGACCGAAATCGGCAAGAGCTCATACTCGGCCTCGCGTGCTTCCAGCGTGTAGTGGATCTGCTGGGTGACGAAACGCGGCTGGTGCTGGCTGTCGCTGATGCCGAGCGCCTTCATGACCTGCCAGCCGGAATAGTTGGAGCAGCCGACATAGCGGATTTTGCCCTGGGCAACCAGCGTGTCGAGCGCGGAGATGGTTTCCTCGAGCGGCGTCGCGCCGTCCCATTCGTGCAGGAAATAGATGTCGATGACATCGGTCCTGAGGCGCTTCAGGCTCTTCTCGCATTCGCGGATCAGATGATGGCGCGACAGGCCTTCGTCATTGGGGCCCTTGCCGATCCGCATGCGCGCCTTGGAGGCGATCAGCACGTCGTTCTTGCGCTTGCCGCCGAGCGCCTCGCCGATGATCTCTTCCGACAGACCGTTGGAATAGACATTGGCGGTGTCGATGAGATTGATGCCGGCATCGATGCAAGTGTCGATGATGCGCGAGGCCTCCGCGAGATCGGAATTGCCGACGGCGGCGAACGGCCCGCTGCCGCCGAAGGTCATGGTTCCCAAGGTCAGCGCCGAAACTTTCAAGCCGGAACGGCCAAGCGTGCGGTATTCCATGTCAGATCCTCGTAGTTTTGGTGGGGAGGCGGTTTTAGCAGGAAAGGGCGGGGAAGCCCGAAGGGGTCCGCCAATTGTAGGACAATTTGAGCGGCTTGTCGCCATCCCAGGGCGATGGATCGGCAATGCTCGCTGGTTTGCAGTGATGACCGGCTGGCCGGCGGCTTGCAATAAAACCGTCATTGGCGGCCTATATCGAGTCGGCTCAGGGTTTCATGCCAGCCGGCAAGCGGAGCAGTGGAAATGACCGAGTTGAAGCAGAATTCTCCGGCCAGGGATTGGCTGGAAGCCGAACTCGCCGACATGCTCGACGAGGACTATGAGCTTGAAATGTCGGAGCCGGCGCTGTCGCTGGAGATCTCCAAGATCTACAAGAACGCGCATCCGCCGTCGATCGACCGCATGCAGTATTTCCGCGACCTGATCGGCTTGCAGTCGGAACTGATCAAGCTGCAGTCCTGGGTCGCCTACCACAAGAAGAAGCTGGTGGTGGTTTTCGAAGGACGCGATTCCGCCGGCAAGGGCGGCGTCATCAAGCGCATCACCCAGCGCCTCAACCCGCGCATCTGCCGCGTCGTGGCGCTGCCGGCGCCGACCGAGCGCGAAAAATCGCAGTGGTATTTCCAGCGCTACGTGCCGCATCTGCCGGCCGGCGGCGAGATCGTGCTGTTCGACCGCTCCTGGTACAACCGCTCCGGCGTCGAGCGGGTGATGGGCTTTGCCGAACCCGATCAGGTCGAAGAGTTCTTCCGCGACGTGCCGGAGTTCGAGCGCATGCTGGTCCGCTCCGGCGTCACGCTGGTCAAATACTGGTTCTCGATCACCGACGAGGAACAGCAGATGCGCTTCATGATGCGCATCCACGACCCGATGAAGCAGTGGAAGCTGTCGCCGATGGACCTGCAGTCGCGCGTGCGCTGGGAGCAGTACACCAAGGCCAAGGAAGAGACGTTTGCCCGCACCAACATCCCAGAGGCACCGTGGTACATCGTCGAAGGCAACGACAAGAAGCGGGCGCGGCTGAACTGCATCGACCATCTCCTCAAACAGCTGCCCTATGAGGACGTGCCGCACGAAGAAATCACGCTGCCCGAGCGGGTGTTCAACCCGGAGTACGAGCGCCAGGTCCTGCCGCGCGAGCTTTACGTGCCGGAGAAGTATTGAGCACTTTTCCTTCTCCCCGTTTCACGGGGAGAAGGTGCCCGAAGGGCGGATGAGGGGCAGCGCCGGCATCGACGAATGGTAGTGTGCTGAGAGTTCTGCAAATTCGCTGAGAGGGGGCGGTCATGGCAGGCTGGTGATTGTTCACGTCACCTGATTCCCGCGAAGGAACGCCACCATGACCAAGACTGAAGTTAAGACCGCCAGCGCTGCCGTCAAAGACATTTTGCTTTCGAACCCGGATGGATTGCACGAAGTGCTCCGTGCGGTGATGCAGGAGGTGCTTGAGGCCGAGATGGACGAGGCGCTGGGTGCCTCGAAGAGCGAGCGCACGCCCGAACGGCTTGGCTATCGCTCGGGCTATTACGGCCGTACCCTTGTGACGCGGGTCGGCAAGCTCGAGCTGCGGGTTCCGCAGGACCGGGCCGGGCGCTTCTCCACCGAGCTGTTCGAGCGCTACCAGCGTTCCGAGCGGGCCTTGGTGGCGACAATGGCGGAGATGTATGTGCAGGGCGTGTCGACCCGCAAGGTGAAGGCGATCACGGAAGAACTGTGCGGCCATGCCTTCTCGGCCTCGTCGATCTCGGCCATCAACAAGCGGCTGGACGAGAGCCTCGCTGCCTTTGCCAGGCGCCCCCTTCAAGAGCCGTTTCCTTACCTCATCCTCGATGCGCGCTACGAGAAGGTGCGTGAAGCCGGTGTTGTCATGAGCCAGGCGGTGCTGATCGCGGTCGGTATCGACTGGGACGGAAGGCGCCAGATCCTGGCCGTGGAGATGGCCAATCGCGAGAGCCGCTCGGCCTGGAGGGACTTCCTCGTCGGCCTCAAGGCGCGCGGCCTCAAGGGCGTCGAGTTGGTTGTGTCCGACGATCACGCCGGCCTGGTGGCAGCGATCGGCGAGGTGATCCCCGAAGCCGCCTGGCAACGCTGCTACGTGCACTTCCTCAGGAACGCGCTCGATCATCTGCCGAGGAAGCACGGCGACGACTGCCTGCAGGAATTGCGCTGGCTCTACGACCGGCGCGATCTCGCAGAGGCCAGGGCTGATCTTGCCGCATGGCTTGCCAAATGGTCGGCACGCTATCCGCGCCTGACAGGCTGGGCCGAGGATGCCATCGAACAAACCCTGACCTTCTTCAGGCTGCCGAGACAGCACCACAAGCATCTCAAATCCACCAACATGCTGGAGCGGCTCAACGAGGAAATCCGCCGGCGCACCTATGTCGTGCGCATCTTCCCCAATACCGAAAGCTGCCTGCGCCTGGTCAGGTCGTTGGCCGTCGAGACCAATGAAAACTGGATGGAGGCCAACCGATACATCAACATGGACGACCTGCGCGAGCACAAGAAGCTCGCTCTGCGCCAAGCCGCATGACCAGCATCATGGCCGCCCCTTTTTGCAGAACTTGACGCACACAACCCGACGAATTCACAGCCGTCGGACGCTGCTAACCTCCAAAAGCAGCGCTGCCCCTCATTGCCTGCCGGGCATTTCTCCCCGTAGAACGGGGAGAAAGAAGCCTGCGCCTATCACTTCGCCACTACACCCGCTTGATCGTCACATGCGTGGCGAGCGCTGTCGCCACCTGCTCGGTGCACTGGTAACCCAGCTTCAGCATATCCAGCCCGGCAAACAGGCTCTCGCCCCTCCCGAGCAACACCGGCGACACCGCCAGATGCAACTCGTCGATGAGCTTCTCTTGCAGATATTGCCGGATGGTGGAAACGCCGCCGCCGACGCGGACATCCTTGCCGCCGGCCGCGGCCTTTGCTTGTTCGAGCGCGGCGTGGATGCCGCCGGCAACGAAGTGGAAAACGGTGCCGCCTTCCATCACAATGGGGTCGCGCTTGTAGTGGGTCAGCACGAAGGTCGGCACGTGATAGGGCGGGTTGTCGCCCCACCAGCCTTTCCAGCTCTCGTCTGGCCATTCGCCACGGATCGGGCCGAACATGTTGCGGCCGAGGATCCAGGCCCCGACATTGTCGAAGCTGCGGACAGTGAACCGGTCGTCCACATCGGTGGTGCCGCCATCCTTGCCGACCATCTCATGGAAGGTGCGGGTGCCGGTCATCCATTTGTGCAGATATTCGCCACCAACGCCGAGCGGATTTTGCAGGTCCTGGTCAGGACCGGCGCCGAAACCGTCGAGCGACAAGGTGAAGGCATTGACGCGAAGTTTGGACATGGAGACTCCCTTTCGGTGACCAGTTGTGATTTGCAATCAGTATTCAAACTGATTGCATTTTGCAACTAGTATTTTTAGAGGCAAGCCGATCTGTGGAATGCGCAGGGACCTCAAGCCGCCACGCGCTTCGGCATCACCGCAAACGGGCTGAGCCCAAGCCAGATCTGCATCTTGCCGGCGACGTCGAGATCGCCGGTCAGGCTGATCTTGTCGCGTTCCTTGTGAACTGTCGTCAGCCCCATCCAGATCGAGGTCATGGTGCACAGATCGGTCGAGACGTAGAGATCGACGTCGAAGCCCGGATCGTACCAGCAAAGATCGACCTCGCCCTGCTTTTCGACGATCAGCCACCACGATCGTTTTGACGCCGGCAGGTCATGGTACAGGAATTGTATCACGGTGCGCCCGTCCGGCAGCGGACTGGGGTTCAGATTGCGCCGCATGTCCCACATCAGCAGCGACGGATCGAGGTTTTTGAGCGACAGCCTGGCCTCGACCCATTTCTGGCCCCAAAACCCCATCGCCTCGACAACCGGGCGCAAATCCCGGCCCGCCTCGGTCAGCCGGTATTCGAACACGCCCTTCTCGGTCGCGATCTCGGTCCGCTCGACGATGCCGCCGGCCTCGAGGTCCTTGAGCCGTTGCGACAGAAGGGTTGGCGACATTTTCGGCACGCCGCGGCGCAAATCGTTGAAGCGGGTCGATCCCGCCACCAGTTCGCGCAGCAGCACCATGGTCCAGCGTGTGCAGAGCAGCTCGGCGGCCATGGAGAGCGGGCAGAATTGCTTGTAACCGGCTTGTGTCATGTGGTGAGCTCCAAAAGATGTTGCCGGACCTTATTCAGAAAACCTGAGTTCAGCCAGTACAGAAGCTGTACTGGCACCCCCGGTACAGTTCTGTGACTGGAGCGGTCCGGCGCCGCCATGCGAGGCAGCGGTCACGTCACCGGGCAGTCCGGTGCCGATCCATGAGGAGTTGGACAATGACCGCTTACGTGATCGCAGACATCAAGGTGAAGGACGACAAATGGGTGCCGGCCTATGCCGCTTCGGTGCATGACCTCGTCCACAAGCATGGCGGCAAGTATCTCGCCCGCAGCGGCAATGTGAAGACGCTGGAGGGCAAGCCGCTCGACACCAGCCTGATCGCCATCATGGCGTTTCCGTCGGCAAAGGCAGCCGAAGCCTTCACCAACGATCCGCAATACGCTCCGTTTGTGGCGGAGCGCCGGAAGGGCAGCGACAGCCGCTTCCAACTGATCGACGATACCGATCTCGCTGGAACGATCCCTTATTTGCCGAAGGCGTGAGGAAAAGCCGGAACCCGGTGTATCAGGGTTCCGGCTAACCCTTCAGCATTTGCGCCACTTCGGGCGCGAAGCAGGTGGACGGGTACTCTCACGCGATTTAGTCTTGAACTCGAAAGTCGGTAAACTGAGCAGGCGCGCACGTGACCATTATTTCACTCATTGCAAAACTGTTTGCCAACCGGAACCGCCCGCAGAATAGGCCAGCTCAAGTCCCAGAGCGGGTTTTCCGCAAAGAGGCGAAATTCAAGAAACATGGAAAATTCTTCCAGATCGGACCGACATATCGCGGCGGGTCCCATTGTCTTCAGCTGGAAAACGCCCAAGCTTTGGTGCCGCCACCCCGCATACTGCTCGGGCCGACGGAGTTTGGGGGATACGGCTTTCCTGAGTACCCGGAGACGCCCAGGCTACGGCCTGAAGCGACAGCCTATTGCAGGCCACCAAAAGACTTAGAAGATTTTCATTGTTACTGGCTTGTATCCGAGCGCCTGAAGGACGTTCTGCAGTCAGTCGACCCCGATGGGGTCGTGTTTAACGACTGCGACGTATTCTATTTGAGCGGAAAGCCGATCGAACCAAAGCACTACCTTTGCGACATCGTTCGCAAGATTGATGCCGTGGATCTCGAATCGTCGAAGTTTAGGCTTTTGATCGGCGAGAATGGAGGCGTCCACTACGACCGCGCCGGAGGCGCCTGCTTCTATTTCAAGGAGGAGATTGTTGGCGATGCGCATATCTTCAAACAGAAGAACATGGGCATTGTCATTTGCACCCCCAAATTGAGAGAAGCCTGTGTTGAAGCAGGCATCAAGAAGCCCGACTTGTTCCAAGACATGTCGGTTTGCGGGCGTGGTCGGCTGGACTTCGAAACAAGAAATGTCAAAGAGAGTTATGTGCTGGAGTGAATTTATCCCTTCAGCATTTGCGCCACTTCCGGCGCGAAGTAAGTCAGGATGCCGTCGCAGCCGGCGCGCTTGAAGGCGAGCAGGCTCTCCAGCATTGCCTTTTCGCCGTCGATCCAGCCATTGGCGGCCGCCGCCTTGATCATCGAATATTCGCCTGACACCTGGTAGGCGAAGGTCGGCATCTGGAACTCGTCCTTCAGCCGGCGGATGATGTCGAGATAGGGCAGGCCGGGCTTGACCATCAGCATGTCGGCGCCCTCGGCGATATCCTGCTCGGCCTCGCGCACCGCTTCGTCGGAATTGGCGTGGTCGAGATAGTAGGTCTTCTTGTCGCCCTTGAGCAGGCCGGCGGTGCCGACCGCCTCGCGGTAGGGGCCGTAGAAGGCGGAGGCGAATTTCGTCGCATAGGACATGATCGCCACATCCTGAAAACCATTGGCGTCGAGTGCGTCGCGGATGGCGCCGATGCGGCCGTCCATCATGTCGGACGGCGCGATGATGTCGGCGCCGGCCGCTGCCTGGATGACGGCCGCGGCGGTCACCTGTTCCACTGTCTCGTCATTGACGATGATGCCGTCGCGCAAGATGCCGTCATGGCCGTGCGAGGTGAACGGGTCGAGCGCCGCATCGGTGATGATGCCGATCTCCGGCACCGCGTCCTTGATGGCGCGGGTGGCGCGGTTGATGATGTTTTCCGGGTCGAGGATGTGCGATCCCGTCTGGTCGCGCAGGCTGAGTTCAACATTGGGGAAGGTGGCGATCGCCGGAATGCCGAGCTTAGCGGCCCGCTCGGCCTCCTTGACGGCGAGGTCCAGCGACAGGCGGAAGACGCCGGGCATGGCGGCGATCGGCTCGCGCGTGTTCTTGCCGTCGATCACGAAGATCGGCCAGATCAGATCGTCCACGGTAAGCCGGTTTTCCTGCACCAGGCGGCGCGACCAGTCGGCCTTGCGCATGCGCCGCAAGCGGCGGCTGCCGGTGATCTCGTCGACGCTGCGCGCACCGGCGGGCTTTGCCGGTGCGAATTTGTTGCTCGTCGCGGGAGTGAATTTGTTCATCGCAAAAACTCCGGGTCGAGGCGGCTTTTACCACGAGGCCTTGCCTCTGACCAATGCGACACGATTGTGCCAGTCGATAACGCGCTGCTTACGGCTTCGGCGGCCACGCCAGCTCGGGGCCGGTTTTGAAGAACGACACATTGTTGGTGAAGATGCTCTCCGGGGCGAGCCGGATCAGGCGCCCGTCCGGATGGTCGATGTCGGCCACATTGTCGATGAACCAGCGGTTCCAGGTCGCCTCCGGGCCGAGATATTTGTGCAGCAGCCGTTTGAAGCGGTTCGGCGCCATCGCTTCGATGGTGGCGACGCCGCGCAGGCCGAGATGCAGCAGGATGCCGGCCTCATTGTCGAAATGGACGATCTCCACGGCGCAGCGGGTCACGTTCGAGGTGTTTGACAGCACTTGCCCCGGTCGAGCCGAGCAGCCAGATCGCAGCGTCCTCCCAGATGAACCACATCGGCGCGTTGCGCGGCGCGCCGTCAGGCGTCACGGTCGCCAGATTGGCCATCAGCGGGCGGCTGAGAACATCATCCGGGTCGAACTTTTTCGGCATCTCCCAGCCATGGCTCGGCGCTGCGGTTTCAAGCGTCATGCGTTTGTCCCTGCATCAGAAGAAAGGCTGTTTTGCCCGGCAATTTTGCGCGCATTTCTGTCGGGGGCAAAGCACGGTCGCGTTCCCTTGCGAAAATCCAAACCGCGCCCGCCGGTTGACGCACCCATGCGCCACCTTTAGCACTTCAGTCCCGCAGGCGCGGGGAGGGGATTCTCTGACGATGGTTTTTGGCGGCGGCGACGAGATCCGCTTCGAACGGTTGGGCAAGGCGGGCGTCGTCACGCTGACGCGGCCGCAGGCGCTCAATGCGCTGACACATCGCATGATCAAGGCGCTGGACAAGGCGCTCGACGCTTTTGAGCGCGATACCGGCGTCGATGTCGTCATCGTCAAGGCCGAGGGCAGGGCGTTTTGCGCCGGCGGCGACATCATGCACGTCTACGAGGCCCGCGCCGGAAAGCCGCCGGTCGAGTTCTTCGCCGACGAATACCGGCTCAACGCCCGCATCAACAGTTACAAAAAGCCCTATGTCGCGCTGATCGACGGGATCGTTATGGGCGGCGGCGTCGGCATCTCTTTCCACGGTTCGCAGCGTGTGCTGACCGAGAACGCCCAGTTCGCCATGCCCGAAGTCGGCATCGGTTTCTTCCCCGATGTCGGCGGCAGCCATCTTCTGCCCGACCTTGGCGGCAGCTTCGGCATGTATCTGGCGCTGACCGGCAACCGCATTCGCTATGGCGATGCGCTGTGGTCTGGCCTGGCCACCCACACCATCAAGGCCGCCGACCAGGCTGCCTTTCTCGATCGGCTCTGCGCCAATGGCGATCCGGAATCGGTGCTGCGCGGCTTTTTCGTGCCGGCCAGGCGGGAGACCGGCCAGCCGGTGCTGGAAGCCATTGCCCGGCATTTTTCCCAACCCTCGCTCGCCGAAATCCTCGAGAGCCTGGAGCGGGCGGCAGGCGCCGACGAGTTTGCCGCCAAGACGCTGGCCACCATCCGCACCCGCTCGCCGACCAGCCTCAATGTCGCGTGGCGCCAGATCAGCGCCGGGCTGACGCTGTCGATGGAAGCCTGCATGAAGATGGAGTTCCGCATCCTCAACCGCATGCTGGCCGGGCACGACTTCTATGAAGGCATCCGCGCCGTCCTCGTCGACAAGGGTTCGACGCCGCAGTGGCGGCCGGCAAGCCTGGCCGAGGTCGACGCTGCTTCGGTGGACGCCTATTTCGCGCCGCTCGAACGGGAGCTCGAACTGTGAGCGAGGTCACGTCGCGGCGCATCGTGCTGCAGCCCTCGGGTGTCGAGATCATCTTCGCCTGGTTCCAGCGCGTCATAGCGGGCTATTGCCTGCTGTTCGGCATCCTGTACTGGATCCGGCTGATCGGCTTTTATCCCGGCCCGCTGTGGCGCTTCGACCTGATGCCGGTGCACTGGCAGGTCGTGGCGGTGCTGCTGGCCGTGTTCTTCCCCTTCGCCGCCGCCGGCCTCTGGATGCTGGCGTCGTGGGGCCCGGTGATCTGGTTCATCTGCGCGGTGACCGAGACCATCATGTATGCCGGCTTCCCCGATCTGTACGGCCACCGGCCGCTGATCGTCTTCTCGCATGCCGCGGTGGCGCTGCTCTACATCGCCTTCCGCGCCGTTATCTGGATGCGCAAGCGCCCCGCGCGCGCCTGAAACGCCGCCCCGCAGCCATTGGGTAAATCTTTAGGTTAATTATCCTTGCTCGGGTGACCGTTCGTTAAGCGTCTTGCGAAACCTATTACCGGTAAGCTCTTGTTAGCCCTAGCGTTTAAGTCGAATTTTATGAGTATTCGATAGTGTCGCAATCAAGGTGAAAAACAAAAAATCACCAGGGCGACAAACGAGAGGCAAAGACAATGATCAATTCGCGTCCGGCGGCGAAGACCGCCAACGTATCCGACGATCGCCGCGAGGCTATCCGTTCGCTTTACATGGAATCGCTGCAGCTGGTGGAGCGTCTGCATCGCCGTCTGCTTGACGTGATCAAGGACGAGTTCGACCGCAACGGCCGTTCCGACATCAATGCCATCCAGGCGCTGCTTCTGTTCAATATCGGCAATTCCGAACTGACCGCCGGCGAGCTGCGCTCGCGTGGCTACTATCTCGGCTCGAACGTCTCCTACAATCTGAAGAAGCTGGTCGATCTCGGCTTCATCAACCACCAGCGCTCGCGCATCGACCGCCGTTCGGTCCGCGTTTCGCTGACGCCGAAGGGCAATGAAGTGGCGGAAGTCGTCGCCGGTCTCTATGAGCGCCATGTCGGCTCGATCGAACAGGTCGGCGGCATCAACAGCGAAGAGTTCAAGCAGATGAACCGCGCGCTGCAGCGCCTCGACCGCTTCTGGAACGACACGATTGCCTACAGGATGTAATCAGCGGGCCATTGAATAGCAGCTGCGCCGGAAGAAGCGCGGCCGGAGGCAAGTCTCAGCCAACAGGCCGGTGCCGAAAAGCACCGGCCTTTTCTTTTTCGAGCCGCCTGCGCTTCCAATTCGGCGCAAAGCCACGTTGCCGCCATATTCGCGGTGGAAGCGAGGGGTGTGGGTATGCGGCGGCGAAAGCTGTTCGCGCGCCTGTAAGGTCGCATCGCCGTCCGCTTTTGACGGCCAGGTGACGCAGGTCATGGTTGGCTAATTGTTAACAGTGCCAACTTTAAAGTGCGGGCGATATCGCCCAACATCGAGCACGTAGCCGAACGCTGCAACAGCCAAACGCTACAAGCCAAACACGACAAGAATGTCTGGAACGTCCATGAGAACCAGCCGCCGCTTTTTCCTTTCTGGAGCCTCCGCGCTCGCCGTCGCCATGGTTGCCAATGCCGCCAGCGCGCAGGATGTCATCGACGATATCCTGAAATCTTCGGCCCGCGGCAATTGGGACGACCAGTTCGACGCCCGCGCCTCGGAAGGCGGCAAGGTCGCCTCGACGCTGCCGATCTTCAGCCTGCAGACGGTCGCCTTCACCGAACAGGCGGTGGCGCAGTATCAGAACATCGTCGCCCAGGGCGGCTGGGGCGAGGTGCCGGCGACCAAGAAGCTGCAGCTTGGCGTCGACGATCCGGACGTGGTGCCGCTGCGCAAGCGGCTGATGATTTCGGGCGACCTGGCGCAGAGCGCCGGCATTTCGACGTCGTTCGATTCCTACGTCGACGCCGCGGTCAAGCGCTTCCAGGCGCGCCATGGCCTGCCGGCCGACGGCGCCATGGGCAAATACACTTATGCGGCGATGAACGTTTCGGCGCAGATCCGCCTCGGTCAGCTGCAGACCAACCTGGAGCGCCTGCGCGAAAAGGCCGGCACGCTGGGCAGCCGTTATGTGCTGGTCGATATCCCGGCGGCACAGATCGAGGCGGTCGAGAACGATCGCGTCGTGCTGCGCCACACCGCAATCGTCGGCAAGATCGACCGCCAGACCCCGGTGGTCAATTCCAAGATCAACGAGATCATCGTCAATCCTTACTGGAACGCGCCGGTCTCGATCGTGCGCAAGGACATCATTCCGCTGATGCGGAAGAACCCCGACTATCTCAAGGACAGCCACATCCGGCTGTTTGCGCCTGATGGCAGCGAAGTCGATCCGATGACTGTCGACTGGTCGACGGATGATGCCGCAAAATACCGCTTCCGCCAGGATCCGGGTTCCGGCAACGCCATGGCCTCGGTGAAGATCAACTTCCCCAGCCCCGACGGCGTCTACATGCACGATACGCCGCAGCAAAGCCTGTTCGGCAAGATGATGCGCTTCGATTCCTCGGGCTGCGTGCGTGTCCAGAACGTGCGCGACCTCGTCACATGGGTCCTGCGCGACACACCCGGCTGGGACCGCCAGCATTTCGAGGCGACCATCAAGACCGGCGAGAACACGCCGGTGCAGGTCGTCAACCCGGTTCCGGTCCACTTCCTCTATGTGTCGGCCTGGTCGACGGGTCCGGGCGTCGTGCAGTTCCGCGACGACGTCTACGCGCTCGATGGCGCCAGCGAACTGCAGATCACCTCTTCGCTCTAAGCGGCTGATCTCCTTCAGGAAAGGCCACCGCAAGGTGGCCTTTTCCGTTCGACATCCCAACAGAAAGAAGACTGGTGGCCGCCAGCCATGCAGGCCATGAACACTGCCGGACGTTGCGCCGCAGGCCCATCTGGACGGACTAACGGCAATTGCGCATGGTCCTCAAAACAGCCGGAATCGCGCCATGCAGGTCGCAATCTTCATCCTCGCCGTGCTGGTCTTCGTCGCTCTTTCCGGCGCACTGGTGCGGTTGGTTCGGGTGCCGCTGCCGGTGCTGCAGATTGCCATCGGCGCCGCGCTCGCCTGGCCGGTGAAAGGCATCCATGTCGAGATCGACCCCGAACTCTTCCTGCTGGTGTTCATCCCGCCGCTTTTGTTCGGCGATGCCTATGGAGCGCCCAAACGCGAGCTGATCGCGCTGCGCGGACCGATCCTCGATCTGGCCATCGGGCTGGTCTTCTTTACCATTGTCGGCTTCGGTTATGCCTTGCACTGGTTGGTGCCGAGCATCCCGCTGGTCGTCGCCTTCGCGCTCGCTGCCGTGCTGTCCCCGACCGACGCCGTGGCGGTGTCCTCGATCGTCGACAGAAGCCTGGTGCCGGCGCGGCTGATGCATATTCTGGAAGGCGAGGCGCTGCTCAACGACGCCTCGGGCCTGGTCATGTTCCGCTTCGCCGTCGCCGCCGCCGTGACCGGCAGCTTTTCCTCCGCCGATGCATCGCTGAGCTTCTTTTATGCCGTCGCCATCGGCATCCTGGCCGGCATCGCCGCGTTGTTCATCGCCGCCAGGCTCCTGCAGCTTCTGAATCGCATCGGCGGCGTTCCGGCCGAGGCGCAGGTTCTGGTCATGGTCCTGCTGCCCTTCATTGCCTATCTCGTCGCCGAACATCTGCATGCCTCAGGCATTCTGGCGGCGGTCACCGCCGGGCTTTTGACCGGCGGCTCCGGCGTCTTCCGCTTCCTCGGCGTCTCGGCGCGCATGCAGACGATCTCGCTGTGGACAACCTTGTCCTTCGTCTACAATGGCGCGCTGTTCATCGTGCTCGGCATGCAGCTTCCCGAAATCATTCGCCGCGTGCCGCCCGAACTGACTGGCCATTACCCGATCATCCAGCCGGTCGCGACGGTGATTGCGCTGACGCTGTGCCTGATCGCGCTGCGCTTCCTCTGGATCTGGGTCGGCGACATCGCGGCAGGCCTCAAGGCAAAATGGGGAAAGCGCAAGGCCGAGCCGTTCGGGATGCGTGTGCGGCTTGCCGGCTCGGTGGCGGGCGTGCGCGGCGCGATCACGCTGGCCGGCATCCTGTCGCTCCCGCTCGCCATGCCGGACGGCTCGCCTTTTCCCGCGCGCGACCTGGTGATCTTCCTCGCCGCCGGCGTCATCATCTGTTCGCTCGCCATCGCCAGCGTGGCGCTGCCGAAGATAGCGCGCGGGCTGGTCGAGCCGGGCGAGGATGGCAGCGCCATCGAGGAGCGTCTCGCCCGCATCGGCGCCGCCAAGGCGGCCATCGCCCGCGTCGAAAGCATGGCGGGCGCCAGCGACGACGACCAGGGCGAGGTGCCCGGCGCCAGGCTTGCCGCCGCCGAAAACATCGTCGCCGGCTACCGGCGCCGGATCGCCACTTCGGACGAGGCCGACGACGCCCGGGCAGAGGCCCGCGAAGCCGGGCGGCTGGAGCTCGAAATGCGGCTTGCCGGCATCGAGGCCGAGCGCATCGCCGTGCGCGACATGTTAAGCAGCGGCGCGATCAACGACCATACGGCGCGGGCGCTGTTTACCGAGATCACGCTCACCGAAGCCTTGCTGCAGGGGCGGCAGGAGCGAAAATAGCGGTTCAGGGCCGCTCTGGCGCAATCCGGCCAGCAAATTTCGCGCTGCAAACGTGGCGAGGCGAAAACAACTGTGTTAATGGCGCGGCAATGCATGTCGCCCGGAACCGTGCAGCGGTTTCGGGGCAGCGATATGCATAGATAGATGCCCCGAACCGAAGGATTTCAGGCCATGGCAACTGCAGCGGCAGCGTCGAACAAGTTCGAATCCTTCTTCGAAACCACGCTGGAAGATGCCGATCCGGAGATCTTCGGCTCGATCCGCAACGAGCTTGGCCGCCAGCGTCACGAGATCGAGCTGATCGCCTCGGAAAACATCGTTTCGCGCGCCGTGCTCGAGGCGCAGGGCTCGATCATGACCAACAAATACGCCGAGGGTTATCCGGGCAAGCGCTATTATGGCGGCTGCCAGTTCGTCGACGTCGCCGAGGAACTCGCTATCGAGCGCGCCAAAAAGCTGTTCGGCTGCAACTTCGCCAATGTCCAGCCGAATTCCGGCAGCCAGATGAACCAGGCGGTCTTCCTGGCGCTGCTGCAGCCCGGCGACACCTTCATGGGCCTCGACCTGAATTCCGGCGGCCACCTGACGCACGGTTCGCCCGTCAATATGAGCGGCAAATGGTTCAAAGTCGTTTCCTACGGCGTGCGCAAGGACGACCATCTGCTCGACATGGACGCGATCGAAAAGACCGCACATGAGACCAAGCCAAAGCTGATCCTGGCCGGCGGCACCGCCTATTCGCGCATCTGGGACTGGAAGCGCTTTCGCGAGATCGCCGATGCGGTCGGCGCCTATCTGATGGTCGACATGGCCCATATCGCCGGCCTGGTTGCCGGCGGCGTGCATCCGTCACCGCTGCCGCACGCCCATGTCGTGACCACGACCACGCACAAATCGCTGCGCGGCCCGCGCGGCGGCATGATCCTGTGCAATGACGAGGACATCGCCAAGAAGATGAACTCGGCGGTTTTCCCCGGCCTGCAGGGCGGCCCGCTGATGCATGTCATCGCCGCCAAGGCGGTCGCCTTCGGCGAGGCGCTGAAGCCGAGCTTCAAGCTCTATGCCGAGAGTGTCGCCGCCAACGCGAAGGCGCTGGCGTCGAGCCTCAAGGAAACCGGCCTCGACATCGTCTCCGGCGGCACCGACAACCATCTGATGCTGGTCGATCTCAGGCCCAAGAACGCCACCGGCAAGCGCGCCGAGGCAGCGCTCGGCCGCGCCAACATCACCTGCAACAAGAACGGCATCCCGTTCGATCCGGAAAAGCCTTTCGTCACCTCGGGCGTGCGTCTGGGCACGCCGGCCGGCACCACGCGCGGCTTCGGCCAGGCCGAGTTCCGCGAGATCGGCAAGTTGATCGCCGAGGTGCTGGACGGGCTGAAGGTCGCCAATTCCGACGAAGGCAATGCGGCTGTGGAAGCAGCCGTGAAGGCCAAGGTCGTGGCGCTGACCGATCGTTTCCCGCTCTATCCCTATCTCGGTTGACCGCCAGCGGCGCATCGTCTTTTATCCCGCGCTCTGCGCCGCTTGCTGTTCGGGCGGCGCGGCCTGTTGGAGATCTGACGATGCGCGTGTTCCGTCCTGCCGTTCTGGCCTTCATCGGCTCGCTTGCCGCTGTCGCCGTGTCGGGCGCGATCGCCCAGGAGCAGCCGCAGCCGGGCACGGATATCCCCGCCACAAACACCTTTGGCAGGTGGACCACCATCATCGATGCGCTCGACACCGGCCAGGATTCCCACAAGACCTGCGCTGCCTCCACGGCCTTTGTCGATGGCGGCGGCAATGCCGGCACGCTGACGCTTTCGATCTCGACTGGCGACGCCCTGCCGCCCGATGCCTATCCGGCGATCATGTTCACCGTCGCCAACAAGGAGCTGCCGACCGGCAAGAAGATCGCCGCGACCTTCGGTGACCCCGGCGTCAAGGTTTCCGCGACCGTCTATTCCAATGATGCCGGCCGCCCGAGCTGGACCGTCGACAACCAGGCCAAGACCAGTCTCGCTTTGTTGCGGGCCATGCGCCAGGTCATCTCGCTCGACGTGACGTTCGGCAAGCAAGCCGTCGCCAGCATCCCTATGGACGGCTTCACCAAGGCCTACCGCAACCTCGGAACGTCCTGCGGCTTCCCGACCAAGGACGTCGCCCCCTGACATATCTGGCGCGGCTGGCAATTTTCCTCCCGCCTCGCTATCTCTGAGGGCGCCAGCGGCCGTTGCCGAACCTTTGCCGTCCCGGCAAAAACCTCTAAGCCTATCGTTCCGCCAGAATCGCCAACCTGAAGGCTCTCCATGCGCTGTCCCTATTGCCAGTCCGAAGATACGCAGGTGAAGGATTCGCGCCCCGCCGAGGATGGCGCGGCGATCCGCCGGCGGCGCGTCTGCCCCGATTGCGGTGGCCGCTTCACCACCTTCGAGCGCGTCCAGCTGCGCGATCTCGTTGTGGTCAAGAAGTCCGGCAGAAAGGTGCCGTTCGACCGCGACAAGCTCTTGCGTTCGGTGGAGATCGCGGTGCGCAAGCGCAATGTCGATCCCGAGCGCATCGACCGCGCCGTCACCGGCATCGTGCGCCAGCTCGAAAGCTCCGGCGAGACGGAAATCGCCTCGGGCGAGGTCGGCCGGCTCGTCATGGAAGCGCTGAAGTCGCTCGACGACGTCGCCTATGTCCGCTTCGCCTCTGTCTATCGCAATTTCCGTGAGGCCAAGGATTTCCACGATGTGCTGGGTGAGCTCAAAGGCGACGAGCTCAAGGGCGACGAGCTGAAGAGCGAAGAGGACGCCGGCTGAGCATGGCAACCCAAACGTCAGGGAAGGCCGATCAGCAGGCTCTCGATCGCGGTTTCATGGCGGCAGCGCTGAGACTCTCGCGCCGAAATGCCGGCCGCACCTCGACCAACCCTTCGGTCGGCACCATCATCGTTCGCGACGATGGCGCCGGGCCGATGATCGTCGGCACCGGCGTCACCGCTGTTGGCGGCCGGCCGCATGCCGAGACCGAGGCGCTGGCTGAAGCCGGCGAGTTGGCCCGCGGTGCCACCGCCTATGTCACGCTGGAGCCCTGCGCCCACCATGGCCGCACCCCGCCTTGCGCCAACGCGCTGGTCAATGCCGGAGTGGCGCGGGTCATCGGCGCCGCCAGCGATCCCGATCCGCGCGTCTCCGGCAAGGGCTATGCCATCCTGCGCGCCGCCGGCATCGAAGTGGTCGAAAAGGTGCTGGTTGAGGAAGCCGCCGAGCAGATGGCCGGCTATTTGATTCGATCCCTGAAAAAGCGTCCGGAAGTGACTCTGAAGCTTGCGCTTTCCAGCGACGGCAAGATCGGCAGGCATGGCGCCGGCCAGGTCGCGATCACCGGCGATGTCGCCCGCCGCGAAGTCTATCTGATGCGCGCCGAAGCCGATGGCATCCTGGTCGGCATCGGCACGGCGCTGGAGGATGATCCGGCGCTCACCGTGCGGCTGCCGGGGCTGGAGAACCGCTCGCCGGCGCGCATCGTGCTCGACCGCCAGATCAGGCTGCCCGAAGCCTCGAAGCTGGTCTCCGGCATCGACCGGGTGCCGCTCTATATCGCCGCGAGCCTGGAGGCCGACCCGCTGCGGCGGTCGGTGCTGGAGCGTGCCGGTGTGCGCTTCATCGGCACCGAAACCCATGAAGGCGGCATTGCCTTGCCGGAACTGCTCGAGGATCTCGGCGCGCTCGGCATGGCCAGCGTTCTGGTCGAAGGCGGCGCCAAGGTGGCCAGCGCCTTCCTCGCCGAGGGATTGGTCGACCGCATCGTGCTGTTCCAGGGACCGGAAGCGATCGGCGAGGGCGGCATTGCATCGCCCATCGACGCCAACCATATCCCGGCAGGCTTCCGCAAATTGCGCGAGATGCGCTTCGGGGAAGACAGCTATGCCGAATGGGTGAGAGATATCTGAAATGTTCACTGGAATTGTCACCGATATCGGCACCGTCGCGGCCGTCAAGCCGCTGAGCGAAGGCGTCGGCCTGCGCATCGACACCGCCTATGACCCCGCGACGATCGCCATCGGTGCCTCGATCTCCTGCGGCGGCGTCTGCCTGACGGTGACGGCGCTGCCAGATGGCGGCTCGAACGCCCGCTGGTTCGAGGTCGAAGCCTGGGAAGAGGCACTGAGGCTGACCACGGCGTCGGGCTGGAAATCAGGCACCAAGGTCAATCTCGAGCGGGCACTGAAGATCGGCGACGAACTCGGCGGCCACATCGTGTCGGGTCATGTCGACGGCATGGCCGAAATCGCCGAGCGGAAGGATGAAGGCGATGCCGTTCGCTTCACGCTGGAGGCGCCGCGCGAACTGGCAAAATTCATTGCCCCAAAAGGCTCCGTCGCACTCGACGGCACCTCGCTTACCGTCAACAAGGTCGAAGGCGCCCGTTTCGATGTGCTGTTGATCCACCATTCGCTGACCGTGACGACTTGGGGCGAGCGCAAGGTGGGCGACAAGGTCAACCTGGAGATCGACACCATGGCCCGCTACGCCGCGCGACTGGTCAAGGCGGTGAAAGAGGGGCTTTGAGCCCCCCTGGGAAATTAGACCGGGCCTGAGCGTCGGACAAAGCTTGCGAATGTGACCGCTTCGGCCTAAGTCACCGGCTACCCCCGGAGACATTCATGGCAGGCACATCCCAACACGGCAAAGCGTTCATTCGCCCGAAGAAGAAGGCCCACCTTCTGATTATCGAGGCGCGCTTTCATGACGATCTTGCCGACGCGCTACTCGACGGCGCGACGAGCGCGCTCGACGAAGCCGGCGCGACCTATGACGTCGTCACCGTTCCCGGTTCGCTGGAAATTCCAGCAGTGATCACTTTTGCGCTCGACGGCATGGGCGAGGGCGGCAAGGACTATGATGGTTTTGTCGCGCTCGGCACCATCATTCGTGGCGACACTTATCATTTCGACATCGTCGCCAATGAATCGAGCCGCGCGCTGATGGATCTCTCGGTGCAGGAAGCGATTGCGATCGGCAACGGCATCCTGACCACCGAGAACGACGCGCAGGCCTGGACGCGCGCCAAGCGCTCGGAGGGCGACAAGGGCGGCTTTGCCGCGCGCGCGGCGCTGACCATGATCGCGCTCAAGGAGAAGCTGGGAGCGCAATCGTGAGCGAACCCGCTTCGCCCGGCCAGCCCGCGATACGCCACGCCAACAAGCGTGGCGCCGCCCGTCTGGCCGCCGTGCAGGCGCTTTACCAGATGGACGTGGCCGGCAGCGGCGTCTTCGAGATCACCGCCGAATACGAGGCGTTCCGGCTCGGCAAGGAAGTCGACGGCGCGCTTTATCGGGAGGCCGACGCGCAGTGGTTCCGCGCCATCCTGGCCGGCGTCGTCGAGAACCAGACGACCATCGATCCGATCATACGCCAGGCGCTGACGGAAGACTGGCCGCTGTCCAAACTCGATTCGACGTTGCGCGCCATCCTGCGCGCTGGCGTCTACGAACTGATGAAGCGCGACGACGTGCCGGTGGCCGTCATCGTTTCGGAATATGTCGACATCGCCAAGGCCTTCTACGAGGAAGACGAGCCGAAGCTGACCAACGCCGTGCTCGACCGTGTGTCGCGCCGGGTGCGGGGCGAGGGGCGCGGCAAGGACGCATTGTGACCGGCACCGTCGCCGGCGCAGCACGGGACGCGCGCCGCACGGCGATCATCCTGGCGACGTCGCAGGCGATTATCGGTTCGGCCGCGCCGATTGCCATTTCCATGGGCGGGCTGGCCGGGCAATATCTGCTTGGCCCCGATAAGTCGCTGGCAACGGCGCCAATCACCGGCTTCAACATCGGCGTGGCGCTCGGCGCGTTGCCGGCCGCGGCCATCATCCGTTGGCTCGGCCAGCGCGGCGGTTTCATGACCGGCACCATCGTCACCGCGCTTGGCGGCGTCATCTCCACGTTGGCTCTGTTCCACGCCAGCTTCTGGCTGTTCGCTTTCGCGCTGCTGGTGATCGGCGTCGGCGGCGCCTTCGTCCAGCAGTTCCGCTTCGCCGCCGCCGATAATGCTCCGCCCGAATTCAAGGCGCGCGCCATTTCCTTCGTGCTGGCCGGCGGCGTCATCACCGCGATTCTCGGGCCGCAGATCGTCATCTTCACCCGCGAATTGCTGGCGCCGGTGATGTTTGCCGGCTCGTTCGTGGCCATTCCGGTTCTGGCGGCGGCCGGCGCCATCATCCTGTCATTCCTGCGCATCCCGGCCAAGGCTCCCGGCCACGCGCAAGTCGCGTCAAGCGACGCCCGGCCGCTGTCCGATATCGTCACCCGGCCGCGTTTCGTCGCGGCACTGTTTTGCGCCGTCGGCAGCTATGCGCTGATGAGTTTCGTCATGACCGGCGCGCCGCTGGCCATGGTCGGCTGCGGCCTGTCGACGGACGACGCCACGCTCGGCATTTCCTGGCATGTGATGGCGATGTTTGCGCCGAGCTTCTTCACCGGATCGCTGATCCATCGCTGCAGCGCCGAACGCATCGTCGCAACCGGCCTGGTCCTGCTCATCGGCTGCGCCGCGGTGGCTTTGTCCGGCCTGCATTTGTGGCAGTTCTGGACGGCGCTGATCCTGCTTGGCCTCGGCTGGAATTTCGCCTTCATCGGCGCCACCTCCATGGTCGCCGACAGCTACCATCCGTCCGAAAAGAGCAAGGTGCAGGGCTTCCACGACTTCGTCCTGTTCGGCTCCGTCGCCTTCGCCTCGCTAATGTCGGGCGCCATCTACAATGCCTGGGGCTGGGAGATGCTGAACTGGCTGGTTTTCCCCGTCGTCGCCCTGTGTTTCCTTGCCCTGGTAACATTGAAGATTACGGCTTCGGGAAAAATTTCTGCCCGTTAAAGCAATCCCTAGGTCAGCACGGATTTCTGCGAAGAATTACGCCATTGGCGTATTATACTTGACCGATCTGCGCCAATGGCGTAGTAATGGCCATGGAAATCGTTCGCACCAAACGTTACCTGAAAGACCTGAAGAGGATTGGTGCTTCGGCTTCCGACGTGGCGGCACTGGAACAGGCCGTTGCGTCGAATCCGCTCGCCGGCGATGTAATTCAGGGGCTGGGTGGCATCCGCAAGATGCGTTTTGGCCTTGGTGGTCGCGGCAAGCGCGGCGGTGGACGAGCGATTTACTTCGTTATTTTGTCAGACGATACCGCCTTGATGCTCACAGCTTACGCCAAGAATGAAATGGCGGATCTCTCAGCCTCCGACCGCAAGGCTCTGCTCGCACTCGTAAAGGAACTGACCGATGACTGATGATCGTACTGAACTCGGCAAGGCCCTTGAGGAAGGATTGAATGAAGCTTTGGCGTGGAAGCGCGGTGAGCTTGCGCTCGAAACCGTAAACGTCGATCCTATGCCGGCAGAACGCATCCGTGCTATCCGCAAGAAGGTGGCAAAATCCGTCAAGGAGTTCGAGCGCCGCTTTGGCATTCCGGCATCTACGATGAACAACTGGGAACAGGGAAGGCGCAAGCCTGATCCCGCTGGCCGCCTGCTCCTGCAGGTTCTGGAGCTTGCTCCCGAAATTGTCGAAAAGGCAGTTGCCGCAAAGCCGAACGTTGCCGCCTGATCGGAATACCCCTGCTGTCAGCAGACCAGTGGCCGAAATCGCGGCGACCGCACAAAATTATTGCGTCTGTACCCATTGTTATGAAACCGTGTGCCCCGACGGGGCGTTGAAGCCATGCTCATATGCGGCCACCGCATTTCGGTCCAAAGCAAGGGGTTTTCACAATGTTTTCAGTCAAGATTCTGGCCGGCGCGGCGTTGGCGCTTGGCATCACGGCCGCCTCCGCCAATGCCCAGGTGGTCGTCTCCTCGAAGATCGACACCGAGGGCGGCGTGCTCGGCAACATCATCCAGCTTGTGCTCAACGCCAACAACATCAAGACCACCGACCGCATCCAACTCGGCGGCACGCCGGTGGTACGCAAGGCGATCACTGCCGGCGAGATCGACATCTATCCCGAGTACACCGGCAATGCCGCTTTCTTCTTCGAGAAGGCCGACGATCCGGTCTGGAAGGATGCCGCCAAGGCCTATGAGACCGCCAAGAAGCTCGACTATGATGCCAACAAGATCGTCTGGCTGTCGCCGTCACCGGCCAACAACACCTGGGCGATCGCGCTGCGCAAGGAGGTTGCCGAGACCAACAAGCTGGCGACCCTGACCGACTTCGGCAAATATGTCGCCGGCGGCGGCACGGTCGTTTTGGCGGCCTCGGCCGAGTTCGTCAATTCGGCGGCAGCCCTGCCGGCGTTCCAGACCACTTACGGCTTCACGCTGAAGCCCGAGCAGTTGATCACGCTTTCGGGCGGCGACACCGCCGCGACAATCGGTGCTGCCGCCAACCAGACCAACGGCGCCAACGCCGCCATGGTCTACGGCACCGACGGCGGCATCGCGCCGTCCGGCCTGGTCGTGCTCGCCGACGACAAGGGCGTGCAGCCGGTCTACCAGCCGGCGCCGATCATCCGCGAAGCGGTGCTGAAAGAGCATCCGGAGATCGAGACGCTGTTGAAGCCGGTGTTCGCCAAGCTCGACCTCGTCACGCTGCAGGAACTCAACGGCCGCGTCCAGGTCGGCGGCGAGCCGGTCAAGGGTGTCGCCGAGGACTTTTTGAAGAAGAACGGGTTTTTGAAGTAGTCAGCGCATAGCTGATCGTGACGCTGGTGCGAGACACCCCTCTCTGGAAGCTGCTGATCTCCCCCCTTGCGGGGGAGATGTCCGGCAGGACAGAGGGGGGTGCTGTCCCGCCGACCTCACAACCGGTAGCAGGTGCGTGCCTCGACAGGGTTGCTTCCGAACAGGCCGACGCTCGAAAGCTGACGATCCTTCACACCCCCCTCTGGCCTGCCGGCCATCTCCCCCGCAAGGGGGGAGATCGGACTTCGCGTCGGCTTGCGCCGATCACCAGCGTAGTCTGCGCAACGTGGAAAATCGCTCCTCATGGGGGGCATCCATGACCCTGCGTTTCGACAAGCTCGGCATGGTTATCGCGGCGATCGTTGCCTATGCGGCGTTTCTGGCTCCGTTCGCCACCTTCCGCGCCAATCGTATCGTTCCCGGTCAGGCGCGCTCGATCCTGGAGGCGCTGCCGGCCACAGTCGGGCCGCTACTGCTGGCGATCGTCGTCGTGGCCGCAATTGTTGCCTTGCTGAAAACCCCGCTTGTCCTGCGCCTGGCCGCAAGCGTCGTGGCGCTCGCCGCCCTTGCCATGCTGATCGGTGTCGCCGGCACCTTCCTGATGCCGGCCGGCAACACCTTCGCCCGCATCTCGCCGGCTTCCGGGTTCTGGCTGTTGATCTTTGCCTTCACATTGTTGCTCGCCGACGTGCTGACCAGGCTCAACCTGTCGCCACCGGCCCGCGTCGGCGTGCTCGTCGTCGCGGCGCTGGCCATCGGCTTGTTGCTGATATCGGGGCAGTGGGACAGCCTGTCGATCCTCAAG
Source organism: Mesorhizobium sp. P170090 (assembly GCF_057786115.1). Taxonomy (NCBI): domain Bacteria; kingdom Pseudomonadati; phylum Pseudomonadota; class Alphaproteobacteria; order Hyphomicrobiales; family Phyllobacteriaceae; genus Mesorhizobium; species Mesorhizobium sp. P170090. Next base: position 3,617,710 of record NZ_JBYNWH010000001.1, read on the forward strand.
GAATATGCAAACCGCGCCGATAGTTTCTGGGCCGAAGGCTCCAAGCACATCACACTGGCGCTGGGGTCGCTGGCGGCGGCGGTGATCGTCGGCCTGCCGCTCGGCATCCTGTGCCACCGCGTCGAACGGTTGCGGGCCGGCGTGCTCAATGTGCTCAACATCGTCCAGACCATACCCTCGATCGCGCTGTTTGGCCTGCTGATCGCGCCGCTGGGCTGGGTCGCCGCGCATGTTCCGGGTGCCGCAGCGCTCGGTATCAGAGGCATCGGCACCGCGCCCGCCTTCGTGGCTTTGTTCCTCTATTCGCTGCTGCCGGTGGTGGCCAACACCGTGGTCGGGCTTGCCGGCGTACCCCGCGCGGCCAATGATGCAGCGCGCGGCATGGGCATGACCGATGGCCAGCGCCTGTTCGGCGTCGAGTTTCCGTTGGCCTTTCCGGTGATCCTCACCGGCATCCGCATCGTGCTGGTGCAGAACATCGGCCTGGCCACCATCGCAGCACTAATCGGCGGCGGCGGCTTTGGCGTCTTCGTCTTCCAGGGCGTCGGCCAGACCGCAATGGACCTGGTGCTGCTCGGCGCCGTGCCGACGGTGGCGCTGGCCTTCGCCGCGGCCATCATCCTCGACGCAGTGATCGAAATGACCGCCACCAGGCGCAGGGTTGAAACGGCATGATCGAGATCGAAGGCATTACCAAGCGCTATGACGCGACGACCGTGGTCGACGACGTGTCCATGGTCGTCGAGCCGCGTACGGTTTGCGTCATTGTCGGTACCTCCGGTTCCGGCAAGACGACGCTGCTGCGAATGATCAACCGGCTGGTCGAGCCGACCGCCGGCGTCATCAAGCTCGACGGCAACGACAACCGCACGCTGCCCGGCTACGAGCTGCGCCGCAGCATCGGCTACGCTATCCAGGGCCACGGCCTGTTCCCGCACCGCACCGTTGCGCAGAACATCGCCACCGTGCCGGTCCTGCTGGGCTGGGACAAGGACCGCATCAAGGCCCGCGTCGATGAGTTGATGACACTCTACCAGCTCGACCCCGAGGCCTATGGCCCGCGCTACCCGCACGAACTGTCCGGCGGGCAACAGCAGCGTGTCGGCGTCGCCCGCGCGCTCGCCGCCGAGCCCAATGTGCTTCTGATGGACGAACCGTTCGGCGCACTCGACCCGATCATCCGCACCAAGGCGCAGGAGGACCTGCTGGCAATCCAGAAGCGCTTCGGCACCACCATCATCCTCGTTACCCACGACATGGAGGAGGCGGTCCACATGGGCGACAAGATCGCCGTCATGGATGCCGGAAAGCTGGTGCAATACGCCAAGCCGGAAGAGATCCTGGCGCGGCCGGCGAACGCCTTCGTCGAAACCCTGGTCGGCGCCAGCGAAAAGCCGTTCCGGCTCTTGTCGCTCGGCCGCGTGCGCGACGCCGTGGAAAAGGGGACTGCCGAAGGCGAGGCGATCCCAGGCGACGCCAGCCAGCGCGACGCGCTGGCCGAGCTTCTGTGGTCGGGCCGGCCGGCGCTGCCGGTCAAGGGCGAAGACGGCAAGCTGCTCGGCCGCGTCACCGTCGACGGGCTGGTGAAGCGCGCGGCGAGGCCGGCATGAAAGGGGCCGGTCTAAAAGCCTGGCTGCCTTCGCTGCTCAGGCTTGCACTGGTGGTGCTTCTCATAGCCTTCGTCACCAATCCCGGCTGGTTCGAGCCGCTGTTGAAGCCGCTGACCGAAAACAATGCGCCGGCGATCTACAATCAGGGCAGCCTGCTGACGCTGACCCTGCTGCATCTCAGGACCGTGCTGATCGCTACCGTCGCCGCAACCATCGTTGCCGTGGCGCTTGCCATCCTGGTGACCAGGCCGGCGGGCGCCGAATTCCTGCCGCTGTCGCGCAGTCTGGTCAATATCGGCCAGACCTTTCCGCCGGTGGCGGTGCTGGCGCTGGCGGTGCCCGCCGTCGGTTTCGGCGAGAAGCCGACGCTGATTGCGCTGTTTCTCTACGGCCTGCTGCCGATCTTCGAGAACGCGCTGACCGGCCTCACAACGCTGCCCGGCAACATCATGGAGGCCGCGCGCGGCGCCGGCATGACGGGCTGGCAAAGACTGGTCAAGGTCGAATTGCCGCTGAGCGCGCCGATCATTCTGGGAGGAATAAGGCTGTCGGTGGTGATCAGCCTGGCCACGGCGACGATCGGCTCGACGGTTGCCGCCAAGACGCTGGGCGAGGTGATCATCGCCGGCCTGCTGTCCAACAATCTCGCCTTCGTCCTGCAAGGCGGCCTGATCGTCGCGGCGCTGGCGATGCTGATCTATGACGGACTGTCCGCCATCGAGCGCTATACGGCGCGCAAGATGGGGCAGGAGACTGGCGACTGACCTTCGCTGGACTGCGGGCAAAGCATTGACTGACGCAGCGTCATTTCAACCGATCTAATAGCAAGGCATCGGCCACGGGAATGTTCTGGCCTAAACCTTTTGGCTGAAAGCGGGGCAAAAACCGAACAATATCTTGACGTTCCGAGCCCTGTTTCGCATACACCGCTGCGAAGGACGGATTCCGCCTAGGCTTATCCGCTCCCCGCACCAACGGCCCAGGGAGGGGTTCTTTTGGGCCATCAATCGAGGAAAATTCGGCAATGACCATCATTTCTGCCGTCATCGCCTGCGGCTTGCTTTCAATCCTTTACGCCATCTGGGCGACACGATCGGTTTTTGCAGCCGATCAGGGCAACGCACGCATGCAGGAAATCTCCGCCGCCATCCGCGAAGGCGCGCAAGCCTATCTGGCGCGCCAGTACACCACCATCGCCATTGTCGGCGTGGTCGTGCTCGTGCTCGCCTGGTGGCTGCTTTCGATCACCGCCGCGGTCGGCTTCCTGATCGGCGCCGTGCTTTCGGGCGCCGCCGGTTTCATCGGCATGCACGTCTCGGTGCGCGCCAATGTGCGCACCGCGCAGGCTGCGTCCAACAGCCTCGCCGCCGGTCTCGACATCGCCTTCAAGTCGGGCGCCATCACCGGTATGCTGGTGGCTGGCCTGGCGCTGCTCGGCGTGTCGATTTACTACTATATTCTGACCGGCCCGATGGGCCTGCAGCCCAATGACCGCATCGTCATCGATGCGCTGGTTTCGCTCGGCTTCGGCGCTTCGCTGATCTCGATCTTCGCCCGTCTGGGCGGCGGCATCTTCACCAAGGGCGCCGACGTCGGCGGCGATCTCGTGGGCAAGGTCGAAGCCGGTATTCCCGAAGACGATCCGCGCAACCCGGCCACCATCGCCGACAATGTCGGCGATAATGTCGGTGATTGCGCCGGCATGGCCGCCGACCTCTTCGAGACCTATGCGGTGACCGTCGTTGCCACCATGGTGCTGGCTGCCATCTTCTTCGGCGGAACCGCCGCTCTGGGTGCGGCGATGCTCTATCCGCTCGCGATCTGCGGCGCCTGTATCCTGACCTCGATCGTCGGCACCTTCTTCGTCAAGCTCGGTTCCAACGGCTCGATCATGGGCGCCCTCTACAAAGGCCTGATCGTCACCGGCCTGCTGTCGATCGTCGGTCTCGGTGTCGCTACCTCGGCAACCGTCGGCTGGGGCGAGGTCGGCACCGTCGCCGGCATGACCATCATCGGCAAGAACCTGTTCATCTGCGGCCTGATCGGTCTCGTTGTGACCGGTCTTATCGTGGTGATCACCGAATACTATACCGGCACCAACAAGCGCCCGGTGAACTCCATCGCCCAGGCCTCGGTGACCGGTCACGGCACCAACGTCATCCAGGGACTTGCGGTGTCGCTCGAATCGACCGCACTGCCGGCAATCGTCATCGTCGGCGGCATCATCTCGACCTACCAGCTCGCCGGCCTGTTCGGCACGGCGATCGCGGTCACCACCATGCTCGGCCTTGCCGGCATGATCGTCGCCCTCGACGCCTTCGGCCCGGTCACCGACAATGCCGGCGGCATTGCCGAAATGGCCGGCCTGCCCAAGGAAGTGCGCCACTCCACCGACGCGCTCGACGCGGTCGGCAACACCACCAAGGCGGTGACCAAGGGCTATGCCATCGGTTCGGCCGGCCTCGGCGCGCTGGTGCTGTTTGCGGCCTATTCGAACGATTTGAAGTTCTTTGCCGCCAATGGCGACAAATATCCGTACTTCCAGGGCATGGGCGATGTCTCCTTCGACCTCTCCAATCCCTACGTCGTAGCCGGCCTGATCTTCGGCGGTCTGATCCCGTATCTGTTCGGCGGCATCGCCATGACGGCCGTCGGCCGTGCGGCCGGCGCCATCGTCGAGGAAGTGCGCAAGCAGTTCCGCGAGGATCCGGGCATCATGGCCGGCACCTCCAAGCCAAACTATGCCCGCGCCGTCGACCTTCTGACCAAGGCGGCGATCCGCGAAATGATCATCCCCTCGCTGCTGCCGGTGCTGGCGCCGCTCGTCGTCTATTTCGGCGTGCAGCTGATCTCGGGCTCCAAGGCGTCCGCCTTTGCGGCGCTCGGCGCCTCGTTGCTCGGCGTCATCGTCAACGGCCTGTTCGTCGCCATCTCGATGACTTCGGGCGGCGGCGCCTGGGACAATGCCAAGAAGTCGTTCGAGGACGGTTTTGTCGACAAGGACGGCGTCAAGCACCTCAAGGGGTCCGAAGCGCACAAGGCTTCGGTCACCGGCGACACGGTTGGCGATCCCTACAAGGACACCGCCGGCCCGGCGGTCAACCCGGCAATCAAGATCACCAACATCGTGGCGCTTCTGCTGCTGGCCGTGCTCGCGCACGGCTAAGGCAACGCCACTGCTTCAGGAACAAACCCGCGGGAGCGATCCCGCGGGTTTTTGTTTGAGATTTACGCTGGTGGCAGTCAACCCTCATCCGGCTCGGTCCCGGCATCGCCGCGCTTGCTGTAGCGATCGAGCAATTCGCTCACGCCAGGTTCGCGCTCAGGCATCGGCGCCAGGCCACGCAGGCGCCGCAGCTTGGCAAGGAAGGCGCCTCGCTTATACTTGCGGCGGAAGGCGCGGGCGCGGGGATGGATGCCAAGAGCCGCCATCAGCCTGCGCCTGAGATAACTCGATGCTGCCACGCGAATGGGTTCGCCCGCGCAGCCAAGGATTTTCACGCGCAAGGCGTCCGGCGTCTGCATGGCGTCCAGAAGATCCTTCTGTTCCTGCGCATTGTCGCCGAGATAGGAACCCTTGCGTATGCCGGAATGCAGCTTGATCACCGTGAGGTGCGGCATCGTCGCGATCACCGCGCCCTTTCGCCATGCCCGAAACAGCCAGTCCTGCGAGCTTTCGCAAAAGCACTGGCTGGCAGGTCGCCAAGGTCCGAGCAGGCTGAACGAAGCGCGGCGAAACATGTGTGCCGAGCCAAATCCTTCCGTCGTGACGGGGTCGTAAAAACCATCCTTGCCGATCCCGAAGATCGAATTGACAGGATTGCCGGCCGCCGACGGCGGCTGGATGACGGCACCGCGCGCCAGCACCACGTCGGCGCCCGAGGCGTCGATCCAGCCGGTCATCGCCGCCAAATGGTCGGGAAACCACAGATCGTCGTGGTTGAGCAAGGCGACGAAGCGGCCACGCGCCCTGGCAAAGCCGATATTGTTGGGACCGGACTGTTCGCCGAAATTGACGGGAAGATCGATGTAGACGATGCGGGTATCGTCAAATTCGGCGGCAACGGCCGCCGTATCCGGCCTGCAATCGTCGCCGATGACCAAGGCTTCCCAGTCTTGCAACGTCTGGCGCATGACGCTGGTCAATGCCTGCCGCAGTGCTGCCGGCCGGTTGTGCGTCGCGATCACGATCGAAACCAGCGGTTCGCCGCCGGCCTGATCGCGCTGCGCCGATGCTTCCACGCTACACCAGTCTGTAGGGAATGTGGTCGGTGTCTGGCGGCAGGCGCCAATGGTCGGGCTGATTGTAGGCATAGGCCTTGTCGACGAGGTTGAGCAGCACCGCCGTCTCCGCTCCGAGCGAAACAACACCGTGCCATATGCCGGGCGGAATGATGACGACCGCCGGGCGCAGCGGGCCGATAATCTTGTGCCAGACGGCGCCGAAGGTCGGCGAGGCCTTGCGTCCGTCAAACAGCGAAATGCGAACGCTGCCGACGCAGCAGAACAGCCGGTCGGTCGTCACCGCATGGGCATGCCAGCCCGTCACCGCGCCGGGATACAAGGTGCGTTGGAAGACCTGGCCGACCGGCTCCGAATCGAGCTCCCACTCCTCGCGAAAGATCTCGGTCAGATAGCCGGTGGAGGTTGCGACCGGCCTGATCTCCTTGACCCTCACGCCATCGATCGTCACCTGCTCGATGGGCATCCAGTCAGCCGTGACCACTTGGCTGTCAGCCGTTCCGGTCGCCATCCAGCCTGTCGGTTTTGTCCGGGTTTTTTCCGGCACGGATGCTCCTCCCAATTCAGCGTGATGCGCCATTGGCCAGCACGGTCTGATACGAATTTGACCGGTCGCTGGCAAGTACGCGTCAAGGTTTGCTGATGGGTTTCGATCTCACGGCACTTGATGTTTTGATGCAATCGGAGGGCCGCATTGCCCAAAACATCGTTCCGTTCTGCCCAAGCCCGGACCGTTCGCCTGCTTTAATACCCCGGCCATGGCCAGGACATTGCGATCGACGCGGTGTCTGCTCGCCCTCGCGGCGATTTCGGGCAGGGAAAGGCATTTCGGCAGGAAAAGACATGGACATGTTTTTGATGACGGCTTCGCTTGCGCTGGCTGGAATTATTGCCGGCATCTACGTCTCGGGCGTAATCCATGATTTTCGCATCGATGATCTTACCGCCGGCCAGTACATGGCCATGCATCAGATGCGCGACCGGAACGTTTACCCGGGTGATGCCGGTCGTCAGGCTGACGACGCTGGTGCTGATCGCGGCGACGGCGATGTTTGCGGTCGATGCCGGCCTGCCGCGCATCCTGACGATCGTCGCCGCGGCGCTGGTGGTGATCGACATTGGCTTCACCGTCAGCCGTCAGGTGCCGCTCAACAAACGGGTGCAGAGCTGGACGCCGGTGACCATCCCCGATGATTGGGCGCAGACGCGCGACAGCTGGGCGGCCAACCACAATCTGCGCCTTGTGCTTGGACTGGCCGAATACGCCTGCCTGTTTGCCGCGGTCATCCTGACGCTCAGCCGGTGATTCAGTTTTCGCGGAACGCCGCGGCATGGGTCGGCACTTCTGCCGGCCGCCGCCGTTGAAAACAGGAGTATTGCCATGCTGCACCACGCTTCATTCAACGCCCGCGATCCGCAGGCCGTCGCCAGCGTCCTTGCCGAAATGCTTGTCGCCACCGCGGTTCGTGCGCCGTCGCCGCCATTTCCTGAGGGAGCATGGTTCGTCTGCCTCGGCGACGATTTCGGCTCGCTGATCGAAATCCTGCCGTGCGGCACGGTTCTGGACCAGCAAGCGCCGCTCGGCATCGGCTTCGACCCGAACATGCGCCTGCGCTCCGGCTCGCATGTGCTGCTCAGCACGCCCAATTCGACCGAAACCATCCAGGGCATTGCCGCCCGCATGGGCTGGCATAGCGAGCTGATCGATGCGCGCCTGTTCAAGGTGCTCAAGGTCTGGGTCGAGGACGAAACCCTCGTCGAATTCCTGACGCCCGAGATCGCACCGCTGTACCGCGCGACATTCGGCTGGGGTGGCATGGCGACACTCGACGCCAAGCTGCGCGAGTTGGAGAGCCAGATGGCGGCAGCGCTTGCCGCCAAGGCCGCGAACCAGTCGGGCCGCAAGGATGAGCAACCGGCCGGTGCAATGAGTCCTTGAGCACCGGGGGGCGCCTTCTGCTGACCTCCCGAGGAGAGTTCCCAAACGGCCGCCGAGGTCAACCGGCGCCGGCGCTGTCGCCGGCTTCCGCCTTCAGCCAGTTGATGAACGATCTGGCAGGCTCCCAGGCGGAGATGGACGGGTGCACGACGACGTAGTGGTTCCAGTTCGTCGGTATGTCCGTCGTCAGGAGGCGGACGAGCCTGCCGGTGCGCAAATCGCTCTCGACCAGCGACTTCCTCGCGATGGCGACGCCCAGCCCGCTGGCCGCCGCTTCGACCGCCAGCAAGGTGCCGTTCAGATTCATGCCGTCGCCAACCGTATCCAGCGGCAGATTGTTTCTCTCGAACCAGTGGCGCCAATTGGCGCCGCTCTCGTCATTTTCGGCCGTCGTGTCGAGGATGCGAAACAGTCGCAGCACATCGTGCTGGTCTCTGGCCGGGCCGTTGGCGGCGAGATAGTCGGGACTGACGACAGGAAAGATCGCATCAGCCATCAGCCATTCGGTCTCGACGGCCGGATAGTGTCCGCCGCCGAAGCGCAATGCGATGTCGACTGTTCGCTGCGAAAGGTCGACGACTGCAAGATCCGCATTGATGTCGATCTCTGTTTCGGGATGCTTTTTGCGAAACCTGTGCAGACGCGGGGCCAGCCAGCGCACGGCATGCGAAGGAATGGCGGTGACCCTCAGCCTCGTGCGCTCGTTGCGCGCGACACTCGCGATCGTGCTCTGGATTTCCAGCAGTGCGCGTCTCACGCCCGCGGACAATCTTTCGCCTTCAAGCGTTAGTTCGACGCGGCGGACATGGCGGGTGAACAGAAGCACGCCGAGATCGGCTTCGAGATCGGCGATGCGGTGGCTGAGCGCGCTTGGCGTAACATTCAGCTCATCGCCGGCGCGCTTGAAGCTGCCCAGCCGGGCAATGACCTCGAAAGCCCGAATGGATTCCAGTTGTGGAAGCCGTCTTGTCATCTGCCGTTACCCTATCCTGCCCCTGGGTTTCTTAGCATGAATGAACTAAGCTCATCCATAGCTTCGTAAATAGTCTTTTGTCCAAGTGCGCAAATCATTGTAGCCATCCACTGCCCCCCGATTGCCGCCGTCGGAATGAGAGGCCGTTCATGGAACGAGCCTCGACTACGAACGACAGTGAAATGAAGACAATCGCTTGGGAGTACCCCATGACTATTCGACCCCCCGAGTTTGCGCATGCGCGCTTTTCGACCGCCATGTGGCCGCGAGCGGAATGGCGAAACGTCTATTGCGACCTGTTGCGCCGGATGGTGACCGACATGGATTTTAACGTCACGGAGGAAAAGCTCTCCGTCGACGCGACCATCCTGCGGCTGCCGGGCGTCGGCATTGCCGATTCGAGGACCACCGCCTTCCGCACCATCCGTTCCCGCGCCATGGCCAAGGGGACCGATGATTACATTTTCTTCATGTGTCTGGAGGGCGCTGCCACCTTCTCGCATCTCGGCCGCGAGGCCAGCATCGAGGCCGGCCAGGCAATCCTTCTGTCCTCCTCTGATCCGCATGTGATCGAGCGGGCGATGTCGCATCATCTCTTCATCACCATCCCCAAGGCAGCGCTCGGGCCCATGGCTGCGAATGCGGATGCCGCCCTGATGACGCCGATGTCATGCGTGGGCGAAAAGTTCTTGCTGCTGACCAGCTATGTCCGTCTGCTGATGCAGGAGCCGAACCTGGCCGCGTCCGAATTGCGCTGGCTTGCCGCCAAGCACATACAGGACCTTATCGCGGTCGTGGTCGGGGCAACGCAGGACGCCACCGAGGTCGCCGCAGGCCGCGGCATACGCGCCGCGCGGCTTCGCGCCATCAAAGCCGATATCGAAAGCAATCTGGCTTCCGGCGATGTTGGGTCGGACGCGCTGGCCGGGCGCCACCGCGTCAGCGCGCGCTATATCAGAAAGCTGTTCGAGGGTGAGGGTACCTCGCTGTCGCAGTTCGTGCTTGGCCGGCGGCTGGCGCTGGTTTGCAGCAAGCTATCCGACCTGCGCCTGGCACACCGCACCATCGGCGCCATCGCCTTCGACGCCGGCTTCGGCGATCTCTCGACCTTCAACCACGCCTTCCGCCGGCATTTCGGCATGACGCCTTCGGAAGCGCGGCAGAGTGCGGCTGTGCACCGCGCCTCGCTGGAGCCCGGCGGCCGAACAGGCCACGCGCGGCAAAGCGCGACGGGTGTTGCGGCCGCATAACCTCAAAACAAAAGCCCGCAGGATCGCTCCCGCGGGCTTTTGGTCGCCTGAGATGGTGTCGCTTCGGGGGAAGCAAAAATCTGAGGAAGGCGGTCGCTTCTTAGGCGCCGCCGCCAGGAATGGGGGGCGCCAGCTTGCTGGCGCCTTTGATGATCTGGCTGAGGAAGTTCTGGTCCTTGCCGCCGGTCGGCGTGGTGCGCGAGATGAAGTCGAAAATCTTGCCGTCCTTCAGACCGTAATTGGCAATCTGGGTGACGCGCCCGTCCTCGCCAAAATAGACCGCGAGCACTTTCTGGTCGACCAGGCGCGGCTTGTCGAAAGCGACATAGCGCTTGCGCGTTTGCGAAATGTAATAGAACGCCTCATTGTCGAAGGTGGCTTTCGTCGATGGCGTGCCGAGCGCCAGAAGCACCTGTTCGCGGCTGGAGCCCACCGGCACTGAATCGACCGCCTGCTGGTCGATAACATAGCCCTGCGTCAGCGTCTCGCTAGGGTTAAGGTCGCCGAACATCTTGGACGAATTGCAGCCCGACAGCGCGGAAGCCACCAGCACCAGCGAAACCGCGGCGGTGGCCCCGGGCAGAAAAGTCGACTTGAATTTCAGCGCGCGCAACAACAACTCCATTAGCTGGCCGCAACTTGCGCTGGGCGGCAAAACCGGTAAACCAGCTTGCTTGCCGATGCAACAAGGCCCATTCAAACAATCGGTCCCCAGGAGACCACCCTCAATGTTCCAGCGCCTTTTTGGCCGCGAACGCAAGGCCAACCGCGCTATCACCGAGGCGCTTTACGCACAAATCGTGGCGGCGGCGCGGCAGATCGTGTTTTATTCCCACTGGAATGTGCCGGATACGCCACTCGGCCGTTTCGAGATGCTTTCGCTGCATATGTTCCTGTTTCAGCACCGGCTGCGCGGCGAAGAGGGCGTCGCGCAAGAGGTCGCGCAGGTGCTGATCGACGAGTTCTTTCTCGATGTCGAGCATTCGCTGCGGGAACTGGGCATTGGCGATGTCGGCGTGCCCAAGCGCATGAAGAGGCTGGCCAAAATGTTCTACGGCCGTACCGCCGCCTATGACGACGCGCTGGGACGCAGCGACCCCGACGCGCTTGCTGCCGCCCTGGCGCGCAATGTCAGGCCCGATGCCGGCGCCTGGCCGCAAGCCTTGCCGCTGGCGTCCTATGTAATCGATGCAGCAAGGCAGCTTGAAGCACAGCCGTCCGAATCGATCGTTTCCGGTGCCGTGGCGTTTCCGGTCGCGAAAGCGGAGTGAGGAGGGAGACCAAGATGAAACATCTGGACACGCCTAGCCCGGTCTCATTCGCGGCCAATGTCGGCCGCCTGCCGCACAAAGGTTTGCAGGTGGTGATCGACGCCGACGCCGCGCAGCGCGCAACGCTTGCGCGCGAGCACGAGCTGCTTTCGGTCGAAAACTACCGTGCTGAGCTTTTGGTGGCGCCGTGGAAGCGCAATGGCGTCAAGGTCAGCGGCCGCGTCGAGGCTGATATCACCCAGGCCTGCATCGTCACCCTTGAGCCGGTCGCGGCCCATATCGACGAGGAGGTCGAGGCGCTGTTCCTGCCGGAGCAATCCAAGCTCGGACGGCAAGGGTTCGAAGGCGGCGGCGAGATCCTGCTCGACGCCGACGGGCCAGACGGCCCGGAAACATTCTCCGGCGACACGATCGACGTCGGCGCGCTCGCCGAACAGTTCTTCGGGCTGGCGATCGATCCCTATCCGCGCAAGGCAGGCGCCTCTCTCGATGCCGCCGGCCCGGACGAGCCCGTCGAGAATGAATTCCAGCAAAAGCTGCGATCCTTGCTTGGAAAATCCTAAAACACGAAGCGATCGGAGAAAAGCCGGTTGTGCGGCAGCCCAAAACCGCTATTTTCGCCGAACCTTCGCGAGCCCCCGAATTTCGCGAGTTTAGTATTTCTTTCGCGGGCCATGTGCCCTGGCCCAAGCTAGTGAGATAAAGACCGCGTGATCAGGATTTCCATCGATGCCATGGGTGGCGATCACGGGCCAAACGTGGTCATCCCGGCACTCATGACGGTCGCCGTCAGGCGTCCCGACATCCGCTTCGTCATCTATGGGCGCGAGGAATTGGTGCGCCCCGAACTCGCCAAATTCCCCAAATTGGCCGAGGTCAGCGAGTTCCACCATTGCGAAGTCGCGGTCAGGATGGATGACAAGCCGAGCCAGGCGCTGCGCCACGGCCGCTGGAAGTCGTCGATGTGGAAGGCTGTCGAAGCAGTCAAGAGTGGCAGCGCGCAGGCCTGCATTTCGGCCGGCAATACCGGCGCGCTGATGGCGATGTCGAAATTCTGCCTGCGCACGATGGCGACCATCGACCGTCCGGCGATCGCGGCGATCTGGCCCACGATGCGCGGCGAGAGCGTGGTGCTGGATGTCGGCGCCACCATCGGCGCCGATGCGCACCAGCTGATCGACTTTGCCATTCTCGGCACCGGCATGGCGCGCTCGGTGTTCGGCATCGACCGGCCGAAAGTCGGCCTGCTCAATGTCGGCGTCGAGGAGATCAAGGGTCAGGAAGAGGTCAAGGAAGCCGGGCGCATGCTGCGCGAGGCCAACATGGCCTCGATGAATTATCATGGCTTCGTCGAGGGTGACGACATCGGCAAGGGCACGGTCGACGTGGTCGTCACCGAAGGATTTGCCGGCAACATCGCGCTCAAGACGGCAGAAGGCACTGTGCGCCAGATCTCAGGCTATCTGCGCGCCGCGATGAACCGCACGCTGATGGCCAGGATCGGCTATGTCTTCGCCAAGGGCGCTTTCGACCGCCTGCGCGAAAAGCTCGATCCAGGCCGCTCCAATGGCGGTGTTTTCCTGGGTCTGAACGGCATCGTGGTAAAGAGCCATGGCGGCGCCGATTCGGACGGTTTCGCGGCGGCCATCGAGCTTGGCTACGACATGGTGCGCAACAATCTGATCGACCGCATCGAGGCCGATCTCGACCTGTTCCATGCGCGCAACCCGCATGCCCAGGCAAGCAGGAAATCCGACGCCACCGTCGACGAAAAGGAATAGGAAAGAGCTTTGATCAGATCAGTCGTGCGCGGCACCGGTGCTGCGCTGCCCCGCCGCATCATGAAGAATGCCGATTTCGAAGGCATGGTCGAGACCTCGGACGAGTGGATCGCCCAGCGCACCGGCATCCGCCAGCGCCATATCGCCGCCGATGACGAGACGACGGCGTCGCTGGGCGAGGCGGCGGCGCGCGCAGCGCTCGACAATGCTGGTCTTACGCCTGCCGACATCGACCTGATCGTGCTGGCGACCTCGACGCCCAACAACACCTTTCCGGCGACCGCCGTCGAGATCCAGAACCGGCTCGGCATGCATCACGGCTTTGCCTTCGACCTGCAGGCGGTGTGCTCGGGCTTCGTCTATGCGGTGACCACCGCCGACCTCTACATCAGAGGCGGCCTCGCCAAGCGCGTGCTGGTGATCGGCGCGGAGACCTTTTCTCGCATCCTCGACTGGAGCGACCGCTCGACCTGCGTCTTGTTCGGCGACGGCGCCGGCGCGCTGGTGCTGGAAGCGGATGAGGGCACCGGCGGCATTGCCGACCGTGGCGTGCTGGCGATGAGCCTGCGCTCCGACGGCGCCCACAAGGACAAGCTTTTCGTCGATGGCGGTCCCTCGACCACCGGCACGGTCGGCCATCTCAGGATGGAAGGCCGCGAAGTGTTCAAGCACGCCGTCGGCATGATCACCGATGTCATCGAGGCGACGTTTTCGCAGGCCGGCATAACCGCCGACGACCTCGACTGGTTCGTGCCGCATCAGGCCAATAAACGCATTATTGACGCTTCGGCCAAGAAGCTCGGGATTGCTGAGCAAAAGGTGGTGGTCACCGTCGATTTGCACGGTAACACCTCGGCTGCTTCCGTGCCGCTGGCGCTTTCGGTGGCCGTCGCCGACGGTCGCATCAAGAAGGGTGATCTCGTGCTCCTGGAAGCGATGGGCGGCGGCTTCACCTGGGGCGCGGTTCTCGTTCGCTGGTAAGTGCCGAACGGTCCGGTTTCGGTCCTTGACCTTGCCGGATCAATTACTTAGGCTCTGCCTTTACCTGTATCGATTTATGTTTTTTGAACTGATGGGACGGTCGCATGGGGGGAAAGACACTTACGCGCGCCGACCTTGCCGAAGCTGTTTACCGTAAGGTCGGCTTGTCACGCACTGAATCGGCAGAACTCGTCGAAGCGGTGCTGGACGAAATCTGTGAAGCCATCGTACGCGGCGAGACGGTGAAGCTGTCGTCCTTCGCCACCTTCCACGTCCGTTCCAAGAACGAACGCATCGGCCGCAATCCCAAGACCGGCGAGGAAGTGCCGATCCTGCCGCGCCGGGTGATGACCTTCAAGTCGTCGAACGTGCTGAAAAGCCGTATCCTGCGCTCGCACCAGAACAGCAAGGCCAAGGGCGGCAAATAGGTTCTGCCGCAGGCTTCGGTTGAAAACGCCGGGCCGTTTTGACGCCGGGCTTGAATATTGTTTCATAAACCGCTGAAATGATACCCGATTCGGCAGACTGGGCCGGATCGCCGTCCAGCGTGAGGATTTCGCCCATGGACAAGAGCCCCGACGCTTTCCGCACCATCAGCGAGGTCGCGGAGGATCTCGATCTGCCGCAGCACGTGCTGCGCTTCTGGGAAACCCGTTTCAACCAGATCAAGCCGATGAAGCGCGGCGGCGGCCGCCGCTACTACCGGCCACAGGATGTCGAACTGATCAAGGGCATCCGCCACATGCTCTACGACCAGGGTTACACGATCAAGGGCGTGCAGAAACTGCTGCGCGAGAACGGCAACCATTTCCTGGTCGCCATCGGCAATGGCGACATGGCTGCCGTCGAAGCGATCTCGCAGCGCAGGCAGGCCGATCAGGTGCCGCTGACGCCAGCCGCCCAGCCGCGCGGCATGGATGACGAGATGCTGGTCGGTCAGCCCAAGGTAAAACCCAGCCGCCGCTTTTTCGGCCTGGGCAAGACCGAGGAGGAAGGTCCGGTCCAGCCCGGCGCATCGAAACTGTCGCGCGACAACCGGGCCTTGCTGCAGGAGGCGCTGTTTGACCTCCTGGAGTGCAAGCGCCTGCTCGACCAGGTGCGCTAACCTTTCCGCTGCCTCGGGCAAGCAGACCGGAACCGGTTCTGCGGCCATGCGTTTGGCCTTCTCTCAAAAAGAAGGAAAACAATCATGGCATCGCTTTCGACCCTCTCCGATCTCGATCTCGAAAAGCAGGTCGCGACCCTTTCCAAAGAGCTCGCCGCCTTGCGCAAAGTCGTGGCCAAACGCGGCGGTGCTTACTACGAGGACGGGCGCGATGCCGCTTCGGACTATTATGGGCAGCTTGCCGACCTTGTCAGCGATGCGCTGCCGGCGATCAGGAAGCAGGGCAGGGCGATCGAAAAGACGGCGCGCGATCGTCCGGCAACAGCCGCTGCTGTTGGGTTGGTCGTGGTCGGCCTTCTCGCCAGCTTGTTGCTCAGCCGGCGCTAAAACAATTCACGAAAACAAAAAGAAAATGGCGGCCGTCCCGCGGACGACTGCCATTTCCCTGATCTGCGGCCGATTACTTGGCGAGCTTGATCTTGGCCTGCGGCGAAACCTGCGCGGTCTGGCTGCACTTGCCATAGACAGTGCCATTCTTGTCCGTGGCGTCGGTATAGGTGCCTTTGCACTCGATCGAGAGCACCAGGCAATGACCGGAGCCCTTGCAAACCGCGCCGCCGTCGCCCGTGGGATGCGTGCCGTTGGCGAAAGCCGAGGTCGGAACGGAAGCCGAACCGAAGGCCGAGACGATGAGGGCCGCGGCGAGCGTGATGCGCTTGAAGTTGGTCATTTGAGCATTTCCTTCTCTGGATCGAGGATCGCCACCATGGCGTCCTTCTGTGTTGGGATCGCCTTCTCGGCGTCCATGCCGGTTAGTGCGGCCTCCAAAGCAAAGGTTCATGCGTGGTTCGAATTTTCTTCGCGTTTTTTCGCGACGTCGATTTTTAGCCTTCGCCAACGGACGGCGCCTGGCGGGGCCGGCATCGATCATGCATTTTCGCGTGAAGGCCGCTGAGGTAGCGGCGCGGCATCCCATGCGAAGGTCACACCGTGGCGTGCCCAAATGGCCGGCCAAGACCTAGTCCGCGCCCGGCTCTTGTCAGGTAGCGGCAGCAGTCATTGCCGCCACTTGGCACCGCGCTTTCTGCCACTCCCGGCTGCGACTATAACGCCAGTCCAAAGGTACCGGCGGAGGAGACGGGCGTGGTCGCAAATTACATCGACGAGTTCATCATGTTCTGCGCTGGGCTGTGGATGACAGGCGTTGGTTTTGGGCTGCTCCAAAGTCCTTTTCAGGCCCAGAAAGGTCAGCAGCCATGGTGGCTGCAGGTCGCGAAGCATTTCAAATGGATGGGACCGCTTTTGATTTTGATCGCAATAGTGCTCGCGTTCGCGGCGCCGTCCTAGCGGGTTCCGACAGCATTGAGAGACCCGTGGTGTCCTGCAACTGGCAACCGCTGTGTTGTCGGCCTTGCGCCTGATACGTTCGTTGGGGTGCGCTGTGGTTGCTCGCGTTCTGGCGCATCGGCGCCATCGAATCCTGCCTTCAGCTTTTCCACGTGTCGCCTGGCAAAAACCAACGGGAAGGCGGCCTTGGCGAGGACTCCAGGGCCAGCCTTCCCGTTGGGCAAGTCGGCCGTGTCAGGCCTTCTTGGCCTCCACCTTCTTGTGGTGGTGGTGGTGGTGGTGGTGGTGATGGTGATGGCGGTGATGCTTGTTGTGATGATGATGATGGTGGTGATGCTTCTTGTGCAGCGGTGCTGCGTCGGCGCTGCTGGCGCCGATGAGCGGCAGAGAGACAGCCAGGGCAAAAGCCAGCCCGAGAGCCGACAGGAGGGACTTCTTCATGACTTCGTTTCCTTTTCTGCGCGGGCTGAATTTGGCCGTCACCGAGCAAGATCGGTGCCGGTGAACCCCGCAGTCATGACTATCGCCTCCGAACTTTTCGACAGTTTTTCCGGACTGTAGAATTTTGTTTCTGGATTGTGTCTGGCGGCTTCGTCGGCAACTTACATCGGCGGAATGACGCCGTTTGTGCCGACAACGACCCGGCCCGCGGTCAGCTTGCCGTCACTGCCGCGCTCGGCGTTGACGAACACCACAGCGCCAGGCTTGAGGTCGGCGGGCGTCGCCGGCGCGAAGGTCACCACCGGCGTCGTCTGCGGGATCGCGATCTGCTTTTTCTGGCCATTGTCGTAGGTCAGCGTCACCGTGCGACCTGCAATCTCGGTGACATCGGCGACCGTGCCGTTGGTCATCCGGCTGTTGGGCTCGAGATCCCACGGGCGGTCGCCTTCGCCGGCGCCCTTCAGCGCGGCCGGGAAGATCACCACCTCGAGCGCGCCGCTGCCGCCATCGGCCTTCGAAACAGAGGCAATGCCGAGGAAATCGCCTTGCTTGATATCCCCGGCATCCGCCTTGGCGACGCCGGAAATCTTCCACCCTTCAGCCAGCGCGATGGCGTCGGTAGCGCCTTCGCGGGTCTTCACCGTCAGCGTCGCTCCGGCAAAGGCGGTCACCGTGCCGCGAATGCGCACGGCCTCGGCGGCTTGCGCCGCGACCATGCTCGCGCCAGCGAGGCCTGAAATCGTGGCGAGCACGATGGCTGATGTCTTGAATGTCATGGATCTGATCCTCTTGGGAAAAGCTGGCCCGATGCGGCTGCCAGCAACATCAGGCTAACGCGCGAGCGGCGCAAAACCGCTGAACACTTCGGCCTGCGGCCCTTCAAAAGAACTTGATTGGGAGATCGGGGCGGAGATCCTATATGTGCCCTGGCGCCTGCGGTTTTGACGCCGGTTCACGATGCTGTGACGGTCGGTTTGGGCCTTGGCAAATCGCCGTCAAGCGGGCATTGTCCCGGCTCTCAGGCAACACCCTATCATTTGATCCAAAACTCTTTAGCCCCATGGAGTTGCCAATGCCCCAAACTGCAAAACACGAACCCTTCTCCAGGCTGGCGGCCGACGTTGCGCTCGAGCACCCCGGCCTCAAAGCCATCCGGGAGACAAAGGGATACAGTATTGAAGAGCTTTCCCTGACCTGCGGTCTGTCGACCAGCGAGATTGCCGACATAGAGAGCGGCAAGGACACCGATCCGACGAAACTTCGCCGGATCGCCGCAGCATTGCAATTGCCGGAAACGGCCCTGATCGATGCCCCGGCGCCCACGGCGCCTGTGGAAAACCG
Source organism: Mesorhizobium sp. P170090 (assembly GCF_057786115.1). Lineage (NCBI taxonomy): Bacteria > Pseudomonadati > Pseudomonadota > Alphaproteobacteria > Hyphomicrobiales > Phyllobacteriaceae > Mesorhizobium > Mesorhizobium sp. P170090. The sequence continues at coordinate 3,635,991 of NZ_JBYNWH010000001.1, forward strand.
GTCCGTTTCATAAACAACGGCCAAGCGTCGTTCAACAAGCCCGCCATGGTTTGCCCTGGCGGGCTTGTTGCATTCGCCCAACGGCGAATGTCACTTCTTGCTCGGATCGTCCGCCGGGTTGACGTAGGTGATCGCGAACGGCCCCTCGCCATGAACCTGGACGATCGTAGCGCTTGTCGTCCAAGCGTAATGGTTCATTCCCTGTGGGGCTACGCCGAAGCCGCCGGCGGTCAGTTCGATGCCCTTGGTCTCGTCGAGCTTGTCGCCCATGCCGATATGAAAATTGCCGGAAATCACCGTCACATATTCCGAGGTGGGATGGTTGTGCGCGGCAATCCTGTAGCCGGCCGGCAGCTTCAACCGCAGCACGTAGATGCCATCCTTCGAGGGGTCCCCGGCGATGACAGCCATGTCCGCGCCGGCGGGCAGGACAGCAGGAGCAGGGCCCCATTTGATGGCGTCCGCGTTTATCGGCATGTCGTCGGCAAGCAGCGGCGCCGTCCCGATAAGCAGCAGCGCCAGAGCCGAGGCGAGCTTGAGCATGATGATCTCTCCGGTTGGTCGTGGGAGCACAGCATCAGCGCCGGCCCCGATCCATTGCGACCTACCAAGGCAGCAGCCCGAACACATCTCCCGCACGGGGGATGCGCCTTGCGTTGCTGACATGCGGCGCGACCCGCCTGGCCTGGTATCGCTGCAGCCGTCGAGGGGCGGGGAGGTTGCCGCCGACCGAGCGTGAAGCTATCCAGTGTGAACGCTAACCGTTTTCGAATGGGACAATGCCGAGATGAGCCTTGAATCCGTGCGCGCCTTCCTGGCTGCCCATGCGCCCGATGTCGAAGTGCTCGTCACCGAAGCGAGTTCCGCGACGGTGGCGCTGGCGGCTGAGGCGCATGGCGTGGAGCCGGCGCAGATCGCCAAGACCATCTGCCTGCGCGTCGGCGGTGAGACCATGCTGATCGTGGCCGGCGGCATGTCGAGGCTCGACAACCGCAAATTCAAGGACCGTTTCGGCGGCAAGCCGCGCATGCTTGACGCCGACGAGGTTGTCGCGATTACCAGCCATCCCGTCGGCGGCGTCTGCCCATTCGGCCTGCCGGCGCCGCTGCCGGTCTATTGCGACGTCTCGCTGCGCGCCTTCGATGAAGTCGTGCCCGCGGCCGGCGCCACCAACGCCGCTGTAAGGCTCAGCCCGCAGCGCATGGCCGACATCGTCGGCGCCGAATGGGTCGACGTCTGCCAAGGATGAATGTTGGTGATTTGAGAAGCAGGACCTTTGGGGGCAAGTCCTGTCTAAAAATGGTCGGAGTGGCCGGATTCGAACCGACGACCCCTTGACCCCCAGTCAAGTGCGCTACCGGGCTGCGCTACACTCCGGACCGCGCAAAGCCATATATTTTCAAGGGGTATGGTGCAAGCGCTAAAACGGCGCGCCGGGCCTGAAAGTCGCCAGCATTCGGCCTTGTCGCCGCAACGCCAAGGCGATATGGCTCGCGCAGTATCGATACGAAGGATTGCGCGTGGCAAATTCCTGTTTTTTTCTGGCGGCCGACGCCAATTATTTTCCGTATGCATGCTTGGCGGCGCGCAGAATTCTGGAGGTTTCGGGAGACGCAACGCCAGGCTTCATCCTGCATGTCGGCGCACGTGATGCCGATATGCGTGTTGCTGAACGCCTGCTGAAGAACCGTCTTCGCATAATGGACGTTTCGGGGCTGTTTGCGGAGGCTGGCCATACTTTCCGGCCAAGCAATGTCGGCACTTTTGTTCGGCTTTTCGCCGACCAACTGCCTCAGTTCGCGGACTATGACCGCATCGCCCATGTCGATTGCGATGTTCTGTTCAATCGAGATATCGCGGATCTCGTGGGCCAGACACTTCATGCTCCGTTGTTGGCCGCTCACGACGATTACATGTATTTCCGCCCGGGCTATCGGAACAAACTGTCGATGCAGCCGGGGGCGCCTTATTTCAACGCCGGCATCATCGTCTTCAACATGCCGCCGGTGCGTCAACAGGGACTTTTGCACCGCGCCAGAGATGTTGCCGTTGCCGGGCAAATGAACGATCAGAACGCGCTGAACATCGTCTTCGAGGGCAAGTGGCAGACGATGCACCCGAACTGGAATTTGATGTCCAACGATACGAAGGAGTTTCGGTTCGCCCAAGCCTATGCGCGGCATTTCGCCGGCGGCAAGCCATGGGGGAGCCAGGTCGATGTGGAGCCTGAGGCGCTTGCCGTCTGGCGCGATCTGGCAAGGGATACGCCGTGGCTTGAGCCCTTCCGGCAGCGTATTCCCTTCGAGCGGGGCGTCATGAGGCGGTTCGCCCGAAGGTTCGACGGTATCATGGGGATGTTGCCGAACAAGGACCGGTATCGGCGGCGCGCACGGTACGACGGCAGCAAGGTGCATAAGATATATGCCGAGCATGCTGACGCCGGGGCGATGGCTGTGCAGTTTCCGGAAGTACTCGGTGGTTTCGCCTGAGACCCGCAACGGAGCTCTCGCGAATGGGTCAGGCAACAGGTTGTAGCATGCCGCAAAAATCGTGTTTCTTTTTCGCCACCGACCAGAGGTATTTCCCGTATGCCAGCCTGGCGGCGCGCCGCGTGCTGAATGTGTCGGACCACCTCGACGGCTTTATTTTGCACACCGGTGTCATCTCCAGCGAAGACCGAGCTATCGGAGAGCGTCTGCTCGGTGGGAAGATCCGCATCCTGGATGTCACGAAATTCATGGAAGCGACAAACTTCAACCGCGGAACGCACCCAACCCTTGCGACCTACATCAGGCTGTTTGCCGATCAATTGCCGGAGTTCGAACCATATGACCGCATCGCCTATTCCGACGCCGATGTGCTTTTCAACAGATCGATAGAAGACCTCTGCAACGTCCCGCTCAACGCTCCGCTGCTGGCCGCACACGATGAGCAGACCTATTTCGACGTAAAGTATCGACAGCATTTACCGATGCAGCCAGGCGCGCCGAAGTTCAATGCCGGCGTGCTGGTGTTCAACATGCCACTGGTCAGGCAGGAGGGGCTTCTGGAGCGTACCCGGCAGTTGGCCTCCGAGCAGGTTTACGGGATGGATCAAGGTGCATTGAACGTGGCTTTCGAGGGCAGGTGGCAGACGATGCACCCGTTCTGGAACGTGATGACCAACTACACCAGCCAGATTTCTTTCAGCCGCTGCTACGCCCGCCACTTCGCCTGGGGCAAGCCCTGGGACCGTCCGCCGATCGGTGTCGAGGTCGGCGCCATGGCGATCTATCGTGATCTGGCGAAAGGCACGCCCTGGGCCGGCCGTTTCAACAGCAACTGGCCGATCAAGAGAGGCATATTGAAAAACCTCGGCCGCAAGTTCGACGCCATCAGCGGGATTTTGCTGAACGACGAGAAGCGCAAGCGACGGGCGCGGTTCGACGCCGAAAAGGTCAGCGCCATCTTTGCCGGCCATGCGGACAATTCGATGTTGGCCGTGCAATACCCCGAACGGGTAGCTGGCATAGCCAGATAGAACTTGACGCTCCGCCGGACGCTGTTCCTCCCGCCAATCTTCCTCGATAAGTCTATTGCCTCGCTGGTTGATGCCCTCCGGCTAGCACGCTCAAGGCCGAGCCGATACTTAGCTCCAATCCAGATTGATGTTGCGGATGCCTTCCTGCGCGATCCGGCCCCGCAGCTTGCCGATCCGGTCGGCCAGGTCTGGCGAGAACCGTTCATGTGTCTCGACCAGGATTTGTCCAATCGAACGGTGAATGCCGGCGTCCAGCATGGCTTCGATGCATTCCGCTTCGGCCCCTTCTATGTCCATCTTGACGATGGCGATCGGCTCATGGAGACCTTGCAGGAACTGCACCAGGTCAACCACCTCAACTTCAAAGCTTTTCCCGTTCGTATGTTCGTGAGTCTGGATCAGGGACGACAATTCGGTCCTGCGGAGATCGCTGACGTCCGGCCTCTGATGGAATGTGGCCGTTCGCGCTGATCCACCAACAGCCTTCGGAATGATCGTCACCCGGTCGTTGTTGCCAAACCTTGTCGTCAAAATCTGGCGAGCAACAGGGTCAGGCTCGAAAGCAATCACCCGCATCCCATAGGCTAGTACATGTCCCGTGACGTCGCCAATATTGGCGCCGAGATCGATGAACAGACTATCGGCGGGAAGCTTTTTCATAAGCTGATGGAAGTCGTATTCGGCCTGCCGCACACGCCGCGGGGGCCTGTGCCATCGGCGATACGCGTACCAGCGCAGCATGAATTCGAAATAGCTTTCCCTCAGCATAACCACGCCCGTCAGATTAGTGGCGCCCACCAACCCGGAATATTATCCAGCCCGGCAAGCACGCCAACTCAATTGGAATTTTGTCAGTCGCGTTTAGCGACGTTTTCCCACCATCACAACATAAATGCGCCGCCGGCAACCGTGCTCAATTCGACCAGGGGTTGGAGCAAGCAGATCAAAGCCTGCGAGGGCCTGAACAACCCCGGTATTGGCGTGCGCGGCTGTTCCTGTCCTTTAGGATTACTCGGCTACCTCGGTTGCGCCACCGCCCGCAACCCGCGCTGATGCCTGTATTCCAGCGCGATCGCGCCCCAGATTAGGCCGAGCAGCAGGTAGACATGGCGCCAGTGGTCGATGTCGATGAAGGTGCCGAGCCCGATATTGCCGATGAAAGCGACGTAGGCGCAGAGCAGATAGGGCTGCCACGGCCGGTCGCGCAAAAGGATGCGGAAGCCGGCCGCGATCGTCCACAGCGTCAGCGACAGGAACGAGACGAAGCCGAGCCAGCCATAATCCATCAGCGTCTTCAGCCAGATGTCGTGCGTGTCTTCGCCGAAAATGGTGCCGAACACCAGCGGGCCGATGCCGAGCGGATGTTCGAGCGCCATCTCGAAGCCGATCGTGTAGCGGGCAAAGCGGCCAAGGCGCGCCGTGTCGTAGCTCTGTTCGAGCTGGGCGCGGCTGGAAAACATCTCGCCGACGCCGGGCAGCTGCAGGATGACGATCATGGCGACCACCAGCAGGGTGACGGCGGCAATGGTCATGATGATGACGCGCAGCCGGAACTTGCCGCTGTTGCTTTGCAGGAACAGGGCGCCGGTGAGCAGAATGGCCGAGACGGCGAACATGCCCCAGGCGCCGCGCGAGAACGAAAAGAAGATGCCCGCGGTGATGATCAGCAGCGGCACCGCCAGAAGCGGCATGCGCGCGATTGAGCCGGTCAACAGCAGATAGAGCAGATAGATGCCGGGCAGCACCAGGAACGGCCCGAACACGTTCGGATCCTGAAAGGCGCCCTGGGCGCGGTCGTATCTGGTGAAGATTTCAGCGCCCGGGAAAGCGTGGAAATAGCCGGCAATGCCGAGCAGCGAGGTCACCACCGCGGAGACGACATAGGCGATGAAGATCAGCCGGTAGAGGCCGGGCTGCACCGCCGTCACCGACGAGAAGAACACCGCGGTGAACGCGAGAAACAGCGAGACCGCGAGATAGAGCGGTGTGTTGGCGAGATCGGCCATCTGAGTCATTGCAATCATGCCGCCGATGTTCATCGTGATCAGCAGCACGAGCAGCGGCACGGCCGCGCGCGATATGCGCAGGCCAAACAGCACCCACACCCCGATCAGCCCGAGCATGAAAAGATCGTAGGGCGCCGGTTCGTCGATGACGAAGCCCGACAGGAAGACGCCAAAAAACACCGCCCCCGACGATATCAGCGCGATCAGCTTGGCATTGACCGCAGCCTGCGGCAAATCATGGGAAATCGCGCTCAATAGGCGTTTTCCGTATTGAGCAGCCGCAGCGGCGTCATGAGCAGGATGCGCAGATCGAACAGCATCGACCAGTTCTCGATGTAATAGAGGTCATATTCCGTGCGCATGCGGATCTTCTCATTGGTGTCCATCTCGCCGCGCCAGCCATTGATCTGCGCCCAGCCGGTAACGCCGGGCTTGACCTTGTGGCGGGCGAAATAGCCGTCGACCACCTCATTGTAGAGAAGGTTGTGCGACTGCGCGGCAATCGCATGCGGGCGCGGGCCAACCAGTGACAGCGTGCCGAACAGCGAGTTGAAGAACTGCGGCAGCTCGTCGATCGAGCTCTTGCGGATGAAGCGGCCGACGCGGGTGACGCGCGGATCGTTCTTGGTCACCGTCTGCTTGGCGGTCGGGTCCGAGCGGTCGGTGTACATGGAGCGGAATTTGTAGACTTCGACGATCTCGTTGTTGAAGCCGTGCCGCTTCTGCTTGAATAGCACCGGCCCCTTGCTGTCGAGCTTGATGGCGATGGCAGTCGCCAGCATCACCGGTGAGAACAGGATGATGCCGATCAGCGAGAAGACGATGTCGAAGGCGCGCTTGGCGACCGAATCCCAGTCGTTGATCGGCCTGTCGAAGATATCGAGCATCGGCACCGAGCCGATGTAGGAATAGGCGCGCGGGCGAAACTGCAAAGCGTTCGAATGCGCCGAGAGCCGGATGTCGACCGGCAGCACCCACAGCTTCTTCAGCAGCTGCAGCACGCGCGTTTCGGCAGTCAGCGGCAGCGACACGATCAGCATGTCGATGCGCGCGATGCGAGCGAATTCCATCAGCTCCGAAATGGTGCCGAGCTTGGGATAGCCGGCCACGATCGGCGGCGAGCGCTTGTCGCCGCGGTCATCGAAGATGCCGCAGATGCGGATGTCGTTGTCTGGCTGCTTCTCGACCGAGCGGATCAGCATCTCGGCCGCCTTGCCGCCGCCGACGATGACGGCGCGGCGTTCCATGCGGCCGTTGCGCGCCCAGCGCCGGATCAGCTTCGACATCACCAGCCTGAGGCCGAACAGCAGAAGCAGGCCGACGACAAACCAGGTGCCGAACAGCAGACGCGAATAATCCTCCGACATTTTCATGATGAAGGCCGTCAGCGCCATCAGCGCGAAGGTGCCGGCCCAGACCATCAGTACGCGGCCGAGATTGGAGATCGGTCGCATCAAGGCGGAGATCTGGTAGCAATCGCTGACGTCGAGCAGCACCACGGCCACGAATGACGCCGCGGCAATGGTCAGCGGATATTGCCAGGCGAGATAGTTGAAGAAGCCGACAAAGTGGAAGTAGAGCGCGAGCCCCGACAGGAACAGCAAGCCGAATTCGACGATGCGCAATACGCCGCTGACCATGACCGGCGACATCGTATCGCGCCGGTATTGCGAGGCGACCTGGCGGGCAACACTGTTCATGCCGCCGGGCGTGGGGCTCTCGGCAGGACTGTCGAATTTGCGCACCGCATCGGCCGAAAAGCGGCGCGTGGGGTCGGTCTCGTTCATCGGGTTTCCCACAAGCTTCCGCGATGACGATAGCAGAAAGAGAGCTAAAAAAACCTTGAGACAACTTGTGGTTTTGGAGGGTCGTCTATCTGTTGAGCGCGGCGAAATAGGCCTTTTCGATTTCGGCGGCCATCACATCGGCGCCGAATCGCGCCCTGAGGCTGGCCGTATCGGGCATGGCGCGCCGGTAGGCGTCGAGATCGCGCAGCGCTTCACCCATCTTGTCGCCGAGTTGGCGCGGATCGGGACGGATCAGGGCAGGGGATCCCTCCCCGAAGATTTCGGGAATGCCGCCGACGGCCGTGGCGATCATCGGCCTGCCGGCCGCCAGCGTCTCCAGCACGATATAGGGCATGGCTTCCGCGCGGGAGGGGACGACGACCAGATCGGCCAGCGAAAATGCCTCCCTGGCTGGCATAGGCGGCAAGAAGCGGACCTGTTTTTCGAGGCCCAGCCGTTTCACCTGCGCATGGTAGCGCGGCAGGTCGTCGCCATCGCCGACCATGACCGCGGTCAAGCGGCGCTCAAGCTGGGACCCGGCCAGCACCAGCGCCTCGATGAAAATGTCAGGCCCTTTGAGGTCGCGCATCATGCCGATGTAGAGCAGGTCGGCTGCGTCGGGCTGTGCGACCGCCGGTTCGAACTCGGCGGCGCGCAGGCCGTTATAGACCAGCGTGTTCGGGATAGGCGGTTCGCCGACCTTCTTGCGATAGGTGCGCCGCTCATAGTCGGAGACGAACAGCAGGCAGTCGGTGAAGCGCGCCATGAAGCGCTCGAGCGCGAAGAACAGCTTCCCGGTCGTCGTCGTTTCGTCATAGTGGAGGGAGCCGCCATGCGGCGAATAGAGGCGGGCTACGCGAGACCTAGATACCCGCAACAATGAGCCGAACAGACGGGCATAGGCGCCACCTTTGGCGCCGTGCCCGTGCAACACGTCCGGCCGCAATTCCTTGATGATTCGATAGGTACGCCAGGCCGAGGCGAAGTCGCCCGGCCCGACATGGCGCTGCATCGGCGTGCGATGGATGCCGAGCGCCAGGCTGTCCTTCATCTGGTCGAACAGGCGTTCCTCGTATTCGCCGCCGGTGGTCGAATCGCAGACGATGCCGACAACATGTCCGGCGGCGAGCTGGGCCTCCGTCAGGTCGCGCACATGCCGGAAGATCCCGCCGACGGGTGAGCGAAAGCAGTGGACGATCCTGAGCTGGTCCGCCACGTTGATGTCAGAACAGGCGTTCGCGAACGTAGACCGTGTCGCCCGGCAGCAGCGGATCGGAGGTAACCACCCGGCCTGTCATCACCTTGCCGTTGATGTCGCGGGTGATGTCGACGCTTTCCTGGTTGGCGCGCGGCGAGAAACCGCCGGCAATCGCGATGGCCTTCTGCACGGTGAGGCCCGGCACGTAGGAATACTGGCCGGCGGCGCCCACTTCGCCCATGACGAAGATCGGCCGGTAGCGATCGATCTCGACCGACACGTCGGGGTCGCGCAGATAGCCTTGGCGCAGTTTGTCGGCGAGCGCTTTTTCCAGCTGCTGGGCCGTGTGGCCGCGCGCCGGCACCGCGCCCACCAGCGGGAAGGACATGTAGCCGGACTGATCGACACTGTAGGTGTTGGTCAGACCGTCCTGTTCGAACACGGTGACGCGGACACGGTCGCCGGCGCCGAGCCGATAGGGCTGGTCGAGTACCTCGTGGAAGGCCGCCGGCGTCGGCCGGTAGCTGGAGCAGCCGGCGAGGATCGACACGGCCAGCAGAGCGCGAAACAGACCAGCAGCGCTTTTCATGATCGGACACACACCTTCGTCGCTATGGCCGCCAGGACACGGCGGCAAACCTTAAGGATCTGGGTTTGTTATCATCCTGTTAGGGTTAATGGCCGGTAAAGGGACGCGGCCGATTTGGCGGCAATCGACAAAAAGCCGTATAGTTTTGCTGCCCTTTGTTTGCCTGACGTCAGCAAACTCTAACGGCTGCTTACCGCCATCTTAACGCCTGAGTTACCATAGTTGTTTACGGTACTTTCTAGACTCATGTTCCGGAGCAGGAATGCATGTCCGACCAGTCCGTGGCCGCAGATGTCGATGTCGACCTGAGACAGCTCTTCGCCAGCCTTGCGAGGAACTGGCTGCGCATCCTAGTGGTCACGCTTCTCGTCACTGGTCTCGCCTTCGCGTTCGCCTGGCTTGCGACGCCGCACTATAAGGCCACGACGCAGCTGAAAATCCAGTTGAGCGAATCGGCCTATACGCGGCCTGCCGGCACCAATGAAGACGACAAACCTGTGCTCGATGCGGAAGGTGTAGCAACCGAGGTTCAGGTCATTTCCTCGTCCGACATTCTCAAGAAGGTGGCTGGCAATCTGAACCTGGGCGACAAGCCCGAGTTCAACGATGCGCTCGGCATGTCGCCGGTAGCCCGACTTCTTGTCATTGCCGGACTGAAAAGTGATCCGGCAGAGATTCCGCTCGAAGAGCGCGTGCTGACGAAGATGCGCGACAAGCTAAACGTCTATGGAGTGGAGAAGACGCGTGCCATCGCCGTCGAATTTTCCTCGGAAGACCGCCAGCTTGCCGCCGATATTCCGAATGCCATCGCCAAGGCCTACATGGCCTATCAGGCGGATGCCAAGACCACGTCGAACGCGGCCGCGACAGCCTTCCTCGGGCCGGAGATCGACGAGCTGCAGAAGCAGGTCAGGGATGCAGAGGCCAAGGTCGCGGCCTTCCGCTCCGCTCAGTCGGACCTGTTGATGGCTGGCAACAATTCGGTGCTGGCGACACAGCAATTGTCCGAACTATCGAGCGAGCTGTCGCGTGTGCGCGCCAGCCGCGCCTCGGCCGAGGCAACGGCCGAAAGGGTGCGCCAGGCTTTGCAGAATGGCGGCTCGCTCGACGCTGTACCCGAAGTGCTGTCTTCGGATCTGATCCAGCGCCTGCGTGAGCGTCAGATCGAGCTCAGGACCAACATTGCCGATCTTTCCACCACTTTGCTCGACAACCATCCGCGCCTGCGGGCGATGAGGTCGCAGCTAGCCGATCTCGACGGTCAGATCCGCAACGAGGCGCAAAAGATCATGCGCGGGTTGCTGACGCAGGCGCAGACCGCCCAGGCGCGCGAAAACCAGCTGATATCGGACGTCAACAAGCTGAAAGCGGCGTCGTCGCGCGCCGGCGAGGAGCAGGTCCAGCTGGATGCGCTGCAGCGCGAGGCGAACGTCCGGCGCCAGCAGCTCGAATCCTATATGGCGAGCTTTCGCGAAGTGTCCTCGCGCAAAAACTATCTGCCGGTCGATGCCAGCGTGTTTTCCGAGGCGCGCGTGCCATCGGAGCCCTATTTCCCCAAACTCGTCCCGATCGTCGGCGCTGCCTTCGTCGGCTCGCTGCTGCTGATGTCGGTCATCACGCTTCTGCAGGAGCTGTTTTCCGGCCGCGCCATGCGCCCGGCGCCCGGCGCCCGCTTGGACCGCATCGAACAGGTTGCGATGCCGGCAATGTCGGCGCCGGTCGTCGACCCGGAACCGGCCGCAGTCGTGGCCGAGGAGGTGGTCGATCAGCGGACGGCCATGGAGTCTGAACTGGCGCCCGAGCCGGAGCAGGAGCCGGCTCCTTCAGTGCTGGAAGGAGCAGCGGCTGCCGATCCAGAACCGCAATCCGAACCCGAGCGGGTACGCTCCAGCCTTGGCGAGATCGATGTCGAGAAGGCGGCGGAAAAGCTGATCGCCAGCGGTGCTGCGCGCGCCATCTTCGTGTCGCCCGAAGGCGATGAGGCGGCTGCATCGGCAGTGCTGGTAGCGCGCGAAGTCTCCGACGCTGGCCTGCGTGTGCTGCTGCTCGATCTCACGGCGTCAGGTGCCGCCTCGCGGCCGATGCTGGACAGCGGACTTTTCCCCGGCATCACCAATCTGCTGGCTTCGGAAGCGCAGTTCAGCGACGTCATTCACGCTGACCTCTATTCCGACTGCCATGTCGTTCCCGTCGGCACCGCCGATCCGGTTCGCGCCATGCGCGCCGCCGACCGGCTGCCGATCATCATGCAGTCGCTGACCACTGCCTATGATCTGGTCATTGTCGAATGCGGACCGGCCGATGCGCAAGGCATCAGCCGACTGGTCGGCGACAGCACTGAGGTCTTCATGTCCATGCTGCAGGCGGACGATGAGGTGGCGCAGGCCGCCGTCGAGCTGATCGAAAGCGGCTATCCCGACCTCACTCTGGTGACGCCGATCGGCCACGAGACGCCGGGTAACCCCGTGCCGGGACGACGTAGCGCCGCCTGAGACATCAGACAATTCGACTTAGGCGGCGCTACTACGGATCGGCTCGTCCATCGCCCGCCGGCTCCCGAAAAACCAAGCCTGTCAGTCGGCGCCGGGATCTACCCCAACTCCAGGGTCGTCACGCCAAATATTCGGCGCGAGTCGACCTTCGGAGGCGGGCCCTTGTACATGCGCGTGGTGGTGAAGGTCGGCCTGAAACCAATTGCTGAAAGCGCCGTGGTGAAATCGAAATTTTCGGCAGGAACGTCGATATGCAGGTCGCCACCTTCGCATGCGGCAGCCAGACTGCCCATGAGCTGCATCGCCGTCTCGGTGTCGTCGGCAAACAGCGGGCCGATCTTGTAACCCGAACGGCAGGGACGAGCCACGGCGTAGCCTATGGTGCCGAGTGAACTGATCGCGGCGAACCCGCAATGCGGCGGCTGCGCCCAGCGGTGCAGGAAGGCTCGTCGAGGCGCGGGGAAACAGCGGGCGTCATAGACGATGATGTCGGGCACGAGTTGCGTGGTTATCATGCGCACCCCTTCGCTTCGGACGGGCGGGGTCGCGATACGGCCGCTGAAGCGGATGGTTTCGTACGCCGAGCTGAATCCCGTGCGGCGATAATTCGCCAGCTGCGCGGCGACCCCGTCGAGGCCGACCGTTCGGCCGGCCAGCCTGGCCATGCCCGCATTCCAGACTGCTTTGCCATGGCCTTTGCCGCGCATGTCTGGTCGGCAGATGTAGAGACCGATGAAACCGAAATTGCCGCCATAGGCGACAGCCGAGATGGCGGCGGTCATCTCGTTGTCGACAAAAGCGCCGATGAACCCTTCAGGATCGGTTGGCCGGAACGCGGCGGCATCATCAAGGCCAGGGTTCCAGCCTTCAGCCGCCGCCCAGTCGATGAGAACGGTCAGTTCCGGCGGAGACAATGCGCGGACGGTAGGCTTCATAGCGTTCACTCCGCGGCGACCACCCCCGGCGAGAAGGATTTCAGCACGCCGCGATAGGGCTTGGCCAGCGGACTGGCATAGGAGCCGCGCTTCGAGGTCGACAGGCCCAATGCGATCAGCGCCTCGGCCTGTTTGAGGGCGGCGCCGACGCCGTCGATGACGGGCAGGTCGAACTCGTGCTGCAACCGGTGTGCCAGGTCGGCCATGCCGGCGCAGCCGAGCACGATGGCCTCGGCGCGGTCTTCCGCTATGGCGCGGGCGATCTCGGCGCGCAGTTTCTCGACAGCGCCGGAAGCAGCGTCTTCAAGCGAGAGTACGGGAATGTCGGCGGCGCGCACGCGGGCACGCCCGGCCATGCCATAGCGCTGCACCAGCCCCTCGACAGGGACACGCGAGCGTTCGGTGGTCGTCACCACTGTGAATCGCTGGGCAATGTAGGAGGCGACACCGAGTGCGGCCTCGCAGATGCCGATGACCGGAATGGAGGCCATGGCGCGTGCCGCATCCAGGCCGGTATCGTCGAAGCAGGCGATGATGGCGGCCTGAGCCCCGGCACGTTCGCCGGCGGCGATCTCCATCAAAAGGCCGGGCACGGCCAATGCCTCGTCATAATAGCCCTCGATCGAGGCCGGGCCCATCGAGGAGGTGACCGCGATCACCTCGGTCCCGGCGCCGGCAACGCCGCGCGCCGCCGCCGCGATCGTCTCGGTCATGCTCGCCGTCGTGTTGGGATTCACCACCAGTATCTGCACGATCAAACCCTGGCCCGCTTGCGGCCGACATAGAGGATGGCGCCCAGTGTGGCCAGGATCACCAGGAAGGAGAACACTGTGGTCACCGTGCCCAGCGCATAGAGCACCGGCGTCGTGACATTGGTGGTCATGCCGTAGATCTCGAGCGGCAGCGTGTTGAAGGTGCCCGACGTCATCAGCGTGCGGGCGAACTCGTCATAGGACAGCGTGAAGCCGAACAGGCCGACGCCGATCAGGCTCGGCGCGATCATCGGCAGCACGACATGGGCGAAGGTCTGCCAGGAGTTGGCGCCCAGGTCACGCGCGGCTTCCTCATAGGCGGGCGAGAAGCGGTTGAAGACGGCGAACATGATGAGCACGCCGAAGGGCAAGGTCCAGGTCAGGTGCGCGCCGAAGGCCGATGTGTACCAGGCTGGGCGGAAGCCGACCTGCTGGAAGACGACGCCGATGCCGAGCGAAATGATGATCGAGGGTACTACGAGGCTGGCGACCGCCAGGTAGAACAAAGCGGTGGCGCCACGAAATTTTTGCCGGAAAGCGAGCCCTGCCAGCAGCGACACGACGACGGTGACGATCATCACCATAAGGCCGAGCACGAGCGAGCGCTTGAAGCTGCCGCCGAAATCGCCGACCGCCTGGCGCTCGAACAGATTGGCGAACCAGTGCAGCGACACGCCATTGAGCGGGAAGGTGAGGCCGCCGGTCTCGCCTTGGAAAGAAAGGATCAGGATCGCCGACAGCGGGCCGTAGAGGAACAGCACGAACAGAGTGAAGAAGACCGCAAGCACATAGAATTCGAGGGTGCGTTTTTCGTGGCTCACCTCAAAGCTCCTTGCGGATGTCGACGATGCGCAGGATGCCCGCGACCATCAACAGTACCAACACCAGCAACACTACGGCATTGGCGGCGGCTGCGGGATACTGCAGCAGCGACATCTGGTTCTTCATCATCAGTGCGACCGACGCGCTCTGGCCGCCCGACATCACCTGCACAGTGGAGAAATCGGCCATCACCAGCGTGACGACGAAGATGGTGCCGATCGCCATGCCGGGCTTGGCCAGCGGGATGACGACGTTCCACAAGACCTGCCAGCCGGACGCGCCGGCATCGCGCGCGGCCTCGACCAGCGAGCGGTCGATGCGCATCAACGTGTTGAAGATCGGCGTTACCATGAACAGCGTGTAGAGATGCACCATGGCCAGCACCACGGCGAATTCCGAATAGAGCAGCCATTCGATGGGTTTTGGCACCAGCCCCAATTGCACCAGCGCCGAGTTGATCAACCCGTTACGGCCAAGCACCGGGATCCACGAGATCATGCGGATGATGTTGGAGGTCAGGAACGGCACCGTGCAGACAAGGAACAGCACCATCTGCATGGCGATGGTACGGATATGGAAGGCGAGGAAATAGGCGACCCAGAAGCCGATGAACAAGGTCAGCGCCCAGACGATGGCAGCGAATTTGATGGTGTTGAGATAGGTCTTCCAGGTGACCCATGATCCCAGCACGTCGGAATAGTTCGTCGTCAGGAAATCCGGATACATGGCGGCGAAGTCATAATCCCAGAAGGAGACGACGACGATCATGATGATTGGCAAGAGCAGGAACGCACCGAGGATGAGCGCCAGCGGCGCCGATTGGAGGTAGGGCGTGACGGCACTGATGGAGAAGCGCCGGCGTCTGGCGGGCTTGGCTGCTGCGATGGCGGGGCGTTCGAGCGCGACTGTCATTGGGAAAATCCTCCGCGTGATCGCGATGACTTGCGATCCTTCGCGCCCCCCTCTGTCCTGCCGGACATCTCCCCCACGAGGGGGGAGATCGAACTCTCATAACGGCCTTCGCCAATCTCCAACGTTGCTAACGAAGAGCCGGCCATGACGCTGCCAATCTCCCCCCAAGTGGGGGAGATGTCCGGCAGGACAGCGGGGGGCGCGAAGGATCGCAACATCACAGTGAACGCGTCCGCTCTACGCCGCGATGAACTCGTTCCAGCGCTTCACCATGTAGCGGTCCTCGTCCATGACCGAGTTCCAGCAGGCGACTTTGCCCATACGCTCTTCGAACGAGCCGCCGTCGCGCACGGCGCCGGCCTTTTCCATGACGGTGCCGTCCGGCGCCTTGATCTCGCCCTTGGCCGGCTTGCCTTCGATCCAGTAGCCCCATTCGTCCTCGGACATGAACTTCTTGGCCGAGACCATATTGGCGGAATAGTAGCCCTGGCGGTTGAGATAGCCGCCGACCCAGCCCGACGTATACCAGTTGATGTATTCGTAGGCCGCGTCGAGCTCGGCGCCCTTGAGATGGGCGGCAAGGCCAAGGCCGCCGCCCCATGAGCGGTATCCTTCCTTGAGCGGCTGGAAGCGGCAGGCGATGCCTTTGGAGCGGACGGCGGCGACGGCCGGCGACCACATCGACTGGATGACCACTTCGCCCGATGCCATCAGGTTGACGCTCTCGTCGAACGACTTCCAGAAGGCGCGGAACTGGCCGGCCTGCTTGGCCTTGATGAGGAAGTCGATCGTCTTGTCGATCTCTTCCTTGGTCATGTTGCCCTTGTCGGCATATTTGATGCTGCCTGTGGCCTCCATGATCATGGCCGCATCCATGATACCGATGGACGGGATGTTAAGGATCGCGGTCTTGCCCTTGAAGGCCGGGTCCATGATGTCGGCCCAGGTGGTGATGTCGCGGCCGACGAGGTCGGGCCGGATGCCTAGCGTATCGGCGTTGTAGATCGTCGGCACCATGGTGAACCAGTTGGTCGGCGCCTTGGCGAAGGTCTTTGAGTCCTGCGCTTCGACATAGCCGACCGTGTGCGGCGCGGTGCCTTGGGCAATGACGCTGTCGGGGGTCAGCTTGCCGGTTTTGAACAATGGCACCAGCTCGTCGTAATATTTCAGCTTGCTGACATCCATCGGCTGCAGCACGCCGCTCGGGAACACCTTCTTGCAGATCCAGTATTCGATGTCGGCGATGTCATAGCTGTCGGGCTGGGTCACGGCGCGCTGGGCGGCCGCGTCGGAATCGGTCGCCGTCATTTCCAGCGTGATGCCGAGGTCGGCCTTGCACTTGTCGGCGATGGCGTTCAGGTTCGACACGCCGGTGCCGAACTGGCGCAGCGTGATGTTGGACTGCGCCCAGATGGTCGGGAAGCCTGTAATGGCGCCCGAGCCTGCGGCGAGGCCGACGGCGGCCGCACCTGTCTTGAGCAACGAACGGCGCGAAATTCCGGTCTTTGTTTCTACTGTTTTTGTCATTCCTATTCCCCTGTTTTGTTTTGCTTCGTTGAATTCATGAATGAAGGCGGCCGAGGACGATGGCGTCCTCGGAATCCCAGGCGAGCGGTACGGCGTCGCCAAGGGCGACGGGTTTGGCGAAGAAGTCGGAATCGTCGATGATAACGGTGAAATCGTCGATGCCGCCGCCGGTGACCGACAGCTTCACCGTGGCGCCGCGATATTCGATGTTGGAGACGATGCCGGTGAAGCCGAGGCCGGGAGAGGGTGCTTCGCCGATGCGCACATGGTCGGTGCGGATGGCGATGTCGATCGGCGTGCCCACCTCCTGGCCTTGCCCGCGGGCGGCGAGCGAGGCGCCACCATTGACGTCGAAGACGACCATGCCGCCACGCTCGCCGGTGACCCGGCCGGAGATGACATTGTGGTCGCCCATGAAGCGCGCGACAAAGGCCGTGGCCGGCCGCTCGAATACATCGCGCGGCGGTGCCGCCTGTTCGATGCGGCCGTCATTCATCACCACGATCAGGTCCGCCAAGGCCATGGCCTCTTCCTGGCTGTGGGTGACGTGGACGAAAGTGATGCCAAGCGAGGTCTGCAATTTCTTCAGCTCGGCGCGCATGCGTATCTTCAGGAACGGGTCGAGTGCCGACAGCGGCTCGTCGAGCAGCAGCGCCTCGGGATCGGTGATCAGAGCGCGGGCGAGTGCAACACGCTGCTGCTGGCCGCCGGAAAGCTGCGCCGGCCGGCGCGTCGCATAGGCCTCCATCTGCATCAGCTTGAGCATGTCGAGCGCCTTGGCACGGCGCTGCTCCTTGTCGACGCCCTTCATCTTCAGGCTGAAGGCGACATTGTCGACAAGGTCGAGATGCGGAAACAGCGCATAGGACTGGAACATCATCGCCGTGCCACGCTTTGCCGGCGGCAGGTCGGTGACGACAATGTTGCCGAGGCGGACATCGCCCGACGAAATGCTTTCGTGGCCGGCGATCATGCGCAGCGTCGAGGTCTTGCCGCAGCCGGAGGGGCCAAGCAGGCAGCAATAGGTGCCTGCCGGTATTTTCAGGCTGATGGCCTCGACGGCAGTCGTCGTTCCGTACACTTTCGAAACGGACACGATGTCGATCTCGGCGGCTTTGGACATTCAGGCTTCCCCGTTTGGTCGCATTAACCAATGCATTATGCGTGCCAATCGGCGGCAATCGGCCCAAGCGTTTAAATCGTCAGCAAAATCGGGGTTCTTGCCCACTGCCTAGCCGGTAGGCTATCTTGTGCATTGCACAAATTATGGGCGATTGTGCGCGATCTGCACAAGAATCGTATGCAATCTTTTTTGGCTTGGTGTCCACTTTGCCTCTCGTGCGCAGGCGACGAGTTGCGCTAGAAGAGGCTGGGAACCATCATCGCCATGAACATTGCCGATCAGATCCATTCCGCCGACAGCGCCAACCAGGATCGCGCCCAGGCGATCCGCGACAATCTGCGGGACGCCATCGTCGACCGTCGGCTGACGCCCGGCACCAAGCTGTCGGAAGGCGAGGTCGGCACGCTGTTCGACGTCTCGCGCACCGTCGCGCGCGCGGCGCTGCAGATGCTGTCCTTCGAGGGGCTGGTGCGTACCGAGCGCAACCGTGGCGCCTTCGTCGCCAACCCTTCGCCCGAGGAAGCGCGCCAGGTGTTCGCATCGCGCCGGCTGATCGAGCCGGGCATAGCCATTGCCGCCTGTGGGCGGGTCACAGCCACCGATATCGCTGCGTTCCGCGCGCAGCTCGACGAGGAAGGCCGCTTCATCGCCGAGCGCGGCCCAACCGCGCGGCGCTCCGAAATCAAGGCATCAGGCGATTTCCACCTGCTGCTCGCCTCCGTCGCCGGCAATGCCATCCTGCAGCGCTTCATGGAGGAGCTGGTGGCGCGTTCGTCGCTGGTGATCGCCCTTTACGGACGATCCGGCGTGTCGGCCTGCGGACACAGTGAGCACACGGAAATGGTCGGCGCGCTGGAAAGCGGCGATTGCGGGTTGGTGAGCCGGCTGATGCTGCACCATATCGACCACATCGAGGCAGATCTCGACCTGCGGGTCAGGGCCGGCCCGGCGCTCCGCGAAGCGCTGAATTTCTGATGGCTAGTTTTCGTCGTCCGCTGGAGCGGGCGCTGCCTGTCCGACGGCCTTGCGGCGCAGCATCTTGGTCAGCTTCCAGACCGTCGGGTTGTTCTTGATGAAGGCTTTCGCACGTGCGCCCTGCCGCAGCGCCGACGCCAGGGCGCGTCCCTTCAGCGTCAGGGGCGCCAGCACCTCGAAATGCCTGGTCTCGATATCGCACCAGAGCCGCTTGTAGGGCTCGTCGCCGACCGAGAAATCATAGACATCGAAGCCTGTTTGGCAGGCTTCCTCGATGATGTCGAAGAAAAGGAAATCGCCGGGGCTGGTGTGGCCGAGATCGTCCTCGGCGATGGCGCCGAATTCGCAGATCAGGCGTTTGCCCGAGCGGCTCGAGCCGGTGATTGCGCGCAGCTTGCCGGCCACTTCGAGCCCATGCAGCACAAAGGCCGGTTTCTCCTCGGCCAGCGCGCCGGCGAAGAGGGCACGGAAGAAAGCCCGCACCTCCGGCTCGCCGAAGACATTGGCGATGCCCATCTTGGCGAAGCGGAACTCCTTCATCTCGAAGAAAGCGTCGAGCAGCCGGTTCACGTCTTCCGGTGTCTGCGCCTCGATGCGGCGATGAACGCCGACCGCCTCGAACTTGCGTGTCTGCGAACGGTGCTTCTTGCGCTTGCGCTTGCCGCCCACACGCGACAGCAGCGCATCGAAACCACCGTCGAGATTGACGGCGAGCGACAGGTTTGGGCTCGGAAAGTTGGAGAACGCCGCCAGCGGATTGGCAACGCCATCGAGTTCGGGCAGAAGCCTTTCCAAGGCAACGAGATCGATGTCGGGACGCGCCTTGCCGATCGCCGTCACCAGCCTGCGGATCCCCCCAGCATCGGCCTTTGCCAGCCATGCCGGATCGGCGGCGGCGAAATTGCCGTTGGCATGGCGCCCGCCCATGAAGCGGGCGACGCGGAATGGACCAGTTCGCGTGATTTCCAGTGCCAGTGCAAAGACCGGCCTGTCCTCGATTTTGAGCGTGGCGACGACTGCATCGGGATTGGCCTGCGCCGTCCAGGCACGAACCCAGGCCGCGCTTTGCGCCGGCGCAAACAGCGCCGAACGGCAGAATTCGCCGTAAGAGGCGAGCGCGGCAGCATCTGCGATCGACACCGACAGACTGGTCTGGTCGGCAGCCGGCGTGCGCGCAGACGCCTTGCTTGCGGCGAGCCGATTGCCGTCAAATGACGCGGTGGCGTCAACCATACCTCAATCCTTAAGGCGTATTCGTCGCGATCAGGAGTTCGCGTCGGCGCGTTCCGTGCTTGGATCGAGCCTAGGCGCAAAAGGTGAATGAATGATCGACGGTGGTGAGGCAGTTCGGAAACTGGCGCTTAATATCGCCCGCTTTACCGGCCTTGCACCGCTGGCCAAGCCGTTCGTCGGCGGCATTGGCGCCATCCTCATGTTGCATCGGGTCACCGCCACGCCGGAGAAGCCGGACGGCGTCAACCGCCACCTCAACATCGCCCCGCGATTCCTCGACGCTCTCGTCGCCGACATGAAGTCGAGGGGCTATGCCTTCGTCACCCTTGACGAGGCGATCGAGCGCATCAAGGCCGGCGGCAAGGACGGCCAGTTCGCCACCATCACCGCCGACGACGCCTATCGCGACAACATGACCGAAGCGCTGCCAGTGCTGGAAAAGCACGACGCGCCGATCACCATCTATGTCGCGCCGGGTCTGATCGACGGCAGCGCCGATTTATGGTGGGACGTGGTCGAGGATATCGTCAACGCGCGGGAGCGTTTGACGCTGGCGACGCCGAAGGGGCCGGTGACCATAGACTGCTCGACCCACGGCAAGAAACTCCACGCCAATGCGCGTCTGCATGCCTATCTGACGCTCGAGGTGCGCGAGGAGGATCAGCGCGCCGTGCTGCGCGATCTGGCGCACTCGAACGGCATCGACCTCGATGGCTTGCGCCCAAGCACGCTGATGACTTGGGACGATATCCGCGCCGTGGCCGGGCACAGGCTGGTGACGATCGGCGCGCATACGGTCAACCACCGCAACCTGAAGCGGCTCGACGAAGCCGATGCGCGCCATGAAATCGTCGACGTCAGGCGCCAGCTGCAGGCGCAGCTCGGCGAAGACCCACGTCATCTCGCTTACCCCTATGGTTACGCCAGCGCTGTCGGCTGCCGCGAAGTGGGCTTTGCCCGCGACGCCGGCTACGCCTCGGCGGTGACCACTCGCCACGGCGTGCTGCACGCCGAGCACGCCGGCTTCCTGCACGCGCTGCCGCGCATTTCGATCAACGGCCGCTACCAGAGCGTCGCCCATATCCGCACCATGTTGTCGGGCTTAACGACGCCGCTGGCCAATGCCGGCAAAATGGTGGTCACCATCTAACCTGGGGCGGGCTCTTCAGCCTTTCGGCGGCGGCTCCAGGATCAGCCATTTGATGATGCCCATCGCAGGCAGCACCCAGAACAGGCCGCTGAACAGGAAGAACAGGAAGTGCACCAGCGGGCTGGATTGCGACAGCTGCGCGACCGCTATGATCGACGCGACCAGCGCATAGATGATGACCAGCGCCACCAGCAGGAAAGTTCCGATCAGCTTTTTCAGGCGGATGGGCATGAGCGTTCTCGTTGATCGCCTCCGCTTAGGCCCAACCGCGCGCCTGTGCAACCCGGGAGATGCGGCGCGACGGCGTGCCGCGCCGTCCGGTCTTGTCAGCCGGGTTGCGATGGTTCACCAATCCGCCACGTCAACCTGCCGGGACCAACCATGGCCGCCATATCAGCCGCCGCGCCTTACATTGACCGCGATCGCGACTTGAAAAATCGGGCGCTGGTGCGCGGCTGGCTGTATGTCGTGCTTCTGGTGCTGTTTGCGCTGGTGCTGGTCGGCGGCGCCACCAGGCTCACCAATTCCGGCCTGTCGATCACCGAGTGGAAGCCGATCCACGGCGTGATACCGCCGCTCAACGACGCCGAGTGGCAGGAGGAATTCCAGCTCTATCAGAAGATTCCGCAATATGCCGAGCTCAACAAGGGCATGAGCCTCGATGCCTTCAAGTCGATCTTCTGGTGGGAGTGGGCGCACCGTATCCTGGCGCGCAGTGTCGGCCTGGTCTTCGGCCTGCCGTTGCTGGTCTTGTGGGCGACGCGCCGCATCGAGCGCGGCCTTGGGCCAAAGCTGGTCGGTATTCTGCTGCTTGGTGGCCTGCAAGGCGCCATCGGCTGGTGGATGGTGGCCTCCGGCCTGGTCGACCGCGTCTCCGTCAGCCAGTACCGGCTGGCCACGCATTTGACGCTTGCCGCCCTGATCTTCACTGCCACCATGGTGGTCGCGCGCGGGCTGGCGCCGCATTCGGAGCCTGCCGCCGACCGGCCGACACAAAGGCTGGCCGGCTTCATCGTGCTGCTGGTGCTGGTCCAGATCTATCTCGGCGGCCTGGTCGCAGGGCTCGACGCCGGCCTGAGCTACAACACCTGGCCGCTGATGGACGGCAAGGTGATCCCGTCAGATTTGCTTCTGCTCGAGCCGGCCTGGCGCAACTTGTTCGAGAACCCGAAGACGGTGCAGTTCGTCCACCGACTGGGCGCCTACACGGTCTTTGCCGTCGGGCTCTGGCACATGATCGCGACACGCCGGCGTTTACCAGGCACGACACACGCACGCCGCGCGACGCTGCTGTTTCTGCTGGTGCTGGTCCAGGCCTCGATCGGCATCGGCACGCTGCTGATGCAGGTGCCGCTGCACATGGCGCTGACCCATCAGGCCTTCGCGCTTGTCCTGCTGGGATTTGCCGCCGCCCACTGGCGCGGCAACAAGGGCGCCTATCCACTGCCAACGCGGCCGCCCATGAACGCAGGTACATCGTCTACGGTGTCTTGGCCGTCGCAATAATCTATTTCGCGAACGAACTGCCTCGCTACGTCTAACGCGCGAGGCTGCGCCGGTCAGAAGCTGAGCCGCACCTTTCGGATCACTCCCGCAACCGACAGCTCGCGGTTCTCGTCGACCGCATTCTCGTCCTCATGATGCCATGCGGCCGACAGGCAGCCATAGGCGATGGCATGGTCGAGAATGGCAGCCGGCGTCTGGCCGAGTGTCCTGGCGAAGATCTCGGCCATATGCGCGATGCGCTCGGGATCGAGGCAGAGGTCGTCGCGCCCCAGTGGGTTGTAGAACAGATTGGCGGCGTCGAAGCCGGGATCGCCGAGCACGCCCTTCGGGTCGATCGCCAGCCAGCCGCGCGCACCGTGCAAAATGTTGTCGTGATGCAGGTCGCCATGCAGCGGCTTGACCGCATGCGGGGCATCGAGCAGCCGGTCCGCGATTTCGGCGGTCTCGATATAGAGGCTGTGCTCTCCGGCGTCGCGATCGGCTCCGGCCTTTTTGAACAGGCTGGCAAACCGTGTCCGCAGCGGCTGCAGGTCCGGCGGGGCAGGGTGTCTTGTGGGCGAGAACAGTCTCCCCATCAACTCGGCCGCGATTGCGGTCGCGGCGTTGTCGCCTTCTTTGGCCAGAACGTCGGAAAGCAGGGTGTCGCCGGCATATTCGAGCAGCATGCGGTGGCCGTCCCGGCCAAGCAGCCGCACCACGCCTTCGCCGCGCCGCCATGCGAGGTAGTGCTCGGCGCGCAACTCGTCCTCGACATCGTCGAATGGTTTGAGCGCCTTGACGATGGCCGGCGAGCCGTCCTCACGCCGCACCTTCCAGATGCGGCTCGAAAACGTCTCCGCAATGAGCTCGGGCGCGCTGATCTTCCAGCGCTTTGGAAATGCAGGCGCGTCCATTCAGAGCGTGATGCCGAAAAGTGTTAAGCGGTTTTCGGGCAACATGCTCTCTCCAACTGAATTAAAGGCCGAGCATCAGATCCATGTTCTGAACGGCAGCACCCGAGGCGCCCTTTCCGAGATTGTCATAGACCGCAATCAGCAGCGCCTGCGCCCTGTCGTCATTGGCAAAGACATAGACCTTCATCCGATTGGTGCCGTTATAGACCTCGGGATTGATCTCGGGCAGGCGCTCCACGTGCTCGTAAGGAGCTACCTCGACCACGCCGCCCTTGATGGCGGCAAAATGGTCGGCGATTGCCGCGTGCAGTTCGGCGCCGGCCGGCACATGGTCAAGCCCGCCGAGCTGCAGCGGCACCACCGTGATCATGCCTTGGGCGAAATTGCCGACCGCCGGCTGCATGATCGGATCGTGCGACAGCTTCGCATAGGTGCGCAGCTCCGGCACATGCTTGTGCTGCAGGGTCAGCCCATAGACCTGGAATTCAGAGGCATCCTCGCCCTTGGCGACATAGTCCTCGATCATCGGCCGGCCGCCGCCCGAATAGCCCGAAATGCCATTGACGGTGATCGGGAAATCCGCCGGCAGCAGGCCGGCGGCGACCAGCGGCCGCAGTGTCGCGATCGGTCCTTGCGGCCAGCAGCCGGGATTGGCGACGCGTTTTGCATTGGCGATGATCTTGGCCTGGCCCTTTTCCATCTCGGCAAAGCCATATTCCCAGCCCTCGGCTACGCGATGCGCCGTGGAGGCGTCGATCACCTTGGTGGTGTCGTTGGCAATCAGCGATACGCTTTCCTTGGCAGCCGCATCCGGCAGGCACAGGATGGCGACATCGGCTGCATTGAGGAACTCGGCGCGCGCCGCCGTTTCCTTGCGGCGCTCGGCCGGGATCGAGATGATCTCGAGGTCGCCGCGCTCGGCCAGCAGCGCCCGGATCTGCAGGCCGGTGGTGCCGTGTTCGCCATCGATGAAGATTTTCGGTTTCATGTGCCCGTCAATTCCCTGCTAATTCAGGCCTATATGCCCTGGCCATGGTTTGCCGCGCCATGGTTGCCGCTGTTCAGCTCTTCCGCCCGCGCTTTTCGCTCGGCCACCAGGCCGAGATAGTGCATGGCCACCATCGAGCCGGCGATCGCCGTTATATCGGCGTGATCATAGGCCGGCGCAACCTCGACGACGTCGGCGCCGACAATATCGACTTGGCCGAGCTGGCGCAGCGTCGACAGGATTTTCGCCGAGGACGGTCCGCCGGCAACCGGCGTGCCGGTGCCGGGCGCAAAGGCCGGGTCGAGGCAGTCGATGTCGAAGGTGAGATAGGTCTTCCTGCCGCCGGTGCGGTCGACGATCGCATAGGCGATGTCGGAAGCCCGCATCTCCTCGATCTCGTGACCGTAAAGGATCTTGATGCCGAACGTATCGGGGGCATGCGTGCGGATGCCGATCTGGATCGAACGATCAGGATCGATGATGCCCTCATTGACGGCGCGCCCGACGAACGAACCGTGGTCGATGCGCTTGCCATCGTCAGGCCAGGTGTCCTGATGCGCGTCGAACTGCACCAGCGCCAGCGGCCCATGGATGGCGGCATGCGCCTTGAGCAGCGGCCAGGTGACGAAATGGTCGCCGCCGAGCGACAACAGGAAGGCACCCGATTTCAGGATCTTCGCCGCCTCGCGCTCGATCGTGCCTGGTGTCTTCTGGTGATTGCCCGAATCGAGCAGGCAATCGCCATAGTCGATGACGGCGAGATGCTCGAACAGGTCGCGCGAGAACGGATATTGCGGGTCGTTGTCGAGGATCGCCGAGGCGCGGCGGATCGCCTGCGGCCCGAAGCGCGCGCCCGGCCGGTTGGTGACGGCGGCATCGAACGGAATGCCCCACACGACGGCGTCCGCGCCCTTTGCATCCTTGGTGTATTTGCGCCGCATGAACGACAGCGCGCCGGCATAGGTCGGCTCGAAGGAAGGCCCCGTCTTGGAGCGGGCGGTGAACGCGTTGTCGATGGTCTGGTTCGCCATTACGGGTCCTTCTTTGTTCATCGGGCTGCCACAACTACAGAACCGGCACGCAAGATGCCAGTCACAGCTTGGCGAAGGACTTGTATCGCCAAGGTGCAAGGCCCGGCGGCTTCCTCTCCGGCGGCTGCGGCGATGAACTGGCGGTGCAGGCCGGCATGCCGGCCGAGACCACGGTTTCTGGGCCGAACGCGGCGCCACCATCATCCAGACCGACGAACCGAAGGCTGCCATTGGCTGGCTGGGGGCCAACGGGTTTAGGGTGCCTTATGTGGATGAGGCGAAGCCGGCCGAGCCGCGAATACGGCGAGTATCAATTAGTAATCGTACGTCGGCGCCATCACCCCACCCGGCGCTGCGCGCCGACCTCCCCATCGAGGGGAGGTAGGGCGTTGGCGCTTTAGATTCCGACAGTCGTAGCGATTGCGAGGCATGCAAGGCTGCCGCGACCTCCTACCTCCCCTCGATGGGGAGGTCGCGCCGAAGGCGCGGGTGGGGTGACAGCGCCGCCCGCAAAATCTTCACGCCGCTTTCGCCACCCCATCCAATTCCCTTAGCACATCGGCCGACAGCTCCAGTTCCGCCGCCGCCAGGTTCTCTCTCAAATGCCCGATCGACGACGTCCCCGGGATCAGCAGGATGTTCGGCGAGCGGCGCAGCAGCCAGGCGAGCGCAACCTGCAAGGGTGTGGCGCCGAGCCGCGCGGCCACATCCGACAAGGTCGACGACTGCAGCGGGCTGAAACCGCCGAGCGGGAAGAACGGCGTGTAGGCGATACCGGCGCGCGCCAGTTCATCGATCAACCCGTCGTCGTCGCGATGCGCCAGATTGTACTGGTTCTGCACGCAGACGATCTCGGCGATCCCACGGCCTTCCTCGACCTGCGCTGGGGTGACGTTGCTCAGGCCGATATGGCGCACCAGACCCTTGCGCTGCAGTTCGGCAAGCGCGGTCAACTGCGGCTCGATCGAGCCCTCGGCGGGACCCATCACCCCGAACATGATGCGCAGATTGACGACATCCAGCACCTCAAGACCGAGATTCCTGAGATTATCGTGCACGGCCTGCTCAAGTTCCTTGGCGGAATAGGCAGGCAGCCATGAGCCGTCGCTGCCGCGCCGCGCCCCGATCTTTGTGACGATGACGAGGTCTTGCGGATAGGGCGCCAGCGCTTCGCGGATCAGCTGGTTGGTGACATGCGGGCCATAATAGTCGCTGGTGTCGATGTGGTTGACCCCGGAGGCCACCGCTTCGCGCAGCACTGCAATGGCCGCGTCATAATTCTTCGGCGGACCGAAAACGTGCGGGCCGGCAAGTTGCATGGCGCCGTAGCCGAGCCGTTTCACGGTGTGGCTGCCGAGGGTGAATGTGCCGGATTTTTGGATGGTGGACATGGTCGGTCTCCTTTGAGGAGGCGAAGATAGACGCTGCTCAACCTCGGGATAATAAGGTACAATCCGTACAGCTTGTGCGGAATGGCGAACAATGATGGACCTTGGCGATCTGAACGCTTTCGTGACGGTGGCGCGTGCCGGCGGTTTTCGCGAAGGGGCTCGCGCCGGCGGCGGCAGCGCGTCGGGCCTGAGCGAAGCGGTGCGCCGCCTGGAGACGCAGCTCGGCGTCAGGCTGTTCAACCGCACCACACGCAGCGTTGTTCCAACCGACGCAGGCCTCAGCCTCTTGGGAAGGCTTGGCCCGGCGCTGTCGGAGGTGGAGGCGGCCCTCGACGTGGTCAATGGCTTTCGCGACAGGCCGGCCGGTTCGCTGCGCCTCAACGTCCCGGTCAGCGCCGCGCGGCTGATATTGCCCGACATCGTTCCGGGCTTCCTCGCCGCCTATCCCGGCATTCGGCTGGAGGTCATCGCCGATGAGAACTTCGTCGACGTGTTGGCGGCCGGCTGCGACGCCGGCATCCGCTATGACGAGCGACTGGAGCAGGACATGATCGCGGTGCCGATCGGACCGCGCGTCCAGCGCTTCGCCACTGGCGCCAGCCCCGCCTATCTCGAGCGCCATGGGCGGCCGCAGCACCCGAGCGACCTGCTTGGCCATGCTTGTCTGCGCGGTCGTTTTGCCAGCGGTGCGATGCTGCCGTGGGAATTCGAGCGCGACGGCGAGGTGGTGCGGGTCGACACGACGGGGCCGTTGATCGTGCGGATCGGCGGGGCGAGCGATCTTGCCGTCCATGCGGCCATTGCCGGCAGCGGCATCGTCGCTCTCTTCGAGGGCTGGCTTCGCCCCCACTTCGAAAGCGGCGCCCTGGAGCCCGTGCTCGAACCGTGGTGGCAGAGCTTTCCCGGGCCATTTCTGTACTATCCCGGACGGCGTCTGGTTCCGGCGCCGCTACGGGCGTTTATCGATTATATTAAGGCCGGCAAGTTCTGAGACTTGAACCGAGGCCGGCGCCATCACCCCACCCGGCGCTTCGCGCCGACCTCCCCATCGAGGGGAGGTAGGGTGCCGCGTTTTTATGGTCGAACTGGTTTGCTAGCCGCTGGACCATCGTGGATTGTCCGGGTGGCAAAACTGCCGCGACCTCCTACCTCCCCTCGATGGGGAGGTCGGCGCGAAGCGCCGGGTGGGGTGACTGCCGAGACCCAAAAGAAAAGGCCGCCCGGAGGCGGCCTTTCGATGTCTGGAACGTCGCAGCGCTTAGCGCTTCGAGAACTGGAAGGAACGACGGGCCTTCGCCTTGCCGTACTTCTTGCGCTCGACGACGCGGCTGTCGCGGGTCAGGAAGCCGCCCTTCTTGAGCACGGCGCGCAGTGCCGGCTCATAGTAGGTCAGCGCCTTGGAGATGCCGTGACGAACGGCACCGGCTTGGCCGGAGAGGCCGCCGCCGATGACGGTGGCGACGATGTCGTACTGGCCGGCGCGGTTGGAAGCGATGATCGGCTGGTTGAGGATCATCTGCAGGACCGGACGCGCGAAATAGGTCGCGAATTCCTTGTCGTTGACGACGATCTTGCCGGAACCCGGCTTCACCCAGACGCGCGCAATTGCGTTCTTGCGCTTGCCGGTGGCATAGGCGCGGCCCGACTTGTCGAGCTTCTGGACATGCACGGGTGCTGCCGGCTGGGTGTTGGTGTTGCCGGTGGCGGCGCCCAATTCTGCGAGCGAGGAAAGCTCAGCCATCTTATGCAACCTTCTTGTTCTTGGCGTTCAGCGCGCCGACGTCGAGGGTGACGGGCTGCTGGGCGACATGCGGATGTTCCGTGCCTGCATAGACGCGGAGGTTCTTCATCTGACGACGGCCGAGCGGCCCGCGCGGGATCATGCGTTCGACGGCCTTCTCGACGACACGCTCGGGGAAACGGCCCTCGAGCAGCTGGCGCGCGGTGCGCTCCTTGATGCCGCCGGGGTGACCGGTGTGCCAGTAATAGACCTTGTCGGTGAACTTCTTGCCGGTGAACACCACCTTGTCGGCATTGATGACAATGACGTTATCGCCGTCGTCGACATGCGGGGTGAAGGTGGGCTTGTGCTTGCCGCGAAGATGATTGGCGATGACAGTGGCGAGACGGCCGACGACGAGACCCTCGGCGTCGATCAGCACCCACTTCTTCACCACATCCGCAGGCTTCTGCGAAAAGGTTGCCATGGATTTTCTGCTTTCGATTTTGACCTTCCGAAGAAGGCGTTTCTTGTTGCTTGGATTGGCGACAAGGCACTTGCCCGCCGCCAATAACAAAACGGCGGCCTTTGCGGGCCGCTGCTTCGTGACGGCTTATAGGCGAGGGGGTGGTGCACGTCAAGGCGCGGGAAAAGCACGTCTGCTCGTAAAGTGTAATAAAAACAAAGGTTTGATCAAAAGGTATTATTTTACCACATCGGCGGCGCGCTTCGGCGGGATCGAATAGGTGCCGGTCGCATGCGCTACCGTGTGTCCCTTCGGTCCGGCGACGATGTCGATATCGAACACCATCAGGCTCTTGCCCAGCTTAAGGATGCGGCAATGGCCGTCGATCGGCCCGGCTTCGGCCTTGCGGACAAAATTGATGTTGAGGTTGACGGTAACCGAAAGCGCATCCGGCCCGGCATGGCTGAGCACGCAGACATAGCCGCCAATGTCGGCCAGCGTGAACAGCGAGGGCCCGGACACCGTGCCGCCGGGACGCAAATGCCGTTCGCTGGCGTTGAGCCGCACCGTGCAGCCGCCGGGAAACACATCGAGCGCCTCATACGACGTGAACTCGTCGTTGAGCTGGGGGTAGACGCTGGCCATCAGCGCATTGACTTCAGCCGCCGTCAGCACCGGCTTGAGATTGTCCTGGGCGGGCATGTCGGTCTCTCGTTCTATGCCGGGCCTGTATGAACGCAATGATGCGCTTCTGGCAACACCTCTGGCGCAAGCGATGGGTGTTGATGAAACTCGATCCGATATTAGATAGTCTGGCGGCGCCCGGCGGAATCGCGGAGACCCTTGTCATGGCCGAAATCCTTTCGATCAAACCTGTTGCCATAGACGGGCCGGTCATCGCCGGGCTGGACAAGGGCGTGCTGCGCCTGACGCTCGCCAATCCGCCCGCCAATGCCTTGTCGCTTTCCGTCATGGCGGCATTGAGCGCCGAGCTCGACCGTGCCAAGGCCAACAAATCGGTCCGCGTCATCGTCTTGGCGGCCGCCGGGAAAGTCTTCTGCGCCGGTCACGATCTCAAGGAAATGACCGCGCGCCGCGCCGACGCCGACAAGGGCAAGGGGTTTTTCGAGCAGACATTTTCGGCTTGCGCGGCGTTGATGCAGCAGATCGTGCGCCATCCGCTCCCGATCATCGCCGAAGTCGATGGCCTCGCCACTGCTGCGGGGCTGCAACTGGTTGGCAGTTGCGACCTCGCCATTGCCTCGCATGAAGCGACCTTCTGCACGCCGGGCGTCAATATCGGCCTGTTTTGTTCGACGCCGATGGTGGCGCTGTCACGCAACGTGTCTCACAAGCACGCCATGGAAATGCTGCTCACCGGCGAGACCATCGATGCCGCAACCGCCAAGGAATTCGGCCTGGTCAACCGCGTCGTGCCGCGCGAATACCTGAATCAGATCGTCACCAAATACGCGCAAACCATTGCCTCCAAATCATCTCTGGTGGTCAAGACCGGCAAGGAAGCCTTTTACGCGCAGGCCGAGATGGGGTTGGCGGACGCGTATGCCTATACCGGCCGCGTCATGGTCGAGAACATGCTGGCCCGCGACGCCGAGGAAGGCATCGGCGCCTTCATCGGCAAGCGCAAACCGGAATGGACGGACGAATAGGTTTTCGATCCATGGAACCGCGCATCTCCATCATCACCATCGCCACCGACGATCTCGAGCGCGCCGTGCGCTTTTACGAAGGCATGGGCTTGAAGCGCCACGCCGGCATCACCGATGGCGTCGCCTTCTTCCAGATGGGCGGCGCCATTCTCGGCCTGTTCCCGAGGCCAAGCGCCGAGGAGGATTCAGGCATTGCCTTCGCCGCAGCACCGTCGGCGGTCTACCTCGCCTACAACACCCGCTCAGATGCCGAAGTCGACGACGTGCTGGCGGCCGCCGAGAAGGCCGGCGGCAGGATCGTCAAGCCGGCAGGCCGCGCCTTCTGGGGCGGCTGGTATGGATATTTCGCCGATGCCGACGGCCATGTCTGGGAAGTCGCACACAATCCGGCCTTCCCGATCGCGGATGACGGCACCATCTCGCTGCCGGACTGAGCGCCCGCATGGGCTATCGCAAGCAACTGACCCGGCTTAAGGCGCCTTATCTCAAACGCATCCTGATTGACCCCGAGCGCGTGGAAGATTGGGAAAAATATCCATGGAACCTGCCGCTGTTTCGCGGCCGTGAATTCGAGCTCGAATTCACCACGCCGATCACCATCATTGTCGGTGAAAACGGCACCGGCAAATCGACACTGCTGGAAGCCATCGGCGCGCTGGCCGGTTACGACGAGGCCGGCGGCGGCAAGGGCTATCGTCCGGTCGATCATTCCATCGCCATCGACAAGAGCGGTGCGGCACTGGCGAATACATTCCGCGGCCACTGGCTGCCAAAAGTCACCGCCGGCTGGTTCTTTCGTGCCGAATCTTTTTACTCGGTCGCGCGCTATCTCGACCAGGCGGCACTCGAAGACCCGTTCGGACCGCCGCCGCCGGACTTTCTATCGTGGTCGCATGGCGAAGGGTTCATTCGCTTTTTCGAGGAGCGCTGCCGCCGGCAAGGCATCTACATCCTCGACGAGCCCGAAAGCGCGCTGTCGCCGTCGCGGCAGATCGAATTGTTGAAGATGCTGCGGCGCATGGACCAGTCAGGCACGGCGCAAGTGATCATGGCGACGCATTCGCCGCTGCTGATGGCTTGTCCCGGCGCGCGGCTCTTCCGAATCAGCCGTTTCGGCCTCGATCCGACCGATTTCACCGATACCGATCATTTTCGCATGATGCGCGACTTCTGCACGGACCCGCAGTCCTTTATGGAGGAAGCACTGAGGGAGACCGACGAGTGAATCACGATAGCTACGACAATGCCTATATCGGCGGCATCCTCAATTCTGTGAAGACCATCGCCATGGTCGGCGCGTCGGCCAACGATGTCAGGCCGAGCTTTTTCGTGCTGAAATATCTGCTGGCCAAGGGCTTTTCGGTGTTTCCGATCAATCCGGGGCAGGCCGGCAAGGAAATCCTCGGCCGCATGACCTATGCCAGCCTTGCCGATCTGCCGGAGCCGGTCGACATGGTCGACATCTTTCGCGCCTCTGCATCGGTGCCCGGCATTGTCGATGAGGTGCTGAAGCTCGACCCCTTGCCGAAGGTGATCTGGATGCAGCTTGGCGTGCGCGACGACGAGGCGGCCGCGCGCGCCGAGGCGGCCGGTATCAAGGTGGTGATGAACCGCTGCCCGAAGATCGAATATGGCAAGCTGTCGGGCGAGATCGGCTGGACCGGCGTCAACTCCGGTGTGCTTTCGTCGAAGAAGCCGCTGATGCGGTCGGGATTCCAGAGTTTCGGTGTGCGCCAGAAGTAAGGCAGTGAATGGTGAATGGTGAATAGAAGGATTTTCCTGGAAGCCGGGTAAAGCCGCATATGAGCGGCTTGCAATCAAGGTGGGACTGGCCGACTTTGCGACCACCATTTATCGCTCACCATTCATCATTTCACCATTCACACGTTTACCGCTCAGGGAGGTTTTCGATGACCCGCACGCCCGGTTTCAACACGCTCGCCGTCCATGCCGGCGCCAAGCCCGACCCGGCAACGGGCGCACGCGCCACGCCGATCTACCAGACGACCTCCTTTGTGTTCGACGATGCCGACCATGCCGCCTCGCTGTTCGGGCTGAAGGCCTTCGGCAACATCTACACCCGCATCATGAACCCGACCCAGGCGGTGCTGGAAGAGCGGATCGCGGCGCTCGAAGGCGGCACGGCTGCACTTGCCGTTGCTTCCGGCCATGCCGCACAGGTGATCGTGTTCCACAATCTCATGCGGCCTGGCGATAATTTCGTCGCCGCCACAAGGCTTTACGGTGGTTCGATCAATCAGTTCGGCCATGCCTTCAAGAATTTCGGCTGGGAGGTGCGTTGGGCCGACACCAACGACATCTCCACTTTCGAAAGCCAGATCGATGGCAAGACCAAGGCGATCTTCATCGAGAGCCTGGCCAATCCCGGCGGCACCTTCGTCGACATCGAGAAGATCGGCGACATCGCCCGCAAGCACGGCTTGCCGCTCATCGTCGACAACACGCTGGCCTCGCCCTATCTGGTGCGGCCGATCGAGCATGGCGCCGACATCGTCGTCCATTCGCTGACCAAGTTCATCGGCGGCCACGGCAATTCGATCGGCGGCGCCATCGTCGATGGCGGCACGTTCGACTGGTCGAAATCCGGCAAATATCCGATGCTGTCGGAGCCGCGCCCCGAATATGGCGGCCTTGTCCTGCACGAAACCTTCGGCAATTTCGCTTTCGCCATCGCCGCGCGCGTGCTTGGCCTGCGTGACATCGGCCCGGCGATTTCGCCGTTCAATGCCTTCCTGATCCTGACCGGGCTGGAGACCTTGCCGCTCAGGATGCAGCGCCATTGCGACAATGCGATCACCGTAGCCGGCTGGCTGTCCAACCACCCCAAGGTCGCCTGGGTCAACTATCCCGGCCTGCCCAGCGACAAGAACAACGCGCTGCAGAAGAAATACTCGCCGCAAGGCGCCGGTGCTGTCTTCACCTTCGGCCTGAAGGGCGGCTACGACGCAGGCATCAAGTTCGTCGAGGCGCTCGAACTGTTCTCGCACCTCGCCAATGTCGGCGATACCAAGTCGCTGGTCATCCATCCGGCCTCGACCACGCATCGCCAGCTTTCCGACGAGCAGAAGGTCAAGGCGGGTGCCGGACCGGACACGGTCCGGCTTTCCGTCGGCATCGAGGATGTCAACGACATCGTCGCCGATCTGGAACAGGCTTTGACCAAGGTTTGATTTTTTGAGTGAGTAGTGAGTAGTGAGTAGTGAGTAGTGAGTAGTGAGTAGTGAGTAGTGAGTAGTGAGTAGTAGTCGGTATTCACCATTTAGCAGTGATTAGTGATCAGCCACCCGCTCGAGGGAGCGCTTTCCGCTCACTACTCACTACTCACTACTCACTACTCACTAGTCACTACTCACTGCACTACTCACTACTCACTAATCTGTTGGAGGCAAGCCCTGTCCGCGCATTACTTGGCAATATCGACCGACAGCGTCGACGCCGAACATGGCGCCCCGGCGCCGGATCGTCTGATTGCGGGCGATCCGAAGTTCCGCACCTGGAATGTCGAGGAGCGCGATGGCCGCCTCTATGCCGGCATCTGGGAAGCGACGCCGGGCAAATGGCGCATCGAATATGACGAATGGGAGTTCTGCCACATCCTGTCCGGCGTCTCGGTGGTTGCCGAGGATGGCGGCGAGGCGCGCACGGTGCGCGCCGGCGACAGCTTCGTGCTCAGGCCAGGCTTCAGGGGCAGTTGGGAAGTGCTTGAAACGACCCGCAAGGAGTATGTGATCAAGCTCTGACCGCTCGGTCGCGCTTGGACTTCACAAAAGCCGATCGATGTCAGTGTCGGAAAAGCCGTATCCGCTCATCATCTCCCTGTGCCAGGGACTTCCAAGCAAATCACTGAGACATAAATCAACGCGCTGGAGCAGGGTGGCACTGCCTTTGGCGAGAGCGAAAGCGCCGGGCGCTGGCTGTTTTTCGACTGCCGGGACGTCGACGACGTCGAGAGGCGCGTCGGGTCGCCGGCTCAGATAGCCGCGATGCGCGAGCGCTGCACTCGCATAGGCATGCACCACGCCGGCCGCGACGGCGTTAGCTGCTTCGGGCTGAGTGGCAAATATCCTTAGCCGTTCGGGCTGAATAGCGTTTTGCAGGGCGGTCCGGTGCTGGATCTGGCCCGATATGACGCCGATCAGCGCCGTCCGATCATTGGCGACGGACCGATAGCCATCGAAGGCGCGGGGATTGTCTTTCGCGACCAGCAATCCATCCGCCAGCATCCAGATCGGCCTTGTGAAGTCGACCAGCTTCCGGCGGTCGTCGGAAAAGAACAGGCCGGTGGTTATGTCCCACCGATCTTCGGCAAACCCAGGCGGCAGCTCGGCAAACTCGGTCTCGATGGGCAAAAGTTCCAGCCCGAGCGTCAGGCAGACCCTCTTGGCCAGTTGGGCATCGCTGCCGCCCAGACGTCCCGATCCGTCGATAAAGCAGAAGGGTGGTTCTTGTAGAAAGGCGAATCTCATTTTCTCGGGCATGCGTCGGCTCCGCCGTCCTCACAAGCTCACAATAAGCTTTTCCAGCCCATGGAAATGATAGGTGTCGCGGAAGCGCGGCTGCTCCGCAAGATGGAGTTGCAGCTGCCGCTCGAACAGGGTTTTCAGCGACACCTGCAATTCCAGCCGCGCCAGCGGCGCACCGATGCAGAAATGGATACCGGCGCCGAACGAGACATTCTTCTGGTCTAGTCGGCCGGGCTGGAAGGCGCCGGGTTCGGCAAAGGCAAGCGGATCATGATTGGCCATGCCGAGTAGCAGGCCGATCGTCTCGCCCGGTTGTACGACAACCCCCGATGTCACCTCGACCTCTAGATAGGCGTAGCGGGTGAACATATGCAGCGGCGCGTCGAAGCGCAGGCACTCCTCGACCGTTGCAGCCGTTGCTTCCGGCGAGGTGAAGAAGCGGGCGGGGTCGCCGCCTTGCGCCAGCAGCGTGCGCACGGCGTTGCCGGTTTGATGAACGGTCGCCTCGTGGCCGGCATTGAGCAAAAGGATGGCGGACGACACCAGTTCGTCCTCAGAAAGCTTCTGGCCATCCTCCTGCGCCGCGATCAGCAGCGACAGCAGGTCGTCGCCAGGCTTCTTGCGCCGCTCGGTGACATAGCCGCGCAAAAAGTCGGAAAAATCGCGCGCGGCGCGATTGGCCGCTTGCTCGGTCTCGCGCGTGCGGCCATGCATGTACATGGCCACCATCCGGTGCGACCAGTCGAGCAGTTGCGGCCCCATTTCGACCGGCACGCCAAGCATTTCGGCAATGATGGTGATGGGCAACGGCGCGGCGAAGCTGGGCAAAAGATCGACCTGGCGCGGTTCGAAACGGTCGATCAGCTCATTGGCCAGCGCCTCCACGCGCGGCCGCAGCCGCTCGACCTGGCGCGAGACGAAGGCGCGGTTGACCAGGGTTCTGAGCCTGGTGTGCACCGGCGGCTCCAGCTCCAGCATCGAATTGCTCTCGATGCCGTCGAAAGCGGCCAAATGCGAGCGATCCTCGCCGATGCCGCGGCTGTCGGGAATGCCGGCCGGGTTCTGGCGGCCGAAGCGGCGGTCGCGCAACAGCCGGTTGACGTCGTCGAAGCCGCCAAAGCACCAGAAGCCGAATTCCTCCCAGAAGAAGGCATTCGATGCGCCATGCAGGACGGCATAGGCGTCGTAAGGGTTCTGGAAAAACGCCGGTTCGTGCGGATCGAGCCGCAGGCGGCGCGTGGCTGGATCAAAGGCGAGGTAGGGCGGCATGGATGTGGTCATGCCAGACCATTAGCGCGGCTTGCCGGCTTGGTGCCAGACCGTATGTTGGCCCCGACGGGCCTATGAATTGAGCCAACTGAGACGGACCTCGGCGAAGTACCGAAGTCTAATCCTGGCAATGCCTGGCAATATGCACGCGGCGCCAGCTGGTCGAGCCTTCCTGCACCACCACCCGGCGCGCCACCCTCTGGTATGACGGCGCTATCTGGGTGACGTGCCGCCGCTCGGGCCGCACCAGCACTTCATGGGCGACGCTTTCATATTCGGCCGGCAGCACAACCCGGCGTGTGCGCTCCGGTTCAAGCATCACCGTTTCGGCGACACGCGCGTAGCGGGCCTTGCGCCACACCTTGCACAGCACCTTGCGGCCCTGGATGACGCGCCATTCCCAGGCATAGCCGCCATCGTCGACCTGGACCGTGCGGTAAACGGTGCGGGTTCTCGCCGGTACGATGTCATAGGTGACTCGGGGCGGCGCGATCTGCTCGACGCGCTCCATGGTGCCATAGATCGGCGGATCATAGTCGACCAGCTGCCCGCCGGGACTGACCATGACGTCTTCATAGACGGTGTCATAGAGCGCCGGCCTGTGCACCGGCTCATAGCATTCGGCGGCCCGGCCGCCGGCAACCGCATCGGACACGATGCCGAGACCGGCAAGGCCGGAAATGGCGAGGCAAACAGTTTTCCTGATCATGGCACTCCCCCTGTTTGAACGCGAGAAGGTGAGGTTCAACGTTGAACTGTAGGGGAAGGTTCTCCGGGGGAAAGCGGTTTCGCCGCATTTCGTTAAGCGACGCGGTTAAGGAATTGCTACACCGCAAAAACGCCGCTGGCCGCGTTCGGACTTTCCCTTGCGCGGAAACCTTGATTCGACTTAACCAGATGGCTAGGAGAGGCGGCCTTGCGCTAGGGTGAGCCGGCATCCTATTTACATTCTAACCATCAAGAACCGATTCTGCCCGATTTCCCGGCGCCGGAATCCCCATCTCCAAAAAGGGTAGTCCATGAAGAACCCCGTCGAAACCTACATGAACCTCGTTCCGATGGTGGTCGAGCAGACCAATCGCGGCGAGCGGGCCTACGACATTTTCTCGCGCCTGCTGAAAGAGCGCATCATTTTCATCACCGGCCCGGTCGAAGACGGTATGGCGACGCTGGTTTGTGCACAGCTTTTGTTCCTCGAGGCCGAGAACCCGAAGAAAGAGATCAATCTCTACATCAACTCGCCGGGCGGCGTGGTGACCTCGGGCATGGCGATCTACGACACCATGCAGTTCATCAAGCCGGCAGTGTCGACGCTGTGCATCGGCCAGGCGGCGTCGATGGGCTCGCTGCTTCTGACCGCCGGCCACAAGGACATGCGTTTTGCCACGCCGAACGCCCGTATCATGGTTCACCAGCCTTCCGGCGGTTTCCAGGGCCAGGCCTCCGACATCGAGCGGCACGCGCAGGACATCATCAAGCTGAAGCGCCGCCTCAACGAGGTCTACGTCAAACACACCGGCAAGAGCTACGAAGACATTGAAAAGACGCTTGACCGCGACCATTTCATGACCGCCGACGAAGCCAAGGATTTCGGCCTCATCGACAAGGTCATTTCGTCGCGCGAGCCGGTCGAAGGCGCTGTGGCATAAGCGCTGCATGGCAGTTGGATGGCGGGATAACGCGCTTTTGCTGGGATTTGCGGCATTTCGGCCACAATTGGCTGTTCCCTCGGTGGATGGGATTGCCTACGTTAAGGCTATGTTGATTTTCGACGGCTTAGCTTTGTGCAGGGTTGGGCGAATCATTGCGACGTTTTCTGATTTGTGTTTCGTACGGAATGCGTTGCGGGAGCCGGGACACTGGCGGCGGCGAATTCCCGCGATAGATAGAATATGCGCCCTTTCAGCCAGACCATCGGCGGGCGGCCATGAAAGGACAGGAAAATGAGCAAAGTCGGCAACAACAGCGGTGATTCGAAGAACACGCTTTATTGCTCGTTTTGCGGCAAAAGCCAGCATGAGGTGCGCAAGCTGATCGCCGGCCCAACGGTGTTCATCTGCGACGAGTGCGTCGAGTTGTGCATGGACATCATCCGCGAGGAGAACAAGACCTCGATGGTGAAGTCGCGCGAGGGCGTGCCGACCCCGCAGGAGATCCTGAAGGTTCTCGACGACTATGTCATCGGCCAGCCCTACGCCAAGCGCGTGCTGTCGGTGGCTGTCCACAACCACTACAAGCGCCTGGCGCATGCCGGCAAGAACAACGACGTCGAATTGGCGAAGTCCAACATCCTGCTGATCGGCCCGACCGGCTGCGGCAAGACGCTGCTTGCCCAGACGCTGGCCCGCATCATCGACGTGCCCTTCACCATGGCCGACGCGACGACGCTGACCGAAGCCGGTTACGTCGGCGAGGACGTCGAAAACATCATCCTGAAGCTGCTGCAGTCGGCCGACTACAATGTCGAGCGCGCCCAGCGCGGCATCGTCTACATCGATGAAATCGACAAGATCTCGCGCAAGTCCGACAACCCATCGATCACCCGCGACGTGTCGGGCGAGGGTGTGCAGCAGGCGCTTCTGAAGATCATGGAAGGCACCGTTGCCTCCGTTCCGCCGCAGGGCGGCCGCAAGCATCCGCAGCAGGAGTTCCTGCAGGTCGACACCGCCAACATCCTGTTCATCTGCGGCGGCGCCTTCGCCGGGCTGGACAAGATCATCTCGGATCGCGGCAGGAAGACTTCCATCGGCTTCGGCGCCATCGTGGCTTCGCCCGAGGATCGTCGCACCGGCGACGTGTTCCGCCTGGTCGAGCCCGAGGATCTCTTGAAGTTCGGCCTCATCCCCGAGTTTGTCGGCCGTCTGCCGGTCCTGGCGACGCTGGAAGACCTCGACGAGCCGGCGCTGATCCAGATCCTGACCGAGCCGAAAAACGCGCTGGTCAAGCAGTATCAGCGGCTGTTCGAGATGGAGAGTGTCGACCTGACCTTCCATGAGAATGCGCTGTCGGCGATCGCCAAGCGCGCCATCGAGCGCAAGACCGGCGCCCGTGGCCTCCGCTCGATCATGGAAGCGATCCTGCTCGACACCATGTTCGAACTGCCCGCCCTGGAAGGCGTGCGCGAAGTGGTGATTTCGGAAGAAGTGGTGACCGGCAGCGCCCGGCCGCTCTACATCTATTCCGAGCAGAAGGAAAAGAAGGGCAACGTCAGCGCCTGATCTGGCATCTGGCCTAACCTTTTTATGGAACGGCGCCCGCGGGGCGCCGTTTTGCTGTGGTGAGGTACCGATCCTTGTGACGGAGTGGATGAACGAACGTGTCGACCCTTGATCTTTGCCCCTCGTGCATCCAACTAACATCGGAAGGCCGTGGTGCCGAATTCTGTGCTGTAAAACTCCCGTCACAAACGGTGGTAGGCGGAACGATCCCCGGTCGTTAATATGAGATTCGCGGTTGGCTCGATTAGCGGCCGCGACATGAAAGGTTGGACAATGGCCAAAATATCCAAGGCTCCCAGCGACGGCGTCTTCGCAGTCCTCCCACTGCGCGACATCGTGGTGTTCCCGCACATGATCGTTCCGCTCTTTGTCGGGCGTGAAAAGTCGATCAAGGCGCTGGAAGAGGTTATGGGTCAGGAAAAGCAGATCCTGCTTGCCACCCAGATGAATGCCG
Source organism: Mesorhizobium sp. P170090 (assembly GCF_057786115.1). Taxonomy (NCBI): domain Bacteria; kingdom Pseudomonadati; phylum Pseudomonadota; class Alphaproteobacteria; order Hyphomicrobiales; family Phyllobacteriaceae; genus Mesorhizobium; species Mesorhizobium sp. P170090. The sequence goes on from NZ_JBYNWH010000001.1 coordinate 3,676,102, forward strand.
CCGATGACGATCCCGAGCCCGATGCGATCTTCGACATCGGCACGCTCGCCAATGTGCTGCAATTGCTGAAGCTGCCCGACGGCACCGTCAAGGTGCTGGTCGAAGGCGCTTCGCGTGCCAAGATCGTCTCGTTCACCGACCGTCCGGACTTCCACGAAGCTACCGCCACGGCGCTGGTCGAGCCGGAGGAGGAAGAGGTCGAGGTCGAGGCGCTCGCCCGTTCGGTCGTCACCGACTTCGAAAACTACGTCAAGCTGAACAAGAAGATCTCGCCTGAAGTGGTGGGTGCCGCCAGCCAGATCGACGACTATTCCAAGCTCGCCGATACGGTTGCTTCGCACCTCGCCATCAAGATCCCCGAGAAGCAGGAGATGCTGGCCACGCTGTCCGTCAAGGAACGGCTGGAAAAGGCGATGGGCTTCATGGAAGCCGAAATCTCCGTCCTGCAGGTGGAGAAGCGCATCCGCTCGCGCGTCAAGCGCCAGATGGAGAAGACGCAGCGCGAATACTACCTCAACGAGCAGATGAAGGCGATCCAGAAGGAACTCGGCGAAGGCGAGGACGGCCGCGACGAGGCCGCCGAGATCGAGGCGCGCATCAAGAAGACCAAGCTCTCCAAGGAGGCCCGCGAAAAGGCGGAAGCCGAGTTGAAGAAGCTGCGGACGATGTCGCCGATGTCGGCGGAATCGACCGTGGTGCGCAATTATCTCGACTGGATCCTGTCGATCCCGTGGGGCAAGAACTCCAAGGTCAAGCAGGACCTGGCGTTTGCGCAGAACGTGCTCGACACCGATCATTTCGGCCTCGACAAGGTCAAGGACCGCATCGTCGAGTATCTCGCCGTGCAAAGCCGCCAGAAGAAGCTGAAGGGGCCGATCCTGTGCCTCGTCGGCCCTCCCGGCGTCGGCAAGACCTCACTCGGCAAGTCGATCGCCAAGGCGACCGGCCGCGAGTTCATCCGCATGGCGCTTGGCGGCGTGCGTGACGAGGCCGAGATCCGTGGCCACCGCCGCACCTATATCGGCTCGATGCCCGGCAAGGTCATCCAGTCGATGAAGAAGGCCAAGAAGTCCAACCCGCTCTTCCTGCTCGACGAGATCGACAAGATGGGCCAAGACTTCCGCGGCGATCCGTCATCGGCTTTGCTCGAGGTGCTCGATCCCGAGCAGAACTCGACGTTCATGGACCATTACCTCGAGGTCGAATACGACCTGTCGAGCGTGATGTTCGTGACGACGGCGAACACGCTGAACATCCCTGCGCCCCTGATGGACCGCATGGAGATCATCCGTATCGCCGGCTACACCGAGGACGAGAAGATCGAGATCGCCAAGCGTCACCTGATGCCCAAGGTGATCCGCGATCATGCCCTGCAGCCGAAGGAATTCTCCGTCGGCGAGGACGCGATCCGCGGCATCATCCAGACCTACACCCGTGAAGCGGGCGTCAGAAGCCTGGAGCGCGAGCTGATGAAGCTCGGGCGCAAGGCGGTGACCGAGATCCTGAAGACGAAGAAGAAGACGGTGAGCATCACGGCGGCGAACCTCGCCGATTACCTCGGTGTTCCGCGCTTCCGCTTCGGCCAGGTCGAGGCTGACGATCAGGTCGGTGTCGTCACCGGTCTTGCCTGGACGGAAGTCGGCGGCGAGCTGCTGACGGTCGAAGGCGTCATGATGCCCGGCAAGGGCCGCATGACGGTGACCGGCAATCTGCGCGACGTGATGAAGGAATCGATCTCGGCGGCGGCCTCTTATGTCCGCTCGCGGGCCATCGATTTCGGCATCGAGCCGCCGCTGTTCGACAAGCGTGACATCCACGTCCACTTGCCCGAAGGCGCCACGCCGAAGGACGGTCCGTCTGCAGGTGCTGCCATGGCGACAGCCATCGTGTCTGTCATGACTGGTATTCCGGTCCGGGCCGATGTGGCGATGACTGGCGAGATAACGCTTCGCGGCCGCATCTTGCCGATCGGCGGCCTCAAGGAGAAGCTGCTCGCCGCATTGCGCGGCGGCATCAAGAAGGTGCTGATCCCGGAAGACAACGCCAAGGATCTGGCGGAGATACCGGACAATGTGAAGAACGGTATGGAGATCATTCCGGTCTCACGTGTCGGCGAGGTTCTGAGGCACGCGCTGGTGCGCATGCCGGAGCCGATCGAGTGGGTCGAGCCGGTCAATCCGCCGGCTTCCACCGATACCGTTGACGATGCTGGAAAGTCGCTTGCACATTAGAAACTACTAAAGTTGCAGTGCACAAAGAGAGAGCCGGGCCTTGAGCCCGGCTTTTTCATGTGAAAAACCCACCTTTTCCGGGCTTTTTTCAACTTATTTCCGGCTTTTTGACTTGGGTTTGCGAGCGCTTCTTTCTAAAGTCCCTCTCCTGCCGGATGAGTCGAAAGTTCCGGTTTTCTCATGGAAGGGAATTTTTATGAACAAGAACGAACTGGTTTCCGCTGTCGCTGAATCCGCGAGCATTTCGAAGGGTGACGCACAGTCGGCGGTTGAGGCGGTGTTCTCCGTCATCACTGGCGAACTGAAGAAGGGCGGCGATGTACGGCTCGTCGGCTTCGGAAATTTCACCGTCTCCAAGCGTGCGGCATCGACTGGCCGCAACCCGCAGACTGGCGCGGAAGTGAAGATTCCGGCGCGTACCGTGCCGAAGTTCTCGGCCGGCAAAGGCCTCAAGGACGCGGTCAACTAAAAATTTTTTCAGAGAATGTTGGAAAGCCGGGTTCGCCCGGCTTTTCTTTTGCCTCGATCGCGGCAGGCCGTCAGCCCGCTGAGGCGAGCCTTCAGCCCACCGGCGCATCCGCGCGCATCAGGCCTTCCTGCTTGAGGTCCGCCCACAGCGCCGCGGGCAGCTTGGCATCGAGCAGGGCGCGGTTGCTTTCGACTTCGCTCGGCCGCTGGCCGCCGGGGATGACCGACACCACGGAGGGGTGCAGCAGCGGAAACTGCAGCGCCGCCTCGATCAGCCTGACGCCATGGCGCTGGCAGACGGCCTCGATGTGCCCGACGCGATCCATGATGTCCCTTGGCGCCTCGGAGTAATTGTAATAGGCGCCTGGCTTCGGCCCGGTCGCCAGGATGCCGGAATTGTAAGGACCGCCGAGAACGATGCCGATGCCGCGTTGCTCGCAGAGCGGCAGGAAGGTGGCAAGCGCTTCCTGTTCCAGCAGCGTGTAGCGCCCGGCCAGCAGGAACAGGTCGAAGTCGCCACGCTCCGCCAGCGTCTGGCAAACCTCCCATTCGTTGATGCCGCCGCCGAAGGCCTTGATCACGCCCTGGTCGCGCAGCGCAACCAGTCCGTTGTAGCCCGAGGCCATGAATTCCTCGATGCGCTGGTCTGACGCCTCCTTGCTGCCATGGGTGAAGATGTCGAGGTCATGGACGAAAAGGATGTCGATGCGGTCGACGCCAAGCCGTTCCAGCGACGCCTCGAACGAGCGCATGACGCCGTCATAGCTGTAGTCGTAGACCTCCTTGCGCGTCGGTGTGTCGAAGAACTTGCCGATGCCGGTTCGTTCCTCCGGCGGGCAGGCGCGCAACAGGCGACCGACCTTGCTCGACAGCACATAATCGTCGCGCTTCCTGCCGCGCAGGAAGGCATTGAGCCGTGTTTCGGCAAGGCCCAGGCCATAGAGCGGCGCGGTGTCGTAGTAACGGCAGCCGGTCGCCCACGCCGCCTCCAGCGTGGCGTTGGCATCCGCGTCGGGGACGGCGCGGTAAAGGTTGCCGAGCGGCGCGCTGCCGAAGCCAAGCTCGGTGAAGTCGAGGCCGCCATTGCCGATGCGGTCGAAATGCCGTGTCTTCATGTCGTGCTGATTTCCTGGATTGATTGTCTGACATGACACTATCACGCCGCTGGCTCAGCAAAAGCCGCCATGGCCGTTGGACAGGCATTTTCGCGGTGATAGCATGAACAAAAACAAGCCTTTTTCCGAAAGCGCGCAACCCGAAATCACCGGCCACAAACCCAGCCGGACAGATGGGACTCTCATGACGAATGCCGGCTCGGATATGTTTTCGACCGCCCTGCAAGAGCTGGGCGCCGTACTGGCGCGCGTCGACGAAGCCGGCATCGACACCGCCTGCGAAACCCTGGCCCGCGCGCAAAAGATCGTCGTCTATGGCTGCGGCCGCGAGGCCTTGCAACTCAAGGGTTTCGCCATGCGCCTCTATCACCTTGGCCTTGAGGTGTCGGTGGTCGGCGACATGAACACGCCACCGCTTCGCCCAGCCGATGTCTTCCTGGTCAGTTCCGGCCCGGGCGAGACGACGACGGTGCTTACCTTGATGCAAGTCGCCCGCCAGGCCGGCGCCACCGTGCTTTTGCTCACCGCCGAGGCAGGCAGTAGTGCGGTCGCGCTTGCCGACTTCACCTTGCTGATCCCGGCGCAGACCATGGCGCGTGACCAGGGGCCACAAAAGACATCGCTGCTGCCGATGGGCTCGGTCTTCGAAGGGGCGCTGTTCCTGCTGTTCGAGGTGATGGTGCTGAAGCTCAAGGCGCTGACCGGCCAGTCGTCCGAGGCCATGCGCACCCGCCACACCAACATGGAATAGATCATGCGCTACGAACTGATGTTGCCGCACCAGATCCGCAAGGCGATCGCCGAGAACTGGCCGGTCGCTCTCCCGCTCGGCGTGCTCGAATATCACGGCGAGCACATGGCTGTCGGCATGGACACGCTGGCCGTCGTCAAGACGCTGGAGCTCTACGAGAAGGAGGCCGACATCGTCATCCTGCCGGCTTTCTACTACGGTGCGGCGAGCTATGTGGTGGCAGCACCTGAAGGCAACGGCTCGGTGCAGGTCGGCGGCAACCAGCTGGCGCCGTTCGCCGAAGAATTGTTCTACAGCCTGCTGCGCATCGGCTTTCGTAACATCAACGCCATCATCCACCACCAGACCGAGAACTTTGCCGCCGGCATGCCGACCGATCTCGCCTTCAAGGCCGCCGGCCGCCAGGCGATTTTCCGCTTCCTCGAGAAGCAGCGCGGCGAGGGCTGGTGGGGCTCAGACGAGATGGCCGATTATTATGCCGGGCACGCCGCCGGCGAGAATTTCTTCAACTGGGTGCAGGTGCACCCGCTAATGTCGGCTGCCATGAACGGGAAGTATCCGTTCGATCACGCCGGTGTTGGCGAGACATCATTGATGCTGGCACTGTGTCCGGAAGCGGTCGATGCCGGGCGTTTTGGCGAGAATACCGCGTGGTATACGGCCAGTGCGCCGGAGGCCTCGGCGGAGCTAGGGCAGAAGGGCGTCGCGATGATCATGGATCACCTGAGGGCGATATTGGGGCGCTAGCAGACAAAGTCGCTCTGTAGCGATCCTTCACACCCCCTCTGTCCTGCCGGACATCTCCCCCGCAAGGGGGGAGATCAGATGTCATTTCCGCTTTCGCCAATCACCTACGTCGCAAGAAAAGCGATGCAGCCAAAGCTGCCGATCTCCCTCCTTGCGGGGGAGATGGCCGGCAGGCCAGAGGGGGGGTGCTGTCCCGCCGAGGTCAACAGTAGAGGGGCACGCCGCCTCTCGCCCTACTTCACCGCGCCCGCCGTCATGCCCATGATCAGATACCGCTCAAGCGCAATCCCGATGACCGCCAGCGGTGCGATCGCGGCAGTGGCAAGCGCCGCCATCGACCACCAGTTGATGCCTTGCGAGCCGGTCTGGCTCGCCACCATGACCGGGATGGTCTTGGCGTCGGTCGAGGTCAGCAGCGCGGCGAAAAAATACTCGTTCCAGCACAGCACCATCGCCAGGATGAAAGCGGCGACCATGCCCGGCAGCGCAATCGGCATGACGATGCGGAAAAAAGCGCCCCAGATCGAGAGGCCGTCGACCAGCGCTGCCTCCTCGAGCTCGACCGGGATCGAGTTGAACTGGTCGCGCATGATCCAGATGACGATCGGCAGCACCATCAGCGTGTAGAGCAGGATCAGGCCGATGCGTGTGTCGAGCAGACCGACTTCCCGGTAGAGCACCAGGAAGGGCAGGGCCAGCACCACCGGCGGCAGGATCAGCTGCGACAGGAAGAAGAAGGAGATGTCCTCGTTCTTGAACCAGGCGAACTGATAGCGGTAGCGGGTCAGCCCATAGGCGGCGAGGCTGCCGATGACGATGGCGAGGCTCGACGCGCCGACCGAGGTGATGACCGAATTCATGAAGCGCTTGAAAAACTCCTCGCGCACCGTCGAGGTCTGGAAGATCGAATCCGGCGACAGGCCGAGCGAGCGCCAGCCCTTCCAGTCCGGCTGGAAGTCGACGAACGGGATGAGGTGTCCTTGCGTGACGTCGACCGCGGTCTTGAACGAGGTGGTGATGGTCCAGTAGATCGGGAACAGGCAGATGAAGGCCCAGAACGCCAGCGCGCCATAGATGAAGATGCGATTGGCCAGAAAACCCAGCGGTGAGCGGATTTCCGAGGCAGCATAGTCGGTGGTCTGGACGCTCATTGTGCCTCGTCAGTTCACGTTGCGCACGAAGCGATTGGCGAATTTCAACAGCCAGGTCACGAACACGACGATGATGACGAGATAGGCCATCGCCAGCATGGTGCCGTAGCCGACATTCGAGCGGTCGCGGTATTCGCGGTAGATGAAGCTCGACACCGAATCGGTGGCGCCGCCAGGCCCGCCGGAGGTCACGGTGATGATGATGTCGGCGAGCTTCAACTTGAAGATGATGCGCAGGATCACCGCCGTGACCGACACCGGCAGCATCAGCGGGAAGGTGACCTGCCAGAAAGTCTGCCAGGGCGTGGCGCCATCGACGCGCGCCGCTTCCAGCACGTCGCGCGACATCGCCTGCAGGCCGGCAAGCAGCATGATCATCATGAACGGGATGAAGGTCCAGGCGTCGAGCACCATGATCGAGATGCGGGCGGTGATCGGGTTGGAGAAGAAGGCGGGGTTCTCCCAGCCGAGATGGCGCGCCAGCGTCGCCGCCGGCCCGAAACGGTACTCCATCAGCGATTTGCCGATCATCCAGGATACCGCGACCGGCGACAGCATCAGCGGCATCAGGAAGACGACTCGGAAGAATTTGCGCGCCCGGATCTGCGCGTTGAGCAGCAGCGCCAGGCCGAAGGCAATCACATACTCAACCAGCACGGCGAGCACATAAAGCACCATGTTGAACAGCGCGTTGCGGTAGTAGGGATCGGCCAGCATCTGCCAGAAATTGTCGAGCCCGTTGAACTTGCGGCCGGAAAAGGACGACAGGTTCCAGTCGGTCAGCGCGATATAGAAGCCGAACAGCGTCGGGAAGATCACCATGGCGATGGTGAACAGCAGCGCCGGCAGCAGGAACAGCGCGCGCTGGCCGTCCTCGCCGCGCGTCAGCACCTGGCCGATGCCGAGCGCCACGCCCCACAGAACATAGGCGTAGACGATCGGACGCCAGGTCTCGAAGCCGAGCGTGGTGATCTCGTTCTTGTAGAGGATCTCAAACGCGATCACCGCCAGCAGGCCAAGCGTGGCGGCCGCCATCAGGGCAAAACCCGCCCGCTTGCGGGCCGGCGAGATCAGATCGGCTGGGCCGGCGTTGGCCGGCCATGCATTGGTGGTCTGGTCTGCCACGCGTCCCCGTCCGTTTAAAAAATCAAGCCTGCGACCGGCCCGAGCCGGTCTGGTCCGGCGGCTTGCACCGCCGGACCTGTTGTCACGATAGGATCAGCCTACACGCCGAGCGAGGCCTTGTAGAGCTTGATCTGGTTTTCGCGGCCGATCTGGTCGGTCAGCTTCTCCCAGGCCGCGGCAATGGCGTCGGCGCCTTCCTGCGCCTTCATCTTGCCGGCGAATGTGTTGGCCAGAATGTCCTCGGCAGCCGAATAATACTGGAAGATGCCGGGGATGCGCGGCTCGATCGCCGCGTTCGGATGGTTGTAGCTGTCGGCTTCCGACTTCAGATACGAGGTGATGAACGCCTCGTCGTAGCCTGCCGCCACCCATTCGGGAATGTCGAAATGCGAGTTGCGGTAGGGCTGGAAGCCGGACGGATACATCGCCGTCCAGATTGACAGGTCCTTGCCGCCGAGATGAGCGGCGGCCGACCATGCCGCTTTTTTCTTCTTTTCGTCAGTATCGACGCGGGCCATGACGTAGACGCCCCAGCCGAGATAGGCGCAGTTCGGCGCATAGTTCGGGCCGCTGGCGAGTTTGTCCCAAGCGCCGGTCTTGGCATTGTAGACGTCGTCGGACCCCGGCAGGATCGAGAAGCCGGTGACGTCGCCGATGACCGAGCTATCATTGGTCTTGACGTTGGAGCCGACGTCGCCCCACCAGGTGACCATCGAACCGGTGCCGGCCAGGAACTGCTGGAAGGCTGTCGTGTTCGGGTCGGCGTTGATCTGGTCGGCGGGCTCCGACGGCAGCGCGTCGATGACGTCCTGGATGGCGCGCACCCAGGCCGGATTGTTGATGCGCGGCTTCATCGTGTCGGCATCGAACAGCCAGGCCTTGTCGTCGGGATGCTTGGCATAGGCGGTGGCGCGGCTGCCGAGGAAGTAGAAGCCGAAACCGCCCCAGGCCTTGGGCGCATCGAGATAGCCGAAGACGTCCTGATCCTTGAACTTCTTGCCCTTGAGGAATTTTGTGACGGCCTGGACTTCCTGCCAGGTCTTCGGCACACCCCATTCGGTGGCCGCGCCGCCGTCCTTCCACGCCTTGGCGAGGTCGGCATCGGCAAAAACGTCGGTGCGGTAATTGAAGTTGTGCGCATCGCCATCGACGGTGATCCGGTACTGCTTGCCGTCCCAGGTGCCGACCGGCGGCTGCAGATAGGCCACGACATCCTTCATGTCGATCTGCTCTTTGACCCAGTCGGGCATCTCGGACGTCAGGCCCTTGCCGCAGACATCGCCTTCGAAGGGCGCGCCCATCTCGATGATGTCGAAGTCGACGGTGCCGGTGGCGATCGACTGCTGCAGGCGGGCATTGTAGTCGGCCTGCGCCAGGTCGATCCAGCTGATCTTGGCGCCGGTATAGGCCTCCCACGGCTTCAGGAAGCCGCGGAACAGCACATTGTGCAGGTTCTGGTTGTTGAGGCCCATGAAGGTGAGCTCGACGCCGGCGAATTCGCCTTCCTTGACGTTGGCCTTGGTGGCTTCCAGGCAGAGTTCGCCGACCTTCTGGAAATCGGCATCCGTCGGCTGACCCTTGCCGACGCCGGGGATCTGCAGAATTTTGGAGCGTAGCTCGCTGGCGGCTTCAGCCGGGCGGGTGAAAGCGCCGAGCCCAGCGCCCGATGCGGCGGCGATCGCGGCCATCGAGGCCGCGCCTTTGAGTATGTCACGCCGGGTGGCACCCGCGCGGACGAGTTTTTCGTACAGACCGACTCTCATCTATTCCTCCCAGAACAACAGTCGTGAATTAAATGCCAATCCCTCCGACGCCGAAACGTCGGCGGTTCTCCTTTATCATACGGGGACGTGGGACCCCACCCTGCGTCGCCTGGAGCTCCGATTTTCGGATAAAAATCCGACTGCCGGATTGGCAACAGCTAATATTTGCGTAATCGATTACCTTGTCAACACGAATGGCTTTTTATCGATAACATACCGACTTGCCCTTGCCGTTGGCAATGGCTAGCTTCACCGCGAGAAAAGGGGGGACGATGGCTCAAGTCGCGATCAGCAATGTGGCCAAGGCGTTCGGAACCGTCAAGGTCCTGCACGAGGTCAGCGTCGATATCGCCGATGGCCAGTTCGTGGTGTTGGTAGGCCCGTCGGGCTGCGGCAAGTCCACGCTGCTCAGGATGGTGGCCGGGCTGGAGACCGTCTCCGGCGGCACGATCGCCATTGGCGAGCGCATCGTCAACAATCTGCCGCCGGCCAAGCGCGACATCGCCATGGTGTTCCAGAACTACGCGCTCTATCCGCACAAGACGGTGGAGCAGAACATGGCGTTTGCGCTGAAGCTGCGCAAGACCGATCCGGCCGTAGTCGCCGAGCGGGTCAAGCGCGCCGCCGACATTCTCGACCTCAATCCGTACCTGAAACGTTATCCGCGCCAGCTCTCCGGTGGCCAGCGCCAGCGCGTCGCCATGGGCCGCGCCATCGTGCGCAATCCGCAGGTCTTCCTGTTCGACGAGCCGCTCTCCAATCTCGACGCCAAGCTGCGCGTGCAGATGCGCACCGAGATCAAGGAACTGCACCAGCGGCTGAAGACCACCACCATCTACGTCACCCACGACCAGATCGAGGCCATGACCATGGCCGACAAGATCGTCGTCATGCGCGATGGCCGTATCGAGCAGGTCGGCGCGCCATTGGAATTGTTCGACCGGCCGGCCAATTTGTTTGTCGCCGGCTTCATCGGCTCGCCGTCGATGAACCTGCTCAAAGGCGTGGTGCGCAAGGGCGACAAGGTCGAGATAGCAGGCACGCTGTTCCCGATTGCTGCCGGCAGCGCCGCCAAGGAGGGCCAGGCCGTGGTCTATGGCGTGCGGCCCGAGCATCTCGAAATCCATCCCGACGGCGTGCCGGCAAAGATCTCGGTGGTCGAACCCACGGGTTCCGAAACGCTGGTCTTCGTGCGCTTCGGCGACAGCGGCGAGATGGTGGCGCTGTTTCGCGAGCGCCACGACTTCAAGCCCGGCGACACGCTCAATCTCAAGCCGCGCCTCGATCAGGTCCATCTCTTCGACGCCGAGACCGGCAACCGGCTCTGATTTCCAATCGACTTTGACCAAACCTGTTTGACGAGGACTGCCATGCTCAAAGGGATCAACCCATTGCTCAATGCCGATGTGCTCCAGGCGCTCAGGGCAATGGGACACGGCGACGATCTGATCATCGCCGACACCAATTTCCCCGCCGATTCGGTGGCAAAGCAGACCGTGCTCGGCAAGCTGCTGCACATCGACGCCTCGGCGGCCGATGTGGTCAAGGCGGTGCTGTCGCTCTATCCGCTGGACACTTTCGTCGACGATGCGGCCGCGCGCATGGAGATCGTCGGCAAGCCGGACGAGATCCCGCCGGTGCAAAAAGAGGTGCAAAAGGAGATCGACAAGGCCGAGGACAAGGCCTGGCCGATGATCTCGGTCGAGCGCTACGCCTTCTACGAGCGCGCCAAGAAAGCCTATTGCGTCATCCAGACCGGCGAGCGCCGCTTCTATGGCTGCTTCGCCTTTCGCAAGGGCGTCGTGCCGCCGGACGCCGAGTAGGGCCATGGCGTCGGGCAAACCTGTCGTCATTCTGGGCGTTTTCGTCGCCGACACCGCTTACCGGGCCAATCGACAGCCGCGCATGGGTGAAACCATTCTTGGTAATTCCTTCAAGCTGGGACCTGGCGGCAAGGGCTCGAACCAGGCGGTGGCGGCAGGCAAGCTCGGCGCCGACATCACTTTCCTGACCCGGCTTGGCGTCGATGCTTTCGCCGACATGGCCAAGGCGACCTGGGCAGAGGCGGGCGTGAAATCCGCCGTCATCGACACGCCGCAAAGCTATACCGGCGCGGCCTATATCTTCATCGAGGAGACGACCGGCAACAACGCCATCATCGTCAGCCCGGGTGCGGCGATGCTGATCTCGTCTGAAGACATCGAGGCCAATGCCGGCCTGATCCGTGGAGCCGGCGTCTTCGTCACCCAGCTCGAACAGCCGATCGACGCGGCACTGCGCGCACTCGAGATCGCGCGCGGGGCAGGGGTGACCACCATTCTCAATCCGGCGCCCGCGGCCAAGCTGCCGGACCGCATCTACACGCTGTGCGACTATGTGACCCCCAACGAAACCGAGGCCGAGGAACTGACCGGCATCAAGGTTTCTTCGATCGACGACGCTCGCCGCGCCGCCGACAGCCTGCTCAAAAAAGGCGTCGGCTCGGTCATCATCACGCTCGGCGAAAAAGGCGCGCTGCTGCACACGGCCGCTCGGTCCGACCATGTCCCGGTGGTCAATGCCGGCCCGGTGGTCGAAACCACCGGTGCGGGCGATGCCTTCAATGGCGGCCTGGCCGCCGCACTCGCCAAAGGCGTGGAGCCGCTGCAAGCCGTCCGCTTCGCCTGCGCCGTCGCCGGCATTTCGGTGACGCGGCCGGGTACGGCGCCATCCATGCCGACGCTGCATGAGGTCGAGGCGCTGCTGGCCAAGGGGTGACGTCGTTGCGGGAGAGATCGAATTCAGATCCGACCGGATCTGAATTGCCTCATGCAAGATCATGATTTTAGACGATTATGCCACATTTCTCCTGAGGAGAAATGGCGCGAGTGACGGGGCTCGAAACCGCGACCTCCGGCGTGACAGGCCGGCGAAAACGCCTGATTAATCAACGACTGATTCAATTCCTTACGCTCTCGAATTTGCGGGAAAAAGCGCGAAATTGAAACATGCTTATCAGAACTCCTCGTCGTAATCCGCGAGTCATTAACTTCCGATCCTCAGCTTATCGACGACGCGTCCGGGGGGTGCACGATCCTTCTGACGACGACGGGCACTTCGCGCGTATTTGTAGCAAGCCGCCAGGCTGAAGCTACACAACCGCCGGGCATGTTACTGCCTCGGATCATTAATTTTTCGCTAGCGTTTGATTAAGCCCCTTAGGGCCGGACGTCTGGGCGTTTTGTAATGCACGGCAATAGCCGGGCGGGCGCCGGTCGCCTCCGTCATGTCGCCGCTGCGCCGCGTCAGGCTTCTTTCTCACCAAGCCCGAAAAGTGTTTTCGAGAACTCCCATATCGTCTCCGCGCAAGGTTTCGCACCAATGCAGCGCGAGAGCTTGGGACAAGGAGCCCGGCATTGATCGCCAGGGCTCCTGAGAGAACGGTAGACTCGGCGTCAGAGTCTCGTCGGTGGCCTTTTCCAAGTGCCAGATTGAGGAGCGACACAGCTTCGTCGCGGCCAAGTTCGGAAGCCCATGTGTTGATCGTGCAAAAGCGCGAAATCTCGTAATGCTCGAGGGCTTGGGAAACAGCTAGAAGGCCGGCATCTAGTGCAGGCGCGCCCTTGTATTCTTCCATGATCTCGGCGCCTTCATCCGTGATGCCGACGATAGCCGCGCAGGTCTTTGCCTGTGGCTTCTTGCCGATCTCTTCGAGAACCTCCGGGGCCTTTTAGCTGCCGTTCAGCATTCGATACGCCCCGAAATCGCGGTCACGCGTCTGGTGCCACCGTCGCCCATTGCTCGCCCAAATTGCAGATCCTTAGCGGGAGAGCGCTTCTGCTCTCACCACTCGCAGGCACGAGATATTTCGGTGTTGGGCGTGATGCACCTTTTTTCTCCGTCGATCAAAAATGGTGGGGCGGGAGATTCGCTCCCTTTTCGCGCCCCCTAAAAGCAGACGCTTGATTTGTTGACTGACCCTTGGGCGAAATTGTCTGCCCGCAAGCCAAGTATGTTCCGGAAACCAACAAGACCATCAGCGTCGAGTCGAGAATATCATGGCCGACAAGGATGCCTGTCATCCCTCCAGCAACGTATATTATGACGGTGACCACCATTATGGTGGCGCCAAAACGTTCCAGCGGATCAGCACTGATGCGCAGGACTCTTGTCGCATTCCGGATCGTCACGACGAATATTGCAGCCAATGTCAGCGCACCTGCGAGTCCGGCCTGCACCAAAGCCGTAAGGAAGCCGTTGTGAAAGTGGTTGAAGCCTTCGGTGGCGCCAAAGCGCTGTTTGAACCCCTGCCTTGAAAGCATCCGGCCGGCGGCCATTCCGTGACCAAAAACGGGCGCTTGGCGAAAGGCATCGAGCCCGACGTCCCACAACCCGACCCGCAACCCGAGCGGCGTGGTATAATCGCCGTTGACGGCGAGGGCATTCCAGTCCTCGAACAGGACATGTGTGCGATCGGCGACAATCGGAGACGTAATTGCCGTGATGATCAATGTCGATGCGCCGGCAATCACCAGCAACTGCTTCATGTCTGATCGGAAGACCCTTTCGCGATGGGTCACAAGCACCGCTACCAGCGCGATGAGCAAGGCCACCCAGACCATGCGCGAGCCCGAGTAGAGTGTTGCCACCACACCGGCAAGCGCGGCGGCCGTGAGCGGCTTCCACGCTTTCTCGACCCCAGACAGAGCACCTGTAAGACACATCATCACGGCCAGGCAGGTGACCGTGGCAAACACGATGGGGTTTCCGGCCCCACCTTCGGGTCTCAGCATCCCAATCCAGTGGTATTGGACGATGGCCAGCACCAGTGCCCCGACACATGCTGCGGCGCTGGCACGAACGGCAGTGCGTGCGAGGCTCTCCTTGTCCATGATGCTCCACGTCGAATAGGAAATCGGGAACAACAGCAAGGTCATCAGGGGCAAGAAATGAGTGGCATCGGCCCGCAGCGTCCCGTTTACGATCGACGCCAGGATCTGGGCGGCGCAATAGGCATAGATGGCAGTGGTCATGGCAAGCATAGGCCGATCAATGTTAAGGCGCCGCCGGCCGGCCGCCAGCAGCGCCAATGACCAGAGCGCGCCGCCATGGAAGACGAAGCTCACCACCGAACCGAATACCGGCGGCGAAAAGAAGCAGGCGATCGAGAAATACTGGTTGACCTGGTCAGTCGTGAAATGGCGACGGAGCGATTTAAACAGGGTTCAATGCCTTTGCTTCGTTGGCTTCCAGGTCCCTGAGGGTCGGTTCGAACGACCCTGGCGCACGTCGGTTCGCCCTCTCCCTCCCGTATAGCTGCTCGCTTTCGCGTCTGATAGTGCCGAACGTCTCGTCCCTTCCGACGGCATGAGCGGCACCGCAAAGACTAAACCGCCCGGGCTCACCACCCATCACGCTACGATCGCGTTTGAAAATCCCTTGGTCGCTCCCCGCCAGGACTGGAACATCAACACGTCCCAGAGTAGATATTGGTTGTTTTGGTGCCCGGAGAGGTGCTCGAACCAGGCACGCCGGATCGCTTCAGGCCGGAAGAATCCGTCTTCGCGCAGCCGGCGCTCGTCGAGCAACTCCTCGGCCCATTCGCGCAAAGCGCCGCGCAACCAGGAATCAATGGGCACGCCGAAGCCCATCTTGGGGCGTTCGACAAGCTCTTTTGGAAGATGCCTGTAAAGCAGCTGTCGCAGAGGCCACTTGGTCTGGCCGCCGGCGCGCAGAATTGAGAGCGGTAGCGACAGCACGAAGCTTATGAGTTGATGGTCGAGAAACGGTACACGTGTTTCAAGACTGACGGCCATGGCGGCGCGATCGACCTTCACCAGTATGTCGTCGGGTAGATAGCTCATAAGATCGATGTACATCATCCGCTCGACGCTACCGGGCAAATCCGGCAACGGTTCCAGGCCGGTCAGCATTGTTGGCGGCTCGACCGCATCCGAGATGATCTCGGTCGGATCCCAGTGCGAGCACAGGCGACGGTAGACATCGTCCATGGTCCGCAGCGAAAGCACAGACGCGGCTTTGTGGATCATGTCGCCCACGCGTTCGCGGCGCAGGCGTTGCGGGAGGAGCGGCATGATCCCGCCCGCGAGGTTGTTGTAGAGGCCGGCCGACGGCAATGTCGCCAGGCTAGCAGACGCGCGGCGCAGACCGACCGGAATTCGGGACAACTTGTTCCAGAACGCATCGGCGAGCGCGTAGCGGTTGTAGCCTGAGAACAACTCGTCGCCGCCGTCACCCGACAACGCCACGGTAACGCTGCCACGTGCCAGTTTAGAGACGAGGAAAGTCGGGATTTGCGAGGAGTCGGAGAAAGGCTCGCTATAGATGCCCGACAGTTGCGGCACCACGTCGAGCGCGTCGCGCTGGTTGAGATAGAGCTCTGTATGATCGGTGCCGAGATGGCGCGCCACTTGCTTGGCATGGTGCGCCTCGTTGTAGCCGACGTCCTCGAAGCCGATTGTGAAGGTGCGCACCGGCCGCGCACTGATCGACTGCATGACTGCCACGACCGCGGAAGAATCGATGCCGCCAGATAGGAAGGCGCCAAGCGGCACGTCGGCGATCATCTGCCCTTCAAGTGAGCGGCGCAGATGACGCTCGACCTCGTCGACCACCTCTTCAGAGCTGCCCAGGAAAGGCTCGCGCCGGCCTTGCGCTGCGACGTCGCTGGCGCGCCAGTAATTTTCGACGCGCGGCTCATTCATAGGATCGGAGAGGACGAGTAAGTGGCCGGGTCTCAGTTTCCGTATGCTCTGATAGATGCTGTAGGGCGCGGGGATGTAGTTGTGGCGCATCATCAGCGCCAACGCATTGCGGTCTATCTCCGGGCGCCAGTCCGGCAGAGGTTGAAAGGCGCTGAGTTCCGAGGCAAACGCGAAGGCCTTGCCGACACGGCCGTAGTAGAGCGGCTTTTCACCCACGCGATCGCGACCGAGAACCAGAGTTCTTTCACGCCGGTCCCAGACGCCAAAAGCAAACATACCGGCGGCCAGTTCGAGTGCTTTTTTGGTCCCTAGCTCTTCGATTGCGACCAGGAGGACCTCGGTATCGGAATGTCCACGCCACGCATGTACACCAAATTGCTGGTCAAGGTGCGCCCGCATCTCGCCGTGATTGTAGATCTCGCCATTGAAGACAATGACATAGCGGCCTGTGTGAGAGATCATTGGCTGGGCGCCAGCCGAGGACAGGTCGATGATGGCAAGGCGGCGCTGGCTGAGCGCGACGCCCGCCTCGGCGTCGCTCCAGACCCCGTCGCCGTCGGGTCCACGATGTCGGATGTTGTCGGCCATCCGACGCACAGTATGGCCGCCGCCGCTCGTCGCAGCCGCTCCACCCACAATGCCGACGATACCGCACATCCGCCGTTACAGCTCCATATCGGCTTGCCCAAGTTATCCGCGCGTCACCAGACTGGGAAGAAGCCGGTGGCTATAAATCTATCCGCTCGAAACACCATTCACCACAGCCGGTGCCGAAAAGGCCAACTCCCGGCAGCACATTGAAACGCCGATCCGTGCGAAACCCAAGATTTTCCACAGTCCGCTCCAACTCGCTGGCTAACGCGGATTGATAGGGATAGCCGCCAAGCCAGTCGTCGACATCCGCCAGAAATTCCATGCCTCGGCGCGCGCGGTAGTTCCTTACAAACGATATCGGGTCCCGGTGGCGCAGGGTCCTTGCGACCATATAAGCCGAGACAAAGACCGCCTTGATCGGCGGCCGTACCCATCGATGCGAGGCGTAGAACCTCTTTTCGACCGTCCATAGTCCGCACAGCGGCGTCTTAAGATAGATCGCAATACCCAGTCGCCCAGAGCGGCCGACCAAGCCAGCCGCATTGGCGATCGCTGTCCACATATCTCCGGTATGGTGGAGGACCCCCCATGAATAGACGACATCGAACGTGCCGGTGGGCAGCGAGGATCTGTCAAGGATATCGGCCCGCTCAACGGTCCAATCGGCATCGGGTGCAAACCGGGACAGGACGGCCCTGGTCGTCTCCACGCAATCCGCGTCATAATCGAGTGCTGTGACTTTCGCCGCGCCGAGCCGGAGTGCGGCCGCTGAATGCAGCCCCGAGCCGCAGCCGATGTCCAGAAAAGTCATGCCGTTGAGGTCACCCGCCAGTCGACCAAGATCCTCACACGCCCGGTCCAGATGTTCGGCCTCGAAACGCGCGGCAAGCTCGGACCAGTTGCGGCCGAAATCATAGCGCACGTTCATTTGTCGCCCACCTGTCGTCCTTTTTGCGTGGCACCGCCTCTGCGGATCATACCCGATAATACTCCCGATACCATTCGCAAAGCGGAGAACTCCGACCTCTATTGGAATCCGGCCTGGATCCCGTCGCCTCCTCGAGCGAACTGACATCGACGAAAGTTGCCGGCACGTCACCCGGCTGCAGCGGCATGGGATTGCGGTTCGCCTTTAGTCGGAGCGCGTTCTTCAGCACCGCGATCAGCCGTTCAGCTGAACTGGCGAACTGCCGTCGATATTGTGGATTCTGAACGGCGCGTTGCTGATCGCCGGATCCGGCGACGCTTTCCCACTGCGGGTTGGGTGTCGCGGGCTGACGCATGGCGCGGACGATGCCTTCGACAATATCGCCGACATAAGTGAAATCGCGCTGCATGTTGCCATGGTTGAAGAAGTCGATCGGCTCGCCAGCGACGATGGCCTCAGCGAAGATGAGCAGGGCCATGTCTGGCCGTCCCCACGGACCATAGACGGTGGAGAAGCGTAATCCTGTCGTGGGCAGTGCAAACAGATGGCTGTATGTATAGGCCATCAGCTCGTTTGCTTTCTTGATGGCGGCGTAGAGGCTGAGCGAATGGTCAGCCGAATCGGGCACTCAAACGGCATGCGCGTGCTGGGGCCGTAAATCGAGCTCGATGACGCATAGACAAGATGGTTCACCGAGGCGTGCCATCCCAGGCCGATAACAGCAATGCGTTCGGACATAGGCAGGTTTCCTCAGGTAGTGAGTCGACGTCCTTGTATGGTAGGCGTTACGTCAATTCAACGACACGCTGTTGCCAAGGGGCAAGTCTCCGCTCGAAAGCAACTCTGAGACACTTTTGGCGAAGCATCTGCTCGATGTTGTGGATAACATGCGCCATGATTGGGTTTTGCGTGTCAAAAATCTACAAGGGTCGAATGGGTCGCGAGCAATCTCCCAAGAAATGACTGCATGAAACGAATCGTCGTCATCGTCAGCGAACCAACGTCCCTCGCAAGCACCAGGGGACACTTGCTTCTTGCGCTGCGCGATTCCGGGTACGAAGTTCATGCCATGGCGCCGGTCGACGCCATGACCATTCGTTGGCTGGCCGAGAACGGCGTCCACTTTCATCCATTGCCAATGGAACGAGCCGGGATTGCTCCGTTCGGCGATACGGTGTTGGCTTTTCGTCTCCACAACCGGCTAAGAAAACTCAAGCCTCAGGTGGTGTTGACCTGTGCAATCAAGCCGATCGTCTACGGCATGCCGGCTGCGTTGCTTGCCGGGATCCAGCGACGGCACGCACTTGTCACCGGCCTCGGCTACGCCTTCACGGACCGGCACAAGTCACCACGCTGGAGGATGGTAAACGCAGTGGCTCGGCTCCTCTATGCCGCAAGCCTTCGGGTTGCCACCACGGTCACCTTCCAGAACGACGATGACCGCAACGACTTCCGTCGCCTTGGGCTGCTCGGGCGGACCCAAGCTAATGTCGTCAACGGCTCGGGAGTCGATCTAGACCGATTCAAAGTCGCGCCACTACCCGATCAGCCGCGATTTCTGATGATTGCACGCCTGCTGCGTGACAAAGGCCTCGCCGAATATCTGGGTGCGGCGACGCTGGTTAGGGCTGTCAGACCTGACGCCCGTTTCCACCTCGTCGGAGATATGGATCCAAACCCCTCGGGGTTTCCATTATCGGAGGTTGAGGAGGCAGTCGCCGGCGGAGCCATCCGTTATCACGGACCGGTCGAGGACGTCCGTCACATCATCGCGGATACGCGTATCTTCGTGCTTCCGTCGTATCGCGAGGGGACGTCGCGATCGGTTCTGGAGGCCATGGCGATGGGGCGCCCGGTGATCACAACGGATGCGCCGGGTTGCCGGGCGCCAATCGTGCCCGGGGTCAACGGGCTGCTGGTTCCGGTTGGTGCCACCACATCGTTGGCTGAAGCCATGATCCGCTTGATAGACAACCCCGACGAAGCCCTATCCATGGGCAAGAACAGCCGATCGATTGCCGAACAGCGCTATGATATTCAGAAAGTTACAGCTGACATGATGGGCATCATCGAAGGGGGAGTCCGAGCCGCAGGATGACATTCACAGGCAACCCATCGTCGAATCGGTACGAGTTCGGAGCCAATTGGGCGTCGTTCGTCGACAAACACTACTCGACTGAACGTCGGCAGGTGGCGGCCGACAAGCTTCTGTCCTTCCTCGGCAAGCAGAGCCTGGAAGGAATGGATTTTCTCGATATCGGCAGCGGCAGCGGGCTACACTCGCTTGCCGCCTTCGACGCAAAGGCGGATCGGATACATTCCTTCGACTTTGATCCTCTTTCGGTAAGTACCACCGGCAGGCTTCGCAAATTGGCCGGGGACCCGCCGAACTGGGCCGTCGAACGAGGTGACGTTCTCGATGCCGACTATCTTGAGGCGCTGGGCACTTGGAGCTTGGTCTATTCATGGGGCGTGCTCCATCACACTGGCGCCATGTGGCAAGCAATTGAGAATGCTGCACGAAGGGTAGGGCCTGGCGGCCTTTTCTTCATCGCTCTCTATTCGTCGAATGTCGTAACGCCTTCCGCGCAATTCTGGCTCAATGTGAAACGTCGGTACAATGCCGCCAACCCTCGTCAAAGGCGATGGATCGAATGCTGGTACATCTGGCGTTTCGGCCTTGGCAGAAATCCACTTCGGCTGCCAATGCTCCTGAAGCAGATTCGCGAGAAGAAAAAAGGTCGCGGCATGAGTTACATGACCGACGTCCGCGACTGGCTGGGAGGGTGGCCGATGGAGTTCGCCGACGACCAGGCCGTGATCGACTTCTTGAAGCAACGGTTCGATTTCGAAATCGTCAGGATATCCACCGGTGAAGCCTGCACGGAATTTCTCTTCCAGAACCCTGGCAAGGTGCAATCCAAACCGAACTGACGTGGCGGCCTTGCTGCACCGGCGGCGCCAGCCCGATCAGGCACGTTGCCGAACCCGTCCACGCGATGCATTCAAGCGATCTGTCCGCCGGTTGTCGTCGAGATATGCGGCTGGCGGTGTTCAAGGGTTACGATCTCGTCGCAACTTTCAACTGTCGTGAGACGGTGTGCGATGATCAATATTGTCAGATCGGTGGGCAGTTCTCGGATCGCCTCCATGACTGCCGCCTCGGTCTCCATGTCGAGAGCGCTCGTCGCCTCGTCGAAGACGAGCACAGATGCCTGTTTGTACAAAGCCCTCGCGATGCCTATTCGCTGGCGTTGACCTCCCGACAGGCGGACGCCGCGCTCGCCAACACGCGTCTCGTAGCCCTGCGGCAAGCTTTCTATGAAGTCCGCCAACGCGGCCTGCTGCGCCGCGCTGCGGACGCGCTCGTGGTCGGTCCTGGCAGGGTCGATGCCGAAGGCGATATTGTCTGCGATGGACGCATCCGCCAGGAATATGCTTTGTGGCACATGTGCGATCTGTCTTTGCCAGGCACGTCGCGTAGCGCCGTCCAACGTCTGCCCGTCGATCTCGATCGCTCCGCTGGTCGGTTCCAGCAAACCCATGATCAGATCGACCGTCGTGCTCTTGCCGCTGCCGGTCTTGCCTACGAAGCCGACCTTGGTCCCCTTCGGGATTTTGAGATTGAAGCCTTCGAGTATCGGCGGCTGGTCGGAGGCGTAACGAAACGACACGTCCTTGAGTATGATCGCTTGTTCGAATGGCAGGCGCCTGGCTGGAGGCTCGTTCCATTCGGGGCCAAGTGGTGCTTCCAGCGCCTGGAGCACAACTTCGGCGCCGGCAAGATTGCTGAGTATCAACGCCCAATTGCCGTATACAAGCTGCATCGATGGCAGCAGACGCTGGGCTCCCAGCACGAATGTTCCAAGTATTGGCAGTACCTCGCCGGCATTGTTGGATCGGATGATGAGGAAATAGGCGAGGGCCGCGATGATCACCATACCCGCGGCTTCAATCGCGAAACGCGGAGCGCTGGCTGCAAGCGCGTTCGTTGCGTTGGCGCGTTGCAGGCGCAGGTCGAGTTCGCTGTAGCGGGAAAGAAAATATGGCTGTGTGTCGTTGATAATGACATCGCGGATACCGCCCAGCCCCTCCTGTACAGAACGAATGCCTTCGGCCTGCGCGCTAGCGATGATCCGCGCATTCTGCTTGAGGTGTTTTCGGATCACAAGCGACATGGCGAGATACACCGCACCAAAGCCCGCGAAGATAACGAAGGTGATGATCGAACTTAGTATGAAAAGCGCTGCGACGACGAAGACACCGATGATTATGCCGCTGATTGATTGCAACAGTGGCAGCATCACGCCAGCGGTGATTGCTTGTACCTGTCGTAGCGCCGCCAACACCGAACTGGAGTTGCGCGAAACGTGGTAGTTGTAGGGCTGGCGCAGCACTCGGTCATAGACGGTCACGCCCACCTCATGTCCCAGCGAGAAGACGTATGAATTCGTGGCCCAGGTGAGGAGTATACGCACGGCACCGGCCACGATGGCCACTACGGAAAACAAAACCGTGAGCCCGAGCAGGCTGTCAGAAGAGCCGGTCAGCCGAAAGCCTGCAAGCTGACGCGCCAGAAACGACTGTCCGCCAACCGTCTCAGGATTGGCGATGCGCGCAAGAAACGGCAGCAAGGCACCAAGCGTGGCCGCTTCCGCCAGAGCACCGAACACCATCAGGACAAGGAGGCCGAAAAACTGCCTTTGCCGCCGCTGCGATACCTGCCGCCACAAGCGCCGCATTGTGTCGAAAGTGCTGCCCGAGTCTCGGTTTCCGCTCAACGCCAAATCGATGTCCGTATTCAGAGGGCCCAATGCACACGTCCAGCGGGCCACGACAAGCCACAACCGACGTCGATTGGCAATTTATCACAGAAGCGCCGAAGGTGGTCCGTCCACAAATTTCCTCGCAATGGACTAGAAGCCACGGCCGCGACGAGGTGATAGTCTTCGACCATGAATGATGCCTTTGAGATTCGGTATCAAAAGTTGCGGCCAAGCTTAACTGCTGCATTGCTGTGCTCATTCGGCTTCTTCTCGGCAGGGGTTGGGGCGGCTTTCCTGCTGTTTGTCTCGGCCTATCCGCTCGGATTGATCAGCGCTTACCCGGCACCACCTGCCGAGGCAACCGAAGGGCCGCTGGGATTCCAGCAGAAGGTGGTGGATGTCGATGACCTCTACCGCGCTACGGACGAACCCATGCAGGCCTATCTCGAGCGCCTGACAAAGGCTGTCGCGGGTGGAATGGTGCATTATTGGACGGTAGGCGACAGCTGGGCGGCGACCGACACGTCCTACACGCGCATCAGCGTTTTTGACAACTACCTGCTCTGGATGCTCAGCTTCCGGCCGCAATATCGCGAAACGCTGCAAAATTATGAGTTTGTAACGCCCCGCAAAGGGCTTGCCCGGGGGTATGGGTTCTGTTCCCAGGTGTCCAAAATCGTCTATTCCATCCTTGCCGATCAAGGCATCGAGGCGACGATCTACAGTGTCCCCCAACACACCGTGGTAGTGTCGAACGGCAATATTCTGGATTCCGACTACGGCGTCTTTGTTCCTCGCTCGCTTGAGGACGTGCAGAGGGAGCCGTCAATCATCGACACCTACTACGCGCAATTCGCGCCGATGTTGCCCCTGCTGAAGACGGCTTATGGTGGGGCTTGGCAACCGGCTGGCACCATAGAGGACCTCGACGGCGTGCGTGCATACGAGGCAAAGTTCGAGCGGCTCAAATGGGCACCGCCACTCGCCCTCCTGGCAACCGGAATGGTGCTTGCCACGTTCGGGATGATGCTGCGGCATCGTGAAGGACGCAGCCCGTCTGCTGCGCGGCAGGCTGGAGCTGATCTTGCCGGCTCGTGACCTTTTGTGGATTGTATGCGCAATACGACTTCTTCTTGCCGGCTCTGGACGCTATGTGGAAGCGGGACGGGCGAGAACAGGCGGAGGGGTGAGCGACGCTGCGAGAAGACCTTGCGTTGACTAATGCTGAAAGCCGACAGCGCGTTGCCGCGCCTTCCACCGCGCGCCTGAGAAGGACCCGTCGCAACGTGCTCTTCATTATCGGGACGCTCGATCTCGGAGGCACGGAAAGCCAACTGGTGCTGCTTGCCAAGGAGTTGAAGGCGCGGGGCTGGCAGGTCGAGGTCTTTGCCCTCTCGTCGGGCGGTGTTCTTGCGGAAACGCTAAATCGTGCCGGTATCCGAATATCCTACGGGCTTCATCGCCCCAATCCCTTGCCCGCATCACTGACAGCGGCGGGGGCGGAAGAAAAATCGAGCGTTGCCCCCAAGACGCGGCCGAGCGTCAAGGCAATGCTGGTGCTCGGCGCCGCGATCACTTTGCTCGTTGGTCGCATCATTTTGACCCGGCCACGCGTGGTTCACGCCTTTTTGCCATTGACCAACTTTCTGGGCGCGTTGGCAGGTCGGTTTGCGCTGGCCCCACTCGTCATCACCTCCAGGCGCGGTCTCGGCAACCACCAGGAGCGATGGCCGCGGCTGAAGCGCATGGATCGAATCGCCAATCGGTTTTCACATGTGGTGGTCGCTAACTCGCATGCGGTCGCGGCCGACATGGCGGCCCGGGATGGCTATGATCTCGCCCGCGTGCGCGTGATTGCCAATGGTCTCGATCTGAGCCGTTTCGATGGTATCAGCCATCGCCGTGATGAGATCAGGCGCAGCCTTGGTCTTGAACCTGACGATGTCGGGGTCGTCATCGTCGCCAATCTTATTCCCTATAAGGGACACAAAGATCTTATCGACGCTTTCGCAAGCGCAAGCCAAACTCGGCCGGAGCTGAGGTTGTTCATCGCCGGACAAGATCGAGGTATTGGGCAGGCGCTGACGGAGCAAGCCCAGCGGCTTGGCGTCGGATCGACAGTTCGGCTGCTCGGGGCTCAGGACGACGTACCAGGCCTGCTTGCCGGCATGGACATCGGCGTGATCGCCTCCCACGAGGAAGGCTTTTGCAACGCCCTGATGGAAAAACTCACCGCAGGCCTCCCAGTGGTGGCCACCAATGTCGGTGGAAATCCGGAGGCAGTTTCGGGGATGCCGGGTTGTGTGCTGGTGAAGCCTCGTGACCCTGCCGATCTGGCCCGCGGACTGCTTGCCGTTCTCGAGCGGTTGCCCGAGCAGACAGTGGACCGAAAATTTCGTCAGCGGGCGATGCGCGAACGCTACTCCATAAGGGCTATGGTGGACGCTTATGAAACCCTCTACCTCGCGGGCAAGTGAATGAGCGGGATTGCTCACTTCCAAGGCCCGGTGAATTCGGCGTCTACGCCGCGCAGCATCCTGCCATGTGTCGTCGCCGGGCTGTGTGCATTTGCCATAGTTATCTATCAGTCGTGGTTCATGCCCTATTTTCTGCCGTTCTTTACGGGCCGGGACGAGTTCGCCAGACTGGTTTTCCATGCCCTCTACGGCAGCGTGTTGATTGTTTCGATTGCCGTTCTTGCAATCCGTCGGGACGTGCGTGGCGCGATCCTCCTGCTCGCGATCGCCGGGGCGATGGCGGTTGCCCCGGTTGCGCTTCATCCACTTGGCATCGTCGCAAAGTGTTACCTGATTACCCTTTTCCTTGGCGGCGGGGCGATTGTCCTCATGCTCGCCTCATCGCCCGCAATGGTGCTGCGTCTATGTGCGTCGGTGACGGCGCTCAATGCGGTGGTCTGCTTCCTCGACCTTCTTTTTGCCAACGGCTTCACCAGTACGCTTGGCAGAGCCGCCGGCCTGGCGATCAATCCGAATGTGGCAGCCGCCGGCCTGCTTCTTGGCGCCGCGGCGAGCTATCGCGCCGTCGCGCCAAAATGGCGTGCCACTTTCCTTGTTCTCGTAAGCGCCGCTCTGCTCGTCACGCTTTCCCGCTCGAACATTCTTGCAGCCTGTGGCACCGTGGCGGTGCCGTTTGCCGTTGATATTTGGCAGCAATTTCGGGGTCACCGTCGTTTAAGGCTCGATCCAAGGGGCTGGGGTCGCCCGCTCGCCGTCGCATTAATACTGCTGGGGACAATCGGTGTCGCGCTCGCCACAAATGTTTATTTTCGCGTTTCCGTCGGCAACTCCTTCGCCGGGATGATCTCGGTTGGAAAGGCGCTCGATGAGGCGGCGGATGCTGTCGATTCATCACATAATGAGGTTGCGTCGTCCGCCTTAGACCCGGTTGCGCCGTCGTCTCAACAAGCTCTGGCTGAATCAAGTTCGGCTGCGACGATTGACCAGCCCACGGCAGAACCTTCGATCAGATCAGACCCTCCGCAAGCCGATCCTGCGCGAGCCACTGCCTCATCTGCGCCTCCGTTCAGCGGCCTGCCTTCGTCCGCGACAGGCCAATCCACAAACGCTGCCAAGATCCAGGCGCTAGGCGAACGTCTCGTGGACGAGGGCAAGAGAAATTCGATCTCGGCAAGAGCACTCTTTCTGGAGCGAGGCCTGCTCGCGTACAGAGAAGGCGGCTTCTTCGGTCGCGGCCTTGAGGTGGCGCAGGCTCTCGCGCCTCACAACACCCTTGTCCTTTTCGCAATTGCTTTTGGGCACATCGGCTGGTTGATCCCGATCGGCCTGGTCGCTTCCGCTTTCTGGTATGTCCGCAGCGCCGGCGATCTGGCCCTTGGTGTCGCACTCGTAGGGGTCATGCTGACATCGCATGACCTCTTGCTGACGCCCTCTCTCTTTCTTCCGGTCGCGCTGGGAATTGGTGGGATGCTTGCCGAGCGGCGGGGATTTACTGAAACACATTCCTCAGCAAAAAAAGGCGAGCATCGCAGCTTTGCTTTTGGAGCTAATGCAGGCGTGATGGCCTTTGCGGCTGGCTGCATTGCGATATTGCTCATCACACCGTCGCTTGTTACCGGACGGCTGCAGAACGAGACCATGTTTACCGCAAGAGGCGGGTACGAGACGCTGCTACCACGCTCGCAATTTCCTGGCCTTTTCCAATTTGACAACCTTGTCCTCGATCCCCTGTTGAAGGCTTCAGACCTGCGTGAAGAAGGGACCCCGCTCCACCAAGTTGAATGGGCGCCGAACGCATGGCCGGCTGTTGGCCCGGGCGAATATACTTTTCGCCGGCGGGACGCGGTGCTGTTTTCGGCCACGGATTCGAGCGACCCTCGCCAAAACGGACGAACCTACGCAGTCGCCGTTCCGCTCTCAGTCAGCGCGCTGTGCCTTGCTCTCCTGGGCACAATCATCGCTTGGTCGATTGTGTCGACGTCTGCCTTGACGCCACGGATAAGTCGTCGCGAAGCCTCTCTATGACTTTCGGAACAACAAGGCGTGCCCCGTAGATGGAGAAGTGGTTCTCATCCAGGTAGAGGCTATGCCCTGCGCCGTCCGTCACATCACAGCCATTTGCCGAACAGATGGTTTCGCCGGGATCAAGCAGGTGAAAGCTGGAATGGCTGGCGAAAACCATGAATGCCTGGTCGAAGGCGACGTTCTCCACCCGGGTGGGAACCGGGCAGGGCAAGGAAAGGTAAGTCGGTCTCAAATGGCAGACCACATTGGCGTCCGGCGTGTGCCCGATCAGGATCACCGGACCGCGAAAAGCGGCATAGAGTTTCGCTAAGTCCCCAAGCATGGTCGCATACAGTTTTGCCAGGTCGGGCATCTCGACAGGCGCACCATCCACTTTCCGTTCGAGAAGAGTGCGATATCCGGGCCAGCGCTGCGCTTGGACAATGGCGAGTATGTCACCGGCCTTCAACCAGCGAGCCGCCTGGTCGGTAGCATTCCGGCAGTGCCGCGTGACCGCGCCGTTTGTTCTGGTCTGGAACTCTGCTCCGAAATAGCAATTGCCGGCATCGGCCAGCAGGAAATGGAATTCTTGACCGCCGAGTTCTTGAAGCGCCCGCGTGTATTGGTCGATGTGCGAATCGCCGACCACGAGTATCTTCTTTGGACTTTGAAGGTTGCCGAACTCGCAGAAATCCAAGCAGGCCAACGAGCCGGTGATCGCCTTCAGGGCTGCGCTGTTGGCAAGTTCGTTCCCCGCGACGGAATGAAGACGCCACGGCATTCCGCCCGACATCGCGTAACTGACCACGGAACATGAGAGCAGGCCAGTCAAGGCAAGTCCAAAAGAGGGGAGCAAGCCATGGCCAGCGCGAAAAGGCTGCTCGACGAAATGAAACATCGACATGGCCATGACGAGGGCCAGAAGCCCGACGAAGAGCGCTTCGGTCGGAAGCAGGGGGCGAAGCAAACCGTATTCGCAAAACACGATCAGGGGCCAATGAACGAGGTAGAGCGAGTAGCTGATGCGACCAAGATAGCCGACTGCGCGATTGCGCAAGGCGAAACCTCCCAATCGCGAACGGTTCGCAGACAACACCATCGCGGCGCCGGTGGCAGGGGCAAGCACGTTCCAGGCGGGCGCGCCCGAACGGCTGTCGAAAGAGAACACTGCAAACGCTATGAGGGCCAAGCCCAGCCAGGCGAGCAGCTCGTGGACAAGGACAGGTCGCGGCTTGGGAAGCCAGACCAGCGCCGCGCCACAGGCGAACTCGAACACGCGAAATGGCGTGTTGTAAAACACGGTTGCACGGCCGTCGGCGATCCAGTCCGCCGCCGGGGTCCCCGCAAACGGCCAAAACGATCCGTCCTGGAATGCGACAATGAGCCAGAAACTGAGAATGGCAATCGTGATGATCGACCAAACCATTCGTCCTGGGAATGCGGCAAGCAAAACTGAAAGCAGCATCGGCCAGACGAGATAAAACTGCCACTCCACACTGAGTGACCATGTATGAAGGAGCGGTTTCATCCGCGCGGCGAGATCAAAGTAGCCGGACTCGCGCCAGAAAAAGATGTTCGAAACGCCGTAACTCGATGCCATCAGCGATTTCGCGAAGGTCTCCAGATGTTGAGGCGTAAGCAGAAGAAACGCGGCGATGCATGACAGGGAAAATGTCGCGAAAAATGCCGGCAGCAGGCGGCGAGCCCGGCGCGAATAGAAATGCGCCAGACTGAAACGCCCTGCCTCCACATCGGTGGCCACAATGCGGGTGATCAAAAAGCCGCTGATTACGAAAAACACATCGACGCCGACAAAGCCGCCGGAGAAACCTGCGAATCTCAGGTGGAAAAACAAAACAGCCAGCACCGCGACCGCTCTAAGCCCGTCTATGTCCGTGCGGTGACCGTCCCCAGCCGCTGCCGCACATGACGGGCTGCCGAACTGTCCTCCAACCCGCAACGCGCGGCTGTCTTCCGAACAGGCCATTCCAGCCGTGGTCGAGAGCGGAGCCTGGCCGCTTCGCATCCCGTTCAATTGCTCTTGCCAGCCGTTTGAGACGGGGTGGTGTTGGCGGCCGACAATCGGTTTTGCTCCTGGCCTTTCAGGGCCGGATAGAGACCCATCATTCGCGCGACGGCTTCGTCTGTCTCGGGCTTCAGGTTTCTGCGTATATGCGAACCATCTCGGTAGATGAACTCGCCATTGACGTAGGTTGCGCAGTGTCTGTCTGGACACATCCCTTTGAGCGGATTGACGAAGACGACGTTATTGTCATGAACGAGCGATGCGAGCGCGGACACCATAGGCGACCAGATCCGGAAGACTTGCTCGCCATTCATCTCGGTCGAACAACGCCTTAGCATACCGCTTTCGAGCATCGCTGCGCATGAAGTCAGGTCCAGGCCGGGACCAGGCACTTGGCCAATGATTGCGACGCGCCGATCCGCCCTTTCGACTTCCTGGATGAGGCTACGCAGGCCATCGCGCAACAACAGGACTTTGCTGGTCTGCCTCTCACCATTGTCAGCAAGGACATTGGTGTCGGCAAGGCTTGTCCAGGCTGCGGAGAGCACCACGAGGTAGATGTCATTGCGTTGTTTCAGCATGGCGACCGCGGCCTTTCGCGACGATGAGCAGCTTTCCCGATATCCGGCCAAATCCGGAAAGTCGCGGTGGACACCTTCTCCAAAGGCGGCCGGACAGGCGCGGTAAAGAAAGAAAGCCGTGTTTTCTCTTTTACCTGCGCTGTCTAACAGCGGCGCAAGATGCTCGGCATGGCTGTCGCCCCAGAGCACGGCGTGGCGCGCCGCTTTGTCCCAGGGCGCACCGAACGCGCAAAAGGTACTGCCCAACTCAGCGATGCTGACCATCTGCGGGCATGACCAGTCCCACATCACATCGAGGCTGCGCATTGCCTCGACTTGCTTCGAGATCCTGCTGGTGAAACCACGGGCTTCGAACACGGCATTGGCACTCAGGCAAACCATTGCCACCGCGGCGGCACCAGCGAGAAGCACGCTGGATGGCGGCGCCCGCAGGCGGCGAACGGGTTCCTCGATGAACCGCCAGGACAGATACGCCACCAGCCAGGCAACCGCTACAAGCACGCACGATTCAACCGCCGAGGGCATTGCGGTGCCAATATAATGGCGAAAGAACACGAGGATCGGCCAATGCCAGAGATACAGGCTGTAGGAGATTCTGCCCGTCGATCGCAACGGCGCGCTCGCAAGCACGGCCGAAATCGTCGACTGCGACCGCGGCCAGACGACCAGAGCAGCCCCGATCACAGGACCGAGCGCGAAAACGCCTGGAAACGGTTGGCTCGGCGAGAGAAAAAGGATGCTTGCGACTACAAGACCAAGGCCGCTCAGCTCAAACCATTTGGACGTACGCCCGCGGCCTTTCGGTGGCGCAAAGACGAGCAGGCCGCCGATAGTCAACTCCCAGGCTCGGCTGAAGGGAACATAGAATGCCTGCTTCGGATCGGCCTCCACCAGATTGAGGGCGATCGAGAAGCTGACCAGCGCAACAATGCAGATCAGCGCGACAACGGGGAGCTGGCGGCCGCGTGACAGCCGGTTGGCAACCAGAAGCAACAGCGGCCATACGAGATAGAACTGCTCTTCGACGCCGAGCGACCAGAGATGAAGCAGCGGCAGCAGCGCCGCCTCGCGATCGAAATAGCCGGTATTCCAAAGGAAATAATAGTTTCCCAATCCGAACGTGGAATATGCCGCACTGCGTCCCAGACCTTCATAGTCGCCCGGCAGCAACAGAAACCAGCCGGCAACGAGTGAGAAGCAGATCATCACCAGCATCGCCGGCAATATTCGACGCATGCGTCTGCCGTAGAATTCCACAAGGGACAGTCCGCCGCCTTCAGCCATTAAAAGGCGCGTGATCAGGTAACCGGAGATAACAAGGAAGACATCAACGCCAGCAAAGCCGCCCCGAAAACCGGGCACGTCAAAATGGAAAAAAACCACTGCGACCACTGCGATAGCGCGCAACCCGTCAATATCTGGGCGATAGTCGGACTTCAAAGCTCCCCCCCGGAACAGTCCCTCGGCCTCTTAGCCTAATTGCGCGATATGAGTCGATGGCCTGAGTTATGCAGTGGCGGCACTCGCTGTTGGAGGTGCAAGTTGCATTGCGAGAAACGTGGAGATAGCCCCACAATTTGTTTCGGCCAGAACGACGGAAATCTCCACATTGGTGGGGATGTGCCAGAATCAGCTATGGTCTGGTGACCAAAGGACGGAGAACTGGCAGGATTTCGGGTGGGTGTTTGTTCGCTGATGATATCGAGGGCGACGAAAACTCGCCAGCCTTGATATGAAAGTGGTTGTTTGCCCCATCCTCGACTGTATAGATGACGCTCCCGTGGGAGGACGTGGCAACCTTGGACAACCATAGCGCGGACTTGGTCGAATTTGGCCAGCACACACATGTGCTGGTTACTGGCGGAGCAGGCTTCGTAGGGTCGGCGCTTGTCGATCTTTTGCTCGCCCGCCATTGCACCGTAACCGTCATCGACGATCTCTCGAACGGGCTGCTGCCCAATCTGCCCACCGGCAATTCCCGGCTGACGATCCGCACTTTCAGGGTTGGCGATCCGGCATACGGCGCGGCGGTCCACAATGAGGTCGGGTTGGCCGATGCAGTCTTCCACCTGGCGAGTCCGATCGGCGTTCAGCTTGCCCACATGGAGCGTTTTGCCGTCACCAGCCGCATTCTCGAATCAGGCTGTGCGATCGTGGAGGCGTGCAGAGTACACCGACGTCCGCTGCTTTACACGTCGAGTTCAGAAGTCTACGGCTCCGGCCGGGACAGGCCAATCACGGAATCCGATCCGGTGACGACGGACCTGCGACCGAGATGGGGCTACGCAGCTGCCAAGGCCGCGATCGAACATTTAGTGGCGGGACTGTTTTTTGAATTCGGAATCCCGACCTGGATCGTTCGACCATTCAACATGGCCGGACCGCGCCAGCGCTCGGCGACCGGCCTCGTCCTGCCGGTGTTCGTCGATGCAGCGCTGCGTGGTGAACCACTCGTAGTCCATGACGATGGAGAGCAAAGGCGGGCGTTCCTGCACGTTGCCGACGCCGCCGAAGGTCTGCTGCTGGCAATGCAGTGCCCGTCATTGCGTGGCCGGCCAGTCAACTTGGGCGGAAGCGAAGCGATTCAGATTGGAAATCTTGCAAGAATGGTGATTGAGGCCACCGCGACGACCGCGCCCATTATCATGAAACCATCCAGCACGGTGTTTGGTGATCGGTTCGCCGTAACATACGACCGAGTACCTGACACAAGCCTGTTAACAACCATGACCGGATGGCGACCCGTGCGAAGCACGAGGCAGATGGTCCTCGACTGCATAGAGCACATGCGTACCGAACGAGTGGTTGCTTGACGTCTGGCTCCTTGGTCTCGTTCATCGGGGCCCTGCTCATCGCGGTTCCCGGCGTCTGGCTGTTTGCGCGTCTTGCGCGGCGTATCG
Organism: Mesorhizobium sp. P170090; assembly: GCF_057786115.1. NCBI lineage: Bacteria > Pseudomonadati > Pseudomonadota > Alphaproteobacteria > Hyphomicrobiales > Phyllobacteriaceae > Mesorhizobium > Mesorhizobium sp. P170090. The sequence continues at coordinate 3,708,433 of NZ_JBYNWH010000001.1, forward strand.
GAGCCGTCTCCAAGGTCACGAAAGATCGGTGGCACACATCAGGCGAGGTTCCCCGGCTCGCGGGGCCCGCCATGCTGATCGCGATGTCACCATGGCTCCCCGTTGAACATACTCTCCTGCTATCAGCCTTCTGTTTGATCGGGGCGCTCGATGACCTCCGATCTCTTTCTGCCGGTGCCAAGGCAGCAGCGTTGGCCGCCGCAGCTGTTTTGGCCGGTATCATTACGCATCTGTGGTGGGTTCCGATCATCATTTGGATCGCTTGCAACGCCGTCAATATGCTTGACCATGCCGATGGTCTTGCCGCGAGCGCAATCGCGGCCGCCTTCCTCGGGCTGGGCGGCGCTCTCGGTATGGCGGGCGTCGGAGCATGCCTGGGATTTCTATTCTTCAACTATCCGCCGGCACGCGTTTTCATGGGCGATAGCGGCAGCCTTCTCCTCGGAGCGGCAATCGTGCTACTCGCGTCGCAAAGAGGGTTTGACGCTTCCCTGGCGTGGATTGCCGTACCGCTGATTGACGCCGTCTTCGTAATCAGTCGCCGCTTGCTGCAGGGGCGAAAACCTTGGATCGGCGGCACAGATCATCTTGGTCACACCTTGCTCCGCCTGGGCGTGAACCGCCGGGTTTTGCCCGCCCTATATGCAGCGACGGCACTGACGATCGGGCTTATGTTCTCGGCCTGGGCAAACACATAGGCACTTGAAGGCGTTGGGTCGAAGCTTCGGACACACGCCAGCGGCGTGTCGGCTTGCCGTGACTTCAGCCTAAAAGCTGACAGTCCGCTCGCGGCCCCAACTTGTTCTTGGGTTGCTATGACCCATCTGGCGGAAGATGCAACGGCAGAGCTTTGCATCTTGTCGGGGTAGCGCGCGTTGATTTAAAAATATGTGCGCTGGATCGCTTTGGCGACAACCGCGTTGCCAGCGATGGTCTCACACGCGCCTGAACATCGGTTTGTCAACACCGGGAGCATTGGGCTTCACGTCGTCCAGGTTGGGCCTGCCGAAGGCAGGCCGGTCATGCTCCTGCACGGCTTTCCCGACTTCTGGATCGGCTGGAGACGGCAGATCGATGCGCTCGCTACCGCCGGATTCCGGGTCATCGTTCCCGACCAGAGGGGCTACAACACCAGTGACAAGCCGAAAGCCATCCGTGAATACACGCTCCCCAAGCTCGTCGGCGATGTCGTTGCCATCGCCGACGCGCTCGGCATCGGAAGGTTTCACCTCGTCGGTCATGACTGGGGCGGTATCGTCGCCTGGGCCGCAGGCGCAAAGCTGCCGCACCGCCTGGAAAGGCTCGTCATCCTGAACGCGCCCCATCCCGAGGTGCTGCTTGCCCATTCCTTGCGATCTCCGACCCAGTTCCTGCGGAGCAGCTATGCGGCCTTCTTCCAGCTCCCCTTGCTGCCGGAGGCTTTTCTGGGGGCGGGGCGCTCGGCTCTGCTGGCACGGGCGCTCATCAAATCCAGCCGAACAGATGCCTTCACGGCGGAGGAAATCGCAGAGTATCGGCAGGCCTGGGAACGGCCGGGGGCGCTGACAGGCATGCTCAACTGGTATCGGGCGCTGCGCTTCCGCCCAAGCCTGAAGGAGCGGATCACGACGCCGACCCTTGTACTGTGGGGGATGCAGGACCAAGCTCTGGAATATGGCCTGGCCGAGCGCAGTCTGGCCCTTTGCAACGATCGGGGCCTGCAGACGTTCGAGAAGGCGACGCATTGGGTACAGCGCGAAGAGGCCAGCGCGGTGAATGCCGCGCTTCTGGCGTTCCTGGACGGCTGAGATGCCGTTCCGTTCTGCAGGTGGCCTGACTCGCCGTGATCTCCTGACCGTGCTCGCTGCCGCGGTCACAACCCACCACCTTACCTCCTCTGCTGATGCAGCATTGGCAGAGGCCTCAACGGAGCATCCGATGCCACACGTCGTCCTTCTCGGGGATTCGATCTTTGACAACGCTGCCTATGTCGCGCACGGGCCCGACGTAGTGCGCCAGCTGCGGGAGCGGTTGCCGGAGGGGTGGCGTGCAACGCTAAACGCCGTCGACGGCGCCGTCACAAGCGGCGTCGAGCGGCAGCTTGAACGGCTCCCCCAGGATGCTAGCCATCTTGTCGTCAGCGTCGGTGGCAATGATGCTCTTCGTCATGCAGGGATTCTGGAGCAGGGGGCCTGTTCGGTGGCCGAGGTTCTGGACAGGATCAGCGATATCCGGGAGGAATTCGAGCACGACTACTGTACGATGCTCGAGGGGGCGCTGGGCCAAAACCTACCCACCGCTGTCTGCACGATCTACGAGGCGCGCTTTCCCGACCCACAGCGTCGTAGACTTGCCGCAACTGCCCTGACGGTCCTCAACGACGTCATCACCCGGGCGGCGTTTTCGCGCGGTTTGCCGCTCGTCGACCTGCGCTTGGTATCGAATGAGGACGCGGACTTCGCCAATCCTATCGAACCGTCAGTGCAAGGCGGCGCGAAGATCGCGGCAGCCATCGCGGCACTTGTAGTCGAGCACGATTCAGCCGGACGTCGGTCGGTGGTCTTCGTCGGCTAAACGGCGTAATCCCGCCCGATCGTCTGCACTCCCGATGGTCGGTCGGACTGAAAGCAACAATTCAGACGGCCAGCACGATCTTGCCTTGAATACTGCCGTCGGCGGCGCGCTCATGTGCGCGCGATGCCTCGGCCAGCGGGAATGTGCTGTCGATGACGACACGCACAAGGCCGTCGTCGAGCAGGCGGGCGGCTTTTGCCAACTGCGCGCCATTGGATCGAACCTGTGTGGATGAGACCGTGATCCCCAGCCTCTCTGTCTCTTCGTGACCAGCGAAGCCCAGTGGGTTGACCAGGAACAGCGCGCCGCCCGGCTTCAGAACATGGAAGAAGCGCTCCATGCCCGCGCCGCCCACCGCGTCGAGGACAAGGTCGACGTCTCGGACGACATCTTCCGCCGCGGTTGTCTTGTAGTCGATGAATTGATCCACGCCGAGATCGCGCATCAGCGCCTCGTTCTTGGCCGATGTCACCGCGATGACGCGCGCGCCCCGCCATTTCGCCAACTGGACGGCCAGATGCCCGACACCGCCTCCGGCACCATTGATGAGCACCGTCTTGCCGTCGAGGGGCACCGGCTCATGCGGTAAGGGCTGGAACGGATTCGGCTCGTCGTGGCCAAGTTCGATCAAGAACTGCCATGCCGTCAGAAGCGACATCGGCGCACCAGCCGCATGAATATGGTCGATGCCGGCTGGTTTCAACGCAACATGCGATGCCGGCACACTGACATAATGCGCGTAGGCATTGCTACCCGTCATCAAGTTATCGGGGAAGCGAACCATTGCGTAGACCTCGTCACCGATGCTGAACTCAGCGACGTCAGCGCCAACCGCTTCAATGACGCCCGACACGTCCGTGCCGAGAATCAGTGGGAAGGACGCGTTGGGTCGCCATTCTGGCGGCAGTGCGCGATAGCCATCCCGCAGATACCAGTCGGGCGGATTAAGCCCGGCCGCCTGGACTCGGACAAGCACCTCGCCGGGCTTCACACCCGGCCTAGGCGCGTCTTCGTACACCAGCATCTCGGGACCACCGAATGCGTGCAGACGGACTGCCTTCATCTTATCGCTCATTGGTGAAATCTCCGCTCATCCATGTCATTGGAGCGAATCTAGCGGCATGACCGCCGGTTGATAATCGGTCTGGATGGCGGTTAAGTAATGCCATGGCGGAACATATCACTTTGGATCGGCTCACTGGCATCATCGCCTTCGCGCGTGCGGGATCGCTGGGCAGCTACACGGCAGCGGCGCGCGCGCTGTCGATTTCCCCGTCGGCGGTCAGCAAGAGCGTCCAGCGGCTCGAGCGGCATTTAGGAGTGTCGCTGTTTACCCGTACAACGCGCTCGCTCACCTTCACGCCCGAAGGGCGCGACCTGCATGAGCGCGCGCTGCGTCTGCTACGCGAGGCGGAGGAAATCGAGCAGGCGGCAATGACCGCGCGCTCCGAACCATCGGGCACGTTGCGCGTGGCCGCGTCGCTGCCGATCGGACTGCATCTGATCGCTCCGGCTTTACCGGCTTTCCGTCGGTTCCATCCGAACCTGATCGTCGATCTCAGGCTGGGTGACCAGATGGTGGACATGATCGAGGAAGGGATCGATGTCGCCATACGCATCGGTGATCTGGCTGACACCCGGCTACTATCACGCAAGCTCGCACCCCATCGGCTTTGCTGCTTCGCCTCGCCAGCCTATCTCGAGGAACGCGGCACACCGACCCATCCCGATCACCTGGAAGGGCACGACACCGTCAACCTTCGATATCAGAGCACAGGCCAGGCCTTTCGCTGGCCCTTCCGGATTGGCGACCGTGAAATCGAGATCGTGCCCAATTCCGGTGTGGTCGCCGATGCCAGCGATGCCGTGCTCATCATGCTGGCAGCCGGCGGTGGGATAGGCATAGGCGCCTCCTTCATGGCGGCTCCCTATGTGAAGCGCGGCGAACTGGTCCCAGTGCTGTCCACGTTCGCGGTCGAGCGAAACAATGTCACCGTGCTCTGGCCGGCAAGCCGACGCGCCAACCCCGCCGTGCGCGCCTTTCTGACCATGCTCGACGCCGCTTTCACTCTGCGAATGGCAGCTTCAAGCATCGACTGATCTGGCGCGGAAGGGTCGCTAACGGGCGAAAGCGGTCAATCCTGCTGATTGGCTGAACGGCAGCTATTCCGGGCACAACGTCCAAAAGCTGCTATTCCGTTTCGGCCCCACTACAGGCCGCCCCTCCTCGTCGAATAGCATTAGACTAGTTGATCGGCTACAACGACCTAGATTGCTAGCAACGGGGAGGGCACATGTCGGCGAGTGCTTACGCATTGACTGGCTTCATCTCGTGGGCGCTGGCCCTGCTGATCGTGATGGAAGTTATCCGGAGCTACCTGGTGATCTCTGGGCAAGTCCCGGCAAACGGCTTTACGCCAGATAACGGAGCCCTCTCCCCGTTTATGCGGAGGTTAGCCCGTGCCCACGCCAACTGCATTGAAGGGCTTCCAATCTTCGGAGGTCTGCTCGGAGTCGCGATCATCATTTCAAAGACAGATGTCACGGATCCCTTGGCCTCCACGATGTTAGGCGCACGTATAGTGCAGTCGGTGATCCACCTCGTCTCAACCAGCCAACTCGCGGTCAGTCTCAGGTTCACCGCGTTCGCTGTGCAAATGGTGATTGGTGCGTATTGGTGCTGGTTGCTGTTGATCTGAAGAGTGGCGGAGCCCCGACGCAAAAGTGGGCCACCTCAATTCCGGGAGCCTTGGCAAACCCACTCCGGATCGTGACCCGAAAGACTGTCCCTTTTGACAGGCGAGCGAACCGCAAAACTGGCAGTGGCAAAACCGCCGTTGAGGCATGATATTGCTGTTGGATTTTGGGGCTACTCCCCAGCTTCGGAGAAGGATCGGCGTTCAGAGAGCAATTTGCACGCCTGGGCGCTGCGGCGCTCCCCAGCTTTTGGCCACACGCACGCCCTGCAAACGCTCGGCTCAAGAGCGCCTGGCAGCGGAGCAGAGAATTGTTGGACTTTGTGAGTGTTAGAGGGAGAGGAACTGAGATTCAACCTTCTCCACCTGCACTTGTTCCTGGCACGCTGGCCTCAGCAGCACCTAATCCTGCCACCCAACCTGGAGGAGCAAGCCAGTGCTACCGAGCTATGTAGACACCGATCGGCTCGCGCTGTAGCCAGGCCTCCGCCCGTCGGGGTTCACCGGCGCCGGGGTGGGGGGGCGGCCTAGGGGGGGCCCAGCAACGCGCACGTCAGCCAAGCTATCTTTAAGTCGCCGGGTCCGGAGACCGCCAGGCTGGATTATACCCGACAAATCTTGTTAGGCTGCCGTTCTGGGGGTCGCACGATGAACGAGGTTGAAAAGCTGGCCGTCGAGGTTGTCGCGACCGGCCTTGGCTGGCCCGAGGGCCCGACGGTGCTGCCCGATGGCCGAATTGTCATCGTCGAAAGCTATCGCAGCCAGCTGACGGCCATAGATCGCGACGGAAGTGCTCGCCAGTTCGCGTATGTTGCCGGAGCGCCCAACGCCTGCGTTCTCGGATCGGATGACCTGCTCTATGTCTGCCAGAACGGCGGCACGACCGGACCTTGGCGGGCTGCGGACATGACGACGCCATCGATCCAGCGGGTTGCCGAAGGCGGAAAGCCGGAAATCCTGCTGAGCGAAGTCGCGGGCATTCGGCTCAATGGGCCAAACGATCTTGTATTTGCTGCTGACGGCCGGCTCATCTTCAGCGATCCCGGCACATACAACCCGGGGAATCCGGACCCAAGCTACATTTTTGCCGTCAACCCCGATGGCAGTGCTTACCTTGCTCTCGGTTTCGACAAGCCGACCTTCCCCAATGGTGTGGCGATCGAAGCCGACGGCTCGATCATTTGGGGGGAGTCCTATACGGGGCGCGTCAAGCGGCAGCGTCCGGATGGTTCCGTCGAAGACCTGGGCCGCCTGCCTGGGGCCAATCCGATCCCGGACGGGCTGAAGGTCGGAGCCGATGGCCGCCTTTATGTCACGGATATTGCCGCCAACGGCATTCACGTTCTGAAGCCCAACGGCACAGCGGAGGGTTTCTTCGTCTGCGGCAAGGCAACGACCAACTGCGTCTTCTCGGGCGAGATGCTTTGGGTGACAAATGCCGGCGTGCTGGCGACCGGCAGCGATCCCTCCTTTGAGGGAACACTCTCCTGCGTGCGTGTTCCGGGAGGCGGTGGACCGACGCATCATGGTCGCATCGGCGGAAAGCAACCGTGAGTAGCTCCTCGTCCGCCTCAAACACAGGCGATGACCGCGGTGCCGGCGGTGCGGCATCGTCTGCTTCGATGGCGGCGTTGAAGTGCCTGTACAGCGTGGCCGCGGTCCGCGTCGCCGCGCGGCGGACTTTGCCACGCCCGGTGTTCGACTTCGCCGATGGCGGTGCCGAGGATGAGCGAACGCTGCGCCGGAACGAGCAAGCTTTTAACGAGGTTGCCATTCTGCCGCGACCACTCAACGGTGCAACGACGCGAGACCTTTCCCTTGACCTCTTCGGCGCGAAACTTGCCATCCCGCTGGGCATCGCGCCAACCGGCCTGGCTGGGCTGTTCTGGCCCGACGGCGAGCGCGCAGCCGCCCGAGCCGCAGCGGCCGCAGGGACATTCTACTGCGCCAGCCACGGATCGGTCTGCACGCTGGAGGATATAGCAGCCACCGGAAGTAGCCCACGGTGGATGCAGGTGTTCGTCTATACCGATCGCGGCTTCACCCGAGAAATGGTGGATCGGGCGCGTGCCTCAAGCTACGACGCGCTGGTGCTCACCATTGATAACCAGATGCTTGGCAACCGTGAACGCGACATCCGCAACGGTTTTGCCATCCCGCCGCGCTTCGGTGTGGCCGGAACCCTCGCGGCCGCCACCAAGGCGGCGTGGCTTCTTCGTATGCGCACCCGACTCCCGAAACTGACTTTCGGCAACTACGCGCGCCCCGGAGATACGGCGACGGTCGGTGCATTGGCGGGCCGAATGGCCGCAATGCTCGATCCCGGACTCTCCTGGGCCGATGTCGACTGGCTGCGCACTGTCTGGTCCGGACCGTTGTTGCTGAAAGGCGTCCTGCATCCCAGCGAAGCCGCCGAGGCTGTAGCCCGAGGAATCGACGGCATCATCGTATCCAATCATGGGGGACGTCAGCTTGACGGCGCCGCCGCATCCCTGGACGCGTTGACGGCGGTTGTCGCGGCTGTCGCCGGCCGCGTACCAGTGCTTATCGACGGCGGCATCAGGCGAGGCTCTGACGTCGTCAAGGCCCTGGCGCTCGGCGCCTCGTGCTGTCTGATCGGGCGGCCGCAGTTGTGGGGGCTCGCGGTCTCCGGCGAGGAGGGGGTACGCCACGTGCTCGAACTCTACCGCAAGGAGATCGACCGCGTCATGGGACTGATGGGCGCGCGGAGCCTGCGCGACCTCGGGCCGGACTGTATTTCGTTCGTTCAGGGAATGGGGCCGCTACATGATTGAAGACCCACCACTGCTCACCATCAAGCGCCGTTTCGAACGGCCCGCAGCAGAAATCATCAGTGCTTTTGCGGACGTGCCGGTTAGCCAGGTCGTAGACGCGATGGGGGGACGCGGCGCCTTGCATTATGCGATCAAGCCACTGTCGCCAGCTACTGCGACGATGGTCGGCGTCGCCGTGACCTGTCACTGCGGTCCCGCCGACAACCTCGCCCTGTTTGGAGCACTGGATGCCGCAGCAAGTGGCGATGTCATCGTCGCGGCCACCGACAGCTTTGCCGGTACCGCGGTAACTGGCGATCTCGTGCTCGGCATGGCGCGCAACAAGGGGGTCGCCGGCTTCATCACTGACGGCCTGGTGCGCGACGTTGTCGGGATCGAGGCGGTCGGGTTGCCGGTTTACTGTGCCGGGGTCATTGCGAATTCGCCTGCGCGAAATGGTCCAGGCACGGTCGGATTCCCGGTGGTGCTGGGAGGAGTGACTATCTCGCCGGGAGACATACTGGTCGGCGACCGCGACGGTGTCGCCGTGGTGCCTCGCCTGGAGGCTGAGACTGTGCTGGCCCGACTCTCCGCCATCAGGGCGGCTGAGAAAACTCTTGATGGCCTGGTGCGGCAAGGTCTCGAGATGCCCGACTTCGCCAAGGTCGTCCTCAAATCGAACAGGGCGCGCTTCGTTGACTGAGATGTGAGCTTCTCTAGCTGCGGGACATATGAAGCGCAACACGATTTCGTCCTTCCGATTTGGCACGAAACAGAGCCAAATCGGCGGCATTGACGAAATCGTTTGGCGTCTCGTTCTCGGTGGGCACCGCTGTTGCGACGCCGACGCTGATGGTCACGCGATCCGGGCCGTGGGGTATGTTCAACTCTCGCACGCTCTGGACGAGCCGCTCGGCGATCGCACTGGATTGTTCCAGTATGGTGTCGACCAGCACGATGACGAACTCTTCGCCTCCGTACCGCGCAGCGAGATCGGTGGAGCGGCCCGAACCGCTCTGGATTACGCGGGCGATTTGCTTCAGCACATCGTCGCCGGCCATATGGCCATAGGTATCGTTGTATCGTTTGAAGTTATCGGCATCGATCATCAACAGCGACAGTGGGGACTGTGCGCGAAAAGCGCGTTTCCATTCAGCCGCCAGATATTCGTCAAAATAGCGCCTGTTACCGAGACCTGTCAGGCCATCGATCCGCGTCAGACGTTCAAGCTCTAGATTTGCACTGATCAGCTGTCGCTGGCTTTCCCTCAGCGCTCGGTGTGCCGAGTCTCGCTGGACGTGATCCAGATAGGCCCGCGTGTGATATCGAATGCGTGCAATCAACTCGATACGATCCGGCAGTTTGACGAGATAGTCGTTCGCGCCCGCAGCGAAGGCTTCGCCCTTGGTGGCTGGATCTTCCTTGCTCGACAGCACAATGACTGGAACCGCGCGTGTCGACGCATGCTTCCTGTATTCTCGCACCAGATGTAGCCCATCCACCCCGGGCATGACGAGATCCTGCAGGATGACGGTTGGCTTTACCTCATCCGCGACCGTCATCGCTCTCAACGGGTCGGTGCAGAAGTGTAAGGAAATATCGGGCTCGTTGGCTAGGGCGCGCCTGACCGCCTCGCAAACCATGATCTGATCATCGATGAGCAGAACCATGGATGAATAGTTATCTGCGAGTGGCGGGACCAACTCTGGTTCTTGCGTCATCGGAAGGGGCCTTTCACGTGGAGCGCTCGCAGGCTTCGATTATACGTGAGCCGATCGCACCCAAAGGAAGAATATCAACAGCCGCGCCGATGTCGGCGGCGGCCTTCGGCATGCCATAGACGGCACTGGTTGCTCTATCCTGCGCGATTGTGAGATGTCCCTTGTCACGGAGCTGTCTCAGCCCGCGCGCACCATCCCTGCCCATGCCTGTGAGCAGAACACCAATCACCGAGCCAGGCCACCATTGCGCCGCACTTTCGAAGAACACATCTACCGACGGCCGATAAACATTGTCCTTGGGGCTGGGCGTATAGCCAAGTTGCTGAGCTGACTTGAAAACCAGATGATCCGCAGAACTGGCAACGAGAACGGTGCCCGCTTGAGGACTATCCCTTTCCCCCGCCGGACGGATCGGGAGACGCGTATGCTGCCCTAGCCAATCAACAAGGCCTGGAACGAACTGAGCATCGAGATGCTGGACGAGCACAATCGCGCCGCCAAAATCAACGGGAAACGCGCTCAGGACTGCGGCAACGGCAGCCGGCCCGCCCGCAGAGGCGCCGATTGCTATCACGTGTCGAGTTGACGGCTCAGCCGCACGTGACATCCGCCTTTTTGCCTGGGTAGGCGCGTCGCCGATCAACTTGCCTATCGTTCGTATCTTGTTCGTCAAAAGCCGGGCGGATTGCGAGGACGCGTTGCCTTCGATGCCCACTGACGGAATATCGACTGCGTCAAGCGCGCCATGACCCATTGCTTCGTAGACGCCGGCGAGGTTGGCTTCGATACTGGCGGTCACCAGCAAGATTGAGCACGGGGTTTCCGCCATGATTCTGCGGGTCGCTTCCACGCCGTCCATCTCTGGCATCGCTAGATCCATGAGTATCAGATCCGGTAGATCACGTCTGCAGACCTCGACCGCCTCACGCCCATTAGTCGCGATCCACGCGACCTGATGTTCGCCGGTCGACAGAACCAGTCGACGCAGAAGTTCAACCGCCATCGGCATGTCGTTGACTACGCCGATTCTCATTCGCTGGCTTCCAATCTCGATCTCATTCAGCCGCCTCGCCAATCATGTCCACGACGGCATGGATCAGCGCCTCGTCCTGAAAACTACTCTTGGTCAGATAATAGTCCGCACCTGCGTCGAGCCCGCGCGCGCGATCTTCTTCCCGATCCTTGTATGAAACGATCATAATGGGTGTGTTCTTGAGATCAGCGTCCTTTCTGATCAAACTCACCAGCTCGATGCCATCCATGCGAGGCATGTCGATGTCGGTGACGACGAGATCGAAAGGACCAGACCGGACGGCATTCCACCCGTCCATGCCGTCTACCGCCACTTCGACCTCATAACCGTAATTGCCGAGCATCTTGCGCTGGAGTTCGCGAACCGTCAGTGAATCGTCAATCACGAGCACGCGCTTGCGCCTGCTCGCTTCGGGACCGCCCGCGGCGCGCCGAAGAGCTCGAAATCCGCTGGACGATGCAAGCTTTTCCACCGATCGGATCAGATCGTCGACGTCGAAGATCAGAACAGGCGAACCGTCTTCCATCAGGGCCGCTGCGCTGATGTCCTTGATCTTGGCAAACCGTGGATCGAGAGGTCTGATCACTAACTCGCGTTCCCCGAGAAAACGGTCAACGATCAGGCCGTACGCATCGCCCCGACCCGCATCCACGACGACGACCGATAGTTCGTTCGGTTCCGATCCGGGCTCACCTCGATCGAGCACCTCGCGAGCGGTGACCAGCCCGATCTGTCGATCGTTCAATCGAAAATGCGGCCGGCCCTGCAGGACGTTGATCTCCGTCCGCTGCAGTTTCAAAGTCTTGGAAATGGCAGCGAGTGGAAAAGCATAGGGCTCTCCATCGACATCGACGAGCAGCGTGCGCAGGACCGACAGTGTCAGCGGCAATTGCAGTTGAAATCGGGTTCCGTGGCCAAATTCTGAGGAGACGCTTGCGACTCCCCGGACTTCCTTCGTCATGGCTTGCACTGCATCGAGCCCCACACCGCGACCTGAGACGTCGGTAAGGCCCGCTTTCATGGAAAAGCCTGGCAGAAACAGAAACGCGAGCAATTCGCTTTCGCTGAGTGTTTCAGCACTTTCCCTCGTTGCAAGTTGCCGGGCGACGACGGTCTCGCGCAGCTTCGAGAGCTCTATCCCCCTGCCGTCGTCCACCACGGCTATCTGCAGCAGCCCGGCATTGTGCCTCGCTTCGAGCCTGATGAGCCCCTCTTCGGGTTTGCCCATCGCGAGGCGCTCCTCAGGCGGTTCAAGCCCATGGTCTACAGCGTTGCGCAGAAGGTGCCCCAAAGGGGCATCGAGCTGCTCGAGGATATCGCGGTCGATGCCGGTCGAGCCGCCTACGATCTCCAGTCGCACCCGCTTGCCAAGGGTACGACCGAGGTCGCGGATCATTCTCGCATAGTGTCGCACGCCGTCCTCAAAAGGCCGCATCCGGCTCGCCAACGTTTCGTCGTACAATCTGTTGGCAAGATCGGTCGCTTTCCGATCCACTGAATCCAACTCATCGAAACGCTCCGCCAGGAACGCTTGGCTCAACCGAAGCTTTCGCTGCGCTTCAGCCAGCGCCTCCACCACCGCCGCATCGTTTGAAACCGGCGGCAGCACTGCATGAAGATTGTCGAACGCACTTGCGAGGTCCGATTGAAGTCGCTTCAGCCGTAGCAGCCCGTCAGCGAATGGCCTGAGCCGCCGAGCTTCCATCAGCGACTCGCCAGCCAGCCCGAGCAATCGGTTCAGGCTGTCTGCCGTCACCCGAACCATTCTATCAGAGCCGATGCTGCCGTGGGCTTGCGGTACCGCCCCAACGAGGAGGTTCGCTGAAGAGGTCGTCGCCAGTTGCTCCTGGGCGTGATCTGGAGTTGCGAAATCAGCTGCAAAATCTTGGGGCCCGGGCTTTGCCTGGGGGAGGGACAACCCCTCGAACTTCGCGAGAAAGGTTTCGACTTCTGAGTTGGCGCTCTCGCTCGATGATCCCGATGCGATCAATTTCAAAAGGTCAGAACCTTGCAGAAGCGCATCTATATGCTCCCGTCGCACCCTCAGATGCCCGCGTTGCGCTGCGACCAGGCAGTCTTCCATCGCATTTGCAACTTTGACTGCGGGCATCAGGTCGATGATGCGGGCAGCTCCTTTCAGAGAATGCGCGGCACGCATGCATGCTTCCAGAGCGTCGGCGGCGATAGGATCGCGTTCGAGTGCCAGAAGTCCAGAGGTTAGAGCCCGTGACTGCGTCTCCAGTTCGGCCTGGAAGAGGCTGAGCATCGAAACCTGGCTGAAGTCTTCATCTGTCATGCGATGCTCCGATCCAGCATCGTGAGCAGTTGTCGTGGATCGAGACAGCCAACAGCTCGTCCTTGCCATGGCAGCACGGCAACCGTAGCGGCCGACAGTGCCTTGCCAATCATGGCCGGAACAGCGAGAGTGTCGCGTTCCTGGTACCGATGTAAGCCGTGGATCTCATCAACCATAAAAGCAACCCGCTTGTCGCGCTCGCCTACCACGACAAGGCGGCGAAATACCTTGGTTCGTGTGCCTTGTTCCCCTTCCTTGCGCTCGTCTATCCCGAGCAATTCGGCCAGGGACAGGCAAATGAGCAATTCACCACGGACATTCGCAATGCCGAGCAGTGCACTGTTCCTGCGATGTGGAAGTGAATGAACGCGACGAGATTCAGCCACTTCATGAAAAATACCGACCGGAAGTGCCAGCCATTCCTCCCCCAAACGGAAGAGAACGGCCGTCTGCAGCGCGTCGCTGTCTGCCGAATCGATCCCTGCACGACCAGCGTTGTCAGGCCATTCGTCGCGAGATGCCGAGGGAGCTGCACGGTCGAGGAGGCGTCGTGCGACCTTCTTGTAGGTCGGGCAATTGCGGCAGTGGAGATGCTGCTCTAGTAGCGGACATGACTTGTCACCCCGTACGCCTATTTGCCGCCAGCAGTCGTTGATTTCGATCTGCTCCACCGGCTGAGCGATCCTTGTCGAAGCCGCTATCAACTGCCGCTCCTTTTCTGGACCCGACCCAGCCGGCCGGCCAGCGCCTCGGCGCCGTTATGGTCGCCTTGCTTGCTAAGCAGCAAGGCCAGATGGACAAGAGCTTCTCGATGATTTGGCGCGAGATAGAGCGCCTTGCGATAACTTTGCGCGGCTTCGGGTGCAGAACCATCCGCATCCTGGACGAGGCCCAGCAGGTAGAAGATTTCTGCGGAAGGACCGAACTCCCTGAGATGCGCCAGGGCGACCTCCTGTGCCTCCTTTACGCGTCCTGCATTGGCGATCCGTTCAACCGCGATGAGGCTTTCCGAGGCGCGTGCAAGCGGCTTGGCCGGAGCCTGCCCGCGGCCTTCATTGCCAATTGTCGGTCGGAACGGACGAAGAGGCTCGCTCTTGTTGACCTTAGGGCTTGGCGTCCGCACCGGGACGGCGGCCGAAACCTTCGGCGCCGTGGTCTTGACGGGCTCCGATTTCAGAAAGGCGAAGGCCAATGGCCATTCAGCGGAAAGAAAGCCATGCACCCTTGGAAGAGCTGCTTCCGCCGGACCGACCAGAAGAAGTCCGTCTTTGGCCAGCAGGTCCTTCAGGCAGATCAATGCGCGATCCTGCAGCTCTCGATTGAAATAGATCAGCAAATTGCGGCAAAGCAGGATGTCATAGACCTCTTGCCCGAAAGGCGCGTGAGAACCGAACAGGTTTCCTACCATGAACCGAACCTGTTTCAGCACCCCAGCAACAGGCCGCAACCCGCCCTCGGCCGCTTCGAAATAGCGATCCTTGAATTCTAAATGGCTGCCGCGAAACGAATTGCGGCCATAGATGGCGTGTTCAGCCGTCGCGATATTGCGGCTGCTGACGTCCACGCCATCGATCTTGAACTCATGCGCCTCAAAGCCGGCATCGAACATGGCCATGGCGACCGAGTAAGCCTCTTCGCCGGTTGAACATGGCAGGCTCAGGATTCTTATCGGCTGAGCAGGCTTGTGCGCGCGCGCATGCCGCGCCAGCATCGTGAACGCTTCTCGGTCGCGAAAGAACCAGGTCTCTGGGATCACCACCGCATTGATCAGCTCCTGCAGCTCCTGCGAGGAACCGGCCAAGTGTTGCCTATAGGCCTGAGGGTTGGTTATCCGGCATGCTTCCATCCGTTCTCTGACCGCCTGACGAACCACTGTCGGACCAACGCTGGCACTGTCCAGTCCAATGGTTTCCGTCAGGAGCTTTTCTATTGCTCCGGTCATTGATCACCTATTGCCGCCTGGCGGAGCAAAGCGGTACGAATCTCTTCCGAAAGCAGCGCTTCCACTTTGACCCACTGAATGATCTCCAAACCATCGGAAGCCACCGGCCCAAGATAGGGCGGGGTTCCTGGTTCCAGTCCGAACGGCGCGAAATCGGCCGGGTCTCGCTCGATCGTATCCGTCACCCGTTCCGCGATCAGCCCCAGCAGGCGTCGCTCGCCATCATCCGCCGGATAGCGCGTCACAACGATCCGGGTGCTCAACAGGCGCTCCGATGGTCGGCCAAGCGCAAGAAGGGTGACATCGATCAGGGGGATGGGTATTCCGTTATAGCTGACCAAACCCACCACACCGGTTGGCGCACCCGGAAGAACTTTCACGTCGATATAGGGCAGCACCTCTTCAATTTTGTGGACATCGATCAAGTAGCGATCCGGACCCATGCTGAAGGCGAGGAATAGCATTGTCACCTCCTACTGCCGGCTCGCTATGCTCGTAGCTTGAACCTCGATATGCTACTTCGCATGCCGCCTGAGACTTGATTGAGCTCGTCGATCGCGAGCGTCGATTGCTGAAGGGACTCGACTGTTTGCTGAGCTGCCTCGCTTAGCTGGGTTAGCGTGTCGCTGATCTGCCCCGCGCCGGTCGCCTGTGCTTGCATGCCTTCATTGGCGACTTCGAAACGTGGCACCAGCCCCTGAACCTGCTGAATGATCTCGAAGAGTTGCCCGCCGACCTGCTGGATGTCCTGCATACCCCGACGGACCTGCTCGGAAAACTTGTCCATGCCCATCACCCCGGCCGCGACTGCCGACTGGATGTCCTTGACCATTTGCTCGATATCGTAGGTGGAGACAGCTGTCTGGTCCGCGAGCCTTCGGATTTCCGTCGCCACCACTGCAAAACCCCGGCCATATTGGCCTGCCTTCTCCGCCTCGATGGAAGCGTTGAGCGACAACAGGTTCGTCTGATCGGCCACTTTGGTGATGGTCGTCACCACCTGATTGATGCTGCCGGCTTTCTCGCTCAGGATCGCCAGTTTGGAATTGATCGCGCCAGCCGCTTCCATGACCTGCTGCATGGTTTCTTCCATACGGGTCAGCCCCGCTTGCCCCCCGCCAGCCACGGCAGCGGTTTGTTCGGCAACTGTGGAGACCTCGTTCATCGTGCGGACCAGTTCGTTTGATGTGGCGGAGATTTCCTTGGCTGTCGCTCGGATTTCTGTTGTGGTCGCTGCGATTTCAGTCGCAGTTGCCTGCTGTTGCTTGGAGGTGGCGGCGATCTCAGTTATCGACGTGCCGACCTGTATGCTGGACCTTTGAACCTGACCAATGAGGGTTGTGAGATCGTCCGCCATTGCGTTGAAGCCGTCGGCAAGCACGCTGAATTCGTCTCGGCGCCTCAGATCGAGCCGTTCGCTGAAGTCGCCTTGCCGCATCAATTGAACCGCGTCGACCAAACGGGTGAGCGGACCTGTAATGGCGCGAAACAGCTGGTAACCCAAAAGAAGGGCTAGCCCGAGGGCTATCAACAAGCCAACGCTCAAACCGACTTCGGCCGTTCTGACGATCGAGCTGATCCGCTGCGTCGCGCTGTTTGCCTCGCCTCTGTGATCCTCAACCATGGCCTGCAGAGCGGACTGCAATTTTACAAAGATCGGCTCTACTTCGTTCTTGATAGCTGGGCTTTCATTGGGAGTTTCACCTTTCGACAAGGCAGCCCGGCTTGTTTCCAGCACAGCAGTTTCAGCCAGACGGAATTGGTTGGCGAGTTGTTTGACGGCTGCATAATTCTGCTTGTCGATATCGGAGACGATCGTTGCCTCATAGTCGTCCATCGACCGCTGCACCTGGTTGCGATTGGTCGTGATCGCGTTTGCAACCGTGCTTCTGTCTGCCGGGTTGTCCTGAAGGGCATATTCCTGAAGCAGACTATGGGCCGCCATCTGGCCCGTCATGATCTCGGTACTGTGATAAAGGTCCGGAAGGATGCCCTTCTCGACCTCAGTCGCCTCCTCCCCCGCCTGAAGAAACCAGGCGTACGCGATGAGGGCTATCACGGACATGACCACCAGAACGGCTGCGAAACTGACGAGGATGCGGTGGCGTATTGTCAGACTCTTCATGGAACCGGTTCACCAATGGGGGGCATCGTGGGCTGCGCGACAAGCGCTCGTTCCGACATATTCGAAAAGGTGCGTCGAAAAGCGGTAGTCTGATGCTGAATGGTTTCTTTTCCGTTCCATAGCTAATGATGGCGAGGCGGCTCGCCAATCGGCGCCGCCAGAAGCGGTGGTCAAAGGACGACTGCCGTCCACGCACATCAGCCCGAGATCGGCTGGATGGCACGCCGCGTCAGGAGGAGCGTGGACGAGCTGCTTGAGGCCACGAATTGAATGACTGCTTAGGCCAGGTCGAGGCAAGAAAGCCGACGTCCTGCTTGCTGCCCCTAAGCTGCCAGGCGGGAACGCGCCTCATATCAGCCGTCCAGCATGATCGTCGCACTGAAAGCGGATCGCCGAAACCACATGTCGCAACTGGCCAGCGCGTAGATTGGCGCCGAGTACGGGTTCGACATGCGCAGGTGACGATAACTAAATGGCAAGCGCCCCCGCCTGAGGCCCCTCAGGACTAAAATGATCTTGAGACAGTTTCAAATGCGCATCCTCAAGCGGCGGCCGCCAACCGCACAAGGATGAGCACAACGTGACGAGCGCTCTGGAGCGTAGAGGGGACTAACCCGACAATCCCTTCCTTTGCGACATTGCGGCGGGGAAAAAGATTACGAGATGGAGCAGGCGTATTGCCAAAGGGGTCCAGCAGCGAGAGTTCGCGTTTTCCGCCTCGGCTGTGAACCCGCTTCCATTCGCTGATCTTGCTCAGGTCGAGGTCTACTTGCCATCGAGGGCTCATGTCCCAGCTCATAAGCAGGCGGTTCGGTAGGTCTCGGCCAGCACACGGCCCGGTGGCACTCCTGGGGTCCACACCGCAGGTTCAAACTGACCACCGACCCAGGGTTCGAAGACCGTTCCCGATCGGAACACCGAGCAGATTGTGCTCGCTCTCCCTCAAGTTACTGAAATCTTCGTGAAGACATTGAAGGCGTCGCAAAGGACGCCTCGACAACGACGGAGTCGCTTTAAGGGCCCGGCCACCGGATGCTTAGATCTCGTTGACAAGGGGTGCTATGGGATCATAACGTACCTAATTGGTATAACAGGTATGCCACATGATCGGAGTTCTGATCAAACAGCGGAAGCTTTCGGACGAGGTGGCAGCGCACCTCGAGCGGATGATCCGAGAGGGAGAGTTGGCCGAAGCCGACCGTCTCCCATCTGAACGGGAACTCATGCGGCAGTTCGGGGTAGGGCGGCCTTCCATCCGTGAGGCCCTGCTGCATCTGAGCAAAATGGGCCTTGTCGAGATAAAATCGGGGGAGCGTGCCCGCGTCACTCGACCCACTCCTCAATTCGTGATCGACGCCCTTTCAGGGCCGGCTCGGCACATGATTTCGGCGCCGGGAGGGGTTCACGACTTCCAGAGCGCGCGGCTGTTTTTCGAGGTCGGTCTTGCCCGCAACGCCGCTGTGCATGCTACCCCGGAAGACGTTGAAAGCCTCAAGGAGGCGCTCGAACTCAACCGGCAGTCGATCGGCGATCTGGCGCGCTTCGAGCGCACGGACGTAGACTTCCATTACGTGCTGGCGGTAATCACCCGCAATCGGATCTTTACAGCTATTCACGCGGCCTTAGCTGAATGGTTGCTCGAACAGCGTCGCACCACATTGGCCAAGGGTGAAGACCGCAAGGCTTACCAGGCTCATCGCGAAATCTTCGAGGCCGTCGCCGCGCGCGATCCAGACGCGTCAGAGGCGGCCATGCGCAGCCATCTCGAATATGTGGCCAAGCGGTATCTGCAACTTGCGAGGCCCAAGTGATGACCGGATTTGTCGTCTGGGTCGATTTCCGCCTGAGGCCTGGTGCCCGGGACAAATTCCGTGAACTAGTCGACGCCAATGCGACCGCCTCGATGCGCACCGAGGCCGGCTGTCGCCGCTTTGACGTGACGGAGGCGCGCGGCGAACCGGATCGGGTCCTGCTCTATGAGATTTACGATAGCGAGGCCGCATTCGAGGACCACTGCCGCACCGCTCATTTCGACGAATTCAATACGCAGAGCGCGCCGCTCGTCGTGACCAAGTTGGTGACGACCTGCGACCTCGTTCTTGAAGCCACGCATTGAAGCGAACATAGGCGGATTGGCCCATTGGGGCAAACGGGAGGAAGTGCATGTCGGAGCCAAGTCTCAGGGCGTTAGCTTCTCACAGGCGGGTCAAGCTCGGTACGCTCGTCGCCGAGTTCGCCACGCCGGGAATCGGTCACATCCTGAAGTCCGCTGGCTGCGATTTCGTCTTTTTCGACATGGAGCATTCGGGATTTAACTTGGAAACGCTGAAGAGTGCGATCCGCTATTTCGAGGCGGCTGACCTGCCGGTCATGGTGCGTGTGCCATCGCAGGACTACCACTTCCTTGCCCGCGCCATGGACATGGGCGCCGAAGGCCTGATCGCGCCGATGGTGAGCAGCGTCGAACAGGCGCAGCACATCATCAATTCCATGAAGTACCACCCTGCCGGCGCCCGCGGCGTGGCGCTGCAGATCGCTCATGACCGCTACCGGCCAGGCTCGGTCGCTGATAAATTCGAGGCCGCCAACAAGCGCTCGACGTTCATCTGCCTGATCGAGACCGCCGACGGCGTCAAGAACATTGACGGCATCGCGGGACTGGACGGGGTCGATTGTCTGTGGGTTGGACATTTCGATCTGTCCGTCTCGCTCGGCATTCCTGGCGACTTCGCCCACCCCACTTTCACTGCTGCAATGGCCAAAATCGTTGCCGCCGCCAAGAAGCACAACAAATCGCTTGGACGCTTGGTGCCCAACGTCGCCCAGGGACACGAGTTCTACGCAAAGGGCTTCGATTTCATTTGTTATTCAGGCGACGTTTGGGTCCTGCACGACGCGATCGCCGACGCGGTTTCCAAGATCCGGGCCGGGTGCCAATAGGAGCGGAGGAGACGATGGACAGCGTGAAATTCAGGGTGGCGCTTTCCGGTGATTTCCGCAGGCCGGACGGCTCGCCGACCTACCCAGATTTCGATCTGGAGCCGCTGCGCAATGCGACAGCTGTCGAGATGGTGTTCCTGGAGTCAAACAGTCCGCTTCGCGCCGACCAACTTGAGGATTTCGATGCGCTGATCCTCCTCGCCCATCGTTTCGATGCCACGAGTGTGCCCAGGAGCGGCCGCCTGGCCGTCGTTGCCCGCTTCGGGGTCGGCTACGACACTGTCGACGTTGAGGCATGCACCGCAGCCGGTATTGCCTTGGTCATCACGCCCGATGGCGTGCGACGGCCCGTCGCCGTATCCGTCATCACCTTCATGCTGGCGCTGACCGGCAAGCTGCTGACAAAGGACGCGCTCACCCGCAAAGGGTCTGTTGGTTTTGAGAAGCGCTCCGAACATATGGGGGTCGGCCTCGTCGGGCGTACGCTTGGGTCGCTGGGCATCGGCAACATCGGTGCCGAGGTCTTCCGCTTGGCGAAGCCCTTTGACATGCAATTCATTGCCCATGACCCGTTTGCCGACAAGGGGGTCGCTGCCGACCTGGGCGTCGAGCTGGTAGGGCCGGAGGATCTGTTTCGCCGCGCCGACGTGCTGTCGGTGAGTTGCCCCCTGTCACCCCAGACCCACCACATCGTCAATGCCGAGCGGATCGCCCTGATGAAGCCGACAGCTTACCTGATCAACACCGCGCGCGGCCCGATCGTCGACCAGAAAGCGCTGACGCAAGCACTGCAGGAGCGCCGCATCGCCGGCGCCGGTCTCGACGTGCTGGAACAAGAGCCTCCCGACGCAGACGATGCGATCCTCAAACTCGACAATGTCATCCTGGCGCCGCACGCGCTTTGCTGGACGGACCAGTGCTTTGCCGGCAACGGTGCCGCGGACGTCAAAGCGGTAATGGAGGTGCAGCGCGGTCGCGAGCCGCGCGGCGTGGTCAATCGCGAGGTGCTTTCGAGCGAGCTGTGGAAGACCAGGCTGTCTGGGCTCGCCGCCCGCTTTGGAACCTAGGAGGACACTGATTTTCGGCGCGCCGCCGCGGCCTGTTTGCGGCGACCTTACGGGAGGAAATGCTTGACCGCTGCGCCGGCGGACGAGTGAAGCAAAAGGAAAATGGGAGGACCAAGCACTATGAACGATCGTGAAAAACGTGACTTTCAGGCAGGTCTCGAAGCAGAGGTCGACGCCTTCATGCGCGGCGAAACCACCCGCCGAACTTTCATCACCCGCTTCGGTCAGATGACCGGCATGTTGGCCGTGTCCGGCCCGCTGCTGGGGATGATGACCGATTGGGCGCTGGCGCAGCAAACATTGGAATTGGCGGACGCCACGTCGCCGCTCGGCCAGGCGCAGGCCGCAGCCCTGAAAGCATCGAAGGAAGGGCCTGCGGACGGTTCCGCCTTTCGCGCGGCGGAGGCGGCCAAGGCGCATTCGGGCGTCACCCTCAACATGACCTACGAGGCTGGCCTGCAGGCACTCGACCCGCGCAATTTCAGTGGGCCGATGTGGGAGCAGCTTACCGGGATGAAGTCGAATGTCGTCGAGCTGTCGAACCCGGACCAGTACTCCAAGGCGGTCGCCGAGCACATCGCCGGCTCGGGTGCCTATGACGTCCTCGACATCTCGCCGGCCTGGACGCCGTCGCTTGCCGATGGCGGCGTCATCGCCCCGCTAGACGACTACATCGCCAAATACATGAACCCGGCAGACCTCGAGGACTATCATCCCCTGTACAAGGCGCTGCCGACCTACAAGGGCAAGATCTGGGGGTTCTTCGACGACGGCGACATGTTCGCTCTCTACTACCGCAAGGACATTTTCGAGGATCCGAAAATGATGGAGGCTTACCAGGCGAAGTTCAACGCCAAGCTTGGGCCGCCCAAGACATGGGAAGAATATGCCCAGATCGCCCAGTTCATCACCGACCAGATGGCGCCAAAGGTCTATGGCGCGGGACATTTCCGCAAGGCGGGCAGCCCCGGCAATCAGTTCGACTTTCTGCAGCAGTACCGGGCCAACGGCGGAAAACTCTTCGGCGACGACATGAAGGCAGGTTTGGTTTCGGATGCCGGCGTCAAGACGCTGACAAACATGCTCGCCGCAAACAAGGCCTCGATCCCCGGCAACAACGAGCTCGACGCCGTCTCCTTGTGGGCGGCTTTCCTGACCGGCAAAGTCGCGATGATCTATTCCTGGCCTCCTAGCGGCCGTATGGCGGCGAACTATTCGCAGTCGGCCACGGCAATCAACTTCATTCCGCAGTCCCAAATCGCCGGCAAGGTCGGCTATGCCGTGGTTCCGGGAAATCCGGAACATGCCACCGGCTACAACAAGGCACTGTCGGCCGACTCGCCCAACCCTGAGGCGGCGTATCTGTTCATGCAGTGGGTATGCTCGCCACCCGTCTCGCTGGCACGTTGCATGCTGCCCTACGCGCTACGCGACCCGTACCGCATCTCGCACTTCAAGTCCGAGCTCTACGGCGCGCTCTTCCCGAGTGCCAAGGAGTACCTTGCCAACCTCAACAACTCGGCAAACGTCGGTCTGCTCGACCCGATCATGCCAGGCGCGCAGGACTACTTCTTGAGCATCGATCGCATGTGCACGGCGGTGTGGGCTGGTGCGGATCCGAAGGCGTCGCTTGAAACGGCGGCCGCCGAGTGGAACGAGACGACCGACCGACTGGGTGTGGATTCGCAGAAGGGCTTCTACACCGAGTTCTTGAAACTGCCTGGCGCCACCGCCGACAACACGGTGGAAAAACTTGGCATGGCGGTCACCCTCTGAAGGGAGGCGGACTCTCTGGAGCAATTGGTGTTGCGGGCGCTTGGCTCGCAACACCTCCCCGCTAAGCGGCGATTGGATACGCCTATGCAGCCCACAGCCACGATCCGCCATTTGAAGGCCGCCGGCGCACCGCCCCGGCTGTCTGCCTTTGCCCAATGGGCTGACCGTCATTTCAAGTGGCTGCTGGTCGCCCCCGCTGTGCTGCTGATATTGGCACTGTCGATCTATCCGCTTCTGTTCTCGCTGGTGGTATCCTTCATCAACTACGACTTCCAGGTGCCGGGCCACGCCTTTGTCGGATTGAAGAACTTCGAGCGGGTCGTGTTCGATCCCGTAGCACGTTGGTCGCTGTTGCTGACAGCATCGCTGTCGGGCATCAGCGTCGCTATAGAGTTCGTTCTCGGCCTCCTGGTGGCGCTGACAATGGTGCGCAGCTTTCCGGGCCGCGGTGTGATCATGTCGATCCTGATCGTGCCGCTGTTCATCAGCCCGGTCATCGTTGGCCAAGCCTGGACGCTGCTCTTACAGCGGCCTTTTGGACCGACCAACTATGTCCTGACGCAACTATTGGGGCAGGAGGTTACGATCGGCTGGATGACGGAGCGCCCGTGGCTCTACGTCTCGCTGATCATCGCCGATGTCTGGCAGTGGACGCCGTTCATGTTCGTCATCCTGCTCGCCGGGCTGACCGCAATCCCACCCAATCTCTATGAGGCGGCAGAACTCGACGGCGTCAACGCCTGGCAGGTTTTTTGGGCGATCACGCTCCCGCATCTCGGGTCGATGATGCTGCTGGCGCTGACCTTCCGTCTGCTCGACGCAATCCGTATGTTCGATACCATTTTCATCATGACAGGGGGTGGCCCAGGAACACAAACCTACACGGCCTCCTATTATCTTTATACCATAGGCTTCACGCAGTTTCATCTGTCGCAGGCAACAGCAGGAAGTTGGCTGTTCCTGATCTTTACGGCGCTCATCGTGACGTTGCTGGTGCGTCGGCTCTTGAAGGTGGAACCGGTCTGATGGCCGCCGTCGCGCCCGCCCGCCGCAGGAAACGCCGGTCGTTGCCGATCGGCCGAATTCTGCTGCTGGGGTTCTTCCTGGTGTTCGTGCTCTGGCCGCTCTACTGGATGTTCAACACCTCCATCAAGCCCAGCGACGACTACCTCACCGTACCGCCTGTCTGGTTCCCCGCCGCTCCGACGCTTGTCCACTACAAAGCTGCGCTGTTCGCCTATCGTGGTCTCGACGGGCTCATCAACAGCCTGATTATTTCGCTTTCGGCCACGGTGCTTTCGGCACTGATAGGCACGCTGATGGCCTATAGTCTGGCGCGCTACGACACGGGCGGCCGGCATCTGTCCTTCTGGGTGCTGTCGCAGCGCTTCCTGCCCCCGATCGGCATTGTCCTGCCGGTATTCCTTATCTACCGCGGCGTTGGGCTGTACGATACCCATATCGGGCTGATCATAGCTTACACGGTCTTCACGCTGCCGGTGTCCGTTTGGATGATGTTTGCTTATTTCCGCGGCATGCCGAAGTCGATGGAGGAGGCGGCCCTCGTCGATGGCTGCACGAGATGGGAGGCGTTCTGGCGCGTTGCCGTGCCGCTGGCAGCACCAGGCATTGTCGCGGCGGCTGTCTTCGCCTTCATTGCATGCTGGACGGAGTTCTTCTTCGCTCTGATCTTGACCAGCCGAACTGCCTTTACGCTGCCAACGGTCTTCCGCGCCTTCATCGGCTTCCAGGGCGCGCAATACGGCGAAGCCGCGGCCCTTGCCATCGTCTCCCTTGTGCCATCGATCGCCCTTGGAGTGCTTGCTCAACGACATCTCGTGCGCGGGCTGACGCTCGGCGCCGTTCGCGGATAGGAAGGGAAGGCATGGCCGAAGTCAGAATTACCGGCTTGCACAAGCGCTACGGCGCGTTCCATGCCGTGCGCGGCATTGACCTCCACATCCGCGACGGCGAGTTCACTGTCCTGGTTGGGCCCTCCGGTTGCGGCAAGAGCACTCTGCTGAGGACCATCGCAGGACTGGAGGAGAGCTCACAAGGCACGATCGAGATTGGCGGCGAGGTGGTTAATGATTTCCGGCCGCGCGATCGCGACGTGGCAATGGTGTTTCAAGATTATGCGCTCTATCCGCATATGAACGTGGCCAAGAACATTGGCTTCGGCCTCAAGGCTCGCAAGATGCCGAAGCCAGAGGTCGAGGTGCGCGTGGCCGAGGCGGCACGCATGCTTGGGATCACTCCGTTGCTGGGGCGTTTTCCGCGCCAATTGTCCGGTGGCCAACGCCAGCGCGTCGCCATCGGCCGCGCCATAGTCCGCAACCCCCGCATCTTTTTGTTCGACGAGCCGCTGTCCAACCTCGACGCACAACTCCGCGACGAAATGCGCGGCGAAATCAAACGCCTTCACCAGGACATTGCGACAACGATGATCTACGTCACCCATGACCAGATCGAAGCGATGACGTTGGCTGACCGCATCGTGCTGATGCGCGACGGGTTGATAGAGCAGCAGGGCGCGCCACTCGAGTTGTTCGAGCACCCGGCCTCAACGTTCGTCGCTGGGTTCCTGGGTTCGCCGCGGATGAGCTTCCTGCCAGGTACCCTTGCCTTGGACGCAGGCGCCGCTGCCATCCGGCTCGCGGATGCACTGCTGCCTTTAGCGCGCGGCAGGGGGCTGAAGGGCGTCGCGGACGGACAGCAGGTGCTGCTCGGGTTGAGGCCAGAACACCTCACTCGTGCGCACACTGCAACGCCGGAGCAGGGCACGTTTCGCTATGAGGCAACGATCGACCTGCTGCAGCCGACCGGCTCGCGCAGTTACGCGACATTCCGACTGGCCGGCGTGCCGGTGATGGCTGAGCTGCAGGCGCACGATGTCAGCCGTCCGGGCGAGAAGCTTGCGATCGACATCAACATGAACCGGGCCTCGATCTTCGACGCCACGACGGAGCGCGCAATTTGACCTCGGCAGCTTCCCTGGCAGTCCGCTTGTGTGGCACCGAAGAGCTCGAGGCACCGCTGCGCACACTGCGCGCCGGATCCTTGTCGGTCGCGTTCGACAATGGGGCGTTGCGTTACATCCACGTCGGGACGATCGAGATCTTGCGCGGAATCTCGTTTCTTGTACGGGACGAAAACTGGGGAACATGTACCACCGTTCTCGATGATCTCCGGATCGACGAGAGGCCGGATGCGTTCGCCATTGAATACCGTGCAACATGTGCCGCAACATCCGGCCGCCTGATTTACCGGGCGCGCGTCTCAGGCAGTGGCGATGGTGCGCTGTCGTTTGTGGCGGAGGCAGAGCCCGAGACTGACGTTTTGACGAATCGGACCGGCTTCGTCGTCCTTCATCCGATCGAGGGCTTAGCCGGCAAGCCGATAAAGGTGCTGCATGAGGATGTTCACGACGAGCTATCGTTCTTTCCGGACCACATCGATCCAAAATGTCCGTTCACCGACATCCGGGCGTTGTCGCACGAGATCGCGCCTGGGATCTGGGCGACATGCACCATGGAGGGTGATGCCTTTGAGATGGAGGACCAACGCAATTGGTCTGACGCCTCCTATAAAACATATGTCCGCCCTCTGCGTCGCCCGTGGCCTTACAGACTGCCCAGGGGCCAGAAATTCACGCAGGCCGTCCGGCTTCACGTGTCAGGAACGCTCCCTGCCGGGACGTCTGAAAATCGCAATCCACTCATCAACCTGACCATCGGCGGACCGGTCGGCCGAGTGCCCCGCACTGGCGTCGGCGTCGCCGCCGACGAGGCAAAGCACGCGCTCGAAACCCCCGAGCTCCTACGACGAATGGCTCCCCAGTGGATGGTCTGCCAGGTCGATCTCCGGATCGCACACGGCCAGGACGAACTAGAAAGCTACGCCGCGCTCGCACGGCTGACCGGCGCTGGCGTGGTCCTCGAGATTGTCACCAAGGGCACGCGCGATCCATTCGGCGAATTGGCGCCGGTCGCGGATGCTGTCCACTCACTCGGCCTCAAACTAGAAGCTGTCTCCGTATTTCCGGCGCAGGACATGACATCCGTACAGCCGGGAGCACCGTGGCCGACTATGCCCAGCTTCCACGAAAGCTACTCCGCTGCTCGCCGGGCTTTCCCAGGCATCGCGCTGGGCGGCGGCATGGCCGCTTACTTCACCGAACTCAACCGCAAGCGTCCGCCAGCCGAAGCGCTCGACTACGTGACCTTCACCACCTGTCCAAGCGTGCACG
This sequence comes from Mesorhizobium sp. P170090, assembly GCF_057786115.1. Classification (NCBI taxonomy): domain Bacteria; kingdom Pseudomonadati; phylum Pseudomonadota; class Alphaproteobacteria; order Hyphomicrobiales; family Phyllobacteriaceae; genus Mesorhizobium; species Mesorhizobium sp. P170090. Next base: position 3,735,605 of record NZ_JBYNWH010000001.1, read on the forward strand.
CCGCAGATGATGTCTCGGTGATGGAGACACTTCAGGCAATCCCCCATCTAATCCGCTCCGCGCATGCTTTCATGGGGGAACGCTTGCCACTGCGTATCGGTCCCATCCAGCTCGGCTGCCGTGAGAACCCATACGGAAGGAAATCCACTGCGCCGAATGAAGCGAACGCTCGCGTCTGTCTATCGCGCATTGATCCTCGTCAGCGCGGGCTGTTCAATGCGGCTTGGACTGTCGGATATTTCGCGGCCTGCGCTCGCGAAGGAATCGAGGCCGTCGCGTTCGGTGACTTCGCTGGCCCCTTTGGCCAAATCCATAGGAAGGCTGATTTCGTGCAGCCATGGTATGACCAGCAGGATGGCCCAACGGTCTATCCCGCTTTCCATGTCTTGGCTGGTCTCTCAAAGCTCGGCGGAGCCACCTTGCTGTCCGTAGGAACTTCCGGCTGTGACGGCGTCGTGACGATCGCGGCTGAAAAAGATCGCCGCGTGACCCTGTGGGTCGCTAACCTTACCGCCAAGACGCAATCTGTGAGGCTTTCGGATTCGCCGAGCAGCGCCCGCATTGCTCTTCTCGGCGCCGAGCAGTTCGAGCGGGCGGCAACCGATCCCGACTTCATGGAAAGTTCCGCAAGACCGCTGGATGATCAAAGCATCTCGCTTGGCGCCTACGCCGTCGCGCGAGTCGACCTCGATCGATCGTCTTAGGCCTAGCCGATGTTCGCTGTTTGGCCAAACCCCCGTCAAAGATGAGGGTGGTAGTTCCATACTCTAAGGCAGCGCGCGGGATCCATCTCGCTTATACGTTCTACTATCGCGACGCCGACCAGGCTCGCCAGGTTCCGCCTGCCGAGACGCCAAGTTTTGAGGCCGCTCGCGCCGAAGCGATCCGTTGCGTAATCGGGCGATGACGATATGACCGGATGGTTAGTGCGCATGCGCGATCAGGCAGGCAACGAGCTTTGCACGATCAGCGTCTGCGAGGCCGAAGCCCCACCGCAAACGGAAACAAGCCGGTTAGGCAGCACCGCTCACGTCTGTGTCGATACGCCAGCCCTTATTCAATTAGATCGTCGCCGATCGGAACTTTTGTGATGTTGAGCCCTTGTCCATTGAACAGTGGAGGTACCAATGGCTAACCTGGGAAAATTGGCGATCGCGATGCTCGGCGTCTTGGCATACCAAAATCGCGACAAGATCGGCGACATGATCCGTGGAGCGGGTGATCGCAACCCAAATGATCCGCAAGGCGGGATTCTGGATCAGCTTTCAAAAGGCGTTTCGGGGACCGCGCTTGGCGATATTCTCGACCGGTTCAGAGGGGCAGGCGCCGGATCGAAGGTCGATTCGTGGGTAGGCACCGGGCCGAACGAGCCGATCCAGCCAAGCGAGGTGGAAGCAGCCATAGACGAAGAAACCCTGACTTCCCTCTCGATGCAGACCGGCCTTTCGCGCGAGGAACTCATAAGCCGGATCACGCGAGATTTGCCTGAGGCCGTCAGCAAGATGACGCCTACTGGTGAATTGCCCGTTGAGGCGCCGAAAAGCTCCGGTGAGACGACCTTGCTCGACGACGTGTCATCGCACAGGACGCAAGCGAATTCAGGCGGTCAAAGCGATATCTAAGGTGACGGCTATCCATCAGGGAGAGATACTAAATCGTACTGGCGCGCGAGTTGGCATGATCGGGCAGGGCGGTCACGGTGGTCATACAGCAAACGTACTTGCCCAGTTGGATCTATTGGCCGCGCTACTCGATTCCCGCTGGCGCATTCCAGGCACATCAATTCGTTTTGGACTGGATGCGCTCGTAGGTCTGGTTCCCGTACTCGGAGATGCGGCGACGGGCATTATCTCGGCCTACATCGTCTTGCGAGCTCGAAACGTCGGTGCCGGAAATGGGTTGGTCGCCCGCATGCTAGGCAACGTGCTGCTGGATACGCTCGTAGGAAGTGTCCCAATTCTCGGCTCGATCTTCGACGTCTATTTTAAGGCGAACAATCGCAACATCAGACTGCTGCGCCGTCACATCAACAAGTGAGGCGGATAAGCAATCGTCGCGATGCAATTCTTCTAAAAGGCTCGGAACCGACAGGGGCGCTGGGGCTTGAGTCGCGATTCCTGGAGTCGCGAGCATATGACCAGTGCCATTGACCGGCTTTCGTTCATCGAGTTCCAATCGCCCACACTGGTCGAGAAAGCTCCCGAAGGCGGAGATTGGCTTCACGAGATCAAATATGACGGCTACAGGACGCAGCTGGTCGTTGAAGGCGGAAAGGCGCGAGCATTCACACGTCGCGGCCACGATTGGTCCCACCGTTACAAGAGGATTGTTCAGGCCGCGGCAAGCCTGCCGGTCAAATCCGCTATCATCGATGGTGAAGCTGTCGTCCTGGGCGACACCGGCCTGCCGGACTATCAAGCCCTGGAACGTGAGCTGGGCAACCCAAGTTCGCTGCGGATGACTCTCTACGCTTTCGACCTCCTGTACCTCGATGGCCGTGATCTACGGGAACAACCGTTAGTGAAGCGCAAGGCTGCGCTGAAGAAGCTGCTGACCGAAACCGAGCCAACCCTGACTTATGCCGAGCATCTGGAGGTGAACGGCAATGATATGTTCGACCATGCCTGCCGGATGGGCATAGAGGGAATCGTATCCAAGCGAGCGGATGCTCACTACCGCTCGGGCGTCCAGACCAGTTGGGTCAAGGTCAAATGTGTCAAGAGCGACACTTTTCCAATCGTGGCTTTCGTCGAGAAACTTGGCGCGCAGCCGCGCCGCATCGCATCGTTGTACATCGGCAGGCGAGAGGGCGACCGGCTGCTTTATGCCGGGAAGGCCCAGACCGGCTATACGCTGGACGCAGCCCGGCGCGTTAGGGAGCGGCTTGATCCGCTTGTAATCGCCAAGTCACCGCTGTCGGAGCCGATCAAGAAGCCCAAGGCGACATGGGTCAAACCAGACGTTCTTGCCGAGGTACAATTCAGTGGCGTGTCTGACCGCGGCATCTTGCGGGAGGCGGTCTTCAAGGGACTACGCGAGGATCTTAAGGCAATCCCGCCCAAGCCTCCATCGCCCTCCAAGCGGAGGTCGGAAGGACAACACGGCGTCCCGCGCGAGAACATTCTCCAGCTGCTACCCGATGCGGTTGCACCTTCCAAGGAAGGGCTGGCAGACTATTGGCGGCGGGTCGCTGATCAAGCTCTAGTTCATCTGGTTCGGCGACCGCTGAAGCTGGTCCGCCACGCCTCCGGCGCAACCTTCTATCACAAGGGACCGCTACCTCGGATACCGGCGTCCGTGCACCAGCTCGGGGTTCAAAAGCGCGAAGGCGGCGAAGGCATTCGGGTATGGATAGATGACATGGATGGTCTGCTTGGCTTGGTCGAGATGGATGCCGTTGAGCTTCATCCTTGGAACGCGACGATTGACGACATCGAAAATGCGGACCGGCTCGTCCTCGACCTCGATCCCGGAGAAGGCGTCCCATGGGACGCTGTTATCGAGGCCACGCTGGCGCTACGGGGCATCTTGGAAGCGGCAGGCTTGGAGAGCTGGCCAAAGGTCACCGGCGGCAAAGGCATCCACTTGATGGCCCAGCTCGTTGCGAAGGTGACCCATGACAGCGCCCGGAAACTGGCCAAGTCGCTCGCCCACCGTCTGGTTGATACCGATCCTGACCGATACCTGTTGTCAGCTGACCCCGCAGCTCGAGGAGGCCGGATCTTTCTCGACTATCTCCGCAACGGACGGGGCAATACCGCAATAGGCGCTTTTTCCCCGCGAGCGCGGCCCGGCTTCCCAATTGCCCACCCGGTCACATGGAAGCAAGTCGAGGCGGGCATCCGGCCAGACGTTTTCACGCTCGCGCAGCCTTTCAGACCCGCTCGTCGAAAAGCCGCGTGATACGTCGCGACCATCAGCCGATATCAGCCCGTTTCTTGCCTCGCGTTCGAGCTTCTTCCGGTCGTTGCCGTGTTCTCTGATTAGCTCGCGGACCTGTTCTGGCGTGATACGATGCTGTTTGGCGAAATAGCGAACCTCATAATCTTCATCGACTGATACACGGTTGTGATCTCGAAAATCACGCTTGCTCTTATCGTCTGCCATTATCTTTCCTCCTGATCAGAGAAACAACGACCGACGTTGTATGTTCCCGGCCCCTCACTGGGGCCGCAGCCATTGCGAAGGTGATCTGGCGAAAGTTGGTTGGCCGAAGGCGAGGGTGATTTCGTTTGCTGTTCGGGATAGCTGACCGTTGATCGAGCCTGCCTGCGGGCCTCTTGGTTTTTACGACGCCAGTAGGAACCCAGACGGGTCGCAGATGATTCAGATGCGCATCCGGGCTATCAACGAGGATCTTGAGCAAAATGGCGGGCAGTGACCACGAAGGCGACAAAGCTGCGCTCCGGGAAAGCCCAAAGTTTCGTCTACGACGCATGACCCGGGTCACAGTGCCGAGGCACGAGTTGGACTTCATCACAAGGTCGGCCGCATAGACCACGCCGGAGCTCTCGCAATGTTGCAGAGGCATATGGGAGCTCGAGAGGCGGTCTTTTCGGAACTGATGGCTCGGCCAGAGCGCTAGACCAGCCATGTCTCGCCTTTCTTGGCGCCTCGATCAAAAACTGGAGGCCAAGAGTGGTCTTTCCAGAACCTGGTTTCCCTTCGATGAGATGGGAGCGGTTCCAGGCGGAGCCGCCACGAAGAATGTAGTCGAGCGCGCTAACTCCAGTTGCGATCGCTGAGGCGTCCTCTCTGTCCAACTAATCCCCGATGTAATTTCGAGAACCAGATAACGACGGGCACCTTTGGCGGTTCCACGTCTCTCGGTGAGCGCTCTTGTCGTGAGACTCACGAAAAGGCGACAGGAAACGCGGAAAAAAAGGCGCCGTACCTCTCGGAGCCCTTTTTCAAGTTCACTTTGGAACCGGCAACCTACCAGCCTTGCCGGCCATACCAGTCATCGATGTCGCGCTGAGCGCGGTCCTTCTCAATGCCGTAGCGCTCCTGAATCTTGCCTTCCAACTGATCGCGGTTACCGGCAATACGGTCCAGATCATCGTCTGTGAGTTTGCCCCACTGTTCCTTGACCTTGCCCTTTACCTGCTTCCAATTGCCTTCGACACGGTTCCAGTCCATGGCACCTATCCTTGTTTGTTTCGGACTGAGAAAAACGCCGTCAGGCTACCGGAGTTCCCGTCAAGTTTGAGCAGATCGACCCATCGAAGCGTGGCGAGGTAGGCGGCCCGAAGCAACCCGCTCTGGAACGCGATGATGGCTTGCCGCGCCGGCCGTGTTCTCCACCGTCTTGGCCACAGTCGCTCGCGAGACCGGCTTCGTTGGACAAACACCGACAGGGATAGCATGAAGCCAACTATGCTGCGTTCGTCATCCAAGCCTGGCGTCAGATACTAATTCTTGCTGTTGGGAGCCATGTTCCCTGCGGCTTTTGCCCTGAAGCGCCTTACCCGGCTGCGTGTGCCGCAGCTCTCATCGGAGCACCACCGCCTGCGCCCGCCACGCGAGGTGTCGATGAAAAGCCAACCGCAGTTCGGCCCGGTGCACTCGCGCACGCGGCGGCGGTCATTCCTGGACACCAAAAACTCGGCTGTCTCAAAGGCCACGCGGTGGCCGATCGTGTTCAGACTGGCTGCGTCGGTCCACTGCCAAGCGAGGCGGTCGCCGGACGGGAAAAGCGAGCGCTTCGGCAGGGCTAGGGCGACTGCATCGCGCACGATTTGCAAGGCATCGTCCGGCACCCGGGCGCCTGCCGCCTCGGCCTGGAGAGCCGCGTAAACGGCCTCGCGCAAAATCTTGGCCTTTTCCAATGCCGCCTCCGCAAGGAGCGGGCGGGCGGAAGCCTCCACGAGCAGTGCTCGCGCCTCATCGACGTCGATCAAATCGGCACGTCCAGCCCAGACGACCAGGTCGGCATAGGTCTGCAAGAGGTCTGGCCCCCATACATCGCGTCGCGCGTCGACCGTGTTGACGAAGTCCAGGCAGGCGTGACCGCCAACCATGCGCATGTCGACGATAGTCTTCGCAAAATCCATCCCGGAAACATCGGTTTGCGGAACCGTATTGGCAAGAGGCCGTTGTAACGAAATAAACGTCTTTTGGCCGTTACAACGAACCAACAACGACCCGGCGAAGGCTGCTTCCGATGAACCGCAACACAGCGACATTTCTGGTTTTATGTGTGATCTGGGGCACCACGTGGATCGGTATCAAGGCAGGGATCGCCACCGTGCCGCCTCTGATGTTCGCAGGCACGCGTTTTACAGTAGCCGGCTTGCTGATCCTCAGTGCGACGCGCTTAAGGGGCGCTGCTCTACCACGGGTGGCGAAAAGGAACTGGCCGCGCCTTTTCGTTGTTACGTTGTTCATGATTCCGCTTTGCTATGGCCTACTCTTTTGGGGCATGCTCTATGTCGATACGGGCACCGCGGCTGTTCTTGAGCTTTCGCTGACCCCTGTCACGCTGCTTGGATTTGCGTTGCTTCTGGGGGACGAACGCTATGACGGCCGCAGGCTTTTTGCGATTTTGCTCGGTGCGGCCGGTCTGTGCATCCTGTTCGGGCCCGAGGCCTATGCTGGTTGGACACACGCAGACCAGCAGGGCAGGGGGCTCCGGCTGCTGGCGATGACAGCGGTGGCGTCGGCAGCTGTAATCTATGCATGGGGTTCGGTGCTCGCGCGGCCGCTTCTTGAGGTATATTCATCGGACTTCATCGCCGGCTTCACCACCCTTTTCGGGGGCGCATTCCTAATTCTCATCTCACTCGTTGTGGAGCCAGGCGCGGCCGCGGCTCTAAAAGGCGATTGGGGCTGGCCGGCCTGGGTCGGGTGGCTGTTCCTCGTGCTGTTTGGTTCGTTCATAGGCTACACACTTTTTATCCGGCTCCTGCACGAAATCGGCGCCTCGCGCGCCGGAGCATTTGCCTTCGTCTCACCCGTGATTGCCGTCGTGCTTGGCATGATCACCTACGGCGAGGAGGTTAGCCTGATCGACATCATCGGCATGGCTATCATGCTCTTCGCAGCGTTTCTTGCGCTACGCGAGCGCAAACAGGAAACATCATCCGCTTCCCCGCCGTTGATTCCACGCTCCGCGCGGGCCGTGGCAGAACATGAAAGACGGCGCGCGCATCCAGCCGCCAATCAGCCTTGAGATGAAAAAGCACAAGGTTCTCGTCTATGCGAAAAGAGCGCTCTCCCGGCAGCGTATCCCACCTACCACCGGCGGCGAGGAAAGCTCCAGCTCATATGACAACACTAGTCGGCGAGGGCTTTTGCCGAGTTGCTGTCAAGATTGCAGGCGGGATTTGATGGAAAAATCGCGAGGCTGCAATCAGCGACCTATTCGTTCCGATGGCAATGCAGGCTATCCGCCAACACGTCGACAGACTGTCAGCCGCATCGCTTCAGTTCGGCCACCTGAACCCCGAGACGGAATGCCTGACCATCGGCATAAGAACGTGCATAGCTTTCGGCTTCGAACGGAAACGTCAGGGTGCTGCCGTAGGCGTTGACGCGGACCGTCCACTTCTTGTCGCGAACGAGTTCGACCGAATTGTCGGGCGACGTCATGATTTCCTCCGGCACCAGCAAGGCGGAGGCACGGATAGCGTCGCGAAGGTTGTTTGAATGCAAACAATCCGACACGCTCATGTCGCTTGTTCTATACGCCTCGACTTTCTCTCAATTGGCGTAGCGCCACGGCTGCAATGTTGGTGGCGCTAAGTCCCCTAGCTGCCAAGACCGTTCCCATCGCGTGGGTCCCCTTGCGGCCTCACGCAGCGACCTTTCTGAACCCAATCGCCGAGATCGTCAGCCCGCAGTGTCATCGAGAGAATAGCCGGCAAGCCGCACGGTGCGAATGGCAACTCTGCGACAACTGCTTCAACAACTTTCGCGACTGGCTCATGTGAACGTCGACCACCTGGGCGCTCACACTGGCTTTCTGCGACCGGCCAGCTGCGATGAATTCATCACGGCTGATCACCTTTCAGGATCCTCGAGCATGTGGCGCACCAACTTGAACTCGATCGGCCCAAGAGGAATCTCCCCCCGGTGCTGTAAACACGGTGGTATCGAGCTCCATCTCGACGTCGCGATATGTCAGTGGTCTGCGCTTCTGCGCCAATTTCGTGACGGTAGCCCAATCGCGAGCCTTCGCAGGTGGTCGAGGAGCTATTGCGGCGCAAATGGTCTGATGAAGCGTTCATCGACCCCGGGCTGCAACAGCCTGTGCTGACCTTCAGCGCCTGGGGATATCAAGGCGACACAGGGCGGGGAATTGGTCCGGGCATCCCGCTACAGCCGGCCGCTCCCGTCGCCAGCTCATTGTCTGGCCGACAGTCCAGCACAATTCCCACGCACCGGCCTTTTCGCGGCAAGACCTAGCGCGTCATCGATCGAGCGGGCCAGCTTGCTGCCGAAACCATCCACCTGCAGAATGTAGCCTCGGAGCAGGTAGAACTCCGCATCCTGCGAGGGAGATGCACCGGCCGCGGCTCCGTCGAACTCAGCGAGGGAAACGGAAGTCAGCTCTTCGCAGTTCAACTTCGAGAGCAGACGTTCCTGGATTGGCCTTGGCACATTTGTCAACGGTCGATTCCAATGGCTGTCAAAGAGTACGGCGCGACATTGAGGCGCCAGCGAACCAGCTCGAAACCGGTCGAGCTAGTATCCGGGCCGGGTCAATCCGAGACAATTTCGTAGTGAAGAAGCTGGGCTTCGTCGAGGGCCGACTTCACTCCAGGCGAGATGACGCCGGAGCCGAAGAGGATAATATCTTCACGGCGTACGAATACTTCATGGCCGAGTCCCATGGACACAAATGTGCCCGAAGAGCTTCGTTCGAGAAGCCGAGCTCTGCCATTCAATATGGTGAAGGCGGCGTGGCGCCTCGATACCCAGGGCCGCTCGACGATGATATCGCATTCCGCCGATCTGCCGATTGTCACGGATTCGCCGTTTCGACAGGATCGCAGCTGATCTCTGTAGCGGATGACCAGATGAATCTGCCGCGGCAGGACCGAGCGTCTATCTGTAGTGGCGCCATGGCTGGTGATCTGCGTACCGGGGGCCCCATCGTCGCTCCACAGGGTATAGACATCGAAGAACTCTTGCTTCCCCTTCAAGGCCATTTTGTCGAGGAGCCGCAGGCCCTTGCGGCTTCTCGGGGAAAGGGCTTCGCAGAAGCTCTGGCTGATCAGCACCTCTCCGGGGTTCGCCGTGGTGGACAACCTTGCAGTGACATTGACAACGTCACCGAATATCGCGCCCCGCGCGCGAATGACCGCCCCGAAATGCAATCCGATACGGGCGCTCAACGGCCCTTTAGTCAGTTGATGGGTAATTTGGCAGACGGCCCTCAGCGCCATTTCCGGGCTCTCGAAGAGGCTGAGTATGTCATCGCCTTTCGAGTAAATGAAATCACCACGGTGCTTGGCGACAATCTCGCGCATCGTGTCCAGGCAATCCGAGACCTGCTGTAGAGCGGCATCGTCTCCGATCCGCTCATAGAGCGGCGTGCTGCCCACGACATCAGCTAAGAGGACTGCGGCAAGAAGCGTCTCCTGATCCATCGATCTCGTGTCCGACCCGAAAACTCAGCGTGCGTGTATAGCACACGAGGTCGCCTGCAACATATCTGCTCGAGCGCCTTGGATCGGTGCGATGCTTCAGGTGATCGTGGCGGGTTGGACGAGCGTATGCCATTCGTCGGCTTCGTGCCGACATCCAGAACCCTCTTCGCCCCAATCGTTCGCGACCTCGGTGCTATGAGTGGACTTGGTCTTTTTAGGTTCGGAAAGGCTGAACGAGTTGCAACGAGCGACGCCCTTCTCATGCACCATCAACCACGACCCGATCTCGTCCCTCCGACTTCGCGCGGAATAGTGCCAGATCGGCGGCTTTGACGAGATCATTCGGGCTCTCGTTCGTATTTGGGACCGGTGGCGACGCCAACGCTGTGCTTTGCGATAAGATCACGGATCCATTGATCAGATTTCAGGTATATTCTCTTTGAAGATCACCTGAAGTCGTGGTTGATGCGGTTCATAGTTCAGGTGCCTGACAGAGTGGCTTAAAATGTTGAGCGCTTCCCGCGCCTCGACGCGCGGATTTTGATCTATGACCGCATCGAGCGTCCCATCCAACAAAAGTTCCTTGGTGCCGTCTGTCACCTCGTGGCCGAGAAAGAGAATGTCTTTCGCGCGTCCACGCTCCTTGAGCGCCCGAGCGATGCCGGTGTTGCCGGCGCCGACATTGTAGATCGCGGCAAGATCGGGGTGCCGGTCCAGAAGCGCTGATGCTTCCGAATAAGCCTTCTCTCGGTCATCCAGCATTTCGCGCATCTCGACGATCTCGAGATTGGGCGACTCCTCGGTCAAGATGTGCCGGAATCCCATCTCGCGTTCCTCATGGCCGCGATAGGACAGCGAGCCGGCGAACAGCGCCACCTTGCTTGGGCGTTCCGATCCCATGAAACGGTTGAGAAGATACCCGGCCAACCGCCCGGCGGCGCGGTTGTCTATGCCGATATAGGCCACCCTCGGCACATGCAGGATGTCGGATGCGATGGTCACCACCTTGACGTCATTGGCCGACAGCGAGCGGATCGCCTCGCGCACCGTCGGATGATCGAGCGCGATCACGCCGACGCCTTGTGTCTGTCCACGCAATTCTTGCAGCAGGCGGGCGAGCCGGTCGGGGTTGAAGCCCTCTATGGTGGCGATGTGGACGTCGAGATCGGGGCGCGCCAAGGCCTGCGCCTCGATGTGTCGATGCAGCATCTTGATGAAGGAATTGGTGCCGGCCGGCAGAGCGAAGTCGAGACGGATGACCTCTCCAGGTGAGGGCCTGGGCGGCGCTCCGTTCGGGCCCTCGGCGATGTAGCCGAGGCGCTGCGCCATTTCGAGCACGATCTCACGCGTGCGCGCCCGCACACCTGGCCTGTTGTTCAGCACGCGGTCGACGGTGGCGGCGGAAACGCCGGCTTCCCGGGCTATGTCAGTCAAGGTGGAACGCACCGTCTTTCATCTCCTCAATGCATCAGATCGCACAATGCCGCTAGCCCGTCCGACGGCCACAGCTGCCAGCCATCAGCGATTCTGATGGAAAATGATGTATCCAGCCTTAGCCGATGCGCAAGGAGGTTGGGCTAAATCGCGTCGTGATACGTCCCGTGCTACGAATGCAGATTTCCCATCAAATCGAGGCATTGAGCCGGTGTGTCGACCTTTGCATGACGTATTTTCTCCGCAGTTGCGGTGTTACGATGTATTTTGAGTATTTATGATGTTGACAGCCTTCCGGTGCTGCCGTCAATATCCCTCAGATGGGCTCGTGGAGGAAACATCGGGCCTGAGGGAGGAATTCCAATGTCTGATTTGATCCGCATATCGCGACGCGGCTTGTTGGCGTCCGGAGGAAAGGCGGCGGCGTTCGTGGCTGCGGCTGGTATCGCACCGCAATTCATCCGTCCCGGCCGTGCCGTTGCGGCCGACGCGCTGGCGCCAGGCATGGTCGGCGGCCCCACCGGTTTCGAGGGCGCAGAGCGCTATCAATATGGCGCCGACACGCCGGAAGGCCGTGCCGTTGAGGCGGCCAAGGCCTTGAAGGGAGCTGGCAAGGCACCGGCCAAGATCGTGCTTGGCCTGTCGGATGGCTCGATTGGCCAACTCACACAGCCTTTCCCTGCGGGTGCGCCGTCGATCAAGGAGCTGTGGGAAAAGGAGACCGGCATCCAGATCGAGATCGTCGGCCTGCCGAACGGCCAGGAATTCACCAAGACGATGCAGGACATCTCCACCAAGGGTGGGGCCTATGACATCTACTCGACGGAATGGAACCGCCTCGGCGACCTTGCCGAGACCGGCGGCATCGCCAAGCTCGACGACTTCGTCGCCCAGTACAAGCCCGAATGGGACGATCCCAAGACCGGCTATGTCGACGGCGCCAAGGGCGTGTCGCTGCTCAACAAATATCGCGGGTCCAACTATGGCGTGTCGCTGGACGGCGACTTCCAGACCTGGGTCTACCGCACCGACCTGTTCGGCGACGCTGCCGAGCAGAAGGCGTTCAAGGACAAATTCGGCTACGATCTGGCGCCGCCGAAGACCTGGAAGCAGCACAGTGACATCGCGGGCTTCTTCCAGCGGCCCGACAAGGGCCTGTTCGGCTCCACCGACCTGCGCAACCAGGGCTGGGGCTACACCAACTGGTATCAGCGCTATGTCTCGATGGCATCGCCCAACCAGTTCCTGTTCGGCGACGACGGCAAGCCGCTGATCAATTCCGAGCACGGCATTGCCGCCACCAACGAATATGTCGGCTCGCTGGTTCATCACTCGCCGGACGCGATCTCCTGGGGCTGGCCGGAGCAGTATGGAAATTTCGCCAAGGGCGGCGCGGCGATGACCTGCGCCTTCTCGAACCTGCCGAAATTCCTCGACAATGCCGGCAACAAGGATTCTGCCGTCACCGGCAAGATCGGCTCGATGCTGCCGCCCGGCCGCGAAGTCGACGGCAAGCTGATCAGCCGTTCCGTGCTGTGGTTCTCGCTGACCGGCATGGTCTCGTCGCAGTCGAAAAACCAGGAGGTCGCCTACCTTTTGCTGCAGTGGCTGGGCTCCGCCCGCATCTATGCCTGGATGAGCGCCAATCCGGGCGGCTATCTCGATCCGTTCCGGCTCTCGGATTTCTCCGATCCGCTGGTGCGCCAGACCTACCACGCCTACCACATCGACGTGGTGCGCGAGACCGTCGCCCGCACGGTGCCGACGATCAACTATCCCGGCGCCACCGCCTTCCACAACGCATTGGACGAAAATCTGATGGCGTCGCTGACCAAGGCCAAGACAGCGGAACAGGCGATGGCCGACACGGAAGCGGAGTGGAAGAAGATCGCCCGCCGCATCGGCGAGGACAAATTGCTCGAAGCCATCAGGACGAACAAGGAGGCCTGGCCGACGGTTCTCGACCCGATCAGCTGATCCGTCTCCCTGGATCAGCGCTGGAGGGGAGGAGCATCTGTTCCTCCCCGCCGCAGTCAACGCCACCAGCAAAGCAGCCAGATGAAGCGTTCCGTCCCCTTCGAGATATTCCGCTACGCCGCGATCTTCGCGGCGATGGCGGTGACGCTGGTACCGATCCTGTGGATGGTGTCGATGGCCTTCAAGCCGATCGCCGAATGGTCGGCGACCGGCGCCGACCTGACATGGTGGCCGAAGAACCCGACGCTCGGCAATTTCCAGTTCGTCTTCGGCGAGTCCAACAACAATCTGATCGTGGCGCTCGACCGCACCGCGCTGAAGCCGATCCTGTCGTCGCTGCTGTCTTCGGTGTTCGGCACGGCGATCGCAATGTCGGCGGGCACGGCTGCGGCCTACGGGCTGTCGCGTTTCGGCTCCGGCCAGAACCTGCCGCTGGCGCTGATCCAGCTCAGGCTGTTTCCGCCAATGGCGGTGATGATCCCGGTCATGATCATGTGGGCCTTCCTGAACTTCACCGACAGCTGGTTTGGCCTGGCCCTGATCTACGGCATCGTCACCCTGCCGTTCGCTTTCTGGCTCATGAAGACCTTCTTCGACGACATGCCGCGCGAGATCGAGGAAGCGGCGCTTGTCGAAGGTTGTTCGCGGCTGCGCGTCTTCACGCGCATCACGCTGCCGATGATGCGCGCACCGCTGGCCAGCGCCGCCCTCTTCGTCTTCATCCTCAACTGGTCGGACTATTTGATCGCGCTGCTCCTGACGACGCGTGAATGGGTGACGATCCCCGTCTACATGGCCTCGCTGTCCTCCTCGATGACCGGGCAGCTCTATGGCGCCAAGGCCGCGCTCGGTCTTATGGCCGCGGTGCCGCCGGTCATCATGGGCATTGCCATCCAGCGCCATCTGGTGCGCGGGCTGACGTTCGGCGCGCTCAAGCAATGAGCGCGGTGACCGTGACTGTCTCAAAGGACGCAAAGGCCGCGCTTGGCAAGCCCGCGCTGCGGGACGAGGGAGTGCGGCTGGGATTCCGGCTGACGCTGCCGGCGCAGATCCTGGTGCTCTTCATCTCCGCCTTCCCGCTGCTGATGCAGCTCTACATCAGCGTCACCGACTGGTCGCCCCTCTCCGGCCTGGGCTGGTGGAACGCATGGGAGATGTGGAACAGCTTCGCCAACTACACCGACCTTGCCGCCGATGCGCGCTTCTGGAGCGCGCTGAGGCGCACGGCTATCGTCATGGTCGTGTGCGTGCCTGTCGAATTCCTGCTTGGCCTGGCATTGGCGACGCTGTTCGCGGACGATTTTCCGGGCAAGCGGGTCTTCTATTCGATCCTGCTGATGCCGATGATGGTGGTTCCGGCGGTGGCCGGCTACATGTTCTTCATGCTGTTCCAGTCGGGCGGGCCGCTGAACGACATCCTGTCGGCACTCAGCGGTTCACGCGTCACCATCGCCTGGCTGTCTGACCCCACACTGGCGCTGATCGCGGTGATCATCGCCGATATCTGGCAGTGGACGCCGCTGATGTTCCTGATCCTGCTTGCCGGCCTGGTCGGCGTGCCGCAGGACCAGATCAAGGCGGCGACCCTGCTCGGCGCCAACCCGTGGCAGCGCTTCGTCACCATCGTGCTGCCGAAGATGAAGACGATCATCATCATCGCGCTGGCGATCCGCGTCATCGAGAACTTCAAGATCTTCGACACGCTCTACATCATGACCGGCGGCGGCCCCGGCATCGCCACGGAGACGATCTCCGTCTACATCTACAAGGTCACGACGCAGGACCTGATCTGGGGCTATGTGGCGGCGATCGCGCTGGCCATCCTTGTCGTGCTTTCGATCGTTGCGGTATTGGCCATGAAGCGCATGGCGCGGGCAAGGCTGGTGCCGGCATGAGCGCGATCCAGCTGCGCAACCTGGTCAAGACCTTTGGCGAGTTCACGGCGCTGAAGACCATGGATCTCGATGTCGCCGATGGCGAGTTCATGGCGCTCCTCGGGCCTTCGGGCTGCGGCAAGTCGACGACGATGAACATGATCGCCGGCATGGAAGAGCCGACCAGCGGCAAGATCCTGTTCGGCGAGCGCGACATGGCCGGCGTGCCCATGGGCCGCCGCGGCGTCGGCTTCGTTTTCCAGAACTACGCCATCTTCACCCACATGACGGTGCGCCAGAACCTTGCCTACGGCCCGCGGATGCGCGGTGCGGCGACAGCCGAGATCGACCGCCGCGTCGGCGCCATCGCCGAGCTGCTGCAGTTGACGCCGCTGCTCGACCGCAAGGCCGACCGGCTCTCGGTCAACATCCTGCAGCGGGTGGCGATCGGGCGCTCGGCAATCATGGAGCCGGCGATCTTTCTGCTCGACGAGCCGCTGTCCAATGTCGACGCCGCCTTCCGGGCGGTGATGCGGACCGAGCTCAAGCAGCTGCAGCGCCAGTTCAGGCAGACGATGGTCTACGTCACCCATGACCAGCTCGAGGCCATGACCATGGCCGACCGCATTGCCGTCATGGATCACGGCGTGCTGCAGCAGGTGGGAACGCCGCTGGAAGTCTACAACAATCCAGCCAATGTCTTCGTCGCCCGCTTCATCGGCGCTCCGGGCATGAACCTGCTGAAGGGAAGGCCGGCGGAGAGCGACCGGGGCCTGGTGGTCGATCTCGGGCCACTGGGGGTCACGCCGACGCTGCCGGATGCGCTGGCCGCCACCTTGCGCGGATCGCGCTCTGAGGTGCTTTACGGCTTCCGGCCCGAACAGGTGTCGCTGGTGCAGAGCGGGCAGGGCCTCGCCATGCCGGTGAGCTTCGTCGAGCGGATCGGCGCGAGGACCATCGTCCATCTCGGCGATGGCGAGACCGCCGTGAAGGCGGTGTTCGACAATGCTGTCGGACTGTCGATCGGCGAGCTTGCCGTCGTCGCCCCCGTGGCATCGTCCGTGCGTGTCTTCGATGCCCGCAGCGGCATTGCGATGAAGGCAGGTTGACATGGCCGATATCGTCTTTCGCAATGTCAGCAAGCGTTACGGCACGACGCTCGCGGTCGACGACGCCTCGTTCACCGTCAATGACAACGAATTCTTCTGCTTCTTCGGGCCGCCGCTGTCGGGCAAATCGACAATCCTGCGCCTGGTGCTCGGGCTGGAGACGCCTGACGCCGGAGAGATCCTGATCGGCGGCAAACCGGTCAACACCGTCTCGCCGGCCGAGCGCAATGTCGCCATGGTGTTCCAGAACCTGGCGCTGTTCCCCCATATGAGCGCGCGCGAAAATGTGCGTTTCCCGCTGGTCGAGCGCAAGGTCGCCGAGGCCCAGATCGAGAAGCGTGTCGCCGATGTGGCCGCCAAGCTCCACATCGGCCATATTCTGCACAAGCCGCCGGCGCAGCTTTCCGGTGGCGAGCGGCAACGCGTGGCCATAGCCCGCGCCCTGGTGCGCGACCCGAACGCCTATCTGATGGACGACCCGATCTCTGCGCTCGATGCGCGGCTGCGCGAGGAAACGCGCGTCGAGCTCAAGCGCATCCAGCGCGAACTCGGCAAGACGCTGATCTACGTCACCCATGACCAGGAAGAGGCGATGTCGATCGCCGACCGCATCGCGATTCTGGAGAATGGCAGGATCCGACAGATCGGCGCCCCGTCCGAGATCTACGACCGCCCGGCGAACACCTATGTGGCGCGACTGCTTGGTTCGCCGATGATGAACATCCTCAAATCCGTTTGCGGCGAAGATGGCCTCGAGGCCGCCGAAGGCACGGTCAGCATCGACGATCGCGCTGCTCCGGCCGACGCGATCGAAATCGGGCTCAGGCCGGAGGACATCAAGGTCCGGCCCTGGGTCGAAGGGGGCGCTGGCCGCCCGGCGCGCGTATTCGAGGTCGAGCCCCTTGGCGGCTACACGGTGGTAACGCTCGCCGCCGGAGAGGCGCGGCTGAAGGCGCTGCTGCGCGGCCAGCCCGACATCAGGCCGGATGCGGTGGTAGCGATATCCTGCGAGCCGGCCCGGGTGCATTATTTCGGGCAGGACGGAGGCGCGTTGGCGAGATGATCGCGGCTGCGAAAACAGAATTGCGGGAGGAAGACATGGCGAGCGAAGGCTTCGAGCCGGACGTGAAGGTCCGCACGAAAGAATACCGTATCGGCTGCATCGGCGCTGGCATGATCATGGCCGAATGCCATCTTGCCGCCTATCGCGAAGCGGGGTTCAACGTGGTGGCGATCGCCTCGCGCACCCGTTCCAATGCGCAGAAGGTCGCCGCGCGTTGGGACATCCCGACCGTCCACGACACACCGGAACAGCTGATCGAGAATCCCGAGATCGAGATCGTCGACCTGGCGTTTCCGCCCGATCTGCAGCCGGCGCTGATCCGCCATGCGCTGAAGCAGCCTCACATCAAGGCGATCCTGGCGCAGAAGCCACTGGCGCTGTCGGTCGATAAAGCCGTGAAGCTGCGCGACGAGGCAGCTAAGTCAGGCAAGATCCTCTCGGTCAACCAGAACATGCGCTACGACCAGTCGATGCGCGTGCTGAAGCAGATCATCGACAGCGGCGCCCTGGGCGACATCGTCTTCGCGCAGATCGACATGCATGCGATCCCGCACTGGCAGACTTTCCTTCAGGATTACGACCGGCTGACGCTCGCCAATATGAGCGTGCATCATCTCGACGTGCTGCGATTCCTGTTCGGCGATCCCTCGGAAATCACCACGCTGACACGCAAGGACCCGCGCACGGCGTTCGAGCATAGCGACGGCATCACCGTCTCGACGCTGCGCTTTCCCTCCGGCGTGCTCGCCGTGTCGCTGGAGGATGTCTGGTCCGGACCGCGCCAGGAGGGCTATCTGGACGACCAGCACATCAACTGGCGCGTCGACGGCACCAAGGGTGTCGCCAAAGGCACGATCGGCTGGCCGAAAGGCGTGGCCTCGACGCTGACCTATGCCTCGACCGAGACGACCGGCGGCGAATGGGTCAGCCCGAGCTGGGACACGATGTGGTTCCCGCATGCCTTCATCGGCGTCATGGAGCAACTGCAGCATGCGGTAAAGACAGGCGCGCCGCCGGCATTATCGGTGGCCGACAACGTCAAGACGATGGCGCTGGTCGAGGCCGGCTATCGCTCGATGGCGCAAGGCCGCACCGTCAAGCTTTCCGAAATCTCGATAAAATCAGCCAACTGAATCGCTTACAGGGAGGAATTCACATCATGATGCAGGCAGGTATTTTCACGGGCTATTTCCCGTACGGCCTCGAAGAGACGGCGAAGAAGATCCGCGGGCTCGGTTTCAACACGGTGCAGCTCGACCTGCATTTTAGGGATATCGATCTGTCGGCCGGGCAGATCACTGAGGAAAAGGCCAAGCAGGTGCGCGACGTCTTCCGCGACAACAACCTGCCGATCTGCTGCGTGTCGGGCTACACCAACATCATCCATCCCGACAAGGCCGAGCGCGACAAGCGCGTCGGCTATCTCAAGGAGATCATCCGCAACGCCCGCAGCTTCGGCTCGCCCTACGTGATCTCCGAGACCGGCACCTACAACACCGAATCCGACTGGGTCCATCATCCCAAGAACAAGACCGAGGAAGGATTCGAGGAATGCCGCAAGGTGATCGCCGAGCTTGCCCAGACCGCCTATGACCATGGCGCGGTCTTCCTCCTCGAGACCTACGTCAACAACGTCGTGGGCTCGGTCGAGGAGACGGTGAAGATGTTCGCCCAGGTCGACCATCCGGGCCTCGGCCTGCTGATGGATCCGACCAACTATTTCGAAACCCACAACATCGACAGGATGGACCAGATCCTGAACCAGGTGTTCGATACGCTGACCGACAAGATCAAGATCGCGCATGCCAAGGACGTCAAGCGTTCGGGCAGCGACAAGTCGGAAAAGCATGCCGACATCGGCGACGAGGATGCGATGGAGAGCCACACCTTCCGCGGCGTCGGCGAGATCGAGCTGCCGGCGCCCGGGCTGGGGTCGCTGAATTACGATCTCTATCTGCAGCGGCTGGCGGAAAAGCACCCAAACATCCCGGTCATCATCGAGCATCTCTCGGAAGACGACGTGCCGCGCGCGAAGAAATTCCTCGACGGGAAGTTCCGCGCCAACGGCCTGTGAGCGCCGGTTGCGCCGCCGGCGCATGGCGGCGCAACTCCAACCAAGGGAGGAATGAATGTTGAAATTCGCATTGAAAGTGGCTGCTGCGGCAACGCTGGTGGCCGGGGTCTCCTTGAGCCTGCCGGCATTCGCGCAGGACGGCCAGAAGACCTTCTATCTGCTGTCGCATGGTGGCCCTTCGGACGCGTTCTGGATCGACTGGAATGCCGGCGCAACCAAGGCCTGCGACCAGCTCAAGGTGACCTGCAAGATCTCGTTCAGCGGCGGCGACATGGCGGCGCAGAAGGAGGCTTTCAACTCGGCGCTCGCCGCCAAGCCGGACGGCATCGCCACCACCTCGGCTCAGCCCGGCCTGTGGACGGAGGAGGTGAAGGCCGCCAAGGCCGCCGGCATCCCGATCGTGTTCTTCAACACCGACGATCCGGCGACCGGGCGGCAGGCCTATGTCGGGGCCGACCTCAGGGAAGCGGGCGTCATCTGGGCCAAGTATCTCGTCGACCACAAGATGGTGAAGCAGGGCGACAAGGTGTTCCTGCCGGTCGAAGTGCCGGGCGCCAGCTACCAGCAGCTCGAGACCGAGGGCATCGCCAGCGTCTTCGATCCGCTCGGCATCAAGTACGACGTGGTCGATTGCGGCACCGACCCGGCCGGCATCATCGCCAAGATGACCGACTACATGGTCGCCAACAATCCGCCGGCAATCATTGCACTGGGCGATTCCGTGGCAGCAAGCATCAAACGCGTCTTCGACGGGGCCGGTGTGTCGGCCGGCAAGGTCCCGGTCGTCGGCTGGGGCAACTCAAAGGAGACGGCCGAGGCGGTCAAGTCCGGCTTCGTCAATGCTGCGGCCTGGCAGTACCCGTCGGCGCAGGGCTTCATGCCGGTGGCGCTGCTCGGGCTAGCGGCCTCTGGCGAGCCGATCGGCTACGACATTCACACATTCAGCCTCTACGACGCCTCGAGCGTCGAGCCGATCCTGAAACTCTACAACAAGTGACGACAATCGGCGCCCGCCCCGAAATGGCGGGCGCCGGACGAAACGCATGGTCCTGACAGATATGGCAATCACAGCAGACGACGACACGCAGCGAGCGAAGGGCAGGTCTGCGCTGCTGCGTTCGCCGCAATTCTCCTCGCTCATCATCCTCATCGTGCTGCTCGTGGTGTTCGCCATCGCCGACGGCAACTTCCTGTCGCCGCTCAACATATCCAACATGATGGCGTTCCTGCCCGAGCTCGGCATCATCGCTCTCGGCATGACGCTGCTGCTGACGGCGGGCGAGTTCGATCTATCGGTCGGCGCCGTGTTCGGCCTTGCGCCCGTCGTGGTGATGCTGCTGGTGCAGAATGGCGGTATCGACATCGGCGTCGCCCTCCTGGCCGGGCTTGTGCTGTGCATCGCGATCGGCGCCATCAACGGGCTGATCGTCACCAAGATCGGCATTTCCTCCTTCCTGGTCACGCTGTCGATGCTGCTCGTCGTGCGCGGCGCGGCGCTCTACATCACGCAGGGATTCCCCCTGAAGTCGTGGGACCAGCCCGGCTTCTTCGTCACGCTGCTTGCCGGCAGCTTCAATGTAGGCTCGTTCCGGTTCTACACCTCGCTCTGGTGGTTCATCGGCCTGTCGCTGCTGGCGATTTACATCCTGCGCTACGCCAAGCTCGGCAACTGGATCAGCGCCATCGGCAGCAACCGCAACGCAGCGGTGGCGCGCGGCGTGCCGGCCGACGCGGTCAAGATCTGGCTGTTCATCCTGACCTCGGTGGTGGCCGGGCTGGCCGGCATGATCAGCGCGTTCCGGATTTCGGCCGCCTCGCCGGTGGCCGGCACCGGCTACGAACTCGAAGTGATCGCCATGGTGGTGGTCGGCGGCACGGCGCTCACTGGGGGGCGCGGCACCATCCTCGGCACCATCGTCGGCGCGCTGATGCTGCGCGCCATCCGCAACGGCATCGTGCTGATCGGCGTGCCGGGCTTGGCATACAACATCTTCGTCGGCGTCATCATCCTCGCCATGCTCATCCTGCACGCTTTGCTGCAGAAGAACGCCGCAAGGAGCTGACGATGGAAGTGCTGCGTCTGCAAGACCTGCAAAAGTCCTTCGGCAACGTGCGTGCGCTGAAGAACGCCTCGTTCACCCTCAACGAAGGCGAGGTGGTTGCCCTGCTTGGCGACAATGGCGCCGGCAAGTCGACGCTGATCAAAGCGATCTCCGGCGTCTTCCCGGCCGACCACGGCGACATCTTCGTGCGCGGCGAGAAGGCGTCGATCCGCTCGACGCGCGACGCGATGGACCTCGGCATCGAGACTATCCATCAGGACACATCGCTCGCGCCGGACCTCAGCATCGCGCGCAATCTTTTCTTGGGTCGGGAGCCGGTCAATTTCGGCTGGCTCGGCGTGTTCGCGCCCCTCGACCTCGCCAAGCTTCGCAACGCCGCCTCGGCGCTGCTGAAGCGGGTCGGCATTTCGAAAAAGCTCGATGCCGATGCACTGGTGAGCACGCTCTCGGGCGGTGAGCGGCAATCGATCGCGATCTCGCGCGCCATGCAGTTCGCCGCCAAGGTGATCATACTCGACGAGCCGACCAACAATCTTGGCGTCGAGGAAACCCACGGCGTGCTGCGCTTCGTCAAGGAGGTGCGCGACGCCGGCCACTCGGTGCTGCTCATCACCCACAACATCCACCACGTGTTCCAGGTCGCCGACCGCATCATCGTCATGCGCCGCGGCGAAATCGTCGCGGAACAGACGGTCGCCGACACCGACCTGTTGACGGTGGAAAGCATCATCACCGGCGCCGACATGTCGGCCTTGCTCAAGGAGGCGGGCAAAGTGAAGGACGTCGCATGGTAGAGCTTTACGGCAAGACGCTGTCGCGAAGGCAGGTGGCCGAGCGGTCCGGCATGCTGTCGCAGTTTGCCGGTGTGCGGCTTATGACGCTCGGCGACGGCGTGGAGCGCGGCATCCGGATGCTCGAGTTCCGCACCGGCTCCGGCCTGCGCTTCACGGCGCTGGTCGACCGGGCGCTTGATATCGCCGATTGCGACTTCCGGGGCCAGGCGATCGGCTGGCATTCGCCGAGCGGCTTTCGCCACCCCGGACTGCACGAGCATGAAGGGGAGGACGGTTTCGCCTTTGGCCGGTCGTTCTCGGGGCTGCTCGTCACCTGCGGCCTCGATCATATACTGGGCCGGCAAGACGTGCCGGCCGAAAGCTACAATTATCCCGGGCGCAAGCGGGTATTGCACTCGCTGCATGGCCGCATCGGCACCGTGCCGGCGCGGCTGACCGGCTACGGCGAGGCCTGGGACGGCGACCGCTGCGTGCTGTGGGCGGAAGGCATCGTCCAGCAGGCAACCGTGTTCGGCGAGGATCTCCATTTGCTGCGCCGCATCGAGGCCGATGTCGGCGGCAGCGAGATCCGCCTGTCGGACCGCGTCGTCAATCACGGTTTCAGCCGCACGCCGCATATGTATTTCTATCACGTCAATGTCAGCCATCCCTTGCTCGACGAGGGTTCGCGCTACCTGGCGCCGATCCGGGATGTCGTCTGGGCGGCGCACGCCGGCGAACGCTACGAGGCGCAGAAAGTCGGCTACCGAACCGTGCCGGCGCCGCAGCTGGGGTTCAGCGAGCAGGTCTGGGAGCACGAGCTTGGCTCCGATGCGGCGGGCGAGGTGCCGGTGGCCGTCGTCAATGACCACCTGGGCCTCGGCTTCGAGGTCGTTACCCGCAAGGATCAGCTGCCCTGCACCTATCAGTGGCAGAACTTCCAGGCCGGCCTATATGCCTTGGGAATCGAACCTTCGACGCATCATGTTCTGGGCAATCTCGCCGCGCGCGAACGGGGCGAGATGATCTGGCTGGACCATGGCGAAAGCCGCTCCTATGACGCCGTGTTCCGGGTGCTCGACGGTGCCGGCCAGATCGCCCAAGCGGAAGCGAGGATAGGGTCGATCGCCCGGCAGCCGCAACAGGATTACCCTGCGCCGTCGGGCGCTTTTGCGAGACTGCAGGCGTGACCGGCTTGAAACGCACGATCGGTTGCCGCGGCGGGCGGGAAGTGCGCCGGAATACGGAAGCAGGCGCGGCCCGGCCGGCCCCAGGCGGCCCTTGCGGAGCGCAGGCGGGAAAGCGGAGATGACGATGACGGCAAGCAGGAAGCGCGACTACAGCCTGGTCGGTGAAAGCACCAAGCGCGCCATTGAGACCGGATTGGCTTCGGCCGAATGGTATCACACCGATGTCCCGCGCAAGGCGATCAAGGAGTTGATGCAACGCTCCGACGGGCCGGCGATCCGCGACACGATCATCTGGGTCGCCGCGATCCTGGTGTCGGCCGCCGGCATCGTATGGTTCTGGGCCACGTGGTGGGTGGTGCCGTTCCTGTTCGTCTATGGCGTGCTTTACGGCTCGTCCAGCGACTCGCGCTGGCACGAATGCGGCCACGGTACCGCGTTCCGGACGCGCTGGATGAACGATGTCGTCTACCAGATCTCAAGCTTCATGCTGATGCGCAACCCCGTGCAATGGCGCTGGAGCCATGCCCGCCATCACACCGATACCATCATCGTCGGCCGCGATGCCGAAATCGCCGTCATGCGCCCCCCAGATCTGCTGCGGGCGGCGCTCGCCTTCACCGGTATTCTCGATTTCCGCTATTCGCTGCCGGCGCTGGTGCGCCAGGCGTTCGGCAAGCTGTCCGATGAAGAGAAGAGCTATATCCCCGAGATGGAGCAGCACAAGGCGGTGATCGCTGCGCGCTGGCATGTCGCCATCTATGCGGCGACAGTCGGGCTGGCGCTGTTCACGTGGTCGCTGCTGCCGCTGGTGCTGATCGGCCTGCCGCGCCTCTATGGCAGCTGGCACATGGTGCTGACAGGGTTGCTGCAGCATATCGGCCTGGCCGACAACGTGGTCGACCATCGGCTGAACACCCGCACCGTCTACATGAACCCGGTCAGCCGCTTCATCTACTGGAACATGAATTATCACGTCGAACACCACATGTTCCCGATGGTGCCCTATCATGCGCTGCCGAGGCTGCACGAGCTGATCAAGCACGACCTGCCGGTAGCGAACCCGTCGATGTGGCATGCCTATCGCGAGGTCTGGCCGGTGCTGCTGAAGCAGCTGCGGTACGAGGATTTTTATCTCAAGCGCGAATTGCCGCCGACAGCCAGACCCTATCGCGGCGAATTTCACCAGGTGGATATGTCGGCGGCGGCTGAATAGCCATAGCGGATGGTGCGGGAGCCGGAGATGGCCGACTGGATTGAAGCGTGCGCGGTCGATGACATCGAGGAAGAGGATGTCATCTGCTTCGATCCTCGCGGTTTGCCGCTCGCCCGATGACGAGCTCTTCGCCACCGACGGATATTGGACCCATGAGAAGGCGCATCTAGCCGAAGGGCTGGTGATCGACGACGTCATCGAATGCCTTGAAGCACATTGGCCGCTCTGCGACCGGCCAGGTCAAGGGCGCGCCGGTCTGCGTCAAGCTCGCGATCTATCCGATGAGAATCGAGGCCGGCAAGGTGATGATCCAGATCTGACGCGTGGTAACCGGTCCAGCACCGCGTTTAGCAAACTCAGAGTGACGTTTTCCTGAGCCGAAAGAGACAGACCGTCGCCGACGGGCGCGCCATGGAGGGTAAGCGCCAGCTGACCATGCTGCGCGTGCTGGTCATGGACGTGGCCGAGGGCCGCCGACCGGGCTGAGGTCGATCGTCTCGATGCCGCCGGAGTTGTGCTGAACCCTAGATCGCGATGCGGCCCCCAGCCTGTTCACCGTGCCGGGCTAGAATTTCTTCGAGATCGGCACCGCCGACTGTTTTCTAAGTTGGGCTTTCCGGCTCCACAAGACGGGCACCGACGCCGTCATTGCAGCGCCGGCTATGCCACGGTCACCGTGCCCAGACATATGTGCTTGGCCCTTTGACCCTGATCGACGAGGTCCTGATTCACTGCTGCTTCTGCTGATCAGCTTTGAGGTGCTGATTGTGCGGTTTGATCTGGCAGCGTTGATACTGGGCGCTACCGCGATCGAAGCGGAAGGACAGCGCCTACCGCAGCGGCAAAACGACCGCCTGAACAAGATCAGTGTGAGGGAAGGAGATGGAATTTATTGGTGCGCAGCGAGCGCGGCAAAGCTGCGCAGGTGAACGTGGCTGGAAAGCGTCGCTACAAAGGCTGTGCGTTGTCAGTTTGGAAGCCGACACGCGTCCGGCAGACGACGGTGATCTCGCTGGCTGACTGCGGCGCGGGATTATTATTGAACGACGGCAGGAAGTAGGCTCGGTGCCACGCCGTGCGTCCAGGACTCGGGTTGGAGTGGATTATGGTTCGGGGTGACCATAGCCGATCTGCGCAGCCTCGAACCTCCAGCGCTTGCCGCATGTTGGGCAGGGGTACAATTTTCACTTTCACGCTCGACCTGCTCCGCGTGTGCGTCAGGATGATGCTACACTCAAATTCTCACCACGGCTCAAGGTTCTCCTCGGCAGCGAGGCTTCATGCCGTAAGCGAGCCGCCCCGGGAAACTGATTTCAATTCCTTCGCAGCCGCAACGAGGCGCGGTCATTCCCGGCGGCTTTGATGAGCTCCATCACCTGCTCAGGCGTGATGCCGTTCTGCTGGGCAAAATGGAAGAATTCGTTGCGTTCGTTGGACGAGACCCGGTTCCTGTCGCGAAAATCACGCTCGGTTTTGTTGTCCGTCATCATCTTCTCCTTTCAACCTCAATTCGCCGGCCCGAACCGCCCCCTTGGAGCAAAACCCGAGACCGCCCAACGCGGAGGCTGATCGAGCCTCGCTAGGGCTGCTGCGAGTAGACGAAAGCTCCAACTGGCGAAAGCTGGGGGAGCTTGTCCAACGCCGGGGTGGGCTCGGTGCACGCCGTGGCATCGCTTCGGCGACTTTAACCACCCGCCCAGAACACGGATGGGAGCAGCCTCGGAAAGATCCGCCCACCAGGCAATGAAGCTACGCGAACACCGAGTTCCTCGTCCTGTAGCATCAGCAGACGCTCGTGGATGTCTTACCCGGCATTCTCGCCGGAATGATCGAAGTGGATGGCGAGGCCAAAGGCAAGCGCTCGCTCGGCGATCATATTGACAAGATGGCTTTCGCCGATCGACAGCGCCGGAACGGCCTCTTTCAACGCCTCGAGAGCGTGCCGTATCGACAAAAGACCCCGCCGCTTGCGGCTGCTCACATATTGATCGATCAGGGATTCCAGTGGCATCTGCCTGCCTCCGCTTCGGACAGGATCTCGTAGCGTGGCTGCGGAGCAACAGCATTCACATTGGTTAAGAGATGGCGGCGAACGCCATCATGCATGCCGCCAAAAACAGACGGCGGTGGGGCTGGCTGATTTACCCCGGGTTGGAGCGCTACCCTCGGGTAAGCATGGCACGACCGTCGCGCCGGGTTCGGACATTTTCGGTGCTACTGCTCCGGTACCGCGGAGGTTTGTGGATGGTTGCGTGCCGCCTCGGCGATTTCCGGAATGAATTTCGTCGCGGTGCAGCTTCGGTTTACATTGGCGCGGGCGGTAAATACCTCTTGCCCGCAGACTTGCGAAGCGAGCGCGATCGGCACGTGCACCGCCAGTGGCAACTCGGTCTCAGCCACTCCCAGATGTCTTGCAACCTGTTGCTTCACCTCCGGCCGGCCGAGCGAGACGTCAACGCCGACATCATCCTTGCCGGTCGGCGACGATCCTTGCGCCGGCAGTCGACCCTGCTTGGCTGTTTGCGACGAGTCGCCGGATTGCTGCGCGGGCTGACTTGTCTGCGCAGATGCCTCGACGCCCAAAGTCAGCGAGGCCGCCAGTCCCAAAAAAGCCCGGAGCCCCAAAGACGCAACCCGAAGTCCGAATGTGCTCATTGTCATGTTCCTCACCGTGCGGGGTTCAACCTGGCGCGCTCAGAGTTCGGTGTTGCTTCGGCCTCTTTCGAAGACAGGGATGTCTTCCTCCTCCTCATCATTGTCACCGGTTGGTATGTCCTCGGCGTAGCTGCGGGTCAGTTCCTCGGTTTCGCTTAAGCCGTCGATCGTCTCATTGGCGCCTGCCCCTTCATCATGACGACCGGTAATTTCGCTGCGGGGCCTTGCGCCGATCGGCTGGTCGACATCGTCGGCTCCCCCGAAACCTGGCTCCGCGCCGTGCCTGTCTTCGTGGCCCACGGGGCTGTCCAACACGGCGGCATCCTCCGGGCGAATGGG
Organism: Mesorhizobium sp. P170090; assembly: GCF_057786115.1. Classification (NCBI taxonomy): domain Bacteria; kingdom Pseudomonadati; phylum Pseudomonadota; class Alphaproteobacteria; order Hyphomicrobiales; family Phyllobacteriaceae; genus Mesorhizobium; species Mesorhizobium sp. P170090. Next base: position 3,762,962 of record NZ_JBYNWH010000001.1, read on the forward strand.
TTCATCATTGGCGAAGTCACTTCGTCTCGAATGCGAGGTCTCGTTTTGCTTTGGCATGTCAGGTCTCCTGTTCGTTTGGCAAATTCGACGACGCTGGTGCTTGCACGCCGGACTACCTGAGCGACGCACCCTTTAGAGCCTGCATCGACGACCGCTTGAAGGTTGCAGCGTCCCTGGGGGCGGAGGCAGTGCCAGAGGGTTGGCACAGACTCCACAGCGCCGCGAAGAACCAACGTCGTGGCCAGATCCACTCAGCCCTGAGAACCGCTCTTGCTCAGTTGCTGGGCATGTTTGAAATGCTGCCGGATGAGCCGGCGCGGTCTTTTTCGCATGGGCCGCCAAATGTTTTTCCTGACCGTTTTCCGCATAGGAGGTCATCAGCGTCAGGGCTTCCTGGTGCGCTGCAACCTGGGCGTCGACGTAGGCGTTATCGAACGCCCCTCTGCTGTCGTTGCTCAATGCTTCCAATTGGGCAGCATGCTTGCTTGTCATCTCCGGTGCCACTGCGACGTCGTCCTTCTTTGCCGCCGCAATGAGCCGCTTGGAAGAATTCGTGTGGTCCTTGATCATCATGCGAGCGAATTCCTTCACTCGTGATGTCTTCGATTTCCGCAGCGCCAACTCACTCGACTGGATCTCGAACATGTCTGAACTCGCAGCTGCTTTGACAAATTCCTGCGGGGACGTCGTCGCGGTCTGAGCCATTGCCCCCGGGCTGATGAGACCGATGGCGATCGCAGCCAAAAGCACTTTGACGAAATACATGTTGTGCTCCCAACACGGCCGAGCTGCCGTTGTTCCCCTTTTTGTGACAATAAATACCGGGCGGCAGGCGTAGACCCCGAATGGCTCCTGCTCAGCGCTTTGATCATAGATCCGGCCGTATTGCAGGACCGGTGACTGCGCGGAGCTCAGCGCGGTTCTCCGACAAGGCACTATGATCGCAGAGCAGCCGACCGACTTCGTAAGCCCAGTGGATGCGCAGGAGTGCGCTGTTTGCCGACCCGTCGCCGTGGGTCACGCGTCGTGGCAGACCTGTCCGACAGGCCCATGAAAACTTCTGCAAAGCTGCGATGATGATGGGCAAATAGGCCCAACACCTAGCTTAGTATAAAACGCGCCCGCTGGCCCCGGCCGGCGGGCTCTTTCGTTTGCCCTCGGAACCTGGGTCAATTCGCACAGTTGCTCCCCTGGGGTGGCGCGGGCCGCCTCGAATTTGAGATTCTGTTAATCGCCCGAAGCGGGTGCTACCCTCCCTGCCGCGAGCCGGAATGCATAACGATTGCGGATGTGGCTGTTAAAATAGACGCCCTTGGCAAAGGCAGCTTTGAACGCGGCAAAGGCCTCAGCAGGTACGTCCAAAAACTCGTAATGCTTCCCGCTCGCTACAAACCAAACCGAGAGAACCCTGGTGCTGGGGTCATAGTCGAACTTGCGTATCGAGGTCGACGGCATGGTATGCCATTCAAAAACTCAGCCAGCCGAGTTGGATCGTCAGCTACAGGCTGAAACTGTATTCGAAGACGTGCCCGCGCTTCTCGTCGGCAACCCTGATCCAAATGGGTTCGCTGGTGCGCAGGGTGACGTCGCGCTCCGTCGCTTCCCGCGCCGCCCTGATCGGCGTTGTCGCGTGCACGATGTGGGTAGCCGTCACGGTATCGCCATCCATTTCCTCAACGTGGTATTTCGGCACTTGTGTTCCTAAGCGTCTAGTTCGAGAGGCTGATCGTGATCCGGATCGGCATGATAAGCGACCTGGCGAAAATCGCGCATATCGATCTGTTGCCCGCAAACAGGGCAAGGGAGGAAATGCGCGAGTTCGCTCGCGGGCGGGCCTTCATGTCGGTGCCCAGTTATTGGTCTGCCGAGATCCGATAGCCTGGTCATTATTTCCGCAGAGCCTTCGCTTCTCGCTCCAGCGTTTCGCGTTGGTTGCCGTGCTTCGCGATCAATTCCTTGACCTGCTGCGGGGTGATCCCGGCCTTGGCTGCGAAATACTCGACTTCATAATCCTCATCGGCCGAGACCTGGTCCCGATCGCGAAAGTCCCGCTTGCTCTTGTCGTCGGCCATATCGATTCCTCCTTCGCTCATCCCGCAACGCCGAGTTGACGTGTTTGTTGCACCCAAGAGGCTGATTTCCGGTTTCGGAACTATTTTAGCTCAATCTTATTGAATCGCCGGAGGGCGGATCAGTGCATGCGTTTGAAGTTCATCGAGCCGTTGATGCCGACCCTTGTGGAGAACCCTCCCGAGGGTGAAGGCTGGACCCACGAGGTCAAGTTCGACGGCTACCGATCGCAGATGATCATCGATGAAGACGGCACACGCATTTATACGCGCAACGGCCACGACTGGACTGCGAAATATCGCGACCTGGTGAGAGAGGCCAAGCGCCTTGGTGCCGAAAGCGCGATTGTCGACGGTGAGATCATCGTCTTGAACGAAGCTGGCCTTTCGGACTTCGGCGATCTGCGCAAAGCGATCACCCGCCGACAGCAAGACCTCTATTTCGTCGCCTTCGATCTATTGCACCTCAATGGGCACGATCTGCGCGACATGGCGCTTGAGGTGCGGCGCGAGATCCTGGCCAGCATGATCAAGCCCGGGCGGCGTATTCAGTTCAGCGAGCCTCTGCCCGGCGAAGCCAAGGCCATCTTTCACTTGCTCGACAAGGCCGGACTTGAAGGCATGGTGTCGAAGCGGAAGGACAGCAAATACCGAAGCGGTCCGTCGACCAACTGGCTGAAGGCCAAGTGCTATGCGATTGACGAGTTCGATCTGCTCGGCGTCGAGCGTGAAGCGGGCAAGCCGGCTTTCGCTCTGATGGCTGAGCGCGGCACCGGGCGCTATGTCGGCAGCGCGTTCGTCACCTTGAACCGGGAAATGCGCGAGAGGCTATGGAAACGCGTCCAAGAGCACCCAGGCACGGCGCCCAAGGGCGTCATGAAGCGGCCTGCGACGCAATGGGTCAAGCCGGGGCTGATCGGCCGCGTAAAGCACCTGCGCGGCGAGGATGACCTGCGCCACGCCTCACTGCAGGACTTCCGAGAGGATGACACAGATGGCCGTGGCTAGGAAAGATCAGGAGCGCGCCACCTACGCCTGGATGTACGCCCAAGCGAGCAAGGATGGCAAGGAGACGTGCGGTGCCAGCCTACTGGGGAGAGCATGCCGACGCGTGGCTGCAGGGCTTTGACGGTGAGCCGGTGGCCGCCTTCGGCAAGACCAAGACTGTCAACGACGAAATGGAAGCCGAGGTCGACGAAGCTGCCGTCGAGCGCCCTGCTGGAACCTAAGCGCTGGATCGAGCTTAGGCTTCATGAGCACACGCGGCGTCAACTTTCTCGATCGCTGGATCGGCAACAATTTCCCCGAAACGGCTAAAACCGACGCCGTTTCGGTAAGTGAGTACATACACAAATTGTATGCCGACGCTAAAGCCTTGACGATCGAGCGCGAAGAGATCGACGAAGAGGTTGATAGCCTATATCGGACGCTGGTCGATGCCGTCGTGCACTTTGCCCCAGGTGTTTCCGAATGAGCAAGCCGGCCGTCCTATTTTTGAACCAATGGATAAAAAAACACGATCTATCCGACGCCGGTGCGCCGAAAGAGCGAGCGGAGATCGAGCAGCTCGCAAAGCGCCTAATCGCCGACGCAGAGGCTGAGGGGATTGCGGAAAGCGAGCTGACCGAGGCGTTCGACGACAAGGAGGTCGACAGCCTTTATCGTACCCTCCTCGATGTTAAATTTGGGATACCGGAATGAGTGTTCCCGGCCTGAAGGTTCCGGACAGTTTGGGTGGCCGAGCAGTTGCCCACTGTGGCGAGGGGCGATCCGATCGCCACCAGCGAGTTGGCATAAGGTTCTCATGTAAGTGCGGGCGGCCGATTTGAATTCGGCCAACTGTGGCAGAAAAACAACTGCATCAATCGGCGCGCTCTGCTACCAAAAAGGTTAGTTACAGGAGATCACCTATGAAGAAGCTGCTTCTTGGTCTGTCGTTGTCTCTGCTGGCTTCGTCGGCGTATGCTGCCGATGCCATCGTTGCAGAAGCCGCGCCGGTCTTTAGCTGGACGGGTGGGTATGTCGGCCTACAGGCAGGCTATGCTTGGGGGAATGGCAACATAGACGAAATCGGTGGGCCGGGCTTTGTCGACACAGATCCCGACGGGTTCCTTGGTGGCGTCTACGCCGGTTACAACTATCAGATGTCCAATAACATTGTGATTGGCGCGGAGCTGGACGTCGTATATGCGAATGTTGATGGCAGCGGCCAAGTCTTCAGCGCTCCTGGTATCCCGATCCCGGGCGGCATCGCCACCGAAGAACTCAACTGGAGTGCGGCGGCAAGACTGCGCCTAGGATATGCCGTTGATCGCTTTCTTCCTTATATTGCGGGTGGCGTTGCGTTTGGCGATGTCGACATAAGTAATAATGGAGGCGGGCCTTCGTTCGGAGATACACTCACAGGATGGACGATAGGCGTGGGCTTGGATTATGCCATGACCGACAATCTGCTGCTGCGAGGCGAGTATCGCTATACCGACTTCGGTACAGAATCCTTTGGTGGTCTGGTCAATGCCGACGTTGATCTGAAGACCAACGAGGTTCGCTTCGGCATCGCCTACAAGTTCTAATCCCTGATGTCATAATAGCCTGTCGCTCACCGCGACGGGCTTTTTTGTGCAAGAACCGTTTGCGGCGATCCCCTCAACGGAGTTCGCTACCATGGTCAAGACGAAAACCCCTCACAACACGTTTCGCAGGAACAGCTCGCCCGCTTCAAGATCGAGGCGGAACGGCTGCACAAGGCAATCGTCGGCCCGATTGTCGCCGATCTGCGACAATCACCAGGCCGTGCAGGATCCGCATGAAGTGCTGCTCAAGAACGTGAACAATCACCGACAGGGATGCGCTATCCGATGGCCTCTTACAGGTCCGGCGTCGCTGCCTAGTGCTGGATAAGTGGAGTCCCGAGACCGGGGAAGGGCAGCACGTTGCCGCCCGTCCCCCGCCGGCGGCGCAGTTCAACCTCTCGATAGACGAGGATGCCCATCACCATTTCCGCGCTGGCGATTTCCGATCTCGATGGCAACGACTTGAGCTATTGGTGCAGTTGTCGCGTTTCCATGGTCGCAATGTGGCCGGCGATGGCTTCGATGCTATCGCCCAAATTCGCCAGTAACCCTGCGGACCTCTGCATAGGCTTGCTCTACAGCCGCGAAAACGTGTTGAGATGCAGACGCGACCTTTGGCCTTCTGCAAAGGCCACGGCATAGGATTCGAGCTTGAATGATCGGGTGAGTTCCTGGTCTTCCTCGATCACGCGGACAAACCACTCGCCACAGGGTTTGCCAACTTCGACACAAGGGCGTGCTTTGCGAATTGGAATTATGTCAGCCATGGCGTTGCCTCCCAGCAATCAGGCCAAGCGGAGATTAACGTCGTAAGCGGCCTACAACAAGAAAAGATTGGGCAGCAATACGAAGCTGAGGTGTGGGCCACAAATGGCCGGCGCCATGGGTTGGGGAACCTGGGTGGGCACCGGCCAAGAGCGGACAGGTCCGCCGCGATGCATACATCGCCGATTGGTGCCGCGGTGGTAATGGTGTGATCGCGGAAGCTACGCTTTAGCCTTAGCCGTCGGCCTTGCCTTGCCCGTTGCAGTTGCCGTGGGCTGCGGTGCCTTCCTACCCAGACCGATCGACTTCGCCATGGCAGACCGTGAGGCCGCATAGTTGGGAGCGACCATCGGATAAGTGGATGGCAAGTTCCACTTCGTTCGATACGCGTCAGGAGTGAGACCGAAATCCACGCGCAGATGTCGCCGAAGGGTTTTGAACCGCTTACCATCTTCAAGACAGATGATGTAATCGGGAAATACTGACCTTTTTGGATTTACCGCAGGCACTGGTTCTTCGGTCGCGGCAGCCACGCGATGGCCAATCCCAGACAGCGACCCGTGCACTGAGGCTATCAGGTCCGCCAAGCCCGCGACCGGCACGGGATTGTTGCTGACGTACGCGGATACCACATCCGCCGTGAGTTCTACCAGTTCAGCGGCGTGGTCGGGGGCGTCGGTCATGGTGTGAGTCCTCGAATTTGAGAACGATCTATTATAGCTGCTGCCGCAGCTGCGCAACTCGAGGCCCGATGATGGGCCGCTTCCCTCGTAAGCACCAATCCTGTTGAGCCTGTGTTTGCCGATGGGGAAAGGACCATCGGAAGCAGTGCCAGACTTATCACAGGTTAAGTCGGTCCGGTGTTTATGATATAAGGTCGGGCATCATTCGCGTTCTGCTGGCCGCGGGTGACTGAGAGACCATAGCGCTCCCGCCCAAACGGAGAGCCGACATGCTTTATCAAAGCCCCTTAACCGCCAAGTTCCATCGTGCCTTCACCCTCACGTCAGGTGAGCGTCAAGCTCTCGACGCGGTAAGAATAAGGATCGTTGCGATTGGCGCAAACCAGAACTTGGTCCGGGAAGGCGACCAGCCGTCCCGGTGCATAATGGTCCTGGCTGGCTTAGCCAGCACCTCGAAGGTAACAGGAGACGGGAAGCGTCAGGTCACTGCTTATCATGTGCCTGGCGACATGCCCGATCTGTTGAGCCTGCACCTCGATCTGTTGGATAGCGACGTTCGAACGGTGAGCGCTTGCAGTGTTGGCTTCATAGATCACTCGGCTATCCGGCTGCTCTGCGAACGCCACCCCAGGCTGGCGGCAAATCTTTGGCGAACGACACTGGTTGATGCATCGATTTTTCGCGAATGGGTGGTCAATGTCGGGAAGCGCCAAGCGCTTGGCCGAGTGGCCCACCTTCTCTGTGAAATCATGCTACGTATGGAAGATGCCGGACTTGCGTCCGATCAAACCTGCGCTTTTGGTGTGACTCAAGCTGACCTTGGCGAGGCGACAGGGCTGTCGGCAGTCCACATCAACCGCACGCTCAAGTCTCTTCGGGAGAAGCACCTTACATCACTTGTGAATGGCCAATTGACCATCCATGATTGGGAAGGACTGGCCTTTCTTGCTGAGTTCCGGCACGATTACCTGCACTCAGCAAGGAACAATAAAACGGCCGAGTTCATGTCAATGCACTGATTGCTCCAGGGAAAAATCGCCAGAAATGCGGATTGGCTCCAAGGGTAGCCGGACCACTTGTTGGCCTTCGCTGGCCATCAGCGGTGCGATCGCCCCCCAACATGGTCAATGCTTTGATGGCGCGTCGAAGCGTTAGCGCAAGGGGTTCACTTGCGCGCAGAGTGCATTCGGATGCTTACCGGCCCACATGGGCGTTGACTGTCCGTATGGCCGTCTGCGTAGCACCATCCATCCCCTCAACGTGATACTTCGGCACTACAGGGTTTCCACCTCTCTTCATGGCTTTCGATTGGCCGCGCGATCGACCAATTTGTGGGCTCAGCCGCATCAATTCGAGCCCCGCTATTGGCTAGCGACTGTGGAAGAGGTTCCTGGGGCACACCATGCCGGCGCCCAAGGGAATAAATCTCGGCGACGCAATGGGTCAAGCCCGGGGCTCATGCGTCGCTGCAGATTTCGGGAGGACGGCGGATATTCGCTTTTCTCCGACCGAAAGCGTGCCAAGGGACGTCGCCAGCTAAACAGCAACCGGCGTTGACGCTTGAGAGCGCCTGGCAGCGTTCACGGTGGCCTGTATGGGCGCTCGACATTTCGCGAGTGGCATGTGTTGCGAGCTTGTTGCAGATCATGTTCGCACCATGCAACGGCAAAACGCCTCATCGAGCGCAATGGAAAAGCCGCATTCTCAGTTCGGTCGAGCGAGCGCTTTCTGCACGAGTTGTGACAGGGGAGGGCCTGTCAGGCTTGGAATTCACAAGCTGCAACGCAATTGAGGAAGAAGCCGAAAGGGTGCAAGACCAGATCGATTTCTTGCAGCCAAACTCGGCTCTGGTGTGGTTCAATCCTGTTTGCATCATCGCGGATCAGCGGTCGGACTGTCGAGAACTGAACTGCGCGATCTCAGCCGGTGGGCTTCGAACCAAAACATGCGGACCACCGCGGACGGGGACAGTCGGTCCCGCGTCCCGTCCTGGGGCCGGCGCTATGCTGACGCTCCTACGGCTGTCCTGTTCACCGCCCGCGGCGGGGGGCGAATTTCCTCCGTCCTGCGCGTGACAATTGTCCGCTGTTGCGGCCGCGCGCAGGACTGCGGCTTATGCGCCGTTCTTCCTTGAGCGCCGACGGTCGCCGGCGCGGTGCTTGGGCATGGAACCGAATCCCAGGCAGCGTATTGACATGTATCCGAGTTCCTCATGTCCGAGTAGACGGCACTCTCAACAAAAGGCGCAAACGGCCCAGAGACTCGGCCAATCTCGATCCGGCAACGAGATCGCCGCTGCTGTCGGCGTCAAGCTGACGCATCCGGACAAGGTCATGTATCCAGGCACCAAGGTGACCAAATCCACGCTCGCCGCCTACTACGCAGTGGTCGCCGAGAAGATGCTGCCGCACATTCAGGATCGGCCGCTGTCGCTGGTGCGCGATACTCACGGCGACCTGCAGCAGACCTTCTTTCAGAAGCACAACCTGCCAGGCGTGCCCAGGGCCATCCATGATGGCCACTTGGAGAAGGTGTCCGGTAAGGAAAGCCGCATCTCGTGGTCGATGACTTGGCTGGGCTGATCGCGGGCGTCCAGACGAACGTGCTCGAATTCCACATCTGGGGAAGCCGTCGCCAGCAGCCGGATCTGCCGCACCGCATGATCTTCGACATCGACCCCGACAGGGCTTGGGCTTTGCTGCCGTCAAGCAGGCAGCCCTCGACATTCGGAGCATTCTGGAAGCGCTTGGATTGCAGTCGTGGCCGTTGCTGTCCGGCGGCAAGGGCGTTCATGTGGTCGTCCTGCTCCTCCCGGAGGCAGACTGGGACGAGGTCAAGAGCTTCTGCCAGGACTTCGCCGAACTGCTGGCCCGTACAGATCCGTCGCGCTTCGTCGCCAATATGAGCAAGGCGAAGCGCAAGGGCCGAATGTTTCTCGATTACCTGCGCAACGGCCAGGGCTCCACTGCAATCTGCCCCTGGTCGACTCGGGCACGCGCGGGGGCGTCGTGCGCGGTGCCTGTCAGCTGGGATGAGTTGCCCACCTGCGAAAAACGCCAACGGCTTCGATGTCTTCGCCGCCGCCGCGCGGGCTCAGGTGCGCGAAGCCTGGGAAGGTTATTTCGACGTCGCACAAACGCTTACCGACCGCATTCGGCACGCCCGGCAGCAATAACCATAGGTCAGCGACACTACTGATTGGCGCGGACCGCCTTTGCCCCAAGTCCGGGAGCGTCCCCCTTCGAGGCCTGGGCTAGCCTCTAGAGCGAGAGTACGGACCGGTTTGCCGTGACGGGTTGAGAGCTGGAGGAGAGGCCTCCGGCGCCCGTCGCGGAGAAACCAGATGTCCAGACATTACGCTCGCGCCGGCGCCGACCGGGCAAGCCTCTATGATGACATCACCAACAAGATCATCGCCGAGCTGGAGGCTGGGCGCTTTCCCTGGGTGCCCTGGGGCACGGCGGCGGAGCAAGCACCCCTCGCCATGCCGGCCAATGCCGCCTCTGGCCGTGCCTATTCGGGGATCAACGTGCTGATCCTGTGGGGTGCGGTCGTCGAGCATGGCTTTCCCGTCCAGGGCTGGCTGACTTTCCGCCAGGCGCTATCGCTGGGCGGCCATGTCCGCAAGGGCGAACACGGGACCACCGTCGTCTATTCTGACCGCTTCATCCCTGACGACGAGAAGAAACGCGCGCGGGAGACCGGCGAGGCAGCACGGGCCATACAGTTTCTGAAGCGCTTCACCGTCTTCAACGTCGCGCAATGCGAAAATCTGCCCGACGATCTGGCGGTGTTTCCGCCCGCACCAGAGCCCGGACTGATCGAACCGGCCGTCGAGGCACTGATCAAGGCGACAGGGATCGATTTCCGCATCGGCGGCAATAGCGCCTATTATGTGCCGGCGCACGACTACGTGCAGGTGCCGCCTCCGCAGGCGTATTTCGAGACCATTGACTGGCACCGCACCGCCCTGCACGAGCTTGGCCATGCGACCGGCCATCCCTCCCGCGTCGGCCGTGACCTCGGCTGCGCCTTCGGCACAAAGCGATATGCTTTCGAGGAACTGGTCGCCGAAATGAACGCAGCCTTCTGCTGCGCCTCGCGAGGTATTGCGCCGACCGTGCGCCACGCCGATTACCTGGCCTCCTGGCTCGACGTCCTGCGCGAAGACAACCGAGCCATCGTGCGTGCCGCCTCCCAAGCCAGCAAGGCAGCCGACTGGTTGCTCGCCTTCCTTCCGCAACCCGACAACGGAACCAGGGCAGGGCCCGCCAGCGTCGATGAGGTCGAAATCGAGAAGAGGGCGGCATGATCGTTCTCACCGAGGAACTGCGCGTGCCTGCTCGCCAATAGCCGCGATCGCGACGCCGAACACGTACGGGTGGTGAAGCTCTTCAAATCAACTCGGCGAAGGAATTGGCTCGCAACCGCGCTCGAGATGACGTCGATCCGGCTGCCTTTCGGCATCGGCATCGAGCGGGACATGCTCTTTGGCACCGACCTGCCGATTTCCGTCTGGGCAGAGGCGGTCCGCCGGGGCGGAAACCTTCGCGACGCCGAACGCAACTCGACCATGCCGGCCAATCTGGCCGAGACGGCGAGTGAGATCTCAGCTTGTAATCCGCAAGCCGCAGATGCGCAGTCGTGTCTGCGGCCCTGTCCCCACCTCTGGATCTTCGGTGCGGCTCAGTCCTCAGAGTGAGAGGGCTGCGCCCGTCTTTTTTGACGGGTTTGGAGGACGAGAGAGTTTCGGCCGCCCGTCGCGGAGATAGTCCACATGGCTACGCCCAAGCAGAAGATCACCCTCAACGCTTCACGTGACATCCCCTTCAACAAGCTGATGCTGAGCCAGTCCAATGTCCGGCGCATCAAGCGCGGGGAAACCATAGAGGACCTCGCCGCGTCGATCGCCCGGCGCGGCCTGCTCCAGAGCCTCAACGTCCGGCCAGTGTTGGACGGCGAGGGCAACGAGACCGGCATGTTTGAGGTGCCGGCTGGCGGGCGCCGCTATCGCGCGCTGGAACTGCTGGTCAAGCAGAAGCGCATAAGCAAGACCGAGCCAGTTCCCTGCGTCATAAGCGACGCCCACAGCGCGGTCCCGATCGAGGAGGACTCGCTGGCCGAGAATTTTCAGCGCGAAGATTTACATCCGCTCGACATGTTTCGCGCCTTCCAGACACTTCATGACCAGGGCGCGAGCCATGAGGAGATTGCCGCACGCTTCTTCGTCTCCGCAACATTCGTGCAGCAGCGCCTCAGGCTGGCCAGGGTTTCGGCCAAGCTGCAGGAGATTTACGAGCAGGATGGCATGAAGCTCGAGCAGCTCATGGCGTTCACCGTGACCGACGATCACGCCCGTCAGGAGCAGGTCTGGGAGGCGCTCGAAAACTCCTGGTCGAAGGAGCCGCAGCAGATCCGGCGCCTGCTGACGGAGACCACTGTGCGGGCAAGCGATCGCCGGGCGCTGTTCGTCGGTGTCGACGCGTATGTCGCTGCCGGCGGCGTGGTGCTGCGCGACCTGTTCGAGGCCGACAATGGCGGCTGGCTGCAGGACCCCGCTCTGCTCGACCGCTTGGTCGGCGATAGGCTGAAGTCGATCGCCGACGAGATCGCGGCGGAGGGCTGGAAGTGGATCGTGGTCGATGCCGATCTGCCCTACGGGTACAATCACGGTCTGCGGGCAATCGCTGGCACCCCCGTCGGTCTGACCGACGCGGAGCGGGCGGAACGCGAAGCCCTGCGGGCGGAGTACGACCGGCTGGAAGCCGAGTATGGCGAATCCGACGAACTCCCCGACGATGTCGATCAGCGCCTCGGTCAAATCGAGACCGCGCTTGAGGCCTTCGAGAGCCGGCCGATGCACTACGATGGGGCCGAGATCGCCCGCGCCGGTGTGTTCATCAGCATCGATCGTGATGGCGATCTCGTCGTCGATCGGGCCCATGTGCGCCCCGAGGACGAAGCGATGCAGGCGGTCGACGGCCACTCGGCCGAGCCAGGTTGCGCCACCGAGAACGAAGACAGCAGACACAATCCTTCGGCCCGCGCGATTATCACCATCGGCGCGCAGGCGTCCGAGCCTGAGGAGGATGACGGCGACACCATCAAGCCGCTACCCGAGCGCCTGGTCATCGAACTTACTGCCCATCGCACGTTGGCGCTGCGCAACGCACTGGCCGAGAACCAGCATGTGGCCATCACGGCGCTCTTGCACCGGCTCGTCCTCGACACCTTCGGTCAGCGTTCCGCCATCGGCTGCGTCGAGGCCTTCGTCCGACATGTCCACTTGCCGTGGCAGGACGTCGGTCTCAAGGACAGCCCTGCGGCCAAGGCCGTCCATGAGCGCCATGAGGCATGGAAGAGCGACATTCCACTGGATGACGACGAGGCCCTATGGGCGTGGCTCGACGGACTCGATGAAGCAAGCCGGCAGACGCTGCTGGCGCATTGCGTCAGCTATGGGATCAACGCCTTGTTCGAACGACCCAATCCCTACGGCAGCGGCGTTTCCCAGCATGGACTCGATCAGCGCCGGCGTGAAGCCGATCGGTTGTCCCGTGCCACCGGGCTTGACATGGTAGATGCCGGCTGGCGGCCGACGGTGGATAACTATCTCGGTCGCGTCACCAAGTCCCGCATTCTCGAAGCCGTGCGCGAAGGCGCCGGCGACCAGGCCGCCCAGCTTATCGACCATCTCAAGAAGGCCGACATGGCCAAAGAGGCCGAGCGCCTCCTGGCCGATAGTGGCTGGCTACCCGAACCGCTCCGCCTTCGCGGCAATGACGCCGCCCGGCCGAATGTGGGCGAGGAAGCTGACCTCCCCGAATTCCTGGCCGGTGATGACGAGGACGGCTCGGCCACCCATGAGACTGCCGCACACGCGGTCGCCGCCGGATAGCACCGTCGGCGGAGTGGCGCGGGTCGCTCGGCCCTTTCTTCTTCACTACGAGTTCACGCCGTTCGCTCATCTTGCCGACGGCAATCCCTATGATGCCTACCTGCCGCCCGATCCCGACAGCGCCAATGGTTTCCTACAGAAGTCGGGGCCTGACGGCGGAATATGATCGAGATCGGTTGATACCGGCAAGCGCTCCACCTCATGGCGGGGCGCTTGTTTCATTTTGGCTTCGGTGGAGGCCAGAGAGGGAGAGGCGAGCCGGGATGGTTTTGAATCCGCACGGTCCAGAGAGAGCGCCGCGCGGCTCGATCCTGTCCCCGCTCTCCCGAGGTTCACACCATGTACATGATCTCGCCCGCTGTGGCAGTTCCCGCAGCCGCGCCGCTCCCGCTCCCCCAAACCGGTGCAGCCGGCGCTATCTTCGCCGCCGCCGGCCTTCTGCTTCCCCATCTCGAGCGCGGCGACAGCATCGACGCGCCAAAGTTGCGCGCGGCGATGGAAGCCGCATTCGGCGCCTCCGACGCCGCCGGCGCCTGGGACTGGAAGCAGGCCTACGATGCCTGCGAGGCTGCGACGGTCCTTTTCCTGCGCAAGTACGGAAAGGCGTTGTTCCGCAAGGCCGCGTCTCCGGCTCTCCGGCTGTCAGCATTGTCGAAGATCGCCCGGCTCATGCCGACGCATACCCGCCGATCCGAAGAAGCACAGACCTTCCAGCAGTTCTCGACGCCGATTCCGCTCGGCATGGTCGCCGCAACGGCCGCTGCCATCACGCCGGCCGACCGTGTGCTGGAGCCTTCCGCCGGCACCGGGCTGCTCGCCATCCTGGCCGAGATAGCCGGCGCCTCGCTCATTCTCAACGAGCTTGCCGAAACCCGCGCGGCACTTCTCTCCGGCCTCTTTCCGGCCGTCTGCGCCAGCCGCTTCGACGCCGCCCAGATCGACGACCATCTCTATCCCGGCGCCGTGCCCAGCGTGGTGCTGATGAACCCGCCCTTTTCGGTCATGGCCAACGTCGAGGGCCGCATGGCCGACGCGGCCTGGCGGCACATCGCCTCGGCCCTGGCGCGCCTTGCGCCCGGCGGGCGGCTGGTGACGATTACCGGTGCGAACTTCGCGCCCGACCACCCGGCCTGGACCGCCGCCTTTACTCGCCTGCAGGAACGTGGCCGCATCGTCTTCTCCGCCGCCATCGACGGCTCGGCCTACGCCAAGCATGGCACGACCTTTCCGACACGCCTCACCGTCATCGACCGGGTGCCGGCGGACGATCCGGACGTGTTCCCGGCAGATCAGGGCGTTGCCCCGGATGCCGCGACGCTGATCGCATGGGTCGGCGAGCATGTGCCGGCACGGCTGCCGGTCACCATACCCGCAGGTGCAACTCCCACATCGTCGTCGGCCGCACCCCGCACAGTGCGCGGCTATCTTGGTCCCACGGCAAGAATAACACCGCGGCCACCGCTCACTGATCCCGATGCCGTTGAGCTCGCCTATCAGGTGCTCGACTGGAAGGCCGCCGAGGGCGGCCACATCAGCGACGCCATCTACGAGGACTACGCGCTTCAGGCGATCCGCATTCCCGGCGCGCAGCCGCACCCCACCCAACTCGTGCAATCGGCGGCCATGGCCTCGGTCGCGCCGCCCAAGCCGAGTTATCGGCCGCGCCTGCCGAAGAACGTCCTTGACCTGCTCTCGGACGCGCAGCTCGAGACCGTCATCTATGCGGGCGATGCTCACGCCGAGTATCTCGCCGGCGCCTGGACGCTCGACGATACCTTTGACGTAATTAGCGCGGCGGCAGATGACGCGGCGCGGGCCGTGCGCTTCCGGCAAGGCTTCATGATCGGCGACGGTACCGGTGTAGGCAAGGGCCGCGAGTCCGCCGCCGTAATCCTAGACAATTGGATGCAGGGCCGTCGCAAGGCCGTCTGGATCTCCAAGTCAGACAAGCTCATCGAGGATGCGCAGCGCGACTGGTCCGCGCTCGGCATGGAGCGCTTGCTGGTCACCCCGCTCTCCCGCTTCCCGCAGGGCAGGCCGATCACGCTGGCGGACGGCATCCTGTTCACCACCTATGCCACGCTGCGGTCCGACGATCGCGGCGAGAGGCTTTCGCGGGTCAAGCAGATCGTCGAATGGTTGGGTCCGGATTTCGATGGGGTCATCATCTTCGACGAGGCGCACGCCATGCAAAATGCCGGTGGCGGCAAGAGCGAACGCGGCGACGCCGCTCCCTCCCAGCAAGGCCGTGCCGGCCTGAGGCTACAGCACGCCCTGCCGAATGCCCGCATCGTCTATGTGTCGGCGACTGGCGCCACCACCGTGCACAATCTCGCCTATGCCCAGCGGCTCGGCCTCTGGGGCGGCGAGCATTTTCCATTCTCGACCCGCGCCGAGTTCGTCGAGGCGATCGAGGCTGGCGGCGTGGCGGCGATGGAAGTACTGGCACGCGACCTCAGGGCACTTGGCCTCTATACCGCCCGCTCGCTCTCTTTCAACGGTGTCGAATACGAACTGCTCGAGCATGAGCTGACGCCCGAACAGGTCCGCATCTATGACGCGTACGCTGGGGCCTTCGGCGTCATCCACAACAATCTCGATGCTGCGATGCAGGCGGCCAACATCACCGGCAGCACCGGCACGCTCAATGCCCAGGCCAAGTCGACCGCGCGCAGCGCCTTTGAAAGCGCCAAGCAGCGCTTCTTCGGCCATTTGTTGACCAGCATGAAGACACCGACCCTGATCAAATCCATCACCGGCGATCTGGAGGAGGGCCATGCGGCCGTTGTCCAGATCGTCTCGACGGGTGAGGCGCTCATGGAGCGGCGGCTGGCCGAGTTGCCGACCGAGGAATGGAACGATGTTCGCGTCGACATCACGCCGCGCGAATACGTCCTCGACTACCTCGCTCATTCCTTCCCGGTGCAGCTCTACGAGCCCTTCACGGATTCGGAGGGCAATCTGTCGTCGCGCCCGGTCTACCGCGATGGCCAGCCGGTCGAGAGCCGCGAGGCGGTCGCCCGGCGCGACGAGCTGATCGCGAAACTCGCCAGCTTGACGCCTGTCCCCGGCGCGCTCGACCAGATCGTCCAACATTTCGGCGCGGACCTCGTCGCCGAAGTCACTGGCCACTCGCGCCGCATCGTGCGCAAGCGCGACCGCCTGGTCGTCGAGCACCGAGCAGGGTCGGCAAATCTGGCCGAGGCGCAGTCCTTCATGGACGATCAGAAGCGCGTTCTGGTGTTTTCCGACGCCGGCGGGACGGGTCGTTCCTACCATGCCGAACTCTTGGCACGGAACACGCGGCTGCGTGTGCATTATCTGCTCGAAGCCGGGTGGAAGGCCGACACCGCCATCCAGGGCCTGGGCCGCACGCATCGGACCAATCAGGCGCAGCCGCCGCTGTTCCGGCCGATCTCGACCAATGTGAAGGCGGAAAAGCGCTTCCTCTCGACGATCGCCCGCCGTCTCGACACGTTGGGCGCAATCACGCGCGGCCAGCGCCAGACCGGTGGCCAAGGGCTGTTCCGGCCAGAGGACAATCTTGAAAGCCACTATGCCGGCGATGCCTTGCGGCAGCTCTATCTCCTGATCGTACGCGGCAAGGTCGAGGGTTGCACACTCCAGCGTTTCGAGGCGGCGACCGGTCTCAAGCTGATGGACAACAACGGCATCAAGGACGAGTTGCCGCCGATCACCACCTTCCTCAATCGCCTGTTGGCGCTGACCATCGAAGTGCAGGGCGTGCTGTTCGGCGCCTTCGAGCAGCTTCTGGCCGCTCGGATCGGTGGCGCCATCGCCTCGGGCACCTATGACACCGGGCTGGAGACCCTGCGGGCCGAGAGCTTCGTCATCACCGACCGGCAGGTCATCTACGCCCATCCGCGCACCGGCGCCGAAACGCGGCTGCTGACGATCACCCAGCGCAAGCGCAATCGGCCCGTCATGCTCGATGCGGCGCTCCATCACCTTCGCGATTTGCGCGCCATCCTACTGATCAACGAGCAATCTGGCCGCGCCGCCGTGCAGATCCCAACCACCAGCATCATGCTCGACGACGGCGAGATCGAGCCGCGGGTCCGCCTGATCCGGCCAATGGAAGGCCAGAACATGCCGCTCAAGGCTATGGGCGAAACCCGCTGGGTCGAGGCCCACCGTGAAGCTTTCGCTGCAGCATGGAATGCGGAGGTCGCCGAGACTCCCGAGTTTGCCGATGCCGTGCTGCACATGGTGACGGGCCTGTTGTTGCCGATCTGGAAGCGTCTGCCAAACGAGTCGACCCGCGTTTTTCGACTTCAGACCGACGAGGGCGAGCGCATAATTGGTCGCCTTGTCACGCCGGCCTGGGCCGCCAACGCCACGGTGACAGGCGTCGCATCGCTATCGCCCGAGCAGGCGCTCGCGGCGCTGATCGACGGGCGGACGATCCTTGATCTCGCCGAGGGTCTCCAGCTTCGCCGCAGCCGCGTCATGGGCGCGTGGCGCATCGAACTGTCGGGCTTCACCGACATGATGCGGGAGCGCCTCACCGCCTACGGTCTCTTCCACGAGATCATTTCGTGGAAGCTCAGGATGTTCGTGCCGATCGACGCCAACGGGCTCGCCGTGCTGGAGCGCGTGCTCGACCGCTTCCCAATCGAGCGGGTCAGTGAGCGGGAGGCTGCATGATTCCGCGTCACGCTGCATCCGACCTCGCACACCGCCTCGCCGAACATGCCGAGGCGGTGTGCCGCCACTACCTCTCCAATGGCCGTCGCCAGGGCAACTATTGGAGCGTCGGCGACGTCCGCAATGCGCCGGGCCGCTCGACGTTCGTGCGTCTGCAGCCATCCCCGAAGGGACCGCCAGGCAAATGGACCGACGCCGCTACCGGCGAGCATGGCGACCTGCTCGACGTCATCCGCGAATCCCTCGGACTGGTCAACTTCCGGGACGTCGCCAATGAGGCGCGCCTGTTTCTCGCTATGCCAGATGCCATGCCACCCCGACCGGCCGCGCCGATCACGCAGGTCCCCATTGGATCTCCGGAAGCGGCTCGCCGACTGGTCGCCATGTCGAAGCCCATTATCGGCACCCTCGTGGAAACCTATTTGCGTGGACGTGGCATTGCGACTTTGTCCGGCACCGGATCGCTGCGGTTCCATCCGCGCTGCTACTACCGGCCCGGCGATCATGGACCGACCGAGACCTTGCCGGCAATGATCGCTGCTGTCACCGACCTTGATGGACATTTGACCGGCGCGCACCGCACCTGGCTCGCACCGGACGGCACCGGCAAGGCGCTCGTCGACACGCCGCGTCGCGCAATGGGTGACCTTCTGGGTCACGCCGTCCGCTTCGGTGCACCCGGCAGCGTCATGGCGGCAGGCGAGGGCATTGAGACGACGCTGTCGCTCAGATGCGCCTTGCCCGATATGGCGATGGCTGCGGCACTCTCGGCAGCCCATCTAGCCGCCATCCTGTTCCCGCCAACCCTGCGCCGGCTCTATGTCATCCGCGACAACGATCCGGCCGGTGACGGTGCCCGCGACAGCCTGCTCGAGCGCGCGACGGACGCCGGAATCGATGCAATCGTGCTGTCGCCAGCGATGCAAGACTTCAACGAAGACCTCAGCCGCTTCGGACTTGCGGCCTTCCGGGCCTCGATTGCAGACCAGCTCATGCGCAAAGATCGCATCCGATATCTGACACAGGCGGCATGAGCCGGGAGGGGAAGCGCGCGGCGCACGGTGCCGGTGCGGCGCATGGATGAGTGACCCGCCGGCAGAGACCCGAGACCCGGCCTTCGAGAGGGCGATCGGCCCACGAACTGGCCGGCCAGGCAATGGCGGCGGCCGACTATTTTCCGGCGCGCGCGACTGGTCGCGAATGGCAGCGATCGGGCGCGACGCCTTTCCATCGCGAGGCAAAATAGTCGGCCGCCGCCATCCTCCGCTGCGCTCCGGCCCTCCGCATCGCTGCGGGTGTCGGACCGTCCCGCCCGTGGGCTCTCGTCGCCATGAAGGCCGCGAGGGTCGCGGTCAAACCGACGGGAGCATCCCCATGAGAGAGCACGACGACACTGAACCGCACCACGCCGCTTCTGCGACCGATCACATCCTCACCGAACTCCAGCTCTATGGCTGGCGACCATTTGCGGACGAGCCCGATCCGCGACCGCTCCCCGGTGGCGACCAAGTGGCCGGAGCCGTGGCCGACATCTTTGACGCCCTCATCGTCACCCTGGCTGACACGCGCCTCGAACCCGACCTCGATGACTTGCTCTGGTCCCTCACCAATGTCTTCCACCGAGCTGTACAACGGATCGAGCGGCAACTGGAAGACAACGAGCAGGCCCAGCGCTGTCTGCAGCGCGAACAGGATGGCAGCGAGATCAAGGCGGTTGAACTCGAGACACTCACCGCCCAGGGCCAGACCATGATCGAACGGCGGGGCGCCTTCGAGCTCATGCGTGACCAGGCCGCCGAACACTACGATCAGTACACCGGTTCTGCCTGGCGACCGCGCACGGGGTCGATGGTAAACCACCACCATCTCACCGCCGCAATGATCGATAGCCGCGACTTCCTCGCGGCCAGGCGGCGCGCGGAAACCGAGGTCATGTTGCCGGCCGGCCCCAAGATCGCCTTCTCCGGCGGCGATACCGCCGATCACGAGATGATCTGGGCAAAGCTCGACCAAATCCGCGCCAAGCACCCCGACATGGTGCTGATGCACGGCGGATCACGCAAAGGCGCTGAAAAGATCGCCGCCCGCTGGGCCGATCATCGCAAGGTGCCGCAGGTCGCCTTCAAGCCCGACTGGAGCAGACACGCCAAGGCCGCTCCCTTTAAGCGCAACGACCAGATGTTGGCGGTCATGCCGATCGGCGTCATCATCTTTCCCGGCACCGGCATTCAGGAGAACCTCGCCGACAAGGCCCGCAAGCTCGGCATCCCGGTCTATCGATTAGGCGGCTCGTGAGCGCCCCCTTTGACCCTAGATCTTAGTCCAGGTTGGTCACCGCTATTCCACAATCTCACCGATGTGGAGGTATGTCTTTCACGACGCGAACGGCGGCTTCGCGCCTCATGACAGTCGGTTCCCCGGTTCAGTCCATTCACCAAAAGCGGGCGTCGCCAAACGGCCAGCCCTCAGGCTGTTATGTTCGCGGCAAATGCTCAGCTGGGCCGAATGGATGAGGCGCGACGATACCAGGCAAAATTCTGGGCACTCCGCCGGACTGTCACGAGTCCTCGAAGCGCAGGCCGATCTTTCCCGCTGCATGTTCCTGCACGCGTTCGGAAACGCAGATCCTGCCAGGCTCGGCGATCCTCTCCAGACGCGCGGCGATGTTGACCCCCGCGCCCAAGACGTGACCGTCCTGTTCGATGATGTCGCCGACGATCTTGCCGCGATGCGTGGCAATACAGGGATCGAGGTGGTCACGTTGATGGCTGTTCAAGCGCTCGAGGGCACCTTCTTCGTCAGCGCCCATCAGTTGACTGTACCCGGCGAGGTCAGCCGCAAGGATCGCCGAGAGCTTGCGCTCGACCCGACCGATTTCCATCCAGTCCCTCTGCAAGGCGTCAGGATCATATTTGCCCAGGTCAAGCGATCCAAGTCCGCTCTTCCGGTTTTCTTTGGGATCGCGTCAACCATGTCGGGCGCACCCGTTCGTACGGAGCAACTGGCGCTCCGCACGAGGGACAGGGCAACTCACTGGTGACTGGGTGCGTGCCTGACGAAGCTCTTCGTTTCGGCTGAGATAAATGCTCTCACTTACGGAACATCGCAGGTTCGTCGAAGTTGGAAAGCTACGGAGGACGTGCACATGAACAGTGTAATCTATCTTATCGGCCTTATCGTCGTCGTGCTCGCGGTCCTCTCCTTCCTCGGTTTTCACTAGGTGGCCTCATGCAGCATGAGAAGGATCAGGGCGGACAGCCCACCGAATTCGACAAGGCGCAAAGCGACGTCTCCGAAAGACTTCGCCAGGAAAATGAGCGTGCCAGCGAGTTGCTTCACGACGCGCGGGACGAGGTGACCCGTAAGGCTGGCGACTATGCATCTGAAGCCACGCAGGTCATCTCCGACAAGGCGGAGGAGGCGCAGCGCGACATCGGATCGAGCTTGGCGGCGTTGGGTGGTGCACTGCGAGCGGCCAGCGATCACCTTGCCAGCAACGATGAAAGGAACGCATCGAAGTTCGCTTTGGATGCTGCCAGTGGCCTTGAGCGGCTTTCATCGTCCTTGAAACAGAAGCCCTTTAGCCAAGTCCTTGATGACGTGCAGTCCTTCGGCCGGCAAAATCCCGGTGTCCTGCTTGCGGGATCGGTGTTGGCCGGATTGGCTCTCGGGCGGTTCATCAAGGCTTCTCCGCCGGCAACGCCCGATTCTGAGGCCGCTCCGGGAGGCCTCAGATCACACACCGATCAGCCACAGGGTTGGTCCGCTGATCGTCCACAAGATTTTGGCGTGGTCGGCGATGATGGGGCCACGCAGATCGCGGAGCAGGACAGATGAACAACCAGGACAATCCCAGCCTTGCCGGGCTAGTCACCGATTTGGCCCAGAATGTCACCACTCTGGTGCAAACCGAGGCGAGGCTGTTTCGGGCCGAGCTCTCTGAAAAGCTTACCAAAGCCGGAGCAGGTGCCGCGGAAGTGCTGGGCGGCGCGATTTGCCTGCTCGCCGCGCTCTTGGTGTTGCTGCAGGCGCTCATTATCGCGCTGACGCGGGCAGGGCTTGGCGCGGGGTGGTCTTCCCTGCTGGTCGGTGTGGTCGTGGCGGTCCTCGGCGTCATCCTGCTGCGGACCGGGACGGCCAGCATGGCGCCTTCGGAACTTACCCCCGACCGGACCCAGGGACAGCTCAAGCGCGACGCGAGCGCGATTAAGGAACAGGTGAGATGAACGAGAAATCCGCAGCCGAACTTGAACGCGAGGCCGAGGCTGCTCGCGCTCGGGTGATGGAGACCGCCGAATCCATTCGAGGCAAGATGACGCCTGGACAATTGCTGGATGAGTTCACCGGGCTGTTCTCGGGAGGGGAGAGCGCGGCCATGCTCAGCAATCTCAGAACGCAGGTCCGAGATAATCCTTTGCCGGTCACCATGGTGGGCGCAGGTCTGGCCTGGCTGATGTTCGGCAGCGGTACCTCAAACACCGCCCACCGTTCGGCTGGCTATCCATTGCCTTCAGCGCCGGGACGACATGATGTAGCAGGGGAGCGCGGCGGCTTGGGCGGCACGCTCTCCGATGCCGCGGAATCGCTCTCCTCGAGCGCTGCCAGCGTCGGCGACACCATATCGAGCACCGCAAGAGCCGCTGCGGCGGGTCTGACGGGAAGCGCTGCCAATGCAAGCTCGACGACTGGGGACATGGCGGCGAAAGCCAGCCGCTCCGCGCAAGATCTGTTGGAGGATCAACCCTTGGCCGTTGCGGCCGTCGGTCTCGCCATCGGCGCCGCTATAGGTGCAATTCTGCCCCATACCGCAACGGAGGACGAGCAACTAGGCGCCTATGGCGACAAGCTTCGCGATTCCGCCGAAACTTTGCTCGACAGGGGCCTCGATGAGGCCAAGCAGGTCGCCGCCGACGCCTATGAGACCATCAAGCAGGAAGCTGGCCGGCAAGATATGGAAGCAGACACGATAGCCGATCAGCTCGGCGAGATCGTGAAGTCCACAGCAGACAAGACCGAGCATGCCGTGCGCGAACGAATTTCCGATACGTCTCAGCGTCAAACCTAGCCTGATGGTCCTGGATCAGCGATAGACAGTTCCAGAAGGCGTGCATAATAGTCGCGCTGATCGCTGCGCGTGGAGCTCGATCATGCCCTTCAAAGCACGTGGAAGATGGGCGGACGGGGACTTAATTCCTGACCACCTTGCAACCTGTCAGATTTTCCGACTGGCCAGCAATCTTGTCAGCCAGTCAGGATCCATTTCGGGAACAGAGGACAAAAGCCGTTCGGTGTAAGCGGCATGCGGAGGTGTGAGAACCACGCTCTTCAATCCCTGCTCGACGACTTTGCCGCCGTGCATGACGACAATCTCGTCTGCTATCGCGCGCACCGTGGCAATGTCATGGGTAATGAAGATGTAGCTCATCCCGAGTTCACGCTGTAGGCGCATCAGAAGCTTGAGGATCTCCTCCTGCACAATTTGGTCGAGCGCGGATGTGATCTCGTCGCAGATGATAAGCTCCGGTTCGGCAGCCAATGCCCGCGCAATGCAGACGCGTTGTTTTTGGCCACCTGATAGCTCGCCAGGTAGACGTTCCAGAAAATCCTCGCTCATCTCGACCAGGTGCATAAGTTCGCTTATCCGGCGATCTCTCTGCGCGCCTTTGAGGCCGAGGTAGAATTCGAGTGGCCGCTCTAAGACTTCTTCGACCGTTTGGCGCGGATTAAGGGCGTTGTCGGGCATTTGATAAATCATCTGGACGCGACGCAGGACCTCCTTGGGCCGCGCCTTCAGGCTCTTGGAAAGGAGCTGGCCTGCGAAAGAAATCGAACCCGAACTTGGCGGCAAGAGTCCGGTAACGACTCGAGCGAGCGTCGATTTCCCAGAACCGGATTCGCCGACCACAGCGACTGTTCTTCCGCGCGGAACCTTGATGGAGACATCCTGGAGCACCTTGACCCCTCCGGCATAAGCCGCGGTGACGTTGTCTATCGTCAAGAGATAGTCATCGGCTGGAACTTCGGGCTTGGCGAGCTTGCGGACTGCCCAGAGCGTCCTCGTATATTCCTGGCTGGGGGAGGCCAGCATCTGGCGTGTGTCAGCCACCTCCACGGTAACTCCGTGTCGCAGAACCATGATGCGATCCGCCATTTGCGCCACCACCGCCAGGTCATGCGTTACGTAGATTGCAGCAGTACTGAATTCCTCAACGATGTTGCGAATGGAGGCAAGGACTTCAACCTGCGTGGTCACATCGAGCGCCGTTGTTGGCTCGTCGAATATTATGAGGTCCGGTCGACAAGCCATTGCCATCGCTGTCATGGCCCGTTGCAACTGCCCGCCTGAGACCTGATGAGGATAGCGAAAGCCTATGCTCTCGGGTACTGGGAGCTGAAGACGCCGATAAAGATCCACGGCGCTCCGGTTCGCCTCTTCCCGGCTGACGATTCGATGCGCCACCGCGGTTTCGATGGTTTGTTCCAAAAGTCGATGTGCCGGATTGAAGGAGGCCGCCGCGCTTTGCGCGACATAGGCAATGCGGGAGCCCCGGAGACGACGGCGCCCCTTTTCATTGACTGCCAGGAGATCAATCCCGTCGAACAGGACCGAGCCCTGTGTGATCCGGCAGCCCGGTTTGGCATAGCCCATTGCGGCAAGGCCAATGGTGGACTTGCCGGCGCCTGACTCGCCGATTAGGCCAAGAACCTCCCCCCGCTTCAGCGTAAGATCGATCCCGCGGACGATGGGATGCCACTGTTCGTCCGAGGATCCCTCCACATGCAGATTGCGGATTTGCAGTAGATCCTTTCCTTTTTCGCGTGAGCCTGGATCGCTACTTTTCATCCCGCAACCCGCTTGTTGCGTGCAGGTACCAGTCCACAACGAAATTTACGGATACGGTAAGAAGAGCTATCGCGCCGGCCGGAAGCAGCGGCGTGACATCGCCGTAAGTGATCAGGGTTGCGTTCTCGCGCACCATTGATCCCCAATCGGCCGTCGGCGGCTGAATACCGACTCCGAGGAACGACAGCGCCGCGACTGTCAGGAACACGAAGCAGAATCGCAAGCCGAACTCGGCGACCAGTGGAGGCATGACATTGGGAAGGATTTCATTGGCGATAATCCATCTCGGTCCCTCGCCGCGCAATCGCGCCACCTCGACATATTCCATCACGGCCACGTTAAGCCCAACGGCGCGAGAAAGCCGAAAGACACGGGTGGAATCGAGAAGCGCAATGATAACAATCAGGCTGGTGATCGACGAGCCGAAGATCGACAGAAGCACCAGCGCGAAGATCAGACTCGGGATCGACATCAGCACGTCCACCGCACGCGACAAGATCTGGTCGAGCCACCCCCTATACAATGCGGCAAGGAGGCCGAGCGACACGCCTACCGCGAAGGAGAGCAATGTAGTCGCGACCGCGATAGCGATGGTGTTGCGCGCACCGTAGATCAAGCGGGTGAGCATGTCGCGGCCGAGCTGGTCGGTTCCCAATTCGAATTCCTGATTCCACGGCGCGAAGGCTTCGCTGAAGACCTGCGTCTCGCCATATGGGGCTATCCAGTGCGCGAAGACCGCAACAAGGACGTAGCCAACGATCACCACGATGCCGAACCATGCACTAAGCGGTGCCTTCTTCAGCGCTGTTGTCGCCCGGCTGGCACGCGAGCGCCTCAGCCTCTGAACCGCCGCGATAGATTGGGATCTGGTCATCGTGGGTGCAAGAGCCTGGGGTTGGTGGCGATGGAAATAATGTCGGCCAGCAGGTTGAGAAGGATGTAGGTCGCGGCGAAAATCAGGGCACAGGCCTGGACAACCGGAACATCCCTGGATTTTACCGCATCAACCATCAGTTGGCCGATCCCGGGATAGACGAAAACGACCTCGACCACGACCACTCCGACGATGAGATATGCCATATTGAACGCCACGACAGTGACGATGGGAGCCCAGGCATTGGGCAGGGCATGCCTCAGCACGATCACCATCGGGGACATTCCCTTGAGGCGCGCCATATCGATGTAGGGGCTTGCGAGCATGTTGATGATGGCCGCTCGGGTCATGCGCATCATGTGGGCCACGATCACGAGTGTAAGGGTGATTGCCGGCAGCGCCACTTTCCAGAGGTGCTCCCAAAATGGGGTCTGATCGTTCACATTCGACAATGTCGGAAATTTGGGAACCGCATTGAGTGCCCAGGTCAGTGAGATACTGAGCCAATTGGGCAGGGATTGAGCGAAATCGGATGCAATGAACGTGTCGCGCGAGATCACCAGGTAGGCGAGCATATAGGCGACGAAAAACTCCGGGAACGAAATAGTTGTCAGTGTCACGGCATTCACCAGCCGGTCGAACCAGCCGTTGCGGTACAGCGCGGCGAGAATGCCAAGCCCAAGCGCCAGCGGAACCGCTATCAGCGCGGTCACCGCTGCAAGAAACATCGTATTGTAGAGGCGTGGCGCGATGATCTCGGCCACGGTACGCCGATATCCGGTGCGGCTCGCGAACGAAGAGCCGAAGTCGCCGTGAAGCATTTGCGCGACCCAGACGAAATAGCGCTCGACAGGCGGACGATCGATGCCGATTTCCCGCTGAAAGGCGGCGACCGTTTCGGGCGTCGCCGACTGCCCGAGCGTGGCCTTGGCGAAGTCGCCCGGAAGCATCGCGATGGCAGAGAAGATGATGATGGACACGATGAACAAAGTGACCAGGCCGAGGCCAAGGCGCTGCAGAACCGTTCTTGCGACGGGGTTCATGTGAGTGCCGTCTCCCTTTGGGCGGCAGTCCTGCACTCGGAGCAAGCCGACCGGAGCCTCACAACCATCGTGGCCCCGGCCGCCTTTTCATGCCGTGGCGATCCACCAGCGTTCGGCCATTTTCAGTCCATCGTTCTCCCAGTTGGGCGCCACTTCGCCATGTGCGAGCTTTTTGGATTGGGCGCTGACGAAATTGTTGAAGACCAGCACGATGCTGCCGCCATCGTCGTGGGTTAGTTGCTGCATCTCGGCATACATTCCCGCTCGCTTGGCCTCGTCCGTCTCGGCCCGCGCCTTAACAAGCAATTCGTTGAAATGGGGATTTTTCCAGAACGACTCATTCCAGCTGGAGTCCGCGGCGAAGGCTTGCGTGAACATCCAGTCGGCCGTCGCTCGACCGCTCCAATAGGATGCGCACCAGGGTTTCTTGAGCCAGATATTGTCCCAATAAGCGTCCTCGGCCTCCCGCACGACATTGACGTCGATGCCGCATTGGGCTGCCGTCTCGCGAATGAGCGAAGCCGCATCCACCGCGCCTGCAAAAGCGGCATCGGCGACCGAGAGATCCACCTTCAGGTTCTCCATTCCGGCCTTTTTCAGGTAGTGCTTGGCTTTTTCCGGATCGAAGTTGTGTTGCGGTTGCGGATCCTTGGCGAATTTGATCGCTGGCGCGATCGGGTTGTCGTTAGCCACGGTGGCGTGGCCGAGAAAGATCTTGTCGACGATTTCTTGGCGATTGATCGCCCATTTCAATGCCGTTCGCACGTCTGGATTATCAAACGGCGCCATCGCGGCATTCATCGGCAAGGTATAATGTCCGTAGCCGGTGACCTCGACGATTTCCACCTTCGGATTGCGTTTCAACATGCCGAGGGTCTTGAGGTCGGCGCGGCCGATATAGTCCACCTCGCCCGTCGACAAGGCCGCCATGCGAGCGGCAAGATCAGTGATGGCGATGAATTCCACCTCGTCGAGATAGGGCTTGCCGTTTTTGAAGTAGTTTGGATTGCGCTTGAGTTTCGCCGAAACGCCGGGCTGGAAATTCTCAAGGAGGAAAGCGCCGGTGCGAACCCCTGAAGCCCAGTCCGCCTTGCCGTCCTTGGCTGGCATGATGACCAGATGGTAGTCACTCATGATGTAAGGGAAATCGGCGTTGCCGCTCTTGAGCGTGAAGACCACCGTTTCCGGGCCGTCGGCCTTGATCCCGGCGACGGACTCCAACAGCGACTTCGCCGCCGATTTTGTGTCCTTGCCCATGTGATATTGCAATGACGTCACGACGTCATCCGCCGTCACAGTCTTGCCGTTGTGGAAGGTTGCGCCTTTGCGCAGCTTGAAGGCCCAGGTCTTGGCCCCATCCGAAGATTCGAAGCTCTCGGCGAGGTCCGGTTGGACATTGCCTTTGGCGTCGACCTCAGTGAGGCTGTTGGATAGCGAGCCCGAAAACGCGGTTTGTGTGAACGTATCGGGGTAGCCGGCCGGATCGATTGAATCCGTCGTCGCGCCATGAGCCATGCCGAGCTTGGCGAAGCCGCCGTGCATCGGTTCGGCACGCGCCCTGGCGACGAAGAGCGTGTCGGCGGCGGCGACCGTCAGGCCTGCGGCTATCCCAAGATGAATGAAGTCGCGGCGGGAAACTTTGCTGCCACCGACCAGGCTTTGCGCGAGACCAAGCTTGTATTCAGATTCTGACATTTGACTCTCCCATTGCGGAGTTCTCCGCGTTATTTTTTTCAAGCACCTGCGAACAAATCTGCTAGTTGGCTTCGGCCATCTTTCTTCGAATTTTTCCAATCCCAATCGGCTTTTGGGCCAATCAGGCCGTCACATAGATGCTGCCGGCTTCGACGGTGACTGGAAATGTGCGAGCGCGAATGGACGGATCGACCAAGGCTTCACCTGACTTGATGTCGAATTCCCAGCCATGCCAGGCGCATCGAACGATCTCGTTTTCGCGATGATAGATGAATTGCGCTTGTTCAACGGGCGCGGTTGTCCCGCATTGCGGTCCCTCGCAAAGTGGAGCGCCGCGGTGCGGACAGACATTCAGCAGCGCGTGGAATGAATCTCCGATGCGGAAAATCCCGACCGAAAGGCTGCGGATCTTGGCGATAAACGGAGATCCTGTTTCGATCTCGTGGACGCGGCAGATATATGTCTTCTCGGGCATCGTATGGTTCCTCAGGCAGCATTCGCGGCTTGCGCACGGGGGATGCGTTTGTAGACTTCCAACGCATTCAGTCCCATGATCTTGCTCTTCCAGGCAGGAGGGATTTGCAGCGTGTTGGCATCGTCGTAATCCCAGTGCGGATAGTCCGACGCAAACATCAGCGTGTTTTCCCCGTCCATCGCTTCGAGCGTGGACCAGAGATGTTGGATGTTTGCAGGTTGCTCCAGCGGCTGCGTGGAAAAGCGGATGTTGCGCCGGCAATATTCCGATGGCAGCATCTTCAGCCATGGCGTCTCTTTACGCAGCGCTTTGTAGTCGGCATCCAGGCGCCACAGGACCGACGGAACCCAGGCGACACCGCACTCGATGATCACGAAGTAGAGGTCCGGCCACTTCTCGAAGACGCCATGGGCGATCATGCTTGCCACGTGCGACATCGCGGACATGTGCAAAATGGCATGCGTTTCCCAGAAGAATGTCGTGGGCGCAGGCGCAATGGCAGTTGAATTCACGCCGCCATGCCCGCCCAGATGTATGGCGAACGGCAACCCTACTTCAGCGCAAGCTTCGTAGATCGGATGGTAGAACGGGTCTCCATACGGCTTGACGGACCCTTGGGAAGCGAGAACCTGGACCATACGCGGATAACTGCCCAGACGGCGTATCTCGGCGGCAGCGAGCTTCGGATCCTGTGGTGCGATGATGATCGAACCCATGAAACGATCGTCTTTCGGCAGCCATTGGTTGATCTGATAGTCATTGTAGGCGCTGACCAGGGCGCTGGCATAGTAAGGATTGGCGAGGGTCGACGCCTCGATCGGCTCATCGCCGGTGAGGATCGCCACGTCGACTTTGTACTTGTCGAGGTGCTTCTCTTTCATGATGAGATAATTGTCGGCTTCCGTCTTCGGACGGACGTCCTTGCGGGAGAAGTCCTGCGGATGAAACCAGGGGCGATGGCCATGCGGAAATGCGCCGACTGGACCTGTTTTCTCGCCCTCGGTGAACATGTCTTTCCACAAGCCGGAAAGGTATGGCGTCAACACGGTGGCGCTTGACCAGTAATTGTGACAGTCGCAATCAACTATGAACACTTTGTTCCGCTCCGTGGCCCGTCCCGGCGGTGCGCCGGCCGATGATCTGGTGCAGCTTCCCCCTTGAGTATTGTTTGATCAAGCTTATGGTAGGCAGGAACATGATCGAATTTTTCGATCGGGATTTCCATGCAGCTTGATCACATCGAAACCTTTCTCGACATCATCGAATTGAGAAATTTCAATCGCACCGCAGATCGGTTGGGCTTAACCCAATCGACAATCAGCACCCGCATCAAGAACCTGGAGAGCGCAATCGGATCTGAACTGTTCCAACGCGGACGCGCCGGGGCAGAGCCGACTGCCGCAGGGCGCCGGTTCGAAGCCTACGCAAGATCTCTGGTATCCACTTGGTCGCAGGCTCGCCACGATGTCCGGGCCTTCAACCGTTTCGAAGGCACCTTGCGCGTTGCCGCCCAAGTGGGCATGACCCGCTCAGTCCTGCCCGGGTGGGTCGAAACCCTGTGCCAAGCACTTCCGAAGTCCTCAATCCATGTCGAGTCGGATTATTCGAACCAGATGGTCAGCGACCTCAGCATGGGAAACCTGGATATCGCGGTGCTTTATGCCCCCCGCTACTTGCCTGAGATCGCATACGAGCACCTGATGGTCGAGGAATATTTAATGGTTTCGACTGCCGCCAGAAACCTGTCGGACGTCGATCCCGACACCTACATCCGCCCAGGCTACACCGTCGTGCTGGAGAAAACGCACGCAGAGATGCTGGCTCAATTGGCGATCTGCCGACTTTCGACCGGATCGGAAGCTCTGGCGGAGATCATGCTCCGGCGAACGGGCGGCACTTGCTACATGCGCAGCGATGATGCGCGCAGGTTTACCGGTGAGATTCCATCGTTCCTGGTCGAAGGAGCGCCGACCTTGCACCAGCCAGTCCATACGGCGATACTGGCACGCCGCAAACACGAACCGATCATTCGCAAAGGCATCCGTGCTCTCCATCTCGCTGTTATGTCGCTGGAGGTTTAATCGATATTCCCGATCATAACGCTGGGATAATATTGCTGTTCAGCGGGGTAAGAACTGGCATGTTCGCTCGACCTAACGCCGAGCCGCACGATGAATGCATACGCCTCCATCCAAGCCTCAGATGTCGTGCCCACCATGCGTCAGCGGCGATGGGCACAAAAGACGCGAGATATAGTGCTCTGCCGTCGCGTGATAGACGAGACGCACGATGTGAAAACATTTGTTCTCACATCTGCCGCTGGTCGGATGTTCTGCTTCAGCGCGGGCCAGTATGTTCTCGTGCACCTCAGGATCAACGGCGCCACAATAACGCGCGCCTACTCGGTATCGTCACCGCCGACGCGACCGCTTGATCTTCAGATCACCGTGAAGCGAACGCAGGGCGGGCTCACTTCCAACTGGATCCATGACCATTTGACGCCGGGCAGCGAGATCGAGATCGAAGGGCCGCTCGGTTCGTTCAATCTGGATAAATTGCCGTCGGAGAAACCTGTTTTCCTTTCGGGCGGGAGCGGCGTGACTCCGACCATGTCAATGCTGCGTGCGCTTACAGACCGCGCAGACGACAGGGAGATCCGCTTCATTCACAGCGCGAAAACCCCAGGCGACATCATCTTCCGAGCGGAACTGGAAGCACTTGCCGCTCGCTTTCCCAATGTTCAAGTGACTTTGGTTTGCGGCCAGGGAGGTCCCGCTTGGACGGGTTCAACCGGCCGAATTGATGGTCGGATGCTGCTGAGCCTGGTTCCCGATCTTCACAAGCGCACCGTTTTTGCCTGTGGGCCCGAAGGATACATGAAGACGGCACGCGCCTGCCTTGATGCAATAGGCTTCCCGCCGGCGCAGTATCACGAGGAGAGTTTCGGAGGCAGCAATGGTTCTCGGTCGGAATTGGGCTTGGCGATTTCGTCTTCGGTCCGTTTTGTCCGCTCGGGTGTGGAGCATCGCTGCGCGCCCGGAGAGACCCTGCTGGACGCGGCGCGGAACTGTGGCATCTACATCCCAACCGCCTGCCAGCAGGGCGTTTGCGGAACGTGCCGAATAGCCAAACTATCCGGCGAGGTTACCATGGACGATTTGGGCGGACTGAATGCTAAAGAGAAATCTGCCGGCTATGTCCTGGCATGTTGCAGCCGCCCGCGAGGGACGGTTTTGCTCGATGCTTAGCTCGGCGTTGTTGACTGTTGGAAGATTCCGTCGGCGCACGCATCGGCGTCAGGGTCTAACCCAACGGCTCGACGCTCGAAGCTGTCAGTCCGTTATCGGCCCCCAAATGAGACGTTGGAAGCATTGAGGGCAGGGGACAGTTCGTGGCGCAAACGAGATAGCAGCTCCGAGTAGTCATCGCTGTTCGCGAAACGGTCGATTTCTGGACATCGCAATGTCGGGTATGGACTAACGCGCTATCTCGGCTCGAGGACCCATTCAGGTACGCGCCTGACATTAGGTATTGAGCATAGATCCGTGCGTCCCGGAAAGCGGACGCGGCACGATCCGGGTTAGGCGAGTAAGATAATACGCTCGATGACGGCGGCGCGCGCGGGAACGTCGCAACCAAGGATGAAGCTGTTGCTGGAGTCGAGCGGGCATTCACGCGGCCATGCCGGAGCAGATCGGCGCTACGACGGCCCAGCAGCCTTTGTCGCGGGGGGTTGTGTGCGTCAAGTTCTGCAAAATGGGGCAACCATGATGCTGGTCCTGCGGCTTGGCGCAGAGCGACCAGCGATCGCCATTTCCGATGCCAGCGCCTAAGCCTTTTATGAGACCTAAGCGCAGCTTGCCGGCCGCAGCATGGTCCCAATTTGGGACGAATAGTTTGGCACCCATATTGCACCCACATCTTTCGCCGGCTGATCCCCGGTCCTGATCGCGTACTCTGATCAGGTGTAAGGCTCGCCGGGCTCGAGGTTGTTGGGGTCTTCGCCCGGCGAGTTGTCTGCCAATGCGCAGTCACAGCCACATGGTGACGCCATACTCCGAAATGCCGCAAGCATTCCGCGGTTGTGCATCGCCCGACCAAGGTCGATCGGTATGGGACTTCAGTCGCGCTAAAGGGGGATACGGTCTGCGACTCCGGATTTTTTGCTAGATTTCAGAGGGTTACAAAGCGCTTCGCAGTCGTCAGTCGCTCATTGCAACAAGCATTTATCTAAAGTTCATTCAGTCGAATTAGGAAACTCTTATAAGCCGCTCTATAACGAATCGGCGAGGTGGCTATTCGCCTGAGGAGGTACCATGACATCCCGAAAAACCCTTTTGGCGGCGCTTGCCGCGCTTGCGCTAGTGACCGCTCCTGCTTTCGCTGGTGCGGGTGGAAACGGTGGTGGTCACGGCAATGGTGGTGGTCACGGCAATGGTGGTGGTCACGGCAATGGCGGTGGTCACGGCAATAGCGGCAAGTCCGGCAACGGCGGCGGGAAGTCCGGCAACAGCGCTTCGCACGGCAAGTCGGCATCGGCTCACGCCGGAAAGAAGGCCTCGGGCGAAGACCAGGTCGCCGTCGACGACATTGAGGTCGCCGCGACGCCTAAGGACAAGAACATTCACGCCAAGCTTGGCCGGCTGAACTCGCTGCAGCGCAACATCAACGCTTATATGAACTCCAAGAGCAAGAAATTCGCCGGCATTCAGGCTTATGTGACAGCTTCGGCTGCCGCCAAGGGCGCCCAAGCCGCGGTAGATGCCGCCCAAGCGGAAGTCGACGCGTTGAACGCCAAATTGAACGACCCGAATACTCCGGCCGACCAAGTCCCGACCCAGGAGCAGATCGATGCAGCGCAGGCGGCGCTCGATGCCGCCAATATAGCGGCGGCCGATGCTGCTGCCGCCGTCCCATCGCTGGATGACGCGCTCGCCGATATGGCCAACAAGCCGGTCGACGCCGAGGTCACCGAATGGGCCAACAGCGTGCTTGCCGAGAAGATCGACGAGATGGCTTCCAAACAGGATCCTGCGCCAACGCCGTAAGACCGGTCACCGCTGAAACGACCCTAGTCGAACGTGCAAGCCGCCGGGTCACACCCCCGGCGGCAGGGAGACGACGAGCTTGCCACCTTTTCTCCTCTTTGAGGGCGACCCCTAAACAAGCGGAGTCGCTACCGACGCTTAGGAACAAAAGTGCCGAAATACCGTGTTGAGGAGATCGCAGCCGATGCCGTGACGGCCACCCACACCGTCAACGCGAAAACTCCGATCAGGGCGGCGCGCGAAGCGGCGGAACGCGAGGTCATTCTACGCCCGGCCACATCTTCGAATACAGCTCAGCCTGTAGGGCGGTCCATACCCGGCTGGCCGCGGCTCACGCTGGTTTCTTGAAACGCACCATGCCGTCGACCTCGATGCGCAAGTTCGACTATTGACCCGGACCAGGGTTCTCTCGGTCTGTTTGAGCGAGGGGGGAAGCAATACGATTTCCTGGGCGTGCCGCTTGAGGCGTTTGTCGCGTTCAAATCTGCCCCACCAAGGGCCGCTATTCAACAATCACATCCGCAACCAACTATGCATTCCGGCTCGCCCAAGAAAAGGCTGCAGGCTCCTTGGACGATTAAGGGAGGTTCTTTCAGAAAAACGGCCCGCGCTGATCGAAGGGCGCGGGCCGGTCCGTTGCCGCCGGTCGGCAGCGGGAGGCATCCATTCCGGCCGGTGCAACCAGCCCCTCCCGCCACAATTAGCAACCTTCGGCAGTCGTTTTCATCTGTCCAGGGGCTGCGGACTTGGCACTGGTGTCATCCTGTTGACCAGGAGCGGCCTGCTTAGCACTGCCACTCTGCTGGCCGGGCGCACAGTCCTTCGCTGAGTTCGAATTGGTCGACTTCGTTGTGGTCGAATCCGTGTTGTTATCTGTCGTCGGCATCGTTGTGGTAGTGGAGGAGCCACTCGACGTCGTCCCTGTTGTCCCTGTCGTCCCCGCGAACGCAAGCCCGCTGGAAAGAGCCATCATGGCAGTGGCAAAAAGAAGCCGTTTCATTCTTCATCTCCTAATGGCAAGTAATGTCCCTTCCATTCGATAACGGGGGATGCGAAGGATCGGTTCCAACGCGACCTTGTCTTGACCGGCAGCTTTGGGGCGGCCGTTAGCGGACTGGCAGCCTTCACACGGCGGATCTTCGGTAGCTGACATTCCGGCTAGCGCGGACATCGCCTTCCCCATGGGCAGAAATTAGTCTCCTGGGGCCCGCCCACGTTTCTCTCAAGCCACCGATTTCATGGCCGACAGGTTATCACGATGTGTCTGAAGGTGGAGAAGCTGATCGTCGCCCCTTGGTTGTGCAGCCCTTCAGCCGTGGGCCAACCTCCGAACACCCTTGAAAAAGAACTTGAAGTCGTCCCGCACCAGAGCGAACGTCTTCGGATGATCGGGATAACACGGCGGTCACGAGACACCTGTTCCCGCGTCTTTTGCTCGCTCGCCGGCGCAGCGGCAAATTGATCATAGACGGTACTAAGTGGTCTTGCTGCTCCGGCATCTCGCCGTGAGGAAGAAATGACGCTGAGGATGCCCAACTGTCGTCGGGTCCGCTGGCCGCGCTTATGGGTCACGCGGCAGGCGTTGCAATCCCTTCTAAAGCGATGATCCTGGTGTTAGCGGAACGTTTGCGGATCTCGATCAGCCGGGCGTATTCCGGCGAATTATACCAGCCCATCAATGACGCCATGTCGGGGAATTCGACAATGACCAGTCGGTGTGGATCCCAATCACCTTCCAAAACCTTGGTGGCGCCACCGCGGCCCAGGTACCGCCCACCGTACCGCTCTTCGGTAGCGGGAACGTCCCGCCGATATTCCTCGAACAAGGCAGCGTCTTTTACGTCTACATCCGCTATCAGATAGGCAGCCATCTGTGTTTCCTCCTTAGACCCCGCTCGCCCTCCTCGGCTTCGGCGTCGTCGGTCCGCACCCTAACGACGATCTCCGTGGCGACATCCAGCGCCAGCGCGCTTTTCGATGATTGTTGGCGCTGCCACGGCTTTCCTTCTTTCGCATGGTTCGCAAAGATTAGCATGATCGCTGCTCTCGTGTCTGGCGGTCTCCCTCAAAGAAGCGTCATCGAGCGCCCTTCAGATGAGACACCGCCGTCTCGACAGGTAGGCTCGGCAGTGTTCGGTTTTTCTTCGGTTCTTTTCATCCAAAACTTACTTGTAGAAAAGCGCGAATGAAAATAGGAAATATGCAACCTGAAAGATGATAAAAATCAGCAAGGTCCATGCAAGGGACTTCCAGAACGAATCGGTTGCTAGGTAAGTCCAGGTCGCTACCACGGTCGACGTGGCAAACATCCCAATCAGTAATCGCGGAAAAAACATCATGTTCAATGCCGCCCGTAGCTGGACCGACCGGTCTCACGTCTACTCCCCAGAAGAACGTAAGGTTTCACTAAATTAGTAATTGCGCAAGCACCAATGGCCAGAACCAAACCTTCCGAACAGCTTTCCCGGGCTGAAATCGAGCGCTTCCTGGCGGCAGCCGAAGCGCTGCACAAGAGCATATTCGGGTCGCTGTGCGTACCACAGCGAGCATGCCAAGCTCTGTGAGGTCCATCGACCCCTTTTGAAGGCGATCGAGAACATCACCGGCCACAAGGCGCAGTTCATCCAAAGGAACGGGACAGGGCCGTCTCAGCCGCGCGGGAGCCGTCTGGCTAGCCGCCGGTCAAGTCCTATAAGCTCGGATGCGAAGCTTCGCTTCTCTTCCCGCAGGGTATTGCGACGCATTTTAAGCGCTTGAGTTTGCCGACGGTCTTCTCGAAGCGTACACTTTAATACCTGGGGTGGCGAAGCCCGCCAGCCGAGTGGTTGCCCTCCGCTCGCAGCCAACCGGCTCCGTGGCTCGGTGAATGGCTAGCACTGTCGCAGCAGTCCTCCGAACGCAGCCCGCCATGGCGGTGGCCGGCTTAGCAGTCTGATGCCCCCTCGCGGGCGAGATTGTCCACGTCGAGCGGATTGCTGACCAGTTTCAGCGCGCCGTCCGGGTTGCGCGGCCATTCCGCTTCCGGGCGATCCCAATAGAGTTCTACCCCGTTGCCGGGGATCGCGCACATAGATCGCCTCCGAGCCGCCATGGTCATTCGCGCCGGTGAGCGTCACCCCTGCTGCTCGCAGGCGGCGCAGCGCAGCCGCCAACGCCGCCCGTGTCGGATAGAGAAAGGCGACATGGTGTAGGCCCGTCGTGCCAATCGGGGGCGCGGCGCCGCCGCGGCTTTTCCAGTTAGTGAGCGCCAGATGATGGTGATATCCGCCCGCCGCGAGAAAGGCAGCCTCCTCGCTTAGCGACATGGTGACGCCGAACCCGAGGGCACCGCAATAAAAGGCTAGCGATCGCTCGATGTCGGCGACGTTGAGATGGACGTGACCGACCCGAACGCGCGGGTTGATGGCATATTTTTCGACGACGCTGGCGGCGTCATTGGGATTGATCGATTGATCGTTCATGGCCTCCGCTCCCCTGCTGGCGATTTCCACAAGCGAAATCATCGCGCAAATGCATTGCCCGGAAAATATGAGATGACTGGAATGAGCATCCCGTTTTCTGCATAATCCGGGAATGCGCATCGACGAGATATGTGTCTTCATCAACGTCCTCGAGGCAGGGAGCTTTGCCGGCGCGGCGCGCCGTCTCGGCATGCCTGCAACGACAGTGAGCGCCAAGGTCGCGGCCCTGGAGCGACGGCTCGGGCTCTCGTTGATCCAGCGCACGACCAGAAAGCTGCGCGCTACGCCCAAGGGCCAAGCCTATTTCGAGCGGTGTCGCATCGCGCTGCGAGAAATCGAGACCGTCGAAGCTGAGCTTCGCGCAGAGTCGGCGGGGATGGACGGACAGCTTCGGCTGACGGCGTCAGTGGATATCGCGCAGACGCTTCTACCGCCTGTTATTGCAGCGTTCCGTAAGGCTTATCCGGCGGTCGCCGTTGATCTCGTCGTCACCGACCGCGTTGCCGATCTCGTCGCCGACGGCATCGACCTCGCCGTGCGCGTCGGCCCGTTGCGCGATTCCAGCCTGATCTCACGCGCTTTCGTGACGGGTCCTTCAGGACACTTCCAAGGCCTACCTCGGCCGCCGGGGCACACCTGTCTCACTGGAGCAACTCGAACATCACGATCTAATCGCCCTCAGCAAGGCATGGGCGCGACCGCTGCCGATGCTGGCGGGCGACCGGAAGATCGGTGTTGACCTGACAGGGGGCCTCACCTGCGATGATCTGCTAACGGTGAGGGCGCTCGTGGCGATAGGATTGGGCATCAGCTTTCTTCCAGGCTATCTCGCCCATCAGCTCGATCTGGTGCGGGTACTCCCCGAACTGCGTTCACCGTTTACCGGCCTAGTCTTTGCTTATCCGGCACAGAAGTGGGCGCAACGACACCGGTCGCACCTGGTGCAGATGTTCGACAGCTCCGTGGTGCGCGGTCATGTCTCGGCGGTAGGGGCAAAAGGGCCTAGGCGATAAGATAGGTATTGCCCTGCGGAATCGGGTGGGATTCTAACTGCGATGACACACGAATTGCTTGCAGACGACGGTTGGGCCGAGACGATTGAGCTTCTCGGCGGCGAAGATTTGCTTACGCGGAGCGCCCGCGAGACGAAGGCGTTCCTGCGTCCGCAGGGCGTTCAATCGGCGCCCGATTTGTTGCGCCTGACGCGCGGCGGCTTCTCGACCAAAATCCATCTGAAGACACCTAACGCGTTCATTGGACAGCGACCCATTACTTGGCCCGCCGGCTCATGTTGGCGGGCTTTTTTGCGTCAGTCGGGAACAACCTCGCTCTGAGGCTGTTCGTTCACACCCGGCTCGTTCTTCAGCGATTCCTGCCGGTGACCAAGATGTCCTCTCCACTCGTCATGGTCGGCCCGCGCAGCCTCGGAAGCAGGCGCGGGCCTCATTCGCCGTCATTGCTGTGTGCTCGGTGCGCAACCGCTTCTTTGAATGCGCGTGCTGCTGCATCGCAAGCGACACGTGAGGAGCCGTTCACGGACAGGATGATTTCGGCTGCCTTCACGGTCAAACCGTGTTTTTCGGCGAACTCTGCGGCTGTGTATGCGAGTTTTGTTTTTTCGCTACTCCGCATTTCTGACTCCATAGATCTCTTGCGCCTCGTGCAAGCTCTGTCGGGCCTGTTGCAGTGATCGATGCAAGTTCGCCAGCAATTCGTCGGCGTCGGCCGTCGGACTGCCTTCGTGATCCAGTAAGCCGACGATAATATCCTGCTTGGAAACGATGCTCTCGTTGTGAACGAGTTGGCCCATAAAATATATGAGCCGGCTCTGTGCCGGTGTGGGCATGGGCCTTCTCCCTGGTCGGGCGAAAGCCTGATGATCGCTCCCAAGCGCCTCGTGCCTGTTTGTTTTTGATTTTTCGAGGCGACCGCAGCAGTGTGCGCTCGTTAGCAGGCCATGGCAACCGGCCAGGCAATTGCAGCATCCACGCTGCGCACGCCGCCCTGACCGCGCGTGCCGGCCCCTGGCGTCGCTCGGCCGCTACTTCAGTGTTTCCGGTTGACAATCGTGGTCGGCGCACCGCATTTTCGCATTGAGGGACAAACGTGGGGAACCCTGCATGAAGAAGCCTTATCAGAAGCCGGAACTAAAGAAGCGCGAGAAGCTTTCGGCCGTAACGGCTGTGTGCACGCCATCAACCTGCACCGATGAGTGAGAACCTTTAGGCCCAAGGCGCTTTGCCGAAATTCGCTAGAGAGGGACTGCAGTGAAGAAAGAATACAGCAAGCCAGTACTGACCAAACGTGGGCGTCTCAGCGCAGTGACGGCGCAATTGGCACCCAGTGTTGAACCCAGAGGAGCCTAGGCAAACCCCTGCAACAAAGCCAGTTGGCTTCGGCGGCGGGCTTTTCCGCTTCCAGGCGCCGAAACTTATCTTCGCGTGCCTGTCACAACGAGCCATGCGGTTTCCGTGCTCGGTCTCCGCACTTCAGGGTCGCTGAACCCTGCCTCTCGCAAGGCAGCAATGACCTCATCCGGCTCGCGAGGTGTAAAAATATCGGCCGGCATGTTCATCCGGTCCATATGTGCCTTCGGGAGGAAGCCAAGCACGACGCGACCGCCTGGTTTGAGGACGCGATGGAGCTCTGCGGATCCAGCTCTAAGGCTTTGCCAGAAGTACACTGTGTGGACGCTGAGAGCCTTGTCGAATGTGCTATCCGGCAAGGGCAAGTCCTCGACTAGCCCGGTTCGGAACTCGGCTCGTCCGACGCGCACTGCATCGGCGAACCGGTGGGAGGCAGCGTTCACGACATCCTGCGAGCGGTCAACACCGCAAACGAATGCTGCCTCACGGATAAGTTGCGGCAGTAAAACTGCGCCGCCGAAACCGACCTCCACGGCACGATCTACCGGGACCAGGTGCACTTGATCGAGAGCGTAGCCGTTGAGCCGGGCATTGCCCCGGTTCATTCCGGCCCGGACCAGCCAGCCGCCGGTTCGGTCGGCCAGGACAGTGGTTTCGCTATAAATCGTGGCGCCATCCGATCCCACCCATATTCGGGTCATCTAGCCACCATGCGCCTAGAAGCGGCCGCCCCGCAAACGCTGCTTCGATAGCGATGACCAGTTGGGTTGTGCTGCGCTCTTAGGCGTCGCATTCCAGCGGCTGGTGGTCCGGTTGCTCGTGCCACATCACCTGGCGGAAGTCGCGACGGTCTACCTTTTGCGCGCAAATGGGGCGCGCATAGAAATGCTCTTCCCAGTCAGGTCATGTGGCTTGCCGGGGATGGGCGGTCCGAGGTTGGCTATTCTGGCCGTGCCCGACCGAACCCGTCGTAGCGGCAAAACTTCTGCAAGGCGTGCCCGTTGTCCGATCGCCCGCTCGCATTTTTTGTACCATATATTCGCGGCTTCCATTAGCATCCCCTCATGGCAACTCTGCGGTACGGCGTAAGGCGGGAACCGGATGGGACGTGGACGGTGTTCGACGTGTTCACCGGGCTGCCGGCTATTGTAGCGGGCCACCCATCTGTCGACCTTCCCGACATGGAGTATGCCGAAGAGCTGGCGGCCATCCTGAATGCCAACGACCTGAAGCAGAGGCTATCTCAAGGGAGGTTCCCCGGAGGGTTCGCCTGACTGAAGTGGCATTAGCCCCCGTTGTATGCCCATCCAGGATGGTTCGTCCGATCCGAGCAAGCATTTGTTATTGATCTACCGACTACGACGGTCTTAAATCGACTTGCCATTGCGTTTCGTAGGGAGGATGTGATGAGCAACGTGGTGTCAATTCGCAAGGCCACGCCTCGCGTGGAAGTGGTCGGAGCCAGTGGCGAATGGGTCGTCCGCATCATAGAGACCGACCAGGAAATTACACGCTCATTCGGCCTGGAATCGTTTGCGCTGTCCTTCGCTGAAGGCCAGCGGATACGGCTACATCTCGACAAGGTTGTGCGGCTTCAGGACCCTCCTGCGGCTAGGTAACCTCAGTACCTGGACGGTGTTGGACGATTCCATGGCTGGTGAGATGCTTGCGGTGTGACGTCTCTCGTCCGCCGGACGCAAGGGCGGCGGGCACCTTTTGAATTGACAAGGCGCGGGCTGATTGACAACCTTTGGCTGTAAATGCGCTTTGCCTCAAATTTCCACTGGAGGGACTGCATGAAGAAAGAATACAGCAAGCCAGTACTGACCAAACGTGGGCGTCTGAGCGCAGTGACTGCGCAATTGGCACCCAGTGTTGAACCGCGATCCACATCCTAAGCAAACCACGGCCCTGCAACAAAAGCCCGCTGGCTTCGGTCGGCGGGTTTTGTTCTGACGCGTGGTAGGAACCGGCGATGAGGCTGTTCCTCGTCGCACTCGTTGTTTTGTCTTTGATGGCCGTCGGCTTCTGGCTGGCGGCCCAGTTGTTCCTGCCTCACTGATCGAGCTCCAGCGGCTCATGATCTGGTTGCTCGTGCCACATGACCTGGCGGAAGTCGCGCTTGTCGACCTGCTGGCCGCAGATCGGGCATGGGTGAAATCGATCGTGCCCGTCCTGCGGTTGGTGTGGCTTGCCGGGCTTAGGCGGTCCAAGGTCGGCTATTCTGGTCATGCTCGAACGAACACGATTTCGCGGCAAAAGTTCCTTCAGTTGCTCTTCTCAGTTGGTGAAAGACATCGCACCAAAAGCGATAGTCATCTGGTCGACCGTCGAAATGAGCCTCCAAAGCGCACTGCGCCACGGCGGTCGCCGCTTCCAACCCGTAGAGATCGACCGCAGATTGAGCGGCCTGATCTCGGTACATGCGAGGCGAGGAGGAATTGCAGCGCACCTATTTCGTCTGGCAGGTCGGACTTCATCGAATCGGAATGGGTTTTTTACACATTCGTTTATCTATTCATGGTTTCTAATACATATGGCATCCAACGCGTTCACCCGGATCTGGTTTGCTTTGAGCCGCCTAAGGCGCGCCACGAACGGTAACGTTGCCGTCATCGTTGCCTTCACCTTGCCGGTCGTGGTTGGCGGCGCCGGCCTCGGTGTGGAGACATCCTTCTGGTATTACAGCAGCCTTAAGCTGCAGGCCGTTGCCGATGCCGCGGCCTATGCCGGTGCGCTCGAGAAAGTCGCGGGTTCCGATAACCCGACCATCATCGCCGCCGCCACGCAGTCCGCGACCTCGAACAATTTTGCCACGCCGGGCACGATCCAGGTCAACACGCCGCCATTGTCCGGCCCGAACACCGCGAAGAAGGCGGTGGAGGTCATCGTCAAGCAGAACCTAGATCGCTACTTCACGGCGATTTTCAACCAGGCGCCCGTTGCCGAACAGGCAAGGGCGGTGGCGCTGATCAATGACGCCTCCAAGGCTTGCGTGCTGGCGCTCAGTCAGTCGGCCTCCCAGGCTGCGCTCTTTTCCGGCAACACCACCGTCAACCTCACCGGCTGTTCGGTCATGTCGGACTCGATTGCCTCGGACGCCATAAAGACGCAGGGCTCGGCGGTGCTCAAGGCCGACTGCCTGATCACGGTCGGCGGCATGGTGCTGAACAATCCGGCGACCACGGTCTGCAAGTCCAACATCACCCAGGCCTTGCCGGCAGCCGATCCTTTCTCCAGCCTGGCGGCGCCGACGGCCGGGAACCCGTGCAAGTCTGTCAACGGCAACAAGACGTCGCAAACACTCCAGCCTGGCACCTACTGTAGCGGCATGAGCCTCAGCGGCAACGTCACCCTGCAGCCCGGCGTCTACGTCGTGCAGGGCGGTATGAAGGTCAACGCCAACGCGGTCGTCGCGGGCAGCGGGGTAACCATCTTCATGGCAGGCAGCAACACTGTCAGCATGAACGGCAACGCCAAGGTGACGCTGAGCGCGCCTACCTCCGGAGCCTATTCCGGCGTGCTGTTCTACGGCGACAGGACCGGGACTGCGGCACAGAGCACCTTCAATGGCACAGCGGACTCGCTTTTGACCGGCGCCATCTATTTTCCCAGGCAGCAGGTCAACTATCTTGGCAACTTCTCGGGGAACGGTGGCTGCACTCAGGTCGTCGCCGACACCATCCAGTGGTCAGGCAGTACGACGATCAAGCAGAACTGCACCAGTCTAGGGATGGAAGACATTCCGGCGACGCAGTCCGTTCAGCTCGTCGAGTAGCCGGATGGGTGGGCGGACCTTGCGCATTGTCCGGGACAAATCCGGGATAGCTGCCGTGGAGTTTTCCATGTTGCTGCCGGTCCTGTGCCTCGTTTGCCTCGGCATCGCCGACGGCTGGTCCTACGTGACGAGTTACCTGCAGATGCGCGCGGGCGTTAAAACCGCGGCCAATCTCGTAATGGCCGGCGCGTCCAATGACACGGGAACGCAGGCGGTCGCGCTTTCGAGCTGGAACGACAAGCCCGAGGACGCCGCCGTCGTGCTGATCCGCTCCTATTTGTGCGGCGCCACGGTCGTGGATGAGACCACCATCTGCGGCGGAACAAAGCTGCCGACTGTCTTCGTCCAGATAACGGCCACGGGCACCTGGGTGCCCCCGTTCAACTTCGGTGTTTTCCCGGACCCGCGCGCGATCAGCCATCAGGAGGTGATCCGTGTCCGCTGAAAGGATCGGATCCAGGTGGCGCCGTGACTGCTCCGGCGCAGCCGGGCTGGAATTCGCCTTGATCGCGCCTTTCCTGGTGATGCTTTTGTTCGGAATCTTCGCCTTCGGCTGGGCCATGAATGCCGTGTCGACCGTCCGCTATACACTGGAAACCTCTTCTCGGGCGCTGCAGCTGAACAACACGCTTTCGCAGAGCGACATCCAGGCCATCGCCACGCAGAAATTGGTGAACCTGGGTCTGCAGAACGTCATTGTGACGATCGCGATCGACCCTGCCAGCGGCGGCTTCAAGATGGCGCATCTGACCGCGAGCTATGCCTTCGTCATCGCTTTCCCGTATTTCGACCAGTATCCGATAAATTACGCCACGACCGTCACGGTGCCTCTGGTTGCTAGCTAGGCGTACGACCGGCTTTCGTTGAGTTGGCGGCCCTGTATTCAGCTTCCCAAGGCAATGCGTCGAAGTCGGGCTTGTGCCCCGCTTCACGGTAGGCGGCCTGAGTGAGGAAACCTGCTTTGTCCCGCTCCACAACGCAAACAAATGGCGGAGTGCCCGGGCACCTATAAACGCCTACAGCTTTTTCCATGCAACAGGTGTGCTACGGGTGCTCGGAGATGTCGTCCTTCATTACGATGACAGAACAAGAG
Organism: Mesorhizobium sp. P170090; assembly: GCF_057786115.1. NCBI lineage: Bacteria > Pseudomonadati > Pseudomonadota > Alphaproteobacteria > Hyphomicrobiales > Phyllobacteriaceae > Mesorhizobium > Mesorhizobium sp. P170090. The sequence goes on from NZ_JBYNWH010000001.1 coordinate 3,807,295, forward strand.
CGAGGACAGCAGCGGCCCGGCATCACTGAAAGGGTGCGGGTTGGTAAAATTCGTACAACTCTTTTCATTGCGGAGAGAGTTTCGGCGAGCTTATTAATGTGTCGTTTGCCATTGCCTTTTCTGGGAGGCTGCGATGGTTGCAACGCCCATAGATATCGCTCGAGCGGCCACTACGGCCACCTTGCTGATGCGCCAGAAGTCCATGGCGGAACCCGCCACATTTCGCCGGGACATGGATCAATCGCGCAGGGCCATCCGAGCCTCACGCGAGCTTCTGAAGCGCCTTGGTCAACGTCGTCGCGACGTGGCGCTAGGCTGGGAAGATGCCGACCCGTCTACTGTTGCCGTCTCCGCCTTTCAAGCCGACGTTCTCCGATGTGCATTCCGAGCCCTAGTAGGGGAAACGGGTACGCCTGAGTGTCAATGGCGCGATTTAGCCAAGGCCCTGGTGCGCGATTTCACTGGGTGCGAGCTGATCGAAACTGGCTTGGTGGATTGGATCGTCAGCAAGTAGCCGCTGCCCGCCAGCGGCCCAGCAGCGGTCTGCGGGGACTTTGCAGCGGACGCGCTGGGCCTGACCGGTGGGGCGGTGTGGTATCCGCCGGCTGGCGAACATATGCGCCTCCTGCCAACGCCAGCGAAACATCCAAACGAACGAGGCGATCTAACCGCGATCTCGCCATCCAAGGCCAACACATAGGCCGATAGCAAAGGCCTATAATCGCTGAGAGAACGAAAATGGCCGACGCCATGGTTGGGGAACCCGGGTGGGTAGGCGCCGGCCACAAGCGGAACAAGCCCGCCGCGCCACACACATGGCTGATTTGTCATCACGTGGTTATGGTGTTCGCGCAGGGCTGCACCAGCGGAACTTAGTAAACGCCGCTTGGTAAGCGATCCTCGACGCGATCGTTCATCGCCACGACGACTTGGGAAACTTGACGGCTGCAGCCTTCTGCCATGTCAAGCTCAAGTCGTTAACAGCGGCCGCCCGGTCATGAGCAGGCATGCGCCCATCCTAGCATATCGCGCTGCCGGTTTCGCAAGGCGCAGCAGCAAGGGGAGGCGACCAGAGCCGATGTGAAGGGGACTAGTCAAGCTAATATTCGCTTGCGCTAATTTAAATGTGCCGTAACGTCATGCTCAGCATTTTTGGGGAGGAGCAACGGTGGGGAGTATGATGAGAGTAGCTGTGTTTTGCGCGGCGATCGTGATCGCTGGGACTGGTGTCGCTATAGCCAAGGAGAAGAAGGTGGTGGTGAGTGACGCCACGGACCTTTGCTCTACGAAGCACTCTGCCAAGAAGCAGGTGCTCGAACTGGACTGCAGGCCGACCGGAACCGCCAAATTGCCGGCCGATGGAACGCCGGAAAAGCCGCGCCTCGGATACGACACCGATCCGTGGCTGGTTAAAGGCCTTTAGAGACTAGCCGCTGGCAATACAGCGCAGCTAAGGGGAATGTGCGCTGGCGGTGAAGCCTTCTTTGTTCTCTCATCGGTGGAACATTGTCGCCTGGAAACGCTTCGGACGGTGCACTGCCCCATCAGTGCAACGTTCCCTTCCTTGTTTGCACTGGCCGGCTGCCGAAAGGTGGCCGGCTTTTTTGTATATAACCGCGACCTGATGTTTGGGATTGTTGATGGACAGCCGCGAGTGGCCGCTGCTGGCCTAGCGTCTAGGATTGGAATATGTAGAGGCGAGATCACCAAGGCAGGGATGACCAGACTAAACAGCGGTTTCGTCTTTTAGCCGCGACGCCGGCGATAATTGAATTCAGAAGGGCGTCGGCCCGGCTGCACAGCTGGGCCAAGGCTGGAAAGAGTTCCGCTCCCGCCCAGCACGATACGCATCGCACCTGGGCGCAAGCGGTACCAATGGCTCGCCTATTCCGCCGCGCCTTTTCGGCAGGAAACCCTCGGCCTCATCACAATGGAGGGCGACATTCGCAGCGCCCTATGGAACCATCCAGAGTGACATAGGCTGTTTCATGGAACTTCCTGATGACATCAGGAGGCCTGTTAAGCATGCCAGTTGTTCGCGCTCGTAGCTCAGATGCAGGTTGGAGCTCTGCCTAGTGCGCCAGTATCGGAAGCGAGAACTAGGAACCGGGAGTGCTGCGGATAGATTGCCGCAGTCGAGCTTTTATCAGAGCATGGCAAGGGCTGCCTTTCTCTCCACGTTGGCGGTCGTCCTGTTGCTCGCGCTATTGCCAGACCACTTGCTGCACGCGTTGGCCTTTACGTCTCATCACGACAAGCTCAACCACGCCGCCGCGTTCGCCACCTTGTCGGCTTTGGGTAGCCTCGGCTGGCCCCAACAGGTGGTCCGGCTGGCGGTTCTACTTGCTTTTACGGGCGCAGCGATCGAAATCCTTCAAAGCGTCACAGGGCGTGACATGAGTGTCTTCGACTGGTTTGCCGACTGCGCCGGAATGGCATACGGGCTGAGAACCATGAGCTGGGTGAACGAGATTCTGGGCGAACCGGTTATTTGATCGCCACAGCTCCGCCTTACCGCCGCCGTCTTGGCCCACTTGCCAGCCTCACGCCCGCGGCCGCCTTCGAACCCTCGCTATTTTTAATTTCCGACGCAAAGGCCGATGGGTTTCAGGGCCGCTCACCATTTAGACTTAGGTCCGATTCTTTCCCGCAAATGGCCGAATCCGGAAACATTTCTCCTTCCACTTTGTTGCAGTGGCCGTGCCGCTGAGGAGAACATGCACAGTGCCTCTATCAAATGAACTGCGCGACGTACCTTTAGAATTCCAATGCCCCTCCTGTTCACGCCCTATGGTGAGAAGGGGATCCTGGCTGAAAACGATTGCCGGTTTCAAATGCGATAGTTGCAGGTCCAGAGTGCGGATCGGCTACGAAGAGAAGCTGGCCATATTCGACCGGCACCTTAAGCGAGGCGCGCCGGATCTGGGCCGACGACCAATGGAGTGCGATCCCGGCAACGGTTCCTGAGAGTGTGTCGGCAATTCAAGCTCCAACTGCTTGCGGTCTGCCGCAAGTCCAAGCTTTCATCTGGTCGCAGGGTCAGGCGGCTCTTTCGTCCGCACGGAACCGATGATGGCGAGAGGTTTCGATGCGTCGGAGCACCGAGCAGGTCTACACGTTTTTCGTAGCGACCACCAATCTCTAGCTGACCACTTCAACGCTTTGACGAGGTGCGAGCAACTTGATTTTCAATAGTCTTTTTCGGGCCAACATGCGCGCCGCCTCTGCGATGCGGCCTCCGTAAGCATCGGCGACGAATGATAGCGTCGACAGGTCAATAATGAGGTCGTCGATCGCGCCCGCCAAGACACTGGACCCGCGCCCAAATTGATGCACCAGCGCCCGCACTTCCTTAAGTGCCGTCGAGGCTTCACCCGCATCCAGCAGCGCCTCGATGTCATCGAAAATCTGCATCCCGACCCTCCCGCTTGAAAACGATGGCAATTTCGCGCGAAAAGAAAGCGCCTGCCAAGGTGCTCGCGCACGAAGGCGGCTATTCAGACAACAAGAAAGCCCTGGTGGACCCACGATGAAGGGCGTCCATGGAGGGCGTTCAGCGAGACGCAACCGAGATCCGGCGCGACATTAAACGACAGCGATGCTTGAGCCGCGCTCTCTTACGAGCAATCCGAGCAGCGCCCAGCCGCCAGCCGATCGAAGATGTACGCCAAGACCGACAAGCTGGTGCAGCGTTTTGCCAAGGCTGAAGACGCGGTGAATCGCTCAGCGAAGACATGACCGGGGTGAAGGCGGCCACTGCCGAGGTGACCCGGTGGAAGTTGATGGGCCTCGGCGCATTCGGCTCACTGCATCGCAGCGGCGGCGCTCGCGTCGCTAGTTACGCCCTATTGGTCCTATCTGGCGCGTGCTGCGTGGCGGATCACGAGTTCTATCCGTGCTGCTAAGTCAGCAGAATTCCACACCACCTCCGGATAGGCCGTCTAGATCCGGTAACCGCACATTCTTGAGCACATTGTACGATTGTTACGCAAAGCAGCGGCCGCATCGACTCTCATCATCTTGGAACTACATTGCCACAATGGCACAGCTCTTTGAATCCGCCCCAGTGAGCGCTTCATTTCAGATGATCGTGGACCACTATGAGACAGCGGTTTCACTCCAGGAGCGCATTGTGACTCGCGCTCGACAAGTCGGCTTGTCAACGAAAAGCGATGACGAATTCCTGGAGTATCTGAATGCCGTCTTAGCGCGGGCGCGCCAAAGCTTGGCTCGCGCTGATCAACGCAGTTGTTAATAAATGGGACATCCGCGGCCCGCAGGCATACAGTGTGCTATCGACGGCAACTCTAAGGGCGTCCGTCGGCTGTGAGCGATCAACATGCTTCCGCCCCAATAGGGAGAGGGAGCTATGACAGACTCCAGTTCACGAACTCACACTGCCGCGCAATGCGACACCCGCCAAAATTCCATCTATCGCAATTCGCTGCTGCTTCGAATGTGCTCGGCAGATTTGGCCTTGCTGCAACCTCATTTGGAAAGCGTCTCCCTTGGACTGAAGACGCATCTCGAAGTGGCGGGGTCTCCAATCAGAACCGTGTACTTCTTCGAGAGCGGTCTCGGGTCAGTGGTGGGCGAACTGCGGCCTGGTATTGAAGCTGAGATCGGAATCATAGGTTGTGAGGGTATGACCGGCTCAGCGCTTATCATGGGCGATGACCGGTCAACGCACGATTGTTACGTCCAATTAGAGGCCCGAGCCTTTGTTATCGACGCGGGCCTCTTCACCAAGGCGCTTTTGACAAGCCCAACCCTGCGAAGTTTTCTGCTCCGCTACGTTCACTACTTTCACCTCCAGGCAAGCTTCACCGCGCTCAGCAATGCCCGGATGAACATCGTCGACAGGCTCTCAAGATGGCTGGTGATGTGCGATGATCGCGTCGACGGGAACAGCTTTGCGATTACGCACGAGTTCTTGTCAGTTATGCTCGGTGTCAGGCGGCCCGGCGTCACCATAGCGCTGCAAACCTTGGAGGGCCAAGGTCTGATACGCTCAATGCGAGGAGAGGTAGTCATTCTTGACCGAGCGCGTCTGATTGCGCTGGCTGATGGGTCATATGGCAGGGCTGAAGCCGAATACGCTCGGCTAGTCGGCAAACTGCATTGACCCCAGACGCCGCGCCCGTGGCACTATCCTGAGTGCCCCTGCAACGGAGCCCGCCGGCTGAGCCACGGTGTTTTTGCGTCAGGCGGGAACATTCCCGCTCTGAGGCTGTTTGGCCACAGCTGGCTCGTTCTTCAGCGGTCCGTGCCGGTGACCAAGATGTCCTCTCCACTCGTCATGGTCGGCCCGCGCAGCCTCCGAAGCAGGCGCGGGCCATCCCTGCAGCGTCGCCAGACGTCAGCGGGCTTTTTATCATTCGCCGTTTATCATGGAAGATTTGCAAGTTCGCGCCTGCGACGTTGCGCCATTGGATCAACACGTCCATGGGACGATCATCAGGCCTCCGCTCGAAAAGCCGGGTATAGAACTCCTCCGCTTTGTCCATCCTTGGCGAGCACGGCGTAAATTCCTTGGATTTGCATTCAAAAATTGATTCCACCCATAATGAACAAAGGGCGGGTCCCGTTCCAAAATGGGGTGTTTGCGGCAACCTGCTTTGTACGTTTCCGGCTCTTGCCTTTTTCGGAAAGTGACCCACAGAATAGCTGGTGAGGTTCTATCTCTCTGGGAGGATGGGATGGACGTTCAAGCACCTGTTCGGCCTGTGCAGCAAACGGCCAAGGAGCTGGTCCGCGAGGTCCTGTTGGGTTCTCAACCGGGCAATATAATTTCCCTGAAGGCGACCATTGCAGCGGTGCGCGAGCGCGGCCATGATCTTCGTGAGACTGACTGCCAGTTGGTCGGAATGATCGTCAATTCAGCCTCCGTTTGGGGACTGTTCATCGCCTTTGACGTTCGAGAGGCTTGATGCCCCACCGCTGGTTCAACCCTCCGGTTTATGTGAAGACTGAGCGCCCGGGGCTTCGCCTTGGTGTCAACCGAGTTGATGCCGCCGCGGAGGAGCTTCTAAAGTGGTCCAATCGTGGCCCCAAGTGGCGGCTGGCGGCTGAGGCTTGCCTATCTGCGATGGATGGCAAAATGCCGGGTAACGACTTCCGGCTGCTGTTCGAAGCCGCAGCCGATGAAGAGGAGATGCTACTGCCGGATTAACAACGCTATACGGACGGGACCATGCGCGTCTGTTCGCGTTGGCGGTCGGCGAATTAACTTGAATAATCTGACGCAAACGGCTGTGGCCATTGCTCTGTTTTGACCTTTTGTGTTACCTATTGTGCTTCGTTCCCGAGCTTCCTTTTCGATCCCTTGAAGAATACCGGAAAGAACGGGTTCGCGATGTCCGACACCAGAACAATAAGCGAATCGGAACGACCCCGGCGAAAATCAATTGCTTGTCGATTGAACTGAAATCCGATCGACCTTACAGCCTCGTTCACGCGGGTTCGGGTATCCTCCCTCACGTCGCCTGTACGCTCGAATTTCTGCTTTTGGGATCCGCTGGGGCCAGCTCAAAGACCGACGAGGCGCTTAGCCGACTGGCGGCTCATCACGAGAGCGGTCCGGCAGCTTTAGGAGTAGTAGATTTGCAATATGGGTGCCAACTATTCGTCCCAATTGGGACAGGCTGCGGCCGGCAAGCTGCGCCTAGGTCTCACAAAAGGCTCAGGCGTTGGCATCGGAAAAGAGGCGGCTGCTAATTCTGAATGACCGATATGAGGCGCATGCGGTCCGGCAGTATATGGAACGAGAGCAGAAGGTCTGCTTCTGGTGCAAACCAGCGGAAAGGTGCCATTCCGCTGGTGGCGCGATCTTGGCCGCAACGACGTTGGTTGCCGCTGCCTGAAAGCAGACACGGTGGTACCGCGTTGGCAGCTTTGGCGCCTCAAAGCGATATTGAGGCTCAGGACGGTTTTAATCTCACCTCGACCAATCAGCTTGGAAAAGCGGCGATAGTCCGGATGCTCGTACCGCCAGCGGCCGGCGGAGATCGCAGGATGCACGCCAGCTTCCTGCGCCGCCTCCAACACCTCCTCCGTGCTGTTGTCCTTGTCGGTGCAAACGAGCCAGCCTCCGCTTCTATGGTTTCCGAACGAACTAAAATGATCTTGAGAAAACCATTATCAAATGCGCGTCCCGAAATGGGGGCGAAGGCGATGCGAGCGCATCGGAGCGGAAGTTCTATGCCGGCGACCCTCCGCGGAAGTCGGTGCGAAACTCCTGCCACAGCCCGCAACCGGAACATCACATGTGCTGGTGCATTGCTAGTGAACGCCAATTCGACTGGGGCGAAAAATGCATCGCGGGATCACAAATGCATGGGCAATGGTGCGAGAAGCCGTCGTTGGGTTCGTCAACGACAATGCTCTCAGCCATGGCGCAGCAATCGCTTTTTATGCCACAACATCGTTGGCGCCAATTCTGCTCATCGTGGTTGCAATTGCGGGTCTCGCATTCGGTCACGAGGCAGCGCAAGCGGCATTGTCCGCCCAAATCACAGGGATGATGGGTACAGAAAGCGCAAATATCCTGCAAACCGCACTGAAGAGCGCATCCGAAAAGCCATCCGGCGGCACTTGGCCGGCGGTGATTGGCATCATCACCTTGCTTGTGAGCGCTTCCGGGGTCTTCGGCGAAATACAGCAGTCTTTGAACATGATATGGAAGGTCGAAGCGCAGGGAAGTTCGTTGTCGCGCCTGGTGCGCGCACGTGCGGTAAGTCTGGGACTGGTCACCGCACTTGGCTTCATGTTGCTCGTCTCTCTAGTCGCGAGCGCGGCGATTTCGGCCCTAGGCAACCTCATCAACGCACAGTTGCCGTTCGGGACACTTGTCCTGGGCGTTATCAACGCGGTCGTTTCTTTTGTCCTCCTCGCAGCTATTTTCGCTGCCATCTTCAAGATCTTGCCTGATCGAACCCTGGAATGGCGGGATGTCTGGATTGGCGCTGTTGTGACTGCTGCCCTGTTCACGCTCGGGAAATCGCTTATCGGTTGGTATATAGGCTCCAGCGCGGTCGCGGCCTCATATGGGGCCGCCGGTGGGCTGCTCGTCATCCTGTTGTGGGCTTACTACTCGGCGGAAATTTTTCTTTTTGGTGCGGAAATCACTCGCGCCTATTCCATTCGACACGGCAGCAGGTCCGATCAGGAAGCTGTGCTTCACAATGGTTGACCTGCAAGAGATGCCACTATCGCCGGCTGATCCCCGGTCCTGATCGCGTACTCTGATCAGGTCTAGGCTCGCCGGGATCGAGGTGGTTGGGGTCTTCGCCCGGCGAGCTGTCCACCTGCACGGAAAGTACTGGCCGTGGGTTTGCCCATCAGCCGTGACTTATGCAATATCGGTGCGGTTAAGCCCACAAGCATGCCCAACTGCACCGGCCATTCCCTACGGCTGCGTATGGTCTTCGCGCTCGGCAATTTTTTCCAAGAGCTTCCGTGAAGCCTCTAGGACACGGCGCGTCTCTTGGATGGTCGATTGTAGGGATTCAAGTTCTCTCTCCGCCCATCGCTGGCTACGGCGGGCGCCTTCGACGAACTGGTGGTCAGATTCCCATTTGTCTTTCATGCCTCTCAACGAGCGAGCCGGGGAACTCGTTCTAGTATACTCAAGGCCGATTGCCCGCTGGCTCACGCTGGCGGGCTTTTTTGCGTCAGTCGGGAACATCCTCACCCTGAGGCTGTTCGGTCACACCCGGCTCGTTCTTAAGCGGTCCTGCCGGTGACCAAGATCGCCCCTCACTCATCATGGTCGGCCCGCGCTCGGAAGCAAGCGCGGGCCATCCCTGAACAAGTCCGGGGCAACCGGCCAGGCAATTGCAGCATCGATGGTGGCCGCCGGCCGCCTTGACCGAACTTGCGGGCCAATTCCTCCTAGGTTGACGACGAAATATCGGTAGCAATTTCTACAATTTTCAATTTGGCTGGAAACCCTTTCTACCCGCAAGCGTTGAATTAGCACGGCTGCATTCAAGCAGTTGCATTCGGAGGAATTTTGATGAATTCGAAAATGCTCATTCTCGGCGCGACATTTGCCCTTATGACCGGATCGGCCTTTGCCGGCAGTTCCACTGGCACGTCTGCGCTCGACGATCCTGCAAAAATGTCTCCTTTCTTCACGGACAGCAGCATGAAGACCATGAAGTCTGAGGCCGAAGCGAAAACCGCTTGGTCGGCTATGTCTCAGGAGGATAAGGACGCTGTGATGAAGGACTGCGCTGACGCAGATATTGCGAAGGCCCATGAGAACTTCTGCAAAGCTGCGATGATGATGGGCAAATAGGCCCAGCACCTAGCTTAACATAATACGCGCCCGCTGGCCCGGCCGGCGGGCGTTTTCGTTTGCCCTCGGAACCTGGTCAATTCGCACAGTTGCTCCCCTGCGATGGCGCGGGCCGCCTCGAATCTGAAATTCTGTCAATCGCCCGACGCGGCTGCTGCCCTCCCTGCCGCGAGCCGGAATGCATAACGATTGCGGATGTGGCTGTTAAAATAGACGCCCTTGGCAAAGGCAGCTTTGAACGCGGCAACGGCCTCAGCAGGTACGTCCAAAAACTCGTAATGCTTCCCGCTCGCTACAAACCAAACCGAGAGAACCCTGGTGTTCGGGTCATAGTCGAACTTGCGTATCGAAGTCGACGGCATGGTATGCCATCCAAACTCAGCTAGCCGAGTTGGATCGCCAGCTACAGGCTGAAACTGTATTCGAATATGTGGCCGCGCTTTTCGTCGGCAACCCTGATCCAGATGGGCTCGGTGGTGCGCAGAGTGATGTCGCGCTCTGTCGCTTCCCGCGCCGCCCTGATCGGCGTTGTCGCGTTGACGATGTGGGTAGCCGTCACGGTATCGCCGTCCATTTCCTCAACGTGGTATTTCGGCACTTTTGTTCCTAGGCGTCTAGTTCGATAGGCTGATCGTGATCCGGATCGGAATGATAAGCGACCTGGCGAAAATCGCGCATGTCGATCTGTTGGCCGCAAACAGGGCAAGGCATGAAATGATCGAGCTCGCTCGCGGGCGGGCCTTCATGTCGGTGCCCAATTATTGGTCTGCCGAGATCCGATAGCCTGGTCATTATTTCCGCAGAGCCTTCGCTTCTCGCTCCAGCGTTTCGCGTTGGTTGCCGTGCTTCGCGATCAGCTCTTTCACCTGCTGGGGTGTGATGCCGGTCTTTGTTGCGAAATACTCGACTTCATAATCCTCATCGGCCGAGACCCGGTCCCGATCGCGGAAGTCCCGCTTGCTCTTGTCGTCGGCCATATCGATTCCTCCTTCGCTCATCCCGCAACGCCGAGTTGACGAGTTTGTTGCACCCAAGAGGCTGATTTCCAGTTTCGGAACTATTTTAGCTTAATCTTATTGAATCGCCGGAGGGCGGATCAGTGCATGCGTTTGAAGTTCATCGAGCCGTTGATGCCGACCCTTGTGGAGAACCCTCCCGAGGGTGAAGGCTGGACCCACGAGGTCAAGTTCGACGGCTACCGATCGCAGATGATCATCGATGAAGACGGCACACGCATTTATACGCGCAACGGCCACGACTGGACGGCGAAATATCGCGACCTGGTGAGAGAGGCCAAGCGCCTTGGTGCCGAAAGCGCCATTGTCGACGGCGAGATAGTCGTTCTGAACGACAAGGGCCTTTCGGACTTCGCAGCGCTGCGCAAAGCCATTACCCGCCGGCAGCACGACTTGTATTTTGTTGCCTTTGATCTGCTTCATCTTAACGGCCACGATCTGCGCGATATGGCGCTAGAGGAGCGGCGCGAGATCCTGGCCGGCATGATCGAGCCCGGCGGGCGTATTCAGTTCAGCGAGCCCTTGCCGGGGGAAGCCAAGGCCATCTTTCACTTGCTCGACAAGGCCGGACTTGAAGGCATGGTGTCGAAGCGGAAGGACAGCAAATACCGAAGCGGTCCGTCGACCAACTGGCTGAAGGCCAAGTGCTATGCGATTGACGAGTTCGATCTGCTCGGCGTCGAGCGTGAAGCGGGCAAGCCGGCTTTCGCTCTGATGGCTGAGCGCGGCACCGGGCGCTATGTCGGCAGCGCATTCGTCACCTTGAACCGGGAAATGCGCGAGAGGCTATGGAAACGCGTCCAGGAGCACCCAGGCACGGCGCCCAAGGGCGTCATGAAGCGGCCTGCGACGCAATGGGTCAAGCCGGGCTGATCGGCCGCGTGAAGCACTTGCGTGTGGAGGATGACCTGCGGCATGCATCGCTGCAGGACTTCCGCGAGGAGAACAAATAGCAGCTCCACAACTGGCCATCGCTTTTGCGAGAGGCGCGCATCCCAACGCCGCAAAGGCCGAGCTGAACGCGATACCGCAGGAACTCGCCTCACGCTGATCAACGGTTAACACGGCTAAGGACGCCTAACACTGTCATTGCAAAGAATAGGAAAGGAGTTTTTAGACATTCATTCATCTATCCGTGCTTTCTAATGAGCTATGTCTTTCAGCACCTTCACCCGGATATTGGAGGATGTCGTGGATGATAATTGATGCCGCCAGCGGAGGTTTCCGCATGGCACATCTTACCGCCGACTACGCCTATCTGATCGCGTTCCCGTTTTTCGATCAATACCCAATCAATCACTCAACGACTGTCACCGTCCCGCTGGTTGCGAGCAAAATCCCGCCGGCCTTGGTTTGGAAAAGGGGCCATCCTGGATGCGAATTATGACAAAGATTTTTGAGATCCTGGTGGGAAGCATGGCGATTGGAGCCGTTCTCGCAAATCTTTGCATGCCGGCGAACGCCGCAGTTGGCGACGACGGAACCACTGCCCCCACTGGCACGAGCGGTGCCACTGTCGGAACCGAGTCCCCCGACCATCCGACCAATACGGATCTGCCTCGCATTGTCGACGCTATGTCGAGCGCCGAAATCACTCGGTTCAAGAAGCGCTGCATCGACGTGATCGAGAGCCGGGGCGTTTATGATCGTGACCTGCGCCAGCTCTGCCTGCTGATCTGGCGCCACTAACCAAACCGTTCGCAAGTGCCGGAGCTGTCGACATGACACTCTCCAGTTCCGACAGTAGAGGCCCGCCCACCGAAAGGTTGGCGGGCTTTTAGCTAGCGGCCCTTACCCTACGGTTGGGTAAGTGTTTCCGCCCGATTATCCGCGCCCTAAAAGCGCATCCCCTCGATGCCATCTTCACGCACTTCCCAATCATCCCCACCGTCTAAGTCCGAATGCTTGGCCCTGAAGGTTTCAAGATAGTCGACTATCTGAGGGTCGTTCGGGTCGAACGCTTGCCAATGTGGATCATCATCGACGTTGGCCAGATCGAGAAACTCGGTGATGTCCACCCCGCCATTGAGGGCGGCGACGCCAGAGTTCAAGCCGATGTATCTCAGGTTGAAGTCAAAGCGAAAATCGGGTGACCGGAAGAACTTGGCCCTGTCGCAGTCCGGGAAAGGCCGGGCTCGGAAGTGGTCCATCAAGCGCTGCTTTTCAGCGATGCCTTCAGTAACTGAAATCATGTATGTTTCCGGCCGTGACAGACTTTCGTTGATCCGGCCGGCCGGCTTCCTCATGGCGCCCCAGAGGTGAGGCAAGCCAATTGCAGAGAAGAAATCCTGACCGATCAATTCGCCGGGCCAAAATTTAGGGTTGTATGGTCGAACGACAACACGATCAGGTCCGAGCGCCTCAACAAACGGTCGCAGGATTTCGTAGAAATCAAGTTGATATTCCGCGACTTCGATGGGGCCCGTCAGGTAGTCTTTGACGCATTGCGCATACACGCTCTCAAGCAAGTGATCGAAGCGCCGCAAATAGAACACCACCTTCACCTCGGCGCCAATATCCAACAGACCCTGAAAAAAAGATGGATGAGTGCTGGCTCGCGAAAATTCCTCGCCTGACATCAGCAACGTCTCGCAATCGGAATCGAGTGCGAAGAACGCGCCAACGTTCTGCTCAAACGATTTGCTGTCGTCGTAACCGATTGCGGCTATGCTGTGCTGCGGCCCGAACGCTTCATTGGCCGGGTCGTGGGGGTCGGGGTAATGGATCGAGTTCCCCGCCAACAGATCCCGATTGGAGGCCAGGCTCGCCTGAAGATAAGAGCTTCCAGTCTTGTGAATTCCGCAATGCAAAATAAACTTCTTATAGCGCCTCAATGGCCGCCACTCCCGTTCACTCCTGATTGTTTATCAGGCGCCACTGCGTGCGCTCGGGACCATACCATGGACCGCAGTTGGTGGCATTACCCCGAATGCATACGGCAGGGCAGATGACGGACGCTAGTCCGCGGCGACATTGCGCCGGTGCTTCCAATCGAACGAAACGCCGGCCGGGGCCAGGCGGTAAGTGCTCTCGCCGGAGGTGGATCAGACAGTATGAGCGGCATTGATCTGATCTCCAATCTCGCAGCGACCATGGCTCCGGTCATGGAGCAGATGGGCGTTATCGCAGCTTCAGAACTCGGTCCCGAAACGCTGCAAGATCGAATTCGCGCCGAGGCTTATGCAAGCGGAAGCGTGGTGGTCGGCCGATATGAGGTGGGCTGCGTGGTCACGACGAATGTAGGCACCACGGTCATGCGCCCGCGCTCCCCTCGTCCAGCCCGCTCGAGCTGAAATTGACTGCTCAACGATGGAGGCGGAGAAGGCGCACTAGAGCGGTCCGACCGCTACAGCGATAGCGCCATCAAGACAGCGCTGCTACGTCAGAGCAGCAGGTGAATTGTCACAAGCTCGATGATCAGCAAAACGGCGCACACCGTGCCCGCAAGGGCATAGCCTCTCCAATAGGCACGGATATCCTGATCGGTTTGGAATGCTTCTAGCCAGAGCCCGTCGGGGAAGACGCCAAGGCAAATTGGGATAGGCATCGCGGCTGGCACGATTGTATCAGGTGCTAAAGCATCTCTGCCCAACATGCAGGCGGCTCTCTGACCGCGAAGAACGCATATTAGCCTGCGCTAACTAATGGCGAAAGCCCTTCATCGAAATATCGCCGGCCTGTCCTGATTGTCTCTTTGGTTCTTTCAAACTGGGCAATGGCGTGTCGCCGCAGGAGAGCGGGACAAAGAACAACATCGTCTAGCCCCCTTGACCTGCCAAGAGGCATCTGAACAGGAAAAGGTGACGAAAAGCGCCAGGCGGCGCCGCAAGGCGAAGCTGTGTACGATCTGGAGCTCGCTACCGATCAGGTCATAGCTGGCTCCGGCGCCCCCCAGACCATCTGGCCGCTGGCGAAAATATGCGATCCTGCTAAACTTATCCCGTGTGAACACACATGAATGGGGGCTTTGTGCCGGTATCATATGACCTCATTGGCAAGACAGCCGTCGTAACCGGCGGAGCAAAGAGTATCGGCAAGGCAATCGTAGAGCGCCTTGTAGCGTCGGGTGCTTCAGTGCACGTGTGGGATCGAGATCAGATCGAACTGAAGGGTGTGGTGTCTACGAAGGTCGATATTACCAGCCGCGATCAGGTAACCCATGCGATCAACATGATCGTCGATCGTGGCCTGCGTATAGACGTTCTGGTTAACAACGCCGGTTATTTAGGAACCCTTCACCCGTTTGACCAACACGAACCTGCAGACTGGCGAAGCATCATCGAAACCAATCTGATCGGCACGATGCAAGTGACGCAGTTGGTTTTGCCCCACATGCGAAAATGGGGTGTTGGCCGCATTGTCAATATGGGCTCTTTGGCGGGCAAGGAAGGACTTGCCAACCTTGCCGCCTATTCAGCCTCCAGCGCAGGTATCGTAGTCTTCACAAAGGCGCTTGGGCGTGAGGTTGCCAATACAAACATACGCGTGAACTGCGTCGCTCCTGGGCCAATCGATACTGACATGATCCGAAACCTCGGGGTCGCAGCTGTCGAGACAATGATCGCCGATAGTCCAATGAACCGGCTCGGCCGGGTCGAAGAAGTTGCCCACATGGTGGCCTGGCTGTGCTCGGACGCCAGCAACTTCAATACCGGCGCGGTATTCGACATGTCGGGTGGGCGGGCGCGTTACTAAGCGCCGACTGTCTCGGTGCTTTCAGGTGGCCCGGCGTCACCGTGGACCAAATACTCCCACCCCTAAACGGCGACCTATGTGATCCCCTCATGGCAACTCTGCGGTACGAGGTAAGGCGGGAACCGGATGGGACGTGGACGGTGTTCGACGTGTTCACCGGGCAGCCGGCTATTATGGTGGGCCACCCTTCTGTCGACCTTCCCGACATGGAGTATGCTGAAGAGCTGGCAGCCATCCTGAATGCCAACAACCTGAAGCATAGGCTATATCACGGGAGGTCCCCGAAGGTTCGCCTGACCGAGGTGGCATGACAAGTTAGCCATTCAACCAGCCTTCGTACTGCCCATCCAGGATGGCTCGTCCGATTCCGAGCAAGCATTAGTTATTGAACTACCGACTACGACGGTCTTAAATCGACTTCCCATTGCGTTTCGTAGGGAGGATGTGATGGGCAAGGTGGTGCCAATTCGCAGGGCCACGCCTTGCGTGGAAGTAGTCGGAGCCAGTGGCGAATGGGTAGGGTCGTCCGCATCATAGAGACCGACCAGGAAATTACACGCTCATTCGGCCTGAATCGTTTGCGCTGTCCTTCGCAGAAAGCCAGCGGATACGCCTGCATCTCGACAAAAAGCTCTGGGTGAACGGTGCTAAATCCCCGAGCCGTCCAGTTGCTGGCTGTCTTGCCTCCCCAGGGCGCCGGCATGGAGGCTCGGTTTCGGCAGTAACGTCGAGACGATGCGCTCGACGAGCCTGAAGGTCGATCGTGAAAAATCGGACGCTCAAAGCTCCTGCCTCGGGCCGCGTTCTCGCCGCTCAATGATCGTCGAACTGCCTGCGTAGGTGATCAGGTGAAACCAGACCTATTCCTCGCCCGTCACGCCTCTCTTTCAGCCGTGCGACGACTACATGCTGGCCGCTTTCTGAGGATTTTCACCGCGAAGCTGACGGTCCGCTTGCGGCCCCATCTCAGTCATACCGATCACAGGCAGGGCGTGAAGCGCGCGTCGCATTGCGAGTAGGGAAGGTAGTGTGCTGAGAGTTCTGCAATTCGCTGAGAGAGGGCGGTCATGGCAGGCTGGTGATGTTCAACGTCACCGATTCCCTGGAAGGAACGCCACCATGACCAAGACAGAAGGTAAATCGACCAGCGCTGCCGTCAAAGACATTCTGCTTTCGAACCCGGAGGGGCTGCACGAAGTGATCCGTGCGGTAATGCAGGAGGTTCTCGAGGCCGAGATGGAGGAGGCGCTGGGTGCTTCGAAGGGCGAACGCACGCCTGAGCGCCTTGGCTATCGCTCGGGTTACTACGGCCGCACCCTGGTCACCCGGGTGGGCAAGCTTGAGCTGCGGGTTCCACAGGACCGGGCGGGTCACTTCTCCACCGAGCTGTTCGAGCGCTACCAGCGTTCGGAGCGGGCCTTGGTGGCAACGCTTGCGGAGATGTATGTCCAGGGCGTGTCGACCCGCAAGGTCAAGGCGATCACGGAAGAGCTGTGCGGTCATGCCTTCTCGGCTTCGTCGATCTCGGCCATCAACAAGCGCTTGGACGAGAGCCTGAAGGCGTTTGCCGAACGACCTCAGGAGCCGTTTCCTTACCTCATCCTCGATGCGCGCTACGAGAAGGTGCGTGAAGCCGGTGTTGTCATGAGCCAGGCGGTGCTGATCGCGGTCGGTATCGACTGGGACGGAAGGCGCCAGATCCTGGCCGTGGAGATGGCCAATCGCGAGAGCCGCTCGGCCTGGAGGGACTTCCTCGTCGGCCTCAAGGCGCGCGGCCTCAAGGGCGTCGAGTTGGTTGTGTCCGACGATCACGCCGGCCTGGTCGCGGCGATCGGCGAGGTGATCCCCGAAGCCGCCTGGCAACGCTGCTACGTGCACTTCCTCAGGAACGCGCTCGATCATCTGCCGAGGAAGCACGGCGACGACTGCCTGCAGGAATTGCGCTGGCTCTACGACCGGCGCGATCTCGCAGAGGCCAGGGCTGATCTTGCCGCATGGCTGTCCAAATGGTCCGCCCGCTACCCGCGGCTGACCACCTGGGCGGAAGAAGCCATAGAACAGACGCTGACTTTCTTCCGGCTGCCGCGTCAGCATCACAAGCACCTCAAGTCCACCAACATGCTTGAACGGCTCAACGAGGAAATCCGCCGGCGCACCTATGTCGTGCGCATCTTCCCGAACGCCGAAAGCTGCCTGCGCCTGCGCCTGGTCAGCTGGCCGTCGAAACCAATGAAAACTGGATGGAGGCCAACCGCTATATCAACATGGATGATCTGCGCGAGCACAAGAAGCTCGCTCTACGCCAAGCCGCATGACCAGTTTCATGATCGCCCATTTTGCAGAACTTGACGCACACAACCGTAGGGAAGGGCGGATTTAACCCCCAAAACACCCGCGACAGAGATGCTCAAGTCACGCTCTTCAAAGCCATTCTGATTAGACGTGACGCTGCGTTCGCAAAGGGTATCGAGCGGGTTAGTTATGTATGAAAACTGTGACGCCCCGATCGAGCACGGATTCGCACGCATATTTCTCTAACCCACGCCTCTCGGGCGAATGAACCGCCTCTCTGCTTACTCTGGCCGTGCCGTCTTCTTCTCCCGCGGCAGTTCGCGTCTTTGTTTGCAGACGACCACGATCGATTTGTCCCAGCGATCCACTCGCCGCTGGGATAGATGATTGCTTTGCTGATCTTGAGGAACGATGGCCTGATCCGCATGCAACGCGCCCGTTCGAAGAGTCCCGTCGCTTACCTGGCCGTGACAGCGAGCGATGACTTATTCAGGGGTGAGCAAGTTGAGGGTCAGGCATTGGCGGGACAGATAGCAGAGTTGTGCAACAGATTGTTGCACCCGCGACCACGTCGGTAGAGACCCGAGGAGAAATGTCGGCGGCATCACCGCGGACGCTCGTGGTGACCCGAAGCTCTCAATAGAGCTCAATGACCGCTTTGCGTCTAATATGACAGGTCGAGCGCGCTACCCTCTTGCCTGAAAACCGGAACGGCCGGTTGCCGAATGGCTAGTTATCCAGAACCAATCTGACTTTCTGGGCGAGAGCTTGGAGGGTAGCGGGTTTCTGCAGGAGTTGAACGTTTGGATCGATGATCCCATTGCGAACTATGGCATCACGTGCGTAACCGGACGTAAAGAGCACCCTCAAGTCAGGCCGCAATTCAACGGCAGCATCCGCAAATTCCCGACCGTTCATTCCGGGCATGACAACATCCGTCAGCAGCAAGGAAACGTCTCCTCGATCCTCAAGAATGCGCAGGCCTTCAACCCCATTCTCAGCAGAAATCACCGAATAGTCGAGATCCTCGAGCATTTGCATTGTCAGTTGTCTTACACTCGCCTCGTCCTCGACGACGAGGATCAATTCCTCTGGCTTGCCATTGGCAACGTCTTGGCTGTTCGCCCGCCGTGCTCCATCGGCGGGACCATTGTGCCTTGGCAACCAGATGCTGATGGTAGTCCCCACCCCCAGTTTTGAATCGATTTTGACATAGCCACCGGACTGCTTGACGAAGCCAAACACCTGACTCAGCCCAAGGCCGGTTCCCTTGCCGACACCTTTGGTGGTAAAAAACGGCTCGAAGGCTCTTTCCAGAACCTCCGCGCTCATACCCGAGCCCGTGTCCCTCACCGCAATAAGGACGTAGGGGCCGGGGGAAATGCCATGATCTGCAGCAACCGACTGGTCGACCAGGAGTGCAGAGGTTTCGATTGTCAGGGTTCCGCCCTCCGGCATGGCATCGCGAGCGTTGACCGCCAGATTTACGAGGACATTTTCGAGTTGGCTGGGATCAGCGAGCACTGCACCGTCATCGGATTGCACGACCGTATTGAGTGTTACGTGCTCGCCCAGGGTCCGGCGCAAAAGCTCCGACATATCCTGCACCATCCGGCCGACGTCGAGGGATTCAGGGGAAAGCGGCTGCTGCCGGGAAAAAGCCAGTAGCCTTTGCGTCAGCATGGCAGCTTTGTGGGCACCCTCGGTCGCGGCTGCGATCAGTTGGTGCACGCCGGGCTCGCCGCGGTCGACGCGCCGCTGGATCAAGTTGAGTCCTGAGATGACAACTCCCAACATGTTGTTGAAGTCGTGCGCGATACCGCCCGTGAGTTGCCCCACCGCCTCCATTTTCTGGCTTTGGCGCAGCTGATCCTCCAAATTCCTGCGGACGTTGAGGGGGAGCCGTCATCTGATGCTGGCCGCCGATCCAGCCAGCATCTTGAATCACAAAACCACTCTCACGGGAATCCCGCAGATTCAGTCAAAATCTGAACTGCTCTAAGCGTCCATTCAAGCGGCTCGTGATCTGGTTGCTCGTGCCACATCACTTGACGGAAGTCGCGGCGGTCAACCTGCTGGCCGCATATCGGGCCAAAGGTCGAAACGGTCTTGTCCGTCTGCCGGCGAATGTGGTTTGCCGGGGATGCGTGGGCCAAGGGCTGCTATTCTGGTCATGCTCGAACGAACACGATTCCGCGGCAAAAGTTCCGTCAGTTTGTCTTCTCAGTTGGTGAAAGACATCGCACCAAAAGCGGAAGTCATTTGGTCGGCCGTCGAAATGTGCCTCCAAAGCGCAGTGCGCCACGGCGGTCGGCGCTTCAAGCCCATAGAGTTCGATCGCAGATTGAGCGGCCTGACCTTGGTCGACGAGATCGGCAATCTTCAAAGCCGTAAATCAGCGCTCCGCATTGCGAGCCTTCCGGTATGAGTTCCGAGCCTAAGACGCTCCTGAGTAGGCTTTTCGCCCTTATTATTTTCTCTGCCGCCGGCGCCACTGTCTATTGTCGGTGGCGAGGCCGCTGCCACCTTCTGAGCGGGCGAGCGATGGAGTGCCTTCGACGGTGAAGACGATTCCGGCGTCTTCAAACGCTTTGCGGATCGCCGCGATGTTGTGGGGACGCGATTTCCTGAATCCGTTCTCAAGATCGCTGATGGCCATTTCGCTAAGATCTGCCTTTGCGGCAAGTCGCACACGCGACCAGTTCAGTAGGGCTCGTGCTGCTCTGGATTGATCTGCTGAGAGTACGGTTCGGCTGTCCATAAACAGTCGAACATTCAATATCGCTTAAATGTTCCTCTTGACCTTCTGCGATTTCTAACGGCGTGATGCCGGCCTCTCGGGTAACGCGGCGGGGTTTTCCAATAACTTTGCGGAACGCTGATCGTCACGCCGCAACGTCTTCTTTTTCGGCTTGGTCTTCTCAACCAGATCTGGCCTTTTCGCTATCAGGTAGTCAGCCTTGTTCGTTCGATAGTCTTCTTTGTGGATGGACATTTCTACAATCTCCATTGTGGAGATCAACGCGGCTGGAAGCCGACAAGGTCGATCCGAACGGCGCACCGTCCTAATACGAGTCTTGTCGACCATACCAGTCGTCGACGTCTCGCCGCACGCGATCCTTCTCAATGCCGTAGCGTTCCTGGATCGTACCTTCGAGCTGATCGCGGTTGCCGGCTATGCGGTCGAGATCATCATCAGTGAGCTTGCCCCACTGCTCCTTGACCTTACCTTTGAATTGCTTCCAATTTCCTTCGACGCGATTCCAGTCCATGATGGCGATCTCCTTTCGTTGTCCTTTCGAATAACGGTCGTATGGCTGTCAGGTTCCGCTGCAGGTAAGCGCGCTTGCTTGTGATCTAGCAATGGAACCTAATGCCCGTCGACCGCATGTGTGCGCCGGCCTTTTCCGGTTTGGGAACACAGCCGGCCTTTTGCCGTTGGTCTGGAACAGCTTCGCAAGGAAATGCACGTGCTCGCCGATCCGGGCATCTGGGTCGCGTTGGCGGCTGTGTTCATCCCTTATGGAGTCGGTGCCGCACTGCTTCTGAGGGTAGCCGGTTGATGGACCTGCCAGCGCTGCTCTGGCGTCAGATGAGCGGATTTCCATAGAAGCCGCCTCAACTTGGCGGCGGGGGGTCTTCGCGTTCGGCCATCTGTTCCAAGAGCTTCCTTGACGCAGCCAGGACGCGGCGTACGTGGGGAGTTGAGTTCGCCGACCATATCGATGGCGAAGGCGCCGGACAGGGCGCCACACGTCTTGGCGGGGCGCTCTGAGGGCGTTGGCGATGTCATCGAAGATCGCTTCCATCGGTCGAGTCTCGAACGCCGAACCTGTGAATCCCCTGTTTGTTCCGTCAAAGTCTAACGATCAGGGAAGCGCCATTGAAAGCACGTGCAGTAACGGTTGATTCAACCATTGCTGGTAAATTGTGAAATGTGGGTGGCGGCTCCGACAGTTCGGGGTGGAACTCAATGCCGAAGCCGCCTGCGCAGCCAAGGTTGGGGTTTGACCGCGCCGTCCTATAATGGGACAGCGCGGTCAACGATTCGTTAAAACGTTCTGGAACTAATTAAGCACGCGCTAATTGACTCGCGGTCTCGGGAGTCAGTGCATGCGTGAAGTTCATTCCTCCGATGGTGCCGATTTTGGCGGGACAGGCCTCCCGAGGGCATTGCACAGCGTCACGTACCGGCCGCCGCCTTCGTCTTCCCTCTTCTTAGAGATCCGCCATTCGTTGGGCGAGTGGGTTGTTCGCATCATAGGGAGGAACGGTGAAACGTATTCCCGAGCATTCGAATATGAAGCAGATGCCGTCGCTTTCGCTGGCGATCAGTCTTCTCGTCTAGGATTGGAAGCTCCCCCGAAGCGAGCAACTTGACGAAATCAGCGAGAGACGCGCTGAAGCAGAGCGACTATCTGTTTCGCG
This sequence comes from Mesorhizobium sp. P170090, assembly GCF_057786115.1. Taxonomy (NCBI): domain Bacteria; kingdom Pseudomonadati; phylum Pseudomonadota; class Alphaproteobacteria; order Hyphomicrobiales; family Phyllobacteriaceae; genus Mesorhizobium; species Mesorhizobium sp. P170090. The sequence continues at coordinate 3,829,027 of NZ_JBYNWH010000001.1, forward strand.
GTCTCGTCGGTCCCGATCACTGGCGACTGTCGTGCGTCATCTTTCTGTATGATCGATGACGCCTGTTCGGGGGTGGTATCATCCTCCAGGTCGAACTCACGGACTCCGATGGGGGTTCTTGCCTTACATCTCACACATGGATTTTTGGTGCGAAGCCAATTCATAGTGATTGGGCCGACGTGCGGCCTGATTGAAGGTCAAAAGCTACTTCGGCGGCTGCGAACAGCCTAGTCTATGACCTCGCCACCGAACAGCCGGAACCTAAGCGCTTAATGGAGCTTAAGGCTCCATGAGTACACGCGGTATCAATTTCCTCGATCGCTGGGATCGGCAACAATCTCCCCGAAACGGCGAAGGCCGACACGGTTTCGATAAGTGAGTACACACACAAATTGTACGCCGACGCTAAGGCGCTCGGGATCAGGCGCGAAGAGATCGACGAAGAAGTTGACAGCCTATATCGGACGCTGGTCGATGCGCCTTCGGAACTTACCCCCCCTATAAATTAGCAGGGGAGGCACGGCATTCTTCAAGCCGTCGCTCTTATCCTTTCCCGATAGCTTCACCGGACATCGCGCTGGCCGACACCTTCTTGCGCAATGCCGCAGTGTGCCTCGATGGCGCTGACCGGGCGGCGGATCTGGGCAGGCGCAATGCGGCCCTTCACGCCATCGCCATCGCCATTGAATTGCTCCTGAAGTCGCATCTTCTCAGAACAGCGACCGACGATCGCTGGAATCGCCGCCATATCGGGCACGATCTCGGCAAGGCCGCTCGTTACGCCGAGAGAGCTGGATTGGGCCTGCCACCGCAACTGCACAGCGTCATCGCCCAGCTTCATCCTCATTTTCAGCGTGGCGGCTTCCAACGGGACCCAGCGCGTTCATGGCCGTCCGGTTTATCGCTCGACGCCCGCCACATCGCGCGGCGGCTTGCTCAGACTCTCATGGAACATAAGCGTCGCGCTAACGACGCCGCTGCTCCTGACTTGAAGATGACCCCACCCCCGCGATCCATTGCGCTGATCCTTGGTCCAGCCGACGGCCTGACGCCATCAACCCGCAAGGGGTCGGACTACGCGAAGCGTGCCGCCGCTCCGGCTTCGCCTTCGCGGTGATTGCGGCCATCCGCCGAACACATCGGGCGCCTGTCAGCGGGGGAGGGTCCTCCGCTTCAAACAGGAGCCGGATCGATGTCCCTCGCCGACGCGCATGCCTTCGCCTTCAGCCTCGCCGCCACCCTCATGGTCGCCATCGTCATCTTTCGTGCCGGCGACGGCACTCTCTCGGTCGTGCCGGCGAACGAGTATGACGGCGACGACACCGCCATCATCGGCGAAATCGACCGTTCGCCCCAGGACGGGGCTAACATTGCCGCTGGCGAAACAGAGCTTTGGCATCTCGCCGGTGCTTTTCGTTGCTATGCTCTGCGCGGCGTTGCGGTGGTGGTGGAAGGCGCAATCGCCAGAGCTATTCTCGGAGACACCACCATGATCATCCTCGGCATGTTCGTTTGTATCGCGGCCATCGGCATCCTGTGCTGGTTGCTCTTCACGCTTGCTATCTTCGCCCTTCCGTTGTTCGCAGGGGTCAGCGCAGGTACGTGGGCATTCAACACCGGCGCCGGCTGGCTTGGCGCGATCCTCGTCGGCATCCTGGCAGCCGGGTTGACGCTCGGCGTCGGCCAAATCCTCCTCGGCGTTATCAGCTCCATGTGGGCGAAGCTGGCGATCACGCTTGTCTTCGTCGCGCCTGCGATGGTTGCCGGCTACCATGCCACCCATGGCATCGCGAAGCACATGATGCCTTCGGAAACCTGGCAGGTCGTCTTCTCCGTCATTGGCGCGACCGCCGTCGGCGTCACGGCATATCTGCGGGTCGCGGGCATGACGTCAGCCGACCAATCCGGCAGGGACGTGGTTCGAGCCTAGACCCCCGCGGGCGGCGCAGGTGGACCAGACCGACGAAGGCCTAGCCTCCTCATTATCGGTGGTTGGAGCAATCGGGTTCCATGCCAGGATCGAGCAACGGCCACGTGCCGGCGCGGCCCCGTCTGGGACTTGGACTTTCTTTGGTCGATGCCCATGGCAGACCGACAAGTCGGTAGCAGGACGGCAGCGCGCGCGGTGGCGGCGGCGTTGCAGGTGCGCGGAATCTGTGCCTGGAATGCGTGGGCGATGCCGGTGAAGCCTGTAGCGATCTGCCGGAGGCGCGTTGCACGCCAACGTCTCCGTTCCCAATCTGTCCCAAGAGCGCTCCAAACGGCCTCTTCAATGGGCTGATCTGGCCGAACGACGGCTGAAGCCTCGACCGCCTAGGCCGCAACGGCGCATCTCGACTTTCTTCCCCTGCCGGCTCCCACCGCATGCCGCAAGCGCATGGGGACCCCGAGCGCCGCCATTCCTCGCGAGACAAGAAAGTCGTTCCTGCGCCGTCCTCCGCGTTGCTCCGGTCGCAAGCGATGCGTCGTCGGTCGCCTTCGGCCACCCGATCGCCATCGAGGCCGCATGGTGCGGGCTCGGGAACAGAAAACGGAGACTTACAATGGCTACCATCGGCACCTTCAAGAAGACCGCCTCGAACGAATTCACCGGGGACATCGTCACCCTCAGCGTCCAAGCCAAGAACGTGCGCATCGTCCCAGACACACGCGCCACCGGCGAGAACGCTCCCAGCCACCGGGTGCTGGTCGGCCGCGCCGAGATCGGCGCCGCCTGGTCGAAGACCTCCAACGAAGGCCGCGATTACCTGGGTCTCAAGCTCGACGATCCGAGCTTCAACGCCCCGATCTACGCCAACCTCTTCGACGACGAGGAAGGGGAGGGTTTCTCGCTCATCTGGTCCCGCCCGAACGCGCGGCGGGGTGACTAAGGACCCGCGCAGGCCCCGGCCGGAAGGCCGGGGCCTTCTTCCGCGGACGTCCGGTTCGATTCACTCAAGCCGAGAGCGATGCCGAAACCGCATCGCCTGATGCTTATCAACCGTCCTCCATCGGCGCTGTTGTTTCTATAAAATGCAGGCTTTCACTGTGAAGACGAGGCAAGCGATGATCGAGCCGTTTGACGAAACCGCGCCGACCAGTGACGAACTCACCGAATACGATCGGGAACACGTCAAGCTCTATGTGCGCCTGCTTGACGCCGCCGACGACGGCGCGGACTGGCGCGAGGTGGTCGAAATCCTCTTCGGCATTGATCTGACGAAGGAGCCACAACGCGCCCGGCGCATCCACGACAGCCATCTGGCGCGAGCGCGCTGGATGGCGCGTGCAGGCTACCGTCATCTCTTGCGTCGACCCGGCAACTAGCACCACAGCGCCTGTGGTTCGCGGGTGATGCCGAAGTGGCATCACCCGATGCCCGGCAAGGGTCTTCCGCCAATCGCTACAACCCGGAATCGTTTGGAGGCGGGGTCTACGCGTTGTTTGCGAGGAGCTCTTGGATGAGGCCGGATACGTCGCATTGGCGAGACAATGCCAGCTATGATTATTTTGATACATTACCTATCGAAGGGCTCGCCTGGGAGTGTCTGCGGCGTCACCAACCCTATCAACGGCACTACCAAGCGCTCCTTACCACAAGATCCGAAAAAGCACCCTTCCACCCTGAGGCACAGCGGCAGTGGGGGTTGCGATTTCCCGGCCACGCCGGATTTGTCCGCCTTGGCGCAAGACGTTCTGTGGTCGCCTGACGTCGATCCAGCTGTGGTTTCTCTCGTGCCGGCGCCGGAATTCCTGTCGTCCTTGCGATCGGCGCCGTTGACCGGCCTGGGCGTGGTCCACGACAGCCCGGAAGGACGCCACACTGTCCATAGTGCAGGTGTCGTCACCCAACTTCTCCTTCTGCCCGGCAGTGACCCGCACGGTCACCTGGCGGCGCTGATCCCCTTGGACGCAGAAACATTGGGACGGATCGAAGCACTCACCCGTTTCTGGCGTTCGTTGCAGGGGCGCCCCAAACCTTCGGACACGCGGATGACCCCGCAGCAGCGCCGCCGCTTTCGTCTGATGATGCAGGCCGCTGACGGCCATTCGAATGGCGCGAGCTACCGCGACATTGCCGTCGCCCTTTACGGGTCTAAGCGCGTCGCTGCCGATCCCTGGAAAACTTCCGCACTGCGCGACGCGGTGATCGGCCTGGTCGAAGGTGCCACCGCCATGATCGGCGGTGGCTATTTGCAAATCCTGCGTCATCGCCGCCGATCCTAGCGGGTCTGGCCGCGCAAAAGGGGTGGAGTTTTAGCCCCCCTCAACTTCCCCATCCCTGACGAAGCTTACTCTCCGCCACCGTGGTCTCCGCCCACCGCTGAACGCCAGCGGCTGCCCAAGACCCCACGGAGGTTCGACCCATGCGACCCGATATCGCCGTTTTGCCGCCGCGCTTCCTGCGCACCAAGGAGGCCGCGGATTTCCTCAGCCTGTCCGCCCGCACGCTCGAAAAGCACCGGACCTATGGCACTGGTCCTTCCTACCGCAAGCTCGGCGGCCGTGTCGTCTATGCCGTCGACGATCTTCAGGCGTGGGCCGAACGCGGCGCTGTCACGTCTACATCCGATCCGCGGGGGTCGGTCCTGCCGGCCAAGCGTCACACGCCGACGCCGCCGACGCACGGCGGACGATACGCACGCTGACCGCGCGCGGATTTCCAATGGTGGCTCGAAACCAATCCCTTTCGGAGCGCGGGCAGCTCGACCTGTTCCGGGCGCTGCCTGGCGACTTCGCCCCACGAGACGCGCAGGATCTCATGGCCTATCCGTTCTTCTCCCTTTCCAAGACGCATCGCATCACCCCGATCGATTTTGCGGCCGGCAACGTCACGATCCGGGTCGAAGCCGTGCCCGATCATGGCATGGCGACCATCTGGGACGCCGACATCCTGATCTGGGCCGCAAGCCAGATCGTCGAGGCGCGCGACGCGGGCCTTCGCACCTCGCGCCTGATGGCCGCCACACCCTATGAGATTCTCACCTTCGTCGGCCGCGGCAAGAGCCTGCGCGACTATCAGCGCCTGAAGGCGGGGCTTGACCGGCTGCAGTCGACCACCGTCTCGACGACGATTCGTCAGCCCGCCGAAGGCCGGCGTCACCGCTTCTCATGGATCAATGAGTGGCAGGAGCGCATCGATCGCCATGGCAAACCCGCGGGGATCGAGTTGATCGTCCCCGACTGGTTCTACCAGGCAGTCCTCGATGACGCGCTCGTGCTGACGATCGACCGCGCTTATTTCGACCTGACTGGCGGGCTGGAGCGCTGGCTCTATCGGCTGGTGCGCAAGCACGGCGGACGCCAGCCCGACGGCTGGCGCTTCGACTTCCGTCACCTTCACCAGAAATCCGGCAGCCTGTCGCCCCACAAGCGCTTTGCCTTCGAGCTGCGCGACATCATCCGCCGCCAGCCGCTGCCCGGCTACACCCTTGCGCTGGAAGTGGAGATTGGCGGCCGGGTTCTGCTTGCCTTCGAGCGGATCGGCTCCTGTGGAAGGCCTGTGGACGGCCTCGTGCTATCGGGAACCGGACCTATCGTGCCATCGGGAACCGCAGGCTCGTGCTATCAGGAACCGAAACGGCGCCTAACCCTGGGAAAGCAAAGCCGAAATCGCGCCCTTAACTTAGACTCTAACCCAGATTCTAACTTTGAAGCGCGTGCGCAAGATGGGCAGAGGCTCGTACGGCGAGCCAGCCACGCACTCAGCGTAACCACCAACAACACCCCCAACACGTCGACGGTTTCTGGCGGTCGCATCACGGCAACCAGCGCTTCCGAAGGTCCGACTCCGCCGCTTGATCCGCGCTCGGGAGCCGCCCGATGAGCGCCGCACCCCTAAATCGAAAGAGCCGTGTCGGGAAGGCAACTTTGACGCTGCATCTCGCCGGTGAATTGGCCTGCAAGGGAAATCAGTTCGCGACCTTCGTCGTGCGCCCCACCACCGACATGACGACTCAGGAGCGCGCACGCATCGCCGCTTTCGAGAACGACGTCATCGTCGCCGAAACGCTGCGCGCGAGGCTCGCGCGCGAAATTCCCACCACATCAGGAGAACCGAAATGACTGGCATTGCGGCTCCCCGCACGCGCGGCGCATTCCCGGCCACGCACCACGCTGCCGATAATCTCGTCCATGTCGAACTGACCTGGGTCGAGAAGAGGATCGAGAACTGGATACGGTTCGGCACGCCCGCCCAGGAACAGATCGTCGATCGTCGCCGGCGGATCCTGTCCTATCGTCCCGGCGTGGTCTTCGCCTTCGTGCGATGGGCGGCGAACGACTTCGGAACGATCATCTCACGCATCGACATCGTGCGTGCGGTCGCGTCTGGCGAAGCCTATCAGACACTGCCCTTCGTGCGACCCGGCGGCGACATCCTGCTGAAGGTCGAGAGCTGGCCCAAGGTCGAACGCGTGCTGCAGGCGATTGACGCCATCCAGCGCCTCGGCATCGAGCCTGAGTTGGTGTCGCCTGATCATTGGCGGCACATCCACAACCGGATAACCGCCGGCAATGCGCCGCGCAGCTACACACTCGACCAACATCGTGCCTTCCTGCTGCGCAAGAGGACTGAGCCTTCTGGCCGCCTACAATGCGGGACCTGCACGCTACCAGGCCTACCTCACTGGGCGTCCGTTACCGGCCGAGACCCGCGCCTATGTCGCCGCATTTGCGCCCCTGATCGGTGAAAGCGAGGGTATGCGCCCTTTCGCCGTTACGTCTGTCGAGGCCATTCCCTGGAAGCGCGGCTCGCTGTTCGTCGGTCAGCCGGATCGCAAACAAGCTGTCGCTCGGGTGCCAACCGAGCGACCACCAAATGACGCGAGCTCTGCGCCCACCGTGCGCGATGTGTCCGCCATCGTGCCGCTGTCCGAAGGCCTCTTCGTGGCGCGAGCGGGCGAAGGGATACAGCCATGAGCGCACATGGGCGTCTTTGCGCAACCGCAAGCTCCAGCGCACCATGGCGTGGGTGGAGGCGGAAAATGTGCAGAACAACCGAAGGATGGCGAGATAAAAGGCCGCGAGGTGCGGCGTCGATCGGTTGTGCTGTTTCAAGAGGTTATGTGGCATTTCCGCGAGGTGCGAACAAGTGGCGCACCTCGCCGGAACACCGTTTCACCTGTGATTTCGGTGCCTTGAGACGATGTGCGGATCTTCACGATGACTGACGAGGATGGTTTCCGCATCCGGCCCGGCCGCATCCGCTCGCCCAGTGCCCAGCGCGCCAGGCCCTTCATCGCGCAGGCGCTTGCCGCCGCCCGGAAGGCCGGCGCCCGCATCTCTCGCTCCGGCCGGATCAGCCCGGGCAATCGCTCGACCTTCGGGCGTGGCCGCTCGGCGAGCGTGCGCGCCAATCGTCTCCTCACCGGCCGCTCGCGAGCCGTGATCATCAAGACACGGCTGGTGCGCCATCACGCGCGCGGCGCCCCGCTTGCCGCTCATCTCACCTATCTGCGCCGCGAGGGCGTCACCCGGGACGGGGAGAAGGCAAGGCTGTTCGGGCCGGAGGACGGGGAGGTGGATGGCGGTGCTTTTGCCGAGCGGTGCGGCGATGATCGGCACCACTTCCGTTTCATCGTCTCGCCGGAAGATGCCGTCGACATGGCGGACCTCAAATCCTTCGCCCGCGATCTGATGGGTCAGATGGAAAAGGACCTCGGCACGAAACTGGATTGGGCTGGCGTCGATCACTGGAACACCGACAATCCGCACCTTCACATCATCCTGCGCGGCCGCACTGATGACGGGCAGGATCTCGTGATCTCCCGCGATTACATCAAGGAGGGAATGCGCGCCCGCGCCGCCGACCTCGTTACCCAGGAGCTCGGCCCGCGCACCGATCTCGACATCCGCCGCAATCTGCAGCGTCAGGTCGAGGCCGAACGTTGGACCCAGCTTGACCGGCAGCTTGTTCGCGATTGCCGCGACACAGGCGTTGTCGATCTTGCGTCCCCGGCGAGCGCTCAGCCCGATGAGTATCACGTGCTGAAGGTCGGGCGGGCGCGCAAGCTCGAAACGCTTGGCCTTGCCGAACAGGTCGGCCCAGGCCAATGGAGGATCGACGAAAAGGCCGAGGCGACGCTGCGCGAGCTTGGCGAACGCGGTGACATCATCAAGCGGATGCACCGCGCCCTGACAGAACAGGGCATCGAGCGCGGGTCGGCGACCTATGTGCTCGCGGCGGAGCGCCTCGACACGCCAATCGTCGGTCGGCTGGTCGACCGTGGTCTCGATGACGAGTTGAAGGGCAGTGCCTACGCCGTGATCGATGGCACCGACGGCCGCACCCATCACATCAAGCTGTCCGATCTCGATGCCGCCGGCGACAGCGCTCCGGGTTCCATCGTTGAGCTGCGCAAGTTCCATGACGCGCAGGGACATGGGCGCGCAGCACTCGCTGTCCGTTCCGATCTCGATATTGAGCGGCAGGTTACCGCCGCCGGCGCCACCTGGCTCGATCGCCAGAACATCGCCCGCGAACCGACTGCGTTGTCGGAAGGCGGCTTCGGCGCCGAGGTGCGGCAGGCGATGCAGCTCCGTGCCGACCACCTCGTCCAACGGGGCCTCGGCGAGCGGCATGGCCAACGCACAACCTTCACCCGCAACCTGATAGACACGCTGCGTCGCTGCGAGTTGGAGGCGCTCGGCGAAAAGCTCTCGGCCGAAACCGGCCAGCCGTTCAACCGCGTTCGCAGTGGTGAGTTTGTGGCCGGTTCCTACCGGCAACGTTTCACGCTCGCCTCCGGCCGCTTCGCCATGATCGATGACGGCCTCGGTTTCCAACTGGTGCCTTGGACGCCGTCCCTGGAAAAACATCTTGGCAGCCACGTCTCTGGCGTCGCTCGCAATGACGACGGCATCGACTGGAGTTTTGGCCGCAAGCGAGGCCTCGGCATCTAGTCTCAATTTGAAGAAAGGACTGCAGCATGTCCGCCACCAAAATTCTCTGGGGCCAGATCCTCGCCGTCTTGATGATCGTACTGTTCACGACCTGGGGCGCGACGGAGTGGGTGGCCTGGCGCCTGGCATTCCAGCCCGAGCTGGGCAGGCCATGGTTCCGTGTCCTGGGCTTTCCGTTCTACCTTCCGCCGTCATTCTTCTGGTGGTGGTATGGCTTCGATGCCTACGCGCCGTCGATCTTCGTAGAGGGAGCCTTTATCGCGGCTTTCGGCGGTTTCGCCTGCGTCGCCGTCGCCATCGGCATGTCGGTCTGGCGGGCTCGAGAGGCCAAGAAGGTCGAGACCTACGGCTCCGCCCGCTGGGCCGACAAGCAGGAGGTCAAGGCAACGGGCCTTCTCGGCTCCGATGGGGTGGTGCTTGGGCGCTTTGACGGCGCCTATCTGCGCCACGATGGACCGGAGCATGTGCTGTGCTTTGCGCCCACACGTTCGGGCAAGGGTGTCGGCCTGGTCGTCCCGTCGCTGCTGACCTGGCCGAGCTCCGCCGTCGTTCACGATATCAAGGGCGAAAACTGGCAACTCACCGCGGGCTTCCGCGCCATGCATGGGCGGGTCCTGCTGTTCGATCCCACCAATCCCAAATCCTCATCCTACAACCCGCTGCTCGAGGTGCGTCGCGGCGAATGGGAAGTCCGCGACGTTCAAAACATCGCCGACATCCTGGTCGATCCCGAAGGCTCGCTCGAGAGGCGAAACCATTGGGAGAAGACCAGCCATGCCCTGCTGGTCGGCGCGATCCTGCACGTCCTCTACGCCGAGCCGGTCAAGACGCTTGCCGGCGTCGCCGGATTCCTCTCCGATCCAAAGCGTCCGATCGAATCGACGTTGTCCGCGATGATGAAAACCGCGCATCTGGGGCAGGCTGGTCCGCACCCGGTCATCGCCAGCGCCGCGCGAGAGCTCTTGAACAAATCAGACAACGAACGCTCCGGCGTGCTGTCCACCGCCATGTCATTTCTTGGCCTCTATCGCGATCCTGTCGTGGCAGAGGTCACGCGCCGCTGCGACTGGCGCATCAGCGACCTTATCGACGACGAGCATCCGACGACACTCTACCTCGTCGTGCCGCCGTCCGACATCAATCGGACCAAGCCGCTCATTCGCCTGATCCTCAATCAGATCGGCCGCCGCTTGACTGAAGATCTGCAGGTCAGGGCGAAAGGGCACCGGCTGCTCCTGATGCTCGACGAGTTCCCGGCGCTTGGCCGCCTCGATTTTTTCGAATCGGCGCTCGCCTTCATGGCCGGCTACGGGCTGAAAAGCTTCCTGATCGCTCAATCCCTCAACCAGATCGAGAGGGCGTACGGCGCCAACAATTCGATCCTCGACAACTGTCATGTCCGGGTAAGCTTTGCCACCAATGACGAGCGCACCGCCAAGCGCGTGTCCGACGCGCTGGGAACAGCGACCGAGATGAGGGCCATGAGGAACTATGCCGGCCACCGGCTGTCTCCGTGGCTCGGTCATCTCATGGTCTCCCGCTCGGAGACGGCTCGCCCGCTGCTCACGCCGGGTGAAGTCATGCAGCTGCCGGCGACCGACGAGATCGTCATGGTCGCGGGTGCGCCGCCGATCCGCGCCAAAAAGGCGCGCTATCATGAGGATGCTCGCTTCCGGGAACGTATCCTGCCGCCGCCGCTGCTGAGGGCGGCGGCGGAGGAGGGGAGGCCGGACGACTGGACGAACCTGCCTCTGCCTTCTCGTCCGCAGATTGCTGAAGCCATGTCGGCGCCGTTGGCCACGGATGACGACACAACTGATTCCGAGCGTCGTCGGCAACCCGAGCTCAGTCGCGTCGAGCAGGTCGTGAAGCCTTCGACCGAGAACGAATTCGAGATCGATCACCTGGATGACGTGGAGGACGAGGTTGCCCGCAACCGTCGACTGACGCGCCTGATGCAGGGCGTTGCGCGGCAGGCGTCGCTCGACCCCGGCGACGGCGTGGATATGTGAGGCTCCCATGGTAAAGCCACCTCGCAAGCAACGCCTGTCCGTCTATCTCGATCCGAAGGTCATGAGCAGGCTGGCCGAACATGCGGCGCGCCGTGATTTTTCACGGTCGCTCGTCGCGGAGGCGGCAATCGAGTCGTTCCTCTCACCCGATGCCGCCGAGCGGCAGGAGGCGGCGATCACCAAGCGGCTTGACCAGCTGGACCGCCGTATGACGCGCCAGGAGCGCGATGTCGCGATTGCCGTGGAGACGCTCGCTGTTTTCGTCCGCTTCTGGCTGGCGACAACGCCGGCTTTGCCCGAGCCCGCGGCACAGGCAGCCCACTCCAAGGCTGGCGAGCGCTATGATGCCTTCGTCACCGCGCTCGGCCGGCGCCTGGCGAGAGGTCCAAAGCTTCGGCAGGAGATCTCCGAGGACATCGATGGCGGTCTGGACACACACCAGCCCGGCACGCCCGCGCGCTGAACGGACTGGCGGACCGAGATTTTGCAAGCATCGATATGTCAAGCATATCAAAGTATTGTAACGATATGTTGTCATGGAACTCGCGTTGCCAACCTGTCGGGGGGTTTGGCAGACAAGAGCTAGACAGCCGCAGGGCAGGGTCGCTGATACGGGAACCATGTTGGGCGCGAAATCCGCAATTCAAGATCCGTGATTGCATGAGGGACCACGCCTTTATGAGCTTCTAGAAAAAGCAGCCGTCTGAGCCGAACCAGTTATCTCAGTGGCTAGGCGGTGTCAGGATCTTTTCGTTGAAAATTATAGTCTGTATGCTATAAGGCAAAGGGCGAATGAAAAACCAAAAGCCCACGGTGTGGATGGGATCCTCGAAGGGCGACCTGCGCGAGTTTCCGGTCGATGTTCGCCGGTTGATGGGTGTCGCAATCAACGACGCCCAGAATGGTGAGGAGCACCCGGCTGTCAAAGCCCTGAAAGGGTTTGGGGGCCGCAGCATCCTCGAGGTGATCGACGACTTCGACGGAGATACCTACCGGGCCGTCTATGCGGTGCGCTTTGCCGGGGTGATCTACGTGCTTCATTGCTTCCAGAAGAAGTCGAAGAAGGGCAGGGAGACACCCAAGCACGAAATCGATCTCGTGACAGTGCGATTGAAGGCGGCCGAGGCGCACTACCGCGAAAACTATGGGAAAGGAACAAAGTCATGACAGAAGACATCACCGCCGAAGTGAGCAGCGGCAACGTGTTTGCGGACCTTGGCTTTGACAATCCCGAAGAGGAATTGCTCAAGGCCAAGCTGGCCCGCGAGATCCGCGCCATTATCAAGCGCCGGCGCCTGACCCAGGCGAAGTCGGCTGAACTGCTCGGGATGAAACAGCCGGATGTCTCCGCCATCGTCACCGGGCGAACGGGCAAGTTCTCGATAGATCGCCTCGTGCGTTGCCTCGATCGGCTCGATTACAAGGTGGATGTTGTGGTGCGCCATAAGCCTCGACGGTCAACTCGTGCTGAGGCCGCTTGACCAGACGGCTTTGCCGACGAGCGCACAATTGACGGCGAGCGCCGCCCTTGCCTGAAGATCGTCAGCCTTTGATTGCCGGTCGGCACCGCCAATCTCCTGTATTTGCACGCTACGCCACTACGCCTCGACATAGGTGTTGAAACCACTCGAGATGTGGCTCTCTTAATCATCCCCGTCCAGGGGGCGCCCATGTCCCCCGGATCGAAACGGGGACAGGATGGCGGCTTCGCATCACAATTCAGAAGGTCTGGCGCGCGGCGCACGTATGTTGCGCACAGCGCTCGGACCCGCGATCGCGAGCTATCTCGACGACGCGGGCGTCGTTGAAGTGATGCTCAACCCCGATGGGCGTTTGTGGATCGATCGCCTGTCCGAGGGCTTATCCGACACCGGAGAGCGTTTGTCGGCGGCGGACGGCGAACGCATCGTTCGCCTCGTTGCTCATCATGTCGGTGCCGAAGTCCATGCCGGCTCCCCACGTGTCTCGGCCGAGCTGCCGGAGACGGGGGAGAGGTTCGAGGGGCTTCTTCCTCCCGTCGTCGCGGCGCCCGCCTTCGCGATCCGCAAGCCCGCCGTCGCCATCTTCACCCTCGAAGACTATGTCGCGGCCGGGATCATGTCGCCGTGCCAGGCGGACACACTTCGGTTGGGCGTTGCCAACCGCGCGAACATCCTCGTTGCAGGCGGCACATCCACGGGCAAGACCACGCTGATCAACGCGCTGCTCGCTGAAGTGGCAAAGACCGCCGATCGCGTCATCATCATTGAGGATACGCGGGAACTGCAATGCGCCGCGCCAAATCTCGTGGCGATGCGCACGAAAGACGGTGCCGCGTCTCTATCTGATCTTGTTCGCTCATCGCTGCGCCTGCGGCCCGACCGCATTCCGGTCGGCGAGGTGCGCGGGGCCGAGGCTCTCGAGCTGCTCAAAGCCTGGGGGACCGGCCACCCCGGCGGCCTCGGGACGATCCACGCCGGCAGCGCCATTGGCGCGCTCCACCGCATGGAACAGCTCATCCAGGAAGCCGTCGTCACGGTCCCGCGGGCGCTGATCGCCGAAACAATCGATCTGGTGGCCGTCCTTTCCGGCCGCGGCTCCGCGCGCCGGCTGTCCGAACTCGCTTGTGTCGATGGGCTGCGCCCGGACGGTGATTACCGGGTCGCGCCAGCTGTCCTTGAGGGCGACGACAGCACAACCTTGGTCATCCAAAGCCCTGAAGGAGAAAATCCGTGATCCAACGCCTGCGCCTCGGGCGCCATCGTCTTGCCATGACTGTTTCCGTTGGCACGCTCTTCCTGGTGATGGCCGCGCCCGCTTATGCCTCCGGCTCGTCGATGCCGTGGGAACAGCCGCTGCAACAGATCCTCCAGTCGATCGAAGGCCCGGTCGCCAAGATCATGGCGGTGATCATCATCATCGTCACCGGCCTGACGCTCGCCTTCGGCGACACGTCGGGCGGCTTCCGCCGGCTCATCCAGATCGTGTTCGGCCTGTCCATCGCTTTCGCGGCGTCGAGCTTCTTCCTGTCGTTCTTCTCGTTCGGCGGCGGAGCGCTGGTCTGATGGTGGGCGCTGTCGAACAGGGCGGCCCAATGCCGGATTATACAGTACCGGGTTATACGGTCCTCGTGCACCGCGCGCTGACCGAGCCGATCCTGCTCGGCGGCGCCCCGCGCGCCATCGCCATCATGAACGGGACGCTCGCGGGCGCCGTGGGGCTGGGGCTGCGTCTGTGGCTCGTCGGTATCGCCATCTGGGCGATCGGCCATGTTGCCGCCCTCTGGGCCGCCAAGCGCGATCCGCTTTTCGTCGACGTAGTTCGCCGGCATCTGCGCATCCCGGCGCATCTCACGGTCTGAGGGGGGCCATCGGATGATGAATCTTGCCGAATATCGCAATCGTAGCAGCCGGCTCGCTGACTTCCTGCCCTGGGTGGCATTGGTCGGCGCCGGAATCATCCTCAACAAGGACGGCAGCTTCCAGCGGACCGCGCGCTTTCGCGGTCCCGATCTCGACAGCGCCGTCCCCGCCGAACTTGTCGCTGTCGCCGGCCGGCTCAACAATGCCCTTCGCCGCCTCGGCTCCGGCTGGGCGATCTTCGTGGAGGCGCAGCGCCATGCCTCGACCGGCTATCCCGACAGCCGCTTTCCAGATGCGGCCTCCACGCTGGTCGATGCGGAGCGAAAGGCGGGCTTCGAGGAGGCCGGCGCGCATTTCGAGTCCAGCTACTTCCTGACTCTCACCTATCTTGCGCCCGCCGAAGACACCGCCCGCGCGGAAAGCTGGCTTTACGAAGGGCGCGAGCGGAAGGGCCTGGACCCTAATGCGGTGCTGACCGGCTTCGCTGACCGCAGCGACCGCGTCCTGCGCCTTGTCGAAGCCTTCATGCCGGAGTGCCAGTGGCTCGATGACGCCGAGACGCTGACCTATCTGCATGGCTGCGTCTCGACCAATCGCCACCGTGTCCGCGTTCCCGAAACGCCGATGTATCTCGATGCCATGCTGGCCGACCAGCCGCTGACAGGCGGGCTTGAGCCGCGGCTTGGCGCGTCGAATCTTCGCATTCTCACGCTCACGGGTTTCCCGACCGCGACCACGCCGGGTCTGCTCGACGAACTGAACCGGCTGGCCTTCCCGTATCGCTGGTCGACACGCGCGATCCTGCTCGACAAGACCGATGCCACCAGGCTGCTGACAAAGATCCGGCGTCAATGGTTCGCCAAGCGCAAGTCGGTCGCCGCGATCCTCAAGGAAGTGATGACCAACGAAGCGTCCGTCCTCGTGGACACCGACGCCGCAAACAAGGCCGCTGATGCCGACATGGCGCTGCAGGAGCTCGGCGCCGACTATGCGGGCATGGCTTATGTCACCGCGACGGTGACTGTTTGGGACGATGATCCTGGCATCGCCGACGAAAAACTGCGCCTGGTCGAAAAGGTCATCCAGGGCCGCGATTTCACGGCGATCATCGAAACCATCAATGCCGTCGACGCCTTGCTCGGCAGCCTGCCGGGTCATGTCTACGCCAACGTCCGCCAGCCTCCCATCTCCACGCTCAATCTCGCCCACATCATACCGCTTTCAGCGGTGTGGGCGGGCGCTGTGCGGGACGAGCATTTTGCGGCGCCCCCTCTGCTCTTCGGCAAGACCGAAGGCTCGACCCCGTTCCGGCTTTCGCTTCACGTCGGTGACGTCGGCCATACGCTGATCGTCGGCCCGACCGGCGCGGGCAAGTCCGTGCTCTTGGCACTGATGGCGCTGCAATTCCGCCGGTATGAAGGCTCGCAGGTTTTCGCCTTCGATTTCGGCGGTTCGATCCGCGCGGCGGCACTCGCCATGGGCGGCGACTGGCATGATCTCGGCGGCGATCTCAGCGATGGAGCGTCCGATAGCGTCAGTCTTCAGCCGTTCGCGCGCATTCACGATGTCCCCGAGCGCGCCTGGGCCGCCGACTGGATCGTGGCGATCCTGACGCGTGAGAATGTAACGATCACGCCTGAGATCAAGGAGCATATCTGGACGGCGTTGAGTTCTCTGGCGTCCGCGCCTGTCGAGGAGCGCACCATCACCGGCCTGGTCGTGCTGCTGCAATCAAACGATCTCAAGCAGGCATTGCGCCCCTATTGCGTCGGAGGTCCCTATGGCCGCCTGCTCGATGCCGAGCACGAGCATATCGGATCGGCGTCGGTCCAGGCATTCGAAACCGAGGGGCTGATCGGAACAGGTGCCGCGCCCGCCGTCCTGTCCTATCTCTTCCATCGCATCGAGGACCGGCTCGATGGCTCGCCAACCCTTCTCATCATCGACGAAGGCTGGCTTGTGCTGGACGACGAGGGCTTTGCCGGCCAGCTCCGCGAATGGCTAAAGACGCTGCGCAAGAAGAACGCCAGCGTCATCTTCGCCACGCAGTCGCTCAGCGACATTGACGGCTCGGCAATCGCGCCCGCGATCATCGAGAGCTGCCAGACCCGGCTTCTGCTGCCAAACGAGCGCGCAATCGAGCCGCAGATCACGGCGATCTATCGTCGATTCGGCCTCAACGATCGGCAGATCGAGATCATCGCGCGGGCGATGCCAAAGCGCGACTATTACTGCCAGTCCCGACGCGGCAACCGGCTGTTCGAGCTCGGTCTGTCCGATGTGGCGCTCGCGCTCTGCGCTGTGTCCTCGAAGACCGACCAGGCCGCGATCGCCCGCATCTTCGCCGAGCACGGCCGCGACGGATTCCTCGCAGCCTGGCTTAGCCACCGTGGCGTCGGCTGGGCCGCTGAACTCGTTCCCGCCATAACCAGCCCCGCCCTAACCAGCCCCGCCCTCACCAACAAGGAGAAGTCCCCATGAAACAACGCCGTTCCCTTGGCATGCGGTTCGCCGCCGCACTGCTTGTCGCTCCTGCCGCGCTCTCGCCTTTCCTGACGACACCGGCACAGGCCTTGATCGTTTTCGATCCCTCGAACTATTCGCAAAACGTCCTGACGGCAGCGCGCTCGCTCGAACAGATCACCAACCAGATCACCTCGCTCCAGAACCAGGCGCAGATGCTCATCAACCAGGCGCGCAATCTCGCAAGCCTGCCGTTCTCCTCGCTGGAACAGCTTCAGCAGTCCGTGCAGCGTACGCAGCAACTGCTCAGTCAGGCGCAGAACGTTGCCTATGACGTGCGGCAGATCGATCAGGCCTTCCAGCAGAAATACGGCAACGTCTCGCTATCGGCTTCGGATCAGCAACTCGTCGCCGACGCGCGCTCGCGCTGGGGCAACACGGTTGGTGGCCTTCAGGATGCCATGCGTGTGCAGGCGGGCGTCGTCGGCAACATTGACACCAATCGCAGTGAGATGTCGGCACTGGTCGGCCAAAGCCAGGGTGCGACGGGCGCGCTTCAGGCAACACAGGCCGGCAACCAGCTCCTCGGGCTTCAGGCGCAGCAGCTTGCCGATCTCACCGCTGTCGTCGCCGCGAATGGTCGGGCGCAAGCGTTGCAATCGGCCGAGCAGGCCACCGCCGCCGACCAGGGCCGGGAGCAGCGCCGCCGCTTCCTGACGCAGGGCTCGGGCTACCAACCCGGCAGTGCGCAGATGTTCTATGGCAAGAACTGAGGCCGGAGCGATGGATGGCAAGATCCTCGCTCGTGTCAGTGCGGTCGTCTTCATCGCGGTCGCTTTGACAGTGACCGCGATCGAGATGAGCAGCAAGGACGATGAGCCTGACGCCCTTGGGACACGGGACCGTTCCACCGCGTCACAAGACCTGCTCGCGTTCGAATTGCGCCGCTGTTCCGGGATCGGCGAGGCCGGTCCTCGCGATCCCGGTTGTCTGAAAGCCTGGGCAGAGAGCCGGCGCCGGTTTCTCCGTCAACGTGACTCGGCAACCGCGCCTGCGCCGGTAGCGCCGACAACGCTGTTTCCGAATGTGCCCGCGTCAGGCGACCGGCAAGAAGGGGAGGGGACGGATGTGACCGCTCCCGCGATGCAGGTCGAGCCGCCTCGGCCGGAGCCGCGCTGACATGGGTGGCATGGGCGTCATCGACCATTTCCTCGAAGTCTTCACGCGCTACATCGACAGCGGCTTCGGCCTGCTCGGCGGGGAGGTCGGCTTTATCGCCACAACCCTGATCGTCATCGACGTGACGTTGGCTGCGCTCTTCTGGTCCTGGGGTGCGGACGACGACATCATGGCGCGCCTCGTCAAGAAGACCCTATTCGTCGGCGTCTTCGCCTATCTCATCTCCAACTGGAACAATCTCGCCCGCATCGTCTTTGAAAGCTTCGCCGGGCTTGGCCTGAAGGCCTCGGGTACGGGTTTTACCGTCAACGATCTCATGCGCCCGGGCAAGGTGGCGCAGACCGGGCTCGATGCCGGCCGGCCGTTGCTGGACTCGATCTCGAACCTGATGGGCTATTGGTCCTTCTTCGAGAACTTCATCCAGATCGCCTGCATGTTCTTCGCCTGGGCGCTGGTGCTGCTGGCCTTCTTCATCCTGGCAATCCAGCTTTTCGTCACGCTGATCGAATTCAAGCTGACCACGCTCGCCGGTTTCGTGCTCATTCCCTTCGGTCTGTTCGGCAAATCCGCCTTCATGGCCGAGCGGGTGCTTGGCAACGTCATCTCGTCCGGCATCAAGGTGCTGGTGCTCGCCGTCATCATCGGCATCGGCTCAACGCTCTTTTCCGAGTTCACCGCGGGGTTCAGCGGCAACACGCCGTCGATCGACGATGCCATGGCGATCGTGCTGGCCGCGTTGTCGCTGCTCGGCCTTGGCATATTTGGACCTGGCATTGCCAACGGCCTCGTCTCCGGCGGCCCGCAACTCGGCGCGGGTGCTGCGGTCGGCGCTGGGCTCGCCGTCGGAGGCATGGCAGCAGTCGGCACTGCGGCCGGCGGCGCAGTCGTGTCTGGAGGCGCGGCTGTCAGTGGCGGTGCTGCAGCGGCGGCCCGTGGCGGTGCCGCCATGGCGGGCAGGGCGTCCACAGCCTACGGCCTCAGCGCGGCCGGAGAGTTTGGCTTTTCTGGCGTCGCATCCGGGCTCGGCGGTGTCATCAGAGCCGGCGCCCAAGGTGCCATCTCACCGCTCAAGCGTGCGGCCAATAATGCGGCAGGCAGCATGAAGCACAGCTACCAGTCGGGCGCTCGCGCTGCCTTCGAGACGACGGGCGGGTCATCCACGGCTGGCACAATCGGCGCGAACGCGCCCGAAGCCGGCTCCGCACCCGTCGCGTCCTCCGCAACCGAAAGTCAGCCAGCCTGGGCGAAGCGCATGAAGCGCTCGCAACAGATGACCCATGGCGTCCAGGCCGCCGCCCACGCTGTCCGCAGTGGCGACAGCCATGGCGGCGGCTCCTCGATCAACCTCTCTGAAAGAGACTAAGCATGTTCAAACGACCGTCCACGCACTACGGCAGATCCCCACAACCCGAGACGCCCTACCAGCGTGCTGCGCAGGTCTGGGACGAGCGCATCGGTTCCGCTCGCGTGCAGGCGCGCAACTGGCGGTATATGGCTTTCGGTTGCCTGGCGCTCGCCGCGGGCTTCTCCGCAGCGCTCATCTGGCAATCCGCGAAAGGCTCGATCGTGCCTTGGGTGGTGCAGGTCGATCGTCTCGGCCAGGCGCAGGCCGTGGGACCCGCGATCGGCGACTATCAGCCGAACGATCCGCAGATTGCCTTCTACCTGGCGCACTTCATCGAACAGGTGAGGTCGATCCCCGCCGATCCGGTCATCGTGCGGCAGAACTGGCTGCGCGCCTACGACTTCGCGACGCAGGGCGGGGCGCTGGCTCTCAACGACTATGCGCGCGCCAATGACCCGTTCACCAAGGTCGGCAAGCAGCAGGTCGCCGTCGATGTGTCGTCGGTCATCCGCGCATCGCCGGTGAGCTTCCGAATCGCCTGGGTCGAACGCCGCTATCAGGATGGATCACTCGCTTCCACGGAGCGCTGGTCGGCCATTCTCACCATTGTCATGCAGCCCCCGCGCGACGCCGACACGCTGAGGAAGAATCCGCTCGGCATCTACATCAACGCCATCAACTGGTCGAAGGAGCTTGGACAATGATGCCCGCACTCTGCAACACCGCCCCCCGGGGGTGTCCGGCTTTCCTCGTTCGCGCAATGCCGGCCTTACGCAAAATGGCCTTTCCAGCACTTCTGCTTTTGACCTCGGCGCTTGCGGGCTGTGCCACCAGGCAGAAGCCGCCGGAGATTTCCTATGACGATCCGGTCCCGGCCGTGCAGGCGGTCGATCCGCCCCCGCCCGTCAAGGTGGTGGAGCTGTCCAAGCCGCTGCCGCTTCCAGGCCAGTTGAAGCCGGTCGGCAAGGCCGCAAAGCCCGACCCGGAACCGACCGATCCGGCCGCGCGCGTGAACCTGGCCAATGCGGCCGCGCGCGTCCAGCCTGTCCGCAACGGCTTCATCAACTCGATGCAGGTCTATCCGTTCGTCGATGGCGCGCTCTATCAGGTTTATGCCTCGCCGGGGCAGATCACCGACATCGCGCTGCAGCCCGGCGAGCAGCTCGTCGGCTCCGGTCCCGTCGCCGCCGGCGACACCGTGCGCTGGATCATCGGCGATACCGAGAGCGGTACGGGCGGCGCCAAGCAGGTCCACATCCTCGTCAAGCCGACGCGCGCCGACCTTCTCACCAATCTCGTCATCAACACCGATCGGCGGACCTATCACATGGAACTGCGCTCGACGCCGTCGACCTATATGGCATCGGTTTCCTGGCAATATCCGCAGGACCAACTCATCGCTTTGCGGCGTCAGAACCAAGAGGCTGAAGCTGTGCAGCCGGTCTCGACGGGCATCGATCTTTCTCGCGTCAATTTCCGCTACGACGTGACTGGCGATCGCGCACCCTGGCGGCCGTTGCGCGCCTTCGACGATGGTAAGCAGGTGTTCATCGAATTCCCGCGGGGCATCGGCCAGGGCGAGATGCCGCCACTCTTCGTCGTCGGGCCGGACGGTGACACGTCCGAGCTGGTCAACTATCGCGTGCGCGGCAACTACATGATCGTCGACCGGCTGTTTGCCGCCGCCGAGTTGCGCTTCGGCGCCGGCAAGAACCAGCAGCGCATCCGCATCTCCCGCACCGATGGGGTGAAGAGCAGTCGATTTTCATGGATGCGTGGCCCTGGTGAGACCCCGCAAGCCACGTCCCTCCGAACAAACAGGGGAGGGTCGTCATCATGAGCAACAGATTGGATCCAGGGAAGGAAGAGGGCCGGGGGCCGGCGGATGACGCCCGGCCGGAGGCGTCGGTCGAGGATGACGCCCGGCCCCTGACAGGCGAGCCGGCCGCAGCCATGCGGCTGCGCGCCGAGCAACCGCGGGTGACGCGTCTGTCCCTCAAGGCGCTGGCCGCGTTGGGGCTCACCGCAAGCCTCGCTGTCGGCGGTGCGCTGATCTACGCGCTGCAGAACCGTCAACAAGGCCAGGGTCAGGAGCTGTACTCAACCGACAATCGCTCGACGCCCGATGGGCTCGCCGGCCTGCCAAAGGACTATGCAGGCGTCCCAAAGCTTGGCCCACCGCTTCCCGGCGATCTCGGCCGCCCGATCCTCGCCGCGCAGAATGGCGGCCCCGCGCTATCAACAGGTCCCGTTGGACTGGACCAGGAGGAGCAGCGCCGGGAGCAGGAACTGGAAGCGGCGAGGACGGCGCGCTTATTCGCGTCCACGCAAACGCGGCCTGCAAGTGACACGACCGTCGCTCAAGTCACGACAGAAACCGTGCCACGGCCTGATCTCTCCAGCCTTGGGTTCGCGCCGCAGCCGGCCACGCCCTCGGCGCAGGACCGGCAGCGCGCGTTCCTTGATCAGCCGGCGGACAAGCGAACCGTCTCGCCTGATCGCGTCGCGGCGCCGGCGTCGAAAAACGTCCTGCAGGCGGGCGCTGTCATCGCGGCCGCCCTCATCACCGGCATTCGCTCCGACCTGCCGGGTCAGATTACCGCGCAGGTGACGGAGAATGTCTATGACAGCCCCACCGGACAAGTCCGTCTCATTCCGCAGGGGACGCGCCTCATCGGCCAGTATGACAATGGTGTCGGCTTCGGCCAGCGTCGCGTGTTGCTGGTCTGGACCAGACTGATTTTTCCGAACGGCCGCTCCATCATTCTGGAACGTCAGCCTGGCGCGGACGCGGAAGGCTATGCTGGGCTCGAGGACGGCGTTGACTATCACTGGGGCGAGCTCTTCAAGGCTGCAGCGCTCTCCACGGTTCTGAGCATCGGCGCGCAGGCAGGCTCATCGGGCCAGGAGAGCGACATCATGCGCGCTCTTCGTCAGGGTGCTTCCGACAGCATCAGCCAGACAGGCCAGCAGATCGTGCAGCGGCAGCTCAATATAGCGCCGACACTCACCATCCGACCGGGATACCCGGTGCGCGTCATCGTCACGCGCGATCTCGTGCTTGAACCTTATGGAGGCTGAAATGGCCAAGCTGAAACTGGGGCCAATCGCTGACGACAAACCTGTCAAGGTCATGGTGGAGCTTCCCGCGGCATTGCACCGTGACCTGACCGCTTATGCCGAGATCCTCGGCCGCGAAGCGGGGCACCGGCCCGCCGATGCGCCGCGCCTCATCGTTGCGATGTTGGAGCGGTTCATTGCGACGGATCGGGGCTTTGCCAGGGCAAAGCGTTCGGAAAGTGCTGGCTAAGGGCCTGCGGACCGAAGTCGAACCGGTCAGTCGCGCCTCCCATTCATGGCGTGACTTCAGAAATCGCGCCGCGGCGAGCTCCTCCATTGACAGGTCCCGGGTCGTGCTGCTGTCGCCATGTTTCTTGCGGTCCCAACCAGCCGCAAGAGCGCGCGCTTTGGGTTCGATTCAAGCCACACTGCCTTGATCCAACTGATGCTGCTCTGCCCACGGATCGGTTTCCACACTGTGGCGTCGATGGCGACTGTCCTGGCAAAACCCTCGCCCGCCAGAGTGACGCCTTGACCGAGTTGCACCTTGAGGATGACCGTTGCTTCGCTGGCGCGACATATCTGGATAGCGGGGCCACCATTCGCAGCGATATGCTCCAGCAATTGCGGATCCCGGGAGGATTCGCCTGAAACCAGCAGACACGTATCTGCAAGATCTGCCCATCTGACCGCAGGCTTTTCTGCAAGCGGATGGTAGCAGGGCAGGAGAACGAACAAACGCTCGTGCGCAAATATCTCGCTACGGCACAGGGCGGCGTTCTCAAGCCCGTGCGTGAAGACGATGTCGAGGCGCCGGCGGCGTATAGCCGCCAGGCACTGTTCGAGTGGAACGTCTTCGATCTCGACGCACACGTCTGGATGTAAACGGCCAAAACGATCGATGAGACGTGTCACGAACGTGCGCCCCATCTGGGCGCATAATCCTATCCTGAGCGTTTTGACATCCTGGTGACCGCGACTACCTCCAGCCAGTGCATCCTGCAAGCCTTCATAATGGGCCCGGACAAGATCGACCCAGGCCCGGCCTGCCTCGGTCAGCCGAACGCCATGGACGTCGCGGTCAAACAACTGCATGTCGAGCAACTGCTCGAGAGCTACGATGTTGCGGCTGACACAGGATTCCCTCACTCTGAGAACTCTTGCAGCCTGCCTGAGGCTGCCATGGTCGACAGCTGCGAAGACATGGTCCAAACGGCGGAGCGTGTTGTCGACCTGTCCCAAGGCGCAGGAGCCTATTCCTGCGCGGCAGGGACGCTAACGGGCAGGGGCGGACACAAGCTCGTTTCGTAGACGTACTCGTGCGGAATGGCCGGAGTGGCCATCTGGGAGAGGTACCGGTTTAGGTTTTCCTCGCTATTGCTCGCCGCCAGGCTACAGAAATTTCCGCTGTTCCACGTCAGTGAGCAGTAGCTGAAATGCTGGCGTATGGCGTCGGCCATCTGTGCCAAAGTCACCTCATTGCCGAACATCGTATCCAGAACGAGGGTTTGCTTCTTCTCGATTTCATCTGGGGGAAAATAGCGCGCCTTGAACCCAAAATCCTTCTGGTATTCGCGACGCCTGTAGTCCGGCTCCTCGGTTGCCCGGAACTTTTCGACGAAGACGAAGATTCCGTCCTGCTTGAGGTGCTGGGTCACGAATTCGATCTGGCTTGCTCTGTTGGGCGAGTACATCTGAAAGGTCGTATCTTCGAGAATGATGTCGAACCCGTGGGCAAAATTTGCCAGTCGCGGATCTGAACGCAGGACGTCCTTTGTCAAATGATGAAAGGGGCCGACGAAGAAGTCAGCGTGCGGCGGTTCGCCATAAGCCATGAAGCAATTGTAATTCTCCGCGTTCGGGCTGCACGACAGTGTGCGTATCTGTCCCTCCGACAGTTCGGACAGTGTCCTCGCCATCGTGCCTTCCGCTGTTCCAAGGCTGTATAGCGAATGCGGACCACCACGATCCCGTGCGTATTTCAGCATTGCGTAGGCCGTCCGGCACTCCTCCTCCAATCTGTAGGGAATGCTGCCGTGATAATGCTGGTCAAAAAAGCCTTGTCGTGCCGCATGCAGGCTGACCAGGCCGCGCAGCAGTTCATCGCTCGGCAGAAGCCGGGCGTCGGCGACGGGCTTGCGGATTGGCATCCCGCTCTTGCCAGCGGCGGTCGCCGCGAAAAAGCCTGCCAGTCCGTTGATCCGTGGGCCGTGGTCGCACTCAGCCAGAAAGTCGTCGAGTCCACGCATCGCAGTATGCCTCCAGCACCGTTCCATTGGTGAGATGCCGATACGTCGATGGGGGAAATTCCACCAAGATAAGTGGGGTCTAATATTTCACCGGGCTCAAGTATTGGCTGAGCCAACTGGTAGGCCTGCCGGATACAGGCGGCTTTCACTCGTTTGCCATTTTTTCGCTAAAGTCACATCTTCTACCAATCCAGAGTTATTTGCGTGTTGTTCAGCAACCCATGGTTCGCCACATCATGCGCCGACTGGCCGCTCGCCAGTAAGGAGGCTGCGGATACGTGAATACTCTTGCGCTCGACCCGACCCAGAATCGCCGTTCCCGGCACCAGTCGCTTACACACAAATATGAGAATTGGGGGAGCGTGCGGGCGGACGTGGTCAAAAGAACCGGGCTTGAGCGCCAGGAAACAAGAATCCTGCAGCCAAACCATTTGTTCCTGATGAACCTGAAGGGCACGGCGTGCCGCGGAGAAGACATCGTGGATGGGCGCCGGATTGCCTTTTTGCCGCGCCGGGCCGGTTCGATAATCTTCATGCCCGCCGGCAGTGATTGGAATGGGTGGGACGAGGGGGACGCGACCGCTTCCTACCTCCTAGTCTCGATTGCAAAAGAGTTCGCCGACGATGTGTTTGCGGGAACGGCTCGCCATCGCCCGGCAGTGCTGCCGCCGTCGATCGGGTTTCGGGACGGCACTGTAGAGTTGGCGTTGCAGAGGATTGCCTTGGAGCTCAAGCAGCCTGACCCCATCAGCGCAACGATGGTGGAGTGCCACGCCACGCAATTGCTCGGCCAAATGTTGAGGTTGAACGGCTTCCATCAGGAGCCGGCAAAAGGCGGTTTGTCATCGTTCGATCTCAAGCGGGCGGTGGACATGATCGAGACGTTGTCGGACGGCAGACCTACGCTCGCCGATCTGGCGAAAGAAATTGGGGTTAGCCGGTTCCATTTCTGGAGGGCCTTCAAGCAGTCGACAGGCATGACGCCGCACGCATTCATTGCGCAGCGACGGCTGGAGCAGGCCGCGGACATGCTGCGATCGACCAGTCTGTCGGCGACGGAAATCGCGATGGAATGTGGTTTCGGCAGCTCGAGCCATTTCACGACCGCCTTTAAGCGGGCATTCGGCGCGGTCCCGACGGAGTTTCGTCGTAACTGCAAAATCTAGCCCCCCGCTTGTCGGTTCTCAGCAAGTATCGGAAAACCCCAACATCACAGTAAAGCAGGCTTGGCGGAAGACGGTATCCATCGGCGGTCAGCCGGATACGCCGCTCATGTCAAACCTGGTTCGAGTTCATCATGGCAAAGGACGGGCCGGCCGGTCCAGTCCCTGCCTCGGATTCCTGGCCAGCACGCTATCGGCGGCCGTTGCCCGAAACGGCTACTACATCGCATCCGCCTGGATTCTCGTCGAGCGAGGGTACGGAACCGCCGGCGTGGCGACGTTCCTTGCGATCGTCAGCGTTGTCGAATTCATCGCGAGCCCTCTGGCCGGTGTAGCGGCGGATCGATTTGACAGGCGATGCTTGAACGTTGCGGCAGACCTCAGCCGCTTCGTCGTTATGCTGGCTACCGCTTGCGCGCTTCTCGACATGGACGTGTTTGTGATTATCTGTCTGTCAGCGGCCCTCTTTTCGTTTTGCGACCGTGTCGCGCTTACAAGCTCTCAATCAATGATCCCCGTGATAGCTGACGGCCGCGATCTTGTAGCCTCGAATTCCGCCGTCTTCTTCGTCATGCAGGTCGGCAATCTCGGCGCAGCTTTGCTTGCAGGGCCTTTGCTGCATGATCGCTCCCCAGTCCTGCCATTCACCGTTATTGCTGCCTTCTTTTTGTTTTCATCGGGCTGCCTAGCCTTGATGCGGCTGCAACCGGTTTCGCGTGATGTCCGCTTCGCCAAAATCTCGGCAGCACAATTAGATCCAAGCCTGCGTCGTCTCATCGGCGTCTACGCGCTTCTCTACACAAGCGCGGTGCTTGTCAGCGTCATGGGATCTAGCTTCGTCTTCCAGGAGCAGAAGGGTACTGCCGCGGATTTCGGCTACCTTGAGGCTGCATGGTCGGCGGGCTCACTGATCGGTGCGGTCTCTCTGTTCCGGATTGAAAGAGCGATGAGTACCCACGTGCGGCATCTCATGCTTTTGGGCTTAACGGCGCTGGTACTCATGGCGCTGGCATCTCTGCCCACGCCCTGGACAGTGATCCTTTTTGTCGCGCTCGGATTTCTATACAATCTTGGACGCGTCAGCGTTGAAGTCACATTGCAGTCGCATGTATCCATTTATCTTTTGGGCCGGGCCAAAGGCATTATGCATAGTGTGGCCGTGGTGCTCGGGTTACTCATCTTCGGCATCGCCGCCGCTGTCGGAGATCGAGCATTTCCTTCGACGATTTTCTTGAGCTTTGGCGTGGCGCTCCTCGTCAGTATTTTGTGTTTGAGCGTGGGTGTAATTCAGACACGAGAAAAAGGTGAAACGTGAGGTGGAAGAGCTAACAGCAGGCGTAGATGCGAAACAGGCAGTCCTGGGGTCGCTGACGGCACTCTACCCCTGGATGAGCCCATACCATTCCCGGCCGATCCGTGATTATGCGTTTCGCCTGTTTACGGCGCCGGCTTCGGTTCCCATGCCAGAAATCCGGCTCCGAGCCTTCACCAAACTACTCGACATCATCAGGAAGGCAGCGACACGAAACGGGTTGTCTGCCGATACCGCCTTGGAAATCTGCAGGGATTTCCAAAGGCGCCGCGTGTTGCAGACAGGCCCTCATTTGTTTCTCCTCCTGGAGCCGGAAGCCTATTATACGCATATCTTCAGCCTCCTTGGTCTCTCGGCGCATGGCTGTTCGACCTACGTTTCCTACGCCGTTTCGACGGTGAATCTCGTCGAAAAGCCACGCAAGGGACCAGGCTGGATCACCGTTGACGGCAAGCCGGTCAACGTCTTTGGCCTGAGCCGAAGCCGGATGATCGGATACAGCCTGCTAGCCGGGCCGGGACCTTACAGGTTCGAGTTGTTACCGAGGGAGCCAAATACTGGGGGAGACGCGCTCACGCTGCTTCGTAGCCTTCTGCCGAAAACGCAATTCGACCGGCCGGCGCATGCCATCAAGGCAGCCAATCTCATCCTTTGGCCAAGAATGTTCGGACACCGCTTTGCCTTCCTGCAGATCGACGACGAGGATATCGCCGACTTGGTGGCCGACCATCTGTCGGACGAAAATTCCTGGCTACGCATGAGACTGCTGGAAGACCCGAAGTTCGCCTCCAATATCCTTGCCGGCATCGATGGGCTCGCGTCCGGCCCCTGGAGTGGCTGGCTCGCGCGCGGTACCGACTTCTTCTGGCTCTACGAAAATGGCAAACGCCTTCCGCTGCGTCTGGTTGCCGGAGAGCTCATCGATCCCGCGACCGGTATGAAGGTGGCGTGCTTCACAGCCCCCGATATCCTTGAGCGGCTGGCAAATCGCAGCCTTGTCCCGAATCTCCTGCTGATGTTTCTGGTTTTGTCGATCCTGCCCGGCGTGCGCGCGCTTGGAGGCAGCTATCAGCCGATCTATTACCCCCTGATGCGCTATGTCGTCTCCCGGGCGCTTGAGGCCACAGGCGTGGATGAAGATCTTCAGCAGGCTCTCGCAAGCGACGACGTACCGGGTGCTTGGGGACATCGGGTAATTGAGTGTGATGATGATCCGCTCGAGCTATTCCTGAAGGGCAGGAACGGCGCGATGAGTGATCTCATCGGCCGTTTGGGCGACATTTCCTTCGCCGAGGCTTGTGGAAGCATGAAAGGCTTCGTGACAGACCCGTCGTGGAATGAACTTCACAGCCGACTGCGGCAGGGGTTGGTCACGCCGTCCGATGCGGAATGGGCCTTTTCCTGAAATGTCCTATGCACTTCCTATGTGTACGCCGGTTACGAATGGCAGCTTTGCGCCCCATGTCGGTCATTGAGCAAGCCATAGTTGCATCCGAAAGCGGACACTTCCGCCAACGGCCACCTTTGCGCTTACCGGCTATCCCAACGGAGCAACAGGCGGTTACGTTCGACGCCGCTCGGCGCCTCGGTAATCGACGCTCTTCAAAATTCAGCCTGGACCGGTGCCGTACTGACGAAGCCAGTAGCACTAACGCCTTCCCGCCCTGGGCCGCGTTCGCTATGTCTGGCCGCGCCGTCCGCCTTGGATCCACCTGATGTGCCCAGGACAGCTTGTATGACCACAAGCTAATATGCTACCTTGCACAATGCGCGGATTGCTGGCACTTGGAATGCTGGTTTTGGCGGCTACAACAGCAGCCGCAGGTGAGCAGTTGTTCGACTCCATCGCCGCCGGCGACAAGGGTGCCGTGGAGCAAGCCCTGGCAGGCGGTGCCGACGTCGACAGCCGGGCGCGCGACCAGGCAACGCTGCTCATCGCTGCAGCGCTCGATAACCAGCCGGAAATCGCCGACTTCTTGCTGGCCAAGGGTGCCGACATCATGGCGCGTAACTCGGGCGGCTTTACCCCGCTTCATGCGGCGGCCTTCTCGGGCAGCCTGCCGATCGCCAAGCTGCTGCTGGAAAAAGGCGCGGTGCTCGACGATGCCGCCAACAAGGCGGGTGCTACGCCGTTGCTGGTGGCCGGCGAGGAAAACCACATTGAACTGGCCGAGTTCCTCATTGCGAAAGGTGCCAATGTGAACCATGCCGAGGGGCATGGCTACATGCCGATAACGCGCGCATTCTGGAAGGGCAACACGGATATCATACGACTTTTCAAACGCCATGGTGCTACCTGCCAAGCCAAAATTCTTGGCGAGGCGAACGCGGCGAAGTGCGCCGAGATCCACGATTAACGGAGGATACAGATGAGCACGATGATCAAGCTACGACTGGTTCGGAGTTTGGGGACGGCTGCCCTGGTCGCGGTAGCTGTGGTCGCCGGCGCGGGATCGGCATGTGCCGACGATTCGGTAAACACCGGCTATTTTGGTGGTGTGGCGATCATGGGCTACGACACGGTCGCTTACTTCACTGACGGCAAGGCCGTGAAGGGCTCCGAAGAGTTCACTTATGAATGGCTGGGGACACCTTGGCATTTCGCCAGCAAGAA
The DNA here is from genome assembly GCF_057786115.1 of Mesorhizobium sp. P170090. Lineage (NCBI taxonomy): Bacteria > Pseudomonadati > Pseudomonadota > Alphaproteobacteria > Hyphomicrobiales > Phyllobacteriaceae > Mesorhizobium > Mesorhizobium sp. P170090. The sequence goes on from NZ_JBYNWH010000001.1 coordinate 3,858,648, forward strand.
ACACCAGGAAATGTTCATGAGCGAACCGGTCAAGTACGCTCCTCAATATGGCGGGTACTGCGCCGGCGAAGTCGTGGGCGGGGGGGTCACGGTCAATGTCGATCCTGAGGCATTCAAGATTATCGACGGCAAGCTCTACCTGATCTACGACGTCGACAATGCGGATGATTTCGCCGCGCATGCAGCTGAAAATATCCCGAAAGCCGATGCCAACTGGCCGAAGGTCGCGGCCAATTTGGAACTCGATCACTATCATTGAGACGCGCGTGTGCGTCTACCGAACCACGGTGAAGTGAAACACCTTGCTTGTATTGGCATAGGAGTAGCTTTTGCCGGCTGCGTCGTTGCGTCTGTAGACGGGACCACAGTCGGGGCGACCGAACAGGTTCTCGCTCTGCTCGCACAACAGATCGCCATCGACGTAGACGGTCTCGGTGACTAGCCGCGTCGTAGAGCGGAAGGCCGCCTTGCCGTCGCTTCCGATCTGAAGGAAGGCTGGTTGGAGACCGGGTTCGATCTGGCCTTGCAGTGTATGGCCAATGACGAGGGACGCGATCTCGGCACCCTGTAACTGGTCCTGTTCGGCCGGGGTAAAGCCGAAGCGCCATTGGGGGAGGCCCGCCTGGCGCAGTGCGGCGACGAGTATCGCCAGATCCTGCGGATTCCGAAAATGTGCATGAGTCATCTCCCACCCAGCCAAAGAGTCCACGTAGCTGGACCCTGCTACGAGGCGGAGCCCCTCGGCGATTGCGGCTTTCGCATTCGGTAGGCGGCCGCCGCGGACATACGCCGCAGCGAGCGTAAACCGAAAGTTGCCAACCGTGGACGCATCGTCGCGTGTGTGCTCGAGAGTCTCGATCGCTTTCTCGACATTGCCCTGGAGCAGAAAAACCAGCCCAGCAGTTTCCCGGTTGATCGCTGAGAGGTCGGGGTCGAGCCTGAGCGCCGTCTCGACCGCAGTGGCTGCCTCGGCATGATTGCCGGCGTATAACTGAACATATCCAAGGGCTGCTTGCGCCTCTGCATCGCCCGGACCGATTGAAACAGCCTTCTTGGCAGAGGCAATCGCATCTTCGTAGCGGCGATTCACGACCTGCATGATCCCAAGAATTGCATAGGGCGACGAAAGGTCAGGGTCGAGTTCCAAAGCTCGGCTCGCCTTCTCATATGCTCTCTTTCGTGCTGGCGCGCTCTGGATGACGTCGTTGAAGGCCTCCCGCCAGATATAGATTGTGGTGCGCGCGTCGGCCGCGAAGGCTTCGGCAAAGGCGGGGTCAAGCTCCTCCGCCTTGTCGTAGAGCGTGAGCGCCTCCCGCAGGCCGGCCTGCAGGACGCTGCGTGACGCCGTCTCGGCTTGTAGATAGTAATCATAGGCCTCGAGATTGCTCGTCGGCGGCCGCGCCATGCGCTCGCTTTCCGCTGCCGAAGGTTGCATGCCAAGCGCCTTGGCGATCTCGCCGCTCATCTCGTGCTGGACGGCAAACACGCCGGCCATGCCACGGTCGAACCGGTTGGCCCACAGATTGTCGCCCGTTGCCGTATCGATGAGCTGGGCATTGAGGCGGATCTGCTCGCCGGTGCGGCGGACGCTCCCCTCGACAACGAAGCGGACGCCAAGGTCGCGCGCGACGTCCGCCAGCGCTGCAGGCTTGTTCTTGTAGGCGAACACCGAGTTGCGCGCGATGACGTCCAGACCGGACAGCTTGGTGAGGTCGGTGATCAGATCCTCGGTGATGCCGTCAGCGAAATAGTCCTGGCCTGGATCGCCGCCGAGGTTTGCAAACGGCAGCACGGCAACCGATGGCCGCGATGGCACTGAGAACTTCTGCCATGCGAAAATGCCGGCAATCGCGGCGATCGCCAAGGCGGCGGCGCCTGCCAGGATGATGACGCGCGAGCTCGGCCGGTGTGGCGCGGCCGTGACCTTTCCCGATGCTGCGGGATCCAGCAGCAATCGATAGGCGCGAACCGGATCGGCGATGTTCTTGAGGCGCTGCTCGCCAAGACTGGCAAAGCCGACATCAACCTTGTGAACGGCATGATCAAATGCGGTTCCGGAGATACATACACCCCCCGGCTCGGCCATAGCCTCGAGGCGCGCGGCGATGTTGACGCCATCGCCGTAGATGTCATTTTCCTCTACGATGACATCACCGAGATTGACGCCGATGCGAAACCGGATGTGGCGGGGGTCGGAGGTGCCCGGGTCTCGGACAGCCATCCGGCGCTGAATCGCGGCAGCGCATTGGACGGCATCAACGACGCTGGCGAATTCGACCAGCGCCCCGTCTCCCATGAGCTTGATAATCCGACCGTGGAATTCCTTGATCGCGGGGTCGACCAGTTCTCGACGGCAACCCTTCAGTCGTTCGAGCGTGCCGACCTCATCCTCGCCCATGAGCGTGCTGTAGCCGACCACGTCGGCAGCAAGGATCGCGGTAAGCCTTCGCTCCATACCTGCCTGCGCCCTCCTTGGTCGATCAAGCGGCTTCGCGCAGCCTATTCTAGTCCCGCATCGGACGCGAGTGTGTGCGTCCGTTATGACGCGCGTGTGCTTCTACTGAACAACCGTAAAGTGAAACACCTTGCTTGAGTTGACGAAGGAATAGCCGCCGCCTCCATCGTCGCGGCGTTTATAGACGGGTCCACAGTCGGGGCGCCCGAACATATTCTCGCTCAGCTCGCACAATAAGTCGCCATCGACACGGACGGTCTCGGTGACCAGCCGCGTCGTGGAGCGGAAGGCTGCCTTGCCGTCGCTCCCGATCTGGAGGAAGGCTGGTTGGAGTCCGGGCTCAAGCTGACCCTGCAGAGTATGGCCCAGCACCAGCGAGGCGATCTCCTTGCCCTTCAAGCGGTTGTGCTCATCGCCGGTGAAACCGAACGGCCATTCGGGCAAGCCCGCCTGCTGCAACGCGTCGACGATGAGAGCCAAATCCTGCGGGTTACGATATTGGGCACCGTTGAGTCGGTATGCGGACAATGAATCGAAACCTGGTGTGGACATGGCACCTAGCCCCTCGGCCACTGCCGCCCTGGCATCCTGCAGGCGGCCGGCGCGGGCGTAGGCGGCACCAAGCGTGATCGTGAAATCTCCGACTGACGGCGCATCGTCGCGGGTGCGTTCGAGGGCCTCGATCGCCCTGTCGTTGCTCCCTTGAATTAGAAAGACCAGACCGGCAATTTGCCGGTTTACAGGTGAAAGGTTGGGATCGAGCCTGAGCGCCGTCTCGACCGCTTCGGCAGCCTCAGCATGACTGCCGGCGAACAGTTGCACGTATCCCAGGGCTATTTGCGTCTCAGCATCGCCGGGGCCGAGTGCGACGGCTCGCTCGACCGAAGCGATGGCTTCCTCGTAGCGGCGATCCACGACCTGCATGATCCCAAGAATAGCATAGGGCGACGAAAGGTCAGGGTCGAGTTGCAAAGCTCGGCTCGCCTTCTCATATGCTCTCTTTCGTGCTGGCGCGCTCTGCATGATGTCATTGAACGATTCACGCCAGATATACACCGTCGTGCTTGCATCCGCCGCGAAGGCTTCCGCAAAAGCGGGGTCGAGCTGCTCGGCCTTGTCGTAGAGCGTGAGCGCCTCCCGCAGGCCGTCGCGCCGACCGGTCCGTGCTGTCTGCTCGGCACGAAGATAGAAGTCGTAGGCTTCGAGGTTTTCGGTCGGCGGCCGCGCCATGCGTTCGCTTTCCGCTGCCGAAGGTTGCATGCCAAGCGCCTTGGCGATCTCGCCGCTCATCTCGTGCTGGACGGCAAACACGCCGGCCATGCCACGGTCGAACCGGTTGGCCCACAGATTGTCGCCCGTTGCCGTATCGATGAGCTGGGCATTGAGGCGGATCTGCTCGCCGGTGCGGCGGACACTCCCCTCGACAACGAAGCGGACGCCAAGGTCGCGCGCGACGTCCGCCAGCGCTGCAGGCTTGTTCTTGTAGGCGAACACCGAGTTGCGCGCGATGACGTCCAGACCGGACAGCTTGGTGAGGTCGGTGATCAGATCCTCGGTGATGCCGTCAGCGAAATAGTCCTGGCCTGGATCGCCGCCGAGGTTTGCAAACGGCAGCACGGCAACCGATGGCCGCGATGGCACTGAGAACTTCTGCCATGCGAAAATGCCGGCAATCGCGGCGATCGCCAAGGCGGCGGCGCCTGCCAGGATGATGACGCGCGAGCTCGGCCGGTGTGGCGCGGCCGTGACCTTTCCCGATGCTGCGGGATCCAGCAGCAATCGATAGGCGCGAACCGGATCGGCGATGTTCTTGAGGCGCTGCTCGCCAAGACTGGCAAAGCCGACATCAACCTTGTGAACGGCATGATCAAATGCGGTTCCGGAGATACATACACCCCCCGGCTCGGCCATAGCCTCGAGGCGCGCGGCGATGTTGACGCCATCGCCGTAGATGTCATTTTCCTCTACGATGACATCACCGAGATTGACGCCGATGCGAAACCGGATGTGGCGGGGGTCGGAGGTGCCCGGGTCTCGGACAGCCATCCGGCGCTGAATCGCGGCAGCGCATTGGACGGCATCAACGACGCTGGCGAATTCGACCAGCGCCCCGTCTCCCATGAGCTTGATAATCCGACCGTGGAATTCCTTGATCGCGGGGTCGACCAGTTCTCGACGGCAACCCTTCAGTCGTTCGAGCGTGCCGACCTCATCCTCGCCCATGAGCGTGCTGTAGCCGACCACGTCGGCAGCAAGGATCGCGGTAAGCCTTCGCTCCATGTGCGGTTGTCCTGCCTCCCTAGCTCAAAGCTTCGCTGAGCGTATTCGACTGGCGTTTCGAATGCGAGCATGCTTGGCCTACTGGACAGCGATAATGCAACCACGTCGTTTTGAAGACATTGCCCTCATGGCTTAGCCTTGTGCGAAACCGGATGTTGCCGCATGGCTGATGTGGGTCGAGATCGGCCTCTGTCGTTCTTAACTGACCACAAGCGGACTTACTGGTCCCGGCCCCAAGGCTGCCGGACCGCAATGCGCCTGATCTCGGCCGTTGCAGCCACCTTTGATACCTTCTGAAAGCAGACGTTGACGGCGACCACGCTGGAGTTCGCAGTGCGCACTGTGCGTTACGACGAGTATGAGGTGACCGGCCTAACCGCGTGGTCGGGCGGTCGAGCCGCGGACCAAGAGTTCGACCGGTATGATCACCTGGCTCGGGGCGCCGTTTGCAAACACCGTCGTGGCGGCAAGTCTCCCCTTCCCGACAATGTCTTGAGCCACTGTCGTGAGCGGGGGCGTGGTGCGCGAAGACTCCGCAGTGCCATCGAAGCCGACGACAGACATGTGTTCGGGTATCTTGATATTGCGCCGACGCGCTTCGTCCAGGACGGTGATTGCCTGCCAGTCCGACATAGTCAAGATCGCCGTTGCTTGCGGAGCCCGGTCGAATACGACCGCTCCGGCCGAAGGCTCACCTGGGGTCGTCTCGATGATCGGGACATTGTCGATTGACAGACCGAGCTCAGCCAAACCCTGGGCGAAGCCGAAAAGTCTCTCCTGATCGAGTTGAAAACCGGCAGAGATAGCGCGCGGGGAATTGCCAGGCAAATGGACGATGGGTGACCCCGATGTGCGCCGAATGGAAAGGATTGCAAAACGCCGATGTCCAAGAGCAGCCAGATGCCTGATGGCCGCCAGCGCCCCGCTCCTGCCGTCTATCCGGATAGAATTGACGTCCGGACCGGCATCGCTCTCGAGGATGACGAAGGGCAGCCGCCGGCGCCGTAAAGACGCAATCAACTCGATGTCCGCGCTGTGGCCCAGAATGAAGCCGTCAACCAAGGCCTCTCGAATGGTGGAAGTGCGTGTCTCGTCCGTACCATTGACCAAACTCAATGTCGCTCCAGCCTCGTCACAAGCAAGCGAAACGCCAAGCACCAGCTCGCGCAGATATGGGCTCCTGATCATATCGGCAATGGCGTATGCGCCCGGGGGGATCAGGCCTATGGCGTTGAACTTGCCGTCGCGCAGCACGCGTCCCCTCGGGTCGGGGCCATCATAACCAAGCTGACGCGCCGCGGCCTCGACGCGCTGGCGCAGATCGGATCGCACCAGATCCGGATGGTTGAATACGTTGGAGACGGTGCCGCGGGAGACTCCAGCGAGCCGGCCGACATCGGCGAGCGTAGGCATTTTAGAAGCGTTCATTTCCCTCAATTAGACAATTTCTTGGAGCGCTCCAAGTTTTTTCTTGACGCTAGGTCCAAAATGTTGGAACTTGCACTTTGAGCGCTCCAAAAATTGAAAGTGGCAGTTCGGCATCTGTCCCGAGCATCGGCCGAGCTGATTTCGAAAATCATCAAGGAGGATTAGGATGGCTACCACCAATGGTGCTCCGACCTCGCTCGTCGGAAAGACTTTTGATTGCTCATTCGGACAGTTCGTACCGAGGTTGACGGTCCTGTCGCCGACCGAATTGCGGGTGCAGGCGACGATCGGCGCTACCGAGATCGACGAGGTGGTTCAGAGCAATCTGACCGGCGTTCGACCCGGACTTTTCATCATGAGTTGGACCGAGCAAGGCGGCAACTTCGTCGTGCAGGTTCAAGATCACGAGAACCAGATCGTTCATAACTATGCGCGACTGGCGGACGGGCAGCAGTTCTGCGCCCAAGGCACAATTCAACCAGTGACGACGGCGTGAGGGCCGCCTGTCTATCTGAGAGGAGAATTACGCCATGACTACCAAGGTGATCGACCAGACCGATCCTACGCAGTGGGATCCAAAGCTTGACGCCGTTATCGCGGCTCCCGGAAACCATAAGGTGTTGTTTGAGAATGACCGGCTACGTGTGCTTGAGGTAATCCTCAAGCCCGACGAGGAAGAGCCGACACATCACCACCGCTGGCCTTCAGTATTCGTGTTCGATGAGGTGGAAGGCCCTATCCACGACTTCGCGCCGGATGGAACCATGATGCCGCCCAATCGAGATGTCATCCAGGCGGTTCAGGCATGGGACGGTCAAGGCTGTCTCGTGGTGCATATGGCCCCCCAACCAGCGGGTCGCGTGCTCAACGCTTCGAGCAAGACCCTGCATGGTATCCGTGTCGAGATGAAGTCATAAAGCAGACGTGATCCTGGCCACCGGAACTCGCGCACGCTGAACGTCCACTTCTGACGGATTGAAGCCTTAAAGCTGCCAGTTGGCTTGCGGTCCCCAAGGTTGCCCGACAGCTTTGCGCTTCATCTCAGCCGTTGCGGACAGATTTGCCACTGATTGAAAGCGGGCATCGCGGCGACCACGCTGGTCGTCGCTCGCAACTCAGCGCGATCAAAGCTCCCACGGCGAGACGAGGGTCGCACCGTACACCCGATTTTGATTGTGCGTCAGCGCATTGGCAGGATGTTCTGGTTGAGGCGGAACAGATTGTCCGGATCGTATCTGTGCTTGATCTTGGCGAGCCGCGCGTAAGCCTCAGCGCCGAAGGCGTCGCGGACGAGATCCGATCCTTCGCCATGGCCGGGGAAGTTCAGATAGAGGCGGCCGGTCGAGTAGCGCTGCATGTCCTGCCAGAAGCTGCGAACCCAGCCGATGTTCGCATCGTCCTCGTTAGCGCCTGGCCAGATGGCGTCGAGGCTGAGCATGAAGGGCATGGAGCGGTCGCCGAAGGCAGTCTCATCGGCTGCAACGCGCTGGACGAAACCGCCGAACTTCCAGATCGAGGCGAAGGTCATTTCGGAGGGGCGCTTCGCCATCCAAGCAGTGGTCTCCCCGACGACCTCGTCGTCGAGGCGCGAAAGGTAAGTGGATTTCCAGTAGCAGCGGTCGCGGCCTTTCGGGAACAGCCCGTCATAGAGCGACTGGATGGTGCGATATGGCATGCGGCCGCTGAAATCGACGAGCGGTTCCCCAAAACTGCGCAACGGCGCCACGACCCGTTCGCCCTCGTCGGCCGGTCCGTCATAGACATGCGCGAGCGCCAGGACGCGCCGGCCCCTTGCATGCTCGGCAATCGAGGGGTCGTCGGGCAGGGTGGAGAACTCGGCCAGGCCGCTCAGGCGGTCGGGTGCGGTCTGCATGAAGTCGCGCCAGAGCGGAATGATCTCGTTGGCGCGCTCCTCGGGATAGGCCGGACCGCATAACATCAGCTCCGGTTCGATCGGGTGCAGCTTGAACTCGAAGCTCGTCACCACGCCGAAATTGCCGCCGCCGCCGCGTAGCGCCCAGAAGAGATCCGGGTTCTGCGTCGCGTCGGCATGGATGAGCCGGCCATCGGCGGTCACCAGATCGGCGGCCAGCAGATTATCGACGCTGAGGCCGTGGCTGCCGCGCAGCCAGCCGATGCCACCGGAAAGCGTCAGGCCGGCAACGCCCGTCGCCGAGATGAGACCGCCCGGCGTGGCGCGGCCAAGCGGGGTGGTGGCCGCATCGACATCGGCCCAGGTCGCGCCGCCCTCGACGAGGGCACGGTCGAGGCCGGACGCGACCCGCACGCCCTTCATCAGCGACATGTCGATCATCAGGCCGCCTTCGCAGACGGCGTAGCCTGCAACATTGTGGCCACCCGAGCGGATCGCGATCGCTAACCGATGCTCGCGCCCGAAATTCACCGACGCCACGACATCGGCAGCACTCCGGCAGCGCGCGATGAGGGCGGGACGGCGGTCGATCATGCCGTTCCAAACGACCCGCGTCGCGTCATAGGACAGGTTCGACGGCTCCAGCACCTCGCCGCACAAGATGGAACGGAAGCTATCGATGCTCGATTGTGCAAGGGTAGCGGTGGCGGCCATGTAGCGGTCTCCTCGTTTGACACACGCTAGCGCGGCGCGGGCACGGCCGCTAAAGTCGAAAATGCTGGAAGGCGGTCATTTCTGCCATGGTTGAACAGGCGAGACCATTGAATGTGGCGATCCTTGCCGCTCCGGAGGCTACCGCCTCCACGATCTACGGCATGTTCGACTTGTTTTCCTCGCCCGGCAGGGATTTCCTGTTCATCACCAGCGGAGCCGCGGGCACGCCACGCATGCGGCCCTATGTGGTCGCCGGGGACGGCAGCCCGTTTCGCGCGGCAAACGGCATCTGGGTGCGCCCAGATCACAGCCTTGCCGATTGCCCGCCACCCGACATCGTCTGTATTCCAGATTTCTTCGTCAATCCGGGCGAAAGCGTTGCCGGGCAGTATGACGCCGAAGCCGCGTGGCTGAAGCGAGCGCATGACGACGGCGCCATGCTGGCCAGCGCATGTTCGGGCGCGGTGCTGCTCGGTGAGGCCGGGCTGCTCGACAATCGCGAGGCCACCATTCACTGGGGCTATGTCGAGACGCTCACGAACAACTATCCCGGCGTGAAGGTGAAGCCGGGCCAGTCGCTCGTGCTGAGCGGCGAGGCCCAGCGCATCGTCATGGCCGGGGGCGGCTCAAGCTGGCAGGATCTCGCCCTCTATCTGATCGCGCGCTTCGTCAGCCTCAGGGAGGCGATGGAGGTCGCCAAGGTCTACATGCTGCAGTGGCACGACATGGGCCAGCAGCCCTTCGCAGCGCTGATGCGCTTTCGCCAGACCGACGACGCGGTGATCAACCGCTGCCAGAAATGGGCCGAACGCAACTACCGGACCCCTTCGCCCGTCACCGCCATGACCAAGCTGTCAGGCCTGTCCGAGCGCTCCTTCGTGCGCCGCTTCGCAAGGGCCACGGACATGAAGACAATCGACTACATCCACGCGCTCCGGCTCGAAGCGGCCAAGGAACTGCTGGAGACCGGCGACCTGGCGGTCGAGGGTGTGGCCAATGAAGTCGGCTACGAGGATGCGAGTTTTTTCGGGCGTCTCTTCCGCCGCAAGGTCGGGCTGACGCCGGCGCAATATCGCATTCGTTTCAGTGCTCTCCGGCGAGTTCTGAGCCGCGGTTAAATCTCAACCGTCTAGGCGCGATGCCATATTCCGCTATGCGCCGCAATTCGGCCATTGGGCCGAGCTCTGCCGCCGATTGAAGCGGACTCTGGTAGCTGGTTGCGCGTAGGCAGGGGTGCCACGTTAGAGCAAACCCAGGTGTAGGGCCGGAGGGGATCGTGGCGCGCCCAGAACGAAAGCTTGTGGCGGTTTTGGCAGCAGAAATGACCGAAGCGCCGTAAGATTGCGGCAATCCTGGTGGCGGACATCGTCGGGTTCAGCCGTCTGGGGCGAAACGACCAGGATTGTAGGCCCCCTTCACGCACACTTCTTGCGCTCAGCCACCTCGACGCTAAGGCGGAAAGCCTGGCCATCCGCATAGGAGCGTGCGTAGCTTTCTGCCTCGAAAGCGAAGGTCAGCGTGTTGCTATAGGCCGGCACGCGGACGGTCCAATTTCTTGTAGCGGATGATTTCGAAAGCATGCTCGGGCAATTCCATAGTTCCTCCCGCGATCACCGACGAGAGCTCTCAGATAGCGTCGCAAAAACCTTTGAATGCAAACCATCCGACACATCGGTGTCGTAATGTTTCAACGTTGCCCAAAGCTCCGCCAGTCCGGCCGGTAACCAAACAGTTCAGGCGGCGCTCCACATCATCAGCGCTTTCGCGACTCCGTCGAGAAGATGGTCAGCGTCAAATTCATGCTCGTAAAGCATGCTGGCCCGGATCGACTCCAGTGGAGTGTAGGATGGCGCGATACGCTTGAGTTCCGAAACGAGCCGCGATACCGCGTCCTGGTTGCCCAACTTCGCCTGTGCCGCCGCCAGCCATGTGAGCCTTACGGCCGAAGTCATGGGCAACATCGACCAACTGACAACGGCTCCCTTGTAGTCTCCCGCCGCGTATTGGGCGAATGCACGGTCGGAATGATACCAGTCTGGATGTATCGGATTGATCTGAACCGCCTTGTCGATCCAGGTCAGGGCTTCGAAAGGCTTGCCCCTGATGGCAAGCAGATAGCCGATCTGCGCGATCGTGTCCGCATCGAAGGGATTGAGGTCATAGGATCTTCGAAAGTGCCGCTCGGCGGCATCGTATGTGCGCGTGCACAGCAGTGCTTGGGCAAGAATCCGATGGCAGCGAGGCTCCTCTGGTGCGAGTCCTACCGCGAAGCGGGCTTGCTCTACTATGTCGGCCAGCACCTCCGGAGGAGCCATTCCATAATCGCCGATAATCAGGTCGGCAAATGCAAGGTATGAGCGCGCGAGCGCATAATGCGTATCCTTGGTGACGGCCGCAGCAAAGTAGTTCCGTGCTGCCTGATTATCGTCGGCGCCGTAGCCACGCAAATGCACCAGCCCCTTGAGAAGAAGCTCATAAGCCGCCAGGCTTGCTGGAGGCTTTGGACGGGCGCGCGTCAAGCCCGCATCGTCGAGCCGTGCGACAAGACGGTTCGTCACACGCAGCGCGATCTCTTCCTGCATGTCGAAAACAGCTGAGCCCGATGCTGTGAACTTCTCGCCCCACAAGACCGCGCCGTTTGCCGCTTCGATGAGGTTGATCGCCACCCGTACGGTGCCGTCGCGAAGGCCCATGCGTCCCCGAACCAGGAAGGTTGCCCCGAGTCTCCTGCCGACCTCGGTCCAGTTGCCGGGGTCCTCCGACGCAAAGGAAAAGCTTGAGTTGCGCGCCAGGACAACAGCAGTGCGAAATCGCGCCAGAGCGTTGACAATGTCCTCGGCAAAACCATCGACCAGAGGCGTGTCGGTCGCATCGCCTTCATTAGTGAAGCGCAGCACCGCTACAGAAGGCAGGTCGGACGGCGGCCTCGCCGGCGCGCCAAGCGGTGAAAGGAGGTAGCCGCGGCCTGAGACGGTGCGAATTATACTTTGTGAGTCATCGCGCAGCGCCTTGCGCAACTCGCGCACGCCTTGGGTGAGCGAGTCTTCGGTTACAAACAGCCCAGGCCAGACGGACTCCATCAGCTCCGACTTGCTGACGACGTGCCCTGTTTTTCCAACGAGATGGCTCAGGAGTGCAAATGTCTTGGGACGAAGTTTGACGGGATGACCCTGGCGCAACAGCAAGCCGCGCGAAGTGTCAAACACGCACTCGCCGATTGCTATGCTCCCTGATTCTGTATGCGACATTCAGAAGCGCTCTGCCAAACCGAGCCGGGCTCGTCGACATACAGGGGCCATCCGCGCTTACGGTCAAGACCTTTGCCGCAGCCGCAGGTTCTGCCCCCTCAGGCACGGGTTCATGGCGAGCCAGGGCGCCCAACTCTAGAAGTTCGAAGAAGGTGCCGGGCATTGGCGCGCAGGCCAAGCTGTTGACCCCACTGAAGTACAACTCGTAAAGCTCTTGCCGTATGCGGAGCCTTTCGACGTCGTTTTCCATGATGGCCACTCCCTAGATTGTAGGGATCATGGCGCATGTGGAGCGGTGCGTACCGGCGAAATTCTGAAACTTTTCTGAAACCTGGTCGCTGGAGTACAGATCGGCCGGCGCCGAGAAGCCAATGACTGGCTCGCCGGCGGCTATCGCGAAATGCGATCACGCGAATCGGGCGAACTATTCCTCGTCTTCCACTCTCGGCGAGGCGCCTTGGGTCGCTGCCTCGATGCGATCGACGACGCGCAGCTCTTTACGATGGCGAGGAATTCAGCTGCCAGGTGCTTGAACTTCACCGCGCCCCCAGAGCGAAGATCCTCGCCTTCGATATCTCTCAAGGGCATGGAAGTTGCGGCAGCGCCTTTGAGGAACCGCAAATATCCCGCTGCAGCTCGTCTTTCGTTCGTTCAGGGTGTGAGGCCGCCACATGATTGAAGACCCACCGCTGCTCACCATCAAAAGCCGTTTCGAACGGCCTGCGGCAGAGATCATCAGTGCCTTTTCCGGCTTGCCCGTGAGCCTAGTCCTAGACGCCATGGGCGGGCGAGGGGCGTTGCACCAGGGATTAAGGCACTCTCGCCAGGTACTGCGATACTGGCCGATATCATCGTTGCGGCCACCGACAGCTTTGCTGGTGCGGCGGTCACTGAGGATCTGGTCCTTGGCATGGTGCGAAACAAGGGGTGCGCCTGCCTCGTGCGCGATGTTGTCGGGATCGAGGCGGGCGGGTGCCGGTTTACTGTGCCGGGATCGTCGCGAACTCGCCGGCGCGCAATGGTCCAGGCACGGCCGGGTTCCCGGTGGTACTGGGAGGAATGACCATCTCGCGGGGAGACATACTGGTCGGCGACCGCGATGGTATCGCCGTGGTGCCTCGCCTCGAGGCTGAAACGGTGCTGGCGCGGCTCACCGTATCAGGGCGGTGAGAAAACTCTTGATGGCCTGGTGCGGCAAGGTCTCGCCCGATTTCGCCGAGGTCATCATCAAGTCTGACAGGACGCGCTTCGTTGACTGAAAATTTTCAACGGCACCTAAGGTCCGCCTCGCCAACAGATCGTGGTTGCCGTAATTCACTTCCAATCAGATCCCGCGCTGCTTTGTTTGAGGCTATCTCGGAATTCACCTATCGAACGTCGCCTTCGAAAACGGGATTTTGTAATCTGTGCTATGCCACTTAGTCGACAGGAGTGGGCAAAGTGAGCCAGACGCGGAAACTTGCGGCGATCCTGGTCGCCGACGTGGTCGGATACAGCCGGTTGGCGGGGTCGGACGAAGATCAAACGCTGGCGCGGCTACGGGCGCTCCGGAGCGATCTCATCAATCCGACCATCGCTGTCCACAATGGGCGCGTTGTGAAGCTTATGGGTGACGGCACCCTCGTAGAGTTCCGGAGCGTTGTTGACGCCGTACGCTGTGCAATCGAAATGCAGAACGGCATGATTGAGCGCAACGCTGGCTTACCGCCCGGGCGACGCATTGAATTTCGCGTCGGCATTCATCTCTGCGATGTTGTCGAGGAGAGCGACGGCGATCTGATGGGAGATGGTGTCAATATTGCCTCCCGTCTAGAAAGCATCGCTGAGCCGAACGGCATCTGTTTATCGGCCGCCGCTTACGAACAGGTGCGCGACAAACTGAAGGAAGAATTTGTCGATCTGGGCGAGAAAGAGCTCAAAAATATCGCACGCCCGGTGCGCACCTATCGCCTATGTATGCGCGACACGGTCCCAAAAACCGATCTGGCTGCGACTGCCGGGTCCTCCGAACAGCTGGCGCTGCCCGACAACCCTTCGATTGCTGTCTTGCCATTCCAGAACATGGGCGGCGACCCCGAACAGGAATACTTCGCCGACGGCCTTGCCGAAGACATTATTACTCGGCTGTCGCGTCTTCGTTGGCTCTTCGTGTCCGCCCGGAACTCTTTGTTCACCTACAAGGGAAAAGCGGTCGACTTAAAACAAGTCGGTCGAGAGCTTGGTGTGCGGTATGTGCTGGACGGAAGTGTAAGGCGCTCAGGTCATCGACTCAGGATAAGCGCGCAAGTCAGTGACACATCGACCGGGGTACAAGTGTGGGCTGAACGATACGATGTGGAATTGTCGGAATTCTTCGCGCTTCAGGATCAGATTGCCGAAAGTGTCATCGCTACGATCGAGCCGCGGCTCTACACGGCGGAACAGCAACGCTTTCAGAGCAGGTCCCCCACCAATCTTGACGCTTGGGGATTCGTCATGAAGGCGATGCCATATGTCTGGACCTGGAGTTCGGCTACGGAAATCGAGATTGCACAGGGATTTCTGAAGCAGGCTACGGACCTCGATCCTGACTATCCCCGCGCCAACAGCCTGTTGGCGTGGGCTCACGCGGCCCGCGTTTTGTCAGGATGGGCCAACGCAGCAGACATTCTGCCCACCTCTCGCGCCCTCGCGCAGCGGGCAATCCAAGGCGACCCCGAGGACCCGTGGACGCATTTAGCGGCAGGGTTTGTCCACATGATTTCGCGCGGCTTCGACTCTGCTGTGAGAGAACTAAATGAAGCGATCGAGCTAAACCCGAGCTTCGCCTTTGCGCATTCGATCCTGGGCTCAACTTACGGATATGGGGGCATGCCCGCCGAGGGGCTCGACCATCTTGAAATCGCGGGTAGGCTAAGTCCTCGCGATCACACATATGCTGCGAATTTCTCCATCCTTGGCTTATGTCATTTCATGGCTGGACGATATGCAGACGCGGTCGAATGCGAATGTCGCGCGGTTGAACTCCGGCCCCATTTTGGGTCTGCATGGCGGACGTACGCGGCGGCCGCTGGGATGGCCGGTGAAATGGACATCGCGGTTCATGCGCTTTCGCAGGCCAAGCGCCTTCAACCGTCCCTATCCCTTCAATGGGTAGACAAGTTTCATCCGATCGTTCACGACAAGCACCGGGCTCTCTATGTAGAGGGGCTGCGCATTGCCGGGCTTCGATAGTTGCGGATCGTGCCGTGCTCGTAGCTCGCTATCGGACCTACTATACCGCACGAGCGTGCGCTCAGCGCCTCAACTCGGTTGTCAAAGCTTCGGTGGGTTTCTTCCAACAGCAGACGTTCCTCACGATGAATCCGAAGAGCCGGCCGACCACTTGGAAGTATGCATTCGAATCGCTTCGGCGCGCTAGATCTCTGAAACCAAGGCGCTACTGGGGATGGCCCTGAGTTCGGCTGATCAATTGCCGCCGTCAAAACGGCTTCCGATCCCGGGGCTCTCCCTTCTCACCAATTTCCCGTGCGGTTCTGCGCTGCACTCTGGAGCGCGCGAGAGGCGGACCTATCGAAGCTGTCGGCGCAGGCCGCTTCGACGTCCGCTTCGGTCAAGCCAACGTCCCGCAGAAGGAAGTTGGACAGGTGACCGAGCCCGCGCTCTATGTTGCGGCGGGTCCTCCACTCACGGACAAGGGCCAGCAGGCGTTCGAGCGGAGGGTCAAGAAAAGTGCCCGGCAAGCGCCGTGCGGTCTGGCCTATTGTCGTTTGCGTCATGTTACGCCAAGTCATGGTGAACCTCCGTTGATCGGGAATGCGAATGGCGATCACGTGACGGCAGAAGGCGAGAAGGCGCCAGGGCAGCTTCGGAAGCGTTCCGCTTCAGATTGTGAACTGGCCTCAGACCTCCGAAAGGCCTAACCTGCGGCAAAGGAGCGGTCAGCCATGACGCGACGGCCTTACGGACTGGTCTGCCCGATCTCGCACGCCTGCGAGTTCCTGGAGCCACGCTGGACAATTCAAATCCTGACCGAGCTCTGGAACGGCTCGACCCGCTTTAATGACATTCGCAAGGGGGTGGGCAACGTCTCGTCCGCCCTCTTGTCGAGGCGGCTCAAGGAAATGGAAGCGTTGGGCCTGGTCGAGCGCGTCGAGGACGAGGCGACGGGCACCATCAGCTATTTCCGTACCGAAAAGTCGATAAGGCTCGAGCCGGCGATGAACGCGCTGGCGGAATGGGCGCAATGCAACATCGAGGCGGAGATCGCGCTCGCCGACGTGGATGTTTCGACCCTCATGTGGGCCGTGCGGCGAAAGATTGACCTCGCTGAACTGCCGCGGCGGCGCGCCGTCATCCGCTTCCATTTCTGCGACGATCCCCCACCGAGGTGTCCCCATTACTGGTTTGTGGTCGAGCCAGGCTCAGACTTGCCCGAGCTATGCACGCTCGACCCCGGCCGGGACGTCGATCTTTACGTCGAGACCGGCGTTGTTTCGCTGGGAGCCATCCTGGAGGGCCGCTCCAGCATCGAGCGTGAGAAAGAGAGGGGCGGCCTTTTCCTCATCGGCGACCCCGGCCTCGCGCGAAGCATGGACCGTTGGCTTCGAATCTCGGTCTACGCGGCGCTTGAGGGAATCGTCCAGCTTCCTTGAAAGCCATGTTTGGAGTGCAGCCTTATGCAACCCGCCCA
Source organism: Mesorhizobium sp. P170090 (assembly GCF_057786115.1). NCBI lineage: Bacteria > Pseudomonadati > Pseudomonadota > Alphaproteobacteria > Hyphomicrobiales > Phyllobacteriaceae > Mesorhizobium > Mesorhizobium sp. P170090. Next base: position 3,875,318 of record NZ_JBYNWH010000001.1, read on the forward strand.
GGACGACAAAGCCATTTGGCTGGCCTCAAAAGCTATGGTGCAATCGTCCGTTGTTGATTGCTGCTCAGTTAAAGCCGCCAGTCCGCATTCGGCCCCAATGCTGCCCGAGGAGCAATGCGCCTCTGAGGTGACCAGAGTGAAGAAGCTAGGCCAAACCCGCACGACGGGCGCCTTCTCTGATTGCAGCAATGGCGACAGGATTGGTAACCGGATAGGTTCTGATGAACACCTCAGCCGTGAAATTCGGGAACTCGTCCTTCAGTCGCGAATTGATCCTGGCGACCTGAGGAGTTTCATTGAGCATCGCATGAACCATTGCCAGAAACAGAAGGGTGGCGGGCGAATCTGGCGCAGATTGACGTAGCGCGACCAGTGATTCACGGTAAAAGCCAAGAACGTAGCTGCATCGAGCGAGCATTCCATGATACCAGGGAACATAAGGATTTAGCCGGACCGCTCGCTTGGCCAGTTCGTAGCCACGCTTCGGGTCGCTGCCAACAAGAGCAAGGCTACCCGCAAGAAAGGCAAGTGAGTCCGCGTCATTTGGAGCAGCCACCAACACTCGGTCATGTTCTTCGACAGCAGCTTCGACATCGCCCTGCAATGCCCGAAGATCGGCAAGCATTATGCGGGCGTAAATGTCGGACGGATCGAGCGCCAGCGCTTGCTTGACACATTGGCTCCAGCTCTCGATCGAGCCGGAAAGGTTGTCGGTAAACCCGTTGATAGCTTCCACAGCATGCGCAAGTGCCAGCGCGGTCCAAGCTCTTGCTAGACCCGGGTCGAGTTCGATCGCACGCGCCAGTAGCCGTATCGCCTCCTTGTTCGACTCACGGGTGAAAAGGTGCTTCTGCTCAAGCCCAAGCAGATAGCAGTCATAGGCCTGCAAACTTGCTGGAGCCTTCCGACGAGCCGCATCGCGTCGCAGATTGGCGAGCTGACCGTGGCAAGTTGCAAGGACATTGATGACGTTTTCGGTCACGCTGTCCAGCATCGCAAACAGGTTGTTCGCGGAACGATCGTAACGCATCGTCCAGACATCGACCCCTGTGTGGGCGTCGACGAGTTGGACGCGGATGCGCACCCGCTGCCCGTCCACTTGAAAACTTCCCTCGATCACATAGTCGGCATTCAACTCTCGTCCGAGAGCTCGCACGTCAACATGCCGTCCCTTGTAGGAAAGCATTGTTTGGCGGGCGATCACCGCAAGGTCCCGGTAGCGAGAGAGATCAACTATGAGGTCCGCCGACAAACCATCAGCAATACGAGTCCAGCGTTCTTCTCCGCTTAAATTGTCGAACGGGAGAACTGCGAGGACCGGCGGACCCGGCTCATCGGTCGAAAGACTTCCGGGTGGTGCATGGCTGCGGTCCTGCTGGCGGTGATCGGCAAGTAACCCAGCAAGCGCCACTTTACTACGAACATCGAGCTTCCGATAAATGGCCGAAAGATGGGTCCGAACGGTGGTAGGCGCTATGAAAAGTGTTTCGCCGATTTCGCGATAAGTCATGCCCTCCGCAAACTTTGCCGCGACCATCAACTCCCGATCCGATAAGCCGGCGAGAGGATTGCCTACGGCGCGAAGCATCGTTCCATTTTCCTTGCTGCCGACCTGTGGCCAGAACCCGATGGCCTTACATCAGGATGAAAATACTACAGATGCGATATCGAAAACACTGCATTTGCACGATTCCATGCGACGGGTCAGCATCCTAGTCTCTGCAGATCGGCAGGGCAGGTTGCTTGGCAGGCCTGGTCGATTCAGAACACGGAGGGCTCCATGACAAAGTTGTCTGTCTTGACCGTAATACTGGTGCTTTTGGTGTCGGTGGGGCGATGCTTGTCCGAAGGTACCCAAACCAACAGCAAACTGACTTCCGAAGAAGCGGTGAAAGCTGCCAGCTCTGAACTGTATTCCGACATTCTCGTGCGAGCATGCAGGAACGGATGGCGGTATCCGCGCAGCTACATCGAAAATGGATTCAGGCGCCACCTGGCGGAGCTGAAACTGCAGCTTGTCGATCAGGGTTACAGTTTCGTACCCAACATGACCGCGAATGATCTGCCCGTCCGAGGACCGATATCTGAGACCAAACGCCGTCTGGTTGGCTCGCGCCAATTCAGCTGTTCCCACCCATACTGGCGCGATGAATGACTCCACGCGACGGTGTGCAATCTGACAGCCTGATTTCCGGCGGTTCTCCCTAGGTTGGAAGGAGGCGTTGACGAATGGCAGGTTGTTATTCGAGGAGGAGTGACACTCCTCCTGGAGCTGTAAACAACGTCATGGAATGACCGCTCTTCGGCTGCGTGGCTCCACAAGCTGCCGATCCGCTACCGGCCCTGTTCCAGCCGTCAAGGTGCCGGCCGGTAAGAGCGCCCGCTAAACTTGGTCGTCAAAGCAGCGTATTCGTCAGTTGACAAGGCAAACTTCGCTCGATGACCGTGAACTCGAACGGCAGCTTACCGACGAGCGCTTCCTAGAAGCAGACCGTCCGGATACGGCTCCGAAGCTGCCGGACCGCTTTGCGGGTCATCTCAGTCGTAAAGTTGCATTTTCGTTGCCGGGAAGCAGACATTTTCTGCAAGGCGCTTCGAAGGGTTGGATAGGCTAGGCTCACGCGGACCTAGACCAGGCGAAGTTTATCTCGAGCGATCTGCCACGCCGATTCGACATGTCGCCGTGCCGCCGCTTCCGCTTCATCGGGCTTGCGCGCCCTTATCGCATCCATGATCTCATTCATCTCGGTGATCGCCGCTTCGCGCCGGTTGGTCGAGACGATGGTCATCGAACGAAGCTGGTTGATGCGGACATTCAGCCCGGAGACGATTTCCCAGGCGACACGCTTGTCGGCGGCCTCGAACAGCGCCTCGTAGAATTTGGTCGTCGCCCGCATCACCGCAGGCGGCGTCGCCGACGCCCACGCATCGAACAAATCCGCCAGCGCCCCTTCGAGCCTTGCCAACTGCTCGCCGGTGGCCGACAGGGCACAGGCTCGGGCCGCGATGCCTTCAAGCAGAGCCCGAAGCTCGTAGATCTCGTCGGTACGGCCGAGGTCCGGCCTGGCGACGGCCGGCCCATGCCCAGGGATCATCTGCACGAGCCCCTCTGCCTCCAGCTGCCGCAGAACCTCACGCACGACGGAACGGCTGACGCCGAGCTGGTCGCAAAGCGGCCGTTCGACGAGCCTTTCGCCAGGCTGGAAATGGAAATCCATGATCGCTTCGCGCATGCGCTCCAGCGCCAGCGTCCTCAAGGTCTTGGCGCTGCGGTCGATGCGAAGGTTGTCGTCTGGCATGTATGCCTCCTGCGCCCTACCAAAACAGATTCGACGCCCGGTTGACAAGGTACTTGGCGCTCCATATCATGGTATACCATAAGATGACAGCGGGATTGGACGTTCCGAGGCATCACCTACCCGAGGAAATCCAATGCAGACCGCCATCCGTAAGATCGTGACCTATACCGAGAACACGCTGATCGAAGGCGGCAAGGCCACCCCCCGGCCGCTGCGCCTTATCGGCGTCGCCGCGGTGCTGACCAATCCCTGGGCCGGTCGCGGCTTCACCGACGATCTGTCGCCCCAAATCCGAGCCTGTGCGCCGGTGCTGGGGGAGATCCTGACCCGCGAGATCGTTGCCGTCGCCGGTTCCGGCGAGGCTATCGAGGGCTATGGCAAGGCCGCCATCTGCGGTACGTCGGGCGAGATCGAGCATGCGTCGGCGCTGATCCACACACTCCATTTCGGCAATCATTATCGGCGTGCCGTCGGCGCCAAGACCTATCTTGCCTTCACCAATCTGCGCGGCGGGCCAAACACGCCGATCATGATCCCGCTAATGGATAAGAATGACGAGGGACGGCGCTCGCATTACCTGACCGTGCATTTCCAGATCGGCGATGCGCCGGCGCCGGACGAACTGGTGGTCGCGCTTGGCGCTTCGATCGGCGGTCGCCCGCATCACCGCATCGGCGACCGCTATCAGGACCTCAAGGAGCTTGGGGACGTGCATGGCTGATGCTTCCGCATGGGCTCGACAGGGCACGGCGCCCGACGGCACCGGCTTCATCCGGGCCGGTGTCGGTGCCCCAGTGCTGTTCATCCATGGTGTCGGCATGAACGCTGCGATCTGGCAGCCGCAGCTCGAGCGCATGGCTGGCCGCTTCGACGCGATCGCCATCGACATGCTCGGCCATGGTCAGTCGCCGCTGCCACCGCAAGATCCGGAACTGGCCGATTATGCCGACCAAGCCATTCGCCTCCTCGACCATCTCGGCCTCGACAAGGTATCCGTCGTCGGCCACTCGATGGGTGCACTCGTTGCTCAGGAACTCGCGCTGCGCGCACCGGAGCGCGTCCGCCGCATCGTTTCACTGAATGCCGTGTTCCGGCGTACACCTGAACTGGCCGAAGCCGTTCGCCAGCGCGCGGTGGCGCTCAACGGCCGCAGCGATACGGCCGGCACGGCACGGACCATCGCCCGCTGGTTCGGCGATCCGGTGCCGGTCGAGTTGGAAGCGGCAGCGCAGAAGACGGCATCCGCACTGAGCGCGGTCGACCCGGAAGGCTATGCCCGCACCTATCGCCTGTTCACTCGTGCCGACGGCGATCATGCTGATCGCCTGCCGACGCTGGCCGTGCCGGCCCTGTTCATGACCGGCTCCGAGGACAGGAACTCTTCACCGGCAATGTCAGCCGCGATGGCACGCCTGGCGCCGCATGGCCGCTGCACGGTACTGCCGGGTGAGAAGCACATGATGGCGGTCGCGGCACCGGACCTCACCACGCGCTGCATCGTTGACTTCCTCACCGAGGACGAAGCGACCGAACAAGACGGCCCTGCGCAAGCGAATACCGGGTTCGACAGCGGCGAATTCCGCCGTGCGCTTGGCTCCTTCCTCACCGGCGTCACCATCGTCACCACGATCGGCCCCGAAGGCGAGCCGCGCGGCTTCACCGCCAACTCCTTCACCTCGGTCTCGCTCGATCCGCCGCTGGTGCTGGTCTGCATCGCACACAAGGCGCTTGGCCATCCCGTCTTCGCGACATCGAAGAGCTTCGCCATCAACGTTCTCAACGAGGGTCAAAAGGCAGCGTCCGGCATCTTCGCCTCGAAAGTGGCCGACAAGTTCGCCGCCGTTGCCTGGCGGCCGGGACGGACCGGCAGCCCTGTGCTGGACGGCTCCGTCGCGTCCTTCGACTGTGACATGGAGCGACTGGTCGAGGCCGGCGATCATTCGATCCTCATTGGGCGCGTCCGCGATTTCCAGCACAATTCCTCGCAGCCGCTCGGCTATTGCCGCGGCGCCTATGTCGCACCCGGCCTCAGCCAGGACGCGCTCGCCGCAACCCAACCCGGCACCGATGTTGGCGCCATCCTCGAAAATGGCGGCCGGATCCTGTTCGTGGAAACCGCGGACGGTTTTGAACTGCCGCGTGGCCGGGGATTGGGCTCGGCGGGCGATGGCAATAGCCTCCGAGGGTTGCTTGTGGCAAAGGCCATTGAGGCTCAGCTCGGCTTCCTTTTCGCCGTCTGGGACGATGCCGGAACTGTTTCACGCACGCATGTCTACTATCGCGGCACGTTCGACGTGCCCGCTTCCAGCGATCGCGGCATCCGGCTGATCGAGATCGACGCGATCGAAGGATTGAAGATCGCCGATCCGGCCATCCGCTCGATGCTCGCGCGCTATGTCAGGGAATGCTCGGTGGATGCATTCGGTGTCTATGTCGGCAACAATGTCGAAGGCGAGGTCCGGCCGCTCGCCAGCGCCGGCGCTTCCGCCGTCAATACAGGTGACCAGCGATGAAATTCTCGCTCTTCGTGCACATGGAACGATCGGACCTGGCCAAGCCGCATTCCGAGCTTGTGACCGAGCTAGAAGAACTGGTCCTGCTGGCCGAGCAGGCAGGGTTCGAGACCGCCTGGATCGGCGAGCATCACGGCATGGAATTCACCATCTCGCCGAACCCCTTCATCAACATCGCCTATCTCGCCGCCAAGACCAGCCGCATCCGCCTCGGTACCGGAACCGTGATCGCGCCCTTCTGGCACCCGATCAAGCTTGCCGGCGAAGCCGCGATGGCCGACGTAATCAGCGGCGGCCGGCTCGACATCGGCATCGCGCGCGGCGCCTACAGCTATGAATATCAGCGCATCTTTCCAGGCCTCGACGCCTGGGGGGCCGGCCAGCGCATGCGCGAGATCATACCGGCGATCCGCGGCCTCTGGGACGGCGACTTCGAACTCTCCGGCGAGTTCTGGCAATTCCCGGCCACCACCTCCTCGCCCAAGCCGCTGCAGAAACCCTACCCGCCGATCTGGGTGGCGGCCCGCGACCCGAATTCGCATGATTTCGCCGTCGCCAATGGCTGCAAGGTCCAGGTGACGCCGCTGGCTTCCGGCGATCACGAGGTGACCAGCCTGATGCAGCGCTTTAACGGCGCCTGCACCGCGCATCCCGAGATCGAAAGACCGGAAATCATGCTTTTGATGCACACCTTCGTCGCCGAAGACGCGACCGATGCCGATCGCCTCACCCAGGACCTGTCGACTTTCTACTGCCAGTTCGGCGCCTGGTTCCAGAACAAGAAGCCGGTGCATCAAGGCATATTGGAGCCGCTGACGGCGGATGAGATCGCCGCCATGCCGCAATACGCGCCGGACAAGATCAGGCAGAACCTGGTAATTGGCGAGGCTGATGAGGTCATCGCCCGGCTGAAGGCTTATGAGGCGCTCGGCTACGACCAGTATTCGATCTGGATCGACAGCGGCCTTTCGCACCAGCGCAAGATGAAATCGCTGCAATTGTTCATCGACCGGGTGATGCCGGCCTTCCTCTGATCGCGAGCCCATGACCGACGCTGTTTTCAGGAACTTCATCGACGGCCGCTTCGACGAGCCGTCCGCCACGTTCGACAGCGTCGACCCATCGGCCGGGACGGCCTGGGCCAGGATGCCGGCGGCGAGCGAAGCCGATGTCGACCGTGCCGTCGGGGCGGCGCACCGCGCACTGCGCTCAGACCTATGGCGAAGGATGACTGCGACAGCGCGTGGAAAACTGCTGGTCAAGCTCGGCGACCTCGTCGCCGCCAATGTCGGGCGCCTTGCAGAACTCGAGACGCGCGACACCGGCAAGATCATCCGCGAAACCCGCGCCCAGATCGCCTATGTCGGCGACTACTACCGCTATTATGGCGGGCTTGCCGACAAGCATGAAGGCACGCATGTGCCTGTTGACAAGGCGGATCTCGACGTCACCATACGCAGCGAACCGATCGGCGTCGTTGCCGCGGTGGTGCCGTGGAATTCGCAGCTCTTCCTCTCGGCCGTCAAGCTCGGCCCGGCGCTCGCCGCCGGCTGCACCATCGTGCTCAAGGCCTCCGAAGATGGGCCGGCGCCGCTGCTTGCCTTTGCCGAATTGGTTCATGAGGCCGGCTTTCCAGCCGGTGTCGTCAACATCCTCACCGGCTTTGGCCATGATTGCGGCCGGCGCCTGACCAGCCATCCGCTGGTTTCGCGCGTCGCCTTCACCGGCGGTCCGTCGACGGCGCGCGCCGTCGTCAGGAACACGGCGGAAAACCTTGCCTACACCACGCTCGAACTCGGTGGCAAAAGCCCGGTCGTCGTCTTTGCCGACGCCGACCTCGACAGTGCCGCCAATGCGGTGGTCGCCGGCATTTTCGCGGCGACCGGCCAGAGCTGCGTCGCCGGCTCGCGGCTGCTGGTTGAACGTTCGGTGAAGGATGAATTCCTCGCTCGCCTGAAGCGCAAGGCCGAGGCGATTCGCATCGGCGATCCGCAGGATCCGGCGACCGAAATGGGTCCGCTCGCCACGCTGCGGCAGCGCGACTGGATCGAGAAGGTTGTCGCGGAAAGCCTCACCGCGGGCGGCATGCTGGTCACCGGTGGAACACGGCCAGTCGGCAGCGGCTTCTACTACGCACCGACCATCATCGATGCCGGCGGCAGCGACCTGCCCTGCGTGCGGGAGGAATTGTTCGGACCGGTGCTCAGCGTGCTTGCCTTCGACAGCGAAGCGCAGGCGCTGGCACTCGCCAATGACACTCCGTTCGGCCTGGCTTCCGGCGTGTTCACCAGCAATCTCGGCAAGGCGCATCGCATGGCGCGCGACATCCATGCCGGCGTTGTCTGGGTCAACACCTATCGCGCCGTATCGCCGCTCGTTCCGTTCGGCGGCTACGGTCTGTCGGGCCTCGGCCGCGAAGGCGGTCTCGACGCCATCAGAGACTACACGCGCTCGAAATCCGTATGGATCAACACCTCGGACGAGCCGATCCCCGATCCCTTCGTCATGCGCTGAGTTGCGCAGGACGCAGGTGCACTGAGAAAAACAAGAACAGACCAACAGAGGAGAATGACAATGAAATTGATTTTGACCGGCCTGCTGGCCGGACTGCTCGCGGCGACAGCCGCCAAGGCCGATGAGATGGCGTTCACCAGCTGGGGCGGCACCACGCAGGAGGCGCAGACCAAGTCCTGGGCCGCCCCCTTCGAGGCCAGCTCCAGCATCAAGGTTTTGCAGGATGGACCGACCGACTACGGCAAGCTCAAGGCCATGGTCGACGCCGGCAACGTCACCTGGGATGTCGTCGACGTGGAGATGGATTTCGCCATCAAGGCCGCCAAGGACGGACTGCTCGAGCCGATCGACTATGCGGTCGTGCCCAAGACCGATCTCGACCCGCGCTTCAGCAATGAGCATGCCGTCGGCAGCTTCTACTATTCCTTCGTGCTCGCCTGGAACAAGGGCGCGGTCGCGAGCGAACCGGCCGGCTGGGCCGACATGTTCGACACCAAGAAGTTTCCCGGCAAGCGGACCTTCTACAAATGGTCGGCGCCGGGCGTGATCGAGATCGCTCTGCTGGCCGACGGCGTGCCGGCGGACAAGCTCTATCCGCTCGACCTCGCCCGTGCCTTCAAGAAGCTCGACACCATCAAGTCCGACATCGTCTGGTGGGGCGGCGGCGCCGAGTCGCAGCAGTTGATCGCCTCCGGCGAGGCCGCCTTCGGGCAATTGTGGAACGGGCGCGTCTTCGCCCTTCAGCAGGACGGCACCGATGTCGGCGTCTCCTGGAACCAGAACCTCACCGCCGCCGACGTGCTCGTCGTGCCGAAGGGTACCAAGAACAAGGCCAGCGCGATGAAGTTCCTTGCCGCCGCCACCAGCCCGACCGGCCAAGCGAAATTCGCCGAAGCAAGCGGCTATGCGCCCATCAACACCAAGGCCAAGGCGGAGATGCCGGCCGATTCCGTCAAGGCCCTGCCAGATGCCCATGTCGAGGGCCAGATCAACCTGGACATGAACTACTGGGCCGAGCATCGCGACGAGATCGCGACGCGCTGGTATGCCTGGCAGACCAAGTAACACCGTTGCAGACCGACGGGGCGCGGCTTGCGCGCCCCGTTTCGAGACAGGACCGCTCGATGCAAGGAAATTCTCCTAGACGCGGCTCGATCGTCGGCCTGCCGACCGGCAGTGGCAGCGCCTTGCCGGCCCTGTTCCTGGTCGGGCTGTTCTTTATCGTGCCGGTGGTCGCCCTGCTGCTGCGCAGCGTCACCGATCCCGAACCGGGCTTACAGAACTACGCGGCGCTGTTCGGCAGCGGCACCTATGTGCGGGTGTTCCTCAACACCTTTCTGGTTGCATCGGTCGTAACCGCCGTCACCATCCTGGTGGCGTTCCCCGTCGCCTGGATGCTGGCGATCATGCCGCCCGCCCTGGGCTCGATCGTCTTCGGCATCATCATCCTGTCTATGTGGACGAACCTTCTTACCCGCACCTATGCGTGGATGGTGCTGCTGCAGCGCACCGGTGTCATTAACCGGGCACTGATGGGCCTGGGCATCATTCACGAACCGCTGCCGCTCATCAACAATCTGGCCGGCGTCACCATCGGCATGGTCTACATCATGCTGCCCTTCATGATACTGCCGCTGGTCGGCACACTGAGGTCGATAGACCCGATGACGCTGCGCGCGGCAGCCCTTTGCGGCGCAAGCGCGTTCGAGGCCTTCCGCCGCATCCTCTTGCCGCTGTCGCTTCCCGGCGTCGCTGCTGGCGGCCTGATGGTCTTCGTCATGTCGCTTGGCTACTTCGTCACCCCGGCCCTGCTCGGTGGCACATCGAACATGATGCTGGCCGAGATGATCGCCCAGACGGTGCAGTCGCTGCTCAACTGGGGGCTCGGCAGTGCGGCCGCCTTTGTCCTGCTTGCCGTCACCATGGCGCTCTACGCGATCCAGTTTCGCCTGGTTGGGGCCAGGCGCGCCGGGGGAGGGACCTGACATGCTGCTCGACTATGAACGGCTCGGATGGCTGCGGATGGTGCTTGGCGGCTTCACGGCGGCCGTCACGGCTTTCCTGCTGCTGCCGGTGGTCTTCATCGTGCTCCTGTCATTCGGCTCGTCGCGCTGGCTGGCCTTTCCGCCACCCGGCTGGACGCTGAAATGGTATCAGCAATTACTGGGCGACCCGACCTGGATCGATGCCGCTCTGACCAGTGCCCGAATTGCCGCCATGGCCGCTATCCTCGCCGTCATCATCGGCCTGTTCGCCTCCTTCAGCCTGGTCATGGGTGAGTTTCGCGGACGCCAGGTCCTGCGCGGCTTGCTGTTGACGCCGATGGTGCTGCCGGTGGTCGTTTTCGCCATCGCCATCTACGCCTTCTTCCTGCGCATCGGCCTTGCCGGCACCACGGTCGGCTTCGTCATCGCCCACACCATCTTGGCGCTGCCTTTCGCCATCATTCCGATCACGGCCGCGCTCGAGGGTTTTGACAAATCCATCGAGGACGCGGCCATCGTCTGCGGCGCCAGCCCGCTGCAGGCGAGGCTTAGGATCACCTTGCCGTCGATCAGGATCGGCATCTTCTCGGCGGCGATCTTCTCTTTCCTGGCCTCATGGGACGAGGTCGTGGTGGCGATCTTCATGGCGAGCCCGAGCTTGCAAACCTTGCCGGTGAAAATCTGGGGCAGCCTGCGCGCCGACCTCAGCCCGGTCGTCGCCGCCGCCTCCAGCCTGCTTGTCGGCTTGACCTTGTGCCTGATGATCGTGACCGCACTCCTTCGCAGAAAATTGACCAGATGATCCCTCCCTTCCTGTCCATACGCGCAGTAAGAAAGACGTTCGGTGCCTTCGTCGCCGTCCACGACGTCACCGTCGATGTGCCCAAGGGCGAGTTCCTGACGTTCCTCGGCCCGTCGGGCTCCGGCAAGTCGACCACGCTGTACGCCATCGCCGGTTTCCAGGATCCGAGCTCGGGCGATGTGCTCCTGGAGGACAGATCGCTGCTTTCGGTGCCGTCGCACAAGCGCAACATCGGCATGGTGTTCCAGCGCTACACCCTTTTTCCGCATCTGAGCGTCGCCGAGAACGTCGCCTTTCCGCTGCGCGTGCGCCGCCGGCCCGACGGTGAGGTCAAGCGCAAGGTTGCCGACATGCTGGCGCTGGTGCGCCTCGAAAACTTCGCCGACCGCCATCCGGGCGCGCTGTCTGGCGGCCAGCAGCAGCGCGTGGCGCTTGCACGCGCGCTGGCCTACGACCCACCGATCCTCTTGATGGACGAACCGCTGTCGGCACTCGACAAGAAGTTGCGCCAGGAGATCCAGGCCGAGATCCGCCGCATCCACCGCGAGACAGGCGTCACGATCCTCTATGTCACGCATGACCAGGAGGAGGCGCTGCATCTTTCGGATCGCATCGCTCTGTTCAGGGAAGGCCGTATCGAACAGATCGGCACCGGTGAGGATCTTTACCTCCGGCCGGCGAGCGAGTTTGTCGCCGGCTTCATCGGCAACTCGAATTTCCTGCCGGCCGAGCATCTGCTAACCGCAGGTGGCGCGTCGACGGTCCGCCTGGCCGACGGCTCGATCGTGACCGGCGTAAAGACGACAACATCCTTTGGTCAAGGTCAAAAGGTGCGCCTGATGGTACGCCCCGAAGCCTTCCGCCTGACGCCCGGGCCAGCGAGCGCAGCACTCGGCGTCGAGATCGTCGATACCGCCTTCTTCGGCGACCGCCGGCGCATCGTGGCGCGCACGGCGGCCGGAGAAGATATCGACGTCAGGCCAACCTCCGATGCAGAGGAAGCGGACAGCGCCATCGCACCGGGTCAACGCATTTTCTTCGATCCTGCCTCGGCATTCCTGTTCCCTGGCTAGGGCTTGGATTGCGCCCTGTCAGGTCGATTCCATTGCGGCATGAAAGTCCGCTTGTGAAAATTCGTGCTTAGAAGCTGACAGTCCCCTTTCGGCCCCTTTTCAGTCGTTCAATGTCACCTGTGCGGATGGCCGCACCTAGTGCAAAAAGCAAGCGGGACGTCGGCGATGAGATTTAGACGATCGCTCGAAGCTGCGCGTTGTTCGCTATTGCCGTTTGGCCAAGCGCACGCCAGCGCCACCGCCGTTTTCCGAAATGAACTCGATGCCCGCCCTTTCCAGGGCACCACGGATCGCATTCCGATTTGCTATTGTGATTGGAGGGACGCCATCCGCAGCTTCTGCGCGCCTAACTGTGGCTACTCCCACGCTCGCCGCATCGGCCAAATCTTCGGCACTCCAACGTATTAATCCTCGCGCTCCTCTGATCTGGGCGCCCATAATTTCTTTCATATCATCTAATTTCAAGTTGATCACTTATGGCTCATGTGATATGAAATAGCTCACATAGTTTTTCTGCTTCCAAAGTTTCATAGGAGCAGGGGCTCACATTTGGACTCGGCTGAGGACGTGCGTCGGGGAGTCATCCCAGCCTGACCACAACCAAGCTTCAGGAAACTCGGATCATGGCTGATTCCGACAATACCACGACTTTGCCTCTCGTCACCCGCCGGAGGGTAGTTGTGGCGGTTGCAGCTGCGAGAACCTGTCCTTCCGCCAACGGGACATTCAAGCCTGAGGATCTAAGAGCCGAACACCTTCACCCTTTTGACCAGCGGATAAGAATTCGACACCCGCCTTTATCAGGGCCGCCTCAATGGCCTGCAAAGTGCTGATCCGGGAATCTACCTTGCCGTTTTCCAACCGGGTCAGAGCGTTCAGCGACACGATTGCCTTGTCCGCAAGCTCCTGCTGCGACCAACCAAGCAAAGCTCGTGCGGCTCGAATTTGTCGTGGACTGACCATGAGGCCACAATCGGCAGGCAGATTTTCTTTGCCACCAATAGGGTCATTTTGCACCCCATAAGGTATATAAAATGGCGAGTCGACCTGCAGATCACATCGGTGCGGAGAGCCCGGCGCGTGGCGACAGACTCTCTGTCCGGCTGACTAATGGAGGATCGAAAGGCCTTGTTGAAACCGCAACGCTCAGTCCTCCTTCGGACGGGGCCGAAGCCGAAGATCGAAAGCGACCCGCATCCCGCCGATCAGCATGTCGGCAGGCAGATTGCGACGGTTCGCGTCCAATCGGACGTATCGCAAGCCCAGCTTGCCCGATCCATCGGCATCAGTTTCCAGCAGCTGCAGAAATACGAGAACGCGCGCAATCGCGTGAGCGCGTCGATGCTCTACGAGATCGCCAGTTCGCTCGGCGTTCCTGTCGGCCGCTTCTTTGAAGGCCTGCCGGGAAACGATGAAACCCGCGTCGAGGCGCGGCCCCTGCCGGTCGATGAGCGCCTGGATTTCATTGCCAGCGCGGAGGGTCGGCGACTGATTGAAGGGCTAGTGAAACTTCCGCCGCGTGTGCGCGGTCGCGTCTCGTCCCTGATCGCGGCGTTAGGAGAAGAACTGGCCCAGCTAGACACAAAGGCAGATAGCGAGACGGGCGGCGAGTCCCCGCCGGCGGAATGCAAGACGGTGTGAGCGGTCGGTCGGGCCGTCAGCCGAATTTTCGTGCAGCGGGCAGGGCGATGCGGCCGCAAGTCGGGGACACTTCGATTTCGACGCCGAACGCCCGCGATCGGGTCGCGAATCCCTCGAGGATGTCTCGCGCCGCGCTTCCAGCGACGGCGACGGGTACCAATCTGCCCGTTGCTGATCCGAGAGACTGAGCTTTCGCGCCGATCACGACGGGCAGGAGGTCTATTCCTGCGAGGTTTCCGCTCCCATCATAGCGGCAGGCCGCGACGATGCTTTGCCAGACTTCCGGTGGATCCCATTCGGTTTCCTTCGGGTGGACGTGGAAAAAGAAATTTCCGAGGCCGTAGAAGATCGGCGAGCCATTGTAGATTTCCACTGCCTGCAGCACCGGAGCACCGTGGCTGACGAACAGGTTGGCGCCGGCGTCGATGCACATCCTGGCAAAGGCCTGCACCCAGCGCGGCACGTTCTGCCAACCTGGTTCCCAATGATGGTGGTGCAGATAGGCAATGACGAAATCGCCTTGTGCCGCGGCGTGCCGGATGGCGGACAGATGGATGGCTGCGCTCTGCTGGTCGACTTCGATGAGGCGGCCGAAATCGGCGGCTTGCGTGAACACGGTGCCGTAGAAATTGATCTCCTTGCCGGCTGCCACCTCTACCGGGTCCTCCGGTTGCGCATAGTTGGCCAGTTCAAACGGGGAGCTTTGCAAATGGGCGCCCAGCCTTGCCAGTCTGCTGAAATGTCCGTCCGGCACCCCCATCTTGCGAACGGTGCTCAGGCGATTGACGCCCGGCCGAGCCGGCCGGAAGGCCGTACGGTCTTCGGCATACATGTTGGTCGGGCCAGGGCCTGCATCCATCGCAAGAAGTGCGACCTCGCGCGCGCCCAGCTGGCGGCGGCCCGGTTTCCTCGCATCCGTCTCGTCGGCCCCGATGCCGGCATGGAGGAAGCCCCGCGCTTCCACCTCCTCCAGCGTCGACAGGATGCCGCCAACGCCGAGATCGAAGGCGTGGTTGTTTGCGAGCGCAAGCGCGTTGAAACCGTTCGCCTGCAATGCGTCGAGCACTTCAGCCCTGGAATATCCGAAGTATTTGCCCTTGGTCGGCCACCCGCCGTGCTTGCCCAGGATCGTCGACTCGAAGTTGGTGAAGACGACGTCGCCTTGTCGCAGGAAGTCCGTAACCGCGATGAAGCGTTCGTCTTTGATGTCACGGATATCGTGCTTGATCAGGGATTGGCCGGTAACGACCGCGCAGAACTGGTCTTTCATGGGGCTCGCCTTGAAGGAGGGGAGGGCGCTGGCATTCCGGCCGGCGCCACGTCAATGTCGAAGTCGGTTGCTGCCTATTGCGCGACTGCAGGCGAGATATCGCTTTTGAACCATTTCAGGCTCAGCGCCTTGATCGTCCCATCCTTGGTGGCCGCGTCGATGGCCGCGTTGAACCTGGCGAGCAACTCCGTATCGTCTTTGCGCAGACCTGCGCCGACGCCCGGCCCCCAGAGCCCGCCATTCAGTTCAGGGCCGAAAAACACCACATCCGAGCCGGAAGGCGTCTCCAGAAAATCTCGCCACGTGAAATAGTCGGCCAGACCGCCGTCGATGCGACCTGCAGCAAGATCGAGCTTCATGTTGTCCTGGCTGTCATAACTGCGGATGGTCACGACATCGCCCAGCATTTCCTTCACCACTGCTTCCGAATTCGACGAGCGCAGGGCCCCGATCGCCCTGCCGGCGAGTGTCGATCTGAGGCGCTCGATGGTCGCCTTTTCCTTGTCGCCGATGGTCGAAAGGTTGACCTTCTGCTTGATGTCGCCGGCGTCGAGGCCCAGGTCCTTGCGCACAACGAACTGGTTGAAGCCGGTGGCGTAGGGGATCGAGAACGCGATCGACTGCTTGCGTTTTTCCGTGATCGCCATGCCGGACATGATGACGTCGAACTTGCCGACAAGCAGTGCCGGGATGATCCCGTCCCAATCCTGCGGGACGAAGGTACATTTGATCTCGATGCGACGGCACAGTTCCAGTCCGACATCGATATCGTAGCCATAGAGTTGACCGTTCGCGTCGGTGCTGTCCCAGGGAGGCGAGGCGCCTTCGGAGGCGATCGATATGACGCGCGCGCTTTCGGCGCCAGCGGGGAATGCCGACATCAGGGATGCGACAGAAACAGCAATAGCCAGGGGTATGCGCATGATGCACCTCTTCTTTGGTTTGTGATGGAGGGAGCCCAGAACCTGCGGCGTCAGGGCAGGGGCGTCGTGATCTCTGGATCAGGTAGGGCGGGGCGCAATCGCGCCTTTCGTCGACGCACCGGATGGCCGTCGCCCGAGAGCCATCGCTCCAGCAACTGGATCGCTTTCACCGCGATCGAGGTGAGCGATAGGTAGATCGCTCCGGCGACGACGAAGATCTCGTACGGCGCGAACGTGGTCGACACCATCTGTCTCGCCATCCCGGTGATCTCGAGAAGCGTCACGGTGCTGGCCAGGGACGAGCCCTTGATCATCCCGACGATCTCGTTGCCGTAGGCCGGGAGCGATATCCTGAAAGCGATCGGGAAGGTGACCAGGCGAGCGATCTGGAAGCGTTTCAAGCCCAGAGACGTGGCCGCCTCGGTGACACCCTTAGGCACGGACTGGAGACCACGGCACAGGATTTCGGTGGTGTGTGCCGCGCTGTTCAGCGAAAATGTCAGAAGGGCGCACCAAAAGGGGTCGCGCAGGATCACCCAGAAGATGCTGGCCCGCACCGCCTCGATCTGAGCGAGGCCGTAATAGAGCAGGAAGAGCTGAACAAGCATCGGCGTTCCGCGGATCACATAGGTGTATGAGAGCACTGCGAGCGAGAGGCCGGGGCGTCCGAAAGCGCGCATGAAGGCCAGCGGCACGGACAGAAGAAATCCGGCCGTCAGCGACAACACCGTCAGGATCAATGTAAGACCGATGCCCGAGGGCAAGACAACCAGTGCGTCAAATATCAAGCCGAGGTTCATGGGCCTTCCCTCCTACCGGCCGAGAGCCGGATAGCGCCGCTCAGTCAGCCGGATCGACAGCAACGTGACGGTGGTCAGCGACAGATAGAGAGCGGAGGCCGCAAGGTAGAAGGTCAATGGTGCGCGCAAGGATCCGGCCCCCACATACGCAACGCGCATGATGTCGGTCAGGCCGACGATCGAAACCAGTGCGGTATCCTTGAAGAGCGAAATCCAGAGATTGCCATAGGCAGGCAGCGCCAGCCGCAGCATCTGCGGACCGATGACGAACATCCAGCGCTGCCAGGCGTTCAGCCCAAGCGACTTTGCCGCTTCGGTTTGGCCCGCTGGCACTGCCGCAATCGCGCCGCGAAACACTTCGGTCGCATAACCGCTGAAAATGACCGAGAGCGCGATAACCCCTGCGGTGAATGCGTTCACCTCGACATACCGGCCGGCGATCTTGCTGGCGAGCGTGGTTCCGCCGAAGTAGATGAGCAGGATAACGAGAAGTTCTGGTACACCACGGACGACTGTGGTGTAGGCGGCCACGACCGCGTTGAGGCGCGGCTTTGCCGTGCCCTTCGAAATCGCCAAAAACAGCCCGAATGCCGTACCCAGGCAGCCGCTGACAAGAGCCAGGCTTATGGTCACGGTAAGTGCGACAACAAACTGAGTAGTAAAACCACCCATGGGGCGCTTTCCTCGGCTCGCAATTGCCGCAGGATACGCCGGTCTTTATTGCCGAGACCAAGCCATATAACCCAAGGTTGCGAGTTGTTATATTTCTAATGTGCAGTTAATTTGAGATACTGGCCAATTCTAACGCTTAATATTACACACTCAATCTATAACTTTTATTATTTTATCTATAACGCGTCGTTATATACTGAGGCAGTTCGTTGCTCCCCAGGTTGGCGTTGTCTGCCGCCGGGTGGTTATCAGGGAAAGGCGCGCAGGGAATGGAGTTGTTGCAGAGCGACCTCAAGCTCCGTCAGCTGAAGGTCTTCCGGGAAGTGTTGCGGGCCGGTTCGACTAGGCGGGCGGCGGCTGCGCTCGGGATAAGCCAGCCGGCCGTCAGTCAACATGTGAAGCAGCTTGAGACCACGCTCGGCATCACACTCTTCAAGAGATCAGCCAACCGCATCGTCCCCTTGCAGGAAGCCTGGGAACTCCTGCGAAACGTAGAACTGGCCCTGACGTCGCTGGATCGCCTGGACGCGTCGATCTTCGCTATGAAGAACGAGGAAAAGCAGCGGATTGCGATTGCCGCGCCCTCTGTTTTCGGTTTCGTGACCTTGCCCAAGGTCGTGGCGATTATCCGCTCAAAGACCGCTTCGAATGTCCGGTCGATTTCTGGAAGCTACGAGCAGATCGGCGAACACATCCTGGCCGGCCGCGCCGATCTTGGAATTTCGAGACTGCCTCTGGATCCAGGCTTGTTTGAATGGGCGCCGCTTGGGTCGGCACGAAACGTATGCATTTTTCATCCCGACCACCGCTTTTCAAAACAGACCTGTATCGAGGCGCAAGACCTGGCAGGCGAAACGATCGTCGATATCGATCCCCAGTTTGCCGCCCACCAGATGAACTTCAATGCCTTGCGCTTCGCCGGCGTTGAGCCGGACATACTGGTGGAATTCGATTGCAACGGTCACGAAGCCGGATACGTTTCGGCTGGCCTGGGCATTTCGATCACAAACGAGATCATCGCACGTGAGTACGCGGCGTTTCAGCTGGGAGTAAGGCCAGTGGAACCGTCCGCGCTCTATCACTACGTGGCGATTTGGCAGAGGGGAAGGACCTTTTCCAACGCCTTGAATGTATCGCTCGAGGCGATAATCACAGCGTTTTCGAAGACGCCGACGAGAGAGCAACAGTTTCTCCAGACGTCGTCCTAGCCGGCCATGGTTTATTTCGGTTGGGACGTGCCGCATAAGGCCCAACCGGGAGGCTTTCTGCGAAGTGGCGCGAATGGCTAGCCTGAACGGCCAAACTGATAGCGAGCGCTCCGCGAACGGCTGGATCGACGGCCCCTATCCGGCGCAGATGGTGCCGTTGGCCGTTCCCGAAGCGGTGCAGGAATTGGTGGCTTCCAGTCTAGAAGTCCAGTCTCGCCAAATGGGCGGCCCTACGCCGCCTTAAGCGCAGGCAATTGCGGGATTACGCTCACCAGGCAGGGTGCTGGTCTGGACTGGCACTGGCAATCCGAAAAGCGGACAGACCTCCCAGAGCGCCGGCAGCTTGTTGCAGAGCTTGCGCGCTCCACGCCGTCCTTTCATGGCGCGGCGAAGTTTCTGTGTCGCGCTCGCAGGGCACCAACTCGCTGCTCCCTGGATCCTTGGGGAGCGACGAGCGCGGGTTGCTACCGAACCTTCCGCCGTCGTTGAACTATGCTGGATGAGTCCAGCTACTCCAGATCGATTGCCCGCCGGCTCATGCTGGCGGGCTTTTTGCGTCAGCCGGGAACATTCCCGCTCCAAGGCAGTTCGGTCACACCCGGCTCGGTCTTCAGCGGTCCGGCCGGTGACCAAGATGCGTCCCTCACTCGTCATGGTCGGCCCGCGCAGCCTCGGAAGCCGGCGCGGGCCATCCATCACAAAGCCCGCTGATCCGACCGACGGGCTTCTTCAGTTTCACCACGCAAAGAAAGGCCCGGTCGTGAACTGACCCCATCGAAGTTGGACGGTTCATTGAGTTGGTAGGTTTAATGGCTGGTTCCTGTATTGCACAGGGGCAAGCCCTTTCAAGCCCAGATTCCAATTTCCGGAACCATTCAGCGCCATGGATACACGCTCTGCGGGGTGGCTGATCAAGAGCCGATCTGCCCTCACATCATACTTGACGCATCCTCCCTGGGGGGATACCGGTGGGCATGTCCGAAGGCATCCATAGTTCTCATCCGGCTATCGTGAAGCGCTTAAAGCGCGCACAGGGGCATCTTGCATCCGTGCTTGGCATGTTCGAGGCGCAGCGATCCTGCCTGGACCTGGCGCAGCAACTCCATGCAGTGGAGAGCGCCATCAGCAGCGCAAAGCGAGAACTGATCCACGATCATATCGAACATTGTCTGATCGACACGGAAGCGGGAGGCAACTCGCTGGCAGAGCTCAAGCAACTGGCGAAATACCTATGACCAGTATCGGCGCACGCGTCTTGGATTGGTTCGGCTTCGGGTCACATGATCATGACGCGCATGCTCATGACGATGGCTCGCACGGCCATACGCACGGGGTCATCGACGCAACGATTGCAACCACTGACCGCGGCATCTGGGCCGTCAAATGGTCGTTCGTCATCTTGGCCATGACGGCGGCATTGCAGATGGCCGTGGTGTTGGTGTCACGCAGCGTGGCGCTGTTGGCCGATACGATCCACAACATAGGCGACACCACAACCGCCATTCCGCTCTGGATCGCATTCATGCTGGCACGACGCAAGCCGTCACGGACCTTCAGCTACGGCCTTGGCAGGGTAGAGGATCTGGCCGGTATCATTATCGTGCTGATCATTCTGTTCAGCGCCATCGTCGCCGGGTACCAGGCTATCGAGCGCCTGGTCAGTCCGCAGGCAGTGACTCATCTCGGTTGGCTGACCGCGGCGGGCATTGTCGGCTTCCTCGGGAATGAGGCCGTCGCGGTGTTTCGCATCCGTATCGGCAGGGAAATCAACAGTGCGGCGCTCGTCGCCGACGGCTACCATGCCCGCACCGACGGGCTTACCAGCCTTGCAGTGGTCATCGGCGCCATGGGCGTCTGGCTCGGATTTCCACTGGCCGACCCGATCATCGGGCTTCTCATCACGGTCGCTATATTCGGTATCGTCTGGCAATCGGCGCGCTCAGTGCTCACCCGCATGCTCGACGGCGTCGAGCCGGGCGTGATGGCCGAAATTCAGCATGCCGCTGCGCATGTGCAGGGTGCTCGCGTTGTCGACGCCAAGGCCCGCTGGATTGGCCACAAGTTGCATGCCGACATCGCTATTGCAGCCGACGGAACCTTGCCTCTCTCAGAGGCAAACAAGATCACGGCGGCGCTGGAGAACGAACTGTTCGAACACATGCCGGCGCTCGCAGCTGCCAACATCCGGTTTTCGACCGACCAAGGTGAGCACGAGCATCCGCACTCTCATGATCAGGGCGAACATCACGGCCACCAGCACTGACAACTGCCGGAAACCACTCGCTTTTGCCGGTCTCGGCTGATGTTCCAGGCGCTTGTCGAATTTCAGCGCTCCATATACCTGGCGCTCGCAGATCAGATAAAGCTGCTGTCAGTTGGCGGTGATTGGCTTGCGTTCCTTGCCTTTCTGCCGATGGGCCTCCTGTTCGGTGCGGCACATGCTCTGACGCCCGGCCACAGTAAGGCTGTCTTGGCGACTTACCTTGCAGGTTCGGATGCGAAGGTTTCGCGCGGCCTCCTGGTGTCGATTACGCTGTCCTTCACTCACGTGGCGACAGCGGTGCTGATCGCCGTATTCTCCCTGCCGCTCGTCTCGATTGCATTGGGCAGCGTTGGACGCGCACCACTGCTTGAGGGTGTGAGTCGCGGTCTGCTCGGGCTGATCGGCGTCTGGATGCTTTGGCGTTCGGTGAGCCACGGCACCATCACAAGCATGAGGGCGAGGCCGTTGGAGTCATGGCCGGTTTGATTCCGTGCCCGCTGACCCTTTTTGTCATGACCTTCGCGATTTCCAGAGGGGTGCCGGGAGCTGGAATTCTGTTCGCAATCACCATGATGGTGGGCGTGGCCCTAACGCTGTCCAGCGTGGCGGTACTGTCGATCTTGTTTCGGGAGCGCCTGGTGCATTTTTTCGACAGCAGGCCACGGCTGTTCGATACCATATCGCGAGCAATCGAAGGCGCAGCGGGCCTTGCCCTCGCCAGCGTAGCGGTCTGGCAACTTACAGCCGGATAGAGCCACAGCTGTCCACAGACCCTCTCCTTTCTTAGGAAAAGGCGAAGAGAAGCTGCGGCACGCAAGGCTGCTGGATTCCGGGAGGATGATGCAAATGGCCATGCCTAAGAAAGATCAGGAACGCGCCACCTACGCCTGGATGTACGGCGCCTAAGCGCGCAAGGATGGCAAGGAGCGTGAGGTGCCAGCTTACTGGCAGGAACATGCCGACGCGTGGCTGCAGGGCTTTGACGGTGTGGCGATGGACGGTTTTGGCAAGACCAAGACCGTCAACGACGAGACATGGAAGCCGAGGTCGACGAAGCTGCCGTCGAGCGCCCCGACGAATAGCCATTTTGCCGTATGCCGTATGGTCGTTTTTAATTGGAGAAGGGTTTCGTTGGGCCTATAAAGATTGCGTTTACCATTGCCTTTTTAGGGAGAATGCGATGGTTGCAACGCCCATAGAAATCGCCCAAGCCGCTACTGCGACTACGGCCACCTTGCTGAAGTGGCAGAAGTCCATGGAGGAACGCGCCACGTTTCGCCAGAACATGGATCAATCGCGCAGGGCGATCCAAGCCTCACGCGATCTGCTGAAGCGCCTTCGCCAACGTCATCGCGACGACATGGCGGAAAGTTCGGAAATGCCAACCCGTCTACTGTGCCGATATCGCAACGCGCCGGCAGCTAGCGGGAGGCGACCAGAGCCGATGTGAAGGAGAAAGTTTCAGTGGGCTGTTCCTGGGGTCGGCAACGAAGTTTAAGCCTTGTCAACCAGCGACTTTTTTCGCCCGCGTGGAAGCGCCACATGTCTTTCGACAAGGCGCACGTGCTCGGCGTCGACAGTCACCAATGGCCGGAGGCTGACGGTTACCTTGTCCCCGTCGATGCGTGTGACAGGGCCGATCAATTCCATATGCTGGCCAATTACAGCCTTCGAAGTCGAATCGACAACAGAATGCGGGAAGTCGTAGGAGGGGATCGTCACGCTTATGCGATCGGGCGTCACCCGGCCGCGCACAATCGCCGTGACTGCGACCTCGTCGCCAACTTTGATACTTCCCCGAGCCATGCCCAAGACTTTGGAGCAGCCGGCGCCAGCGTCAAGATGAGGGGGAGCTAATAAAACCCCTCCGCGCCGCGATGCAACATCCAGCGCTAATGCGGATTCCACCTTGAGAGATCGATTCCCCAGGTCTTATAATCCGTAATTAGCCTATTGGAGGTGGAGGGAACTGCGATGGGCGGCACAGTTCAGAACACACACTCAGACAGTGTGGAGTGGCCGAAGCCTGCTGAGAATGGCTGGTCCGCGTTATAGAGAAGGGCAAGGAAGACAGCTGATCGAGCTCGAATCTTATGCCATGGCCTCTGCGGAAGGCCAACGGATCCGTCTAATCTCGAGAAGTTCGGTCGCGAGGCTTTGCCGGTCCTGGCCCATTCCACTGGATGAACTGCGCGTTCTGGCCGGTGATACGAGCCTTTGAGCTACGGCCGAGTATGGTGAGGCCACGGAGACGATCCGGATCGAAGGGCAAGGAACAGCTTGCCTGCCCCCTTCAGCATTTGGACTTAGGTCTGATTGCTCCGCGTAAATGGCCGAAGCCGGAAACATTTCTCCTTCTACTTTGTTGCAGTGGCCGTGCCGCTGAGGAGAACATGCACAGCGCCTCTATCAAATGAACTTCGCGACGTACCTTTAGAATTCCAATGCCCCTCCTGTTCACGCGCTATGGTGAGAAGGGGATCCTGGCTGAAACGATTGCCGGTTTCAAATGCGATAGTTGCAGGTCCAGAGTGCGGATCGGCTACCAAGAGAAGCTGGCCATATTCGAGCGGCACCTTAGAAAGGTGAGCGCCAGCACAAAGTCAGTGAACAACCGCCCTTGTTAGCGGCCGCTTTAGAGATCGGGTGCAGTGGGTACACGGGCTTTTCCCCGCTATCCTTTTTTCTCCCGGCCCCGCCACCGTCTATTATCGGCGGCTAGGCCGCTATCACCTTCTGAGCGGGCTAGCGATGGAGTGCCTTGGACGGTGAAAACGATTCCGGCATCCTCAAACGCTTTGCGGATGGCGGCGATGTTGTGGGGACGCGGCTTCCTGAATCCGTTCTCAAGATCGCTGATCACCATTTCGCTAAGATTGGCCTTGGCGGCAAGTCGCACACGCGGCCAGTTCAGTAGGGCTCGTGCTGCTCTGACTTGATCTGCTGAGAGGAAGGTTCGGCTGTCCATAGCCAGTCGAACATTTAGTAACGCTAAACTGTTCCTCTTGACCTTCTGCGATTTCTAACGGTGTGAGGCCGGCCTGTCGCAAGCCGTCATCGATTGTGGCTGCAACCTTTCGGACGGTTGTTACCTCGGCTCCAACAAGACGTGCTGCCTGCATTCTTGCTTGGAGATCAGCCAAGCGGGCAGCCAGGGCTTGCGTCCTCTCGAGTTCAGGGTTCGTCATGTTCATTGTCCGGCTGAGTGGCAATTTGAATTTGTCCGGCTGAGTATCGTTTGAATGCACACACTCGCCACCCAAGGGTGGCGAGCGTGGGTTCGTTCGAAATCTCAGTCGTAAACTTTCACGATCTTGCGGGTGCCCGGATCGACCAGGACCGTGCGGTTGTCGACCACCACGTAACGGTATTTGACGTTCGGGACCTCGTGGATCTCAACAGTTTCCGGCAGAGCTGTCCCGACGTTCAATTCCACGCCGGGAAGGTTCACCGAAGCCAAGGGCTGCTTCTTGACATACTCACGGATGACCGTGTCCTGTTCCGGCTGGATGATAATGTCGTCAGCGGCGGCGGAGCCGATCCCCGCCAAGAGCAACATGGCTGCGGCGGTGTTCACGAAGTGCATCTTCATATCTTCTCTCCTGCAAGGACCGGCACACGACGATCATCGTCCCGCACTGCCCGGCAACCAACTTTGAACCGGGGTAAACGTTCCCGCCTACGCACCTTTGTCTAATCCGATTGGTCTAAAGTCCGACCGTACAACGCAATGGTCTTACCTTTGGACTAGGCGGAACGGATTAGGGCTTCAGGTTGTTGGTTCTCCACAACGGGAGAGAACAAATGGATCAAAGTGTTGGCCAGGCGCGATGGTTGCTCGCACCGATTTTTGCAACAGCCGTTACCTTTCTGGTAATGGCGGTCGTCCTTAGCTGACATGTCTTGGATCGGCGCAGCCAGGTCCCTTCCTGCGCTGATAGGATTCGCGAGTTGCTTGAGCGGCTGGCGAATCCTCTATTTTACCGTGCGCTGGGCCTGCTCCTTCAGCAGGCGGGGCGCTTCGTTCAGCTCATGTAACTTGGGAGGTTTACTATGGATCGGCGATCCTTTTTGACAGCGATATTTGGCGTTGCAGGGGCAGCAGCCTTTGCAAGCGCGGTCCGGCCTATCAACGCATTGGCCGGTGTTCCAGCGGCCAAAAGCGGCATTCTCGAAGAACTCGACGCGCCAGACGCCTTCGACAACGAAGGTACTCACGCGGAAGTGGAGCCGGTCAACCATCGGCGCTACTACGACCAAGATTACGACCCAGACTACGACCCAGATTACTACCACCGGCGCCGCCGCCGCCGGCGGGGCTGGAGAAGAGTTTGCCGTAGTTACTGGCGACACGGGCGCCGTCGGGTCCGGTGCTATCGCCGACGTGGTCCTTCGATCGTCTTGCGATTTTAGCTAGTCGGCTGCTTCTGCCCATGGCCCGTTCCGGCTGACGTGCTGAGAACGGGCCGGTACGATTCCTTTTTCGTGGCAAACGCAATCCATCTGTCCAAGGGCACTCATCAGCAGGGCCGATGGACCTGACTTACAGCTTGGTGGTGTCGCTGTGGTGCGCCAGGAGCGGTCTGACGATCCCTCTTGTGCAGCCCTTCGGCTGCCGCCCAGCCTAGGAAGGCTTTTCGGAACGTTTGGTTCTGGCCGTTAGGCCACGGGGCCAAGCTCAGCCGTCAGGACACCCCGCAAGCGATGAGCAGCGGGGCCTGGTAAGGCCCGGCGACCTCCTTTTGACATACGGGGAGAAACCAAGAAGGGCGCCGAGCCTTACCGGCGCTGCTTTGAGGGAGCGACGCCGGACGAGATGAGAGTAGGCGATAATGCTAATCTCTGCGGACCATGCAAATGAAGGAAAGCCGTGTGCGATTCTTCGCTATCCAGCCACGAACCTCTGCCTTTCGGACATGGCGGTCCGTCGCTCGATCGAAGATGAAGAACGCCTGATGTAGCTGCTCGACTTCGTAGAGCCCGACCCGGATCTCGAACCCTGTCTGGCCGGTGACATCGAAGTCACCGGGACCGATGACAGGGAAGGCGACGACCATGGCGAAGCGGACGACGAGCGCGAAGCCGCCGATGCCGAGTATGGCTTCATAGAGGGAGGGCAAGGCCTCTAATTGTCCGGTCGAGAATGAATAGCCGGCTGCCTGACGGTGGCTGGCTTCAGTTTTTGTGTGGCACGATGTAGCGACTGCTCACCGCACCCGCCCCTGTGCCCCGCGTGACGACAATCGTGCTATACCCGGCTGGAACGGAACCTGTAGCGGAGGGATCGATCGAACTGCATCGCCCCACGATCTCCCCGTTGGGAGCGCCCTCGAGCCTCACGGATAACGCCAACTGGCATGTGTCAAGGGATCCGAACATGGACGGTGATGTATCGAGTGGCTTGCAGACTCCCTGGGCGGGACTGCAAGAAAGCAAAATCATCACAGCTGCAGTTGCCGGATCCATTCGTGAAGCTCCGTTGTTCGACGAGCCTCAACGCAGAATAGCGAGCTTTGTTTCGTCGGTGCTAAAATACGAGTTTTCTGGTCTGGCTCACGGTGGCGGGCTTTCCATTGTCACAGCTTTCGCCTCTCAATTGTCCCGATCCCGAACGGTAAAACAGCGCGATCGGGTCTCAGCCACAGGCCGACGACTATTTCGACCTAATGGTCTCGGAGCGAGCGCGGCTGCCCCATCCACGGTGTAGAGCGTGCTCCAGCTCTACAACTTACAGCGAAGGTTTCGTCTTTGAGATCGTCGAGCGCCGCGGCTGTCGCGGTTACCGGGCTCCCAACGCTCTCTTCCGCATTGCCGGCAGAGGCGAACACTGCGACCAAAAGGCATGCCAAGGATCTGACCGTTACGACGTGAGATGGCCACTGGACGGATATGGCAAGGGAACCTTGGATCGATCCTGACCATGCCGGGCCGATGCTGACGCGCATGCCGTTGGCTCATCGAGACCGAGGAATTCGCAGAGACCATTCATGCTCGCTAACTGCGCATCTCCATGTCAGTCGTCGTAGTCGGGAAGAAATCGATTTCGTTGCCGAAGCAAGTTCGTGACCGTGAAATCAGCTAACCGGCGCCGAAGGAGCGTCAGCATGGCGACGCCGCAGGCGAGACGCCGGGCCGCCGCCCCAAACGAGGGTGCCGTTTCAAGGCTGGTGATTTCGCCAGAGCACAGGGTGCGATTCTGACTACCCACAAGCCAGACGCTGTCATGGCGATGCTGGGTTGGCCGGGCGTAGCGGCTTCGAAGCCGCCGATTACTAGTATTCTCGCTCTGTGGCTGCCGATTCTGCGATTAAGGATTGGATGAATAGGCATCGGGGAGAAAGGCCGCTATTCTAAGCCTCATTCCCCCTCGATGCAGGAATAACGAGATCATGGAGTAGGAAAATCTCATGCTATACGGCGGAGGTTCTTACACGGGCGAGATTCACACCCGCCCAACCACAAGGCGCCCATCCGCTGCCCGATGGACGGTGGATAGAGTTTTGGTGCCATGAGCCAAACCCACACATTACAACCGTCATCTATCCGCTTCCCGGTACAACCACGGCTGGTGCCGGCGATCAAGGCGGCGCGTTATCTCCACCTGACGCTGCGGGAATTCATGGAATTGCTGCCCGAGTTGCAGGATCAAGGCTTTCCCAAGGCCTGCCCAATCACCGGCAACTACGACATGGTTGCGATCGACGCCTGGCTCGATCAACGCTCGGGTCTTGCAGGATCAGGATCCGGCGCGCAGTCTAGCATTGACATTGCAAGAGCGAGGCTGGCGACCCTTGGGTAAGATCAAGTTGAAGCACTACGTCATCCGTAAGGGCAAATACGGCTACTGGCTGCCGACGCCGAAGATGGTCGAAGCTGGCTTCAGATGCATTTCCTGTGGAATCGACGGGCCTGAGGCTTGGACGATAGCCCGGGAGTGGGAAGACCGCTGGCAGGAACTCCGCAAGGGCAGGGAGCCGTCGCGCCTGCATGTATGGCCAAAGGATTCCATCGGAGACGCCTTTGCACGCTATCGCCGCATGGATGCATGGAAGCGCAAGCCACCGCGCACCCGCGAGGATTGGGAGCGCGGTTGGACCTTCATCGAGCCGTACTTCGCCGACCTGCCGCCAGCCGACATCACCCTCGAGCTGCTCGACGACTGGTATGGCCGTCTGCTGCGGGTCAAAGGTGTCGACATCGCCTACCGTGCCGTAAAGACGTGGCGTTCGCTCTATAATGTCATGGCCGGCATGAAGCTATGCCCGCCCGGCTCCGACCCATCGCAGGCGATCCGCCGCCAGACGCCACCACCGCGCCACCAGACCTGGACGGCAGGCGAGGCGGTGCGCATGGTCAAGGGCGCCTGGCGCGCCGGCTACCGCGGACTGGCCTGCATCATCGCCGTTGCGTGGGACACGAGCTTCTCACCCGTCGACGTGCGCACGCTCAAACCGGCGCAGGCAATGCAGACAGCACAGGAATGGGGTTTTCTGATTGCACGCAGCAAGAGTGGCGAGGCGGCTTTCGGCACGCTGTCGTCACGCACGCAGCGCCTGGTGCTGGCCTATGTCGAATCACTAGGCGTCACCCTGCTTGACGATGCGCCGATCTTTCGCTCGCGCGGTTTCGCGCCGGGCCTGAAGGGCGGCCGGCCGCGCGCCGGCGTGCCTTACACGAAGGATTCTCTGGTCGACGACTTTGCCGATCTGCGCACGCTGGTATTCGGGACATCGGAGAAGCGGCGGCTGATGGACATGCGGCGTTCCGGCGCGGTCGAGGCGAATGCCGGAGGCGCGTCGGTCGAGGCAATCTCGGCCAAGATGGGCAATTCGATCGACGGGAACAAGGCGCTGCAGAAGACCTATATGCCGGTCAATCTGGCCGCCGTCCGCTCAGCCGATGCCAGCCGCCGCAAGGGCAGAAAGCTGCTTGGCCTGGAACGGAACGAATACAGAAAGTTGAAACTCTCCGGAGAATGAGAGTTGAAACTTTTCAAGGGGCGGTAGCTAACCCCTTGAAATGAATGGCGCGAGTGACGGGGCTCGAACCCGCGACCTCCGGCGTGACAGGCCGGCACTCTAACCAACTGAGCTACACCCGCGCATTGGACGAGCACGTGTCAGCCGTGTTCGTCGTTGGGGCGGTGGATAAGGGGTTCGCCACCGGGTGTCAAGCGCAGCTGGACAGCATAAACGCAAACAGGAGAAGGTTTTTTGACGGGCGGCACTTTGCCCGCGAAAACCACTGTGCGGCTAAGCTAGCAGCTGCTCATTTGGCCTTGCGAAGCCGGTTGCGACCGCTTAAAGGTCCGGCCGGAGCGGGCGATTAGCTCAGTTGGTAGAGCGCTTCGTTTACACCGAAGATGTCGGCGGTTCGAGCCCGTCATCGCCCACCACTCAATTTCTTGATAAATCGGTGCTTGCCCGGAGTTACGGTCTCATATCCGGTTGTATGCGTTGTCGGCATTCTGCTTCCTGGCCTTGTCGCGTTCGAAAGGGGTGACGCAGACCAAGTCGCTCTCGAACGCTTCACGCCAGACGTAGCCGTCGCGGCAGGTGCTGTCGCCGTAAGGTCCGCCGGTCGGCGAACGATTGTTGCGGGCATTGGCATTCTGCGCCTGCACCTCGCCGTAGTCGGCAGGACTCACGCACACGCTGTCGCCGAAGATCGCCGATCGCCAGACGAATCCTTCCTTGCACCCTTTGGCCTCGATCGCTGCGGGCTCGATAGGCGACGGCAAAGGGGAGGGCCTCGGCCACAACGCCACCGTTGTCCCGCCGATGCCGAGCGCGATCATCGCGACCAGCCCGTGCAGCAGCCAGAGCCTCGGCCGCCGCGCCGCTGGCTTCGCTATCGCCGACGCAATCGCCGCCATATCGTCGTTGAAGCGCTCGTGGCGGACCTCCATGGCTTGACGCTTGGCCAGGTCCTGCAGATCGGGTGGCAAGGCGCTTTTCTTTGGCATGCTGGCGCCGTTGACGAGCACGGGGATGACGCGCACCCCAGCCTGGAGTGCCGTACGGATCTCCTTGCGCACGAAGTCGTCGGGGGACTCCAGCCGAACCTGGCCCTGCTCATCGGCAAGCGCGGCCCACTGCGGCCCCACGATCGCCAGCATGATTTTGCAGCTGGCCAAACTGCGAGCAAGCGCCACCTCAAAGTCATCGCCGGGGTTGAGCTTGTCGACGTCCATGAAGATGGATGCATCAGGAAGCGCGCGGTTCAGATTATCGTAGACGCGGCCCGCCACGCCGGAATCGGTCTGCCGTCGGTAGTTGATGAATACGTCGCCAAGCAAGGCCTGCCTCTTCCCACATCAACGAGACGGCCCCAAAATAGCATGAGCGGTGACCTCGCAGCTAGTCTGGCGATAGACTGGCCATTACTGCGGGTGCAGTCCGTTTCATGTCTCGCCAGAGGACACATGCACCGGCCCTTCGCGTCGCACGGTGGACTAAGTACAAGAGGCCATTACGGCGCGTCGCCAAAGCGGAATATACACAAATGTCTTCCGTCTGGATGGCAGCTGCAGAGCAAGTTCGACCCACGCCCGCGACGATCGGCTCCGCCACTTCTTCCTGTTTCGGCTCGCAGATGCGGGCAAGCGTGTACTTGTCGACGTTGTTCGCATACGGCTTCGATATCGGCGTAGGTGCCGTGTCACCGTGCCGCGATAAGGGTTCACAGCGGTCGAGTTGACGATAGCGTTCTCAGCGAAGATGTCGGCGGTTCGAGCCCGCCATCGCCCACCATATCCGGCCCGCATATCCCGAATGCCGGGCGCGGCCGCAATGAGCCGCAGCCGCCGTTCTTTCCTGGCGCGCTAGTCTATCGCTTGACGTAGCAGTTCTTCTTCACGCGGCGGATGGGATCCTCGCCAAAGGCGTCGACGCTGCATGTGACGCCGTTCCTGAATACGCCCTGGACGTACTGGCCACGCGCCCCGTATCTCACCACTTTGCGGCCACGGAACTCGCAGAACCGCCCCTCCGAGGCGCAGGCCACCCATCTGCCGCGGCCCTGGCCGTAATCATTATCGCCGTAATTGTCATCATTGCCGTAATTGTCGTCGTCGTTGTCACCATAATCATTACCGCTATCGCGCCTCGCAATATAGCAGGCCTTGTCGCGGCCAGGCGCCGGGTCGCCGAAGACGCGATTCGAGCAAGGCACGGAACGACGATCGAAGAAGCGGGAGGTGGTCTGGCCGCGCGCGCCGTAGACCACTTCCGAGGGGTAGGGCAGGCGGCACGTGCCGCCTTCATCGGCGCATTTCTGCATGCGCTGGGCCGACGCGGTGGCGGGGAAAAGGATAGAAACTGACGAGGCCAGGCCGACCAGGCAAATGAATGTAAACGTCATCCGGATCAAAGCAGTGAAGGTTTTTGACATGATTTTGTCTCCCGTTCGATTCGACCAGCATGGTACAGCTGCCTTGTTAAATGCACGATGAATGAAAGCCCTCGCGGAGGCAGCACAATGATCGACCATCCACGGCGGCTGATGTTACAGCTGCTATTGGCATTGGCAATCTCTGGTATTGGGCGCTTCGCCTATGCGGGGAATGTGGGCGACGGCGTCGACCAGCCCGCCGCCAAGGCAGCCTTGCTCAAGGCCTATCCCGGCCTTTTCACCATTTCGGGCAATGTCCTGACCTGGACCGACGGCACCACCATGGTGTGGAACGACGGCAAGGCGCGCGACGCCGACGCGCTGCTTGAGAGCCCCGACATCGAAGACATGTTTCGCTACGTCTATCCCAGAGCAGCCGAGGGCGCGCTGGTCCCGGCGGAGGATTTCGATCCCGGCCGTATCCGCAATGAACCTTTCTTCGAGAAGCTCTACGGGGCAAGTGCCGCCGAGGTGGGCAAGCACATCGCCAACGTCAAATGGTTGCCGAAGCTCGGCAAGAAGACCGTGCAGGTCACCAGGATTTTCGGCATCAACGACCGGCTGGGCAAGGTCTCCGCTGCGCTTGAGGCGATGCCCGCGGAGCTGAGCCGTTACGGGCTCAAGCCCGGCGGCGGCTTTGTCTGGCGGCCGATCGCCGGCACCGACCGGTTGAGCGTTCACTCGTTCGGAGCGGCCTTCGATATCAATGTCGGCTTCTCCGACTATTGGTACAACAACAGGAACAAAACCAACCCGAAGGCCCACATTCCCTTCAAGAACCGGATTCCGCTGGAAATCGTGGAATTGTTCGAGAAAAACGGCTTCATCTGGGGCGGGCGCTGGTATCACTACGACACCATGCACTTCGAGTACCGGCCTGAGTTGCTGCTGTACAAGAAATCCGGCTGATCACGGCGGCAGCAGCCGGAAATCCTTGCCTTCGGGGAGCAACTGGCCGCCGTCGACGACGATGGTGGTGCCGGTGATGTAGCTGGCATCGTCGGAGGCGAGGAACAGGAAGGCGTTGGCGACGTCGCGCGGACTGCCGAGGCGTCCGAGCGGGATCGAATCCTCCATGTTCTTGATGTAGGCGGCGCCGCGATGCAGCTCGATCGCTTCGGTCAGGATGTTGCCGGGCTCGACGCCGTTGACGGTGATGCCGTAGCCCGAAAATTCCAGCGCCGCCGAGCGGATGAAGCCGTTGATGCCGGCCTTGCTGGCGGCATAGTGGCCGTGGCCGGGGCTGGTGACGTGCGGACCGGTGATCGACGAGGTGTAGAGCATGCGCCCGTAACCTTGCGCCTTCATCGGCGCCAGCGCCGCCAGCGTGGCGTTGAACGTGCCGCGCAGATTGACCGCCATCACCCGGTCCCAGTCGTCCGGGCTGGTGTTTTCGATCAGCTGCCAGGGATAGATGCCGGCATTCTGCACGACGATGTCGAGGCGGCCATGGCGGCTCAGCGCCAGCGCCACCGCAGCTTCTGCATCGGCCATTTGCGAGATGTCGGTGCGAATGAAATCCGCGCCGAGCTCGTCCGCGGTCGCCTGGCCGGCTTCGGCCTCGCTGTCGGCCAGGACCAGCCTTGCGCCTTCCTCGGCAAAGCGCAGCGCAATGCCCTTGCCGATGCCGCGCGCGCTGCCGACGATAAGCGCGACCTTGTCTTGCAGCCGTCCGGTCATGTGAGCTGTCCTGTCATGCGAGTCTTTGGCGAATGGTTTGCTTGAAGGCGTCGAGCAGCACGGCGGCGAGCACCAGCAGGCCATGGATCACCTGGGTGAAATTGGCCGGCAGGCCCATCAGGTTGATTGCCGTGTTGATGGAGGAGAGCAGCAGCACGCCGGCATAGACGCCGGGCAAGGTGCCGACACCGCCTTTCAGGCTGACGCCGCCGATGACGACCGCGGCAAAGGCGTTGAACAACAGCCCGGTGCCGAGATTGGCGGTGGCGCCCGAGGTGCGGATGGCGAGCAGCCAGCCGGCGAGGCCGGCAATGGCGCCGGCAAGTACGAAGGCGATGATCAGATTGCGGTTGACGCGGATGCCGGCGCGGAAGGTCGCGGTCTCGTTGCCGCCGATCATCACGAGGTGGCGGCCGAACGGCGTCTTGGCCATGATCAGCGAGAACAGGACGAAACAGGCGACGGCGATCCAGGCGGTCAGCGGCAGGCCGGCCATTCGCTGGATGCCGAACCAGCGGATGGCCGGCGCCAGATCCTGTGCCGAGCGGCCGCCGGAAATCACCAGCACCAGGCCGCGCACCCAGATGTAGGACGCCAGCGTAATGATAAAGGCGCTCATCTTCACCTTGACCACGAGATAGCCGTTCAAGGCGCCGATGAGGCCGCCGACGGCCAGCGCAACCAGCAGCGAAACCGGAACCATCAGCCATTGCGGATTGAGCTGTATGCCCATGCCGATGCCCGATGAGCAGAACAGGATGCCGACCGCCATGGCGCTGAGTGCGGCCACCGATTCCACCGACAGGTCCATATGGCCGGCAATGATGACCAGCGACAGGCCGATCGACATCACGCCGAGAACGCTCGAGGCCTCGATGATGTTGGCGAAGATGCCGAGCTGGAAGTAGTTGGGGACGAAGACGGAAAAGACAACCAGCACAAAGATCAGCATGAACCAGACGAGGTTGTCGAGGACGAACTCCAGGGCTTTGCGGCTGCGCGGGTTCATGGGCTGATCCGGTTGGCGCCCCCGAGAAAATCAGGCTGAGCAATCAACTCGATTTCGTCGGGTTCAGGCGCGGGTTTAGGTTCGCCACGGTGTCCTGGGACGCGGCGTCGTGAATGGGCAGGCTCCGGGCCGCAATGGCCCGGAGCGCTTCGCTAGGCGACTATTCGACAGACTTGATCGTGTCCGTCGGCGGCTTCTGGTTGCCCCAGAAGGCCGGATTGTCGACGTTTTCCTTGGTGATGGCGGCGCCCGGGATCTTGATGTTGGGGCCCCAGCTCTCCTTGGTCACGGTCGACTTCAAGCCGAGCACGTCATACTCGCCAGGCTTGATTTCCTGCTTGCCGGCGATCTTGTCCATGAACATCGCCACGGCCGCGGCCTGCGCGTAGAGCGGCTGCTCGACTTCGACATTGAGCCAGCCCTTGCGGATCAGGTCGAGACCGACCGGAGCGCCGTTCGAGCTCATCAGCATGACGTCGCCCGGCTTCTTGCCGGCGGCCTCGAGCGAGGCGACGGCTGCGACC
Source organism: Mesorhizobium sp. P170090 (assembly GCF_057786115.1). Taxonomy (NCBI): domain Bacteria; kingdom Pseudomonadati; phylum Pseudomonadota; class Alphaproteobacteria; order Hyphomicrobiales; family Phyllobacteriaceae; genus Mesorhizobium; species Mesorhizobium sp. P170090. The sequence goes on from NZ_JBYNWH010000001.1 coordinate 3,909,886, forward strand.
GACAGGTGCGCGGCATGGCTGAAGATCAGGTCGATATCGGGGTTGGCGAGCATCTGGTCGGCAACGATCGTGCCGGCGTTGCTGGCTTCCCATTGCATGGCCGGCAGCGAGATGATCTTGACGTCAGGAAACGCCTTCAACTTCTCCTCGAAACCCTTCTGGATGTCGAGCGTGTAGGGATCGCCGGGATCGCCGAGCACCTGCAGGATCTTGCCCTTCACAGAACCGTTCTTGGCGGTCAGAAGCTTTTGCGCCTGCTCGGCGGCGACGTAGCCGATCTCGACCGTGCCCGCCACCGAGGTGAAATCGGACGGGGTCGAGGTGATCTGGCGGTCGAACTCGACCACCGGGATGCCGGCCGCACGCGCCGCTTCGATGGACGGCTTCAGCGCGTTGAAATCGACGGCGGCCAGGATGATCGCCGCCGGCTTCAGCGCAATGACGTCGTTCATCTGCGATTGCTGCGCGTCGGTCTTGTTGTCGGCGTTGAGTGTTTTCACCTCATAGCCGACCTGCTTGAGGAACAGCTCCAGCGCGCTCACCGAGCCGGTCTGGAATTCATCGAGCAGGGTCGGGACCATGTAATAGACGGTGCCCTTGGTCTGGGACATTGCCGGCGTGAGCGAGGCAAGAGCCAGTGCCAGGATACCGAAGACAAGAACCAGTATTCGCTTCATGTCGTTCGCTCCTCTTTTATACCGGACGCCTCTTTTGTCCCTCAACCTGCCGGTCCGGCACCGGCAAGCGTCTCACCGGTGATCATGTTGATCACCGCATCGGGACTTGTTTTGTTGCGTGCGACATCGCCGGCCACGACGCCTTGCCGGATCACCACGATCCGGTCGGCGACCTGGAAGGCCTGTTGCATGATGTGGGTGATGATGACGACGCCGATGCCCTGGTTGGCCACTTGGCGGATCATCTCGAGACCGCGCCGCGTCTGCTCGACGCCGAGGGCCGCGAACGGCTCGTCAAGCAGCACAAGCTTGCCGCCCCAGTGCACGAAGCGGTTGAGCTCGATGGCCTGGCGTTGGCCGCCCGAGAGATGCTCGACATTGGTGCGCAGCGACGGGATGCGGGTGCCGGCACTTGCCAGCGCCTTGCCGACGACGGCCTCCATGGCGCGCTCGTCGAGGATGGGGACACCGAGAACCTTGCGAGTGATTTCGCGGCCCATGAAGAAATTGGCGACGACGTCGACATTGGTGCAGAGCGACAGGTCCTGGTAGACGGTCTCGATGCCGGCAGCCTTGGCCTCGGCCGGCGTCTTCGCCAGAAACTCCTTGCCCTCGAACAGCATGCGGCCGGAGCTCGGCTCGAGGCCGCCGGCAATGATCTTGACCAGCGTCGACTTGCCTGCGCCGTTGTCACCGAGCAGCGCCACGACTTCACCCTTGCCGATCGAGAAGCTGATGCCCCTCAGCGCATGAATGGCGCCGTAATTCTTGGTGACGTTTTCGAGTACCAGCAGCGGTTCGGTCATGCCGCCACTCCCTTGCTGTGCATGAGGTCTGGCCGGCGCTCGCGCTCGGCAATGAACATCTGGCCGAAGCGCGGCGAAAGCACACCGGACACGGCCAATGCGGCAGCGCCCCGCAGCACCGAATGCTTGCCGCCGGTCGCCACCGTCACGCGCGGTGTCTTGCGGTCGCGCCGCGCCGAGACCGAATTGGGGAACTGTCCGGCCGCGCCGACCAGCTTTTCCAGCAGGTCTGTGGGCGCAAGCCCGCCGAGGATGACGGTTTCCGGGTCGAATATATTCTCGATGGTGACGATGGCGTTGCGGAAGATCGGTGCGATCTCGGCCACCCAGGCGGCGTCGCTGATGTTGCGGCGGCGACGTGCTTCCAGCGAGAGATACCGTTCGAGGCAGCCGCTGTTACCGCATGGGCAAGGCTCGCCACCGGGAACGGCAGGGATGTGTCCGATTTCGCCGGCATTGCCCCAGGCGCCGCGCATCACCGCGCCGTCATGCACGATGACGCCGCCGAGGCCGACGCCGAAATAGAGGTAGTAGTATTCGGAATAACCGGAGCCGAGACCGTAAAGCCGTTCGCCCATGGCCGCCGCCGCCATGTCGGTTTCGAAGAAGGCCGGCAGCCCGGTCGACGCCGCCAGCCGTTCCGGCAGCGCGACATCCTTCCAGCCGGCCATGGTCGTCGGGCCGACGAAGCTCATCGACTCCACGCCGAACGGTCCAGGCAGCGCCATGCCGATGCCGAGCACGCGTCCGCCGGGCCGCAGCGCGGTCAGCTCGGGCACCATCGCGCCGATCAGCTCGAAGGCATGGTCGGGCGTCGCATGCGGCGCCTCGCGATGCATGCTCTCGATGACATCGCCGCTGAGATTGATGAGCGCCGCGTCGATCCCCAGCGGGGTGAGGTGGACGCCGACGGCATAGCCGCCCTCGGGGTTGATCCTGAGCGTCGCCGGCGGCAACCCGCGTCCGCGCGGCTCTTCGCGCAGCGACAGCACATAGCCATGCTCTTCGAGTTCGCGAACGATGGTCGATACGGTCTGGACGGTGAGGCCAACGCGGCCGGCAATGTCGCCGCGAGCTATGGGACCGTGAAGGCGGATGGACTCCAGCACGATGCGCCGGTTGTAAGGCCGCCCGAACTCCTGATTGGTTCCCCGCAGTGCCATGTCCCGCGCCCTTTAGGAAGGCTAAGACTTGCACAGGCAATTTATTCAGTCAAATGGAATTCAAAAATAATTCGGAATGGTTCCCAGACGCGGTGCAGGACCTGTCCCATGCGCCGCGCTGGCCGATTGCAGCCGGGCTGAAACCACCGCAATGGTGAATGACGTCAGGCGGGCGCGGGGCTCGCCCGACCAGTGATCCAGCAGGAAAACCGATGATCGAATTGCCTTTTGCGCGCGATGAGTACCAGCGGCGGCTCAAGAAGATCCGCGCCGAGATGGCGGCGCGTGGGCTGGAACTGCTGGTCGTCAACGATGTCGCCAACCAGCATTACATCACCGGCTATGACGGCTGGTCGTTCTACACGCCGCAGGTCGTGCTTGTCCCGATCGAAAACGAGGCCGAGCCGGTCTGGATCGGCCGCGCCATGGATGCGGCAGGCGGCTTGCTGACGGCCTGGATGAAGCCGGAGAATGTGGTCGGCTTCCCCGAGGACCACGTGCAGCGCGCCGATCGCCATCCGATGGACTGGATAGCGGCCTGCATCGTCGCCAAGGGCTGGGGCGCGAGACATATCGGCATCGAGCTCGAAGCTTATTATTTCTCGCCGAAGGCGCATGCCCGGCTGGTCGCTGGCCTGCCCAATGCGAAATGGCACGACGCCGATCTCCTGGTGAACTGGATCCGCGCCGTGAAATCCGCTCCGGAAATTGCCTACCTGCGCAAGGCGTCGACCTTGGCTGAAGCAGCTGTTGCGCGGGCCTTCGAAGTCATCGCGCCAGGTGTGCGCGAATGCGATGCGATTGCCGCGATCCAGGCGGCGCAGATCGCCGGCAGCCCGGACTTCGCCGGCGACATCACGGCACTGCCGCCGACCATCCTCGGCGGCGAGAATGCATCGGCTCCGCACATCATGTGGAGTGACCGGCGGTTCGGAAAGGACGAGACGATTGCGCTCGAACTTGCCGGCGTCTGCCGCCGCTATGCCGCAGGCCTCGCCCGAACGATGCAGCTCGGCAAGACGCCGGCCCGTGTCGCCGACACCGCAAAGGCGGTGATCGAAGGCATGGATGCGGTGCTCGACGCGGTCAGGCCCGGGACCACAGCCGAAGCGGTCGAGGCCGCATGGCGCAAGGTTATCCAGCGCTACGGGCTGAAGAAGGAATCGCGCATCGGCTACTCCATCGGCGTCGCTTATCCCCCGGATTGGGGCGAGCACACGATCAGCCTGCGGCCCGGCGACAAGACCGCGCTGCAACCCGGCAACGTCCTGCACTCCATTCTTGGCATGTGGATGGATGGCTGGGGCATCGAGATCAGCGAGACCATTCTGGTGACCGAGACCGGCCATGAGACGCTGACCAAATTCCCGCGAGACATCCATGTCAAATCCTGACCGGTCAGCCACGACGGACGCCACCGCGACCCGCCTGACGCATCTGCTCAATATTGGATCGTCCGGCGCTCGATCAGCACCACAAGACAAAACAGGACGATCGACAGGCCCGATGACAGCACGATCGCCGCGTAGAGGCGGTCCGACTGGTAGTTGAAGGACGCCTGGACGATCAGCGCGCCAAGTCCTTGGTCGGAGCCGATCCATTCGCCGACAATGGCGCCGATCACGGCGGTGGCCGAGGCAATCCTCAGCGATGAGAACAGCATCGGCAAAGCGCGCGGCAGCCGCAGGCTCCAGAACGTGACGCCGGAGCACGCGATGTCGGATTGCCAAACAACAGGATGGTACAACGGGTGAAGGAGGCGGGGGCGTGCAACCAGCCGCCTGGCTTGACCCTACAGATACTGCTCGACCTTCTTGCCGACGGTCAGGAAGCGCAGCGGGTCGATGGCCTCGCCATTGTGGCGGACTTCGTAGTGCAGGTGCGGGCCGGTCGAACGGCCGCTGCTGCCGGTTTTGCCAATGATGTCGCCGGCTGCGAGTTTTTGGCCGACGGCAACGTCGATCTCGCTCAGATGGCCGTAGCGCGTGGCAAAGCCGTTGCCGTGATCGACCTCGACCATGCGGCCATAGCCGCCGTTCCAGCCGGCCTTGGTAACGATTCCGGCCGCCGTGACCTTGGCTGCCATGCCGACCGGCGCGCGGAAATCCATGCCCGAGTGCAGGGCAGCGGTGCCGAGGATGGGGTCAGTGCGCACGCCGAACGGGCTGGTGACGGAGTGGCCCGGCGCCGGGTTGGCGAGCGGCAGCCGCCGCGCCTCTTTCTTCAACTGGTCGAGCGTATCCAGCGCCTCGTCCAGTTCCTTGACCTTGCTGTCGAACATCATCGAGCTGTCAAGCGGGATCAGCGGTCCGCCGACATCGCTTTCGTTTTTGCCGAAATCACTGTCGACCGGCAGACCGGCCGCTTCCAGCGCCTGGGTGATGGCATCGGCGTTCTTGTAGGCGTTGTCGGCCAGGGTTTCGATGCGGGTGAGTTGCTGGCTTTCGATAGCCTTCAGTGAATCATTGATCGAGACGAACAATTTGTCGGCACGGTCCGCAGCCGTTTCGCTGGGCAGCGGATCGGAACGTGTCGACCACAGCGAGAATGGCCTGGTGTCGCCCGAACCAAGGCTGGCGACCGAATAGGCGAGTGGCTCGCCGCCAGTCAGTTCGGCATGTTCGTCGGGTTTTGTTGTCGCTGCGGCATCAGCGGTTGGCGGCGTCCCGACCTCGTTTTCGGCCCGCTCGAGAATCGGGCCGAGGCGGCCATGGCGCTGGCTGAGCTGGCTCTGCCGCTCGATCAATTCGCTGACCTTGGTCTCCATCAGTTTCTGGTCGAGAAGCTGGCGGCTGGTGATGCGGTCGACCTGCGCGCGAAGCGCCGAGATGCGATCCTCATAGGCCTGCTGCATGCGCGCCTGCCGGGCCGTGGTGGCGCCGATCAGATCGTCGCGCAGCACGAGATAGGAGGTCGCCAAGAGATAGCCGATGGCGATCGCCGCCAGTGCCGAGCCGAGAAAGGCGACGAGCCACGGCCGGATGGTGAAATGTCGTATTTCATTGCCCCGCGCAATGATGACCGTATGCGGCTCCTTGCGCCTGCCGAAGACCGCTGACTGACCGGTTAGGTTCACGGGACCAAGCTTTCGTTACGACACCAACGAAGCCCGATTACACATTATTAGGGTTAACAAAGTTTTGCCGTTCGCGGGCGCGCTAGTGACCAACGGTGTCAGCCAACCGCATATATGTCTTATGCCCCTAATGCACTGCGCGGCGTTGGCCAGATCGGTGGCGCCTCAGAGCGCGCGGACCGCCTCCAGCACTGCTTCGGCATGGCCTTTCACCCGGACCTTGCGCCAGATCCCGGCGATCCGCCCGTCCTTGCCGATCAGGAACGTCGCCCGCTCGACGCCCATATAGTTGCGGCCATACATCGTCTTTTCGACCCACAGATTGTAAGCCTCGATCACCTTGCGCTCCTCGTCGGCAACCAGGTCGACGGTGAGATCGTATTTGGTTTTGAACTTGTCGTGCTTCTTCACGCTGTCCGGCGACAGGCCGATCACCACGGCGCCGGCCTTTTCGAACTCCGGCTTCAGCTGCGAAAAGCTGATCGCCTCATTGGTACAACTTGTGGTGTCGTCCTGCGGATAGAAATAAAGTACAACGGGCTTCCCCCGCATCGAGGCAAGGCTGATCGAGCCGCCGCCGTCGCGCGGAAGATCGAATTGCGGCGCAACGTCGCCAACGTCGAGATCAGCCATATCGATGCCCTTGTTTGAGGTTACGCGGCCCTAAATCAAAGAGATAGAGCATGATGTCTGGACAAACGGAAACCGTTTGTCCGAGAAAACCGCCTCACACTTTTCGGCATCATGCTCTAGCCTGCGTCGTTATAGTGTCGGGCGGGGATTCGTCCACGATCGAATTCGCACAACGGAAAATTGCGTGGATCAGGAAGAACCGCAGCACGAGAAAATCCGGTTCAGGCGTGACGAGATCACCGACCTGGGGGCTTTCCCGTCCGCTTGCCGCGTGCCGCCGCTCGGCAAGGCACGGATCGGCCGCGGCTTTCGCATCCTTGCCCGGCTGTTTGCCGGCATTGGAGCCCTTGTGCTGCTGGCGGCGGCCGCCGTCTACGTCATCGGCGCCACCGGCATCGGCAGCGAACGGCTGCGGTTGGAAGCCGAAACGGCGATCGAGAAACTGGCCGGTTTCGACGTCAAAGTCGCCGTCGGTCCTGCCAGCCTGACACTTGACGGATCGAGCTTCATTGCGCTGCAGGTCAAGGATGTCAGCGTCGAGACGGCCGACGGCAAGCCGATGGCCGATGCCGGGCGCGTCCGCTTCGGCATCCGGCTGGTCCCGCTGCTTTCGGGCGAGGTTCGGCTGACCAGCGCCAGGATTTCCGACGCCCATATCGTCACCGCGGCAATGCCGTCGGGTGGTGACTGGATAGCGCGCCTGCGCAATCAAGACGGTCTCATCGATCCGGAAAAACTGGCCGCCGTCGTCTTCAGTGACGTCAATCGTGCACTCGATGCCGTGCGCGAGGATTCGATGCGCCGCATCGATCTCAAAAATGTCGCGTTCGAGCTGCCCGAGGCCGGATCGGTCAAGCTGGTCACGATCGCCAACGCCACGGTGCTGCAGTCAGGCCCCGGCAGCATGGAGTTCTCGTCCGAGGCGGATGTCGATGGCCGCGCGCTCACCGTCACGGCCACCGCCACCCGCGATACGAGCTCGATGCGCGTTACCGCCTTGAACGCCGCCATCGACATGGCGGATGTCGCGGAGACAACGCCGGCGGCCGGCGGGCGAACCGGCGCGATGGCTTTGAAGCTCACGGGATCCGAAGGCTCGGGCGAGACCGATTCGCGGCTGACGGGCTCGCTGTCGCTAACCGGCTCGGTGCTCGACCTCGGCACACGCGGGCTGTTGCCGGCCGATGTCGATGTCGACGCCGCCCTTGTCTCCGGCTCCAACAAGATCGATGTCGGCAGGCTGGTTCTAAAGACCGGGCGCTCGGCGTTCAATTTCGCCGGCTCGATCGGGCCAAAGCCGTCGACCGGCGCGGCCGGCGAGGAGCCTTCCTATCGTTACGACCTGACCAGCGACGGCTCGACGCTGGCGCCTTCGGAATCGCCCGAGCCGGCGCTGAATTTCTTCGCCCGCATCGCCGGCGTCTATCAGATCAAGAGCCGCAAGCTTGTCGCCGACCAGATCGGCATCAGGTCGGGATCGGGGAGCGAAGTGCTGGGAACCGCTGCGGTTTCCTTCATCGACAACGGACCGCCGGGTATCTCGGTGTCGCTCAACGTCCACGACATGGCGGTCTCGCACGTCAAGCAATTGTGGCCCTGGTTCTCGGCCAAGAACGCGCGGCTGTGGGTGCTGCAGAACCTGTTTGGCGGCCGCGTCGTCGATGCCAGCCTGCAGTTCCAGGTCGTGCCGGGGCGTCTCGGCAACGGCGTGCCGCTTTCGGCCGACGAGGTGTTCGGCCGCTTCCAGGTCGAGGGCTCGCGTTTCGACACCGCCGGCCGCATCCCGCCGATACGCGATGCCGTCGGCGTCGTTTCCTTCCACGGCAACGATGTCGACGTCGCGCTGTCGTCGGGCAGCGTCTATATGCCGAGCGGCCGCACCGTGGCGGCAAGCAATGGCACACTGTCGGTAAAGGCGGCAAACCACCCGCCGGTGATCGGCGCGCTCGACATCGACGTCGCCGGCGAGGCGCCGGCCATCGCCGAACTTGCCTCCTACGAACCGATCAACGCCATGCGCCATGTCGGCATCTTGCCGGACGACCTGTCGGGCACGGTGACCGGCCACGTCAAGGCCGACATTCCGTTGCAATCCGGCGTCGACACGTCGAAGCTCGATTGGCTGGTATCGCTCGACTACAAGGACCTGTCGCTCGCCAAGCCGTTCGAAGGCCAGATGGTGACCGATGCCGACGGCTCGATCGAAGTCGGGCCCGGCAAGGCGGTGATCTCTGCCAAGGCGCGGCTGAACGGCATTCCAGCCGAGCTCGATCTGGTTGAGCCGCTCAGGGATGGCGGGCCGCCGCGCAGCCGCAAGGTGGCGCTTGTGCTCGACGACAAGACGCGCGCCATCGCCATGCCTGGCCTGTCGCCGCTGATTTCCGGCACCATCAAGGTGACAATCGACAAGAGCGGCGAAGGCGGCAGCCAGAACGTCGACGTTGACCTGACGAGCGCCAGGCTGGACATTCCCTGGGCAGGCTGGAGCAAGGGGCCGGGCATTCCCGCCAATGCCACTTTTACCATGAGCAAGTCCGGCGATACCACGACGCTGTCCGACTTCGACCTCGACGGAAAGAGCTTTTCGGTCGAAGGCGATGTCGTCCTGGTCAAGGGCGCGCTGTCTTCGGCCCGCTTCAGCAAAGTCGCCTTGAACCGGGGCGACGATGTCGCCGTGACGGTGAAGCGGTCGGGCAAGGGCTTCGCAGTCGATGTCAGCGGCAACGCGCTCGATGCCCGCTCGCTGATCAAGCAGTTCACCTCCGATGTCGATACCGCCACCAAAACCACCGGCACGGACGCGGTTTCGGTCAGCGCCGACGTCAATTCGCTAAGCGGGTTCCATGACGAGGTCCTGTCCAATTTGAAGCTCGACTACAGTGCCGCCGGCTCCAGGGTGAACAGGCTCAAGGTCAGCGCCGCGGCAAGTTCCGGCGCCGCCATCACCATCAGCAATACGGCAGGCAATGGTGCTCGCGCGCTCACCATGCAGTCGGCCGACGCAGGCGCCATATTGCGCTTCCTCAACATCTACGAGCATATGGAAGGCGGATCGATCACGCTGGCGCTCAGCGGCGCAGCCGACGGCCCGATGCGGGGCCAGGTCGATTCGAGCAACTTCTTCATCGTCAATGAACCGAAGCTTGCGTCGATCGTATCGACCACGCCAACCGGCGACAGCCGCAGCCTGAACGAAGCGGTCAAGGGCAAGATCGACACCTCGCGGGTAAAATTCGAGCGCGGCTTTACCGAGATCGACAAGGGGTCAGGCTATTTGAAATTGGCGAATGGCGTGCTGCGCGGCCCGCGCATCGGCACCACCTTCCAAGGCACGCTCTACGACCAGAACAACAATATGGACATGACCGGAACCTTCATGCCGGCCTATGGCCTCAACCGCATCTTTGGCGAGTTGCCGTTGGTCGGCGTTCTGCTCGGCAACGGCCGCGACCGAGGCCTGATCGGCGTCACCTACCGGCTTAAGGGCAACGCCAACAAGCCGGTGCTGGACATCAACCCGCTATCGGTAATCGCGCCGGGCATTTTCCGGTCGATCTTCGAGTATCGCTGAGGATCCCAGAAGACGGCTCAGGCAGGCCGCACAAGCACGTGCTTTTTCTTGCCCACTGAAAGCTTTGCGACGTTTTCCGGACTCAAATCCTGAGGCGTCACCATCCGCCGGTCGTCCGCCACCGGCTGGTCGTTGAGGCGCACGGCGCCGCCCTGGATATGCCGGCGCGCCTCGCCGTTCGACCCGGCAAGGCCCGCGGTGACCAGCAGCGACAGGATGCCGATGCCAGCTTCCAGCGCTGCGCCATCCACCTCGACGCTCGGCAGGGTTTCGGCCGTCACGCCTTCCTCGAACGTCTTGCGCGCGGTTTCCTCGGCCGCGAGCGCCGCCTCGCGGCCGTGCACGATGGCCGTGGTTTCTGTGGCCAGCACCTTCTTGGCCTCGTTGATCTCCGAGCCGCCAAGGGCGGCCAACCGCGCGATCTCCGAAAGCGGCAGCCGGGTGAAGATCTTCAGGAAGCGCTCGACGTCGGCATCCTCGGTGTTGCGCCAGTATTGCCAGAAATCATAGGGCGAGAAGAGGTCGCCGTTCAGCCACACCGCGCCCTTGGCCGATTTGCCCATCTTGGCGCCCGACGATGTCGTCAGCAGCGGCGTGGTCAGCGCATAAAGCTGCGGCGTGCCCATGCGGTGGCCGAGATCGACGCCGTTGATGATGTTGCCCCACTGGTCCGAACCGCCCATCTGCAGCCGGCAGTCGTGGCGGCGGCTGAGCTCGACGAAATCATAGCCTTGCAGGATCATGTAGTTGAATTCGAGGAAGGACAGCGACTGTTCGCGCTCGAGCCGCAGCCTGACGCTGTCGAAGGTCAGCATCCGGTTGACCGAAAAGTGGCGGCCGACATCGCGCAGGAACTCGACATAGTTGAGCTTCATCAGCCAGTCGGCATTGTTGACCATGATGGCGTCGTTGCCAGTGTCGCCGAAGCGCAGGATGCGGCCAAAAATTCGCTTGATGCCCTCGATGTTGGTGGCGATCGCCTCGGGCGTCAAAAGGCTGCGCTGGTCGTCACGGAAGGACGGGTCGCCGATCATCGAGGTGCCGCCGCCCATCAGTGCGATCGGCCGGTGGCCGGTCTCCTGCATCCAGTAGAGCATGGTCGCCGATATCAGATTGCCGATGTGCAGGCTGGTCGCCGTGGCGTCGTAGCCGACATAGGCGGTCACGGTTTCCTTCGCGAAAAGTTGATCCAGCCCGGTCTCATCCGAAATCTGGTGGATGAAGCCGCGCTCGCTCATGACGCGCAGGAAATCGGACTTGAAGGCGGGCATTGTTTCTTCCTGAAAGCGCCGGGTCCGAACGGCCCGGCATGGCCTGAACGCGGGCGTTTAGCATCCAAGCGCGTCAAGCAAAAGTGGTTTCCGATTTTGCGCCGGCATGGACAGCCTATTCTGCACTGCCGCGCATGCTTGCTTCATCCTGTCGGCTGGCGTAATGAGGCGCCGCGCCAACGGGTTCGATCCGCTGGAACGGCACCGCACGGCATCCACCGAATGCCATATCTTGTGACAGAGCCCGACGCGATATGCCGGACGCATTGATATCCATCGTCATTCCCTGCCGCAACGAGGCGGCGAACCTGCCGCTGCTGATCGACGAGATCGAGGCGGCGATGACCGGGCGCGACTTCGAAATCATCGTCGTCAATGACGGTTCGACTGACGACACCGCTTCGGTGCTTGCCGCTGAAGCCGCCACACGTCCGTTTCCGCTTCGGCAGCTTCGGCACGAAAAATCCGCCGGCCAGTCGCTTTCGGTGCGCTCGGGCGCCTGGGCGGCGCGCGGCTCGATAATCGCCACCATCGACGGCGACGGCCAGAACGACCCGCAATATATCCCCGTGCTGGTCGATGCGCTGCGTCGGGCAGGGCCCGATTTCGGCGCCGCGCAGGGGCAGCGGTTGAAGCGCCGCGACAGCAAGATCAAGCAATTGGCATCGCGTTTCGCCAACTGGCTGCGCGGCGCGATCCTGCATGACGACACCCGCGACACTGGCTGCGGCTTAAAGGCGATCCACACCGATATCTTGCGCAAACTGCCGTTTTTCGACGGTACGCATCGTTTCGTTCCGGCGCTTGTCATCCAGGAAGGCTACCGCGTCGTCCATTGCGACGTCGTCGACCGCTCCCGCCGCCACGGCAAGTCGAATTACGGCATCTTCGATCGCGGCCTGCAGGGCGCGCTCGATCTCGCCGGCGTCTGGTGGCTTCGGCGCCGGCGCCGCAGAATGCCAAAGGTAGAGGAAATCACGCATGGCTAACGTGTTTCAGGAATTGGCGACCTGGCTGCACCAGGTTTTCGTCAAGCAGTTCGACGCCTGGGTTCTGCTCGGCTTCGTTGCCCAGTTCTTCTTCACCATGCGCTTCCTGGTGCAGTGGATCGCTTCGGAAAAGGCCAAGCGCAGCGTCGTGCCGATCGCTTTCTGGTTCTTCTCGCTGTTCGGCGGCGGGCTGCTGCTGGTCTACGCCATCCAGCGTGAGGATCCGGTGTTCATCGCCGGCCAGGCCATGGGCATGGTGATCTATGTCAGAAATTTATGGCTCATCGCCAATGAGCGCAAGGCGGCGATGACCAAGGTCGACTGAGCCACCAGTCCCGCCAAATCCAGTCTGTCCGGTGTCGAAATGAGCAGGAACTACATCTTTCTCTTCCTGTTCAGCCTGATGATGACGGCGTCGGGACTGGCCTCTTTGCCGCCGCTCGACCGCGACGAGCCGCGCTTCGTCCAGGCGACCAAGCAGATGAGGGAGACCGGCGACTATGTCGACATCCGCTTCCAGGACGCGTCGCGCTACCAAAAGCCGATCGGCATCTACTGGCTGCAATCGGCGGCGGTGACGCTGAGCGGCGAGGGGGCACAGGCGCCGATCTGGATCTACCGGCTGATCTCGGCGCTGGGCATCGCCATCGCCGTCGTCGCAATCGCCTGGACCGGGGCCAATCTGTTCGGCGCCAATGCCGGTCTTGCCGCCGGCCTGGTCATGGCGGCGATTTTCGCCACCGCCTTCGAAGGCCGTGACGCCAAGACCGACGCGATGCTGCTTGCCTGCTGCGTTCTGGCGCAAGGCGCGCTGGCGCAGATTTATCTGGCATCGCGCCGCAACGAGCCTGTCGCCGGCCATCTGCCGTGGATTTTCTGGGCTGCGCAGGGCGCGGCTATCCTCATCAAGGGGCCGATTGCACCGCTGCTGTCGGCGCTGACGGTGCTCACGCTGGTTGCTTTCGAGCGCGACTGGCGCTGGCTGGCGAGGCTGAAAGCCGGGCGTGGGCTGATTCTGGTGCTGTTGATCGTGCTGCCTTGGCTCGCCCTCATCACCTGGAAGAGCAACGGCGCCTTCCTGCAGCAGGCCGTCGGCAAGGATATGCTCGGCAAGGTCGCGCAAGGCGAGGAGTCGCACGGCGTTCCGCCGGGCTTCTACGTGCTGACCTATTGCCTGTTCATGTGGCCGTTCGGCCTTGTGGCGCTCGGCGCCGGACTGCAGGCGCTCAACCGATTGCGCGACGATCCGCGCCTGCGTTTCTGCCTCGCCTGGTACGTTCCGTTCTGGCTCGTCTTCGAATTGATCCCGACGAAACTGCCGCATTATGTGCTGCCGGCCTATCCCGGCATGGCCCTGCTCATCGGCTGGCTTTTGACGCTGACGCCGCAAGAGGCAAATGCGCCGCTCAGGCGCTGGCAGACATGGCTGTGGTGGGCGACCGCATTCGGCACCGTTCTGGTGACAGTCGGTCTCGCCGTGCTTTGCGTCGGTGCGCCGATCTATCTCATGAAGACATTTTTATGGTGGAGCGTTCCGGCCGCCGCGGCAGCATTGGGCGCCGGCTACCTCGCTGTTTCGCGCCAGACGCTGGTGCCGCTGGTCCGCATCGGCGGGGCTGCGGTTTGCGCCGGTATAACCTACGCCCTGCTGTTCGGTGTCATCGTGCCGTCACTGAAACCGATTTGGATGAGCCGGGAAATCGAGGCTGCGGTTCGCGCCGATCGTCCCTGTGAGATGAGCGTGCTCGCCTCCGCGCAATATCACGAACCGAGCCTGGTATTTCTGGTGGGCACAAAGACGGTACTGACCGATGTCGACGGGGTTGCGCAACATCTGCTTGGCGATCCGGCCTGCGCGCTGGGCCTGGCGCCGGTCGGCGATGAAAAACGGCTGGATGACCTGCTGGCAGGGCAAGGCAAGAAGGCCAGCCGCGTCGCCGAGATCGACGGCATCAACTATTCGTCAGGTGATAAATTGTCGCTCGGCCTGTACCGTGTGGCGAACTGATAGCTCTTCAATGATCGCGCCGAGCTCCGCATGTTGATGAAGTCGCCATCGCCGGCGCGTGCCGCTTTGCCTGCCATGCTCCGGCAGTCTGTCGCTAATTTCCGCGATACTTTCGGGATTGTACGGCATCGCCTGGCGACGCGCCCGGCGCGCTACCCGAAAATCCTGTGGTCGGTCTGGGTTGTGGCCTGGCTTTTGCTGACGATCGCGGTGTCGCTCCGTTTCGACCATCTTGCAGGGACCATGGCGAGGGAGTGGGCTTCAGGCTCGACCAATGTCTTCCGCATCGCCGAGTTTTTTACCTTCTTCGGCCTAGGCGGCTGGTATCTTGTCCCGTCGGTATTGGTGCTGATTGCCGCGAATCTGACGGATTGGCGCAGCCTTTCCCGGCGCGCGCGGATGACCTTCTACAACTGGACCTGCTTTGCTTTCATGGTGCTGGGTTCGATCGCACTCTCGGCCATGGTCGTCAACGTGCTGAAATAAGGCGTGGGCAGAGCCAGGCCGATGAATTTCGACAAGCTCGGCGATCTGTCGCTGCATCCTTTTTCCTTGGAGGCGCGCTTTGCCAGCTTCCCGTCCGGCCATGCCACGACCATGGGCGTCATTTTCGGCATTGCACTGCTGTTGTTGCCCCAGCGCAGATGGGTGCTGCTGGCAGCAACCTTGTCGGTCGCATCGACCCGGATCTTTATCGGCGCGCACTACCCGAGCGACACTGTCGCCGGATTCGGCCTTGGCTGTGCTGTTGCCATCGTCTGCGCGATGGTGCTTGGCCGGCTGGGATGTATCTTCCGCTACACGGCGTCGGGGTTGCCGGTGGCAAAAACTACGTTCCGCCTATTCCGTCGGGCTCGCAAACCAAACCAAAACGATGCGCCGAGACAAGACGAATTTCCGCATTGGAGCAGCGCCGGCAAGCAACTGAATTGCTGACGCCTTTGGAACCATCTAAGACCACCCCAGCTAGCTGTCGATGCCACCCCAGCTCCGCACCAGCCGAGCCATGTCAGGCGCGCCGGCGGCGTCCTTCTCCAGCCCTTCGGCGACACCGACGCGGTCGGCGACAGGCCGGTTCTGGCTGACTTTCCACTTGCCGCTGATTTCGGCGATCTCGATCTCAAGCCCGACAATGCCCTTGATTTGCGACTGGATGAAGGTCGGCGGCGCATCGGTCACCGCCCAGGGTGCCTCGCGGGCGCCTTCCTGCGACAGCGTCAGCTCGGTGATCTGCTGTGCGATCCAGGCGGAATCCTCGATCACTCTGACGGTTCCTCGCACCTGGACAATGGCGTAGTTCCAGGTCGGCACGACCTTGCCGGTCTCGCGCTTGGTCTCGTACCAGGACGGCGTCACGTAGGCGTCGGCGCCCTGGAAGACGACCAGCACCGGCGATGTCGGATTGTCGGCCAGCTGACGCCATTGCGGGTTGGCCCTGGCCAGATGGGCGCGCAGCCGGCCATTCGGCCCAACCTCGGCATCAAGCAGGAAGGGAATGGCATTGGCGACCGGGCCATCGGCGCCGTTGGAGATCAGCAACCCCAGCGGATGCGTCCGGATCAGCCCGTGCAGGACGTCCGGCCGCGTTTCCTGGAAATGGGGAGGCTGGTACATGATCGGTCATGCCTTCTTGCGCTGGCTGAACCGGCATTGTGCACCGTTCAGCCGAGCCGCGCCACATGTCAGGCTGGCTTCACCGTTTGGATCAGCCGAAATGGCATTGTCGCGCCCATGATGGGCACGACTGTGACGGCATCGGACCGGGAGTTTTTGTTTTGACGCAATTCCGGACGGAAAACCCGTTTACACTTTTCCTGGAATTGCTCTTAGCGCAGCCGCTTCGGCCGCGGATCGGACAATTCGCCGGCCAGCCGTCGGTCGAGATAGTCGGCGCATTCCTCGAGCAGCAGATCGGCGTCGTTGGCGAAGAAGTGGTTGGCGCCTGGCAAGGTCTTCTGCGTGATGGTGATGCCCTTTTGCGTGTGCAGCTTGTCGACCAGGCCCTGCACATCCTTGGGCGGCGCCACCTTGTCGGCATCGCCATGGATGATCAGACCCGATGACGGGCAGGGCGCCAGGAACGAGAAATCATAGGTGTTGGGCTGCGGCGCGATCGAGATGAAGCCCTCGATCTCGGGCCGGCGCATCAGAAGCTGCATGCCGATCCAGGAGCCGAAGGAATAACCGGCCACCCAGCAGCTCTTGGAATCCGGATGCAGCGACTGCACCCAGTCGAGCGCTGCGGCGGCATCCGACAATTCGCCGGTGCCGTGGTCGAATTCGCCCTGGCTGCGGCCGATGCCGCGGAAGTTGAAGCGAAGCGTGGTGAAATCGCGCTTCTGGAACATGTAGAAGAGGTCATAGACGATCTTGTTGTTCATCGTGCCGCCGAATTGCGGATGCGGATGCAACACGATGGCAATCGGCGCGCTCTTCTCCTTGGAAGGCTGGTAGCGGCCCTCCAGGCGGCCGGCCGGACCGGTGAAAATGACCTCAGGCATGAACTACTCCAAATGGCATACGAATGCGCGGCGCCCGGAACAACTCTTTACTCTAGCCCCAGCCCTTCCGGGCCTTGACGCAGGGCAAGCGTCTTCTTAGAAGCTAGTTTAGAATTGTTCAAAACTGGATAGCCAGCCGTGACGGCCCGGCCATCCTCGCCGCAAGCCGCGTAAATAGGACGTCTTGCCTTGCAATTTCAAGGAAATAACGCGCTATCCTTGCGGAAAGGGTCTTGACGGGATCGATTGGGTGAAAATGGCCGCAGCACGCGCCTATCTCGACTACAATGCCAGCGCGCCGCTCATTGCCGAGGCGCGCGAGGCGATGATTGCCGCGCTCGATCTCGTCGCCAATCCGTCGTCGGTGCATGCCGAGGGGCGCGCGGCGCGGCGCCTGATCGACACTGCCCGGCGCGATGTGGCAGCACTTGTCGGCGCCAAGGCCGAGCATGTCGTCTTCACCTCCGGCGCGACGGAAGCCGCATCGACGCTGCTGACACCGGATTGGCGGATGGGCCGTGGCACGGTGCGCATGAGCCGGCTCTATGTCTGCGAGGCCGACCACCCTTGCCTGTTGAACGGCGGCCGCTTCCCGGCAACACAGGTTTCGCGGATCGGCGTCGACGCCGATGGCATCGCTGACCTCGCTCAGCTGACAGCCGCTCTGGCCGCGCATGACAAGGCCGAAGGCCTGCCGTTGGTCGCGATCCATGCGGCCAACAACGAGACCGGCGTCATCCAGCCGATTGATCGCATCGCCGCGATCGTCAATGCGGCGGGCGGCATTCTGGTGGTCGACGCGGTGCAGGCTGCGGGCCGTGTTCCCATCGATATGTCAGCGGCTTACGCCGACTATTTGATTCTGTCTTCGCACAAGATCGGCGGCCCCAAGGGTGTCGGCGCCGTCGTTGCGGCAGCCGATCTGATGATGCCGAAGCCGCTGATCAATGGCGGCGGCCAGGAAAAGGGCCATCGCGGCGGCACCGAAAACCTGGCGGCCATCGCCGGCTTTGGCGCCGCGGCGCGGCAGGCTTTGGCTGGACTGAAAGACGTCGAAGCGATCGCGCAACGCCGCGGCGAGGTCGAGAAAACACTCAAAACGCTGGTGCCGGACGCAGAAATCTTCGGAACCGGCGCGCCAAGGCTTGCCAATACGACATTCTTCGCTATTCCCGGCATCAAGGCCGAGACGGCGCAGATCGCGTTCGATCTGGCTGGCGTTGCGCTGTCGGCGGGATCGGCCTGTTCGTCGGGCAAGGTCGGGCCGAGCCATGTGCTGAAAGCCATGGGTCATGGCGACAGCCTGGGCGCTTTGCGCGTGTCCATCGGCCACGCAACGAGTGCCGGGGATATCGAACTGTTCCGTGCTGCGCTGGCCGGTATTGCCCAGCGCCGGGCGGGCAGGGAACAAGCCGCCTGAGGCGGCGACAAAGAATTCAGGCCTCGCGGCCTGGTAGAGCCGTGCGTTTGCAAGTGGCCGGGTGAATTCCCGGCCGAGACGCACTATATGAAACTTACGCCGCCTTCGGCGCCTCATGGGCAGCCCTCGGCGATGCCATAGTTTGAAAACTGTCGGGCCTTGACCCCGGCGTGGATGGAGAACGCTTATGCCTGCTGTGCAGGACACGATCGATCGGGTCCGAAAGATCGACGTCGACCAGTACAAATACGGATTCCAGACAGAGATCGCGATGGACAAGGCCCCCAAGGGCTTGAGCGAAGACATTATTCGCTTCATCTCGGCCAAGAAGGATGAACCGTCCTGGATGCTGGAATGGCGTCTGGAAGCCTATCGACGCTGGTTGACCCTGGAAGAGCCGACCTGGGCGCGCGTCCATTATCCGAAGATCGACTTTCAGGACCTCTATTACTACGCGGCGCCCAAGAGCACGCCCGGCCCGACCTCGCTGAGCGACGTCGATCCCGAGCTGTTGAAGGTCTACGAGAAGCTCGGCATTCCGCTGCGGGAACAAGAAATCCTCGCCGGCGTGCAGAAAACCGACGTCTCCGATCTCGAGGAGCCCAGCGACAACGTCTACAAATCGGGCCGTGTCGCCGTCGACGCGGTGTTTGATTCCGTTTCCGTCGTCACCACGTTCAAGAAGGAACTGGCGCAGGCCGGCGTCATCTTCTGCTCGATCTCGGAAGCCATCCGCGAGCATCCGGAGCTGGTGCAGAAATATCTCGGCTCGGTCGTGCCGACATCCGACAATTTCTACGCCACGCTGAATTCGGCTGTCTTCACCGACGGCTCGTTCGTCTTCGTGCCCAAGGGCGTGCGCTGCCCGATGGAGCTGTCGACCTATTTCCGCATGAACGAGAAGAACACCGGCCAGTTCGAGCGCACGCTGATCATCGCCGAGGAGGGGGCTTACGTCTCCTATCTCGAAGGCTGCACGGCGCCGCAGCGCGACGAGAACCAGCTGCATGCCGCCGTCGTCGAACTGGTGGCGCTCGACGATGCCGAGATCAAATATTCGACGGTGCAGAACTGGTACCCCGGCGATGCCGAGGGCAAGGGCGGCATCTACAATTTCGTCACCAAGCGCGGCGACTGCCGCGGCCACCGTTCGAAGATCTCGTGGACGCAGGTCGAGACCGGTTCGGCGATCACCTGGAAATATCCCAGCTGCATCCTGCGCGGCGACAATTCCTCCGGCGAGTTCTATTCGATCGCTGTGTCGAACGGCTACCAGCAGGTCGATAGCGGCACCAAGATGATCCATCTCGGCAAGAACACGTCGAGCCGCATCATCTCCAAGGGCATTGCCGCCGGCTTCTCGCAGAACACCTATCGCGGCCAGGTCTCGGCGCACCGCAAGGCGACCAACGCCCGCAACTTCACCAATTGCGATAGTCTCCTGATCGGCGACCAGTGCGGCGCGCACACCGTGCCCTACATGGAAGCCAAGAACTCGACGGCGCAGTTCGAGCATGAGGCGACGACGTCAAAGATTTCCGAGGACCAGAAGTTCTACGTCATGCAGCGCGGCATCCCGGAAGAGGAGGCGATCGCGCTGATCGTCAACGGCTTCGTCAAGGATGTCATCCAGCAGCTGCCGATGGAGTTCGCGGTCGAAGCGCAGAAGCTTATCGGCATCAGCCTCGAGGGCTCGGTCGGCTGACCGGACAATATATCCAGGAAAGAAAAAATGCTTGAGATCAAGAACCTGCATGCCCGCATCGTCGATGACGGCACCGAGATCATCCGCGGCCTGAACCTGACGGTGAAAAACGGCGAGGTCGCTGCCATCATGGGTCCGAACGGCTCGGGCAAATCGACGCTGTCCTACATCCTCGCCGGCCGTGAGGACTATGAGGTCACCGAAGGCGACATCCTCTATAACGGCCAGTCGATCCTCGAAATGGATCCGGCCGAGCGCGCCACCGCGGGCATCTTCCTCGCCTTCCAGTATCCGATGGAGATACCTGGCGTCGCGACCATGGAATTCCTGAAAGTGGCGATGAACGAGCAGCGCAAGGCGCGCGGCGAGGAGCCGCTGAAGATCCCGGAATTTTTGAAGCGGGTGAAAGAGGCGGCAGCCTCGCTCTCGATGGAGATGGCGATGCTCAAGCGGCCGCTCAATGTCGGCTTTTCCGGCGGCGAGAAGAAGCGGGCCGAGATCCTGCAGATGAAGCTGCTGGAGCCAAAGCTCTGCGTGCTCGACGAGACCGATTCCGGCCTCGACATCGATGCGCTGAAGATCGTCTCGGACGGCGTCAACGCGCTGCGTTCGGCCGACCGTGCCATCATCGTCATCACCCACTACCAGCGCCTGCTCGAGCACATCGTGCCCGATAGCGTGCACGTCCTATACAAGGGCCAGGTGATCAAGTCCGGCGACAAGTCGCTGGCGCTCGATCTCGAAGCCAATGGCTATGCCGGCGTGATCGGCGAAGCCGCGTGAGACGCCAGAAGGCCATTTTATGCTGAAAGGCGGGGCAAAACTGATGAATATGCATACACAACCCCAGCGCACGCAGGCCGAAACGGCGCTGATCGACGCCTTTGGCGAGCGTCTGTCGTTGCTGCCGGGTGACGGCGCGGTGATGCTGAAGCGCGACGACGCCATTGAGGCAATCAAGCACGGGCTGCCGACGCGGCGCATCGAATCCTGGCATTACACTGACCTGCGCCGGCTGTTGACTGCGGTGCCGGCGTTCGATCCGACGGCCGCCGCCAAGGGGCTGGCGCCCATCGTCGAAGGCTCCGCCGTGCTGGCGGTTCTGAACGGCGTCTCCGGCGCGAAATTCCCCGCGATCGAAGGCGTGGCCATCCAGCGCCTGTCGGAAAAGCTGACTGACGGCTCGATCGCACCGGGCCTCGATCCCTATGGCAGCGATGACGCCATCGGTGCGCTGAACACCGCCTTTGTCGCTGACGGCTATTTCGTCGACATTGCGGATGGCACAGCACTGGAAAAGCCGATCGAATTGCAGAATTTGCAGGCCGGTGGCCAGGTGCATGTGCGCTTTCCCGTGCGTGTCGGCGCCGGCGCCAAAGCTGCTCTCGTCGAGCGTCAGGCCGGCGAGGGCGCGGCACTGGGCAGCTCGGTCAGCCAGCTCGTTCTGGGCGAGGGTGCGGACGTTACCTGGCTGATCGTGCAGGAGCAGCCGGAAACGGCCACGCATCTTGCCCAGTTCAAGGCGCATCTCGGCAAGAATTCGAAGCTGACGCTGTTTTTCATGAATGCCGGCGGCAAGCTTGTGCGCCAGGAGATCGTGGTGAAGACCACGGGCGAAGGCTCCGACTTCAAACTGCGCGGCATCAACCTGCTCGCCGGCGACACCCACACCGACGTGACCATGGTGCTCGACCATGCCGTGCCGCATACGACGTCGACGGAAGTGATCCGCAATGTCGTGACCGGCAAGGCGCGCGGCGTCTTCCAGGGCCGCATCAACGTCCACCAATACGCGCAAAAAACCAACGCCAAGATGGCCTGCAACACGCTGCTTTTGTCGGACGATGGCGAGTTCTCGACCAAGCCTGAGCTGGAGATCTTCGCCGACGACGTCATCTGCGGCCATGGCGCGACCGTTACCGAGATCGACCACAACCATCTGTTCTACCTGATGGCGCGCGGCATCGACGAGAAGAGCGCCCGCGGCTTGCTGGTGAAGGCGTTCGTGGCCGAAGTAATCGAGGAACTGGACGACGAAACCATCGTCGAGGCCCTGGAAACAAGGCTGGACGACTGGTTCGTGGCGCACGGGTAAGCGCCTCTTTCCCTTCTCCCCTTGTGGGGTCCGAAGGACGGGCGAGGCAAGTGACTCGCCCCGGGCGGTGGCCGAGCGAAGCTCGGTCGGATGAGGGGTGCGTGACGAAGTGAGGCGGTGCCTCAAGAGAGCTTGTAATGGACCAGAAGATCGAAACAACCCCATACGACGTCGAGGCGATCCGCCGCGACTTCCCGATCCTGTCGCGCGAAGTCTACGGCAAACCGCTGGTCTATCTCGACAATGGCGCCTCGGCGCAGAAGCCGCAGGTGGTGCTGGATACGATCCAGCACGCCTATTCCCAGGAATACGCCAACGTCCATCGCGGCCTGCATTTCCTGTCCAATGCCGCAACCGACGCCTATGAGAAGGCGCGCGAGACGGTGCGCCGTTTCCTCAATGCGCCAAGCACCGACAACATCGTCTTCACCTCCAACACGACAGCCGCCATCAACACCGTGGCTTACGGCTATGGCATGCCCAATATCGGCGCGGGCGACGAGATCGTGCTGTCGATCATGGAGCACCACTCCAACATCGTGCCGTGGCATTTCATCCGGGAACGGCAGGGCGCCAAGCTGGTCTGGGTGCCGGTCGACGATCTCGGCATCTTCCACATCGAGGAATTCGAAAAGCGCCTGACCGACAAGACCAGGCTCGTCGCCATCACGCATATGTCGAACGCGCTGGGCACGGTGACGCCGATCAAGGAAATCGTGCGCATCGCGCATTCGCGTGGCATTCCCGTACTTGTCGATGGCAGCCAGAGCGCCGTGCACATGCCGATCGACGTCCAGGACCTCGACTGCGATTTCTTCGTCTTCACCGGTCACAAGGTTTACGGGCCGTCCGGCATCGGCGTGCTTTACGGCAAGAAGGATATTCTCTCGGCCATGCGCCCTTTCATGGGCGGCGGCGAGATGATCGAGGAAGTGACGGAAGACGTCGTCACCTACAACGAGCCGCCGCACCGCTTCGAGGCCGGCACGCCGCCGATCGTCCAGGCGATCGGGCTGGGTACAGCATTGGAATACATGGAAAAGATCGGCCGCGAGCGCATCGCCGCGCACGAGGCCGACCTCAAGACCTACGCGCACGAGCGGCTGCGCGCCATCAACTCGCTGCGCATCTTCGGCGACGCGCCGGACAAGGGCGCCATCATTTCCTTCGAATTGCAGGGCATTCATGCCCATGACGTGTCGATGGTGATAGACAGGCAAGGTGTTGCCGTCCGCGCGGGCACCCATTGCGCCCAGCCGCTGTTGAAACGCTTTGGCGTAACCTCCACATGCAGGGCATCGTTCGGCATGTATAATACCAGGGCCGAAGTCGACGCTTTGGCCGATGCGCTGGAAAAAGCGCGCAAGTTCTTCGGGTGACAGGTTCTTTGGATGACGACCATGGATGATGCGAGCCACACCACCGCGCCGGAAGCGGCCGTCAATCCGGTGGTTTCCGCCTCGGCGATTCCCGCCGACGAGCTGGCGCGGCTGACCGACGACATCGTCTCGGCGCTGAAGACGGTCTATGACCCGGAAATACCGGCCGACATCTATGAGCTCGGCCTCATCTACAAGATCGACATCGAGGACAACCGCGCGGTCAAGATCGACATGACGCTGACCGCGCCCGGCTGTCCGGTGGCCGGCGAAATGCCCGGCTGGGTGGAAAACGCCGTCGGCGCCGTCGAAGGCGTCTCCGGCGTCGAGGTCAACATGACCTTCGACCCGCCCTGGTCGCCCGACCGCATGTCGGAAGAGGCGCAGGTGGCGGTGGGCTGGTACTAGGTTGACTGAGGTTGGTGCACTTGCACCAGTGGTAAAACTTCACCATTTTAGGTGAGGAATCATTCGGCAGGCCTTGAACCTGCATGGAATGGAAGAGGAAAAAGAATGGGACGCTTCGCCGTCATCACGATGACCGAAAAGGCCGCCGACCGGGTGCGCGAGATCGTCGCCACGCGCGACAATGCGCATGGCATTCGCCTCGGCATCAAGAAGGGCGGCTGCGCCGGCATGGAATACACGGTCGACCTGGTGACCGAGCCCAATACCAAGGACGACCATATCGAACGCGACGGCGCGCATGTCTATGTCGCGCCCGAGGCTGCCCTTTTCCTGTTCGGCACCGAGATGGATTTCGAGCAGACCACGCTGCGCACCGGCTTCACCTTCCACAACCCGAACCAGAGTTCGGCCTGCGGCTGCGGCGAATCCGTCGAACTGAAGCCCGCCGACCTGAAGGCGCTGGCTGAAGCGCGCGCTTCCGCCTGATCTTTCCTTCGCCCCGTTCACGGGGAGGTGAGGAATGGTCCGCGCAGCGGGCGAAAAGCCAATTGCTTGGCTTTTCGAATGACGAACGGCCCGAAGGGCCGGATGAGGGGCAGCGCTAACCATCGGAAGTCGCGCTCCGAGTCCTCACTTCACCCACATCTTCGTCCGCTTGTGCCAGTCGGCGATCGATTCCTCGGGATAGACGTCGAACGCATTGTCCTTCTTGCCGATCACCGGCTCGACCCAACTCGCCTTGTATTTCAACATCAGATGCACCTTCTCCGGCGGCTTCGGCAACTCGCTGTCGATTGCCGAGGCGAAGGGGTGGACCAGGTCCGGCCATGTCGGATCGTAGAGCCAGAGCGCCGAACCGCACTTCTTGCAGAAATTGCGCTCGCCCGTCGAAATCTCACACTTTGGATGCTCGTCGTCCGCGATCTCGGCCTGGTAGACGCCGAGATTGCGCTTGCCCTTGATTTTCAGCGTCTTGTAATCGGCGCCGAGATTGATGGCGAAGCCGCCGCCGCCCTGCTGCTTGCGGCAGATCGAGCAGTAGCACAGCATGAACGGCACCGGCGTGTTGCTCTCCACCTCGAAATGGACGGCATCGCAGCGGCAGGATCCCTTGAGCAGCAGCGGCATGACAAAACTCCGACGGATGGCTCTCAACTTGCCAGCATGGTTTTTGGTTGCAGCCATGGCAAGCCCGGTGACATGATTGCGGCATGGACAATGAACGCATCGAAGAGCTGTTCGAAGGCCTCGGCCCGGTCAGTATCCGAAAACTGTTCGGCGGCAAGGGTATCTATTTCGACGGCGTCATCGTCGCCATCGTGCTGCGCGGCGAATTGCTGCTCAAGGCTGACGAGCAAAGCGCGCCCGATTTCGAAGCCGCCGGCTGCAAGCAATGGACCTATACCGGCACCCGCCACGGCAAGCTGGTCGCGATGCCGTACTGGAGCATTCCCGACGACGCGTTTGATGATCCTGACGAGATGAGGGTGTGGGCGCGCCGGGCGTATGAGGCGGGGCGGCGGGCGGGGAAGTGAACCGGGACCGTCGCGTTTCTTCCCACCCCCCTCTGTCCTGCCGGACATCTCCCCCGCAAGGGGGGAGATCAGTTGTCACATTGGCCTTCGCCAATCACCATCGTTGAAAATGGGAGCCTGCGGCTAAGCTGTTAATCTCCCTCCTTGCGGGGGAGATGGCCGGCAGGCCAGAGGGGGGTGCTGTCCCGCCGACGTAGGCGATCCTACAGCGCCTTGGCAATCCTCGCCGCCAGCCGCGCATTGTTCTCGACCAGCGCGATGTTGGTCTTCAAGCTCCGGCCGCCGGTCAGTTCGAGGATTTTGCCCAACAGGAACGGCGTCACCGCCTTTCCGGTCACATTCTGCACTTCCGCCGCCTTCTGCGCGGCCTCGATATAGCCGGCCATCTCGTCGGCCGGGATTTCATCGTCCTGCGGCACCGGGTTGGCGATCAGCATGCCGCCGACCAGGCCAAGTGCCGCCCTGGTCTTGTAGAAATGCGCGATCTCTTCCGGTCTGTGCAGGGTCAGCGGCGCGCGGAACGGCGAATGCCGCGACCAGAAGGCCGGCATCGTCTCGCAGCCATGGCCAATCACCGGCACGCCGCGCGTCTCCAGCACTTCCAGCGTCTTTTCGATGTCGAGGATCGCCTTGGCGCCGGCCGAGACGACGATGACCGGCGTGCGCGCCAACTCGTCGAGATCGGCCGAGATGTCGAAGCTCTTTTCCGCGCCCTTGTGGACGCCGCCAATGCCGCCGGTGGCGAACACCTTGATCCCGACCATGTCGGCCGCGATCATGGTGGCGGCGACCGTGGTCCCGCCGGTGCGGCCTTGCGCCACCGCAAAGCCGAGATCGGCGCGCGACAGCTTCATGGCGTCGCCGGTCATCGCCAGCGACTCGCGCTCGCCGTCGGACAGCCCGATCTTGATGCGGCCGGCAACCACGGCGATCGTCGCCGGCACCGCGCCATTGTCCAGGATGATCTTTTCGACATTGGCGGCCATGGCGCCATTGTCGGGGTAAGGCATGCCATGGGTGATGATGGTGCTCTCCAGCGCCACGACCGGGCGGCCAGCGGCGAGCGCCTCAGCCACGGGCGCGTGGATGTCGATCAAGGGGCGGGCGCTTTGCGGTGTCATGATGGTCTCCGATCCGGAGATCCGCGCGTCCGCTTGGACGTCGCGCTCCGGCAATGGCAATTGGCCGCCCTCATGCCATTTCCTGCGCGTCGGGCACAAGAGCCAGTGCCTCAGTGAAGGTCGCAATCGTGAAGGCCGGAACCGCGTCGGCGCTTTCAATGGCCAGCGTGGCGGCGGCAACGCCCTCGCGCAATGCCTGGCGCAGGGGCAGGCCGCGCAGCAGGGCAGCGATGGTGGCGCCGGCCAGCGCGTCGCCGGCGCCGGTGACGTCGGCGACTTTTCTCGGCGCCGGCGGCAGGATAGAGAAGGCGCCGGCTTCGTCGAATCCCAGCACCGGGCCATCGCCCGCCGTCACCACGCCACTGGTGAGGCCGCTGCAGCGCAGTCCGTCGATGGTCTCGCGCTCGGTGGCATTGGCATCGACGCCGGCCAGCACCATGGCCTCGCGCCGGTTCATGAAGACCTGCGCGAGCTCCTTCAGCACCGGTATCATCCGCACCACCTTGGCCGGCGAAATGGCAATGGCGAACACCGGCTTGCCGGCGGCGAGCCCCACCAGCCGCTCCAGCGCCGTTGATGGCAGATTGGCGTCGCAGAGCACCGCATCGGCCTCGGCGACCACCTCGCGCACCTTGGAGCGGCGGATCTGCTTGGGGAACGCCAAATCGTAGAGCGCCATGTCGGCAAAGCCGGTGATCAGCTCGCCGTCGCGATCGATCAGCGCCGTGTAGCTCGGCGTCGTGCGGTCGAGGAAAACCGCCGACAGGTCGGCAATGCCGGAGTCGGCGATGGCGCGCGCAACCGTCTCGGCCGAGGCATCGCCGCCGCGCACCGACAAAAGCGAGGCCGAGACGCCGCGCCGCACCAGGCTGCGCAGCGCGTTGAAGACGCCGCCGCCGACATCCTCGCGCATCGTGCCGGGGTTGGACGCCGCGGGCACGTACGTGCCCGACACCTGGCCGCGGCGATCGATATGGGCGCCGCCCACCGCCAGTATCTTTGCTGATTTCACCATGCCGGCGATATGACCTTTGTTATTCGAGCCGCACAAGCGCTACGCTGTGCGGCGGAGCTTCGCAGGCAAGCCGGCAATTCGGCCGATCGAAACAGCCGGCGCGTCTGGCCCAATGGTGGATACATCCGGAAACGAAACCATGAGACAAAAAAAGAACAAATCCGGATAAAGATTGCTTTTCAGATATTTGACCCCTCTTGCCAAACGAGAACAAAAGTAGTACAAAATGGGCAGGGATTACGGATTGTCCGGCCTTCATTGACGACCAAGGGGTGATGTATCATGGCTCAGAATTCTTTGCGGCTTGTAGAGGACAAAGCGGTGGACAAATCAAAGGCTCTGGACGCGGCGCTGTCGCAAATCGAGCGCGCCTTCGGCAAGGGCTCGATCATGCGGCTTGGCGCCAACGAGCAGGTCGTCGAGATCGAAACCGTGCCGACCGGATCGCTGGGCCTCGACATCGCGCTTGGCGTCGGCGGCCTGCCGCGCGGCCGCATCGTCGAGATCTACGGGCCGGAAAGCTCGGGCAAGACGACATTGGCGCTGCACACAGTTGCCGAAGCCCAGAAGAAAGGCGGTATCTGCGCCTTCGTCGATGCCGAGCACGCACTCGATCCGGTCTATGCCCGCAAGCTCGGCGTCGATCTGGAAAACCTCTTGATCTCGCAGCCGGACACCGGCGAGCAGGCGCTGGAAATATGCGACACGCTGGTGCGTTCAGGCGCCATCGACGTGCTGGTCGTCGATTCGGTGGCGGCGCTGACGCCGCGCGCCGAAATCGAAGGCGAGATGGGCGATTCTCTGCCCGGTCTCCAGGCGCGTCTGATGAGCCAGGCGCTGCGCAAGCTGACCGCCTCGATCTCGCGCTCCAACACCATGGTCATCTTCATCAACCAGATCCGCATGAAGATCGGCGTCATGTTCGGTTCGCCCGAAACCACGACCGGCGGCAACGCGCTGAAATTCTACGCTTCGGTGCGCCTCGACATCCGCCGCATCGGCTCGGTCAAGGACCGCGACGAGGTCGTCGGCAACCAGACCCGGGTCAAGGTGGTCAAGAACAAGCTGGCGCCGCCCTTCAAGGTGGTCGAGTTCGACATCATGTATGGCGAGGGCGTCTCCAAGACCGGCGAACTGGTCGACCTCGGCGTCAAGGCCGGCGTGGTCGAGAAGTCCGGCGCCTGGTTCTCCTACAATTCGCAGCGTCTCGGCCAAGGTCGCGAAAACGCCAAACTGTTCCTGCGCGACAATCCCGACACGGCGCGTGAGATCGAACTTGCGCTGCGGCAGAATGCCGGGCTGATCGCCGAGAAATTTCTTGAAAATGGTGGCCCCGAGCGCGGCGAAAGCGACGACGGCTTCGAGGAAGAATCCGGCGCCATGTAGGGCACGGCCAGAGTTCGGCCATAAATCCAGTCTATTATCCGATGCTTAAGTAACCGAGTTCTTTAGTATTGCGTTTCAAACCGCCGGCCTTCGCGCCGGCGGTTTTCGTTTTTGGGCAGCGTGAAGCCGGCTTGGCAGTTGCCGGATTGGCCCAATTCCGTGTTTCTGGACAGGGTGGGGCGTGCCCGCTAAAAGGCCAAGTCAATCTTCTAAAAAGCAGAGACCAGTGTCCGCCGGCCGTGCCGGCGGTTTTCGCGAAAAGGCAGCACTCATGAGTGGCGTGAACGAGATCCGGTCGACATTCCTCGACTATTTCCGCAAGGAGGGCCACGAGGTCGTGGCCTCGAGCCCGCTGGTGCCGCGCAACGACCCGACGCTGATGTTCACCAATGCCGGCATGGTGCAGTTCAAGAACGTCTTCACCGGCCTGGAGAAGCGGTCCTATTCGCGCGCCACCACTGCGCAGAAAAGCGTGCGCGCCGGCGGCAAGCACAACGACCTCGACAATGTCGGCTACACCGCGCGCCATCTGACCTTCTTCGAAATGCTCGGCAATTTCTCCTTCGGCGACTATTTCAAGGAGCGCGCCATCGAACTGGCCTGGAACCTGATCACCAAGGAGTTCGGGCTGAACAAGGACAAGCTGCTGGTCACCGTCTATCACACCGATGACGAGGCGGCCGGCTTCTGGAAGAAGATCGCCGGTTTCTCCGATGACCGCATCATCCGCATCCCGACCTCCGACAATTTCTGGGCTATGGGCGACACCGGACCGTGCGGGCCGTGCTCGGAAATCTTCATCGACCGTGGCGAGCACATCTGGGGCGGCCCTCCCGGCAGCCCGGAGGAGGACGGCGACCGCTTCCTTGAATTCTGGAACCTGGTGTTCATGCAATATGAGCAGGTCACCAAGGATGAGCGCATCGACCTGCCGCGGCCGTCGATCGACACCGGCATGGGCCTGGAGCGCATGGCCTCCATCCTGCAAGGGGTGGAGAGCGTCTTCGAGACCGACCTGTTCCGTCATCTGATCGATGCGGCCTCGTCAGCGCTCGGGCAGGGACCCGACAAGGAGACGGTCGCCTCCTTCCGCGTCATTGCCGATCATCTGCGCTCGTCCTCTTTCCTGGTTGCCGACGGCGTGCTGCCGTCGAACGAAGGCCGCGGCTATGTGCTGCGCCGCATCATGCGCCGCGCCATGCGCCATGCGCAGTTGCTCGGCGCCAAGGAGCCGTTGATGTGGAAGCTGGTGCCGGCGCTAGTGCGTGAGATGGGCCAGGCCTATCCCGAACTGCTGCGCGGCGAACAGCTGATTACCGAGACGCTGAAGCTCGAGGAGACCAGGTTCCGCAAGACGCTGGTGCGCGGCCTCGGCCTGCTCTCGGAGGCGACGGAGACGCTTCATGCCGGTGACATGCTGGACGGCGAGACTGCCTTCAAGCTCTATGACACGTACGGCTTCCCGCTCGATCTGACGCAGGACGCACTGCGCCAGCGCAGCATCTCGGTCGACCTTGCCGGCTTCACCCATGCGATGGAGCAGCAGAAGGCCGAAGCGCGCAAGCATTGGGCTGGCTCCGGCGACGCGGCCACCGAGACCATCTGGTTTTCTGTACGCGAGAAGGCCGGCGCCACCGAATTCCTCGGCTACGAGACCGAACAGGCGGAAGGCCTCATTCAGGCGCTGGTCAAGGACGGCAAGACCGTCGACAGCGCGATCAAGGGCGACGCGGTGGCGGTGGTCGTCAACCAGACGCCGTTCTATGGCGAGTCCGGCGGCCAGATGGGCGACACCGGTATCATCTCCGGCGAAGGTTTCTCGATCGAGGTTTCCGACACGCAGAAAAAGGCCGACGGCCTGTTCGTGCATCTGGGCAAGGTGACGAACGGCACGGTCAAGCCAGGTGCAGCCGTCGAGCTGAAGGTTGACCATGCACGCCGCACCCGGCTGCGTGCCAATCATTCGGCAACGCATCTGATCCACGAGGCGCTGCGCGAGGTGCTGGGCACCCATGTCGCGCAGAAAGGTTCGCTGGTCGCGCCCGAGCGCCTGCGCTTCGACATCTCGCACAACAAGCCGATCTCGGCCGAAGACCTCGAAGAGGTCGAGCGCATGGCCAACGAAATCGTCGTCCAGAACAGCCCGGTGACGACGCGGCTGATGTCGGTCGACGACGCCATCGCCGAAGGCGCCATGGCGCTGTTCGGCGAAAAATACGGCGACGAGGTGCGTGTCGTCTCGATGGGCACCGGCGTGCATGGCGCCAAGGCCAATAGACCCTATTCCGTCGAACTTTGTGGCGGCACCCATGTCCGGGCGACCGGCGATATCGGCCTGGTCCGTGTCGTCTCCGACAGCGCAGTCGCCGCCGGCGTGCGCCGCATCGAGGCGCTGACCGGCGAAGCCGCACGAAAATATCTCGACGAGCAGGACAGGCGCCTGAAGGCGACGGCGGCTGTGCTGAAGATCTCGCCGGCCGACGTGCCGGCGCGTGTCGAGACGCTGCTCGAGGAGCGCAAGAAGCTCGAGAAGGAGCTGAGCGAAGCGCGCAAGAAACTCGCGCTGGGCGGTGGTGCCGCGGCCGATGCTCCGGCCACCACCGAAACCGTCGCCGGTATCGGCTTCCTCGGCAAAGCGGTTTCCGGCGTGTCGCCGAAGGATTTGAAGCCGCTGGCCGATGCCGGCAAGACTTCGCTCGGCTCAGGCGTCGTCGTCTTCGTCGGTGCGGGCGAAGACAACAAGGCAAGCGTCGTGGTCGCAGTGACGGACGATCTCGTCGGCCGCTTCAGCGCTGTCGATCTTGTGCGCGTTGCCTCGGCCGCATTGGGCGGGCAGGGCGGTGGCGGACGGCCCGACATGGCGCAAGCCGGCGGCCCGGACGCCTCGAAGGCCAATGATGCGATCGCCGCGGTGAGGGCGGCGCTGGAGGCAGCCTGAAACCCACCCTATGCCTTATCTGGTTTTGTGTGCGGCTTTCCGGCCTTCGCCGCCGTGCTTGCCATTCTGTGGCTGATAGTGGCAAGCCGGCAATCAGCTCTTAGACGGTCCGTCTAGCTAGTCTAGTTCTTTTCGCCGCCTTCAGGGCGCGCGTCATTCTGCTGGAATCGCCCCAGGTGGACAGCCAGATCAGCACGTCCGTGGCGATCGAAATCAGCGACCGTAAAAAGTTCAGCGCCGGGCCGGGCGATTTCAGCTGCTCTTCGGCGTGATGGAGATGGGCGAGCTCTTCCTCGCGGATCGCCAGGATGATGCCGTGCAAGTCGTGGTCGCGATTGGCGAGGAAAAACAGCTGATCGTCCAGATGGCGATGCACCGCCGCTTCAACCGCCGCCGTGCAGGCCCAGATGCCTTGCGGACCGAGCAGGGCGGTGACAAAACCCAGCAGCCAGCCACCCCAGCTCCAGAATTGCATCACCCGGCACGGTCGCGCCTTCCGCGCCGGCATGGCGGCACGGAAGGCGGCGCAATGCGTGCGCTCGTGCCCGAGCATCTCCGACAAGGATGGCACGCAATCCGGCCAGAAGCGCCTGGCGACAAGAATCTGCGCCGAATAGATCCTGATCGCACCGAACTCACCGGCGTGGTTGACCCTGACAATTCTGGCGACGGTGAGCGCGTCCTGGCGAGATGGGTCAGCCATGGCCCGAACCCATATCAGCCCGCCGCCAGGCTCGGACGTTTTGCGATGCCGTCCCACCAGGCCTGGATGTCGGCGAACGCCGCAAGCAGCTTTTGCCCGTCGGCGACCTTGACGAAATAGGCGATGATGGATGCCGCATGCAGGTCGACCAGCGTCAGCTGGTCGCCGAGCAGCCACGGCCCGGGAGGCTTGAGTGCGGTGAGCACCCGCAGCACCGTTTCCGCCTGGCGCAGCCCGTTGGCGACCAGTGCCTCGTCTGGCGCTTCCTTCTCAAGCCGCTCGACGGCGACGTCCCAGACCATCGATCTGTAGGCATAGGCGTCGAGCATGCCGATGATCTGGTTCATCGTTGCGCGGGTGCGGGCGTCTTTTGGCTGCAGTGCCGGGCCGTCGAACGCCTCGTCGACATAGCGGGCGATTGCGCTGGTTTCGAACAGGCGAAACCCGTCATGCTCGAAGGCCGGAATGCGGCCGAAAGGGTGATGCTCGAAGTACCAGGCGGGAGCGCCCTCGGCGGCAAAGACATCGATCGGCACAAGGTCGTAGTCGATGCCTTTTTCCGCCAGCACGAGGCGGACGACGCGCACATAGACGCTGTAGTCCGCCCCGTAGACGACCGGCTTGGCCATGGCTGCCGGCTTACGCCATCGCCTTCTGCAAATTCTCGTCGATCTTGTCGAGGAAGCCGGTGGTCGACAGCCATGGTTGGTCGGGACCGATCAAGAGCGACAGGTCCTTGGTCATGAAGCCGCTCTCAACCGTCTGGATGCAGACCTTCTCCAGCGTGTCGGCAAATCGCTTCAACTCGGCATTATCGTCGAGCTTGGCGCGGTGGGCGAGGCCGCGCGTCCAGGCGAAGATCGAGGCGATCGAATTGGTCGAGGTTTCCTCGCCCTTCTGGTGCTGGCGATAGTGGCGCGTCACGGTGCCGTGCGCGGCCTCCGCTTCCACCGTCTTGCCGTCCGGCGTCATCAGCACGGAGGTCATCAGGCCGAGCGAGCCAAAACCTTGCGCCACCGTGTCGGACTGGACGTCGCCGTCATAATTCTTGCAGGCCCAGACATAGCCGCCAGACCATTTCAGGGCGGAGGCCACCATGTCGTCGATCAGCCGGTGCTCGTACCACAGCTTCTTCGCCTTGAACTCGGCCTCGAATTCAGCCTCGTAGACCTCCTGGAAAATGTCCTTGAAGCGGCCGTCATAGGCTTTGAGGATGGTGTTCTTGGTCGAGAGATAAACCGGATAATTGCGCAGCAGGCCGTAATTCAGCGAGGCGCGGGCGAATTCCCGGATGGAGTCGTCGAGATTGTACATCGCCATGGCAACGCCGGCGCCGGGTGCGTCGTACACGTCATGCTCGATCACCTTGCCGTCCTCGCCGACGAACTTGATGGTCAGCTTGCCCTTGCCGGGGAAGCGGAAATCGGTGGCGCGATACTGGTCGCCGAAAGCATGACGGCCGACGATGATCGGCTTGGTCCATCCCGGCACCAAGCGCGGCACGTTCTTCATGATGATCGGTTCGCGAAAAATGGTGCCGCCGAGAATGTTGCGGATGGTGCCGTTGGGCGACTTCCACATCTTCTTCAGCTTGAATTCCTCGACGCGCTGCTCGTCGGGCGTGATCGTCGCGCATTTCACGCCGACGCCCCATTTCTTGATGGCATTGGCCGAATCGATGGTCACCTGGTCGTTGGTGGCGTCGCGGTGCTCGACGCCGAGGTCGTAATATTCGAGCTTCAGGTCGAGATAAGGGTGGATCAGCTTGTCCTTGATGAACTGCCAGATGATGCGGGTCATCTCGTCGCCGTCGAGCTCGACGACCGGGTTCGCCACCTTGATCTTCGCCATGAAAAGAATGCCTCGCTTTTGGGGAACAAAACGGCCTCGCCCGCATGGCTTCGGCCGGGTATGCGGAGCGTATATCAAAGCCTATTTGGCCGCGCAAACCGACGCGTTTGCGTAGAGACATCATATGCCAATTTATAATCGGATGAGATGGGCCGCAATCGTCACCCAACGGTGCTGTGTCGCGTGGACTTTCCACGCGACACTGCCTGTCGGCTATTTCAACGCGACTGGTGTCGGCGCGACGCCTGGCGACACATTGCCGTCAATTTGGTTGTTGCCGTAAGATTGGATTTGGCCGCTGACCAATGTGTTGAGACCAGTACCGTTGCCGCTTATGACTGAGCTTCCAACGCGGACGACAGAGTTGGCATTTGCCGAACGGATGCCGCTGTCGCCGTTGTTTGCCGACGTGACCCGGTTCAACATCACCCGTAGTGCCCCGGATCCGGCAGATGCCGAGAAGCCATGGGCGCCGCCTCCAGCTACGACTGTGTCCGTAACACTAATATCGACGGAACCCGTCGTTGTGCCGGTGGAGCCAAGCAATCCGACGAGATTGTTCGACAGGACGCTGTTCTTGACCATCAGAGTAGCCCCCCCGCTCCCGCCGGGTTCGATCGAGATGCCATTCCTGCTATTGCCCGTAATATACGAGTTGCTGACATGAATCTCGGTTACAAGCGCGGTGTTGTTGACGAGAATGCCATTACCGCTGCCGGCGGGCGCGGCGGCGGTGAAATCACGTATTATGCAATCTTCAACGATGAGAGATGCACCTTGCAAGAAGCGAATCCCGTTTACACCGCCATTGCTGCCGTCAACATCGAGCCCGCGAAGCACAACATCAACACCGGCACCATTAATGATTACGCCAGTTACGCCTGAAGCTAGGATGGAACCTTCGACATGCTTGCATGAAATCGTCATCGACTTGGTTATCGTCACCGCGCCGAATCCACCGGGATCGATACAATTTATGATGCCGCCTGTCGCCGTCTTGGAAATCGCGCCGGCAAACGTCTTGCAAGGCGCAGTGCGGCTGCAGGGATTGGCGTCGTCGCCAACACCGGAAACCCAAGTCCTGGTCGCTTGCGCGGAAGCTGGCGCAATCAGGAAGCCCGACGCCAGAATCAATATTGCGAATGAAAAGAAGAACCGTAACATCTTCATTTGCCCCTCCTAAAAAGATTAGCCGGCAGCCCTTGCCGGCTGGTGAACCTGTTAAACACGCTTGGGGGCGCATACAGATAGTGGTCGGATGCAGGACGCAATCCCACCGCCAAATTACCATTTGCTATACAACTTTGAACCCAAGCTTTTTGGATATTATACCTTTCTAAATTGGTTTTCCAGCGATGCGACGCACGGTTGCAAATAAAAGCGTCAATCACAGGTAATATCGGCGCATAAACACCGTTGCTGGCGATATTGGGCACCGATTTGAATGGGGGCCGGATGCACCCGCACCTGCACGTGTTTTGATTCGTTATTTAATTCCGATCACTCCAATTTGTGGCACATAGGTGTCACGATAGGGATCAGCTGTTTCTCGGGCCCCCTTCGCCCGTGATTTGCAGTCCGTTCCATGCCAGATTCCTCGTCAGGGTCCGGAGCGTAGATCACTCCGACCTGCTTCCCTTTACATTTTCACATCTCGGCTTCGGACCTGTCGGACGCTCAATGCTTACGGTCTTGGCAATTGCATTGTTTATTCTCCCTATGGCGATCCAAATGCGGCCAGATACCATTCCGCGCCATCGTACTCTACCTCGGCCCACTGATTGCCGACAAAGCTTTGTCTGCAATCGTCAGCGTGAAAGCGCCACCGCCAGTACGAGTGAGGCGGAAGCGAGGGCTTGGTAAGCATTGGTGTTTGACAGCGTAACGATGCGGTTGGCAGTCAGCGTTCCGGTGTGCTTGCGATGCTCGCCGTTAGTCAACGTGGTCAGGTGAAGTCAGCATCGGTGGCAAGCGTTTCCTGCCCGCCGTGGGTTAGGCGCTTCCAGTCAGTACCGTCTGACTCCAACATTCCCCCGCGGCCGCCACTGTGGCGGTATTGGGCGTAGATGCTTGGATAGTCATAACCGGGACCCGATTACGTCAGGTCTGTGGAAAATTTGGAACCCGTTGGTCGTCGCCGCCGTCGGTGCGGATGTCAATGACGTAAATGTTGCGTCGCCTATATCCGGCGTACCCAGGCTAAACCTGTATTTGCGACAAACTTCGTGCCGGTACCGGTTTGGCTCGCTGTCGGTTCCACGTTCGGCCTGATCGCGCCTGTCGCGGCCTGAAACAATATCAGCGCGGCGATCTCGGTAGCGGCGATCCGATGACCTTCCTTTCCATATTCCCCTCCGTAAATCGGGATCTAAGCATTTCGCTGCTGGAGACGTAAAAAGCCCCCGCACCTTGGGAGTGTGGTCAGTCAGGTCATCGGAAACGCCTCGCAGGTTTTTAACAAGCGAGACCCGCGGGTGGACCCATGGGTATTTGTCGATCGCGCGCCACAACCCTTCAAAAAGTCGTATCGATATGGCAGGACGCACTGAGACTTCACAATGCAGCCATCTGGACCACATGTCAGGAACGGACTTTCAGCGCGCCGCTGGCCCGGCGATCATCCTGGTCGAGCCGCAGCTCGGCGAGAATATCGGTATGGTTGCGCGCGCCATGGCCAATTTCGGTCTTGCCGAGTTGCGTCTCGTCAATCCGCGTGACGGCTGGCCGAGCGAGAAGGCGCGCGCCGCCGCCAGCCGCGCCGACCATGTCATCGATGCCGTAACAGTGTTCGGCGACCTGGCGTCCGCCGTCGCCGACCTCAACTTCGTCTTCGCCACCACGGCGCGGGAGCGCGACGGCTTCAAACCCGTGCGTGGTCCGGTCGAAGCGGGCAGGGCGCTGAGGGCGCGTCAGATGGCCGGCCTGCGCACCGGCATCTTGTTCGGCCGCGAGCGTTTTGGGCTCTACAATGACGAGGTCGGGCTGGCCGACGAGATCGTCACCTTCCCGGTCGATCCCGGCTTTTCGTCGCTCAACATCGCCCAGGCCGTGCTGTTGATGTCTTATGAATGGATGAAGTCGGGCCTGGAAGACGAGACGGCGACCAATTTCTCCAGCCCTGAAATGAAGCCGGCAAGCAAGGAAGAGTTGCACGGGCTGTTTGCCTATCTCGAAGGCGCGCTCGAAGCGCGCGGCTATTTCCGCCCGGCGCCCAAGAAACCCAAGATGGTCGACAATCTGCGCGCCGTCTTGACGCGCGCCGGTTTCGCCGAGCCGGAACTGAAAGTGCTGCGTGGCATCATCTCGTCGCTCGACCGGTTTTCGCCGGCCATGCCGCGCGGTGACGGCTCGCCGGGAGACGATCCAAGGCGTTTGCCGGCCGCTGCGCGAAAACCCCAGGCAGATAAAGAAGATTAGAAATCGCTAAGCTTCGAACGGCTGAAGTAACCGAATTTTATTTGCTTATCATCCATTGTTGTCAAAACGGTGGGGTGGCAGATGTTCACGTCCAAAATCGGCCGTATGCGCTTCTTCTTCTATTCCCTCGGCGTAGCCCTGCTCGAGGCCGTTCTTGCCGTGCTGTGCATCGTTGGCACGATCGGCTTTGAGGGGCTGGTCAACTCGGCGCCCGGTCCATCGCGGCAAGGGATGGCAGGCGCGGTTCTGATCGTTTCCCTCCTGGCTGTGGTCATGCGTGCCAACATCGCCTGGCGACGCAGCCGCGACGCCAACGGCAAAGCCTGGATCCTGTGGTCCTACATCGTGTTCTGCGCCATCTACGCCTTTCTGCAGGCAGGCACGCTGCTGGTCATCGATTTCAACAATCCGGAAAGCACGTCCAGCGGTTTGAACCTGCTTGCGCTGTCGATCTTTGGCCTTTGGTGCACGATTCTGGTGGCTAAGCCGGTGGCCGGCATCAATATCGACGAACTGACATCGGTTTTCGATTTCGATGGCGATACGCCCATGCCTGCGGCATCCAGCCGGATGGCCAGCAGCGCGGCACAGTCTTCTATGCGCAACGCCACACCGGCCACGCGCTCGGTG
Organism: Mesorhizobium sp. P170090; assembly: GCF_057786115.1. Lineage (NCBI taxonomy): Bacteria > Pseudomonadati > Pseudomonadota > Alphaproteobacteria > Hyphomicrobiales > Phyllobacteriaceae > Mesorhizobium > Mesorhizobium sp. P170090. Next base: position 3,948,184 of record NZ_JBYNWH010000001.1, read on the forward strand.
CCGTCCGCCCAGCCTCTGGGCCGTCCGCGGCCCGCCGGCTTCGGCAAGCGCGGGCTCTAGAGCAACCGAGGCAAGGTCGTCTTCGCCGGCTTTGCGTGGAAGTTGCTAACATTCGCCACTTCAAGGCCATGATGGTTGCAGATAGAACGGCATTCGCCAATGACCGCCAAGCCTTCTGATCCAGCCTCTTTCATGGTCCGATATCAATGAGCCACCGTCCGATACTGATGTTCGATTCCGGCGTTGGCGGATTGACCGTGCTGCGCGAAGCGCGCGTGCTGATGCCCGACCGGCGCTTCGTCTACGTCGCCGATGACAAGGCCTTTCCCTACGGCGCCTGGGAAGAGCCGGCGCTGCAGGCCCATATAGTCGAGCTCTTCGCCAAGCTGCTCGACCGTTTTGATCCGGAAATTTCGGTCGTCGCCTGCAATACCGCTTCGACGCTGGTGATCGATGCGTTGCGGGAAAAATTCCCTGGCCATCCCTTTGTCGGCACGGTGCCGGCAATCAAGCCGGCTGCCGAGCGCACCCGGTCCGGGCTGGTCTCGGTGCTGGCGACGCCGGGCACGGTGAAGCGCCAGTACACGCGCGACCTGATCGGCAAATGGGCGCAGAAATGCCATGTCCGGCTGGTCGGCAGCAACAATCTCGCCGGACTGGCCGAGGCCTACATGCGCGAGGGCTTTGTCGACGAGGAGGCCGTGCGTGCCGAGATCGCACCGTGTTTCGTCCAGCATGACGATTTGCGCACGGACATCGTCGTGCTCGCCTGCACGCACTATCCGTTCCTGGCCAATCGCATGCGCAAGACCGCGCCCTGGCCGGTCGACTGGATCGACCCGGCCGAGGCGATTGCGCGGCGCGCTCTGTCTCTGCTTCCGGCTGTCGACGGGCCATTGCCGCAAAGCGAGCCCGACATCGCCGTCTTTACCTCGGGAAAGACGGACTTCGCCATCAGCCGGCTGATGCAGGGTTTTGGATTGAGCGCGCGCTAATTCATGTCGCCCAAAAGTGCGCAGCGGTCTTGGGACAACGACATGCATAAAACGAAAAAACTAAAGCGCGTCGCCGACGCGCTTTAGGCAGGCTCGAAGACAATGACGCGCCGATCCGGATCGGCCGAAACAAGCCTTAGCGTCAGGCCATCGCCCTGCCTGAACCCCGAGGCCTTCACATTCGCAACGACAGGCATGTCCGAGAGCTGAACGCGCACACGCTGATCACCGACGTCGGTGACGACGGCCTTGAATGTTTCACCCACGCGCCCCCTCAGCATCACCGCCTCGGCAAGGTCGATGGCCGCGTGGTTGATCTGCGAGGCGCGGGCGCCTGCGCGGCCCATCACCTTCGGCAGTCTGGAAAACGCCTCGGTAACGGCTTGCGGCACCGGCTGGCCGTTGGCGATGGCCAGCACGCAGCGCACGACGTAGCGATCGGCCAGCCGCCTCAGGGGCGCAGTGGCGTGGGCATAGGTCGCGGCCATCGCCTCGTGCCAGGGGACAACGCCTTCCTCATAGGGTTGGTAGGACGCGCCGGAGCCGGCGCGGCGGATTTCCAGCATCAGCGCTGCCTGTTGCATGTTGGTCGGATCGAGGGTTCGCTGATAGTCGGACAGGCTGATCGAAGGAGGCCAGGACAGGCCTAAGGCCCGTGCCGCGCTGCGCAGTCTTTGTACTTTGGAAGCATCGGGCGGCGCCATCACGCGGAACAAGCCGGTCCGGTGTGCCAGCATGGCGTCGGCAATCGCCATGTTGGCGGCCAGCGAAAGTGCTGCGTTGTCTTGCTCGGATTGCAGCAGCGGTCTGAACGCAAGCTGGAACGTGCCATCGGCAAGCTGTTCCACCTCCTGCTCGGGCGGGTCGACGCGCGAAGCGCCGCGACGGTCTTCGGCCGCCGCCATGCGCCGCGCGATTTCGGCGAAGCCGACTGGGACGTCGGCGGCCTGCACGCTGTCATAGGCGAGCTTGGCGCGGCTTTGAATGATTGCCCGCTCCGCGCCATCCAGCCTTACCGCTCCGTCCTCGGCAATCCGGACCGTGAAGATGACAGCCGGACGCGGAGCGCCGGGCAGCAAGCTCGCGGCGCCCTCGGCAATGACCCGGGGATAGAGCCCGGCCTTGCCGTCCGGCAAATACAGGGTTTCGCCCCGCGCCCAGGCTTCGCGATCCACCGCGTCGCCGTCCGCGACGAACCAGGCTACGTCGGCAATCGCATAGTGCAACAGAAGGTCGCTACCGCTCGCTTCGATCGAAAACGCTTGGTCAAGATCGGTGGAAGCCGCGGGATCGAGCGTCACGAAAGGCATCGCCGTGCGGTCGGCATGCTGGTCGGGCACGCGCCTGGCCGCCGTCTGTGCCATGGCCATTACATCAGGGGGAAATCCCTCCGGCACATGGAACTCGGTGCGGATTTTCGCGAGGCCGGTAGCGAGTGCCTGCGAGGGATCGTTCAACGATTTCATGGCGCCGTCCTACACCGGCGTTGCGGGCACGGGAAGGTGGTTTTGCCGGCAGTGCCGGCCGACCATGGGCTGGCATGAGCGCGGAACGGAAGTTGACCGCCAGCGCTGGAACCGTCGCCGGAGCGCAACGTTTCTTCCTCTGGCAGCAAAGGAGGAGCCGATATGCCTGCAACCTCAAAAGCACAGCAAAAGGCCGCTGGCGCAGCCCTGTCGGCCAAGCGCGGCGAGATCAGGAAGAGCGAGCTTCAAGGCGCGTCGAAGTCGATGTACAATTCGATGAGCGAAAAACAGCTCGAGGAATTCGCAGAGACCAAGCGCAAAGGCCTGCCGGAGAAGAAACCGGCAGACTGAAACCTTGAACCGCGTCGATAAACAAAGCCCGTGGCCGAAACCACGGGCTTCTTCGAATTCAGGCCAAGCCCGTGGTTTCAAGCCAAGCCCGAAACTCCTGACGTCACCAGCAGCGCTTCACCTTGTAGCGGATGACCTTCTTGTGGCCATGCCGCCAGATGACCTTCTTCTTCACCACGACATGGCAGGTCTGACGATGCTTGTGGCCCTGCCAATGCTTGGCCATCGCTGGCTCGGGCACGGCGATCGACATCGTCCCGGCCAGGACGGCTGCACCGACCAACGAGAGGAAAAACTTCTTCATGCGACTTCGGGCTCCTTTGGCTCCAGTCCCTTCCTAAATGCCGTCGGCGCAACAACCTCCCGCCGCATCCGGCACGGCACTCAACGCCAAAGACGTGATATGGTTGCCGGGCCCAGCGCCAGCGACGCGCTTGACTCTGCTCAAATCTCCGTTTAACGAGCGCACCAACACCGGGCCGCAATGCCCGGTTGTTTCTTTTGCATGGCAGCCTGGGAAAGCAGGTTTATCGTTTCCTGGGTTTTGTCTAGACTGACGTGTCCCGTGGGTTTTCCGCCGCGTTGCGTGGGAAAACCCTGTCAGGCCTCGAAAACGGAGGCCAGAGGAGGGCGCGTTTCCTTCACCCGGACCATGAGGCTCCGGGTGGTTTGTTTTGAAAGGGAATGCGATGAGCAAGCGCGAATCCGCGAAGTACAAGATCGACCGCCGTCTCGGCGAAAACATCTGGGGCCGCCCGAAGTCCCCGGTCAACAAGCGTGAATACGGCCCCGGCCAGCACGGCCAGCGCCGCAAGGGCAAGCTTTCCGATTTCGGCCTGCAGCTGCGCGCCAAGCAGAAGCTGAAGGGTCACTATGGTGATGTCTCCGAAAAGCAGTTCCGCAAAGTCTATGAAGAGGCTGATCGCCGCAAGGGCGACACCTCCGAGAACCTGATCGGCCTGCTCGAGTCGCGTCTCGACGCGGTCGTCTACCGCTCCAAGTTCGTGCCGACCATTTTCGCGGCTCGCCAGTTCGTCAACCACGGCCACGTCAACGTCAACGGCAAGCGCGTCAACATCGGCTCGTACCGTTGCAAGCCGGGCGACGTCGTCGAAGTGCGCGAAAAGTCGAAGCAGCTGGTCATCGTGCTGGAAGCGGTCGGCCTCGCCGAGCGCGACGTGCCGGACTATATCGAAGTCGATCACAACAAGATGGTCGCGACCTTCTCGCGCATCCCCGGCCTGGCCGACGTTCCGTTCGCCGTGCAGATGGAGCCGAACCTGGTCGTCGAATTCTATTCGCGCTGATCGATCCCTTTTCTGCGATACCGGAAAGGGCCGCCCGTCGAGGCGGCCTTTTCTTTGTCGGCCATGTCCGCTAATCCGGCACTCTCGGCTATGGAAAGCGACAAGCCATGAACATGCTGGCAGACATCGAAACAGTTGAACCGATTGCTGAAGGCGGCTTCCATCCCCTGTTTGCCGACGTGCCGTCATCGGTCGAGTTCAACAAACTGCGTAAGCGGCTGTTGCGGTTGACCCGCCAGGCGGTCGAGGATTTCGCCATGGCGAGGCCCGGCGACCGCTGGCTGGTGGCCTTGTCCGGCGGCAAGGATTCCTACGGCCTGCTGGCCGTGCTGCTCGATCTCAAATGGCGCGGGCTGCTGCCGGTCGAGCTGCTGGCCTGCAATCTCGACCAGGGCCAGCCGAATTTCCCGAAGCACATTTTGCCCGATTACCTCGATGCGCATCGCATTCCCCATCGCATCGAGTATCAGGACACCTATTCGGTGGTCACCGACAAGCTGCCTCAGGGCAGCACCTATTGCTCGCTGTGCTCGCGGCTGCGGCGCGGCCATCTCTATCGCATCGCGCGCGAGGAGGGCTGTTCGGCGCTGGTGCTCGGCCACCACCGTGAGGACATTCTCGAAACCTTCTTCATGAATCTATTCCATGGCGGCCGCCTTGCCGCCATGCCGCCAAAGCTGCTCAATGACGACGGTGACGTCATGGTGCTGCGGCCGCTGAGCTACTGCGCCGAGGTCGATCTGGAGAAATTCGCCGCCGCGATGAAATTCCCGATCATTCCCTGCGATCTCTGCGGCAGCCAGGAAGGCCTGCAGCGCAACGCCATGAAGGCGATGCTGGACGATATGGAAAAGCGCATGCCGGGCCGCAAGGACACGATGCTGCGCGCGCTGTCCAACACCAGGCCGTCGCATCTGCTCGACAGAAAGCTGTTCGACTTTGCCGCCCTCAATGGCAGCCTCAGCACAGGACAAGACATTTCCGATGATATTTGATGACCAAGCGATCGACTGGCTGGCCGAGCTTCTCGCCGATGCAGCCAGGGCCGAAATCATGCCACGCTTTCGCCGGCTGGGCGAGGGCGACATCAGACAGAAGACCTCGGCTGCCGACCTGGTGACCGAGGCCGACATCAACGCCGAGCGGCTGATCACGGCCAGGCTGCGCGAGCGCTATCCTACGGCGATGATCGTCGGCGAGGAAGCCTGTTCCGACAATCCGGCGCTGCTTCAGGGGCTCGGTGATGCCGACCTCGCCTTCGTCGTCGACCCGGTCGACGGCACCTTCAACTTCGCCTCCGGCGTGCCGCTCTTCGGCGTCATGCTGAGCGTCGTCGTCAAGGGCGAAACCGTCGCCGGTATCATCCATGACCCCGTAGGCCGGGACTGGCTGATCGGCGCCAAGGGCGCCGGCAGCCATATCCGCCATGCGCATGGCGCGCTGGAGACGGTGCATGTCGCCGATGCCGTGCCGATCTCGCAGATGACCGGCTCCGTCTCCTGGCAATATCTGGCGGAACCGCAACGCTCGCTCTTGGCGCGCAACCAGACCAAGACCCTATCGCAGTTCGGCTATCGCTGCGCGGCACATGAATACCGTCTTCTGGCCAGCGGCCATGCCCATTTCGTCGTCTACAACAAACTGATGCCGTGGGACCATCTGGTCGGTGTGCTGATCCACGCCGAGGCCGGCGGCTACACCGCGCGGATCGACGGCAGCGCCTATCTGCCCTCGCATATCGACGGCGGCATTCTTGTCGCCCCGGACAAGGAAAGCTGGCAGGAGTTGCGCAGGGAACTCTGGGCGCAATAATCGGTCCAACTGCTGGTAGAGGCTTTCGTCAAGTATATTGGCTCTGTTATAGTGTCCAATCTCTCGCGAAGTCGGAAGCTGCGAAATGAAACATCGGTCCGCAATTGTTGCAACGGCGCTTGCACTTGCCTTGGCCGCCGCTGGCGCCACTGAGGCAAGATCGCAGGAACGCGCGTGCGGCAGTCGCGATCCCGTCGATACCATAGACGAGATGTTTTCCGCGATCTTTGCCTGTTGGCAGCCGCCGCCTGGAAGTGCTGGCATGACCCTGACGCTGAGTTTCTCAATTCGCAAAAACGGCACGCTGATGGGCAAACCGCGCGCCACTTTCTCCCATATGGGAGATGATGCCTCGCTCAACCGGGTCTTTGTGTCATCCGTGCTCGAAGCTCTCGACAAGGCTCTGCCGATGCCTCTTTCGGACAGCATGGGTGGCGCCATCGCAGGGCGCCCGCTGTTCCCTCGTTTCACGGCAGTGATTGGCGGCGCATCCTGAAACGCGTCGCTTGAAGGTGGCTGCGGTCTGAGACAAATAAAACTCGTAGCGCAGAACAGTTGCTCAATGCAGGTCGGTGACGTGCCCTGAAATGGGTGGGTTGTGCGGCTGGAACATCTTGCCGCGCTCGGCGATCAGGATCATCAGCAGGGCCGCGACCGAGACGCTGCAGAAGCCGGCGGCAAGCGGCGTCACCGTGCCGTTGAAGGCCTGGCCGATCAGCGTGCCGAGGATGCCGCCGAGAAAAGTCTGCATGAAGCCCAGGATGGACGACGCGGTGCCCGCCAGTTGGCCGAGCGGCTCCATCGCGAGCGCGTTGAAATTGGCGCCGAGCGCGCCGAACGGGAGCATCGCGCTGGCGAAGAAGGTGATGAACAGCCAGAGTGGCATCTTCATTTGAAGCGAAACGGTGAGCCAGGCAAGGCTGATCACCAGGAACAACAGCAGTGCGCTCTGCGACAGGCGGCGCATGCCGATGCGGCCGACCAGGCGCGAGTTGAGGTAGTTCGAAAAAGCGAGAACGCCGGCGACACCCGCGAAGATGACAGGAAACAATTCGCCGACATGAAAAATGTCGACATAGATCTGCTGTGCGGAGGCGATGAAGCCGAACATGGCGGCGAAAATGAAGGTGCTGGCAAAGGCGTAGCAAAGCGCCATGCGGTTGGTGAGCACGATGCGGAAACCACCGACGACGGATGAGACTGTCAGCGGCCGGCGGTACTCCGGATGCAGCGTCTCCGGCAGCCGCAGCAGCGACCACGCCGACACGATCAGCGCCCCGACGGCCATGGTGACGAAGATCCAGTGCCATGTTGCGAACAGCATGATGACCTGGCCGATCCCAGGCGCGATCACCGGGATGGCCATGAACACCATGAAGATCAGAGACATCACCTCGGCCATGCGCCGACCGTCGAACGTGTCGCGCACGATCGAGACGGCGATGACGCGGGTCGCCGCCGCACCGATGCCTTGCACCAGCCGGCACAGCAGCAGGACGGCGAATGACGGGGCGATGGCGGCAGCTGCCGCCGCCACGACATAGATCGCCAGCCCGGCAACGAGCGGCGCGCGGCGCCCGAACCGGTCCGAGATCGGTCCGAAGAAAAGCTGTCCGCCACCGAAGCCCAATATATAGGCGGTGATCACATACTGGCGGTGGTTTTCATTCTCAACGCCAAGCGTGGCGCCGATTTGCTGCAGTGCCGGCAGCATGATGTCGATGGCCAGCGAGTTCAACGCCATCAGTGCCGCGCACAGCGCGATGAATTCCCAGCGCGGAATAGGCAATTTGCGTGCCTGTTGCGGCGCTTTTGCTGGCTGGTCCACGGCGGGTCCGATCTTCAAAACGAATATGCGCCGGCATGCCGGCGCATAAGTTCGTCCTCACTCCGATAGGGGGAGGTAACATTTTGCCGGGGCGGGGCTGCCCGGTCTCAACTCAGAATCAGGCTGTCGCTTTGACGCTGACGCCCTTGTCGACGAGCAACGTCTGCAGCTCGCCCGCCTGGAACATTTCGCGGATGATGTCGCAGCCGCCGACGAATTCGCCCTTGACGTAAAGCTGCGGGATCGTCGGCCAGTTCGAATATTCCTTGATGCCTTGGCGCAGTTCGGCCGAGGTCAGCACGTCGACGCCCTTGTAGTCGGCTCCGATGTAATCGAGAATCTGGACGACCTGGCCGGAAAAGCCGCACTGCGGAAAACCGGGCGTGCCCTTCATGAAAAGGACGACGTCGTTGCCCTTCACTTCGCTGTCGATGTAGTCGTTGATGCCGCTCATGAGATATCCTTTCACGCCTGTGGGAGTCAGGCTCGAAGCATAGCCATCAAATAAACCCATAGATGGGCCGAAACAAGATGTTTGCGCCGCCGTCGCGGAAATGGCGCAAAGGATCGCCTGTCTTGGGCCAAGCATCCGAGCCGATTGCAGCCTTCGGAACATGATGAAAAGACGATATGGCGCCGCCCTTCCGATCGCCATCCTGCTGGCGGCGATTGCCGTTGTCTGGTGGCCGAGACGCCCGGAGCCGCCGCCGCTGGTCATTGGCGGTGACCTGCCCGCGCCTTGCCGGAATGTCGCCTTCGAGGCGGTGACCTATGTCGTCTGCGAGATCGATCTTCGCGCCGACAGCATCGGTGTTTTCCACGCCGGCGCCGATGGCAAGCCTTTTGGTTCGCTCGAAGCCTTCGACAAGGCGGTTGCGGGCGAGGGGAGGCCGGTGCTGCTCGCCATGAATGGCGGCATGTATCACGAGGATTTGTCGCCGGTCGGCCTGCTGGTCGAGAACGGCAGCGAAAAGTCACGGCTCAATCTTGCCGACGGCGAAGGCAATTTCTTCCTGAAACCGAACGGCGTCTTTCTGGTGGGCAATGACGGCAAGGCGGCTGTCATGGAAAGCAACGCCTATGCCGTCGCCAAACCCGATGTTGCCTTCGCCACGCAGTCTGGCCCGATGCTGGTGATCGATGGCGTGCTACATCCGCGCTTCGAGGCGAATGGCACCTCGCGCTACATCAGGAACGGCGTCGGGGTGCGTGACGAAAACACCGTCGTGCTGGCGATCTCGCGGTCGGAGGTCAGTTTCGGCAGCTTTGCGCGGCTGTTCCGCGACGCGCTACAATGCCGCAACGCGCTGTTCCTCGACGGCGCGGTCTCCGCGCTGTCGGATGGCGACAGGATGATTGTCGGCGGAAGATATCCGGCAGGGCCGATCATTGCCGTGTTGGCAAGCCAGCCGCCGACGCGCTAGGCCAGCCTGGCGTCAGTCCGGCACACTGGTCTGCAACGCCAGCGCGTGCAGCACGCCGCCCATATTGCCCTTCAGCGCATCATAGACCATCTGGTGCTGCTGGACGCGGCTCTTTCCGCGGAAGCTTTCGGCCACCACTTCGGCTGCATAGTGATCGCCGTCACCGGCGAGGTCGCGGATCGTCACCTTGGCGTCCGGAATGCCGTCCTTGATCAGTTTTTCGATGTCGTGGGCATCCATTGCCATGGCAAAATCCTGTTCTGGGCGGCTAGGCACGAGTGACTCGGACGGCAGCCTAAAGCCTTTCTGGTCCGGGTTGAAGCCGTTCTGTCGGCGACGCAGTGTCTAAGGGCCATCCTGCCGCGGGTGAACCACACCATCTTCAGTAATGTCGTCGCGGGTCGAGAACCCCCGGCCAAGGCTGAACACCAGGACATAGAGCGGGATGTTGAGCGCCAGGGTGATAATCGGGAGATAGCTGGTCATCTGCCACAAGGGCGAAAAGAATGGTTGGCCATAGCCGTCGCAGATCAGCGATGACCCGTATTCCCACAGCGCGCCGGTAATGACCGCAATGGCAAATAGCTTGATGCAGATGGCGACATGCCTTGCGCGCGCCGGGTTCGGCAAAAGGCGGCTCCACAGCACCAGGCAGACGATGGGGATCGCATAGATCAGACTTTGCAAGGCCAGCATCTGCAGTGTGCCATTGGCCGCCTCAAGGAACTGGTCACGCTTTTCCAGCAGCGGACAGACCTCGCTCGAGGTCGTCGACAGCAGGAAAAAGACGAACGGCCCGAGGAACCAGAAGAAGAACAGCGACGGCCAGAAGACGACTGCGATCAGCGTCCGGGCTGCCAGGCTGGTCAACTGGACTTGTCCATGAAGTTCGGGAACCAGCCTTCGTGGGCGGCGGTCAATTCGCTGACCGGGATCGCCCTGGCATCGCCGAGCTTCAGTTCGTTTCCACCGGTCGAGCCGATCCATGGCGCAAAGATGCCGAGCTTGCTCTGTTCCTCGCGGATGGCGTCCCATTCCTTGCTCTGCGGATCGACGGACAGCGTCAGGACGTAACGGCCCTGGTCTTCGCCGAACCAGACCGGGATCGGGTCGGTGCCGGCGAGCCCCGGAATGGTGGCGCCGATGCCGGACGCCGTCGCCATTTCGGCCAGGGCTATCGCCAAGCCGCCATCGGAAAGGTCATGCGCCGCGGTCACGACGCCCGACGCGATCAGCGCGCGCACGTGGTCGCCGACGCGCTTTTCATGGGCGAGGTCGACGGATGGCGGCGGCCCGTCGGTACGGCCATGGATGTCCCTGAAATAGGCGGACTGGCCGAGATGGCTGCCCCAGCTTGCGGGTGCGCCGACCAGCAGGATCATCTGGCCCTCGGCGGCAAAGCCGATACGGGTCATCTTCGACCAGTCGGCAATCAGCCCGACGCCGCCGATGGTCGGCGTCGGCAGGATGCCCTGGCCGTTGGTTTCATTGTAGAGCGAGACATTGCCCGACACGATCGGGAAGCCGAGCGCGCGGCAGGCATCGCCAATGCCTTTCACCGCGCCGACCAGTTGGCCCATGATCTCGGGCCGTTCCGGATTGCCGAAATTGAGGTTGTCCGTCGCCGCCAGCGGCAGCGCGCCGGTGGCGGTAAGGTTGCGCCAGCATTCGGCCACCGCCTGCTTGCCGCCTTCATACGGGTCGGCCTCGCAATAGCGCGGCGTCACGTCGGAGGAGAAGGCGAGCGCCTTGGTCGGATGGCCTTCGACGCGCACCACGCCGGCGTCGCCGCCCGGAAGCTGCAGCGAATTGCCTTGGATCAGCGTGTCGTATTGCTCCCATACCCATCGCCGCGACGACAGGTCCGGCCCGCCGAGCAGTTTCAGCAGCGCGTCGGCGACATCGGCCTTCGGCGCATCGCCGGCGGCAAGCGCCGCAGGTTTCTTCGGCTCGACCCAGGGGCGGTCATATTCCGGCGCCTTGTCGCCAAGGTCCTTGATCGGCAGGTTGGCGACCTCGTCGCCCTGGTGAATGACGCGGAAGCGCAGATCGTCGGTGGTCTTGCCGACAATGGCGAAGTCGAGGCCCCATTTGTGGAAGATCGCCTCGGCTTCCTTTTCCTTCTCGGGGCGCAGCACCATCAGCATGCGCTCCTGGCTCTCCGACAGCATCATCTCATAGGCGCTCATGCGCTCTTCGCGCACCGGCACCTGGTCGAGGTGAAGCTCGATGCCGAGGTCGCCCTTGGCGCCCATCTCGACCGCCGAACAGGTGAGGCCGGCCGCACCCATGTCCTGGATGGCGATGACGGCGCCGGACGCCATCAGCTCAAGACAGGCTTCGAGCAGGCATTTTTCGGTGAAGGGATCGCCGACCTGCACGGTCGGGCGCTTCTCGTCGATCTTGTCGTCGAACTCGGCCGAGGCCATCGTGGCGCCGCCGACACCGTCGCGGCCGGTCTTGGCGCCGAGATAGACGACCGGCAGGCCGACGCCCTTGGCTTCCGACAGGAAGATCGCATCGGTCTTGGCAAGGCCCGCGGCAAAGGCGTTGACCAGGATGTTGCCATTGTAGCGGGCGTCGAAATTGACCTCGCCGCCGACCGTCGGCACGCCGAACGCATTGCCGTAGCCGCCGACGCCGGAAACCACGCCGCTGACAAGGTGCCTGGTCTTGGGATGGTCGGGTGCGCCGAAGCGCAGAGCGTTCATCGCCGCAATCGGCCGCGCGCCCATGGTGAAGACGTCGCGCAATATGCCGCCGACGCCGGTCGCCGCACCCTGGTAGGGCTCGATGTAGGAGGGATGGTTGTGGCTCTCCATCTTGAAGACGACGCAGTCGCCGTCGCCGATATCGACCACGCCGGCGTTCTCGCCCGGACCCTGGATGACCTGCGGCCCGGTGGTCGGCAGCGTGCGCAGCCATTTCTTCGAGGATTTGTAGGAGCAGTGCTCATTCCACATCGCCGAGAAGATGCCGAGTTCGGTAAAGCTCGGTTCGCGCCCGACCAGGTCGAGGATGCGCTGGTATTCGTCGGGCTTCAGCCCATGCGCGGCGATGAGTTCCGGGGTGATCGGCACGGAATTGGAAATGGTCATGGGCGGCGATTGATGTCCATGGGAGAGGGGAATTTGAGTCCCCCTCATATCGCAAGCTTTGGCGTGATACACCCCATTGGATGACGAAAAACGCCGGAAAACCACAGGGCGACGATGGTAGCGGGGAGCCGCTGGGGAACGCTATGGCATCCCGGCCGTTAGGCCTCAAACCAATCAGGAGATTTCGACATGGCCACCAAGCAAGGCAAGAAAGACAATCGCCTCTCCGACAAGGAGGCCATGCATATTGCCGAGACCACCGACGTTTCGCCCAAGCAGGCCAAGGACCTGGCCGAGAAGCACGGCAAGGACAAGGGCGCAAAGGAAGCCAAAAACTTCAAGGCAGAGGGCTGAACCTGAGATCGGGATACAGGAGGACCGAGTCAGGACGAACTGTCGTAGCCGGCGCGGCCTTCCTCCAGCAGCCGCCGGATCACCGCGACGCCGCCGGTGATGTCCTCGCGCCGCCTTGGCTGCGAGACGCCGAAACGCACGCCGTGAAAAACCTGCTCGGAACGCCCCGCCTTGAACTCGTCCTCGTCGTCGAGGAGCACGCCATTTTCGAGGCATGCGCTCCTGAACGTGCCGGACAGCCAGGGATCGGGCAGCGTCAGCCAGACGAAGGGCACGCTGCCGTGTGACTTGAAGGCGAAACCCGCCAGTGTCTCGCGCACGATGGCGATGCGGGCGGCAATTTCGGCAATGCTGCGTTTGCGGATATCGCCAGCCTGCCCTGACAGCACCAGCCGCGCATTCACCTCCGCCAGCAGGAACGGCATCCCGCCGGTCATCATCTTGTGGGCGACGCGGATGCGATGGCGATAGGCGGGCGGGCAGGAGAGCCAGCCGCCGCGAACACCTGCCGCGACCGATTTCGACAGACCGCCGGCGACAATGGTGCGCTCGGGTGCATATTCGGCGATGAGCGGCGTCGGATCTTCGGTCAGGCCGCCATAGAGATCGTCCTCGATGACGATGACATTGTACGCGCGCGCGACCCGGGCGATCGCCTCGCGGCGCGAAACCGACAGGATCGCCAGGGTCGGGTTCTGCACCGTCGGCATCAGGAAGATCATCTTCGGGTGCTTTTGCGCGCAGACGCGTTCGAAATCCTCGGGATCGATGCCTTCCACGTCCGATGCGACAAGTGCAATGCGCCGCCCGATCAGCCCGGCGCTGCGGGCGATCTGCGAATAGGTGAGGTGCTCGAAGGCGACATAGTCGCCCGGTGTGGTCAGTGCCGCAATCGCCGCCATCACCGCGGCATGTGTGCCAAGCGTGGGAACGATGGTGTCGGCTGCCGGACGGAACGAATTGCGCGACAGCCAGCGGGCGCCGGCCTCGAACCAGCGCTCCGGAAAATCCCTGGTGTAGCTCGAAATCTCGTGCGGGTGATCCTGCACCGTGCGCGAGAGCATGTCAGCGACAATGGCGCCCTGGCCGATGTCGGGCGCGGCAGTGCTGTCGAAACGCAGCTTGCCGGGCGGCGCATCGACATAGCGCGTGCCTTGCACGGCAGGCTCGGCGAATTCGGGTGACGCTTCCGATTGCTGCGCCAGCACATAGGTCCCGCGACCGACTTCGCCGCTCACCAGGCCGCGCTCGCGCAGCAGCTGATAGGCTCGGCCGATCGTGCCGACCGTCGTGCCGATATCATAGGCGAGATCGCGCTGCGGCGGCAATTTTGCCCCGGCATCGATGACGCCCTTGTCGATGTCCGACTCGATGCTGTCGGCAAGGCGCTGGTAAAGCGGGCCGGAACCGATGGTGAGGTCAGGGAGCCAATTTGTCATGGTGACAATTCTGTATATTGCACCAGATCGGGTGTCAATGCATATCAGAACCGTACCAAGATGGGTACAATTTGCAAGGTTGGCAGAAAGACAATGGATACAATCGAGACAATCCGCTGCGCGGACATTGAATTGGTCGGGCAGCGCCCGTCCAGCCGGCGAGGCTTTGTCGGCCGGATCGTGCATGTGGTCAGATCGCTGGCGCGATGGATCGACGTGCTGATCGAGCGCCGTCGCGGCCGCCTGGCTTTGCTCGAAATGACCGACGAGCAACTCAGGGATATCGGTGTTTCGCGTGGCGACGCCTACCGTGAAGGGATCCGACGGCTCTGGGACTGACCCGGAGCCGGTTCGTCAACGACGGGTGCGCGGAGCCCTGAGGCGTGAGACGCCCTTGTCGGCAAGCACGGCGAGGATGCAAAGCACCAGGAAAACCCCGGTGACGGCCAGCGCCGCAAGCGCGACGCTGGCCACGCCGTTCTTGGCGGCGTCGAGGAACGGATAGGGCACTTCGCCTGCGATCGGTGCGCGCGCCAGCGCATAGGCGAGATAGGCGATCGGATAGGCCATCCACCACGAAATGTCGCTCCAGCGTGTCCTGCCGTCAGCGCCTGCAACAAGCCACCACAGCACGAACAGCACCGGCGTCACATAGTGCAGCAGCACGTCACAGAGCAGGAACAGCCCCTGCGGCTGCCAGAGCTGCGCCAGAACTGTCGCGTAGACGATGAAGACCAGGGCGATGGAAGCCGCCACGCCCGCCCGCATCCGCCGCCCGGCAAAGGCCGGCAGCCAGGCGTAGCCCGAAGGCGACAGCAGCGAGACATGGACCAGCACTGCACCGATGTTGGTCAGGATGGTGAAGAAGCTGAACAGAAAGACGATGGAGCCGAGAAAACTGCGGCCGGCTTCCATCGATGCCGGGATGGTGATGCACGCTTGCAGGACAAGCCCGGCCAGACCGATGATCAATCCCGCAAACTGCAGGAAGCGGCCCATGGCGTCAGGCGGCCGCGTTGCAGGAGGGGTTGCCCGTTTGCCAGCGCGCAATGTCGGATCCGATGCGCGCGCCGAGCGGATCGTCCATCAGCGGACCGAACACGTCGACGCGGCTGGAATTGCCTTGCGCCTGGACGACCAGCAGCGGCTTGCCGCCATAATGCTTGGCCGGCACCAGCAGGAAGCGGGGCGTGCCGCTGAACGAATTCAGCTCATTGGCCATCTGATAGGATTTGAAGGCGGGATCCTTGCTGGCGATCCAGCATTTGTGGGCCGATATCGCTACCTGTTCCATGGCCAGCAGCGAAGCGCTCTTGCCCGTGGGGACCGGCGCGCTCTTCGGGCTGGACTGGCAGGACGCCAACGCCAAGCCGGCAGCAGCCAGGGGACCTAGGCGAACAATCGTCAGTCTCATGGTCAACCGCCCCCGCGTTTTGAAAGGAATTCGAAGAGATATCAGGCGGCGATGCCGAGTGCGCCTTCGAACAGCGCCCGGCCGTCACTGCCGCCATGCGCGGCCTCGATCAGGTTTTCCGGATGCGGCATCAGGCCGAGCACATTGCCCTTCTCGCTGATGATGCCGGCAATGTCGTTGATCGAGCCATTGGGATTGGTGCCTTCGGCATAGCGGAACACAACCTGTCCTTCGCCCTCGAGGCGCGCAAGCGTGTCGGCATCGGCGAAATAATTGCCGTCATGATGCGCAACCGGCGTGCGGATGATTTGGCCCGGCTGATAGCGGCGGGTGAACATGGTGTTGGCGTTGGCGATCTGCAGCTTCACCTCACGGCAAACGAATTTCAGCGAAGCATTGCGCATCAGCGCGCCGGGCAGCAGGCCGGCCTCGACCAGAATCTGGAACCCGTTGCAGACGCCAATGACCATGACGCCCTTGGCGGCCTTTTCAGCGACTGCCCGCATCACCGGCATCCGCGCGGCAATGGCGCCGCAGCGCAGATAATCGCCGAAGGAGAAGCCGCCGGGAATGGCGATCAGGTCGACATCGGGGATTTCAGTGTCGGTCTGCCAGACGGTCGCCGGCGCCTGCCCGGAAATCTTGGTCAGCGCCGCAATCATGTCGCGGTCGCGGTTGAGGCCGGGGAGAAGAACGACAGCTGATTTCATATCAAGCGATCTCCACCGCGTAATTCTCGATCACCGTATTCGCCAGCAGCTTGTCGCACATGGCTTTCAGATCGGCTTCAGCCTTGGCCTTGTCGGTCTCCGAGAGCTCGAGGTCGAAGACCTTGCCCTGCCGCACCTGGCCGACGCCGCCGAACCCCAGTCCGGACAGAGCGTGCTCTATGGCTTTTCCCTGCGGGTCGAGCACGCCGTTCTTGAGGGTGACGGTGATGCGGGCCTTGATCATGCTGGACAGGTTCCTGTTCGAAGACTTAGCAATTCCAGGAAAAGTGTGAAGCGGTTTTCCGTCCGGAATTGCGTCAAGAAATGAAGACTTAATGCGGCTTGCCTTTGAGGCCATCGGTCGAGGCGACGAGCACCGGGCCGGTCGGGCGCGGCGGCTCGTTCTCGTTCATGATGCCAAGGCGGCGGGCAACTTCCTGATAGGCTTCGACGAGGCCGCCCATATCGCGGCGGAAACGGTCCTTGTCGAGCTTGTCCTGCGTTGCCACGTCCCACAGCCGGCACGAATCCGGCGAGATCTCGTCGGCAACGACGATGCGCATCATGTCGCCCTCGAACAGGCGGCCGCATTCGATCTTGAAATCCACGAGCTGGATGCCGACACCCATGAACAGGCCGGAGAGGAAGTCGTTGACGCGGATGGCCAGCGCCATGACGTCGTCGATCTCCTGCGGGCTTGCCCAGCCGAAAGCGGTGATGTGCTCTTCCGACACCATCGGATCGTCGAGCGCATCGGCCTTGTAATAGAATTCGATGATCGAACGCGGCAGAACGGTGCCTTCCTCGATGCCGAGGCGCTTGGACAGCGAGCCGGCGGCGACATTGCGCACCACCACTTCGAGCGGAATGATCTCGACTTCCTTGATCAGCTGCTCGCGCATGTTGAGCCGGCGGATGAAGTGGGTCGGAATGCCCATGCGGTTCAGATGGTTGAAGATGTACTCGGAAATGCGGTTGTTGAGCACACCCTTGCCGTCGATGACCTCATGTTTCTTCTTGTTGAATGCGGTCGCATCATCTTTGAAGAACTGGATAAGCGTGCCCGGTTCCGGTCCCTCATAGAGGATCTTGGCCTTGCCTTCATAAATGCGGCGGCGATTTTTCATCTGATTTTTCTCTGGATTTGCGGGCAGGCGGCAAGCGACCAGTTCCTGTCCGTCTGCCTAAATTGGTGCGGCGACGGGTGGGGTTCAATGCCGGGTCTATCCCAATCACAGCGTTTGCTCAATCGGCAAATCCTTTCCATCGACCGCTTTCAGGAATGAAATGCCGCAGCGCAGCAAGTGATGTAGCATATTGACCGGCCCGCGCCCTTTTGGTTTGTGCTGCGGCAACACACATATCCATCGCCAACGCGAATCGATTTCATCGGAGGGAAGCCATGAGCAGCATGAAAGACCGCGAAGAGGGTTTTGAGCGCAAATTCGCCTTCGACGAAGAACTTCGCTTCAAGGCTTCCGCACGCCGCAACAAGGCGCTCGGTCTGTGGGCCGCCGAAAAGCTGGGCAAATCCGGCACTGACGCCGACGCCTATGCCAAGGAAGTTGTGGTTTCCGATATCGAGGAAGCCGGCGATCACGACGTATTCCGCAAGATCCGCAAGGATTTCGACGCCGCCGGCGTCGACCAGTCGGATCACCAGATCCGCCGCACCATGGACGAACTGATGGCGCAGGCGATCGAGCAGATCAAGAACACCTAGAGCGAGTAGCGCTGGACCAATCGACCGCCCGGTCCAGCCGGGCGGTTTTTCTTTGCCTTTTCAGCCTTTTCCGGCTGAAACTGTGCGTAGGCCTGTTACAAGGCTCTACCCAACGAGGAAAGCACCCATGTCCCTGAAGTCACGCCTGGCGGCGGATGAAACGCTGTTCACCGCCTGGTCCGGCGTTCCGGACGCTTTGACGGTCGAAATCATCGCCAAGCAGGGTTTTGACGCCGTCACCCTCGATATGCAGCATGGCGGACACCACGAAGACTCGGTCTTGCGCGGCCTGGTGCCGGTGCTGGCCGCCAACAAGCCGGCGCTGGTGCGCATTCCGGTCGGCCGCTTCGACATGGCCAGCCGCGCCCTCGATTTCGGTGCCGAGGCGGTGATTGCACCGATGGTGAATTCGGTGGCCGATGCAAAACTCTTTGCCGCGGCGATGAAATATCCGCCGATGGGCGAGCGCTCCTGGGGCCCGACCTATGCTTTTCCGCGCCATGGCAAAGGCGACCACGCCGAATGGCTGCGCGACACCAATCAACGCACCATGGCCTTTGCCATGGTCGAAACGCGCGCCGCACTCGATGCGCTGGACGGCATCCTCGACACGCCGGGCATTGACGGCATCTTCCTCGGCCCATCGGATTTCTCCATCGCCTGGTCGAATGGCGCCACCGTCAATTCGACGCTGGAAAGCATGATGGAAACCGTCGCCTCCATCGCCGAGCGGACGCGCAAGGCGGGCAAGCATGCGGCAATCTACGTCGTTGAGCCGGCGATTGCCGGCCGCGTCGTGGCGATGGGCTACCGGCTGCTGGCGATGGGCTCGGACCATGCGCTGATTTCGCTCGGCGCAAAGATACTCATCAAAAGCATGAACGATTCGATCAAGGGCTGAGGCGTGGTGCCTTGCCCGGTCAGGCCTTGAGGTCGGTCAGGAACTTGGCGAAGGTCATCGACCCTTCCGGCCACGGGCCGAAGCCGGCATCCTCATTGAGGTGACCGGTTTCGCCGGCATCGATGAACAGCGAACCCCAGGCGCCGGCAATGTCCTCGGCAACCTCGAAGGCGCAGAACGGATCGTTGCGGCTGGCGATGACGATGGACGGGAAGGGCAGCGGTTCGCGTGCATAGGGGCCAAAGGTCATCAGGTGACGCGGCCTTATCTCCGGGTTGGCGACGTCGGGCGGCGCGACAAAGAACGCACCGGCGACCGGCTTCCTGAACTGCGGAATGGCCTGCACCGCGGCCGCCACGCCCAGGGAATGGGCAACGATCACCACCGGCCGCTCGGCCTCGTTGACAGCGTTCGCCACGCTCGCCGTCCAGTCCTCGCGCACCGGCTTCGACCACTCCGCCTGCTCGACCCGGCGCGCCGTCGACAGTTTCGACTGCCAGCGTGTCTGCCAGTGTTGGGGGCCGGAATTGGTGTAGCCCGGCACGATCAGAATATCTGCGTCTTTGACTTTCATGGCGCTGAGATAGCGAGCGGCCGTGTCTCGTGCAACCCGCGCTGACGCATGCGGTGCATCACAATCGTGAACAACCTGTTCGATTCTTTCCATCTTGTGTGAACGATCAGGATCGACGATTTGAGGCAGGAAGAGATGGACAACAGAATAGACTGGTGGCGCGGCCTGGGATAACGCGCTGAACGGAGAGTTTTATGAGCGAACTGCCTTTTGCCGCGACGACCCCCGTCAGCGTGTCACGCGTGGGCCTGAAGGCGCGCGACGCCGAAGGACTTGCCGATTACTACCGGGCTGTTGTCGGCCTGCAGGAATTGAGCCGCGCCGATGGCGCCATCACGCTGGGCGCTGCCGAGCGCCCGCTGCTGGTCATCGAGCCTGACGCAGCGGCCAAGCCCGACGATCCGCGCAGCGCCGGCCTTTTCCACACCGCTTTCCTTCTGCCCAGCCGCGCCGATCTCGGCCGTTGGATAAACCATGCCGCCGCCAACAAGATCCGCATCGAGGGCGCCTCCGACCATCTGGTCAGCGAGGCTTTGTACCTGACCGACCCCGAAGGCAACGGCATTGAAGTCTATAGGGACCGTCTGCCGCAGGAGTGGAAGTGGAACGGCGACAAGATCGCCATGGCGACCGAGCGGCTGAATCTGGCCGCCGTGGTTGGCAGCGTGCCGGCCGGTGACGCCGGCTGGCAGGGCGCGCCGCAAAACAGCATTATCGGCCATGTCCATCTGCGCGTCGGCCGGCCGGAAGATGCCGAGGCCTGGTGGCACGACGAATTTGGCTTCGACACGGTCGCTAAGTATGGAGGGCAGGCGGTGTTCCTGTCGTCGGGAGGCTACCACCATCATATCGGTGGCAATTCGTGGCACAGCGCCGGCGCCGGCCGCCGCGATCCGTCCCGCTCGGGTCTGGCCTGGGTCGAGATGCGGTCGGACAAGACAACCGCTGAAACCACGCGGGAAGATCCGTGGGGCACGGTTATCCGCACCGTGCCGGGCGCCGCCGGCTGAGCGCCCGCTCGGTTCTTACAAGGAAGTGGCGGCGTAGCCCGTCAGCAGCCCATGCGCCCAGCTGTCGAAGCCGGTGGCTGTCGCGCGGGTGGACGCCTCGGTCCAGTCATAGCTGACCGTATGATGGCTGAACGACCATTGTCTGTCCTTGCGCGTGGCAAGGGCATAGCGGGCATCCGGACTGCCGGTCACAGTCAAACCTGGGAATGCCTGGACGCCGACACTGCCGGGATTGAGGATTGTCCGGTTGTCCGACAAGCGCACAACGCGCGGCGTATGTGTATGGCCGCACAAGGTCAGCCCGGCGCCGGCGCTGCCCAGCTTGTGCCTGATCTGCTTTTCATTGGACGGGTGGAAGTGGCTGCCTCCGTCTTCCTCGAGCAGGAACACGTCGTCGTCACTGGGGCTGCCATGGCAAAGCAGGATGTCCTGGGCAGGCGACAGGGTGACCGGCAATGCGGAGAGCCAGGTCAATGACGCCTGGGACAGGCATTGGTGGGTGAAAGCATCGACGTCTTCCAACCCGGAAGCAGGCGGCTCGACCAGCACACGGTCGTGATTGCCGCGCACGGTCGGCCAATTCTGTGCCATCAGATATTGCGCGGTTTCTTCAGGCCATAGCGGCCCGGAGAGACAATCGCCCAGATTGACGATGATGTCGGGAGAAGCGTCTTTGATCTGCGCATGAACCGCCTCAAGCGCGCGCAGATTCCCATGGATGTCGGAAAGGACAGCCAGCCGCATGGAAGATCCTATCCGAAAACCCGCTTGAAGATCGTGTCGACATGCTTGGTGTGATAGCCCAGGTCGAATTTCTCGCGGATCTCGGCTTCGGGCAGCGCTGCGGTGACTTCCTTGTCGGCCAACAATTCCTCAAGGAAATCAGCGCCATGTTCCCATACCTTCATGGCGTTGCGCTGCACCAGGCGGTAGGCATCCTCGCGGCTGACGCCGGCTTGCGTCAGCGCCAAAAGCACGCGCTGCGAATGCACAAGGCCACGGAACTTGTTCATGTTCTTCAGCATGTTGTCGGGATAGACCAGCAATTTGTCGACGACGCCGGTGAGCCGCGACAGCGCGAAATCCAGCGTTACCGTGGCGTCCGGCCCTATCATGCGCTCGACCGAGGAATGCGAGATGTCGCGCTCGTGCCAGAGCGCCACATTCTCCATCGCCGGCAGCGCCATGGAGCGCACCATGCGGGCAAGGCCGGTGAGGTTTTCGGTCAGCACCGGGTTGCGCTTGTGCGGCATTGCCGACGAGCCCTTCTGGCCCGGCGAAAAATACTCTTCCGCTTCCAGCACCTCGGTGCGCTGCAGATGGCGGATCTCGGTCGCCAGCCGCTCGACCGACGAGGCGATGACGCCGAGCGTGGCAAAGAACATGGCATGGCGGTCGCGAGGGATGACCTGCGTCGACACCGGCTCCGGCTTCAGCCCAAGCTTTTTCGCCACATGCTCTTCGACATAGGGATCGATGTTGGCGAAGGTGCCGATCGCGCCCGATATGGCGCAGGTGGCAATATCCTCCCGTGCGTGCACCAGCCGCTCGCGGCAGCGTGAGAACTCGGCATAGGCCTGCGCCAGCTTGACGCCGAACGTGGTCGGCTCGGCATGAATGCCGTGGCTGCGGCCGATGGTGACGGTGTCCTTGTGCTCGAAGGCCCGGCGCTTCAGCGCGGCGAGCAGGCCGTCGAGGTCGGCCAGCAGGATATCGCTGGCGCGGCCGAGCTGCACCGCAAGGCAGGTGTCGAGAACATCCGATGAGGTCATGCCCTGGTGGATGAAACGCGCATCCGGCCCGACGAATTCGGTGAGATGGGTGAGGAAGGCGATGACGTCGTGCTTGGTGACGGCCTCGATCTCGTCGATCTTGCCGACGTCGAATTGGGCGGCGCCGCCTTTTTCCCAGATGGTTTTGGCGGCTTCTCTGGGGATGACGCCGAGCTCGGCTAGCGCATCGCAGGCATGGGCCTCGATCTCGAACCAGATGCGGAAGCGGGTTTCCGGCGACCAGATGGCGACCATTTCCGGCCGGGAATAGCGAGGGATCATCCGTCAGTCCTGATATGTCGGTGGTTAAGTGCGCCTCCTATCAGAGGCGGACCGAATGCTCAACGCTGCTGGCGTGCAAACCACACGCTGGCGGCGGCAAGCGCGATGAATCCGAGCGGAAAATAGAGCCTGATACCCAGCACCACGAACTGGTAGAGCGCCGTCAGCGAGGTGAAGACCAGTTCGAACGCCCACCGGGCGGTGAAGGCCTCCGCGTGCCATTCGGCATAATAGGAGCGGTATTGCAGCGCAAACAACCCGCCGGTGAAGGCGAGCGTCGTGGCAAGCAGGCAGACGAAGGCGGCGGCGAACGCCACCTCCCAATGCCGGTCGAGCGAGACCAGCCGCGCCGCGAACAACCCGACGGGAAAGGCCAATGCCGCGCCGGTCGCAAACAGCAGGACGACGAAGCGGATCTTTTCCGGGGTCTCCCAATTGTCGAGCCAAAGACCGGTCAGCGCGCTGGCGCCCATGGCCATCGCCCACAGCAAGGCGCCGACAAGCGCCGCGCCCGTCGATGGTATGGCGCGGCTGACGCGATTTCCGGCGCGCTTGCGCCAACTGGATTGATCGAGCGATGTCACAGGCGTCCGGTCACGGCGATCCAGCGAAAATCCGGTCCTTCGAAGCCGTATTGGCGCACTGCGATCAGCACCGCATAGGCGCTGATGCTGTCCATCGAGAACGTCTGCACCGCGCCGATCCTGTAGCCGTTCGGGCAGCCACGGCTTTTCGGGATCGATTTATACTCATGCAGCAGATGGGTCTGGCCGCCATCCCTGGCCTCGATCCGCAGCAGGCGAAAACCGTTGACCTCGCCCTGGCTCTGGCAGCTTTCGGTGTCGTTCATGCCGATCTCGTCCAGCCGGAATTCCAGCGGCGGGTCGACCGGCGAAAAGATCGGCCGTGGGTTGACCACCATGCGGAACGGGTCGGCCGACAATTCGGTCACCGGGTTGAAGCCGGCGGTGATGCCGCGGTTGGCGGTAAGCTCGGCCTGGGCAATGATTGCTTCGCCCTTCTGCCTGGCCTGCTGACGGGCCGTATCGAGCGAGGCGGTCTCATCCTCCAGCCGGACCCGGATTGGCGTGCCCTTCAGGAACGTGTCGTCGGCGGTGTTGATGTAGTAGCGATTGGGCATAGGGAAAGCCCGAACCGTCTGCCACACCGTATTCCTCGAAGGCGAAGACGCCGCCATCCTTGCTGAAGCCGAGGATTTCAAGCTCGGCGACATCGCCCGCTCGGGCGGCCATGGCGGATGCCAGATGGACCAGCAGGCAAACGCCAATCAGGACGAGATTTCGCATCGGGGTTCCGCTCCGCCTGCCGTGGTTCGATCGTTCCCTATCACGAGACAGTCAAAACATCGTGCTATTCGAAAGGCGATGCATCCAATTTCGCCTCTGTTTGTTATCGTCGATCGCTTTCAAAAGGAGAACACCCCATGACTGAGGCCAGCAAGATTCGCGAGCATATGGAAGTGGTCGGCGCCGACGGCGTTCACATCGGCACCGTCGACAGGGTCGATGGCGAGCGGATCAAGTTGACCAAGGCCGACAGCGGCGAGGGCGCCCATCAGGGGCATCACCACTACATTCCCTTGAGCCTGCTTGCCGAGGTCGAGGGCCAGAAAGTCTGGCTGTCGGCAAATTCGGATGTCGCGGTCAGCTTCGAGGAAGAAGAGTCCGACCCGACCTGACTGAAAATCAGCGCGACGACCACACCGCAAACAGGTCGCCTTCGGCCGGCGTCGCGGCATGGATGCCGCGGCTGATTGCGCGCGCCATGGTGGCGCCGGCAGTGGCAAAGAAATCGACGGCATCGTCGGCGCTGAGTTCTATGCCGCTCTTCCCCGTCGCCAGCGCGAACACCAGATCGCCGTCGGCCGGCGTGTGCACCGGCCAGATGGCGCGCACGAAGCCGTCATGCGCTGAAATGGCCAGCCGCTTGGCTGCCGCCTTGGTCAGCACGGCATCGGTGGCGATGACGGCGATGGTGGTGTTACCACCGGCCTCGACTTGTCCACCGACACGCTTGTCGCGGTATTTCAACAGGATCCGCCTGGCGTCGTCCGGCATCGGCGAGGGATAGCCGAGGCCTCCGAACTCATCGCCGATCTCGAAGGGTGCCGCCCAGAAATAGCGTGTACGCGCAATCGTCACCGAGCCGGTCGGGTTGGCGGCGGCGAGCGCGCCGATGGTGATGCCGCTGTCGAGCGCGGTCGAGGCCGAGCCGAGGCCGCCCTTCAGCCCGGAGCTTAGCGCGCCGGTTCCAGCGCCGATTGTGCCGAGCGGAAAGTCGACTGTTGCCGCCTGAGCTGCTTCGTAGCCGAGGTCGCGGTAGGGCGGATAACGCCCCCAAGCCTTGTCGCCGCCATTGCGCAGGTCAAACAGGATCGCCGCCGGCACGATCGGCACGCGAAAGCCGCCGACATCGATGCCTATGCCGTTTTCACGCAACGCTGCCTGAACGCCGGAGGCGGCGTCGAGGCCGAAGGCCGAGCCGCCCGACAGCACGACGGCATGAACCGCCTCGATGGAATTATGCGGTTCGAGCAGGTCGGTCTCGCGCGTGCCCGGCGCGCCGCCGAGGATCTGCACGCCACCGACCGCCGGTTCGTCGCACAATACGGTGGTGACGCCCGATTTCAGCCTGGCATCCGACGCGTTGCCGACGCGCAAGCCGGCGACATCGGTGATCAGATTGCGCGGCCCGGTGCGAAACATCAATTCGTCTCCGCCGGCACGAAACGCGTCCCGTCGAAGCGGAAGGCGCGATAGAGGTTTTGGCTCAGATCGCCTTTGTCGTCGAACCGTAGCGGGCCGATCGCGGTGGTGAAATCATGCCCGGTTAGCGCGTCGGCCAGCCCCTTGCCCGAGGTCTCGGGCGCGGCCGAGGCCGTCTTGGCAATCTCCACCGCCGCATAGGCCGGCAAGGCATAGCCATCCGGCGCGATGTTTTTGGCCGTAAACGCCGCCAGCACCTTGGGATCGGCGACATCGGCCCATTCCGGCGGCGCGATCATCAGCGTGCCGATGGCGTAAGGCACATCGCCGGGTGGCGTGCGCAAATTCTCGCCGCCGGCAAAGACGATGCCGGCCTCGAGCTGGCCGGCGTCGCGGCCCATAATGGCGATGTCGTCGCCGTCGCCACCGGCAAAGACATGCGTCGCGCCTGATTTCTTCAGCCGGCCGATCAGCCCGATCTGGTTGTCGAGCTGGGGCCGGAACGTGTCTGTGAAGACCGGCTTCAGCGCCGCCTGTTCGGCCGCGGCGCGCAGCGTCTCGGCGATTTCGCGGCCATAGATGGTGCCGTCGTCGACGATGGCGAACAATTCGCTTTGCCACAGCCGGGTGAGGATGGCGGCCACGGCATTGCGCTCGTCGTCGCCGCGCGGCCCCAGCCGATAGACCGGCCAGCCGGTCTTGGCGCGGCGGTCGGTCAGGCTTTCGGTGCGCACGCCGACGGTGATGACCGGTATGTTGGCATCCTTCAGGATCGGCAGCGCCGCCTGGATCGCCTCGGTGCAGAGGAAGCCGACGACGATATCGACCTTCGCAGCGGCGAATTCCCTGGCGGCGGTAGCCCCGCCATCGGCGGTGCAGGCATCGTCGACCGTCCTGATCTCGGCGCCGCTGGCTTCTGCTGCCAGGGCAGCACCCGCCTCGATCTGCTTGCCCAGGATCGCCGACGGACCGGACAGGGGTGCGGCGACGCCGACAAGCAAAGTCTGCGCGCCGGCGCTTGCCGGCAGCAGCCAGAGCAGTGCCGCTATTACAGCTGTTAGGGGTCGCATTCTGACGACGAATTCCTCCGTGCCGGTCGCATACTTCCAGCGTCTCTTCCGCCAAGACCTAAAGGCTGCCCGCCCCAGGCGCAACACGGGAATTTGCGGATTGGCGTCAACCACTTCGCTTGTGGCCTATTGTGTGCCGCCATATATAACGCTTGGATTCCCGCTTATGGAAAATCATCGGTGTTGAAGTTGAACGACATAGGGCCTCAGGCCTATCGCGACGCGATGGCGCATTTTGCCGGCCACGTCCATGTGGTGACCACCGACGGGCCCGCCGGCAAACGCGGCACGACGGTGATTGCCGCCTGTTCGGTGTCGGACACGCCGCCGACGGTTCTAGTCTGTCTCAACCGCGAGAATGCCAAGAACGAGCTGTTCGTGCAAAACGGCCGGTTTGCGCTGAACACGCTGGCTTCGCACCAGCAGCCGCTATCGGTGGCGTTTTCAGGCCTGACCGGGCTGTCGGCCGATGAGCGTTTCGCGCTTGGCGAGTGGGATGTTATATCGACGGGCGCGCCTACCCTGAAGGGCGCTCTTGCGGTTTTCGACTGCGAATTGATGGACACCAAGGATCTCGCCACCCATCGTGTGCTTTTTGGCAAGGTGACAGGCCTGCGCATGGGCGATAATTTGCGGCCGCTGATCTACCACGCCCGCGACTACCACGTGCTGCAGAGCGGAGCAGAGGCGGCAACGGAGAAAGAATGACCGAGCTGAAACCGCGCCCCGCGCCGCGGACGATCGACGAAACGCTCGATCTCCTGACCGGCGCGGACTATGTCGCGGACCGCTCGCTCGCAACGGTGCTGTTCCTGTCGCTGCGCATGCAGCGGCCGCTCTTCCTCGAGGGCGAGGCCGGCGTCGGCAAGACCGAGATCGCCAAGGTGCTGGCGCAGGCACTCGGCCGGCGGCTGATCCGCCTGCAATGCTATGAAGGGCTCGACGTCTCCTCCGCCGTCTATGAGTGGAACTACGCCGCGCAGATGATCGAGATCCGCATGGAGGAGGCGGCAGGCTCGGTCGACCGCTCCGCCATGGAGAGCAATGTCTTTTCCGAAAAATACCTGATCCGCCGCCCGGTGCTCGATGCGCTGACGGGCAAGGCGGGTGCTGCCCCGGTGTTCCTGATCGACGAACTCGATCGCACCGACGAAGCCTTCGAGGCGTTCCTGCTCGAAATCCTGTCCGACTTCCAGGTGACGGTGCCCGAGCTTGGCACGATCAAGGCGGAGGAGCCGCCGATCGTCATCATCACCACCAACCGCACGCGGGAAATCCACGACGCGCTGAAGCGGCGCTGCCTCTATCACTGGGTCGACTATCCCAATGCCGAGCGCGAGCTGGAGATCGTGCGCCGCAAGGTGCCGCAGGCCAACAGCCGGCTTTCCGCGGAAGTGGTGTCGTTCATTCAGAAGCTGCGCCGGGTCGAGCTGTTCAAGGCGCCGGGCGTCGCCGAAACCATCGACTGGGCCGGCGCGCTGACCGAACTCGACAAGGTGGCGCTCGATCCCGAAACCGTCTCCGACACGATCGGCGTTTTGCTGAAATACCAGGACGACATTGCCCGCATCGGCGCGGGCGAGGGCCGGCGTATCCTCGACGAGGTCAAGGCCGAACTGGCGGCGGCGGAGTAGGGCAAGTGAAGGCGCCCGAACCCAGAGAGGCGACGGAAGACGGGCGCATCGCCGACAACATCGTCTATTTCGCCCGCACCTTGCGCAAATCCGGCATGCGGGTCGGGCCGGCTTCGGTCAAGGATGCGATCGAGGCGGTGCTGGCAGCCGGCATCGGTTCGCGCGACGATTTCTACTGGACGCTGCATGCCGTGCTGGTGTCGCGGCACGAGGATCACCCTGTTTTCGACGAAGCCTTCCGGCTGTTCTGGAAATCGCGCGAGCTGATCGAGAAACTTCTGGCGATGTTCTCGCCTGTGGCGCCCGACACCAAGGGGAAGCAAAAGCCGCGCGCGGCAGAAAACCGCGTCAGCCAGGCCATGTTCGAAGGCCACGAGAAGAATCGGCCGGTCAGGGAAATCCCGGAGATCGAAGTCGACGCCCGGCTAACCTTCTCCGGGAATGAAGTGCTGCGCGGCAAGGACTTTGCCCAGATGAATGCCGACGAGATGGCAGACGCCAAGAAGGCGATTGCCCGGCTGCGGCTGCCGTTCGACATGGTCCGTACCCGACGCTTCAAGGCAGACCTGCATGGCCGCCGTATCGATCCACGCGCCATGATGCGCTCGGCCGCGCGCACCGGCGGCGAACTGATCCTGCCGAAATTCCGCTCAGCCCGCGAAGTGCATCCGCCGCTGGTGGTTCTCGCCGATATCTCCGGTTCGATGAGCCAGTACACGCGCATCTTCCTGCACTTTCTGCATGCGCTGACCGAAAAACGGCGGCGCGTGCACACCTTCGTCTTCGGCACGCGACTGACCAATCTCACGCGGCAGATGCGCCATCGCGACCCCGATGCCGCCCTTGCCGACTGCTCGGCGGCGGTGAAGGACTGGTCGGGCGGCACCCGCATCGGCGATACGCTGGCGGAGTTCAACAAGCACTGGTCACGCCGCGTGCTCGGGCAGGGCGCGGTGGTGCTGCTGATCACCGACGGGCTGGAGCGCGACGATGTTTCCGGCCTGTCGGAGGAGATGGATCGCCTGCACAAATCCTGCCGGCGGCTGATCTGGCTCAACCCGCTTCTGCGCTTTGGCGGCTTCGAGGCGCGGGCCCGCGGCGTCAGAGCGATGCTGCCTCATGTCGACGAGTTCCGCTCGGTACACAATCTCGATGCGCTGGCCGACCTCTGCGCCTCGCTGGACAAGAAATCGGCCGCTTCGGTCGATCCGCGTCGCTGGCTGGACGCTGGTGTCAGGCGCGCCGCATAGCCATATTGGATTCCGAAAAACAGGCTCCCAGAGAAAACAGACTTTGAGGCAAGCGATCATGGACAACAGCATCTATCTCGATGAGGCCCGCGACCCCTTGATCATCGCGGAAGGCTGGATGAAGGACGGCAAGGATGTCGCCATCGCCACTGTGGTCGAGACCTGGGGTTCGGCGCCGAGGCCGGCCGGCAGTCATCTGGTCATTGACGCCGAAGGCAATTTTCACGGCTCGGTCTCGGGCGGCTGCGTTGAGGGTACCGTGGTGAGCGAGGCGATGGACGTCATCGACTCGGGGAAAGCGAAGATGCTGGAGTTCGGCGTTGCCGACGAAACCGCCTGGCAGGTCGGCCTATCCTGCGGCGGCCGCATCAAGGTCTATGTGGAGCGGCTCGGTTAGGCATGGATCCCTACGCTCTCAAAGCCCTCAATGCCGAACGCCGTGCCCGCCGTGCGGCGATCCTGGTGACCGATCTCGGCGACGGCCGCGACCGCATCGTGCGAGAAGGCGACCAGGTTGCCGGCGATCTCGGTCAAGCGATCGCCAAGGCTTTCCGCACCGGCAATTCGGGTTCGGTCGAGGCTGAAGGGCGCACCTTCTTCCTCAACGCGCATTTGCCGCAGCCGCGCCTGGTGGTAGTCGGCGCCGTCCATATCAGTCAGGCGCTGGCGCCGATGGCCAGGATCGCCGGCTATCCCCTGGAGATCGTCGATCCGCGCACCGCCTTCGCCACCCCGGACCGTTTTCCCGATGTAGCACTCCATGCCGAATGGCCGGAGGATGTGCTGAAACGCCAGCCGCTCGACAGCTATACGGCGCTGGCCGCCGTCACCCATGATCCGAAGATCGACGATTTCGCACTGAAGGCCGCGCTCGACGCCAACTGTTTCTATGTCGGCGCACTCGGCAGCCGCAAAACACACGCCAGGCGCGTCGAGCGCCTGCTGGCGCTCGGCGCCAGCGCCGACCAGATCGCCCGCATCCACGCACCGATCGGTATCGACATTGGCGCGGCGAGCCCGGCCGAGATCGCCGTCGCCATCCTGGCGCAGACGATCCACGCCTTTCGCTCGCGCGGTCTCGAAGCCAAAGGCGCGGCGGCGTGAAGTTCGGGCCGATCCCGATCGATCAGGCGCAAGGCGCGGTGCTGGCGCATGCCACGACGGCGGGCGAGCGGCGTTTCCGCAAGGCGCACAGGCTGAGCACGCCGGACGTGGCGGTGCTGAAGGCGGCCGGCATTACCGAGATCGTCGTGGCGGTGCTTGCCGCCGATGACCTAAGCGAGGATGCGGCGGCCGAAAAGATTGCTGCCAGCATGGCCCACCGCAACATCGAGGCAAAACCTGCCGCGACCGGCCGCGTCAACCTCCATGCCAAGGTCGCCGGTCTCTTCACCGTCGATGCCGCCATGATCGACGCCATCAATGCGGTCGACCCGACCATCACCATCGCCACGCTGGCGCAGCACGCGCCGGTCGAGACGGGGCAAATGGTGGCGACGGTCAAGATCATCCCCTTCGCCGTCGCCTCAGCTTTGGTCGACAAGGTGGTGAAAATCTGCGCCGGTGGCGAGATCTTCGCCGTCAACGCTTATCAGCCGGTGCGCATCGGCGTCATTCAGACGATGCTGCCCGGCATCAAGGCCAGCGTGCTCGACAAGACGCTGCGCGTCACCGAGGCCCGGCTGGCACGCTCCGGCGGCCGGCTGACGACGGAGCGCCGCACGCCGCACGAGATCGCGCCTGTAGCCGAGGCAGCGGCCGCGCTGGCGCGCGACAACGACATGGTGGTGATCTTCGGCGCCTCGGCGATGAGCGATTTCAACGATGTCGTTCCGGCGGCGATCGAGGCAGCAGGTGGCACGGTGATCCGCGCGGGCATGCCCGTCGATCCCGGCAATCTGCTGGTGCTGGGCACGCTCGATGGCAAGCGCGTCATCGGCGCGCCCGGTTGCGCCCGCAGCCCCAAGGAGAACGGTTTCGATTGGGTGCTCGACAGGCTGATCGCCGGTCTCGACGTCACCGCCAAGGACATCGCCGGCATGGGCGTTGGCGGCCTCTTGATGGAAATCCCGACCAGGCCGCAGCCGCGCGAGCCGCTGCCGGCGAGAGCCGGGCTGAAGGTCGAGATCGTGCTTCTGGCCGCCGGTCGCTCCAGCCGCATGGGCGGGCCGAACAAGCTTCTGGCGCTGTTCGACGGCAAGCCGCTGGTGCGCCGCACCGCTGAACGGGCGCTCGATTCCAAGGCTTCTGCCACCGTTGTCGTCACCGGCCATCAGCGCGAGCGGGTGCACGCCGCGCTCTCGGGCCTCGACGTGATCTTTGCCGACAACCCGGATTTTGCCGACGGCCTGTCCTCGTCTCTAAAAGCCGGCATTGCCCGCGTTGGAGCCGATGCGGCCGGCGCCATGATCGTCCTCGGCGACATGCCGGGTATCTCATCGGCCGATCTCGATCGGTTGATCGAGGCCTTCCGCAGGGACGGCGGCCGTTCGGTGGTGCGCGCCGCCCATGACGGCCGCCGCGGCAATCCGGTGCTTTTGCCGCGTTCGCTGTTTGGAGGCATCGCCCATCTCGAGGGCGACACCGGCGCCCGCCATCTGGTCGAGGCCGAGGGACTGGATGTCATCGACGTCGAGATCGGCGACGGCGCGTCGGTCGACGTCGACACCCGCGAGGCGCTCGAAGACGCCGGCGGCGTGCTGCAGGATTGACAAAGCGAAGCCGAAAAACGCATGCCTTTAGCATGGCTCTCTCTTTACTTGCCTCAGCGCTTCTACCCCCCTCTGGCCTGCCGGCCAGGCCGGCAGGCCAGAGGGGGGTAGCCGCGTTCCATACCCTTCTGGTTTCACTTCTTTTCTTGTTCTCCGCCGCCCACGCGGACGCGCTCGAACTAAAACCCTACAAGGATGACCTCTTCGCCTATCCGGCGACGCTCTCGTCCACGGACAAAGGCGCCTACACCGTCATCGACTATCGCGAGATGCGCGACATCAACGACCGCGACGAGGTGCCGGAAAAGCGCGTGCAGGCTAAGTATACCGACACCGGCGTGCGCAAGGTGCAGCGGGATTTGATGCTGAAAACCGATGCCGGCGATGTCAGGCATGTCGCCGTAGGCAAGACCGAAGGCGCCGGTATCATCGTGCTTTACCTGCACGGGCAGGGCGGCAGCCGCAAGCAGGGCGTCGACGACTTCACCTTCGGCGGCAATTTCAACCGCATCAAGAACCTGATGGCCGGCAATGGCGGCCTCTATCTCTCACCCGATTTCACCGATTTCGGCGACAAGGGCGCGGCCCAGGTCGCGGCGCTGATCGGCCACTATGCCGAGGCCTCGCCGGACGCCAAGATTTTCGTCGCCTGCGGCTCTATGGGTGGTGCGCTGTGCTGGAAGCTGGCCGGCCGCAACGATACGGGACGGCGCATAAACGGGCTGCTGCTGCTCGGCTCGCTGTGGGATGACGGTTTCCTGTCGAGCCCGGCCTACAGGCGCCATGTGCCGGTGTTCTTCGGCCAAGGCAGCAAGGATCCGGTCTTTCCCGTGGAGAAGCAGGAAGCCTTCTTCCGCTCCATCACTGCGAACTCGAAAGCCTATCCGACCCGGTTCGTCCGGTTCGAGACCGGCACCCATGGCACGCCGATCCGCATGGTCGACTGGCGCCAAACGCTGAACTGGATGCTGTCGAAGGCGCCCTGAGGCATATCGCCCAGGGGTGCCCCTTGGTTTTGGCAATCATGGTTCGGCCGATATCCTCTTAGGTGTAGGCTGATATGATCCAACAGATCGGAAGCACAGCGATGGACGCCCACCCCTTCAAGATCCAAATTCCGAACGAACAACTTGAAGATCTCCAGCGCCGGCTTAGCGCAACACGATGGCCAATTCCGCTAAGCGAAGCGGGCTGGAACGATGGGGCCGACCTGCCGTTCATCAAGCGCCTTGCGGATTGCTGGCGAGACCGCTTCGACTGGAGAGTGCAAGAGGCGCGGCTGAACCGGCTGCCGCAATATCTGACGAGGCTGAACAACCTAGATGTCCACTTTGTCCACCAGCCAGGCAACGGACCGGCGCCGCTGCCGCTGATCATAACGCATGGCTGGCCCGGCTCGTTCATCGAAATGGAACACGTCATTCCATTGCTGGCAGACCCAGCTGCCCATGGTGGTGACCCGGCCGACGCTTTCCACGTGGTAGTTCCCTCCTTGCCCGGATACGGCTTTTCCCAGGCGCCGACGGAACCAGGCTTCCATTCCGGCCGCATCGCGGAGTTATGGGTACAGTTGATGCGCGGGCTCGGCTACGACCGCTTCGCTTCCCAAGGAGGCGACATCGGCGCGGGCGTTTCCGCCTGGATGGCACGGCTCCATTCCGAAAGCGTGCTTGGCGTCCACGTCAATTACATTCCCGGGAGCTATCGGCCACCCTTGGGTGCAGGTCTGCCACCTGTCACCGTTGAGGAGCAGGCCTTCCTGGACAAGGCCGCGGCCTGGACGGCAACGGAGGGCGCCTATGCCCATCTGCAGGGCACGAAG
Organism: Mesorhizobium sp. P170090; assembly: GCF_057786115.1. NCBI lineage: Bacteria > Pseudomonadati > Pseudomonadota > Alphaproteobacteria > Hyphomicrobiales > Phyllobacteriaceae > Mesorhizobium > Mesorhizobium sp. P170090. Next base: position 3,981,857 of record NZ_JBYNWH010000001.1, read on the forward strand.
CCTCAGACGCTTGCTTATGCTCTGACAGACTCGCCGATCGGTCTCGCAGCCTGGATGATCGAGAAGTTCCGTAGCTGGAGCGATTGCGACGGTGACGTGGAGCGCACCTTCGGCATGGACACGCTCCTTACGGATGTTTCTCTCTATTGGTTCAGCAACGCGCTCACCTCGTCCTTGCGGCTCTACAAGGAGAATCGACTGTTCCCTCTTGCGTTCGAGACGCTGGAACGCGTTTTGCCGCCATTTGGGGTAGCGCTTTTCCCTCGCGAGTTGCCGATGCCGCCTCGATCCTGGGTGGCGCGGGTCTTTGACGTTCAGCGATGGACATCGATGCCGCGAGGCGGCCATTTCGCTGCGCTGGAGGAACCGAGTCTTCTGGTCGAGGACATTCGCGCCTTCTTCCGGCCGATGCGTTCGCGGCCTGAAACGAGAAGGCGAATGTGAAGGACTGCTTAAGCGCGGCGGTTCCTGCTAAGACCCCTACGGCGCGGTGTTGTAGTCGACCACCGTCTGCGGGTTCTCCTCGCCATCGTAAGACGCGTCCACATCATATTGGACGAGGGAGAAATCGCCGTTACGGAACAGGTATATCCCCTTGTCCGAGGCGTCGCCGATGCCGCGCCATTTGTTGAACGTGGTCAGCGTCTTGGCGTCTTCGTCATATTCGGAATTGGCCGCCCAGCCGGTTGTGCGGAAGCCGATGATATCCATGCCCAGCAGTTTGCCGTCGCTGTCATTGTTCTCGTAACGGATATCCAATTCGGGCTCGGTGAACTGCAACTGCCGCACGCCCGATACTTCGTCGGTCATGTAGTAGACCGAACTTGCGTTATAGGCTGCCGCTTGGCAGTAGAACTCGAAAAGCCGCGTTTCCTTGTCGGGATCGCTGGCAGCCGCGTCCTTTGCCTTGTATTTGATCGAAAAGATGTTCGGCTCCTCGCCGAGAAATTGCTTGTCACACTGATCGCCATAATCGGCGGCGAACAGTTTCTTCACCTGCTCGAGTGCGGTGTCCTTCTTCGGCGGCGGCGGCCCGTCACCACAGCTTGGCGGCAGCGCCTCCTCGAAATCGGCCTTGGACGGCTTCAGCGCGCCCTTGTCGATAAAGATCGGTCGGAACGGCGGGGCCTGGATCTGAGCGCTGACCTGGCGCAGCGTGTAGCAGCCGGCGAAGACTGCTTCCTTGCCGTCCTTGTCGGTGGCGCGGATGGCCACCGGGACGCTGTAATAGATGCTGCCGGCGGCACCTTCATCGGAAATGGCGCCGGTTTCGACGTCGACCTTGTCGGTGCCGTCATAGCCCTTGACGAAGGTATCAAAATCCTTTGCCGGCTTGGTATCGCCGTAGTAAGCCCAGGCGCGGGCGAATTCGTGCCGGTTGATGGCGCTGTAGAGCGAGCGGATGACGGCTGCGGCGTCTGACCTGTCATCGACGTAAGGGGCTTGGTCATCGGCTGCCGGTTCATCGTCGGCGAACACAGCCTGGCCGGATGCGGCAAGGGAGCAAAAGGCGGCCGCTGCCAGAAAGACGCGTCTCATCGGAGAATCTCCACCACGAAGGAGTCTATCATAGAGATTGCGGCGACGTGGTGACGCTTGAAAAATCCTCCGGGAAGGCGCTACGTCCCGCCGTCGGCGCTTCAGCCGCAATGGAGATTTGAACGTGACACTATCGATGTATGAAGCCTCGGTGCCGGTGTTTTCGGCCAGGCTGAAGGCGCTGTCCGGCGTGCTGTCGGCGGCCGAACAGAATGCAACCGAGCGCAAGATCGACCCGCAGGTGTTTTTGACCGCGAGGCTGGCGCCCGACATGTACGCGCTGGTGAGGCAGGTGCAGATCTGCACCGACCATGCCAAGGGCGCGCCGTCACGGCTGGCCCGCCGCGAAGTGCCGAAATATGAGGACAATGAAGCGACCTTCGCCGAGCTTCAGGCGCGCCTGACCAAGACCCTCGAGCTTCTGGCGTCGTTCTCGGCCGCCGAGTTCGATGGCTCGGATGACAGGATAGTCGAACTGAAATTTGGCCAGCGCGAGGCTTCGATGCCCGGGCTGCAGTATTTGCTGCATGTCGCCATGCCCAACTTCTATTTCCACGTGACCACCGCCTACGACATCCTGCGCCACAACGGCGTGCCGCTGACCAAGGGCGCCTATCTCGGTAATCGTTGAAGCATTCGCCGTTGCGAGGTTTCCCGGCCGCTGCCGGGAAACTTCGTCTGGCGCTGGTTTAGCGCCAAGGTCTTGATCAACGCAGTGACATTTCGCGCGCGATGCGCGGGAAATCGGCCGGCTTGACGCCGATGTCGGCGCGGTCGGCATTGCTCATCGAGTGAAGCAAGGCCAGTGCCGAGCGGTAACGCTGATGCTCCTGCGGACGCGGACGGGCAAACATTTCAGTGAAGAACCCCATGATTCGGCCCCTTGTTGATCCTCCACGGAGCCGAGTATAGGAAAATTGTGAAGGTTGTGCAGTGCAGCATTTGCATGGCAGCCATGCCCGGCGAATTTTTTTCGGCACAATTGGCGCATGCGCTGAAACTTGTGGCGCGTCCCCACCGTATGCATAGACGCTGGCACATGGCCGGCTTTTCCTCGCCACTCCTGGCGAATTTCCGGACTGCATGCAAATGCAGTCCGGCTTTTTGTTGAGCTTCCCCCACCAACAACCGATCCGCGCAAGCTTGGCGAACGCCTAAACTCCTTAAGATCAGCGGCATTCATTTTTAACGAGCCGGTTGTATGGTGCGACCGGCTCTGTTCGCATGCGCAAAACGAGGGGGAGGCTGACATCGGCGCCAAGCGGGATTTCGCTTCCTTGCTCGACGATCTGTTCGTTGCCTCCGACAAGGATGAGGCGGCGGAAGAGACGAGCGCCCGGCCGTCGATCCCGTTCGACTATCTCTCCGTGGCCGACGAGCTTCATTCCGGCCGCATCAAGGTCTCGGGCGAAACATTCGCCGCCGAATACCGCGAGGCGGGAGCCGATCTGGCCGCAGAATTTGCCGCCCTTCTCGATCATGCCAAGCTGGCGCTGGCCGGCGAGGAGGCAAAGCCCGAGGAAAAGCTGCCGCCGATCGACCCTGACGCGATCGCCGTCGAGCTCGGCCTCGATCATCCCGTCAAGAGCGCTGACCTTGGCCGCATGCGCCGCAGCTTTGCCTTCGCCAACCACCCCGACCGCGTCGCGCCGCATCTGCGCCAGCGCGCAATGATCCGCATGCAGGTGGCCAACATGCTGATCGACGAGGCCAAGCGGCGCGCTTTGGCTGGCGTCCGGCGCTGACTTCCAGGGTTCACGCAAAAGTCGGTCCGCTAAGGGTTGGAGAGCGGCGCCGCTTTCCCTATAGATGCGGCTTCCTTCCCGCGTAGCCGCGCAATTCCCGCCGGAGAAAATTCGATGCACAAACGCCGTCTCGGTCGGACCGATCTTCTTGTTACCCAGATCTGCCTGGGGTCGATGACCTGGGGCCAGCAGAACACCGAGGCCGATGGCCATGCGCAGATGGATCTGGCCTTTGCGCGTGGGGTCAATTTCATCGACACGGCCGAGCTCTACCCGATACCGCCCAAGGAGGAGACGCAGGGGCGGACGGAGAAGTTCATCGGCAGCTGGATGAAGGCCAAGGGCAATCGCGACAAGGTCATCCTGGCCTCGAAAGTGGTCGGCCGCACCGCCAACCGCTGGTTTCGTGGCGACCGGCCGTCAAAACTGGTGCGCGCCGACATCTTTGACGCCATCGACAAATCGCTGGCCAAGCTCGGCACCGACTATCTCGACCTCTACCAGATCCACTGGCCGGAGCGCGACATCCCCTGGGGCGCCAACCCGACCCGCGTGGGTGCTGTGCCGCGCCGTGCCGATGCCGTTGGGGCGCCGGCCGGCGAGACGCCGATCGCCGAGACACTCGCAGTCTTCGAGGAGCTGGTGAAGGCGGGAAAGATCCGCCATCTCGGCCTGTCGAACGAAAGCTCCTGGGGCGTCATGCGCTTCATCGCCGAGGCCGACAAGGGCGTCGGCCCGCGCATCGTTTCGCTGCAAAACGCATACAGCCTCGTCAACCGCACATTTGAGGTGAACCTCGCCGAAGTCTGCGACCGCGAAGAGGTTGGCTTTCTCGCCTATTCGCCGCTGGCGCAAGGCTATCTCACCGGCAAATACGATCATGGCGCGCGGCCGCAAGGTTCGCGCTCGCAGCTGTTCAACCGCGGCCAGCGCTATGAGACGCCGAATGCAGCGGAGGCGCAGCTCGAATACAACGAACTGGCGCGCTCCTTCGGCCTCGAACCGGCGCTGTTCGCCAACGCCTATGTCGCCAGCCGACCCTTTGTTACCTCCAGCATCATCGGCGCGACGACGATTGCCCAGCTCGAGATGGCGCTGTCCTCAGTCGACGTGACCTGGACCGACGAGATGCAGAAGGTCGTCGACGCGATCCACCAGCGCGTGGGCAATCCTTGTCCGTAAGCGGGCACTCCGGGCGGAATTCCGTAGAAAACACAAGGGGAAGGGGACAGCAATGGATTTTCCGATCAAGACCGTCAGGGGAAAATTTCCGGCGCTGGACCTGACCGACAAAGGCCGCCGGCGCATCTATCTCGACAATCCGGCCGGCACGCAGGTGCCACAGGCGGTTGCCGATGCGGTGGCGCGCTGCCTCCTCACCACCAACGCCAATCTCGGCGGTTATTTCGAAACCACGCTTGCCGCGCAACAGGTGGTCGACGGCGCCCATGCGGCGATGGCCGATTTCCTGGGTGCAGCGAGCGCTGAGGAAATAATCATCGGCGCCAACATGACGACGCTGACCTATCACATGTCGCGCACGCTCGGCCGCGGCTTCAAGCCGGGCGACGAGATCATCGTCACCCGCATGGATCATGAGGGCAACGTCTCGCCCTGGCTGCAGCTGGCCGAAGATCTTGGCCTCGTCGTGCGCTTCCTGCCCTTCGACGAAAAGAGCTGGCAGGTCGAGGAGGCGGCGCTCAGCGCTCTGCTCACCGACAAGACTCGGCTCGTGGCGCTGAACTATGCCTCGAACCTCACCGGCTCGATCAACCGGGTCAAGGCGCTGACGCGAATTGCCAAACAGGCCGGGGCGCTGGTCTATGTCGATGCCGTCCAGTTCGCGCCGCACGGGCTGGTGGACGTGCAGGATCTCGGCTGCGACTTCCTGATCTGCTCGGCCTACAAATTCTTCGGCCCGCATATGGGCATATTGTGGGGACGCCGCGACATCATCGATGCGCTGCAACCCTACAAATGCCGTTGCTCTTCCAATGGCCTGCCGGAGCGCTTCGAACTCGGCACGCCGCAGATCGAACTGATGGCCGGGCTTACCGCAGCGGTCGATTACTTCGCCGAACTCGGTGCTGCGGCCGGCGAGGGCGGTTCGCGAAGGCAAAAGATCGCAAAGGCATACGAAGTGTCGATCGCCTACGAAAACCCGCTGGCGCTGAGGCTGATCGATGGGCTGTCCGCCATTGAGGGCCTGACCATCCGCGGCATCACCGATCAGAAGCGTGTCATTGAGCGCGTGCCGACCGTGTCCTTCACCGTCGACGGCATCGTGCCAGAGACGATCGTGCGGCAGATGAATGCCGAGAACATTTTTCTATGGTCGGGCCACAACTACGCCTGGGAGATCGTCCACCATCTCGGCATTCCGGCCGAGCAGGGAGTCGTGCGCATCGGTATTGCGCACTACAACACGGCGGCAGAGATCGACGAGACGTTGGAAAGCGTGCACCGGGTGATCGCCATGCTGAGGCAGCAGCGCTAGTCAGCTATCGCTGTTTGCCGCCGAAACCGGTGAGGAACGCCGTGAGATTGTCGCCGAGCGCGTCGCAGAGATAGCCGCCTTCCTGGACGATAACCGTCGGCAGGCCAAGCTTGGCAATTGCCTCGCCGATCCGCGAGAAACCGGGCGTGGTCACCGAAAGCCCGCCGAACGGATCGCCCTCGAACGGATCGAGACCGAGCGCCACGACCAGCGCGTCCGGCGAAAAGGCGCGGATACGCTGGAACGCCACTTCGAGGGCCTCCAGAAACGCCGCGTCGGCTGATTTGCGCGGCAATGGCAGGTTGAAATTATAGCCGAGGCCCGGACCTTCGCCGCGCTCATCGGCATGGCCCCAGAAGAACGGATAGAAGCGCACCGGATCGGCGTGCAGCGACACCGTCAGGACGTCGGAACGCGTATAAAAGATGCCTTGCGTGCCGTTGCCGTGATGCAGGTCGACATCTAGGATCACCACCCGCGCTGCCTGCTTGCGCAACACCTGGGCTGCGACCGCTGAATTGTTGATGAAGCAGAAGCCGCCGGCGACATCGGCAAAGGCATGATGGCCGGGCGGCCGGCAGAGCGCATAAGCGGCAGGCGCGCCCGATATCACCGCTTCGGCTGCCTCGACTGCACTCCAGGCGCTCCACAGCGCGCTGTGCCAGGTTTCGGCCGAGATCGGGCAAGCGGTGTCGGCCATGTGGTAGCCGGCCTGGCCGACCGCCGAGGCCGGATAGGACCCTGTGCGGGCCAGTGGATGGATGTTGGGGATGACTTCCGCGGATGCGCCCTCGATGCGCTGCCAGCGCGCAAAAATGTGTTCGAGGAAGGCGAGATACTCCGGCGTATGCACGGCCGCCACCGGGCCTAGGCCATGTTCCCTGGGCCGCTCGATCATCAATCCGGCGGATTTTGCGCCGGCTAACAATCGCTCTACCCGCTCCGGCTGTTCGGGATTGGGCTGCGGCGCACCGCTGGACAGAAAGGCCTTCGGGTCGTGGCGTTTCTGCTCCTCGGCAAAGAAGGCTTTCATTCCGCGTCCCCATCCTGCGCTGCATCGGCAAAGGCCAAAAAGGCATCGCCAACAATCTTCTGCGTCTGCTCGTAGCTCGACCAGGCGATGCCCAGTCTCTCATAAAAAGCCTTGGCGCCGTCATTGTCGGTGTCGACGGACAGCCTGAGATAGGCGCCGCCATCCCGGCGGCAGTCGCGCGCGACCCGGCGCAGCAGTCTTTCGCCGATCTTGCGGCCGCGAAACCGGTCCTCGACATAGAGGTCCTGGATATAGACGCCGGGCCGCCCCATCCATGTCGAGAAGATCGGGAAATGCAGGCAGAGCCCCGCAAAATCGCCGCCGATCTCGGCGATCAGGGTGGAGAAGGCGGGTTTGTCGCCAAAGCCGTAGCGGCGGAGATCGTCGGCAGTGGACGTGATCTCATGATGCGCGCCGATATGGGTGCCGAGCTTGAGCAGCGCGGCATGGATGGTGTCGACGTCGTCGATGGTGCCGGGGCGGAGGGTGACTTTAGGCGAGGCAGTCACTGGAGGTATGATGCCAAGGCACCCCCCTCCGGCCTGCCGGCCATCTCCCCCTCAAGGGGGGAGATCAGCAGTTTCTGCGCTGCCGTCCGTCCTGCAACTTTGGAAGTTTGCGAAGGCCGTGGCGACATCCAATCTCCCCCCTTGAGGGGGAGATGTCCGGCAGGACAGAGGGGGGTGCGACTGGGCGCCGCCATCTCAATCATCTCAAAACGCCACCCGGTCCCCACCCTTCAGCGCCAGCATCTCCCGCGCCTCCGCCGGTGTGGCCACCTCCAGCGACAGGCCATCGAGAATGCCACGTATCCTGCGCACCTGATCGGCATTGGATTTCGCCAATTGCCGTCCATCGTAGAGACTGTCCTCCAGCCCGACGCGGACATTGCCGCCCATCGCCGCCGCGATCGAGATCAGGGGCATCTGATGGCGGCCGGCGGCGAGCACCGAGAACTGGTAGCTGTCGCCGAACAGCTTGTCGGCGATGCGCTTCATATGGATGAGATTGTCGGGATCGGCGCCGATGCCGCCGAGAATGCCGAGCACGAACTGGATGAACAGCGGCCCCGACACCAGCCCGCGGTCGCGAAAATGCGCCAGCGAATAGAGATGGCCGACATCGTAGCATTCGAACTCAAAGCGCGTGCCGCAGCCCTTGCCGAGCTTTTCGAGCACGCCTTCCATATCGGCAAAGGTGTTCTTGAAGATGGTGTCGCGCGTGGCTTCGAGCAGCTTTGGTTCCCACTCGTGCTGCCACTCCCTTGGCTTGTCGAGCATCGGGAACAGCGCGAAATTCATCGAGCCCATGTTGAGCGAGCACATTTCCGGCTCGGCCCGCAGTGGTGCCGCCAGCCGCTGGTCAAGCGTCATCAGCGACGAACCGCCGGTGGTGATGTTGATCACCGCATCGGTCGCTTGCTTGATGCGCGGCAGGAACTGCATGAACACCTCAGGATCGGCGGTCGGCCGGCCGTCTTTGGGATCGCGGGCGTGGAGATGCAGGATTGAGGCGCCAGCCTCGGCCGCCGCGATGGCGTCGGTCGCGATCTGGTCCGGCGTCACCGGCAGATAGGGCGACATGGACGGGGTGTGCACCGAGCCAGTGACCGCGCAGGTGATGATGACTTTCCTCGGCGCCATTCTTTAGCCCTCAGCCTTCGACCGGCAGGTCGAGTTCGGCGGCCAGAACTTCCAGCGAATCGCCGATGATGGAAATGATCTCGCCGACCTCTTCAGCCGTGACGATCATCGGCGGCGCCACCATGAAATTGTCGCCGTCTACACCGCCCTTGACCCTGCGGCCGTAGATGATCAGCCCGCGCTCGTAGGCGAGGTCGAGCAGGCGCTGCGTGGCTTTCTTGCCCTGTTCGATCGGCCGTAGAGTTTCGGGATCGGCAACCATCTCGGCGCCGGTGAGCAGGCCTTTGCCTCGGACATCGGCGATGAACGGAAAACGCTTCGCCAGCCCTTTCAGCCCGTCCATCAGCACGTCGCCCATCGCGGCGGCATTGGCGATCAGGTCGAGGCGGTCCATCTCGCCGAGCACGGCGAGCCCGGCCGCGCAGGCGAGCGGATTGCCAGCATAGGTGTGGCCATGCTGGAAGCCGCCCGACGCCAGCAGCGGCTCGACCAGCCGCATCGGGGCGGCCAGCGCGCCGAGCGGCGCATAGCCGGAGCCAAGCCCCTTCGACAGCGCGACGATGTCGGGCTTGCAGTTCCAATGGTCGCCGCCAAGGAATTTTCCGGTGCGGCCGGCGCCGCTCATCACTTCATCATGGATGAGCAGGATGCCGTAGCGGTCGCAGATCTCGCGTATACGCGGATAATAGCTGTCCGGTGCGACGAGGGCCGAAGTCGCCGCACCGCCGATCGGCTCCATGATGAAGGCGAGCACGCTGTCCGGGCCCTCGGCCTGGATCTTCTCCTCCAGCATGTCGGCATAGCGGACGCCGCGCTGCTCCATCGAAAGATTGTCGCGGTCGCGCCATGCCGTCGGCGCCGGCACGGTCGGCATCACCCGCATCATCGGTGTGAACGTTTCGGCCAGCGCATCGTCGCCGGTTATCGAAAGCGAACCCAGCGTGCCGCCATGATAGGAGGGAAAACGCGTGATAACCTTCCAGCGCTTCGGCTGGCCGGTCGCGACCGCCCATTGCCGCGCCAGCTTGATGCAGGATTCCGTCGCCTCCGAACCGCCGGAGACGAAGAAGATTCGGTCCATGCCCTCCGGCAGTTTGCCGGCGAGTTCCCGCGCCAGTTCTTCCGCCGGTTCGTTCTCGAAATGCAGCCGGTAGGCGAAGGTGGCGCGGTCCATCTGCCGCTTCATGGCGTCGAGCACGTTGCGGTTGGAATGGCCGATATTGGCGACCATCGGCCCGCTCGATCCGTCGATGAAGCGGCGGCCGTCCTGCGTCCACATATAAATGCCTTCGGCGCGGTCGATCAGCGGCCGGCGCAGGCTGGAGAGGTAGAACAGGTGCGAGGGCGCGCGCGTTTCTGAACCAGTTGATGAGGGCTTCTGCATGTCAGGACTTTCCGAGGTAGCGATCGATTACATTCCTGGTCACGCGCTCGACCATCGGATCCTGCCTGAGCAGGCCGGCCACCCATTCGCAGCTTCCGGCGTGGAAAACCTCGCCCTTGCCGCGCGGGAAATTGACGATCATGCCGTTGCCGCGTTTGACTTTTTCCAGATTGGCGTCGGTCGCCTCGCCAAATAGCGTTTCGGCCGTAAAGCGGCCATCCTCGTCGGTGAGAAACTGGTCCTCGATCGGGATGTCGGCGCTTTCCTCGACCTGGCTCGCCATGCCGACGGCCAGCACCTGCAGCCCGTCAGGCGCACCGCTGTCCGGTGTCGGATAGGGCAGGCCGCCGCGGATCTCGAAATCGAGCCCGTCGACCTCATAGCCATAGACATGACTGTCGGCGCCAAGCAGGTCGCCATAGTACATGCCGGTGCCGGCAAAGGCCCAGTGCTCGGGCCGATAGACCGGAAAGCCGCGCATGCCGCGCGGTGCGCATCCGCCCCAGCCGGCATAGACGCCGCGCGTCGCGTTGAGGCCGAACGTCATTGCGCCGGGACGACCGATCTCAGGCGCTTCCCAGGAGTTGGTGGCGCGGGTGACGTCGCCGCCATAGGCCGGGTCTTCGGCGCGCGCCCGGTATTTGTAGCAGACCTGCCGCCGGCCTTCGTCCTCGAGCCTGGTCTGCCACATGAAATTGCCGGCAAAGCGCGCCGCATGACCGCCGCGCTCGACGTAGCTGTCGACGGCGTCTCGCATTTCCCAGGTCCAGTACTCGTCATGGCCGACGAAGACCACACAGTCGTAGCCGTCGAGAATCTCGGGCGAGAAGTGCAAATCGTGCTGGCTGGCGAGATCGACGCCATAGCCGGCCCGCTCGGCAAAGCGGAAGAAGTGGCTGTCATAGCTCGCCCAGCCGGAGGAGGTGTATTTCTTCGAATGTCCGGTGGCGTACGCCCATTCCATGTGCGGATAGCGCGGCACTGTTTTCGGCGGCACCGCAACCTCCAGCGGCACGCGCGGCGCATCCTTGGGCAGCACCACGAAGCCGCGGCACCAGGGCCGCTGCGTCGACACCATGCGCGCATATTGGTCGCGGCCCGGGCCGGTGATGCCCTGATAGGCGTTGGAGCCGCCCCAGGTGTTGTAGGACAGCCAGGTGCCCGTCGCCGCCACCTGCAGCACGCGACCGGGCTTTTTGCCGGGCAGGGGCGCGACGATGATGAGGTGGTGGCAGTGGATCGGCTTGCCGTCGCCGCCGTCCGCCGTCAGCGTCAGCCGGTAGGCGCCGGACGGCCAATCCTTGCCGATGCTGAATTGAAACGACGCCTCCCAGCCGCAGCCTTCGACCGAGCACTGGTCGGGCGTATCCTGCCAGCGCGCCGAAAGCCCCGTTTGCTCGAAGACTTTTGTCTCGCTGCCGCCGTCGCGGACAATGACAATGCTGAAGCGCGGCACTCTCGAACTGACATGCAGCGTCACGGTCTCGCCGGCGCGGTAGGAAAAGCGGTTGGAATAACACCAGATCTCGCCGCGCTCGCCGTCCATTCCCGGCCATTCATAGTAATGGCCGCGCACTGCCTCGCGGCGCTGCTCGGGCGTCAGTCCGAAATCGGGAAATTCGGTCGGCAGTTGGGTCATGAACACCGGAAAAGTGACAGGCCGCCATTTCGGCCATCTGCCGGCCAAGCGTCAAATGGAAACGATCGGGCCAGCAATTGCATACGACACAATTGCTTGGCCGCTCTTGGCCGCACCCGGCAAACCGACTATCTCAGGCGAGGCGGCATTTTCCGCCTCGGGAGCCGGTATGCTGAGAGTGCAGAAGGTCAAGGTCGACGAAATCTACGTGCCGACGGCGCGCAAGAAGACGCTGCATCCCGAAACGGTCCGGCATCTGGCCGAAGACATACTGGAAAACGGCATGAAGACGCCGATCCAGGTTCGCCATGACGGCAAGCGCCACATCCTGGTCGAGGGCCTGCACCGGCTGGAAGCCGCCAAATGGCTCGGCGAGACCGAGATCGACGCCTATCTGGTGCAAGCCAAGCGCCACTGAGGCGCGCGACCGATCGACAACAGCCAAACCGATCATTCTTCCGCGGATTTTTTCGCAGGGCATGTCGGCACGCGGCGTGCTCGCTCGTCCTTGGGGCGGAACCCGAGGAGACCGACATGTCCAGACCAATCTATTTCGCCATTCTTGCCTCGGTCGCTGCCTTGTTTGCAGCGCCCGGCCCAGCCAATGCAGTGGAGACCAAGCCCGCCATGACCACCGAAGCAACAGCCATGCCGAAGCCGGAAAAGTCCGGCCTGCTGCCGATCGACGGCCTGAATTACTACTATGCCGTCTACGGCAAGGGCGAACCGCTGCTTCTGCTGCATGGCGGCCTTGGCACGTCGGACATGTTCGCGCCGCTGCTGCCGAAGCTGGCGGAAAACCGCACCATCATTGCCGTCGACCTGCAGGGCCATGGCCGCACCGCGCTCGGCGAGCGACCCTTCAGCCTGGAGGGGATGGGCGACGACATGGCTGGTATCGTCAAGGCGCTCGGCTATGACAAGGTCGACGTGCTTGGCTATTCGCTGGGCGGCGGCGTCGCCTTCCGTATGGCCGTCCAGCATCCCGAGACGGTGAGACGTCTGGTCCTGGTCTCGACCGGCTTCGCCGCCAATGGCTTCTATGACGAGATGCGCGGCCAGCAGGCGCAGGTGAGCGCGGCCGCCGCCGATTTCATGAAGGACACGCCGATGTACAAATCCTACGTCGCCGTCGCCCCACGTCCCGACGATTTCCCTAAACTGCTCGATGCGCTGGGCAATTTCATGCGCAAGGATTACGACTATTCCGCCGATGTGGCGAAGCTGAAGATGCCAGTCATGCTGGCCTATGGCGACAGCGACATGTACAAGCCCGAGCACGAGATCAAGTTCTACCAGATGCTCGGCGGCGGGCTGAAGGATGCCGGCTGGATGCGTGAGAACCTGTCGCAGAACCGGCTGGCCATCATTCCCAATCGCACCCACTACGACGTCTTCTTCGCACCGGAGCTGACGGCCGCGGCACTGCCCTTCCTCAATGGCGAAACCAAGGTGAAGACCTGGGACGAAGTCCTCAGCGAAACGAAATAGCTTGCCTGAAAATACATGCCGGCCGTCTCGAAGAGGCGGTCGGCTTTTTTGTGCCTGCGAGGCTACGGAGCCTTGGCGCAGCCATTGGTCCTATCGGCGCAATCGATGGCGCCATCAGGACTTTTCAATTGACCGGAAGGTACCTGTCGATATCATCAAGAGACCTTCAGTGCGATGGGTTCGAATGATGACGAAATACCAGGGCGGATGCCATTGCGGGGCAGTGCGCTACGGCACCGAGGCGGCGCCGCTCAACCAGCGCGTCTGCCATTGCCGGCGCTGCCAGAAGGTGATCGGCGCGGCTTTCAATGCCCGCCTTTTGTTTCGCATCGACGATGTCACCGTCGAGGGAGAGGTGGCGACGGTCAACACCTCTCCGGACCTCAAGCGCGGCTTTTGCGCCGCTTGCGGCACCACGCTGTTTTCCCGACGCGACTCCGCCGGCATCGTCGGCATCACCACCGGCTCGCTCGACGATCCCTCGCTGTTCAAGCCGGAAATGCATATGTGGACCGCCTCGAAGCAGCCCTGGCTGCAACTCGATGACGGCCTGCCGCACCATGAAGGCGCGCCGCCTCCGAACTGACGCCGGCCTTACCGGAAATTAATCCCGAAACCACGACATAGCCGGCAAAGCGTCATTGGCGGGCCATGATTGCCTGCCTATCTATCGTCTGCGGGCCGGTATCGAGGAGACGACCGATGAGCGACAGAATCAGCACCCTGGACGAGCTTTTGAGCGATCCGATGGTCCTCCTCGTGATGGAGCGTGACCGCGTGCGCCCCGAACAGGTTCGCCTGCTGCTCGAACGTGCCCGCCGCCCGGCCGCCGACGCCGTGCCACCGGCGCATGTGGTGGCCAAAAGCTGCATGCAGCAATGGCTGGGAAGGTAAGGGCTTCCCCTTCTCCCACAGGGGGAGAAGACAAGAGGGCCAATTCCTAACAACTTGATTCAAACTTTGTTGGTAATTTCTCGTTAGTAATCGAGGCCGGTTTGTCCGGCGGCGTCTGTTTGCCTTCGGTCTGTTGTGTTTTGCGTACAGGTCCAGATGCGGATTTCAGGCGTCGTCAGTTTCATGTTGGCATCGCTGTGGCTTGCCGGCTGTTCGTCCACAGCGGGCGTCGATGGCTTGCAGCCGTCGAACGAGACGACCAGTTCGGTTGTGCGTCCGAGCGCGCCGGTCACAGCGGCTCCGGCGGAGACCGCCGACCTCGCGCCGATGCGGTCCGAAATGGTGGCCGACAACGCTGTGGCCGACAATGCGCCGCCCTTTTCCATGGTCGAGGAAGAAGAGGCCATCGTCGCGGGCACGCCGCAGGGGAGCACCAGACCACAGCTCGAGCCCGCCGCTCTGATGTCTGCGCCGAAGCGGTTGACGCGCGCTGCGCCGGCCATGCTGGCCTCGCCAGTCACCCGCTACGGTTTTCGCGACGCCAAGCCGATCAATTTCGGCAAGGCTTCGCCACGCTACCTTGCCGTCCACGGCGTCGACGTCTCGCGCTGGCAGGGCAATGTCAACTGGGGCAAGCTGCGCGCCCAGGGCGCCAACTTCGCCTACATCAAGGCGACCGATGGCGGCGACCATCTCGATCCGCTGTTCATGAAGAACTGGCGCAATGCCGACGCCGCCGGGCTGAAGCGCGGCGCCTATCATTTCTTCTACTGGTGCCGCACCGCGGGCGAGCAGGCCGACTGGTTCATCCGCAATGTGCCGAGGGTCGAAGGCGCGCTGCCACCGGTAATCGATGTCGAGTGGAACGGCGAATCTTCCTGCAAGCGGCGGCCGTCGCGGGCCACCGTGCTGGAAAAGATGAAGGTGTTCATGGACAAGCTGGAGCGCCATTACGGCCAGCGGCCCATCATCTACACCGCACCGGATTTCTATCGCGACAATCTCAAGGGTGCGTTTCTCGATTATCCGTTCTGGCTGCGCGCCGTGGCGCGGCATCCCTCAAAAGTCTATCCCGGCCGCAAATGGCTGTTCTGGCAGTACTCCGGCTCCGGCCTGTCGCACGGCGTGACCGGCCGCATCGACCTCAACGTCTTCCATGGCGACGAGCGCGCCTGGCGGGCATGGGCAGGCGGGCAGACGACCGTCGCCGACGCCGACTGAACGTCAGGCCGGTGCCGGTGCGCCTGCGCTGCCTGCCGCTGCGCCTTGGGTTGAATTTCAGCGTCTCGCTAACGATCCGCTCACTGTGTCCTTTAGCGGTATCGCAACAGCCTTCCGGTAACGTGCCCGTGATCGGGTTTCGGAGGGGTCCATGCGCAATCCAGTTGTGGCTGTCGCTCTTGCCGCCGCTGTCGGCTACGGGTTTTTCAGCTCGCTCGGCCACATGCCGGGCGGAAGTGGCACTTCGCTGGCCGAGTCGAAGCAGAACGTCGTGTCCTATTCCACCGAGGACAAGGCGATGCAGGCCGCCAAGGACAGCGGCCGCTCGACCCTCAAGCGCTTCCACGAATTGATGGACGCCGGCACACCCGGCACCTACACGGTAAAATTCCCGCTGACCCAGAACGGCGCCACCGAGCATATCTGGCTGCAGCTGGTCGGCTACAGCGACGGCTCCTATATCGGCCTGCTCGCCGACGTCCCGGTCAATGGCAACAAGTACAAGATGGGCGACAGGATGACGGTGACCGAGGCCGACGTCGAGGACTGGATGATCAAGAACGGCAAGGTGATCTATGGCGGCTACACCACGCGCCAGGCGCTTGCGGATATGCCGAAGGAACAGGTTGCAAGATACGGGTTGACCTTCAAGGACTGAGGGTTGAGGCGGGGGCGAGTTTTATCGCGGTGCCTAGAGGGCTGTCGCGCTTTTCGCGTTCGCGTATCTCTGCCGTCTGCGCCAGCACCCAGTCGCGAAACACCTTGATTTTGGGCGCGTTGCGGCGGCTCTCCAGATGCACCAGCCAATAGCCGTCGCCGTCCGATCCAAGCACGCCGAATGGCTGTATCAACTGGCCCTTTTCCAACAGGGCGCTGTAAAGGTTTCTGGTGAGGATCGCGGCGCCCTTGTCGGTCAGCGCCGCCATCGCATCATAGGCCTGCGTACCCAGCTTCGGGCCAGCGATGACGCGATCGGGCTCGAACGGCACGCCGGCAGCCTTGAACCAGATTTCCCACCAGGGATCGTCGGCACAGCATAGCGGCACTTGGTAGAGATCCTCGGGGCGGTGGATGCCGCCGACGCTTTCGGCGAGTCTCGGGCTGAGCATCGGCGTATAGTCCGCCTTGAACAGATAGTGAGCCGTCAGGCCCGGCCATTTTCCACTGCCGGTGCGAATGCCGACATCCATGTCGCCGCGCGTGAAATCGACCAGCCCGTGCGATGTATTCACCTTCACGGCAAGATCGGGATGCATCAGCTGGAATGTTCCAAGCCATACGGCCAGCCAGTTCGATGCGAAGGTTTCCATGGTCGTCACCGACAGCACGCCGGTCGCTCCACCCTTGGTGGCGACCCATGCGTCGGCCAGGGTCGAGAACGCGCCTGTTGCGTGCGGCGCCAGCTGCTGTCCGGCCTCGGTCAGCGCGATCTGCCTTGTTTTTCTTATGAAAAGCGGCGTTCCGGCACGTTCTTCCAGCACCTTTATCTGATAGCTGGCAGCTGATTGGGTCATGCCGAGTTCTTCGGCTGCCTTGGTGAAACTGCCCAGCCGGGCCGCGGCTTCAAAGACCCTGATGGCTCCTAATGGTGGTAGTTCCCAGCTCATGACGCATCAATCCCGCTGATGCATACTACGCGACGTTCGATTGGAAACCAAGCCCGGAAAACGGCATGCTGCATTCATCGGATCAAACCCTGAGGATACGGCAATGACCACCACCATCGCTCTCTACAACACGCTTCGCCGCCCGGTGCTCGACCTCTTCACCGCGCCGTTCAGGCCTCGCAAGCGCGGCTTGCTCGACCGCCGCTCGCTGTCGGATCATTTCCTCAGGGATATCGGTATGCTTGACGGACGCGTGCCTCCCGGCACCATTGGCTAAGCAAGCTCTTTGACCAGGGGAGGGAAAGATGACTGTGCCATCCGAGGATCTGGCGAAGAGCCGCCAAACGATCAACGCCTATGAGGACTATGCCGAACGCTACGACGCTCTGGTGCGGCACGTTCCGAACCAAAGAGAACAGAAATGGCTGAAGCGCCTGGTGAAGATCGCCGGCAAAGGTGGCCGGATTCTGGAAGTCGGTTCGGGGCCCGGATACGATGCGGACTTCGTCGAAGGGCTCGGTGTCCAGGTTCGGCGCACAGACGCAACGAAGCGGTTTCTCGAGTTGCAGGCCGCACGCGGCAAGCATGGTGAGTTTCTCGATCTCATCACCGACGATCTCGGCGGCCCCTACGACGCGGTGCTCGCATTGTGCGTCCTGATCCACGTGCCGCGCGAGCAGGCCGACCAGGTGCTTGCCAAGATTGCCGGGTCGTTGCGGCCGGGCGGCGCCTTCCTCGTCTCGATGCGCATTGGCGATGGCGAGAAGAGCGGCGAATATCATACGGTCTACTGGCGCAGGGACGACTTCGCGGCCCGCCTTGAAAACGCCGGGCTGGTTCTTGTCGGAGACGAATTCAACGTCGGCCGCGATCGCGAAGAGTGGACCACCTTTCTGGCTGTGAGGCCGTCATGACGCGCCGCGGACTGTTTTTGTTCGTGCTGCTCAGCCTCCTGTGGGGCATTCCCTATTTGTTGATCAAGCTGGCGGTTGCCGAGGTGTCGGTGCCCTTCCTGGTCTTTGCCCGAACAGCCGTCGGCGCCCTGGCGCTGCTGCCCTTCGTCCTTGTCCAGCGCAGTTTCGGATGGCTGAAGACACATTGGCCGGCGGTCGCCGCATTCTGTCTGGTCGAGATGATCCTGCCATGGGGGCTGATCACCCATGGCGAAGTCAGCATCGACAGTTCCACCGCCGGACTGCTGATTGCCATGACGCCGGCGGTAACCGTCGCGCTCTCAAAGCTGATGGGCTCGGATGAGCGGCTGGGGATACGCCGCTGGACCGGTCTTTTCCTCGGTTTTGCCGGTGTCTTCGTGCTGGCGCTGCCGACCTTGGGTGGCGGATTTCTCGCGGTCGTCGAGATTCTCATGGCCGCGGCCTGCTATGCCTCGGGTTCGATCATCGCGTCGCGCTGGCTGAACGATGTGCCGGCAACCTCGCTGACGGCAGTCTGTCTGGCAGGGGCCGCGCTGATCTACGCCGTGCCGGCGGCGTTGGCCTGGCCGGCGGCCATGCCGTCGACAACGGTGGTTGGCGCAATCCTCGGTCTTGGCGTGTTTTGCACGGCGATCGCCTTCGCCACCTATTTTCTGCTGGTGCGGGAGATCGGCCCCGAACGGGCGGTCGTCATAACCTATGTGGCGCCCGCCGTCTCCGTGGCAGCCGGCGTGCTCGTCCTTTCAGAGCCGCTCGATATCGGCATTGTAGCGGCTTTCGCGCTCATCCTGTGCGGATCATATCTCGGCACGTGGCGCGCTCCGCCAGAACCGTCCGCGTCCGCGACCTCGGCAAGTTGACCGGCGGCCGCCAGCCGCCGTCAGAAATAAGGTCGCAGGTTCTCGCGAATGCGGTCCAGCACCGTCTTTCCCGAGATATCGGCGGTGAAGGTCTTGCCGGTGATGGTCTCAAAGGCCTGCGTGTAAACCCGCGATGTCTGCTCGATGAGCTCGGCGGGGATTTTCGGAATACGATCCTTGTAGGGATCGCAGCGCGCGGTCACCCAGGCGCGAATAAAGTCCTTGTCGAAACTTTGCGGCCGCTCGCCTGCCTTGAAACGCTCTTCATAGCTTGCCGCAAGCCAGTAGCGGCTTGAGTCGGGCGTATGGATTTCATCGGCAAGGATGATGGTGCCATCCTTGTTCGTGCCGAACTCATATTTGGTGTCGACCAGGATCAGGCCGCGCTTCGCGGCCAACGCTTTGCCGCGCGCAAACAGCGCCAGCGCATAGCGCGAGACTGTGTCCCATTGCTCTTCCGATAACAGGCCGCGCGTCAGGATCTCGTCGCGCGTCAAGGGCTCGTCATGACCGCCATCGAGCGCCTTGCTGGTCGGCGTGATGATGGCCTGCGGCAGCTTCTCATTGTCGCGCAGCCCGTCCGGCAGGCGGATGCCGTACATATCGCGTTCGCCGTTCTTGTATTTCGTCAGCACCGAAGTGCTGGTGGTGCCGGCGAGATAGTCGCGAACAACGATTTCCACCGGCAGAATGTCGAGCCTGGTGCCGACAACGACATTGGGGTCGGGATAATCGAGCACATGGTTTTGGCAGATGTCCGCCGTTTCCTCGAACCAGTAGCGCGCCGTCTGCGTCAGCAGCTCTCCCTTGAGAGGTATTGCGGTCAGGATCACATCGAAGGCGCTCAGCCGGTCGGTGGCGATGATGATGCGGCGGCCATCCGGCAGATCGTAATTCTCGCGGACCTTGCCTTTGTAGTGGTTCGGGAGTTCCGGAATGAAGGCATCCGAGAGAACGCGCAGTGCTGTCATCCTGGTCTCATGGCTCCTAACAGTTTGGGCGACTCTTAACAAAGTTGAGGGGGCTTCGATACCCGAGGAAGGGCGGTTCGTCCTTCGCGAATAATCAAGACATTGCCTTCGCCGTGCTATCTATTCGCAGCTTCCGACACTCCTGGGGGACGCGGTGGACGTAGAGCTCAAATTTCTGATTGTCGGATTTGCCTGCGCGATCGCGGGCGGTCTGTCGTTCATCACTTTCGTCAAATGGCGCGAGGTGCAGGCGATGAGCCACTGGCTGCCGGCGCCGGGCAAGATCATCTCGTCGCGCGTCGAGGCGCGTGAAGTCAGAAGGTCGGGCGTCGGCTCGGACAGCAGCGACACCACCGAGATGCGCAATTTTCCGGCGATCACCTTCGAATACAAGGTCGGTAAAAAGAAATTTCAAAGCTCGCGCTACAGCGTGAAGGAGAATCTGGGGAATTTCGAAGTCACCGAAACCCTGGCGCAGTTTCCCACCGGCGCTGAAGTGACCGTCTTCTACAATCCGGCCGATCCGGGCAAGGCCGTGATCGAACGCACCCTGCCGGACGGCGCCTTCAAGTTCATGGTCAAGCTCTCGGCCGGGCTGGTGATCGGCACGGTGGTGCTGGTGTTTTCGCTCGGTGGCGTGCTGGAGGCGATCCGGCCGCACCTGCCCAAGCCGCAGAACCTCGGCGCCGGAGCGCTGCTGCTGTTCATGGGCCTGATGATCCTGCGCATGGCCTTCGTCCAGAAGTCGCTTGCCGAGCAGGCGGCAAAATGGCCGGTCGCGCCCGGCCGCATCAATTCCTCCGGTCTGCAGGCGCTACGAAACTACAGCGGCCATCGACGCTGGAGCACCGTTTTCAAATCCCGCATCGTGTACAGCTACGGCGTCGCAGGCCAGCACTACACCTCAGACCGCGTCACCTTCGGCGCCACGGTCACCGCTTCAATGCCCGGCCTCGTCAGCGGCCAAGGGCGCAGCTATGCCGAGGGCGGCAAGGTCGACGTGCATTACGACCCAGCCAACCCCGCCTCGGCAGTGCTCGAATGCAGGGTGCGCGGGCTTTGGCTGCTGTGGGTCTGTTCGGCCGCGTTTCTGGGCGGCGCGGCTCGGCTGGTCGGTTTTATCTGAGGCGCCCACTTTCATGACAAGACATCCAATGATCGTCCGCAGGCTGGCCATCGTTTGCCTGGCTCTGCTCGGCGCCGTGCAGGCAGCGAGCGCAAAAGAATGTCTGCTCAGCCATGCCACCTACCGCGAGCCGCGTTCGGGCGCGGTGATGCAATTCCGGCCGCTGAACAATGAGCCGGCGGCACTGACGGCCGAAGTGTTTTCGGTGACCGTGCCCAACACCGATACGCGCTTGCCGGCCGACATCACCTGGACCAATGGCAAAAATTCGTTTCCGCTCGGCACCATCCGCCATGCCTGCACCGACGACGACCGCGAAGCGGGGCTGGAGGATGGCAGCGGTCTCTGCCGGATATGGATGGGCCAGGTCTATGCCTTGACCGGAGGCGGCGCCGAGCAGCTGAATTCGCGCGAAGCGACACCGGCGCCGAAAGGGCTGTTGCTGCCCGATTTCGGCGCGGGCTTCACCGAATTTGCCGATTTCGCCAATGCCAATCCGGACGGCTCGGCGTGGGACGCCTTCACATTGACAGGATGCAGCGATGAATAACGCCATGAGACTGATTGTCTGGATCTGCACGCTGTTTGCCTCGGCGACGATATCAGCCGCAGCGCGGGCGGACGAGCTGGCGCCATCGCGCCCGCCGATCGACAAATGCGTCTGGGAGAAACTGGCCGACAAGACGGTCGGTTTGGCCGCCTGGGTGCAGCGCTGCGATTTCGGTTTTCGCCAGATCCACTTCGAATTCGTCGGCAACGCGCTCGCCATCAAATACAGCGATGGCGGCGCGCCCGATCCGCTGGTCGAGGTGTTCGACATCAAATCAGGCGAAACTGCCGAGGCCGCGGTGTTGCGCCTGTTGCTGGAAAAGACCGACAAATCAGTCAGCGCCCGCTGCGTGCTGACGCCCTACACCGAGGGCACCGTGCCCGCGGGCGTCAAACGCTACACATTCAGCCCCGATGCTGCCTATGCGAAAGAGCTAAAGGCGCTAGCCAATGACGAAGTTCCCGAACCGCCCTGCGGCGACTGGGGCGAAATGCCGGATGGTATTCAGTATTTCGAGGCGCCGGCGGGTGAGG
Source organism: Mesorhizobium sp. P170090 (assembly GCF_057786115.1). Lineage (NCBI taxonomy): Bacteria > Pseudomonadati > Pseudomonadota > Alphaproteobacteria > Hyphomicrobiales > Phyllobacteriaceae > Mesorhizobium > Mesorhizobium sp. P170090. The sequence continues at coordinate 4,003,525 of NZ_JBYNWH010000001.1, forward strand.
GGCGGAGGGTGCTGTTCGTTCGGGCGGGGCAGGACGAGCCGCTGTTCGACGATCAGACGCTGCGGGTGCCGGGATAGGATGTTGTCCTGAAGGCTACCGCTTATGCCTCTACGTATTCCGCGAGACTGATTCCTTTGGGCACCTCCAGCCCATCGGCACGCAAGCCCTCGATGTGAAAGCGTATAGCGTCGCGAATTTCGATTTCTACTTCTGGCACGGTAGCACCAGTTGCGATGCAGCCGGGTAGGTCCGGCACATAGGCAGAGAAATTGTTGCCTGCTTTTTCAATCACCACCGCGTAACGCATATAGTCACTCCTTCAAACCGGACTGCTTGAGGCGCCTGGCGCAATTTCCTCAAACGGCTTGCCGGCCGCGGTGACGCGCCCGGCAAACTTCGCCTATCAATGTTACTTCTTGCGCGGCGGTTCGTTCTTGGTGTCCCCGTAGCCGGGCTTGGGGACACGCTCGACTGTGGTCGTGTTCGGGCGGCGCTCGGCTTCTTTCACAGAAATGAATTGGCCGCTCTTTGAGCTTCGTCCAATGTCGAAAGTCTTACGTTCATTGGTGGGCATTTGGGTATCTTTCCTCTGTGTTGCCAGAGCTACCTCGACTCCGAGAACCGACTCCCCATATGATAACCTTGCTAGAGGAGATGGGATTTCGATCTCGTCGCCCCGCGTAGGCTCCGGCCTGTTCGCGGTATCCAAAGCCGGCTCTAACGAGCCGGCTTTGGTATTTCTGCGGCTTTGCTTTGCATTCCTGTAATTGCCGTCTTGACCTGATGCGGAATTATATGTGGCTCTGAGATGCCAAGATTTTGGAGGCGTTTCTCGGCGGCTGTCCTACTCACAGCAAAGAACGGCATGATTTCCAGAACGTCGGTGAAGTCACGAATTAGAGTCTCCGGCATAAGAAAACCGGCGGCAAACGCGTTAGCTTGCCATTCTGCGCTCGCGTACGCAGGTAACTCTTTCATCTGAGAATATCGCCTAGGGGCTCGATCAAGGGGAACGGCCGATTTGTGAAGAACCAAATGCCCTAGCTCATGGGCCACAGTCCACCTGCCGCGGCCTTCAAAGTTCGCGGCGGATTGATACGTTGTGCCTGACAAGACAACGCAAGGCGGATCAAATTCGGTATACCCTTCCGCTCCGTCCATCAGGTGGTCATCTTTGACAACTAGTGCGAAATCGCCAAAAAGCCGGGGCATTTCATTTTCAAGGACACTAACCATATCAGGTGCTTGGCAAGTAGTGCCTATGCGAAGTGCTTGGCGCCATGCCGCTGCTAATATCTCGATCTCAGCGCGACTCTTGGCGGATACGCAATAGTCATGACTCATCTGTCATCTCCTGGGAGTTCTGCGTCCAGTTTTCGTATCTCGTCTGGGGACATCTTGTTGATCTTCCTAAATAACCTTCTAGCAAGAGCTGCGCGTTCTTTGTTTATTGGCGTAAAGCGAATAACGTTAATGCGGGCATCTGCGAGGGCCTGTAGGTGCTTTCTCGTAACGATGTCCAATTTCAACCAGTTTCCAAAGTTTTCTACGTACCCCTCTGGAACTTGTTTTCCCCCAGTCTCGACAGCGGAGATAAATGACGGCGAACACTTGAACTCCTTTGCTTGATCAATCATCCGCAACCTTCGTGCCATTCTGATTTCCCGGCATGCGGACCCAAATGCCGTCAGAGTTTTTTCGACCATCTTTATGTTTCCCTGTCTTTTTCACCTGTAGGTGAAACTCTCCCTCAAAAAAAACCTCTCTGCCGCGTTGGCGGCAGAGAGGTTCGTTCGTGTCAACTGCACCCGCTCGTCGAACCACAAGTATCGCACTTCTCGCAGGTGCCGTTCCGCACCATGGTGAAGTTGTGGCATTCCGAGCATTCGTTGCCGGTGTAGCCTTGCATCAAGGATTGCTGACGCCGCGTAGAGGCAAGCGCCTTTGCCTCGGCCGCTTCTTTCGCTGCTTCGTCGGTGAACAACCCGGTGGGATCGGCTGCCTCCTCGGAAACAATATCTTCGACCAATTCCTTGGCTCGCTCCTCATAGTCGCGCTTGTAGGCGATGGCTTCGTCGCTTGCTGGTTTAAGCGCCAGCACGTTGGAGCCTGAGAACGCAGTTGGAGTGACCCGGGCAGGGGCTCCGGCAGGTGATCCGGCAAAACCCTTGGGTTCGCCACCTAAGCCAGACACCAACTTGACCGGCGAGGCGCCGCGGGTAAGGCCCTTCGAGAACGGCGTCGCCTTGCCTTCGTTGATGCCGCGTCCGAGCGCCGTCTTGTCGAAATCCGACTGGTCGACATGGGCGAGGTCGTGGCGGCCGAGGTAGGACACGGCGAGTTCGCGGAACACGTAGTCGAGGATCGACGTCGCATTCTTGATCGCGTCGTTGCCCTGCACCATGCCGGCCGGCTCGAATTTGGTGAAGGTGAAGGCCTCGACGAATTCCTCGAGCGGCACGCCGTATTGCAAGCCGAGCGAAATGGCGATGGCGAAGTTGTTCATCATCGCCCGGAAAGCAGCGCCTTCCTTGTGCATGTCGATGAAGATCTCGCCGATGCGGCCGTCATCGAATTCGCCGGTGCGTAGGTAGACCTTGTGGCCGCCGACGACTGCCTTCTGGGTGTATCCCTTGCGGCGGTTCGGCAGTTTTTCACGATCGCGGTAGAGCCGTTCGATGACGCGTTCGACGATCTTCTCGGTCACTTGCACGGCGCGCTGTGAAGCGGGCGCAGCGATCAACTGCTCGACCGCGTCGTCCTCGTCATCCTCGCTGTCGGCGAGCAGCGACGAATTGAGCGGCTGCGACAGCTTCGAGCCGTCGCGATAGAGCGCGTTGGCCTTCAGCGCCAGCTTCCACGACAGCATGTAAGCGCCCTTGGCGTCTTCCACCGTCGCATCGTTGGGCATGTTGATGGTCTTGGAGATGGCGCCGGAGATGAAGGGCTGTGCCGCCGCCATCATCTGGATGTGGCTGTTGATGGACAGCGAGCGCTTGCCGATCTTGCCGCACGGGCTGGCGCAGTCGAACACCGCGAGATGCTCGGCCTTGAGGAAGGGCGCGCCTTCCAGCGTCATCGCACCGCAGACATGGATGTTGGCGGCTTCGATGTCCTTCCTGGAGAAGCCGAGCGCCGGCAGCATCTCGAACGAGAAGTCGTTGAGCTGCTCATCGGTGAAGCCGAACGTCTCCTTCACCCAGTCGGCGCCGAGCGTCCACTGGTTGAAGACGAACTTGATGTCGAAGGCCGACTTCAGTGCTGCGTTAAGCGCCGCGATCTTGTCATCGGTAAAGCCCTTCGCCTTGAGCGAGCCGGGGTTGACCGCCGGCGCCTGGTTCATGTTGCCGTGACCGACCGCATAGGCCTCGATCTCGGCGATCTGGCTTTCTGAGTAACCCAGCGTGCGCAGCGCTTCCGGCACGGCGCGATTGATGATCTTGAAATAGCCGCCGCCGGCAAGCTTCTTGAACTTCACCAGCGCGAAGTCGGGCTCGATGCCGGTGGTATCGCAATCCATGACCAGGCCGATCGTGCCGGTCGGCGCAATCACGGTCGCCTGCGCATTGCGGTAGCCATGCTCTTCGCCGAGTTCGATGGCGCGGTCCCAGGCAGCCTTGGCGTGCGTGGCCAATTCCTGCTGCTTCAGGTCGGACGCGACCAGCGGCACCGGATTGACGGCGAGCTTCTCGTAGCCCTGTTTCTCGCCATAGGCGGCACGGCGATGGTTGCGCATGACGCGCAGCATGTTCTGCGCGTTACGGTCGTAGTCGGCGAAGGCGCCGAGCTCGCCGGCCATCTCGGCCGAGGTTGCATAGGCGACGCCGGTCATGATGGCGGTGAGTGCTGCGCAGATGGCGCGGCCCTCGTCGGAATCATAGGGAATGCCGGACGTCATCAGCAGGCCGCCAATGTTGGCATAGCCGAGGCCGAGCGTGCGGTATTCGTAGGACTGCTTGGCGATCTCCTTCGACGGGAACTGCGCCATCATCACCGAGATTTCGAGGACGACTGTCCACAGCCGCACCGTGTGCTCATAGGCGGCGATGTCGATCGTGCCGTCGGCGTTGCGGTAGGGGAGCAGGTTGATCGAGGCCAGGTTGCAGGCCGTGTCGTCGAGGAACATGTATTCCGAGCACGGATTGGAGGCCCGGATCGCACCGGCCGAAGCGCAGGTGTGCCAGTCGTTCATCGTCGTGTTGAAATGCAGGCCCGGATCGGCCGAAGCCCAGGCGGCGTAGCCGATCTTTTCCCAGAGGTCGCGTGCCTTCAGCGTCTTCAGCACCTTGCCGTCCTTGCGGGCGGTCAGGTGCCAGTCGGCATCCTCCTCGACGGCGCGCAGGAAATTGTCCTTCAGCGACACCGAATTGTTGGAGTTCTGGCCGGACACAGTGAGGTAGGCATCGGAATCCCAGTCGGTGTCGTAGGTCTTGAACGACATCGAGGTGTAGCCCTGCTTGGCGAACTGGATGACGCGGTAGATGTAGTTCTCTGGCACCGCCGACTTCTTGGCCGCCTTGATCTCGCGCTTCAGCGCGGTGTTCATCGACGGGTCGAAGCAATCGTCATCATGGCCTTCGCAATTGATGCAGGCCTTCATGATCGCTTCGAGATGTTTTTTCACGATCTTGGAGCCGGTGACCAGCGACGCCACCTTCTGCTCTTCATTGACCTTCCAGTCGATGAATTCCTCGATATCGGGATGGTCGGCGTCGACAATGACCATCTTGGCCGCACGACGCGTGGTGCCGCCCGACTTGATGGCGCCCGCCGCGCGGTCGCCGATCTTGAGGAAGCTCATCAGGCCGGACGAACGGCCGCCGCCCGACAGCTTTTCGCCTTCGCCGCGCAGCATGGAGAAATTGGAGCCGGTGCCCGAGCCGTATTTGAACAGGCGCGCTTCACGCACCCACAGGTCCATGATGCCGCCTTCGTTGACGAGATCGTCCTGCACGCCCTGGATGAAACAGGCATGCGGCTGCGGATGCTCGTAGGAGGACTTCGACTTGGTCAGCTTGCCGGTAAACGGGTCGACATAATAGTGGCCCTGGCTCGGACCATCGATGCCGTAGGCCCAGTGCAGGCCGGTGTTGAACCATTGCGGCGAGTTCGGCGCAACGCGCTGGGTGGCGAGCATATAGGCGAGTTCGTCGCGGAAGGCGCTCGCGTCTTCTTCCGACTTGAAGTAGCCGCCCTTGTAGCCCCAATAGGTCCAGGTGCCGGCCAGCCGGTCGAAGACCTGGCGGGCGTCGATTTCGGAACCGTAGCGCTCGGCTTCCGGCAGCTTGGCAAGCTCGGCCTCGTCGGCGACGGAGCGCCACAGGAAGGAGGGGACGTCGTTCTCCTCGACCTTCTTCAGGCGCGCGGGCACGCCGGCCTTGCGGAAATACTTCTGCGCCAGGATGTCGGCGGCAACCTGCGAGAACTGCGCCGGCACATCGATATTGTCCAAGCGGAACACCACCGAGCCGTCCGGATTCTTGATCTCCGAAAGCGCCTTGCGGAATTCGATCTCCGCGTAAGCTGATTGGCCTGGCTTGGTGAAACGACGCTCGATGCGCATTGGTCCGGTCCCTTTTGTCTATATATAGCGCTTTTCCCCGGGGATTTCTGCCCCCAATGCGAAACGCGCATGTCCGCCGTCTGCCGGCGTTCGAAAACACCGGCTCTCCTTGTGGCAGTCTTCGTCGCCTTGCTGGTCGAGCTTCTTACGAAGCCGCTGTTCCAACTCTGCGCCGAACCCTGCGGGTCCCTCAAAACTGAATTTTTCCTCGATTCCCTCGACCGAGGGAAATTCACACTATCTAGCGTCGAACCTGCCTGCAAACACTAAATATAGTGTTAACAGACAATTTATTCCAGTCCGACAAATCTCCCTTTTCGCTCCCGAAGCCCCCACGATCCAACGCTTCCGCCAGCCTCGTAAACAGGCGGAAATCATGGCCAAAACGCACAAAATCCGGGGAAATGACCGGGCTCGAAACTCTCCGGTCGCGCCCTCAACAAGAGCACATGGCACATAAAAGGCGACTCGGTTTGCGTCGTCAAGGATTCGTTTGCGTAGCTTTTGTGACCGCAACATCTTGTGTGTCACATATGTGGATAACGGGGACAAAAAGCGGCTGAGGAAAGCCCGATTCTGCCGGCGTGGACCGCTGGTGAGCGGTTCACCCGAGACAGGCCCGGCCGGATTCTGGCTCACAGCCTTTTCATTTTAGCTGGCGTGCATTATGTCTTTGGCGTCGCGCGGGGGCGCGTCTTGTCAATTCCAAGAGCATCCGTTACGCCCCGCCCATGACAGTTACCGTCCGTTTTGCCCCCTCACCAACCGGCCGCATTCATATCGGCAATGCCCGCACCGCCTTGTTCAACTGGCTGTTTGCCATGAACAACAAGGGCCGTTTCATCCAGCGCTTCGACGACACAGACATTGCCCGCTCGAGGCAGGAATTTTCCGACGCCATCCTCTACGACCTGCACTGGCTGGGGATTTTTCCCGACGCCACCGAATACCAGTCGCGGCGCTTCGAAACTTACGACGCGGCGGTGGAGCGGCTGCAGAGAGCCGGCGTTGTCTATCCCTGCTACGAGACCCCCGAAGAACTCGACCTGCGCCGCAAGGTGCGCCGCACGCGCGGCCTGCCGCCGGTCTATGGCCGCGAGGCGCTGGCGCTTTCGCAGCAGCAGATCGCCGAATACCGCTCCGATGGCCGCCGGCCGCACTGGCGCTTTCTGCTGCCGAATTTCACCAGCGATCCGCTGCAGCCCGAGCGCACCGAAGTGCACTGGAACGATCTGGTGCGCGGCGAGGAAACCGTCGATCTGGCCTCACTGTCCGATCCGGTGCTGCGGCGCGAGGACGGCACTTATCTCTACACGCTGCCTTCGGTCGTCGACGACATCGAGATGGGCGTCAGCCATGTCATCCGCGGCGACGACCACGTCACCAACACCGGCGTGCAGATCGCGCTGTTCAAGGCATTGGGCGCCGAGCCGCCTGTCTTCGGCCACCACAATCTCTTGACCACGGCCTCGGGCGAGGGCCTGTCGAAGCGCAGCGGTGCGCTGTCGATCGAAAGCCTGCGCGAGGAGGGCATCGAGCCGATGGCTGTGGCTTCGCTGGCCGTCCTTGTCGGCACCTCGGAAAATGTCGCGGCGGTGCATGACATGCCGGCACTGGCCGCGCGCTTCGATCCCGCCGCCACGTCGAAATCGGCGGCCAAATTCGACCCGGACGAGCTGTTCGTGCTCAATCGTGCGCTCATGCACCACATGCCGTTTTCCGAGGCGCGGGATCGGCTGATCGTGCTCGGCATCTCCGGCGACAAGGCCGAGCCGTTCTGGCTGGCGGTGCGCGGCAATCTCGACCGGCTGAGCGACGCGGTCGGCTGGTGGCGCATCCTTGCCGACGGCCCGCAGCCCGCGCCGGAATTTTCCGACGAGGATCGCGACTTCCTGCAGCAGGCCTTCGACCTGTTGCCGGAAGAGCCGTGGACCGGTACGGTCTGGAAAGACTGGACGGCCAGGATCAGGGAAGCCAGCGGCCGCAAGGGCAAGGCGCTGTTCATGCCGCTCAGGCTGGCGCTTACCGGACTTGCTTCCGGGCCGGAGCTTGCAGATCTATTGCCGCTGCTGGGTCGGGAAGGAACGCTGGCCCGACGACCCTGACCTTGCGCTGGTCCGGCGGGATCAGCGACACCGGCGACACCACCGGCTTGACGGCAAGGCGCTTGATGGCGGCGCGGTCGAGCCCGCCTTGTACGTTCGCCAGCGTCTCCGGATCCGCGCCCGGATCGGGTTTGGCCGCCGGCACCGGAATGAATGGCGTTGTCTCGGTATCAGGCTGCGATTGCTCGGGCGGTGGCGGGTTGCCGCCGATGATCTCGAAATTTCCGGCCTGCGCATTGCAGCCACAAGCCAGCGGCCGCGACATGTTGGGCTGTTTGTAGAGATAGGCGGTCGGCAACTCGCTGTAGGGCCTGCCGGTCACCGACGACGTCATGTTGGCCGAATCGTCTTCCATGCCGCGCGAATAGAACACCTGCATTTCGGTGCCGGGGCAGCTCGATTCGCAATTCTTCTGATCGCGCTCGAAATCGCCGAGCGAAGCCGAGTTCGACATCGGGAAGAAATAGCCGTCGCAGGTGCGCACGCAGCTCGTATGGAACTCGCCGCCGACCGTCGGGAAATCCGGCACGCCGGGCTGATTGAGCACCCGGCGCACATTGCGCTCCTCGCCGGGATCATCGGGCTGATCGAGCGTGTCGATCTGCCGGTTGCCGCCGAAAAGCTGGTCGAACAGATTGCCGTCGTCGGGTTCGCGGCTGGCTTCCTGCAGCGGCTCCCGGCGCGGCGCGGGCTCGTCACGGCAGCCATTGGCGTCGAGCGCGGCCAGGATGCGGCCGCGGTCGCGCCGCGAGCCGCCGCCGGCAAGCTGCGCGCGCTTGGCTTGCAACGCATCGAGATTGGCGTTCATGCGATCGATGCTGCTGTTCAGCGCGGCACATTGGCTGACATTGCGCGAAAACAGCGAAAACCCGCAATTCGCATCGCTCGCACGACCGCGCACCTTTGATAGCTGTTCGAACTGGCGGGAGATGGCCTTGTCATACTTCCGCACCATGCTGGAATTGCCGCCGCCATTCGATGAAGAAGCAAGCTCGGCTTCCAGTTGACGGCAAACGCGGGAGGCGGCCTGCGGTTCAGTGGTGGCGACGGCCGAAAGCACAAGCGCGCCGAGCAGCGCAGCCAGATGCTTCAGCCTCCATCGTCCGCCCGTCATTGGCCGAAACCCCGCTTGCCTGCCTGTCTACCGGATTCGCGGTTAACCGTTCCCTCAATCTACAACCAAAGATGGTCTTAGCCCATAGACGCGTTGCAGGAGGCGTTTGGATAGAGCGGCAACTGTGCGATCTCACCGCTGCATGAAAAAGGCGCAATCGCCCCGGAATTATCCCACGATCCAGCAATGCCCCGGGGAGCTGGCATGATCGCGATTACCCGTCGAACCGCGCTGCAGTTCGGTCTGTTGTGCCTGGCGGCGCCCGCCGCCCGGGCGCAGGAAAATCCAGCCGCTCCGGACTGGCGCAGCAAATTGGTCGAAGCCGCGCGTGAGCAGATCGGCGTCACCACATTCTACGACCCGGCCTATGTCCGCCTCGACTATCCCGGCGGCGATGTCGCGCCGGATCGAGGCGTGTGCACGGACGTCATTGTCCGCGCCTATCGCCGCGCCTTCAATCTCGACCTGCAGAAACTGGTGCATGAGGATATGGCCGCCAATTTCGCCGCCTATCCCAAGACCTGGGGCCTGAAAGCGACCGACCGCAACATCGACCACCGACGGGTCGGCAATCTTGCCGCATTTTTCGGGCGCAAGGGAGTTTCCTTGCCCGCCAGCGAGTATCCTCCCGACTTTCAGCCGGGCGATATCGTCACCCAGATGCTGCCCGGCAACCTGCCGCACATCGTCATCGTCTCAGCCGAACGCTCGGCGGACGTGCCGGAACGAGCGCTGGTCATCCACAATATCGGGGCGGGCGCCCGCGAGGAGGACACGCTGTTCGCCTTCAAGCAGACCGGGCATTACCGCTTCGCGCCTGCGTGAGAAACTCAGCCGAAATGAACCACCGCCTGCGCCTTGTGCGCCGCCTCGACCACCGCGAGCGCCGTCATATTGACGACGCCGCGCGAGGTCACCGACGGCGTCAAAATATGCGCCGGCTTGTCGGTGCCAAGCAGGATCGGGCCCACATGCAGCGCATCCATCATCGTGCGCAGCGCGGTCAGCGTGATGTTGGCGGAGTCGAGGTTGGGGAACACCAGGAGATTGGCTTCGCCCTTCAGCCGCGAATGCGGATAGACGCGCTGGCGCAGATGCTCCGACAGGGCTGAATCGGCATGCATCTCGCCATCGCATTGCAGGTCGGGCGCAACGCGCGCCAGGATCGCCGCCGCCTGCCGCATCTTCAGCGCGCTGGGTGAATCGCGCGAGCCGAAATCCGAATGCGACAGCAGCGCTGCCTTCGGCTCGATGCCGAAGCGCTGGATTTCCTCGGCCGCCAGAATGGTCATTTCGGCGATCTCCTCGGCCGTCGGGTCGACCGAGACATGGGTGTCGGTGAGGAAGATGATGCCGCGTTGCGAGATCAGCATCGACAGCGTCGACAGGTCGCGGTCCTTGACGCCTGCGCGTGGTCCGATGACCAGCGTCACATTGCGCAGATGCCGCTCGAAACGACCCTCGAGGCCGCAGATCATGGCGTCGGCATCGCCGCGCTTCAGCGCCAGTGCCGCAATCACCGTATTGTCGGTGCGCACCATGGTGCGCGCGGCCTCCGTCGTCACGCCGCGCCGGCCGGCAAGCTCGATCAACAGGTCGACATAATGGCGGTAGCGCGGATCGTCCTCAGGGTTGATCAGGCCGAAATCGACGCCCGGCTTGATACGCAGGCCGTAGCGCTTCAGCCTGACCTCGATGACATGCGGGCGGCCGATCAGGATCGGCTCGGCAATGCCTTCCTCCAGCACCACCTGGGCTGCGCGCAGCACGCGCTCGTCCTCGCCGTCGGCATAGATGACGCGCTTGGCGGTCGACGCCTTGGCCGACGAAAACACCGGCTTCATCACCAGGCCGGAGCGGAAGACGAAGCGGTTGAGCTGGTCGATATAGGCGGCGAAGTCGGTGATCGGCCGGGTCGCGACGCCGGTGTCGCAGGCAGCCTTGGCCACCGCCGGCGCGATGCGCAGGATCAGGCGGGGATCGAAGGGCGAGGGGATAAGGAAGTCGGGTCCGAAGATCGGCGTCTCGCCGGAATAGGCGCGGGCGGCGACGTCGGATGGTTCCTCGCGGGCAAGGGCAGCAATTGCCCTGACCGCGGCCATCTTCATCTCCTCGTTGATGGCGCTGGCGCCGCAGTCCAGCGCACCGCGGAAGATGTAAGGAAAACAAAGCACGTTGTTGACCTGATTGGGAAAATCGGAACGGCCGGTGCAGATCATCGCGTCGGGACGGGCGGCGCGCGCGACCTCCGGCATGATCTCGGGATTGGGGTTGGCCAGCGCCAGGATCAACGGCTTAGGCGCCATATGATCAAGCAATTCCGGCTTCAGCACGCCGGCGGCCGACAGGCCGAGAAAAACGTCGGCGCCAGGGATCACATCGGCCAGCGTGCGCGCCTCGGTGTCCTTCACATAGGGGTCTTTCCAGCGATCCATCTCGTCGGTGCGGCCCTTGTAGGCGACGCCGAAGCGGTCGGTGACCCAGATATTCTCTACCTTGGCGCCAAGCGAGACCAACAGGTTGAGGCAGGCGAGCGCTGCCGCACCGGCGCCTGAGGTGACGATCTTGATGTCGGAAATGGTCTTGCCGGCGAATTCCAGCCCGTTGAGCACGGCGGCGGCGACGATGATGGCGGTGCCATGCTGGTCGTCATGGAAGACGGGAATGCCCATGCGGGCCTTCAACTGCGCCTCGACCTCGAAGCATTCGGGCGCCTTGATGTCCTCGAGATTGATGCCGCCGAAAGTTGGCTCCAGCGCCGAGATCGTCTCGACCATGCGCTCTATGCCCGGCGCATCGATCTCGATGTCGAAGACGTCGATGCCGGCGAATTTCTTGAACAGCACCGCCTTGCCTTCCATCACCGGCTTGGAGGCGAGCGGGCCGATATTGCCGAGGCCGAGAACGGCCGAGCCGTTGGAGACGACGCCGACCAGATTGGCGCGCGCCGTGTAGTCGGCGGCGGTCGCCGGATTGTCGCGGATTTCGAGGCAGGGGGCGGCAACACCAGGCGAATAGGCCAGCGCCAGATCGCGCTGGTTGCCGAGCGGCTTGGTTGCCTGAATCTCGAGCTTTCCCGGCCTTGGATGCTTGTGGAAGTAGAGGGCGGCTTCGTCGAGGTCCGAACGTGCCGTTTTCTTGTTCTCGCCTTCCATGCGGCCGCTCCCTCAAACCTGCTTTGCAGCCTTTTAGCACGCAAAAATGGTTTTTCGCGACGCCAAATAACGCAAGGGCGGCTAAAACAACCGGGGCCGAAAAGACCGAATTATTTCAAACGGTTGCGCGGAAATCCTGCTGAGGATGCACTGAGCCCTTCAGAACGCGCTGACATAGAGGCCGCCATCGACCGGGATGTTCTGGCCGGTGAGATAACCGGCATGGACCGAGCACAGAAAGGCGCAGATCTGGCCGAACTCTTCCGGCGTGCCGAGCCGCTTGGCCGGAACGTCGGCGCTGATGCGGGTCTTGCGCGCTGCGGCCGCTGCCGGGTCTTCCATCGTGCCGGCCTCATGCGGGCCGCGCAGCCGGTCGGTGTCGAGCTTGCCCGGCAGCAGGCTGTTGATGGTGACGTTGCGGTCGATCACCGTGCGCGCCACGCCGGCCAGGAACGAGGTCAGCCCGGCTCGCGCGCCGGACGACAGATCGAGGCCGGGAATCGGGACGTAGACCGACAGCGAGGTGATGTTGACGATGCGGCCGAAGCCGCGCTTGGCCATGCCGTCGATGACGGCCTGCACCAGTTCGATCGGCGTCACCATGTTCTGCGTCACGCCTTCGAGGATCTTTGCGCGGTCGAGTTCGCGGAAATCGCGCAAGGGCGGGCCGCCATTGTTGTTGACCAGGATATCCGGGTCGGGGCAGGCGGCAAGGAGCGCGTTCTGCACGTCGGGTTTCGAGACGTCGCCGACGATCTCGGTCACCTTCACGCCGTAGCGTTCGCGCAGTTCGGCTGCGGTTTTTGCCAGCAGCTCGGCATTGCGGCCGTTGACGACGAGATCGCAGCCGGCCTCGGCCAGCGCCATGGCGCAGCCGCGGCCCAGCCCTTTGCTCGATGCGCAGACGATGGCTTTCTTGCCCTTGATGCCAAGATCCATGACGATTTTCTCCTGTGAATGGCGCGGCACGCTAGCCCTTTGGCTGGCCCAATCGCAACCGTCATACGGTTGTTGCATGAATCGGGGCATAGCCTGCGCGAAAGCAACGGTGACGATCTGATGTCCGGTACAGAAACCCGCACTTTCCGCAGCATGTTCATATCCGACCTGCATCTCGGATCGAAGGCGGCCAAGGCCGAGTTCCTGATCGATTTCCTGCGGTATCACGACGCCGATATCATCTATCTCGTCGGAGACATCGTCGACGGCTGGCGGCTGCGGCGCAGCTGGCATTGGCCGCAGAGCCACAATGACGTCGTCCAGAAACTGCTTCGCAAGGCGCGCAAGGGCACCTCGATCACCTATATCGCCGGCAATCACGACGAATTCGCGCGCCAGTTCCAAGGCGTGCATTTCGGCGGCATCGTCGTTGCCGACCGCGCCATCCACGAAACCGCCGATGGCAGGCGCCTGCTGGTCATCCACGGCGACCAGTTCGACACCGTCGTCCACAATGCACGCTGGCTGGCCTATCTCGGCGACTACGCCTATGACGCCGCGATGGTGGTCAACCGCGTGGTGACGAGGCTCCGCCATATGCTCGGCCTTCCCTACTGGTCGTTCTCGTCCTGGGCCAAGGTCAAGGTCAAGAAGGCGGTGAACTTCATCGGCTCGTTCCAGACGGTGCTGACCGAGGAGGCCCGCCGCTCGCATGTTGACGGCGTCATCTGCGGCCACATCCATCACGCCGCGATCGAGACTTATGAGGATGTGCAGTACATCAACACTGGCGACTGGGTGGAGAGCTGCACGGCGGTGGTCGAACATTTCGACGGCAAGATGGAGATCATCCACTGGGCGCTGGTGCTGCCCGAAGCACCGGACGAGCCGCTCATCCCCTTGCTGATCGAAGACAGGGTCGTCGAAGCGGCATAACCCTCCTGTTAATCGACTGGCCCAGGCAGTTTCGGACCGCTTTCGCGCATGTTAAGGGATCGATCTGCGTTGCAGCCCTTTGTGCAGCGTAATTGGATCGATTCATGTCGCTACCGCCGCTCTCGCCCGAACAACTCGTCAAGCCGCGCCATTTCGAACTGCGCATGAGTTTGATCTTCGCGACATTATTCGTGTCGCTGGGAACGCATGTGCCTTATTTCCCGCTGTGGCTGCATGCCCAGGGTTTCCACGCCGAGCAGATCGCCATCATCCTGGCGGCGCCGATGTTCCTGCGCGTGGTGACGACGCCGCTGCTGACCGCGCTGGCGGACCGGGCGAAGGACAGGGCCGATGTCTATATTGCGCTGGTGGCCGCGACGATGGTGCTTTCCGCCGGCTATTTCCTCACTCCCACCTATGCGGCGGTGCTTGCCGTATCGCTGGCGCTGACGGTGGTGTGGACGCCGCATTCGCCGATCGCCGATTCGCTCGCGCTGTCGGGCGTGCGCCGCTTCGGCTCGAACTACACCGCGATGCGCAAATGGGGCTCGATCTCCTATCTCTGCGCCAACGTCGCAGGCGGCTTTATCCTGGCCTGGACGAGCCCGCAGGCCGTGCCGGTAATCATCTTTGCGGCATTGTCTGCCGCGCTCGTCGCCGGATTGCTGGCGCCGCGGCTTGGCCGCCCGCGCCGGGCTTCGCCGCTTTCGGCCGCCGACATCCAGCATCAGGCGCCGAGCCTTCTCAATCCGTATTTCCTGTATTTCACCCTCGGCGTCGGCATCATCACCGCCAGCCATGCCTTCCTCTACGGCTTTGTCTCAATCTACTGGAAATCGGTCGGCATCAGCGATTCCGTCGTTGGCCTGCTGTGGGCCTGGGGCGTGGTGGCCGAGGTCTGCATGTTCGTGTTTTTCAACCGTATTTTTGCCTCCGTCTCAGTCGTCAAGGTGATGCTGATCGCCGGCGTCGGCTCCATCGTGCGCTGGATCGCCTTTCCGTTGATCTGGCCACTCGGGCTTGGCGTTGCCGGTTTCTTCGGCGTCCAGACCCTGCATTCGGTGTCGGTGGCGATGGTGTTGATCGGCCTGCAGAAGATGATCGGCGAAACGGTTTCGGAAGAACGCACGGGTGCGGCGCAAGGCATTGCCTATTTCTTCAACGGCTTCTTCATGGCGGCGGTGACGCTGGCGTCCGGCCCGCTTTACGAGCGCTACGGCGTCGACGGCTTCCTGGCGATGATCCCGATCGCCATCGTCGGCCTGGCGCTGATCGGGCTCGCCGCGCGTTCAGCCCCACAGCATCCTGTCAGGCGGTGACACCAGCGACCCCTGGTACACGAGGCCGGGCTGGCGGTCGCGGGCAAGCAGCAGCGGACCGTCGAGGTCGACGAAGTCGGCGCCTTGCGCCAAAAGCACTGCCGGCGCCATCGCCAGCGACGTGCCGACCATGCAGCCGACCATCACGCCGAATCCCAGCTCCCGGGCGCGGTTGCGAAGGGTAAGGGCGGCGGTCAGGCCGCCGGATTTGTCGAGCTTGATGTTGACGGCGTCATAGAGGCCGACAAGCGTTTCGAGGTCCTTCGCCTCGTGGACGCTTTCGTCTGCGCAGATCGGCACCGGATGCGCGATGTGGCGCAGGATGGCATCATGGCCGGCGGGAAGCGGCTGTTCGATCAGGGCTATGCCATGTTCGGCGGCGAAAGCGAGATTCTCGATGATGTTGGCATCGATCCAGCCTTCATTGGCGTCGAGGATGATGCGGCTGTCGGGCGCCGCTTCGGTCACGGCGCGGATGCGGGCCATGTCGTTGTCGCCGCCAATCTTGACCTTGAGCAGCGGCCGCCCGGCATTGGCGCGGGCTTGCGCCGCCATTGCCTCCGGCTCGCCCAGCGACAGCGTGTAGGCCGTCTCCAGCGCCGACAAGGGCACAACGTGGATGGCGTCCGCGACCGCAACGCCGCTGATCTTGGCCTCCAGGTCCCACAAGGCGCAATCGATGGCGTTGCGGGCAGCACCCGCCGGCATCGCATCGAGCAGTTCCTTGCGGCTGATGCCGCCTTCTATCTGCCGGCGCATGGCCTCGATGGCGTCGCGCACCCCCTCCATGGTCTCGCCATAGCGCTTGTAGGGGACGCATTCGCCCCATCCGCGATTGTCCCCATCACTGATCGTGCAGGTAATGACTTCGGCTTCGGTCTTCGACCCGCGCGAGATGGTGAAGGTGCCGGCAATGGGAAAACGCTCGGCCTCAACCGAAATGACACGCGCCATAATTTTCTGCTCCGGCTATGCGACAACGCGTCGTCGGCAAATCGACAGGTACGACCCGTCAGGCTAAACAGGACGCCATGTTGACCATCGGCAAACGCGACGCAAGCGGCAACGCCGCCAAGGAGGCCGACCACCAGCCCCGCGTTGCGGTCGGCGAGGAGGGCGGCGTCCTCCGCTGCGCTTTCTCCGGCATCTGGACGACGACGACAGTGGCGCTGATCGACGCCGAGATGCGCAAGATCGAGCAGCGCAAAGGCTTCCAGACGCTCGCTTTGGATCTTTCCCACATCGAGAAGATGGACACCGCCGGCGCCTGGCTGATCGATCGCCTGGTCAGTGTCTTCGAAAAGAAGGGTGTCGAGATCAAGATGCAGGGGCAAAGCGATGTCGCCTCGATCCTGCTCGGCGCCGTTGGCGAAGCTGTCCGGCGCGAGCCCGAATCGCGCGGCGTCCGGCGCCCCAACATCATCCTCCGCGGGCTGGAGGCGGTCGGCCGCCGCATCTATGAGATGCGCGACGACTTCCTCGCCTCGATGAACATCCTCGGCGCCACCATCGGCGGCGCCCAGATGAAGCTCGGGCGCGGCCATGCCATCAATCCGGCGGCGATCTTCAACCAGATCGATCGCATGGGGGTCGGCGCCATCCCCGTGGTGGTGCTGATGTCGGCGATCGTCGGCGCCATCGTCGCCCAGCAGGGCGCCTACCAGCTCAATTATTTCGGCGCCAACATTTTCGTTGTC
The DNA here is from genome assembly GCF_057786115.1 of Mesorhizobium sp. P170090. Lineage (NCBI taxonomy): Bacteria > Pseudomonadati > Pseudomonadota > Alphaproteobacteria > Hyphomicrobiales > Phyllobacteriaceae > Mesorhizobium > Mesorhizobium sp. P170090. The sequence goes on from NZ_JBYNWH010000001.1 coordinate 4,020,353, forward strand.
GATCTGGTCGGCGTGCTGATCCTGCGCGAACTCGGCGTGCTGATGACCGCCATCATGATCGCCGGCCGCTCCGGCAGCGCCATCACCGCCGAGATCGGCTCGATGAAGATGCGCGAGGAGGTCGACGCGCTGAAGGTCATCGGCCTCAACCCGATCGGCGTGCTGGTGTTTCCGCGCCTGGTGGCGCTGGTGATCGCGCTGCCCTGTCTCACCATCGTCGCCAATTTTGCCGCTCTTGGCGGCGGCATCCTAGCCGCCTGGCTTTATTCCGGTATTGCGCCGACGGCCTTCATCGACCGGCTGCGCGGGGCAATCGATATCAGCACCATCTTCGCCGGGCTGATCAAGGCGCCGTTCATGGCCATGATCATCGGCACCATTGCTTCCGTAGAAGGCATGAAGGTCGGCGGCAGCGCCGAATCGCTGGGTCTGCACGTCACCGCCTCGGTTGTGAAATCGATCTTCGTCGTCATCATCCTCGATGGCCTTTTTGCCATCTTCTACGCATCGATCGAGTTCTGACATGATGCGCAGAAACTCAAAGGCGACCAAGGCTGTGCAGGGAATGGAAGAAGACGATATCGTGCTGTCGGTGCGCGATATCACCGTTGCCCTGGACGACAAGCTGATCCTCGACAAACTGGCGCTCGACATCAAGCGCGGCGAAATCCTCGGTTTCGTCGGCGCCTCGGGCGCCGGCAAATCGGTGCTGCTGCGCACGATTCTCGGCCTGCTGCACAAGCAGTCCGGCACGATCAAGCTGTTTGGTCTCGACCTCGAAAAGGCCAGCGACATCGAGCGGTTGCGCATCGACATGCGCCTTGGCGTGCTTTTCCAGCACGGCGCCCTGTTTTCGGCGTTGACCGTGCAGGAAAACGTGCAGGTGCCGATGCGCGAATATCTCGATCTGCCGAAGAAACTGATGGACGAGCTGGCCTTGCTCAAGATCGAACTGGTCGGCCTGCCGCCGGACGCCGCGCAAAAATTTCCCTCGGAGCTTTCGGGCGGCATGATCAAGCGCGCCGCCCTGGCGCGGGCGCTGGCGCTCGACCCCGACATCGTCTTCCTCGACGAGCCGACGTCCGGCCTCGACCCGATCAGCGCGTCCGAATTCGACGAATTGGTGGTGAAGTTGCGCGATACGATGGATCTGACGGTCTATATGGTGACGCACGATCTCGACACGCTGTTTACCGCTTGCGACCGCGTGGCGGTGCTCGGCAACAAGAAAATCCTGGTCGAAGGCACGATCGACGACATGCTGAAAAGCGAAGAACCGTGGGTCAAATCCTATTTCCGCGGAAAACGCGCTCGGCAACTTGATCTTGCCGCGCGCGCATAGACATAAGTGGGGCAATGGAAACCAGAGCCAACTACGTAATTGTCGGCATTTTCACCCTGGCTGCGATCCTGGCGGCGTTCGGGTTCGTCTATTGGACCGCCCAGATCGGTGATCGCGGCGAGACGGCGGAGCTGCGCGTGCGCATTCAGGGTTCGGCCTCCGGCCTCGGCCCCGGCAGTCTGGTGCTGTTCAACGGCGTCAAGGTCGGGGTGGTCAAGCGCGTCTATTTCGACCGCAATGACCCCAATGCCGCCATTGCTACGACCGAGATCGACCAGACAACGCCGCTCACCAAATCGACGCAGGCCGATATCGGCATCGCCAGCCTTGCCGGCCAGGTCAACATCGAATTGAAGGGCGCCGATCCCAAGGAACCGAACCTGCTGGAAGAGGCGGCAAAGGAAGGCAGGACGGCCGAGATCATCGCCAATCCGTCAGCGGTCACCAACCTGCTGCAGACGGCGCAGAACATCTTCACCCGCGCCGACAAGGTGCTTTCCGACCTAGAAGGTTTCACCAGGGATGTGCGCGGGCCGCTGACCCAGACCGTCAAGAACGCCCAGACATTTTCCGATGCGCTGGCCAGGAATGCCGACGGCATCGACAAGTTCCTGACCGCCGTCAGCGCGCTGTCGGATGAGCTGAAGGGTGTTTCCGGCAAGCTCGACGGCACGCTGAAGGCTGCCGAAGGCCTGCTCAATGCCGTCGACAAGGACAAGATCAAGAGCATCGTCGCCAATGTGGACGCCGTCACCGCCAATCTGAAGGAGACCAGCGGACAGCTCGACGGAGTGATCAAGAACGTCGATACCGCGGTCGGCTCGGTCAACGATTTCGCCACGCGCACGCAAGGCACGCTGGCAAAGGTCGACAATGTGCTCGACGGCATCGATCCGGCGCAGGTGCGCGTGGCGCTCGCCAACATTCAGAAGGCCAGCGAAAATGCCAACAAGGCCGCCGCCGACATCGCCAAGGTGACCGACAAGTTCGCCGACCGGGCCGACGACATCGACGAGACGATCAAGGACGCCAAACAGCTTGCGTCGCGCCTCAACGATGCCTCGGTGCGCGTCGACGGCATCCTGAAAAGGGTCGATACGCTGCTCGGTTCGGGCCAGGCCGACGGCGTCATGGCCGATGCCAGGGACACGCTGAAGTCGTTCAAGCAGGTCGCCGACACGCTGAACGCCCGGCTTGGCACGATCACCGACAACATCGCGCGCTTCTCGGGCCAGGGCCTGTCGAATGTCGAGGCGCTGGTCCAGGACAGCCGGCGTTCGATCAGTCGCATCGAAGAGGCGGTGACCGATCTCAGCCGCAACCCGCAGCGCATCCTGTCGGGCGGCGACGGCGAGGTCCGGCAGTTCGATGGCAGGGCACGGCGTTGACTTCCGTGCCCGCCCGCAGCAATTACATGGACCGCGGATGCGGATTCATCATACGATCCGGGGACAGTGGGGATCACGCGTGACGTTCGGGTTGGGTGGGTATAGATCGGCAGTCGTTTTGCTTGGCTTGACGCTGGCTGGTTGCGCGGCATTGGGAGGCAAGCCGGCGCCGCTCGATACGTTCGAGCTGTCCGCCCCGTCGATCGACGCGCATGGCCACAGCCGCCGCCAGATCCTGATCGCCCAGCCCTCCGCGCTCAAGGCGCTGGACAGCCAGAACATCGTCATCAAGCCGTCAGATCGCTCGATCCAGTATCTCAAGGGCGCGCAATGGGCCGACCGGCTGCCGCTGATCGTGCAGGCGAGGCTCGCCGAAACCTTCCAGCGCTCCGGAAGCTTTGCCGGCGTCGGCAAGCCGGGCGAGGGGCTGGCGATCGACTACCAGGTGATCGTCGAGATCCGCTCCTTCGAAGTCCGCGTCAATGGTGGCGAGCATGCCGAGGTCAATCTCTTCGTGCGCATCCTGAACGACCGCAACGGCGAGGTGCGCGCCTCGAAGAGCTTCACCGCATCCGCTCCCGTCTCCGGCGGCGGCAATCCGGCCTATGTCAACGCGCTCGACAGCGCCTTCGGCGAGGCGGCGAAGGATATCGTGGGCTGGACGGATTCGGTGATCTGAGCCGGTCGAGGCTTCGAACGATCGTTCGTCGCGTTAAACCAGCACTCGACCAAATATCGCAGGTTCGCGCTGCCCCTCATTGCGCTGCCGGGCATTTCTCCCCGTATAGTGAGAAAGAACGCCATCGCCATTGATTTCGCCAATTGTCACCGTCGCAGTATGGGCGGCGAGGCTGATGCCATCTCCCTTCACCCCGTCGCTATACGGGAGAAGGTGCCGGCAGGCGGATGAGGGGCAGCGCAGACCGACGATTTTGCACAAAGAAAAAGGCGGGAACTTCCCGCCTTTTCTGTGTCTGTGGTGTCGCCTCAATCAGTGCAAACGGCCGCTCGCATGGGCCAGCATGGTGTAGACCTTGCCGGTGTCCGACGTCAGGTAGGTCTGCGCCATGATGTTGTCGCGGTCGTTGCGCGAGACGTCCTTGAGCAGCTTCTCGAAATCGTCGCAGTAGCGGTCGACGGCGGCGCGGAACTCCGCCTCGGCCTGATATTTGCGGCGGATTTCGTCAAAGGTCTGCTGGCCCTTGAGCGTGTAGAGGCGGCGCGTGAACACGTCACGCTCGCCGCGCCGGTAGCGGTTCCACAGCTCGATAGAGGCGTCGTGGTCGATCGCCCGGGCAATATCGACCGAGAGCGAGTTGAGCGACTCCATGACATGCAGCGGCGAGCGCTGGGCGGGAGTTGCGCGCGGTGCTTCCGCGGGCGCTGCCGGCCTGGCGACTTCCTCCTCGCGGGATGCCCCGGTCAGGAGATCGCGCACCCAGCCGCCTTGCGGCGTACGGGCGTTGGCGTCGCGCTGGCGCGGTGCTTCGGCAGGACGTTCGATATCGAGCGTGCCGCGCAGGCCGCCCAGCGGCGCCTGCGGAGCAGGGCGCTCCAGCTGTGGCGCCGGCGGCGGGCGGCGTACCGGCTCGGCCGGGCGCTGCACTGGCGCCTGCGGCGCCGGGCGCAGGGCGCGTGGTTCGGCATTGTCGCCGCCGCGTCCCGATTTCGCAACGATATCCGAAAGTTCCTTGAGCGCGTTGATCTGCTCGGCAACGGCACGGCGGATCGCCGAGGTCGATTCCTTGGCCTCTTCCGGCATCTCGATGACGCCCTTCTTGAGCTCGGCGCGGGTGAGGTCGAGCTCGCTCTTGATCGAGCTTGCGGTGCGCCGCATCTCCTCGGTCGCATCGGCGAACCGGCTGGTTGCCGAATTGACCACTTCCGTTATGGCGATGCGGATCTTGTCGGCTGATGCCAGCGTCTTGCCTTCGGCATTCTGCATCGTCTGGCCGACAAGGTTTTCGAACGAACGCATCACCTTCTCGAGGTCTTCCGACTTCTTGACCAGGCCGACGGCGAGATCTTCGAGCGACGATTGCCGCTCAAGCGTGTGCTCCAGATTGCTCTGCGCCGAGCTCAACAGATCCGAAGCCGAGGACAGCAAGCGGCTGTGCTCGTCGAACTTGGTGGCGATCGAGGCCACTTCGCGCAGGGTCGACGACGACAGTTCGGTAAGCCGCGTCGTGTTCGAATTGACCAGGCGTGCCGAGCTGGCGAAGGTCTGCGCGGCCTTTTCGGTGGTTGCCGCGAAGCTTTGCGTGCTGCCGCTCAGACGTTCGTCAACCTGGCCGAGGTTGATCGCCGCCTGTTCGATCAGCTCACCAAGCTGCGAGCTGGAGACGCTCATGCGGCCGATGAGGTCGGCGACGCTATCGGCGAGCGACGAGCGCGCGCCTTCGACGGCCGACAGCGTTTCGGCGGTGCGGCTGGCGAGCGCGTTGACGAGGGCGGCATTTTCGCTGCGCAGCTTCTCGGTCGCGCGTTCGGTGACCTCTTCCATGCTCTTTTGCAGTTCCGAGCCGCCCTGGGCGAAGCGCTCGACCAGCGGCCGCGCGGTTTCGTCCAGGATCTTCGCCATCTCGGCCGAACGCGCCGCCAGCATCGTGTTGAGCTCGCGGGTATTGGTGCCGATTGTCTTGGCAGCGTCGTTGGTGCTTTGGCCGATGTGCTGGCCGACCGCGGTAAAAGTCTCCGCAATCGTGTTGGCGCGCGAGATCAGCTGAGCTTCTGCGCTGGAAACCTGCTCGTTGAGCTTCTGGCCCATCGTCTCCGTCGTATAAAGAAGGCGGTTCTCGACGTTGGCGACCTGTTCCTCGACGCGCGAAGCTGCGGACGCAACGCTCGCGGCCAGCCGCTCATCGGCCCCGGCAAGAGCCTGCTCCATCTCGCGGGCGTGGACGGCAAGTTCCTGGCCGGTCTGGCGTGCACGTTCGGCAACACGCTGCTCGGTGCTGGCGAAGGCGCCGACGATGTTGTCGGCATGCTCGCCGATCGTCGAAGTGGAGTCGGCGATGCGCGACACCAGGCGGTGATCGGCCTCGTCGAAGATGCGGCTGATCTCGGTGGCGCGGGCTGACAGCGCGTCCGAACCCTCGGCGATGCGCGAGATCAGCTGTTGGTCGGCGGCGTCGAAGATGCGGCCAAGGTCCGAGGCGCGGGCGGCCAGCGCTTCGGCGGATTCGCCGATGCGCATGCTCAGCCGCTGGTCGGCACCCTCGAAGTTACGCAGGATGTCGCCGGCGCGGTCGGCCAGCGACTGCGCCGTCTCGACCGCGCGGGCGACCAGCTTCTGGTCGGCGGCGTCGAACGTGCCGGCGATCTCGCCGGCGCGGGCAGCCAGCCGTCCGGCCGTTTCTTCGGCGCGGGCGAGCAGCGAGTTCGACGTCTCGTCATGCCGGGCAAGCAGCACGCTCGTCGTGTCTTCGGCGCGAGCAAGCAAGGCATTCGTCGTATCCTCGGCGCGAGCAAGCAGGGCGCTCGATGTGTCCTCGGCACGGGCGTGCAGACGGCGATCCGCGTCCTCGAAGGTCCGGGCGATGTCCTCGGCCCGGGCCAAAAGGGCGGCCGAGGTCTGCTCGGCACGCTCGGCGATCTTGCGGTCGGCATCACTGAAGGCAGCACCGGCCTGTTCGTGCAGCGCGCTGGTGACTTCCATCACCTTCTCACGGAGCGCGCCGGCAACGAAGACGGCGCTCTTTTCAAGCACGCTGCGGACATTGTCGACACCCACCGACAACGCGCGCTCCATGGTTCCGGCGCGCTCTTCGATGATGCCGGTCTGCTTGCTGAAGGCCTGCTCGATTTTCTCGACATCGGCAGCGATTGCCGCCGAGATATCGGTGCTTCTGCCGGCAATCTGGTCGATATGGCCCGACAGAGAGCGGTCGACGTCCTTGCGTATGTCGGCGAGCTTTGCCAGATCGTCTTCCAGCGCCTGGGTCAACATGTTGCGGCCTTCGGCCAGCTTGCCGACATGGCCGGCGATGATGTCGTCAACCTCACCGCGGCTTGCCGACAGCTTCTGCAGGTCGGCTTCCAGCGCACGTTTCAGGATGTCTCGGCCCTCGGCCAGCTTCTCGACCTGGCCTGCGACCAGTCCGTCGATGCTCGACCGGCTCTCGGCCAGCTTGGCGAGGTCGTCCTCGAGAGCCTTCGACAGCGTCGCGCGATCCCGGACGAGCTTGTCGCTGTGACCCTCGATCAGGCTGTTGACATTTTCCAAATCCGCTTCCAACACCCGTGCGAACTCGCCACGGTTTTCGCTCAGCTTCTGCGACTGGTCGGCAATGGCGCTCCTGATCGCATTGAGATCGGCTTCGAGCGCCCGTGTGAGGATGTCTCGGCCCTCGGCGAGCTTCTCGACCTGTCCGGCGACCAGCCCATCGATGTTGGAGCGGCTCTCCGCCAGCTTGGCGATGTCGTCTTCCAGTGCCTTTGAGAGCGCCGAACGGTCCTGGACGAGCCTGTTTTGATGATCGGCCATGATGCCGCTGACATTGTGCAAATCGTCCTGAAGCGCCTGGGATAGCGTCGAACGATCCTGGACAAGCCGGCTCGAGTGGTCGGTGATCAGGCTGTTCACATTCTGAAGGTCATCCTTAAGCGCCTGGGATAGCGTCGAACGATCCTGAACAAGCCGGTTCGAGTGGTCGGCGATCAGGCTGTTCACATTCTGCAGATCGGCCTCCAGTGCCCTGGAAAGCTGACCGCGCTCTTCCGCCACCTTGTCGGAATGACCCGCGATGGCGCCCTTGATGGTGTTGAGGTCGGCTTCGAGCGCGCGCTTGAGGATATCGCGGCCCTCGGCCAGCTTCTCGACCTGGCCGGCGACCAGCCCGTCGATGCTCGACCGGCTCTCGGCGAGCTTGGCGAGGTCGGCCTCGAGCGTCTGTGACAACAGGCCACGATCGTCGGCAAGCCGGCTCGAATGGTCGGAGAGCAGGCCTCTGATGCCGGACAGGTCGTTCTCCAGCGCCTTGCTGAGTTCGGTGCGATCCTCGGCCAGTTTCGCAGAGTGGCTCTCGATCACGCCCTTGATGCCGATAATGTCGTTTTCGAGCGCCTTGGTCAGGATGGCGCGGCCTTCGGCGATCTTTTCAACCTGGCCGGCGACCAGCCCGTCAATCGAGGCGCGGCTGTCGGCGAGCTTGCCGAGATCGGCTTCCAGGGCGCGCGACAGAATGTTGCGGCCTTCGGCCAGCTTACCGACATGCCCGGCGACCATTTCGTCAATGATCGTACGGGCTTGCACAAGTTTTCCGGAGTCTTCATGCAAAGCCTGGTTGAGCCGGTTGCGGCCTTCTTCAAGCCGCTCGAGATGGCTGCCCAGCGACGCGTCGATGGCGGCGCGCGACTCGTTGACCTTGCGCAGATCCTCTTCCAGGGCGCGCGAGATCAGGTTGCGGCCTTCGGCCAGCTTCTGCACCTGGTTCGTTACGGCCGCATCGATGCCGGCGCGGCCCTCGGCGAACTTCGCCAGGTCCGCCTGCATGGCAGCCGCCATGCGTTCGCGGCTTTCGGACAGCTTGCGGCTGTGGTTTTCGACGGCGTCCTCGATGCCGACACGGGCATCGGCAAGACGCTGGATGTCGGTGTCGAATGAGCGCGACACGACATGGCGGGCGGCTTCCATCCGGCCGGCGAAATCGCTGGCGCGGGCTTCGAGCATCGACGAGGTCGACGAGACGATGTCGGCCATGTCGGCGCCGATCTGGGTCTTGCCCTGATCGATCATGGCCGACAAATGATCCTTGCTCTCGGCAAAGGTGTGGGCGATCTCGCGGGCGCGCTCGACCAGCGTTTCGTTGATCTGGCGGGCGCGCGCCTCGAGCGCGGCGTTGAGCTTCTGCGTGCCGGTATCGAGTGCTTCGGCGCGGGTCTGAAATTCGCTGATCAGCGCCTGGCCGCGCTCGGCCAGCGTCCGCTCGATGCCGTTCAGGCTGGACTCGAATTCCGAGCTCAGGGTGCGGGCGGCGCCGCCGAGCAGCGACACCATACCGGTGGTGCGGTCGTCGAGCAGGTCGGTCAGCGACCGGGTCAGGCCGTCTGTGGTGTCCGTCAGCTTGGCGATGCGGGTGTCGAGCAGCGAAGCAAAGGCTTCGCCCGACGTCGACAGCCTGTCGGTGATTGAATCCAGCCGGGTTTCGACGGAATCGAAGATCGACATCGAGCTTTCATTGATGCGGTCGATCAGTGTGTCGCCGGAATTCGTGATCGTCATCGACAGCTTGGTCGACGCGTTGAGGATAGAGTCGCGAATAATGTCGGAGGCGGCGCCGATCTCGTCCTTCAGCGTTTCATGCGCGCCGGTGATCGAGGCGCGCACGCGCTCGGCATGAGTGACGACGGCTTCGCGCTCGCTGCCCAGCCCGTCGACCAGCGACCGGATGCGCGATTTATTCTCCGAATAGGAGCGTTCGATCTGGTTGACCTCGCTGTGGACCAGAGTTTCGAGCTCGACGGCGCGCGCCAGCGTGCGCTCGATGCCTTCGCCCATCGCCGCCACTTCACGGCGAACGGCCTGGCCGATCATCATCACGCGGTCTTGGGCGAGGTTTTCCGGCTCCGCCAAGCGGAAAGCCACCTCCGTCATCGATTGCGCGGCAATGCGCATTTCCTGCGCGCGGCGGATCATCGCCGCGAAGGCCCAAAACAGGACGACCGGTATGATTGCCGCGATCGCCAGGCCGATCAGTTCAGGGCGGGCCAGGATTTGATCGAACGTACGAATTTTCCAGATGCTGGGGCCAAACAGCAGATTGGCGAGGCCGCCGGCGCCGGCGATCCAGGCCAGCGACACGAACGCCACGACCCAATAGATCGTGCTAGACGCGCGCCGGTTGAGGCTGTGCAGCAGCGTCTTGTAATCTTTCTGGCGGTCATCGTTTGCCGGCTTGAAGCCGGCTGGCTGCGCGCTGTTGCGCGATTCGACCGGGCGCAGCTCGGCGGGCTTGGCTGCCGGCTTCGCACTCTGGTTTTGTTGGACGGGCGCGTTTTGAGCGGGGGCGGGCTTCTGGGGGCGGCCTTCGCGCGCCAGTTCGTCCGCGGCCTGCGATATCTGCGCTTCCAGATCTTCCATCGACGCCGCGATATCGAGATCGCCGCTGCCGTCTCCGCTGAGATCGAGGTCTAGTGCCTTTTCGAGTTCCCTGGCTACGTCGCTGTCGAGAGTTCTGGTCGTCGTTGGTTTCTTCGCCATGCCTTCGCTACCCTGTACTAGCTGCCGAGGGACTTCTTATTTTTGCCTGATTCTGGCTCGTCTTATCCCACGCAGGAGGCTGAAAATGGACCTTCGTATCGTAATGACACACAGGGGTAAAGAAAACATGCATTCCGCGAGATACGTAAAACTTTAAATATAAGGTTAACGACAACGTGATCTAACCGCCTCAACGGCAACAATTTTCCAGCCCATTCATTAACGCGTTGGCGACGGAAATCGCCTAGTTTTTTCGGCGATCGGCACAAGGAGTTTCAAATTGGTACGCGGTGAAAGCGGCATTGCCTTCTCAATGCCGGGCGGCGATGCGTCGGGACCGGCCCGTTCGCGCCCAGTGGATCTGGCCCATCTGGCCCGTCAGACTATGGGCGATCGCGCCCTCGAACAGGAGGTATTGGCGCTGTTCGTACAGCAGGCGCTTTCCGTCCGCGACAGAATAGTCGATGCCGATGTCAGGGAGCGACTGCTTCTGGCGCATGGGCTGAAAGGTTCGGCGCGCGGGGTCGGCGCCTTTGCCATCGCCGACTGCGCCACCTCGATCGAACAGCAGCCGGAAGATGCGCGCATCCTCAAGCGCCTCGGCACCCTGATCGAGGAAGTGCGCGATTTCATCGCCGCCATCAGCCGGTAATGGCTGCCGCTCGGCAGCGGCCACCGGGATGAATCGACGGGGCCAGGGCGTGCTTTGGCCAGCTTTCCGAAAAAACGTCACAAAGCGGCGCTTTCGCGCCGCAGTTGACTTGTCCGGTGGAGTGATTATCTCGGCTGGGACTCCCTTCAGGTGATAAATGACCAAGCTGACCTTCATTGCCCATGACGGCACTCCTTTCGATGTCGAGGCCGAAAACGGCTCGACCGTCATGGAGAATGCGATCCGTAGCGCGGTGCCGGGCATCGAGGCAGAATGCGGCGGCGCCTGCGCCTGCGCGACCTGCCATGTCTATGTCGACGAAGCCTGGACGGCCGAGGTCGGCGAGCCGGAGGCGATGGAAGAGGACATGCTGGACTTCGCCTATGACGTCCAGCCGAACTCGCGGCTGTCCTGCCAAATCAAGGTGCGCGACGCGCTTGACGGCCTGGTCGTGCGCGTGCCGGCTCGCCAGGGTTGATCTCCCGTACCATCTGATTTTTCCCGCCGCCGCTTGGCAGCGGGCCAATGCTCATGCAGTCTCGCGCCAGTTTCGCCCCAGTCTGACAATGAGGCTCGCCTGGCATGACCGATGTAATCAAGACGGACGCACTCATCGTCGGGGCGGGTCCGGTCGGCCTGTTCGCCGTGTTCGAACTTGGCCTCTTCGACATGAAGTGCCATCTGATCGACATCCTCGACCGACCGGGCGGCCAATGCGCCGAACTCTATCCGGAAAAGCCGATCTACGACATTCCAGGCTGGCCATCGATCTCGGCGCAAGGCCTGGTCGACAGACTGCTCGAGCAGATTCACCCGTTCAAGCCGGATTTTACCTTCAACCGCATGGTCTCCAGCCTGGAAAAGCTTGACGACGGCTCATTTCGGGTCACCACCGACGAGAACGAGGTGTTCGAAGCCAAGGTGGTGGTGATCGCCGCCGGTGGCGGCTCGTTCCAGCCCAAACGGCCGCCCATTCCCGGCATCGAGGCCTATGAGGGCAGGAGCGTCTTCTATTCGGTGCGCCGTATGGAGGAATTCCGCGGCCACGACCTCGTCATCGTCGGCGGCGGCGATTCCGCACTCGACTGGACGCTGAACCTGCAGCCGGTGGCAAAAAGCGTGACACTGGTCCACCGGCGCGCGGAATTCAGGGCGGCGCCCGACAGCGTCAACAAGATGTATGCCATGCAGGAGATGAAGCAGCTGGAGTTCCGGGTCGGCCAGGTGAGCGGCCTGACCGGCGCCGACGGCGAGCTGGCCTCTGCTATCATCAAGGGCGGGCCTGACGGCGACATCGAGGTGCCGTGCACGCGCATGCTGCCGTTCTTCGGCCTGACCATGAAGCTCGGCCCGATCGCCGAATGGGGGCTCAACCTTCATGAGAACCTCATCCCGGTCGATACCGAGAAATTCCAGACTTCGGTGCCAGGCATCTTTGCCGTCGGCGACATCAACTGGTACCCAGGCAAGCTGAAGCTGATCCTGTCGGGTTTTCACGAGGTGGCGCTGATGGCGCAGGCCGCCAAGCGCATCATCAGCCCCGGTGAGCGCATCGTCTTCCAGTACACGACGTCGTCGACCAGCCTGCAGAAGAAGCTCGGCGTCGTGGAGTAGGTCCTACAGCGCTTTCCGGATCACTCCACCAGAACGACCGGCGCCTCGGCCTCGTCGCGGCCGCGCAGTGACTTCTCCGGCATCAGCGCCAGCGTCATCAGCGCCAGCACGAGCGTGACGGCCGCGGCAAGGAAGATCATCATGAAGGGCGTCGCCGAGACGATCTGTCCGGCAGCCGGCGCGCCTTCGCCGGCAAGCGGCAGGCCATAGCCGAGCGCGACGGCGCCAAGCATGGCGACGCCGAGCGCGCTGCCCAGCGAACGCAGGAAGGTCAGCGCGCCGGTGGCAACGCCGAGATGCGCGCGGTCGACGGCGTTCTGCACCGATACGGTGGCGACCGGGAAGGTGGTGCCGCTTCCAAGGCCGATGCAGATGGTCAAGAGCTCGACCACCAGCAGCGAGGCGCGGCCGGCGACCAGGCTGAGCACGCCAAGACAGATAATGGCGAAGAGAACGCCGACCATGGCGATACGCTTGTAGTGGAAGAAGCGCGGTATCGTGCGGCCGCTGAACGTCGCGCCGGCGACCGTTCCGAGCAGCAGGCCGAGCATGGCAAGGCCCGACTGGCTGACCGACAGGCCGATGATCGACTGCAGATAGACCGGCAGGTACACCGACAGGCCGATATTGGCCGCCTGCAGCAGAAACATCGACGCCGTGCCGGCAAGCACGATCGGATTGCTCAGCACTTCAAGCGAAATCAGCGGCTCGGCCGCACGCATCAGCCTGAGCGCGAACGCACCCCAGAAGACCGCCGAACAGGCGAGCAGGCCGACGATCTCGCGGGAGACCCATGGATAGGCGCTGCCGCCCCAATTGAGGGCCAAAAGCAGCAATGCCGTCGCCACCACCAGAAGCAGCGCGCCCAGCGCGTCGATGCGATGCCGCTTTGCGGCGACCGGCAGTTTGCGCAGCGGCTTGTTGATGATGGCCATGGCCAAGATGCCGAGCGGGATATTGATCCAGAAGATCAGCGACCAATGCAGATGTTCGGCAAATCCGCCGCCGAGCAAAGGCCCGGCGATGCTGGCGACAGCCCAGGTGCCCGAAATCCAGGCGGCATAACGCGCGCGTTCACGCGGCGGCACGAGGTCGCCGATGACGATCTGCGCCAGGGCGAACAGGCCGCCGCCGCCCGCACCCTGGATCGCCCGGCCGACAACCAACACGAACATGTTGGGGGCCATGGCGCTGACCAGCGATCCCAGAAGGAAGATCAGGATCGCCGCATAGACGGTCGGCCGGCGGCCATAGACGTCGGAAATCTTGCCGTAGAGCGGCGCCATGGCCGTCGCCGTCAGGAGATAGCCGGTCACGATCCACGGCAGGTAGTCGGCATGGCCGAGCGAACGCCCGATGGTCGGCATGGCCGGCGCGACGATTGTCTGGTCGAGCGCCGCCAACAGCATCGACAAAAGGATGCCGGCGATGATGACGTTCTTCTCGCTTTCCGTCAGCGGTGCGGCGGGAGGCAGCCTAGCCGGCTTGTCGACAGCTTGGTCCATATCATTTCATCCATAAAGTTTGAGAGCGATTGCGCGGCGCCAAATGGCCGCTCCGCTACGCGCCGCCTCAATTGGTCTTGATCTGGTGTTTCGAAGCTCGCGCCTTGCCAGCCTGACATATCTTGCGAGCCTGACATATGTCGTCCCGTATAGGCCGATTTCGACCTATGCCCGAAAATTTTCTGGGGCTGGCCTCATGTTTCGGCAGAATTGGCTTGGTATCAGTCCGTGTTTCAGCCGGGCGGAAGCTGGCCCTTCTCGACGCGCTGCATGCGGTAGCGCAGCAGCCGCAGGATGCGGCTTTCGAAATTCACGCCTTCCACGCGGTCGAAGCGCAATTGGTCCTGGTCATGCCTGGCGAGTTCGGCCGCGGTGATCTGCGCCGCCTTCGCCTTTGCCCCGGCGCAGGTCTTTTGCGCAAAGCTCGCGTTCAGCGCGTCTTCGAGCAGACGGCCGTGGTTCTTGGCGATCTCGACATGACGCTCCTCATGGCGCTTGATGTCGGCCGACAGGGTGTCCCAGAACAGCCTGACATCGGGATCGGCCTTGCGCGGCCTGCGCCACTCCGGAAGGATGACCTTGACCTTGACGGTAACGGCGGCCTTGGCGATGCGGCAGGTGTCTGCGGTTTGCGCGTAGCTGATGCGGGTGGTGAACGCCATCTGGGTGGCGCCTGGATGCCGCATCCCGGTGCTTTTCACCTCGGGTCCATGCTTCGACAATTGCGTCTCGATGTCATCGAGCGTGCTGCCGCCGATGGCAAAATAACTGTAAGTCTTCACCAGATTGGCAGCATTCGCCGGCAGGACGGTCAAAGCCAGCATCAGGGCGCAGAGCAGGGGTCGTTTCATCATGTTGCCTCTTCACTCACCTTGCTTTACGGCCGTTGCCGGCGCAACGGAATTGATCTTCCACCGATCACGCATCGTTGATGGATTGCAAGCGCTCGATGAGCCACATGCCAATGAGCCACATGCCAATGAGACACATGGTTGAAGGACAATGACGACAAGGCGATGGCAACTGGCGCATAAGTGCCATCTCGACCTTGGCGAGAAAGCCATTGTGGTCGGCATTCTCAACGTCACGCCGGACAGTTTTTCGGATGGCGGACTGTTCATCACGCCTGACCAGGCGGTGGCGCAGGCGCACCGCATGGTGGAAGAAGGCGCCGCCGTCGTCGATATCGGCGGGGAATCGACGCGCCCCGGCGCCTCGCCCGTGACGCCTGAAGAAGAGCAGACCCGCATCCTGCCGGTGATCGCAGCACTCGCCGGTTCAGGCGAAGCCCTGATTTCGGTCGACACCTATCGCGAGGAAACCGCGCGCCTCGCCGTCGCCGCCGGCGCGCATATCGTCAACGATGTCTGGGGCTTGCAGCGTGAACCCGGCATCGCCCGCGTCGCCGCCGAGACCGGCGCCGGACTGGTCATCATGCATACCGGGCGCGAGCGGCAAAAACTGCCCGACGTCATCGCCGACCAGTTTTTGTTCCTCAAGGCTTCGCTGGAAATCGCCAGGCGCAGCGGCGTTGCGGACGATCATATCGTACTCGATGCCGGCTTCGGCTTCGCCAAGGAGACGGCTGAGGAAAACCTCGACCTGATGGCGCGGTTTTCCGAGCTTAAGGAGCTCGGTTTTCCCTTGATGGCCGGCACCTCCAGAAAACGCTTCATCGGCACCGTCACCGGCCGCGAAGCCGGCGCGCGCGCCGCCGGGACGGCAGCCACCAGTGTCATCCTGAGGCTGAAGGGCGCCGATCTGTTTCGCGTTCACGATGTCGCAATCAACATGGACGCACTGGCCGTCGCCGATGCTATGCTGGCGCGCGAAAAGCCAGGACGCTGAGCCCAGGACACTAAGAAATGTACGTCATCCGCATGAAGAACTGCGCCTTCTTTGCCCGGCACGGCGTGCTGGATGAGGAAGAGGCGCTTGGCCAGCGTTTTTATGTCGATGCCGAGTTGACGGTCGAGCCCAGCCGCCCGCTGGAGGATGATTCCATCGAGGATACCGTCAATTACGGCATCGCCTTCACGGTGATTGAAAAGATCGTCACTGGACATCGCCGTTTCCTGATCGAGGCGCTGGCGCTCGAAGTGGCGAAGGCGCTGACTTCACGGTTTCCGCAGATCAGGAAGGCCGAGATCACCGTGCGCAAGCCCAACGCACCGGTGCCCGGCGTGCTCGATTATGTCGAGGTGACCGTTGTCTGGCCAGAGTAACAATAACACGGTCTATCTCAGCCTTGGCGGCAATCTCGGCGATCCCTCGGCCTCGATGGCCACGGCGCTGCGCCTGCTGGACGCCGACGAGAACACGCGTGTCATCGCCGTCTCCTCGCTCTATCGCACGCCGCCCTGGGGCAAGCTCGACCAGCCGGATTTCCTCAACGCCGCTGCCGAAATCTCGACCTCGCTGGCGCCAAGGGCGCTGCTCGACCTCTGCCTCGAGGCCGAGCGCAAGCTGAAGCGGGTGCGCGAGGAGCGCTGGGGTCCGCGCCTGATCGACATCGACATATTGGTGTTCGGCGACCGCACAATCCACGAAACCGGGCTGGAGGTGCCGCATCCCCGAATGGTGGAGCGCGCCTTCGTGCTGGCGCCCTTGGCAGAGATCGCGCCGGATCTGGCGGTGGGCGGCAGGAGCGTGACCGAGCGGCTCAGCGCCGTCGATACGTCAGGCATAGAGCGGCTGGCTTCCGGCCGCGATTGGTGGCTGGGTTAACCGGAGAAGCCGCCGCCATCGAGAAATGCCTGTTCGTCCGCCGTCGTCTCGCGGCCAAGCATCTTGTTCCTGTGCGGAAAGCGGCCGAAGCGCTGGATGATGTCGCGGTGCTCGATGGCGTATTTCACATACTCCGGCGCCCTGGCGGTGGTGAGCTCGACCGATCTGTCCTGGTCGGCGGGCAGTTCCGAATGTTCGTAGGGCAGGTACAGGAAGACGCGCAGGTTTTCTTCCAGCGAAAGGTCATGGCCGGCGGCGATTGCCTTGGCGGCAAAATGCCTTGCCAGCGGATCGGTGGCGTACATATGGCCTGAGCCGCGAAAGCAGTTGCGTGGAAACTGGTCGAGCAGGATCATCAGCGCCAGCGAACCCTCGGCATGCTCCGACCATGCGTCGCACTCGCGCCGCGCGGCGGCAAAGTGCAGGTCGAGAAACCTGCTGCGGAAATTCGCGTCGAAGGCGTCGTTCTTCTCGAACCACGCGTCTTCGCCGGCCTCGCGCCAGAATTTTGTGACGGCGAGCGCGCGCTCATCCAATGCGGCCATCAGCTTTCCCCCTGATCGGCGGGCTCGGGCTTGTGCAGCACGCCGGCCGTCTCTTCGTTCAGCGCCTGGCCGGGCCGGCGCGGTTGCGTCAGCGGCGTCGGGATCGGCGTGCCGGTATTGCCCCTGAGGAAACGTTGCCCGGCGCGGACGCCTTCGGCCAACTGCGTCTCCAGTCGGGCATTGTCGCGCCGTCGCACATCCTCGATGACATCGGCGACATCTTCCGGCTCGACGCCCAAAACCTCGAGCGCGGAACCGCCGAAGACGAGGGCCGATTCGAAGGTCTCGCGCAGCTGGAAGTCGACCCCGGCGCGGATGAGCGACAGGGCGGTGCCGCGATCGAAGGCACGCGCCAGGACAGTCAGCAACGGGAACTCCGCCTTGATCAGTTCCGCCATGCGCACCGTGGCGTCCGGCTTGTCGACGCAGATCAGCACGGCGCGGGCGCGGCCTGCACCTGCGGCGCGCAGAATGTCGAGCCGCGTGCCGTCGCCATAATAGACCTTGAAGCCGAAATCGGCGGCCGCCTGGATCATTTCGACATCATTGTCGATGATCGACACATCGATGCCGCGCAACAAAAGCGGCTGGCTGGCGATCTGGCCGAAACGGCCGAAGCCGATGACCAGCACACTGCCGGTAAGGCCGTCGGCGATGTCGACGCCTTCAAGCGACTGCTCGTCGCGCGGCGTCACATATTTGAGCGCAATGATCGCCAGCGGCGTCAGCACCATGGAGATGATGATGATAGCGGTCAGCGTTGCGTTGGCCCGGCTGTCGATGATGCCAACCGCCGCTGCGGCCGAATAGAGGACGAAGGCGAATTCGCCGCCTTGCGCCATGATCACGGCGCGTTCCAGCGCTTCACGATGACCGCTCTTCAGCATGCGGGCGACGAGGTAGATGCCGAGCGCATTCATCGCCATGTAGGCGACGACATAGACGGCGATCAGCCGCCAGTTGTCGGCCACCACATGCAGGTCGAGCGACATGCCGACGGCGAGGAAGAACAGGCCAAGCAGGATGCCGCGGAATGGCTCGACGTCGGCCTCCAGCTGGTGGCGGAAAGTCGATTCCGACAACAGCACGCCGGCCAGGAACGCGCCCATCGCCATCGACAGGCCGGAAAGCTGCATGACCAGCGCCGACCCCAGCACGACCAGAAGTGCTGCCGCCGTCATCACCTCGCGCGCCTTGGCGTCGGCCAGGATGCGGAAGAACGGGTTGAGCAGATAGCGGCCGGCCACCACCAGCCCGACGATGGCGCCAAGACCGATGCCGATTTCGGTCAGCCTTTGCTGCAGGGTCATCTCGCTGCCGCCCGGCGCCAGGAAGGCGACCAGCGCCAGAAGCGGCACGATTGCCAGATCCTCGAGCAGCAGGATGGACACGATGCGCTGGCCCTTGGGGCTGGCCATCTCGCCACGCTCTTCCAGAAGCTGCATGACGATCGCCGTCGAGGTCAGGACAAAGCCGGCGCCGGCAACGAAGGATTGCGCGATCGGAAAGCCGCCGGCGAGACCAACACCGGTGAGCAGCAAGGCGCAGACGCCGACCTGCAGCGCGCCGAGGCCGAAAATCTCGCGGCGCAGGCCCCATAGCCGCGACGGCTGCATCTCCAGCCCGATGATGAACAGGAACATGACCACGCCGAGTTCGGCGACATGCAGGATGGCTTCCGATTCGGAAAAAATGCCAATACCGAACGGGCCGATGACCACGCCCGCGGCGAGATAGCCGAGGATCGAGCCCAGCCCCATGCGTTTGAAGATCGGAACGGCGACGACGCCTGCGGCAAGCAGCGCCACCACCTGAATGAGATCGCTGCCCGATGCTTCCGCTGCCATGCCTCTTGTCCCTGTGTCCGACAGCACTCCTTGCATGCACTGGGAGCGGGAGGCAAGGGCGGGAAGCCTGCCAGGATGGGTAGGGTGCCGCGGCAGCGATTCCCCGGTGGAACAACAGTCTGCGCTTGCCTGTCGGACGGCCGGTATCTATATCTGACAAATGCCTGATTATTCGTCCCGGCCGTCGCCGCTGCCACATATCCCGATGGATGCGCTCAGCGAAGTTCTGCAAGACTTTCGCTTGAGTGGTGTCAACTATGGCCGCTGCGAACTCCGGCACCCATGGAGCATAGACTTTCCGCAACAACAACTGCTTCGTTTTCACTTTGTCGGCCAGGGTCCATGCTGGATTCACACCGAAGCGCAAGGCTGGCAGGAGTTGCGCGATGGCGATCTGGTGCTGCTGCCGCAAGGCATCGCCCATCGGCTGGCGAGTGCGCCGGACGTGGTGGGCGATTCGCTCGAGGGCTGCCAGGTGATCAAGTTGGGCGGCAACGTTTGCGAAGTGATACGGCAGGGAACGGGCGCGACAAGCACCCTTTTCTGCGGCTCCATGTCTCTCGGCTCCTGTGCGCTCAATCCGTTGATCACGTTGATGCCGCCTCTCATCAAGGGTTGCGACGTAGCCGGCAATGACCCGATGGTCGGCCCTTTGCTGGCGGCCATGACGGTGGAGGCCGCGCAACCGCAGATGGGCAGCGCCACCATCCTGTCGCGTATGGCGGATTTGCTGACAGCCAGGCTCATCCGGTGCTGGGTCAATTGCAACGGCGCCTCGACCACCGGTTGGCTCGCAGCCATCCGAGACCCCCATATAGGGCGCGCTCTGGCGGCCATGCACCGCGACCCCGGCCACAACTGGACGCTGGGAAGCCTCGCCGGTGTGGCAGGCCAATCGCGTTCGATTTTCGCCGAGCGCTTCAGCGCGGTATTGGGGGAGGGTGCCGCACATTATCTCGCCCGCCTGCGCATGCAGCTTGCCCGCGAATTGCTGGGCCAAAACGGCTTGTCTGTTGCCGAAGTCGCTACCCGTTTGGGCTATGATTCCGAGGCGTCCTTCGCCCGCGCGTTCAAGCGCATCACCAATGTCTCGCCAGGCGTTGTTCGTCGCACAATTCCCGGACGAATGGATATGAATTTCGGATTTTAAGGTACATAACATCCGGACGGACTCGCCTATCTAAGATCTCCAAACTTTGGAGATCTTCCCGTGACTGACACAACATTACAGCTTGAAGACGCCGCCATCGGCCTTGATGCCGATGCACCAGCCGCGTGGAGCGCGGCCACCTGGTTCGCGGTCCTATCATTGGCGGCAACCAGCTTTGCCCTGGTGTCAGCCGAGTTCTTGCCGGCAGGTCTGTTGACGCCGATGGCGCGCGATCTCGGCATCAGCGAGGGAACGGCCGGACAGGTCGTCACCGCCACCGCTTCCGTTGGCGCCGTGACGGCCATGTTGAGCAATGTTCTCATCGGCCGATTGAACCGCAAGGCGGTGCTGGTTGGCCTCATGGCCCTGGCGGTCGGTTCCAATATTCTTGCGGCGCTGGCGCCCAATTTCTGGCTGCTGTTGCTGGGCCGGGCCGGGTTGGGGATCGCTCTTAGCGCTTTCTGGGCACTTTCCGTTGCCGTCGTGGCGCGGCTGGTTGGCGCCAATGCGACAGGTCGCGGCATGGCGATCGTGACCCTCGGCGTCTCGCTCGCCACCATTGCCGCGCCGTCGATGGGTGCGTTGATCAGTGACTGGCTGGGATGGCGCAGCGCCATGGCCATGACGGCGGGGCTGGCCGCGCTTGCCATGCTGCTGCAGCTTCTCAGCCTGCCGACCTTGCCTGCGGCGGCAAGCAACAGCCTTGCAGACGTCTTTCGGCTGACACGGCGGCGTGGCATCCAACTCGGTATGCTTGCCATTGTTCTGCTGATGACCGGGCATTTTGCCGGCTCGGTCTATGTGCGCCCGTTCCTCGAACAGGTGACGCTCCTCACAACCGGGCCGATTGCCCTGGCGCTGCTCGGGTTCGGCATCGCCGCTGTGATCGGCAATATTGCCGGTGGCCGCCTGGCCGACACCAACATCCACATGGCCCTCGCAGTAACCGCCGCGTTGATGGCGTTTGCGGCACTCGCTTTGGTGCTTTGGGGCGCGCAAACCGGCGTTGCCTTCGGCTTTGTTACGCTGTGGGGCTTCGCCTTCGGCATGGCGCCGGTGGTGCTGCCGACCAATATGTCTCGCGCGGCACCTGATGCGCTGGAAGCAGCAGGCAGCCTGATGGTCACTTCCTTCCAGGTTGCCATCACCGTCGGTGCGGTTGTCGGCGGCTATGTCGTGGACACCTATGGCGCTACGGGACCTTTGACCCTAACCGCCGTCCTTGCCGCGGCGACGGCCGCACTGGCGCTGCTGCAGCCTCGTGGCTGAAACCTTGCTTCGTCTGACACGGGCGGCCTCAATCAGGCCGTCCGCGCCGTTGCAGCAGCGCTGCACAAGTTTATGCGCCGCACACGTTGCGTTTTGCCGCAATCGGCGGCTATGGGACGCCAGGCTTCGGCCGTTGGAAGGCAGCGACGATCAAGTTCTGCCTTCGTGAGGAGAATGACTGACATGAAGAAGTTTTTGCTCGTCGGCGTGGGTGTCGCCATGCTCGCCGCATCGGCCTGTTCGAAGGCGCCTGAATGCACGCAGGAAATCGCGGCCAAGAAGGCGCAGGAAATGACCGCCGCGCTGCAGCAAGCGATCACGAAGGATCCGTCCAAGGCCGCCGACCTGACCGCCAAGGTGCAGGCTGTGACGACCAAATATCAGGGCGCCACCACGCCGGCCGACGCCTGCAAGGCCTATGACGAGCTGACGGCCGCCATCAAGGGCTGATTCTTCGTTCGGAAATTGAGAAAGGCGGTGGCTCGAGTAGCCGCCGCCTTTTTTGCTGGTGTTCTTAAAGCGCATCGCGCTGACACGAAGGACGGCCGGCACGCACAGGACCCTGACACGTTGGCCTTGCTGTGGCTTGGGCCGTCGGAGACGCTGACATCGTCGGTTGCGCGCCACATGTCCGATCGCGGCAGAAAGGTGCCGCACCGAGCGGCCCGTGCTTGAGGAGCGCCGAGCCGGCCGCAAGGTGGCCTGTCATTTCCCGACATCGAGCTGAGCGGAATCGCTCAGCTATCGCGCAGTGCAACCCCGTTCCGCGCTTTTTGGGGGAACCGCTTGAGAGTCAGTTTTTGGCGATGGAGCCAACTTCGACGGCATCGACGCGCTTGAGGCTCATGCCGATGACCGGCACCAGCTGCTGGTCGACGCGCACGGCGATGGTCACCGTCATCGAATTGTCGTCGGGAATGCGGGCCTGCATGACGCCGCGCAGCTGGTTGCGGTTGATGGTGAAGACGACTTTGCGGGCATCGACCACGTTGCCGCCGATGATGTCCAGGCCCGACCCCGCGGCGCCGCCCATGAAATTTCCCTTGTAGTCGCGGCCCTTGCGCTCGACGGTCGCCGACATTTTCTGGGTGAAGACACCGACGCGGCAGTCGCCATCGAGCGTCATGCCGGTCTTGTTGTCCGGCGTCGAGCCGTCGAAGCTGCAGGTGAACTTCGTGCCCTTGTATTTGCCGGCGATGATTTCGCCCGGGCCGACCCATTTGCCTTCGACGGTGCGGAAGAACTGTTTGTCGGGCTCGGCTGCAAAGGCTTTCCCGGTCGGGCCCAGAGGTGCTGCAAGCGCGACCAGGGGCAGGACGCAGGACAAGATTACGCTTTTCATAGACGACACCCGGCAACAAGGAGGCTGTTGTCGGACGACCATGAACAAGATTGGTTAATGCTTGGTGACCGCGAGAGGGCGTTCACTTGGTCGAGGCGGGTGCTTCATTCTCTTTTCTGGCCGCAAACGAGGTCAGCGCCGACAGGAAATCGCCCATACCCGGCCGCCTGCCGGCAATGAAGGGCAGGGGCCGCGCCGTCTCCATGGCAGCAATGCCGATACGCGCCGTCATCATGCCGTTGACCACGCCTTCGCCGAGTTTCGCCGAAAGCCGTGCGGCAAGGCCATGGCCGACGATCTGCTGGACGAAGCTGTCGCCGACGGCGATCGAGCCGGTCACCGCCAGATGGGCAAGAACGCTGCGCGCCAGCCGGAAAAAGCCCAGCGTGCCCGGCCTGCCGCCGTAGAGTTCGGACAAGCGGCGGATCAGGCGCCCGGCCTCGAACACGACATAGGCAACGTCTACGAGTGCGCGGGGGCTGACGGCGGTGACTAGCGACACGCGTTTGGCTGCTTCGAGGATCATCACCTTGGCTCTCGCATCGAGCGGCCCGAGAATCTCGGCTTCGGCCAGTCGCACCAGATTGCCGCCATCAATGATCTCGCCGCGCAATTCGGCCAGGGAGCGCCTGCCGGCCGCGGTTTCGGGTTTCGCAGCGACAAAGGCCGAAAGCTCTTCGACGACGGCCCTTGCAGCCTTCGGATCGTCGCGCGCCACGGCATCGAGCGCCCGCTTTTGCAGTTTTTCGACCTGGGCCAGCCGGGCGATAGCCAGGAATTCGCGCACCAGCACGACTGCGAGGGCCAACACGGCAATTGCGGCCATTCCCGCTGCCAGCCACCCCAACCACTCTGCGCGCTCGAACAGGTCGCGGATGAGCTGGTCGGTCCACAGGCCGACGGCGAGCGAAACCAGCACGCCGACCGCGCCGAAAAACAGGCTGGCAAACAGCGAGCGCCTGCGCGGCGCGGTCGCCGGCGGCGGTTCGGCGGCGACAATGTCCGGCTCATCGAAGACATCGATCTCGGCCGGCACGACGACGGTGCGCGGCTTGCGCGGCGGCTCGGCATGGGGGCGGCGCGTTTCCTGCTTCGGTTCGGCCTCCGGCTCGATGCGGAAAGCTGCCGGTCTGCGGGGCGCGGTCATGCCAGATGGTCTCCGATCAGGAACTGCAAGGCGCGGTCTAGCCTGATATGCGGCAGCGACAGCGTGACGCCTTCAGCGGTGCGTTCGAGCTTTGGCGGGCGAAAGCGCACGAAACGGATCGCCGGATCGTCGCTGCTCTGCCGGTGGTCGGCTTCCGAAACGTCGAAAACCGCGTCAATTTTCTCCGGCAAGTCCCCGGGAAATATGGCGGTTTCGGCTTTACCATCAAAGGTTTCGCCGTTGATCTTCTCGCCCTTCAGCGGCGTGCCGATGATCACCGGCAGGGTTTCGCGGCCTTGCTTGACCGTGCCTTCGCGCGTCGCGCGCACCGCCGCCATGGCGACCACGTCGACATCGGCGCCGGTGAAATTTGCCCGCGCCACGGCGCGGTCGGCAAGCCGCCGCACGATTGCCTGCAGCCGGTCATGGCTTTCGTGATGCAAATGGTCGGCCTTGGTCGCGGCAACCAGGATGCGGTCGATGCGGCGTGAAAACAGGTCGGTGAGGAAATTGCCTCGGCCAGGACGGAAACAGGAGAGGATTTCGGTCACCGCGCGTTCCAGGTCGGCCATCGCGCCGGGGCCGGCGTTCAACGCCTGCATGGCGTCGATCACCACGATCTGGCGGTCGAGGCGGGTGATGTGTTCGCGGAAGAACGGTTTCACCACATGCGTCTTGTAGGCCTCGTAGCGGCGCTCCATCATCGCTTGCAGCGAGCCGGAGCGCGGCCGTTTCTCACCCTTGAGCAGCAAGGGCGCGAAGGTCAGCGCCGGCGATCCCTCGAGGTCGCCAGGCATCAGGAAACGGCCGGGCGGCAAGGTCGAAAGCGCCCGCTCGTCGAGCTTGCAGGCCTTGAGGTAGGCGGCAAAACTCTCGGCGAGGCGCCGCGCCGTCATCTCGTCGGCTTCGGCATTGGGTTCGATCCTCGCCGACAGCGCCCGCCAGTCCTGCGACAGGTCGGCCCGCACCGGCAGCATCGCCATCTCGAACGCATCGCGCGAAAAATCGGCGAAGGATTTGCCGAGCAGCGGCAGGTCGAGCAGCCATTCGCCGGGGTAGTCGACGATGTCGACCGACAATCGGCCGCTGGAAAACATCCGGTTCCAACCGGAGGCAGACTCATATTCGATGGTGAGCCTGAGTTCCGAAATGGCGCGCGTCGAGTCCGGCCAGACACGGTCGTTGACCAGGGCGGAGATATGGTCCTCGTACTGAAAACGCGGCACGGCATCGTCCGGCTGTTCCTCGAGGAAGGCGCGAGCGATCCGTCCCGACTTCTGCGCCTCGAACAGCGGCAGGCGCCCACCATGGATGAGATTGTGGACGAGAGCCGAGATGAACACCGTCTTACCGGCCCGGGACAGGCCGGTAACGCCCAGCCGAAGCGACGGCGAAAAAAGCCCGCTCGCACGCCCCGACAGCGTATCCAGGGCAATTCTCGCTTCGTCGGTGAAAGTGGTCAGCGATGATGCCAAAATCTGTTCTCTCAGGCGTGCTCTCTTGCGCCGATATAGGCTTTGCGGTTCAAGTTTGAAATGGCGCCCGGCCTCGGCCGGCTCGGCTCAGAGATCGACGGGCGTCAGGAAGGCTTCGAGGTAGCCCGCGCCTTGCGCAGCCTCGGTGAGGGTGCCGTCGAAGCGCACGACCGCAAGGCCGGAGGTCGGGAAACCATGGTTCATGATGGCCCGAGCAGCCTCGTCGCCGTCGCCCGAGACCGCCATGGCAAGGTCTTCCGTCATCGGATTGTGGCCGATGACCAGCAGCGAGCCGGGGCCGCCATTGCTGCGGATGATGGCGAGGTAGCCGGCGGCATCCTCGCTGTAGAGCGTGTCGAAGAACAGCACCCGGCCGGTATCGGTGTGGCCGGCGATGCCTTCCAGCGTCTGGCGCGCCCGCTTGGCGTTGGAGCAGAGCGTGATATCGGGGATGTAGTTGCGGGCACGCATCGCCGTCCCCATCATTTCGGCATCGGCAATGCCGGATGCGTCGAGCGGGCGATCGAAGTCGCGCACGCCGGGCAGGGCCCAGCCAGCCTTCGCATGCCTCAACAGATACAGTCTGCTCACCGGACCCCCAATGGTGTGCTGCCCACCAATGACACAACTGGATTAGCCACGAGAAAGGCCTGAGGCACAATGGGCGGCGACGCCCAAGCGCAGCGAATCATGTGCGAATTCGCCCGCGCCCTTGCTGTGGAAGGCTTTGCTACGGATCGCCCGCACGGCATTAACAATTGCGTGAAACGCGCGCGGATTACGCTTGTGCAGCCTTCTCTGCGCGAATATATAGGCGCCAAATTTGGGGTTGTTGGGTGAGTCGAATGAACGATATCGTTACAGCCAATTACGTACCCTCCGAAGACGAGCCGTTCATGAACGAACGGCAGAAATCCTACTTTCGCCTGAAGCTCGTCACCTGGAAGACCGACATACTGCGCGAAGCGCGCGAAACACTCGAAATCCTGCAGCAGGAAAACGCCAACCACCCCGATCTCGCCGATCGCGCTTCCTCGGAAACCGACCGCGCCATCGAGCTTCGCGCCCGCGACCGCCAGCGCAAGCTCATTTCAAAGATCGATTCGGCGCTGCAGCGCATCGATGAAGGCACTTACGGCTATTGCGAGGAAACCGGCGAGCCGATCGCGCTGAAGCGTCTCGACGCGCGTCCGATCGCGACCTTGTCGATCGAAGCGCAGGAGCGCCACGAACGCCGCGAGAAGGTCTATCGCGACGATTGAGCCGCTGCCGTCAGGCAGGACTGTTTCATCAGAAATGGCCGGGTTTCCCGGCCATTTGTGTTTTTGGCCGAAGGGTTTAGTCGCACGAAGTTAAAGCGCGTTGCGCTGAAACGGATTTGTGCGACGCGCTTTAAGCGCCGTTCCGATCGGGAAGCGGCAAGATGTGACGGTTCGCCGGGCTTTATCGTTTCTGGCTGGCGAGTTCGCCGAGTAGCTTGGTCATCTCGTCGTCGAGAGACTGCGGTGCCTTCGCAGCCGGCTTGCTTGCCGGTTTGGGGTGCGAATCGTCGAGCGAGACCTCGAGCTCCCGCATCAGGGTATCGTCGATGGACTCATGCTTCGGTGGCGGGGCCTGCCGGGCAGTATTGGCGGCGGAGCCATAGGCCGGCAGCGGTGTCACATTGCTCGCCTGGTAGATTTGAGCCGGTTTCGGCGCCGGTGCGGCCTGGCGCGGCGGAACGGCGGCTGGAGCAGCCCTTACCGGTTGCGGCGGTGGCGCCTGCCTTGCGGGCGCGGTGGGAGCGGGTTGTGCTGCGCGCGGCCGCGGCGCCTGTTGCTGCTGGCCAACACCGCCATCGCCGGTCAATGCCGGACGGCGTGGCGCTGCAAGTCTGATATCGCGCTCGACGACAACGTCGGTTGGGCCGCCGATCAAAAGCAGGTGTTCGATGTCGTCGCGACGGATGAGCACCAGCCGGCGGTGGCTGTCGACTGCCGTGGCGTCCATGACCGCCAGCCGTGTCTTGCGGTTCCTGCCGCCGGCAACGAAGGTGCCGAAGGTCAGGTTGCGGATCAGCCTGATGATGATGAGCACGATGACCAGCAGGACAAGGGCAGCAAACGTCCACAGCAGCGCTGCGGCATATCCGGGACCCGCCACATTATCCAGCCACTGCATCGGTGCCCCCAATCGGCTTTTGAAGTGGAGGGACACTAGACCGTTGCGGCCAGCCACCGCAAGTTGCCTTCACGCTTCGTGAACAGCTTGAAAACACCGACGCGTCATTTTTATCCGACATTTGCCGCCAAGGCCTTTTCCGGATTAGGAGAATGTGATTCAACCGGCCGGGGGCGGTGTCGGACAACTCACGAGCAGGGGGCATATGGCCAGGGAAACGCGCGGCGATTTCTATCCGGTACCGATCGTCGATCAGAACACGCGGCCAGGCGCGGTTACCCGGCTCATCGTGTTCATCATCGTCCTGACTGGGGCCGCGATCGTTTTCGGCATTTTCCGCGAGCGTCTTGGCGATCCGTTCCTGCTCGGCATGCTGGGCGTGCTTGCCATGATCGGCGTCGGCTTCCTGTTCGCCACGGCCATCGGCTTCGTGCAGATCGCGCCGCGTTCGACCGGGGACGAACTGTCGAAGGCCTTCGTCGATTCGATGTCGCAGGGCCTGATCGTCACCGACACCAAGGGCCGCGTCGTCTACGCCAACCGGGCCTACGCCGAGATGACCGGTGCTGCGTCGGCCGCCGATCTGAAGACGGTCGAAGGCCTGCTTTCCGATGTCCCCGAAGCTTCGGTGACCATATACCGGCTGGCCTCGGGCTTGCGCGATGGCCAGGCCGGCGACGGTGAGTTCCGGCTAGCACAGTCGATCCGGCCGGGCGCCGAACCCGGCGCGCGCTGGTACCGGGCGCGGGCCCGGACCTTCAGCGTTCCCGGTCAGCGCCTGCCGATGCTTGCCTGGCAGCTTGCCGATATCTCGCAGGAACGGGCCGAGCAGGAGCGTTTCTTCCTCGACTTGCAGAAGGCCATCGACCATCTCGACCATGCGCCGGCCGGTTTCTTCTCGGCCGACCAGGAAGGCCGTGTCACCTACATCAACGCCACGCTCGCCGAATGGCTGGGCATCGATCTGGCGAGCTTCACCCCTGGCGCCGTGACACTCCCGGAAATCGTCGCCGGCGACGGCATGGCGCTGGTGCGCTCGGTCAAGGCCGATCCGGGCACCACCCGCAACGCGGTAATCGATCTCGATCTGACGACGACGACTGGCGAGGCGCTGCCGGTGCGCTTCATGCATCGGGTCTCGGCCAGCCGCGAGGGGACCAACGGTCCGACCCGCACCATCGTACTCAACCGCACCCAGGGCGAGGACGCGTCGGCCGACCTTCGCGCATCCGAGGTGCGCTTCACCCGCTTCTTCAATTCGACGCCGATGGCCATTGCCGCCGTCGACAATGGCGGCCGCATCCTGCGCACCAACGCGCCGTTCCTGTCGCTGTTTTCCTCCGTCGTCGACGGCGACGCGGTCGACCGCCGCGTGCGGCTGGACACTGTGATCCATGAGCGCGACCGGCCGGCCTTTGCCGCCGCGTTCGAAAAGGCGCGGCTGAGGCAGGCCGACATCGAGCCGATCGACACGCTGCTGCCCGGCAATGAGGAGCGTCACATCCGCTTCTACGTCAACGCCGTCGCCGACGGCACCGG
Source organism: Mesorhizobium sp. P170090 (assembly GCF_057786115.1). Classification (NCBI taxonomy): domain Bacteria; kingdom Pseudomonadati; phylum Pseudomonadota; class Alphaproteobacteria; order Hyphomicrobiales; family Phyllobacteriaceae; genus Mesorhizobium; species Mesorhizobium sp. P170090. The sequence goes on from NZ_JBYNWH010000001.1 coordinate 4,049,256, forward strand.
CGAGGGCGCCGAGGAATCGGCCATCGTCTATGCCGTCGAGACCACCGAGCAGAAGGCGCTCGAGGGCCAGATGGCGCAGAGCCAGAAGATGCAGGCTGTCGGACAGCTTGCCGGCGGCATCGCCCACGACTTCAACAATGTGCTGACCGCCATCATCATGGCGTCGGATCTTTTGCTGACCAATCACCGTCCGTCGGACCCATCCTTCCCCGACATCATGAACATCAAGCAGAATGCCAACCGGGCGGCCTCGCTGGTGCGGCAGTTGCTCGCCTTCTCGCGCAAGCAGACTTTGCGGCCGGAAGTGCTGAACCTGACCGACGTGCTTGCCGATCTCCGGATGCTGCTTGCCCGCCTGGTCGGCAACGAGATCAAGCTGAAGGTCGACCACGGCCGCGATTTGTGGCCGGTCAAGGTCGATATCGGCCAGTTCGAGCAGGTGGTGGTCAACCTCGCCGTCAACGCGCGCGACGCCATGCCGGCCGGCGGCGACCTCACCGTGCGCACCCGCAACGTCACCGCCGAACAATGCAAGAGCTTCTCCTACCGCGAGCTCACGCCTGCCGACTATGTCGTGGTCGAGGTCGAGGATAGCGGCTCGGGCATTGCCCCGGACGTGCTGAAGAAGATTTTTGAGCCGTTCTTCACCACCAAGGAAGTCGGCAAAGGCACCGGCCTTGGCCTGTCGATGGTCTATGGCATCATCAAGCAGACCGGCGGTTTCATCTTCTGCGATTCCGAAGTCGGCAAGGGCTCGACCTTCCGCATCTTCTTGCCGCGCCATATCGTGGAGGCGAAGAAGCCCGGCGACGTCAGCGAGGCGCCGGCTGCGCCGGTGAAAGCCGCCGACAGCGCCAAGGACCTGTCGGGCTCGGCCACTGTGCTCCTCGTCGAGGACGAAGACGCCGTGCGCATGGGCGGCTCGCGGGCGCTGACCTCGCGCGGCTATACCGTCCATGAGGCCTCCTCGGGCGTCGAGGCGCTGGAAGTCTTCGAAGCGCTCGGCGGCAAGGTCGATATCGTCGTGTCCGACGTGGTGATGCCGGAAATGGACGGACCGACGCTGCTCGGCGAACTGCGCAAGCGCCAGCCCGACATCAAGTTCGTCTTCGTGTCCGGCTATGCCGAAGACGCTTTCGCCAGAAACCTGCCGCCGGACGCGCAATTCGGCTTCCTGCCGAAGCCGTTCTCCCTCAAGCAGCTGGCCACCGTGGTCAAGGATGTGTTGGAGTCTTAGGGCGCCCTAATTCAAAGCTTGCGCAATGACGTGACGCTGCCATGATTGCAGGCGAAACGGGCGGCGGGTATTGGGGAGCATGTCGTGACGCCGCACAACGAGGCTGCCAGGGGCGACTATGCCGCAACGGTGCTGTTGCCGGGCGATCCGCAACGCGCCGAGTGGATGGCAAAGACATTTCTTGAGGCACCGCGCTGCGTCAACCGCCGCCGGGGCGCACTCGGCTTCACTGGTCTCTATCGCGGCCGTCCCATCAGCATCCAGGCCACCGGCATCGGTGTCCCGTCCTTCCTGGTCTATGTGCATGAACTCCTGGATGTTCACGGCGTCAAAACGCTGATCCGCACAGGTACCTGCGGCGGCCTGACACCCCGCGTGCCGCTGCGCTCCTTGGTGATCTCGCAGTCGGTGCGCGCCGAAAGCGACCAAAGCGGCCAGGTCTTCGGCCTCTACGATGCTGCCGCCGGGCCCGATCCCGGCCTGTTCGCCCACGCTTTGGCCTGCGCCGCCCAGCTCGGCATCGACCACCAGGCCGGGCTGACCATCTGCAGCGACGTCTTCTACCACCCTGTAGGGCGCGACCGCTTTGCCGAAGCGCAGGCGCTTGGCGCTCTCGCTGTCGATATGGAAACCAGCGCACTCTACCGAATCGCGGCGCATTTCGGCGCCCGCGCGCTGTCGCTGCTGACCGTCGTCGACAACATCGTGACCGGCGAACAGACTGCCTATTCCGAACGTCAGGCGCTGTTCACCGATATGGCGCGGCTCGGGCTCGACGTTGCGGCGGAAGGCTAGCTTCCTCAGGCCGCTTCGCGCTTCGGCGTCAGCTCATCCATGTCTGGCCGGTGACCGCGCAGATAGAGCGCGCAGGTGGTACGCAGCATCGACGCGAAGTTGGGAATGGCGCCGTTGATCTCGATCGCCTCGTCATAGAGTTTTGAGATGAACTTCGGCGTCGTCAGGCCCTGGCTGTCGGCAATTTCGTCAAGCAGCGCCCAGAACGTTCCTTCAAGCTGGATACTCGTAGAGTGACCGTCGATGCGGATCGACCGGTTGATCTGTCGATAGCCTTCCGGATCCTGCCCGGCAAAAACCCTGCACATCCTTACCTCCCGATATTGTTGGTTTTGGGCGCAGCGTGTCGCGCCTTCAAGTTGTGGTTGTCCCTGCATGTTCGGCCTTGTGGGCCGAATCGGCAATCGGACTTTCGTCTTTAGGCGCTGGCATAGCAGCGATTGCAAATTTAGCCGTGGTAACCGGCTGCCACCACCTTTCGCGCGTGCCGCCCATAATCGCCTCCAACATGCAGCGGCGGAGACTGATTTGGCGAAGGCAATCCATTCCATGATCCGGGTTCTCCAAGAGGCCAGATCCGTCGATTTCTACAGAAACGCTTTCGGGCTCGACGTCGCCGACAGGCTGGATTTCGAGACATTCACGCTGATTTACCTTGCCAACGCCGAAACGGGGTTCGAGCTCGAACTCACCGTGAACAAGGGCCGCACCGAGCCTTATGGGCTTGGCGACGGTTACGGCCATCTGGCGGTCTCGGTGTCCGATCTCGACAGCGAACACGACCGGATCGGCGCGCTCGGCCTCAACCCCAAGAAGATCGTCGAATTCAACCGCGACGGATCGCTGATCGCCCGCTTTTTCTTCATCGAGGACCCCGACGGCTACAAGATCGAGGTTCTGCAGCGTGGAGGGCGCTTCCAGTAGGGGATTATCAGCCGCATTCAGCCGCGCGGCGCCAGCAACGGCGCTGTTCAAGGGCGCAAACAGCAAGCAGGGAGGAACAAATGGTCACGATCTATGACGCGAGGCTCTCACGTCGTGAACTTCTCAAACGCGGCGGCATCGGCGCGTTGCTCGTCATTTCCGGCAGCGCCGTCATCAGCCCTGAAAATGCCTGGGGGCTCGAGACATCAGCGCTCAAGCCCGAAACCATGGCGACGCTGATCCAGATGGCGCGCGACATCTATCCGCACGATCAGGTGCCCGACAAATACTACGCCATCGCCGTAAAAGGCCATGACGAGCAGGCCGGCAAGGACGCTGCCTACAAGACGATGATCGAAGACGGCATCGCCGACCTCGACAAGAAGTCGGGCGAGGGCGGCTATCGCGGCCTCGGCTGGGAGGAGCAGCGCGTCGCCGTGCTGCAGCAGATCGACGCGACGCCGTTCTTCCAGTCCATCCGCGGCGGCCTCGTCGTCAGCCTCTACAACCAGCAGGAGGTGTGGCCGATCTTCGGCTACGAGGGCGAATCCTACTCCAAGGGCGGCTACATCGCGCGCGGTTTCGACGACATAGAGTGGCTCTGAGCCCTTCCGTCGTTCTGAAACCCGGCAAACAGGAATTCATGGGAGGAAACCATGGCAGCTTCATTTGATCTCAACAACGATGGCGTGGTCGTGATCATCGGCTCCGGCGCCGGCGGCGGCACGCTCGGCAACGAACTCGCCCAGAAAGGCGTCGATGTCGTCATCCTCGAGGCCGGCGCGCGCCACGAATACGAGGATTTCATCAATGATGAGTGGGGTTCCTTCAGCCAACTCGCCTGGACGGACAAGCGCACGACGTCCGGCGACTGGCGGGTGTCGAAGGATTTCCCCAATTTGCCGGCCTGGATAGTCAAATCGGTCGGCGGCTCGACCACGCACTGGGCCGGCGCCTCGCTGCGCTTCCAGGAGCATGAGTTCAAGACGCTCTCGACCTACGGCAAGCTGGAAGGCGCCAACCTGCTGGACTGGCCGGTCACATTGGCCGAGATGGAGCCGTACTACGCCAAGGCGGAAGCCAAGATGGGCGTCACCGGCACCAATGGCTGGCCGCGGCTGCCCGGCAACAACAATTTCAAGGTGCTCAAGGCCGGCGCCGACAAGCTCGGCTACAAGGAATGTCATACCGGCAACATGGCAATCAATTCGGTCGAGCGTGATGACCGGAACTCCTGCCAACAGACCGGCTTCTGCTTCCAGGGCTGCAAATGGGGCGCCAAATGGTCGACGCTCTATACCGAGATCCCCAAGGGCGAGGCCTCCGGCCATCTCGAAGTCCGGCCGAATGCCATGGCGATCAAGATCAACCACGACGCCTCAGGCAAGGTGACCGGCGTCGTCTATGCCGACAAGGACGGCAAGCTGCAGGAACAGAAGGCCCGCATTGTCGCCGTCGCCGGCAACTCGATCGAAAGCCCGCGCCTGCTGCTAAACTCCGAGTCAGCGAAGTTTCCGCAAGGGCTTGCCAATTCGTCGGGGCAGGTCGGCAAGAACTACATGCGCCACACCACCGGTTCGGTCTACGCCATCTTCGACCAACCGGTGCATATGTATCGCGGCACCACCATGGCCGGCATTATCCGCGACGAGGCGCGGCACGATCCCTCACGCGGCTTTGTCGGCGGCTATGAATTCGAGACGCTGTCGCTCGGCTTGCCCTTCATGGCCGCCTTCCTCAATCCCGGCGGCTGGGGCCGTTCCTTCACCACCGCGCTCGACCACTATGATCACATGGCTGGCCTGTGGATCGTCGGCGAGGACATGCCGCGCGCGGAAAACCGCGTCACGCTGCACAAGGACGAGAAGGACGCGCACGGCATGCCGATCGCCGACGTGCATTTCGATGATCATCCCAACGACACGGCGATGCGCAACCATGCCTACAAGCAGGCCACAGCGCTTTATGATGCGGTCGGCGCGACGCGCTCCTTCCCGACGCCGCCCTATCCCTCAACCCACAATCTCGGCACCAACCGGATGAGTGAAAAGGCGGAAGACGGCGTCGTCAACAAGCACGGCCAGGCGCACGACATCAAAAACCTGTTCGTGTCGGACGGCAGCCAGTTCACCACCGGTGCGGCTGAAAATCCGACGCTGACGATCGTGTCGCTGGCTATCCGCCAGGCCGAATACATCGCTTCGCAAATGTCGGCCAAGACGATCTGAGCCGTCCTCCCGGATCGCTACGCGGAACGCGCATGGCGCGTTCCGCCCTTTTCCCTAGGACACTATGCGCCGACCGGCTGTCCGTCCTTGCGGCGGATGGCGACGACGGACGGCCGCGGCAATTGGCCATCCCTGAAGTCGGGCCACAGCGTCTGCGCCTTGTCGAGCGTCTCTGCATCTTCCGCAGGGTGCTGCACCGACAGGAACAAAGTCGAGCCGTCCGGCGTGAAGCACGGGCCGGTCGCTTCGGCGCCGTGCGGGCAGGTGAACAGCAGCTTCGGCAGGCCGCGCGCCGCACCTTCGGTGTCGACGCCATAGACGCCGTCCGGCAGGTCGAAATCATTGGCGCCGTCCGTCGCCACCCACAGCCGCCCGGCCGGATCGAAGGTGATGTTGTCGGGGCAGACGAACCAGCCATTGTCCGACGTATCCGGATGGAAGGTGGCGCCGACCTTGGCATCCCTGGGATTGCCGCAGAGCACGAACAGGTCCCAGGCATAGTTTTCGGCCGTGTGGTCGGCGTCCGCGCCGCGGCGGCCGGGCGGGATCAGTTCGACAATATGGCCCCAGAGATTTTCCGGCCGCGTGTTGGCCGGATTGACCTTTGACTGGTCGCGCTTCTTGTTCTTGGTCATCACCGCATAGACGCGGCCGGTCACCGGATTGGTCTCGATGTCCTCGGGCCGGTCCATCGGCGTGGCGCCGAGCGCATCTGCCGCAAACCGCGTCTTCAACAGCACCTCGGCCTGGTCGGCAAAACCGTTCTCGACGGTAAGCTTGCCCTGGCCGTGCACCAACGGCAGCCACGTCATCGAGCCATCGGCATCGAAGCGGGCGACCGACAGCACGCCATCGTCGAGCAGATCGGCGCCGGAGGCCGGATTGGCCTTGTCATAGGCCTTGGCCGAGACGAAGCGGTACATATATTCGAAATAGTCGTCGTCACCCATATAGACGACAACGCGGCCGTCCTTGTTGAGGACCACGGTCGAGGCCTCATGCGACATGCGGCCAAGTGCCGTGCGCTTCACCGGCCTGGACTGAGGATCGTAAGGGTCGATCTCGACCACCCAGTCGAAGCGGTTGGCCTCGTTCGGTTCCTTGTCGAGGTTGAAGCGGTCATGGAAGCGGCCGCGGCCATAGATGTCGGAGCCGTCGAAGCCGTAACGGTCGAGCAGGTCGGCAGTCGGCGCCTTTTTCGGGTCGCCGCCGAAAATGTCGGACACGCCTTCCTCGCAGGTCAGCACCGTACCCCAGGGGGTGAAACCGCCGCTGCAATTATAGCTGGTGCCGAGCACTTTCGTGCCAGTCGGGTCGGCCGAAGTTTTCATCAGCGCATGGCCGGCAACCGGTCCGGAAACGGTCATTTCGGTGTTGGCGGTGATGCGGCGGTTGAGCGGGCTGTCCGCCACGCTTGCCCACTTGCCGTCCTTCAATTGCACCTCGACGATCGAATGGCCCATCGCGGCCATGCCGAGATCGACCTGTTCCCTGGTCATCGTCTTGCCGGCATCGCCCTCGGTCATCCCCGGAAACATCACATTGGGCGAGATGTATTCGTTGTTGACGCAGAGCAGGCCATGATCGGAATTCACCGTGCCCTTGGGCAGCGGCATGAAGGCGATGTAGTCGCAATTGTAGCCGAAGCGCTTTTCCTGTTCCTCCGCCGCGACCTTGTTGCCGTCGAATTCGGCGAGGCCGGCTGCAAGCGGGTCGCCCCAGCGCGCGACGATGGTCGTCTCATAGCCTTCGGCGGCGGCATGGGTCTTGCCGTAGACCCGTTTCAGCTCGGGAAAGCCGAGCGTCGACTGCGCTGTGGCGGCATGCGTTTCGCCGGCAAACAAGGAGCCGACAAAGCTGCCGCCGGCAATCAGCGCGCCGGAGGCGAGGCTGCCTTTCAAAAGAGACCGGCGCGAGACGCGCTCGGCAATGATTTCGCGGATGACGGGGGAGGATGAAGACGGTGCATTGGCCATGGTGTCTGCCTCTCAGGGTGGATGTTACGGCGCACCGTTGCCCTAGTCTGCCTAGGCAACATTCACATGACATAAGAGGAAGGTTTTGCCGCAACTGGGCGCGGCACTACGCATCGCTCAGCCCTTGGTGCAGGTCGAGGCGGTGAAGGCGCCGTCGGGCTGCTTCAGAATGATGTCGAATGACGGGGCGGTCTCGCCGTCCAGTGTTGCCTGTGTCATGGAGACGGAGTTGCCACCGGTGGTATAGCCGCCCAGCGGCCCGAGCCAGGTGATCTCGCCATTGGCATTCATCTGATAGTTGTAGCCTTGCGTCGCGGTGCCGAATGTCACCGGACCACTATAGACATTGCCCTTGATAGTGATGTCGCCGAGGTTGAGGAAGGCGCCGAGCAAATAGACCTCGCAATGATAGGTGCCGTCCGGAAGCTTGCCCTCGCTGAAATCGGCGCGCGCGGCGCCGCTCGTTGCCATCAGCAGCAGGATGCCGGAAATGCATGAGGTGCGAGATGTCATGACGTCACTCTTTTGAAGGGCGAGCTTGCCCTATTTTTGCGCGGTACCGCAACATTGTTAGCCCGGAACACACGGCCGGAGATCAAAAACTAGGCATTTGTCTCAATTGGGCAAAAATTAGGCAAAAGCCATGTGCGCTGCGCAAATTTGCCTCAATCAATTTTCGCCGGCTACCACTGTTTTCTCGAGGCTAATATACCAACCGGCTGATAACGCTCGGCTATTCCATCTTCGTGAGCGGCGCCTTTGCGTTTGGCACGGCAGTTGCATTGCATTATCGCGGTGCAATCAAACAGCTTGGGAGTCTTCGGTATGAGGGGTAATTTCTCCACAATAACAAAAATGTTTTCGGCCGGCGTGGTCGCCGCCGGCCTGTCGATGTCGTCTCCGGCCCAGGCCGCCGAAGACACGATCAAGGTCGGCATTCTGCATTCGCTGTCGGGGACCATGGCGATTTCGGAGACGACGCTGAAAGACGCCATGCTGATGCTCATCGAAGAGCAGAATGCCAAGGGCGGTCTGCTCGGCAAGAAGCTCGAGGCGGTCGTTGTCGATCCGGCCTCCAACTGGCCGCTCTTTGCCGAAAAGGCGCGCGAGCTGATCTCGAAGGACAAGGTCGCCGCCGTGTTCGGCTGCTGGACCTCGGTGTCGCGCAAATCGGTGTTGCCGGTGTTCTCGGAACTCGACAACATCCTGTTCTACCCCGTCCAGTATGAGGGCGAGGAAAGCGAGCGCAACGTGTTCTACACCGGCGCCGCCCCGAACCAGCAGGCGATTCCTGCCGTCGATTATCTCATGAGCGAGGACGGTGGCTCGGTGAAGCGCTGGGTGCTGGAAGGCACCGACTACGTCTATCCCCGAACCACCAACAAAATCCTCGAGGCCTATCTGAAGGCCAAGGGCGTCGCCGCCGAAGACATCATGGTCAACTACACGCCGTTCGGCTTCTCCGACTGGCAGACCGAAGTCTCCGCAATCAAGAAATTCGGCTCGGCCGGCAAGAAGACCGCCGTCGTCTCGACCGTCAATGGCGACGCCAACGTTCCGTTCTACAAGGAACTCGGCAACCAGGGCATCAAGGCCGAGGACATCCCGGTCATGGCCTTTTCGGTCGGTGAGGAAGAACTGGCCGGTCTCGATACCGCGCCGCTGGTCGGCCATCTCGCTGCCTGGAACTATTTCGAGAGCGTCGACACACCCGAAAACAAGAAGTTCATCGCCGACTGGCACAAGTTCATCAAGAATGACAAGCGCACCACCAACGACCCGATGGAAGCTCACTATATCGGCTTCAACATGTGGGTGAAGGCGGTCGAAAAGGCCGGCACCACCGATCCCGACAAGGTCATCGACGCCATGGTCGGCGTGTCCGTGCCGAACCTCACCGGCGGCTATTCGACCATGATGCCGAACCATCACATCACCAAGCCGGTGCTGATCGGCGAGATCCAGGCCGACGGCCAGTTCGAGACCGTGTCGCAGACGCCCGGCCTCGTGATGGGCGACGAATGGTCCGACTATCTGCCCGATTCCAAGGACCTGATTTCGGATTGGCGCGCGCCTCTGTCCTGCGGCAACTTCAACGTTGCCACCGGCAAATGCGGCGGCAAGGGCACGAACTGATCCCTCCCGGGACCGACCGATCGTGGACGCGTCCACGATCGGTACCGCCAAGCGTCCGGGCGCTTCAGCCCGCCCGGACGCGGAATTTCCCCACAGAAGAGTATCTGAACGGATGATCCTGTTGCGCACTCTCGGCCTCATGCTGGTGTTCCTGGTGGCAAGCCTATTGCCGTCGAACGCAGCCGAAGCCGATCTGCGCGCCATCGTCGCCAAATTCGCCACGGGCACGGGCTTTGCCGCCACTGAGGCCGTCGTGCGCGAACTTGCCGCCACCGGCGATCCGCTGGTCGAGCGCCCGCTTGCAGCGCTCGCCGAAGGCAACCTTTACATCCGTAAAGCCGATTCAGCCGTCTTCGTCGGCAGTGAGGCCGCCGACAGCGTCACGCTGCTCGACCCGCTGAGTGGCGAGAAAGCCGGCGACGCCCCCAAGGCCGACATCACGAAGATCAAGGTCAACAACACGCTGCGTCGTGTCATCCGAGATGCACTGGGAACGCTGACGTTGCGCGCGAAAGATCCTTCTGTCCGCATCGCCGCCGCCGACACCATGTTCAAGACCCCCGATGCCGCCAATATCGAGCCGCTCGATGCAGCCATCGCCGCCGAGACCGACGCCAAGGTCAAGGCATTGTTCGAACAGGCGCGCGCGGCATCGGTGCTGGTCTCCGACAAGCCGGAGGCCGACAAGCTTGCCGCCATTGCCCTGATCGGCGCGCGCGGCGACCGCGACGCGGTCTCGCTGCTCACCGCGGTCGAGGCCAATGCGCAAGGCGCGGTCAAGGATGCCGCGACGGCGGCAATCGCCAGCATCAATTCGAGCCTGGCGCTGTGGGATGCCGGCCAGAACATATGGTACGGCATCTCGCTTGGCTCGGTGCTGCTGCTGGCCGCCATCGGCCTCGCCATCACCTTCGGCGTCATGGGCGTCATCAACATGGCGCATGGCGAGATGGTGATGCTCGGCGCCTACACCACCTTCGTCGTCCAGCAGGTGATCCGAACCTCATTCCCCGGCCTGTTCGACTGGTCGCTGGTGATCGCGCTGCCGCTCGCCTTCCTGGTTGCCGCTTCCGTCGGCCTGATCATCGAGCGCGGCGTCATCCGTTTCCTCTACGGCCGGCCGCTGGAAACGCTGCTCGCAACCTGGGGCGTCTCGCTTGTCCTGCAGCAGGCGGTGCGCTCGATCTTCGGACCGACCAACCAGGAGGTCGGCAACCCCTCCTGGATGTCGGGATCGTTCGATGTCGGCCAACTCGCCGTCACCTGGAACCGCCTCTGGATCCTGGTCTTCGCGCTCACCGTCTTCGGCGTGCTGCTCTTTGTTATGAAGCGCACGCCCTGGGGCCTTCAGATGCGCGCCGTCACCGCCAACCGCCGCATGGCCGCCTCGATGGGCATCAGGACGCCTTGGGTCGATGCGCTGACCTTTGCGCTCGGCTCCGGCATTGCCGGCATTGCCGGCGTCGCGCTCAGCCAGATCGACAATGTCTCGCCCAATCTCGGCCGCGGCTACATCATCGACAGCTTCATGGTCGTGGTCTTCGGCGGCGTCGGCAATCTCTGGGGCACGCTGGTCGGCGCCTTCTCGCTCGGCATCGTCAACAAGGTTCTCGAACCCTATGCTGGCGCGGTGCTCGGCAAGATCGTCGTGCTGGTGCTGATCATCCTGTTCATCCAGAAGCGCCCGCGCGGCCTGTTCGCGCTCAAGGGCAGGGCGGTGGAAACATGATCACGGGACGCTTCTTCGCCGCGGGTGCCGACCGTCGCATCGCCATCACTATTTTCATCCTGCTGACGGCCGCCATTATCGTGCCGCTGCTCAACCTCGCAGTGTCGCCGCAAAGCGCGTTCTATATTCCGTCCTACATCGTCGCGTTGACGGGCAAGTACCTCTGCTATGCATTGCTTGCCTTGGCGCTCGATCTCGTCTGGGGCTATTGCGGCATCCTCTCGCTCGGCCATGGCGCCTTCTTCGCCCTCGGCGGCTATGCGATGGGCATGTACCTCATGCGCCAGATCGGCTCGCGCGGCGTTTACGGCAATCCGATCCTGCCCGATTTCATGGTGTTCCTGAACTACAAGGAATTGCCCTGGTTCTGGACCGGTTTCGACCACTTCTGGTTCGCCGCCATCATGGTGCTGGCGGTGCCCGGCCTGCTCGCCTTCGTCTTCGGCTGGTTCGCCTTCCGCAGCCGCGTCACCGGCGTCTATCTCTCCATCATCACCCAGGCGATGACCTACGCGCTGCTGCTCGCCTTCTTCCGCAACGACATGGGTTTCGGCGGCAACAACGGCTTGACCGATTTCAAGGATATTCTGGGCTTCAACGTGCAGGCCGACGCCACCCGCTCGGCCCTGTTTGCCGCCAGCGCCATCATACTCGCGCTCGCCGTCTTCATCACCTGGGCGATCGTCGGCTCCAAATACGGCAAGCTGCTGATGGCGGTGCGCGACGCCGAGAGCCGCACCCGCTTCCTCGGCTGGCGGGCGGAGAACGTGAAGCTGTTTGCCTTCAGCGTCTCGGCTGTCATGGCCGGCATCGCCGGCGCGCTCTATGTGCCGCAGGTCGGTATCATCAATCCCGGCGAATTCGAGCCGTCCAATTCCATCGAAGTCGTGATCTGGGCAGCCGTCGGTGGGCGCGGCACCATTGTCGGCCCGATCGTCGGCGCGCTGCTGGTCAACGCCGGCAAATCCTGGTTCACCGGCCTGCTGCCGGAGTTCTGGCTGTTTGCGCTCGGCGGCCTGTTCGTCGCCGTAACCCTGTTCCTGCCCAAGGGCATCGTCGGCATGTGGGATTCCTGGCGCGGTAACGCTCGGGCGATGCGGGCTGCAGCGATTGCAGAGGAAGCGGGCACAGACCCTGATGCCGCGCCGCCATTGAAGATCGTGCGCAGCGCAGCAACAACGCCCGGTGCCTGGTCCGCGTCCGGGCCTGAACCGCAGCCGGCAGAATAGAGCGATGTCGAAGTCCAACACCATCCTCTATCTCGACGGCGTCTCGGTCTCCTTCGACGGTTTCCGCGCCATCAACAATCTGTCGCTGGTGCTCGACAAGGGCGAGATGCGCGCCATCATCGGTCCCAACGGCGCCGGCAAGACGACGATGATGGACATCGTCACCGGCAAGACCCGGCCCGACGAGGGCGAAGTGTTCTTCGACGGCCAGGTCGATCTGACCCGGCACGACGAGGCGGAGATCGCCATGATGGGCATCGGCCGCAAATTCCAGAAGCCGACCGTCTTCGAAAGCCACAGCGTCGAAGACAATCTGATGCTGGCGCTGAAGGGCCCGCGCTCGATCTTTCCGGCGCTGTTCCATCGCCGCTCGGCCGCCGAAGCCAGACAGATCGACGACATCCTCGGCATCATCCGGCTGGGCGACAAGCGCCACGATCTGGCAGCCAATCTCAGCCATGGCCAGAAACAGTGGCTGGAGATCGGCATGCTGCTGGCGCAGGACCCGAAGCTGCTTTTGGTTGACGAGCCGGTCGCAGGGATGACCGATGCCGAGACCGAGGAAACCGCGCGGCTGCTCAAGGACATAGCGCGCGACCATTCGGTCATCGTCGTCGAGCACGACATGCATTTCGTGCGCGAACTCGGCGTCAAGGTCACCTGCCTGCATGAGGGCTCGGTGCTGTCGGAAGGCTCGCTCGATTTCGTCTCGGCCGACGAGCGGGTCGTCGAAGTTTATCTCGGGAGATGAGCATGGTCTGGCGGGTGCAATTCCATCGCTTCGACTTTTCGTTCCTCCGCTTCTGGAGAAGGCGCTGACATGCTCGAAGTTTCCAACGCCACGCTCCATTACGGCGCTGCTCAGGCGTTGCGCGGTGTGTCGCTGACGGCGGGTGCCGGCAAGATCACCTGCGTGCTCGGCCGCAACGGCGTCGGCAAGACCAGTTTGATGAGATCGATCGTCGGCCACCACCGGCTGACGAGCGGAAGCGTTGCCTTCGAGGGGAAGGCGCTCGACCGGAGCGCGGCGTATGATCGCGCCCGGTCGGGCATCGCATTCGTACCGCAGGGCAGGGAGATATTTCCGCTGCTGACGGTGCGCGAAAACCTGGAGTCCGGCTTTGCGCCGTTGAAGCGCGCCGACCGCAACGTGCCGGCGCATGTCTTCGAACTGTTTCCGGTGCTGAAGCAGATGCTGGGGCGGCGCGGCGGCGATCTCTCAGGCGGCCAGCAGCAGCAGCTCGCCATCGGCCGGGCGCTCGTCATGCGGCCGAAACTGCTGGTGCTCGACGAGCCGACCGAAGGCATCCAGCCCTCGATCATCAAGGACATCGGCCGCGCCATCCGCTATTTGCGCGATCAGGCCGGCATTGCGGTGCTTCTGGTCGAGCAATATCTCGATTTCTGCCGCGAGCTCGCCGACGAGGTCAACATCATGGACCGCGGCCAGATCGTCCACACCGGCCCGGCCGAAGATCTCGACCGGGCGGACGTCAGGAAGTTTCTGACGGTTTAACGCAGGTCGACGGCTGCACGGATCGTACACGTCGAAGATTGGCTGAAATGCCCACAATCACTTCGTCATTCTAGGGCGGAGCCAAGGAGCGGAGCGACGCGCGCAGACCCTAGAATCCATGCCGCGACATCAGCCAAAGAGTGCCGCGATGCAGAACAAGATCGCTTCTGCGGCACATTGGCATTCCACATTCTGCACCGTTAATGACGCTTCTTCATCCCGGCATGGATCCCTGGGTCTTCGCTCCGCTTCGCGTCGCTACGCCCAAGGATGATGAAGTCGCGAAGGTCCGCACCCGTTGCGTCGGACTTTCGTCCGAGGCCGCCACACTCTGGCACGCCGAATACTGCATGCTAGTCTTTCCTAGGCCTCGGTGAGTCGGCCGCTTCCGTATCAGTCTGGTTCTGTAGCAGATCGAGGGAATATGCTGGCTCAGCCTGCAAGTTCCACGCAAGCAAGCCGCCCTAGCTTCCCTCGCAGTTCTGATTGTCGGTCAATGCGTTCAGATAATCTTGCCAGGAGAATAGGGCTATGGAACGGTTCGTCGAGGACCACCAGAAACGACGGCTGACAGAGCGTGTCGACATCATTACCGCCATCAACATTCTGCGCTCGCAAGGCTACCAGCAGGATGAGCTGATCGGCGAAATCACCAAGGTTTTCTACGTCGACCTCGACACTTACAACGAGATCGTCATAGCGGCCTAAAAACGCCTCGCGCCTGAACGGCCTCATGCGACGCGCTTTGGGTTGTTGTTTTACGTGTGGTGAGGTTCAGGCCCGCTGAATATCAGCCAGCCTACCCGGCGCGCCGGAAGGCGAGCACACGATTGCGGCCGCCGCGCTTGGCGCCGTAAAGCGCCTTGTCGGCGGCGCTGAGCACCTTGTCGAATTTGGTGCCGCCCTCGCTGCCGAAGGCGTAGCCGGCGCTGACGGTGCAGGACAGCAGGCGGGTCTCGGTATCGATCCGGCGCATGGCAAAACTGGCCCGGATCCGCTCGGCTATGAATTCCACCTTTTCAGGCAAGGTGCGATCGAGCACCAATGCAAATTCCTCTCCGCCCATGCGCGCGGCGACATCGCCCGGCTGGAGATTGGCGGTCAAATCCTTGGCGAACAGTTTCAGGACCTCGTCGCCGGTGGCATGGCCGAACTCGTCATTTATGGCCTTGAAGCCGTCGAGATCGAACACGATCACGGCGGTGAAGGACCGGACCGGTGTTTTGCCGTGCAGGTCGAACAAAGCGCGCCGGTTGAGCAGTCCGGTCAGCGGATCGGTCAGCGCTTCGCGGCGATGATGCTGCGCCAGGCGTCCCTGGTTGAGCGCCAGCGACAGCGCGCCGATGCCGGTCATGCACGCGATGACGACGATGAGGCTGAAATCCTCGGCCCAGTTGCTCGGCGCATGGCCAAGCACCAGCCTGCCATCCCAGACAAGTGCACCGGAGCACAGCACGAAGGAAATTGCGGTGGCGGTGTAGAGCCCTGCAATGCCGAGGATCGGGGCCGGGAATTCCGTACGACCCTTCCAGTATTCATAGGCCGTCGCAAACAAAAGCAGCGCGGCGAAGGCATTCTCCAGCATGAAGCCCAGCCCGTCATAGCCAAGCGCCATCGGCGGCAAGGCGACTGCCAGCGAGACGCCGGCGCCGACAGCGATGCGCGGCAATGGCGAGCGGCCGGTCGTGAACTGATGGGCCGCGCCCAGCATGGTCGCGAAGCCGAGCAGCAGGAACGTGAAGCTGGCGAGGCCGAGCAGGCGTCCGGGCGCGTCGATATAGGCCTGGTAGGCGAAGACGTCGGCGACGATCAGAAGCACGCTGACCGCCCAGGTCAGCAGGAATTTTTCCGAGCGCGCGGTAAGCCAAATGCCGAACAGCGTCAGGCCGAGGCAAGCGGCGGAAAACCCGACAGCCAACAGAAGGGAACTGTAGTCGAGCGACATGCCCTCGTCCTTGCGCGCGGCGGCCGGCCTCTAGAAAGGACCCGCACCGGATTTATGCAGGATGGAGGTATCGATAAGGTTACGATGCGCATAAGCTATCACGCTTCGGTTCATCGTAGCAATTCTGGGTTGAAACCCTTTTCAAGGGAAAGCGCTGACCGCTTTCCCGGGAAAACCGTTCCACACTTTTCCTGGAATTGCTCCTAATGCATGTCGCCCAGAAGTGTGCCGCGGTTCTGGGACAACGGCATGCATCAAGACAAAGACTTAAATCGCGTCGTATGAATCCGTTTCAGCGCGACGCGCTTTAACCGATCAGCTCACCCGCTTCATCAGCGCCATGGCGCCGAACGGCGCGCGCACCTTGCCCTCGGTGATGAAGTAGACGAACACATCGCGCGGTTTCACCGGCGCGTCGAAAGTCGGATCGGCGCGCCGCAGATCGGCCGGCTGCTTGCCTTGCGCCCAGGTCTTCACCCGCGCTGCCCATTCGTCCAGGCCATTCGGCGTATAGCAATCCGGATTGTCGTCGCTGCCGGTCTGCAGCCGCGCATAGATAAAATCGCCGGTGATGTCGGCGATACCAGGATATTTGGCATGGTCGGCATAGACGATTGCCGCCTTGTATTTGCGCGCCAGGCCCACAAATTCCGGCACGCTGAAACTGTCGTTGCGCACTTCCAGCGCATGGCGCAGCGCCACGCCATCCTGCTTTTCCGGCAGCAGCTTCAGGAAGGCCTCGAAATCGTCGGCGTCGAACTTTTTCGTCGGCGCGAACTGCCACAGGATCGGGCCCAGCTTGTCGCCCAGCGCGGCAATGCCGGAGCCGAGGAAGCGCGTCATGGACTCGCCGGCTTCGCCAAGCACGCGGCGGTTGGTGACGAAGCGATTGCCCTTCAGCGAATAGACGAAACCGTCCGGCGCCTCGCCCGCCCATTTGACGAAGGTCGGCTCCTTGAAGCTGGAATAGTAGGTGCCGTTGACCTCGATGCTCGGTACCTGGCGGGTGGCGTAACTCAGCTGTTTGGCCTTGGAAAGCTTGTCCGGGTAGAAGGACGTATCCCAGGGTTCGAAAGTCCAGCCGCCCATCCCGGCGCGGATTGTTCCTTGGCTGATCATCGTCTTCCTCCCAGTTCTAAAAATGCGGTCAGGCTATTTTTCCAACCGGTTTGATCATGTCGACCACGGTCCATCCGGGACGGTGGGGATTGGCTCGGCGGCCCGTTTCGTGGAAGCCATAGGCCGTATAGATCTCGATGTTCCGCTCCATGCGCGAATTGGTGTAGAGCCGCACCTCCGGCACACCCCATAGCCGCGCCTGTTCCTGGGCGAAGTCGAGCAGCGCGGTGCCGAGTTTCCTGCCCTGGAAAGCGGGGGAGACCGCGACGCTGAAGATCATCGCATGATCGGGATGGCGCTCAATAACGATCAGCCCGGCGAGTTCCGCGCCGCTCTCCAAGAGCCAGACCTCGCCACGCTCGATGCGTGGCGCATAGTCCTCGGTGACTGGGAGCGGCGGCGCGCCTAACAAGGGCGTGTAGTGCTCATAGGCGGTCTGCGTCAGCGAGACGACTGCGTCGAGATCACCGGCAAGCGCCTGTCGGACTGTCATTCAAAGCTCTCCAGGCGCCCGACCGGTCTGTCAGTTACTCCGCCGCTTCGCGCTTGCCTCCGGGCCGCCGCTCCAAAAGCTCCTTCAGGAACTGGCCGGTGTAGCTGCGCTTTTCGCGCACGATGGCTTCCGGTGTGCCCTGTGCCACCAGTTCGCCACCGCCATCGCCGCCTTCGGGGCCGAGGTCGAGCACCCAGTCGGCGGTCTTGATGACTTCGAGATTGTGCTCGATGACCACCACCGTGTTGCCCTGGTCGACCAGTTCGTGAAGCACTTCCAGCAACTTGGCGACGTCATGGAAGTGCAGGCCGGTGGTCGGCTCGTCGAGGATGTAGAGCGTCTTGCCGGTCGCCTTGCGCGACAATTCCTTGGCGAGCTTGATGCGCTGCGCCTCGCCGCCCGACAGCGTCGTCGCCTGCTGGCCGATATGGATGTAGCCGAGGCCGACCTGCTTCAGCGTGTCGAGCTTGTCGCGCACGCCGGGCACGGCGGCAAAGAAATCGACACCTTCCTCGACCGTCATGTCCAAGACGTCCGCGATCGACTTGCCCTTGAACACGACATCCAGCGTCTCGCGGTTGTAGCGCTTGCCATGGCAGACGTCGCACGTGACGTAGACGTCGGGCAGGAAGTGCATCTCGATCTTGATGACGCCGTCGCCCTGGCAGGCCTCGCAGCGGCCGCCCTTGACGTTGAAGGAGAAGCGGCCCGGCTGATAGCCGCGGGCCTTGGCCTCGGGCAGGCCGGCGAACCAGTCGCGGATCGGTGTGAAGGCGCCGGTGTAGGTGGCCGGGTTCGAACGCGGTGTGCGGCCGATCGGCGACTGGTCGATGTCGATGACCTTGTCGAGGAATTCGAGGCCCTCGATGCGGTCGTGATCGGCCGGATGCTCGCGCGAGCCCATGATGCGGCGCGACGCCGCCTTGAACAGCGTCTCGATCAGGAAGGTCGATTTGCCGCCGCCAGACACGCCGGTGACGGCGGTGAAGGTGCCGAGCGGGATTTCGGCAGTGACGTTCTTGAGATTGTTGCCGCGCGCGCCGACGATCTTCAGCCGGCGGTTCTTCTTGGCCTCGCGCCTGACACCGGGCGTGGCGACTTCGAGCGCGCCCGACAGATATTTACCGGTGATCGAATTAGGATTGGCCATCACCTGCTGCGGCGTGCCCTGGGCGATGATCTCTCCGCCATGGATGCCGGCGGCCGGACCCATGTCGACGACGTAGTCGGCATGCAGGATGGCGTCTTCGTCATGCTCGACGACGATCACCGTGTTGCCGATGTCGCGCAGATGCTTGAGCGTGTCGAGCAGGCGGGCATTGTCGCGTTGGTGCAGGCCGATCGACGGCTCGTCCAGCACATAGAGCACGCCGGTGAGGCCGGAGCCGATCTGCGACGCCAGCCTTATGCGCTGGCTCTCGCCGCCCGACAGCGTGCCGGAATTGCGCGACAGCGTCAGATAGTCGAGGCCGACATCGTTGAGGAAGCGCAGGCGGTCACGGATTTCCTTGAGAACGCGCACCGCGATCTCGTTCTGCTGGTCGTTGAGATGTGGCGGCAGTTCGGTGAACCACTGGTCGGCCTTGCGGATCGACAGCTCTGTGACTTCGCCGATATGCTTGCCGGCGATCTTCACCGCCAGCGCTTCCGGCTTCAGCCGGTATCCCTTGCAGACCGGGCAGGGCGTCGCCGACATGAAGCGCTCGATCTCCTCGCGCATCCAGGCGGATTCGGTTTCCTTCCACCGCCGTTCGAGATTGGGAATGACGCCCTCGAACGTCTTGGTGGTCTTGTAGGAGCGCAGGCCGTCATCATATTGGAAGGTGACCTCGCGCTCGCCGGTGCCACGCAGGACGGCATCCTTTGCCTCTTCGGTCAGGTCTTTGAACTTGTCGCCGAGCTTGAAGCCATAGGCTTTGCCCAGCGCTTCCAGCGTCTGGGCGTAATAGGGTGAGGTCGACTTCGCCCACGGGCTGACGGCGCCGTCGCGCAGCGAGACGTTTTCGTCCGGCACGATCAGGCTGGCGTCGATGGCGCGCTGGTTGCCGAGGCCGTCGCAGGTCGGGCAGGCGCCGAACGGGTTGTTGAACGAGAACAGCCGGGGCTCGATCTCCGGAATGGTGAAGCCGGAAACCGGGCAGGCGAATTTTTCCGAGAACAGGATGCGCTCATGCGTCTCGTTCTTCGATTTGTTGACCGAGTCCTCGCCGGTCTGGCTGGCGTCGAGCGGCCGGTCGGCGAACTCGGCCACCGCCAGCCCTTCCGCCAGCTTGAGCGCCGTTTCGATGGAATCGGCAAGCCGTGTCGCCAGGTCGCCGCGCACGACGATGCGGTCGACGACGACATCGATGTCGTGCTTGTACTTCTTGTCCAACGCCGGCACATCGGCGATCTCATAGAAGACGCCGTCGACCTTGACGCGCTGAAAGCCCTTCTTCTGCAGCTCCAGCAGTTCCTTGCGATACTCACCCTTGCGGCCGCGCACGATCGGCGCCAGCAGGAAAAGGCGCGTGCCTTCCTCGACCGCCAGCACCCGGTCGACCATCTGTGAAACCGTCTGGCTCTCGATCGGCAGGCCGGTCGCCGGCGAATAGGGGATGCCGACGCGCGCGAACAGCAAGCGCATGTAGTCGTAGATCTCGGTGACGGTGCCGACCGTCGAACGCGGGTTCTTCGACGTGGTCTTCTGCTCGATCGAGATGGCCGGCGACAGGCCGTCGATCTGGTCGACATCCGGCTTCTGCATCATTTCGAGGAACTGGCGCGCATAAGCCGACAGGCTCTCGACGTAACGGCGCTGGCCCTCGGCATAGATGGTGTCGAAAGCAAGCGACGATTTGCCGGAGCCCGACAGGCCGGTCATGACGATCAGGCTGTCACGCGGCAGGTCGAGATCGACATTCTTTAGGTTGTGTTCGCGTGCCCCGCGAATGGAAAGGTATTTATGGTCGGCCATCGCCGGTCGCCGCCTCAGGTCTGGTGTCAGTGGGATCGGCGGGTTTTCCCGGCCATTCCCTATGTAGGTATTTTTGCCGCCACGTCGAGAGACGCCACACTTCTCGACCAAAGCCGTTTAACCGTCTTTCGCGCGAACGGGCAAGCGGAAAGAACAAAGACCGAACACGCTCCTGACAAAGCTGTGCAGAAACTGACAAGGGTGTTTCAGAAACTGACCCTGACGTAAGCTCCCGACGATCACATTTTCCGTAACCGGCTATTCAAGGTTGACGCCGTCGAATCAGGGGCGCACTCTGCCGGAGTCAACGGAGCCGGCCGTCTTTGATGGCCTCGCCGCCCATAGCGGCCTGCGAGACGCCGCAGGTTTTTGCGATTTGTGCTTCGGATTGACACCAGTCGCAACGGACATAGGAGCGGAGCATGACGCCACCGGATAGTCCCTTGAGGCTCCACCTGCTAGTGGAGCCGCGGCGGGCATAAGTGCCAGGTAGTTTCAAGGCATTGGAGTGTATGCGTCCAAACGAACGCATCGCGTCAGTCCAACAAACCACCAGACAAACCGTGACCTGCCGAATCCCACAAAAATCAGAGACGGCTAGTCGGATCGTCGGCTGAATGCCGCGAAGCATCCGAAATCAAAGTCGGTATAACACTACCGGCAGTTTGGATTTGGAATCCAAAAAAAGCCCCGACCGTTAGCGGAAGCAACGGCGGGGCTGTTCTTTTGCGAGGAAGTCGTCGGCGCAGGCTTTCTCTCCCGTATAGTAGCTGGGAGAAGGGGCTACCGGCGCGGCGGCTTGATCCCACCCGTGCCGACATCGACAGTGATGCTGCCGGAAATCCTGACATCGGTGTCGCCGATCTTGAACGTGCCGTTCTCGACGGCAGGCAGCGCGTCGTCCGGCTCCGGCTGCGGCGCGGGCTTGGCGATGCGGTAGTCGCCGGCCACGCCGGGCAGGGCGCCTTTCCGCGACGTGCTGGTGCTGCCCCCGGCAAAGGCCATGCTCGATGTCGCCGCCGTGATGGCAATGGCTATGGTCAGTCTGTTCAGGTGGTAGCGCATGGCAAGACTATAGTGCCGCGCTCAAGGCGAGGCCAGACCAGCGGCGTTGAAATTGAGGGAACACCGGCCTGCATTCAATCCGCCGATCAGGCCGCTGCCTGCTTGCGGGTGTCGAAGACGTGGTCGACGAGGCCCCAGTCCTTGGCCTCCTTCGCGGTCATGAAGAAATCGCGGTCGAGCGTGCGTTCGACCTCTTCGTGGGTGCGGCCGCAATGGTGAGCGTAGAGGTCGGCCATGTGCCGCTTGGTGCGCAAAATGCCTTCGGCATGGCGCTGGATGTCGGAGGCCTGGCCCTGGAAGCCGCCCAGAGGCTGGTGCAGCACGATGCTGGCATTGGGCAGCGCGATGCGCCGCCCCGGCGTTCCCGCCATCAGCAGGAAGGAGGCCATCGACGCGGCAAAGCCCATGCACACGGTCGACACCGGGCAGCTGACATATTGCATCGTGTCGTAGATGGCGAAGCCGCTGGTCACCACGCCGCCCGGCGAGTTGATGTAGAGCGAGATCTCCTTGTCGGGATTGTCCGATTCCAGCGACAGGAGCTGGGCGCAGACCAGCGCCGACATGCCGTCATTGATCTCGCCATTGACGAAGATGATGCGCTCGCGCAGCAGCCGCGAGAAAATGTCGAAGGCACGTTCGCCGCGGCTCGATTGCTCGATCACCATCGGCACCAGATTGGCAAAGCCGCTCATCTCATTGTCTCCGTTTTGATTTTTCCGGGTCAGGCAGCGCGCAGCAACAGGCGTGGCGCGTTGGCGGCGACAGGCGGTTTGGGCTTGTATGCGCGCAGCCAGAGCCGGCAGCCGGCGCCGGCCATCGCGACCGCAGGCGTCAGGACAAACCCGTCATGGACGATGCGCAGATGCGTGCCGCCGGAAACGGTGCGGGCGAGTGTGAAGGTGACGATGCTCTCCAGCTCCTCGCGGTTGGCGTCGCCGGAACGCTCGCGCCAGGAATAGCGCAGCAGGCGCCCCGGCTCGGCATCGAGCACTTCGCACTCGATCGGCTTCTCAGGCCCGGCAAAGGCAAAGCGGCTGCCGGTTTCCGGATTGATGTCGTTCGGCATCATCCATTCCGCCAAGAGGTCCGGCACGGTCAGTGCCCGCCACACTTTTTCCGGTGCGTCCGGCAGATCGCATTCGAAGGCGAGGGCATCCTTGGCGGTCTGCGTCTGCTTTTCGTCGGTCATTGGTCCATGTCCTTCAAAACGGCCTTCAGTCTTTCGATGCGCTCCGGCCAGAATGCGCGGTAGCGTTCGATCCAGCCGAGCAGCGGCTCGAGCCCTTGCGGATCGGCGCGATAGTAGGCGTTGCGGCCGGCGCGTCTTTCGCTGACCAGGCCTGCGCCGCGCAGCACGGCAAGGTGCTGCGACACCGCCGGCTGCGACACGCTCATGCCGGTGCGCAACTCCGACACGCTCATCTCGCCGGAAGTCAGCCGCTCGTAGACGGCGCGTCGCGTCGGGTCGGCCAGGGCGCGAAAAATCTCTGCTTCGATCATGGCAAAGCATAAGTCGATACTTATCGATTTGGCAAGGGGTGTTTTGAATGCTGCGTATTGATTGGATCCTGCCGGGCCTCTAAGCCGTGGGGAACAAGATGGGCCGATCATCGCGAGGCAGGAGTAGTATTTATGAATTCCAACGTCGATCTTTCGTCCGCCGAGAACCTCAACGAGGCTCTGAGGCTCTATCGCCGCCTCGTACTCGGTATAGGAGCGATCGCCGTCATCGGTTTCGTGGCCGTGATCTTGTTGGCCAAGCTGGGTACGGCGCTATCGCCGCCATACGGGATTTACGTCTTCGGCGAAGGATTGGGGACCTGGGGCCTGATCGCGGTGGTAGCGGCGCTCGTCGCTCAGGTGTGGTGGCACGGGCGCGCGATCGGGAAATTGCTGAATGACCCGGCTCTGAAATCTGAACCTGCAGTCGGGCTGATGTCGGCGCCAACCGTGATCGCACAGCGCGCCCATGGCATGGGCATGGAGTGGAGCGGCTTTTTCGGTCCGTTGCGGCCAGCTAAAAAACGGCGCTGACGACACCGCTTCTCGCCCCTGCGTGTCAGCTAAATCCACGCGCCCGCGTCGGCGATTGCTGCCATTCCTTGACAATCCGTGGTTAACAGTATAGGAACGAAAAGGGAACAAAAACCTTGTGGGAAAAGCCAGCCGCGGCAAGCCAGGATTGTGCGCGGCCTGTAAGGTGAACGACTTGAAATTTGTTTCGGATGAGCACGGAGAAGTGTCATGGCGGGTAGCGTCAACAAGGTCATTCTGGTCGGTAACCTCGGCGCGGACCCTGAAATCCGCCGCCTGAATTCCGGTGATCCGGTCGTCAACATCCGCATCGCCACGTCGGAAAGCTGGCGCGACAAGAACTCCGGCGAGCGCAAGGAAAAGACCGAATGGCACAACGTGGTCATTTTCAATGACCAGATCGCCAAGGTCGCCGAGCAGTACCTGAAGAAGGGCATGAAGGTTTACGTCGAAGGCCAGCTGCAGACACGCAAATGGCAAGACCAGACCGGCGCCGACAAGTACACGACCGAAGTCGTGCTGCAGAAATTCCGCGGCGAGCTGCAGATGCTCGATTCTCGCGGCGAGGGCGGCGGTCAGGTCGGCAACTATGCCGGCGGCAGCGGCGCGAGCCGTGGCTCGGATTTCGGCCAGTCTGGCCCCAATGAGAGCTTCAACCGCGGCGGCAACAGCGGTGGCGGCGGTTCCAAGGGCGGCGGTGGCGGCGGCTCGTCGCGCGAACTGGACGACGAAATCCCGTTCTGAGCTGACGGTAGTCAGCGATATCTGAGGAGAGGGCGCGATGTCGCTCGAACCGCTTCTATCGGCGCGCCCTCCCATTCCATGGCACGCCTTCGCGGCCCTTGCCGCGCTGGCCATTGGCGCTACGCAACTAGCGCTGCCGAAAGGCACGACGCGTCATCGTGTCGTCGGCTATACCTGGGCGGCGCTGATGCTGGTCATCGCCATCTCCAGTTTCTGGATCCAGCAGATACGCCTCGTCGGTCCGTTCAGCCCGATCCATCTCTTGTCGATGTTAGTGTTGATCGCCGTGCCGCTGGCGGTCTGGCACGCGCATATGCATCGGGTCGCCACACATCGCAGGGTCATGATATCGCTGTATGTTTTCGCCCTGATCGGCGCCGGCGTGTTCACGCTGCTGCCGAGGCGGATCATGCACACGGTCGTCTTCGGCCAGTGACGCTTTCTGAAAGGAAGATTGCCGTGAAAGCCCGGATCAAATGGGTCGAGGAGCGCACCTTCGTCGGCGAGTCCGGCAGCGGCCACAAGGTTGTGCTGGGAACCGCCTCCGGGCCGGAAGGCAAGACGCCGGGTCCGAGCCCGATGGAGCTGGTGCTGATCGGCACCGGCGGCTGCTCGGCCTATGATGTCGTCCACATCCTCGAAAAAGGCCGCGAGGCGATCGAGGACTGTGTTGTCGAACTCGACGCCGACCGGGCCGAAACCGACCCGAAAGTCTTCACCCGCATCCACATGCATTTCATCGTCACGGGCCACGCGCTGTCGCGCGACAAGGTCCAGCGCGCCATCAACCTGTCGATCGAGAAATACTGCTCGGCCTCGGCCATGCTGGCCAAGACGGCTGTCATCACCCACGATTTCAAGGTCGTCGATACGGCGGTGGAGTAGGGGCTGCCGTTACCCCGCCATCAGCGCCTTGATGCCATCCGCGACGAACTGAACCGCAAGCGCGGCCAGGATGACGCCGAGCAGGCGGGTGAGGATCGAGCGGCCGGTCTGGCCGAGGATGCGGTCGATGCGCTCCGACAGCACGAACACCAGATAGGTGATGGCAAGGCAGACGAAGATGATGCCGACCAGCGCCGCTTGTGCTGCAAAACCCTGAAACGAGCCCGACAGTAGCACGGTCGCCGAAATCGCACCGGGGCCGGCGATCAGCGGGATCGCCAGCGGGAAGGCCGCGATATTGTGGATCATGTCCTTGGTGATGGCGACGTCGCCGATCTTCTCCTTGCGGTCCTGGCGGCGCTCGAACACCATTTCGAACGCGATGAAGAACAGCAAAAACCCGCCGGCGACGCGGAAAGCCGGCAGCGTGATGCCGAACACCGACAGGATGGAGGCCCCGGCCACCGCAAACAGCGCCATCACCAGGAAGCCGATGATCGAGGCGCGCACCGAGACCTGCTGACGTTCCTCGCGGTTCATGCCGCGTGTCACCGCGAGGAAGAGCGGCGCGAGACCTGGCGGGTCGATGGTCACCAGAATGGTGACGAAGGCGTTGAACAGGCTGTCGAAACTCGGCATCGCTGACCCCTCCCGCCGGGCCGGACCCCTGCGCCACGATAGTGGTAGAGCAAAGCCTGGCCGGTGGGAACCGTCTGAGATGCCGATACCGGAGACGCCGGCTATGTTAGGCGGCAGCGTTGCAATAGGCCTCCAGGCGATAGCCGTCGGGATCGACGATGAAGGCAGCGTAATAGTCCTCGCCATAGTCGGCGCGCAGGCCCGGCGCGCCATTGTCGCTGTCGCCTGCACGCAAGGCGGCGGCATGGAAGGCGACGACACTCTGCCTCGTCGGCGCGGCAAAGCAGAAATGCAGACCGGGCTTCTCGTCCGATGGCACTGGCCGCTCCGCGTCGTTCACCCACAGCGCGACGGCTTGCGCACCATAACCCAGTGAGCCTGGCGACTGGCCGAGGCAGGAATAACCGAGCGGCTTTAGCGCGGCATCGTAGAAGGGCTTCGGAACGTTGGTGTCGCGGACGCCGATCGAGACATGGTCAAGCATGTTTTTTCACCTTTTTTGCAATATGTTGCGTCATCAGTCCTGGGCGACGCGGCGCGCCAGGAACTCGACTTCGAGACGCCATGTCTTGCCATCGTCGTGCGAACGCTCGCCGAGCCAGCGGAAGCTGTCCTTGGTGATGCGCGAAAAGCTCCAGCGGACCGAGGAACCAGTGCCGTCGGCGCCGACCTGCACAATCGTGTCGCCTTCGGCGCGACCAAGCTGGCGGCTGTAGTATTGGTTGCGCGGGTCGCTCCAGAAGATGTGCCAGGCATCCGAGCCGGGATCATAGGCCCGCAGCGTTGTGCCATAGAAAGTCCATTTGCCGAGAGAAGGCGAGGGGCCGGCATCCCGCGCGGGCAGGATCCATACATCCTGGATCGCCCTGCCTTCCAGGACCCAGCCGAAATGCACCTCGCCGCCTCCGGTGAGAACCGTGCCGTCCTCGAGATGGCGCGTGGCATCGAATGTCCAGGCGCCGACGAAGCGGCCGTAGAGATCCAGCTTTTCAGCCAGGCCGGAATTGGGGCCGTCGCTGTGGAGCGCTTCGGCAAAGGAGGATGTACCGATCATACTTGCTGCCTTCGTAGTGTCAGGAGGCTGCAAGCGATAGGCCCCGACCGGGTGTCGCGCTTGGGAAAAATTGCTATCTTTCAAGCCATGACGACGAGCGAACAAAACTTGGCATCGGGGCAGGGTTGGTATGTCTGTGACGTGCTGTGCACGGCCGGCGCCGGCGACCGCCCGTTCGAGGAGGCGCACGACACCTTCTGCGTTGCCGCTGTCACCAGCGGCACCTTCCGCTACCGCACCAGGCAAGGCGCCGCCATGCTGGCGCCGGGCGCGATCCTGCTCGGCAATGTCGGCGCCTGCTATGAATGCGGGCATGAGCATGGCGCCGGCGACCGTTGCCTGTCCTTCCACTTCGCTCCGGCCTATCTCGACCGCATCGCCAGCGACGTGCCCGGCGCGAGCAAGCTCGCCTTCGGCGTGCCGCATATGCCGCCCTTGCCGGCGCTGACATCGCTGCTGGCCGAGGCGGAAGCGGCGCGCGAGATGGTCGACATCGACGCCTTTGAGGAGCTTGGCCTGCGAATTGCCGGCGCAGCACTGGCAGTTGCCGGCGCAGCACTGCCCGTCGCCAGCGATGCGGTGCCTGGCGTTCGACCGCCGAGCCGCCGCGACCAGAAACGGGTTGCCGAGGCGGTGCGGCAGATCGAGCTCAATGCCGACAGGTCGGTCTCGCTTTCCGAGCTTGCCTGCGCGACGGCGACCAGCCCGTATCATTTCCTGCGCACCTTCCGGCAGGTCGCCGGCATGACGCCCTATCAGTTTCTGCTGAGAACCCGGCTGCACCGCGCGGCGGTGCGGCTGCGCATGTCAGGCGATGCCATCTCGGCGATCGCCTTCGAGGCCGGTTTCAACGATTTGTCGACGTTCAACCGCCGTTTCCGGCGCGTCATGGGCGAAACGCCCGGCGACTATCGCGCCCGGCGGGTGGCTACCCGCTAATGCGTCCGCCTGCCTCCTGATACGTTCTGGCTTGGAAAACGGTCCATCGCAGGCTTTTGCCCTGGCGGCGGCGAAATGCGTTGTGGCCAAATCGTCGCAATCAGCTTTATCCATTTGAAATTGCCACTGAAATTGTCGTTGGAAAAGCACCACGAATATTGGAGTTTCGGCCGTGCTTCCTATATAAGCGGTCAGTGATTCCTGATTAGATTGTGATCCGATTTGACCGACCAAAAACCCCCGCGCGGCGCCGACGGCGGCCCTACCGGCATCGAGCCCATCTCCATCATCGAGGAGATGCAGAGCTCCTACCTCTCTTATGCCATGAGCGTCATCGTCAGCCGTGCGCTGCCCGATGTACGCGACGGCCTGAAGCCGGTTCACCGCCGCATTCTCTATGCGGCGCATGAGAGCGGTTACCACTGGAACCGCAAATATGTGAAGTCGGCCCGCCCGGTCGCCGACGTGATGGGTAAATACCATCCGCATGGCGACGCCTCGATCTACGACGCCTTGGTGCGCATGGCGCAGGACTGGTCGCTGCGCGTTCCGCTGATCGACGGGCAGGGTAATTTCGGCTCCATCGACGGCGATCCGCCGGCGGCGATGCGCTACACCGAATCGCGGCTGACCAAGGTCGCGCATGAACTCTTGGAGGACATCGACAAGGAAACCGTCGATTTCCAGGAGACTTATGACGCATCCGACACCGAACCGAAGGTGCTGCCGGCCCGCTTCCCCAACCTTCTGGTCAACGGTTCCGGCGGCATTGCCGTCGGCATGGCCACCAATATTCCGCCGCATAATCTGGCCGAGATCTGCAACGGCGCCATCGCCATCATCGACAATCCGGCGATCGATTTGCCGGCGCTGATGGAGATCATTCCGGGTCCCGATTTCCCGACCGGCGGCATCGTGCTCGGCCGTTCCGGCATCTACAGCGCCTATGCGACTGGCCGTGGCTCCATCGTCATGCGCGGCAAGGTCAATGTCGAACAGCGCGGAAACGACCGTGAATCGATCATCATCACGGAAGTCCCGTACCAGGTGAACAAGGCCTCGATGATCGAGAAAATGGCCGAGCTGGTGCGCGACAAGCGCATCGAAGGCATTTCCGACATTCGCGACGAAAGCGACCGCCAGGGCTACCGCGTCGTCATCGAGCTGAAGCGCGACGCTGTCGCCGACGTCATTCTCAACCAGCTTTACCGCTTCACGCCGCTGCAGACCTCCTTCGGCGCCAATATGGTGGCGCTGAACGGCGGCAAGCCGGAAGTGATGAACCTGACCGACATGCTGAAGGCGTTTGTCAGCTTCCGCGAAGAGGTGATTAGCCGGCGCACGAAATTCCTGCTGCGCAAGGCGCGCGACCGCGCCCACGTGCTGGTCGGCCTCGCCATCGCCGTCGCCAACATCGACGAAGTGATCAAGCTGATCCGCACCGCGCCCGATCCGCAGACGGCGCGCGAGCAGTTGATGGAGCGGCGCTGGCCCTCCGGGGACGTGGAGTCATTGATTCTGCTTATCGACGATCCGCGCCATCGCATCAATGAGGATGGCACCTACAACCTCTCCGAGGAACAGGCGCGCGCAATCCTCGAACTGCGCCTGCAGCGCCTGACCGCGCTCGGCCGTGACGAAATCGCCGACGAGCTGAACACGATCGGCGACGAGATCAAGGATTACCTCGACATTCTGTCGTCCCGCGCCCGCATCCAGCAGATCGTCAAGGACGAGCTTGCCGCCGTGCGCGACGAGTTCGGCACGCCGCGCCGCACCGAGCTCACCGACGGCGGCGCCGACATGGAAGACGAGGACCTGATCCAGCGCGAGGACATGGTCGTCACCGTCAGCCATTCCGGCTACATCAAGCGCGTGCCGCTGTCGCTCTACCGGGCGCAACGCCGCGGCGGCAAGGGCCGCTCCGGTATGTCGACCAAGGAAGAGGATTTCGTCACCCGGCTGTTTGTGGCCAACACGCATACGCCGGTGCTGTTCTTCTCCTCGCGCGGCATCGTCTACAAGGAAAAGGTCTGGCGGCTGCCAATCGGCAATCCGCAGTCGCGCGGCAAGGCGCTGATCAACATGCTGCCGCTGGAGCAGGGCGAGCGCATCACCACCATCATGCCGCTGCCCGAGGACGAGACCAGCTGGGGCGAACTCGACGTCATGTTCGCCACCACGCGCGGCACCGTGCGCCGCAACAAGCTGTCCGAATTCGTCCAGGTCAACCGCAATGGCAAGATCGCCATGAAGCTGGAGGAGGAGGGCGACGAGATTCTCGGCGTCGAGACCTGCACAGACAATGACGATGTGCTTTTGACCGCCAGCTCCGGCCAGTGCATCCGCTTCCGCGTTGGCGATGTGCGCGTCTTCCAGAGCCGCAATTCGGTCGGCGTGCGCGGCATAAGCATGGCCGAGACCGACCGCATCATCTCCATGTCGGTGATCGAGCATGTCGATGCTTCACCGGCGGAACGCTCCGCCTACCTCAAGCGGGCAGCACTGGAGCGGCGGCTTGCCGCCGAGGTGACCGGCGAGGAAGAAGAGATTGCACTCACCAATGAGGAGATTGGCGAGGAGACCGAGCTTTCCGACAGCCGTTACGAAGAGCTCAAGGCGCATGAGCAGTATGTGCTGACGGTGACCGAATATGGCTACGGCAAGCGCTCGTCATCCTACGATTTCCGCCTGACCGGACGCGGCGGCAAAGGCATCCGCGCCACCGACGTGTCGAAGGTGGCCGAGATCGGCCAGCTGGTGGCGACTTTCCCGGTCGGCAATGACGACCAGATCATGCTGGTTTCGGATGGCGGCACGGTCATCCGGGTGCCGGTCAACGGTATCCGTTTCGCCAGCCGCGCCACCAAGGGCGTGACCATCTTCAACACCGCCGAAGGCGAGAAGGTGGTTTCGGTCGAACGGATTTCGGAGCCGCAGGCCGACGAGGATGTCGAAGAGGGTGTCATTGAGGCCGGCGCCGGAGATGCCGTACCGGACAGCACCGAATAGGTTTGAGCAACAACGCCGGCCCGATGGGCCGGCGCAAACAAGAAACTAGCAATAAATCAGGGGCGACGGTGGGGCCAGCGAGCGCCGAAACCTTCGAACCGCTTTGTGCGGACACGGACGCGCTCTGCCTCGCTATGCAATCCGAATGCGGTGGCGATCAGCATGGCGACGGTCATTGCGGTGGCGAGCATGTAGATCAGCATGTGCGTGTTCTCCTGCGCCTATCCAACGGTTAGATCGGGTTTTGGTTTCATCTTCCGAAGTGCAAACTAGCGAACGCGGCGTGAAGTCTTCGTGATCAAGGCATTCATCTGTCGTTCATGTCTGCGAAAAGGTTCACGCAGATGTTCCCAATCGCATTTGCCTTCCGCCCAATGCCCCGCTAGAAGCACCTCCCATGACCGATCGCATCGCCCTTTATGCCGGCTCCTTCGACCCGCTGACCAACGGCCATCTCGATGTCCTGAAGGCATCGCTGGCTGTCGCCGACACGGTTTATGCGGCGATCGGCACTCACCCCGGCAAGACGCCGCTGTTTTCCTTCGACGAACGGGTGAAGCTGATCGAGGCCGCGACCAAGGCCGAATTCGGCCGCGACGGCGACCGTATCAAGGTCGTCGCCTTTGACGGGCTGGTCATCGACGCGGCCCGCAAGCATGGCGCCTCGATCATGATCCGCGGCCTGCGCGACGGCACCGATCTCGATTACGAGATGCAGATGGCTGGAATGAACGAGACCATGGCGCCGGAACTGCAGACGGTTTTTCTGCCCGCCAGCCCATCGGTACGCACCATTACCGCCACACTTGTGCGCCAGATAGCCTCGATGGGCGGCGACATCCGTCCGTTCGTGCCGGCCGCCGTTGCCGGTGCGCTCACCGCCAAATTCGCGAAATAGTGCATGTCGCCCCAAAGTGGATGCCGGTTTTTGGGGCAACGACATGCACCCTAACAAAGACCTTCGGAGATCCCTTATGCAGCTGAAAAAGCTCGCCTCGTTCCTCGTCGTGCTTGCCGGTCTCGTGACCGCATCCGTTTCGGCCTTCGCCGCCGAACCGGAAAACACCATGGTCATCACCTTGAAGAACGGCGACGTCACCGTCGCGCTACGCCCCGACCTGGCGCCCAAGCATGTCGCCCAGATCAAGAAGCTGGTGCGCGAAGGGGCTTATAACGATGTCGCATTCCACCGCGTCATCAACGGCTTTATGGCGCAGACCGGCGACGTCAAGTTCGGCAACATGAAGAAGGGGTTCAGCCCCGAGGCCGTCGGCACCGGCGGTTCAGACCTGCCCGACCTGCCGGCGGAATTCTCGCAGAGCGAACATTTCAAGCGCGGCACGCTCGGTATGGCCCGTTCGCAGGACCCGAACTCCGCCAATTCGCAGTTCTTCATCATGTTCGCGCCGGCGCCGAACCTCGATGGCCAGTACACCATCGTCGGCAATGTCGTCAGCGGCATAGAGCTGGTGGACAAGATCAAGAAGGGCAACGAGGCGGACAATGGCACGGTCAGTGAGCCCGACCGCATGATCAAAGTACGCATCGCCGCCGACAAGTAAACCTCTCAATTCATTCTGTTTTCTGAGATAAAGGATATCCGACATGGCTGAGATCAAGGACCGCGAAAACGCGCTCATCCTGGAAACGACCAAGGGCAAGGTCGTCATCGAACTGTTCCCCGACCTGGCCCCGGGCCACGTCGCCCGGATCAAGGAACTGGCCCGCGAAGGCGCCTATGACGGCGTGGTTTTCCACCGCGTCATCGAAGGCTTCATGGCGCAGACCGGCGACGTGAAGTTCGGCAATTCGTCGAAGCCGACCTTCGCGCCTTCGCGTGCGGGCATGGGCGGCTCGGAAAAGCCGGACCTGAAGGCTGAGTTCTCCAACGCCAACCATGGCCGCGGCACCTGCTCGATGGCCCGTTCGCAGAACCCGAACTCGGCCAATTCGCAGTTCTTCATCTGCTTCGACGATGCCGCTTTCCTCAACCGCCAGTACACGGTCTGGGGCCAGGTCATCGAAGGCATGGACAATGTCGACAAGATCAAGCGCGGCGAGCCGGTGGTCGATCCCGACAAGATCGTGTCGCTGAAGGTCGCGGCCGACGTCAGGTAAGGACAAACGAAGATGATGGGCGTGGTCTGGTCGCTGCTCGGCATCCTGTCAGGCGCCTTCATCGCCGTCCAGGCGCCGATCAACTCGCAGCTGGCGCGCGGCCTGGGGCTCCCGGTCGCGGCTGCTGCGTTTTCGTTCCTGTCGGGCGCGATCGTGCTTGGTATCATCTCCATTGCCGTTGTGCGGCTGCAGGACATCTCGCTCGACTGGAAGGCGCCTGCGCCTTGGCTGTTCATCGCCGGCGGCATGCTCGGCGGTTTCTATGTCACCCTGTCGACCATTCTTACGCCGCGCATCGGTGCAGCCGCGCTGATGGCGTTCCTGGTTGCCGGCCAGCTGCTGGCCGGCATGCTGATCGATCGGGTCGGCTTCCTCGGCGTGGCGGTGCGCGAGATTTCGCTCGGCCGCATCGCCGGCGCGGTGCTGCTCTTGGCCGGAGCACTGCTCGTCCGGCTCTACTGATGCGCGTCGATCTCTTCGACTTCGACCTGCCGGAGGAGCGCATCGCGCTGCGCCCGGCCGAGCCGCGCGACAGCGCAAAAATGCTCGTGGTCAGGCCGGGCGAGGGTCTTTCGGACCGCGCGGTTGGCGACCTGCCGTCCTTGCTCAACGCCGGCGACGTGCTGGTCTTCAACGACACCAAGGTCATTCCTGCCCAGTTGAGAGGCATAAGGCGGCGCGGCGAAGCGCAGGCGCAGGTCGACGCCACGCTGCATATGCGCATGGCGCCGGACCGCTGGCTGGCCTTCATGCGGCCGGGCAAGCGCATCGCCGCCGGCGACCGCATCCATTTCGGCCATGACGGCAATTCCTGTTTCCTCGGTCAGCTCGATGCCACGGTGATCGAGAAGGGCGATGCCGGCGAGGTGCTGCTCGGTTTCGACCTGTCGGGGCCGTTTCTCGACGAGGCGCTGCATGCCGTCGGCCACATCCCGCTGCCGCCCTATATCGCCTCCAAGCGCAACGACGACGCGCGCGACCTGACGGATTACCAGACCATCTATGCCAAGGAGGAGGGCGCAGTCGCTGCCCCCACCGCAGGCCTGCATTTCACGCCGGAGCTGTTTGCGGCGCTCGACGCTAAAGCCATCGAACGCCGCTTCGTCACCTTGCATGTCGGTGCAGGCACCTTCCTGCCGGTCAAGGCGGACGATACCGCTGACCACAAGATGCATGCCGAGACCGGCTCGGTCAGCGAAGCAACAGCCGACGCTCTGAATGGCGCCAAGGCGCGGGGCGGGCGTATCATCGCTGTCGGCACGACCTCGCTGCGCCTGCTGGAGAGCGCGGCACGGCCTGATGGCTCGCTGACCGCCTGGTCCGGCCCGACCGACATCTTCATCACGCCGGGCTATCGGTTCAAGACCGCCGACCTGCTGATGACGAACTTTCATCTGCCGCGTTCGACGCTGTTCATGCTGGTTTCGGCCTTCAGCGGCCTAGATACGATGCGTGCGGCCTATGCTCATGCCATCGAGAACCGTTACAGATTCTACTCCTATGGAGACGCAAGCCTGCTTTATCGAGCGGAGATGAGCGATGGACGATGATCTGCAAGCCTTTGATCGCGAGAGCCTGATCGCTGAAGTGAAGAAATTGCGTGCCGGCATTCGCCAGCACCGCGATTCTACCGGCCATGATTTATGCTGGCATCATCCCAACCTGTGGGACCTGCTGCCGGAAAAGACCGATCCATCGATTGCCGTGCCGCCATGGCCGAAATTCATGCGCGGCTGCATCCAATACCGCCAGTCGCTCGACAGGCAGGCGCCAGGCGCGCCTGTCCATGACAAGGAATTCAATGGCTGAGACATTCACCTTCAAGATCCTCGCCACCGACGGCAAGGCGCGGCGCGGTTCCATCACCATGCCGCGCGGCGAAATCCGCACGCCGGCCTTCATGCCGGTCGGCACCGGCGGCACGGTCAAGGCCATGTATATGGACCAGGTGCGCGGCGTCGGCGCCGACATCATCCTGGGCAATACCTATCATCTGATGCTGCGCCCCGGCGCCGAGCGCGTGGCGCGGCTTGGTGGGTTGCATGAATTCGCCCGCTGGCCGCAGCCGATCCTGACCGACAGTGGCGGTTTTCAGGTCATGTCGCTGTCGAAGCTCAGAAAATTGACCGAGAAGGGCGTCACCTTTCGCTCGCACATTGACGGCGCTGCCTACGAGATGTCGCCGGAGCGCTCGATCGAGATCCAGGGCCTGCTCGATTCCGACATCCAGATGCAGCTCGACGAATGCACAGCGCTGCCGGCCGACCTCAAGCAGATCGAGCGCGCGATGGAGCTGTCGCTGCGCTGGGCCGAGCGCTGCAAGACAGCGTTCGGCGATCAGCCCGGCAAGGCGATGTTCGGCATCGTCCAGGGTGGCGACAACGCAGCTCTCAGGGTGCGTTCGGCGCAGGCGCTGAGCGCGATGGAGCTGAAGGGCTATGCGGTCGGCGGCCTGGCCGTCGGCGAACCGCAAGCGGTGATGCTGGATATGCTGGAGATCACCTGTCCGGAATTGCCTGACAACAAGCCTCGATATCTCATGGGCGTCGGCACGCCGGACGACATCGTGAAATCGGTGGCGCGCGGCATCGACATGTTCGACTGCGTGATGCCGACCCGCGCCGGCCGCCATGGCCTGGCCTATACCAGGCGCGGCAAGGTCAATCTCAGGAATGCCCGCCATGCGGACGATCCGCGGCCGCTGGACGAGGAGAGTGACTGCCCGGCCGCGCGCGACTATTCACGCGCGTATCTGCATCATCTCGTGCGCTCGCAGGAGGCGCTGGGCGCGATGCTTCTGACCTGGAACAACCTGTCTTACTATCAGAAGCTGATGCAGGACGTTCGCGCCGCGATCGAGGCAAAGGCCTTCGAGGCGCGCACATCAGACATTTCAGAGGGATGGGCGAGGGGCGATATTCCGGTGCTATAAGCACATCTAGGTGCTGAGCGAATTCGCTGCGCGCAAGCTGCAGCCGGTGATCTGAAAGCTGCCGTCGGGCTGCTGTTCCAGCGTGTAGACCGCCTCATAGTCCTTGCCGTCGGGTCCGACGATCAGCACTTGCTGGATTATCGAAGTTGGCCCCATCTGCTCGACCTTGCCGAAGGAATAGCTCTGCGGCTGGCGCACCGGCGGATAGCCGTTGGTCACCATGTTCATGAAGGTGTCGATGGTCGGAAAGATGCGCTTCACATTTGGAGCGGCGAAACTGTACGCCTTGGCGCCATCATTGGCGATGAGCGCCTTCAACTGACCATCGATGACGGCCTGGCCGGCCTTGACTTCGGCGTCGCCGGCAAGGGCTGCCGAGACGAACAACGCGAACAGCAATGAAACGACTGCGAATGCGATGCGGCGCATGGCCTGTCTCCATTGTCCTCAACAAAACCTGTCCCAGGACGCATCATACCATACGCTTGGCGGAGCCTCACGGTTTCAGCAACCGCAATATTTGCCACGCAAGTGCCACAAGATCATGCTTAAGCCTCCTTTAACGCGGGGCGCGCATCGTAGGGACGGGTGGGGACCCGTTCGCGCAACCAGGGGACGACCATGTTCAAGCAGCCGATCGACCGGCGCCTTTTGCTGAAGGGCGCGGCAAGCCTCGCAGTTTTGGCTCCCTTGCCCGCCTGGGCAAGCACTGGGCCGACCGTCACGGAAGTCGCCTTCGACCCCGCCATTCCAGCGCTCGGCAACCCCGATGGCGATGTCACCATCGCCGAATTCGTCGACTATCAGTGCCCGATCTGCAAACTCGTTTTCGTCGAGCTGAAGAAGTTGATGGAAGAGGACAGCGGCATTCGGCTTGTGATGAAGGACTGGCCGATCTTCGGCGACGTGTCGCGCGACGCGGCGCGGGTGACGCTGCTGAGCGGCGAACAATATGCCGCGGCGGTCGATGCGCTGATGACCAACCAGCGCGGCCTTTCGGAACGCCGCACCAACGACATCCTTTCTTCCGTCGGTGTCGATGTGGCGATGGTGCGTGCCGACCTCGCCATCCGTGAACCCGACATCGACGCTGCCCTTGTCCGCACCGAAGCCCAGGCGACGGC
The DNA here is from genome assembly GCF_057786115.1 of Mesorhizobium sp. P170090. NCBI lineage: Bacteria > Pseudomonadati > Pseudomonadota > Alphaproteobacteria > Hyphomicrobiales > Phyllobacteriaceae > Mesorhizobium > Mesorhizobium sp. P170090. Next base: position 4,086,088 of record NZ_JBYNWH010000001.1, read on the forward strand.
TTTCAAGCTGCGCGGCACGCCAGCCCTGGTCATCGGCGGCAACTTGTACCGGCGCGGCATGCCCGTGTCCGAACTGAGACAAGCCGTCGCCAAGGCCCGCTCCGCCTGATGCTTGAAAGCCGGGCGGCAGTCTGCCACAAGGGCCGCTTGAGTGCTGAAGCTTGATCGGGACCGGCAATGAAGACGTTTTTCATGCAGATAAAGTGCGATCTGGGCAAGTCCTATGAGGTCGCCAGCGCGCTCGCCGATGCCGAAATCGCCTCGGAGATCTACTCGACCGCCGGCAATTACGACTTGCTTGCCAAATTCTACGTCGACGACGAGGAAGATGTCGGCCACTTCGTCAACGAGAAAGTGCAGATTATTCCCGGAATCAAGGACACCTTCACGGTCGTCACTTTCCGCGCATTCTAAAGCAATTCCAGGAAAAGTGTGAAGCGGTTTTCCGTCCGGAATTGCGGCAAAGCAAAAGCCATGGCAGGTCGCCGTTTCCATGAAACGGTGAACTGCTATGGCCGCATCAGGCACTTGCCCGGTGAACTGCTAGAGCCGCATCAGGCACTTGCCCGGCGACAAGGCAGAGCCTGATTAAGGTCCTGTTCCGACTGCCCGAATTTTGGGCAGTCGGAACATACTGATCGCCGATATCCTCCAAATCACCGATTGCGCTTGATTTTCTCCCGCGACGCCAGTGAAATGGCGTCACAGGGGAGTATGCGATTGGCAGCGTTCGATGAAATGCTTCCGGAAGTTTCCGGGCTTAGACAACCGTATACGGCTTACGACCGCTGGCTGAAGGAGCAGGACCCGGCCAGGCTTACCGAAAAGATGCAGGACGCCGAGCGCGTCTTCCGCAAGACCGGCATTACCTTCGCCGTCTATGGCGAGCAGGAAGCCTCCGAGCGGCTGATCCCCTTCGACATCGTGCCGCGCATCATCTCCGGCAATGAATGGCGAAGGCTGACGCAAGGCATCGAGCAGCGCGTGCAGGCGCTGAACGCTTTCCTCGACGACATTTACCACCGCCAGGAAATCCTGCGCGCCGGCCGCGTGCCGAGGGAGCTGATCGCCAGGAACGAGGCGTTCCTGCCGGAAATGATCGGAGTGCGGCCACCGGCCGGCGTCTACACCCACATTATCGGCGTCGATATCGTCCGCATCTCGGAGAACGAGTTCTACGTGCTGGAGGACAATGCGCGCACGCCGTCGGGGGTCTCCTACATGCTGGAGAACCGCGAGACGATGATGCAGCTCTTTCCCGAGCTGTTCCAGCAGATCAAGGTGCGGCCGGTGGAGAATTATCCGCAATTGCTGCGCCAGTCGCTGGCGGCAGTGCGGCCGCAAAGCACCAAGGGCGCACCGACCATTGCCGTGCTGACGCCGGGCAGCTTCAACTCCGCCTATTTCGAACATGCCTTCCTCGCCGACCAGATGGGCGTGCAACTGGTCGAAGGCCAGGATCTGCGCGTTGTAGACGGCCACGTCGCCATGCGCACGACCGAAGGCTACAAGCAGATCGACGTGCTTTACCGGCGCGTCGACGATTCCTTCCTCGATCCGCTGACCTTCCGGCCGGACTCGGCCCTTGGCGTGCCCGGCATCATGGACGTCTACCGCGCCGGCAACATCACCATCGCCAACGCGCCGGGAACCGGCATCGCCGACGACAAGGCGATTTATTCCTACATGCCCGACATCGTCGAGTTCTACACCGGCCGCAAGGCCATCCTCGGCAACATCCCGACCTGGCGCTGCTCGGAGCCCGACAGCCTGAAATACGTGCTCGAACACATCCATGAGCTGGTCATCAAGGAAGTGCACGGCTCCGGCGGCTACGGCATGCTGGTCGGCCCGGCTGCGACCAAGAAGGAATGCCAGGATTTCGCCAAGAAGCTGCAGGCGAAGCCCTCCAACTACATCGCCCAGCCGACGCTGGCGCTGTCGACTTGCCCGATCCTGACAGAAAAAGGCCTGTCGCCGCGCCATGTCGATCTCAGGCCCTATGTTCTGGTCTCCGACCGAATCCAGATCGTTCCCGGCGGCTTGACGCGGGTGGCGCTGAAGGAGGGGTCGTTGGTCGTGAATTCCTCGCAAGGCGGCGGCACGAAGGATACGTGGGTGTTGGACGATTAGGTAGGGAATAGGGCAGTAGGCAGTAGGCAGTAGGCAGTAGAGGGACAAGAAATGCCATATTCCACAGAGATTCAAATGCTTACTAATCCCTACTCACTATTCCCTACTCACTAGCCCGAAGGCCACTTCACATGCTTCTCGGCCGCACCGCCAACGGGCTCTACTGGATGAACCGCTATATCGAGCGGGCGGAAAACATGGCGCGTCTGGTCGATGCCGGCCTTCGCATGGCGCTGACCCGCACCCAGAGCGCGTCGGAAGAGTGGAATTCGGTGCTGCTCAGCGCCGGCTCCGACGTCACCTTCACGCAGAAATACAAGGACTATACCGCCGCCAACGTCGCCGACTTCCTGCTGCGCGACACCTCGAACCCGTCGAGCACGATGTCGGCGATCGAGACCGCTCGCAACAATGCCCGCATGGTGCGCACCGCGCTGACGCGCGAGACCTGGGAGAGCATCAACGAAGCCTGGATGGCGCTGAAGCGCATGCTGGCAAAGCCGATCGACGAGCGCGACCTGCCGAGTGTGCTCGACGCCATCAAGCGCGAGACGGCGCTGATCCGGGGCTCGTTCTATGGCACCATGCTGCGCAACGAAATCTTCGACTTCTCGCAGCTCGGCACCTATGTCGAGCGGGCCGACAACACGGCACGCATCCTCGACGTGAAATACTACGTGCTGCTGCCGTCGATCTCCTGGGTCGGCTCGAGCCTCGACAACTACCAATGGGAATCGATCCTGCGCTCGGTGTCGGCGCACCGTTCCTATCGCTGGGTCTATGAGGCCGACTACAAACCGACCAACATTGCCGACTATCTGATCCTCAATGTGCGCATGCCGCGCTCGCTGACCTTCTGTTATCGTTTTCTCGCCGAGCATCTGAAGTTCCTCGGCGACGATTATGGCGACCGTCATGCCTGCCACGCCACCGTCGACAGGACACAGGCGATGCTGCAGGCAGGGTCGATCAAGGACATATTCGACACCGGCCTGCACGAATTCCTGGCCAGGTTCATTCAAGACAACACCAAGCTTGGCGAAGAGATCGCACAAGATTACCGGTTCAATTGAGCATGATCGCGAACCGGAGGACCGCGCTAGCGACAAGTGAGACCCGGTTTTCGGATAAGATCATGCTTACAAACGGAAAATAGGCATGCGGCTCAAGATCACCCACCGTACCGAATACCGCTACGACGCGCCGGTGCACTATCTGTTGCAGCGGCTACGCCTGTTACCGGTCAGTGGCCCGACGCAGACCGTGCTGTCCTGGGCGCTGAAGATCGAGGGCGCGCGCGAGGAAGTCCGCTTTAACGACCATTTCGGCAACGATAACAGGCTGTTGAGCGTCGAGGGTGAGCGCGACTTCATCACCGTCGAGGCCTCCGGCGAGGTTGTCACGCGCGACACAGCGGGCGTCTCGGGTCCGCATCACGGCTTTGCGCCGCTGTGGCTGTTCAGCCAGGAGACAGCTTTGACCATCCCCGGCGAGGGCATAAGCGAGCTTGCCGCGGCGGTCGGCAAAGGTACCGACATCGAAAGGCTGCATCGGCTGATGGCGCTGATCGTCGAGCGCGTCGCCTACACGCCGGGCACCACCAGCGTGACGACCCCGGCGGAAGAGGCATTGGCGCTGAAGACCGGCGTTTGCCAGGATCACAGCCACATCTTTGTCACCGCAGCCCGCGTCATGGGTTTTCCGGCCCGCTATGTCAGTGGCTATCTGATGATGGATGCGGCCATCGAGCAGGCGGCAAGCCATGCCTGGGCCGAAGCCCATGTTCAGGGTCTCGGCTGGGTCGCCTTCGACGCCGCCAACGGCATTTCCCCCGATGAACGCTATGTCAGGGTAGCCACCGGCCGTGATTATCGCGACGCCTCGCCGGTGTCGGGAATTCGACTGGGACAGGCGGAGGAACAGCTTGCAGTCACCGTCACGGTAGAGCAGTAGTCTCCGGCAAGATTGCTGCCTGAAGAGATTCCATGACTTATTGCGTCGGCCTCAAGATCGATCGTGGGCTCGTGTTCATGTCGGACACGCGCACCAATGCCGGGATGGATTCGATCTCCACTTTCAAGAAGATGCATGTCTGGGAAGAGCCAGGCGAGCGCGTCATCGTACTGATGTCGGCCGGCAATCTGGCTACGACGCAGGCCGTGGTCAGCCTGCTCGACGAGCGCACCAAGGCGGTGGCGGAACGCCACGCGACGCTGCTCGAGACCCCATCCATGTACCAGACGGTGCGGCTGGTCGGCGACACCGTCAAGGAAGTCATCGCCAGCTCGTCGCCTGCCGGCGAAAAGGCGGATTCCTATTTCAACGCCTCCTTCATCCTCGGCGGCCAGATCAAGGGCAGCCCGCCACGGCTGTTCATGATCTATCCCGAGGGCAATTTCATCGAATTGACCGACGACACGCCGTTCTTCCAGATTGGCGAGACCAAATACGGCAAGCCGATCATCATCCGTGCCTATGAAAGGACGATGAGCCTGGCTGAAACGGTCAAGCTCTTGCTGGTATCGTTCGATTCGACGCTGAAATCGAACCTGTCCGTCGGCCTGCCTCTCGACCTGCTGTTCCTGGAGGAGGACACGTTCACGGTGGGTTTGAAAAAGCGCATCGGCCAGGACGATCGATATTATCGTGCTATTTCCGAAGGCTGGTCGAACGCGTTGAAGACGGCCTTTGCCAGCCTGCCGGATTTTCCGGGGTAGCGCGGGAACCTTCGTCGCGGTTGCCTGTCTCTATTTAACATGTTAATCAAAATTCAAGCGGCTGGCTGATCGGCGCGTCGGGAGGATCCATGGACAACGAGCAATTCCGCGACTGGTCGAGGCGCGCCGCCGACTGGGGCGCTGATTACCGCGCCGGCCTTCGCGATCGGCCCGTGCGACCTGCCATAGCGCCGGGCGAGATCTTCAGGAGCATCGAAGCTTCTCCGCCGGAGGCCGCGGAATCGATGGAGACGATCTTCGCCGATTTCGAAGCCAAGATCGTGCCCGGCATGACGCATTGGCAGCATCCGCGTTTCTTTGCTTATTTCCCGGCCAATGCAGCACCCGTCTCGGTGGTGGCCGAATATCTGGTCTCTGCGATGGCCGCGCAGTGCATGCTGTGGCAGACTTCGCCGGCGGCGACAGAGCTTGAGACGCGCATCGTCGACTGGATGCGCCAGGCGCTCGGCCTGCCCGAAGGCTTTTCCGGCGTGATCCAGGACTCCGCATCATCGGCGACGCTGGCCGCCGTGTTGACCATGCGCGAGCGCACGCTCGACTGGCAGGGCAACAAGAAGGGTCTTTCCGGGCAGGGCAGGCTGCGCGTCTATTCCTCCGACCAGGTGCACACCTCGATCGACCGCGCCATCTGGGTCGCCGGCATTGGCGAGGAAAACCTCGTCCGCATTCCCGTCGCCGGCACCTACCGCGCCATGGATACCGCGGCTTTGGAAGCGGCGATTGTTGCCGACCGCGCGGCCGGCCTATTGCCGGCCGGCGTCATCGCGTGCGTCGGCGGCACCAGCACCGGCGGCACCGACGACATCGCTGAAGTGGCCGCGGTGGCCAAACGCCAGGGGCTCTATCTGCATATCGACGCCGCCTGGGCCGGATCGGCGATGATCTGTCCGGAATACCGGCATTTCTGGACCGGTGTCGAGGGCGCGGACTCGATCGTCTTCAACCCGCACAAATGGCTGGGCGCGCAATTCGACTGCTCGATCCAGTTCGTCCGTCAGCCGGAGGATCTCGTGCGCACGCTGGCGATCAAGCCGGACTATCTGAAAACTCGCGGCCATGACGGCATCATCAACTACTCCGAATGGTCGGTGCCTCTCGGCCGTCGCTTCCGGGCGCTGAAGCTGTGGTTCCTGCTGCGCGCCCATGGCCTCGAGGCGCTGCGCACCATGATCCGCAATCACGTCGCCTGGAGCGAAGGCATAGCAGCGCGCCTGGCCGAGGAGGAGGATTTCGAGCTCGCCAGCCAGCCGATGCTGTCGCTGTTCTCGTTCCGGCATCGCGCCGCATCCGGCGCTGACTGCGACGAGCACAATCTGCGTCTGCTCGACGCCATCAACAATGACGGCCGTATCTACCTGACGCAGACGCGTGTCGATGGGCGGGTCGCCATCCGCTTCCAGGCAGGCCAGTTCGAGACAACCGCGGCCGATGTCGATACCGCCTTCACTGTCATCTGCGAGTGTGCAAGATCCCCGAAGGACTGACAGGGATTGCCCGGGTGGTTGCCGCCGCCGGGGCAAGCCAGCAAGGATTTGCGAGCAAGCATATGGCCGGAAGGGCTGAAGGGGTTAGCCAGAATCTGACGGGCGTCTGGAGCGGGCGCTATTTCTATCCGCGCGAACTGCCGCCGGTTTCCTTCGTTGCAACGCTGATCGAGACGGCAACCAGCTTGACGGGGATGACCCACGAACCGGCGGCGACCAGCACGGCAAGATACGCAAGCCTGCAGGGGCAGCGAGAGGGCAACGCCGTCTCCTTTACCAAGACATACGACAAGGCCCAATTGAAGGCGCACCCGATTCACTACAGCGGCATCATCAACGGTGATGCAACCGAGATCAAAGGCACTTGGCGAATCCCGGGATACTGGTCCGGCAATTTCCTGATGATCCGCTCGCCAGGTAAAGTCGCGGCTGTCACCCGCAAGGTGGCGGAGCGGGTCTGAGCCGTATCTGCCCGGTTCGCCTTTGCAATCATCGATATTTCATTAGCCGGCGTCTCCCTTTTCATTGCTTTCGTTTTCAGCTACAAACAAGAAAAACGAAAACGGGAGGTTCTCAGTGTATTTGTCGCCGCGCCATGCCGAAATCATCCAGATGGCGAAGGACCATGGCCGTGTGCTGGTCGATGACCTCGCCACGCATTTCAACGTGACGCCACAGACCATCCGCAAGGACCTCAACGATCTCTGCGACCAGCGGCTGCTGACGCGCATCCATGGCGGGGCCCTGTTCCCGTCCGGCATCGAGAACATGGAGTATGAGGCGCGCCGCAAGATTGCCGCCGACGAGAAGGAGGCCATCGGCCGCGCGGCGGCCAGGCTGATACCCGACAACGCCTCCCTGTTCATCAACATCGGCACCACGACCGAGTCGGTCAGCAAGGCGCTGCTCGACCATACCGGGCTGATGGTCATCACCAATAATATCAATGTTGCCAACAGGATGCGCATCTATCCTTCGATCGAGGTGGTAATCGCCGGCGGCGTCGTGCGTGGCTCCGACGGCGGCGTTGTCGGCGAGGCCGCGGTCGATTTCATCAGGCAGTTCAAGGTCGACTATGCGGTGATCGGCGCCTCGGCCATCGACCATGACGGCGCGTTGCTCGATTTCGACTTTCGCGAAGTGAAAGTGGCGCAAGCCATCATCGCCAATGCCAGGCATGTCATCCTGGTGTCCGACCAGACCAAGTTCGAACGCACCGCGCCGGTTCGCATCGGCCATCTCTCGCAAGTCAACACCTTCATCACCGACCGTTGTGACATCCCGTCGGTGCGCAAGATCTGCGAGGAAGCGGAGGTTCAATTGATCGAAACGTCGCTCGGCTAAGCTATCGATCACGGTCCCGTTACATTTCGTTTGACATTCGTTCTTATTTCGAAATAATCCCGCTACGGTTTCGTAAAAACCTAAAAATGCTGCAATGCGAAATCGCGGGAGGGCTTTGTGGACGCAGTCCGTGACATCTTCGTCATCGGTGGCGGCATCAATGGCTGCGGCATCGCCCGCGACGCCGTTGGGCGGGGCTTTTCGGTATTTCTGGCCGAGATGAACGATCTTGCCAGCGGAACCTCCTCCGGCTCGACCAAGCTGATCCACGGCGGTCTGCGCTACCTCGAATTCTACGAGTTCCGGCTGGTGCGCGAGGCGCTGATGGAGCGCGAGGTTCTTTGGAAGAACGCGCCGCACATCATCTGGCCGATGCGCTTCGTGCTGCCCTATGCCAAGGGCCTGCGCCCGGCCTGGCTGATCCGGCTCGGCCTGTTCCTCTACGATCATATTGGTGGCCGCAAATTGCTGCCGGCGACCCGAACACTGGACATGTCCAAGGATCCGGCGGGCAAGCCGCTGAAGCCGCTGTTTCACAAGGCCTTCGAGTACTCGGACGGCTGGGTCAACGATGCCCGGCTGGTGGTGTTGAACGCGCGTGACGCCGCCGACCGCGGCGCCACCATCCGCACCCGCACGAAAGTCGTCGGGGCGCGGCGCGAAGGCGATCTATGGGCGATCCGCGTGGAAGACGTGCGGACGGGAGATGCCGACGAGGTCAAGGCCCGGCTGCTGGTCAATGCCGCCGGTCCATGGGTCGACCACGTCCTGTCGACCACCGTGGGCCAGAACGACGTGCACAATGTGCGCCTGGTGCAGGGCAGTCATATCGTCATCAAAAAGAAGTTCGATGATCCGCGCGCCTATTTCTTCCAGAACAAGGACGGGCGCATCATCTTCGCCATCCCTTACGAGGAAGAGTTTACGCTGATCGGCACCACCGATCGCGACTATCCCGGCGATCCGCATGACGTGAAGATCAGCGACACCGAGATCGACTATCTCTGCGCGGCGGCGAGCGAATATTTTGCTGAAGCCGTGACGCGTCCCGATATCGTCTGGACCTATTCTGCCGTGCGCCCGCTCTATGACGACGGTGCTTCGAAGGCGCAGGAAGCGACCCGCGACTATGTGCTGAAAGCCGATGGCGGCGGGGGCAAGGCGCCGATCGTCAACGCTTTTGGCGGCAAGATCACCACCTACCGCCGGTTGTCGGAATCGATGCTGGAAAAGGTCGAAGGTTTTCTCGGCAAGCGCGGCAAGCCGTGGACGGCGAACGCGCCCTTGCCAGGCGGCGATTTCCCGGCCACCGGTTTCGACGCCCAGGTGGCGAAGCTGAAGAGCGCCTATCCTTTCCTCGACCAGCGCCTGGCGCGTCGGTTGACCAGGCTTTACGGCACGCGCGCGCAAGTGTTGCTCGGCCTCGCCAAGTCGAACGCCGATCTCGGCCGCAATTTCGGCGCCGATCTCTATGAGGCCGAGGTACGCTACCTCTGCGAAAACGAATGGGCGCTGACCGCCGAAGATGTATTGTGGCGTCGCACCAAGCGCGGTCTGCATCTCAGCCGCGAACAGGCCTCGGCGCTTGACGAATTCATGCGCGGCATAAGCCGGCGCCATGTCGCGGCAGCGGAATAGGGAAGGCGATTGATGCACAAAGCCTGGGAGGAGGCATCATGCTGGAACTGAGAAACGTGACGAAGATGGTCGGCGCGGTGGAGCATATCCGCGACGTGTCGCTGACGCTTCAGCACGGCTCGCTCAACGTTTTGCTCGGGCCGACACTGTCGGGCAAGACCAGTCTGATGCGGCTGATGGCCGGACTCGACGTGCCGACCACCGGTTCAGTCTGGTTCGACGGCCAGAATGTCACCGGCATGCCGGTGCAGCAGCGCAAGATCGCCATGGTCTATCAGCAGTTCATCAACTACCCCGCGATGACCGTCTACGAGAACATCGCCTCGCCGTTGCGCGTCGCCGGCACCGACCAGGCCAAGATCGACAAGGAAGTCCGCAACGCGGCAGGGCTTTTGAAGCTCACACCCTATCTCGACCGCACGCCGCTCAGCCTGTCCGGCGGCCAGCAGCAGCGTACGGCGCTGGCCCGCGCCATCGTCAAGAATGCCAGTCTGGTGCTGCTCGACGAGCCGCTCGCCAATCTGGATTACAAGCTGCGCGAGGAGTTGCGCGCCGAGCTGCCCAAGATATTTGCCGCCGCCGGCACCATTTTCGTCTACGCCACGACCGAGCCGCATGAAGCCTTGCTGCTCGGCGGCAATACGGCGACGCTGTCCGAGGGGCGGATCACCCAATTCGGGCCGACCATCGACGTCTTCCGCAAGCCGATCGACCTGGTGACGGCGAAAACCTTTGCCGATCCGCCGCTCAACACCATCGTGCTGGCCAAGAAAGGTCCGGATTTCCTTCTCGAGGGCGGCGTCAAGCTGCCGGTACCTGCCGAACTCGCCGGCATTGCCGACGCCAACTACACGATCGGCTTCCAGCCGCATCATCTGTCGCTCGAGCGGCCCAACGCCGCCGCGGTGCCGGTGCGCGCCAAGGTGACGATCACCGAGATCACCGGCTCGGAAAGCTTCATCCATCTCGATTTTGCCGATGCGCGCTGGGTCATGCTGACCCACGGCATCCGCGATTTCGAGCCCGACGCCGAGATCGAGGTGTTTATCGATCCGCGCCACATCATGGTCTTCGACAGCAACGGCAGCGCCGTCGCCGCGCCGAAGCTTGCGGCCTGAGGGGGAAGAGATGGCGCGCATCGACGTCAACCATGTCAGGCACTCCTACCTGCCCAATCCGCAGAAGGATGCCGATTTTGCGCTGCGGGAAGTGCACCACACATTCGAGGATGGCGGCGCCTACGCGCTGCTTGGGCCCTCGGGTTGCGGCAAGACCACGCTGCTCAACATCATTTCGGGACTTTTGCACCCCTCGCACGGTGAGTTGCTGTTCAACGGCAAGGACGTCACCAATCTGTCGACGCAGGAGCGCAACATCGCGCAGGTGTTCCAATTCCCGGTCATCTACGACACCATGACGGTCTACGACAATCTGGCCTTCCCGCTGCGCAACCGCGGCGTGCCGGAGGCCGATGTCGACCGCAAGGTGCGCGAGACGCTGGAGATGATCGACCTGGCGTCGTGGACGAAGAAGAAGGCGAGGGGCCTGACCGCCGACCAGAAGCAGAAGATCTCGCTCGGCCGCGGCCTGGTGCGCTCGGATGTCAATGCCATCCTGTTCGACGAACCGCTGACGGTCATCGATCCACATATGAAGTGGGTGCTGCGCTCGCAGTTGAAGCAACTGCACCGCCGCTTCGGCTACACCATGGTCTATGTCACCCATGACCAGACCGAGGCGCTGACCTTCGCCGACCAGGTCGTCGTCATGTATGATGGCGGCATCGTCCAGATCGGCACGCCGGCTGAATTGTTCGAGCGCCCGCGCCACACATTCGTCGGTTACTTCATCGGCTCGCCCGGCATGAACGTCATGCCGGTGGCGATCGACGGCAAGACCGCGACCATTGGCAGCCAGCGCATCGAGCTGCCCGGCGCGCCAAAGACCGCCGCTGGGAGCTCCGGCGCCATCGAACTCGGCATCCGCCCCGAATATGTCAGGCTCGGCCGTGACGGCATGGCGGTTAAAATCAGCAAGGTCGAGGATCTCGGCCGCCACAAGGTGGTGCGCGCCAGCCTCGAAGGCCGCGAGATCGCTGCCGTCATCGGCGAGGACGAGAGCGTGCCGGCCGACCCAAAGGTTCGCTTCGATCCGGCCGGCATCAACATCTATGCCGATTCCTGGCTGGTTGAGATGGGGCTTGTCGAGATGGGGGCATAGATGGAAAAGACCTGGAACAACAAGGCCTGGTTCCTGGTGCTGCCGGTGCTGGTGCTGGTGGCGTTCTCGGCCGTCATTCCGCTGATGACGGTCGTCAACTATTCGGTGCAGGACACCTTCGGCAACAACGTCTTCTTCTGGGCAGGCACCCAGTGGTTCGAGGAACTGCTGTCGTCCAGCCGCTTCTGGGAAGCCATGGTGCGCAACCTGATCTTCTCCTTCATCATCCTGGCCATCGAAGTGCCGCTCGGCATCTTCATCGCGCTCAACATGCCGAAGAAGGGTTGGGGCGTGCCGGTCTGCCTGGTGCTTATGTCGTTGCCGCTGCTCATTCCGTGGAACGTCGTCGGCACCATCTGGCAGGTCTTCGGCCGCAACGACATCGGCCTGCTCGGCTACTACGTCAATGCGATCGGCATCGACTACAATTACGTTCAGGATCCGTTCGACGCCTGGGTCACCATCATCATCATGGACGTCTGGCACTGGACCAGCCTTGTCGTGCTGCTCTGCTATGCCGGCCTGGTTTCGATCCCGGATGCCTTCTACCAGGCGGCCAAGATCGACGGCGCTTCGCGCTGGGCGGTGTTCCGTTATATCCAGCTGCCGAAAATGCAGCGTGTGCTTTTGATCGCCGTGCTGTTGCGCTTCATGGATAGCTTCATGATCTACACCGAGCCCTTCGTCGTCACCGGCGGCGGCCCCGGCAACTCGACCACCTTCCTGTCGATCGACCTCGTCAAGACCGCGCTCGGCCAGTTCGACCTCGGTCCGGCAGCCGCCATGTCGCTGGTCTACTTCCTGATTATCCTGTTGTTGTCATGGGTGTTCTACACCGTGATGACCAACTACGACGCGGAGCGCTGAGATGAGCGGCGCCAACGAAAGAGCCGACAGAGTGAGCGAAACCACCGCTTCGGGAAAATTGGCGAGCACGCTTTCGCAGGATCAGGTCGCCCGGCTGATGCGCAAGCGCGGCGAGGAATCGCGCTGGTGGTGGATCGTGCCGACGATCTACATCATCGTGCTTCTGCTGCCGATCTACTGGCTCATCAATATGAGCTTCAAGACCAATGCCGAGATCGTCTCCTCGCTGACGCTCTATCCGCATCAGCCTACGATCGCCAACTACCTTACTATCTTCACCGATGCGTCCTGGTATTCGGGCTACATCAACTCGATCACCTATGTTGTCATGAACATGGTGATTTCCGTGGCTGCGGCGCTGCCGGCGGCCTACGCCTTTTCGCGCTACCGCTTCCTCGGCGACAAGCATCTGTTCTTCTGGCTGTTGACCAACCGCATGGCACCGCCGGCAGTGTTCGCGCTGCCGTTCTTCCAGCTCTATTCGGCCTTCGGCCTGATCGACACCCACATCGCTGTGGCGCTGGCGCACTGCCTGTTCAACGTGCCGCTGGCGGTGTGGATCCTCGAAGGCTTCATGTCGGGCGTGCCCAAAGAGATCGACGAAACAGCCTATATCGACGGCTACTCCTTCCCGCGCTTCTTCGTCAGGATATTCATGCCGCTGATCGCCAGTGGCATCGGTGTCGCCTGCTTCTTCTGCTTCATGTTCTCATGGGTCGAACTTTTGATCGCCCGCACGCTGACCACCACTGACGCCAAGCCCATCGCCGCCACCATGACCCGCACCGTTTCGGCCGCCGGCATGGATTGGGGCCTGCTCGCCGCCGCCGGCGTGCTGACGCTGATCCCCGGCGCGCTCGTCATCTGGTTTGTCCGCAACTACATCGCCAAGGGCTTCGCCCTGGGGAGGGTGTGATGAAACAAAAGCACGGGTTCATCCTCACCACCACCGCCAATGGCTTTGCCCTGGGGAGGGTGTCACCATGAATCTCGACCTCACCTGGATGGCGTGGACGTGGCCGACGGCGGCGTTCTTCGGCACCATTCTTCTGCTGCTGTGCGGCATGGCGTTTTGGGAATTTGCCTCGCCGGGCGGCAATCCGCGCGTCGGCGTCCTGCGCTTCGAGACGACGCGCGGCGACCGTCTTTTTCTGTCGCTGCTTGGCAGCGCCTTTATCCATCTCGCTTGGCTGGGTCTTGTCGGATCCAACCTGTGGTGGGCTCTCGCTCTCTCCGTGGTCTACGCCGTCGGCGTGTTCCGCTACGTATAGAGGGGGAAACTGTTGGATCGACCGCGTGCCGGCGGCCGTTCCAGATCGCACTTGAAACCTAAATGTGGAGGAAACCTATGCGACGGCAATTTTTAACATCAACAACTGCCCTTGTCCTGTTGCTCGGGGTAGGCAACGCCTACGCCGGAATGGATGAGGCCAAGGCGTTTCTGGACAAGGAAATCGGCCCGCTGTCGACGCTCGACCGCGCCGGCCAGGAAGCAGAAATGCAGTGGTTCATCGATGCCGCGAAGCCTTTCGCCGGCATGGACATCAAGGTCGTGTCCGAAACCATCGCCACCCACCAGTATGAATCGCAGGTGCTGGCGCCGGCCTTTACCGCCATCACTGGCATCAAGATCACGCATGACGTCATCCAGGAAGGCGACGTCGTCGAGAAGATCCAGACCCAGATGCAGACCGGCCAGAACCTTTATGACGGCTGGGTCAACGATTCCGACCTGATCGGCACCCACTGGCGCTACCAGCAGGTCCGCAACCTGACCGACTGGATGGCGGGCGAGGGCAAGGACGTTACCAATCCGAACCTCGACCTGAAGGATTTTATCGGCACCTCCTTCACCACCGCGCCGGACAAGAAGCTCTATCAGCTGCCCGACCAGCAGTTCGCCAACCTCTACTGGTTCCGTTACGACTGGTTCAACGACGAGAAGAACAAGGCCGACTTCAAGGCGAAATACGGCTACGACCTCGGCGTTCCCGTCAACTGGTCGGCCTATGAGGACATCGCCGAGTTCTTCACCGGCCGCGAGATCGACGGCAAGAAGGTCTATGGCCACATGGACTACGGCAAGAAGGACCCGTCGCTCGGCTGGCGGTTCACTGATGCCTGGCTGTCGATGGCCGGCAACGGCGACAAGGGCCTGCCGAACGGCCTGCCGGTCGACGAATGGGGCATCAAGGTCAACGAGAAATCACAGCCGGTCGGCTCCTGCACGGCGCGCGGCGGCGACACCAACGGCCCGGCTGCCGTCTACTCGATCCAGAAATACCTCGACTGGCTGAAGGCCTACGCTCCGGCCGAAGCCCAAGGCATGACCTTCTCCGAATCCGGCCCGGTGCCGGCACAGGGTGCGGTCGCGCAGCAGATATTCTGGTACACCGCCTTCACCGCTTCGATGGTCGACGCCGGCGCCAAGGCGGTGCTGAACGACGACGGAACGCCGAAGTGGCGCATGGCCCCGTCGCCGCATGGCGTCTACTGGAAGGACGGCATGAAGCTCGGCTATCAGGACGTGGGTTCCTGGACGCTGATGAAGTCGACGCCGACCGACCGCGCCAAGGCCGCCTGGCTCTACGCGCAGTTCGTGACCTCGAAGACGGTCGACGTGAAGAAGAGCCATGTCGGCTTGACCTTCATCCGCGAAAGCACGATCCACGACAAGAGCTTCACCGAACGTGCGCCGAAGCTCGGTGGTCTGATCGAGTTCTACCGCTCGCCGGCCCGCGTTCAGTGGTCGCCGACCGGCACCAACGTGCCCGATTATCCGAAGCTGGCACAGCTCTGGTGGCAGGCGATCGGCGATGCCTCGTCCGGCGCCAAGACGGCGCAGGAAGCCATGGACTCGCTCTGCGCCGAGCAGGAAAAAGTCATGACCCGCATCGAGAAGTCGGGCGTCCAGGGCGATATCGGCCCGAAGATGGCCGAAGAGCATGACCTCGCCTACTGGAACGCCGACGCGGTCAAGAACGGCAATCTCGCGCCTCAGCTGAAGATCGAGAACGAGAAGGAAAAGCCGATCACCATCAACTACGACGAACTGGTGAAGAGCTGGCAGAAGTAATCTTGGCGTACGCGCCAGGATCATAGTGAACGGGGAGGCGGCATCTTGCCGTCTCCCCTGTTTGTATAGGCGAGCTACCGGGAGGACTAATGACCGGATACATCCTTGCAATCGACCAGGGTACGACATCGACCAGGGCGATCCTGTTCGACGGCGCGATGAAGGTCGCCGGCAGCAAGCAGCAGGAATTCACGCAGCATTATCCTGCCTCCGGCTGGGTCGAGCATGATCCGGAAGAGATCTGGGCAAGCGTCGTCGCGACGGTCAAAGGCGCGCTGAAGGCCGCCGGCCGCGAGGCCTCGGATGTGGCGGCGATCGGCATCACCAACCAGCGCGAAACCGTCGTCATCTGGGACAAGGCGACCGGCAAGCCGATCCACAATGCCATCGTCTGGCAGGACCGCCGCACCGCGCCGCTGTGCCAGAAGCTGAAAAAACACGGCCTGGAGAAAAAGTTCACCAAAAAGACCGGCCTGCTGCTCGATCCCTATTTCTCCGGCACCAAGATCGCCTGGATGCTGGACAAGGTAAACGGTGCGAGAAAGCGCGCCGAAAAGGGCGAACTGCTCGCCGGCACTATCGACAGTTTTTTGATCTGGCGGCTGACCGGCGGCAAGGTGCATGCGACGGATGCCACCAACGCCTCGCGCACGCTGGTCTATAACATCGAGAAAAATGTCTGGGACGACGAGCTGCTCTCCATCCTGCGCATCCCGGTGGCGATGCTGCCTGAGGTCAAGGATTGCGCCGACGACTACGGCGTGACGGAAAAAAGCCTGTTTGGCGCCGAAATCAAAATCCTTGGCGTGGCCGGCGATCAGCACGCAGCGACCATCGGCCAGGCCTGTTTCGAGCCAGGCATGATGAAATCGACCTATGGCACCGGCTGCTTTGCGCTGCTCAACACCGGCGCCGATCTGGTGCGCTCGAAGAACCGGCTGTTGACCACCATCGCCTATCGGCTGAACGGCAAGACCACCTATGCCTTGGAAGGCTCGATCTTCATCGCCGGTGCCGCCGTGCAATGGCTGCGCGATGGCATCAAGGTGATCGGCAAGGCCGAGCATAGCGGCGTTTTGGCTGCAACCGCCGACCCCACGCAGAACGTCTATCTGGTGCCGGCTTTCGTCGGTCTCGGCGCGCCGCATTGGGACGCCGAAGCGCGTGGCGCGATCTTCGGGCTGACGCGCAACTCAGGCCCGGCGGAGTTTGCCCGCGCGGCGCTTGAATCCGTCGCCTACCAGACGCGCGATCTCCTCGACGCCATGCGCAAGGACTGGAAGGGGGCATCGGCCAAAACCGTGCTTCGCGTCGACGGCGGCATGGTGGCCTCCGACTGGACCATGCAGCGGCTGGCCGATATCCTCGATGCGCCGGTCGATCGCCCGACCATTCTGGAGACGACGGCGCTGGGTGCGGCGTGGCTTGCCGGCTCGAAAGCAGGCGTGTGGCCGAAGGCGAAGGATTTTGCCAACAGCTGGGCGCTCGAGCGCCGCTTCAAGCCGGACATGGATGCCACGGTGCGTTCGGCAAAACTGGCCGGCTGGCGCGATGCGGTGCGCCGGACGCTGAGCGTACGGTAGTAAATCGTGGCGGGGGAAGGGGATGAATCCACACTGGTATGTCGCCTGGCGCGACGAGGCTGTCGAACAATTGGATGCAAAGAATGCACGCTTGCAGCAGGCGTTCCGACTCGGCAGTTGGCCTCGCTATGACTATGATCTGACAGAAGGAAAGCTTCTGTTCTCGGACAACGGCATCACCAAGGTCGTCGCCGAAATCCAAATCGCCGGATCGACGAGTGCCAAGGCCAGCAACTGGCTCTGGGCTTGGGCAAATTCAAACCTGCCTGGCGAACTGCTTGCCGACGCAAAGCTGGTTCGGTCATTCGGACAGGAGCATTCCATTGATGAGCTGGCTCAATCCTATGCGATAGCTTTGAACAACGACCTGGAAGTGCTCGGCTGGAAGATGACCGCAGTTGCGGTTCGAATCTGCAACGGCCTCGGTGCATACCGTTCTCCGCGTGGTGAAGGCGGAGCCCTGTATCTGATCTTCAAGAGCGTCAATTGGGCCAGCTAATCCGCCGCGCCCGTACCCAAGCAACCTACGGAAAAGCCCGCGCCGTTGCCGGCGCAGGCTTTTCTACTCAACACTTGGTACCAACTCAGCTCAATAGGGCGAATTGCACTGTTGACGCGGGCCGTAATTGGGCTGGAATGTGTTGTCCGAGGCGCGGTAGGAGCGATAGCGGTCGTAGCACCACTGCACATGCGCATCGCCGCCGTAGACGCGGTTGTTCTCGCTGTTGACGATCGCACCGGTGATCAAGGCGCCGGTGGCGAAGGCAGCCAGCGGGAACCAGTAGTCGCCGTGACGGCGATAGCCGCGGTGATATTCGCGATAGCCGCGATGGCCATTCCAATAGCTGCCGCCATCATTGTTGCGCGAGAACTGGCGGCCTACGCGGAAATCGCGATTGCCGGAATTGAGGTTGCCGTGGCGCATCCACCGCCAGTTGTCATGACGAGAATCGCCCACATTCACGATGTCGGACGAAGTTGCTGATGACTGGGGCACGAACATTTGGGCGGCATTGGCCGGCATAGCGGCGGCCGCGGCAAACGAAATTGACAGGGTGGTCGCCAGTAGACCCGTTGCGATCTTGTTCATGATCTTCTCCTTGAAGGGTGGTTGACGTCCCTTGTGAGACGAAAACGGCCCGCTCGTGCGATGGTTCCCACCAAAACAGTAAGTTGCTGATTTGTAATGTTTCTCGAATGTGGCGCGTGAGAAAAGGCGCGTCTCGCGCGCCAACAGATCGAAGCGGCGACCAAGTTGCGGGAGCGGCTCACCGGGCTGGTGACGACGCAATTTGCGGCGCGTCGGGCGATGGCCGAAACCCCGATGGAACGGCCATCTTTTTCCGGTTGACCGGTCGCGGCACTCTCCCTATGTTCCGCGCAATTTCGAGGGCGGCCTTTAGAGCCCGCGGGAGCGCGTAGCTCAGCCGGTAGAGCAACTGACTTTTAATCAGTAGGTCTCGGGTTCGAACCCCGACGCGCTCACCAGAAATATTTCGTGCGAAAGTTGCTCCCTGTCAGCAGCCCCCGTCGCCGCCTACAATCGCCGCCCGGTCTTGACGTCGAACAGATGAGCACAGGCGCGGTCGATCTCGATGCGCATCTGCTCGCCCTGTTTCAGTGCCAGCCGCTCGCGGAAAAGGCAGGAGATTTCTTCTCCGGCGCAGTCGACCCTGGCAAAGATTTCCGAACCCGTTGCTTCCAGAAGCACGATCGTGCCGGGGATTCCTTTGGCGGTCGTCGCTCGGATGTGTTCGGGCCGGATGCCGTAGATGAGGTCGCCGCCGGGAATGTTTGCCAGGTCGATGCCTTCCGGCAGCGGCAAGATCAGTCCACCGGCGCTGCGGAAAACGCCTTCCTCGACATGGCCGCGAATGAAATTCATCGCCGGCGAGCCGATGAAGCCGGCAACGAAGAGGTTGGCCGGGCGATCGTAGAGATCGAGCGGCGCGCCGATCTGCTCGACAAGGCCGTCATGCAGCACGACGATCTTGTCGGCCATGGTCATGGCCTCGATCTGGTCGTGGGTGACGTAGATGGTGGTGGTTCCCAGCCGCTGGTGCAGCGCCTTGATCTCGCCGCGCATCTGCACGCGCAATTTGGCGTCGAGATTGGACAGCGGCTCGTCGAACAGGAACACCTGCGGGTCGCGCACGATGGCGCGGCCCATGGCGACGCGCTGGCGCTGGCCGCCGGAAAGCTGACGCGGATAGCGGTCGAGCAGCTTGTCCAGGCCGAGAATGCTGGCGGCCCTGCCGACGCGGCCGGCGGTGTCGGCCGGATCGGCTTTCTTGATCTTCAGGGCAAAGCCCATATTGTCGGCCACCGTCATATGCGGATAGAGCGCGTAGTTCTGGAACACCATGGCGATGTTTCGGTCGCGCGCCCTGAGATTGTTGACGACGCGATCGCCAATGGCGATCCTGCCGCCCGAGATCGTTTCCAGTCCGGCAATCATGCGCAGCAGCGTCGACTTTCCGCAGCCCGACGGCCCGACCAGGATGACGAATTCGCCATCGGCGATGTCGACGCTGACATCGTGGATGATCTTGGCGGCTCCGAAAGCCTTCTGAACGTTGTTGATTGTTACCGATGCCATTGGATTTCTCCCGGAAATGAGTGATGTCGGGGCCGTGCCTCAGCCGCCCTTGACGGCGCCTGCGGTCAGCCCGGCGACGATCTGCCTTTGCGCGAACAGGGTCAGCACCAGCACCGGCAGCGTCACCACAAGTGCTGCGGCGGCGAGCGGACCCCAGCTCACCTGCTCGTAGGAAAGCATGTTGTAGACGGCGACCGGCAGCGTGCGGGTCTCGCGGCTGGCGAGCACAATGCCGAAGACGAAATTGTTCCATGAGAAGATGATCGACAGGATGAAGGCGACGACAATGCCCGGCTTGGCGATGGGCAAGGCGACCAGCCGGAACACCTGCCAGGAACTGGCGCCATCGATGTTGGCCGCTTCTTCCAGCTCCATCGGCGTGGTCTCGAAATAGCCGATCATCACCCAGACCACGATCGGCACCGTCACCACCAGATGGATGATGATCTGCGGCCACAGCGTGCCGAGAATGCCGACCCACTGGAACAGCAGGAACAGCGGAATGAGATAGGAAAGCCCCGGCGTCATGCGGGCGATCATGATGACCACCGCCGAGCGTTCGGCCTTGAGTCGCGCGATGCCATAGCCCGCCGGCACGCCGATCAGCAGCGCCAGCAACGTTGCCGTGCCCGTCACCAGAACCGAATTCCAGAAATAGAGCAGGAAATTGTTCTCCTCTAATACCTTCACATAGTTCGACCAGGCGAGATGTTCCGGGATCAGGATCGGCGGGTATGCACCGTTGTCGATCTCGAACTTCAGCGACAGCGAGATCATCCAGAGGAAGAACAGGATCGCCGGCGAGACGAAGACCAGAGCCGCGAAAAACAGCCCGATCCGGTTGAGCAGCCGTGAACTCATTATTTGCCCTCCACCCCGATCCATTGGGAGCGCTGGCGCAGCATCAGCAGGATGAAGGACAGCGCGACGATGACGATGAAGAACACCACGGCCATGGCCGAGCCATAGCCGATGTCGTAGTAGGAGAAGGCGGTGTTGTAGAGATAGATGTTGATGGTTTCCGAGGCCGTGCCCGGTCCGCCCTGGGTCATGGCGTAGATGATGTCAAAACTCTTCAGCGCATCGATGGTGCGGATGATCATGGCGATCATCAGGAACGGCGCGATCATCGGCAAGGTGAGATAGCGGAACTGCTGCCAGGCGTTGGCGCCGTCGATCTCGGCGCTCTCGAAGGGCTCGCGCGGCACGGAGGCCAAGCCGCCCAGCACGATCAGCATCACCAGCGGCGTCCACTGCCAGGTCTCGACCGCAACCAGGGACGGGATGACCGTCCTGGCGTTAAAGATCCATTCCTGCGCCGGAATGCCGACCAGCGACAACAGATAGTTGAGCACGCCAAGCTGGGGATGGAACATCATCGTCCAGACCAGCGCCACGGCGACTGGCGTTGCCATCATCGGCATGACGAAGACGCCGCGCAACAGGCCGCGCAGCGGAAATTTGGCGTCGAAGATCAGCGCCGCGACAGTGCCAAGGAACATCGGCGCCGCGACCGAAAGCGCCGTATAGGTCAGCGTATGGAAAAGCGATTCCCAGAAGCGTTGGTCGACTGCCAGCCGCAGATAGTTTTCCATCCCGGCAAAGCTTCGCGCCTGGCCGAGGGTCCAGCGGTTGACGCTCATCCACAGTGTGAAGGCCCAGGGAAAGACGATCACGGCGCCGACGACGACGAGCGCCGGGACGACGAAAGGCCAGTAGTTGGGAGCCAGACGGATGGTCTGGCCCCCTTCGATGGCTTGCGTCGTCACCCCGGTGCGTTCTGGGGTGATGGCGGACATCAGCCTTGCTCGCTCCGGTCGAGCACCGGCTGGAACTGCTCGGTGGCCTTCTTTAGTTCCTCCGCCGGATCGGCGCCGGCGATCAGATTGGTCAGCGCCACGCCATAGATGTCGCGGAACTCGGTGACCGGAATGATGACCGGCAGCGACAGCCGGCTGACATTGCCCGAGCCGACCACGGCATCGAGCCAACTCGCCGGCATGGTGACGCCTTCGCGCACCTTGGGATTTTCCAGCACCGACTTGCGGAACGGCACGCCGGCACCCGCCTGCAGCAGGCGCGCGCCCATGGCGGGCGAAATCGCCCACTGGCAGAAGAGGTAGGCGGCCTCCTTCTTCTCGCTGGTGGCCGTCACGCCGAGGCCGTCGCCAAAGGTGCCGGCGGCATGCGCCTTGGGCCCCTTCGGCATGACGCCGTAGCCAACCTTGCCGACCACTCGTGACTTTTCCGGATTTTCCATTGGCGGGGCAAAGCCGACGCCATCGAACCACATCCCGATCTTGCCCTGCAGGAAGGCGGACTGGGCTTCGGCCCAGTTGAATCCGGTGACGCCTGGAGGCGCCGACTTGGTCATCAGCCGCTGGTAGAGGCTGGCTGCCTCGACCGCCTCGGGCGAGGTCGTGCGCAGCTTGCCCTTGTCGTCGAGCGGCGTCATGTCGTAGCCGAGCATAAGCGACGTCCACACCGGCGTGTTGGCGTTCTTGAGGCCGCGGGCGACAAATCCATAGGTGTTGGTCGACGGGTCGGTCAGCGCTTCGGCCGCCGCCACCAATTGCTCGAAGGTTTCAGGGTATTTGAGGCCCTTGGCCTCGAACAATTCCTTGTTCCAGTAGACGATCCAGTAGTCGACTGAGAACGGTAGCGAGCGCAGCACGCCCTGGCCGTCCTTGGCAAACAGCATGCCGGCATCGGCGAAATCGGTTTCCACCAGCGCAGGATCGGTCAGGGTCGGGTCAGCGAGATAACCTGATATGTCGGCCAGCCAGCCACCCTTTTCGAACTGCCGCTTCTGCACGTGGTAGCTCAGATGCACGACGTCGAAGCTCGGCTTGCCGGAGCTCAGTTCGATCACCGTCTTCTGGCGCTGCTGCTGTTCGGGCGTCGCCTCGGCATTGACCTTGATGCCGGTCAGTTCCTCGAACTCGGCGATGTATTTTATCAGGGTGTCGCTGCGCGGGCTCTTCACCAGATTGACGTCAAGCGTCGTTCCGGCAAAGCGCTTCCAGTCGACGCCGGCGGCAAAGCTTGGGCGAACACCGGCAAAGCCGGCGGCGGCAAGGGCGGCGGTTCCGTGGAGGAGTTGCCTCCTGGTTGGGTTGAACAGATTGGACGACATTTTCTTCCTCCCGGTTGTCGTTATCGATTGCGCCGCAGCGACCGCGGCGCGGCTCATGCTTCCTCAGATTTGCAGCGCCAGCCGGCGCGCCTTTTCGATATGCTGGCTGATGGCCTCGACCGCCTTCCCAGGATCGCGGCTCTGCATCGCATCGATCACCGCCAGGTGCTCGCGCATGACCGGCACGACGCGCCCGTCGATACGGAACCGCTCCTGGTGGATCAGGCGGATCTTCACCGAATTCACCAGATAGGCCTTGGCGATGATCTCGTTGCCCAGCGCATCGATGAACGTGTCGTGCATGGCCCAGTCGATGGTCTGCGCCTTGGCCTCCATCTCCGGCGTCGGGGTTTGCGCCAGCGCCTGGGCAAGCATGTCCTCATGCTCGCGCCGCAAGCGGGCAAGCTCGGCATCGGAGGCGCTTACCGTAAACAGCGCCACCGCTTCACGCTCCATGAACAGGCGGAACTGAAAGGCCTCGCGGATCAGGCTGATGTCTATATGGGCGATCTGCATGCCGCGCTGCGGGATGGTCGTCAGCAGTCCTTCCGCCTCGAGACGCGGCACGATCTCGCGAATGGCGCCGAGCGGCAGTCCGGTGAAGGCAACCAGCTCACGTTGCGACACGAACTGGCCCGGCTTGAAGTCGCGCGCCAGCAAATGCCGCGTGAAGCTGGCATAGGCCTTCTCCCTGAGGGTGGTCGGTTCGTTGCCGTCTTCCATTTCGGCGCGCTTCCTTTGCCGGTCAGGCCGGTTCCCTGGCAAACAGGCTGTCATAGGCTGCGGCAAGCTGCTGCTGCCCTTGCAACGCAATCGGCTCCAGCGGCGGACGGACCGCCAGCCAGCGCTCGTCGCCGGTCTTGCGCGCCACCATGACCTTTACCGCGGGGGTGACCGGATATTTCAGCAATTCGAGCACAAAACTTTCGACGCGAGGATCGTCGCGCCCGTCCTCGGCCATGGCGCGGATTTCGCCCGGGACGAAATTGGCCATGCCCGAGATTGCACCTTGAGCACCCAGTCGCACCGCACGCGCCAGATGCCTTTCATCGCCGATCAGGATCACCAGATCGCCATGGGCGGCAAGCAGCGCCTCGCTGTAGCTCCAATTTCCACCGGAATCCTTCACCCCGGCGACCACGTCGGGAAAAGCAGTGCGCAACCGGCCGATCAGGCCAAGCGAAAGCTGCACCATGGTAACCGAAGGGATGTTGTAGAGCAGCACGTCACGGGCGAGGGGGCCGAGCGCGGCAAAGACGGCGGAGAACCAGCCGAAAAGGCCGTCCTCGCCGACATTCTTGAAGTAGCTTGGCGGGGCCAGCAGAATGTTTCGGGCGCCGCGCTGCAAGGCATGCTGTGCCTGTTCGGCAGCGTCTTCGGCGGCGCCGACCAGCACGCCGGCAACGAGTTGATGCGGCAGGATTCCAGCAGCCAGCATGGCTTCGGTCACCGACCGCCGCTCCGTCGTGCCCACCGACGAGCCTTCCCCTGTGGTGCCGAAAAGCGTCACGCTGCCGCAACCCTGCGCCAGGCAACTTTTGGCCTGAGCGATCATGGGAGCGGTGGCGATCTGCCCGCGGGCATCGAAAGGCGTGGCGAGAGCGGCCGAAAGGCCAAAGCGTGATGTCACCGGAAGGTCTCCGAACTAGGTGTGTATGCCGTGTTAGCACACTAACATGTTAGTCGTAAATTGGGGTAGTGCGCTTTTTTAACAGCGGAGGGCCTTCACAGGTTCGAAGCCCATGGCGGATCGAGACCATTGGCGAAACAGCAGGAGCGGCAGCTCCAAGCTTGTCCCCATTCCAGTCGATGGCTAAACTCAGCCTTCCCAGGGGAGGTTCTGACATGACACTTCATGTTTCGGCGGATGCTGTAGCCGCTAAGGCGGCGACATCTCAAAAATACCTCTTCGGCCCGGTTGCCGATTTCCTCATGCTGGGCGGCAGCGCCTTTCTCATCCTGCCGGTGCTGTTTCTCGTTCCGCTCGAATATGAAGGTCCGGTGGCCGCAACGATGGTCTTCGTGGCCTATCTCGTGAACTATCCTCACTTCGCCCACTCCTACCAGCTCTTCTACCGCAATTTCGGGCGCAAGGTGACGGGCGACGGCTACGACAGGAGCCTGCAGCTACGCTACATCTTCGCGGGCATTGTCGTGCCCCTGGTCATGGCCGGGTTCTTTGCCTATGGCGCCGCGGCGGCGAACACGCGCCTGCTCGGCTATGCCACCAACGCCATGTTCTTTTTTGTCGGTTGGCACTACGTCAAGCAGGGCTACGGCATGCTGATGGTGGATGCGGTGCTGAAGCGCAAATTCTTCGACGACCGCGACAAGAAGGTGCTGCTGGTCAACTCCTATGCCGTGTGGATCCTGGCATGGCTGCAGACGAATACGGCGGTCACCCAGGGCAAATATTATGGCCTGGACTATTACACATTCGCGGCCCCTTCCTGGATTACCGACATCGGCGTGCTGGCGGCCGTTGCGTCGACGGCGGCCACGCTCTTGATGCTGGTCAATCGCTGGCGGAAGAACGGCGCCGGTCTGCCCTATAACGGTTTGGTGGCCTATGTCGCGTCGCTCTATCTCTGGATCCTGATTGCCAGAGTAAACCCGCTTTGGCTGTTGATCGTGCCCGCGCTCCACTCGCTGCAGTATCTCGCCGTGGTCTGGCGCTACCAGACGAACGTCGAGCGCGACAGTTCCGATGCCGAAGGCGATCCGCAGCCGAAAATCCTGTCCTTTCTTGGCCCCCTCTACAGGTTTCGGCTCCTCGGCTTCATCGTCGGCGGCACGGCCCTTGGCTATCTCGGCTTCTGGCTGATCCCATCCGCCCTGACGGCTTTGATTCCCTATGACAGGCAAGTGCTGGGGTCATCGCTGTTCTTCTTCATCGTGCTCATCTTCATCAATGTGCACCATTATTTTCTGGACAATGTGATGTGGCGCCGTGGCAATCCGGAGGTATCGAAGTATCTGTTCCGCTGACTGATGCGCAGACTGTCGAGGCCGGTTTTCGTCAGCTGTCGAGTATGCCATCGCGAGCGTGATCGTCAGTGCAACGGAGAGCCCTGGAATGGCGGAGTGCTTTTCCGAGAGCCGCCTGGAAAATGCCCTACGGTGGCATCTGTACCGGCGTTGGCGCCGCCGGCGTGACCCTCGACGCGTGAGTTGCGGCCGACGTGCGGCGGGATCGGCTGGAACGTCACGTAACCAATGAGACATTGCCGCCGGCATGGCGCTCGATGCGGCCGGCAAGGTCGAGTTCCAGCAGCACCATGGAGACTTGCGCGGCGTTGAGGCCGGTGTGGCGGATGATCTCGTCCACGCCCACCGGCGTTGGGCCCAGCGCCTCGAGCACGCCGCTGCGTTCGTCCTCACCGGGCGGGGGTGTTGCCGAAAAATCGGGTGCCTTTTCTGGCGGCGCAATGCTTCGCGTTCGCGTGCCCGCCAAGGGTGCGATCGCACCGGAAACATCGGCCGCCTCGGTGACCAGGGTGGCGCCATCCTTGAGCAGCCCGTTGGAGCCGGCGCAGCGCGGATCGAGCGGCGAACCCGGTACGGCAAAGACCAGCCGGCCCATCTCGCCGGCCAGGCGCGCGCTGATCAGCGAGCCGGAGCGTTGCGCAGCTTCGATCACCACCAGTCCGAGGGCGGCGCCCGCGACAAGCCGGTTGCGGCGCGGAAAATCCTGCGCCCGCGGCTGCCAGCCGAACGGCATTTCCGAAATAACGGCGCCGCCACGCTCGGCAATGTCGTCGCACAAGCCGATATTTTCGGGCGGGTAGGGGACATCGAGCCCACCGGCCAGCACACCCACTGTACCAGTCGAGAGACTGCCCTGGTGTGCTGCCGTGTCGATGCCGCGCGCCAGGCCGGAAACGATGACGTAGCCGTCGCGGCCAAGATCCGCCGCCAGCATGCGCGCCATCTTGATGCCGGCGAGCGACGCGTTGCGGGCGCCGACGATGGCCACCGCCGGCAGGCGAAAGACGGCTGCCTCGCCCTTCACGGCAATCAGCGGCGGCGGATTGTCCATGTTTTTCAGCATCGGCGGGTAGTCGGCCTCGCCGATGCCGACGAAGCGGGCGCCGTTTTCACTGGCTGCGTCGAGTTCCGCTTCGGCTTCCTCCACGGAAGGAATGCGCATGATCCTTTTGGCTCCGCCCGAAATCATCAGCTCGGGCAGCATCTCCAACGCCGCCTCCGCCGAACCAAAGCGGTTGATCAATTCGCGAAACGAGGCCGGGCCGACATTTTGTGTGCGGATCAGCCGCAGCCAGCTCAGCCGCTGCCGGTCGCTGAGGCGCGGCCCGGCGGCGGGCTTGCTCAACCCTTGGCTCCGATCTTGCCTTCGGTGCCGGCAAGAAGGCGCGAAATGTTGGCGCGATGTTTGAAGATGACGATCAGGCTCATCACCAGGAACAGCCCGGCGGTCTCAGGTGTGCTCCAGAAATAAAGCGCGATCGGCACGATGACCGCCGCCGTCAGCGCTGCCAGCGAGGAATAGCGAAACAGAAAAGCCATCGCCAGCCAGACGACGATAAAGATCAGCGCCACATGCCAGCCGAGCGCGATCAGCACGCCGAGATAGGTCGCCACGCCCTTGCCGCCCTTGAAACCGAGCCAGACCGGAAACAGATGGCCAAGGAAGGCGCCAAGGCCCGCCCAGAGTCCAAGGCCGGCCCACAGTCCGTAGTCGTGTCCAAAATGGCGCGCGATCATCACCGCCGCCGTACCCTTCAACGCGTCGAGCACCAGCGTCGCGGCGGCGAGGCCCTTGTTGCCGGTGCGCAGAACGTTGGTGGCGCCGATATTGCCGGAGCCGATTTTGCGCACATCGCCGAGGCCGGCCGCGCGGGTGATCAAGAGGCCGAAGGGAATCGAGCCGAGGAGATAGCCGAACAGCAATGCCAGGATAACGTTATAACTCATTGTTTGCCCCCGCATTTCCCCAGCAACATATCGGTCTGCGACGTGGCGCGATCGCTCTAGCTCGAAAACACTGTGCGGCCCGCCACCAGCGTTTGCAAGACCATGCCTTGCAGCCGCGCACCTTCGAAGCAGGTGTTTTTCGAGCGCGAGCGGATGCCGCTTTCACTCACGATCCAGGGTTCTTCAAGGTCGATCAGCGCAAGATCGGCCGGCGCTCCCGGCTTCAGCGTGCCGCCCGGCAGGCCGAACAGCCTTGCTGGTGCGGTGGACAGTGTTTCGACCAGCCGAAGTAGCGGCACGTCGCCATTGTGGTAGAGCCGAAGCGCTGCTCCAAGCAGCGTCTCCAACCCGATCGCGCCGGCAGCTGCATCGGCGAAGGGAAGGCGCTTGGTGTCGACATCCTGCGGGTCGTGCGAGGAGACGATGATGTCGATCGTGCCGTCCTTGACCGCCTCGATCATGGCCAGCCGGTCTTCCTCCGCGCGCAAAGGCGGCGTCAGCCGGAAGAAGGTGCGGTATTCCCCGACATCGTTCTCGTTCAGCGACAGATTGTGGATCGCCACGCCCGCCGTGACATTGGCCTTGTCGGCTTTCGCGCGCGTCATCGCTTGCGCTGCCATCGCCGTCGAGATCTTGGCCGCGTGGTAGGCGCCGCGCGTCAGCCGTGCCAGCGCCAGGTCGCGCTCCAGCGGGATGGACTCGGCCTCGCGCGGAATGCCGGCAAGGCCGAGCCAGCTGGCATACAGGCCTTCATTCATCACGCCCGCCGAAGCGAGGTCGCCATCCTGTGTCTCATGTGCGATGACGCCGCCGAAATCGCGGGCATAGGTCAGCGCCCGGCGCATCACCAGTGCGCTGGATATTGTGTGCCGCCCATCGGTGAAGGCGACCGCACCGGCCTCGCGCAACAGGCCGAATTCGGTCATCTCGCGACCGGCGAGGCCTTTGGTGATCGCCGCCGCCGGAAAGATGTTGACGCTTGCCGTGTCCTTGGCGGTGCGCAGCACGAATTCGACCAGCGCGACATTGTCGATCACCGGGTCGGTGTCGGGCATCATGACGACGGAGGTGACGCCGCCGGCCGCCGCCGCAACGCTGGCCGAAGCGATGGTCTCGCGATGTTCGCCGCCCGGTTCGCCGATGAAGACGCGCGCGTCGATCAGGCCGGGAATGATCGCCTTGCCGGCGCAGTCGACCACGGTGGCTCCCGCCGGCAGGCCCTGGTTCAGGGCAGCCTTGCCGGCGGCAACGATCTTTTTCCCTTCGACGATGACGGTGCCGACCTCGTCGATGCCGCGTGACGGGTCGACGATGCGGGCGCGCTCAAAGACCGTCGTGCTCATGCGCCGCGGCCCTCTGCATTGCGGCGGGGATCGAGCAGCGCTTCCATGACCGCCATGCGCACGGCCACCCCCATCTCGACCTGTTCCTGGATGACGCTTTGCGGACCGTCGGCGATTTCGGACGCAATCTCGACGCCGCGGTTCATCGGACCGGGATGCATCACCAGCGCGCCGTCCTTGGCGGCCTTCAGCTTTTCGGCATCGAGGCCGAAATAGCGGAAATATTCGCGTACCGAAGGCACGAAGGCGCCTTCCATCCGCTCGCGCTGCAGGCGCAGCATCATCACCACGTCCGCGCCCTTGAGGCCCTCTGCCATCGAGCGCGAGACGATGACGCCCATTTTCTCGATGCCGGACGGTAGCAGGGTCGACGGCGCCACCACACGCACCTGCGCACCAAGCGCGTTCAACAGCATGATGTTGGAACGCGCCACGCGAGAATGCAGGATGTCGCCGCAGATCGCTACGATCAGTTTCGACAGCGGCCCCTTGGCGCGGCGGATAGTCAGCGCGTCGAGCAGCGCCTGCGTTGGGTGTTCATGCGCTCCGTCGCCGGCATTGACCACCGAGCAGCCGACCTTCTGCGCCAAAAGGGCGGCGGCGCCCGCAGACTGGTGGCGGATGATCAGGATGTCGGGGCGCATGGCGTTCAGCGTCATCGCCGTGTCGATCAGCGTCTCGCCCTTCTTCACCGAAGAGCTCGCCACCGACATGTTCATGACGTCGGCGCCGAGCCGTTTCCCGGCCAGTTCGAACGACGACTGCGTGCGCGTCGAGGCTTCGTAGAAGAGGTTGATCTGGGTGCGGCCGCGCAGCGTCGAGGTCTTCTTTTCGGACTGCCGCGAAATGGCGACGGCGCGATCTGCCCGGTCGAGCAGAAGCTCGATGTCACCGGGGGAAAGATCGCGGATGCCCAGAAGATGGCGGTGAGGATAAAGCGGCAGGGACGAAGCGTCGGTCATCTCAAGGCGCTGCTATAGGGGGGAGAATTCCTTGCCGCAAGCGCCAGCTTGGGATTGCGGCCTTTCTCCCCGGTATTTTCGTCGCGCGCGCCGCCTGCCTTGGGCTATATCTAGCCGATTGCTTCGGATTCGAAGCCTTGTGATGTGAGGCCTTTCTTGCGTTAGAAGGCCCTTCTACTTTCAGAAGGATTGGGCGTGACCGACGACGTGACCAACCAGCCTCCGCCGCTGACGGGCGGCAACGCCTGGCGGGGCGATCCGTTGCTGATCCAGCTTGCCGAGCGTTTTTCCGATCCGGTGCGCAAGGACCTCGACGGGCTTGGCCGGTTCGTCCTGACGCAGGAGGCGCAGGAGCTGGCGCGCCTCGCCAATGTCGAGACGCCGAAGCTCCGCACGCATGACCGTCAGGGCCGGCGCATCGACCTCGTCGAATTCCATCCGGCCTATCATGCGCTGATGCGCCGCTCGGTTGCCGGCGGCCTGCATTCCTCGATCTGGGAAAACGGCGATAGCGAGATCGGCCGTCGCCATCAGGTGCGCGCCGCGCGTTTCTACCTGACCGCCGAACTCGAGACCGGGCATCTCTGCCCCATCACCATGACCAGCGCTTCGCTGGCCGCCCTGATGGCCAGCCCAAAGCTGTTTCGCGAATGGGCGCCGCGCGTGACGACGCGCAAATACGACCAGAGCCAAAAGCCGCCGGTCGACAAGGCCGGGCTGACGCTCGGCATGGGCATGACCGAAAAGCAGGGCGGCACCGACGTGCGCGCCAACACCACACGGGCCGAACGCGCCGGCAGCGGCTTTTATCGCCTCACCGGCCACAAATGGTTCATGTCGGCGCCGATGTCGGACGCTTTTCTCGTGCTTGGACAGGCGCCGGAAGGGCTTTCCTGTTTTCTCGTCCCGCGCATCCTCGGCGACGGTTCCGGAAACGGCTTCCGCTTTCAGCGGCTGAAGGACAAGCTCGGCAACCGCTCCAACGCCTCATCGGAGGTAGAGTTCGTCAACGCCATCGGCGAGATGGTCGGCGAGCCCGGCGCCGGCATAAAGACAATCATGGACATGGTCACGCTGACCCGGCTCGACTGCGCCGTCGCCTCGTCGGCAATCATGCGAGCGGGGCTGGCTGAGGCCGTGCATCACGCCCGTCACCGCCAGGTGGCCGGCTCGACGCTGATCGAACAGCCGCTGATGCAGCGCGTGCTGGCGGACATGGCGCTCGATGTCGCCGCCGCCACGGCACTCTCGTTCCGACTGGCGCGCTCCTTCGACGAGGCTGCCGGCGACCGCGGCGAGGCTGCTTTTGCCCGCGCCATGACCCCGGTGGTCAAATACTGGGTCTGCAAGATCGCGCCGCCACTGCTCTATGAGGCGATGGAGTGCCTCGGCGGCAATGGCTATGTCGAGGAAGCGCCGCTCGCCCGCTACTACCGCGAAGCCCCGGTCAATGCGATCTGGGAGGGCTCAGGCAATGTCATGGCGCTCGACGTGCTGCGCGTGCTCGGCCGCGCGCCCGGCCTGTTCGAGGAGGTGCTGGCCGGCATCGACCGCGATCTCGGCGCCGGCGGACGCGGAACCATTGGCGTGCTCAAGGCGGCCATGCAGGTCGCCGGCACCGATGAGGGGTCGGCCCGCCTGCTGACCGAACAGCTGGCGCTGTCGGCGGCAGCTGCGGAATTGCGCCGGCTGGGGGCAGGGCGGATTGCGGACGCCTTCGTCGAGACGCGGCTCGCCGGCCAGTGGCGCAACACCTATGGCATGCTCGATTCGCGCCACGATGCGCGCATGATCATCGACACGCTCTATCCGCCGGTGAATTGAGGGCCTTCCGCCAGTCCGTGAACGAATTTGCCTGCCTGTGGACAGCCGTTAACCTTAACGAATGGTTTCCGTTGCAGCCGCAGGCCGCAGACCCCACTGTCTTTGTCACCAAAGCAGGAATGCCATGCGGCACATTTTGACGTCCTTTCTGGCCTTGCACTGGGCGCTGGTTTTCGCCCTGCTGGCGTTCATCTGTGTCGATGGAAACCGCGGCGTTGCGGGCGCTCTGGGCGTGCTCGGCGTCGTCGTGGAAAACACTCGTCTGGCCGATCTCGACAATGCTGCCGTCGTGGCGCCGCTGGCCATCGCCTTGCTGGTCGTGGCGGTGCTGTTTTGCTGGGTCTTCGTCGAGAGCCTGGTTAACGCCGCAGCGAGCCCGGACGGAGCCGACAGTGTGGCGCGGACCGCCTTCATTTCGGCATCCGCGGTGTTGTCGCTCATCCTGGTCGGCGGCGCGGCGCGAGGCATCAACGGCCTGTTTTTGGTTGTCGCCGTGCAATTGGCGGCACTTCTGGCCTCCTATGTCGCCATGCTGGCCGAGCGGAGGTCGGTCTTCGCCGTCATGGTTTCGCGGGAGGCAGAGAGTCGCGCCACCGCACATGCCATGGCCAAGGGTGCCGCGCACGGCTCCTTGCTGTCGCGCATTTCCGGCCGTCCGGACATTGGTCCCAGCGGTCCCAGAGGCGGCTCCAGCCGCAGGGACGGTCACTGATGCGCACGCTGTTCGCATTGTGGGCCGCGCCACTCGCTCTGTTCTGGGGCTGGTTCTTCCTGTCGCTCAACGACATCAATTTCGGCTACGTCATGCTCAGCCGGCAGCTGCATGATTTCGTGTTCCAGCTCTACGGGCAGATGCTGGGCATCGATCCGGCGATCATTCCGGGCATGGTGGCAAGGGCCTGCGTCTTTGACGGCTTCCTGCTGATGGCATTGTGGGCGTTTCGCCGCCGCCGCAACATCATGGCCTGGGTCAGGCGGCAGGCGGGGAATCCGGTTGCGTCCGATCGCGTGGGTCAAGCGACTGGAGCCGGTCCAGAACTCCCTGCAGAATAAAGGCCGCAGCCGCCGAATCGATCTTGCCGGCGCGCTTTCGGCGCGAGAAATCCATCTCGATCAGCGTCCGCTCCGCCGCCACCGTCGACAGCCGCTCGTCCCACAGCACGAAGGGCAGTTCGGTTATGCCTGCCATGTTGCGCACGAAGGCGCGCGACTTCTGGGCGCGGGGACCTTCCGAACCGTCCATGTTGATGGGAAGACCGAGTACAAACGCACCGACATTGTCCTTCTGCAGCTGCGCGAGCAGCGCTGCCGCATCCAGCGAAAACTTTTTGCGCAGGATGACCGGGCGCGGATGGGCGAAGGACAAGCCGCGGTCGGAAACGGCGACACCGATCGTCTTGTCGCCGAGGTCGAGCCCGGCCAGCGTCCTGCCGCCTTCCAGCCGTGCCGGCAGATCCTCGATTGCTATGATGCCCAACGGCTTTCCCCACCAGCGTTACCGTGACCCAGTCTATCGCGACCCAGACTTGCCGTCACAAAGAGCGCGACACGTTCTTTTGAACCGCGAGCACACTATGTCACTTTAATTTTGCTGCCGGCGTTCTATCTTCCGGCGCAACCAAAATCGAGGAACACGATCGATGAAATTGACCTGGTACGGACATTCCGCCTTCCGCGTCGAGACATCAGGCGCGACCATCCTGATCGACCCCTATCTCGTCGGCAACCCATCATGGACGAGCGGCTGGGAGGGGCCGGCGGAAGGCGTCACCCATGTGCTTCTGACCCACGGCCACAGTGACCATGTCAGCGGCGCGGTGGAGGTGCTGAAGAAGAGCGGCGCCCAGCTGGTCGCCAATTACGAGATCTGCATGTACCTGGTCGGCAAGGGCGTCGACGGCAAGAAGATCAATCCCGGCAATCATGGCGGCACCGTCGATTGCGGTGCCTTCACCACCACATTCGTGCAGGCACTGCATTCCTCGTCGTTTGGGCTCGATGGCGGCCAGAACGTCTACCTCGGCAATCCCAACGGGCTGGTCCTGCATTTCCCGGAGGACAAGACGCTCTACCATATGGGCGACACCGACATCTTCTCCGATATGGCGCTGATCGAGGAATTGCATGAGCCGAAGATCGGCCTCGTGCCGGTCGGCGACCGCTTCACCATGGGCGGCGCGGTGGCGGCCCTGGCCTGCCGGCGCTTCTTCCACTTCGACACCGTCGTGCCATGCCACTTCGGCACCTTCCCGATCATCGACGCGACGGCGGAGAAGTTCGTGGCCGGCCTCGAAGGATCAGGTGTCGACGTAGCCTTGCCAGCCATCGGCCAAACGATCACACTATAGAGCGATCGTTGAAACGATCCCTTGTCGCAAAGGGGAATTAAACCATGGGTTTGAGAGAGACTCTTTGCGTTTCGATGCTGGTCGCTGCGTCGCCCGCATCCGCCGCCGAGGACTTCATCAAGGGCGTTTACCTTCAGACCCAGGAGCTTTGCGCGCAAGCCAAAAAGGACACGCTGCAGACGCTGATCGACACCGGCAATGTCATCTTGTCGGCGGACGGCCTGCAAAGCGTCGAGTATAATTGCGAGTTCGTCCAGGTCGCCAAGGCGACGCGCTCGCCGAGCTGGGCGGTCACTGCCATCTGCCAGGAGCCGGGCTTTCTCTTTCCCGATATACTGTCGATCACGCAGATGAACGCGACCCAAATCGACATCGTCTCGGTGCGCCCGACCGCCGACGAAGGCGAGCAGGCCGGCAATGGCGGCAGCTATTATCTGTGCGAGGGTGTATCGCTGCCCTAGGCTGAAATGCCGCCCTGGCATGAACGGGCTCTATCCCCAAGCACGATCGATGTTGCGCGGCACGCGCCACGCCGCTATAGCGCCATCTGGTTTTCCCAAAGGCTAAAGACATGTCCGTTGATCTGCAAACTGTGAAGCGCGTCGCGCGTCTCGCCCGCATTGCGGTGAGCGAGGAGGATGCCGAGCGCATGACCGGCGAGCTGAACGCCATTCTGGGCTTTGTCGAGCAGCTGAACGAGGTTGATGTCTCCGGCGTCGAGCCGATGACATCGGTGACGCCGATGGAGATGAAGAAGCGCCAAGACATCGTCACCGACGGCAACAAGGCCGCCGATATCGTCGCCAATGCGCCGGCCACTGACGAGAATTTCTTCCTCGTGCCGAAGGTCGTGGAGTAGGCGGCCGATGGCAATCGAGATCGCGATCGAAACGCCGCTGCAGGACGATGTCCGCGCTTTGGTCGAGGAGCTCAACGCGGCTCTGCTCGAACTGACGCCGCCGGAGCATTGCTACCATCTGACGGTCGAGCAGATGGCTGGCGACGACACCACCGTCTTTATCGCCCGCGACGACGGGCAAGCCATCGGCTGCGGCGCGCTGAAGCGCCATGATGCCCGCGTCGGTGAGGTCAAGCGTATGTACACGCGGCCTTCGCATCGGGGCAGGAAGATCGGCGCCAAGATCGTCGAACATGTCGAAACGCTAGCGCGCAGCGAAGGGCTGAAGCGTCTGGTGCTGGAAACCGGCGACCGCCATCCCGCCGCCTGGACCGTCTATGAACGCGCCGGCTTCTCGCGCTGCGGGCCGGTGCTGGATTATCCCGATTCCGAGTGGTCGGTGTTTTACGAAAAGAGCCTTTGATGAGCGAACTGACCCATCTGACAATTTCGCAGGCGCGCGCCAAGCTGCGCGCCAAGGAGATTTCTGCCGTCGAAATCACCGAGGCCTATCTCGGTGCCATCGAGCGCGCCAATCCGGTGCTCAATGCCTACATCGTCGTCACCGGCGACAAGGCGCGCGATATGGCCAAAGCTTCCGACGCCAGGCTCGCCAAGGGCGAGGGCGGTGCGCTGGAGGGCATCCCGCTCGGCATCAAGGATCTGTTCGGGACCGAAGGTGTCCACACCCAGGCCTGCAGCCATGTGCTCGACGGCTTCAAGCCGCGCTACGAATTGACCGTCACCGCCAATTTGTGGGCAGACGGCGCCGTCATGCTGGGCAAGCTTAACATGGACGAGTTCGCCATGGGCTCGTCCAACGAGACCTCCTATTACGGCCCTGTCGTCAATCCGTGGCGGCGTTCGCGCCTCGACACGGTGGTGATGCCGACCACGCATCAGGGCGATGGCGGTTTCGTTTCGGCCGGCGGCACCAAGACCGCGCGCACGCTGGACAATGCCCAACTGGTGCCGGGGGGCTCGTCGGGGGGCTCGGCTTCCGCCGTCTCGGCTTTCCTGTGCGCCGGCGCCACCGCCACCGACACCGGCGGCTCGATCCGCCAGCCAGCCGCATTCACCGGCACCGTCGGCATCAAGCCGACCTATGGCCGCTGCTCGCGCTGGGGCATCGTCGCCTTCGCTTCGTCGCTCGATCAGGCCGGCCCGATCGCCCGGGACGTACGCGATGCCGCGATCATGCTGAAGTCCATGGCCTCGGTCGACCCCAAGGACACCACTTCCGTCGACCGGCCGGTGCCGGATTACGAGGCGGCGATCGGCAAACCGATCAGGGGCATGAAGGTCGGCATTCCCCGGGAATACCGCGTCGACGGCATGCCGGAAGAGATCGAGGCGCTGTGGCAGAAGGGCATTGCCTGGCTCAGGGATGCCGGCGCCGAGATCGTCGACATCTCGCTGCCGCACACCAAATACGCTTTGCCGGCTTATTATATCGTTGCGCCCGCCGAAGCGTCATCCAATCTGGCGCGCTATGACGGCGTCCGCTACGGCCTGCGCGTGCCGGGCCAGGACATTGTCGACATGTACGAAAAGACCCGAGCCGCCGGGTTCGGTCGGGAGGTCAAGCGTCGCATCATGATCGGCACCTATGTGCTGTCGGCAGGCTATTACGATGCCTACTATCTGCAGGCGCAGAAGGTGCGCAATTTGATCAAGCGCGACTTCGAGACGGTTTTTGCCGACGGCGTCGACGTCATCCTGACGCCGGCGACGCCGTCGGCCGCCTTCGGCATCGCCGACGAGGACATGGCCGCCGATCCGGTGAAAATGTACCTCAACGACATTTTCACGGTGACCGTGAACATGGCCGGACTGCCGGGCATTGCCGTGCCTGCCGGCCTCGATGCCAAGGGCCTGCCGCTCGGTCTGCAGCTGATTGGCCGTCCCTTCGACGAGGAAACCCTGTTCCAGACAGCCGCCGTCATCGAGCAGGCGGCGGGAACCTTCCAGCCGGAGAAGTGGTGGTAGCATGCCGCCTCCGTCTCGCATTTCCATCGTCGAGACGGGAAACGAACTGCTGATCATGAACCCGCCACGCACCTCGGATTTCAGGACCGTCTTTGTCGTGATCGGGGCCGCGATCGTCGCCTACACCGGCTACATGGGATTGACGGATATGTCGTCCGCAACGCTCACCAGCGGCACGCTCGGCCTGCTGTCCTTCGTGGCGGTCATTGCCCTCTTCACCTATTTCCTGGGCAAGGATTTCATCTGGCGGGTGTTCGGCAGGGAAACCCTGCGGCTGACCGACACCGCAGCCGTGCGCTCAGTGAGGGGTTCTTTGCGAAATCGGTGGTCACTGCCTTTGAAAGGGCATCTTAGGGTCGAAATCCTCGACCACACCTATCCCACGGACGAAGTGGGACTGTCGGAAGTCATCAGCTTGACCAACGCGAACGGCGTCCTTGTTTTCGGCAGGGAGTTAAGCCGCCTCGAAGCGGAAGCGGTAGCGAGTGCGGTCGAGCACTTCATCGGCCGTCACAATTTGAGCTGGAGATAGGCAGGCAATGTTCTTCTATCTCTCCAAGATATTCTGGTTCTTCGTCCAACCACTCAACCTGGCGATCTTCCTGCTGCTTGCCGGCTTGCTCGCGGCGCTGATCGGCCGCCGGCGATTGGCGGCGACGGGCAGTGTGTTCGCCTTCCTGATTCTGGCGCTGTCGGCCTGGACGTCGCTTGGCGCCATGATGCTCAATCCGCTCGAAGAGCGCTTCCCAAAGCCGCCGCTGCCGCGGAAGGTCGACGGCATTGTCGTGCTCGGCGGCGGCTTCGAGGGCGCCATCAACTTGGCGCGCGGCGGCTATGAGCTGAATTCCGGCGGCGACCGCATGGTGGAGGCGGCGATCCTTGCCCGGCGCTTTCCCGAGGCGAAAGTGGTTATCTCGGGCGGCACCGGTGAACTGTTCATCGATGGCGAGGGGGATGCGGCCACCGCGCCGCGGCTGCTCGGTGCGCTTGGCGTCGACGCCGATCGCCTGATGCTCGAGAGCAAATCCCGCAACACCTATGAGAATGCGGTCTTCACCAAGGAACTGGTAACACCGAAACCGGGCGAGACCTGGCTGCTTGTCACCTCCGCCTTCCACATGCCGCGCGCCAAGGCGCTGTTCGACAAGGCCGGCTTTCAGACGGTCCCGTGGCCGGTCGACTATCGCACCTCGGGCAAGGAAGGCTTTGGCCTGTTTCGCGACAACGCACCCGATTCGCTGCAGACCACCACCATTGCGATCCGCGAATGGATCGGCCTCGCCGCCTATTGGCTATCGGGCCGGATCGACCAGCTTTTCCCCGGCCCGGGCGGCTGACCGATCACCGCTTGTCGCGCCGCTGAAAAGAACTGGCGCCGCACCAGCACCGCCAGAAGCAGCAGCGTCGACAGCACGAACACGATCGGGTCGACGAACCAGCCGAGATAGCCGATCGAGAAGAACACCGCGCGCAGGCCTGAATTGAAATGCTTGCCGGCCAGCATGTTCATGCGCGCCGCGCGCCACACCGCCGTTTCGCTGACCGGGTTGCGTGACGCCTCGCCATAGGGGATCGGCACCGCGCCGATCAGGATCGTGCAGTAGTTGAAGAGACGGTAGGCCCAGCCGAACTTGAAGAAGGCGAAGGCCAGGATCAGCACCAGGCCAAAGACCTTGATCTGAAAGGCGGAGCGCGATGAGGTCGCGTTCAACGGCAGGTCGTTCAGCACGGCAAGGACCTGATCCGAGGCGCCAAGCAGCGCGAAACAGCCACCGAGCGCAATCAGCGAACTGGAGGCGAAAAAGGCGGTGCCTTGCTGCAGGCCGCTCATGATGGCGGTGTCGACGATGCGGATTTCGCGCTCGGCCATGGTGCGCATCCAGGCCTCGCGCTGCACGTTCATGGCCATCGTCAACGACACCCGGCTGACCAGTCTGCCGTCGGACGCCAGCGTATGCAGCAACCATGCGAGCAGGAAAAAAGCCAGCGCCGCCAGATCAGCCGTCGACAGATGGAAGGAATCGCCCATGCCCCCTTTTACCACAGGCAAAGCGGTCAGTTCGATGCTCCAAAGCATGTCGCCCAGAAGTGAGCTGCGGTTCTGGGACAACCACATGCATTAAAACAAGAACTTAAAGCGCGTCGCATGAATCCGTTTCAGCGCGACGCGCTTTCAGCCGGGGATGTCGCTGCCGGAGCAAACAAGGTCGGCAGGTGCAGCGCCGCAATCCGCAAAACAGCACAAACATCATGGAAAGTCCTATATGTAGGTCTTGATCCCATTCCCGGAGACGGCGCAGCGTGTTTCTTTCGGTTTTCGACTTGTTCAAGATCGGCATCGGACCGTCGAGTTCGCACACGATGGGACCGATGACAGCGGCGCGGCGGTTTCTCGACGAGATCGCCGGCGATGACTGGCCGCGCCCGGCCGGCGTCAAGGTCGATCGCATTGGCGCCAGCCTGCACGGCTCGCTCGCCTATACCGGTATCGGCCATGGCTCGGATCGCGCCGTTGTCCTCGGACTTGCTGGCCTGACACCGCAGACGGTCGATCCCGATCAGGCCGAGGGAATCGCCACGCGCATCGCCGCTGAGAAGCGGATATCGCCACGCGGCCATCCCTCCTATCGCTTCGATCCGGCGACGGATCTGGTGCTCGACCGCAAGACGCCGCTCACCGGCCACGCCAACGGCATGGCCTTCTACGCTTACGATGCCGGCGACCGGCTGCTGCTCAAGCGCATCTACTATTCCATCGGCGGCGGCTTCGTGGTGTCCGAGGAAGAGCTGCAGCGGATGAAGGTGAAGGGCTCGGTGACCACAGAAGGCAAGAAGGTGCCCTATCCCTTCAAGAATGCCGTCGAGATGCTGAAGATGGCAGGCAAAAGCGGCCTGTCTATCGCCGACATGAAGCGCATCAATGAAGAGACGCATATGTCGCGCGAGGAGCTCGACAGCGGCCTTGATGCGATCTGGGGCGCCATGAAGGGCTGCATCGACCGCGGCCTGTCGCAGGACGGCATCATGCCGGGCGGGCTGAAAGTGCGCCGTCGTGCCCGCATGCTGCACGACAAGCTGCAGGAGCAATGGCAGCAGAACAAGCCCAACCCTTTGCTGGCCAATGACTGGCTGTCGATCTACGCCATGGCGGTGAACGAAGAGAACGCCGCCGGTGGACGCGTCGTCACCGCGCCGACCAATGGCGCGGCCGGCACATTGCCGGCGGTGCTGCGTTACTGGCTGCATTTCCACCCCGAGGCCGACCAGCCGAGCATCCGCGACTTCCTGCTCACGGCCGCCGCCGTCGGCGGCATCATCAAGACCAATGCCTCGATCTCCGGCGCCGAGGTCGGCTGCCAGGGCGAGGTCGGTTCGGCCTCGGCGATGGCTGCCGCGGGTCTCTGCGCCGTCATGGGCGGCACGCCCGAGCAGGTCGAGAACGCCGCCGAAATCGCGCTCGAACATCATCTCGGCATGACTTGCGATCCAGTCGGCGGTCTGGTCCAGGTGCCTTGCATCGAGCGCAACGCGCTCGGCGCCGTCAAGGCGGTCACCGCCGCCTCTCTGGCGATCAAAGGCGACGGCGTCCATTTCGTGCCGCTCGACGCCGCGATCGAAACAATGCGCCAGACGGGCCTCGACATGAACGAGAAGTACAAGGAAACCAGCCTTGGTGGGCTCGCCGTCAATGTCGTGGAATGCTGACCGTGCAACGCCACTGGCACTGTGGAGAAGTCGGGCAGGGCCGTTGACGCAATCGCGCGCCGGACTAAACCTTAAGCGATGGCACTCAATCTCCTAAAACTGTGCGTCGGTTGCGACAGCGTCGAGGACCTCGAAGAATGGATCGCCTTCCGCCTCGATGAGCGCCGCCGCGCCGGCGAACCCGCCGAGCACTGGCACACCACCCGCATGGTGCCGACGCGCGGCGCCGAGGTCACCGATGGCGGTTCGCTTTATTGGGTGATCAAGGGCAGCGTGCAATGCCGCCAGCTGCTCACTGATATCAGGCCCTTCACCGACGACGAAGGCATCGGCCGTTGCCGCCTGATGCTCGACCTCGACGTCGTGCGCACCGACTGGCAGCCGCGCCGCGCCTTCCAGGGCTGGCGTTATCTCAAACCTTCGGATGCGCCCGCAGATATCGGCAAGGGCAAGGCCGGAATGGTCGAGATGCCGCCGAAACTGAAGCGCGAGCTCGCCGATCTGGGCTTGCTGTAGAGCCAAGGGCGCGGCCGCTTCTCCCAGAGCGTCGAGCGCTGGCCCTTCATCTTGTCCAAGGCTGGACTTGCAAGGGGGCCGACAACGCCACATCTTGCTTCTTATGAGCGACAAGAAGCAGCGCGTGCCCGCAAGGGCCGATCCTGCGCCGGTCAAGCCTCAATCCAATGCCGGCGAGATCGACGCCTTTATCCGTCAGGCCCGGACGCTTGTCGCGACCGGCACGGGCCGGCTGATCCTTGCCCTCGACGCAACGATGAGCCGCCAGCCGACCTGGGATCTCGCCATCAAGCTGCAGGGCGAAATGTTCGACGCCGTCGGCAAGGCCGGCACCCTCAGTGTCCAATTGGCCTATTTTCGCGGGTTGGGCGAGTGCCGCTCGTCGGCTTTTGTCGCCGACACCAATGCCCTGAAGCAGCTGATGACGCGGATCGACTGCCGTGCCGGCCACACCCAGATCGGCAAGGTGCTGGCGCATGCGCTGAAGGAAACGGCGGCGGCCAAGGTCAACGCTCTGGTCTATATCGGCGACGCCATGGAAGAGGATATCGACGACCTGGCGCAGAAGGCCGGCAGCCTCGGTCTGCACGGCGTTCCCGTCTTCGTCTTCCAGGAAGGCCATGATCCCGGCGCAAAAAAGGCGTTCAAGGAGATTGCGCGGCTGTCCAAAGGGGCTTGGTTCCGATTTGATCGGCGGGCTGCCGCGACCTTGGCCGGGCTGCTTTCGGCGGTTGCCGTCTATGCGACCGGCGGATTGAAGGCGCTCGAGGCAAGGGACAGGCCGGGAGACCGGCTGCTGATCGAGCATCTCAGGGGCGGCGGGAATTGATGGGCGCTATCATTGCACTTGTTGCACTGTTTCTGGTGCTGCTCGGCGCGGCGACGATCTTTGTCCGCGCCGATGCGCAAAAACTGGCAAGCGGCATGCGCACGCTCGGGCCGGTGCTTCTGGCGCTGGTCGGGCTCGCCGTGCTGGTGGTCGGGCGCGAAGGCATTGCCGGCCTCATTCTGGCCGCGGCCCTTGCCTGGTACGGTTCGATGCGAATGAAGCGGCCGTCGGTCGGGCCGGCGCCCGGCAAGCGCTCGACGGTGCGGACCGCCGCACTGGAAATGGAGCTTGATCACGATACGGGCGGGCTTGAAGGCCTGGTTCTGGCCGGCCGCCATGAAGGCAAGATGCTGGGCGCGATGGGCCTGGCCGAGCTGCAGCAGCTTTACCGCGAACTCCCCGGCGACCCGGAGAGCCGCCAGCTCCTAGAGACGTATCTTGACGGCCGTTTTCCCGTCTGGCGCAAAGACGCTGAGGCGAACGGTGGCGAAGGGCTGGGTGTTGCGCCAGGTGCGGGCGCCATGACTAAGGAGGAGGCCTACAAGATCCTTGGTCTTGAAGCGGGGGCCGCCGCGGCGGATGTCCGCAAGGCGCACCGCCGCCTGATGCAGCGCCTGCACCCCGACATCGGCGGCACGTCTTTCCTGGTGGCGCGGATCAACGAAGCCAAGGACGTCTTGCTCTCCAATCACAACTAGTCTCCTTCGACGCAGTAAATTTCCGGGAGATGGTTCCGACGCCGCCCTACTGTTGGACGGCGTAGCAGGCGATTTTCTTTTTCTTCAGGGCATTGCAGGCATTCCAGGCCGCGTCCTTCGAGCGGAAGCCGCCGAACCGGGCGCGGTAATAGGTCTCGCCATCCTTTTCGAAGGCGACGGTGAAACCGGAAGCAGCCCCAAGAACTTTGGGCGCCAGCTTGGCGGTCTTGTCGAGGAAAGCCTGGGCTTCGGACTGCTTGGGCGACGACGCCACCTGCACCGCCCAACCAGCCGGCACCGAGGCCGTGTTGACCGGGTCGACCGCCTGTGGGGATACAGGCGTGGGTTCGGCATAGGCAGCCACAATCTGCGCAGTTTCGACCTTCGGCGCCGTCACGATGACGGTCTTGACCTTCCTGGTCTTGACGGCGGGGGCGGGCTCTTCGACCGCGGCCACCGTCTGTTCGTCGGCAGACTGGCCTTCAGCAGACTGCTCGTCAGCGGATGTCGGATCGTCATTGGACGCTACGGCATCGTCTTCAACGATCGGCTTGCCATCCGGCGTCGGCGCGTCATGCTTGGGCAGGAAGACCTTGGCCAGCGCCTTGACCGGATTGTCGCCTCCGGCCTTGGCGACCAGGGCGCCGCCGCCGCGGGTCGATGCGCGCGGCATGTAGGCGTTGATCAGGCCGGCCATCTGGTTGTCGCGGCTGCGCCCCGAAGTGCCGCCCATGACGACGGCGACGAGGCGGCGGTTGCCATCCGAAACCGACGAGACGAGGTTGAAGCCGGAGGCGCGGGTATAGCCGGTCTTGATGCCGTCGACGCCCTTGATGCGGCCGAGCAGGCGGTTGTGGCCATTGATGCGCTGGCGGCCGTAAAGGAAGGAGCGCTGCGAGAAATAGCCGTAATACTGCGGATAATGTTCCCTGAGCGCTATGCCAAGCATCGCCATGTCGTGGGCGGTTGTGAACTGGCCGGGATCGGGCAGGCCGTTGGCATTGCGAAACACGGTGCCGTCCATGCCGAGCGCGCGCGCCTTGGCGGTCATCATGCGGGCGAAATTGCTTTCGCTGCCGCCGAGCAGTTCGCCGAGCGCGGTCGCCGAATCATTGGCCGACTTGGTCACCATCGACAGGATGGCGGTCTCGACCGAAACCGCTCCGCCCGCCTTGACGCCGAGCTTGGTCGGCGGTTCGGCCGCCGCTTTGGCCGAGAACGGCACGGGCGTGTTCCTGCTGATCCGGCCCTTCGCCATGGCCTCGAAGGTCAGATAGAGCGTCATCATCTTGGTCAGCGACGCCGGGTAGCGCCGGCCGTTGGCATCGGACGAATAAAGCACCTTGCCGGTCTTGGCGTCGACGACGATCGCCGAAGACCTGGCGGCCATCGAGGACGCGGCATCCGCAACGACAAATGACATCGCCAAAGCGAGGATCATGATCGTTTTGAGGGAAGATGCGGATTTTGAACCGAAGACCGACAACGCCTGACGCACTGATAGTTCCTTTGAAACTCATTGCCATGGAGGCGGCAAAGGGATCCGACCTCACTTGTCGTCAAACTATCGCGGCCAGCGTTACCAATCCGTTTATGGTAACCGGCGCGTTCACCATTTTCCTCGGGCTTGAGCCTTTCTTTATTCGAATTTTAGCTGTTGCCGGCGCAGCGCGGCCTGATGCCGCTGAAATCTTGACTTTTGTGCAGCGCACAATATATTCTCGTGCATTGCACAACGGCGCTCAGGCAAGGGCGCTTCAAAACGCCAAGGGAAACGTCAAATGACCCAGACCTACGAGGACTTCTCGAAATACGGCAAGGAGTTTGCCGATACCGGATTGAAGAGCTTCACCTCGCTCTCCAAGGGCGCGCAGGCGATCGCCACTGAAGCTGGCGAATACACCAAGAAGAGCTTCGAAGCCGGCAGCGCCGCGGTCGAAAAGCTGTTCTCCGCCAAGTCGCTGGAAAAGGCGGTCGAGATCCAGTCCGACTTCGCCAAGCAGAGCTATGAGAGCTTCGTTGCCGAGGCGACCAAGTT
Organism: Mesorhizobium sp. P170090; assembly: GCF_057786115.1. Taxonomy (NCBI): domain Bacteria; kingdom Pseudomonadati; phylum Pseudomonadota; class Alphaproteobacteria; order Hyphomicrobiales; family Phyllobacteriaceae; genus Mesorhizobium; species Mesorhizobium sp. P170090. The sequence goes on from NZ_JBYNWH010000001.1 coordinate 4,130,991, forward strand.
CGGCGATCTCTATGCCGATCTCGCCAAGGAGGCTTACAAGCCCTTCGAATCGATTGTCGCCAAGGCGAAGTAATTTCGCTCGAGAATACCAGGCACGGCCTTTCGGGCTTGCAAAACAGACCCGGTCGCGGATGCGCGGCCGGGTTTTTTCATGCCGGTTTCAATTCCGGGGCTTTGGCGGTTCACGATTTTGAAAATCGCCTCGGTTTGCCCACCTAGCCATATTGTCAGCTAACAAGAAGGGCTTAAAATCGTCCATCGAACACCTACATATCGAACTCGCCATGGGGATTCGAAAGAGGCAGGATTACGTGACTTCAGGTTTGACTGCCACGACAAGCGTGGTGCGGATGCAAAGTGACGGCGACGGCAATGAGGCCGGTCGCGGCACGGCTGTCATTACGCGCACCAAGACCAAGACCAAGAAGCCCAGCCTTTACAGGGTCCTCATCCTCAACGACGACTATACGCCCATGGAGTTCGTGGTTCACGTCCTGGAGCGTTTTTTTCAAAAGGACCGCGAAGCCGCCACACGCATCATGCTTCATGTTCACAATCATGGAGTGGGCGAGTGCGGGGTCTATACATTCGAGGTGGCCGAGACCAAAGTGTCTCAGGTCATGGATTTCGCCCGACAGAATCAGCATCCGCTGCAATGCGTGATGGAGAAGAAGTGAGGTAACATGCCGGCTTTCTCCCAAGGCCTGGAAAAGGCGCTTCACCAGGCGCTGACGCTCGCCAATGAGCGGCACCATGAATATGCAACCCTAGAACATCTGCTGCTCGCCCTCATCGACGACACCGAGGCGGCCGCCGTTATGCGCGCCTGCAACGTCGATCTGGACGAGCTGAAGCACACCGTTCTGACCTATATCGACACCGAGCTCGATAATCTCGTCACCGGCTACGATGAGGATTCCAAGCCGACCGCCGGCTTCCAGCGCGTCATCCAGCGCGCCGTGATCCATGTACAGTCATCCGGCCGCGAGGAAGTGTCCGGCGCCAACGTGCTCGTCGCCATCTTTGCCGAGCGCGAGAGCCATGCCGCTTATTTCCTGCAGGAACAGCAGATGACCCGCTACGACGCGGTCAACTACATCTCGCACGGCATCGCCAAGCGCCCCGGCGCATCGGAGACGCGCTCGCCGCGCGGCGCCGATGACGAGCAGGGCGGCCAGAACGGCGCCGAGCCGCAGGAGGAAGGCGGCAAGAAGAAGCAGCAGCAGGATGCGCTGACGGCTTATTGCGTCAACCTCAACAACAAGGCCAAGGCCGGCAAGATCGATCCGCTGATCGGCCGCGAGAGCGAAATCAACCGCACCATCCAGGTGCTGTGCCGCCGCTCCAAGAACAACCCGCTCTATGTCGGCGATCCCGGCGTCGGCAAGACGGCGATTGCCGAAGGTCTGGCCAAGCGCATCGTCGAAGGCGACGTGCCCGAAGTGCTGCAGGACGCCACCATCTTCGCGCTCGACATGGGCACGCTTCTGGCCGGCACCCGCTACCGTGGCGATTTCGAAGAGCGGCTGAAGCAGGTTGTCAAGGAGCTAGAGGATTATCCCGGCGCCGTGCTGTTCATCGACGAGATCCACACCGTCATCGGCGCCGGTGCGACGTCCGGCGGCGCGATGGATGCGTCGAACCTGTTGAAGCCGGCGCTGTCTTCGGGTGCCATCCGCTGCATCGGCTCGACCACTTACAAGGAGTTCCGCCAGTTCTTCGAGAAGGACCGCGCTCTGGTGCGGCGCTTCCAGAAGATCGACGTCAACGAGCCGACCATCGAGGACGCCATCGAGATCATGAAGGGCCTCAAGCCCTATTATGAGGAATTCCACAAGGTGAAGTTCACCAACGAGGCGATCAAGGCTTCGGTGGAACTGTCGGCCCGCTACATCAACGACCGCAAGCTGCCGGACAAGGCGATCGACGTGATCGACGAGACCGGCGCCTCGCAGATGCTGGTGCCGGAAGCCAAGCGCAAGAAGACGATCGGCATCAAGGAGATCGAAGCCACGATCGCCACGATGGCCCGCATCCCGCCGAAGACGGTTTCGGCAGACGACGAGAAGGTGCTGCAAGGCCTCGACATCGAGCTGAAGCGCGTCGTCTATGGCCAGGACACCGCCATCACCGCGCTGACCTCGGCGATCAAGCTGGCGCGTGCCGGCCTGCGCGAACCGGAAAAGCCGATCGGCTCCTACCTGTTCTCAGGCCCGACCGGCGTCGGCAAGACCGAAGTCGCCAAGCAGTTGGCTGCCTCGCTCGGCGTCGAGCTGATCCGCTTCGACATGTCGGAATATATGGAACGCCACACCGTCTCGCGGTTGATCGGCGCGCCTCCCGGCTATGTCGGCTTCGACCAGGGCGGTCTGCTTACCGACGGGGTCGACCAGCATCCGCACTGCGTGCTCTTGCTGGATGAAGTCGAGAAGGCGCATCCGGACCTGTTCAACATCCTGTTGCAGGTCATGGACCACGGCAAGCTGACCGACCACAACGGCAAGCAGATCGACTTCCGCAATGTCATCCTTATCATGACCACCAATGCGGGCGCATCCGATGCGCAGCGCGCGGCGATCGGTTTCGGATCGACCAAGCGCGAAGGCGACGATGTCGAGGCCATCAACCGGTTGTTCACGCCGGAGTTCCGCAACCGTCTCGATGCGATCATCCCGTTCGGTTCGCTGCCGGTGCCGGTCATCCATCAGGTGGTGCAGAAGTTCGTCATGCAGCTCGAGGCCCAGCTCTCCGAGCGGGGCGTCACCTTCGACCTGTCGTCCGACGCGATCGCCTGGCTGGCCGACAAGGGCTATGATGAGCGCATGGGTGCGCGGCCGCTCGGCCGGGTCATCCAGGAGCACATCAAGAAGCCGTTGGCCGACGAGGTGCTGTTCGGCAAGCTCAAGAAGGGCGGCACGGTGCGCGTCACCGTCGAGAAGAAGGAAACCGGCGAAACCGGCCTGAAGCTCGAATCACTGGCCGACGAAGCCCCGGTGCAGCCGAAGCAGGAGCCGGAAGAGGCGCCGAAAGCCCGCAAGGCGGTGGCCAAGAAGCCCGTCGCCAAGAAGGCGGTGGCGCAGAAGCCTCAGCCCAAGGGCAAGGACGAGCCTGAGCCGAAGGGCAAGGACGGCGGCAAGCGCAGCCTGGTGCCGCAACTGCCGCGCAAGAGCTAAAAAGTTCGCCAATGAAAAAAGGGCCCGGTGACGGGCCCTTTTTCATTGGCTGGCCGGTTTGCCGACACAGCGCCCCTGCTTTTCAGGTCAGATGTTGTTAGGTCAGGCGGCGACGCCCTCGGGTGCAAACTTGCCCAGGAAGTACCCGCACGCCTTCCAGATGGCGATCGAAATCAGAACGCCCGCATAGCCATCCACGGCGCGGCAGCTGCTTCTACCAACGGCTCTGATGTCGCAACCGAATGTTCCACGATTTTGAAAACCCAAACGCATCCCGGTACGGCGCGCGTTATCACGGGTGGTTTGATATTTCCCTAACCGACGTAATGGATTGTGGCTGAGCTCATCGCCTTGAGGCGCACGCCACCTCAACCGTTCAGCGCTGCCCGGATCCTGGCCGCGTTCTCAGTCAGCACTTCGGGCTTCTCCATCTGTCCCGTATGCGGCTTGAGCGCGATGCCTTCGAACCGCGGGATGACATGGACATGCAGGTGGTAGACGGTCTGGCCAGACGCCGGTTCGTTGAACTGCAGGATGGTGACCCCGTCAGCGCCGAAAGCCTTTTTGACCGCCAGCGCCACCTTCTGGACCGTGGTGAACAGCCGGCCGAGCGTCGCCGGATCGGCATCGAGCAGATTGCGCGACGGTGCTTTGGGCACCACCAGCGTGTGACCGGGGCCTTGCGGCATCACATCCATGAAGGCGACCACGGCATCATCCTCGTAGACGCGGTGCGACGGGATTTCGCCGCGCAGGATCTTCGCGAAGATATTGCTGGGGTCGTAAGCCTCGGTCATGGCGGCGCTCCGGGAGTATGCTCCCGGTGTAGCGAAGCTGTCCCGGACCGGCAAGATGGTCCGGCGATATCGACAGGCGAGGGCAGGGCGGATCGCTATTCCTCAAGATCCTTGCGGAACGGCGTATGCTCTTCCAGAATTTCGCCCATCCGCTCGACCTCGCGCCGCTCACGCCGGAGATAATCGGCCACAGCATTGCGCAGGCCGGGATGTGCGATGTAGTGCGCCGAATGCATGGTCACGGGACGATAGCCGCGCGCCAGCTTGTGCTCACCCTGCGCGCCGGCCTCGACCACCTTCAGCTTACGCTCGATGGCGAAGTCGATGGCCTGATGGTAGCAAACTTCGAAATGCAGGAACGGGTGGTCCTCGATGCAGCCCCAATTGCGGCCGTAGAGCGCATCGGAGCCGATGAAGTTGATGGCGCCGGCGACATAGCGGCCATTGCGCTTGGCCATTACCAACAGGATATCCTGGGACATGCGCTCGCCGATCAGCGAGAAGAACTTGCGGTTGAGATAAGGCCGGCCCCATTTGCGGCTGCCGGTGTCCATATAGAAGGCGAAGAAATCGTCCCAGGCCCTTTCGGTCAGGTCCTTGCCGGTCAGCCGGTCGATCGAGATATCGTTGGCGAGCGCCTCGCGCCGCTCCTTCTTCATCGCCTTGCGCTTGCGCGATGCCAGCGTAGCGAGGAAATCGTCATAGGTCGAAAAGCCTTCGTTGAAGAAGTGGAACTGCTGGTCGGTGCGGTGCAGGAAGCCGGCTGCTTCCAGCGTTGCAACGTCGCTTTCACTGGCGAAGGTGACATGCGCGGAGGACACGCCGAGCTTTTCCGTCACCGCCTTCAGGCCCGCTGCGAGACCGGCCTTCACAATGGCGCTGTCCTCGCCCTTGCTGACCAGCAGGCGAGGGCCGGTGACCGGAGAGAACGGCACGGCGCATTGCAGTTTCGGATAGTAGTTGCCGCCGGCGCGTTCGAACGCATCGGACCAGCCGTGGTCGAAGACATATTCGCCCTGGCTGTGCGATTTGAGATAGCAGGGCACGGCGCCCAGCAATCTGCCTTGGGCATTTTCCAGTCTGAGATGATGACCTTGCCAGCCGGTACGCCGCACGGCGCAGCCGGAATCTTCAAGCGCGCTCAGAAAAGCATATGAAACGAGAGGGTTATAGCCATTTTCTGTGTCGCTGCGGGTTGTGCCGGTAAAGCCGTTCCACTCGTCGCAGGTGAAGGCATTGATGCCGGCGGCGACGCGGATGGAAAACTCCGCATTCGCCGTTTGCCCGTCGCCTTCATCACCCTGATCCATGGGGCTTATTTAAGCTCTGTCGGGGCCGCTACAAGTCACGTTTCAGGCACTTCCATCAGGCGACACTGACAGATCGGGTTCGAACCCTTCGAACGTCATCTGGTCGGCGTATTTGAAAGTGAGATCCACCGCCGGCTGGTCATGCACCGTCCAGGTGATGACAGGCATTTTAAGCCTTTCGCGCACGAAGCTGACGAACGGGTTCGGCAGATCGCCCGCGGCATAGGAGGTGAAGGCGAGGTCATGTGCCAGCATGGCAAAATGCGCCTCGATCAACTGATTGTCCCTGCCGTAGGCGGTCAGCCCACCCGGAATGCCAGGCGCATCCCTAGGGAAGTCGCGGACCAGCCAGTGGTCGAACGACATGATCGCCGCCTTGCCCTTGTAGCGCTCCAGCATCTTGCCGACGCTTGCCACCAAGCCCTCGTCGTAACCGGGCACACCCTTCAGTTCGACAATCATCGGCACACGGCCGTCGACCAGGTCGAGCGCTTCTTGCAGTGTCGGCACATGGTCCTTGGTGCCGCCGATCCTGAGCGCCGCCAGTTCCGCTGCCGTGCGCTGCCAGACAAAGCCGTCCTGGCCGGTCAGCCGCTTGAGGTCGCCGTCATGGATGATGACGGGAACGCGGTCGGATGAGAGGTGCACGTCGCATTCGATCGCATAGCCGCGCTCGGCGGCAGCAGCGAAGGCCGACAGCGTGTTTTCCCAGCGCGTCTTGTTCATGTCGTGAAAGCCGCGATGCGCCACCGGGCGGGCGGTCAGCCAGGAAAGGTCGGTCATTGTCTTGGTCCTGCTCATGCGACCTCGAAGACGGCTTCGATTTCCACTGCGGCATTAAGCGGCAGACAGGCGGTGCCGACGGCGGAGCGGGCATGCTTGCCGCGCTCGCCAAGGGCCGCGACCAGGAAATCGGAGGCGCCATTGGCGACCAGATGCTGCTCGACGAAATCCGGCACTGATGCAACAAACACGGTAATCTTGACCAAACGCTGGATTTTTTCGAGATCGCCAAGTGCTGCTTTTGCCTGGGCCAAGATGTTGATTGCACAGTACTTTGCGCCTTCCTTGCCGGTTGCCGTGTCGACGTCGCGGCCGAGCAGGCCGCTTGCCTGCAGCTTGCCGTCCTTGAGCGGCAACTGCCCGGCGGTGAACAAAAGATTGCCGGACCTGCAATAGGGCACATAGTTCGCGGCGGGCGCTGCGGCGGCAGGTATCGTCACGCCGAGATCGCTTAGCCGCTTTTCGATTGTTTCACTCATGGTATTTCCCTATTGCTTGGAGACGCCGCGCTGGCCGGGCCGAAATTGCTATTTTTGCCTCGCTTCCGCCACGACTTTTTTTAAGCTGGACCATCCTTACCTGCTGCCTGCCATCAGCTGCGACGATCGGAGCCCCTTATGCGCGCAACGCGCCTTGCCTTCCACGCCGTTCTCTTTCCGGTGCTGTTCTCGATGGCTCCAGCCTTTGCCGTGCCGGCGCTGCAGGCGCATCGCGCCGTCTACGATCTTACCCTCGACAAGGCGTCGGACCGCTCGGGTATCACCGGCATTTCCGGCCGCATGGTCTATGAGTTCAACGGCTCGCCCTGCGAGGGCTATACGGTAAAATTCCGTTTCGTCACCCAGATCGCCACCGGCGACAACACCAGGCTGACCGACCAGCAGACGACCACGTTCGAGGACGCCGAAGGCAAGACCTTCTCGTTCGTGACCAAATCCTTCGTCGACCAGAACCTCGACAAGGAGGTCAAGGGCACCGCCACGAAAGAGACCAAGGGCCTCAAAGTCGACATCGACAAGCCCGAGAAGAACAGCCTGGAACTTGCCACCACCCAGTTCCCGACCCAGCATCTGGTCGAACTGATCGGCAAGGCCGAGAAGGGCGAGAATTTCTACGAAACCAGCCTGTTCGACGGTTCGGAGGATGCCAACAAGGTGATGACCACCACCGTCATCGTCGGCAAGAAGGCCGAGGGCGACAAGGCCGACCCCGAAGCGCCGGCGCTGGCCAAGCTTGCCGGCGACAAATACTGGCCGGTCGACATCGCCTATTTCGACGAGACCGACAAATCGGGCGAAGAGGTGCCGGAATACCGCATCAGCTTCAAGCTGCACGAGAACGGCATCACCCGCGACCTCACAATGGACTATGGCGAGTTCTCGATGACCGGAAAGCTGGTCAACCTGTCGCTGTTCGATCAGACCAAGCCTTGCCCGGTCTCGAAATAGCAACAATGCGGCGCTGGCCACGGCAGGCTTGATGGCAGTACCCGATGGCGGTCTATGTCGATGCGGCGATCTGGAAATGGGCCGGCCATCGCTGGTGCCACCTGATGGCCGACGATACGGACGAACTGCATCGTTTCGCCGCCGAACTTGGCGTCAAGCGTTCGTCCTACCAGGGGCCGCCCAGGACATCGGCGCCGCACTATGACATAACCGGCTTCGAGCGCGACCGCGCGGTGCGGCTCGGCGCCATCGAATGCAGCCGCGAGGAGATCGTTGCGATCTTCAGGCGCGTACGGGTACCCAACGGAAAGGGCCGATCGTGACGCTAATGGCATTCCTGGCTTATTGCCTTGCCATCACACTTGCCGCCGCCACGCCGGGACCGGCGATGTTCACGGTGATCACCAACGGCGTGGCACGCGGCTTCCTGCGTGCGTTCGTCGCCGGAATGGGCATTGCCGCCGGCGATGCCGTGCTGGTCACCCTGGCACTGCTCGGGCTGGTGGCGCTGGCCCAGACCTTCGAATGGGTGTTTCTCCTGTTGAAATACGCCGGTGCGGCCTACCTGATTTTCCTCGGCATCAAGATGTGGCGGGCCGCGGCCGCGCAATCGGCCGCGCAAGGAATCCCCCAAACCGGATTGTCGCGTTCGTTCCTGCTTGGTGCCTCCGTGGCGCTCGGCAACCCGAAGGCGATCCTGTTCCACGCCTCGATCATGCCGCTGATCCTCAACCTCGACACCATGACGTTTGCCGACGGCCTGCTGGTGGTGGCAGTCGTCGTCGGCGCCAATATTCTCACCATGGGCATCTACGCCGCGCTGGCGGGCAGGGCATCCGGCTGGTTCAGGACGCCCGAACGCATGCGGCTGATTAACCGGTTCGCCGGCAGCGCCATGATCGGCACCGGAGCGCTGATTGCCGCACGCTGAGCGATGAAGCACCTCACCGCTTGCGTTTGCAGCGCTTCCCCTCTATATGCGCGCTCATTCCACACACGGACTTTGGTGTCTGCCCGGGAGAAATCCGGCTGGAAACCTCCGGTGGCGTTCGAGGACAAAGTCCAAAAATGCCTGTGTCCGTGGAGGCTAACCGGAAAAGGAACTAAGAATGGCACTGCCTGATTTCAGCATGCGCCAGCTTTTGGAAGCTGGCATTCACTTCGGCCACCAGACCCACCGCTGGAACCCGAAGATGGCGCCTTACATCTACGGCGCCCGCAACAACATCCACATCATCGACCTGTCGCAGACGGTGCCTTTGCTGCACCAGGCTCTGAAGCAGGTTTCCGACACCGTTGCCAAGGGCGGCCGCGTGCTGTTCGTCGGCACCAAGCGCCAGGCGTCCGACATCGTCGCCGACGCCGCACAGCGTTCGGCCCAATACTATGTCAACTCGCGTTGGCTCGGCGGCATGCTGACCAACTGGAAGACGATCTCGAATTCGATCCAGCGCCTGCGCAAGCTCGACGAGATGCTGGCCGGCGAAGCCCAGGGCCTGACCAAGAAGGAACGCCTGAACCTCGACCGCGAGCGCGAGAAGCTCGACAAGGCGCTCGGCGGTATCAAGGACATGGGCTCGACCCCCGACCTGATGTTCGTCATCGACACCAACAAGGAAGCGATCGCCATTCTCGAGGCCAAGCGCCTCGGCATTCCGGTCGTTGCCATCATCGATTCGAACTGCGATCCGGACAAGATCGACTTCCCGATCCCCGGTAATGACGACGCGGCGCGCGCCATCCAGCTCTATTGCGACCTGATCGCCAAGGCTGCCATCGACGGCATCGCCCGCCAGCAGGGCGCGCTCGGCGTCGACATCGGCGCCTCGGTCGAAGCTCCGGTCGAACCGGCGCTTGATCCGGCTCCGGCCCCGGCTGCGGACGCTCCGGAAGCTTGACAATCGAAGGCCGGTTGCGGCCTTCATCATTCTCATATTTGGCACGCTAGACGGACGCATCACCGAGTACCGGTGGTGCGTCGGTGCATTTAAAACAAAGAGGCGACAATGAGCATTTCGGCTGCACAGGTCAAAGAACTCCGCGACTTGACCGGCGCGGGCATGATGGACTGCAAGGCGGCGTTGACGGAGACCAACGGCAACATCGAAGAGGCCGTCGACTGGCTGCGCAAGAAGGGCATTTCCAAGGCCGACAAGAAGGCTGGCCGTACTGCCGCCGAAGGCCTGATCGGCGTCGACTCCGGCGTCCGCGAGGCCGCCATCGTCGAGGTTAACTCCGAGACCGATTTCGTGGCCCGCAACGAGCAGTTCCAGGAGATCGTTCGCAATGTCGCCAAGGTCGCGCTTGCTTATGGCACGACGGAGGCTGTCTCTGCCGCAAAGTATCCGGGTTCGGACAAGTCGGTCACTGACACCATCAAGGACGCCGTTGGCACCATTGGCGAGAACATGAGCTTCCGCCGTTCGGCCAAGCTCACCGTCCCGCACGGTGCTGTCGCAACCTACGTCCACAATGCGGTTGCCGATGGTCTTGGCAAGCTCGGCGTTCTGGTCGCGATCGAGACCACGGGCAATGAGCATGCCACCAACGCCTTTGGCCGCCAGGTCGCCATGCATGTCGCCGCCACCAACCCGCTGGCGTTGACCGCCGAGCAGATCGATCCGGCAGCGGTCGAGCGCGAGAAGGCGATCTTCGCCGACCAGGCGCGCCAGTCCGGCAAGCCGGAAGCGATCATCGAAAAGATGGTCGAAGGCCGCCTGCGCAAGTTCTACGAGGAAGTCGTGCTCCTCAAGCAGGCCTTCGTGCTCAATCCCGACATCACTGTCGAGCAGGCGCTGAAGGATGCCGAGAAGGACATCGGCGCTCCGGCCAAGATCTCCGCCTATCTGCGCTTTGCGCTGGGCGAAGGCATCGAAAAGGAAGAGACCGATTTCGCGGCGGAAGTCGCGGCGGCGGTGAAGAAGTAGTTTAAAAATAGCCCCTGAAAAGGGGCTTCTCAGCTCAGGCAACTCGGCCGGGTGTCCGCAAGGATGCTCGGCCGATTTCTTGTGCGGTGTCGATGAAGGCCCTGAGCTTTGGCGCCATCGACGCCCTGCGCGGGAAGTAGAGGAAGAGGCCGGGCTCCTCGATCGCCGTTTGCGGCAGGATCTGAACGAGGCGGCCGGCGGCCAATTCCGCGCGCACCAGCGGCTCGAACACATAGGTCAGCCCGACGCCGGCAAGCGCAAGGTCGATCGCGGCCAGCGAATCGGTGACGATGACCGTACCCTTCGTCTCGGCCACGACATCCTTGCCGTCCTCGGTCAGGTCCCAGCGATAGAGTGCGCCGGAGCGCACAAGCCGGTAGCCGATGCAATTGTGGTCCGAAAGATCCGCCACACCGCGCGGACGGCCATGCCGGCCGACATAGGCGGGGGAGGCGACGATCACGGCGTTGAATGGCGGCGTCAGCCGGACCGTGACCATGTCCTGTGCGATCATCTCGCCCAGCCGGATGCCGGCATCGAAACCCTCGCCGACAATGTCCACCAGCCCCTGATCGGTGAGCAATTCGATGGTCACATCAGGATAGCGTTCAGCCATCGCGGCGACCACGGGAGTGACGGCAAGTGGAACGGCGATGTTGGGAACGTTCAACCTGAGCAAGCCGGAGGGCCGGCCCTTGATGGCGCGGATACGATCCATACGGTCGGCAATGTCCTGAAGGGCAGGGGCCGCCGTCTCCACCAGCGCCTTGCCGGCTTCCGTCAGCGAGACGCTGCGCGTCGTGCGCGCAAACAACGGCTGGCCGATCCGCTCCTCCACGAGGCGCACCGCATGGCTGACGGCGGATGGGGACATGCCCAGTTCGGCCGCGGCAAGCGCAAAGCCGCCGCGTCGGGCAACGGCGACGATGACAGGCAGATGGCTGAGCAGGTCCCGCTCCATTCATGCATGATATCGCATAGTCCTTGCGAACACTTCAATCTTCTCGATGCCGATAGGCTGACCCACATTGCCGTCACCGATGCACAAAGGAGAAAAGACATGAATGCCTTGAAACACGCTACCTTCGCCGCAGGCCTTGCTCTGGCGCCGGTCGATGCCGGCGGCGCCGAGCCGTCCGGTTGGCGCGCGCTCGCCGACGAACGCGCCGTGATCCGCATCGCCGATGCCATCGACCGTGCCGTGGATGCGCAGGACTGGAAGCTTGCCCGCTCCTATTTCCCCGACCGTGTCACCGTCGACTTCAGCAGCCTGTCAGGACAGCCTGCCGCCACCATCCCCTCCGACGATCTGATCGGTACCTGGGCCGGCAACCTCGGGGGCAGCAAGACCAGCCTGCATCTGCGCACCAATCACCAGGTGATCTTTGAGGCGGACGCGGCGACCGTCTCTTCGAACGGCTATGCCTGGAACCGGATGGAAGGCAATGGCGACCCGCTGTGGGAAGTCTGGGGCACCTACGAGCACCATCTGGTTCGCTCCGGGACCGGCTGGAAAGTCGACGGCTTCGTTTTCCGCGCCACGCATGAGCGCGGCAATCCCTGGGTCAAGATGACGCCTGGCCAGTGAGCCGGCGTCAAGAAACAGGATAGGAAAAACACCATGACCATGAGCTATTACACACTGGGCAACAGCGGCCTGCGCGTCAGCCGGCTGGCACTGGGCACCATGACCTTTGGCACCGAATGGGGCTGGGGCGCGGACAGGGAAACCGCGCGCGCCATGGCCGACGCCTATGTCGAGGCCGGCGGCAATTTCTTCGACACCGCCGACCTCTACACCGGCGGCACAGCCGAAACCTGGCTCGGCGAATTCATCGCCGAGCGAGGCTTGCGCGACAGAGCGGTGATCGCCACGAAATTCACCTTCAACGCGGAGCCCGGCAATCCGAACGCCGGTGGCAATGGCCGCAAGAACATCTTGCGCGCCGTGGACGCCTCGCTGAAGCGGTTGGGCACTGACTATATCGACCTCTACCTCCTCCATGTCTGGGACGGGCTGACGCCGGCCGAGGAGGTCATGCGCACGATGGATGATCTCGTGCGTGCGGGCAAAATTCGCCATGTCGGCCTGTCCGATGTGCCGGCCTGGTATGCTGCCCGCGCGCAGACGATCGCCGAGTGGCGCGGCTACGAGCCGGTGTCGGCCCTGCAGCTTGAATATTCGCTGGTGGAGCGTTCGATCGAAAATGAGTTCGTGCCCTTCGGCACCCGCCATGGCGCAGGAATCATGGTGTGGAGCCCGCTGGCCAGCGGGCTGCTCAGCGGCAAGTACCGGCCGACGCAGGAAGGCCATGCCGGCCGGCTCGACGGCTTTCGCAACACCACTCATCCGGGGTTCCAGAAGTTCACCGAGCGCAACTGGGCGATCGTGGCGGAGCTCGAAAAAGTTGCCGCCGAACTCGGACGCAGCATGGCGCAGGTCGCGCTCAACTGGGTGGCAACGCAACCGGGCATCGCCACCGTGATTCTTGGCGCCACCAAGCTGGCGCAGTTGCAGGACAATCTGGCGGCGTTGGATTTCACTTTACCCGCCGAGCTTCGCGCGCGGCTGGATACGGTCAGCAAGACACCGCCGCCATTCCCGTACGCCTATTTCGGTTCCGACATACAAGCCCGGGTTACCGGCGGCGCCGTGACCGGCGACAAGCCGTTGGGTTATGCGCCGCCGCTGCTGGTCGAGGGCGACGCCGTCAGCATCACCAGCAACTGACGGGCCGCGACGGGAAGGCGGAATTGGGCGAGGGGCGCCGCGTGACATCGCGGCGCCCTTCGTGTATCGGAACTCGGCATCGCGCCAGCGGCGGCGCCCGCGCGAGGGCGGCCTGCCCAGGCTGCCACACGCAACAATGACGAGGTCCAGATGACGGCAAAGCCCCTCTATCGACGTGTCCTGCTGAAAGCGTCGGGCGAAGCGTTGATGGGCGAGCAGCATTTCGGCATCGATGTCTCGGTGGTCGACCGAATCGCCGCCGACATCGCCGAAGCCCGCGCACTTGGCATCGAGGTCGGCGTCGTCATTGGCGGCGGCAATATCTTTCGCGGCGTGGCGGTGGCATCCAAGGGCGGCGACCGCGTCACCGGCGACCACATGGGCATGCTGGCCACCGTCATCAACTCGCTGGCGCTGCGCACCTCGCTGAACAAGATCGGCGTCGATGCCGTCGTGCTGTCGGCCATCGCCATGCCCGAACTTTGCGAGAGTTTTTCCCAGCGCCAGGCCACCGCCTATATGAACCAGGGCAAGGTCGTCATTTTCGCCGGCGGCACCGGCAATCCGTTCTTCACCACCGATTCGGCCGCGGCCTTGCGCGCCGCCGAGATCGGCGCCGACGCGTTGTTCAAGGGCACCCAGGTCGACGGCGTCTATTCGGCCGATCCCAAGAAGGATCCGAATGCGACCCGCTTCGAGCGCATCAGCCATGCCGAAGTCATCAACAAGGGCCTTTCGATCATGGATACCGCCGCAATTGCACTTGCGCGCGAAAACAACATCCCGATAATCGTCTATTCGATCCACGAAAAAGGTGGTTTCGGCGATATTCTGCGGGGCGGCGGCCGTTGCACGATCGTCGCCGACGAGTGACCCGGAGTATACTCTCCTAAAAAGGGGATCAGTTTTCGAAAGCGGGTCCGAATATAGGCCCTAAGCACTGAACCCGGATCAAACGGGTCGAGGAGACTAAGATGAGTGGTGAGTTCGACGACCTCAAGCGGCGCATGGATGGCGCGATCGCCGCCTTCAAGCACGATCTGGCTTCGCTGCGCACCGGCCGTGCCTCCAGCAATCTGCTCGACGCCATCCAGGTCCAGGCCTACGGCACCACCATGCCCATCAACCAGGTGGCGAACGTGTCGGTGCCGGAGCCGCGCATGATCTCGGTTTCGGTATGGGACAAGTCGATGGTCGGCGCGGTCGACCGTGCCATCAGAGAATCCAATCTCGGCTTCAATCCGATCGTCGACGGCACCAATCTCAGAATTCCGCTGCCCGAGCTCAACGAGCAGCGCCGCAAGGAACTGGTCAAGATTTCGCATGGCTACGCCGAGAACGCCCGCGTTGCGGTGCGCCATGTCCGTCGCGACGGCATGGACTTCTTGAAGAAGGCGGAAAAGGACGGCGACATCAGCGAGGACGATCAGCGCAAGCGCTCCGATCAGGTCCAGAAGCTGACCGACGAAACGATCAGCACCATCGATCACCTGCTTTCCGATAAGGAAGCTGAAATCATGCAGGTCTAGGGTCGGCCCACACCGGCCCGAAAGCGAGACAATGGCAACGCCCGCGCATGTCGCGATCATCATGGATGGAAACGGACGCTGGGCCAAAGCGCGCGGCATGCCGCGGCTTGCCGGCCATCGCGCCGGCGTCGAAGCGCTGCGCAAGACGGTGCGCGCCGCGCCCGGTCTCGGCATTTCCTTCCTGACCGTCTACGCCTTTTCGTCGGAAAACTGGTCGCGGCCCAAGGCCGAAGTGAGCGACCTGATGGGGCTTTTGAAGCTGTTCATCCGCCGCGATCTGGCCGAACTGCACCAGAACGGCGTGCGCGTCAGGATCATCGGTGACAGGGCGGGGCTGCAGCCGGACATCAGGGGCCTGCTCGAAGAGGCCGAATCGCTGACTGCGCGCAATGAATCGCTGACCTTGGTCATCGCCTTCAACTATGGCGGGCGCGACGAGATCGTGCGCACGGCACGCAAGCTCGCAGCCGCAGTGGTGCGCGGCGAGATCGACGCAGAGGCGATCACGGCAGACACTTTTGCCGGCGCCCTCGACACCGAAGGCATTCCCGATCCGGAGCTGGTCATCCGCACCAGTGGCGAGCTTCGGCTGTCGAACTTCCTTCTGTGGCAGGCAGCCTACAGCGAACTGGTTTTTCTGCCTTGCTACTGGCCTGACTTCAGCCGCGAACACCTGGCCGACGCATTGCGCGATTTTGCTGGCCGCGAGCGCCGTTTTGGCGGGCTTGCCGCTCAAGATGTCGCTGCCTCGTGATCGGCGGCGGGATGAACAATCTTCAGCTTCGCATCGTCTCGGCGCTGGTGCTGGCCGCAATAGCGCTTGGCCTGACCTGGTTGGGAGGGCTGTGGTTCCGCCTGCTTTGCGCCGGCATGGCGGCGGTCATCTTCTATGAATGGGCGCGCATGTCGCGCCCCTTGGCCGGTGCGACCCTCGGCTTCATTCCCGAAGCGCTGCTTCTGGTTTTCGTCGTCGCCCTGGTTGCAGGCGTGCCGGCATCGTGGCTTCTGTCTCTTGTCCTGGCCATGGTTGTGGTCGCTGCTGTCGGCGCCCGTATGCGTGGAGCGGCGCAATGGGATGCAGCCGGTCTTGCCTACGCGGCTTTGTCCGGCTTATCGCTGGCGCTGCTGCGCGGCGGCGACCATCCCGGCCTGGTCGCAATCCTGTTTCTGTTCGCCGTGGTCTGGGCGACCGACATCTTCGCCTATTTCGTCGGCCGCTCCGTCGGTGGGCCCAAGCTCGCGCCATCTATATCCCCCGGCAAGACGCAGAGCGGCGCGCTTGGCGGCGCTGTCGGCGGCGTGGCCGCCGGCGTGCTTCTGGCTGCCGCCGCCGGGGCCGGCAATCTTGGCGTCCTCGCCTTGGTTGCGCTGGTGCTGTCGATTGTTGCCCAGGCTGGCGATCTCTTCGAATCCTGGGTCAAGCGCCGCCACGGCCGCAAGGATTCAAGCGCGTTGATACCCGGGCATGGCGGTGTCATGGACAGGGTGGACGGGCTTGTCGCGGCGGCTTTTGCCCTATACGTGATCGGCTGGATTTCGGCGGGCGCCGATCATCCGGCGCAGGGGCTGTTTCCGGCTTGAGTGATATTTCACGGCGAAGAAATGGCGCACGCCACGGATTCGCCTGGATTGATGTCACAGTCGCGGCGACACCTTTCGCCGCGGGTGAATTTGAGGGCATGACTTGAACGAAATTCTTCACGCGTTTTTCAGCACGGAAGGCTTTGTCCTCGGCACGCTGGTGCCGTTTCTGTTCGTGCTGACCGTGGTCGTCTTCATTCACGAAATGGGACATTACCTCGTCGGCCGCTGGTGCGGCATTGGCGTGAAGGCCTTCTCGATCGGCTTCGGCCCCGAACTTCTCGGCTTCAACGACAGCCACGGCACGCGCTGGAAGCTCTGCGCCATACCGCTCGGCGGTTATGTCAAATTCGTCGGCGACATGAGCGCCACGTCGAGCCAGCCGAGTTCGGAAGATCTGGAAACGCTGACTGACGCTGAACGCAAGGTCGCCTTCCACACGCAACCCATCTGGAAACGCGCCGCCACGGTGGTGGCCGGACCGCTGTTCAACTTCCTTTTGACCATTGCCGTCTTTGCCGTGCTGTTTTCCCTCTACGGCCGCCCTGTGTTTGAGCCGATGGTGGCGGCGGTCACTGCCGGCAGTCCAGCCGAAAGGGCCGGCATTTTGCCAGGCGACCGATTCGTCGCCGTCGACGGCAGCAAGGTTGAGACCTTCGCCGACGTCCAACGCCTGGTCTCAGGCCGCGGCGGCGACGCCATCACCTTCACCATGTTGCGCGACGGCAAGGAGGTCACCGTCGTCGCGACGCCGGAGCCGATGGAGCAGCTGGACGCGCTGGGCAACAAGGTCAAGGTGGCCGTCATCGGCGTCGTCAACAACAAGGATGTCGGCCAGCCCAGGCTGATCACCTACAGCCCTGTCGGAGCAGTCGGCGCCGCGGTCGAGGAGACGGGGCACGTCATTCAGCGCACCGGCCAGTTCCTGCAGCGATTCGTTGTCGGCCGCGAAGACAAATGCCAGCTGGGCGGCCCGATCAAGATCGCCAAGATGTCGGGGCAGGCGGCAAAGCTGGGCTTCCTATGGCTGGTGCAACTCGTCGCCGGGCTGTCGGTCGGGATCGGAATTCTGAACCTTTTGCCGATTCCCCCCCTCGACGGCGGCCATCTCCTGTTCTACGCACTCGAAGCCGTTTTCCGGCGTCCGGTATCGGAGCGGATGATGGAAATGGGATACCGGGCCGGCCTCTTTCTGGTGCTGGGATTTATGGGCTTCGTCTTCTGGAACGATCTGTTTGGGTGCTGAAATCATGAAGAAATTTGGCTTCAGCACCGGCAATGTTGAGACGCCGTTTACCATGCACGGGGGTATGCGTGACGCGAAAGCCACGCATCAGGGTTAAGTAATTACAAATTAACCAGAAGCCTTGCGTGTAGGGAAAATCCGGTTAATACGGTAGGAGAAATTACCGCACGTCCGGTTTTCTCGCCGTGGGGACTTCGAGAAAAGGTACAAAAGCCCGATGAAGGCAGCATCCAAATTTTTGAGCGCCGCGTCCGCGGTGGCTATGTCCGCCGCTCTGGTTGTACCAGGTGCGCTCGCCGTGCAGTTCGTTGCCACATCTGCGGCGCAGGCAGCCGTTGTCTCGAGAGTCGAGGTCAGCGGCAACCAGCGTGTCGACGCCGACACCATCCGCAACTACATCACGATCAAGCCGGGCAAGGCGTTTTCCAGCGCCGATATCGACGATGCGGTCAAGGCGCTGTTCGGTACCGGGCTGTTCTCGGACGTGCAGATCAATCAGGTCGGTTCGACGCTGGTGGTCAAGGTTGCCGAATATCAGGTCGTCAACCAGGTTCTGTTCCAGGGCAACAAGAAGCTCAAGGACAATGCGCTGGCAGTCGCCGTGCAGTTGAAGCCGCGCGGGACGTTCTCGCAGGCAACGCTGGACTCCGATGTCGAGGCGGTGAAGGCTGCCTACAGGCGGATTGGCCGCGATGACGCCACTGTCACGACGCAGATCATGGATCTCGGCGACAACCGGGTGAACGTGGTCTTCAACATCAACGAAGGCGGCCGCACCAAGATCGCCGCCGTCAATTTCGTCGGCAACAGCGCCTATTCGAGCCGCCGCCTGTCTGACGTCATCGCCACCAAGCGCTCGAGCTTCCTGTCTTTCGTGCTGCGTGACGACGTCTATGACGAGGACAAGCTGCGCGCCGACCAGGAATCGCTGCGCCGCTTCTATTACAATCACGGCTATGCCGACTTCCAGGTGGTCTCAGCCGTCGGCGAGCTCGATGACACGACCAACCAGTACACCGTTACCATCACCGTCCAGGAAGGCGACCGCTATACGTTCGGCGACGTCAGCGTCGAGAGCACCATTCCCGAAGTCGATTCGAAGGCGCTGGAATCGGTGGTTCAGACCCACAAGGGCGACGTCTACAACGCCAAGGATGTCGAGGACACCATCATCGCGCTGACCGAAAAGGTCGCGGGTTCGGGCTATGCCTTCGCCCAGGTGACGCCGCGCGGTGATCGCAACTTCGAGAACCACACCATTTCGGTCGTCTATACGATCGACCAGGGCACCAAGGCCTATATCGAGCGCATCGAAATCCGCGGCAACGACCGCACGCGCGACTATGTCATTCGTCGTGAGTTCGATGTCAGTGAAGGCGACGCCTTCAACCAGGTACTCATCCAGCGCGCGAAGAAGCGGCTGGAAAAGCTGGATTACTTTGAGAAAGTCGACGTTTCGACTGTCCCGGGTTCTGAGCCAGACCAGGTCGTGCTCGTGGTTGACGTAGTCGAGAAATCGACCGGCGAGTTCTCGGTCGGCGCAGGATATTCGACCGGTGGTGACACTGCCGGTCCGTCCGTCGAAGGTTCGGTCGCGGAGCGCAACTTCCTCGGTCGCGGCCAGTACATCAAGGTTTCGGCGGGTGGTGGCAAGAATTCGCGCGACTACAGCCTGTCTTTCACCGAACCCTATTTCCTCGGGCGCCGTATCGCCGCCGGCTTCGACATCTTCCAGCAGACCCGGAATTACAGCAAATATGACAGCGAGACGCTGGGCGCGACAGTTCGGTTCGGTCTGCCGATCACCGACAACATCTCGACCCAGCTGGCGTACAATATCGCCCAGGAGAAATACAAGCTCGACGACGGTTGCGATGACAATCCTACCGACCCGGGCGATCCGAACAACCTGCCTGGCGACGGGACCCCGGACGCCGACTGCAAGATATCTCCGGCGATCGTCGAGGGAATTAATGAAAGCCCGTGGATCAAGTCGTCGGTCAGCCTTGGGCTGGTCTACAACACCATCGACGACATGAAGAGCCCGCATGAAGGCATCTACGCCACCACGACTGTGGAAGTGGCCGGCCTTGGTGGCGATGCCAAATTCGTCAAGGTTACCGGTCGTGGGACTGTCTACCAGACCCTGTCGGAACAGTTGGATCTGGTCGGCCTGATCTCCGGCGGTGCTGGCCATATTGCGGGCTATGGCGATAATGGCCTGCGTATCTTCGATCAGTTCCAGAGCAGCGACCGCATGATCCGCGGCTTCGAGTATGGCGGCATTGGCCCTGCGGATCCTTTAACGGGTGACCACCTCGGCGGCACCACCTATTTCAATGCTTCGGCGGAAGCTCAGTTCCCGATACCAGTCATTCCGGAAAGCTTTGGTGTGCGTGGGGCCGTGTTTGCTGATGCCGCAACGCTGTATGGCAGCAAGATTGACTCCGTCGCTCAAGTTTCAACTGATCTAGAGTTGCGCGCGTCGGTTGGTGTCGGCTTGCTGTGGTCATCGCCCTTCGGCCCGATCCGCATCGACTACGCGATGCCCGTCAAGAAGGAAAAGACCGACGACGTGCAGGAATTCAACTTCGGCATGTCGAGCCGCTTCTGATCTTGCGGTAACGATGCTTCCGGGCCGTTGGGGTCCGGAAGAGAATTGATCCGACCTAGCTGGATATTGCTTCTGGAATGACCGATCCGGTGTTCTTCGCGCCATCACGCCGGTATACGGCCGGCGAAGTCGCGAATCTGACCGGCGCGTCGCTCGTCGATTCCGACCTTGCCCACATATCGATCGATGCGTTGGCGCCAGCCAACGAAGGCGGCGAGGGTGCGCTCGTCTTCGTCGACGGCAAGCGCAATTTCGCGCTGATGCAGTCGCTGAAGGCGGCGGCCGTGTTTTGTCCCGCCGAGTTCGCCGGCAAGGCGCCGGCCGGCATTGCGGTTCTGGTGCATCCGCGCCCGCAGCAGGCCTTCGCCATGATCGGCCGGCTGCTGTTCCCGACAGCGGCTACGCCGGGACCGATGACCAGCGAAACCGGGGTCTCGCCGCAAGCTCATGTCGATACCACGGCGCATATCGAGGCAGGCGCGATCATCGAGGCCGGAGCTGTCGTCGGCCCGCGTGCTTCCATCGGCAGCGGAACGGTCATTGCCCCCCACGCCGTTATCGGTCCGTCATGCCAGATCGGCCGCGACGGCTATATCGGACCAGGTGTCAGCGTCCAGTACGCGCTGATCGGCAACCGCGTCATCATTCATGGCGGCGCCAGGATCGGCCAGGACGGCTTCGGCTTTGTCGGCGGCGCCAAAGGCCCTGAGCGTGTGCCGCAGGTCGGCCGCGTCATCATTCAGGACGATGTCGAAATCGGCTCGAACACGACCGTCGATCGCGGCGCCATGTCGGATACGGTCATCGGTCAGGGGACCAAGATCGACAATCTGGTGCAGATCGCCCATAACGTTCGCATCGGCCGCAATTGCATTATTGCCGGGCTCTCTGGTATTTCCGGCTCCGTCACCGTCGGCGACGGTGTCACCATGGGGGGCGGCGTTGGCCTTGCCGATCATTTGACCATCGGATCAGGGGCCAAGCTTGCTGCAAGAAGCGGGTTCATGAGCAACGTGCCGGCGGGCGAGATCTGGGGAGGCTATCCGGCGCAGCCGATGGCGGAAGCCATGCGCGAGATCGCCATGCTGAGGAAGCTCGCCAGGACGCGCAAGCAGGGCGAAGGGGGAAGTAGCTGAGATGGTGCCGGCGACGCTCGAAGCGGTCGATATATTGGGGTTGATGAAGCTTTTGCCGCATCGCTATCCCTTCCTGATGATCGACCGCATCATCGAAATCGACGGCAATGATTCTGCCATCGGCATCAAGAACGTGACCATCAATGAGCCGCATTTCCAGGGCCATTTCCCGGATCAGCCGGTGATGCCGGGCGTGCTCATCGTCGAGGCTATGGCGCAGACGGCTGGCGCGATCTGCATCCGTAACCTCAACACGGAAAAGCCGTCGCTGGTCTATTTTCTGACCATCGATAATGCGAAATTCCGCAAACCGGTCGTCCCGGGCGACCAGTTGAAAATCCACGTCAAGAAAATCAAGATGCGCGGCAACCTGCTCAAATTCGCCTGCGAGGCCATGGTGGAGGGCACAAAGGCCGCCGAAGCCGAGATCTCGGCAATGATGGTTACCGGCTGACGGTTCGAAATGCTCATGAAAATACAGACTTCAATCCACCCCTCGGCCGTCATCGAGGCCGGCGCGCAGATCGGCGAAGGCGCCGCAATAGGACCTTTCTGCTATGTCGGCGCTGACGCCGTGATCGGTGACCGCGTCGAACTGGTCAGCCATGTCTCGGTGCTGGGCGCGACAACCATTGGCGCCGCGACCAAGGTCTATCCAATGGCGACACTGGGCGGACCGCCGCAGAACACCAAGCACAAGGGCGGCCGCACCACTTTGGTCATCGGCCAGAACTGCACGATCCGCGAAGGCGTGACCATGCATCTCGGCACCGATTCCAGCCGCGGCGAGACGACCGTCGGCGACAACGGCAATTTCCTTGCCTATGCCCACATTGCCCATGATTGCGTCGTCGGTAAAAACGCCACCTTCGCCAATGGCGCGACCCTGGGCGGCCATTGCGAGGTCGGTGACAGCGTTTATATTGGCGGCCTCAGCGCCGTTCATCAGTTCGTGCGTGTTGGTGACAACGCCTTTCTCGGCGGCTGCTCGGCTTTTGTCGGCGATGTCATTCCCTACGCCATTGCGGTGGGCAATCGCGCGAGCCTGCGTGGACTCAACATCATCGGCCTGAAGCGCGCCGGGTTGCCGCGCGCCGAAATCTACCTGCTGCGCAAGGCTTACAAGACCATCTTCGACCGCTCCCGCACTGTCGGCGAGAACATCGAATTCGCCAAGGCCGAGTTTGCGTCGTCGCCGACGGCCATGAAAATCATCGATTTCATCACCAGTCGCGGCAAGCGGCATTTTGCCGTCCCGTCGCTTAAGGGTGGCGACGGCGACGATGCCGATGACGAAGGCTGAGGCCACTTCAACGGGCCTCGATCTTGCGCCGGACGCCAGGGTCGGCATCATTGCCGGCGGCGGTAGCTTGCCGGTCGAAGTTGCCGCCGGCCTGGCGGAGGCCGGACATCCGCCCGTCATCATCCTGGTCGAAGGTCAGGCCGACCGTCAGTCCGACCTTACAATCTATGAGCATGAAAGCCTTGCGCTGGAAGACATCGGCTCGCTGGTTGCGTTGCTGAGGCGCCGGCGGATCACCCATCTTGTGCTTGCCGGCGAGATCAGGCGCAGGCCGCGGTTGGTCGACATGCGTCCGAACCTTGGGCTACTGGCACTTATACCCTCGCTCGCCATGGCGCTTGCCCGCGGCGATGACGGGCTGTTGAAGATATTGACCCGCGGCCTGGAGGCACGGGGCGTCAAGGTTGTCGGTGCGCATGAAGTCGTGCCCCGGCTCGTCGCGGCCGAAGGGCCGCTGACCAAAGCAGTGCCGCGAAAGTCCGACTGGCGCGATATCGAGGCGGCACACGCGGCGGCAAAGGCCATCGGCGCGCTCGACATTGGCCAGGCGGCAATTGCCATCGGTGGCCGCACTGTTGCCCTGGAAGGCGTCGAGGGCACCCACGGACTGCTCGAGCGGACGCAGCAGTTGCGCGGCCATGGCAGGCTGGCCGGCAAGACGCGCGGTGTCCTGGTCAAATGCGCCAAGCCTGGCCAGGAATTGCGTGCCGATCTGCCATCTATTGGCCCCCAGACCGTCGAGGCGGCGCATGCCGCGGGGCTCGCCGGCATTGCCGTCGAAGCCGGCCGTTCGCTCATCCTCGAAGGCCCCGCCGTTGTCGCGCACGCCAATGCGCTCGGCCTGTTCGTGTTCGGCCTGCCGGCTGCGGGGGCTGTCCATGGCAGCTGAGAAGCCGCTGAAGATTGCCATCGTCGCCGGCGAAGAATCCGGCGACCTGCTGGGCGCCGACATCGTGCAGGCGCTGAAGCGCATGACCGGGCGCGAGGTGCAACTCGTCGGCATTGGCGGGCGGCATCTGCAGGCGCTCGGACTGGCGCCGCTGTTCGATGGCGCCGAGATCGCGCTGATGGGGCTCAGCGCCATCCTGCGTGACTTGCCGCGCCTGATGCGGCGGATCAGCCAGACGGCAAGTGCTGTCGCAGCCGAAAAACCCGACTGTCTGATCACCATCGACAGCCCTGATTTCTCGCTGCGCGTCGCCAAAAAGGTCCGCGCCGCCGATCCGTCAATCCCGACCGTCCATTATGTCTGCCCGAGCGTCTGGGCGTGGCGGCCGGGTAGGGCGGCCGCGATGAAGCCCTATGTCGACCACATACTGTGCATCCTGCCTTTCGAGGTAAAGGAGCTCAGCCGTCTCGGCGGCCCGCCCGGCACTTACGTCGGACATCGCCTCACGCATGATCCAGGCGTGCTGGGCGCGGCCAGGGCGCAAGCCCAGCCACGCGATCTCTCGGCCGATCACGTCAAGACGCTGCTCGTCCTGCCAGGGTCGCGGCGCGGCGAGGTCAGCCGGCTTATCGGTCCGTTCGGCGAGACGGTGTCGGCGCTGCGCGCGCGTGGCCACCGGCTGCGGCTGTTGCTGCCGACGGTGCCGCATGTCGCCGAACTGGTCAAAACGTCGGTGGCGCGCTGGGATCAGGAGCCGGAGGTCATCCTTGATCCCGAGCGCAAATGGCAGGCCTTCGGCAAGGCCGATGCGGCGCTGATCGCGTCTGGAACGGTTTCGCTGGAACTGGCATTGTCGGGTGTACCGATGATCTCTTGCTACAAGTTCGATCCGATCATGCTGATGGCGCAGAGCCTGATCACGGTGTGGAGCGCCGCTTTGCCCAACCTTATCGCCGACCGGACGGTCGTGCCGGAAAGCTACAACCAGTATGTGCGGCCGCACTATCTGGCGCGGCAGCTCGAGGCACTGTTTTCAGACACCGCCTACCGCGCCTGGCAAAAGGACGGCTTTGCCGAAGTTGCCAGGCGTATGGCAACCGACAAGCCGTCCGGCGATATCGCCGCGGATGTCGTTCTTCGCCACATCGGGAGAGCGAATAGGGCTTAGTAAGGAGTGAACGATGAATAGTGAATAGTGAATAGCGAATAGTGAATAGTGAATAGTGATTAACGCGCTCTCGCTATAATCAAGCTGCTACTTACTACTTGCTACTTACTACTTACTACTTACTACCTGCTATTCACTACTTACCATTCACTACTTACCATTCACCATTCACTCTCTTTCACCTTTTCGCAATCGGCACGTAGTCGCGTTCCGGGGCACCGGTATAGAGCTGGCGCGGACGGCCGATCTTCTGGTGGGGATCCTCGATCATTTCCTTCCACTGCGCGATCCAGCCGACGGTGCGCGCGACCGCGAACAGTACGGTGAACATGGTGGTGGGGAAGCCCAGCGCCTTCAGCGTGATGCCGGAATAGAAATCGACGTTCGGATAGAGCTTCTTCTCGATGAAGTAGGAATCGGTCAGCGCGATCTTTTCCAGCTCCATGGCGATATCGAGCAGCGGATCGTCCTTGATGCCGAGTTCGCCCAGCACCTCATGCGCCGTCTTCTGCATGATTTTCGCGCGAGGATCGTAGTTCTTGTAGACGCGATGGCCGAAGCCCATCAGCCGGAACGGATCGTTCTTGTCCTTGGCGCGGGCGATGAATTCCGGGATGTGGTCGACATGGCCGATCTCGCCCAGCATGTTGAGCGCCGCTTCGTTGGCGCCGCCATGCGCCGGGCCCCACAGGCAGGCGATGCCGGCGGCAATGCAGGCGAACGGATTGGCGCCCGACGAGCCGGCAAGGCGCACCGTCGAGGTCGAGGCGTTTTGTTCGTGGTCGGCATGCAGGATGAAGATGCGCTCCATGGCGCGCGCCAGCACCGGATTGATCTTGTATTCCTCGCACGGCACCGCAAAGCACATATGCAGGAAGTTGGCGGCGAAGTTCAGCTCGTTCTTCGGGTAAATGAAGGGCTGGCCGATATGGTATTTGTAGGCCATGGCCGCAATCGTCGGCATCTTGGCAATCAGCCGCATCGAGGCGACCATGCGCTGATACGGATCCGAAATATCGGTGGAGTCGTGATAGAAGGCCGACAGCGCGCCGACCACGCCGCACATCACAGCCATCGGATGCGCGTCGCGGCGGAAGCCGGTGAAGAAGCGCGACATCTGCTCGTGCACCATGGTGTGGCGCGTTACCCGGTAGTCGAAATCGTCCTTCTGCGCCTTGGTCGGCAGTTCGCCGTAGAGCAGGAGGTAGCAGACTTCGAGGAAGTCGCCATGCTCGGCCAGCTGGTCGATGGGGTAGCCGCGGTGAAGCAGGATGCCGGCATCGCCGTCGATGAAGGTTATCGCCGACTCGCAGCTCGCCGTCGAGGTGAAGCCGGGATCGTAGGTGAAGGCGCCGGTGGTGTTGTAGAGCGCACCGATGTCGATGACGTCGGGCCCGACCGAGCCGCTTCGCACCTTGAATTCATGCGTCTTGCCGGCCAGTTCGAGCGTGGCAGTCGACGGGTGCGTCGTCTTGCTGCCGGTTTCCAGTCTTGTCGCAGCTTCGCTCATTCTCAAACTCCTTCATGTTCCTCATGCCGGCAAGGCAATTCCTGCAAACGACACGTCGAAATCACCGGAATGCGCGAACTCGCCACCGCATTTTGGGAGGTGCGTGCCAGATTGGGCCAAGGCCTAATGTTGCACTGCGAAACCCGCCTTTCAATGCCAATCTTCTTGGGCCAGTTCGCTCCTAATCGATTTGATCCGCAATCCGCGCCAGGCTTTCCTCGCGGCCAAGCACGGCGAGCACGTCGAACACGCCGGGCGAGGTGCTGCGGCCGGTAAGGGCCGCCCGGAGCGGTTGGGCCACGGCGCCGAGCTTGTGGCCGCCTGCCGTCGCGAACTCGCGCACCGCGGCTTCAGCCGCGGCAGCCGACCAATCGCCCGAAACAGTCTGCAAAGCGGCATGTGCGCCGCGCAGGATCGCGCGCGCGTCGGCATTGAGCAGTGCTGCCGCCTTCTCGTCGATCGGCAGCGGCCGCTCGACGAACAGGAAGGCCGCGCCATCGGCCAGTTCCACCAGCGTCTTGGCGCGCTCTTTCAGGCCCGGCAAGGCGGCCAGCAGCTGCGCCTTCCTGGCATCGTCGAGACGGGCGGCGATAGCCGGTCCGCCTTCGAGGTATGGCAGAGTGGCGACGAAAATGTCGAACAGCTCGGTATCGGCCATCTTGCGCATATGCGCGCCGTTGATCGACTCGAGCTTGGCGAAGTCGAAGCGCGCCGCACCCTTGTTGACATCGCCGATGTCGAACCACGAAATCATGTCCTTGATCGACATGATCTCGTCGTCGCCATGGCTCCAGCCGAGCCGTGCCAGATAATTGAGCAGCGCCTCGGGCAGATAGCCCATGGCGCGATAAGCCTCGACGCCGAGTGCGCCGTGCCGCTTCGACAGCTTGGCGCCGTCGGCGCCGTGGATCAGCGGGATATGCGACATCGACGGGACGTCCCAGCCCATCGCGTTGTAGATCACCGTCTGGCGCGCGGCGTTGGTCAGATGGTCGTCGCCACGGATGATGTGGGTGACGCCCATGTCATGGTCGTCGACGACGACGGCATGCATGTAGGTCGGATTGCCGTCCGAGCGCAGTATGATGAAATCGTCGAGGTCCTTGTTGGGGAAGCGCACCTCGCCCTGCACACGGTCGTGCACCACGGTTTCGCCCTCGGTCGGCGCCTTGATGCGGATGGCGCCCTTGACGCCGGGAGGCGCCTCCGAGGGGGCACGATCGCGCCACTGGCCGTTGTAGCGAGGCGGCAGGCCCTTGGCGCGTGCGGCCTCGCGCATCGCCTCGAGCTCGGCAGGCGTCTCGTAGCTGTAATAGGCCTTGCCCAGGCGCACCAGCTCCTCGGCCACCTCACGGTGGCGCGGCGCGCGCTCGAACTGCGATATGGCCTCACCGTCCCAGGAAAGGCCGAGCCAGGTCAGCCCATCCAGAATGGCCTGTGTCGCCGCCTCGTTGAAGCGTTCGCGGTCGGTGTCCTCGATGCGCAGCACCATCGTGCCGCCGGTGTGCTTGGCGTACAGCCAGTTGAACAGCGCCGTGCGCGCGCCGCCGATATGCAGATAGCCGGTGGGCGAGGGGGCAAAACGGGTGACGACCGTGTCGGACATGGAACTCTCGGGAAGCTTGGAAAGCGGGGCGTGATCGCGCGGACTTTCGCGCTTTGCGCGTTCATGTAGCATAGGAGGTCTGGGGCGCAAGGGGCAGACCCGATGGCTGGACGAGGCCGGGGCACGTCGGCAATTATCGGTTGCGTCAACAGGCCGGAGCCTTGTAGCACAAAATCTGTTCGCACCTCCGCGCAACCTCATTTGGCAGCAGCGTCAATGTCTGGGTTTCATTCGGCTGCAGCGTCCGTCACAGTGCCTGGAACATCGCTGCGACGGTGGTAGCCCCCTCTGACGAGCGGACATTTCTTCACGGATGCGGCACTGCCCGACTACAACGCCGCCGTGACAGCGTTGGCTTGGTCACGCATATTGACCTTTCTGCAATCATTATCGTGAACACCGCAACTGTGTGCAGGCCGGTCTCGCCACGAAGGAGGCATGATTGAAAGAAGGACTACCGATGACCGAAAACGCCGACCATACGGAGGGTGATCCGTTCTACCATGGTACCCGGGCGGATTTGAAACCCGGGGATCTGCTGAGCGTCGGCCACCCTTCCAATTTCAGAGGTAAACCACTGTCATGGATCTATTTCACCCAGACACTGGAAGCCGCCATCTGGGGAGCAGAGCTTGCAACGGGTGACGGTCGTCAAAGGATTTACATCGTAAAGCCGACGGAGTTTTTTATGGATGACCCTAACCTGACCGACAAAAAATTTCCCGGTAATCCGACGAAATCCTACCGCTCCCGTGATCCGTTGCTCATCCTGGGTGAACTCGGTGAATGGCAGGGTCATACACCGGAACAATTGAAGGCAATGCACGATGGGCTTGCTCGCCTGAGAGCGGAGGGCCAGGATATGATTGAGGATTGAGCGTCCTTGCCAGGTGATGGTCGATTCCGGCGCGGTGGACGTGATCACGCGGACTTTCGCGCTTTGCGCGTTCATGTAGCATAGGGGTCTGGGGCGCAAGGGGCAGACCCGATGGCTGGACGTGGCCGGGGCACGAAGGAAGGCGAAGGCGCCGAGGCAAGCGTCAGCGAACGCTCGCTGTTTGCCGATAGTCCCTATGCCGAGCCGCTGCCCCTCGCGCTGCCTGAGCCGCATCCCGGCGTCGCGCCTGCGCTGCCCGGTCACGCGTTGCCGGCGCAAGTCACAGCGCCCGGATCTATCGCCCGTCTGCGCAGACGGCTTCGCCGTCCGTCATGGCCCGCGCTCCGCCGCAGCCTTGCCGTGGCCGCCAACACGGAGCTCGACCGGGGCGTCGCCTTCCTGCTGGTGCCGGTTTTCCTGGCGGCCGGCGTCATCATTTATTTCTCGCTGGCCGGCGAGCCGGGCTTTGCGCAGCCAATCGCCATTGTGGTGCTGGCGACATGTTGCGCTGTCGCCACGCGATCGCGGCCGAGGACGCATCTGTTCTGCATGGCCGCGATGCTGTGCGCGCTCGGCGTCGTCGCCGCCAAGGTCGAGACCTGGCGCGCCGGAACGCAGATGCTCGGCTCCGAGATCCAGACACGGCTGACCGGCCGCGTCGTCAGTCTCGAACAGATGGAAAGCGGCCGCATCAGGCTGACGCTCGATGTGGTTTCGACCGCTTACCCCGAGCTGCGCTACGCCCCGGAGCGGGTCAGGCTCTCGGCGCGGACCGTTCCCGCCGATATGACCGCCGGCTCCCTGATCACCGGCTATGCCAGGCTGTTGCCGCCGACCGGTCCGGTGCGGCCGGAGAGCTACGATTTCTCCTTCGACAGCTATTTCACCGGTATCGGCGGCAGCGGCTTCTTTCTCGGCAATCCGAAAACCATTGCTACGCAGGGACCGCCGCCGCTGACCGCGCGGCTCTCCTCGGCAATCGAGAACGCGCGCGAAAACATTGCCGACCATATCAGGGGCAAAATCGGCGGCGCCGAAGGCGAGATTGCCGCGGCGTTGATTGTCGGGGTGCGCGCCGGCATCCCGGACGAGGTCAACGAAGCGATGCGGCGCACCGGCATCTACCACATCATCTCCATCTCCGGCCTGCACATGGCGCTGGTTGCCGGCACCATCATGGCGTTGCTGCGTGGCGCCTTTGCGCTGTTTCCCGTTTTCTCTTCGCGCCGGCCGGTGAAGAAATATGCGGCCGCGGCAGCGCTTGTCTCGATCGCCGCCTATCTCGTTATTTCAGGCGTCGTGGTTGCCGCCGAGCGCAGCTTCATCATGCTGGCGGTCATGCTTGTCGCCGTGCTGTTTGATCGCGCCGCACTCACCATGCGCAATCTGGCGATCTCCGCCATTGCCGTCATCCTGGTGTCGCCGCACGAGGTGGTCGGTCCCAGCTTCCAGATGTCGTTTGCCGCCACCGCCGCCCTTGTCGGCGCCTATGCCGGCTGGGCCGATTACCGCGCCGACAAGGTGAGAACGCCGCCGGCAAAGCGCTCCTTCGTCGGCTTCCTGTCGCGAAAATTCGCGCTGGCCATGGGCGGCCTCGCAATGACCTCGATCATCGCCGGCAGTGCAACCTTGCTGTTCGCCATCTGGCATTTTCAGCGTGTGTCGCCGCTCAGCCTGATCGCCAATCTGGCCGTGATGCCGATTGTTTCGTTGATCGTCATGCCCTTTGCCGTGCTCAGCGCACTGGCGATGCCGTTCGGCGCCGACGGGCCGTTCCTCTATGTGATGGGCAAAGGTCTGATGGCGATGATCGCTATATCGGCCTGGATTTCCGAGCGCTCGCCGGTCGACGCCGTCGGGCTGATCTCCATCCGCTCGGTGCTGTTAGTGGCGGTCGCCCTCGTCATCGCCACCATGGCCACCACCTGGCTCAGGTTGGCGGCCGTGCCTTTCGCGCTGGCCGGCCTGTTGACGGTGCCGCAGGTGCTTACGCCAGACGTGCTCATATCCGAGGATGCGCATCTGGTGGCCATGCCGATCGGTGGCGGCGAACTCGCCCTCAACCGCGAACGCTCCAACGAATTCACCACGGACAATTGGAAACGGGCGCTGCGGGCCGAAACCATTATCCCACCTGAGATTTTCGAGGCAACAGATACGCGGTTCGATCTCGATCCGCTCGATCTGCCGCCCGGCTCGCCCTTCTATTGCACCGGCGATCTCTGTATCGCCCGGCACCCTTCCGGAGCCATTGTAGCGCTTGCGAAAGACCGCAAGACGGCGCGGCCGGCCTGTGCCTTCGCGAGCCTGATCGTCATCGATGACGCCACCGCCTACAATCCGTGCCGCGACCCGCTGGTGCTGGTCGTGACGAAGAAACAGCTGGCCCGCGACGGCAGCGCCGCCGTCTTCTTCGATCCGCAATCGGCAGCTGCAGCGCCAACCATCCGCTTCGCCGTCGACAAGCCGTATCGCCCCTGGCACGAGCAACGCCGCTTCTCCCGCGAAGCGCGCGGCCTGCCGCCTTACAACCAGCGTGAAAAGTACAAACCCAAGCCGGCTCAGTAGCGCCGGATCAATCCGACAAGCTTGCCCTGCACCTTCACCCTGTCCGGTCCAAAAATGCGGGTCTCGTAGGCCGGGTTGGCGGCTTCCAGGGCGATCGAGGCGCCCTTGCGGCGGAAGCGTTTCAGGGTCGCTTCCTCATCGTCGACCAACGCCACCACGATCTCGCCGGGGCTGGCTGTGTCGGCATTGCGGATGATGACCGTGTCGCCATCGAAAATGCCGGCCTCGATCATCGAATCGCCCTTGACCTCGAGCGCGTAGTGTTCACCGCCCATGATCATGTCGGGCGGCACCGAGATCGAATGGGTCTGATGCTGGATGGCGTCGATCGGCACACCGGCAGCAATGCGTCCCATCACCGGGATCGACACCGCCGAAACGGCGTCGTCATTGCCGGCCGACATCGAACGCGACGGCGAGCCCGGCTTGATCTGGCGGCCGATACCGCCTTGGCCCATCGCGCCTTGTCCTTGGCCGCCTTGCCCTTGGCCGGTTTGACCAAGACTGCCCTGAATGACGCTCGGCGAAAACTTCCTCGCCGCATTGAGGCCTGGTGCGATCGAGTCGGGCAGCCGCAGCACTTCCAGCGCGCGCGCCCGGTTCGGCAGCCGGCGAATGAAACCGCGCTCCTCAAGCGCCGTGATCAGGCGGTGGATGCCGGACTTGGAGGCGAGGTCAAGCGCTTCCTTCATCTCATCGAAGGACGGCGGGATTCCGCTCTCCTTCAGGCGTTCATGGATGAACATCAGAAGCTCATGTTGTTTGCGCGTCAGCATCGCGGCCCCCAGGGGTTCTGAAACCAGAATCAGAAAAAACAAACCCAGAACAAACACTATCTGTTCCAGTTGTGTTCCGCAACCTTTTAAAGTTTAATGAATGTGTTGACGTTTTGTTCAGCGTGACGTTCGGCACCGCGAGCGGCGCTCGTAGTCGTTCGCCGGCAACGGGGTGAAACGAAGACAAAGTGCCCTGCGTCGTCGGCTACGATCGCCGCTTCCTTTTCGGACGGGGCTGCGCAGCATCCGCCCCGGGTTCACTCTGGGCATAGACCTGCAGCGTGTAGCCGATGTGAGCGGTCATCAGAGTTTTCGCACGTTCGACGTCGCGATCGAGGGCCGCTTCCATCAGGGCGGTATGGTGTTCGATCGCCACGGCGTCGCGCAGGGCCGCCACGGCCTTCCGGTGGCCATCCGTGCGGCCGGCGGCGGCGCGCAGCGTCGGCGCCAGACCCAGGAAGCGGTGATGGCGATGCAATTGGTCGGAAATCGTCGCATTGAAGCGCAGCAGCCAGCTGGATGTCGCGGCACTGAGCAGCGCCGCATGGAAGGCATCGTGTTTTTCGTACCACGCGTCGACCGCATCATCCGATGGATCGTCGAGAACAGACCCGCACCGTGAGAGACGATAGTGGGCGGCAACGACCGCGTCTTCCCACTCACGGTCGCCCTCCTCGATCGATTCCACCAGCAGGGGCAGTTCGACCACCAGCCGCGCACGCGCCAAATCCTCGAGCTCCGCCCGAGAGACGGGAGCGACCGCAAACCCGCGGTTGCTGATGGCGGTCACAAGCCGTTCCGCCTCCAGCCGCGACAGCGCCTCGCGCAACGGCGTCCAGCCGATGCCGTAGGTGTTGCGCAGCGTGCTCAGCTTCAACGGCGCGGCAGGCGCCAGCCGGGTCGCAAGAATATCGCGCCTGAGCAGGCGATAGGCCGCTTCCGTCTTCGAGGTCTGCTCGTCATCCAGCATCGTGATCCATCAGACATAAACGCTCGGCGGATCATTATATATCAAAGCCTTTCAATGGGTGAATTATATATAATGTTTGACAGTTCAAGGGCGACCACTCAAGATCGCCGGCATGTTTGGGCGGCAGGCTCCGCCGCGCGCGTTTGTCCATGGAGGGGCGCCGGATCATGAGCACGACACCCGATCTCGCTACAATCGAAGCAATGGATGCCGCCGATCCGCTGCGCTCCATGCGCGAACGCTTTGTCTTGCCGCAAGGCGTGATTTATCTCGACGGCAATTCCCTGGGCGCCGCGTCAGCGGTCGTCTTCAGCGAACTGCAGCAGGCCGCCACGCAGGAATGGGCGCACGACCTCATTCGCGCCTGGAACACCGCCGGCTGGTTCAACATGCCGGTGGAACTCGGAGATCAGCTCGGGCGACTGATCGGCGCGGCTGACGGGCAGACGGTGGTCTGCGACACAACCTCGATCAACATCTACAAGCTGCTGCACGCAGCGCTCGGCATGCGGCCGGATCGGTCGGTCATCGTTGCCGAGGGCGACAGTTTCCCGACCGACCTCTACATGGCCGAAGGCCTCGCCTCGACCCGGCCGGGAACGCGGCTGCGGCTGGAGGGCGTCGACGCGGCCGCAATCGAGGAGCTGATCGACGACAGCGTTGCCGTCATCCTGGTCAACCACGTCAACTACAAATCCGGCCAGTTGCGCGACATGGCGGCGCTGACGCGCAAGGCACATGACGCCGGCGCGCTGATCATCTGGGATCTCTGCCACACGGCCGGCGCCTTGCCGGTCGAACTTGACCGTGCCAATGCCGATTTCGCCGTCGGCTGCACCTACAAATACCTCAATGGCGGCCCGGGCTCGCCAGCCTTCATCTACGCGGCCGAGCGCCACCATGACGATGCCCACCAGCCGCTCAGCGGCTGGTGGGGCCATGCGCGGCCCTTTGCCTTCGAGCAGGGCTTTGCCGTCGGCAGCGGCATTCGCCGCTTCCTGTGCGGAACGCAGCCGGTGCTGTCGATGCGGGCGCTCAAGGGCGCGCTCGATATCTGGAACGACGTCGATATGGCGGCGGTGCGCAGAAAAAGCATCGCGCTGACCGACCTGTTTATCCAGCTCGTCGAAGCCAGATGCGGCGCCTACCGGCTTGAACTGGAAAGTCCTCGCGACGGCAGCCAGCGCGGCAGCCAGGTGTCGTTCCTCCATCCGCATGGCTATCAGGTGATGCGCGCGCTGATCGAGCGCGGCGTGATCGGCGATTTCCGGGCGCCGTCGACCATCCGTTTCGGCTTCACGCCGCTCTATGTCGGATATGGCGATGTCTGGCAGGCGGTCGAAGTCCTGGAGGATATTCTGCGCACCGGCGCCTGGCAGGACGCCCGCTTCGCGGTGAAGACCGCGGTTACGTGAGAAACCAGAGCAATTTCAGGAAAAGTGTGAAGCGGTTTTCCGTCCGAAATTGCGTCAATCAAAGAGCTAGAGCATTTCGCCGTTTCCGTTAAACGGTGAAATGCTCTAGAGCCGGGTGCGGACCGTCCAGAGCTCCGGAAACAGCACGACCTCCAGCATCTTCTTCAGATAGGAGGCGCCTGAGGTGCCGCCGGTGCCGCGCTTCAAGCCGATGATGCGCTCGACCGTTGTGACGTGGTTGAAGCGCCAGCGGCGGAAGTAATCCTCGAAGTCGACCAGCTTCTCGGCCAGTTCGTAGAGCATCCAGTAGCGCTGCGGGTCGCGGTAGACGGTTTGCCAGGCAGCCAGCACGTCTTCGTTCTCACCGCGCGTCTCGCGCCAGTCCGTGCGCCCGGCATCGGCGCCGATGTCGAAGCCATTGCGCGCCAAAAGCAGAAGCGCCTCGTCGTAGAGCGACGGCGTGGCCAGGATCGCTTCCAGCCTGTCCGTAAGGTCGCGCCGGTGCTTGTGCGGCCCGAGCATGGCTAGGTTGCGGTTGCCGGCCATGAACTCGATGGCGCGGTACTGCCAGGACTGGAAGCCCGAGGATTGGCCGAGCGCGTCGCGAAACTCGGTGTATTCGCTGGGCGTCATCGTGCGCAGCACGTCCCAGGCATTGTTGAGCTGCTCGAAGATGCGCGCGACACGCGACAGCATCTTGAAGCTCGGTTCGAGGCGGTCGGCGCGGATCGAGAGGATCGCGGCGCCGATCTCGTGGAGGGCCAGTTTCATCCACAATTCGGATGTCTGATGCTGGATGATGAACAGCATCTCGTCATGGGCAGAAGACAGCGGCGCCTGCGTATCGAGCACCTTGTCCAGCTGCAGATAGTCGCTGTAGGACATCCGCTCCTTGAACGACATCTGCGCGCCATCGGACGCCGGATCGTGCGGCTTAATCAATTGATCTTCTCCGCGCGCAACCGGAAGCGCTGGATCTTGCCGGTCTGGGTTTTGGGCAAGGCGTCGATGAACTTCACCGAACGCGGATATTTGTAGGGCGCGATCGTTGCCTTGACGTGGTCCTGCAGGCGTTTGACGGTCAATGCGTCCGGCGAAACACCTTGCACAAGCACGATATGCGCCTCGACGATCTGGCCGCGTTCACCGTCCTCGGCGCCGGTCACCGCGCATTCGGCGACGTCGGGATGCGAGAGCAGCGCCGCTTCGACCTCGGGGCCGGCGATGTTGTAGCCGGCGCTGACGATCATGTCGTCGGAACGCGCGGCGAAGTGGAAGAAGCCATCCTCGTCCTGCGTGAACGTATCGCCGGTGAGATTCCAGCCGTCGCGGACATAGTCCTTTTGCCTGGCATCGGCCATGTAGCGGCAGCCGGTCGGGCCGCGCACCGCCAGCCGGCCAGTAGAGCCGCGCGGCAACTCCCGCATCTCGTCATCGACGATGCGTGCCTGATAGCCGCCGACGGGTTTGCCGGTGGAGGCCGGCTTCATGTCGTCGAAGCGGTTGGAGATGAAGATATGCAGCATCTCGGTGGCGCCGATCCCATCGAGGATCGGCTTGCCGGTCTTCTCAGTCCATTCCTCGAAGACAGGCGCCGGCAGCGTCTCGCCCGCCGAAACCGCGACGCGCAGCGAGGACAAGTCAGCGCCTTGATCCATGGCCTTGAGCATGGCCCGATAGGCGGTTGGAGCGGTGAAGGAAATGGTCGCTTTGTAGGTCTCGATGATGTGGATCATGTTGGGTGGCGTCGCCTGTTCCAGCAGCGTCGCCGCGGCGCCGAAGCGCAGCGGGAAGATGGCGAGCCCGCCAAGACCGAAGGTAAAGGCAAGGGGCGGGGAGCCGACGAAGATGTCGTCGGGCGTCACCTCCAGGATTTCGCGGGCATAGGCGTCGGCGACGATCAGCAGGTCGCGGTGGAAATGCATCGTCGCCTTCGGCACGCCGGTGGTGCCGGAGGTGAAGCCGAGCAGCGCGACATCGTCGCGGCCGGTGTTGACGGCAGTGAAGGTGACCGGCTTGTCGAGGGCGGCTCGGTCGAGTTCCGCGTCATGGTTGGCCGTGCCGTCGAAGCCAATGACCTGCTTGAGATACGCATTGCCCTTGGCGCAGGCGGTCATCTCGTCCATCAGCCTTGTATCGCAAAGCGCAACCGTGATTTCCGCCTTGTCGACGATCTTGGCGAGTTCGCCGGCGCGCAGCATCGGCATGGTGTTGACGACCACCGCGCCAACCTTGGTGGCGGCCAGCCAGCAGGCGACCATGGCCGGGTTGTTGGCCGAGCGGATCAGCACCCGGTTGCCCGGCTTGACGCCATAATTCTCGACCAGGGCATGGGCGAGCCTGTTGGTCCAGTCGGACAGTTCCTTGTAGGTGCGGCGGCGGCCATTGCCGATCAGCGCGGTGTGGTCGCCGAACCCTTTTTCGACCAGCCTGTCGGTCAATTCGACGCCGGCATTTATGTGGTCGGGATAGTCGAAGCCGTCGAGCAAAAACTCCGGCCATTGCTCCGGCGGCGGCAGGTTGTCACGCGTGAATGTGTCGATATGCGCTGATGGCCCAAGCATTTTCGGCTGCCCCTGTCTGCCTCGCGCCCATGGCTGAACAAGGCGCAGGATCGCACCAGTCGAAATTTGTTTCAAGCCTAAAATGTTTTTAGGTCGCAGCATTGACGCCGCCCTGTTCGGCGGCCATTCCTGTCGACTGAACTGAAGCCATCCGGGAGGGATGCAGATGCTCGAACATCGTGTTGCCGATTGGGACAATGCCTACGCCAACGGCGACAACATTGCCGGCAGCAATCGCTGGCCGGCCGCATGGGACACACCGGCACAGGCTTTTCGCGATACAATGTCGGCGTCCGGTCGGGCCAAGCTCGACATCGCCTATGGCGACAGCCCGCGCAACAGGCTCGATCTGTTCCTTCCCGATGTCATGCCCAAAGGGCTCGTCGTCTTCATCCATGGCGGTTACTGGAAGGCGTTCGACAACAAGCCATGGTCGCATCTGGCCAACGGCGCGGTTGCCAATGGCTTTGCCGTGGCAATGCCGACTTACACGCTTTGTCCCGACATACGCATTTCCGGCATCGTCAGGGAAATCGCGGCGGCGATCGGCAAGGCGGCGACGATGGTCGGCGGGCCGGTGATCCTGACCGGGCATTCCGCCGGCGGCCATCTCGCCTCCAGGATGGTGACGACAACGACGCCTCTGGCCGCCGATGTGGCCGGCCGCATACGCAATGTCGTCTCGATCTCCGGGGTTCATGATCTGCGGCCGATCATGCGGACGGGGATGAACGCGACACTGGCCATCGATGAAGCGGAAGCACTGGCCGAAAGCCCGGTTCTGCTGCGCCCCATGCAGGGCGCGCGCATCACCTGCTGGGCCGGCGGCGGCGAGCGGGCGGAGTTCCTGCGCCAGAATGCGCTGCTTGCCAACATCTGGATCGGCCTCGGCGCCACGACCAGCACAGTGGTCGAGCCGGACCGGCATCATTTCAGCATCGTCGACGGGCTTGCCGATCCGACACATCCGCTGACGCGGACATTGCTGGCGGAGTAACAACCAGTCTTATCTCTTGGAATTAACGGCTTGGATCCGCGACCTTCAGCGCAACATCAGAACGCTGCAAGCAGCGCCTGCTTCTGCCGCCGGAGCGAAGGGCTCGCGCACGATCAGGCCGGTGGCGTCGGCCAGCATTCTCAGCATCGAGGAATCCTGGATGCCGAACGGCGTCGCCACCAATGCGCCGGCTTCTTCCCGGACCACGGCGCGCACATAGTCTTGCCTTAGATCATTGGCCGGCATCGCGGCGCCAAGCTGAGCCTGGCGGATGTCCTGCCGGTGGGGACGGCCGCCGAGCTGCGCCAATAACGGCTTCAGGAACAATTGCGAGCAGACCAGGCTCGCCACCGGATTGCCGGGCAGGCCGATGCACCTGATATCGCCCAGCCGCCCGAACATCAGCGGCTTGCCCGGGCGCATGGCGAGCTTCCAGAAGTCGAGGTTCATGCCTTCGCCGGTCAGCACGTCATGGACGAGATCATGGTCGCCGACCGAGGCGCCGCCGAGCGTGACGATGACGTCGGCTTTCGCATCGACCGCCTTTTTCACCAGCGCCGCGATCGCTTCCTTGCGATCGGCCGCTATACCGAGATCGAGCGCGCGAGCGCCGACCGACTGCGCCACAGCAGCGACGCCATAGGCGTTGGACGAGATGATCTGGTCGGGGCCAGGTTCGCTACCCGGTGGCAGCAATTCGTCGCCGGTGGCGATGATGGCGACCAGCGGCCGTTGCACCACGTTCAACCGGGGATGATTGGCCGACGCCGCCAGCGACAATGCAGCCGGATCGAGCACGCGGCCTTTCTCCAGCAGCACGTCGCCTTGGGCAAAATCCAGTCCAAGGCGGCGGATGTTACGGTTCTTCGCCGTCGGTTCGGTGACCTCGATCCGGCCACCGCCGAGATCGCGGACATTCTCCTGGATGACGATGGTGTCTGCGCCTTCCGGCAGCGGCGCGCCGGTGAAGATGCGCACAGCTTCCGCCTTACCTACAGCGCCGTCAAAGCCTCGCCCTGCAGGCGCCTTGCCGATCACCGAAAGCCTCGCCGGGAGGGTCGCCACATCCCGCGCCCGTGCGGCATAGCCGTCCATGGCAGATGCATTGAAAGGCGGCTGGGTACGCAGCGCCACGACCGGCTCCGCCAGCACCCGGCCGGCCGAATCCGCCAGCGCGACGCTTTCACCGGGCAACGCCACAGCGCCGTCGAGTAGGCGTTGAAGCGCCTCGGCGACCGGAACCAGCGCCATTTACGAACCCGCCTTGTAGTCGCCGGACTTGCCGCCGGTCTTTTCCACCAGCTTTATACCGGAAATCACCATGGCGCGGTCGACCGCCTTGGCCATGTCGTAAATGGTCAGGCACGCGACAGATGCCGCGGTCAGCGCCTCCATCTCGACCCCGGTCTTGCCGGTGACGCGGGCGAGCGCGGTGACCCTGAGGCCGGGCAGCGTGGTGTCCGGTTCGATGTCGACCGACACCTTGGTCAAAAGCAGCGGATGGCAGAGTGGGATCAGCTCATGCGTTTTCTTGGCAGCCATGATGCCGGCAATGCGCGCGGTACCCAGCACATCGCCCTTCTTGGCGTCGCCGTCGAGGATCATCTTCAGGGTTTCGGCCCGCATCGAGACAAAGCCCTCGGCGACCGCCGTGCGCGTCGTCTCCGCCTTCTCGCCGACATCGACCATGTTGGCCTCGCCCTTGGCGCCGAGATGGGTGAGGGCGGCTGCCATCCTCAGATGGCCTCTGCTTTCGCCTTGCCTGTCAAAAGCAGCCGCGTTGCCGCAGCGACATCCTCTTGCCGCATCAGGCTCTCGCCGACGAGGAAGGTGCTGATGCCGGTCTTTTGCATCCTGAAGCAATCGTCGTGGGTGAAAATTCCGCTCTCGCTGACCAGCAATCGGCCGCCCGGCACCATCGATGCCAGCCGTTCCGAGGTCTCGAGGCTGGTCTCGAATGTTCTGAGATTGCGGTTGTTGATGCCGATCAGCTGCGACGAGAGTTTTACCGCGCGCTGCGTCTCGGCCTCGTCATGCACCTCGATCAGCGCGTCCATGCCGAGTTCGAACGCGGTCGCTTCCAATTCGCTCGCCAAGGCATCATCGACGCTGGCCATGATGATCAGGATGGCATCGGCGCCCCATGCGCGAGCCTCGTAGACCTGGTAAGGGTCGAACAGGAAATCCTTGCGCAGCGCGGGCAGGGACACTGCCTTCCGTGCATTGGTGAGAAATTCCGGCGCGCCCTGGAAGGATGGCGCATCGGTCAGCACCGAAAGACAGGCGGCACCGCCTTTCTCATAGGCCTGCGCCAGTGCGGGCGGGTCGAAATCGGCACGGATCAAGCCTTTGGATGGGCTTGCCTTTTTGATCTCGGCGATCAGGCCGAAGCTGCCCGATCTGCGCTTCGCCTCAAGCGCCCTCCGAAAGCCACGCGGTGCGTCGGCATCCTTGGCTCGCGCCTTGATCTCGGCCAACGGTATCCGCGCCTTCGCCGCCGCGATCTCGTCGCGCTTGTAGGCCTCGATCTTGCGCAGAATGTCAGCCACGGCTCATCCGTTCGAAATCTCGACCAGCCTGTCGAGCACGCCCAGCGCCCGGCCGCTGTCGATGGCCTGTGTGGCCGCGGCCATGCCGTCGGCAAGCGTCGTCGCCTTGCCGGCCACCACCATGCCGGCGCCGGCGTTCATCAGCACCGTATCGCGATAGGCCCCGGCAGCACCTCTCAGCATGTCGCGCAACGCCGTGGCATTGTAGGCGGCGTCGCCGCCGCGCAACTCGTCCTTGGTGTGGCGCTGCAGGCCGACGGCTTCCGGGGTGAGCGTGAAATGGCGGATCTCGCCGCCGGCCAGTTCCGCCACCTGCGTTTCGCCGGTGGTGGTGATTTCGTCATAGCCGTCGCCATGGACCACCCAGGCATGCTCGGTGCCCAACGCCTTCAATGTCTCGGCCACCGGCACGATCCATTCCGGCAGGAACACGCCGACCATCTGCCTGCTGACGCCGGCCGGATTGGACAGCGGTCCGAGCAGGTTGAAGATGGTGCGCGTGCCGAGCTCGACGCGGGTCGGGCCGACATGCTTCATCGCCGGGTGGTGCGCCGGCGCGAACATGAAGCCGACGCCGGCCTCCTGGATGCAGCGGCCGATCACCTCTGGCGGGATATCGATCTTGACGCCGAGCGCGACCAGCACGTCGGCAGCGCCCGTCAGCGACGACAGGCCGCGATTGCCGTGCTTGGCGACCGGCACGCCGCAGCCGGCAATGACGAAGGCCGAAGCGGTCGAGATGTTGACTGAATGCGAATTGTCGCCGCCCGTGCCGACAATGTCGATGGCGCCCTCAGGAGCTTCGACGCGCAGCATCTTGGCACGCATGGTGGCGACGGCGCCGGAAATCTCGCTCACGGTCTCCCCGCGCACGCGCAACGCCATCAGGAAGCCGCCGATCTGGCCCGGCGTCGCGTCGCCAGACATGATGATGTCGAAAGCTTCGCGCGCTTCCTCGAAGGTAAGCCCGGTTCCCGTGGCGACCTTGGCGATATGGGTCTTCAGGGCGCTCATTGGGCCAAGACGTTCATTGGGCTAAGGCCATTCATTGGGCGAGGGCTTGGGAAACGGCGGCCTGGTCGACGCTGACGGCGT
Source organism: Mesorhizobium sp. P170090 (assembly GCF_057786115.1). Lineage (NCBI taxonomy): Bacteria > Pseudomonadati > Pseudomonadota > Alphaproteobacteria > Hyphomicrobiales > Phyllobacteriaceae > Mesorhizobium > Mesorhizobium sp. P170090. The sequence goes on from NZ_JBYNWH010000001.1 coordinate 4,172,553, forward strand.
ACTGCGTCTGCAACTGCGCCACCAGCTGGTCGAGCAGATCGTCGGACATGCCTTGCGTGAAGGATTTTTGCGCATCGTCGGGTACCGAGCTGGCGTCGGCTCCGGCCGGCTCGAACACTTCGGCGACCTTGAACAGGATCTGGCCGTCGCCGGTGGGCGAGGGGATCAGCCCGGTGCCGCCTTCGCCGACGCCGAACATCGCAGCAGCACCCTCCTTGCCGAAATCGACATCGTCGGCCTCGCGCTTCACGCCGCGCTTGGTCTGCTTTTCAAGCTTCAGTTCGCCGGCGATGACGTCGAGTGTGGTGCCAGCCTTGAGGCGCTTGTCGAGTTCGTCTGCTTTCGCGGTCAGCCGCTTGGTCGTTTCCTCTGTCGTCCAGTCCGCCACCACGCGCTGGCGGACTTCGTCCAGCGTGCGGTCGCGAGCCGGCGTGATCGATGTCAGTTCATAGAACACGAAGCCGTTGTTAGGGGTGGTCAGGGCTTGATTCTCGGTGTTGGGCTCGGCCTCGAACACCGCCTTGATGAGGTCCGGCGATGCCGGCAGGTCCTTGATGATGGTGCCGTCCGGCTTGAGGCCGGTGCGGTCTATGGCCTCGACGGTAACGTCCTTGAGCTTGAGTTTGGCGGCGGCTTCGGCCAGCGTGCTGCCGGCGGCGCGGGTGTCTTCGTAATTGTCGTGCACGTCGAGCAGGATGCGGCTTGCTTCGCCAAGCGCCAGATCCTTGCGGATCTGGTCTGACACTTCGGCCAGCGGCTTCACCGTTTCCGGTTTGATCTCGGTAACGCGCAAAAGCACCGGACCGAACGCGCCCTGGACGACCGGGCTGACTTCGTTGACGGCAAGCGCGAATGCGGCATCGGCGACCGCCTTGTCGGTGATCTTATCCTTGGAGAGCGTGCCGAGCAGCGTGTCGGCCGGGGTCTTGCCCTGCGCGGTGACGATCTTGTCGAAAGTGGCGCCCGTCTTCAGCGAATCGGATGCCGCCTTGGCGGCGTCCGCGGAAGGAAACACCAGCTGTTCGATGGTGCGCATTTCCGGCGTGGTGTAGCGGCCCTTGTTCTTGTTGTAGTCGTCGCTGACCTGCTGGTCCGTTACGGCGCTGACATCCATGATGTCTTCGGGCTCGAGCCGGACATAGGAGAATTTGCGGTATTCTGGCGCCGCGTAGGTTTTCTTGTTGGCCTCGAAATAAGCCTGAAGCACGCTGTCGGATGGCGCCTCGATCGGCTCCACCAACGCCTTTGGCAAGATCAGATAGTCGATGGTGCGGTCTTCGCCGCGATAGAGCGCAACTGCCTTGAAGAAGGTATCCGGAGCCTTGAGCCCGTCCGAAACCGCTTCGACGATCTGCTGGCGCACCGCCACCTGAGCCCGGTTCTTCAGATAATCCTCCGGCCGCATTCCCAGTTCGCGCAGGCGGGATTCGAACAGCCGGCGGTCGAACTGGCCATTCGGGCCCTGGAAGGCGGGTTCCTGCCGCGTCAGTTCGGCCAGCCTGTCCTTGGAGAAGCCAAGCCCGAGCTTGCGCGCCTGTTCGTCGAGGACGGCGCCGGACACCAACTGAGCCAGCACCTGGTTGTCGATGCCATAGGCCTTGGCCTGGTCGCGGCTGATGCGCTGGCCGATCTGCTGTTGCAGCATGGCGATCTGGCGATCGTAGGCGAGGCGGTATTCGGTGATCGACACGGTGGTGCTGCCGGCGGTGATCACCGCATGATGGCCAGCCAGGAAGCCGCCCGTCATCCGCGTGGTGACGCCCCAGGCAAGGAAACTCAACACCAGCAGCGACAGCAGGGCTTTCGCGACCCAGGTCCCTGCCGCGCTTCTCAATATACCAAGCATTGTTACTTCCGATTTTTGCGCAGTTTTGCGTGCGCCCGAGTCTGAAACAAGCGCAATAGCGCCCTTCCGGCTCACTGTCGATTGCTTTGTGGCCTGATTTTGATAGGGAGGGCGAGACCCCAATGTCGCCCGGAGAACCAGATCCCCATGACGCCAGGAATTCGACCGCTCGTTGCCGGCAACTGGAAAATGAACGGCACCAGCGCTTCGCTGAACGAGCTCAGGATGATCGGCAACGGCTTCATGAGCGGGCTCGACGCAGAGACCGAAGCATTGGTCTGCGTGCCGGCGACCTTGCTGTCGCGCGCCGTCGAAATCCTGTCGCGCACGCCGGTGCGGGCCGGTGGCGAGGACTGCCACATCAAGGAAAGCGGCGCCTTCACCGGCTGTGTCTCAGCCGAGATGCTGAAGGATGCGGGCGCCAGCCACGTCATTGTCGGCCATTCCGAGTGCCGCGAACAGCGCAGCGAGGACGATGCCATCGTCCTCGCCAAGGCCTCGGCGGCGTGGCGGGCAGGGCTCGTCGCCATCATCTGCATCGGCGAGACCAAGGCCGAGCGCGAAGCGGGCACAGCACTCGACGTGTTATCGCGCCAGGTCGCCGGCTCGGTGCCACCGAGCGCAACGCCCGCCAACACCGTTATCGCCTACGAGCCGGTATGGGCTATCGGCACCGGCCTGACGCCGACCGCCGAAGACGTGGCGGAGGCGCACGCGCATATCCGCCAAAAACTGGCGGAAGCGCTCGGCGCAGCCGTGGCCGGCAAGATGCGCATCCTCTATGGCGGCTCGGTCAAGGCGTCCAACGCTGTCGAACTGCTAGGCGTCAAAAACGTCGATGGCGCGCTGGTTGGCGGCGCCAGCCTGAAGGCGTCCGACTTTCTCGCCATCGCCGAGGCATACCAGAATATCTCGTAGGCCCCGGAATTTCGTTGCCGACCAGTTCGGTCATAGACTTATGAACGCAGCAGTTCGGCGGAAATCGTTGCAAAGGGCGCATTGCTTCCCATATTCCGGCCACGGGCTTGGAAATGCCGTTAAAGCATTGTATGGAGCCGCCTCCAAATCACCGGCCCTGATCGCCAGGGAGCGGCAGGGCTTGCCAGGATAAAATATGGAAACCGTACTGATCGTCATCCACCTCATGGTCGTGCTCGCCCTTGTCGGCGTGGTGCTGCTGCAACGCTCCGAAGGCGGTGGTCTCGGCATTGGCGGCGGTTCCGGTTTCATGACCGCGCGTGGCGCCGCCAATGCGCTGACGCGGGCGACGGCGATCCTGGCCGCGGCCTTCTTCGTGACGTCGCTGACACTCTCGATCGTTGCCCGCTATGGCGAAAAACCGATCGACATTCTCGACCGCGTGCCGGCCGACAGCGGCAACGGCGTGCTCAATCAGTTGCCCGGCACGACGGCGCCGACGCCGCCTTCGGGCAACACCGCACCGGCCGCGCCCGCGGCCAACGGCGCCGCCACCACGCCGCCCGCCACCACGGCCCCGGCGACGGCTCCATCTCCGGCGACGCCACCTGCAACCGATTCGGCTACGCCGCCGGCTACCAATGGCGTTACCTTGCCGGTGACACCGCAGGTTCCGAACCAGTAGTCGGTAGCGTCAGATGCCGCGATCTGTTGTTGTTTCAACACAGTCGCGGCAAATGGCACACGATCACGAAGATTCGACCGCACCCCGTGCTTGAGGCCCGTACGCCACTTCGATTATAGATTGCCGGCGGCACTTTCTGCGCCCTTGGGGGGCGCCGGGCGACGCCGTGGGCAACAAGCATTGAACGATCGGATCTTCGCCATGCAGCTTCGCAGCTTCATTTTCATGGGGTTTTGTGCCGTATTCGGCATGAGCTCCGCGGTCTTCGCCGGCACTCCGGCAATGACCTCACCGCAGGCGGTTGGCAAAACCGCTGTCATCAACGTCGCCGCCAAGAGCGATGCGACGCAGCTGAAGCTTCTCAAGAAGAAGAAAAACCCGAGCCCGGATGATCTGGCTCAGATCAGCAAGCTCGAAGACAAGATCGCCGCCGAGAGGGATCTCGCCCGCGTCAAGGCGCTCGAGGCCCGCAAGCTGGCGATGCGCGATGCGGCGAAAGCCAGGGCCGATGCCCAGCGCCAGGCGTTCCTGGCAAGCAAGGGCAAGCCGGTGGTAGTTGCCGACGCCAAGCCAGGCAAGAAGACCACCAAGATCATCGCTCCGGTTGACCCGATCGCGCCGGTCGAGCCGATCGAATCGGCCGAACCGCTTCCGGCCGAAGCGATGAATATCGCGCTGACCGGCAACAATGGCGAATTGCGCAGCGAGGCCCCGGGCCAGAAGCCGACGAGTGGCGGACTGTTCGCCGGCCTGTTCGGCGGCACGTCCTCTGCCTCGTCGATTGCCTATCTCCCCGAGACGCGCGCGCTCGACCAGGCTCTCGCCAAGCGGCAAGCCAAGAAACAGTTCAAGGTGAAGCCGGAATTCGTGCCGCAGGACGTCGAATTCAGCGGCTACGAGCCGGGTACGATCGTCATCGATACCAGCGCGCGCCGCCTCTACCTCGTCGAATCGGCTTTCACCGCCCGCCGCTATGCGATCGCGGTCGGCCGCGAAGGCCTGCAGTTCAAGGGCAAGGTTGCCGTTGGCGACAAGCAGGAATGGCCGCGCTGGATCCCGACGCTCGACATGCAGAAGCGCGAACCCAAGCATTATGGCCAGTACAAGGACGGCATGCCCGGCGGCGGCCAGAACCCGCTCGGCGCCCGCGCCATCTATCTCTACGACGGCAAGAAGGACACGCATCTGCGCATCCACGGCACCATCGCGCCGCAGTCGATCGGAACCAGTGCTTCCAATGGCTGCTTCCGCATGATCAACGAGCACGTCATGGACCTCTATAGCCGCGTCAGGGTCGGCACCAAGGTCGTCATCATCTGACGTTTTCACAAACCTGCCGAAGGGCCGGCTTTTGCCGGCCCTTTTGTTTTGACCAAAACACCAGTCTCGAACCTCGGGACTATCGCGCCTTCTCTGGAAAAAGCCTCAGCGGCGGTTTTTTCTCTGGCGGAATCAATTCGGCCGCGTTAAGCGATGACTCCCATGGCGCGATATGTATTCATCACAGGCGGCGTGGTTTCCTCACTTGGAAAAGGCATCGCTGCAGCGGCCCTTGGGGCTCTCTTGCAGGCGCGAGGCTATCGCGCACGCATCAAAAAGCTCGATCCCTATCTCAATGTCGATCCCGGAACGATGTCGCCTTACCAGCATGGCGAGGTTTTCGTCACCGATGACGGCGCCGAGACCGATCTCGATCTTGGCCATTACGAGCGCTTCACCGGCCGCTCGGCCAACCAGCAGGACAACATCACCACCGGCCGCATCTACAAGAACATCATCGAACGCGAACGGCGCGGCGACTATCTCGGCGCCACCGTGCAGGTCATTCCGCACGTCACCGACGAGATCAAGAATTTCGTGCTCGACGGCAATGACGACTATGATTTCGTGCTGTGCGAGATCGGCGGCACGGTCGGCGATATCGAGGCGATGCCGTTCCTCGAGGCGATCCGCCAGCTCGGCAACGATCTGCCGCGCAACAACGCCGTCTATGTCCACCTGACCTTGATGCCTTACATCCCGACGGCCGGCGAGTTGAAGACCAAGCCGACCCAGCATTCGGTCAAGGAACTGCGCGGCATCGGCATTGCGCCCGATATCCTGCTGGTCCGCGCCGACCGCGCTATCCCCAAGGAAGAGCGCAGAAAACTGTCGCTGTTCTGCAATGTGCGCGAGAGCGCCGTCATCCAGGCGCTCGACGTGCCCCACATCTATGACGTGCCGATGGCTTACCACAAGGAAGGGCTCGATTCGGAAGTGCTGGCCGCCTTCGGTATCGATCCGGCGCCGAAGCCGCGCATGGAGCCCTGGCAGGCCGTGTCCAACCGCATCCACAATCCGGAAGGCGAGGTAACGATCGCCATTGTCGGCAAATACACCGGCCTCAAGGATGCCTACAAATCGCTGATCGAGGCTTTGTCGCATGGCGGCATGGCCAACCGCGTCAAGGTCAAGCTCGACTGGATCGAGAGCGAGATTTTCGAGAAGGAAGACCCGACGCCGTGGCTGGAAAAGGTGCATGGCATCCTGGTGCCCGGCGGCTTCGGCGAGCGCGGCTCGGAAGGCAAGATCCTGGCGGCGAAATTCGCCCGCGAGCGCAAGGTGCCGTATTTCGGCATCTGCTTCGGCATGCAGATGGCCTGCATCGAGGCAGCGCGCTCGCTGGCCGGCGTCGAACACGCCTCGTCGACCGAATTCGGTCCGACCGACGAGCCGGTCGTCGGCCTGATGACCGAATGGCTGAAAGGCAACATGCTGGAGAAGCGCCGCGAAACGGGCGATCTCGGCGGCACCATGCGGCTTGGCGCCTATCAGGCTGAACTCGCCAAGGGTTCGAAGATCGCCGACATCTATGGCGACACCCAGATTTCCGAGCGCCATCGCCACCGCTACGAGGTCAATATCGACTACAAGGAGCGGCTAGAAGATTGCGGCCTGGTGTTTGCCGGCATGTCGCCCGACGGTGTGCTGCCGGAAACCGTCGAATATCCCGACCATCCCTGGTTTATCGGCGTCCAGTATCACCCGGAGCTGAAGAGCCGGCCGCTGGAGCCGCATCCCCTGTTCGCCAGCTTCATCTCGGCCGCGGTGGACCAGTCGCGGCTGGTATAAGCAGGCCGCGTTGCCATGCAAACCTATGTTGCGCTGCTCTACAGCATTATCCTCGGCGAAGGCCGCCGGGTCGTCATGGCCGACCTCAAGGCGATGGCTGAACAGCTTGGGCTGAAGAACCCGCGCACCCTGGTGGCGACCGGCAATCTGGTCTTCGAGACACGGGCGACTGGTATCGCCAAGCTGGAACAGCAGTTGGAAACGGCCTTCGAAAAAACCTTCGGCCGCAATGTCGTCATCATCGTGCGCACTGCCGAGGATTGGCTGAAACTTGCCGCCGGCAACCCATTCCCGGCCGACTTTGCCGAGGCAGGCGATCAGGTGGCCGTGCGGGTGATGCGCGAGCCAGCGCCAGCGGATGGTGTGGCCGCGCTCCAGGCCTATGCCGCCGAGGACGAGAGGGTGGCTTCGGTCGACGGCGACATCTGGGTCGTCTTTTCGCGCCAGCGGCCAAGCTCGCGGCTGCTCGCTGCCATGAACCACAAGCGCATGGGCATCGGCACCGCACGCAACTGGAACACGGTGCGGAGGTTGGCTGAGATGGTGGAGTAGGGAGTAGGGAGTAGGGAGTAGGGAGTAGGGGTATTATTCCCTACTGACTACTGACTACTGACTACTGACTACTGACTACTCCCTATCCCTCAATTTCACGCCTTCGCCGTCCTGGCCCCTGCGCCAAGGGCGGCGGTGCGAAGGACGTAGTAGATGACCCCTGCAATGCCGACGCCGAAAAACCAGCCATAAACGCCCCACCATGCCGGCAGCAAATTGGTGAAGTTCGGCAGGACCGAGGAGAAGATGGCGCCGATGCCGGCTGCTATGAAGGCGTTGACGTGCCAGCCGCCCTGGAAGCGGAACTCGCCATCTTCGCGGTACAGTGCCTCGACGTCGACCTCGCCCTTCCGGATCAGATAGTAGTCGACCATCATCACCCCGAAGATCGGCCCCATCGTCGCGCCGATGACGTTGACGAAAGATGCGGCACTGCCTTCCCACGGCGCGAAGGGATAGAGCACCAGCGCGATAACAGCTGCGATATAGCCGCCCTTCTTGAAGTCGATCTGCCGGGGAAAGACATTGGAGAAGTCGAAGGCCGGCGAGACGAAGTTTGCCACCACATTGATGCCGAGCGTCGCCACGGCAAAAGTCAGGGCTGCAAGCGCTGCCAGGAACCAGCTGTCGAATTTCGCCGAGATCTGGTCGGGATGCAGAAGCACTTCGCCATACACGTCGAAGGCAGCGATGGTGGTCACGCCGGCGACCAGCGAGAACAGGATGAGATTGATCGGCAGGCCCCAGATGTTGCCCTTGCGCAGCGATGCCTTGTCTGGGGCATAGCGGGCGAAATCGCAGAAATTGAGATAGAGCGCTGAGAAATAGGTGACCCAGATCGCCGCCACCGCAAACAGCGACGTCCAGGAGCCAGGGGTTCCGGGTACGCCGGCATCCTTTGTCTTGTCGAGCAGCACATCCATCGGGATGTCGCTGGTGAAGGCAAATCTCCCGGATTTTACACAGAGATAGATCGCCAGGATCAACATCATCACCCACACCGCCGGTCCGGCCCAATCCTGGAAGCGGCGCACCGTTTCCATGCCGTTCTGGATGATCAGCAATTGCAGTGCCCAGATGACCACAAAACAGATCACTTCCAGACCCGTGTGGCCGAGGAAATGCGTGTTGGCGTTGAAATCGGCGAACCATTGCGAGCGGATCAGCAACGCCACGATCGCGCCCGATGCCGCCGCCGTCTGCGCGCCGTACCAGAAGCAGGCGACGATGGCGCGCACCAGGGCCGGAATGTTGGCGCCCCAGATGCCGAAGGACGCGCGCGCCAGCACGGGGTAGGGCACGCCGGTCTTCACGCCGGCATAGCCGACCATGTTCATCAGCGCGTAGATGATCAGCGAACCGATGCCGATGGCGATGATGAAATTGACGAAGCCGCCGCAAAACAGGAACAGGCTTGCGGCGAGATAATAGCCCCAGAGGCTGTGGACGTCCGACGTCCAGACGTTGAAGATCGAGAACGGCCCCCAGTTTCGGACTTTGGCCGGAGCCAGATCCTCATTGTATAGATCAGGTGATGCGCCTTGTATGGTCACTGCGATGTCCTCCCCTTGATGCCGCACGCGCCCTCACGCGTCGACTGCGCAGGTTATGCCTGACGCAGGGGAACCGGCAAGCAATCCATTTGCCGGCTTTGGCCTTAAAGATATTCAATGAGAACAGCGCTTATCGATCGGCTTTTGGCGAAGGTCGGCGCAATCGCGGCGATCTTGATTCGACCCGCAGACGGCAGGGATCAGGACGCTTTGCGGTTGAGGGCCGGTGATGCGTCGAAATTGGCGGCAAGCCAAGCTATCGCGCAGGTGACATCATCGAGCCTGTATTGGGCCACGGTCGGCCCACGCGGCTTGACCCGGATCGAGATGCCGCCGGCCTCGTTGATCGCCTCGAAACCGTTTTCGTCGGCGGTGTCGTCGCCGAGAAAGACCGGCCGGCGTCCGGCAAAGGGCGGGATTGCCATGAAACGCCGCACGGCAGCGCCCTTGGCCGCTTCGAGCGGCATGAGTTCGACGCCGGCATTGCCCGGGATAACCCGATAGCCCTTGGGAAGCTCGGTCAAAGCCTGTTCGACAAGATGCGTTGCCCTGGCCAGCAGATGCGGCGCCGCACGCGTATGGATGGCGAGGATCGGACCCTTGCGCTCGATATGAACAAGGCCGTCATCGAGTTCGGCCTCGATGGCGTCGGCAAGGGCAGCGATATCGGCGGGAGCATCCGCGGTAACGACCGCGCCGTCCGGCGTCAGCCGGTGTTCCAGCCCATAGAGACCGGCAACACGCAGCTTCAACGGATGAAACAGGCGGTCGGCGCCCTCGACCGAGCGGCCGGTGATAAAGGCGACGGCGCCGTCCAGCCGTTTGTCGACGGCGCCTAGGAGGTTGCGCAGTTCGTCGCTCACGGACACGGCGTCGGGGTGCGCGGCGTGCTCCAGCAACGTGCCGTCGATGTCGAGGAAAAGCGCCCATTGTCCTTCCGGCAGGTCGGGTGCGGCTGGCAGGCCCGGTGCTTTCGACAGGCTATTCATGACGCCACCTTCCGCATGCGGTCGAACAGCGAGACGATGTTGGTGTCGGTGTTTGCGGGCCGCTCGGCGACACTTGTCGCTCTTTCGAGGTCGCCGCGTTTGCGTAGGCGCGCCGCATCGAGCAGCATGCTGCCGGCCCAGCGAAAGACATTGTTGTCGCGCACTATTTCCCGCATCGGGCGCATGCGCTCGCGCTGTTCGTCCGGTGACATGGTCAGCGCCTGCAGCAGCACCTGGCCCATCATCGCCGCGTCGTAAGGATTGACGATCAGTGCTTCCAGCAGTTCGCGCGACGCGCCGGCAAATGTGCTGAGCAACAGCACGCCCTGTTCGTCGTCACGCGCGGCGACGAATTCCTTGGCTACGAGGTTCATGCCGTCATGCAGGCTGGTGACCATGCAGATGTCGGCGGCGCGATAGATCTCATAGACCTGTTGCTGCGAATGGTGCTCAGCCACCATGACCATGGGCTTGTAGCCGTCATGACCGTAGCGCTGGTTGAGTTCGTTGGCATAACGCAGGCATTCATCGTGCAATTGCTGGTAGGCCGGCAGCGTGCCGCGGCTTGGGGCAGCAATCTGCAGGAACACTACCTTGCCGATCCACTCGGGGTGGCGCGTAAACAATTCGTCCAGCGCATGGAAGCGGTCGAGGATGCCTTTGGTGTAGTCCAGGCGCTCGACGCCGACGCACAGCTTGACGTCCGCCGACAGGCCGAACCGCTCACGCAGGCGGGCGCGGCTTTCCTCGACCGGTGGCAGTTTGGCCAGGAGTTCGGCCGGCCATTCGATGGAGATGGGATAGGCGTGCACCAGGGTCGCCCGCCCGCCATACGAGATCGCGGCGTCGGCGCGCTCGATGCGGCTTTCCAGGAACCGGTCTACGCTTTCAGTGAAATTATTGGCATGAAACTGGGTGTGAAAGCCGATGATCGAGCTCCCGAGCAGTCCATCAAGAACGCGTTCGCGCCATGGGCAGATGCTGAACACTTCGGAGTTCGGCCACGGGATGTGCCAGAAGGTGATGATGATCGCCTCCGGCAGGCGCTCGCGGATCATGCGCGGCAGGAGCGCGAAATGGTAATCCTGAACCAGCACGATCGGCCGCTCATTGCGAGCCTCGGCAACCACCGTATCGGCGAATTTGCGGTTGACGGCCTCATAGGCCTCCCAGTCAGAGGCACGAAAGACCGGCCGGGTGAAGGCGATGTGGCAGAGCGGCCAAAGCCCTTCATTGGCAAAGCCGAGATAATAGCCCTGATATTCGTCGTCGCTCAGCCACACGCGGCGCAGCGTGTAGGACGGATTGTCCGGCGGCACCTGAACCCGATCGTTGCTGTCGACCGTCAGACGATCCGCTGATCCGCCACCATAGGCGATCCAGGTGCCGCTGCAGGCGCGGGTGATAGGCTCAAGCGCCGACACCAGGCCGCTGGCCGGCACCAGAAGCTCGACGCCGTCGTCCTTGATGTTGTGGATATAGGGTTCTCGGTTCGAGACGACGATGACCTGCGCGTCCGGCAGGTCGTCGGCAAGTATCTTGCGCAAGGTGTCGGGCGACCAGTTCACCAGCGCCGCGTCGGGAGATTGTCCGTTCTTCTCGAACTCCCGCAAGACCTTGCGCGTCGCTTCCGATGCGACGTCCTCGCCGGCAGTCGATGCAACCGTCAAGCTATGGCTACGACGTTGCCTGGAGATCGATAACAGAACGGCTAGAATCGAAAGGCCAAGGCTTGCAAGGATCAAGACCCAGAGCAGGGCCATGCCATAATCAGTCATTCCAATTCCAACTCAATTTTGGCCGTCAGGGCCTTTTTCTTCATGGTTCGATTTTGAGTGTTCGCAGCCGACGATCGCCCGTGAGAACCTGTGTTTTTGCAACGCACAAACCCTGGGATCGGTTCCCGTTGAAAGCCGTTCCGATCATGTCCGCACGATCAGCGGAACCAGCCCTTCATGGCGGTCGGCGAGAAAGGCGACGACGCGGTCGCCGACGCGCTGGAAGGTAAGATCGACCCTCTTTTCGCCGACACCCAGATGCCTGAGCGTCAGCGTATCGATGCCGATCGGCAAACGGGGTCGAGTGACGTGGATTTCGCCGTTCCAGCCGTCGATTTCCAGACCGAGGCACGCTTGCATCAGCATGAAGGCCGAGCCTGCCGACCAGGCTTGCGGCAGGCAGGCGACGGGGTAGGCGATCGGCGCTTCACCCGGCGAGCGGGTAAAGCCGCAGAACAGTTCCGGCAGCCGCATGTTGAAGTGCACGGCGGATTCGAACGTGCCGCTCATCAGCCGCACCACGCTGTCACGCTCGCCGAACCGCGCCAGGCCGGCGCCGCACATCGCCGTGTCATGCGGCCAGATGGAACCATTGTGGTACGACATCGGGTTGAACAGCACAGCATCGTCGGAAAGCGTTCGCACCCCCCAGCCGGAGTGGAAGGAGGCCGAAAGCAACTGGTCGGCGACCATCTTAGCCCGCGCCGGTTCGGGCAGGCCGACATAGAGCAGGTGTCCGGCATTCGAGGTGCGCACCTTGCACGGCTCTCCGGCGCCGTCGATCGCCAGCGCATAGAACCCGAGATCGTCCAGCCAGAAATCACGCTCGACGGCGATCCGCATCTCTTCGGCGCGATTTTCCCAGTGCTCGGCCTGCGCGAACTCGCCCCGGCGGCGGGCGAGAGCGGCAAGGCCCCTGAAGGCGGCGAAGACATAACCCTGCACTTCGACCAGCGCGATCGGCCCCTTGGGAATGCGCCCGTCGGCGTGGAAGACGGAGTCGAAGCTGTCTTTCCAGCCCTGGTTCGCAAGGCCGGATTCGGCAGCGCGCTGATAGGTGACGAAGCCGGTTGCGCGGCTCGCCTCTTCCGTCCACTTGGCGGCGGCGCAGAGAGACGGCCACAGGCTGGCGATGAAGTCCATGTCGCCGGTGCGTTCGGCATAGGCGCAGGCGAGGTGGATGTAGAGCGGCGTGGTATCGACGCCGCCATAGTAGCGGCCGAAAGGCAGTTCCTGCAGCGCCACCATCTCGCCCTTGCGCGTCTCGTGCATGATCTTGCCGGGCTGCGAGTCGCTGAAAGGCGATGTCTCGGTCGCCTGGTGCTGGGCGAGGAAGGCAAGCACGCCGCGCGCCAGGCCGGGGTTGAGCCATAGCATCTGCAGCGCCGAGATGACGCCGTCACGGCCGAAGGCCGTCGAAAACCAGGGGATGCCGGCATAGGGGTAGGGGCCGGTCGACAACTCGGTGGTCAGCAAGGCGACATCCGCGCGGGCGCGTTCGACCCAATCGTTGAAGACGCGACCCGAACTGTGCACGGTCGCGCCATGGCGGCGCTTGGCCCGCATGCCGAAACGGGCGCGCGCCGCGGCCGCCCGGAAGCGGTCGCGGTCGGGCGTTTCGGTCAGTTCCGCGCCGACCTCGACGTAAAGCATCTTGCTGCTGCGCTTGGTCACTGCGATGAGGAAATCCGCGCGCTCGGCGCTCAGCTGGTCCGGCGGCTGCGAGAACGAGATCGCAGACACCCGCGCCAGCCCGTCCAGTCCGTCATAGCGCAGCAGCACCGAGGCAGGCTCGATCTCCGCTGCATGCGCCATTCCGCGCTTCGGCCGGGTCGAACCGCGGACCTCGAACATGTCCCGGAAATCGGCGGCAAAATGCAGCGAGACGCGGATTGCCGAATGCTCCTGGCTGTAGTTGGAAAGGGTGATGCGCTCGAACAGCCGGTCCTGCCACAACAGCCTGACGCGCTCGATATGGATGGCGCCCTGCGGGATGTCGCGGCCACCGACGCTTTGCATCGGCAAATTGGTCATATTGCTGGTGAACAGCACATTGTCCTGGCTGAGCGAGGCGCCGAGCAGCGATGTCTGCCGGCCGCCGACGGTGAGCCTGAACTCCGACAGCACCCGGGTGTCGTCACGGAAGAAACCGTCGCCCGCACCCCTGATATCGCCGTAGGCGTCGGCCACGGCAAAACAGTCGCCTTGCTTTAGGGCAAACAGCCGGTGCGGCTCGCGCGGCGCGGTTTCGTCCAGGGAGGCAAGGGCCACGGCAGGGTCGAGCTTGCGCTCGTCAAGTTCGGTCATCAGTCACAAATCTCTGTTTCGGGCTCGGAACGTCCGCCGTCGTTCACGACGCTTTCGATTCAGCCGGGGCGCCGATGAGACGCGCATAGGCAGTGAGATAGTCGCGCGCCATCCTGTTGGCGGAGAACCGACTTTCGAAGACGGCGCGCACCTTTCGCCGGTCGAGCTGCAGCAAGGCCGGCACTGCGGCGACCGCGGCATGGAGAGAATCGACGACAAATCCGGTGACGCCATGGTCGATGACTTCCGGCAACGCACCGCAGTTCCAGCCGATGGTTGGCGTACCGCACGCCATCGCCTCGATCGCGGCAAGGCCGAACGGCTCGGGCCAGTCTATCGGAAACAGGAGACCAGCGGCATTGCCGAGGAATTCAGTCTTCTCACCCTCGGCGATCTCGCCGACATAGTCGATGCGGTCGCCATCGATCAAGGGCTCGATCGTCTCATGGAAATAGGCGCGATCATCGTCGCCGATCTTGGCCGCCAGCTTGAGCTTCATGCCCGACCGCAAGGCGATGTCGATGGCCCGGTCCGGCCGCTTGTCGCGCGAAAGCCGGCCGAGAAAGGCAAGGTATGGTTCGCCCGCCGCCGTCTGGAAGGTCGGCTGATAGAGACCCGTCGGCAGCCCGTGATGGATGGTGGCCAGCCAATTGGCATTCGCAAGCCCGGTCTTCTGGCTGTGTGAGATCGAGACCAGCGGAAAGCGCGGAAAGCGCTCATAGGCTGGCGCCAGATCGAGATAATCGAGCCGGCCATGAGGCGTCGTCACCGTCTTGTCCGGCATGGTCTCGAAGAACGAGAAATGCAGGAAATGGCTGAGATGAAAATGAATGATATCAAAGTCGTGGGCTCGGTTCCTCACATCGGCAAGCATCGCAAGATGCGCCGCCGTGTCCGATTTCAGCGGACGCGGATCGAGGCGCAGCGCGCGTTCACGTCCTGGTATCAGTCTGGCCGACGTCCGGCTGTCGCCGCTGGCGAACAGCGTCACCTCATGGCCGAGTTCGACCAGCCCTTCGGTCAGATAGGAAACGATGCGCTCGGTGCCGCCATAGAGAAGGGGTGGCACCGATTCGTGCAAAGGGGCGACATGGGCTATCCGCATGGTTTGAACGTGTCCCTCAAGGCAATCACGAGAGCGAAATGCATCAGCCGGCCTAACGTTCCGGACAAAAGCGGGCGTCGACAACCCAAGCCCACCAGCGCAGATTTTTTTTGCAATAAGCGGAACAAACGCGCTATCCGCGAATTTAGTAGGGTTGGTCCGCGCTGCGGCCGACCAGGGAGAGAACAAAATGGACCGCTTGCATTTCTTTACGCCCGTGCGCATTGCGCGCGGGCAGGGACACCCCGTCGAGGAAGTCGATAGCGTTGCCGAAGCGATGGTCTTTTTGCAGAAATGGCCATTGGGACGGCGTGGGCCTGTGTATCAATGCGCCGTGAATTGCTGCTCCGCGGCCCTGTCGGGCAGAATGTCGGCCGAAGCAGCCAGGAAGGCGTTTACGGGCTTTGCCCGCATCACCCGGCTGCTCGATGATGACATGGCCCTGCCGATGGGCGGCGAAAGCATGGCGGAAGTCCACGCGCTGAGGCGCTAGGCGCCGGTCCAGCCATTTGGCTATTGAACACCCGGGCTTTGGCGGCGCGGGCATCATCTTTTCCGCACCGGAGTATTCCGGCGCGGCCCTTCACCTCATGGGCCACACTGTGCTTTCATGCGGCGTTTCGCATGACCGGTGGGTGACGACCATCCACAGGCGGCCCGAACGTGGAGGGGTAGACAATGCCGAGACTGATCCTGGGAACACTCGGCGCTATCGTCGCCCTCATCTGGGCGGTCTTTGCCAGTTTGATGGGCGCGCCATCGATCGTGATCACGGTCGGCGCGGTCGCCATTGGGGCCGGCGTCTACACCTACGTCGACCGACGCTCGACTTGACGCGTCCCCGGTCTGCCGCGCGCTCGACCAATTGCACGCCGGTGTTTGACGCGCGCGGCAGTCGCGGCGGGCATTCTTCAAAGATGAGCTTGCTGGCCGCATAGAGAGCCAAGGCGCAGACAGGGCGCCACACGTCGGACCGGGCTCCGCGAGAACTTGGGAGAGATCGTCAAAGATCTTTCAATCCGGCCAATGTAGATCGAAACGGCGAATCTGTGGATTTCCGGTGGAACATCGTCGCCTCGAAACACTTCGGGCGTTGCACTGCCCCATCAGTGCACGTTCCCTTGTTCTGTTGGAACTGGCCGGCTGCCGAAAGGTGGCCGGCTTTTTTGTATATTAGCGGAACCTGAAATTACGGGGCTTGTTCTGGATGCGGCAGCGAGCCCCTCGCTGCTGGTCGAGGGCCGTAACCCTTGGCCGGGCCCGCATCGCTCCGCCAGTGGTGCGGGCCCACGGCCTCCGTTTTTTTCCGGGCGTCTGGACTCGCCGATCCTCACCCTGGTCCGGCCAATGCATGTCACTCAAAAAATGGCTCGGTTGTGAGACAATGACATGCACACGCGGCGCGCTTTAGCACAATCATTCACAAGGCGTGGGTTCAACTGTTGCTACCCTTCTTGGCTGGATTGTGCGAATGATGACTGTCCTTTTCACCGCCACCCCCTGAAACTCGGCTTTTGGATCGACGGTTTTCATCCGCCGGGGGTTTGTTGACCTGCAGGGGTTTTCTGGCGTTCTCGTGCGATGCGCCTGGCCCGCCCTGCCGGATCGTGTTCGGGTGTTTCTTCGATGTGGACATGATCACCGATCCTGCTGACGGCCCTGATGAGTGGTGTTGACCTTGGTGTTGGCTTGCTGCCCTTGGCGCTCCGGATCCGGCGCTCCGTGAGTGCCGTGCTGGGCATCATCGTGGCTAACCTGTCGCCCTTCTCCTCGACCCTTCTGGCTCTGGTTCTCAGGCGGCACGGGCGGCATTTTGCTCGACATCTGCATCTCCTTGGGTTGGCATCGTGACTCAAAACCGTGATCGTGGGGGGAAGTTCCGTCTGCTTCGTCAGCACCTGTGCTTTTCGGTGCCGACGGAATCTGACTCCCAACGCGGATTTCAAGGAACGGCAGCGGCCCGCCCGCGTCGCCCCGCCAGTGGTGCGGGCCTGCAATATAAATCCTAAGCCTGGGCTGCTATCGCAGTTTATTGCGAGCTCCGGCGACTTGCGTAGCGGGCTTCAGTGGCGACCGAAATACAGTGCTTGACCACGTTGCTGACATGATCGGTGAAGAGCGCGGTGTCGCGCCTGGATCGCGGCAGCAGCCTCCGGTCCGATCTGCCTGCAGCTGATGGCAGCTAAAACGACGTCAAAAGACCTAAGCCTCTTTGATCGCCCTCGCTGCTCGCACGAGCGATGACCAGTCAGCTCCCATGGCTGCGACAAGGTCTCGAGCATCTTCGTCTGATATTCCGGTACGGTCTACGAGCTTCCGTGCCAGCAATTCGAATGCCAATTCTATGATCGTCATAGCTCAGCCCCTACGAGAGTGCCCGTGACGATAGCTTGTAAATGGGTCTTCCGCATTTGCACATGTTAAGCGACCATCACGAATGTCTCATGTACCGCAGAATGTCTGCAGGACGCGCTCATCCGGGCGTGGCGGCTCAGCATAGCGTTCCATTCCCGGCTGCTCATCGAAGGGACGGCTGACGACCGCCAGGATCTCCTCGAACGGTGTGAAGTCGCCGCCCAACGCCGCCTGGATCATCGCCTCGATGCGATGATTGCGGGGGATGAATTTGGGATTGACGGATTGCATGGCTGCCCGGCGCGTGGCCGTGTCGGCTGGTTCGCTTGCAATGCGCTGGCGCCACCGCGCCGACCAGGCATCGAATGAGCCTGGATCCTTAAACAACTGCCGCGCCGTGCCTTGGCCGTCCGCAGCGTCGAGGTCATCGCCCAGGCGCCGAAAGCCGAGCGTAAAGTCCGCTTCGCCGTGAGCCAGCACGTCCAGAAAGTCGGCAGCGAGCTGCAAGTCGCCTTCCGCTTCGGTCAGCAGTCCGAGTTTTCTGCGGAAGCCGCGCTGCAACACAGCCTCATAGGAGGCCTGGAACGACCTCAGCACCTCTTCCGCTTCAGACACTGCTTCATTCTCGTCCGTGCTCATGAGCGGCAGCAGGGTCTCGGCATAGCGCGCAAGGTTCCATGTGGCGACACGAGGCTGGTTGGCATAGGCATAGCGACCGGCGCGGTCTATCGAACTGAACACCGCGCCGGGGTCGTAAGCGTCCATGAAGGCGCATGGGCCATAGTCGATCGTCTCGCCCGAGATCGACATATTGTCGGTGTTCATGACGCCATGGATGAAGCCGACCAGCATCCAGCGCGCCACCAGGCCCGCCTGTGCGGCGACAACGGCCTCCAGCAAAGCCCGGTACGGCCGTGCTTCCCCCGCCAGCTGTGGGAAGTGACGCTGAATGGCATAGTCGGCCAGTATCTTGAGCGCCTCGGTGTCGTGGCGCGCGGCGAAATATTGGAACGTGCCGATCCTGATATGGCTTGCCGCCACCCGTGTCAGGACGGCGCCGGGCAGCCGGACCTCGCGATAGACCGGGTCGCCGGTGAGCACCGCCGCAAGGCTTCGCGTCGTCGGAATGCCGAGCGCGCCCATCGCTTCGCTGACGACATATTCGCGCAGGACAGGGCCGAGTGCGGCGCGGCCGTCGCCGTTGCGCGAGAACCGCGTTGGTCCCGATCCTTTCAGCTGGATGTCACGGCGAACGCCGTTGACGTCCACCACTTCGCCAAGCAGCAGGGCGCGCCCGTCGCCAAGCTGAGGCACGAAGTTTCCGAACTGGTGGCCCGCATAGGCCAGGGCGATTGCTTGCAACCCTTCCGGAAATCTGTTGCCGGCAAGCATCGCCACTCCATCCGGGCTGGTAAGCTGGTCGGCATCGAGCCCGAGTTCCTCCGCGAGGTGCCGGTTGAACCGGATCAGCCGCGGTTCGGACACCGGCTTCGGATCTGTTTGCGCGAAGAAGCGCTCCGGCAATTGCGCATAGCTGTTGCTCAGGGCGGGAAGCCCCGTCTGAATGACCGGGGGTTGTTCAGCAGTCGCAGGTGACGTCATGACGAGCTGTCTCTGAAGAGGAGGGGTTCAACAGATCCCGTTTCGAGGAGCCTGTGTTCATTTGTTCATATAGGGACGCAACGTCGTTGGTGCCATCCGGATCCATCAGGCCGGCACCGGATACAAGCTGGGAACCACCCGCCTCAACTATCGAGGTTCGGGCTGCCGTGGGACGACGGGCCGTGGCGGAATCCAGAGCTGACCCCCGCATCGCCACTGTCTCCGAACTGAGCACCCGGCAATCTAGTCAGTGCGGGCGTGCAATGCCGGGGCGGCGTCTGCCTTGGTTGGCAGCGGCTCTCTCGGGGCCGCTCCCGGCGATGATTTCGAACCCGGTTCGACTCGCTCCTCGGCGATGAGCCGGGCGCCACGCTCATAGGTCAGGTAGCGCCAGAGCCACTGGATCGAGACCTGAAGGCGGTGCCGAAAACCGACGAGCAGGTAGACATGGATGAGCGCCCAGGCAGACCAGGCGAACCAGCCTTTCAGTTTCAGCCTCCCCGATTCGAACACGGCAGCGTGGCGGCCGACAATGGCCGTGTTGCCTCGATTGCTGAAGACAAAAGCGGGCAGCGTATCGCCAGCATCTATCCGGCGTGCCAGTGCCTTGCCGAGGTGCTCGCCCTGCTGCTTGGCGACCTGGGCAAGACCCGGCAATGGCTGGCCGTTCCCATCGAGGACCAGTGCGACGTCGCCAAGCGCGAAGACATCGGGATGGCCGACGACCTGCAGGTGGGATTCGACCTTCACCCGACCGCCGCGGTCGAGCCCGACACCAAGCTGGGCGACCAGCGGAGAAGCCGCCACCCCGGCGGCCCAGAGCGTCAAGGCCACCGGGATCACCTGGCCGCCGACGGTGATCTGATGCGCTTCGATCGCCTCGACCCGGTTGCCGAGCGCGACCTCGACGCCCAGGCTTTCAAGGCGCAGACGTGCATATCTGGAAAGCTCCGGGGCGAATCCGGCGAGCAGACGCTCGCCGGCTTCTACCAGTATGATCCTTGTCTTCTCGGGCCGGATGTTGCGGAAGTCGCGCGCCAGTGTGTGCCGGCTGAGTTCGGCGATCGAGCCCGCCAGTTCGACACCGGTCGGGCCGCCGCCGATAATGGCGATCGTCATCAGCCGGGATTGCTCGACTGGATCGGTGGTCCGTTCCGCGTGCTCGAACGATAGCAGCAGCCGTGACCGGATCGTGCGCGCGTCCTCGATGGTCTTCAAGCCGGGACAAACCCGAGCCCAGCTCTCCTGGCCGAAATAGAATGGCTGCGAACCGGTGGCCAAGACCAGGATGTCGTAGGGGACCGTGGTCCCATCGGCCAGCACCAGTATCCTGGCTTCGGTGACGATCTCGGTGACATCGCCGAAGAGAACCTGAACCGAGGGATAGCGGCCCAGGATCTTGCGGATTGGCTCGGCGATGTCAGGCGCCGACAAGGCGGCGGTTGCAACCTGATAGAGCAAGGGCTGGAACAAGTGGTGATTGTGGCGGTCGATGATCGTCACCCCGATTTCCGCCTTGCCGAGCGCCTTGGCAACCTCCAGACCGGCAAAGCCTCCGCCGACCACGACGATGCGCGGTGTCAGGCTCCGGCCGTGGCTGCTCTCGGTGGCGAACTGCATGCTTGATACTCCCCTATCCCTGTCCGGAAGTCATAGCCTGGCAGGAGTGCCTCGCTGCTGGCTGGAGCTACTGCTCATTCCGGCGGCATCGGTCCAGGCGAGGCATCCGGCAATGACAGGCGTCGTGCTGACCACAAGGGCGCCGCGCGCGTGAAGGGATACCAACCCGCGCCATGAGACGCGGTCGACCGCCCAGATGGTGCCGCTGGCGTCGACCCATTTGAGATGGGCGTCGGCGACTTCAACGGCCCGCATCATCGCCGCCGGTTCCATCCCGGCCCGAAAGACGATGATGGAATTGGCGGCACCGTTGAAGAACGGGCCGCCGCCGGCTGCCAATCCCGCGAGCAGGACGATGCTGGTAAGCGCTGCCGAAGCACCGCGTGCCGGTCCGCCGCGGTTGGGCAGCACCAGCACCAACACAAGCGGCACGATGCCGAAGATGACCAGCCACGCAATATCCCAGGCGAGCGGCAAGTCGCTGTTCATCTTGATCCGGTGCAGACCCAGCAGCCAGTGAAACACGACGGCATCGACGACATGCCAGACGCCGAACCCGGCGAAGGCGAGCCGCAGGATCTCCGTGGTGGTCCCGGGCCGCGCGCCGGCCGCCCTCGCGGCCACCAGCAGCACCGTGCCGGCGACGGCGAGCACATACATGAAAAGATGGAAGAGGCCGTCGGCCATGATCTGGAAGCGCAGGTCGGAACCCACCGGATCGGCGATGCCCGAGAGAAGATGATGCCATTGCAGGATCTGATGCAGGACGATGCCGTCGAAGAAACCGCCGAGCGCGAAGCCGAGCAGCAGCCAGCCGGCTCGCGTTCTCGGGTCGAGTGTCGCGGTGATCGCGTCCATGTCAGGACCACCGGCTCCAGGACGGGGCGTTCAGTTGCCTGGGCACCGACATTTCCGGCGGCATGGGGTCATGGAGACCATGACGCGCCTCGAGCCAGAAGGCGGATATCAGCCCACCAACCACCGTAGTCAGAACCAGTGTCGCAGCAATTATCGCCAGCATGGACGTCGATCCTCAGCCGCGCAGGGTCGGCCGCGCGGAACCTAACCGCGGCTTCCGTGGAATGTTCCTACCGCCGGTTCGGTGGAGGGAACAATCAAGTTCCAGCACGGTTCGATGCTGGCGACGGACGGCTCAAGCGGAGAAGGTCATGAACGAATATACGGCGGCAGATCCGGACGGTCTCGACAGCCGCCAGCCGACCGGCATCACCCGATGGCTGTTTTCGACCAACCACAAGGACATCGGCACACTCTATCTGGTCTTCGCTTTCATCGCGGGGGTGATCGGCATGCTCTTGTCGGTGAGCATGCGAATCGAGCTGCAGCAACCCGGGATCCAGTTTTTCCCCGGACTGGCGTCGATGATCTACGGTTACCAGGGCGACGCGGCGATCGACGCCGGCAAGCAGCTTTACAACGTCTTCACCACGGCCCACGCGCTGATCATGATCTTCTACACTGTGATGCCCGCCCTGATCGGCGGCTTCGCCAACTGGATGGTTCCGATCATGATCGGCGCCCCCGACATGGCCTTCCCGCGCATGAACAACATCTCGTTCTGGCTGCTGCCGCCGGCATTGATGTTGCTTTTATTGTCGATCTTCATGCCCAGCGTCCCCGGCGGCTATGGCCCTGGGACCGGCTGGTTCCTGTACCCGCCGCTGTCGACCTCCGGCCATCCCGGTCCCGCCGTGGATCTGGTCATCCTGTCTCTGCACATTGCGGGCGCCTCCTCGATCCTGGGAGCCATCAACTTCATCACCACCATCTTCAACATGCGCGCGCCGGGGATGACCCTGCACAAGATGCCCCTGTTTGTGTGGTCGATCCTCATCACCGCCTTCCTGCTGCTGCTGGCTCTGCCGGTGCTGGCCGGCGCCATCACCATGCTCCTGACCGATCGCAATTTCGGAACCACGTTCTTCGCGCCGGACGGCGGAGGCGACCCGCTGCTGTACCAGCATCTCTTCTGGTTCTTCGGCCACCCGGAAGTCTACATCATGATCCTGCCGGCGTTCGGCATCGTCAGCCAGGTGATCTCGACCTTCTCGCGAAAGCCGATCTTCGGGTATCTCGGGATGGTCTACGCAATCGTGGCGATCGGGGTGATCGGCTTCGTCGTCTGGGCCCACCATATGTACACCAGCGGGATAGGCCTCGACACGCAGCGCTACTTCACCTTCGCCACGATGGTGATAGCAGTGCCGACCGGGATTAAAGTGTTCTCCTGGATTGCAACCATGTGGGGCGGTTCGGTCAGCCTGCGGACGCCGATGCTCTGGGCCCTCGGCTTCATATTCCTGTTCACCGTGGGCGGGGTGACGGGCGTTCAACTCGCAAATGCCGGCCTCGACCGTGAATTGCACGACACATACTTCGTCGTCGCTCATTTCCACTACATACTTTCACTGGGAGCGATCTTCGGCATCTTCGCGGGCTGGTATTACTGGTTTCCGAAAATGACGGGATATCTCTACAACCCGCTTCTGGCTGGGGTCCATTTCTGGACGACCTTCGTCGGCGTGAACCTCGTCTTCTTCCCCCATCACTTCCTTGGATTGGCGGGCATGCCGCGTCGCTATGTCGACTATCCCGACGCATTCGCCGGCTGGAACATGGTGTCCTCGTATGGATCGTACCTGTCGGCCGCGAGTGTCGTGATTTTCCTCTTCGGCATCTTGGAAGCTTTCTACCGGCAAAGAGCCGCCGGCATGAACCCATGGGGGCCAGGAGCTACCACATTGGAGTGGGAGTTGACCTCTCCACCCCCTTTCCATCAATGGGACAGGCTGCCGCAAATCAGATGAGGCCGGGTTGTCGAACTCCTTTGCGCAAGCCAGCCCGGTTCTCCGCTGAGGCGAACTTCAGCCTGCCGGTGGCAGACGCTGGCTGCAGCTGAGAACCGGATCGCTATCTGAAGCTGATTGACAGCACAGCGAACAAGCTTGCGAGCGCGACTGCCCAGCAGAATAACCAATTGGCGATCAGAAGAAGCGATTTGAGCACGGTGGCATGGCAGTAATCTTCGATGATCGATTGCATTCCAAGCCGCATGTGAACGCAGCTTACGAGAATGAAGCCAATAAGGGCTGGCGCGACATAGATCGATCCTACGACGCTGAGGACGGCGTCTCGAGGCTCACCGACCAGCATTATAACGACCGCGACGATGTAAATGACAAGGATCAACAGGGCAGCAGATGTCAGCCGCTCCAGCATGAACGTTTCGGTTCCGTGTTTCGCCGATCCAAGGCCCCGCACTCGAGCTAGCGGAGTTCTGATTGAGGGTCTGTCAGCCATGGCGTTTCCCCAAAATTACTTGGTTGCCTTGCGCGCAACTCAAGCGGTTGCTGTTTCGATGCCCGGGCTGCCGGTGCCGACGGATAGTGGGCAAGCACGGTCTCCAGTCGAGCAAGGCGGGCTTTGTGGGCGTTCAGTTCGTATCCTGAACGCCATCCAATTTGCCTGGGTCTGCCATCTCTGCATAGCTCGCTTTCAAGCAGCGAGATACGAAGGCGGACCGCGTCGATCTCCTTGACAAGCGCGGCCTTCACCGATTTTCGACTCTGCATGGCTGTAGTTCCGGTGCAAGGATGGTTCCAAACCTGACGCGTCTGGAAATGTTCCCGGGTGCCGAAAGCGTGCTGAAGATTAATGCCTCAGTGCTGGACCCGCACAATGGGTCGCCATGAGCAAAGCCGGGCACTAGCTCAACGGCCGCGATGTGCCCGGCGAATGTTTGTGAAAACGAGCGAATGCCTGGCCCGCCTCGTCCCGAGAGATAAGTAGCCCTCAGAACAGCGACCGCACGTGGCCGAGATGACCAGAGGGTGTTCTTGGGGCAACATATGTTAACGGCCACTTTTGTTTCTCTCTCCTGCAAAAATATT
The DNA here is from genome assembly GCF_057786115.1 of Mesorhizobium sp. P170090. Lineage (NCBI taxonomy): Bacteria > Pseudomonadati > Pseudomonadota > Alphaproteobacteria > Hyphomicrobiales > Phyllobacteriaceae > Mesorhizobium > Mesorhizobium sp. P170090. Next base: position 4,196,885 of record NZ_JBYNWH010000001.1, read on the forward strand.
TGGGCTGAAAGGCCGGGAACTAACCGATCCTCCGGATGTTGCGGAGTTAGTCAGGAGAAACGGACTATGTCGGACAAAGAAATTCATCGGGGCGCCTCGCGTTTTCGCCCTATCCGCGTCGTGGACGCCCGCGTGTTTCGCGGGCCGCACCTCTATAGTATGACGCCAATGGTCCAGATTCGGATCGACCTCGGAGCCCTTGAGGCGTTCCCGACAGACAAACTGCCCGGGTTTTCCGAACAAATCGTCCGACTGTTGCCCGGCCTTGCGGGCCATGGCTGCAGCTATGGCGCCGCCGGCGGCTTCGTCCGCCGCATGCAGGAAGGAACCTGGCTCGGCCACGTCGTCGAGCATGTCGCCCTGGAACTGCAGAGCATGCTCGGTCACCGGGTAACACGAGGAAAGACACGGTCGGTCAAAGGTAGTCCCGGCACTTATAACGTCATGTTCGCCTACAAGGATGAGCTTGTCGGGCTGCTCGCCGGACGCGTCGCGCTCGAACTGGTGGACAGCCTGCTGCCGGCCAATCTGCATGGTGTCGAGGGGCTCGGCGACATTGCGGAAACGCAGGGGCCATTCGAGTTCGCAGCCAGGCTGCAGCAGCTCAAGCGTCTGGCCGCCGAGCGTGCCTTGGGGCCTACGACTGCTTCCTTGGTGCGCGAGGCCGAGAGGCGAGGCATACCCGCGGCGCGGATTGACGACAGCAGCCTCGTGCTGTTTGGTCACGGAAAGCATCAGAAGCGCATCCGCGCCAGTTGCAGCGACCTCACTTCCGAGATTGCGACCGAGATCGCCTCGGATAAGGACCTGACCAAATTCCTGCTGCAACAGGCCGGCCTGCCGGTGCCACGCGGGGAACTCGTGCGATCGGCGCAGGACGCGGTCGCGGCAGCAGCACGGCTGGGCTACCCCGTGGTCACCAAACCACTCGATGGCAATCATGGAAGCGGCGTCAACATCGGTCTGGCAACGGAAGACGAGGTCCGCTGGGGCTTCGAACAGGCGCGAGAACACAGCCGCAGCGTTATCGTCGAGCAGCATTTCGTCGGCTCGGACCACAGGATCCTGGTGATCGGTGGAAAGGTCGTGGCGCTTGCCGAGAGGGTTCCGGCCCATGTGGTCGGCGATGGCCGGAGTTCTGTCGCCGAGCTCGTCGAGGAGACGAACCGCGACCCGCGAAGGGGAGAGGGCCATTCCTCGGTATTGACCCGCATCGAGATCGACGAATGTGTCGAGCATTTCCTGTCAAAATCGCAGCTCACCCTGGCGAGCGTTCCAGCGCCGGGTCAAATGGTGCTCTTGCGGCCCACCGCCAATCTCTCCACCGGTGGGACCGCGATTGACCGAACGGAAGAAATCCATCCCGAAAACGCGCTGATCGCCAAGCGGGCGGCACAGATCGTCGGTCTCGACATTGCCGGGATCGACTTCGTCTGTCCCGACATCTCACGGCCGGTCAGCGAGACTGGCGGCGGCATCATAGAGGTGAATGCCGGTCCTGGTTTCCGCATGCATCTCGAACCCTCGTCGGGGCGCGCCCGCAACGTCGCACGGCCCGTGCTCGATCTTCTCTTCAAAGGCGGCAAGGACGGCCGGATTCCGATCTTCGCGATTACCGGCACCAACGGCAAGTCGACCACTGCCCGGATGCTGGCGCACATCCTGCAGGCGAATGGGGCAACGGTCGGGCTCACCTCGACCACCGGCGTCTACTTGAACGGCGAGCGGATCATGACAGGCGATTGCTCAGGCCCGCAGAGCGCCAGGATCGTGCTGCGCGAGCCGGGCGTCGATGTCGCGGTGCTGGAATGTGCGCGCGGTGGCATCCTGCGCGAAGGGCTTGCCTTCGATGCATGCGATGTTGGCGCGGTTCTGAACGTCCACGGCGACCATCTCGGGCTGAGGGGCATCGACACGATCGAGGACCTGGCGGAGGTGAAATCGGTCGTGGTCGAGTCCGTTCGCCGCGGTGGATGGAGCATTCTTAATGCCGACGACGTCCACACGTCCGCAATGTCGCGAGATGCCGGCGGCAGGATCTGCTACTTCTCGCTGGCGAGCAGGAGCGAGTGGCCCGGTTTCTTGCGCAACCACCTGGCGGAAGGCGGCCGCGCCGTGACGCGGGAGCCCAGCAGCGACGGCTGGGACATTTTCATCCACGAGGATGGGGAATCGATGTTCCTGATGAGCGTCGACGAAATTCCCGCGACCTTCGAGGGTTCGGCCGAATTCAACGTTGCCAACAGCCTGGCAGCCGTCGCCATGGCGCATTGCTACGACGTTCCGGCGGCAACGATCCGGGCGGCGCTGGCCGAGTTTGGCACCTCGTTCGAGCAATCTCCCGGTCGCCTCAACGTCTTCGACGGGCATGGTTTCCGCACGATCGTCGACTATGCGCACAATCCGGAAGGGCTGAAGGCGCTCGGAAAGCTCGTTTCCCACATGAGGCGCGGCTATCAGCGCACGATCGGCTTGGTCGCCATACCCGGTGACCGCCGCGATTGTGATATACGCGAGATGGGCGCGATCGCTTCGCGGATATTCGACGTCATCGTCTTCAAGGAGGATGAGCAGGAGCTGCGCGGCCGAGCCCCCGGAGCGATCGCCGGCTTGCTGCGGGAAGGTGCCTTGAACGCCGGCTGCGCCCCAGGCCGCATTCACGCCGTCTGTCCCGAGAAGGAGGCCGTCGACGTGTGTCTCAGGCTTGCACGGGAAAACGACCTTGTCGTGCTGACCGTCGACGACGTTGAAGCCGTGTGGCGGCAGGTAACCGGCTTCGGAGGCGCGACGCCTTCGAGGGGAGGGCCCGATCAGACCCATATTCGCCATCTGAGGGCTGGCTGATGTGGTCGCTGATCCTGCACGGCGGCGCCAAGGAGATCGATCCGCAAGAGGAGGAGGCGCATCGCAACGGATGCATCGAGGCGCTCGAGGCAGGTCGGGCCATCCTGGCCGGCGGCGGAACGGCGGTCGATGCCGTGGAAGCTGCCGGTCGCGTCCTCGAGGCCGACCCGACATTCAATGCGGGATATGGAAGTGCCCTCAATTCGGATGGCGAGGTCGAGATGTGCGCTGGCCTGATGGAGGGCAGGGACTTCAATGTAGGTGCCGTCGCAGTGATCAAGGGCGTGCGCCATCCAATCAGTGTCGCCAAGGCCATGCTGCATGAGGAGCCGATCCTGCTGGCGTCGGAGGGGGCCCGGCGTTTCGCCGCCGACAAGCAGCTGGAGCTTTGCGATCCGGCGGATTTGATCACGTCGCAGCAGCGCGACGCCTCCAGCAAGTCTGAGGCGAAGGATACGATCGGTGTGGTTGCCCTGGATCAATACGGGGACATCGCCGTCGGCACTTCGACCGGCGGACTGGACGGCAGTGCTCCCGGTCGTGTGGGGGATTCTCCGCAACCCGGCTGCGGCTATTATGCCGACAACCGGTTGGGAGCCGTCGCCTTCTCGGGAGACGGTGAGCATATCGCGCGAAAGGCTCTCGCGGCCCGTGTCATGCAGGCACTCTCGGCGCGGCAGGCATTGTCTTCGGGACAGGCTGAAGGCGGCCTGGAGCAGGTGCTGAATCCCGCGCTCAAGGAAGTCGAGGCGATCGGCGGCGAAGCCGGAGCCATCGTGCTTACCGCGACCGGCGTGTCTGGATGGGCGCATAACAGCAGGGAGTTCGCAGTCGCTTTCATGACCAGCGAGGACAACCACCCGCACGTTTTCCTGCGCAAGAAAGACGTGGGCAAATGACCGACAAGAAGAAAAAACGATCCTCGAACGGTAAAGCCGGAACGCTCGTCATCATCGGCGGCCACGAGGACCATGATGGCGATCGTGTCATCTTGAAGGAGGTAGCGAGCCTGGTTCCGAACGGCCGCCTGGTGCTTGCCACCATCGCGTCTCATGAGCCGGATGGCTATCTCGAGAAGTATCAGAGGTCCTTCGGTGAGCTGGGCATCAAGGATGTCATCGAGCTCTACGTCAACGACCGCCTCGAGGCAGCTCATGAAAAGAAAATAAGTGCGCTTGCAGACGTGAGCGCGGTGTTCTTCTCCGGCGGCGACCAGCTCCGCATCACCAGCCAGATCGGCGACACGCCCATCGACGAGCGGGTGCACGAAATCTATGAAGCCGGAGGCGTCATTGCCGGCACCTCCGCGGGCGCGTCGGTCATGAGCGACACAATGATGGTGAAGGGGCCGAACGCAGCGTCCTTTCGGATCGGCCACATACGCATGGCGCCGGGACTGGGCCTGCTGCCGAACGTCATTATCGACCAGCACTTTGCGGAACGTGGCCGCATTGGGCGGCTCATCGGGGCGGTGTCGCAGAACCCGCGCGTCCTCGGCATCGGCATTGATGAAGACACGGCGATCGTGGTGAAGGGCGAGATGTTCAAGGTCATCGGCAGCGGCGCTGTCTATCTGGTCGATGCAGCCGGCGTGACCCATTCCAACATCGCGGAAGGTGAGCCTGATGCCGCCCTTTCCATCCATGATCTGAGGGTTCACGTGCTGAGCTCAGGCGATGCGTTCGATCTCGCGCTGCGACGGCCGGTAGGGCTTCCGTAAGACTCCGCCACACTCAAGTTTATGGTGTGGCGCGGTCCGCGTACCGGCCCCTCGAGCAGTGCCGATCCACGCGCGAAAACCGCTATCCGTGAGGCTGTTCTCCCATTTGAAGCCGCCACCAGGATTGCCGCATTGTTGCGGACACAGCAGGATTACAGACGGCCTCTCGTCGGCTCCAATTCCGCAAAGCTGAAGACCTTCGCTCGCCCGGCGTTCTGCCGGGCTAACCCCGCCGGCGACTGGCCTGAATGGCAGCAAAGGTGACCGGACGAAATCCCCATGCGTCGACGCCGACATCATGCTGGCGCGTCATCGGCTTCAGACGGCCGTGCGAATGACCGTGCAGGTTTACCGATCTCTTGCCGATCTGGTTCCAGGTGCGAAAAGGATAGTGACACAGAACCAGCAAGCGGCCCTCGACAAGAAGCTCCATGTAGTGGTGCACGCTCGCCCAGGCCGGGTCGCCAATGGTGGCGGCGCTGTCATTGTTGCCAATAATCAGGTGCTTGGACCCGTTAAGAGACGACAGCAGTGAAGAGACGGTCTCGGCTGGACCCTTGGCGAAATCGCCGAGGTGCCAGACCTCGTCGTTCGGGCCAACCGTTTCGTTCCAAAACGCAACCAGCGCCTGGTCATGCTCGACCAACGAGGCGAAGGGACGCCGGTCGAGGCGCAGAATGCGCGGATCGTTGAAATGCGTATCGGAAGTGAAGAAGATCATGCGCCGCGGCCGGCTGCGATGCGCGATTGACGGTCGCCTCTAACTGCCGGAGCGCTCTTCGGCTTCATCATCGATCCCGATCGGGGCTTCCCTGAGCATCTTGAGTGCCTCTTCCTTCGTAAGGCCGCACTTGCGCGCGAAGTAGAGCGCCTCGATCGCCTTTTCGCGATCCGCCGTGGATTTTGCGTGCTGTTTGGGCTTTTTGCCCATCGTTCTCTGCCACCTTCCGAGGCCACCAAACCATCACAGTGCCACGTTGTTCCCGTGCATCGGCTGACCTGCCGGACTGCGCGAATGCCGATGTCGCCGGCATCCCGCGAGCCCCGGACAGCGCGTATATCAGCCGGCTCGCGACAACGGCGGAGCGACTCCAACCCCGACAGCGTGAATTCAAACGAAAGCCCGCGCCGTGGGAGGGGCCGGCGCGGGCGATCGGGCTACCGATCTTGCAGCGCGGGGGTCGACCGCTGCATGGCTCGAACTGTGCAAGCGAGCATTTGTTCCGGGCCGCATGCAAAGCATCGGCGTTTCATTGCAATTCTGGGGGACACAACCAGCATTTCGCTTCAGTCCGCCGCCGATGTGGGAGGATGAATACCGCCTTGCGCTAATTCGTCCGCCCTGGACACGAAACCAACCGCGCATTGAGCGCGTAGCTTCGGCGATTTAAAAACACCTGCACTGGAATATTTCCGGGCGCATGGAACATCTCCGGCCGCTGATGTTTAGGCCGGAATGACGATGATCTCTGTTCTTACAATGATTTACTCTCTCGCCATCTTTATCGGCGCGAAGCGGCGCAACCTCTTGGTGAATGCGAAACTCGATAGAGTTTTGCGCAATATGGCTGGCGCAGAACTGAATCAACGTGGCCAGTAAACCGCAACACCGCCGGTTCCAGTTCACAGCCAGTGTCCTCGCGGCCGCTACCTCGGTTCGGGTGGCAAGCGGCTCGGCAGGACTGCAAGGGCCGCCCCCTCTGGGCTGGCTGGTGCGTGGTCGATCCGATTTCGTCGATGAGGGCGGAGCACGATGCTCCCGCAGTGCGCCGTGCTGGCTCGAATTGCGGGGCCGCGTCCACGATCCGCTCACGGGGCACGCACCTTTAGGTCCGGCCCACGCGAGTGGCTTCGGAGGACCTATCCATGAACGATGATGATCCTATAAATTCGCTCGCCAATGCAATTCGTCATCGCAGCGCAATTTTGTTTGTGGGGGCGGGGGTATCGATCAGCGTCGGACTTCCGTCTTGGGAGAAGCTCATCGAGCGAATGGCAAAGGAGCTCGGCGTCGACGATGAATTTTCCACGCGACGCGATCGTTTTCAGACCTTGGCCGAATACTATCGGATCAAGCATGGCAGCATCGGACCACTTCGCAGTTGGATGGACAGAAACTGGTCTGTCGCCAAGGAACGGATCGAGAAATCGGAATTGCACCGTCTCATCGTGACGCTCGATTTTCCCGTCATCTATACGACGAACTATGACCGGAACCTGGAACTCGCTTTTGAAATCCACGGTCGAGAGTACGTGAAAGTGGCCAACGCACGGCACGTTGCGCAGGCCCGTCGAGGCATAACGCACATCGTGAAATTTCACGGCGACTTTGACGAGGACTTTTCCCTTGTCCTCACCGAAACCGACTATCTTGACCGCCTGTCCTTCAATTCTCCCCTTGATGTCCGCTTTCGCTCCGACGCTCTCGGCAGCACGATCCTGTTCATTGGCTATAGCCTCTCCGATCCAAACATCCGGCTGCTGTTGCACCGGCTTTGGCAAACCTGGCACCGGTCTGGATATGAGAAAGATCGTCCCCCTTCGTTCATCTTCATGCCCAGCCGCAACCCTGTGGAGGAGGCCGTGCTTGGGCGCTGGGGTATTTCGGTGCTCGTTGGCGCAGGTGATGATCCTGAAGCCGGTCTGACGGATTTCCTCAGGCGTTTGGTGGAAGCGGTCGCGGTGACCTGAGGCGCGCTCCCCAGTGGACCGTGGTTGGGTTTTCGCAGGTGCGCGGTGACCGACGAACCGGGCGGTGGCCGACAGGCGCCAGATCGGCGACTGTTGGAGCCACGACTTCCACAATCAATCCCGCCGCCTCATCTTGGCGTGAAGTCGATCTCCGGCGTCAATCGCCGGCAATATGCACAAACCAGGTCAATCGTCGTTTGCACATCATCCAGGCAAACAACTTCCGACGGGGTATGCATGTAACGCAAAGGCACGGAGAGCACCCCACTTGCGACGCCGCCTCGGTTCTGCTGCATGACACGCGCGTCGGTAGGGCTTGAGCTGCCCACCGCCTGAAGCTGATAAGGTAGGCCCTCTTTCTCGGCCACCGACTTCAGCAGATTGAACACCACCGGGTTGGTGTTCGCGCCTTGAGTGATTGCCGGCCCTTTCCCAAGGTCCAGTTTGCCCTGATCCTCGGCGCGAGCGCGCGGATAGTCCATTGCCACGCCCATATCGATTGCGAGGCCGGTTCGAGGTGCGATGTTGAACGCTGAGGTCATCGCGCCTCGGGAACCAATTTCCTCTTGAACCGTACCCAGGATATAGAGGCCCACGCCGGGGTGAACGCCTCCCTCCTCGGAGAGGCAGCGCAGGACCTCGGCGCCGATGAGGAGGCCAACCTTGTTGTCGAACGCTCGTCCGACAGCAAGGTTGCCCTGTAGCGCCGCAAACTCGCCGTTGATAGTGACCGCGCTGCCGACCTCTACGACCTTCAACGCTTCCTCTCGCGAACTCGCGCCGATATCGATCCATAGTTCCATCAGCGAGGGAGTTTGAGACGTGTCAGAGGCTTTGAACGTCTGGATTGCTTTGCGACCTACGACGCCCAGGATCGGCTCCTTGCCGTGCACCCAGACACGCTGGCCGATTTCAGTGGCAACGTCCGTTCCACCTATGGTGCTGAAGAAAAGAAAGCCGTCATCGTCGATGTAATGGACGATGAAGCCGACCTCATCCATGTGCCCGGCATACATGAAGCGCATAGACGCCTCAGGATTGATGATCGCCGTGACATTGCCCATGACGTCCGTCGTCAACCTGTGGGCATAGGGACGAACATACTCGCGGAAAAGCTCCGCTACGGGTTGCTCAAAGCCGCTCGGCGACGGGGTCGCCACAATCTCCTTCAAGAACTTGAGTGATTCATCGCGCATCAAGCTGACTTTCACGGTTCAAGGGGTGGAGGGCCATTCGAGCATGGTCATACTCGTCGGGCTTCGCGCCAATTTTGGCCTTCTTCGGTGCGATCGCCCGCGAATTGGTCAGCCCAAGGCAGGTTGTGGAGCCAGGCTTCGCGCCGGGGGGTCCAAAGCTCGTATGTCGGGAGAAGGTCGTTTGGCGCATCATCGAGAGTGCCGGTCATGATCTCGGCTTCGTCGTCGCGGAGATTCACCACGCGCGACCCGCATGCCGGGCAAAAACCTCTGCCGTTGAACGCTGCAAGCTCGCCCTTGCACTGGTAAGCCGACCGCGGCCACACGGCAAAGGCACTGTAGGTGCTGCCGCTGGTTCGCTTGCAATCCTGGCAATGACACAAGCCAACGCGCAACAGCGCGCCGGTAACAACATACCTCACAGACCCGCAAAGACAGCCGCCGGTCCGCTCTATCTTGTCAACCTCGTCGTTCATGGTCGCCGCCGACATGAGTGAGGCAAGCGTGTTTGACTCCGCTCTGCCGTTTGCATCGAGGCATCAAGTTAATGGGCAATGTCTTCAACAAGGCCTAGCTCCAAAGCTCTTGCTGCCATCAGGTAGCAGCTGTTCAGGGCATGGTCGCGCAGCTCTTCCAGCGATGTTCGAGAACCTTGGACGAGATCGGCGAACCCTTCATTCTCGAGTCGCTCTGCCGTTTCCAACAGCGCAAGTTGTTCGCGAACGATCTGAAGACAGCTTCGAATTGGTCCATTCAGAACCAAGTCTTTCTCAAGCCTTCTTTCATGAATCAGCAGGACTGCTTGCGGGCAAAGGAACCTGCAGGCTTTCGGGAAAGCGGCAAGGACCGTTACCCCGGCAGAGTAAACCGTATTCTTGCCAATGATGTAGCCGTTGCGGCCCGAGTGTTTCAGAAAAAGTTTGAACTCTAGAGCTAGACGTCGCGCGCCGTCGGCGTCGCCTCCGGGCGTGTCGATTTCAACGTAGAGATCGTCTTCCCCGGAACGCACGGCTTTCAAATCGTCCAAGGCTTTGGTGACGACAGTGTCATCAATCAAGCCGTGTATACGCAAGTTTGGATCGAACAAAAGCCGGTGAAGGTCTGGAGCGGGCGGCGGGGAGACGGTGTGTTCGGCTGACTGGGGCAACAGGTCCATATAGGCATCCTCATTATGGGGGCCGAACTTAGTTGGTACCCTTTTGTTCCCTTGAGGGAGTTCGAGCGGTGGTGATCACAGCCGCGTCTCTCGGCGGCTGTGGAGCTCCCTCTTTCATTGCAGATCCTTTTCGCACCAGGCCCGGTAGAGGCACCTCAGCCGCTAGGTTGGCTCCATGGGCATATCGGGCATTTGCCGGAGCTGACGCAGTCGCTTTGCTGATTTCTGCCACGTCCGGGACCAGTCCTGTGGACGGTTGAACTCGACGGCCTCAATGGTTCCCGGCTGCTGCCTTCCGGACCCTGCGGTCGGGCTATTTTTCCTGGCCGTGCCATTTTTCCGGGGGGCTGAAACAAACAGCTTTGTTGGCAGTTCTAGCGTCCGGAGCACCGGCTCCGCGCGGCGCGGCCGAGCGGCCGGGGCTGTCCGGCAGGAGGTCCAGCAATGTCTCACGATATGCAAAGACGATTTGCAACGCGCTTGATCGCGGTTGCGCTGATGCTCTCGGCCAGTGGCGTGGCGCCTGTCCTGGCCCAGGATACCCCGACCGACTTCACAGCGATCATCCAGCAGAAATTGCCGGCCGTGGTCGCGATCACGACCCGGGAGGTTGTCCAGGACCAGACGACGGCGGGCGACTTTACAAGTCCGTTCGACGGCCAGGGCCTCGGACCCGTTCAGCCGCAGGTGAGGGAGGCGCTTGGCTCCGGATTTGTGATCAGTGCCGACGGCTACATCGTCACCAACAACCATGTCGTTGCCGATGCGACAGAGATCCATGTCGTATTTTCCGACAAGGAAACGGCGCCGGCGCAATTGGTCGGCCGTGACCCCGCCACCGATATAGCGGTGCTGAAGGTCGACCCGCGGCCCAACATGACCACGACCAAATGGGGCGACTCGGATGCAATGCAGCCGGGCGCATGGACAATCGCGATCGGCAGTCCCTTCGGGCTCGGAGGGACTGTCACTGTCGGCGTCCTTTCGGCCCGCTCGCGAGACATTCAAGCCGGGCCGTACGACGATTTTCTCCAGACGGACGCGTCGATCAATCGAGGCAACTCGGGCGGTCCGCTGTTCAACGCACGTGGCGAGGTGATCGGCGTCAACACCGCCATCGTCTCACCGTCGGGCGGCAGCATCGGAATCGGGTTTGCGGTGCCATCGCGTACCGCCCAGAGCATCGCCGACCAGTTGATCCGAACCGGCCGGATCGAGCGCGGCTTCATCGGGGTCCGCCTGCAGGACATCACGCCGTCGCTGGCTGAGGCCCTCGGGATGAAGGATGACAAGGGCGCGCTGGTTGCTTCGGTTGAGCCCGGCAGCCCGGCGGAGAAAGCCGGCTTGAAGCCGGGTGACGTGATCACCCGGTTCAACGGCAAGGGCATTGAGGGTGTCCATGACCTCACGCTTGCGACGGCTAGCCAGAAGCCTGGCAGCAAGGCCACTCTGACACGGAGTAACGGCGGCAAGGACCAGGAGATCGCGCTTGTCATCGGTGAGCGCAAGGATGCGGAGGTGAAGACCGGCGCTGTTCCCGACAAGAAGTCGGCGGCCGACGGCCTCGGCCTATCCCTCAGCCCGATTCCGGATCAGGCGCGTCAGCAGCTAGGCATCAAATCAGGAACAACCGGCGTCTTCGTCGTGGAAGTGGTTCCCGATGGCCTTGCCGCCCGGAGCGGATTGCAGCCCGGCGATGTCATCATATCGGCCAACAATCGCCGCGTGACGGAGCCTTCGGATATCGTCGAGGAATGGGCGAACTCTCGCCGGCAGAGCAAGCCCATCCTGTTTCGGCTGGAAAGGCAGGGGCAGTCCGTGTTCGTGGCGGTCGCCGGGAAATGACCAGGACGGCCATGTGACTGCACCAGGATCCGCTTGCGGATCCCGCTCCAAGGGTGTCGGACCCCAGGTGCACCGGGGAAGCATCGCCGCAGAAAGTCTGCGGGATGCGCTCATCGGCCGGGTGCGCAACGCGCACTGATTCTGCAGCGCCATCGTGCTCGAAGGCGCTCGCCATCCTCAGGCAGTTTCGCGCCTTGCCGTAAGCCGTGCCTGGAGAAGGACGACGACGAGCAAAAACAGCCCGCGGATCACCGACTGCCAGTAGGCTGACAGCGAAATCCAACCCATGCCGTTTTCGAAGTTCAGGACGTTGAAAAGGATCCCGAGCAACAGCACGCCGGCCAGCGTGGTCAACACCGAGCCCGAGCCGCCGGTCAGCAGCGTCCCGCCCACGACCACGGCTGCGATGGCAAACAGCTCCCAGCCGACGCCCTCGATCGGCTGGCCTGCGCCGAACTGAGAAGCGAGGACGACGCCGGCGAGCCCGGCCAGGCACCCGCTTGCGACATAGACGAGAAATTTGACGCGGTCAGTGCGCAGCCCCATCAGCCGCGAGGCATCCTCGCCACCGCCGATGGCCAGCACCGTCCGTCCCGTGCTGGTGTAGTTCAGGACCACTGAGCCGACGGCATAGGCAACCAGGGCGATGACTGCCGGAATCGGGAAAATCCAGAAATTCCCTTGGCCGATGGCGGTGAAACCCGAATCATAAGACACCGAAACGGTCTGGTTGCCGGCCAGAAGCAGCGCCGAGCCGCTTGCGGCCAGCATGGTGGCAAGCGTGGCGATGAATGGCATCAGGTTTCCGCGCGTAACCAGGAGCGCGTTGATCAGCCCGGCTGCCAGGCCGGCGCCAACGCCCGCTGCAAGGCCTGCCGCGATGCCGTGCGGGCTCGCCAGGGCGGAAGCGACGCTGCCCAAGGCGGCGACGGAGCCGACGGACAGGTCTATGCCGCCGGTCATGATCACGAAGCACATGCCGAGCGCGACGAGCGCGAACATCGAGTTGTAGCGCAGAACGCTCATCACGTTGAAGAGGCCGAGGAAGCGGTCGTAGCGCAGGAATCCGAACAGGACGAGGGCTGCAAGCGCGATGACGACACCGTAAGTGCCGATGATGCGAACCAGTCTGGCGCTGTTCATGGATTACACCCGGTGTTGCTGCTGCAGCCAGACGGCGAATGCGATGATGCCGGCCTTGACGACGAGCGCAGCGGCGTCGGGCACGCCATTGGCGAGCAGCGTGTAGCGCACCAACTGGATGGTCAGTGCGCCCAGCAGGGTGCCGATGATTGTGGCCTTTCCGCCACTCAACAGCGTGCCGCCCACCGCGACCGCCGCGATGGCGTCGAGTTCCATGCCCAGCCCCACGAGATTGGCGTCGCTGGAGGAGTTGATCGCAATGACGACGAGACCGGCCAGCCCCGCGCACAGGCCGCTGATCGCATAGACAGCGAGCTTGATCCTCGATACGGCGATGCCGGCGAGTTCAGAGGCCTTTTCATTGCCGCCGACCGCCAGGATGCTTCGCCCGAACACCGTGCGGTGAAGGGCCCAAGCGGCCGCCGCAACCAGCACGGCCATGATGATGACCTGCGCGGGAATGCCGAGCGGGCGGGCAAGTCCGATCCACTGGAATTGCGGCACGCGGAAGGTCTGCAGATTGCCGTTGGTCATGACCTGCGCGATCCCGCGCCCGGCGATGAACAGCACGAGCGTTGCGACGATCGGTTGGATGCGGAAACGCGAGACCAACCAGCCGTTGAACAGCCCGAACAGGCCGGCGACGAGGATCGAGGCAATCATCGCGACGGCTACCGCCAGATAGATGTTTCCGACCGGGAAGATCGTGCCCATGAAGATCATCGGCGCCAATGCGCCGGAGATCGCCATCAGCGAACCAACCGACAGGTCGATGCCGCCGGTGGCGATCACCAGGGTCATCCCCACCGCGACGATCACAATTGTGCAGACCTGGGTTAGGTTGACGTTGAGTGTCTGCAGCGTCGCGAAATTGCGCGTATAGGCAAGGTTGAAGACCACCAGCAGCACAAGCGCGATCACCGTGCCGTAGCGCGCCAGGAAACCGAACACATCAAAGTGGCGGTTTCCAGCGTCGTTGGCTGCGGATGGTGTGGCCAGATCGCTCACGCTGCCTCCTTCGCCGCGCCGCCATGCGCCATCGCCGCGAGCACGTCCTCCTCGTCGGCTGCCTGGCCTTCCAGTTCGGCCACCCTCACTCCTTCGCGCAGCACGAATATGCGGTCGGCTCCTTCCATCACTTCCTCGAGTTCCGAGGAGATCATCAGCACGCCGAGCCCGTCATCGGCAAGCTTGCGGATGAGGCGCTGGATCTCGGCCTTGGCCCCGACATCGATGCCGCGCGTCGGCTCATCGAGAATGAGCAGCTTCGGGTTCATTGCCAGCCAGCGGGCAAGCAGCACCTTTTGCTGGTTGCCGCCCGACAACTCGCGGACCTTCTGGTTAGGCCCCGAGCATTTGATGTCGAGTTCACGAATGAAGCGCTCGACGATCTCCTTCTGCCGGGCCTCGTTCAGGATGCCATTGCGGCTGATTTTCGGCAGCAGTGCCAGTGTTATGTTCTCCGCGACGGTCATTTCCGGTACGATGCCCTCGGCCTTGCGGTCCTCGGTGCAGAAGCCCATCCCTGCGGCGATGGCATCGGCGGCACGTGCGGGATGGTAGGACGCGCCCTCCATCGTCATCTCGCCTGCGCTCCGGCGGTCGGCGCCGAATACGAGGCGGGCTGTTTCGGTGCGGCCGGCGCCGAGCAAGCCGGCAAAGCCGGCGATCTCGCCGCGGCGCAGGTCGAAGCTCACGTCACGGACCAACTGGCCGGCTGCCAGCCTTTGCGCGGTAAACAGCACATCACCGATCCTCGACCGATCGCGTTCGCCGAACGCGGTCGCGTGGCCTTCGACGGCTGCGACGTCGCGGCCGAGCATGGCCGCGACCAGCTCCAGCTTGCCGATGTCGCTCATCGCCGCGCTTCGCACCGTGCGGCCGTCACGCATGATCGTGACCCGGTCGCAGACCTCGTACAACTCGTCGAGCTTGTGGCTGACGAACAGAACGGAGACGCCGTCGGCCTTGAGCTGACGGATAACGCTGAACAAGACCGAGACTTCACGCTCGTCCAGCGAGGAGGTCGGCTCATCCATGATCACGAGGCGGGCGGAAAAGCCGATGGCGCGGGCGATCGCCACCATCTGCTGCGTGGCGGTGTTGAAATCGCTGAGCGGGCGGCGCACGTCGATGCCGATCGAGAAGCGGCTGAGCAGGCGCTCGGCTTCCGCATGCATCGCGCTCCAGTCGAGCAGGCCGCGGCGGCGCTTCTCGCGTCCAAGGCAGATGTTCTCGGTCACCGAGCGCAGCGGTACGAGATTGATCTCCTGGTAGATGGTGCTGATGCCGCTGACCTGCGCCTGATGCGGAGACCCAACTTCGAACGGCTTCCGTTCGAACAGCACCTGCCCCGCATCCCGGCGGTAATAGCCGGTGAGCACCTTGATAAGTGTCGATTTGCCCGCACCGTTCTGGCCGATGAGTGCGTGGATCTCGCCCGGAAGAACCTGGAGCGAGGCATCGGCCAGGGCAGGGATGCCGGCAAAACGCTTCTGGATGTCACGCATGTCCAGGAGCAGCGCGGCTTGGTCCGGCTGAGCGGTCATCGTCAAACTCCCAAACCCTACCCGCCGAAGCGGGTAGGGCAACTGGAAAGAAAGTGGATATCAGAACGCAATATCGAAGTCTTTCTTCGCGTTCGTGGCGTCGAAGAAGGCATCCTCGTTCTTGATGAACGGCGGGATCTTCTTGCCGGCCGCATAGTCGGCCATCGTAGCGAAGGCCTTCGGCCCGAACAGCGGGCTGCAAGCGCAGATAGCGCCGATCTTGCCGTCAATGATCGCCTGGACGCCTTCCTTCTCGCCGTCGATCGACAAGATCAGCACATCCTTGCCCGGGGTCTTGCCGGCTGCTTCCAAAGCGGCGATGGCGCCCAGCGCCATCTCATCATTGTGCGCGTAGATGATATCCGCATCAGGGTGCGCCTGAAGCAGCGTCTCGGCGACCTGCCGGCCCTTGTCACGAGCGAAGTCGCCGGACTGCGATGCCAGGATGGTGAACTGCGAGTGCTTGGCGATGAAATCGTCGAAGCCTTTCTTGCGGTCGGTAGCGGCCGAGGCTCCGGTCGTGCCTTCCAGCTCGATGATTTTCGACTTGCCATTGGCGTTCTTGACCAGCCATTCGCCGACGCGGGTCGCCTCCTCGATGAAATCCGAACCGATGAAGCAGACATAATCCTCGCCCGGCTTGGCCATGGTGTGATCAACGTCGCGGTCGACCAGAAACACCGGTATGCCGGCATCGCGCGCGGCAAGAATGACCGGCACCAGGGGCTTGTCTTCGCGGGGCGGCAGGAAGATTGCGTCGACGCCCTGCGCGATCATCGAGTTCACGTCGGAGGCCTGCTTGGCCGACGAACCGGCGGCATCCGTGTAGACCAGCTGATGGCCAAGCTTGGCGGCTTCGTCCTGCATGCTCTTGGTCTCGGCAAGACGCCACGGATTGTTGCTTTCCGTCTGGGCGAAACCGACCTTGTACTTGTCCTTCTTGGCGAGCGGCGGGAGCGCCGCGAAGGCGCGTGAGCCGAGTGTCAGCGCGACCGCGCCGGCGGCGGAGCCAACCAGTAGGTTTCGACGGGTAATGATCATGCTCTTTCCTCCTTTATTGTCGCTTTCAGCGACTGTGTAATTTCCTCACGGTATCGGCCCAGACGGCTTCGGCGATGACGCCGTCGGCAAGCTGGGTCAGGCGCTATGCCGCCTCCAAAATAAAGTCGGCGCAGCGGTCGCCCAGCATCATGGCGGGCGCCGCCGTATTGCCGGCATTGATGTTGGGGCAGGCCGACATGTCGGCAACCCGCAGATTGTCTATTCCGCGCACGCGCAGCGCCGCGTCCAGCACCGCCATCCGGTCGCTGTCCGAGCCCATCCGGCATGTCCCGGCCGGATGGTAGTTGGTCTTCACGAAGCGCTTGCAATGCTTTGTCATGGCTTCGTCGCTGAGATCATCCTGGCTTGGCACGGCAATGGCCTTGACCCGATCGGCGAGCGGCTTGGTCTGAAAAGCCTGCAGGAAATAACGCTGGCCGCAGATCATTTCCCTCATGTCGTCGGGATGTTTAAGGAGGTTCGGCGAAACGATCGGCATGTCCTTCGGATCCGCCGAACGCAGCCTTACGAAACCGCGCGACTTTGGCTTCACCACCACTGTCGTCACGGTAAGCCCATAGGTGTTCTCGACCAAGGTCAGGATATCGCGGTCCAGATAGACGTGCGGCACGCAGAAGGCCTGGATCGTCGGTTCGCCCTCGGGATCGGCCGGATTGACGAAGGCTCCGGCCTCCACCCCCGCTGACAGGATCGTGCCGGTGCCGAAGAGCTTGAAATGCAGGCCGTTCCTGATCATCCTCCAGCCTTGGCCCTGCCTGAAATAGCCGTATGGGCCGTTTGCGGTGGCGATGATCGGCACCTCCGGATGGTCGATCAGGTTTTCGCCGACCCCGGGCAGGTCGGCGACGCAGGAAATGCCGTGCCCGGCAAGCGCCTCGGCGGGGCCGATGCCGGACAGCATGAGCAGTTTCGGCGAGACGAGGGCACCGGACGAGACGATCACGTCGGCATCCGCATGGACGGTATGCTCGGCGCCCGACGCATCCGAGTAGACGACGCCGGTGACCCGACCTTTTTCGATCAGCAGCCGGCTGACTGTGCAATTGAGTTTCAGCGTCAGCTTGGGATCATTCGTCAGCGGCTCGATGAAGGCATAGGCGGCGCTGCTTCGCTTTCCCCGCCGGTTCATGAACTGGTAGAAGCCGACCCCGCGCTGCGACGGTCCGTTGAAGTCATGGTTGTACGGCAATCCAAGGCCTTGGACGGCCTGGACGAACCAACGGGAAACATCATCGATGTGGCCTGGATCCGAGACCAGCAGCGGACCTTCGCTTCCATGCAGTTCGCCGCCGAGGCGGTTGTTTCCCTCCATGCCGGTGAAATGCGGCAGCACCGCCTGCCAGTTCCAGCGCACGCCGGCATTGTTGCCGCGCAGCAGTTCGTCCCACTCCTCATAGTCGGCCGAGCGGCCTCGCATGTAGACCTGGGCGTTGACCGAGGTGCCGCCGCCCAGCACGTTGCCTTGCGAGATTTCATGGACGCGGCCGTCGAGATGGGCCTGCGGCTCGGTGCGGTGATAGCGCATGAATTTCGAGCCGTTGATCATCTTGAAGATGCCGGGCGGCATGTCGAGCAAGGGGTGATGATGGGAATGGCCGGCCTCCAGCAGCAGGGTTCGCCGTCCCGCTTTGACAAGCCTTGCCGCCGCGACGCAGCCGGCTGCTCCGCCGCCCACCACGATATGGTCGTAGGACTGCGTCATGCTTCCGGCGCCTCACGGCTTTCGAATGTACCGCGGACATACTCCCAGGCCGCCGAGAGGTGGTTGAGCAGCGCCCGCTCGGCGCCGTCAGGATCTCGCTCAATGATGGCCGTGCAGATTTCACGATGGCTGAGGAAATTCACGCGGTTGCGCTCAGGCGACCGCGGCATGCGCATCCAATGCGGCGACAGCCAGGCGGTAAATGCCTTGTGCACGACAGGCAGCACCGGGTTGCGCGCGATGTCATAGAGCGCTGCGTGGAACGCCACGTCCGTCGCATAGAATTTCTCAGAATCCGGGATGGCCGCCTCGTTCATCGCCAGCGCCGCCCTCAGGGCTGTGACGTCATCCTTGCGGGCATGGATGGCGGCGTTGCGCGCCAGCGACGCCTCGAGGAAGACGCGCATGTCGTAGAGGTTCTTCACGCCCGCCTGGTCGCTCAGCAGATGTCCTACAATGCCGTCGAGGGCGCCGAGCGCGGCATCCAGGCCAGGCCGGCGCGCCACGGGCCGGAACCGCGGACGCGCTTCCACCAGGCCGCGGCTGGCCAGGCGCGCAATCGCCTCACGCACAACGCCCCGGCCCACACCATACTCGATCATCAGTTCGCGCTCGGCCGGCAGGTAGCTGCCGTCGCCAAGCCTTCCGGACGTGATGTCGGCCTCTATGCCGGCCACCATCGCGTCGGCCGCGCGGGCGGCGAGAATAGCCGCGGGCATCTCAGGACGCTCTTCCGTATCCAGCAAGCCTTTTCCTCCCAGATGGTCCTGTTATTAGAAGGTAAATCGGACCAAAGCACAAGCGGATTGATGCTTTTGTAGGACCAAAAATGACGGATTGGCTTCAGAACCGCTGAAAGATCAGCCACATTGTTGCCAGTCAGCGCTGCCGGTGCAATTATGGTCCGATGAAAAAACGTGAATGGAGCGCAGCATGAGCCGCACCGAAATCAAGGAAGTCGAGACCCGGCTGTTCCGGGTCCCACTGCGTGAGGTGATGACCGATGCCAAGCACGGCGCGCACACGCATTTCGAGCTGGTCACCGTCACGCTGAGGCTTGCCGACGGCACCGAGGGCACAGGCTACACCTACACCGGCGGCAGGGGCGGCTATGCGATCAAGGCAATGATCGATCACGACCTCGCGCCGTTCCTCAAGGCACGCGACGCAACGCAAATCGACACGATCTACGACGGCATGCTCTGGCACATCCACTATGTCGGGCGCGGCGGCATCGCTTCTTTCGCGATCTCGGCGATCGACATCGCATTATGGGACCTCAAGGGCCGGCGTAGCGGCCTGCCGCTTTGGCAGATGGCGGGCGGGGCCGGGAAGAGCGCCAAGGCCTATCGCGGCGGCATCGACCTAAACTTCACCCTCGATCAGCTTTTGGCCAGCATCGGTTCCTATCTCAATGCCGGCTTCACCGGGGTGAAGATCAAGGTCGGCAAGGACGACCTTGCCGAGGATGTGGCCCGGGTGAAGGCAGTTCGCGAGCGCATCGGCCCTCATGTCACCTTTATGGTTGACGCCAACTACGCGCTGGACGTCCCGCGAGCGATCGAGGCAGCGAGAGCATTCGCCGCCTACGATCTGCTGTGGTTCGAGGAGCCCATCATACCCGACGACTATGAGGGTTACGCCAGCATTGCCAAGGCGACCGGAATGCCCCTGGCAATGGGAGAAAACCTGCATGTCATCGAGGAGTTCGAGCATGCCTTCGCTTGGTCGAATCTCGCCTACATCCAACCCGACGCCTCCAACTGCGGCGGGGTCACCGGCTGGCTGCGCGTGGCAGCGCTCTCACGCAAGGCTGGCATTCCGGTCTGCAGTCACGGGATGCAGGAACTTCATGTCAGCCTCGTTGCAGGTCAGACAAATGCCGGCTGGGTGGAGGCGCATAGTTTTGATATTGACCATTATACCACTGAGCCGCTGAGGCTTCAGGATGGTTTGGCGATAGCACCCGACGAGCCTGGAGTGGGCGTTGTCTTCGACTGGCGGAAATTGGCGGATTTTCGCCAATAGCGCCCCCTGAACGGCGGCACGGCCGCATGCATTTTGTCCAGATCCTGCTTCCTCGTTCCGGCAACGCGGAGAGCGCTTCGCCGAGGAAGACTTCGACCGTCTGAAGAACGAACTCGCCGCCGCCGCAGCCAGCGGGCATACCACTTATCGGATGCCACACTTACATTTGTAATTGCAGCGACGCTTCACCGGCTTTAACTCACGCGATCATAGCAGCGACACGACAAATGCAGGCGGCCGCCCGAACACCGGCAGAAGCTGCAAGCATTGGGTGCGCCTGCAGGGAGGCGGCGATGGTTGCAACGCGTACGGACACTGCGCATGCGGTTATGGAGGACTTCATTCTATGGCGGCACCGCTCACCGGTCCGCGAAGTTGGATTTTACGAGGCTATGAGTCAAACCCGACAAGCGATCGCCGCATCGCGCGAGGTGCTGAGGCGCTTTCGCGAACGTCAGGGCGACGACACTCCTCGAGCAAAGAATACAGACCGTGGTCCTGTCGCCGTGTCAGCCTTCGATGCCGACATCATACGCGCTGCATGCCGAGATCTGATCGCGGAGATGAACGTGCCCGAGTGTCAATGGCGCGAGCTGGCGCGAAGTCTGGTGCGCGAATTCGTGGCCTGCGAGCAGACCGAAGCCGGTTTGGTGGATTGGATCGTCCGCCGGCCAGCGATGACGGAGACGGACGAGGCCGGCTGACCGGAGCCAAGCGGCGAGGCGGCGAATGAGCCAGGAGTCGGTCGACCGCAATTAACGCGAGCAAACAGTCCTCCCGGCGACTTGTTGCGCGGGAACTGCGGTGATCCGAGGATCGGAAACTTTGGCGAGCGGCTTGGACACATCTGATTCTCCTCGTTTTTAGGCGTCCGGCCCCGTGTTCGTATTCGGAGACGAATGCGTCCAGCCGACTGTCTAAGGCAGACGGCGACGGCCATGTCGCGTTGCTCCCGGCCTTCGCACACAAAGGAGCCCAAGCCGGATGCTAACTGGCTGCATTAGGCCAATGGGAACAATTTGCGCGGGCCGAGCTTGGGCTAGCGTCGTACAGAGGTGCAAGTATGCAAGATAATTTTGACCGAGCTTCATCCGTCGCCGAGGTTGCGGAATCATTCGTGAGATCCCGGAGGCCGTTCTCTGTCGTATCGACCCGGGATGCGGTCACGATTGTCAGGAAACAGGCAGCTTTTTGCGAGCATACGGATGGCGAGCTTGCGGAGTTGGTGGCGGCAATTGCGGTCAGGCATGGTCGATTGGTCGCGTTCGATCTTGATCTCGACGACACAGGCTTGGAGATCGGTCGCGCAGCATAGCCAACGCCTCACGCAATGAGATAGCCACCGTCAACCGGCAGAATTGCCCCAGTGATGAACCCCGCGAGCGGAGAACACAAGAACAAGGCGGGGCCGGTCAGGTCGCCCGGCGTACCCCAGCGACCCATCGGAGTGCGTTTCATCAATTCCGCGTTGCGAGCTGGATCGGCCCGTGGCGCGGCGGTCATGGCGGTCTCGATCCAGCCAGGCGCCAATGCGTTTACGCGGATGCCATCCCCGGCATAGGCGATGGCGAGCGACTTGGTAAGTTGCACGATGGCGCCCTTGGATGCGGCGTAAGCCGGGGCATGAGCCGCGCCGAAAAACGCGAACATCGAGGCGATGTTGACGATGGCGCCCCCGTTCGAGAGTGCCCCTCGGAACGCGCTCGCACTCCGCATGGAGCCGGTGAGATTGATATCGACCACCGTTTCGAAACCCTGGACAGTGAATTCGGCGGCGCGCAGGTTTACCCCTGCGCAATTTACGAGCGCTGCAACGGATGTGAACTGACTGGAATATCCGTCGACCGCAGTCATGTCCCGGACGTCGAGTACTGAATACGAGACGGCGGTGCCGTATGCACGAGCGGCCGCCACCTCGGCGGCCGTGGCCCCCGTCGCATGGACGATTGCCCCGGCCTCGGCGAACGCCATGGCGATGCCGTTTCCGATGCCTGTCGTGCCTCCGGTAATGACGACGGCCTTGCCCGCGAAGAAGGGCATCGCCCATATGGAATCGGTCACCAAGATCTCCTCGTTTCGCCTCTGTGGCGGAGCGCGAACTTACCGCAGCGGAAGACAAACGGGCGGATGTCTACCGCACGAATTGATCGACGAAATCGTCCCCGAGACCCACGCTCGCATAGTGGTTTCTGCACATGTCGATCTTGGTGAAAACGTCCTCGAAACCAATCTGCTTGTTGTCCTTGTCCAGGTAAACCATGCAGCCGGAGATGTTGAAGAAGGTGATCATCTCGGGCACGTCGCTTGGAACCGTGAGCGTGTGGATTTCACCGGGCGGCTCGAAAACGTAAGATCCGGTCTCTGCCACCCAGTCGTGTTCAAGATAGTGCCAACGCCCCTTGATCACATAGCCATGCACGGGGGCCGGATGCAGATGACGGCTTAATATCCCGGCCCGGCGTACGCGGAGCAGATTGCACCACTGGCCTTGCGTTGTGTTGAGCATAAGTGGTCGGAACCACACGCCCTTAGCCTGTGGGACCCAGACACGCTCGTCTTCGGGGACGGCCGCGATCGCGATCTCTTTCGGTGCCAGGGGATGGGCGGAGCCGTTGAAGGATTGATACATAGGAACCTCTGTCGCCAATTCATTGGGGTCCATATCAGCGCGATCCTAACAACTGGGCCGAGTTCTGCCGAGGCGCAATCGGGCGCCCACGCATTGGGAAAGTTGTCGGCGCGCGCCCGCCCGCTGCCGCGACCGCAAGCGGGAAGGGTTTCGGGATGGTCCGTTGGGCGTCGAAGACGATCAGTGGGTTCCTTCTTGCCTTATCATGCGGCTATCCGGGAGTGCAACGGGCTGGTCCTGGTCTGGAAGCCCCGGTTTCGGACTTCCAAGGCCAGCAGAGCGAGTTCGACCTCGTCCAATCGCGACGGGCGTGCATTTTCCGGCATGCCTTCGGCGGTGGCCAGGTCGATCAGATACTCGTTCCAGGCCCAGTTCTTGAGCACGGCGCGTTTCTCGTCGGGTGCGAGCACCGGGTCGTCCACGACCTCCATCGGAGAGGCGTAGAATGTCTCGGGCTCCGAAAGCGCCGTCTGTATGTGCGCTGCCTGTGCACCGGCGCCATAGCCGTGACTTGCCTGGAGCCAAGCCAATCGCAGCCGCTGCCAAACCAGGTCGGAAAAGGCCTGTTTCTCCTCCGATACATGCTGTCTCCTGATCTTGGCCGGGGAAGCAGGAGGTGCCGCCTGCACCACGTAATTGAGGCCTTGACGCTCGGCATAACGGATCGCCGCTTCCAGCGTCGGAAAGTTCAGTTCAACCTGGGTCAGGGTGTCCCCGCCACCCGTGTAGCCCATCAGCGGCTCGATCAACGGGGCTGTGCGGCGTTCGAAGACCAATCGCCAGTCCCTGTGGGGCTTTGCCGAGGTCATGGCCGAGCGGCAGGGCTGGTAGATCCGCGCCGTTGCGCCGTCCGGAAACACTGACCGTCCCATTGACAAAGCCGGCCCGTCTAGACGAGGCCGATTGTCATTGTCCGGCCGGACGGACGTCTTGGTTAGGTTTCTGTTGTCGCTGCTTTGAACTGTCTCCATTGCCTGTCCCTCCCGTTATGAAGGGTCGCACGGGCAGCGGCCGTAAGGGCCGCCACCCATACTGCATCCGTCAGTTCTTCCCGTTGATTGCGATCCGCTTGGCCTTCGCCTGCGCCCGCTCGGTCTTGGGCAACGTCACGGTCAACACCCCGTTCTTGAAGGCGGCGTTGACCTTGTCTTCTTCAACCTCGTAGCCGAGCGGAATGAGGCGCTCGAAGCGACCGTAGAAGCGCTCGGAGAACTGCCGGTCCTTGTCCTCGGTCTCGGAACGCTTCTCGCCTTTAAGCTTGAGCGCCCCATTTTCCAGCAGGACTTCTATATCGCTCTCGTCCAGGCCAGGTATTTCCGCCGTGACGCGGACTTCCTTGTCCGTGTCGGAGATTTCGACACTCGGCCAACTGGCGGCGAAAGATGGACCGAAGGCCGGCAGTCTGGCGCCAAAGCTGCGGAAGGCGTCATCGAACAGCCGGTTTACCTCCCGGTGGAGGGAGACGAAGGGGTCTCGATCTCCATCAGGGAAGAGACTGGGCGCCGAGTTTCCGTTGCCCCGGCCCCATGGGATCAAGTCACGTACGCTCATTGTCTTTCTCCTTTCGTAGGTCTCTGAGCCGGGCGGGACGCCCGGCTCAAGCGAAAGCCTTCATGGTGGATTGCTCAGGCGGCCAGCTTGTCGGTCTCGACCTTGGGAGCCTCGATCTTCGGCATGGGAGCCCCGCTGGAGATTTCGATCTTGCGCGGTTTCATCTCCTCGGGAACCTCGCGCTTGAGATCGATGCTCAGCAGCCCGTTCTCAAGGCTGGCGCCCTCGACTTTGACATGATCGGCCAGTTCGAACCGACGCTCGAAAGCGCGCCCGTTGATGCCGCGGTAGAGATACTGGCCGTTCTCATCGCCGGATTGCGACCCGCTCACAACCAGCATGTTGGGCTGGTGGGTGACGGTCAGCTGGTCCTGCGAGAAACCGGCGACCGCCATCGTGATGCGATACTGATCATCATCAACCTTGGCGATATCGTAGGGCGGCCAGTTGTCGAACGAGGCCACACGGCTCGCACTTTCAAGCATGTCGACCATGCGGTCGAAGCCGATGCTGGACCGGTATAGAGGGGTAAAATCGAGGTTTGTCTTCATAGCCACATCCTCCTTGAGCAACATGGACAACAGAAGGCGCCAAGAGCCTTGCCGCCTCCTGGTGTTGCCGGCCCCATTGGGCGGCCGGCGACCATCATTTAGAATCGCGACGTGCACCTTCAAGAGCAAGAATAGGAAAATTTTCATCGGCAATCTGGGCGAACGCACCAATGCCACCCCTTCCGCCGGCGGGGTCACTCGCCGACGGGTCCATGGTGCAAGAACAACTACGTCGCCCTTAAATCCGATCGACGAATGGTACGAACGCGGCCACTGCCGCGCTGTCACTGCAGTCAGGACCGGCACGCTCATCCGATTGATCCAACTGTTGCAACGCATCCATGATCGTGTCGAAGCTGACCGGTTCACCCGCTCGCGGCAGCATGCGAAGCGCTGGCACGGATTCTACGGCGCAGGCATCCGATGCCCATGGCGAAAGAATGGCGCGCTTCTCCTGATCGTCCAGGGCAACATCGGCCAAAACGTCGTGGGGATGTTTGAAATGCCGCGCCGGATGCAGCAAGCGGTCCAGAAAACGTCAGGGCCCCACGGGTTCAATCGATGCAAAATAGCTCGAAATGGGTCCTTCCATGGATGGTCCTCCGCTTCAGACAATCTCATGCGTGTTTGGCGGCTCTCGCCAGCGGCTGTCGCGATCACGACCAGGCAGATCATCCAGGAACGACGCTCAACGACTTTCCCTAGGTGATGTCGATACCGAGACTCATCGTCCGGCACCCTGGGCGGCTCGATCACGACCGATGCGAACGAGCCGTTCGCGATCGAGGGTGGCGATGCTGCACTTCCCCAGATGTTCGGAGCATAGCGAGGGCTGCGGCCTTGGAGCGGCGAGGGGACTTGCCTACATCGCACATGTCGTTGATATGGAGGTCGATGAGTTCGCCGAAGGCTTCAGGCGCGCTAACAGGGCTTTGTCGGCGTCTCACTGCGATCGACTTGGTGTCGGTGCCCCGGCGCCGCGCAACGTCGCGTTGCAGGAAGGTCTTGCTGACGCAGCGTGTGCGGCAGGTTCTAAGGTTCTGATGTTAAACAGATGCTGAAAAATCAAGAGCATAGACTGGCCGTGGCGCCGATGATGGATTGGACAGATAGCTGAGTAATATCACATAGTTGCGTAATGCCGTGTGCAAGAATCCCACACGAAAGTTCGGCTTCTCTTCTTTTTTCGTTCTCACGACGAAACCGGCGACAGCCCTATTCGGACGCTCTTTTGCCGACGATATTGATCTCCTGATCGGCGGCGTTCTCTGCGATATCCATGGCCCTTGTTGTCCGATGCGGCGTCCAGTTTTTTCTGGGTTCTTGGAAGCTTTTCGAACTTCTGGGTCGCACCTTAGCCCGAATTACTGGGGCTTCTGGACGAAGCGGGAAAGGAGATTCGGTTTCCGGCGGTTTGGCGGGCGTCGAGTGTAGACGGCCTCATATCGCCACAGGACGACAACTTGCACCCGCTTGGAGACGGACCGACGCCCGGGATTCGCGGTTTGATTTAGGGTGACTTAGTTAGGCCCTGCGATCTCCCATTTATTGGCACTTGTTTCAGCCCGATTCCATGGGCTTTGCAGGCATTTCGTTGACGCGCGTACGCCCGCTGGCGGGATAAGCCGGTTGCTCTACCTCCACGGATCTGAGTTGCACGCTACCCGGGCGTCATCGACTTCAGCATCGAAACGACGCGCATCATTATCGGCACCAGGACGATTATCAGGCTCAGCGGAAACAGAAATACAGCCAACGGAAAGAGCATCTTGACAGGCAGGGCATTGGCCTTTTCCTCGGCGCGCAGGATTCGCATCTGGCGCATTTCCTTGCTGTAGACGCGAAGGCTCTTCGTCACACTGGAGCCAAGTTCTTCCGACTGTCGAAACAACACGGCAAGCGACCTGGCCTCGTCGATGCGCAGGCGGGTCGCCAGGTTCGTCAATGCATCGCGCAAGCGCCGGCCGCCGCGCACCTCAAGCATCATGATGGAAAGGTGCAACCCGAAATCGGGCCGGGTCGCCATGAACTCCCGTGCGACACGATCGGCCGCCGCTTCGACGCTCAGGCCAGAATCGACGCAAACGATCAACATATCCATGAAATCGGGAAAGATCCTGCGATAGGCCTTCTCCTTGGCAACGCCCATGCGTTCGAGCACGACGCCGGCGATGAAAAAAACAAAGCTCCCGCCTAACATGGACATCAGAATCGCCATTGTCCTGGAAATGCTGACCAAATAGTGTTCGAAAACCAGAAATATACCAAGCACCGCCAGTAAGGAGATCGCGGCACGCGCAACCTGAAATATTGCACTCGCCCGCGGCGAAAAGAACCCGGCTCGCAAGAGCCGGTTCGGCAGGGAATTCGAATTCGTGTCTTTCCTGACCACATTGAAATAGTGCTTGATAAAGACACCATACTTGTCATCGGCCATTTCGGAAGCAGGTCCGTAATAGGAACCGCCGATCGCCTCGCCGTCGGTCGCGGCATCTGTCAGCCTGGACGCCACTTCGCGTTGGCTCGCAATTCTTCCAACAATGACCGTCGAAAAAAGCAGAACGCCGATGAAAGTGGCAAGGAGGATCAGGGTCTCATTCATCTATCGCACTCAAAAATCGAAATTCACAAGTTTATAAAGAATATAATTCCCGATAGCCATCACGATGAAGGCGATCGTGAAAATAACGTTGGTATATCCACTCGCCCAGACAGGGTCGAAATATGACGGTGAAAGCGTGCTGATCAAGAAATAAAGGATAAAAGGGAATGCCGACATGGTCAGGGCTGTTATCCTGCCTTCGGCGGACAAAGCCCTGACCTTGGCTCGAAGGATCGCTCGTTCGCGGATCACGTTCGCAAGGTTCTCCAGGATCTCGACAAAATTGCCGCCCGTTCCACGCTGGACGCTCATCGAGATCGCCAGAAGCTTCAGGTCCTCCGCTCCGACGCGCTCGATCATGTTGAGCATCGCATCGTTGAGATCGGTTCCGTAGGTGAGTTCGTCGCTGAGCATGCCGAACTCCGTCCCTATGGGATCAGGCAATTCCCGCGAGACCATGGAAATCGCTGTCGGCAATGGATGCCCAGCCGCAAGGCTCCGGGTCACCACGTCGAGTGTGCCGGGCAATTGGGCCGTGAATTTTCTTATCCGGGCCCCGCGCATGCGCATCACGAAGGCAAGCGGCAAGGCGGCCAAAAAGAAGACCACTAGAATGATTTTTGGAATAGTCGAAACGCCGAAGTAGCTTAGCAACAACCAAACCAGTGCCGCAGCCACAGGCGCGTAGATCGCCAGCCTCAAAACGTCCAGTTTCAGTCCGGATTGCGCGAACAACCGTCGCAGTTGAACCACCGGCTTGACACCGCCTCGATCATAGTCGAGCGCCCTTTCGCGAACCATCCCCTTTAAAACTCTGAGATTGTCCTCGTTGCCTTGCAGAAGCTTGAGGCGGTAGTTCAGCGCGCTGCTTCGCTGGAAGCGATGCGCGACAATTCCCGTGACCCGCTCGAACAGTATCAGGCCACCAATAAAAACCGCTGCGTAAACGAGCATGAGTTCCATTGCACACCTACACCAACGAGCGTGCCGGATCGAAAATGTCGCCCGGCAGCTGGAAGCCGAGTTCGGCGATATGCTCGAGGAATCGCGGACGGATGCCGGTTGCCCGGAACTGACCATTCACCCTGTTCAAGTCGTCAACGCCAAGCTTCTGGAATTTCATGATCTCCTGCATCTGGACGACGTCGCCCTCCATGCCGGTGATTTCGGTGACCGACATCAGGCGCCGCGTGCCGTCGTGAAGGCGCTCGACCTGGACGATCAAGGTGATTGCCGAAGCGATCTGGGACTTGATGCTCAGCTGCGACATCGGCATGCCGGCCATTCCGATCATTTGCTCAAGCCTGGAGACCGCGTCCCGTGGCGTGTTGGCGTGAATGGTGGTCATCGATCCTTCGTGACCGGTGTTCATGGCCTGCAGCATGTCGAACGCTTCCTCACCGCGAACTTCGCCGACGATAATCCTGTCGGGCCGCATGCGAAGCGCATTCTTCAGGAGCTCGCGCTGGCGTATTTCGCCGCGTCCGTCCAGCGTCGGCGGCCGCGTTTCGAGCCGGCCGACATGGGGTTGCTGAAGCTGCAATTCGGCGGCGTCTTCGATCGTGATCAAGCGCTCGCGGTTTGAAATCTGCGACGAAAGCGCGTTGAGCATGGTGGTCTTTCCGGAGCCGGTCCCGCCGGAGATGATCATCGAGACCTTGCCCTTGACCGCCGCGGTCAGCAGAACCTGCATTGCCTTGGCCATAGAATGACTTTCGACAAGGCGGTCGAGCGTGTACGGGCGGCGCGAAAACTTGCGGATCGAGACGAGCGGACCATCGATCGCGACTGGCCTGATGGCAGCGTTCACGCGGGATCCGTCGGGAAGCCGGGCGTCGACCAGCGGCGACGACTCGTCCACACGTCGCCCGACGGTCGTGACGATCTTGTTGATCACGCGCATAAGGTGATCTTCGTCCTTGAACCGGATAGGGGTATCCTCAAGCTGGCCATAGCGCTCGATGTAGACGTGCTCATGGCCGTTGATCAGGATATCGGAAATCGTATCGTCCTTGAGCAACGGCTCTATCGGGCCGAGCCCGAGCATCTCGTCGGTAATGTCGCTGATCAGGGTGTCGAGCTCACGTGCGTTGAGCGGGAAATTCCGCGCCCGGACGTATTCGCGCACCAGCGGCCGGATTTCTGCCGCGAGTTCGTCATTCTGCGCGGTCTCAAGCAGTCCGAGATTGATACGGTCCAGAAGATAGCGGTGCAGGTTCACACGCTCCGAAACCATGTCGGGGCCAAGAGCACCGCGCTCCTCCGGTTTCGGCTCCTCGGTCATCGCCGGCACGGAAGCAACGACTTCGGTCTTGCTCTTCTCCGCGAGCGCGAGGTCGAACGCCGCGACAGGCGCCTGCGGCAGATCCTCGGAACGTGACCTGTAAAATCGTCCAATGATGCCGTTGGCCATACCGCCCGCTCTTCCTATTCGACAATCACTTTTGCGCCAATGTGCACCTCGCCATAAAGCTTCAGCACATCGGCGTTGGTCATGCGAAAACAGCCGGAAGACACGAATCCTCCGATCGAGGGCGCATCGTTGGTGCCGTGGATGCGGTAGAGTGTGTCGCGCTGCCCTTTGAACAGATAGATCGCGCGCGCGCCAAGCGGATTGTAAGGGCCTGCCGGCATCATTTCCGGCAGCCGCGGATCGCGCTGGCGCATCTCGGTCGGCGGCCGCCATTCCGGCCATTCGGCCTTCCCGCCGACACGCACGGTGCCGGTCCACACGAACCCATCCTTGGCTACGCCGATCGAATATCTGGCGACCTTGCCCGGCGCCACGACGAAGTCGAGCGTTCGCGCCGCGGTCGAGATCAGGATTGTTCCCGGCTTTTCCCTGGTCTCCGTCGCAACGACGCGCCTGGTGATCGGCCCAAGGCTCTTCGGCACCGGGTCGCTTCGTCGCCCCGTCGCGTCAGCTCTGCCGATGCCGGCGACGGCCACCAACACAAGACCGGCTCGGGCGCTGTCGCGCGCGAAGCGGCTAATCCGACCCAGACCGGTCATTTGACGGCCTCGGCAAGTTTTTCGATCTGGCGGACGAATTTCGATCGCGGGTTGACTTCGGCCGGCAGCATGCCGCGATTGATGGCCTCGTTCATGGTGCCCCAGTCGTCCTCGACGACCATAGCGCTCGATTGCTTGAAGATGTTGTTGGCGTCCTTCTTGCCAATGCCAAAGCTGAAGAGACGCCTGCGATGCTTGTTGGCGATGACCTTGATGGCAATATCGTCGCTTCTGAGCTTCTTGATCCGGTTGTAGACTTCCTTGGCCTGCTGCAGGCCGGGAATGGTCAATTCGGTGACCAGATGGACGGAATTGACCGCGGCCAGCAGTTCATCCTTCCAGCTCGTCTCGTAATAGGGGATGTCGACCACGGTGTGATTGTTCTGGAGAGACACGACGTCCAGCATGCGCAGGACAAGTTCGCCGCCGGTGGGAGCCATGGTGACGCCGGGTTGGCGGAACGACAGCAGCGAAAAACCGCGCTGGTGCTTCTTCTTGATAATGTCGATGAATTCCAGATCGACCCGCGAAGGCTGGGCGATGATCGGCCGTAAATCGTAGTCATTGGGCGTATTCAGGTAGTGACCGCAAGCGCCGGTGGCAAAATCGAGATCGAACAGGGCAACGCTGACTTGCGTTTTCTTCGCCGTGCGGGAAAGGGCATCTGCCAGCGAGATTGCGACGGAGGTTCCGCCGGCTCCGCCCACCGCCGAGACGACCGCATGCACATGGTTGCCGCCTGAATGCGCCATCTGCACATTTCCGGTCACGGCTTCCAGGAAGCTCTTGCGGTCCAGCGGCTTTCTCATCCAGTCGCTGCCGTTGAGCTTCAGCAGCAGCCGCATGCGCTGGTCGGTGAGCGGATCGGAAACCACGATCAGCGGAAGCGCGGCGAACTTGCGCCGCAGTTCCTGCGCGACGGTGCTTTCGAGGAGGGCGCCATCGCCGGCGTCGAGCACCAGCAAATCGTAGCTTGCCGGATCGACCGCCGTGCGCTTGTCCAGCAGCGCGCCATGATCCTTCACCTCGGAATCGTATTGCGAGAGCGCCGACAGCGAGCTCTGCATGAACTCGGACGCCGCCTGATCCGCCGAGGCGATCAGCACCTTTATTCTTCTCGAAAAGTTCATATGGCTTGTCATCCGAGAATGCCCGATATTCCGCAGCCTTGGTCAGCTGCCCGAGTTCGTGTTCAAGTCTTCGCTTGTGACGGTTACTGGCATGGCTGGAACCGTCACATTATTGATGCCTAATATAGCGCCAAGTATAGGCAAATCGAAGGTGATGCCGAGAACTTCCATCCGTATGGTTAGCACCGCGCCCCCCGGCCTTCCGTAATAGCCAAGTCCCGACATCATGTAGGTGACGCGAACATTATCGATCCCGATACGCGGGTTCAGTTGGCACATTGCCGGGCTTCCGGTTCCTACAGCGTTGCATGATGTCGCCGTGGCGGCGCCATAGACGATGCGGTTGAGTTCCGAGGTGCACGCGGGTCTGTCGGTGCATGTCCATGGGCCGAGCGCGCCGACCGGTATCGCCACTCCGCCGTTCGTGCTCCCAGACGCCAGGGCAGTCACGGTCACGGGGTCGAAGCCGGCTACGATCGAACTCGAAACCGCCGCCTTGCGAGCGCCGAACTGCAACGCCTTGACGGTCTGGTTCCACTGGAACATCGCATAGCCAAACTCGACGAAGGCGGCGAAGATCAGCAGGACTAAGGGCATGACGATCAGCCCTTCGGCGAGTGTTGCACCGGACTCCTCATGAGCGAAGGATCGGAACGGGGCGGCCGTCACCATCCGATATACCTTTCTTCGTGATAGGCCTCGATGGTGATGCCGGCGATGCCAAGCCAGCCAAACAGCGGTGAGGCACTGTAGGCAAGTGACGTGCTCGCGACGACAACCTTTTCCCCTGAGCGAGTAACCGTCGCGAATGCGATGGTGCTTCCACCAGGGCTCCATCCTGGCACCCGCAGCGTTGTGGCAGCAGGGTCGGATGTCCCGTAGTAGGCGATGCTCTGGGCGACCGTTTCGCTGCATTGCGACACGTAGCCGGAAAGCGCATTGCTTGGCTGGCAGCGACCAAGATAGCGCGCCGCGTCACGTAGCCCGGTCTCGACCTGCTCCTTTTCCCAGAACATGTTGCCGAATTCCAGGATGCCAACGGAAAACAGCGTGACGAACGGCACGATTATCAGCGCCTCGGCCAGAACCGCGCCGTGCTCGTCGCGGTGAAACCGGTCGAGAAGCCGCTTCAGCCAGGTGATCATCGGACCAATTGCGCCTCCTCGCGCAGAAACTGATCCAGCGTCCCGCTGCCGCCCTGGCCCGTAACATCCACGATCTCCAGGCGAATCGGCTTTTCACTGGCGGTTGTATCGTCTTCTTTGCTGTTGTCCTGCTTTTCGATAGGGTTTGTCAGGAACATGCTGACGAATGCATCGGGCTTAAGAGTCGTTTTGCCGCTGATCGTCGTGTGCTTGGTCGAATCGGAAAAGTCGCCGCAATTCACAACGGCCGCGAAGATGGTGCGACGGTCCGGTTTGTCACTGAGTGTCGCCGGTGCGCCCGTGTAGCAACGGGGGACGCCGTTTTCGCCACTCCCCTTGTTGCCCGCCCTGTCCGCAACAAGATTGTGGTCAATTTCATATCTGTAAACATCGTAGCG
Source organism: Mesorhizobium sp. P170090 (assembly GCF_057786115.1). Lineage (NCBI taxonomy): Bacteria > Pseudomonadati > Pseudomonadota > Alphaproteobacteria > Hyphomicrobiales > Phyllobacteriaceae > Mesorhizobium > Mesorhizobium sp. P170090. Next base: position 4,229,839 of record NZ_JBYNWH010000001.1, read on the forward strand.
TGACGCGTTCTGAAGCGCCGCCGGGAAGGGAGTGCTGACATGGTTCAGACTCCAATAGCCGGCTCGGTCCCAGGAACCATTAGTGCTGATACCCAAGCTGGGCGTCGGATACATTCCTGGCCCGAATCCCATTGCCTTGGTCGGAACGTCACTGTCCACCTTGCCGCAGCCAGACGAACCAGTCGTAAACTTGGCTCCCTTTCGAACGTTGGTGGCGGGGCGATACAGCGGATCGCCCTTCGCCGAACCCAGACTTCCGGCGTATATGTCGAAACGCACGTTCAGGCCGACATTCACTTGGCCGAACGTGACGCCGGTCTTGGTGACCACGGATTTCTTGGTGTAGCACTGTCCGCTGGCGCCCTTGGCGAAGGCGTCCTTGAGCGGAATATCGGTGTCCAGCAGTCCGAAATTGCCGGGCCCTGGTGTACTGTCGGTTTTGAGCACCTGCAGTTCGCGGCTGTAGGTCAACCCCTGTGCGTATGCTTGCTCCATCGAAAGACCCTGACCTTCGAATGGATTGCAGATGAACATCGGTGTAACGTCACACGCAGCGGCGGTGTATGTCGCGACGGCCTCAGCCTCAAAATTCAGCGTCGGATTTGTCAGCCCCACAGGTATCGGAAACAACGAGGTCATGGCGCGAGGCGTCGAATGGACCAGGACATAGGCCGCGGCAGTGCCGTCCGTCGTCCCATTCGTTGCAATCCAGGCTGTATCGATCGATGTGTCGTCGCTGCGCGGAATGGTGGTCAGGTAGGTCACGCTGACTTTGGTGTTGTCCATGGTGACCGGTCCGCCGTCGGAAAACCTTGCTTCGTTCTTGACCAGGTCGGCAATCGCGGCATCGGCTCGCGTGATTGCGTCCGGCGCTCCGTTCAGCTCTTTTGCGCCGGCAAGTGCCAGCGCGTCGACGGCATTCTGCAGATCGGTATGGAGATTGTTGCCCCGCGACACATCGATGACCAGCAGGCTGAAGCCCAGAAGCAGCGGCATCGTAATCAGCGTCAGCGCGGTAACATAGCCGCGCTCATCAAGCAGCACATCGAGGATCTTACGTCTCATATCCCAGCCCCAACTATCGGTTTTCGCCGCATCATGCTCGCAAACCCCAGAGCCGCCGCCTGCTCCTTGCCTGTCCTCTTCTGCTCGTCCTCAGTTCGCCGTCCCCGTTCCAGCCGCCGCTACCGCCGGCACCGGCACGATCACCGCTGTTGGCGCATAGCGCTGCTGCGCTCTTGCAACCGTGCGTCCGTCGCCACGGATTCTGGTATTCCAAGCTTCCGGCGGGAACGGGTTGATCGTTTGGATGCCTATATTGGCCTGCGGTGCATCGCCAAGGCCAAGCGTCACCGAATCCCTGTGTGCCATGTAATCGGCGCAACTGCTCATCAGCAAGCATGCGCAGAGAGCGACTACAATCCTATTTCTTGCCGACTGCATACGCCCCTCCGAAATCGAGATCGATGATGTGGCCGTAGGGGCCGATGACGCCCTTGCCGTCCTTGAAGTCCCGCATCATGTCCTTGTCGACCTCCAGCATGCCAAGCATAAACATATCCACGTCATTGCCTGGCCGCGTCTGGTCCAGCGGCGAATGCAGCTTCTCCTCGGGCGAGGTCGGCCGCACGATGCGCGGCGTCACCACGATCACCAGATCGCTCTCTCGCTTCTGGAACGAGGTGGATCGAAACAGCGCCCCAAGCACCGGAACCTGACCAAGCCAGGGCATTTGCTGCACGTCGCCGGCGTTGACTGCCTGCAGCAGGCCGGCCATGGCGAAGCTCTGCCCGTCACGCAGTTCGATCGTGGCATTGGCCTTGCGCGAAATGAAGCCGGGGTTGCCGTTGACGGTGACGGAACGGTCGATTTCGCTGACTTCCGGCTCGATCACCAGGTTGATGAGCCCATTGTCAAGGACAATCGGGGTGAAGGAGAGCTTGACGCCATAGGGCCGGTAGCTGATCTCGGTCGCGAGTTCCCCGCCAGTGGACACTGCGCGCGTAATCGGCACCTCTCCGCCGGCATGGAAGCTGGCGGTGGTGCCGCTCATCGTCACTAGGTTTGGCTGCGCCAGCCGGCGGACGAGACCCTTTGCCTCCAGTGCGTTGATGACAACGTCGATACGCCAGCCGGAAACTTCCAGCACCTTGGCGATCATCTCGCCGAATGGCGTGCCGTTCTGCGTGGCGACGCCGCCGACTTCTGTCTGGAGCTGATGCGTGTCATCGTTGACGCCGATGTGAAGCCGGGGAGCCGCGGTAAAGAGGCCACCGCTCGCACTCGCACCATTGAACCCGATCCCGAGATCCCGCCCCGCGCTGCGCGACGCCTCTATGATGCGCACCTCCAGCATCACCTGCTGCGCGTCAGAGACGCGAACCTGGTTGAGTACCGGTTGGCTCGAATATTGCTGTGCGATCTCCATCGCCCGGGCCAGGTCGACGCCGTCCTTGACCACGCCGGAAAGCCGGATGCGGTCGTTGACATTGCTGACGCTCAGCTTCGAGCTCGGCACCGCTGCGCGGATTGCCGCTTCCATCTGCTTGAAGTCGAGCATGATGCGCACATCGATGACGCCGAGAAGATTTTTCGCGTCGTCGTAGACCGAAATGTTGGTGGCGCCCGACTCCTTACCCTGGATATAGAGCGAGCGTTCGGTCAGCGGGACGACGTCCGCCACAGTCTGATTGCCAACGACGAGATCGGCGAAGCGCCGGCTGGTGGTGATCGTCAGCGTGTTGCCGGGCGCGACCGTCACATGGACGACGTTTCCCCCGCCGATCGTGATGTTCTTCTGCTGGGCATGCGCCGGCGCGACGAGGCCGGCAATAAGAGAGAGTACGGCCGCCATAAAAGCAATCGCGCAGACCCGTGGAGACCTCGCCCTACACGCGCTCGTGTCTTCAGATCGGCGATTGCCCATGCCTCGTAACCCCTTCCTGATCCGCACCCCGAATGGCTTCTTGTCAGTTCAGCGGCCGGACCCGATATTCTTCCCGCTTTGTATCGCGCGAAACGCCGATCACCACGAATTCCGGCTTCGGCGCTGCTACCAGGACTGGTTCAACCTGAACCTGTTTTTCCACAACAACGGTGTTGGGCTTGAGCTTGTCTTCCATCGAGCCGAGGCGCGTGCCGATCGTGTCGCCAACGTTCCGGACGAGCTTTTCCAAATCGGTAAGTCTGTTGTCCTGCTGGTCGGCGCGCTCGTCCTTTAGTACTTGCGCCACAGGTCCGCCGCCTAGATCGGCGAGCGTCACCGGCTGCGTCTGCTCTATTCCCGATGAGGCTACATTGCGCAGCGCCAGCGACAACGTGCCGATGCTGGCCGCCAGCGTCAGCTTCTGCGCCTCGGCGGTGGTGACTTCGAACGTCACGGTCTTGACGACAGAAGGCTTGTCGGTGCGGTCGTCCGCCGTCTGGTCGGCGGCCAGAACCTTGACACCCTGGAGCAGCACATCGACAGAAGTCTGGTCGCCGCTGGTCTGATCGTGGACCACGCGCGTCACGAGGATGTCGACCCGGTCGCCCGGCAGCACGAAACCGGCTACGCCGAGCACGTCGTTGACGCGGATCGATACCGCCTTCATGCCTTCGCCAAGCGCCGCTGACAATGTGGCGCGCTGGCCGGCGCCGGTGATCTTGGAGGCGAGCACCGGTTCGTCCTTTTCCATCGCCGACATGACGTAGCGAAGCGCGCCATCCTTGCCGATCAGTTCCTCCGGCTTGCGGAATGCGCCAGCCGGCAGTTCTCCGGTCGGCCATGCAAGTGCCCTGACATCCTCCGGTTTGACAGGTTCGCCAAAACGGAGCGCACGCGTGGCGACGAGGATCGTGTCGCCGGAGACAGGCCCGCCCACGCCGGCGTGCAATGCCAGGAGATCACGCTGGTTGGCGAGATAGGATCGGACGCCCAAAACAGCCAGCAGCGCCAGCGCGGCCGAGACAAGCAGACTTATGATGGTGGAGCTTTTCATCTAACGGCCCCCGCCGTAACTCTTCGCCTGAGCAAATAACGGCCCACGCAGTAACTTTTTCACTTGGGCATAAAAAACTAAATTTCAGCAATAAGCGGCCAATGAGCCGCTTATTGCTTGTGCCACGTACCAGCTATAGTCAAAGACGGCAGGCAAGCCGCCCTTTGACCGTCACCGGTGTTACGCTGGCCTGGTGAGAGTGGCGAAGAAGCCGGCCCAACTGCCCCAAGCTGCAGCCAGGTTGGTGCCGGAAAGGGTGACCGCCGTGATGACGGCAGCGGTGAGTACGCCGAGAAGGATGAGATATTCAGTAAGCGCGATGCCGTCTTCTTCGCGGGCGAAGGCACGGAACATGCTGGTCAATTTAGTCATGATGATACTCCCTTACGTGACTTTTCCATTACCGGTCCGCGAGAGGAGCCCCCCAGCGCCAGACAGGTTTATTAATATCTCGTTAATTAGTGGAGCGTCAATTAGTGAATTCTAAAGCTGCCATTCTGGTTTGGTTTATGGTAAATTAAGAACGGTCCTATGCACCTGCTCCTACTTGGCCGGGGAAGCAGTTCGGAAAGAGCTGTGAGTCGAAACACAACAAAGACCATCCGTCGCCGGCCGTGGCGCCTCCTTCTGGTCACTTTTGGCTTGAGGTTTCCGACTAATTCGGCCGCCAGTTCCCTTAAGACCCGATCAAATTGCCGATCGCAGCCGGCGCGCCGGAGGCTTTCGTCGGGCATGTCGCGGCCGATGGCGTTAAAATCAGTCCTAATGATTCGGGCAGTTTGGGACCGGCAATATGCTGGTATGCAAGAGGGGGTAGGCGGGATGGAATTCCTAGGTGTATTGGCCATCACCGCAGCGGCGGGATTGATCCTCATCGCCGCATGGCAGGACTTCTTAACCTGGAAAATACGCAACTGGACGGTTCTGGCGCTTGTTGCGGATTATGCGCTTCTGGCTTTGATCCGCTGGGCGAACCCGGCTGGGGCCGGCATTCTGGCAGGGACAAATAGCGATTCGCCGCTCCAGGGCGATCTTGCCGCCGGCCTGTTGCTGCTCACCATCGGCTTCGTGCTGTGGGCCTTTCGGATGATGGGCGCCGGCGACGCGAAGCTGTTCTTCCCGATCGGCCTGTTCGTCGGGCTGAACCATCTGTTCTCGTTCGCCGTGGGGCTTGCGGTCGGCGGGGTTATGGTCAGCCTCGCCTTGCAGTTTTCCGTGCCACTGCAATACCAGGCATGGCCGGCGCTGTCCCGCATCGAGGAGATCCGAATATCGCGGAAGGTGCCCTATGGCGTCATCATGGCCGCCGCGGCGCTGGTCGCGATGTACTTACGATATTTTGGGGTTTGATAGATCTGGTTGTCGTCAAGCGCCACGTGGCGCTGGCGAGCGAACGTACAGGACAGTTCGTCTCAAGCGAACTCACGCAGAGCGGTCAGAAGCCGGATCTCGACCTGCCGCTTCGCGTTCGACTGCGCAATCATGTCGCGTATGACGAACAGATGACTGACCGCGCAGGCCAACGCGACGGCTGCAAAAAGGCCGACGCCAAGGGCGGGAAAGCTGCTGAAATCCGGCGTCCAGTCGATCCGCGATGTCGGGCCGATGCCGCCCGTGTCGGTGCCGGCTGAAAACACTCCGGCGCGACCCATAGACAGGAAAAGCATCAGGAGAGCCAGATGGGCTTGGAGAAATAGTGCCCTGCCGGCTGGACGGGACGAGAAGGCGATCACGGCGGCGGCGAGTGCGGCAGCCGCAAATACGACGAAGGCGGCGGCGTAACCGAAACCCGGCAGCCCGGCAACCAGGTAGACCGGCTCGCGGACCAGCGGGGCGAGGGTTATAAAACCTTGCCAGGCCGCGGGATCAGCGGGTGAGGCGCCAAGCCGGTAGGCGGACGCAATGAACGCCGCGCCGAGGCCAAAAGTCAGCGTGGGCGCTAGGTAGATCAATCTCGCGACATATTTCAGCATCTGTCGTCCCCGCAATGTCTGCGCAGACGATGAACCTTCTCCGTTAAGGATTGGTTCCGCCGAAACTTACTTGCGGACTTTGCTGTAGGTTACTTTTCCGTCGGGCGACACGGTCCGCTCGAACTGGACCGGGTTGGCCGGACGGGCAGGTTCGGAACGCACTTCCTTCGGCTGCGACGGCGGAGCGCTCAGAACGATTTCCCTCGGTGGTTCCGGGGCGGCGAGCACGTTGTCGCCGGCCTCGGAGACCGCTTGCAAACGCTCATTCATGTCCTGGTTTTCGCCCGTGAGCTTCGCCACCTGCTTCTCGAGTTGCGCGGTCTGATCGACCAGCGCCGAGATCCGCCGGTTCAATTCCCCGAACTGGCTTTGGACACCCTGGTTGACGGTGTCCAATTGTCTGGAAAGCCGCGTCTCGAATTGACCGAGGCCGGAAAGCCGATCCTCGAGCGCGGAAACCTCGCGGATCGACTGGAAGAGAAAGATCAGCATGACGACCATGCCGATGGCCAAAGCAAGCGAGATGACGTTCAACGTGATGGCTATGCCGCCGGCCACTCCGGCCTTCTGCATCAACGGCCCCGGCTCTGGCGGTTCCGAGTTTTGGGGATACTCCAGAATTGCCGGTTCACTGCCGACGACGAAGTTAAGCATTACCGCCTCGCCGGACCGGTTGTTTCAACGGGAGCAGCCGAGCCGTCGGATCCATCTCAGTTCAGCCGTCTTTCCAAAACCGCCGTGAAGACATGGCATCACGGCCGCTTCGCTAATGCAGTGCTGTTGGCGAGCAGTTGAAGGTTATTGGCAGTCGTCTCGTTCGACGGGTCCAACTCATAGGCTTTCAGGAAATTGCGTCGCGCCTGCTGGAGATTTCCACGCAGAAGATAGGAGTAGCCGACGTTGTTGTAGTATTCCGGGCGACCGCCGATCATCGTTGCAAGCTGGCGATAGGCGAGGTCGGATGTATCAAAACGGCCAATCTGATCGGCAGAAGCCGCAAAGCCGAGCCAGGCCTGTGGGTCCTTGGGGAAGAGTTCGACCGAGCGCTTGAAGAGCGCGTAGGACATTCCGTAGTTCTTTTCCTTGAACTGGGTCTTGCCCAGTGCGACCAACTCATCGGTCTTGTAGAAAGACACGTCGGGGAGGTCCTTTACGGAGGCGGCGCTGTCGCCATAGGAGGACATATCTCCGGTCTGGCAGCTGGCCAGAAACAAAGCGGAGACGGCTACTGCCGCCAAACCCCAGCCCCTCCTGCACACGCTTTGCGGACCTTTCCCCACCCAGCACTTATTTTCCCCAAGTCTGCTATAGGCCGAATATGCCGAATCCAACAGCAGGACCGATTATATTAGATATTTCTGAACAAGCTGTTGCAAAAATGCCCCGGACCGCATTATGAATCGTTCAAGCAGGGATCGGCGATGCGCTCTGGACAGCTCCTGGTGGCATTCGTCACCTACCGTCCCAGGCGCTCGCGTTCAGGGCCCGCCACTGCCCAGCCCGAACAGCATTGATGCCCGATCAAATACTAAGTCGCCAAGCAGGCAATCCGCAGCGGATACGCAAAGGCTTTTATACGAAGCGGGTGCCCTGTCGTCCGAGACGTGACTTATATCGGGAGTGACTCAAGCGGGGCCGGATCACGCTGAGGCATGCATCCGCTTCGTCTCAAAGCGATCCCCGTTGCGGATGATCGCGCGATTGATACAAGCGCTCATGGGGCCAGTGCCAAGTTTCCACTCGCATTGAACAGGAAGCCGGCCGATGAAAACGCCAGCCGCCACGATCAGGAGGCTGACAAGCACCACCAGAATTCGCACAGATTGCCGAAACATAAGCTACAGCGCCTCAAGGTCGATGTACCCAAGTTAGGGAACTTCGGCTAATTCGACGTTAAGAACAGCGTTAACGCTTTCTTAAGATCGAAGTTGCGGGCAAGGTTAAGAAATGCTTCATTCTCCGTCGGGCTTTGGGGGGTGGATCATGAAAATCTGGTCGTTCGACTTCGCGGGTCGCCTGCTCCTCATGCTGGTCTTTGCATTTTTCGTGCTTAGCGGGGTAGCGGACCTCGCCGCACTCTTTGGTGACGCGCAAATATCTCCAGACGACTTCATGCTCCAGTGCGTCTCGCGCACGTCTTCGCTCGTCTTCTCCACGCTGATGGTCACTTTTACGATTATCCGGCTCCCACCTAGGGATATCAGCCTTGGCTGGGCGCCGCGCATCGCGGCTGTCTGCGGAACCTTTATGCTCACGACTATCGCCATCATGGTTCGCCCAACACCGACAGAGGGCATGGAAACCGTTGCGGCATTGCTGGTTTTCCTGGGCATGACGGGCTCTGCCTATTGCCTTCTCTGGCTCGGCCGATCGTTTTCGATCGATGCGCAGGCCCGCCGATTGGTAACGCGCGGTCCTTACGCCGTCGTCCGTCATCCGCTTTATCTCGCGGAATCGCTCTTCATGCTCGGAGCCGTCGCGGCCAATCCGTCACCCGTGGTCATCACGTCGGTCGTGGTGAATTTCGCCATTCAATACTGGCGGATCTTGAACGAAGAACGCGTCTTGTCCTTGTCCTTTCCCGAATATGACTCGTACTCGCGAAAGGTGCCGATGCTCATTCCTTTTTCGCGAAGGTTGACGCTAGCCGCGCATTGAGGGGCACCAGTCGGGGACGGTTCCAGTAGGGCGCCCCACATTCATCGCTGATCCGGTGCCGCTTGGCATTGGAGCCTTTCATTGGGAGCAAGTTAAGATTAGAGCGTGCGCTGCCGTCATCCGAATGGGTTGGGACGATCCGCTCACGGGACCTGGATCCAGCTTTACGGCGTGGCGCTGGTTTGCGGGATTGCAAGACGAGACCAAGCTTGGCGTGTTTCTCGAAACCGCCGTCCCTGCTAGCAAATAGAGGCCGACGCAGGGAAGCTCTCAGCGCGTGGCAGAGCGTCATTCGTCTGCATGTTTCGCCGATGTCCAGATGGTGCGCATGTGGCCCCAGCCGGTTTCCCGATAGTCCACTTCCGGCTAGGCCCGGCGCGTACTTGGTGGAGCCCCGCCAAGGTGCCGGGCCACTCAGAACGGCTACCAGGGACAGCACCACGTAACTGGGTAACAATTATTAGGTGCCGGCCGGATGGACGCGCCGCTTGCCGCCAAATCTGCCAGCAGGCAATGCGCGCCCTCATCCGTTTCGGCCATGTCGCGAATTGTATGACCTGAACGTCCGCTCTTGACACCCTTGAAACTAGAGGCCCCCGAATTCGCCTCCGAATGTCAGTAATTGCGAGAGCGCTTCGGGCAATCCCGGAAAGAGCAATCCCACTTCAATCGCGATTACCGCGAGGACTTGGAGAAGGACGATGCGAGCCAGGCTGGAGCGGAACGGCTCCTTGCGCGTCTTGTGCCGGATCGTCTTTTGCGCGATCACAGTCCCGATGCTACCGCCAATGATGGCGAGTGTAAGAAGCGTCGACTCTGGAATGCGTTGGGCACCGTTTTTGGCCATAGCCTTGTCGAACGAGATGGTGGCGTAAGCCAGCAAGTTTACCGCGACAGCGTAGCCGATGACCCCGATTGCAAACTGCCCCGGCATGCGCTCCTCCACCTTCGGGCCAGTATAACCTAAGCCCGCTAAATCATCGGATGGCAACGGGTCCATCTAAATGGGCTATCTGAAACGTCGTCATGGTGACACGAAGTGACCGACCAGCCTGTCGAGTTCATCCTGCGTGGGGCGCCTGTCGCGCTGATGCCCTTTCCAACCACGCGAAGCCTCTTCAGGGCAATACGCGCGAGATCAACCGGTTCGACCTTGACGGGCAGATCGTGCACCGCAGCGGCATGAGCCAGAATGAGTTTTACAAAGCCAATGTCGATGCCGAGCGTCATCGGTCCGGCACCTTGGGCGGCCCGGTCGCGACCAAAACGAATGAGCCGTTCGCGATCAAGGGCAGCTATGTTGCACTTCCCCAGATGTCTTTGGAGCATATCGAGGGCTGCGGCCTTGGAGCGGCGAGGGGACTTGCCTACATCGCACATGTCGTCGATATGAAGGTCGATGGGTTCGCCGAAAGTTTTCAGGCGCGCTATACGGACTTGGTCGGCGTCTCACCGTGATCGACTTGGCGCTCGGTTTAGGTTGCCCAGCGCCTGGCGTCGTCTCGGCGCAGAAAGGTCTCGCTAACGTAGCGACCCTTGCGACGGACTTGGACACGCCATGAACCGGACGAGAGTTTTGTGTAGGTGGCCATTTTCTCGTGTGCGCTCCGTGTGCACTGAGAGATCGAAACGTGGCGAAAAGGGTCGTATTCTGGCGTAAATTCGCGTGCACTCGGGCTGCTCTAACGATTTGATGTTAAAGAAAAAATGCTGAAAAATCAAGATCATAGACTGGCTATTGCACCCATGATGGATTGGACGGACCGGCATTGCCGGTTCTTCCACCGCCAGTTGACGCAGCGTGCGCTGCTCTACACCGAAATGGTGGTGGCGGACGCTGTCATCCATGGTGCGCGCGAGCGGCTGCTTGGTTTTGACGAGACCGAACATCCGGTGGCACTGCAACTCGGTGGCTCCGATGCGCAAAAGCTGGCCGAGGCGGCGCGCATCGGCGAGGCGTTCGGTTACGACGAAATCAATCTCAATGTCGGCTGTCCGTCCGACCGGGTCCAATCCGGCACGTTCGGCGCCTGCCTGATGAAAGTGCCTGACCTCGTCGCCGATTGTGTGGAGGCGATGAAGGCGGCGGTGAAAATCCCGGTGACGGTCAAATGCCGCATCGGCGTCGACGAGCAGGATCCGGAGCCCGCGCTCGACGCGCTGGCCGACGGCGTTTTCGCGGCCGGCGCCGACGCGCTGTGGGTGCATGCGCGCAAGGCTTGGCTGGAGGGTCTGAGCCCGAAGGAAAATCGCGACATCCCGCCGCTCGACTATGACAGGGTCTATCGCCTCAAGGCTAGAAAATCGAACAAATTCATTGGCATCAATGGAGGCGTTCAATCGCTAGAAGAGGCGGCTCGCCACCTCGATCATGTCGATGGCGCCATGCTTGGCCGCGCCGCCTACCACACGCCAGGCATCCTGGCCGGCGTCGACGCGGCATTCTACGGCGACAAGGCCGGCGCCTACGATTTTGCCGCGCTGATCGACACGATGGCCGACTACGCCGCGCGGCATATCGAGCAGGGCGGGCGGCTCGGCCACGTCACCCGCCACATGGTCGGGCTGTTCCACGGCCTGCCGGGCGCGCGCCGCTTCCGGCAGATACTGTCCACCGACGCGACGAAACCCGGCGCCGGACCGGATGTGCTGAAGGCAGCGTTCGCTGCCGTCGATTTCGACCGTGTTGAAAAGGCCGCTTAAGCAGTTCAGTCGCGCAGAATCATCCGGTCGCCGCGCACGTCGAAACCCGACAGGGAACCGATGAAGTTCATGCCGAGCAGGCTCTGGCTGAGCGCGCCGGGCGCGGCGACCATCACCTGCATGTTCTTGCGCACGATGCCGCCGATCGCCAGTTCGTCGGTGCGCACCGAAGCGGCGCGTGCCATGCCATTGGCGGTCGAGACCGGGACGGTGAAGCTCAGCGCGGCCGGATTGAAGCCGGCCGCCTGCGCGTCTTCGGCGGTGAGCACTGTACTGGTCGCGCCGGTATCGACGACGGTGAGGATCGGCGCGCCGTTGATCGTGATGCGGGCCTCGAAATGGCCGCTGTCGGCCTTGTCCAGGGTCACGGTGGCATGGCCGTCCTCGACGCCGAGCGCCAGCGGGCTGCCGGGAACCAGGCCCGCCGTCACCCGGCTGGCGAAATCCTGCAACTCGTAGCGGTACTGGTAGCCGGCGACGAGCGCCAGCACGATCAGGGCCCACGTGCCGAGATTGCGGGCCATGACGCCGAGCGGCCTGCCGGACCGGACAAGGCCGGCGCTGACCAGCAAGCCGATCGCCCCCAGCCAGACCAGACGGCTGAAATCGTAATTCTCGATGCCGAACGTGCTGCCGGCGTCGTTGTTGATCATCAGCAGCACCAGCCCGAGGCCGATTGCCGCCATCACGATCCAGAACAGCCGGTTCATTGGACCTGCCGTTTCAAGAGAGGACGTCGCGCTCGCGCGCCATGCGGCTGCGGCGTGTTTCCCGGCGCGGCCGGCGCTCGACCGTTTCCAATCGGGCCGGCAACTCGGCCATGACGCTGCGGCGTACCTCCGGCGTCATCCCCATCCAGGCGCCGATTTCATCGCGCGTGCGGCCACAGCCGAAGCAGAAGCCGGTTTTCATGTCGATCGAACAGACCAGGATGCACGGGGATTCGATGGCCGTCATGACTTTCTCTTGAAGGTTCCGTCCGGAATCCCTCGTTCCATCTCCACATGGTGCAACGGCAAAGCCAATGCAAGCCCTTCGGAATGCGGCGCGGGCAACCGCTTTCGCGCCAATGTCGAGGGGAGTTGTGCCGGCCGGGCAAGGCGGTTATGCCGCTGATCAACCACAGGGAATGATCAGGACCGACATGACCAGCGCGCTGCCCTTCGACGACTTTCGCAATCTGCTGGCGAGCCTGCCGCCTGCCGACACAGTCGCGGAAAACAGGGTGCGCACCCTGTTTTCCAAGGCCGACAAGCCGAAAGCCTCGCTTGGCCGCATCGAGGACATCGCCGCCTGGCTTGCTGCCTGGAGCGGGCGCGCCCCGCCGGCGGTGAACCGGCCCCTGGTGGCGATCTTCGCCGGTAACCATGGCGTGACCCGCCACGGCATCTCGCCGCGCCCTGTCGCTGCGACCGCAAACGCCGTTGAGCTGTGCGCCGCCGGCGGTGCGGCAATCAACCAGATTTGCGTCGCCAACAATCTTGGCCTCAAGGTGTTCGATCTGGCGCTGCACATTGCGACCGCCGACATCACCGAGGACGCCGCCCTCGACGAACGCGGCTGCGCCGCCACCATGGCCTTCGGCATGGAAGCCATTGCCGGTGGCTCCGATCTGATTTGCCTCGGCGATCTCGGCGTCGGCAACTCCACCGTTGCGGCGGCTTTGTGCGCCGCCCTGTTCGGTGGCAGCGGCGCCGACTGGGTCGGCCCCGGCTCCGGTGCCGACGCGGCCATGCAGGCGCGCAAGGCTGATGTAGTCGATGCAGCCGTCGCCTTCCATGGTGCGGCTCTGAAGGACCCGTTGGAAGCACTGCGCCGGGTCGGTGGCCGCGAGTTTGCCGCCATTGCCGGCGCCATCCTCGCCGCCCGGATGCAAAAAATCCCGGTGCTGCTCGACGGCTTCGCCGCGACCGCTGCCGCTGCCGTGCTGCATGCCGCCAACCCGGGTGCGCTCGACCATTGCCTGCTGGCCAGCCAGTCGCCTGAACCCGGCCAAAGGCTTGCCGCCGAGCGGCTCGGCCTCAGGCCGCTGTTCGATCTCGGCATCAGCCACGGCGAAGGGGTAGGGGCCGCCCTTGCCGCCGGTCTGGTCAAGGCGGCGGCGCTTACCAGTTCGGGCATGGCGGCGGCGGTCAAAGCCTAGAACAAGCTTTCAACGTCGGCGGGCCGCCGCCACGGTCTTGGTTGGCAGCGCCGGCAGTTCCTCCATCACTCGGGCGAGCGGGAAGATGGCGATTGCCTCGGTGCCTTCGCGCAATTTCGACTGAAGTTCGAATTCGCCGCCATGCATGGCGAGCAGGCCCTGCACAATCGGCAGTCCGAGCCCGGTGCCCTGTTCGGCGCTCTTGATGGCGATCGAGCCCTGGCCGAAGGCGGACAGCACGATCGGGATTTCGTCTTCCGGTATGCCCGGCCCATTGTCCTTGACCGAAATGTACTGGCCGCCGCCCGCCGTCCAGCCGACGCGCACGCGAACTTCGCCGCCGGTGGCGGTGAATTTGATGGCGTTGGACAGGAGGTTGAGCGTGATCTGCCGCACCGCGCGCTCGTCGGCGAACAGCCGCGGCAGGGCACTTTCGAAATCCTGGACGATGCGGATGTCCTTGTTGCGCGCCTTCAATTCCATCATGTGGCAGCAATCTTCGGCGATGTTGAGCAGCATCACCGGCTCTTCGTTGAGCTGATAGCGGCCGGCCTCGATGCGCGACAGATCGAGGATTTCGTTGATCAGGTCGAGCAGATGCTGGCCGGAATCGTGCACGTCGCGGGCGTAGTCGCGATAGGTCGGGTTGCTCATCGGCCCGAGCACCTCATTGGCCATCACCTCGGAAAAACCGAGAATGGCGTTGAGGGGCGTCCTGAGCTCATGGCTCATCGAAGCAAGGAAGCGCGACTTCGCCAGATTGGCGTCTTCGGCCCGCCGACGAGCTTCGTCCGACATCGATTTCGCGGTCTCCACCTCGGCGAGCAGCGCATCCTTTTCGGAGCGGAAGGACAGAAGTATCAGCGACGAGCGGTTGAGATGGCGCGCGATATAGGCAAAGAACGGCAATGCCGCGACCAGCAGGGCGACCATGATCGTCCCGACCGGCACCCAAAATTGCGTTTCGGCATAGGCATAGACCGCCACCGGAACGACGAAGGTGGCAAGCAGCGAGCCGCGCAAGGACGACGCCATGATAGCGGTCGTCGCCATGGCCAGCAGCAGCACCACCGCCTTGGCCACCTGGAACTGGTCGATCTGGCAGGTGGCGCAGCCGAGCCAGGCGAACCACGCCCAGCCGAGGCCGCACAGCGAATGGCCGATCAGAAAATCCCTGCGGGTGCGAACAGGGTTGAGCTCGGCAGCTTCGGTGCGGCCGACGCGCCGCGCCATGAAGGCGACGATCGAATAGCAGATCAGGGTGAACAGCGCCCAGACGCTGATCTGTTTGTCCACACCGGCCAGCAGCCCGGCCGCCGCGACCGCCAACACCAGCAGTGGGATGACGGCTGCGCCGCCCACCATGGTCCCGGCGTGCAGCTTCAGCAGCTCGCGGTCGAAGTCGAGATTGCCGACCTGCTGCGAAAGACGGTCGCGCGTCTTGCGCACCGCGCGCGCCACATCGCTGTTGCGGTGCGGTTTCCGGCGGTCCACAATGAATTTATCCGCTGTGTTCGAGCGTAGCAGAGGCATGGAAACTTCGATTTATGCGCGCAGCGATCTCAATTCGTTAAGCTACGTTCGAATGATTAAGAGACTGTTTGCCATATGAGCCGTTCGTGGTCGCCAAGGCCGCCCCGGCGATACTATCCGCCGCCGCCGCGAAGCCTGTGGCGCAAGCTGCTGGATTACGCGCTGACGGTCATTCTGCTCGGCCTGCTGATCCTGCTCGCCGCACGCCTTGACCGTTTCGAGACGCGCAAGGCGGAAGGGGTGGCGATCGTCAACGATGGCGATTCACTCACTCTTGGCACCGAACGTATCCGCATGCGCGGCATCGACGCTCCGGAATACCAGCAGATCTGCCGTAGGGATGGCGCAGACTACGCCTGCGGCAGGCTGGCGCGCCAGGCGCTGGTGCGGCTGATATCAGGAAATCCGGTGACCTGCAGCGGCTGGCAGCGCGAGCGCTACGGCCGCCTGCTCGGCGATTGCAAGGCCGGTGGAAAGGATCTCAACCGGGCCCAGGTTGAGGCCGGCTGGGCAATTGCCTATGGCGATTTCGACACCGAGCAGGCCATTGCCCGCGCCGGCAAGGTTGGCATCTGGGCCGGCACCTTCGATGCGCCGCAAGACTGGCGCGAAAGCCACCACGGCGGCCCGCTCGAAAGAAAGCACGGCACGCTGGCTTCGGTCGGTGACGCCTTGCGAGAGATGTTTCGCGTCTGGTGACGAGCACTATAGTTGAAGGACCATATCGGGAGGAAAGCATGAAACTGTTCGATGGCGGCCGCGCCCCCAATCCGCGGCGCGTGCGGGTTTTCCTGGCCGAGAAGGGCATCGCAGTGCCACTGGTGCCGGTCGATATGGGTGCGATGGGGCACAAGCAGGAGCCGGTCAGGTCGCGCAACCCGCTGCAGCGGCTGCCGGTGCTGGAGCTCGACGACGGCACCATCCTCACCGAATCCGTCGCCATCTGCCGCTATTTCGAGGAACTGCATCCCGAACCGGCGCTGTTCGGGCAAGGCGCGCTCGGCAAGGCCAAGGTCGAGATGTGGCAAAGGCGCATGGAGTTCAATCTGCTCAGCTGCGTCGCCCAGGCTTTTCGCCACATCCATCCGGCGATGAAGGAATGGGAAATTCCGCAGATCCCCGAATGGGGCGAGGCCAACAAGGCGAAAGCGGTCGAATTCCTGAAACTGCTCGACCCCGAACTGGCAAACCGCGAATTCGCCGCCGGTGACGCCTATTCGATCGCCGATATCACCGGCATGATCGCCATGGATTTCATGAAACCAGCGCGCATCAAAGTGCCGGACGAGTGCACAAACGTGCTGCGCTGGTACAGCGCCGTCTCGAGCCGTCCGAGCGCTTCCGCCTGATGGAGGCGGAACTCGAACGCTTGACGGCAAAGGTCCGCGCCTGCCGCATCTGCGTCGACACTCCGGTCGGCAGGCCACTGCCGCACGAGCCGCGCCCGGTGCTGCTGCCATCATCCAGCGCCCGCATCCTGCTCGCCGGCCAGGCGCCAGGCACAAAGGTGCATTCGTCCGGCATGCCGTTCACCGACCCGTCCGGCGACCGGCTGCGAAGCTGGCTGGGCGTAACCAGCGAGGAATTCTACGACACGGATAAATTCGCCATCGTGCCGATGGGGTTCTGCTTCCCCGGCCAGGACGCAAAGGGCGGCGACCTGCCGCCGCGCCGAGAATGCGCGCTGGCCTGGCGCGCGCCGCTGATGGCGCTGATGCCGCAGATCGACCTCGTTTTGACAATCGGCTCCTACGCGCAATCCTGGCATATGGGCGCCACGCGCCGGCCGTCGCTGACCGAAACCGTGAAGGACTGGCGCACCATCTGGGATGCGCCGGCCAGCCTGAAAGTGCTGCCGCTGCCACACCCGTCATGGCGCAACTCAGGATGGCTGAAGCAGAATCCATGGTTTGAAATGGATTTGCTGCCGTTTCTGAGATCGGAAATCCGCTATCGCATAGATTAGACTTTAAGCAAGATATCACTCGCTTTTGTGCCATCCGGCAGAATTTCTTTCTTGTGAAAGGCCGAAATAAGAGGGAGTATAGCCAATCTATTCCCAAAGCGCGTCGCGCCCGAGGGAACGCGGCCTGCACCAGGAGCACCTCAATGGATCGCCTCGACAGAAAAATTCTCCGCCTCCTGCAGGAGGACGCGACGCTCGCGGTTGCCGATGTCGCCAAGAAAGTCGGCCTGTCGACGACGCCGTGCTGGCGCCGCATCCAGAAGCTGGAGGAAGAGGGAGTCATCAAGCGGCGCGTCGCCATCCTCGACCACGAAAAGGTCAATGTGCGCGTCACCGTCTTCGTGTCGATCCGCACCAATTCGCACAGCCATGAATGGCTGCGGCGTTTCTCGGAAGTCATCCAGGAATTTCCCGAAGTTGTCGAATTCTACCGCATGAGCGGCGACGTCGACTATCTCCTGCGCGTCGTGGTGCCCGATATCGCCGCCTATGACGCCTTCTACAAGCGGCTGATCGCCAAGATCGAGATCCGCGACGTGTCGTCGTCCTTCGCCATGGAGCAGATCAAGTACACGACCGAAATGCCGCTCGACTACATGCTGCTGGACAAGGAATCCGGCGCCAACGCGGCCTGAGCGCGGTTGTCCGTGACTGGGCGGTGACGCTGCACAAGCCGGCGGCGCTTAGTTTTTCTTTTTGTTGAGGAAACTCCAGGGCGAGTTGACCGGCAGCGTGATCGTGTCCGGCACCGTGTCGACTGCCACCACATCGGCTTTGCGTACGGTGTAGCCGGACTGGATGATGCTGACGCCGTCGAGAATGAACAACTGGCTCTTCTCCAAGCCGGGCCGCAAGGCGCCGGTCACGGCAACCGACTCATAGGCCTGCGACATCTTGTAGGGACGGGCCGGCGTCACCAGCACGATCTGGTTGGGCGGCGGCGTCGGCATGTGGCTGCAAGCGCCTGTCCACGGCACCAGCAGGAACTGGTAGACGAGATCGCCATCACGGTCGACCGGCAATGCATAGCCGGCTAATTGTACCGTCTTGTCCTGCAGGTTGAGCGACAATGTCTCGCCACGATCGGGCAGTTTTGCCGCAATCATCGGCAGGCCGGCATCTTCGGCCACCGCCTGCGTCGCCGGGCGGAGATCCTTCCAAAAGATATGCGCGGTTTGCGCTGAGGCGTCGAAGGTACCGGCTGTCAACAACGCGGCTGCAAGCGCGAGGGTCGATTGGAGATGTTTGGCCATAGGCCGAGTAAAGACGTCCTGGCCAATTGCGTCAACGCTTGAGCCGCATCATATGTCTGCGAGAGCCGGCGGCCAGGTTGCGTTGGCAAACGGGTTGCCAGGTCAGCCTTTTCTGGCGGCGATCCGCTCGATGATCTTGGCATTGGTGAGTTCCCGTACGGCGTCCTTGCCAATCCAGCGAGCCGTCTTGTCGGTCGACTGGGCCAGCCGTTCGGCCACGGCAAGGGCAGCACCGTGCATCTCCAACGATCGCTTGCCGATCGAACGAAGCGCCCAGTTTGCCGCCTTCTTCACGAAATTGCGGCTGTCGGCGGCATGCGCTTCGATGATCGGCAGGAAGCCGAGGAAAGTCGCCACCGGCTCCTGCTTCCGGTGCACGACGGACCACGCCATCATCGCAAAGGCCGTGCGTCGAACGAACTCGCGCTCGTCCGCCGCGAACTCTTCAATCAGCTCCTTCCAGGCGTCCGTGTCGACGAAGAGATCGGAGACGCCGTCGACGATATCCCAGGAATCGAAGGACGCGGCCCATTGTCGTGCATCCGCGGCTGAGAAGCGCTTCGGGTCGGCCGTGACGGAAGCGATGAACTGCGCCTCCATGATGCCGGTCTGCCAAAGCTCGAAAGCACGCTCGTGGTTGCGCTTGATCTTTTTGGCGATCTGCCGCTGCATGCCATGCGAGATGCCGAGCGCGCGCTCGGTCTTGATGCCGTAGCGCAGCATACCGCGGCGATTGTCCTCCGAGCCGATCGAGCGCAAATGGGCGACGATCTCATCGGCGCTCGATTGGGGCGAAAGCTCGGCCATTGCGAACGCCTATTTTTCCAGGCGCGCCAGCAAGGACGAGGTGTCCCAGCGCTTGCCGCCCATCGCCTGCACATCCTTGTAGAACTGGTCGACAAGGGCGGTCACCGGCAGTCTCGCGCCATTGCGGTCGGCTTCATCGAGGCAGATGCCGAGATCCTTGCGCATCCAGTCGACGGCAAAGCCGAAATCATATTTACCGGCATTCATCGTCTTGTGGCGGTTCTCCATCTGCCAGGACCCGGCAGCGCCCTTGGAAATCACCTCGATGACCTTCTCGATGTCGAGCCCGGCCTTCTTGCCGAAATGGATGCCTTCGGCCAGTCCCTGAACCAGCCCGGCAATGGTGATCTGATTGATCATTTTCGTGAGCTGGCCGGCGCCCGACGGACCCATCAGCCCGACCATCCGGGCAAAGGCGTCGATGACCGGCCTGGCCTTGTCGAAGGCAGCCTGCTCGCCGCCGACCATCACCGTCAGCACGCCGTTCTCGGCGCCCGCCTGCCCGCCGGAAACCGGCGCGTCGAGGAAGGAAAAGCCGGCCTTTTCAGCGGCGTCGGCCAGTTCGCGCGCGACTTCGGCCGAAGCGGTGGTGTTGTCGATGAAGACCGAGCCTTTTTTCATCGCGGCGAAGGCGCCATCGGCCCCGGTCGTCACCGAGCGCAGATCGTCGTCATTGCCGACGCAGGAGAAGACGAAATCCTGGCCCTCTGCGGCGTCCGCCGGCGTCGCGGCAGACTTGCCGCCATGCTGGGCCACCCATTGTTCCGCCTTCGCCGCGGTGCGGTTGTAGACGGTGGCGTCGTGGCCGCCTTTGTTCCTGAGGTGCCCGGCCATGGGATAGCCCATCACGCCAAGACCGAGAAATGCCACAGATGCCATGAGTTTGCCCTTCAGACGGAACGGAATTGTCTTGGAAAGCTCTAGGCTCTACGCGCCATTCGTCAAGACGCGCATGAGCCGATCGACTGGTACAGCCGACCGCTCAGCGGATCAGATGAATGGTGATCCGCCGCTCGATCCATTCGACGCCATGTCGCAGGATCTCGACCATCACCAGATAGACGATGGCGACCCAGACATAGGCCTGGAAGTCGAAGGACTTGGCGTAGGCGAGCTTCGCGTTGCCCATCAAATCATAGACGGTGATGATGGCAACGATGGCGGAGGCCTTGATCATCAAGACGAGTTCATTGCCGTAGGGCCGGAGCGCCACGATAAACGCCTGCGGCAGGATGACCTTGCGCAGCGTCTGCAATTTGTGAAGGCCGAGCGAAGCAGCGCCCTCCCATTGGCCTCTCGGAACACTTTCTATGGCGCCGCGCAGGATTTCGGCCTGGTAGGCGGCGGTGTTGAGCGCGAAGGCAAACACACCGCAATTGAAGGCGTCGCGGAAGAACCACCACAGTCCGACGGATTCGAGCTGCACCCGGAATGAGCCCAGGCCGTAATAGACGAGATAGACTTGGACGAGCAGTGGCGTGCCGCGGAAGAAATAGACGTAGCAATAGGCCAGGACGGACAAATAGCGGTTCTTCGACATGCGGGCATAGGTGACGGGCAGCGAAAAGAGCGCGCCGAGCACCATCGAGATGGCCACCAGCGCAAGCGTGGTTCCCAAGCCCTGCAGATAGGCAGGCGCGTATCTGGCGAAGAACTCGCCATTCCAGGCGTAAACCAGATAGACGGCGATGCCGATGCCGAACAGGATCCAGAAGCCGACCAGTGCATAGCCGACGACACGGGCTCGCGGCCAGCCCCGCGCCCGTGGTGGTGGCTTCTCGATGTCGACGGCGGCGCGCGTCACGACGCTCATCGTGCCTCCCTCCGCCCGAGGGAACGCAGGATGAAGCCGGTGGCGATCGACGACAGGATGGCAAGGATGAGAAACACCATCGCCGCGACGCTGTAGAACAGGAAGGAATGTTTGGTGACACGGGCCGCCACGCCGGCGTTGCGCAAGGTTTCAGCCAGATTGACGACCGACACCAGGGCGGTGTCCTTGAGCAGGCTCAGCCAGCAATTCTCGAGGCCGGGGAAGGCGATGCGCAGCAGCTGCGGCAGGATCACCTTGCGCATCGTCTGCCATTTCGACAGCCCGATCGCATAGCCGCCTTCATACTGGCCCTTCGGAATGGCGCGAAAGGCCGAAAGGAAGACTTCGCTGGAATAGGACGAAAAGATAAGCGACAGCACGATCATGCCGGCGAGGAAGCTGTCGACATCGACCGTCGCTTCCGGCCTGAACAGACGGATGACATACTGCAAGAGGATCGGCATGCCGAAGAAGAACAGGAAAAGCGTCACCAGTTCCGGCAGTCCGCGAAACACCGTGGTGTAGATGTTGGCAGCCACGCGAAGCGACGGCTCTTCGGATTGTTTCGCCCAGGCGACGAAAAAACCGATCGTCAGGCCGATCGGCAGTGTCGCCAGCGCGAGCGCAATGGTGACCAGTGCGCCATAGGCAATATCGTCAATCCAGCCATCGGGTCCCCAAGTGAGAAGTATCCATATGTTCTGGCTTGGCATTGACGGGTCTTGTCTCCACTTCTGTCAGGCCAAGGCGGCAGGAGGAAACTTCCCCTGCCGCCTTGTTTCAGACGTTCAGGACTCGGCGCCGAAGACGTCGAACTTGAAGTACTTGTCGTTGATTTCCTTGTACTTTCCGTTAGCGCGGATTGCGTCGATGGCGCTGTTCAACTTGTTGACCAGATCCGTCTCGCCCTTGCGCACGGCGATGCCGGCGCCCGGTCCAAAGATATCGACCGGCTGCGGCGAGGGCTGGCCGAGAATCTTGCAGCAGGCGCCATCAGGCGAATCCAGGAACTGCTGCAACACGACGATATCGTCCTCGATCGCGTCGAGACGGCCATTGGCGAGATCGGCCTGCTCTTCGGGGCTGCTCGGATAGCCCTTGACCGTGCTGTCCGTATAGGTTTTCGAGGCGTAATTGAAATGCGTCGTCGTGGTTGCGACGCCGATGGTCTTGCCGGCCAGGTCTTCCTTGGTCACGCCCTTGAGGGTCGAATCCTTGGGTACCGCGATCGCCGACGGCGTGTTGTAGTATTTGTGGGTGAAGTCGACCTTCTCGGCGCGCTCCGGTGTGATCGACATCGAGGCGACGATGGCGTCGAACTTGCCGGCCTGCAGGGCCGGAATGATGCCGTCCCAATCCTGGGCGACGAAGGTGCACTTGACCTTCATCTCGTCGCAGAGCGCCTTGGCGATGTCGATGTCGAAGCCCACGAGCTGGCCGTCGGAGGTCAGGTTGTTGAATGGGGGGTAGGCGCCTTCGGTGCCGATTCTCAGGGTCGTTTCCTGAGCCTGGGCGACGCCGAGCGTCAGCAGCGCAGCCGATGCGGCGAGCGCGATACGCAGTGCAATACGCATGATAGTCCTCTCTTTATGGCTCCCGGCCGTCGTTCCGGAACGGCTCTGTGGGGCGGTGCTTTTGACCGCCCGCTGGCGCGATACTCCCACTGTTTTCGGGAGAAAAGCAACTGTAAAACCGTTGCTTGCGGGATTTGCGGGTCCAGCCAATGCCGACGCCGGGTTAATGCATGTCGCCCAAAAGTGCGCAGCGGTTTTGGGACGACGACATGCATAAATAAAACAACCTGAAGCGCGTCGCATGAGGCCGTTCAGGCGAGACGCGCTTAGACAATGCAACGGCTGAAGAGGGCGGCTGACCCGGGCGAGGGCAGGCGCCTCAGGGTTTGAGGCCGGTCATGCGCTCGATGAAGTCGGCTATCCCTCCCGTGTCGTCGAGATCGAACACAGGCAGGCTTTCGCCGGTAACCGCGAAGTCGGCGGCAATCGCCACGATATGTCCGTCGTTCGCCGACAGCGGCGAGCGGTCCTTGGCCTCCTGCCGCCGGGTCTCGATCTTTTTGTGCACCTCGCGCTTGTAGCCTTCGACCAGCACGATGTCGCACGGGGCCAACCGCGACAGGACCGTCTCCAGCGTCGGCTCGTCCTCACCGCGCAATTCATGCATCAGCGCCCAGCGTTTGCCCGACACCACCGCGACTTCGGTGGCGCCCGCCTGGCGGTGACGAAAGCTGTCGGCGCCAGGCTTGTCGATGTCGAACTCATGATGGGCGTGTTTGACCGTCGACACTGTCCAGCCGCGCCGGACGAGCTCTGTGACCAGCTTCTCGGTCAGTGTGGTCTTGCCGGAATTCTTCCAGCCGGTGATGCCGAAGATGTTCATGGGCCGATGCTCTGCAACAGACGCTCGGCCACCGCAAGGTCGTGCGGTGTGTTGATGTTGAAGAACGGGTCGATCTCGTCACTGCCGTGGGTCAGCAACGGAAATTCCACTTCGACACAGTTGTGCCGCTCGATGAAGGCGGAGACGCGCCTGTTGTCCTCGTGGATCAGAAAGTGGCGGAGTGCCTGGCCTAGCCCAAGCGGCCACAGCGCGAAGGTCGGATGCTGCCGGCCGCCGGAACTGGCAACCGCAATCGAGCCTGGTCGCTCGTCAACAGCCGCAGCCAGCCTCACGACCAGGTCCACCGGCAGAAACGGCGTGTCGCCGGCGGCCGTCGCCAATGCCTTGAAAGCGGTATTCGCTGCCGCCCATTCGAGGCCGGTGAGGATTCCGGCAAGCGGTCCGGCATAGCCTTCCACCGCATCGGCGAGAACCGGAAGACCGGCCGCCTCGAAGCGCGCCGGGTCGCCATTGGCGCTGAGCGCCAGCGATCCGACCTGCGGCGCCAGGCGGGCAACGACATGGTCGAGAAGCGGACGCCCGCCAAGCGCCAGCAAAGTCTTGTCGCCGCCGCCCATGCGCCGTGACAGGCCTCCGGCCAGGATAATTCCTGCAATGTCTTGGCTCATGGCCAACCTATATGCCGTCCGGCGCCATGTCGGGTCCAGCGCTTTCGGCCGCCGGCTTCTGCCGGCCGACGACCCGCTCGCGATAGAGCGCGTAGAGGCCGGAGCCGATGATGATGGCGGAGCCAAAGATCATCGGCAGGTCGGGGACATCGCCGAAGATGATGAGGCCAAGCAGCATCGACCAAAAGAGGGCGGTGTAGCGGAATGGCGCAATGAAGGAGATGTCGCCGGCCCGCATTGCTATGATGATGAACTGGTAGCCGATCAGCACCAGCACCGCCGCCAATGCCAAAAGTGCCGTGCCTTTGCCGGACATCGGCGTCCAGCCGCCCATCGGCGACAGGAGCACGGCGCCAACGATGGTCATGGCGATTGCCGTTGCCGTCGACACCAGCAAGGTCGGGATAGCGCTCGGGATGCGCTTGGTGGCGAGGTCACGTACTGCGCAACAGGCGACGCTGACGAGTGCGTACAGCGAATAGACGCTGAAGCCTTCGAAGCCTGGCCGCACGATGATCAGCACGCCGCCGAAGCCGACCGCGATCGCCAGCCAGCGCCGCCAGCCGACCGCTTCGTTGAATACGAGTGCCGCCCCCATCGTCACCGCCAGCGGCAGCGCCTGCAGCACCGCCGAGACATTGGCGATCGGCAGATGCGCTAATGCCACAAGGAAGGCGACGGTGGCGCCGGCCTCGGCGACCACGCGAAGCGCCACCAGCGGCTGCAGCATCGACCTCGGTCGCGCGAGCGCGCCTTGCTGCCAGGCGAGCAGGCCGACGAGCAGCGACGCAAAGGCGCCGCGCACCAGCATGACTTGCGCCATGTTCATCGATTCCGACGAGAACTTGGTGATGGCGTCGTTGAGGGTGAAGCCGATCATGGCCACCATCATGCACAGCGCGCCGCGAATGTTTGGGGAAAGAGGCAAGGGCGTTACCGGTTTTGCAAGAGCAATTCCAGGAAAAGTGTGAAACGGTTTTCCGTCCGGAATTGCGTGAAAACAAAGAATAAAGCGGTTCGACGTTTCGGCGAAACGGTGAACCGCTCAAGCCTGTAGCAGCCGGCGGCAAGACAGCAACGTCAAAGAAATAGGCCACGGATTTTCACCCGTGACCCATAGAAATCCCTGAGAGGGCTGGCCGATGACCGGCAGGCTCATTTCGGCGTCAGCACCTCGGTGCCGCTGCCGTTCTTACCGGCGATGGTCCACAGGCCGTGCAGCGAGCCGTCATCTTCTACCTTGTAGACGACGAGACCGATTTCCTTGCCCATGACATAGCCGGCGGAGAAGGCATCGTCGTTGCGCATGCAGATGCCGTCCGACGATGATCCGCCCGTCTCCCAATGGATGGTGCAGGTGGTCTCGCTGGTCAGTGTGATGGTGGCTTCGCCGCCATATTTCGAGCCGTCGAAATTGGTGCCCGCAACGGTGTAGCTGCCACTGATGGACTGTGCTGCTGCCGGCGCGGCGGCAAACCCAAGCATTGCAAGAGAAAGTAAGAATGTGCGCATGTCGTATTCCCCCAAACCGAGCGACGAGCCGCTATATCAAGGAATCTAGGCTCGAACGCGCTTGCGGTAAATCCGCCAGCTATATGCGCATGAGACTTTTTCTGGTGTGTGTCCGAAAAGCTCACAGTCCTTTGAGGCTGCCGGCAATGGCGCCGACCAGCGGATCGTATTTCGCTTTAACGGCCGGCGGATAGTCGATCCGCACGGTGCGGATGACGCCGTCCTTGCCGAACAGGCGCCGTTCGTAAAAGATCTTGCCATCCTTCAGTCCCGACAGCACCGCCCAGTTCTTGCCGGTCTTGCTGTAGCTGATCTGGTAGCCCGCTTCCTTGATTGCCTTCTCCTCGGCGACGAAGCTCTTTGGGGTGTCGTCACTGACGTTGAAAATACCGGAGCAGATCAGGCTGGCGCCGTCGGCGCTGAGCCATTGCTGTCCGTCGCCATTGTACGGCTCGGGCTGGCGATCGGTGAAGATGTCGTCCGGAAAGGTGCAGACCGTGCCGAAGCGCGCATTGGTGTAGGTGAACGGCGCTGCATTGGCGCTGCCTGCCGCGATCAGTGCAACTGCCAATCCAATGGAAAGACGCTTCATTCGATGTCTCCAGTGAACTAGAGCAATTCCAGGAAAAGTGTGATCGGTTTTCCGTCCGGAATTGCGCAAAAAACAAAGACATAGAGCGGTTCGCCGTGAAACGGTGAACTGCTCTATGGAGACACTCCTTGCACCAAATCGCGGAAAAATCAGCCGCCGGTGACGCTCATATGCCTCGATACCGAGGGGCGGCTCGTGCGGCGGTCGATGATGAAATCATGGCCCTTCGGCTTGCGGCCGATCGCTTCGTCGATGGCAGCAGCGACCAGTTCGTTGCCTTCCGAGGTACGCAACGGCGCGCGCAGGTCGGCGGCATCCTCCTGGCCCAGGCACATATAGAGCGTGCCGGTGCAGGTCAGCCGCACGCGGTTGCAGCTTTCGCAGAAATTATGCGTCATCGGCGTGATGAAGCCCAGCCTGCCGCCGGTCTCTGCGACATGGACGTAGCGGGCCGGACCGCCGGTCTTGTAGGGGATGTCGCTCAGCGTGAACTGGCGCTCGAGCGAAGCGCGCAGCAGCGACAGCGGCAGATACTGGTCGGTGCGGTCGGCGTCGATCTCGCCCATCGGCATGGTTTCGATGACGGTCAAGTCCATGCCGCGGCCATGCGCCCAGCGCATCATCTCCGGCAGCTCGACGTCGTTGAAGTCCTTCAGCGCAACGGCGTTGAGCTTCACCTTCAGCCCCGCCGCCTGCGCGGCATCGATGCCTTGCATGACCTTGCCGAGATGGCCCCAGCGGGTGATGGCGTGGAACTTGTCGGCATCGAGCGTATCCAGCGAGACATTGATGCGCTCGACACCGCAATCGGCAAGCTCGGCGGCAAAGCGCGACAGCTGCGAGCCATTGGTGGTCAGCGTCAACTCTTCCAGCGCGCCGCTCTTCAGGTGCCGCGACAGCTGGCGCACCAGATGCATGATGTTCTTGCGCACCAGCGGCTCGCCGCCGGTGAGGCGCAGTTTGCGCACGCCCTTTTCGATGAAGACGGTGCAGAGCCGGTCGAGTTCCTCGAGCGACAGCAGGTCCTTCTTGGGCAGGAACGCCATGTCCTCGGCCATGCAATAGGTGCAGCGGAAATCGCAGCGGTCGGTGACCGACACGCGCAAGTAGCTGATCGTGCGACCGAAGGGATCGATCATGTCCATACGTTCAAGCGTTTCCAATGCTACGAGTGGTGCCGTTATATACGGCTATGTGATACGATCCAACCCGCCATTCAAGATAGCCGCTCTCGATCTTTGGTGACATTCCCTGGCCGACATCCGATGTCGGCCGGGTCCAAATGGCCTTTTCCGCTCGCGCGAAGCAGCGTAGGGAAGGGCGGATTGATGCGGGATGCAGAACAATGACGGCGCCGAAGGAACTCAGGGTCTCGAAGGACAGAAAACTGCTGTCCGTCACCTTTCCCGATCATCGGCCGTTCGAACTGCCGGCCGAATTGCTGCGCGTCGCTTCGCCCTCGGCCGAGGTGCAGGGCCATTCGCCGGACCAGCGGGTGACGGTTCCCGGCAAGCGTAACGTTGCTATCCTGAAGATCGAGCCGGTCGGCAACTACGCCGTGCGCATCACCTTCGACGATTTTCACGACACCGGCATCTTCACCTGGAATTACCTGCACACGCTTGGCCACGAAAAGGACGCGCGCTGGAATGCCTATCTCGCCGAGCTCCAGGAGAAGGGACTCAGCCGCGACCGCTAGTTCGGCACTGTCGGCAAAACGTCATTGACTGGGGGTAACGCTGGCAACAGTTCGGAGACGGGAAAATGTCTGACATCACCACGGTCGAACAGCTCGAAGCCCTCTACGGCCTGCCCGGCGAAGCGTCGACGGTCAAGGAACTCGACCACGTCATTCCCGAATATGCCGCCTTCATCGAAGCCTCGCCTTTTGTCGCTTTGGCGACGAGCGGGCCGGAAGGGCTGGACTGCTCGCCGCGCGGCGATCTCGCCGGCTTTGTGCGCATGCATGACCCGAAGACGCTGATGATGCCGGACAGGCGCGGCAACAACCGCGCCGATTCGCTTAAGAACATCATCCGCGATCCTCGCGTCGGGCTGCTGTTTCTTGTGCCGGGTTCGGGCACGACGCTGCGCGTCAACGGCCGCGCCCGCATCGCCACCGACGCCGCGCTTTGCGCCTCCTTCGCCGTCGAAGGCAAGCCGGCGCGCTCGGTCACCGTGGTCGATGTCGATTCGGTCTATTTCCAGTGTGCCCGCGCCATCGTTCGCTCGGAGCTGTGGAACCCGGCAAAGCACGTCGACCCGAAATCGCTGCCGACACCCGGAACAATCCTGGAAGTCACCAGCCGCAAGAATATCGATGCCGGTACTTACGACAAGGAATGGCCGGAGCGGGCGAAGAAGACGATGTGGTGAGGTGGGAGGCGCGTGGATCGAACGGCTCAGGTATCCTTCAGCACGTCATAGATCTTGCGCATCTGTTCGCCGATCATGTCGCACTGTTCCGCTGTCGACTGGCTCATCGCCTTTTCGATCAGCGCCATATGCACCTTCAGCGCCTTCATCAAAAGCTCCGTGCCGGCCTCGGTAAGCGTCAGCCGCAGCACGCGCTTGTCCTTCTCGTCGCCTTCGCGGCGCAGCAGGCCGCGCGCCTCGAGCTGCGGCAACAGCATGGTGATGTTGGAGCGGCCGACCAGCAGTTTGCGGGCGAGATCGTGCTGCGACATGCCGGGATGGCGATAGAGGTTCATCAGCACGTCGAGCTGCGCCGGCTTGAGATCCAGCGGCGCCAGCTTTACCGCCAGCGCACGCTCCAGCACATGGCAGGCGCGCGCCACCGCGACCCAGTTGCGAAAGCGCGGGTTGTCCCAGGGCAGCTCTTGTTTAATGTTCATGTTTGAACTATTATGTTCATGCTTGAACGGAATGGATGGACCGCCACTATGGCATCATTTGGACTGAAGGTCATCCGGGGCGTGTTCCGCGCCGCCGAGCATGTGGCGCCCCGCCTGAGCGGGCGCGCCGCCTTCGAACTGTTCTGCCGCACGCCCAGCGTCAAGGCGCTCAGCGACGGCGAGCGGCGTGCGGTCGACCGCGCCGCCGGCTTCATGGCCGAGGCGCGCCATCATCGGCTGACGACCAAGGCCGGCTGCGTCATGGTGCACGAATTCCGGCCCGAGCCGGGCAGGGCGTCCGCCGGCACGGTGCTGGTGGTCCATGGCTGGCGTTCGCGCACGGAATATATGCGGGCGCTGATCGAAGGCTTTCGCGATGCGGGCTACCGGGTCGCCTCGCTCGACCTGCCGGGCCATGGCCAGTCGCTGGGCCGTCATCTCAATATGGTCAATGCGGTCGAGGCGGTCAGGGTCGCCGGCGAATGGTTCGGTCCGTTCAAGGCGATCGTCGGCCATTCCTTCGGTGGCGCCGTCGCCGCCAATGCCATTGCCGGTTCGATCAAGGGTATCCAGCCCGTCGCGGCCGAGCGG
This sequence comes from Mesorhizobium sp. P170090, assembly GCF_057786115.1. Classification (NCBI taxonomy): domain Bacteria; kingdom Pseudomonadati; phylum Pseudomonadota; class Alphaproteobacteria; order Hyphomicrobiales; family Phyllobacteriaceae; genus Mesorhizobium; species Mesorhizobium sp. P170090. The sequence goes on from NZ_JBYNWH010000001.1 coordinate 4,259,244, forward strand.
CTGGTGCTGGTCGCCGCGCCAAGTTCCCTGCCGGCGATCTTCGCCGACTTCAGCCGCATGCTCAATGTCGGTCCGCGTTCGCAGGTTTCCATGGCCGATCAGGTGAAAAGGCTGTCGGGCCGGCCGCTGCATGAATTCACCGGCGACCGCCAGTTGGCTGAGGCGCCGGTGCCGACGCTGGTCATCCACGCGCCGGACGACCGCGAAGTCCCCGCCGATCATGCCACACGTTATGCCGGCGCCGGCAGCCATGTGCGGCTGCACTGGGCCGATGGGCTCGGCCACCGTCGCATTCTCGCCGACAAAGGTGTTGTCGAACGCGCTGTGACTTTTGTCAAAAACGAGCGCGAGCCGATACTGCATTGATTCCAATGGGTGTATTGTCGACTCCGACAACGCCGGAGCGGTGAGCTAACCGTTCTTCTTGCCGCCCGGCTCGACGGGCAATCCGGCCGCCTTCCAGGCGGTATAGCCGCCAAGGATGTGCTTGACCGGCGACAGCCCCATATCCTGCGCCGTCTTGGTGGCCAGCGCCGAGCGCCAGCCGCCGGCGCAAAAGAAGACGAAGCTTTTGCCCGAGGCAAAGAACGGCTTGTGGTAAGGGCTTTCGGGATCGATCCAGAATTCCAGCATGCCGCGAGTGACATGTTTGGCGCCGGGGATCTGGCCGTCCCGCTCGATCTCGCGTGGATCGCGCAGGTCGACGAAGATGGTGTCCTCGTCGTCGAGCAGCCCGGCCGCTTCCTCGGGCGAGACCACCTCGATCTCGGCATTGGCCTCGTCGAGCAACTCGCGATACCCTTTTTTCACGGATGATCCCTCCCGGCGCATTTCGCCGCCGACTGGATTTCCAGCACAAGCTCCGCGCTTTGTCACGCTGTTCCGACCAGCCCCTGCCACGCCGCCATCGCTCCGGCCACTGTGGCCATCAGCGCTTCGCACGAGGCGCCGTCGCGGGCCTGGATCGACATGCCGTGCTGGACCGTCGCATAGAAGGTCGCCGCCGCGTTGCTGTCGAAGCCCGCCGGCAATTCGCCTTCCGCCACACCGCGTTCCAGCCGTCTCAGCAAGAGGGTGTGGTTTTCGGCGCGGCGGCGGCGCAAATCATCGCAGATCGCGCCGCTGCTTGAATCCTGGTGCAGTGCGCCCAGCGCGATGAGACAGCCCTGCGGGCGGTCGTCCTGAGAGTACGCTTTTGCCGTCTGGCGCAGGAAATTCTCGATCGCCTGGCATGCCGTCGGCGCTTCGTCCAGCGCGCTCCAGATCTCGGTGCCTTCGTTGCGGGTGTAATACTCGGTCGCTTCCAGAAACAGCGCCTCCTTGCTGCCGAAGGCGGCATAGAGGCTGGGCGAGCTGATCCCCATCGCCGCGGTCAGTTCGGCGATCGAGGTGCCCTCATAGCCTTTGGCCCAGAACAGCTCCATCGCCTGCCGCAAGGCGGCGGTTCGATCGAAGGTGCGGGGACGGCCTCTTTCCGGCATGACGATCTTTTCTGTGTTGATCGATACATAATTCACTTGACGTCGCCAGGCAAGGTTGCCAGATATTTATGTATCGATCGTTACATAACGGAGAATGACATGTCAGCGAACGGATTGAACGGCAAGGCAGCACTGGTCACCGGCGGCAGCCGCGGCATAGGTGCTGCGATAGCAAAACGGCTTGCGGCCGATGGCGCCGACGTCGCCATCACCTACGTCAACAGCTCGGCGCCGGCCCAAGCTGTCGTCGCCGAGATTATAGCGGCAGGTGGTCGCGCGATCGCCATCCAAGCCGACAATCGCGACGCCGCCGCCATCGAAGGCTCGGTCGCCGAGGCGGTGAATGCCTTCGGCCAGCTCGACATCCTGGTCAACAGCGCCGGCATCTGGCGCGCGGCGCCCATCGAACAGATGTCGCTGGCCGACTTTGACGAGACCATTGAGGTCAATCTGAGAGCGCCGTTCGTGGCCTCGAAGGCGGCAGCGGCTCACATGGGCGAGGGCGGCCGCATCATTTCGATCGGCAGCAATCTGGCCGAGCGCGTCACCGACACCAGCCTCAGCGCCTATTCGACCAGCAAGGCTGCGCTGGTCGGCCTGACCAAGGCGCTGGCGCGAGACCTGGGTCCGCGCGGCATCACCGCCAACGTCGTTCATCCCGGTTCGACCGACACCGACATGAACCCGGCCGAAGGCCCGCATGCCGAACACCAGCGGCGGAAGATGGCGACGCCCCGCTTCGGCAAGGCTGACGAGATCGCCGGCATGGTTGCCTGGCTCGCCGGTCCGGAAGGGCGCTTCGTCACCGGCGCCGCGCTCACCATCGACGGTGGCGCCAACGCCTGAAGCAGCAGCCGCTTTGACCGGTCTGGAGCGGCAACGCCGCTCCAGACGTCACGATGTTGTGAAACCGTTCTGCAACAGGCCTGCGGAAATTTATGGAAGCTTAACGAAATCGGTATGAATCGGTATAGTAGCGCCTTACATCCGCCATGCGGTTGGCAAGATCGTCTAGCGGCGCGGAACGGGAGCCGGCTTGCAGCCGGAGCGGGTGATTAATGAAATTCCTCGGAAATAAAGCCACCGTGATGCCGCTTGCAGTGGCGGCAGCACTGGCCTTCGGTGTGCCGCAGGCAAGCGCGCAAGGCCTGTTCGACATGCTGTTCGGCGGTGGCGTCAAGCACAGGCCGCAAGGCGAATTCCCGCCGCCGCCAAAGCGCAAGCCGAAGCCCGCCGTATCGGGCGGCGGCGGCACCAGGATCAGCAGCCCGTCCTACTACACCTACAAGGCCGACCGGCTGGTGCGCGTCGACTTTGCCGCGTTGGTGGCAGCACCTCCCCAGGTGGCAACAGCTGAAGACGCCGCCTTTGTGCCGTCGGCGACCAGCACTGCCTTCCGCGAAGCCGTTGCAGGCCTTAGTGACTATGAACTCTATGCCGAGCCCGATATCGCCAAGGCACTGATTGCCTATTACTCTGCCAATCCTGATTTCATCTGGGTGAACGAGGGCAATCCCAATGCCCGCGCCCAGGATGCGGTGCGGGTGCTTGGCGAAGCCGCAAGCTATGGTCTCACGTCGGCCGACTACACGGTCGAGGTGCCGGCAGCCAACGCATCGGCAGTCGATGCCGACGCCCATCTGAAGGAACTCGTCCGCTTCGAGATGGCGCTGTCGGCGCGCGTGCTGCGCTATGCCCGTGACGCCCAGAGCGGGCGCGTCGATCCCAATCGCATCACCGGCTACTATGAATTTCCGCCGAAGCCGGTCGACATGGAAGGCGCGCTCAAGACGCTGGCTCACACCCAGGAAGTGCGCACCTACCTCGAATCGCGGCACCCGCAGAACGCGGAATATCAGGCGCTGCGCGTCGAACTTGAATCGCTGCAGGCGAGCGCCGAAAACGAAATCGTCGTCGATCCCAAGCTGTTGCTGAAGCCCGGCGAGACCAGCGCCGAACTGCCGAAGCTGCTGACGCTGATCGCGCGCAATCTCGACGACGAGATGGGCGGCGCCTATGGCGAGATCCTGTCTCGTCTCGGCACCAGCGATGTCTATGTTCCCGAACTGGTTCCGATCATCAAGGCCGTGCAGGTGAAGGCCGGCATGAAGGGCGATGGGGTCATCGGCCCGCGCACCGTCGCCTCGCTCGCCGGCACGTCCAAGGCCGACAGGCTGCAGAAGGTGCAGGTCGCGCTGGAAGAATTGCGCTGGCTGCCGTCCGATCTCGGCAGCCCGCGGGTCTTCATCAACCAGCCCGCCTTCACCGCCAGCTATATCGACAATGGCGAGGAGAAGCTGAAGACCCGCGTCGTCATCGGCCGGACCACCAACCAGACCGCCTTCTTCTTCAAGGAGATCAAGCAGGTCGATTTCCATCCCTATTGGGGCGTGCCGCAGTCGATCATCGTCAACGAGATGCTGCCAAGGCTGCGTGGCGATCCGGGCTATCTCGACCGTGCCGGCTACGAGGTGACCGATTCGCGCGGCAGGCGGGTTCCCTCTTCCTCGGTCAATTGGGGCGCCTACGGCGCCAACATTCCCTACAGCGTGCGCCAGCAGCCGAGCGAAGCCAATGCGCTGGGCGAACTGAAGATCCTGTTCCCCAACAAGCACGCCATCTACATGCACGACACGCCGCAAAAATCCTTCTTCCAGCGCGATATGCGGGCGCTCAGCCATGGCTGTATTCGCCTTCAGGATCCACGTGGGATGGCGGCGGCGGTGCTCGGCGTCTCGGTCGACGACATCGCCGAAAAGCTCAAGCACGGCCATGCCAGCGAAGACGTGACACGCACGATTCCCGTCTATGTCTCCTACTTCACTGCCTGGCCGGACCTGTCCGGCAAAGTCGAATATTTCAACGACGTCTACGACCGCGACACGCGGCTGATGCAGGCGCTGGAAGCGACTGAAGCGGTGCGCTCGCCGACGAGCTGAACCAGCGGAGTTCCTCGTTCAACGAACGAGGAACTCACTTTGTCTCTCTGGTTTTATTAGATTTTTGGCCGATGGACGGTCGCCCGTTTCCTGCGATCAGCGCTGGATGAGCGGACGCCGGAAGCCGGCGTCGCGGCCCGCGATCAGCCAATAGACCAGACCGGCTACGAGGCCGGCGGCGGCGATGATGCCGATATCGGCCCAGCGTCCGGCATCCTCTTCCGCGGCCGGCCAGACCAGGAAGAAGCCGGCTGCAGCGGCAGCGGCGCCAAACAGCATGTGCACCAGGAAATTGCGCAGGGCAAAGAATTCGGCGAGCAGCGCGAAGATCAGCGTCTGCAGGCCGGTCAGCACGATCGTCAGGAAATAGACGACCATGCCGAGCGGCGGCCACAGCAGCACGACAATGGGCGAAAATTGCATGGCGCCGAAATAGTCCGGCGCGTTGGGCAATACGGCGAGTGCGCAATATATCGCCACGACCGCGAACAATCCGATCAGCACCGAAACGAAATAGCCGGCAAGCATCATCAGGATGCGCTTCAAAACATGCTTAACCATGGCCATGCACCCCCGTGCCCTGCAACTGTTACGCGCACTCAGCCATCAAAGGCGGATCGGCGCAAGAGTGCATCCAGCAGTGCTTTGCGGCAAATCTTCAGGCGCCGCCGCATAGATGTTGCGAATCCGGCAAAACCCATGTGCCTTTTATCGTGAGGTCGACGCCGTAATAGACCCGCCCGCGCTCGTCGCCCTGCGGACAATCCCTCGGGATCGATATCAGGCACATGACGACAGGATCGCCGGCTTTCGAACTGGCAAGGCCAGGCACCCGCTCGTAGGAAACCCCGGCGCCGCCATTGCTGAACCGCGCCAGGCTGCCGGCTTCAGGGCCGGCGGTTTCCAGCGGGTCGTCGCCGAGCCGCGTCGTCAGCGCGGTGATGTGGGTCAAGGCGCATTGGCCGATCGACGAGGGCAGGGGCTGGTCGGGGCTGCCCGGACGGCGGGCCGCGGTGTCGAGCGCCTTCTTGCCGATCAGGGCGATGTTGTAGTCCTGCACCCAGGACTGCGCATTGCCGTAGGTCTGCAGCGCATTGTTCTGGGCGCTGACGATGCAGGCGGCATCCTGCCCACAGGCGTTCCTGTCGGCGATGAGCGCACGGGCGATCTTGCGCTTGTCGCCGCCAAAGGCTGGCTCGAAACCCGTAAAGGCCTCGGCCACCAAGGCATCAATTGCCGACAGTTGCGGGTCGGCACAGATCGCCTTTTCCACCGGCAGGCTGGCTTTGCGGCAGTCGAAGGACGGCTCGTCGGCACGCGCTGGACCAAGGCAGACCGCCGCGCCAGCCAGTGCGATCACAAGCGCAAGCGAGTTGGCAATTCGACTGGAAGAAAGCATGGTCGCCCCGTTGTCCGACAACTGCCACCATTCTAGGCAAAAAACGCGGCGGACGGAATTGCCGAAGCGGTGTCGGTATCGGCGCTATTTCGGTTCGGCTGTTACGGGATCGAAGGTGATTTCGACTTTCGCCTTGTCGGCAGTGTAATAGGTGACGGTGTAGCCGTCCTTGTCCCAGTCGACCTCCTTCACATAGCGAAAGCCGTCGCGCTGCTCGACCTTGGCGATGATTGCCGACAGTTTCTGGGCATTCGTCGGCGGCAGCGGGCTGTCATCCGCGGCAAAGGCCGTCGAGCCGGCCAGAAGAACGACGACACCGGTCGCCAGAACAAGATTTCGCATGATTACCCTCATTTCACGTTGGCATGAACCGCACCGGAAACTCGCAGGCAGCACAGTTTGTTCCGAGATGTGACGTCGCGCAGGTTCCGTGAAGCCCTGGATCGCCGCGCTCAGAGCGACGGCACGCCAATATTTGCGCCAACCGCCGGCCAACCATGAGTGCTGCCACGGCCCGCGCTGGACAACCCGATGGTGGTAGAGCTTTGCCAAAGACCCTGCTAGACTTCTGGTCCTGGCGGGGTGGCATGGCGCGCCAACCCCGCCGGAATCTTCATCTCTCAGCGCGCGGCGAAGTGTTTCAGGAACGGGTCGTCGCCTGTGCTGGACCAGAACCAGAAAGGGAGCGGGGGCTCGAACATGGCTGTACGGAACTACACCCGTCAGCTGGCGACAATCATTTCTATCGATGCCGTCGGGTTCTCGCGGCTGATGGGCATCGACGACGAGTTTGCTGTCGCGGCATTCGAGGAACGGCGCGACATCATCGCCGACAGCTGTGGCACATTTGGCGGCCGCACGTTCGGCGACGCCGGCGACAGCATCATGGCCGAGTTCGGCAATCCGATCGAGGCGTTGCGCGCGGCCTTTGATTTCCAGGGCCGCATCGTCGCCCTCAACGCCGAGGTTGCCGACGACATGCGCATGCCGTTTCGCGCCGGCATCAACACCGGCGACGTCATCGTGCGTGGTGGCCGCCTCTATGGCGACGACGTCAACATCGCGGCGAGAATCCAGGAATTCGCGCCGGGCAACGGTCTCGCCGTTTCGGAGACGACCTGGCACCATGTGAAGGACAAGACGGCGGCCGAATTCACCGATCTCGGCGAATTCATGCTGAAGAACATCGCCTTGCCGGTGCGCGTTCTGATCGCCGGCCGCAGCGGCAACGGATCCTCGCCGGCGGCGTCGTTCGCGGCCATTCCCCAGGCCAATGCGCAGCAGAAGCTGTCGTCCAAGGGGCCGCCGGCGATCGCCGTCCTGCCCTTCCACGCCGATGGCGGCGAGCATGACATCGGCTACATGGCCGACGGCATCGCCGAGGACATCATCTATGGTCTTTCCAACACCAGATGGCTGTCGGTCATCGCCAAGGGCTCCAGCTTCCAGTTCCGCGACGACACGCTGGGCACGCGGGTGATCGGCAACGCGCTCGGCGCGCGCTACATCGTCAGCGGCACGCTGACGCGCAATGGTGGCCAGATCCGCCTCAACACCTCGCTGGCCGACGCGTCCAACGGGCGGCTGGTGTGGTCGCAGCGCTTCAATCGCGATCTGGTCGACATCTTCAACCTGCGCGACCAGATCGGCGCTGAGATCGTTTCGATCCTCGACAAGGAGGTCGACCGGGCGGAACAGGCACGCACCTTCCAGGTTCCCTGGGAAAGCCTCGAGACCTGGCAACTGGTGCGACGCGGACGCTGGCACATGAACCGGCGCACCCGCGGCGACACCGAAACCGCACTCGAGTTCTTCCAGAAGGCCTACCGCGAGGACGCCAACTCGAGCGCCGTGCTCAACGAACTGGCGTGGTGGTATTTCTGGCGGGCATGGCTGCGTTTCGGCGACAGCGACGATTTGAACAAGGTCGAGCAGTTTGCCCGCAAGGCGTTGCTGGTGGACAGCCTGGATGCACGCCCGCACGCCCATCTCGGCGCCGTCGACATCATGCGCGGCGAACCGCGGTCGGCGGTCGACCATCTCGAGGAAGCGATCCACATCAATCCGAGCTTTGCCTTCGCGCGCTCGGCCATGGGCAGCGCCCAGCTGCTGCTCGGCAATGCCGCGTCAGCGATACCGTTCTTTCTCGATACCGAGCGATTGAGCCCGTTCGACCTCTACCGCTTCCACAATCTGGGGGAACTGACGGCGGCCTATTGTCTGGTCGAGAACTGGCCTGCGGCGATCGCTGCTGCCGATCGCTCGCTCAACCTGTCTCCCGGCTATTTTTATTCCAGGTTCCTGAAGATCGGCGCGCTGATGCGAAGCGGCCGGCCGGAACAGGCGCGGCGCGAGATGACCATTTTCACCACCCGGCATCCCGATTTTTCAGAACAGCGTGTGCGCTGGATACCATTCACCGACAAGGCCGCGAACGAGATCCTCGTCGCCAATTTCCGACTGGCCAAATGAACATGGCGTCAATGCTGGCTGGAACATGGACCAACTGTGAAAAGATTCACATACGTGCAACCGATGCAAACCTAGGCGTTGAACGGCCGGCATCGCAATAACGTGGATAGCCGGGGGGCTTGAACGCGCATGACCGAACTGAAGTATTTCGACGCTATTCGCGTGGCCCAGAAAAACCAGCGCCCGCTGTCGGAAATGCCGCCGTTCGATCTCGGCCGGATCCGCAAGACAGGGCTGATTGCGCGCATCGTCGGGTCTCTGGCCGAAGACCCCCGCTGGGCGCTTTCCCTGTTGCGGCGTATCCGCCCGACCGGCAAGCTCTTCGGTGTTCTGGTGGTCACCAAGAACGCCGATGTCCGCGACATATTGGAGCGCGGCGACGAATTCCAGACCCCATACGGCCCGGAAATGACCGAGCTTGCCCGCGGATCGAACTTCATCCTCGGCATGCAGGACGGCGCCGACTACCGGCGCATGAAATCGTCGGTGCTGAGTGCATTCCCGCCGGCCGAGGTCGAAGCCGCCGTCAGGCCGATCGCGGCGCGTCATTCGCAAGAGATCATGACGCGCGCCAGCCCCGGCTTCGATGCGATCTCCAGGTTGATGAAGATCGTCCCGGTGCACATCTGCCGCGATTATTTCGGCGTCGAGATGGACGATGAATCCGAATTCGCCGACTGGGCGATCGCGCTGAGTGCGCTGTTCTTTTCGGACCCGACGGCGAGCCCCGTCATGCGCGAACTCGCAGTGGTGGCGGGCGACCGTCTTCTCAAAGTCATCGATCGCTCCATCCAGTCGGCTAGGGACCGGGGCTTGAAGGCCGAGCAACCGCTGGCGAGGCTGGTTGTCCAGATGGATCAGGGCCGCCTGTCGCGGGATGACCTCAACTCGATCATGCTGGGCATGATCGCCGGCTTCGTCCCGACCAATGTGCTGGCCGCCGGCAATTGCCTCGACGTGATCCTGTCGCGGCCCGACGCACGGCAGGCTATCGATGCCGCATTGGCCGAAAACGATACCGCCAAGCTCGACAGGGCCGTCCTTGAAGCCATGCGCTTCAAGCCGATCTGGGTCGGCCCCTGGCGCTACACGGCCCGCGACGCGATCATCGGCAAGGGCACGCGCCGCGAGCGCCTGGTGAAAGCCGGCACGGTGGTGATGCCGGCGACGCTGTCGGCGATGTTCGATGCGGACGCCGTGCAGAACCCGGACCAGTTCGACACATCGCGCCCGCATCGCGACTACATGGTGTTCGGCCACGGCATTCATCAGTGCATCGGCGCCGAGATCGCCAGGATCCAGATCGGCGAAAGCCTGCGCGCCCTGTTCCAGAAGCAGGGCGTGCGCCGCATGCCCGGCAAGGCCGGGCGGATGACCCGCATCGGCGCCTATCCCGAAACCCTCAAGGTCGATTTCGAACGGGCAGAACTCTGCCGCACCGTAACGCAGTCCATGGTGACGGTGGTCTGCCCGGTCACCCGATCCGCGTCGCTGGATGCTGTCCGCGACAAGGTTGCCAGCCTCGGCAACCCGGCCGTCGAAGATATCCGCACCGCGCTCGACATTGCCGGCACCGTCCACTTCACCAGCCTGACCGTGGTCGGCACCGGCGAGATCGGCGCTGATTCCGGTCGGGAAAAAGGAGCTCTGGTTCTCGAGATTTCCGGTGACGGCAGCATCGACGATGTCATCGATGCGGTCACGCACGCCATCGGGCACCGGCTGCGGCCGATCTTCAAGGATGTCTGCGATCTGCGCGATGGCGGCGCATTGAACGATTTCCTGCGCAAGCACAATGTCGACATATCGCCGTCCTTCGGCAGCAATGCCGGACTGGTGTTTTCGGGCACGCCGGGGCACTCGGTCCAGCGTATCAAGGCCGAGCAGCAGCTTTTCGAAGCCGTGCGCGACATCGTCGAGCGGCCACGCAAAGGCGCCGGCAACGCTCCTGCCGTGCTCGCTGAAGTTCGCCAGCATGTCCAGTCATTAGGGACGTTTGCCTGGGCGTTCGAGCCGGCCGAGAGCCTGCTGGAAAAGCCGCCGGGTCATTGGGGCCGTGCCCTGATGACGACGTTGCTGGTACCACCGGTCTTCGTCACGGTGGCGATCATCTGGGCTGCTTGCTGGTACATAACCTACAGTGTGGTGTTCGGCAGATCTATCGACATCAGTTCCCAGGAAATCTCCTTCACCGCCATAGCCGTGGCAATCACCTCACTTCTGTTGTCGGGACTTGGGGTGTTGCTGGCAGCGGCGCTGCTGGTGTTTTCGTGCTTGCTGGCGCTGCGACGCCGCGAGGACAGGGATCGGCCGGAAAGCACATCGATCGGAATATCTGAATTGAACGCGATACTCGTCAAGGAGGGCCACGCGGCACAAAACCATCTGACTGCGATTTCGACGATGAAGGCCGGCATTCTGCGGCGGCTGGCGCTCAGGTTTTCTTTCTACCTGATCTCGATAGCTGCCCAGAAGGTATTCAAGCCAGGCTTCCTCAACACCATCAACACCATCCATTTCGCCCGCTGGATACTGCTGCCCGGCTCCAACCGATTGATGTTCTTCTCCAACTACGGCGGCAGCTGGGAAAGCTATCTTGAGGACTTCATCGCCAAGGCGTCCGCTGGCCTGACCGGCGTGTGGAGCAACACCGTGGGCTATCCACGCACACGATGGCTGTTCCTGGACGGCGCGCGCGACGGCGATCGTTTCAAGCGCTGGGCGCGGCGCCAGCAGGTGCCGACCCTGTTCTGGTACTCCGCCTATCCCCAAATCAACACAGAGCGCATCCGGATCAATTCGCGGGTCAGGCGCGGCATTGCTTCCGCCGTCGGCAACGAGGCGCGCGACTGGCTGAGCTTGTTCGGTTCGCTACGGCGCCCGGCGAGCGAAACAACCACCGTTCAAAAGACCACTTCGCTGCTGGCCAATATCAGCTCAGCCTTTCCGGCGCCTCTCGAGCAGCAGCTGGAAACCGGCGAGATCCAATCCATCTTCTTCGGCCCGCTCGGCCCGCTCGCTTATTCGCATATGCTTGCGATCCGGGTGCCGGACAAGTTGCCGGCGCCCAAGCGCAGAGCCTGGCTCGATTTCGTTGTCGAGCAGACGAGTTTCGGCGAAGGCAGGCCCGCCGGGCGCGCCATGATAGTCGCCTTTGGTCCCGGTGGCCTGCGGCAGTTTGGGCTCGACGAGGGTGTGGAGGGCGATCCACTGGAAACATTTCCGATCGCCTTTCGCCATGGCATGGGCAACCCCGAGCGTGGGCGCATACTGGACGACCGAGGCCGCGACGGCCCGGACGAATGGGAGTGGGGGTCGTTGGAGAACCCTGTGGACCTGGTCATCGTCTGCTATGCTGAAGACCCGGGACGGTTGAAGACCGAGATTGCCACCGTGAGACGAAAGACGACCGGTGCAGGCATGAAGGTCGTCGCCGAACTGCCGCTCGCCGTAAACCGGGGTCCGACCGACACGAAGACGAAATCGTCCGACGGGGCAAAGCGTGACGATCGGTCGGAACGTGGGCCAGCCTACGAGCATTTCGGTTTCGCGGACGGGATTTCGCAGCCGATTGTCCGGGGCACGACCCGCGCCAGCAGGGGCGCCGCGCCCATGCATCTGGTCGCGCCCGGCGAGTTTCTGTTCGGCTATCGTGATGAGCATGGGTTCTATCCAGCCTCGCCCTCGGTAAGCGCATCACGCGATCGGACCGGAATCCTTTCGCAGGTGCGCCGTAGCCGGCTGATTCCGGGCCTGCCGCCACCGCCGCGCGATTTCGGGCGCAACGGTTCATTCCTGGTTATTCGCCAGTTCGAGCAGCACGTCGACGTCTTCAACAACTACTGCAAAAAGGCTGCAGCCTTGGTCGCGAGCCAACTCGGCAACCAAGCCATCACGCAAGATTGGATTGCCGCCAAGATGCTCGGTCGCTGGCAGAACGGTAGCTCGCTGGTGCGCAACCCGGATCATCCGGGACGCGTCATCGACAACAACTTCGCCGCTGGCGCCGAGGATCCGCAAGGCCATCGCTGCCCGCTTGGTGCCCACATTCGCCGTTCCAACCCACGCGACTCGCTGGGTGAGGACCGCGATACGCAGATCAATATCGGCAAGCGCCATCGTATCCTGCGGGTCGGCCGTACCTATGAGAAGCAGGACGGCAAGAATGGCAAGGTCGAAAAGGGGCTGCTGTTCATGTGCCTCAACGCCGACATAGAGCGCCAGTACGAATTCATTCAGCAGACCTGGGTTTCGTCGGCCACGTTCCAGGGCCTCGTCGCTGAAAAGGACCCGACGATTGGTTCGCGCGGCGGCGATGGCAGGTTCACCATTCCGTCATGGGAAAAGGTCACGACGCTCCGTGACATGCCGCAATTCGTCACCACCAAGGGGGGTGGATATTTCTTCATGCCCAGCCGCTCGGCGCTGCGCTACCTGATTTCGCGGCTCTGATTCGGCGTCAGTCGTCGTCCTGCGACTCGGCGATGTGGCGCAGTGCCCCGGTGTCCGTGATACGCAGGCCGCCGCGTTTGATGGCAATGAACGAGCGGTTGCGCCAGTCGTTGAGCGTCTTGTTGACGGACTCGCGCGTGGCGCCGAGGAACTCTCCGAGTTCCGATTGCGAGATCGGGATCCAGCCGGCGCTGTCGGCCATCACCTTGGCCAGGAAGACCAGGCGTTTGGCGAGCCTCGCCTCGATGCCGAAGAAGGCCTGGTCGCCGAGTTCGCCGCTGACCCAGCGCAGCCGGGCGCACAGAAGTTCGATCATCGCGCGTGCCAGCGGTGGATTTCTCTCAATGCGATCAAAGAGTTGTGTCCTGCTGAGCGAAACCAGCTCGCAAGCGGTCAGGCAGATGGCGGTGGCGGTGCGTGGCCGCCCGTCAAGCGCGCCGATCTCGCCGACGAGGCTGCGCGACAGCTCGATATTGGCCACCAGCTTCTGCCCGCCGGGCGAATAGATCGAGATTTCCACCGTGCCGCTCATGACCCCGTAGATCCGGTCGGCGGCATCTTCCTGAACGAATAGATGCTGGCCGGCGGCGTAGCGCTCGACCTTGCAGCCGCTGAACAGGATATCGAACAGCTTTGGATCGATGCGTGCCAGGCGCGGCAGATCGTTTCTGTCGTTTGGGCCGCCAAAAGCCATGTTCCAAATTCCCAATTGCCGCAATCGGCGAAGTTTAAGGGCCGAAGTCTAAGGCAAGAGTGCACCGCGTCAAAGGCCGGCGTTCATCCCTTGCGATTACGCCTTGTAAAGGCTTGGCGCAGTGGTCGCGCCCAGTGCCTGGCTCGTGCCGGGCGGAAAGCCGCCTGCACGCGCGGCGAGAGGAGCCGCGCGTGCAGGCGCCAACTGATAAAAATGGATAGGTGATAAAATTTCTGTAAAACCGAGCGGCCGCAATGGCCCTTCCACCCGTTGCGATAGGTGGGCGCAAACAGCGTGAGCGTCTGTGACGGAGATCACATACAGCATCGCTGAAATAATGCGAGCGTCATATATCGCGCGAGCGACTGCGGCAAAGAGACATGCCGACGTTGCACTCCGGTCATCTTCGACGCGAGTTGATTTGTTTCCTTGCCTGCCAGTCAGAATTGCACCAGTCTAAAATGGGGCAATACATTTCTTTTCTTCGACAGAACCTTTGAGGGCGACTATGCCGGTCAGCAGAGAGCAGCGAATCCGTCAATATCTCGATCTCGTCACCGGGGGCGAGGGGACTGAATCAGTCCTCGGCAACGTGGAGACGATGGCAGGCGGCGCTCTGGAATCCCTTGCGCCTGCGGAAGCCGGCAAGGCGGAGGCGGCGTTTGAATCGGCGCGCGCTGGCATGGAGAGCCTCGCGCGGGGCGCCGAAGTCGCGCCCGAGCAGCTTTCCGATCTGGAAGCCATAATCATCCCGGAGTTGCGGCCGGTCTATGACATCAAGGATGGCACCTTTACGACGCTGACTTTCGACGGCGCTCCGACACCGGGCCACTCGCTGTGGACCAAGCTTACCAGCGAGGCCGCATTGAAGCAGCGCATCGAAGCCGCCCTGCCGGCGATCGGGCGTATCGAACTGTTGTGGGACACCAATATCCCTTACGGCGGCACGGGCTTCGTCGTCGGCCGCAACCTGCTGATGACCAACCGTCATGTGGCGCAGATATTTGCGGACGGCCTTGGCGACCGCAATCTGCAATTCATCAACGGCCGCGCCGCCGGCATCGACTTCAAGCGCGATTCGGCGGCAGGAAACGTCTTCAAGATCCGCAATGTCCGGATGATCCATCCCTATTGGGACATGGCGATCCTCGAAGTCGAAGGCCTGCCCGACAACATCACGCCGCTGTCGCTCGCGGTCGCCGACGCGCGCGATATGCTGCGCCAGGAAGTCGTCGCCATCGGCTATCCCGCGTTCGACAATCGCAACGCGGTCGATGTCCAGAACGAGCTCATGCGCAATCGTTTCCAGGTCAAGCGCCTGCAACCGGGCATGCTGCAGGGCGGCTTCGATACGGAGAGTTTCGGCAAGATCGTCAGCGCGGCGACACATGATTGCTCGACCACTGGCGGCAACTCCGGCACCGCCATGATCAACCTCGCCACCGGCGAGGTCGTGGCGCTGCATTTCGCCGGCCGCTATCTCGAGCGGAACTACGCCGTGCCCACCGGCGCGCTCGCCAACGACCAGCGTGTCGTCGATCTCGGCCTCAATTTCGCCGGCGCTGCCAGCGGCGGCCCCAACGATTGGGGCGCATGGTGGAACAAGGCGGACACTGGGTCGCCGGCCGAGGGCGTAAACCTGGTTGAAGTCGGCGGCGTCAAGCAGATCCCGGGCGTCGCCACCCAGACGCCTTCATCCGGAGGCGTCGTCGTTTCGCCGGGCGGCAGCGTCACCTTCGAAGTGCCGTTGCGCATCACCGTCTCGCTCGGCGCAACGCCTGCCCATGAAGCGGTCACGGAATCGGTCGAACTCGAAGCGGCCAAGCCGACCCCTCCAGGCGGCGCATTCGTTCCCAAAACGGTCGCGGACTATGCCGGCTATAAGGGCTACGACGAGAAATTTCTCTCTGGCGGCACTAAACTCGCGCCGGTCGTTGTGCCGATGCCTGAGGCCACCGACCTCTCAGTGCTGGCGCCGCTCAAGGCCGGCGGCACGCAACTCGACTACCAGAATTTTTCGCTCAAGATGCACGCCAAGCGGCGGCTGGCGCTGTTCACCGCCTCCAACGTCACCGAGGAGAGCAATCTGCGCGAGCCGGAAAAGGGCCGCAACTATTCGCGCGGCGGCCTGTTCAGCGAGCGCTGGTTCCCGGATCTGCGGCTTGACGACAAGTACCAGATCCCCGACGTCTTCTACACCCAGGATCAGGGCGCCTTCGACAAGGGCCATATCGTCAGGCGCGATGACGTGGCCTGGGGCAGCACCTTCGAGCTGCTGCTCAGGGGCAATGTCTGCTCCTTCCATGTCACCAACTGCTCGCCCCAGGTCGAAGGCTACAACCGCTCCGACAGCGGCGAGAAGAACTGGGGCGATCTTGAGAACCACGTCCTGTCGGAGGCGGCGAGCGAGCGGCTTTGCGTCTTCGCCGGGCCGGTCCTCGCCAAAGACGACCGGACCTTTGCCGGCAAGGGTCCCAAAGGCACCAGTCTTCGCGCGCTAGTGCCGCGCCGCTTCTGGAAGGTGGTGGTCGCCCGCGTCAGTGACGGCATCGCCAGTTATGGCTTCGTGCTCGAACAGGATCTTTCGGACACGGAGCTGGAGTTTGCCGTCTCCGACGAGTTCATCGGCGCCATGTACCCGCTGACCGAAATCTCCGAAATGACCGGCGTCAGCTTCGACCAGTCGCTGATCGACGCCGACCAGTACGAAACGGTTCGCGGCACCGAAATTGCGATGCGGGCGGGATCACGCAAGCGGAAGAAGAAGGCTTAGGGTCGGAGGGAATCCCATGACCGAATGGACGCAATCCGAACTGAACAGTCTCAACCGCATCCTCGCCAACCTCTACCCGATGATCGGCGACGGCGTGCGTGTTGCCAAAGGTGTCGGTCTTTCGACGGCCCAGATCGCCTTTGACAACAAGGCGATCAACAACTGGTTTGCGATTGTCCAGCGCGCAAAGCAGGAGACCAGGGCCGACGACCTCGTCGCCTTTGCACTCGAAGAGAATCCCGGCGACCAGGCACTGCTGCAGGCAAAGCAGCACGCCCCGCCGCCGCCGGTCGAAGGCCCCGCGACCGCCAATTGGAGCGGCGCGACGGCGCCGGCCCAGCTCGAAAAAATCCTTGGCGACAAGAGCACGCTGGTGCCGATCAGCTATCTCGAACTCGGCCTTGTCAGGGCAAGATCGGTGGTGCGCATTAAGCGTGCGGATGGCAGCTCCGGCACCGGCTTCATGACCACCGGCGGGATCCTGATCACCAACAACCATGTGTTGCCTGACGATGCCTCATTGGCCGGCACGGTGGTCCAGTTCAACTATCAGCGCACCGTTGCCGGGCTCGACGCGCCGCTCGATCAGTTCGACATCGACACCGCCGTGCCTCTTCGTACCTCCAAGGACAATGATTGGTCCGCCGTCCGCATCAAGGGCGATGCCTCCAAATGGGGCGAGTTGGAATTGAAACCCATGACCGTCAAGGCCGGCGACCATGTCAACATCATCCAGCATCCCGGCGGTGCGCAGAAACAGATTTCGTTCGTCGCCAATGTCGTGGCCTTCGTCGGCGGCGGCCGCGTCCAGTATCTCACCGACACACTGCCGGGTTCGTCGGGCTCGCCGGTCTTCGACACCGACTGGAACCTGATTGCGCTGCATCACAGCGGAGGCTGGCTCACCGAGCCCAACGCGCCTACCAAAAGCACATATTATCGCAACGAAGGCATTGCGATCGACACCATCATCCAAGACCTCGCGGCCAAGCCTGTGTAGATGGTGAGCTATGCAGACCGATGGCGCAGCTCGATGCGCGGCGATTTGGGACTACGGCATGTAAATTTTTTCGGATGTGACGGTTTATAACGCCACACACCAAACACCAGGGAGTTCAGAGATCAGCGCCTATTTCGACCTCAGGCTTCAACTGGCTGATCTCTACCCATTGCCTCCCGATTGGTTGCAGGTAACCAAGGACGCTGGGATCGTCGCTGGCGCCATCAACCTCCAGGGCGCGGCGCTCACAGTCTGGTTCAACATCCTCGACTATGCCTTGACCAAGAAGCTGTCGCAGCCGCTGATGAACACTGTCGTTCGGCAAAATCCGCAATGCGCCGCAATATGCAAAGCCTATCTGGATGAACTTGCCGCGGGCGAGAAACCGACGCCCGAACTGCCTGGCCTGACCACCGACGATCGGGTCAACACCGCGCTCGCAGGCTTCAACGCCGTCAACCAGCAGCCCAAGGACATTCAGGCGCAACTCGCCGCTGGCGATGGCCTCACCACCGTCGCCAGCCAGATCGATGTCCTCAAGACCTACAAGGACCTGCATGACCACCTGCAGAGCTTCCAATATGGCATCGGCAGCTTCCAGACCTTGCTGGTCGCCGCCCGCGACATGGGGGCCGACCTGGAACAGGTCCGCGTCCTGCGCAATTTCCTCAAAATATTGAAGCTCTTCTGTGTCTCGATCGGAGAGTCGGTCATGGAGCTGCCGGCGGGGCCGGCGCTTCACGATATCGAGCAGGCCTGGCTCGACGACCTCAAGGCGGCTGCGATCAAGTTGCAGGCTGCCATCGATAACAAGTCTCCGGACGCCTACGACGCGCTGTTTGACGTGCGCACCGTGCTGCGCGTCGTGCCTTCGCGGCTCAACCAGCAGATTTTCGTTACCGCGAAGAATCTGCCGTTCGGGCTTCTTGCCACCGGTCTCGACACGATAGCCGGCAAGCTTCCAGCAGGTGCCCCGGATGTTCCTTTGATAAAGGCTGCGCATGATGCGATCATGGTGCTGTCGTCGACCATCTATGCGCGCGTCGTCGAGCATAAGCTCTGGCAGGACGTCGACAACAAGCTGGCCAGCCTCACCGACATGATCGAGCCGATAGAAGAGGGCGCCGCGGCGGACAAGTCGCTGCCGTTCCAGTTTTCGCCGCTGTGGCGAAACCTGGAAGTGAAGGTCAAGGTTCTTGCCGATCTCGATCCCAATGGCGCCTGGCGAACGACGCTCGTCGACTACTCCACCGACGTCAACGACCAGCTATCGCGCGAGACCGTCGATACCGCCTTCATTCTTGCCTTCGAAGCCTATCGGGACGAGGCCCAGCAACGCTTCGTCCAGGTCGATCTGGCGCTGAAAACGGAATGCGCCTCGATCGTCCGCGTCAGCACGCCTTTGCATAAGATCATTGAGGACCTGGGGCCATGAGCGATGAACTTGCGACAGGCACGGAGACCGAAACTCCGGCCGATTTTATTTCGCTGAGCGACATCCGGATCGCACATCTCGAGCTGATGCGCATCGCCAGCAGCAATGAAGCCGTCGACCCATCGATGAGCCGCAGCGACAAGGCCGGCGCCGAGACGACGGAAGCCAGCATCGACAACACGGCCCCCGATGCGCAGGCCATCCGCGACTTCCTGGCCAAGGCACGGCGCGCCGGCAGCACCATCGCGCGGGAATCCGACCGGCGCGCGGCGCAGCGCATACTCGATTATTGGTCCGCCGAACTGGTCACGCGGCCGGGCATCACCTCAGCCGACGTCAGCCCGGCGCGGCTCGCGTCTTTCGCAGGTGGCGGTGGGCTCGAAACAACAGAGCCAATTGCCGTCGCGGTTGACTCCGAATCGGCATCGCGTGAAATCAACGATTCAGGAACGGTCGCCATCGCCGTTCCTGAATCAATGGCCGTCGCGAGCAAAGACGGTGCCGAATCCGGCGACGGCTTCGCATCGGACGACGAACTGAGTTCGGACGAGCTGACCGAGCGCTTTCGCATTCGTGTGGCCGCCCAGGCGCGGCAATGGAAGAACACCGGCTATCCCGGCTATCTCCTGCGCGGCGAAGCGCTGAAGGAGGCGGCGGAGCTGCCGCAGGGGCCGGACATCGCCGAGTTCGTCGAGGCGAGCGCCAAGGCGGAGACCGACAGCCAGAAGCAGCGCGATCGCAGCAAGAATATATTGATCGCGCTGTTTGCCATCCTGGCCGCGATCCTTGGGGCAACCACCTATTTCGCCTACGTCCAGAGAAATGACGCTGTTGACGCGCGCAAGGATGCCGAGACGACGGCGAGTGAGGTCGCAAAGCTCAATGGAAAGCTTTCCACCGCCCTTGAAAAGACGGAAGACGCACGCCAGCGAGCCGAGGCTGCACTTGCCGTTGCCGAGAAGAAGGCGGAAGACGCCGCCAAGACGCTGGCCGAGCAGCAAGCCACGCAGGCCACTTTGCGATCCGCGATCTTGCTTGTGGTCGAACAGCTCAAACTCGGCAGCGTGTCCCTGGACAAGTTGGCGCCCGATTTGCGACAGGGGGTGCTGGTCGAGCTGGCCGGGCAGGTCAAAAGCGGCGAGGTCGCGCTCGACCAATTGCCGGCGCCGCTGCGCGCCGCGCTTGAACCGCTGCTTGGCAAAGACATAGACAAACAGCCTAACGTTCTTTCGGGATACAAGGTCGATTTCATAGGGGCCACGATCGGCTTGCCCAGGATAACCGACGACCTGGCCAACGACGCCGTGGCGCCGCCGCTTGATTACATCAACTACTCGCTGGTCATGGGCCGAACTCATCGCATGGCCATCTATTCGGCCGTCAACCTGGATCGGTCGCAGAGGTTGCCGCTGCAATTCACCGCCAGCAGACTGAAACCCGACAGCCGATTGTCGGTCGACTACCAGCCTCGTCCCAACTGGTACTTTCGCGCGGACCGGCCCTGGCTGGCGGCGCGATTTGCAAGTGCCAGCGACATCGCCTGGGGTCCGGAGTTCGCCGGCGATCCGGCAACGGCGGCGCTCAAGCTGGCGCAGTATGCCTCTTTCCTGCCAAACACGATGCCGCAGCCGCGTACTTTCTACGGCAGCCGATGGGTGCCGCTCGAAAACTGGGTTCGCTCGCAGCACAATCCGCTCGCCAATCGGGTGACCATCTTCAGTGGTCCTGTCTTCCGGCCCGCGGACCAGCCGGTCGACGGCGTGCCGGTCCCTTATGCCTATTGGAAGCTCGCGGTGTCCTCGGTGTCGGCGGCCGTGAAGGGAGAGGTGAGGGAGCCGGAATTTGAGGTCGATGCGTTCTTCATTCCAGCCGACGCTACGGGGGCGTTCAACGTCGAGCAGTATCGGCTCCCGGTTGCCGAGCTTGAAAGGCTCACGAGCCTCAATTTCGACCCTCTCATCGAATGGACGGATTCACTGAAGAACCGCGGCCCCAATGGAACCGCGGCCGACGAACTGGCGGCTCGCGTCAAGCTGCTCGACGGCGCAAATGATGCACTGCGCGGTGACCTGATTGCCGTCCTCGAAGACGCAGACCTTCCGGTGGTCGAACGGCAGAAGATCGTCGCGGCTCTCGTCGAGATGGCCGGCCTGCAAAGCATAAGCGGGCTGACACCGGCGGGGCGCCGCAACGTGCTTGAGACCCTGCTTGGGGTACCGCCTGAATTGTGGGAACGCCCGGACTGGCTGGCTGTGTTTGCCGGCGCGCGCCGGGCGGTTGCCGATCTCGCCCTTTCGGCAGCCGACGGCCAGACTGTTATCGGTGAGCAGGATCGCAACGCACTCAACACGCTGAAGGACCGGCTGCGTATCCAGCAGAGCCCACAGACGGTTTACGTCCAGTTCGCCGGCATGGCGCGCGAGGACGCCGGGGCGCTTTCCGCAAAAATGCGGGCCTTGGGCTGGGGCATTCCAAACCCTGGCGAAGAACGTGTCGCCGCTGCCGCCGGCAAGAACGAAGTTCGCTACAACCCCTACAACGACGCCGACCGTGGCGCCGCCGAACTGCTGGCCGCCGACCTCACGGTTGCCGCTGGCCGACTGGTGACAGCCCGTGCGGTGCCGATCATCAAGGCCAACACATTGGAGATATGGACCAGCATATAGAAACACTGAAGGCCCGAGCGGGGCGAAGACAAGGGCGCGTAAAAAAGCCGCGATGCGCCGCTCACTATCGTCGCGACAAATACGGGCTGTTCTCACTCCAGAGGTTTTTACATGCGCACGCGTCACGCCGTCATGCTTGCACTTTCCGCGCTTTGCATTCCAGCCGTCTCCATGCCGCTGCAGAAAGCCAACGCGCTGGAGCCTGAAAAATACACGGTCTATTGCGCCAACGATCACATCGAGGTTTCGTTCTGGGATCTCGAGCAGATGAAGGTGCGCAACGGCTCCGATGTCTGCCAGTTCCAGAGCTACACGAGCTACTCAAGCGCCTTGAACTTCGCGCAGAAGAATTTTGGTGGGGAAGGGGCGAGTTGCAGCTGCTAGGAGTGCTGGCTTGGAGTGCGCTGTTCAGGGAAAGAAAGATGGTGGGCGATGCAGGGATTGAACCTGCGACCCCACCCGTGTGAAGGGTGTGCTCTCCCGCTGAGCTAATCGCCCGCTCGTTGCCCGAAGGCCAAGCGAGCCGCGATATAAGGGAGGCAGGGTCGTGAAGTCAAGGAGATGCGCCGGCCTTCTGTGCCTGAAATAGCCGAGGACAGGCGCTGCCGCGGAATCCCCGTTTCGCTCAGCCGGCCGCCGCCGCAATCAGCCGTTCCGCCAGGTCGAGCGTCAGCGCGTCGAAATGCGAAATCACCGCCGACGGCTCGAATTCTCTGACATGGCGGTCGGTGTAGCCGAAATCGACGGCGACCACCGGAATGCCGGCGGCCTTGGCCGTGTCGATGTCGGTCTGCGAATCGCCGACCATCAGCGCATGGTGCGGGTCACCGCCGGCGAGCCTGATGGTTTCGGTGAGATGGCGCGGGTCGGGCTTGCGGAAGGCGAACGTGTCCTGGCCGGCGATCGCGGCGAAATGCTTTGTCAGGCCGAGCGCCCCGATCAGCGCTTTCGAATTCGCCTCATATTTGTTGGTGCAGATGGCGAGCAGATAGCCGGCCTTCTCGAAGCGGGCGATGGCTTCGACGACACCGGGGTAGGGGCGCGACTTGCCGGGGATGTTGAGTGTGTAGTGGTCGAGGAACACCTTCAGCAGCCTGTCGTGCTCCTCCACCGCCAGCGACTTCTGCTGCGCGGTATGCGCGCGCTCGATCATCACCCGTCCGCCCTGGCCGACAAAACGCCGGAAGCCTGCCTCATCGACAGCGGCAAGCTCGCTGGCGGCAAGGCTGTGGTTGAGGCTGTCGAGCAGGTCCGGCGCCGTGTCGATCAGCGTCCCGTCGAGGTCGAACACGATGATCGGTTGGGTCATGGCCTGTCCTGTGGCTGATGCATTGCAGGCAGGCGATAGCGGCTGCGCTTCTTTCAGGCAAGCCGGTGCGAGCCAAAGTCTTTGACCCTGCGGGCAAAAGTGCTAGGGAACGCGCATCCAGAAAAATCAGAACCAAGCCAAATCCCCGGGGCGAGCATGGATGCGAGGCAGTTGAAAGTCGAGGCCGCGCGGGCTGCCCTTGCCCATGTCAGCGACGGCATGCGCATCGGCATCGGCACCGGGACGACGGCCGACGAATTCGTGCGGCTGCTGGCCGAAAAGATCGCCACCGGCTTGTCCGTCATCGGCGTGCCGACGTCGGAGCGCACTGCAGCCCTTTGCCGCGAACTTGGCTTGCCGCTGTCGACGCTTGAGGAAACGCCGGAGCTCGACCTTACCGTCGACGGCGCCGACGAGATCGACGCGGCGCTGACGCTGATCAAGGGAGGCGGCGGCGCGCTGCTGCGCGAGAAGATCGTCGCGGCGGCATCTCAGCGCATGATCGTCATTGCCGATCGCTCGAAGATGGTCGACACCCTTGGCCAGTTTCCCTTGCCGATCGAAGTCAACCGGTTCGGCCTGCGCGCCACCGAAATCGCGGTCGCGGCAGCGGCCAAAAGTCTCGGCCTTTCCGGCCCGGTTACATTGAGGATGACGGGGGGCCAGCCTTTTGTTACAGACGGCGGCCATTTTATCCTCGATGCATCTTTTGGCCGCATTCCGGATACAAGAGCGCTTTCGAATGCTCTCCATGCCATTCCTGGTGTGGTCGAGCATGGTCTTTTCATCGGGCTGGCGTCAGCGGCCATCATCGCCGGCGGCGACGGCATCCAAACCGTCCATGCCGCCCGAAAACCAGGGAGTTCTACCGATCATGATGTTGCATAACCGGGTTCGCAATCTTTGCGCCGTTCTGGCGGCTTCGGCCGTTTTCGCCTTCTCTTCCCCGGCGTTCTCGCAGGAGATCACGGAATCGCATCTGAAGGCGGCACGGGCGGCGGTCACGGCAATCCACGCGACCGACTCGTTCGACAACATCCTGCCGCAAGCGGCGGCCTCGCTCGAGCAGCAACTCATCCAGAAGAACCCTGATATGCAGGAGCTGATCGGCAAGACCGTCAGCGAGAAGGCACTGGCGCTGGCCTCGCGCCGTGCCGATCTGGAGAAGGAAGCAGCGCTCGCCTATGCCAAGGTTTTCTCCGAGAAGGATCTCACCGACATCGCCGCCTTCTACAATTCCGATGCCGGCAAGAAGCTGCTCGACAACGGCCCCAACGTGACGCGCGAACTGGTCAAGGCCGCCGACATCTGGCAGAACGGCCTGGCGCGCGATCTCGCCCAGCAGGTCGGCGAAACGCTGGCAGCAGCCGCGAAGGCCGCTGCTCCGGCCGCGCCTGCGCCGGATAACGCAACTGCCCCGGCCGATGGCGCTGCACCTGCCGACGGCGATGCGCCCGCAGACGGTGACCAGCCGGAAGCGCCCAAGAACTAAGACATCTGATTTCGCCACCGGCACCCTTGCCGCTGGACCAGAAACCCCGGTGGAAACCGGGCTTTTCTTTTGGCTTCATGCAGCCTACCTGTCTCAAACATTTCTTGGGGCAAGGAACAGCAGCATGGCCGGCTACGACTACGATCTCTTCGTCATCGGCGGCGGCTCCGGCGGGGTTCGGGCGGCGCGCGTAGCGGCAGCGCTCGGCAAACGTGTCGGCATCGCGGAGGAATACCGCTATGGCGGCACCTGCGTCATCCGTGGCTGCGTGCCGAAAAAACTCTATGTCTATGCCTCGCAATTTCCCGAGCATTTTGCCGACTCCGCCGGCTATGGCTGGACGGTGCCGGAGGCGAGCTTCGACTGGCCGACGCTGGTCGCCAACAAGGACCGCGAGATTGCCCGTCTGGAAGCGATCTACGAAAAGAACGTGAAAGGCGCCGGCGGCGAGACGTTCCACTCGCGCGCCATGCTGGTCGACCCGCATGTCGTGCATCTCCTGGGCGATGACCGCACCGTCACCGCCGACCAGATCCTGATCGCCACCGGCGGCCGGCCGGCGCCGCACCCGGCGCTGCCCGGTCACGAGCATTGCATCTTTTCCAATGAGGTTTTCGACCTCAAGCAACTGCCGAAGGCGATCATGATCGAGGGCGGAGGCTACATCGCCGTCGAATTCGCCAATATCTTCCATGGCTTGGGCGTCGACACCACGCTGGTCTATCGCGGCAAGGAGATACTGTCGCGCTTCGACATGGACCTGCGGCACATGCTGCACGAAACCATGGAAAAGAAGGGGATCAAGATCCTCTGCCACGCCGTGTCGGAATGGGTCCGCAAACGGCCGGACGGCAGGCTGGATGCGTTGGTCACCGGCGGCAAGGTGCTGACGATCGACCAGGTCATGCTCGCCATCGGCCGCCTCCCAAACACCGAGAATATGGGCCTGGAAGGCGTCGGTATCGAGCTCGGCATAACCGGCGCCATCGTTGTCGACCAGTATTCCCGCACCAACATCGACAACATCTGGGCGATCGGCGACGTCACCAACCGCGTGCAGTTGACGCCTGTGGCGATCCACGAAGCCATGTGCTTCATCGAGACCGCATTCAAGGGCAATCCGACCGCGCCCGACCACGACACCATTCCGACCGCCGTCTTCTCACAGCCGGAGATCGGCACCGTCGGGCTGTCCGAGGACGATGCCGTCAAGCGCTACTCCGATATCGAAATCTACCGCGCCACATTCCGGCCGATGCGGCACACGCTGTCGGGCCGCGACGAAAAGATGCTGACGAAGCTGGTGGTCGATGGCGCCACGCGAAAAGTGCTCGGCGCGCACATCCTCGGGCCGGACGCCGGCGAGATGGCGCAGTTGCTCGGCATTCCGCTGAAGGCCGGCGTCACCAAGGATGATTTCGACCGCACCATGGCCGTCCACCCGACGGCAGCGGAGGAACTGGTCACCATGTACAAGCCCACCTACCGCGTGAAGAACGGCGTGCGGGTCGATTGACGCCCGCGCGCTCGATCTTGAAGAAACCCCCCATGGCAGCCGCTGTTGCCACCGCGATGGGAGGCCTGAAGCTTATTACAACAAAGTGCCGCGCAGGATGACCAGCGCCACCGAGAAATAGATCACCAGGCCGGTGACATCGACCAGCGTGGCGACGAACGGCGCCGAGGCGCTCGCCGGATCGAAGCCGATCCGTTTCAGCGCGAACGGCAGCATCGACCCCGACGGCGAGCCGAAGGTGACGATGCCGACGAGTGCTGCCCCCACGGTCGCCGCGACCAGCGGCCAATGCGGCCCATAATCGTAGAAGCCCATATATTGCCAGAGCGCGATGCGGCAGATGCCGACCACGCCAAGCATGGCGCCGAGCACGAAGCCGGTGGGCAATTCGCGCAACGCCACCCGCCACCAGTCGCGAAGGCCGATCTCGCGCAGCGCCAGCGCGCGAATGACGAGCGAGGTCGCCTGCGAACCGGAATTGCCGCCCGAGCTCATGATCAGCGGGATGAACAGAGTGAGCACGATCGCTTTTTGCAGTTCGCCTTCATAGCTTTGCATGGCATTGGCGGTCAGCATCTCCGAGATGAACAGCGCGCACAGCCAGCCGCCGCGCTTCTTGATCATCGCGAGAAAGCTCATCTTCATGTAGGGCTCGTCGAGCGCCTCCATGCCGCCGAAACGATGCGCGTCCTCGGTCGTCTCCTCGATCATGGTGTCGATGATGTCGTCGATGGTGACGATGCCGAGGATCTTGCCGTGGTCGACGACGGGAACCGCGAGCAGGTCATATTTGGAGATCGTCTGCGCCAGTGTCTCGCGATCGGTCAGCGGCGTCACCGTCACCGGGGCGCGATCCGGCGCCACCGACAGGATCGGATCGTCCGGCTCGCCGGTGATCAGCCGGCGCAGGCCGGTCGAGCGCACCAGCACATGCGTGTCTGGATCGACGATGTAGATGGCGTAGACGGTCTCCCGCGTCCGCTCCACCTTGCGGATGTAGTCGAGCGTGCGCCCGACGGACCAGTCCGACGGCACGCTGACGAATTCGGTCGTCATGATGAGGCGGCGCTGCCTTCGGGATAGCCGAGAATGGAAAGCAGCGTTGCCCGCAGCGGCGGGACCAACCCGCCGAGCAGCTCGGAGCGCGCCGGTTCGTCCAGTTCGCGCAGGATATCGGCGGCGCGGTCGACCGACATGGCGGTCAGGAGCTTGCACGCCTTGGCGCGCGGCAGCGCCTCGGCCAGATCGGAGGCGCCGTCGAGTTCAGGCTGGTCGAAGATCTCGACCAGCCGCTCGAACGGCATTTCGCAAAGCAGTTCTATCGCGGTATCGCGAGCTTCCCGGTTCAGGGCCTCGACGACATCGGCGACGTGATCATTGGCAAGGATACGCGCGATAGCGACGGCATCGTCGCCCGCTACGACGGGGGTAAATTCGTTCATGGCTCACTCCTTGCCGTCCGCGGGACATGAGCCGTTAGAGGTCACATCGAGGCGGACGGCGGTTGCGTTCGACTACTGTCGCCAGGCATGGCGCGGTGACCTTTCTGCTCGCGGGTTCGAGTTGGAATTCAGCGAGCGGGCGCAACATAGGAGCGCATCTTGGCGAGTCAATCGCGGGGGTGGCGGAAAACAGCCGGGAGCCGGCCCAATCGCGAGACTGTGATGATTATTGAAGGGGAGGGAGCGAGTGCCCCGCCGCCAGTGGCGGAACGCGCTTCGGGCGTGGCTGCTATTTCTGCTTCAGCCGGCGTGAAAAACGCATCCATTTGTCCTCGACCGGCCGCGGCTGCGTAAGGATGGTGGTGAGCTCGCGCGGAAGGTTCGGAACAAGCGGCCTCTTGGTGGCGACGCCGTCGGCGATCGCGACCACGCTATGGTAGAATTCCT
This sequence comes from Mesorhizobium sp. P170090, assembly GCF_057786115.1. NCBI lineage: Bacteria > Pseudomonadati > Pseudomonadota > Alphaproteobacteria > Hyphomicrobiales > Phyllobacteriaceae > Mesorhizobium > Mesorhizobium sp. P170090. Next base: position 4,286,761 of record NZ_JBYNWH010000001.1, read on the forward strand.
CGCCCGAGGCCGAACGTGGCGGCACCGCCTCATGCATGATGCTGATCACCGTGACATCGGGACAGTTGTCCTTGATGGCCTGGTGGAAGGCGATCTTGCCATCCGGATCGAGCGCGCCGGTCGCTTCGTCGAGGAACAACAGTCCCGGTTGCTGCAGCACGATGCGGGCCACAACCAGCTTCTGCTTCTGGCCGCCGGACAGCAGCTGGTCCCAGATCTTTCCCTCGCGGCTTTCATCGGCCATGTGTTCGATGAAAGCGCCAAGGCCGGCCTTGTGCAGGGCTGCCGCGACCTGCGCATCGCCATAGTCGTCCTCGGAGCCGGGCAGGCACACCAGCTGCTTCAGCGACACCTGCTGCAGCTTGACCTCCTGGGCGGCATAGAAGCTCCTCACACCGTCAGGGAAGACGATGGTGCCGCGGCCATAAGGCCACAAGCCGTTGATCGCCTTGATCAGCGAAGTCTTGCCGCAGCCGGATTCGCCCTTGAGGAATGCCCACTCGCCGCGCCGAAAGCGCAGATTGGCTGCGCTCAGGAACGGCGTGGCGTCTTCACCCTGATGCGCCAGTTCAAGCTTCTGGATGGTCAGGCCGAAAACCGGGTTCTGGCTGGCATAGTGGAAGTCGGAACGGCCGGTCTGGCTGTAGAATTCCTGCGGCTGTTGGACGTTTTCAATGGCGTGCGCCAACTCGATGACGCGCTGGCTGTTGGCCCGCAAGGTGGCGAGACTCGGCATGACATGGATGAACCAGGAACATTTGCTGATCAGCGCGTTGACCTGCTCGGAACCGGTTATGTAGCCCTTGAGGTCGACGCCGTTGTGGATGAACGGCACCAGACCAGGTCCGTAGGCGACAACTTTGGCCCCGACGAAATTATAGACCGATTCGAATCCCGCATAGAGGGTGTTGACGATGTTGAGCTTCGACCAGGTGGTATCGATATCGAGATAGAGCCGTCCATGTATCGTCTTTTGCACGTCTTCGCCTTGCGACGCCGACACATGGAAACTGCGGCGCAACAAAGTGATCAGCTCGCTGCGATAGGTGCCTTCGGCCTTCTGCATCCTGACGTTGAGCCACTCCAGCATTCCGCCGAGTTTGATCGCGATCCAGGTATTGACGGGCACGTAGATGGCAACCGCCAGCAGAGCGAGGACGGCGCTGCCATAGCTGCCGAGGGCATCCAGGCCTTTTACCTCCACGGAATTCGCCAGCAAAGCGCCGCCGACAAAATAAAGTGAGGTGAAGACGCCGAAGACACCTTGGGCAAGCCCGATGGCGCCGCCCGCCATGTCTTTGATGGATTCCTGCACGCGCTGATCGATGTTGTCGGGCGCTGGCGCATCTGGCGAGCCATTCTGAGCGTGGTAGTGAGTATGGTTGGTATCAAGCAGCGCCGCATTGAAACGCGCGTTCAACCAGGCGCGCCATTTGCGATGCAATGTCGCCGATACAAATTTGCAGGCCCCTATGATTCCCATGTCCTTGAACACGACCAGCAGCACAAGCAGGCCGGCATTGGTAAGCACTGATTCAAGGGGCGTGGTATTCGCGGCGTCGTGGAAAAAAGCGATTGAGGCTGCCAGTTCGCCCGCCAACACGGTAAACCAGACGTCGGCCTTGCTCGACAGGGCTATGATGAGTGCGAGGACGACGGTGAGAGCCCAGGCCTCTCTCCACCGGTCCGAGAACCAGTAGGCCCGCATCAGTCCCCAGAAGGTCCGCATCGACGATACTGGCGTCAGGGGCGGCGACGGCCCGGCGGGGGCGTCGCGGTTCCAAAGTGCCGATATTGAACGTCGCGGTCTGTCGACCCGAATCACAATCCCGCCCAAACCTTTTTTAGTTTTGTTACGGATAGTAACACCAATTGATCATTTTCTATGAATTTTATCCTGGCGAATGTGAAGCAGCCCACCCGCCGTTGCCATGAGGCAACAGTTGGTACTGCGAGATCGCCGTCTTTGGGTCAAATTTGTCCTTTGTTTCAATGTGTTGCGAGAACGCTCAGATGTGCGAATATATTCCCTGAGGGAAGGCTCATACACGGCTTTGTGACCAAAAGGCCTGCCCGTCGGCCGGTTTTCCCACCGCGCGCTAACCGGATCGCCCGAAAAATTGCCGTCCGTGATCGCCCCAGGCCGCCCGAATCATTTCACCGGCCATCATGGTTGGGCACGCAAGATCGTCGCTCCTGCACGGCGACTGCTCATGAGTTGGCCCACGCTTTTTAGCTGCAGCTCAACACCGTTTGACAATCAAGCGCACTGGAATGAACCTTGCCGGGCACTGTCGGCACCGATGCATGTCCGGTCCCCAACAAGGAAGCTCCCCAATGCTTGCACGCGCAGCCGTTCCCGCAATGGTGACGCTCTTTGCCTGGCTGCCTCTTGCGCATGCCGTCAGCCAGACCATTCCGGCAAGCGCCGAAGGGCAAATCGAGTTCAATGCTCCGTCCGGCAACATCGGCTGCATCTACACGCCGAAGGGCGGCACCAGCACCTACGAACCACAGGATGGCGGTCCGGAACTGAGCTGTTCGCGCGTCGAGCCCAGCTACGTCACCGTGATCCTTGGGCCGAACGGCCCGGCGACATTGATCAAGAATCCGGGAGAGCAGGGCTGCTGCAGCGATGTCGCGAAGCTGGCCTATGGCAACAGCTGGAGCAAAGGGCCGTTTACCTGCCAGTCGTCAACCAAGGGACTGACCTGCACGGGCAGCAACGGGCATGGCTTCTTCCTCAGCAAAGCCAAGGTGACGGTGAAATAACCCGAGCATGATCCCGAAAAGTGGTTGCCGGTTTTCTCGGACAAACGGGAAACCGTTTTGTCCAGAGATCATGCTCAAACAAGGAGATAGAGCCCATCCCGATTTCCATCGGGATGGAACAGGCTCTAGCCGGCCTTTTCCAGTTCGCCCTTGGCCTTTGCGGCCGCGACTTGGCGGATGGCATCAGTCAGCGTGTCGGCGTCCTGCGCGCCCATGACGGCGTATTTGCCTTCGAGCAGGAAGCACGGCACGCCAGTGATCCCCATCCGCGATGCCGTGGCGATTTCTGTGCGCACCTCCTCGACGTCGGCATCGGTCGGCAGGAGCGTTTCGACCACGGCAGCGTCCATGCCGGCCTCGCGGGCGGCATCGATCAGCACGGCGTGGTCGCCAATATTGCCGCCTTTCTCGAAATACAGTTGGAACAGCCGGCGCACGAGCCGGTTCTGCACGGCTTCACCGGCGGCACCGGCCCAGCGGATGACACGATGCGCGTCCAGCGTGTTGGCGGCGACCTTGATGGCGTCGAAAGCGAAATTGATGCCTTCGGCTTCGCCGAGCGGCTCTACGCGGGCATGCATCTGACGGATGCGCTCGTCGCTGCCGAATTTGGCCAGCATGTATTCGCGCCGGTCCTTGCCCTCGGGCGGGATGGTCGGGTCGAGCTGGAACGGCCGCCAGCGCACATGAACCTCAACGTCGCCGGCAGCGGCAATCGCTTTATCCAGCCGCTTCTGGCCGACGAAGCACCAGGGGCAGACGACGTCGGAAACCACGTCGACGGTAATGGAATTGTCATCGCTCATCTTGATCTCCTGCAGCCGAACGTTTCAGCGAGACCGATCTCGGCCACGCTCAGTTCGGCTTGCGCCACCAGGTCGGCCATTGATAACCGAATATGGGCGTCTTTTTGGGATGGTCCAGGTAATTCCAGTAAGCGAGCCATTGCTGCGCGTTGTACTGCATCGGCACCATGTAATTGCCGGAGATCAGCAATCGGTCGAGCACGCGCACGGCGGCGACATAGTCTTCCTTGGTCCGTGCTCTCAGCATCGCGTCGATCGCCGCGTCGACCGCCGGATCGGCGACGCCGGCCAGATTGAATGAACCTTCTCTTTTGGCCTCTGAAGAACCCCAGCGAAGGTTCTGCTCCATACCGGGAGACAGCGAGTTGCTGAACCCGCTCGACCCGACAAGAACCTCAAAGTCGAAACGCTGCTTGCGCGACTGGATCTGGTCGGCCTCGAGGCTGCGGATGGTCACCGCGATGCCGATCTTTTCCAGCGAGCGCTGATAGATGGCGGCAAAGCGTTCCTCGTCCTGCGACGCCGTCAGGATCTCGAAACCGAACGGGTTTCCCTTGGGATCCAGCAGGACGCCGTCCCTAACGGCGTAGCCCTGGCTCTTCAGCAGGTCGAACGCCAGCTTCAGCACCTTGCGGTCCTGGCCGGTGCCGTCATTCACCGGCGGGCGCCAGCTGCCGTCCATGACATCGGCCGGCACGCGGCCGGGGTAGGGCGCGAGCAGCGCCTTTTCCCTGCCGCTGGCGGGATGGCCGAGCGCGGAAAGTTCGGAATTCTGCCAGTAGCTCATCGTGCGCGTGTACTTGCCGCCGAACAGGTTCTTGTTGGCCCATTCGAAGTCGTAGAGCATGCCGAGCGCGCGCCGCACCTCCGGATTGGAAAACTTCTCCAGCCGGGTGTTGAACAGGAACCCGGTCACCACGGGCGGTATGCCGGTGTCGAAGGTCTCGGCGATCACCTCGCCGCGATGGAAGGCGGGAAAATCGATATCGCGCTCGCGCTTGACCGGATCGCCCTCATCGTAAATGGCGCAGATGCCTTTCTTGAACGCTTCCGTCTTGGCATTGGCGTTGAGGAAGTACTCGATGGTGATCTGGTCGTAATTGTCGAAGCCGCGCTTGGAAGGGATGTCCTTGCCCCAGTAATTCGGATTGCGCTTGAAGACGATGCGCTGTCCCGGCTGCACCTTGTCGATGGTGTAGGGACCGCTGCCGATCACCGGCTTTAGCGTCGTCTTGTCGAAGGTATCCTTGTTGAAGGCGTGCTTTGGGATGATCGGCGTTAGCGCGATGATCAAGGGGGTCTCGCGATTGGCCTTGTCGTTGAAGGTGAAGCGTACGCTGTGATCGCCGGTCTTTTCGAGCTTGGCGATCAGGCTCATGCGATCCCTGTAGGGCGGGCGGCCCTTGTCGGTGAAGACATCGTAGGTGAACAGCACGTCATCCGGCGTCACCGGCTCACCGTCCGACCACTTCGCTTTTGGGTTGAGATGGAACTCGATCCACTTGCGCTCGGGATCCATATCGGCTGTGTCTGCGAGCAGGCCATAGAGGCTGAAGGCCTCGTCGTAGTTGCGCATCATCAACGGCTCGAAGACGAGATTGCCGAAAATGAGGTCCTGCATGCCGCGCGCCGTGGTGCGCAGGCTCTTCAGGATGAACGGGTTCAGATTGTCGAAGCTGCCGACGACGCAGTAAGTGATGTTGCCGCCCTTGGGCGCATCGGGATTGACGTAGTCGAAATGCTGGTAGTCGGCTGGCAGCGCCGGCTCGCCCTGCATGGCGATGGCATGTTTCGGTTCCGACATCGCCACGCCGGGTGCAAAGGCGAAGAACGAAATTGCGGCGATCAGCCAAACAAGAATGCGGCCCATGACCGTCTCCTTACTGGGCGGCTTGATGATTCGGAGTGCACCCTAACATGGCGCCGCGGCGCTCCGGCCAGATACATCAACCCAAATCGCACGACCCAAATTGCGAGGCCAAGAATTGCAGGCGGCGGGCTGGATTCGGCTGCTCATGCAGTGTAACACGCGCTCCGAAGTCATTCTGTTGCCTCAATTCGGCAACAGGTAGCAGGACCACACGGCGCGAAGAAGCCGGTCCCGGGATCATTTGAGAGGAAATGCACGACATGACGAGCCTGAACAGCAACGCATACCGCCTTTCGGTCCTGGCCGCGGGCGTGGTCGGCTTTCTGGGCGCCGGACTTCCCACCGCTTCGGCACAGCAACAGATTCCGCAGGGTTGGTTCAAGGCCTGCACCAAGCAGGAAGATGTCGACATCTGCAATGTCCAGAACATCATCACTGCCGGCAACGGCCAGTTCGTCACCGGGGTCAGCCTGATCGAGTTGAAGGGCAAGGTAAACCGCAAGGTCTTCCAGGTCACGGTTCCCCCAGGTCGCTTGGTGCCCCCCGGCATCGCCCTGCAAATAGACGCCGGCAAGGCGACGAAGCTGGATTATGTCATTTGCTTCGCCGACCGTTGCGTTGCCGAAGTGCCGCTGACCGACGCGCTCGTCGCTTCCTTCAAGAAGGGACAGGCGATCACGCTGACCTCGATCAACTTCCAGAGTCAGCCAAATCCCATCAAGGTTGCCTTGACCGGCTTCAGCGGCGCCTTTGACGGCGCGCCGCTGCAGCAGTCGGACATCGAGGATCGGCAGAAAAAACTTCAGGATTTCGTCGTCAAGAACAACCAGGACTTCGCCAAGAAGCTCAAGGACGAGCAGGCCAAGGCCAAAGCCGCCAACTGAAATAGATCTGCGCTGTCCGGCCCTTTCGGCTATCGTTTCTCCCTAGAGCGGCTCACCGTTTCAAAAAAACGGCGAACCGCTCTATTTCTTTGTTTTTACGCAATTCCCTAGAGCATGATGCCGAAAAGTGTGAAGCGGTTTTCGGACGACATCATGCTCTATCTCTCTGGTTTCAGAAAGCGCTGTGCGCTTTCCCAGGAGAACCGCGTATACTTTCTTAGAAATGCTCTAGCCTGGAAATCCGTGTAATCGGCAGCCCCAGTATGCGGCTATCGTGCGGCGCTTGCTGAGGTTCGCTAACCCACCCGAGGATCGTGGGATTGTCGCCGTCGCGCGCCACCGTCAGAACGAAAGTTCCGTCGGCGAGATTGGCGGCTTCAATGGGCAGCATTTGCCCGTTCAGATAAAAAAGCGGCTTGACGGACTTCATCAATATGTGCGCCAGCGTCTGGACCTGCACCAGATGTTCCCCCGCGGGCAATTGCAGTTCGGCCGACGCGACATCGCTCGACCATCGAAAGGGCACGCCGTCATAGACTTCCGCCGCATGGATCCCGGCAGCGCGCCCGGCATGTAATTCATCTGGCGTCCACAGCGAACCCTCGCCAGCGACTTTTTGCACTTCAGGCGAGGTACGCAGCCGTCGCTCGTGCACCAGTGCGGCGATCGTTTGCCGAAACACTCTGTCGAGTTGCGCGTCCGAACCGAATGCCCGCGCCAGCATCAGCGCGACGTGACGCCAGAGCAGCGTTGCGCGCGCGCGGCTGGTGTCCAGACGGTCGCCCAGCAAGGCCGCGACCCAATGACGCCGGAGCACCTGCAGCATGCCTCGATCGCGCAGCCGCGGACGCAATTTCCGTCTCCTCTGATGCCACGCGATTTGCAGAATATGCCGCGCCAGATCTTTCCGGCGTTCGCCTCGACTGCTCCATTCGAATGGAATTTCGATTATCCGCTCCTGCCGCGGTCCGCCGCGCGCAAGCCAGAGTGCCTCGCCGGCGACGAAATCCTCCGTAAAGCCACGCAGTTCCGGCCATTGCCCAATGTAGTGATGCACAAGTTCGATTTCTGGCGCGTAGCCGATGGCCAGCCCCAATTTGTGGTAGCGGGCAGCCAACAGCCATTCCGAAAAATGCCCGAAGTCAACCTCAAACCCCCCGGCTTCTCCGTAGGCCTTGCGGCGCGTTGCAAAGCACTGATCGAGGATCTTGCGCCACGAGCTCTCCGTCATGCCATGCTGGATATCGGCCTCGTACATCCGTGCTTCCGAACGCGCCAGTTTGTTGGGTGCGCTGGCATGGGTTCGACATGAGAACCCCGCCCATTCGGGGCGCTTTGCGAAGACGTCGAGGCATTGTTCGAGGACGGTTGGCGTCGGCCAGACATGACTTTCGGTGAAGAACAGGAGATCCCCCCGGGCATGCCGCGCAGCTTCCGCAACTTGTGCGATGTCATGTTTGGCAGACGTCTGGACGAGGCGGTCCTGCGGCGCAAGCAACTGGCGAATCTCATCCATATCCGCAGCATCGGCATCGTGGGAGGCAACCAGTATGAGTTCGAACGCTGAGCCCTGCAGGGTCTGGTCCTGCCGCCATTTACGGATCGCGATGGTCGCCTGGTCGCGATGGAACTCAAGCGGCATCAGAACGGAAATCAGCACATTCGAATCGGACGGATTCTGTTGCGAACTTTTCGGTAACAAAGAGCGGCGCATGAGATGCCTTCGTTTTCTGGAGGGTCTACGCATCCAAGGGCCGCATTCTGGACGCGTTGGGGTCTCCGCACCTTCACGGCCAAATCCCAAGTTTGCAACATAGCCGTCGTCCGTAGCAGAAACCTTGTAGCAGATGCAGCACTGGGCACTATTGAAATGGACTACGTGTTGTGTGACGTGTGGCAGCGCAATTGTTGAGGACACCTGATGGACGGCGAGCCGGAAGTCACAATCGCCAATCTGGTGAAAGAGATTTCGTCGCTGACGCAGCGAATCCAGATGCTGGAGGGTGACTATTACCTGCGGCGGCGCAAAAGCTGGCGATATAAATTCCAGCCGAAGGTCTTCGATTTTCATCAATACCAGCCGCGGAAATTGGATACCCCACTCAACTACAGCGTTCCAACACCCAACACCGGCGCGCTTCGGATTGCCATTGTCACGCCGTCCTATCGGCATGCGCATTTTCTGCCAGCTACGATCGACAGCGTTCTGTCTCAGAACTACCCCAATCTCGAATACATCGTTCAGGATGGCGGCTCGCAAGACGGGACACGCGAGATACTGGAGTCCTACGGACAACGGATTGCCTGGAACAGCGCCGTGGATGGCGGGCAGACAGACGCCATCAACAAAGGCTTTGCGATCGTCTCCGGCGACATCATGGCCTATCTCAACAGCGACGATGTCCTGTTGCCCGGAACGCTGCATTATGTTGCACGCGCCTTCGAGAAGTATCCCGAGGCCGATTTTGTCTATGGCAATCGAATCGTGATCGACGAAGCGGGTAGGGAGACCGCTCGCGTGGTCCTGCCGCCGCATGACAGCGAGGTCATCAAATGGGCCGACTACATCCCCCAGGAGACGATGTTCTGGCGCCGCAGCGTTTGGGAAAAGCTCGGTTCATTCGACACAAATTTTCAGTTTGCGATGGATTGGGACTTCATCCTGCGGGCGCAGGCGGCAGGTTTCCGTTTCAAACGGCTTCCACGCTTCCTCGGCTGCTTTCGCGTTTATCCCAGTCAAAAGACGTTCGCCATGCACGACGTTGGGCAAGAAGAGCAGGACCGCCTTCGCCTACGCAGTCACGGCTCCGTGTCCCAATGGGCGGAAATCAATGCAGCGATAGCCGGCTATATGAAGAAGCAGGTTCTCTATCATCGCCTCTACAAATTGGGCGTCATGCGAATTTAGGTCGATAAGTGGCTGCTCTGTCGGATCTCTTGCAAGCTTTCTGCAATTAAGACTGCCACGATGGATTTGGACCGTGCTCTCAAATCAATGCGACGCGCGCCATGATGTGGCGGCTAATCGGGGCGTCTCAGTGTCTCGACTGGCGTTTCGGCTCATAGCGTCCGTCCGGCCGCTTGTCGAACATCTCGCCGATCTGCGGATGCCGGACCGGTTCGCCCGATTGATCCTCGAGCAGGTTCTGCTCGGAGACATAGGCGATGTATTCGGTTTCCGAATTCTCGGCGAGCAGGTGATAGAACGGCTGGTCCTTGCGCGGCCGCACGTCGGCCGGGATCGCTTCGTACCATTCGTCGGTGTTGGCAAATTGCGGATCGACATCGAAAATGATGCCGCGGAATGGAAACAGCCGGTGGCGAACCACTTGTCCGATCGAGAATTTGGCTGTTTTCATCGTACTCACCACTAAGCCTTAAAAGCGCCCGGCGTCCCTCGGAATGCGCGGCAGACCCTCTAAGGCTTTGAATTTACACGCGCTGCGATCAAAAATCGAGCCCGACTTTAGGGCTGGTTTCAGGTTCTATTGACGCAGGCCGTGTATCAATTCAATGCCGAAGCGCTTGACGCCCGGAGAAGCTACGGGTTAGCCGGGCTCAGGGGTTTCGGGCGAAGGCAAAAATGTCTGACGTCGTCGGTCTTGTTCTTCCGTTTTTCGGGCTGATTTTCATCGGCTTTCTGGTCGCACGCATCACCTGGCAGCCGCTGGAGGCGCTTGGTTGGATGAACACCTTCATCGTCTATGTCGCGCTTCCAGCCCTGTTCTTCCAACTGCTTGCCCGGACGCCGTTCGAGCAGTTGACGGAATGGCGCTTCATCTTCGGCTCGGTGTTTTCCACCTACACGACCTTCTCGATCATGTTCGTATGGTCGGTGACGGCGTCTCGCGGCGAGATCGCCCAATCGACGATCAAGGCGCTGGCCGCGGCCTATGGCAATATCGGCTATATGGGGCCGGGACTGGCGCTGCTCGCCTTCGGCGAACAGGCGGCGGTTCCCGTCGCGCTGATCTTCTGCTTCGAAAATATCATGCATTTCGCCATCGCGCCCATGATGATGGCGCTGTCGGGCGACGACAAGACATCGCCGTGGCGGCTCATCCTCGGCGTAGTCAGGAAAATCGTCCTGCACCCGTTCATCATCGCGACCGCGCTTGGCGTCGGCGCCGCCTATCTCGGCTTTCACCCACCGCAGCCGGTCGATCGCCTGCTCGAATATCTGTCTCGGGCGGCCGCCCCTTGTGCCCTGTTTGCCATGGGCGTGACGCTTGCGCTCCGGCCGCTCAACCGCGTGCCGCATGAACTGGCGTCGATCGCGGCGCTGAAGCTGATCTGCATCCATTGCTCTGCTACGTCGTGCTGAACTGGATCGGGAACTTTTCCGAAATCTGGGTTTTTTCAGCCGTGCTTTTGGCGGCATTACCGACCGCAACCAACGTCTTCGTCATCGCCCAGCAATATGGCGTCTGGGTGCAACGCGCCTCGGCCAGCGTCATGATCACCACCTGTCTCTCGGTGCTGACAGTGACCGGGCTGCTCTACATGATCCGCCACGGCATCTTACCGCCGGACCTGTTTCCCTGAACCGCCGGTAAGCGCCGCAAAGCCGCTGCCCGGCCTCAAGCCTTCGCGCATGAAAAAGGCGCGCAGCGGCGCGAAACTGCGGAGCACATTGAGGCCGGCGCTGCGTGCCATCTGCGCCGGCAACATGTCCGAAAGCAGCGACATGTTGAGCAGATTGACCGCGCCGGAACGCGCCAGAATGTCGGGACGGCGCCTGGAATCATAGGCGGCCAGGGCCTTCGCGGCGCCGGGGTCGCCGCGATTTTCATCAGCGGTTCCAATCAGATCCTCGATGTCCCTGATGCCGAGGTTGAGACCTTGGGCTCCGATCGGCGGGAATACATGTGCAGCCTCGCCGACCAGCGCCACCCGGTTTTGCGCGAAGCGCCCCGGTGATGCCGCTGATAGCGGGTAAATTTGTCGGCCGGGCTCGACCGACACCCGGCCCAGCATCGACTGCATCTGCTGCTCGACACGCTCGGAAAGCGTCGCGTCATCGAGTGCGGCGAGGTCCTTCGCCGTCTCCGGTTTCACCACCCAGACGAGGCTGGAGCGGTTGCCGGGCAACGGCACCTGGGTGAACGGCCCGGTCTCTGTGTGGAACTCGGTCGAGGTGAAGCCGTGTTCGCTGCGATGGCCAAAATTCAGCACCAGCGCCGCTTGGCGGTAGGATCGCACCGAGGCCACTATGCCTGCCGCCTCGCGCGCCGGCGACAGGCGCCCATCGGCAGCGACCGCAAGCGCGGCCGAGACTTCGCGACCATCAGTCAAGACGGCATGCGCCTGATCGGCGTCCAGACGCCAACTCTCGACCATCGACGTCAGCCATTCGATGCCGGGATGGGCCGCGACGGACTTGGCCAGCGTCGGGTTCAGCGCACTGTTGGGCAGGTTGAGCCCGAACTGCTCCTCGCCGATCTCCATGGCGCGAAAAGTCACCACCGGGCTGCGGATCAGCCGGCTGGTCGCATCAACGATGCGCATGACCTTCAGCGGCGCGGCCTTCGGCGCAAGTTCGGCCAGCACGCCCAGCCGATCGAGAACCTTGAGAGCAGGGTTCATCAGCGCCGTGGTCCGGCCATCGGGTCCGCCTGCTTCGGGTCCGACCAGGGTTACCGGAAAGCCCGCCTCGGCGAAACCGAGCGCCGCGATCAGTCCGGCAGGGCCGCTGCCGGCTACCAGTATCCGTGCTGTCTCGCGATGATCCAAATTGGACTTCCAGTTTGCGATGCAGGTGTCTACCCATGGATATAGGTCAGACCATGCGGCTTGATCAACGCGGCGATTAGGCTCATTCGGTTGTCATGACCGGCCAGCAGGACGATTTCAGCCATCTCGACCGCGCCGGCCGCGCCACGGCAAGCCTGGCCCGCAGCCCCCGCCTGACGGTCAACATCGCCATCGCCGGCGGCATTCTGCTCGCCTGGTTCATTCTCGGCGCCATGGCGATCCGCGGCGCCGAAGGCCGGCTCCCCGGCGTACCAGGCGATGTGGTCCTGCGATATCTGCCGCAACTGCCGCTGCCGGATGTCCTCGACCGCTTCTTCGGCATGTGCCTGACGCCCGCACCACTTGATGCCGGCGGCGCACAGCTTCTGGCGTTGATCGTGATGTGGTTTTCGATGGCTGTGGCGACGATGCTGCCGTCGGCGGCGCCGATGATCCGTACCTATTGTGAAATCGCCGACACCGCCCGCATCAAGGGCGAACCGGTGGTCCACCCGCTGGTCCTGGCTGCCGGCTACCTCTCGACATGGCTTGTCGCCTCTATCGGCTTCGCGGTGCTGACGTTGCTCGTCCACGCATTTACGTCCTCCGCTCGATTGCTCGATCCGGTGAGCGGCCTTGCCGCGGCGGCCGCGCTGCTGGTTGCCGGCCTCTACCAGTTCAGCAGCCTCAAGCAGGCCTGCCTGACAAAATGCCGGAACCCGTTCTCGACACTGTTTTCCAACTGGAGCGCGGAGCCGGGTGGCATCTTCCGGCTAGGGCTGAAGCAGGGCCTGTGGTGCCTCGGCTGCTGCTGGGCGCTGATGCTGGTGATGTTTGCCGTCGGCGCGATGAACGTGTTCTGGATGGCGCTGATCGGCCTGTTCACCTTGATCGAAAAACAGACCACCGGCAGCCTTCCAACCCGAGTGGCCGGTGCGATACTGCTTGTCTGGGTAGTCGCCCTGCTAGTAGTCTCGGCATGACGGGGGAGAATTCTATGGCAGAGCAAGGCTGGGCAATGAAAGGAGAGCTCGTACTCTCCTGCAATTGCACGGTTTTTTGTCCTTGCGTGCTGTCGCTTGGCAGCCATCCGCCGACGGAGGGTTATTGTCAGACCTGGGCGGGCTTCCGCATCGACGCAGGCCATTTCGGCGAGGTCGACCTGTCCGGCCTCAATCTCGGTCTGGTCATGGAAATCCCCGGCTATATGAGCCGCGGCAACTGGACCGCAGGCCTGTTCATCGACAAGCGCGCCTCCGTCTATGCGGTGAAAGCGCTGACCAGGATCTTCACCGGGAAGGCCGGCGGAACAACCTCGCTGTTGTCGATCCTTGTCGGCAAGTTCCTCGGTGTCGAGCAGGTGCCGATCACCTACGAGACGCGTGACAAGACCCGTATTTTCCAGATACCGAAGATCATCGACGGGGCGGTCACACCGATTCCCGGCAAGGATCGCGAGAAGGATACCGTGATCGGCAACTCGGAATACTGGATCGCGCCGGAGATCATCGTGGCCAGGTCCGACAAAAGCAAGATGCGGGCGTTCGGCCACAACTGGAACTTTGCCGGCCGCTCGGCCGAAATCTGCAAACTGGATTGGCGGGGCCCGTGAGCAAGAACACAACCGCCAGGAATGCCGCCAAAAAGATCACCGACCGGATACCCAGGCCGAAGAAAAAGGTCACCTGGCCGCAGGCGCGGGCATTCTCGGTACATCTGTTGACCGCGTCTGGCTCGTTCCTGGCCTTCCTGTCTCTGGTGGCGGCAAGCGAGCAACGCTGGACGGCGATGTTCTGGTGGCTGGGGCTGGCGCTGTTCGTCGACGGCATAGACGGGCCGATCGCGCGCAAGCTTGAGGTCAAGGAGATCCTGCCGACCTGGTCGGGCGAACTCCTCGACAACATCATCGACTATGTCACCTATGTGCTGATCCCCGCCTTCGCGCTCTACCAGCGCGGCTTCATGGGCGAAGGGCTGTCTTTCCTGTCGGCGGCCATCATCGTGGTGTCCAGCGCCATCTATTATGCCGACACCGGAATGAAGACGAAGGAGAACTTCTTCAAAGGCTTTCCGGTCGTCTGGAACATGGTCGTGTTCACGCTGTTTGTCATCGAGCCGGGACAGTGGGTGTCCTTCGGCGTCGTCGTGGCGGCCGGCATCCTCACCTTCGTGCCGATCAACTTCATTCACCCCGTGCGGGTGGTGCGGCTGCGGCCAATTAATCTTGGCATGACGCTGCTCTGGTGTGCTTTCGGTGCGCTGGCGCTCGCGCAGGCGGCCCTTGCCGCCTTCTACGACCAGATCGGCGTTTTGGGCGAACAGGTCAGCGTCTTTACCAAGGTCGGCATCACCATCACCGGACTTTACCTCGCCTGCATCGGCGGTATCATGCAGTTCTTCCCCAAACTCGGCGCCAAGCCGGACCCTAAGAAAGCCTGACCGCAGGAAAGCCCACAATGTCCAAAGCAGTCCGTATCCACGCCCATGGCGGTCCGGAAGTCCTGACCTATGAAGACGCCGATCCGGGACAACCCGGCGCCGGGCAGATCCTGGTCAGGCACACCGCGATCGGCCTCAATTTCATCGACGTCTATCACCGCATCGGCCTCTATCCGCCGCCCGGCGGCTTCCCGCTGATCCCCGGCGGCGAGGCGGCAGGTGTGGTTCTCGAGGTCGGCGCAGGCATCGACTGGCTGAAGCCGGGCGACCGCATCGCCTATGCCGTCAACGTCGGCGCCTATGCCGAACAGCGCGTCGTCGCCGCCGACCGCGTCGTCAAGGTGCCGGACCGCATCAGCGACGAACAGGCCGCCGGCATGATGCTTAAAGGCATGACGGCGGAGTATCTGTTGCGCCGGACCTTCAAGGTGAAGGCAGGCGACACCATCCTGTTCCATGCCGCCGCCGGCGGCGTCGGGCTGATCCTGGGACAATGGGCAAAACATCTCGGCGCCACCGTGATCGGCACGGCAAGCTCAACCGACAAGATCGAGCTCGCCAAGGCGCATGGCTTCGGCCATGTCATCAACTACAAGGAGCAGGATTTCGTCGCCGGGGTCGCCGCCATCACCGGCGGCAAGAAATGTGACGTCGTCTACGATTCGGTCGGCAACGACACATTCCCGGCCTCGCTCGACTGTCTGAAGCCGCTCGGCATGTTCGTCTCTTTCGGTCAGTCCTCTGGACCGATCCCGCCATTTTCGATGTCGCTGCTGGCGCAGAAGGGCTCGCTGTTCGCTACCAGGCCGACTTTGTTCGTCTACAATGCCAGGCGTGAAGACCTCGAAGTCTCCGCCGCGGCATTGTTCGATGTGGTGTTGAGCGGTGCGGTCGAGATCAAGATCAACCAGCGTTATGCGCTGAAGGACGCGGGCAAGGCGCAAGCCGATCTCGAAGGGCGCAAGACCACGGGCACGACCATACTGATCCCCTGATCTGCCTTGCTGTTCAGTGTTTTGCCGCGACGCTAGGCACTGTTTACCCGAAAAACCGGGCGATCGGTCTGTTGTACGAAGTAGGTCGGTCTTTACCCCTTGAGTTTCCGCTGAAATTCTTGAAGCTCTTTCAAGGTGGGTGCTGCTTTCGCACGAGAGCGGCCAGCGCATACCATGCTGGCGGGAACACAGAACATGTCCGGGAACCGGATGGGAGGCACTGTGAGTGCAGATCATGATGGAGCGAACCTGCTTGAGGTTCGTGGCCTGACCAAGATATTCGGCACGCTGACGGCGTGCGATCATATCGACCTCAACATCGCCAAGGGCGAGATCCACGCGCTGCTTGGCGAAAACGGCGCCGGCAAGTCGACGCTGGTCAAGATGCTGTTCGGTTCACTGGAGCCCAATTCCGGCGAGATATTCTGGAACGGCGAAGCGGTGCGGATCACCAGTCCGGGCATGGCGAAGAAGCTCGGCATCGGCATGGTGTTTCAGCACTTCTCGCTGTTCGAGGCGCTGACCGCGGCCGAGAATATCGCTCTGTCTCTGGATGACGGCTCACCGATCAGCTCGATCGCGGCCAAGGCGAGGGCGCTTTCCTTCAGCTATGGCCTGCCGCTCGATCCGGACTCGCTGGTCGGCGATCTCTCGGTCGGCGAACGCCAGCGCATCGAGATCATCCGCTGCCTGTTGCAGACGCCGCAGCTCATCATCCTCGACGAGCCGACCTCGGTGCTGACGCCGCAGGAAGCCGACAAGCTGTTCGAAACGCTTGAGCGCCTGCGCTCGGAGGGCAAATCCATCCTCTACATTTCGCACCGGCTGGAAGAGGTCAAACGCATCTGCGACCGCGCCACCGTGCTGCGTCACGGCAAGGTCGTCGGCCATTGCAATCCGCGCGAGGAAACGGCTTCGTCGCTGGCTCGCATGATGGTCGGCAACGAGGTGAAGGCCGTGGTGCGTGCGCCGGCCGAAGGCATCGAGACCGCGCAGCCGCTGCTCGAAATCCGCGCCCTCAGCCGCAAGCCGGCAACGCCGTTTTCGATTCCGCTGAAGAATATCAACCTCACTGTGCGCGCCGGCGAGGTGATCGGCATTGCCGGTGTCGCCGGCAACGGCCAGGGCGAGTTCTTCGAATCCGTCTCCGGCGAGGTGCTGCAGCAGGACGCCGCATCCGTGCGCATCCGCGGCAAGGATGCCGGCTCGCTCTCGATCACAGGCCGGCGGCTGATGGGCGCTGCCTTCGTACCGGAAGAACGCCTCGGCCATGGCGCCGCGCCGCGCATGAAGCTTTCGGAGAACCTGCTCTTGTCGCGCCACGCCACCGACGGCAAGGTTTTTGTCGGCACCGGCGGCACGGTCAAAAGCGGTGCGGTCTATGCCGCCGCCCAGCGCATCATCGTGGCGATGGATGTGCGCAAGAGCGCGCCCGATCCGGAAGCCGCGGCCCTTTCGGGCGGCAATCTGCAGAAATTCATCGTCGGCCGCGAACTCGACCGCAGCCCTGCCGTCATGGTCGTCAACCAGCCGACCTGGGGCGTCGACGCCGGCGCCGCCGCCCACATCCGCCAGGCGCTGATCGAACTGGCGCGCAGTGGCTCGGCGGTTCTGGTCATCAGCCAGGACCTCGATGAGCTGTTCGAAATTTCGGACGCGATCGCGGTCATGCACAATGGCGAATTGTCGAAACCGCTGCCGATCGCCGAGGCAACTTTCGAAAAGATCGGCCTGTTGATGGGCGGCGCCGAGCCCGGCCACGCCGAACATGGTCTGGAGACGGCATGATGCGCCTCGAACTCGTCAAACGCCCGCAGCGCTCGATGCTGTTTTCGGCGCTGTCGCCCTTCATCGCTTTCGCCCTAACGATCATCGCCGGCGCGGTTCTGTTCGCGCTGCTCGGCGTCAACCCGCTGAGCGCATTCGAGATCTATTTCATCGAGCCGATCAGCCAGGTCTGGCAGTTGCATGAACTAGCGATCAAGGCCGCGCCTTTGATCCTGATCGCGGTCGGCCTGTCGGTCTGTTACAAGGCCAACATCTGGAACATTGGCGCCGAAGGCCAATTCATTCTCGGCGGCATTTTCGGCTCGGCCATTCCGGTGCTGTTTCCCGGGTTCGAAGGCCCACTGGTGCTGCCGCTGATGCTGTTGTTCGGCATGGTCGGCGGTGCCGCCTATGCAGCAATCCCGGCTCTCCTGAAGACGCGCTTCGGCACCAACGAAATCCTGACCAGCCTGATGCTGGTCTATGTCGCCCAGCTTTTCCTCGACTGGTTGGTGCGCGGCCCCTGGCGCGATCCGCAGGGCCACGGTTTCCCGCAGACGATCCAGTTCAACGACTCGGCGGTCCTGCCGGAACTGATGCCGGATGCCGGCCGCGCCAATTGGGGTTTTGTCTTCGCGCTTGTTGCAGCCGTGCTGATCTGGGTGCTGATGAGCCGCCTGCTCAAGGGTTTTGAGGTCCGCGTGCTCGGCTCCAGCCCGAGGGCAGGGCGCTTCGCCGGTTTCGGCCTCAACCGCATGGTGTTCTTCGCCTTCCTGCTGTCAGGCGCGCTGGCTGGGCTTGCCGGCATTTCGGAAGTCTCCGGCGCCATCGGCCAGCTGCAGCCGGTGATTTCGCCCGGCTACGGCTTCACAGCGATCATTGTGGCGTTCCTCGGCCGGCTCAATCCGCTCGGCATCGTCGCCGCCGGCCTAGTGCTGGCGCTGACCTATCTCGGCGGCGAGGCGGTGCAGAGCGCGCTTGGCATCTCCGACAAGGTGGCGCGTGTGTTCCAGGGCATGCTTTTGTTCTTCGTGCTCGGCTGCGACACGCTCATCCACTACCGAATCCGTCTGGTCGGCATGGCGCTGACGAAAAGCGCGGCGAAGCTTGAAGCCGCGCCGAAGTTGAAGGAAGCCCGCTGATGGACATCGCCGTCAACATCCTTTTGACCATCGCCACGGCGGCGACGCCGCTTTTAATAGCGGCCATCGGCGAACTGGTGGTCGAGCGCTCCGGCGTGCTCAACCTCGGCGTCGAAGGCATGATGATCATGGGCGCCGTCGGCGGCTTCGGCGCCGGCTATCTCACGGGATCGCCCTGGATCGGATTGTTGGCGGCAATCGCCATGGGTGCCGTGTTCTCGCTGCTGTTTGCGGTGATGACGCTGTCGCTCGCCACCAACCAGGTGGCGACCGGCCTGTCATTGACGCTGCTTGGCCTCGGCCTGTCCGGCATGATGGGGACCAGCTTCGTCGGCCAGCCCGGCGAGCGGCTGCCAAACCTCTACGTTCCGGTGCTCACCGACATTCCCGTGGTCGGCAGGCTGCTGTTCGGCCAGGACCCGATCTTCTACATCTCGATCGCGCTGACGGCGGCCGTCATGTGGTTCCTGTTCAAGACCCGCACCGGCCTCACCCTGCGCTCGATCGGCGACAGCCACACATCGGCGCATGCGCTCGGCATCAAGGTCATCCGCTACCGCTATCTCGCGGTCATCTTTGGCGGCGCCTGCGCCGGCCTTGCCGGCGGCCACCTGTCGCTGGTCTACACGCCGCAATGGGTGGAGAACATGAGCGCGGGCCGCGGCTGGATCGCGCTGGCGCTGGTCGTCTTCGCCTCCTGGCGGCCGTGGCGCGTGCTGGCCGGCGCCTACATCTTCGGCGCGGTGTGGATCGGCCAGCTTCATGCACAGGCATTTGGCATTCCGGTGCCTTCGCAGCTGCTTTCTTCTCTGCCCTATCTGGCAACCGTCGTGGTTCTCGTTCTAATCTCGCGCAACAAGCGTCTGACGATGATGAACACGCCGGCTTCCTTGGGGCAGCCATTCGTTCCGGATCGTTGACAACAAAAACAAACGGGAAGCTCCAAGGCTAAACTCAGAGAGGTAACACAATGAAAAAACTGCTTATTGCGTTGATGACCACGACCGCCGCCATGTCACTGGCGGCGTCCGCGCAGGCCGCCGACAAGTTGAAGGCATGCTGGGTCTACACCGGCCCGATCGGCGATTTCGGCTATTCCTACCAGCACGACCAGGGCCGCCTCGAGGTGGAAAAGGCGCTCGGCGACAAGGTCGAAACCGCCTATCTCGAGAACGTCTCGGAAGGTCCCGATGCCGACCGCGCTTTCGAGCGTCTGGCGCGCGAAGGCTGCAAGATCATCTTCGGCACCTCTTTCGGCTTCATGGACCCGGAAGTGAAGGTCGCCAAGAAGTTCCCCAAAGTGATGTTCGAGCACGCCACCGGCTACAAGACCGCTGACAATCTCGGCATCTACAATGCGCGCTTCTATGAAGGCCGCTATGTGCTCGGCCAGATCGCCGCCAAGGAATCGAAGGCAGGGGTCGCCGGCTATATCGTTTCTTTCCCGATCCCCGAAGTGGTGATGGGCATCAACTCCTTCATGCTCGGCGCGCAGTCGGTCAACCCGAACTTCAAGGCCAAGATCGTCTGGGTGAACTCCTGGTTCGATCCGGGCAAGGAAGCCGACGCGGCCAAGGCGCTGTTCGACCAGGGCGCCGACATCATCGTCCAGCACACGGATTCCACTGCGGCACTGCAGGTGGCGGAAGAGCGCAAGCTGCACGGCTTCGGCCAGTCCTCCGACATGATCAAGTTCGCGCCGAACGCGCAGCTGACCTCGCTGACAGACGAATGGGGGCCGTACTACATCAGCCGCGTCCAGGCAGCGCTCGACGGCACCTGGAAGCCGGACAATGTCTGGCTCGGCATCAAGGACGGCGCCGTCAAGCTGGCGCCCTTCACCAACATGCCGGACGATGTGAAGGCGATGGCCGAGGCAACCGCCAAGAAAATCGCAGATGGCTGGAACCCCTTCACCGGACCGGTCGCCAAGCAGGATGGCACGCCGTGGCTCAAGGACGGCGAAGTAGCCGACGACGGCACGCTGCTCGGCATGAACTTCTATGTGAAGGGTGTCGACGACAAGTTGCCGCAGTAAGTATCGGAAACGCAAAAGAGAAGGGCGCCGCCCGGCGCCCTTTTTCACTTCGCGGGCTGCACGCCTCGACTGCGAAACCGCGCCGAGGGCTGTGCCAAAAATCCGAGGGCGCCGGGAGGCGCCCTTTTTGGTAATTTTCTAAACCGCCGAGCCGTAAAGGTCGTAGGCGTCGGCGCGGTCGATCTTGACCGTGACGATGTCGCCTTGGCGCAGCGGGCGGCGCGACTGGATATGCACCGAACCGTCGATCTCGGGCGCGTCGTATTTTGTCCGGCCCTTGGCAGACGTGCCATGCGCCTCGTCGATCAGCACCGGCAGGCGCTTGCCGACCTTCTTGGCCAGCTGCGTCGCCGAGATCTTCTGCTGGCGCTGCATGAAGCGATGCCAGCGCGCTTCCTTGATCTCCTGCGGCACCTGTTCGAGGCCGAGATCGTTGGAGCGGGCGCCGCGGACCGGCTCGTATTTAAAGCAGCCGGCGCGATCGATCCTGGCCTCGTCCAGCCAGTCGAGCAGCATCTCGAAATCCTCGTCGGTCTCGCCGGGGAAACCGACGATGAATGTCGAGCGTATCGCCAGATCCGGGCACACCTCGCGCCAGCCGCGAATGCGCACCAGCGTCTTTTCGCCATGGGCTGGACGGCGCATGTTCTTCAGCACCTGCGGCGAGGCGTGCTGGAAGGGGATGTCCAGATAGGGAAGGATTTTTCCATCCGCCATCAGCGGGATGACATCGGCGACATGCGGGTAGGGGTAGACATAGTGCATGCGTACCCAGATGCCGAGCTTGCCCAGCTCCTCCGACAGGTCGAGGAATTTCGCCCGCACTTCGCGGTCGCCGAACATCGACGTCTGGTACTTGATGTCGATGCCGTAGGCGCTGGTGTCCTGCGAGATGACCAGCAATTCCTTGACCCCGGCCTTGGCCAGCTTCTCGGCCTCGCGCAGCACATCGGCCGCCGGGCGCGAGACGAGGTCGCCGCGCAGTGCCGGAATGATGCAGAAGGTGCAGCGGTTGTTGCAGCCTTCGGAAATCTTGAGATAGGCGTAGTGCCGCGGCGTCAGCTTGACGCCTTGCGGCGGCAGAAGGTCGATATAGGGATCGTGGCTGGGCGGCGCCGCCTCATGCACCGCGGCCATCACGCTCTCATAGGCCTGCGGGCCGGTGATGGCGAGGACGTTGGGGTGCTTCTCTCGGATGACGTCCGGCTCGGCGCCGAGGCAGCCGGTGACAATCACCCGGCCGTTTTCCGAAAGCGCCGAACCGATGGCGTTGAGCGATTCGTCGCGGGCTGAATCGAGAAAGCCGCAGGTGTTGACGACGACAAGGTCGGCGCCGTCATGCTTGCGTGCGATCTCATAGCCTTCGGCGCGCAGGCGCGTGATGATGCGCTCGGAATCCACAAGCGCCTTCGGGCATCCAAGGCTGACGAAACTGACGCGAGGCGCAGACATGAGAAAACATTCCGGGTTTTTCGGGATCGGCGGCCAGTACCACACTTATTGCGGCATTGGTATGTGCAGCGGCTGCGGCGAACGCGACCATGCTGCTACAGAAGCTGTGGGACCGGCAGCGTCAGCTCACCACAGGACTGACATGCGGCCAGACCTCGACAACGCCGCGATAGACCATATCGATCGCGACGTAGAGAATGATCAGCAAGCCGACATAGGCGATCCAGCGGTGGCGATGCAGCAGCTTGGCAATGAAGCTCGCGGCCAAGCCCATCAAGGCGATCGACAGCACCAGGCCTATGACAAGCACGGGAAAATGATCGCGCGCCGCACCGGCGACCGCCAGCACATTGTCCAGCGACATCGAAACATCGGCGACGACGATCTGCAGGGCCGCCTGGCCGAGCGTCTTGCGCGGCGCCTTGCCACCCACCGTTCTGTCGCTGTTGAGGTCGGAATCGGAGAGCGCCTCGGTCGCCTCGAACTCGTCGGCATGCGACGTCCGCAGCTCGCGCCACATCTTCCAGCACACCCACAACAAAAGGATGCCGCCGGCCAGCAGCAGGCCGACAATGGCAAGAAGCTTGACGGTGACGGCGGCAAACAGGATGCGCAGCACAGTCGCCGCCAACACGCCGATCAGGATGGCTTTCTTGCGCTGCTCGACCGGCAGACCGGCGGCGGCAAGGCCGATGACGATGGCATTGTCGCCGGCAAGCACCAGATCGATGGCGATGACCTGGAGGAGGGCCGTCATGCTTGCAGCGCTGAAAATGTCCATCGACCGGAGCCCCTTGCTGTATCGGCGTGTTCGTCGTCGGATATGCCGACGCCCTAACGTGTATGGTTCCCGCGCGTCAAGAGACTGCCGGCGCAATTCCAGGAAAAGTGCGTAGCGGTTTTCCGTCCGGAATTACGCAAAAACAAAGAGTTACAGTGGGTCAGCTGCTCCATAAAAAGGCTGAACCGCTCTAACCGCCGACGCTGAAAGCCACGGGAATAGGGAAGGTCGTTCTGCCAGAGAGAATTCTGGTCGCAGCGAATTCAGTCGTAGAGATTGTACTTCGCCCAGTCGGCTTCCGGAATCTCGTCGCCGATGCGGTAACGGAACTGCAGGACCTCCATATGGTCAGGCGCCGTCTCGCATTTGAACTTCAGCCGGTACCACTGCCCCTTGCTGCGGAAGGCAGCGCCCGGGCTGCGGATGGCATCGGCCTTCATTTCCGGCGTCGCGAAGGCGTAGGCGACGACGCGGTCTGCCTTGTACTTGTGGTCGTCATGGCTGATGCGGTCGAGCACTTCGGCGTCGCATCTCTGCTCCAGCCGGGTCTCCGGGTCGAGTTTCAGCAGGCCGGCGCGCAGGGCGGCGTCCATCGCGTGGGCGGGCCAGGCCAGGGTCACCGAGGCCAGCGCCGCAAGGAATAGTTTTTTCATGGGCGGGAGAACGACCATAACTCGCGTGAAAAATCAACCGGAGTGCCATTTTGGGGCAGCCGGATATGCGCGGAAATCGCCGTTGGCCGGGCAGGGTGTTTTGACGCAGCCGCTTTGATACGTCGCCGGCGCCATTCTTATTTGTCCGGGCTGCCATGCACCGATTGCCTGTTTCGCCATCTTTGCGCTTCTCGCGATCGCGGCACCCACCGCCACGGCCGCAAGGCGATATAGACAGCGAGGAAGGTTCTCTGTGCAAGGCCGGCCTCGCTGTGCCAGACCTCCCTTATCCCCGCCGCCCGCAAGGCCCTTCGTTGGGTGCTGTTGCGGTCCCAGCGCCGGCTGATGCTGCCCGCCCGGTAGTATTTGTGGCAGAGCACTTGCGGCACGCGGACAAAGCCGCCGAGCAGCGACAGATGCAGAAGCCAGGTCCAGTCGGCGCTGAATTCGCCTTGGCTGTTGGGCTTGATCCCGCCGCTACGGTGGAACGCCCAGGCCCTGAATATCCCACGATTGGGAACCCACCATCCATGCGGCTGGCGCGCCATCGCCCGGCCACGCGCAAAACCGTCCTGCAAGCCCTCCAGCAGGTCGAACTTCCACGTGGCACTTTCGCCGCTGACTTCGATCACTTCGACATCGCTGAACGACAGTACGGCCTCGGGATTGGCATCGAGCGCCCGCACCAGCGCCTCGATATAGGTTGGATCGATGACGTCGTCATGGAAGGCAAAGAACATCAATTCGCCGCTGGCATTGGCCATCAGATCGTTGGAGTTCTTCAGCCATCCCAGGTTTTTGTCCCGGCGCAGGATACGGACATCGTCGCGGCCGCCGGCGAAGGCTGAAACGATCTCGAATGTCGCGTCGGTCGAATTGTCCTCCCCGACCAGGATCTCGATATTGTCCCAGGTCTGCGCGGCGAGGCTGTCCAGCGTACGCGAAATGAATGCCGCCGAATTGTAGCATGGCACCAGCGCCGTGACCTTCGGCCGCCAGCCGGATCGAAGCTGGACTTGTTTCTGCGCTACCTGCTTCGCGCCGCCCTGTTCTGTCTCACCCATTCACTCGATCCCGCAGATTTGCCGCGCCAGCCTGTCGGCAAGCCACGGCGCCGTCGAATATTTACCTGTGTCGACCGAGATGTAGTTGCCCAGGCGGTTGACCCCGAATTGGTCGCGGCGATGGATTGTGGCTTTCGGGTCGCTGAGCGAACCACGCCCTTGCGCAAACACGAAGCCGCCGCGTACCTCAAGCTCCTCGGCATCGTCGAACATGCTGGAAACACTGGGCACCAACCGGGCGAGCGTGGCGCGAACGTCGCCGATGAACCGCTGTCGTGCGTCGGCATCGAGCGCTTGCGGCGTTTCGATCGACAATTCGCCACTCTCCGCAAGCAACCCGCTCGGGTACCAGGAGAGATAGAAGTTGCGCCCGTCATAGTTTTTTATGTCGCCGAACGGGCCAAGGGCGACGACCGCGCACGGCACATCGACAGGCTGCCTGGTGCGGCCGAACAGGCAAAGCCTGTAGCGGTGCGACCATCCGGGAACCGGCTCGATGCCGGCCGTGCGGTCGACAGCCAGCCGCCCCTCCCAAAGGCAATTGACGACGATGTCGAACGCCTCACTTTTCTTGCCTGCGACCGCCACGCGCCATTTCCCGTCAATTCCGTCCACCGGCTGTGCCGACAGGACTTTGGACGCCATCCGCAAGCTGATATTGGGTTCACCCCGAAGCGCCGCGCAAAGCCGGCAGGCAACCCATCGCGTGTTGACGGATCGCTCCGGCACCTGGAAGCCCCCGACGATCTGGTCCGAGTTGGTGACATCGGCCAATTCAGTTTTGGAAAGCCGATTCGATCGCGCCGCCGATACGTCGGCAAGGTAGCTGGTGGCGTCAGCGTGGCTGCGCACCAATACATCCACACGTTCAAAGATCGCCCCCAGCGCCTCGGCAGCGACGATCGAGTTGCGATGGACCAGATAAAGGTCTTCCGAAAGGGTCGTGTGCGCTTCCAGATTGCTTCCGATCAGCTCGGAAACAAGCCTGCCGAAACACAGTCCTCCCGAAAGCAGATGCCGGGCGGTCAGCAGCGAGGGATCGTTCCCGTAGAGATAGCCGAGATGAATCTTGCCCTCGTTCCAACGGCTGGCGCAGGCCATCGGCTCGCTCTCCTTGTCGAAGAGGGACACCGCGTAGCCTCTGCGGGCCATCATGAGAGCGAGGCTGGCGCCCATGATGCCGGCGCCGAGAATAGCCATTCTGCCGCGAGGCGCTGTCATGTCCTGGCGCGCATCGCCTCTCCTTTCCCGATGAGTGTCATCAGGGGTTCGATACGTAGTTTTCAGGGTCGTATTCGGTATCGCAGAAAACCAGCAAAGACGGGTTCTCGCCTTCATAGGTCTGCAGCGCCCACACCGGGGCATCGACCAGCACCGCGCGGTTCGATGCGGTGAGCGTCAGCCGTTCGATCTGTTCCTGATAGCGAAATTCGATGCCGATCTGGCCCGACAGCTGCATCATCAATTGCCGGCCCGAGCCGTGTGCATGTCCGCCCCGCGACGTGCCGCGCGGCGCGGTGACGACGAACGCCCGCACGGCTTGGAAATTGTAACCGCTGAACTCGATAGCGGTCAGCATTCCCCTGGGATCGCAATGTAACGAAGTGGGGATCTCGGTGACCTTGCCGCCAAAGAACGTTCGATGCTGCATAACGTAAGCCCGCCAGATGCCGGTCGAAATTTACCTCAGACTAGCGCTTATATCAAAAGACAGAGAATACAACCACTTAGGCGGTGTTTTGGGACACAGCAGCGGATCGATGTCGAGCTCGGCCTCAGGCCGATACGGTGCCGACTACCGAAGGTCGCCGCGCCGTCACGACTTCTGAGTCGCGGCCGAAACCACGGCTTAAGACCTTGGTCCGAGCGGTCTAGGACCTTTGAGTTCGGAAGGCCGGCCGGTCCCAACGAGGGTGATCTACTTCAGCAATTTCAAAGAGTTATGCTGGTTGGCGTTTCGCCGGCCGGCCGCTTCGTTCTCGCAATGAAAGCACAGCTATATCCAAGTTTACCCTTTGTGTTAGCGATTCCTCATGTTGCCCGCTATAGCGGTTAGTGGCGGTGGCAATCTCGGAGGTAGTTATGACATCCCGAAAGACCCTTTTTGCTGCATTTGCGGTGTTCTCGCTTCTGGTGTCGCCGGCCCTGGCTGCTGCTGGTGGCAACGGCCATGGTAACGGCCATGGCAATGGTAACGGTAACGGCAATGGCAATGGCAATAGCGGAGGAAACGGTAATGCTGGCGGCAATGGCGGAGGCGGCGGTTCGCTCGGCAAGTCGGCATCCGCCAAGGGCCAGGTCGCCAAGGCCGCTACCGGTTCAGTGTCCAAGGAAAAGAATATCCATGCCAAGCTGGGCCGATTGAACTCACTGCAGCGCAACGCCAACGCCTTTATGCACTCCAAGAGCAAGAACTTCGCTGGCGTGCAGGCTTTTGTGACACAGTCGGCAATAGCCAAGAACGCTCAATCGGCGCTCGATGCCGCTAATCAGGCGGTTGCCGACGCCAAAGCGGCGCTCGACGCGCTGAATGCGAAAGCGGCTGACCCGAATACCCCGCCCGAAGATGTCCCGACGCAGGCCGACCTCGATGCAGCACAGGCAGCGCTCGATGACGCCACCCAGGATGCGGCCGCTGCTCAGACCGCCGCCACAGCTGCCGCTGCCAACGTCCCATCGATCGATGCAGCCCTTGCCCAAATGGCCAACAAGCCCGTTGACCCTGAGGTGACAGATTGGGCCAATAGCGTACTTGCCGACAAGATCGACCAAGTAGCCGCCAAGCTGGCGCCGGCCGCGCCTTAAGGCCCCATGCGGCGGCAGCGATCCAATCGACGATAAGCCGTCGGGTCCGCCCGGCGGCTGCACCTTTCTCGCCTATCTGCAGCGTTGGTCCCAATGCAGGTCCGAGATTCTGGTCATGGCTATTTTGCGAAATCTCCAGCCGGGCCGCCGTCCTCAAGGCTGAATTCATGCGTGCTTCGCGCATCTTCATCGACCACACGAAACCAATGCTCCTGAAGCGCTCTAGGCGACACCCTTTGGCCCGTGACCTTCTCTACCGCAGATAACGGATCATCGGCGCTCGTGGCCTGAGTTGAGACACACTCCTCTCCATGCCACTCTTCCACCTGGTACTCTGGCATGCCGGCCTACCTACCGCTCCCCAGAGCCTTCGCTTCCCGCTCCAGCGTCTCGCGTCGGTTGCCGTGCTTCGCGATCAATTCCTTGACCTGCTGCGGGGTGATGCCGGCCTTGGTGGCGAAATACTCGACTTCATAATCCTCATCGGCAGAGACGCGGTCCCGATCGCGGAAGTCCGTCTTCGTTTTGTCGTCGGCCATTTGCTTTGCTCCTGGTTGAATGATCAACCGCAACGTGCAGCCGCAGCCTTTTGTTGCAGCGGAGCCCGGATTTCCGAAACGGTCACATGGGAAAACGGCCCTCAGTCGCAGGAGGTGCTGGTGTTGCTGTAACTTTGAACGGAACGGTTCTTCTCCTTGACGGTTGTGACGTGAAGGAGATGCCTCATGTTTGAAAGTGTGATGTGGTTGATCGTCGTTGCTGGTGGGCCACTGTTGCTGGCCCTATTGATGGCATACGTTCTTATGACCCGACGCCACCGTGGTCCTGCAGAACGCATGGAAAGCGACCGCGCGACCAAACGGCTCTATCGCCAGGACGAACGTTGATCCTGAGGCTGGCGCAACGTTTGCGCTCACGCTGGCCCGCTGCCTCGCGGTGGCAGGCTTCTTCGTTTTAGAAAGTTAGGAATAACTTAGGAAAGATTTGGCCCTCTTTGAAAATACAGAGGCAATTCAGCACGGTAGCCAAATATCTGGCGGAGGGAGTGGGATTCGAACCCACGGTGGGCTTGCACCCACGCCGGTTTTCAAGACCGGTGCCTTAAACCGCTCGGCCATCCCTCCAACGTGACTTTTCAATCATCTAGGAACATCAACCGACCCAGTGAACGACAGTTGGTATCGAATGATACCTATCCTTCCGGACCAGCTTGCGGTTCATTTCTCTAGAGCGTTGCCCATCGCCAAGTCAACCATCGGCGCTGCCATGGATAATAGGGGGTGGCGTTCGTTACCCGAACGGAGCTGCGAACCCGTTTTCGAAGGAGCCGGGATCTAATTGCGATCCTTGCTGCCGACCTGCACAAGTTGCAGAAGACCCAGCACGACAAGTGCGAGCAAGGTAGCCAAAGCCGCGATCTGCCAGAACCCGAGCCCAACCGCCAGGCCTATGGCGCCTGCCAGCCACATGCCCGCCCCAGTGGTAAGCCCTTGAACCTCGCCCTTGGAGAAGAAGATCAAGCCCGCGGCCAGAAATGCCACGCCGGCAGTCGTGGCTTCGATCAAGCGGATAGGATCAATGGCGATTTCCTGACCATCGAAGACGTGAAGATGAGTAATCTCGATCGTGAGGATGGCAATTAGAGCCGTCGCAACACAGACCAGGATGTGTGTCCTCAATCCGGCCGGTCGGTTACGCCATTCGCGTTCGATCCCAACGATGGAGCCAAGGACGGCCGCGAGCAAAAGCCTGGCTGAAATTACGGAAAAGGGCAGCCACGTCTGTTGCCCGAAACGTTCAATGAATTCATCCATGAGGCGCAGAACGTATCTCGGGTCGGTCGGTTCCAGGCAGCCGCGCTTCATGCCACAGGTTCACTTCCAGACTCCAAAGGACAGAGGTCTCGGATGCCTCCTCACAGGCGCCCGGCCAGCCCGGGACCTGGCCGCCACATTCCTGCCCGGTTCCGGACACAATCGATTAATACGCTGATAAACAATTCCTGCGCACAAGGGATGGGGATTGGCGCGTCGCAGGCATTGCTCATCTGGCTCCGCCGAAATTCTAGAAGCGGCGCCTGTGTCGAGACGGTAGGGGACATCGGAAAACATGCAGACCACGACGCATCGGCGTCTTCGTCGCGCTCCTGCTTTGGTGTTGTGCGCTCTTTCGGCTGCGTTGCTGGCCGCGTGCGCGTCGCCGCAGTCCGAGCCGAAAGCCATGGTCTACAAGAAGCCTCGCTCGAAGGAATATTTTGCCGAGACCGAGTACGGCGTGAAGGCCAGCCCGCGCGTTCAGTACATGCGGCGCGGCGGCGGCCGCGACCAGTTGGGCAAGCCCTATCAGGTGCGCGGCAAGTGGTATTACCCCAAGGAAGACAAGCGCTACGCCAAGGTCGGTCTCGCCTCCTGGTATGGCGATGCCTTCCACGGTCGTCTCACAGCCAATGGCGAAGTCTACGACATGACCCATCTGACCGCGGCGCATCCGACCATGCCGCTGCCGAGCTATGCCCGTGTCACCAACACCGAGACCGGAAGCTCGGTCATCGTGCGCGTCAACGACCGCGGCCCCTATCATGAGGGACG
This sequence comes from Mesorhizobium sp. P170090, assembly GCF_057786115.1. Lineage (NCBI taxonomy): Bacteria > Pseudomonadati > Pseudomonadota > Alphaproteobacteria > Hyphomicrobiales > Phyllobacteriaceae > Mesorhizobium > Mesorhizobium sp. P170090. The sequence goes on from NZ_JBYNWH010000001.1 coordinate 4,316,550, forward strand.
CATCATCGATGTCTCGGAACGCGCCGCGCAAATGCTCGACTATGCCAAGGTCGGCACGGCCAGGGTCAAAGTGGAATATATCGGCCGCGCGCCGCTCGACGGCGACGACGACCAATATCTGGTCGCCTCCTATCGCCCGGGCAACAACCGCCCGGACCCGTCCGATGGCTTGCCGACCGGCGTCATGGTGGCGATGAACGGACCTTCGCCGAGCCTATCTGTTGGCGCACCCCCTGCCGTAGTGCCGTTTCCTGGTCAGTTGACGAATTCCGACACACAGCCAGTGATGTCGATGCAGGCACCGGCCTCAAGCGATGTGACGCTGCCTGAATTCGGGCCGATCGTGCCTCAGCGCCCGGAATCGTCCTTTGCCGTGGCTTCGCTCTCCTATGCGGATGAGCGCGTACAGCGCGCCGACGTCTTTGCAGCGCTTGACGACCAGGGCATGTCGCCAGCCGACATCCTGCAATCGTGGAAGAAATCCAACCCGCAGGCATCGCCTGCCGTTTCCGACTATGTCGCCGCCGGATCCTTCGACGATGCTGCCGAGGCAAAGCGGGTGGCTGCGGCTCTCGAACCGTTCGGCAGGACCGAAATCCAGAGCACCGAACTCGACGGCAATGACTGGTACGCGGTCAATCTCTATCCGGATGGCCATGGCAATGTCGACGACCTCTTGCGCGCGGCATGGTCGCATGGCGCGCCGGACGCGCTGGCTGTGCGCAACTGACCAACAAAGGCACGCCGGTTTTGTCATTGCGCGGTTGATCCGCCGGGAAGAAGCCTGATAGCGTTGCGGCAAGTTTCTGCCGGCTAACAGTCGAGCCTCTTCATGCGATTTCGCCTTTTCCACCCTTTTGCCGGGCTTTTTGGCCTTGGCTTCTTGCTTGCCGCGTTGGTTCCGGCCAACGCGCAGCTTTTTGAGACCAAGGCCACGCAGGCTTTCATGATCGATGCCGAAACCGGCACGGTGCTGTTTTCCAAGGATGCCGACCAACCGATCCCGCCGGCCTCGATGGCCAAGCTGATGACGATGGAGATGGTCTTCAACGCCATCAAGTCGAAGCGCATGAGCCTCGACGACACCTTCGTGGTTTCGGAAAATGCCTGGCGCAAGGGCGGTGCGCCTTCGGGAACGTCGACCATGTTTGCCAAGCTCAAATCGGCGATCCGGGTCGAGGATCTGATCCAGGGGGTCACCATACAGGCCGCCAATGACGGCTGCATGGTGCTGGCCGAAGGCATGGCCGGTTCGGAAGAGAATTTCGCGGCGCAGATGAACGATCGCGCGCGCCAGATCGGGCTGCCGAAATCGACATTTGTCAATTCCACCGGCCTGCCGGCCGACGGCCAGCAGACGACAGTGCGCGAACTGGCGCAGCTTGGCCTGCATATATGGCGCGAATATCCGGATCTCTATCTCTATTACGGCCGGGCCGATTTCACCTGGAACAAGATCTCGCAAAAGAACCGCAACCCATTGCTGGCCATGGGCATCGGTGCCGATGGGCTGGCGGTCGGGTCGAGTGAGGCGGGCGGTTTCGGCATCGTCGGCTCGGTCAGCCATGACGGGACGCGGGTGATCGCGGCGATGAGCGGATTGGCCAACGACCGCGAGCGCGCCGAGGAAGCGCGCAAGCTGCTTGAATGGGGCGTCCGCTCCTTCGAGAAGACCGAGATTTTCGCCAGCAACGAAGTGGTCGGCGAGGCCCAGGTGTTCGGCGGCGCCAAATCCAGCGTAGCGCTGAAGGCAAAGGCGCCCATCGACGTCCTGCTGCCGATCGCCAACCGCGACAAGCTGACCGCCAGGATCGTCTATCAGGGGCCGGTATCGGCGCCGGTGGAGGAGGGACAGCCCGTCGGCGCGCTGCGCGTCTGGATCGGCGACACGCTGAGCCAGGAAACCCCGCTTTTCGCCGCCGAATCGGTTGGCGTCGGCACACTGCCGCAACGAGCGTTTGATGCCGCCAGGGAACTGGCCGTAGGCTGGCTGCGTTGAGTTCCTGCGGCGTGGACCTTTTCTCGGGCGCGGACTAAGACACCAGCGCAAAGCAGGACAAAGGCCTTTCGATTGGCAAGCGGATTTTTCATCACCTTCGAAGGCGGCGAGGGCGCCGGCAAGTCGACGCAGATCGAGCGGCTGGCCCAGAAGATGCGCGCCAAGAAATACGATGTCCTCCTCACCCGCGAACCCGGGGGGTCACCCGGCGCCGAGGCGGTCAGGCACGTGCTCCTGTCCGGCGCCGCCGAGCCTTTCGGGCCGAAGATGGAGGCGCTGCTGTTTGCCGCCGCACGCTCCGACCATGTCGAGCAGGTCATCCGGCCGGCGGTGGAGCGCGGCTCCATCGTGCTTTGCGACCGTTTCCTGGATTCGTCGCGCGTCTATCAGGGCGTCACCGGCGGCCTCGATCCGGCTTTCATGGAAGCTCTGGAGGAGGTCGCCATCAACGGCATGATGCCGGACATGACGCTGATCCTTGACATTGACCCCGCCGAGGGCTTGCGGCGCGCCGCCGCGCGGCGTGGCGCCGAGGACGGTCCGGACCGCTTCGAAAAGGAGACGCTGGACATCCACCAGCGCCGCCGTGACGCCTTCCTGGCGATCGCAGCGGCCGAGCCGGACCGCTGCATCGTGATCGACGCGTCGGCGCCTCCCGCTGCGGTGGAGGATGTCATCACCGCGGTGGTGTTCGCCGCACTTGAGGCGAGGGCGCCCGCGCGCAACCGACAGGCGGCGCCCGCATGATCTTCGAACGCATCGCTCCCGAGCAGCACGACACGCTGGACGGTGTACCGGAGCCGTCCGAGACGCTGCGCCTGGTCGGCCATGAGCAGGCGGCCGCGATGCTCGCTGCCGCCTATCGCTCGGGAAAACTGCCGCATGCGGTGATCTTTGCCGGGCCGATCGGCATCGGCAAGGCGACGCTTGCCTTTCACCTGGCGCACCATCTGTTGAAGCATCCGGCCTTCGACCAGGCGCCGGATGTGTTTGCCGTTCCCGATCCGGCCTCATCGCTGTTTCGCCAGATCGCCACCGGGGCGCATCCCGGCGTGCTGCATCTGACCAGGCCGCTGAACGACAAGACCAAGAGCTTCAAGACGGTCGTCACCGTCGACGAGATCCGCAAGGTCAACCGCTTCCTGTCGCTGACCTCGCATGACGGCAGCTACCGGGTGGTGATCGTCGATCCGGCCGACGACATGAACACCAACGCCGCCAATGCCTTGCTGAAGAACCTCGAGGAGCCGCCGAGCCGCACGCTGTTCATCCTCATCGTGCATGCGCCGGGCAGCCTTTTGCCGACCATCCGCTCGCGCTGCCAGATGGTGCGGCTGACGCCGCTCGATGCCGGCAGCCTGATGAGCGTTCTGGAAACCGTCGAGCCGCCGCCACCTTCCGATCCTGCCGCGCGCGCGGCACTGGCGGAACGGGCAGGGGGCAGCGCCCGCAATGCGATCCTTCTGACCCAATATGGCGGGCTGGAGATTGCCGGCACGCTCGACGCCCTGGTCACGTCGGGCAGGAGCGACATCGCCGGCGCCTATCGCCTTGCCGAGGCCGTCGCCGGCCGCGACCAGGCGATCCAGTTCGACATCTTCAACCGCCGCGCGCTCGATCTGCTCTCCACCGGCGCCAGTGAAGCCGCGCTGGCTGGGGATCTCGCGCGGGCGAAAACGCTGTCCGACACTTGGCACGAGGCGCTGAACGCCATATCTGAGACCGATACCTACAATCTTGACAAGAAGCAGCACGCCTTGACCATGATCGACCGCCTGAATTCCGCAATGCGAATGTGACCGGTTTCGGCATTGGGGCGGGATGGCAATCGCCGTCTCGATGCGATATCCACCGCTCACATTCATTCGGCCATTCATGACGGTTAATTCATGTCACGCGACACATTCTACATCACGACACCAATTTTCTATCCGAACGGCAAGCCGCATATCGGCCACGCCTATACGGTCATTGCGACCGACGCGCTGGCCCGCTTCCAGCGCCTGGACGGCAAGGACGTGCTCTTCCTCACCGGCACTGACGAACACGGCCTCAAGATGCAGCAGACGGCCGAGAAGGAAGGCATAACGCCACTCGCGCTTGCCGACCGCAACTCGGCGATCTTCCGTTCGATGACAGAGGTCCTGGGCGGCTCGAATGATGATTACATCCGCACGACGGAACCACGCCACTACGAGTCGTGCCAGGCGATCTGGAAGGCGATGGCGGCCAATGGCGACATCTATCTCGACCGCTACAGTGGCTGGTATTCGGTCCGCCAGGAAGCCTATTTCGAAGAGAGCGAAACCACGCTTGGCGACGACGGCGTGCGCCGCGAGCCGCTTGGCTCGCCGGTCGAATGGAATGAGGAGGAAAGCTACTTCTTCAGGCTTTCCGCCTATCAGGACAAATTGCTTGCGCTGTACGAAAGCCAGCCCGATTTCGTCGGTCCGGCCGAGCGCCGAAATGAGGTGATGAGCTTCGTCAGGTCCGGCCTCAAGGACATCTCGGTCTCGCGCACGACCTTCAATTGGGGCGTGCCGGTGCCCGGCGACGACAAGCATGTGATGTATGTCTGGGTCGATGCCTTGACCAACTACATCACCGCTGCCGGCTATCCCGACACCAAGGCCGAGCAATGGCGCTACTGGCCGGCCACGCACATTATCGGCAAGGACATCGTCCGCTTCCATGCCGTCTACTGGCCGGCTTTCCTGATGTCGGCCGGCATCGAACTGCCGAAGCGCGTCTTCGCGCATGGCTTCCTGTTCAACCGCGGCGAGAAAATGTCGAAGTCGGTCGGCAATGTCGTAGACCCCTTCACCATGGTCGAGCATTACGGCCTCGACCAGGTGCGCTATTTCTTCTTGCGTGAGGTGCCATTCGGCCAGGACGGCAGCTACAGCCATGACGCGATCGTCAACCGCACAAATGCCGATCTCGCCAACGGTCTCGGCAATCTGGCGCAGCGCTCGCTGTCGATGATCGCCAAGAACTGCGGCGGCGTGGTGCCGCATCGCGGCGAGCTGACCGAAGCCGACAGCGCGATCCTCGACCAGGCGGTGGAAGCGCTGGGTACCGCGCGCCAGGCGATGGCGGAACAGGGCATCCATCTCGCGTTGGCGGCGATCTTCGGCGTTGTGGCGGAAGCGGATCGCTACTTCGCCTCGCAGGCGCCCTGGGCGCTGAAGAAGACCGATCCGGCGCGCATGGAAACGGTGCTGTGGACGACCGCCGAACTGGTGCGGCGCGTGGCATTGCTGTGCCAGCCCTACATTCCGGGGTCGGCCGGCAAGCTGCTCGATCTGCTGGCGGTGCCGGCGGACACGCGCGACTTCGCGCATGTCCATGCCGACTATGCGCTGGTGCCCGGCACGGCGCTGCCCGCGCCGGAGGGCGTGTTTCCGCGTTATGTCGAAAACCCTGAGGCGAGCGCCTGATGCTCGTCGACAGCCATTGCCATCTCGACTTTCCGGATTTCACCGAGGAGCGGGCCGCCATCGTCGCCCGCGCCAAGGCTGCCGGTATAGGTCACATGGTGACCATCTCGACACGCGTGAAGCGGTTTGCGCAAGTGCTTGAGATTGCCGAGAGTTTCGACGAAATCTATTGCTCGGTCGGCACCCATCCTCACAATGCCGGCGAAGAGCTGGATGTGACGGCTGAGGACCTTGTGCGCCTGTCCGCGCACCCGAAGGTGGTGGCGATCGGCGAGGCCGGGCTCGACTATTTTTACGACAAGGTGCCACGCGATGCGCAGGCGCAGGGTTTTCGCACTCATATAGCAGCTGCGCGCGAGACCGGGCTGCCGCTGGTGATCCATTCGCGCGATGCCGATGACGACATGGCTGCCATCCTCGAAGACGAAACAGGGAAGGGCGCCTTCCCCTTCATCCTGCATTGTTTTTCGTCGGGGCGACGGCTGGCAGAGGTCGGCGTGGCGCTTGGTGGCTATGTGTCCTTCTCGGGCATACTGACCTTCAAGAACTCCGCCGATTTACGCGCCATCGCAGCCGATGTGCCGCATGACCGGCTGCTGGTCGAGACCGACGCGCCGTATCTGGCGCCGGTGCCGTTCCGCGGCAAACGCAACGAGCCGGCCTATGTCGCGCATACAGCCAAGGTGCTGGCGGAGACGGTCGGCGTTGGCGAAGCCGAGATCGCGACGCTGACGACGGCGAACTTCTTCCGGCTGTTCGGCAAGATGCCGCGGCCCGCCGGGCTCTGACGCATGAGCGACCGGCTGCGCCTCACCATCCTCGGCTGCGGCTCGTCACCCGGCACGCCGCGCATCACCGGCGATTGGGGCAATTGCGACCCGGCCAATCCGAAAAATCGGCGTACACGCTCAGCCGCGCTCGTCGAGCGGATAGCAGCCAACGGCGCCAGAACCACGGTCGTCATCGACACCGGGCCTGATTTCCGTGAGCAGATGCTGATGGCGGCCGTCCGGCGCATCGACGCCGTCGTCTATACGCATCCGCACGCCGACCACATCCACGGCATCGACGATCTGCGCGGCTACGTGCTGGAGCAGCGCCATTTGATCGATGTCCATGCCGACCAGCCGACCATGCTCAGGCTGCGCGAAGCGTTCGGCTATTGCTTCGAGACGCCGTTTGGCAGTTCCTATCCGCCGATCGTCAGGCCGCACATCATCGATCACGCAAGGGCGGTGACGATCGAAGGCGAGGGCGGTGCCCTCACCCTCGAGCCGCTGCCGCAGATCCATGGCGACATCATTTCGCTCGGCTTCCGCATCGGCGGGCTGGCCTACTGCCCCGATATAAGCGACTTCCCGGATGCCACCGCCGAGCGGCTGCGCGGCCTGGACATGCTGGTCATCGATGCCTTGCAGTACCATACCCATCCCAGCCATCTGTCGCTCGGTCAGGCGCTCGGCTGGATTGAAAAACTGGCGCCGAAACAGGCCGTGCTGACGCATATGCACGTGCCGCTCGACTATGCCACGGTCAAGGCTGAGGTGCCGGCCAACGTCACTCCGGCCTATGACGGCATGGTGATCGAAATTCCTTTATGAGACAGCATGATACGAGCAGATCCTTATAAGGACGTTCGGTTCTTCGGCGCGAAGATCAGCAGCGTTCCAATCCGCTCATAGCCCATGCGGGGATAAAGCAGCGCTCCGGCACGCGTCGCCAACAGCATCGAGCACCGCGACCCATGCGCTTTGTCGTCATGCAGCATTTTGGCCATCAGCGCCTGGCCGATGCCTCGACGCCGGTGCGAAGGCTCGACAAACATTGCCGAGCACCATGTGGCGCCGACGGCGTCTATGCTGCGCACACGCCCGACGATGGCGTCGCCATCGAGCGCCACATACTGGCGAAACGGCGCATCGTCGCCGAGTTGATCGTCTGGAAGTGGCCGCCTGCGTATGACCTTTCCCAGTTGTGCAGCGCGTTCAGCCGTCCTCACGCGTTCGATAGAGACGATTGCTGGCGGGTCTGGAATTTGGCGCAGCGACTGGACGAAAAAGCCTTCCGTCCGCAGCAGCCGGTAGCCGAGCGCCTTGTAGGCAGTTCGCGTCGGTTCGTCCGGGCCGTCATTCGCGATCACGACCGAAACGGCAAAGCTTGGCCGCGCATGCTGCCGCACGATGGCATCGGCTTCCTCGGCGGCGACGTCATGGACGATCCATTCTTCGCCACGGTAGTCGCGTGCATTCTTGCGCTCGGCATCGCGCATCAGCCACAAGGGTCCGACGCGGCTGGCTTCGTAGGGAAAGGAACGGCTCTTGTCGGTACTGAAGCCGTGCACGAACACTTCGATCGCCGCTTCGATGTCACGCTTTCCTGTCGTCATCGACACAGCGTAGCGTTGGCCAACGGCTCAAGGCAACACGCGTCGGTCATGCCATGAAATCCGCGTCATTTCCCAGCTGCAACCTGATGCATAAGTTCCATAATCTATCTTATGCGACTTTTCATAGTGGCTGCTGCTTCCATTAGGGGCGTGCCAATATACGCCCTGCTGACTGAGATGCAGGCCGGCGGCTCTGATTGCTTGGCGGGAGGAACGTTGACGAAGCAGTGGCGAAATGAGTTGGCGTGGTCTTCATTTCTCAAGGGATGGCGCCTTTCGCAAAGGCCTCGACTTCCTGCTCGACCGGCCCGCGCCGGGATAACGAACAGGAGCGTCATCCCGAGAAGCTTTCCAGGAGGCCGCTGAAGGCTGCTGCGATTGCAACAAGATGGAAGACGCCAAGGGCCAGCCATCTGGAGCCGCCGGCGCCCGCAACAAATGCCCCATAGGCAGGAAACTGCAGCGCAGCCAATCCGATGGAAAGGCCGGTGATCGTTGTGTTGGTCAACAGCGTTGCCAGCATGGGGACCGGATAGAGAAGTCGCGCCAGCCCATAGTCCCCATGCCCGGCTCCGGCCGAATAGAGCGCCAGGAAAAAGGCGACGGGCGTGATGCCGAGGCCGACAAGGAACCCTGCCCGCGAGGAGAATTTTGGCGACGTCATCTGGCCATGGCCATGGCAGCGGACGGGTCGCGGTCGTCAGGCGCGAGCTTGGACGAAGTGACAAGCAGCTTCTCCTGATCGGCCCGCGACTTCGGCTCGATCGCGATTTGCAGCAGAGGCCAGGGCGCGGCGGACTTCTCCATCATGACGCCATGGTTGCAGATTGATCGGGTGGCCGCAACGGTGTCTACGCCCGGCCCGTCCCTTTCGCTTCCTGACTGTGGACGCGCGCCAGAAAATCGCGCACCAGGGGAAGCGCCTCATCGAAATGGGTTTCGAGCAGCCAGTGGCCGGCGCCGCCGATGAGATGAAGTTCTGCTTCCGGCAAATCGCGGTGGTAGGCATGCGCCGATTGTGCCGGCATGTAACCATCCTCGGGGCCCCAGACGATGAGCGTTTGCGGTTGGTGCTCGCGCAGATAGCTCTGATAGCGCGGGAACCAGCCGAGGTTCGCCTCCAGCTTCTCCATCAGGTTGACCGCGAGCCGCCGGCGGATCGGCGTGTCCATCAAAGGCCAGTGGAGTTTCCAAAGATCGGGAGGCACGCGCTCGGCTACAGCGTCATCCACCTCTCCGACAAACTCGTGCCGGAAGCCCTCCTCGCTTACCGCCTCTTCCAACGGCCGATGCTTTTCGGGCGTCTTCTCATTCCAATAGGCCTTTATGGCGGCGTATTTCGGCCCGAGAACGTCCTCGTAGATGTCACCGTTCTGGATAATGAGTGCGGCGATGCGCTCGGGATGTGCGATGGCGTGGCGCAGTCCGATCTGAGAGCCATAATCGTGCAGCCAGAGCGCATAGCGCGACGTGCCGAGCGCATCGGCGAAAGCTGTCAGAAACCCGGCATATGCATCGAAATCATAGCCAAAGTCCGACATTTCGGGCGTGCCGCTGTAGCCAAAGCCGGGAAAGTCCGGCGCGAATGTATGCCAGCGATCGGCAAGTGCCGGCATCAACCTTCGGAATTGATAGGACGAGCACGGATAGCCGTGCGGCAGGAGAAGGACGGGAGCATCAGGCGGGCCGTCTTCGCGATAGAAGATGCTGTTTCCGTCAACGTCGATCCGGCGATGTTGCAATTCTACCTCCTTGCTCAAAGCTTGCCCGCCACTTTGTTTACGGCGCTCCGGCAAGAAGGTTCCCTTGAAATCAGGGCGTGACGGCTTCCGGCTCTCCATTGCCCGACAGGATCTGCAGCGTTCCGCGCGTGGCGTTGCGGAACGCATCGTCGAAACTGACGCCACGTACCTGCCAGCGATACTCCTTATCCTTGAAGCTGAGCCGCCAGTCGCCGACCCAGCCCAGCGCTTCCTGGCGCCATACCAAAGTGCCGGCAAGCAGGGCGTCCCCATCCAGCGTGTTGGCCACGTCGGCGAGCGCGACGTCGGACGGCCGAGGCAACTCCAGCGGCAAACCGGTCCGGTGCGCCGCGTCCGCCAGCGCAACGCGCATATCCGCCGCAAACTCACCGCCGCCATCGCGCACCAGCGTGAAGCCCTCGCCTTTCATCGGCCTTACATCGAGCAGTGCGACGATTTTTGGCCGCGGCACCGCCCACGGTTTGCGCCCGAGCGACGCCAGCAAGGCATCGATCTTGTCCGGGTCGAAATCGGCGGTGATGTAATGCGGCCGGTCGTGGGTGCCCTGCTCGTCATGCGGCGGGCGGTTGTTGAGCAGGTCGCGGTAGCCGACACCAGTGACATAGTCGGCTGCGTGCCGGCTCATGTCCGCAACACGCGGGTCGCCGATCAGCCGCGGGTCGCCGGAAACCTTGACCAGCACCTCTTCAAGGCACGGCGCCAGGCCCCACGCCCGGTTCTCCTCGCCAGTGCCGCTGGTCACCGATTGCGCGCGGTAGAGGCTGGCGCGGTCGATGTCGGCGGCAGCGACCGGAAAGACAATCAGCACAGCCAGCGCCGCTGTCACAAAGCCCAATTTCAAGCATCCAGGCATCCTCCGACCCTCCCGAACGGTCCGGAACATCCGGTGGAGCCATACTCCTGATCATCAGGGAATTTCAAGGTACCGCCCATCAAGGCGTATCGCCGACGATGCGCCGGTGTACGCCGTCCAGGCTCTCGGTGAGCGCCTCGAAGACGTTTCGCGCCGTGAGTTCGCGAAGAACCTGTTCGTTGATGCCGCCGCGCGTCGCATAGTCCTGCGCCAGATGCATGAAGTCGGCATCCGGCGACATATCAGGAGCGCTTCCCAAGGCTTTGAAAAGCGAGGCGATGTAGTCGCGCCCCTTTCCTTCCTCGACGCCATTCTTCTTGAGCCAGCTGTTGATCGTATCGAGATATCTGAAGTAGCTTGCATAGGTCGCGGTGACCACGCTCAGCGCATTGAATTCGGCTGGGTTCTCGACCTCGATCACTTTCCCCAGACTGCCGAACAAGGCAGCGACAGTGGCATCCGGCGGGCAGATGATCGTTGCCCCCAGCCGGTGGGCAATCATCGGCATGGGCAGCGCTTTCGTCACCTGGTGCGCGGGTGCGGTCAAGCCGGCAATCTCCTCGCGCGGCAGCGTGGCGATCAAGCTGATGAGGTGATGCTCGCGCCGAAACCGCAAACCCGGCAGGACGTCATGCGCAATTTGCGGCCGGACAGCCAGCATGACTAGGTCGCATTGATCGAGAACCGCCTGATTGTCATCAGCGATACACACATCCGGATAACGGGCTGCCAGCTCTGCGGCGATCTCTTCATTGCGCGGCGACAGCAGCACGGAGACGGAGTTATCCGCGACGGATTTGAGCCCGCTGACAATGGCCGCTGTAAGGGCACCCGTGCCGATGAAGCCAAGTTTCATCGCGCCTGTCTCTGGTTCATCGGTCACAGCGGCGCATGCTCGAGCCGTACCTGATAGCTCAGCACGCGCTTTTCACCGGGCGCGATCAGCATCACGCCCGGCTTGTCCGCGAACTCGCCATCGAAATCCACGGGGCTGGCAAGCCCGTGCCAGGGTTCGATACACAGGAACGGAGCGCCGCCCGGCTTCGACCAGATGCCCAATTCCTTAAAACCCTGCCACGACATCTCGATCGCCGCACCGTTCGCGGCGGCATAGCGCACGCTGGTGCTGGCCGGCCGGTCGAGGATCACGGCGTCTGCCTCGAACAGCTGTTCGGAAAGCGCCAGCGTTTTGCCCTCGATGGACGTCGGCTGTGGTGCAGCCACCACCAGGCCATCCTTCAGCCGGCGGATCGGCGCCGGCTCGTTCTGGGCAAAGGTCAGGTGGTAGTCTGTCTTGGCGAGCCCCGGCTGCAATGGCCAATTGAAAGCCGGATGTGCACCGATGGAGGCTGGCAGCGTCTCGTCGCCGGTGTTGGCAATCTCGAAGCTCACACCAAGTTCGCGACGCTCGAGCGTGTAGGTGATGGCAAGGCGAAAGGCGAACGGATAGCGCGTGCGTGTATCGGCATCGTCGGTCAACACCAGCGTGCAGGATCGGGGACTCGTCTCAGCAGCCCACACAAACGGCTTGTCGCGGGCAAATCCGTGCTGCGTCAGGGGATAGACCTGGCCCCCATGGCGGAGCTGGTCGCCCTTCAGCCGGCCGACGATCGGAAACAGCACCGGCGAATGCCGCCGCCATTCCGGCCCGGCCTGCCACAAAAACTCCAGACCCTCGGCATTGCGCAAGGAGATGAGCTCGGCCCCCTGCCCGACAATGGTTGCCGAGATGCCGTCGCCGTGAAGCGTCACTTGTTCCATGCGTTCTCGCGGAAAGCTGCGTGCGAGCGGCAGGTTAGCAAAAGCCCGCGTGGACTCAAGGGCGCGACATCGCGCTGATAGAGGAGCGATGTCTCCACGCCAAAACGACAGTGGCCGGAGATTCACCTCCGGCCACTGCGAGATCGAGATTGTTGCCTTGCTACGGTTCGACTATTCGCGCTCGCCGGTGAAATTCAGCAACAGCTGGAAGATGTTGACGAAGTTCAGGTAGAGCGACAGCGCGCCGAAGACGGCGAGCTTCTGCTGCGATTCCGCGTCGAAATTCTCAGCATACTGTTCCTTGATCGTCTGCGTGTCCCAGGCGGTCAGGCCAACGAACACCGCGATGCCGATCACCGAAATGGCGAACTGCAGCGCGGTCGAGCCGAGGAAGATGTTGACGACGCTGGCGATCACCACGCCGATCAGACCCATGATCAGGAACGACGAGAACTGGGTCAGGTCGCGCTTGGTCGTGTAGCCGTAGAGGCTGGTGGCGCCGAACATGGTGGCGGTGATGAAGAAGGTGCGCGCGATGCTGGTGCCGGTGAAGACCAGGAACACCGAAGCCAGCGACAGGCCCATCACCGCGCAGAAGGCCCAGAACATCAACTGGGCGCTCGCCGCCGACATCGTCTGCATCTTGAACGAAAACAACAGCACGAAGGCGAGCGGCGCCAGCATCACCACCCATTTCAGCGGGCTGGAAAAGATCGGCACGTAGAGGGCCGGCGTCGAGGACACCACCATGGCAACGATGCCGGTGACGACGAGGCCGATGCCCATATAATTGTAGACGCGCAGCATGTGGCTGCGCAGGCCCTCGTCATAGACGGCGCCGGCGCGCGCGCCAGTGCCCATGCGGTATCCGAGGTCAGGGGTATTCATGCGGGTTCTCCTTATGTGGTCTCAGTAAAGTGTCCTGATCAGTAAAGTGTCTTGGCAAGCGTCTCGGCGGCGCGGTCGAGGTCGTGGACATCGCTGCGCGCGACGACCGCGTACGCGACCTCGCCGATCTGGAAATAGGCAGAGGAGATGTCGCCGGAGGGCGCGATGGCAGGCTTGACCACGTCGAAGGTTCCGGGCCGGATCGCAAACAGCGAGACCAGCCCCATATCCTTCGTCTCCAGCGCCACTTCGACGCTCGGCCCGAAGCGCGACGGATAGATCTGCACGTCGCGGACCTTCCAGTCCTTGGGCAGCGATGGCATGACGATTGCGGTGGCGGCGCGGATTTCGTGGCCATTGTAGTTGGGCGCCTCCAGCTGCGAGGGCATCGCCTCGCGCATGAGCGTCGTCTTGTGCGCCCGGATCGCTTCTTCGACATAGGCGGGCGGCGGCGGCGAAGCCACGACCTTGGTCACCAGCAGCGGCCCGAAGAGGCCGTTCGCCAGCCAGCCGGCAGCGACAAAGACGGCGACCGCGGCCACCCGCTGCAGCACGGCGAAGACGCGGCGACTGGCCAGTCCCCTGCCCAGCCGGCGCGCGACTTCAGTCGTCGCCGGCCGCGCCATGCCTGTGGAAGCAGCCAGCGCCAGGCGCAGTTCGTCGCGCGTCCTCAAGTCGGACATCACCCGCGCCGCAGCCTCCGGACGAACCGAGAGGAACGCCTCGACCTCGATGCGGCGCGCGACATCCAGCTGGTCGTCGACATAAGAATCGAGATCGGTATCGGTCACCGGGTCCCGCAACAGGTCGGTCATGACGGGTCTCCCACGATCCTCAGATGGCTTTTGGCCGGCGAAGGTGCAGCGTTTTCCATCTCGCGCAGTGCTGCGCGCGCCCTGCCGATGCGCGACATCAGCGTGCCCAGCGGCACCCCGCTGGCGTCGGCGGCCTGCTGGTAGGAAAGGCCCTCGATGGCGACCAGATGCAGCGCCGAACGCTGCTCCTCCGGCAGACTGAAAAAGGCCTCGCGCACCTGCGCCAGTCGCACGGAATGTTCCTGAGGCGCCGGCGTGCTGGCATCGGTGAGATAGCCGGCCTGCTCGACACGCGCTGCTTCCGACCGGCGCGAGCGCATCTTGTCGATGAAAGCGTTGTGGACGATCGACAGCAACCATGCCCGCAGATTGCCGCCCGAGCGGAACGTGTCGCGCCGCTCGTAGGCGCGCACCAGCGCATCGTGCACCAGATCCTCGGCGTCAGTGCCGTCGCGCGTCAGCGAGCGTGCGTAGCGCCTGAGCGAACCCAGCTGTCCGACAATATCGAAGCGTGGCATCGACCGTTTCATGCCCCGTTTACGAAACAGGCGGGGATCTTAATCCATCGCCACCAAAACTTTTTTGCGTCGCCACAATAGGCATCATGCAATCAGAAGTCCGCTGCGCACTTACCCATCTCCCGTGCGGCAGATGTTTGCTTTATGGATGAAGTCTAGCCTTATCCGTCTGTCCCAGGAGCAAAAGATGGCCAATGGTAGTCGTGTAACGGGTTTTGCAGCGTTGCCGGTCGTCGGCAGGGTGTTCATCATCTTTGGCATTGTCGGACTGATCGCTTCCGGCGTGCTGGCCATCGTCGAGATGTACGGCCCTCGTACCGCTTCGGCGACAGGCAGGATTGTCGCCGCCGAATACAATCCCCGCATCGAGTTCTCGACCGCCGACGGCACCGTCATCCGCTTCAACAATGCCGTCCACAGCTCGTTCTGGGGTGATGGCGACAGCGTCCCTGTCGCTTACGACCCAACCAATCCGCAAAATGCCTCCGTCGACAGCTTCGCCGGACGCTGGTTCCTTGCCGGGCTGGCCGGCATGCTCGGCGGTTTCTCCCTGCTGGTCGGCATCGGTCTCGCCGTGATTGGACGGGTGCTTATCCGGCGGATTGGAATGAACCCGTCGCCATAGCCGCCGACCCCTGCCGTACAGACAAAGCTTGGCGTAACGGTCCAGTACGCTAGCGGACTGGCGCAGATGGAAGCACTGGCGAAACGCGGCCGCTTTGCGTATTACTCCGCCGCCATTGGAGCCGTATTGATGTTCGAGACCCTGCAACCTGCCCCGGCTGACAAGATCATCGCCTTGATCGGCCTCTATCGCGCCGATCCGCGCCCCGGCAAGATCGATCTCGGCGTCGGCGTCTACAAGGACCGCGACGGCAGGACGCCGGTCATGCGCGCCCTGCGCGAGGCCGAGAAGCGGTTGCTGCAGGACCAGGACACCAAGACCTATCTCGGCCTTGCCGGCGACACCGGCTTCAACACGGCGATGGTCAAGCTGGCCCTCGGCCCCGCTGCCGATATGACGCGCATCCGCGCCGCGCAAGCGCCTGGCGGTTCCGGCGCGCTGCGGCTGGTGGCGGAGCTGTTGAAGCGGACCCGCCCCGACGCAACCGTCTGGCTGTCGGACCCGACATGGCCGAACCACCCGCCGGTGATGCGCGGGGCCGGCCTCAAGGTGCGCGATTATCCCTATTTCGATGCCGTTTCCGGCGCGGTGCGCTTCGACGAGATGCTGGCAACGCTTGGCGCAGCCGAGCCCGGCGATATCGTGCTGCTGCATGGCTGCTGCCATAACCCGACCGGCGCCAATCTCGATATCGCGCAATGGGCCAGCGTCACCGATCTTGTCGTCGAGCGCCGGCTGTTGCCCTTTGTCGACATTGCCTATCAGGGCTTTGGCGAAGGCCTGGACGCCGATGCGGCCGGCTTGCGCCTTCTCGCGGGCAAGGTGCCTGAAATGGTCGTTGCCTCGAGCTGCTCGAAGAACTTTGCCGTCTACCGCGACCGCGTCGGCGCGGCGATGATCCTGGCGAAGGATAGCGCGCAAGCCGATGTCGCGATGAGCCAGATGCTGGCGGCGGCGCGCGCCATGTATTCGATGCCGCCGGACCACGGCGCCGCCGCCGTGCGCATGGTGCTGGAAGATGATGGCCTTCGCGCCGACTGGGAGGCGGAGCTGGAGGAGATGCGGCTGCGCATGCTGAGGCTGCGGGTCCAGTTCGCCGACGCGCTGCGCCGGCAGTCCAACTCCGACCGCTTCGATTTCATCGCCAGCCATCGCGGCATGTTTTCCAGGCTTGGCCTGACCGAGACGCAAGTCGAGCGGCTGCGTGCCGAGTATGGCATCTACATGGTCGGCGACAGCCGCATCAACGTTGCCGGCCTGCCCGAGGACGGCATGGATGACCTCGCCAAGGCGGTTGTGTCGGTACTCGGCTGATACGGCTGAGCTGTGGACAAGGTCAGGCCGCCAGCTGACAGCGTTGGCCGCACGACAGGCAGCGGGATAGCATTCGCCGCATGAAACCTTCGCGCGACATTTCCCGGCTGATCGAGATCATGGCGGCGCTCAGGGCGCCGAAGACCGGCTGTCCCTGGGACATCGAGCAGGATTTCTCGACCATCGCACCCTATACGATCGAGGAAGCCTATGAGGTGGCGGACGCCATTGCGCGCGGCGATCTCGACGATCTGCGCGACGAATTAGGCGATCTCCTGCTGCAGGTCGTCTACCACGCGCAGATGGCTGAGGAAGCCGGCGATTTTGCCTTCGGTGATGTGGTCGAGGCCATCACCACCAAGATGATCCGGCGCCATCCGCATGTCTTCGGCGACGAGAAGGCACGCAGCGCCGGCATGGCAAAGGGCATGTGGGAAAAGATCAAGGCTGAGGAAAAAGCCGAAAAGCGAAGTGCGCGCCTCGCCCGCGGCCTCGACCCCGAGGACAATGGCAAGGGTTTCCTGGACAGCGTGCCCGTCGCCCTGCCCGCTTTGACTCGTGCGCTGAAGCTGCAGGAAAAGGCAGCACGTGTCGGTTTCGACTGGAGCGAGGCAGCCCCCATCCTCGACAAGATCGAGGAAGAGATCGGCGAACTGCGCGAGGCGCTGGCCAAGGGCGAAACCGCTGAGATCAAGGACGAATTCGGCGACATGCTGTTTGCCGTCGTCAATCTGGGGCGTCACCTCAAGCTCGATTCGGAAGCGGCGCTCAGCGGCACCAACGAAAAGTTCCGCTCGCGCTTCCACTATGTCGAGCGCGCGATCGATGCGTCCGGAAGCACGCTCGAAAAAGCCACGCTGGACGAAATGGAAGCGCTCTGGCAGCAGGCCAAGAGCGCGAAATAATCAGGCTTACTGCCTGTTTTTGCGGTGCAATCGGCTTTCGATCTCTTGCCGGGCGGTGTGCGTGGCCTTGAGCGCGATGGTCGCGCTGCCATCCTCATTGTCTACCCGCGAAACCACGTCGCCATTGCGGTAGAGCCAGTCGACAAGGCCGAACTGCGCCGGTTCGATCGTCACCGTCAATTCCTCGAGTTCGCCCGACATCCTGGTCTCGATCAGCGCCTTCAGCGCATCGATGCCTTCGCCGGTGACGGCCGAGATGGCGATCGGCGGCGCCTTGTTGGCGTCAGTGCCGTCGGCGAGCAGGCGCTCGCGGTTGCCGTCGTCGAGAAGGTCGACCTTGTTCCACACTTCGACGACGCGCTTGGCATCGCCGGCATCGACGCCGAGATCGGCGAGAATGCGCTCGACGTCCTCGGCTTGCGCTGCGGTATCCGGATCCGAGATATCGCGCAGGTGGATGACCAGATCGGCCTCGACGACCTCTTCCAGCGTGGCCCGGAAGGCGGCGACCAGATGCGTCGGCAGGTCCGAAATGAAGCCGACTGTGTCCGACAGGATGATCGGCGTGCCGTGCGGCAGGCGCACGCGGCGCAGCGTCGGGTCGAGCGTTGCAAACAGCATGTCTTCGGCCAGCACGTCGGCCCCGGTCAGCCGGTTGAACAGCGTCGACTTTCCGGCATTGGTGTAGCCGACGATCGCCACCACCGGGAACGGCACCTTCTTGCGCTTGGCGCGGTGCAGGTCGCGGGTGCGGCGCACCGTTTCCAGCTCATGCTTGAGCTTGATGATTTTTTCCTGCAGCTGCCGCCGGTCCGATTCGATCTGGGTTTCGCCGGGGCCGCCGAGGAAGCCGGCTCCGCCGCGCTGGCGTTCAAGGTGGGTCCAGCTCCGCACCAGGCGGCCCTTCTGGTAGTTGAGATGGGCAAGTTCGACCTGCAGCGTGCCCTCCTTGGTCCGCGCGCGCTCGCCAAAAATCTCCAGGATCAATCCGGTGCGGTCGAGCACCTTGGCATTCATTTCTTTTTCGAGATTGCGCTGCTGCACCGGCGTCAGCGGATGGTCGACGATGACCACCTCCGCGTGACCCTCTTTGACGATCTCGGCGAATTCCGCGACCTTGCCGCTGCCGAGCAAGGTTGCCGGGCGTGGATCGTTGACGGTGACCACCGCCGTGTGGATCAGATCCAGGTTGATGGCGCGGGCAAGGCCGACCGCTTCGTCGTGGCGCGCATCCGCCGAACGCGTCAGCCGTGGACGGTTCGTTTCGTCATCGTTGCGCTGATGCCGGGTAAGCACCGGCACGATGACAACCGCCCGGGTCGGACCTGTGGCTTCCGTCCCGGAATTATGTGCTGGTTTCCCGCGGACGCCGCGGTCCGCGTCTTTTTCACGTGCCAATCAGGCGCCCTGGCTTTCCTCGCCATCGAACATCTGAACCGGCTGGCTCGGCATGATCGTGGAAATGGCATGCTTGTAGACGAGCTGGGAGTGGCCGTCACGGCGCAGCAGAACACAAAAATTGTCGAAGGAAGTGACCACGCCGGTCAGCTTGACGCCGTTGATGAGAAAGATGGTGAGTGGATTTTTGCTCTTGCGAACAGAATTCAGGAACAGGTCCTGAAGGTTTTGCGATCGTTCCGCCATTGTTCTTGTCTTTCGCCGATCCCCTTCGGTTTGCAGGCTAATGCGCCAAATTAGCGGGCACATGTCAAGCTTGCAAACACCCCCTTGCCGTCAGTAACGACAAGCAGAACGAGATATATTGATGTGCAGTCCGTCTGTGCGGTTATCAGGCTGGACTTTTTTCCGCAACGTCAAAAAAGGCTTGCCGCAATGAAAGTGTTATCGAACCGGGGTGCCCATTGGCGACCGCGGCACCGTCGATTGCCACGACCGGCATGGCGATTGTCGTTGCCGAACTGATGAAAGCTTCTCGCGCAGCCTTGGCTTCAGTGACTGAAAAACCGCGCTCCTCGATCGTCAACCCGAGCTTTGCCGCCACTTCGAACATGGTCGTGCGGGTGATGCCGCGCAGGATGCCATGCTCCGCCGGCCGGGTGACCAGAACGCCGTCCCTTGTAACGATCCAGGCGTTGGACGAGCCGCCCTCCTTGACGTTGCCATCGGTGTCGACGAACCAGGCTTCCTGGGCGCCGGCCTCCTTGGCTTTCTGCTTGGCCAGCACGTTGGGCAGCAGGCCGGTGCTCTTGATGTCGACCCGGTCCCAACGGTTTTCCGGCACGGTGATGACCTTGATGCCCGCCTCGGCTCGCTTGGCGGCCGCCGCCGGGTCGGCCTTTCTGGCCGTAATCACTAGCGATGACGGTGTATCGGCGGGGAAAACGAAGTCGCGGCTGGCAACACCGCGCGTAACCTGGACATAGACCAGGCCGTTGACGACGTGGTTGCGCCGGACGATTTCGCGCAGAAGAAGCGGCAGCACACCCTTGGTGACCGGCCAGTCGATCGACAATTCGCTAAGGGAGCGGCTCAGCCGGGCAAGATGGCGCGGCATGTCGACGATAAAGCCCTGCGCCACCTCGCAGACCTCGTAGACGCCGTCGGCGAATTGATAGCCGCGATCCTCGATATGCACGGCAGCGTCGGCATGGGCGACATAGCGCCCGTTCACATAGGTAATGCGCGGCATGGGTGATCCCTCAGAAAAGTCCCGGTTTTTCTATGCGATTCCGCCGCTGCCGTAACCGGCAATTGAATGGGCCACAGCCCGCTGGACCAACAACAACGGGGGTCAGACCCCCAGCGACTTCAGTTTCCGGTGCAGCGCCGAGCGCTCCATGCCGATGAATTCGGCCGTCTTCGAGATGTTGCCGCCGAAACGGTTGATCTGGGCGATCAGATAGTCCTTCTCGAACTGTTCGCGCGCCTCGCGCAGCGGCAGCGCCATGATGTGCTGGTCGGACTGGTTCGGCGTGCGCGGCATGACATCGCCGATCTCCGACGGCAACAGGTCGGCGGTGATCGGCGCATCGATATCGTCGCCACGCGCCAGGATCATCAGCCGTTCGACATTGTTGCGCAGCTGGCGGACATTGCCCGGCCAGTTGTGCGCCTGCAGCACGGCAAGCGCATCGTCGCCGATGCGGCGCGGCTTGATGCCGGCCTGGCGAGCGATCTGCTTCATGAAATTGTCGACGAGATAGGGAATGTCCTCTCGCCGCTCGGCCAGGCCCGGCACCATGACCGGAACCACCGCCAGGCGGTGATAGAGGTCTTCGCGAAAACGGCCGTCGGCGATCATCGCCTCCAGGTTCTGCGAGGTCGAGGAGATGATGCGGACGTCGACCTTGACCCGCTTGGTGCCGCCGACCCGCTCGAACTGCTGTTCGACCAGCACGCGCAAAATCTTGTTCTGCGTCTCGCGCGGCATGTCGGCCACTTCGTCGATGTAGAGAATGCCGCGGTGCGCCTCTTCAAGCGCGCCGACCTTGCGCTCGGTGCCGTTCGATTCGGTACCGAACAGCTCGATCTCCATGCGCTCGGGCGTGATGTTGGCCGCGCTCAGCGTCACGAAGGGCGCGCCCTTGCGCGTCGACAGCGTGTGGATGGCGCGCGCGGCGAGCTCCTTGCCCGAGCCGGACGGACCGATGATCATGACGCGGCTGTTGGTCGGCGCCACGCGCTCGATGGTCTGGCGCAGCTGGCTCATCGCCGACGACATGCCGATCAGGTCGAAGGTTTCGCCGCTGCGCTGCTTGAGGTCGGACACCTCGCGCCGCAATTTCGAGGTTTCGAGCGCCCGCTCGGCGATCAGGATCAGCCTGTCGGCCTTGAACGGCTTCTCGATGAAATCATAGGCGCCGCGGCGGATGGCCGACACCGCTGTCTCGATATTGCCGTGGCCGGAGATCATCACCACCGGCAGGCTCGGATGCATCGTCTTGATCTCGTCGAGCAGCGCCAGCCCGTCGAGGCGCGAGCCCTGCAACCAGATGTCGAGGAAAATCAGCCGCGGCGCCCGGTCGGCGATTGCCGCGAGCGCGCTGTCGGCATCGAATGCCGTGCGGGTTTCATGCCCTTCGTCGCTCAATATGCCCGCGACGAGTTCACGGATGTCTTCCTCGTCATCGACGATGAGAATATCAGACGCCATTACCGACCTTTTCAGTTTCTCGTTCGTGTTCCGTTTCGCCTTGACCGCGTGGCGGCGCGGTTGCGGCAGCTGGCGGCAGGATGATCGAGATCATCGCGCCGCGTCCACCGTGGAAATCCGCGGGCGCATCGTGCAATTCGAGCCGCCCGCCATGGTCCTCCACGATCTTCTTGACGATGGCGAGACCGAGCCCGGTGCCCTTCTCGCGCGTCGTCATGTAGGGCTCGAGCAGCCTTTGGCGGTTCTCGCGCGGCAAGCCTTTGCCATTGTCGATGACGTCGATTCTGATCGCGCCATTCTGCCGGGCAGCTTGAATCCGGATTATGCCGTGCGAACCGTCCTTTTGTTCCAGCCCGTCAATCGCCTCGGCCGCGTTCTTGATGACGTTGCCGAAAGCCTGCGCCATCAATCGGCTATCGAACGTGCCCTTGAGCGGTTCGTTGCCGAACACGCGTTCGAAAGCAATGTCGGCGCGGCTGACTTCGACCAGGAACGACGCCTCGCGCAGCAATTCACGCAGATCGATGGCTTTCATCTCGGGCTTGGGCATGCGGGCGAAAGCCGAGAACTCGTCGACCATGCGGCCGATATCCTCGACCTGCCGGATGATCGTGTCGGTGCACTGGTCGAAAATCTCGCGGTCCTCGGTGATGACCTTGCCGAAGCGTCGCTTGATGCGCTCGGCCGAGAGCTGGATCGGCGTCAGCGGGTTCTTGATTTCATGTGCGATACGCCGCGCCACATCCGCCCAGGCCGACGAGCGCTGTGCCTGGACGAGATCGGTGATGTCGTCGACCGTCACGACGTAGGATTTCTCCTCCTCGCCGTCGTCGCCGGCCTCGATGGTGATCTGCACGTTGAAGGTACGCTCGGCGCCGGTGCGATAGAAGGTGACCTGCTCGCGATAGACCGGCTTGCCGGATTTGCGGCCGATCTCGAAGACACGCCCGACATGCGGTAGCACGGCGGACAGGTTCTGCCCCAGCGCCGCCGTGGCCGATATGGCCAGCATCGTTTCGGCCGATTTGTTGACGATGGAGACGATGCCGTAGGGATCGACGCCGATGACGCCGGCGGTGACGCCGGCCAGCACCGCTTCCGAGAAACGACGCCGTTCGTCGATCAAATCCTTGGCCGACAGGATCTCGTTGCGCTGCGATTTAAGCTCCAGCAGCATCTTGTTGAACGTATCGCCAAGCGAGGCGACATCGCCGTCGGAAGGCCGTACCGGAACGGCGACATCGAGATTGCCGGTCGCAACCTCGTCAGCCGCGCCGATGAGTTGACGGATGGGCCGCACCAGACGGTCGGCCACCGCTATGCCGGTCCAGATGGCCGACAGGATGATGATCAGCGTCAGTGACAGATAGGGCAGCGCGAACGCCACCTGCGACGTCCGCCTGTTGTCTTCCAGGCCGCGATATTCGGCGGTGTTGGACTGGACGATCGCCCTCGCCTTGATCACTTCGGGGTCGACCAGGCGATTGGTGTAGAGGTAGAGGCCTTCGATCTCCCGCAGCTTGATGATGGCGCCCATGATGTTGCGCGTCTTCGGCTCGATCAGCACCGGTTTGCCGTCGGCCGCGGCGCTGACCGCGCCCTCCGGCGGTGGCGGCATAGAGAAATCCGCATCGGTCTTCGCGCTCATGACAAAGGAGCCGTCTTCCCTGACCAGCGCCGCATGCACCAGGCTCCTGCCCACGGCTTCCTTGTTCATCAGGTCGAGAAAGCCGGTTCGATCGAGGCCGTAAAGCGTGCGCGAGGCGTCGAGATCATAGGCCATCGACAGCGTCGTGCCCTGAAGATTACGAGCGTTTTCCTGCACATAGGCGTCGGCGATCGACAGCGACGAGTTGACGATCGCCTTGGTGCGGATTTCGAACCAGCGGTCGAGGCCGATATCGAGCGTGATCGAGGCAATGATGGCCACCATGATGGCGGGGATGGCCGCGACCAGCGCAAACATCGTCACGATGCGCACATGCAGCCGTGACGCCGCCTTGCCGTGCCGGCGCGCCATGGTGATGCGATGCACCTCGCGGCCGACCAGAGCAATCAGCGCCAGCACAAATAAGGCATTGGCCGCAATCAGCGTCAGCGTTGTGTTTGCGTCTGGCGTGATCGGCGTGGCGCCGACAAGAATGGCAAACGAGATTGCCGCCGTAACCAGCGCGCCGGCAATTGCCACAACGCCAGGCAACGCAAGCAGCCGCCGTCCATCCCTCTGGCCGGGTCTGCTGAAAAGCGGTTCGTTTGATGTGAGAGCTTGCGAAGCCATGTCGCCGTCTAAGAGCCAGTGATTGCGTTGGATGTATGCAACGCATTGTGGCGATTATGCAACAAGTGTGGCCGTGACGGAAATCTTTCGGCCGCCGATCCCCTGAAAAGGGGATGACCTCGCGTCACTTCGGGCAGCAGGCGCTCATGATCTCGACGATTTGTACACGTTGACACCCAGCTCGCGAATCTTCTTGCGCAACGTGTTGCGGTTGAGGCCCAGCAGTTCGGCGGCCTTGATCTGGTTGCCGCGGGTTGCCGTCATCGAGGCAAGGACCAGCGGATATTCGACCTCCGACAAGATGCGTTGATAGAGACCTGCCGGCGGCAAATCACCGGCAAAAGAGGCGAAATAGCGCTGCAGGAAGTGCTCCACCGCCTGGCCGATGGACAGATCGTCCGGGATCAAATTGCCGCCGCCGGGAATGACCGGCCTTTCGCCTGTCTTCAGTTCGGCCTCGATGATCTCGGCTGATATTTCGTCCTGCGAATAGAGCGCCGCAAGCCGGCGCACCAGGTTTTCCAGCTCGCGCACGTTTCCCGGCCACGGATAGCGCTTCATCAATTCGATGCCGCCGGTCGAAATGCGCTTGGTCTGCAAGCCTTCGCTGGCGCCGATCTTGAAGAAATGCCGCACCAGATCGGGAATGTCTTCCGATCTCTCACGCAAGCCCGGCAGCCGAAGCGGCACGACATTCAGGCGATAGAACAGATCCTCGCGGAAAAGCCCCTGGTTGATCAGCGTGCGCAGATCCTTGTTGGTGGCGGCGACGATGCGCACATCGGTCTTGATCGGGGTGCGCCCGCCGACAGTGGTGTATTCGCCTTGCTGCAGCACGCGCAGCAGCCGCGTCTGCGCCTCCATTGGCATGTCGCCGATCTCGTCGAGGAACAGCGTGCCGCCCTCGGCCTGCTCGAAGCGGCCTGTCGAGCGGTTCTGTGCGCCGGTGAAGGCACCCTTCTCATGACCGAACAGTTCCGATTCGATGAGGTCGCGCGGGATTGCCGCCATGTTGATGGCGACGAACGGACCGCCTCGGCGGCGGCCATATTCGTGCAGCGCGCGCGCCACCAATTCCTTGCCGGTGCCGGACTCGCCCGAGATCATCACCGTCAGATCGGTCTGCATCATGCGCGCCAGCATGCGGTAGATGTCCTGCATGGCGGCCGAGCGGCCGACCAGCGGCATGGCGTCAGGCTGTTCTTCCGGTCGCGTATCGATCTTCGGTCGGCGCGGCTCTGACAGCGCACGATTGACGATGTTGAGCAGCTCGGTCAGGTCGAACGGCTTCGGCAGATATTCATAAGCACCTGTTTCGGAAGCACGAATCGCCGTCATGAAAGTGTTTTGCGCGCTCATCACGATGACCGGCAGCTCCGGCCGGGCCTTCTTGATGCGGGGCAGCATGTCGAAGGCGTTCTCGTCCGGCATGACAACGTCGGTGATCACCAGATCGCCCTCGCCCGCCGCCACCCAGCGCCACAGCGTCGAGGCGTTGGAGGTCACGCGCACCTCATGGCCGACGCGCGACAGCGCCTGATTGAGCACGGTGCGGATGGCCGCATCGTCGTCGGCGACGAGAATATTGCCGCGAACCGTCATTTGCGGTCTCCTTCGCCTTCATCATCGGCAGTGTCGATGGGTGTTTCTTTCCAGGCCGGCATCAGGATTCGGAAGGTGGTGCCGCGCGGCGTCGAATCGCATTCGATGATGCCGCCATGCTCGCCGACGATTTTCGCCACCAGCGCCAGGCCGAGCCCCGAGCCGTTCGGCTTGGTGGTGATGAACGGATCGAACAGGATCGGCAGAATGTCTTCCGAAACGCCCGAACCATTGTCGCGCACGCAGAATTCAAGCGGCAGCGACACGCGGTCCTGGGTTCCGGGAACGGACACGCGGATGCCCGGCCTGAACGCGGTCGACAGCACGATCTCCCCCTGTGGGTCGCCGCCGATGGCCTCGGCGGCGTTCTTGACCAGGTTGAGGAACACCTGGATCAGTTGGTCGCGGTTGGCGAAAACCGGAGGCAATGATGGATCATAGTCCTCCATTATCCTGATTCTCTTGGCAAAACCGTTCTTCGCGATTGCCTTCACATGGTCCAGCACGACATGGATGTTGATAGGATAGCGGTCAATCGGCCGCTCGTCGGAAAACACTTCCATGCGGTCGACGAGGGAGACTATGCGATCAGTCTCGTCAGTGATGAGGCGGGTCAGCGCGCGATCCTCGTCGGACGCCGAGAGTTCGAGCAGCTGTGCGGCGCCACGAATGCCGGACAGCGGGTTCTTGATCTCATGCGCCAGCATGGCGGCAAGGCCGGTGACCGAACGCGCGGCACCCCTGTGTGTCATCTGCCGGTCGATCTTGTCGGCCATCGAGCGTTCCTGGAACATCACCACGATCGAGCCTGGGAATTCCGGCACCGGCGCGACATAGAGATCGACGACCTTCTCGATGCCGAGACGCGGCGACGACACGTCGACACGGTATTCGTTGACCGGCGCACGGCGCTCGCGCACCTGATCGACCAGCTGCAGCAACGGGCTGCCGAACGGGATCAGCTTGGACAGTGTGTTGCGGGCAAGCATGTTGGCACTTGAACGGAAGAAGTCTTCCGCATCGGCATTGGCGTAGGTGATGAACCCGTCCGGATCGACCATGATGACCGGACGGCGGATGGTGTTCAGCACGATACTGGCGGCATCCGCCATGTCGGAGCTCGGTGTGACGGTGGCGTTCATGCGGCGCTCCGCAAGGGCGTGGCTTCGCCGGAAAACACCTCATGCAGCAAGGCAATGACGCGGGCGGGTTCGAAAGAGGTGAGGATGGCTTTCCGCCGCTCATCGGAAACGCCAGCAGCGTGGCGGTCGAGATACCAGCCGAGATGCTTGCGCGCCTGGCGCAAGCCGCTTTCGACGCCGTAAAGCGTCAGCATGTCCTCGTAGTGGGAAACGATGTAGTCGGCCATGGCTTGCGGGCTTTCCGGCACGCCGGAGAGCGCGTCGCCCGCAGCCGTCGCCGCAATGCGGCCCGCCGTCCATGGCGCGCCATAATGGGCACGACCGATCATCACCGCGTCGGCGCCCGACTGTTCAAGGATTTCGGCGGCCTCCGCGGGCGAGCCCACATCGCCGTTGGCGACGACCGGGATCGAGACGGCGTCCTTGATGCGGGCGATGGCGCCCCAATCGGCCTTGCCTTGATAAAACTGGCAGCGCGTGCGCCCATGCACGGTCACCATTTTAACACCGGCCTCTTCGGCGCGGCGCGCCAAGACGGGTGCATTGAGCGCATTGTCGTCCCAGCCGAGCCGCATCTTGACCGTGACCGGCACCTGGACCGCGCCGATCACCGCTTCGATCAGCGACAGCGCATGGTCGAGATCGCGCATCAGCGCCGAGCCGGCATAGCCGCCGGTCACCTTCTTGGCCGGGCAGCCCATATTGATGTCGATGATGTCGGCGCCCTCGCCGGCAGCGATGCGCGCGCCCTCGGCCATGTGCTCGGCCTCGCGGCCGGCAAGCTGAACCATATGGACGGGCAGCCCGGAATGACGGATGCGCAGGTCGCATCCGACCCTGCCCTTGGCAAGCTCGCCGCTCGCCACCATTTCCGACACGACCAGGCCCGCGCCATGCGCGTCGGCGCGCTGCCGGAACGGCTCGTCCGTTATTCCCGACATGGGCGCGAGGAAGACGCGGTTGCGGATCGTCACGCCGCCAACGTCGAGCGGCGAAGCCAATTTTGTCACTTCAGGCATGCACAAAAACCAAGCATATCGGATTGCTGCACATTCTCTAGCCATAAGAAAGGCATTGTGCAACGCGCAATGACGTCACATTGCGGCGCATTTGGGAAAATGCTGGCCTTCGCCATAAGCCGCGACTAAGCCTCTCGGCATGACAGACGCAAGCGAAAAACCGGCCGAGGCGACGACCGACAAGGTCGGCTTGGTCATCGTTGCAGCCGGCCGCGGCGCGCGTGCCGGACAGGCCGACGGGCCGAAGCAATATCAGCGCATCGGCGGCCGTGCCGTTATCGCGCGCACGCTGGAGACGTTCCTGGCGCATCCCAAAATTGGCCCCGTCGTCGTCGCCATCCATGCCGATGACCGCGCGCTTTTCGACAAGGCAGCCGGCCTGTATGCCGAGCGGGTTACCGCCGTGGTCGGTGGCGAGTCGCGCCAGGCATCGGTCCGGCTCGGCCTGCTGGCGCTGAGGGACCGTACGCCCGGCCGTGTCCTTGTCCATGACGCGGTGCGGCCCTTTGTCGACGCGGCCCTGATCGACCGTACCATCGCCGCCATTGGCGAGCGGCAGGGCGCGCTGCCCGCTTTGCCCGTCGCCGATACGCTGAAGCGCGAGTCGACGACCGGCATGATCGAAGAGACGGTGCCAAGGGACGGCCTTCATGCCGCCCAGACGCCGCAAGGCTTTCCGTTCTGGCCGTTGCTCGCCGCGCATGAAAAGGCCCATCATCTCGGCAAGGCGGATTTCACCGACGATGCCGCGATCGCCGAATGGGCGCATATTCCGGTAAAAATCGTCGAGGGGTCGCCGGACAATGTCAAATTGACCTGGGCAAGGGATATCGCGATGGCGGATCAACGGCTTACTGGCGAGCGTTTTCCAGACATTCGCACCGGCAATGGCTATGACGTGCACGCCTTCGAGGCCGGCGACCATGTCACCCTGTGCGGCGTCGCCATTCCGCACGGCAAGAAGCTTTCCGGCCATTCGGATGCCGATGTCGGCCTGCACGCGCTGACCGATGCGCTGCTCGCCACTTGCGGCGCCGGCGACATCGGCACGCATTTCCCGCCTTCCGATCCGCAATGGAAGGGCGCGGCGTCAAAGAACTTCGTCGAGCATGCGGCCAGGTTGGTGCGCGAACGCGGCGGCCGCATCGCCAATGCCGACATCACGCTGATCTGCGAGGCGCCGCGCGTCGGCCCGCATCGCGGGGCCATGACCAATGCGCTGTCGGCGATGCTGGGCATTTCCAGCGATCGCATCTCGATCAAGGCGACGACGAACGAGAAACTCGGCTTTGTCGGCCGCGAGGAAGGCATCGCCGCCATCGCCACCGCCAGTGTCGTCTTCCCCGGGGAGGTTCCCGCATGAACAACAGCGATCTTGCCAACGCCCTGCTCCAGGTCTGCCAGCAACGCGGCATCATGCTGGCGACGGCCGAGAGCTGCACCGGCGGCATGATCATCTCGGCACTGACCGACATTGCCGGCTCGTCCGCTGTCGTCGATCGCGGCCTCATCACCTATTCCGATGAAGCAAAGATGGAGATGCTCGGCGTCTCGCCCGCCACACTCGAGGCGCATGGCGCCGTCTCGCGCGAAACGGTTCTGGAGATGGCGGAGGGCGCTCTGGCCCGCTCGCGCGCCGGGCTTGCGCTTGCCGTCACCGGCATTGCCGGCCCAGGCGGCGGCTCGCCGGAAAAACCGGTCGGCCTCGTCTGGTTCGGAGTTGCCCTAAGAGGTGGGCCGGTGGCTGCCGAGCTCAATATGTTTGCCGACAATGGCCGCGACTTCATCCGCCGTGAGACCGTCAAGCATGCGCTGGAGATCGGCCTGCGCGCGCTCGGCGACACTCATGAGATGGGCGTCGTTCCGTAGATGACGTCCGCACGTTTTTCGAAGGCTTCGGAAAACATGCGGAAGGCGCGATCGAACATGGTGCCCATCAACACGCCGAGGATACGGCTCTTGAACTCGTAGTCGATGAAGAAGCGAACGTTGCAGCCGCCGCCGTCGGCCGGCTCGAAGCGCCAGATATTGCTGAGATATTTGAACGGCCCATCGATGTATTTGACGTCGATTGTGTTCTCGTCCGGCTTCAGCAGCACCTGCGTCGTAAAGGTCTCGCGGATCGCCTTGTAGCCGATGCTCATATCGGCGAGGAGAATGGTGCGGCGATCACGCTCCTTGCGAGAGCGCACCGTCAGCGCCTCGCACAGCGGCAGAAATTCAGGATAGGTCTCGATATCGGCAACCAGCGCAAACATCTGCTCCGGCGTGTGGGCAACGCGGCGTGTGGCTTCGAATTTCGGCATTGAAGCAGGATTTAACTGGCTTTTTTGAGCTGCGCCTCACGCGCCGCCCGCAGCCTGGCGAAATCGTCACCGGCATGATGCGAGGAGCGCGTCAGCGGGCTCGACGCCACCAGCAGGAAACCCTTGGTCTTGCCGATCGTCGCGAAGGAGTTGAACTCCTCCGGCGTGACGAAGCGGATCACCGGGTGGTGTTTCTTCGACGGCTGCAGATACTGGCCAATGGTCATGAAGTCGACATTGGCCGAGCGCAGGTCATCCATCAGCTGCAGGATCTCGTTGCGCTCTTCGCCGAGGCCGACCATGATGCCGGACTTGGTGAAGATCGACGGATCGAGCTCCTTGACCCGCTGCAACAGCCGGATCGAGTGGAAATAGCGGGCACCCGGCCGCACCGTCAGGTAGTTCGACGGCACGGTTTCGAGATTGTGGTTGAAGACATCTGGCTTGGCCGCCACGACGATCTCCAGCGCGCCTTCCTTGCGCAGGAAATCGGGCGTCAGGATTTCGATCGTGGTCAGAGGTGTCGCTGCCCGGATCGCCCGGATAACCTCGGCGAAATGCTGCGCGCCGCCATCGGCGAGATCGTCGCGGTCGACCGAGGTGATGACGACATGGGTCAGCCCCATCTGCTTGACGGCATGCGCGACACGCGCCGGCTCATCGGCATCGAGCGCGGTCGGAATGCCGGTGGCGACATTGCAGAAGGCGCAGGCGCGCGTGCAGATCTCGCCCATGATCATGAAGGTGGCGTGCTTCTTTTCCCAGCACTCGCCGATATTGGGGCAGCCGGCCTCTTCGCACACCGTGACCAGCTTGTGCGACTTCACGATCTCGCGAGTTTCGGCATAGCCCTTCGACATCGGCGCCTTGACGCGGATCCAGTCGGGTTTGCGCAGCACGTCCTGATCAGGCTTGTGTGCCTTCTCGGGGTGCCGCAGGCGCGGCGCGTTGGCGATCGTGTCGAGAACAGTGACCATCTCAAACCTGACTTGTTGGCGTCTGCCCGTCGGCATTCGCCCTTCTGGCGTCATCTAGGACTTTTCGGTGCAAAGAAAAAGGCTGCGGCGGCGCATGCCGCCACAGCCTTTTTCGCATAGCGGGGATCCAGAGCAATTCCAGGAAAAGTGTGACACGGTTTTCCGTCCGGAATTGCGTCAGAAGAACGAGATAAAACGGCGAGCCGTTTTATCGGCGAATGAGCCGCCCGGCAAAGATCAGCAGGCAGGCGCCGATGAAGCCGGTGATCAGGTAGGCGAGCCAGCCGACACCGAAGGGTTCGATGTTGAGCGCCCTGAGAATTGCGTTCAGCACCACCGCGCCGACAATGCCCATAATGATGTTCATCAAGACGCCGGTATTGCTCTTCATGACCATCTCGGCCAGCCACCCGGCCAAACCGCCGATGATGATGGCCGCAATCCAGCCCACGCCATTCACGTCCATATGCCAACTCCTCCAGTGTCAGGTGAAAATGCATCCGGAAACGAACTGTCTTGCCGTAAGGTTCCTCCGGCGCATGCGTCTGAGTCTCGCGGCACCAATTTATCACGCGTTGAGCGCACGGCCATAGGCATCGAGCACGCTTTCCTTCATCATCTCCGACAGCGTCGGATGCGGGAAGATGGTGTGCATCAGCTCTTCCTCGGTGGTCTCCAGGTTCATCGCCACGACAAAGCCCTGGATCAGCTCCGTCACCTCGGCGCCGACCATATGCGCGCCGAGCAGCTGGCCGGTCTTCTTGTCGAAGATGGTCTTGATGAAGCCCTGGTCCTCGCCAAGCGCGATCGCCTTGCCGTTGGCGCCGAACTGGAAACGGCCGACGCGGATGTCCTTGCCTTCGGCCTTCGCCTTGGCTTCGGTGAGCCCGACCGAGGCGACCTGCGGGTTGCAATAGGTGCAGCCCGGGATCTTCAGCTTGTCTGTCGCATGCACGCCGGGGAAATTGGCGATCTTCTCGATGCAGACCACGCCTTCATGCTCGGCCTTGTGGGCGAGCATCGGCGGTCCGGCGACATCGCCGATAGCGTAGATGCCGGGAACGTTGGTCTTGCCATAGCCGTCAATGACGACGCAGCCGCGATCGGTCTTCACGCCGAGCGTCTCGAGGCCGAGATTATCGATGTTGCCCTGCACGCCGACGGCCGAGATCATGCGGTCGGCGGTGATCTTCTCGACCTTGCCGTCCTTCATCTCGACATGGGCGGTGATCGAGTTGGCACCCTTCTCGACCTTGGTCACCTTGGCCTCGAGGATGATTTTCATGCCCTGCTTCTCGAACTGCTTCTGCGCGAATTTCGAGACCTCGGCATCCTCGACCGGCATCACCGCCGGCAACAGCTCGACCACCGTCACCTCGGCGCCCATGGTGCGGTAGAAGGAGGCGAACTCGATGCCGATGGCGCCCGAACCCATGACCAGCAGCGACTTCGGCATCTCCTTCGGCACCATCGCCTCGAAATAGGTCCAGATCAGCTTGCCGTCCGGCTCGATGCCGGGCAGCGCGCGCGGCCGGGCGCCGGTGGCGAGAATAATGTGCTTGGCGGTATAGGTGCCCTCGCCCTTGACGCCCTTGGGCACCGGCGGCTGCGGCTCCATCGGCTTCTTCGCCGTCTTGGAGACGACGATTTCACCCGGCTTGGAGAGCTTGGCCTCGCCCCAGATAACGTCGACCTTGTTCTTCTTCATCAGGAAGGCGACGCCGCCATTGAGCCTCAACGACACTTTGCGCGAGCGGTCGACGACAGCGGCCGTGTCGGCGCTGACCTTGCCGCCTTCGAGCTTCAGGCCGTAGTCCTTCAGATGATCGGAATAGTGCATGATCTCGGCCGAGCGCAGCAGCGCCTTGGTCGGGATGCAGCCCCAGTTGAGGCAGATGCCGCCGAGATGCTCGCGCTCGACGATCGCCGTCTTGAAGCCGAGCTGGGCGGAGCGCACCGCCGTGACATAGCCGCCGGGGCCTGAGCCGATGATTATGACGTCGTAGGATTCAGCCACGGGGTTTCTCCCTGATTTTCTCTAGAGTTCCAGCATCACACGCACCAATGGCGCCAATGCGTCACCTATATTGCGCGTGTTTTCGGCATCGAGATGGACCCCGTCGATCGGTGTGGTCTCGGCCACCGTGCCGGCATCGAAAAAGCCGCAGCCGGCCTCGTCGGCGAGCGCGGAATATTGCGGCGCCAGCCGCTTCGAGGCCTCGTCGCCGCCGGCAAACATTTCCTTGAATTCGGCATTGTCGGTGCGGCTGACCGCTGGTGGCGCGACGATCAGGATTTGCGGCGCGGCCCAGTCGAACGGATAATCGTGGCCGCGCACGATGTCGATCAGCCGTTGCACCCCCTGCTTGGCCGCGACCGGATTGCCGTGGATCCAGGGCTTCATGTCGTTGGCGCCGAGCATGATGATGATCAGGTCGAGCGGCGCATGGCTGGTCAGGATCGTCGGCAGCACCTTGGCGCCATTGCGGTCGGCACCAGCCAGGTGATCGTCGAAAGCCGTGGTGCGGCCGTTCAGACCTTCGGCAATGACTTCGATATCATCGTCGCCCAACGCCGCCTTGAGCACGCTCGGCCAGCGATCTTCCAGCGCATGACGCCCGAGGCTCGCCGCGTCATAGCCCCAGGTCAGGGAATCGCCGTAGCAGAGGATCGTCTTCATGCACCCGCACCCGCCTCCGCCCTAAGCCCGCGCCGCACGCGCCATCCCACGAACAGCCACTGCACGATAACCGTGGCGATGCTTGGCAAAAACAGACCGGCGACAACGGGGAGATCGCCCGACCACTGGGCTTTGCCAGGCGGCTGCGAGAAGGTCCAGGCAATCAGCCCGATTCCGGCCAGCACGAACAACGAAACCCCAACAAGCCCCGTCAGGTTTATCGCCCTTTGCGGGTTTGGCACGAACTGCGCGATGAAAAACGCCACGGTCGCAACGATGGTGACCAGCGCCGAAACCATGAAGACCAGGATGTATTCGGAATTCGCATTGGTGACGATTGCCAGCCACAGCGCCACCAGCCCGCCGGCCAGGCCGGAAAGGATCAGGGCGAAAAGGCTGGTGACGAATTTCCGCACAGCCTTTTTCCTTCCTAGACCAGCATGCCCATCGGATTTTCGATCATGCGCTTGAAGGCGACCAGAAGTTCGGCGCCGAGCGCACCGTCGACGGCGCGGTGATCGGTCGACAGCGTCACCGACATGATATTGGCGATTCTGATCTCGCCATTCTTGACCACCGGCCGCTGCTCGCCGGCACCCACCGCCAGGATCGTCGCATGCGGCGGGTTGATGACGGCGGCAAAGTCCTTGATGCCGAACATGCCGAGATTGGAGACAGCCGTCGTGCCGCCCTGATATTCCTCAGGCTTCAGCTTGCGGCTGCGGGCACGGCTCGCCAGATCCTTCATCTCGTTGGAGATAGTGGACAGTGTCTTTTCGTCGGCGTGGCGGATGATCGGCGTGATCAGGCCGCCGGGGATCGACACGGCAACGCCGACATCGGCGTGCTTGTGCTTGACCATGGCGCTTTCGGTCCACGACGCATTGGCATCCGGCACCGCCATCAGCGCCATCGCCATCGCCTTGATCACCATGTCGTTGACCGACAGCTTGTAGACGGGCACTTCGCCCTTGTCGGTCTTCTTCATCGGAGCCGCCGCATTGATCTGTGTGCGCAGCGCCAGCAGCGCATCGAGCTCGCAGTCGAGCGTCAGGTAGAAATGCGGGATGGTTGTCTTGGCCTCGACCAGGCGGCGCGCAATGGTCTTGCGCATATTGTCGTGCGGGACGAGCTCATAGGACCCTTCGGCAAACAGCTTCAGCACCTGTTCGTCCGACGTCGCCTTGGGTGCCGCAGCCGGAGCCGCAGGTGCCGGAGCGCCGGCAGGTGCGGCTTTCGCGGCCGGTGCAGCCTTGGCGCCACCGCCGGCAATCGCCGCCTCGACATCGGCCTTGACGACACGGCCATGCGGGCCGGTGCCACTCACAGCGGACACATCGACGCCGGCGTCCTTGGCTATGCGCCGCGCCAGCGGCGAGGCGAAAGTGCGCTCGCCTGACGATTGGCTGATCTCCCCCCTTGTGGGGGAGATGGCCGGCAGGCCAGAGGGGGGCGCGACAGACTGAGAGGTCGGCGGGACAGCGCCCCCCTCTGTCGACTTCGTCGACATCTCCCCCACGGGTAGGGAGATTGACGCCTTATCCTGGTTGGCATCGGCTTTCGCGGGCGCGGCATCGCCACCACCCTTTGCCGCCGCCCCTGCATCCTCGCCTTCGCCGGCGAGAATGGCGATCAGCGCATTGACCTTGACGCCTTCGGTGCCGGCCGGAACGACCAGCTTGGCGACCGTGCCCTCATCGACGGCCTCGACTTCCATCGTCGCCTTGTCGGTCTCGATCTCGGCGATCACGTCGCCCGGCGAAACCTTGTCGCCCTCCTTGACCAGCCACTTGGAAAGATTGCCCTCTTCCATCGTGGGCGAGAGTGCCGGCATGGTGATGTTGATTGGCATAGTTACTCTCCCTGCAAGCCAGCCGGGCTAACCACGGCAAGTTCTAGACGTTTGCCTTTGAATTCCTTGCCAATCGATCGGGCCAAGAAGAAATTCAAACAAAGGAATGATGCTACAAGCCCAAGGCATGCTCCCCCAACAGAGCTCAGTACCTGAATTGCCTCATGGCGAAGTCCAAAAAAACCGCCAATGAACCCAATGACGAACCCAACAATCGCGCCAGCAACAAATCCACAAGCGATACTAGACAGGAAGCTCCGCCAAAATAGAGACCAAGCTATTCTCCTCACATCTGCCATCGTCGCCATTTCTGCCTCCCCCGCAAGAAAGACCGTCAGCGATACGTGACGGCTTTGACCGCCTCTATGACCTCGCCGACATTGGGCAAAGCCAGCTTTTCGAGGTTCGCCGCATAAGGCATCGGCACGTCCTTGCCGGCGATGGTGATGACCGGCGCGTCGAGGAAATCGAAGGCGCGCTGCGAAACCTGGTTGGCGATGTGGTCGCCGACCGAGTTCTGCGGGAAACCTTCTTCCACCACGATCAGGCGGTTGGTCTTTTTCACGGAGGCAATGACGGTGTCGAGGTCGAGCGGGCGGATGGTCCGGAGATCGATGATCTCGGCATCGATGCCCATGCCGCGCAGTTCGGCTTCCGCCTTGATGGCATAGGTCATGCCGATGCCGAACGAGACGATGGTGACGTCCTTGCCCTGCTTGTGAATGCGCGCCTTGCCGATCGGCAGCACGAAATCATCGAGCTTCGGCACGTCGAAGGACTGGCCGTAGAGGATTTCGTTTTCAAGGAAGATGACCGGGTTCGGATCGCGGATCGCCGCCTTGAGCAGGCCCTTGGCGTCGGCAGCCGTGTACGGCATCACCACCTTCAGGCCGGGAATATGGCTGTACCAGGCGGCATAGCACTGCGAATGCTGGGCGCCGACGCGGGCGGCCGCACCGTTCGGTCCGCGGAACACGATCGGTGCGCCCATCTGGCCGCCCGACATATAGAGCGTCTTGGCCGCGGAGTTGATGATCTGGTCGATCGCCTGCATGGCGAAGTTGAAGGTCATGAACTCGACGATCGGCTTCAGGCCGGCCATCGCCGCACCGACGCCGACGCCGGCAAAGCCGTGCTCGGTGATCGGCGTGTCGACGACGCGGCGCGGCCCGAATTCCTGCAGCAGCCCTTGCGTGATCTTGTAGGCGCCCTGGTATTCCGCGACCTCCTCGCCCATGACGAAGACATCGCCGTCGCGGCGCATTTCTTCAGCCATGGCATCTCGGAGCGCTTCGCGCACCGTGGTCGAGACCATCTCGGTGCCGGCGGGAATATCCGGATCGGCGGCAGGTTTGGCCGCCGGAGCGGCGGGAACTGCCTTCGGAGCCTCGCCGGCATCCTGGGGAGCCGCTTTTGTACCTTCCTCGGCTGCATCGGTCCGCTGACCGCCAGCGGAAACGGCATCCTGGGTGGAGGCAGGCTTGCCGCTCTTTTCGACATCGCCTGCACTTTCACCGTCCTGCAGCAACACGGCGATCACCGCGTTGACCTTGACGCCTTCGGTGCCGGCGGGAACCACGATCTTGCCGATCGTGCCTTCATCGACGGCTTCGACTTCCATCGTCGCCTTGTCGGTTTCGATCTCGGCGATGACATCGCCGGCGACGACCTTGTCGCCCTCGTTCTTCAACCATTTGGAAAGATTGCCCTCTTCCATGGTCGGCGAGAGAGCGGGCATGAGAATTTCGATCGGCATGTCCTTGCCCTCCCGTTACAATACGATGTCGGTCCAGAGCTCGGACGGATCCGGCTCTGCGTCGTGCTGGGCAAATTCGGCGGCGTCGGCGACGATGTCGCGGACTTCCTTGTCGATGTTCTTGAGTTCGTCCTCGGTCGCCCACTTCTTGGCCGTCAGCCGCGCCTTGACCTGCTCGATCGGATCATGATCCGAGCGCATCTTCTGCACTTCTTCCTTGGAGCGGTATTTCGCGGGATCCGACATCGAGTGACCGCGATAGCGATAGGTCTGCATCTCGAGGATGATCGGACCGTTGCCGGCACGGCACCATTCGGTCGCCTGATCGCCGGCGGATTTGACCGCACGCACATCCATGCCGTCGACCTGAATGCCGGGAATCTTGAACGAGGCGCCGCGATGCGAAAAATTGGTTTCGGCCGACGAGCGCGACACCGAAGTGCCCATGGCGTAGCGGTTGTTCTCGATGATGTAGATCACCGGCAGCTTCCACAGCGAGGCCATGTTGAAGCTTTCATAGACCTGGCCCTGATTGGCAGCGCCATCGCCGAAATAGGTCAGCGACACATTGTTGTTGTCGCGGTAGCGGTTGGCGAAGGCGAGACCGGTGCCGAGCGAGACCTGCGCGCCGACAATGCCGTGGCCGCCGTAAAAATGCTTCTCCTTGGAGAACATGTGCATGGAGCCGCCCTTGCCCCTCGACAGGCCACCACGGCGTCCGGTCAGCTCTGCCATGACGCCCCGCGGTGACAGTTCCATCGCCAGCATGTGGCCATGGTCGCGATAGGCGGTGATCATCTGGTCGCCGTTGATCAGCGACATCTTCATGCCGGTGACGACCGCTTCCTGGCCGATATAGAGGTGGCAGAAGCCGCCGATAAAGCCCAT
The DNA here is from genome assembly GCF_057786115.1 of Mesorhizobium sp. P170090. Classification (NCBI taxonomy): domain Bacteria; kingdom Pseudomonadati; phylum Pseudomonadota; class Alphaproteobacteria; order Hyphomicrobiales; family Phyllobacteriaceae; genus Mesorhizobium; species Mesorhizobium sp. P170090. Next base: position 4,354,431 of record NZ_JBYNWH010000001.1, read on the forward strand.
GCCGTAGAGCTGGCCGGCCTTTTCCTCGAAGCGACGGATAAGCAGCATGTGCCGGTAGGCGGCAAGCTCCTCGTCCTTGGTGAAGTCGGCCGGCTTGGGGGCGGAAAGCCCCGTTGATTTGGCGGATGTCGATTTAACGGATTTGGCAGGCGCTTTTTTGGCGGCGGTGGCCATGCATCACTCCCTGTTGGCGTCTCTTCGCGGACACTAAAGCAGACCATGTCTGCTCCGGGGAGGATCAGCTCCTCCCCACCGATTGGAAGGAAGCTAACATGCGAGACGGCGTTTCGCCATGCAGAAAAACGCATGGCTGGCATGCGCCTAAACGCCCAGAATCGTTAGAGATAACAGCGATTAACCGAAATTCGGTTATTTCGAATTGGCCGGCAGCATGATGGTGATTTCATCGGGCTGGGACAGATTGAGCGCCCGGCGTGCCTGCTCGTCGAGCATATCCTTTTCAAGCGTGCCCTCATGCATCAGCTGGACGCGCCGCTCCAGATCGATCCGGCGCGCCTTGATGGCATCGTACTTGGCCTGCAATTCGATGGTCTGCGCTTCGAGCTGATATTTGGAATTGATGCCGAACTCGCCATGATAGGCATGGAAGCCGAAATAGGCCAGGAACGCCACGCAAAGCGACGGGATGATCAGCCGGCCGGTGTTTCTCTGCTTGTGCTGGCGTGTCCACATGGTCGCAATCCTTTGACCGCCATTTGTCGCTCGATTGTGCTTAATGGACGGTTACGGACAGGTGCATTAGCCAGCGCCCGCAACGAAAAAGGGCGGGAAAATCCCGCCCTTCGTCGTTTTCGCCAGTTCGGCAGAATTTAAGCTTTGATTACCGACTTGCCGGCGTAGCGCGCCTGCTTGCCGAGCTCTTCCTCGATGCGGATCAGCTGGTTGTACTTGGCCATGCGATCCGAGCGCGACAGCGAACCGGTCTTGATCTGCCCGCAATTGGTGGCGACGGCGAGGTCGGCGATGGTCGAATCCTCGGTTTCGCCCGAACGGTGCGACATGACGGCTGTGTAGCCTGCCTTGTGCGCGGTCTCGACAGCGTCGAGCGTTTCGGTGAGCGAGCCGATCTGGTTGACCTTGACCAGGATCGAATTGGCGACACCCATGCGGATGCCGTCGCGCAGCCGCGCCGTGTTGGTGACGAAGAGGTCGTCGCCAACCAGCTGCGTCTTGTTGCCGATCAGGTCGGTCAGGTACTTCCAGCCCTCCCAGTCGTCCTCGGCCAGGCCGTCCTCGATCGAGATGATCGGATAGTCGGCGGCAAGCTTGGCCAGGTACTTGGCCTGCGCCTTGGGATCGCGGGTCCTCTTCTCGCCCTCATAGACGTAATTGCCGTCCTTGAAGAATTCGGTCGCCGCACAGTCGAGACCAAGCGCGATCTCCTCGCCCGGCTTGAAGCCGGCCTTCTCGATCGATTCCATGATGAAATCGAGCGCCACCGGCGCACTCTTCAGATTGGGCGCGAAGCCGCCTTCGTCGCCGACATTGGTGTTGTGGCCGGCATCCTTGAGCTTCTTGCGCAGCGTGTGGAAGATTTCCGAGCCCCAGCGCACGCCTTCGCGCAGCGTCGGCGCGCCGACCGGCAGGATCATGAATTCCTGGAAATCGATCGGATTGTCGGCATGCGCGCCGCCATTGATGATGTTCATCATGGGCACCGGCAGCAAATGCGCCTTGGTGCCGCCGACATAGCGGTAGAGCGGCAGGCCGGCGGCTTCCGCCGCGGCCTTGGCGACCGCCAGCGAGACGCCGAGGATGGCGTTGGCGCCGAGCCGGCTCTTGTTGGGCGTGCCGTCGAGCTCGATCATGGTCTGGTCGATGTGGATCTGGTTTTCGGCTTCCAAGCCGCCGATCGCCTCGAACAGCTCGCCATTGACGGCCTCGACCGCCTTGAGCACGCCCTTGCCGAGATAGCGGGCGCCACCGTCGCGCAGTTCGACGGCCTCATGCGCGCCGGTCGACGCGCCCGACGGCACCGCGGCGCGGCCCATCGAGCCGTCTTCGAGGACGACGTCGACCTCGACGGTCGGATTTCCACGGCTGTCCAGGATTTCACGCCCGACAATGTCGATGATGGCGGTCATTGCGATGTCCCCGATTGATCGATTGAAAGCGTCGCGCCCCTCTTAGCCAAAGTGCCGCAAAAGGCAATCAGGAATGGCATGAAATAATGGTGACAGTCGCCCCATGCGCTCAGGCCGTGGGGCATGGGCGACGCCATCTGAACGCAAACAGCCCGCCCTGACGTCATATGTCTGGCGCGGCATGGGGTGGGTGCCCCGCCCCTGCGGCAATGCCTTTGTCACGAAACCAGGCGGCACACAAACTCCACCCGATGCTTCAAAAGAGGCTACCGCCAACGTGACAAACTTCACAATGCAGAGAATTCGAAGATGTTAGGGTCACATCTACAACGCGAACTATTTGGCGACCACAGTGAAATCAACAAACTTGAACTCTTTGGGGAGGCGGCAATGGCAGCGATTTCAGGTACTGGCTGGGAACTTCTTATTAGTCGCCAAGTCGAGCATACGAGGGGCACCAGACGCAGGACAGTTGGTACCTATAAAGTCTTTCACAACGGCACGGCAGTAACGGGTCTATCGGGGTTCGTGTGTGAATCTCGCGGCCCAGGCGACAATTCCAAAGAAGACAATGGCAGGCGCATCGAGCCCGGAACCTATCCACTGGCGACGCAGGCCGGAGGCAAATATGTGACCATCGGCTACACTGGCGGCAAGACGCCACCCAAACCTGGACTCGAACTGCTGAAGACCAACAAGCGCACCGAAATCCTGATCCATCCGGGCGTCAATTTCCTGTCCAGCGTCGGGTGCATCAATCCGACGAAGAAGGTGAGCGGTCCGCTTTCCGACATGGATTTCACGGAGAGCCGGACACGCGTAATCGCCCTCATCGACGATCTGAAAACCTTTGCCGGCGGTGGCTTCCCGAAAAGCAACGGCAAGCGAATTCCCAATGCTTCGGTGGTCGTCGAAGGCGAGCCGGTGCTCTCGACCGAGAGTGTCGAGAGCGTGCTCGAAGCCGTTGCGGGCGATCCGAACAAGGGTTTGCCAGCAGCGGTCTTCCAGAAATTCGCGCCGAGACCGGCAAGCGGTTCCAAGCGAACAATCTATGACGGTTACATCGGCGCCTTTACCTCCGACAAAGGCCTCAAGACACTTGGCCATCATGGCGTGTGCAACAACTATGATCGGCTGATGCATTTCTTCGCTCAAGCGGCGATGGAAACCGGTGGCTTCACCCTCATTCGCGAATCCCTGACCTACACGACCGTGGCGGCAATCCGGAACGCATGGAGGTCGCGAGCCGCGGGCAAGACGGATCAGTGGATCAAGGACAACCTGCTGCGCAAGCCGCAAGCCCTGGGCGACTGGGCCTATGGCGGCCGCATGGGCAATGTGAAAGGAACGTTGGACGGCTTCAATTTCCGCGGCGGCGGCACGTTCCAGACCACCGGGCGCGACGCGTACACGGCCAAGGGCAAGCTCGCCAAGGTTGACCTCGCCAATCATCCTGAACTGATCGAGGATCCGCAGACTTCGCTGCTCGCAGCTTGCGCCGAATGGAAAGGGTCAGGCTGCAATGCCTTTGCCGATGCCGGCCTGATCAAAAAGATCTCGCGCGCGATCAACGTCGGCAACGCCAATTCCGCCACGCAGGCCAATGGCGAAGCGGATCGGATCGCCTGGCACGAAAAGATTTTCAAGGCGGTGAAGAATGCCGGACTCCTCGGCTGAGCATGCCTCGGATCACGTTCGACAACACCACGTCATCATAATTCAGAGATAACAATCTCTGTGTCGACTAGGATGGTGATGCGCGGGGCGAAACAGGAGGAGTTTCGCCATGTCCGAGTTGAGCGGTATCGTGAGTTTGTTCCTGATCGCGGCGGCGTTCCTGACGTCCTGCGATACGCAGCAGCCGCCCAGGGCGGCGACGCAGCTGTCCACGCTTCATGCAGCAGAATAATTTAGAAACTGTCGGGTTGCACTGAAAAGGCCCCCGTTTCGGAATTCGGGGGCCTTTTCACGTCAGGCGTCAGCGCAGCTGATCAATGCCAATACGGCGTGACCTTGTAGTAATCATAGGAAGCGTCACGTGCGGCCTCGCCATCGGCGCCGGCCAGTTCATTGATCGAATAGGCGGGTGCTGCCTTCAGCTGCTCCTTCGAGAACGGCACGACATAGCCGCCCTTGTCCTCGTCATAGTCGAGGCTCGCCCACGGAATGGCGTGATACTTCTCGCCAATGCCGAGAAATCCACCGAACCCGATCACCGCGAACATGATGCCGTTCGACGTCTTGTCGAGCATGATGTCCTCGATGCTGCCGATGCTCGTGCCTTCGGTGTTGTAGACCGACGTGCCGATGACGCGCGAAGCGGCGATGGCTTCGGTGTGGCCTGTCTGGGTGGTCATGGCTGCTGCTCCTCATGTCGTTGATCGATACTTTGACAATGAGGTGCGCGGGCGAAAGTTCCCGTTTTTCGAGCGGCGGGCGGTTACTCCGCGAGGATGAACGTCACCTTCATGTTGACGCGATAGGCCGCGATCCTGCCGTCCTCAACGACGATCTTCTGGTCCTGGATCCAGGCGCCTTCGACGTTCTTCAGGGTCTTTGAGGCGCGCTCAATCCCCTTCTCGATGGCGTCCTGAAAGCTCTTTTTCGACGACGACGTGATTTCGGTGACGCGGGCGACGGACATGGCTTCCTCCTGCCAAGACGCTCATTTGCAGCAGCGAGCCTACAGCCGGCTTATGCCTTCCACAAGCAGGGCAGCGCGCGCGCCATAGCCGAAACCATCAGCCTCGGTTCAGGTCAGCAGCATTCTTGGCGATGCGGTCGAATGCCATCAGTCTTTCGAGCAGCGCCGGCATGTCCTTCAGCGGCAGCATGTTGGGCCCGTCGGAGGAGGTCGAATTGTCGGGATCCTGGTGGGTCTCTATGAACACGCCGGCGACGCCGACGGCAACGGCAGCCCGCGCCAGCGTCTCGACAAAGCGGCGCTCGCCACCGGAGGAACCGCCCTGCCCGCCCGGCTGCTGCACCGAATGGGTGGCGTCGAAAATCACCGGCGCGCCGATCTCGGCCATCACGGGCAAAGCCCGCATGTCCGACACCAGCGTGTTGTAGCCGAAGGAAGCGCCGCGCTCGGTGGTCAGCACATTGGGGTTGCCGGAGCCGGTGATCTTGGCCACCACGTTCTTCATGTCCCAGGGCGCCAGGAACTGCCCCTTCTTGACGTTGATCACCTTGCCGGTCTTGGCCGCGGCGACCAGCATGTCGGTCTGGCGCGACAGGAAGGCCGGGATCTGCAGCACATCGACATGGTGCGCTACGATCGCGCACTGCTCCTCGGTGTGGACATCGGTCAGAATGGGAAGCGAAAACGCCTTGCGCAACTCGTCGAACACCGGAAGCGCCGCGTCCATGCCGGCGCCGCGCGTTGCCGACAGCGAGGTGCGGTTGGCCTTGTCGTAGCTGGTCTTGTAGACGAGGCCGATGCCGAGCTTGCCGGTCAGTTCCTTCAGCGCGCCGGCCATGTCGAAAGCGTGCTGGCGCGATTCGAACTGGCACGGGCCGGCGATCAACGCCAAGGGCCCGCTATTGTCGAAGACGACGTTGCCGACGGTTACCGACGAATTCGGCGCCATCGAATTAGGCCCTTGCGGCTTGCTCATGGGGTCTCCCGGAAGATGAAAGCCGCGCCCTGTCCGGATGCCGGCTGCACGACGATTTCGTTGCCCGCTATATCGTGCCCGACGGCGTTGTCTGCAAGCAGCCTCGCGACAGCGCCGACACTGCGGACTGAAAAGACAATCGCGGCGAAGCGAACTCTTGTCGGCGCACCGGCCGGAATGTCGAAGCGCGCGGTGAAAGCCGCAGGATCCAGAACGGTCAGACGCGCATTCGGCAGGTCGAAGACCGCGCTGCTCTGCTGCTCCGAGCCAACCACTGTCGAGATCAGGCTGATCTGTGTGGAAGGCACATCGCTGACCGCAACGACTTCGGCAATGCCGGTCACGCCATTGGCATGAGCGTGCAGCGCCGTACGGTCGATTTGAGGGGCGTTGATCCGCTCGCAAGCGAACAGAAAGGCGTCCATCGTCTCGGCGCCGGCGGCGAAAGCCAGTTTGAACGAGGCCATGTCGCTCTTTCCGGCCGTGTCGGTGAAGGCGCGGGAAAAGCTCAGCACGTCCCCCGCCGACAGACCGGCCGAGACATAGCGCGCATGATCCGCATCGGCATCATCGGTGGCCAGCACCACGGCGGAAAAGCCCTCATCGCCCAGGCTGGCGCGATAGAGCCGGTCGCGGGCGACAAAGACATTGCCGCCGGCGATCGCACTCGCTGCCACCTGTTCATTCCCAACCGCCAGCGGTTCGAGATAGGTGCCGTCGGCAAGGAAGACGCAGCAATTTTCGGTGCCGAAGGGATGAATGCCGGTTGGCGCGACGATGAAGCCAAGCGATGTCAGCCGCGCCCGCGCCACGGCGAGGCTCGCCGTCGGCAGCACCAGATGGTCAAGCGGATGGGTCGTGCTGGTCATGCCGGCGCGGTGTGCATCATTCCCGAAATTGGTTCAAGGCCTCTTGCCGGCCCGATCAGGCCGTCGCCACGATATCGGCCGAATAGCGCAATTCGCGCAAGGGTTTGACTCGGCTGGTCGTCTCGGCATAGAGCGGGTGCGCCTTGTATGCGGCAAGCGCGGCCTCATCCTCGAACTCGGCATAGACGACCACGTCGATCGCATCCGACAGCGGATCGACCTTGGTGTTGAGCGTCACCTCGAAGAGGCTTGAATGCGGGATCTTGCCCAGTGTGAGCAAGCCCGTGCGCACGGCCTCGACATCGTCCTTGCGCCGCGCGCTGAAGAAAACGATATGCCGGATCACGCCTGCCTCCACGTTCGATTTGCGGCATGTTTTGTGTGAGCGGGACCGTCGCGTCAACCGCCACGATGTCGCGCCCGGCAATGCCGGCAGGCGACTTTGCAGAGGCGCAAAAGCTAGGCTTTGCCGGTGACGTAGCGCACGACGCGCGACATTTCCCTGACCGTCGTGTCGAGATAGCGGCCCTGATTATAGAGGCCATCCCAGATCAGGAAAAAGGCGATGGCGACGATGACGATGACGTAACGCATGGCTGAAACTAACGTATGTGGCTGTTCCTAACCATAGCGATTTCACCGGCGGTCGCTCGCCCTCACCGATTCTGGCCCCAGGCACGCCACCTGGGCCAGTGCCGGGCACGGCTTGCCTCTTGAAGTTCCGGTCGATGCGGTGGAAGATTGTGGCGAAAATTTAAGCAGGCTACGGCGTTCGCGCCTGGCGAATGAAAGTGGAGGATGTGGAGGCCGGCAGATCTTGCGCCGCCCCCGCGGAAGTCCAGGGGGGTGTGAGATGGCTGTCAGGGAATACAAAGGCATCGGCGACGCCATCAGGCTGGACGAACTCAATTTCGCCGAGATCGTCAAGGGCCTGCCGGCCAAGGCGCGCATGGTGCTGTCGGCGGCGATGAAATTGCCGCGCGGTTCGCTGAAGGTGAGGATGCCGGATGGCCGGGCGGTGCTTGTCGGCGGCAACGGACCCGGGCCGGATGCCGAGCTGGTGTTGAAGAACTGGCGCCTGCCCGGCCGTGCCTTTTCCGGCGGCACCATCGGCGTTGCCGAATCCTACATGGACGGCGACTGGGAAAGCCCTGATGTAACCAGCTTCCTCGAACTGTTCGTCGTCAACTCGGCCGTTGGGGAACGCATTGCCGGCGGCGCCAACTGGCTCATCAACACGGTCCAGCGCATCCGCCACTGGTTCAACGAAAACACCCGCACCGGCTCGAAGCGCAACATCTCGGCGCATTACGATCTCGGCAACGCCTTCTACAAGCAATGGCTCGATCCCAGCATGACCTATTCGTCGGCGCTCTATGCGACCGGCGCCAACGACCTGGAAAGCGCTCAGGCCGCCAAATACCGCGCGCTGGCCAAGGATACCGGCATCGGCAAGAAGGACCATGTGCTCGAGATCGGCTGCGGCTGGGGCGGTTTTGCCGAATTTGCCGCGCGCGAGATCGGCTGCCGCGTCACCGGCCTGACCATCAGCCGCGAACAGCACGATTTCGCCAAGGCGCGCATCCAGAAGGCGGGACTGTCTGACAAGGTCGACATTAAGCTGCAGGATTACCGAGACGAAACGGGCACTTACGACCGCATCGCCTCGATCGAGATGTTCGAGGCGGTCGGCGAAAAATATTGGCCGGTATTTTTCGGCAAGATGAAGGCGTGCTTGAGGCCCGGCGGCACCGCCGGCCTGCAGATCATCACCATCAACGAGGCCGCCTACGACACCTATCGGGCGAGGCCGGATTTCATCCAGCGCTATGTCTTCCCAGGCGGCATGCTGCCGACGCCGTCGATCCTGAAGACGCTGGGCAGCGACCATGGCCTTGCCCATCTGCGCGAGCGCGTCTTTCCGGACGACTATGCCCGCACGCTTGCCGAATGGCGCAACCGCTTCTGGGCGTCGTGGGAAAAGATCGTCCCGCTCGGCTTCGACGACCGCTTCAAGAAGCTTTGGGAATTTTATCTCCACTATTGCGAAGCCGGCTTTAGAGCCAGCTACATCGACGTGCGCCAAGTGGTCTACAAAGCCTGATCCGAAGCGTGATTGAGCGGGCGTATGCCCGCTCGTTTTCCCTGTTAGCTGCACGTTGCCTCAAAGCAGGATGCGATACTTCGCAAACCCGGATTCGCCCTCGCCGGCCGGCTCGATCTTGAGCGATTTCACTCCCGATATAAAATCCTTCGCTTTGGGGCCGGTCTCGAACACGACGCTGGTGCCGGGCAGCGGCGTGAACGACCAATTGTCGTCGGCCGAGGGATTGATCGTGCCTTCGCTGACGACGTAGCGCACGATCACGTCGCGGTTGGTGTCCGGCGCCTCGTAGATGATCTTCGAGGCATTGATGTCGGGGAAATTGCCGCCACCGCCGGCGCGGTAATTGTTGGTGGCGACGACGAATTTCGCTGCCGGATCAATAGGCTTGCCGTCGAAGCTGAGGCCGACGATGCGGTTCGAGCCGGCATTGGCGACGCCACCCTTGGCATCGTATTTCGGCAGCTGCGACAGGTCTATTCCGTAGCTGACGCCATCGATCACATCGAAATTGTAGGACGGGAATTCGGTGTCGATGAGCGCCTGGTCGGCCTTGCCCGGCTCGATCTTCCTGAAAATGCCGGCCGACATTTCCAGCCATTCCTTCACTTGCGCGCCGGTGATTTCGACGGCGCGCACCGTGTTCGGATAGAGATAGAGGTCGGCGACGTTCTTGATGGCGATGTCGCCCACCGGCACGTCGGTATAGTAGTCGGCGCCGTTGCGCCCGCCGGCCTTGAAGGGTGCTGCCGCCGACAGCAGCGGCACATCCTTCCACTGCGTGCTCTTCAATATGTCCTTGAGGTACCAACTCTGCGCCTGGTTGACGATCTGCACCGACGGATCGTCGGCGACCAGCGCGAAATAGGAATAGAGCGGCGCCGAGGTCTTGCCGACCGGTCGGCGGACATAGGCAAGTGTCGCCTCATGGTCCGCCTTCAGCGCATCGACGACGCGCTGGTCGTCCGCCACCGTCGGCTTGTTTGCCTTGTCGACGCGCTGGTAGATCGGCCTTGCCTCCGATGTGGCCGAGGCTACGCGCCATTTCGATCCGTCCCGTTCCAGAAGCAGATCGATCAGTCCCATATGCGAGCCCCAGAAACCGCCCATCACGGCGGGCTTGCCCTGCAGCGTGCCTTTCTCGGTGTCGACGCCTTCGAGCGCCTGAAAATCCTTCTTACCGGGGAAGACGAGATGCTGATGGCCGGTGAACACCGCATCGATGCCTTCGACGCCGGCGACGAAGAAGGAGGCGTTCTCCATGCCGTCGCCCTGCTTGATATCGATGCCGGAATGCGAGAGCGCGATGACGATGTCGGCGCCCTCCTCCTTGATCTGCGGCACCCATGCCCTGGCCGCCTCGACGATGTCGCGCGTCCTGACATTGCCTTCCAGGTTCTTCAGGTCCCAGACCATGATCTGCGGCGGCACAAAGCCGATGATGCCGATCTTGATCGGCTGCTCGGCGCCCGACCCGTCCTTGATCTTCTTGTCGAGGATGACATAGGGCTTGAGGTAGAGCTTGTCGCCGCGCGGTTTGGCGGCAAGCTCGGTGCCGCGGATCAGATTGGCGCAGACGAAGGGGAAATTGGCTCCGGCCAGCACCTTGTCGAGGAACGACAGGCCGTAATTGAACTCGTGATTGCCGAGCGTCGAGCACTCATAGCCCAGCAGGTTCATGCCCTTCATGATCGGATGCAGATCGCCTTCCTTGAGGCCCTTCTCATAGGCGATGTAATCGCCCATCGGATTGCCCTGCAAAAGATCGCCATTGTCGATCAGCATCGCATTGGTGGCTTCCTTGCGCACCGCCGCGATCAGTGAGGCCGTCCGTGACAGGCCCATCGTGTCGTTGGCTTTGTCTGCGTAGTAGTCGTAAGGCAGCACATTCACATGGATGTCGGTGGTCTCCATGATCCTCAGATGCGCCTGATTGGCCTGCGCGCGGGCGGAAAACGGATGGAGCATGATCAGCGCCCCGCTGGCGGCCGTACCGGCAAGAAAACTACGGCGGGAGACGGGGTAATTGAGATGCGGCATTGGTTTTCCTTCCCAGCGACGTGACAAGATCCCAGCCCCGAGCGGAAGCTTCGCGCCGAAAACCGGCCATGTCCATCGGGAAGTCAGTCGATCAGCTAAAGGTGACGGCTGGATGAATATCCTTGGCCGCGGTTGAGAACCTCAGCCCTTGTTATCATCGCCCTGGGTGATCAGCCGCGCGCTGCGCTGGCCGGTGAAATAGATCCATAGCCAGCTAAGCGACACCGAGAGCCGGTTGCGAAAACCGATCAGGAAGTAGATATGCGCCACGCCCCACAGCCACCAGGCAAGCCATCCCGTGAGCTTGATCGAGCCGAAATCGATCGCGGCTGCCCACTTGCCGATCGTCGCCAGGTCGCCGGCATGTTTGTAGCGGAAAGGGCGCGGCGCGCTATCGCCGGCCAGCCGCGCCCTGATCGTCGCGGCAACATGCTTGCCCTCCTGCTTGGCCGAGGGCGCCACGCCGGGCACCGGTTTGCCGTCCGGCCGCAAGACATGCGCGGTGTCTCCGATGACGAAGATTTCAGGACTGTTCGGCACGGTCAGATCGGGCTCGACCATTACCCTGCCCGCCCGGTCCACCGGCGCGCCCAGCCACTCTCCCGCGGGCGAAGCCGCTACGCCGGCGGCCCACAGGATGGTTCGCGCCGGCAGATGCGTCTCGCCAAAGACGACGCCTTCGGCATCGAGGCGCGTGACGGCGCGGCCAAGCTCGACCGTGACGCCCCGCCGCTCCAGCGCCTTGCGCGCATAGTCGGACAGCTTTGGCGCGAAATTGGCTAGGATCCTGTCTCCGGCCTCCACCAGCACCACACGCGCCTCACGCGTGTCGATGTTGCGGAATTCGCCGCGCAGCGTTTCATGCGCGAGTTCGACAATGGTGCCGGCAAGCTCCACGCCGGTCGGGCCGCCGCCGACGATGACCAGTGTCAGCAGTGCCTGGCGCGTGGCCGGATCGGTCTCGCGCTCGGCCTGCTCGAAGGCGAGCAGGATGCGCCGGCGAATGGTAGTTGCGTCTTCAAGCGTCTTCAGCCCAGGCGCGAAAGGCTCCCATTCGTCGTGGCCGAAATAAGCATGACGCGCGCCGGTGGCGAGCACCAGCGTGTCGTAGGGAACAGAACTGCCGTCCTCAAGCAGCACGCGTTTGCCTGGGCGGTCGACGCCGGTGACGTTGCCGAGCAGGGTCGTCACGTCCTCGCGCTTGCGCAGCAGATGACGGATCGGCCAGGCAACTTCCGAGGTCGCCAGCGAGGTGGTCGCCACCTGGTAGAGCAGCGGCTGGAAAAGGTGATGGTTGCGCTTGTCGATCATGGTGATGCGCACGGGTGCGCCGGCCAGCGCCCGGGTGAGTTCGAGACCGCCGAACCCTGCGCCGACGACAACGACATGATGGCTGGTTTCACTCATCGCATTCACCCCTGTTTGTCTCTCTTTATCTAGTGATTTTTGTGCACCGCAACAATGTCGCGGCGCGCTAGACTGCCGCTTAAGGCTGCCCAGGACTCGTCGCCGGATGTCGCGAATGCCTATGTCGGCAAGCCTGGACGGGTATAGCCTTGCAGGGGCTGGAACCACGGGAGTGAAGCATGGCCAACGACGATGACAAAGATCGCAAAGGGCGGGCGCAATATTCTTCGCCGCCTTGCTTCATGCACGAACTCGATCCGGAATTTCGCGCGCCATTGACCGACTGGACCGATGTGCGCCGTTGGCGCAAGGCCGAGCGCGAGCGTCTGATCGCGGCACGGTTGGCGGTTTCCGCCGATGCGCGGGTGGCGATGTCGCGGGCTATCGCCGAAGGGCTCGACGCGACCATCGGCGACATTGCCGGCCGCATGGTCAGCCTCTATTGGCCGTTTCGCGGCGAGCCGGACCTGCGGCCGTGGATGGCGTCGATCAACGAACGCGGCGGCCGCACGGCGCTGCCCATCGTGATCGAGAAGAGCCAGCCGCTGATCTTCCGCGCTTATGTGCCTGGCGACCGGCTGGAAAAAGGCGTCTGGAACATCCCTATCCCCGCCGAAGGCGACCCGGTGCTGCCCGACATCGTCATCTCGCCGATCGTCGGCATCGACCCGCGAAACTACCGCCTGGGCTATGGCGGCGGCTTCTTCGACCGCACGCTGGCTGCCATGCCGTTCAAGCCATTGGTCATCGGCGTCGGCTACGAACTGCAGCGCATCCCCACCATCTACCCGCAGCCGCACGACATCCCGATGGACCAACTGGTGACCGAGGTATTAAAAGCCTAGCGTGATGAGATTCAGAGACCCTCCGTGTGATCGCACATATTCATAAATATCACGCTTAGAAAAGATCGCCGTTGGTGTCATTCCCAGGCAACTGAGGAATATCCGCCTTACCGGCATCTTTATACTCGGCCAACAAACGAATGCGGCGATACACACTGAACAGAATTTTCAGCAAGACAAGCGGATCTCCGGTGCGCGCGTGTAGCGCACCTGCAGACGGAAGCTCAATCAATCGGGCCATGTCATTGGCACTGTCGGCGATTATCTTCACCTCTTCAGCGGCTTTTCTATTATCCACTTTATTTGATTTTACGCACAATTCCGTGCACTCCGCTACTCAGCTCCTAAGCCTCTCCGCTTCTTCTCCATCGCCGCGCGATCAACAATCGCGCAAGGCAAAGGACGAACTGATCTTCATCACGTGCGGCATAGCAGACAGCCACTTCTTGTGGATGCGTTGATAGCCCACGAGGTGCTTCGCCGCGATGCGCAGGATGTAGTCGTATTCACCCGACATCAGGTGGCAGGACAGCACATTTGGGCAGCACTTTATCGCCGCGTCGAGGCCGGTTGACCGCCGTGTAGCAACACAAATGTTACGTGACAAAAATCCGACGTGGTCGATAAATACTCTTTAAGGGAACCATGCTGCAGCGAACCGCTTCGACATGCGCTTCGGGCGGATCCAACAATGTCGAGCCGCTCTTGAATTGGCTGCTTCGCAACGGGTGGCGAGATGATCGGACGAACCATAGCAATTACCCTCGCAATTGCGTTTTCCCTTTCGCCTTTGCATGCGCAACCACGGCATCGTTTGCCGACCGGCTACAAATGGGGCCGCTGCCTGCTTGTTGTTGGCGGTCAGACCCGCATATCCGGAAGGTGCTCTTATCAAATCGAGCAGGGCGGCGATTTCAATATCCAGGGACCGAAGCAAGTTTTTGCAGGGATCGACTATCCTGATCCGCATAGTGGCGCTGGTGAAATGTCTAAAGATTACTGGGCGGATGTCTACAAGGACGGTGATGTCTGGGCGGGCTATGCAAACTCCGACATTCGCGCCACCCACGGTGATGAACGCTGGGAAGAACTTCGCCGCGAAGGCGCATGCTATATCGGGAAGGACGTCCGAGTATGTTTGTGGCGTTAAGCCAGTTCCGGCTTCATTCCCATGGCGGTCCGATCGACGATCTCGCGCAGGGCAAAGGATGAGTTGATCTTGGTCACATGCGGCATCGCCGACAGCCACTCCTTGTGGATGCGCTCATAGTCGACCAGATCCTTGGCGGCGATGCGCAGGATATAGTCGTATTCGCCCGACATCAGGTGGCACGACAGCACATTGGGGCAGCGCTTGATCGCCGCCTCGAAATCCGACAGCGTCTTTTCGAACTGTCCCGACAGCGATATGTGCACGATCGCCGTCATCTGGTGGCCGAGCGCGGCATTCGAAAGCCGGGCGTGATAGCCGCGGATGGTGCCGGATTTCTCCAGATTGTCGAGCCGGCGCGAACAGGCCGACTGCGACAGGCCGACCCTTTCGGCGAGCGCCGCATTGGGTATGCGGCCATCCTTCTGCAGTGCCTCGAGAATGGCGATATCGATCCTGTCGAGCGGCATTTACAGTGATTCCTGCGAAAATTCTGCAATTTCGCGCAACGATTATCGAAACGCGTGACCCCGCGCAAGCGCATTCGCAAACACCTGCGCAACGATTCGTGGTTCACTCGGTTGATACAGGGAACGAGCCCGAAGGGCCTGATCAGGAGAAGACTATGCGCGTCGGTTGCCCCAAGGAAATCAAGAACCACGAATACCGCGTCGGCCTGACGCCGGGCTCTGTCCGCGAATATGTTGCGCATGGCCATGAAGTGCTGGTCGAAAGCGGCGCCGGCGCCGGCATCGGCGCCGATGACAATGCCTATCGCGCCGCCGGCGCCACCATCGCCAAGACCGCCACCGACGTGTTCGCCAAGTCGGACATGATCGTCAAGGTCAAGGAGCCGCAGCCCAACGAATGGGCGCAGTTGCGCGACGGCCAGATCCTCTACACCTATCTGCACCTGGCCCCGGATCCGGAGCAGACCAAGGGCCTGCTCGCGTCCGGCGTCACCGCAATCGCCTATGAGACCGTAACCGACGACCGCGGCGGCCTGCCGCTCCTGGCGCCGATGTCGGAAGTTGCCGGCCGCCTGTCGATCCAGGCCGGCGCGACCGCGCTGCAGAAGGCCAATGGTGGCCGCGGCGTGCTGCTCGGCGGCGTGCCCGGCGTACTGCCCGGCAAGGTCACCGTGCTCGGCGGCGGCGTCGTCGGCCTGCATGCCGCCCGCATGGCGGTCGGCCTCGGCGCCGACGTCACCATCATCGACCGCTCAATCCCGCGCCTGCGCCAGCTGGACGACCTCTTTACAGGCCGCGTCCACACCCGCTACTCCACAGTCGAGGCGCTTGAGGAAGAATGCTTCTCGGCCGACATCGTCGTCGGCGCCGTGCTCATCCCGGGTGCTGCGGCACCCAAGCTGGTGACCCGCGAAATGCTGTCGGGCATGAAGAAAGGCTCGGTGCTGGTCGACGTCGCTATCGACCAGGGCGGCTGCTTCGAGACTTCGCACGCCACCACCCATGCCGAGCCGACCTATGAGGTCGACGGCGTGATCCATTACTGCGTCGCCAACATGCCGGGCGCCGTGCCGGTGACCTCGGCGCACGCGCTCAACAACGCGACGCTGCATTATGGCCTGCTGCTGGCCGACAAGGGCCTGAAGGCGCTGGTCGACGACCACCATTTGCGCAACGGTCTCAATGTCCACAAGGGCAAGATCACCAATCGCGCCGTCGCCGAAGCACTCGGCTATGAGCTGGTCGAACCGAAAGTGGTTCTGGCTGCCTGACCTGACCTGGCATTTTGCCTCCCTTACCCGCCGGTTGTACCGGCGGGTTTTTCTTGGCTACAAGACCGCAAAACGCCCGCTCCAGGGCAAGGTGCAGCCCCTCTCGACAGCGCTTTTGCCTGTCGATGTGACATTTTTGTCATTCCAATATTAACGAGCATCCTGTTAGAACACGGACGGGTTTGTTCTATGCTAAGGGGCTAAAATGTTCATTTCTGCTAAATCCGTTCTTCTCAGCGCCGTTTCGGCAATGGCTTTGATATCCGTAGCGCATGCCGCCGATGTTGTGCAGCCGGTGGAAGAACCTGCCGGTTTCAACTGGAGCGGCGCCTATGTCGGCATTGGCGGCGGCTTCGGCGCCACCGTGCACCGCATCAGCGTCGACCCGTTTCTCGACTTCAATGGCATCGGCGGCAACGGCGTGTTTGGCGAAGTGACCGCCGGCTACGACTATATGGTCTCTGAACGCTTCCTGCTCGGCGGCTTCATCGACGCCAACATCGGGAATATCGGTCCGTCGATCAGCCTTCCGGGCGCTGATATCGACCTGACGAACGCTTATGGCTTCGACGTCGGCTTGCGCGCCGGCTATCTCTTGAACCCCAGTACGCTCGGCTATGTCCTTGGTGGCTACACCTGGAACCATTTCAAGCTGGAAGGGTCCGGAGGTCTGGACGGGCTTGAGTTTACCGAGGATCGTGGCGGCTATGTTCTCGGCGTCGGCATGGAAACCGTGCTGCGCGGCAACTGGACGCTGAAGACCGAATACCGCTACGCCAACTATGGCGACGACTCGGTGGCTGACCTCGGCATTATCGGCGGCCCGGGAACCTCTCTGGATGTCGAGCCATCCAGCCACACCTTCCACATCGCGGCCAATTACCGCTTCGGCGCCCAGAATGGCGGCGGGGCCTCGTTTGCTGCTCCGACCTACAACTGGACCGGCTTCTATGTCGGCGGCGCGCTTGGCGCCGGCACCGTGGTGCATGACCTGACGCTCGCCAGCGCCCTCGAATTGGATGGCATCGGCGGCGAAGGCGTGTTCGGCGAGGCGAGCATCGGTTACGACCATGATTTCGGCGGCTGGGTCGCCGGCGTTCTGGTCGACGCCCGCTATTCCGGCATACGCTCGAAGCTGGACATTCCGGGTGGGTCGATCAAGGGCGATGCCGACTATGGCTTCGATGCCCTGGCCCGCATCGGCGCCAAGGTCAACGAATCGACGCTGGCCTATGTCCTCGGCGGTTACAGCTGGCAGCATTTCGACCTGCATGCCTCCTCGCCCGTTGGCGACATCGTCGACTGGGGCTCGAGCGGCTTCTCGGTCGGTGGCGGCCTGGAAACGGCCGTTTCCAGCAACATGACGCTTGGTCTCGAATACCGCTATTCGCAGTATGAGAAAGAGGATTTCGGTTCGGACGGCTTCCTCACCGACGAGCCTTCCTTCCAGACCGTTCGCGTCGGCGCGAAGTATAAATTCAACTAAACGCCGCACACACACACGGCGAAGGCCCGTCGGTCAATTCCGGCGGGCTTTTTCTTTGCGCAAAATTCCTGGCGCCGGAATTGAACAGGCTGGCGGACATCAAAAAAGCGGAGCCAAAGCCCCGCTTCCTCGGTCATCGAGATCCCCGCCGGTTCATCCGCGGTCGGCAATCCATCGACGCTGGTCTTTTACCGAGAGAATGCGACGGGAGTACGACAAGTCCCAACCGCCATCGGCGTGCGTCGCCATGCCGGCGAGGATCGCGATGCTGTGTGAAGTGCTTCACATCCGCAATTCGAAAAGCATGCGCAGACAGGGATGCCAACTTGACGGATCGAGCCGTCACACGGTTCCCAACTGCCCGCCAGACCACCGGCGGGCATCTTTTTGTCAGAAACGCTCGATGCGGCACTGATAACAATTGTTGCGCGCCGAGCGGACGTGGACATAGGCGATGTCAGCGCGCTCAAACAGCGTCTCTGCCCGCGCCGCAATGCCGCCAGTCGGAATGACGCCGCCGCTGCCATAGACGATGCGGTCATCCGCACCATAGCCGCGCACGATATAGTCGCTGCTCTCAAGCATCTCTGGAAGCGCTTCTGTCTCGGCTGCGCGTTCGCATTCCTGCGCATGCAGGAAGATCGGTCCTGTCTCGGCGTAAGGCTGCAACGCCGGAAACGGCCGATAGGCCATGATCAGATAGCCATGGCCTTCGGCGACGTTTCTCAGGCAATGCCGGCACGGCACCCCGTCGCCATCTGAAACCTTCCGCTCCGGCGTTTGCCCGTAGGCGTCCGGCCCGCCGCGCTGCAGCGCTCTCACATCTTCTGTCGGCAAGGCTTTGAACTGGACGGTCATGGCTAAATCTCCGGTGTGGTTGACCGGAAATTATGCCCCCGCCGAGGTGCTTCCCACCCGATTCCTGTCAACTGTCAGCAGCCCGGCCAGTCTCAGGCCGGACTGCTTCGGCATTGGGCAGGTCCCGCGCCGGCTCAGCGGATGAAATCGTCGAAGCGGCGCAGCATCACCCGGCGCCTGCGCCAGTTCTCGTCCTGGGTCCGCACGAGCAGGAATTCCTCGCCATGAACGGTCGGTTCGGCCTTCAGTCGGAGAAAGTCACGGCCGCATGACGCTGGCCGAGCGCTCGGCGAACGACAGCGGATGCACGGTCTCCTTCTTTTGCGCCACCGGCGCAAAACCGAGCTTCTGGTAGAGCGGCAAGGCAGCCGGATGGTCGAGCGTGCAGGTCTGCACCGTTACCCGTTTCGGCCCATACGACCATGCTGCGGCAATCGCCGCACCGAGGAACCAACGGCCGATGCCTTGCCCGGTCGCATGTTCCATCATGCCGAAATAGGCGAGCTCGACTTCCTCTGGCAAATGCGGCTTGAGGTCGAAGAAACCGGCCGGCGCGCCGTCGAGATAAAGCACCCTGATGTCGCGGTCCTCGCGGTGGATCCCGGCGGCAAGCTCGTCATCGTCCAGCCTCAGCACATTGACCCAATGCCATTTGCGCCCGACCCGATCCATCAGATAGCGATAGAAATGCAGCGGAATGTCCTTGGTCCTGAGCAGCGCGATCTGCCTGTTGTAGGGCAAGGGCGGCGAATAGGCCGGCGGCACATGCATTTCCAGAAACGTGACCGTGACCTCGATGTCGTCCAGCGCGCCATTTTCCATCGCCATCATTCCTTGCCCGTCACCACGGGCGTGTCTGCCAGCCCGCCCCATTCCGTCCATGAGCCGTCGTAGAGCCGGTTGTCGGTGTGGCCGAGCGTCTCCAGCGCCAGAGTGACGACAGCCGCCGTGATGCCGGAACCGCAAGAGGTGACGACCGGTTTCGACAGATCGATACCGGCATCCTCAACGGCCTTGCGCAACTGGTCCTTCGACAACAGCGCGCCATCCTGTGACAGCGCCGAATAAGGCAAATTGTGCGCGCCGGGCATGTGGCCGGAGCGAACACCCGCGCGGGGCTCTGGCTCGGCGCCGGTGAAGCGGCCCGCGCCTCGGGCGTCCGCAATCTGGCTCTCGCCAGTCTCGACGATGCGGCGCATGTCGGCAAGGCTGGCGACGCGAGCGGCATCGAAATCGGCATGAAACACATTCGGCGCGATCTTGGTCGGCTCCGCCGTCACCGGCCGGCCCGCCGCCTTCCAGCGGTCGAAGCCGCCGTCGAGCACATAGACCTGGAACACGCCCATGACGCGGAACATCCACCAGGCGCGCGGCGCCGAGAAGAAACCCGGACCGTCATAGACGACAATGGTGTCGTCGGCCGAAATTCCCATGGCGCCTACATATTGCGCGAAATGCTGTGGCGAGGGCAGCGTGTGCGGCAGCTTGGCATCAGGATCGGAGGCCGCATCATGATCGAAGAATCGCGCACCCGGAATATGCGCAGCCTCATACTCGGCGCGCGCATCGCGCTTCTGCGCCGGCAGATACCAGGATGCATCGACGATCGTCAGGCCGGGCTCGCCAAGACGGCTCTGCAACCAGTCCGCATCGACGGTGAAAGGGCTGTCATCGGCCATTGTTCTTCTCCTGCTCCGCCTTGGCGAAGCATTGCTTCCTGTTGACCATGATCTTCCCCGAAAACCCGCTTCCACTTTTCGGGATCATGGTTCGTTCAAGCTACCGGCATTGGTCCGAAGCGAATGCGAAAACGCCGGTTTTCGCGGCCCTTCTTCTCGATCTTGCCGATATGGATTTCACCGACTTCGCCGGTGCTTTTGACATGGGTGCCGCCGCAGGGCTGGCTGTCGATCGAAGCGTTGTCGCCGATGCAGACCAGGCGGATCTTGCCGGTGCCGGCGGGCGGCCGGACATTCTTGGATTTCACCAGGCCAGGATTGGCTGCCAGTTCCTCGTCGGTGATCAGCCTGACGAAGATCGGATGATCGGCTCGCACCAGCTCCATCAGCCCGGCGGTGACGTCTTCCCTGGTGAAGCCGGCATCGGGAGCGTCGAAGTCGACGCGGCTGTCATCTTCGGAAACCGCAGCACCGGTAATCGGAAACGGACAGACTACGGTGAGCAAATGGCAAGCTGCGTGCATGCGCATCAGGAGATGCCGCCGCTCCCAGTCGATGGCGAGTTTCACCTGCTCGCCGACCTCGGGTGCCGGCTGCTCCGGCGCCGGCACATGGATAATCTCGTCCTTGGTCTCGCCGGTGATGGTGGCGGCAATGGCGATGCGGCTGCCGTCGGCGCGCTCTAATGTTCCGGTATCGCCAGGCTGGCCGCCCGATGTGGCATAGAAGATGGTCCGGTCGAGAATGATGCCGCCGCGCTCGTTGATGGCGACAACAGTGGCGTCAGCCGCTCTGACATAGGCGTCGTCGCGAAACAGCGCTTCTGTTCTGTGCGCCATCAGGCGACCTTCTCATACGGCACCGAAATTGTGCTGCGCTCATCCATCCAGCCCGGCACCGGCAGGTTCTTATCCCGCAGGAATTCCGGGTTGAACAGCTTCGACTGGTAGCGCGTGCCATAGTCGGCAAGGATGGTCACGATGGTGTGGCCGGGGCCAAGCTCGCGCGCCAGCCGTATCGCGCCGGCAATGTTGATGCCGGTCGAACCGCCGACGCACAGGCCTTCTTCCTGGATCAGGTCGAAGACGATCGGCAGCGCTTCCTCGTCCGGCACCTGGAACGAGAAGTCCGGCGTGAACCCATCGAGATTTGCCGTGATACGCCCCTGCCCTATCCCTTCGGTGATCGAGCTGCCGTCGGACTTCAATTCGCCACTGGTGTAGAAGGAATAGAGCGCCGCACCCAGCGGATCGGCGAGTGCGATCTTGACGTTGCTGCTCCTGGCCTTCAGCCCGAAGGCGACGCCGGCCAGCGTTCCGCCCGAACCCACCGCCGAGACGAAACCGTCGACCTTGCCGCCGGTCTGCGTCCAGATTTCTTCCGCCGTGGTGCGGATATGGCCGTCGCGATTGGCAACGTTGTCGAACTGGTTGGCCCAGATCGCGCCGTTCGGCTCCGACCTCGCCATCTGCTCGGCCAACCGCCCCGACAGTTTCACGTAATTGTTGGGGTTCTTGTAAGGCACCGCCGGCACTTCGATCAGCTCGGCGCCAAGCAGCTTGATCGTGTCCTTCTTTTCCTGGCTCTGGGTGTCGGGAATGACGATCACCGTGCGATAGCCCAGCGCCTTGGCAACCAGCGTCAGGCCAATGCCGGTATTGCCTGCCGTGCCTTCGACGATGACCCCGCCCGGCTTCAACAGCCCGCGCTGTTCGGCGTCGCGGATGATGAACAGGCCTGCGCGATCCTTGACCGACTGGCCGGGGTTCATGAACTCGGCCTTGCCCAGGATCTCGCAGCCGGTCTGCTCCGAGGCCTTGTTGAGGCGGATCAGGGGCGTGTTGCCGATCGCTTCGATCACAGAACGGGGCATCCGGGATTCCTTATGTAGCTGCGGCGAGACCCTAGAAACCCGAAGCGTGCGTTTCAAGGTAAGAATTCGCCTGGTCCAGTCGCATTTCGGGCACTGCAATCTCCCGCGGCCGGACAACGCGTGATGACGATCATTTCAACCAGTACGGAAAAGCGCTCTTTTCATTCGATTTTTTCACCGCTAGAGCACTAATGACAGATCGGCAGGGCGCAGAATGACACTTTACCGGGCCAACCCGAAGCACGGCGTCGCCTGGATAACCGGCGGCAGCAGCGGCATCGGCCGTGCGCTGGCAAAGGACCTCGCGGCAAAGGGCTTTGTCGTCGCGGTCACCGCACTCGACGGCGACCCACTCGACGCGCTCATCGTCGAGACGGCGCAGATGCCGGGACGTGTCGTCGCCTACCCTTGCGACGTCACCGACGAGCCGCGCATGGCAAGCACGGTGGCGGCGATTGAAAAGGAGCTTGGGCCGATCGTGCTCGCCGTCTTCAACGCCGGCAACTACATCGCCACGCCCGGCGAAGACCTCAGGGTCCGCGACTTTCGCCAGACCTTCGAGGTCAACTATTTCGGTATCATCAATGGCCTCGTCCCGCTCATGGAGCGCATGCGCGTCCGTGCGCGCGGCCATATCGTGCTTGTCGGATCGGTCACAGCCTATTTCGGCTGGCCGACCACGGCGGCCTATGGCGGCTCGAAGGCGGCGATCAACATCTTGGCCGAGTCGCTGAAATACGATTTCGACAAGATGAATGTCCGGATCCAGGTGATGAATCCGGGCTTCATCGACACCCCGCTGACCGAAAAAAACATGCTGCCAATGCCGGGACTGATGCCGGTCAACCGCGCCTCGCGCCGCATGCTGCGCGGCATCGAGCATGGCGGCTTCGAGGTTACCTTCCCTCACCGGCTGAGCTGGGGGCTGAAGCTGCTGGCACTGCTGCCAAGGCCAGTCTGCCGGTGGTTCATCAGCACGGCGACCCGCTGGACAGGGCGGCCGCTGAATTTCGACCGCAAGCCGCCGAACGAATAGCTGTCCACAGCCCGGCTGTTGCCTGACTGCACCGGCCGCCATAGGCTTTAGAATTGTTGTGGTGTCTGAGATGGGGCGACGGATCGTGCTTGCGGTGCTGGGCGTCGTCATCATCCTTGTCCTGGCCCTCCTGCTTGGTCCGCGCGTTCCCGTCGACACAACAATCAGCTTCGACCCCAAGGTGATCGGCGACGATCCGCAAGCGTATATCGCGCGTGAAGAGGCTACCGTTCCCAACGTCCGCGACGCGCTCGAGAAAGAAATCATCTGGGCCGATCCGATGGTTCACGCCAGGACGGCATTGGCGATCGTCTATATCCATGGCTTTTCGGCATCGAAGGGCGAGGTTCGCCCGCTGGCCGACGAGGTCGCCGACCAACTCGACGCCAACCTTTTCTACACCCGCCTCACCGGTCATGGTCAGGACGGCGCTGCTATGGCGCAAGGCAGCGTCAATGCCTGGATCAACGACTATGAGGAGGCGCTCGCCATCGGCCGGGCCATCGGCGACAAGGTGATCGTCATCGGCACCTCGACCGGTGGATCGCTGGCGGCATGGGCGGCGACTGAGCCTGGCGCATCGGACGGCGTCGCTGCAATCGCATTCATCTCGCCGAATTTCGGCGTCAGGGCTGCAGGCGCCGAGCTGCTGACCATGCCCTGGGGCAGGCAGATCGCCGAGTTCGTCGGCGGCAAGGAGCGCAGCTTTACGACCCGCAACGCGCTGCACGAGAAACTCTGGACGCACACCTATCCAATGGCGGCCGTGCTACCGATGGCGGCGCTGACCAACCTTGCCTACGCAGCGCCTGTGGAGAAGGCAACCATACCGGCGCTGTTCATCTTCTCGGATTCCGACAAGGTGGTGCGCCAGGATCGCACCCGCGAAATCGCCGGCCGCTGGGGCGCACCGCATGAACTGGTGCCCGTCGACGACAATGGCGATCCCGACAACCACGTCATTGCCGGCGACGCGCTGTCGCCCTCGACCACGGCATTCCTGGCGCAGCGGATCGTCGTGTGGGTTCAGGCAACTACCGGGCAGCCCTAAACGAAAAAGGACGGCCGAAGCATTGCCCCGGCCGTCCTCATATTCAATCGTCAGCAATCAAGCCAGGCTCGACGAGCCTGACCGGTTCGTCTGATCAGGCAGCCCGCGCCGCGGGCCGCTTGCCGCCGAAGCGGCGCTTGTTGTTGCCCTTGAAGGCCTTGGCGCCTTCCGGCTTGCGCTCGCTTGCACCCGCAAAGGCCGGCTTGTCACCAAAACGCTTCTTGGCGAAGCCGTTGTTCTGGCCACCGGGCCGCCTGCCGTCGCGACGGCCATTGCGGTCGTTGCGATCATTGGCGGGCTCGAAGCGCTCGTTCTTTTCGGCCGGATTGCGCACCGGATCCGGGCTGCCGAGATGGTCGGCAACGATCGGCAGCTTGCTGCGGATGATGCGCTCGACCTGACGCAGCTTGCTGTTTTCGGAAGGATCGCAAAGCGTGATGGCGATGCCGTCCATGCCGTTACGGCCGGTACGGCCGATGCGGTGGACATAGCTTTCGGCCTCATCCGGCAGGTCGAAATTCACCACATGGCTGATGCCGGGAACGTCGATGCCGCGCGCCGCGATGTCGGTCGCCACAAGAATGCGCACCGAGCCCTCGCGGAAATCGTTGAGCGCCTTCTGGCGGGCGTTCTGCGACTTGTTGCCGTGGATGACGGCGGCCTTGAAGCCGTCGCGTTCGAGGTCCTTGGTCACCCGGTCGGCGCCATGTTTGGTGCGCGAAAAGATGATGACGGACTTCATCGCTTCGTCGGCGAGCATCGTCGACAGCACCTGGCGCTTCTGCTTGGTGCGGGCAAAGACAACGCCCTGCACGATTTCGGCAGCAGCGGTGCTCTGCGGCGCGACTTCGACGCGGATCGGGTTCTTCAACAGGCCCTTCGCCAGTTCGGCGATTTCATTGGGCATGGTGGCCGAGAACAGCACCGTCTGACGGTCGGGCGCGGTCGCCTTGGCGATCCGCTTGACGTCGTTGATGAAGCCCATGTCGAGCATGCGGTCACCCTCGTCCAGCACCAGCCATTTGGTGTCGGAGAGAATGAGGTCGCCCTCGCGCACCAGGTCGGTCAGGCGGCCGGGCGTGGCGATCAGGATGTCGACGCCGGGAGCGACCTTCTTCACCTGGCTGAAGCGCGAGACGCCGCCAAGCACGAGAGCGGTCGAGACATGCGCGCCCTTGGCGAGGATCTTGATGGTGTCCTCGATCTGGACGGCGAGTTCGCGCGTCGGCGCCAGGATCAGCGCACGGGTGGTCTTGGCCCGGCGCTTGGTGCCGAGCGCGATGATCTTCGACAGGATCGGCAGCGCGAAGGCTGCGGTCTTGCCCGAGCCGGTCTGGGCGATGCCGAAGATATCACGGCCTTCCATCTGCGGCGGGATCGCCTGCGTCTGGATCGGCTTCGGCTCGGTGAAGCCGGCGCCATGCGTCGCCTTGAGCAGCGCGCCGGCAATTCCAAGAGCTGCGAAACCGGTGAGCTCCGCAGTGTTGCCGGTCGAGATAGCGTTACCGGCTGAGGTGTTTTCGTTGGTCAAAATAGTCTTCTTTCACGCGGCCTTGGCCGCAACATCGATGGCGGCAGGGCGCAACCTGCCGTCGAAAAATTTGATATGAAACGACAAGGCGGGCGGACGGAAACGTCCACTCGGCTGCGCTGTCGTGCCCGCTGGCGTCATGCCACGGGGCTCTTTCGCCACTTCGCGATGTATCGGAAAGAGGGGCCGATATACCGGAAAGAGGGAAAACAGACGCAACCAGTCTCATTTGTCGAGAAGGCCGGAATCTCCGGCCCAAGCGCCTATGGGCTGCATATGGCTGAGTTCGCTCCGGAATGCAAGGGGCCACATGCTGCAGCGCAATAATCGAGGCCGAAAGCGGCGCTTGCACACGCCTGCAGCCATCATTACCACAAATGCAGCTGCCATTTCTGGAGACCGAGCGATGAAGGACGTGCTGAAGGAACTCGAGCGCCGCCGCGAGATCGCCCGCATGGGTGGCGGCCAGACCCGCATCGACGCCCAGCACAAGAAGGGCAAGCTGACGGCGCGCGAACGTATCGAGATCTTTCTCGACGAAGGCTCGTTCGAGGAGTTCGACATGTATGTCGAGCATCGCTCGACCGATTTCGGCATGGAGAAGACCAAGATCGCCGGCGATGGCGTCGTCACCGGCTGGGGCACGGTCAATGGCCGTCCGGTCTATCTGTTCGCCAAGGACTTTACCGTCTTCGGCGGCTCGCTGTCGGAGGCGCACGCCGAAAAGGTCATCAAGGTGCAGGAGATGGCGCTGCGTAATCGCGCGCCGATCATCGGCCTCTACGACGCCGGCGGCGCCCGCATCCAGGAAGGCGTGGCGGCGCTTGGCGGCTATGCCGAGATCTTTCAGCGCAATGTGCTGGCCTCCGGCGTCATTCCGCAGATTTCCGTGATCATGGGCCCTTGCGCCGGCGGCGACGTCTATTCGCCGGCGATGACCGACTTCATCTTCATGGTCCGCGACACCTCTTACATGTTCGTCACCGGGCCGGATGTGGTGAAGACCGTCACCAACGAGACGGTGACCGCCGAGAGCCTTGGCGGCGCGTCCGTCCACACGACGAAATCCTCGATCGCCGATGGCGCCTACGACAATGACGTCGAGGCGCTGTTGCAGATGCGCCGGCTGGTCGATCTGCTGCCGGCGTCCAACACGTCGGAGCTTCCTGAGATCGAGTGCTACCAGTCGGTCACCGACCATGATCTGTCGCTCGACCGGCTGATCCCGGACAACGCCAACAAGCCTTATGATATCAAGGAGTTGATCCTCAAAGTTGCCGACGAAGGCGACTTCTTCGAAATCCAGCAGAACTTCGCCAAGAACATCGTCACCGGTTTTGGCCGCGTCGAGGGCCGTACCGTCGGCTTCGTCGCCAACCAGCCGATGGTGCTGGCCGGCGTGCTCGATTCCGACGCAAGCCGCAAGGCGGCGCGCTTCGTGCGCTTCTGCGACTGTTTTTCCATTCCCATCGTCACCTTCGTCGACGTCCCCGGCTTCCTCCCCGGCACCGCGCAGGAATATGGCGGCCTGATCAAGCATGGCGCGAAACTCCTGTTTGCCTACGCCGAGGCGACCGTGCCGAAAATCACGGTCATCACCCGCAAAGCCTATGGCGGCGCCTATGACGTGATGGCCTCAAAACATCTGCGCGGCGATATGAACTATGCCTGGCCGACGGCGCAGATCGCGGTGATGGGGGCGAGAGGCGCGGTCGAGATCATCTACCGCAAGGATATCGGCGACGCCGAAAAGATCGCAGCTCACACAAAGGCTTACGAGGACCGTTTCCTGTCGCCCTTCGTCGCCGCCGAACGCGGCTATGTCGACGAGGTGATCATGCCGCATTCGACCCGCCGCCGCATTGCCCGGGCACTGCGCATGCTGCGCAACAAGGACATGCAGAACCCTTGGAAGAAGCACGACAACATCCCGTTGTAACATCCAATGTCGCGACTGATCATCAGCGCCGGTCGGCGGTTTGGCAGGTTCACGGTCCTGTTTTTCGTTGTTCCCGCCCTCGTCATCTTGTGCGTCTGGATGTCCCTGCTCGACAACCATCCGATCTGGTTTATCGCCAGCGGCTTTGTCGTCATGCCGATCGCCACCACGGCCATGGCATTTCTGTTCGGCACATTGTTTGCGGGCTTCCGACGCAGCAAGATCAAAGGCGTCAGTGAAGCAGAAGCGCCCGGCCTGTGGGCGCTGTGGCGGAGCGTCGCCGGACCGCGCCGTGCTGCGCGCACGGTTGTCATACTAGAGGGCAACCTGAACGCCAGCGTGCGCGAGGAGCGCACGCTTCTCGGCCTTCTCGGCAATCGGCTGTTTCTAACCATTGGCATCCCTCTCCTCGCAGTGACCGATGAAAGAGCGCTTGCCGCGATCCTTGCCCATGAGGACGCGCATGTGCGCAACAAGGATACCAATGGCAGCCTCAATCTCGCTGAGTTCGAAAACGGTTTCGGATTTGTCTTCGAGTATGCCCCGCCCGGAACCACGATCACAGGCAGCCTGCTCCACGCCGCTATCGGCTGGCTGTCGCAATCGTTCGAGCGGGAAGAAATCCGGCTTTCGCGCGAAGCGGAGATCAAGGCAGATCGACACGCGGCATCCTCCGGCGACGCCGAGCACGCCGCACGCGCGCTGTTGCTTCTTGCCACGGCAGACGTGCATTTCGCGGAGACGGTCTATGACCCTTTGCAGCATGAATTGCGAGGTGCTTTGCGTCCGCCGCGACCGCCGCTCGAGCGCATGCTGGAAGCTGCCGGCCAGCTGCGAGAACCCATTTGCCTCAATGTTTGCGCCCGCAAGGCGTGGGCAAGCCCGGATGACGCAAAGTCCACCCATCCATCATTGGCTCAACGGCTGGCGGCGCTTGGCTACACGGAGCCGCCCGACCTGGACCCGATCGCCGTGACCGCGCTCTCGACGCTGCTGAACTCGAGCGTAGCACAGCGCCACATTTCGGAATTCGACACCAAATGGACTGCGCGGATGGAAGACTATCTCCAGCGCTGAACTGGTGGTCGCCCAACTCGCAGGCTCACTCCTCTTCCGCCGCCCCGAACCCCGCATCCCTGGGGGCGCTGGTCGCGCTCGCCCAGGGCGTCGCGTGATTATCGATGCGCATCTGGAAGATGAAATAGGTCGGCGAGCAGTAGCCGATGCCTTTCACCTTGGCAGCACCCGGCGTGTCCGGCGGCAGCGACTGGCACATATAGTCCTCGCGGCAGAAATGATCAGCCGAGCAGGCTGGACGGTTGCCGCGGTTGACCGCGCCGCCGAGGCACTGGTCGAAATTGTTGGTGGCGACGCAGGTGTCGAATTTCTTGCCGCCGACCATGCCGCAAATTTCCGATGGCATCGGCTTGCCCGTCTTGAATGCGGCGAAGCTGCGGTCCTTGTCGTCGCAAGCGCGATAAGCGATGCCTGCCGGTACGCCGATTTTCGGTGGGCGGCAGGTGTAGGCGGTCCGCGATAAGGTCGGCGCAAAAGCAGCGAACTGGCCGGTGATCTTGTAGCGGTCGTTGAACGGCTGCGACGGGTTGCTGGCGATCGAGCCGGTCAGGCAGGGATGGCCCGAAAACATCTTTGGGCTGTCCTTGGGCAACAGACATTGCGCCAACGCGGTATGCACGCCTGAAGCCGTCGCCAGTGGCGTGCAGACCGTACCGCCGCCGCATTGCCAGGTCGCGCCGAAGCGTTTTGCATCCTCCGGCATCAGGCACGGCATCGCCATCTCGGCTGGGGCGTAGTCGACATCGCCGGCATCGGTCCATGTCGCCGGCGGCGCGAAGGACAGCGGCCGGTAGCGGTTCGGCTCCTTGCCTTCTTCCGTCGCGCGCAGCCAAGCCTCACGTCGCGGAATCTCGGCATGGAGATGCGGCGAGATGCCGACCTCGATCCGGTTGAGCGGCGACGTCGTTTTGTCGTCGAGGCCGATGAAGTGAAAGCCGGCCGTCGAGCCCGCCTGGTGGCAGCCCTGGCAGGCGCCATTGTCCAGCCGCTCGACCAGCGCCTCCGGTGTCCGCACCAGCTTTAGCGCCGCATAGTCCAAGCCGGCGAAATCCGCTGGCTGGAACAGCGGCGTGAACGGATGGTTGGCCCGTCTCGCGCTGCCGAAGGTCGACCACGAGATGATTTTCTTCGCCAGGAATTCGTCGGGGATTTCGTAGACGCCGAGATCGACGGCCGCGACATTGGCGCTGACGTAGTCGGCGAGCCTTTTCTTGAGTGCAGCATTGTCCGAGAGCCGCGCAATGTCAGGCGAATTCTCCAGCGGCTTCTCGCTGATGGCAGCGCCATCGATGCCGAAGATCCGCATCAGATAGGCCGCCTGCCCGCCGAACTCGGTCTCCTGGCCCGAGGGAAAGCGCACCACTTGCGCGTTGAGTTCGAGCTGTTTGAAAGTCAGTTCCTCCGGTGCCAGCGGCCCGCCGACCAGCCAGCCGGCATCGACGTTTTCGTCGATCTGCGGTGTCCAGCGCCCGGCAACGCCGACGCAGCCGCCATCGGCATCCGGCGCCACGCTGTAGACGGCGTTGAAATTGAATGGCAGCCGCGATGCCAGAACCTTGCCGTTCTTGCGGAAACTGTAGGCCAGGCGATAGACAAAGCGCACCTCGCCACAGCTCTTGTCACCTTGCAGCGCGGTGAAGTCACGCCGGTCCAGCCGGTTGACGACGCCGACCAGGCGGAAGCGCGCGGCCTCGGTCTTCAGCCAGCGCATATCCATGATGCGGCCGACATTGCCGTCGGTCACCTCGTAGAGCGTGCGCCCGCCGGCCTTTATCTCGGCCCGCAGCGTGGCAATATCGGCCGCCACCATGTCGACAACGGCACGATAGGCCGGCGCCTCACTGTAGAGCGTCTTCAGATCGTCCGGGCCGTCGACGGCGAAAATGCGGGCGAAGCCAAAACCCTTGGCATCGAGGGCGGCGAGCACCGCCGGATCGTCGACGATGGTCACCGGCTGCTCAGCGCGCACGCCATGCGAGGCGAACAGTGCGATGACGGCCGCGATGACGAGCGCGAAACGCTTCATCCGATCGGCACCTTCTGCCGTGCCTCGACAAGTTCACGCAGCACCGGCACCAGGGCCAGCGGCAGATCCTCCGCGATCAATCCAGGACCGAAGCGGCTGCCGGCCTCGGCATGGATCCAGACCGCTGCGCAGGCGGCCTCGAATGCCTGCATGCCCTGCGCCAGCAGCGCGGCGACAATGCCCGCCAGCACGTCGCCGGAACCGGCGGTGGCGAGCCATGGTGCACCATTGGCGTTGATCACCGCGCGGCCGTCCGGCGCCGCGATGACGGTGTCGGCGCCCTTGTAGACCATGATGGCGTTGGCTCGTTCAGCGGCTGCGCGCGCCTTGGCGAGTTTCGACTGCTTCTTGTCCTTCGCGATGTCGGGAAAAAGTCTGGCGAATTCGCCTTCATGCGGCGTCAGCACCAATACCGGCGCCAGCGGGAGCAGCGCGGCGTCGAACAGGGCCTGAGGCTGATGCGCCAATGACGTGATGGCGTCAGCATCCAAGACAATGGCAGGGCGCTGAATTCCGAATGAACTCGTCGACGTGCGGTTTAGGTCAGCGACCGTCGCGATCAATTGCAACGCGAAATCCCCCACTTTGGGTTTCGGCCCGAGCCCTGGTCCGAACACAAGTACTTCGGGGTGCCTCGCCGACAAAAATTCCTGCACTTCCTCCATCGAACCGGCCTCGCGCAGCATGATCGATGTCAGATGCGCCGCGTTTACCTGCATGGCATTTTCAGGCGAGAGCACGGTCACCGCCCCTGCCCCGGCTCTGGCTGCAGCCATCGCCGACAGCCGCGCCGCACCTGTCGCGCTCGGCCCGCCGGAAAAGACGCTGACGTGGCCGCGCTTATACTTATGTGTATCGACCGCCGTTTTCGGAAAACTGTATAGCCAGAAGTCAGGCGTGTTCTCGAACGTCTTGATCTTGAACTCATCGACGATCGCATCCGGAATGCCGATATCGGCGATGATGATCTCGCCGCAGAGGCTGCGCCCCGGCATCAGCAGATGGCCGGGCTTTTTCCGCACGAACGTCACCGTCACGTCGGCCTTGAAATAAGCGTTGCTCAAGCCGGTCTCGCCCGACACACCAGAAGGCAGATCGATTGACACCACAGGCACGCGCTCCGCCGCGGCCAATCCTGAGACGGCAGAGGCATGCAGGGATATCTTCTTCGACAATCCCGCACCATAGAGCGCGTCCACGACGACTTCACCCGGTTCCGGGTAGCAGTGTCCGATGTGCTCGACCGGCAGATTGCAGGCCTCGGAAGCTCGCGCCGCATCACTCCCGGGCTTCTGCTTGCCTTCGGCCCAGAGCGCCACATTCACACCAGCCTCGGCCAGCAACCGCGCTACAACATAGCCGTCGCCACCATTATTGCCGGGGCCGCACAGCACGTGCACGCGGCTTGCTGCGGGATAGCGTGCCAGGACCACAGCAGCGACCGCTTCGCCGGCGCGCTGCATCAGGCCATAGCCGTCGAGCGGACCGGCCGCGATCGCCAGCCGGTCGGCCTCGCCCATCTCGGCCGGCGACAGGACTTCATTGCTCATGGATTGCCGATCCGCATTTCGTTCAAGGCCGACCCCTTTGTCCGTATCGAGAATTGTCCAGTTTCGGATTCGAAGCAAACGGCCAGGTGCTGCGTTGGCGTGCGGCCAATCCTTTCGCAGACTGGTGCCACGGATCCGCGCGGGCCTGCAAAATGCGCAATCTGCCTAATTATCGTGCAGACGCCCGAAGCGGCAATGTGTAGGCTTCGGGCAGCTTTGCCGCAGCCGAAGCAGAGGATGACGCGAATGTGCATCCCGGCGCGGCGCGGCATTGGAATTGCGCGAAACCGCTTCGCGTGGGCTGAAATTGGCACAGTTCGTGCTTGATGGAGGCGCAAGCGGGGCGCACAACCCGTTTTTTTGGCAGTGGAGGCCACTTTTTACATGAAAAAGATCGAAGCGATCATCAAGCCGTTCAAGCTAGACGAAGTGAAGGAAGCGCTTCAGGAGGCCGGTCTGCAAGGCATTACCGTGACCGAGGCTAAGGGCTTTGGCCGCCAGAAAGGCCATACCGAACTCTATCGCGGCGCCGAATATGTCGTCGACTTCCTGCCCAAGGTGAAGATCGAAGTCGTGCTGGGCGACGACGCCGTCGAAGGCGCCATCGAAGCCATCCGCAAAGCGGCGCAGACCGGCCGCATCGGCGACGGCAAGATCTTCGTCTCCAACATCGAGGAGGTCGTTCGCATCCGTACCGGCGAAACGGGGATGGACGCCGTCTGAGCTTTCTGATTTCAGATTAACGTCTCCTCGAAACGTCATCACACAGGGAAGAAACGACATGACGACAGCCAAAGACATCATGAAGCAGATCAAGGACAACGACGTGAAATTCGTCGACCTGCGCTTCACCGATCCGAAGGGCAAGCTGCAGCACGTGACGATGGATGTCATCGAGGTCGAGGAAGACATGTTCGCCGACGGCGTCATGTTCGACGGCTCCTCGATCGCCGGCTGGAAGGCGATCAACGAGTCCGACATGGTGCTGATGCCCGATGCGGACACCGTCCACATGGATCCGTTCTTCGCCCAGTCGACCATGGTCATCCTGTGCGACATTCTCGATCCGGTATCCGGCGAATCCTACAACCGCGACCCGCGCGGCACCGCCAAGAAGGCCGAGGCCTACATGAAGGCCGAAGGCATCGGCGACACCATCTATGTCGGCCCCGAAGCCGAGTTCTTCGTCTTCGACGACGTCAAGTACAAGGCCGATCCCTACAACACCGGGTTCAAGCTGGACTCGACCGAACTGCCGTCCAACGACGACACCGACTACGAGACCGGCAATCTCGGCCACCGCCCGCGCGTCAAGGGCGGCTACTTCCCTGTGCCGCCGATCGACAGCGCGCAGGACATGCGCTCCGAAATGCTGACCGTGCTCGCCGAAATGGGCGTGCGCGTCGAAAAGCACCATCACGAGGTTGCCGCTGCCCAGCACGAGCTCGGCATCAAGTTCGACACGCTGGTCCGCAACGCCGACAAGATGCTGATCTATAAATATGTCGTGCACCAGGTCGCCAACGCCTATGGCAAGACGGCCACCTTCATGCCGAAGCCGATTTTCGGCGACAACGGCTCGGGCATGCACGTCCACCAGTCGATCTGGAAGAACGGCAAGCCGACCTTCGCCGGCAATGAATATGCCGGCCTGTCGGAGTCGTGCCTGTTCTACATCGGCGGCATCATCAAGCACGCCAAGGCGATCAACGCCTTCACCAACCCGCTGACCAACTCCTACAAGCGCCTTGTGCCTGGCTATGAAGCCCCGGTGCTGCTCGCCTACTCCGCGCGCAACCGTTCGGCCTCCTGCCGCATTCCGTTCGGCTCGTCCCCGAAAGCCAAGCGCGTCGAGGTCCGCTTCCCCGATCCGGGCGCGAACCCCTACCTCGCTTTCGCCGCCATGCTCATGGCCGGCCTCGACGGCATCAAGAACAAGATCCACCCGGGACAGCCGATGGACAAGGATCTCTACGACCTGCCGCCGAAGGAACTGAAGAAGATCCCGACCGTCTGCGGTTCGCTGCGCGAAGCGCTGCAAAGCTTGGACAAGGACCGCGGCTTCCTGAAAGCCGGCGGCGTCTTCGACGACGACCAGATCGACTCTTACATCGAGCTCAAGATGGCCGAAGTGATGCGCTTCGAAATGACCCCGCATCCGGTCGAATACGACATGTACTATTCGGTCTGAACGATAACCTCAGCGACAAGGAAAAACCCCGGCGTCAGTTCAGACGCCGGGGTTTTTGTTTGACCAATAGCAGACTGTAGACGTGGTAGCAGCAGGCTACGGCGCAGGCTTACGAAGCCTGCGCCGCTATAGATGCTTAGGCGGCCGCCGAAACCTGGGCGCTGGTCGAAACCTCCGCGATGGTCTTCAGGATCTGCGAAGCGATCTGGTAGGGGTCGCCTTGCGAATTCGGGCGGCGGTCTTCCAGGTAGCCCCTGTAGTCATTGTTGACGAAGGAATGCGGCACGCGGATCGAGGCGCCTCGGTCGGCGATGCCGTAGCTGAAGCGGTTCCACGGAGCGGTCTCATGCTTGCCGGTCAGGCGCTTGTCATTGTCCGGGCCGTAGACGGCGATGTGGTCCATCAGGTTCTTGTCGAATTGAGCCATCAGCGCTTCGAAATAGGCCTTGCCGCCGACTTCGCGCATATAGGCGGTCGAGAAGTTGGCGTGCATGCCCGAGCCGTTCCAGTCGGTGTCGCCGAGCGGCTTGCAGTGATACTCGATGTCGATCTCGTACTTTTCGGTCAGGCGCTGCAAGAGATAGCGGGCCATCCACATCTGGTCGGCGGCCTTCTTGGAGCCCTTGCCGAAAATCTGGAATTCCCACTGGCCCTTGGCCACTTCGGCGTTGATGCCTTCATGGTTGATGCCTGCTGCGAGGCAGAGGTCGAGATGCTCCTCGACGATCTGGCGCGCGATCGGGCCGACATTCGAATAGCCGACGCCGGTGTAGTACGGGCCCTGCGGCGCCGGATAGCCGCTCTCGGGGAAGCCGAGCGGACGGCCGTCCTTGTAGAAGAAATACTCCTGCTCGAAGCCGAACCAGGCGCCCTCGTCGTCGAGGATGGTGGCGCGCTTGTTGGACACATGCGGCGTCACGCCATCTGGCATCATCACTTCGCACATCACCAGCACGCCATTGCTGCGGGCCGGGTCCGGGAATACGGCGACCGGCTTCAGCACGCAGTCGGAGCTGTGGCCTTCGGCCTGCTGCGTCGAAGAACCGTCGAAGCCCCACAGCGGCAGCTGCTCGAGCGTCGGGAACTCGGCGAACTCCTTGATCTGGGTCTTGCCGCGAAGATTGGGGACCGGCGTGTAACCATCGAGCCAGATATACTCGAGCTTGTATTTCGTCATTCTAGAGCCTCTCGTTGCTTGATCACCGAACCTGGATGACGCCGGCGCGCCGAGCCATCCAGCAGCCCAGCTGCCGGTCGATAAAATGCAAATCGTGTGCCACTTCAGTTGGTCAGGGTGCGGCAAAAATGCCCTTTCATCCCGCCGGTGATGGCAAGCCGCCTAAGCAATGCGCCCGGATCAATCAAAGGCAGAATTTGCTTAAATAACAGGCAAATGCCGATCTTTCTTTAGGCATCTTGCCTAAAAGGATTGCAGGACCTACCTTGATGGAAAGATGAATCGAAGAGCCTCTCCAGAAGAAAGGAGACCGACCATGGAAATCACCTCAGCCCGTCCGTCGGCCAAAATCCTGATGTTCCCGGTGGCAGCGCGTGCGGGTGCCTCAAATTTAGGCGTAAAGGCCAAGTTTGCGGCAGAGCTTGCTTCGCTGCGCGATCACCCGCTTGCCCATGGCGAGGCCTGGTATCATGAGGCCGCCATTGCGGAGGCCGAACAGCCTCGCAAGAGCTAGGCGTCTTCCGCGCTGATAGATCGAACAGGCCCACAAATCAAAAACCCGGCGCGATCGCTCGCGCCGGGTTTTTTGCTTGATACAGAGCCGTCGGCTACTGCTTGGTATGCAGGTCGGTGCCGAGCGTATCCCTGACGAAGATCATGCCGATGATCAGCGTCACCGCCGCGATCACCACCGGATACCAAAGGCCGTAATAGATATCGCCCTTGTAGGCGCTGAACGCGAACACGATCGCGGGCAGCAGGCCGCCGAACCAGCCATTGCCGATGTGATAGGGCAGTGACATGCCGCTGTAGCGGATGCGTGTCGGGAACATCTCGACCAGGATCGCCGCGATCGGCCCGTAGACCATGGTCACGTAGAGGACCAGGATGAACAGGATGCCGATGACCTTTGCCCAGTTGACCTGTGCGGGGTCGGCAAACATCGCGAACGCGCCCGCTGCCGGAACGCTGTACACGGTCACCTCGGTGGCGCCCGCGGCCTCATCCTTGGTCAGCACCTTGTCCTTGATGGCCTGTTCGGTCGGGACCGCGGTCTTTTCGCCGGCGCGGATGGCTGCCGCATCGAGCTTCAGTTCAGGATTGGCCGCGACAAAGGCGTCGAGCTTCTGGTCGGCAACCTTGGCGGCAGCACGCTTCAGCGGATAACCGCCACCCTGAAGCGCGAGGTTGATACCCTTCTTGAAGGCAGCGTCGCTGGCAGCCTTCTTGTCGCCCGCGGCCTTGGCATCATAAGACGCCACGGTTTCGCTGCCGATCATGGCACTCGCCGGGGTCCCCGCCGCCGCCGTCGAGACGATGTCGTAAGGCACCGAGTTCTTGGCAAGGAAATCGGTCGCGATATCGCACGAACTGACCGGTACGCGCGTGCCGGTCGGATTGAACTGGAAGTTGCAGTCTCCCGGAGCCGCCGTCACTGTGGCGCGCGTGTTCTGCTGTGCTGTGGCGAGCGCCGGATTGGCGGCCCAGGTCAACGCCTTGAACAGCGGGAAGGTGGTGACGACCGCCAGCGCAAGGCCGGCCATGATGATCGGCTTGCGGCCGATCTTGTCGGACAGCCAGCCGAAGAAGACGAAGAAGCCCGTGCCGAGTGCCAGCGCAATGGCGATCATGATGTTGACCGACTGCGCGTCGACCTTGAGCACATTGGCCAGGAAGAACAGTGCATAGAACTGGCCATTGTACCATACCACGGCCTGACCGGCGGTGAGGCCGAACAGCGCCAGGATGGCGATCTTGGCGTTTTTCCACTGGCCGAAGGCTTCCGACAGCGGCGCCTTGGAACTCTTGCCCTCTTCCTTCATGCGCAGGAAGGTCGGCGATTCCGAAAGCGACAGCCGGATCCAGACCGAAATGCCGAGCAGGATAGCCGAGACCAGGAACGGAATGCGCCATCCCCAGGCGTTGAAGGCGTCCTTGCTTACGGAATTCTGCACCAGCAGGATGACAATCAGCGACAGGAAAAGGCCGAGCGTCGCCGTCGTCTGGATCCATGAGGTGTAGAAGCCGCGACGGTCGTCCGGCGCATGTTCCGCGACATAGGTCGCGGCGCCGCCGTACTCGCCGCCAAGCGCCAGGCCCTGCAGCATGCGCAGCGCGATCAACAGGATCGGCGCCAGAATGCCCAGTGTCTCTGAACCCGGAAGCAGGCCGACAAGGAAAGTCGACAGACCCATGATCATG
Source organism: Mesorhizobium sp. P170090 (assembly GCF_057786115.1). Lineage (NCBI taxonomy): Bacteria > Pseudomonadati > Pseudomonadota > Alphaproteobacteria > Hyphomicrobiales > Phyllobacteriaceae > Mesorhizobium > Mesorhizobium sp. P170090. The sequence goes on from NZ_JBYNWH010000001.1 coordinate 4,391,988, forward strand.
ATGGTGACAAGGAATGTGTATTTGCGGCCGACGAGATCGCCGATGCGGCCGAACACCAGCGCGCCGAACGGGCGCACGATGAAGCCGGCGGCGAAGACCAGCAGCGTGAAGATGTAGCGGGTGCTTTCGGGAAACGAGTTGAAGAAGGTCAAGCCGATCGCGCCGGCCAACGCTCCGTAGAGATAGAAATCATACCATTCGAAAACCGCGCCCAGCGAGGAGGCGAAGATGACCTTCTTCTCCTCTCGTGTCATGCCGCGGCTGGCTCCGCCGGCGGTCGATGCCAATGCCATTGAACTGTCCTCCCGTGAATCGTCTGCCTTCGACGCTGGGCGTCATCGTCGGCGTTCCCTCTGAACGCGACTCGAACCAGCCATCAGCGTAAAAAATGACAGAAAGCGACCGCTGGAGGCAGACAGACCTTGGATTTATGACTTTGGTATTAGGTGCAGTGCGGCAAAGGCCGAGGATCAGGTCTTCAGCGCATCGAGCAGGCCGACGGCCGCCATCATGTCGCGTTTGCGGGCCGAGCGGCGTGCGACAGCCTCGGCATCCTGGCCCCAATGCTCGATCTGCCAGTCCTCGTCGACATGGCCGGCGGCCCAAGCCGCGTCGCCATCGAGCGCGCCGTAATCGACCGCCAGCGCCAGCAGCGCCGACCCGGTCAGCGAAGTCATGACATGGATTGCGGCCAGCCGCAGCGGCTCGGCACGCTGGGCAAGATGAGCGCCGAGCACTGCGATGCTCTCGCGCGGCTGCTCGACATGGATGATGCCCTCGGCGAGATTGAACCGAGCCCCTAATGTCGCTCTCGCCCAGTCGATCACCGGATCCCAATGCTGGTTCTGCCGCTCGACCAGCCTCTGTGGCGCGTCGGCGCGGTAGCAGGTCAGATCGGACGAGGCGAAGCGCAAGACGTCCTCCAGCACCGCCTGCGGGTCGCTGGCGACGCCGTCGATGGCGGTGTTGACCAGACGCAGCACCGGCATCGTGACCGGGTCGATGGTCTCGCCCTGTGCAGCGAACTCATTGGCGACCAGGGCGGCGGCCTTTTCGGTCGGCAGCGCCAGCAGCGCCTTGCCCGGCGTGCGCACCGGCTTGCCATCGAGGTGGACGACAAAACCGTCCTCCACAGCTACGACCGACACGTCCTTGTAGAAGCGCTTCGGCAGGTGCGTCTTCATCTGGATCTGGGCGCGGCGGACCGGATCCGGATCGGACAGATGCTTTCCCGCTTCGAGGTCGTTGAGGATGTCACGCATGGTCGAACTTTCTATCCAGGTACCTGCTTGCGCGCCGGCCGGTTGACGATGATCAGGCCGACTGCGATCAGCCCAAGCGCCACAAAGATCCTGGTCGTTGGCGCCTCGCCAAGAATGATAGCGCCGCAGAGGACGCCGAACACCGGCGACAGGAAGGCGAAGCTCGACAGGCCCGATGCCGGATAGCGCCTGAGCAGCCAGAACCACAGCACATAGGTGAAGGCAACTATATAGAGCGACTGGAACAGCAGCGCCAATGTCGGCAAGGCACTGACCGCGCGGATCGGCGGGCCGGCGAAAGGCAGAACCAGGACACCGACAATGGCCGCACCGGCCAGCTGATAAAGCAGCAATTTCTCGGCACTGGTCTCGACCAGTTTCGAACGCTTGATGACGATGCTGGTCGCCGCCCACAGGATGCCCGAGCCGAGGCTGAGCAGATCGCCCATCAAGGTCACGTCGGTGCCGCCGGCAATCCCGTCGGAAAACACCGCCACAAGGCCACAGAAGGCAAGCACGAGCCCGCCAAGCTTGCGCGCGTTGATACGCTCACCGAGCAGGAAATGGCCGCCGATCAGGACCCAGAACGGCATGGTGTTGACCAGCAGTGTGTTGCGGGCAACGGTCGTGTATTCCAGCCCGATATAGAGGCACAGGAACTCGACGCCGAACAGCACGCCGACGATGATGCCGGCGACAAGCGACCCGTCGGCCTTAAACAGCCTGATGCCGCGCAGCCAGCACCAGCCGAGCACACAGAGCCCGCCGATGATCGAACGTGCGATCGAGACGAAAACCGGATCGAAGCCGGCATAGGAGATCTTGGCGGCGACGTAGTTCAGCCCCCAGGAAAAGGTCAACCCGACCATGATGGAAGCAGCCGCCAGATCGACCGCATCGCGGCGATCCAATGCCGAGGCGACGGCCAATGTCAGTCCTCCGCGCTGGCGTCGTCGAAGCCGATCAGGTTCCAGCTCTGGCGCATATGCGGCGGCATCGGCGCGGTGACGTCGATGACGCCCTTGTCCGGGTGCGGAATGACGATGCGGCGCGCATGCAGATGCAGGCGGTTCTGAATGCCGCCCGGAAAGTCCCAGTTGGTGTCGGCCTCGAAATATTTGGGGTCGCCAAGGATCGGGCAGCCGATATAGGCGGCATGAACGCGCAGCTGGTGGGTGCGGCCAGTGTACGGCTCCATTTCCAGCCAGGTCATCGTCTGGGCCGCCTGCTCGATGATGCGATAGTAGGACACGGCGTGGTCGGCGCCCTTTTCGCCATGGGCTGCCACGCGCACGCGGTCGCCGTCCTCGGTCGGCTCCTTGATCAGCCAGGTCGAGATCTTGTCCTCACGCTTGGGCGGGACGCCCTTGACCAGCGCCCAATAGGTCTTCTTGGTCTCGCGCGCCCGGAATGACTCGGAAAGCTTCATCGCCGCAAGCCTGGTGCGGGCAACCACCAGCACGCCCGACGTGTCGCGGTCGAGCCGGTGCACCAGGCGCGGCTTCTCGCCCTTCTGGCTGCGCCAGGCCTCCAGCATGTCGTCGACATTGCGGGTGACGCCCGAGCCGCCTTGCACCGCCAGGCCCGCCGGCTTGTTGAAGACGAAGACTTTTGGATCTTCGTGGATCAGCATCTTGGCCAGCACATCGGCGTCGCCCTGGTTGCGGATCGAGTAACCCGTAAGCGCACTCTCGCCCTTCTTGTCGACCTCGAGCGGCGGCACACGCACCACCTGGCCGGGCTCGACACGGCTGTCGGCCTTGACCCGGCTGCCATCGACGCGGATCTGGCCCGAGCGCAGCAACTTCTGCAGATGGCCAAAGCCGAGGCCGGGGAAATGGGTCTTGAACCAGCGATCGAGCCGCATGCCCGCCTCGCCGGCCTCCACCGTGATCTGTTCTACGCCTGCCATGATTTTCGCTTTATCCGTTTCTAACGCGTGACCCCGAAAATCTACTCCGGCCTTCGGAAAGGATCATGCGCAAGATCAAAGTTTCTGCAGCGCGTCCAAAGGATGCGGCGTGCTCCAGGTCGGGGCAATAACACTATGAAACGGTTCTTGCGAGCCAAAGTCCCAGAAACAGGGCAATAATGGCGCCAACGACGCTGGCCAGCGCATATCCCAACGCCGGCAGCGTCGCTCCGCGCTCCCATAGGGTCGCGAAATCGAGCGAAAAGGCGGAGAAGGTGGTGAAGCCGCCAAGGACGCCGGTGGCGACGAACAGCCGGAGCTCATTGGAACCGCCGCGCCGCATCAGCGCGGCGACGAACAGCCCCATGGCAAAGGAGCCGACGATGTTGATCGCCATCGTCCCCCAGGGGTAGTTGGGGCCGACGAGGCGCAAGGCGCCGATGTTGGTCAGGTGGCGGATGCCGGCGCCGATGCCGCCGCCGACCACAACAAGAAGCAGATTGAACATGCCCGTTTACTGCCCGGCCAAGGCAGTGCGGTCAATCCCTTCAGGCCAACGCCTCAGGTCGTCTCGACCTTCTTTGCCTTGCTCGAGCCGATCATCTTCCAGTTCTTGTAGAACATGGAATTGATGCGCTCGACGGTTACCGAAACGATGGCCAGAAGTCCGGCGATGAAGCCGGGGAACGGCGACGGGCGGATGATGTCCATGAACACGCAGTAGCGGCGTCCGTCATACTCGTTGACCGAGCGGTGCAGCAGCGTGTCGTCGAAAATATAGAGCGGGTTGTCGTGCCAGTAATTCCTCGCGCCGTTGCATTCGACGAAAACCTCTGCCTTCACCGGCAAGAGATTGTAGAGGATGCGCAGGCTGAGCCGCAGCGGTCCGAAATGCCAGGAAGTCGATTCCTTGCCTCTGAAGACAGACACGGCAATGGTCTTGATGTATTTGAAATCCTTGTTGAATTCCGCGACATTGTCGATCCGGTGCTTGCCGTACCACTGATAGACATACATGCCGCGACGACCGGTGCCGAAATTGGCGTCGATATCGGCGATGATCTCGTCCTTGCGCGCCTTGAAGACGTCAAGAACCTCGTTGACCTCGCGCTGATAATCGGCAGGAAACTGCTCCAGCTTCCACACACCCGGGTTGCGGTAGCAAACGAGGTCCACCAGCAGATTGAAGGGCGACAGCAGCCAGGTGAAGATGCCATTGCCGAGGAAATAGCCGCGCAACAGCGACAGATCCTTGCTGGCGTTGCGCAGCACATCGATCAGGCCGCAGACGATCCAGATCGTGGTCAGGATCGGAATGAAATAGAAGCCGAGCGCGAGCAGCGGGACAGCAATCACAGCCTGGCGAAGCGTTTTGCGAAGGGATTTTGTCATTTCTGTTCGCGCGGCGCGCTGTCCCCGTTCCGAATTATCGCCCGTCCTGGCAGCCTCCCGGCCGAGTCATGCGACGTGATAGGGCTTTTTGTCATGCGGTACAATCACACTGCTGTGACTGGCGGGGACAGAATTTCAGTTCATCGCGGGCAGGCCGAGTTCGTCCCGTTTGTCCCGCGCGCCTATTTTTCCCGCTCGCTGCGCAGCTTTGCCCAATAGTCCAGCCGTTTCTTGATATCGCGCTCGAAGCCGCGTTCGGGCGGATCGTAAAAGGTCTGCCGGCCCATCTTTTCGGGGAAATAGTCCTGGCCGGAAAAGGCATCGGGCTGGTCGTGATCGTAGCGGTAGCCGGCGCCGTAATCCTCCTCTTTCATCAGCTTGGTCGGCGCGTTGAGGATGTGCTTGGGCGGCAGCAGCGAACCGAACTCCTTCGCCGCCCGCGTGGCTGCCTTGAAGGCGGTATAGACGGCGTTGGATTTGGGCGCGGTGGCGAGATAGACGGTGGCCTCGGCGAAGGCCAGTTCGCCTTCGGGCGAGCCGAGGTAGTCGTATGCGTCCTTGGCGGCGTTGGCCACGACCAGCGCCTGCGGGTCGGCGAGCCCGATATCCTCCATCGCCATGCGCACCAGCCGGCGGCCGAGATAGAGCGGATCCTCGCCGGCGTCGAACATGCGGGCGAGATAGTAGAGCGCCGCGTCGGGATCGGACCCGCGCACCGATTTGTGCAGCGCCGAGATCAGATTGTAGTGGCCGTCCTGGCCCTTGTCGTAAATCGGCGCGCGGCGCTGGACGATGCGCTGCAACCCTTCGGGATCAAAAACCTCGCCGGGTTTGGCGGCGCGCCAGACTTCCTCGGCCAGCGTCAGCGAGGCCCGGCCGTCACCATCGCTCATGCGGATGAGCATCGCCCGCGCCTCTTCGTCGAGCGGCAGCGCCCTGCCCTCTGTCTCCTCCGCGCGCGTCATCAGCTTGGCGATGCTCTCCTCGCCCAGCGAGTGAAACACCAGTACCCGCGCGCGCGACAGAAGCGCCGCGTTCAGCTCGAACGATGGATTTTCGGTGGTGGCGCCGACCAGAACAACTGTTCCATCCTCCATGACCGGGAGGAAAGAGTCCTGCTGGGCACGGTTGAAGCGATGGATCTCGTCGACGAACAGCAGCGTCTGGCGGCCATTGGGGCGGCGCAGCTTCGCTGCTTCGAACACTTTCTTCAGGTCGGCGACGCCGGAAAACACCGCCGATATCTGCTCGAAAGCAAGACGGGTCTCGCCGGCCAGCAGCCGCGCAACGGTAGTCTTGCCGGTGCCGGGTGGCCCCCAGAAAATCATCGAGCCGAGCGAACCGGAGTTGATGAGCCGCGTCAGTGCGCCGTCGGGGCCGGTCAGATGCTCCTGGCCGACGACCTCGCCAAGGTTTTTCGGGCGCAGCCGATCGGCCAAAGGCCGGCCGGGCGGCGCTCTTTCCGGTTCATCGACGCTGAACAGATCGGCCATCTAGGTCTTCTGGTTGGAGCACGATCCTCAGAAATGGGAAGATCGCCTCAGTAACGCAACACCTGGCGCAGTATCTGCCCGCCGCGCTCGACGGTAAAGCGCCACCAGCGCGTATCCTGCTGGGCAAGCTGCGCCAGTGTCGCCGCCGTATCGACGGTGGTGCCGTTCACCTCGCGCACGATGTCGCCGGGCTGGAAGCCGAAATCGGCAGCCGGCGAATCGCGGTTGATGTCGACCACGGTGACGCCCTTGAGGTCGGTGCGCAGGCCAAGCCGCTGGGCGAGCCTGGGCGACAGTTCCGCGACCTTGGCGCCGGAGAATGGGCTGCGGCCATGCAGCGTCACTTCCGACGCCTTGGCGCCTTCCGGCGCGCGCTCCAGTGCAATCTCCATCGTCGCCTGCTGGCCCTTGCTCAGGATGGCGAAGGTCGCCTTGGTGCCGATCGACAGGGTCGCCATGCGGTAGTCCAGCGCCTCGATGCCTTCGACGGTCGTGCCATTGAGCTGCAGCACGACGTCGCCGGGCTTCAGCCCTGCCTTGGCCGCCGGTCCGGCTTCCTCGACCGACGACACCAGCGCGCCGGTCGGCTTCTCCATGCCAAGCGATTCGGCGATCTGCGGTGTGACCGCTTCGAACTCGGCGCCTATATAGGGCCGCTCGAAGAAATCGAGCCCGGCCTTGGCCGCGTCGGCGAAGGCGCGCACCATGTTGGCCGGGATGGCAAAGCCGATGCCGATCGAGCCGCCGCTGCGGCTGTAGATGGCGGTGTTGATGCCGACCAGCTGGCCGCCCATGTTGATCAGCGCGCCGCCGGAATTGCCGGGATTGATGGCGGCGTCGGTCTGGATGAAGTAGCCCGAATCCGAAACGCCGATATGGCTGCGGGCAAGCGCCGACACGATGCCGCTGGTGGTGGTCTGGCCGACGCCGAACGGATTGCCGATGGCCAGCACCAGGTCGCCGACCTCGAGCGCGTCGGAATCGCCGATGGCGATCACCGGAAAGGGCTTGTCGGAGTTGATCTTGAGCACGGCGAGGTCAAGCGTCTCGTCCTTGAGCATGACCTTCGAGGTGAATTCGCGCCCGTCGGCGGTCGCGACCTTGACCTCGTCGGCATCCTTGATCACGTGGAAATTGGTGACGACGACGCCGCTTGGATCGACCAGCACGCCCGAGCCGAGCGATGATTGCGCGCGCGGCTGCGCGCGGCCGAAGAATTCCTCGAAGAAAGGATCGCCGTCGAAGGGCGACGTGACCTTGGCCGTCTGCGAAGCATAGACATTGACCACCGCCGGCGCCGTCTGCTTGACCAGGGGCGCAAACGACAGCTGTACCTCTTCGCGGCCGAACGGCACGCGCTTGTCGGGACCGGAGGTGCCGTTCTCGCCTTCGACGCCATGCAGGAGGTCGGTCAGCACATCGGAGAGCCCCGGATCGGCTGGCTTGGCGGCGTCCTCGGCCAGAGCCTGCCTGACTGTCGGCGCGGCTGCGAACGCCATCATGGCGAAGAGCAGAACAAGAGACAGTCGGTTGGCGCGCATTCGCGAATCCTCCAAGGCAAGTTCGGGGGCATTGTCCCGACGATTGTGCAGAATGAAAGGCTAATGCACTGAAATGCGGCGATTGTCGTGCAAAAGCACTTGGCCGGCAGGCAAAAAAGCCTGGCGAAGCATGCCCTCGCGACAATGCAAAAAAGGGGCCCGAAGGGCCCCTTGAAGTCATTCCTGAAAAACCGAGCCTTATGCGGCAGCGGCTTCCTCGTCGGTGCCTTCGGCCTCGATGCGGGCGCGGTCGCCGGCGCCCTTGGCCGAGGTGTCGCGATCGACGAACTCGATGACTGCCATGGCGGCATTGTCGCCGTGGCGGAAGCCGGCCTTCATGATGCGCAGATAGCCGCCATTGCGGGTGGCGTAGCGCGGCGCGATCGTGTCGAACAGACGCTTGACGACGCCTTCATTGCCGATCTGGGCAATCACCTGGCGGCGCGCATGGAGGTCGCCGCGCTTGCCGAGCGTCACCAGCTTCTCGACGATCGGACGCAGATCCTTCGCCTTCGGCAGGGTGGTGACGATCTGTTCGTGCTCGAGCAGCGACACGGCGAGGTTGGCGAACATCGACTTGCGATGGCTAATGCTTCGGGCGAAGCGGCGGCCTTTAAAACCGTGGCGCATGGCTCTTTTCCTTCTTCAGTTGTTCAAGAGGCCGTGGCCTCTGATGGTTTTCCGCATGACCGTCGGATCGAGCGGCTCACGCCGCCGATCCTTGGAAATTCATGCTCAATATTGGTCTTCGTAACGCTTGGCGAGGTCTTCGATGTTTTCCGGCGGCCAGTCCGGCACTTCCATGCCGAGGTGCAGGCCCATCGCCGCGAGCACTTCCTTGATCTCGTTCAGCGACTTGCGGCCGAAGTTCGGGGTGCGCAGCATCTCGGCTTCGGTCTTCTGGATGAGATCGCCGATGTAGACGATGTTGTCGTTCTTCAGGCAGTTGGCCGAACGCACCGAAAGCTCGAGTTCGTCGACCTTCTTGAGCAGCGCCGGGTTGAAGGCGAGCTCTGTGACGGCTTCGGTGGCGACTTCCTTCTGCGGCTCGTCGAAATTGACGAACAGGCCAAGCTGGTCCTGCAGGATGCGGGCAGCGAATGCCACCGCGTCCTCGCCCGAGATCGAACCGTCGGTCTCGATGGTCATGGTCAGCTTGTCATAGTCGAGAACCTGGCCCTCGCGGGTATTTTCGACCTTGTAGGAGACCTTCTTGACCGGCGAATACAGGCTGTCGACCGGGATCAGGCCGATCGGCGCGTCTTCGGCGCGGTTGCGGTCGGCCGGCACGTAACCCTTGCCGGTGTCGACGGTGAATTCCATGCGGATTTCAGCGCCCTCGTCCAGCGTGCAGATGACGTGGTCCGGGTTGAGGATCTCGACGTCGCCAACCGTCTGGATGTCGCCAGCCAGAACCGCACCCGGGCCCTGCTTGCGAACGACCATGCGCTTGGGACCATCGCCTTCCATGCGGATGGCGATTTCCTTGATGTTGAGGACGATGTCGGTCACGTCCTCACGCACGCCGGCAATCGACGAGAATTCATGCAGAACGCCGTCGATCTGCACGGCGGTGACAGCCGCACCGCGCAGCGAAGACAAAAGCACGCGGCGCAGCGCGTTGCCGAGCGTCAGGCCGAAGCCGCGCTCGAGCGGCTCGGCGACCAGCGTGGTCAGCGTCTTCTTCTTCGACGAGAACTCGATCTTGTTCGGCTTGATCAGTTCCTGCCAATTTTTCTGGATCATGATGCTTTCCTTCCGTTGACCCGCCACCATCCAATCGTGGCGGGCGACCTGGAGTGCCGTGGAGGAGCGCCTTGAGGCGCTCACGCGGCGTTCGGTAATGTCTTAGACGCGGCGCTTCTTGCGCGGGCGGCAGCCATTGTGCGGGATCGGCGTCACATCACGGATCGAGGTGATGGTGAAGCCGGCAGCCTGCAGGGCGCGAAGCGCCAATTCACGACCGGAGCCGGGTCCGCAGACCTCGACTTCGAGCATGCGCATGCCGTGTTCCTGGGCCTTCTTGGCGACGTCTTCGGCAGCCATCTGGGCGGCAAACGGGGTCGACTTGCGCGAACCCTTGAAGCCCTGGGCACCGGCCGACGACCAGGCAATGGAATTGCCCTGCGCGTCGGTGATGGTGATCATCGTGTTGTTGAAGGTCGAATTGACGTGGGCAACGCCCGACGAGATGTTCTTGCGTTCGCGACGGCGAACACGAGCGGCTTCCTTGGCCATGATAGTCCTTTCAGTTGATCTCTACACCGCCGTAATGCCAGCGGCTCCACCTTTGAAAGCGAGTAGTGAGCAGGGACCAGCGAATAGGGAACCCCTACTCGCTAATAGCCACTCGCTATCGCTCACTTACTTCTTCTTGCCGGCGATCGACTTGGCCGGGCCCTTGCGGGTGCGTGCATTGGTGTGCGTGCGCTGGCCGCGAACCGGCAGCGAACGGCGGTGACGCAGACCGCGGTAGCAGCCAAGGTCCATGAGACGCTTGATGTTCATCGACACTTCGCGGCGCAGGTCGCCTTCGACCTGGTAGTCGCGGTCGATGGTCTCGCGGATCTGCAGCACTTCCGCGTCGGTCAGCTGGTTGACGCGGCGCTCGGCCGGGATGCCGACCTTGTCGACGATCTCCTGGGCGAACTTCTTGCCAATGCCGTGAATGTACTGAAGCGCAATGACGACGCGCTTGTTGGTAGGAATGTTGACGCCGGCTATACGAGCCATATTCTTCTCTGCTCCATATGGGACCGGCCGGCCTTCAAAACAAGGCATGCGCGGCGCTGTTCAAATTACCCCGCGTCCGGTGGAGGCCGGCCCTTGCGGGAGTTCCCTGGTTTCAATGCGGCTGCCTTGCCCTTGCGGACAAGCAAGCCTCATGCCTGATAGGAAGACGGGCCGCCATAACCCAGCGAACCGTTCCAGTCAAGCGCAATCTTTACTTTACCGTAACGGTCTCCCGCGTCACCGCCGCGAGCAGCGCTTCAATCTCCGCCGTCACGGTGTCGACAGGGGCCATGCCGTCGACACTCCTAAGCGAGCGTTTGGCGTAATAATAGCCGATCAGCGGCGCCGTCTTCTTGTAATATTCCCGCAGGCGCTCTTCGAACACCACCGGATTGTCGTCCTTGCGCACCGGCTGTCCGGCGGCCTTGGCGTCGTCGGCGCGCTTGACGATGCGGCCGACCAACGCTTTGTCGTCGACGACGAACTCGATCACGGCATCGAGGCCAATGGCGCGCTCGGCGAGCATCGATTCAACCGCATCAGCCTGCACCAGCGTGCGCGGATATCCGTCGAGGATGAAACCGTTGGTGCAATCGGGCTGGTCGATGCGCTCGGCCACGATGGCGTTGACAATGGCGTCGGAAACCAGCTCGCCGGCATCCATCACCGCCTTGGCGCGCTTGCCGACTTCAGTGCCGGCCTGTACGGCGGCCCGCAGCATGTCGCCCGTCGACAGCTGCGGTATGCCGTATTTTTCTACCAGTCTTTGTGCTTGCGTCCCCTTGCCCGCTCCTGGCGGCCCAAGCAATATCAATCTCATCTGGCCTTCTTCCCCCCGCGCAGCTTCGACTTCTTGATCAGGCCCTCATACTGGTGCGCGATCAGGTGACCCTGGATCTGCGCCACCGTATCGAGGGTTACACTGACCACGATCAGAAGCGATGTGCCACCGAGGTAGAATGGTACGCCAGTCGCCGAAATCAGGAACTCGGGCAGCAGGCACACCAGCACCAGATAGATGGCGCCGACGACGGTGATGCGCGTCAGGACATAGTCGATGTAATCGGCAGTGCGCTCACCCGGACGGTAGCCCGGAATGAAGCCGGAATGCTTCTTGAGCTGGTCGGCGGTGTCCTTCGGATTGAACACGATGGCCGTGTAGAAGAAGGCGAAGAACACGATCATTGCCGCATAGAACAGCATGTAGAGCGGCTGGCCGTGGCCGAGCGAAGCGAGCACGGTGCTTGCCCAGGCCGGCAGGTTTGTCGTCTGCGAGAAGCCGGCGACCGTTGCCGGCAGCAAAAGCAGCGACGACGCGAAGATCGGCGGAATGACGCCCGACGTGTTGAGCTTCAGCGGCAGATGCGAGGTATCGCCCTGGAACATGCGGTTGCCGACCTGGCGCTTCGGATACTGGATCAGCAGGCGGCGCTGCGCGCGCTCGAAGAACACGATCAGCGCGATGACGATTATGGCCAGCACGATGATCGCGAGTATCAGCCCGGTCGATAGAGCGCCGGTGCGGCCGAGCTCCAGCGTGCCGGAGATGGCGCGCGGCAGGCCGGCGACGATGCCGGAGAAAATGATCAGCGAAATGCCGTTGCCGATGCCGCGGGCGGTGATCTGCTCGCCCAGCCACATCAGGAACATGGTGCCGCCAACCAGCGTGACGACGGTCGAGATGCGGAAGAACATGCCGGGATCGTTGACGATGCCGTTGCCTCCTTCCAGGCCCACCGAAATGCCGTAGGCCTGCACCAGCGCCAGGAGTACCGTGCCGTAGCGCGTGTACTGGTTGATGACCTTGCGGCCCTGCTCTCCTTCCTTTTTCAGCGCTTCCAGCGACGGAATGACCGAGGTCATCAGCTGCATGATGATGGAGGCTGAGATGTAAGGCATGATGCCGAGCGCGAAGATCGCCATGCGCTGCACGGCGCCGCCGGCGAACATGTTGAACATGCCGAGCACGCCCTTGGCCTGCGAAGAGAAGGCCTGCGCGAATGCATCCGGATTGATGCCGGGCAGCGGGATATAGGTGCCGAGGCGATAGACGAGCAGCGCGCCGACGGTGAACCAGATTCGCTTCTTCAGGTCCTCCGCCTTGGCGAAAGCCGCAAAATTCAGATTCGAGGCTAGTTGTTCAGCAGCCGAAGCCATGCCTGATTCTCCGCTAGAGCATGATGCCGAAAAGTGTGAAGCGGTTTTCGGACAACGTCATACGCTACTTCTTTGATTTGTACGTCACGCTCGATGCCCGCAGCTCAGGCGGCGCGTGGCACCGAAGCTCACGAGATAAGCTCCGGGCTCTAAACATGCAAGCGGCCGCGTTGACGCGGCCGCCTAATTGATCGGATCAAAGCGCAATCGTGAACAAAAACGGATACCGTTCCTGCCGACCGCGCTTCAAATTGCTGTTACTCCGCTGCCGCTTCCGGCAGCTTGACCGAACCGCCGGCCTTTTCGATCTTCTCGATCGCGGCCTTGGAGGCGCCGGCGACGTCGAAGGCAAGCTTTGCCTTGAGCTCGCCGTCCGAGAGGATGCGCACGCCGTCCTTGACGCGGCGGATGACGCCGGCGGCAACGAGTGCCTCGGCCGTCACGGTCGCCTTGGCGTCGAGCTTCTTGGCATCGAGCGCCGTCTGGATACGAGCCAGCGACACGACGACAAAGCTCTTGGCGAAGATGTTATTGAAGCCACGCTTCGGCAGGCGCCGATAGAGCGGCATCTGGCCGCCCTCGAAGCCGTTGATGGCAACGCCGGAGCGCGCCTTCTGGCCCTTGACGCCGCGACCGCCGGTCTTGCCCGAGCCGGAGCCTATGCCACGGCCGAGACGCTTCTTGGAGTGCGTCGCGCCGTCCTTGTCACGCAGATCGTTGAGTTTCATCTGGGTTCTCCTGCGCTTTTGCTCAGCCCTCGTCCACGACGCGGACGAGATGCTGGACGGCAGCGATCATGCCGCGCACCGAGGGAGTGTCCTCCAGCGTGCGCTGCTTGTGCATCTTGTTGAGGCCGAGGCCGACCAGCGTTGCGCGCTGTTCCTTCGGGCGGCGGATCGGCGAACCGATCTGCTCAACGGTGATGGTCTTGGTTGCTTTCTTGGCCATGGTCAAAATCCCTGGTCAGATCGACTATTCTTCAGCCGCAACGGCGGTGCCGCGGCGGGCCTGAAGGGTCGAATATTTGATGCCGCGCGCAGCAGCCACATCCTTGGGATGCATCTGGCTCTTCAGCGCGTCGAATGTGGCACGAACCATGTTGTAGGGGTTCGACGAACCCATCGACTTGGCGACCACGTCATGCATGCCGAGCGTCTCGAAGACAGCGCGCATCGGGCCGCCGGCGATGATGCCGGTACCCTGCTTGGCAGCGCGCAGCAGCACGCGTCCGGCGCCCCAGCGTCCTTCGACGTCGTGGTGCAGCGTGCGGCCCGAGCGCAGCGGCACGAAAATCATGTCGCGCTTGGCCGACTCGGTTGCCTTGCGGATCGCTTCCGGCACTTCGCGCGCCTTGCCGTGACCGAAGCCGACACGGCCCTTCTGGTCGCCGACGACGACGAGTGCTGCAAAACCGAAGCGACGGCCGCCCTTGACGACCTTGGCGACGCGGTTGATGTGGACGAGCTTGTCCACCATGCCGTCATCGCGTTCTTCACGATCGCGGCCGCGGCCGCCATCCCTACGTTCCTGTGCCATATCCTGTTCCTTGTTCTTTTCCGGAAGCACGGTTGCTGATAAGATCCGGTGCGCCTCTTTGGGTCACCGGGGGCGAATTATTTTTCCTTGCATGATCTTGACCGAAAAGTCTGCAACTTTTTGCTGCGCTGACCTTCGGTTCGGGATCAGGCAATTAGAAGCTCAGACCGCCTTCACGGGCAGCCTCGGCCAGCGCCTTGACGCGGCCGTGATAGATATAGGCGCCGCGGTCGAAGACGACTTCCTTAACGCCGGCCTTCGAAGCGCGCTCGGCGATCAGCTTGCCAACAGCGGCTGCTGCCTCGGTGTCGGCGCCGGTCTTGAGCGAACCCTTGAGGTCCTTCTCGAGTGTCGATGCAGCCGCGATGGTATGGCCCTTGGCGTCGTCGATGACCTGCACGTAGATGTTCTTCGACGTGCGGTGAACCGAGAGACGCGGACGTTCGCCGGCGACCTTTTTGATCTGGCGGCGGACGCGCTGCGCGCGGCGCTGGATGGATTCCTTGGTAGCCATGATAGTCTTCCTTGCCTTCAAAAAACGGGGGCCGCCATGTGCGGTAGGCGAAAGCGCCTCCCGCGACTGCTCCCCGCGGCGTTGCACTTCTTTGGCCTGGCCTTTTCCGAAGAGTCTGCAACTTTTCGGGGCCAGGCCTACTACTTCTTCTTGCCTTCCTTGCGGACGATCTTCTCGCCGGCATAGCGGACACCCTTGCCCTTGTAGGGCTCGGGACCGCGATACTCGCGGATCTCGGCTGCAACCTGGCCGACCTGCTGCTTGTCGATGCCGGTCACGGTGATTTCCGTCGGCTTCGGCACAGTGATCGTGATGCCGGCCGGCGTCTCGTAAACGACGTCGTGGCTGAAGCCAAGCGCCAGCTGCAGGTTCTTGCCCTGGAGTGCCGCGCGATAGCCGACGCCGGTAATCTCGAGCTTCTTCTCGAAACCGTCCTTGACGCCCTGCAGGATGTTGACGATCTGCGTGCGCGACATGCCCCACTTGGAGCGGGCGGCCTTGGTCTGGTCGCGCGGCTGGACAGCGATTTCGCTGCCTTCCATCTTGACCAGCACTTCGTCGTTCACCACGAACTTCAGCTCGCCCTTGGGGCCCTTCGCCGTCACGGTCTGGCCGTTGACGGTCGCGGTCACGCCCTGCGGCAGCGAAACGGGTTTCTTTCCAATACGAGACATTTGGTTGTCCTCGTCACTTCTCTTGTTTCAGGTCTGCCGAATTAGAAAATCTGGCAGAGGATTTCGCCGCCGACATTCTGTTCGCGTGCTTCGTGATCGGCCATCACGCCCTTCGGCGTCGAAAGGATGGCGATGCCGAGGCCGTTGGCGACGTGCGGGATCGACTTGGCCGAGACGTAAACGCGGCGGCCAGGCTTCGAGACGCGGGCGATTTCGCGCACGACCGGAGCACCGTCGAAATACTTCAGCTCGATTTCGATTTCGGACTTGCCGTTGTCGAAGTCGGTCTGGCTGTAGTCGCGGATATAGCCTTCAGCCTTCAGCACGTCGAGGACGCGGGTACGCAGGCGCGAGGCCGGCGTCGAAACGCTCGACTTCTTGCGGCCATACGCGTTGCGGATGCGGGTCAGCATATCGCCGAGAGGATCGCTCAATGACATGTTATGTCCTCCTTACCAGCTCGACTTGACCAGGCCCGGGATCTGGCCATTATTGCCGAGATCACGAAGCGCGATGCGCGATACTTTGAGCTTGCGATAATAGGCGCGCGGACGGCCGGTAACTTCGCAGCGGTTGCGGATGCGGATCTTGGCCGAGTTGCGCGGCAGGGCAGCAAGCTTCAGCTGAGCGCGGAAACGCTCTTCCATCGGCTTGGACTGGTCCATGATGATCGCCTTGAGCGCTGCGCGCTTGGGACCGTACTGGTCGGCAAGCTTGCGGCGCCTATTGTTCTTCTCGACTGAGCTGGTCTTTGCCATTTCAGATTTTTCCTTTTCTCGCTGCCGTTACTGGCGGAAGGGGAAGTTGAAGGCCTTGAGCAATGCCCTGGCTTCGTCGTCCGTCTTCGCAGTCGTACAAACGATGACGTCCATGCCCCAGATCTGATCAACCTTGTCGTAGTTGATCTCCGGGAACACGATGTGTTCCTTGATGCCCATGGCGTAGTTGCCACGGCCATCGAAGCTCTTCGGATTCAGTCCGCGAAAGTCGCGGACGCGCGGCAATGCGATGTTCACGAGACGGTCGAGGAACTCGTACATGCGTTCCTTGCGCAGCGTGACCTTGGCGCCGATCGGCATCTTCTCGCGGACCTTGAAGCCGGCGATCGAATTACGGGCGCGGGTGACGACGGCCTTCTGGCCGGCGATCATCGCCAGGTCTTCGGCCGCGATCGAAGGCTTCTTCGAATCCGCGGTCGCTTCGCCGACGCCCATGTTCAGCACGATCTTGTCGATCCGCGGAACCTGCATCTCGTTCTCGTAGCCGAACTGCTCCTGCAGCGCCTTGCGGATGGTCTCGTTGTAGACCTGCTTGAGGCGCGGCGTGTTCTGGGCCTTGGACTGTTTGCTTTCAGCCTTGGGCTTCGTGGTTTGAGCCTTAGCCATTGATGACTTCTCCCGAGCGCTTGGCGACGCGCACCTTCTTGCCGTCCTTCTGGAAGATGAAGCCGACGCGGGTCGGCTTGCCATCCTTGGGGTCGGCGAGCGCGATGTTCGACAGCTGGATCGGCGCTTCCTTGGTGATGATCCCGCCCTCTTGGGACTGGGACTGCTTCTGGTGACGACGGATCATGTTGACGCCGCGCACCAGCGCGGTGTCTTCCTTCGGCTGAACCGAGAGGACTTCGCCCGAACGGCCCTTGTCCTTGCCGGCCAGCACGACGACCTTGTCGCCTTTTCTAATCTTTTGCATTGGTCCGGCTCCTTACAGCACTTCAGGCGCGAGCGAGATGATCTTCATGTGGTTCTTGGCGCGGAGTTCGCGCGGAACCGGTCCGAAGATACGCGTGCCGATCGGCTCTTTCTTGTTGTCGACGAGAACGGCCGCGTTCTTGTCGAAACGGATCACGCTGCCGTCCGGGCGGCGGATGTCCTTGGCCGTGCGAACCACGACCGCCTTCATCACATCGCCCTTCTTAACGCGGCCGCGCGGAATGGCTTCCTTGATCGACACCACGATGATGTCGCCTACGGAAGCGTATTTCCGCTTCGAGCCGCCCAGCACCTTGATGCACATGACACGACGGGCGCCGGAATTATCCGCGACGTCGAGGTTTGTTTGCATCTGAATCATGACTGGCCGCCTTCTTCTCTTCTAACGGGACGGGCTCAAAGCCCCTCCCCGGTCTGTCCAAAATTCGGTTTGTTACGCCTGGTCCGAAGACACGACGATCCAGCGCTTGTCCTTGGAAATCGGCTTCGATTCCTGGATGAACACCTGATCGCCGACCTTGTGGGCGTTGTTCTCGTCGTGCGCCTTGTACTTCTTGGTCATGCGCACGGTCTTCTTCATCACGGGATGCGTGAAGCGCCGTTCGACCTTGACGACTACCGTCTTCTCGTTCTTGTCGCTGACGACAGTGCCCTGCAGAATGCGCTTTGGCATGATTTTCGTCCTTAAGCCTTCTTGGCCGCGGACTTTTCCGCAGCGATGGTCTTGATACGCGCAATGTCCTTGCGAACCTGCCGCACGCGCGCGGTCTTCTCGAGCTGGCCGGTGGCCTTCTGGAAGCGCAGGTTGAACTGCTCCTTCTTCAGGCTGGCCAGATCGTCGGTCAGCTGGTCCTGGGTCTTCGTCCGGATGTCTTCGGCTTTCATGATCAGCCCGTCCTTATTCTGCGATGCGCTGTACGAAGCGCGTCCTGACCGAGAGCTTGGCCGCGCCGAGACGCAGCGCCTCACGGGCGGTTTCTTCGTTGACGCCGTCGATCTCGAACATGATGCGGCCCGGCTTGACGCGCGCCGCCCAGTAATCGACAGCGCCCTTGCCCTTGCCCATGCGCACTTCGGTCGGCTTCGACGTCACCGGCACATCAGGGAAAATACGGATCCACACGCGGCCGGCACGCTTCATCTCACGAGTGATCGCGCGGCGGGCCGCCTCGATCTCACGCGCGGTGACGCGGTTCGGCTCCAGCGCCTTCAGCCCGAAACCACCGAAATCCAGGTTGGTGCCGCCCTTTGCGGTACCATGGATACGGCCCTTGAACTGCTTGCGGAACTTTGTGCGCTTTGGCTGCAGCATCGTTCTAACTCCAAATTCCTAAATAATCAGGCGTTTTCGCGACGACGACCGCGTTCGCGATCGCCACCACCGCCATGCGCAGCATCACCCTCGGTCGCGCGACGCTCCGAAGCCATCGGATCGTGCTCGAGGATTTCGCCCTTGAACACCCAGACCTTGACGCCGCAGATGCCGTAAGCCGTATGCGCTTCGGCCGTGCCATAGTCGACATCGGCGCGCAGCGTATGCAGCGGCACGCGGCCTTCGCGGTACCATTCCATGCGTGCAATCTCGGCGCCGCCGAGACGGCCGGCGCAGTTGATGCGGATGCCTTCGGCGCCCAGGCGCATGGCCGACTGAACGGCGCGCTTCATGGCGCGGCGGAACGCGATACGACGCTCGAGCTGCTGGGCGATCGACTGGGCGACCAGGGTCGCGTCGATTTCCGGCTTGCGCACTTCAACGATGTTCAAGTGCGTCTCGGACTTCGTCATCTCCATCAGCTTCTTGCGAAGCTTCTCGATGTCGGCGCCCTTCTTGCCGATGATCAGACCCGGACGCGCCGCATGGATGGTGACGCGGCACTTCTTGTGCGGACGCTCGATCACGACCTTGGAGATCGCAGCCTGCTTGAGTTCCTTCTCAAGATACTTGCGGATCTTGATGTCCTCATGCAGCAGCTTGCCGTACTCGCCGGTGTTCGCGAACCAGCGCGAATCCCAGGTGCGGTTGATGCCGAGGCGCAGACCGATCGGATTGACTTTCTGACCCATTATGCGGCCTCCCCTTTTTCTTCGACTTCACGAACGACGATCGTGAGGTGCGAGAACGGCTTCTCGATACGGCTGGCGCGACCGCGGCCACGAGCATGGAACCGCTTCATGACGATCGACTTGCCGACATAGGCTTCCGCCACGATCAGCGCATCGACGTCGAGGTCGTGGTTGTTTTCCGCGTTGGCGATCGCCGATTCCAGCGTCTTCTTGACCGTGCCGGAAATCCGCTTGGCCGAGAATTCGAGGTCGGAAAGCGCTGTCGCGACCTTCTTGCCGCGGATCAGCGCGGCAACCAGGTTCAGCTTCTGCGGGCTGATACGGATCGTGCGCAGAACGGCGCGCGCTTCGTTGTCAGCAAGCCTGCGCGGAGCTTTGGCCTTGCCCATGATTATTTCCTCTTCGCCTTCTTATCCGCGCCGTGACCGTAATAGGTCCGGGTCGGAGCGAATTCACCGAACTTGTGACCGACCATGTCCTCGTTCACCGAGACGGGAACATGCTTCTGGCCGTTATAGACACCGAAGGTGAAGCCGACGAACTGCGGCAGGATGGTGGAGCGACGGCTCCACATCTTGATCACCTCATTGCGACCACCTTCACGAACCTTGTCCACCTTCTTGAGAAGGTAGCCGTCGATGAAGGGGCCTTTCCAAATAGAACGAGTCACTTGGCGTTACCTCTTCTTAGCTCTTGCGCTGATGGCGCGAGCGCAGGATGAACTTGTCGGTCGCCTTGTTGGACCGCGTCTTCTTGCCCTTGGTCGGCTTGCCCCACGGGCTGACCGGATGACGGCCACCGGAGGTGCGGCCTTCACCACCGCCATGCGGATGGTCGACCGGGTTCATGGTCACGCCGCGATTGTGCGGGCGCTTGCCGCGCCAGACCGTGCGGCCGGCCTTGCCGTCGTTGATGTTGCCGTGGTCGGGGTTCGACACGGCGCCGACGGTGGCCATGCAGGAGCCGTGAACGACACGCTGCTCGCCCGAGTTGAGGCGCAGGATCGCCATGCCCTGATCGCGACCGACCAGCTGTCCGTAGCCACCCGCCGAGCGGGCAACCTGGGCGCCCTTGCCCGGCTTCAGCTCGATGTTGTGGACGATCGTGCCGACCGGCATCGAGGCCAGCGGCATCGCATTGCCCGGCTTCACGTCGACCGATTCGCCGGCCACGATCTTGTCGCCGGCGGCAAGGCGCTGCGGAGCGATGATGTAGGACAGCTCGCCATCGTCATACTTGATCAGCGCGATGAAGGCGGTGCGGTTCGGATCGTATTCAATGCGCTCGACCGTGCCGACGACGTCGAACTTGCGGCGCTTGAAGTCGATGATGCGGTACGAACGCTTGTGACCGCCGCCGATGAAGCGGGCCGTGATGCGGCCGTGATTGTTGCGGCCGCCCGACTTCGTCAGGCCTTCGGTCAGGCCCTTGACGGGCTTGCCCTTGTAGAGGCCCGAGCGGTCGACGATGACCAGCTGGCGGGTGCTCGGCGTTACCGGGTTGAATTTTTTAAGTGCCATGTTTGTTGTCCTCGCGGCCTAGCTCAGAGACCCGTCGCGACGTCGATCGACTGGCCGTCGGCCAGTGTCACAATCGCCTTCTTGACGTCGCTCTGGCGGCCGATCGTGCCGCGGAAGCGCTTGATCTTGCCCTTGCGGACAAGCGTGTTCACGGCCGTAACCTTGACGCCAAACAGCGCTTCGACAGCGGCCTTGATTTCCGGCTTCGACGCCTTCTTGGCGACGTTGAAAACAACCTGGTTGTTCTCGGAAGCCATGGTCGACTTTTCGGTGATCGCCGGCGAGACGATCACGTCGTAATGACGGAGGTCGGTCATTTAAAGCGCTCCTCGAGAGCCTCGACGGCGGCCTTCGAAAGGACCAGCGTGCCGCGGCGCAGAATGTCGTAGACGTTGATGCCCTGGATGGGCAGCACGTCGATGTTCGGGATGTTGGTCGCCGCCAGCTTGAAGTTCTGGTCAAGCTCGGCACCGCCGATCACCAAGGCGTTGGTCAGGCCCAGCGTCGCGAAATTCGCGATCAGCGCCTTCGTCTTGGCCTCGGTCAGCTTCAGCTCGTCGATGATGATGATCGACGCGCTCTTGGCCTTGGCCGAGAGAGCATGCCGCAAGCCCAGAGCGCGCACCTTCTTCGGCAGATCGTGCTCGTGGCTGCGAACGACCGGGCCGTGGGCCTTGCCGCCGCCGCGGAACTGCGGAGCGCGTGCCGAATGGTGACGGGCGCGGCCCGTACCCTTCTGCTTGTACATCTTGGCGCCGGTGCGCGCGATTTCGGCGCGGCCCTTGGCCTTGTGCGTGCCCTGCTGGCGCTTGGCCAGCTGCCAGCGCACGACGCGCTGCAGGATGTCCTCGCGCGGATCAAGGCCGAAAATCTCCTCGGAGAGTTTCACCTTGCCGGCGTCCTTGCCGCCAAGCGTTGTGATCTTGAGATCCATTATTCTGCTCCCTCTGCGGCCGGAGCCTCGTTCGTGGCAGCGCTCGCTGCAGCAACCGGGCGGATCGCGGCAGGCTTCGGCGCATTGGCCGGCAGTGCCACCTTGGCCGCATCGCGGACCAGGATCCAGGCGCCCTTCGATCCGGGAACCGCACCGCGGATCAGGATCAGGCCGCGATCGGCGTCGGTCGAAACGATCTCGACATTCTGTGTGGTGACTCGGGTGTCGCCCATGTGGCCAGCCATATGCTTGCCCTTGAACACTTTGCCCGGATCCTGACGCTGGCCGGTCGAACCGTGCGTACGGTGCGAAACCGAGTTACCGTGCGTCGCGCGGCCACCACCCATGTGGTGGCGCTTGATGACGCCCTGGAAACCCTTGCCGATCGTCGTGCCCGTCACATCGACCTTCTGGCCGGCGACGAAGTGCTCGACGGTGATCTCGGCGCCGACATCGATCATGTTGTCGGCGGAGACGCGGAACTCGGCGACCTTCGCCTTCGGCTCGACGGAAGCGGTCGCGAAATGGCCGCGCATCGCCTTCGACGTGTTCTTTACCTTGGCAAGGCCAACGCCGAGCTGGACGGCCGTATAGCCGTTCTTCTCCTGCGTGCGCTGAGCCACGACCTGGCAGTTCTCCATCTGGAGAACAGTGACGGGAACATGTTCCCCGGCATCATTATAGATGCGGGTCATTCCCACCTTCTTTGCAATCACACCTGAACGCATCGGTTCAATTCCTTTAGAGTTCCGGGCCAGGGGCACCGCCCCTTACCGCGCTCTCATTCCCTTAGAGCTTGATCTCGACGTCGACACCGGCGGCCAGATCGAGCTTCATCAAAGCATCGACCGTCTGCGGGGTCGGATCGACGATGTCGAGCAGACGCTTGTGCGTGCGCATCTCGAACTGCTCGCGGCTCTTCTTGTCGACGTGAGGCGACCGGTTGACCGTGAACTTTTCGATCCGCGTCGGCAGCGGAATGGGGCCGCGGACGTTTGCTCCGGTGCGCTTGGCCGTCGACACGATTTCTTTCGTCGAGGCGTCGAGCACGCGGTGATCAAACGCCTTCAGGCGGATGCGGATATTCTGTCCGTTCATGCGTCACTTCCTTGTTCTGGCGCGGCGCGGGCAAATCCTGCGCCCGCGACAGATCGGTTTAAGTCCAAATTACTCTTTGATGGTGACGACGATGCCGGCACCGACGGTGCGGCCGCCTTCACGGATGGCGAAGCGCAGCTTCTCTTCCATGGCGATCGGCACGATCAGCTCGACATCGACCGTGATGTTGTCGCCGGGCATAACCATCTCCGTGCCTTCCGGCAGCGACACGATGCCGGTCACGTCGGTCGTGCGGAAGTAGAACTGCGGACGGTAGTTGGTGAAGAACGGCGTGTGACGGCCACCTTCGTCCTTGGTCAGGATGTAGGCTTCGGCCACGAACTTCTTGTGCGGCTTCACCGTACCGGGCTTGGCCAGAACCTGGCCGCGCTCGACGCCTTCACGATCAACGCCGCGCAGCAGCGCGCCGATGTTGTCGCCGGCCTGGCCCTGATCGAGCAGCTTGCGGAACATCTCGACGCCCGTGCAGGTCGTCTTGGTCGTCGGGCGGATGCCGATGATTTCCAGTTCCTCGCCGACCTTGACGATGCCGCGCTCGACGCGGCCGGTGACGACCGTGCCACGGCCCGAGATCGAGAACACGTCTTCGATCGGCATCAGGAACGGCTTGTCCAGCGGACGAACCGGCGTCGGGATATAGGCATCGACCGCAGCCATCAGCTCGCGGATCGCGTCTTCGCCGATGGTCTTGTTGGAATCTTCAAGAGCAGCCAGCGCCGAACCCTTGACGATCGGAATGTCGTCGCCGGGGAACTCGTTCTTCGACAGAAGCTCGCGAACCTCGAGCTCGACCAATTCGAGCAGCTCGGCATCGTCGACCTGGTCGACCTTGTTCAGGAACACCACGATCGACGGCACGCCGACCTGACGGGCAAGCAGGATGTGCTCGCGGGTCTGCGGCATCGGGCCGTCGGCGGCCGACACCACCAGGATCGCGCCGTCCATCTGCGCGGCGCCGGTGATCATGTTCTTCACATAGTCGGCGTGGCCGGGGCAGTCGACATGGGCGTAGTGGCGCGCAGCCGTCTCGTATTCGACGTGCGCCGTCGAAATCGTGATGCCGCGGGCCTTCTCTTCGGGCGCCGCATCGATCTGGTCGTAGCGCTTGTATTCGCCAAAATACTTCGTGATCGCCGCCGTCAGCGACGTCTTGCCATGATCGACGTGGCCAATCGTGCCAATGTTCACATGAGGCTTGTTACGCTCGAATTTACCTTTTGCCATGTGATGTCTCCAATCTGCTCGCCCGTACGGGCCTTGAATTAAGTTACCGATGCAACCCGTTCAGGTTACGCGTATTTCTTCTGGACTTCCTGGGCGACCGCGGTCGGCACAGGCTCATAGTGATCGAACTGCATCGTGTAGGCCGCGCGGCCCTGGCTCATCGAGCGCAGGTTGTCGACGTACTTGAACATGTTGGCCAGCGGCACCATCGCGTTGATGACGACAGCCACGCCACGCGCTTCCTGGCCCTGGATTTGGCCGCGACGGCCGTTCAGGTCGCCGATGACGCTGCCGACATAGTCTTCCGGCGTCACGACTTCGACCTTCATGATCGGCTCGAGCAGCTGCACGCCAAGCTTGGGTGCGGCTTCACGGAAGCAGGCGCGGCCGGCGATTTCGAAGGCCAGAACGCTGGAGTCCACATCGTGGTAAGCGCCGTCGATAAGCGTCGCCTTGACGCCGATCATCGGGAAGCCCGCGAACGGACCCGACGACATGACGCTGTTGATGCCCTTTTCGACACCCGGGATGTATTCCTTGGGAACCGCACCGCCGACAATCTTGGTCTCGAACTCGAACTCCGAGCTTTCCGGGTTCGGTTCGAACACGATCTTGACGCGGGCGAACTGACCGGTACCGCCGGTCTGCTTCTTGTGGGTGTAGTCCTGCTCGTGCCTGCGGGTGATCGTCTCGCGGTAAGCCACCTGCGGCGCGCCGACATTGGCCTCGACCTTGAACTCGCGGCGCATGCGGTCGACGATGATGTCGAGGTGAAGCTCGCCCATGCCCGAAATGATGGTCTGGCCGCTTTCCTCGTCGGTCTTGACGCGGAAGGACGGATCCTCGGCGGCCAGGCGGTGAAGGGCGAGGCCCATCTTTTCCTGGTCGTTCTTGGTCTTCGGCTCGATGGCGATCTGGATGACCGGATCGGGGAATTCCATGCGCTCGAGGATGACCGGGTGCAGCGGATCGCTGAGCGTGTCGCCGGTGGTCGTGTCCTTGAGGCCAGCCAGAGCGACGATGTCGCCGGCAAAGGCTTCTTCGACGTCGGCGCGCGAATTCGCATGCATCTGCAGCATGCGGCCGATGCGCTCTTTCTTGCCCTTGACGGTGTTATCGACCGAGATGCCCTTGGTCAGCTTGCCCGAATAGATGCGGGCAAAGGTCAGCGAACCGACGAACGGGTCGTTCATGATCTTGAAGGCCAGCATCGACAGCGGCTCGTTGTCGTCGGCATGACGCTCGATCTCGGCGTCGGTCTTGGCGTCGACGCCCTTGATGGCGGGAACATCGGCCGGCGACGGCAGATATTCGACGACGGCGTCGAGCAGCGGCTGCACGCCCTTGTTCTTGAAGGCCGAGCCACAGAACATCGGGTAGAACTTGACCGCGATGGTGCCCTTGCGGATCAGGGCGCGGATCTCGTCATTCGACGGCATCTTGCCTTCGAGGTAATTCTCGAGGGCCGTCTCGTCCATTTCGACGGCGGCTTCGATCATCTTCTCGCGGTATTCTTCGGCCCGGGCCTGAAGGTCGGCCGGGATCTCGACGACGTCCCAGGCAGCGCCCAGCGTCTCGTCGCGCCAGACCAGCGCGTTCATCTCGACGAGATCGACGACACCCTTGAACTCGGTCTCAGCGCCGATCGGCAGTTGCATGACGACGGCATGCGCACCAAGACGCGAGCCGATCATCTCGACCGAGCGGTAGAAGTCGGCGCCGATCTTGTCCATCTTGTTGCAGAAGATCATCCGCGGAACTTTATACTTGTCGGCCTGGCGCCAGACGGTTTCCGTCTGCGGCTCGACACCGGCATTGGCATCGAGCAGCGCAATGGCGCCGTCGAGCACGCGCAGCGAACGCTCGACCTCGATGGTGAAGTCGACGTGCCCGGGAGTGTCGATGATGTTGAAGCGGTACATCTTGCCGCTGCGACCCTTCCAGAAGGTCGTGGTGGCGGCGGACGTGATGGTGATGCCGCGCTCCTGCTCCTGCTCCATCCAATCCATGGTGGCAGCGCCGTCGTGGACTTCGCCGATCTTGTGCGACTTGCCCGTGTAATAGAGGACGCGCTCGGTGGTCGTCGTCTTGCCGGCGTCAATATGCGCCATGATACCGAAATTGCGGTAGTCTTCGATTTTGTATTCGCGGGCCATCGTGGATGCCTTCTCAGTCTCGTTCGCGCTTTACCAGCGGTAGTGCGCGAAAGCGCGGTTGGCTTCTGCCATCTTGTGGGTGTCTTCACGCTTCTTCACGGCGGTGCCGCGGTTATTGGCCGCGTCCATCAGCTCGCCGGAGAGGCGGTCGACCATGGTGGTCTCGTTGCGGTTGCGCGCAGCTGCAATCAGCCAGCGGATCGCCAGGGCCTGGCGGCGCTCGGGGCGCACATCGACCGGAACCTGGTAGGTAGCGCCGCCGACGCGGCGCGACCGGACTTCCACATGCGGCGCGACATTGTCGAGCGCCTGATGGAAGACGGTGACCGGCTCCTGCTTGGTCTTCGACTGAACCTGGTCGAGCGCACCGTAGACGATGGTCTCGGCAACCGACTTCTTGCCGTCATACATGACGGCGTTCATGAACTTGGTGACGATCAGATCGCCGAACTTCGGGTCCGGATTGATCTCACGCTTTTCTGCACTGTGACGACGCGACATGGCTTTTGTCTCTCAATCTCGTAGCCCGACGCATTCAAGCAGCGCCAGGGCCGGAAAATCTTACTTCGGACGCCCCTTACTTCGGACGCTTGGCGCCGTACTTCGAACGGCGCTGCTTGCGGTTCTTCACGCCCTGCGTGTCGAGCACGCCGCGGATGATGTGGTAGCGCACGCCCGGAAGATCCTTGACGCGGCCGCCGCGGATCATGACCACGGAGTGTTCCTGAAGGTTGTGGCCTTCGCCGGGGATGTAGCCGATCACTTCAAAGCCGTTGGTCAGGCGGATCTTGGCCACCTTGCGCAGTGCCGAGTTCGGCTTCTTCGGCGTCGTTGTATAGACGCGCGTGCAGACGCCCCGCTTCTGCGGGTTCTGCTGCATGGCCGGGACCTTGTTGCGCTTCACCGGCGCAATGCGCGGCTTGCGGATCAGCTGGTTGACGGTAGGCATTAAACCCTCTTGTCTCTCAATTCCGTGTCTCGCCCGGTCAGGGCCGCTCAAAGCGCCAATTCCATACGCAAATTCGGGCCATAAACCGCGCCTCGCGGTCCTGCCCGAACAAAATGCAGAGGAAGCGGGAACCGCTTCATGCGCGCCGGAAATGTCTTTTCGCTCGTAAAACGAACCCTGTTTGAGGCAAACTCCAAAGCGTGTCGCTTCGGAAGGGAGAGCCTCACATCGGTTCTGACTGGGCGGCTTCTACTCGCAAGACCGTGAACCGTCAACCCCGGCACGCCAAATATTGCGCGCTGACGACGGCTTGGCAGCCATGCGAAAAACGCATGTAATTTTCTTTCTTCGTTTTGCAAGGCAGAGGAAGAAAGTGACCGGGGCAGACAAGAAAGTGACCGGCTTTTGGCTGTCATGCGCGGGTTCTTCATGGCAAAAGGCGCCATGGACAGCCCAAAACCCCTCGCCCGCCCCCGCCTCAAGAGGAATCAGCCCGTGAACGACAATGAGGAACGCCCGGTCACCATCGTCACCGGCCGGGTCTGGAAAAAGAAGGGCGGCAAGCCGGAAGGCGTCCATGTGATGCTGGTTGCGCCCGACGACGATTCGGCCGTGCGCCGGGTGCTCGAATCGCTTGCGGCCGAAGGCTATGCCGAAGTCGAGCTCGACCAGATCGGCGATATGGACGGCGAACCCGACGAGGAGCCGCATCTGTCAGCCTTTCAGGGTGCCCTCGAAGGTGAGGTGTCGATCGTCACGTTTGACGTGCCGCTCTGAGCGTCACAGGCTGCTTGCGCCTGTACCGCGCCGGCTTGCCCGGCACCGGTTCTCTGCTAAGAACCAAGCGACTTAACAAGCCAAATTCGAATCCGCGGAGTCCCCATGCCCTCGAACAATGGTCCCATCAAGCTCGGCATCGTCGGCGTCGGCAAGATCGTGCGCGACCAGCATCTGCCGGCAGTGGCCAAGGATGCGGACTACCGCCTCATCGCCGCTGCCAGCCGGCACGGCAAGGTGGACGGCATCCCGAATTTTCCGACCATTGAGGCGATGCTCGACGCGGTGCCCGACCTCGAGGCCGTCTCGCTGTGCATGCCGCCGCAGTTCCGCTACGACGCGGCACGCACCGCGCTGATGGCGAAGAAGCATGTTTTCCTGGAGAAGCCGCCGGGCGCCACCGTCAGCGAGGTCGAGGACCTGAAGCGGCTGGCGGCAGCCAGTGGCGTCTCACTGTTCGCCAGCTGGCATTCGCGCTACGCGCCGGCGGTGGAAGCCGCGCGTGCCTTCCTGGCGTCGGCCAAGGTCAACTCGGCCGCCATCGTCTGGAAGGAAGATGTCCGCCGCTGGCATCCGAACCAGGATTGGATCTGGGCGCCGGGCGGTTTCGGCGTCTTCGATCCCGGCATAAACGCACTGTCGATCGCAACCCACATCCTGCCGGCGATGTTCATCACCTCGGCCGTCCTCGACTTCCCGGAAAACCGCGCCTCGCCTGTGGCGGCCCACGTGACCTTCCGCACCTCGGATGGGTTGCCGGTGACCATGGAGCTCGACTGGCTGCAGACGGGACCACAGAGCTGGGACATCCGGGCGGACACCGACAAGGGCAAGATGGTGCTGTCCGGCGGCGGCACCAAGCTCGCCATCGACGGCAAGGTGGTTCACGACGAGCCGGAAGCCGAATATCCCCAGCTTTACCGGCGCTTCGCTGAAATCGTACCCGCCGGCGTCTCCGATGTCGATTTGGCACCCCTGCAGCACGTGGCCGACGCCTTCATGCTCGGCAAGCGCAATGTGGTGGAAGCGTTCTTCGATTGAGCGATGAGTTCTGCCGGACCGCAGTCCGGACACTCATCATGCAGCCTTACTCGACGATCGCAATCGCAAACCCGTCATAGCCTTTGGCGCCGACGGTCTGGATGGCGGTGCCGTCCAGGCGCTTGTCGCCGCCGATGAAGGAAAACGCACCGCGTGCGCCTTCGACATACGCGTCACGGCCATCGTCGTTGAGCACGGTGCCGTCGCGGATGACGTTGTCGCAGATGATGACCGTCCCCGGCCGCGACAGGCGCATGGCCCATGACAGATAATTCGGGTTGTTCGGCTTGTCCGCGTCGATGAAGATCAGATCGAACGGACCGGCATTTTCGGCAGCCAGCGTCTCAAGCGACTGAAGCGCGGGGCCGATCCTGAGCTCGACCTTGTCCGGCACCCCTGCCCGCTCGAGATTCGAGTGCGCGACTTTTGCATGATGCGGCTCGAGTTCGAGCGTCACGATCTTGCCGCCGACGGGCAATCCCCTTGCCATCCAGATGGTCGAGTAGCCGCCAAGCGTGCCGATCTCCAGCACCTTCCTGGCGCCGCTGATGCGGACCAGCAGCGACAGCAGCTTGCCCTGCGCCGGCGATACGTCGATGGCCGGCAGGCCCTGGTCGCGGTTGGCCGCAAGCACCGCTTCGAGGATGGGATCTGCTTCGAAGAGAGAGGAAACGATGTAGTCGTCGACGTCAGTCCAAACCTTCTTGCTCATGTTTTCCTCGATTCGATTGGGGGTCAAAACGCGAAAAGGGGCCACTGGGGCCCCCTTCCTTCTTCTCGTCCTGCCGCGCTTACTGCGCGGCGTTGACCATGTCGGTCAGCATCGGCTCGGCGACCTCGACACCGGAGGCCTTGCGGCGCTCGTCGATGATCAGTTCGTCGCGCGAGGTGGCGATGCGCCGGATCTGGCTCATCGTGCCGCCGGTACCGGCCGGGATCAGCCGGCCGACGATGACGTTTTCCTTCAGGCCCTGCAGCATGTCGGTCTTGCCGGCAACCGCAGCTTCGGTCAGCACCCTGGTCGTCTCCTGGAAGGAGGCGGCCGAGATGAAGGACGGCGTCTGCAGCGAGGCCTTGGTGATGCCCAGCAGCACCGGCTGGCCTTCGGCCGGCTTCTTGCCGTCCTCGACCAGGCGCTCGTTGACCTCTTCCAGTTCGATCACGTCGACGTGGTCGCCCGGAATGTAGGTCGAGTCGCCCTGCACCGTGATCTCGACCTTCTGCAGCATCTGGCGAACGATCACCTCGATGTGCTTGTCATTGATCGACACGCCCTGCAGACGGTAGACTTCCTGGATTTCGTTCACGAGGTAGGAAGCAAGTGCTTCCACGCCCTTGATCGCCAGGATGTCGTGCGGCGCCGGATTGCCGTCGAGGATGTAGTCGCCCTTCTCGATGACGTCGCCGTCCTGGAGATGGAACGGCTTGCCCTTCGGGATCAGGTATTCGACCGGCTCAAGCGTCGAGTCATGCGGCTCGATGATGATGCGGCGCTTGTTCTTGTAGTCGCGGCCGAAGCGGATCGTGCCATCGATCTCGGCGATGATGGCGTGATCCTTCGGACGACGTGCCTCGAACAGTTCGGCAACACGCGGCAGACCGCCGGTGATGTCCTTGGTCTTGGCGCTTTCCATCGGGATACGCGCCAAAACGTCGCCGGGACGAACCTGCGAACCCGGCTCGACCGAAAGAATGGCCTCGACCGAGAGCAGGAAGCGGGCGTCGCCGCCCTTCGACAGCTTGCCGACCTTGCCCTTCGGGTCAAGGATGGCGATCGCCGGCTTGAGGTCGTTGCCGCGTGGCGTCGAGCGCCAGTCGATAACCTCGCGCTTGGTGATGCCGGTCGATTCGTCGGCCGTTTCCTGAACGGAAATGCCGTCGACCAGATCCTCGTACGACACCTTGCCCTCGATTTCGGTGAGGACGGGGCGGGTATAGGGATCCCATTCGGCGATACGCTGGCCGCGCTTCACCTTGTCGCCATCGTCCACGAAGATGCGCGAACCATAGGTAAGGCGATGCGAGGCACGCTCCTTGCCGGCTTCGTCGAGGATCAGCACCGCCATGTTGCGGCCCATGACCATCTGCTGGCCGTCCGAGTTGCGCACCACGTTGCGGTTGCGGATCTCGACCTTGCCCTCATACGAGGCTTCAAGGAACGAGCTGTCCACCACCTGCGCCGTACCGCCCATGTGGAAGGTACGCATGGTGAGCTGGGTGCCCGGCTCGCCGATCGACTGCGCCGCGATGACGCCGACGGCTTCGCCCTGGTTGACCGGGGTGCCGCGGGCAAGATCGCGTCCGTAGCAGACCGCACAGACGCCGATCCTGACCTCGCAGGTCAGTGCCGAGCGAATGCGGACCGACTGCACGCCGGCCTTTTCGATCTTTTCCACGTCACGTTCGTCCATCAGCGTTCCGGCCTTGACCAGAACCTCACCCGAAAGCGGATGCGTGATGTCGTCGAGCGAGGTGCGGCCCAGCACGCGCTGGCCGACCGAAGCGACGACCTGACCGGCATCGACGATCGGCTGCATGGTGAGGCCCTTGTCGGTGCCGCAATCCACGGAGTTGACGATGCAGTCCTGCGCCACGTCGACCAGACGACGGGTGAGGTAACCCGAGTTCGCCGTCTTCAAGGCGGTGTCGGCCAGACCCTTGCGGGCGCCGTGGGTCGAGTTGAAGTACTCGAGCACGGTCAGGCCTTCCTTGAAGTTCGAGATGATCGGCGTCTCGATGATTTCACCCGAGGGCTTTGCCATCAGGCCGCGCATGCCGGCGAGCTGACGCATCTGGGTGGGCGAACCACGCGCACCCGAATGCGACATCATGTAGATCGAGTTCATCGGCTTTTGACGGCCACTGTCCTCGAACTCGACGGCCTTGATGCGGGCCATCATCTCGTCGGCGACCTTTTCCGAGCACTTGGCCCAGGCGTCGACGACCTTGTTGTACTTCTCGCCCTGCGTGATCAGGCCGTCATTGTACTGCTGCTCGTATTCCTTGGCCAAAGCTTCGGTGTCGGAAACCAGCTTGATCTTGGCGTCCGGGATCAGCATGTCGTCCTTGCCGAACGAAATGCCGGCGCGGCAGGCGTGGCTGAAGCCGAGGGCCATGATGCGGTCGCAGAAAATGACCGTCTCCTTCTGACCGCAGTGGCGGTAGACGGTGTCGATCATCTTGGAGATGTTCTTCTTGGTCATCTCCTGGTTGGCCGTCTCGTAAGGCACATTGACGTTCTTCGGCAGCAGCTCGCCGATGATCATGCGGCCAGGCGTGGTGTCGTAGATTTTCGACACGACCTTGCCTTCGGCGTCGACCGTGCGGAAACGACCCTTGATCTTGGAGTGCAGCGTCACCGCCTTGGTCTCGAGCGCGTGCTGGAGTTCGCCCATGTCGGCAAACACCATGCCTTCGCCCGGCTCGTTCTGATTGACGATCGAGAGATAGTAGAGACCCAGGACCATGTCCTGCGAAGGCACGATGATCGGCGCGCCGGAAGCCGGGTGCAGGATGTTGTTGGTCGACATCATCAGCACGCGGGCTTCAAGCTGCGCTTCCAGCGACAGCGGCACGTGAACGGCCATCTGGTCGCCGTCGAAGTCGGCGTTGAAGGCCGTGCAGACCAGCGGATGCAGCTGGATCGCCTTGCCTTCGATCAGGATCGGCTCGAACGCCTGGATGCCGAGGCGATGCAGCGTCGGCGCACGGTTCAGCAGCACCGGATGCTCGCGAATGACCTCGTCGAGGATATCCCAGACTTCCGGACGCTCCTTCTCGACCAGCTTCTTGGCCTGCTTGACGGTCGAGGAGAACCCCTTGGCGTCGAGGCGGGCGTAGATGAACGGCTTGAACAGTTCGAGCGCCATCTTCTTCGGCAGGCCGCATTGGTGCAGCTTGAGCTCCGGACCGGTGACGATGACCGAACGGCCCGAATAGTCGACGCGCTTGCCGAGCAGGTTCTGGCGGAACCGGCCCTGCTTGCCCTTCAACATGTCGGATAGCGACTTCAGCGGACGCTTGTTGGCGCCGGTGATGACGCGGCCGCGACGGCCGTTGTCGAACAGCGCATCGACGGCTTCCTGCAGCATGCGCTTTTCATTGCGCACGATGATGCCGGGCGCGCGCAGCTCGATCAGCCGCTTCAGGCGGTTGTTGCGGTTGATGACGCGGCGATAGAGATCGTTCAGGTCGGAGGTCGCGAAACGGCCGCCATCCAGAGGAACCAGCGGGCGCAGGTCCGGCGGGATCACCGGAACCACCTTCATGATCATCCATTCCGGACGGTTGCCGGACTCCATGAAGTTCTCGACGACCTTGAGTCGCTTCAGATACTTCTTCTGCTTCAGCTCGGACGTGGTCGAAGCCAGTTCCGAACGCAGGTCGCCGGCGATCTTCTCCAGGTCCATGCCGGCCAGAAGGTCATGAATGGCCTCGGCGCCGATCATGGCGGTGAACGAATCCTCGCCATATTCGTCGACGGCGATCATGTACTCTTCCTCGCTGAGCAGTTGGTGCTCCTTCAGCGCGGTGAGGCCAGGCTCGGTGACGATGTAGTTCTCGAAGTAGAGGACGCGCTCGATGTCCTTCAGCGTCATGTCGAGCAGTGTGCCGATGCGCGACGGCAGCGACTTCAGGAACCAGATGTGAGCGACAGGTGCCGCCAGCTCGATGTGGCCCATGCGTTCGCGGCGAACGCGCGACAGCGTGACTTCGACGCCGCACTTTTCGCAGATGACGCCCTTGTACTTCATGCGCTTGTACTTGCCGCACAGGCATTCATAGTCCTTGATCGGGCCAAAAATGCGCGCGCAGAACAGACCGTCACGCTCCGGCTTGAAGGTGCGGTAGTTGATGGTCTCCGGCTTCTTGATCTCGCCGAACGACCAGGACAGAATCTTCTCAGGGCTGGCGAGCGATATCCGGATGGAATCGAACACCTGCGCCGGCGCCTGCGGATTGAAGAGATTCATGACCTCTTGGTTCATGCCGTTCTCCTTTTCGGGTCCTCGAAAACCCCGTGCATCTAACGCGGGCCAAATGCCCGCTGAGTGGTCGGCCCACTGGCCGTAGAATTTGGTGCATCCGGTCGCGGCGTTCCGCGACCGGATGTCTTGCTTACTCGGCCGCGCCCCTATTCGGCAGCATCTGGCAGCCGGACAGGGTTGTCGTCGAGCTTGGTGTTCTCCAGCTCGACATTGAGGCCGAGAGACCGCATTTCCTTGACGAGCACGTTGAAGCTCTCGGGAATGCCGGCCTCGAACGTGTCGTCGCCGCGCACGATCGCCTCGTAGACCTTGGTGCGGCCGGCGACGTCGTCCGACTTCACCGTCAGCATTTCCTGCAGCGTGTAGGCGGCGCCATAGGCTTCCAGCGCCCAGACCTCCATTTCGCCGAAGCGCTGGCCACCGAACTGCGCCTTGCCGCCCAGCGGCTGCTGGGTAACGAGCGAGTAGGGACCGATCGAACGCGCGTGGATCTTGTCGTCCACCAGGTGGTGAAGCTTGAGCATATAGATATAGCCCATCGTCACCTTGCGATCGAACGGCTCGCCTGTGCGTCCGTCATAGAGCTGCGACTGACCGCTGGTGTGCAGGCCCGCCTGCTCCAGCATGATGTTGATGTCGACTTCATGCGCGCCGTCGAACACCGGTGTCGCGATAGAGACGCCGCGGCGCATCTGCTCGCTGAGGCGAACGATGCTCTCGTCGTCATATTCGCGGACCGGCTCGTTGCGGTCGTTGGCTGGGATGAAGCTCTCAAGCGTCTTGCGCAACGGCTTGATGTCTCCAGCCGTCTTGTAGGCGTCGATAAGCTCGCCGATCTTCTTGCCCATGCCCGCGCATGCCCAGCCCAGATGCGTTTCCAGGATCTGGCCGACATTCATGCGGCTCGGCACACCCAGCGGGTTGAGCACGATATCGGCATGCGTGCCGTCCTCGAGGAAAGGCATGTCCTCGACCGGAACGATCCGCGAGACGACACCCTTGTTGCCGTGACGTCCCGCCATCTTGTCGCCCGGCTGCATCTTGCGCTTCACGGCCACGAAGACCTTGACCATCTTCATGACGCCCGGAGGCATTTCGTCGCCGCGCTGCACCTTCTCGACCTTGTCCATGAAGCGCTGCTCGAGCGCCTTCTTGGAATCGTCGTACTGGCCACGCAGGGCTTCCAGTTCGCTCTGGAGCTTTTCGTTCTCCACTGCAAACTGCCACCACTGCGAACGCGGATACTCGTCCAGCGTATCCTTCGACAGCTTCGAGCCCTTCTTGAAGCCCTTCGGTCCGGCAATCGCTTCCTTGCCGACGAGAACGTCGGAAAGCCGCGAATAGACGTTGCGGTCGAGGATCGCCTGCTCGTCGTCGCGGTCCTTGGCGAGGCGTTCGATCTCCTCGCGTTCGATCGCCATGGCGCGCTCGTCCTTCTCGACGCCGTGGCGGTTGAAGACGCGCACTTCGACGACTGTGCCGAAGGTGCCCGGAGGCATGCGCATCGAGGTGTCGCGAACGTCGGACGCCTTTTCACCGAAGATGGCGCGCAGGAGCTTTTCTTCCGGCGTCATCGGGCTTTCGCCCTTCGGCGTGATCTTGCCGACCAGGATGTCGCCCGGCTGCACTTCCGCGCCGATATAGACGATGCCGGCTTCGTCGAGGTTCTTCAGCGCTTCTTCCGAAACGTTCGGAATGTCGCGCGTGATTTCCTCCGGTCCAAGCTTGGTGTCGCGGGCCATGACCTCGAATTCCTCGATGTGGATCGAGGTGAAGACGTCGTCGGCCACGATGCGCTCGGAGAGCAGGATCGAGTCCTCGTAGTTGTAGCCGTTCCACGGCATGAACGCGACCAGCACGTTGCGGCCGAGCGCCAGATCGCCGAGCTCGGTCGACGGACCGTCGGCGATGATGTCGCCCTTGTTGACGCGGTCGCCCATGCGCACCAGCGGACGCTGGTTGATGCAGGTGTTCTGGTTCGAACGCTGGAACTTCATCAGCCGGTAGATGTCGACGCCCGACTTGCCGGGATCGAGATCTTCCGTGGCGCGGATGACGATACGCGTCGCGTCCACCTGGTCGACGATGCCGCCGCGGCGGGCGCCGATGGCGGCACCCGAGTCACGGGCAACGATCGGCTCCATGCCGGTGCCTACGAACGGCGCTTCGGCGCGCACCAGCGGCACGGCCTGACGCTGCATGTTGGAGCCCATCAGCGCGCGGTTGGCGTCGTCGTTCTCGAGGAACGGGATCAGCGCCGCGGCCACGGACACCATCTGCTTGGGCGACACGTCCATGAGATCGACGTTTTCGCGCGGCGCCATCATCACTTCGCCGGCGCTGCGGCAAATGACGAATTCGTCGACGAAACCACCATTCTTGTCGAGCTCGGCATTGGCCTGCGCAACGTGGTGCTTGGACTCTTCCATAGCGGAGAGATAGACGACCTCATTGGTCAGCTTGCCATTGACGATCTTGCGGTACGGGCTTTCGATGAAGCCGTACTTGTTGACGCGCGCGAAGGTCGCCAGCGAGTTGATCAGACCGATGTTCGGGCCTTCCGGCGTCTCGATCGGGCAGATGCGGCCGTAATGCGTCGGGTGCACGTCGCGCACTTCGAAGCCGGCGCGCTCGCGGGTCAGACCGCCCGGGCCAAGTGCCGACAGGCGGCGCTTGTGGGTGATCTCCGACAGCGGGTTGGTCTGATCCATGAACTGCGACAGCTGCGAGGAACCGAAGAACTCGCGCACGGCGGCAGCCGCCGGCTTGGCGTTGATCAGGTCCTGCGGCATCACCGTATCGATCTCGATCGAGGACATACGTTCCTTGATCGCGCGCTCCATGCGCAGCAGGCCAACGCGGTATTGGTTCTCCATCAGCTCGCCGACAGAACGCACGCGGCGGTTGCCGAGATTGTCGATGTCGTCGATCTCGCCCTTGCCGTCGCGCAGCTCGACCAGCGTCTTGACCACGGCCAGGATGTCGTCCTTGCGCAGCACGCGCACGGTATCCTCAGCCTTGAGCTCGAGGCGCATGTTCATCTTGACGCGGCCGACGGCCGACAGGTCGTAGCGCTCCGAGTCGAAGAACAGCGAGTTGAACATGGCTTCGGCGGTTTCAAGCGTCGGCGGCTCGCCCGGGCGCATGACACGGTAGATGTCGAACAGTGCGTCCTGGCGGCTCTCGTTCTTGTCGACGTTGAGCGTATTGCGGATGTAGGCGCCGACATTGACGTGGTCGATGTCGAGAACCTTGATCTCGCTTTCGCCCGTGCCGAGCAGCACCTTCAGCGTCTTTTCATCGATCTCGTCGCCGGCTTCGAGGAAAATCTCGCCGGTGCCGTAGTTGACGATGTCCTCGGCCAGGTAATTGCCGAGCAGATCCTCGTCGGTCGCCTTGATCGCCTTCAAACCCTTTTCGCCAAGCGCCCTTGCCTGGCGGGCGGTGATCTTCTTGCCGGCCTCGACGACAACTTCGCCTGTGTCGGCATCGACGAGGTCGCCAACGGCCTTGAGGCCGCGGAAACGCTCGACGTTGAACGGGATGCGCCAGTGGTCGCCGGCGCGCTTGTAGGTGATCTTGTTGTAGAAGGTCGACAGGATCTCTTCGCCGTCCATGCCGAGCGCCATCAAGAGCGACGTCACCGGAATCTTGCGGCGGCGGTCGATGCGGGCATGCACGACGTCCTTGGAATCGAACTCGATGTCGAGCCACGAACCGCGATAGGGAATGACGCGCGCCGCAAACAAAAGCTTGCCCGAGGAGTGCGACTTGCCCTTGTCATGGTCGAAGAAGACGCCCGGCGAACGGTGCATCTGCGAGACGATGACGCGCTCCGTGCCATTGACGATGAAGGTGCCGTTGAGCGTCATGAGCGGCATGTCGCCCATATAGACGTCCTGCTCCTTGATGTCCTTGATCGACTTTGCGCCGGTATCCTCGTCGATATCGAACACGATGAGGCGCAGCGTCACCTTGAGTGGCGCGGCATAGGTCAGGTCGCGCTGACGGCATTCGTCAACGTCGAATTTCGGTCCTTCGAACTCGTACTTCACGAACTCCAGCATCGAGGAGCCGGAGAAATCGGAGATCGGGAAAACCGACTTGAAAACGGCCTGCAGTCCCTCGTCCGGACGCCCACCCTTGGGCTCCGCCACCATCAGGAACTGGTCATAGGATGCTTTTTGAACCTCGATCAGGTTCGGCATCTCCGCAACTTCCGGAATCTTTCCGAAGAACTTGCGTACGCGTCTGCGGCCATTGAAAGTCTGGGTCTGGGCCATCGTCGCTCCTTAGCTATAAACTCGGGGCGAGCCTCGCCGCGGCTCACCTTG
This sequence comes from Mesorhizobium sp. P170090, assembly GCF_057786115.1. Classification (NCBI taxonomy): domain Bacteria; kingdom Pseudomonadati; phylum Pseudomonadota; class Alphaproteobacteria; order Hyphomicrobiales; family Phyllobacteriaceae; genus Mesorhizobium; species Mesorhizobium sp. P170090. The sequence goes on from NZ_JBYNWH010000001.1 coordinate 4,430,020, forward strand.
CATGCGCGGCCACCTCGGCGGCGGCCCCTGATCTGTTTCCCGCCGCCTGGCGGCGACGGCTAAAACGGGAGAAAACCCGTTTCCTGAAGGCCGGTTTCGGCCCTCAGGAAAGAGGTTCTCGTACATCTCGCGCTACGCATCCTCCCCTCTGATGAAGGGAGTGGCGGACGGCGCGAGGCCGCCCGCCGCTTTTACGCTTACTTCAGGTCGACCTTGGCGCCGGCTGCTTCCAGCTGGGCCTTGAACTTCTCAGCGTCAGCCTTGGAAACGGCTTCCTTGACCGGCTTCGGAGCTGCTTCGACCAGATCCTTGGCTTCCTTGAGGCCCAGGCCGGTGATGGCGCGGACTTCCTTGATGACGTTGATCTTCTGAGCGCCTGCCTCGGTGAGGACGACGTCGAATTCCGTCTTTTCCTCAGCCGGAGCAGCAGCAGCGGCAGCGCCGCCGGCAGCGGCAACCGCCACCGGAGCAGCAGCCGAAACGCCCCACTTTTCTTCCAGAAGCTTCGACAACTCGGCCGCCTCGAGGACGGTCAGCTTCGAAAGGTCGTCTACGATCTTTGCCAGATCAGCCATTGTTGTATTCCTTCATCAGGTTCGAACGTGTGTTTGTGATAGCGAGGAACGGCCTCATGCCGCCTCGTCCTTCCGGGCGTAAGCGCCGATTACGCGCGCGACCGAAGCCGCTGGCGCATTGACGATCTGGGCGATCCGGGTTGCCGGCGTGGCGATCATGCCAACCAGCCTGGCGCGCAGCTCATCGAGCGACGGAAGTGTGGCGAGTGCCTTCACACCGTCGGCGTTGAGCGAGGTGGTGCCCATTGCGCCGCCGAGAATGACCAACTTGTCATTTCCCTTGGCGAAATCGGACGCGACCTTCGGCGCCGCAATCGGATCCTCCGAATAAGCGATCAGCGTCTGTCCCTTGAACAGGTCGATGATCGATGCGGAGTCCGTGCCCTGAAGAGCGATTTTGGCGAGACGGTTCTTCGCGACTTTGACGGTGCCACCGGCAGCGCGCATTTTCGACCGAAGGTCGTTCATTTGCGCGACGGTGATACCGGCGTAGTGGGCCACGACGACTGAACCAGCGCCTGCAAAAGCACCATTCAGGCCCGTGACGAGTTCGCGTTTTTCCGCTCTGTCCACTGCCTATCTCCAGTTGACCCCTGCCCCGCTAGTGGGACAGGCGTCGGGTTGCCTTTTTGCCGGCCGGGCCATCCATTACAGATCTCCCGAACGACGCTCGAGGATCCTGCCCCCTTTCGCCACATCGACGGCAAGCCGGAGATGCGCAGACAAAAGGCAAACACGGTTCGAACCTTTCATTGGAGCTTGTCGCTCCGTTGTCCGGTTTTCACCCGTCTCATGCAGGCCCAATTCAATTAAGGCTTCTGGGCCGCCTGCAATCTCGGACAGGATGTCCGGAAGCCTCTCGACTTCCGGTACCGGGCCGCCGACAAGTCGGAGGCCCGGAATTCACTTGCGGATCAGCGCCTTGGCAGCCGATCCAGATGTTCGTATCAAGACGCTGCGAGCGTCGAGACGTCGAGCTTGAGGCCCGGGCCCATCGTCGAGGTGACCGACACCTTCTTGACGTAGTTGCCCTTGGCGCCAGCCGGCTTTGCCTTGGTCACGGCATCGGCGAAGGCGCGGACGTTTTCTTCCAGCGCCTTGACGTCGAACGAGACCTTGCCGACGCCGGCATGAACGATGCCGGCCTTCTCGACGCGGAACTCGACAGCGCCGCCCTTCGATGCCTTGACGGCGGCGGCGACGTCGGTGGTGACGGTGCCGACCTTCGGGTTCGGCATCATGCCGCGCGGGCCCAGCACCTTGCCCAGACGGCCGACCAGCGGCATCATGTCCGGCGTGGCGATGCAGCGATCGAAGTCGATCGTGCCCTTCTGGACGATGTCGACCAGATCCTCGGCACCGACGATGTCGGCGCCGGCGGCGCGAGCCTCATCGGCCTTGCCGCCACGTGCGAACACGGCGACGCGGACCGAGCGGCCGGTGCCGTTCGGCAGGTTGACCACGCCGCGGACCATCTGGTCGGCATGGCGCGGGTCGACGCCGAGGTTCATCGCCACTTCGATGGTCTCGTCGAACTTCACCGTCGAACGGTCCTTGAGCAGCTTCAGCGCCTCACCAAGGGCATAGGCCTTGTTGGGGTCGATGCCGTCACGGGACTTCGATACACGCTTTGCAATCTTTGCCATGATCTCAGCCCACCACTTCCAGACCCATCGAGCGGGCGGAGCCCTCGACCATGCGCATGGCCGCCTCGACGTCGTTTGCGTTCAGATCCTTCATCTTCTGTTCGGCGATGGCGCGCACCTTGTCGCGGCCGATCGTGCCGGCCTTGATCTTGCCCGGCTCTTTCGAACCTGACGTCAAGTTCGCCGCCTTTTTCAGGAAGTAGCTCACCGGCGGCGTCTTCATGACGAAGGTGAAGGACTTGTCCTGGTAATAGGTGATGACGACCGGGATCGGCGATCCCTTTTCCATTTCCTGGGTCTGCGCGTTGAACGCCTTGCAGAATTCCATGATGTTGATGCCGCGCTGACCAAGTGCCGGGCCGATCGGCGGAGACGGCGTAGCCGATCCCGCTTTGACCTGGAGCTTGAGCTGGCCTGCAATTTTCTTAGCCATCTCTTTCCTGCCTTTGTCTCATGCCGGCCCCAGTATCGGGAACACCGGCGGTTGCAGTCTGGTGGTGCGGTCCGCGCAGCCGGCTAAAGCCGCATTCGCCTCCCACCCGTTCATGGCCGCGCGCTTTCCGCGCCGCCTCCCCTTGCCGGCGAACCGGCGCAGGGTTTTCGGATCAGCCCTTTTCGACCTGTCCGAATTCCAGATCGACCGGCACGGCGCGCCCGAAGATCGAAACTTCCACCTTGAGCCGCGCCCGCTCCTCGTCCACTTCCTGGACGAAACCGTTGAACGAGGCGAACGGACCATCCGAAACGCGGATCGCCTCGCCGATCTCGAAAGTGACCGAGGGCTTCGGCCGCTCGACGCCTTCCTGAACCTGGTTCAGGATGCGTTGCGCCTCGGCTTCGGTGATCGGCACCGGCTTGGAGTCACCGAGGAAGCCGGTGACCTTCGGCGTGTTCTTGACCAGCGAGAACACCGCATCGGTCAGATTGGCCTTGAGCAGCACATAGCCCGGAAAGAACTTGCGCTCGGCATCGACCTTGCGGCCGCGGCGGATCTCGACAACCTTTTCGGTCGGCACCACGATCTGCTCGATATCGGCGGACAGTCCCTTCTGCTTGGCTTTGTTCTCGATGTCCTCGGCGACCTTCTTTTCGAAGTTCGAATAGGCGTGGACGATGTACCAGCGCGCGGTCATTTCAAGACTTCTCCGTAATCGCCGGACTTATTGGCCGAGGCTCAGTAACCGCTCGATCGCGTAGCCCATGGCCACGTCGGCGGTGAAGAAAAAGATCATCGCGATGACCGCGAATACGAGCACCATCACCGTCGAGATCATCGTCTCCCGGCGCGACGGCCAAGTCACCTTGGCAGTTTCCGCGCGAACCTGCTGGAGAAAGACGAAAGGATTTGTGGTTTTCGAAGCCATATGCCGCTCTGTCTTCAAGACCCGTTGGCCGGGTCTCCTGGATGATCCCGCTGGCCGGGACGTGCCGCCTGGGTTCAAGTCGGCGCCGAATCAGCGCCATTTCGCCCATGCAAATCGGACGCGTAAAGCCGGCTTCCCAGCTCCACGCGTCGCGTGTCTGTTGTGTCTACATAAAACCGATTCTTGATCCACGCAAGTGGCAAGTGTCCGCTTTATGACCAAACGCCGCCTCGGAACCATCCAGTCGTCCCGTCCCGGCTATCGGGGCCTTATGCCTCAGTTCGCCCAATATGGCAAGCCACCTGCCCTTTTTCAATGCCGGACCCCAATTCCAGGAGGTGCATCCGGAAATCAGGCACGTGATTACAAGTTCGAGGAAATGGCGTTGCGGACGAACCTGCGACCTGCTGTTTTGGAAACCAAATGAAGCGCACGCAAGATTGGAATCCAGCTGCCCATGCCGAGGCAGCTGGATCAACCCAAGGTTAGCTCAGGCGCAGGCGAGTTCGACCCCGGCCACTGCGCCCATTCCGCGTGGTGGGCGTGGGCGCGGCGCGATCACTGCCGGGCACGGGGGCGGGTCGTCGTCATCGTCGGGGCCGAAAGAACGGCCACTATGCCGCCAAGCTTTGAGAACGCTGCGGCGCGAGGAGGGTCGCCAAGGCAGCACCCGGCCTGAAGTCTCTTTCCCCAGCGTGGGTTTCTCATCCAGAGCCTTCAACGCCCTCAGAATCTGGTCGACAGGGATTACCGTGCCGTTGTCCAGGCGGCGCAAGGCAGGCTGGTTTTCCACCGCGCAGGCATCGGACGCCCACGAGGAAAGCAGTGCCCGCTTTTCTCCACGGCTGAGGCGTGGATGGTTGATGACGTCGTCTGGATTGTCGAGCAGGCACAAAGAAGTTTCAATTTTGCCCGAGCGTGCCGCAGAAAGTGTCGGTGTCTCGTAGAAGTTGTCCATCTCCATTCTCCGCAATCTGGGCCTCCCGGCCGAAGCCGGGAGGCGGACCGCAGGGATAACTGAATCGATACGATCAGGCCGCTTTGCGGGTGCGTTCCGTATCCTGGGCGATCTGCTTGCCGCCCACCTGGGCGTCGCCGGCCCCGATGCTGATGCGGCGCGGCTTCAGCTCTTCGGGAATCTCACGGACGATGTCGATGGTCAGGAGACCGTTCTCAAGGTTTGCTGCCTTGATCTTCATGTGGTCGGCAAGTTTAAACGTCTGCCTGAAAGTGCGGTAGGCGATGCCCTGGTGCAGCAGCTGGCGTCCGCTCTGGTCATCAGCCTTCTGGCCTACCACGACCAGTTCGGGTCCATGCTGGGTCAGCTCAACCTCATCCTGGCTGAAGCCTGCGATGGCCATCGAGATACGGTAATCGTTCTCGTCGACCTTCTCGATGTTATAGGGCGGCCAGTCCGGACGCGTGCCGCTGTCGAGCATGTCGAAAAGACGGTCAAAACCGACGGTGCTGCGATAGAGAGTATCAAAGGTTCTCATAGCCACATTCTCCTTGAAGCAACATGGGTACAAGGGCGCCGCCCAGCAGCGCCGCCTTTGCCAAGCCAATCGGCCTCGGCGGGAAACGAATTAGGAAGGGCTGAAAACCGGTTCAAGAGCCCTATTCAAAAAAAATTCCAGAAGCCAGGCCAGCATCCCGCTTCCAATAATTCGCAGCCGCTGAAAAGCAGCCGGCGGCAGCAAAATAGGCCTATTCTGAATTGTGAACGCAAACGGCAATTGGCTCGCCAATGGCAGTTGAATCAAGGAAATCGGTTCGTGGAAATACGCCGACTTCGGCATTGCGCATCAGCGCTCTCGCTCTGCGCATGCCTCCGGAACGTCGGATGGGCTCGTCGAGTACGCGGCTTCAGCCCAACCAAACGAGGAGCCAAAACAAGGCGTTTCTAAAATGCCGGATTCCAACGAGGAAAATGGCACGGGCAGCAGGGCTCGAACCTACGACCTGCGGTTTTGGAGACCGCCGCTCTACCAACTGAGCTATGCCCGTACGCGCGTTTCAGCGCAGGCGCTTCCTAAAAGCTTCCGGGCGCGCTGTAAAGAGTTGTCTGACGCGCTTTCAGATCCTTTGCCGGAAATCCGGATAGGTGATGACCAGCCCGTCCCTGCCGATCTCGATTTTTCGCCTGCCTGAAGCCGCATGCCGGCGCTCAATCCCCGGCCGGCGGCTTGTACGGCCCGCCCGGTACGCCCCAGCCCCAGGCCGGCATCGGTTCGGTCTGCGGGTCGCAGGTCTCGCCGAGGGTGGAATTCATCTTGGCAAGCCGTGACCCCCATTCGACATAGCCCATGAAGGCGGAACGGAATTCGGGATCCTCCGGCAGCCCGACCGCATCGGCGGCATCGGCAAGCAGGCTGATCCAGCGGCGGCGCTGTTCCTCCGTCAGATGCTTGCCCAAGTGATGCATGACCATCTCGCGATGGCCGCCATGCTGTTCGCTGTAGGTCTTGGGTCCGCCAAAAACCTCGCCGATGAAGGCCGCGACATGCGCCGGATGATCCGGGGACATGTGTTTGAACACCGGGCCGACCACCGGGTCGCGGGACACCTTGTCGTAAAAGGTTTCCGTCAGCCGATTGAGGGCTTCGATGCCGCCGGCCCATTCGTAGAGTGTCGGGATGTCCTGGCTCATTGTCGATCCTCCGCCAGCCCGGCGCCGGCACGACGATAGCGGAAATCGCGCCCTGCTCAACCTGCCTCGATGGCGAGTGTGAACCCGCCGCGCTACAATTTGGCCGGCGCTTCGGCCTGGGCGTTGGGCGACGGCGCCACGCGGCAGTTCTCAGCTTTCGGCACCGACTTGCAGATGCCGGGACCCGTCAGCGCATCCACCGACTGGGGCCCGGTCGTCAGCCCGACCTCCAGCATCATATCAGGGTCGAGCTCACGCTCGGCGAAACGGTCCTGAAGCGCTGTGAACAGACGGGGGCTGATCGCCATCTCATTCAGATACGTCTTCACCAATTGCTTCTGTCCCATCAGGTAGAAGCTGAGTCGCGCCTGGGGGCCGACAAACCGTCTGGCGCCACCGGCCAGCATGAGCGCGCAGGCCGAATCGCAGTCGGCTCCGGCGTCGAAGCTCAGCCCGGCATAGATGCCGTCCTCGACCGGGTCACCGATATCGGTGCGGCCAACGGCGACGTCGAGCTTCTTTTCATGGATGATCCGTCCGGTCGCCAGAGCGCTGAACAAGTCTCCGCCTCGTGAGCTGATCACCACGGGCAGCCGCCGGTTGCCAAGCGTGTCGAGTAATTGGCGCAATTTTTGCGGTGTCTGAGGCGTGATCGCGCCTTGCGCAGAAATCCATTGCGGACACTGCGGCGTGCAATGCTGGTCGCTGCCGCGGACCACGACAAAGCTCATATCCACACGAGCCGCTGCGGGGTCCGGCAAAGGCTTTGTGACAGCGGCGGGCTTGGCTGCCACATTCGCGAGCTTGACTGCGACCGTCGTGGCAGCGACCGGCGGCGTCGGCTTGCCTGCCGGTCCAGGCACTTCCCGGCAGTTCGGAGCCGGCGGGTCGAACATGCACAAACTTGCTCTGGTAAACAGCTCAAGAGTGTCCGTGCTGGTCGCCAGTTTCATCGTCAGCATATCGTGGAGGCCGATCTGCCTGATGTCGCTCGCCGGCGTCGCCTTCATCAAGTCCAGCACGCCCTGCCCGATACCCATCTCTCGGAGATAGGCCGAGATCTTTCTCGCGTACCCCTTGCTCATCTCATAGGTCTTGTAGCTTTCACCTTGAGTGACCGTTTGCGTGGTGACCCGATATTTTTTGCCCCGTTTGACGCGATATGTGGTCCGGTAGTGCGTTGTGGAGGGGAACCAGGTGGTGGTGATCTGATGAACACCCAGATAGTTCCAGCCGCCGGCCACGCGGCGGACGCCACCGGCAAACATCAGCGGACAGGCGGAGTTGCAGCTGGCGCCATCAGACGCCCGGCCGAGATAGGCGGAACCTTTGCCGTAACTAAAACCACAACCATCCGTCCCGGGCCAACAGTCGGAAAACTCGGTCTTGCCTACGGCGATATCGAGCTTGTTCTTGCGGATTATCCGGCCAAGTTCGAGCGCTGCATTGACGTTGCCGCCAAAGGAATTGACGATGATGGGCAGTTTGCGGCTGCCAAGCTTCTTCAAGGTACGCTTGAGCAAGGCTGGCGTGCCGGCTGAGATGTCGCCTTCGGCGGAGATCCACTCCGGACAATTGGGCTCGCAGCCAGGTGCGCTGCTGCGCGTGACGACAAACTGCATCTCCGAGTGATCGTCGGTCCATATCGTCGGATCGGTCGGATAGAGCACTCCCTGCAGAGGGGGTACTGTCTGCCATGTCCCGGGGGAGGCATCCTCGGCCTTCGCGGCGAAGGCAGCCATCGCCATCGCGGCCACCGTCGACAGCCGGACCAGCCCGCGCCGCCACCGTCCCACAGTGTCTGAACGTTGTCCCAAAACCACGCCCGGCAAACCCCTCAATGCAATCCATAATAGTTGCGGCGACGGTGCTTGCAATAGCTTTGAAACAATCGTGCAATACTTGTGCCGCGCAACGCCGGAAACAAAAAGGCAGCCCCAAAGACCGCCCTTTTCCTGGTCCATCCGGCTGACACCGGCTCGACTATTTCTCGATGGTGATGACGACGCCGGCACGACGGTGCGGCCGCCTTCACGGAAGGCGAAGCAAGGCTTCTCTTCCATGACGATAGGCGCGATCAGCCATTGGACGACGGCACCACGCGGCAATTCTCAGGTTTCGGCGCCGATCTGCAGATGCTGGACCCCGTCAGCGCATCCACCGACTGGCGCCCGGTCGTCAGGCCGACCTCCAGCATCATGTCGGGTTCGAGCTGACGCTCGACCGAACTGCCCTGGAGCGCCCGGAACAAAGCGGGGCTGATCGCCATCTCGTCGAGGTAGGATTTGACCGCCTGCTTCTGCCCCATCAGATAGAGGCTGAGCCGCGCCTGGGAACCGACAAGCCGCCTGGCGCCACCGGCCAGCATGAGCGCGCAGGCCGAATCGCACTCGCCGTCGCCATCGACGCTCAGCCCGGCATAGGCGCCGTCCTTGGCCAGGCAATTCCACTCTGCCGGGTCGCAGCCGACGAAATCGGTGCGGGCAACGGCAACGTCGAGCTTCTTTTCATGGATGATCCGGCCCGCCGCCAGGGCGCCGGAGAGGTCTCCGCCTCGCGAGCTGATCACCACCGGCAGCCGCCGGTTGCCAAGCGTGGCGAGCAATTGGCTGAGTTTCTGCGGCGTCTGGGGCGTAATCGCGCCTTGCGCTGCAATCCATTCCGGGCAGTCGGGATTGCAGAGCGGGTTGCTGCCGCGAACCACGACAAAGCGCATGCCGTCATCGTGCGGCGCGCTCTCCGGCTTCACCGGCAGCGGCGCAGCCTTTGCCACGTCCGGCAGGCCGCCGGCTGGCTTGTTCTCCGGTATCTCCCGGCAATTCGGAGCCGGAAGGTTCAGCCTGCACAGGCTTGCGCTGGTCAGCAGATCTGCAGCGTCTTCGCTGGTGACCAGCTTCATTGTCAGCATGTCGCTGAGGTCGATCTGCTGGATGTCGCTGGCCGGCGTGCTCTTCATCGTCTCGATAATGCTGAGGTCGACACCCATCTCCTTGAAATAGGCGGACAGCTTGCGCTCCACCCCCTTGCTCATCTCGTAGGTCTTGTAGCTGCCGGTGTTCTTGCGGCTGACGACCTTCTTGCTGATGACCCGCTTCTTGCCTTTCACGATCCGGTAGCGGACCTGATATTGCACGTTCATCTGCACGATCGTGGTGGTGATCTGGTGGACGCCGAGATAGGCCAGCGGCCCGACCAGGCGCCTGGTGCCGCCGGCCAGCATCATTGGACAAGCGGACGCGCAATAGCTGCCGAGCACATAGGGGCTGCCGATATAGTGCGCGCCTCTGGCGTCGTTCTCCTTGCAGTTTTTCATCCCCGGCTCGCAGCCGACGAACCACGTCCTGCCGACCGCGATGTCGAGCTTGTTCTTGCGTATCATCCGGCCCATGGCGATGGCCGCATCGACATCGCCGCCCGGAGAGTTGATGACGATCGGCAATTTGCGGCCGCCGAGCGTTTTCAGGGCAGCCTTGAGCAGCGCCGGCGACTTGGCCGATATGGCACCCTCGGCCGATATCCATTCCGGACAGGTCGGCTCACAGCCCGCCGCGTCGCTACGCACGACGACGAACCGCATCGGCGGATCCGGATCCGGCTCTGAATTTTTTGTCTCGGCCGCGAAGGCGGCGCTGCCCACGGCAAGCATCGACACCAGGCAGATCAGCCCCAGTGCCAACCATGGCCGACTATGCAAACGGTGCTGTGGAACCATCCGACCAAGCCCTCAACCCAATCTATACTGTAGAGGCTCACAGACTTGCAACAGAGATTGGGACCCCAAACAGGCACATCTGGCCAACGAAAAAGGGCGGCCCGAGGGCCGCCCCTATCCGTTTCGATCCGGCGATGCCGGGCTCGATTACTCTTTGATGGTGACGACGATGCCCGCACCGACGGTGCGGCCGCCTTCACGGATGGCGAAGCGCAGCTTCTCTTCCATGGCGATCGGCACGATCAGCTCGACATCGACCGTGATGTTGTCGCCGGGCATAACCATTTCCGTGCCTTCCGGCAGCGACACGATGCCGGTCACGTCGGTCGTGCGGAAGTAGAACTGCGGACGGTAGTTGGTGAAGAACGGCGTGTGACGGCCACCTTCGTCCTTGGTCAGGATGTAGGCTTCGGCCACGAACTTCTTGTGCGGCTTCACCGTACCGGGCTTGGCCAGAACCTGGCCGCGCTCGACGCCTTCACGATCAACGCCGCGCAGCAGCGCGCCGATGTTGTCGCCGGCCTGGCCCTGATCGAGCAGCTTGCGGAACATCTCGACGCCCGTGCAGGTCGTCTTGGTCGTCGGGCGGATGCCGATGATTTCCAGTTCCTCGCCGACCTTGACGATGCCGCGCTCGACGCGGCCGGTCACGACCGTGCCACGGCCCGAGATCGAGAACACGTCTTCGATCGGCATCAGGAACGGCTTGTCCAGCGGACGAACCGGCGTCGGGATATAGGCATCGACCGCAGCCATCAACTCGCGGATCGCATCTTCGCCGATGGTCTTGTTGGAATCTTCCAGAGCAGCCAGCGCCGAACCCTTGACGATCGGAATGTCGTCGCCGGGGAACTCGTTCTTCGACAGAAGCTCGCGAACCTCGAGCTCGACCAGTTCGAGCAGCTCGGCATCGTCGACCTGGTCGACCTTGTTCAGGAACACCACGATCGACGGCACGCCGACCTGACGGGCAAGCAGGATGTGCTCGCGGGTCTGCGGCATCGGGCCGTCGGCGGCCGACACCACCAGGATCGCGCCGTCCATCTGCGCAGCGCCCGTGATCATGTTCTTCACATAGTCGGCGTGGCCGGGGCAGTCGACATGGGCGTAGTGGCGCGCTGCCGTCTCGTATTCGACGTGCGCCGTCGAAATCGTGATGCCGCGGGCCTTCTCTTCGGGCGCCGCATCGATCTGGTCGTAGCGCTTGTACTCGCCAAAATACTTCGTGATCGCCGCCGTCAGCGACGTCTTGCCATGATCGACATGGCCAATCGTGCCAATGTTCACATGAGGCTTGTTACGCTCGAATTTACCTTTTGCCATAGTCTCTTTCCTTGGACGGCCTTGACCTTCAGTTCAGTCGAATGCGGGGCGATTAGCGACTACGGCCGAAAAACACAAGTGCCTTGTGGCCGGGTGCGCTGTCCACTCGGTCTCAACCGATGATCCGATTGCGGGATGTGGCGCTGATATAGGAACGCGCGAGCGGAAATGAAATGGGGGCTGCGGGCTCCAGCACCTGTTTGCTATTCCCGCCCATGTCCTGTCCCGCCCATGTCCTGGCCTTTGCCTGCCGGATGTGCAGCCGGCGCCTGGCCCATTGCCGCTACGGCGGCGGTCTGATTTGGTTGCCCCATGCAATTCATACCGACCTCCATACGCGGCCCGCTGTTCATGATCGTTTCGACGGGGTCGTACCTCGTCAACGACACGATGATGAAACTCGCGACCGCGGGCTTGCCGTCCTATGAAGTGCTGTTCCTGCGCGGGGTCGCGGCCACGCTATGGGGCATGCCGCTGCTGTTCCTGCTGGGCTATGGCAGGCAGATTCCATTGATCTTCGACAAACGCGTGCTGCGCCGCAACCTGCTCGAGCTGGCGGCCATCCTTTGCTACGTCGTGGCGCTGGCCAACATGCAGATCGCCGATTCGACCGCGCTCGGGCAGATCACCCCGCTTTTGATGCTGGTCGGCTCCTCCATCCTGTTCGGCGAACGGATCGGCGGCGTGCGCATGGCGCTGATCGGGCTCGGCTTCATCGGTGCGCTTATGGTGGCCCAGCCGACCATGCAGGGCATCTCGGTCTATGCGTTGCTGGCGCTCGGCAACGCGGCATTGGCGGCGGCGCGCGATCTTGCCGGCAGGCGGGTCGCGGCCGAGGTGCCGGGCATGATCGTCGCCATTTCCGCCGTTGTGGTGGTGCTGATCGGCGCGGGCGCCGCGCATCTCGTTTCCGAGCGCTGGGTCATGCCGGAAGCCCGGCACCTGCTGCTCATGGCCGGCGCCGGATTCTTCCTGATCTTCGGCCATTTCTTCATCTTCATGGCCTATCGCGTCGGTCCGACCGGCGTGGTGGCGCCGTTCTACTACTGCTTCACCGTCTGGGCGGTCATCTCAGGCGTTCTGGTGTTCGGCCAGTTCCCGAATGCCCTGGCGGTCTGCGGCATCCTGCTGGTGGTCGCGAGCGGGCTGACCATCGTCTCGCTTGATGAACGCAAGCGCAGGCTGACCGTCGTCGCCTGACCTTCAAGTCAACGCGTCGAAGCAGGTTTGGCCGACCTGCGGTCGGCCAGTCGGCAGACTGGCGCCTAAAGCGTTCGCTTGCCGGAGAACTGGTGATAGGCCCACAGCACGACCACCGCGCCGATGATGGCGACGATCAGGCTCCAGATGTTGAGGCCGGTCACACCCGTGGCGCCAAAGGCGCTGAAGATCAGCCCTCCGACGATGGCGCCGACAATGCCGAGCACGATATCCATGATCAGGCCCTGGCCGGTCTTGTTGACGATCTTGCTGCCGATAAAGCCGGCGATGACGCCGAGGATGATCCAGCTGATAATGCCCATTTTTCCTCTCCATTCCCCGCCCGCCGATCATGGTCACATGATTGTCAAAAGCTCAAGCCAACTTGAAATTCCGCCCGCATGGTCCATTGTAGCCGGCGGGACGGGCTTGGTCGTTATGGAGGATTGACCTATGGGACTTTTTGACAACGCCGTGCCCGGCGGCAACATCACCAAACCGCTGATGATCGCGCTCGGCGCGCTGCTGGTGGGAAAGATGCTGAGCGGCAGAAGCGCCGAACAGACGAGTGCCGAAGAGACGGGCGAGCCCGCCCAGCCTCAAACGCCAGCCCCCACCGGAACCACGGCCTCAGGCGACGGCGGCCTGCTTGGCGGACTGGGCGGACTGCTCGACAAGCTCAAGAATGCCGGCCAAGGCAATGTTGCTGACTCATGGGTCGGCACCGGGCAGAACCAGCCGATCAACGCCAATGATCTGGGCAAGGCGATCGGCCCGCAGGTCATTCGAGAGATCGCGCAAAGGACCGGACTGGACGAGCAGGAGTTGCTCAAGCAATTGTCCACAGCCCTGCCCGGCATTGTCGACAGACTGACGCCGAACGGACAGGTGCCGCAGCAACACCAGGTCGCGTCCGCTTTCAACAGCTAGACTTCTGCGCCTGCATCACGCGCAAACACGCCCGGCACCGCCTTGCGGCTGTCGGGCGTTGCTCCGACCAGCGCGGCGAACCGCCTGGCAGTCGACGCATCGACCGGCGTGTAGACGGAAACCGAGAAATCACTGTCGCGGCCGCCCGGCTGCAGCGTGGCGAAATCGAAGGACATCGCGCCGGCGACAGGGTGCCGGATGGATTTCCGCCAGATCGGTGGCTCGGCGATGTCGCGGCTGTTCCAGCACGTGGCGAACGCTTCGCTTGCCGCTTCCAGTGACGAAACCAGCGCAGCCAGCACCGGATCGCGAGTCATGGCGACAGTGGCAAGCCGGAACTGCGCCGCCGCCGAGCGCGAAACCTCCGGCCAGTCGACAAAGCGCTGCCGCCATTCCAGGTCGAGAAACAGCCGGGCGAGCAGGCTGCCGGACCACTCATCATCCGTCTCGAAATCCCCAAGCAGCACCGCCGCCGGATGGTTACAGGCGACGACCTGCCAGTAGCGATTGACGACATATGCCGGGTGCGGCGCCAGCCCGTCGAGCAGGCTGAGCAACGGCGCGCTGGGCAGGCCTTGCGCGCCGAGCCGGTTTCGCCAATCGAGATCGGGCCGCGCCAATTGGAAGAGATAGGCCTGCTCCGACCGGCTCAGTCTCAGCACCCGCGCCAGCGAGCGAAGCACCTGCGGCGACGCGTTCACCTCCCGTCCCTGCTCGAGCCAGGTGTACCAGGTGGTGCTGATCCCCGCCTCGGCGGCGACCTCTTCGCGCCTGAGGCCCGGCGCCCGGCGGCGGCCATTGGCGCCATCGATCCGCGGCAAGCGGTCCCGCCGCTCGCGCAGGAAGCGGGCAAGCTCGTCGTGCCGTGGGCCGTCGTATGGCATGCAGTCACCTCCGATACCAGTATAAGCTATAGTCTTGTACTACTTTAAAGGAAAGCTAGGTTGCGGGCGATCGAACATCAGCCCACGGGACTTCGACAATGAATGCGCTCAATGAAATCCGTCAGATCGACTACACCGTCATCTTCGCCCGCGACATGGCCGCCATGCGGCACTTCTACGGGGATGTGATGGAATTTGAGCTGAAGCGCGAGCTTAGCGAACGCTGGATCGAATACCGAGTCGGCTCCAACACGCTGGCCTTGACCAGCCTCGGCATGATGTTCAACGATACGCCGCAGCAGCGGGATGCGCTGTCGCTGCAGATGGCATTCCGGGTGGCGCCGGAGATGGTGGCGGCCTGCGCCGAGGCGCTTCAGGCCAAGGGCGTGCAGCCGGTCCTGCCGCTCACCGACCAGGTCTGGGGCCACAGAACAGTGTTCTTCCGCGATCCCGACGGCAACGTCGTGGAGATATTCGCTGAGATCTAAGCGGCAACCGTCAACGGTATCGCTTAAAACGGAAGGTCTTTGTTTCGTTCGGCTTCGATCTTATCGATCGCCGCTGCCAGACCTGCAACTGTTTCAGAAAAACAACCTGCTAGGCGGCTTAGATATTCTACCGTGAGTATGTTTAAGACGTTGCCCTCGGAGTCGCGGCCATTTCGATGGACGCAGTGGTGGCGACTTTGAACCGACTGCAGGATCATATCGCGTTGAGCCTTGTCCTTTGGCAGCAGGTGATGGCCAATAGTCACCCGCAGCAAACCATTGAGGAAGTCAAAGCGGTGGAATTGCGTCTTTCGGAGCTGCGCAACGACCATATCGCGGACCAGAGTCGGTTCAGACGCCACTTTCTTCAAGGATACTTGCTGTTCTTTTAAGTCCGGATGCCATTCTACGATGGCTTTGGCGACCTCAGCATCATCGAAGGCAAGCTTGATGACCGCGTCAGATAGGTAAGCTTCGAGGATTGAGAAGAGTTGCACGAGAAGCATTCGGTTGACGGCTGCGACACCTGATTTTTTGTCAGCTATCACCTGCAGCAAACCGCTCCAGTCGTGAATCGCTTGGTCGAATATCTCGCGCGGGTGAGGCTCCGGCTGCAGGTCTTCGAGCCAATCGTCATAAGAATAGTCAATGCGCTCGATTTTGGCCTTTTTGCTTGGATCGTCGGTGAGATGAGCATCCCAACCCGATAGGTGAGCAACTATCGTGACCGGAAACTCGGCGCCACATGTTTCACATTCTATTTCGATATCGCCTGTTGTCACGGCTTCCGATGCTGATTCCGCCGAAAGGTCCGGACCGGGCACTTCATCAGGCCAAGCTTCGGCGGGCACCCCGCAAATTGGGCAATGCGCGACGATGTGGAATTCGCCTTCGATCATCAAGGGCCAACACTCACTCAGAGTAAACTGTATTCGTGCATAGCTACAGAAAATTGAACCGTAGTATACGTCCCAAATGGGACCCGGAAGCACGCATGAAGAACCTTCCGCAGGAATATGCTCCCCTCGTGTTCCGGCGCGCCTTTGTAAGGATATTAGCGGATGAACCTCAGCCCTGGGCCTATAGCGTTCGTAGCGACCTCACGCTGATCAGAAGAACACGTACCGTAGCCGATTAGGCTGAGAAGCGAGCAAAGTTTTTGCAAGGTTCTGCCAATGGCGACGGCTAGATGATTTCGGGGAGTTTGGAGCGGGTAGCGGGAATCGAACCCGCATATTCAGCTTGGAAGGCTGCTGCTCTACCACTGAGCTATACCCGCATCGTCCTCAAGGTTCGCGGGCTGGCAGTGGTGGAGAGGGTTGGATTCGAACCAACGTAAGCTAAGCTAACGGATTTACAGTCCGTCCCCTTTAACCACTCGGGCACCTCTCCAGCCTGCCGTCGAAGCCTTGCAACGAGGCATTCTCGCCGATCAGGTCGAAACCAGGGTTTTGTCCGAAATCAGCGAAGCGCCTTATGGCGGCAAGGCCAGTGGGTGTCAACCGCACCGCAAGGCAAAATGCGCTGATTTTGACAGCTCACCCGGCAAGCCGGCTTTCTGCCTGTATCCATGGCCCGGCGACGCGGCTATAGAAGCCGGCCATGAGCAATGACAACACGTCCAAGACCGCCAAAGACACCCACTACGCCAAGCTGCGTCGCGCTCATCGCGACGAGAAGGCCGGCGGCGCGCCTGCCTTCCGGCCGCGCCAGCCGGTGCCGCCGGGCGAGAACGCCGCCGACGGGCTGGTGCGGCTTTATGGCCTGCACACGGTGCGCGCCGCGCTCGACAATCCGCGCCGGCGGATCAGAAAGATGTTGGTGACGCGCAATGCCGCCGAGCGGCTGGCGATCGCCGACCTCGCCGCTTTGCCGTTCAAGGCCGAACTGGTCGAGCCGAAGGACATCGACAAGATCACCGGTTCGGACGCCGTCCACCAGGGCGTGCTGATCGAGGCCGAGCCGCTGAAGCCCAAGCGCCTTGACGCGCTCGGCGATACCAAACTGGTGCTGGTGCTCGACCAGGTCACCGACCCGCACAATGTCGGCGCCATCCTGCGCTCGGCGGTCGCCTTCGGCGCCGGTGCGCTGATCACCACGGCCCGCCACAGCCCGCAGGAATCCGGCGTGCTGGCCAAATCCGCCTCCGGCGCGCTGGAACATATCGACCAGGTCGAGGTGAAGAACCTCGCCGACGCGCTGGAACAGCTGCACGAAGCCGGCTTCCAGACCATCGGCCTCGATTCGGACGGGCCGGCCGAACTCGAAACGAGTTTTTCAGGCGAAAAGATAGCCCTGGTGCTCGGCGCCGAAGGCAAGGGCCTGCGCCAGAAGACGCGCGAGACGGTGACGACACTCGCCCGCCTCGACATGCCCGGCGCCATCCGCTCGCTCAACGTGTCGAACGCCGCGGCGGTGAGCCTTTATGCGGCACGGAAGTTCCTTGGAAAGTGAATAGTGAATGCTGAATGGAAAGCGTTCTTACCGTCACCGTTCACTATTCACCCACTTCATGCCCCGCCATCCGCTCCAGCGCCCGCACCAGCGCCGAATGATCCTCTTTCGCCCCGCCATTCGCCGCGCACGAGTTGAACAGCTGCTGCGTCGTCGAGGTGTTGGGCAATGAGACGCCGAGCGCCTTGGCGCCTTCCAGCGCCAGGCTGAGATCCTTCTGGTGCAGTTCGATGCGGAAGCCCGGCGCGAAGGTGCGCTTTATCATGCGCTCGCCATGCACCTCGAGGATGCGCGATGCCGCCAGCCCGCCCATCAGCGCCTGCCGGACCTTGGCGGGGTCGGCGCCGGCTTTTGCGGCAAAGACCAGCGCCTCGGCGACCGCCTCGATGGTCAGGGCTACGACGATCTGGTTGGCAACCTTGGTGGTCTGGCCGACGCCGTTCGGGCCGACAAGCGTGACGTTCTTGCCCATCTTTTCGAACACGGGCTTGGCGCGCTCGAACGCCTTGTCCTCGCCGCCGACCATGATGGTCAGGGACGCCGCCTTTGCGCCGACCTCGCCGCCCGACACCGGCGCGTCAAGATAGTCGCAGCCGAGATCGTTGATTTTCTTGGCGAAAACCTTGGTCTCGATCGGCGAGATCGAGCTCATGTCGATGACCAGCTTGCCCTTGCTCAGGCCGGAAGCGACACCGTTCTCGCCGAACAGCACCTCGGCTACCTGCGGGGTGTCGGGAACCATGGTGATGACGATATCCGCGGCCTTCGCCACTGCCGCGTGGCCGGTGATGCTTCTCAAGCCCTTGGCGACGAGATCGGCCGGCGGCTTCGAGCGGTGGTCGCTGGCAATGACGGCGTAGCCGGCATCCAGGAGATGCCCCGCCATCGGCGCGCCCATGATGCCAAGGCCGATGAAGCCGATGGTTTCCATTGTTTTCTCCTTTGTTGAGGCTGAGTTCCTTCGCGCCCCCTCTGGCCTGCCGGCCATCTCCCCCACTTGTGGGGAGATCGGCAGTTTCGGCGCCTCGCTCACCCTGCAATGTTGGGGAGCGAAAGCCGGATGACGTCCGATCTCCCCACCTGTGGGGGAGATGGCCGGCAGGCCAGAGGGGGGCGCGAAGGAACGCGACTTCAATCGTAACAGCTAAGCCGCGGCACTCCCCTGCCCGTTAAGCTCCCGAAACCACCCCAGCCCAGCCTCCGTCCCCGCCTTCGGTTTGTATTCCGCTCCGACCCAGCCGGAATAGCCGATCCTGTCGATATGCTCGTAGAGGAAGGGATAATTGATCTCGCCCGTCCCCGGCTCGTGACGGCCGGGATTGTCCGCAAGCTGGATATGCGCGATGCGGCCGAGGTTGGCCTCGATGGTACGGGCGAGATCCCCCTCCATGATCTGCATGTGATAGATGTCGTATTGCAGGAACAGGTTCTTCGAACCGACGCGCTCGATCAGCGCCAGCGCCTGCTCCGAATAGTTCAGGAAAAAACCCGGTATGTCGCGCGTGTTGATCGGCTCGATCAAAAGCCGGATGCCGGCCTGCTCCAGTTTCTCGGCTGCAAACGCGAGGTTCTCGGCTAAAGTATTTTCCAGCACCGAACGATCCACGCCCTGCGGCGCGATGCCGGCGAGGCAATTGACCTGCTCGCAGCCGAGCGCATGGGCATAGCTGATCGCCTTGGCGATGCCTTGCCGGAATTCCGGCGCGCGGTCGGGCAAAACCGCGATGCCGCGCTCGCCGTTGCCCCAGTCGCCGGCCGGGAGGTTGAACAGCACCTGTGTCAGGCCGTTCTTCTTCAGCCGGGCCGCGACCACGTCAGGCGTATGATCATAGGGGCCGATATATTCGACGCCCTTGAAGCCGGCGCGGGCTGCGGCATCGAAGCGATCGAGGAACTCATGCTCGCCAAAGAGCATCGACAGATTGGCTGAAAAACGCGGCATTCTTTTTCTCCTTCTTCTGCTTGGCCCTAGGCGTGTTGAGATTCAGGTCGGGCAGAGTCGAAAACGGTGACTTTCGAAAACCGGAGCGGAACGTACTTTCTGTACGTGAGCACCGGAAGCGCAGGAAGGCGCCGTTTGCAGGCCTGTCTCACCTGAATATCGGCGCGCCTAATCGAGCAACACAATCGCCGTTGGCGCATCCTCATGGCTTTCGGCAAGGTCCTCGAATTCGGTGATCTTGTCGATTTCCGTGCCCATGGAAATGTTGGTGACGCGCTCGAGGATGAATTCGAGCACCACCGGCACCTGGTATTCCTTCATCAGCCGCTGCGCTTCCTTGAACGCGCCGGCGAACTCTTCCGGTTTGCGCACCCGGACCGCCTTGCAGCCCATCGCTTCTGCGACCGCGACATGATCGACGCCGTAGCCGGCCTCCGGATCGTTGGCGCGGTTGACGTTCTCGAAGGCCAGGCTCACCTCGAAATCCATCGCAAAACCGCGCTGCGCCTGGCGGATCAGGCCGAGATAGGCATTGTTCACGACGACATGGATATACGGCAGTTTGTGCTGTGCGCCGGCCGCCAGTTCCTCGATCATGAACTGGAAGTCGTAGTCGCCCGACAGCGCCACGATGGTGCGATCCGGATCGGCGGCGCGCACGCCAAGCGCTGCCGGCAGCGTCCAGCCGAGCGGGCCGGCCTGGCCGCAATTGATCCAGTTGCGCGGCTTGTAGACATGCAGGAACTGCGCCCCGGCGATCTGCGAGAGGCCGATCGTGGTGACGTAGGTGGTGTCACGGCCGAACGACTTGTTCATCTCCTCATAGACGCGCTGCGGCTTCAGCGGCACCTGCTCGAAATGCGTCTTGCGCTTCATCGTCTTCTTGCGGGTCTGGCATTCCTTCGCCCAGCCCGACCAGTCGCGCAGCTTTCCTGCCGTCTTCCATTCGGTGGCGACGTCGAGCAGCATCTTCAGTGCCGCACCGGCGTCCGAGACGACGCCGAGATCCGGCGCGAACACCCGGCCGATCTGGGTCGGTTCGATGTCGACATGGATGAATTTCTTGCCCTTGGTGTAGACATCGACCGAACCGGTGTGGCGGTTGGCCCAGCGATTGCCGATGCCAAAGACGAAATCGGCTTCCAACATCGTCGCATTGCCGTAGCGATGCGAGGTCTGCAGCCCGCACATGCCGGCCATCAGCCGGTGGTCGTCGGGGATCGCGCCCCAGCCCATTAGCGTCGGGATGACCGGCACGCCCGTTATCTCGGCAAATTCGATCAACAGATCCGACGCATCGGCGTTGATGATGCCGCCGCCGGCGACGATCAGCGGCTTTTCCGCGGCATTGAGCATCGCCAAGGCCTTTTCGGCCTGGGCGCGCGACATTGCCGGCTTGAACGGGACCAGCGGTTCATAGGCATCGATATCGAATTCGATCTCGGCCAATTGCACGTCGACCGGCAGGTCGATGAGCACCGGGCCCGGTCGCGACGAGCGCATCAGGTGAAATCCCTTCTGCAGCGCCATCGGCACGAGATAGGGCTCCATGACCGTGACCGCCCATTTGGCGACGGGTGCGGCTATGGCGGCGATATCGACCGCCTGGAAATCCTCCTTGTTGAGCCGTGCCCGCGGCGCCTGACCAGTGATGCACAGGATCGGGATGGAGTCCGCCGCCGCCGAATAGAGCCCGGTGACCATGTCGGTGCCGGCCGGGCCCGACGTGCCGATGCACAGCCCGATATTGCCTGATTTAGCTCTCGTGTAGCCCTCGGCCATATGCGAGGCCGCCTCGACATGGCGCGCCAGGATGTGGCGGATCGAGCCCCTCGCCTTCAGCGCCGAATAGAACGGATTGATCGCCGCGCCCGGCACGCCGAAGCCGCAGGAAACGCCTTCCTTTTCGAGAACGAGAACCGCTGCATCTACAGCGCGCATCCTGGCCATGTCCAGCCTCCGCAAATTGTTGGTCGACCGACAATGCCAGTATGGTTTTCATTTTTCAATTTTTTCAGAATAATTTTTCATTTCTAGAAAACGGCTCCTGTCCACTGATTTCGCTGGCTTTTCCGTTTTTCATGAATCCGGGCACCAGAATCTGTGAAAAAGTTTTTCATTGCGATTTCGGCGAAACCGGCGACAATGCCGCCATGGAAACCAGCGAAAAACGCCAGCGCGGCCGGCCGCGCGCTTTCAACGGTCCGTCCGAGGCCGGTTCTGTACAGTCGCTGGACCGGGCCTTGCGCATCCTGGCCATCGTCGCTGAAGGCAGTGGCCTGTCGCTGAGCGAGATTTCGGCGCGTAGCGAGCTCGCGGCGTCCACCGCCTACCGCATGCTGACGACGCTGCAGAACCACGGCATGGTCGAGTTCGATACATCGGACCAGCTGTGGTCGATCGGCGTCGAGACCTACCGCATGGGTGCCGCCTTCCTGCGCCGCCGCAAGCTTGTCGACCGGGCCCGCGTGGTCATGCAGGAATTGATGGAGAAGACCGGTGAAACCGCCAATCTCGGCGTCGCCGAGGACGATTGCGTCGTTTTCGTCAGCCAGGTCGAGACCCATCAGGCGATCCGCGCCTTCTTCCGCCCGGGCACGCGCAGCTCTTTCCATGCCTCGGGCATCGGCAAGGCGGTGCTGGCGCAGCTCGAGCCGGAACGCGTCGCCGCCATCCTGCGCAAGTCGGGCCTGCAGCGCTTCACCGACAAGACGCTGTCCGACATTTCGGCGCTGGCCCATGACCTGGCTGTCATCAAGCACCGTGGCTGGTCGGTCGACGACGAGGAGCGGCATCCCGGCATGCGCTGCGTGGCCGCCGCCATTTTCAACGAGTTCGGCGAGCCGATCGGCGGTGTCTCGGTCTCCGGACCGACGGTGCGGGTGACGATGGAGCGGCTGGACGAGATCGGGCCGCTGGTGCGCGACGCCGCCGCTGAGGTGACGAGGATGATCGGCGGGTTCCGATCATAATGCGGAGAACGCTTCAGCTTTTGCTCGCCGCTTCACTGTGCGGATGCGTGGCGACGGCGCCCGAACCCGCCCCTGTCTCCCAGCAAGTCAGCGAGATTCCGATCTCGCTCGCTTTGGAGGAGACAATCACGATCGGCATTCGCCAGCATTTGCAGGATCCTGTATCCGCCAAATTCGGGACGATGCGCGCCGGCGAGCGGACGCTCAACGGCCGCCGGGAAATCGTGGTCTGCGGCCATGTCGCCGCGAAGTCATCGTCCGGTGGTCATACAACAGACCAACCGTTCGCCGCCAAGATCTATCCGGATGAAGGAAGCAGCTTCGAACTCATCGCCATGGGCGATCAATCGCTGAATGCGAGCGGTGGTGTTGTCGGCACCTGCCATGCAGCCGGATTACCGATCTCCAAACCGTAGCTGACACTGCCACGCGCTCAAATGTAGGAAAGAGGGGCTGCGTACAGCCCCTCCTTCTTGTGGGGAGCCTCCTCTTAGAGGCGGCAATAGTGGCGGTAGCCGTCATAGCCGACATAGGTGTCGGAGTACGGATCGTAGCTGGCGTAGCGATTGGCGCAGCGGCGGACGTGCCAGGAACCACCCTCGTCGTCGACATAGACGGTGCGGGGCTGCTGGTTGAGCAGGCTGCCGAGCACGAAGCCGCCGACGCCGGCGGCGATGCCGATGCCGATTTCGCGGTTGTGGTGATGGCTGTGGGCGGCCGAGGGCTGGACGGTGCCGACCAGCGAGGTGGCGGCGACGGTGCTGGCGATGAGGGCAGAAGCGATTTTGCGCGTGAACATGACGATCTCCTTGTTTCGTTGCGAGAGGCGATCCATCCGCCTCTTGATCATCTGTCGTTTCGGCGCGGAAAAAGGTTCGAAAGAATTTGGGATTTTCTTGAAGGCCGGAAATCAGCCGATGGAAACCAAGATCTGATCGATCGAGCGCTCAACGCAAAAAAGGGCGGCCGAAGCCGCCCTTCCGCGAGGCAGGTCGTCTCGCTCAAAGGAAGATGATCACCTTGCCGTGGTGATGATGATGCTTGTGGTGATGGTGCTTGTGTTGATGGTTCCACCACCAAGAGGGCTTGTCGTGGTGCTTGTGATGGTGGTGATGATGGCTGTGAGCGGAGGACGACTGCACGGTACCGGCGAGCGCGCCGGTGGCGACGAAGATGGCGACCAGGCCCGAAGTAAGACTGCGCTTCAACATGATGATCTCCTTGATCGAGGCGACCATTCGCCTCTGGAGATCAGTCGCGGTGACGTGGTGAAAGGTTCGAGGTTTTGAGCGAGTAGTGAGTAGTCAATGGTCCGAAAGGCGTTCGCCCATTCACCATTCACCATTCATCCCCATCCCAGTCACATGCCGCAGCCAAAACGCCATCGCGATAAAACCGACGATGGCGGCGATGCCGGTCCAGTCGACATTGGCGCTCTTCACGTCCCTGATGAGCTTTACCGCAAGCAGCCAGGCAATGACGACAAGCGGCAGGATGATGACAAGTCTGATCATGCGACACCCCGTTCGATGCGTTTGCACCTGAGAGATATGTAGGGATCGCATTGGCGGTTTTCAGCATGGCGGCCCGCCCACCTCGGCGGGGTCCATTAGCGATCGAAAACGGAGTTTTGTCTTTACTGGCGCACGAAATATGCTAACCGGAGCGCCGTGCCCTTGTAGCTCAGCTGGTAGAGCAGCGGTTTTGTAAACCGAAGGTCGGCGGTTCGATTCCGTCCGGGGGCACCAGAAAGCCAGCGGAAGACCGCAGAAACCTTGGGTTTCCTCAGATGCGGTTGACGAGTTGGTACAGAAAACGGTACAGAAGCCTCAACGCAACGGGGCTTCATGATGGCTATTCCACACCTCTCAAAATCGAAGAACGGGCACTACCGCTATCGCCGCGCGGTGCCAGAAGCCATGCGCGAAACCATTGGCCTCCTTGAGATCAAAAAGGCCTTGGGCTCCGACTACGCCACGGCCATGAAACGCTATGGCGAGGTTCACAAGGAAACCGAGCGCCTATTTGAGAACGCCAAGAACGCCCCCGAACCGACTGACCGTGACAAGGTCCTCAGGGCCCTTAAGCAAGCCGGTGTTTCCCGGCAGCAGCTGGAAACCATTGTCTCTGGCCTTGGCTGGGGAACTGACGTGCAGGGGCTGGACGGTATTTGGCATGGGATGGTCAATGAGTATGAAGCGGCTGAGGCAGTCGGTCAGAAACCCAAGGTGTCCCTTGAGGTAATCCGCGCGATAGGCGAGCAGCGGCTTCCACCCGAAACCTATACCGCTGCGTCTGCCCTTTCGTTCTATCTCGACAGCAAGCGCGGCTCCGATGCATCGAAGAACAAGCAGCTTGAGAACCACATCAAGAACCTGCAGTCGAGAATGATCGTCGTCCTCGGCAAAGAAGCGGTGACCAAGCGACCCCTTGAGAAGTTCAAACGAGAGGACGCCCGCAAGCTGAGGGATGCGCTGCTCGCCCAGCTAAACCCGAACTCCGTCCGCCGGATGTTCAACATGCTTCGCGCGGCCATCAACAAGACGATCCGAGAGTATGACCTCGACGCCAAGAACCCGTTGGAAAAGCTGGAGATCAAGGGGGCAGCAGCCAGCCGTGAAGATCGCTACCCCTTCACCGAGGACGATTTGAAATCTCTCGGACCCGTTATGGTGAAGGGGCCGGAAGATGCGCTCGGCATTCTCTGGACTATCCTTCGCGACACCGGCGCTCGCAATTCAGAAATCTGCCGCCGCAAGATCTCAGAGGTCGACCTAGAGAATGGCTCCATCGCAATCCCGGTAGGCAAGAGCAAGAACGCGGTTCGTATTGTGCCCCTGTCACCATCCGCCCTGGCGGGAGCGAAGTTCCTCGCCACAGACAAACCAGCAGATGCCTTTCTGTTTCCTTCGTATGCTACCGGACGGCAGACGGATAGCGCCTCTCAGGCCCTCATGAAACGGCTCCGCACTGTGATCAAGGACGAAAAGAAAGTGGTCTACAGTCTGCGGCATCGGCTCAAGGATCGCCTCCGGGACACCGACTGCCCCGCCGATATCCAAGAGGAAATCATGGGGCACGACGCTCAGAATGTGGCCAAGAACTATGGCAGGGGATATTCGCTCGACAAGAAGCGGGCTTATCTGGAGCGGGTATGGTCCGCCACGCCCGTTTAACAGCGTGGTAATAGCTGCCATCCGGGCTGATTAAGGCCTCATACATGGGAACGCCGCAAGGAATTACCCGCTCATAAGGTACATAGAAGCCGAGTATTAGCGACAGCTTGTATAGGTGAACGATTACCCGCTCATAAGGATACATGCGAACGACCTCGCTTGCGTGTCCTCGTCCTTCTCCCTTGTGTCCCCTGTTTTTGTCTCGGTGGTGCATCCTGTATCGCCGGGGCACTCCATCTATATCCTGCGTCAATTGACGTACTCTCCACAACATCTAGGCCTTCATGACCTATACCGCAGAGATTGCCGCTTCTGTCGAAGCTATGCGTTCCGCCCCTAAGGGCACCTCACTTGCCTCGAAGTTCTCCACCACCCGCATGGGGCACCAAAGTCGCCATGCACCGCTGCCTGTACGCTACACTCGGACAGCCCGAAAGCTGGCTCATTATGGTGCCATGACTCCGGAGGGCTGCTTACTGCGAGACCTCCAGCGAGCCCGCGACAACCACCGGCTCAACGTCGACGGGATCAAAGCCGTCCTTGGTACCCTCTGGTCCTTCCGGCTCCTCGGGTGGCTCCCATCGGACACGAACTATCTGGAGTACGACCAGATTGTGGAGATCGTGGCCAGCGGCACCCGCCGCCCTCGGGCAACCCAAGACCTCATGCCAGAGTGGTTCACCCGCCGACATTCTGCCGATGAACTAACGGCCTTTCGGGACGGCAAGGGCGCATAGCGTTTCCTTGAGTCTCCGAGCGAGCCTGAGAGGCATTCGGGTTTTCCCAACTCCCTTGCACCGCCCCCCAATCAATCAACTCAGGACGGCCCTACCGCCCCGAGAAAGGCATTCCCATGAACATGCACACCACCGGCCTCAGCCGCCGTCGCAATTCCGTCATCGCTGCAGCCGCCGCCAAGCGTGACAGCGCCGAGTTCAATCACAAGGCGATCAAGGCGCTCGCTGCCAGGGGCATCGGTCGTCCTGCCGCTGCGGAACTCCTGGGGCTATCCGAGGGGACCGTCAGACGCCTTCAGTACACGCCGTCTCCTGCTTACGATGCTGAGCTACGCGAGCGAAAAAAACATCGTGAGCCATCCACCCGCTTCCTGTCCGATGCCGATTTTGCGTGGGAGCAATCGATGCGCGGGAGCCGTGGCGACATGCGGGCCGCTGTCCAAGACTTTCTAGCGGACTTGTCGAGCCGTCGCCTCACGCAAGGTGATGTGGCCAAGTTGCTGAGCATCTCACAACAGGGGGTATCAAGGCACGTCAAGAGCTTGTCGAGATGAGGTTACGTATCCAACACCAAAAAACGCAACGAAAACCGTAATAGGCAACGAAATCAACGACATGATCTACAACTTAGCTATTATAGGGAAACTCAAGCCCCCTTCTGGCGGTATAAGTCGGCAAACCCATAGCTGAGACGGCTTCGCCGTTCATGGGATAAACGACCGTGCTGCCAGCTTCGCTTGGCGGGAGACAAGATTGACAGTCATCAATGATGATCATTCTAATTTGGTCCCCTCATTAATAGATAGCTCGGGGCCTATCGCTTGCCCCATGAACGGACGAGGTCCGTCCCACCATGGGCTCACCGATAGATATCCCGAGTTACACCACATCCAACCAAAGGGCATCGCCATGTGCGATATCGGATTAATCCTCGGCCTCACCGCCGGGGCCGCAAGTGCTGCCAGCGAGGCAGCTACCGCGAGCAAGAAACAAGAGATTGCTCTCTCCAACTACCAGCTTGACCAAGCGGCCAACGAACGCGAGTTCATCGTAAAAACCAATGCCGCCAACAAGGACGGCTATCAGGCAACGCTCGAAGGGGACCGCGCGAAGTCCCTCGCAGTCGCCTCGGGCTCTGGGATGACCGGCAGCACCACTGGCCTTCGAGTAGCCGAACAGTCCCGCCAGTCCGCATTGTCCATAGCCAACGCCAAGGACCAGCGCGACGGTGCCGTGGCGAACTATGTCATGGCTGGCAAGTCCCAGCAGATACAGACCCAGAATGCCGTCAACAGCCTCAAGCCCAACCCGATGTCATCGTTCCTCGACGTCGCGACATCCGGCCTCAAGAACTACGGCGCTTTCCAGTAACCCCAAGGAAACCTATGGCATCTCCCGTCACTCGGGGACACCCGCGCGACTGGCGTGTGGGCGTACAATCATCTGACCACGGCTACCAGTTGCGTTGCCGCCAAGTCCTCAACGAAACCCGACCCTGCGACTGTCCCGGCTGCACTCGCAATCGTTCCGGCGTCTCCCGCTACTGCGGACCCCACCGGGATGCAGCGAGTTCTCGGGGTGACCCACTCGCCCGCCTCCCCGCTCGAAACGAACTGGCCATCTTCAAAAAGGCCATCGGCATCTACATGCAAACGGACCCCAAGTTCGCCGCGCGTGTCGCCTTCGACCTGAGGTCCCTTGAGCGTCGGATGACGCTGCCGCAGTCGTTCTGCCTCAGTGTCGCGGACCTCCACCCGAAGCTGCCGCAGATCGCCAAAGCCAAGGGCCTCCTGGCCAACTGGCAGCACAAGGAACGGCGGACCTATACCGAAGCTGTCGTCCACGCCGTCGCCCTGATCGGGTGGATGCAAGTCTACTTCCATACTGGCCCTGCCGGGGGCCTCTGGGATAACCGCGAGCGGTTCCTTGAGACCCGTGCAGGTGCCCTCATGGGCGACTTCCGCAAGACCATCGGCCCCACCACGCTCATCAAGAAGGCCTCGGGGGCAACCCACAGGCGCCTCGGCCACGACCTCATCCGCAACGCCACCCACGTCTACGGCAAGGCCTTCTGGTCCTCGGCCGTCTCCACCAACGACGGTCAGCCTATGACCATCCTCGACTACACCAAGCGAGCCCTGAAGGCCGCTGCATTGCTTTGAAGGAAAACCCCTATGTCTTACTCATCCGATGACGGCATGATGCGAATGCCCAATCCCATCGACCCCCAATCCGGCTGGACCGATCGTTGCGAAAACCCCGGCTATGCCAGCGGCTCTGCGCCCGGTCCCGCCCCCGAGGGCAAAGTGTTCATCCCCGGCATGAACACCTATGTCGACCTCGACATTGCCGAACAACTTGGCCTCACCGGTCCTCAGGGAAACTCCACTGCCCCGCTCCCTGCCGCCTTAGACCCCCGCGCCGTCCCAGCCGGTCACGACCCGCTCGAAGACATCGACATCGAGGAACTGTCCGAAGCGGACCTTGAGGCCCTCCAGCAGGAACTCGAGATCGAGACCGATCAGGAGTCCGGGCCATCGGAAACCTTCGACGCCATTGCCGATTGCTTTGACCCCGCCGCGCTTGACGATGGTCTCAACGCCATGGTTGCCACAGGCGACTTTGAGGACACCCTTGGGCGTCTTTCCGATGCCACCGGCTTGGACGCCGCCACAGCGTCAAACCTGATTGAAACGACGGTGATGGAAACCGCTCCGGTTGCCTCCGAGTACATCGGCGGGGATCGCTGGGACGCTCTCGTCTACGCGGCGTCCCGCACCGATGACCCGTTCGCCCGGCGCATCGTGACTGACATGGTTGCTGGCAATCTGGGGTCGAGACTGGCGGGGGCCTACGACCTCTGGTTCCAGTCGCTGCCTGACGCTGACGGCTGACCCATGCTGAACATCACCGTTGCCCTTTACGTCGCCTCGCTGTGCGGCCTCTGCCTCTACTCATTCATCTAAAAAGGAATAGCCACAATGGCCAAGAAACCAGTGACCCGCGAGGAACTCCTCGCCCAACTCGAAACCCTCGACAACTCCACCGAAGTCGGCAAGCTGACTGCCGAGGTGTCTCGACTGACCAAGGATAACGCCTCGCTGGTCTCCCAACGGCGGGAGCTGGAGCGACAGCTTAAGCAGGAACGTGACACGGTTCAGACCATTCGTGACGCGCTACGCACCGTGGACGTCCCGCAGCGCAGGTATGGAGATGATCGCCCAGGCTACGCTGAGATGCAGGAAGCCGCCGCGCGGTCTAGCCGTATGGCAATGGCCGAAGTCCAAGTGGGCATCCATAGTGGCACCCATGATCCCGCAACGGGCTTGCCCTATACCGCCGACACCAAGCCACAGCGCGTGTTGGCCGCAGGGGCACCCAAGGTGACCAAGTCAGAAATGGAAGCGTTCTTCCCGGCCCTCAGCGGCCCCGACGTGGACGTGACTGTCGCCGCCGACGACATGCTCGAAAGTAAACTAGGCGAACTCAAGACCGCCTTGGAAATCGCCAGCGGCAACTAAGGGCTATCGAGTTTCCCGCGCTTCCCCCATCTCCGCTCTCGTATCTCACATCCGATCTGATGGGATCGGGGGGCGCGGGTTGCCTCAGGTGCCCATGCGTTTCGTGCAGTCAGCGCATGGGCACCGGGTGGTTGATCTATCGTTGGAAAGCCTTGGCCAGCTTCGCCCGCTTCCTCAGGATGTAGAAGGCGTTGAGAATGACCTCATCATCCTCTTTCTCAGATGCCGACAACTTCTCCTCGAATTGCGCTTCCTCAACATGGAAATCCTCCGCCTTCGACGGCATGTTAGCCCATCCCCAAGCACACGCGTCCCAATGGCTTTCGCAAGGGACGACGCGCTGCCCGATGACTTGGCCCTGTTTTCCAAAGAATACGATCTTAAAGTTCGTCATGGTCTCGGCTTTCCAATCTGGCTTGATTGCCGATGCCCATTTTTCACACATCCAACGCTCAATACAGACAGCTACCGCAGAGGCTGCGTAATCGGCGGGAATAAGGTTGACGGTCGGTCTGTCGTCTCTATACCGAGCTTACACTGACGAGCCGTGGGGGTGTCATGGACAACAACGAAACCAATTCTCAGAAATCGCAAAACTCACCAGAGGACGACCGCAAGTCATCCAACGCAGGGACCCTCAAAGAGTTGGAAGACTCCATTGGGCGCATGATGCCACTTGTCGGTCGGGTGTTGGCGTCCGCATGGAATATTCAGATGCGTCTCTTGATAGCGGTCGGTCTGATGCCGTTCGTCCAGAAGTATCCCTGGGTCTTGTTCGCGCTTGCTTTCGTGCTGCTCGCCCTAGTGCTGCCGGTAGGTTTGGCGTTCATCGCAACGGGGATTTCAGCCTTGAACTACAATGTGCGCGCTAAAGATCAATTTCTGGCAGATTTGGAACGGCGCGACTGACGGGTGATTGTGCCTCCGAACATGGCATAGACACTCATTCCATGTCTGGCACTTCACCACCTAAAAAAAGTGTCGTCGGCTCACCATACTCGCCTATCGCCGGGTTTGCTTCCCGCGACCACGCGATCACTCCCACATGTTTTGTCGCTAGAGCTTTCGCAGTCCTGATTGCCCGATCTTCGCTCTGCTGCTCGGCTGGTCCAAACGCTGGATGGAGGTCGCCGCTCTCATCGCGATCAAATGCGGTCACAACGATCAGCTTAGGGGCCTTCTGCTGCGGGAGGATGCTGTCTGACATGTCGATGCTTACCTTCACTCGTTAGTCGGTCTCGCCGCGTCTTCGTCGGTGCCAACCACGGCTGAACCCATAGCTCACGGCAGGTGCCCATAGCGCCACCTCACGCTCCAATGTGGCATTGGCGACAAGAAGCGCCTTCACGGCCTCTCGGGCATCCCCGCCGCATGTCGCAATGACATCATCGGCGGCAAGCTCCCAGTCCGTCGCCGGAGGATCGACTTGCTGTTGCTCGGCTGGCATTACTTTGTCTCACAGGTGTTTCTCACCATCGCCACGATGCTCAAAACAGAACCAATGCGGTGCCTGCTTTGGCTTTGCGAAACCCCAACCGGCATCCCTGCCGCAGCCAGGGCGCTCGCACCAATGATGCTGGATGCCGGGTTCCGTGACGTGTTCTGGCCTTGGAAGCCTGATCTCGTCGCTCGCGTCCGCCATCACCCCAACACTACCGGGGTATCGTCATAGCTGACGGTGGCTACCCCCGGATGCCGGTGGGCGATGGCGAGTATCTTGGTCTCAAGCTCACAGTTGTAGACCATAAGCGCCTTCACTGTCTCAAGCGGACTCTCGTATCGAGCGATCAGCTTCACCGCTTCCGAATGCAGTTCGGCTTTGGCTTCAGCGTCCAAATGCAAAATGCTCACCGCCGTCTCTCCTTGCGGGACGCCGTCCCGAGCGAGCGTCAAGTTGTTCCTGAAGGCGACCGTTGAGAACGATCATTTCCTTGAGTGCCTTCATCACGTCGCCTCTGTGGACGGCTACGAACTTGTCGGCGACCGCTTGAAGAGCGGCCTCTTGGCGGCTGTCGAGCGTTACGATGTGGGCCATAGCGATTGCTCCAAACCCTTTAGATGTCCACAGTGAACAAAAAGAGAACGCAAATGTCAAGAGCGGATTGACCGAGAGAGGAATGAGCTCCTATTTTGAGCAATGCCTGACACTGGTGGAAGACGAAAGCGCGGAGGCGAATGGAAGCTCAGCAATGCCCACGAGATAGGGCAGCTCGTGCTGGTTCACTGCGGGCTCTGCAACGTCAAGCGTTGGTACCTGCCGAGTGATCTCAAGGAAATCTTCGGGGACATTGAAGCCGAGTTGGTCGGCAGCAAAATGAGTTGTAAGCGATGCGGCAAGAACGATTACATGCACGCCGAGACGCAAAACCCTTCGGCATTGGAACGGCAGAGCATTCGCGTTCGGCGGCTTGCCGGGATTGAGGTGCTGCGGCGGGTCATCTGGCGAGATGAGGACTGAAGAGGGAGCGGCTGACCGATGGTTCTAAACCTCCCAAGGGGAAACGATTGAAGAAAGGACCACGTCCGCCTGCCGAAATCGACAAATATCATATAGGCTGAGTGAGTCGTGGGAATCGGGGCATGATCGCTCGCATAACAAGAAAAAAAACCTTTACAAACCCGGTGTTTGAAAAGGGAGAGTTGCGTAGCGAAAGCGACGTTGAGCAGAAACTTATCTACCCGTTTCTGACCAATGTCAGCTATCTCAATATTCCTTCTGCGTGGGTGCGGACGAAGGAATACATGTCGCCTACGGA
Source organism: Mesorhizobium sp. P170090 (assembly GCF_057786115.1). NCBI lineage: Bacteria > Pseudomonadati > Pseudomonadota > Alphaproteobacteria > Hyphomicrobiales > Phyllobacteriaceae > Mesorhizobium > Mesorhizobium sp. P170090. The sequence continues at coordinate 4,462,350 of NZ_JBYNWH010000001.1, forward strand.
GATCGACAAAGCGGCCGGAAAAAGATTTGGGTACTTCCCCGATTACTCAGTTTGGCTAGGCGGACTTCCGCTGCTGATTGTCGAGGCAAAGGAACCTGACGTTACCGTCGAGACGGGGCTTCGAGAAGCGAGGCTTTATGCGGGCGAAATCAATCGACGTTACCCGCCCGAAGTCAACCCTATCGGTTACGTGTTGGCGAGCAACGGGGAGCAAATCGCGCTCTCCGAATGGGACAGCGAAACTAATGTCCTGATAGCGCTAGCGAAAGATATTCGACCGGGCACGGCGGTCTTGCAGGCGTTTATCGGCGCTGTTGGGAAGACAGCTTTGGAAGAGCGAGCGAGAAAGCTCGCTCCCCATTTTGCTGCTCGAAGATTTTTCGCAGTGTCGGCATCAATTGGTGGCCAGTCCAAAATGACACGGCAGCTTGGTGTCAATGAATTTGCTGAGCCACTCTTCCCGGTCCTCACCAAATATTTTGACAACACCTCGGATACACCAGACGAAGTGATTGATCGCGCCTATGTCAGCTCCGAAGAACTGACGACATACGAGGGAATCCTCGAAACCTATCTAAAAGACAGGACCGTCAACATTGGTGGAAGCCAGCTCAAGGCAATTGAGACAAGTCGCCACACGGCAGCTAGCCTGACCACTGAAGTCCAGAAATTTGCGGGCCAGCCGAGCTTCTACAGCCGTGTTCAAATCATAGTGGGAGCTGTTGGTTCGGGCAAAAGCACCTTCATTCGCCGATACTACAGGCACCTAATGACCGACGAAGTTAGGGAAAAGACCATCTGGTCGTTCATTAACTTCAATGACACGGGGCCTGACATTCCGGATGTAAATAGGTTCGTAGCCGAAAAATTTCTTGAATCGCTTGGCGAGCAAAATGGATACGATTTTTTCGACGAAGAGCAGCTAGACAAGATTTTTGCGCCTGACATAAGCAGGTTCGAACGTGGTCATAAAAGTCTTCTGAGAGACAACCCTGCCGACTACGCCACGAAACTGTCTGATACTCGAGACTCCCTTACGGCAAGTCCAGAAAAATTCGCGGAAGCTGTCGCACGACATTACGCTGGGGAGCGAGGACAAGGTCTGGTCGTGGTCTTCGACAACGTCGATAAACGTTCCCGCGACCAACAGCTCAAGATCTTCGAATCGGCCCAGTGGTTCAAGACCCTCACAAAGGGCCTGATCCTCGTAAATCTCCGCGATTCAACGTTCGAAGCGCACAAGGACGAACCCCCACTCGACGCCTTCATCAACGCTATTAACTTCTATATCAAGCCGCCGCGCTTCGCCCAGGTGATCCGGAAGCGGCTGGAACTGGTTCTGGAGAACCTACCTGCCGAGGTCGAAAGGAAGCAGGAGTATGCACTCGCGTCAGGATACCGCATCCAATATCCATCGTCGCGATTGGGCGAGTTCCTCATGAGCATCTACCTTTCGCTCTTCGACAGTAAAGAGGTGCAGGTTGCGTCCACTCTGGAAGCGTTGGTGGCCAAGGACGTTCGCCGGGCACTTGGAATGTTCAGCGACATTTTGGTTTCGCCCCATGTGCCCACCGCCCAAATTACAGGTGCGGCAATTGCGGGCAGCTCATTTCGAATACCAGAGCGCCATATTTTGCGGAGTCTTATGCGCGGTCGCTATCAATATTATACCGGTCGATCGATCTACATCCACGACATCATGAGTGCGGATGACAACCATGTTCGACCAAGCAACTTTATTTTTTGCGACATCCTTGAGTATTTAGTACGCAACCGCAAAGGCAAAATCGATTTTAACCAAGAGGGCTACGCAACTATTGGGACTGTGGTGAAACAGATGGGGCGTCTAGGCTATGATGATCAGGACGCCTTTGATGCAACGCTCACCTTGGTCGAAAAGGGCCTCATTGAGCCGGAGGGGCTCATCTCGACAGACCTTGGGGAGCAAGACGCGGTGCGCGTTCATGCCTCTGGTTTCGTTCACGGTCGTATTTTGCTACGGCGTGATGAGTATGTTATCGGCGCGACCACTTCGTTGAAGGTAGCCTCTAAGGACGTTGCCGACTACATAGGCTCGATCTGGTCTGGAACCGATCCGAACCAAGAAATGTCAATGGGCAACAAAGTCCGTATTCTCGCTAAATTGCGGGACTATTACCGCATTGAATACAGCCGACGTTGCCGCAGGCACCCGTTCTATGAAGAAGCTGGTTTTGGCGGAAGGCATATGGTGCAGAGCATCGAAATAGCCCATGATTTTCTCGATGGGCTGCGTAACTCCCAACCTGCACGGACACCTCGCTACCGCCCAAGATGACTCGGCGTAGGGAGGGTCCCCAGAGGAGCTACAGCAACCGCAGTTGGTCTCCCGGTGTTGAGCCCAGAGGAAACTTGATCTGCGTGGCGGGCTTCTCGACGATCACGAGTGCATCGTCAGGCGCGGTGCGCTGTAAGACCTTCGCTTCATGCCACGGGGCTCCTAGCCAGATGTCGGTTTCTTCTTGTGAAGTTAGGATTACCGGCATGGCCTTCTCGTGGATTGGCTTGATGAGCGCGTTAGGATCGGTGGTCATGAAACCGTAGACCTCGTGATCGCCGGGACCGTCCTTGACCTTCCTTACCCCATGCCAGGGCGTCCAGAGGCCCGCAAAGAAGAACAGCGGGCGGTCCTCGTTCAGCGCGAACCAGTAGTTCCGCTGAATACCGGTCTCAGGGTCCTTATCGTTCTCCTCGGGGCTGGGTTCCGCGAAACTTGTCACCGGCACTACGCAGCGATGCTCGACGCCGAGATACTGCTGCCAGTGGGAGTATTGAGGCTTGCGGATGTTTGTCGTCCCGTAGTCTGCTTTGCCCTTCACCCGCTCGGATGGGGTCGGCATTCCCCAAAGCAAGTTGGCAACTTCACGCTGCCCGTCCAATGCATTGCGGACTACCGGACCGAGTCGGTTGGGGTAGATGTCAATTGACGGCTCAAGGTTCCCCAGGATGTCTCTCAGGGCGCCGGTCCATTGTCGGATGGCCTCTTGGCTTGTTGTGATGTTGTAAAGGTTGCACATGAGGCAAAATTTGCACATTCCCGCCTAACGCACCAGCGCCGACGTTGCCCTGCGTGGTCAAGCGCAAACGCGACTTAGACGGGCTGAAGTGACAATGTTTTTGTTGTCCTTTCCAAACGCCACAATATTCCACTAGAGTACCCGAAAAATAGACAATGAATCTGACCAAGAAACCTCAAAGCTGCTAAAGCCATTTTGAAACGGGGGGGGGGGAAATCCATGCGATTAAAATGGTTCCATGTCAGGGAATTTCAAAGCGTTCAAGATTTAGGAAGAGTCTCGGTAGACGACATTTCTTGCCTGGTCGGAAAGAATGAAGCGGGGAAATCCGCACTTCTAAAAGCACTGTACCGCCTAAATCCGGTCGTACCTTCTGAAGGCAACTTTAGTGTAACGAACGACTACCCGCGCATGGAGGTCGAGAACTATCGTATCGCAGTAGAACAGAAAAAACGCGTGGCAGCCACGCCGATCACAGCCTGCTATCAATTGGATGCCGATGAAGTCGAAGCCATTGAGGAGTTATTCGGATCAGAGTGCCTTAAACAAAATGAATTTACGCTATCGAAGAGCTACTCGGGCGCTCGGACTTTCGGCATCGATCTCAATTACGAAAAGGCCTTGCGACATTTCGTGTCGATTGCTGATTTTGCTGAACAAACAAGGCAGGCCGTTGCATCGGCCCCTACCACTGTCGATGCGCTATTGGTGGCACTCGAAACACAAGAGCAAACAGACGAGGTCACTCGCGTGGTAGCCGCACTGAATGCTATCAAGAAAAGGAATCTTACGGGGTATATTTTCGACAGCTTTTTAAGCGACAACGAACCCAGCTATTTATATTTTGATGAATACTACCAGATGACCGGCCATGAGAACATTGAGGCGCTTATGGCACGGGAAGCCAGCGAACAATTGAAGCCGTCAGATCATCCGCTATTGGGGCTGGTGCGACTTGCTCGGCTTCAACTGTCAGAATTGGTGAACCCGGACAGCACGATTGAATTGAAGAACAAACTGGAGGGTGCGAGCAACCACCTTACCCGGCAAATTCTCAAATACTGGTCGCAGAACAAACACCTCAGAATGGCATTCGACGTTCGACCGGCCCGATCTGGCGATCCGGTAGGCATGCAGAAGGGCACGAACATCTGGGGAGGCGTCTTCGACAACCGGCACCAAGTTACCACCGAACTCGGCAGCCGATCGCGGGGCTTTGTCTGGTTTTTCTCATTCTTAGCTTGGTACTCAGACGTAAAGAAAGGCGGGGAAAATACGATCTTATTGCTTGATGAGCCGGGCCTGACACTCCACGCCAAGGCGCAACACGATTTGCTCCGGTACTTTGAAATCGAGCTTAAAGGCGCGCATCAACTAATTTACTCCACCCATTCCCCTTTCATGATCGACGCAGAACATTTCGAGCGTGTACGCATCGTCCAGGACAGAAGCATAGATTCCGAACAGGACGACGACCTGAGCAACTCGGGGACCAAGGTCCTCACCGATGTTTTTGCCGCTAGTGATGACAGCCTTTTCCCATTGCAAGGAGCCCTCGGGTACGACCTGCACCAAACCCTTTTTGTGGGACCTCAAAGCCTAGTGGTAGAAGGCGCTGCAGACCTTCTCTACATCCAAGCAATGTCGTCGCTCCTGATGGAAGAAGGTCGTCGCGGACTTGACGCCAGATGGACGATTACGCCAGTCGGAGGAGCCTCTAAAGTTCCAACTTTTGTCGCGCTCTTGGGCTCGCAAAAGGGCATGACGATTGCGACTTTGATCGACAGCCAAGTTTCCGACCTACCGAAGATCGAGGCACTTTATCGAGACAAATTGCTCAAGAAGGCCAATGTTTTCACGTTCGCCGATTTCACTGGTGCTGCGGATTCCGACATCGAGGATATGTTTGGAGCCGACTTTTTCGTTGACTTGGTGAACTCCGAATTTGCTTCTCAACTGAACGCGCCTTTAGACGCCAAAAAACTGGTCTCGAAGCACCCGCGAATTTTGAGGCGCCTTGAGGACCATTTCGACAAGCATCCAATGAAGACGGGTAGTTTTAACCACTTCCGCCCGGCTAGGCATTTCAACGAAAACATCAAAAAGCTGGCAAAAAAGGTTCCCAAAGAGGCCAAGGATCGCTTCGAGGCAGCATTCAAGAAACTCAACGCCCTGCTCCCCTAGACGGGATTTGCGGGGAGCAAAGGCAAGGATGAAGGGTCGGGCAATTTCGAGAAAAAATTTGTTTCGGAATATCCTATAGAGGAGTCGCCCGCTTCCCCCGTGGGGGTGCCTGAGTTGGTACATAAAAAGGTACATGCCGGTACAAGGAAGGCGAGAGAAACCCTTGCAACGCAACGCCTCCAGAGCCATCCCGATTCCGTCCGGGGGCACCACCCTTCGCTCTTCGAGCTTCGGGTGGCAGGCCACTCGAAGCTCGTTAGTCGAAGGAGGACTGCCGACGGTTCTATTCGGCGGAGCTGGCAGCACGACATCAGGCCAACTCGCAGCCGTCGGACCTTCTAGGAAAATGTGGCAGCCTGTATGGCTGCCGTATCGCCGAACGTGTTCCTCACCCTAACCGACCTGTAGACGTAGGCGGCCCAGATCCCTGTGACTATGAAGGATGCCAAAGGTGTAACCAGAGCTCCTCCGGCAAGCAAACGGTTTACCGGGACACCCAGAACAGTCGATATCCAAACTGTGTCCAGTACGAATAAGAGAGGGATCGCGAACCACAGACATATGAACAGCTGCGGAAAGCGGTGGCTTCGCCGCAGCATCGAAACAAGCACGACCAGCTGAAGCACCAGAAATGCCAGATTGAGGGCTGCCTCGCCATAGATGGCCAAGGCCCCGTTGGGCACTGTAACAAGCTGTTGGTAGGTTTTGACCAGACTGGCCATATCGACAAGTGTGCGCAACGGCGAAAGGGACAGGCTGATCGCCAGCAGGATCAGCCAGCCGCCGAACCCCACGAGGTCATCTGGGCTCTGTGAGGATTTGCGCGACGACCGGACGGCGAAGAAAACCGGCACGCCAATCAGCAACAGAAGTATCGCCCAATGCCACATTTACCCACCCTCGAATGCATCCCTGGGTTGTTTAGCTCGCACCTCTGGATTGTGCAAGCGTTTTTACAGAGATCAAGGCATCGTAGAGATTTTCGGGTTTAGGTTTGCAGAGGACGCTTTCGTCGCTCGCAATGGCCGCATCTCACCCCAAGTCAAAATGCCGCGGAAAGGCCTGGTGCAGCAGGAGCAGCATGGTCTTGCGCAGCACGTCGGTGTCGCGGCTGGACGGGTTGAGATGGTCCCAATACCAGGCGCCGTGAACCAGATAATTCAGGCTCTCCGACAGCGTGTCTATGTCGACGCCGGTGTAACCGCCGCTGCGCGAAATCTCGATCAGCAGTTCGCGCGCTTCGGCCGTGTAGGCGAGATCGCTGGGCAGGCCTATCTCGTTGTAGAGCTGCATGCTCTTGCGGTCGCTGGAGAACACGACGAAGACCGACACCCAATTCGGATGCTGGCGGGCAAAGCGTTGCGCGCAATCGACCGCGCCCAAGACCCGCTCGACCGGCGACAGGCCGGGCGCCCGCACCAGCGTCAGCCACAGCGCGTCATATTGGTCGCTGAGATATTGCAGGACGGCTCGGAACAGGTTCTCCTTGCTGCGAAAATGAAAGACCACCAGTGCGTTGGACGAGCCGACATGCTCGGCGATGCGCTGCATGGTGACGCTGGCCAGCCCCTCCTCCGCGATGAGCTCGATTGTGGCGTCGATGATGCGCTGGATGCTCGCTTCGCCGCGCTCGCGCCGGCGGTCCTTGGGCGCAGCGTCGTTCGCCGCACCCTTGGCCGCCTTGCTTTTTCCCGCATCCGGAGTGGCTATGCGTTGCGCCATTGTCGTCAGGCCTTTCCCCGGCGGCCGAAACATCCCGCCGCTGCCTTGGGATGCCGGCGCCCTGCGGACTCACAGCGCCGGGCGTGTCCCGGCATTCGTGTACCACTGACCACGAGCCGTCTCATAGGCCATACCCGCCCGGAACACGTCGGCGTCGCTATAGGTGCGGCCGACAATCTGGATGCCGGTGGGCACGCCGTTGGCGGCGCGGCCCGACGGCACGGACAGAACCGGGCAGCGGCTCAGCATGTTGAACGGCGTCGTCATCACCCAGCCCAGCGACGGGTTCACCTCTCGTCCATTGATCTCGACCTTGCCTTTGGTCTGATCGAATTCCGCCGGCACTGCGGGAAGCGCATTGGTCGGGCAGATCAGCACATCGTGTTTTTCCAGCAACGGCCCCAGCGTCAGATACATCCTGGCCGCCACGTCCAAGGTCGCGACGAAGTCCGTGGCCTTCGACTTCTGCCCGTCGTTGGCAAACTGCCTGGCATAGCTGGTCATGTCCTTGCCGTGCTTGGCGAGCAGCGGCGACAGCGAGGCGCCGAAGAGATGTTCGAGATAGGCCATGCCGGCCTTGAGCACCTCGTCGCCCCAGCCGAGGTCCACCACCTCGACGGTGGCGCCGAGCGAGCGGAACACATCGCAGGCAGCGAGCGTGTTCTTGCGCACGTCCGCATCCACCTCGAAGGACCCGAGATCCATGGAGAATGCGATCTTCCAACCCTTGATCGGCTTGTAGTCGAGCGGCAGGCGCAGTTTCGGGCGCAGCGTGGCGATGTCGAGCGGGCTCGGCCCGGCCATGACGTTCTGCAGCAGGATCGCATCCCCGACGTTTCGGGCCAAGGGCCCGGTGTGGCAGTAGAAATCGAGATTGAACGGCGCCTCATCGGGATTGCGGCCGTAAGGCGGCTTGAAACCGACCAGGCCGCAGGCCGAGGCAGGGATGCGGATTGAGCCCGCTATGTCCGAGCCGGTTGCGATCGACGACGTGCCGGAGGCCAGCGTTGCCGCCGAACCGCCCGACGAACCGCCCGGCGTGAAATCCGGGTTCCAGGGGTTCCGCGTGACGCCCCAGCGCTTCGACCAGGTATAACCGGCGCAGCTGAATTCGGGCGTCGCGGTGCGGGCGTGGACGATGCCGCCGGCCTTCATGACACGCTCGTTCATGGTCGAGGTATGGCCGCCAATGGCGTCCCCGGACAGCAGCGAGCCATGCGAGGTCGGCTTGCCCTTGATGTAGCTCTCATCCTTGATGCCGATCGGCAGGCCCTCGAGCGCGCCGGTCCTTGCGCCTCTGGCGTATTTCGCCTCGGCTTTTCTGGCGAGATCCATCGCCTCGTCGAAATGCGTGAAGGTGAGGCAGTTGATCGTCGCCTTGGTTGCCTCGGCGCGGCGGATGGTGGCCTGCATCAGTTCCACAGGCGACAGTTTCTTCGCCTTGAACAGCCGCAACGCCTCGCTGGCCGGCATGTAGCAAAGGTCGAGATCGGACATAAAAAATCTCCCGCGGCGGCTTTACGGCATCTGGCATTGGGGATGGCCGAGCCGCGATGCGCGGCCCGATGTTGGTCAGCTTCGCCGGCGGCGCTGCTATTTCTGCAGATCGGTCCAGATCCTGGTGTAGAGCGCCTGGACGTCGGCGGGACAGGCCGACATGAATTGGCCCTTGTCGGCAAATTCGGCCGGAACATCCACTTCGGGCGCGCCCTTCATATCGGCCGGCAGGAAGGGCTCGGAGCCCTTGATGCCATTGGCGTAGTGCGCGAAGGCCGAGATCATCGCTGCATTCCTGGGGTCCATGATGAAATTCTGGAAGAGCTTGGCGTTCTCGACGTTCTTGGCATCCTTGAGCACCGCGACACTGTCCATCCAGATTGGAAAGCCCTCCTTGGGATAGCCGTAGACGATCTTGTCGTTCTCCAGCCGCTCGCGCAGCGATATGCCGTTCCAGTTGACGCCGGCGGCAATGTCACCCCTGCCGAGACCGTCGACGGCCGCATAGTCGAGCGACAGCCATTTCGCTTTCGCCTCGATGAGCTTGTCATGCACCTTTTTCAAAAGCACCTTGTCGTCGGTGCAGTACTTACCGCCCTCATAGGCAATGGCGAGGAACATGATGTCTCCCATTTCGGGCACGACATTGATCTTGCCCACGAGTTCCGGCGGCGGATCGAGGAAAATCGCCGAGGTGTTCGGATCGCCCGCATAGACCGATTTGTTGACCGAGATGCCGGTCGTGCCCCATTGCCACGGCACCGAATATTTGCGGCCGGGGTCGAACGGCACGTCGACCCATCTCGGATCGACGTTTCTAAAGTTCTCCATCGTGTTGGGATCGGTTTCCAAGAGCAGGCCTTCGCTGATCCAGATCGGCATCACGCTGGCCGATGGAACGACGATGTCATAGCCGGAAGCGCCCTGGCGGACCTTGGCCAGAGCCGTATCGTTGGAGTCGTAGTCGGTGACGGTAACCTTGACCTTGTAGGTTTCCTCGAACTTCTTGATCAGGTCCGGGCTGGTGTAGTTGCCCCAATTGTAGATTTGGAGTTCGCCCTCGGCGCGGGCAATGCCGGTCATCGCCAGCAGCGACAGGCCGAGCGCCGTGGCGGTCGATTTCAACTGCATGCTTGTGTCTCCCATTGTTGGGACCGGCGGGATTGCGCCTCGAGTCCCTAAGTTCCCTTCGTCCTGGTGATCATTCACCGGCGAATGCCGGCTGACCAACTCGGTATCTCGGCAACGGTATTAATTACTAAACATACAGTCAATATCTTTTGCGACACAACTGCATGATCGGCACCGGCAGTGCGCCGGCGAAGCCGACATGATATGGTCAAGGTTGGGCCATTGATGAATTGGGGCAAGCCGTGGCGTGAGCGCCGCAGCCTGCAGGGCTTGGATCACGGTCATGCGCCTTTTTCTGGCGGTCGTGCTGCTGATGACCATGGCGCTCTTCTCCGCTGCGCGCGGCGAAGAGCGGATAGCGCTGGTTGTCGCCAATCCGGCCTCTGAGGGCTCACCGGCAATCGCCAACGCCGACCTCAGTGCCGAACTCGTTGCAGCGACACTACGATCGCTTGGCTTCACCGTCCGGCAGGTGTCGGATGGCGACCGCGCCGATGTCGCGCGCGCCATGCATGATTTCGCCCAATCCCTGGCCAATCCGGACTCCGTCGGCATCTTCTACTATGTCGGCCACACCGCGCAGGCCAACGGCAGGAACTATTTACTGACGCGCGGCACCCGGATCGATTCAAAGGAAACGGTCGACCAGACGGCATTGCCCCTCGATCTGTTCATGCAGGCGCTCGAGGCAACCCCGACATTGAAGGTGGTTCTGCTCGACAATCCCGGCGATGGCCACAACCCTACTTCCGGCGTGATGCAGGGTCTGGCGGCGGTCGATCCCCTCACCCACGCCATCGTCGCTCTGTCGGCCAAACCCGGAACCGTTGCACTGGACGAAGCCCGCCCCGTCACCGTATTTGCCGATGCGCTCACCGCTGCGCTGGTCAAGCGCGGCGCGGACATAGCCATCATCCTCGCCTCGGTCAGGCAAACCACTATCGACAAAACGTCAGGCGCCCAGTGGCCATGGATGGCATATGGCCGCTCGGCAGACGCTGCCTTTGTGCTGACGCCGGACCAGGTGGCCGGCGCGGCACCGGCGCTGCCGCTTGTGCCGGAACCGGCACCGCCGGCGATGGCGAGCGGCGGCTACATCTCCGGGAGTGGCGGTTGGGAGCCTGATGGCAGCGACTACGCCGATGGCAGCGGTCAGGAGCCCTACCCCATGGACGTTGCACCGGGCTCCGGCAGTCCCGATGCCGCGATGGGCGACAGCGCCAAGGAGGCGGCGCTCTACGAGGAATACAAACGCCAGGAACAGCAGCGCCAATTGCAGGAAGAGCAGGCTCGGCAACGATACGAAGAGGAAAAGCAACGTCTTGAAGACGCAGCTGTGGCCGCTGCCCAGAACAATCTCGGCGGGACCTATCCGCAGGATGGCGGAGCCACCGGCGCCGAACCGCCCCCCGATAAGGCAGGGATCCCCCCTGAGGACGGCATGACATCGGCCCCGCCACCCGCGACCGGCGCCGAAAGTCCGCCGGAGGCGCAGGCGCCACCGAAACCAGCGCCGCCGCCCATCGACCAGGCGCAAAGCCCTCCTTCCGGCGGCGCCCTTCCACAACCCGAGACGGGCGCTGTCGAGGTGGTGCGCCATCCAACCATCGATGCGCCGGATGAGATTGTCGCCGGCGAGACGGTGACCGTTTCGATCGCCCTTACCGAAGAGCAATTCACGCCCGAAGTGAAGGTGAAGGCAGCGCCGGGCTCGTCGGTGACGGAAGATGGCGCCCTGGCCATGGCGATGCCGGCGGGAACCGAGCAATGGCCGATCGATATCGATCTGTTCGCCTCCGGCTTCGATCTCGCTGACGGCGGCAAATGGAGCCGACGGACGACGCTCTACCGCCAGGGCGACAGCGACTTCGTCCGCTTCGACGTCAAGGCGCGGCCGATCGCCAAGGACAGCAAGCCGGCCCAGTTCATCGCGCGCATCTACAGCGCCGGGAGGTTCCTGGGATCGGCATCGCGGTCGGTTATCATTCGCCGCACCGCGCCTGTCGAGGCAGCCGCTCTGAGCGCCACAGCCGAACGCTCCGCAGCACCTGCCATGCTGATGCTGGCCGCAGCGGCGCCGCAGCCGGCGGTAACTGGCAATGTGACGCTCGGCGGCGCAGCCGGCGATGACGTCCCCGATCTCGACGTGACCATCCTCTATGACGATCCGAGCGGGCTGGGTTCGGGGCAGATCATCATCCATTCGCCGCATCTGGCCGGTCCGGTGACCGATACGTTCTCGACGCCACCTGAGATGACGGCATGGCTGGACTCCGAATACCGCCGCCTGCTGCAGCTCGGATTGAGCCTGCGCGGCGCCGTTTCGCTGCAGCAGCCTGCCGCAAGCAGCGATACGGGGGCGCAAAAGCGCTTTGTCACGCTCGCCGCCGAAGGTTTTGGCGATGCGCTCTACCGCGACTATGTGCCGAAACCGTTCAAGGACGTGTTCTGGTCGCTGCGCGGCAAAGGCGAACTCCATTCGATCCAGATCACCTCGAACAGCCCGACGCTGCCCTGGGAATTGATCCGCCCGCGCAGCGCCGACGGCGCCGTCGCCGACGGTTTTCTCGGCATGGGCTACCGGCTGGCGCGCTGGGCTCCGCGCAGCAGTGCCTCACAGGTCGACAACCCGCTCGACCGCATGACCTTCACCGGCGTCGCGGCCGTCGCGCCCTCCTATCTCGACAAGCGCTCGCTGCGCTTTCAGCAGGACGAGATCGCGGCGCTGAGCAAGCTTTACGGCTACCGCCGCTTCGATGGCGATTTCACCTCTTTCGAGAAACTGGTCGGTGAAGTCTCGACCGGTTTCATTCATTTCTCCGGTCATGGCGAGGTCAACCAGCCGAGCAGTGGCCGGCCGGTCTTTGCCATCGATCTCGTCGACCAGTCGCTCGACCCCGATACATGGGCCGCGCTGGTCGCGGCCGCGCATGGCAAGGGCAATCCGTTCTACTTTTTCAACGCCTGCGACACCGGCCGTTCGCAGATGCTCGGCGGTTTCGTGCAGGGCTGGGGTCCGGCGGTGCTGGCGGGCGGCGCTTCCGGCTTCATCGGCGGCATGTGGCCACTGACCGACCGCGCGGCAGCGGCCTTCTCGACCGATTTCTATGGCGGCATCAGCACGCGGATCAAGGACGGGCCGGTCTATCTGGCCGAGATCCTGCAGGATGTCCGCAGAGAATTCTACCGGACCGGCGATCCGACCTATCTCGCCTACACATTCTACGGCAACGCCAATCTGAGGATTGTCGGGCAGTAGGCGACGGATCGTCGTTGGCGGATTGGCTTCGCCTACAATGCGTTTTGCGGGCATGGCACGCCGGCGCCGCCGCAGCGTGAGGCCATCGGCCTGGAGCTCATGTCTTCGGACTGCCGCACAAGCTCCGCAAAGAGAAGGGCGAAACTTCCCATCACAAGGAAGACGATAATCAGGCGTGTCACCGGCAATAGACAGGTCTCGACTGGCTAGCCCCCCAGCCACCCATCCTCTGTCGGCTAACATGATCGATCAGGCTTTACGAGTGCTTAAGCTCGCACTTAACCATCACATTCGCCGTTCCGGCGACATGAAGCGCGAGCCGCCGATTTGGTTTCGCCGCGGCCGCAACTGGCCCGGACGATGCCTCCCTTTGCAGATGCGCTTGCCCATGCTACCCCACGCAACCGCCGCCGACCGCCATCGGCCGACCGCCATCGGAATGTCATGAGCAAAGCCAATCTCGCCTTCGTCTCCTCCGACACTGCCGATGCCAAGGCGGCGATGGAGAGCCTGTCGGCCCGCTATGGCCAGGCATCCTTCGACGACGCCCAGGTGGTGGTGGCACTGGGTGGCGACGGCTTCCTGCTGCAGACCTTGCGCGACACGATGAGCACGGGAAAGAAGGTCTACGGCATGAACCGTGGCACCATCGGCTTCCTGATGAACGAGTACCGCGTCGGGGGCCTCACCGAGCGCATCGCGGCCGCCGTCGCCGAAACGATCCGCCCGCTGGAAATGCTGGCGTTGACGCATGAGGGCGAGACGGTTTCGGCACTCGCCATCAACGAGGTGGCGCTGTGGCGTCAGTCCTACCAGACGGCAAAGATCCGCATCACCGTCGACGAGCAGGTCCGCATCGAGGAACTGAACTGCGACGGCGTGATGATCGCGACGCCGGCCGGCTCCACCGCGTACAATCTTTCGGCGCACGGGCCGATCCTGCCGCTGGATGCGCCGTTGCTCGCGCTGACCCCGGTCAGCCCGTTCCGGCCGCGCCGTTGGCGGGGTGCCTTGTTGTCAAACAAGGCGACCGTACGCTTCGATATTCTGGAGTCGGAAAAGCGCCCGGTGAACACCGCCGCCGACCACACCGAGGTCAAGGCGGTGGCTTCCGTAACGGTCCGCGAATCGCCGACTGCGACGGCAACGCTGCTGTTTGATCCCAACCATTCGTGGAACGAACGCATTCTCGCCGAGCAGTTTCGCTATTGAGCCGGCGCAAAGAGTGACTACCTAATTAAGCATCGCGATTAAGCTTACGTTTTCACAATCGTGCCAATCCCGCCCGTTTCTGTTGACAAATCGCGGGCTTGCGCCTAATCGCAATACCAATCTTGCAGGCACGCTGTGCTTGCCGCGACGGATGCCGTTGCGCTTCCCCGAACCAGCCAAAGACAGCAACTCTTGTCCTCAGACACCACGACCGCTCTAGAAGCGTTGACCTTTTCAGACCTCGGCCTGTCGCCCAAGGTCCTTTCCGCAGTCACCGATGCGGGCTACACCGTGCCGACGCCGATCCAGGCTGGCGCCATCCCGCATGCCTTGCTCGGCAAGGATATTCTGGGCATAGCACAGACCGGCACCGGCAAGACTGCTTCCTTCGTGCTGCCGATGCTGACCCGCCTCGAAAAAGGCAGGGCCCGTGCCCGCATGCCGCGCACGCTGATCCTCGAGCCGACGCGCGAGCTCGCCGCGCAGGTCGAAGAGAATTTCATCAGATACGGCAAGAACCACAAGCTCAACATCGCGCTGCTGATCGGCGGCGTCTCCTTCGACGAGCAGGACAAGAAGCTGGAGCGCGGCGCCGACGTGCTGATCGCCACGCCCGGCCGTCTGCTCGATCACCGCGAGCGCGGCAAGCTGTTGCTCAACGGCGTCGAGATCCTCGTCATCGACGAGGCCGACCGCATGCTGGACATGGGCTTCATCCCCGACATCGAGCGCATCTGCGAGATGATCCCGTTCACCAGGCAGACGCTGTTCTTCTCAGCGACCATGCCGCCGGAGATCACCAAGCTCACCGAGAAGTTCCTGCATGCGCCGGTGCGCGTCGAGGTTTCCAAGGCGGCATCCGCTGCCACCAACATCATCCAGCGCCTGGTCAAGTCCGGCTCCAAGCCGTGGGACAAGCGCGAGACGCTTCGCAATCTGATAAAGGCCGAAGACGCCGAGCTGAAGAACGCTATCATTTTCTGCAACCGCAAGGTCGAGGTCGCGGAGCTGTTCCGCTCGCTGCTGAAGTATGATTTCGACGCCGGCGCCCTGCATGGCGACATGGACCAGCGCGCCCGCATGCAGATGCTGGCCAATTTCCGCGATGGCAAATTGCGCTATCTCGTGGCGTCCGACGTCGCCGCGCGCGGCCTCGACATTCCCGACGTCAGCCACGTCTTCAACTACGACGTGCCGATCCACGCCGAAGACTATGTCCACCGCATCGGCCGCACCGGCCGCGCCGGACGCTCGGGCAAATCCTTCACCATGGCCACCAAGTCCGACACCAAATACATCGACGCCATCGAGCGGCTGATCGGCAACAAGATCGAGTGGCATGACGGCGACCTGTCGACCGTGGTCGCCAGCGAAGGCGGCGAGGACGAAGCGCCCCGCCGTGGCCGTGGCGCTCCGCGCCGCGCCGGCCGCAAGGACGAGGACCGCAAGGCCCATGATCGCAAGGAGGGTGGCGAGCGCAAGCCGCGCGAACGCCATGCCAAGCGCAGCGACGACGCGCCAGCGGCAGATGCCGCGCGCGAGGAACAGCCGGTGGTAGCCGAGGCCGCGGTCGCCGACATCGGCGAACGGCATCAGCGCAAGGAAGCGATCCGCTCCGAAAACAGCGACCGCAAGGTCTCCGATCGCAACAACGAGAACCGCGCCCCGGAACGCGGCGACACAAGGCCGCAGCGCGCCAGCAACAGCCGCCCTGCCCGCGGCAACAACCGCGGTGAAGACAATGACGGCACCGTCGGCTTCGGCGACGACATGCCGGCCTTCATGAAGATCGTCGCCAAGGTCTGATTCCATGAGCCGCGGCGTCCCGAGGACGCGCGGCTTTCCTGGACGCGATTGGGATGCGAGATCTGGAGCCCGCTCAGGATCAATCAGCGCCATGCGCGGTAATCGCAAGACAGGCTCGATCTGCCCGATCTCTTCCGGCCTGGAGCGCTTCAAATACCCGTCGATGCTACAGGCTTTTGAGTTCCAGGCGGGATGCCAATAAATCCAGAAATGCCCGAACCTTGGCCGAAGATGACCGGCCTTCCTGCCACAAGGCATGGATCGGCACCGGTGCCGGCTCGAATTCCGTCAAAACCAGTTCGACGAGACCGTCGTCGACCAAATGTCTTATCTGCCACAGAGGCGAGAAGCCCAAACCCAGTCCGTGGATTGCGGCGGCATAGACCGAGGTCATCAGATTGGAGCGAAAAGCGCCTGCGACCTTCACGGTCCGGGGTTTCCCGTCGATCTGAAACGTCCATTCACCTGGACGCTCGTTAGCGGTTCTGATGATGCAACTGTGCTCACTCAGCTGGAAGGGATGGGCCGGCCGGTCGCACCGCGCGAAATAGGAAGGCGCGCCGAACACAACGCGCCGCAACGCTCCCAGGCGTTTGGCTTTCAAGTTGGAATCCGGCAAATCGCCGATGCGTATTGCCAGGTCGAGACCTTCGGCGCCAAGATCGGCAAATCCATCGGAAAGTTGAAGATCGACCTCGACCCGGGGAAATGTCCGCATGTATTCCGCGATGACAGGCATCAGGACGTTCGGGCCAAACAGAACCGGCGCCCCGATGCGCAGGACGCCTGCCGGCTCCGATCGTTGATTGATCGCCTGAAGTCTTGCGTCGTTTATTTCGTCGACCGCGGGTTTGATCCGGTTGAAAAAGGCTGCTCCGACTTCACTTGGTGTCGAGCGACGCGTTGTCCTGTGGATCAGCTCGACGCCGACTGATTGCTCCAGTGCCGCCAGGGACCGGCTGACCGACTGCAGCGAGCGGTTCAGCCGATGTGCGGCAGTCGTCAGACTTCCATGCTCGACGATCGCGATGAAAGCCTCGAAATCGTCCATTCGGCTCATGCATTCTCCCGACATTCGACATAATATATCGCAAAAACGGGTAATTGTAACGACAATTGCGACGTCGTACCTCTCTGCAAGTTGTCCCGCGAGGACAGGCTTGATGGAAGGAAATCGTCATGCAAGTAGCCAATCCAACTGTTCTGGTTGTTGGTGCCACAGGCCGAGTTGCGGGACTTGTCGTGCCTGAACTTGTCCGCCGCAATGCCAATGTTCGAGCGCTCGTTCGCGACCCTGCGAATGCCGAAAAGGCCCGGAAGGTGGGGGCATCCGAGGTTGCGACAGGAGATTTGCGAAATCGTCAGAGCCTCGAAAGGGCGGTCGCGGGCGTCGACGGCGTCTTTCACATTGGGCCGGCTTTTGCTCCCGATGAAGCAGCCATGGGCGTTGCCATGGTTGAGGCCGCCACGCGAGCAGGAGTTCGAAAGTTCGTCTTCTCGTCGGTGATCCAGCCTACCAATACGCGACTGAAGAACCATGCCAGCAAGGTGCCTGTCGAGGCTGCTCTCTACTCGACGACGATGGAATATACGATTCTGCACCCTGCCAATTTCATGCAGAACCTCGCAGCGGCCTGGCCGTCCGTCGTTGAACATGGTGTTTTCTCGGAACCGTTTCCAAAGACGGCGAAGCTGGCCCGCGTCGACTACCGCGATGTCGCTGAGGTGGCGGCGATCGCCCTAACCGAAGCGCGATTGTCCTACGCGACCCTCGATCTGTGCGCTGACGGCATGCACAGCCGGGAAGACATCGTTGCGATGATGAGTGAGGAACTTGGCAGACCCATCTCTTCTGGTGAGCCGACATTTGGCGAGTGGGCGGCCGAGGCACGCCTTCCCTACAATGACCGCCAAATGCAGGTGCTGGCCAAAATATACGCCCACTATGCCCACTATGGCCTTGGCGGAAACAGTCTGACATTGCGCGCCGCCCTGGGCCGCGAACCGCGTTCGTTGCGCGGCTTTATTCGAAACCTTGCCCAGCAAATGGCGCAGGCCGCCTGACTGCGCCCAGCCGCGCATACTTCCACTTTTCGAGAAGGAGATAGGTGATGCGACCGTCATCCCACAAGGTTTTGAAATCGAGGAAGCTACCGGCCTCCTACAATGCGCTGGTAATGCCATTCGTACTTTCCATCCTGATGTCGTGCATTGTTTCCGCGGTAGCGACGCTGATCAATGCGGGCTGGACAACCGGTTTCGTGGCGACCTGGCCGTATGCATGGGGAGCATCATGGCTAGTGGGCTTTCCAAGTCTGCTGCTGGTCTTGCCGATCGTGCGCCGTATCGTTGCGGCAATTGTCGATCAGCCGACCTCGTAGGCCTTGATTACGGAGTCCGACATGCCAAACAAGAAACCCTTGCGGGCCGCTTTTACCTTCGACTGACGGCTCGCAGCGCCATTGTCGACTTCCGCGACCAGATACCTGTCTTCATGCGGGCAGCCTTCATGCGCGCCGGCCCTCATGCCGATCGTCGTCCGAGCCTGACTCCCGAGCGCTCTCAAATGCAGCCGGCCAGCTTGCACTCTTGGCACGCTCCTATCCTGGCCCGTCCGTCACATCGGGCCGGGCATCATCTTGGTCGGGTTTTCCAGCATCGGAAACTCTGCCTTGCTGCATTTCACGTTCGGGTTGGTCGGACTGAACATGCCGTTCGGATTGTCTCTGAACAGCCAGGCATGAAGGTCGTAGTGGACGAACTCCCTCGGAATGAGCGGATAGTGCCCTTCCATCGGTCCCATGAAGGTCTGGCCAAATAGTTTTGGAGGTTCCTTGGTGTCTGGCGTCAGGGGCACCAGCCATTCCACGCCAACCAATTTCAAGCCTTTCTTGGTCGGCTCGTAGATCAGCACATTGGGGCGCATCGGATCGAGTTTCTGACCGACACTCGGGACGTTGACGAAATGGATGCCCATAGCGCCCTTCGGATAGTCCATTGCGCCCTCGATCCTGTCCCCGCTGTAATAGACGCACCCGACAGTCGACAGATAAAGGTCGCGGACGGCGACCGTGTAGTCTTCATATTTGGCGAGCGATTTCTTCAACGCTTCGATGTCGGCTTTGTTGGCGTCCTCGGCTCGAGCCGTGGCCGCCGCGCACCAAGCAGAGACCAGACCTGTCAAAATGAGGACGCCGCAACGCCCAAGACGAGCTGTTCTTGTCATGCATTCCTCCCAGATTTCCTTATCTGGCCGTGCAGGACCGGGGCCGACTAAGTGACTGCGCGGCCGTTTGTACCGCCCCATCCCCTCTGGAACCGCACCAATGCTAATCCCTTCCAAGGCCTCCGGAAAGGGATTATTAGAAATCTCTAATGCGTTAGACCTTTTGGCGGACCACAGGAGCCCAAAAAGAAAGCGGCCCTTGCGGGGCCGCCTTCGCATTTCGATGCCGAACAATTCAGGTCAGCGGCGAAAGCTGGATCTCGACGCGCCGGTTCTGCGCACGGCCGGCCGCCGTTCCATTGGACGCGATCGGACGGGTCTTGCCGAAACCGGTGACGGCGAAGCGGCGCGAATCGACACCTTGGCCCGAGAGATAGTTGGCGACCGCCAATGCACGGCGCTGCGACAGATCGAAATTGTGTTCGTCGCCGCCGGTCGAATCGGTATGGCCGAACACATCGACCGTGGTCTGCTTGAACTTCTTCAGCACCAGCGCAACCGAGTTCAGCACCTGGTAGAAGCCAGGCTTCACCGCATCCTGGTCGACGTTGAAAGTAATGTCGGACGGCATGTTGAGGATGATCTGGTCGCCGGTGCGGGTGACGCTGACGCCGGTGCCTTCGAGCTGGCGGCGCAGTTCAGCCTCGTTCTGGTCCATGGTCGCGCCGATGGCGCCGCCGGCCAGCGCGCCGATACCGGCGCCGATCAGCGCGTTGCGGCGGTCATTGCCGCCGGCAAGCAGGCCGAGGCCCGCGCCCGCCAGGGCGCCAAGGCCGGCGCCGGCTGCGGTGTTCGAAACCTTCTGCTCCCCGGTGTACGGATCGGTCGTGGTGCAGGCACTCACCAGCACAGCCGTCGCAACGGCGACGAGCACAGTCTTTTTCATAAGGATCGTCCCTCTCCAAAGCGCGGCCTTTGCGGCTCGCGCATATAAGCCCTTCTCCGGTCTTGTAACATGAAATGCGGCGAAAAACCGAGCGGCGAAAGCGGCTTCTCCCCGCTCGCGCCACACTTCCGCTTCGGTGGCTGGTGCTGGCCTACCAGAGGTTCTTGCCGTCAATGACGACCACCTCGACCTTGTCGAGGTCGAAATCGTCGAACAGCCGCGAATTGACTGAGATCTTGGGATTGTCGAAGTCCGGTTTTCCGGTCGACCAGTCCGGCGTTTCGGTGAAGGTGCCGCAGCCGCAAATGGCGCAAAACCCGTGTTTGACGGTCTTCGATCCCCATTGATAGAAGGAAACGTTTTCCGGCGAGCTGGTGAGCTTGAATTGCGACGGAACGTAGTAAGCCCACAGCGAACCGCGCTTGGAGCAGAACGAGCAGGTGCATTGTGTTACCGTCTCGGGCGCCTGCGAAACCTCGAACGTCGTCGCCTTGCAATGACAGCTGGCCTTGATGGTCATGAAAAGCTTTCCTCTCCGTTGCCCGCCACCCATGCGGCAAGGCACCATAAAGGAAGGCTCCTGACAACTGTCTGTCAGCAGGCTCCGGTCGATCGAGCCGAGCGGCGCTCTGGCTGAAGCAGGCCCGTCGTCACCTCCCAATCGTCGTCACCTGCCGATATAGGCGGCCAGTTCGTCCGGCGTCCCGTTTGGGAAAGCCTGTTTCAGAAAATCCAGGAACGCCGACACGCGCGCGCTGAGCAGCCGCCGGGAGGGGTAGAGCGTCCATAGAGAAATTTCGGGGCCGTCAATATCCCCCCAATTCACCAGTGTGCCGTCAGCCAGGTCGTGGGCCACCAACGAAATGGGAAGCCGTCCTGCGCCGATGCCGGCTCGCACCGCATCCCGGACCATGATGAGCGTCGACAAGGCGAGGACCGGCTCGATTCTAAGTGTTGCCCGGCCACCTGGTGTCTTCACCTGCCATGTTTGCCGCTCGCCTGTCCCGCGCGCAACGCCAGGAGCGGCGAGCCCATCGGCCGGGCGAGGAAGGTCCGGGCTCGCCACAACGACCAGGCGGTCGCGGAGAAACGCCCGTCCGACCAGGCTTTCATCGGGATCCGGATTGACCCGGATTACCAGATCGTAGCCTTCCTCGATCATGTCGACATGCCGGTCTTCGGTGGTCACTTCAAGCCTCACCTCAGGATACCTCAGGGCAAATCCCGCGGCGATCCTCCCCATTGCAGTCTGCGAAAAATGCAAAGGCGCGCTGATCCGCAATCTGCCCTTGGGTCTCTGGCCGCCCGAGGCAATCGCCGATGCCGTCTCGTCCAGCTCGGCAAGCAACGCCCCCGTCCGCTCGAAGAGCGCCCGTCCTTCTTCGGTCAGCTTCAGGTTACGCGCACCCCGTTCGAACAGACGCAGATCGAGACTGCTTTCCAATTCGCCAACGCGCCGGGACAATGTTGCCTTGGGCCGGCCGGTGGACCTTGCCGCTTTGCCGAAGCCGCCATGGCGAGCCACGAGGTTAAAATCGGCAAGGGCTAAAAGATCCATGACTGTCCCACCAGTGAGACGACGTGTCTAAAATTGCCGTCTACTGGGCTCTTTGTGAGCCACACATATTGGGGCTGTCAAGCAACCCAACAGGAGAAATTCCATGACCATTCTCGTTACCGGCGCCACCGGCAATATCGGCCGCCAAGTCGTCGAACAGCTCGCCAAGCGCGGCGCCGATGTGCGTGCTCTCGTGCGCGATCCGTCGAAAACCAGTTTTCCGGCAGGCGTATCCGTCGTGCAAGGCGACTTTCTCGATGTCGATTCGCTGCGCAAAGCCATGTCTGGCGTTTCCACGCTGTTCCTCTTGAACGCCGTGGTGCCGGACGAATTCACCCAGGCTTTGATCGCCTTGAATGTCGCCCGATCGGCCGGCATCGAGCGGATCGTCTATCTCTCGGTGATCCACGCTGACGTCTATGTGAACGTGCCGCATTTCGCGGGCAAGTTCGGCGTGGAGCGAATGATCGAACAGATGGACTTCAAAGCTACGATCTTGCGCCCGGCCTACTTCATCCAGAACGATCTGACGGTCGAAGACGTCATCACCGGCTACGGCACCTACCCAATGCCGATCGGCCCCAAGGGTCTCGCCATGATCGATGCCCGCGATATCGCCGAGATCGCCGCTCTTGAGCTGCTGCGTCGCGAACGGTCCAAGGAGCCGCTTGCGTTCGAGAGGATCAACCTCGTCGGTCCGCAGACACTGACCGGGACGGACATTGCCGCAATCTGGTCAGACGTACTCGCCCGCCCGATCAGCTACAGCGGCGACAATACGGAGGGTTTTGAGCAAAATCTCAAGCAGTTCCTGCCCGCCTGGATGGCCTACGACATGCGCCTGATGGGCGAGCGTTTCTTTACCGACGGGATGCTGCCCGAGACCGGCGACGTCGAGCGCCTGACGGCACTTCTGGGTCGCCCACTGCGGCCGTATCGCGACTTCGCCTCAGCACTCGCTGCTTCCGTCTGACGCAAGCGCCTTCAGCACCAAGGCCGGCCTTCCGATGAGAACTGCCAACAGAACTCAGTAGGAACGCGGTGGCACGAACAGGCAGATCGTCTTGCCTGCGTCGAGGCCGGCCTGGTGCGCGCACCAGTGGAAATCGCCGTCGGGTGAGTCCTTGACCCGCTTGTCGCTCATCGGCACGACCTCCCCCGTTCCGGCGATGACATAGCCCTCCGGCTTTTCCAGCACCTCGCCGGTATGGGTGGTACGGCAGTCGTAGTTTGCGCAGCAGGCGAAGGGATAACTCCAGCCTTGCGGCTTCGCCGCCGTAGGCTTGGCGTCATGGGCGAAGGCGGGTGCGGTCAGCACCGCAGCAAGCATCGCGATTGCAAAGATCGGGGTCACGAACAAGGAAAACAGGAGTCGGCCAGCCGGTTGAACGGCTCTGGCCGATCGGAGAGTGGCAGCAGACATGGAAGCGTTCCTTTCAAACGAGCATCAAGCGTTTCGCTTGCCCGTTCCCGGAACGTGTCTTCCCAGTGGCCGGATCGTCAGGTCGCAGATATGCCGCGTCCGGCCATAAATGCTTTTTCTCTTCCAGCCCTCGGATGCTGGGCTGATTCCTTGGCCGGCGCAAGAAGTTGCTGCGCGAGGCCGCACATCTACGCCGCTATCTGCAACCGCTGACGAGATCCAAGGCCAGGCTCAACTCCCGGCAGACGGGCAACGAAACAACGGGATTGGCCGTATGTGGTTCCAGCCTATACGTCGCCTGGACCGGCGATCACATGCCCTTCATATTTCGGCAAGTCGTCGGCGATGGTGAACCATGGCGCTTTGGAGCCGACGAAGATGTGCGCGGTCGGCCGGATCGTCGGATCGTCGACCAGCGTGCCCATGGCGACATGGACATAGGCGCCGTCGCGGACCAGCGAATACAGCAACGAGCCGCAGCGGCTGCAATGCGCATCGTGGCCGCTGTCATCGCCGAAATGGATGAGCCCGTGATGCCCTTCGGCAAGGGCAAGTTTCTCGCGCTCGATGCCGGCGAAGGGCTTGAAGGCGGAACCTGTGGTGCGCCGGCAGTTCGAACAATGGCAGTTGGCGGCATAGACGAACTCGTCCGCCACTTCATACTGGACCGCGCCGCAAAAGCATTTGCCGGTGAGCCTGCGAGTCATGGTTCCTCCTTCGCTCCCCCGCCCAGGGATGTTCTTATTCAAGTCAGCCGAGTCGAAAGTGGCGGAAGCGCAGGAATCAGCCATTCGCAGGCCGGCCTCACCTGAATATGGACATATCTAGTCGAGGTCGGCCACGGCTTCACCGGCACCGCCCTCGATGCGCTGCGACAACGAAGCTTCCATGAAGTCGTCGAGGTCGCCGTCGAGCACGCTCGACGGGCTGGTGCTCTCGACGCCGGTGCGCAGGTCCTTCACCAACTGGTAGGGCTGCAGCACATAGGAACGGATCTGGTGACCCCAGCCGATGTCGCTCTTCGACGCTTCTGTGGCATTGGCCACCGCTTCGCGCTTCTTCAGCTCTTCCTCGTAAAGGCGCGAGCGCAGCATTTCCCAGGCCTTCGCCTTGTTCTTGTGCTGCGAGCGTTCGGCCTGGCAGGCAACCGCGATGCCGGTGGCGATATGGGTGATGCGAACCGCCGAGTCCGTGGTGTTGACGTGCTGGCCGCCCGAACCGGATGAGCGGTAGGTGTCGATGCGTACATCCGATTCCGAGACGTCGATCTCGATCCTGTCATCGACGACCGGGTAGACCCAGACGCTGGAGAAGGACGTGTGGCGGCGCGCATTGCTGTCATAGGGTGAAATGCGGACCAGGCGATGAACGCCCGACTCGGTCTTCAGCCAGCCATAGGCATTGTGGCCCTTGATCAGGAGCGTGGCGGACTTGATGCCGGCTTCTTCGCCGTCATGGACTTCCAGCACCTCGACTTTGAAGCGACGCCGCTCGGCCCAGCGCGTATACATGCGCAAAAGCATCGAGGCCCAGTCCTGGCTCTCGGTGCCACCGGCGCCGGCATGGACTTCGAGATAGGTGTCGTTGGCGTCTGCCTCGCCCGACAGCAGCGTCTCGACCTGGCGGGCCTTGGCCTCGCCCTGCATCGAGCGGAGGGCCGCTTCCGCCTCGGCGATCACGCTCTGGTCGCCCTCTTCCTCACCCAGTTCGATCAGGCCGATATTGTCTTCCAGCGCCTGGGTCAGGCTTTTGACGCCGGCGATCCCGTCTTCGAGGCCCTGGCGCTCGCGCATCAGCTTCTGCGCTTCCAGCGGATCATTCCAGAGGCTGGAATCCTCGGCGCGCACGTTCAGGTATTCAAGCCGTTTTATGGCCTGATCCCAGTCAAAGATGCCTCCTCAGCAGGGTGATCGCCTGCCTGATCTCGTCGACAATGTTCTGCGTTTCCGCGCGCATGGCTGGTTGTTCTGTCCTGTTTTTGAAGTGGCGCTTGGGTCGGCGCGATACATAGGCACGGCATTGCTGCCTGTAAAGCGAAATGGGCCGGCTCAACAAGCCAGCCCATTCAGCTTAAGAAATCAGGTCGTCAGTAAAGCCCGCCGCCGGGTGCCTGGATGGCTTCCGTAGCCTGCGGCGATAGCGGTCCGCCGGCGCCGTTGGACCCGTCGGCGCCCATGCCGATCACCCAATAGCTGTCGGCCGGGCCGGTGCCGGGCTTGAAGGCTTCGATGATGGTGCCGGGATCGCCCGACGCGGCACGCATGCCGGTCTTGCGGTTGATCGCGACCAGGTTCATGCCTTCCGGCACCTTGAAGTCGACATTGGGCGTGCCGTCCAGCGCAACGCGCATGAAGTCCTTGAAGATAGGCGCCGCCAGACCACCGCCGGTGGCGCCATGGCCGAGACCGCGCGGCGTGTCGTAACCCATGTAGAGGCCGACGACGAGGTTCGGCGTATAGCCGATGAACCAGGCGTCCTTCTCGTCATTGGTCGTTCCGGTCTTGCCGGCGATGTGGCGGCCAAGCTCGGCGATGGTGGCGCCGGTGCCGCGCTGGACCACGCCTTCCATCATCGAGGTGATCTGGTAGGCCGTCATCGGATCGAGCACCTGCTCGGAATTGTCGACCAGTTCCGGTTCGGGCTGGTTGTTCCATTCGGGCGCGTTGCAGCCTTGGCAGCCGCGCTCGTCCTGCTTGAACACGGTCTTGCCGTAGCGGTCCTGGATGCGGTCGATGAGCGAGGGTTTGATCGACTTGCCGCCATTGGCCATGATCGAATAGGCCGACACCATGCGCATCACCGTCGTCTCGCCGGAGCCCAGCGCCATCGGCAGATACGGCGCCAGATGGTCGTAGACGCCGAACCTCTCGGCATATTCCACCACCAGCTTCATGCCCATGTCGTTGGCGAGCCGCACCGTCATCAAATTGCGCGACTTTTCGATGCCGGAACGCAAGGTAGCGGGGCCTGCCACCGTGCCGTCATAGTTCTTCGGCGTCCAGGTCGTAGTGCCGCTCTGGATGGTGATCGGTCCGTCCATGATCACCGAGGCCGGCGTATAGCCATTGTCGAGCGCGGCCGAATAGACGATCGGCTTGAAGGACGATCCCGGCTGGCGCATCGCCTGCGTGGCACGGTTGAACTCCGACTGCGCATAGGAGAAGCCGCCGACCATGGCCAGCACGCGGCCGGTATGTGGATCCATGGCGATCAGGCCGCCCTCCACTTCCGGCACCTGGCGCAGCGTGTAGGCGCCTTCCGACCCTTCGTTCTTCTGCACGAAGATGACGTCGCCGGGCTGCAGTACATCGGCCGGAGACTTGGCCTTGACCGTCTTGCCATCGACCACATGGCGCATGGCAAAGCTCATGTCTTCCTTGCTGACGGCGCCTTCGACGCGTTCCTTGACGATATCGCCCGAAATCTGCCGCGTCGGCTGCAGGCCGATGGAAAGGCCGGTCGCCGAGCTGTCGAGCACGACGGCAAGCGACCATTCCGGCACGTCTTCCAGCCCCTTGACGTTGCCCAGCGCCACGCCCCAGTCGCCGGAAGCATCGATATGCGTCACCGGTCCGCGATAGCCGCGCAGCGTGTCATATTTGAGCAAGCCGTTCTGCATCGACTTGCGGGCGATGAGCTGGATCTTCGGATCGAGCGTCGTGCGCACCGAAAGGCCGCCCTCATAGAGCGCGTTCTCGCCATAGCGCGAGATGATCTGGCGGCGCACTTCCTCGGTGAAATATTCACCCGCAAACAGATAGGAGCCGTTACGACGCGGCGTCACGCCGAGCGGCTCGGCCTTGGCCTTGTCGCCTTCCTCGCGCGTCACGTAGCCGTTCTCGACCATCTGGTCGATGACCCAGTTGCGGCGCTCGATGGCGCGGTCGGCATGCTTGAAGGGATGGTAGTTGTTGGGCCCCTTCGGCAGCGACGCCAGATAGGCGGCTTCCGCGACCGTGAGTTCGTTGACCGACTTGTCGAAATAGGTCAGTGCCGCGCCCGCAACGCCATAGGCGCCGAAACCGAAGAAGATTTCGTTGAGGTAAAGCTCAAGGATGCGGTCCTTCGAATAAGCCTGCTCGATGCGGAAGGCCAGGATCATCTCCTTGATCTTGCGCTCGTAGGTCTGGTCCGAGGACAAGAGGAAGTTCTTCGCCACCTGCTGGGTGATGGTCGAGGCGCCGACCTGGCGCCTGCCCGAACCCAGATTCTGCAGGTTGACGTAGATGGCGCGGCCAAGCCCGGTGATGTCGATGCCGGGATGGTTGTAGAAATTCTTGTCCTCGGCCGACAGGAACGCCGCCTTGACCCGGTCCGGAACCGCCTGGATCGGCAGATAGAGCCGCCGTTCGCGCGCATATTCGGCCATCAACGAGCCGTCGGAAGCATGGATGCGGGTCGTCACCGGCGGCTCGTACTTGGCCAGCACCTCGTAGTCGGGCAGGTCTTTCGACAGATGGCTGATGTATATCGCCACGCCCGCGGCGACGATAAGCGCCAGCGTCGTGCCGATACCAAAGAAATAGCCGATAAGACGAATCATGCCCGCTCCAGTCCGAGGTCCGGGAATTTCCTAGACGAAGCCGCCTTTCGCGCAAGCCTTCGCAACTGTCCCGATCCGTGATGGAAAACCCATGTCGCCACCATGTGGGCAAAATACGGCAGTGCCCGGTTTAGGCATCCCCCACCTGAAATAAAAGCGCCTGGTGTTGTCGTCGTGCAACGCTGCCTCCGGTCGTGGGCGGCGGCGACCATCTCAGCCTCCGGTTCCCGTTCCCATCTTGGCGGAGGCAAACAGGGCGACGGCGTTGGTGATGCTCTGCGCCGCCTTGCCGCGCCAGTCGGCGTCGAGCAGTTGCGCTTCATCCTTGGCGTTGGAGAGATAGCCAAGTTCCACCAGCACCGACGGCACATCGGGCGCTTTCAGCACTTTGAAGCCGGCCGAACGCTGCGGATTATTGATCAGGCCAACGCTGGTGGACAACTGGCCGACCAGAGTGTGGGCAAAGCTCATCGAGAAATTATGCGTCTCGCGGCGGATCAGGTCGATCAGTATGTCGGTGACTTCCTTGTTGTCGTCCTTGATCACCATGCCGGCGAACTGGTCGGAGAGGTTTTCACGGTCGGCAAGCGCCTGCGCTTGCGGATCGGACGCCTTGTCGGAGACGGTATAGACGGTGGCGCCTCTGATACCCTTGACGCTGATCGTGTCGGCATGGATCGAGATCAAAAGGTCGGCCTCGTGCTGCCGGGCGATGCGCACGCGGTCATCGAGCCGCAGGAATTCGTCGGTATCGCGCGTCATGAACACGTCGTAGTTGGCGACGGCGGCGAGCTTGTCGCGCAATTCGGTGGCGAAGGCCAGCGTCACGTTCTTCTCGATGGTGCCGTTGAGGCCTTCGGCGCCACCGTCGATGCCGCCATGGCCGGGATCGATGACGATGGTGAAGCGATGCCCGGGATTGGAGATCGGCCCTGTGCCGACCCTGGAGCCCTTGTCGGTGGAGACGGTCGAGCCGGTGGTCAGCGCCTGGTTGGCAAGGGCTTCGTCGAACTCGCGGTCGGAGGCTGCCGACATGTCGATGGCGATGCGATAGCCTGCGCCGTCCTCGTTCTTGAGCACCTCGAGCTTGTCGACCGAGAACGGCCCCTTGCCGGTCAGGATCAGCCGCGATCCCTCGCCCTGATCGCCATAACGCACCGCCTTGACCAGGCCGCGGGCCTTGGCGTCCTTCGCGCCGATGGCGAATCGGGTGCGCGGCAGGTCCACGACCAGCCGGTTGGGGGCGCGCAGCAGGAACCATTTGATGTCGGGCTCGCGGTCGAAATCGATGACGATGCGCATCTTGGTTGCGTCGCCGGCCATCTTGTAGGCGGTGGCGCCGAGTGGCGCATCGGCGGCGCGTGAAACGGGCGCAAAAGCAAGGCAAAGCGCCAGCAGCAACAGCACACCGGCAGCGCGCAGGAAACGGCCTGCACGGCCATGGCCCTTGTCTGTGATGCCCGCCAGTCCCATTTCTTTGCAGTCGCTCTCGGTTTGGCGCTTGCGCCCGCGTGGTTGGTCGAAATGCCGGTCAGGCCGCAGACTCGATTAACGATTGGTATCCAGAGAAGGTTAACCAAGCCTTTTCATTGAGGATTAAGGCCTGTGCTTCCGTTACGGCACTGCTTTTTGCCGGCATCCGAAATCGGGGTTGCCTTCCACCCCGTCAAATCATAAAAGCGATGGTGGATCACTGCAATCCTGGAACCGCTTCTCCCGCAGCTTCCTGCTACAGGTCAGATGAAAGGCGGCTCCTTTCGCTCCAGCGAAAAGGCTTCAGGTGATCTCGACGAATTTCGCAGGTGTGCGCCCGTGGCGGGGGAATCGCCTGCGTGAGGAAAACGGCCGGGTTTGTTCCCGTGCCGGCTCTGTATGAGCAAACAAGCTGGTCCGGTTCGTCCGGGCTTTGGTTCAAAAGGTTCTGCTGGTGACGATGGCTTCAAGCGCAATCATGGAAAGGTCCGCATCAAACCGCGCCATTGTGGCTGCGGGCGGCACCGCCATGGCGCTCAAGCGGCGTCCGGCGGACATTCAGACATCCGGCACCCACATCCCAGACACGCAGCAGCGGGCTTTGCCTCGCAAGCTGCGGCTGACGGCTGCCGGGAGGAAACGAAATAATGCCCAACAAAATGCTGATAGACGCCTCCCACCCGGAGGAAACACGCGTTGTCGTTATCCGCGGTAACCGTATTGAAGAATTCGACTTTGAATCTCAGGACAAGAAGCAGCTCAAAGGAAACATCTATCTCGCCCGCGTAACGCGTGTCGAACCTTCCCTCCAGGCAGCCTTTGTCGAATATGGCGGCAACCGTCACGGTTTCCTCGCCTTCAGTGAAATTCACCCCGACTATTACCAGATCCCGGTCGCCGATCGTCAGGCTTTGCTGCGCGCCGAAGCGCAGGAAGCCGAGGACGAGGAGAACGAGGACAATGACGGCGACGACCGCCAGAGTCGCGATCGCGGCCGGCGCGGCCGCCGGCGCGGCGGCAAGGGTCGTGAGCGCGGCGAACACAAGCGCGACGCCGGCGCCGATGATGAAAACGGCGAACATGGCGATGCCGGCAGCGATGCCGTCTCCGAAGCGCCTGCTTCCGAGCATGCCGCGGCCAATACCGCCGGGCATGACGATCATGCCGGGCATGGCGACAGCGAAGCCTCCGACGCCGAGACATCCGGGACCGAACCGTCGGAAGGCGGCCCGACATCGATCGCGGCAAGCGTCGAAGCGGATGTGATCTCCGAAGCTGTCCCTGCGGCGGAGCCGGGTGACGAAAGGTCGTCCAGCGAGGCAAGTGGCGAAGCCACCTCCGAGGACAATGATCGCGGCATGCTGGAAGAGGTGCAGTCCTCGCATCCGGACGACCACGAGATCGAATCCGTAGGCGCCGAGGATGCGCTGGAAGAGGTGCGCAGCCGCCGCAAGCCGGTGCGCCGCCAGTACAAGATTCAGGAAGTCATCAAGCGCCGGCAGATCCTGCTGGTGCAGGTGGTCAAGGAAGAGCGCGGCAACAAGGGCGCTGCACTCACCACCTATCTGTCGCTTGCCGGCCGCTATTCCGTGCTGATGCCCAACACCGCACGCGGCGGCGGCATTTCGCGCAAGATCACCAGTGCGGTCGACCGCAAGCGCCTCAAGGAGGTCGTTGCCGATCTCGAAGTGCCGCAGGGCATGGGCGTCATCCTGCGCACCGCCGGCGAAAGCCGCACCAAGGCGGAAATCAAGCGCGACTACGAATATCTGATGCGGCTTTGGGAAAACGTCCGCAATCTGACGCTGCAATCCACCGCCCCTGCCCTCGTCTATGAGGAAGGCAGCCTGATCAAGCGCTCGGTGCGCGACCTCTACAACAAGGATATTGACGAGATTCTTGTCTCCGGCGAGGAAGGCTACCGCGAGGCCAAGGATTTCATGCGCATGCTGATGCCGAGCCACGCCAAGGTGGTTCAGCCGTTCCGCGACACGACGCCGATCTTCGTGCGCAACGGGATCGAGGCGCAGCTCGACCGCATGCTGCAGCCGCAGGTGACGCTGAAGAGCGGCGGCTACATCATCATCAACCAGACCGAGGCGCTGGTCGCCATCGACGTCAATTCGGGCCGCTCCACCAAGGAGCACTCGATCGAGGACACCGCTCTCCACACCAACCTTGAAGCGGCGGAAGAAGTCGCCAGGCAATTAAGGCTGCGCGATCTCGCCGGCCTGATCGTCATCGACTTCATCGACATGGAGGAGAACCGCAACAACCGCTCCGTCGAGAAGCGGCTGAAGGATCACCTCAAGAACGACCGAGCCCGCATCCAAGTCGGCCGCATCTCGCATTTCGGCCTGATGGAGATGTCGCGCCAGCGCATCCGCGCCAGCGTGCTGGAATCAACCATGAAGCCGTGCCCTCATTGCGGCGGCACTGGCCATGTGCGCTCCGATTCGTCGGTGGCGCTGATGGTGGTGCGGGCGATCGAGGAATTCCTGCTCAAGGATTCGCGCAGCCACATCACGGTGCGGACCCCGGCGGCGACCGCTCTCTATGTGCTCAACCACAAGCGCGGCACGCTGGTGGAACTCGAAAGCCGCTTTGGCCTGACCATCACCGTCGAGGCCGATGATACGGTCGGTGTGCAGCACTACGCGATCTTCCGCGGCGCCATTGCCGAAAAGCCGGAAGGCTTTGTCGAAGCGCGAACCTTCCCGGCCTATGTCGAGCCGGAAGAGCCCGAGGACGAGATCGTCATCGAGGAGGAAGACGACGAGGTTGTGGTACAGGCCGAGCAGCCGCGCCAGGCGCAGCCGCAATCGCAGCAGCAGCCGAGATCGGCTGAGGACGGCGAAGGCCGCGACCGCAAGCGTCGCAAGCGCCGCAGGCGGCGCGGCGGCAAGGATCGCGAACGCGAACATGGCGATCGCGAGCATGGCGCCGAAGGTGCTTCGGTTTCGGCGGCAAGCGACGACTTTGCCGCTGAACCAGGCGATGACGATGCAACACAGCAAGACGAAGCCCAGGTTGGCGCCGTCGAAACGGTGGAAGCATCAGATGACGCCCAGGGCAAGAAGCGCCGTCGCGGCAAGCGCGGCGGCAAGCGCAATCGTCGCGAAGACGGCACGGAGACCGAAGCCGGCGAAACCGCCTCGGTGGCCGAGGCCGCTGAAGTCGGAACGGCCGCAAGCGAGCCCGTAGCAGCCGTAGCGGTTGAAGAAGCGGCGGCTCCCGCCGCGGCGAACGACGACGCTCCAGCCGAAAAGCCGAAGAAGAAGCGCGCTTCAAGGGCAAAGAAGGCTGTGGTGGAAGTCGCCGATGAGACGGCGGCCGAGGCTGCACCGGAAGCTGCCGTCGAAGCTGCCGCCCCCGCTGCGGCCGATGCCGCCACGGAAACGACCGTCGACGACGAGCCCGCCAAGGCTCGCCCGTCACGGCGCAAAGCCGTGGCCGCGGATACCTCCGCGGTGCCGGTGGTTTCCTCCAGCGTTGCCGACGAGGCAAAGGCCGAGGAAAAGCCGAAGCGCGCCGGCTGGTGGCAGCGGAAGGGCTTTTTCTAAGCTATTCAGCCGATTAAGATAGGTTCCTGACAAAAATCCCGCGCCATTCAAACCACGGCGCGGGATTTTTTCATGCGCGAATGATGGAAGGCGTCAGGGGGCGAAAATCGACCAGTTCATCATCCTGGCCAGTTTTTCCAAGGCGATCGACCCCAACTTGGAATTGCCGTTGGCGTTCAAGCCCGGCGACCATACGGCGAGTGAAGCCACACCCGGCACGATCCCCAATATGCCCCCGCCGACGCCGCTTTTTCCCGGAATGCCGACACGGAAGGCGAAATCGCCGGAGCCGTCATAGTGGCCGCAGGTCAGCATCATGGCGCCGATGCGCCGCGCCCGCTCGGCAGACACCACGGAGTGCCCGGTTGCCGGGTTTCTGCCGCCATTGGCGAGGAAGCGGCCGGCCAGCGCCAATTGCCGGCAGCTCATGGCGATCGCGCAATGGTGGAAGTACACGCCCAGCGACAGCTCGGGTGCATGGTTGAGATTGCCGAAGGATTTCATGTAGTTGGCAAGCGCGAAGTTGCGATAGCCGGTGGCGCGTTCGGATGCCGCGACCTCGCGGTCGATGATGATGGTTTCGTCATCGGCAAGGAACTGGATGAAGCGCAGGATTTCGCCGATCGCCTCGCGCGGCTGGTGGCCGGCAAGCAGTATGTCGGACACGACGATGGCGCCGGCATTGATGAACGGATTGCGCGGAATGCCGTTCTCATGCTCGAGTTGCACGATCGAGTTGAACGGATTGCCCGACGGCTCGCGTCCGACACGCTGCCACAGCGCGTCGCCGACATTGCCGAGCGCCAACGTAAGCGTAAACACCTTGGAGATGGACTGGATCGAAAACGCCTGGTCGGCGTCGCCGGCGACCAGCACGCGGCCGTCATTGGTCACGGCGGCAATGCCGAATTTCTTCGGATCGACCTTGCCGAGCTGCGGAATGTAGGTGGCGACGTCACCGCGATCGGTGCGCTCGGCCATCTCGGCGGCGACGTCGGCCAGCGCTTGTTTAAGATCCGGCATGCTCGTCCCCGCTATTTCAGCCAGCGCTCGATGCGCGCCATCGCCTCGACCATGTCGTCATGGCTGCCGGCATAGGAAAAGCGCATCGTGCGGTGGCCCTGAAGTGGATCGAAATCGCGGCCGGGCGTAGCCGCCACATGCGCCTCGGCCAGCATCTTGCGCGCAAAGGCCATGCTGTCATTGGTATGCCGGGTAACATCGCAGAAAGCGTAGAAGGCGCCGTCCATCGGCGCCGCCAAGGGAAATCCGAGTTCCGGCAGGCGCCGCATCAACAGCTCGCGGTTCCAGGCGTAGCGCGCCTTTACCGCTTCCAGCTCTTGCGTCGCCTTGAAGGCTTCGATCGCCGCGATCTGCGACAGTTCCGGCGGCGAGATGTAGAGGCTCTGGGCGATGCGCTCGATCGGCCTCACCAGAGCTTCCGGCAGCACCATCCAGCCAATGCGCCAGCCGGTCATGCAATAATATTTCGAGAAGGAATTGATCACCGTCACGCCTGAGCCATGGGCCAGCGCAGTGGTGTCGGGCGCGGCATAGGCCAGCCGATGATAGATTTCGTCCGATATCACCGCGATGCCGAGTTCTTCGGCTGTCCTCACCAGTGCGGACAACTCGTCGACGGGAATGACCGCACCTGTCGGATTGGCCGGGCTGGCGAACAACACGCCCTTCAGCGGTTTTTCCTGGTGCGCCGATTTCAAATGCTCGGCGTGCAGGTAGGCGTCCGTGCCGAGCTCGATCTCGACGGTCTCGATGCCGAGCGCGGCCATGATGTTGCGGTAGGCCGGATAGCCGGGTGATGCGATGGCGACGCGGTCGCCGGGATCGAACATCGCCAGGAAGGCCAGATTGAAGGCGGCCGACGATCCCGTGGTCACGGCGATCCGGTTCGGCGAGACATCGATCCCGTAGTGGTCGCCATAATGCGCGGCGATCGCCTTGCGCAGATCCGCCAGACCGAGCGTGTCGGTATAGCCGATGCGTCCGATCCTCAGCGCATTTGCGGCTGCTTCCCTCGCGCCCACGGGCGCCGGATCGGATGGCTGGCCGACGGCCATGGAGACGACAGGCACGCCCGTCGCCTTCAGCCGGTTGGCTTCGGCCAGAATGTCCATGGCGTGAAACGGCTCGACTTCACCGCGGCGCGACAGCGAAACTACCATTTGACCTCCGTCCGGCCCGCCGCTCGAAGCCATGAACCGGCGGCAGCGCCGCACAAATGCCCGATTGATGTGAGGATCACAAGTTCGCCTAGTTTCGGTGCCGTGACTTTTCATCGTTCGCCCGCTCGTTTACCAGTGGACCTCATGCTGAGCCGACCCAAATCGACGATGTCCAAATCTTCCATCGGGAAGACAGCGCGCGGCTTCGCGACGCTTTTGCTTGCCGCCGCCGTCGCTGTCACCGGCTCGGTGACGGCCTTCGCGCAGGCGGTGCCGGTCGTGCGCGATGCCGAGATCGAGGCGCTGGTGCGCGACTATGCGCGGCCGATCTTCAAGGCGGCCGGTCTTGCCAATGACGGTGTCGATATCGTTCTGGTCAACGATCAGAGCTTCAACGCCTTCGTCACCGGGCGCCGGCTGTTCATCAACACCGGCGCGCTGATGCAGGCAGAAACGCCCAACGAGATCATCGGCGTCATCGCCCATGAGGCCGGCCACATCGCAGGCGGCCATCAGCAGAAATTGCGCGACCAGCTCGAGCGCGCCAAGACCATGGCCATCATCGCCACGCTGCTTGGCGCCGGCGCCATCGTTGCCGGCGCCACCACCAACAGCCGCGGCCTTGCCGGCGCCGGCATGGGCGTGGCCGCGGGCGGCGGCGAGATGGCGCAGCGCAGCATTCTTGCCTACCAGCGCACCGAAGAGTCGACCGCCGACCGCTCTGCCATCACCTATCTCAATGCCACCGGCCAGTCCGGCATGGGCATGCTGAAGACCTTCGCCCGCTTCCAGAGCGCGCTGTCGCTTTCCGGCACGCAGGTCGATCCCTACCGCATCAGCCACCCGATGCCGCAGGAGCGCATCGCCAATCTCGAAGTGCTGGTCAAGCAGAGCCCTAACGTCGACAAGGTCGATCCCCCGGCACTGCAGCAGCGGCACGACATGATGCGCATCAAGATCGCCGCCTATATGGGCGGCCAGGCCGCCGCCACGCGGCTGATCCGCAAGGCCCCAGGCAGCCTCGCCTCGCGCTATGGCGAAGCGCAGATGGCCTATCTCTACGGCAATCTGGGTGCAGCACTGACCAAGGCCAATGCATTGATCAAGGAACAGCCGAAGAACCCCTATTTCCAGGAAATGCGCGGCGACATCCTGATGAAGGCCAACAAGCCCAAGGACGCCGCGGACGCCTATGCCAAGGCGGTCAGCCTCGATCCGGTGAGGTCGGGCCTGTTGCCCGTTTCTCTCGGCCAGGCGCTGATGGCCATCGGCACGCCCGACTCGCTGAAGAAGGCGTTGGTGCAGATCAACAACGGTCTCGGGCGCGACAAGGAAAACACGGTCGGATACCGCTATCTCGCCCAGGCCTATGGCGAGCTTGGCAACATTCCGGCGGCGGAACTCGCCACCGCCGAGGGCCATTTCTATTCCGGCGATTACACGAATGCGAAAATTTTCGCCATGCGCGCGCAAAAAGACTTGAAGCGTGGCGAGCCCGGCTGGATTCGGGCGCAGGACATCATAAACTACAACCCTTCAGGCAAACTGAAGAAATGAACCTTCCGGTCGCCCGCGGCGACTAGGATAGACCGGAACCGGTAAAGAGGATCAGACGATGAACAAGGCAATATTGCTCGGCACGACGGGAGTGGCGGCTGCTCTTGCCATGCTGGCTTTCGGGTTCGTCGCCGGCAGTCCGCAAGTGGCCAAGGCCGGCACGGCGCAGACCGTGCAGACCGCCTCTGCCGACACCAAGATCGATCGCACCGAGGTCGAGGGCATTATCCGCGACTATCTCCTGAAGAACCCTGAAGTGCTGCTCGAAGTGCAGGAGGCGCTCGAGGCCAAGCAGAAGGAAGAGCAGCGCATAGCCAGCCTCGGCGTCATCGAGAAGGCCAAGTCCGAGATTTTCAACTCGACCTTCGACGGCGTCGTCGGCAATCCGAAGGGCAAGGTCACCATCGTCGAATTCTACGACTACAATTGCGGCTTCTGCAAACGCGCCATCGACGACATGCAGGCTCTGACAAAGGCCGATCCGGAGCTGCGCTTCGTGCTCAAGGAATTCCCGATCCTCGGGCCGGATTCGCAAAAGGCCAGCGTCGTCTCGATGGCTTTCCACCTGATGCATCCGGAGAAATACGGCGAGTTCCACAACGCCCTGCTCGGCGGCCAGGGCCGCGCCACCGAGGCGGCGGCCATCAAGGTTGCGCTGTCGCTAGGCGCCGATGAGGCGAAATTGCGCGAGAAGATGAAGGACCCGACCATCACCGAGGCCTTCTCCAAGACCTTCGACCTCGCCAACAAGCTGGCCATCACCGGAACGCCTTCCTACGTGGTCGGCAATGAGGTGGTGTTCGGGGCGCTTGGCCAGGAAGTGCTGGCTGAAAAGATCGAGGCGGCGAAAGCCGCGCTCTGATCTTGCACGCGAGCCTATTTCTCACGGGCACATTTCCGCCTGTTGTGGACAGTGAAAGATCGCACTTGTGCTCTTTCCGCGGGCGGCTATGCCCATTATAGAAGGCCCTGCGCGCCGGCTTGAGGCCGGCGTCGGAAAAGGTCGGCATTTTTGAAAACGATTTTCGTCCTGAACGGCCCCAACCTGAACGCGCTCGGCAAGCGCGAGCCGGGCATCTATGGCGGCAAGACGCTTGCCGCGATCGCCGACGACTGCAAGGAGGCGGGCGCCGCGCTTGGCCTCGAGATTGATTTTCGCCAGTCGAACCATGAGGGCGACCTCGTCGACTGGATCCAGGAAGCCGGCGACAAGGCAGCCGGCATCGTCATCAATCCGGGTGCCTACAGCCACACCTCGATTGCCATTCACGACGCCATCCGCGCTGTGGCGCCGCTGCCCGTCGCCGAAGTTCACCTCTCCAACATCCACGCGCGGGAACCATTCCGCCACGTCTCCATGGTCGCGCCGGTCGCTGTCGGCATGATCTGCGGGTTCGGGCCGCTTGGCTACTCGCTGGCGCTGCAGGCGCTGGCGGCACGCCTATGACCGGCCCACAAACAGAAGGCTCGAAAATGTCGATAAAGAAGACCGGTGTTGACCAGCAACTGATCCGCGATCTCGCGGGCATACTGAACGACACCAATCTCACCGAGATCGAAGTCGAGCTCGGCGACCTGAAGGTGCGCGTGTCGCGCCAGGCGCCGGCCGTCCACGCCATCGCCGCCCCGCAGGCCGGTTATGCTCCGGCAGCGCAGCAGCCCGCGGCGGGCGCGGCTGCCGCACCAGCAGTGGCCGACCCGTCCAAGAACGCGGTCCCCTCGCCGATGGTCGGCACCGCCTATCTCGCGCCCTCGCCCGACGCCAAGGCCTTCATCGAAGTCGGCCAGAAGGTCAAGGAAGGCCAGACGCTGCTGATCATCGAAGCGATGAAGACGATGAACCAGATCCCTTCGCCGCGCGCCGGCACGGTGACGGCGATCCTGTTCGAGGACGGCCAGCCGGTCGAGTACGGCATGCCGCTCGTCGTGATCGAGTAGAGCGGGCCGGATGTTCCAGAAGATCCTCATCGCCAACCGCGGCGAAATCGCGCTTCGGGTGCTTCGCGCCTGCAAGGAACTCGGCATCCAGACCGTGGTCGTGCATTCGACCGCCGACGCTGACGCCATGCATGTCAGGCTCGCCGACGAAAGCGTGTGCATCGGTCCGCCGCCGTCGCGCGACAGCTATCTCAACATCCACCAGATCGTCGCCGCCTGCGAGATCACCGGCGCCGACGCCGTGCATCCGGGCTACGGTTTCCTGTCGGAGAACGCAAAGTTCGCCGATATCCTCGCCGCCCACAACATCACCTTCATCGGTCCGTCGGGCGACCATATCCGCATCATGGGCGACAAGATCGAGGCCAAGCGCACGGCAAAGCGGCTCGGCATTCCGGTTGTGCCGGGCTCCGACGGCGCCGTCACCGATCAAAAGGAAGCCAGGCGCATTGCCGCCGAGATCGGCTATCCCGTGATCATCAAGGCATCGGCAGGCGGTGGCGGGCGCGGTATGAAGGTCGCCCTTACCGAAGCCGATCTCGAGATCGCCTTGCAGACAGCGAGCACGGAAGCCGGCGCGGCCTTCGGCGACGATGCCGTCTACATCGAGAAATACTTGGAAAAGCCGCGCCACATCGAGGTGCAGGTATTCGGCGACGGCGCCGGCCGCGGCGTGCATTTCGGCGAGCGCGACTGTTCGCTGCAACGCCGCCACCAGAAAGTCTGGGAAGAGGCGCCCTCGCCGGCCCTCAACGCCGAGGAGCGCGCCCGCATCGGCGATATCTGTGCCAAGGCCATCGCCGACCTCGGCTACTCCGGCGCAGGCACCATCGAATTCCTGTACGAGAATGGCGAGTTCTACTTCATCGAGATGAACACGCGTCTGCAGGTCGAGCATCCGGTGACGGAAGCGATTACCGGCATCGATCTCGTGCACGAACAGATCCGCGTCGCCTCCGGCGGCGGGCTTTCAGTGCGCCAGGAGGACATAAAGTTCAACGGCCACGCCATCGAATGCCGCATCAATGCCGAGGATCCGCGTACCTTCACGCCTTCGCCCGGCACGATCACGCATTTCCACACGCCTGGCGGTCTCGGCATTCGCGTCGATTCCGGTGTCTATTCCGGCTACAAGATCCCGCCCTATTATGACAGCCTGATCGGCAAGCTGATCGTGCACGGCCGCAACCGCGTCGAATGCATGATGCGGCTGCGCCGGGCGCTCGACGAATTCGTCGTTGACGGCATCAAAACGACGCTGCCGCTGTTTCGGGACCTGGTCGGCAATGCCGATATCGCCAATGGCGACTACGACATCCACTGGCTGGAAAAGTATCTGGCCAAAGAGGAATAGCGCCCGAATTGCCGCTATGATGCCGCGATGACCCGCCCTTACGCACCCGGCTATCGCATTCCGACCGACCTCTTGCTCAAGGCCTATGCCTCGGGCGTCTTCCCGATGGCGGAGAGCGCTTCCGACCCGGAAGTGTTCTGGGTGCGGCCGGAGACGCGCGGCATCATCCCGCTCGACGGCTTCCACACGCCGAAGAGCCTGCGGAAGACGATCCGCAAGCACCCGTTCGACATCCGCTTCGATTTCGATTTCGAGGCGACGATCGACGGCTGCGCCGAAAAGCGCGAGGAGCGCCGCTCGACCTGGATCAACGCGCCGATCCGCGAAGCCTATATCGAGCTGCACCGTCTTGGGCACTGCCATTCGGTCGAGGCATGGCGCGAGGAACGGCTGGTCGGCGGCCTCTATGGCGTCTCGCTCGGTCGCGTGTTCTTCGGCGAAAGCATGTTCGCCCGGGAAACCGACGCGTCCAAGACCTGCCTGTATCATCTGGTCGAGCGGCTGAAGGCGCGCGGCTTTGCCCTGCTCGACACGCAATTCACCACCGAGCATCTCAAACGCTTCGGCGCGGTCGACGTGCCGCGCGTCAAATACGAGAAGATGTTGGCCGACGCGCTGAAGGGCGAAGCCGTTTTTTATCCCTGACCGGAGACCGAGCGGCAGAGCCGTCTCGACCGGTGAAGGGGTCAGCCCTTCGCGGTTTCCATCGGCGTCTGCGAATGGAACATCATCTTCCAGCCGTTGACACGATGAACATAGCCGGTGCTGACCAACGCGGCGTAGGGCTCGCCGTTTTCTCGTGTCGCATGAGCCTCATAGGTCAGCATGATAATGTCGCTGCCGGGCTCGATGATACCCTTGAGGTCGATCTGAAGGTCGCGCCAGCGGTTGGGCTTGGTCGCGGTCTTGGCCAGATCGGCATTGTCCATTGCCTGTGCCATCTCAGGAAATGCTACCAGGCATTCTGTGTCGACATTGGCGGCGTAGTAAGCTTCGTCGCCCGTCCAGAACCCCTTTTCGAGTTCGAGCAGGTCGTCTTTGCTGGCCGTGATCCGTTTGCTGTCCGACATCAGAATATCCTCCAAGCGCGCAAATGCGCGGTCGTCCATGGCCCAACGCATGGTGGCCATGACGGTTCCGGAGGATCAGTTGGTGTTGGTCGCGTCAGGCTCCGTGGGGTCCGGCTGTTCGGCGGCCGGAGCAGCGGCGGGCTTTGGCTTGGACGTGTCGACCTTGGGCGTCTCGGCATTGGCCGCGTCGGGCGGCGGCACATCCGACTTCTGCTTGCAGCCCTTTAGCCAGACGTCATAGACGGCGTGCTCGACGGCGTTTAGGCCGGGGCTCTCGGCGAACATCCAGCCGGTGAAGATGCGGCGGATCTTGCGGTCGAGCGTGATTTCGTCGACTTCGACGAAGGAATCGGTCTTCGGCTCTTCATTCTCCGGCCGCGAATAGCAGATGCGCGGCGTCACCTGCAAAGCGCCGAACTGCACGGTTTCGTCGATGTAGACATCGAAGGTGATGATACGGCCGGTGATCTTGTCGATGCCGGCAAATTCGGCGACCGGATTGGTGATGCGATCGGAGATTGCGGGTGCTGCCGCAGGCGCCTGCGCCGCGGCAAACGCTGTCGAAAACATGGCGATAGCGCCAATTGCCGCCAGTCCGGCCATCGATGTCAGGCTGAAAATGTTCATGCGGAGATACCGGTGGTTTGGGCCCGGGTGATTCTGTCACGCCCAAGGCTATTCGCCGTTGTCATATCAGCAAGCAGCTAAACGCCAATTGTGGCGACAAAGGACCGGCCGGCGGTCAAGAACCAGGCGTCCACGCATCGTAGTCGCCCGTCACCTGCGGACGGTGCTGATTGGTGAGCACGGAACCCTTTGGGCGATAAGCCGCCGGTGTTCCCGTGAGGTTCGGCTCATGCGCCTTTTCCCATTCGCGCGGCCGATAGTCATCGCTTGGCGGCGCCACATCGACGCGGTGATGCATCCAGCCGTGCCAGCCCGGGGGGATCGCCGACGCCTCCGAATAATTGGCGTAGATGACCCAGCGGCGGGTGCGGCCTTCCGAATCGACGCCGCCTTCGTAGTAGACGTTGCCGGCCCCATCCTGGCCGACCTTGTTGCCGTGGCGCCAGGTGTGAAAACGGGTTCCCAGCGTCTGGCGGTTCCACCAGGTGAAAAACTGCAGAAGGAAAGTTTTCATTCAGATCCTCGCGGGCGCGCGGCGGTGGCTGTCCCTGCTTATGGCGTCAGGCCTTGGCGAAGGCAAGGGTTTTGCGGCGCCTGCGGCACTGACGGCATGCCGAAACGCTCGGTCATTGGCCGATCCATTTCGCACCTGCGAACCGACGCTTGCCAAGCCGGCTGCGTCTTCCTAAAGCTCTCATCGCCCGGCGCTGCCGCATGACCCCGAAAATCGAAATCGATTTTCGGAAAGGATCATGCGCAAACCAAAGTGCTACAGCGTCCTTTGCGCGTCCACGGGACGCGCGGCGCTGTAGTCAACGCCGGCTGCGGGAGGTGAGGAATGGCCTTAGCTGTCGCCAGGATCAGTGCGGAGACAATACGCGCCCGCAAGGGCGGCGTGCCGGTCGTATGCCTTACCGCTTACACCTATCCCGTCGCCCGCCTGCTCGACGATCATGTCGACCTTCTCCTGGTCGGCGACAGCGTTGCCATGGTGCTGCATGGCCACAAGACCACGCTCGGCGCCTCGCTGGAGATGATGATCGCCCATGGCCAGGCCGTGATGCGCGGTTCGTCAAAGGCCTGCGTGGTGGTCGACATGCCGGCCGGCAGCTACGAGACTTCGGCCGCGCAAGCCCTTGCCTCGGCGCGCCGCATCTCTGAGGAAACCGGCTGCGAGGCGGTGAAGCTGGAAGGCGGCGTCGAAGTCGCCCTCCAGATCGCCGCAATCGTCACGGCCGGCATTCCAGTGATGGGCCATATCGGCTTGCAGCCGCAATCGGTGGAAAAGGACGGTGGCTACAAGATCAAGGGCCGCACGCCGGAGAATGTGGCCGCGCTCATGCGCGACGCCGACGCGGTCGCAAAGGCCGGCGCGTTTTCGCTGGTCATCGAAGGCACGGTCGAGACCGTTGCCGCCGACCTCACCCGGCACATTACCATTCCTACCATCGGCATCGGCGCCAGCCGCGATTGCGACGGCCAGATCCTGGTCATCGACGACATGGTCGGCCTGACGGTCGACCGGGTGCCGAAATTCGTCAAGGAATACGCCGATTTGCGCAGCGCTGTCGCCGATGCCGCGGCGCGTTATGCGGCGGAGGTGCGCAGCCGCACCTTCCCCGGGCCGGGCCACGTCTTTTCAGCCGCGAGCGACAAGGACAAGGCATGAACCGGCCCCCCATCCGCCAGCCGCTCGTCGTCGACACCGTGCCCGGCCTTCGCGCGCAGATCCGCGAATGGCGGCGCGAAGGCCTGAGCGTCGCCATGGTGCCGACCATGGGCGCTTTGCATGACGGCCATATCTCGCTGGTCGGGGCTGCGCTCGCAACGGCCGATCGCTGCGTCGTCTCCATCTTCGTCAACCCGGCCCAGTTCGCCCCCACTGAAGATCTCGACAAATATCCGCGGCAGCTGGCCCGCGATCTCGACCGGCTGACCGAGGCCGGCGCACAGCTTGCCTTCACGCCTACGGTTTCCGAAATGTATCCGGCAGGCTTTGCGACGAAGATTTCGGTCGGCGGCCCGTCTTCTGGCCTGGAATCGGATTTCAGGCCGACCTTCTTCGAGGGCGTCGCCACGGTCGTGGCCAAGCTCTTTCTGCAAGCCCTGCCCGACTACGCCATCTTCGGCGAAAAAGACTACCAGCAGCTTTGCGTCGTCCGAAAGCTCTGCCGCGATCTTGACCTTCCGGTGGAAATCGTCGGCGCGCCAACCGTGCGCGATGCGCATGGCCTGGCAATGTCGTCGCGCAACGCCTATCTCGACGCCGCCGAGCTCGACGTCGCGCGACAGCTCAATGTCATCTTGCGCCAGACGGCGGCAGCGCTCGCGGCCGGTGCCGATGAAAACGGCGTGACCGGTAAAGCCACTGCCGCGCTTCTCGAGGCAGGCTTCGACAGCGTCGACTATGTCGCCGCGCGCGAGAGCCTGACGCTCACCTCGTGGCGGCGTGACGGCGATGGCCGCCTGCTTGCCGCGGCGTGGCTTGGCAGAACCAGGTTGATCGACAATGTGGAAGTTTACTCATTTATTCCCTGAAAAATTCCAATTCCGTTCACTTTGATTTGTATCGCAGAGCGGCCCGAGCGCTCTTAG
This sequence comes from Mesorhizobium sp. P170090, assembly GCF_057786115.1. Taxonomy (NCBI): domain Bacteria; kingdom Pseudomonadati; phylum Pseudomonadota; class Alphaproteobacteria; order Hyphomicrobiales; family Phyllobacteriaceae; genus Mesorhizobium; species Mesorhizobium sp. P170090. Next base: position 4,506,213 of record NZ_JBYNWH010000001.1, read on the forward strand.
ACAACGGCTCATCAGGTACGTTCTGGCCAGCCCGTAAGCGCTCACGATACACCGAACGCCGCTGTGAGACGTTTCACAGACGTAACCAAGCCGGCTATGTTGTGTGCGACCCCAGGCAGAGACAGTGTGTGACCTGCCACTACGCTGCAATCCTTACGAGGCTCTACGTGTCTGTCCAGGCCAACATAGTCGGTCGCGCCCTGCCGCAGATCGTCGAGGCAATCTACGATTCGATTGTCGATGTCGGCCGTTGGCCATCGACGCTTGAATCAATCTGCAAATTGGCGCTCGGCCGGCTTGCCATGCTGGCGGTCGTCGATACGGCGAGAAACTCGGCCCGGTTTTCGACTTCCTGCGGCGATCCGGTTCTGCTTGAGCCGCTGCAGCGCGACTACGCCTGCGAGGTGCCCTTTTTCAAGGCGGTGCCGAAGATGGAAGTCGACATACCGTTGACCGTCGACAGCGTCTACGCCCTGCAAGGCCCTGACGCCCGCCAGAACTGGCTCGAAAGCCGCATCGTGCGCGAGTGGGTGGAACCCAACCGTCTCGACGATTTCTTCTGGGTAGCGCTGATGAAGCAGCCGGCGCGCACCGGCACGCTGATGGTGGTTACCGACAAGGACAGGCCCCAGATTTCAGCCAGGGATATCGACCTGATGTCCAGGCTCGCCCCCCATGTCCGGCGTGCGGTGACCATCGGCGACCTGTTCGAGGCCGAGCGGCGCAAGGCCGACATCTTTCGCTCGATCCTTGAGAGCCTCGACCATCCAGTGCTGATCGTCGCCGACGATATGCAGATCATTTTCGCCAATCCGGCAGCCGAAGCCCTGCTCACCGAAACCGCCTCAGTGTCCTCGGTGCGCGGCCAGCTGTCCTTCGCTTATGCCAACGCCAACACCGCCATCGGCCGCGCCGTCCAGCTCGGCACGCGCGACGAATTCGCGCTCGGACCGTCCGGCATCAACATTCCGCTGGTGAAGGCCATGTCTCCGGCGGTGGCGCATGTCATGCCTCTGGCGCGACGCGACATTTCGGCCCGCATGTCGCCGCGCGCCGCCGCGGCCATCTTCATTGCCGCCGCCGGCGCCGCATCAGTGCCGGCGCTGGAAGCGATCGCTGCGCTGTTCGGACTGACCGCAGCGGAAAAGCGTGTCGCCGGCCATGTCGCCGCCGGGCTGACACGGCGTGAAATCGCGGCTGCCAGCGGCGTCTCGGACGGCACCGTCAAATCACAGCTGGCAACCATCTTCGACAAGACCGCCACCGGCGACCAGCGAGAGCTGGAACTCCTGATGCGCGAATTGACGCCGCCGCTGCGCTCGGCCTGAAGCCATACTCGGAGCCAATCATCAAATTTTTCAACTATTTGCCGGTACGCAGGCGTAATCCACAATACCAAGCCGGCATCGTTGCAATTCGGCCAAAATCATGGTGCGGTTCTGCTCCGGTCCGGAGACGGTGCATCGTGCACGACCGGACGTGGAAAACCATTTCCTGGGCGGTCCCCGAACTTGATACCGACACGAATTGAACGGCTGCTGCCTTACCTCTTCCTGCTGGCCCTGCTTTGCATCGCGCTCGCTTTCCGTCCGCTACTGCCGGTCGACGAGACGCGTTATCTCAGCGTCGCCTGGGAGATGTATCTCGGTGGACATGTCTTCGTACCGACGATGAACTTTGCGCCCTATCTGCAGAAGCCGCCGCTGTTGTTCTGGCTCATCGATCTCGTCTGGAACATCTTCGGTGTGAGCCGCGCGGCGGCGATGCTCGTCATCTTCGCTGCCTCGTCGCTGGTCATCTGGCTGACGACACTTCTGGCCAAAACCCTGTTTCCCGAGCGCCCGGAAATCGCCAGTCGCATCCCCTGGCTGGTGGCCGGCAGCACCGTCTTTGTCATCTATTCGACCCTGATCCTGTTCGACATGCTTTTGACGGCCTGTGTGGTCGCCGCACTGCTGGCGTTGCTGGGCTTCGCCAGGACCGGCAACCGCTGGCAGGCGGTGCTGGCGGGTCTCTTCATCGGGCTCGGCGTGCTGGCCAAAGGCCCGGTCGTGCTCATTCACATCGGCGCGCCCGTCCTGCTCTATCCCCTCTGGCGTGACCGGCGAGCCGGCCTTGCCCCTTTGCAGTTCTTTGCCGGAGCCGGCCTGGCAATTCTCGCCGCCCTTGCCCCGGTCGCTATATGGCTGGCGCCCGCGACCATCCTGACCAAGGGCAGTTTCGTCTACGATCTCGTCTGGAACCAGTCGGCAGGTCGGGTTACCGGAAGCCTGCACAATTCGCATGGCCGGCCGTTTTACTTTTACCTGATGCTGTTGCCGCTCATGTTCGTGCCCTGGGCCTTTATCCCCCCGGTGTGGCGGCTGAGGCCGGTTGCCCGGATACGCAGCCTGATCGACACCAAATCCCCGGATCTGCGTGCCCTGCGCCTGCTGTCGTTCTCGTTCATTGCGGTGCTGCTGGTCTTCAGCGCCATATCCGGCAAGCAGCCGCACTATGTCGTGCCGGCACTACCGTTCGCGACCATTCTGCTGGGCTATTTCATGGCCGAGATTTCAGTCGCCAGGCTGAGGGCGACGGCCTTTGTCATGCTTGCCCTTTTCGCCATCGGCCACGCCGCCGCCTCGGCGACCGTGTTCAAACGCTACGATCTCACGCAGCTGGCGAGCTTCATCGACGAACGAAAGGACGCCGACTGGGCCGTCGCTTACGACTATCAGGGCGAGGTCGGTTTCCTTGGGCGAATAGAGAAGCCATTCGAGAACGCCGACAAGCCTGAGGAATGGCTCAAGTCTCACCCCGGCGGCTACGTCATCGAAAAGCAATCGAAAGATCCGGGCACATCCGAACAGATCGCCTTCCGGCAGCCGGTGGAACGCGGCTATCTGGTCGTGCTGAAAGGACAGCACTGAGCGTTTCGTCGGGCGCCTATCCCAGCGGTTTCTCGAAGATCAGCGCCGGCAACCCCGAACCGCCGCCGCAATCGGCGGTGCTGCCGACCGGCAAAAATCCCTTCGAACGGTAGAAGGCGATGGCCGGCACGTTGGCCTCTTCCACCTCGACGCGCAACCTGTTCGCCTCGGGAAAGCTGGCTTCGACCTCGTCCAGCAAGGCCTGGCCGATGCCTTGCCGCTGGCAGGCCGGCAGTACATAGAGCTGGTTCAGCAGCACGATCTTCGCATCCGTCGTTGCGGCGGCAAAAGCCATGCCGCCGATACGCTTGCCGTCATCGGCGACCAGGAATTCCGAGTTCGGCCTTGTCAGCCGCGCCTTGAGCGAGGCGATCGAATGCCAGTCGTCGGTAATTTCGATCACCCGCTGGGCGCCATAGATCGCGTCGTAGGTTGCGTGCCAGGTTTCGACCAGCAGCGCGCGGACAGCGGCAAGGTCACGTTCGCTGGCGGTGCGGACGAACATTGTTCTATTCGATACCGAGCTTGGCCTTGACCAGATCGTTGACCGCCTGCGGGTTGGCCTTGCCGCCGGTGGCTTTCATCACCTGGCCGACGAACCAGCCGGCCATGGTCGGCTTGGCGCGAGCCTGCTCGACCTTGTCGGGGTTGGCGGCGATCACCTCGTCGACCGCTTTCTCGATGGCGCCGGTGTCGGTGACCTGCTTCATGCCGCGGCTTTCGACCAACTGGCGCGGATCGCCGCCCTCGTTCCAGACGATCTCGAACAGATCCTTGGCGATCTTGCCGGAGATGGTGCCTTCCTTGATCAGGTCGATCACGGCACCGAGCTGCTCCGGTGTTACAGGAGCATTTTCAATGCCCTTGCCGGCCTTGTTAAGCTGGCCGAGCAGGTCATTGATGACCCAGTTGGCGGCAAGCTTGCCGTCGCGGCCCGAGGCCACCTGCTCGAAATAGTCGGCGATCGGCTTTTCCGACACCAGGATCGAGGCGTCGTATGTCGACAGGCCAAGTGAGGAGATCAGGCGCGCCTTCTTGTCGTCGGGCAGTTCCGGCAACTCCTTGGCCAGCGCGTCGACATAGGCCTGGTCGAACTCCAGCGGCAAAAGGTCGGGATCGGGGAAGTAGCGGTAGTCATGCGCCTCTTCCTTGCTGCGCATCGAGCGCGTCTCGCCTTTGACGGCGTCGAACAGCCTGGTTTCCTGGTCGATCTTGCCGCCATCCTCGAGGATGGCGATCTGGCGGCGCGCCTCGAACTCGATGGCCTGGCCGATGAAGCGGATCGAGTTGACGTTCTTGATCTCACAGCGCGTACCGAATTCGCCGCCGGGCTTGCGAACGGAGACGTTGACGTCGGCGCGCATCGAACCTTCGTCCATGTTGCCGTCGCAAGTGCCGAGATAGCGCACGATGGTGCGCAGCTTGGTGACATACGCCTTGGCCTCGTCGGCGGAGCGCATGTCGGGCTTGGAGACAATCTCCATCAGCGCCACGCCGGAGCGGTTGAGATCGACATAGGACATGGTGGGATGCTGATCGTGCATCGACTTGCCGGCGTCCTGCTCCAGGTGCAGGCGCTCGATGCCGATCTCGATATCCTCGAACTCGCCCTGCCGGTCGGGACCGACCGAAATGACGATCGTGCCTTCGCCAACGATCGGCTGCTTGAACTGCGATATCTGGTAGCCCTGCGGCAGGTCGGGATAGAAATAGTTTTTCCGGTCGAAAACCGACTTGTGGTTGATCTGCGCCTTCAATCCGAGGCCGGTGCGGATCGCCTGCTTGACGCATTCCTCATTGATGACCGGCAGCATGCCGGGCATGGCCGCGTCGACCAGGCTGACATTGGCGTTGGGCGCCGCGCCGAAAGTCGTCGACGCCCCGGAAAACAGCTTTGCTTCCGAGGTTACCTGCGCATGGACCTCGAGGCCGATGATGATCTCCCAATCGCCGGTAGCGCCGGGAATAAAACGTTTGGCATCGGGCGTGCGGGTATCGATAAGGGTCATGGTGGCCTGCGCTTTTGGCTCGCGAAAACTGCGATTTTCGCGAATTTGGGTATCGGTCTTCGCTAGTGCAAACCGCTTCGCGAGACAAGCGCCCAAAGCAGCGCAGAGCAGTGGGCTGGCCTTTTCAGCCCCTTTCGGCCGCTCGGCAACCGATAGAATGAACGCCGGCGGCCGGTATTCGGACGGCGGTTTCTTCGTCAGGTCAGGCCGTTGCGATATAGGCCCTGATTTCGTCGGCCTCGCGCTCGACATCCTCGATGCGGCGCTTGACCACGTCGCCGATCGACACGATCCCGTCGAGCAGCCCATCCTTTTCCACCGGCAGATGGCGGAAACGGCCTTTGGTCATGATCTCCATCACCTCGTTGACCGTGTGGTTCTCGTTGCAGATCTTCACTTTCGGCGTCATCGCCGAGCGTACCGTTATATCAAGTGCGGCAGCGCCTTCCCTGGCAACGACCCGCACGATGTCACGCTCGGAAAGGATGCCGACGATCTTGCGATCGCCGTTGGTGATGACCAGTGCACCGATCTTGTGGTCGGCCAGGATTCGAATGGCTTCGCTGAGCTTTACATTCGGCCCGAGCGTGAACACGTCATGGCCTTTTCTCTCGAGAATTGCCTTAACCGTCATGGCGTCCTCCTCCTCCTGATTGGCTAGCCAGCTCCCGCCCTGACCGGCTTCACATAAGAGTGAACATCGTGCGCCGTGATCGGTTGCTTTTCAAGTGTGCCAGTGGGGTGTGCCAGTGGGGTGCGCCAATAGAGTGCGCTAGTGGGGGGTGCGCTGGTCGTCGGGGATCTCCCATTCAGGCGCCCGCCAGCGCCGGTCGAACCAGCGCAATCCGAAGAAGCCTGCGACGAGGCCGCCAATGTGCGCTTCCCAGGCGATCTGGCCGGGTTCTCCGAGCCCGAGACCGTAAAGGCCGGTGGCGAGATTGATGACCATCCAGGCGCCGAGAAAATTGACGACGCCGCGCATGCGCAAAACGATTGCGATCGGCAGCACGGGACCGGCAAAGGCCGCCCTGCCGGAGGAGCGGTCGGTACGGAACCCGAAGCGAGCCGCCGCACCCATCATGCCCGATATCGCCCCGGAAGCGCCGACCAGCGGTGCTTCGCCGTATGGATGGACCGCCCAGAACAGCACCACCGCGGCCAGCCCGGTGGCGGCGAAAAACAAGGCGAACCAGAACCAGCCGAGACGGTTGGCCAGCGGCGACCCGAAGGCGGCCAGCGCAACCATGTTGATGGCAATGTGGGCAACGCCACCATGCATGAAGGCATAGGTGAAAGGACGGGTGAAGAGGAACCAGTCGAAACCGTATTGGCCGGTGTAGAGGACCGGAATGAAGGCGCCGTCGGTGAGCAATGTTATCTGCTGCTCTTCGGTCAGCACATATTGCTGCAGCAGGAAGACGGCAACGCAGATGCCGATCACCGCCAGCACCGCCGGTGGCAGGTTGAACACCGGCTCGCGGCGCGGCGGCGGCGCCTCCGCGGTCTGTTCGGTCTCCAGGGGGCCGGCCGGTTCGCTCATATGCTCTGATCCAGGGATTTGCGTGTCGCGAGCATCTAGGCCATGCCCGGACAAATCACAAACTACGAATCACAAAGCGCGAATCACAAACCGCGAATCAAAAAGAAGCCGTCCAAGGTTTCCCTTGAACGGCTGGTCGAGCCCCCTGCTCCCCTAAAACTATTGACCGAAGTGCTGTTGGTCGTCGCGAAACGACCGCTTCTGGAGTGGTTTTGGTGTGCCATGGCAAGCCTGCGCGCGCAACGTAAACCACTTGTTAACCTTAACGCCCCCGACCCGTGAACAAGTCTTAACGACGCTGGCACGCATCCTGCTCCGGAACGCATGTAGGTCATCGGAGGGCGCCCTTTCTGTTCACCGATGGGACCATCAGACGGCAGAATGCGCGGAGTTTAATAGCATGAACCAGAACGGATCAATCGCGCTGTTCCATTATTGGAATCGCCTGCGTGGTGGACGTCCTGCCCCAAAGCGTTCGGAGATCGAACCTGCCGACATCAAGGCGCTTTTGGCCGACACCTTCATCCTGGAAAGGGATACGCGTGGCGAAGCGGTGTTCCGGCTTGCCGGCACCAGGCTTTGCGCCGGCTACGGCCGCGAGCTCAAGGGTTTTTCGTTCCCCTCGCTATGGCGTGAGAAGGACCAGCGGCTGGTGTCGCGCCTCATTCACGGGGTTTTCGAGCAGAAATCCGTGGTGCTGATCACTTATGAGGGGTTCAGCCGCAGCGGCCGTTCCAACCACTTCGAACTGCTTGCGCTGCCGCTCGATGGCGGCGTCGAGAACCCGCGCTGCCTCGGCGTCATCAGCGCCGTGGAAAAGCCGTTCTGGCTGGGCGCCGACCCGATCACCGATGCGCTGATCGATGCCATCCACGTCATCGATCCCGACAAGGACCCGATGTTCCTGAAAAACCGGCCGGAAATATCCGTTCCGTCGTTGGCTCCCGAACTCGAAGCGCCGGAGACCATCTCGGCGCTCGGTCGGTCGCGCCGTATCCGCCACCTCGTCGTGTTCGACGGCGGGCGCGAGCAATAGTCTCCAAGCCGGCGCTAATCTTAACTATCGGCGGCCCGCTTTTCCCCTTTGTTAACCTGCTTGGCTGTAGTTTTTGCCGAGATTCCACGCACGACGCGGGAATGCCAACGGGGTGTAGGCAGTCATGAGGTCAGCGGCGGTCGAATACGCACCGTCCCGCGCCGAAAGGCGTAATTTTCAGCGCGTCCGGGTCAAGATCTACGGGCGCTTCATGCTGGAGGACCGCACCGAGCACCCCTGCCAGGTCGTCGATATGTCGCCGGGCAATGTCGCGCTGCGCACCGAGCGCGTCGGCATGCCGGGCGAAAAAATCATTGCCTATATCGATCATATCGGCCGCATCGAGGGCGTGGTGACGCGCACTTCGCAGGACGGCTTTGCCATGACCGTCATTGCCTCGGATCGCAAGAAGGACAAACTGGCCGCGCAGTTGACCTGGCTCGCCAACAAGCATGAACTCGACCTGCCGGAAGACCGCCGCCACGAACGCGTGGCGCCGCGCAACCCGACAAGCGTGCTGCAGCTCACCGATGGGCGGCAGTACCAGTGCCGCATCATCGACCTGTCGCTGTCGGGCGCGGCGGTCGAGATCGACGTCAAGCCGGCGCTCGGCATCCAGGTGATGCTGGGCACCATGCGTGGCCAGGTGGTGCGTCATTTCGAGGATGGCGTCGCCATCGAATTCGCCGTCATCCAGCGCCCGGAAACGCTCGATTCCGAGTTCAACGCTCCGCGCGCCTGAACGATCGGCAACAGGCAGCAAAGACGAACCCGCCCTGCGCGGCCGGTTTTTGTTGCCGGCGTTCCGCCTGCCTCTGCAGCTTGTAGCGGCACTCGCAAATCCACGGCTCCACCCGGAATCCGCGCCTCCGACACCGCGGTTTTACGCCGAGACCCTGAACGATTTTATATTAAAATAGATCAAATTTTACGCTTATTCTATTGGGGTTTTACTCAATGTCTACTTCGGGTTTTTGCGTCAAATAAATCCAAGGCTGTCATTGTCTCCTCAAACGGGGAGACTGACGAATGGCAAAGACGTGGGGCAAGCTGTTGCTCTTGGCAATGGCGATGCAGCTTCCCGCTTGGGGAACGGCGCAAGCAGCAGGACCGGCCTACATGCACACTGGCGGCCGCACGACACAGCCGGTCGGTCACTACGAATTCTGCCAGAAGCTGCCGCAGGAATGCGCTCAGCGCACGCCGAAGCAGACACCGGTCGAACTGACCCGCAAGCTGTGGGCGGCGATCGTCGACGTCAACAATTCTGTCAACACCCGGATCGTGCCGCGCACCGACATGGAAATGTGGGGCAAGGAAGAGGTCTGGTCCTATCCCGACAGCGGCTTCGGCGACTGCGAGGATTATGCGCTGGAGAAGCGCCGCGAATTGATGGCGCTCGGCGTTCCCGCCGGCAATCTCTTGATGACCGTGGCGCGCCAACAAAATGGCGACGGCCATGCGGTGCTGACCGTGCGCACCAGCCTCGGCGAGTTCATCCTCGACAATCTGGAGTCCAAGGTGCTGTCCTGGACCGACACCGACTATACATACCTGAAGCGCCAGTCCGACCAGAATTCCGGCGTGTGGGTGACGATCAATGACGGTCGCGCCGACGCGGTTGCCAGCGTCCGCTAGGACGCCATCACAGAGGTCAAGCACATCGAATAATGCGACGTGCCTAACGAGAAAGCCCGGTCGAGTCCCCACCCTCCCCGTCCCCAACGACCGGGTTTTAAGGAGCCGGCCCCGTCCCCGGGCCGGCTCCACCATTTCAGACCATGATCCCGAACCGAAGAACCGCGTCAGCGAAAGCGAGAAACGATTTTTGCTGCGCTGACCTGCCGTTCGGAAAAGATCATCGTCAAACAGGAATAGAGTTCAGGCCTTCTTCAGCCCCGCCTTGAAGCGCTTGCCGTTGGCGACGTAGTGCGCGGCCGAGGCGCGCAGCCTGGCGACCGCGGCGTCGTCCAGCGTCCTGATCACCCGCGCGGGCGAGCCGACGATCAGGCAATTGTCGGGGAACTCCTTGCCTTCGGTGACCAGCGCGCCGGCGCCGACCAGGCAATTCTTGCCGATCCTGGCGCCGTTGAGGACTATGGCGCCCATGCCGATCAGGCTGTTGTCGCCGATCGTGCAGCCATGCAGCAAGGCGCGGTGGCCGATGGTGCAGCCCTGCCCGATCGTCAGGGGAAAACCGGGATCGGTGTGCATCACCGTGTGTTCCTGGACATTGCTGTCGGCGCCGATGACGATCGCCTCGTTGTCGCCGCGGATGACCACGCCAAACCAGAAGCCGGCATTGCGACCGACGCTGATGTCGCCGATCAACGTCGCGTCCGGCGCGATCCAGTTGCTGTCGGGATCATCGAAACGGGGCGCTTTTCCGTCGATTGCATAGGTCGGCATTTGCAGTCTCCGATTCGTCGCAGGCCGGGACAAACCCTAGAACAATCCTACGAAAACCGCGTAGCGGTTTCCCCCAGCAATTGCCTCAAGGCAAATACCGCGCCAGCGATTCCACCAAAAGCTGAAGCGCACCAGGAGAGCCAATGCCCCAGGAGGCAATGGCGATCAGCACGATGCCCAGCGTCAGCGCCCAGGCGATCACCGTGCAGCCGCAGGACATCAGCATCAGCGTCGAAATGCGGCCCTCGCGCCGCGCATCGAGCGCATCGTTGGCGAGCATGAACGGCCCGGCGCAAGCGGTCGCGGCCAGCGAGCGCAGGATGTACGCCGGCGACACATAAGGCTCGGCAAAGGCAAGCCGGCGGCCCGCCGCCAGTTCCATCACGGACCCGGTAAGCCCGCAGGCGGTGAGGCCGACGGCGAAAGCGAAGAGAACGGGCAGCAGCAGGCTCATCTTTACCTTCCGTTTACCATGAAATCGCACAGTCGCGTCCAGCGCAGCAAGAGCCATGCCGCGGCATGTGTGCCGCCCAGGGACAGAGGGCGGCGACTATGGGGATTGCGATGAAGCAGGCAGCGACCGCAGAAGAGTTCAACGTCGTCGATTCCGTGCTGATGAAGCGGGTGTTCTATGCTTTTGCCGCATTGGCGCTGCTGTCGCTGGCGATCAGCCTTGGCGGAAAATGGTTCGGCCGCTCGATCGCCATGGCCGGCTACACCGACGACACCACGGTCCACAGGGTAGTGATCGGCAACAATGTCATTGCCGTGCCGGCCAACGCCATCCGCTTCCTGCAGGCGCGGCGCGACGGCATCGCTTCGCGCCTCGACCTCTATCTGCGCTATCCCCAGATGGACGGCTACAGCGAAGCCGCCCGCGACGATTTCAACCACACGGGGGCCGCCAAAAACATCATCTTCCTGTCGTTTGAACCGCAGATGATGTCGCGCGACATGAGCGGCCGTTTCGCGCCGATCTATAGCGCGCTCATCAGCCAGCCCGGCGCGCCCGGCCCCGGCGGCACGACGATTTACGGTTTTACGGAAAAATCAGGCTATCTCAACGAGGTGCTCGCGGTCGCCGGCCGGGCCGGCAAGGACCCGTTCGTCGCCCGCTGCCTGAGCGGACCGAGCGCCGAGGAATCGCTGGCGCCCTGCGAGCGGGACATCCAGGTCGGCGACAGCCTCAGCCTGACCTACCGCTTTCCCCGGGAGTTGCTGGGCAACTGGCCGGCGCTTGACGCCGCTATCGTCGCCGAGGCCACGCGCGTCCTGAAGACCGCACGGTAGCGGCCCTCTGCTTTTGTCATACACGGGCGCGAAGCCGCGCGGACCCGAGGATCCGTTCCCTGCCCTTAAGGCAGCGAAGCGGTGCAGAATTACTGTTGGGAAGCAGCAGAGGCAGTTCTGGACCGCCACATTCCTGAGCCGAGGCCCGGAATGTATCCCAGGGTCTCAGCGACGCCGCTCTGCGGCTGCTTCTCCCCGGGATGACGATGGCGCAGCTGGCTGCCGCCAATCGCCGAAGTCCGTAGCCGTCTGGCTCAGGCCAGATCGATGTCGAGGATCGCCATCGAGAAATTGTAGTCGCCGTCATCCTCATCCTTGAAGACGATGCCGAGGAACTCGTCGCCGACATAGACCTCGGCGGAATCTTCCTTGCGCGGCCGCGCCTTCACCTCGAGTTTGGGATTCTGGAAGACGCGCTTGAAATAGGCGTCCAGCTTTCTGATTTCGTCCGGCTTCAAAAGTCTTCTCCGATCGTCGGGCTTGCTCGTTGGAACGCGCTTCTGGCACGTCGACAATGGCGATGTAAAGGCAAGCCGGCTGGATAGAACGCGAACCCTGGGGCCGGATGATTTCAGGTCGAATCCAAATCCGCCTCTAAATCAAGGAGGTAGAGCATGATGTCGTCCGAAAACCGCCTCACACTTTTCGGCATCATGCTCCAGAGGCAATGGCGCCGGCAACCGGACTTCAGTCCGGCGCGCCGGGTGTTGCAAATCAGATGTCGAAGCTGACGACCTGATCCATCGACTGCGACGGCAAAAGCTGGTCCATCTGCCGCGAAGGCTGGTCGCAGCCGGTCTCGCCGACGACGCGGGCCGGTACGCCGGCAACCGTCTTGTTGTGCGGCACCGGCGACAGCACGACCGAGCCTGCCGCGATCTTCGAGCAATGGCCGATCTCGATATTGCCGAGAATCTTGGCGCCGGCGCCGATCAGCACGCCGTAACGGATCTTGGGGTGACGGTCGCCGCCGGCTTTGCCGGTGCCGCCCAGCGTCACGCCATGGAGGATCGACACATCGTCCTCGATCACCGCCGTCTCGCCCACGACGAGGCCGGTGGCGTGGTCGATGAAGATGCCCTTGCCGATGCGGGCGGCCGGGTTGATGTCGGTCTGGAACACCGAGGACGAGCGGCTCTGCAGATAGAGCGCGAAATCCTTGCGGCCCTGATTCCACAGCCAATGGGCCAGCCTGTGCGTCTGGATCGCATGGAAACCCTTGAAATAGAGCACCGGCATGATGAAGCGGTCGCAGGCCGGATCGCGGTCGTAATAGGCCTGGATGTCGACACGCACGATCGACGACCATTCCTTGTCGTCGGCCAGCATCGACTTGAACGTCTGGCGGATGAGGTCGGAGCCGATGTCCTGATGCGCGAGCCGCTCGGCGAGCCGATGGATGACAGCTTCCTCCAGGCTCTCCTGGTTGAGGATGGTCGAATAGAGGAACGCCGCCAGAAGCGGGTCGCGGTTGACCGCTTCCATCGCCTCGTCGCGGACCGAACGCCAGATCGGATCGACCGGCTGGACCATTGTGGGGCGGGAAATGCTGATGCTGTTCATCGACGTCTTGTCCTGCGTCCTGGCCGCTTGCCTATTCTCCGGCGGCACATATAAGCCAGATCATAGCACGATTGAACTCAATTTTCCTTAGTGCTCGGTGAAATGGATTTGGTTCACGGAAATTCAAGCCGCCATGGAAAACGAACCCTTGATCGACGCTCCGCTGAAACGCGCGCTCTCCGCGCTCTATCAAGCTCCGGATCGCCACTATCACAACCTCGCCCATATCGAGGCGTTGCTGGCGCTGGCGGACGAATATCGAGCATCGCTGCATGATTCCGGCGCCGTCGAAGCCGCAATCTGGTTCCATGACGCCATCTATGACAGCCGCGCCAAGGACAACGAGGCCAGGAGTGCGGCACTTGCGCAGGACAAACTTGCCGCCCGCACCGATCCGGAGCGCCTCGGCCGCATAGCGGCGATGATCGTCGCCACCGCCACGCATGAACTGCCCAGCCTTCAACCACGGTGCCTTGCCGATGAGAACGCCCTCCGCGACGCAGCGCTTTTCCTCGACATGGACCTGGCGATACTGGGTGCGTCAGCCGACGCTTTCGACGCCTATGAACAAGCGGTCCGCCGCGAATATGGCTGGGTCGAGGAGCCGATGTGGCGCGCCGGCCGCGGCGCGATTCTCAAGACTTTCCTCGCGCGCCAGCATATTTTTCACACGCAGGAATTCCGCCACAGGTTCGAGCCCCAGGCCAGGCAAAACCTGGCGCGGTCTCTAGAAACGCTCAAATCCTAATCCGGAAATGTCTCCATGCGCTGCGCATAGGCTTTGAAACCGGCGCGCCTGTAGACCGATTGCGCGGCCGGATGGTCGTATGTGTCGGTATGAAGCCAGACCCTTTGCGGCGCCCGCGACCAGATGGCGCGAAGCGCCTGGTCGAGCAGGAACGGGCCGAGCCTGCGACCCTGGAAGGCGGGAACCAGCCCGAAATGAACCAGCTCGACCTCAGGCTGGCCGACGCCGTTGAATTCGCACAGACCAGCGGCCTCGCCCTCGACGCGCAGCACATGGATATGTGTCGAGGGCAGCGCCAGCAGGCGCTCGAGGTCTTCCGCCGGCATGCGCAGCCGCTGGTCCCACTGCACCGGCTCGCCGACAGCGCGGTAGAGGTCGATGTAAGCGGCGCTGTCCAGCCTTTCCAGCGCCACCGTGGTCGCTGCTGCAGGGCTGACGCGTGCAGGCGCCAAATCGCGCGGGCGCATGTCCATATAGGTGACGAGAAGGTCAACCAAAGCGGCACCACCTCCGGCTGCAAGCCAGACGAAGATCGATCACCTGAAGGCGCCAACGGACTTGGTCGCCGCCCAAACAAAGAACAGGCCGATCACCAACGACAGCCCGTTGAGGATGATACCGACGACGCCGAGGACACGATTGTCGTTTGAACGTCCCAGTGCCATCAAGCCAAAAACCACGCCGGTGATGTGCGCCAGCGGCGCCGCAACGAGAAACACCACCAGAAAAACCCCGCCGAGGACGTTTTGAGCGGCCAGCGACGCCTCGCCTGGCATCAACGCCAGCGTGACCACCGCCGCAAAATCCATTGCGAACGCCAGCAGGGCCAGGATCACCGAGCGTTTGCCGAAGCTGCTCCGCCCCACCACGCCGGGCATTGCTATCATGCTTCTTCCCCATCCGGCCATTACTCGTCCCCGATCAGGTGAAAGCGCCTATCGTCGATGCCATTGCCACAAGCAGCAGGAAGCCAACCGCCAAGGAGCCGCCGTTGAGCAGGATGCCGACGACCCCAAGCACGCGGCTATCGTTCGAACGCACCAGCGCCATCAGCCCGAAAATCAATCCGGCAATATGCGCCAACGGCCCTGCCAGCAGGAAAACCGCCATGAAGAAACCCGTGGCGATGTTCTGGGCACGCTCGGATGCGTGGGTCGGAAGCGCCACCATTGTGGTCAGCGCTATCACACCGGCACCGAAGGCGAGCAGCGCCAGGATGACGGAACGCTTGCCGAACTTGCTTGTCACGACGGCGCCCGGCAGAGCGTCGGCGCTTCTTCCCCATTGTGCCATTGTTTGCCACCCCTCGCCGGCCGCCCAATCCATATCGCCCGAAAATCGCTTACCGGTTAAAGCGGATTTTCGGCATAAAACTCCAAAACCCGCTGCTTGAAGGTCTTGTCGCCCACAGCCAGCATATGGTCGCGGCCGTCTATGTGAAACACCTTGGCGTTCGGCATCAGCGCGGCGAGCTCGTCGGGCGAGCCGCCGATATCGTCTGTCGTCCCGACCGCAATCAGCGTCGGTTGGGCGATGCGCGTCATGTCGTGTTCGCTGAGCAGTTCGCGCGACGTGGCGATGCAGGCGGCCAGCGCGCGGCGGTCGCTACGCGTCTGATCGGCAAAGGCGCGAAACGAGCGGCCGCGCGGATGGCTGGTGGCGGCCGGATCGTCGGCCAGCAGCGCCTCGGCGATCGGGTCCCAGTCGCCGACGCCGTCGACCATGCCGATGCCGAGCCCGCCGAAGACCAGAGTCGCCACCTTGCCGGGATCCGACAGCGCCAGGAACGCCGCGATGCGCGCGCCCATCGAATAGCCCATGACATGCGCGCGGCCGATGCCGAGATGGTCGAGCAGGGCCGCCGCGTCCGAAGCCATTTTGGCCGGGGTGTAGTCGGCCTCGTCATAGCTTTTCGACGACGAGCCGTGGCCGCGATTGTCCAAGGCGATGGCGCGATAGCCGGCATCGTTCAGCGTCTTGAACCAGCCGGGCGATACCCAGTTGACATAGTGGCTGGAGGCAAAGCCGTGGATCATCAGCACCGGATCGCCCGCCCCCGACGCCGGCCGGCGGTCGAGGAAGGCGAAGTCGAACCCGTCATGGGAGAAGAATTGCATCGGGAGCGGCTCAGCCGGCGCCGGGCGTGGGCGCGTTGCCCTTGTCCGATGGCGGCATGCCGGGGCCGGACACCGTGCCGACGGCCGGATGGCGCAGCAGATCGCCATGGTCGATGCCGTTTTTGGCGGCGGAGCCGGCCTTGAGCTCCAGCACGAAGCGCACTGGCACACCCGGCGAGATGACTGCATCGGACAGTGGAGTGCCGTGCTTGACGGCCCGGACCTTGCCGTCCTGTCCAACAAAGATCAGGTCGAGCGGCATCGGCGTGTTGTGCATCCAGAAGCCGACCTGCTTCTGCATCTCGAAGACGAACAGCATGCCATGATTGTCGGCCATATCCTGGCGATACATCAGGCCGGCCTCGCGTTCCGAGTCGGTGTCGGCGACTTCGATCGAAAACGATTTATTGCCCCCTTTCGTCGCCACGACCAAGGGTGTCGGATCGACGGGAAGGATCATCGCCTGACCGCCGGCGATCGTCTGCTGGGATGCGGTCGGCTGCCCGGAATAGAAGTAAGCGCCTGCGGCTACCGCAACGATGACGCAGAGCGCGCCCGCTGTCAGCCAGTTCCTGTACGCCATTGGAAATCCTCGACCAAAGACCATGATCCCTAAAAGTGGTCTCAGGTATTCGGATAAGATCGTGGTGAAACCAAGAAAAACGCCGTCCTGACTTCCTCAGGAAGGCTCGCGTCCTAATGCGCGACCGGCAAGGTGCCCATATCAGGGTGAATCTCGGCAGCCATGAGGCCCTTGTCACCGCGTCCGAAACGCACCAGCACGACCTGTCCGGGCCTGAGCTCGGTGATGCCATAGCGGCGCAGCGTCTCCATATGGACGAAGATATCCTCGGTGCCCTCGCCGCGCGTCAGAAAGCCGAAGCCCTTGGTGCGGTTGAACCACTTAACCAGCGCCCGCTCGAGCCCGCTTTCCGGCGTCACCGCCACATGGGTGCGCTGTTCCTGCATCTCGGCCGGATGGACCGCGGTGGTGGTGTCCATGGACAGCACCCGGAAAGCCTGCAAACCACGGTCGCCATGCTTGACAAGGCACACGACACGCGCGCCCTCCAATGCCGTCTGAAAACCGTCCTTTCGAAGGCAGGTGACATGGAGGAGGATGTCGCCCGAAGAACCGTCATCGGGCAGTATGAAACCGTAGCCCTTGGCCACGTCGAACCATTTGATGGCGCCGGCGATTTCGACAAGGTCGGCGCTATCGCCGCCACTGTCACTCTTCAGGGCGTCGTCAAGGTTCTCATCCCGCCTCGTGAAAGAGGCCTTATCCCCCATAAGAACGCCCCCTTTTTTCAAGAAAACCGCAAGTGATTCTTGACATTAGATTAACACCGCCGCTTCCGGGGTGTGCAAGACCTGCCGTGCCTTTTTTCACGGTTGAATACAGGAATAGCTGACTTGTTGTTGCCGGCGTCGCTGCCGACAGCAATGACGATCCATCAGGGCGGTCAACCGGTCGGCAATTTGCAAGGGATTTCGCCGAAATCGGCAACCACTTGTGTCCGGCGCTTTTGTCAGAGCAATCTGATTTTTCGAAAACCGGTGACCACTTTCAGTCGATGCTCGTTGCCCTTCGGCGGGGTGGACCTTATGTTGCCTCGCAACCCAAACATCCCCGAGGAAATCCCATGCGCTACCTCCACACAATGGTCCGTGTCGCCGACGTCGATGTCTCGCTCGATTTCTACTGCAACAAGCTCGGCCTTAAGGAAGTGCGCCGCTACGAAAACGAGCAGGGCCGCTTCACGCTGATCTTCCTCGCCGCCTCCGAGGATGTAGAAAGCGGCACCACTGAGAAGGCGCCGCTGATCGAACTGACCTACAATTGGGACCCGGAGGAGTACAAGGGCGGACGCAATTTCGGCCACCTCGCCTATGAGGTCGACGACATCTACGCCACCTGTCAGCATCTGATGGACAATGGCGTCGTCATCAACCGGCCGCCGCGCGACGGCAACATGGCCTTCGTCAAGTCGCCGGACGGCATCTCCTTCGAACTGCTGCAGAAGGGCCTGGCCAAGCCCAAGGCCGAGCCGTGGGCATCGATGCCGAACACCGGCACCTGGTAGCGATCACGCCATCTTGAGCGAGGCGGCCGCGCCGACAAGCCGGCCGCCTTTGCCATTTCGAGCAACGGCACCTATTTACCTGCCTGTCGCGCCAGCCAAACAAAGCCAGTGCCTCATCCAGGAGAATTCATTTATGCCGACCAGCCGTGCCGATGTCACCACCGCATATGCCAGCCGCTATTTGCAGCAGCTGTGCAAGCACTGGGCGCACAAATTTCCCGTCGAGTTCGATCCAAACCACGGCACCATCGATCTGTCGCTCGGCCGCACGGTTCTCGATGCCGATGCGGCAGCGCTGCATATCACGGTGTCGACGGATGAAAGTGGATCGCTGGAGCGCATGGAGAGCGTTGTTGCCGATCACATCAAGCGCTTTGCCTTCCGCGAGGAACTGACTTTCGAGTGGAAGCAGGCTCCGGCGACCTGATCTGCTGTCAGCCGCAACGCCGAACGCCGGAAGCTGCCAGCCCCGGGCGACGTTATGGCGTCACTTGGTTGCGACGCCGTCGGAACGACGGATCGATCAGAACTTGTAGTTCAGGCCGATCTTGATCGTATGGGCGTCGATCTTCACCTTTGCGTCGTTGCCCTCGATATCTGTCAAACGGACCTTACCGAAGTCGAAGTACTGGTATTCCAGCTTCGTGGTCCATTTGTCGGCGAAGGCCCATTCGACACCGCCACCGATCGTATAGCCGAAGCGGCCTCCGCTCCTCGATGCGCTGCTGTCCGGGTCGGGCACCCCGTCAAAATCGAAAGTGTCGCCATAACTCAATTTGTAGTGAGTCGCCGCCGCGCCGCCCTTGGCGTAGATCAGCAGCCTGTCGGTGGCGTAGCCCAGACGTGCCGTCAGATCGCCATAGACGCCCAGTTTCGCCGATCCGAAATTGTCCGGCTCTTCGACGATAGTCCTGTCGCCGTCGAGGCCGAGATAGCCCAGATCGGCTTCGACGCCATAGACAAATGCTCCGGACTGCCAGTTGTAACCGGCCTGAACGCCGCCGAGGAAGCCGTCGGTATCGACGTCATGGGTCTGACCAAGCTCCTCATCGAAGAAGGAATCCGTCTGGTCGACCGCGTCACCGCGTCCCCAGCCATAGCCGGCGTTGATGCCGACATAGCCACCCGACCAGACAAACCCTGCCGGTACGGTCTCAATCACGTCGGCGGCGAACGCCGCGCCGCAAGCCGAAATCAGGAAAGTAGATGCGAGAAGCAGACGTTTCATGAAACTCCCCAATGCGTCGGAAGGAGCATAGCACAGACATGCAGTAGTCATTAAGCTGCCCAGGCCGGATAATCGAAAATTGTTGCAGAAAAACAACTGTTTAGCCGAGACTTAATTAGCATCGCGACCGCAATGCAGATCTAAGCGATTCAAAGCGAACGCGCCATCTCCAGCAACGCAAGCACCGAGCGCCAGTTGCGCGCGGTGCCGGGCACTTTCAACGTGCGCGGGATGAGATTGGCGAACATCGATTTGCCGAGCCCGTCCGGCGCCTTGAGGTAGAGCACGTCACCCTTGACCTCAAAGCTTTCCGGGCCGGTGCATTTTTCGGCAAGCCTGGCGATCTCGTCCGCCGTCGGCTGGCGCCCCAGCGTGTAGGCGTGAAGCTTGGTCGAATCGCCGGCGACTTCCGGATAAGGATTCTCCTTCACCAACCGTTCGAACCAGGAGAGATCGCGCACCATGATGCGCGAGTGAAAGCCCCATTTTTTCTCGAACGCCGTTTCGATTTGTTTCGCCAGCTTGGCGGCGTCGCCCTTCCTGGCCCGGAACACGACATTGCCGCTCTGTACATAGCTGGCGACGTCGGTGAAGCCTAGCGCCTCGAATAACGCCCGCAACTCCGCCGTCTTGACGATGCGGTTGCCGCCGACATTGATGCCGGAAAACAGCGCGACGAAGACAATGCCGCTCATATGATGAACCCCGCCAGGGTCTCGTTGTCGGTGATGTCCTGATAGTGCACGCCCTCGGCCTCGAAATTCGCCCTCAGCAAATCGAAGTTTCGCCGGTCTTTGGTTTCGATGCCAATAAGCACAGAGCCGAAATTGCGTGCCGATTTCTTCAGATATTCGAAGCGGGCGATATCGTCGTCGGGACCGAGCAGTTCGAGGAAGTCCCGCAGCGCGCCCGGCCGCTGCGGAAAGCGGATGATAAAATATTTCTTCAGCCCCTCGAAGCGCAGCGCCCGCTCCTTCACGTCGGGCAGCCGCTCGAAATCGAAATTGCCGCCCGACACCACCGCGACGATGGTCTTGCCGCGGATTTCCTTGCGCGAAAAATCCTTCAACGCGTCGATCGCCAAGGCACCGGCCGGCTCCAGCACCACACCTTCGATGTTGAGCATCTCGATCATGGTGGCGCAGAGCCGGTTCTCGGGGATCAGCCGCACCGCCTGAGCGGCGAACTCCTTGAGGTGGCGCAACGGCTCGCGGCCGATCTCGGCCACCGCCGCGCCGTCGACGAAATTGTCGACATTGGCGAGCCGGACGCGCTTGCCGCTGGCGAGGCTCTGATGCAGGCTCGGCGCACCGGCCGGTTCGCAAAAGACGTAGCGGGCGTCACGTTGCTGATCGGCGAAATAGTGCGTCACCCCCGCGGCCAGGCCACCGCCGCCGACCGGCAGCATGATGATGTCGGGCATGCGCGCGCCCGGCATCTGGCCGGCAATCTCATAGGCGACCGTCGCCTGCCCCTCGATAATATCCTTGTGGTCGAACGGCGGCACCATATGCGCGCCGGAACTTTCGGTGAATTCGAAGGCGGCGCGGTAGCAGTCGTCGAAGAAGTCGCCGACCAGCCTGATCTCGACGAAATCGCCGCCGAACAGCCGCGTCTTGTCGATCTTCTGCTGCGGCGTCGTCACCGGCATGAAGACCACGCCCTTCTTGCCGAAATGGCGGCAGACGAAGGCAAAGCCTTGCGCATGGTTGCCGGCCGAGGCGCAGACAAACAGCTCGGCCTCGTTGCCGGCGGCCAGTGCCTTGCGGAAAAAGTTGAAGGCGCCGCGGATCTTGTAGGAGCGCACCGGCGAAAGATCCTCGCGCTTCAAGAGCACCCGAGCCCCCGTCTTCTTCGACAAATAGTCGTTTTCCTGCAGCGGCGTTTCGGGAAAGATCTCGCGGATCGCGGCTGCGGCGGTGGCGACACGGGAGGAGAAACTGTTCATGGCGCCGTCACCTCTGGATCGAATGGTTCGAAGGCGAAGCCTATTGCACAAATCGCCGTTTGCGGCCACCGATGCCCGCTGGCCGCCGCTTTGATGCGCCGGATGAAATCCACTGGAGCCATCCTCATGCCTGTTTCGGCTGTCGCCCTGAAGACCGTAGACCTTCCTGAATTCGGCGAGCCGACCGTGATGCCGCTGCTTAAGCGCCAGACCTACGAAGCGCGCATCGATGCTCTACTGGCGCATGGGGTTAAAGCCGGGCTCGACGCCTTTGCCGTCTATGGCGACCGCGAGCACGCGGCCAATGTCGCCTATCTCAGTGGTTACGATCCGCGTTTCGAGGAGACGCTGCTGGTCATCGTTCCCGGCAGCCAGCCAAAGCTTCTCGTCGGCAATGAGGGTTGGGGCTATGCCGAAATCTGCGACGGGCCTTACGAGCGCGTCCTTTACCAGACCTTCTCGCTGCCGGCGCAGCCACGCGACCGCTCGGCCTCTCTATCCGACACGCTTGCCGCCTGCGGCCTGAAGGCCGGCCAGAAGATCGGCGCAATCGGCTGGAAGCCGTTCGGCCCCGGCGATGGCGGCTTTGGCGAGACGACGCTCGACCTGCCGTCCTTCATCGCCGATACGCTGCGCACACTGGCCGGCGACAGAGGCGCGGTGGTCAACGCCGCCAACCTGTTGATGAACCCGTCCGACGGCCTACGCGCCATCAACGAGGCAGACCAATTGGCGTCCTTCGAATTCGCCGCGACCTTTTCCTCGCAGGGCCTGCGCAACGTGCTTAGGAATATCGAGCCCGGCATGAGCGAATTGCAGGCCGCGCGGCTGATGGGGATCAACGGCCTGCCCCTGTGCTGCCACCCGATGCTGTCCGCCGGCAGGCGTGCGCCCTACGGCTTGCCTAGCCCGCGCCTCGACATCATCAAGCGCGGCGATCCCGTCACCATGGCCTATGGCATCCAGGGCTCGCTCAACGCCCGCGCCGGCTTCCTGGTCGAGAGCGCGGCCGAACTGCCGCGCGAGATAAGCGACTATGTCGAACAGCTGGTAGCGCCCTATTTCGCCGCCGTCGTCGACTGGTACGAGACCATCGGCATAGGCGTTGCCGGCGGAGCGCTTTGGAAAGCCGTGCATGACCGCATAGGCGACCCGTTCTTCGGCGTCTCGCTCAATCCCGGCCATCTCGTCCATATCGACGAATGGATGCATTCGCCGGTGTTTTCCGGCTCGGACATCAAGCTGCAATCGGGCATGGCGCTGCAGGTCGACGTCATTCCGGCGACCGGAACCAGCTATTTCACCACCAATATCGAAGACGGTATCGCGCTTGCCGATGAGTCCCTGCGCGAGGAGATCGCGGCCCGCTATCCCGAGGCATGGCGCCGCATCGAGGCGCGCCGCGCCTTCATGGGCGATGTGCTCGGCATCAGGCTCAAGCCCGAGGTATTGCCCTTCTCCAACATCCCTGCGTTCCTGCCGCCATTCTGGCTTTCGCGCAACAGTGCGATGACCGTGGCTCGACGCTGACCACATTTCGGCTGGACACGACTTACTTCTGCCGCACTCTCACTGTCCGGGAGGTGCCGCGGGGGTATATGGGCCTTTTGGCCGGAGTGGAATTTTTGACGTGCGTTTGAAGACGATTTGCATTCTTGCACTTGCCCTGTTGATCGCCGGCTGCGGCGGCCGCAAAACCGAGGAACTGCTCGGCAGCGCCGTCATGTCCACGCCGGTGACCGAAATCTCAGGCAATCACTCGATCTTCATTGCCACCACACGCAAGAAATCCGACGATCCCAACAAAGTTTTCGACGGCGAACGCTCGGCGACGCTGAACTACGCCCGCGTCACCGTCACCGTTCCCGGCACCCACCAGACCGGCCAGATCGAGCGCCGCTCGCGCGGCAGGTCCAACGACCCGGCGAAGTACTTCATGGCCTCCGAGGTCGTCGGCTACGATGCGCAGCCGAAATTCTCCAGTGCGCTCAATGCCGACATCGCCGCGCGCGGCGGCCGCGTCATGGTCTTCGTGCATGGCTACAACACCGGCTTCGACGACGCGGTCTACCGCCTGACCCAGATCGTCCACGATTCCGGCTATCCCGGCACGCCGGTGCTGTTTTCCTGGGCATCCGGCGCCAGAACCACCGACTATGTCTATGACAAGGAAAGCGCCAGCGCCGCCCGCGATCAGCTGGAGGTGACATTGCGCATGCTGCAGCAGTCCGGCGCGCGGCGCATCGACATCGTCGCCCATTCGCTCGGAACCTGGGTGACCATGGAAACGCTGCGCCAGATGGCCATCACCGGCGACCGCGATCTCGGCGGCAAGCTCGGCGATGTCGTGCTGGCTTCGCCCGATATCGACGTCGACGTCTTCAAGAGCCAGATGCGCCGCTACGGCAAGCCGGACAAGCCGTTCATCCTGCTGCTCTCCGACGACGACCGGGCGCTGCGGCTCTCAGGCCTGATCGCAGGCTCGCGGCCGCGCGTCGGCGACTACAAGGATGCCGCCGACCTCGCCGCTTATGGCGTCACCGTGGTCGACCTTTCCAAGGTCAAGGGAGGCGACAGCTTCAACCACACCAAGTTCGCCGACAATCCCGAACTGGTGAAGATGATCGGCCAACGGCTGCGCGAGGATGACGGCTTTGCAAGCGACCAGACGGTGACCGACCGCATCAGCGCGCTCGGACAATAAGGCTGTTGCCTTGCGGCGACCGTCGCCGCGTGAGGTCGCGAATGCCGCTCGGCCCGATCACTTTCAACTGGACCGGGCCGGTCTCTCCCTCTACGACATTGAAATCGGCGCCAATGCGCCAGCGGGAGCCCGCGTGAACGAGCGTTGGAAGACTGTCCTGGTCCTTGCGTTCGCGCTCGCTGCCGCCGGCTGCGCCGGCCCGAACACCCATGACCTGTTGAACGAGACGACGGTTTCGGTGCCTGCCTCCGACATCGCGGCCACCCACGAAATCTTCGTCGCCACCACCCGCAAGCAGGCGACCAAGGACCCACGCCAGGTGTTCGATGGCGATCGCTCGCTGACCACCAGCTACGCCCGCGTCGACGTCACCGTGCCGAAGGTCCACCAGGTCGGCGCCATCGAGCGCGCCAAGGGCTCGGCCAATTCGAACCCGGCCAAGCAATTCACCGCCACCGACGTCGTCCACTATGGCGACGCCTCGCAATTCGCCAAGGCCGTCGGCGCCAACATCACCATGAATGGCGACCGCGCGCTGGTCTTCGTCCACGGCTTCAACAACGGCTTCGACGATGGGGTCTACCGGCTGACGCAGATCGCCCACGACACCGAATATCCGGGTACGCCGATCTTGTTTTCGTGGGCTTCGAGCGGCAAGACCACGGGCTATATCTACGACAAGGACAGCGCCAACGCCGCGCGCGACGACCTCGAAGCGACGCTCAGGATGCTCGCCAAGACAAAGGTCAAGAGCATCGACATCATCGCGCATTCGATGGGAACCTGGGTGACGATGGAAGCGCTGCGCCAGCTCGCCATCACCGGCGACCGCGATCTCGACGGCAAGCTCGGCCGTGTCGTCCTGGCATCGCCCGATATCGATGTCGACGTCTTCAAGAAGCAGATGATCCGCTACGGCAAGCCCGACAGGCCGTTCGTCATCCTGCTTTCCGCCGACGACCGTGCTCTGAGACTGTCCAGCCTGCTATCCGGCGACAAGCCGCGCGTCGGCGACTACGGCAACGCCGCCGACATTGCCAGTTACGGCGTCGTTGTGGCCGACCTCAGCCAGATCAAGGGCGGCGACCGCCTGAACCACGCCAAATTCGCCGACAACCCGTTCCTGGTGCAATTGCTCGGCGACCGTCTGCGCGCTCCAGCCGGCCTGGCATCGGACGAACCCACGCAGGGCCAGATCGACAATCTCGGCCGAGGCCTCGGCAAGGCAGTCGGATCCGTCGCCGAGATCATCATCACCACGCCATTCAAGGTGCTGACCATCGCCACCGGCGGATGAGAGCCAAGCAGCGGGCTGATCTCAGATAAAAAGATCGACCTTCTGGAACGTCGTCACGTCGATCAGGCCGAGATCGGAAATCCGGAGCTCCGGAATGACGACCAGCGCCAGCAGCGAGTGCTGCATGTAGGCGTTGTTGAGCGAGCAGCCCATCTTGCGCATCGCCTCGGTCAGTTTCTCCGCCTTGGCCGCCACGATTTCCGCCCGCTCGTCCGACATCAGCCCGGCGATCGGCATTTCGACCAGCGCAAGCTCCTTGCCCTTCGAAAACAGCACCACGCCCCCGCCGACCTCGCCCAGCCGGTTGACGGCCAGCGCCATGTCTTCCTTGTTGGTGCCGACGCAGATGATGTGGTGGGCATCATGCGCGACGCTCGACGCCATGGCGCAGTCGCCCATATAGCCGAAGCCGGAGACGAAGGCATTGGTGACGCCTCCGGTGCCGCGGTGGCGCTCGACCAGCGCGATCTGGCAGATGTCGTTGCGGCGGTCCATGGCGACCAGCCCGTCCTCGACCGGCAGGTCGGCCTCCAGCGCCCGCGTCGGCGCCTGGTTTTCGATCACGCCGATGACCCGCACCCGCACCTCGTTGGCGCCCTTGGGCGCCGCAATGTCGAAATCGCCTGGCTTCAGCTTCTTGCCGAGCTTGACGGTGTTCTTCGCCGATTTGGGGTAATCGTAGGCCGGAATGTCGATCTCGAGCTTGCCGCCCTTGGCCAGCCTGATACCGCGGCCATAGACCTCGTCGATGGTCATGGCGGCAAGATCGGAGACGATCAGCAGATCGGCCAGCCGTCCCGGCGCGATCGAGCCCAGTTCGCGCTCCAGCTTGAAATGCTGGGCGGTATTCAGCGTCGCCATCTGGATCGCCGTCACCGGCTTCAATCCCTGTTGGATGGCGTGGCGCACCACCCGGTCCATATGGCCTTCATGCACCAGCGTGCCGGAATGGCTGTCGTCGGTGCACAGGATGAAGTTGCGCGGGTCGAGCCCGCTCTCCGTCACCGCCTTGATCTGCGACGCCACATCGTACCAGGCCGAGCCCAGCCGCAGCATTGCCTTCATGCCCTGGCGCACACGGGCGATCGCGTCCTCGGCGCGCGTGCCTTCATGGTCGTCCTCCGGCCCGCCGGCGACATAGCCATGGAACGGCAGGCCGAGATCGCGCGACGCATAGTGGCCGCCGACCGTCTTGCCCGCTCTCACAGTGGCGGCTATCTCGCCCGACATGACCGGATCGTTGGCCACGACACCGGGAAAATTCATGACTTCGCCGAGCCCGACGATGTTTTCCCAGGTCATCGCCTCGGCGACATCGGCGACCGTCAGTTCGGCCCCGGCATGCTCCAGCCCCGGCGCGGACGGCACGCAGGACGGCATCTGGACATGGACGTTGATCGGCATGGCGACGGCCTCGTCATGCATCAGCCGCACGCCGGGCAGACCCAGCACATTGGCGATCTCGTGCGGATCGATGAACATCGAGGTGGTGCCGTGCGGGATGACGGCGCGGCAGAACTCGGTCACCGTCACCATGCCGCTCTCGACATGCATGTGCGCGTCGCACAGGCCGGGCACCAGATAGCGGCCGCCGGCATCGACCACCTTGGTGCCCTGGCCGATGGCATGGCTGGCATTCGGCCCGCAATAGGCGAAGCGGCCGCCGGCAACGGCGATGTCGGTGCCGGCTATGATTTCGCCGGAGTGCACGTTCACCCAGCGGCCGTTGCGAATGACGAGATCGGCAGGCTTGCGCCCCGTCGCGACGTCGACCAGATGCGTCGCCAGCTCGGTCCAGGGCTTGGGTTTCGTCGCCGACGGCTGCTTGGCCATGAAAGACTCCTGTTTGCCCGACTGTGCCAAGCCGGCAACCTTTTGACCAGCGATTGCGGACGAAATCCGGTCGATGAGAACTCGCCCGGGCGGATGCGCTGCACCTGTTCACCCCGACGACAGCATCAACGGTGCAGTCATTCAGTTTGGCTTGTGCCGCCACTTATGCTACTATTCTGCCGACGGTGCTGATTTGCGCCGACGACCCGCCGCGAGGCGGGTTTTTGTTGTGATGAGGCCGAAACCTCCTGAGGTGAAGTCATGACCCGGTTCCTGAAAGCACTCGCCTTCGTCACCCTGTTCCTGATCTCGGCCGGCTTTGCATCCGCCGAGGAGCGCTGGCTGACGCTGCCCGAACCGGCGGCCATGCCCAAGCCTGAACAGAGCGGATATGCGCCGGTCAACGGCATTCAGATGTACTACGCCGTTTTCGGCGCCGGTGATCCGATTCTCCTGATCCATGGCGGCCTTGGCCATGGCGACATCTGGGCAAGCCAGGTGGCGACCATGTCCAAGACGCACAAGGTTATTATCGCCGACAGCCGCGGCCATGGCCGCTCTACCCGCACCGAGCAGGCTTACGGCTATGACCTCATGGCGTCGGACTATCTTGCGCTGCTCGACTATCTCAAGATCGACAAGACCGCTCTTGTCGGCTGGAGCGACGGCGGCATTATCGGCATCGACATCGCGCTGCATCATCCGGAGCGGCTGACACGGCTCTTTGCGCAGGCCGCCAACGTCACCACCGATGGCGTCGATCCGGGTGTGCTGACCAACAAGACCTTTGCCGCCTATATCGACCGCTCGGGCCGCGACTACAAGAAACTGTCGAAGACTCCCGACCAGTACGATGCCTTCGTGGCGCAGATCAGCCACATGTGGGAGTCGGAGCCGGCCTGGACCAAGGAACAGCTCGGCAAGATAACCACGCCGACCGCGATCGTTGCCGGCGACCATGACGAGGCGATCAAGCGCGAACACACCGAATACATGGCCTCCGTCATTCCGGGCGCCAAGCTCATCATCCTGCCCAACGCCAGTCATTTCGCCATGCTGCAGGCGCCGGACGAATATAGCCATGCGGCGCTGGACTTCATTGACGCCAAATAGCGCCCCCAGCTAGAGCACCCAGCACAGCAACGGGTACATTCCGATTGTTGAACAATGGGTTCCGTTTTGCGGCGAATAGGATTACCTTCCGGCAAGGCGCCTTCTGAACCGCCTTTTCGGAGAACTCGATGCGCTGTCTGACTATTGCCAGTGCCGGATTTCTGATTGCTCTGGCCGCGCCGGCATTCGCCGCCGACCCGATGGCGGTGCCGATGACCGAACCAGGCTTCGACTGGACCGGCTACTATGCCGGCCTGCAGGCCGGCTACGGCTGGGGCCGGTCCGACATATCAGTGACGGAAGGCGCGCCGTTTTCCATCTCGCCCGACATTGACGGCGGTTTCGTCGGCGGCCATGTCGCCGGCCTGTGGCAGTTCGATCAGGCGGTGCTCGGCGCCGAGGCGGAGCTCAATTATTCCGCCGTCGACGGTACGGCGGTATCAGGCCTTGGAAGCACATTCCGCACGGACATCAAGTGGTTCGGATCTGTAAACGCCAAAGCGGGCTTCGCCATGGACCGCGTGCTGGTCTACGGCGTCGGCGGCGTCGCCTTTGCCGGCATCGAAACTTCGCAAGTCGCGGGCGCGTCGTTCGCCGGCACACGCACGAATGTCGGCTGGACCTTGGGCGCCGGCGTTGACTATGCGCTGACCGACAAATTCATCGTCGGCGCGCAATATCGCTATTATGATTTCGGCTCCGAGCACTATGACGTGGCGGAACCCTTCAACGATCGCGATCAGGATGTGAAACTGAACGCGGTTGGTATCAATCTCAGCTACAAATTCTGAGCGTTCTCGGCGACTGAGATTTTCGCCACAACCAATTGTTTTGAAATCGCGAAACACCTTTCATGAGTCCGACACTCGGCAAAAGATGGCTTGACGGGTTTTCGCTGGCGTCTGAAAAGGGCTGGCCTGCGGACGTGGCGGAATTGGTAGACGCAAGGGACTTAAAATCCCTCGATCTCTGATCGTACGGGTTCGATTCCCGTCGTCCGCACCAATTGAAATGCTTAGGATTCGTTCTGTACGAACTCACTGGCTACCATAGAAAAGGCTGACGCAGGTAGCCGCAGGGGCAGCCGGGATACAAAGCCGGGAACTGCCTTGCTGGATTTTCAAGACTTGGTCGCTCATAGGGAAGCTCTGCTAAATGAGCAGTTGAGGCCGAGATGCAGGAAAGCCTAGCTAGACTTCAAGACACCTGCGGTTGGAAAACAGGGGCCCGCTTTCACACCTCACGAACAACCAACTAAAGGATGGTCGGGCGGCGTTGGCAAAAGCACTGTCAGCCTTCATCAATTCGGCCGGTGTTTTGGTGTTCGGTATTGGCTGCCGTAAGAACAGTGACGGGCTGACTGCGCAACTGCGCTTGAGCCAATCCCGAACTGGAAAGTAGCCCCTTCGGTCGTAAGCTCGGCAGTTGGGGATTTACTGCATCCGAAAAACGACGGTATCCGCGTCGCTGGATTTGCATCGAATGCCGACCAAAACGCCGAGTTCATGGTCGTCGACGTGCCACGGTCGGAAACGTCGACCACACCGCAGCCTCAAAAGCTATATTACAAGCGTGCTGGTAGCTCTTCATACGCTATGGAGCATGTCGACATCGAGGGTGCCTTTCGAAGGATCTCCGTACCGGAACTTACAATGAAGGCCGACATGAGAAATACGCGTCGTCCGGCCTTGACGGTCATTATGAGATCAGGATGTGGCCGCAGAACGGGAGCCGGCTGGGGCCGCAGCGGCCTCAACCCGGTGGGCATGCTCCGTCGCGATTTTAAGAAGAGTTGCAGCCGTTTCCTGTGGCGTCCAACCTTGCGCTTCTGACGCAGTCACCAAGGCCGCAAACGCGGCTTCTAATGCGACTTCACAGTTCACCTCACGGTCTGGGCTATCCTCTGGCAATATCGGGGGTTCGACGGATTGGGACATTGTGACTTCTTTCAAAGGGGGAAAACCCGCCGCCCCAGCCTTTTGCCACTAGAAAATTTCAGCAAAGGATCATTCCAGCTATCAGCAGCGTGATTAGAACTGACAACGGCACGGCCAGAAGACCGACCAACTCAACATTTCTTGTGTTTTGTCGCTTGTCCATCTTCGTCGCCCGCATGTCGTTGGCTTTGGCATCTTGCCGTCAACGTGCAGCTGTTGGAACCAACCACAAGTGCCGCTGATCGGAGATTCAGTCGGTGCTGCATATTAGCAACACATTGTGGAACGATCGGGCGGCATCAGCCAATTGCTTTTGAATGCCCTTGCACTTGCTTCGTACGATTCCGTACAGTTTCCCCCATTGGGGAGGCGGCCGATGGACCATGACGAGGAAGGCTACAGCATTGACGCCTTCGATTTCGATGTGGTGTGCGAGACCTTCAGGAGATCCGTTCGGGAGCTGAACCTGGCTGAAGAGCATTGGGTAGACCACGCGAAGGCGCTCCTACGGGAATTCACCGACAGCGCACCTGATGACGACATGATTAGCCGGATCGTCGGGCGCTAGTGGCCTATACAGCCCTAGTTGGTTAGAATCGTACCCCGGTCCTGCCACGGAAACCTTTTCCAAGGTTTGCCCGCGTCATAGAGGCATCACAGAAGCTCTTGGAACAGATTGCCCATCGCGGAGGCCTATTAACGAAAAAGCTCGCCACCTTGAGGCAACGGGCATCGCCAATGCCCTCAGAGAGCCCTGCCTGGACGTGTGGCGTCCTGTCCGGCCCTCGCCATTGATTTCGTCGGCAAGCTTGTCTTTGGCCTCGTGATAGGTCTTGAAGTTGGCATCGGGATGGCAATCGCCGGCTGCCAAGCATGCCGGGCCGCTGGCCGACCTATCAGTCAGGCGTCCGAAGCCAGAGCGTTACAAAGCAGCAAACACGCCAGGATAGAAACGGCGCTGCCTAGCAGCTGGTCTGCCGTCAGGCCGGAAAAATAAACAAGATGAAACGTCACCATCGCTCTACCGATCACGGTTCGGAACACTGCCGAATTAACCGTTAGCCGACGCTAATGTTCCGCTCTGGACTCACTGCCGCTTTGGAAGAATCCTGCCGCAGCGATCAGCGCCCCGCCGACCTTGATCTCAACGTCGGTGCCACAAGGCTTTCCTTCGTTCGCATGGTTCGCAGAGATTAGCACGATCGCATACTCTCATCTCATCCGGCGTCGTCTCCCTCACAAAGCAGCGCCGGTAAGGCTCGGCGACCTTCTTGTTTGTCCCGTGTGCCAAAGGAGGTCGCCGGGCCTGCCGTTGCTCATCTTTGCTGGTGGTTGCTCCTGATGGCTGCGCTTGGCGCCGTCGCCCTACTGCTACCTGCGGGATAAGGCCGGCGAGCCCTCTTGTCAGGCAGTCCGGCATGTAGGATTATAGTCCTCGTTGCGGCGACCCCTCAATGGAGAGCGCCAATGGCCAGAACCAAACCTTCGGAACAACTTTCCCGGGCTGAAATCGAGCGCTTCCTGGCGGCAGCCGAAGCGCTGCACAAGAGCATCGTCGGGCCGCTCCTGGCGTACCACGGCGAGCACTACCAAGCTCTACGTAAGGTCCATGGACCCCTGTTGAAGTCGATCGAGACCATCACCGGCCAGAAGTCGAAGTTCATCCAGTGGAACGGGACAGGACCGGCACAGCCCCGGGACAAGCCTCCGGGCTAAGTCTCCTCCCGGAAATCCAGCAGCTTGGCATGGCGAAGCTTCTCCTCGCCCTTCAGGAACCGCACGCGGCCGACCAGGCCCGGCTTTAGCCATTCGGCTTTGTCACTTTTGAGCCCTTTCGGCGCCGGCCCGCCAATCTTGCCTTGCACGCGGTCCCATAGGCGCTGGCGCTTGTCCGCCTTGAAGGTGACGAAGGCGCCGCCGGCATAGTGGCCTTTGTCGGCCATCAGCACCATGGCAGGCTTGCCGGGCTCGCGCTGCACGCCGATGATGTCCATCTCCTTTTCGGCATAGCACTTGATCTTGCGCCAGTTCGTCGTCGGACCCGACCGATACTTGCTGCCCTTCCGCTTTGAAACGATACCTTCAAGCCCAGCCTGGTCGACCAGATGAAAGACGGCGTCGCCAGTGCCCGGCATCGCTTCGCTGAACTGAATTCGGCCGCCGTCCGGGATCAACGCCCGGAGTATCTCGCGACGGTCTTCCACCGGCGTGTTCCGCAAGTCATGCCCGTTCAGGTGCAAGAGGTCGAATGCTAGCAGATACAGATCGCGCGACGGCTTGCGGCTGGTCGCGGCTGATTGATGCGCATGGAAGTCGGATAGGCCAACCTCATTGATCGTAATGGTCTCGCCGTCGATGATGAAGTCTTTCGCCTCGATCGCTTCCGCCTCACCGGCAAGTTGGATGTAGCGGCCCGTCCAATCATAACCGTTCTTGGTGATCAGCCGAATCCCGTCATCATCCTTGATGACCTGGGTGCGGTAGCCATCGAATTTGATCTCATGAATCCATTCATCGCCCATCGGCGGCGTGTCGACCAGTTCGGGTTCCATGGGCTTAATGAATTTCAGACGCATGCACTGACTCGCAGAACTGCGACTTCAATTAGCTAGCGCTAAATTAGTTCCGGAACATTTTAGACGAATTGGATGTTTGAAGGGCTATGAAGATCGAAGCCGACCAATGCCGGGCAGCGCTGACGCTCATCCGGCGCACAATGGAAGAGCACTGTCCTCCTGGCGTGCTGCCGAGCGAAGAGATGGTCAATGGGCGCTATGGTCCGGAACTGATCCATGAGGCGGAAGCCATTGCCGCCGGCATCGTCGCAACCATTGACCAGCTGCAATTGCCCGTGATGAAACCGCCGTCCCCTAGTATCAAATAGAGACCGACACAGGGAAGGTCGCTTGGCCGCGCGATCGTGGGCTCGCAACGACCGGCGAGGCGATGCCGGCCCCACCAAGGGTTACAGCCCCTCGACCAGCAGCGAAGGCGGCTCGCGGCAGTGCAACGCCCGAAGTGTTTCGAGGCGACAATGTCCACCGAGCGTAGCCAGCGCGCGTTGTGCTGCACAAGGACTGAGGCAGCGGCACGGCCGCCCGGGCTACTCCAAAGGCGGCTCTTCGCTCTGTGGAGCCAAAACGGTGATATCCATCCTGGCGATTGTCGATGCGGCGCGCCCCTGGGCGCCAGAATCCGTGTCGCCACTTTCTGCCGCCATTGCCTTGGCGCGATGTCCTACGCTGTCTGCGCTTTTGCCTGGCGCAAATCCTTCGCCCGGTTCTGTCTTTGCGGGTTTCGGTCGAGTTTCAGCTGCCTGCCGATGTTGGTTTCCAATCGCCGAGACCATTGATACCTCCCCTTGATGAGGCCGCGACTGTACCTGTCAAGGCTGTAGCGAGGCTGATCACTTAAGTGGTCGGGTTGCGCCCGCTCGTAGTGGCCCTCCGATCACTGGGCTCTCGATGCCTTGGCGCTCGCGGACGTCTGGTCGGGTGGGAAGTTCAAACTCAGCCGCCCTTTGCGGCACCGGTTTCGCCCGACAACTAGGAACGATTTCGGCCGCCATGTGTTACGCAATCATGAATCTCGCGGATCCCGGATCAACAATGGCAACCGATCTTTTCACGATGCAACTCGCTGATGCTCAGCAGCGCATCAAACAGACCGAGTTCGCGCTGGTACTCAGCGAGAAAATGGTGGCTGAGAACCTCGCTTTATCCAGCAGGATACGATCGGCGAGGCGGCGTGTCCTGAAGGCCGGAAGGCCTCTGGCGACAGTCGACTCAACAAGCTGAAAGATTTTGTCAAATGATCTCGACCCAGTCGGGACGTGGGAGAGCTTCCTGATACCTTAGCGGCAATCGGCCGAGTCGCCGCAGGAACCAAAGCGCTCGGCACGGTTTGGTGTTCCGAAGGGACCGCAACCCAAAAGGAAGCGCAACAATGGACCTGATGAACTTGGAACTGGCCAGAGCCCGTCAGCGCGTCGGCCGGGCAAAGTTGGATCTCGAACGAGCCGAAAACTTGCTGGACGAAGATTGCGGCGTCGCTATCGATCTCGCCTTGTGTTGCCGAATCCGATCTGCGCAAAGGCGCATGGTCGAGACCAGGCAGCGGCTCACGAAGATTGATCCCAGCAGGACGAATTGACCGCTACGGCTCAGTTGAGACGGCACTTCGAAATCACGACTCCCTGCTGAGCTATCAGTTTCCCTCGATCTCTAATCGTATGGGTTCTCCGCACCACCCTTCGCTCTTCGAGCTTCGGGTAGCACGCCACCAAGGCAGCCATCTCAAACGTCGAGATAGCCGGCGGCGACGAGCATTGCCTTGTACCGTTGGGCAAATCGGCTGGGCAAACGACTGAGGTAACCTGACGCGCCAATATCCCAATGCTCGCCCAGTTCGCGGTCGAAGGCAGCCGGGTCGAATTGCAGCAAGCCGCTGCGTGGGTAGACCGTGAATTCTCCGAAGATCGGCTCCCCCTCCTCCTCGTAGAAATCGACACGCACCATGTCGAACTCGCTGCCGAGCGCCTCGGCTGCCTCGATCATCCGCGCCAGGCTCTTGGGAGGGGGAATTTCCAGGCTCGAGTCGATCGCGCCCTGGGCAATGTTCAGCGGGCGCCAATCGCGATCCAGGTGGGCGGTATTCTTGACCGTGGAACGGAAGGCGACGACGACGATGTAGGCGACGCGGCCAGCCAGCACACAGAATTTGTAGTCGACCGGGTCATAGCCCTGGTCCTTGCCCACAAGTGCTTCGACGAAAACCCGCCGCTCTATGTGCGCATAGCTGCGCTCCAGCTTGCGGGCGCCATAGGTTTGGCCAAGGTATTCCGTCATCTCGGCAATGATCGCCTCCCGGTCGGCGTTGGCCGGATCGCGAACGATGACATTCATGGCGCAACCGTGGTTGCATTTGACGGCGTAGGGGATTTTCAGGTCATCGAAGGGGATCTGGCGCGGATCGTCGCCCTGCCACAGCACCTCAGGGATGGCGAGCCCGGGAAGCCGCTCCCTGACGATTTCCTTGGACTTGAGCTTGTCGAGAAGACCGGCAAAGCGAGGATCGTCATCGAAAATCTTGCGCCAGTGGATCTTTTCCGTGAACGTCACCGGGGCTGCAAAATTCGGCAGATGCCGCATCCGCTCCAGGAAACGCTGGGTCAACCGGCGGTAGCGGACAAGCAGCGCGGCGTTCAGCAACAGGAGAGATGCCCGCGCGCTGTTTCGCTTCAGCCATGCCTTTGCGCCACGCGCCATTCCGGTGTCCTTGCAACCTGCGCAACTTCATCCGCGAAGTGGACGTGCCACCCTGCCCGCAGCAGTGAGGCACGTCGAGCTTCGCCGAGCTAGCCCTTCATCGGGTACAGTTTCAAATGCTGGATCAGGATGATCGTCTTGGCGTCGATGATGCGGCCGTCTGAAATGCCGGCCAGCGCTTCATCAAGAGGCATTTCCAGAACCTCGATGTCCTCGCCCTCGTCGGCCGCGCCGCCGCCGGCCGAGATGCGGTCGGCGGGTGAATAGCGCGCCACGAAGAACCACAGCCGTTCGGTGACGCTGCCCGGGCTCATATAGGGGGAAAACAGCCGCTCGATGTTCTGTAGGCGATAGCCGAGCTCTTCCTCGGCCTCCTTGAGGATGGCGGTTTCGGGATCGTTTTTGTCGAGCAGGCCGGCGCAGGCCTCGATCAGCGGTTCGCGGTGGCCGGTGACGTAGGCGGGGTAGCGGAACTGCCGCACCAGAAGCACCGTCTGACGCTCGGGATCGAAAGGCAGGATCACCGCGCCGTCGCCACGATCGTAGGTCTGGCGAATCTGCGTCTCCCACTGCCCGTCGCGCCGGCGATAATCGAGGACGGTCTTCTTCAGGACCGCCCAGTCGTCGGACAGGACTTCCTCCGAGCGGATGCGGATACGATCTTCCATGATGAGCTCCAAGCTGTCGGCGCCATGGCGTAACCGCGAACGGTTTTGCGCGCAACCGAAACGGCGAAGCTTTCACCGCCTCGTGTCTGGTGCCGGCAACTGCCATCGCCTAAATAGCTGCAGTCCCTCTCCGGAGTTTTTTGATGACCGCAGCGCTTTTCCAGCCGATCGCCCTCGACGGCCTGACCTTTCCGAACCGTATCGCGGTGGCGCCGATGTGCCAGTATTCCGCCGAAGACGGCTCGGCCAGCGACTGGCATCTCTATCACTGGATGAACCTGGCGATGTCGGGCGCCGGCATGGTCACCGTCGAGATGACCGACGTCGAACGGCGCGGCCGCATCACCCATGGCTGCCTCGGCCTCTATTCCGACGACAACGAGGCGGCCGCCCGGCGCACGCTGGATGCAGCAAGGCGCGTCGCCGCGCCGGAAACGAAATTCGGCATTCAGCTTGCCCATGCCGGCCGCAAGGCATCCAACCGAAAGCCCTGGGAAGGCGGCGGCCCATTGCAGCCGGGCGAGGATGCCTGGCAGACCGTCTCGGCCTCGGCCATCGCCTATGACACCGGCTGGAATGTGCCGCATGCGCTGGAGGAGGATGAAATCCTGCAGCTTATCGAGCGCTTCACTCAAGCCGCGAGGCGGGCCGAGCGCGCCGGCTTCGACTTCCTCGAGCTGCACGCCGCGCACGGCTATCTGATCTTCCAGTTCCTGTCGCCGCTTTCCAACCAGCGCACCGACCGCTGGGGCGGCTCGCTGGAAAACCGCATGCGTTTCCTCATCGAGATCGCCAAATCGGTGAGGAAGGCAGTTCCAAACCTGATGCTTGGCGCCCGCCTGTCGGTGAAGGACTGGGTCGATGGCGGCTTCGAGGTCGACGAGGCGATCGAGGTGGCCAAAGCCTTGAAGGCGCTTGATGTTGCCTATCTCTGCTGTTCGAGCGGCGGCAATTCGCCGTTGCAGAAGCTGCCGACCGGCCCCGGCTATCAGGTGCATCTGGCCGAAGCGGTGCGCAAGGGCGCCGGCATCCCGACCCGGGCTGTCGGCCTGATCGACGATCCCGCGCAGGCAGAGGCGATCGTCGCCGACGGCCGCGCCGACATGGTGGCGCTGGCCCGCGCCTTCCTCGCCGATCCGCGCTGGGGCTGGCGCGCCGCCGCCACCTTCGGCGAGAAAATCCATCCCGCGCCACAGCTCGCCCGCTCGGTGACGACGATGCAGCATTGGACGAAGGGCTGAACAGGCAGTGCCGACGGATGCGCCAAACGCATCTGCTGGACAGATTGCCGCAGCTTCGCTTTAATCCGCCCGCTATAGTCCCTGGGGGCAGGCCGCCTTGGCGGCCGGATTGGGAGCAAAGTCCATGGCATCAAGGGCAATCTATCCGGCGGCAGCCGCTCTGGTGGTCGCACTGTCGTTCGCCGCGTCGTCTCCGGTCGGCGCGCAATATTGCGAAGGCACGGTGCACGGCCTGTCCAGGCACTACGATCTCGATACTGGCAGCGGGTTTCTCGCCGTGCGCGCACGGCCGAACTTGTCGTCGCGCATGATCGGGCAATTGTTCAATGGCGACCACACCGAGATTTTCGACCGCCGCGGCAACTGGTACCAGGTCGAAATCGGCGGACGGACCGGCTGGGCCAACGCCCGCTGGCTGCGCAACGACTGCGGTTACTGAGACCAACGATTGCTGTTGGTGAGACGTTTGGGCGCAGGCTGACGGCCATTTTTGCAACCATATTGGCTGCTTTGCGTTGCGGCCATCATGGATAACAAACCTTTTGAAACCCCGGTCGTGGTCGAACTCGGCCATGTCGGCAAATATCGCCAGATCCGCAGCACCCAGGAAGCGGCGGAGTGTCTGATGACGGTGTGGCCGCTCAACCGCGGCCCGCGCCATCGTGATGCTCTCGACACTTGCCTCAAAGTGCTGGAAGGTTATCGTTCGACGGCCGATGCACGCAGGGCTTTGATCGAAGCGGCCAAGGAATCGGAAGTGCTGGTTCCCGAAGACCGGCTGCCAGACGCCAAGTTGCATTGAAGCCCAAATTGCAATGAAAAACGGGCCGCATTGAGCGGACGGACGAACCGGAGGATTTCATGGCGAAGCTGACTTACAAGATCGTCGAGCATGACGGGGGCTGGGCCTACAAGGTCGGTTCGACATTCTCGGAGACATTCCCGACCCATCAGGATGCGCTGCGCGCCGCCGAGATCGCCTCGGCCGAACAGCAGATCGCCGGCGCCACGGACGGCATCCAGTATGAGGATGCCGAAGGCAAGTGGCACGACGAACTGGCCGACGGCCGCGACCGGCCGCAGACCGAAGTTTCCGACTGATCCTTGCCCCTCAGCTTTCGCTGCCGGCCGTGGATGCTCGCCTAAGCAATTCCCTTGGGAATTGCGTCAAAACAAACAGGCGGGACATCCTGCCGGTCAGTCGCCCGCGGCTTGATCACTTGCCGCAATATTGATCGTTCACGTTGGGCCTCACATTTCCATAGGGTCCTGACGGGTCGGAGGCGCACGGCCCCGTAGCGCCGCCATAGCCTTGGCTGCCGTCGGCATTGATGCTGCCGGTGGTGCTCTGGTCGACGGTCGATGACTGCTCGTTCCCGAAGGGCCACCAGCTGTGATGGTTGGAATACGTGCCGTCCGATGACTGCGCCATCGCCGATGTGGCAAGACCGATCGTCAGCACGGATGCTGCAAAAACTTTCCTGTACATTGAATTACTCCGTATCCGCCGCCTTGGGTGCGACACGGGGTAAACCGGATATCAGCCGAATGGTTCAGTGAAATTGTTGTGAGGCTGTGGTGAGGTCTTGGCCGGCGAATGCCCGCTCGGCAATGCGCTTGATGAAGGCGATGACGCGGTCCGGCTCGACGAGTTGCGGCATGTGGCCGAGGCCTTCGACCGTCTCGAAATCGAGCCCTTCGATCCTGTCCTTCATCGGCTCCCCATGTATGCGCATGGCGATGACGCGATCGGCTGTCCCGAAGAAAATGCCGGCCGGCATGGCGATCTCTCCATAGCGCTCTTCGATGCGGCCAAGATCCTCTTCGACCGCCACGAAATCGGTGGAGGTCGCATGGAAATGGCTTGGCCTCAGCCCGAGCCATCCGCCGCCATCGATCATGTAGTCGGCGGGAACGGCCTGCGGCGCGAAGATGAACTCCAGTGTCTGCCGCGCATATCCGAGGCTTGTCGGTATCGCGACGGTGTAGGACATGATCCAGCGCCAAAGCCGCGAACGGATATAGAGCAGGCCCGCTTTCTCGCGGGCGCCGGCTTCCAGATGCGTCAGCGGCGCCAGCAAAGCGATGCCGGAAATCGCGCCGGGATGCTCCACGGCCAGGGTCAGCGCGACGGCGCCGCCCAGGGAGTGCCCGACCACAAGCGGCCTTTCCAGCGCGAGCGTTTCGATGAAGCGCCTTATGATCTCGGCCTGCTCAGGCAAGCGGCCGGTGGCTCCTTTGGCCCGCACCGAATAGCCCGATCCCGGCCGGTCGAGCGCGATCAGCCGGCAACCGGGGCCAAAGCGCTCAAACAGCGTGTGGCGAAACTGGTGGAGCTGCGCGCCAAGTCCGTGCACGAACAGGATCGGCCGTCCCTCGCCCGTTTCGACATAATGGATGCGGCTGCCGTCGATCTCGACGAAGTTTCCGCTGGCCGGCACCAGCCTTTCGGCCTTGGCGGCAATCCAGAGCGTTGCCGCGACCAGGCAGGCTACGATGACGAGAGCCAGCACGGACAGGCTGGCAACAAGCCACAGCAGAATTGATACCAGCATGTTTTCACCCGGGAGCGGACCGGCGCGCACCATCACCCACTGACGAACGCTCGGCAAGGCAGATGGCGGCTTGTGTCGGCATTGCCGCCAGTTCGATGTCGCGCTATCTCAGGCGACCTTCTTTCTGCCTCAGGCGACCTTGTCTGCCAACGGGCCTGTTTGCCGGAGCCTTCCATGCCTGAAATCGTCACTGCCGCCATGCTTGTCATCGGCGACGAGATTCTGTCCGGCCGCACCAAGGATAAAAATATCGGCCACCTCGCCGACATCATGACGGCCATCGGCATCGACCTGAAGGAAGTGCGGATCGTTCCCGACGAGGAGGACGAGATTGTCGCTGCGGTGAATGCCGTGCGCGCCCGCTACACCTAT
The DNA here is from genome assembly GCF_057786115.1 of Mesorhizobium sp. P170090. Classification (NCBI taxonomy): domain Bacteria; kingdom Pseudomonadati; phylum Pseudomonadota; class Alphaproteobacteria; order Hyphomicrobiales; family Phyllobacteriaceae; genus Mesorhizobium; species Mesorhizobium sp. P170090. Next base: position 4,546,087 of record NZ_JBYNWH010000001.1, read on the forward strand.
GTCTTCACCACCGGCGGCATTGGCCCAACGCATGACGACATCACCGCCGATTCGATTTCCAAGGCTTTTGGGGTGCCCTGCGAATACGACGCCAAGGCCTATGCCATGCTGGGCGAGAGCTATGCCGCGCGCGGCATCGAATACACCGAGGCCCGCAAGCGCATGGCGCGCATGCCGCGCGGCGCCGACCATATCGACAATCCGGTCTCCGTCGCGCCCGGCTTTCGCATCGGCAACGTCCATGTCATGGCCGGCGTGCCGGCGATTTTCCAGGCCATGCTCGACAATGTCGTGCCGACGCTGAAGGCCGGCACCAAGATGCTGTCGGCCACCGTCCATTGCCCGTTCGGCGAAGGCCTGATCGGCGGTCCCCTGGGCGACATCCAGAAGGCGCATCCCGACACCATCATCGGCTCCTATCCGAAATATGGCGACGGCAAATTCTGGACGGAGCTGGTGGTCCGCGCCCGCAGCCAGGAGGCGCTGGATTCGGCACGCAAGGACGTCGAAGCGATGGTGGCCGGCTTCACCGCCGCCAATTGACCCTGGGCTCGCGGACCATCGCCGGGCCGGAACCAAGCACCGCACTCCCACGTTTTCCCTCGGGCGCAGCACGCGCTGGCAGATTTGAGGGATTTCGCATGCGCTTCAAGACCATCGTCGCCATATTGCAGAACGAACAGGACGCCGAACGCGTGCTCGACTGCGCCATCCCGCTTGCCGACCGGTTCGAGAGCCATCTCATCGGCATCCATGCCGAAGCGCTGCCCGTTCCCTACACCTCGGCAACCGGCTTCCCCGACACTGAGTTCCTGCAGGTCTCCGCCGACATGAACCGCGAGCGCGCCGAGAAATTGCAGGCGCTTTTCGTTGGGCGGATCGAGAATTCCGGCCTTTCCTTCGAATGGCGCAGCCTCGAGAGCTTTTCCGGCGACAGCGCGCTGACGGGTATTTCCAGCGTGCGCGCCGCCGATCTGATTATTGCCGCGCAGCGCGAGACCGGGGGCGACACGAGCGCCGATGTCGACACGCTGGTTTACGATGCCGGCCGGCCAGTGCTGGTGGTGCCGCATGAGGGGCCGTTGGTCACCACATTCAAACATGTGCTGCTGGCCTGGAACGGCAGCAAGGAGGCGGCGCGTGCCGCCTTCGACGCGCTGCCCTTCATCATCGAGGCCGAAAAGACCGACATTCTGGTCATCGATCCGCCGGATACGCTGGATGACAACCCGGAAGCCGCCGGCGCCGAGATCGCCGCGGCACTCTCCAGGCATGGCGCAACGGTCAGCGTGTCGGTGCAGAAATCGGGTAATGCTTCGGTCGATGACGTCATCCAGACCCGGATCGCCGAGACCGGAGCCGACCTTCTGGTGCTCGGCGCCTACAGCCATTCCTGGCTGCGTCAGCTTTTGTTCGGCGGCGTCACGCGCACCGTGTTGCGCAGCGTGCCGGTTGCGGCCTTTTTGTCGCGGTAACTCCACAGACTGGCCCCGCCCTTGCCAATGCCCTGACTTTCCAGTTAATTCCGCGCGCATTCCACAATGTTGCGCGCGGAGTGCAGAATGTCCCTTCCCGAAAAAGCCTTTCCGGTCTCCTGGGACCAGTTCCACCGCGATGCCCGGGCGCTCGCCTGGCGGCTTGCCGGCGCCAACAAGGGTCAGTGGAAGGCCATCGTCTGCATCACCCGTGGGGGTCTGGTTCCCGCTGCCATCATCTCACGCGAACTCGGCATACGCGTCATCGAGACGGTCTGCGTCGCCTCCTATCACGACTACACCAGCCAGGGGCAATTGCAGGTGCTGAAGGAGATCACGCCGGCGCTGCTCGCCGATGATGGCGCGGGCGTGCTGATCATCGACGACCTCACAGACACCGGCAAGACGGCAGGCATCGTGCGCGCCATGATGCCCAAGGCGCATTTCGCCACCGTCTACGCCAAGCCGAAAGGCCGGCCGCTGGTCGACACCTTCATCACCGAAGTCAGCCAGGACACCTGGATCTACTTTCCCTGGGACATGGGTTTCACCTACCAGAAGCCGATCGCCGACGATCACGCCGGCTGATTCGCGCCAGCCCCATTTCTGCCCAGACGGCCAAACCCGCCCCGTCTGCTATGAAAACAGACACTGGAAGGCACATTATTCTGTCGAATCGACGCCTGTTGGCGGATTGGACGGTTGGTGTGATGTTTTTTACTTTTAAGACTTACACTTGTCGGTAAGATTCATACGGCGGCTAACGATTCTGAGGGCTGGGGTAGCTTTCACTGATGCTGACGACACCGGCGACACACGACCATCTGGCTGAAAGGGTCCGCAAGCTCTTCGGCACTTCGCCTTGTCGCCTGCAGGTTGCCGCTTTGCCATGGCGCAATAACGAAGACGGCGTCGAGATCATGCTGATCACCAGCCGAGACACCGGGCGTTGGGTGCTGCCGAAGGGCTGGCCCGAGGCCAGGGAGCCGCTCTGCGAGGCAGCGGCGCGCGAGGCGGGCGAGGAAGCCGGATTGCGTGGCAAGATTTCGCTTTTCGAGGCCGGTCGTTACTTCTACGCCAAGGCCCTCGCGTCCGGCGAGGAAGTCCCTTGCGAAGTGCTGGTGTTTCCGCTGCAGGTCGAGCACGTTGCCGACCGCTGGAAGGAAAAGCGCGCGCGCACCCGCAAATGGGTCAATGGGGCCGAGGCCGTACGCATGGTCAACGAGCCGGACCTCTGCCAGATCATCGCCCATTTCTGCGCCGATCCCGACAAGTTCGTCGTTAGAGCCTAGTCACAACTCCGCAGCGACCGCGCCACATTTCCATGCGCCCGCAGGTCTTGCCCATCAATACCATTCGACGTATCGCCCGCAGCGCCCATTGATCCGACTCCATCCGACATCGACGACAAGAGATGTGCCGGTATCACCTGCCCCCGACCCACTGCCGGATCTCGTCAGCCAATTGCTCGAGAACGCCTGCCGTCCCGGCGGGGAGCGGGTCCGGAAACCGTTGCTCGGGATACGCGAGCGTTCCCCCCAAATGGACCGGCTGGACACAAGGCATCTCGTGCTGTTCGAAAAGCTTGACCATGTTGTCCGCGCATTGGCGCACACTCGGATCGTCCGCGGGATCGCTGGCGCCGTTGACGATGACCGCTCCGAGTTTTCCTTTGAGCTGTTGTCCGTCGCGCCACAGGGGATCGGATCTGTCGAGCAAGACGACGCCCAGGGCCGGCGGCATTCCGAAGCAGGTGGGAGTAGCCATCAGAATCACGTCCGACTCTTTCATGAGTGACAGAACACGATCGATCCCGTCGCAGTGGTATCCGAACGTTTGATAACACTGCTCGCACCCGAGACAGTCGATACGCTCATCGGCCAGGCGCACCTGTTCCACGACCTTCACCCGCCGCTCTCTCTCCAGCGAGCGAAGAACCTCGCCGAGCATCCGCCCTGAGTTACTGGACGCGCGCGGGCTGCAGTCTATTCCAATGATGGTCGTCGCTTTGTCCATGTGAGAATCCCTAGTAAGGCGTGTCAGCTCGATGCCGAACGGCACGGGCGAAGTTTTGAGTATCCCCAACGATGGCTTCAAAGTCGACGATACTGCTCTTTACGGCTGAACTCTCCGGATCACTCCCGATACGTGACACCAAAGCCATCCCCAAATCCCCAGCCATGGCCCTTTACCCCAAACGAAATGAGCTCTTGGGCAGAGTCTAACGGAAGCAGCCGTTGAAGTTCGCGACTTGTCGTACAATCGGACAGACCCTCCCCTTTCAGGTTACGATTGGTTGCGGCTTGACATGCAGGTATTTACCTGCATATTGTATCTTCAAGATGAGTGAGACCGATGGACGCCGACAAGGTTTTCAAAGCGCTGGGCGACCCGACCCGGAGAAGGCTGCTCGATCTTCTGTGTGAGAAGAACGGCCAGACGCTCGGCGAGCTTTGCGAAAACCTCGACATGGCAAGGCAATCCGCGACCCAGCACATCGATCTTCTGGAGGCGGCCAATCTGATCAGCACGGTCAAGCGTGGCCGAGAGAAGCTGCATTTCATCAACCCCGTGCCGCTGCACGAAGTCTACGAGCGGTGGGTGCGAAAATTCGAACGGCAGCGGCTGAGCCTGCTGCACGACCTGAAACAAGAACTCGAAGGAGACGACCAATGACCCGGGAAACCACCAGTTTTGTCTACGTGACCTACATCAGATCGACGCCACAAAAGGTGTTCGAAGCCATCACCAGGCCCGATATCGCCAAGCGCTACTGGGGCCACGAAAACGTCTCCGACTGGAAGCCCGGCTCGAAATGGGAACACATCCGCGCCAATGACGAACGGACCGTCGAACTCGTTGGCAAGGTCGTCGAAATCTCGCCGCCAACCCGGCTGGTCATGAGCTGGGCCAACGCCTCGCAGGCCGACGATCCGACCAAGCACAGCCAGGTGACGTTCGCCATCGAGGAATACGACACCATGGTCAAGCTGACCGTCAGCCATGACGAGCTCGAAGCCGGGAGCGGCATGGCCAAGGGCATCAGCCAGGGTTGGCCGGCCGTGCTGTCCAGCATGAAATCCTTCCTCGAAACCGGCACAGGCATCGACCTGTTCGCCAAGCCGAAATCGGCCTGAAGCACCGCGGAGAACGATGATGACCAAGCACTTTACCGGCGGCTGCGCCTGCGGCGCGATCCGCTATGAGGCCAGCGGCGAGCCGATCTTTCAGAACCACTGCCAATGCCTCGATTGCCAAAAGCGCAGCGGTACTGGCCATTGTTCCTATGTGACCTTCGGCCGGCGCGCTGACGTAAAGATCACCGGCGAGCCGAGCACATGGCGGATGATCGCCGACAGCGGCAATGAAAAAGCCCAGGCCTTTTGCCCGACCTGCGGCACGCCGGTCTACGTAACGTTCGTCGCCATGCCGGAGGTGACGGCGATCCAGGCCACGAGCCTCGACGATCCCGGCCAGTTCGACCCGCAGGCGGTCACCTACACCGTGCGCGGCCACGTCTGGGACACGATCGACCCAGCGCTTCAGCCATTCGAGCGAATGCCTGGATGAACCAGGCAGAGCCCTATCCCTCGGATAGGGCTCTGCGTTCAGCTCAGATCACCAGGCCCTTGGTCAGTTCCAGCGCCTGCCGCTCGAACAGGCGGCGGTAGATGCCGCCCTTCAGCCGGATCAGCTCGTCATGCGAGCCTTCCTCGACGATCTTGCCACGGTCGAACACGAGCAGCCTGTCCAGCGCCCGCACCGTCGACAGACGGTGCGCGATGACCAGCGTCGTGCGGCCAACCATCAGCCGCTCCATCGCCTGCTGGATCAGCACTTCCGATTCCGAATCGAGGCTCGATGTCGCCTCGTCCAGGATCAGGATGCGCGCATCCGCCAGGAAGGCGCGCGCGATCGCCACCCGCTGGCGCTCGCCGCCCGACAGTTTCACGCCGCGTTCACCGACCAGCGTGCCGTAGCCCTTCGGCAGGCCGGTGATGAAGTCGTGCGCGCTGGCGAGCTTGGCGGCATGCTCGATCTCGGCCTGCGTGGCGTCCGGACGGGCATAGGCGATGTTTTCCGCCAGCGAGCGGTGGAACAGGATGGGCTCCTGCTGGACGATGGCAATCTGCGCGCGCAGCGACGCCTGTGCAACCTGGGAGATGTCTTGGCCATCGATCAGGATCCTGCCGCCGCTGACATCATAGAGACGCTGGATCAGCTTCACGAAGGTCGTCTTGCCCGAGCCGGAATGGCCGACCAGTCCGACCCGCTCGCCCGCCGCTATCTCCACCGAAAAGTCGCGGTAGAGCGGCAAGCGATGGCTACCATAGTGGAAGGTGACGTTATCGAAGGCGATGTGGCCATGCGTGATCCGGATCGGCTTGGCGCCGGGCCGGTCCTCGACGCCGAGCGGTTGCGACTGGAAATCGACCAGTTCCTCCATGTCGTTGACCGAACGCTGCAAATTGCGGATATGCGTGCCGATGTCCCTGAGGTAGCCCTGCAGCACGAAGAACGAGGTCAGCACGAAGGCGACATCGCCCGCACTTGCCTGGCCCCAGGCCCACAGCATCAGCGACAGGCCGATTACTGCCGTCCGCAGCACCAGCAGCATGGCGCCTTGCGTCGTGCCGTTGATGGTGCCGCGCACCCAGGTGCGGCTGGTCCGCGCGCGCCATTTGGCGACGACCTTGGCAAGCCGCGTTTCCTCGCGCGTCTCGGCGCCGAAACCCTTGACCACGGCATTGCAGCTCACGGCATCGGCAAGCGAGCCGCCAAGCCGCGTATCCCAGCTGTTGGCGAGCCGTGCCGCGGGCGCGACATAGCCGAGCGACAGCAGCGCCGTCACGGTGATGAACAGCAGCGAGCCGACTGCCACGACCAGCCCCATCAGCGGCCAGAACCAGCCGAGCAGCAACGTCGAGCCGACCAGCATGGCGACCGACGGCAGCAACGCAATCAGGATGGTGTCGTTGAGCAGGTCGAGAGCCCACATGCCGCGCGTAACCTTGCGCACCGTCGATCCGGCAAAGCTATTGGCGTGCCAGTCGGTTGAGAAGCGCTGCACGCGATAGAACGCGTCGGCGGCGATGTCGGCCATCATCTTCAGCGTCAGCTCGACAATGCCCATGAAGGCGAGGTTGCGCAGCACCACGCCGGTCAGCGCCAAAGCGATGAGCGCGAAGAACGCCGCCATTGCCGCGTTCCACGCGACATCGTCAGCCAACGCACTGCTGGCGACGGCGTCGACCAGCCGGCCGGAATAGAGCGGCGTCAAGACGTCGGCCAGGGTCGACAGCAGGAAGCTGCCCATGATCAGCGAAAGCCGCCACGGCTGGCGCCGCCAGTGGCTGAGCGTGAAGCCAAGAACGCTGCGAAAGGCGCTTGCACGCAGATCGATTCGGAAACGAGCCATATTGTCATCCGGGCGCAAATCTGCCCGGTCCCGGTAAGGTCTGAAATTGAAAACCGCGCTGGGCAATTCGCCCGGGGCTGCGGAGGTTCGGCATAGGTGGCGGCGCGCCCGATTCGTCGGGTGGCGACCGGCATCGGCAGAAGCCTGTACTCGACCCGGCATCGGCGCGAAGGACAAACCTTCGCCGGACGCCAGGTGAGACCTAGGCTTCGCGGCCTCGCATTACCATGTGAAATACTGCCATTCAGACCTCCCGCAAGACACTTGCGGAGAGGTCCTTATAGAGACGCCATGAAGGATCGCCAAGGCCGGGCACGTGGCAAAGCGTAACTGGTCCAACCAGTGAGGTTATTTTGCAACAACAGCCGGTCAACCCCCCTCGCTATGCGTCATTCCGGGTTGCGATCGAGGCGCATGTAGCGGCCGTCGGTTGATGCCTTGAAGCCCAGCTTCTCATAAAGGCCATGCGCGTCACTGGTCGACAGGCTCCAGTGCGAGACCGTGCTGAGTTCAGGGTGGTCGATGAGCGCCTGCACCAGTTGCAAGCCAATGCCTTGGCCGCGATGCTGCGGCCAGATGATGATGTCGGCGAGATAGGCAAACACCGTACGGTCGGTGATGGCCCGGCCAAAACCGACTTGGTTCCCGTCGATATAGGCCGCGGTGCAGAACGAGTTGGCAAAGGCGCGGCGATGAAACTCATCGCTGCGGCCGGCGCCCCAATAACTTGCCATCAACAGGTCGGAGGTCGCCCGGAAATTGATCCGTGACATGTCGAAGCTGATCTCACAGTCGGGCATGGTGCCTCGCAAAGAATGGAGGGCGGCCGAATTCAGTCCGGCCGGTGATTTGGCTGCCCACGTGGCGCGCTTATGGCACCACGAGATAGGCCTTCTGGTCGGCGATGCGATGGTCACGTCGGTGCCGGAATTGAACTCGACGAAATCGAGCTCCATCCCGTCGCTGAAGATGACGCCGCCCCTGCTCTGCCGCGAAGAAACCACCAGCGGCCGGTCGCGGGTGATGACGCCATGCACAAGCGACACGCCGGTCGTGTTGCTCGGAAACGGTTCGCGCACCGAAAAGAACAGCTGTTCGCCTTCGCGGTCATAGCCTTGCGGCGGCACGGTCGGCACGGAGTTGTCACCATAGGCCGCGGCCAGTCCCGCGGCGCCCGCCATAACCGAGCGCAGCCAGCCGGTAGAGCCGGCGCCCGTGGAGATGATAATGCCGCTCGACGACTGGCGCTCGGTCCTGCCGCCATAGGTCAACTCGTAACGCGCCGAGACATGCGTCGAGGCGCCAACGAACAGATCGTTGAAGGCGATCAGCCGGCGTCCGTCATTGGAGCGCGCTTCGGCCATCACCACCGCCTGGCGCTTCGCCTTGCCGGCGATCGTCAGGCCGAGGACCTTTTCGGTATCGTCGGCATTCCACGGCAGCAACACGCCGTCGAAAAGCGCCGGGTTCGGGTTGATGCCGATCAGCGGCTGGTACGGGAGGTACTTCGCGGTGTTGGACACCAGCCCGTCCTGACCGAGCGCGATCACCGCGTCGGAGCCGAATTCGAACTGCGGGACCAGTTCGCGGTCGAGCCGCAACTGTTTGAGGCCTTGGGGAAGCGAACCCATCACCCGGTCGAGCGCCTGGTGATAGACGTCATGCGCCGCCTTGACCGGGTCGAAATTCATGCCGGCCTGCCGGAGATAAAAGCGCGCCTGTCCCTGCGTGTTGAAGCGCGTCGTCAGCTCCTCCAGCTCGGTCTTGCGGGTGACGACGATCACCCGGTCGATCGGCCTGCCGCTCTGGTCGCTTGCCACCCGAGCTTGCCTTTCAGGACCCGGCTTTCGGAGTGGAAAGCTGGCTGAGCGCGCTGGTGAGCATATCAGGCGTGATCGACAGATTGCCGACCGAACCGCCCTTTTCCGCCCAGGCCTTGAAGGCCATCGCCGTGAGCACGTGCGCCGGCGCCGACGAATAGACGGTGAGTTCGAGCTGTTGGGCCTTGGCTTCCGCCTCGGCAAGCGTCAGCTTGTTGCGCGCCTCGGTATCGACCAGCAGCTTGTTGCGTTCGGCAAGCTCGATTTCGGTCGCCAGCTCGCTCTGCTTGATCTCGCGCTCCTTCTCCACGCCCCAGGCACGGCGCCCATAGATCGCGGCATCGGCCTGGCGCTGCAGCGCCTCGCGATATTCGGTCTGGAGCGCCTTGCGGATCTCCGGCGTCGGCTGGACCGAGGTGATGTGAACCTCCTCGATCGACAGGCCGGCGGTCGCGGCAATCGGATCGTTGCGCAGGAGTTCGGCGAGATTGCCACCGAGCTTGGTCACCTCGGCCAGCGCCTGTTCCAGCGTCATGCTCGAAACCACCGCGCGGGCGCGGCTCTGTATCGCAAGCACCAGGCGCTCGGCGATCTTCTCCCGGCCGTCGCCGACGACGTCGGCACGGCTGAGCTTGGCGCTGAAATCAAAACCTTCGGCTGCCTTGAGTGGATCGATGATGCGGTAGCTGACCGACCCCTGGATTGCCAGATCCTGGAAATTCGCCGTCGTCTCGGTGAAGATGAAGGGGTTATCGAGCGACGTCACCGGCACCATCGCTATCGTGGTGCCGAACGTGCCGTACCAGAAGGAGATGCCGCGCCCCTGCTCCCTGATCTTGCCGTTCTTGAAGCGCAGGATGTGATACTCAGGTGTTCCCTTGAAATAGCTGATAAACATGCGTCCCCCAAGGTTCATCAATTTAATCAGATGTTTAGCCGCGATCCCTGAAACGGTTGGTGATGGGATAGCGGCGGTCGCGGCCAAAATTCTTCCGGGTGATCTTCACACCCGGCGCCGCTTGCCGGCGTTTGTACTCGGCAATGTAGAGCAAATGTTCGACGCGCGTCACCGTCGCCCGGTCGTGGCCGCGCGCCACGATGTCGTCGACGCCCATTTCGTTCTCGACCAGGCATTCCAGAATGTCGTCCAGCACCGGATAGGGCGGCAGCGAATCCTGGTCGGTCTGGTTCTCGCGCAATTCCGCCGACGGCGCCTTGTCGATGATATTCCTGGGGATCACCTCGCCTGAGGGACCGAGCGCGCCCGGCGGCACATGGCTGTTGCGCCAGCGCGACAGCGCATAGACCTGCATCTTGTAGAGGTCTTTTATCGGGTTGAAGCCGCCATTCATGTCGCCATAAAGCGTGGCGTAGCCCACCGACATCTCGCTCTTGTTGCCCGTGGTGACGACCATCGAGCCGAACTTGTTGGAAATCGCCATCAGGATCGTGCCGCGCGCGCGGCTCTGTAGATTCTCTTCGGTGATGCCTTCCTTGGTGCCTTCAAAAAGCTGCGCCAGCGTGTGTAGGAAACCCTCGACCGGTTCGAAGATCGGCACGATGTCATAGCGGCAGCCAAGCGCACGGGCGCAATCCTCGGCATCCTTCAGCGAATCCTCCGAGGTATAGCGGTAGGGCATCATCACCGCCCGCAGCCGCTCCTCGCCGAGCGCATCGACGGCCAATGCGGCGCAGATCGCCGAATCGATGCCGCCGGAGAGACCCAGCACGACGTTCTTGAAGCCGTTCTTGTTGACGTAGTCGCGCAGGCCCAGCATGCAGGCACGGTAGTCCGCCTCTTCGCGCTCGGGGATTTTCGACATCGGCCCTTCCGAGCAGACCCAGCCGCCAGAGTTATCTGCATTTTGCGCGCCTGCGGCGACACGGCTGCGCTTCCAGGTGGTGACATCGACAGTTTCCTCGAACTGGCTCATCTGGAAGGCGAGCGTCTTGTCGGCGCCGATGGCAAAAGAGGCGCCGTCGAAGATCAGCTCATCCTGGCCGCCAATCTGATTGGCATAGATCATCGGCAAACCGGTCTCGATGACCTGGCGGATAACGACCTGATGGCGCACGTCCATCTTGGCGCGGTAGTAGGGCGAGCCGTTCGGCACTAGCAGGATTTCCGCGCCGCTCTCGGCCAGGGTTTCACAGATGCCAACGTCGCCCCAGATGTCCTCGCAGATCGGAATTCCGATGCGCACACCACGGAAGTTGACGGGTCCCTGAGCCTCGGGCCCGGCCTGGAAGACGCGCTTCTCGTCGAACTCGCCATAGTTTGGCAAATCGAGCTTGTAGCGCTCGGCGAGGATCTTGCCGCCATCGGCGACGATGATCGAATTGTGGGTGCCGCTCTTGCGCTTCAGCGGCGTGCCGATGATGACGCCCGGCCCGCCATCGGAGGTATCCGCGGCGAAATCCTGAGCGGCCTTCTCGCAAACCTTGAGGAAGGCCGGCTTCAGCACCAGATCCTCCGGCGGATAACCGGCAAGGAAAAGCTCGGTGTAGAGCACGATGTCGGCGCCCTGGCGGGCGGCATCCGCCCTCGCCTCGCGCGCCTTGGCAAGATTGCCGGCGACATCGCCGACCGTCGGGTTGAGCTGGGCAACGGCGATGCGCAGAATATCGGGTGCGGTCTTCTGGGTCATCTGTGCGGTTTAGCGCGGCAAATTTGCCCGAGCAATGGCGTTCGTTTGGACCAATTCGGTGATCAGTCGTCGCCCATATATTCGCGCAGCGATTGCGGCGAATGGTTCTCTCCGATCGACATCGCCAGAATGCGCGAAATGTGCCGGCGCGGCAGGCCGGTTTCCTGCGCCCATTTGTTGATCTGCGCCTGAATCCTGTCGAGATCCCTCTTCGACGTCGGACTTTCCGCGATGTCGAGGCCGGCGTCACGCAAAGCCGCGACCATATCGGCCGAGATGACGAAGGCGTCCCATTGCAGCCAGCGCAGGAAATACTGGCCGGTGTTGCCGCCAAGCCGGCTGCCATGCTTGCCGAGATACGCCATCAGCCCGACCTGGTCGTCGTCAGGCCACTCCGCGAGGAATTTGCCGAAACCGCCATGTTCCTTCGACACACGCTCAACGAAGGCGGCGTTGTCGCGGACGGATTTGATCTTCTGCGGGTTGCGCACAATGCGTTGATCAGCCGTCAGGTCGTGCCAGAAGTCATCAGGTTGAAACAACAGCCGTTTCGGGTCGAAATGGAGAAAGGCTTCCTCGAAGCCCGGCCATTTCTGTTCGATGACGCGCCAGACGAAGCCGGCGGCAAACACCCGCTCGGCCATCGTCGACAGGATGCGATCGTCCGTAATGTCGGCAACGGCAGCATTGTCAGGCGCCGGCCCGAGCAGCGAGGTCAGCACCGCGTCGCCGCCTTTGCGTTTTGCAGCACGGGCGCGAATCTTCGCGAAATCGGGCATCCTGCATCCTCGCGCCGCGCTTTTGACGAAACGCCATCTTCCTATATGCAAACGAGGCTGCCAAGCCGACGCTTTTCCTATGGAGACATCCATGCACAAAACCGTGCCAGAACTGGCCAACCGCTGGCTGAAGCGAACGCCGGAGGGCCTCAGCGAGCTCGAGCGGCGGGTGTTGCAGAGCACTGTCGACCGCAAGCCCATCTCGCAGGATATCAACGACAGCCTCACCGGCCTTCAGGGCGCCGGCGACCGGATCGCCGATGCCATTGCCCGCATCGGCGGCTCGTGGACGTTCATCCTGTCCTTCATTGCTTTCCTGGTGCTGTGGATCGGCGCCAATTGGTGGCTGCTCGGGCGAGACTCGTTCGACCCCTACCCCTTCATCTTCCTCAACCTGGTGCTGTCGATGATCGCCGCCCTGCAGGCGCCGGTGATCATGATGTCGCAGAACCGACAGGCCGCGCGCGACCGCATCGACGCCGCGCATGACTATGAGGTCAACCTCAAGGCCGAGATCGAGATCATGGCTCTGCATGAAAAGCTGGACGAACTGCGCCACAGCCAGATCATCGGCGTGCGCGAGGACATCGCGCGCCTGGCCGAACAGGTGAACCGCATAGACGAAAAACTGTCGGGCCGGCAAACCTCTCAATGACCGGGATCGTCCATCACCTCATCGAGCAATATGGGTTGATCGCGGTTTTCCTGGGCTGTGTCGCCGAAGGCGAAAGTGCGGCCATCCTCGGCGGCTTCTTCGCCCATCAGCATGTCTTCATCCTCTGGAAGGCTTTCCTCACGGCCGCCATTGGCGCCTTCGTCGGCGACACGTTTTTCTTCATTCTCGGCCGCAGCTTTGCCGACCATCCCAGGGTGCTGAAACTGAAGGCGAGGCCCGGCTTCAACCACGCCTACCGTCTCGTCTCGTCCCATCCCAACATATTCGTCCTGCCCAACCGCTACATCTATGGCCTGCGCCTGGTCGGCGGCATCGCGGCCGGTTTCGCCAGCATTTCGGTAGCGCGCTTCGTTATCCTCAACGCGGTGTCGTCGCTGGTCTGGGCGGCTTTGTTCTGCGGCATCGGCTACGTCTTCGGCCTCGGCGCCGAGCAGATGATAGGCAAGGCACTGCTCCATCACGAACGGCTGCTGATCGCGCTTGCCATAGGTCTGGGTGTCGCCATCCTTGCCTGGCTCATCGCCCGCACCGTCGCCGGCAAGGAGCGCGCCAAGGACGCCCGCGACAGCGAAACCATATCGTAAGGTTCAGTCGTCGTCCTCGACCAGAGCCCGGTCGCCGCGATCGAGGATCAGCGGGATGATGAGATCTTCCTCGTCGGCCAGATGCCGCTTCAGCATGGCGATCAGCCGGCTGTTCTCGTCCGCATAGGCGTCGGCGGCGAAGCGTTGCCTGTCCTCGCTCTCCTCGAGCGTGCGGATGAAGGCGTTCGCCGTCTCGGCGTTGCGCTCCAACCCCTCATGAATGGTGTGATGGTCGGCATCGAGGATTTCGAAGCCGCGCTTCAGGCGCGGCTCCGCCTTGGCGAAAGCCGGGAAATATTGGTAGTCCTCGACATTGTGGTGGCCGTCGAGATTGCCGAGAAAGTGGTTCAGCCGCGGCGCGAACCAGCGCGCGAAATCCGGCGCCGTCAGCCTGCCTTCGCGATAGTCGCCAATGCCGTTGGTGAGCATGCCGCCCAGCTCTCGGAACATGTCGTGCCGCTGCAGCCACATGTTTGCCATGCCGTGGATGTCGGCGTGGCCCTGCCATGTCTCGCGCGGATATTTTTCCGCCAGCCAGCGCAGGTCTTCCGGCAGGCCGGCTCTTTCAAGCAGCAGAAAATTGGCTTCCACGACGTCAGTCTCCTTTGGTGACTAACATATGGGAGCGTTCAGATCAGATCGGTAGTCCCGTGATGCGCTCGATGAGGGCGATTCCCCAGACGCCGGCGACGATAACAACCGAAATCAGCACCGCCAGCGAGCCGCAGTCCTTGGCGAGCTGGATGTCGACGTTGAACTCGCGACTGAAGGCATCGCAGGCTGCCTCGATGCCGGTGTTCAGCACTTCGACCATGATGAGCAGCAGCACCGCGCCGATCAACAGCGCGTAGCCGCGCCACGAGACCGAGACGAACCAGCCGAGCGGCAGCGCCAGCACCAGCAGCATCAGTTCCTGCTGAAATGCCCTTTCGCTGGCGGCGAGCTTGCGAAAGGCTCGCACAGAATTGAAGTAAGCACCGATCAGCCGCTGCATGCCGCATCCCCTTCGAATCACCGGCAGGGGATATCGCAATGGCTGGATCAAGGGAATAAGGCAGCCGCCGCAAAATCACTCCTCCGCAACCTTGATCGTCGGCGTCGACTTCTCGAACTGCGGCAGTCCATCGTCGATCGTATAGTAGTCGCCCTTGTCGCCGACAAAGATGTGGCATTGGCCTTCGAGCCCGGTCGGGTTGTCGAACGATCCGGCCAGAACTGAGACATAGGCATCCTGACCCGGCTTCCAGAACAGCACCGAGCCGCAGATCTTGCAAAAGCCGCGCTTGGCAAAGGAAGACGATTCGTACCAGCTGATGTTGTCGGCGCCGGTTATCGTGATGTCGCCGTCGGCGACGTTGGTCGCGGCGTAAAAATGCCCGCTCTGCTTGCGGCACTGCGAACAGTGGCAATAAATGACGCCGCGCAACGGCCCTCGCGTCTGGAAACGCACGGCTCCACACAGGCAAGATCCGCTGTGGTTGTTGCTCATCCCTACCTCCACCAGCCATCGTCCACGGCTTCGCCGCTGGCCGAGAGGATTTCAGTTTTGCCGCAGCCGGGCACCGGCAAATGCGACATGGGGTGGGCGTGTTCGGACCTGACCTCAGGATCTTTGCAAACCATTTCTGCAGCCTGCGGTAGAACGGACGCGTTACCTGGCGGCACATTAAGGAAACTTTAGCGCCGGCGCATCTATGGTCGTTGCCAAGCGAATGTCGCGATTGGGGACGTGTCTTTCGCAGGATGATCCGAAATACGGCTGGCACTCTCCGGTCGGCGGCATCTCGCACGGTCTGCGATGGTTCCCAGAGGCAGAGTGAACAGAACATGCAGCCGGCAGCCGTCCAGACCGACCGAAACAGCGACATTGCAACAGCCGTTGTGGCGACCATGCGTCAGCTCGGCGTGCTTGGCCTGCCGCGCAATTACGAAATCTTCTACGAAGCACTGAAAGGCACCAATCGCGAACTCGGCCTGGCCGTCGTCGCGCTCGGCAACCAGCCGACGCAGGACGATCTCGACCGCATCGGCCGCGCTTTCTTTGCCCAGCATCACGGTCCCGGCATTGTCGAGCAGGCGCGCGACGTGCTGGCCAGGGAACTCGAGGACATCGCCTTGCTGCTGCGCAGCGAACGTAGCCATATCGAGAAATACGGCAAGATCCTCGATGAGACATCGAGTGGCCTCGCCAACCGCAGCCTGCTTTCGCAGGATCTGCTGCAGAAGGTCGCCAGCGCCATGGCGGCGGCCACCAACTCGACCCTCGACCACGGCAAGCAGGTTGCAACCACGCTGAGCGACAAGACGGCGGAACTGGAGAGCGTCAAGTCGAAGCTTGAGGAGTACAAGCGGCTCGCCGACACCGACCCCTTGACCCATATCTGGAACCGCCGCGCCTTCGACAAGCAAATCACGGCGATTTACACCTCCAACAAGGGGATCCTGTTCAACGCCCTGATCCTTGCCGACATCGACCATTTCAAGGGTGTCAACGATCGCTACGGCCACCCGGTCGGCGACAAGATCATCCAGATCGTCGCTGAAATCTTCCAGACCAGCATCCGTGAAGACATGTTCGTTGCCCGCACCGGCGGGGAGGAATTCGCGCTGATCGTCGAGGGCGCCAGCGAGGATACCACTTACGAGATCGCCGAACGCATCCGCGTGCTGATCGAACAGACGCCGTTCACCAGCAGCCAGACCGGCGCCAATTACGGCACGGTGACCGTTTCCATGGGCATCTGCATGGCTTCCGAAGCGGAAAGCCCGGAGGATCTCTACACCAAGGCGGACCGGGCGCTCTACCGCTCCAAGGTTGGCGGGCGCAACCGCGTCACCCGGCACTCGACAATGGCCGGCCGCACCGGCAAGAACTGGCTGCTATACAAGAAAGACTGACGCTTCGGCGTGCAGCCAATTCCCGGGCACGGGCAAATTTATCGGATCCCGCCTCTTTCCATATGAATTTTCGTGGACTATATTTTCCATGGAAAGAGAGAGGCCATGTCTGTTACACAACCCAATGCTGCCGCCCCTGATCTGACCGCGAAGGCGGCCGAAAACGCGGTTCTGACCAAGGCCACGCTGCGCGCCGCCGAACTCTTGGATATAACCGCCAAGGTGCTTGCGTCGATCATCGGCGTCTCGGAAGCCACGGTTTCACGCATGCGCAGGCAGGAATTCCTGCTGGAGCGCGGCACCAAGCCGTTCGAACTCGCGGTGCTGTTCGTGCGGCTGTTCCGTTCGCTCGACGCCATTGTCGGCGGTGACGAGACGATAGCCCGGGCATGGCTGAAGAACGCCAATACCGCGTTCGATGGCAGCCCGCTTGAAAAGATCCTCACCATTACCGGGCTTGTCGATGTCATTGCCTATCTGGACTCCCGACGCGCTCTCGTCTGAAGCCGTCCGGCTCGACGGCAAATACTGGCGCATGGTCGAGGCGCAGCACCGCGTCTCGACGCTGAAGATCGTCGACACGCTGGACGAACAGGCGCTGCTCGAGGATCTGATCGAGGAGACCAAGCCGGAAATCCCCATGGAATGCCGGCATCTCCACTATCTCCTGGCGACGCCCTTCCGCTACGGCTCGATCTATCCCTACGGCTCGCGCTTCCGCCGCGCTGGCCGCACCCTGGGTGTCTACTATGCCGCGGAGACGATCATGACGGCGGTCGCCGAAATGGCCTTCTACCGCCTGTTGTTCTTCGCCGATTCGCCCGACACGCCATGGCCGCGCGACGCCGCCGAATACACCGCCTTCGCCGCCGCGATCCATACCGACAATGCCATCGACCTGACGCGGCCGCCGCTCGACCGCGATCGGGCCCATTGGACGCATCCGACCGACTATGCCGCCAGCCAGGCGATTGCCGATGTCGCGCGTGAGGCTGGGCTGGAGGCGATCCGTTACCGTTCGGCGCGCGACCCGAAGGGCGTCAATGTGGCGCTGCTGACATGCCGCGGCTTTACCAAGGCCAAGCCGCTGGAGCCGCACACATGGCGCATCCGGCTAGGCTCCCTCGGCGTCCAGGGGATCTGCGAATTTCCGGAAAGGCGCATCGAGTTTTCCAGAACCGCCTTCGCCAATGATCCCCGGCTCAACGGATTGCGCTGGGAACGCGGGCGTTGATCAAACGAAAAAGCGCCGGATTTCTCTGGCGCTTATCATTTCAATTCTGAAAACGGGTTCAGCCGTTAGCCACCTGCTTGTGCTGCACCGGATGGCTCTTCTTCAAGAGATCCGACACCAGGAACGCCAGCTCGATCGCCTGGTCGGCGTTGAGGCGCGGGTCGCAATGGGTGTGATAGCGGTCCTGCAGCTCCTCGGCGGTGATGGCGCGGGCGCCGCCGGTGCATTCGGTGACGTTCTTGCCGGTCATCTCGACATGGATGCCGCCGGGGTGCGTGCCTTCGGCGCGATGCACCTCGAAGAAGGTCTGCACTTCCTTGAGGATGCGGTCGAACGGCCGCGTCTTGTAGCCGGCAGCCTCGATCGTATTGCCGTGCATCGGGTCGGACGACCACACGACGCTGCGACCTTCCTTCTGCACCGCGCGCACCAGCTTCGGCAGATGGTCGGCGACCTTGTCGGAGCCGAAGCGGGCGATCAGCGTCAGCCGGCCCGGCTCGTTCTCCGGATTGAGCAGGTCGATGAGCTCCAGCAGGCCGTCAGTCGTCAGCGACGGGCCGCATTTGAGGCCGAGCGGGTTCTTGATGCCGCGGCAATATTCGACATGCGCATGGTCGGGCTGTCGGGTGCGGTCGCCGATCCAGATCATGTGGCCCGACGTTGCGTACCAGTCGCCGGAGGTCGAATCGACGCGGGTCAGCGCCTCTTCATAGCCGAGCAGCAGCGCCTCGTGACTGGTGTAAAAGTCGGTCTCGCGCAGCGCGTAGTTGGTCTCCGAGGTGATGCCGACGGCCTTCATGAAGTCCATCGTCTCGGTGATGCGGTTGGCGAGCATGCCATACTTCTCGCCTTGCGGGCTGTCGGAGACGAAGCCCAGCATCCAGCGATGCACATTCTCCAGGCTGGCGTAGCCGCCTTGGGCGAAGGCACGCAGCAGGTTAAGCGTCGCCGCCGACTGGCGGTAGGCCATTTCCTGGCGGGCCGGGTCGGGAATACGCGACTTGGGGTCGAACTCGATGCCGTTGATGATGTCGCCACGGTAGCTTGGCAGCGTCACCTCGCCCTTGGTCTCATTGTCGGACGAGCGCGGCTTGGCGAACTGGCCGGCGACACGGCCGACCTTCACCACCGGCTGCGCGCCGGCAAAGGTCAGCACCACCGACATCTGCAGGAAGACGCGGAAGAAGTCGCGGATGTTGTCGGCGCCATGTTCGGCGAAACTCTCGGCGCAATCGCCGCCCTGCAGAAGGAATGCGTCGCCGGCAGCGACAGCCGCAAGCTGCTTCTTCAGCTTGCGCGCCTCACCGGCAAAAACCAGCGGCGGAAAGGTGGCGAGCTGGGCTTCCGTGTTCTTCAGCGCGGCGAGGTCCGGATAGGCAGGAACCTGCTTGATCGGCTTTGCTCTCCAAGAATTCGGCGACCATTTCGTCATCGCTGCACCCAAACGCTCTTTCCAGCAGGCTTTTGCCCGCCATTCCCGCCCCATATGGGGATGGCGGCTCCATACACGAAGCCGATTTTCTATTCTAGACCGGAATTCAAGCGCTGGCGAATGATGGGGAGCTCCATGCCGCGACCCACTTTGGCTTCTTATCTTCGCGACGGCTGTGCAATATCCCTTGGTGCCAGAATCGATCCTCACCGATGTAGTCGCGCCGGTCATCGTCCGCTGCGCAACAATTCTCCATGGAGTCCCTATGTCCGTGTCCGCCTACCTTGACCGCGTGCGCCGCGAGCAAGGCCTGTTTACGATCGAAGAGGTTGTTGGCCTGTCCGAGCGCGGCAACGTGATCTACGACCCCTACTCCACGCTGATTTCCGCAGGCGCCGTCATCGGGCGAGGCAACGTCTTCTTCCCCGGCGTCTACCTGTTCTGCACCGACGGTGGCGCGCTGGAGATCGGCGACGCCAACATTTTCCACGCCAACACACTGTTCGAAGCATCCGCCGGCGCAATCCGCGTCGGCTCACGCAACCAGTTTGGCGAAGGCGGTTTTACTGCAAAGGCCAACAGGCCGGGAGCCTCGATCGTGATCGGCGATCAAGGCCGCTATCTCAACGGCGCGGCGGTGTTCGGTGAGACGGTGCTCGGTTCGGGCAGCCAGCTTCTCGGCGCGATCACCGTCGACAGTTGCCGGCTGGAACCGGGCGGCAGTTTTCGTGAGTCCGACCCCGGACCGCCGGGCCGGATTGCTGAAAGGCGCCGGCGCCGCGCGCGGCTTCACCGTGCCTGCCGGGCACGTCATCGTCGGCGCCGGCACGTTCTCGGCATCCGACCTGCAGTTGCAGTCGAATTTCCATCCGAAAGTCTAGGTGGCCACCAGCCGCGCCAACTGCGTCATGACGACAGCCGAGCCCGCCAGACGCTTCTCGGCTGTCGGCCAGTCGCGGATGAAGACCACGCTGTGGTCGGCCCTGATCTTGGCCAGCGAGCCCTGTTCGCCGATGTACTTGACCAGCCCGACCGGGTTGGAAAACTCGCGCTTGCGGAAATGGATGACGACGCCCTTGGGGCCGGCATCGAGTTTTTCGACATTGGCCCTGCGGCAGAGTGCCTTGATGAAGACGATCTTGAGCAGATGCTTCACTTCCTCCGGCAGCGGGCCGAAGCGGTCGATCAGCTCGGCGCCGAAAGCATCGATCTCCTCGGTGTTTTCGAGATCGCCAAGGCGGCGGTAGAGCGCCAGCCTGAGCTGAAGGTCCGGCACGTAGCTTTCCGGGATCATGACAGCCGTGCCGACAGCGATCTGCGGCGACCAGCCGCCGTCCTGGACCTCGCCGGAGTCCTTCACCTCGGCCACCGCCTCTTCCAGCATCTGCTGGTAGAGCTCGAAGCCGACCTCCTTGATGTGTCCGGATTGTTCTTCGCCGAGTAGATTGCCGGCGCCCCTGATGTCGAGGTCGTGGCTGGCGAGCTGGAACCCGGCGCCAAGCGTGTCCAGCGACTGCAGCACCTTCAGCCGGCGCTCGGCCGTGTCGGTGAGCTTGCGGTTGGCCGGCAGCGTGAACAACGCATATGCCCGCACCTTGGAACGGCCGACGCGGCCGCGCAGCTGGTAGAGCTGCGACAGGCCGAACATATCGGCGCGATGGATGATCAGCGTGTTGGCGGTCGGAATGTCGAGCCCGGATTCGACGATGGTGGTCGACAACAGCACGTCGTACTGGCCGTCATAGAAGGCGTTCATGATGTCGTCGAGTTCGCCCGGCGGCATCTGGCCATGGGCCACCGCCACCTTCAGCTCGGGGACGGATTCGCGCAGGAAATCATGGATTTCGGCGAGATCGCTGATGCGCGGAACGACATAGAAGGAATGGCCGCCGCGATAGCGTTCGCGCAGCAGCGTCTCGCGTATGACCAGCGGGTCGAAAGGCGAGATGAAGGTGCGCACCGCCATGCGGTCGATCGGCGGCGTGGCGATCAGCGACAGTTCGCGCACGCCGGTCAAGGCAAGCTGCAGCGTGCGCGGGATCGGCGTCGCCGACAGCGTCAGCACGTGGACGTCGGTCTTGAGGTCCTTCAGCCGTTCCTTGTGCTTGACGCCAAAATGCTGCTCCTCGTCGATGATCAGCAGGCCGAGATTCTTGAACGAGATCGCCGACCCGAGCAGTGCATGGGTGCCGATGACGATGTCGACCTGCCCCTCGGCGATGCCTTTCTTGGTTTCCGCCAGTTCCTTGGCGCCGACCAGCCGCGAGGCCTGGCTGACGCGGATCGGCAGGCCGGAGAAGCGCTGCGAAAAGGTCTTGAAATGCTGGCGCGACAACAGCGTCGTCGGCACCACGACCGCGACCTGGAACCCTTCCATCGCCGCGATGAAGGCGGCGCGCAACGCCACTTCGGTCTTGCCGAAGCCGACATCGCCGCAGATCAGCCGGTCCATCGGCTTGCCGGCGCCGAGATCGTCCACGACGGCATCGATCGCGCCCTGCTGGTCGTCGGTCTCCTCATAGGGAAAGCGCGCCGAGAATTCGCCGTAAAGCCCTTCCGCCGGCACCATGGGCGGCGCGGTACGCATCTGGCGCTCGGCGGCAATGCGGATCAGCTGTCCGGCCATGTCGAGCAGGCGCTTCTTCAGCCGCGCCTTGCGCGACTGCCAGGCGCCGCCGCCGAGCTTGTCCAGCGTCGCCTCGGCTGTGTCAGAGCCGTAGCGCGACAGAAGCTCGATGTTTTCCACCGGCAGGAACAGCCGGTCGTCGCCGGCATAGTGGATTTCCAGGCAGTCATGCGGCGCGCCGACCGCCTCGATGGTGCGCAGGCCGATGAAGCGGCCAATGCCGTGATCGGCGTGGACGACGATGTCGCCGGCCGACAGAGACGAGGCCTCGGCAATGAAATCCGAAGCGCGCTTCTTGCGCTTCGAGCGGCGGATCAGCCGGTCGCCCAGAATGTCCTGCTCGGCGACGACAACCAGTTGTTCGGTCTCGAAGCCGGATTCCAGCGGCAGCACGGCGAGTGCCGCCTGCCCCGGCTCGAGCTTTTCCGCCTCGGCCAGCGTCGCCACCGGCACGAGATTGCCGAGATGGTGCTCGGCCAGGATCTGGCCAAGCCGGTCGAGCGAGCCTTCGGTCCAGCCGGCGACGATGACCCGGCGGCGCGCCGCGCGCTCGTCGGCGATGTGTTTTACGACGACATCGAAGACGTTGATGTTTGGGTCAGCCCGTTCCTCGGCAAAGCTGCGGCCATGGCGCGAACCGCCATGGAAGACCTTCCTGGTCCCGACATCGGGCGCATCGAAAGCAGTGAAGTCGATGGCTTCGCGCGGTCCGAGCGACGCCACGAGATTTTCCGGCGAGAGATAGAGCAGGTCCGGCGCCACCGGCTTGTACGGCACGGCGTCCTTCAAGGCGGCGTCGGCCTGTTTGCGGCGCGCTTCGTAATGGTCGAGGATCAGCGTGTGACGCTCAGCCAGCGCTTCGTGCGCCAGATGGTCGAAGATGACAGGCGCATCAGGCAGATAATCGAATACCGTCTCCAGCCGCTCGTAGAACAACGGCAACCAATGCTCCATGCCGGCGAAGCGCCGGCCCTCGCTCACCGCCGCATAAAGCCCGTCGTCACGCTGCGGTGCGCCAAAGGCTTCGATATAGGACCGGCGGAAGCGGCTGATGGTTTCGGGGGTCAGCGCCACTTCACTCATCGCCTGCAGCGCCATCGACTTGCGCTGGCCGGTGGTGCGCTGCGTGGCGGCGTCGAAGACGCGGATCGATTCCAGCGTGTCGCCGAAGAAATCGAGCCGCAGTGCTTCCGTCCAGCCGGGTGCGTAGAGGTCGAGGATGCCGCCGCGCACGGCGAATTCGCCGATACCGCGCACCGTCGGCACCCGCTCGAAGCCGGAAATCTCCAGCCGGGACACCAGCGCGTTCATGTCGATCTGGTTGCCGGGCTTTGCGTGGAAAGTCTGCGCTTCGACCAGATCGGCCGGCGGAATGCGCTGCAGCAGCGCATTGGCAGTGGTCAGGATGACCGCGCGATGCGGCTTTTTTGCCAGCGCGATCATCGCCGTCAGGGCGTCGAGCCGCTTGGCAGCGGCATCGGAGCCTGGCGAAACGCGGTCATAGGGCAGGCAATCCCAGGCCGGCAACTCCAGCACCGGCAGGCCGGGGGCGGCAAAGGTCAGCGCCTCGATGATCGACGGCAGGCGCTGGCCGTCGCGCGCCACGAACAGCACCGGTTTGTCAGGCGCAATCTCATGGATCGCCTGCACCAGCGCAAAGGCTTCGTAGCCATCGGCAACGCCGTCGACGATGAACTGGCCGGCATGGCCTTTCGGCAGACCGATTTTGGGAATGAGGCTCATGGTTGCACGTTTAAAATGTCATGGTCCGGCGCGATGCCAGGATCTTTTGCAGGACGGCACAGTCGATATTCCTGGGAACCGGGCGTTCGCCGGTGACCATGGGCAGGAATTCGGTGTCGGGAATGTCGAGCAGCCTTTCATATTGGTCGATTTCATCGCCGGTCAAGGCGCCGATCTCGTTGTCGGCAAACGTACCGAGGATAAGGTCCATCTCGCGCATCCCGCGATGCCAAGAGCGGAACAACAGCTTGCGGCGCCTGATATCCAGCCCCTCGCTTGATCGTTTCGTCCCGGTCATCGTGCCGCATCCTTGCTTGGTGCGGCGCATATAGCGTGGATAGAGGGCGGTGTCAGCCTTGCAAC
The DNA here is from genome assembly GCF_057786115.1 of Mesorhizobium sp. P170090. NCBI lineage: Bacteria > Pseudomonadati > Pseudomonadota > Alphaproteobacteria > Hyphomicrobiales > Phyllobacteriaceae > Mesorhizobium > Mesorhizobium sp. P170090. The sequence goes on from NZ_JBYNWH010000001.1 coordinate 4,569,784, forward strand.
GCACGGGTGGGCGGCTAAACATCCCGGGTGTGAAGAACACTCCTGACAACGCTGGTGCCGGACACCACCCGCACTTCACCCTCCCCCTTGTGGGGAGGGTCGGCGAGCACGCTTCGCAAAGCGAAGCGAGTGAGACGGGGTGGGGGTGCGGCGCTGACCTACCGACTTCCTCGAAAGTTAGACGCGCACCTACCCCCACCCCGCTCCGCTTCGCGGATCGACCCTCCCCACAGGGGGGAGGGTAAAGGCATGCGCCCCTCCCTCCTCGACCCTCTCTTCGTCCCCATCACTTCGCTTGCCGGCGTCGGCCCCAAGGTTGGCGCTCTGATCGAGAAGGTGGTGGCGGCCGATCTCGGCGAACGGCCGGCGCGCGCGGGCGACCTGTTGTTCGTGCTGCCGCACACCGTCATCGACCGTCGCAATCGTCCCGGCATCGCGCTTGCGCCGGCCGGCGCCATCGTCACGCTCGACGTGCGCATCGACCGCCACCAGCCGCCGCCGCGCGGCAACCGGTCGGTGCCTTACCGCGTCTATGCCCATGACGACACCGGCGAGATCGGCCTGATCTTCTTCCACGCCCATGCCGCCTATCTCGAAAAGGCGATGCCGGTGGGCGAGCATGTCGTCGTCTCCGGCCGCATGGAGTGGTTCAACGGCCGCCCGACCATGGTCCATCCCGACCATATCGCCCTGGTGAGCGAGGCGGAAACACTGCCGCTGGTCGAACCGGTCTATCCGCTGACCGCCGGCCTGTCGGGCAAGGTGCTGCGCCGCGCCATCGGCCAGGCGCTCGGCCGGCTGCCGGAATTGCCGGAATGGCAGGACGGCGCCTTCATGCGCAAGCAGACTTTCCCCGCCTTCGCCGACGCGCTCGCCCGCATCCACTATCCCGCGGACCCGATCGATGTCGCCATCGAGGGGGTGGCATGGCGCCGCCTTGCCTATGACGAGCTTCTCGCCGGCCAGGTCTCGCTGGCATTGGTGCGGGCAAAAGTGCGCCGGCTGTCGGGCCGGCCGCTCATCGGCGACGGTCGCATCGTCGAGAAACTGCGCGCAGCCCTGCCGTATTCATTGACCGGCAGCCAGGAATTCGCGCTTGCCGAAATCAATGCCGATCTGGCCGACCCCGATCGCATGCTGCGCCTGCTGCAAGGCGATGTCGGCTCCGGCAAGACGGTAGTGGCGCTGCTGGCCATGGGGCGCGCAGTCGAGGCCGGCGGCCAGGCGGCATTGATGGCGCCGACCGAGATCCTGGCGCGCCAGCATCTGGCGACAATCACGCCGCTGGCCGAACAGGCCGGCCTGCGCGTCGCTATCCTGACCGGCCGCGAAAAGGGCCGCGAACGCACTGAAACGCTATCAGGTCTCGCCAGCGGCGAGATCGACATCGTCGTCGGCACCCATGCGCTGTTCCAGGAAACGGTGACCTATCACGACCTCGTCTTTGCCGTGGTCGACGAGCAACACCGCTTCGGCGTCCACCAGCGGCTTGCCATCACCGCCAAGGGCGACGCCCCCGACATGCTGGTGATGACGGCGACGCCGATCCCGCGCACTCTGGTGCTGACCGCCTTCGGCGACATGGACGTCTCCAAGCTGACGGAAAAGCCGGTTGGCCGCCAGCCGATCCGCACCGTCACGCTGCCGCTGGAACGGCTGGACGAGCTGGTCGGGCGCATGCTTGATGCCGTTGCCGACGGCCAGAAGATCTACTGGATCTGCCCGCTGGTCGAGGAATCCGAAGAGATCAAGCTGATGTCGGCCGAGGACCGTTTTGCCTCGCTGCAGCCCTTGTTCGGCGATCGCATCGGCCTCGTCCATGGCCGCATGAGGGGCGCCGAAAAGGACGAGGCGATGCGCGCCTTCAAGGCCGGCGAAACCCGCATCCTGATCGCCACCACCGTTATCGAGGTCGGCGTCGACGTGCCGGACGCCACGATCATGGTCATCGAGCATGCCGAGCGTTTTGGCCTGGCGCAACTGCACCAGCTGCGCGGCCGCGTCGGGCGCGGCGACAAGCCTTCTTCCTGCGTGCTGCTTTACAAGGACCCGCTCGGCGAGACGGCAAAGCGCCGGCTGTCGGTGATGCGCGAGACCGAGGACGGTTTCCTGATCGCCGAAGAGGATCTGAAGCTGCGCGGCGAAGGCGAATTGCTCGGCACCCGCCAGTCCGGCACGCCGGGCTTCCAGGTGGCGCGCATCGAGGTGCACGCCGACTTGCTCGAAGCAGCCCGCGACGATGCAAGGCTGATCCTGTCGCGCGACCCGGAACTACAGTCTGAGCGCGGCGAGGCGCTGCGCCTGCTGCTCTATTTGTTCGGCCGCGACGAGGCCGTACGGCTCTTGCGCGCCGGCTGAGCGCCCTCGGCGATCATCCCGCCAAGCGGCGGGTTGGCGAGATCTCCGTCGATCGGCTGGCCGTTCATAGTCACCATTTTCGGCTTGACTTCGGGCGCCACCAGCCCGGCCGAGACGATCAGCCTGGCGCCGTCCTCAATCGTCATGTCGAGCAGCACGATGTCGGATTTCGGCACGTACATCAGGAAACCGGTGGTAGGGTTCGGCGTGCACGGCATGAACACGGCGATCATCGGGTCGCCTGCATGGTCGAGCTTCTGGTTGATCTCGGTTTCCTTCTCGCTGGCGACGAACACCAGCGACCAGACGCCTTTTCGCGGATATTCGACCAGCCCGACCTGGCGGAACATATCACCCTTGTTCGAAAGCACCGTCTGGAATATCTGCTTCAGCGAACCGTAGATGCCGCGCACCAGCGGCATACGGCCAAGCAGCCGTTCGCCGAAATTGACGATCGCGCGGCCGACGATGTTGGCGGTCATGAAGCCGATCAGCGTGATCAGCACGAGCGCCACGATCAGGCCGAAGCCGGGCACCGGAAACGGCAAATAGGTGTCGGGGCTGTAGCGCGCCGGAATGTACGGCTTCACCCAGGAATCGACCCAGCCGACGAACGACCAGGCGATATAGGCGGTGATCGCCAGCGGCGCGCAGACGATAAAGCCTGTGAGGAAATAGTTCCTCAGCCGGGTCATGCCGGAAGTTCTGGGAGCATCGGACATGGTTCACCGGGGGCGCGGGTTGCAGCGCCACACTAGTGAAGCGGACGGCGCTTTGGAACTGCGAAGTTTTTAAGACCCCCGATGAGCGCCGACTACTCCACCGTCACCGATTTCGCTAGATTGCGCGGCTGGTCGACGTCGGTGCCCATGAACACGGCGGCGTAGTAGGCCAGCATCTGGATCGGCAGCGCGTAGATGATCGGCGAGATGATTTCCGGCACGTCGGGCAGGATGATCGTCTCCATCGTCTTGACGCTGACCTGCGCCGCGCCCTTGGCGTCGGTGATCAGGATGATCTTGCCGCCGCGCGCCGCCACTTCCTGCATGTTCGACACGGTCTTTTCGAAGATACGGTCATGCGGCGCGATGACGATGACCGGCATGTTCTCGTCGATCAGCGCGATAGGCCCATGCTTCAGCTCGCCCGCGGCGTAGCCCTCGGCGTGGATGTAGGAGATTTCCTTGAGTTTCAGTGCGCCTTCCATGGCCAGCGGGAAATTGGTGTCGCGGCCGAGATAGAGCACGTCCTTGTAGCGCGAGATTTCGCGCGCAATGCGCTCGATCTGCTCCTCGAGCTTGAGCACATGGTTGGCGTAGCGCGGCGCCTCCGAAAGAGCGCGCACCAGCGTCTTTTCCTCATCCTTCGAGATCGTGCCGCGGGCCACGCCGGCGCGCACCGCCAGCGAGGCCAGCACCGAGAGCTGGCAGGTGAAAGCCTTGGTCGAGGCGACGCCGATCTCTGGCCCGGCCAGCGTCGGCAGCACGACGTCGGATTCGCGCGCCATGGTCAATTCGCGCACATTGACGATGGCGCCGATCTTCATGCCCGCCTTGCGGCAATAGCGCAGCGAGGCCAGCGTGTCGGCGGTTTCGCCGGACTGCGAGATGAAGAAGGCGGCATCATCAGCGGATAATGGCATTTCGCGGTAGCGGAATTCCGAGGCGACATCGATGTCGACCGGCAGCCGCGCATAGCGCTCGAACCAGTATTTGCTGATCAGGCCGGCTAGATAGGCGGTGCCGCAGGCCGAGATCGCCAGCCGGCCGATCTTGGCGAAGTCGAACGGCAGTTCCAGCGGCTTCGACACGCCGGAGACGAAATCGACATAGTGCGCCAGCGTATGCGAAATCACTTCGGGCTGTTCATGGATTTCCTTTTCCATGAAATGGCGGCGGTTGCCCTTGTCGACCATGAAGCTGGTCGACAGTGATTGCTGGCGCTTGCGGGCAACCTCTTTGCCGTCGATGTCGAAGATGGTGACGCCATCGCGGCGCACCACCGCCCAGTCGCCGTCTTCAAGGTAGGTGATGGAATTGGTGAAGGGCGCCAGCGCGATGGCGTCGGAGCCCAGAAACATCTCGCCATCGCCATGGCCGACGGCCAGCGGCGGGCCATTGCGGGCGCCGACGATGAGGTCCTCGTCGCCGGTGAACATGATGGCCAGAGCAAAGGCGCCTTCCAGCCGCTTCAGCGCCTGATGCGCCGCCTCGATCGGCTTCAACCCCTTGGCGAGTTCGCGCGCCACCAGATGTGCTACGACCTCGGTGTCGGTCTGCGACGAGAAGGAATAGCCGTCGCGGATCAGCTCATCGCGCAACTCGGCGAAATTCTCGATGATGCCGTTGTGAACGATGGCGACGCCGTTGGAAAAATGCGGATGGGCGTTGGTCTCGTTGGGCACGCCATGGGTCGCCCATCGCGTGTGGCCGATGCCGATGGTGCCGTCGAGCGGTTCTTCCTTCAGCCGGCGTTCGAGGTTGATGAGCTTGCCTTCGGCGCGGCGGCGGCCGAGCGCACCTTTCTCGACGGTGGCGACTCCGGCGGAGTCATAGCCACGATATTCAAGCCGCTTCAAAGCATCGACAATGAGCGGCGCGACTTGGCTCTGGCCGACAATTCCGACGATACCGCACATGCGCCTGCCCCCGATTCACCTGGAAAACCAGTCCCGATGGAAAACCAGCGCTATCTAGGGATTGCCGGCCCGCCGCGAAAGTCACTTTGCGTTTCGTCTGCTGTAACGGAACGCTTCTCAACCCGATGCACCATGACACACCGCTCTTGCAATCCGGTTACCGCAATTCCTCGGTTGTTCAATTGCTTCGGCGGTTAATGGCCGGTGCCGGCCTTTTTCTTCGCCCCTGCGGCAGACGCGAAGCGCTCGCGCAATTCCTTGCCCTTGCCGGGAATGGTCTTCTGGCGGGCGCGGCCGAAGGCCAGCGCATCGTCCGGCACGCTTTCGGTTATGACGCTACCCGAGGCGATGTAGCCGCCCTTGCCGATCGTAACCGGCGCCACCAGCGACGAGTTCGAACCGATGAAGGCGCCCTCGCCGATGTCGGTGAAAAACTTCGAGTAGCCGTCATAGTTGCAGGTAATGGTGCCGGCGCCGATATTGGCCCCCGCGCCCACACGGGCATCGCCGATATAAGTCAGATGATTGACCTTGGCGCCCTCCTCGATGACCGCCTGCTTGACCTCGCAGAAATTGCCGACCTTGGCCTTGTTGCGAAGATCGGCACCCGGCCGCAGCCGCGCGAACGGCCCGACATCGCAGTTGGAGGCAATGGTTGCGCCTTCGATGTGGCTGAAAGCGTGGATCTTGGCGCCGGTTGCAATTTTCACGCCCGGTCCGAACCAGACATTGGGCTCGACGATCGTATCGGCGCCGATTTCGGTGTCGTGCGAGAAATACACGGTCTCCGGCGCGATCAGCGTTACGCCCGACAGCATCGCCTCGTGCCGGCGACGCGTCTGCCAGATGTTTTCCGCCTGCGCCAGTTCGGCTCGGTTGTTGATGCCGAGCGCACTCTCGAAGCTGGTTTCGGTGGCAACGACATCGAGCCCTTTCGCACTGGCGATCTCGACGATGTCGGTGAGATAGAACTCGCCCTTGGCGTTCTTGTTGCCAACCTGGTCGAGCAGGTCGAGCGCATGCTTGCCCGCCACCGCCATCATGCCGGCATTACAGAAGCCGATCTTCTTTTCCTCGGCGGAGCAGTCCTTCTCCTCACGGATGGCGGTGAGCTTGCCGCCCTTTTCGATCAGCCGGCCATAGCCGGTCGGGCAGGGCGGGCGGAAGCCGATCACCACAACAGCCGCGCCATCGGCAAGCTTTTGCCGCGCGGTCACCAGGGCTTCAGCGTCGATCAGCGGCGTGTCGCCGAACATCACGAGAATATCGTCATAACCCTTTGATATCGCATCGCGCGCAGCCCGCACGGCATGCGCAGTGCCGAGCCGCTTCTCCTGCACGAAGGTCTCGGCCTTGGGCGCGAATTTCGCCGCCGCCTTGCGCATATCATCGGCGCCATGGCCGATCACCAGCGCCTGGCTGCGGGCGCCGGCGGCCTCGGCCGCTTTCACCACATGGGCGACCATCGGCAGTCCGGCGATCTGGTGCAGCACCTTCGGCATCGCGCTCTTCATGCGCGTGCCTTCACCGGCGGCGAGAATGACGGACAGGCAGGATCTCTGGCTCATGGATGGCAACCGTATGAAAGGGATCAGGAATCGCAGAGTGGTAGCATCTGGCGTCATGCTGCACCAATGCGGTTAAATTCCGGTGAGGTGATGAGGCAGTTCACTCTCGATCAGCGGATCGCTACCCCAGCCGGCCCAGCACCGGAAAATTCTCGAGCAGCCAGTAGGACACCGTCTGCACGCCGCCGGTGAGGAAGAACACGCCGGCGACGACCAGCAGCGCGCCGATGGCTTTTTCGACGCGGCCGAGATGGACGCGGAACCTGCCGAGGAAGCGCATGAAGGCGCCGGAGAACAGGGCAGCAATCAGGAACGGAATGCCGAGGCCAAGCGAATAGGCAGCAAGCAGAAGAGCGCCCTCGCCCACCGTCTCGCGGCCGCCGGCCAAGGTCAGGATCGGCCCCAGCACCGGGCCGATGCACGGCGTCCAGCCAAAGGCGAAGGCCAGCCCCATGACATAGGCGGCGACCATGCTGGCAGGCTTGCCCTGCGACTGAAAGCGCGCCTCGCGCGACAGAAGTGGTATGCGCAGGATGCCGAGGAAATTCAGCCCCATCAGGATGATCAGCACCCCGGCCGCCATCGCCAGCGGCTCCTGCCAGACGCGCAGCCAGTGGCCGATGGTCGAGGCGCCGGCGCCAAGCGCCACGAACACGGTGGAGAAACCGAGTACGAAGGCGAGCGAGGAATAGATGAGCGCGCCGCGGGCGCCGGCCTTGGCCGTGACGCCGGCACCGCCACCGCGAAAGTCGTCGACCGACACGCCGGCCATGTAGCAGAGATAGGGCGGCACCAGCGGCAGCACGCAAGGCGACAGGAACGAGATCGCCCCCGCTCCGACCGCGCTGACATAGCCGATGTCCAATGGCATTCCAGAACTCCAGATTCCCTGGCGCCGATATAGCGGTGCAAACCCGTGTTCGCCAATCACCATCGTGTGGCATTTGGCTACAGATACGCTCCGGCGGACGAATTGTTGGCGGCCAATCCCAAGTTGACCAAGCCGGGGAAGAAATGTCCCTCGCCGAGCGTTCACAAAGCGAAGCCGCGATTTCTGCGCGCTTCGTCGGATCACCAGGGAGATTTCCATGAAAACGATCACCGTCGGCCTGGCCGCCCTTCTGCTCAGCACCGCCGCATCCTTCGCCGCCGAAGCGTGGAAGGAAGCGGAAGTCGGTGGCACCAAGATCTACACCGATGCCAATGGCATGACGCTCTATACCTATGACAAGGACGAGAAGGGCAAGACCAACTGCTATGACAAATGCGCCACCAACTGGCCGCCGCTGAAGGCCGAGGATGGCGCCAAGGCGGACGACGAATGGACCATCGTCGACCGCACCGACGGCACCAAGATGTGGGCCTATGACGGCAAGCCGGTCTACACCTTCATCAAGGACAAGAAGGCCGGTGACATCACCGGCGACGGCGTCGGCGAAGTCTGGCACATCGTCAAGGCCGACTGATCGTCCGAACCTCTATCCCGCACCCCATCGGCGGGACTCGGGTGGCCGCCGGCTCCAAGCGACCCGGCGACCAGTTCGGCATTTACGGGCAGCACGAACTGGTCGCGGCGCCTTTCCCGGTGGCTCGAAACACGAACCCTCCCAGACAAAAATTTTGTGATCTTCTCCATACACTCTAAGAGTGTATTGCGGCACACGCCTCCGCATTTTGGCCGCTTGCCCTTGACCGATCGCAAAAGCGCGGCCATGTGAGCGACCAATTGAATGCGTCACGCAGCGGAATTCTTCTGCCGCCCCACAGCTGATATGAGACCTCATGGACGTCGTCGTCGTCGAATCGCCGGCCAAGGCAAAGACAATCAACAAGTATCTCGGCAAGAACTTCAAGGTTCTGGCCTCGTTCGGCCATGTCCGCGATCTGCCGGCCAAGGATGGTTCGGTGCGTCCCGACGAGGATTTCGCCATGTCCTGGGCGGTCGACACCGCGTCCGGAAAGCGTCTCACCGACATCGCCAACGCGGTCAAGGATGCCGATGGCCTGATCCTCGCCACCGATCCGGATCGCGAGGGCGAAGCCATTTCCTGGCACGTGCTGGAGGTGCTCAAGCAGAAGCGCGTGTTGAAGGACAAGCCGGTCAGCCGCGTCGTCTTCAATGCCATCACCAAATCGTCGGTGCTGGAAGCGATGGCCAATCCGCGCCAGATCGATGCGCCATTGGTCGATGCCTATCTGGCTCGCCGCGCACTCGATTATCTCGTCGGCTTCACGCTGTCGCCGGTGCTGTGGCGCAAATTGCCGGGCGCCCGTTCGGCCGGCCGAGTCCAGTCGGTGGCGCTGCGCCTGGTCTGCGACCGCGAATCCGAAATCGAACGTTTCATCCGCGAGGAATACTGGCAGATCGCTGCCCTCCTCGGCACACCACGTAACGACAGCTTCGAGGCGCGGCTGACCGCGTTCGAGCGCAAGAAGCTGCAGAAGCTCGACATCGCCAGCAAGGCGCAGGCCGACGATATCAAGGGCATGCTCGAAGGCGCGACCTTCAAGGCTCTGTCGGTGGAAGCCAAGCCGACGCGGCGCAATCCTGGCCCGCCCTTCACCACCTCGACGCTGCAGCAGGCGGCCTCGTCGGGTCTCGGCTTTTCGGCCACGCGCACCATGCAGGTGGCGCAGCGGCTCTATGAAGGCATGGAGATCGGCGGCGAAACCACCGGCCTGATCACCTATATGCGAACCGACGGCGTGCAGATGGCGCCGGAGGCGATCGACGCCGCCCGCGACGCCATCGCCAAGGAATTCGGCCCAAGATACCTGCCGGAAAAGCCGCGCCAGTACACAGCCAAGGCCAAGAATGCCCAGGAAGCGCACGAGGCGATCCGCCCGACCGATTTCATGCGCACGCCGGCTTCGGTCAGGCAGTATCTCGATTCCGACCAGCTGCGGCTTTACGAGCTGATCTGGAAGCGCGCCATCGCCAGCCAGATGCAGTCGGCCGAGATCGAGCGCACCACGGTCGAAATCGAGGCGGTCAATGGCGCCCGCACGGCGGAGCTTCGCGCCGTCGGTTCGGTCGTTCGCTTCGACGGCTTCATCGCCGCCTACACCGACCAGAAGGACGAGGACGCCGAAGACGAGGAAAACCGTCGCCTGCCCGAGATCCGTGCCGGCGAGCAGCTGGCCCGTCAGGCGATCAATGCCACCCAGCACACCACCGAGCCGCCGCCGCGCTATTCCGAGGCGTCGCTGATCAAGAAGCTGGAAGAGCTCGGCATCGGCCGTCCGTCGACCTACACCGCGATCCTGAAGACGTTGGAAGACCGTGACTACGTCAGCATCGACAAGCGCCGGCTGGTGCCGCAGGCCAAGGGCCGGCTGCTGTCGGCTTTCCTCGAAAGCTTCTTCGAGCGTTATGTCGAGTATGACTTCACGGCCTCACTCGAGGAAAAGCTTGACGAGATTTCCGACGGCAAGCTCGCCTGGAAGGACGTGCTGCGCGACTTCTGGAAAGACTTTTCCGGCGCGGTCGCCGACATCAAGGAACTGCGCGTCACCGACGTGCTCGATGCGCTGAACGAGGAACTGGCGCCGCTGGTGTTCCCCGCGCGGGAGGATGGCTCGAATCCCCGCATCTGCCCAAAATGCGGCTCCGGCAATCTGTCGCTGAAACTCGGCAAGTTCGGCGCCTTCGTCGGCTGCTCCAACTATCCGGAATGTTCCTTTACCCGCCAACTCGGCGATGCCGCCAACCCGAATGGCGAGAATGGCGGCGGCGAGGACGGCACCAAGGTGCTCGGCAACGATCCCTACACGGCAGAGGAAATCACGCTGCGCTCAGGCCGCTTCGGTCCTTATATCCAGCGCGGCGACGGCAAGGAAGCCAAGCGCTCCAGCCTGCCCAAGGGCTGGACGCCCAACTCGATCGACCATGAAAAGGCCTTGGCGCTGCTGTCGCTGCCGCGCGATATCGGCAAGCATCCTGAATCCGGCAAGATGATCTCCGCCGGGCTTGGCCGCTATGGTCCATTCGTTTTGCATGATGGCACCTATGCCAATGTCGACAGCATAGAGGATGTGTTCTCGATCGGCCTCAACCGCGCTGTCACCGTGATCGCCGAGAAGCAGCTGAAGGGCAAGGGCGGCCGCAATGGCGGCACCGCGGCGGCGCTGAAGGAACTCGGCGACCATCCCGATGGCGGCGGCAAGATCGTCGTGCGCGATGGCAAATACGGGCCCTATGTCAACTACGGCAAGGTCAACGCGACACTGCCCAAGGGCAAGGATCCGCAGTCGGTGACCGTCGAGGACGCGGTGGCGCTGATTGCCGAGAAGGAAGCCAAGGGCGGCGGCAAGAAGCCGTTCCGCAAGGCGGCAGCCGCCGAGGCTCCCACAGCCAAGAAAACCACTGCCAAAACAACCACTGGCAAGAAAACCACAGCCAAGAAGTCGGCGACCAAGAAGCCGGCGGCGAAGAAAAAGGGATAGCAGCGTGGCGCGCAGGATCACCGGTAGAAGCCACGGCGATCCGCGCACCGCCGACACGAGGGCCAAGGTCAAGGACGACTACAGGCCCTCGCGTGACGAAATCCTGCGCTACATCGCCGAGAACCCCGACCGCGCGGGAAAACGCGACATCGCCAAGGCGTTTGCCTTGCGCGGCGACGACCGCATCTGGCTGAAGGACATTCTGCGCGACCTGCAGGACGAAGGCATCCTGACCAAGGAGCGCAAGCGGCTGGCCCGTGTCGGCGCCCTGCCCCATGTCGCCGTGCTCGACATTTTCGGCCGCGACGGCGACGGTATTCTGCTGGCGCATCCGGCGGAGGCCGTCGGCACCGGCGAACCGCCGGTGATCTCGATCCGCGTCTCCCGCGGCGGCAATGGCCCGCAGCCGGGCATTGGCGACCGTGTGCTGGCCAAGACCTTCCCGACCGACGAGGCGACCGGGCCTGCCTATACGGGCCGCGTAATGAAGATTTTCGAGAAGCGGACAGATGCCGTGCTGGGCGTCTTCCGTATCCTGAGGGACGGCACCTTCCGAATCGAGCCGGTCGAACGTCGCCAGCCCGAACTGATCGTCGACAAGGAATTCCAGAACGGCGCCAGGAACGGCGACCTTGTCGAGGTCGAGCCGGCGCGGGCCTCCCGGTATGGTTTGCCGCGCGCAAAAGTGCTGGCGGTGCTGGGCTCGCTGACCAGCGAAAAGGCGGTCTCGATGATCGCCATCCACGCGCACGACATTCCGCATATCTTCCCGGCCGACGTCATCGCCGAATCCGAGGCTGTAAAGCCGGCGACGCTTGCTCACCGCGAGGACTGGCGCGACCTGCCGCTGGTGACCATCGACCCGGCCGACGCCAAGGACCATGACGACGCCGTCTTCGCCACGCCCGACCTCGATGAGAAGAACCCCGGCGGCGTGATCGCCACAGTGGCGATCGCCGATGTTGCGGCCTATGTCCGCTATGGCACCGCACTCGATCGCGAGGCGCTGAAACGCGGCAATTCTGTCTATTTCCCCGACCGCGTCGTGCCGATGCTGCCAGAGCGCATCTCCAACGACCTGTGCTCGCTGCGCGAAGGCCAGGACCGTCCCGCGCTTGCCGTGCGCATGATTTTTGCCGCCGATGGCCGCAAGCTGCGTCACACCTTCCACCGCGTCATGATGAAATCGGCGGCAAAGCTCGCCTATCCGCAGGCCCAGGCCGCGATAGACGGCCTTCCTGACGACAAGACCGGCCCGATCCTCGATACGGTGCTGAAGCCGCTGTGGGACGCCTACGCCATCCTGAAGCGCGGCCGCGATGGCCGCCAGCCGCTCGAGCTTGATCTGCCGGAGCGCAAGATCCTGCTCAAGCCGGACGGCACCGTCGACCGCGTCATCGTCCCGGAGCGGCTCGACGCCCACAAGCTGATCGAAGAATTCATGATCCAGGCCAATGTCGCCGCCGCCGAAACGCTGGAAGCGAAGAAGCAGGCGCTGGTCTACCGCGTCCACGATGCGCCGTCGCTGGCCAAGCAGGAATCGCTGCGCGAGTTCCTGCAGACGCTCGGCCTGTCACTGGCGCGTGGCGCGCAGATGCGGCCCGCCCAGTTCAACGGCATTCTCGAGCGCGTGCGTGGCGCCGACAATGAGGGGCTAGTCAACGAAGTGGTGCTGCGCTCGCAGAGTCAGGCCGAATATTCGCCCAAGAACATCGGCCATTTCGGCCTCAACCTGAAGCGCTACGCGCATTTCACCTCCCCGATCCGTCGCTATGCCGATCTGATCGTGCATCGCGGGCTGATTGCCGCACTTGGGCTCGGCCCCGGCGGGCTGACGCAGGACGAAGAGACGCGGCTGGAAGACGTCGCGGTGCTGATCTCCGGCACCGAGCGCCGCGCCATGGCGGCCGAGCGCGACACCGTCGACCGGCTGATCGCTGCCTACCTCGCCGAGCGCATCGACGACCGCTTCGACGCCCGCATTTCGGGCGTCACCAAATCGGGACTATTTGTCCAATTGCCGCAGTTTGGCGCAGATGGCTTCATCCCGGTGTCAAGTCTGGATGGCGATTACTATATATATGACGAAACCGCGCGATCGCTGTTCGGAGAACGCACCGGCAAGGGCTATCAGCTTGCCGACCGCGTCGAGGTTCGCCTGATCGAGGTGGCGCCTATGGCCGGCGCGATGCGTTTCGAGATGCTGACCGACCCGAAGCCCCTGCCCGGCTCCAAACGGTCGTTTCACAAGGCAAAAGGCCGCGCCCGCGCGTCGCAATCGCGCCCGGGGTCGCGCGGCAGGAGACGATAATGGCAAGCGAAATGGGAATCCAGAAGCAGGTTTTCGGCGGCGAACATCATTCGGGCCGAGTCGCCCGCCCGCTGTGGACGGCGATGAAGCGCGGCGCCCTTGGCCGCTGCCCGCATTGCGGCGAAGGCAGGTTGTTCGCCGGCTTCACCAAGAGCGTCGACAAATGCGCCGTGTGCGGTGAGGAGTTCCACCACCACCGTGCCGACGACTTGCCCGCTTATCTCGTCATCGTCATTGTCGGCCACATCGTTCTCGGCGCCTTCATGGGCGTCGAGGCGACGTCGACGCTCTCCATGTGGCAGCACATCGCCATTTGGGTGCCGTTGACCATCGTGCTGTCGGTCGCTCTGCTGCAACCGGTCAAGGGCGCCGTCATCGGACTGCAATGGGCGCTCTATATGCACGGCTTCGGCGGCGAAAAAGACGGCACCGAGCCGCATCCCGGAACCTAGTTTGCGTCAGGGCAATGTCGCCTGGCGCAACATGCCGACCGTGAAAGGCCACTTTCGTTTGCCAGAAGTTTCCGCTAGGTCCTGCGCATGGAAGGTATGACCAAGGCGGAAGTCAGCAGGATGGACCGTGGCGCGGCCGCCCACAGCGGCCTGCCCATACGCCCGCGCGATGCCGCCACCCTGATCCTGCTCGACCGCGAGGGCGACGAGATTCTGGTGCTGATGGGACGGCGCCATGCAGGCCACGCCTTCATGCCCGGCAAGTTCGTCTTTCCCGGCGGCCGCACCGATTCGGCCGACAGCCGCATTGCCGCTGCCACCCCATTGCTCCCGGAGGAAGAAGCCAGGCTGACCGCCGGCGTCGGCCGCATCAGCCCGTCGCGGGCCCGTGCCATCGCGCTCTCGGCCATCCGCGAGACTTATGAGGAAGCCGGCCTGCTCATCGGCCGCAAAGGCTCGTTCGCAACCGACAAGCGCGACTGGCAGGGCTTTGTCGAGCACGGCGTCCAGCCTTCGCTGGCGCCGCTGCGCTTCATCGCCCGCGCCATCACCCCGCCCAATCGCGTGCGTCGTTTCGACACCCGCTTCTTCAGCGCCTGGCGCAGCGATGTCGCCGTGGAACTGCCGGGTGGCGGCCCGACCAATGAGCTGGAAGAACTAGTCTGGCTGCCGCTCGCCAAGGCCAGAGAGGCCGATATCCCCGACATCACCCGAACGATCTTGCAGGAGCTGGAGACGCGGCTTGCCGGCGATCCACGCCTGCGACCCGGTGGGTCCGTGCCGTTCTACCGGCTTATCCGCAACCGCTTCGTTCGCGAAATTCTTTAGAGCAATTCCAGGAAAAGTGTGACGCGGTTTTCCGTCCGGAATTACGCAATATCAAACAGACAGAGTATTCAGGCATCACATGACGGTCGATACCCAGCAAGAGGGCGACGAGCGCGTACATTGGCTACCGATGATCGCCGCGATCTCGTCGATCAGCGTCGTCGGCATCGCCATAGGCCTCGGCATGCCGCTGCTCAGCGTTATTCTCGAGAGCCGCGGCCACTCGGCATCGATGATCGGCCTCAACACCGCGGTCGCCGGCCTTGCCTCGATCGCCGGCGCCCCGCTGGCCACGCCGCTGGCGATGCGCTTCGGCGTCGCCTGGACGATGATCGCCATGATCGCCGCCGGCGCGCTCGCCTTTGTCGGCTTCCACTTCGCGCCGGACTTCTGGATGTGGTTCCCACTACGCGTCGTGCTGCACATCGCGCTGACGGTGCTGTTCATCCTGTCGGAATTCTGGATCAGCACCTCGGCGCCGCCGCGCCGGCGCGGCCTGGTGCTCGGCATCTACGCCACAGTGCTGTCGCTCGGCTTCGCCGCCGGGCCATGGATCTTCGCCCATATCGGCAGCACCGGCTTCTTGCCGTTTGGCGTCATCATCGTCCTGGTCGCGCTGGCCGCAATCCCGGTGCTGGCCGCACGGAATGAAAGTCCCACAATCGTGGTTGACGGCGAAACCAGCAACTTCCTGCGCTACATCTGGCTAGTGCCGACAGCGACCGCCGCCGTGCTGGTGTTCGGCGCTGTCGAGACCGGCGGCTTTGCGCTGTTCCCCGTCTATGGCAACCGCATCGGCTATTCCGAGGCGGATGCAGCCCTCCTGCTCACCATGATCGGCCTCGGCAACGTGCTGTTGCAGATCCCTATCGGCATGATCAGTGACCGCGTCTCAGACCGCCGCTATCTGCTTTTGGCCTGCGCCACGGTCGGACTTGCCGGCACCATCTTCATGCCGTTCTTCGCCGGCAATTGGCACCTCATGGCGGCGCTTCTGTTCGTCTGGGGCGGCGTGGTGGCCGCCATGTACACGATCGGCCTTGCCCATCTGGGCTCGCAGCTCTCCGGCCATGAACTGGCCTCGGCCAACGCCGCCTTCGTGCTCTGCTACGGCGTCGGCATGGTGCTTGGCCCGCAGGCGATCGGCATCGGCATGGATGCCTTCGGGCCCTCCGGCTTCGGCTGGTCGCTCGGCCTGTTCTTTGCCGCCTATATCGCCTTGGTCAGCGCCAGGCTGATCCGCAAGATCTGGTAGCCTGTCCGCCGCAGCCTGCGCAATCCTGACGGGACGTCGCCGCTGCTGACAGAACCGTGTCAGGAGACCTCAGCTAAAAGGGTGTCCCAAAAAACCCGAGTTTGAGGATACGGCGATGATCGACAGCGGCTTTGAAACCACATCTCTGCGCATGACGCTTCTGCTGCTTGTCAGCTTCCAGGCCCCGGCAGCCGATGTCGACCGCATCATGGACGCCGTGGTCGCGATCGCGCCGCTGGCAATGGGCAAATACGACCGCAACGCCTATCAAACGGCGCACGGCATCGAACGCTACCGACCGCTGGAAGGTGCAGCCGCCGGCGTCGAAACCGAACTGCGCCGCCGCCCCGGCACCGTCGAGGTCTCGTTCGAGTTGCCCGACGACCAGGTGCTCGCCGCCCGCGTCGTCGAGGCGATTTTCCAGGCGCATTCCTACCAGGAGCCGGTGATCCGCATCCAGCCGATCCTCGCCGGCCGCTCCAAGGGCCTGGACGACCGCGCCAATCCGAATCGCTGGTGGAACACCACCGGGGACTGGAAGAAAGCACTTCCAGTTAAGGAAGAAGCCTAGAAATCCGGCCCCGCTGAGGGGAAGCACCGGCCTTACCTTCTCCGTTGTGAGGTGAGAAGCGGTCCGTAGCGGACGAAAAGCCAATTGCGTGGTTTTTCGAGATTCGAATGCCCTGAGCCTGCGAAGAGTTGGGCGCGGGTGACCAATCCACCCTGCCGAACCAGCGCCGCTTCGCAGCGTCGCGGCATTCGCCGGCCTATAGTCATGCTGTCCGTCTCATCCTCAGCCTCCATCGGGCCGATGATAAAACCGGACAACTCATGTGCTACCTAATCCGGACAACTCATGTGCTTACGACACAGGCAAGGCGTCGGGCTTGACTTTCCGGGCACGTTCTTTATGTGTCGCGCCAAGTTTCCCGCGTCCGGGTGTTTTCCCCCGCTCCAGCGGCCAAAACCCCACGAACATAACGGACTGATACAATGGCCAAAGCCGCAAACATCAAGATCAAGCTTCTGTCGACCGCCGACACCGGTTTCTTCTACGTGACCAGCAAGAACAGCCGTACCAAGACCGACAAGCTGTCGTTCCGCAAATACGACCCGGTCGCCAAGAAGCATGTCGAGTTCAAGGAAACCAAGATCAAGTAATCTGGTTTTCATACGCTCTGTCAAAAGCGCCGCCCCTTCGGGCGGCGTTTTTGATTCAAGGCCCCGAAAAGCCAGAACCCTCCGCTGTTTGGCGCGAAGTGCTCATCTCATGTTTTGGCAAAAAGGGGGCCGGTCGGCGTATGGCAGCGGTACGAGGAGGCCACTATGTGCCAGCGCCGGCCGGCCGACCCCACGGACCCAGGAGATGCGGCGGACCTGAGCATCATGGGGTATTCGGCGAAGCGATGCGGCTGTCTACCCTCGTGCCCGCATCGCCCTTGTTCTTGCACCGCACATTTGCGCAACAATGTTTGAAAATCAATAGTTTCTTAACCAAGCCTGCCGAATCGCTTGGATTAAGGTAAATTCCTAACCCTGTCCGATTGACTGCATAATCGGTGGTCTAGCCTACGCTGCCTTGGCGACGACCCGGTTGCGGCCGCCACTTTTGGCTTCGTAGAGCGCCACGTCGGCACGTTTCATCAACGCCGCGACCGTGTCCGCGCCCTTCAGAACCGATGACACGCCGACGCTGACCGTGACTTCGATCGCCTTGCCGTCAGGGCCGATGGCAAACGGCAGCTGGGCGATTTCGGCGCGAATGCGCTCGGCAACCTTCTCCGCCACCGCGCCGTCCGTGTCCGGCATCACAACGACGAATTCCTCGCCGCCGAAGCGGCAGGCAAGGTCGATGCCCCTGACGTTCTTGCGCAGCCGCCTTGCGAACTCGCGCAGCACATCGTCGCCGCCATCATGGCCATGCGAGTCATTGACGGTCTTGAAGCGGTCGAGATCGGTGATCATCACCGACAGAGGCCGCCGCCGCGCCACGGCGCGGTCGAACAGCGTCTGCAAATGGCTGTCGAGGTAGCGGCGGTTGTGCAGCCCGGTCAATGCGTCGGTCACCGCCATCTCGATGGTCTGGGTGACACTGGCGCGCAGCTGGTCGTTGTAGCGCTTGCGGCGCACCTGCGTGCGCAGCCGCGCCGTCAGCTCCTGCTGGTCGATCGGCCGCATCAGATAGTCGTTGATGCCGAGCTCGAGCCCGCGAATGATGCGCTCCTCCTCGCCTCCATCGGCAATCAGGATGATCGGCAGGAAGCGGGTGCGGTCGAGCGAACGAAATTGCGAACACAACCGCAGCGGATCGAAATCGGCAAAACCGGTCGAGATCAGCACGCACTCATAGGGCGCCTCGGCGGCTTGGAAGAAGCCGGCATGCGGATCGGTCGCAATGTCGAGCTCGGCGCTGCCGCGCAGCATTTTCTGGATGCGCTCAACCGACGATTTGCGCTCGTCGATCAATAGCACCTTCGGCGTGGCGTCCTCCGACGCGAAGCTGCGGCTCAACAGCGCCTCGATGCCGATGTTGCGGGTGGTCGATGCGCGCAGCCGCAGCTCGTCGGTCAGCGACTTCAGCCTGACCAGGCTCTTCACCCGCGTCATCAGCTGCAGATCGTTGACCGGCTTGGTGAGAAAGTCGTCGGCGCCTGCCTCGAGGCCGCGCACCCGGTCGGCAACGTGGCCCAGCGCGGTCACCATGACCACCGGTATATGCGCGGTCGCCGGATCGCTTTTCAGCCGCTTGCAGACCTCGAACCCGTCCATGCCGGGCATCATCACGTCGAGCAGCACGACATCGACCTTGCCGTTTTCGCAGGTCTCGATCGCGTCCGGCCCGTTGGAGGCCGTCAACACCTCGAAATATTCGGCCAGCAGCCGAACCTCGAGAAGTTTGACATTGGCAGGGATGTCGTCGACGACGAGGATCCGCGCGGTCATGTCACAAGGCTCCGGCTGAAGGCATCAGGCATCACCGAGATAGGATTTGATGGTCTCGATGAAACGCGGCACCGAGATCGGCTTGGAGATGTAGGCCTCGCAACCGCCCTGGCGAATGCGTTCCTCGTCGCCCTTCATGGCGAAGGCGGTGACGGCGATGACCGGAATGGAATGGAGGTCGTCGTCCTCCTTCAGCCATTTCGTCACTTCCAGCCCCGACACTTCGGGCAGCTGGATGTCCATCAGGATCAGGTCGGGCCTGTGCTGGCGCGCCAGATCGAGCGCCTCGAGCCCGTTGCGCGTGCGCACCGTTTCATAACCGCTGGCTTCGATGAGGTCGCGAAAGAGCTTCATATTGAGCTCGTTGTCCTCGACGATCATGACCTTCTTAGGCATCGATTTCCCGTCCCGGCCAGGCTTCTGCCCGAAGCCCTGCCGCTATGCGCCTTTGTCGAAGCACACCAAACCCTCGCTCACTCTTAAGGCAATATAATTGACGAAATGGAAACCCGAAGCGGCAAAAGCCATTCGGATTCCACCTCGAAAACCACATTGGATCGGGGCTGTGGCTTGCCGCAGGCGACGCTTGCGATTACTGCGGAAAAGAGACTCATTTCCGCAACGAGAAAGTAGTGATGGCAAACGCAGCGTCAATGCGCGAGGAAGCGGAAACCATTGCCGTGAAGGCACTGGGCTTCGTCGCCGCCGACCCCGAACTCCTGCCGCGCTTCCTGGCCATCACCGGCATCGAGGCGTCCGCCATCCGCCGCGCCGCGGCCGAACCGGGATTCCTTGCCGGCGTGCTGCAGTTCATGCTTGCCCACGAGCCGACCTTGCTGCGCTTTGCCGAGGAAACCGACACGCCCCCGGCCGCCATCGGCAAGGCGTTGCGGGCGCTGCCTCTTGGCGGCGACGACCATGAGCATTCGATATGAGCGACGATCCCGAGACGGCACGCCAGATCGCCGAACTTGCAGCCGACGACCGGCCTCTGCTGATCCTCGATGTCGACGATGTCGTGCTCGAATTCATCCGGCCGTTTCCGCATTTCCTGAAATCGCGCGGCTTCGGCCTGACCCTGGCCTCCTTCCGTCTCACCGGCAACATTGCCGAAACGGCGAGCGGCCGGCTGATCGAACAGCCGGAGGTGACGGCACTTCTCGGAGATTTCTTCGATACGCAGGCCGACTGGCAGAGCGTTACCGACGGTGCCGAACAAGCGCTTGCCAGCCTCAGCGACCGCGTCGAGATCGTCCTTTTGACCGCCATGCCGCACCGGCATCGCGCCGCCCGCCGCGCCCATCTCGATGCGCTCGGTCTGCCCTATCCGCTATTGACCACCGAAATGGCCAAGGGACCCGCGGTGGCCAAATTGCGTGGTAGCAGAGGCCGGCCGGTAGCCTTTGTCGACGACCAGCCCGCCAACCTCATCTCGGCACGCAACTCGGTTGCCGACGCCCATCTCTTCCACCTGATGGCCGACAATTCGCTGCGCGCCTTCCTGCCGCCGGTGCCGGACGACATCATCTCCGTCGAGGACTGGCACGAGGCCGCGCCAAAGATTGCTAGCGCGCTGGGACTCTGAGTTAGCCGCCCCCGAGGTCAGTGCTCAAGGCTTCGTTGCTGTCCCAGGGATCGCATCCGGATCGGCGTTGTCTTCCACGACCGGATCAGGCCCCTTCAGCATCGCGCCGTTGACCGTCACCGACCCATCATGCCTGGCGTTGATCACCCATTCGATACGGCCGTCCGGCAGCGTCTTGGCGAATCCCTTAATCGCAAGCGCCCCTGTGAAAGCCTGCGATGCCTCCGGGTCAGATTTAGCCGCCGCCTGCAAGGTTTCAACGATCTTGTCGTAGCCGGTTACGTTGACGGTCACGCTCGCATCCGGCTTCTTGCCGGGGAACGTCATTTCGCCCTCCATGGCGACCTCGATGTCGCCGTTCTTCACCGTGCTGTGCCCGAGAACGAATTTTGGTATCTTGGCCAGGAAATTGGCGGAAATCTCGTCGCCGAAATCTGGCGGCAGCGGTGGATCCTTGCTGAAATCGAGGGTGTCGATGGTTTTCCTGGCCATACTGTCGAGATCGATGTTGGCGCCGCCGAAATTCAGGTCGAGATCCGTCGGCAGCAACGCAACGGTCCAACTGGGCAGCATCTGCTGCGGTATTGTCAGGCCGGAAACCTTGAATGCGTAGCTGATCTTGCCGTCCTTGCTGATGCCGTCCATGCCGACAACGGTGTTCAGCTGCGCCGCGCCGAAATTGCCGGCATATGTTTCAATGGCAAGGTTTTTGAATGCGTAGGTCCCATCGATCCGTTCCCATAGCGGCAGCGCACCGAGCAGAAGCGTTTTGAACTCTGCTTGATCGGCCTTCAGCCGGGCCTCGTCCTCATGGGCGACGGCGAACGCCAAAAGATCCAGAAGCGGCTTGGTCTGAATGGCCTTAGCGGTCACGTTCACAGCGAGCTCCGGTGCCCGGAGCGCTGCGATTGACCGGTCATCGATTTTGACCGTTTCGACGAAGTCCGCCATCGCCTGTGTGAAATTAAGATCGACGCCGCCGTTGGCCGACTTCCTGGCGTCAAATTTGGAAGAGCCCAGCCCCACGCTCAAATCGGTCAATTGACTGACTTGGCGCGACGTCATCGTCATGCCCGCAATCGAACTGGTGCCGCTGGTAAATGCCGCCAGTTCCGGGTCATAGACGCCCGTGAACTTGCCATCCTTGACAACGATTTGCCCGGTGTTCAGGCCATTTGGGCCATTTACCTCGATGGACCCAGTCGTAGAGAAATCCGAGGCGACATCCCAGCCTCCGTCGCTGCGCGGTTTGACCCGCAGCGTGACGGGCGGGAAATCGAACCGCTTCAGATCCTGCTTCGGCATCTTCGCCACAAGCGCCTTCACATCGAAGGTGATCTTGTAGGCACCCTCCTCGGCTGAGATCTTCAAAATGCCTTCATTGAGCGCCTGTTTGCCGACATAGCGAGAGAGCTCATCGGAAAGTTGCTTGGCACCTTGGGCATCGACAGCCTGGCCAAAGGCAGGAGCGCTGAGGGCGAGAAGGAAAGCAAGCGGCAGGACACGGTTCACAAAATTCTCCATTTGACCAAAAAGGAACGCTTCGTTCGTCTGCTATGAAACCAACCTACAGCTTCCACAGGACATCAACAAACGCCGACGGGTAATTGACTACAACACCAGCCGCATCAGCGGCCGTCCGGCCTTGCGTTCGACAAGCCGCTCGAAGCCGGCCTTTTCAAACACACGCGACGAGCCGACGAACAGCCCGATCGAACGCGAATCGCGCGACACGTCGATCGGACACGCCTCGACCAGCCGCGCCTTGTTCTGGCGGGCAAAAGCGATGCCGCCCTCGACCAGGCGGTGGCTGACGCCCCGGCCACGCGCGCTGGCGCGGATGAAGAAGCAGGAGATGGCCCAGACGCCGGGATCTACGGCGTCGGTTGGATCGACCGGCGCCGAGCCCCGGCCCCGATTGTTCCATTCGGGCACGTCGGCGCGTGGACCGATCTGCATCCAGCCGACCGCCTGGCCGTCCTCGAAGGCCAAAAGCCCCGGCGGCGGCCCGGCCTCGATACGCGCCTTGATATGATCCTTGTTGCGCTGCTTGTCGCTGGCCCGTCGGGCCGCCGGCGCCATCCGGAAATGCGTGCACCAGCAGCCGTAACAGGCGCCCTGCTTGCCGAAAAGATCCTCGAAATCCGCCCATAGGTCAGGCGCCAGCGGCGCTATGGTGGTGCTCATGAGTTCTCTCCCGGCTAACCGCTTGTGGCGGCTTCCGTCCTGACGTACCATTGCATCTGTTCTCTTTATGTTCGCAGCGATGGCGGCCCCTGTCAACAATCCCGAGCACGGTTTTTGCCGCGACTGCCTGACCTTTCAGCGCAGCGATACCAGGCGCTGTGAGCGTTGCGGCAGCCCTCGACTCACCCGCCATCCCGAGCTCTACCAGCTGCATCTGGCGCATATCGATTGCGACGCCTTCTATGCGGCGATCGAAAAGCGCGACAATCCGGCGCTGAAGGACAAGCCGCTGATCATCGGCGGCGGCAAGCGCGGCGTCGTTTCCACCGCCTGCTACATCGCCCGCATCCAGGGGGTGCGCTCGGCAATGCCGATGTTCAAGGCGCTCGAAGCCTGTCCGGAAGCGGTCGTCATCCCGCCCAATATGGAGAAATACGTCCGCGTCGGCCGCGATGTCCGCGCCTTGATGCAGGCGCTCACGCCGCTGGTCGAACCGCTCTCCATCGATGAGGCGTTTCTCGACCTTGCCGGCACCGAGCGCCTGCACGGCATGCCGCCGGCGGTGGTGCTGGCGCGCTTTGCGCAGACCGTCGAAAAGGAAATCGGCATCACCGTTTCGGCCGGCCTTTCCTACTGCAAGTTCCTGGCCAAGGTTGCCTCCGATTTCCGCAAGCCGCGCGGCTTTTCGGTGATCGGCGAAGCCGAGGCGCTGGGTTTCCTGGCCGAACAGCCGGTGACGCTGATCTGGGGCGTCGGCAAGGCTTTTGCCGCAACGCTCGAACGCGACGGCATCCGCAGCATCGCCCAGTTGCAGCGCATGGAGCGCGCCGATCTTATGCGCCGCTATGGCGTGATGGGCACCCGGCTCTACCATCTCTCGCGCGGCCAGGACGACCGCCGTGTCGATCCCGACCAGGATGCGAAAAGTGTGTCGGCCGAAACCACTTTCGACACCGACATAGCTGAAATGGGCGAACTGGTTCCAGTGCTGAGGGGATTGTCGGAAAAGGTCTCGGCGCGGCTGAAGAAGTCAGGCATTGCCGGGCGCACCGTGGTGCTGAAGCTGAAGACGCAGGATTTCAAGCTGCGTATCCGCAACCGCCAGCTCGGCGACCCGACCCGGCTGGCCGACCGCATTTTCCAGACCGGGCTCGAGCTGTTGCGCAAGGAGGCGGACGGGACAAAGTACCGGCTGCTTGGCATCGGTGTCAGCGATCTCTCGGATGACGAGAAGGCCGATCCGCCCGATCTCGTCGACGTCGGCTCGCGCAAGCGCGCCATGGCCGAAAGCGCCATCGATACGCTGCGCGACAAGTTCGGCAAGAAGGCGGTGGAAACCGGCTACACCTTCGGTAAAGGCCGCAACGCCAACCCGCCGGAGCCGATCGAGGAGTGAGACGGCTTAGATACGCTTGAGATCGATGCGGCTCGTCACCACGTTCTTGCCGGTTTTCGGATCGACGTCGGTAACGGTCAACCGCATTCCGTCGCCGCTGGTTTTCTCGACCGTCAACCGCGCCTTGCGATCGCCATTGACCTCCGCCGCCCAGCGAATGCCGAGACTGATCGCGTTGCCGGAACGGCTGCCGGCGAGCTGTGCCGGCCCGGTGCGCGACCCGACATAGACGCCTGTATACTTCGCCCCGCGGGCCTTCAGATTGGCGCTGATGGCGCGCGTCACCACGACAAGACCACGGCAATTGCCGTCAAGCGACAATGAGCTCGAGGTCGCGTCGGAATTGAAGGTGCAGGACACATTCACCGTCGGTGCGTCGGTGGTGACCTTGACTGTCCCCTTGCCGGAGAAATTCCCTTGCAAGGAGCTGAGAAAATTCGCCTCGTCGGCATGGGCCGCGGCGCTTGCAGTTAGCAGGCAGCCGGCTAGCAGAAACCGCGCGAATGATTTCATCGGAATCTCTTCCCCGTTGATGTTGAAGAAACGATGCGTCCAGCAATTGGCCAATACCGGGAACCAACGCCTGCCGTTTCGTCAGGTTCCACTTCCAGCATGGCTGTTTTCGCAACGGTCTGGCCCAGTCGAATGCGTCGCCTAACGGTTGCGATAGAAGTCCCGGCTTGCGACATAGCGCCTATGGCACCTTCCCCATCGATCCCCAAAGCCGCGTTCTGGATGGCGCTGTCGATCGCCTCGTTTCTGGCGATGTCAGTCGCCGGCCGCGCAACCACCGCCGAGCTCAACGTCTTCCAGGTGCTGGAACTGCGCTCGGTGATCGGCTTCTTCATCCTGTTGCCGCTGGTGACGATGAGCGGCGGATTCGCCGCAATGCGCACGCAGCGCCCGTTGGCCCATATCGCTCGCAATGTCATCCACTATACGGGCCAGGCGGCATGGCTCTATGCGCTGACGCTGATCCCGCTTGCGGTGCTCATATCGATCGAATTCACCACGCCGATCTGGACCGCGATCCTGGCGGTGACCTTTCTTGGCGAAAGGCTCTCCCGGCCGAAAATTGCGGCGGTCGTGCTTGGCCTGATCGGCGTGGTGGTCATCGTTCGCCCCGGCGTCGGCTCCATGGATCCGGGTCACCTCGTCGTTCTCGGCGCGGCCGTGTGCTTTGGCGTATCGGTGGTGTTGGTCAAGTCGCTGACCCGCACGGACAGTGTCGTGCGCATCATCTTCTGGATGCTGATCATCCAGTCGGTGGTCGGCCTGATCCCGGCGCTTTATGAATGGCGCAACCCACCGCTCGAACTCTGGCCATGGATCCTGCTGATTGCCTTCACCGGCATGTCGTCGCATTTCTGCATGGCGCGTGCCCTCACCTATGCCGACGCTACGGTGATTTCACCGATGGATTTCCTGCGCGTGCCGCTGTCGGCGCTGATCGGCTGGCTGCTCTACCGCGAACAGATCGACATCTTTACAGCCGGCGGCGCCCTGCTGATCCTGATGGGCAACCTGCTCAACCTGCAGCGCAAGGCGCCAAAGCCGGCCGAGGTCGCGGCGTCCTAAACCATGGCGCATTATCAAACAGCCTGGGCGCGCATTTCAGAGCGTGGTGGCATTGTCGGTGATTTTGTTTCCTCGCTTTCTGGCTATTTCAGTCACTGTTGGCTCCGTTTCGCTCGTCGATGTTTGGGGTTGCGTGCTGCACGAAGCTTTGAGCTTTGCCGAAACTTCCTCAATGATACGGGCGCGACGATCGAGCCCCTCTAAAAATACCGTGAGTTGTGAGCCCAGTTCCCGCATGCGCTCGGAGGCAGCGGCCTCACCGCTTCTTTGGCGCCGCTCGATCACGCCGAGAAAGCTGCCGAGATACGCGATGGCATACAACAGCAGCGCTCCCTCTGGCGAAAAAGGATGTGTCTGCACGGTGAGCGACAGAATCACACCAGCATTGAGCGGAAGGACCCAAAGCGTGGCGAGAAGGCTGCGCGACAGCAGCGCGAGCATGGTCGGAATCAGCAATGCCAGGACTTGCAGAGGCCACGGTGCCTCGCTGTAAGCCGCCAGAACCCGATCTGCTAACCAGGCAAAATTAGGAAAGTCCAAGAGATACTCCCGACCGCCATGTCATTGTTGAGCGAGCACCTTGCATTTCCGATCAACGCTGACGAAACGCCTTGTCGAACGAAGCCACGAGCGGACCAATCAAATAGTCCAGCGCCGTGCGCTCTTCGGTGGTTATCATCACTGTTGCAGGCATTCCCGGATATAGCCGTATCTGCGGGCTTGCTGCGAGTTCCTCTTGGTCTATCGTCACGTCGGCGACGTAGTATGGCAATCCCGTCCGTTCATCAACGAGACGATCGGCGGATATTCCCGTTACGGTGCCATGAATGATGGGAATGAGGCGCTGTTTATATGACGTAAAATGGACTTCCGCCGCCATATCTGGGTGGACATCGCTAATGTCCTGAACGGCAATTTTCGTCTCGACGACGAGCGAAGTTTTATCAGGCACGACATCCAGGATTCTGGCCCCTGCGCCAACGACGCCACCAACGGAGAACACGTCGAGGTCTACGACCACGCCGGAATAGGGCGACCGCACTTCAGTGCGGGCAAGCGAACTTGCGACATTCTGCAGGCGGGAACTCACGTCGAGGCGCTTGGATTGAATGTCGCGCAGTTCGCGTGTGATTTCCGCCTTGCGGTCCTTTTGCAACTGGGTGATCTGCTTTTGATATTCACCGATGCCGTCACGGCCACGGGAGAGCGCGCTCCGGGCGGTGGCAATCTGCCCCTGCAATCCTGCCGCGGCTCGATCGAGTTGCAACATGCGCGGCTTGGTGATCAAGCCTTTGGCAAGGAGATCGGCCAGGCTGTCCTTTTCGGCGATCACCGAATCCAGTTGCGCCTGATAAGCGGCTCCTTGGCCCTCGCTCCCCAGCATCTCCTCATCGAGTTGACTGATCCGCTGCCTCAGAACTTGTTCCTGCCCTTCGATGGCGATCTGGCGCGTTTCGAACTCCCTGACCTGCCCCTCGATCGCCGTGCGGAAATAGGGCTCGGCGCGGCGCTTCATAAGATCGGGCGGAAATTCGACCGCGGCTCGGCCTTCCAATTCGGAAACGAGGCGGGCTTCGGTTGCGCGCATAAGCGCGAACTGCTGCGTCAGGATGTCGAATTCGGCGCGCACCTCGACGTCGTCGAGGACGATGAGGACGTCGCCTGCCTTCACCTTGTCGCCTTCGGCCACCCGGATTTCCTTGACGACACCACCTTGCGGGTGCTGCACGCTTTTGCGGTTCCCCGAGACTTTGATGATTGCGTCCCCGACAACGGCGCCGTTGAGCGGCGCCATTGCTGCCCAGGTGCCAAACCCACCAAAGAAAAGCACCAGGATGGCAAGGCCCGCCCGGACGGCGCCGCGGGCCGAATCGCTCGGCGGCTGCTCGTCCCTAGCTGATAGTTGCTGACGGGAGTGATCGAGAACCAGAGCGTTTGACATCTCAGTTTCCCACGGTCGCGACAAGTGCGGTATCTGGAGGTGCCTGGGCAGGAACCGCCCTGAGCGGGCGCGACAGCTTGGCAATGACCTCGGTGCGCTCGCCGAAGAGTTCGACGGCACCGTCGCGAAGCAGCAGAATCTTGTCGACCTGCGCAAGCGTTGATGGACGATGGGAGATAATGACGACGGTGGCACCTTGCCGTTTCAGCTCCGCGATGCATTCAGCGAGGGCGCTATCCCCTTCGACGTCGAGATTTGAAGCCGGCTCGTCGAGCACGACCACGCTCGGTTCGCCAAAGACGGCGCGGGCGAGCCCGATCCGCTGGCGATATCCGCCGGAGAGAACGGCGCCGCCTTCGCCGACCTGGGTATCGTAGCCATTCGGCAGCCGCAGGATCATCTCGTGGACGCCGGCCAATTGAGCCGCGGCAACCACTTCGCTATCCATGTCGGTCTGGAAACGGCTGATATTGGCGGCGACCGTCTCGGCAAACAGTTCGATATCCTGGGGCAGATAGCCGAGATGGCGCCCGAGCGAGTTGCGCGGCCAGACGGACACGTCGGCGCCATCGAGGCGCACCACGCCAGCTGACGGCTTCAGCACGCCGATCAGCTGTCGCGCCAGCGTCGACTTGCCGGCGCCTGACGGCCCGATCACGCCGAGCGTCTCTCCCGCCTCGATCTGGAAGGTCACTCCGCGCAGGATCGGCCTGTTCGATCCGGGCGTCACATAGGTAAGCCCTTCGACGGACAACCGCCCCGCCGGCCGCGGCAGGGTGAGCGCCTGTTCGCGCAGTGGTGTAGCGAGCAGCAGGCTTTTGACGCGCAACCAGGCGCCGCGTGCCGAGACCAGCCCCCGCCAGGCGCCGACTGTCTGCTCCACCGGCTGCAGCGCTCGGCCCAGCAGGATACTCGCCGCAAACATCGCGCCGGCGGTCGCCATGCGGTTGATAACCAGATAGGCGCCGAGACCAAGAATGACGGACTGCATTGAAAGGCGCAGGAACTTTATCAGGCTCTGCATGGTGGCGGCGCGGTCGCTCGCAACCGCCTGCCGGTCAAGCACGCGGAAACGGTCCTGGCTCCAGCGCCTCAGCAGACCCTCGGTCATGCCCATCGCGCGCACGACCTCGGCGTTGCGCAGCCCCATCTCGGTGAAACCATAATTGAGTGTCGCTACATCGTTGGCCTCCGTTAGTGGCCCTCTCACGACCCACTCGTTGACGAGGGCCATGAGCAAGAGCAGCACGGCGCAGCCGAGCGCGAAGAACCCGAGCACGGGATGCAGCAAGAAAATGATGCCGATATAGATCGGCGCCCAGGGCAGGTCGAAGATGGCGTGCATGCCGGCGCCGGTGACGAACTGGCGAAAGGTGTCGAAATCGCGCAGCGGCTGGCTTTTGGAGGCCGCGCCGCCGAGGACGTCGATGGTGGCGGCCACGATGCGCCCGCCAAGCAACCGGTCGAGCCGGACGCTCGCCCGCGTCAACACCCACGCGCGGATCATATCGAGACCGGCGAGCGCCACAAAGGCCATCAGCAGTGCCGCCGTCAGCATGACCAGCGTCGTCTCGCTTGCCGACGAAACCACACGGTCGTAGACCTGCAGCATATAAAGCGGGCCTGCGAGATAGAGCAGATTGATGGCCAGACTGAACAGCGCCGCGGTCAAAAAATAGCCGCGGCAGGCGCGGAAGACGCGCGAGATCTCTTCGGATTTCGGTTTTAACGCCACTGGATACACGGAGCCGCCCCCGGCCCTGCCTCTTCAACGCACTCTATCGGCGGCAGGCACCGCGCCCAGCGGTCCAGCCCCGAATTTCATAGAACCCGAATTTCATCGAAAGCGAGATGGTCAAGCAAACGTGCGGTTGACCGACAACCGGAACCGATCCTGGGCCGCGCTGTCATGCGGCCCCAGGTTCAAACGTCAAAACATCCTCAGTCGTGGCTGGCGAGGAGCAGGTCAATGACTTGTTGCATCGTATGACCGCCAGAGCCGTCATTGCCCGTGTCAAAGGCGTCATTGACCAGGTCTTTGACCTCCTGCGCGCTGTAAGCGAAGTCGTATCCCGTCCCGCCATTGTCGACATTGTCTTCGTCGATGGCGTTCAGGTATGCCCCGACAGCCTCGCGAGCCAGTGCGTTCTGCCCGCCACCGCCAAGGCTCAGCGCCAGGGTGAAGTCGATGTCGGCGACTACAGCACCTTGGGTGTAAGGCGCGCCATTGGTGTCGAAGGGCGCATCGATATCCCAGCTCCCATGATCGCCGAAAATGGACTCGAAGGACGTGTCGGTCGCAACGTTCCAGTCGTTTGGCTGGGGTCCCGTGCCGTCATGCGTCATCCAATATCCGTGCGACAGACCGAGATCCGACACTGGCGGAGGCGGCGGAGGCGCAACGTCGTTATCCAGAATCGTTCCGTCGCCGTCGATGCACAGGAGTGCCACCGAAATGTCGGGTCCCGGAATGTCCGCCGTCGCCCCGGTCAGGTGAAGCGTGAAGCCCTCGGTCAACTCGACCGCGGCATCATCGGTGGTTGCTACCAAGACGGTCGCATTGAGATCCCCGGCATGGATCACCACCGAACCCTGTGTATGGGTATAGTCGGTGCCATCCGTCGCCGTGCCGCCGACAGTCGTGTAGTTGACGGTGACGTCATAGGCGTAGACATGATCCAGATGGATCAGGAACGATGCGTTGTTGCCCTCCACGACCGGCGTCGCGTCGTCGACGCAGACCTTCGGGGCCAGCGTCACGTCGGCGCTGCCGTCCGTTCCCTTGATGCTGCCTTCGGCCGTGCTGGTGCTGGTGGCGCGAATGCCGAACACGTCGACGTCGGCCCAGTTCACGTTTGCGCCGAGGATCGAGTAGTGCTCGCCCGCCGTGAGATAGGTGGCCTTGTTCACACCCTCGGTGCCGAGCCCGGTCGACGACAGCTTCAGGCCGCCATCGAAATCGACCCCGGTTCCGTTCATATTCAGGCTGTTGTCTTTCTTGGTGCCCAGGTCGAACTGGCTGCCGTCAGCGACATCATCTCCCCAATAGATTGCGTTGATGTCCGCATAGCCGCTGACGCATTTGATATCGAAGGTCGTTGTCCCGTTACCCATATCGATGGCGGTAACCTGAAGCGTAAGCCCCCCAGATGTGATGTTGAAAGTCTTGATATCCCCTATTGCCATAGACGTTACTCCCCACCCAACAGCAGTCGTTTGCCAGATAACACTCCTCCGCCAGGTCGACCGCGCTAACCCATTTCGCAAGGGCCAAGCCTTAACCCTTTGGTAACCATAGTGCCACAACGACCAAAGGAAGTCTATGATCGATCTCTAATGTAGCAAATCCTGGTTAATCCCTCGCGCTGTGGGGATGGTCTCCAGCTCGTCAATTCCCCTCATCTGGTATGTTGAGAAGATGGCCGCAGGCCTTGCAATGCACGGCGTCCGGTTCGTGCCGCTGCAGGCCGCATTGTGGACAGGGAAAGAGCACCTTGGCCGGTCGGAAGATCGCTGTCGCCAGCCTGACGAACAGCGAGATGCCGATGATCATGGTGACGATTGCGGTCAGCTTGCCGGCAATTCCCGGCAGCACGATGTCGCCGAAACCGGTCGTCGTCACCGTGGCGACGGTAAAATACAGCGCATCGATATAGTTCTCGAGGCCGGCGCCGGTGCGAAAGAAGAAGGTGTAGACGAAGCCGGTGATGACGAACAGGAACGTCAACAGGTTGATGACCGCGTGGCTCGCCTCGCGCCAGGGCCTTAAGCCACGCATTTCGAAATGCTGCCACAGCGAACCGCTGCGCGACAGCGACCACAGCCGCAGGATGCGCAGGAACGCCAGATTTGCCAGCGCCGTCGGCATCAGCAGCGTCAGAAGGATGAAGACATCGACCCAGGATGTCGGCTGTTTCATCAGCCGCAGCATGTCGTTGGAGGCTAACAGCCGGGCAATCAGGTCGGCGGCGACCAATGCGGCGACGGTATAGTCGAGCCACAGGAATGACGGCTTGTCCTGGAGCACCGGCGTGGCAACGAAGAAGGCGATGATGGCGAGGTCGATGATGACCGCCACCAGCTGAAACCGGAACGCCGCCGGCGTGCGTCCGTGATAGAGCTTGCGCAGCCGGTCACGCAGCCGCGCCATCGCTGAGCTTTGCTGCAATCCGTCCTTCTCGGCTGCTTTCATCACCAAGTGCGTAACTGTCCCAGCCGGGGCCGTCTAGTGCATGATCCCAAAAAGTGGGTGCCGGTTTTTGGAAAAGATCATGCTCCAACAAAGGGTTAGATCATGATGAGATTTCAACCAAATCTCATCATGATCTAGTGGCCCCGGTGACCGTCAGCCCTCCACCACCTTGCCGTCCGGCCCGACGAGGCGCCAGGCCGAGGCGGTGTCGTAGACGAACCGCTCCTCCGCAATCCGGTCACCACGCCAGCGCTGCAGGGCCACCTCTTCCAGCCGGCGCACGGTGCCGGCCTTGTCGACACGGTCGAAGGTCCAGCGGATGGCGACATTGTCGCCATCGACCAGGAATGTCTGGACAGGATGGGTGTGCATCTTCTCGATCCGGTCGAGTGCTGCCTGCTCATGCGCCATCAGTGTTTCCTTGCCGCGCCGCGGGACGCCGAGATTTTCCTGCATGGTGGCATCGTCATGGTAGAAGTCGGCGATCGCTTTGACGTGGCTGCCTTCGACCACCTCCTTGAGGAAGGCTTCGACGCGTTCGCGGCTGGGCATGATTGTGCGTTCCTGTGAAGTTTCTGCTCAACGCATGTGGTTCAAAGGAAGGTCAGGTCAACCACGCCCCGCACGCTGGCCCTATCGGCTGCAATGTCAGGCCCAGAGCATCTTTATGCCGTCATGCACTGGCCGACGTCGATGCGATTGCCGTGTATATCAGCGCAGCCTAGACGAGCTCGACTTCGACCACACCCGGCACCGCGCGCATGGCCGACGCGATCTGCGGCGAGATGCGGTAGCGGTTGGGCAATTCGATCTCGATCTCGCCCTGCGCCTCTTCTTTGATGACGATAATGCTTACCTGACTTTCCCCACGCTGGGTAAGCTGCGATTAAATCGCCGACGCAGGCCCGTCATTTCGAACGAAGATGCGCAGCGCCTTCTGGATACGGCTGGCCTCATCCTCCAGCGACTGCACCGTCTGGATGCGCAGATTGACCCCTTCGGGCCTATCCTCGGCCGAAACGGTGATCACCACCGAACGTCCGGGCTCGAGCAGATCGCGATACTGCGCCAACCCTTCCGAAAACAGCACGGCTTCATATTGGCCAGATGTGTCGGAAAAGGCGATGACGCCCATCTTGTTGCCGGTTCGGGTCTTGCGCTCCTGCTTGGTGGTGACGGTGCCGGCGAGCCGGCCCGCGGCGGCACCGCGTTTGACCGCAGCCGAGAACTCGCCCCAGTTCTGCACGCGCATCTTCTGCAGGGCCGCCTTGTACTCGTCGAGCGGATGCGCCGAAAGATAGAAGCCGACGACCTGGAATTCACGGTGCAGCCGGTCGGCGGCAAGCCACGGATCGGTCTGCGGCAAATTGAGCGCCTGCTGCTGCGCGCCGAGCGACGCGCCGAAAATGTCGTGCTGGCCCGAAATGGCATTCTGCTGCGCCAGCGAAGCCAGCCCCATCATCCGTTCGACGCCGGCCATCATCTGGGCGCGGTCGTGGCCGAAGCAGTCGAGCGCGCCGGCCATGATCAGGCTTTCGAAGACGCGCTTGCCGACGATCTTGGGATCGACCCTTTCACAGAAATCGGCGAGATTCTTGAACGGCTTTTCGCCGCGCATGGCGACGATGTGCTCGACCGCAGCGTCGCCGACGCCCTTGAGGGCCGCCAGCGAATAGTAAATGCGGTTCTCGCCGACCTCGAAATTGCGGAAGCTGGTCATCACCGACGGCGCCACCACCTCGATGCCGAGACGCAGCGCATCCTGGCGGAAATCGGCGAGTTTGTCGGTATTGCCCATGTCGAGCGTCATCGACGCCGCCAGGAACTCGACGGGGTAATGCGCCTTGAGATAGGCGGTCTGGTAGGACACGACGGCGTAGGCGGCCGCGTGCGATTTGTTGAAGCCGTAGTCGGCGAACTTGGCCAGAAGGTCGAAGATGAAGTCGGCCTGCGGCTTGCCGACGCCGCGTTCGACCGCACCGGTGACGAAACGCTCGCGCTGCTTGTCCATTTCGGCGCGGATCTTCTTGCCCATCGCGCGACGCAGCAGATCGGCTTCGCCGAGCGAATAGCCCGACAGTTCCTGCGCGATCTGCATCACCTGTTCCTGGTAGACGATGACGCCTTGCGTCTCCTTCACCAGATGGTCGATCTTGGGATGGATCGATGCCATCTCCTCTTCGCCATGCTTTCTGGCGTTGTAGGTCGGGATGTTCTCCATCGGGCCGGGACGGTAGAGCGCCACCAGCGCGATGATGTCCTCGATGCAGTCGGGCCGCATGCCGATCAGCGCCTTGCGCATGCCGGCACTTTCCACCTGGAACACACCGACCACTTCGCCGCGCGACAGCATGGCGTAGGTTTCAGGATCGTCGAGCGGGATCGTCGCCAGGTCGATCTCGATGCCGCGCCGGCGGATCAGCTTCACCGCCGTCTCCAGCACCGTCAGCGTCTTCAGGCCGAGGAAGTCGAATTTTACGAGCCCGGCCTGCTCGACATATTTCATGTTGAACTGGGTGACCGGCATGTCGGAGCGCGGATCGCGGTACATCGGCACCAGTTCCGACAAGGGCCGGTCGCCGATGACGATGCCGGCGGCGTGCGTCGAAGCGTGGCGGTAGAGCCCTTCCAGCTTTTGCGCCATATCGAGCAGCGTCTGCACGATTGGCTCCTTCTCGGCCTCCTCGGCAAAGCGCGGCTCGTTGGCGATGGCATCCGCCAGCTTGACCGGATTGGCGGGGTTCTGCGGCACCATTTTGGAGAGCTTGTCGACTTGGCCGTAAGGCATTTGCAGCACGCGGCCGACGTCGCGCAGCACCGCGCGCGCCTGCAGCGTACCGAAGGTGATGATCTGCCCAACCTGGTCGCGGCCATATTTCTGCTGGACGTAGCGGATGACCTCTTCGCGCCGGTCCTGGCAGAAGTCGATGTCGAAGTCGGGCATCGACACGCGGTCGGGGTTGAGGAAGCGCTCGAACAGCAGCGAGAAGCGCAGCGGATCGATGTCGGTGATGGTGGTGGAATAAGCGACCAGCGATCCGGCGCCCGAACCACGGCCCGGCCCGACCGGAATGCCTTGCGCCTTGGCCCATTTGATGAAGTCGGCGACGATCAGGAAATAGCCGGGAAACTTCATCTTCTCGATGATGGAGAGTTCGAAATCGAGCCGCTCGCGGTATTGTTCGACCGTGTAGCCGGAAGTGGGCCCATGCGCCGCCAGCCGGGCGTCGAGACCTTCATGGGCCTGCCGGCGCAGTTCATCGGCCTCCGCTTTCAGCGCCACCTCATTGTCGGCGACATCGCCGCCGGTAAAGCGTGGCAGGATCGGATTGCGGGTCTTGGGATAATAGGAACAGCGCAGCGCGATCTCGACGGTGTTGTCGATCGCTTCCGGCAGGTCGGCGAACAGCCGCGCCATATCCGCCTGGCTGCGCAGGAAATTGTCCGAAGTCAGCCGGCGACGGTTGTCGGCGGCAACCACCGAACCCTCGGCAATGGCGATCAGAGCATCATGCGCGTCATAGTCGTCGCGGGCGGCGAAGAACGCCTCATTCGTGGCGACCAGCGGCAGATCATGGATATAGGCAAGGTCGACCGATGATTTCTCGATAGCGCGGTCATAACCGGAAACACGGTCCAGCTCGACATAGAGCCGGTCGCCGAACAGCGCCTTGAGTGCCAGAAGCCGCGTCTCGGCAAGATCTCGGCGATCCTCCTTCAGCGCCCGGCCGATCGGGCCGCGCGGCCCGCCGCTGAGGCAGATCAGGCCATCGCTATGGCCTTCCAGCATTGCTGACGTCAGATGCACGGGCTCGCCCGGCGGCGTCTCCAGATAGACCTGGCTGACCAGCCTGACGAGGTTGCTGTAGCCGGCCTCGGTGGCGGCGAGCAGCACCACGGCGTGCATCTCCGGACCATGGCGGCGGCGGTCGCGCTGCGCGTCGCTGGTCTCGCCGGAAAAGGCGAGATCGATCTGGCAACCGATAATCGGCTGGATGCCTTCCTTCACCGCCTTCTGGGCAAATTCCAGCGCGCCGAACAGATTGTTTGTGTCGGTGACTGCGATTGCCGGGCACTCGTCCTTGACTGCATGACCGACAACGGCGGCGACCTGCAAGGCGCCCTCGAGCAGCGAATACGCCGAATGCACGCGCAGATGGATGAACGGCCGCGCCGGCGCCTCCGGGCGCGCAGCAGCGAGCGCTGCTTCGCGCCTCAGGGGATCGCGTGGAAGTTTGTCATCCGCCATGATGTTTCAAATTGCTCGAAGGGCTTTGAGTCGATGGAGATGTATTGTCCCGGACCGGGCGATGCCAGTCCAGCACAAATGACCACCGACCACAGGCTTCCGTACCCAGCCGCACGGCTCAGAGATTGTTCGAAATTCGCTCTGGCGAGTCATACGATGGTGGTTTCGAGAACCGGAGCGCAGCGGCCATTGGTCCGTGAGCACGGGAAGCGCAGAAACCACCTTCAGATGGCCGCCTGAGTAGAATTTCCAAACAATCTCTAGGCGAACTCCATGATCACCGCATCGACAGCCAGGCTGTCACCCGGCTTGGCGTTGAGCTTCGACACGACAAGATCGCGGTCGGCGCGCAGCACGTTTTCCATCTTCATCGCCTCGACCACGGCCAGCGTCTCGCCGGCCTTGACCTCCTGCCCCTCGGCAACCGCGATCGACACGACCAGGCCCGGCATCGGGCAAAGCAGCATCTTGGACGTGTCCGGCGCCACCTTCTCCGGCATCAGCCTTTCCAGCTCCGCCGTGCGCGGCAGCATGGCGCGCGCCGTCACCGAAATGCCTTTCCAGGCAATGCGCAGGCCGTTCGGCGCCGGCCTGATCTGCGCCGTGACCTTGCGGGCACCGACAGTGCCGCGCCAGATGAGGTCGCCCGGCCGCCAGTCGGACGCCACGGTCAGCGCTTTGCCGCCATCGACCGACAGATCGATTTCCATCGGAATGGAGATCATGCCCTCGATGATCGAAGCCTGGAGATAGTCGTCGCCGAGCTTCACCACCCAATCGCGCTTGAGTGCGCCCGAATGCGGCGCCAGCCGCCCGCCCAGCCGGTCGAGCCGGTCGCGGCGCAGAAGCTCGACCGCGGTGGCGATCGCCGCCAGCACTGCCTTTTCATCGCCATTGGGCACGATCGGCGCGAAGCCGTCAGGATATTCCTCGGCGATGAAGCCCGTCGATATCCGCCCCTCGCGCCAGCGCGGATGCTGCATCAGCGCCGCCAGGAACGGGATGTTGTGCTCGATGCCGTCGACGACGAAACTGTCCAGCGCTTCCGACATGGCATCGATGGCCTCGATACGCGTGGGCGCCCAGGTGCAGAGTTTTGCCACCATCGGATCATAGAACATCGAAATCTCGGAGCCTTCGGTGACGCCGGTGTCGTTGCGGATGAAGACATCGCCGAACTTGCCCTCCTCCGGCGGCCGGTAGCGCGTCAACCGGCCGATCGAGGGCAGGAAATTGCGATAGGGATCCTCGGCATAGAGCCGGCTTTCCACCGCCCAGCCGTTCAGCTTGACGTCGCTCTGCTCGATCGCCAGCTTCTCGCCGGCGGCGACACGGATCATCTGCTCGACCAGGTCGATGCCGGTAACAAGCTCCGTCACCGGATGCTCGACCTGCAATCGTGTATTCATTTCAAGGAAATAGAAGTTCTTTTCAGCATCGACGATGAACTCGACGGTGCCGGCGCTCTGGTAGTCGACCGCCTTGGCCAGCGCCACGGCCTGCTCGCCCATGGCCTTGCGCGTCCTGGCATCGAGGAATGGCGACGGCGCCTCTTCCGCAACCTTCTGGTTCCGGCGCTGGATCGAGCATTCGCGCTCGCCGAGA
The DNA here is from genome assembly GCF_057786115.1 of Mesorhizobium sp. P170090. Classification (NCBI taxonomy): domain Bacteria; kingdom Pseudomonadati; phylum Pseudomonadota; class Alphaproteobacteria; order Hyphomicrobiales; family Phyllobacteriaceae; genus Mesorhizobium; species Mesorhizobium sp. P170090. The sequence goes on from NZ_JBYNWH010000001.1 coordinate 4,607,317, forward strand.
TAGAGGGCGGTGCCATGCGCGTCGGCCAGCACCTGGATTTCGATATGACGCGGATCGACGACGAACTTTTCGATGAAGACTCGGTCGTCGCCGAACGAGCTTTTCGCCTCCGAGCGCGCCCGGTCGAAGCCGTCGCGCACTTCCGACTGGCTCCAGGCAATGCGCATGCCTTTACCGCCGCCGCCGGCCGAGGCCTTGATCATCACGGGATAACCGATCTCGCCGGCGATCTTTTCGGCATGGTCGGCATTTTCGATGACACCAAGCCAGCCGGGAACCGTCGACACCTCAGCGGCCTTGGCGAACTTCTTCGATTCGATCTTGTCGCCCATCGCCTTGATAGCCTTGGGTTTCGGACCGATGAAGACAATGCCCTCAGCCTCAAGCGCTTCGCAGAAGGCGGCCCGCTCCGACAGAAAACCGTAGCCGGGATGCACGGCCTGCGCGCCCGTCTCCTTGCAGGCAGCGATGATCTTTTCAGGCAGAAGATAGCTTTGCGCGGCAGGCGATGGCCCGATATGCACGGCTTCGTCGGCCATTTCGACGTGCACGGCGTCGCGATCGGCGTCGGAATAGACCGCTACGGTGGCAATCCCCATCCTGCGCGCCGTCTTGATGACGCGGCAAGCAATCTCGCCGCGATTGGCGATCAGGATTTTCGTGAACATCGAAGGCGTTTCCTCGGTCTTTCGTCCTTCTTATGGGCTTCGGCAGCCGGGCTCAAGCACCGCCGGCAGCGCACCCATCAAGACACTCCCTGCCCGCCAGGCCCGTGCCGAGGGGCGAAGGTTGGGCTCGCCGACGACTGGGCCAAGATTTGCGCCATATTTGGTCGCCAAATCGGGTTGAAACAGTATAAAAACCCTGAAAGCCTGAAGACCAATCGCCTTGGGAGGAATTGCCTGATGAAAACCCGCGCCGCTGTCGCTGTCGCCGCCGGAAAGCCGTTGGAAATCATGGAGGTCGACCTCGACGGACCGCGCGAAGGCGAGGTGCTGGTCGAGATCAAGGCGACCGGCATCTGCCACACCGACGAGTTCACCCTGTCGGGCGCCGATCCCGAAGGCCTGTTTCCGGCAATCCTCGGCCATGAAGGCGCTGGCGTTGTCGTCGATGTCGGCAAGGGCGTCACCTCGGTCAAGAAGGGCGACCACGTCATCCCGCTCTACACGCCGGAATGCCGGCAGTGCCCATCCTGCCTGTCGCGCAAGACCAATTTGTGCACCGCCATCCGCGCCACGCAGGGCCAAGGCTTGATGCCCGATGGCTCCTCGCGCTTCTCGATCGGCAAGGACAAGATCTTCCACTATATGGGCTGCTCGACCTTCTCCAATTTCACCGTTTTGCCCGAGATCGCCGTCGCCAAGGTCAACCCGGACGCGCCCTTCGACAAAATCTGCTACATTGGTTGCGGCGTCACCACCGGCATCGGCGCGGTCATCAACACCGCGAAGGTCGAGCAAGGCGCGACTGCTGTCGTCTTTGGTCTCGGTGGCATCGGCCTCAACGTCATCCAGGGCCTGAAGCTCGCCGGCGCTGACATGATCATCGGTGTCGACCTCAACAACGACAAGAAGGCATGGGGCGAGCGCTTCGGCATGACGCATTTCGTCAATCCGAAGGAGATCGACGGCGACATCGTTCCTCACCTCGTCAACTTGACCAAGCGCGGCGCCGACCAGATCGGCGGCGCCGACTACACATTCGACTGCACCGGCAACACCAAGGTGATGCGCCAGGCGCTGGAAGCCTCGCATCGCGGCTGGGGCAAGTCGGTCGTCATCGGCGTTGCGGGCGCCGGCCAGGAGATTTCGACCCGGCCGTTCCAGCTGGTCACCGGCCGCACCTGGATGGGCACCGCCTTTGGCGGCGCACGCGGCCGCACTGACGTGCCGAAAATCGTCGACTGGTACATGGACGGCAAGATCCAGATCGACCCGATGATCACCCATTTGCTGAAGCTTGAGGACATCAACAAGGGTTTTGATCTCATGCATGAGGGCAAGTCGATCAGGAGCGTCGTCGTTTACTAAGTGCGATCAGCAAAAGTGGCGCCCGGTTTTGCGTCCGATCGCACACCAAACGGAGGAAGAACAAGCCGCCGACCGAAGGGCCAGCGACTGAAGTTGCACAGGTTCAACAAGGGAGGAAGACAATGCCTGAGAAACTGCATCCCAAAATCGACAATGGCTTGCCAAAGGAGAGCGCAAGCTTTGCCGGCGGCACGCTGGTCTGCGCCTGCACCAGCAAGCCGGTGAAGGTGACGGTCAAGGGCCAGATCGCCCACAACCATGCCTGCGGCTGCACCAAATGCTGGAAGCCTGACGGCGCGGTGTTCTCGGTCGTGGCCGTAGCCGGCACCGGCGATGTCACAGTCACCGAAAACGGCGACAAGCTGAAAGTGGTCGACCCCTCGGCACTTATCCAGCGTCACGCCTGCACCGGCTGCGGTGTCCATATGCACGGACCGGTCGAGCGCGACCATCCGTTCAAGGGTCTGTCCTTCATCCATCCCGAGCGCTTCCAGGAAGACGGCTGGTCACCGCCGGGCTTCACCGCTTTCGTTTCGTCGATCATCGAATCCGGTGTCGACCCCAAGCGCATGGACGGCATCCGCGGCCAGTTGAAGTCGATGGGCCTCGAGCCCTATGACTGTCTCAACCCCGGCCTGATGGATTACATTGCCACCTGGACGGCGAAGAAGTCGGGCGCGCGGCCGGCCTGACAGTACGAGATTTCTGGCATGGGGCCGGGTAACATGCCGGCCCCATGTCCGTTTTGGAGAGATAATGCCGGCACCCGCCATCTACGTCGACGCCGACGCCTGCCCGGTGAAAGCCGAGGTCGAGAAGGTCGCCGAGCGCCATGGCGTGGTCGTCACCTACGTCTCCAATGGCGGGCTGCGTCCGTCGCGCGATCCGATGATTCGCAACGTCGTCGTCTCTAAAAGCGCCGATGCCGCTGACGATTGGATCGTCGAGAACGCAAAACCCAACGACATCGTGATCACCGCCGACATCCCGCTTGCCGCTCGCACCGTGGCGCTCGGCGCGCATGTGCTTGGGCCAACCGGCCGGCCGTTCACGCCGGAGACCATCGGCATGGCGGTTGCAATGCGCGATTTGAAGCAGCATCTGCGCGAAACCGGCGAGAGCAAGGGCTACAATGCCAGCTTTGCGCCACAGGATCGCTCGCGTTTCCTGGGTGAGCTCGACCGTATCTTGCGGCGGGCTCTGAAATCCGTCACACCCGACCAGACGTGAAGCATCATCCGAGGTCGGGCTATGGCCGACACATCGCCGAATAACCCCTTGCAGCGGCACAAGCAGTTCTTTGTGTCGCTAGCCGTCGGTCTGGTCGTATTTGCCGCGGTATTGCCTTTGATTGGATCGCTCCCCGTCTCCACGCGGCTTGCTTATTCGATCTCGATTGCCGCCGATTCCTTCTTCGTCGTCTTCATCGCGCTCGTCATCGCCAAGATGCCGCTGCTGTCCGGCCGCTATCTCAGCAAGAACGCGCGCGAACTGGACCTCCCAGTGCTGGGCATCTTTGCCATCACGCTCGGCATCGTCGCCATGGCCATTGTCCTGCTGTTCCTTTTGATCAATCACAAGGATCGCGACCCCATCGAACTCGGCTTCGCCATGCTGTCGATCCCGCTTGGCTGGTTCACCATCCATGCCATGGCCGCCCTCCACTATGCGCATGTCTACTGGATGGACGGCGACGCGATCGATGCCGAAACCAAGAAGAAGATACCGGTCGGCGGCCTCGATTTTCCCGGCAGCAAACGGCCGGACGGTTGGGACTTTCTCTATTTCGCGACGGTGATCGGCATGACCGCGCAGACCGCCGACACCGCGATCACGACCTCGCATATGCGCCGCGTGGTGCTTGTCCATTCGATCCTGTCGTTCTTCTTCAACGCCGTCATCGTCGCCGCCGTCGTCAATCTCGCGGTGAGCCTCGGCAATTGAGTATCCGTGCCCGCGATAAACCCGTGCCCGTAATAAAAACGTGACCGCATGAAACATCGCTTTCGATAGCGACGTATTGGGAGGACAAGGACGAGCGCGGCCATCCCAGGATCGCGCAGCCGGAGGCGAGGAAAAGATGGAAACCATTACCATGAGTCAGCCCGGCGCAGGCGTCGATGCCGCCTCAACGAAGGATGCGACGCTGATCTACCGGCAATCGCGCTGGACCCGCCTGACGCACTGGCTGTGGGCGATCTCGCTGTTCTTCTTGCTTTTGTCCGGCCTGCAGATCTTCAATGCCCGGCCGCAGCTCTACATCGGCAAGCAATCCGGCTTCGAGTACAACAACACCGTCTTTGCCATCGGCGCCGAAAACACCGCCACCGGCCCGCGCGGCTATACCGAAATCTTCGGCCATCGCTTCGACACCACAGGCGTGCTCGGCTGGTCGGGCCCGGCCCGGCAGCAAACGTCGCGTGCCTTCCCGTCCTGGGCGACAATCCCGTCCTATTACGATCTCGGCACCGCCCGCGTTGTGCATTTCTTCTTCGCCTGGATACTGACAACCACCTTGGTCGTCTGGCTGGTCGCCAGCCTGGTCAACGGCCATCTGCGCCGCGATCTGGCGCCGCGCCTTGACGATCTCAAGCGGCTGCCGCAGGACATCATCGAGCACGCCAAGCTCAGGTTCCACCACACACGCGAATACAACACGCTGCAGAAAATGGCCTATGGCGGCGTACTGTTCGTGCTGTTGCCACTCATGATCATCACCGGCCTTGCCATGTCGCCGAGCATGAACTCGGTGCTGCCCTGGCTCAACGAACTGCTCGGCGGAAGGCAGACGGCGCGCACCATCCATTTCACGGTGATGGTGCTGCTGGTCGGCTTTTTCATCGTCCATATGATGATGATCCTCGCCGCCGGCCCGATCAACGAACTGCGCTCGATCATCACCGGCTGGTACCGCACCGATCCGCCAAGGCATGGCGACACCGAGAGGAGTGCGTGAGATGGCCAAATTCCAGATCAGCCGCCGAAAGTTCCTGACGGGCGCCGGCCTCGGCGTTTCCGGCATCATGTTGTCGGGCTGCGATGCCTTCGACAGCCAGCTCGGCATGGGCGACGGCCTGCGCAGTTTCCTCGAAAACGCCAATGGCCTGACCTACCGCGCGCAACGCTGGCTTGCCGGCCGCGATGCTCTGGCGCCGGAATTCACCGAGGCCGACATCCGCCAGCCGCAGCGGCCGAACGGCGTCACCGCGCCCGACGATGACACCTACAAGGGCCTGCTCGCCAACAATTTCGCCGACTGGCGGCTGGAGGTAACGGGCCTGGTCGAAAAGCCGCTGTCGCTCAGCCGCGAGCAGTTGGAGAACATGCCGAGCCGCACGCAGATCACCCGCCACGACTGTGTCGAAGGCTGGAGCTGCATCGCCAAATGGACCGGCACCCCGCTGTCGCTGGTGCTCGACCAGGCTGTGGTCAAGCCGCAGGCCCGCTATGTCATGTTCCACTGCCTCGATACGATCGATCGCAGCCTCTCCGGGGAAATCAAATATTACGGCACCATCGACCTGATCGATGCCCGCCACCCGCAGACGATCCTCGCCTACGGCCTCAACGGCAAGCCGCTGCCGGTCGAAAACGGCGCGCCGCTGCGCGTGCGCGTCGAACGACAGCTCGGCTACAAGATGCCGAAGTATCTCTACAAGATCGAGCTCGTCGACAGTTTTGCCAATATCGGCGGCAGCCGCGGCGGCTATTGGGAAGACAATGGCTATGACTGGTATGGCGGGATTTGATGGCCTCGCATTCTGACCGAGCACGATCTGACTCCGGCCGAACCGAGCTTGCCTGAGGAAGCCGGTTTCGAGCGCGTGGCCGAACTTGGCGATTGGCCTGAAGACACTCCAATATCGTCCTCTGCAAAACGGTCGCAGAAAACGGCGCGGCTTAAGCAACCTTGTCGAGCAGTGGCTTGAGCGCCGGATGTATCTCCGGCGAGGCGAGTTTGATCAGCGTCAGCAGCGCGCGTTCATTGTCACGCAGCGGGCGGTCGGTGCCGATGCGATCGGCCAGCCATTTCGCCTCGCTGGCGTCGATCGTCTCGGCGCGGCGCGCGAGTGCCTCGGCGGCACGGTTCTTCGACTCCCATTCGGCCTCGATATCGCCGGGCGAACGATAGGCTTCCATGATGCCGGCCAGGCCGCCCGACACCATGCGGCTGAAGAAGCCACCAATTTCGGGCTCGACCTGGTCCAAGAAACTGTCACGACGCAGCGCCACATCGCGCGTCGGCGCTTCGTAGCCGGCCGAACACATGACGAAATTGGCGAGCGCCTTGACGAACAGGTCGTTCCAGGACGGGTCGTTGTGGGCCGCTGCGGTCTGCTCGTTGATCTGGAACAGCACCTCGGCCTCAACCCGTGTGATGGCGATGTTACCGTCGCCGCCATAGGCATGGAGAATGCGGCGCAACAGATCGACCTCTGCCTTGGCGACCAGCCCGGGAACCAGCGCGCCGCCGAGCATCAGTGGTCCCTTGCCGTCGACCACCGCGTTGGCGACCTGCTCGAGCGCATAGGCGGAGAGCCGGCCGGGCGATGATTTCGCCCTTTCCAGCACATGCACCAGCAGCTCCAGTTCGGTCACACTGTCGACCATTCCGTCGCGCGAGATGGTCTGGATCAGCCAACCGGCATTGTCTTCAGAGATATAGCCTGCCGGCTTTTCCTGGTGGACGATGTAGTCGGTAACGGCCTCGACGAAGAATTCAGGCCATTGCGGGCATTTGTCCGTCGCTGTCGCATCGAGCGCGAACAGTGCTTCAGCCTCGCCGCGCGTCACCACGCCGTCGGCGAACACTTCGCGACGCAGCATGACGACATCTTCCGCCGTGATGCGGTCCTTCGAGGCCAGCCCCGCCACCGGCGCGCTCCCGATCCGTTCGCCCATCTGTCAATCCCCATCCGCCGTGCCCAACGCAATTGCCGGCCAAACCGTCAGCCCAGAATATCGCCATTGTCTTGAAAAACCGGCAAACGGCGTGGTTAGCGAAGACTGTAAAGACGACGCGCTTTACGTGTCGCTGGCAGGTGACAAGGTGTCGCCGACAAGCTATGGATGGCGCGTCGAGGGCTTAAGTTTTGAGTCCTACCTGTTTGCGGGAGAGAGCAGCGCGAGCTGCCGCCGAAGGGGAAATCGCCCGAAATCTCTCAGGCAAAAGAACCGTAGACGGGAAAGACACTCTGGAAAGTCGGGGCTTGCCCCCGCGCCGAAGGTGTAAGCGTCGCCGACAGAGTTCCGGTTGCGCGAGTCTCTCAGGCTTCAGACAGAGGGGCACGGACTGGTCGCCAGCAGCGGCCGATTGCGTGCGACTCTGGAGATGACATGACGGGCGACGACACCAAACACCTTCCTCTCGAAGATCTGCACACCGCCGCCGGCGCACGCTTTGGCGCCTTTGCGGGCTGGTCGATGCCGCTGACCTATCCGGCCGGCGTGATGAAGGAGCACCTTCACACCCGCGAACATGCCGGCCTGTTCGACATTTCGCATATGAAGCTGTTCGAGATCAGCGGACCGGGCGCTGCGGCACTGCTCAACCGCGCCAGTCCGCTCGATGCCGGCGCGCTTGAGATTTCACAGTCCAAATATACCTTCTTCCTCAACGAGGCCGCCGGGATCATCGACGATCTGATCGTCACCCGGCTCGGCGCCGAGCGCTTCATGGTGGTCGCCAACGCCGGGAATGCGGTCGAGGACGAGAAGCATTTGCGTGCGCTGGCGACCGATTTCGACGTGAAGGTCGATGCGCTCGATCGCGTCTTCCTGGCGATCCAGGGGCCCGAAGCCTGGGCTGCCTTGTCCCGCGCCGGCATCGAGACCGGCTCGCTCTTGTTCATGCATGGCATCGAGCCGAAGCAAAACTGGTTCATGAGCCGCTCCGGCTACACCGGCGAGGACGGCTTCGAGATCGGCCTGCCGGAGGCGGATGCGCGCGCTCTGGCCACGAAACTGATCGAGGACGAGCGTGTGTTGTGGATCGGCCTTGCTGCCCGCGACTCGCTGCGGTTGGAGGCCGGCCTGTGCCTGCACGGCCAGGACATCACGCCGGAGATCGATCCGGCGAGTGCCGGCCTGATGTGGGCGATCCCCAAAGATCTCCGCGCCGGCGGATCCTTCATCGGCGCCGATGCGCTGCGGTCCATCCTGGAGCGCGGGTCGTCGCAAAAGCGCGTCGGCCTGAAGCCGGACGGCCGCCAGCCGGTGCGCGCCGGCGCTGCTTTGTTCGATGCCGACGGCAATCCGGCCGGCCACGTGACATCAGGCGGCTTCGGCCCCTCGGCCGGCCATCCCGTCGCCATGGGCTATGTGTCAACGGCCTTGGCCAAGCCGGGCACAAAACTCTTCGCCGATGTTCGCGGGACGAAAATCTCGGTCGATATCAGCTCCTTGCCCATCACTCCTCATCGCTACCGCAAAGGATAATTCCGATGGCAAAAACCTATTTCACACAAGATCACGAATGGCTGAGCGTCGAGGGAGGCATCGCCACCGTCGGGATAACCGACTATGCGCAGGAACAGCTTGGCGATCTCGTCTTCGTCGAACTGCCTCAAATCGGCACCAAACTCAGTAAGGGCGACACCGCCGTGGTCGTCGAATCCGTCAAGGCGGCATCCGATGTTTATGCGCCGGTTGATGGCGAGATCACCGACGCCAACGGCGCGCTGTCCTCGGACCCGTCGCTGGTCAACTCCGCTGCGACCGGCGACGGCTGGCTGTGGAAGATGAAGCTCGCCGACGAAGGCCAACTCGCAGGCCTCATGAATGAGGCCGCCTACAAAGCCCATATCGGTTGACATCAGGACCTATTGCCATGAGCGCAGCACTTACCCCCTTCTCGGCCCGCCACATCGGTCCTGATGTAAACGACGTCAGAGCCATGCTTGCCGTGATCGGCGTTCCCTCAGTCGAGACGCTGATCAGCCAGGCCGTGCCGCAGTCGATCCGCCTCGATCTGCCGCTAGCCCTTCCCGCGCCGGCGAGCGAAGCCGAAGCGCTGGCCGAATTGGCTGCGACCATGGCAAAAAACAGGGTGCTGAAGAGCTTCATCGGCGCCGGCTATCACGGCGTCCATGTGCCGCCGGTCATCCAGCGCAACCTGTTCGAGAACCCGGCCTGGTACACGGCCTATACGCCCTACCAGGCCGAGATCAGCCAGGGCCGCCTGGAAATGCTGTTCAACTTCCAGACCTTGGTCACCGAATTGACCGGCCTGCCGGTGGCTTCGGCCTCCCTGCTCGACGAAGCGACGGCGGTGGCCGAAGCGGTCGGCATCGCGCTGCGCCATCACCGCGACAAGCGCACCAAGGTGGCGCTGGCCGGCACGCCGCATCCGCAGACGCTGGACGTCGTGCGCACCCGCGCCGAGCCGCTCGGCATCGAGATCGATGGCGAGACCATCGACGACAACACCGCCGCCCTGCTGGTCTCCTGGCCGGACACGTTTGGCGTCTATGGCGACCACAAGGCGGCGATCGAGAAGGCTCGCGCCACCGGCGCCGTGGTCGTCTTCATCGCCGATCCGCTTGCGCTCACGCTGACCGAAGCGCCGGCCAGGCTTGGCGCCGACATCGCCGTCGGCCCGATGCAGCGCTTTGGCGTGCCGATGGGCTTTGGCGGCCCGCACGCCGCCTATTGCGCCGTCTCCGACAAGCTGACCCGGCTGATGCCCGGCCGCCTCGTCGGCCAGTCGATCGACAGCAAGGGCCGTCCCGGCTATCGCCTCGCCCTGCAGACGCGCGAACAGCATATCCGCCGCGACAAGGCGACCTCCAACATCTGCACCGCGCAGGCGCTGCTTGCCAACATGGCGACCGCATACGCGATCTGGCACGGGCCTACTGGTTTGCAGGCGATCGCAGCCCGAATTCATGAGCTCGCCAACGGCCTCGCAGCAGGCCTGAAAACCGCTGGTGTTTCCGTGCTCGGCTCAAGCCGTTTCGACACGGTGACGGCCGAAGTGAAGGGCAAGGCAGCTTCGATCGCCGCTGCCGCTGAAAAAGGTGGCCGGCTGCTGCGCGTCATCGATGCCGACCGCATCAGCATCGCCTTCGACGAAACCTCGACCGAGGCGGATCTCGAGGCTATCGCCGCCCTGTTCGGCGCCAAGTCCGGCGCTACTGAGGCCGGCGCGATGCCCGGCAAGCCGCGCGGCAAGGAGTTTCTGACCCAGCCGGTTTTCCGCGAAAACCACTCCGAGACCGACATGATGCGCCTGCTGCGCAGGCTAGCCGACAAGGATTTGGCGCTCGACCGCACCATGATCCCGTTGGGCTCCTGCACCATGAAGCTCAACGCGGCGGCCGAAATGATGCCGGTCAGCTGGCCTGTTGTCGCCAACCTCCATCCCTTCGCGCCGGCCAGCCATTCGGCCGGCTATCGCGCCATGGTCGGCGAGCTGGAAGGCTGGCTGGCGGAGATCACCGGCTTCGACGCCGTCAGCCTGCAGCCCAATGCCGGCAGCCAAGGCGAATATGCCGGCCTGCTCGCCATCCGCGCCTATCACCGTTCGCGTGGCGAAGGCCATCGCACCATCTGCCTGATCCCCCAGTCCGCGCATGGCACCAATCCCGCGAGTGCGGCGATGGCCGGCATGAGCGTCGTCGTCGTGCGTTGCCTGGAGGACGGCAATATCGACATGGACGATATGCGGGCCAAGGCCAACGAGCATTCGAAGAATCTCGCAGCCCTGATGTTCACCTATCCCTCGACGCACGGCGTCTACGAAGAAGGCGCGCGCCACCTGTGCGCTCTCATCCACGAACATGGCGGCCAGGTCTATTTCGACGGCGCCAACCTTAACGCCCTGGTTGCTTTGGCGCGGCCCGCCGATATCGGCGCCGATGTCTGCCACATGAACCTGCACAAGACCTTCTGCATCCCGCATGGCGGCGGCGGTCCGGGCGTCGGTCCGATCGGCGTCAGGGCGCATCTGAAACCCTATCTGCCGGGTCATGTCACCGAAGGTTCGGCGCATGCCGTGTCCGCTGCCCCGTTCGGCAGCGCTTCCATCCTGCCGATCACCTGGATGTACATCCGCATGATGGGCGCCGCCGGCCTGAAGCAGGCGACGGAGACGGCGATCATCTCGGCCAATTATGTGGCGACGCGGCTCGCGCCGCACTTCCCGCTTCTCTACAAGGGCAGGCACGATCGCATCGCGCATGAATGCATCCTCGACACGCGCGTGCTCAAGGAGAGCGCTGGCATCAGCGTCGACGATATCGCCAAGCGGCTGATCGATTACGGTTTTCACGCGCCGACCATGTCGTTCCCTGTCGCCGGCACGCTGATGGTCGAGCCGACCGAATCCGAGCCCAAGCGCGAACTCGACCGGTTCTGCGAGGCGATGATCGCCATTGCCGGCGAGGCAGCGAAAGTGGCGAAGGGTGAATGGCCGCTCGAGGACAACCCGCTGGTCAATGCCCCGCACACGGCGGCCGAAACCCTTGCCGGCCAGTGGACCCACCCCTATTCGCGGCTGGAAGCGGCCTACCCCGCCGGCGATGTCGATACAGCGGCCAAATACTGGCCGCCGGTCTCGCGCATCGACAATGTCGCCGGCGACCGCAACCTCGTCTGCTCCTGCCCGCCGCTGTCGGAATATCTCGGCGCCGCCGAATAACACTCTGGCCTGTCAGGCTGAGCGCAGGGCCGGTCCGTCGGCTTTGCCGTTGAGGACAAGCACGCGATTTCGCCCGGCGTTCTTGGCCGCGTAGAGCGCCCGGTCGGCCTCGGCCAGCACTTCATCCAGGCTGCTGCCGTCTTCCTTGCCAAAGCCAATGCCGCCGCTGACGCTGCTGCGCAACGGCCCGCGCGGCGTCGGCACCACTTCCGTGCCGAAGGCGACGCCGATCCTGCTGGCGAAATCGTAGGCCTTGTCTTCGGTCATCCGAGACATGACCAACGCGAACTCCTCGCCGCCCAGCCGGAAGGCGTCGACGCCAACCCTGTCATACTTCTTGATGACTGCGGCGAAACGGCAGAGCACCCGATCGCCGACGGGATGGCCATAGACATCGTTGGTTCGCTTGAAGTGGTCGAGGTCGAACATGGCGACCGACATGAACGGGCCGAAGACGCGCTCGCGATAGAGCGAGTTCAAAGCCCTCGGTTCATCAGACCGGTCAACGGGTCGGTCAGGGTCTCGGCCTTCAGTTCGATCTGTGCCTGCAGATGATGCATCGACAGCGTCAGCGCGCCGAGAGCCGTCATGCAGGCGACCGCCACGACCGAATTCAACCGCTCGGCCCAATTGTCGGGTGCGACGCCGAGCACCCACTGGCCCTTGACCAGAAGCACGGCGCCGCAGAGCCCGAAGGATACGCCGCAGACGCCGCTTAGCGCCGAAACGACCAGCAGAATGCCGCGATCCTGACCGCCCTTGATCCAGAACATCACCCCGATCGAGGCGAGCAGCACTGTTACCGTCGTATAGGTGAGGATGAAGCCGACACCATCGAAACCGAGATAGGTCACGCCGGCGCAGACAGCGATCGCGAGCATGGCCGGCAGGACAGCGCGGCTGTAATTGCGCACACCAAGATATTGGATGGCCGAAAGTGAAAGCGCCAGGAAACCGAGGCTGAGCAGCGCCAACGCTGCCTGACAAAGCAACGGACTGGGCTCCCTCGTGTAGCGCCAGAAGACGATGACGTGGGCGACAAGGACGAGAATGCCGCACGCAACCGTCAGCACGAAGCGTGGACGCGGCGCCGTGAACCAGATCACAAACATGGTGACGCTCAGGCATGTGCCCGACAGCGCAGCCGCCAGCAATAGCGAACTGAAATCCAGCATGGATGAGCGGCAACCTTTGGGATCTTCGATTTGTGGCGCATCATAGGCATGCAACCGGCCGGAGATACCGTTTTCGGCCGGTTTTCAAAGCAACCTGCCGACAGGGTTTACAAAGCGTCGACTGCCGTCCCGCGAAGCTCGGCACGCGAGTGTCCCTAGTCTCAGCCCTTGTTGAGCAGCGCCAGATTGGCGTTGATCACGCTCGGGTCGGCCATGCCGGCCCTTGCTTCCATGAGCAGCGCTCTCGCCTTCTTCTTGTTGCCACGCAGCAGCTGCGAATAGCCCATATTGTTGACAATCTGCGGCTTGCGCCCGGCAACCTTCAAAAGCTGGTCGTAGGCGCGGTCGGCGAAGTCGAAGCGGCCGAGTTCGTCATAGGAGGCGGCAAGCCCCATCCATCCCTCGGCACTGTCGGCCTTCAGTTCCACGGCCTTGCGGAAATGCTGTTCGGCAAGGCCGTAATTGGCCTCGCGGAACTGCGCCTTGCCTTGCGCAAGGTCGGAGGTGCTGACGTCTTTTGCCACCGGTTGGATCGATGTGGTCTTGGTTTTGTCGACGTTGTCGGTCGTGCAGCCGCCGACCATCAAGACCGCCGCTAGCGCGGCCATTGCCGTGAAACTTCTGTGACGCATGCCCCTGGCCCCAATCGCCCGATTTACCGGGTCGTTCTCTGAGGAAGCAGACTACAACAGGGCGATTAAACTTCAGTGCGGAAACGCGCCTAAAATTTGGTTTCGGGCACAGAAGCCATTAACCAACCGAAGCCTATTCCGGCTCCAGCGCCTTGAGCCCCGCCGGAAACTGATAGCGCCTGCCGTCGTAGCGCAGCCGGTAGGTTCGTTTCATGGACCTGCCGGGATGGGACTGGCACTCGCCATTCTTGTCGACAGACGGATTGTCGGTGTCCAACCGCTCGAACACTGTGATGTCGTGATAGCCGTGATGTCTCGCCGGGCTCATCGCCAGGCTGACCCGGTTGGATTGAAAGGATCCTGCGCAATTGGTGTCGCCTTCGCCGCCAAAGCCGGCCACGATGATGCCGTCGAGCACCAGGCGCAGAGCACCGCCGTCAAGGGCATAGAGCCGCAGGTCGGTTTCACTGAAAGGATTCGGCTGCGAATGGTTTGCCATGTCGATGCGCAGGCCGAAGGCGCCGACATCGGGCGCCAATCTGTAGCGCCCGGTATCGAAGTCGATCTCGCGGATGCCGACGGCATCATCGGTCATCAGCCCGGGCTGGAGCAGGCGCTGGCGCACCTGCCGGGACTTCCTGTCGACGACCAGAAGCTCGACATCGCCGACATGCCCGTCGTCGCTGGATTGGGAGCTGTCGATCAGCGGCACGGCGACCAACAACAGGTCGTCATGGGCGGGCCAGATCTTGCAGACCACGCCGAATGGCGCATCGCCATCCCAAAGCGTCTGGGCGATGCTGGTATGAGGTTCGAGCGTGAAGGAGGCGCCATCGGCACTCTTTTGGGCCTTGGGATATGCCTGCTGCACCAGAGCGGCAGCGTCGCCGCAATCGTCGGCCGCGGCCGAGGCCGGCGACAGACTGGCCGCGGCGAGGCCGAGGAAGGCGGTGCACAAGACTATTCGCATGGACGGCTCACTCATTTTGCTTTTTGCGGATTTTGCCGAAGGAGAGCGGCCAAACCGGCCGGATATGACATCCAGGCGAAGCGTAGTTGAAGTGAGTAACCGCAGAAAGCCGCCGGGCGGCCACTTGGTATCTACTGCCTTGGTATCTACTGAACCGCCGTCATTTTGACGATGATCGGGATGACGGCGATCATCAGCACCACCGGCAGGATGCACACCACCACCGGCACCGACATCTTGGCCGGCAAGGCATGTGCCTTCTCCTCGGCCAACGACATGCGCTTGTGGCGCATTTCGTCAGAGAACACGCGCAGCGCCCCGGCGAGGCTGGTGCCGAGTTCCTTCGACTGCTGCAAGAGCGTGGCGAAGGAGCGCACCTCGTCCAGGCTGAGGCGGTCGGCGAGCGCCTTCAATGCATCGTCGAGGCTGCGGCCGGCCCTGAGTTCCAGCGACACCAGCTGCAGGTTCTGGCTCAGCGACGGATAGGTCTTGGCCAGTTCCTTCGAGACGCGCTCGATGCCGGCCTCCATGCTCATGCCGGCATCGGAGCAGACGATCATCAAATCCATGAAGTCGGGAAAGCCGTTGCGGTATTCGCGCATCTTTTCCCGCACCTTCTGGCTGAGCACCAGGCCGGGCACGAAATAGCCGGCGGCTCCCGACAGGATGATGAAGGTCCAGCGGCTGGTCGCGGTGGAATCGACGCTGCCCATCCAATGGTTGACCAGGAACGCGCCGATCGCTGCGCCCACCAGGCAGGCGAAGCGGATCAGGAAGAATGTGCCGACCGCGCGCGGCTCCATATAGCCCGCCTGGATCAGCTTCATACGCAGCCGGGCGACATTTTCCGGATCGCTCTTGGCGTAGAATTCCTGCGCCCGCTTCACCGCCTTCTCGCGCACGACGCTCTGGTTCTTCTTCGGCGCCACCTCGGCCTGTTGGGGAGTCTTGCTGTCGTCGATCTTGAGCCGGCGCTTGAGATCGTTGCGGTCGCCTTTGGCCACCACCAGCGGCCATGCCACCGCGCTGCCGCCCAATGCCAGCAGCATCGCGGCTACCGGCATCAGCGACGTCGGCGCCAGCGAGGCAAGAAACTGGATCACCTGCTCCATCTCAGAACCGGAAGTTCGACATCTTGAACATGATGATGTTGCCCAGCATCAGCCATGTCACCGAACCGCCCAGCAGATACCAGGTCTTCGGCACATCCCAGACGCTTTGATAAAATTGCGGCATCATCACCATGATGGCGGCGAACAGCAGCGCCGGCACCGCCGTCAGGATATAGGCCGACATACGACCCTCGGTCGAAATGGCGCGCACCTTGCGGCGCAGCTTGCCGCGTTCGCGGATCGTCGTCGACAGCCCGTCGAGGATCTCGCGCAGATTGCCGCCCGAACTCGTCTGGATGGAAACCGCGGTGACGAACAGCGGCAGATCCTCCTGGCCGACGCGATCAAACAGTGAATTCAACGCCGAAACCAGGTCGGAACCATAAGTCACCTCGTCGGAGATAACGCCGAATTCGGTGCCGATCGGATCGGGCATCTCGCGCGACACCATGGAGATCGCCACCGGAACCGGATGCCCGGCCTTCAAGCCGCGCGTGATCAATTCCAGCGCCTCCGGCAACTGCACGCCGAAACGCTTCACCCGCCGGGCACGCTTGGAACGCAGCACAATTACCGGCAGCAGCGCTGTCAGCACCACAAACAGCAAAATGGCGAGCAACAGCGGCAGGCCGTACCAGAGCGCGACGAGCATCATCGCCAGCGCCACGCCCGTCGTCATCGTCAGGAATTTCGGCAAGGGCATCACCATGCCAGACTGCGTGCGCAGGGCGCGAAAACGGTCGGGCGAGAAGAATGACGTGCCGGAATCGAGGCCGCGTTCCTTGCGCAGCTGGATCAGCACCTGTTCCTGGCTGATCTTGTTTTCCTGCAGCTTCATGCGCCGGTTGATAGCCAGGCGCTTGTCGCTGCGGCCGGCATAGAGCAGATAGCAGCCTTCGGCGATCATGATGCCGGTCAGCGCTGCCGCGGCATAGACGACATAGATCGGGCTGAAATTCTCGAACACCCGGCTACTCCTGCGGCCGGCCGGGTTCGAAATATTTGCCGGGGAATTCAATGCCCATGTTGCGCAGGTCCTCGAGGAAACGCGGGCGAATGCCGGTCGCCTCGTAGTGACCGAGAATCTTGCCGTCGGCTTCCATGCCGGTGCGCACGAAGCGGAATATCTCCTGCATCTGGATGACGTCGCCTTCCATGCCGGTCACCTCGGCGACGCTGGTCACCTTGCGCTTGCCGTCCGACAGTCGCGTCAGCTGGACGATAAGGTCGAGCGCGCTGGCGATCTGGCTGCGGATCGACTGCACCGTCATCGGCATGCCGGTCATGCCCAGCATCTGCTCGAGGCGCGAAATGGCGTCGCGCGGCGTGTTGGCGTGGATGGTCGCCATCGAGCCTTCATGGCCGGTGTTCATCGCCTGCAGCATGTCGAAGGCCTCCTCGCCGCGGCACTCGCCGAGGATGACGCGGTCAGGGCGCATGCGCAGCGCGTTCTTGACCAGGTCGCGCTGCTTCAGCTCGCCATGACCTTCGATGTTGGCGGGGCGCGTTTCCATGCGCGCGACATGCGGCTGCTGCAGCTGCAGTTCGGCCGCGTCCTCGATGGTGATCAACCGTTCGTCTTCCGGAATAAAGGCTGACAATGCGTTGAGCATCGTCGTCTTGCCGGTGCCGGTACCGCCCGAGATGATGGTCGTTTTGCGGGCGTGGACTGCAGCCGCCAGCACCTCGGCCATGTTCTGGGTGATGGCGCCGAACTCGACCAGCTTGTGCAGGCCGAGCTTGTTCTTTGAAAACTTGCGGATCGACACCAGCGGCCCGTCGACGGCGACCGGGCGAATGGCGGCGTTGAAGCGCGAGCCGTCGAGCATGCGGGCATCGACCATCGGCTGCGATTCGTCGACCCGGCGGCCGACGGCGGCGACGATCTTGTTGACGATGCGCAACAGGTGCGCCTCGTCCTTGAACGGGATATGGACCTGCTGCAGCTTGCCCCGTTTTTCGACGAAGCAGTTCTGGTGGCCGTTGATCAGGATGTCGTTGATGTCGGGGTCCTTGAGCAGCGGTTCCAGCGGGCCGAGGCCGACCATCTCATCGACGATGTCATCGACCAGCGCTTCAAGTTCGACGGTGTTGATCGCCATACGCTCCTGGCGGGTCTTTTCCGACACGAACTCCTGCACCTGCCGGCGCATCTCATCCTTGGGCAGGCGCTCCAGCGCGACCAGGTTGATTTCCTCGAGCAGCAGCCGGTGGATGCGCACGCGGGCATCGAGCACCTTGTTGGCGCTTTTTCCCGGTGTTGTCTCCGGCTTCGGCGGCAAGGCCTTGCGGTTCGTCGGGATGACCACGGCGTGATGCGCGACCGGCGCCGCCTCGGCCGGCTTCAGAGCGCGGACGTCACGGTTCTGCAGGGTCGAGAAGCGGCTGGTCATCCGGCTTTCCTCTTCAGGAGGCCCCTGCCGATGCCGAACAGCGAGCGCGATTTCTCCGGCGTCACCACGGCTTCTTCCGGCAGGATGATCCTCTTCAGATCGTTGACGACATTGGCGTTCGGGTCGATCTCATGCAGCGGCACGCCGCGGTCGACCGCTTCACGCACAAGCCGGTAATTGTTGGAGATGCCGCCGACGAAATGCTCGCCCAGGATTTCCTGGACATCCGCCTGCTTGATGCCGTTGTCGAACATCTTCTGCTCGAAACGATTGACGATGACGTTCGGCTTCACTTCCTTGCCGGCCGTCTCGTAGACCGCCTGGATCAGCCGCTGCGTGTGGCGCAGGCATGGCACCGTCATTTCGGCGACGATGTAGAGCTTGTTGGAGCCGAGCAGCACCGTCTCCGTCCACGGAAACCAGGTGCGCGGCATGTCGATGACGACGTTATCGAAATAGGCCGAGACGAGATCGAGCATGCGCACCACGACATCGGTCTTGAACGAGCGCATTTCCGACGGATGCGTTGGCGCCGCCAGCACGCAGAGCCCGCTCGCATGCTTGGACAGCATCACATCCAGCAGCTGACGGTCGAGGCGCTCGGGCTGGTTCTCGATTTCGGTGATGTCGAAGCGCGGCTCGAGGTCGAGATATTCGGCGCAGGCGCCTTGCTGGAAATTGAGGTCGACCACGCAGGTCGACGCGCCGCGCGTCACCGAATGATGCAGCTGGAAGGCGGTCTGCAGCGCCAGCGTCGTGGTGCCGACGCCGCCGGCGGCCGGCATGAAGGTATAGATCTGCGACTCGGTGTTTTCCTCGCGCCCCGGCCCTTGCAGCGCGCGCACGACCGACCGCACCAGATCGGCGGTGGTGATCGGCTTGACCAGGAAATCGGCGACCTGGAGCTGCACCAGGATACGCACTGCGGCTGCGTTGAATTCCTGGGTGACGACGACCACCGGAACGCGGCCTTCAAGCCGGCGCATGATGCGCTGCAGCGACTCGATCTCTTCCAGCTTTGCCGCATCCATGTCGACGATGAGCGCGCCGAAATCGGCTTCCTGGACCTCGCCGCGCAGTTCGGTAATGTTCTTCTCGACGGTCGAAAGCTGGATCACCTCCGAGGCCGCGAACGCGGTGCGCGTATCCTGCGCAAAGGTCCGGTCGCTGGACACCAGCAGGATCTTCTTGGTCTTGATGCCGCTTGCCATTTTGTCAGCCTGTCAGGTCATTCCCGGTCAAATCACCGGGCAAATCAATCGGTTGTCGCTGTCGGTTGCACGGCCTTGGCAGCAGCAGCCTGGTCGGCGGCGTTGACTGCCGCCTCACTGCGCTGCGCCGGCACCAGCAGCCTGGTGTTCTGGACGCCGTATTTCCAGGGATCGACCATCTGCATGGCCGTATTGGCGGCCTGTGCGTTGCCGGCGGCAATCGTCGGTCCCTCGGAGCGGACATAGTCGTCGCTGGTGCAGCCGCCGGCGAGGCCGGCGATCAGCAGGGCGATGCATGATTCCACGCGCATGGCTTCAATCCTTCGGCAGGTCGAGGAAATGCCCGACGGTGGTGACCGCGGCCGGCTGTGCCGTACTGCCGCTGGCCATTGCCACTGCACGATTGGCTTCGGACGATTTCACTTCCTCGGTGTTGTTGAGGAAATAGTCGACATTGCTGGCTGGCTGCGTGCCGTCGGTCGGCTCGAGCAGCTTCTTCGACGGATCGACGGGCTTGACCAGATAGGGGGTGACGATGATCACCAGATCGGTCTCGCGCCGCTGATAGGATTTGGAGGAGAACAGCGAGCCGAGCACCGGCAGCTTGCCGAGGCCGGGAAGACGCGATGTGGTAATGTCGTTCTGTGACTGCAGCAGGCCGGCGATCATGAAGCTCTGGCCATTCTTCAGGTCGACGGATGTTTTGGCGCGGCGCACGATAAAGCCCGGGACCGAGATATTGCCGATATTGTAGGAGGCCGAAGCGTCGATCGAGGACACTTCCGGCGCGATGTCGAGGCTCACCAGCCCGTCCTTGAGAACCGTCGGCGTGAAGTCGAGGCTGACGCCGTATTTCTTGTAGCTGACGGAAATCTTGCCATTGTCCTCGGAGACCGGGATCGGGAACTCGCCGCCGGCGAGGAAGCTTGCCGTCTGGCCCGAGCGGGCGATCAGGTTCGGCTCGGCCAGCCGCCTGGCGAGACCACGTTCCTCCAGCGCCTTGATGGCGACGTCGATCGACAGGCCGTTGGACAGCAGCCGGCCGATGATCTCGCCATTGCCGGCTCCCGGCACCGTGCCAGGATCGAGGGTGACGTCGCGCCCGCCAATGCCGTAAGCGAAATTGGCGCTGTATTTGGCGCCGAGATCCTGTCCGGCCTGGCGATTGATCTCGACGAAGCGGACGTTGAGCTGAACCTGCTGCGAGGACGAGATGTTGACCGAATTGATCACTTCTTCATTGCCGGAGAAGCGGCTGGCGATCTTGCTTGCCTTCTCGGCGGCGACCGCGTCATCGGCCTCGCCCGACAGCACGACGCGGCCATTGGCCGAGCCGACCTTGATCTTGGCGTCCGGCACGCTGGCGCGAATGGTGCTGGCCAGCTGGTCGGTGTCCAGCGTCACCTCGATGTCGACGGTGCCGACCAACTGCTTGTTCTCGTCGAACAGCGCGATGCCGGTGGTGCCGAGATTGTTGCCCAGCACATAGAAGGATTTGTCGGTCAGCGGATTGACGTTGGCGATCTCCGGATCGCCGATGACGATCTGGTAGAAGGCGGCATTGGTCATGACCGTCTTCGGCTTGCCCTTGGCTACCTTGATCGACGCATTCGTTGTCGACGAGACATGGACGATATCGTTGTCGGCCTTGGCTGGTGCACTGAGGCCGAGCATTGCGGCCGCGGCCAGGCAAGCCCCCACCGCAAGCGCCCGCATTGGGCGCAGCCCTTTCGTAGTTCGAAATGCATGAAGTCCCGACATCTGTCCCGTCCCTCGCCCGGTCCCCACCGGCAGTTATTGCTGGTCCCGCGCAGGAACCTGGTATTCTTCGACCTGCGTGCCGCGCGTCACGATGATCGTCTTGAATTTCGGCTTCTCAGGCTCCTTGGTCGCGGCAGTGAACAGCGCGCCGGCAGCGGCCTGGACGCCGGAGGCGACCGATCCGCCGAAGGACGAGATGGTGGTGACGCCGTCCTTGGCGGCCCCTCCGTCTGCGGCCGAGCGGAGCGACAGCGACAAGGTGCCGACGGTGCGGGCAAGCGCCACTTTCTGCGCGCCTTCGGTCGTCACCTCGATGGTGACGGAATTGGCGATCTGCGGTGTGGTCTGGCGCTCGTCGGCGCCCTGCCCCACGGTCAGCACCTTGGCGTCGGAGACGACAATCTCGGAGGTAACGGTCGATCCGGCAGCGCCCTGCGCGTTCTTGGCCACTTCCTGGATTTCGCCCGCATCGCGTGTCAGCACCACGTCGACCCGGTCGCCCGGCATGACGAAGCCGCCGACACCGGCGATCTCGTCGGTGCGGATTGTCACCGCCCGCATGCCGGGCGTCATCATGTTTGATAGCGTCGCGCGGCCGTTCGGCCCCGACAATTTGCTGATCAGCACCGGCTCGTTGACCTCGATCGGCGACAATACCACGCGGCTGCCTTCGGCGAGCAATGCATTGACTGTGGTGAACGCGCCCTGCGGCACCGAATCCTCGGACCATGGGATTTCGCTGAGCTGCGCCCGGTCAAGCTCCATGCCGTAACGCAGCGGCGCGTTGGCCACCACTATGGTCTTGAAGACGACCTTGGGGACGGCGGGCGCCGGGATCGACGCCGTTTTCTCTTCGGCATCGGCCTTGGCCTGGCTTTTCACCCAGAAATCCGCGGCAAAGATTGAAATCGCGCCGAAGACGGCAGCGATGCCAATCATCGTTATGGCCTTGCCCCTCACAACCAACCCCTGACATTCGTGGTCTTTTGTTTTGTTGGAGCGACGCTAGGCCGCTTTGTTAAAGATTCAGGAATCGCGGCCGCTCCGCACGGACCTATTTCCGCCGGCTTGGTTATCGAAAGGTTTTAGGATAAGAAGGGTTTAATCCCCGAACGTAACAGGAACTTCCGTCGCTTGGCGCCGAAAAGCGTGGCAGTATCGACGGGTGATTCGCGGCACGGATTCTATGGTAGGCATGGACGACAACAACGATCTTTTCGGCAATCTGGAAAAGCAGCCCCAACCGGCTCGGACACCTTCGCGCCCGGCCGACCCGCTGGTGCAGGCCACGAAGCGTCCTGCCGCGACCAAGGACGGCAGCGAGGGCTATAGCGCCGCCGACATCGAGGTGCTGGAGGGGCTGGAGCCGGTGCGGCGCCGTCCCGGCATGTATATTGGCGGCACCGACGACAAGGCGATGCACCATCTGTTTGCCGAGGTCATCGATAATTCGATGGACGAGGCGGTCGCCGGCCATGCCACCTTCATCGATGTCGAGCTGTCGGCCGACGGATTTCTGACCGTCACCGACAATGGCCGCGGCATTCCGGTCGATCCGCATCCGAAATTCAAGAAACCGGCGCTCGAAGTCATCATGACGACGCTGCATTCGGGCGGCAAGTTCGATAGCAAGGTCTATGAGACCTCCGGCGGTCTGCACGGTGTCGGCGTCTCGGTCGTCAATGCGCTGTCGGACCATCTCGAAGTCGAGGTCGCGCGCGGTCGCCAGCTTTACCGCCAAAGGTTCTCGCGCGGCGTTCCGGTGAGCGGGCTGGAGCAGCTCGGCGAAGTGCACAACCGGCGCGGCACCAAAATCCGCTTCCATCCCGACGAGCAGATTTTCGGCAAGGGCGCCGCCTTCGAGCCGGCGCGGCTCTATCGCATGACCCGCTCGAAAGCCTATCTGTTCGGCGGCGTCGAGATCCGCTGGAGCTGCGACCCATCGCTGATCAAGGAAAAGGACCAGACGCCGGCCAAGGCGGAGTTCCATTTCCCCGGCGGCTTGAAGGACTATCTCAAGGCATCGCTCGGCGATGATTTCCAGGTGACCCGCGAAATCTTCGCCGGCAAGAGCGAGAAGCAGGGCGGCCACGGTTCGCTGGAATGGGCGGTGACCTGGTTCGGCGGTGACGGCTTCGTCAACTCCTACTGCAACACCATCCCGACCGGCGAAGGCGGCACGCATGAGGCCGGCTTTCGCAATGTGCTGACGCGCGGACTTCGGGCCTATGCCGACCTGGTCGGCAACAAGCGCGCCTCGATCGTCACCTCCGAAGACGTGATGATCTCGGCGGCAGGCATGCTGTCGGTGTTTATTCGCGAGCCGGAATTCGTCGGCCAGACCAAGGACAGGCTGGCAACGATCGAAGCCATTCGCATTGTCGAGACCGCCATCCGCGATCCCTTCGACCACTGGCTGGCCGACAATCCGCAGGAAGCCTCCAAGCTGCTGGAATGGGTGATTGCGCGCGCCGACGAGCGGGTGCGCCGGCGCCAGGAAAAGGAGGTGTCGCGCAAGAGCGCGGTGCGCAAGCTGCGCCTTCCCGGCAAGCTCGCCGACTGCACGCAGAACGCCGCCGCGGGCGCCGAACTGTTCATCGTCGAAGGCGACTCGGCCGGCGGCTCGGCCAAGCAGGCGCGCGACCGTGCGAGCCAGGCGGTGCTGCCGCTGCGCGGAAAAATCCTCAACGTCGCCAGCGCCGGCAACGACAAGCTCGCCGCCAACCAGCAGATATCGGACCTGATTCAGGCGCTCGGTTGCGGCACGCGCTCGAAATACCGCGATGAGGATTTGCGCTACGACCGCGTGATCATCATGACCGACGCCGACGTCGACGGCGCTCACATAGCCTCGCTGCTGATCACCTTCTTCTACCAGGAAATGCCGAACCTGGTGAATGGCGGCCATCTCTATCTGGCGGTGCCGCCGCTCTATTCGATCCGGCAAGGCGGCAAGGTTGCCTATGCCAGGGACGATGCGCACAAGGACGAGCTGTTGCGCACCGAATTCACCGGCCGCGCCAAGGTCGAGATCGGCCGTTTCAAGGGCCTGGGCGAGATGATGGCCGCGCAGCTCAAGGAAACCACCATGGACCCGAGGAAGCGCACGCTGCTCAGGGTCGATGTTATCGACGCCGTGGCGGCGACCAAGGATGCTGTCGACGCGCTGATGGGCACCAAGCCGGAAGCCCGCTTCCGCTTCATCCAGGAACGCGCCGAATTCGCCGCGACGGAAGTGCTGGATATCTGAGCGCCGGCCGACTCTTCGTTTTGACGCAGTTCCGGGCGGAAAACCGTTTCAAACTTTTCCTGGAATTGCTCTAGCCTGCACTTCCGATACGGAGACCAGCTTGTGATCCGGGCGCGGCTGAAGAGCTACTTCGAAACCAGTTTGGCGGGCCTGACGCAGCCGACGCGCTCGGATTGGATTTTCGCCCTGCGCACGGTTTCGGCCGGTCTGATCGCGCTTCTCGCTGCTTACGCGTTGAAACTCGACCACCCGCAATGGGCGATGATGACGGTCTTCATCGTCGCCCAGCCGGTCGCCGGCATGGTGCTGGCGAAAGGTTTTTTCCGGCTGCTCGGCACGCTGGCCGGTGGACTTGCGGCGATCGGCATCACCTCGGTTTTCGGCACCAATCCCTGGCTGCTGGTCACGGCGCTATCCGTCTGGATTGGGCTGTGCACGCTGGTTTCGTCGCTGCTGCGCAATCCGGAAGCCTATGGCGCTGCACTTGCCGGCTATACCGCGATGATCATTGGGCTGCCGGCTTTCGGCCAGCCGCATGTAGTCGTCGATCTCGCTGTCGCGCGCTGCGCCGAGATCGTGCTCGGCATCGTCTGCGCCGGCCTGACCAGCCGGCTGATCCTGCCCAAGCTGGCCGCTGACGCCATCATCTCCAGGCTGAAGCGCAGCATCCTCGACCTTGCAACCTATGCAGGCGGCGCTTTTTCCGGCGGCGACCCGGCGAGACTGGCCGGCCTGCACGGCAAACTGATCACGGACGCCCAGATGCTGGCCGAGATGCGCACCTATGCCCGGCTCGAAGCCCCGAGCTTCGCCACCCGCGCCCATCCGGTCCGCCTCACCATCGGTCAGCTTCTGTCGGCGCTGTCGGCGGCACGCGCGCTGCATTCTCACGCCGCGCCGAAAAACGCAGCGCTCATTCCGGTGCGCTCGGAACTGCAGTCGCTGGTCAGCGAACTGGCAGCCACGCCCGAGGCGCTGGAGGACACGTCGCCCTGGGTGACGCGGCTCGACGCGATTGCCGGCAAGGCCCGGCAAATGCCCGACGCCTCGACCGATCAGGGCGACGACAGGGTCGGCACCATCACGCGCCTCACCATCGCCGCCGATTTCGCCGAAGCCTTCAAGCAGGTGCTGCGCGGCCTCGACGCCCTGCGCGCACCGGTGACGCGCCCTATCCGGAGCAACAGGCAGCCGCCTGCGCTGGTGGTGCACCGCGATTATCCCGGGGCTTCGCGCAATGCCATACGCGCCGCCCTTGCCACGTTGGCGGTCGCCGCCTTCTGGCTGACGACGAAATGGTCCGATGCGGCCGGCACCGTCATCCTCGTTGCCGTCGTCTCCAGTCTTTTCGCCGCGCGGCCTGACCCGGTGCGGGTGTCCTGGGGCTTCTTCAAGGGAACGCTGCTGGCTTTGCCCTTTGCCTTCCTTGTCGGCCAGGTCGCGCTGCCTGCTTTGCCCGGCTTCGGCTGGTTCGCGCTGTTTGTCGTGCCGATCCTGGTACCGACGGCGCTGGGCATGGCCAATCCGCGCACCGTCGGCGTGGCGACGGCCTTTGCCATCAATTTCCTCGCCTTCCTCAGCCCGCATCAGGCGATGACCTATGCCCCAGGCCCGTTTTTCGCCGGCTCGGCGTCGGTGCTGGTCGGCATCCTGCTGGCGATCGGCGTCTTCATCGTGGTGCTGCCGGTGGATCCATGGCGCGCGGCCAACCGCATCGTGCGGGCCATGCGCGAGGATCTGGCGCGGCTGTGCCTGCATGAGCGGGTGCCGCGGCGTTCGGCCTTCGAGAGCCTGGCCTATGACCGCATCAACCAGCTGATGCCGCTCTTGCAAAATGCCGGCAGGAAAGGCGATGCGATTCTGGGCGGCGGGGTCGCCGCCGTTACCGTCGGCCTTGAAATCCTGCGGTTGCGCGCCGCGCAGCAGAGCCCGGCCATTCCTTCCGAAACCGCGCTTTCGATCGACAATTTCCTGCGCGGCCTGGCGCGTGAACTGCTCTTTCGCGCACCCGGCGATCCGCAGACGGCAACCATCACTGTGGCCCGGCAATATGCAGCAGGCCTCTCAGAGCGCAGCAGCAGTGCGGATATGCTGCAAATCGCAGCCTCGCTGCGCATCATCGCCGCCGCGATCGAAGACTTTCCGGATTTTTTTGCGAGGGATCGCGGCTAGGACGTCAAGCCGCCGCTATCGCCAGCGCGTGGCCGCGCGCGTTTTCGCGTAGCGCATCGAGATGGATCGACTTGACCAGGCCGGCGAGATCGCCCTCAGTGGATTGACCTCCGAGTTCCTTCAGCATCAGCCAGCTGACTTCCTGCACGCCGGCGACACGCTTGCCATTGGCGACCTCGCGCCAGATCTTGAGTGCCCGCAGAATGATGCCATGGGTGGGCGCGGCAATGCCGGCGCGGCGAAACAGCGCCTGCAGCGCAACGTCCTGGCCGCCGGCAAGCAGCGCCCGCACCCGCTGCTCCGACTGCTGGCTGAGCGCAACCAGGGCCGAGCCGAAAAAGTCGACCTTGCCGTGGGCAATGGCACGGATGATGAAACTTGCGGTCAGGTCGCCGCGCAGGCGCAGATGTTCGATAAGTGCCGCATGTTCCTCCGCGCGCGTGCCTTCGACCAGCCGCACCGAAGCCTTGACGCAAGCATCGCGCGTGACGCGCTCGGCTCTGGCCGCCCCCATCAGCGCCATCACCAGCGGCGAAGCCTTCAGCGTTTCGCCGAGCTTGACCAGTAGCATGTGCCGGCAGTCGGCCGGCAGCCGCACATCCGTGACCATTGCCTCGCGCAAATGAGCGATATGGCCATGCCGCTCGGCGATGCGGCGGAAGGAGAGCGAGGCTATGTCGGCGCCGTCATTGGCGAGCAGCGCCGCACACGCTTCCGGTTCGCCGATCTCGGCGATCGCCGCGGCAACCGCCATCGAAACGACCGGCCGGTCGGCGATCAGTTTTTGCGTCGCCTTGTGCCCGGCCGCGACGCGGTCGATCAGGTCGGCGTCCGTCAGCAGCGGGGAGCGCGCCAGCACCAGGGCTGCCACTTCCGGCTGATCGGAGGCAAGCGCGCTGATGATCTGCAGCGGCGCGTGATGGCTCATCGACAGCGCTTCGGCCATAGCCAGCCGCACCTTCGACGAGGCGTCGTCGAGCAGCAGCGTCAGCGCCGCTTCGGCCGCGCAACGGTCTTCGAAAGGCAGGTCGGAATTGACGTAGGCGCGGGCCAGCGCGCTCGCCGCCGCGGCGCGCTCCGAAACTCTCGCGGTGTAGATCCATTTGAGAAAATGCGAGACAACCATACTGCCTGCTACGCCCCTTGCCGGAAAGCTTCCGGCCCCAGGAATGACCCTAGGCAGAAATGGTTTACGAACGGTTCACCATGTTTATTAACTGGCTTGCGGGTGGCATGGGCAGCGCCTATCAACCGTCAGGCAGCGGAGGAGAAAAACGATGCCCGGGCTTTATCTCGAAGAGTTCGTCGTCGGGCATGTCTTTCGGCACACGCTGCGCAAGACCGTCACCGAAAGCGATAACATGCTGTTCTCGGTGATGACGCTGAACCCGCAGCCGCTGCACATCGACTTCGACTTCGCCGCCAAGAGCGAATGGGGCAGACCGCTGGTCAATTCGCTGTTCACGCTCGGCCTGATGATCGGCATTTCCGTCAATGACATCACCGTCGGCACCACAATTGCCAATCTCGGCATGAGGGAGACAGTGTTTCCGCACCCGGTCTTCCATGGCGACACCATCCGTGTCGAAACGACTGTGATCTCGGTCAGGGAATCGAAATCCAAGCCGGACCGCGGCATCGTCGAGTTCGAGCATCGCGCCTACAATCAGAACGATGTGCTCGTCGCCAAATGCACGCGCCAGGCGATGATGATGAAAAAGGCGGCCTGATGCGCTCGCTGCTGTTTGTGCCCGGCGATTCCGAAAAGAAGCTGGACAAAGGCTTTGGCGCCGGCGCCGACGTGGTAATCGTCGATCTCGAGGATTCCGTGGCGCCACAAAACAAGGCGGCGGCACGCGACATCGCGGCACGCTTTATCGCCGGCAATCGGCAGCAGACAAGCTCCGCCATCTATATCCGCGTCAACGATCTTTCGACCAGATTGACCGACGATGATCTGGCCGCGCTGGTTCCTGCAAAGCCCGACGGCATCATGCTGCCGAAGTCGAACAGCGGCCAGGATGTTCAGCAGCTGTCCGTAAAGCTCCGCGTGCATGAGGCCGAAAACGGATTGCCGGATGGCGCGATCAAGATCCTGCCGATCATCACCGAGACGGCTGCCAGTTTGCTGGCCGCCGCGACCTACGCCGGGGCAAGCGCCCGGCTTGCCGGCCTCACCTGGGGTGCCGAAGATCTGTCCGCGGCGATCGGTGCGCGGGCTGCGCGCGACGACAACGGCCGCTACACCGATGTCTTCCGCCATGCCCGCACCATGACCATCCTCGCCGCCGGCGCGGCCGAAGTCGCGGCGATCGACACGGTCTTCCCCGCCTTTCGCGACATGGCCGTCTTCGAAGCCGAATGCACGGAGGCCGAGCGTGACGGCTTTACCGGCAAGATGGCGATCCATCCGGCGCAAGTGCCGGTCATCAACGCCGCCTTCACACCGTCGGCGGAGGCAGTGCAACGCTCGCAGGCCATCGTCGCGGCCTTCGAGGCGGCCGGAAATCCTGGCGTGGTCGGCATTGACGGCAAGATGTATGACCGGCCGCATCTCAGGCTCGCCGAGCGGCTTCTGGCTCGCGCCAAGGCAGCCGGGGTTTAGTCCCGCGCCAGCACGATGACCCGGTCCTCCGGCAGGTAGGCCAGCGCTTGCGACTTCAACGGGTTGACGGTGACGCCGCCCAGAGCCCGCTCATCATTCTGCGCGGCGCGAACGCGCCGGTGCCCGATGGCGATCTCTCGGCGCAACCGCGCCGATTCCGCGATCGTCCAGAACGTCACCGGCTGGTCGATGGCGACATAGTCGCCGACCGGACGCATGTAGATTTCGGAGCCCTCCTCGTCGAGCAGATCATCGAAGATCGCGGCGAGATGCTGGTTCTCCGAAGCCTGCGCCAGCATCAGGCTGACCAGCCTGTTGCTGACGACGAAATCATCTGCCTTGGTCACCGCCGCCAACTCGCGGTTGCGCACGTCGATCATCTCGCTGACGATCGAGATATGCGTGCCGGCATCGTCCGAAATCTTGCGCAGATGCAGCAGCGTCACCAGCGTGCGCGTATCGGCGGGCTGCGCTGCCATGGTCTCGCTGTAGCCGAGGACGAGCACGTGGTCGTAGGAAGGCACGTCCAGGCTTGCCAGTGCTGTGCTGCTCGACGTGTCGGTGATGCGGCAGGAAACCGACAGATTGTCGCCGACGACCGGCAGTCCGGCAATTTCCTGCTCGAGGCCCGGCGTATCGGCGGCGATGGTCAGGATTGACCCAGGTGCGACGTAGCGCGACAGTTCATAGGTTATAATCGGTCCGCGCCGGTTCCAGCCAAGGATCAGCGTGCGCTCCGGCTTCGCCTCGACAGGCTGATGGCGAAGGATTGCCGCGGCATCGATCTTGGCTCCGGCGCTTCCCAGCTTGATGGCGGCATCGTCCTCGGCAATGATGATGGCGCGCATGTCCTTGCCGATCACCAGCTCCGACGGCGGGTTGAGATTGACGCGCCCCTGCTGGTCGCAGAGCCCGATCAGCGCGCAATGCTCATACGCCATCACTGCCTCGCCGAAGGTCTTGCCGGTGAGATCAGGCTGCTCGGTCGTGTAGATTTCGCAGCCGTCGAAATCGAGCAGCTCCGAATAGACGCCGCTGAGACCCGACTGCCGGCTCGAATGCACGACGATGCGCGAGATCAGCTGGTCGGCCAGGACAAGCTGTACCTCGGCCCCGCCGACGACGCGGGCAACCTCGGCGTTCTTTCCGTCGCGGATCTCGGCGGCGATGTTATAGGGCGCCGTGCGCCGGTTCGGGTCGTTGGCCAGCGCCAGCACCGTCTTGATCACCTGCGAATCCGGGTCGTCGCCGTCCGGCGACAGCACGATGATCGAGCGCGAGGTCTGCGGGTTGACGATGGCCAGATCGTAGAGGTCGGTCGGGTCGCCGCTGCGGCAGATGATGCGTGTATTGCCCAGTCTGCCGACTTTGGCGGCGATCTCGTCCTCCATCGCCACCTTGTCCATATTGGCCATGACGACAATGCGCGGATGGCGGCGGCTGGCATTGGCAATGACGAGTTCGGAGATGACGTCGAAGACCGACGGCGACCAGTTGAGGATGATGGTGTGGTCGCTCTCCAGCACCCGCGAACGACCCTTGCGCAATTCATCGAGCTTGCTGTCGACGCCGGCGCTGAGCACGCCGATGAGGGCCGACACGACGAAAATTCCGGCAAGCGTGACAAACAGCATGACGAGACGGAAGGCCCAGCCGGTGTCGCCGCCCATCGTGCCGGAATCGAGCGTGCGCATCAGCGATTCCCAGAATGCTTCGAAGAAGTTCAACGGTTCGCCGCCCTCCGGCGCAATGCGGGTCACCGCAAGGAAAGCCGCGGCGGCGATGATGATCAGCAGCGAAGCGAGGGCGAGCCAGCCGATCAGCGCGATCGGGCCGGCGGCCATGCTCTTGTCAAACCCGTAGCGCAGCCGGGTTCGCAGCGAGTCTCGTTTCTTCATGTCGCCGGCAACCCCCAATATTCCCCATGGTCGATGCGCCGACCCCAACGCATCGCCGAAGCCGCTGTCTTAGCCGGTGTTTAAATAAAGGGGAATCGCTTTCGGGTGTCAGTCGTTCCACGGCCCCGCATAATCGGCATAGAGCTTTGCCGGATCGGGCCGCGGCCGTTCCGGCGCCGGTCCCTGATAGGAGCCAATATGGATAAACCCGACAACACGTTCCTGTGGCGCCAGTCCCAGCAGCGCCCGGCCCTCCGCCACGTCGGAATACCAGTTGCTGATCATGTTGGTGCCGTAGCCCAGCGCATTGGCTGCGATCATCAGGTTCATCGCCGCCATGCCGCCGGACAGGAACATTTCCCATTGCGGGATTTTTGGATTGTCCTTCGGAACCGACACCACGCCGATCACCAGCGGCGCGCGGGAAAACCGCGCCAGCTCCTGGTTGCGGCGGTTTTCCGGCAGCGGCCCTTCGCGCTGTTCGGCGAGCGCCGCCAGCTTCCTGCCGATCTCGAATCGCGCCTCGCCGCGATAGAGGATGAAGCGCCACGGCTCCAGTCGGCCGTGATCGGGCACACGGCTTGCAGCCGCGATCATGGTCGCGATATCGCCATCGCTGGGCGCCGGTTCCTTCAATTCAGGAATCGGTGCGGAGTTTCGGGTCAGCAGGAAGTCGATGATCGGCGACGCCATGGGGCCAGGTCTCCTAAAGCACTCGATTTTGAGCTGAAGCGCGCCATTGCGGGTGGGGCGGCTCGTGCATTGGCGCGCACGCGCCGGACGAAAGAGCCGTTGCCAAGGCGGATCGGACTCTTAAGCCTTGAAATTGCCACCGCCTTGGGCTTCAACGCAAGGCATGTTTGAGGGGACATCGCGCCTTTTCCTGATTTGGCTCGCCGTAGCGCTGTTTGCGCCGGCCTCGATGGCCATGGCGCAGAATGCCGACGGCATCGGCAATCTGAAACTCCCCGATATTTCGAGCTATGCACCGCCCAAGGGCGAGACGCCGCTGGCACTAGGTGGCGGCGGCGCCATAACGCTGTCGGCCCAGTTGACCGACAAGGGCGCCGACATCACGCGCGGCATCGTCTGGCGCGTCTTCAAGCCCGAGGCCGCCGGCGACGGCAAGCTGCCGATGGTGGCTTCCGCGCATGGCGGCAGCGCCGTGTTCCAGCTCGAACCCGGCAGCTATCTGGTCCACGCCTCATACGGACGCGCCGGCGCCACCAAGCGCATCACCGTCGGCAAGGACGCCAGGCGCGAAAGCCTGGTGCTCGATGCCGGCGGCCTCAAGCTCGACGCGGTGCTGTCGGGCGGCGTGCGTATTCCGCCGAAAAAACTGCGCTTCTCCATTTATGAGGGCACCGCCGAGGCCAATGGCGACCGCGCTTTGATCATTCCCGATGTCGAGCCGAACAGCGTCGTGCGGCTCAACGCCGGCGTTTATCATGTCGTCTCCACCTATGGCGCGGTCAATGCCGTCATTCGCTCCGACATCCGCGTCGAAGCCGGCAAGCTGACCGAAGCCACCGTCGAGCATCGCGCGGCGGAGGAGACCATGAAGCTGGTGCGCGAGACCGGCGGCGAGGCCATCGCCGATACATCCTGGTCGCTGCTCAACGAATCCGGCGACCCGATCAAGGAGGCCGTCGGCGCCTTCGCCTCGATGGTCTTGGCCGAAGGCCAATACACCATCATCGCCAAGAACCGCGACCGCATCTACCAGAAGGATTTCACCGTCGTTGCCGGACAGAACCAGGAGATCGAGGTCCTGGCCACCGAGGCGTCGGCCATCGATCCCGAGGAAGGCGCCGACTGACCGGCGCGCCCATTGGCCTCGGTTTGGCCCTCAGTTGAAGTGGTAGTTCAGGGCTACGTCAGGCGGCCTTGCGCAGGCGGCGCTGCAGGAAGTGGACCCGGCCGCGCGGCGCGTCGGGCGCCAGATCGAAGACGCCGCGATGAAGACGCTCAAGCAGCGCCTTGCGATCGCGCAGCGATTCCAGCTCGGCCCAGCTCAACAGGTTGCCGACGCGCACGTCGATCGTCTTGCCGGACAGCCGCGCGAATTCGCGGATGAGCATTGAAAGGCGCAACGTCAGCGACGCCTTGCCGACGAATTTCGCCACCCTTCCTTCGCGCTCCGCCATGTTCATCGGGCCGCTGACCAGATGGAACAGCCGGCCGTTCTGCCCGGAAAAATGCATCGGCACCACCGACGCCTTGGCGTCCTGCACGAGGCGCGCCGGAAACATCTTCCACGGCAGGTCGCGCGCCCGGCCAAAGCCTTTCGGCGCGGTGGCGACGCCGCCGGCCGGAAATACGACGATGGTGACGCCCTCTTTCAACAGCCGCACTGCCTCGTGGCGCACCGCCATGTTGTTCTTCACCGCGTCCTTGGTCTCGGAAAAGTCGATCGGCAGCGAGTACGGTTCCATCTCGCGGACCTTCAGCAGATCCTTGTGGATCATGACGCGGAACGGACGCCCGAGTTGCTCGACGAACGACAGCACGGCAATGCCGTCGCCAATGCCGAACGGGTGGTTGGCGACGATCACCAGCGGCGTGTCCGGCAGCCCCGCCGGCGGCCACCGATCGGTGCTGCGCACCTTGACGTCGATCAGCTCCAGCATGCGGCTGAACACCCGCTCGCCCGTCGGCGCCACCTGGCGGCGCCAGAAATCATAGAGCGCGGCATACCGGTCGCGCCCCGACAGACCTTCAATGGAATGGATGAACCAGCGCGTCAGCGCCGGCTGGCTCGCATTGGCGTAGGAGAGTTCGGGAAACGGCCTTTCCCGTATCTTCAGCTTGAGCATGGGGGCTCGTTACAAGGTTGGCGTGACAGGCATGTGAAAATGGCGGTGGATCGCTCCACCGCCATTTCTCCGAAATATTGATTCCTCAGGCCGCGCTGCGCCTTCGGTCGGGCGAAACAGCCTCGTCGGAAAGCAGCTTCAGCGCGTCGGCCAGCTTGAGCGATTCCTGATCGCGCGAGCCAAGCCGGCGGATGTTGACCGTCTCCTCCTCCGCCTCGCGCTTGCCGCAGACGAGGATCACAGGAACCTTGGCCAGCGAATGCTCACGCACCTTGTAGTTGATCTTCTCGTTGCGCAGATCCGGTTCGGCCAAAAGTCCTGCCGCCTTCAACTGTGCGACAACCTTTCGCGCATAGTCGTCAGCATCCGAGGTGATCGTCGCCACAACCACCTGCAGCGGCGCGAACCACAGCGGGAAATGGCCGGAATAATGCTCGATCAGGATGCCGAGAAAGCGTTCCATCGAACCGCAGATGGCGCGATGCACCATCACCGGCTGCTTCTTTTCCGAATCCGAACCGATGTAGAAGGCGCCAAAGCGTTCCGGCAGATTGAAGTCGACCTGCGTGGTGCCGCACTGCCATTCGCGGCCGATCGCGTCCTTCAGCACATATTCGAATTTCGGCCCGTAGAAAGCGCCCTCGCCCGGATTGATCGAGGTCTTGATGCGGTTTCCCGAGCGCGTCCTGATTGTATCCAGCACGTTGCCCATGATCGCCTCGGCATGATCCCAGGCCTCGTCGGTGCCGACGCGCTTATCCGGCCGCGTCGACAGCTTCACGCTGACATCGTCGAAGCCGAAATCGGCGTAGGTCGACAGGATCAGATCGTTGATGCGCAGGCATTCCGCGGCCAGCTGCTCCTCGGTGCAGAAGATGTGCGCATCGTCCTGCGTGAAGCCGCGCACGCGCATCAGCCCGTGCAAGGCGCCGGACGGTTCGTAACGATGCACATTGCCGAATTCCGCAAGTTTTACGGGCAGATCGCGATAGGATTTCAACCCATGCTTGAATATCTGCACGTGGCCCGGACAATTCATCGGCTTCAGCGCGAACACGCGGTCGTCGTCGGTGTCGTCGCCGGCCACCGTCACCTTGAACATGGCATCGCGATACCAGCCCCAGTGGCCCGACGTCTCCCACAGGCTCTTGTCGAGAACCTGCGGTGCGTTGACCTCCTGGTAGCCCTGCTCGTCGAGGCGGCGGCGCATGTAGTTGACCAGATTCTGGAACATCTTCCAGCCCTTGGCGTGCCAGAAGACGACGCCCGGCCCCTCTTCCTGGAAATGGAACAGGTCCATCTCGCGGCCGAGTTTGCGGTGGTCGCGCTTCTCTGCCTCTTCCAGCATCGTCTGGTAGGCATCGAGTTCAGCTTGCTCGGCCCAGGCCGTGCCGTAGATGCGGGTCAGCATGGGGTTGTTCGAATCGCCACGCCAATAGGCGCCGGCCACCTTCATCAGCTTGAAGGCGTTGCCGATCTGCCCGGTGGAGGCCATGTGTGGGCCGCGGCAGAGGTCGAACCAGTCACCCTGGGAATAGATCTTGAGATCCTGGTCTTCGGGAATGGCGTCGATCAGCTCGAGCTTGTAGCGCTCGCCCTTCTCGGCAAAGACCTTTTTCGCCTTGTCGCGCGACCAGACTTCCTTGGTGAACGGCTTGTTACGCGCAATGATCTCGCGCATCTTCTTTTCGATCACCGGGAAATCGTCAGGCGTGAACGGCTCGTTACGGGCGAAGTCGTAATAGAATCCGTTCTCGATCACCGGCCCGATGGTCACTTGCGTTCCCGGCCACAGTTCCTGCACGGCCTCCGCCAGCACGTGTGCTGCATCATGACGGATGAGCTCCAGCGCGCGCGGATCGCTGCGGGTGATGATCTCGACCTTGCCGGACTTGCCAAGCGGGTCGGAAAGATCGCGAACGGTGCCGTCGATGGCATAGGCGACAGCCTTCTTGGCCAGCGACTTCGAGATCGATTCGGCGAGGCCCGCACCGGTCATCGCCGCGTCATAGTCGCGGACGGAGCCATCGGGAAATGTCAGGGAAACGGAATTCAGCATCGGGTATCTCCTATCCAGTCCCGCAAACGAGCGCGGGTGGTCGTGGTGTGAAGCCGGAGGCATCCGGCAGCGGGCGGGTTTTAGAGGCCACGCGGCATCAGGTAAAGAGCCGTCGTTGGCGCAGCTGTCAGGAAATGGCGCGACAGATGTCGCAGGCCAGTCGCACAGGCTTGCGAATTTCCCCGACACGAGGTTGGAATCCCCGGCATGGAAGACGCAAAATCCAGCCGAACCGCCTTGGGCGTCGCGCGCATGCGGGCCCTCCACCAGTTCTCGCAGCAGGCGGCGCTGTTTCGCGACCCATATGCGAGTGCGATACTGGGCGATGCCGCACCGACGGTGCAGGAGCTCGAGCAGGAAGGTGAGCGCAGCCGGCGCATGCGCCTGTTCGTGGCAGCGCGCGCCCGCCTCGCCGAGGACTGGCTGGCTGCGGCGGTGCGCCGGGGCGTCCAGCAAGTGGTGGTGCTCGGCGCCGGCCTCGACACTTTCTCGCTGCGCAATCCGTACCCTGATGTCGCGGTGTTCGAAGTCGATCACCCGGCGACACAGGCCTGGAAACGGAAATGCATCGCCGATGCTGGTCTTGCCGAACCGCGGGCCACCATGTTGGTGCCGGTCAACTTCGAGCGCCAGCGCCCCGCGGATGGCCTGGCATCGGCCGGTTTGCGGCAGACCGAGCCCAGTTTCTTCATCTGGCTGGGTGTCGTTCCGTATCTGAGCCAGGACGCAATCTTCAGCACCCTGTCCTGGATTGCCGGCATGCCCGGTTCGGAGGTCGTCTTCGACTACAGCGAGCCGGCCGAGAACCGCGATGCGGCTGGACAGGCTGCCCTCTCTTTCCATGCGGCGCGCGTCGCCGCTGCCGGAGAGCCCTGGATCAGCTTCTTCGTGCCCGCGGCACTGGCGCAATCGCTGCGCGAGCTCGGCTTCGATGAGATCGAAGATCTGGAAAGCAGCGACATCGCCGCCCGCTTCTCCAGGACGCCAAAGGCGGAGACAAGGAATTCCGGCGGCCACATCCTTCGTGCCCGCCGGAGCACTTGAAGCTAAAGCAAGTTCACTTCACCAGTTGCGGCAACTCCCTCAGTAACGCCGCGCGTGTCGCCGGGCCTTTCGGCATGTCGATCGGCTTGGTGTCGACGACCAGCCGGGCGAAGACGATCCGGCGGCCGCCCTTTTCGGCCCAGCCGACGAACCAGCCCAGCGCGCGCTTGTCCTTGCTGTTTCCCAGCCTGGTGCTGCCGGTTTTGCCCCGCACCGTCCAGCCGCCGGCCTGGAAAGTCGGCAGGATGGCTCGGGTCATCTCATGCGCCTTGGCAGAAACCGGCATCTTGCCGGCGAGCAGCTGGCGCAGGAAGGCTGTCTGTTCGACCGGCGATATCTCAAGCGAGGAATTTATCCAGGATTGCGTGAGCCCGTTGTCCTTGTCGGCATCGCCCGAGACATCCATGTTGCCGTAGCCGAATTTCGAGACGTAGAGGGCAAAGCTTTTTGCGCCGAGCCGGCGCACGATCTCGCGCGAATACCATACGATCGAGTCGCGCTCCCAGATCGTCGGGTCGACGGCCTTGTGGTCGCGCTTCACGGCGTTGAACTCAGGCTTGTAGTCCCAGCTCGGTGTATGCGCGTCGCTGAGGACACCGCTGTCGTAGCCGATCAGCGCCAGCGGCACCTTGAAGGTCGACGCCGGGCTGACGCGTTGGTCGCAGACGCCGCTTTGATAGAGCGTCTCGCCGCTCGCCGCGTCCTGGATAAGCGTGCAGGCGAAATCGCCAAGCGGCGCCGATTGCGCCCGCATCGGAAATCCCAGAAACCAGGCCAGCAGGAAGAGGACCGCGGCAATGATGAAGGGATGGGTTTCGATCCGACGCATGTGGGCTCTCCTGGGAATGAACAGGAGGCGCTTAGCGAAGTGTCTTGGCTCGATTTTGACTCAAATGCGCAGTCTTTGTGCAGGCCGTTGTTAACCCTACCGGATCGTAAAGAAATGCCGCCCTGGCGATCTATATCAGGGACCCAGCGCCTCCGCCGTCAGGCCTCGCCGCGCTTCCTGCCGATCTGCCAATAACGCCATGGCGTGAACCAGACGTAGCTCGGAGCGAGCACCTCCGGCACGCGGTCGACACCATGCGTTCCGAACGGCCCGCAGCGCAGCACGCGAAAAAGCCCCATCCAGCCGCCGGCCCACAGGCCATGGCGGGCGATTGCCTCATGCGCGTATTCGGAACAGGTCGGCAGATGCCGGCAGGAATTGCCGACAAAGCCGGACAGCGTCAGCTGGTACAAGCGCACCAGCGACGTGCCGAAAATGCGGCCGGGTGTTTTGCGCCAGGGACCGGGCCAGTTGCGCCCGCGCCGGGTCTGTCCGGCGGCATGCACATGCCGATGCTGGTCGCCCACCGCAGTCTCTTTCCGAACGCGACCCCGAAACCGGCTTCCGGGTCAGCTTGCGTTTCCAAACCGATAGATGTGAGCTTCGGCCGGCAAACGCAATCCTCTTCACTCGCCTCTTTGTCGGCTTCAGGGTCGCGAGCGGCGAAAGGGATGCCGCTCCGCTGGAGCCGCCCAGCGGGTGGCCGGCCTTTGCTCGGTGCGCTGCACATGATGCTGCCTGTCGCCATGCCACTGAAATGTCGCGATCCGCATCACATCGCAAAAGATTTCCAGTAACTGGATCATGGCCGCATCTCCTTTGAGACGGATTAGACGCCCGCTGGCCTTCGCCTTCAAACGAGTATAATTTCCGGTTCAGATAACTTCGGGTTATGCGAAATGAAGCGCGGACGGCTGCCCCTGACGGCATTGCGAAGTTTCGAGGCAGCCGGCCGGCAATTGAGCTTTAGCCGGGCCGCCGAGGAGCTGTTCGTCTCCCAGGCCGCCATCAGCCGGCAGATCCGCGAACTCGAGCAGTTCCTGCGCCAGCCCTTGTTCCACCGTCATCACCGTCGCGTCGAGCTGAGCGAAGCCGGCCAGCGCCTGCTCGATCAGTTGGTCAGGAGTTTCGACGACATCGACAGGCTGCTTTCGGACCTGGTGGCGGCCCCGGCGCAGTCGGTGGTTCGCGTCAGCGTCGAGCCGTCGCTGGCCTCTGTATGGCTGTTGCCGCGGCTCAACCGCTTCAGCCAGTTGCGGCCCGATATCGACGTTTCCCTCGAAGTCGACCCAAGGCCGATCGAGTTCCGCAGCGATCAGCCCGAACTCGCCTTGCGCTTCAGCGCGCGCGCCACCTCATGGCCGCGCAGCGAGGCCGAATGGCTCGCCTCGACCGTCGATTCACCGGTCTTGTCGCCGGCCTTGCTGGCATCGGGCCCTGCCCTCGAAAAGCCGCTCGACCTTGCCCGCTACACGCTGTTGCACGAGGAGAATCGTCAAGGCTGGGCGCGCTGGTTCGAGGCAGCCGGCGTGGCAGCCGACACCATTCCGGCGCGCGGCCCTATGCTGGCGGATGTGTCGCTGTCGAAGCAGGCGGCCCTGCTCGGCCACGGCGTGGCGCTGGGCGACCTCTTGCAGATTGGCGAGGAGATTGCATCCGGCGCGCTGATCAAGCCGTTCGACATCGACGTCGCATCGGGCGCCTACTGGCTGGTGGCCAGGAGTTTGAAGGATTTGCCGGAGCCGGCTAAGGCCTTTGCCGACTGGGTGAGAAGCGAATTTGCCGAAAGCAGACGGGCGCAGGAACAGCAGACCTAAGCCGTCGTGCTTCTTAAGCCTTCGGTTCTATTTCTGCTGCGCGCCGGATGACATCACTCGGCCGTCGAAATTGACCGTCGTCTCGCGCCAAGCCTGGTAGCTATCGGCATAAGTCGCAAGGCCAATGAAGGGCGCACAGCGGGTAATCGCCCGAACTGCGCTGTCATTGAACTTCTTGCCCTGTGGTTCTGTTGCAGGATTGAGTACCTTCGGCGGCGCCGCCAGCGAACCATCCCGGTTAAAGCTGATTTTGACGCGTGTGGCCACAAGTTCGTCGCCGAGGGGGATAATCCAGCAGCCAGCCAGCTTGTCAGCGAGGTAGGCGGCAGCCTTCTGCTGCGAGGCGTTTTCTGCGCCGGCAGCATAGCCACTCGTGACCAGCGAAACCACAAGGCCCGAAGCCACCATCAACCAATGCAAACGTCATGTCCTGCGCGAAGCCCGCGCTATGTCACGCTGCTTCTTCGGCGCGTTTCTTCTCGATCTGACCAATGGCATCGACGACCGCATCGAAGGTCAGCATGGTCGAGGCATGACGCGCCTTGTAGTCGCGCACCGGCTCCAGATATCTCAGATCGGCAAAGCGGCCTTGCGGCGGCGCGCCGTTTTCCTTGAGCATCTTCAGCATGGTGTCGCGCACCGCCCGCAATTCGTCGGCGCTGGCGCCGATGATATGTTGAGCCATGATCGAGGACGAGGCCTGGCCGAGGGCGCAGGCCTTCACGTCATGCGCGAAATCGGTGACGACGCCATTGTCCATCTTGAGGTCGATGGTCACCGTCGAGCCGCACAATTTGGAATGGGCCTTGGCCGTCGCATCCGGATGATCGAGCCGGCCGATGCGTGCGATGTTTCCGGCAAAACCCAGAATTTTCGCATTGTAGACGTCGTCAATCATATTTTTCCAATCCGTCGCCGCCAAGCGAACAGCGATTGCCGCTGTGGCGTCTTTCATTCGCTGCGTACGACCATATATAATGGTGGCAGTCGGGTACCGACAAGGCAACGCAGAGCCATCGTCCTTGCCCATTTCGTTCACGCCGCTTGCGGGCTGGAAACCGGGCGAGTTTTCAGCACCCGAAAGGTCGTGGTCCGTTCAACTCGTTCCTCCTGAGAGAGGAACTACGGGAGACGCCTTTATGGATGCCATCATCAAGAAAATCATGCCCCCTTCCGACTATCTGGACAAGCCGGTCACCGACAGGCCGAGCGAAGCCGAGGTCGAGGCCGCCGTGCGCACGCTGTTGCGCTGGACCGGCGACAATCCGGACCGCGAGGGCCTGATCGACACGCCCAAGCGCGTCACCAAGGCCTTTCTCGAAATGTTCAACGGCTATGACATGTGCCCGGCCGAAGAACTCGGCCGCACCTTCGAGGAAGTCGCCGGCTATGACGATCTCGTCATCGTCAGGGACATCCAGTTCCACTCGCATTGCGAGCACCACATGGTGCCGATCATCGGCAAGGCGCATGTCGGCTACCTCCCGGACGGCAAGGTCGTCGGCCTGTCCAAGATCGCGCGCGTCGTCGATATCTTCGCCCATCGCCTGCAGACTCAGGAGGCCATGACCGCACAGATCGCCGGCGTCATCCAGGACGTGCTCAATCCGCGCGGTGTCGCCGTCATGATCGAGGCCGAGCATATGTGCATGGCCATGCGCGGCATCCGCAAGCAGGGCTCCACCACGCTGACCTCGACCTTCACCGGCGTGTTCAAGGACACGCCCGAGGAACAGGTCCGTTTCGTCACCATGGTGCGCGGCCTCGGGGCGTAAGCCCCTCGCCGGCATCGCTAGATCAAGGACCGGCGATGTCGGCACTAACATTTCCCACGGCTCCATCAGACAAGAAGGCTCTCGAAGAAGGCGCGGTGTTTTCCCCGCGCTTCGATGCTGCCGGGCTGGTCACCGTCGTCGTCACCGACGCCGCTGACGGTATGCTGCTGATGGTCGCCCATATGAATGCCGAGGCGCTGGCGCTGACGCTCGAAACCGGCATCGCGCACTACTGGTCGCGCTCGCGCAGCACGCTGTGGAAGAAGGGCGAAACATCAGGCAATTTTCAGACCGTCGTCGAGATGCTCACGGATTGTGACCAGGACGCCATATGGTTGCGCGTCAAAGTGTTGGGCCACGACGCAACTTGTCACACCGGCCGGCGTTCATGTTTTTATCGGACGGTGGGGCTAATCGGCGGCAAGGCAACGCTTGCCGGCGATGGCAGCACGCCGCTGTTCGATGCGGAAAAAACGTATCGGAAGCCCGCGTGAACCATTCAACAGTCGCAAACCACTCATATTCACTATTCTCAAACGTCCTTCCTGTAGAACGGACGCGGGACAAGGGAGATCATGATGCTCGAGTGGGCGTCATTGCGTAGCAGACCGGACGTGCGGGAGGCCAATGGCCCCTCATCGTCCGGCGGCGTGCCTGACCCGCAACCCGCGGGCAAGACAGGCATTTCGCTCGCGCTGGGCGGCGGCTGCGCACGCGGCTGGGCGCACATTGGCGTGCTGCGCGCGCTCGACGAAGCCGGCATCGAAGTCTCAATGATCGCCGGCACCTCGATCGGCGCGCTGGTTGGCGGCTGCTATCTCGCCGGCAAGCTGGACGAACTCGAGGAGTTCGCCCGCAGCCTGACCAAGCGGCGCATCTTCGGCCTGCTCGATCTCAATCTGCGCGGCAGCGGCCTGTTCGGCGGCATGAAACTGGACGTCAGGCTGCGCGAGCACATGGCAGGCATCCGCTTCGAGGATCTGACGAAACCCTTCGTCGCCGTTGGCGCGGAAATCCGCACCGGCCATGAGATCTGGCTGTCCAGCGGTTCGCTGATCACCGCGATGCGGGCTTCCTATGCGCTGCCCGGCGTGTTCGAACCGGTGAATTGCAACGGCCGCATTCTGGTCGACGGCGCGCTGGTCAACCCGGTTCCGGTTTCGGTCTGCCGCGCCTACGAGCAGCCGCTGGTCGTCGCGGTCAACCTTCACTACGATCTGTTCGGCCGCGCCGCCGTCATCAAGCACAGCGCCGGCGAACTGCTCATCGAGAAGGACGCGCCCCGGCCAGGCCAGGCCAGCCCCGACCACCAGCCGCACCAGAGCCGTCTCGGCATCACCGGCGTCATGGTCGAAGCCTTCAACATCATCCAGGACCGGATTTCACGCGCAAGGCTGGCGGGCGATCCGCCCGACATGTCGCTCCAACCGAAACTCAGCCATATCGGCTTGACCGAATTCCACCGCGCGGATGAGGCGATCAGCGTCGGTTACCAGGCGACGATGGCGCAGATCAGCGAGTTGAAGCGGCTGCAGACGGTTCTCGCTTAAACCAGTTCGGCAATGTCAGGCTTTGGCCGCATCGGTGATGCTGAACTGCACCGTACGGTTGCCGTTCCAATAATTCCCCGACAGCGAGCCGGCGACATGGATCGTGTTGCCCCTGTTCTTGAACAGGAATTCGCCCAGCGCGGTATCGACGGATCGAAAGGCGATGCCCTGGATGCGGCCGCCGCTTTCCGACTGCAGATCAGCCCGGATGTGGTTGGTGCCGACGGCCCGCGCGTCGGCCAGCCGATGGCGCGGCAGCGCGAACACCGGCGCGACATGGCCGGCGCCGAAAGGCCCGGCCTTTTCCAGTGCATCGAGCAAAGCAATCGTCGCGCCCTCGGCGGCGAGCGCGCCGTCGACGGCCAGACTTTCTTCGTCCTGCAGCCGGAACACTTCGGCCGCCGCGCGCTCCTCGAAGAAAGCACGGAGTTCGCCGAGCTTGGCGCGTTCCACCGTGATGCCGGCGGCCATGCCGTGGCCGCCGCCCTTGACGATCAGCCCGGCATCGGCGGCTGCGCGCACCAGCCGTCCGAGATCGAAGCCCGACACCGAACGGCCAGAGCCGGTGCCGATGCCATTGGCGTTGAAGGCGATGGCGAAGGCCGGCCGCCGCGCATGGTCCTTCAGCCGCGAGGCGATCAAGCCGACAATGCCGGGATGCCAATTGGTGCTGGCGGTGACGATGATGGCCGGCCCGTTGCCGCCGGCAAGTTCGGCGTCAGCCTCGGCGCGCGCCGCTGCCAGCATCTCCAGTTCCATCTGCTGGCGTTCCTGGTTGAGCCGGTCGAGTGTCTCGGCAATGGTCCTGGCCTCAACCGGATCGTCGGTGGCGAGCAGCCGGCTGCCAAGTGCTGCATCGCCGATGCGGCCGCCGGCATTGATGCGCGGCCCAATCAGATAGGCGAGATGAAAGGTGCTTATCGGCTCACCGATGCGGGACACCCGCGCCAGTGCGGCGAGCCCCTCATTCTTCTGCTGCCGCGCCATCTGTAGTCCCTTGACGACGAAAGCGCGGTTCACGCCGATGAGCGGCACCACATCGCAAACCGTGGCCAGCGCCGCCAGGTCGAGCAACGACAACAGGTCCGGTGGCGCTGCGTCGGGCAATCGGCTGCGCAGGACCCTCGCCGTCTGCACCAGAGTGAGGAAGACGACACCGGCGGCGCACAGATGGCCTTGCCCGGAAAGGTCGTCCTCGCGATTGGGATTGACGACCGCGGTCGCCTCCGGCAGCGGGCCGCCGACCTGATGGTGGTCGAGCACCACCACATCGGCGCCTGCGGCCTTGGCGGCATCAATGGAGACAGCGCTGTTGGTGCCGCAATCGACGGTGACGATCAGCGTCGCGCCGCGCGAGACCAGTTCGCGCATAGCCTCCGGATTGGGGCCGTAGCCCTCGAAGATGCGGTCGGGAATGTAGATCTCCGAAGGCACCGAGAAATGCGTCAGGAAGCGCTTGAGCAACGCCGAAGAGGCGGCGCCGTCGACATCGTAGTCGCCGAAGATTGCCACCTTCTCCTTGGCCATGACCGCTTCGGCGATGCGGGTCGCAGCCTTGCCCATGTCGGTCAGCGAAGCCGGATCCGGCAACAGATTGCGAATCGTCGGATCGAGGAAGCGCTCGGCCTGGTCGGCGGTGACGCCGCGCCCGGCGAGCACGCGAGCCACAATGTCGGGCACGCCGTGGCCCTGCGCTATGGCGAGCGCAGTCATGTCCTGCCGCTCGCTCAACCGGTGTTCCCAGGAAACACCGGTCGCCGACTGCCTGACATCGAGGAAGAAGCGTTTGTCGCCCGTCATAGGAGGCGTAGTCTACAGATTGTCATTTCC
Source organism: Mesorhizobium sp. P170090 (assembly GCF_057786115.1). Taxonomy (NCBI): domain Bacteria; kingdom Pseudomonadati; phylum Pseudomonadota; class Alphaproteobacteria; order Hyphomicrobiales; family Phyllobacteriaceae; genus Mesorhizobium; species Mesorhizobium sp. P170090. The sequence goes on from NZ_JBYNWH010000001.1 coordinate 4,651,889, forward strand.
GGCAATATGCGACGGCTAAACAGGAAAGTCTCAACTTTTCCACCTCCTGGTGACGCGCCTTGATCTCGCGGCTCACGCCTCCGCCAGAACCCGATGATGACTGGTGGGTTCGACCTGAAATCTCAATCCGGCTCCAAATCAAAGAGAGAGAGCATTATGGCGTCCGAAACCACTTTTCAGCAGCAGCATCAATCGGTTAAAGGAGAAAAATGACTTGGCTTAGCCCGCACGCTCGATGCGGATAACCTGCGGCTTGTCTGTGAGGTGGCCGTCCTTGGTAATGCCGTCGACAGCCTTGCGCACGGCTGCTTCCGTGGTCTCGTGGGTGACCAGGATCACCGTCTTTTGCGCGTCCGTCTCGCCGCTGACGGCATGCTGGACGATCGATTCCAGCGAAATATCATTGTCGGCCATGCGCTTGGCGATCGCGGCAAAGACACCGATGCGGTCGTGCACGGTCAGCCGGATGAAATAGCCGCCGGCATGGCTGCGCATCTGCGCCTTCTTGTAGGGGCGCAGTTCCTTGGCCGGCAGGCCGAACACCGGACCGTGCTGGAAGCCCGGCCGGCTCTTTGCGATGTCGGCGATATCGCCGACCACGGCGGACGCGGTGGCGTTGCCGCCGGCGCCCGGGCCGGAGAGCAGCAGTTCGCCCAGAATGTCGGTTTCGATGGCCACTGCATTGGTCACGCCATGCACCTGTGCGATCACCGACGCGGTCGGCACCATGGTCGGGTGCACACGCTGCTCGATGCCGCTGTCGGTGCGCTGCGCGACACCGAGCAGTTTTATCCGGTAGCCGAGATCGGCGGCAGCGCGGATGTCGGCCTGGCTGATGTTGGAAATGCCTTCCATGTAGATGTCATTGGCCGCGATCCTGGTGCCGAAGGCCAGGCTGGTCAGGATCGACAATTTGTGCGCCGTATCATGGCCCTCGATATCGAAGGTCGGGTCGGCCTCTGCATAACCCAGCCGTTGCGCGTCGTTCAGGCACTCGTCGAAGGAGATGCCCTCGGCCTCCATGCGGGTCAGAATGTAGTTGCAGGTGCCGTTGAGGATGCCGAAAACGCGGGTGACCGAATTGCCGGCCATCGCCTCGCGCATCGTCTTGATGACCGGGATGCCGCCGGCAACTGCCGCCTCGTAGTTGAGCAGCACGCCCTTCTTCTCGGCGATTTCGGCAAGCGCCACGCCGTGCTTGGCCAACAGCGCCTTGTTGGCGGTGACGACATGACGTCCGGCTTCAAGTGCTGCCTTGACCGACGCGCGCGCTGCCCCTTCGTCGCCGCCGATCAGTTCGACGAAGACGTCGATGTCGGCGGCCTGCGCCATCTTGATCGGATCGTCGAACCATTTGGCGGCGCTGAGGTCGACGCCACGGTCGCGCTTGGGATCGCGCGCGGAAACGGCCGTGACGATGACATCGCGTCCGCACTGGCGCGTCAGTTCCGCTGCCTTGTCGCGCAGCACGCGCGCCACCGAGGCGCCAACCGTACCCAGACCCGCAATTCCAACACGCAACGCTTCAGCCATGCCCGGCGACGCCCCTCAAAAAATCTGCTCGAATAAGATGTGCGGCGACTTTAGCGATGCGCGGAAAGCGGCACCACGTTGTTCGGCTGCTTGGCGCTGGACGCCAGGAAGCGCTTGATGTTGCGCGCCGCCTGCCGGATCCGGTGCTCGTTCTCGACCAGAGCGATGCGGACGTGATCGTCGCCATGCTCGCCAAAGCCGATGCCCGGCGCCACCGCGACGTCGGCGTGCTCGATCAGGAGCTTGGAAAACTCAAGCGAGCCGAGATGCTTGAACGGCTCCGGGATCGGCGCCCAGGCGAACATCGAGGCAGCCGGTGCCGGAATGGTCCAGCCGGCGCGGCTGAAGGCATCGACCATGACGTCGCGGCGCTTCAAATAGACCTCGCGAACTTCGGCGATGTCGGCGCCGTCGCCATTCAGCGCATGCGCCGCCGCCACCTGGATCGGCGTGAAGGCGCCGTAATCGAGATAGGACTTCACCCGCGTCAACGCCGAGATCAGCCGCTCATTGCCGACGGCGAAGCCCATGCGCCAGCCAGGCATGGAGAAGGTCTTCGACATCGAGGTGAACTCGACGCAGACATCGATGGCGCCCGGCACCTGCAGCACCGAAGGCGGCGGATTGCCGTCGAAATAGATCTCCGAATAGGCAAGGTCCGACAGGATGATGATGTCGTTCTTCTTGGCGAAGGCGACCACGTCCTTGTAGAAATCGAGCGAGGCGACCAGCGCCGTCGGGTTCGACGGATAGTTGAGGATCAATGCCAGCGGCTTCGGGATCGAATGACGGACACCGCGCTCGAGCGCCGGGATGAAGCCGTCATCCGGCTCGACCTGCAGCGAACGGATGACGCCGCCCGACATGATGAAGCCGAAAGCATGGATCGGATAGGTCGGGTTGGGGCACAGGATCACGTCGCCCGGCGCGGTGATCGCCTGCGCCATATTGGCGAAGCCTTCCTTCGAACCGAGCGTCGCCACCACCTGCGTGTCGGGATTGAGCTTCACGCCGAAGCGGCGCTGATAATAGGCGGCCTGGGCGCGGCGCAGACCTGGGATGCCGCGGGAGGAGGAATAGCGATGCGTGCGCGGATCGCGCACCACTTCGCACAATTTGTCGACGATCGCCTTCGGCGTCGGCAGGTCCGGATTGCCCATGCCAAGGTCGATAATGTCGGCGCCGCGCGAACGGGCGCTGGCCTTCAGCCGGTTGACCTGCTCGAACACGTAGGGCGGAAGCCGGCGGACCTTGTGAAATTCTTCCATGTCAGTTCCAGACGATTTAAGATTGGCTTTAGCACAGTTGGCTTGGCTAGGCGCCTTTGGCAAAGACCGCTTTCGGCGCGCGATATAGCCTTATTTGCAGGTAGGGTCGAGGGCGGGATCGCATTTGGCTTCGATCTGCTTCAGCGTGTCCTTGCCATGGTTCTTCGCCAGCGAGTTCAGCGCCGCCGGGCTGGTGGACGGGGCACCGCCGCCGCCCTTGGCCACTTGCCCCTGCTGTTCGCCCTTCAACTGGGCAAGCTTGGCCTGCGTCTCCTCAGGGGTGAGTTGCTTTGCCGCCACCTGCGGTGGGATGTTGAGATTGGGATAAGAGCCGGTGTCCTGCGCGCCCTGGGTCAGGCCGACATTCATCCCGTTGCCGGTGTTGGCGCTCGTGCAGCCACTTGCCGCCAGCAGCCCTGGCGCCAGACAGGCGATTGCAACCGCGACGCGGCAAAAGCGGCCTGCCCCCGAAAAAATGGTCTTGCCGGTGTTAATCGTCATATTGTTTTCCTGGCAGCCGGGGTACAGCGCATTGGACCCGGTCAGATGTCCCATGATAATATGTCAAGAAAACGCCTCGGGAGGAACCCCGCGAGCCATGTCCAAAACACCTGATTCGAGCAAAGCGGAAGATGATCAATCTTCGACCGTCGAGCAATATCTGGTGAAAGACCCGGAACGCTTCGCGTTGAACATGGCGCGCATGGTCGAGCAGGCCGGGAAAGCCGCCTCCGCCTGGGCCGAGCCGCGCGAAAAGGGCGAGGTGCGCGATCATGTCGCCGAACCCGTGGTCGACATGGTCAAAACCTTTTCCAAGCTCAGCGAATATTGGCTGGCCGACCCGCAACGCGCGCTGGAAGCGCAGACGCGGCTGTTCGCCGGCTACATGACGGTCTGGGGCAACGCCATCCAGAAGGTTAGCCCGAATGCCGAGGCGCCCGAAGATGCGGTCAAGCCCGAGCGCGGCGACAAGCGTTTTCAAGACCCCGAATGGGGTCGCAACGCTTTCTTCGATTTCCTCAAACAGGCCTATCTCGTCACCTCGCGCTGGGCGGCCGACCTGGTCGAGCACGCCGAAGGCCTCGACGACCACACCCGCCACAAGGCGAGCTTCTACGTCAAGCAGGTGTCCAATGCCATCTCGCCGTCGAACTTCATCCTGACCAATCCGGAGCTGTTTCGAGAAACCGTCGCCTCGAATGGAGAAAACCTGGTGCGCGGCATGAAGATGCTGGCCGAAGACATCGCCGCCGGCAAGGGCGACCTGAAGCTGAGACAAGCTGACTATTCGCCCTTCGAGATCGGCAAGAACGTCGCGACATCTCCCGGCAAGGTGGTCGGCCGCAGCGATGTCGCCGAAATCATCCAGTACGATCCGACGACGGAGACGGTGCTCAAGCGCCCGCTGCTGATCTGCCCGCCCTGGATCAACAAGTTCTACATCCTCGATCTCAACCCGCAAAAGTCCTTCATCCGCTGGGCGATCGAGCAAGGCCATACCGTGTTCGTCATCTCCTGGATCAATCCCGACGAGCGGCACGGCGCCAAGGGCTGGGAAGCTTACATACGGGAGGGCCTGCAATACGGCCTCGACACGATCGAGAAGGCGACCGGCGAGAAAGAGGTCAACGCCATCGGCTATTGCGTCGGCGGCACGCTGCTGGCGGCCGCACTCGCACTGCTGGCACAGGAAGGCGACAACCGCATCAAATCGGCGACCTTCTTCACCACACAGGTCGACTTCACCCATGCCGGCGACCTGAAAGTCTTCGTCGACGAGGACCAGGTGGCAGCGGTCGAGAAATCGATGAACGAAAAGGGCTACCTCGACGGCACCAAGATGGCGACCGCCTTCAACATGCTGCGCTCGGGCGACCTGATCTGGCCCTATGTCATCAACAATTACATGCGCGGCAAGGATCCCCTGCCCTTCGACCTGCTCTACTGGAACGCCGATTCCACCCGCATGGCGGCCGCCAACCACTCCTTCTACCTGCGCAACTGTTATCTCGAGAACAATCTGACTCGTGGCGTGATGGAACTCGCCGGCCGCACTGTGTCGCTGGCCGACGTCACCATCCCGGTCTACAACCTGGCGTCGAAGGAAGATCACATCGCGCCGGCCCTTTCGGTGTTTCTCGGCTCGCAATATTTCGGCGGCGACGTCGAGTTTGTGATGGCTGGTTCCGGCCACATTGCCGGTGTCGTCAACCCGCCGGCAGCCAAGAAATACCAGTACTGGACCGGCGGCAAACCGACAGGCGATTTTGACCAGTGGCTCGCCTCGGCGGTGGAGCATCCCGGCTCCTGGTGGACGCACTGGCAGCACTGGATCGAAACCCAGGACGACACCCTCGTTCCGGCCCGCAAACCGGGCAAGCATATGAAAACCCTGGGTGATGCCCCCGGCACCTATGTGAAGGTGCGCGTGTAACGGCCGGCACCTTTTGCAGGTGCCTGTGTGTAACGGAATGTAATGTCTGGTGAGTTGACGGGCCGGCAAAACGGGGCGAAATGGTGTCGTCAACCTTCAAGAAGCCTCAATCGGCCTCCATCGAGCAAATAATTCAGAGGCTTGCAGAATTGACACAAGTCTCGTTTCCGGTTTGGGAACACAAGGTTGTTGGATGTGAACGTTTCGACGCCGCACCAATAGCAGGCCGACCGGACACCGAGGGGGAATTTAGTTTTGAAATCAGTAGGATCGCGTCTCGCGGGGAGAGAAGGTCGCACTATAGCGGCAGCGCTTTTCTCCGTGCTTCTGGCGTCCTGCACCTCCGCTGGCGACCCCACAATGTCCGCCGGCATGCCTGGCTACAACGCGACCGCTTCTGACATCGCCGCGGCTTCCGGCGCCAGCCCTGCGGCGCCGGGCGATTCGACCGTGCAGGTCACATCCACCGGGCCGCAGATGATGATGACGGCAGCGGGCGATGCGACACTGCCCGAGCAGGTCGCCTATGTGCCGGTGGCCAAGCCCGGCACCGGCTTCCCGGTCAATGTTCCCGCCGGCTCCGAAACCATTGTCGGCCAGACGCCGCAGTCGCTGCAGCAGTCAGCACAGACCGCGGCCGCAACGGACGCCGTGGCGCAGAAGATCGCCGCCGCCGATGCCGGCGTGATCGCACCGAAAGCGACGGCAGCGGCACCCGCGACCAACGAGGTCTACGTGACCGCCGCGCCCCAGCAGATCGACACGCCGAAGAAGGGCTTCCTGGCCTCACTGTTCAGCACCACGCCAACCTCGGCGGCACCTGCTCCGCTGGTCAACTCGCGCTCGGGCGAACAGCCTGCGGTTGCTGCCCAGAAGGCCGTCCCGGCAAAGCCGATCATCACGCTAGCGTCAGCCAATTCCGCCGACAAGCCCTTGCAGCTTGCCTCGCTTGGCAACGAGAGCAACCACATCACCGGCAGCGATGCCTTGCCCGGCGTGCGCCAGACGGCGCTGTTCGAGATCAAGCGCAAATCCGGCCTCGACGACGAAAGCGACGTCGACCTGAACGAGGACGAGGGTTCGGGCGGCGCCTATCAGGTGGCTTCCGCCGCCGGCCTCGCCCGGTTGGCGCCCAACGGCCTGTTGAAGCAAAACGAGAGCGTCGACGTCGCCTGCCTGAAGCCGTCGCTGGTGCGGGTGCTGAAGACCATCGAAGGCCATTACGGCCGCAAGATGATGGTCACATCAGGCTACCGCGACCCGGCCCGCAACCGCCGCGCCAACGGCGCCAAGAATTCGCTGCACATGTATTGCGCCGCCGCCGACATCCAGGTTCCCGGCGTCTCCAAATGGGAACTGGCGAGCTACATCCGAACCATGCCCGGCCGCGGCGGCGTCGGCACCTACTGCCATACCGAATCCGTTCACGTCGACGTCGGCCCCGAGCGCGACTGGAATTGGCGCTGCCGCCGGCGGGGGTAGCATCCCCATTCGGCAAACGGGCCGAGGGGCTGTTAGCAGCCCGCCGTTTTTTTCCGATTAGCTATCAGCGACGTTCGAGATTAGCCGAGGCACCCGCGACTTCGTCATCCTATGGCGAAGCAAGGCACGCAGCGACGCAGCGCAGACCATAGGATGACGACTGCGCGGCGCGTTCATCCAAAGATGTGCAACGACGCGAGGCCAGAAACCTGCGCTGGCTCACCAAACTGGCTTTTCTTGCCCCTCTTGAAAAAAGTTTCCGCATCTGGCGGCTGATGGGTTGCCGGTTGGCAACAACGCAATTATAAGCCGCTTCGTCTGAGCGCGCCCATCGTCTAGCGGTTAGGACACCGCCCTTTCACGGCGGTAACAGGGGTTCGATTCCCCTTGGGCGTACCAGATCTTTCAGGAAAACAGGAAGCCTCGCGGCAGCCGCCGAACTAGCAGCGGCTGGAAGGGTGGCGCGGCGAATCGGTTGAAACGGCGAACAGCGGCTGCAGTGCCGAGGTTTCCCTCGGCGCCTGCTCGCGGCAATCTCCGGCCACTCACCCTTGGTCGTGCGCTACCTGCGGCCAGCGCAGTAACGCCGCGTGGCCACCCTCGGTCAGCGCGTAGACGCCGCGCTCGGCCCTGGCGAACCAGCCATAGACATTGTCCAATAGGATGCTGGCCGCGCGCGGCGAAATCGCTTTCAGATCGCGCGGGCGTTTCGGCCCGTCGGTCATGGCTGCGGCGCAGGCCAGCGCATCTTGCCTGTAGGCGGTCATGATTGGCGCGCGCGAACCGCCGCCGACCACCGGATCGCCGCGCCGGCGCCGGTGTTCCTCCATCAGCCGCGAGCGCCGCTTTGGATCGCGACGCGGCGGCAGAGCGGCCGGGCTGAGCAGCAATTCGACCTCCCCCTTGCCGCTGACAGCCAGAAGCCCGAAGCCGAGCCGCCGGCACAGCGCGCGAAAACGGCGGTCGTGCTCGCGGCCTTTGCCACGCGCCGACATGCGCGCCGCCAGCCACACTTCGTCGCATGCCGCGGCGCGATCGACACCTTGCAGCACCAGTTCGAGGTTGAACTGCAATTTCAGTTCGCAGATGACCAGCACAGGCGGCTCGCCGTCGCGCACCGCCACGATATCGCAGTGGCCGACTTCGCCCTTGACCGTAAATTCCAGGCTCTCGAGAAACCGCTTCACCGGGATATAGAGAGACGTTTCCTGCATCGCGCAGGCATAGCCGATTCGGACCGGACCGGCACAGGGATCGCCGAGAGGCCGACGCCTTGCGCTAAACCGCGTCGATCCCACCATCTGCAAAAGCCATCCGTCAGGCAGGTTCTCCGGCGTGACGGTCCCGCCATAGCGCTCGACGATTTCCTTGGCAATGACCGACGTCGCCAGGGCCGAGCGCGACCAGTATTTCATCGCCTGTCTCGCGTTCAACAAGGCGCTCGCCGTGGCTGGGACGGCACAATCGACAGCGTAAGACCCGAGATCCGTCGACGCCAAGACCGGTCCACGGTTGGCCACACAATGATGAGCGCGTGTGTTTTGAGGCTAGGGGCGGGTGCGCGTCCGGCGCTGCCCTGGTGCGGCATCGTCCGCCTTGAAAAGCATCTCGTCCTGGACCGCGGCAAAAAACCGGCGGACATCGTTGGCCGCCGAAGCCGTATCGCAGCCGGCCGCGACCGCCTTGTCGAGGAGTTCGCGCGCCGTGGCCTTCCAGAACGACGTGGCCGTGTCGCCGTGCAGTCTGCCCAGCCTTGCGGCGACCTCGCGCACCAGCACGGTCTGCCGATCTAGCGGGAAGGTACGCACATTGGCTGAAGACATGTTCTGCACCATGAAACCGACGCAACGAATCAGACGCTGCTCTATGGCTCATGCCTAGCTGTGAAGTCGGAAACGGAACCTTAACGCCGCGGAGTCCGCGCCGATTGGAACGAGTCGGTTGGCCGGCCTCCAGGCCAAGCAGAACTCTAGACCCTCAGGCCCCTCGCCTCGCCGGCGCGCTTGGCCGTAACCATCATGTCCCTGGCCAGCAGGCCACTGACCCGGCAAAACGCCATGAAGGCGCGCCATGCGTCCTCAGTCCTGACCACATCCACCGTGGCCCCGAAACAGGCATTGAACGCCGCTTCATAGACCTTGCCCTGTCGCTTCTTTGGCCAGTCATGCAGGATATCCAGCGCCTGTTCGACGCTGTATATTTCCTCTACCGGCAGCCCGGGCGCGGGCGCGATGCGCACCGGCACCTCGAATTGCAATCTGTCCATTCTATATCTCCCGAACTGGCGTCGACCACAGCAACGCCGTTCGTCGTCAAAAGTTGCTTTGGCTGCTTTTGCGCGAAAATGTGTCGTCAGTGCGATCTCGGCATTCGGAGGAGATCGCGCACCTGGATGTCATCTGAGCGGCCGCGCAAGCCAGGAATATCGCCAGTATCAGTCCATTGCCGGCAGTTCTTCCTTGAACCTTGCGGCTTGCAGTGCCAAATCTGAGGAAATTTTCTAACGGGCTGATATGCGCCGCCCGCTTACAGGCAAACGGACACTATGGTCACCTATCTCGACGCCGCCACGGCACCCCTCAGGAATACCGGCCAGATCCGCCTCTACGGCGAAGAAGGATTTGCCGGCATGCGCAGGGCCTGCGATCTCACCGCGCGCTGCCTCGATGAACTGGTGCCGATGGTCCAGCCGGGTGTCACCACCGAGACCATCGACCGTTTCGTCTTCGAATTCGGCATGGACCAAGGCGCGCTACCGGCGACGCTCAACTACCGCGGCTACACCAAATCGTCCTGCACCTCGATCAACCACGTCGTTTGCCACGGCATTCCAGACAACAAGCCGTTGAAGGATGGCGACATCGTCAACATCGATGTCACCTACATCCTCGACGGCTGGCACGGCGATTCCTCGCGCATGTATCCCGTCGGCACAATCAAGCGCGCCGCCGAACGCCTGCTTGAAGTCACTCATGAGTGCCTGATGCGCGGAATCGCGGCGGTCCGGCCCGGCGCCCGCACCGGCGCCATCGGCGCCGCCATCCAGACCTATGCCGAGGCAGAGCGCTGCTCGGTGGTGCGCGATTTCTGCGGCCACGGCGTTGGCCAGCTGTTCCACGACGCACCCAACATCCTGCACTATGGCACCGCCTCGGAAGGCGTCGAGATGCGGCCGGGCATGATCTTCACCATCGAGCCCATGATCAATCTTGGCCGGCCGCATGTGAAAGTGCTGTCGGACGGCTGGACGGCGGTGACGCGCGACCGCTCGCTGTCGGCGCAGTACGAACACACGATCGGCGTCACCGAAACTGGCTGCGAGATTTTCACCCTGTCGCCAAACAAGCTCGACCGCCCCGGCCTGCCGCCGGTCAGCTGAAAACAAGATCGCCTCAAGCCGCAGCTTTGAGGCGCCGTCGCCGAAAAAACTCGACCGCGCGCTGCTTACCGCTCTAATCTGCCGTCGAAGCCTCGGGGAGTGTGGGGGATGGATGGGGAACAGCGGTGACGACGAACGGGGGTTCTTCTCCGAGCGGTGGCTTGAACCACCGGCGAAGGACAAGGCACCAAGAGACAAATCGGCGGAGAAGCCACACTATCACGGCCATCGCGACCGTTTGCGCGAGCGCTTCGTTGCCGGCGGCGCGGACGCCCTGCCCGACTACGAACTTCTCGAACTGCTGCTGTTTCGCCTGATCCCGCGCGTCGACACCAAGCCGATCGCCAAGGCGCTCTTGGCGCGCTTCGGCACTTTTGGCGAAGTGCTTGGCGCACCGGTGGCGCTGCTGCAGGAGGTGAAGGGCATCGGCCCCGCCGTGGCGGTCGACCTGAAGGTGATTGCCGCTGCCGCGCAGCGCATGGCGCGGACCGAGGTTCGCGACCGCGAGGTGCTGTCCAACTGGACGCAGCTTCTTGCGTACTGCCGCTCGGCGATGGCGTTCGAGAACCGCGAACAGTTCCGCATCTTGTTTCTCGACAAGAAGAACGTGCTGATCGCCGACGAGGTACAGCAGGTCGGCACCGTGGACCACACGCCGGTCTATCCGCGCGAAGTGATCAAGCGCGCGCTGGAACTATCGGCCAGCGCCGTCATCCTGGTGCATAACCACCCTTCCGGCGATCCGACACCATCGCGTGCGGACATCGAAATGACCAAGCAGATCATCGACAGCGCCAAGCCGCTCGGCATCGCCGTCCACGACCACATCATCATCGGCAAGAAAGGCAACGCCTCGATGAAGGGCCTGCTGCTGATCTGAGCCTGATGGGCGCCGGTGCCGTCATCCCAAACGCCACCGCTCGCGAGCCAATCAGCAACATTCCGGCTTGGCTCAAACGCCCACGCTTGCGGTGTAGAAGTGATATTGCGACGGAAGCGCCCGCTTCGGCGACAATGTCGTAGACTCGCGAATACGAAGCAGCCAGTTCCCGTCAGCCATTGCAGGAGATCTATTCAATGACGCTCGAATGCATAAATCCAAATGATCTGCCGATTCCGGAAATGTACTCCCAGGTCGTCGTTGCGACAGGAAGCAAGCTGGTGTTCGTCTCGGGCCAGCAGCCAGAAGACATACACGGCAAGCTCGTTGGCCATGGTGATTTCGCAGTCCAGGCGCGCCTGGCGTTCGGGAATCTCGGCCGAGCGCTTGCTGCCGCCGGCGCTCGGCCCGAGCAAGTCTGCAAGATCACGATCTACATCGTCGATTACAAACGCGACGAACACGTGCCGATCATCGAAGCGGCCCAGGTCGAGCTGTTCGGCGATCACAAGCCAGCAAACGTAGTGGTCGGGATAGCAGTGATGTCTCCCGGCTACCTGATAGAGATCGATGCGATCGCGGTCATCGACCCCTAGGCCAAGCGAGGACGCGTCAAGTCGCCCAAACCAATCCCGGAGCTCGCTGCGAGATTGCCACGACCTTGATCTCTCCATCCATCCACGATCACATCGTCATCGGCAGGAATTGCGATGTCTCGATGAAGAGCCTGCTGCTCACCTGATCAACGTCGGAAACAGGAAACACGCAATGCCCCAGCCCGGCGACGAACCATGGCCGTTCGACAAGCAACGCGCAGCCCTTCTGGTCATCGACATGCAAAGCGACTTTGTCGATGAGGGCGCCGTCATGGAAGTGGCCATGGCCCGCCATCGCATTCCGGCGATGCGGCAGGTGGTCGAGCTTTGCCGCGCGCAAGGCGTCCCGGTTATCTACACCCAGCATGTGCTCAGCGACCATTTCGATATCTCGCCGCTGGAAACCGGCTATCAGCCGAAGCTGAAAACCAAAGGAATGCGGGAAGGCAGCGCCGGCGCCGAAATCGTCGCCGCGCTTGCGCCCTTGCCTGGGGATGTCGTCATCAAGAAGCACCGCTACGATGCCTTCCACAACACGCAGATCGAGACGGTGTTGCGCAACATCCGTGGCGCAGGCCGGGTCGACACGGTGATCATCATCGGCACCGTGACCAGCATCTGCTGCGAATCCACCGCGCGGAGCGCCTTCATGCGCGACTACAAGGTGGCTTCTTCAGCGACGCCAATGGCGGACTGGACGAGCCATCGCACAATGCAACCCTCGACATCATAGGCAAGGTGTTCGGGCCCGTGATGACCGTCGCAGAGCTTCGGAGCTTGTTGCGGAGCTGAGCCCGCGCGTCAGCTGGCGTGTGTCTCAAGCTCCGGCGCCGAGCCTGCCCTCAAGAAGGTCGCGCCGCTGCTGCAATTCGCCGGAGACGAATTTGGTGAAGGCGTGGACGCGCGCCGTGCGGCGCAAATCGTCGTGCACCAGCACCCACAGCGCCGAGCCAATCTCCTCGATCAGCCCTCCGACCCTTACAAGCCCGGGCAGGCTGTCGCCGAGATAACAGGGCAGCGCCGCAACCCCGATTCCGGCGCCCGCCGCATGCGACATCGTCACCAGGGAATCGGCGCGTATGGCGATCTCGACATCGGGCAGCGACGACCGCATCCAGCGGGCGACGCCGGTGTTGGCCAGGCTGTCGTCGGGCGCGATCCAGCGCAGCGCACCCAGTCTCGGCTCCGGGGGTAGCGTTTCGGCATAGGAACGTGTCGCGTAGGCGGCGAAGGCGACGCCCGAAATGCGCCGGCCGACCAGGATTTCCTGCGGTTGCGACACCGGCCTGATCGCCACGTCTGCATCCCTTTGCGTCAGGTTGGCGATGGAATTCTGCGTCATCGCCTCGACCCGTATGCCGGGATGGAGCTTGTGAAACGCCGCCAGGATCGGCGGCAGCACCGATGCCATCAGCGTATCGGTGGTGGTGACCCGCAACCTGCCTTCGAACCTGAGATCCTGCCCCGACAGTTTGCGCGCCAGTTCATTGACCGTCTCGGCCATTGTGCGTGCCGCGCCCAGCAGTTCCTCGCCGCCCGCTGTGAGGGCATAGCCAGTCGGCAGCCGATCGAAAAGGCGGATACCCAGCCGCGCCTCGAAGGCGTTGACGCGCCGCAGCACAGTCGTGTGGTTCACGCCCAGGATCCGAGCCGCCGCCGCCAGCGAAGCGCCATCGGCGACGGCCAGCACCATGCGCAGATCTTCCCAGTCGATATCGCGTGAGCTGTGCATTCTTGCAGAAAGATAAAAGAAAGCGCTGCGCTCTGCGAGTCAAAATGACGCTTCGCTGTGCAAAAACGCAGAGCAAGCGGGCGGATCGGCATGTCGATCTGCGCATGCACGCACGCCATATGGAGTCCGACGACAAAAGGAAACAGTCGCGGAGAAGAGCCATGACGCCGATAGAACTCTACACCTGCCAGACACCCAACGGGCACAAGGCCTCGATCATGCTGGAAGAGGTCGGCCTGCCCTACTCGGTCCGCTTGGTCGACATCGAAAGGGGCGACCAGACCAAGCCTGATTTCCTGGCGCTCAATCCCAACAACAAGATCCCGGTGATCGTCGACCCGGACGCCGGCCGCACGGTCTTCGAATCCGGCGCCATCCTACACTACCTGGCGCGACGGTCGGGCAAGCTTCAGCCGGTGGGCGCGCAGGAGGCGGACGATACGCTGACCTGGACCTTGTTCCAGGCGGCCCATGTCGGCCCGACGCTTGGCCAATTGTGGAATTACAAAATCTTCGCGCCGGCAAAAATCCCTTACGTGATCGAGCGTTTTGAGCGCGAAACCGGACGTGTCTTCCGCGTTCTCGATAGCCGGCTCAAGCACCATGAGCACATTGCCGGCAAAAGCTACGGCATCGCCGATGTGATGACATGGCCATGGATCAACGCGGCCGTCACCAAGCTCGGCCTCAGCCTCGATGACACACCAAACCTGGCGCGCTGGTATGCGGCCATCGGCCGCCGCTCCGCAGTTGTCAGAGGGATCGCTGTTCCCGCCCTGCCGGAAGCGTCAGCGGCCGCTTAGATCATGATGAGATTTGGTTGAAATCTCATCATGACCTAACCCTTTGTTGGAGCATGATCTTTTCCAAAAACCGGCACCCACTTTTTGGGATCATGCCCTAGCCGCCGCACCCCGCATTCAAGGAATACGATCGTGGAAATCCTCTTCGTCCCTCTGGCGCTTGTCGCCGGTGGCCTGCTTGCGGTGCAAGCCGGCGCCAATGCCCAACTTTCAAAGGCGGTCGGCTCACCCTTTGCCGCGACCACGCTTCAGCTCGCGGTCGGCGCCATCGTGCTGTTGTCGATCATGGCCCTCACCGGAACGACACCGGCTCTGCTTGCCGTTCGGCAAGCCGAATGGTGGCATGCGATCGGCGGCATGGCTTCGGCCTTCTACGTCGTTTCGACCATTCTTGTGTTCCCTCGCCTTGGCGCCGTCGTGTCCGTCGGGCTCTTCATCGCCGGGCAGATGCTTGCATCCTTCGCCCTCGACACGTTCGGCTGGCTCGGGATCCCCGAAGCCGGACTGCGAGCAGGGGCTGCCTTTGGCATGCTGGTTGTGCTTGCCGGTGCTGCCCTCATCGTTCTGGGACAGAAGGGCGCGGCGGACAATCTGGCGCCCTCGAAACTCGGCTGGATCGGACTGGCGCTGCTGGCAGGCGCCGTGCTTCCGGTGCAAGGCGCTGTAAACGCCTTGCTTCGGCACGACCTTGGCGGCGCGCCGTTTGCGGTCGGCACCATCTCGTTCCTGGTGGCGATGATGGCCATGGCCGCGGTGCTTCTGATCGCGCTTGCCCTGACGAAGACGCCCCGCCCTCGCCGCGCCGGCCTGTCGTCGATGCCCTGGTGGGGCTGGCTCGGAGGTTTTGCCGGCGCCACCTATGTCACGACCGTGTTCACCGCCATCCCCGTCATCGGAGCGGCAGCTGCCGTCAGCCTGACGGTGGCCGGCCAGCAGGTCGCCGGCATCTTCGTCGACACCTTCGGCTGGTTCCGCCTGCCGCAGCGGCTTGTCTCCGGCATGCGGCTCGCCGGCGTCGTGCTGCTTTTGGCCGGCTGCATCACCATCAAGGCGCTTTGATCCCGCTGGAACAAGGCAAGCCGAATCAAACCAGCCCCTGCCCTCCCTGATTTGGGGGGTCAGGTGTCGCTCCGGCGTCACCAACGAAGCAAGGTCCGGCGCCGCAGAAGCAATTTTTCGCTCCTTCCACAACCGGCTCTAGAATTTCGATCGCAAATCACGCATGATGCACTTGGTATTTTCCCAGGACGGCTTCGCGTCCCCTGAAATACCGGGAGGAACGGGACATGCCCATAGTGGTTGTACTCGTTTTGATCGTCGTGGGCTCGGTGTTGTTCCACTTCCTGAGCCCATGGTGGTGGACTCCGATTGCCTCGAATTGGGACTATATCGACAACACCATCATCATCACCTTTTGGATCACCGGCGTCGTCTTCGCCGCGGTCGTCCTATTCATGGCCTATTGCGTCTTCCGCTTCCGTCACCGCGAAGGCAACCAGGCGGCCTACGAACCGGAGAACAAGCGGCTCGAATGGTGGCTGACGATCGTTACCGGAGTGGGTGTTACCGCCATGCTGGTTCCCGGCCTGTTTGTCTGGAGCCGGTTCGTCAACGTTCCAAGCGACGCAACCGTGGTCGAAGTCGTCGGCCAGCAATGGCAGTGGAGCTTCCGCTTGCCCGGCAAGGACGGCAAACTCGGCACATCCGACACCCGCGACGTCACCGCTGAAAATCCGCTGGGCGTGATCGCCAAGGATCCCAGCGGCCAGGACGACGTCGTGGTCGAAGCGGCCGACCTGCATCTGCCGGTCGGCAAGCCGGTCAAGATGCTGCTGCGCTCGATCGATGTGTTGCACGATTTCTACGTTCCGGAATTCCGCGCCAAGATGGACATGATACCGGGCTCGGTCACCTATTTCTGGTTCACCCCCACCAAGACCGGGACCTTCCAGGTTCTGTGCGCCGAACTGTGCGGCCAGGGGCACCCGATGATGCATGGCATCGTCATGGTCGATACCGAGCAGGACTATGTGGCCTGGCTCGACCAGCAGCAGACGTTCGCGCAGTTGTCGGCGCCGCAGCAGACGGGCTCGGTGGAACAGGCGCCGGGCAACGCGACGGCGTCAGCTCTAGAAGTTGCGGCAAAACTCGAAACTGTCGGGTCCCGCTGAAGGGCACGGAGGTGCTCCGCCTATGGTCGATATCACGCCTGCAGATGCCGTCCCGCCCGCCGAAGTCGCGGAAATGGAGCTTTACCATCCGCACAGCTGGTGGACGAAGTATGTCTTCTCGCAGGACGCCAAGGTCATCGCCATCCAGTATTCGGCGACCGCAACGGCCATCGGCCTGGTCGCGCTGGTGCTGTCCTGGCTGATGCGGCTGCAGCTCGGCTTCCCCGGCACGTTCGATTTCATCACCCCCGAGGCCTACTACCAGTTCATCACCATGCACGGCATGATCATGGTGATCTACCTGCTCACGGCACTCTTCCTCGGCGGCTTCGGCAACTACCTGATCCCGCTGATGGTCGGCGCCCGCGACATGGTCTTTCCCTATGTCAACATGCTGAGCTACTGGATCTACCTCCTTGCCGTGCTGGTGCTGGTGTCGAGCTTCTTTGCGCCCGGCGGACCGACCGGCGCCGGCTGGACGCTCTATCCGCCGCAAGCCATCATGACCGGCACACCTGGCGGCCAGGAATGGGGCATCATCCTGATGCTCGTCTCGCTGATCCTGTTCATCATCGGCTTCACCATGGGCGGTCTGAACTATGTCGTGACGGTGCTGCAGGCCCGCACGCGCGGCATGACGATGATGCGCCTGCCGCTGACCGTCTGGGGCATCTTCACCGCCACCGTCATGGCGCTGCTCGCCTTTCCGGCGCTGTTCGTCGCCTGCGTGATGATGCTGCTTGACCGCGCGCTTGGAACCTCCTTCTTCATGCCCGCGGTTGTCGAGATGGGGGAACAACTACAGCACAATGGCGGCAGCCCGATCCTGTTCCAGCATCTGTTCTGGTTCTTCGGCCACCCGGAAGTCTACATCGTGGCGCTGCCGGCCTTCGGCATCGTCTCCGATCTGATCAGCACGCATGCGCGCAAGAACATTTTTGGCTACCGGATGATGGTCTGGGCCATCGTTGGCATCGGCGCGCTGAGCTTCGTGGTCTGGGCGCACCACATGTATGTCAGCGGCATGCACCCCTATTTCGGCTTCTTCTTCGCCACCACGACATTGATCATTGCCATCCCGACAGCGATCAAGGTCTACAATTGGGTGCTGACGCTGTGGCGGGGCGACATCCACCTCACCATACCGATGCTGTTTGCCATGGCTTTCATCGTCACCTTCGTCAATGGCGGGTTGACCGGGCTGTTTCTCGGCAACGTCGTCGTCGACGTCCCGCTGTCGGACACGATGTTCGTCGTCGCTCACTTCCATATGGTCATGGGTGTTGCTCCGATCGTCGTCATCTTCGGCGCGATCTACCACTGGTACCCGAAGGTCACCGGCCGGATGCTGAACGAGACGCTCGGCCGGTTCCATTTCTGGGTCACTTTCCTCGGCGCCTACCTGATCTTCTTTCCCATGCATTACATCGGCCTGATGGGCGTGCCGCGGCGCTATGCCGAACTGACCGACGTGACGGTCATGACGGAGTCGGCGCATCACCTCAACTCGTTCATCAGCATCATGGCGTTCATCGTCGGCTTCGCCCAGATCGTGTTCCTGTTCAATCTTATCTGGAGCATCCGCCATGGGCGCGAGGCCGGTGGCAATCCATGGCGAGCCACGACACTCGAATGGCAAACACCGCAGACGCCACCGGCGCATGGCAATTTCGGCAAGGATCTGCCGATCGTCTATCGATGGGCCTATGACTACAGCGTGCCGGGCGCGAAGGAGGACTTCATTCCGCAAAACATGCCGGGCACGTTCGGCCCCTCCAGGGAGCCGGCATGAGCGTCATCCTGGTCTTCCTGCTCGTGATCGCCGGTTTTGCCGGCTGGTGGCTCTCGCATCAGCGGCTGATGGCGAAACCATGGCTCGAGCAAGGTGTGGCAGGAGATTTTGTCGCCTTCGACCGATCGAGCCTGCCGACCGCCAAGATTGGCCTCGGTGTCTTCCTCGCCGTGGTCGGCTGCCTGTTTGCGCTGTTCACCAGCGCCTACTTCATGCGTATGGCGCTGTCGGACTGGCAGCCGCTGCCCATCCCACGCCTGCTCTGGCTCAACACCGGCATGCTGGTGCTGAGCAGCGTTGCGCTGCAATGCGCCTCGATCGCGGCGCGCAAGCGCCAGATGGACACGGTCAGGCTCGGCCTTGCTGCGGCTGGGCTCACCGCGATCGCCTTCCTCATCGGGCAGCTCATGGCATGGCGGGACCTGACCGCCGATGGCTATTTTCTGGCCTCCAATCCGGCCAACAGTTTTTTCTACCTGATAACCGGGATGCACGGCCTGCATATAGTGGGAGGGCTGGTGGGCCTGGGCAGGACAACCGCCGGCGCCTGGAACGGGGCACGGCCGGAACGGCTTCGCCTCAGCGTCGAATTATGCGCCATGTACTGGCATTTCCTGCTTTTCGTCTGGCTCGCCATCTTCGCTCTTTTAGCCGGCTGGGCCGCGACGTTCATCGATATTTGCCGGCAGTTGCTGACCTAGGAGGTCGAGGAGCATGGCAGAAACGACACTGACGCATACCGGCCAAACGGAGACGCGGCCCGCAGGCTGGCAAGGCATCGCCGCCGATTGGTCCTCGGATCAGCGCGCGTTCAAGAACGTGTCCTGGGGCAAGGCCATGATGTGGATCTTCCTGCTCAGCGACACCTTCATCTTCGGCTGCTTCCTGCTCTCCTACATGACCGCGCGCGTCTCCACACGTGTGCCGTGGCCCAATCCGAGCGAGGTCTTTGCGCTTCGCATCGGCGGTTCGGACATTCCACTGATCCTGATTGCCATCATGACCTTCGTGCTGATATCGAGCAGCGGAACGATGGCCATGGCGGTCAATTTTGGCTATCGCCGCGACCGCCGCAAAACCGCAATCCTCATGCTTCTGACGGCAGCGCTAGGAGCCACCTTCGTCGGCATGCAAGCCTTCGAATGGACCAAGTTGATCACCGAAGGGGTACGGCCGTGGGGCAATCCCTGGGGCGCGGCACAATTCGGCTCGACTTTCTTCATGATCACCGGCTTCCACGGCACGCATGTGACGATCGGGGTGATCTTCCTCATCATCGTGGCGCGAAAGGTCTGGCGTGGAGACTACGACGTCGGTCGTCCCGGCTTCTTCACCAGCCGCAGGGGTCGCTACGAGAACGTCGAAATCATGGGGCTCTACTGGCATTTCGTCGACCTGGTCTGGGTGTTCATTTTCGCATTCTTCTATCTTTGGTGAGAGGCTGACATGGCTGAAGCAACCGCAAACGGCCTCGGGCAACACGCGCTGCACTCTGATCATGCGCATGAAGGGCCATCGACCGGCGTCGCGGAGGTTCATCAGGAACATCCGATCAAGCTCTATCTGGTGGTCTGGGCATGGCTGTTCATCCTCAGCGCCTGCTCCTACATGGTCGATTATCTCGGCATCCACGGCTATCTCAGATGGTCTCTGATCCTGATCTTCATGATCCTCAAGGCCGGGCTGATCGTCGCCGTGTTCATGCACATGGCCTGGGAGCGGCTGGCGCTGACCTATGCGATCATCCTGCCGCCGCTTCTGATATTGGTGTTCGTGGCGATGATGCTCTTCGAAGCGGACTACACGCTTCTCACCCGGTTGTCCTTCTTCGGACCGGGGCCCTGACGCACAGTCTTCATCTCCGGTCAAAGACCGGAGATGAAGCTTCCCATCAGCTGATCTGCGGGGTCAGAGGCCGACCCGCGTCGGGGACGATGGCGGCTCCACAACCTTGCGGTAGACATGCCAGGTGGCGTGACCCAGGATCGGCAGCACGACCGCCAGCCCGGCAAACACCGGCAGCGAGCCTATGATCAGGGCGACGGCGACAATCAGTCCCCAGACAGCCATGGGGATCGGGTTCGCCAGCACCGCTCGCACCGATGTGTGGATGGCTTCGTAGGCGCCGACGTCGCGGTCGAGCAGCAATGGGAAGGCGACAACCGTCGTGCACAACACCACCGCGGCGAAGACGAAGCCGATGGCGTGCCCCAGGACAATCAGAGACCAGCCGCGTCCGGTGGCAAATATTTCATTGATGAAGCCCGAAATCGATACAGGCGGAGCCGGGCCGAAGAGATATTCGTAGAACACCTGCGCCGCCAAAAGCCAGGCGATGAAGATTGCAACCAGCATGATCCCGACTGCGGCGATGGCTGGCAGGGCCGGAGAATTCCTGACCTCGAAAGCGTGCGTCCAGGAGGTGTCGAGCCCGGCTTCTCGTCTGCGGCTGATCTCATAGAGGCCGATCGCCGCGAATGGACCTATCAGCGCAAAGCCGGACACCAGCGGAAACAACATCGGCAACGCATTGGCGCCCGAAGTCCAGGCAGCGAGCACCACGCCGACAAGCGGATAGATCAGGCAGAGAAAGACGATGTGCGACGGTTTGACCATAAAATCGTCAACACCGCGCTTGAGCGCATCGAATAGATCGGAAACGCTGATTTTTCGGATTTTGGTGTGTTCCAGCGTTTCGCTGGCGCCTGCAATCACGTGAAAACTTGTCATGCCCGTTCCTCCAGACCAGGTCCGGCAAGGTCGCGGTTTCACGGTGCTGCCGTTCTGCATGACTGGCCACGCGAACCGCGACCTGCACCGCAATCAATATACTCCATTGACTGGAGCTTGTCGCCCGTTCTTACAAAAGGCTCCCGGAAGGCGAGGTTTCCGAACACAGCGTCATGCCGTCACCCTCCGGCTGACATGAACGCGCGTATCGCGATGGTATCGGCAAGCAGCACGGCAAAGATCGCGAAAAGATAGAAGATCGAATAGGCAAACAGCGCCTTGGCCGGCTTCATCTCCTTGTCGAGGACGACCAGGGCGTTCCAGGCATGCCAGATGAAACCCGAGCCCAATGCAGCCGAAGCAATCCCATAGACCCCGCTCGTGAATCCGAACGCCCAGGGCAGCACGCCGATTGGTGCCAGGAGCAGTGAATAGGCGAAGATCTGCCTTCTGGTCGAGGCCTGGCCGGCCACGTTCGGCATCATCGGGATGCCGGCAGCGGCATAGTCGCCGGCCTTGAACAGTGCGAGCGCCCAGAAATGCGGCGGCGTCCACAGGAAAATGATCAGGAACAGGATCAGGCTTTCAATGCCGATGGCGCCGGTGGCCGCTGCCCAGCCGATCATCGGAGGAAGCGCACCCGCCGCGCCGCCGATGACGATGTTCTGCGGCGTCGAGCGCTTCAGCCACATCGTATAGATGACGACGTAGAAAAAGATGGTGAAGGCCAGCAGTGACGCGGCAAGCCAGCCCACCAGCACGCCGAGCGTCATGACCGAAAGTGCGGAAAGCACCAGGCCGAAGCCGAGGGCTTCGCCCGCCGTGACGCGGCCCGACGGAACCGGCCGCTTTGACGTGCGCGACATCAGCGCGTCGATGTCGGCGTCGTACCACATGTTGAGCGCGCCGGCCGCTCCCGCTCCAACCGCAATCGCACCTATGGCGATCACGGCGATGACCGGGTTCATCGCGCCGGGCGCCACCATCAGACCGACGAAGGCGGTAAAGACGGCAAGGGCCATGACCCGAGGCTTCAAGAGCGCAAAGAAATCACTGGCCGTCGCTTCCGAGAGGCGGACGCCGGTATCCTTAAGGCTTTCCTTGACCGACATTTGAGACGACCATCGATGGAAACCGGGCAGCCTAGAGCAATTCCAGAAAGAGCGTATGCGGTTTTCCGTCCGGAATTGCGTAAGAACAAAGAGATCGAGCGGATCGCCGTTTCCGTGAGACGGTGAAACGCTCTGGCCGGCCGACGAGCCAGGTTACGGGGAAAATTGCTTCAGATAGGCGATGACGTTGGCGACGTCCTCGTCCTTCTTGAGACCGGGAAACGCCATCTTCGTCCCTTTGACCATTGCCTTGGGGTCGTGAAGATACGTCGTCAGTGTCGGTTCATCCCATTTGACGCCGGATGTGCCGGCCGCGATCATGGCTTCGGAATATTTGAAATCCGGATGCGTGCCGGCCGTCCGGCCGATAACGCCATGCAACGAAGGGCCTATCTTGTTGGTATCTTGGTCTGCGACGTGGCAGACCTTGCATTTGGTGAAGACCTTCTCGCCCGCCGCGGCGTCCTGTGCCCGCGATGGATTGGCGATGAAAGTTGCAACGGAAACGACGGCGAAAAACGCAACCAAGCGCATGGCATTCCTCCCTGATCGTCAAATTTGCCTGAGACGGTCTGCACATGCCGGTAGCACCAGCATGCGCCCTGCACGGCAGAATAGATTCTCCGCTCCTCCCCAGATGGAATTGCGGCACTTGTGTACCACAGAATCTGGCCGGTAGGTAGAACAGGTCGACCGTACAAAGGTTCAGGTGGGCTGCGGTGGCTCAAGGCACATCCGCCACAACGAAAAAGGCCGCCTCGAGGGCGGCCTTTTCTGATCTTGTCGTCAGGCGCTTATTCGGCGTCCTTGGCGGCCTTCTTCTTCGGGGCTGCCTTCTTCTTCGGCTCTTCCGCGTCGTCGGCCTTTTCAGCCTTGTCGGCCTTCTTGGCAGCGGCCTTCTTCGCCGGCTTGGCCTTGGCGGCATCGCCCTCTTCGTCGTCAGCCATCAGCTCTTCCTTGCTGACCTTGACGTCGGTGACAGAGATCTGGCTGAGCAGATGGTCGACGACCTTCTCCTCGAACATCGGCGCGCGCAGCGTGTTCAGGGCTTCCGGATTGCTGCGATAGAACTCGAAGGCTTCCTGCTGCTGGTTGGCCGGGTAGCGGCGCACCTGCTCGAACAGGCCGCGCTGCAGTTCCTCGTCGGAAACGGTGACGCCGGCCTTCTCGCCGATCTCGGCCAAAACCAGGCCGAGACGCACGCGGCGCTCGGCAAGCCGCAGATATTCGGCGCGTGCCTCTTCTTCCGTCGTCTCCTCGTCGGCGAAGGTACGGCCGGCGGCTTCGAGATCGCGGTTGACCTGGGTCCAGATGTTGTTGAACTCGGCATCGACGAGCTTCGACGGCGCCTCGAACGAATAGGCCGCGTCAAGCTGGTCGAGCAGCTGGCGCTTGACCTTCTGGCGGGTCATCGAACCGAACTGGTTCTCGATCTGGCCGCGCACCACGTCGCGCAGGCGCTCCAGCGATTCCAAGCCGAGGTTCTTGGCCATTTCGTCGTTGATTTCCAGCGCGCCGGGCTTGGACACTTCCTTGACGGTGACGTCGAAGGTGGCTTCCTTGCCGGCCAGATGCGCTGCCTGGTAGTTTTCCGGGAAAGTGACGGTGACCTGCTTCTCGTCGCCGGCCTTGGCGCCGATCAGTTGGTCCTCGAAGCCCGGAATGAATTCCTTGGACCCCAGAACCAGCGGCTGGTCGGTGCCGGCGCCGCCGGAAAAGGCCTCGCCGTCGATCTTGCCGACATAGTCGATCGAAACGCGATCGCCTTCGGCGGCCTTGCCGGTCTTCGGCTCGAAGCTTCGCGCCGATTCGGCAACGCGCTGGACCTGCTCGTCGATCTCGCTGTCCGGCACTTCGAATACCTGGCGCGTCACCTTGATGTCGGAGAAATCCTTGATCTCGATCGCCGGGATGACCTCGTAGTTGAGGCGGAATTCGAAGTCGGCGCCGCCGGCCAGGATCTTCTCGGCCTCTTTCTCGTCTTCCGTCATGATCACTTCAGGCTGCATGGCGGCCTTTTCGCCGCGCCCCGTGATGATCGAACGGGTCGAATCGTTGAGGATTTCGTTGACCACTTCGGCCATGAACGACTTGCCGTAGACCTTGCGCAAATGCTGCACAGGCACCTTGCCGGGACGGAAGCCGTTGATGCGGACCTTGTTCCTGGCGTCGGACAGCCGCGCCATCAGCTTGGCTTCCATATCACCGGCCGGCACGGTGATCTTGATCTCGCGCTTGAGACCGGAGTTGAGCGTTTCGGTGACCTGCATCGTAAAACCTTTATCTTCACCAAAGAGGCTGCCACGGCGTCTTGCCGTTCACAGCCTGCCGGTACAATCTTGCCGGGAATGGCTTTTGGTACGGAACCTGGCGATTTGACCGAAATTACGGCTCAAATTGTTCCAAACTGCGTTCCAAGATGTGAATAAGTTCTTGTTTTTCCTACTTCTTATCACATTCTGCAGAAGCGGATCGGCGCGTCCCGTCACATTTGACACGCCTTTTGTCACAGGCGAGGCCAATTTTCAACCATCTTCGCGTTGCAGCGAATGACCGCCCCAACGGCAGACATTTTCGCCCCGACATTGACAGAATGATGGCTACATGGGATTGCCGACAAATGCGGATGTGGCGGAACTGGTAGACGCCCTGGATTTAGGTTCCAGTGCCGAAAGGCGTGGGGGTTCGAGTCCCTTCATCCGCACCACCCTTCGCTCTATCGAGCTTCGGGTGGCAGGCCACCCAGGAGCTTGATAAAGCGAAGGGTGTCCTCCGAAGCCGTGGCGTAGGAGGACTGGCGGCGACGGCCTACACTTCAAACACTTGACCGGTAAACCACTCCGCCAATTTCGCCAGCTCCGGACCCAGCACCCGGTCGGCGTCGACCGGCGGCACGATCTTCCTGATATCCGCGACAAAATCCTGCAATGCCGGCGGCGCGGCGCGTTCAGTCACGTACAGGGCCTGCGAGGCGATCATGGCCAGCATCGCCATTGCCGCATCGAGGCAGCGGCCGGCCGTCGCTTCCTTGGTCCAGGCGAAGAATGCGGTGGTGGCGACGTCGTCCTGGCCGGCGCCGGCCGATTCGGTGCCCGGAATGAAGGTGCGCTGCGCCGCGAGCTTGGCCTGTTCGAGATAGCCGGTGATCGCCATCGGGACATAGCCGACATTGCCATGGCCATCGCTGTCGGCCCAATGCCGCCCGGTCATCAACAGATCGGGCAGCAGCGACACCTTGCCGTTCAGCAGCTTTGAGGCGTGGCGGTCGCAAAGCAGGCAGAGATCGGCCCAGATCGCCGCCAGATCGTCCAATGCCGGTGTCGCCATGGCATTGTGGTAGCCGCCGGTGGAGATGCAGCGTCCCAGCGGATGCGCATCGTCGGGCGGGATATAGACCGGATTGTCCGAGATCGAGGCCAGCGACACGGTCGCCGCCTGCTCGGCGCCCGCCAGCGCCCGATGCGCATGGCCGAGCACGCGCGGCACGATGCGGTAGCTGACCGGCGCCTGATAGTTGCGCCGGCCGTCGCCGGCGCCAACCAGGTATTGCCGCAACCCTTGCAAGGCGGCCGCTTCGTGCGCGTCGCCCCATAGCCCGTCGAGCGCGGCATCATAATGCTCGAGCGGCGCACGAAAGGCTTCGATCGACAGCGCAAACACCTTGTGCGCCATGGCGAGGCGACGGCGTGCGGCAAGTGCTGCGTCCGCCACCAGTGCCGCCGCGCAGGGCGAGCCGTTGATCAGCGAACCGCGCTCCTTCACCTCAAGCTCAAGGCTGGCGGTAAGCGCAGCAAACAGCGGATAGAGCGCCAGGATCTCGCCGGCGCCACCCTGCCATTGCGACGGCACCACCGGCATCGGGCCGCCGTCGAGCATCGCCGCGACCGCCCGTGCGATGCGCGGCGTGGTCGCGGCATTGCCTTCGATAAAGTTGGTCAGCTGCGCCAACACGATCGCCCTTACGACGCGCTCAGGCAATGGCTCACCGAACGATGTGGCGGCGGCAAAAGCCTTGATGCGCGCATGGCGGTCGCGCTCGTCAAGTTCGAGCTTGCGGCTTGCCAGCTCGCCCATCGCGGTGGTGACGCCGTAGATGACCGGCGGCGGATCGGACTCAATGAGTTTCAGGAACGAGGCGCGGCATTCGGCAATGCGTTGCAAGGCCTTGTCGCCGATTTCGACCGTGTCGTTTCTCCAGGCGACGCGCAAAACGGCATCGAGATTGATATCTTCGCGCGTCGTCACCGTAATCGGCATTGTCTTCGCCCGTCTGGTTTGCATGAGGGCGAAGCGATCGATCGTTGCCGAAATCCATGCCCTGGGTAATGTCTTCTAGTAGAGCGGTTCCTCAAACAATGTCTTGTCGCCGTCCATCAGCGCCTTGATCTGTGCCTGGCCACTGGCGGCGAGCGCGATGCGCACGCCGAATGGCCGCACCCGCATGTCGTTCTGGATCGCCATGCCCTGGCCCTCAGGTAGGTAGAAGCGGTCGATGCCGTATTGCGGTGCGATCGTGGATTCAGGATCAAGCGTCCAGCCCGGCGCGACCTGGCCGACAATATCGGCTTCGTCGGCGGTCGCCGGCGTCGGAGCCTTGCCGAACCAGGCCGTGGTCGCATGCCAATAGCCGTCGGCACCCGGCTTCAGCCGGACCACGATCGGCGTGTTCTCGCTCACGAGCTGGCCGGCCGGGATGTTGGCGATCAGCTTCACCGGCAAGCGCGATATTTCATAGCCGAGGATAATATAGTCGCCGCGCAGCAGATCGCGCGGATCGACCGGCTCGACTTTCAGCAAGACCTCCTTGCCGTTGCGCAGGATCGCCGCGCGGCCGGCGATGATCCAGCTCAGGAAGCCGATCTGGACGAGCGCCAGGACCAGCGCCGAGATGACAAGTTTCTTTCCCGACATCATGCTGCCGCTCCTTCCGGGGCCTTCATGCGTTTTTCCACACGGATGATGACGAGAGCCAGGATGCCGAACAGCACTGCGGCAGCCAGGAAGAAGCCGGCCGTGCCGAGCATCGTCTGCAAGGTCACGACATAGATAATGGCAAGTTCGAAGGCAAAGCCGGCATAGGCAACCCAGCGCAGCCCCCTGCTCTCGCGCCCGCCCAGCATGATCGCCGCGGCAATGCCGGCCAGTGCGATGACCGACGCAATGGCAAAGCCGTTGCTGAAGGCGTTGTCATCGCCCAGTTCGATCTGCATCATCGCCAGCCCGGTGAGAAAGCCGATCAAGGCGTGCAAAGGCAACCGCCCGCCGAGCTGCAAGATCCGGTCGGCCGGCCCAGCGGCGAAGATCGAAACCGCAAACAGCAGCGCCGACACCACGACGAGAGGAATAGCCAGGGCGAGCGTGTTCTGGTCCAGGCCGCGCACCGCAATATAGAAAATGACCGAGACAATGATCAGGTGGCGTGCCGGCTGGCTGCGCGTCCACAACGAGACGACAAAAAGCACCGGCGCCATGATAACGAAGAAATCCGGAAATACGGGGCGGTCATAAAAGTCGAACGCGCGCACGAACAGCCAGGCAACGGATATGCCGACGGCAGCGACCGTCAGCGGGTTCGAGCGCAACGCCACCGCGGCTAATGCCGTGCCGATGCCCCAGGTGACGATGGCCGAGGCTTCGTCACCCGTGAGATGGTACATCTGGCCGATCAGCGCGATCGATCCGCCGAAGGCCGCGGCGGCCACGATCCACAGCGCCTCGCCGATCGCCGCATGGTCGCGCATCTTCAACACCGCGCCGCCGACATAGCCGGCGAGAATGACGGCAAACAGCGCCGCGACCCGCACCAGCCGCGGGATCGCGTCCCAGTTGGCGGCGACGAAGAGCAGGATCGCGGCGCCGAACAGCAGCGCTGCCATCATGGCCAATATAGTGCCGAAGCTCAGCGATTTGCGCTCGTTTGCGTCGATGTCGCGCTTAAGCGCATCGGCCGTCTTGGCATCGATCAGGCCGGCCTGCAGCCACCGCCCGATATCGGCCCTCGCCCGTGACGAATAACTCGCCATGCCGCTTCTCCCCCAGCTTGGTCTTTCTGACAGCCGATCCGCCCAAATCGTTGACGCAACGTCATTTTCCGATTCGGGTTTCTTCATGACGAAGCCGTGAACGCGCGTTAATGTTGCATTGCACAATTTGCATTGCTGCCATGCGCCAACAGCACTTTTAAATCGATATTACCCAGCCTATCTACTGTTCGTACACAAACGGAATGATCCGAAGAAAGACGAAACGAGCACTACCATGAACCTGATCCGCAACTACCGCAACTGGCGCCGCTACCGGGACACCGTATCCGAGCTGAGCCGCCTGTCGAACCGTGAACTGACCGACCTCGGCATCAGCCGCAGCGACATCCACTACGTCGCCCGCAAGGCGGTCTAATCCTCTTCGGATCGCAAATGATCCGAACCAGTTTTGAAAAAGAGAACGACAATGAACCTGATCCGCAACTATCGTAACTGGCGCGTTTACCGCGACACCGTTACCGAGCTGGGTCGCCTTTCGAACCGTCAGCTCCATGATCTCGGCATCGTCCGTGACGAGATCAAGATCATCGCCCGCAGGGCGACGATCTAACAAGAATTTCGCCAGGGTCGACCTCCTCCCCGACCCTGACGGATACGGTCAGCCTTCACCTCCTCCCGAGGGTTGACCACCAAAACGGCGCCCGCCGCACCTCCTCCCGCGGCGGGCGCTGTTTCCAAACCGAACGCAGTTCGTCTCCAAAGTGAACGCAGTTCGTCTTCCAGGGATTTCGCCTCCCTCGATCCGGCGAAAAGAATTTCGTCAAAGCCGACCTCCTCCCCGGCGATGACGAATACGGCCGATCCCCACCTCCTCCCGAGGATCGGCCCCAAAAACGACACCCGCCGCACCTCCTCCCGCGGCGGGTGTTGTTGTTTTTGGGCAGGCTTTTCAATTGCGCATGCAGTCGATCGAGGCGCTTTACGCCGCCATCAGACCGTCGCCGCGGACATAAGAAAGTCGAGCTCCGTCGTTGCACGACAATGACCCACGCTCGCACCGGCCAATTGCAAACGGCGCGCCAAGCGATTATTCCAGCGCTCATGAGCAAAAATCCTATCCACATCGTCGGCGGCGGCCTGGCCGGCTCCGAAGCCGCATGGCAGGCAGCACAAGCCGGCGTTCCCGTCATTTTGCATGAGATGCGCCCGGTGCGCGGCACCGATGCGCACAAGACCGATGGGCTGGCCGAACTCGTCTGTTCCAATTCCTTCCGCTCCGACGATGCCGAGAACAATGCCGTCGGCCTGCTGCATGCCGAAATGCGACTGGCCGGCTCGCTGATCATGAGCGCCGGCGACGCCAACCAGGTGCCGGCCGGCGGCGCGCTGGCCGTCGATCGCGACGGCTTCTCCGACGCGGTGACGAAAAGGCTCGAAGAGCACCCGCTGATCACCATCGAGCGGGAGGAAGTGCCGGGCCTGCCGCCGGCGGAATGGGACCAGGCGATCATCGCCACCGGCCCGCTGACCGCGCCGTCGCTCGCCCAGTCGATCGCCGAGGCAACCGGCGCCGACGCGCTGGCCTTCTTCGACGCCATCGCCCCGATCATCCATTTCGACACGATCGACATGGACACCTGCTGGTTCCAGTCGCGCTACGACAAGGTTGGGCCCGGCGGCACCGGCAAGGACTACATCAATTGCCCGATGGACAAGGACCAGTATCTCGCCTTCGTACAGGCGCTGGTCGACGGCCAGAAGACCGAATTCAAGCAGTGGGAAGGCACGCCCTATTTCGACGGCTGCCTGCCGATCGAAATCATGGCCGAGCGCGGCGTTGAGACGCTGCGCTACGGGCCGATGAAGCCGATGGGGCTGACCAATGCCCACAATCCGACGGTAAAAGCCTATGCCGTGGTGCAGCTGCGCCAGGACAATGCGCTGGGCACGCTCTACAACATGGTCGGTTTCCAGACCAAGCTGAAGCATGCCGAGCAGGTGCGCGTGTTCCGCACCATTCCGGGCCTGGAAAACGCCGAGTTCGCCCGTCTCGGCGGCCTGCACCGCAACACCTACATCAACTCACCGAGCTTGCTTGACGCCTCGCTGCAACTGAAGTCGCGGCCGGGCCTGCGCTTTGCCGGCCAGATCACCGGCTGCGAGGGCTATGTCGAGAGCGCGGCCATCGGCCTGCTCGCCGGCCGCTTCGCCGCCGCCGAGCGGCTCGGCCACGCGCCATCGCTGCCGCCGCTCACCACCGCCTTCGGCGCGCTGCTCAACCACATCACCGGCGGCCACATCGTCTCAGACGACGAGCCGGGCAAACGCTCGTTCCAGCCGATGAACGTCAATTTCGGCCTTTTCCCGCCGGTGGAAGCACCGAAGACCGAAGGCAAACGCCTGCGCGGCAAGGACAAGACGGTGGCCAAGCGCCACGCGATCACCTCACGCGCGCGGGCAGATTGTCGGGAGTGGCTAGGGCTGCCGGCGCAAACAGCGGAAGCTGCTGAATAGCCAAGTCTCAGAGTCCTAACGCGATTGACGTCTACGTTAACTCGCTGTCCATCCCCGCGTTGCGCGCCTGAGCAACAGCCAATGCCGACGCAGAGCCGAAAGCCGGGCTGCGCCGCCAAGCGGCGAGCGACGACCACTCGCCATCTTGCCGAGATAGGCGCTGGTCAGCGCCAGCGGCAGGAACGCCGGACGCAGCGTTTGCGGAAGTGCGGACGCCCCTTGCTCGAAAGCGCGGAGATGCTCCTGCGCCAATGCAATCATCGCAGCCACCGCGCGCTGAGCGCCGGGGCCGCCGTCGCCGCCGACGAACTCTTCCGGCGATGAGCCTACCGCGGCAAGGATATCCGCCGGCACGAAGCATTGCCCGCGCCGGCGATGCAGCGGCAACAGCAGCAACAGGCCGGTCATCGCCTGGGCGCAGCCGGCCCTGCCCGCCAGTTCGGCAAAGGGCGGCGCCTCATTGGGATCGAGCACCATCGCCGCCAGCTGGATCAGCGCCGCCGCCGTCTCGCCGCAATATCCCTCGAGGTCGGTGCGCGACGGCATTGGATCGTCATAGAGGTCGAAGATGCGCGCCTCGAGCATGTTGTCGAAGGCAGTTTTGGGCAGGCCATGGGCAGAAATCGTCGCCTTCAGCGCATCGGCGAGCGGGTTGCCTGTGGCTGCGGCTTCAGCAGCGATGACATCGCGCCACCATTGCAGCCTCACTTCGCCCGGCAATGCCTCGTGGATGCGGTCTCGGACAGACGCAATCTCGGCATTGAAGGCGTAAAGCGAAAACAGCGCCGCGCGCTTGTTGGCCGGTGCATAGAGTGCGCTGACATAGCGGTCATGGTCGCCGGCGCGCACCGTCTCCATGACGATGTCAGCTGTATCGGTCACGTCAGTCGACGGCGATGAGCGCCGCGGCCACGGCGCGGTCTTCGGCAAGCAGAACATTGTAGGTCCGCACCGCTGCCCCCGTAGACATCGGGTCGGAGCCAATGCCAGCCGCTTTCAGCGCCGCCCGAAGTGCTGTCGGCAAGGGCCGCAAATCCTTGCCTGTACCGACCAGCAGGATCTCGACCTTGCCGGCCTCAGCCAGCAGCAGGTCGAAATCCGCCGCCGTCAGGGCCAGCGGATCGGCCGGCTCCCAGCCATGGATGCCGGAGGGCAGGCAAAGAAGCGAGCCGCGATGCGACATGTCGGCGAAGCGGAAGCCGCCATTGCCGTAGGCTTCGATCGGCGCCCGTCCGGGGAAATGCGCCTCGCGGATGACGATGCCTTTTGCCACCAGCGCAGCCGTCAGGTCGCCATGGCCTTGCCGCCACCAACCGGCTTCTCCTCATCGGCGCTCGCTCCCTGCGGCCTGAGCCTGAACAGGATCAGCAAGGGCGCTGCGATGAAGATCGACGAATAGGTGCCGAAGACGACGCCGAACAGCATCGCCATGGTGAACGAGCGGATCACCTCGCCGCCGAACAACACGAGCGCCAGCAGCGCCAGGATGGTCGTCACCGAAGTCAGCGTCGTTCTCGACAGCGTCTCGTTGATGGCGTTGTTCAACAATTGTGGGAGCGGCATTCGTTTGTATTTTCGCAGATCTTCTCGAACACGGTCATAGACGACGATCGTGTCGTTGAGCGAATAGCCGATAATGGTCAGGATCGCCGCCAGCGAAGACTGGTTGAACTCGAGCCCGGTGATGACGAAGAAGCCCAGCGTCATCACCACATCGTGCACCGTCGCCACGATTGCGCCGACCGCGAACTGCCATTCGAAGCGGAACCAGACATAGACCAGGATGCCGATCAGCGCGATGATCATCGCAATCGTGCCTTGCTTGGCCAGTTCGCCCGAAACGGTGGGACCCACCACCTCGACGCGGCGGAAATCGTAATTGTCCTGCAGCTCGCCGCGCACCTTGTCGATGACGGTCTGCTCGGCGTTCTCACCGCCATCCTGGGTGCCAACGCGGATCAGCACGTCATTCGGCGCGCCGAATTGCTGGACCTGCACTTCACCGATATTGAGCTCCGACAGCCGGCTTCTGATATCGCCAATATCGGCGTCGCCTTGCTTGGACTGCACCTCGATGATCGAGCCGCCCTTGAAGTCGATGCCGTAGTTGATGTCGATGGTCAGGAATCCGATAACCGACGCGATCGACAGCAGGCTGGACAGTGCGAACGTCCAGCGGCGGATGCCCATGAACGGGATTTTCGTGCCGGCCGGAACGAAGGTCACCGGCGCACGCGGCAATTCCTTCGGACGCGCACGGCGCAGCCAGATCGACACCAGCAGACGGGTGAAGGTGAAGGCGGTGAACACCGTGGTCAAAATGCCGATGGCATAGGTGATGGCGAAGCCCTTGACCGGTCCGGTGCCGAGATAGAACAGCACGACCGTGGCAATCAGCGACGTCACGTTGGAATCCACGATGGTCGCCAACGCCTTGGTGAAGCCTGTGTCGATCGACTGGATGACCGAACGGCCGGCCCGTCGCTCCTCTCGGATACGCTCATAGATCAGCACGTTGGAATCGACCGCCATGCCGATGGTCAGCACGATACCGGCAATGCCGGGCAAGGTCAGTGTCGCGCCAAGCAGCGACAAGACCCCGACGATCATCGCCACGTGCACGGCGAGCGCAATGTTGGCGAGGAAGCCGAGAAGTCCGTAGGCGACGAACATGAAGGCGACGACGAGAATGGAGCCGATGATGCCGGCGACCTTGCCGGCATGGATCGAATCCTGGCCGAGGCCCGGGCCGACGGTGCGTTCTTCGATCACGGTCAGCTTTGCCGGCAGCGCGCCGGCGCGCAGCAGCACGGCGAGGTCGTTGGCGCTTTCGGCGGTGAAATTGCCTGAGATCTGGCCGCTGCCGCCGAGGATCGGTTCGCGGATCACCGGCGCCGAAATCACCTGATTGTCGAGGATGATGGCGAACGGCTTGCCGACATTCTGCTGCGTCGCCTGGCCGAATCGTGTCGCACCGCGCGAGTTGAAGACGAACGAAACCACCGGCTCGTTGTTTCGGGAATCATAGGTTGCCGTCGCCTTGGCAAGATCTTCACCGGACACGATGACGCGATTTTCCACCAGATACGGAACCGGCGGATCGTCCTGCGAATAAAGCACCGAGGAGCCTGCCGGCGGGCGGCCGTTCAGCGCATCCTGCACCGACATCGAGGTATCGACCATCTGGAAGGTCATCTTGGCGGTCTGGCCGATGATCTCCTTCAGCCTTTGCGGATCCTGCAGGCCCGGCACCTGGACGAGTACACGGTCGTCGCCCTGCCGCTGCACGATCGGCTCGGTGGTGCCGAGTTCGTTGACGCGACGCTCGACGACTTCGATCGACTGCGCCAATGCGGCCGAGGTGCGGTATTTGATGCCGGCGTCGGTGACGGTGAATTTGAGCAGCCCGGCTTCGGAATCATCCAGGGACATCTCCTGGATGGAGCCACCGGTGAACAGGCCGGCCGCGACCGGATCGGTCAGCGGCTTAAGCGCCGCCTTGGCGGCATCGATCTGGGTTGGATCGGTGATGCGCACTTGTACGGTCCTGCCGGTGCCGCCAAGGCCGGTATAGCCCACCTTGGCATCGCGCAGCAGTGTGCGGATCTCGTCGCGCGTCGTTTCCAGCTGCGCCTTGACCAGGTCGTTCTGGTCCATCTGCAAGAGGATGTGCGAACCGCCCTGCAGATCGAGACCAAGCGTCATCTGCCGCTTCGGCACCCAGTTGGGCAATTGCGCCAATGTGCTGGCCGGGAAGAGATTTGGCGCGGCAAGGATGAATGTGACGGCCACGGCGATCCAGATCAGGATCATCTTCAGGCGCGAAAAATACAGCATATGGCGTTGTCCGTCAGGGCGTACTGGCGGATCGTTCCGCCGACAATTCGGTTATTTCTTGGCGTTCTTATTTGCCACCGGCTCGCCCTTAACCCGCACTTCGCCGATTGTCGAGCGCGCTGAGGTCAATTTGGCGCTGCCGCCGGCAGCGGTTTCGGCGTCAATCGCCTCTGTCGGTTCCATTCTAATTCTGATCACCGCCGGGCGCTATCGTGCGCTACTCGACTATTTTCAATTGTGCAGGCATCGGTCCGGAACGCAAAAGCAAGGCCAGATCATCGGCGTTCTCCTTTGTAAGGTTGCCCGATATCTGGCCGCGGCCGTTAAGAATTGGCTCGCGGACGACTGGCACCGAAAGCACTTGGTTGTCGAGGATCATCGCAAATAGCTTGCCGACATTCTGCGAGGTCGCCTGCGCAACGCGTGCCGTTGCCCTGGAATCGAAGGTGAACGAAACCGCCGGCTCATTTGTGACGGAGTTGGAAGTCGCCTGAGCATTGACAATGTCGTCACTGGAAACGATCGTTCGGCTCTCAACCAGATAGGGAACCGGTGGATCGTCCTTCGAATAAACCACCACCGAGCCAGCGGGCGTCCGGCCATTGATCGCATCAGCGACCGGCATCGACTCATCAACCCACTGAAAAGTCAGCATTCCGGTTCGGGTGAGAATTCTCCTCAGCCTTTGCAAATCCGCAACGCCCGAGGTCCGGACCAGCATACCGTCTTCGCCCTCTGGCCGCACTACTGGGTCGGCTACACCAAGATCACGCAGGCGATTCTTAATGACCACGATCGACTGCGCAAGCGCGATCGACATCCGATACTTGATACCTGTGTCTGTTACCGTGAACTTGAGCAACGCTGCTCCGGTATCATCCAGGATCACTTCCTGGACCGGACCAGCGCTGCCAAGGACAGGATCAGTCACCGCCTCCAATGCCATCTTGGCCGCGCCGACCTGAGCGGCGTCGGTGATATGCACCTGAACGGCCCGACCCGACTTAGCAAGACCAGTATAGCCGATCCTTGCATCGCGCAGCAGCGTCCTGATTTCGTCACGCGTCGCCTCCAACCGGCGATCGATCACATCGGTCGCGTCCAATCGAAGCAGCACGTCCGCGCCGGCAGCGTGAAGACTGGGCGCGTCGACGAGCATTGTGGCCATAGCAAGCCAGATCAGGATCATTTTCAGGCGCGAAAAATGGACCATACGCCGTCTTTGTCAGAGTTCTGCCCGCGGATCGCTCCGCTTGGGAAACTGGCTTACTTCTTGGCGTTCTGGTTGGCCACCGGCTCGCCCTTGACCCGAACATCGGCGATCGTCGAGCGCAGCGCCGTCACCTTGGTGCCGCCGCCAAGGTCGATCTCAAGCTCATTGTCGTCGATCACCTTGGTCACCTTGCCGACGAAGCCGCCGCCGGTGATGACCGTGTCGCCACGGCGCACGGCCGAGATCATCTCCTGGCGCTTCTTCAACTGGGCGCGCTGCGGCCGGATGATGAGGAAATACATGATCACGAAGATCAGAACGAACGGGAGTATCATGCCGATATCCCCGAACGGACCAAGCGGAGTTCCGGTAGCTTGGGCGTATGCCGGTGTGACGAACATCAAGAACTCCTGGTTACGAAGAAGGCCGTAGGGCGGCCTCGCCAAATTTGGCCGGAATATAGTGGGTAAAGTTACCAATGCAACTGCGCGGCCGGGCTTTCAGCTGCTTTTCCGGCCGGTTGACCCGTGTTAGAGCATGCTCCCGGAATACGGGCGTGGTTTTCGCAAAAGATCATGCCCAAACAAAAGCTTGGAACCAGTTTCTATCTCGCCCGGATCAAGACGATTTCGGCCCCTACGCACGTTCGTGCGGAAACATAAAAGACGAGACATGACCGACAGCACCATCGAGGCCCTGAACCAAAAGCTCGACCGCCTGATCGAGGCGGTCACCCGCCTCGCCCCGCCGCCGGTGCCGCAAACCGATCTTGCGGTTGCCGATTGCTTCGTCTGGCAGGCCGACCCCGGCTATCTCGAGCCGGTGCGCAAGGTCAACCGCGTCGACATCGGCCTGATCCGCGGCGTCGACCGCGTGCGCGACATTCTGGTCGAAAACACGGAACGCTTCGCCGCCGGCCATGCCGCCAACAATGTGTTGTTGTGGGGTGCGCGCGGCATGGGCAAATCCTCGCTGGTCAAGGCCGTGCATGCGCAGATCAACGCCCAGGCCAAATCCGACCTGCCGCTCAAGCTGATCGAGATCCATCGCGAGGATATCGACACGCTGCCCAGGCTGATGGGCCTGCTGAAGGCGGCGCCGTTTCGCTTCATCCTGTTTTGCGACGACCTCTCCTTCGACCATGACGACACCTCCTACAAGTCGCTGAAGGCAGCCCTTGAAGGCGGCGTCGAGGGCCGCCCGGCCAATGTCATCTTCTACGCCACGTCGAACCGCCGGCACCTGTTGCCGCGCGACATGATCGACAATGAGCGCTCGACCGCCATCAACCCGTCCGAGGCGGTCGAGGAAAAGGTTTCGCTGTCCGACCGTTTCGGCCTGTGGCTCGGCTTCCACAAATGTTCGCAGGACGAATATCTCGACATGGTCAACAGCTATGCCAGCCATCACGGGCTCACTATCGACCCGGAGCAGCTGCGCGCCGAGGCGCTGGAATGGGCAACGACGCGCGGCAGCCGCTCGGGCCGCGTCGCCTGGCAGTTCACCCAGGATCTGGCCGGCCGGCTCGGCAAGCCGCTGAACGACTGATTGATTTCCGTCAGGTCACTGAAAAAGCCCGCCCCTTGCGGAGCGGGCTGAGCCGGCGGGCCGGACTGGAGGTCAGACGGCCTGCAAAACGTTTATTGTTCTATTCGAGATAGCCAGAGGGGTCGACCGGGGCCGAGTTCTTGCGCACTTCGAAGTGCAGTTTCGGCGAGTCGGTGGTCCCGCTCATGCCCGACAGCGCGATTTCCTGGCCGCGCTTGACCTTCTGGCCGCGCTGCACCTCGATCGACCTGGCGTGACCATAGACGGTGACCAGCCCGTTTTCGTGGCGCACCAGAACCGTATTGCCGAATTCCTTGAGGCCGTCGCCGGCATAGATGACCACGCCGTTTTCGGCCGCCTTGACCGGCGTCCCCTCAGGCACGGCGATGTCGACACCATCCTTGCCGCCACCAAAATTGGAGATGACGCGGCCACGCACCGGCCAACGCATCTTGCCGATGCCGGTGGCATCGGGCGCAACAGCATCGTCGTCCTCGGCCTGCTGGATAACCTTGGCGTCCTTCTTCGGCGGCGTGTAGGTGGCGAGTGTCTCCGTCGGCTTTGCCGCCGGTTGGGTGGTCGCGGTCGTCACCGGATCAACTTTGGCCGGCTTGGCGCTGGCGACCGTTGCGGTGCCACCTGCCGGAACCTTCAGCGTCTGGCCGATCTTGAGCAGGCCGTCCTGCATGCCGTTCGCCTGCTTCAGCGCCACGACGCCAACGCCGGTCTTCCTGGCGATGGAGGACATGGTGTCGCCCGACTGGACCGTGTAGATGCCCGCGCCGGCCTTTGGCGCGGCCGAGGCCGTCTGCGCCGGCTTGTCGGTCTTCGGCTTGTTCGCTGCCGAAGCGTCAACCTGCGCGGCGGACTTGCCGTCCTTGAGTTTCGGCTGCTGCGGCAGCACGGCGACCTTTTCCGGCGCTGGCGCCTTGGGGCTGTTTGCCGGCTTGCCGTCGGCAAGTTTCGGCTCTGCCCCCTTGCTTGAATAGGCATAGGCCGGGATGACCAGTTTCTGACCGGTCTTCAGCCCCTTGGTGGCGCTCAAGCCGTTGACCTTCATGATCACGTCGGCGGGCACATGATAGCGATGAGCGATGCCGGAAATGGTCTCGCCGTCGCTGACCACGATCTCGGTCGCATGCGGCGTACCAGCCGCAACTGGTTTCGGATCGGAGTCACCGGCATTCTTGAACGGCCTCGCCGGCTGGACGGTGCCGGTGGTCGTCCTGTCGACATGCGGTGCCGGTGCAAGCGCCGGCGCGGAAGCGGTACGCATCGGAGCAGCTTTGGGCGCGCTCGGCGGCGGCAGCTGCTGGACGGTGACCGGCTCCAGGCTGGAGCGGCTGACCGACTGGTTATGGCTGCCATCGACAGGTGCCGCAGCGATCGGCTCGGCCGCCACATCGCCCGGATAGGGCTGAGCGGTGCTCTGCTTGTCGATGATGGCGCGCTGATTGTTGGTCGAGGAGGTGAAGACGTCGTCGACACCGTTGAACCGCGAGACCTGGGAGCTACACCCCGCTGCCATTCCGGCTAGCATGAGGACAGCGCAGCCCCGCGACAGAGTACGCCCGTTTGCCTTCATAACACTGAATTGCATCGCACTAACCCGCAGACCCGGTACACACTGGTCATGATTAAAGCGCGTTAATGTTACTGGCGGGTTAACCCCATAGAATCAGACGCGAATTTTCTTAAAACATTTTCGAATGCGCCGAAGCTGCGTTGATTCAGATCGGCCCGAGTCGAAAATGACAGGTTCTGAGAACCGGCCTACGCCGGCCGTAGCCTTCATAGAGCGGAGGCATTTATGACGGCTTCGGCCGGCGAAGGCCGGAGCGGAGCGTACTCAAACACGTGAGCACCGGAAGCGCAGGAAGCTGGCATTTGCAGGCCGGCCTCACCTGAATATCAGTTCACCTAAATAACCGCCGCGACGCTGCGCAGGATCGGCTGCAGGCGCACGGTGCCGATATCCTCGCGCTCGAAGCGGCTGCCGACCTTGGTCAGCTTGGCCAGCACCTGCTCGCCCTCCTCCGGCCCGATCGGGGCAATGACGATGCCGCCGCTCGACAATTGGTCGAGCAGGAAGCGCGGCAGGCTGTCGAAAGCCGCCCAGGCTACGATGCGGTCGAACGGCGCTTCGTTGGCAAGGCCGGTGGAACCATCGGCCTGGCGCACGATGACATTGCCGATGCCGAGCGCCTCGAAGCGTTGCCTGGCCTGCTCGGCCAGCGTCTTGTAGCGGTCGACGCTGACGATGCGAGCCGCGAGCCGCGACATCACCGCTGCCGTGTAGCCCGAGCCGGTGCCGATCTCGAGCACCCGGTTGCCGGGCTCTATTGCCAGGGCCGCAATCACCGCCGCCTGCAGGTCGGCGCCCTCGATCGCCTCGCCGCACTCGATCGGCAGCATCCCGTCCGACCAGGCGATCGAATGGAACTGGCCGTTGAGGAAGCCGCGCCGCGGCGTCGCCTCGAAGGCTGCGATCAGCGCCTTCGGCACCGCGCCTTGGCCGCGCAGGCGCAGCAGGAAAGCGGCAAAACCCTCGCGATCGTCGAGCGGCATGTTCATGCAGAAACCTTGTTCATGCCAAAACCTTAATCAGACAGCGCTTTGGTCAGTTGGTCACGGATTTCATGCGCGGTGAGGTCGAGCTGCAGCGGCGTCACCGACACCAGCCGGTTGTGCAGAGCATGGAGATCGGTGCCTTGCTTGCCCTCGACCGGCTCGCGGCCGAAGCGCAGCCAGTAATAAGGCAGGCCGCGCCCATCGCGGCGCTCGTCGACCCAAAGGCTGTGCACCAGCTTGCCCTGCGACGTCACGACGGTGCCGGCAACCTCGTCAGGCAGGCAGTTGGGAAAGTTGGCGTTGAGCAGCACGCCGTCCGGCAGCGGCATGGCGACGAGCTTTTTCAGCAACGCCGGCGCCAGCGCCTCGGTGGTCTCATAGGGAACGACGCGGTCCTCGCCGACATAGGAATAACCCTGGCTGAGTGCGATCGAGCGGATGCCGAGCAGCGCGCCTTCCATGGCGCCGGCGACGGTGCCGGAATAGGTGACGTCGTCAGCGATGTTGGCGCCGGAATTGACACCGGACAGGATCAGGTCCGGCGCGCCAGGCAGGATCTTCTTGACGCCCATGATGACGCAGTCGGTCGGCGTGCCGCGCACGGCGTAGTGTTTCTCGCCGATCTTGCGCAGCCGGAGCGGCTCCGAGATCGACAGCGAGTGCGCGTAGCCGGACTGGTCCTGCTCCGGCGCCACGACCCAGACATCGTCCGACAGCGTGCGGGCGATGCGTTCGAGCGACGCCAGGCCCTCGGCATGGATGCCGTCATCATTGGTCAGAAGGATGCGCATTATTTCGATTCGATCTTCGCCAGACCGCCCATATAAGGCCGCAGCACTTCAGGAATGGTTACGCTGCCATCCTCATTCTGGTAGTTTTCGATGACGGCAATCAGCGCACGGCCGACAGCGGTGCCCGAACCGTTCAGCGTGTGCACAAAGCGGTTGCCCTTGCCGTCCCTGTCCTTGTAGCGGGCATCCATGCGCCTGGCCTGGAAGTCGCCGCACACTGAACAGGACGAGATCTCGCGATAGGCGTTCTGTCCCGGCAGCCAGACCTCGATGTCGTAGGTCTTGCGCGCGCCAAATCCCATGTCGCCCGTGCACAGGACCATGGTGCGGAACGGCAATTCCAGTCGCTTCAGCACCTCTTCGGCGCACTGCGTCATCCGCTCGTGCTCGGCGAGAGAAGACTCCTGGTCGGTGACCGAGACCAGCTCGACCTTGTAGAACTGGTGCTGGCGCAACATACCGCGCGTGTCGCGGCCGGCGGAGCCCGCTTCCGAGCGGAAGCACGGCGTCAGCGCCGTATAGCGCAGCGGCAGCTTTTCATGGGCCGTGATTTCTTCGCGCACCAGGTTGGTGAGCGGGACCTCGGCGGTTGGAATCAACCCGAGCCGGCCATCGCCATGCTGCACGAAGAACAGGTCGTCCTCGAATTTCGGCAGCTGGTTGGTCCCGAAAAGCACTTCGTCGCGCACCATCAGTGGCGGGATGACTTCTTCATAGCCATGCTCGGTCGTGTGCAGATCGAGCATGAACTGGCCGATGGCGCGCTCCATCCGCGCCAGCCCGCTCTTCAGCACGGTGAAGCGTGATCCCGACAGCTTTGCCGCCCGCTCGAAATCCATCATGCCGAGCGCTTCGCCGATCTCGAAATGCTCCTTCACCCAGTTCGGCCGAGTCGGCACCTCGCCGACGATATGCTTGACGACATTGTCGTGCTCGTCCTTGCCGACCGGCACGTCGTCGAGCGGCACATTCGGCAGCACCGCCAGCGCATCGTTCAGCGTCTTGTCGAGCTCGCGCTCGCGCGCCTCGCCATTCTGGATGAAGGTCTTGATATCGCCGACTTCGGCCTTGAGCTTTTCGGCAAGTGCCGTGTCGCCCGAACGCATGGCGTTGCCGATCTCCTTCGAGGCGGCGTTGCGGCGTTCCTGCTTGGTCTGCAGCTCGGTGACGTGCTCGCGCCGCGCTTCGTCCTTCTTGATCAGCTCATCGACCGTGGACTGCGCCTCGTCAGCCGACCACGAGCGCTTGGCCAGCGCCTCGACAAGGGCCTTCGGGTTGTCGCGAATCCATTTGATATCAAGCATGGTTGGTTCGTCCTCAGAATAAGGCTGAGGGGGTAAACCGCATCCTTCATCGATGCAAGATGAGGGTCAGCGGCTGTCGCGTTTTTCCGCTAACGCGGATACCCGAACGCGACAGCCTATGAACGAGCCTGCTTTGAGGACGCGTCCGCCGCCTTTTCGGCCACGGCTTCGGCGGCTTCCTGCTTCTCGCGCGCCAGCTTCTGCTTGACCTGATCGCGCTCGATCAGCCGGGCCGCCCA
Source organism: Mesorhizobium sp. P170090 (assembly GCF_057786115.1). Classification (NCBI taxonomy): domain Bacteria; kingdom Pseudomonadati; phylum Pseudomonadota; class Alphaproteobacteria; order Hyphomicrobiales; family Phyllobacteriaceae; genus Mesorhizobium; species Mesorhizobium sp. P170090. The sequence continues at coordinate 4,693,802 of NZ_JBYNWH010000001.1, forward strand.
GATCGACACCTCGTAGAGCAGGATGGTCGGGATGGCCAAACCGATCTGGCTCATCGGATCAGGCGGCGTCAGCACCGCCGCGACGACGAAGGCGATGACGATCGCCCATTTGCGCTTCTCGGCCAGCGCCTTCGACGACAGCATGCCGACGCGCGTCATCAGGCTGGTCACCACCGGCAGCTGGAACACCAGGCCGAAAGAGAAGATCAGCGTCATGATCAGGCTGAGATATTCCGACACTTTCGGCAGCAGCGAAATCTGCACCTGGTCGTCGGTGCCGGCCTGCTGCATGGCGAGGAAGAACCACATCACCATCGGCGTGAAGAAGAAATAGACCAGCGACGCTCCCATCAGGAACAGGATCGGCGATGCGATCAGGAACGGCAGGAAGGCGTTGCGTTCGTTCTTGTAGAGGCCTGGCGCGATGAATTTGTAGATCTGCGTGGCGATCAGCGGAAAGGCGATGACCATGCCGCCGAACATGGCGAGCTTGACCTGGGTGAAGAAGAATTCCTGCGGCGCCGTATAGATCAGCTCGACCTTGTGCGGATCGAGCCCGGCCCACTGCGTGGCCCACTTGAACGGAACGACCAAAAGATTGAACAGCTTCTTGGCAAAGAAGAAGCAGACGAGGAAGGCGACGAAGAAACCGCCGATCGACCAGATCAGCCGCCGGCGCAGTTCGATCAGATGCTCCATCAGCGGAGCCGACGACTTCTCGATCTCGTCCTTTTCGCTGTCCGTAATGCTCACTTGGCGGCCCCCGCCGTCTTCTTGGACGCGGGCTTCGTGGCCGGCGCAGGCTTCGGCTCAGCCTTTGTGACTGCCTTCGGTGCAGCAGCCGGCTTGGTGGCGGCTTTTCCGGGTGCAGCCTTGGCGGGCGCCGCTGACGGCTTGGCCGCAACCTTCGCCGCAGGCGCCGGCTTTGCCGGTGCTGCCTTGGCTGCCGCTGTTTTGGTTGCCGGGGCCTTTGATATCGCAGCCCCCTTGGCGCGCGCGTTTCGTGGCGCTGCTGTTGCTGCAGCCGGTGTCACCACCGCCTCGTCGGTCATCGCCGGAAGGATCGGCGCCGCCGGCGCTGTTTCCGGTCCGTTGACGCCGGGCATCACCGTCGCGCCGTTCTTGAGCGGCTCGGCCGCCTGTGGTGTTTCTGCCGCCGGCGTTGCGGGGTCGACGGCGGGCTTCGGCTTCATCACCGCATCGACGCCGGAGCGAACCTCTGCTGCCGCCTGTTCGAACGGATTGAGCTGCTTGCGGATCTCGGCCGCCGGATTGAGGCCGCGCAGCGTATCGACCGACTTCTTGACGTCGTCGAGCTCGGCTTCCTTCAACGCCTCGTTGAACTGCTTCTGGAAGTCAGAGGCCATGGCACGCAGTTTCGCCGTCGTGCGGCCGAAGGTGCGCAGCATATTGGGCAAATCCTTGGGTCCGACGACCACGATCATGACGATCGCGATCACCAGCATTTCGGTCCAGCCGACTTCAAACATGGCAATCAGTTCCGACTAGTGCTTGTCGCCCAAAAGTGCGAAGCGGTTTTGGGACAACGACTTGCACAAAAGCAACAACCTTCGGCTCAGCTCTTGCTGGCCTTTTCCTTCACTGCCGAAACGGTCTCGTCCGGGCGGTGCTCGACGGTGCGCTTGTCTTCGGCGGTATCGTCATCGGCCATGCCCTTCTTGAAGCTCTTGATGCCCTTGGCCATGTCGCCCATCAGCTCGGGTATCTTGCCGCGGCCGAACACCAGCAGCACGATCACCAGCACGATCATCCAGTGCCAAATCGAAAATGAACCCATTGTAACTCTCTCTCGAATGTTTTCCCTGGCGATGATCTATGCGTTTTCGCGTTGGGATTCAAACACAACAGCGACAAAGTTTATGAAGGCGCGGCTTATGTCACGCATTTTCGGCAAAGCTGCCCGCTACCAATCGGCGCATCTACCGCAGCAATGCAGCTTTTTGACAGCGGCTTGCGGTCAATCTTCCGTGACGCGCGGCGTCAGCAGGCCGAGTTCCTCGAGATCGATGTCGGTCAACGCATCCTCGTCCTCGGTCAGCGCGTCCGGATCGGCCGGCGGCAACGGGATGGCGAAATTCGACGGCATGCGGCCGGAGAGCAGCCCTGCCCCCTTCAGTTCGTCCATCCCGGGAAGATCGCGGATCTCCTCCAGTGCGAAATGGTCGAGGAAAGTGTCTGTCGTGCCGTAGGTGACGGGACGGCCGGGCGTGCGGCGGCGGCCGCGCATGCGCACCCATTCCGTTTCGAGCAGCGTATCCAGCGTGCCCTTCGAGGTCTCGACGCCTCTGATGTCCTCGATCTCGGCGCGCGTCACCGGCTGGTGGTAGGCGATGATCGCCAGCACTTCGAGCGCGGCGCGCGACAGCTTGCGCTGCTGCACCGTGTCGCGGCTCATCAGGAAGGCGAGATCGCCGGCGGTACGGAACGCCCAGGCATCGCCGACCCGAACCAGATTGACGCCGCGCCGCGCATAGATCTGCTGCAGCTCAGCCATGGCAGCGGCAATGCTGATGCCATCGGGCAATCTGGCTGCGAGCTGCTTTTCGCTGACCGGCTCGGCGCTGGCGAACACGATCGCCTCGGCCATGCGTATGGCTTCGGCCATATGCAGCCGTTCGCCAGGATTCAGAAGCAGGGTATCAGTCGGGTCCTGGGCGATAATGCCCTCCTCGGTCTCTTCTTCGACCTTGAACGGAATGACCGAAGCGTTGGCGCGTTCGCTCATGATGCCACCTCGACTGCCTTGATTGGTTGCGCGCGGCCGCGCAGATAGAGCGGCGCGAACACCTGGTCCTGTCGCATCTCGATGCTGCCTTCGCGCACCAGTTCCAGCGACGCCGCGAACGAGCTGGCAATCGCGGTACGCCGTTCGTCCGGGCTGGTCAGGTAATTGATCAGATAGCTGTCCAGCGCCGTCCAGTCGCGCAGCGAGCCGATCAGCCGGGTCAGGATATCGCGCGCATCCTTGAGCGACCACACGCCACGCCGGGCAATTGTCACATTGGTGATCGCCTGTTTCTGGCGCTGCTGCGCATAGGCGGTGAGCAAATCGTAGAGCGAGGCCGAATAGGCGTTACGCTTCTCGACGATGACCATTTCAGGCATGCCGCGTGCAAACACGTCGCGGCCGAGCCGGTTGCGGTTGACCAGCCTTGCCGAGGCGTCGCGCATGGCCTCCAGACGCTTCAGCCGGAACTGCAGCACCGCGGCCAGTTCCTCGCCGCTTTCGCCTTCCTCGCCGGGCTGCTTGGGGATGAGGAGCTTCGACTTGAGGAAGGCCAGCCACGCCGCCATCACCAGGTAGTCGGCGGCAAGCTCAAGCCTCAGCGCCCTCGCCGTCTCGACGAAGGTCAGATACTGCTCGACCAGCGCCAAGATGGAAATCCGCGACAGATCGACCTTTTGGTTGCGGGCGAGATGCAGCAAGAGGTCGAGCGGACCTTCGAACCCGGCGACGTCGACGACAAGCGACGGGTCGCCGGTGACCCGTGAATTGTCGTTCTCGGCCCACAGACGGTCCATCGGTGCGGCCTTCGCAGCCTTGCTGTCCAATGTCTCCGCCACTTGTTCCTTTACCTCTGGTTAGAGCATGATGCCGAAAAGTGTGAAGCGGTTTTCGGACGACATCATGCTCTCTCTATCTAATTTAGAGACGGATTCAGATTTCAGGTCGAACAGACCTGAAATCATCCGTCTCTAGGCCACCGCATCGAAATAGGTGGCAAACTCGGCGCGTATCTCGGTTTCGTCGGCCCGGTCGCGATCCCTTATATAGGTCAGCGCCCGCTTGGCGCGCTCCAGCGATGTCCCTTCAAGTCCCGTGGTTCGCGATGCGATGCCCGCCATCTCCTCGAAAACGCCATTGCAGTGAAGGACCAGATCGCAGCCCGCCGCAAGGATCGAGGCCGCCTTTGTCGGGAAATCCCCAGAAAGTGCCTTCATCGAGGTGTCGTCGCTCATCAACAGCCCGTCGAAGCCGATCTCGCGGCGGATGATCTCGTCGATGACCTTGCCTGACGTGGTCGCCGGGTTGTTCGGATCGATGGCGCTATAGACGACATGCGCCGTCATCGCCATCGGCAGATGGCTAAGCTCGCGGAAAGGGGCGAAATCATGCCGCTGCAGGTCGCTCAGCGAGGCATCCACCACAGGCAGTTCGAAATGCGTGTCGGCAAAGGCGCGCCCGTGACCCGGAATGTGCTTCATGACCGGCAGCACGCCGCCCGACATCAGCCCTTCCGCCGCCGCGCGGCCGAGTTCGATGACCGGGCGCGGCTCCTTGCCATAGGCGCGCGCGCCGATGACGTCGCTGGCGCCCTCGATCGGCACGTCCAGCACCGGCAGGCAATCGGCAGAGATACCGTAGCGTAACAGGTCGAAGGCGTGCAGCCGCGCCATCAGCCAGGCAGCGCGGGTGCCGGCATCATGGTCCTTGCGCCACAATGCACCGAGCGCGCCGCCGGCGGGATAGTTCGGCGCCAGCGGCGGCCGCAGGCGCTGCACCCGGCCACCTTCCTGGTCGATGAACACCAGCGCATCGGGGCGCCCGATACAGTCGCGCATTTCGGCGACCAGATCGCGGATCTGCTCGGTTTCGCCGATGTTGCGCGCAAACAGGATGAAGCCCCACGGGCATTCATTGCGATAGAAACGGATTTCTTCGCGGGTCAGCGATTTCCCGGCACAGCCGAGGATCATGGATTTTGATTCGGTCATTCCACCAGTTTAGGGCTTCGCGCCGGCAAAGGGAATCTCCCCGGACGGCAAGCGCCTCAACCTCTCGCCCATCCACATGAAAAAGCCGGCGCGACCGTTGGGAACGCACCGGCTCTGATAATTGGATCCGGCCTTACCGAGACACGAAGCAGTTGCCGCCGGCAGCCTTGTAGCTGGTGCACAGATTGATCGCATCGTTGCGCGATTGCGCAGGCACCCGGACACGGTAGAAGGTGCCCTTGCCGGCGATCTCCGCCTTGACGATGTTGGCGGTGCGACCGGCGAGCACATTTCCATAGCGGCGCTGCAGGTCGGCGTAGTTGGCCTGGGCGCTTTCGACCGTCGGCTGCGAAGCGATCTGCATCGACCACGAACCGCCCGATGTCGAAGCCGTCGCCGGGATGGAGGCAACCTGGTCGGGCTTGACCTCGCCGACCACGTCGACCGGCTGGTCGGACGGGCGCTGCGGCGCTACGGCAACCGTCTGCGGCGTGTTGGCGGACTGGGTCTCAGCCTTCGGCGTGGCCGCCGGCTTCACCGGCTTGACCGGCTTGGCGGTCTCGGCACTTGCCTGGTCGCTATTTGCCTGATCGGCAGGCGCCACGGTGCCGGTCTGCTCGGCATCGGCCGAAGGGGCGACGTGCTGCGGCGCCGGGTCAAGCGGCTCAGTCGCCGCAACCTGTGGCGCGGCCGGCGTCGAGTCCTCGCGGGCCACCAACGAGCCGTCGGGCTTGACCACCATGGTCCGCACCTTGCGCGGGGCAACGGCGACCGTATCGGGGTTCTTGTCGGCTTCCTGCAGCACCTGAGCGATGCGGTCCTCGGACTTTGGCGCCGGCGCGACAGCCGCGTCGGGGTTGACGGCAGCTTCGGGGTTGCCGGCAGCGTCGGGGCCTGGGGCAGCGTCGGTATCGTCGGGCGACAGATCGACGACGCGGCTTTCAGGCTCCTGCGCCTTCACATCGACCGGCTCTTCGGTGTTGGTGACCAGCTTCTCCTGAACCGGCTCGGCCGGCTTGGTGCCCTTGGCGACCGCATCATAAACCTTGTTGTCCTGGTTCGGCACCACGGCGCCGCCCGGATTTTCGGGCTTGACCTTGATCGGCCTGTTGTCGGCTTTGACAATGACCGGCGCATCGCTGCCGCCCTTTCCGCCGAACGACAAGGCGAAGGCGCCAAGGCCGCCGGCAATCGCAACCGCAGCAACGACCCCCGCGACCAGCAGGCCGCTCCTGCGCGGCCGTGCGGCTTCCTGCTCGGCGAGGCCCGGCACCGCCATTGCCTCGTCCAGATCCGGATCGTAGTCGAGTTCGTCGACCGCGAAATCGTCGGCCTGCGAAACCGGCTGGCTGCCGGGCAGATCGTCCATGTCGAAGCCGCCGGCGGCATCGGCGTGGTGAGCTTGCGTGGCTGCAAGCACTTCGGCTGGCCGCGCCGCATAGGCGCGCTGGTCGAGCTCGTGGCCCGAACTGAAGCCGGAACTGTAGGAATCGTCATCATAGCCGGCACTGCGTGCGGCAGTGGGCGGCGCCACTTCCACCGCGTTCATCTCGTTGAGCATGCCGGCGAATTCGGCGTCGATGTCGTCATAGGCGGCCGGCTCGTCTTGCTCGAAGCTGAGTTCTGGAATGTCGAGGTCGTCGGCAATCGCCACCACACGCTCCGGCACATCGACCGTCTCGACATCCGGCATCTCGTCATAGGCCTGAGGCGGCGCCTGGCGCGATGGCGTCGGCGCCGCATAGGCAGCAGCTGCAACCGGCTGGTCGCGATAGCTTGGCGCTGCCGCCGGCGGCATGGACGGCTTTTCTGCAAAAGAAGGTTGCGGCTGCGCTGCAAAGGAAGGCTGGGCCGGGGTGGGAGTCACGCGGCTCCACGAACGCGCCGGCTCCGGCGGCGTCGAGCGCCAATCGCCAGCGACCGGTGCTGCCGTGTCATTACCGAGATCGATGCCCTTGGCGAGCGCCGCATCGAAGGCATGATCATCGAACTCGATCTCGGGCTCATGGCCCTCGAGTTCGCCGGCAAGCAGATCGTCGAAATCGGCATCGTCCGCCCGGACCTCCTGAGGAGCCGGCGCGTGTTCGTCCAGGTCCCAGTCGAGATTATCGACCGGAGCGACCGGCGTTGCGACGGACCGCTGCACCGGGGCAACCGGCTCATAAGTCCTGGCGGGCTCGATGGCGGCAGCCCTGGTGGGCTCGGTGACGACCGGAAACGGCGCGACTGGCGCCGGGCGTGGTGTGGTCATGGCGCCAAGCAGCGCGTTGAGTTCATCTTCCAACGTCCGTTCGTCAGCGACCGGAGCGGCCGGGGTCGCCATATTGGTAGGCGCCACATAGGCTGGTGCGACCGGAGTTGGCTGAACCGGAGTGGGTGCGATCTCGGCAACCGGCTCGTGATCGGCAAGCGCATCATCGATGCTCAGATCGAAATCGTCGAATGCTTCGTGCGCAGTCTCATGAGAGGGGCTGGCCTCCACAGTCCAGGCCGGCGTCTCGTTCACTTCCGGCGCATCCATCTCAACCGGCGCGCTGGCCTGCAGATCGCTGACATCCAGATCGCGCTCTTCCGGATCCTCGGCCTCAACAGGCTGAGCCTCGAAAGCCTGAGGCTCGAAATGCTCGGCCGCAAAATCCTGGGCTGCAAAATCCTGGGCCGCAAAGTCCATGTCGACATCGGCCATCGCGTCATCGAAATGACCCGCAAAATCCTCGTCGGCAACAGTGTGGTCGGCAACTCCGACGACCGGCGCCTCGGCTACTGGCGCGGCATACTGGTCCTGCGCCGGCGCAGGACCGTCCAGCGTCAGCTCGTCTTCCAGCGACATCGAGACGGCATTGTCGAAATCATCGTCGAACGCGACATCGTCGGCGGGCGCAGCAGCAACCTGGGCTACATCTGCGGCATGGGCGACGGTCGCATCGTCATCGAGCAGCAACCCCTGCTCGAGCGAAGCGGCAAGCTCGTCATCAATCGGCAGGTCGTCTTCGAGCGGCGATACGTTTTCCAGTGAACTGGCCACGGCATTGTCGAAATCGTCATCGAATGCAGCTTCGTCGAATGCGGGCTCGGCAAACCAAGGTTCGGCAACCGAGGGTTCAACGGGAGCAGCCGCAGCCTGCGGGGCAGCGCCGAAATCCAGATCGGCGGCATCGTCGAAGACGAAATCATATTCCAGCGAAGCAGCCAGCGCATCGTCCATCGCGGCATCGGTGGTTTCGAAAGCCGGCTCGCGAATCTCGGCAGCAGGTTCGTAGGGCTCAGCGGCAGGCTGGTGAACCTCGGGAGCTGGCTGGCTGGCCTCCATGGAACCGACTTCATCGCCGAATTCGCCCATCAACTCCTTCTCGAGGTCGATGTCGAAATCGCCCTCGTCCGCAGCCGTCTCGACGGCTGGCGCCTGCGGCTTGACCGGCTGGCGCGGATCGAAACCCATGATCCTGGTCAGTTCAGCGAACGGATCATCTTCGGCGATGTCGTTGTTGTCGGCTACTCTCAGCTGGGTTCTGTCTGCCATTATTGTTCCCGAACTCGCACTCATTCGGACGCCATGGACGTCGCGTAGGGTTGGCCCTTACCAGCGCAATGTGGGCAAATGGTGACAGGTGTTTTAGTTAAACCTAACGCATCTCAGTGGGCGCATCAGCCCCAATCAGCGTCAGGCCGGAGGTCAAAACATCCGAAACAGCCTGCACCAGCCCTAGTCTGGCATGAGTCAATTGTCGGTCGTTAACCTTAACAAAACGTAAGTCGGCATTCTCGGTGCCCCGATTCCAGTGTCCATGGAAGCTGGAAGCCAGATCGTAGAGGTAGAATGCCAGCCGGTGCGGCTCCAGCGCAAGGGCCGCAGATTCGACCAGCCGGGGATATTCAGCCAGCTTCCGGATCAGGCCGATCTCGCCCTCGTCGGTGAGCGACGCCGAGGCCGCGGCCAGGCTGTTGCGGTCGAAATTGGCCTCGCCCAGTTGCTCGCTCGCCTGCCGGAACACCGAATGACAGCGCGCCGAAGCGTACTGCACGTAGAACACGGGATTGTCCTTGGACTGTTCGGTGACCTTGGCGAAATCGAAGTCGAGCGGCGCGTCGCTCTTGCGGTAGAGCATCATGAAGCGGATCGCATCGCGGCCCACCTCCTCCACCGCTTCGCGCAAGGTCACGAAGTCGCCCGACCGCTTCGACATCCGAACCGGTTCGCCATCGCGAAACAGCTTCACCAGATTGCACAGCAGCACCGTGAGTTGCAGCTTCAGATCATCGCCTGCAATCGCCCGCGCCAGCGCTTCCAGCCGCTTGACGTAGCCGCCATGGTCGGCGCCCAGCACATAGATCAGGCCGACGAAACCGCGGTCGACCTTGTCCTTGAGATAGGCGACGTCGGCGGCGAAATAGGTGAACGAGCCGTCGGACTTGACCAGCGCCCTGTCCATGTCGTCGCCGACCGCCGTCGAGCGGAACAGCGTCTGCTCGCGGTCTTCCCAGTCGTCCGGCTTCTCGCCCTTGGGCGGCGGCAGCTTGCCCTTGTAGATATGGCCCTTCAGCGTCAGATCGTTGATCGCCGAGCGGATTTTTTTGGCATTGTCGGCATGCAGCGTGCGCTCGGAGAAGAAAACGTCGTGATGCACATTGAGCAACGCCAGATCCTCGCGGATCATCACCATCATGGCGTCGATCGTGCGGTCCTTGACGATTGCCAGCGACTGATCGTCGGGCATCTGCAAGAGCTTGCGGCCAAATTCGGCAGCCAGCGCCTGACCGACCGGCACAAGATAGTCGCCGGGATAGAGACCGGCCGGTATCTCGCCAATGTCGTCGCCCAGCGCTTCGCGGTAGCGCAGGAAGGCCGAACGCCCGAGCACGTCGATCTGCGCGCCGGCGTCGTTGATGATGTATTCCTTGGTGACGTCATAGCCGGCGAAGGCCATCAGATTGGCGAGCGTGTCGCCGACAACCGCGCCCCGGCAATGGCCGACATGCATCGGCCCGGTCGGATTGGCCGAGACATATTCGACATTGGTCTTCTTGCCGCCACCAATGGTCGAGCGGCCGTAGTTTTGCCCCTCGCCGAGCACCGCGGTCAGATGTGCCTGCCAGAAAGCGTCCTTGAGCCGGAGATTGACGAAGCCGGGACCGGCGACGTCGGCTTCGGCAACATCGGCGTCGCTGCGCAGCACTTCCACCAGCCGCTCGGCCAGCGCCCGCGGGTTGTGCCCTGTCGGCTTGGCCAGTACCATCGCCGCATTGGTGGCGAGATCGCCATGGCTGGCGTCGCGCGGCGGCTCGACGGCGATGCGCGACAGGTCGGGCGAAACGCCATTACTGTCTTTCAAATCAAGCGCTTCGACGGCTTTTGTGATTCGCGCGCTGAAATCGGCGAAGATGTTCATGGGTCTTGCTCTGGCGGACTGTGCAGGGGAACCGGCTCATTGGCCGGCAAATCGCGCCCGCCCTAGCTTAAATCGGGCGTATGGTCAAACAGACGGCGGTGTTCCTTCAAGGCGTAGGTATCCGTCATCCCCGCGAGGAAATCGGCGACGCTGCGCGCCTTGATGCGGTCCTCCGCCCGGTCGAGCCCCTCCCGCCAGCCGTCCGGCATGGCGCGCGGATCGGCGTAATAGACATCGAACAGGTCGCGCACGATCTGCTCGGCCTGAGTGCGCACGCGCATCACCTCGTCATGCCGGTAGAGATGCTTGTAGAGAAAGGTCTTCAATTCCTTCTCGGTCGCCGCCACGTCAGCGGAAAAGGTCACCATCGTTTCGCCCGCCGCCCGCACCGCTTCGGCGCTGTCAGGCTTGATGCGCTCAAGATTGGCGGTGGTGGAAACAATGACGTCCTCGACCATCATCGTGATCTGCCGGCGCATCAGCTCATGGCCGGTGCGCACATCGTCCAGGCCCGGATAGCGCGCGCGCACGCTTGCCAGGATCGATCCCGGCAGCGCCACCGTTTCCAGCATGTCCAAGGTCAGGAAGCCGGAGCGCAGGCCGTCGTCGATGTCATGGGTGTTGTAGGCGATATCGTCGGCGATCGCAGCACATTGCGCCTCGATGCCGGCGAAATGGTCGAGTTCGAGGTCGTGCAGCTCGGAATAGTCGCGGATCGCCTGCGGCACCGGGCCTTTGAGCCCTTTTCCCTTGGCATCTGTCAGCGGCCCATTGTGCTTGACCAGCCCTTCCAGCGTTTCCCAGGTCAGGTTTAGCCCGTCGAACTCGGCATAGCGCCGCTCCAGCCGCGTCACCACGCGCAGCGACTGCGCATTGTGGTCGAAGCCGCCCCATTGGGCCATCCGCTCGTTCAGCGCGTCCTCGCCGGTATGGCCGAACGGCGTGTGACCGAAATCGTGCACCAAGGCGACCGCCTCGGCCAGATCCTCGTCGCCGCGCAGCGCTCGCGCCAGAGCCCGCGCAATCTGCGCCACCTCGATCGAATGCGTCAGCCGGGTGCGATAGTGGTCGCCTTCATGGGCGACGAACACCTGCGTCTTGTGCTTCAGGCGGCGGAAGGCAGTCGAATGAATGATACGGTCGCGGTCGCGCTGGAATGGCGTGCGAGTCGGGCTCTCGACCTCGTCATAGAGCCGCCCGCGCGACCTGGCTGGGTCGCTGGCATAGGCCGCGCGCGGCCGATAGCCGAACCCAATGTCGCCAAGCTCATTTGTCATGGCTGATGCCGCCGCAGTTGACTTGCCCCTTCCCGCTTCATACCTATCATGTGAAACTGAAAGCAAGGTGACGCCCATGGGCGCTGATGCCAAGACTGCCATGAAAGTCGAGATGACCGAGTCCGCCGCCAGGCGGATCGCGAAAATCGTCTCTGGCGAGGCCGGCAAGACGGCGCTGCGCGTCTCCGTAGAGGGCGGCGGCTGCTCCGGCTTTTCCTACAAGTTCGACCTGGTCAATACGCGCAACGACGACGACGTCGCCATCGAAAAGGACGGCGCCACCGTGCTGATCGACGATTTGTCGCTGGTCTATATGGGCGGCTCGGTGATCGACTTCGTCGACGATCTGATGGGCCAGTCGTTCCAGATCCGCAACCCCAATGCAGTCGCCTCCTGCGGCTGCGGCACCAGTTTCTCCATCTAGGCAGATGTCCGGCGTCGGCGCGGTCCGTCAGGTCGCACTGTCGGCCGGGCGCGACCTCGACGTCACGCTGGCCTTCTGGCACGATGTGCTCGGCCTCAGCGTTCATGCCCGCTACGATCCGCCGGGCATCGCCTTCATCATGGCCGGTGATATCAGGTTGCTGTTCACCGATGGCGTTCCGGCCGGCACCGTCTATCTCGATATAGCCGGGCTCGAAGCCTTCCACGCCGAGGCGAAAGCGTCCGGCGTTCCCTTCACCGCACCGCCGGCGCTCGTCCACAACGACACCGAAGGCACGTTCGGAACGGCAGGGGAAAGCGAGTGGATGGCCTTTCTAAAGGACCCGGCAGGCAATACGATCGGGCTTGTCGAACGTCTTTCGCCCGAACATCCCTGAGGCCGCCCATGAAAATCGTTACCTGGAACATAAACGGCATTCGCGCCCGCATAGGCAACCTCACCCACTGGCTGAGCGAAAGCCAGCCCGACATCGTCTGCCTGCAGGAGATCAAGTCGGTCGACGAGCAGTTCCCGCGCGCCGAGATCGAGGCGCTTGGCTACAACGTGGAAACCCATGGCCAGAAGGGCTTTAACGGCGTCGCCCTACTGTCGAAACTTCCGTTCGACGAGGTTATCAGAGGCCTGCCCGGTGATGACGCCGACGAGCAGGCGCGCTTCATCGAGGGCGTGTTCTCGACCGACCAGGGCGCGCTGCGCGTCGCCTCGCTCTATCTGCCCAACGGCAATCCCATCGATGACGAGAAGAAATTTCCTTACAAGCTGGCCTGGATGGAGCGGCTGCATCGCTGGGCCGAGCAGCGGCTGCTTCTGGAGGAGGCGCTGGTGCTGGCCGGCGACTACAATGTCATCCCCGAGCCGGTCGATGCGCGCTTCCCCGAGAACTGGCTTGGCGATGCGCTGTTCCAGCCGCAGACGCGGCAGGCCTTCCGGCGACTGAAGAATCTCGGCTTTACCGAGGCGGTGCGCGCCGTCACCGATGCGGCCGACGTCTACACCTTCTGGGATTACCAGGCCGGTGCCTGGCAGAAGAACAACGGCATCCGCATCGACCATCTGCTGTTGTCGCCCGAAGCCGCCAACCGCTTTTCCTCGGCCTCGATTGAAAAGCACGTGCGCGCCTGGGAAAAGCCTTCCGACCATGTGCCGGTGGCGATCGATCTGGCGCTGCTGCCGGCCTGATATCAGCCGAAACCCTGATGTCGCCACAATCGCGCCATTCAGTCAGAGGTCAGCATGGCGGCTGGGGTTCCATGGCACTACGATTCCTCCTTTGCCCGATCGGCCTGGCATTTGCCATGGCCTCTCCTGCAGCGGCACTTGCCGACCAGCAGTGCCTGGCCAATGGCAAGTCCTACCAGGTCGGCCAGGTCACCTGCCTGACGGTTTCAGACAAGAGCCATATGGCCCGCTGCGACCTGGTGCTCAACAACACCTCATGGACCAAGATCGGCGACAGCTGCCCCGACAGCACGATGAAGCCGCATCTGCACGTCACGCCGATCTCGATGCCGGTACACAGAGCGGCGCCGGCGGAACTCACCGAGAACTGATGGATGTGAGCTAATTTCCCCCTTGAGGGGGAGATGGCCGGCAAGCCAGAGGGGGGCGCGAAGAAACGCGACCTTTCGGTCAAACAAGCTCACCCTCTCAGTCCAACCCGGGCAAACTTTAGTCAACTGAAATGCCAGCGGGACAGCGCCCCCCTCTGCCCTGCCGGGCATCTCCCCCTCAAGGGGGGAGATTGGCAATTTCACTGGTCGCCGCCGCCCTTGGTGAGAATATCGTCGGCAAGCGAAATCGCAGTGCGGCGGTCGGCTTCGCCGGCGGCGGCAAATGCCTCTTCCTGCATGCCGCGGATCCACGGCTGGTCGCTCGGCGAGGCGCGTTCGAGCGCGGCGGTCATCATGGCCAGCCCGCGCACGATCTTGCCGCTCTGGAACAGAAGATTGCCGAGCGTCGCCTGGGCGCCGGCATGGCCTTTTTCGGCGGCGAGCTGGAACCAGCGGCCGGCCTGCTTGACGCTGGCCTTGACGCCGCCCTCGCCCTTCAAAAACATCTGGCCCATCTCGAACTGAGCGTTCGGGTTGCGGTAATTGGCGGCCGCGCGCATGTAATATTCCTGCGCCGCGACCTCGTTTTCCTCGACCGGGCTGCCGGGGATGCCTGTCCGGAGATAGTCGCCCAGCGCCACCAGCGCGTCGGAGACATAGCTTTCCTCCGGCGATCCCGGCTCGACATCCTGATCGACGATCTCGGAGAAGAATTTGAAGGCCGCATAGTCGTCGCGCGTCACGCCGTCGCCTTCGGCGTACATGCGCGCGAGCTTCCAGGTGGCGCCGATCTGGCCGTTCTCGGCGGCGTATTTATAGGCCTCGACCGCCTGTTCCTTATGGCCGCTCTTGTAGGCGGAGAAGCCGAACTGGAACACGGCCCATGGGCTCGATTGCGGCTTCACGCCGGTCTTGTCGTCGAACACCTTGTCGTCGAAGGCCATGGCCTGGCCCACGGCGCCAAAGATCGCAACAGCGACCAGTGCCGGAAGGACAGACGACCTCAACAACTCAGATATCCGCATAGCAATGTGTTTCTTTGGCACCGCCCGGATGGGTGACCGCGCCGTGGCGGGCAGGCCCTACCGTCTGTGCGTATTTCCAGATCGCGCCCGACTGATAGTCGGTCGTGCGCGCCTTCCAGGCCTTCGCCCTCGTTGCCAGTTCAGCCTCGGACAGGTCGACCTCGATCGTGCCTTTGGTTGCGTCGATCGAGATCACGTCGCCATCCTTCAACAGTCCGATCGGGCCGCCAACGGCAGCTTCTGGCCCGACATGGCCGATGCAGAAACCGCGCGTTGCGCCCGAAAAGCGGCCGTCGGTGATGAGGGCTACCTTGCCGCCCATGCCCTGGCCGTAGAGAGCCGCCGTCGTCGACAGCATCTCGCGCATGCCCGGGCCGCCACGCGGACCTTCATAGCGGATGACGAGAACCTCGCCTTCCCGGTAGTTGCGGTGCGTGACCGCCTCGAAACATTCCTCTTCCGAATCGAAACAACGTGCCGGGCCTGAGAATTTCAGCTCCGTCATGCCTGCGACCTTCACGATCGCGCCTTCGGGGGCAAGGTTGCCCTTCAAGCCCACGACACCGCCGGTTTGGGTGATTGGTCGGTTGGCGGGACGGACCACATCCTGGCTATCATTCCAGGCAACATGCTCCATGTTTTCGGCCAAAGTACGGCCAGTCACGGTCATGCAGTCGCCATGGAGATAGCCGTGGTCGAGCAGCGTCTTCATCAACAGCGGAATGCCGCCGGCCTCGAACATGTCCTTGGCGACATATTTGCCGCCCGGCTTGAGGTCGGCGATGTAGGGCGTCTTCTCGAAAATCGCGGCAACGTCGAACAGGTCGAACTTGATGCCTGCCTCATGCGCGATCGCCGGCAGGTGCAAAGCCGCATTGGTCGAGCCGCCGGTGGCCGAAACCACGGTCGCCGCGTTCTCCAGCGCCTTCAGCGTGACGATGTCGCGCGGCCGGATGTTCTTCGCGACAAGCTCCATGATCTTTTCGCCAGAGGCGAAATTGAAGCGGTCGCGCATCTCGTAGGGCGCCGGCGCGCCGCAGGAATAGGGCAGCGCCAAGCCAATCGCCTCGGCGACGGTGGCCATGGTGTTGGCGGTGAACTGGGCACCGCAGGAGCCGGCCGAAGGACAGGCGACCTGTTCGATCTCGAGCAGCTCGGCGTCGCTGATCGTGCCGACCGAATGCTGGCCGACAGCCTCGAACACATCCTGCACGGTGATCTGGCGGCCGCGATAGCTGCCGGGCAGGATCGAGCCGCCATAGATGAAGATCGACGGCACGTTGAGCCGCACCATGGCCATCATCATGCCGGGCAGCGACTTGTCACAGCCGGCAAGGCCGACCAATGCATCGTAGCAATGGCCGCGCATGGTGAGTTCGACCGAATCGGCGATGACATCGCGCGACACCAGCGACGACTTCATGCCCTGGTGACCCATCGCGATGCCGTCGGTGACAGTGATTGTGCAGAATTCGCGCGGCGTGCCGTTGGCTGCGGCGACGCCCTTCTTGACCACTTGCGCCTGGCGCATCAGCGAGATGTTGCAAGGCGCCGCTTCGTTCCAGCAGGAGGCGACGCCGACCAGCGGCTGTGCGATCTCGGCGGCAGACAGGCCCATGGCATAGAGATACGAACGGTGCGGCGCACGCGCCGGACCGACGGTCACATGGCGGCTCGGCAGCTTGGCCTTGGAAATGACTCTGGCGTCCATACTCTTCCTTGCCGCGGGCGGTGCGGCCTGCCCCATCGCCGAGCCTTCTGGCGCGTGTCCCGAGACAAATTCGAGGTGCGCCGGGTTTATGGCGGGAAATGGGCAATTTGGTCTGGCGGAGTTGTAGCGCGGGGGTTGTTCAGAAACTGTTGCCAAAACGTCACAATCGCGAGAGGCGACGCCAGTGCGGCGATCTGCAACGCTGGCGCGCCCGCCAGCGCAGGGCCAACTCTGTCCGAAAAACGTAAAAGGCCGGGCAACGCCCGGCCTTTTACCTGTATTTTCAGAAGCTTAGAACCTAATTTTAACACCGCCCGAAATGGCCGTGATCAGATCGTTGCCAAAGTCGTAGGTTGCGTCTGCACCAACGACTTTGCCGTTCTCGCCAATCATTATGCCGGAGTGACCGCTGGTCAGCACGCCGATTGCACCGCCCAACCGAACCTCGATGTTGGGCTGTGGCGTATAAGCGACGCCGCCACCCAGCGTCCAGGTATCGGACTGCGAACCATAGCCATGCGAGGTGCCGCGATCCCAGGAAATCTGGGCCGCACCGCTCCACTGATCGTTGAACTTGTGGCCGACGCCACCTGAAACGGTCCAGCCGTCGCGATACATCAGGTCAAGCGAGGTGACCTCTCCCGGACCATTGGTGTAGCAAAGTGACGATGGAGCAATCGTCGGGCAGATCGGAACGCTCTGCAGCACACTCCAGTTCACCCACTTGATCGAACCGAAGGCTAGCCATCCTGGAGCGATACCCGACTGCAATTTCAACTCCACGGTATCAGGCATGTACTGCGTTGAGCCGTAGATCGGGATAACGCCTTGGCCGACACTGGTGAGATCGAGTTCACCTGAGAGATTGTCGAGCTTGACTTTCGAATTGTAGACGAGGCTCGCGCGCAACGCGATGTCGGGGATTTCGTAGGCAACGCCGGCGCGCCAGCCCCAGCCGTTAGCCTCCAGATCGACACGACCTGTCAATACCGGGAAAACGCTTACCAAGCTTTCTTTGAAGCCCCCTATGTCCTGGTAAAACAACCCGCCGATAAAACGAAGCTGGCCCTTACCAGCATCAAATTTATATGAGCATGTACCGGCGTAGTTGTTGCTTTTGATATCGGTTTCCGTGTTGGAAAGCGCACCGTTCCATATACCAGGTGCTGTATGCGCACCCCAAGGCTGCGAATAGTCGACCATGCAGTCGACGCCCTGCACAACCTGAACCTTCATTCCTATGTGCGGTATCCAGTAACCCTCGGCTCCGTCGGCCGTCGTGCCAAGACCTAGGTTGGCGCCGTTCGGACCGGCCGCATTCTTGAACTTGCGATCCGGCATGACATAGGTCGCTTCAGCTTCCGTCGCAAACGGCGCTGGGTCGAAAAGCAGGTCGATGTCGTAGCCACCACGCTCCAGACCGCCGGCACGCGCCGGATGCATCGCGGAACCAATCAAAGCCAGCGAAAAACACCCCGCCCCCAGCAGTGTTTTCAAACGCAAATTGTTCATGGATGTCCTCCCCGAAATACAGTGCATCAAGCTAGAACCAATTCGGGTTAACGGTGCAACAATGAATTCACATAGCGTACATGTACACTCTTGCGGACCGCATTTCGAACACAGTGGCGGCTTGGCCGGCAGGTTCGAAAATGACCATTTGGGCGGCAGACTGGGGAACAAATCAGAAAAAACCGCTCAAAACGGCACCAAAACCGGCTATTTTGCCGGCATTCGGCCCCATTGTTACATTATGGCAACAATGGGGTCGAAACTTTCCGTTTACGTCAATATTAACGCAACGGAACGCCTATTTTTCGAGCAAAAGAACCTTCGCGAAGCGCTGCAAGCGTCTCGCGAATCCGGCGCTCAACCGGCGTCGCGCACCCTGGTCAGCGCCACCGAAAGCTTCTCCTGCTGATCACGGTATTCCGCGAGTTTTTCGCGCTCGGCTGCGACGATCTCTTCCGGCGCGCTGGCGACGAATCTCTCGTTGGACAGCTTCTTGTGCAACCGCGCGATCTCCTCGGTCACCTTGGCCAGTTCCTTCTGCAGCCGCGCCGCCTCGGCGGAGAGATCGATCAGGCTGCCGAGCGGCAGGCAGATCGTCGCCTCGTTGAGCACGATCTGGGCCGAGCCCTTGGGTGCGGCGTCCTGCAGCGAGATGTCGCCGGCCCGCGCCAGCCGCTGGATGGCGGAAGAATGGCGTTCCAGCCTCTGGTGGGTCTCGGCCCTGGCGCCGACCACCACCAGCGGCGCGATCGCCGCCGGCGGCACGTTCATTTCCGAGCGCACCGAGCGGATGCCGGAGACCAGATCGACCAGCCAATTGATGTCGGCGGCGGCGTCTGCGTCCTCGAAATCGGGTGATGGCCAGGCGGCGTGGCAAAGCAGCGTACCACGCGTCCTGCCCTCGCCTGCCGTCTGCGCCCACAATTCCTCGGTCATGAACGGCATCATCGGGTGCAGCAGCTTGTAGATCTCGTCGAGCACGAAAGCGACGCAGGCGCGGCTTTCGGCCTTGGCCGCTTCGTCGGAGCCCATGAACACCGGCTTCAAGAGTTCCAGATACCAGTCGCAGAAGAGGTTCCAGACGAAACGGTAGGCAGCGCCCGCCGCTTCGTTGAAGCGGTAAGAGGTGATGCCCTCGGTGATCGCGTGCGACGCCCTGGTCAGCTCGGTCAGGATCCAGCGGTTGACCGGCAGCCTGGCGTCGTTCAGCCAGAAATCATCATTGCGCGCGACCTCGTTCATCTCGGCAAAGCGTGTCGCGTTCCACAGCTTGGTACCGAAATTGCGGTAGCCGGCGATGCGCGCCGGATCGAGCTTCACGTCGCGCCCCTGCGCCGCCATCACCGTCAGCGTGAAGCGCAGTGCATCGGCGCCAAACTCGTCGATGAGGTCGAGCGGATCGATGACGTTGCCTTTCGACTTCGACATCTTCTGCCCGTTCTTGTCGCGCACCAGCGCATGCACATAGACGGTGTGGAACGGCTCCTCGTGCATGAGATGCAGGCCCATCATCATCATCCGGGCGACCCAGAAGAAGATGATGTCGAAACCGGTCACCAGCACGTCGGTCTGGTAATAGGTCTTCAGCTCCGGCGTGTGATCCGGCCAGCCCAGTGTCGAGAACGGCCACAGTGCGGACGAGAACCAGGTGTCGAGCACGTCCTCGTCGCGGCTCAGGATTTCGCCCGGCTTGAAGGTCTCGAGCTTGTCCTCGACCCAGGCCTTCCACGGGCCTTCCAGCGCCAGATAATATTCAATCGCGGCGCCCAGCGCCTCTTCCTCGGTCTTCTCGACGAAGACGCGGCCGTCCGGCCCGTACCAGGCCGGGATCTGATGACCCCACCACAGCTGGCGTGAAATACACCAAGGCTGGATGTTCTCCATCCAGTCGAAATAGGTCTTCTCCCAGTTCTTCGGCACGAAGTTGGTACGGCCTTCACGCACCGATGCGATCGCCGGCTTGGCGAGTTCCGCGGCGTTTGCATACCACTGCTCGGTCAGAAACGGCTCGATCGGCACGCCGCCGCGGTCGCCATGCGGCACGGCGTGGCGATGCGGCTCGATCTTGTCGAGGAAGCCGCCGGTCTCCATCAGCTCGACGATTTTCTTGCGCGCGACGAAACGGTCGAGACCGTCGAGCTCGTCCCAGACGGCCTGACGCTCCGGCGTCACGTCGAGCCCGGCGAGAAAATCCTCATTATCCCTGAGCGTTATTGCCGCCTCGATGGTCAGGATGTTGATCGCCGGCAGCTTGTGGCGCTTGCCGACCTCGAAATCGTTGAAGTCGTGCGCCGGCGTGATCTTGACCGCGCCGGAACCCTTTTCCGGGTCGGAATACTCGTCAGCCACAACCGGGATTTTCCGGCCGACGATCGGCAGCACGACATTTTTCCCGACCAGCTGCCGGTAGCGCTCGTCGTCCGGGTGCACGGCGACCGCCGTATCGCCAAGCATCGTCTCGGGCCGTGTCGTGGCCACGGTAATGAAGGTCGCCGAATTTTCCGGATCGAAAATCTCGCCCTCGATCGGATAGCGGAAGTGCCAGAGATTGCCGTTGATCTCCTGCGGCTCGACCTCCAGGTCGGAGATCGCCGTCAACAGCTTCGGGTCCCAGTTCACAAGGCGCTTGTCCTTGTAGATCAGCCCTTCCTTGTAGAGGCTGACGAATACTTCGAGCACGGCCTTGGACAGGCCTTCATCCATGGTAAAACGTTCACGCGACCAGTCGGCCGAGGCGCCGAGCCGCTTCAGCTGGTTGAAGATGGCGCCGCCGGACTCGGCCTTCCACTCCCAGACCTTCTCGATGAACTCCTCGCGGGTGAGATCGCGGCGATGGATCTGTTTCTCCATCAGCTGGCGCTCGACCACCATCTGCGTGGCGATGCCGGCATGGTCCATGCCCGGCTGCCACAGCACGTTCTTGCCGCGCATGCGCTCGAAGCGCACGAGTATGTCCTGCAGCGTGTTGTTGAGTGCGTGGCCCATATGCAGCGAGCCGGTGACGTTGGGCGGCGGGATGACGATGGTAAAGGCCTCGGCCCCCTCTTCCGCACCTGCGCCGGCGCGAAATGCGTCCGCCTCTTCCCAGATTTTGGCGATCTTGGGTTCGACGGTCTTGGCGTCGTAGGTCTTTTCAAGCATGGGAAAGTGGTCCGCGCGGTCGGGAGTTTTGCTGACCCGGTGTAAATCGGAAGGTTTTGGCCAAGTCAACCGCGAGGGCTGCCTCAGTCCTTCAACGCAAATAGGCGGGGCCCTGGTCATTTCAACGGGAAGGCCATGCCCGCACCTTCATCGTCAGCGATCCCGACGGGAAGCTGATCGCATTCGCGACATCAGCCGGACGCTGGCCTGCAGCGAGAAAGCGCCGCCCGAAGGCGGCGCTTTAATCCGGAACGGGCTGTGGTGATGCCTATTGCGCGCCGCGCGCGACGCGCTCGATTTCTTCGCGTACCAGGCGCTCGACCAGCGTCGGCAGGTTGTTGTCCAGCCAGTCCTGCAGCATCGGCCGCAGCATCTCCTCGGCCATCTCGTCGAAGGTCTTCTTGCTGCGGCTGGCGAAGGCGTCGGAGAGCTCGCCGAAGGCGGCTGCGACCTGCCGTCCCGTATGTTCCGAAACGATCGCCGGACGGGCCGGGGTTGTATCGGCCGGGCGCGCGTGCTCGCTGCGCGAAGGACGAGGCTCGAAAGCCGGCTCGGCAGCGAGATCGTCTTCGAAAGCCTCGACCTCCGCGATTGCTGCCTGCCGATTTTCAGTCTCTGGCTGCCTGATCTCCGGCTGCCTGATCTCGGGCCGCCGTACTGTGTCAGCCGGTTTTGCCTGATTGCCAACGGCCGCGATTTCGCGGCGCCAATCCGTGACGATCGAGTCGGTGGTTTCCGCCTTTGCCCGCACTGCAGCTTCTGCCCTGACGGCGGGAGCTGGCTCACTGGCTATCCTGGCGCTTACTTCCGCCAATGTCATCGGAGCATGCGCGGGTGGCGCGGCGGTCGTGGCATTTGCCGCAATGGCCGGCTTCACTGGCGACGGGTCGGAGCGCGGCTCCAGCCGCGCAACCACCGGCTCGGCCAGTTGGGCCTGCACCTCGGCCAGCGTCACCGGCTTCTTGCTTTCGGTCGAGCTGTGCAATTCGCTGCGGAAGGCCTCGACATCCGAAACAGGCCCGGCGGCCGGCACAAGGTCCTGTCGCAACTCATCGGTGTCGCCCTTGCGGCCGGTGTCGCTGTCTTCGATGATCCTCCTGATGGAAGCCAGTATTTCTTCCATGGAAGGTTCGCGCTGTGCGCTGCTTGCCGTCGCCATCGTCACATCCGCCGCCCCCGCGCATGATCCCGAAAATCGATCTCGATTTTCGAAGAGGATCAGGCGCAAAATCAAAGTTCTACAGCCTCCTTTGCGCATCCATCGGACGCGCGGCGCTGTAGTGACCCGTTCCTGGATTCCTGTCCGGCAAAGCCGGATACGAATCATGGCGACAGCGTAGCCGACGGATCGCCATCCGAGAATCCCCAATCTCGGAAGACGCCGGATTTCAACAATTTAGGCTACAAAAGACAAACGCCGCGCATCCTTGGGAAGCGCGGCGCTACGATACTTTCAATCTTGGCGGGATTTGAACCGCTCAGTCGCGATCAACGACCGTCCGGCGTACGCAGCCCGATCCATTTGTCCTTGACGGCTCTGTAGTGCTCTTCAGGCTTGTACTTCACCACATTCAACGCCAGGCGATCGGCCGACAGGCGGCCCATGGCCGACAGGATGGCGTAGCTCGCTACAACCACATCGCGCTCGGAGCTGGCGAGGTCGATCTTTGCCGAGATGACGGCGTTCTGGGCATTCAACACGTCGAGCGTGGTGCGCTGTCCGACATTGCGCTCCTCGATGACGCCGTTGAGCGCCAACTGTGCGGCCGCGATCACCTGCCGATTAGCGTCGACGCTTTCACGCGCTGCGATGTATTGCGTCCATGCCGAGGTCACGGCCTGGCGCACCGAGTCACGGCTGACATCCACCTCGATGCGAGCCTGGCTGAGCGATTCCTTCGACTGACGAACGAGTGCGGAGGTACGGCCGCCCGAATAGATCGGAACGGTCAGCGTCGCGCCGACGGTGGCGGCATTGGAATCGCCGTCCGAATCCCCCGCGCCAGGTACGGTATTTTGATAGACATGGGAAAGGCCGGCACTGGCAGTCAACTGCGGCAGCAACGCACCCTCCTGCGTCTTTACATCAAATCCGGCTGCATCGACGGAATGTAGGGCGGCCAGGATGGCCGGATGCTCGTTCGATGCAATGCCGATCGCCGCCTCGAGACTCCTCGGCAACAGCTTCGCCAACGGCGACGCGGCCTTGAGCTTGCCCGGCTCGTCACCGACGATCTGATGATAGGTTGCCGCACTGGCCAGAGCCTGCGCACGGGCAGCACTCAATTGCGCCACCGCGGCCGAACGCGACGCGTCGGCCTGCGCCACATCGGTGCGCGTGCCCTCGCCGACCTCGAAGCGCGAGCGTGCCGCGCGCGCCTGCTCGGTCAGGAACTGCAGATTCTGTTCGGTCAGCACCGCCACCTGGCGGTCGCGAATCACGTCCATATAGGCGCTCGCCGCGTTGAACAGCGTGTTCTCTTCGGTGTTGCGCAGGCCCTCGACCGAGGCCCTCACCTGTGCAGCGGCCGACGCGACCCTGTTCTTGGTCTGGAAGCCGTCGAACAGCGTCTGATCAATCCGAACGCCGAAGCTGCCGGTGGTCAATGCCAGGCTCGCGTTCCTGCCGTTCAGGTGCCTGGAGGTGTAATCGATATCAGCCGAACCAGTGATCACCGGGCGATAGCCCGACTTGGCGATCGCCACGCCCTCATCGGTGACGCGCACGCCGGCACGGGCCGAATTCAGCGAGGAATTGTTCTGGTAGGCCTTGGAAAGCGCGCCGAGAATGGTTTCCGCCGAGGCGGCTATCGGCGAAAGCGCTGTCGCGGAAATGAGGACAGTAACAAACAAACTCTTGGCTAAGGACGGCACTTTATATCCCTCATTCGTTTTGCACGGGAACCACGCCACGCCAGCCCATCCCTAGGGATCGGCCAGCGCCGCGTCGATGTATCGTTCCCCCGCTGACAGCCTCCCGAAACCCCGGTTAACCAATCAGCAACGATTGTTCAATCGCAAGCCAACATGACAGAGTCTTTGCTGCAAGGCAAAATCACTTAGAACTCGAAGGCATGAATGCGTTCAAACCCGGGTAGTGGCTTAATTGCCGCATTAAATGCCCGTCTTCCGGTTACAACCCCCCCTGCATTGAAAAAGAGCCGGGCTACGCCCGCATTGCCCTGCCCTTCCACAGCCACCAGCCGGCCGCCTTCGGCAAGCTGGTCAAGCAGCGCCGCAGGCACTTTCTCGACGCTGCCGCCGATGAGAATCACATTGTAGGGCGCCTTGGCGGCATGACCTTGCGGCAGTGGGCCGGTGACCACGGTGACGTTATCGCAGCCCTGCGCCGAAAGCGCCGCTTTGGCTGCTTCCGCCAGTGTGGTATCGCTTTCCAGCGCCACGACGGATTTGGCCAGCCTGGACAGCAGCGCCGCGGAATAACCGGTGCCGCAGCCGACATCGAGCACCGAATCGCCGGCGTCGATCTCGGCCAACTGCAAAAGCTTGGCCAGTGGCGACGGCTCCATGAGGTAGCGCGCACCGCTGCCATCGGCGCCGTCGGAGATGCGGATATCCTCGTCGATATAGGCGAGAGCCTGTTGGCCGGCCCCGACAAAGGCCTCGCGCGGCACGGCAAGCATGGCATCGAGCAATGCTGCGTCGGTCACATCGGTGGTGCGGACCTGGCCGTCGACCATCTTGACGCGAAGTTCGGAGAAATCAGCGCTCATGTCCCAACCAATCCGTCAAAAGCCAATGCGCTGAATGCGCTTGTCGCGCCGACACTGCGGCGCATTCGAACTCAAGCCCCCGGCATGCGGGAGTTGAAGCGATTGGAGGCCTCGCCCGGAATCGAACCGGGGTGCAAGGATTTGCAGTCCTCTGCGTAACCACTCCGCCACGAGGCCTCATCGCTCCCGGCGAGCGAACTCAATATGGTGGCAGCGAAAGGTCGTCAAGCGTCCGCGCGGCATTCCGGCGCGCTTTCCTCATCAGCCGCCGCAACGTGGTTCCCGAGCGATTTCAGCGCTTGGCGCACCGGCATATTGGCCGCTCCTCAAGCATGGCTGCGCGACCGGCGAAACTCGAACCCGCAGCTTTACGCAGCGGGTGCAAACTGGCTTTCACCGTAAACGCGCGGCTGACACCAGGGGCTGCCGTTCTCAAGGAGATATTCGAGGGGAAGGTCTGCGGGGGGGGTGGAAGCGAAGCGTCCACTGAACCGGGACCGCGCGCCATCGCTTTCAATTTGGCCGGCGACGCCGTTCCCACCAGACGACGAACCGGCGCCGCAGGCGGCGCACCGCGGCAAATTCGTAGGAAAGCACCAAAAGGCCGAGCGGAATCATCCAGAAGCCGAGAATCGGCAGGAAACCGAGAAGGCCGAAAAACACCAGCATGATACCGATGGCGATCCTCAGCCCGCGCGAGCGCGGCATGGTGAACTCGCGCCCGAACACCGAGATTTTCCGCGCCGGTGCCTGGTTTTCGTCTGCTGCAGTCATGTCGAAAGTCGATCCGGTTGCCTTCGATAAAGCCATGTGCGCTAAAGGCTGCAATCGCCTTTCAGGTTCCGCGGACCAAGGTCCGACGGCGCCCAAGACGGCTCATATGTGGTGTCATCCGGCGATTGCCAGAAACCATTGGGTGAAAATGCGCTAAAAAATGCGAAATGCTGCTTTGCAAAGCCGAAAAGGGTTTGCTATAGGCTGCGCCACTCACATGAGAGCCTCTATTCCCCGGTAGCTCAGTGGTAGAGCAACCGGCTGTTAACCGGTTGGTCGCTGGTTCGAATCCGGCCCGGGGAGCCACCGCCTTTTCTAAGCCGTGGTGCGATCTTGTACACTACAGCGCCATTGTCCGCGCACTTCGGTCCGCTTAGCTTCTGCCAGAACGGCTGGTAACAGCTACGAAGCCGATCGAGGCAGTTTGGTGGGCATCGCGCCCCTGCCCTGGCCCGAAGGCAGCCTGATAACGCCCGGTATCATCTATGAAAATACCAAATCGGGAGGACGTTGGTGCAAACCAAGAAGATCATCAATGACGGCAATCGGGCCGTCGACGAGATGCTGGAAGGCATCCTGGCTGCGCATCCCCGCCATCTCAAAGCCGTTGACGGAAGCCCGCGCTCTATCATCGCCCGCGATGGACCGCGCCAAGGCAAGGTAGGCCTCGTCATTGGTGGCGGCTCGGGCCACGAGCCGAGTTTTCTCGGCTTCGTCGGCAAGGGGCTGGCCGACGCGGCGGCGATCGGCAATGTCTTCGCCTCTCCGCCGCCCGACCCGATCCTCGAATGCGCCAAGGCGGCGAGCGGCGGCGCCGGTGTGCTGTTCATGTACGGCAACTATGCCGGCGACGTCATGAATTTCGACATGGCGGCCGAGATGGCCGCGATGGACGACATCGAGGTGCGCACGGTGCTGAGCACCGACGACGTCGCTTCCGCGCCCGTTGGTGACAGGCACAAGCGGCGCGGTGTCGCAGGGAACTTCTTCATCTTCAAGGCGGCAGGCGCCGCCTGCGACCGCATGTTGTCTTTCGATGAATGCGAACGCATTGCCGGGAAAGCCAACGACCACACCTTTACCATGGGCGTCGCATTGGCGCCCTGTTCGTTGCCGCAAACCCGCCGGCCGAATTTCGAAATCGGACCCGACGAGATGGAGATCGGCATGGGCATCCATGGCGAACCCGGCATCGCACGCGGAAAACTCAAAACGGCCGACGAGATCACCGACGAAATGTTGGACAGGATTCTCGCCGAGATGGCGCCGGCACGCGGCGAGAAGGTCGCCGTGCTGGTCAATTCGCTGGGTTCGACACCGCTGATGGAACTCTACATCATGAACCGGCGCGTGAAGCAGCGGCTTGACGATATCGGTGTATCCATTCACGCAAGCTGGGTCGGCAATTACTGCACCTCGCTCGAAATGGCCGGCGCTTCGATCACGCTGCACCACCTCGACGACGAGTTGCAAACGATGCTCGACCACCCTTGCGACTGCGCCATGTTTCGCGCCGGGTAAACTGGGGACGGCAAGGAACAACAGATGACAACAATCGACACCACCCGCCTTGCCGCGATGTTCGTTGCCATCGCCGACGCCATGTCAGCCGACCGGGACCGGTTGTGCGCGCTTGACGGGGTGATCGGCGATGCCGACCACGGCATTGCCATGGAGTTGGGATTTGCCGCGGCACGCGACGCGGTGGCCGCATTGGACGACGGGACCACCGATCCGACCATCTTGCTGAACACGGCGGCGAAGTCGTTCCTCAACGCCGTCGGCGCCTCCTCGGGCCCGCTCTATGCCACGGCATTCATGCGCGGCGCGGCCGCCGTCAAGGGCAAGGCGACGCTCGACGACGCCGACGCGGTCGCTATGTTCCAAGCGATGGCCAGAGGCATTCAGGATCGCGGCAAGGCCGAGCCTGGGGAAAAGACGATGATCGATGCGTGGGCGCCGGCCGCGACGGCTGCGGGCGAGGCACTGGCCGCCGGCAAGGGGCTGGCCGGCAGCCTCGCGGCTGCAGCCGAGGCGGCAAAGGCCGGCGCGGAGGCGACCAAGGCGATGATCGCCACCAAGGGCCGGGCCTCCCGCCTCGGCGAACGCTCGCTTGGCCATATGGATCCAGGCGCGGCGTCCGCCGTAACCGTCATCGAGGCGATGCGGATCGCCTTGACCGGCTAGGTCGGGAGCGGATCCTCAGCGCTTCGCGTCGAGCTTGTCGACAGCCTGCACGTTGGCGGCAGAGGGACCGTTCGGATCGAACTCCGAGGCCAGCCAGGCGTCGGCGATCGATTTGGCCAGTTCGGGGCCGATGACGCGCGCACCCATGGTGATGATCTGGGCATTGTTGGATTTCGCAGCGCGTTCCGCCGAATAGGTGTCGTGGGTTAGCGCGGCACGGATTCCGGGCACCTTGTTGGCCGAGATGCTGACGCCGATGCCGGTGCCGCAAAACAGGATGGCGCGGTCGTAATTGCCGTCGACAATTTCGTGGCCGACCGCAGCGGCAATATCGGCGTAGAATCCGGCCTGGCTGAGATCGACGACCTGCAGTTCTGGCTTGGTGGCGAGATGCTTGGCGATGACATCGAGCAGCGGCTTGCCGGCGCTGTCGGCTCCGAGTGCGATCTTCATGGCAATGAACTCCTTCGTTTTCGTGGTCAGCGCGCGATGGCGGCCGACGCCTTTTTGAGAATGTCGATATAGCCTTCCGCTTGCCATGCCGAGCGGCCGATGAACAGCCCATCGATACGCGGCTGGCCAATCAGTTCAGCCGCGTTGCCGGGATTGACGCTGCCGCCGTAGAGCACAAGCGGGGCGGTCGGCAACCGGGTTGCTGCGACCTGCTTGATCAGCGCCTGCTGCTTGTCGGCATAGTCGGCGCTGGCCGGAATGCCTTTCTCGCCGATCGCCCACACCGGTTCATAGGCAAAGAGTATCTCTGCCGACAACTCATTGTTTGCGAGACCCTGCAGCGCGCCCAAGACCTGCGCGGTCAGAATTTCGTCGGCGCGGCCGCCCTCGCGCTCGGCCAGCGTCTCGCCGACACAGATCAGCGGCACAAAGCCGTGCCTGACCGCCGCCGCCGTTTTCAGTCCTACGGTCCTGTCCGTCTCGCCAAAATGCTCACGGCGCTCGCTATGGCCGAGTTCGATCAGGTCGAGCCCACAATCCCTCAGCATCACCGGCGAAATCTCGCCCGTCCAGGCCCCGGCATCGGCCCAATGCATGTTCTGGGCGCCGACCTTGACGCGGGTGTTGGCGAGCGCCGCCTTGACCTGCCGCACCGCGGTTAAGGGGGGAATGACGAAAGGCTGTATCGCCGGATCGAAGCCCGGCACGAACGCCGCCAATGCCTCGGCGAACTGCAGCGCCTCCGCCAGCGTCTTGTTCATCTTCCAGCTCGTGCCGACCCAATATGGGGCCATTCTTCTCTCCTTCGATCCGAAATTCGAATGATGCGTGTTTCCGGGTCTGCGCCGCCTTCGGGCCGGCGGTTTGCCTCAAGCGCGAGGCTTGAGACTTTCGCGGCCGCTGTCGATGTAAGGCGCCCAGAAATCCACCGACTCACGGATCATTGCAATAACCTGATGATCGACCGGTTCCCTCTCCCGGAAGGAAAGTTCAAGGCAGATTTCATTGTCGGTTCCGCCACCCGCCCGCACGGCGTCGAGCAGCTTCTGCGGGATGATGCGGCCATCCTTGTTGTAGGCGGCGGTGAACGGCCAGTGCCCGCCCTTGTTCATCGACGATTGCTTGATGTGGATGATCGGCGATTGCAACGGGAACGCTTTCGCCCAGGCATAGGGATCAGTGTCGTCAGGATTGGGCGAGGTCACGTCGCCATGGTCGATGTCGACCATCATCTGCATCGGGATCGGCAGCTTGGCCGCATCGACGGCGCCTTGCAATTCGACGCAGCTTTCGATCGTGTGGCCGAACTCCCGCCCCACCGACATCGGTTCCCAGAACAAATAGGTCAGGCCCGCCGCCTTGGCGTGCTCGGCCACTTCGCGCCAGCATTCGAGCGCGATGTCGAGAAGCGCCGCGCGCCGGTTCGGATCGTCAAAATCCCTGTAGGTGAATATGGCGAACTGCGTGCCCATGCCCGACGCGCCGAGTTCGGCGGAGATGTCGGCGAAGGTCTTGAACCAATCGACATAATAACGGCGCACATCCGCGTCCGGATGGCCGAAATGATTGAGCCGGCCATAGGGACCGGTCATACCCGAAGTGATCCGCACGCCGGTCCGCGCCAGGGCGCTGTTGAACAGGCGAACGAACTTGGCGATCGTTGCCGCCGGCCAGCCCGGATTGACGAATTCATGCGTCAGCTGCACGTCGCGGATGCCGATGCCATAGGCAATGGCGTCGATCAGATCGTCGGGATCGGCGAAGCGATTGACCAGCGGGTTGGTGTTCAGCGAAAGCGTGAAGGCCATCAGTTCACCGCCGCCATTGTCTTTGTGCACCAGTCTTCGAATGTTTTCCGCTCGGCCGCATTGATATGCAGCCCGTGTTTGGTCCGGCGCTCGAGAACGTCGGCGGCGGTCATCGCCCATTCGGTCTCGAACAGGAAGACAGCTTCGAGCTCGTAGAAATCCGGGCCGAAACGACGGCCGAGATCCGCTTCGTCTTTGACCCCTTTCAGCAAAGCGCGTGTGCGCGTGCCGTAGCTTCGAGCATAGTGCTTCACCAGCGACGGGCTAAGCCACGAAAACTCGGCGTGCAGATCACCCAGGAACTGCTCGAAATCCGCGTTGGGCAGGTCGCCTCCCGGCAGGGGAATTTTGGCCGTCCAGGCCTTCTTCATGGTCGGAAAGAAGGGCTGTATTTTTTCGAGCGCATGTTCGGACAGTTTGCGGAAGGTGGTGATCTTGCCGCCGAACACAGAAAGCAGCGGCGCGCCACCGTTCGGGGCGTCGAGTTCGAAGATGTAGTCGCGCGTCACCGCGCTCGGGTTGTCGGCATTGTCGTCATAGAGCGGACGCACGCCCGAGAAACTGTAGACCACGTCTTGCGCGGTCAGCTGCCGCTTGAAGTAGCGATTGACCACCTTGATCAGATAATTGATCTCGCTTGCCTCGGCGGCCACTTCTTCGGGCCGACCTTCATAAGGAATGTCGGTGGTGCCGATCAGCGCCAGATCGTTCTCATACGGGTTGACGAAGATCACCCGCTTGTCGTTGTTCTGGATGAGATAGGCCTGCCGTCCCTCCCAGAATTTCGGCACGACGATATGGCTTCCTTTCACCAAGCGAACGTTGCGGGTGGAATTCTGTCCAGCGACGCGGCTGACGATGTCATTCACCCATGGCCCGGCCGCGTTGACCAACCCGCGTGCGCGGGCCCTCGTCACAGCACCCGTGCGGCCATCCTGCATGTCGATCGACCACAGGCCGCCTTCGCGCCTGGCGGCAATACAGGCCGTGCGCGTGAAGACTTTTGCGCCACGCTGACTGGCGTCGAGCGCATTGAGCAACACCAGCCGTGCATCATCGACCCAGCAGTCCGAATATTCGAAGCCTCGTTTGAATTCATCCTTGATCGGCGCTCCTTCCGGCGCGGTTCTCAAATTCAGCGTCCTCGTTCCCGGCAGGCGCTTGCGGCCGCCAAGATGGTCGTAGAGAAACAGCCCGAGCCGGACCAGCCATGCCGGCCTGTCTTCGGGGCTGTGCGGCAGCACGAAGCGCATCGGCCAGATGATGTGCGGCGCCGCCTCAAGCAGCACCTCGCGCTCGATCAGCGCCTCGCGCACCAGCCGGAACTCGTAGTACTCGAGATAGCGCAGGCCCCCATGCACCAGCTTGCCGGAACGCGAGCTGGTGCCTTGCGCCAGATCGTCCTTCTCGCACAGGATGACCGACAGCCCGCGACCCGCGGCATCGCGCGCTATACCGGCGCCGTTGACGCCACCGCCGATCACGAAGAGATCGACAATATCCGTTGTATCGCTCAAGACTTAGCTCCTGTGCGGTGCGCCATCGATTTCCACACCGGATGCAGCGCCTGACGCGCCGCGACAAAGGACGGAAACAGCGCATCGTAGGTTTGCGAAAGCGCCTCGTCATAGGCGTCGCATTCGCCCAGCAGCGGCGTCACCCACTCGGCGCAGCAAACATCCATCGAGCGATAGACGCCAAGCCCGACCGCGGCCATCATCGCCGCACCCGCGGCGCCGGCTTCCTGGCGGCTGCTGGTCCTGACTTGCGCGCGGGTCGCCGCAGCGATGATACGGCGCAGCGACGGGCTGCGCGCGGCGCCGCCAGACAGGCGGATTTCGCTGGGCATGCTGCCCATTGCCTGGTAGCAATCGCGGGCCGCGAAGGCCAATCCTTCGAGAACTGCGCGCGCCAGATCGCCAAAACCGTGCTTGACGGAAAGCCCGATGAAGCCGGCGCGCGCGTCTGGATCGACGAACGGTCCGCGTTCGCCGGCAAGCGAGATGTAGGGCTGATAGACCAGCGACCCCGGTTCCGATCCTTCGACCCAGACATCGAGCGCTTTCAGCAATTCGTCGCGCGAAGGCTTGGCGCCGCTGGCGGTCAGCACGTCGCGCGCCAGGCCAAGCAGCCAGTCGATGTTGAGCGTCGCCGCCATGTTGGATTGCAGTTGCGCATACGCGCCAGGAACCGGCATGGCGATCGTGTAGCCTGATGCATCGTCGTTGAGAACGACGTCGTCGGCAGTGCGCGCCAGGCGTGTGTGGATGCCGGTCGAGCCGATGACCGTGCAGCCGACATTGCCGCTTGGATCATAGAGGCCGGCGCCAAGCGCGGTGCTGACCATGTCGACATAGCCCAGCACCACCGGCGTGCCCTCAAGCAGGCCGGTCTCATTTGCTGCCGACGCAGAAAGCGGATGATGGTCGGTCGTGCCTTCGAGCATTGGCGGCAGCAGCCGGCGGTGCGACGTTAGATCGAGAATGTCGAGCACCTCGTCGGAATAGCTGCGCGAGCGGAAATCGCCAAAGGTGAATGTTCCCTCCGAAGGATCGGTGGCGCGCTCGCCGGTCATCTTGAAATAGAGCCAATCCTTGCAGTGAAAGGAATTGGCGGCGCGCTCCAGGATTTCCGGGCTGTTTTTCTTCAGCCAGCTGAGCTGAGCGCCCTGCTGGCAGGCGTTGAGCCCGGTGCCGGTGATCGCGAACCGCGTGCGATCCCGGGGATCGCCGCGCATCTCGTCCACCAGATGTCCGGCGCGCGCATCGAGCCAGAGCCAGGCGCGCCCGACCGGCATGCCGTCGCCATCGATCAGCCAGGTGCCGTCGCCCTGCCCGGTGACCGCGACGGCCGCGGTTCGCCGCGCGAGGTCTGGAATTTTCGTCGCCAGATCGAGAACGGTCAGCACCATGTCGCGCCAGGTCTGATTAAGGTCCTGCTCGGCGCCGCCGCCTTCCAGCGTGACGAAGCTGTTGGTCACCGACGCCATGGCAAGCTGCCGCCCCGACAGATCGAAAGCGACCGATTTGATCACGGACGTTCCCGCGTCGATCCCGATCAGCAGGTCTTTCATGCCGCACGTTCCGGATGGTTATGAAGGCAATTCACAAGGAGCAGTCTTTATTGTCTGGAGCCGTGGAAGAGCCAGGGAGTGTCCGCAAAGGACACCCCCTGAGCACGTTTTATTCCGACAGCACGAAGGGTGCGGTGTACTTGTCCACATTGTCCTTGGTGATGAGCAGGCAATCGAACAGCTGCTTCTCGCTGGTGGCGCCAGTAGCGCCCGACTTGATGAACGAGTCGGCCTGCTGCACGGCCTTGGCCGAGAAGATGGCCACCGGCTGAAGCACGGTGTACTGCAGTTCGCCGGACTTGATGGCCGCAACCGCATCCGGGGAGCCGTCAAAGCCGCCGACCTTGATGCCGGCGAGCTTGCCGGCTTCCTTCAGCGCCGCAACCGCGCCAAGCGCCATTTCGTCGTTGCCGCTGATCACCGCGATGATGTCGGGATTGGCCTGCAGCATGCTCTGCATCTTGTCGTGTCCCTGGGTACGATCCCAGTTGGCGACCTGCGAAGCGGCCTTTTCGAGATCCGGATACTGGCTCAGCACGGTCGCGTAGCCGTTCGAGCGCGTGGCGGCGTTGTTGTCCGACGGGGCGCCGAGCAGTTCGACATACTTGCCCTTTTCACCGACCGCCTGCACCCACTGCTGGGCACCGAGGGCTGCACCCTGCGCGTTGTTGGAGACGAGCTGTCCCTTGGCAAGGCCTTCCTGGTTGATCTCGGCATTGACGAGGAAAACCGGGATGTTGGCGGCAATTGCCTTCTTCACCGCGCCAACCGAACCATCGGCATTGGCCGGGTCGAGGATGATCGCCACCGACTTGTTGGTGATGGCGGTGTCGATCAGATTGCTTTCGGTATTGGTGTCGCCCTTGTGGGCGGCGACGTTGGCTGTATAGCCAAGCTTTTCGGCTTCGGCTTTGGCGACGTTGCCTTCGGTCAGCCAGTAGGGGTTGGCCGGATCGTTGACGATGATCGAGATCAGGCCTGCGGCCGATGCGGCTGCGCTAAACCCGACCACCATCGCGGCGGCAAGCAAACTTCTAAGCACGATTTTCATGTACATTCCTCCAATGATTTTACGCGGTCTTGCTGCCAGTCAGCTGGCAGTCTTCCCTTCGGCAGGATTGGCCGGTTCGGCCTTCCCCCGTTTCTGAGAAGTCGGTTGGCCGCCCGTCGAAGCTGGAAGCTTGCTACGGCGGCGATACTGAACGGCATTGAGGAGCACGGCGAGCACGATGACGGCGCCGGTGAACACTGTCTGCCAGTAGGATGAGATGCCGATGATCACCAGACCGTCGGACAGGAAGCCGATGACGAAGGCTCCGAGCAGGGTGCCACGAATGTTGCCGCGCCCGCCGGTGAGTGCGGCGCCGCCGATGACCACGGCGGCGATGGCCGTCAGTTCGTAGGTGGTGCCGGCGGTCGGCCCGGCCGAGGTCAGCTGCGAGGACAGGATCAGGCCGGCAATGGCGGCGCAGATGCCCGACAGCACATAGACCGAAATCTGCACGGTCTTGACCGGAACGCCGGAGAGTTCGGCGGCGCGCTCATTGCCGCCCGAGGCGTAGAGCCAGCGTCCAAAGGCGGTGCGGTTCAGGACGATGCTGCCGATCAGCGCGATAACCGCCAGCACCACCACGCCGGTCGGCACGCCGAACAGGCGGTTGAAGCCGAGAGCATCGAAACCGGTGTTGCCCAACTCCGGCTTGCCGCCGAGATTGTTGTAGGTCAGGCCGCTGGTCATCAGCAGTGCCAGGCCGCGCGCCATGTACATGACGCCGAGCGTGGCGACGAAGGCCGGAACCTTGAACCGCGCGATCAGCACGCCGTTGATAAGCCCGACGGCCGCACCCAGCATGCAGGCCAGCACCGCGACCATCCAGACCGGCGGGTAGAGAACGACGCCCAGCCAGGTCAGCGTCACGCCCTGCATCAGAAACCCAGCGACGACGCCGGCAAGCCCGAGCGTCGACCCCACCGACAGGTCGATGCCGCCATTGAGGATGACCAGCAGCATGCCGACGGCGAGAATCCCGAAGATGGCGACATGCGAGGCCATGGTCAGGAAATTCGCCACCGAGAGGTAATAGGGCGACAGGATCGAGAAGACGACAATGATGACGATCAGGGCAAAGAAGGCCCGGCCTTCGAGCAGCAGCTTGGCCACGTCGAAGCCCTCGCCGCCCGCATTGGGGCTGGACTGTTTGCTGGCCTGGCTGACATCGCTCATGGGTCGGGGCTCCGAAATTCTATGGTCAGGCGACCACGGCTTCGCCGGAGGCGGCCATGATCTGCTCTTTGGTGGCGTTGGCGCCGAATTCGGCTGAAATCTTGCCGCGCCGCATCACGACGATGCGATGGGCGATGCTGAGGCACTCATTGACCTCCGAGGTCGAGAAGACGACCGCCAGGCCTTGCGCGGCACGCTCGCTGAGCAAGCGAAAGACTTCGGCCTTGGCGCCGACATCGATGCCGCGGCTCGGCTCGTCGAGAAGGATGACCTTGGGATCTGTCGTCAGCATCTTGCCGATGACGACCTTCTGCTGGTTGCCGCCCGACAGCGATCCGATCATGGCGTTGCCGCCCGCGGTCTTGATGGTCACCTTGCGGATCGAATCGTCGATCAGTGCGCGTTCCCTCGGCCGGGAGAGGAACAGGCCTTTCGCGAACGCCTCGATGCTGGCAAGCGACAGATTGCGGCCGACGGTCATGGTCTGAACCAGGCCGTCGCGCTGGCGATCCTCGGGGACCAGAACCAGACCTCGGGCGATGCGCTGGGCAATGGTCAGCCCCGAAACGTCCTCACCCTCCAGCAGCGCCCGCCCGCCCGCCATGGGCACACGGCCGGCGACGGCCTCCAGCAATTCCGTGCGGCCCGCGCCCATCAGCCCATAGATGCAGACGATCTCGCCCGCTTTGACATCCAGCGACAGATGATCGACGACGTAGCCTGAACCCGAAGCGTCGGTGACGCTGACATCCTCGATCGACAGCGCGACCTCACCAAACGCATGGCCGGTCGGCGGCGAGCCGAGGTCGAAATTCTCACCCACCATGTTGCGGACGATCCATTCGAGGTCGATGTCCTTGGCTTCGGCCGTCGCCGTGATCGCCCCGTCACGCAGCACGACGGCGTAGTCGGTGATCTGCAGCGCCTCTTCGAGGTGATGCGAGATGTAGACGATGGAGACACCGCGGCTGGTCAGATCGCGGATCACCTTGAACAGCACTTCGACCTCCGTGGCGCTCAGCGCGGAGGTCGGCTCGTCCATAATCAGGATGCGGCTGTCGACCGATAGCGCGCGTGCGATCTCGACGATCTGCTGCTGCCCCAGGCGCAGGTCCTCCACCAAGGTCATCGGATCGATGTCTTCTTCGAGGTCGGCCATCAGCGCCCGCGCTTGGCGCGACTCCTCGGCGAAGTCGAGGCCGGTTCTGGTGCGCAGTTCGCGGCCCATGAAGATGTTGTCGCGAACGCTCAGATTCGGCGCCAGGCTGAGCTCCTGGTGGATGATCGAAATGCCGCGGTCGCGCGCGTCCGAAGACGAGGAAAAGCTGACGAGATTGCCGTCGAGCACGATGTCGCCGGATGTCGGCGTGACCACGCCGGACAGGATCTTCATCAGCGTCGACTTGCCGGCGCCATTCTCTCCGAACAGGGTGGTGACCTTGCCGCGATGGATGTCGAAGTTGACGCCCTTGAGCGCGTGGACGCCGCCATACGACATGACGACATTGCGCGCCGAAAGCACGGCATCGCCAGTCGCGGGTTCTGTGCCGGCAGCCATTGTCATTTGACGTCCAGCCTCACCGGCGTGACCAGCCAGCTCTTCGGATTGACCAGCTTGAAGACGCCGACCACCGCTATTGTCTTGCCGGTCAAGTCACTGGTATCGACTTTCGCCAGCACCTCCTTCTTCATCTCGTTGTTCAGCGCCGAGCCGGCGTCCTGATACTCGATCTGGTTGGTGAACTGACCAAAGGTGATCTTGCCGGTGGCGTCGCGAAGCTCGGTGCCGTTGATCGCCGGCCCAGTCTGTACGCGGACGGTCAACGTGTCCGGCAAACCGTCGACCGCGACCTTGTAGATGCCCGATTTTCCCTCGCCGACGACGCCGGTGAACTTGACCGAGATGACCGGTCCGACTCCCGCCGGCACGCCATATTCCTTTTCGGCCGTCGCCCTGTCCTTGGCGATCGCCGTCGCCACCGTTGCGGCGTCGGCGGCACGCGCTTCGACATCGGCCTGCACCTTGGGAAATTCAGACTTGCCGTAGTCGGCGGCCGAAAACACCGCGTTGCGAACATCGCCGGCAGAGCCGATCTTGATCACCTTGGTATCGAGCGCCATGGCGCCGAGCAGAACCACAACCGCAGCGCCGGCAAGCACCCGGCGCAGGCCGGGCGAAGCTTGCCGGGCGGTGGCCTTCGCGCTCATGATGCAACCACCAGCGGTGCGGATTGTCCGTTGTCACGCATTCGAAGTTCCTCCGTTCACGCAGCGCTTCGCGGTCCCGGCTGCATCGTCGAGCTCGACCAGCGCGCGGGCCGTGCATTCGTCGGTGATCAGGCCGCTGAGATAACGGCTTTCGAGTACTGCCTTGATGGCGCGCACCTTCACCTTGCCGCCGGCGACGGCAACGATCCTGCGGCCCTTCAACTGATCGCGCGGAAGCGCCAGTATTCTTTCCGACAGCGCCGTTTCGACCGGACGCCCCTTGTCGTCGAAGAAATGCGCCAGCAATTCACCAACGCCGCCGTCACGCTTGACCTCGTCGATTTCGGAAGGCTCGATCATGCCGGTGGCGACCAGCGACGCCTCCCGCTCGGCCGTGCCTATTCCGACGAACATCAGGTCGGACCGGCTGGCGAGAGCGAACACATCGCTGATGCCGCGCTGGCCAAGCAGCACTTCGCGGTCCTCGGCGGTATTGGCGACAAAAGGCACCGGCATGACGAAAGCCTGCGCGCCGGTCCGCTCTGCCAGGCGATGCATGACGTCGTGCGGGTTGGCGGCGAATTTGCGCGTCACGCCGCCAAGCAGCGAGACGAAACGGATGTGAGCAGCAGTTGCGCGCGTCAGATATTCGACGCTGGCGGCAAGCGTGCGGCCATGGCCGACGCCGATCAGCATGTCTTCGCCGCGATCGATTTCGCGCTTCAGGAACTGGGCGCCGGCAATGCCCAGCCCCTTGAGCGGCAGTTCGTCCTGATCGAGATCGGGAACCACCTCGCAATAGTGGAGCCCATAGGCGGCGATCAGGCGCTGTTCCAGGTCGACGCATTCGGCGACGTCGCCGTCGATGAAGACCCTGACCAGACCTTCCTGGTTGGCCTTGGTGATCAGCCTATGCGCCTTGAGGCTGGTCAGGCCAAGCCGCTTGGCCACCTGGGCCTGGGTCAGACCACCGGCATAGTGCAGCCAGGCCGCGCGCGTGGCGAGGCTGGATTCATGGTCGCGGTTTGCGCTTCCGCCGGAATTCAAGCCATCCCCTCCCCAGGGTGATAATATTATCTTTGTGTGCAAAAATTTTCATACCTTTGCACCGCTGTCAATCCCTCCGCAGATGGTTGCCTCAGCCGACGTTCGGCAGCCAACGCGAGCCTATTAGAAGGTAAGCATACAATATGACCATACGGTAGTGTTAATTTAACGTCAATTTGTGTTACCGGATCCAGTGACGGCATGAGCCCGTAGGCGCCGGCAAATCCCAATCCGGGTGCAAAATGGGAAGGTTGATGCACAGGGCGCAACAAGGGCAAATCGATCGGATTGCCTCAGGAAAAGCTAGGCGTCGGCGATCAAGCGATCAGTCCAGCCGCATCAGGTTCCTGCCTTCGAGCTCGACAACAGCGGCTTCGACCTCCCGCGTGAGGCGCTCGGTGCTCCACCCCAACGCCCGCCCCGCGATCGCGGCAATCTCCTGCAGGTCGCGGCTCGTCAGCGAGCCGCCTATCGCCAACGTGCTGCGGCGCATAACGACATCGGCCAGATGTTCGACGAACTCGTTGCGCGCGATGTAGTCGATTTCCGCCTTGCCGTAGCCGCCGGAGTCCGGCAGGCAACCCTCATCATCCGACCCGTGCCTGGCGATCTCAACGGCTCTGGTCCCGTAGCGCGACAGCAATTGATCAAGGCGCCCTTCCCCGGCGCCCGTTGCCTGCTGTGCCTCAGCCAGCCAGTCCGCGCGCGCGGCGGCATTGGCCGGAAAATCCCGCCCACCGCCGATCGGCATCGACTGAGTCGACATCTTGCGGCTGCGCTGCAAGCGCTTGAGTACGGTATCAGTGACTTCCTCGGCAAAGCCGCGGAACGTCGTCCATTTGCCGCCGACCAGCGAAATGACTGCAAAGGGCCTGTTGCCGTCCGGCTCGGCAACGGGCGCCGAATGATCGCGGCTGATCAGTCCGGGCGTCGCTGCTTCAGACGTCGGCAGCGGCCGGATGCCGCTATAGGCGTAGACGATCTGGTCGCGCTCGAACGCCATGCCCGGCAGCAGCGTTCGCACGCTGTCGAGCAGATAGTCGACTTCTTCGGGTTCGCAGCGGACCGCGTCCGGATTGTCGGCCTTGATGTCGGTCGAGCCGACCAGCGCCAGGCCGAGATAGTCGTAGACCAGGCAGATGCGGCCGTCATCGGCCTCGAAATAGAGCATGCGCCCGGCGAGGCTTTTGACCAGTTCGTCATGCCTTAAAAGGATATGCGAGCCCTTGGTGCCGCCGATCATCTTCGATGGAGCACCAAGCAGCGCGTTGACGTCGTCGATCCACGGACCGGCGGCGTTCACCACCAGCTTCGGCCGCACCGAAAAGGCCGCGCCGTTTTCCGGCTGGAAGGTGAGCACGCCATTGGCTGAAGCCGCCAGTGTCGTGTAGTTGGCACCGGCAGACGCCGCGTGAGCCTGCAAGCCGTCGAGGATCAGTTCCAGCACCAGCCTTTCCGGGTGACTTATCTTGGCGTCGTAGTAGGTGCCGGTGGCGACGACCGCCGGATTGAGCGCCGGCATCTCAACAAGCGCCTGCCGCCGCCCGACCATGCGGTGGCGCGGCATGACCTGGTTTCGTGAACCGTAGAAATCGTAGATCATCAAGCCGATCTTGATCAGTATGGCGCCGCGGCTGCGCGGCGCGCTGGTCGAGCCGAACAGCGTTCGCAACGCCGCGAGCATGCCCTTGCTCCACGAGAAGATCGGGATGACGGTCGGCAGCGGGCTGACATAGTGCGGCGCGTTTTGAAGAAGCAGATT
Source organism: Mesorhizobium sp. P170090 (assembly GCF_057786115.1). Classification (NCBI taxonomy): domain Bacteria; kingdom Pseudomonadati; phylum Pseudomonadota; class Alphaproteobacteria; order Hyphomicrobiales; family Phyllobacteriaceae; genus Mesorhizobium; species Mesorhizobium sp. P170090. Next base: position 4,733,857 of record NZ_JBYNWH010000001.1, read on the forward strand.
GCGTTCGAGCGTCGACTGCGCCACCAGCCCGAACTCGCCGGTCTCGAGATATTTCAAGCCGCCGTGGATGAGCCTCGACGGCGCGGCACTGGTGCCCGAGCCGAAATCCGCCTTTTCGACGATCAGGCAGCTGACACCTTGCGCGCACAGATCGCGAAACAGCCCAGCCCCGTTGATGCCGGCGCCAAGAATGACGACGTCGACTTCGCCGGTCCCGGCCATCGCGGCGAGACGCCCTGCGGGATTGTCCGCCCCGGCTCCATCTGCTGGGTTCATGGCGCCTTCGTCTTGACGATGCGCAACTTCACCCCCGCCCGTTCGAGGCTCTGCGCCTGCGCATCGCCCAGGCCCTCGGTCACCAGCACGGCGTCGAAACTGGTCAGATCGTCGAAGACATGCAGCGCGATCCGGTCGAATTTTGCGTGGTCGACCAAAAGGATGCGCTTCACGGAGGCGGTCATCATCGCCTGCTTGACCCGCACGACATTCGGATCCTGGATGAAAGCAGTGGTTCCGGTGACGGCCGAAGCCGAACAGATCAGCACATTGGCGCGCAACTGCGCCACGGCGTTCTCGCAGACAATGCCGATATAGGCATTGTAAGTGGGATGATACTGGCCGCCGAGGCAGATGAAATCGATATCGTCCACATTGATCAATTGGCCCGCCGTCGAAACGCTGTTGGAAATGACGGTCAGCGGCTTGACGTCGAGCAGCAGCGTCGCGACCGCGTTTGCCGTCGATGAATCGTCCAGCATCACCACCTGGCCGGCCTCGATATAATCCAGTGCCGCCCGCGCCAGTGCATCCTTCTCGGCTCGATTGACGGTCACCCGGTAGCGGAAAGCGCTCTCGTAGAGGCCGGAAGGCTGGACCGTCACCGCACCGTGCAGCTTGCGCAGCACGCCCTGCTGCGCCAGCCGGTCGATATGCCGGTGGATGGTCATGCGCGACACGCCGAAATGCTCGACCAGATCATCGATGCGCACCTGGCCGAGCTTGATCACATAATCGGCGATCTCTTCGCGTCGTTCGTCGGCCTTGATCATGCGTTTACCCCCGCCAGCCTTTCGATATCAGGCCAATGCGACTTCAGCTGCTCGGCTATGCGGCAGTAGAGCGAAAACCGCTCATTGAACACAGCACTGGAGGCGGGCACGGGTTGATACGTCCGCTCCGTCATCCCGACCTGCCTGGCGCCCTGTTGCGGCGTCGCGAAGATCCCGACCGCGGCACCTGCGCAAAGCGCGGCACCGAGGGCCGCGGTCTCATCCGTCGAGGTGACGGTGACCGGGGCGTTCAGCACGTCGGCAAACATCTGCACGAAGGCAGGATTACGCGAGCCGCCGCCGGTCAGGCGGATCTCGCTGATAGCAAAGCCTTCGCGCAAAGCCTCGACATGGGTGCGGTGATTGAAGGCGATGCCTTCCAGAACCGCCTTCAGCATGTCGCCGCGATTGTGCCAGCCATGCAGGCCGACAAAGCTGCCGCTGGCCAAATCGCCATAGGGAGAGCCGAACAGATAGGGATGAAACAGGATGGTCGAAGGCTTCTTCAACGCCGCGTCGATCTCTCCCGCCAGCAATTCGTGGAGGGAGCCGCCATCCGTCCTGTCCTGCTCCGCGCGGCAAAACGTGTCGAGAAACCAGTCGTAGTTCGCGGTCGAGGCCGGCGAGATCGACATGTTGTTCCAACGGCCCGCGTCGATGGCGTTGCGGCAGAACCAACGCCGGTCGACGCGCGGTTGCGAAGAGACGACTTCATTGATGGAATAGGTGCCGGCGACGATGGCGAGCACGCCGTCTTCATGGCCGCCCATGCCAAGCGCCGATGCGGCCACGTCGTGCAGGCCGCAGGCGACCGGTGTTCCCTTGCGAAGGCCGGTCCTTTCGGCGGCATCGGCTGTGACTTGACCGGCGATGTCAGCGGAATGCGCCACCGGCGGCAGCGCGTTGAACAGATCCTCCAACCCGAAGATGCGCAGCGCTTCAGGCGCATAGGCTTGCGTGCGAAAATCCGTGAATGAAGTGCTGGCCTCCGTGCGGTCGGTCCCGATCGTGCCGGTCAGGCAAAAGCGCAGCCAGTCCTTGCAGGCCAGCACATGGCCGATGCGGCCATAGCGATCAGGATCGTTCTGCTTGAGCCACGCCAGCAGCGCCGACGGCGCCGAAACATGCGGCGTCTGGCCCGTCGTCGCCAGCGCATCGGTGAAAACGGTACCGGCGGACCACCTGTCGACAATGTCGCCGGCGCGGCTGTCGAGCGACAGGATGCCTGGTCCCAAAGGCTGACGATCATGATCGAGCAGATAGAGACCATCGCCATGCGCGGTCGCCGCCACCGCCTTGATGTCTTCCGCCGGCCTGCCGGAGAGCGCGATCGCCTCCTTGATGGCGTCGGCTGTTGCTTGCCACAGGCCTGACACGTCGCGCTCCACCCAGCGCGCGTGGGGCATCGATTGCGGCACCCGGCGACGCGCCACGGACAATTGCGTGCCGTCGGCATCGAAGATGACCGCCTTGGTGACCGTGAGGCCGTTATCGATTCCGAGCAGGCTGGGCATGATCACCGCCTCTTTCAGCATTGGCGATTGCTACAGGGCGATCCTGCAGTCTGATGCAAGGGCGAAACACATGGCGACAACCCCGATAGAGCAAGGCGGATAAATGGCAAAAGTACCTTGCCCGGACAAAACACCCATATCTTTATGTGAATTTAACGTCAACATGCGCGACAAAAACCGCTACGGCGCCGTTAGAGGGCATGAATGGATCTCGCCGTTGCCAGGCGACGCGTAATCAGCTGCTAAGGCCGTCACGGATGGCGCTGAAATAGCGGTCGGTTCCAACCTGCCCGCCCTTGAGTGCCACCTCCAGCCCATCGATCGCCTTGACGCGCGAGTGAGCGACGCAAAGCGGCGAGCCCGGCGACGCCGGCAACGGCATCCGCACGGTCAGCGCATCGACACCCATCTGGCCGAGCGCGTGGCTCGACGTATCGCCGCCGGCAACGACCACGCGCTGCAACTTCTGCTCGATGGTCAGCGCGCGAAGCAGTTCGCCGAGGCCCCGCCCGAGCTTGTGGCGGGCGCCTTCCTGGCGGTCGATTTCGCCCCCCCTATCGGCCGCGGGTCCAAGGGCCGTGTAGAGAACGACGCTGCGCCCGGCTTCCAGACTGGCGCGACCGGCTGCCGTCGCGCGTGCGATCGCATCTCCGGAAGCTTCGGAGATCAGTTCGACGGGATCGACCTCGATGCCATCGAAGCCGTCGGTCAAAGCGTGCCGGATCTGTCGTTCGGTCGTCGGCGAACAACTGCCCGAGACGACCGCGATCCGGTCGGCGGCACCTGGCGGCGAAAATCCTGGCTCAGCTCTGACTGTCCCACTCGACACCCATTCGGCCAGCAGCGCATATTCGATCCCGGACGAGCCGACGACGAACGAACCGCCCGGCTTGCGGGCGCGCCATATCCCCTTGCCGGCAAGCGCCTGCGTCTCGAGGCTGTCGACATCGACAAGTACGATGTCGGTGCCCTCAGCGAGCAAGCGGTCGAAGGCTTCCGAGCGCGACACCGACTGCAACGTCGCGAGATCGACCAGCCCCGATGTGAGCTCCGTCTGCCGCGACAGATGGATCAGCAGGTCGGATTCATCCATCGGCGTCGTCGGGTGGCGGCTCATCACCGGATGGCGGTCGATGCGGAAATACTTTTCACGATAGGCCGCGAACAAATGACCGAAGGCGGTGTAACGCTTGAGCTGCGGCGCCCCAACCAGCAGCGGCACGCTGTCCTGAGCGAAAACCGAGCGGCCGATCTCGATGGCGCGACCGATGCTGCCGATCGTCGGACTGGAATCGAAGGTCGAGCAGACCTTGTAGTGACAGATCGCGGCATTCAGCGTCTTCAGCCAAGCGAAGGCATCGCTCAGATGCGTGTCCATCCATTGTGGCGTCTCGCTGCGGCTGGTGCCGGCCAATCCAATGGCGCGGCAGTGGCTGAACTGCGCAAGCATGGCCGCGTCCGGCTGGCGCATGAACAGCACGGTCGGCACGCCGCCGAGTTCGAGCGCTTCCATGACGTCGGTCGAGCCGGTGAGGTCGTCGCCATAATAGCTGAGAAGCAGGTCTTGCATTGCTTCAGGCCGCTTTGCCGTCGCCGAATTTTTCGATCGACCGCGCCAGCTCCGGATGGCTCAAGGCGAAATCCGCCAGCGGAATGCCGTCGACCGCCGCCTGCCAGGCTTGCTGCACGGCACGCACCCCGGCGCCCGGTCCATCCGGATGGCTGACGATGCCGCCGCCGCACAGATAGAGCAGATCGACCGTCCGGCCGGTCCGTTCATAGGTCTCGGGTGCTTGCCCGCCCCATTGGCCGGAGCCCGCCACAGGCAAGGCGCAATCCTCAGGCGCAAAAATCGGCGTCGTCACCGCCTTGAAGGACTCGACGAAAGACGCGTCCGGCTCCCAGTATTTCGATTGGATGCCGTTGATCTGGAACTGGTCGACGCCGAGCAGCCGCCAGAACTGTTGCCAGACCTTGAAGTTCATACCGAGGCCGGGATGGCGGGTGAGGATGTCCCAGCCGTTGCGATGAGCGTGAAGCACCAGGCTGGAGCGTTTTCTCAAGAAGGCCAGGCCACCGAAACCGACGGAGTTGATGTTGACCACCGCGCAATTGCCGCCGGCCTTGGCCACCAGATCGTGTTTGCGCATCATCTCGTCCGGGTCGGCATGCGAGATGCCGAAGGCATACATCACCTTCTTGCCGGTCCTCTGCTCGTGGTCGAGGATCAGCGGCATGATTGCCTTTACCCGCTCCGCCAGCGGCGAATAGGCTGGGCTCATCAGCTTCTCATCGTCCTTGATGAAATCGACACCGGCGGCGATCAGCTCGCCCACCATCGCGGCGGTCTCGGGGGGCCGCAGCCCCAGCGCCGGCTTGACGATGGTGCCGATGATCGGCCGATCCGTGACACCTGTCAGCCTGCGGCTGCCGGCGACGCCGAATTGCGGACCTGGATGCGCGCCGCGGAATTGCTCCGGCAGCTTCATGTCGACAACGCGAATGCCGGACAGGCCCTTGATCGAATAGGCGCCGCCGATGGCAATGGTCATCAGAGCCGACAGGTCGTGGCCGATGGCATCGAATGGAAAGGCGATGTCGACATCCGCGCGCTTGAACGGCCCGTTACCGGCCTCGGGAATGGAGGGGCGAAGTGCGTCCGGCAGGTGCCGAATGGCCAGGACACGCGCGGCCACCCGGGCTTTCAGTTCCTCGGTCTCGCCGGGCAGCGCGACGAAGGTTCCAGTCGACTGGTCGCTGGCGATCTTGGCTGCCAGCCTCTCGATGCTGCCTGATGTCTCGATGCGGTAGGTGAACGTGATCATGGTTCGTTGTCTGAGGCCGCAGGGGGTTCGAAAAGAGTTCCTTGATCGTCGAAACCTGGTATAATGAGTACATAAGCTTTGCAAGTGATATCCTGTCTGGCGGGGTACGGTCGAGCGGTCAGACAGGCGTTCCGAAAATCGCGGTGGCAGTGCTAGATAGACACAGGTCAAGGGAGTGATTCGCGACGATGAACCGTTCGGAGCCGATCGTCCGGCGCAAACTTTCCGACGAAGTGTTTTTGCGGCTGAAGCGCCTGATCACCAGCGGAGAATTGACGCCGGGCGACGACATGCCGTCGGAGCGCGAGTTGATGGAGCGCTTCGAGGTCGGCCGTCCCGCGATCCGCGAGGCGATGCAGGCGCTGAGCAATATGGGCCTCGTCGCGATCTCGCATGGGGAACGCGCCAAGGTGCTGCAGCTGACCGCCAAGTCGATCATCAAGCAGGTCGATGGCGCAGCCAAGATCATCCTGTCGTCGTCGAAGGACACGTTGGAACACCTGAAAACGGCGCGCATCTTCTTCGAGCGCGGTATGGTCAGGGAAGCCGCCGAAAACGCCACTGCCGAGGACGTTGAGCAGCTGCGGGCCACAATTGCCGAACAGCGTGGCTTTCGCGGCGATTCCGAGGCTTTCATTTCAGCCGACATGAAGTTTCACACCCAGATCGCGGCCATTTCAGGCAACCCGATCTATATCGCCGTCAGCGAGGCGATGCTCGGTTGGCTGAAGGAATATCACACCGAAATGCTGATCTGGACCGGCAAGGAACAGTTCACGCTGACCGAGCATGAAGAGATCATCGGCCGCATCGAGAAGAAGGATGCCGACGGCGCCGAGAAGGCGATGATCAAGCACCTCGAGCGCTCGCGCGCGCTTTATGTGATGAACTCCGGCAACTGATTTCAGCTGATCCGCGTGATCGCGTAAGGGGTCATCACCAGTTGGCCTCGGCCAAGCGCTGAGATGTCGACCGTCACGTCGTCCGCCGTCAGGTTCGCCAGCCACGCCACGGTCTTGCCCGAAGCGGAGCGGCCGGCCAGCGCCAGCACCTTGGTCTCGTCGCTCGTTTTCGTCGCCACATACGTAAGGCCGGCCAGTTCGCAAAGCCCCTTGATGGCATCGAAGATCGGCCGAGGCGATCCTTCCGCGACGGGTTCGCCGGATGCTGCGAGCACGCCGAAGGGCCCGGCGAAGCCGGACAGCGTGAGCAGTTCCAGCCCGGCCGGCGCGACACGCGCGGCATAGCCGATCGTCCATGCGGCAGCGAACAGGCCGGCATGACGAGGGTCGCGATCGGCCATGGCGATGCGCTGTCCCCCGGGATTGCCCTTGGTCGCGCCGCCATAGGGGTTCTGGCGCATGGCGAGCGTCGACGGACCGATGCGGTAGGGCTTTGCCCCGAAGATCGCCCGCGTCGACGCGGTGATGAAGGGCAGCGCCTCCAGCGACTGCATGACGCTGAGATCGTCGGCAGCGTGCACGATCGGGCACGTGCAGTGGGTGACGAAATCGAGCAGGCCCCCCGGCACGCGCTTGCGGTTGAGCTCGGTGAAATAGCTGAACATGCCGCCACCAAGCCGGATATCGGGAAAGGCGCGCCGCGCCGCGTCATAGACGTCTTCGAGCGGCGGACAGTCCGGCCACGCACTGCCCGGCGGTGTCGACTGCCGGTCAACCGAAGGCGAGACGGCAATGGCCGAAAGCTTCAACCCGGCTTGACGCACCATGTCGGCAACGCCTGACAGCTCGGCATCGAGGTCGCCCGCGCAGGCAACGACGCATTCCAGCGTCGTCTGCACCGGATAGGCGGCGGTGAGCCTTGCATAAGACTGCAATGCTTCGAGACCGTGGCCGCGCGTCGGATCGTAGTGGAAGACAAGTTGCTGCGGGCCGAGCTCGGTCAATGTCGAAAGATTTGCGAGCGCTGCTTCGACCTCATCCGGGTAGATGATCACGCCGAGATCCGGCAGCCTCTGCCCGGTCTCGCCGAGTTCGACGCTGACCGGTTCGGCGGCAGATGCTGCGGCCGGCATTCCCCCCTCGCCGGTGATGCGAAGCCTAACCGTCTGGCTTACAGTTTGGCCGGCCGGCAGCACATAGGGCCAAGGCAGCGCCAGTGGCCGCACATAGGTCTTGTAGGACGCGTCCGACCAGTTACGCTGGTCCTCCATCTCGAAAGTGTCGCCCTCCATCCGGCATTCGGCAGTGATGCCCGGCCGGACCTCATGGGTGATCGCGCGCAAATCCTTGAAAGGCTGCCAGGGATCGATCAACAGCGGCAGTTTCGTCGCCACCACGCTGCCGTCGGTATGCTCGACCGTCACCGCACTGCCGGCGAGGCCGGCGATCGGATGCAGGATGCAGAAACCGCAACGGTTGGTCTCGAAATCGCTTTCAGGGACCGCGCAGACGTCGAACACCAGGTTACCGTTGGCGGAGCCCTTGATCGTAGCGCGAAAGTCTAGCCGGCTTCCGCCCGGCGCTAAGCAAGTTGCGGAGTAGCTGACGGAGAAGCTGTCGGCGTCCTGATCGACGGCAAGGTCCGTCAGCGCCGGTTCATAGGTGCCCCAGTCGCGGTCGCGCACGATGTAGGCGATGGCGCGCAACACTTCGATGCCACCGTAACGGATGGTGCGCAGGTTGCCGTTGACAAAGTCGGCGCTGAGCAGACCGGCATTCAGCCTGACCGGCTCCGCCTCGACGGCATGCGTACCGTAGAGGAGGAAGGCGTCGGCTGTCATGTCAGCAAGCCATCCAGGTGGACAGGTTCGTGGCTCGCGGCGCCCAGATAGGCCGCCTCGACCAGCGCGAATGTCTTGAGGTTGTCGGCGCCCGAGGTCGCCGGCTCGGTTCCCTTTGCCAGGCAGTCGACCCAGTGCTGCTGGATGGCGACGACGCTCTCCTGGATGTTGTGCCATGGGCGCGATGCCCAGGCGAGTACGGGCGGCGAAACGTCGGTGATCTTCGTGCCGCTCCTGCCGGTGACGGTGAGCCGATATCCCTGCGCCAAGCGGATCGTGCCGTCGCTGCCGTCGATCTCGATCAGCGTTTCGGGAAACGGTTCGGTGGCGAGCTTCGTCGCGTAGCTACAGTCGACCACTGACGTCGCCCCGCTCTTGTGGTCCATCAGCATCGTCGCGACATCTTCGCCCGCGATGCCGGGGTTGATGCGCGCGGTTCGCGTCGTGATCGTCGACACGTCGCCCAGTAGAAAACGGGCGATGTCGAGACTGTGGATACCGAGGTCCTCGATGATGAAGCGCTTTCCCTTGGCGAGATAGGGCTGGCCGGAAAACACGTCATAGGCAGAGCGGAAGGAGATGCGCCCGAAGAACGGCGTGCCGATCTCGCCGCTGTCGAGCACGGCACGCACCGCCTGGATCGCCGACTGCCAGCGAAAATTCTCATGCACCATCAGCGGTACGCCGGCTTCCACGCAGGCCCTCACCATCGCCTTGGCGTCGGCAAGCGTCGGCGCGAACGGCTTTTGGCAAATCACCGGCACACGGTGCAGCGCCGCCATCTCGACCAGCGGACGATGGCTGGGAACGGTGGTGGCGATATCGACGAAGTCGAGGCTTTCGCTTGCAAACATCTCTGCCGCGTCGGTGTAGCGCTTCGCAATGCCGAACTGGTCGCCGATGATGCGCAGCCGCTCCGGGTCGCGGTCGCAAATGGCGACCATCGCGGCGCCTTCAATGTCGCGCCAGGCATGCATCTGGTTGATGGCAAAGAAGCCGCAGCCGATGAGCCCTCCCCGCAACTCCGCCATGCTCAGCCTGCCTTTGCCATCTGCATCAGCGTCACCCGGCTCTGCAGCCGGCGCTGCGCTTGGTCGACGACGACGGCGACGATGATGACAAGGCCCTTGATCACCATCTGCCAGAAGGAACTCACGCCCATCATCACCAACCCGTCCGAAAGAATGCCGATGACGAAGGCGCCGACAATGGTGCCGCCGATCGTGCCGCGCCCACCCGACATCGAGGTGCCGCCGAGCACCGCCGCCGCAATGGCGTTGAGCTCGAAACTTTCGCCTGTTGCCGGGTGCGAGGCCATCAGTTCGGACGAGATGATCAGGCCGACGATCGCCGCGCAGAAGCCGGAGAACATGTAGACGAACATTTTCACCATGTTGACACGAACGCCCGAAATTCGCGACGCCCGTTCATTGCCGCCGACGGCGAAGATGTGGCGGCCGAGCGGGGTGTATTTGGCGAGGTAGGCCGCCGCCAGCGCAACGACGATCAGTATCCAGATCGCCACCGGCAGGCCGAGCAGCCGCCCGGCGCCGAGGAAACCAAACCCGGTGGTGCCAAGCTCCGGCTTGCCGACGAGGTTGGGGAAGGTGCGGCCGTCCGACGACAGCAACGCCAGGCCGCGCGCGACATAGAGCACGCCGAGCGTGGCGATGAACGGCGCGACGTTCAACCTGGTGATCAGCAGTCCGTTGACAGCGCCGATCAATATGCCGACCGCCAGCGTGATCAGCGCGATCTCGACGACGTTGAAATAGATGGTGTAGCCGAATTGCAGGTCGATGCCGTTCAGCACGAGGTAGCCGGCGACCATGCCACACAGACCGACGATCGAGCCGACCGACAGGTCGATGCCGCCGGTGATGATGACGAAGGTCATGCCCATGGCGAGGAAGGCGTTCAGCGCCACATGTTTCGACATCAGGATCAGGTTGGCGGTCGACAGGAAATTCGGCGCCGCGATCGAAAAGAAGATCAAGACGGCGATCAGCGCGATGAACGTCCTCGCCTTCATCAGCGTCAGCAGCAGCGAGCCGCTCGAGACGGAGGAGACAGCCGCCTTGGCCGGGATGTCAGTCATGGGCGCTTTTCTCCGTGTGCGGGGTCGGTCCGTGGCCAAGTGCCGAGGCGGCGACAAGGGCTGCCTCCGTCGCCTCGGAGCGATCGAACATGCCCGTCAGTTTTCCATTGCTCATCACCGCGATGCGATCGGACAGCGCCATCACCTCATCGAGATCCGAGGTGGCGAACAGAATACCGAGCCCATCGCGCGATAGTTTGCGCATGGTGCGGAAGACGTCGGCCTTGGCGCCGACATCGATGCCACGGCTGGGCTCATCCATCAGCAGCACCTTCGGCCCGGTGAGCAGCGCCTTGCCGATCACCACCTTTTGCTGGTTGCCGCCCGACAGCGATGAGACCTCCTGCGCCGGGTCGGCGACCTTGATCGCCAGTTCCCGCACCATCTGCGTCACCGCCTGCTTCTCGTGGCCGCCGCGAATGTGAAACAGGCGGACAAAACGCGACAGGCTGGCCAGTGTCAGATTGCTCGCGACGGACAGGATCGAGACTAGCCCTTCGCGTTGGCGGTCTTCGGGGATCAGCGCCAGCCCGCGCCGGATACGCCGCGTCGTGTCGCGCTCCTTGACCTTTTTGCCGGCGATGAAGATCGCGCCGGTAGCCTGGCCATGGCGGCCCATGATGCAGTCGAACAGCTCGCTCCGCCCGGCGCCCATCAGGCCGTATATGCCGAGAATCTCGCCGGCGCGCAGCGACAGCGAGACGTGATCGACCGCCAGCCCGCCGGTCGCGCGCGGCAGGCAGATGTCCTCGGCGCGGAATATCTCTTCGCCGGGAACATGGCCGTCGGCCTTGGCGAAATCCTTGGCGTCGGAGCCGATCATCTGCCGCACGATCCACCGGGTGTCGACGTTTTTCATCCCCTCCTGGCCGGTGATGTGCCCATCGCGCAGCACGGTGATGTAGTCGCCGATGCGGATCAGTTCTTCCAGCCGGTGCGAGATGTAGACGATCGCCACGCCGCGCGCCTTGAGGTCGGCGATCACCTTGAACAGGATCTCGACTTCCGCCGCACTGAGCGCCGAGGTCGGCTCGTCCATGATCAGGATGCGCGCATCGAGCGAAACCGCCTTGGCGATCTCGACCAGCTGCTGCTGGCCGATGCGCAGATCCTCGACCAGCATGTCGGGCCTTATCCCGGCCTGCAGGCGTTCGAGAAATTGCGCCGCGCGACGCTCCTGCTCCTTGCGGTCGATCTTGCGGAACCGGTTGGTGATCTCGCGCGTGGCGAAGATGTTCTCGGCGACGGTCATATTGCCAAACAGGTTCAGCTCCTGGAACACCATGCCGATGCCGCGGTTCACCGCGTCGCCCGAGGACGAGAAGGAGACCTCCTCCCCTTCCAGGAGGATCCGGCCGAGCGTCGGCTGTTCGACGCCGGCGATAATCTTCATCAGCGTCGATTTGCCGGCGCCGTTTTCGCCGACCAGCACATTGACCGCCCCCTTGCGTACCTCGAAATTCGCGCGCTTGACCGCGACGGTGCCGGAATAGACCTTCGAGACGTCTTCCAGCTTCAGGATGACATCGTGAGCGGCGGCGGCACTCATGGCTTCGGCCCGATCTCTGCCTCCGCCGGCGTCACCAGCGGCAGGTCCTGGCCGCTTTCGAGCGTATAGGCACCGAGAACCTTGGCGGTCCGGCCTTCCAGGGCGTCACGCGGCAGTTTGGCAAGCACGGCCTTGACGGCATAGGCGTTGAACGCCTTGCCGAACTGGGCAAAGTCGATCTGATTGGTAAAATCGTTGAACTGGATGAAATCGAGACTGTCGCGCAGCGCGGTTCCCCGCATCGCCGGTCCGATTTGCACACGCGCATCGGCCTTGCCGTCGCCGTCGACATCGATATCCATCGTTGCCGCGCGTGACGCCGTGTTGGCTGCGATGATCTTGCCCTCGACGCGAACCGCGAAGGTCCATGGCGAATTCGCCTGCTTGTTCGGATTGCCATATTTGGCGCCAGCGGAAGCAGGATCGGTTTTCGCCAGAGCGTGGACCTCGGCAAACGGCCCGGCCTTCTGCTGGAGGTAAGGCACGACCTTCGCGGCCCAGATCTCCTCGACCATCTTGTCCGGATTGAAGGCGGCGGCGCTGCCGCTGTCCCCCGAGGGCGTCGGCAGGATCTTGCAGGCGGTCAGGCTGATGCCGACTGCAACGACAAGGATCGGCCAGTTCGGCTTGTTGTTCAGCATGATGGTTTGTTGTTCAGCATGGTGGTCGGCACCCACGGAAAATGGCGACGAGGGACGACCCTTGGGTCGCCCCTCGCTATTCATGTCACGCCGGCTCAGTTGGTCAGCGCAAACGTTTCCAGCTTGGCAGCATTGTCACCATTGACCAAGACGCAGTCCATCAGCTGCTTTTCCTTGGCCGGCGACTTCTTGTTCTTGATGAAGTCGTTGGCCTGCTCGACCGCCATCTGCGCCTGCGCATAGGCCGGCTGCAGGACGGTTGCCTTGATGCCGCCCGCGGTGATGGAGTCGCGCACGTCGTTGGATCCGTCGAAGCCAACGACGATGACGTCCTTGCGGTTCGCCGCAACCAGCGCCGCATACGCGCCCATCGCCATGGTGTCGTTGCCGGAGATGACGCCCTTGATATCCGGGTTGGCCTGCAGGATCGATTCCATCTTGGAATAGGCTTCCGTCTGGCTCCAGTTGGCCGATTGCTGGGCGACCATCTTCAGATCCGGATAATCGTCGATGACGTCATGATAGCCCTTCGAGCGAATGCCGGCATTGGTGTCGGATTCCTTGCCGACCAGCTCGACGAAATTGCCCTTCTCGCCCATCAGCTTGACGAACTCCTGCGCGCCGAGCTGGGCGCCCTGGTAGTTGTTGGAGACGATCTGAGCCACGGCGACGCCGGTGGCGTTGATCTCGCGATCGATCAGGAACGACGGCACGCCCGCGTCCTTGGCCTTCTGCACGGCAGCGACAGTGGCGTCGGCGCCGGCATTGTCGAGGATGATCGCCTTGGCGCCGCGGCCGATCGCCGTATCGATCAATTCGGATTGCTTGTTGGCGTCGTCGTCATGGACGAGCACAAGCGCTTCGTAGCCGAGTTCCTTGGCCTTGGCTTCGGCGCCGACGGCTTCCGCCTTGAAGAACGGATTGTCGTGCGAGGGCGTGATGATGGCAATGAGGTCGGCCGCATAGGCGGGTACCGCCGTGCCAAGCGCCAGCATGCCGGCGAACGCCGCAAGTGTCATTCTGCGTGTGAGTTTCATGATGTCCTCCCGTTTGAAAAATTGCCTTGATAAATCAAGGCCTCTGCATTCGAATTCATCGCGCAACGCGGGCCGCCGATCGGTTCACTTCCCAAACGATCGCTGCTCCCCCGCCGTCCCTCCACTCGCCCAGGCTTCGTACTTCCCGCGAACCCTTGCCCAAGCCATCAACAGCTAAGCCAACTGGTATGATGAGTCAATCACTAATTGAGGTGACATGTTCCCACTGAGCAAAACATCTGTTCGTCATGGCGGGTGTGTCGAGCCATCGAGGCGCTCCGGCAAGCGCCCGACTCGGCCTGTCTCAGGTAATGCGCCGAATGCTCGCGGCGATCTCTTCGGGCTCGAACACCCGCTTCCAGTCGTCGCGCATCAGCACCGGCTTGCCGAATTCGATCGCCTTGTTGCAGGCATCCGAGAATACGCCCTTGGTCTCGCCGAAAATCACGGCGCCGAGCACGTTCATGTGGCCGAGCAGGAAGTCGAGCGCCGCCTGTTGGTCGACGCCTCGCGCGACGACCTCGTCGACGGCTTCCTTCATGACGACAAGCAGTGACGCGCACACCGTCTCCGATAGACCGGGCTCCAGCAGCGCCATCTGTTCGACGGTGACACGGTGCGAGCGCATGACCGGCGCCCAGATGATTTTTGCGACCGCCTCGCCCTTGGCGTAGTCCGCTTCCGGCCCCTGCATCAGCGCGCTGACCATATGCTGCTTGGCCATGACGCCGCCAAAATAATCCTTCTTGGCCGCCATGTCGGTCTCGTCGTTGAAGATCGGCGGATGACAGGGATGGGTGACGAAATAGGTCAGGTCCGGCCGGTTGGGCAGATGGCCGGCGAAGGGTGCGGCCGCGTCGAGCACTATCACCATCGTGCCAGGCGCGAGCTTGCTCTCGATATCAGCCGCCACCTTGCCGATATGCGTGTCGGGAACGGCCAGGATGACGATATCCGCCCCGTCGAGCGCCGCATCGGCACTGACCGCGTCGAAGCCCAGTCCGGTCTTCAGCCGCTCGCGGCCGGCCTCGCTGACCTCGACATGGCGTACCGTGTAGGGCGATCCGCGAAAATTGGTCGACAGGCGGTAACCCATTTTGCCGCCGGCACCGAACAGCGCAATCGTCGTCATCTATCCCTACTCCCGCATTAAACGACGGCCGCGCCGATCGTCATGTTATTAACTGGTATAATCACCTTACCACGAATTGAGGAGTTGAACAGGGCTTTGATGAGCGGCTATACGGGCGCCCGTTTGGCTTCCGTCCGCACGATTTCCGCGGTGGCGGCCGATAATTCAACCAAGCCAGAGCGCCGTTGCCTTTCCAGACAATCGATGCCCGCGCTAGAAGCCTCTAGGTCCATTTTCTCGGGGGCTCGGTTGCGAAGTGACGGTGGGGGCGTCACCAGCAAGGCGAAGCGCGTCCGCGCGGTCCGGTCGCGTTTTCGGGCCGTGAGTTCTCGCGGCGATTTGGCGAAGGGGCTATAGAGAATTCGCGCTTCGCCGGGGTTCCGGCGAGCCAAATCACTGCTAGTCGATCATGCCGACAACTATTTACCGTAGCTTCCCGGGTCCTTGGCTTTCTCCGCCCGACAGCTGTCAGTGCGTTGCGCCGCCGTGCGGTAAGCGCCTTCATAAAACCTGATGGCTCTCTTGAATTCGGGGGGATTGGGTATCAGGTGTTTATCTTGCACATCGTACAAGATGTATATCGCCGTTATTTTGGATTTTCCGTCTGGAGTCAGCTGCAGCGCCGGGCATCGCGTCGTAACGGCGATGACGTTAGCTGACCATGTTACGACCAATTTCAACTGGGCGTCGGACAGCCCGGCCAGATAGTTGATGTTTTTTTGATAGGCAGGGTCGATGTGTTGTCGATTATCTTTTGCAGACGCAGCGGAAGACAGGACACCTACCACGCCGAGTATAATCAATATGCATTTCAAAAGCTGCCTCCCCCAATGTTACGGCCATCTCGACCACGGCATTGTCCGTCCCCACAAAGCAGGTTGAAACAAGTCAATTTGAAAAGCAATTGGGGTTCGCGACCTTATACGGATCACCGCACCTTCAGAACCCGGTTGCTCGCGGACGCCCTTCTTCAACCAGGTGAAACCGGTAGCGATCGCGCACGAACTCGTTGAAAAATTGCCCTTTCGAGAAGGCGGCGCGGAACGCCGCGTAGGTCTCGGGCTCGACCTCCTCGTAGTCGTAGCGGGCTCCGCTCGGGACGAACCAGACCGAGAGGATTTTCGTCGACGGGTCGTAGTGGGTATTGCGGATGGCAGTGGACGGCATGTCGAAAATCCCGCTTCGTCCCCAAATCTTCTCCAAATCCTGCTTCGAACATGCGTAATGCCGCAACGATGCGGAGGTTCCGACAGGGAGGCGCACCACAACGCCGAAAATCTTGCCCGGGTGGCGAGGCTTCCTATCTCTCCGTCAGATGGCACAGACGAAATCCAGTACAACAGCGTATGCCAGCCAGGGCGATCTCTTCGGCGCGGCCGACACGCTGCCGGAAGGATTTTCTTACCGGCCTAGCCTGATCACAACGGACGAAGAGGCGGAACTGGTCCGTCACCTCAATGAACTGTCCTTCAAGCCGTTCGATTTCCACGGCCACCTTGCCAACCGGCAGGTCGCCGGCTTCGGCTGGCGCTACGACTACGACCGGCGCCAGGTCGTCGAAGCGCCGCCCATCCCGAAATTCCTGCTGCCGCTTCGCGACAAGGTCGCGGATTTTGCCGGCAGGCAGGCCACGGAATTCGCGCAAGTGCTCATCAACGAGTATCGGCCGGGCGCGGGCATAGGTTGGCATCGCGACAAGCCGCATTTCGATCTCGTCGCCGGCGTCTCGCTGCTGGCGCCCTGCAGCTTTCGGCTGCGCCGAAAAAACGGCTCGAAATGGGATCGCAAGACGATCGAGGTTCAGCCGAGATCTGTCTATCTCATTGACGGCCCGGCGCGCCACGAGTGGGAGCACAGCATTCCGCCGGTCGCCGGGCACCGCTATTCGATCACGCTGCGCACTCTGAAATAGGCCACACTCCAAGCCACGCAGCAGCCGCTCTGGAAGACCGAGCGCAGTTGTGCTTCGATCGCACATGAGCGTGGATCGCAGCAGAGTTTTGGTTACCCGCGTGGCGCTCTTTCTGTGGGCATGCCTGTCCTGCGTTCTGGCTCTGCAGTGGCTCGTCGACCTTGGCATGGTCGGCTTTCCCGACGGATACATAACGCCCTATGCCCGAGCAACGAGCACGCTGTTGCATGTCCTTGTCTGGGCATGCCTGGCTCAAAGTCTCTACTTCGCTTGCCGAGCCTTGTTTGGCAAACGCTTCGAGCCTGCTCCTCTCTTCCTGCAAATCCTGATCGCCGCCGCACTGACTGTCGTGCCGGTATTCATCGTAAAACACTGTCCGCGGTCCCAGGTATGCAGCAACATCTATGAAGCGCTCACGAATACGATGATGGACGACGGCACCGGCGGATGACGTTGTGTCTCCAGTAACTGACGAGAGATAGAAGTTTGGCGTCGCGCCGCGCGGTGGCGGTAGAACCTGGAGGAACCATGCGAAAGATTCTGGCATCGATGCTGCTGTTCGCGGCAGCGCTATCTGCAAACCCCGCTCGGGCGCTGGACAGTACCATCCCGCCGGTTGTCGTCACACCGCTTGCCGATCGCAGCCAGACGGCGTCCGGCCAGCCGATCGTGCTGCCGCAGAAAAACGTCCAGGTCCTGGTTTCAGCCTATGACATTGCGGTCGGCGCCACTCTGCCGGTGCACAAGCACCCGTTTGCCCGCTACGCCTATGTCGAGGCCGGGACACTCAAAGTGACGAATGTCGAGACCGGCAACAGCAACACCTACAAGACGGGCGATTTCATCATCGAGATGATCGGCCAGTGGCACCAGGCCACCAACATCGGCGACGGCCCGGTCAAGCTGCTGGTCATCGACCAGGTCGAACAAGGCGCCAAGAACACGGTGCTGCAGAAACAATAGATCTCTCGCTACGGACCTAGGCAGGGTTGCCGGGCTGGCCCAAGCAGCGACTGGCTGTTCCGGCTTCCCCGCCAACCGAGCCGATGCTAGGGCTGGCCGTCATGCAATCATGAAGGATCGCCCCTTGGCCGGAAATGCTCGCCCCCTGATCGAAATCTGCGTCGAAGGCATCGATGGACTGCTGGCTGCGCAGGCCGCCGGCGCCGACCGGGTCGAGCTCTGCGCCAGCCTGGTCGAAGGCGGCATCACGCCCAGCCTCGGCACGGTGCGCGCCGCACTCGAGAGCGCGACCATTCCCTTCCATGTCATCGTGCGGCCGCGCGGCGGCGATTTCCTCTACAGCGAGGCCGAATACAGCTCGATGCTCGCCGATGTCGCAGCGCTTCGTGACCTCGGCGTCGCCGGCGTCGTTGTCGGTTGCCTCGATGCCGACGGCACCATCGATGAAACCCGCATGGGCGCGCTGGTCGATGCCGCCGGTCAGCTCGCCGTTACCTGCCACCGCGCCTTCGACATGACGCGCGACCCGGCCGAGGCGCTGGAAGCGCTGATCCGCTGCAAGGTCGGCCGCGTGCTGACCAGCGGCCAGAGGGACACCGCGGTGGAAGGCGCCGGCCTGTTGGCGGATCTCGTCCGCCAGGCCGACGGCCGCATCATCATCCTCGGCTGCGGCGCGCTGGACCCCGAAAACATCGCCGGGGTGCTGGCATCAACCGGGCTGAGGGAACTGCATTTCGCCGCGCTCAAGGACGTACCGAGCGCCATGGCCTACCGCAACCCGCAAGTCGGCATGGGCGGCGGCGATCTGGACCGCGAATACCGCACCACAGTCACCGATGGGGCGCTGGTTGCCGCGACGATTGCGGCGGCCAGAGCATGATGAGCGAAGCCGTGACTGGGCCGTCGCCGATCAGCCGTGTCTCGCCTCAGGACGAAGCGGCCATCCTCGCACTCAACAATGAGCACGCCGCCGAACTGTCATGGCTCGAGCCCGAACGGCTGTCTTTCCTGCTTGGCGAAGCGTTTTACGTCAGGCGCATCGGCGCGCTCGAAGCCTTCATCATGACCTTCGACCAGAATGCGGCCTACGACAGCCCGAATTTCCTCTGGTTCCGCGAGCGCTATCCACGCTTCGTCTATGTCGACCGCGTCGTCGTCGCGGCGCAAGCGCGCGGCCGCGGCCATGCCCGCCGGCTCTACGAGGATCTGTTCGGGGAAGTCGCCCGCGCGGGCCACAGCATCGTCACCTGCGAGGTGAATGCCGAACCTCCCAATCCGGCTTCGGACGCCTTCCATGCCGCGCTTGGCTTCGCCGAGGTCGGCGACGCGGTGATCCATGGCGGCAAGAAGGCGGTGCGCTACTACCTCAAGGAGATCGCCGGCTGATGGGTCGCTGGCTGATGATCGGCAAGCAGATCGTCGCGGCAGCATAAGATTAGGAGTCCGTAGCCCTCACCAATTCCGGTTCAGCCAGGCCCGCGCGGGCTTCTCGACCAGATAGTAGCTGCATAGTGCACAGGCGAAGACAGCCGCCAGCATCGGGATCGGCGCACTGCCCTGCTCGGCGACGAATTTGTAGAAGGGCTGTTGCCAGAGATAGAGCGAGTACGACCATAGCCCGATCATCACCATCGGCCTGGATGAAAGCAGGCCGGTAAGATGCCAGTTGCTGGTGTCCAGCGTATTCACGGCAAGCGCCAGCAACGGCACCGCCAGTAGGTAATGGATCGGCGTCGGCACCGGATCGAGGAACAGCAATATAGCCGCCGCCGCCGACACGAGGCTGACATAGGGGCTCTTCAGGAATGCCGGCAGCCGATCATCGTGCTTGAGCAGGCAGATCGATGCCGACAGCAGGATCGAGGCGATATGCACATCGGTGCGCCAATAGCTGTGCTCGTAATCCATGCCGAGTACCCAGTACGAAATGGCGCCATTGGCCATCGCCAGCAGCGACAGCGTCACCAGCAGCCGAACGACATTACCCCGCCCGGTCACCACCACGCTGATCAGCGCCAGGATGATGTAGGCATGCTCTTCCACGCATAGCGACCAGATGTGGTCGAGCGCGCCGGCGCGGGTGATGAGAATTCCGGCATAGTTGTAGGTGAATGTCAGCGCGGTCAGCGCCGCCTTCCATTTGAAGGCGATAAAGGTGCCGGAGAGCCCGATCATGGCTGATATCACGAACACCAAAAGCGCGGGATAGATGCGCGAAAAGCGGCGCTTGAAGAATTTTTTCAGCGGGAAGCGTTCGATGAACAGTATCTCGCCCATCAGCCGGCCTGAGAGCACGAAGAAGAACTCGACGCCGAGCACGCCGAGATTGATCCCGGGAACGGGGAAGAAATGGCCGATCAGCACCAGTGCGATCGAAAGCCCGCGCCAGCCATCGAGATAGGCCAGTCTTGCTCTGGCTGCTTTGTCGGCTGTGGCCCGCGGCAGGGCAACAGACGCTGCGGAGATGTCGGCCATGCCGATCCTCTACGACGCAAGATCTTGGCGCAGCTCACACCGCCGCGCGCAGAATCCACCCCGTGTTCCGCCAAGCTATACATATTGCAGTGCAATATCAGATTGTGCAAGTGCGAGAATGGGGCTAGGCAGTCCCTTGGGAAGTATGCGCCTGTTCTTGCACGGGAATTACCTGAAACAACGGATTTGCGCGTGGCAGCGAACCCGCAAGGACTGGGCAGTTACAGCCCGCCGCAGACGAACAAAGGGGCCGCGATGGCCCCTTTCCTTGTCAGTAGCTTTATGATGTCAGGCGTTGGCTGCCGCCACCGCGCGCTTGGCCATCACGGCGATCAAATTGGCACGGTATTCGGCCGAAGCGTGGAGGTCGGTCATCAAATTCTTCGCCGGCACTTTCACGCCGTCGAGCGCCGATGCGGCAAAATTCTTCGCCAGTGCGGCTTCGATCTCCTTCGAGCGGAACACGCCGTCATCGCCGGCACCGGTAACGGCAACGCTGACCCCGTCCTTGCCCTTGGCCACGAACACGCCGACAATCGCATAGCGCGAGGCCGGGTTGCGGAATTTTTCGTAAGCAGCCTTGGCCGGCGCGGTAAAACTCACCGCGGTGATGATCTCGCCTTCTTTCAGCGCCGTTTCGAACAGGCCGGTGAAGAATTTCGCGGCTGAAATCTCGCGCTTGTTGGTGACGATGGTGGCGCCCAGCGCCAAGAGCGCCGCCGGATAATCGGCGGCTGGGTCGTTGTTGGCGACCGAGCCGCCGATCGTGCCCTTGTGGCGCACCGCCGGATCGCCAATCAGCGACGCAAGGTGCGCAAGCGCCGGACAGGCCTTCCGCAGCTTCTCGTCATTGGCGACGTCGTAATGGGTTGTGGCGGCGCCGATGGTGACGGTCTTGCCCGACACCTTGACGCCTTGCAGTTCCTTGATCCGCGACAGGTCGATCAGGTCGGAGGGTGCGGCGAGCCGCGTCTTCATCGCCGGGATCAGCGTCATGCCGCCTGACAAAAGCCTGGCGTCGCCGCTCTTCACCAGCTTGGCGGCGTCGGCGACCGAGGCGGCGCGGTGGTAGTTGACTGCGTACATGGGATCCTCCCCTGAAGTGGTTAGCAGTAGTGAGTATGGAGTAGGGAATAGGGACGCTGTCATCTCCGGTAATGCCCATTCCCTACTCACTACTCCCTACTCACTCATTTCTTCGCCCTAATCGCCGCCCACACCGTCGACGGCGAGGCCGGCATGGCGATGTCCACAATCCCCAAAGCGTCGGTGATGGCGTTGATGACCGCCGGCGGCGAGCCGATGGCGCCGGCCTCGCCGCAGCCCTTGATGCCGAGCGGATTGCTTGGACACGGCGTGTTCGAGGTCGACACCTTGAACGACGGCAGGTCGCCCGCGCGCGGCATGGTATAGTCCATGTAGCTCGCCGTCAGCAGCTGCCCGCTATCGTCATAGTGCGCGCCTTCCAGCAGCGCCTGGCCGATACCCTGGGCGATGCCGCCATGCACCTGACCCTCGACGATCATCGGGTTGATGATGTTGCCGAAATCGTCCGCCGCGACGAACTGGACGATCTCGGTCGTGCCGGTTTCCGGATCGATCTCGACCTCGCAGATGTAGCAGCCCGCCGGGAAAGTGAAGTTCGCCGGATCGTAGAAGGCTGTTTCCTTCAGTCCCGGCTCCATGCCTGCCGGCAGATTGTGAGCGGTGTAGGCGGCAAGCGCCACCTGGAACCAGGGCAGGCTCTTGTCGGTGCCGGCGACCTTGACCTCGCCATTCTCGATGACGATGTCGCCCTCGTCGGCCTCGAGCAGATGGGCGGCGATTTTCTTGGCCTTGGCCTCGACCTTGTCGAGCGCCTTGGCAATTGCCGACATGCCGACCGCGCCCGAGCGCGAGCCGTAGGTGCCCATACCCATCTGCACCTTGTCGGTATCTCCATGGACGATCGAGACCGAGTCCAGTGGCACGCCAAAACGCTGGTTGACGAGTTGCGCGAAGGTCGTCTCATGGCCCTGGCCATGGCTGTGCGAGCCGGTCAGCACCTCGATCGTGCCGACGGCATTGACCCGCACTTCGGCCGATTCCCACAGACCGACGCCGGCGCCGAGCGAACCGACCGCCGCCGACGGCGCGATGCCGCAGGCCTCGATATAGCAGCTCATGCCGATGCCGCGCAGTCTGCCCTGGCTGGCGGCCGCCGCTTTGCGCTTGGCAAAGCCGGCATAGTCGGACGCCTGTGTCGCCGCATCGAGCGAAGCGCCGTAATCGCCGGCGTCATAATTCATGATGACCGGCGTCTGGTGCGGAAACTCGGTGATGAAATTGATGCGCCGCAACTCCGCCGGCGAGACCCCAAGTTCACGCGCGGCCGTCTCCATTGTCCGTTCGAGCAGATACGTGGCTTCCGGCCGCCCTGCCCCGCGATAGGCGTCGACGGGTGCCGTGTTGGTGTAGACGGTGCGCACATTGGCGTGGATCGTCGGGATGTTGTACTGGCCCGACAGCAGCGTCGCGTAGAGATAGGTCGGCACGCAAGACGAGAACAGCGACATGTAGGCGCCGAGATTGGCGATGGTGTCGACTTTGAAGCCGGTGATCTTGTTGTTCTTGTCGAACGCCATTTCGACCGTCGAGACATGGTCGCGGCCATGTGCGTCGGTGAGGAAGCTTTCGGTGCGGTCGGCGACCCATTTGACCGGCACGCCGGTCTTCTTCGACGCCCACAGGCAGACGATCTCTTCGGGATAGATGTAGATCTTCGAGCCGAAGCCGCCGCCGACATCGGGCGCAATGACGCGCAGCTTGTTTTCCGGCGCGACATTGTAGAAGGCGCTCATCACTAGCCGCGCGACATGCGGGTTCTGCGACGTCGTCCAGCAGGTAAAATGGTCCTCGGCCTTGTCGTAATGGCCAAGGGCCGCGCGCGGCTCCATGGCGTTGGGAACCAGCCGGTTGTTGACGATCTTCATGCGGGTGACATGGGCCGCCGCCTGGATCGCCGCGTCGGTCGCCTTGGCATCGCCGATCTCCCAGTCGAAGATAAGATTGTCCTCGGCTTCGGCATGGACCTGCGGCGCACCTTTTTGCAGCGCCTTGGTGGCATCGACCACCGCCTTCAATTCCTTGTAGGTGATCTCGACCGCTTCGGCCGCGTCGCGGGCCTGGCCCTTGGTTTCCGCCACCACGATGACGACCGCGTCGCCGACATAGCGCACCTTGTCGACCGCCAGCGGCGACCACGCGCCCATCTTCATCGGCGAGCCGTCCTTGGAATGGATCATCCAGCCGCAGATCAGGTTGCCGATGCCGTCGGCCTTGAGCTCCTTGCCGGTCAAGACGCCGATGACGCCGGGCATCGCCTGCGCTCGTCTGACGTCGATCTTCTTAATCTGAGCATGCGCGTGCGGGCTGCGCACGAAAGCGGCATGCTTCATGCCGGGAACCACCATGTCGTCGACATAGCGGCCGGCGCCGGTGATGAAGCGTTTGTCTTCCTTGCGCACGACCCGAGCGCCGATACCTTCAATGCCCATAGGAATTCCTCCGGAATAGCGAATAGTGAGTGGCGAATAGTGATTAGTGAGTAGGGAATTGTGCTCGGAGCGGTTCGGCTAAACCGACTACTCGCTACTCCCTATTCGCTACTCGCTTCTTTCTTACGCTGCCTGTTTCGCCCTGCCCTTCGGCACCTTCGCCATAGTCTGCGATGCGGCGAGGATCGCCTTGACGATGTTGTGGTAGCCGGTGCAGCGGCAGATGTTGCCTTCGAGCTCGGCGCGCACCGTCGCCTCGTCAAGGCCTTCGGGATGGCGCGCGATCATGTCGGTCGCGGTCATGATCATGCCCGGCGTGCAGAAGCCGCATTGCAGCCCATGATGTTCCTTGAACGCGGCCTGCATCGGATGCAGGTCGCCGCCATTGGCAAGCCCTTCGATCGTCACCACGGTCGACCCGGAGGCCTGCACGGCCAGCATCGAACAGGACTTCACCGCCTTGCCGTCGACATGCACGACGCAGGCGCCGCATTGAGAGGTGTCACAACCGACATGCGTTCCGGTGAGACCAAGATTTTCGCGCAGGAAATGAACCAGAAGCGTTCGGTCCTCGGCAGCGCCGCTGATCCGTTTTCCGTTCACGACAAACGAAACGTCCGACATGCATCCTCCCTGGGTATGACCTTGGTAGTCATGCTGCCGATGCGGCTTTGGCGCTCGGCCATGCGCTATTGGTACACTGCACAAAGCGCAAAAAACACACGGCGCTCATTGTACTTTCGGTCATGGAGAAAACGAAAATCATGGGCCTGTCCGCCCCATTGCCAAAGAGCGAATAGGGGGCAACAATGCCCTCGACGCCAGCTCGCCGAGAGACATAAAACGGGCGCGCGCAGGAAGCGTCGGAGGATATCGGGAGGAAGCCTCTGGCCAGTTCACGGACGAGCTATGCATCCGGTCTGTCGGCGCTCACCACCGACGAGCCCGACGCCGATGCATTCGCCCTGGCGGTCGCTGTCGAGGCCGCAGCCATCGATGCCGGCTTTGCCCTGCTGTTCTTCTCCCAGAGCTTGTTTGACGCGAGCGTCCTTTCGCAAGGGCTGAAGACCCACGCACCGACGCTGGCCTACGCCGCCTGCTCGACCGCCGGCGAGATCACCCCCCAGGGCCTGGAGGAAGGCCATGTGCTGGCGCTGCTCTTTCCCTCCGCGTCGTTTTCGGCGGTCAGCACCATGGTCGACAATCTCTCCTCGTCGGGAATGGACAGGATCACTGATGAAGTCGAGGGCTTGCGGCGGTTGCTGCGCGGACGCACCGGCAGTTGCCATGCCAAAAGCACTTTCGCGCTCTGCTTCATCGACGGCCTGTCCTTTGCAGAGGAAGCGGTGACCTCGGCCATCCATTGGGGGCTGGACGACATCCCGCTGATCGGCGGTTCGGCGGGCGACGATTTGAAATTCGAAACCACCAGGCTGATTTCGAACGGCAAGGTAGCGTCAGACAGCGCCATCATTGTGCTGATCGCCACCGAGATCCCGTTCCATGTCTTCAAGACCGACAATTTCATCCCCACCGACGAGAAGCTGGTGGTGACGGCATCCGATCCGGACCACCGCACCGTGCGCGAATTCAACGCCACCAATGCGGCTGAGGAGTATGCAGCCTCCGTCGGCATCGTTGCGCAGAACCTGACGCCGATGAGCTTCGCTTCGCACCCGGTGGTGGTGAAAGTGGGTGGCGAATTTTACTGCCGCTCGATCCAGAAGATGCATCCCGACGGCTCGCTGTCATTCTTCTGCGCCATAGACGACGGCGTCGTGCTGTCCATCGCCCAGCCCAAGGACATGGTGGAATCCACGCGCGCCGCACTGCGCGACGTCGAGCAACGGCTCGGCGGCATCGACATGATCCTCGGCTTCGATTGCGTGCTGCGCCGGCTCGATGCGCGAAACCGCCAGGTGTTCCGCGACATTTCGGAGCTCTACCGGGTCAACAATGTCATCGGCTTCGGCACCTATGGCGAACAGTACCGCTCGATGCATCTGAACCAAACCTTCACCGGCATCGCCTTCGGCGAACGCCAGGCGGCGGAATAGCCCATGCCGCTCAGGGACATCGACGACGTCGACAGGCTGAAGAAGATCAACGCCGCTCTGGTCAGCCGCGTCGAGCGCTCGATGGACCAGCAAGGCAATGCCTTCTCGCTGTTCCAGACCGCAATTTCACTGGAAAACCGGGTGCGCATCCGCACCGAGGAACTGCACTCGACCTTGCGCCGGCTGGAACAGTCGAACATCGACCTCAGCGCCGCCAAGGAAAACGCCGAGCTGGCAAACCTGTCCAAGACCAGGTTCCTGGCCGCCGCCAGCCATGACGTGCTGCAGCCGCTGAACGCCGCCCACCTCTCGGTCTCGGCACTGGCCGAAGTGCAGACCAGCGACGAGGGCAAGAAACTCGTCCGTCAGGTCGAGCGCTCGCTGGAGACGATGGAAGACCTGTTGCGCACGCTGCTCGACATTTCCAAGCTCGACGCCGGCGTGGTCCAGCCCGACATTGGCGACGTCAATCTGGAGACGCTGTTTTCCTCGCTGCGGTCGGATTTCCTGCCCGTGGCCGAGATGAAGGGGCTGGCGCTGAAGTTCCGCCCGGTCAGCGCCGTGGTGCGTTCGGACCGCACGCTCTTGCGCCGCATCCTGCAAAACATCCTGTCCAATGCGCTGCGCTATACCCCTTCGGGCGGCGTGCTTGTCGGCACAAGGCATCGCGGCGATACCATCCGCATCGATGTCGCCGACACCGGCTGCGGCATTCCCGACGACCAGCGCGAGGCGGTGTTCGAGGAGTTCCATCGCGGCTCCGCCATTCCAGCCGACACCGGGATCTCCGGCGGCGGGCTGGGCCTGGGCCTTGCCATCGTGCGGCGCATGGCCGCCGCGCTCGGTCATCCCGTGACGTTCTCCTCGAGGGTTGGGCGCGGCACCATCTTCCACATCGACGTGCCGGTCGGCATCGGCGCCAGCGCCGACGCCATCGCCAGCCTTGCCGAGATGGAGCGGCCGCGCGGCTACGGCCTGTTCGGCACCAAGGTGCTGCTGGTCGAAAATGACGCCGACGTGTTGCAGGCGATGACCTTCCTGCTCGAGCGCTGGCAGTGCCTGGTGCGCGCCGCGACCTCGACCGAGGCTGCGATCAGCCTGCTTGGCGACACCGACTGGGTGCCCGACATCGTCATTGCCGACCAGCATCTCGACGACGGCGACCTCGGCACCGCAACAATAGCCGAAGTCCGCGACTATCTCGGCCGCGCCGTGCCAGCGCTGATCGTCACCGCCGACGGATCGGAGGCCGTCGCAAAAGCCGCCCGCGCCGCCGGCATCGAACTGATGCGCAAGCCGCTGAAACCGGCGCAGCTAAGGGCGCTGCTGGCGCATTTGCTGGCTTGAGCCCCATACCCTCCCCTCGATGGGGAGGGTCGGCGCGCAACGCCGGGGCGGGGTGCAGCGCCAAGCTCCCCCACCCCGCTCCGCTTCGCGGATCGACCCTCCCCACAAGGGGGAGGGTAAAGATCAAAACCCGGCCTGATCGCGAAACAGCTCCGCATTGTCCAGCTTCGACACCTCAATCACCGCTTGCGTGCGGCTGTAGACGTTGAGCTTGCGCAGGATCTCCGAGACATGCGCCTTGACCGTGGTCTCGCCGACCTGCAGCTCGTAGGCGATCTGCTTGTTGAGCAGGCCCTGGCGCAGCATCTGCAGCACGCGCAGCTGCTGCGGCGTCAGTTTGGCCAGCCGCTGCACCATATCGGCGCGGTCGGCGCTGTCGGCGTCGGGCGGCTGTCCCTCATATGTCTCCGGCACATAGATCGCGCCCTCCATCACCGAGCGGATTGCGGCCGCAAGATCGCTCTTGCGCGCCGATTTCGGGATGAAGCCGGCAGCGCCATAGGACAACGCCTCGGAGATGATCTTCGGCTCCTCATAGCCCGAGACGACGACCACCGGCAGCCGCGGATGGCGGGTCCTGAGCTGCAGCAGCCCATCGAAGCCATGGACATCAGGCATGTTGAGATCGAGCAGCGCCAGATCGAACGGTTTTATCCCACCCAGGAGATCGAGCGCCTCGGCGATCGAGCGCGCCTCCACGGTGTCGACTTCCGGATAGGCCATCTGCACGGCGCTGTGCAGCGCCTCGCGAAACAGCGGATGGTCGTCGATGATCAGAAACCGGGCGCGATCGTTGATTGCGGTCATGGTGTTCGTTTCAGTTCTCCGTGGGCACGATACTCCCGCTGGTATGGCCAGCTTATTGGCAAATAGTCTATCGCCATCTTAACCCCCGGAGGCGAAGCCGACTTTATCCGACAATCAAGGCGCAGCCGATGCTTTTGCTGGCGCTGACGCCTTGCCCGGCCGTCCAAATCGGTCGAATGTGCCGGCAACAACCCAGGCAGAGACCCCGCATGACAGACTTCGTCCTTCCCTTGCCCGCAACACCATCGGTCGCCATAGAAGGCTCTGCCGAGCGCTTTGCGGTGCGCCGCATCTTCTGCGTCGGCCGCAACTACGCCGCGCACGCCCGCGAACTCGGCAATGACGAGCGCGACCCGCCCTTCTTCTTCACCAAGCCGGCCGATGCGGTGGTCGATAGCGGCACCACGGTCCCCTACCCGCCCTTGACCAAAAACCTGCACCACGAGATCGAGCTGGTCGCTGCGATCGGCAAGGCCGGCTTCCGCATCCCCCGCGCTGAAGCCCTCGAGCATGTCTGGGGCTACGGCGCCGGCATCGACCTCACCCGCCGCGACCTGCAGGACGAAGCCAAGAAAGCAGCGCGGCCCTGGGACTGGTCGAAGGCCTTCGACCGATCGGCACCCTGCGGCCCGCTGGTGCCGGCCGCCAAATCCGGCCATCCGCAAAAGGGCCGCATCTGGCTCGCCGTCGACGGCGCGGTGAAGCAGGAGGGCGACCTCGCCGAACTGATCTGGCCGATCGCCGATATCGTTTCGATCTGCAGCAGTGCGGTTGTACTACAACCGGGCGACCTGATCTTCACCGGCACGCCGGCGGGCGTCGGCGCGGTGGCGCCGGGACAGACGATGACCGGCGGCGTCGACGGCATCGGCACCATCGAGATCACTGTCGGCCAAGATTCGATCGGCCAAAATTCCACCGACAAGCCGTGACCCGATGAGCGACCTCGTCCTCCACAACTACTACCGCTCCTCCACCTCCTACCGCGTGCGCATCGCGCTGGAGATGAAGGGGCTAAGCTACGACTACGTGCCGCATCATCTGCGTCATGGCGACCATCTGGAGCCGGCTTACCGCGCGGTCAATCCGCAAGCGCTGGTACCGGCGCTGATCCTGGGCGACGGCACGCTGTTGACGCAGTCGCTGGCGATCATCGAATATCTCGACGAGACCCATCCCGAACCGCCGCTGTTGCCGAAGGACGCGCTCGGCCGGGCGCGCGTGCGAATGCTGGCGCAGATGATCGCCTGCGACATCCACCCGGTGAACAATCTGCGGGTGCTGACCTCGCTGCGCACTTTGTTCGGCGCCGGCGACCAGGATGTCATCCACTGGTTTCGCCACTGGGTGAACGAAGGGTTCCAGCCGCTTGAAAAGATTCTGGCTTCATCGGATGAGACCGGCACATTTTGCCATGGCGACGCACCGGGCCTCGCCGACATCTGCCTGGTCGCCCAGATCGCCAGCAACGCCCGCTTCGGCGTCGACCTGACACCCTACCCCGAGATCTCGCGCATCCACGCCGCCTGCATGGCGCTGCCGGCCTTTCAGAAGGCAGCACCGGAGAATCAGATAGATGCGGAATAGAAGCGCACTGGCGCAGAGCATGAGGACCACCCGATGAAAGCCGTCGTCTTCGAGAAATTCGGCCAAGCGCCGACGATCCAGACCGTGCCGGATCCGAAGCCGGCCGCCGATGGCGTCGTCATCAAGGTCGAGGCGACGGGGCTGTGCCGCAGCGACTGGCATGGCTGGATGGGCCATGATGACGGCATCACCCTGCCGCATGTTCCCGGTCACGAACTGGCCGGCATCGTCGTAGCCGTCGGCAAGCGGGTGACCCGCTGGAAGGCCGGCGAACGCGTCACCGTGCCGTTCTGCGTCGGCTGCGGCCGCTGTTTCGAATGCACCTCCGGCAACCACCAGGTCTGCGAGCATCAAACGCAGCCAGGCTTCACCGCCTGGGGCTCGTTTGCCGAATATGTCGCCATCGAACATGCCGACACCAACCTCGTGCGGCTGCCCGAGGAGATGGAATTCGCCACCGCCGCCAGCCTCGGCTGCCGCTTCGTCACCTCGTTTCGCGCCATTGTCGACCAGGGCCGGGTGACGCCGGGCGAATGGGTGGCGGTGCATGGCTGCGGCGGCGTCGGCCTGTCGGCGATCATGATCGCCAGTTCCATGGGCGCCAATGTCATCGCCATCGACCTTACCGACGAGAAGCTGGAGTTCGCCAAAAAGATCGGCGCCGTGGCGACCATCAATGCCTCGAACACGCCGAATGTCGTCAAGGCGGTCAAGCAGATCACCAATGGCGGCGCACACATGTCGATGGACGCGCTCGGCCACCCCACGACGTCGTTCAACTCGATTTCCAATCTGCGCCGGCGTGGCCGCCATGTGCAGGTCGGCCTGATGCTGGGCGAGCATGCCCGGCCACAGGTGCCGATGGACAAGGTGATTGCCTTCGAGCTCGAAATCCTCGGCAGCCACGGCATGCAGGCCCATCGCTACCCCGCAATGATGGACATGATCCGCACCGGCAAGCTGAAGCCCGATCTGCTGGTCGGCAGAAAGATCAGCCTCGACGAGGCGCCAGCCGCCCTGATGGCGATGGGCGGGTTCGAGGGGATTGGCATCGGGGTTGTGACGAAATTCTGACAGCGATTCGATAGAAATTGCAGAACAGTCCATGCAACCAAGACGCCAGTAGAATCGCTCGACAAGGTTGCGCTAGTCCGTCAGAATCGACCCCAAGCGATCATCGGATTGAACCTGGCTGGACCAGCCACACACAGGACTATACTGTCGCTATGGCCTATTGGGTAAAGCGTATTGCACTAAAGGATGGCGAAGTAGTCACGGAACGTGAGCTTCGCGCAGACGAAAACCGATTTGCTGGAACGGCTCCGGTGGTTGGTGACTTGATTGAGGTCGAATGTCGCGGCCGCAGGTTTATGGCTGAGGTGGTATGGGGAAATTGGCCCGGCCGCGTTCATCCACACGATACAGTTGTACCGCTTCGGGTTTTCGAGGTTGGCCTTGATCCGGCAACCCCGCTCCGCTTTCCGACTCGTGGCCCAACCTGATCGCGGAGTGACTGCTTCCACCAAGTTCTGTCATTTCACATTAATGAGACCGCGGCCGAATCAGCCAATCCTACCGCGCAAACCTCTTCGCCCCGACCACGCAGGCGACCACACCCAGCGTGACAACCACCATCAGCGGGCTGACCTGCTCGTGCAGAAGCGTCGCCGCCAGCGCCAGTCCGAAGAAGGGCTGCAGCAACTGCAATTGCCCGACGGCGGCGATGCCGCCTTGGGCGAGGCCGCGATACCAGAACACGAAGCCGATCAGCATGCTGAACAGCGAGACATAGGCGAGACCGATCCAGGCGCCGGAGCCGATGCCGGCGAAGGATGGCGGCAGCGTCGCGAACGTCAGCACCAGCATGATCGGCAGCGAGATCGCCAGCGCCCAGCAGATCACCTGCCAACCGCCGAGCCCGCGCGATAGTGCGGCCCCCTCGGCGTAGCCCAGGCCGCAGACGATGATGGCGGCCAGCATCAGGCCGTCGCCGACCGGAGACGCCGTCACGCCTTGCGTCAGGGCAAAACCCGCAACCAGCGCACTGCCGACACAGGAAAACAGCCAGAAGGCAGGGCGCGGACGCTCGCCGCCGCGTAGCACGCCGAAGATCGCGGTGGCCAGCGGCAACAGGCCGACGAAGATGATGGAATGGGCGGAGGTGACGTGCTTCAGCGCCAGCGCGGTCAGCAGGGGAAAGCCGACCACCACGCCAAGCGCCACGATCACCAGCGACAGAAAATCGCTGCGCTCTGGCCGCTTCTGCCGGAACAGCACGAGCATCGCCAGGCCGAGCAGTCCGGCAATTGCCGCGCGGGCCGAGGTCAGGAATGTCGGATCGAAATCCGCCACCGCCACACGCGTCGCCGGCAGCGAGCCGCTGAAGATCAGCACGCCGACGAATCCGTTCACCCAGCCGCTCGTGCTCTTGTCCATTCCAGGCTCCATTGCTTTGGCTCTGTATCGGGCTTGACCCTATGGTGGAGCTAGAGACAATGCGGTACAATTCTATCGAACTGTAATGGCCAATTGAGCAATACAGATGACCAAACTCGTTCTGGAAACCGACACGGCATACGCTCCTGCCGCGGCCACTCTGGTCGAAACTGTCATGGCGACCATCCGCCAGCGGATTGCCGCGCGCAGCCTGACGCCGGGCGCGCGGCTGCCTTCGATCCGCGCCTTCGCCAAGGCCATGCGGGTGTCGAAATCCACCGTCGTCGAAGCTTATGAACGGCTTGCCGCCGAAGGCGCGATTCGCTCCCGGCCGGGTTCGGGTTTTTATGCCGCCGGATCGCTGGCGCCACTGTCGCTGGCCGAGATCGGCCCGCGGCTCGACCGCGCTGTCGATCCGCTTTGGGTTTCGCGCCAGTCACTGGAAGCCGGCGACGAGATGCTGAAACCCGGCTGCGGCTGGATGCCGGCCTCATGGATGCCGCAGGGGGCCTTGCGCCGGGCGCTGCGCACCGTGGCGCGCGCCGACGATGTCGACCTAGCCGATTACGGCACGCCGCTCGGCCTGCCGCCGCTCAGGCAATTGCTCGCGCGGCGCATGGCTGGCCACGGCATCGAGGTCTCGCCCGAACAGATCATGCTGACCGAATCGGGCACGCAGGCCATCGATCTTCTGTGCCGCTTCCTGATCGAACCCGGCGATACCGTGCTGGTCGACGACCCCTGCTATTTCAATTTCCATGCGCTGCTGCGCGCCCACCGCGCCAAGGTCGTCAGCGTGCCCTACACGCCATCCGGGCCTGATATCGAGCTGTTCGCCCAGGCACTGGCCGAGCACAGACCGCGCCTCTACATCACCAATTCCGTCATCCACAACCCGACCGGCGCGATCCTGTCGCCGGTCACCGCGCACCGGCTGCTGAAACTCGCCGACCAGTCGGACCTGACCATCATCGAGGACGATATCTTCGCCGATTTCGAGCACAGCCCCGCGCCCCGGCTGGCGGCGTTCGACGGCCTCAACCGCGTCGTCCATATCGGCAGCTTCTCCAAGACGCTATCGGCATCGGTTCGCTGCGGCTTCATCGCGGCACCGCGCGACTGGATCGAGCAACTCACCGACCTCAAGATTGCCACCACCTTCGGCGGCGGCCGGCTGGCGGCCGAACTGGTGCTGACGCTGCTTAGGGACGGCAGCTACCGCAAGCACATGGAATTGCTGCGCGCGCGGCTTTCCCGCGCCATGGGCGAGACGGGCGCGCGCCTGAAGGCGATCGGCATCACGCCCTGGATCGACCAACCGGCCGGCTTGTTCCTGTGGTGCAGCCTGCCGGATGGCGTGGACGCGGCTGAAATGGCACGCCGCGCGCTGGCCGACAACATCGTGCTGGCGCCCGGCAATGCATTCAGCCTGTCGGGAACCGCCAGCCGGTTCCTGCGCTTCAACGTTGCCCAATGCCAAGACGAGCGGATTTTCAGGGTGCTCAAGGCGGCAATGGCGCGCTGAGCGCTCAGCGGGAGGCCGCGCAGACCTCCCGAATGCAATCTCGCAGCCAGCGTTGCGCCGGATCGGCATCGAGCCGTGGATGCCAGAGCATCGAGATGGTGACCTCCACCGTGGCAACCGGCAGCAGAAAGCTGACCATGCCGGCGCGTGCGCCTTGCGTGTGCCGTTCGGGCACGCTGGCGATAAGGTCCGAAGCGCGCGCCATGGAGAGTGCAGCCGAAAAGCCGGAGATCATGCACGCCACGGTTCGCTGCAGGCCGAGCACCGCCAAAGTCTGATCGATCGGCCCTCTTTCCCGACCCCGCCGTGAAACGCTGATGTGGCGGCCGGCCGCGTAGCGTTCAGGCGTTACCGCGCCTTCACTCAAAGGGTGGCCGGCTCGCACAGCACCGACGAAGCGGTCGCGAAACAGCGCCTGTATCAGCACTTCAGGTCCGGCCTCGCCGGCAACGCCGATTTCGAGGTCGATGTCCGCGTCGCGCAACGAGGCGACATCCTTGTCGGCTTTCGGCGCAAAGCGCAGCCGCACGCCCGGCGCCTCGGCCTGGATGCGGGCGACAAGACGCGGCCCGAATTCCTCGACGAACCCTTCATTGGTGCGCAGCGTGAAGATCTGTTCCAGCTTTGCCAGATCGAGCAGCCTGGCGGGACGCAATAGCGTTTCCGCATCGTGGACGACACGGCCGGCCTGCTGCCGCAATGCCTCCGCGCGCGGCGTCGGGACCAGGCCGCGGCCGGCGCGGACCAGCAGCGGATCACCGGTCGCTTCCCGCAGCCGCGCCAGCGTGCGGCTCATCGCCGAAGGGCTGAGCCGCAGCCGGGTTGCCGCGCGCGCCACGCTGCCTTCGGCGAGCAAAACGTCGAGCGCGAACAGCAGATTGAGATCGGGCGATGCCATCGGCGGATTGTAGCACATGCCATGGCGTTTGGCGCACGAATAAGATGCAAATGCTGCGCCTTCCGCCATTCCACCCTGACGACTAGATCTCCGACAGGTCCGGTTGCGGGACTGACAAGGAGGAAATCGCCATGGCAACTGCCGAGCAGAACGAGTGCGCATCGGCGCCGCAGAACACCCGGTCCGCAGGCCTGGCCCACTCTCCTGTCTTGGCATTGGCCAGCCTGTCGCTCGCCACGCTGCTGTCCTCGCTTGGAACCAGCATTGCCAGCGTCGGACTGCCTTCCCTAATGCAGGCGTTCGGTGCGTCCTTCCAGTCCGTGCAATGGGTGGTTCTCGCCTATCTGCTCGCCATCACCGCCCTGATCGTCAGCGCCGGGCGCCTGGCTGACATGGTCGGCCGCCGGCCGTTGCTGCTCGGCGGCATCGCGCTGTTCACACTGGCCTCGGTGCTCTGCGGCCTGGCGCCAACGCTCTGGCTGCTGATCGCGGCGCGCGCAGTGCAAGGGCTGGGTGCCGCGCTGATGATGGCGCTGACGCTGGCCTTTGTCGCGGAGACCGTGACCAAGGAGAGAACCGGCAGCGCTATGGGCCTGCTCGGCGCCATGTCGGCAATCGGCACGACGCTCGGCCCCTCGCTTGGCGGCCTGCTGATCGCCGGCTTCGGCTGGCGGGCGATCTTCCTCGTCAATGTGCCGCTCGGCCTCCTGACCTTTGCCCTCGCCTCGCTGGCCCTGCCTGCCCGCGACAAGACTGCGGAAGCAGCTCAAAACAGCTTCGATGCGATCGGGACGGTCTTGCTGGCCCTGACGCTGGCCGCCTATGCATTGGCCATGACGCTCGGCCGCGGCCATTTCGGCGCCCTCAACATCGGCCTGCTGGTTGCCGCCGGCATCGGCGTCGTTCTGTTCGGCGTCGCGCAGAAGAGGGCGAAGAATCCCTTGATCCGGCTTGCCCGGTTGTACGACATCCGGCTCAGTGCCAGCCTCGCCTCGAACCTCGTTGTCGCCACAGTGATGATGGCGACCCTGGTGGTCGCTCCATTCTATCTGTCGCGAGCGCTGGGGCTCAATGCTGCGATGGTCGGCGTGGTCCTGTCGACAGGTCCGCTGGTCTCCGCGCTCTCGGCGCTCGTCGCCGGCCGCCTCACCGATCGCTTCGGCGCGCACAGGATGATGGTCGTCGGACTGTTCAGTCTTGCCGTCGGAACCTCATTGTTGTCGCTCGCCGCAACAAAACTCGGCATTGCCAGCTATATCGTGCCGATCGCCGTCACCTGCTTCGGGTACGCCCTGTTCCAGACATCCAACAATGCCGCCGTCATGAGCGGTGTCGCTGCCGGCGAGCGCGGCGTGGTGTCCGGCCTGCTCAATCTGTCGCGCAATCTCGGCCTGATCACCGGCGCATCGCTTATGGGCGCCATTTTTGCGGCTGCCTCGACGGGAGAACGGCAAAGCCAGGACATGCTGACCTCAGCGGCAGCCGCGCACGGCATGCAGGTTACCTTTCAGACGGCAACGGTCCTGGCGGTGGCTGCGCTGTTGCTGGCACTGCTCTCGACCCGCGCCGGCGGCAGGCTGTCGGTGCGGCAACAACCATCATGACCGAAGATAGGGAGCTTACGCTCCCGCCCGCTTGCGCCGCTCATAAAGCATGACCAGCGTTTCGGCGGTCAGCGCCGGCCTCTGTTCGCCCTCGATCTCGACCGTATTGGCGGCCTTCATCAGATACTGGCCCGGCCCCTTGTCCTCCACCGACAACAGCGTCGTGCGCAGCCGGATGCGTGCGCCGACCCTGACAGGCGCCAAGAACCGCACCTTGTCGAAGCCGTAATTGAAGGCGGCTTGCGTGTTTTCGGGTACGATGCCCATACCCAGCGCCAGCGCGCCGATGATCGACAGCGTCAGATAGCCATGCGCGATCGTGGTGCGAAATGGGCTCTGCCGCTTCGCCCGCTCCGGATCGACGTGGATCCACTGATGGTCGCCTGTGCATTCGGCAAACTGGTTGATGCGGTTCTGGTCGACGGTCGTCCATTCCGACACGCCGAGCTCCTGCCCGGCCATCGCCCTTAACTGCTCGAAGGTCGGCGGCGTTTTCGGCCGTAGTTCCGTCATTCCTGCTTTCCCGGTGGCTCCCAGTGCCTCGGACCACGAACGGACGGCTCCTGTCAATTCGCCCGTTGCGATTCCGTTCCGTCATTTTCCGCCAAACAGCGTCCCTCGTCCATGCTCATGCGCCGCAACCGGCCCACTCCTCTCATGGTTGCGTTGAGAGTCACTTCTTGTCATAGCCCGAGCGGATTTCCTCCATCGCTTCCTTGATGCGGCTGCGCAGGATTTCGATCGATTCGGTGCCGGATTTCTTGACCAGCTCGGCCACTTCGCCGGCATTTTTCAGGGCGGCTTCGAAGGATTTCCTGGCGAACTCCGCCTGTTTTGTCATCAGTTCCTGGGGATTGCCCGGCGCCTTGTAGCTCTGCGCCATGTCGCTGACTTCACGCAGCGTGTCCTGCAGCATCTCGCGCTGTCTGGACAACAATGAGGTCGCGCCGGCAGCTCCCGCCC
This sequence comes from Mesorhizobium sp. P170090, assembly GCF_057786115.1. Taxonomy (NCBI): domain Bacteria; kingdom Pseudomonadati; phylum Pseudomonadota; class Alphaproteobacteria; order Hyphomicrobiales; family Phyllobacteriaceae; genus Mesorhizobium; species Mesorhizobium sp. P170090. Next base: position 4,770,555 of record NZ_JBYNWH010000001.1, read on the forward strand.
GCGCCGATCTTTCCAGGGCCTCGAGGTTCTTGCGATGATGCGCGAGGATCGCCTCGACATTCGGCACCTTCAGGTCACGGCCGAACCGGCTGAACATGTCAAGGAACGAATCGGAGTCGGGTTGTTTGGCCATTGCTCGTGCTCCCCAGTGTCGCAAATGCTGAACCCTGTTCTGGACAATAGCACTCGCGCGCCGTGTGTCCATTCGGACGCCCAAGCAATTCAGCGGCAAATGCAGCATCAGCCAGCGAGAAACAGCCTCTCCGCCGTGTAGAGCACGAGACCGGCCAGGCCGCCAATAATCATGCCATTGAAGCGGATATATTGCAGGTCCCTGCCGATGTTCATCTCGATCAGCCTCGTCAGCTGGGCAAGGTCCCAGCGCTTGACCTGATCGGCGATGAACGTCGACACACCGCTCTTCTGGCTCTCGACGAATGACGACAGCGCCACGACAAAGCCCTGGTTCATGTCGGCCCTGATCTGCGGATCGCCTGAGAGATGGCGGCCGACCTCGACGAACATGTTGGCGAGATGCGCGCGAACAATCGAATTCTCCGCCTTGGCGTCCTGTTCGATGAACAGGCTGAGGCTCTGCCACATGTCGCCGGCGAGCGACTTCACTTCCGGCCGCGCCAGGAAATCGCGTTTCAGCTTCTCGGCCCGTTTGGCGTATTGCTTCGAGGTTCTGAGCCGCTCGATGAAGCTGTGCGCGAAACGGTCGAATTCGGCGCGCATCGGATGGTCGGGGTCGGCGCGCACCTCGTCAAGCAGCGAACCGGCGGAAGCGACTATCTTCTTCAGCAGATAGGCGTCGGCTCTGAACAGGTTGAACAGCGACGGCAATTCCTCGCGGATTTTCTCGCGCATGGTCGCCAGCGCCTCTTCATCGTTCAGGAACCGGCCTATCACCCTGGTGAATTCGTCGAAGAGTTTCTGGTGGCGGCGGTCGTCGGTCAGTGCCGACAGCAATTCGGCCGCGAGCGGCGCCAGTGGCACCTTGTCGATCTGCTCCAGCATGCGGCTGGTGACGAAGCCGCGCAGGCCGGATTGCTCGATCGCCGCAAGCGTCTGCGGGACCAGCCGTACGACGAAGCGCGACAGGCCGGCAGAGCGTTCGGCGTCAGTCAGCCAGTCGGCGACCAGTGCTGCAAAATCGACCTCGGCCAGCTTTTCCCGCACCGGCTCCGGCGCCAGAAAATTGACCTCGATGAAGCGGCCCAGATTATCGGCGATGCGGTTCTGGTTCGCTGGGATGATGGCGGTGTGCGGGATCGGCAGGCCCAGCGGCCGCTTGAACAGCGCCACCACCGCGTACCAGTCGGCCAGGCCGCCAATGGTCGCCGCCTCGGCGAAGGCCGCCACGAAGCCCAGCCACGGATACTTAGCCTCGAACGATTTGGCCACGGCAAAAACCACGACGCAAAGCACCAGCGCAGCCGTGGCGAGGAACTTTGTCCGCCGCAACGCGAAAAGCTTGGCGCCCGTCTCGGCATCAAAACCGCCAGGCGCCAGGGACGAAGCCGATTGGGACATGATACGCCGCTCCTCATCGATCTCTTGGCTATCTGGCATGGGCTATTTAGGGGGTGTTTGGGCCCGTAGCATGATCGGATGGGCCGATTTCGCCCGGGAATTGCCGGTTTCGCACGCAAAGTTGACAAGAATGTTCATCTATCATGCAATCCCAGTCTGGAATTGTTCCAAGGTATAGGCCATATTCCGATCAGGCCAGTGTGGGCGAATCCGAAACTCCGGGTGAGAAAGCCGCACCAGCACAATCTAAAATCTGGTGCAGTTCCAACGCGCCAGCACTCGGGTGAGGAATGAAATGCGGCTGACGCGCCAGACCAACTACGCCATGCGCATCCTGATGTATTGCGCCGCCAACAACGATCGCCTGAGCCGCATCCCCGAGATTGCGGCCGCCTATTCGGTGTCGGAGCTTTTCCTGTTCAAGATCCTGCAGCCGCTGGTCGAGCATGGCCTGGTCGAGACAGTACGCGGCAGGAATGGCGGCGTGAGGATCGGCCGCCCCGCCGAGCAGATCAGCCTGTTCGACGTCGTACGGGTGACCGAAGAGAGCTTTGCCATGGCCGAATGCTTCGAGAACGATGCCGCCGAATGCCCGCTGGTCGACAGCTGCCAGCTGAATTCGGCGCTGCGCGAGGCGCTCAACGCCTTCTTTGCCGTACTCTCCCGCTACACCATCGCCGATATGGTGGCGGCGCGCCCGAATGTGCGTCATTTGCTCGGCATCGACATGCTGGTGCAGCGAGCTCCGGCCGCCTGAGTTTTCTAGTGCATGTCGCTCAAAAGTGGCCCCGGTTTTGAGACAACGACATGCATAAAGACAAAGACCTAAAGCGCGTCGCCTGAGTCCGTTCAAACGCGACGCGCTTTAGGCGGCTGACTGCGGCAAGACAAACGGCATGTTCGCCGCCGGCAACACACCGACCCTTAGCCGACAATCGAACACCTTTTCGATCAGATCGTCGCTCAGCACCTCCTGCGGTGAACCGTCGGCGGCGAGCCGGCCGCGATGCATCACGAAAATCCGGTCGGCATACATGGCCGTCAGATTGAGGTCGTGCAGGATGGCGATCACACCGCCGCCGCGCCGGGCGAAATCGCGGGCGATGTTCATGATGATCAGCTGGTGCTTGATATCGAGGCTGGAGACCGGCTCGTCGAGATAGAGATAGCGCGGCTTGCCGTCCAGCACCGGCGCCCAGACCTGGCACAGCACGCGCGCCAGTTGCACGCGCTGTTGCTCGCCGCCCGAGAGCTCCTGATAGAAACGGCCGGCAAAGCCGTCGAGGTCGACCCGCACCAGCGCCCGCTCGGGCAGACGATCATCTTCGCCCGGCAGAACGCCGGAACGGCCGCCGATAAGGCCGAGCCTGACCACTTCGTGCACGGTGAAGGGAAAGGACAGCGTCGCGGTCTGCGGCAGCACGGCACGCACGGTCGCGGCCTCCACCGGCTTCATCTCGGAGAGGTCGCGCCCGTTGACGGCCACTGTCCCCACAAACGCCAGATCGCCCGACAACGCCTTCAAAAACGTCGTCTTGCCCGAGCCGTTGGGTCCGACGATTGCCGCAATTTCGCCCGGCCGCGCGACGAAATCGACATTGGCAACAATGCGCTTGCCGCCGATCGCTACCGAGACATCGCGTGCTTCGATCATGCCGGCCTCATAGGTTTCAAATCTCACAAGTCGATTACCCCGCGCTTGCGCAGCAGGATCCAGAGGAAGAACGGTGCGCCGGCGATCGCCGTGACGATGCCGATCGGCAGTTCGGCCGGCGCCACGATGACGCGGGCGACGGCATCGGCAATCAGCAGCATCGAGGCGCCGAGCAGCGCCGAAGCCGGCAAGAGATAGCGATTGTCCGGACCGATCAGCAGCCGCAGCAGATGCGGCACGACGATGCCGACAAAACCGATGCCTCCGCTGACTGCGACAGAGGCGCCGACCGCTGCCGAGACGCCGACGATCGCGGTGTATTTCAGCCGCTGTACCGGGATGCCGAGATGTCCGGCCGTCGCCTCGCCGAGCGCCAGGGCGTTGAGGCCTTTGGCCAGGAACGGCATTGCCGCAAGCGCCAGGATGATGATCGGACCGACGGAAGCGATCTTCGGCCAGGTCGCGCCGCCCAGCGAGCCCAGTTGCCAGAAGGTCAGATCGCGCAACTGCCGGTCGTCGGCCATGAAAATCAGGATACCGGTCAGCGCCATGGCAAGGGCTGCGAGCGCAATGCCGGCAAGCAGCATGGTGGCGACCGATGTGCGCCCCTGCCGCGTGGCGACGCGGTAGAGCACCAGCGTGACCGCAAGGCCGCCGCAGAAAGCGGCGAGCGGCAAGGCCAGCCCGCCGAGCGCCAGAGTGAGCGGCGCCAGCCACGTCGTGCCGAGCACGATGACGGCGACCGCGCCGAGGCTCGACCCGGCGGAAACGCCGATCAGGCCGGGATCGGCGAGCGGGTTGCGAAACAGGCCTTGCATGACCGCACCCGATACGGCCAGTGCCGCCCCGATGAGCACACCGAGCAGTACGCGCGGCATGCGGATATCGTAGACGATCAACCGGTCGCGGGCACCAAGCGCGGCGTCGTCCGGCATGGCGCCGGTCAGCCAGTCACGAATGACACCAACGGCCGATGCATCGGAAGCGCCCGACCTCAGCGACAGGAACATCGAAAGGGCAAGCGCCACACACAGGAGCACAATAACCATGCGAGCGCGCCCGGAACGATCGCCCTCGGCCACCTTGCCCGCCGCGCCGGCGATCGACTGATCCACCATCGGCTCAGTCCGTGACCTGGCTGCCATAGAGCGAGGCGGCCAGATCGTGGATGGCATCGGCCGTGCGCGGCCCGAAGCCGAGGAGATAGCTGCCATCCATCAGGGTCAGTTTGCGGCCTTCACCGGCCGGCGTCGAGGTGATCGACGGGATGGCAAACAGCTCGGCCTCCGCAATCGGCGGTCCGGCATTTTTCATCGCCAGGATCACGTCCGGCCTGGCGGTTACGATGGCCTCGTCGGACATCTGCTTGTAGCCGGAAAAACCTTCGACGGCGTTGACCGCACCGGCGAGCTTGATGATGCCGTCACCGGCGGTGTCGGTGCCGGCGGCCAGGATCTTGCCGCCCTGGATCGACAGCACGAACAGGATGCGCTTGCGCTGCTTGATCGACGCCGTCTGCTTCTCGGCCGCCTTCAGCTTGGCGTCGGTCTCAGCCACCAGCGTCTCGGCCTTGGCGTCGACGCCAAGCGCCTTGCCGACGATGCGGATCTTTTCCAGGATGCCGTCATGGCTGTAATGCTCGGGCACGTCGATGAACGGAACGCTCGACTTTTTCAGCACATCGACCGCTTCCTTCGGCCCACTGCCATGCAGCGCCAGAATGCCCGAAGGATTGACCGACAACACGCCTTCCGGCGACAGCTGGCGCATATAGCCGACGTCGGGCAGCGCGACCGCGGCGGCGGGGTAGCGGCTGGTCGAATCACGGGCGACGAGATGACCTTCCTCGCCAAGCGCGTAGACGATCTCGGTGATCGAAACCGCCGATCGCCACGATCCGCGACGTGTCGGCAAACACGGCCACGTTCTCGCTGGCCGGCACTGGGGCGGCAATAAACAGCGACAGGCCCATGGCCGCGGCAAGCGTCCTGAACAGTGAAATCATCGTCGTTTCCTCAGGCTGCGGTCGGGCTTGGAATGCGCGGCAGGTTCTCGGCAAGGAACCGCCAGTCGTCGCGCTCGCCCTCGCCTTCATGGCGCTTGCCGAAGAACTGGATGATCATCTTGCCGTCGGCGCCATAGGCTTCGAGCGAGGTAACATGACCGTCCTTGGTCGGTTTGCGCACCGCCCACACCTCCTGGATGTGGTCGGTGCGCAGATGCAGGTGGAACGTCTCGTCCATGACGTTGATCCACGGCCCCATCGGCTTGATCGACTTGACGGGACCGGAATGGATCTGGATGCAGCCTCGGTTTCCGACAAAACACATGATCGGCATGCCGTCGGCGGCGGCATGGTGGAACATGGCGCCGATGGCGTTATTGTCGAGCAGCCAGGCATAGTCCTGGCCGACCATGCGCACGGCCTGGTGGCGGGTGAGCTTCAGCGCTTTCAACATGCCAAAGAACTGGTGGACGTCGGTCAGCCGGCTCCAGCGGTCACGCAGATCGTCGGTGTCTGCGGCAACGCCCGACGTCTCCGCGTCGTCGTCGGCCAGGCCTGCGATAGACACAGTCGCCTCCTGGTTCGGCGATTCGAGTGCGGCCACGAGCTTCTGGTAGGCATAGAGATTGGACGCCGGCCGCAGATGCACCTTGTGCACCGCATCGCCGGCCGCGTCGAAGAATTGCAGGCTGCGGCGGATGTCGCCACCGTCGCGCTTTTCCACGGCAAAGCCATGCGCCCAGACCTTTGGAAAGATACGCAGGTCGATGTTTTCGCCCAGCACCATGGCATTGTGCGCGCCTGTGACAACCTTGTCGTAGACGCCGATCTTCTCGTGCACCGCGCTTTCGTTGCGGGTCAGCGCCATCACCTCGCCGACGGCGTCGAGGCCGGTCAGCAGATCGTTGACCCTGGGCTCGACGCGCACGACACCGTCGCCGCAATGCGCGGCGACCAGTTCGGCTTCGGAAATACCGAGCTCGGCGGCAAGATCGCGCTCCCGCGCTTTCGGATTGTCTGCCCGCGCTCGCAGGATTTCATGCGGGGCGGGTTTTACGCGCTGGTCCATGTCCTGCTTACCTGTCCTGCCTGGCGTTTTGGCCTGCCTGGCTGTTTCGTCACTTGTTGAGGATGAGCTTGCCCTGGCGGGTGATCTTCAGCCGATAGAGCGCCCCATGGTGCTCGATGCCGATCTCGTGCTCGCCCTGGAACAGCGTGTTGGAGGACAGCGTCCGCACCGCCAGCGGCACCCGGTCGAAGCGGGTCGGCGTCTCCTCGGAACGGCGGACGCGGTAACGGAAGTTGTTGGGATTGTGGGTGTTCATCTCTTTCGATCTCTTTCCTGTGCCGGGCAACTGGCTAGCGTTGTAAAAATGCCGATTCATTTCTTGACTCGAATAATCATGTTTATTAGTCAGTGCAATACCGGACAAAATGAGCCAACATTTAAGACGCCGGACAGAATGAAAAATGCCAGCGAGCACCAAGCCAGCCAGCATCGAACCTGGAATTTTGGAGTTGGGGCATGGGCTTGGGAAATTGTGGACGACTGGGTCTGGCGAACGCCGATCCGGTGCATCGGCCTATGGCAAAGGCAATGGCAGCCTTGCTTGCGGGGGCAGCGACGATCGCGCTGCTGACATCGCCGGCCAGCGCTCAGCAGGCCGCTCAGCCGGCCGCTGACCAGGCCGACCAGACCAGGAAAACCGAGGACACCAAGCCGGCGCCCGCCGGCGCGACCCTGCTGGACAAGATCCTCGTCATCAGCCGCACCGGCGAGACGGCAATCGAAACGCTGGCCTCAGCCAGCCATGTCGACCAGGAACAGCTCGACCGCCGCATGGCGACGACGCCGAACGAAATGCTGCTCGGTGTGCCTGGTGTCGCCGTGCAGGCCGATGCGCGACGCGTCAGCTCCAGCATCAACATCCGCGGCCTGCAGGATTTCGGTCGCGTCGCCGTCATCGTCGACGGCGCCAGGCAGAATTTCCAGCGCTCAGACCACGGCACGCAGTCGACCTTCTATGTCGATCCCGAGCTCATCAAATCCGTTGACGTCATTCGCGGACCGACCGCCAACACCTATGGCTCCGGCGCCATTGGCGGCGTCGTCTTCTTCGACACCAAGGATGCGGTGGATTTCCTCAGACCGGGCGAAACCTGGGCCGGCTCCGTCACCGGGCGCTATGAAAGCAACGGCAAGGGCTGGACCGCAAGCGCCAGCGGCGCCTACAAATTCAACGACGATTTGGATGTGCTGGGCAACATCGTCTACCGCGACTACGATGACTACAAGAACGGCAGCGGCGACACCGTCGCCGGAACCGGCTTCGACGTGCTGAGCGGCCTGCTCAAGACCACCATCCGCCCGAGCGAAAACAGCGAATTGAAGCTCGGCTGGGTCGGCTCGAGCGACGGCTGGACGGAAACCAGCGGCGGCGTGCAGGCCAACGACGTCGACCTGAAGTCGAACACCTTCACCGCCCGCTACAACATCACCGACGACGCCAGGAGCTGGCTCGATCTCCACATCAACGCCTCCTACAACAAGACCAATCTCGACCTCACCACGCTGGTCCCGCAGAACCGCTTCGATCCGTCGACCGGCCTTCCCGTGCTGCTGCCCGTCGGTTCGACCTCGACCTTCGACGTTGGCACGGCCGGCGTCGACATCTGGAACACGTCGCGCTTCGAAACAGCCGGTGTTGCGCACGAATTGACCTATGGCGGCGACTGGGTGGGTGACGATGTCGAGACCGGCGGCACCGCCGGCGGCGACGGCTTCTACACCCCATCGGGCAAGCGTAGTGTTTCGGGCGCCTACATCCAGGACAAGCTCACCTGGGACTGGCTCGAGGTCATTGCCGGGCTGCGTTACGACAATTACAGCCTCGAAGACAGCACCCACGAAACGTCGGGCGACAGGCTGTCGCCGCGCATCACCGTTGGTGTCACGCCCTTCGAAAGCGCCAGCCTGGCGGGCCTGCAGTTCTATGGCACCTACGCGGAAGGCTACCGCTCGCCGTCGCTGACCGAGACGCTGATCAGCGGCAACCATCCGGCGGGCGTCACCTTCCCGTTCCTGCCCAATCCGAACCTGCGGCCAGAAACCGGCAAGACCACTGAATTCGGCGTCAACTACAAGCTGAACGACCTTATCGAGGCCGGCGACGCGTTCCGGCTCAAGGCCGGCTACTTCCACAACGATGTCGACGACTACATCGAAGGCGTCACGTTGTCGGCATTCGACCCGACCAGCGGTTGCCCGTTCGGCCCCGGCATCCCAATATGCTTCCAGTACCAGAACGTCGCCCAGGCCGAGATAAACGGCTTCGAACTGGAAAGCGTCTACGATGCCGGCTGGGGCTATGCGGGCCTCTCAGCCTCGATCATCAACGGCCACACCTTCTCCGATGAAGGCGAGCGGGCCGACCTTGCCACCATCCCGTCCTCGCAGGTCACCGGGCAGCTCGGCTTCCGCTTCCTTCAGGACAAGCTGACCGTCGGCGGCGAGGTGCAGTACAACGGCAAGCCGAAGGGCAACCCCGTGGCCAAGGATTATACTCTGGTCAACGCCTTCGCCAGTTACCAGGCCACCGACAATCTGAAGGTGGACTTCCGCGCCGACAATTTGTTCGACGTCAAATACACCAACCCGCTGAACGGCGGTACCACCGCCGTCATCTATGAACCCGGCATCACGCTGAAGCTGGCCGCAACCATGCGCTTTGGAGGCTGACACCCATGACAAGTTTGACGGCATCGCTTCGCCTCCTGACCTCGACGCTGGCGATGTCGCTTGGCTTGATGCCGGCGTGGGCTCAGTCCGCGTCGGCTCCGCAACTCAGCCTCGAGCTCAATGCCGCGCAGCCCTCCGAAAAGGGTTGCCGGCTGACCTTCGTCGTCAACAATGCGCTCGGCGCCGATCTTTCCAAGGCGGCATTCGAAATCGCGCTGTTCAACGAGGCCGGCATTGTCGACCGCCTGAGCGTGCTCGACTTCAAGGACCTGCCGGCCGGCAAGACCAAGGTGACCCGCTTCGACCTCGCCGGCACCGACTGCACCAAACTCAGCCGCGTGCTGATCAACAGCGCCACCGAATGCGCCGGCGTCGAACCGGGCGCCTGCATGCGCGGCCTGAAGACGCAGACCAAGACCGGTATCGCATTCGGCGTCTGAGGTGGGCCTGCATCCCGCCTTCCTGCACGACAATGCGACACGACCCGTCGCAGCTCCGCCGTCATGGCCGGCAACCGATCTTGATTTGACAATCCCACCCCGCTCGCGGCAGGTCTCGCCGCGAACCATGCAGGACATCACCCCCCTCCCCGACGCCGGCAACGAACCGGCGATTACGATGGACGAGCTCGCACAGCCGGCAGCCGCGGACCGCAAATGGACTGTGGCGATCGTCGCGTCCTGCCTGCTCCATGCCGCTGCCGCAGCGGCGTTCTTCATCGGACCCGCAGGGACATTCGATTCCAGTAACGCGATACAATCCGAAGGCACCGACCAATCGGGCGCCGAGGTGGTCGGCAGCGCCTTGGACAGCCAGGCTCCCGACGCGGTCGATGTTACCGTGGTAACCGATCCGCAGCCGGCCAAGCCCGAGGCCGTTCGACCCGTGCCGCCGACCGAGGCGCCTCAACCGGTAAAGGAGCCGGCGGCGCCCAAGCCTGCGCCGGAAGCCGCCGAACAGGCGACCGCCGCGCCAGATACACTGACGGCCGCCATCCCGAATGATCAAACTGTCGCCCCAAGCGCTCAGACGTCGACTCCGCCAGGGGTTCAAACGCAAAGTTCAGAGGCACCGCCCGCCGACGAGCCCGCCGTTGATTTGCCTGCTGCCAAACCACCAGTCCCGAGCCCGCGGCCGACCCCTCCAGCCGGATCTGGAGATACCCGCGGTGCGGCAGATGGCGAAGAACGCGACGCACCGGCGGTTGCCAGCAAGGGTAAAAACCAGGACGCGGCTGGCAATGCGATGGAATCTCGTTACGGCGGTGAAATTCAAAAGAAGCTTGCCCGCGCTAACCGGCGCGTTTCGAAGGAAATTCAAGCTAAGGCTCGCAACAATGCCAGGGTCTATTTCGTCGTCATGGCTGACGGCAGCGTCAGCGACTTGCAGCTTGTCGAAAGTTCAGGGTCTGCCGAACTAGACCAATTCGCTTTGAAACTGGTGCGCCAGCAAGCCCCGTTCCCGCCCATTCCACCCGAGATCGGATTATCAAGTTGGGTGTTCAGGGCGCGGATCGGTCCGTTTTAACCAGCTCGCAGACCTTCGCCAAATGTCATCGTCCACCAATTCAAGAGGAAGCCCAATGTACATCGCCATGAACCGCTTCAAGGTCCAGAACGGCTCCGAGACCGCTTTCGAGGATGTCTGGAAGAACCGCGATTCGAGCCTCTCGGAAATGAAAGGCTTCAGGGAATTCCACTTGCTGCGCGGCCCGGTCAACGAGCCCGAGGGTTACACGCTGTTTGCCTCGCACACGGTGTGGGCAAGCCATGAGGATTTCGTCGTCTGGACCAAATCCGAGAATTTTCGCGCCGCCCACCGCAACGCTGGCACCTCGAAGGTGCACTATCTGGCCACCCGCAGTTCGAAGGCTTTTCGGTCGTCGAAGGCGCCTGATTGAGATTTCACCCGTCGACGAGATCTGACGACGGGCAGATGCCGTCAGGTTCCGGTTGAATTCCGGCCGCCCAGTCGCCGAAGCCACTGGGCAATGTGCAGGCGCAGCCGCCGCCAGGGCTGTCCGCGTGTCAGGTAGCGCGCCAACCGCGGATCACCGGCCAGCTCCGGGAACTGGCGCACATGCTGCGTCAGGAATGCAGCTATGAAATTGCGCCCGTTGAGATCGCTGAGCCAGGCAGAATTCGCCAGCAAATAGTCTGCGGCATCCGCCGCCAACACGCTCCTGTAGCTCCTGTATGCAGGCGTTTGCCGCACATTGCCGCCGGCAAAGGCAGTTCCGGTGGACAGGTTGGAGCCATGCAGGCGATAGAGGCCGAGACCTTCTGACAGGATGAGGCTGCCGCCGGCCTGGTGCGCGAGTGTCGCCGTCAGATAATCCGTCCCGACCTTGGCCTTGAACGGGAAGGACAATACCGGTTCCAGCGCGCCACGCCGGTACATGATCGCCGAGCATTGCGACCACAGCCAGCCCGTCACCGCAGGTGCGAAATAGGTTACCGGATGCTCCGATGCGTAGGCGATCCCGGGCGCCATGCCGGCAAGCCGGCCACCGGGCGCGATGGCGACGCCACTGCGATCCGCTCCGGACCGCGGTTTGCGCAAGGCAAGGAAGGTACCGCCCAGCAAGGTGCCGTCGCCATCGACAAGGAACACATCGGAACTCGACAGTGCGGCCGAATGCGTCGTGTTGAGGTGGGCGGACAGATGCGCGAGGAGAAAATCCGGCAGCCACACGTCATCGGCGTCGAGAAACGCGACGAAGGGCGCGTCGGTTGCGGCAAAGCCGTCGCGGAATCCCGCGGTCTGGCCGCCATTCTCCTTGCGCGCCAACAGGCGCAGGCGCGGGTCGTCTATATCCCTTAGAAGCTGTCGGACATGGTCGGCCGAGCCGTCCGTCGAGGCATCGTCGACGATGACGCATTCCCAATTCCGGTAGGTCTGCGCCAGCGCCGAGCGGATCGCCTGTTCGACGTACGGCCGATAATTGAAGCAGGTGATGACCACCGCCACGCGCGGCAGCTCAAACGGTCGGGACGTGTCTTCCATCTGTTCGGCTGCCCCGCTCGAGTTGCTCTCTATCCCTTGCGCATACCCTTGCAACCCGACGCAGGCAAGCGAGCCGCGAAAAGCCCCCTAGGCCGCCGCGAGCAGGCTGGCATTGCCGCCGGCGGCCGTGGTGTCGACGCAGACAGCGCGTTCATGCGCATAGGCCGCCGGGTTGAGCACCTCGCTGACCAGCGGCACGATCGGCCCGCTGCGGTCGGCAATGACCTTGCGCACGATCCGCGCCGCCTCGGGCCTGCCCGAGAAGGCGACGACATCGACGCGCAGCGAACGCGCTTCGACTGGGTCTGGCCGACCGTCTATGGCCGCCAGCGGCAACCCCTTGCCGGTCAGCGCCGACAGTGCCGCCGGCGCGCTCGGCGCCACGGCCAGCACCGCATTGCCGGCGGCCAGCGCCTGGATCGTCTGGGCAAGCAGCGTGTCGGCGTCCGGACCGAGGCACAGCACCCGGCCACGCGGCGACAGCGACAGCGTGTTGGCCTCGCCGGTCGGTCCGGGCAGGTCGACCTGGCCGAAATCGATGGCGGCTGCAGCGCCGATCGCTGCAGCGCCCTTGCCGCGCAGATGCTTTCTCAAGATGGCGATGCGGTCCGGCCGCGTCGACCAGCCGCCAAGCGTCGGATCGGGCAGATTGTCGGCCAGTTCGGTCGCCGTCACCTTGTGGCCCTCGGCAATCTCCGTGCCCGCCTCCGGCCCTTTGCGGAACCGCCGGAGATAATGCGGCCCGCCGGCCTTCGGCCCGGTGCCCGAAAGCCCCTCGCCGCCAAAGGGCTGCGAACCGACGACGGCGCCGATCTGGTTGCGGTTGACATAGATGTTGCCGGCATGGATGCCGTCGACGAAATGCTGGGCGCGGCCTTCGATGCGGGTGTGCAGGCCGAAGGTCAGGCCATAGCCCTTGCGGTTGATGGCGGCGATGACGGCGTCGATCCCGTCGGCGTCGAAGCTGGCGACATGCAGCACCGGGCCGAACACTTCGCGCTCCATCTCCTCGATGCCTTTGACCCGGAACACATGCGGCGCAACGAAGCGGCCGTCCTTCGGTGCTTCGAGTTTGGCAATCAACCGGCCCTGCAGCCCCATCTTGGTGCAATACTCGCGGATCGATTCCTGCGCCTCGTCATCGATGACCGGCCCGACATCGGTCGAAATCTGCCAGGGATCGCCGATGGTGAGCGCTTCCATGGCGCCCTTCAGCATCTCCAGCATCTTCTTCTCGACATCCTTCTGCACGTAGAGCACGCGCAGCGCCGAACAGCGCTGACCCGCACTCTGGAAGGCGGACGCCAGGATGTCGCGCACCGCCTGTTCGGGCAGTGCTGTGGAATCGACGATCATGGCATTGAGACCGCCGGTCTCCGCGATCAGCATGGCGTCGGGCGCGGCTGTCTCGGCCAGTTGCTTCTCGATCAGCTTTGCAACCTCGGTCGAGCCGGTGAAGCAGACGCCGGCAATGCGCGGATCCGCGGTCAGCGGTCCGCCGACCGACGGACCGTCGCCCGGCAGAAGCTGGATCACATCTTCCGGCACGCCGGCCTCGCGCAGCAGCTCGACGGCGCGGAAGGCGATCAGCGGCGTCTGTTCGGCTGGCTTGGCGATGACCGAATTGCCGGTGACGAGCGCTGCCGCGATCTGGCCGGTGAAGATGGCGAGCGGGAAATTCCACGGCGAAATGCACACGATCGCGCCGCGCGCCTCGGTGCCCGCTTCGTTGTTGGCCGCTTCGGCAGCGTAGTAGCGCAGGAAGTCGACGGCTTCGCGCACTTCAGCCACGCCGTCGGCCAGCGACTTGCCGGCTTCCCTTGTAGCCAGCGCGAAAAACTCGACCGCATTGGCCTCATAGAGGTCGGCGGCGCGGTTGAGGATGGCGGCGCGCTCGGCAACGGGACGCTTCGCCCAGGACGGCTGCGCTTCCACAGCAAAGCGCACCGCGGTCGCGACCTGCTTGGCAGCGGCTTCGGCGACCGTGCCGACGATCTCGGCAGGCTTTGCCGGATTGACCACCGGGCGCTGCTTGCCGTAGCCGGCGGCGCGCGTCATCGGCTTGGCATGCCAGCGCTCGGGCCCGGCAAAGGCCGCCTTGGCCTTGTCGATCGCCGCCAGCGTCACCGGATCGGTGATGTCGAACCCCTTCGAGTTGCGCCGACCAGCGCCGAAGATCGTCGCAGGACGAGCGATTGCCGGATTGGCGGCGGGGCCCTGGCTCTCGACCGTCTCGAGCGGATCGCGCGCAATATCCTCCGGCTGGACGTCCTCGTCGGTGAGCTGATGGACGAAGGAGGAGTTGGCGCCATTCTCCAGCAGGCGGCGAACCAGATAGGCCAAGAGGTCGGAGTGCGCGCCGACCGGCGCATAGATGCGGCAGCGCGTGCCTTCGGCCCGGCGCACCGTCTCATGCAGCGCTTCGCCCATGCCGTGCAGGCGCTGGAATTCGAAAGCGTCACGGTTGTCAGCCATCGACAGGATGGCGGCGACGGTATGGGCATTGTGCGTGGCGAATTGCGGATAGATACGGTCGGTCATGCCAAGCAGCTTCCTAGCGCAGGCCATATAGGAAACATCGGTGTTGGCCTTGCGGGTGAAGACGGGGTAGCCGGAAAGCCCGAGCGTCTGCGCCCGCTTGATCTCGGTGTCCCAATAGGCGCCCTTGACCAGCCGCACCATGATGTTGCGGTCGTACTTTTTCGCCAGCGCATAGAGCCAGTCGATGGTGAAGGCCGCGCGCGGGCCGTAGGCCTGGACGACGACGCCAAAGCCGTTCCAGCCGGCAAGCTCCGGCTCAGCCAGCACGCGCTCGATGACATCGAGCGACAGGTCGAGCCGGTCGGCCTCCTCGGCGTCGATGTTGAGGCCCATGCGCGAATGGCGTGCGGCCAGCGCCAGCGACAGCAGCCGCTCGGCCATCACCGGCAGCATCTTTTCCTTCTGTGCCTCTTCATAGCGCGGATGCAGCGCCGACAGTTTGACCGAGATGCCGTGGTTCTGGCGGATATCGGGACCGTTGGAGCCTGAATCGAGCGAGGAGATCGCGTCGGCATAGGCCTTGAGGTAGCGCAGCGCATCGGCCTCGGTGCGGGCGGCCTCGCCCAGCATGTCGAAGGAATAGAGATAACCTTTCTGGATCATCGACTTGCCGCGCTTGACGGCTTCCGCAATGGTGCGGCCGAGCACGAACTGCTCGCCCATTTCGCGCATGGCGGCGGCGACCGCCTTGCGGATCACCGGTTCGCCCAGCCGGCGAACCATCGAGCGCAGCGTGCCTTCAATGCCGCCCTCGCCTTCGTCGAGCACACGGCCGGTCAGCATCAGCGCCCAGGTCGAGGCGTTGACGAAGATCGAGCTCGAACCGCCCGAATGCGCCGACCAGTCATGCGGTGCGATCTTGTCGGCGATCAGGTCGTCCATGGTCTCGGTGTCAGGCACGCGCAGCAGTGCCTCGGCCAGGCACATCAGCGCCACGCCTTCCTTGGTGGAGAGGCCGTAGGCCGAGAGAAAAACCTCCATCAGCCGCGGGTCGGACGAGCCGCGCACCGCGCGCACCAGATCCGCGGCACGGGCCGAGACGGCTTTGCGGTCATCGGCCGAAAGTTCTGTCGCGGCAGCCAGGCGCTTCACAGCCGCGTCTTCGTCGGGCAGGTAGTTGGCGCGGATCTGCTGGCGGATGGTGTCGAGCGGCATGGCGGTCCTGCGGAGCAAGCATCTGGGAGCGGGCCGGCGGTCGCCGGACCGAATGGCGCAAGCTAGCACAGAGCCGCATTTTCGGCCGGTCCAAAGAAATCGACATGGCAGGCCGAGCGGTCTATCATGCGGCTAAATTGTTATCAGATGGACTGTGATATCCGTGACAGGAGACCAATTGGACCGCCTCGACAGAAACATCCTGTCGGCGCTGGCGCGCGACGGGCGGCTGTCCATGTCGGAACTGGCCGGCAAGGTCGGCCTGTCGAAGACGCCGGTGCAGGCGCGGGTGAAGCGCCTGGAGAAGGACGGCTATATCAGGGGCTATCAGGCGATCATCGATCGCGAGCGCATGGGCGAAGGTCATGTCGCCTTCGTCCAGGTCAAATTGTCGGACACACGCTCGGCCGCGCTCGATGCTTTCAATCGCGCGGTGCAGGCCGTGCCGGAGATCGAGCAGTGCCACATGATGGCGTCGAGCTTCGATTATCTCCTGAAAGTCCGTACCACCGACATCGCCGCCTATCGCCGTGTTCTCGGTGAGCGCATCTCGGCGCTCCCCCACGTCGCCCAGACCTCGACCTTCGTGGCGATGGAGACGGTGAAGGATCGCTAGCTCACTCCGACAGCGTCTTCAAAAACGCCACCAGCGCCGCGCGTTCGCGGTCCGACAGTTGCAACGGGTGCACTTCGGAGGTGCCTTCAACGGCCGCCTCCGCCTTCGCGTAGTGCGCCACCACCTCCTCCAGCGTGGAGAACTGTCCGGCATGCATATAGGGCGGCCGTGTCGCCGCGCCCCGCAGCGACGGCGTCTTGTAGGCACGCATCAGTTCGGGTGCTGCCTTGACGATGAAGCGCAGTTCTCCGCAGGCGCCGGCGTCGCCATCGCGAAAGGCGCCGAAGCAGTTGAATGGGTCGGCCTGAACCTGGGCCACCGCATCGAAACGGCCGCGATCCAATGGCAAATCCCTGACCGGCCGCACGCCGGTGTTGTGGAAAGCGTTGTCGGTGAAGCGCGGGCCGTTATGGCAGGTGACGCAATTGGCCTTGCCGATGAACAGTTTCAGCCCGAGCATCTCCTCCTGCGAAAAGGCATCGTCGGCTTTCGGCTTGGCGCCTGACGCAAGATCGATGGCAAAGCGGTCAAAGCGCGTCTGTGCCGGTTCGATCGACCGTTCGAAGGCGGCGATCGCCTTGCCGATGTTGGAAAAGACGCGGTTGACGTCGTCCATTTGCGCCGCGGTCATTGCCTTCCACGCCGCCTGCTCGGCCTCATTGCCGAGCGGGCTGGCGTTGGCCGGCACGGCGGAAAGATCCGGCAGTGGCCCGAAGATGCGCTCATAGCGCTCGCCGAACCGCTTCTGGATGTAATGCGCGAAGGCCGCGCGGTTCCCCGCCTGCTCAAGCGGGTTTTCCAGCGGCGTCAGCGCCTGCGCCCACAGGCTGTCGCGCCGTCCATCCCAGAAGAACCACGGATTGCGGGCAATGCCGGCCAGCGGCATCGAGCGCCTGTTGGTTCGGCCAACGCCGACGGATTGCGGCAGGTCATCCTGGAATTGCCGGTCGATCTTGTGGCAGGTCGAGCAGGATACGTTCCCGTCACGGCTCATCCCCTGATCGAAGAACAGAGTGGAGCCCAGGGCGGCGGCGGCCGGCACGTCGGCGAACCGGTTGGTGGTGTCGGGTTTGAGCGCCGGCAAGGTGTTCAGCGCCAGCGAAGCGATGGTCTTCTTCTCGGCATCGGAAAAATCCGGTTTGCCGCAGCCGGCAACGAGCACGACCGCCGCCAATGCCAGAAGGCGCAACAGGCCGTTCATCCGCTCACAGCACCACGTTGAAGACGACCGTGTCGGAACCGGCCGCCGCCGAAATGGCGAAGCGCAACTGCCACACGCCGCTCATGGTGAATTTCAGCCCCTCGATCCTGTAGCGCCCCTCGCCAAGATAATCGGTCGCCTGCGGACTGGTCGGCAAGCCGTGATTGTGCTGCGGCATGCCGCCGGACACCGAGATCGCCGCACCTTCCACGGAATCGCCCTTGACCGTCTTCAGGGTCAGCAACCAGGATTGCAGTTCGCCTTGCCGGATAACGCCGCGTTCCGGCTGAATGCTGGCGACAAACAAGCCGTTCGCCGTCTTCTTCGAGCGCGAAATATCCGGGCCCGGCGCCGACTGCGGCGCGGTCAGATAGACGATCGCCAATATGCCAGCCAGCAAGCCGGCCAGACCAACGCCCGCAAGAAGATAACGCCATATCGATGCCAAACCGGTTCCTCTTCTGGGCATAACGTCTCGGGAAGCAATTCGCGTCCCGCCGCTTCTGTGGGAAAACGCTTCTGGCGCAAAAAACCGCCGCCGCCAAGCATGGCGCTGCCGGCCGCAAAAAGCTACAGCAGCGAACTGATCCGGAGACAGATACATGGCAGCAGACGGCGTCGCTTCGATCGGTGAATGCATGCTCGAGCTGTCCGGCCAGGCCGGGCCGAACTGGCGCATGGGCTTTGCCGGCGACACGTTCAACACGCTGTGGGCGCTGCATGCGCTGAGCGGCGAGCGGCCGGCGACCTATGTCTCGGCCTTCGGCGACGATCCCTTCTCGCAGGGCCAGATTTCGTTCTTCGCCGAAAACGGCATCGACATCGGCGCCAGCCCGGTCATCCCAGGCGCGCGGCCCGGCCTCTACGCCATCACCTTGACCGGCGCCGAACGCGCCTTCACCTACTGGCGCAGCGACGCGGCGGCCAGGCGGCTCGCCTCGGACCCGGCCGCCTTGGCAAAAAGCCTTGAAAACCAGGCTCTTGTGTATTTTTCCGGAATCACTTTGGCAATTCTGGATGCCGCCGCGCGCAAGACGTTGCTGGCGGAAGTGTCCAAGGCGCGGGCTGCCGGTTCGCTCGTCGCCTTCGACCCCAACTACCGGCCGCGCCTGTGGCAGAGCCGCGAGGAGGCGCAAGCCGCGATCCTCGACGCGCTTGCCGTCACCGACATCGCGCTGCCGACCTTTCCCGACGAGCAGATGCTGTTTGGCGACACGGCATCGCAAGCGACCGCCGAGCGGTTCGGAAAACTCGTCGGCGAAGTCGTCGTCAAGAATGGCGAGAAGCCCGCGCTGATCGCCACTGGCGGAGCCCTGCAGCCGGTTCCGGCCCAGCATGTCGCCACCCCGGTCGACACCACCGGCGCCGGCGATTCCTTCAATGGCGGCTATCTCGCCGCCCGGCTTGCCGGCCATGCCCCGGCGGATGCCGTGCAGCGCGCGCATCGCGTCGCCGCCGCTGTCGTGCAGGTGCGAGGCGCGCTGGCGCCGTTCGAGGTTCTAAGAACCGCTTTCGAGGGCTAGTCTAAGACCTTAGGGAAGCCTGAAACGATATTCCGTCACCTGATGATAGATCTGGCCCGGCCACAGCGTGGCCTGCGGGAAATAGGGCCGGTTCGGCGCGTCGGGCCAGGTCTGCGCTTCCAGGCAAAAGCCGGAAAACGCCTTGTAGCGCCGTCCGTCCAGGCCGCCCGAGGTCGGCGCGACATACTGGCCGGTGTAAAGCTGCAGGCCCGGCTCGGTGGTCCAGACTTCCATCTCGACGCCGGAATTGGCGCCTTGCGCCCACGCCACCTGGTGAAGCGGGCCCCGGGCTGACGCCAGGCAGAAATTGACGTCGTAGGGAAGCTGCTCGCCTTCCGTTTCCATCCGCAGCGGCCGCGCCTGGCGGAAGTCGAAGGGCGTGCCGTCGACAGGTTTGACGACGCCGGTCGGGATCATCTCGCCATCGACAGGCGTATAGGCGCCGGCGTTCAGCATCAGCCGGTGGTCGAGAATGTCGCCGGCGCCGCCATCGTCGAGATTGAAATAGGAATGCTGCGCCAGATTGCACAGCGTCGGCTCCTCGCAAGTGGCGGTCAGTTCCATCGAGAGCGTGCCGGGAATCTTCAGCCGGTAGGTGCAGGTGACGTCGAGCGCGCCGGGAAAGCCCATCGTGCCCTCAGGATCGTGCAGGGTCAGCGTGACAAAATCCCGGCCGTGCAGCGAAACCGTCCACGGCCGATGGAAGAAGCCCTCCGAGCCGCCATGCAGCGTGTGCTTGCCGAGGAAATTGCGCTCGGTCTGGTAGCGCTGGCCGGCAATGGTGAAGCGGCCGTCGCGGATGCGGTTGGCATAGCGGCCGACGACCGCGCCGAAGAAGGCCCGGTCAGTCTCGTAAGGCTCGAAGCGATCGTAGCCCAGCACCAGCGGCGCGTCGTGCCCGGCGAGCCGCAGATCCTGGATGATTGCGCCGAGCCCGATGATGTTGGCGCTGACGCCGCCGCCCCGGATGGTGAAACGGCGAACGGGTTCGCCTGCCTGCGTCGTGCCGAAGACTTCGCCGTCCTTCATCGCTATGTCCAAATGCTAATTCATCGATCTGTCGACTTAGAGCAATTCCAGGAAAAGTGTGAAACGGTTTTCCGTCCGGAATTGCAAAAAACAAAGAACTGGAGCGGTTCGGCGTTTCCGTGAAACGCTGAACCGCTCCAGTCCGGCTGAATGTCGTCTGGCAAGGGCAGGCGCGCGGCCTGCCCTGCCCGTGAATGATTTAGAGGCCGAGACCCCCGATGCAGACATATTTGGTGTCGAGATAATCCTCGATGCCCTGATGTCCGCCTTCCTTGCCGAGGCCCGATTCCTTGACGCCGCCGAACGGCGCTTCCGGCGTGGTGATCAGGCCTTCATTGACGCCGACCATGCCGTATTTCAGGCCTTCCATGACCCGGAAGGCGCGGCCGAGGTCGCCGGTGTAGAAATAGGCGGCCAGGCCGAACTCGGTGTCGTTGGCGAGCGCAATGGCTTCCTCCTCGGTCTCGAACTTGAACACCGGGGCGATCGGGCCAAAAATCTCTTCCTTCATGAAGCGCATGTCGGGCTTCGCATCGGCGATGACGGTCGGCTGGAAGAATGAGCCGCCAAGCGCGTGGCGCTTGCCGCCGGCAACGACCTTGCCGCCCTTCGACGTGGCGTCGGCGATGAATTCCTCGACCTTCTCGACCGCCTTCACGTCGATCAGCGGTCCCTGCTGCACGCCCTCTTCCAGGCCCGAGCCAACCTTCAGCGCATTGCTGGCAGCGGCCAGCTTCTCGACAAACTTGTCGTAGATGCCGGCCTGCACCAGGAAGCGGTTGGTGCACACGCAGGTCTGGCCTGAATTGCGGTATTTGGCGGTGATGGCGCCGGCGACGGCGCGATCGAGGTCGGCATCGTCGAAGACCAGGAACGGCGCATTGCCGCCGAGTTCCATCGAGACCTTCTTGACGGTGACGGACGACTTCTGAATCAGCAGCTTGCCGATCTCGGTCGAGCCGGTGAAGGTGATCTTCGACACCAGCGGATTGGCGCAGATCTCGTCGCCGATTTCGCCGGCAGCACCCGTCAGGATGTTGATGACGCCCTTGGGGAAGCCGACTTCCTCGGCGAGCGCGCCCCATGCAAGGCCGGAATACGGCGTCTGCGAGGCCGGCTTGACCACGGCGGTGCAGCCAGCGGCAAGCGCGGGGCCAAGCTTGCGGGCAAGCATCGAGGAGGGGAAATTCCACGGCGTGATGGCGGCAATGACGCCGACCGGCTCCTTGGTCACCAGGATGCGGCGATCGCCCCATGGCGATGGCACGACATCGCCATAGGTGCGGCGGCCTTCCTCGGCAAACCACATGATATAGGCGGCGGCCGAACCGATCTCGCCCTTGGATTCGGCGAGCGACTTGCCCTGCTCGATGGTGAGCAGTTCGGCCAGCACATCCTGATTGTCCATCATCGCGTCATGCAGCTTGCGCAACAGCTTCGAGCGCTCGAGCGCGGTCGTCTTGCGCCAGGTCTTGAAGGCTTCGCTTGCGGCTTCGATGGCGCGGCGGGTTTCCGCCTTGCCCGACTTCGGCACGGTGCCGATCTTGAGACCGGTGGCCGGGTTGTTGACGTCGACCGTCTGGCCGCTGTCGGCCTGCACCCATTCGCCGTTGATGAGATTGGCCTGGCGCATGAAATGGCTGGTTTTCTGCAGCATGGTCTAGCCTCCGTTCGGCGCACTGACGGGCCGGTTTCCTGGATCTCTTGAACGAGCGTGCACAATGGCGGCGGAGCCGACACGCTGAAGCCACTGCTCTTTACCTAGGGCAAGCCCGGCAAGCAATTGCAAGATGGCATATAGGCTTTGGGCCAGCCCAACGCCAGAGAAAATTCACATGTAAATTAGTTTGGGCCGCAGCCTTGTCAAAGACCAGCCTTGCCAAAGACCAGCCTTACAGAAGACCAAGCCTACCCAAAGACATGCACCACCACCGTCAGCCAAAAGGCGGTTGTAACAACCGCGCTTGCCGTGGCGATGGTCATCTGGTTCGACGCCAGCGCCTGGCCGGTGTTGAACTGCACGGCGATGAGATAGGAATTGATGCCGGACGGCAGCGCCGCCACCACGACCGCCACTTTGGCCGTCAAGGGCGGCAGGCCAAACAGCCAGACCAGGCCGAGCACCAGCGCCGGCATCAGGAACAGTTTCAGCGTCGACAGCGCCAGCGCCGGTCGGATGTTACCGGAAATGCCGAAACGGCGCAGGCTGAGCCCCATGGCGAACAGCGCCACCGGCCCGGCGGTGTTAGCCAGCGCATCGGCCAGTCGCATGGCAAGGTTCGGCAGCGGCGCGCCGGTGAGGCGCCATGCCAGCCCGGCCAGGATGCCGATGATCAACGGATTGGTGAACAGTCTTCTCAGAAAGCTCTGGATGATGCGCAGCGGGTGTACGGGCTCGCTGCCGCCGCGGCCAAATATCTCGAACATGATGATCGAAGCCATCATCATGGTCGGCAGATGCACGGAAACGAGCAGCGACAGCACTTCGAATCCGCTGGACCCGAATACGCCGAGAACGAAGGGAATGCCCAGCAACACCACATTCGAGAAGGATGACGACACTCCACCGACGATGCCGGTGCGCGCGTCCCGCCCGAAGATCCGTGTCGTCACCAGATGGCCGGCGGCCCATGTCATTGCAACCGCCGCGAAATAAGCACCCCACAGCGACCAGGGCGCCACGCCGTGGAAATCCGAATTCACCATCGTCCGAAACAGCAGCAGCGGCATCGCGACGTTGATGGCGAACTCGGCGATACCCTCGCCGCTCGCCGGCTTTAGATAGCCGGTGAGCCCGGCGAGATAGCCGAGCGCGACAAGGCTGAAGACGAAAAGAACGGTTTCCGTGAGCGGCGACATTTTTCAGGGATAGGCGAGCCCGGATTGCAGTGCAATCGCCCTGATCTTCAGAAATCGATCCTCGATCCGGCCGGCGCCTGAATTTGATCATGGTCGGGTGACAGCGCTATACAGGCTTGGGATCATTAGGGCGGACACAAAGAATGGTCGCGACGCCGAAACAGCGTCATTTCAGACGGGAGTGGCTGGTCAGACAGGGGTGGCTGGTCAGACAGGGGTGGCTGGCGGCTTTCGTCGTTATACTGCTTTGCCTTGGCGTATCTGAGGCCCAGGCCGCCGAGACCAAAAGTCTCAAGGGCGTGGCGCTGATCATCGGCCAGTCGAAATACGAACACATCGCAGCCCTTGCCAACCCGGCCAACGACGCCCGCGACATGGCCAAGATGCTGACCGACCTCGGCTTCGACGCCCGCAACGTCACCGATCGCGATGCCGCCAAGCTGAAGCGCGATCTCGATCGCTTTGTCGAGGACGCCGAAGGCGCCGACGTAGCCTTCATCTATTATTCCGGCCACGGCATCGAGGCCGGCGGCGAGAACTATCTGGTGCCGGTCGACGCCGACGTCTCGTCGTTGAAAAATGCTGGTGAGGCGCTGGTGCCGATTTCAGCCGTCATGGACGAGCTGAAAAAGACCATGCCGGTGACGATCGTGCTGCTTGACGCCTGCCGCACCAACCCGTTTCCGCCGGACGCGGTCGTGCGACGCGGGCCGACGGCTTCCGCCGAGCCCGTCGGCGCCGGCGGGCTGGAACCGGTGCGCGGCGCAAAAGCCCTCGCCGATGCCTCAGTGGATGATGCCAGCCTGGGAACCGTGGTCGGCTTCGCCGCCGAGCCGGGCCGACCGGCGCTCGATGGCGTCGCCGGCGAAAACAGCCCCTACGCCGCCGCCCTGCTGCGCCACCTCACCGCGATGAAAGGCACCGAGTTCGGCTCGGTCATGCGCATGGTAACCGAGGAGGTCTATCTCGACACCAAGGCAAAGCAGCGCCCCTGGGTCAGCGAGAGCCTGCGTCGCCTGCTCTATTTCGGCGTCGCGCCGCCCGAACCGACCGGCGACGACGGGCTGATCACCGGCGAGCGGCGGCAATTGCTGCTGACCATTTCCGACCTGCCCGATCCCAAACGGGCTCAGGTGGAGTTGGCTTCTCTCCAGGACGGCGTGCCCCTTGACGCGCTCTACGGCGTGCTCAAGGCGCTCGGCACGGAAAAGATCCCTGAGGATCCCAACGACCTGCAGAAGGTGCTGGACAGCCAGGCCGAGCGTCTGAAGAAGATGATGGCCGAGCGCGCCGCATTACGCACCGACGATCCCGAGATCAGTCGCCTGGTCGCATCCGCCGACAAGGCCATCGGCCAGGGCGCCATGGTGACGGCGCGCAAATTCCTCGACGACGCGGTCGGCCGGATCGAGGAAAACAGCGGTGCGGTGGATGAGGCCGAGGACCTGCTCCGGCAAAAGCGCATCGCCGACGCCGCCATCTATGCCAAACGCGCCGACGCCGCCGCGCTGGTCTTCGACTACAAATCCGCCGCCACCGACTACGCCAAGGCGTTTTCGCTGGTCGAGAAGTGGGACGAAAAGCTGCGCTGGAACTACAAGAACCAGGAGGCCGAGGCGTTGAACGCTCATGGCTACGCCACCGGCGACCTCGATGCGCTGCAGCACTCCATCGAGGCCTATCATGTCATCTTGAACTTCATTCCCAATGGCGAACAGAACCGCGATTGGGCAATCACTCGCAACAACATGGCGGTCGTGCTGCAAACCATCGGCGAACGCGAAACCGAGACCGCGCATCTGGAAGAGGCAGCGCAGATCTTCCGCGGTTCGCTTGCCGTTTTCGAGCGCGAGAAAGATGATCGCAACTGGGCCGCTGCGCAGAACAACCTGGCCAATGTGCTGCTGAAGATCGGCGAACGCGAAAGCGACCCCAAGCGCCTGAACGATGCGGTGGCGGCAATGCGCGCCACGCTGGAGAGGCGCCCGCGCGACAAGCTGCCTTTGGACTGGGCCTCTTCGCAGAACAATCTTGGCCTCGCCCTCTATGCGCTCTCCGAACGCGAACCCACCGGCGAGCATCTTAAGCAGGCCGAAGCCGCCTACCGGCTGGCGCTTGAGGAATACACGCGCGAAAAAGCGCCGGTAGAATGGGCGATGATCGAGAACAATCTCGGCAACACGCTGGTCACCCTTGGCATCCAGCTCAACGATAAGGCCAAGATCAATGAGGCGGCCAACGCTTTCCGCGCCGCGCTGGAAGTGCGAACCCGCGAAACCTTCCCGGTGTCCTGGGCGACCAGCCGCCTCAACCTGGGCAATGCGCTGAGCGGTATCGCCCGCTTCGATATGGGCACGGCTACGCTGGAAGAAGCTGCAGCTGCCTACAACGACGCTCTGACGGTGTTTACCCGCAAGCGCTTCCCGATGGACTGGGCGTCAGCCCAGAACAATCTTGGATCGATCTATCAGACCCTTGGTCAGCGCACCCGTGATGCGGCCAAGCTGGAACAGTCGGCGGCAGCCTTCCAGGCGGCACGGCAGGTCTATGTCAGGCGGAAGTTCCCGCAGGACTGGGCGATGAGCTACTACAATCTCGGCAACACGCTGCAGCTTCTCGGCGGCGTCACCGACAAGCCCGAGCATTACAGCGAGGCGGTCGACGCCTACGGCAATGCGTTGCGCGAGTACAAGCGCGAGACGAACCCGCGGCAATGGGCAATGGCCCAGGCCGGCCTGGGCTCGACGCTGCACTGGTTGAGCATGAGCAATGGCGATGCCAAGACGCTGCAGGATTCGATTGCGGCGCGGCGGGCAGCGCTCGAAATACTCACCATCGAGGCCGCGCCGGTCGACTGGGCCAACGCTCAAAATGGCATCGGTATGAGCCTGCTCAATCTCGGCAATCTCCAGCGGACCGACAAATATCTCAACGACGCCGAAGCGGCGTTCACGGCGGCGCTGAAGGTGTTTACGCGCGAAAGTCAGCCGCTGCAGTGGGCCTTCGAGCAGAACAATATCGGCGACGTCCACTGGAACCGCGCCAGCTATGGCGCGGGCAAGCCGGAATATCTCAAGGCGATCGAATTCTTCGAGAACGCCAAGCAGGGCTTCACCGAAGCCGGCTACACGATCCCTATCCCGCTCACCGATCAGAAGATCGAGCTGGCGAAGAAGCAAATGGCGAAAATGTGAAGCGAACCGAGGGTTCGCCTTTCGCTTGTCTTTGTGCCGGCTTTCCGATCCCTATATCAGAATGACCGGAGCGGCATCAGGCTCCCGGAAAAGGTTTCGATGATTCGATTTGTGCTGTCGCTGTTCCTGCTTGCTGTTCCCGCCGTCGCCCACGCGACCGACGCCGGCTGGGCGCTGCTGCGTGACGGCGGCCATGTCGTGCTGCTTCGCCACGCGCTGGTCACCGGCACCACCGACCCCGCCAATTTCGTCATCGACAACTGCGCCACCCAGGTCAACCTATCGGCGCGCGGCAAGCAGCAGGCGAGCAAGATCGGCGCCTTGTTCGGCGCCCGCGCCGCCCCCATCGAGCGGGTGCTGTCCAGCCGCTATTGCCGCTGCCTCGACACTGCCCGCATCGCCTTCGAGGCGGAGCCGGAGCTTTTTGCGCCGCTCGACCTCCTGAGGAGCGATCCGACCGAGAAGGCCGCGCAGCTCGACGCGGTGATGAAGGAAATCCGCGCCTACACCGGTTCCGACAATCTGGTCATGGTCACGCATCTCGAAAACATCGTCGCGCTGACCGGCGTCTCGCCGCGCGAGGGCGAAGCGGTGGTGGTCGAGCCGCAGGGCGATGGCTTGCGCGTGCTCGGCCGCGTCACGTTCTGAGAAAGCCAGTGGTCAAGCTCCGTGAAAACTGAGCTGACGTAACGTCAACTGGGAGGGCCGCCGGCTTGTCGGGCGGCCCTTCTTGTCTTTATGGGAAGGCCATCCCATCTGCGCCCGGCGCATCAGGCCTTTTCCTGCCGGGAAAAACCGATTAGACAGCGCCCAAACCAGATGCGGACAGATTCCGCCCGCAACCGAAGGAAGAGCCCTTGTCCACCACGTTCGACAAAGTCGCCAAGATCATTGCCGACACCAGCGAGATCGACATCGATACCATCACTCCCGAGAGCCACACGATCGACGATCTCGGCATCGACAGTCTCGATTTCCTCGATATCGTCTTTGCCATCGACAAGGAATTCGGCATCAAGGTGCCGCTGGAAAAGTGGACCCAGGAAGTCAATGACGGCAAGGCTTCGACCGACGATTACTTCGTCATGAAGAACCTGTGCGCCAAGATCGACGCGCTGGTCGCCGCCAAGACCGCCTGATATCGGCAAGCGCGCGGCCTTGACGGGCTGCGCCGCCTGACCCACAAAGCCGCTCATGAGCAGCCCTCGCGACGTCGTCATCACCGGTATCGGCCTTGTCTCCTCGCTGGGAGAGGGTCCGGATACCCACTGGCAGAAGCTGGCGCAGCCGGGCCTGGAGCCGGTGCTCGAAGCCGCGCGCTTTGGGCCCTACACCGTGCATCCCCTGCCGGAGATCGACTGGAACCTGCAGATCGCCAAGCGCGGCGACCAGCGGCAGATGGAAACCTGGCAGCGGCTGGGCACCTATGCCGCCGGCATGGCGCTGGACGACGCCGGCATCAAGGGCAATGACGAACTCTGCACGACCATGGACATGGTTGTCGCTGCCGGCGGCGGCGAGCGGGACGAGGCGGTCGATGCCGCCATCCTCGCCGCGTCCGAGAGCCGCAACGACCGCGACGTGCTGCTCAACGAGAAGCTGACCACCGAATTGCGGCCGACGCTTTTCCTGGCCCAGCTCTCCAATCTGCTCGCCGGCAACATCTCCATCGTCCACAAGGTGACGGGATCGTCGAGGACCTTCATGGGCGAGGAAGGTGCCGGCGTCGCCGCCGTCGAGACCGCCGCGGCGCGCATCCGCTCCGGACAGTCGACCCACATACTGGTAGGTGGCGCCTTCCAGACCGAACATTCCGACATGCTGCTCGGCTATGAATTGGCCGGCTATCTGCATCGCGGCCCATGGAAGCCGGTCTGGCAGAGACAGGGCGCCGAGGGCGGCGGCCTGGTCTCCGGCTCCGGCGGCGCGTTCCTGGTGCTGGAGCAGCGCGAACACGCGCAAAGCCGTGGGCGGAAAATCTATGCCGAGCTCGGACCGGTCGTCTCAGGCCGCGCCCGGCGCTCGCGCGGCGAGCTTGACGCCGAGATCGCGACACTGCTCAAACAGGCAACTCTCCCAAGCGGCAAGCTGCTTGCCCTGTCGGGCGCCTCCGGCGCGCATACCGCAACGTCAGCCGAAAAGTCAGCGCTGGATGCCAATCCGGCGATATCGGCGCGCGGCTTCGCCACGCTGACCGGGCATATGAAGGAAGCGCAGTTTCCATTCGCGGTCGCCCTCGCCGCCCTGGCCGTTGACCGCAAGGCCGCCTACCCAGTATTCGACGCCGCGGCCGAGAAGCCGTTCGAAGGCATTCCCGAAACCGTGCTCGCAACGGCGATCGGCTATCACCAATTCGAGGGCATGGCTCTGGTCAACGCTGCTGCTTGAAGCAGCGCTGCGCGATCATGCTGCAAAGTTAAGAGGTTCCGGATGGCCAATCTCAGAGATCACATGGGCAGGCCGATCGTCGCCGTCACCGGCATCGGTGTGGTAACGTCGCTCGGCATCGGCAAGGCCGATAACTGGGCGGCACTGACCTCCGGCAAATCGGGCATCCACCCGATCACCCGCTTTCCCGTCGACCACCTCAACACCCGCATCTCCGGCATGGTCGATTTCCTCGACTCAAGCTCGAAAGGCGCCAGCCTGCTGACCTACGAACTGGCCGAAACCGCCGCGAATGAGGCGGTGGCCGAATCCGGCCTCGATTCCTCTGATTTTGGCGGGCCTCTGTTCCTCGCCTCGCCGCCGGTCGAACTCGACTGGCACGACCGCTTCGCGCTCTACAATTCCGACGGCAAAGGCGCCGGCGCCGAAAGGCTGCTCAGGGTGGCGCGCGGGCTGAAGGAAACAGATACGTTCGCAAGCACGCAGTTCGGCGCGATCGCCGACCGGCTGGCCGACCGCTTTGGCACGCGCGGCCTGCCGATCACACTGTCGACGGCCTGCGCTTCGGGCGCCACCGCCATCCAGCTCGGCGTCGAAGCGATCCGCCGCGGCGAATGCGACCGGGCGCTGTCCATCGGCGCCGACGGTTCGGCAACCGCCGAGGCGCTGATCCGCTTTTCGTTGCTCTCGGCGCTGTCGACCCACAATGACATCCCTGAAAAGGCGTCAAAACCCTTCTCCAAGGACCGCGACGGCTTTGTGCTGGCCGAAGGCTCCGGCGCTCTGGTGCTGGAATCGCTTGAGGCAGCCCTTGCCCGGGGCGCCAGCGTTCTCGGCATCCTGCGCGGCTGCGGTGAAAAGGCCGACGATTTCCATCGCACCCGTTCCAAGCCCGACGGTTCCCCGGCGATCGCAGCAGTCCGCGCCGCCCTTGCGGATGCCGGCCTGAGCAAGGACGAGATCGACTACGTCAACGCTCACGGCACCTCGACGCCGGAAAACGACAAGATGGAGCATCTGTCGCTGTCGACCGTGTTCGGCGATCGCATCGGCTCGATGCCGGTCTCGTCCAACAAGTCGATGATCGGCCACACGCTGTCGGCGGCGGGTGCTGTCGAAGCGGCGTTTTCGCTGATGACCATGCGCGAAAGCGTCATTCCGCCGACCATCAACTACGACAATCCCGACCCGGCAATCGTGCTCGACGTGGTGCCCAACAAGAAGCGCAATGCCGAAGTCGGCACCGTGCTCTCGAACTCGTTCGGCTTCGGCGGCCAGAACACTTGCCTTGTCATGGCGCGGGAACCGGTCTAAGCGACCTTTTTCAGCCAGACTGAACTGACAGGCTCCATGCGCGCACTGCAACTTATCGAGGACCGCCGTCTTGAAACGGTGGACCTGCCGCCCCCGCCGCCCCCCGCATTGGGCGAAGTCACGCTGCGCATCAAGGCGGTGGCGCTGAACCATATCGACGTCTGGGGCTGGCGTGGCATGGCCTTCGCCAAGCGTAAGCTGCCGCTGGTCGTCGGCGCCGAAGCCTCCGGCGAGGTCGAAGCTGTCGGCCCCGGCGTCTCCAGCCTGCTGCCCGGACAATTGCTGTCGATCTACGGCGCGCGCACCTGCGGCCTTTGCCGCGCCTGCCGCGAAGGCCGCGACAATCTCTGCGAACATGTCTCGGGCGTCCACGGCTTCCATCTCGACGGCTTTGCCCAGGAGAAGATCAACCTGCCGGCGCGCCTGCTGGTCCCTGCTCCTCCCGGCGTGACCGATGTCGGCGCGGCTGTCGCCCCCGTCACCTTCGGCACCGTCGAGCACATGCTGTTCGACAATGCCAAGCTGCAGCCCGGCGAAACCATCCTCATCCATGCCGGCGGCTCCGGCATCGGCTCGGCGGCGATCCAGCTGGCCAAGCGCATGGGTTGCACCATCATCACCACGGTCGGTTCCAACGACAAGATC
This sequence comes from Mesorhizobium sp. P170090, assembly GCF_057786115.1. Taxonomy (NCBI): domain Bacteria; kingdom Pseudomonadati; phylum Pseudomonadota; class Alphaproteobacteria; order Hyphomicrobiales; family Phyllobacteriaceae; genus Mesorhizobium; species Mesorhizobium sp. P170090. Next base: position 4,800,960 of record NZ_JBYNWH010000001.1, read on the forward strand.
GACAAGGCCAAGGCGCTCGGCGCCGACCATGTCATCAACTACCGCGACGATCGTTTCGAAGGCGTCGTGCGCAAGCTCACCAGGAAGAAGGGCGTCGACGTCGTCTTCGAACATGTCGGCGCCGACACCTTTGCCGCCTCGATGCTGTGCCTCAAGCGCGGCGGCCGCCTGGTCACCTGCGGCTCGACCTCCGGCGTGTCGACGCAGATCAATCTGATGCAGCTGTTCCAGCAGCAGCTGAAGCTGCTTGGGTCCTTCGGCTGCCGCATGGAGAACATGGCCAACGCCATGCAGAAGATGGCGGCGGGACAGGTCGCACCTGTCATCGACACCGAAGTCGGCTTCGACGGCATCGACGCCGCGTTGAAGCGCATGGAAGGCCGCGACGTGTTCGGCAAGATCATCCTGCGCGTTTCTTAGGACTATGGTCGGCAAGGTGTTCAAGAAAGCCCGCCGGGACTTCATGTTCCGCTATGGCCGAAGACTGCGCCAGATGGAGCACTGGCTGGTGGCGCGCGTGGCGATGACGATCATCTCGCTGCTGCGCCTCTTGCCCGCGGACAGGGCGCTCAATTTCGCCGACCGGGCGGCACGGCGCATCGGTCCGTGGGTCGGGCGCCACCGTGTCGCCATCAACAATCTGCGCCTTGCCTATCCCGAAAAGAGCGATGTCGAGATCGAGGCCATCGCCTCCGACATGTGGGGCAACATGGCCCGGCTCGCCGCCGAATACATCTTTCTTGACGCCCTCTTCGACTATGATCCGAACGCAGCGACGCCCGGCCGCGTCGAAGTCGGTGGCGCCGATCATTTCCATCAGATAGCTGGCGAGGACAAACCGCATATCCTGTTCACCGGCCATCTCGGCAATTTTGAATTGCTGCCGGTGGCTGCCGCGACGTTCGGCATGAAGATCACGGCGCTGTTTCGTCCGCCGAACAATCCCTACCTCGCCGATTATATCCATTCGACGCGGCGTTCGAGCATGGGCGCCTTGCTGCCGTCTTCGACCGGCGCCTCCTTCGCGTTGGCGTCGATTCTGGAGAAAGGCGGCAATATCGGCGTTTTGGTCGACCAGAAATTCTCCAGCGGACTGGAGACGATCTTCTTTAATCGCCCATGCCAGAGCAATCCGGTTCTGGGCATGCTCGCCCGTCACTATGATTGCGACGTCTATCCGGCGCGATGTGTGCGGCTGCCAGGCAACCGCTTCCGCCTCGAGATCGAGGACAAGCTGACCTTGCCGCGCAATGAAAGCGGCAGCGTCGATGTCGCGGCCACCACCCAACTGCTCGCCGACGTGGTCGAGCGCTGGGTGCGCGAAGATCCGGGACAGTGGATGTGGTTCCACAAAAGGTGGGAAATCTCAGGCCGGCGTCGCCGCCGGCGCGGACAGGCCAACGCCACCGGCCAGGGGCAGCGTCAATCTTAAGTCGTCGAAAGCCTCAGTTCGTCACAACGATCCGCGTATTGCCGAAGCCGACTTCGCGCACCATCGCATAGAACATCGCGGCATTGGCGGTGTGCAGCCGCACGCAGCCATGCGATGCCGGACGCCCTAGCTGCCTGACCGCGCCGGTGCCGTGGATGGCGTAGCCGCCATGGAAGAACACCGAGTAAGGCATTGGCGACATGTGGTATTTCTTCGAATACCACATCCGCGCCGTGCGTTGCGGCCGATAGGTGCCGCGCGGCGTGAAATAGCCACTGCGGGCGGTCGACACGCTCCAGCGATAAAGCACCTGGCCGTATTGGCTGACGGTCATGGTCTGCGACGAGACGTCGATGCTGGCCACCAGCGAGGCAGCCCTGCTTTCGATGGACGTGCCGAACAGCATCGCCGCAAAAGCAGCTGCCATGAGAACGATTTTAGTCATGAGATCAAACCCCTTTGATGCCCCTTGCCTGCCCTGTCATCACGCGGTTTTTCATCTTTTTAACGACAGGTGAGTGATCTAACACACACTCCTTGATAAATTCGCCAATCTAAAGCAGCGAATTTGAACGATTTTCCGCCATAGTTGCCGCTGCGACACGAAGTTTCGGCGCCAGTGGCGCGATGCTTGCAAAACCACCCCCTTGCCTGCTCAAATCCGGGAATGAACAAACGACTCTTCAAAGCGATAGACGCCCGTGTTGATGACCTGGTCGCACTGACCGCCGACCTGATCCGCTTCCCGACCATCAACCCGCCTGGCGAAGCCTATCGCCCCTGCGCCGAATATATCGGTGCGCGCCTAGGCAGGCTTGGCTTCGAAACCGAATTCATCCGCGCCGAAGGCACGCCCGGCGACACCGACCGCTATCCCCGCGTCAATGTCGTCGCCCGCTTCGACGGCCGCTCGCCTGGAGCCTGTGTCCATTTCAACTCGCACATCGATGTGGTCGAAGCCGGCGAAGGCTGGAGCGTCGATCCCTTTGCCGGGGTGGTGAAGGACGGCAAGGTCTACGGCCGCGGCGCCTGCGACATGAAAGGGGGCATGGCCGCCTCGATCATCGCGGCGGAAGCCTTCATGGAGGTATTCCCCGACTTTCCCGGCGCCATCGAAATTTCGGGCACGGTCGATGAGGAGTCCGGCGGCTTCGGCGGCGTCGCCCATCTGGCGAAGCTTGGCTATTTCTCGAAACCCAAGGTCGACCACGTCATCATCCCGGAGCCGCTGAACAAGGACCGCATCTGTCTTGGCCATCGCGGCGTCTGGTGGGCGGAGATCGAGACCAAGGGCGAGATCGCGCATGGCTCGATGCCGTTCCTCGGCGACAATGCGGTGCGCCACATGGGCGCCGTGCTGCAGGCCTTCGAGGATGAACTGTTTCCGGCGCTCGACCGCAAGGTGACGCGCATGCCTGTCGTGCCCCAAGGCGCAAAGCGCTCGACCATGAACATCAACTCGATCCATGGCGGCCAGACCGAGGATTTCCGCCCCGGCCTGCCCTCACCCAACGTGCCCGACGCCTGCCGGCTGACCATCGACCGCCGCTTCCTGCTCGAGGAGGACCTTGCCACGGTCAAGAGCGAGGTGACCGATATCCTCGACCGGCTGAAGCGCGAGCGCAAAAAGTTCGACTACGAGATTCGCGACCTGATGGAGGTGCTGCCGCTGATGACCGAGCGCGACGCGCCGGTGGTCAAGGCGGTGGCGCAAGGCATCATGGCGATCTTCGACCGTGAGCCGGATTATGTCATTTCACCAGGCACTTACGACCAGAAGCACATCGCCCGCATCGGCCACATCTATGATTGCATCGCCTATGGCCCGGGCATTTTGGACCTCGCCCACCGGCCCGACGAATGGGTCGGTATCTCTGATATGGTGGAGTCGGCCAAGGTGATGGCGATTGGGCTGAATGTGCTGCTTAGGGGCACGGCCGCGGACTGAACCATCGACTTCGCTGAAAAAACATTCCTCCCCGCGCCGCTGCGGAGCACGAAACGCAATTTACTCCACCTCGAAATCACGCTTCTATCGCACCAGGGTTCGAGCATTTGGGAGTTGCACGATGAAATTGTGGAAAACCATTCTTGCCGCCGCGGTGCTGGCACTGGCCGGCAGTCAGGCATTTGCCGCACGCACCGACCTGGTGATCGGCATTACGCTCGAGCCGCCACATCTCGATCCGACCGCCGGTGCTGCCGCGGCGATCGACGAAGTGCTCTACGCCAACGTCTTCGAGGGCCTGACCCGCATCGGTCCGAATGGCGAAGTGCTGCCCGACCTTGCCGAGAGCTGGGCCATTTCCGACGATGGCAAGGTCTACACCTTCAAGCTGCACACCGGCGTCAAATTCCATGACGGCAGCGATTTCGACGCCGGCGACGTGAAGTTCTCGCTCGACCGCGCCCGCGCCGACAATTCGGTCAACGCGCAAAAGGCCCTGTTCGCCGCCATCGATACGGTCGAAGTCGTCGATCCGACAACGGTCAAGGTGACGCTGAAGAACCCGCAGGGGTCGTTCCTCTACAATCTGGGCTGGGGCGACGCGGTGATCGTGGCGCCGGAGAGCGCCGACACCAACAAGGAAAAGCCCATCGGCACCGGCCCGTTCAAATTCCAGAGCTGGGCCAAGGGCTCGTCGATCACGCTGGTCAAATCCGACAACTACTGGGGCGCTCCGGTATCCCTCGACAAGGCCGAATTCCGCATCGTTCCCGACGCCGCCGCCGCCGTGCCGGCGCTGCTCTCCGGCGACATCCAGGCTTTCCCTTTCTTCGATCCCGACAGCGTCGCGCAGGTCAAGGACGATCCGCGCTTCAAGGTGGTGATCGGCTCGACTGAGGGCGAGACCATTCTGGCGATCAACAACAAGAAGCCGCCTTTCGACAAGCTCGAGGTGCGGCAGGCAATTGCCTTCGCGCTCGACCGCAAGGCGATCATCGACGGCGCCTCGGCCGGCCTCGGCGTGCCGATCGGCTCGCACATGTCGCCCGCCAGCAAGGCCTATGTCGACCTCACCGGCCTGTACCCGCACAATGTCGACAAGGCCAAGGAGCTGCTGAAGCAAGCCGGCTTCGAAAACGGAATCAAGGCGACGCTGAAACTGCCGCCGCCTTCCTATGCACGGCTTGGCGGCGAGATCATCGCCTCGCAGCTGCGCGACGTCGGCATCGACCTGGAAATCATTCCGGTCGAATGGGCGCAGTGGCTGGATCAGGTGTTCACCAAGAAGGATTACGACCTGACCATCGTCTCCCACACCGAGCCCAACGACATCGATATCTACTCGCGCAAGGACTACTACTTCAACTACGACAACCCCGCCTTCGACAAGATCATCGCCGAGCTGAACCTCACCTCCGACGACGCCAAGCGCAACACGCTGCTCGGCGAAGCACAGAAGATCCTGGCCGACGACGCCGTGGTGGGGTTCCTCTATGAACTGCCGAAGGTCGGCGTCTGGGACGCCAAGCTGCAGGGCCTGTGGGAAAACGCCCCGATCCAGGCGAATGACCTGACCAAGGTGAAGTGGGCGAATTGAGGCGGCGGGCCAAAGGGCGGCGTTTGCGCTCCGTCACACCCCCCTCTGCCCTGCCGGGCATCTCCCCCGCAAGGGGGGAGATCGGGCTCTCATCTCCGCTTTCGCCTATCGCGAACGTTGAACGCTGGTCGACGACACAGAACCTGCTGATCTCCCCCCTTGCGGGGGGTGAGGAGTGGTCCGCGCAGCGGACGGAAAGCCAACTGCTTGGCTTTCCGAACAACGAACGCCCGAAGCGACAGCGAAGGGCCGGGTCCGGCAGGACAGAGGGGGGTGGGGGGGAACTCGACTTTCAAGGCGCAGCCGCACCGGGCGCCCCTCCACCATGACCGCCTACCTCCTCAAACGCCTCGCCATCGCGATCGCAACCTTGATCCTGGCCTCGATGGTCGTCTTCGCCGTGCTCGAAATCCTGCCCGGCGACCCGGCGCGGCTGATGCTGGGCCTCAACGCCAGCGCCGAGCAGGTCGAACTCCTGCGCAACCAGATGGGCCTCAACGCGCCGCTTCTCCTGCGCTACCTTCATTGGGTCGGCGGTCTGCTCAGCCTCGATTTCGGCCGCTCCTACACTTATTCAGTGCCGGTCATCGACCTTGTCCGCGAGCGCATGGCGGTTTCCCTGCCGCTGGCGCTGATCGCGCTGGCGCTGTCCACCATCATTGCCATCCCGGTCGGGCTCTATTCCGCCAGCCGGCGCGGGGGGGCCGGTGACACGATTGCCATGGGCGCCGCCCAACTCGGCGTCGCCATCCCGAACTTCTGGTTCGCGCTGATGCTGATCTACCTCTTTGCCGTCTGGCTGCGGCTGGTGCCGGCCGGCGGCTTTCCCGGCTGGAGCGCCGGTGTCTGGCCGGCGCTGAAATCGCTGCTGCTGCCGGCCGTAGCACTTGCGCTGCCGCAGGCGGCGATCCTGGCGCGCGTTGCCCGCTCCGCGCTGCTCGAGGTGCTGAACGAGGATTATATCCGCACCGCCCGCGCCAAGGGCCTGCCCTATCGTGCCGTACTATGGCGGCACGCGCTGCGCAACGCGATGATCCCGGTTCTGACCATTCTGGGCCTGCAATTCGCCTTCCTGCTCGCCGGCACCATCATCATCGAGAACGTCTTTTATCTCCCCGGCCTCGGACGGCTGGTGTTCCAGGCGATCACCCAGCGCGACCTGATCGTCGTCGAAAGCATCGTCATGCTGCTGGTCGTCGCCGTCATTGCCGTCAACCTCGTCGTCGACGTCTCCTACGCCATCGTCGATCCGCGCCTTCGAGGCCGGCAATGACGCTGCACATCGACATCCCGCAGGAGACGTTGGGCAGCATTCTGGCCAAGGCCTTCCGCAACCGCTCCTTCCTCATCGGCTTCGCCATCACGGTGCTGGTGGCTGCAATAGCGGTCATCTCCTACGTCTGGACGCCCTACGACGTGACCAAACTGGTGATCTCGGACAAGACGCTCGCGCCCTCTGCGGCGCACTGGTTCGGCACCGATCATTTCGGCCGCGACATCCTGTCGATGATCATGGTCGGCGCCCGCAACTCGATCGCCGTGGCGCTGGTCGCGGTCGGCATCG